>NZ_JNYY01000009.1 GCF_000716785.1 Amycolatopsis vancoresmycina
CTCGATCACCGCCCACGCCTTATCCGTCAACTCACCGCGACCAACCACCGCGCATAGCTACCAGAGACCCAGCTCAACCGCTTACAGGACACGCCCTAGCCGGGGCCGCCGGGTTCGTGCCGGCTGCGCGGGGCCGGCACGACGAACGCGATCACCGTCGCCGCCAGGCCGGCCAGCACGGAAACGTGCACGGCGGCCGGTACGGCGCTGATGAGGAACAGCCGCAACGTCCCCGAGATCAGCAGGCGCCACATCTTCGGGCTCATGATCAACAAGTACCCGCGGCGGGCCGCGGCCAACCGGGGCCCGGCCACGGTCACCCGGCGGGGTGGGTGCGCCGCCGGGCGCCGGAAAGGCGGAGGTGCGGCCGCCATTTCGACAACTTCGACAACCGGTCCGGGCCCGGCCGGTTTCGCCGCGGAATCCGCCGGGAGTTTCGGCGTTTCGCGCGCCAAGGGGAAAGGAAACCGCGGGATAACGATCCGTTTGTCGCCGCATGATCGACTGGACATCGGTGGTGGCGCTGGCGAACATTGACTCCCGTGCGTGGGAAGGGGACGAACGGTGGGCCTCAGTGCGGCGGACGTGGTCGGCGAGCTCAAGGCCCTGCGCAAAGGGAGGGCAATTTTCACGACACCGCTCGCCGACCGGGTCGGCCCCGCATTGCGGAGCACTTGTGGCATTTTGGAAGATGACGGAACGGTCGAGATGCGGCGTAAGCTGTCCGACCGATTGCGGCCGCTGGTCGAGTCGCTGCCGGACGACCTGAGAATCGCGCTCCTCGCGGCGTTCGCGCTGGAGGAGCGGGCCCGCAAACCGTTCTACCAGGACCGGGTGCACTGGGCGGCGATCACGCTCGACCGCGACGACCGGACGGTCCGGCGGCGGATCGACGAGGGAATCGAACAGATCGCCGCGCTCGCCGTCGCGGCGCCGGGACCGGAACTGCCGCGCTATCCGAGCCGCAGTTGGCACACCGAAGAACTGCGCGTCACGCTGGCTCTCGATCAACCGGTGCCGGAGGCGTTCGAATTCCGGCGGGTGATCGCGGACGCCGACGAAATCGCCGTGCTCGACCTCGCGTTGACGTTGCCGCTGTCCGCAGAATCCGGCGAATCGGTGCACGAGTCCGATCTCGGTGTCGACGTGTTCCACGGCGGCGTGCTCGCCGCCCGCGGGATGGAATCGAGCGACCGGATCGGGCTCGCGTTGCGCCTCCCCGAGCCGTTGCGCCGGGGCGCGCGCCACGAGGTCGGGCTGCGGTTCCGGGCGAACCTGCGGGAGCCGAGGTACGTCTGCGTGCCGAGGCACCCGTGCGACCGGTTCGACCTGCACGTCCGGTTCGGCAACCGGGTACCGGACCGGATCGTCCGCCTGGACGAGACCGACCCGGCCGACCGGTCACGCGGCGGCGCGGTGCTGGCGGCCGATGACGCGGGTGAGGTGCACGTGCGGTTCCGGCACCTCGCGCCGGGGCTCGCCTACGGCATCCGCTGGGGCTGAACCAGGGTCTTCCGGCCCTGGTCACGGGTGTCGTCCCGGCGGCGCAACCGGTGAAGTTCTCCCGTTTCGGCGGTTACCTGACAATATCTGGACAACCACCACCGCCCGGAAACGTTGCAGGTCAGCGCCTCGATTACTCCAGATGTCGGACCCGGGAACGTCCACCCAGCATAATGTCCATTGTGGACGAAACGGCCCGGCGGCGGACGCGAGGAGGGCCCGTGGAAACCATGATCTCGGAGGTGGCGCCGGTCGACGGCTACACCGTGCTGGCGGATTCGCCGCGGCCGGACGGCGGCCTGGCGAAGGAGCGCATCGACCCGGTGGTGGCGGCGGCCCGCGGCGGTGACCCGGCCGCGGTCCAGGCGCTGCTGCGGCTGATCAAGCCGATGGTCGTGCGCTACTGCCGGGCCCGGATCGGAGGCCGCGACCTCTCCTACCTCTCGGCGGACGACGTCGCGCAGGAGGTGTGCCTGGCGGTGCTGAAGGTGCTGCCGAACTACCAGGACCGCGGCGGTTCCTTCGTCTACCTGGTGCGCGCCATCGCGGCGAACAAGGTGGCCGACGCCTTCCGCTCGGTGGCCAGGGACCGCTCGAAGCCGGTCCCGGAGCTGCCGGACCGCCCGCTCGGCGGCAACGAGCCGGAGAACCACGTCCTCGAGCTGGACCTCGGTGCCCGCCTCGGCCGGCTGCTGGCGCTGCTGCCGCCGCTGCACCGGGAAATCCTGTCGCTGCGGATCATCGCCGGCCTGTCGGCGAACGAGACGGCGGAGGCCCTCGGCATTTCCGCGGGCAACGTCCGCATCACCCAGTACCGCGCCCTGACGAAGCTGCGCGGCATGATCGGCGAGCGCGGGCTCTGAGGGTCACTCCAGCCATTCGGTGACGAAGTGGTCGCTTTCGTGGATGTGCACGGCTTCGTAGACGCCGGGCCCGAGCACGGCGAACTTGTGCGGCGTGTGCGCCGGGACGACGAGCACGTCCCCGGCGCCGCCGTCCCGCTGCTCGTCGCCGACGGTGAACCGCGCCCGCCCGCGGATGATGACGAACGTTTCGGTGTAGGGGTGCCGGTGCAGCCGCGGCCCGGAGCCGACGACGTCCGTGCTTTCGCGGATGACCGAGATCCCGGACCCGACGTCGCGCCCTTCGAAGTTCTCGCTGTCGCTCACCCGGCCAGGGTAGTCCCGGAAGTCAGCTCGTGACCGCCTTCCGCAGCTGGCCGAGCGCGCGGTGCTGGGCCACCCGCACCGCCCCGGGGGTCGAGCCGACCGCCGTCGCGGTCTCCTCGGCCGACAGGCCCACCACCACGCGCAGCACCACGATCTCGCGCTGCTTGCGGGACAGCACCCGCAGCAGCTTCGCCATCCGCTCGCCGAGCTCGCACCGAAGGACGTGGTGTTCGGGATCCGGCGCCGAGTCGGCACCGTCCGGCAGTTCGGCGACCGGCTCGGCCCGCTGCCGGGCGGCGGCCCGGCGCGCCGCGGCGACCTGGTGGCGGGCGATGCCGCGGACGAAGTCCCCGAACGGCCGCCCCGGCGGCCGCCGGGGCAGGGCCTCGAGCAGTTCCAGGCAGGCGTCCTGGGCGACGTCGTCCGCCGCGTCCGGGTCGAGCCGGGCGCGGCAGTAGCGCACCACGAGCGGCCGAGCCGCGACCAGCAGGCTGTCCCGGGTTGTGCTCGTCGTCATGCCGGGCAACTACCCCGGTTGCGCGGCGCCCGACCGGGTTCGCGCGGATTCCCGGCTATTTCCGGACCGGCCCCGCAACCGGCGACGATCCCCGGCCGGAACGCGGAGATGACCTACTCATGCGCGGGGATGCCGTCGATGGGCGCGGTCGTGCCGGGGGAGGGGGTGCCCGGCACGGCTTTCGCGCTGCGTTGGGGAGCGCTTCCCGGCCGGGGTAGTGCCGGTGGTGCGCGCCCATGCCGGGCGCCCGGCGCGACTTCCGCGCCGTGAGCGCTTCCCGGCCGGGAAAGTCCCAGTTACGCGCGCCCGGTTCCGCTAAGGCTCCGGCCGGGACCGGAACGCGTCGAGCACGCGACGCTCCCGTTTGGTCGGCCGGCCCGCGCCGCGGTCGCGGCGGGCGACCGGGATCGCCGTCTCCGGGGGCGGTTTCGGCGTCCGGTCGAGGTAGCACGTCGCCGCGTCCGGGGCGCCCACGCGCTTCTGGATCACGCGGACCACGTCGAGCACCTTCGTCGTCCCGCCGACGCGCAGGCGCACCTCGTCGCCCGGGACGACGGTGGTCGCCGGTTTGGCCGGCTTGTCGTTGACGCGCACGTGGCCGCCCCGGCACGCCGCCGCGGCGTCCGGGCGGGTCTTGGTTAGCCGGACCGCCCAGAGCCAGCGGTCCACTCGGGTGGACTCCACAGTCGTCCATCATGGCCCATTCAGCGGCACGGCCCCGCCACCCCGTCAGGTTACTCGTGGGTATATGTCGACTTGTCTGCACCATCCAGCTATAACTTGTTCTAAATACCTCAACGGTGAGGAACAAAGCATGAGCGACGAACCCATGTGGAGAACAACTTCCAACCCCGTTTCCCGTCGCCTCTTCATTGCTGGAACCGGTTCTATCTTGGCCGGGGCCGCGCTGGCCGGTCGGGCCGCCGCCGCGGCACCGCAGCCGGCCTCCGCCGCCGTCATCGCCGACGGCGCCCGCGTGTCCGCGCTGGTGATCGGGACCGGGTACGGCGGCTCGGTCGCCGCGCTGCGGCTCGCCCAGGCCGGCGTCGACGTGCAGATGGTCGAAATGGGCATGGCCTGGGACACGCCCGGCCCGGACGGCAAGATCTTCTGCGCCACGCCGAATCCGGACCAGCGGTCGTTCTGGTTGCGCACCAGGACGAAGCAGCCGTTCTCCAACTTCCTCGGGTTCCCGATCGACAAGGACATCCCGCGCTACACGGGCATCCTCGACGCCGAGGAGTTCGGCGGGATCATCGTGTACCAGGGCCGCGGCGTCGGCGGCGGCTCGCTGGTCAACGGCGGCATGGCCGTCACGCCGAAGCGCGAGAACTTCGGCGCGATCCTCCCCACGGTCAACGCCGACGAGATGTACAACGTCTACTACCCGCGCGCGAACGCGGGTCTCGGCGTCGCCACCGTCCGTCCGGCCTGGTTCGACTCCACCGACTGGTACCAGTTCGCCCGCGTCGGCCGGAAGCAGGCCCAGCGGTCCGGTTTCCCGTTCGTGTTCGTGCCGGACGTGTACGACTGGGACTACATGGAGCAGGAGGCGGCCGGCACCGTCCCGAAGTCGGCGCTGGCCGGGGAAATCCTGTTCGGCAACAACTACGGCAAGAAGTCGCTGCAGAAGACCTACCACCCGCGGATCGCCGCGACCGGCAAGGTCACCATCTCGCCGCTGCACCGCGTGACGCAGGTGGTGCCGGCCTCCGGCGGCGGCTACACGGTGACGATCGAGCAGCTGACCACCGCGGGCGCGGTGTCCGCGATCAAGAGCGTCACGGCGGACACGGTGTTCTTCGCCGCGGGCAGCGTCGGCACGAGCAAGCTGCTGGTGAAGCTGAAGGCGACCGGCGCGCTGCCGAACCTCAACGGCGAAGTCGGGAAGGGCTGGGGCGACAACGGGAACGTGATGGTCGGGCGCGCCAACCAGATCTGGGACCCGACCGGCGCCTCCCAGTCGACCATCCCGTGCGGCGGCATCGACAACTGGAACGCGGGCGGCGCGTTCGCGGAGGTCGCGCCGCTGCCGACCGGGATCGAGACGTGGGCGTCGTTCTACCTGTCGATCACGAAGAACCCGAACCGGGCGCAGTTCACCTGGAACCCCACCACGCGCGCGGTCGAGCTGAACTGGCAGACGGCGTGGAAGCAGCCGTCGATCGACATGGCGAAGACCATCTTCGACAAGATCAACTCGACCGAGGGGACGATCTACCGGACCGACCTCTTCGGCACGTACAAGATCTGGGGCGACCATCTCACCTACCACCCGCTCGGCGGCGCGGTGCTCGGCAAGGCGACCGACAACTACGGCAGGCTCGCCGGCTACCCGGGCCTGTACGCGATCGACGGCTCGCTGATCCCGGGCAACACCAGCGTCAACCCGTTCGTCACCATCACCGCGCTGGCGGAACGCAACATCGAGAAGATCATCGCCCAGGACTTCTGACCCCTGCCGCGGCTCGTCGTGAGTGGTAAGGCGAGTTAGAACTCGCCTTACCACTCACGAGCGGTGGGACGGGAGGACGCAGGCGGTGTCGAGGCCGAGGACGTGGTTGAGGCGGCCGAAGGCGAGCCACGCGCCGAGGCTCATCGAGAGCTCGACGATCTCCTGCTGCGTGTAGGACGCCGACATCCGCTTCCAGAACTCGTCGTCCAGGTTGTGGTGGTCGGTCGCGTACCGCTCGGCGTACTCCGCCGCGAGCCGCGTCCGCTCGTCGAAGCGGTCGGTCGTGCGCCACTCCGACACCGCGTCCGCGAACTCCGGCTCGACCTTGACGCCGTCGCGCTCCGTGCGCCAGTCGAGGCAGAAGACGCAGCCGTTGATCTGCGCGATCCGCAGCCGCGCGGCCTCGAACTCCCGCAGGCCCAGCGTCGTGTGTTCGTACACCGCCAGCGAAAACTTCGAGGCGGCGATCCCGATGCCGGGCACCATTTCGCCCCAGACGTACCCGATCGGGTCCTTGCCCGCGGGGATGTCGATGTTCACGGACGGCTCCTTCCGAGCTTGCCGGCTGCCGGGCGCAGCGGGACGTCGAGTGCGTCGTAGAGGCCGGGTTCCGTCGCGGCCAGCCAGTCGATCGCGCCGACCAGGCGGCCGACGGCGGTGGCGTTCCCGCCGGCCGACCGGTTTTCGCCTTCGTCGGTCGCCTCGACGGTGACTTCGATGCGCGGCCGGCCTTCGATGATCACGCGGTGGGCGCCGTCGCCGCTGGGCGGCGTCGGCCAGTCCGGCGCGCACGACGGGTGGATGCGCGTGACGTGCTCGATGACGATCCGCGGCTCGCCGCCGACGATGCCCTGCACCTCGAACCGCACCGCGCCCTGGGTGCCCTTCTCGAACTCGCCCATGGTCCGCGTGGTGACGGTCTCGTCCAGCGGACGCCGGTCGAGCGTCTCGCGCAGTTCGTGGACCTCGACGCCGAGGCCGCGGGCGATCAGCCGGACCTGCCCGCCCCACACCATCGACGGCACGCCGGTCATCAGCATCGGCGGGTCGTAGTCCATCGGCTGCCCCATGCCGACCAGGTACCGGACGGAGTCGGGCTGCTCGTAGGTCGAGTAGTCGAAGATCTCCTGGCAGCGGACGGCGTCGACGTCGGTGCCGAGCCCGCTGATCAGCAGCGGCAGCACGTCGTTGCCCCAGCCGGGGTCGACGCCGGAGACGAACAGCGAACCGCCGCCGTCCTTGATCGCCGCCAGTACCGGGTCCCGCAGCTCCGGAGGTGCGTTCCGCTGGTCGTAGAGCGGGTACAGGGCCGGTGTCACGACGACCGCGCCCGCCCGGACGGCCCGCACGATGTCGGCGAGCGCGTCGTCGAACCGGACGTCACCCGAAGCGGCGTACACGACCGCACGCGGGCTCGCGGCCAGGACGGCGTCGATGTCGTCCGTCGCGGCGACACCCAGCGCGCCGGTTCCGGCCAGCTCGCCGGCGTCCTTGCCGACTTTCGCCGGGTCGTGGACGAGCACCGCGGTGAGCTTCAGCGCCGGGTGGGCCTCGACGGCCCGGATTGCCGCACGGCCCACGTTGCCCGTGCCCCACACCACTGTGGCGATCATGGCCCGAGTTTTCGCCGGTGGGTGCGCGCGCGGGTAGGAAATCGTTCCGGCCAGCGGACCGCGCGTCCGTTGGTAACATGACCAGCGCCCGAACGTCGTATCGGAGGCCCGCGATGACGATCGACCCGAAGCCCCGCAGCCGCACGGTGACCGACGGGATCGAGGCCGCGCCCGCGCGCGGCATGCTCCGCGCCGTCGGGATGGGGGACGGCGACTGGCAGAAGCCGATCATCGGCGTCGCCAGCTCGTGGAACGAGATCACGCCGTGCAACCTGTCGCTGGACCGGCTGGCCCAGGCGTCGAAGGAAGGCGTGCACGCGGCCGGCGGCTACCCGCTGCAGTTCGGCACCATCTCGGTGTCCGACGGCATCTCCATGGGCCACGACGGCATGCACTTCTCGCTGGTCTCCCGCGAGGTCATCGCCGACTCGGTCGAGACGGTGATGCAGGCCGAGCGGCTCGACGGCTCGATCCTGCTGGCCGGCTGCGACAAGTCGCTGCCGGGCATGCTGATGGCCGCCGCGCGCCTCGACCTGGCGTCGGTGTTCCTCTACGCGGGCACGATCGCCCCCGGCTGGGTGAAGCTCACCGACGGCACCGAGAAGGACGTCACGCTGATCGACGCCTTCGAGGCGGTCGGTGCCTGCCGGGCCGGGCGCATGAAGAACGCCGACCTCGACCGCATCGAACGCGCCATCTGCCCCGGTGAAGGCGCCTGCGGCGGGATGTACACGGCGAACACGATGGCGTCGGCGGCGGAGGCCATGGGGATGAGCATGCCCGGGTCGGCCGCGCCGCCGTCCGCGGACCGCCGTCGCGACCACTACGCCCACCTGTCCGGCGAAGCCGTCGTGGGCCTGCTCGAGAAGGGCATCACCGCGCGGGACATCCTGACGCGCGAGGCGTTCGAGAACGCCATCACCGTCGTCATGGCCCTCGGTGGTTCGACCAATGCGGTGCTGCACCTGCTGGCCATCGCGCACGAGGCGAAGGTTCCGCTGACCCTCGACGACTTCAACCGCGTCGGCGACCGCGTCCCGCACCTGGGCGACCTGAAGCCGTTCGGCAAGTACGTCATGAACGACATCGACCGCCACGGCGGCATCCCGGTGCTGATGAAGGCGCTGCTGGACGAGGGCCTGATCCACGGCGACGCGCTGACGGTGACCGGGCGCACGGTGGCCGAGAACCTCGCCGAGCTCGACCCCGATCCGATCGACGGCGAGGTGCTGCGCACCCCGGCCAACCCGCTGCACCCGACCGGCGGCATCACCATCCTGCGCGGCTCGCTCGCCCCCGACGGGGCCGTCGTGAAGTCCGCGGGCTTCGACACCGCCAACTTCGAGGGCCCGGCCCGCGTGTTCGAGCGCGAGCAGGAGGCCATGGCCGCGCTGAACGAGGGCCGCATCGAGGCCGGGGACGTCGTGGTCATCCGCTACGAAGGCCCCAAGGGCGGCCCGGGCATGCGGGAGATGCTGGCGATCACCGCGGCGATCAAGGGCGCGGGTCTGGGCCGCGATGTCCTGCTGCTGACCGACGGGCGGTTCTCCGGCGGCACCACCGGCCTGTGCATCGGCCACGTCGCCCCCGAGGCGGTCGACGGCGGGCCGATCGCGTTCGTGCGCACCGGCGACCGGATCGCCGTCGACATCAAGGCGCGGAGCATCGACCTGCTGGTCGACGCCGCCGAGCTGGCCCGCCGCCGCGAGGGCTGGGAGCCGCTGCCGAACAAGTTCGGAGAGGGCGTGCTCGGCAAGTACGTCAAGCTGGTGCGGTCGTCGTCCTACGGGGCCGTCACGAGCTGAGCGAGGGCGCGCTTGTCGACCTTGCCGACGTCGGTGAGCGGCAGCGCGTCGACGAAGGCCACGCGCGCCGGGACGTAGTGCTCTTGGCCGAAGGCTTCCCGCGCGTGGGCTTGGAGGTCGGCTGCCGTGACGGCGCTCGTCGCCACGACGACGGCGTGCAGCCGGTCGCCGTGGCCGAAGACGGCCGCGCTCCGCACCGCCGGGTGGGTGGCGAGGGCGTGTTCGACGACGGTGGTCGGGACCTTCGTGCCGTGCTCGCCGACCACGGCGACATCGTCCGCGCGGTCGAGCAGGTAGAGGTACCCCTCGTCGTCGAACCGGCCCAGGTCACCGGTGCGCAGCCAGCCCGCGCCGACCTCCGGGCCGCCGAGGTAACCGTCCATCATGGACAGTCCGCGCACCTCGACCTCGCCGTCGGCGGTGAGGCGGGCTTCCATGCCGGGCACGATCCGGCCGACCGACCCCAGCCGCTCCGGGCGGCCGATCAGCTCGGCGGCCGAAATGCTCGCGATCATCGGCGCCTCGGTGAGGCCGTAGCCCTGGCCGACGACCGGGCCGAAGACGTCGAGGGCCTGCGCGAGCCGGTGCGGCGGCAGCGGCGCGGCGCCGAGGGACAGCGACCGCACGCTGCTGAGGTCCGTTTCCGGTCGCTTCGGGTGGTCGAGGAGCGCAGCCAGCCGCGGCGGCGTCAGCGAGAGCGTGTCGATGCGGTGTTCCTCGATCGCTTCAAGGACGGCTCCTGCGTCGAATCCGTCGTGGATGACGACGGTGTCCTGCCGCAGCAGCGTGCCGAGCACGGTCGCGTTGCCGGTCATGTGCGTCATCGGGGCGACCAGCAGCGTGCGGCCGGGGCCGTCCGGCGACGGCGTGAAGATGTAGGCCATGCCGTCGTAGATGCCGCTGTGGCGGATCAGCTTGGGGGTGCCGGTGGTGCCGCCCGTGGGGAAGAGCAGGCGGACCGTCTCCGGCGGGTGCAGCGGCTCGGGCTCGCCGTCGAGGTCGGCGAGGGTTTTCGTGTCGCCGCCGGGCCAGTCGCGGGGCCGGTCGGTGACGACGGTGGCGCCGCTCGCCGCGGCGAGCCGGTCTGCTTTCGGAGCCGATGCCGGGACCAGGAGGACGGTCGCGCCGCGCAGGAGGCCCGCCAGCTGGACGAGGACCGTCTCGGGCCGGTTGCGCAGGTCGACGGCGAGCGTTTCGACGTCACCCAGTCCGCCGTGCAGGCGGCGCAGCCGGTCCCGGGCCTGGTGGTAGGTGGTGACGCCGTCACTCGCGTGGAACAGGACGCGGTCACCGCCGTCGTCGAGGGCGGCGAGGACCTTCGCCAGGAAGAAGCTCACGCCCGGGGACGGTAACTCAGTCCTGGTAGGAAAGCTTTTCGATTTCCTCGTCGAAGTCGAACCAGTCGCTCTCGCTGCCCGCCGGGACGACGTCGTAGGTCCGGTCGAGGAAGGCCGCGATCTCCTTCGCGGGCGCTTCGAGCACGGCGGCGCCGTCGGGGGAGCTCAGCTCCACGACGACCAGCGCCGGGTCGCCGGCCGGCCCGATCCGCACGTCGCCGTCGCCGCAGCGGCCGAGGAGGCCGTCGGCGAGCAGGTCGCGCCCGAAGAGCCAGCGGACCGCGCTCGGACCGGCGTGCAGCACCACGGCGACCGCGTACGGGTCACGGGTGTCGTACTCCAGCTCGGCCGGCACCGGCCGCGGGCCGGCCCCGAAGGTGCGGAGGGCGAAGTCGATGTCGGTACTGATCACGCTGTACGGGTCGGTCATCGGACCGCCTTTGCTACTCGTCGGTTAACTTCGGTTGCTTCCAGGGATAACCCATAGTCAGTGCAACGCCCAGCGTTCCGAATAACTTTCACACTCTGGGGTGATCAAGAAGTGTCCGAGGTCACCGTCCGCGTGGCCGATCGGGCAGCTGCCTGACACAGCGTCACCGAAGGTCACAGGAATTCGGAGCCGCGCGCCCGCCGGATGGGTCCCGGCGGCGGATTTGCGCCGTCCGGGTGGGAAAGGCCACCGGACACAGTCCGTTCCTCGGTACGGCCGCGAACGCCCCATGAGTCAGGGGTGACGTGGAGGGTGCCGGCATGGGTGAGCGTGGGCGGTTGCGGCTGCCACCGGACGAGGCACCGGCGCCAGCGCCGAGCGCCGAAGAGCTGCTCGGGCGGGTGGCGGCGGGCGACGAACCGGCGTTCGCGGCGCTGTACGACCTCGTCGCCGGCCCGGTGCTGGGCCTGGCGACGCGCGTGCTGCGCAATCACGCGCAGGCCGAGGAGGTGACGCAGGAGGTGCTGGTGGAGGTGTGGCGCAAGGCCACGCGGTACGAGCCGGAGCGCGGCAGCGCGCTGTCGTGGGTGCTGACCATCGCCCACCGCCGCGCCGTCGACCGCGTGCGTTCGCACCAGGCCGGTGCCGACCGCGAGGAGCGGGCCGGCCTGATGGACGTGCGGCGGCCGTTCGACGAGGTCACCGAGTCCACTTTGGCCGGTTTGGAGCAGCAGCGGGTGCGGCAGTGCCTGGCCGCGCTGACCGACCTGCAGCGCGAGTCGATCGTGCTGGCCTACTACAACGGCTACACCTATCCCGAGGTCGCCGAGGTGCTGAAGGTCGCGCCGGGGACCGTGAAGACCCGCATCCGGGACGGCCTGATCCGGCTGCGCGACTGCCTGGGGGTGGACCGGTGACCGCCGAACTGCACACGCTGACCGGGGCGTACGCCCTCGACGCGGTGTCCGATGTGGAGCGTGCCGAGTTCGAACGGCACCTCGGGGCGTGCGCCGCCTGCCGCCAGGAGGTGGCGGAGCTGCGGGCGACCGGTGCGCGGCTGGGCGTGGCCGCCTCGGCCGACCCGCCGCCGTCGCTGAAGGCGCTGGTGCTCGCCGACGTGGCCCGCACCCGCCAGCTGCCGCCGAAGGTGCCGGTGGTCCGCCGGCTGAGCCGGGCCAAGACGTGGCAGCTGCGCGTCTCCCTGTTCGGCGCCGCGGCGGCGGCCACGGCCGCGGTCGTCTTCGGCGTGGCCACGACGCCCGCGCCGGTCGACTCGGTGCTGTCCGCGCCGGACGCGTCCGCGATCCAGGGCGTCGGCGCGGGACACGCCACGCTCGTCGTCTCGCGCAGCCGCCACCAGGCCGTGCTGCTCGCGTCGGAGCTGCCCGCGCTCGACGCCGGGCACGTCTACCAGGTGTGGCTGCTCGGCGCCGGGGGCGCGCGGTCGGCCGGGCTGATGACGGCCGAGGCGTCGCAGCGGATGCTCGTGGCCGAGCTGCCGCCCGACGTCGACCGGATCGGGATCACCGTCGAGCCCGCCGGCGGCTCGGCCGGCCCGACGACCCCCGCCGTCACCAGGATCTCCCTTGCTTAGGCGCGGGCCGGCCGCCTTGCTGGGGGTCCTGGCGCTCGTGGCGGCGCTGGCGGCGGGGCACCTGGTGGCCGGGTTCGTCGGCGTCAACGCGTCGCCGTACCTGGCGGTCGGCAACGGCGCGATCGACCTGACGCCGGTGGGGCTCAAGGACTTCGCGGTCCGCACCTTCGGCACCTACGACAAGCTCGTGCTGCTGTCGGGGATGGCCGTGGTGCTGGTGCTGGTGGCCGCGGTGGCGGGTCTGCTGTCCCGGCGCACGCCGGTGCCGGGACTGGTGGTGATCGCCGGGTTCGGGCTGGTCGGGCTCGTGGCCGTGTACGCGCGGCCCGACCTGGACGGTGTCGCGCTGCTCGCGCCGCTGGCGAGCCTGGTCGCGGGCGTCGGGACGTTCGCCGTCCTGCACCGGCTCGACATCACGCCGGATCGTTCGCGCCGGACGGTGCTGCTGGCGGGCGCCGGCGTGGTCGTGGGCGCCGGGGTCGCGGGCCTCGGCGGGCAGCTCCTGGCCGGCCGCCGGGACGCGGCGGCGTCGCGCGAAGCGGTCGGGCGGCTCGTCCCGGCCCGGACCGCGCCGATGATCCCGGCCGACGCCGACTTCGCGAAGCTGGGCACGCCGACGTTCCTGACGCGCAATGACCGCTTCTACCGCGTCGACACCGCGTTGACCGTGCCGCAGGTGCGGGCCGAGGACTGGAGCCTGCGCCTGCACGGCCTGGTCGACCGCGAGGTCCGGTACCGCTACGCCGACATCCGGAACCGGCCGCTGGTGGAGCGCACGATCACGATGACCTGCGTGTCCAACGAGGTCGGCGGCACCTACGTGTCCACCGCGAACTTCGTCGGCGTCGACCTGGCCGACCTGCTCGACGAGGCCGGGGTGCGGCCCGGCGCCGAACAGCTCTATTCGTCCAGTGTGGACGGCTGGACCTCCGGCAGCCCGGTCGCCGCGGCGCTGGACCGGGCGCGCGGGGCGATGCTCGCCATCGGCATGAACGGCGAGCCGTTGCCGATCGAGCACGGTTTCCCGGCCCGGCTGGTCATTCCCGGGCTGTACGGGTACGTGTCGGCCACGAAATGGGTGACCGACCTCGAAGTCACCACGTGGGACGCGCGGCAGGCGTATTGGCTGAAACGCGGCTGGGGCCGGGAAGCGCCGATCAAGACGGAATCGCGCATCGACACGCCGAAGGGTTTCGAAACCGTCCCGGCGGGGAAGGTGCGGGTCGCGGGGGTCGCCTGGGCGCAGCACACCGGCATCGCCAAGGTCGAGGTGCGCCTGGACAACGGACCGTGGCGGGAAGCTGTGCTGTCGCAGGAAGTCAACGTGAACACCTGGCGCATGTGGTGGCTCGAGTTCGACGCCGCACCGGGTGGGCACCAGGTCGTCTGCCGGGCGACCGACAAAAGCGGGTACACGCAGACCGAAATGCGCGCCGGGACCGTCCCCGACGGCGCGACCGGGTGGCACAGCATCGCGTTCACGACACGGTGACCTGGATCACCCGAATGGGTGCCAAGCCGATTTCCGAGTGGTTCCGAATACCGGGCAAGAAGAAGTTCTCAGCCGCTTACAGGAGTGATTTTTGTGACCAAGCTTCGTGTCGCCGGAATCGGCGTCGCCGCTGTCGCCGCTCTTTCGCTGACCGCGTGCAGCGGTAGCGACACCGCTTCGTCGGGCAGCTCCAGCAGCTCGATGGCGCCGTCGTCGTCGATGGCCGCGCCGTCGTCCAGCATGGCCGCCGGTGGTTCCGGCGTGACCACCAACGCCGACGTGTTCGGCCCGGCCTGTTCCCAGCTGCCGCAGGGTTCCGCGCCCGGTTCGCTGGACTCGATGGGCCCGCAGCCGGTCGCCTCGGCGGCGTCGACGAACCCGCTGCTGACCAAGCTGGTGGCGGCGGTCAAGGCCACCAACCTGGTCGACACGCTGAACAGCCAGGAAGCCATCACGGTGTTCGCGCCGGCCGACCCGGCGTTCGCCGCGCTGGGCGACGCCAAGTTCAACGAACTGGCCGGCAAGCCCGCCGAGCTCGCGCCGATCCTGCAGTACCACGTGGTCGGCAAGCGTTACGACGCCAAGGGTCTCGCCGCGGCCGGTTCGGTCGACACGCTCAACACCGCCGGCGGCCCGGTGAAGATCGAGGGTTCGGGCGACAACATGACGATCAACGGCGCGAAGATCCTGTGCGGCAACATCCCCACCAAGAACGCCACGGTCTTCGTGATCGACAAGGTGCTGACGCCGGGCACGAACAAGTAATCAGCGTCCCAGGAGCGGTGCCAGGCGTTCCGCGATGTCGGTGAGGATCTGCACGTAGTCTTCGTGGTCGAAGGTGAACGGCAGGGCGAAAGCCACCTCGTCGATCTCGCGGAACGCCTGGTGCGCGTGCAGCCGCTCGGCGATTTCCGCGGACGTGCCCACGTAGTCGCGGGAAAACAGCATCCGCGCGGGGCCCTGGGGCTCCTTGGTGCGCGGCAGCCGTTTCTCGGCGTAGGCCTCGTATTTGGCGCGCTGGTCCGGCGTCGCGCTGTCGGTCGGGATGACGACCAGACCCTGCGAGACGCGTCCGGTGGGGTGCTGCTCGCGGAACGTCCGGATGTGCGAGAGCTGGATTTCGGCGAAGTCCGTGCTCTCGCCTTCGGCCTTGACCACGCTGCTGGTCAGGAAGTTCATCCGGTGCTTGCCGGCCCACTCCGCCGAGCGCAGGCTCGCGCCGCCGTACCAGAGGCGGTCGCCGAGGCCGGGGGACTGCGGCTGGACCCGGTCGGAGAACACCTCGAAGCCCTGGGCGCCGCTGAACCCGGTGGCCGGCTCGCCGCGCACGAAGTCCAGCAGCCGCTGCACGCGGCCGTAGGAGAAGTCCTCGACGTCCGCGCTGTCCGGGTAGAGGGCGTGCTTGACCTCGTCCCAGCGCATCGGCGGCCCGACGCTGAGCCCCGGGTTGAGCCGCCCGCCGGAGAGCAGGTCGACGGTGGCGAGGTCCTCGGCGAGCCGCAGCGGGTTCTCCCAGCCGAGCGGGATCACGGCGGTGCCGAGCTCGATCCGGCTGGTCCGCTGCGACGCGGCGGCCAGCACGGCGACCGGCGAGGAGATGCCGTACTGGAGGTGCCGGTGGCGCACCCAGGCGCTGTCGAACCCGAGCTGTTCACCCAGTTCGATGATTTCCAGGGTGGACTCGTGGCCCCGGCGCGGGTCGGCGGCGTCGAACAGGCCGATGGTCAGGAAGCCGAGCTTCCGCAGAGGTCGTGACACGGTTCGATTTTGCCCCGCTGGGCGGGGTTGTCCCAATCAGTGGACTACCGCAGCCGGTCGAGGCCGTCGAGGATGACGTCGAGGCCGAATTCGAACTCCGCCTGGTCGTCGCACCACCCCAGGGTCGAGTCCGGGTCGTCGTGGGCGATCTCGCTGAGCATCCCGGTCAGGTTCGGCAGCTGCCAGACCAGGTCGACCGGCACGTCCGCCGACTGGCCGGCGTTCGGGTCGAACAGCTCCTGGCTGAAGCCGAGCGCGCGGCTGCCGAGGGCGTGCAGCGCGTGGTGCACCAGGTCGTAGGTGAACCCGCCGGCGCGCATCAGCCCGACCAGCGCGTCGTAGTAGCGCAGGACCTCGGTGCTCGTCGACGACCGCGTCTCGAACAGCTCCGGCGCCCAGCGGTGCCGGAGGAACACCTGCCGCGCGGTGAGGATCCGCTCCCGCACGGCCGCCTTCCACTCCGGTGCCGGCTCGACGTGGCCCACGGCCTCGTTGATCTCGCCGGCCACGACGTCGACGATGCCGTCGAGCACGTCTTCCTTCTTGGCCACGTGGTAGTAGAGCGACATCGCCTCGGCGCCGAGCTCTTCGGCGAGGCGGCGCATGGTCAGCGCCCGCAGCCCGTGCTGGTCCGCGAGGTCCACTGCCGCGCGCAGGACGCGCTCGCGGCTGAGGGGCATCCGCGCGTCGGTCGTCACCCACAAGATCGTACAAGGTAAGACGCGGTTGACGTTCTTACGTTGTACGGCGTAACTTACAACGTACGACTTACGACGTAAGAATCCCGGGAGGCGACGTGAAAGCCCTGGTCCAGCACGTGTACGGCGCACCTTCGAGCCTGGTCCTCGAGGACGTGCCCGATCCGGTGCCCGGCGAAGGCGAGGTGCTGGTCCGGGTGCGGGCGAGTTCGGTCAACCCGTACGACTGGCATTTCATGAGAGGCGAGCCGTACGTGGCGCGGCTGATGACCGGCGGTTTCGGCCTGCGCCGGCCACCGGTGGGCGTGCTCGGCTGCGACCTGGCGGGCCGGGTGGAGACGGCCGGTGCCCGCTTCGGCCCGGGCGACGACGTCTACGCGCTGCTGCCGCGGGGCGCCCACGCCGAGTACGTCTGCGTGCGCGAGGACCTGCTGGCCCCGATGCCAGTGAACCTGACCTACGAGCAAGCGGCGGCGATGCCGATGGCGGCGGTTACCGCCCTGGTCGCCTTGCGGGGTGTCGAAGCGGGGCAACGGGTGCTGGTCAACGGCGCTTCCGGCGGGGTCGGCACCTTCGCCGTCCAGTTGGCGAAGGCGCTCGGGGCGCGGGTCGACGCGGTCTGCAGCACGGCGAACGTCGAGGTGGTGCGGACACTCGGCGCGGAGCAGGTATTCGACTACCGGGCGGAGGACTTCACCCGCAGCGGCCGCCGTTACGACGTCCTGCTGGACATCGCGGGCAGCCGGTCGGTGTTCGCCTGCCGGCCGGTGCTCGCGCGCACGGGCACGTTCGTGGCCGTCGGCGGCCGGGCGGGGCGCTGGCTGCAGCCTGCGGGTCACGTCTTCGCGGCTTTGGCGTCCGGCTTCTTCGCCCGGCGGCGAGTCGTGCTCGCGGACGCGGTGGCATGCGCGGACAAGGCGGCGGTCTTGCGCGAGCTGGCCGGGTTGGTGGAGCGTGGCGCGGTCACGCCGGTCGTCGACCGGAGTTACCCGTTCGACGACCTGCGTGCCGCGTTCGGCTACTCCGAAGCCGGGCACGCCCGGGGCAAGGTGGTGGTCACCCTGGGCGAGCCCGGCGGCGGCTGACCGTGGTGCGCGCGTTCGTGGCCGTCGGCGGTCCGGCGGGCCGCAGCCTGCGGGTCACGTCTTCGCGGCGCTGGCGTCTGGCTTCTTCGCCTGGCGGCGGGTCGTGCTCGCGGATGTGGTGGCTTGTGCGGACAAGGGGGTGGTGTTGCGTGAGCTGGCCGCGTTCGGCTACTCCGAAGCCGGGCACGCCCAGGGCAAGGTCGTGGTCACCCTCGGCGTGCCCGGCGATGCCGGCTAACCGTTGTGCGGGCAGTTGCCGCGGTAGTCCGAAATGGACAGGTCCGGGGCCGGGATCGGGCAGAGGAACTGCTCGTAGCGGGTGTCGTCGTCGATGAACCGCTTGAGCCAGGACAGGGTGTACTTCGCGATCGTCGTGTTCGGCGAGTTCGGGGCGAAGTGGCTCGCCCCGCGCAGTTCGAGGTACGCGCGGTCCAAAGTAGACGGGAGGCTGGTGTAGAACGGGATCGAGTGCGAAGCGACCGGCGCGACGGTGTCCGCCTGCGCCCCGACGACCAGGGTCGGCACGCGCAGCGTCGACCAGTTCTTGGTCAGGTTCCAGCCGGTCAGCGGCACGGCGGCCTGCAGCGACGGCCGTGACCGCGCCGCTTCGAGCGTGCCGCCGCCACCCATCGAGTGGCCGACGACGCCGAGCCTGCTGCTGTCGATGCGCGAACGCACCGAGCTCTGCTGGGTCAGGTAGTCGAGCGAGGCCAGCAGCTGCCTGCCCCGGCTGTCGGGCTGGTCGGAGGTCGTCAGGGTGTCGATGGTGAAGACCACGAACCCCTGCGAGGCCAGGCGCGGCCCCAGCCAGGCGATGCTCGACTGGGTAGCGGTGAACCCGGGCGCGATCGACAGCGCCCCGAACGTGCCGGCGGTGGTGGTCGTCGGGTAGTAGATGGTGCCGCCACCGAACCCGGAAACGGCCAGCCGCGACACCGTGACGGTGCCGGTGGCGAAGGAGCCACGGGTGGCTTCGACGCTGGCGGTGGTGGGATCGGGCCCCCGCTCGTAGGGATTCGCGGCGGCGGGCGCGGGCGCGGCCACGCCGCCGGTCAGCGCCAGGGCGGCCAGCACGACGCCGGCAGCTTTGGTGCGCCACGGGCGGCGGCGGGAGATTTTCTCACCCAAGCCAGACAACGTCGGCGGGCTGGTGAGTGCGGACATGGATCGCTCTCTTTCCCCGGGCAGGCGAAAGCACGCCCGGACACAGACGGGCGGATCAGCGGAACTGGTGCACGGCAACGGAAGGCGTGCCGCATGCGGAACGCGGGGTAACCGCTTTCCTGTCGCCTATGAAACACCTCGCCGAAATGTTCCACATCCTCCGGACGGGTGAGGAGTTGACAGACTGACCAGTCGCTCACCAACCAGCGGCCGGTTCCGGTGCCTCCGCGCGAGGTGCCCTTGGGGTGGCGAACGCCTGCCCGGCCAGCTGGGCGGTGGTCGGTTGCAGTGCGCCGCGCGCGAGGTGCCCTGGGGTCGCGACCGTCAGCCCCACCAACTGGCCGATCCCTCAGCGAGCGGCGGCCGGCTCCAATGCCCCGCGCACAAGCGTGTCTACCAGGGTGGTCGCAACCGTCAGATCCACCGAGCGCGCCGCCAGAACATCCGAGTACAGGAACGACTCACCCAGCCGCACCACCGCGAAAGCCAAGTCCGCCAGCCCCACCAACGGCGTCAGCCCCGCCGCCTCGGCGTCGGCGCGGAACAGTTCGACGTGGGCGTCGACCAGCCCAGGCTGCACCGCGCCGCGCGGGTCGGTCAGGACGCGCAGGGCCACGTTCGACTCGGCCTCGATCAGCTTGCGCATGCCGCCGCTGGCGGCGACCTCGCGGCGGTACTCCTCCATCACCCACAGGCAGCGCAGCCGCCCCGTCGGCGTGCGGACCGCGTCGCCGTGCTCCGCGCGCCAGCCGTCGAGGGCGCGCTGCCAGGTCCGGTCGGACAGGAGCCGGAGGGCGGCGCCCATCAGGTCGTCGCGGTTGCCGACCCGGCGGAAGAACGTCGTGCGTGAGATCCCCAGCTCGGTCGCCATCCGGCCGAGGTCGAGGCGGGTGCCGGCCATGAGCAGCCGCGCCGCGTGCCGGACGATGTCCTCGGTCGAGACGGTCACCGGCTCACCCTAGCTTCGGCGGCGCCGCGCAGGTGGCTGCCGGTTACCTTGAAGTGCGCGGCGGCCCTCCGGTTAGCTTGGTTCCGTGCGCGTAGACATCTGGTCCGATCTGGTCTGTCCCTGGTGCTATCTCGGCAAACGCCGCTTCGAGCGGGCGGTGGCCGAACTCGGCGCCGACGTCGAGGTCGTGCACCACTCGTTCCAGCTCGACCCGTCGTTCCCGCGCGGGACTTCGCGGCCGACGCGGGAGGTGCTCGCCGAGAAGTACGGCCGGACACTGGAAGAGGCCGACGCGATGGAAGCGCAGATGGAGGAGCGCGCGGCCGCCGACGGTCTCGAGTACCACCTGGACGGTGTCCACATGGGCAACACTGTCGACGGCCACCGCCTGGTCCACTTCGCGGCCGAGCACGGGCGGGCCGACGCCGTCGTCGAGCGGTTCTACCGCGCGCACTTCACCGAGCGGCGGTCCCTGTTCGACCGCGAGTCGCTGGTGGAGCTGGCGGCCGAAGCCGGGCTCGACGCCGGGCAGGCCCGGGCCGTGCTCGAGTCCGACCGGTACGAAGCCGAGGTGGCGGCGGACGGCGAGCAGGCCCGGGCGCTGGGGGCGACCGGTGTGCCGTTCTTCGTGATCGACCAGCGGTTCGGCGTCGCCGGCGCCCAGTCGACCGAGGTGTTCGCGCAGGTGCTGCGCCGCGTCAGCGACGGCGCCGCCGCCGGGTGAACCGCGACCGGTCGGTGGCGATCCCGGCCAGGTGCAGGGCCACGCAGAGCAGCCCGGCGGTGGTGAGCGTCCCGGTCGTGACGACCGGCCCGAGCCCGAACCCGAACAGCTCCATCAGCAGAGCGAGCCCGAAGAGCACGGCGGCGAGAATGGCGAGCATGACGGCCTCTTTCCGCACGGTGCGGCCGAATGGTCCACACCACTGCGACGTTCGCGGGACCGGGGGTTCCGGTCCGGTGGCCGGTAATGCCCCCGCCTCCCGGCGCTGAAACGGGCATCGGTGTGGGTACTTTTCCGGTGGACCGCGCCCCGCCCGGACGCGCTAGGGTCGCGCGTCGAAAAGGGGGACGACGTGCGCATGCGGCTGATCATCGGTGCAACGATCACGGCATTGGCCACGGCCTGTGGCACAAGCACAAGCACAAGCACCGCCCCGGCCACCGGCGACGTGGGCGCGGTGGGCACGGCCCAGAACGAATCGGGGCTGCGCGAAGCGGCCCGCGCCTACCTGGACGCATGGAGCACGGGCAACACGGCAACGATCTGCACGTTGCTGGAGGCCCGGACGGCGGCGGAGTTCACGGCGAAGGTCCGCGCACCGGACTGCCCGGCAGCGGTGCACGTGCTGTACGACCGCATGTCGGACCAGGTCCGCGCAAGCCTCCGCGACGTGCAGTTCACCGAGGTGAAGCAGCAGTCGGGGAGCGGGACGCAGGGGCATGTGGTGGTGGGTGCGAAGGTTCCGGTGCTGGGCAACGACCTGAGCACGGATTGGAGTTACAAGTCCGGCCGCTGGCAGATCCGCGAACGCCCTCGCGAGTAACGCTGCCGGGGGCGGGCGGACCCGATCCCATCCGGCCCGCGGGGGGCGCCCCCCGTTATCCACACTACCGGATGGCACCGACAGTTTCAGGTCACGCGGGCGGCGGTGCGGTGCTGGACCGGATCACCAACTCCGTCGGCAGCAGCACCGGCTCCCCGGCCTCCGCGCCGGTCTCGATCTCCGCCAGCAAGGCCTCCACCGCGTGCCTGCCCACCGCCTCGAACGACTGGCGGATCGTCGTCAACGGGGGCCAGAAGTGGGCCGACTCCTCCATGTCGTCGAACCCCACCACGCTCACCGAAGCCGGTACCGCGCGGCCGGACTCGTGCAACGCGCGCAGCACGCCCAGTGCCATCTGGTCGTTCGCCGCGAACACCGCCGTCACCGCCGGGTCCGCCGCCAGCTGCAGGCCCGCCCGGTAGCCCGACTCCGGGGACCAGTCGCCGACCAGGACCGGGGGGACCGGCCGGTCCGCACGCTCCAATGTGGCCTGCCACGACCGGCGGCGGCGCTCGGCCGAGTACGACTGCGGTGGGCCCGCGATGTGCCAGACCGTCGGATGCCCCAGTGACAGCAGGTGGCTGGTGGCCCGGGCCGCTCCGTCCGCCTGGTCGTTGTCGACCACCGGGTAGTCGTAGCGGGCGCTCGAGTCGATCACCACCACCGGGAGCCCGTGCGGCAGTTCGATCTCGCTTTGGTCAAGCTGGTGTTGCTCGATGAGGATGATGACGCCGTCGACCGCCTGCTCGTTCAGCGTGCTGAACGCGCCCGTCACCTCGCCCTGCGTCGGGCGGGTCACCGGCATCAGGATGATCGAAAACCCCTCCGTGACGACCGCCGCCGCGATGGCGTCGAGGGTGCGGCTGTTGCCGAACGTCGGGAGGGCCGAAATGATCACGCCGATGCTGCGGAACTGGCCGTTGCGCAGGGCGCGGGCCGCGCTGTTGGGCCGGTAGCCGACCCGGCGCATCGCGGCCAGGACCCGCTCCCGCGTCGCGTCGTCCACATTGGTCTTCCCGTTGGCCACCCGGGAGACCGTCTGGCCCGACACGCCCGCTTCACGGGCCACGTCCGCCATCGACGGGCCCCGGCGCCGGGCGGGGCCGGGTGCAGATGACGTCGCTGTCTGGCGCGGCACGGTCACTCCTTAGCTTTCGGGGGTCCGGGTGGCGGAGCCCCCGGCCCGGGGCGGAGCCCCGGCTGTCACACAGTGTCCTGGACATGTTTACGTCAACACGTTACTCTGCGGCCGTCCATGTTGACGTAAACATCCCGCCGGGTCCAGCGCCCGGCCGCATGACCACTCGGAGAGACGATGACGTCCACAGCGGCTCCGCCCGCCCCGGTGCCGGCGCGCCGGGCGCCCGCGGCCCGCCGGCCGCGGCGGAAATGGCGGGGCTGGCTCTTCGTCGCCCCCTTCATGCTGGTGTTCGCGCTAACTTTCATCGCGCCCGTCGTGTACGCCTTCGTGCTGAGCCTCTTCCGGGACCAGGCCTTCTTCGGTGGCACGGTCTTCGTCGGCGCCGACAACTACGTCCAGGTCTTCGGCGATCCGAAGTTCTGGGAAGCCTTCCGGCGGGTGCTGGTGTTCCTCGCCGTGCAGGTGCCGATCATGCTGGTGCTCGCGCTGATCGCCGCGCTCGCGATCGACAGCGCCCGGCTGCACGCCGCCGGGTTCTTCCGGATCGTGATCTTCCTGCCGTACGCGGTCCCCGCCGTCGTCGCCGCGCTGATGTGGGGCTTCATCTACGGTGACCACTTCGGACTCGCGGCCGACCTGAACCACCTGCTGGGCACCGATTCGGTGAAGCCGCTGTCGCAGAACTGGCTCCTCACGTCGATCGGCAACATCGTCACGTGGGAGTTCGTGGGCTACAACATGCTCATCTTCTACTCCGCGCTGAAGGTGATCCCGAAGGAACTGTTCGAGGCGGCCGCGATCGACGGCGCCGGCGCGTTCCGCACGGTCGTTTCCGTCAAGCTCCCCGCGATCCGGGGCGCCATCGTGGTCGCGACGATCTTCTCGATCATCGGCAGCTTCCAGCTGTTCAACGAGCCCAACATCATGCGCAACCTCGTGCCCAACATGATCGTCACGAACTACACGCCGAACATGTACGCCTACAACCTTTCCTTCAACGGGCAGCAGTACAACTACTCCGCCGCCGTCGCGATCGTGATGGGCGTGATCACCGCGGTCATCGCCTACGTCGTGCAGCTGCGCGGCTCCCGGAAGGAGATGTGACATGGCCACCTTCTCCGTGACCAAACCCCGGAAGTCGCGTGTCCTCACCGGCTTCATGGCGCTCTACCTGCTCTACACCCTGGTTCCCCTGGTTTGGCTGATCATCAACGCCACCAAGACCCAGCCGGCGCTGTTCTCGACGTCGGGACTGTCCTTCGGGGACTCGTTCGCCCTCTTCGACAACATCGGCAAGACGTTCACCTACAACGACGGGATCTTCTTCCGCTGGCTCGGGAACACGCTGCTGTACGTCGTGGTCGGGGCCGGTGGTGCGACGATCCTCGCCACGGCCGCCGGGTACGGGCTGGCCAAGTACCGCTTCCCCGGCCGTCGCGCGGTGTTCGCCGTCGTCCTCGGGGCCGTGGCCGTGCCGCCGACCGCGCTGGCCGTGCCGACGTTCCTGATGTTCAGCAAGCTCGGGCTGACCAACACGCCGCTGGCGGTCATCATCCCGTCGCTGATCAGCCCGTTCGGCCTGTACCTGATCTGGGTCTACGCCGCCGACGCCATCCCGGACGAACTCCTGGAGGCGGCGCGGATCGACGGCGCGGGCGAGATCCGGATCTTCCTCACCGTGACGCTGCGCCAGCTGGTCCCCGGGATCATCACGGTCACGCTGTTCACCATGGTGCAGACGTGGAACAACTACTTCCTGCCGCTGATCATGCTCAGCGAACCGAAGTGGTACCCGCTGACCGTCGGGCTCAACCAGTGGAGCGCCCAGGCCAACGGGGCCGGCGCCCAGCCGATCTTCAACCTGGTGCTCACCGGGTCGTTGCTCACCATCATTCCCCTCGTCGTCGCTTTCCTGCTCATGCAACGGTTCTGGCAGTCCGGGCTGAGCGCCGGAAGCGTTAAGCAGTAACCCGCCGTCACACCGCCGTGAAGGGACACCCGATGTCACGCATCCGCAACCACGCCAAGGCGGCCGCCGCCCTGGTGCTGGCCGCCGCTCTGGCGGTCGGCTGCTCGTCCGGGGGCGGCTCGTCGTCCGCGCCCGCCGCCGCCACCGGCAACCAGGACTCCGTCGACGCCGCGCTGAAGGCCGGCGGGGAGATCACCTACTGGAGCTGGACCCCGTCCGCCAAGGACCAGGTGGCCGCGTTCCAGAAGGAATACCCGAACGTCAAGGTCAACTACGTCAACGCGGGCACCAACAAGGACGAGTACACCAAGCTGCAGAACGCGATCAAGGCCGGCTCGGGCGCCCCCGACGTCGCCCAGATCGAGTACTACGCCCTCCCGCAGTTCGCGCTGACCGACTCGCTGGCCGACCTCAACTCCTACGGCTTCGGCTCGTTCGAGAAGGACTACAGCGCCTCCACGTGGGCGCAGGTCAAGAACGGCAACGGGCTCTACGGCCTGCCGCAGGACTCCGGCCCGATGGCGCTGTTCTACAACAAGGAGGTTTTCGCCAAGTACAGCATCGCTGTGCCGAAGACCTGGGCCGAGTACGTCGACGCGGCCAAGAAGCTGCACGCCGCCGACCCGACGAAGTACATCACCGCCGACACCGGTGACGCCGGGTTCACGCTGAGCATGATCTGGCAGGCCGGCGGCCACCCGTTCGCCGTCGACGGCCGCAACGTCAAGATCAACTTCGGCGACGAGGGCACCAAGAAGTGGACGTCGGTCTGGAACCAGCTGGTCCAGGGCAAGCTGCTCTCGCCCATCGCGGGCTGGTCCGACGACTGGTTCCGCGCGCTCGGTGACGGCACCATCGCGACCCTGCCCACCGGCGCCTGGATGCCGGGCAACTTCATCTCGTCGGTGACCGCGGGCAGCGGCAAGTGGGCCGTGGCGCCGATGCCGACCTACGACGGCCAGAAGGCGGTCACCGCGGAGAACGGCGGCAGCACCCAGTCCGTGGTCAAGCAGAGCAAGAACCCGGCGCTGGCCGCGGCGTTCGTCCGCTGGCTCAACCACGGCGGCGGCGTCCAGCCGTTCATCAAGAGCGGCGGCTTCCCGTCCACCACGGCCGACCTGACCTCGCCCGCGTTCGTCGACGAGGCCATGCCGTACTTCGGCGGCCAGAAGGTCAACCAGGTGCTGACGCAGGCGTCGAAGGACGTCGCGCCGGGCTGGAGCTACCTGCCGTACCAGACCTACGCCAACAGCATCTACAGCGACACCGTCGGCAAGGCCTACCTGGCCGGCACCCCGCTCGACGCCGGCCTGGCGGCCTGGCAGCAGGCGCTGGTCGACTACGGCAACCAGCAGGGCTTCACGGTCAGCGCCGGATGACCGTCGACATCGAAGGTGACGCGGGCCAGGTCGTCGGCCCGGTCCCGCGTCGCCTCTTCGGCTCGTTCGTCGAGCACATGGGCCGGTCCGTCTACACCGGACTGTACGAGCCCGGTCACTCCACATCCGACGAGCGCGGCTTCCGCGGCGACGTCCTGGAGCTGGTCCGGGAGCTCGGCCCGACCGTCCTGCGCTACCCCGGCGGGAACTTCGTCTCCGGCTACCGCTGGGAAGACGGCGTCGGACCGGCCGAGACCCGGCCGGTCCGGCTCGACCCGGCGTGGCACAGCGTCGAGTCCAACCGCTTCGGCCTGCACGAATTCGTCGCGTGGGCCGAAGCCGCGGGTACCGAGGTGATGTACGCCGTCAACCTCGGTACCCGCGGCATCCAGGAAGCCGCCGACGTCCTGGAGTACTGCAACATCGACGGCGGCACGGAACTGAGCGAGCGGCGGCGCGCCAACGGCGCCGACCGCCCGTTCGGCTTCAAGCTGTGGTGCCTGGGCAACGAGATGGACGGCCCGTGGCAGATCGGCCACAAGACGGCCGAGGAGTACGGCCGCCTGGCCGCGGAAACCGCCCGGCTGATGCGGATGATCGACCCGGACGTCGAGCTGGTCGTCGCGGGCAGTTCCCACGCCGACATGCCGACCTTCGGCTCGTGGGAACGCACCGTGCTGCGCCACACCGCCGAACTGGTCGACCACATCTCGCTGCACGCCTACTACCAGGAGCTGCACGGCGACACCGACAGCTACCTGGCCAGCGCGGCCGCCCTGGACCGCTACATCGCCACCACGGCCGGCGTCATCGACGAAACCCTCGCGGAGCTGGGCCTCGACAAGAAGATCGGGATCAGCGTCGACGAGTGGAACGTCTGGGACCTGCGCCGCTGGAACGAAGTCGACCAGGCGAAGCTCGCCGAGGGCGGCTGGAAGCACCACCCGCGGATCATCGAGGACACCTACACCGTCACCGACGCGGTCGTCGTCGGCTCGCTGCTGGGTTCGCTGCTGCGCAACGTCGACCGCGTCACCATGGCGAACCAGGCCCAGCTGGTGAACGTCATCGCGCCGATCCGCTCCGAGCCGGGCGGCCCGGCGTGGCGGCAGACGACGTTCCACCCGTTCCAGCGGGTCGCCGCGCTGGCCGGCGGGGCGAGCCTGCGCCTGGCCGTCGAGGGGGACCGGCTCCGCACCGCGCAGCACGGGGAAGTCGGCCTCGTCGACGTCGCCGCGACGGTCGAAGACTCGGGGCGGGGCGCGGTGTTCCTGACCAACCGCGCCACGGCGTCGCCGACCGAAGTCCGGATCCGCCTCCGCGGCGCCCGGTTCGGCGTCTACGCGGCCGAAACGCTCACCACACCCGGCGGCGAGACGCGCCACACCGTGAACACCGCCGCCGCCCAGCCGGTCCGGCCGGTGCCGCTACCCGGCGCCGCCGCGACGTCCGATCCCGGGGGGACCACCATCACCGTGACACTGCCACCGTTGTCCTGGAGCGTGCTCCAGCTGACCCCGCAGGCGGGCCCGCATGCCTGAGTTCGTGATCGGGGAGCACGACTTCCTGCTCGACGGCCGCCCGTTCCGCATCCTGTCCGGGGCCCTGCACTACTTCCGCGTCCACCCGGACCTGTGGGCCGACCGGATCGACAAGGCCCGGCGGATGGGCCTCAACACCATCGAGACGTACGTGGCGTGGAACGCGCACGCCCCCGAGCCGGGCGCGTTCGACCTGTCCGGCGGGCTCGACCTGGACCGCTTCCTGCGGCTCGTCGCCGACGCCGGGATGTACGCGATCGTGCGGCCCGGCCCGTACATCTGCGCCGAATGGGACAACGGCGGGCTGCCCGCGTGGCTCTTCCGCGACCCGTCGGTCGGGGTGCGCCGGTACGAGCCGAAGTACCTGGACGCGGTGCGGGAGTACCTGACGAAGGTGTACGAGGTCGTCGTCCCGCACCAGATCGACCGGGGTGGCCCGGTGCTGCTGGTCCAGGTGGAGAACGAATACGGCGCGTTCGGCGACGACAAGCGGTACCTGAAAGCGCTTGCCGAGCACACGCGCGACTCCGGCGTCACCGTGCCACTGACCACAGTGGACCAGCCGACGCCGGAGATGCTGGCGGCGGGCAGCCTCGACGGGCTGCACCGCACGGCGTCGTTCGGCTCCGGCGCCGAGGCGCGGCTGGCGATCCTGCGGCAGCACCAGCCGACCGGGCCGCTGATGTGCAGCGAGTTCTGGAACGGCTGGTTCGACCACTGGGGCGCCCACCACCACACGACCCCGGCCGCGGATTCGGCGGCGGAGCTGGACGCGCTGCTCGCCGCGGGCGCGTCGGTCAACCTGTACATGTTCCACGGCGGCACCAACTTCGGGCTCACCAACGGCGCCAACGACAAGGGCGTCTACCAGCCGCTGATCACGTCCTACGACTACGACGCGCCGCTGGACGAAGCCGGCGATCCGACGCCGAAGTACCACGCGTTCCGGGACGTGATCGCCCGCTACCACAAGGTGCCGGACACCGTCCCGCCGCCGGCGCGGCCCGCGCCGACGCCGGGCGGGCTCCTCGGCGACCCGGTCCGGCTGCTCGACGCGCCGGAACGGTGGGGCACCTGGGAGTTCCACGAGGAGCTGCCCGCGTTCGACGACCTCACGCCGATGCCGCAGCTGGCGCTGCTGCGGTGCGCCGTCGAGGGCGACCGGCCCGGGGTGCTGACCTTCGGCGAGGTCCGCGACCGCGCCACCGTGTTCTTCGACGGCGACCTCGTCGGCACGCTCAGCCGGGACCACCACGAACGCGCGATCCCGCTGCCGCGCGGCCGGGGCGAACTGCTCGTGCTGGTCGAGGACCAGGGCCGCGTGGACTACGGCTCGCGCATCGGCGAGGCGAAGGGCATCGTCGGCGGGGCGTCGCTGCACGGCGAGCCGCTGGCCGGGTGGGACGTGCTGCCGCTCGACCTGGCCGCGCTGCCGTCGCTGCGGCCGTCGTCGCCGGAACCCGTGGCGGGCCCGGTGGCCGGGCCGGTGCTGCTGCGCGCCGACATCGATGTCGACGAGCCCGCCGACCTGTTCCTCGACACCGGGGAGTGGGGCAAGGGCGTCGTCTGGTTCAACGGGTTCGCGCTCGGCCGGTACTGGCGGCGCGGTCCGCAGCGGACGCTGTACGTGCCGCGCCCGGTGGTCCGCGCGGGCGCCAACGAACTGGTCGTGCTGGAACTCGGCACGATGCTCGACCCGGCGGCCCGGTTCGTGCCGCGGCCGCTGCTGGGCCACACCGAAGCCTGAGAAGGTCCCCACCGCACCGAAGGGCAGTTCGACGATGAACCTGCGGCGTTTGCTCACCGTCCTTTGTGTACCTCTGATCGGCGGTGCGGTCGTGGCCGCACCGGCGGAAGCGGCCACCACGGTGACCGTGAAGCCGGACCCGGCGTACCGGCAGCAGGCGTTCGACGGCTGGGGCGCCAGCCTGGCGTGGATGGCCGAGGCGACCGGCGGCTACCCCGACGCCGTCCGGAACAAGCTGGCCGACCTGGTCTTCGGCCCCGACGGGCTGAACCTGAACATCGCCCGGTTCAACGTCGGCGGCGGCAACGCCCCCGACGTCCCGGCGTACCTCCGCGCGGGCGCCGCGGTGCCGGGCTGGTGGAAGGCCCCGGCCGGCACCACCCGCGACGACAAGGACTGGTGGACCCCCGGCGACGCGGCCGAGTTCGACCCGAAGGCCGACCCGAACCAGCGCTGGTGGGTCGACAAGATCAAGAACCGCGTCACGAAGTGGGAGGCGTTCAGCAACTCGCCGCCGTACTTCCAGACGGTGTCCGGGTACGTCTCGGGCGGCTTCACCGCCACCGACGAGCAGCTGCGTTCGGACAAGATCGGTGACTTCACCGCGTACCTGACGCAGGTCGTGCGAACCCTCGAAAAGGCGCACGGCATCAAGTTCGCGTCGGTGAACCCGCTGAACGAGCCCAACACGAACTACTGGAAGACCACCCTCGGCGCCGACGGCAACCCGACCGGCGGCCGCCAGGAAGGCGCGCACATCGGCCCGTCGGTCCAGTCGCAGCTGATCCCGGCGATGGCCTCGGCGCTGAAGGCGGCCGGGTCGCGGGCGATCGTCTCCGCGCCCGACGAGACCAACCCGGACATCTTCGCCGCGGACTGGAGCGGCTGGTCGGCCGACGCCCGGGCGGCGGCGGGCCGGCTCAACGTGCACACCTACGGCACCGGCAACCGGCCGGTCCCGCGCGACCTGGCCAAGGGCGCGGGCAAGCCGTTGTGGATGAGCGAGGTCGGCGGCAGCTGGCTGGACCGGCAGGACTTCACCGACATGGACCCCGGCCTCGGCATGGCCAAGCAGATCACCGACGACCTGCGGCTCCTGGAACCGAGCGCGTGGGTCAGCTGGCAGCCGATCGAGGACTACAACAACATGAAGCCGGGCGGCGAGTCTGCGGCCGGGATGAACTGGGGCGAGATCCAGGTCCCGTTCGACTGCCCGAAGAACGCCACGCTGCAGACTTGCCAGATCAGGACGAACACGAAGTTCAACACGATGCGGAACTTCACCCACTACATCCGGCCGGGTGACCGGCTGATCGGGGTGAACGACACCGCGTCGACGGTCGCGATGCGCGGCGAGGACCTGGCGACGGTCGTGCACACCAACGCGGGCACGGACGCCCAGGACGTCACGCTGGACCTGTCGGGGTTCAAGAACGTCCGGCCCGGCGCGTCGGTCACGCCGGTCGTCACCGACGTCACCGGGGCGCTCAAGCGGGGCAAGCCGGTGCGGGTCACCGCGGGTCAGGCGACGCTGCGGGTGCCGGCGCGTTCGGTGACGAGCTTCCTCGTCGACGGCCTCTCCGCGACGGCGGCCGGCACGGGCCTCGGCTCGGGCAAGCCGGTCACCTTCACCGGCGTGCAGAGCGGCAAGTCGCTGTCGGCGGAGAACGGTTCGCTGGTCCAGCGCACGACGGACGCCTCGGCGGCGGCGCAGCGCTGGACGCTCACCGACCGCACGGGCCGCTACGGCAACCGCGACCGGTTCACCATCACCAACGCGGGCACGGGCCAGGTGCTCGGCACGGCGGGCGGCGCGGTGACGCTGGCCGCGGCGGGCACGTGCGACCCGGCGGCGGAGTGGACGCTGTCCACCACCGGCGACGGCGCCTGGACGTTCGTCAACGCGGGCACCGGGCAGCTGCTCGACGTCACGAGCGAGTCCCGTGAGGACGGCGCCCGGATCGGCCTCTACAAGCCGACGAACGGGCCCAACCAGCGCTGGCAGGCCACCCCCGCCTGACAGGTCGTGAGTGGTAAGGCGCGTTCTAACGCGCCTTACCACTCACGACGGCTCTGGTCAGGCGGGTTTGAGCGGGTCGTGCCCGATCGACATCAGGCGGTGGCGCCAGTGGGCCTCGCCCGCCGTCGGCTCGAGGTCGTCGCGGCGCTGGGCGTGCACCCGGTCGACCACCTTGCGCATCACGTCCGCGTCGTGGTGGTCCACGTCGGACTTGCGCTTGCGCAGGATCGACAGCACCTCGTTGCCCGTCGGCGGGCCCGCCTCGCCGGGGAGCGGCTCGGCCTCCGGGCCCGCGTCTCGGGTGCGCAGCCAGTCCTCCAGCTCGCGCGAAGTCATGTTCACCACCCGGTGGAACTCCGCCCACAGTTCGTCGTCAACAGCCGGATCGTCCATCTTTCCCGGCTACCCGGCGCGGCCGACGGCAAACCGGGCGTCCGTGGCCGGTAGAATTCCTCCGGACCCGTTGAAACGCCAGCGGTGGTCTCTGTTGACGCTGCTGGCGAGCTCATCCCCGTGCTCGCCGCTTGACGCATGGGAGGGGTGGGCCTTGCCGACCACTGGCGACGGCATGGCAGAGCGGGTCGACGAGCTGAACGCCGTGCTGGCCGATCTCGTCGGGGTGCTCGAATCGATGTCCGACACACCGGGTCTGCTCGACGCGGTCTGCGGCGAGGCGGTCCGGGTGGTCCCGGACGCCGACCTGGCCAGCATCATGGTGGTCCGCGACGGCGTGACGCAGACGGCGGCCTTCACCGACGAGCGCGCCCAGCGCATCGACGACGTCCAGTACGCGGCGGGCGACGGTCCGGGCCTGCTCGCGGCGCTGACCGGCGAAGTCGTCCGGGTGGCGGTCGCCGAAACGGGCGACCAGTGGCCCGAGTTCGTGGCCGCGGCGAAGGAAATCGGCGTGGGCAGCTACCTGGCGGTCCCGCTGCGGGTGGACGACACCCTGGTCGGCGCGATCACGCTGTTCGGCTTCGAAAGCCACGGCTACCACGAGTTCGACACGAAGGTCCTGCGCCTGTTCACGTTGTGCGTGGAGACGGTGCTGCGCCTGACCCGCCGCTACCGGGAGGCCCGCGGACTGGCGGACGAGTTGCGCAACGCGATGGAGACGCGCGCGGTGATCGAGCAGGCCAAGGGCATGCTGATGCTGATCCACCGCGTCAACGAGGACACGGCGATGCACCGGTTGATCGTGGAGTCCCAGCACACGAACATCAAGCTGCGCGACGTGGCGGCCCGGTTCACCAAGCGGATGAGCTCGGCGGACGGGGGGACGGCCCGGCACTGAACAGCGGGGGCGGCCGGGTTCGCCCGCAACCGGATCGGGACCGGCGCCCGACCAGGCCGGTCCGGCCGGTGCGCGGGTTCCCGGTCACCCGGAGCTCGCGCTCGGCCGCCGGTGCAGCAGGTCGAAGCGGGACCACATCGCCTCGGCCGCCTCGATCGACGCGCTCGTCCGGGCCGGGTCCGCCGCCGCCAGCTGGGCCACGATCGCCTGGACCAGCGCCATCCCCGCCGTCAGCGACGGGAAGAACGTCACCCCCTCCGCCGGCACGATCAGCACCTGCTCCGCCGCTCCCGCCAGGGCCGGGCTCGCCGCGTCCGTGATCGCGAACACCCGTGCGCCGCGAGTGCGGGCCTCGTTCGCCGCCAGGACCGTGCTCTCGTACAGGCGCCAGAAGCTGATCGCCACCAGGACGTCGTCGGACGTCAGCTTCGCCGTCTGGTTGGCCAGCTCCGCGTCGCCCGCCGTCACCGCGTGGACGTCGTAGCCCGCCAAGCGCGCGTTGTGCGCTAGCGCGATCCCCACCGCCGCGTAGCTGCCGTCCGCGATCACCAGCGTGCGGCGCGCGGCGGAAATCGCCTGGGCGACCACCCGCAGCACCTTCTCGTCGAACCGGCGGTTCAGCAGGGCGAGGCTGTCGAGGTCGCGGCGCAGGGACGCCGACCCGGGCGAGTCGACGCCGCGGTGCTCCTCGGCGACCTGGGGTGCGCTCAGCGACGACATGTACCGGGCCCGCAGCTCCTGCTGCAGCGCCGGCCAGCCCGCGAAGCCCAGTGCCTGTGCCGTGCGCGTCACCGTCGCGACGTTGACGCCCGCGAGCTGCGCCAGCTCGGCCGTCGAACCGAACGACGCCCGCCGCGGCTGGGACACCAGCACCTCCAGCACCGCGGCCGACTTCGGGCGCAGGCCGCGCTCGGGCAGCCGGTCCCGCAGCCATGCCTCGAAACCGTCGTCGGTCTCCGCCACCAGTGGTCTCCCCTCGGGTTGCGTGCACCGTAACCCAACCAGTTTTGCAACGAACGTTGCAGTTTTGTCGAACTGCAGTCTATGTTGTCGGCACTCCCCGACGGAAGGCGTTCCCCATGACGCTGCTGGCCAGACTGGACCGGCTCCCGCTGAGCCGGCCCCACCACAAACTGCTGCTCATCGGCGGCCTCGGCTACACCTTCGACGGCATGGACTCGGCGGTCGTCGCCTTCCTGCTGCCCAGCGCCAAGGCCGCGTGGCACCTCGACAACGGCCAGCTGGGCCTGATCGGCTCCGCGACCCCGTTCGGCTTCCTCTTCGGCGCGATCGCGGCCGGCCTGCTCGGCGACCGCATCGGCCGCAAGAAGGTCATGATGTACGCGCTGGCCTTCTACGCGCTGTTCTCCGTCATCGCGTCCTTCTCGCCGAACTACGAGGTCTTCCTCGGTGCCCGCGTGCTGGCCGGGGCGGGTGCGGGCGCCGAAAGCGCGATCATCGCGCCCTTCCTGTCCGAGTTCGTCCCCGCCAAGCGGCGCGGCTGGTTCGTCGGCGCGCTCGCCGGGTTCTTCTCCTTCGGCTTCGTCGCGGCCGCGCTGATCGGGCGGTTCGTCGTGCCGTCGTTCGACGAAGGCTGGCGGGTCGCGCAGCTGGTCACCGCGCTGCCGATCGTCATGCTGCTGTGGTGGCGCCGGTCGCTGCCCGAATCGCCCCGCTTCCTGCTCGCCCACGGCCGGGCCGCCGAGGCCGAGAACGTCGTCGCGAAGCTGGAGCGTGACGTCGAGAAGGCCACCGGCACGACCCTCCCGCCGGTGCCGCCGTCCGACGCGCAGCCGGCGACCGAGACGCCGAAGGTCAACCTGGTCAGCGCGCTGAAGTTCCTGTGGAGCCCCGCGATGCGGCGCCGGACGGCGGTGATCTGGACCGTCTGGTTCGTGATCACCTTCTCCTACTACGGCTTCTTCTCGTGGATCCCGACGCTGCTCGTCGAACGCGGCATCACCGTGACCAAGAGCTTCGAGTTCTCGATCATCATCTACCTCGCCCAGGTGCCCGGGTACTTCTCGGCCGCGTGGCTGTCCGAACGGCTCGACCGCAAGCACACCATCGCCCTCTACCTGGCCGGCTCGGCCGTGAGCGCGTTCTGGCTCAGCCAGACGAGCGCACCCTGGTCGATCACGCTCGCCGGCGCGGTGCTGTCGTTCTTCCTCAACGGCACCTACGCCGGGGTGTACTCCTACACGCCCGAGGTGTTCCCGACCTGGATCCGGGCCAGCGGCACCGGCCTGTCCAGCGCGTTCGGCCGGGTCGGCAGCATCCTCGCGCCGACGATCATCGGCCTGTCCGCGGCGAGCCTCGGCTTCGCCGGCGTCTTCGGCCTGACGACGGCGGTGCTGGCCGCCGGGGTGCTCTGCGTGCTCGTCTTCGGCCTGTCGACCGCGGGCCGCTCGCTGGAGGAACTGACCGAACACGGCGCCCCGAAGGCCGCCGCGAAGGAGATGACGAAGTGAGTCTGTCCACTGTGGAGGAGCGGGTGCGCGCGGAGCTCGGCGTGCGGCTGTTCACCGTGCTGGCCTGGATCCCGGAACGCCGGGCGCTGCGCCGCGTGCACAGCAGCCACCCGGCCGAGTACCCGGTCGGCGGGGAGAAGACGGTCGAGGTCGCCGCGGGCTGGCTCGAGAGGTGCATCACCGCGCAGGAGCCCTACTTCGGACCCGGCAAAGCGGCGGTGCGCGAGATCTTCGCCGACCACGAGCTGATCGAGTCGCTCGGCTGCGGCTCGATCATCAACGTGCCCGTGGTCGACGGCGGCCGGACGCTCGGGGTGCTCAACATCCTCGACGCGGAAGGCGCCTACGACGAAGCTTCCGTGCGCAAGGCCGAATCGCTCGCGCCACTCGCCGTGGCCGCGCTCAAGGAGGAACAGTGAACCTGCTGCTGCGCAACGCCCGCCTGCTCGACCCGCTCTCCGGCGAGTACACCGAGGGCGACCTCCGGTGCGCCGAGGGCCGGATCGCCGAGGTGGGGCCCGGCCTGACCGCACCCGACGTCCCGGCGCTGGACGTGCGGGGTGCCGTGGTGCTGCCCGGGCTGGTCGACGCGCACGTGCACGTCACGGCGTCGACCGCGGACCTGGGTTCGCTGTCCTCGGCGTCACCGAACTACGTGGCCGCGCACGCCGCCCGCACGATGAGCCGGATGCTCGACCGCGGGTTCACCACGGTCCGCGACGCCTCGGGCGCCGACTTCGGCCTCGCCGACGCCCAGGCGGAAGGACTGTTCCGCGGCCCGCGGCTGCTGTTCTGCGGGCGCGCGCTGAGCCAGACCGGCGGCCACGGCGACAGCCGCACCCGCGGCACCCAGGTGAAGGACGACCACCCGTGCTGCGCCGGCCTGGGCCGGGTGGCCGACGGCGAGGACGCCGTCCGCGCCGCGGCCCGCGACGAGCTGCGCAAGGGCGCCCACCACATCAAGGTGATGGCCTCCGGCGGCGTGGCGTCCCCGACCGACCGTATCGACTCGACGCAGTACTCGGCCGGGGAGCTGCGCGCGATCGTCGAGGAGGCCGAGGCGGCCAACCGGTACGTGGCCGCGCACGCCTACACCGCCCGCGCGGTGAACCGCGCGCTCGAACTGGGTGTCCGGTCGATCGAGCACGGTAACCTCCTCGACGACCGCAGTGTCGAGCTCTTCCTGGAGCACGAAGCCTTCCTCGTGCCGACCCTGGTGACGTACTGGGCCCTGAAGGAGGAGGGCCGTGAGCACGGGCTGCCGGAATCGAGCTGGCGCAAGGTGGACGAGGTCCTCGGCGCGGGCCTGGCGGCCCTGGACCGCGCGGCCCGCGGCGGCGTCAAGCTGGTCTACGGCACGGACCTGCTCGGTGGCATGCACCGCCACCAGAACCACGAGTTCCGCCTGCGCGCCGAGGTCCAGTCCCCGCTGGAGGTCCTCCGCTCGGCCACTTCGACGGCGGCGGACTTGCTGAACCTCACCGGCGAGATCGGGACGCTGGCGGCCGGCGCGCACGCGGACCTGCTGGTGGTGCCCGGCGATCCGCTGGCGGACATCGGCGTCCTGGCCGAGCCGGAGAAGTTCCACCACGTCATCCAGGGCGGCGCGGTGGTGTCCGGCTGACTACCAGTTCCGGACCGGGGGCGCGTACCCCGCCGGCTTGTCGCCGATCTTCAGCTCCGGGCTGACGATCCAGTTCTGGTAGGCCGGGGTGAACATCCGGTACACCGACGCCGGCGGGACCGCGCTCGCCTCGTCGAGTTGCGTGCGCAGCTCGGCCGGGATTTCGAAGTCCAGTGCGGCCATGCTCTTGCCGAGCTGGTCCGCGCTGCTCGCGCCGACGATCGCCGCCGCGATACCGGGCTGGGTGGCGACCCAGTTGATCGCCACCTGGGCCATCGTGACGCCCAGCTGGTCGGCCACCTCCTGGAGGGGCTTGAGCAGCTGGCGGTCGCGGTCGGTCCACGTCGGTGCGTCGCTGAGGCGGCCCGTGCCGCCGTCGCGGTACTTGCCCGTCAGGAAGCCGCCCGCCAGGGGGCTCCACGCCGTGATGCCGAGGCCCAGCGTCTGTCCCATCGGGACGTGCTCGGTCTCGATTTCCCGCTGCACCAGCGAATACGGCAGCTGGAGGTTGACCATCGGCGCCAGGGAATGCGCTTCCGCGAGGGTCTGCGCGCGGGCCGCGTACCAGCTCGGCACGTCGGACAGGCCGGGGTAGCGGATCTTGCCCGCGCGGACGAGGTCGTCGAACGTGCGCACGACCTCCTCGACCGGGGTGATCCGGTCCCAGGTGTGCAGCAGGAAGACGTCGACGTGGTCGGTGCCCAGCCGGCGCAGCGACGCTTCGAGCGCGCGGATCATGTGCTTGCGCCCGTTGCCGCCGGCGTTGGGGTCGGCCGGGTCGACGCTGTTGGTGAACTTCGTGGTGAGCACCACGCGGTCGCGGACCCCGGCTTCGGCGATGAGCTTGCCGAGGATCGTTTCGCTCTCGCCCGCGGTGTAGAAGTCCGCCGTGTCGACGAAGTTGCCGCCCTCGTCGAGGTACTTCCGGAAGATCGGGCGGACTTCGTCCGCGGTCTTGCCGTAGGCGGCGTGGAAACCGCCGGTGCCGAAGTTCATCGTGCCGAGCGCGAGCCGGCTGACGCGCAGTCCGGACCGGCCGAGGAGGTAGTACTGATCGAGTGCCATGAAGCCAGCGTGCCGAGCCGATTTTGGACCCGCAAGTCCAGTCCGCGAGCGCCGGGGAGGTGGCGCCCGCGGACCGAAAGCTCAGCGGCAGCGGTAGCTCGACGCCGTGCCCGGGTCACCGCCGGTGTAGCGGGAAACCCGCGGCACCGGGCACAGGTCGCGGGTCTTGCCGTCCGCGGACGCCGCGGTCAGCGTCGCCGGCGCCGTGCCGTGTTCGACCCAGTCGACCAGCTGCCCGAGCGCGTTCGTCGGCTCCGGGCCGCCACCGCCGAAGCAGTGTTCGACACCGGGGGCGAGGAACAGCCGGTAGAAGTCGTTCACCCGCTGCGCGCCGCCCATCGTGCGTTCGACCTGGCTGCGGTAGGAGAGCGTGCCGCCCGGCGGGATCAGCTGGTCGTTCGCGCCGACGAACGTGATCAGCTTGCCGCCCGCGCGCCGGAACGCCGACAGGTCCGGGTCGGACGTGCCGATGACGGCGTCGTACTCCCGCACCGACTGGCGGAACAGGTCCGTGTACTGCCCGTACGTCAGCTTCGAGGTGTCGAAGGCGGGCTGTTTCTCGAGGAACGACTGCACCCACTTGACGGCCACCGGGAAGCCCGGCGCGGTCAGCGTGCCGTCGGGACCCGGCTGGGTGCCGGCCAGCCAGGTGAAGTCCGCGCCCTTCGGCAGGCCCGCCCACAGCTTGCGGCCGCGCTCGTCGGTCGGGCCGGCCCAGATCTTGCGCATGACCTCGGCGTCCGCCGCGGTGACGGTGAACTCGTGGCCGTCGCAGACCACCTTCGTCCCGACGAGGCTGCGCGGGTCGTAGCTGCACTCGTCCGGCCGGTCGACGATGCCGTTCGTCACGCCGTCCTTCGCGTCGCACGCCTGGACGGCGGCCGTGCGGAACGCCGACAGCACGCAGGTGCTGGGGAAGTCGTGGCTCTGGTTCATCACGATCTGCGGCCACAGGGTCGCCACCGCGAACTGCGTCCAGTCGACGGCGGGGGCGTTGGCCAGGATGCCGTCGAAGTCCTTGGGGTAGTTCTGGGCTTCGGAGTAGCCCTGGCGGCCGCCGGTCGAGCAGCCGGTCCAGTAGGAGTACGAGATCGGGCGCTGGTAGTACCGCTGCGTGACGGCCTTGCCGAGGACGGCCTCTTCGTGCACCGATCGGGTGGCGAAGTTGGTCAGCAGGGTCCGGTCGACCTGGCCGTCCTTTACGGCCCAGGATGTGTCGAGGCCGTCCAGGGACACGCCGGCGTCGGTGGTCACGGCGGCGTAGCCGTCCTTGGCGGCCGACGCGAGCCCGTCGAAGTTGCCGGCGGCGTAGGCGCTGCCGCCGAGGGCCTGGAGCCGGCCGGTCCACCCGGTGTCCGGCAGCGCCACGGCGACCTTGACGTGGTCACGGCCGGTGTGGGTGAGCGTGACGGTGATCAGGCAGTACGACGGCTGGGGTGCGGCCTGCACCGACTCGATCTTGGCGCCCGGCGGGGCGGGCACCGCGACGGCGGCGCACGGGGCCGGGGGTGCTGCCGAGGCGGCCGGCTGCGTGACGGTGGTCAGCAGGAGCGGCACGGCGGCAGCGAGAAGGAGGCGTTTCATCTGTCTCTCCGGTCGCTGGTCATTGCGGGGGAACGCTAGGCGGGGAGCCCGGGGCCCGGCGCCCGTCGGATGACGCTGCCGGCGTACGTCACTCGGCCGTGAGCTGCGGAAACAGGGGTTGGGTAAGGTCGTTTCCATGGCGCTGAGCGGGCGGGACACCGAGCTGAAGGAGCTGGGCGAGCTCGTCGACGGCCCGGAGGACCGCAGCGGCGTCCTCATCCGCGGCGAAGCGGGCATCGGGAAGTCCGCGCTGGTGGCGTGCGCGGCCGCGGCGGCGTCGGTCGCCGGGCTGCGGGTGCTGCGGACGACCGGTGCGGAGGCCGAGCGGAACCTGGCCTACGCGGGGCTGCACCAGCTGCTGTACCCGGTCCGGGCCGGGGTCGCGGAGCTGCCCGAGCCGCAGCGCGACGCCCTCCGGACGGCGCTGGGGCTGGCCACAGGCCCCGAGCCGAGCACGTACCTGGTCGGGCTGGCGACGTTGACACTGCTGGCCGAGGCGGCCGCGGCCAAGCCGTTGCTGCTGGTGGCCGAGGACGTGCACTGGCTGGACCGGGCGAGCGCGGACGTACTGGCGTTCGTGGCCCGCCGGATCGAGACCGAGCCGATCGTGCTGGTGGCGACGCTGCGGGACGGATCCGAGGGCCCGTTGGCCGACGCGGGCCTGGTGTCGATGGTGCTGGAGCGCCTCCCACCGGACGCTTCGGCGGAGCTGCTGGACTCGGTGGCGCCCCGGCTGGCCCCGGCGGTCCGCACGCGGGTGCTGGCGGAGGCGGCGGGGCTGCCGCTGGCGTTGACGGAGCTGCCCTCGGCGGTCGCGGACCTGGACGGGCTCGACCCGGTGCTGCCGCTGACGGAACGGCTGGAGCGGACCTTCTCGGCGAGGGTTTCGGCGCTGCCGGACGAGACCCGGACGGCGTTGCTGGTGGCGGCGCTGAACGAGACGACATCGTTGACGGAGACCCTGACGGCGACGGCCGCACTGCTCGGCGGGTCCGCCGACCCCGAGATCCTCGCCCCCGCCGTCGAGGCCCGCCTGATCGAACTCTCCGCCGGGGCCGTCACCTTCCGGCACCCGCTCATGCGGTCCGCCATCCCCGCCTCCGCCGCCCCGCTCGACCGCCGGAACGCGCACCTCGCCCTCGTCGAAGCCCTCGGGGACCAGCCCGATCGCCGCGCGTGGCACCAGGCCGCCGCCACCTCCGGGCCCGACGAAACCGTCGCCGCCGAACTCGAACGCACCGCCGAGCGGGCCCGCTTCCGCGGGGGTGCCGCGGCCGCCATCGCCGCCCTCGAACAGGCCGCCCGGCTCAGTGACCGGCCGGAACGCCGGGCGGATCGGCTGCTGCTGGCCGCCGAGCTGGCCGTCGAGTCGGGGCGGCGCGAGACCGCCGAACGGCTCGTGCACGCCGCCGCCCCCGCCGACCCCCGCGGCCGGGCCACCGCGAGCCGGCTGCTCAGCGAGTTCGAAGACGGCGTCCGCGAGGACCCGGCGCGCGTCGCGGAACTCGCCCGGACCGCCGCCGCCGTCGCCGATGACGGGCAGCCCGGCGCCGCGCTGCGGATCCTCTGGAGCGCCGCCATGCGCTGCTTCTGGACCGAGCCGGGCCCGGCCGCGAGAACGGCGCTCCTCGACGTCGCCGACCGGCTGCCCGTCCCGGACGGCGACCCGCGGATCGTCGCCGTCACCGCGTACGTCGCGCCCTTCGAACGCGGGGCGGCCGTCCTGGGCCACCTGCGGGAGCTGGTCGCGAAGACCGGCGCCGATCCCGAGGTCGACCGGTACCTGGGCAGCGCCGCGCTGCAGGTCGGCGCCTTCGACCTCGCCGCGCGCTTCTCCGCCGCGGCCGCGCCCGGGCTGCGCGCCCAGGGGCGGCTCGGGCTGCTGCCGCGGGCGCTGGCCGTCCTGGCGTGGAGCCGCGTGCGGCTCGGCGACCTCGCCGGCGCGGTGCCGGCCGCGGCGGAAGCCGTCCGGTTCGCCCGGGAAACCGGCCAGCCGTTCATGGGCGGGCTCGCCACCGCCGTCCAGGCCGAGATCGCCGCCCTGCGCGGCGACCACAAGCAGGCGAAAGCCCTCGCCGACGCGGCCGAACGCGCCGGGCTCGCCGCCGGCGCCCGGCCCGTGCTGGCCACCGTGCAGCTCACGCGCGGGCTGACGCACATCGGCGAAGGCCGGTTCGACGACGCGTTCGCCGACCTGCGGCGGCTGCTCGACCCCGCCGACCCGGCCTACCAGCTCGCCTTGCGCACGTACTGCCTCCCGGAACTCACCGAGGCCGCGGTGCGCGCGGGGCGGATGGACGAACTGCGGGACGTCCTCGCCGGATTCGAGGGCCTGGACACGCCGTCACCCGCCCTGCACATCGGCCTCCGCTACGCACGGGCCGTGCTCGACCCGGGCGACGAGCGGTTCGCCGAAGCCCTCGGAGCCGACCTGACCGGCTGGCCCGCCGAGCGCGGCCGCGTCCACCTGGCGTTCGGCGAGTGGCTGCGGCGGCAGCGGCGGGTCGTCGAGTCGCGGACGCACCTGCACACCGCCCGGAAGACCTTCGACGCGCTGGGCATGACGGCCTGGGCCGAGCGGGCCCGGCGCGAGCTGCGCAGCGCGGGCGAAGCGAGCCCGAACCGCGGCCCGGACGCCCGGGACAAGCTGACCCCGCACGAGCTGAGCATCGCGCAGCTGGCCGCCGACGGGCTGACGAACCGGGAGATCGGGCAGCGGCTGTACCTTTCGCACCGGACGGTCGGCACCCACCTGCACCGGATCTTCCCCAAGCTGGGCGTGAGCTCCCGCGCCGGCCTCGCCGGGGCGCTGAAGACGCTCGGGGAGTGACGTACACCGGCTGCGTCACCCGACGGGCGCGAAGGTCACCAAACGGCTCCTAACGTGGTGAAAGTCCCACGGTCTTTCGCACAGGAGCAGCAGATGATCAGCAGGAGAAGGTTCGGGCAGGCGTTCGCGGCCGGACTCGCGGCGACGTCCTTGGCGGCCTGCTCGTCGGGTGCTTCCGCGCCCGCCGCCGCCCCGGCCGCGGCTCCCGACCTGCGGGCGGGCTCGGGGGAACACACCTCGCTCGGGCCGGTCAAGCACGCCGACGCCGGGGTGCTCTCCATGGCCTACCACGAGTTCGGGCCGTCGACCGGGCAGCCGGTGGTGCTGCTGCACGGCTGGCCGTACGACCCGTACAGCTACGTCGACGTCGCGCCGATCCTGGCCGCCGCCGGCCACCGGGTGATCGTCCCCTACCTGCGCGGCTACGGCCCGACGGTGTTCAAGTCGGCGGACACCGTCCGCAACGGCCAGCAGACGGCCGTGGCGCTGGACGTCGTCGCCCTGCTGGACGCGCTCAAGATCGACAAGGCGGTGTTCGGCGGCTACGACTGGGGCGGCCGGACCGTCGACATCATCGCCGCGCTGTGGCCGGAGCGCTGCCAGGCGATCGTCGCGGTCAGCGGGTACATCGTCACGAACCTGGCGGCGAACCAGCAGCCGCTCGCCCCCGCCGCCGAGCTCGGCTGGTGGTACCAGTACTACTTCGCGACCGAACGCGGCCGCGCCGGCTACGCGGCCAACCGCCACGACTTCAACAAGCTGATCTGGAAGAACGCGTCCCCGGCGTGGCACTTCGACGACGCGACCTACGACCGCAGCGCGGCGGCGTTCGACAACCCCGACCACGTGGCGATCGTGATCCACAACTACCGCTGGCGCCTGAGCCTGGCGCCGGGCGAGCCGCAGTACGACCCGTACGAGCGGAAACTGGCCGCGGGCGCGACCATCGCGGTCCCGTCGATCACGATCGGCAGCGACTTCGACGGCGCGGCCAAGGACGGCAAGGCGTACCGCGCGAAGTTCACCGGCAAGTACGAGCACCGCGTCTTCGACGGCATCGGGCACAACGTGCCGCAGGAGGCACCCCGGCCGTTCGCCCAGGCGATCCGGGACGCCGCCCGCCTGTGACGGTCGTGAGTGGTAAGGAGGGTTAGAACCCTCCTTACCACTCACGACCAGTGCGGCAGGGTGCTCAGCCGCGGGTCAGCGCAGTTCGCCGTCCGCCAGGTGCAGCGTGCGGTCGATGCCGATCTCGGCCAGGAACCGCTCGTCGTGGCTGACGACGACGAACGCGCCGCGGTACGCCGTCAGCGCGCTCTCCAGCTGTCCGGTGCTGACCAGGTCGAGGTTGTTCGTCGGCTCGTCCAGCAACAGCAGCTGCGGTGCCGGCTCCGCGAACAGGACGCAGGCGAGCGTCGCACGCAGCCGCTCCCCGCCGGACAGCACGCCGACCGGCAGCTGCGCCCGCGGGCCGCGGAACAGGAAGCGGGCCAGCAGGTTCATCCGCTGCGCCGCCGGCATGGCCGGGGCGGCCGCCGCCAGGTTGTCCGCGACGCTGCGGTCGTCGTCCAGCAGGTCCAGGCGCTGGGACAGGTACGCGGCCCGGCCCTCGGCGCGGGTGACGGTGCCGGCGGACGGCGCCAGCAACCCGGCGACGAGCTGCAGCAGCGTCGACTTGCCGGCGCCGTTCGGGCCGGTGAGCGCGATCCGCTCGGGACCGCGGATCGCCAGGTCGGCGCCGTCGCCGAAGAGGTCGCGCACCCGCAGGCCCGCGCCGAGGAACAGCGTCCGGCCCGCCGGGACCGCCGTCTGCGGCAGCTGCAGGCTGATCTTCTGCTCGCTGCGCAGTTCGCGCTCGGCCTGGTCCAGTTTGGCCTTGGCCGCGCCGACGCGCGCCGCGTGCGTGCCGTCCGCCTTGGCCGCCGACTCCTGGGCGTTGCGCTTCATCGTGCCGGCGAAGATCTTCGGCAGCCCGGCGTTGCCGAGATTGCGCGACGCCGTGCTCGCCCGCCGGGCGGCGCGCTCGCGGGCCTGCTGCAGCTCCCGCTTCTCGCGCTTGACCTCCTGTTCGGCACTGCGAATGTTCTTCTCGGCGACTTCGCGCGCGGCCCGGACGGCTTCTTCGTAGGCGGTGAAGTTGCCGCCGTGGAACCGGATTTCGCCGCGGTCGAGCTCGGCGATCCGGTCCATCCGGTCGAGCAGCGCGCGGTCGTGGCTGACCACCAGCAGGCAGCCGGACCAGTCGTCCAGCACGGCGTAGAGCTTGCGGCGCGCTTCGAGGTCCAGGTTGTTCGTGGGTTCGTCCAGCAGCAGCACGTCCGGCCGTTTCAGCAGCTGCGCGGCGAGGCCGAGGGAAACGATCTGGCCGCCGCTGAGCGTGCCCAGCGTCCGGTCGAGCGCGAGCCCGGCCAGGCCGAGCCGGTCGAGCTGGGCGCGGGTGCGTTCCTCGATGTCCCAGTCGGTGCCGATGGTGGTGAAGTGCTCCTCGCCGACGTCCCCGGATTCGACGGCGGCGAGCGCGCGCAGCACCGGGGCGACGCCGAGGATCTCGGCGACGGACGGCTCCCCGCTCAGCGGCAGGTCCTGCGGGAGGTAGCCGAGCAGGCCGTCGACGACGGCGCTGCCGCCGGACGGCCGCAGGACCCCGGCGACGAGCTTCAGCAGGGTCGTCTTGCCGGAGCCGTTCGGGGCGACGAGGCCGGTGCGGCCGGCCGGGACCGTGGCGGACAGGTGGTCGAAGACGGGGGTGTCGTCCGGCCAGGAGAAGGACAGGCCGGACAGCACGATTTCGGACATGGCGAAGACCTCGATGGAGTGAAAGCGGAAAAGGGGACGTCGACAGCGGCCCGCACCGGCTCGGCCGGGGGCCTGCGGACTCCGGGGCTACCCGGAGATGTCGACGTCACCTGCCACGACTGCGCTCCTGGAGAAAGGGATCTTCCCGTCGAACATAGCAGGGTTGGCGGGGCAGGCCCGGGGTAACCGCCCCGGATGCGCATCGTGGTGACCGGAGCAACGGGCAACATCGGGACCGGGGTCGTGCGCGCGTTGCGCGCCGACCCGCAGGTCGAGGCCGTCGTCGGGCTCGCGCGGCGGCCGGCGGACGGTGTGGTCACGGCCGACGTCGAACGCGACGACCTCGTGCCGCACCTGCGCGGCGCCGACGCCGTCGTGCACCTGGCGTGGCTGTTCCAGCCCACCCGCCGTCCCGAACGCACCTGGCGCGCGAACGTCCTCGGCTCGATGCGGGTGTTCGAAGCGGCGGCCACGGCCGGCGTGCCGAGACTCGTGTACACGTCGTCGATCGGCGCGTATTCGCCGCGCGAGGACGACGAGCCGGTCACCGAGGACTGGCCGACGCACGGCTGGCCGGGAGCGGCCTACACGCGGGAAAAGGCTTATCTGGAGCGGTATCTCGACGCGTTCGAGGCGCGGCACCCGAAGGTGGACGTCGTCCGCATGCGGCCGGGTTTCGTGTTCCAGCGGAGTGCGGCGACGGAACAGCGGCGCCTGTTCGGCGGGCCGTTCGTGCCGGGTTCGCTGGTGCGCCCCGGCCTGCTCCCGGTGCTGCCGGACGTCCGCGGCCTGCGCGTCCAGATCGTGCACACCGACGACCTCGCCGACGCCGTCCGGCGGGCGGTGACGCGGTCGGTGCGCGGGCCGTTCAACATCGCGACGGGCCCGGTCGTCGACCCGCGGTTCGCGGCGGACCTCCTGGGTGCACGCCCGATCCCGGTGCCGGCCGGCGTGGTCCGCGCGGCGGTGGACGCGGCCTGGCGCCTGCACGCGATCCCCGCCACCCCTGGCCTCTTCGACGCCGTCATGCGGCTGCCCGTCATGGACACGAGCCGGGCCCGGTCCGAATTGGACTGGCAACCCGAGCACGACGCCGCGGTCACGCTGCAGGAGTTCCTCGCGGGGTTGCGGGAGGGCGCGGGGGCGGACACGGCACCGCTGGCGCCGGACCGGCACCGGCTGCACGAGATCGCCACCGGGGTGGGCCGTCACCCCTGACGGCCCACCGTCAGAGCGCGGCCGCGCGCACCTCGTCCAGCACCCGGCGCAGGGGCTGCCCGCTCGCTTCCGCGGCCGCCTTCACTTCCTCGTACTCCGGCTGGGTCGTGACCACCTCGCCGTTCAGGTACCCCCGCTTCACGCTGACCGGTGTTCCCCGGTAGTCCACCGTGACGCTGTCCCGCGGCAGCGCCCGCCGTTCGACGGGGGACAGGCGGACGCCCAGCGTCGACGTGTGGGCGAAGACCGCCGCGCAGACGCCGTCGACGCGGTCTCCGGCCGCCAGTGCCGTGAGGACCACACCCGGCCGGCCCTTCGGGGCCGTCACCGGTGCGCACCAGGCGTCCGCGGCGCCCGCAGCGCGCAGCGCGGCCAGGATTTCCGGCCACAGCCGGGGATCCAGGTCGTCCACCGTGGTCTCGACCACCGTCATCGCCGTCGGCACCCACGCCGGAGCCGCGCCCGCGCCCGCGCCGACGACCACGCGGACGACGTTCGCGTGGCCGGGCGGGTCGGCGGTGCCCGCGCCGACGCCGGTCCGCCGCGGCACGCACGCCGGCATCGGGCCGTAGGCCGCGGCCAGCGTCACGAGCAGGGCGGCACCGGTCGGCGTGCACAGCTCGCGCGCGGCCGGGTGCGCGGCCACCGGGGCGGCGGCCGCGGTGAGCAACTCCAGGACCGCGGGCGGGGGCACGGTCAGCCGGCCGTGCGCCGCGGTCACCGTGCCGCCGCCGACCGCGATCGGCGACACCGTGACGGGTGCGTCCAGCAGCCCCAGCGCGTCCAGCCCGAGCGCGCAGCCCACGATGTCGACGATGGCGTCGAGCGCGCCCACCTCGTGGAAGTGCACCCGCGCCGGCTCGATGCCGTGCACGGCCGCCTCCGCCTCGGCCAGCCTGCCGAACACGTCGGTGGCGAACCGTTCCGCCGCCGCGGGCAGCGCGGAGCTGCCGATCAGCTCGAGGATCTCCGGCAGGTGCCGGGCGTGCGCCGTCTCGGGCGCCTCGACGACGACCTGCCGCGCGCGCAGCCCGTGCCGCCGCACCACCCGCTCGGTGAGCCGGACGTCGTCGAGCCGCAGCCGCGCGAGTCCCGCGAGGACGCCGTCGAAGTCCGCGCCCGCGTCGACCAGCGCGGCCAGCAGCATGTCGCCGGCGCACCCGTTCCCGGCGTCGATCCACCCGACCGTCACGGCGCCACCGACTGCCGGGCGACGCGGGCCGCGGCGACGCCCGCGCCGAAGCCGTTGTCGATGTTGACCGTCACCACGCCGGGCGCGCAGCTGTTCAGCATGGTCAGGAACGCGGTCAGCCCGTCGAGGTGCCAGCCGTAGCCGACGCTCGTCGGCACCGCGACCAGCGGCGTGCCGCACAGTCCACCGAGGACGGTCGGCAGCGCCGCCTCCATCCCGGCGATCGCCACGACGGCGTCGGCGGCGGCGATCCGGTCGCGTTCGGCCAGCAGCCGGTGCAGCCCGGCCACCCCGACGTCGACGACGAGGTCCGGTACCGCGCCGAAGACCGCGACCGTCGTGGCGCACTCCCGGGCGACGGGCAGGTCCGAGGTGCCCGCGCACACCACGGCGACGCGGCCGCGCGGCGCGGGCAGCGGCCCGAGCGTCACCGTGCGGCCCGCGTCGTCGATGTCCGCGCCGGGCAGGGTTTCCCGGCATCGCGCCCGCGCCTCTTCGCCGACGCGGGTGGCGAGCACGGCCCGGCCCGGGTGGGCCTGGTGCAGCCGCGCGAGCGCCGCGCCGATCTGCGCCGGTGTCTTGCCCGCACCGAAGACGACTTCCGGGTCGCCGGTGCGGGCGGCGCGGTCGAGGTCCAGCCGGGCGAATCCGAGATCCGCCGTGGCGGCGGTCGTCGTTCCCTCTGTCGATACCACGGCCGACACGGTAGACAGCAGCCGCGCCCGCTGTAAACGTTCCGCCGGGGATGCCGCACGAATACGGCAATGGGTTGACTCGGGAGAACCACCGCGATCGACTTACCGCACGCCGAGGTGCCGCCGAGTGGAGGACACGTGCTTTTTTCACGGCTGAACCGGATCAGGGAGACCAGACGACCAGCGGGAATGCGGTAATGCGCGCCGGAATCGAAGATCGGCTGCTGGCCGGGGTCCGCGCGCTGGGCAGTGTGGCCGTCGCGTTCTCCGGTGGTGTCGACTCGGCGCTGGTGCTGGCCGCGGCCGTGCGGGCGCTGCCGGCCGGCCGCGTGCTGGCGGCGATCGCCGACTCGCCGAGCCTCGCGCGGGCGGAACTCGTTGCCGCGCGGGAGATCGCGGCCGGCCTGGCCGTCGAGCTGGCCGAGGTGCCGGTCGCCGAGCTGGCGGTTCCCGGCTACCGGGACAACGCCGGCGACCGCTGCTACTTCTGCAAGCAGACGGTGCTGACCGCGATCGGCGAGCTCGCGCACCGGCGCGGCTTCGCGCACGTGGCCACCGGAACGCACGCCGACGACCACCGGGCGCTGCACCGCCCCGGCCTGCGCGCCGCCCGTGAACTGCAGGTCGTCGAGCCGCTGGCCGCGGCCGGGCTGGGCAAGAGCGACGTCCGGGCGCTGGCCGCCGCCTGGTCGCTACCGGTGGCGGACAAGCCGTCGGCGCCGTGCCTCGCCTCGCGCATCTCGGCCGGTGTGCCCGTCTCGATCGGCCGGCTGGGCCTGGTGGAACGGGCGGAGATCGCGGTGCGCGCGCGGCTGGCCGAGGCCGGGATCCGCCCGCGGGACCTGCGGGTCCGGCTGCTGGGCGAGGGGTTCCGGGTGGAGCTGGACGCCCCGGCGCACGCCGCCGCCGGCGCCGGGCTCGCCGCGGCGCTGGTCGCCGAACTGGGCGCGCTCGGGTTGTCCGGGCCGGGCACGGTTTCGCGCTACCACGCGCCCGCGCTCACTCCGCCGCTGTAGTCGATCGCTTATTTTCCGTGACTTCTGTGGTCATTTTTGCCGCCGTCCCGGCGGCCCGGGAGAAATGTGCCGGTATCGGCTGGTCGCTATTCGCATCCGAATGGCCGCCGTCAAATCGCCATCGTGCTTTCTTCGTTTTGCGGGGTTTGCTTTTCGGCTATGTTCCTACAGGTCCGCGCGACGGCGCTGCGAACGGTAGCCGTGCGCGTACGGTGGGGAGGATCGCAAAGTGTACTTCAAGTTGCTCGGCACCCTGCGGGTCCAGCACGACGGGCAGCGGGTGGACCTCGGCGGCCTGCGCCAGCAGCGGCTCCTGGTGATGCTCCTGCTCGACGCCGACAAGGTGGTCAGTGCCGACCGGCTGCTCGAGGCCATGTGGGACGCCGAGCCGCCGGTGACCGCCCGCCGTCAGCTGCACAACGCCGTCGCCGCGCTGCGGCGCAGCTTCGGGGCGGCCAAGCACATCGTCGTCAAGGACGGTCCCGGGTACCGGATCACCGTGGCCGCGCAGGACGTCGACGCCCACCGGTTCACCACGATGGCCGCGGCCGCTTCGGCGGCGGCCGCGACCGGGCGCACCGCGGCGGCCGTGGAACTGCTGGAGGCGGCGCTCGCCCTGTGGGACGGGCCGGCGCTGTCGGGGCTGAACAGCCCGGTGTTCGAGATCGTCGCCGCGCGGTTCGAGGAGAACCGGTTGTCCGCGACCGAACGGCTCATCGGGCTGCGGCTGGACGGCGGTGACGCGGCGGCGGTGGTGCCGCAGCTGGGCGAGCTCGTGTCGCGGCACCCGCTGCGCGAGGAGACCCGCAAGCTGCTGATGCTCGCCCTGCACCGGTGCGGCCGCACGGCCGACGCGCTCAACGCCTACGAGCAGGGCCGCCGGCTGCTGCGGGACGAGCTCGGCGTCGACCCCGGCGCGAGCCTGCGCGAGCTGTACGAGCGGATCCTGCGCGACGACCTGCCCCGGCGCGCACCGGCGAAGGCGGCGGAAACCGCGCCCGGGGGCCGGTCCTTCCTGCCGTACGACACCGCCCACTTCACCGGCCGGGCCGACGAACTGCGGTTCCTGACCGGCTGCCGTCCGGCCGGGACCGCGCTGAGCATCCTGGCCATCGACGGCATGGCCGGCGTCGGCAAGACGACGCTGGCCGTCCGGCTCGCCCACCAGCTGGCGCACGGGTTCCCGGCGGCGCACCTGTTCGTCGACCTGCACGGGCACACCGCCGGCCAGGAGCCCCTGGAGCCGGGGGCGGTGCTGGAGCGGCTGCTGCTGGACTTCGGGCTCGCGCCCGCGCAGATCCCGCGTGACACCGGGCAGCGCGCCGCGCGCTGGCGGGCGGAGGTCGCCGAACGGCGGGTGCTCGTGGTGCTGGACAACGCGCTCGACGCCGGCCAGGTCCGCCCGCTGCTGCCGGGCACCGGCAAGGCGCAGGTGATCATCACCAGCCGGCGGCGGCTCGCCGGCCTCGACGGCGTGACGTCCCGCTCGCTCGACGTGTTCCCGCCGCGGGACGCGGCGGCCCTGTTCACCCGCGTCGCGGGCGCCGACCGGACGGCGCACCGCCCGGACGCGGTCGCCGAGGTGGTCGCGCTGTGCGGCCACCTGCCGCTGGCGGTGGGGATCGCGGCGTGGCGGTTCCACAACCGGCCGGCGTGGTCGCTGGAGGACCTGGTGTTCCGGCTGCGCGACCCGGCCGCCCGGCTCGCCGAGCTCCGCCTGGGCGACCGTAGCGTGGCTTCGCAGTTCGAGGTGTCGTACCGGAACCTCTCGGCCGGGCAGCAACGGCTGTTGCGCGTCCTGGGCTGCACCGCGCACCCCGGCGAGGAGTTCGACGCGGGCACCGCGGCGCTGCTGCTGGACCAGCCCGTCCCGGAGGCGGAGCGGCTGCTGGAGGAGCTGTTCGACGCGCACCTGCTCCGCCAGCGGGCCGCGGGGCGGTACCACTTCCACGACCTGGTGCAGGAACACGCGCGCACGAAGGCCGACGAGCCGGACGACGGCCTGCTGACGAAGTTCGGCCGCACCACGCTGCCCGCGGTGACCAAAGTGGAGTGCCGCCTGGGCTGAGCGCGGGCAGGGGCGGACCGGCTTCCGGGGCGGGGGCCGGTTTTTTCGTGCCCGCGGGCCGCCGCCGGGCCACCGATGCAGCGCCGATGCGCCGGGGAGGCCGCGCCGATGGCCGCGGCGGGCAGGCTCGGTGGTGGATCCGAACCCCCGTCCCGGCGCCGTCGCGGGCCCGCACCAGAAAGTGACGACATGGAGTTCACGCACCGCACCGTCCTGAGCCCCGAGCTGCGGGCCCAGGTGCTCGAGGACCCGGCGATCGGCGGCGGGAACCTGCTGCCGGCCATGCTCGAGCTCAACCCGTGCCCGGACGAGCCGTTCATCCACTCCCTGACGCCGATCCCCTGCACCGGCGGGGAAACGCGGACGCAGTTCAGCCTCCGCGACCTCGACCACCTCGTGCAGAGCTGGTCGGTCTGGTACCTGGAGCGGGGGGTGCGGCCACGCGACCGGGTCGCGGTCTTCCCGCCCGACTCCATCCAGTACTTCATCCACCTTTCGGCGCTGGCGCAGATCGGCGCGATCTCCATGCTGATCAACAGCAACGCCAAGCGGGACAGCGCGGTCGCCCTGATCGAGCGCAGCGGGGCGATCGGCCTCTACACCGACGACGAACGGCTCGCCCGGATCGCCGTCGACCTCGACCGGCTGAACCTGAAGTGGGTCGAGACCCGCCAGGACGGCCCGCCGCCGGCCGTGCTGCCCGACGCCGACCGGTTCCGGCACCACCCCGACGACCCCGTCGGCCTGATGCACTCCTCGGGCACGACCGGGCTGCCGAAGCCGGTCATCCACACCCACAAGACCATTTTGGACGGTCCGAAGTGGCGCGCGGTGAACTATAAGGAAGAACCGCGCGCGGTCATCCTCAACGCGCTTCCGCAGTCGCACCAGGGCTGTGTGTCGTTCAACGCCTACACCGTGCTCGGCGGGCAGCCGATGGTCGTCTGGCGGGACGTCTCCGGGGCGGAGCTCGCCCACGCCGTCGAGGCGCACCGGCCGACCATGGTGATGGCGTTCGGGCACGCCTACCCGGAGCTCGCCGCCATCGAGACGCCGGAAGGTGCGCTGGACTCGGTGAACATCTGGGTGTCCATGGCGGACGCGATCCACGAGCGGCACCTGAAGGAGATCCTCGGCCGCCGGTCGCCGGACCTGCCGCCCGCCGCGTTCCTGGACCGGCTCGGCACCACCGAGCTGGGCTGGGGCGTGCTCATGCAGCCCCGCACCCTCGCCACCGAGCGCAACGACCGCTGCGTCGGCAAGTCGGTGGGCTTCGCCGAAGTCGCGATCGTGCGGGAGAACGGCACGCTCGCCGAGCCGTACGAATTCGGCCTGCTCGGCGCCAAGCCGCCGTCCATGACCGTGGGCTACTGGGGCAACCAGGACACCTACTACCGCAGCAAGCTGGCCGGCTACTGGCTGACCGGCGACGTCGCCTACCGGGACGAGGACGGCAACTTCTACCAGGTCGACCGCGCGGTGGACGTGGTGCACACCGCCGCCGGGCCCGGCTACTCGGTGCAGATGGAGGAACTGATCCTCAACGAGGTGCCCGGGGTCGAGGACTGCACCGTGGTGGCCGGGCGCCACGAGGGCGAGGAGGTCGCTGTCGCCGTCGTGACCGGGGACGGTGTGGACGCGGAGAAGGTGCTGTTCGCGGCCAACGAAGCCCTGCGCGCCCACGGCAAGCCCGAGCTGTCCGTGGTGGAGGTCGCCACCGGCGACGAGGACTTCCCGCTCGGTGTCACCGGCAAGTCCCTCAAGCGCTACCTGCGTGACAAGTACCGCGACCTCGCCGTCCACGTCCGGGACCGCCGGGGCCGCAACCTCGCGACGATCGACGCGCTCGCATGACCGCGGCGGAAGCGCAGCAGGACCTGCTGCTCGTGTTCGACGAAACCGTGACCCGCGCCGACGTCGACGGCTGGCTGCGGCACCTGAGCTTCGCCGGCGCGCCGACGCGGGTGTACCGGCTCGGCGCCGGTCACGTGCTGCCGGTGTCCGGAGTGGACAGTGCGGAGCTGCTCGCCGCGGCGCACCACCTGCCCGCACCGACCCGGCAGGTGGTGCGCGGCGGCGCGGCGTGGCTGGGCGGCCGTCCGCTGCGGCCCGCCGGGACCCGGGTGCGCATCGGGCCGGCGACGATCGGCGACGGCTCGGTGGCGGTGATCGCCGGGCCGTGCGCGGTCGAGACGCCGGAGCAGATGACGGCCACCGCGGAGCTGGTCGCCGAGCACGGGGCGGTCGCGCTGCGCGGCGGGGTCTTCAAGCCGCGCACCTCGCCGCACTCGTTCCAGGGCCTCGGGTTCGGCGGGCTGGACCTGCTCGTCGAGGCCCGGCGGCGGACGGGCCTGCCGTTCGTCACCGAGGTCGTCGACCCGGAGCACGTGAAACGGCTGGCCGAGGTGGTCGACGGCTTCCAGATCGGGGCCCGGAACATGCAGAACTTCGCACTGCTGAGCGCGGTGGGCCAGACCGGCCTGCCGGTGCTGCTCAAGCGCGGGTTCGGCTGCACCGTCGAGGAGACCCTCGCCGCCGGGGAGTACCTGCTGCTGGAGGGCAACGACCAGGTCGTGCTGTGCGAGCGCGGGATCCGCACGTTCGAGCCGTCGGCGCGGTTCACCCTCGACCTGACGGCGGTGGCGCAGTGGAAGCAGCACACGCACCTGCCGGTGATCGTGGACCCGAGCCATTCGAGCGGCCGCCCGGAGCTGGTCGAGCCGCTCTCGCTCGCCGCGGTCGCCGCGGGCGCGGACGCCCTGCTGATCGACGTCCACGTCCAGCCGGAGCAGGCGCTGTGCGACGCGAACCAGGCGTTGCGGCCGGAGCAGTTCGCCGGGTTGATGACCCGGCTCGCCGGGGCGGTGGCCGGGCTCGGCCGAAGCCTGCAGGAACGCTGAGCGGCCCGCGCGGCCAGGGAGTGGGGGTTCGGTGTCCGGTGAGACGTCGGAGATCGCCGTGGTCGGGCTCGGCCCGCGCGGGCTGTCGGTGGCGGAACGGCTGTGCGCCAGTGCCGCCGAGCTCGTGCCGCCGGGCCGCCGGCTCGTCGTCCACCTCGTCGACCCGCACCTGGCCGAGGGCGGCCGGGTGTGGCGGAGCACGCAGGACCGCCTGCTGCTGATGAACACCGTCGCCTGCCAGGTGACCATGTTCGTCGACGAGAGCGTCGGCTGCGCGGGCCCGGTCGTGCCCGGCCCGAGCCTGTACGAGTGGGCGCGGTCGATCGCCCTGCTCGGCACCCCGCACGTGCCGGAGGCCGTCCGCGCCGAAGCCGCCGCACTCGGCCCGGACGACTACCCGTCCCGGGCGTTCTTCGGCAGCTACCTGCGCTGGACGCGGCGGCGGCTCACCCGGATCGCGCCGCCGTCGCTGCGGTTCGCCGGACACCAGGCGCGGGCGGTCGACGTCCGGGACACCGGCGCCGGGCGGCAGGAGGTGGTGCTGGACGACGGCACGGTGCTCGGCGGCCTCGACGCCGTCGTGCTCGCCCTCGGCCACCTGCCGCACGAACCCGGCCCGGCCGAGGCCGAGCTGAGCCGGTACGCCGGCCGGCACGGCCTGCGGTACCAGGCCCCGGGCAACCCGGCCGACGCGCCACCGTGCGCGGCCGCCCCCGGCGAACCGGTGCTGCTGCGGGGGATGGGCCTGAACTTCTTCGACCACCTGGCCCTGCTGACCCTCGGCCGCGGCGGCGCGTTCACCCGGACACCGGCGGGCACGCTGACCTACGTGCCGTCCGGCCGGGAACCCCGGCTGGTCGCCGGATCCCGGCGGGGTGTCCCGTACCAGGCCCGGGCCCGCAACGAGAAGGGCGCCTTCGGCCGCCACGAGCCGCGCTACCTCACGCCCGCGGTGATCGAGCGGCTGCGGGGCGGCGGGGACTTCCGCCGGGACGTCTGGCCGCTGATCGACCAGGAGGTCCGCACGGTCTTCTACGCCGCCCAGGTGCGGGAACAGGGGTGCGCGTGCGACGCCGGCGAGTTCACCGAGGCGTTCGCGGCCGCGGGCCCGGCCGAGGTGGGCGGCGATCCGCTGCACGTCCGGGAGACCGAGGCCCAGCGGATCGTGCTGGCCAAGTTCGGCCTCGGCGTGAGCTGGGACTGGCGCACGATCGCGAACCCGTACCAGGACGGCGACCTCGCCTCGACGCCGGCGTTCCGCCGCCGCCTCCGGTCCCTTGTGGACACTGAATTGGCGGAGGCGGCGAAGGGTAACGTGAGCGGGCCGTTCAAGGCGGCGACGGACGTCCTGCGCGACCTGCGCAACGAGATCCGGCTGGTCGTCGACCACGGCGGGATCTCCGGCCGCTCCTACCGCGACGACCTGCAGCGCTGGTACATGCCGCTCAACGCGTTCCTGTCGATCGGGCCGCCCGCCGAGCGCGTCGAGCAGTTCGGCGCCCTCCTGGACGCGGGCGTGCTCGAGGTGCTCGGCCCGGACCTGCGGGTCGAGGGGACCGGTGGGCGGTTCGTGGCCTGGTCGGCGGCGTGCCCGGACGTCACCGTGCCCGCGTCCACGCTGATCGAGGCCCGGCTGCCGGAGACCGACCTGCGGCGCACGACCGACCCGCTGCTGCGGGCCCTGGTGGCCCGCGGGGAGGGCCGCCCGTACCGCAACGGGGAGTACGTCACCGGCGGCCTGGCGGTCACCCGGCGGCCGTACCACGTGCTGGACGCGCGGAACCGGCCCCACCCGCGGCGGTTCGCCTTCGGCGTGCCGACCGAGGCGGTGCACTGGGTGACCGCGGCCGGCATCCGGCCGGGCGTCGATTCGGTGATCCTCGGCGACGCGGACGCGATCGCCCGGTCCTGCCTGCGGGTGGCGGCGGACGTCGATTCGGGGCGGGCGGCATGACCGGCTTGCTGGCCCCGGCGTGGGCCGGGACGGGTGCCGATGCGCTCGTCGACGACCGCGCCCTGCTGACCGCGATGTTCGCCACCGAGGTCGCCCTCGCCGAAGCGCAGGCCGAGCTGGGCGTGATCCCCGAGTCGGCAGCGGCGGCGATCCGCGCGGCGGCGGTGCCGGAACCGGATCTGGCCGTGGGCGTGCGCGAGACGGCGAACCCGGTCGTGGCGTTCGTCGCCGCGCTCGCCGCCGCCGTCGGCCCGGACGCCGCCGAATACGTGCACCGGGGCAGCACCAGCCAGGACATCCTGGACACCGCCCTGATGCTGCTCTGCCGGGCCGCCTTCGACCGCATCGAGCGCGACCTGCTCGCCACGGCGGAGAGCCTGGCCGGGCACGTTCGCGCGCACCGGGGGACGCCGATGGCCGGGCGCACCCTCACCCAGCACGCCGTGCCGGTCACCTTCGGGCTCAAAGCGGCGACCTGGCTGCACGGCGTGCTCGACGCCGTCGAGCGGGTGCGCCGGGTCGAGCTGCCGGTGTCGCTCGGCGGCGCGGCCGGCACCCTGTCCGCGTACCAGGAGTACAGCTCCGCCGAGGCGGCGCTGCGGCTGCCCGATCTGGTCGCCCGGCGGCTGGGCCTGGCCCCGCAGGTGCTGCCCTGGCACGGCATCCGCACGCCGATCGCCGACGTCGCCGCCGCGCTGCTGGTCACCACCGGCGCGCTCGGCAAGCTCGCCGCCGACGTCCTCGTGCTGTCGCGCACCGAAATCGGCGAGGTGACCGAGGCGACGGCGCCGGGGCGCGGGGTGTCTTCGGCGATGCCGCAGAAGCACAACCCGGTGTTCGCCACGCTGGTGGCGACCGCGGCCCGGCAGCTGCCGCCGCTCGCCGTCGTGCTCTTCGGGTCGATGGCCGCCGAGGACGAGCGGTCCGCGGGCGCCTGGCACGCGGAATGGCAGCCGCTGCGGGACGCCCTGCGCATCGCGGCCGGTGCCGCGGCGAACGCGGCCTGCCTGGCGGCGTCGCTGCAGGTCTCACCGGCGGCGATGGCGGCGAACCTGCAGCTCACCCGCGGCGCGATCGTGTCGGAGCGGGTCAACGCCGTGCTCGCGCCGAAGCTGGGCAAAGCGGCCGCCAAGCGCTTGCTGGCCGAGGCCACCGCCGAAGCCGGCCGCACCGGGCGTGACCTGGCCGCGGTACTCGACCTGGACCTGCCTCCGGACGTGCTCGATCCGGCCGCCTACACCGGGCTGGCCGGCCCGCTGGCCGACCGCGCCCTGGCCCGCTACGACGTCGTGAAGGAGAGCCGATGACCGCGCCCGAGCACGCCGGGCCCCGGCCCGCCGAAGAACGGGAAGCGCTGCTGCGCATGCCCGGCTTCGGCTCGCTGTGGTCCGACCACATGGTCACCGCCCGGTGGACCGCCGGGGACGGCTGGCAGCCGGCCCGCACCGGGCCGCTGGCCGCGTTCTCCCTCCACCCGGCCACCATGGCGTTCCACTATGGACAGACGATATTCGAAGGATTGAAGGCGTTCTGGCGGCCGGATGGGCAGCGCGCGCTGTTCCGGCCCGGCGACCACGCCCGCCGGTTCGCCCGGTCGGCCCGCCGGATGGCCATGCCCGAACTGCCGGCGGACGCCTTCCTCGCCGCCGTGGCCGCGCTGACCCGCATCGACCGCGAGTGGGTGCCGCAGGCCCGTGGCCACAGCTTCTACCTGCGGCCGTTCATGATCGCCAGCGAGACGCACCTGTCCAACCGGCCCGCCGAGGAGTACCTGTTCGCCGTCATCGGCAGCCCCGCCCGGCCCGCCACCGCCGAACCGGCCCCGATCCGGCTCTGGGCGTCGCCCGAGTACGTCCGCGCCGCCGACGGCGGCACCGGCACCATCAAGTGCGGCGGCAACTACGGCGGGTCCTACCTCGCCCAGCGGGAGGCGGCCGAGCACGGCTGCCACCAGGTCGTCTGGCTCGACGCGCGGGAACGGCGGTACGTCGAGGAGGTCGGCGGCTCCAATCTGTTCTTCGTCGAGGGCGACCGGCTCGTCACCCCGCCGCTGAGCGGCACGCTGCTGGCCGGCGTCACCCGCGACTCGATCCTGCGGCTCGCCGGGCGGCTCGGGCTGGCCGTCGCCGAAGCACCCGTCACCCTCGAAGACTGGGAACGCGGCTGCCGGGACGGCCGGATCACCGAGACGTTCGCCTGCGGGACCGCCCGTGCCGTCGCGCCGGTCGGGCACGCCGTCACCCCGGATGGGGAGTGGGCCATCGGCGACGGCGGCACCGGCCCGGTCACCCGCCGCCTGCTGAACGCGCTGCTGGACATCCACTACGGCCACGCGCCCGACGACTTCGGCTGGCTGCACACCGTCTGAGAGGATCATCCGTGAAGGTCGACTTCTACTTCGATCCCGCCTGCCCGTTCGCCTGGATCACCTCGCGGTGGATCCTCGAGGTCGAACCGCGGCGGGACATCACCCTCCGGTTCCGCGTGATGAGCCTCGGTGTCCTGAACGAGGACCGGGAGCTCGAGCCGTGGTACCGCGAGTTCTGCGACCGCGCCTGGGGCCCGGTCCGGGTCTGCGTCGCCGCGGCGCAGCACCACGGCGAAGAGGTGCTGCGCGACCTCTACACCGCGCTCGGCACCCGGATCCACAAGGGACGGAACAAGGACTTCCCCGAGGTCGTCGCGCAGGCGCTGGCCGAGGTCGGGCTCCCGGCGTCGCTGGCCGAGGCGGCCGACAGCACGGACTACGACGAAGCCCTGCGCAAGAGCCACGCCGAAGCACTGGCCCCGGTCGGCGCGGACCTCGGCACCCCGGCGATCCACCTCGACGGCGTCGGATTCTTCGGCCCGGTGCTCAACGCGATCCCCCGCGGCGAGGAGGCGGCGCAGCTCTTCGACGGGGCCGCGGCCCTCGCGCGCAACCCGCACTTCTTCGAGCTGAAGCGCTCGCGCACGCCCGGCCTGAACTACGAATGAGGGAACGGCGATGAAACGCATCGGGTTCGTCGAGTCGAACCGGGCCGGCTCCGGGTTCGCCGCCCTGCGCGCGGCCCGCGCGCTCGGCCTGCACGTCACGTTCTTCAGCAGCGGGCTCGAGCGCTACCACGCGACACCGGGCGGCACCGAGGTCCTGGAAAGCTGCGTCGACGAGGTCGTGTCGTGTCCCACGCACGAACTGGAACCGCTGCTGGCGGCGGTCAAGGCCACCGACGCGCGGCAGCCGCTCGACGCCCTGCTGTCGGTGGCCGAGTACGAGGTGGTGCAGACCGCGGAGGCGGCCCGGCAGCTCGGCCTGCCCGGCCCGGACCCGGCCGCGGTCCGGATCGCCCGCAACAAGGCCGCCCAGCGGCGGCGGTGGGCCGAACTCGGGGTCCCGGTGCCCGAGTTCCGCGTCGTGACGTCGGTGGCCGCCGCGGTGCGGGCCGGGCACGACGTCGGGTGGCCGTGCGTGGTGAAGGCGGTCGACGAGACCAGCGGCGCCCACGTCGTCCGGTGCACGACGCCGGAGGAGGTGGTGGCCGCGTTCGCGGCCGTCCGGGCGGAGCCGGTCAACCGGCGCGGGCAGGCACGGGCGGCCGAGGTGCTGGTCGAGGAGTGCCTGGTCGGGTTCGAGGTCAGCGTGGAGGTGCTGGCCGAGGCGGGCCGCGTCCGCGTCCTCGGGGTGACCGACAAGATCGTCGGCGGCGGCCACCGGTTCGTCGAACTGGGGCACAGCTTCCCGACCGCGCTGCCGGACGACGTCCGCCGCGAACTGGAGGCGGCCGCGGTGGCCGCGACCACGGCGGTCGGCTTCGACCTCGGCCTCGCGCACGTCGAGGTCAAGTACACCGTGGCCGGGCCGAAGCTGGTCGAGCTCAACCCGCGCCCGGGCGGGGCCCGGATCACCGAGCTGATGGACCGCAGTTTCGGGCGGTCCACGATGGAGCTGCTGCTCCGCCAAGCTCTCGGCGAGCCGGTCCCGCACCTGCCGGCGCCGATCGGCGGCGCGGCGATCCGGTACCTGACGGCGGAGCCCGGGGTCGTGGTGGGCGTCAGCGGGCTGGACATCGCCGCCGCGGCGCCGGGCGTGTGCGAGGCGGTGGTGTCCGCCGGGCCGGGCGCGCGCGTCGAACCGTTGCGGGTCAACGAAGACCGGATCGGGCACGTCCTGGCGACGGCCGACGGCCCGTACCTGGCCGGCCGGCTCGCCGAGGCGGCGGCGCAGCAGATCGTGGTGACCACCCGCCGGGACTGACCGATGCGCGGCCGATGTCCCGCCGATGGCCGCGTCGGCGAGGCTGGGTGTACCGAAGTGCGGACAGGAGGATCGAGATGCCGAACCTGGTCATGGTGATGCCGTACCAGGCGTACCTGGAGAAGGCCCGCGCGGAGGGTTTCCGGGTGACGGCGCTGTGGGACGCCACCGAGGCCCGCCGGCTGTTCGGCGCCGGAGCGCCGGAGTACCTGCGGCAGGTCGAGGCGCTCGCCGACGGCTTCCGGCTGGTCGACTTCGCCGACCGGGCCGCCTACGCCGACGCGATCCGCGCGGCCGTGCGGGAAACCGGGGCCGCCCAGGTGTGGCACGTCGGCAGCGAGGAAAGCATGCTGCTCGCCTACGACGTCGCCGACGAACTCGGGAAGGCCGTCAACTCGCCGCGGTCGATCGCGCTGCTCAACGACAAGCTCGCGATGCGCACCCTCCTGCGTGACAAGGGCATTTCGGCGGTCCGGTTCGCCACCGCGGACCACTGGACCGGGGTCGCGGACCTGCTGGCCGGCTTCGAGCTGCCGGTCGTGGTCAAGCCGGCCGCGCTGTCCGCCAGCCGCGGCGTGCTCCTGCTCACCGACCCGGCGCAGCTGCCCGCGTGGGGCCGTGAACTCGGTGGCTACGACGGGCCCGTGCTGGTGGAGGAGTACCTGCGGGGCCCGGAGTTCAGCGTCGAGACGATGACCGTGCGCGGCGAGCACCACGTCGTCGGCGTCACCCGCAAGCTGCTCGGCCCGCTGCCGCACTTCGTGGAGCGGGGGCACCTCTTCGGCGAGCCGGAAACGCCCGGGACGCGGCAGGTGGCCGCGCTCGCGGTGGACCTGCTCGACGCCGCCGGGTACCAGTGCGGCCCGGCGCACACCGAGGTCGTCCTGACCGAGGACGGCCCGCGGATCGTCGAATCGCAGGCCCGGCTCGGCGGGGACAAGATCCCGGACCTGATCGCGCTCGCCCGCGGCTTCGACGTCAAGCGCGCGATGTTCGCCGCCCTCGCCGGGCGGACGTCCCTGCCTTCGCAGGACGGGTCCGTCGCACACATCGCCTACTTCTCCTTCCCAGCCGGAAAACTGGAGCGAGTGTCCGGTTTGGACGAAGCTCGTGCGCTGGCCTTCGTGCACGCCCTGCACTTCCCGTTCGCTCCCGGGGACGTGCTCCCGGAGACGGTGAGTTCCAAGACCCGGCACGGCTTCGTGATCCTCGCCGGCTCCGCGGACGCCGCCGAGGCCCAGGCCCGTGCCGACCGCGTCCGCGCCCTGCTCGAGGTGGAGGTCCGATGAGGCACTTCTTCGCACTGCACCGCAACGTCCGGCTGCGGATCGGCCTGGCGTTCGTCCACAAGCTGATCGACGCGATGATCCTCACCTTCATCGCGATCTACCTCGCCGCGCACGTCGGCGTCGCACTGGCCGGCGCGCTGATCCTGGTGTTCGCCGTGTTCGCGGTGTTCGGCATGCTGACCGGCGGGCACCTGTCCGAACGGTACGGGCGGCGGCCGGTGCTCATCACCGGCGACGTCGTCGGCACGACGTTCCTGGTGGTGATGGCGGTCGCCTACCACGCCGGCTGGGGCGCGCTCGCGGTCTACTTCAGCTACGCGGTCGTCAAGTTCGGGACGAACCTGGCCCTGCCCGCGAACGACGCCACGATCATCGACGTGACGCCGCCCGAGGACCGCAAGTTCGTCTACACGGTCAACTACTGGATGATCAACCTCGCGCTCGGCACCGGCGCCCTGCTCGGTGCGTTCCTGTACAGCGCGCACTTCGGCGCGGTGATCATCGGCGGTGCCGTCGCCATGGCCTTCGCCCTCACCGTCACCGTCACGCTCGTGGCGGAGACGAAACCGGAGACACCACGGCCGCCCGTCAAGCTGACCGGGCTCGCCCAGTTCGTCGAGGGCTACAAGGTGGTGCTGGCCGACTCGACGTTCCGGCGGCTGATCATCGCGGCCACCCTCATCCTCACCCTGGAAGGGCAGCTGAGCACGGCCATCGGGATCCGGCTGTCGACGCACTTCCCGGTCCAGCCGGTGTTCGGGTTCGGGGCCGTCGACGGCGTGCAGATGCTGGGCATCCTCAAGGCGGTCAACACGGCACTGGTCGTGGTGTTCGCACTGGTCGTCAACACGCTGCTGCGCCGGATGCCGGACCGCACCCGGCTCTACTCGGGCATCGCGCTGTACGCGGGCGGGTTCGCGGTCCTCGCCGTGACGAACGACGCGTGGCTCCTGCTGGCCGCCGTCGTCGTGCTGACCGTGGGCGAGCTGATGAACCTGCCGGTCCAGCAGGCGCTGCTGGCCGAGCTGGCCCCCGAAGAGGGCCGGCCGCGGTACCTGGCCGCCTACTACCTGCACATCCGGTTCGGCCAGGTCGTCAACTCGGTGCTGATCAGCCTCAGCGCGGTGCTGGCCGCGCAGGGCATGGCCGCGATCTACCTGCTCTTCGGGGTCGTGGTGATCCTGCAGTACCGGGTGATCCTGGCCCGCCGTCCGGCGACGGCCGAGGCGTCCGTCTCCGTCTGAACCCCCTGGGAGGGAACCATGTCGGCACGTGCCGAACGGGTCACCGAGGCCTACCTGGCCGGCTGCGCGGCGCCGGACGGCCCGCTGCGCCACGCGCGCGAGCACCTGGAACTGTCGGAGGCCCAGCGCCGGTCGTGGCCGCGCCTGCTGCCCCGGCCGATCATGGTCGACGAGGCCGAGTACCGGGCGTTCGGCCGGGACCTCGTCACCGTCTTCGACCTCGTCACCAGCCTGCCGCGGCGCGTCTTCGGCGGCGACTTCGCCCGCTTCCGGACCGCGCTGGGCATCGACGACCGGCACGCCGGCTTCATGGCCCGCCTGCTCGGCGAGGGCCCGCCGCCGCTGTACGGCCGGGCCGACGTCTACTACGACGGTTCGGCGTTCAAGCTGCTGGAGTACAACATCGGCAGCGCGCTCGGCGGGCTGGACATGGTGGGCGCGCTGCCCAAGGCGTACCTGCGGGTACCGGCGGTCGCCGAGTTCGCCGAAGCGCACGGCCTCGGCTACCTCGACATGGGCTCCGACCTCGCCGCGGCGCTGCGCAACGCGGGCAAGACGATCGGCGCGGGCGAACCGGTGGTCGCCGTCCTGGAGAGCCCGGGCGGGCTGGCCACCTACGGCCGCCAGCGCCGCTCGGCCGCGGAACTGCTGCGGGACAACGGGCTCGAGTGCCGCGCGGGGGAAATCAGCGACCTGGAGTTCCGTGGCGGCAAGCCGTACCTGGACGGCCTCGGCGTCGACGTGATCCTGCGGTACTACGGGCTCGAGGAGATGCTCGGTCACCCGGACTGCGACGCGCTCCTGGAGCCGGTCTTCCGCGCGCACGAAGAAGGCAAGGTCGTCGTCTGGACGCCGAGCAACGTGTACGGCAACAAGGGCACGCTGGCGATGCTCTCGGAACACGTCGCAGAGTTCACAGTGGACGAACGCGCGGCGGTCGGCCGCGTGCTGCCGTGGTGCCGGATGCTCGGCCGCCCCGGCGCCGGGCCGGACGCCGGCCGCATCGAGGAGTGCATGGCGCGGCAGGACCGGCTGGTGTTCAAGCCGACCGGGCTGTACGGCGGCCAGGGCGTCGTCATCGGCCGCGAGGTCGACGCCAAGACCTGGCGCGAGACCCTCGACGCGGGTTCGCGGACCGGCTCGCTGGTGCAGGAGATCGTGCGCCCGAACCTGGAGACGGTGATCGACCCGGACACCGGCGCCCGCAGCGAGTGGTACGCGCTCTGGGCCGCGTTCATGACGCCGTCCGGCCTCTCCGGCGGCGGGATCCGCGCCATCCCGCCCGGCGGCACGACGGTGATCACCATGAGCAACAACGCGAGCGTCCGCAACACCTGCCTCTTCACCTGCTGACCAAGGAGATCTCCCGGTGGCCCGACTCGTCGACCTGACCCACGGCTTCTACGACGGAATGCCGTCCTACCCCGCCGACTGGTTCCCGAAGTTCGTCAGCGAGCGCTCGATGACGCCGGAGACCGACCCGTACGGCACCAAGCGCACGTTCTCCTACCTGCATGTCTTCCCGCACAACGGGACCCACATGGAGTACCGGCTGCACTTCTACCCCGGCGCCGAAGGCATCGACGAGGTCCCCCTCGACACGCTGATCGGCCGCGCCTGCGTCGCCGACCTGTCGGACAAGGGCGAGCTGGAGCCGGTCACCGGCGAGGACCTGGAGCGGACGCTGCGGCCGGTGTGGCAGCGGGGCGACCGGCTGCTCGTGCGCACCGACTACCTGCGGCACAACTGGGGCCGGCCCGACTACTGGGACCGGCCGCCGTACCTGACGCCGTCGGCCGCCGAGTGGGCCATCGAGAACGGCGCGAGCCTGTTCGGCCTCGACTGCCTCACCGAACGGCCGGGCGACGCCGAGTCGCCGGTGCACCACGCGCTCCTGGCCGCCGGGATCCCGCTGCTGGAGTACGTGACGAACATGCACGAGCTGACCAGACCCGTCGTGCAGCTGTTCGCGCTGCCGACCAAGGTCGCCGGGGCCGAGGCGGCCCCCGCCCGCGTCATCGCCCTGGAGGAAACGGATGACTGAGCAGGTCGCCTTGACGGCCGCCGGCGGCGACGCCGGGGTGCCGGACGGCCTGGACCGGCTGCTCGACCTGCTCGGCGCGCCGCTGTCCGGGCTGCGGGACGGCGACGAGGTGCTGATCAAGCCGAACCTGTTCCAGACGGCACCGGGGTTCCACGTGCGCCCGGCGCTGCTGGCGGCGATCGCGAAGGTGGTCGCCGCGCACGGGGCCCGGCCGGTGATCGCCGAACGCACGCACGTCATCTACGAGCTCCTGAACGACCACGAAGCCGCGAAGTACGCCCGGATCGCCAGCTTCGACGACCTGCCGCTGCGGATCACCGGCATCCCGGGCGCGACGTCACTGCGGGTGCCGATCGCCGTGCCCGAGCTCATCCTCGACTGTGACTTCTTCATCGGCGTCCCGCAGCTGCGCACGCACGCCAGCGTCGTCTATTCCAACGCGATGAAGAACCTGGTCGGGCTGCTGCCGGGGTACACGACCCGGATCGTGCACATGGCGGGGGTCGACGAGTCCACAGTGGACCTGAACCTGATGCGGCCGCAAGACCTGGTGGTGTGCGACGGGACCACGGTGATCGAAGGCAACTACCCGATGGACGGCCAGGCCCGCGAGGCCGGTTTCCTCGCCGCGAGCCGCAACGCCGTCGCGCTCGACGTCGCCGTCGGCACCCTGGCCGGGTTCGACCCGGACAGCGTCGCGTACCTGCGTGACGCGCACGCCCGGGGCATGGGACCGCTGGCGCTGGAGGACATCGAGCTGCTCGGCACGCCCCTGGCCGAGCTGGCGTTCGACATGGTCAAGGCGCCGGTCGAGATCGTCGTGCCGCGCGAGGGGATCCACGTGTACGCCGAACACGCGTGCCCGGCGTGCAGCCGGTTCGTGGCCGGTGCGATGAAGGCGCTGGCCGGCGAGCTGTGCGCGTGGGACGGGGAAATGACGGTCGTCTCCGGGCCGCAGGTGTCGCTGCCGCCGTTGCGCGGGGAAGTGGTGCTGGTCGGCAACTGTCTCTACGAAAGTCGTGACCTGGGGATCTTCGTCGAGGGCTGCCCGCCGCGGGCGATCCAGCTCGCCGCGTTCCGGTACGCCATGGGCAAGCCGGTCGGCGACCACGAGCGGACGCAGTTCCGGGTGCCGCCGAGCCGGGCCGCGGCCCGATGATCACGTCCGCGCTCGCCACGGGGGACCGGCTGTACCGGCACGTCGTCCCCCTGGCCACGGCGGCCGACCCGGTGGCGGCGGCCGCCGCCCTGCGCGCCGCCGGGCGGGTCATGCTCACCGCCGGGACCGGTGGCGCCGGCCCGGTCCTCGCCGCCGGTGAGCTGGCCGTCCTTTCGCACCCCGGCGGTGGCTCGCCGCTGACCGCCGCCGTGGAGCTCCTGCGGAGCCTGGACCTGCCGCCGGAGACCACCGCCGCCGAAGCCGCCTGGTTCGGGTTCCTCGGCTACGACGCCGCCCGCGACTTCGAGCGGCTGCCGAGCCGCCACCCGGCGACCGGCCGTCCGGTGTACGAGTTCTTCCTGCCCGAGGTGCTGGTCCGGTTCGCCGAGGGGCAGGTGATCGGCCGCGGTACGACCGCCGCGGCCGCCCGCACCGCGGCCGAGCAGGTCGCCCGGACGCTGAACGGCCTCTCGATCGCGCGGCTCGGGACGGTCGCCGTGGGCACCGGCCGGTTCGGGTTCGCCTACGACGAGTACGTCGACGCCGTCCGCCGCGCCCAGCAGCACATCCTCGACGGCGACGTCTTCCAGCTCGTGCTCTCGAACGCCTGGAAAGCACCGGCCACTGTGGACGGACTGTGCGTCTACCAGCGACTGACGACGATCAACCCGTCGCCGTACCACTTCTGGTTCGCCGGCCCGCACTTCGAGGCCGTCGGCGCGTCTCCCGAGCCGTGCCTGACGTTGTCGGACGGCAAGGCGCTGATCCGGCCGCTCGCCGGCACCCGGCCGCGGGGCCGCGACGAAGCGGCCGACCGGCTGGCCGAGGCGGACCTGCGCGCGTCGGTGAAGGAGCTGGCCGAGCACCGGATGCTCGTCGACCTGGCCCGCAACGACCTCGGGCGGGTGTGCCGGCCGGGCAGCGTCTCGGTGGGGCGGCTGCTGGCCGTCGAGCGGTACTCGCACGTCATGCACCTGACGTCCGACGTGTGGGGCGAGCCCGCACCGGACCGGGGCACCGACGAGCTGATCCGGGCCACGTTCCCGGCCGGGACGATGACCGGGACGCCGAAGGTGCGCGCGATGGAGCTCATCGACGCGCTCGAGCCCGCGCGGCGCTGGCTGTACTCGGGCGCGGTCGGCTCGTTCGGGGTGTCCCACGTGGACCTGTACCTGACGATCCGCAGCGTGGTGTGGTGCGACGGCGAGATCCGCCTGCAGGCGGGCGGCGGCATCGTGCACGACTCCGACCCGGCGGAGGAGTACGCGGAATGCCTGGCGAAGCTCGGCTCGGGCGCGCGGGCGCTCGGGGTGACGGTGGAAGGGACGGCCGCGTGATCTGCGTGCTCGACAACTACGACTCGTTCGTCTACAACCTGGTGCAGTACCTGGGCGACCTCGGCGCGGCCTGCCGGGTGTTCCGCAACGACGAGGTGTCCGTGGCCGAGGTCGCCGCGCTCGCCCCGGAGCTGCTGGTGATCTCGCCGGGCCCGGGCGACCCGGCGGACGCGGGCATCTCGGTCGACCTGGTCCGCGCGCTCGCGGGGCGCGTCCCGATGCTCGGGGTGTGCCTGGGCCACCAGGCGATCGCGACGGCGTTCGGCGCCCGGGTGGTGCACGCGGCGGAACCGATGCACGGCAAGTGCTCGTCGGTGGCCCACGACGCCCACGGCGTGTTCGCCGGCATCCGCAACCCGGTGACGGTGGCCCGCTACCACTCACTGGTGGTCGACCCGGCGTCGCTGCCGGCCGAGCTGGTGGTGACGGCGTGGTCGGACACGGGCGAGATCATGGGCCTCCGCCATCGCGCGCACCCGATCGAGGGCGTGCAGTTCCACCCGGAGTCCCTGTTCACCGAGGACGGCGTGGCGATGGTGGCGAACGCGATGCGCTCCCGGACGCTGGTGCGGAGCTAGCCGAGCTCGGCGGAAGCTTCGTGCTGGGCCCGACCTGCCTCACTACCATCGCTCGTCGTGAGGTCGGTCCGGACTGTGCCGAATGCCACCCCGACTGCTCCGCTACTACGCTGACCTGTATGAATTCCGGCGAGCGCGACTTGGCGACCTTCGCAAGCCTGCCTTCGCCGCTGGTGGAGCTGCGGGATGAGCGACTGGAGCAATACGGCGTCCAGCTGCTGCTCAAGCGGGATGACCTCATCCACCCCGAGGTGCCGGGAAACAAGTGGCGCAAGCTGCGCCACAACCTCGAGGCGGCGCGGGACCAGGGCTTCACCCGGCTCCTGACGTTCGGTGGAGCGTTTTCCAACCACATCCGGGCGACGGCCGCTGCCGGTCACTACCTCGGCTTCGAGTCCGTCGGGGTGATTCGAGGCGAAGAGCACCTGCCTCTCAACAACTCCTTGGCGTACGCCACCAGCCGAGGCATGGTGCTGTCCTACCTCGACCGCGCAACTTACCGCCGCAAGACCGAGCCGGACGTTCTCGCCCAGCTCCTGGAGCAGTTCGGGCCCTGCTACGTCTTGCCCGAAGGCGGCAGCAACGCCCTGGCGGTGCGTGGCTGCGCCGAGCTGACGATGGAGATCACGGCGGACTTCGATGTCATCGCGTGCGCCTGCGGCACCGGTGGCACCTTGGCCGGCATCGCGGGCGGCCTCAGCGCGGACCAACGCGCTCTCGGCTTCGCGGTGCTCAAGGGCGGCCAGTTCTTGGATGACGAGGTCCGGCGGCTGCAGCGCGAGGCGTTCGGTGCGACCACGGTGAATTGGGTCATCGGCTACGATTTCCACTTCGGAGGCTACGCCAAGCGCAAGCCGGAACTCGACGGCTTCATCGCCGGCTTCGCCGCTCGCCACGGGATCACGCCCGACTGGGTGTACGAGGCCAAGATGCTGTTCGGCTTGTTCGCCCGCATCGAGGCCGGGGCGTTCGCACCCGGCACCCGGATCGTCGCGGTTGTGAGTTAGCGGACGTGGTCAAACTTTGCCGTGGTAGGCCCGCTGGGCGACCTGTGACGTATCGGTTTCACAGCGGCTGAGCTGCCGATCGCCACTGTTGACGGCGAAGTCCCGGCCGAACCCGAGCCACATGCCGCTCATGCGGCGGCCGACTGGATCCACGACGAGCTGAAGCGTCCCGTGGTAGGTAACGCCTCGGTAGTAGCCACCCGGTGAGGTCTGCTCCCGCCAGGTGCCGGTGGCCACGGCCATGTCTTTGGCCAGCTCCAAGCGCAGCCGCGAGCCGGTCGTGTGCGGCAGGCTCAGGCCGACCAGCCGATTGCCGTGTTGGCGCAGCACGACGTAGTGCTCACCGGTCAGGGTCTTGCGCCGTCCGGTGCTGGGATAGCGGTGCTGGCTGTGCCAGATCCCGGACAGGTCGTCGTCGGCTGGCGGCACTTCAGGCAGTGGGTCGGCGGCGGCCGGGTCGGGCGCCAAAGCCCATCCGGCGGAGGCCGAAGACAGGGCGGCGCTGACCTTGAGCAGCAGCGACCGCCGGCTGACGGGGTTGCCGCCGGCCTGCGTCCAGGTGGCTGCCAGCCGGGCCAGCTCTTGCGCATCCACCTGGTCCAGCCGGGCCACGAAGTCCTGCAGTGTATTGGCTCGGGCGGGCTGGTCGAGCACGGCCAGCTGCTGGTGCGCTTGGTGCACCTCATCGAAAGTGCGGAAGTCCGCGGCGTCTGCCAGGAGGTCGGCCAAGCTGCACTCGTACAGCTCAGCCAGGTTGCCGAGCACCGCCAGCGACGGCGCGTGCCCCGTGCCGCCGGGCCACAGCTCCCAGTAAGAGAAGTTCTTGAACGTCTTCGGGTCGGTTGGCCACCGGGCATTCCACGCTTCGGCGGCCTGTCGCTGGCTCCAGCCTCGAACGAGCCGCAGGGCCACGCGCATGTTGACCTGGTAGCGCTCAGCAAAAACCTGCGCGATTTCGACCCAGGTCTTCGACCGCGTGCGCAGCTCAGCTGCCAGTTGCCGCTGCTGCTGCCGCAGACTGCGCGTGACGGATGGCATCGTGGAACCCCTTCGCGGTGCGTGGCCCGGAACCGTACCGGACCCGGATGGTCGCGCAGATTGTCCCGGTTGAACCGGGATAATCTGTCTCTCAAGATCACCGGTAGACGGGGTGGATCGGCCGACTGGACTGCGGTTTTGTGATCAGGCCTCCCGGCGGCCGGTTTGTCCCTCGGGCCACGGGCGAACTCCCGCTTGTCGTCGCCGCCCGAGGCCAACGGCCCCAGTCGTCGGGATGTCACCCACCTGCCTGAAACGACAAGGACGTGAACCATGCCGCTGGCCTACGGCTACCTGCGCGTTCCCGCCGACGCGCCAGACCACCAGGTCAAAGCTCTGGAAGATCAACTCATGGATTACGCGGACCAACAGGGGTGCACGTTCGCCGGCTTCTACTTCGAATTCAACGGCGGCATGACGACGGCCATTGATGACCTGATTGAGGAGCTGCGGCGTACACGGGCGCCATACGTCATCGTGCCGTCGCTGCGCCATGTGGCATACAACCGCCTGCTGCAGGAGATCCGGCTGTGCAGGCTGGAGTTCGAGACGGGCGCCCAGGTTCTCACACTGGGCGAGAAGTCACCCGTCATCGCCCCACCGGCCACGGGTGTACGGATATGTCCGCATGGCGGAACCGAGCCTGGCTTCGACGATGCCTGCTCAGACCTCTTGAACTGATGGTGCGTGTCGCGCGGCTGGCAGCCCCGGGGCCTCTGTGCGAGCGCTGGCCGACGAGGCGGCGCCACTACGGCCGCACCTCTCAGCCGAGCTCGGCGGAAACGACCGCCGGCAGGGTGCGCAGCCGGTCGAGCAGGGCCTCGGTCTCGTCGGTGGCGAGCAGGACGGCGCAGACCATGCTGCTCTCGCGGACACCGTCCTTGATGTCGACGGAGAGTTCGTGCACGCGACGGCCTTCGAGGGCACCGACCAGCGCGGGAACCTCCCCCGCACCACCGACGAAGTAGGCGGCGATCCGGCGGCGCAGCAGCATGGCCGAGCGGGGTGCGGGAACGGCGAAGGAAGTGGACATGGCGGATCTCCCGGAGTTCGAGAAGGGATGAGATCGGGGCCAGGTCCCGGAAAAGAGCGATCGCCGACGCAGCGCGCCGGCAACCTGGGTTCAGCCGGCGCGCCGGGTTACGAGTCGCCAGGACATCGGACGCAGCACGGCGACAGGCTAACACGACCCCGGAAGCCCGCGCACGGTTCGCTGGTCTCCCGCGGCCTCGTGAGTGGTAAGGCGAGTTCTAACTCGCCTTACCACTCACGACAAGCTGCGGCAGGGCGTCAACTCGCGCGGATCAGGCTCAGGCCGAGCGGCGTCGGCTCGTGGATCTGCGACTTCCCCGACCGCGAGCTGCTGATCAGCCCGCTCGCCCGCAGCACCGACGCGTGCTGGCTCGCCGTCGCCGGGGAAATGCCCGTCAGGTCCGCCAGTTCGCTCGTGTTGCAGCGGGTCTTCGCGATCGTCACCAGCACCCGGGCCCGCGTGTGGCCGAGCAGCGCCGCCAGGGACGGGCCCGGCTCCGCGTCGCTGTCGAACCGCGGGTGGCTGATCGAATACACCAGGACCGGCGGCCGGTCCGGGTCCTTGTACGTCGTCGGCATGCCGTGCGCGAAGAACGCCGGGACCAGCCGCAACCCGCGGCCGTCCAGGTGCAGCTCCTGCTCGATCGGGAAGCGCACCCGCAGCACCGGCGGGGACCACGTGATGTCCGGGTGCAGCGTCGAGAGCAGCAGCTGCGGGCCGCCGCGGTCCAGGGCCGACTGCAGGCGGTGGCGGTCGTGGGCCACCGCCCGGCGCACCGACGGCCAGTCCGGGGCGACGCACTGGCGGTAGTAGTCGTGCAGGGCCGTGCCGAGGCGCCGCAGCTCGCGGGGCTCGCCGTCGGCGACGCGGCGCAGCCACACCGGGACGCGGGTGCCCTGCGCCGCCAGCTCGGCGACGTCGGCGGCCAGCGCGCGCTCCGGCGTCTCCAGCAGCGCCGCGACACCCTCGTCGATGCTGCGGGCGCCGGCCGGGGTGAGGAAGTCCGGGCAGTAGCCGTACGGCGGGACCGCCGACATCACCAGCCGGCCGGACGCCGGGATCGCGGAGCGTGATCCCCGGCGCCAGCGGCCGAAGAACGGCTCACCCTCCGGCCGCCGGATCCGGTAGCTGCTCATCAGCAGCTCCCACATCGGGTCGGCGTCCCCGGCGATCGTCACCTTCGCCAGGTCCGCTTCCGTGAAGTGAACTTTCAACACGCCGGGCGCACTCCCTTCCGGCCCGAGCGTATCCGCCGCCGCGCGGGCCGCGATCAAGGGTGGTCGGCGGAAATTCACGTACCCGGCCGTGAATCGGCGGCCGATTCCGGCTCGCCTTCACCCTCCGCAAGGGTAAAAAGCCGTGCGGTGGCAGTTCACGCTGTGTCGCTGGTGCGTACGGGGGAAACGGCGGGCGTTCCTTGACAGGACCGCGGTCGCCGGAGTTACGTCTCCGGCTGAATTCCGCGGAAAAGGAACCGGAAATCGTTCTCGGGCCACCGGTACGAATCGAGCCAAGCCACCGATGAAAGAAGACGAACCCCCAGCACGCCGTCCCGTCGCATCCTGGAATCCCGGCAGCTGGCGGTTGCGCACCAAGATCTCCGTCGTGCTGCTGCTGCCCGTCCTGGTCGCCCTGCTGCTGGCGGGCAGCCGGGTGCAGGGCGAGCTCGCCCGGGCGGGCGGGCTCAGCGCCGTCCGCGACCAAATGCCGGTTGTGCAAGGGATTGCCGAGCTCGGCGGGCTCGCCGACGACGAGATGATCCACGACGGTGGCGCCCCGCAGACCGCCGCCGTCGACGCGAAAGCCGCCGCCGTCCGGCACGACGCCGCCTTTTCGCAGCTCAGCCCGGAGCTGTCGCGGACATTGGAAGATCAGCTCGGTAAATTGGCCGACCTGCGGCAGCAGACCGGTTCACCGGCCGCGAAAACCGCGGCTTACCACGACTTCACCGTCGCGTTGAGCGAGGTGATCGGGGGTATCGCGGAGCAGGCCGGGAATGGCGATCTCGACGCTTCGGCAGGCATCGCCGTGACATTGGTGCAGCTGCGGTCCGATTTGGCTGGTCAGGAAGCGCTGTCGGGGCGGTCCGAAGCCACTTCGGTCACCGCCACCGAACGCGCCGCGGCCGAAGAAACCGTGCTCACCGGCCAGCTCCGCCGGGAGCTGCCCGCCGGCGCGGCGGCCGCCCGGTTCGCGGCGGCGACCAGCCCCGGCGCCGGCGGCCCCGAGGCGAGGCGGGCGGCGCTCGGCACCATCCTCGCCGAGCAGGTCAAGGCGCTCGCGGACGCGGTCGGCGCGCAGACCAACACCGCCCGCTCCGACGCGCTGCGCGACGCCGCGCTGGTGCTCGCGTCCCTGCTCGGCGCGCTCGCCGTCGCGCTGGCCGTGGCCCGGTCGGTGGTCGCCCCGATCCGGCGGCTGCACGCCGCCGCCGTCGACACCGCCCGCCGCCGCCTGCCCGGCACGATCGAACGCATCCGCGAGGGCGAAGACGTCGACTGGCGGGCGACCGCGCCGCTGCCGGTCGACTCCGAGGAGGAGATCGGGCAGCTCGCGCGGGCCTTCGACGACATGCACCGGCAGGCCGTGCGGCTGGCCGTCGGCGAGCAGGCCGAGATGCGGATCCAGGTCAGCGAGATGTTCATGACGCTGTCCCGGCGCAGCCAGTCGCTGGTGGAGCTGCAGCTGTCGGTGATCGAGGACCTGGAAGCCGACGAGCAGGACCCGCAGCGGCTGGCCGAGCTGTTCCAGATCGACCACATCGCCACCCGGCTGCGGCGCAACGGCGAGAACCTGCAGGTCCTGGCGGGCGGGCGGCCGGTGCGCCGGGACGTCGGCCCGGTCGCGACGGTCGAGCTGCTGCGCGCCGCGACGTCGGAGGTCAAGGACTACCAGCGCGTCTCGCTCGGCAACGCGCCGCGCGGGTCGGTGCAGGCCGAGGCGGCCGCGGACGTCGTGCACATCCTCGCCGAGCTGCTGGAGAACGCCATCCGCTCGTCCCCGCCGGACGAGCGGGTGGTGCTCACCGCCGACCGCGGCTTCGACGGCGGCCTGCTGATCGAGGTCGTCGACGTCGGGCTCGGCATGACACGGGAGGACCTCGACGCGGCGAACGCCCGGCTGGCGGCCGGCGCCGCGGTGAGCCCGGAAACCACCCGCCGGATGGGCCTGTTCGTGGTCAGCAGGCTGGCCGCGTCCCACGGCATCACCGTCCGGCTGCGGCCCACGACCACGCGGACCGCGAGCGCCGGCATCACCGCCAGCGTGCACGTCCCGGGGGTGCTGATCCTGGTCGACCTGCCGCCCCGGGCGGTGCCGCTCGCGCTGGCCCCGGCGGTCAACGGCTCGGTCAACGGCTCGGTGAACGGCTCGGTGAACGGAACGGCCCGGCACGAGCTCGAGCCCCGGTGGCCCGCCGAAGAACCGCCGCCGGTGGACCCGCCGACGCCGATCTTCGACCAGATGCTGTCGCACTGGTTCGCCGAGACCCCGGCGAAGCCGGCGCGGCCCGGCGCCTGGGCGACCCCGGCCGACCAGGTCCGCCAGGCCGCGGAGGCCGCCGTCGGCACCCTCGACGGCGCCGAGTTCACCGACTGCGGGCTGCCGGCCCGCCAGCCCGGCGCCCAGCTCGCGCCGGGTGCCGTCGTCCCGCGCGCGCAGCAACCGCAGGACACGTCGTTCCGCGACCCGGCCGCGGTGCGGAACAACCTTTCCCGGCACTACAGCGGCATGCGCGCGGCCCGGCACCGGGTCGCGGGCGAGCCGGAGGCGGAGCAGTGATGAGCACCCGGCAGGAAGGAACACAAGTGGCCGAGGGGTCCCGGAACTGGCTGGTGTCGGCGTTCACCCAGGACGTGCCGGGCGTCGCGCACGCCGCGCTCGTCTCGGCGGACGGGCTGCTCGTGGCGGCGAACGAGACCCTGCCGCGCGATCGCGCCGACCAGCTCTCCGCGATCGCGTCCGGCCTCGCCAGCCTCGCGCTCGGCACCGCGGACCTGTTCACCGCGGGCCGGGTCGTGCAGTCGGTGATCGAGATGGAGCAGGGTTTCCTGCTGCTGATGAACGTCGGCGACGGCTCGAACCTGGTGGTGCTGGCCAACCCGGGCTGCGACATCGGCCTGGTCGGCTACGAGATGACGTTGCTGGTCGACCGGGTCGGGAAGGTGGTCGAGACCCCGGCGCGGCCCGCGGCCTCCCCGGGAGCGGCCCGGTGACCGAAGGCCGGCGACGCGGAGGCGGGCGGCACGCGGCGTCGCTGGCCCGCCCCTACGCGTGGACCTCCGGGCGCACCCGGCCGAAGGTCGACCTGGCGGTGGAAGCCCTCGTGGAGACGACGGCGGAGGGCCGCACGGCGCCCTTCAGCCCGACCAACCCGCTGGCCGCGGTGACGCAGCTGTGCCTGCACCAGCGGTCGGTCGCGGAGGTGGCCGCCCACCTCGGCGTGCCGCTCGGGGTGGCCCGGGTGCTCATCGGCGACCTGCTCATCGCCGGCCAGGTGACGATCCGCGACACGCTCACCGCGGACGCCTCCTGGGACGAACGGAACGACCTGCTCGAAAGGGTCCTCAGTGGACTACGTGCGCTCTGACAACAGGATCACCTCGGCGAAGATCGTCGTGGCCGGGGGATTCGGGGCCGGCAAGACGACGTTCGTCGGTGCCGTCTCGGAAATCGACCCGCTGCGGACCGAAGCGCTCATGACGAGCGCGGCCGTCGGCGTGGACCGGACCGAAGCGGTACCGGGGAAGTTCGCCACCACGGTGGCGATGGACTTCGGCAGGCTCACCCTCGCCGACGACCTCATCCTCTACGTCTTCGGCACGCCGGGCCAGCACCGGTTCTGGTTCATGTGGGACGACCTCGTCTGCGGTGCGGTGGCGGCGATCGTCCTGGTGGACACCCGCCGGCTGGCGGACTCCTTCGCCTCGATCGACTTCTTCGAGTCGCGCGGCCTGCCGTTCCTGGTGGCCATCAACCAGTTCCAGGACACCCGCCAGCACGGGCCGGAGCAGGTGCGCGAGGCACTGAAGATCCCGGCGGCGGTGGAGGTCGTCACGTGCGACGCGCGCTCGCCGGAGTCGACGAAGCACATCCTCATCGCCGCGGCCGAGCACGCGCTCGCCGAGCACCACGCGCCCAGAACACGGAAAGCCTGAAGGAGCCCGGAAATGCCCATGGACCACCAAGATTTCGCGATGGGCAACTGGCTCGTCGTGCTCGCCTACCTCACCTCGGTGGTGGGCTGTGCCCTCGGCCTGGCCTGCACGCTGCAGGCGCGCTCCACCGACAGCCCGCGCGCCCGGCTGACCTGGCTCGTGCTGGCGGCGGTGTCGATCGGCGGCGTCGGCATCTGGGTCATGCACTTCATCGCCATGCTCGGGTTTTCCACGCCCGGCCTGCCGGTGCGGTACGACATCCTGCGGACGGCGCTGTCGGCGGTCCTGTCGGTGGTGGCCGTGTTCTGCGGGCTGCTGGTGTTCGGCGTCCGCAACCGGTTCGCGTGGAAGCGGCTGCTGCTCGGCGGCCTGCTGACCGGGCTCGCGGTGGCCGTCATGCACTACACGGGGATGTGGGCGGTCCAGATCAAGGGCACGATCGGCTACGACCCGGTGACGGTGGTGCTCTCGGTGGTCATCGCCGTCGTCGCGGCCACGGCGGCGCTGTGGTTCACGGTCGGGCTGGACAAGCTCCTGCCGCGCCTGGCGGCCGGCCTGGTGATGGGGGCGGCGGTGACGGGCATGCACTACACGGGCATGGCGGCGGTGCGCCTGCACCTGGACCCGGCGGCGCCCGACCCGTCCGGCACGGAGGTGTTCTCGTTCCTGTTCCCGGTGTTCGTGCTCGCGGCGCTGGCGATGGCGGTGCCGATCTGCGCGGTGCTGATGGCGACGTCGAGTTCGGAGGCGCCCCGGCACACGACGCTGGTGCCCTAGTCCCCGGCGGCCACGGGGAACCGGTCGGCGCTGAAGTGGACGAGGATCGCCGTCGCCGTGGCGCAGACGAGGTCGCCCGCCTTGAGCTCGGCGGCGGCGTGGAGCTTGCGGCCGTCGCGGCGGACCAGGCGGCCTTCCGCGGTGAGCGGCACCGCGTACGGCGTCCCGTGGTGGTAGTCGACGGTCAGGGACGCCGTCATCCCGGGAAACCCGGCGGCCGCGGTCGCGCGGCCCAGCACGTGGTCCAGCACGGCGGCCACCCAGCCGCCGTGCACCCGGCCGGGCGGTCCTTCGTGCGCGGCACCGAGGAGGACGTCGGCGCACACGGACGCCGGCCCGACGTGCACCCACGACAGCGGCGGGGCCAGCGGGTTCCCGGGCCCTTCGAGCGGGTTGTTGATGCTCAGGTGCCCGCCGCCTTCGAGCGCGGCGAGCAGCAGCGGCCTGGCGCCACCGGCGGCCCGCAGCGCCGCGGTGACGGCTTCGACCCGGCTCGCGGCGGCGGCGAGGTCGGCTTCGCCGTCGCGCACGCGGACGGAGGCTTCGATCAGCTCGCGGATCCGGTCGCCGAGCAGCGCCCGCCCCGGTGGCACGCCGTCGACGACCGGAAACGGGTTTTCGGACATCGCGCGCTCCCCGGGGGCCCGGAACTAGAACACGTTCCAGTCTAGCAGCCGGTCACCAGGTCGGGTGCGCCGTGACCCCGCCGTCGACGACCAGGTCGTGGCCGGTGATCCAGGACGCCAGCGGCGACGCCAGGAACACGCACGCGTTGCCGACGTCGGCCGGGGTCCCCAGCCGGCCCAGCGGCGCCGCGCGGTGCCAGCGTTCGACGCCTTCCGGCCAGTCCTCCGCCAGGCCCGCCCGCGAGATCAGGCCGGGTGACACCGTGTTGACCCGGATCCCGCGCGGCCCGTACTCCAGCGCCGCGCCGCGGGCGTGCATCACCAGCGCCGCCTTGGCCGCGCTGTAGTGGACGTGCCCGGGCGCCGGCTGCCGGGCCTCGATCGACGCTATGTGCGTGACGCTCCCGCCGTCGCCCATCAGCCGCGCCGCGGCCTGGGTGCAGGAGAACGCGCTGGTCAGGGTGCTGTCCAGCATGGCGCGCCAGCTGTCCGCGGTCAGCTCGCCGAGGGCCTCGACCGGCTGGATCCCGGCGTTGTTGACCAGCGCGTCGAGCCGGCCGCCCCAGTCCGCGACGGCGTCGAGCAGGGCGTGGCAGGCCCGGTCGTCGGTGAGTTCGGCGGCGAACGCGCGGGCCCGCCCGCCCGCGGCCTCGATCGCCGCGACGACGTCGCCGGCCGCGCCGGGACGGCGGTGGTGCACCGCGACGGCCGCGCCCGCCGCGGCGAACCGGAGCGCGATCCCGCGGCCGACGCCGCCGGAAGCGCCGGTCACGCAGGCGACGGTGCCGCCGAGGTCGGGCAGGGAGCTCACCGCGCCGAGCGTAGCTGCGCGTCCCGGTCCGCCGTAGGTTGAGGGGCATGGCCAAAACCCGGAAGTTCGCCGAGCTGCTGCGGACGCAGATCCGCCACGAGTTCACCGCCGCCCAGCAGTACATCGCCCTGGCCGTCTGGTTCGACGCCCGCGACCTGCCCCGGCTGGCCAAGCGCTTCTACGGGCAGGCGATCGAGGAGCGCAACCACGCGCTGGCGATGGTCCGCTACCTCCTCGACCGCGACGAGCCGGTGGCGATCCCCGGCAGCGGCGACGTGCGCAACGACTTCTCGAGCGCGCACGAAGCGATCGAGCTGGCCCTGGCGCAGGAGCGCGCGGTCACGGCCGACATCGAGGCGATGGCGAAGGCGGCGCGCGCGGAGGAGGACTACCTCGGCGAGCAGTTCGTGCACTGGTTCCTCAAGGAGCAGGTGGAGGAGGTCGCGCAGATGTCGACGCTGCTCACGGTGGTCGAGCGCGCGGGCGGCAACCTGTTCGAGGTGGAGAACCACCTGTTCCGCGAGTCGGCCACGCCGCCGGCGGACGCCCCGGACATGCCCCCGGTCGCGGGCGGCAAGCTCTGACCGGCGGGGTTGTACCGCGGAAGCGGCGCACCCCCAGTGCGCCGCTTCCGCGGTCTCAGTGGCAGAACGTGACTTCCGGGTACCCCGGCCGGTCGAGCACCGGCTGCGGCGCACCGCGCAGTTGCTGGTCGAAGAACGCGGTGACGTACGTCCGCGTGATCTCCCGGGTCCGCAGCGCCGTCGTCTTCGCGCCGTAGTCGACGCCGAATTCGTCGCCGACCAGGCCCACGTCGGTGAACGACGCGTGCTGCGCGCCCCGCACGTCGGCCCAGCGCCGCCAGCCGGTGAGCTGCGTCCAGTCCCGTTCCCAGGTCGGGTCGCCCGGGACGCAGGCGGTTTCCCCGAGCTGGTGGCCGAGGAACATGAAGGGCCGGGAGAGCCCGGGCGGGGCCAGCGGGACGTGGGTCGTGCCGTCGATGTTCATCCCGGCTTTGATCCGCGGGTCGGCGATCATCGCGGGGAGGGTGCTCGCGCCGCCGATGGAGTGCCCGGCCATGCCGATCCGGGCACCGTCGATCAGCGGCGCCCACTTCGAGTGCGTCAGCGAGTCCAGCACGAACGACACGTCCTTCGCCCGGCCCAGCTCCAGTTTCTGCCAGAACGCCTCGTCGTGCGGGACCTCGCAGGACGCGCACCCGGCGAAGCGGCCGTCCGGGAAGCTCTGGCCGGCGTTTTCGTAGGTGTGGCCGATCAGCGCGACGGCGTACCCGTGGCTCGCCAGGTCCTCGGCCAGCGCGCCGAGCGTGGCGCGGGGCTTGGTGTAGCCGGGCGACAGCACGACCAGCGGCAGCCCGCGCCCCGACGGCCGGGCGTCGGCGACGGAGTTGGTCACCAGCTTGGCGAGCGTGTCGGACGGCACGTCGAGGCCGCTGTCGGCCAGCAACGCCGCCGACTCCGCCGCGGTCAGGTACTGCGTCTTCGCGCCCTTCGCCGAAGCAGCCGGGTAGAACAGCGACACCATCAGTTCCCGGTAGGGGACCGACGGCACCCACGGGTCCGGACGCGAAGTGTCCTTCAGGTACACCGCCGTGCTGCCCACCGGCCGGTCCCCGGTGGGCGCGGGCAGGTACGGCGTCGACGTCCGGGCGAAGGTGACCTCCGGGTACCGCGCGGACGGCTGGTCCAGCAGCGGCTGCGGCCTGCCGCGCAGGTGCTGGTCGAAGAACGCGCGGACGTACGCGGCGGTGATCGCCTGCCCCCGCACGGCGGGGGTGGTCGCGCCGAAGTCGAGGCCGAGCTGCTCGCCCACCAGGCCGAGGTCGGTGAAGGACGGGTGCACCACGCCGGTCACGGTGAGCCAACGCTTCCAGCCCTTCAGCTGCTTCCAGTCGGCGTCCCAGGTGCCGGATTCGACGCCGGTGCCGGGGGTGTACAGGCTCTGGCGGCCGAGGAACAGGAACGGCCGGTCGAGCCCGGGCGGGAGCAGCGGGTCGCTCTGCGTGCCGTCGATGTCGATCCCGGCCCTGATCCGCGGGTCGGTCACCATCGCGTTCACCGTGCTCGTGCCGCCGACGGAGTGCCCGGCCATGCCGATCCGGGAACCGTCCAGCAGCGGCGCCCACTTCGAGTGCGCCAGCGAGTCCAGCACGAACGACACGTCCTTCGCGCGGCCGCGTTGCAGCTTCTGCCAGAACTCGGTGTCGTAGTCGCCGCAGGCGGCGCAGCCGGTGACCCGGCCGTCCGGGAAGGTGGTGGCCACGTTCTCGTAGGTGTGGTCGACCAGGACGACCAGGTACCCGTGGCTCGCCAGGTCCTCCGACAGCGAGGTCAGCTCGGCGCGGGGCCGCTTGAAGCCGGGCGACAGGACGACGGCGGGCCGGTCGCGCCCGGCCGGCTCGGCATCGACGACGGCGTCCGTGCGGACCGTCGTCAGCACCGAGGGCGGGATGCCGCCGATGCCGGCTTCGTCGAAGACGGCCTTCGCCTCGGCTTCCGACATGAACTGCTTCTTCGGCCCGTCCGGCGGGGCCGCCGGGTAGAAGAGGGAGACCATCAGCTCCCGGTAGGGCACCGACGGAACCCACGGGTCGGCGCGCGAGGTGTCCTTGAGGTACAGGGCGGTCGTGCCCACCGGCCGGTCGCCGGTCGGTTTCGCCAGCGTGAGCGCGGGGTCCGCCGACGCGGCCGGGGCGGCCAGCGACAGCGCGAGCGCGGTGACGACCATGATTGTCCTGGTTCTCATCCGATGAAGGTCACTTCCGGGTAGGCGGGCGAGGGCGCGGCCAGCAGCGGCTGCGGGCGGCAGCGCAGGTGCTGGTCGAAGAAAGCGCTTACGTAGTTCCGCGTGACGGTCAACGCCCGGTAGGGGTCGATCGAGTCGCCGATGTCGACGCCCAGCTGCGCGGCGAGCACGCCGAGGTCGGTGAACGACGAATGCACCGTGCCGGAAACCATGATCCAGCGCTTCCAGCCGGTCAGGTGCGTCCAGTCCGTTTCCCAGTCGTCGTACGGCCCCGGCGCGCCCGGCGTGTAGTTGTCCATGCTGCCGACGAACATGAACGGCCGGGACAGCCCGGACGCCGGGATCGGGACGTGCACGCTGCCGTCGAGGTCCGCGCCCGCGCGGATGCGCCGGTCGGCCAGCATCGCCTGGGTGGTGACCGCGCCGCCCGCGGAGTGCCCCGTCATGCCGATGCGCTGCGGGTCGATCAGCGCGCCCCACTGCGAGCGCAGCAGCTCGTCGAGCACGAACGACGTGTCCCTGGTGCGGACCTGCGCGAACTTCTCCCAGAAGCCGGGCTGGTCGTCGACCTCGCAGGCGGCGCAGCCGGTGACGTGGCCGTCGGGGAAGGTCGTGGCGCGGTTTTCGTAGGTGTGGTCGATCGCCGCCACGGCGTACCCGCGGCTGGCGAGGTCCTCGGCCAGCGCGGTGAGCGTCGCCCGCGGCTGCGTCCACCCCGGGGACAGCACGACCAGCGGCAGGCTGTGCCACCACCCGGCCGGGTGAGCGTCGACGACGGCGTTCGTCCGGACCGTGCTGAAGACGTCCAGCGGCAGGCCGGGGATGTTCTGCCGTTCGAGGTTGAGCTGCGACTCGAGCGGGGTCATGTACTGCTTCTTCGGCCCGTTCGCCGAGGTCGCCGGGTAGAAGAGGGAGACCATCAGCTCCCGGTAGGGCACGGCGGGCACCCACGGGTCGGCGCGCGAAGTGTCCTTGAACGACAGTGCGGTGACACCGACGGGTGAGTGCCCGGTCGGGCGGGGCAGGTAAGGCGTCGTGGCCGCCGACGCGGGCGATGCGGTCAAGGTGAGCGTGAGCGCGGTGGCTACCGCGAGAGTGCGCATGATTCCCCCAGTCGGAATCGTCAGGACAGGTGGCGGAGACGGCGGAAGCAGAACCAGGTGAGCAGGGTGGTCATCGCGAGGTAGAGCGCCAGTTCGAGCCACTGCAGCGGCCAGAACCGCGAGCCCGGCTGGTAGGTCACGCGCTGGTGGTAGCCGTGCGCGCCCAGGCGGGCCACACACGCCTGGATGTCACCGCGCTCCGGCGGGGCCGCCCCCGGCCGCGGCGAGCAGTCCTGCAGGAAGTCCGGCATCGAGGTGACCACGTTCCCGGCCGGGTCCAGGGTTTCGTTCGCCAGCTCCCACGCCCCGGCCGGCTTCCGCACGCCGATCTCGGTGATCCCCTGCTTGTCGTTGCCGGTGATGTTCGTGATGTTCTCGGGCGTGATCGCGACCGTCTCGGTCTGCGGCGGCAGCAGGTGCGGGCGCACGAGCAGCGTCACCGCGAGTAAGACCGCGGTGAGCGCGACGACGGTGACGGCCATCGCGGCCACCGTCCGCCGCAGCAGCATCCCCACCGCGACCCCGAGGACGAGCGCGAAAGCCGCGTAGCCGATCGGGGCGATCCCGCGCGCGCCGAACACCACCGGCGAAATGCGCGCGAGCATCCCGCGGTCGGTCTGGACCGCGGAGAGCGCGTCGATCGGGCTCGCCCACCAGGAGACCGCCAGGCTCAGCGCGCCGGCGGCGAGCACCGCCGCGAGCAGGCCGAACCCGAGCTTCGTGGTGAGCCACCGCTTCCGCGTGACGGTCTGGTTCCAGACGAGGCTGTGCGTGCCGCTCTCCAGTTCGCGCGTGATCATCGGGACGCCCCAGAACACGCCGATCACCGCGGGCAGCAGGTACAGCACCAGGATGGTCCCGCCGAAGAGGGCGTCCTCGTCGGAGAAGTCCGTGCGGCCCACCAGCTGCGGCCCGGTGACCGCGAGCACGACGGCGATCGCGATCAGCCCGGCGAGCACCGACAGCGCGGGCGTGCGGAACTGGCGCCAGGTCAGCCAGGTCATCGGAGGACCTCCAGGGCGGGGCGGGCGGCGGCGGGGTTGCTCATGTACTCGAGGACGAGGTCTTCCAGGCCGATCTGCCCGACCGTCCACGCGGGATCGAGGATCGGCGCCTCGGTGCGGACGAGGACGGTCGTCTGGCGGTCGGTGTGCTTCGCCGAGACGACGTGCTGGTCCGACGGCAGCGTGTCGAGGTCGCGGCGCGCTCCGGTCAGCCGGTGGTGCGTGGCGAGCAGCGTCTCCACCTCGCCGATCACCCGGACCTGGGAGGCCACCAGCACGACGAGGTGGTCGCAGACCCGCTCGAGGTCGTTGACCAGGTGCGAGGACATCACGACCGACAGCCCGTGCTCGGCGACGGCCTCCATCAGGTCCTGCAGGAACTCCCGGCGCGCCAGCGGGTCGAGCGCGGCGACCGGCTCGTCGAGCAGCAGCAGCTCGGGGCGCTTGGCGATGCCGATCGTGAGCGCCAGCTGGGCGCGCTGGCCGCCGGAGAGCTTGCCGGCGTGCTGCTTCGGGTCCAGCCCGAGCCGTTCGACGCGCTTTTCGGCGAGCGCCGCGTCCCAGCCCGGGTTGAGGTGGGCGCCGAGCCGCAGGTGCTCGGCGATCGTCAGTCCGCTGTAGACCGGCGTGTTCTGGGCGACGTAGCCGACCTTGGCCAGCTGCTCCGGGCCGCTGCCCGGCACCCCGCCGCACACCTCGATCGTGCCGGTGGTCGGCTCGAGCATGCCGGCCGCGATGTTCAGCAGCGTCGACTTGCCGGCGCCGTTGGGGCCGACGAGCCCGGTGACGTGGCCGGCTTCGATCTCCAGCGTGCAGCCGGTAAGCGCTTGCTTGCGCTGGTAGTTCTTGCCCAGTCCCTGGGCGCGCAGGACGATCACGCTATGTCCTCTCTGGCGGAGTCGCGAAACGTGGACATCAGCAGGGCCTCGATGCTCTCTTCGTCGAGCCCGGCCCGGCGCGCCCGGTCCAGCCAGCGGCGCAGGTCCTGCCGCAACGGCCCGAGCACGGCGAACGAAGCGCCGTTCAGGGTCGCCGTCACGAAGGTGCCGACACCGGGGCGGGCCGAGACCAGGCCGTCGTGCTCCAGCTCGCGGTAGGCCTTCAGCACGGTGTTCGGGTTGATCGCGAGGCTCGCGACCACGTCCTTGACCTTCGGGAGCTGGTCTCCCTCGGTGAGCAGGCCGAGGCGCAGCGCGTGCCGCACCTGCTGGACCAGCTGCTGGTACGGCGACAGGCCGGACCTCGTGTCCAAGTGGAACTCGATCATCGGCAACTCCATTTATCTAGTTAACTAGTACTATAGCTAAGGTCGGCGGCGCGGCGCCAGTGATCTTTTTCGGGCGGGCGATCAACCTCGCCACCCCCTTGCCCGTCTGTGGGGATGATCGTTTCCCTTCTCGAGAGGATTTCTCGTGCGTCGTTTCCCTGGGGGAGGCATCGTGCGCGGCGTGGTCGTCGCACTCGGTGTCTCGATGGCCGTCTCGGCGGGGCCGGCGGTCGCGTCCGCGGCACCGATGTCCGTCGACAAAGTGCCGACGCCACAACTGAGCTGGACCGGCTGTGAGGACGGGTTCCAGTGCGCCACCGCCTCGGTGCCGCTGGACTACGACCGGCCGTCCGGCGCGAAGATCGACCTCGCGCTGATCAAGCTGCCCGCCACCGACCCCGCACACCGGATCGGCTCGCTGTTCGTCAACTTCGGCGGCCCAGGCGCATCCGGCCTGCAGCGGCTGCGGGAGCGCGGGAAGTGGCCGTGGCTGTTCTCCGACGAACTGCGCGCGCGGTTCGACCTCGTCTCGTGGGACCCGCGCGGGATCGGGCACAGCACCGCCGTCCGGTGCTTCGACTCCCAGGCCGAGCAGGAGTCGTTCTTCGGTTCGTTCCCGGAGATGCCGGGCGACCCGAGCGGCAACGCGGCCTTCTACGCCAAGTCGAAGGAGCTCGCCGACCGCTGCTCGGCCAAGGCGGGCCCGATCCTGGAGCACGTCTCGACCGCCAACACGGCCCGCGACCTCGAGCTCCTGCGCCGCGCGGTCGGCGATCCGAAGCTGAACTACCACGGCATTTCGTACGGAACGCAGCTCGGGGCGACGTACGCGAACCTGTTCCCGAACCGGATCCGGGCGATGGTGTTCGACGGCACCATGGACTTCGCCGGCAACGCGACCGGCCAGAACGGCAACGGCAAGAGCGTCCCGCTGGACACCCGCCAGGACGTCGCGACCGGCATCGCGCAGACCTTCGAGCAGTTCCTGCGGCTGTGCACGGAAGCCGGGCCGAAGTGCGCGTTCTCGTCCGGCGACCCGAAGGCGAAGTGGGCGGCGCTGACCGCGCGTGCCAAGCAGGCCCCGATCGTCAGCAACGGCGAGACGTGGACCTATTCCGGGATCATCAACGCGGCCGCCGACCTGTCCGACTCGCGGGGCTGGCCGGACATCGCCGCGCTGCTGCAGCGCCTCTACGACGCCCCGGCCGCACCGGCTCTCCGGTCGGCCGCGGTCAAGGGCGAGCAGTACACCTCGAACCGCACCGAGGCGTTCAACGCCATCCAGTGCAGCGACAGCGACGTGCCCACCGACCCGGCGGTCTACAGCCGGTACGCCGAGTCGGAGGACCAGCGCGTGCCGTACTTCGGGCGGATCGCGGTGCTGGACATGATGAGCTGCGCGTACTGGCAGGCGAGGGACACCGACCGCTACACCGGCCCGTGGAACCGCCCGACGTCGGCGGAGATCCTCGTGCTGAACAACCACTACGACCCGTCCACGCCGCTGCCCGGCGCGCGTGACGGCGCCGCGGAACTGGCGCGGGCGCGGGTGTTCGTCACCGAGGGCTACGGCCACTCGTCGATGTACGTGCCGAGCACGTGCACCGAGAAGGTCAAGCGGGACTACCTGATCTCGGGCACCTTCCCGGCCGCGGGCCAGACCTGCGGGATCGACGCGAGCCCGTTCGCGGGCTGATCTCGATCGCGGCGGGCCGCACCGGCACCGGTGCGGCCCGCTTCCCTGTCACGACCCGCGGCACAGGTCGGTGCGGCAGAATCCCGCGGATGACGCATACCGTCAGCCCCCTCGACGCCTCGACGTGGGCGGCGTTCGCGGAGCTCGTCGAGCGCAACAACGGCATCTTCGGCGGCTGCTGGTGCCTCGGGTTCCACCCGGAACGCGCACAGCGCGGCCCGGCGCGCCGCACGATCAAGGAGGACCGCGTCCGCACGGGTGGCGCACACGCGGCGCTGGTGCTGGACGCCGACGGCGTCGCCCAGGGCTGGTGCCAGTACGGCAGCCCCGCCGAGCTGCCCGGCATCAAGCACCGGCGGGCGTACGACAAGGCCTCGCCGCCCCGGCCGGACTGGCGGATCACGTGCGTCTTCGTCGACCGGAAGCACCGGGGGCACGGCATCGCCCGGATGGCGCTGGCGGGCGCGCTGGCACAGATCGCGCAGGCCGGCGGCGGGCTCGTCGAGGCGGTCTCCGAGGCGACGGCGGGCCGCACCGCGCCGGCCCGGTTCCTGTTCAGCGCGACGGTCGAGCTGTTCGAGGAGCACGGGTTCACGCGCGGCCGGCAGCTGGGCGAGCACGCGTGGATCGTGAGCCGGACGATTTCGCCAGGGTGAGGTCCGCCCGTCCGGCTTGACAGCGGGGGCGCTCGTCTCGCAGTATGCGAACAAGTGTTCGATAAGTGTTCTGGGTTCGCCTGTGGCTTCCTCACGCGGGTGTCTCCGGTGCGAGTACGTGGTGCTGGAGGTGGGCGGTGGTGGCGGTGCCGGAGGCGCTGGCCGGGCTCACGGCCATTCCCGGGGTCGGCACGGCCGCGCAGCTGCGCGAGCCGTCCGCGGACGCGGAGCTGCTGGCGGTACTGCCCCCGCTGGCGGCCCTGCTGCCCGGCGGCGGCCTGCGCAGGGGAAGCACGATCGCGGTGCGCGGAGCAACATCCCTGGTACTGGCCCTCCTGGCGGCGGCCACCCGCGACGGCTCCTGGGCGGCGGTGACGGGCCTGCCGGAACTGGGCCTGGCCGCGGCGGCGGAACTCGGCGTCGACCTGGAGCGGATCGCCCTGGTCCCGGACCCGGGAGCGGAGCTGGTGCCGGTGGTCTCGGCCCTGGTGGACGGCTTCGACGTGGTGGTACTGGGGCCGGCCCGCAACATGCCTCCGGAGACGGCCCGCCGCCTGGCGGGCCGGGTCCGCAACCGCGGCACGGTGCTGCTGGCGGTGGGCCACTGGCCGGGCGCGGACGTGGAGCTGAGCGTGTCAGGCCGCCGCTGGCACGGCCTCACCCAGGACGGCCACGGCCACTTGAGAAGCCGCGACGTGGTGGCAACAAGCCGCGGCCGCGGCGCAGCGGCCCGCCCCCGGACAGTCCCGCTGCAGCTCCCGGCCCCAGAGGGCACGGTGGCAGACGCCACCCGCCCAGAACGCCGCCTGGTCGAGGTAGCCGGATGAGCCACCCCACCCGCCCTGGCCAGAACCACCACGCGACTTGCCCCTCCAGTCACGCGTGTCGCCTCTCCAATCACGCGAGATGCCCCTCCAATCACGCGAGTTGCGCCTCCGGTCACGCGAGTTGCGCCTTCAATCACGCGAGATTCGCCTCCAGTCACGCGAGATCCGCTCCCAATCACGCGTGCCGCCCCTCGCCGCGATCGTGCGCTCGGCCGGAGCGTCCGGTGAGCGCGGCACCGTGGAATGACTGACGCGCCACGGCTGCTCGTCCTGTGGTGTCCCGATTGGCCGGTCGTCGCCGCCGGGGCCGCGGCCGGTACGCCGCCCACAGCGCCCGCTGCCGTCTTCTCCGCCAACCGCGTCGTCGCCTGCTCCGCTTCCGCGCGGCGCAGCGGCGTCGGGCGCGGCATGCGGCGGCGGGATGCACAGTCGCGGTGCCCGGAACTCGTGGTGCACCAGCACGATCCCGATCGTGATGCCCGGCTCTTCGAACCCGTCGCCGCCGCGGTCGAGGCGCAGGCCGTCGGTGTCGAGGTGGTGCGGCCCGGCGTCGTCGCCGTGCCCGTCGACGGTGCCGCCGGCTACTTCGGCGGGGAAGCCGCCCTCGCCGAGCTGCTCATCGACGAGGTCGCCGCCCGGGCCGGGGTCGAGTGCCAGGTCGGGGTCGCCGACGGGCTGTTCGCCGCGACCCTCGCCGCCCGCCGGTCCGCCCTCGTCGCGCGCGGCCGGACGGCGGAGTTCCTCGCCCCGCTGCCGACCACCGAACTGAACCAGCCCAGCGACGACCGCGGCGAGCTCGTCGACCTGCTCAAGCGGCTCGGCCTGCGCACCCTCGGCGCGTTCGCCGCGCTGGCCGAACGCGACATCGCCGGCCGTTTCCCGAAGGACGCCGTCGTCGCCCACCGCCTCGCCCGCGGCCTCTCCGAACGTCCGCCGCTGCGGCGCGCCCTGCCGCCAGACCTGTCTGTCACCGAGACGTTCGAGACGCCGCTGGCGAGGGTCGACGAAGCCGCCTTCGTCGCGAAGACGCTCGGCGAACGCTTCTTCGCGGGGCTGGCGAACCACGGCTTCGCCTGTACGCGACTGGCAATCGTCGCCGTGACCGAAGCCGGCGAAGAACGCGTACGCGTCTGGCGCTGCGCGGAACCCCTCACCGCCCGCTCGACGGCGGACCGCGTGCGGTGGCAGTGCGAAGGCTGGCTGACCGCCCGCGACCGGCCCACGGCGGGCATCGTCCGGCTGCGCCTCGACCCCGAAGAGGTGGTCGGCGGGCAGGCGTTGCAGCTGCAGCTGGGCTCGGTGGGCCGCGACGCCGACGCCGCCGAGCGCGCCGCCCGCGCCCTGGTGCGGATCCAGGGCCTGCTGGGCCCGGACGCGGTGGTCACCCCGCTGCTGGACGGCGGCCGCGGCCCGGCCGAACGCGTCCGCCTGATCCCGTGGGGCGAGCCGCGCCGCCCGCTGGCCGCCGACCGCCCGTGGCCGGGCCGGCTGCCGGCCCCCTCGCCGACGGTCGTCCCCCGCCGCCCGGTCCCGGCAGAGGTCCTCGACGCGGTCGGCGACGTGGTCCGCTGCACCACCCGCGGCGAGCTCGGCTACCCACCATCGACGGTCGCCGTGGACGGCGGCCCGCCCCGCCGCGTCCTCGGTTCGGCGGGACCATGGGTGGTCCACCCGGCCCTGCCCACCCGCCGCGGCGAGCGACCTTCGGCGCGGGTACAGGTGGTCCTGGAGGGCGACGCCGACGGCGATATTGCCCTACTGCTAACGGCTTTGCTCGGAAATAATCCACAGTGGACAGTGGAGGGCTGTTACGACTAGGAGCTCGATGATCACCTTTTCGAGTGATGAACTTGTGTTCGGATGCTCGATAGTCTGGGTGCATGTCCGACAACGTGACTCTTTCGCCCGAGGCGGTGGTGCTGGCCGACCGCATCGGTGAGCTGCTCGCGACCATGCGGGCGGCGGAGGCTTCGCTGGGTGCTGTGCTGGTGGAGATCGAGCAGCGGGGTGTGCGGGAGCTGTTCGGGTACCGTTCGGTGGTTCGTTTGCTGGAGCAGCTGGGCGATATGCCACGCTCGGCGGCGGCGCGGGTGGTGAAACGGGCCCGGGCGCTCAACCCGGGCCGCGATCCCGACGGCGGGGTGGTTCCTGCGCTGGCGCCCGCAACCGCGGTAGCGGCTCGGGCAGGTCGGCTGAGCAATCCGATGATCGACGTGATCGTGGATGCCTTGACCGATATCCCGCCCGAGCGCCGGGATGTGGTCGAGGCTCATTTGCTGTCGTTTACGGGGGAGGCGGGGTACAGGCAGGTCGCCTTGGCGGCGCGGGTTCTGGAGCCCGGTCCGGTGGAGCGGGCGGTTCCGGCTCGGGAGTTGTCATTACGACGGAAGAGAACTGGGGTGTGGGAGTTGCATGGCCGGTTTGACGACGAGACCGGCACCCGCGCCAGTGCCCTGCTGGATGCCCTGGCCCAGCGCCGCCCCGCCGACGACGGCGGCGCCGACTCGCGCTCCCCGCGGGAGCGTTACGGTGATGCCTTCTCCGACGCGGTCGACCTGGCGTCGAACTCCCCGGACCTGCCGGCGCAGGCCGGGAAGCGGGCGCCTGCTCACCGGTCGCGACCTCGACGGGTGACTGTCCCGATCTCCGGCATCGACCTGGAAACCGAGGCCGGGCAGACGACCTCGGGGGATGGCGGCCGCGTCTCGGACGCGGAGGCACGAATCCCCGCCGGGGACAGCGAGACCGTTCCCGCGGCGCCGGGCGAGAACAGTGATCCCCTCGACCTGGACTGTCTGCGCCGCCTGATCTCCGCCGGGCTCCGCCGTTCCCTGGAGCGGCGCGACCGTGGCTGCGCGTTCCCCGGTTGCCGTCGCCCACCCCGGGACTGTCACGGTCATCACGTGGAGCACGGGACTGAGGGTGGCTCCGCGGATCTGGGCACCGTGGTGTTGCTGTGTGCCTATCACCATCGGTTGCTGCATCGCTCGGGGTGGGAGGTCCGCATCGCCTCAGATGGTCTCCCGGAGTTCCTGCCGCCGCGTTTCCTCGGCAAACAGCGAAAACCCCGGCGCAACAACGTCCACCAACCACTGCCCTTCGCAGCCTGAAACGATAAACGCCCGCAGCTCCAACGGCTCCGCGCAGCCTGTGACGGACGCGACTTCACACCGTCCACAGTTGACACCGGACGCGTCCCGCCGCAGGATCGGACCGCGGTATTCGTCCGCGTGTTCGAACAGTAGTCGCTGGCTTCCCCACAGCGAAATCGGTGGGAGCTGGCCTTGGCGTTCAACAATCCGCGCGTTCCGTGGTCCGAAGTGGAGCGGATCGCTTCCGGGCGCCCGCCCGTGCCCGGGGACGGCAACGATGCCCCGGCGTGGTCGCGCAAACGCGAAGGGTATCCCGGGGCACCGGCCGATCTCGCAGACCGGCGGGCCCGGGACGACGGCGGGGACCGGATCCGTGCCCCCTACGCCGAGCTGCACGTCCACTCCAACTTCAGCTTCCTCGACGGCGCGAGTCCCCCCGAGACGCTGGTCGAGGAGGCCGCGCGGCTCGAGCTCGACGCGCTCGTCCTCACCGACCACGACGGCCTGTACGGCGCCGTGCGGTTCAACGATGCCGCGCGGGCCCTCGGGGTGCGGGTCGGGTTCGGGGCCGAACTCTCACTCGGGCTGCCCGGTCCGCAGGCCGGCATGCCCGACCCGGCCGGTTCGCACCTGCTCGTGATCGCGCGGCAGCAGACCGGCTACCACCGGTTGTGCCGGGTCATCTCCCGGGCCCAGCTCGCCAGCGGGGAGAAGGGCCGGCCGGTCTACGACTTCGACGAGCTCGCCGACGAACTCGCCGGGCACGTCGTCGTCCTGACCGGGTGCCGCAAGGGGGCCGTCCGGCAAGCGCTCGCCCAGCGGGGGCCGGCCGCCGCGCACGCCGAACTCGCCCGGCTCGTGGACCGGTTCGGGCGGTCGCACGTCGCCGTCGAGCTGATCGACCACCGGCAGCCGCGGGACCACGCTGCCAACGACCTGCTCGACGCGCTGGCCGAGGACCTCCGGCTGCCCACCGTCGTGTCCAACAACGTGCACTACGCGCGCCCGGACGACGCTGTCGTGGCTGCCGCGGTCGCCGCCGTCCGGGCCCGGCGGCCGGCCGAGGAGCTCGACGGGTGGCGGCCGCCGTCGGGGCAGGCGTTTCTGCGGTCCGGGATGGAACAGCGGCGCCTCTTCGAACGCCGCTATCCCGGTGCCGTCGGGCGGGCCGCCGTGCTGGGCGTCGAAGTCGCGTTCGACCTCAACCTCGTCGCGCCGGACCTGCCGCCGTTCCCCGTCCCCGCCGGGCACGACGAAATGTCCTTCCTCACCGAGCTGACCTGGTGCGGCGCGGCGAAGCGCTACGGGCCGCGTGAAGAGAACCCGAAGGCCTACGCCCAGCTCGACCACGAACTCGCCGTCATCGAAAAGCTCGGTTTCCCCGGCTACTTCCTGGTCGTCTGGGACATCGTCCGGTTCTGCCGGGAAGCGGACATCCTCTGCCAGGGCCGCGGCTCGGCGGCGAACTCCGCGGTCTGCTACGCGCTGGAGATCTGCCACGCCGACCCGGTCAAGTGGAACCTGCTGTTCGAGCGGTTCCTCGCGCCGGAGCGGGACGGGCCGCCGGACATCGACGTCGACATCGAGTCCGGCCGCCGCGAGGAAGCCATCCAGTACGTCTACGACAAACACGGCCGGTTCCACGCTGCGCAGGTCGCCAACGTCATCACCTACCGGGCGCCGTCGGCGATCCGCGACGCCGCCAAAGCCCTCGGCCACAGCCCCGGGCAGCAGGACGCCTACAGCAAGCTCGTGGACCGCTGGGGTGGGGTCGCCGCAACCAGGCAGCAAGCCGGGGGAGCGATTCCGGACGACGTTCTCGACCTGGCCGCGCGGATCGAGGACTTCCCGCGCCACCTCGGTATCCACTCCGGCGGCATGGTCATCTCGAAACAGCCGGTGTCCGAAGTCGTCCCGGTCGAGTGGGCGACCATGGCCGACCGCAGCGTGCTGCAGTGGGACAAGGACGACTGCGCCACCGTCGGGCTGGTCAAGTTCGACCTGCTCGGCCTCGGCATGCTCTCCGCGCTGCACCACATGCTCGACCTTGTCGCCGAACACCACGACACGACCGTCGACATCGGGAAACTCGACCTGGCCGACCCGGCGGTCTACGACATGCTCTGCGCCGCCGACGCCGTCGGGGTGTTCCAAGTGGAGTCCCGCGCCCAGCTCGCCACGCTGCCGCGGCTGCGGCCGCGAGAGTTCTACGACCTCGTCGTCGAGGTCGCGCTGATCCGGCCCGGCCCCATCCAGGGCGGCTCGGTGCACCCCTACATCCGGCGCCGCCGCGGCGACGAGGAATGGGAACACGCGCACCCGCGGCTGGCCGCGTCACTGGACCGCACCCTCGGCGTGCCGCTGTTCCAGGAACAGGTGATGCAGATGGCCGTCGACGTCGCGAGCTTCACCCCGGCCGAGGCCGACCAGCTCCGCCGCGCCATGGGCGCCAAGCGGTCCAGCACGAAGATGAAGGCCCTGATGGCGCGGTTCTTCGCCGGCTGCGCTGCCAACGGGCTCGACCGCGAGCTCGCCACCCGGATCTTCGAGCAGATCCACGCCTTCTCCGGCTACGGCTTCCCCGAGGCGCACTCGATGTCCTTCGCGCTGCTGGTGTACGCATCCGCGTGGTTCAAGCACTACTACCCGGCCGCGTTCTGCGCCGGGCTGCTGAGCGCCCAGCCGATGGGCTTCTACAGCCCGCAGACGCTGGTCGCCGACGCGCGCCGGCACGGTGTCCACATCCGCGAGCCCGATATCAACACGAGCCTCGTCCACGCCACCCTCGAACCGGACGAGAGCAGCACCGGCGGGGTTGCGCTGCGGCTCGGCCTCGCCGGCGTCCGCCACCTCGGCGAGGACGTCGCCGAGGAGATCGTCGCCGAACGCGACGCCCACGGCCCCTACACCAGCATCGGTGACCTGACTCGTCGCGTGCGGCTGAAGAAGAACGCCGCCGAGGCGCTCGCCACGGCGGGGGCGTTCGGCGGGTTCGGCGGCGATCGGCGGCAGGACCTCTGGGCCGCCGGCGCGGCCGCGGCCACCCGGCCCGGTCACCTGCCCGGCCTCGCCCCGGGGCTCGACGCGCCCGCACTGCCCGGGATGACGCGGCTGGAGGTGACGGCCGCGGACCTGTGGGCCACCAGCGTGTCCCCGGACAGTCACCCCGTCGAATACCTGCGCGAGCTCCTGGGCAAGCGCGGCGCGATCACCGTCGCCGAGCTCATGCGGACCGAGGACGGGGCGCGTGTGTGGGTCGGCGGCGCGGTCACCCACCGGCAGCGGCCGGCGACGGCCGGCGGGATCACGTTCCTGAACCTCGAAGACGAGACCGGGATGGCCAACGTCGTCGTCTCCCAGGGACTGTGGCACCGGCAGCGCCTGATCGCCCGCGCCAGTGCCGCGCTGCTCGTGCGCGGGCGGGTGCAAGCCGCCGAAGGGGTCGTCACGCTCGTTGCCGATCGCCTCGAAAACCTCGAACTCCCGATGCGGAACGGGCCCTCACGCGACTTCCGTTGACTTCGGGCCCCCTCGGTGGTTCTCTCGCTGAGAGCGCTCCCAGTCATCCGTTCGTGCCCGACGAAGTGAGGATGGACTTCCATGACAGCTCGACGTCTGCGCTGGGCAGCGTGGCCGGTGATCGCCGTGCTCGTCGCGGCGAGCACGGCGGCCGGTACCGCCGGGGCGGCGACCGCGCCCGCGGCGACGGTCACCGTCAACGCCCGAGCCGGGCTGGCCACCGTGCCGGACACCGGGATCGGCATCAACCACGCGGTGTGGGACAGCCAGCTGGGGACCGACGTGGTGGCCGACCTCTTCGGCGCGGCCGGGGTTCGCACCATGCGCTACCCCGGCGGCTCCTACGGCGACATCTACCACTGGAAGGACAACACCGCGCCGGGTGGTTACGTGGCGCCCAACACCGATTTCGACACGTTCATGGGCGGCGTCAGAAAAGCCGGCGCCCAGCCGATCATCATCGCCAACTACGGCACCGGGACGCCCGAAGAGGCCGCGGACTGGGTGCGGTACGCCAACGTGACGAAGGGCTACGGCGTCAAGTACTGGGAAATCGGCAACGAGCTCTACGGGAACGGCCACTACGGCGCGAACTGGGAAGCCGACAACCACGCGGACAAAAGCCCCACGGCGTACGCCAACGGCGTCGTCGCCTACGCCGACGCGATGAAGGCGGTCGATCCGGGCGTCAAGATCGGTGCCGTGCTGACGACCCCGGCTAACTGGCCGGACGGCATCGTCGGCTCCGGTGACACCGCCACCTGGAACCAGACCGTGCTGTCGATCGCGGGCCCGCACATCGACTTCGTCATCCTGCACTGGTACCCCAGCGGTTCGACGGCGGCGGAAGCCCTCGCGAAGCCGGAGCAGGTCAACGACATGATCTACCTGGCCCGCGAGCAGATCACCCGGTACGCGGGCGCGAACGCCGGGCGCATCGGCATCTCGATGACCGAAACGAACACCCCGGTCGGCATGGACACCCAGCCCGGCGCGCTGTTCGCCGCCGACACCTACAGCTCGCTGCTGGAGAACGGCGTGTTCACCGTCGACTGGTGGGACACGCACAACGGCGGCACGAAACTGTCCACCGTGGCCGGTTATCCGGACTACGGCGACTCCGGCCTGCTCTCCAGCGCCACCTGCCTCGAGGGCGGCGCCTGCGAGCCCGCGCTGAACACGCCGTTCGCGCCCTACTACGGCTTGAAGATGCTGAGCACGTTCGCGCACCCCGGCGACCAGTACGTCCGGGCGGGCGCGGACGACCCGCTCGTCGGCGCGCACGCCGTCCGGCGGCCGAACGGCGACCTCGCCGTGCTGCTGCTCAACAAGGATCCCGACCAGGCCAGGACGGTGACGCTGGACTACGCGGGCTACACACCGGCGGCCGGTGCGCCGCAGGTGTTCACCTTCACCAACGGCGCCACGGCTGTTTCGAGTTCGACGACCGGGACGAGCACGTCCCAGACACTGCCGCCGTACTCGCTGACCACCGTGGTGCTGCACCCGGCGGCCGCCGCGTCCGGCGGACCCGGCACGCCCGGGCAGCCGACCGGGACGGCGACCGACCGCACCGCGACGATCAGCTGGCCCGCCGCCGCGGCCGGCGCCCACCCGATCGCGAAGTACGAGGTGTACCGCCAGGTCGGCGCGGTCAGCGAACAGTGGGGCGAGACCACCGGCACGTCGCTCGACGTCGGGAACCTCGTGCCGGGCAGCCGGTACACGGTCAACGTCCTGGCGCGCGACACAGCGGGCAACCTGTCCGCGGCCTCCCCGCCGCTGACGCTCACCACCGGCGCACCGGCGGCGAGCAGTTGCACGGTCCGGATGACCGACGTCACCGACTGGGCGAGCGGCTTCGTCGGCGGCATCCACGTCACCGGCAGCGGGGTGGTGGGGGACTGGACGCTGACGTTCGGCTGGCCCACCGCGCGACAGCGGCTCACCGGCGGCTGGAACGGCACGTGGGCGCAGAACGGGACGACGGTGACGGTTTCGTCGTCGGCACCGCCGGCGTCGGGGGTGGACGTCGGGTTCACCGCCGACTACAGCGGCCCGAACATCCTGCCGTCGGCGTTCACCCTCAACGGGGTCGTCTGCGCGGCGGGTTAGCGTGCCGATTCGACGCGTTCGCGCACGGTCCGCAGTTCCTCGCCGACGACCGCCATCTGGGCGTCCACGGCCGAAGGGTCGGTGTCCTCGGGGAAGAACAGGCTGAAGATCAGCTCGGCGCCGGTCAGGTTCGGGACCGCGCGGGTGAACAGGCCCACGGTGGGTGCGTCGGCGCTGACGACGTCGACCACACCGTGGGCCGCCGCGACGCGCACCGCCACGCGCCGCGGGCCCCCGTCGGTGTGGACGCGCCAGATGTCGTCGTGGTCGTGGTCCACCGCGGTGGCGAACCCCGGTGCCCATTCGGGCAGGTGGCGCGGGTCGGCGAGGTATTCGACGACCCGCGCCGGCGGGGCGGCGATGGAGATGGTGCGGGTTTCGGCTCGTCCCAGTGTCATGGGCGAAACGATACGCACCTGCGTACGATCTGTCCACGCGTAAAATCCTGCCGGTGAACGAGGACGACGATCTCGGAGCCCTCTGCGCCGGAGCGGGCCGCGCCCTGGCCGAAGCCGAACGGCCGGTGCTGGAGCGGCACGGGCTCTCGATGTGGCAATACGTGGTGCTGTCGGCACTGGCCCCCGGGGCGGCGCCGAGCCAGCTGGTGCTGGCGCAGCAGATCCGCTACGACAAGACCCGCTTGATCGCGCTCCTCGACGCCCTCGAAGCTGCAGGCCTGGTGGCCCGGGAACCCGACCCGGCCGACCGCCGCGCGAGAGTAGTCCGCCTGACTCCGGAAGGCGCCCGACGCCACGCGGCGGTCCGGGCGGCGATCCGCGAGGTGGAGGACAGCAAGCTCGCCGGCCTGCCGCCGGAAACCCGGCGGCAGCTGCGATCGGCCCTGGCCCACCTGGCGAACGCGGACTGACCGCACCGGCCCCGCCGCCGGCCGCCAACCGGTCGCCGGTCGCCGGTCGCCCGGAACTGTCGGAGCTGCCCGGTACGCTGGAAACCGGGGGCCGGAGGCCCACCCAGCTCGCCGCCCCACCAGCCGGAGCGATCATCGCCACCGGCCTCGCGCTCGGCGGATCGACTCACCCGCGGCCCGCCGCGGTCACCGCCGCCGAGCTTTACGCCTGGCGGCTCGGCCCCCGGGACCCGCCGCAGCGCCCGGTGCAGTCATTGCCACGGGCTTCGCGATTGGCGAGGCGGTTCGCCCGGGGCTCACTGCATCGTCCGGTGCGGCCGTTGCCGCCGGGCTTCGTGGTTGGCGGGTCGGCTCGGCGGGGCCGCCGACCGGCGGTGTGGTCATCGCGACCGGGCTTCACGCCTGGCGGGTTGGCTCACCGGGGTCCACCGCGCCGCCCGGCACGGTCATTGCCGCTAAGCCTGGCGGATCGACTCACCCAGGCCCCACCGCGGTCATCACCACCGAACCTCACACCCGGCGGATCACCTCATCCGCCACCCACTGCGCCACCTCCTCGGGATACGGACTCGCCAGCCCGAGCACGAAATGCCCGAACCCCGCCTCCGCCGCCTCGGCGATCTTGCCGCGCGTCACCCCCGGCCGCTCGTAATCCACCGGCAGGTAGATCGATCGCACGATCTCCGCCGGATTGCGGCCGATCTCCTCGCAGTACCTGTCCAGCAACCGGCTGCGTCCGGCGAGGTCCGTGATGTCGCCGCCGCCCGGGATGTTCCACAGGTTCGCGTGCTCTGCCACCACTCGCAGCGTTGCGCTTGCGCGGCCGCCGATCATGATCGGGGGGTGTGGTTGCTGTACCGGGTGGGGATTGCCGACTGCTCCCGTCAGGCGCACGTGTGCGCCCTCGAAGTCGAACGGCTCTGATGATGTCCACAAGCGGCGGATCACCGTGCACGCCTCGGCCAGGGCCGCCACCGCGTCGTCCTGGCTGTGGTACGGGAGGCCGTGGCCGTCGTACTCGCGGCGGGCCAGTGGGTGGCTCGGGCGGGACCCTGCGCCGATGCCGAAGTCGAGGCGGCCGCCCGACACTATGTCGACCGTTGTTGCGATCTTCGCCAGCACGGCCGGTGGGCGGAAGCGGTTGCTGGTGACCAAAAGCCCGATGCGCATCCGTGACGTCTGGGCCGCCAGGGCCGCCAGCAGCGTCCAGCCCTCGAAGATCGGGCCGTCCGGGTCGCCGGCGATCGGCATCAGGTGGTCGAACAGCCACGCGTGCTCGATCTCCGGCACCTTGTCGGCCTCTCGCCAGACGCGCCGGACCTCGTCGTACCCCACCTGCATCGGTGCGGTCATGATGCCGAAGCTCATCGGCGCCGCCGCAGCGCCGGGTCGAGCAGGGACGGCGGGGTGTCGAACTTCTCGTCCGGGGCCAGGTCGGTGCCCGGCGCGACGATGGTGTCGATCTCGTCGAGGACGTCGGCGGGCAGCACCGTGTCGGCGGCCGCCAGTTGGGAGGTCAAATGATCCGGTGTCCGCGGGCCGATGAGCGCGCTCGTCACGCCGGGGTGCGCGGTGACGAAACCGAGCGCGAGCTGGATCAGCGTCAGGTCCGCCTGCTCGGCGAGCTTCGCGAGCTTCTCGACGGCGTCGAGGCGGGCCCGGTTGGCCGGGACGTCGAGGTCGAAGCGCTGCGGCAAGGCCGTCGCCCGGTTGGTGGCGATCTCGCGGCCCGCGCGGACCGCGCCCGACAGCCAGCCCGAAGCCAGCGGGCTCCACGCCAGCACACCCATCCCGTACTCCTCGGTCACCGGCAGCACGTGGGCTTCGATGCCGCGCTGCAGGATCGAGTAGCTGGGCTGCTCGGTTACGTACCGGCCGAGGCGGTGTTCGCGCGCGGCCCACTGCGCCTGCACGATCCGGTACGCGGGGAAGGTCGACGAGCCGAAGTACCGGATCTTGCCCGCGCGCTGCAGGTCGGTCAGCGCGGAAAGCGCTTCCTCGTCGCTCGTCGCGGGGTCCCAGCGGTGGACCTGGTACAGGTCGACGTGGTCGACGTCGAGGCGGCGCAGGCTGTCGTCGAGCGCGCGGACCAGCCAGCGGCGCGAGTTGCCGCGGTGGTTGCGCTCCTCGCCCATCGGCATGGTCGCCTTCGTGGCCAGCACGAGGTCGTCGCGGCGGCCGGCGATCGCGCGGCCGACGATCACCTCCGACTCGCCCTGGCCGTACATGTCGGCGGTGTCGATGAGGTTGATGCCGCCGTCGAGGGCGGCGTCGACGATGGCGGTGGCCTCGTCTTGGGTGACGCGCCCGATCGCGCCGAAGTTCATCGCGCCGAGCGCGAGCGTGCTGACCTGGACGCCGGTGCGGCCCAAGGTGCGGTACTGCATGGGGAGTGCCTCCGTGGCATCATGAGCAAACGGAACGTTGCTCCGCTAACGATACGGAACACTGTTCCGCTTAGCAACCCCGGGAGGATTCGGTGGGCGAACGCAAGCCCAAGCGGGCGGACGCCCGGCGCAACGAGAAGGCGTTGCTGGACGCGGCGGCCGCGGTCTTCGTCGCGTCCGGGGTCGACGCGCCGGTGCGCGACATCGCGGCGAAGGCCGGCGTCGGGATGGGCACGATCTACCGCCACTTCCCAACCCGGGCGGACCTCGTCATCGCCGTCTTCCGGCACCAGGTGGACGCCTGCACGGAGGCCGGGCCGGCCCTGCTGGCCGCGAACGAATCGCCGTACGCCGCGCTGGCGCAGTGGATCGACCTGTTCGTGGACTTCTTGGTGACCAAGCACGGGCTCGCCGGGGCCCTCCAGTCGGACAACGCCGGCTTCGAGGCGCTGCACGCGTACTTCCTCGACCGGCTGGTGCCGGTGTGCGCCGAGCTGCTCGACGCCGCCGCCGCGGCCGGCGAGATCCGGGCCGCGGTGCCGCCGCTGGACCTCATGCGCGGGGTCGGCAACCTCTGTATCGGCGCGGACGACCCCCGGTACGACGCACGCCGGATGGTGCAGCTCCTCGTCGCGGGCCTGCGGTGCGGCACGATGGGTGCATGACGGCGTGGCGGGAGTTCGAAGCGGCGGAGCCGGAGTTCGCCCGGCGGGTGCAGGCCCTGTTCGACGCGCACAAGCACAAGACGATCGCGACCCTGCGGGCTGACGGCTCGCCGCGGATCTCCGGGATCGAGACGGCCTTCGAGAACGGCGAGCTCGTCTTCGGTTCGATGCCGCACGCGCGCAAGGGTGCGGACCTGCTCCGCGACCCGCGGTTCGCGCTGCACAGCGCGACGGTCGACCCCGTCGAGGGCGCCGAGGCGCAGTGGCCGGGCGAGGCGAAGATCGCCGGGCGCGTGCGCACCGAAGACGGCGAGCGGTTCGAGGCCGACGTCGCCGAGGTCGTGCACACCCACCTGAACGAGGCGGCCACGCTGCTGGTCGTCGAGTGGTGGACGCCCGCGGGCGGGCTGCGCAAGGTCGAGCGCGAATAACGCCAAGCGTCGCGCGCGCGGCTGAGGCTTCCCCGGAGATTAAATCAACTGCTTGACTTAATCCGGGATCGTGGCCATCCTCGGAGCAGGGGACATTCACCAACGAGAGGCCCGCCATGACGCCCAGCCACACCGATCCGCTGCCGCGCTTCCCGTTCGAGGCCGCCACCGCGCTCGAGCCGCCGGCCGAATGGGCCGAATTCCGGGAGAAGTGCCCGGTGGCGCGCGTCGCGCTGGCCAGCGGGGACGAGGCCGCCCTGATCACCCGGTACGACGACGTCAAGACGGTCCTGTCCGATCCGCGCTTCACCCGGCCGTCGGCGGGGGACAACGCGGCCCGCGTCGCGGACACCGAGTCGGGCGGGGTGTTCAACAGCGAGATGGCCGCCGTGCTGCCGCAGCACGGCGAGGCGCACCTGAAGTGGCGCCGCCTGCTCGGGAAGTGGTTCACCGCCAAGCGGATGGCCGCGCTGCGGCCCGGCATGGCGGCGATGGCCGAGCAGCTCGTCGACGAGATGGTCGCGAAGGGCGCGCCCGGCGACCTCAAGGCGGGCCTCGCCTTCCCGCTGCCGGTCTGGGTCATCTGCGACATGCTCGGCGTGCCGGACACCGACCGGGACCGGTTCGCCCACTGGTCCGACGTCATGCTCAGCATGACCCGCTACACGCAGGCCGAGTTCGACGCGGCGCAGGCGGAGTTCGGCCGGTACATGGGCGGGCACATCGCGGGCAAGCGGGCCGAACCCGGTGAGGACATCCTCAGCGCGCTGATCGCCGAGGGCGTCGACTGGTCGGACGCGATGCTCACCGCCACCGGCATCGGCCTGCTCATCGCCGGGCACGAGACCACCGCGAACATGATCGCCAAGATGGTGGCGATGCTGCTGGCCGACCGGAGCCGGTGGGAGCAGCTGCTCGCCGACCCGTCGCTGGTGCGCACGGCGGTCGAGGAATCGCTGCGGGTGGACGCCAACGCCGGTGTGGGCATGCAGCGGTACATCACCGAGGACTTCGAGGTCGGCGGCACCGTGCTGCCGGGCGGCACCACCGCGATGTGCAGCATGGCCGCGGCCAACCGCGACGAACGCGCCTTCGAGGACGCCGGCGCGATGGACCTGACCCGCAGCCCGAACCCGCACCTCGCCTTCGGCGCCGGCGCGCACGCGTGCCTCGGGCAGCCGCTGGCCCGCACCGAACTGCAGGTCGTCCTCGAGGTGCTGCTGCGCAAGCTGCCGGCGCTGGAGCTGGCCGTCCCGGCGGACGAACTGCGCCGGGTCGAGGGCCTCGCGGTCGGCGGGCTGCGGGAACTGCCCGTCCGCTGGTGACGGACCGGGCGCAGGCGACGCGGGAGCGGATCTTGGCCGCGGCGGAACGGCTCTACGCCGAACACGGCGTCCTGGCCGTGTCCAACCGGCAGATCGGCGAAGCGGCCGGGCAGGGCAACAACACCGTCGTCGGCTACCACTTCGGCACCCGGGCCGACGTGGTGCGGGCCATCGTCCGCAAGCACACCGGGCCGATCGAACGGTTGCGTGGCGGCCGGCTGGACCGGGGGTGCACGCAGCTGCGGGACTGGCTCGGGTGCCTGGTGCACCCCGCCACCGAGCACCTCGCCGAGCTGGGCGCGCCGACCTGGTTCGCCCGGTTCGCCGCCCAGGTGATGACCGAGCCGTCGCTGCGCGCGGTCATCGTCGAGGAGACGCTGGCGTCCCCCTCGCTGGCGCGGACTCTCGACGGGCTCTACCGGTGCCTGCCCGGGCTGCCCGCCGAAGTCCGCGCCGAACGGAACGACATCACCCGGCTCCTGCTGATGCACGGGATGGCCGGGCGGGAACGCGCGCTCGCCGACGGCGCGGGCACCCCGGAAACCGGCTGGCGCGACACCGCCACCGCCCTCACCGACGTACTGGCCGGGCTGTGGCTCGCGCCGGTCACGGAGTAACCGAACGAAGGGAACCACCATGAAGATCACTGTGGACGAGGCCAAGTGCTGCGGCGCGGGCACCTGCGTCATGCTCGCGCCGGACGTGTTCGACCAGCGCGACGACGACGGCATCGTCGTCCTGCTCGACGAGCACCCGGCCGAAGCCCTGCACACGACCGTCCGCGAAGCCGCGAGCGTGTGCCCGGGCGTCGCGATCTCGGTCAGCGAGGAAGGATGACGGCTCCGGGCGACGTCCTGGTCGTCGGCGCCTCGGCCGCCGGGCTCGCGACCGTGGAAGCCCTGCGCCGCAAGGGTTACCAGGGACGCGTAACCGTTCTGGGCGCCGAGCGGCACCTGCCCTACGACCGGCCGCCACTGTCCAAACAGGTCCTCGGCGGGAGCTGGGCACCCGAGCGGGCGCAGCTGCGGCCCGCAGCTGCACTGTCCGCATTGGACACCGAGTTCGTGCTCGGCGACCCGGCCGTGCGGCTCGACGCCCGCGCGCGGACCGTTCACACCGCGGCCGCGCGGGCCCTGACCGCGGAGGCGATCGTGCTCGCCACCGGGCTGCGGCCGCGCACCCTGCCCGGGCAGGACGGCCTCGGCGGGGTCCACGTGCTGCGCACCCTCGACGACGCGCTGGCCCTGCGCGCGGACCTCGCGCCGGACAAGCGGGTGGTGGTCGTCGGGGACGGCGTGCTCGGCGCGGAGATCGCCGCGACCGTGTGCGAAACGGGCGTCCCGGTCACCCTGGCCGGGCCGCAGCCCGCCCCGCTGGCCTACCAGTTCGGCCCGCTCGCCGCGGGCCTGCTCGCCGAGCTGCACCGCGGGCGGGGCGTCGAGCTGCGGCTCGGCTCCGCGGTCACCGGCCTGGCCGAGGACGACGGGCGCGTCACCGGGGTGCGGCTGGCGTCCGGTGAGGTGCTGCCCGCCGACGTCGTCGTGGTCGCCTTCGGTGCCGCGCCGGCCACGGAGTGGCTGGCCGGCAGCGGGGTGCTGTGCGACAACGGCGTGGTGTGCGACTCCCGCTGCCGGGCGGCGGACGGGATCCACGCGGCGGGTGACGTCGCCCGCTGGCACCACGAGGGCCTCGACGCACTGCTGCGGCTGGAAAACCGGACGAACGCCACCGAGCAGGCGGTCGCCGTGGCGGGGAACATCCTCGGCGACGACCGCCCGTACACACCGGTGCCGTACTTCTGGACCCACCAGTTCGACACGCGGATCCACGTCCACGGCACGCTGTCCGCGGCGGCCGAAGTGTCCGTTGTGGAGGGTGACCCGCGGGAGGGCCGGTTCGTGGCCGAGTACCGGGAAGGTGGGCGCGTGACCGGGGTGCTGGGCTGGAACATGCCCAAGCAGGCCCGGGTTCACTCCACGGTGACCGACTTGGCCAGGTTGCGCGGCTTGTCGATGTCGTAGCCCAGCGTCAGCGCGGCGTGGTAGGCGAGCAGCTGCAGCGGGATCGTCAGCAGGACCGGGTCGAGCTCCGGCTCGGTCCGGGGCACCACGATCCGCGGGACGTCGAGCTCGCCGAAGTCGACGCCGGCGTGGGTCACCGCCAGCACCGCGCCGCCGCGGGCCCGGATCTGCTGCACGGCGGCCAGGTTGCGCTCGGTCAGCTCGTCCGACGGGACGACGGCGACCGTCGGCAGGGCTTCGTCGATCAGCGCGAGCGGGCCGTGCTTGAGCTCGGACGTCTGGTACGCCTCGGCGTGGCGGTAGGAGATCTCCTTGAACTTCTGCGCGCCCTCCCGGGCCACCGGGTAGCCGCGGACGCGGCCGACGAAGAACAGGCTGTTCGCGGCGGCCACGGTCTTCGCGTGCTCGGCGATCTCGGGCTCACCGTCCAGAACGGACTTGATCTGGCCGGGCAGCGCGCGGATCGCCGTGATGATCCGCTGACCGTCCGCATTGGACAGATCGCGGACGCGGCCGAGCGAGAGCGCGATCAGCGCGAAGCCGACGGCCATGTTGGTCAGCGCCTTGGTCGAGGCGACCGCGATCTCCGGGCCGGCGTGCAGGTACACCCCGCCGTCGCAGGCGCGGGCGATCGTCGAGCCGACGACGTTGACCAGGCCCACCACCCGGCCGCCCTTGCGCTTGATCTCCTCCACGGCGAAGGCGGTGTCGATCGTCTCGCCGGACTGGCTGACCGCGATGTAGAGCGTGTCGGCCTCGATGATCGGGTTGCGGTAGCGGAACTCCGACGCCGCTTCGGCGTCGGCCGGGATCCGCGCCAGCTCCTCGATCATCGTCGCGCCGATCTGCCCGACGTAGTAGGCCGAGCCGCAGCCGAGGATCTTCACGCGGCTGAACCCGCGCAGCTCCCGCGGCGTCAGGTTGAGCCCGTCCAGGCGGGCGACGCCGAACCGGTCGTCGAGCCGGCCGCGGATCATCCGCGCCACGGAGTCGGGCTGCTCCTGGATCTCCTTGGCCATGTAGTGCGGGTAGCCGCCCAGGTCGAGGTCTTCGGCGGCGATGTCGATCTCGGTGGCCGGCTTGGTCGTGTCGCTCTCGTCGACGGTGAAGGTGCGGTAGCCGGTGGCGAAGACCGTGGCGAACTCGCCGTCGTCGAGGTGCGCGACTTGCGAGGTGTGCCGGACCAGCGCGGCGAGGTCGCTGGCGACGAACATCTCCCGCTCGCCGACGCCGATGATCAGCGGCGAGCCGTTGCGCGCGATCACCAGCCGGTCCGGGTGCGCGCTGTCGGTGACGGCGATCGCGTACGTGCCGGTGATCCGCGAGACCGCCTCGACGACGGCGTCTTCGAGGGTCTCGGCGCCCGAGCGGGCGATCAGGTGGGCGAGGACCTCGGTGTCGGTCTCGGACGTCAGCTCGACCCCGGCGTCGGCGAGCTGGGCGCGCAAGGCGTCGGCGTTGTCGATGATGCCGTTGTGGACGACGCAGACGCGGCCGTCTTCGGACGTGTGCGGGTGCGCGTTGGCCTCCGACGCGGGCCCGTGCGTGGCCCAGCGCGTGTGCCCGATGCCGACCTTGCCGGTGAGCCGCTTGGGCAGCGCCGCGGCGAGGTTGCGCACCCGCCCGACCACCCGGTGGACCTGCGCGGTGTTCTTGGCGCCGAGCACGGCGATCCCGGCCGAGTCGTAGCCGCGGTACTCCAGCCGGGTCAGGCCTTCGAGCAGGATGGGAGCGGCGTTCTGGCCGCCGATGTAGCCGACGATTCCGCACATGGCGAACCTTTTCTAGCCGTAGACGATGCGGCGCAGCTGCCGCTCGGACAGGTCGGGCGCGGCCACCAGCCGGCCCCGGAGCTCGGCGGCGATCAGCGGGAAGATCTCGGGGTTCTTCCGGCCCTCGGCCTGCAGCTCGGTGTGCCGACGGCGGACGTAGACCTCGGCCGGCGTCCGGTAGAACGCCAGGACGTCGTCGACGACCCGCGCGGCCACCCCCGGCGGCAGTCCGGTGGACGCGGCCACGCGCTCGACGATGTCGGTCTCCGCCACGCCGGACATCATGCCCTCCCGGGCCCGCGAAACCCAAATTCTTGCCCGAAATCGGGCAAGATCTAAATCGTTGGACAGCTCCGCCGGCTCCGGACGAGGGTGGACGGCGTGCGCCAAGCAGACATCTGGGATGCCGAAACGGCCGAGCGGTACGACACGCCGGGCCATGGCATGTTCGCTCCCGAGGTCGTCGGGCCCGCGGTCGAGCGCCTGGCCGCGCTGGCCGACGGCGGCCGGGCGCTGGAGTTCGCCATCGGCACCGGGCGCATCGCCGTTCCGCTCGCCGAGCGCGGGGTGCCCGTCGCCGGCATCGAGCTGTCCGAGCCGATGCTGGCCCGGCTGCGGGCGAAGGCGGCGATCCCGGTCGTCACCGGGGACATGGCGACGGCCACCGCGCCCGGCCGGTTCTCGCTGGTCTACCTAGTCTACAACACGATCTCGAACCTGCTGGCCCAGGACGAGCAGGTCGAGTGCTTCCGCAACGCGGCCCGCCACCTGGACCCCGGCGGCCGGTTCGTGATCGAGCTGGGCGTCCCCGAGTTGCGGCGGCTGCCGCCCGGGCAGGACGCGCTGGTCTTCCGCGCCGACTCCGGGTACGTCGGCGTGGACACCTACGACACCGTGCGCCAGCACCTCGTCTCGCACCACTTCACCTTCGGCGAGGGGCGGCAGGCGCGCGTCGGCCGCTCCCCGCACCGCTACATCTGGCCGGCCGAGCTCGACCTGATGGGCCGGCTGGCCGGGTTCGAGCTCGAGTCCCGGCACGCGGACTGGACCGGCGCGGAGTTCACGGCGGCGTCGGGATCGCACGTGTCGGTCTACCGGCTTCGACCAGCGGAAGCCGGACACTCGCGTGCGGGATGACGCCCAGCCCGGCCAGCGCGGCCTTGGTGTTCGCCGCGGCCGTGCCGGAACGCAGGAGCCGGCCGGTCACCGGGCGCAGGTCGTCGTCGATCGCCCGCGCTTTGACCAGGTCGCCGTCGCGGACGGCGCGGATGAGGTCCGCGGTGCGGCCGGCCGCCACGTTGGCCACCACGCTCACCAGGCCCGCCGCGCCGCACGCCAGGTACGGCAGGTTGAGCTCGTCGATGCCGCAGTAGTAGGCCAGTGACGTGCGGGACCGCACCGCCATCGCCTCGGCCAGGTCGCCCTTGGCGTCCTTGACCGCCCGGATCCGCGGGTGGCCGGCCAGCTCGACCAGGGTCGACGGCGCCATCGCGACGCCGGTCCGCGCGGGGACGTCGTAGAGCATCACCGGCAGCTCGGTGGCGTCCGCGACGGCCAGGCAGTGCGCGAGCACGCCGTCCTGCGTCGGGCGGGAGTAGTAGGGGCAGACGAGCAGCAGCGCGTCCGCGCCGGCTGCTTCCGCTTCGCGGGCCCGGCGGATGCTGGCGGCCGTGTCGTGGGTGCCGACGCCGGCGATCACCCGTGCGCGGTTCCCGGCCCGGGCCACGACGTCCCGGACGAGACCGGCGGCTTCGGCCTCGGAAAGGGTGGGGGACTCGCCGGTGGTCCCGCCGACGACGAGGCCGTCGCACCCGGTGGCCAGGAGGTGGTCGACGAGCCGTGTGAGGCCGGGTTCGCAGAGCCCGCCGCCGGGCTGCATGGGGGTCACCATCGCGACGAGGTTGGTGCCGAATTCGGTCATGGCCCGACCTTGCCGGGGCCGATCGATGCGGTCCAGCGATGCTTTTTTGCCGATAGTGCGTAGCCTGGCTTCATGATCGAGGTGGGCGCCCTGCGGGCGTTGCGCTCGGTGGCCGCGCTCGGGACGCTGGCGCGGGCGGCCGAGGAACTCGGGTTCACCGCCTCCGCGGTTTCGCAGCAGATCAAGCGGCTGGAACGCCAGGTCGGCGTCCCGGTGCTGGCGCCGGCGGGCCGCGGGGTGGTGCTGACCCCGGCCGGGCAGGCCATCGCCGACATGGCGCTCGAGGTGTTCCAGGCGCTGGAGCGCTGCGCCGAAGCCGCCAAGTCGGTCTCGGCGGGCGCGCCGCGCGGCACGCTCCGGGTGGTGGCCTTCTCGACGGCCATCCGCGGCCTGCTCGCGCCGGTCGTGGCCTCGCCGGCGTACCCGGAGCTGCGGGTGGAAGTCACCGAGCAGGACCCCGCCGAGGCCCTGCGCAGCGTCGGCGCGGGCACGGCGGACCTGGCGCTCGTCCACGACGCGGACGGCCTGCCGCCCTCGCCGCGGCCGCCGTCGCTGGCGCAGCGGTGGGTGCACACCGACGTCGGCGACGTGGTGGTGAGCCGCACGCACCCGCTGGCCCGGCTCGACACCCCGCTCGACGAGGCCGCGCTGGCCGGGCACGCGTGGGTGACCAGCCCGCCGGGCACGGTGTGCCACCAGTGGTTCCGCCGGCTGTTCGCGCACGCGCCGGCGGAACCGGACGTGCGGCACCTGGTCGACGACTTCGCGACGCAGCTTTCGCTGGTGGCCTCTGGGCAGGTGGTCGCGCTGGTTCCGCGCCTGGCCCGGCCGCCGCTGGGGGAGGACCTGATCGCCCGGCCGCTGCGCCGGCCGCCGAAGCGGGAGGTCCATGCGGCGTGGCGGCGCAGCGCCGAGGCCAGCCCGGCGATCCGGGCCGTCCTCGCCGAGCTGGGCCCGGCGCCAGGCCACTAGGAGCGTTGTGCCGGGCCTTCGGGATCGTCAGTCCTTGAGGGCGTCCTCGGTGCTCGGGTAGGTCGGGAAGAAGTCCGCGAGGCCGATCAGCGCGAACGTCCGGGCGAGCCGGGCGGGGACGGCGGCCAGCGCGACCCCCGCGCCGGCCGCTTCGGCGACGTTGCGGGCCGCGATGAGCGCGGAAATGCCGCTGGAGTCGCAGAACGTCACCCCGGCGAGGTCCACCACCAGCAGCTGCCCGCTCTCGAGCGCGAGCGTGCCGGCCGCGGTGCGCAGGCGCGGGGCCGTGGCCACGTCCAGTTCGCCCTCGACGGTGACGACCGGCCCGGCCGCGGTGCTGCGGGTCGTCACGGAGAACGGGATGCCGGTCACGCTCGATCGCCTCCGGGGATGCTCAGTGCCAGCAGGGCCGTGTCGTCTTCGACGCCGTCGCCGAAGCCGGCGAGCAGGCCGGTGACCGCCTCGATCACCGTGGACGCGGTGGCCGGCGCCAGGCCGGCGAGGTCGGTCCGCAGCCGCTCTTCGCTGTAGCGGACGCGGCCGTGCACGCGGGCTTCGGTCAGCCCGTCGGAGTAGAGCAGCAAGGTGTCACCCGGTTCCAGGAGGACGTCCACGGCGGTGAACCGCGCGCGGGGGAACGCGCCGACCAGCTGCCCGCCCGGTGCGGACAGGAACCGGGACGAGCCGTCGGCGCGGATCAGCAGGGCCGGCGGGTGGCCGCCGGTGGCGAGAGTGACCGCCGCGCCGTCGTCGCGGCGCTCGATGTGCCCGTGGACCACGGTGCAGTAGCGCGGGTCCGCCCCGCGGTATTCGTGGTGGAGCACGGTGTTGAGGCGGTCCAGCACGGTGACCGGATCCGGCTCGGACGCCGCGGCCGCGCGCAGCGTGTAGCGTGCCAGCGACGTCACCACGGCCGCGGCGGCGCCCTTCCCGGACACGTCGCCGAGGAAGAACCCCCAGCGGCCGCCGGTCAGCGGGAACAGGTCGTAGAAGTCGCCGCCGACCTCGTCGGCGGACGCGGGGTGGTAGTAGGCCGCGACCTCCAGGCCGGGCACCTCCGGCAGGGCCGGCGGCAGCAGGGTCTGCTGCAGCGTGCGCGCCAGCCGCTGCACCCGGTCGCGTTCGCGCTCGGCCGCTTCCCGCGCCCGCAGCAGTTCCTGCTCGTAGGCGCGCCGGTCGCGGGCGTCGAAGATCGTGGTCCGGATGAGCTGGGCCTGGCCGTCGGTGCCGGTCTTGACGGTCGAGGTCACCAGCACCGGCAGCCGCGTCCCGTCCGCGGTCGTCAGCTCGAACGCGACGCCGCCGAGCTCGCCCTGCATGCGCAGCAGCGGCGCGAAGTGCGTCTCGTGGTAGATCCGGCCGCCGACGGTCAGCAGGTCGGCGAACCGGAGCCGGCCGACCACCTCCGCGCGTTCACGGCCGAGCCAGCCGAGCAGGGTCGCGTTGATCTTCGCGATCGTGCCGTCCAGCAGCGTCGAGAGGTACCCGCAGGGTGCGTGCTCGTAGAGGTCCTCCGCGCTGTCCTCCAGCAGGGCGGAGAACGCGGGGCCGGCGCTCTCGCGGTTGCCGGGGCCCGCCTGGTCCCCGGCCTCGCACATCACCGCCCGCTCACGAACGAGGTGATCGCGGCGGCCGTCGCCTCCGGCGCGCTGAGCTGCGGGCAGTGCCCGGTCGCGGCCAGCGTCACCAGCGTGCTGCCGGCGATCCGCTCGTGCGTGAACCGCCCGACCTCCGGCGGCGCGATGGCGTCGTTCGCGCACTCGAGCACCAGCGTCGGCACGGTCACCGCGGCCAGGTCCGCCCGGTTGTCGGACAGGAACGTCACCCTGGCGAACACCCGCGCGATCGCCGGATCGGTGCGGCAGAAGCTGTTCGTCAGCTCCTCGCCGAGTTCCGGGCGGTCCGGGTTGCCCATGATCACCGGGGCCATCGTCGCCGACCAGCCCAGGTAGTTCGATTCGAGCGCGGCGAGCAGCTCGTCGATGTCGGCGCGGCTGAACCCGCCGCGGTAGCCGTCGTCGTCGACGTAGCACGGCGACGGGGTGAGCAGCACCAGCTTCGCGAACCGGTCCGGCTCGCGGTTGGCGGCCAGCACGGCGATCATCGCGCTGACCGAGTGCCCCACCAGCACGACGTCACGCAGGTCCAGCTCGCGGCAGATCGCCAGGACGTCGTCGGCGTAGCCGTCGAGGCTGCCGTAGCGCTCCGGGGTCCAGGCCGTCAGGTCCGAGCGCCCGGCGCCGGTGTGGTCGAACAGCACGACCCGGTACCGCGCCGCGAGGTCCGGGACGACGAGGCGCCAGAGGTTCTGGTCGCAGCCGAAGCCGTGCGCGAGCAGCACGGTCGGGCCGCCTTCCCGGCCGGTGACGGTCACGTTGTTCCTGCTGCGCATGCTCACCGGGGACATCCTGCCCCGTGGTCAGCCGGCGAGCGCGGCGGCCCGGGTGGGGGCGACGGCCAGCGCGTCGTGCAGCCCGGTCAGCCCGAGGGTGCGGTGGACGACGCCGGTTTCGGGCGCGACGACCCGGACCCGGGTGCCGGGGCCGGCGCTCCGGCGCGCTTCGACCAGGACCGTGATGCCGATGGAGGCGAGGAAGGTCACTTCGGACAGGTCGATCACCAGCAGCGCCGGCGCGCCGGCGAGGGCGGTGGCGACCTCGTCGCCGAGCACGGGGGCGCTGAGCAGGTCGAGCTCGCCGGCCGCGGCCAGCACGACCGCGTCGCCGGTGGGGTGCGCCGTCACGCGCAGCAGGTCCTGGGGCCGGAGCCGAGGGCCGTCAGCCGTCACGACGACCCCTGCCCCGCTCGGACGACCGCGCTGCCATGCCGGGCTCCTCTCCTGGTCAGTCCACTGCGGATCGGTGGTACCCCGGTCTCCCGGCCGGCAAACATCGATTCATGACCCGATCGGATGCGGTGCGGTGCTGCCGCCGAAGGGCAGCGACGGCAGCCCGAGCTTGCGGTGGTCCCAGGACCGCGTCCGCTCGACGTCGAGGCGGACGGCGACCCGCTTGGCGAGCATCAGCTCGACCATCGGCCGGACGTCCTCGGTGTACGGGCCGGTGTACCGCTCCCAGACGTTCACGCCGACCGCCCACAGCGCGTCCGGGTCGTCGACGAGCACCGCGCGCCCTTCGAGGGCCACGCCGCGCAGGGCGTCGTAGGTGTCGCCGGTTTCGACGAGGACGGTGACCCGGCCGTCACGGCGCAGGTTGGCGGCCTTCTGCGACTTGGCCTTGGTCTCGAACCAGAGGACGCCGTCGAGCACGGCGTACCACATCGCGACGAGGTGCGGCTGCCCCGACGGCCCGACCGTGGCGAGCGTGGCGACCCGCTGTTCGGCGAGGAACCCGCTGATCTCCGCCGCCGACATGACGATCTGCTCGCGTTGCTTCACGCCGTGCTCCTCGGTGAGACATAGTCCAGAATGAGACTATGTCTCGGAGTGAACCGGAAAGCCTGGCCGTCCGCAAGAGGCGGGCGACGAACGCCCGGATCGCCGCCTCGGCGGCCCGCCTGGCCGGCCGGCACGGGGTCGGCGGCACGACGGTGGACCGCATCGCGGCGGACGCCGAAGTCGGGCGCGCGACCTTCTTCCGCTACTACGACACCAAGGAGAGCGCGGTGGCGGAGGGCATCGCCGGGCCGTGGCTGACGCTGGTCACCGAGGCGATCGCGCGCCAGCCGGCCGACCGGGCGCCGAAGGCGGCGCTGGTGTCGGCGTTCCGCGAGCTCGCGGGGGAGTTCCCGGCTCACGCCGGCCGGATCCGCGAGCTGGCGCGGCTGACGCGGTCCTCCCCGGCGCTCGACGCCTGGACCGCGCGGACCTACCAGCGCTACGAACGGATGATCTCGATCCTGCTGGCTTCCCGCTTCGACGCGCGGCCCGGTCACGACCCGCGGCCCCGGCTGCTGGCGGCGCTGGCCATGGCGGCGGTGCGCGTCTCGCTCGACGAATGGGTCCGGGACGGCGGCGAGCTGCCGGAGCTGATCGGTGGCGCGTTGGCCGCGGTTTCGGTCGAGGGCGCCTGAGGGTCGTGAGTGGTAAGGCGGGTTAGAACGCGCCTTACCACTCACGACGGGGACCGGTGGCTGACGGGGTTCAGTTCAGCGGCAGCGCGCGGTACCGCGTGATCCGTTCCGGCAGCGTGCCGAGCACCGGGTCGCCGTGGTGCTCGAGGAACAGGCGTTCGAGCGGGGCCAGCCGGTCCTTCGGCCGGACCGAGGCGACCGTGCCGGCCAGGTCGAGCGCCTCGGCGCCGACGCGGGCCGCCTCGTCGAGGTCGCCGCGGCCGGCGTGGTTCTGGGCGAGCATGATCAACGTCAGCGAGCGGCTGCGGGCCATGTCCGCGCCGTAGCGGCCCGCCGCGGTCGTCAGCTCGGTGATCGCCCGGCCACGGTGGCCGCCCGCCAGTTCGGTCAGCACCGTGCCGCGCATCGCGGCCAGGTCCGTCTCCGCGAAGAACGCCTCCCACGGGCGCGGGTCCGAGCCCGCCGTCTCGGCGAACGCCGCCTCGGCGTCCGCCAGCCGGGTCAGGGCCGCGTGCTCGTCGCCGCCCATCGCGAACGCCCAGGATTCGTTGGCCGCCAGGATGGCCGTCGCCCGGCGGGAGGCCGAGCGCCGGGCCGCCGCCCGGCCGCGGGCGAACTCGGCCAGCGCGCCCGGGACGTCGTGGTGGTGCAGGTGCACGCGGCCGAGCCGGTAGTGGATGTTCGCCACCAGGCTGTCGTTGCCCGCCTCGGCCGCCAGCCCGAGCGCGCGTTCGAAGCGGCGGCGGGCCGGGACCGGGTGCCCGGTGTCGAACTCCGTCCAGCCCAGCAGGTTGTGCACGTCGGCCAGGACCGTGTGGAGCCTCGCCCGCAGCCGGTCCGGCACCGTGCCCCAGTGCAGCAGCAGGCTCGCCGTCTTGACCACCCGGACGGCGTCGCGGCAGAACCCGCCGCCCTGCCGGTAGTCCAGCGCGCGCAGCACGCCGACCGCCGCTTCCAGGTCCGCGACGTCGGCGGTTTCGATGTTGATCGGAAGCGGACCGCCCTTACCCGTCATCGTCACCATGACCTCACCTCGCGCAGCGCGCACGCACGCCCGCATCGGTTGCCGGCGCTCGGGAAATACCCAGAGCAGGCCCAGCGGAAACCGCCCTCACCCGTCAGGGGCGTGGGCTTCCCGTCCGCGCCGAACCGGAGCCGAACGTCGACCGTCACCGGCCGGAGGACGCCCGGGCCGGAAGTAAGCGCTTTCTCGCGGGCCGGTCCTCGCGGGGAAAACGCTTTCCCTGATCACGGCCGCGCAGCTTAACGGTTAAGCAGATTGGCCGGTTTCTGTCTCGCCGCCGGTGTTCCAGGCCGGTCTCCCGTGTTACCGTGGGAGCGCTCCCAGCCCGAAAACTTTCCTGTCGAGTGGTTCTCCAGGAGGTCGGTAATGAACTGGCGATTCCTCCGTGCGCTCGTCGCCGGCCTGCTGCTGGCCGCGTGTGCCGTCGTGGCGCCCGCCGAAGCCGCCACGGCCGAAGCGGCCGCGCCCACGCGGGTCATGGCGCTCGGCGACTCCATCACCGGTTCGCCCGGCTGCTGGCGGGCGCTGCTGTGGAAGCACCTGCAGGACACCGGACACACCGACGTCGACTTCGTCGGCACCCTCCCGGCCCAGGGCTGCGGCTTCCCCTACGACGGCGACAACGAGGGCCACGGCGGGTTCCTGGCGACCGGCATCGTGCGCGACAACCAGCTGCCCGGCTGGCTGTCGGCGACGCACCCGGACATCGTCCTGATGCACCTGGGCACCAACGACGTCTGGAACAACATCCCGGCGAGCACGATCCTGGACGCCTTCACGACCCTGCTCGGCCAGATGCGGGCCGCCAACCCGGCGACCAAGCTGGTCGTCGCCAAGATCATCCCGATGAACCCCGCCAACTGCACCGCCTGCGGGCAGCGGGTCGTGGACCTGAACAACGCCATCCCCGGCTGGGCGCAGGCGCACTCGACGGCGGCGTCCCCGATCACCGTCGTCGACCAGTGGACCGGGTTCGACACCGCGGCGGACACCGGTGACGGCGTGCACCCCAACAGCACCACCGGCATCCAGAAGATGGAGAGCCGCTGGTACCCCGCCCTGGTGGCCGCCCTCGGCCCGGGCACGCCGGCCGCGACCGGCCTGCACGTCGACGGCACCCGGATCGTCGAAGCCGACGGCAGCCCCTTCGTGATGCGCGGCGTGAACCACGCGTACGTCTGGTACCCCAGCCAAAACCGCGCCTTCGCCGACATCAAGTCCTTCGGCACCAACACGGTCCGGGTCGTGCTCGGCAGCGGGCAGCGGTGGGGGCCGACGCCGGCCGCCGAGGTCGGCAGCGTCATCGGGCAGTGCAAGCAGAACCGGCTGATCTGCGTCCTGGAGGTGCACGACACCACCGGGTACGGCGAGCAGAGCGGCGCCGCGACCCTGGGCCAGGCGGCGAGCTACTGGATCAGCGTGGCCGGTGCGCTGCAGGGCCAGGAGAACTACGTCGCGATCAACCTGGGCAACGAGCCGTTCGGCAACGACCAGCAGGTGAGCGCCACCTGGGCGACCGCCACGGCCGACGCGGTCAAGCGGCTGCGGGCCGCCGGGCTGCGGCACCTGCTGCTGGCCGACGGGCCGATGTGGGGCCAGGACTGGCAGAACATCATGCGGGACAACGCGGCCACGGTGTTCAACGCCGACCCGCAGCACAACACCGTCTTCTCCATCCACATGTACGGCGTCTACGACACCGCGGCCGAGATCAACGCGTACTTCGACGCGTTCCGCGCCGCCGGGCTGCCGCTGGTCGTCGGCGAGTTCGGCGGCATGCACACCGACGGCAACCCGGACGAGGACACGATCATGGCCCAGGCGCAGGCACGCGGCCTCGGGTACATCGGCTGGTCGTGGAGCGGCAACAGCAGCGACGTCGCCTACCTCGACATGACGAACAACTTCGACCCGGCCAGCCTGACGGCGTGGGGCGACCGGTTCCTCAACGGCGCCAACGGGATCCGGCAGACGTCGAAGGAAGCCGCGATCTACAGCGGCGGGCCCGCCGACACCCAGGCGCCGTCCGTCCCGGGCACGCCGGTCGTGTCCGGTGTGACGTCGAGCGGCGCCACGCTGACCTGGACCGCGTCGACCGACAACGTCGGCGTCACCGGCTACTACGTCCTGCGCGCACCGGGCACGAGCGGGGGCACGTTCGCCGTGGTCGGTTCCGGCACGACGACGTCATACACCGACAGCGGGCTGGCCGCGGCCAGCACCTACCGGTACCAGGTGCGGGCCCGGGACGCCGCCGGGAACACCTCGGCCGGCTCCGGCGTCGCGACGGTGACGACGAGCGCGGGCGGCGGGTCCGGCGCGTGCAAGGTGGCCTACTCGGCGTCGAACTGGGGTGGCGGCAACGGGTTCACCGCCAACGTCACCATCACCAACACGGGCACCAGCGCGGTCAACGGCTGGACGCTGGCCTTCAGCTTCGCCGGCGGGCAGCAGGTGACCCTGCCCGGCTGGGGCGCCACGTTCGCCCAGTCCGGCGCCGCCGTCACCGCGAAGAACCTGAGCTGGAACGGCTCGCTGGCGCCGAACGCCTCGACCGGCATCGGGTTCAACGGCACGTTCGGCGGCGGCAACCCGGCGCCGTCCGCGTTCACGCTCAACGGGAACACCTGCTCGGCCGGCTGAACCGCCTGCGAAAGGGAGGAACCATGGGTAGCTTCGGCAAGCGGCTGGTGTTCGCCGCCGCCGGTGTGGTGGTGGCGGGGCTGGTGCCCGCCCCGGCCGTCGGCACGGCCGCCGCACCGCAGATCGACAGGCTGAACCGCGGGGTGGTCAGCGTCCACACCGCCCGGGGCAACACCGTCGGCTGGCGGCTGCTCGCCGACGACCCGCCCGGGGTGGCCTTCGCCGTCTACCGCGACGGCACCCGGGTGACCGCGACCCCGGTCAGCGGGCCGACGGACTTCCTGGACGCGGGCGCCCCCGCGGGAGCCCGGTACACCGTGCGCGCGGTGGTCGGCGGGGTCGAGCGGGCGTCGGCCTTCGCCGCGGAGGACTCGCTGACGTTGGACAGTGGCGTCGCCGCGAGCACCCGCGACATCCCGATCCAGCCGCCCGCCGGCGGGACCACCCCGGCCGGGGAGAGCTACACCTACACCGCGAACGACGCCAGTGCCGGCGACCTCGACGGTGACGGCCAGTACGAAATCGTGCTGAAGTGGGACCCGACCAACTCGAAGGACAACTCGCAGTCCGGCTACACCGGTGACGTCTACGTCGACGCCTACCGGCTCGACGGCACCCGGCTGTGGCGGATCGACCTCGGCCGCAACATCCGGGCCGGCGCGCACTACACGCAGTTCCAGGTCTTCGACTACGACGGCGACGGCCGGGCCGAGGTCGCGATGAAGACCGCGGACGGCACCCGGTCCGGCACCGGCCAGGTGATCGGCAGCGCGAGCGCCGACTACCGCAACTCGAGCGGGTACGTCCTGTCCGGACCGGAGTTCCTGACGATGTTCAACGGGCAGACCGGTGCCGCGGTGGCCACGGTGAACTACGACCCGCCGCGCGGCACGGTGTCCTCGTGGGGCGACAGCTACGGCAACCGCGTCGACCGGTTCCTGGCCGGGACGGCGTACCTGGACGGCTCCCACCCGAGCCTGATCATGAGCCGCGGCTACTACACGCGCACGGTCATCGCGGCCTGGGACTTCCGCGGCGGCGCGCTGACCGAGCGCTGGAAGTTCGACTCGAACTCGGCCGGCTCGCAGTACACCGGCCAGGGCGACCACCAGCTGGCCATCGCGGACACCGACGGCGACGGCCGCGACGAGATCGTCTTCGGCGCCATGGCGATCGACGACAACGGCAGTCCACTGTGGAACACCCGGCTCGGCCACGGCGACGCCATGCACGTCGGCGACCTGATCCCGGGCCGGCCCGGGCTGGAAGAGTTCAAAGTGGACGAAGACAAGTCCAAACCGGCAGCCTGGATGGCCGACGCGAAGACCGGGCAGATCATCTGGCAGAACGCTTCCTGCACCTGCGACAACGGACGCGGCGTCTCGGACGACATCTACGCCGGCAGCCCCGGCGCCGAGTCGTGGTCGTCGGCGGTGTCCGGGCTGCTGAACACCAGCGGCCAGAACATCGGGCGCAAGCCGTCGTCGGCGAACTTCGTCATCTACTGGGACGGCGACGCCCAGCGGGAACTGCTCGACGGCACCCACATCGACAAGTACGGCACCGGCGGGGACACCCGGCTGCTGACCGCCTCGGGTGTGCACGCGAACAACGGCACCAAGAGCACCCCGTCGCTGCAGGCCGACCTGTTCGGCGACTGGCGCGAGGAGGTGATCTGGCCGACGTCGGACGACCGGGCGCTGCGGATCTATTCGACCACCGACGCGACGAGCATCTCGCACGTCTCGCTGATGCAGGACCGGCAGTACCGCGAGGCCGTCGCGTGGCAGAACACGGCGTACAACCAGCCGCCGCACCCGAGCTTCGCGCTGGCCCGGTGAGGCCGGTACCCGTGGCCGCCGCACCGGCGCGGCAGGGGACCCGGCCCGGCGCGTCCGGGCCGGGCCTGCCGGGTCCGCCGCCCGGCGGCGTAGGCTCGGCCCGTGCCGAAGCCGAGCGAGCCGGAGCGCGGACCCTCGCCGGGGGCCCGCGACCACGTGTGCCGGGGTTACCGGCGGCGGGCCGAGTTCGTGGCCTCCGCGCAGGAGTTCCTGGCGGAGGGCCTGGCCGCCGGCGCGCGCGTCCTCTACGTCGCCCCGGGTGACGAGGCGGCCCTGACCGGGCAGCTGCGCGAGGACGATCGGTGCGGGGAGGGCCTGGACAGCGGCGCCGTGCAGGTCGCTTCGGTGGACGCGGCGTACCCCTCGGGCACCGTCGTCGACCCCGCCGAACAGGTGGCGGTCTACGCCGCGGCGACGTCCGAAGCGCTGGCGGCCGGGTTCACCGGGCTGCGGGTCGCGGCCGACGTGACGTCACTGGCGCGCACGCCCGCCCAGGTGGACGCCTTCGCCCGCTACGAGCACCTGGTCGACCACTTCATGGCCGCCCACCCGATGTCGGCGATGTGCGGCTACGACGTCGGCGAGCTCGGCGGCGAAGTCGTCGCGCAGCTCGCCTGCATGCACCCCGGCGCCGATGCCGGCGTCACCCCGTTCCACCTGCACGGGCACGCGCGGGACGGGAGCGCCGCCGCCCTGGACGGCGACCTCGACCTCGAGTCTCGCGGGCTCTGGCCGCTGGCGCTGGAACGCGCCGGGCTGCGCTCTTCGGCGGGCACGGTGGCGATCGACGCCGCCGGGCTCGGCTTCGTCGACCACCGCAGCCTGTGCGCGCTGGCCGACTACGCCGAGCGGCACGCCACCACCGTGGTCCTGCGCACGCGGCTGACTGCCCCGGCCCGGCTCGTCGAACTGCTCGATCTGCCGGGCGTCCGCGTGGAGCGCGCCGCATGACCGCCGCCCGCGGGTACGACCACGCCGCCGTCCGCTACACCTCCGACGCCGAACTGCTCGCCGTCGCCGTGCCCTTCCTCGAAGGCGGGTTCACCGCCGGCGAGCCGACCCTCGTGTCGCTGGCGCCCGAACGCGCCGAACTGGTGCGCGACGCCCTGCCGCCCTCGGCGCCGGTGGACTTCCTGGCCGTCGGCGACCTCTACGCGCGGCCGGCGGCGGCAATCCGGTCCTACCGCGAGCTGATGGCCGGGCTGGTCGACGGCGGAGCGGCCGGGATCCGCATCCTCGGCGAGCTCCCGCAGGCGGCGATCGACACCTCCTGGGACGGGTGGGCCCGGTACGAGTCGGCGGTCAACCACGCCTACGACGAGTTCCCGCTGCGCAGCATCTGCGCCTACGACACGCGCACGACCCCGCGGTACGTGCTCGACGACGTCGCCCGCACCCACCCCTTCGTCGCCACCCCCGGCGGCGGGCACCACGCGAACACCGGGTACATCGACCCGCGGTCGTTCCTGGCCGTCCCGCGGCCGATGACGCCGCTGCCGATCGAGCTGACCGCCCCGGCGGCGGAGCTGGCCGATCCCCGGCCGTCGGCCGCGCGCCGGGCCGTCGTGGCCGCCGCCCCGGCCGCCCTGGCCGGCGAAGAGCTCGACGATCTCGTCCTCGCGGTCAGCGAGATCGTCGACAACGCGCTGCGCCACGGCCGCCCGCCGGTCCGGATGCGGATCTGGGCCGACGCCGGGCACGTGGTCGTCACCGTGCACGACACCGGCGACGGGCCGGACGACCCGTTCGCCGGGCTGCTGCCCGCCGACCGCACTGTCGGCGGCCGCGGGCTGTGGATCGCCCACCAGGTCTGCGCCCAGGTCACCCTGCACCACGACGACACCGGCTTCACCGTTCGCTTGGCGGCGGGCCGGCTGCCGGCTCAGGCGCAGCGGGGCTGACCGGGGCAGCTGCGCAGGAACCGGACCACCGGGGCGGCCGCGATCGCCTGCCCGGGCTTGACCGGCCCGCGCGGCCAGCTGATCGACAGCGCGACGGCCGAGGAGTTGTTGCGGTAGTCCGTTTCCAGCAGCGTCCGGTCGGCGTTCACCGTGTTGACCAGGTCGTAGGTGCCGGCCGGGACGCGGGTGATGTCCAGCCACTGGAAGTCGACGGTGTACTTGTAGTCGTCGCCGGAGCCGACCGAGATCCCTTCGAGCACGTCGAGGGCGCCGGGTTCGTGGTGGCGGCACATGTTGTCCCGCAGCGTCGCGGCGAGGTCGGCGTCCGGGCCGGTGTCGCCGGGCACGTGCGTCAGGCGGCCGGCGTCGGCGACCGTGAACCGGTCGCCGAGGCAGAACCCGTTCTTGCGGTCGGTGACGACGGTCTTGCCCTGCGGGGAAACCAGCGCGAAGTGCTCGAAGTTCATCAGGTGCCAGTGCTGGTGGGCGGGCGCCGGCTCGTAGTAGGTGAACGCGTGGGTGGCGCGCTGGGCCGCTGCGTAGCCGTCCGGGATCGAGCCGTCCGTGCCGGTGCGCAGCGCCTGGCGGACGGTCATGGTGTCCTGCTTCGTGCTGTCGCGGCGGCCGAAGAGCAGCAGCGGCCCGGCGCCGACGTTCTCCTCCGCGCTGGTGAACCGCAGCCGCACGGCCTTCGCCACGGACGCGTCGACGCAGGGACCGTTGGGCGTGGCCGGATCGATCACCGGGCACACGTCCCACGCGGTGCACGCGGCGAGCGGGCCGGCACTGCCGCCGGGACACCCGGGAACCGCCTGGCGCAGATCGGGGAGCAGGAAGTCCGGGCCTTCGCCGGCCTGCGGAGCGGAGGCGGAAACGACGGCCGAAAGCACGACGACCGCCAGTACGACGAGTTTCTTGAGCAAGAGGGGGACCGTCCTGTCCGGTATTCCGACGGGGGTCATTCTAGAGCCCGCGCAATTCCCCGCGGCGACACCGCATTGTCACTCGATCGACTGAGTCGTCGCCGGTTTCCCGGTTCCGGTGAGTAGCGTGCGGGCGAACTCCCCACCCGGAAGGACCCGCGCATGCCGACGACCACCGCAGATTTCCGTGCTGCCGCCCCGGAATCACCGCCGGCGGGCGGCGGCGGGATCACGCTGGTCTGCGGCACGCGGCCGGAACTGATCAAGCTCGCCCCGCTGATGCGGCTCCTCGGCGACGGCTGCGCGGTCGTCTACACGGGACAGCACTACGACCGGTCGCTCTACGCGCGCATCCGCGCGGATCTGCCGCCGTCGGACCGGTTCTGCGAACTCGGCGTGGGGGCCGGCCGCCGCGGCGGCCAGCTCGGCCGGACGGTGAGCGCGGTCGACGAGGTGCTGGCCGACCGCCCCGGCCGGGTGGTGGTCGTGCAGGGCGACACGACGTCCGCGCTCGCCGGCGCGCTCGCCGCCAACGCGCACGACCTCCCGCTGGTGCACGTGGAAGCCGGGCTGCGCAGCCACGACCGGGCGATGCCCGAAGAACACAACCGCGTGCTGATCGACCACCTGGCCGACCTCTGCTGCGCGCCGACCGCGCTGAACCGCGCGAACCTGCTGGCGGAAAACGTGCCCGAAGGCCGGATCACCGTCACCGGGAACACGGTCGTCGAAGCGCTGCGGACGGCGTTGCCGCCCGCGGAGGACCGGCGGGCGGTGCTGGCGGCCAGGGGACTGGCGCGGGACCGGTTCGTGCTGGCCACCATCCACCGCCCGGAGAACGTCGACGACCCGGAGCGGCTGGCGGTGATCCTGCGCGAGCTGGGCCGCCTGCCGCTGCCGGTGGTGTTCCCGCTGCACCCCCGCACGGCCAAGAGCATCGAGCGGGCCGGCCTGCGGCCCCTGCTCGACCGGCTCGTCGAGCTGGAACCCCAGGCGTACCCGGCCTTCCTCGCGCTGGCCGCGGAAGCGGCGGTCCTCGTCTCCGATTCCGGTGGCATCCAGGAGGAAGCGAGCGTCCTCAAGCGACCGGTGGTCGTCGTGCGCCGGAGCACCGAGCGGCCGGAGATCGCCGGCACGTTCGGGACGCGGGTGCTGCCCGGGCCGGGGATCGGCGCGGAGGTGGCCCGGTGGCTCGACGACGTGGCGGGCCACCGGGAGCGCCTGCGGCACGTGGAGTCACCGTACGGCGACGGGTCCGCCTCCGCCCGGATCGTCGCCGCGCTCGGTGCGCTGGCCGGTCACCGGGCCGCGACCGCCGGCTGATCCTCGCGCCTGGCCGGGATCCGGCTGATCACGTCGTTCGCCAGTGCCACGCTCGAGTTCCAGCTCGTCACGTCCGGGTACACGTGGGCCGTGGTCGCCAGCAAGAGGTTCGTCCCCTCCACAGTCACCGGCGGGCGCGCGGCCAGGTAGCCGAGCGGGTACACCGGTTCCACGAACGGCGCCTTGAACACCCGCACGTCCTCGATGCCGTCCGGGCCGATCTCCGGGTACAGCTCCCGCAGCTGGGCCGACCAGCGGGCGGCGATCGCCGGGTCGTCGTCGAGGTACAGCTGGGAGTCGCGGTCGGTGTAGTGCATGACGTACACCAGGTGGCGGCCGCCGCAGGGGCCGGCCAGCGCCGACATCGCGACCACCCCGTCGAACTCCGTGCCCGAGTGCAGCACCGGTGTCCAGTAGTGCTCGGTGACCGGCTCGCGGAGGAAGAACACGCCGGTGACCACGCCCTGGTACGGCAGGTCGGTCGTGGGCAGCCGGGCGGCGAGCGCGTCGTCGGCGAGGCGCCGCAGCAGGGGCAGCGGCACGGTCGAGACGACGTGGTCGGCGTCCAGCACCTCGCCGCCGGTCAGCGTCAGCACCGGGCGGCCGCCCGTGCTGTGCAGCCGCCGGACCGGGGTTTCCGTGCGCACGGTGCCGCCGGCGCCTTCGATCGACGCCCGCAGCGCGTCGATGATCGTCTTGTAGCCGCCGTCCGGGTAGCCGCGGGTGGCGACGTTGCGCTCGCGGCCCAGGCGCTGCCACAGGTAGAGCGCGGGCACGTCCCCGAAGGACGGGCCGAACTTCGAGCCGAACATCGGCGCGAACAGCCGCTCCCAGACGACGTCGCCGTACAGCCCGCGCAGCCAGTCCTCGGTGCGGAGCGTGTCGAGGTCGCGGCCCTGGCCCAGCCGGCGCAGCAGCAGCGAAACCACGCCGAAGCGGACCCGGTCGGGCAGCCGCAACGCGGAGAACCGGAGCAGGTCGAAGGCGGAGTTGAACGGGTGCCGCCTGCCTTCGACGACCATGCCCATCGTCGTGTCGCGCCACCGCACGGAATCCCGCAGGCCCAGCTCGCCCAGCAGGGCCAGCAGGCTGACGTCGGTGGGCATGATGCAGTGGTAGAACCGCTCGACCCACCGATCGCCGTCGGCGAAGAACGTGCCGAGGCCGCCGAGCTGGTCGCTGCTCTCCAGCAGGGTCACGCGGGTGCCGCGGCGGGCGAGGCGGTGGGCGGCGGCGAGGCCGCAGATGCCGCCGCCGATCACGGCGACGTGCGGGGAGTCGGGAGGGGTCACCGGGTCACAGCTTCCGGTAGGGCGCCGGGCTCAGCCGGTCGCGGGCGAGCAGTTTCAGGTACTGCACCACGGTCCGCCGCAGCTTCAGCTTGCTGGGGCCCTGTTTGCGGTCGTACCGCAGGGCCAGTGGGACCTCGGTGATCACCGGGCGGCAGTGGCGCAGCTTCAGCAGCAGCTCCACCATGCAGGCGAAACCCTGCTCCTCGATGAGCCGCTCGCCCCAGTGCGCCGACGCCCGCGCCAGCAGCGACGCCCGGTAGGCGCGGTAGCCGCTGGTGAAGTCGCGGACGCCGTCGACGTCGAGCGCGCGGTGGAACAGCTGGGCCGCGCCGCGGGACAGCAGCCGCCGCCCGAACGGCGCGGTCCGGTCGTCGCCGCCGGGGACGAACCGCGAGCAGATGGCGACGTCCGCGCCCGCGGTGATCTCCGCCTGCAGCGCGCGGATCAGCGCCGGGTCGTGCGTGTCGTCGGCGTCCATCACCACGACGACGTCGTCGGGGCTCGCTTCCTCCAGCGCCGCCCGGAGCCCGGACTGCACGGCGCGGCCGAGCCCCAGGTTCACCAGGTGCCGCACGACGCGGACGTCGAGCCCGCCGTACTCCGACTCGGCCACGGCGACGGTGGCGTCGGCCGAGCCGTCGTCGACGACCCACACGGTGACCCGCTCGGTGCGGGCCACGTCGGCGAGCCGCCGCAGCAGCGGCGGCAGGGACGCTTCTTCGTTGAACGCGGGCAGCACGACGTGCGCCCGCCCGCCGGTCCGGCCCCCGGTGGGGTCCGGGCCGGGGCGGTCCGATTCGGACAGTGTGGCCAGGGTTGTCTCTTCGCGCGCCACGGTTCCCCTCGTCTGGTAGTGCTTCTCACCCGGCCGGGATCGGGTTTCGCGCGGCCGTCGAAACCTATTCGGCTATGTTGTGTGGTTTCTTTAGCAGCCCTGGAAGTCCCCCGGAAGGATAGGCGTCATCAGAACTACTTGGTGTTTCCAAAAATCACCGGATCGGGTGGCTCATGATTATCGAACGGGTGGATCTCCGGATGTCGCAGCAGAAATTCACTCGAAAGTGCCGGTGTTGCCTCGAATGGCTGAGTCGTGAAGAAAGCGAGAATGGAACCCTCATGTCAAGCAGAGGTCGAGGCCGGTGACTGAACTCAGGGACACGCTCGTCTCGGAAGCGGTGCCGGTGCCGCGGCGCGCCCGGCCGGGGTTCCGGCCGCGGGACGCCGTCCGCACCCGCCCGCTCCTCGCCCGGATCAACGCCGTGGCCGTGCTGCTCGCCGCCGTCGACGGCGCCGCGTGGCTGACCGCGGTGCTGCGGACCGGGCCCGGCCCGGTGTGCGCGGTGGTGACCGCCGTGGCGCTCGCCGGCACCCGGGTGGCCGGCCGGGTCCACCGCCGCCGCCTCTGGCTGTCCTGGCTGCAGGACCTCCCGCGCTCGGTCACCGCGACCGCGCTGGCGTTCGCCCTCGTCACCGGCGCCGGCCTGCTGGCCGGGGCGGACGGCGACGACACCGCGCGGATGCAGGAGGTCGTGCTGTGCTTCGCCGTGGTCAGCGAGGCCCTCCGCCCGGCCGTCTTCGCGTCCGGCCGATGGGGGCGGCGCCGGCTGCGGCGCTGCGACCGGGCCGTCGTGGTCGGGGCCGGCCGGATCGGCGGCGAGCTGGTCCGGACCATGCTGGAGCACCCGGAGTTCGGGCTGCTCCCGGTCGGCGTCGCGGCGTCCGGCCCGGACCCGGTGCCGTCCGGCCTGCCGGTCGAGCGGATCGACGGCGACCTCACCGGGGCCATCGCGCGGCTGGGCGCCGGCACGGTGATCCTCGCCCCGGCCGACGACCGCGACGGCGCGATCGTCGACGCCGCCATCACCGCCCACCGCCTCGGCTGCGTCACGCTGGTGCTGCCGCACCTGTTCGAGCTCTGCCCGGACGGCCCGGGCGTCGACCGGCTCCGCAGCTACCCGCTGGTGTGGCTGGGCGGCGCGCCGACCCGCCGTCCGAGCTGGTGGGTCAAGCGCGCGGTCGAGACCGCGCTCGCGGCGGCCGCGCTCGTCGTCCTCGCCCCGGTCATCGCGGTCTGCGCGCTCGCGGTCGCGGCGGAGAGCGGCTTCCCGGTCTTCTTCCGGCAGGTGCGGGTCGGGATGGACGGCGGCACGTTCGTGCTCTACAAGCTGCGCAGCGTGCGCCAGGCCGCCGTCGACGACTCGCAGACGCGCTGGTCGGTCGTAGGTGACCACCGGGTCGGCCCGGTCGGGCGCTTCCTGCGGCGGTCCTCTTTGGACGAACTGCCGCAGCTGTGGAACGTCGTGCGCGGGGACATGTCGCTGGTCGGCCCGCGGCCGGAGCGGCCGGTGTTCGTGCACGAGTTCTCCGCCGTCCACGACCTGTACTGGGCGCGGCACCGGGTGCCGACCGGGCTGACCGGCCTGGCCCAGGTGCACGGGCTGCGCGGGGACACCTCGATCGCGGACCGCGCGCGCTACGACAACTACTACATCGCGAACTGGTCGCTCTGGCTGGACGTCAAGATCGTCATCCTCACGGTGGGAGAACTCCTGTGCCGCAGGCAACGCTGACGCGACGGCACCCGGTGGCGCGCTGGGCGGCGGTGGCCGTGCTGCTGGCCGGCTGCCTGACCGGCTGCGTCCCCAGCGCGGCGCAGGAGATCTCGGCGCCGCCGCCGAAGCCCCTCGCCCCGTGCGCGTGGTGGTACGGCATCGGCAAGCCCCCGACGTCCGCGGAGATCGAGTCCGCGGCCCACCGCTACCAGGTCGTCGTGCTCAACGCCGACCAGGGCGCGGCGATGCGCCGCCTGCACCAGCTCAACCCGCGGGTGCAGGTGCTGGTGTACAAGGACCTGTCCAGCACCCGCAACTACCCGGGCGCGGTCGACGGCGGCCAGGACGCGGTCTACCTGCCGAGCGGGATCGGGTACGTCGCCGCGCAGGAGCACCACCCGGACTGGTTCGCCGTGGACGTCAACGGCAAGCGCATCGAGTGGCAGGGCTACCCCAAGCACTGGCAGATGGCGGTGTGGAACCCGGACTACCAGCAGGCGTGGACCGACGCCGTCGTCGCGGAGGTCAAGCGCGAAGGCTGGGACGGCGTGCTCGCGGACAACGACTTCAACTCGCTGAGCCACTACTCGGCCGCGGTGCTGGCGGGCACCGCGAACGTCGCGGAGACCGACCGCAAGCTCCGCGACGGCCTGGACGCCTTCCTGTCCCTGACCGGCGACGCCCTCACGAAGGCGAACAAGGTCCTGGTGCCCAACGTGTCCGAGACGCACCTGGTGCCGGGCCGCTGGACCGCGCACTCCCGCTTCGGGGGCGCGATGGAGGAGAACTTCGGGTTCCGCGAGAACGGCGGCACCGGCGGGCTGCTCACCTTCCGCGGCAACGAGTTCCAGGAACTGCGCGCGCAGGCGGCCCTCGGCGAGTCGATGCTGCTGCTGGTGACGCGGACGCACAACGCGCGGGAGGAACGGGCCGGCTACGCGAGCGCGGCCCTGCTGGCCGGCCCCCGCACGTGCTGGACCCGCGCGACGACGGACGACTACCGCAACCCGGAGTGGTCGGCGCTGCAGGACAGCGGGCTGGGCGAGGCGGTGGACGCGGCGAGCCGCCTGTCGAACGGGGTGTGGTCGCGCACGTTCACCCACGGCTGGATCGCGGTGAACACGACGGCGACAACCCAGACGGTCACCCCGCCACCAGGCCTGACCATCCCCGGCACCCCCACCCCCACCTCTACCCCGACCCCCTCTCCCACCTCCACCTCTCCCACGCCTTCGACTTCGGCTTCGGCTTCCCCCACGTCCACGTCAGGCCCGCCCCCGCTCACCCTCGCGGCCGCGGACGCGGCGATCCTCGTCGACCCACCCGAAGTCATGACCCGCGCCTGGCGGGTCACCCGCGACGAGTTCCGGGTCGGCACACTCTGGGCCCGCTGACCGCCCGACGTGATGCCTCCCCAATCACGCGAGATGCCCTTCCGATCACGCGAGTTCCGCGTTCAGTCACGCGAGTTCCGGCTCGGATCGCGTCGAACCCGGTGATCGAAGGGGCATCACGTGTGACTGGCGGGGCATCATGCGTGATTGGAGGGGCATCACGGGTGATGGGCGGGGCGGCGCGCTCCGGTCAGCTGGTCGTACAGGGCCAGGTGGCGGCGGGCGCAGGGTTCCGGGCGGTAGCGGGTGCGGGCGCGCTCGGCGAGGAGGCGGCCCAGGCGGCCCGGGTCCGGCTCGGCGAACAGGGCCCGTAGCCGGTCGGCCAAGGCCGGGACGTCGCCCGGTGGGGTCAGGAACGCCGGTGCGCCCGGGACGTCGAGCATCGCCGGGACGCCGCCGGTGGCCGTGGCCAGCACCGGCTTGCCCGCGGCCATCGCCTCGGCCACCACCAGCGGCTGCTGCTCCATTGTGGACGGCAGGACCAGGGCGTCCGCCGCGGCGAGCAGGGCGGGGACGTCCGGCCGGAAGCCGAGGAACGTCACGCGCCCGGCCAGCCGCTGCGCCGCCCGCTCCGCGTCGGCGCGCTGGGGGCCGTCGCCGACCACGGTCAGCCGGGCGTCCGGCGGCAGCACGCCCGGCAGGGCCAGCGCGGCCAGCAGGTCGAGAATGCCCTTGCGCTCCACCAGGAGCCCGGCGAAGACGAGGTGCCGCACGGGCGCGCGCGGTGGCTCCGGCTCGGCGGGGGAGACGCAGTTGTCGATGTGCGCCAGCCGGCCGGCGGGCACCCGCAGGCGGCGGCGCAGGAACGTCCCCATCGCCTCGGCGGGCACGACCGTGCGGTCCAGCACGCGGGCGACCAGCGCGTCCGCCGCCAGCACGGTCCGCGTGTACGCCGACGGCCCGGCCGCGCCGCGGTCGCCGCGGAACCACGGCTCCGCGACGTCGTCGGGCACGCCGTGGTAGGTCTGGACCAGTGCGGGCCGGGGGCCGCGGCCGAACCGCAGGCCGGCGATCACCAGGCCCGCGCGCCGGTCCTGCGCGTGCACGACGTCGGGCCGCCACGCCCGGATCGCCGCCCGCGCCCGGCCCGCCGCCGCGAAGTCTTCCTTGTCGGCGACCGCGATTTCCTCGTGCAGTCCGTCCAGTGTGGACGATCCACGCGCCGGCACCGGGCCGAAGACGCGGACGTCGAGGCCGTCGGCGGCCAGCGTCGCGGCCAGCCGCACGGTGACGTCGACCGGGCCGCCCCGGTCCTGGGTGAGCAGAAAGGCGATGCGGGTCACGGGCGGCGCTCCGGCGGGGTGAGTTTGTCGACGAGGGCGGCGACCTGGTCGGTCATCCGGCCGCGGTCGAAGGACAGTTCCACGCGGCGGCGGCCGCGTTCGCCTTCGCGCCGGGCGAGCCCGGGGTCGGCGAGGCGCGCGGCGACGGCGTCGGCGAGGCGGGCGAGGTCACCGGGCGGCAGCACGGCGCCGGCGTCCGCGACGCTCTGCCGCATCCCGCCGACGTCGAACGCGACGACCGGCCGCGCGCACGCCATCGCCTCCAGCGGCACCAGCGCCATGCCCTCGGCGCGGGAGGGGAGGACCACGACGTCCGCGGCGGTGTACCAGGCGGCCGGGTCGTCGGTGTGGCCCGGCCACCGCACGGAGGCGTGGCCCGCGACCGGGTGCCGGTCGCGCCAGACGGGACCCATCGGGCCGTCCCCGGCGAAGACGAGCTGCGCGTCCGGCAGCCGCCGCAGCACCGCGGGCCAGGCGGAGAGCAGCTGGTCCTGGCCCTTGAGCTCGGCGAGCCGGCCGAGGCAGACGGCGAGGGGCGCCCGCTCGGGCAGGCCGAGCCGCCGTCGCGCCGCGGCCCGGTCGCCCGGGCGGAAGCGGGCGGTGTCGACGCCGTTGCAGACCACTTCGGCCTCGGCGGTGACCCCCGCGGCGCGCCCGGCGGCCAGTTCGTCGTCGCTGACGCAGACGACGAGGTCGGTCCACCGCGAGGCGAAGCGTTCCCACGCGGCGGAGGCGCGGCGCAGGGGGCCGTCGGCGGTCTCGAAGGACCACAGGTGCGGCTGGAAGACGGTCGGCCGGCGGCCGCGCACGGCCAGCCGCCCGGCGAGGCCGGCCTTGGAGCTGTGCAGGTGCACGACATCCGGGTCGAGGGTGCGAAGGAGCCGGCAAAGCCGGAGGGCTTCGGCGAGCGAACGCGGTCCGGGGCCGCGGAGAGCGGGCCAGGCGCGGACGTCGATCCCGAGCTCCCGGGCGCGCTCGGCGAGCCACCCGGACGGCGGACAGGCGACGGCGACGTCCCAGCCACGGTCCCGTTGCGCGACGGCGAGTTCCAGCACGACGACGGCGACCCCGGCGGTGACGGGCTGGGTGACGTGGACGATCTTCACCGCAGACCTCCCCGGCGCAGCTCCGCGAGCGCGTCCCGCTGCAGCAGCAACGTCGCCCCGGCGTACCCGGCGACGAGCACCGCGGCCTCGGCCACCACACCCGGCAGCGACGTCCCGAACCACCGCCCCGACACCACCGCCGGGACCGCGCCCGCCACGCACGCCAGCAGCACTCGGACCACCGTCGCGCCCAGCTCCGCGCCCGTCGGCGCCACGCCCAGCCCGGCCAGGACCCGCCACGCCAGCGGCACCACCAGCCACGCCGCGCCGCACTGGACCCACGCCACCGCTTCGATGCCCGCCTGGGTCAGTGCCGCCAGGCCGGCCGCCAGCAGCAGCAGGTGCGTCGTTTCAAGGGCCAGGTAGCGGCGGACGTGGCCGGTCGCCTTCACCGCCTGGTACCAGATCTGCAGCAGGCAGATCCCGGCGCCGTAGCCCGACAGCACCACCAGCGGCCCCGCCGCGCCCGCCCACCGCTCGCCCAGCAGCACCACCCGGTCGGCCAGCACCGCCAGCGCCAGGTACAGGCCGCCGGTCACCACCAGCACCGCGCGCGTGAACCGGGTGACCGCTCCGCCCAGCGGCCGGCCTTCGCGCCGCAACCGCGTGAACACCGGGAACGCGACCGCGCCCAGCACGACCGCCACCATGATGTACGGCACCCAGGCGAGCCGGTACGCGAGCGAGTACACGCCGACCGCGTCCGGGCCGAGCGCGTGCCCCACCGCGAGGTAGTCGAGGTTGACCAGCAGCGCGCCCACCACCGCCGCCGGCCCCACCACGGCCACCCAGCGCAGCACTTCCCGCGCCGCGCCCGCGTCCCAGTGCGGCCGGACGCCGCCGCCGGCCAGGGCGCCGAGCAGGGGTTGCGTCACCGCCGTCGCCAGCAGGCCGAGCACCAGCGACAGCGGCCCGGCGCCGCACGCGGCGAGCACGACCGTCAGCACCGCGCCGAGCACCGCGCTCCCGCCGTCGGGCAGCAGCCGCCGCCGGAAGTCCAGTTCCCGGTGCATCAGGCCCATCTGCACGCCGCCCGCAGCCGAGAACGGCAGGCCGAGCGCGGCCAGGCGGACCAGGCCGGCGGCGTCCGGAGTGCCGAGCACCGCCGTGAGCGGGCCGGCCAAGGCCGCCAGCGCGACGGCCAGCGCGGCCCCGGCGCCGACGCTCAGCGTGAGCACCGTGCCCGCCGTCCGGCGCGGATCGCGTTCGGTGCGGCCGATGACGTCGTAGACCCCGATCGACTGGACGACCTGGCCGAGGTTCACCAGCGCCACCGCGAGCGCGACGGCGCCGAGCTGCCCCTCGGTGAGCAGCGCCGCCAGCACCAGCGTGACCAGCATCTGGCTGCTCTTGCTGACCAGGTTGACCACGCCCAGCCACAGCGAGCCGCGGACCGCGCGGCTTCCGAGTGTCGGTGTCACGCGGCCCGCACCCGGACCAGCCGCGCCGCGGCGAAGACCGCGAGGCCCCACGCAAGGACCACCGCGACACCGTCGACCGTGACCGCCGTCCGCGCGCCCAGCGCCGCGGTGATGGCGGTGTCCACTGTGTACAGATGCGCGAACGGGACGGCGAGCGCGAGGGCGCCCGCGCCCCACCAGGGTCCGGCCCGGCGCCGCCACCACAGCGCGGCCACCGCGGCCATCGCGGGGACGGCGATCAGCACGTCACCGGGCTGGTGCACCACGCAGACCACGACGGCCAGGCAGGTCAGGAGGTCGGCGAGCGGCGCCGCGAGCCGCCGGGCGAGCAGCGCGCTCGCGGCGAGCACCCCGGCCAGCACCACCAGTTCGAGGCCGGCGGGCACCCAGCCGGTGACGCGGAAGAACACGGCGGCGACGTCGATGCGCTGCGCGGTCAGGGAATCGACGGCACCGTAGTCGGTGCCGCGGGCGTGGGTGAGGTTCGCGACGACGACGTCGAGGAACGGCCCGATCCCGCCACCCCGCACGACGAGGAGCACGACGACGGGCAGGCTGGCGGCCGCGGCGATCGCGGTCCCGGTCAGCGCGACCCGGCGCGAGCCGCGGGCGAACAGCAGGACGGCCAGCGGGAAACCGTACTGGGGTTTGAGCCAGGCGAGGGCGAGGGCGACGGCGGCCCAGCCGGGCCGGTCGCGCCGCGCCAGCAGGGCTCCGGCGGCGCCGACGGCGACCAGCGGGTTGATCTGCCCGACGTAGAGCTGCGCCTTCCCGACCTGGCTGGTGACGAGCAGCGCGGCGATGACGGCGGTGGCGACGGCGAACGGAACCGCCGTGACCCGCCGGACGGCGTGCGCGGCCATCGCAGCCAGCGCGACCAGCAACAGCAGGGAGACGACGCTGAAGGCGACGGCGCCTGCCCGGTAGCCCGGCAGCGCGAACGGGGCGTGGAGCAGCAGGTGGTACGGCTGGTAGAGGTTGAAGTCCTGCCGGACCGGCCAGTGGGCGAACATCGCCGCGGGGTCGTAGGGGTTGCCGCCGTCGAGGAATTCGCGGATGGGGAAGTAGAGGGCGTCGCGGAAGTCCTGGAGCCGCTCCTCGCCGAGGTTCGCGGGGGTGGGGAGGGGGACCTGCCAGGCGGGGGCGAGAGCGTGCCACGCGCTGGCGGCTCCGGCGAGGAGGGCGAGGACGAAGACGAGACGCTGTTTCGGGGTCATCCCGCGGGTGCGGGCCGGTCGCCGTTTCGCGTGCCGGGCGGGGCGAGGGGAGGTGTGCTGCTTCGCGGGCATGCCACCGCCGCGTGGGCGGGGTGCGGGCCGGACGCGTGTTGCCGCGGAGCCGTGGCCGAGCCGGTGAAGGGCGGCGAGGGTGGTCCGTTGTCTCGCTCTCATGCCAGCACCACCGCCACCAGCACCGCGCCCGGCGGCAGCACGCCCACGGCCGCGGTCAGGTCGGTCTGCTGCCGCCCTGCCGCCGTCACCGCCACCACCGAGGCGCCGGCGCCCCGCTCCTCCGGCAGTCCCGCCGCCAGCTTCGCCGCCGTCTCGGTCAGTTCCGGTGTCACCGGCAGCACCCGGACCGGCCGTCCGGCCGCCCGGCACAGCACCGCCAGCCGGTCCGCGGCCGCCGGGTCCTCCGCGTGCAGCACCGCCACCGGACGCTGGATCCCGGCCGCCGCCAGGGCACGGCGGATCGGGCCCGGGCCCGCGCCGCCCGGTGTCAAGCGGCGGGCGGCCGCCGTCGCGAGGCCGGCCGCGACCGCGCCCACCAGCGCCAGGCCCAGCACCAGGGGTGCGTCCGGGGCCAGCGTGAGCACCTCGGGCCGCGGGTCCAGCGTGCGCAGCTTGGCCGCCGGGGCCAGCAGGTCCGCGTCGATCATCGCCTTCCCGAGCGCCGTCGCGGTCGCCGCCGCCTGTTCCGCCGTGGCCGCGCGTACCGACAGCCGCGCGAGGCCCGAGGCCGGGACCAGCTCGACCGACACCTGGCCCGCCAGTTCGTCGGGCGGGTGTCCCGACACCGGGGCCGCCGCCTGCAGCACCGACGGGCTGCGGGCCAGCTCGACCAGCGCCGGCAGCGCCAGCGACACGACTTCGCCGTACGGTGCACCGTCCGCCGCGGCCGGCGTGGCCAGCAGGCTCACCCGGCCCTGGTACTCGGCCCCGCGCGTCAGGCCGACCAGCAGGACGAGCGCCCCCACCACCAGCGCCACGGCGACGCTGAGGACGGCGGTACGCGGAACGCGGTATCTCATCGGGCACCTCGGAGCAGTTCGTCGTAGGACTTCATCAGCGTGTGCGGGTCGTAGTCGCGCTCGACGGTCCGAAGTCCCTCGGCGGCAAGGGTTTCCCGGGCCGTTTCGTCGAACAGGACCGTGTTCAGCGCCGCGGCCGTCGCCGCCGGGTCGCCCGGCGGCACCACGAGACCGCCGCCGCCGGCCAGCACCCCCGCGATCCCGCCGACGTCCGTCGCGACCACCGGCCGCCCCGCCGCCAGCGACTCCAGCACCGCCAGCGGCAGGCCCTCCCAGTCGCTGGTCAGCACCGTGACGTCGGCCGCGGCGAGCAGGTCCGGGACGTCCTCGCGGGTGCCGAGGAACTCGATCCGGCGGCCCACCGCCTCGCTGCGGCGCTCGAGCTCCGCGCGCAGGCTGCCGTCGCCGGCCAGCCACAGCACCGCCTCGCCCTCGACCGCGGCCCAGGCGTCCAGCAGCACGTCGTGGCGCTTCTGCGGTTCCAGCCGAGCCAGGCAGAGCGCGACCGGTGTCCGCTCCGGGACGCCGAGGGACGCGCGGATCTCCGCGCGGCCGAACACCGGCGGCCGCGGGAACACGGCGTTGCGGATCACCACCGGCCGGTCCAGGCCCGCCGCGGTGAGCAGGTCCGCGGTGGCGGGGGAGACGGCGACGACCCGGCGGGACGTGCGCCGCAGGATCCGCGCGGCGGCGGGGTAGTCGGCCTCGGCGACGCCGTGGAACACCGTGAACAGCGGCCGACGGCTCGCGAGGCGGGCCACCAGGCTCGCGCCGACGTTGTGGGCCAGCACGACGTCGGGCCGGAACCGTGCGATGGCGCGGCGGGTGGCCCAGGCCGCCTTCAGCACGCCCGCCTTGCTGCGGCGCGCGAGCGGGACCGGGAACACCGGGGTGCCGTCCGCGGCGAGCGCGTCGGCGCGGAACCCGCCGGCGCTGGCGACCGCGGACACCCAGCCGTACTCCTCGCCGCGGCCCACCATGCCGGCGACGAGCGTTTCCGCCCCGCCCGCCCCCATCTCACTGATCACGTGCAGCACCCGCATCGGCGCCTCCCTCTCCTTCTCGGCGAACCCGGGCCTCGGCCGCGACGGCGAGCGCGGCCAGCGACCACAACGGCAGGTAGTACTGCTCCGACAGGAACGTCGAGGCGACCAGGACGGCCAGCAGCGACGCCTGGATCGCCACCGCCTCCGTCCGCCGCGGCCCGGGCCCGGCCAGCCGGACCGTGCGTTCGCTCGCCACCGCGGCGGTGCCGATCACCCCGGCGAACAGCGCGAACCCGGGCAGGCCCAGTTCCGCGGCGACCTCGAGGTACATGTTGTGCGCCACCGGGGTCTGCTCGTCGACCTCGGCGTCGTGCGACTCGGCGGCGTAGTGCTCGCGGAACCCGCCGGGCCCGACGCCGAGCAGCGGGTGGGCGGTCAGCATCCGGGCCGCCGCCTGCCAGCGCAGCTCCCGGGTGTCCACATTGGACGCGGCGATGAAGCTCTTCTCCTGCAGCGCCCGGTTCAGCTGCGGCCCGGCGAACAGCAGGGCGGCCAGGCCCAGCCCGGCGACCGCCGCGGCGACGGCGGCGAGCACCCGCCACGGCAGCACGCGCCGCAGCAGCAGCCAGCCGGCCGCGGCGGCCAGGCCCAGTCCGCCGCCGCGGGAGAACGTCGCCGTCGCACCGGCCACCAGGACGATGCCCGCGGCCGCCAGCACCGCACCCCGGCCCCGGCGGTGCAGCGCGGCCAGCAGCGGGACGGCCGCGACGAGGAAGTAGGCGAGGTCGTTCGGGTCCGGCTGCGGGCCGCTCGCGCGGGCCTCGCCGCCGACGATCAGGCTGAACAGCGCCCCGGCCCCGGCGACGGTGGCGCCCGCGGCCGCGGCGAGCAGCAGCCAGTGGATCGGCACCTCGCGGCTCGCGACGTCCGCCAGCGCCGCCGTGACCACCAGGAACGGCAGCCAGCGCACGGTGTACTCCGCGGTGAACGGGCCCGCCGCGTGCAGCGCGGCCGTCGCCGCCAGCACCACGGCGAGGAGCGCGAGGACCGCGTGCAGCGGAGTCGGGCGGGGCAGCTGCCGCCGCCGGAGCCGCACCGCGAGCCAGGCCAGCGTCAGCAACGCGGGCGCGACCTTCCCGAGCTGGCTCTGCACGGCCGTCAGGTAGCCCTCGACCGGCGCCAGCGCGACGGTCGCGCAGGCGAGCGCCTGCAGCACGACCGTGCCGCGGACCTCGGGCCGGACGACCGGGTGGGTGATCATCTCCCGGAGTCCAGCCGGGTCACCGGACGGGTGCGGCGCACGGCCGTCCGCCGCACGAACTCCCCGGTGCCGACGACGTCGAAGTGCTCGCGCAGCGCGGAAAGCACCCAGCCGAGCCAGGCCACCTTCCGCGCGCCCGCGGCCGCCAAGCCGGGGAAGAACTCCATCCCGGGCGCGTCGGCGGCGCCGAGGACGTCGGTGGGGTGCAGCAGCAGCGAGGGGGCCACCCCGCGCGCGAGGCAGAGCCGCAGCGCCGCGCGGAAGTACCCGCGGGCCAGCCGCGGTGAGACCTCGTGCAGCTGCAGCAGGTACGAGCCGTGGATCGGCGTGCGCAGCAGCGGCATCGTCGTCACCGGCAGCTCCACCAGGGCGCTGCCTTCGGCCGTCCGCCAGCGGTAGGCGTGCACCGGCGCCAGCACCCGCGAGACCCCGCCGAACAGCTCGCCGGCGCCCGCTTCGGGCGTCTTGACCGTGCGGTTGTGGTAGGCGCGGGCCAGCGGGCCGATCCACGTCGGCAGGGTGCTGGCGTCGTAGGCGTAGCCGCGTTCGGCGAGCAGTTCGATCAGATCGCGGGTGACGCTGTAGCCGGGGCCGCGGAACCCGCTCGGCCGGGGCGCGCCCGCGGCGGTGATCGCGTCTTCGGTCCGGCTCAGCTCGGTTTCGAGGCGGTCGCGGGAATAGCGGTGCAGCCAGGGTTCGTGGCCGAAGGAGTGGTTGGCCACCTCGTGGCCGGCCGCGGCGATCTCGGCGACCGCCTTGGCGCCGTCTTCGCGCACGACGTCGGCGCCCACGGCGAAGACCGTCGTCGTGAGGCCCTGCTCGCCGAGGATCTCCAGCAGCCGCGGTACCGCGGACGGCAGGAAGCTCGGGTGGTCGCGCCAGCCGGGATCGCCGTGGGTCTTGAGGTAGGCCCACAGGTTGTCGAGGTCGACCGAGACGCTGGCGAGGGGCCGCGGGTTCACGCGGCTTCCCCGGCGAGGGCGGCCGTCCCCGCGCGCGACTGCACGCCGAGCAGCAGGACACCGCTCACCACCACGGCGAGCCCGAAGGCCACCCACGGCTCGCGGCCGCCGGTGACGTGGTCGCCGAGGACGGCGATGCCGGTGACCGACGCGAGCACGATCGTCGTCGCGTCGGCGGTGGCCACGACGGCCGCCGCCGGGCCGCGCTGCAGCGCGACCGCCATCGACGCCTGGCCGAGCACGGCCGCCGCGAGCATCAGCCAGGTCAGCGGATTCGCCGGCAGGGTCAGGAGATCGAGGTGGGCCAGCGTGCGGCTGGCGATCGCCACGACGGCGAAGGCGACGCCGGACAGGACCGCGGCCGGCAGGAACGTGGCCGCGCGGCCCGCGGGGATCATCGCCAGCCCGGTCCCGAGCACGACGAGCGCCAGCGCGGCGATCCCGGCGAACGGCAGGTCCGCGGCGACCGAGGGCGCCGACGACCCGGCCAGCACGACGAGCCCGGAAGCCAGCAGCACCAGCGTCATCGCCTCCGCCGGGCGGATCCGCCAGCCGAGCACGGCGACGCCGAACACCGTGGCCAGGCCGATCGCCGACGAGGACGCGGCCTGGACCAGGTACAGCGGCAAGGAGGCGCGGGCGAAGAACGCGAGCGCGAACCCGCCGGCCTGCCCGGCGAAACCCAGCAGGTACAGGCGGTCGGCGGCCAGCCGGGCCAGCAGGCCCAGCCCCGCGCCCGGCCGGCTCCCGGCCCGCCGGGCCGCGACGCTCTGCGCGACGATCCCGGCCGCGTACAGCACCGCGGACGCCACGAGTACGGCGTAATCCACCACGAACGACTCCTCACGTCCCGCACCGCGTACCAGGTGCCCACGGCAAAGCGTAGGAACGCCGAAGCGGGTTCACTTTCGAAGGATGGGGTTTCGGAATTCGTCACGCTCCGAAATGGATACGGGGGGCCGAAGCCACCTGATGGTGTGACGTACGTCGGTGTCCCGGTGGGCAGAACACGTTGCGTGATAACGATTTGCCGGGTCTTCGACCGGCCGCGCGCCCGATTCGCGGCTATTCGGGCCGCCCACCCGTTCGAGTTATACGAACCGCGGTCAGGGGTTCGCGGACCCCACACGATCGGTGAACCGGCTGGAACGGCCGCCGGATGCGTCAGTACGTTCTCGCTGCCAAGCGGAACACGCCTTGACTGCCGCCGTGGCAATTGTCAATCGAGGAGAATTCATGCTGAAGAAAATGGGCTTCGTCGCCGTCGCCATGGCGGCCGGAGCATTGGTCACCGGTGGGATCGCGTCGGCGGGGACGCCGGGCGACGACCACGGCCACCGCCAGGGGCCGTACGGGTTCGACTCCACCGGCCAGGTCGGCCTGCTGAACCTGAACAACACCGACGCGCTGCACAACGTCCAGGCCACGCTCGGCGTGTGCGGCAACGACATCAACGTGCTCGGCGTCCAGGTTCCGCTGCACGACACGCTGAACGGCATCGGCGTGCCGATCCTGTCGCCGGGCGAGAGCGAAGCCAGCGGTGAGTCGCCGTACAACTGCGCCTCGAGCGGGCTCGCCGACGGTGGCACCAGCCAGGGTCACTGAGTTCCCCCGGCGGCGGGAACGCCGCCGGATCCCCATCGCCGGACCAGCACCCGGCGCGCCAGGAGTTCCGCCGTTCCCCGGCGGGCACAGGAGGAGTTCCGTCCCGTGACCGGACAACTCGGATTCGCCGCGGCCGCGGCGTCGGCGGCCGAAGCCGCCGTCGCGGCGCACCCGGTCGACCGGGACGACCAGTTCGGCCTGGCGCCGCACGACGTGGCCGGCGGGACCGCTCAGCACGGCTGACCGGACCCCGGGAGGAGGCCGCCGCGTGGATGCACTTTCCGCGCGGCGGCTTTTCGCTGCAGAAAAGAAGGCCTGGACGAGTGGAGCACGACGGTGGCCGCGCGGGGGACGCCGACCTCGTGGCCGAAAACGCGCAGCTGCGCGAGGCGTTGTCGTCCCGGGCCGTGATCGAGCAGGCCAAGGGCATGGTGATGCTGGTGCGCGGCTGCTCCGCCGCGGAGGCGTTCGCCGTGCTGGTCGCGGTTTCGCAGCAGAGCAACGTGAAACTCCGCGACGTCGCCGTGGTCGTCGTGGCCTTCGGCAGCGCCACCGAGCCGGGACTGCCCGATGCGGACGCCGGACGCGCGGTGCGCGCGGCGCTGTGCGTCCACGTGCGCGAGGGATCTGGGAACCGGCGAGGTGGGGCGTCGCCCGGCTGCGGGCTCGGCTAGGGGTTCGAACCTCGCCGGTTCTCCAGCGGGATGTCCGCTCCTGGGGTCAGAGGAACGAAATCCGTGTCCCGAGAATACGGCTTCCGCTCCGGCGCCGTCGCTTTTGCACGGGTGGTTGTGCCGTGAACGGGTGTGCGAATGGCGTGACCGCTTTCCGGCCGATAAACGCGCTGACCCGATCGGGCCAATGAACACGCGGTCAGCGCCTTGCAGTGCCCACCCGATGGTGGTTCGAAGTGGAATTCACCACGGTTGCCTCAGTAACTTTTCCTCACGCGGGACGGAGAACACACACCCTCGCTGCCGTCCTGTCCGATGCACCGTCAATTCTAGGAGAACTCATGCTGAAGAAGGTTGGTTTCGTCACGGCGGCCATGGCGGCCGGTGCTTTCCTCGCCGGTGGCGTCGCGGCCGCCGGGACGCCGGACGGCCACGACCACCACCACGGCGGTCACACCGGCCAGCTCGGCCTGCTGAACCTGAACAACACCGACGTGCTGCACAACGTCAACGCCACGCTCGGCCTGTGCGGCAACGACATCAACGTGCTCGGCGTCCAGGTGCCGATCCACGACTCGCTCAACGGCATCGGCGTGCCGATCCTGTCGCCGGGCGAGCACTCGGCCGAGGGCGAGTCCCCGTACAACTGCGCGTCGAGCGGCCTCGCCGACGGCGGCACGGACCAGGGCCACTGAGCCTCCGCGCTGCGGCTGCCCGTTGTGTGTGCGGAAGCCGGCCGGGGCGCGGGATCCGGCGCCACGCGGACGTCGTGAGGCGTGCCCGGAACAGGGAGCGAGCTGCACACTCCGGTTCCGTGTCCCAGGCACGCAGCGACGCAGTGTGACGCCGGCACGGGTGGGACCGGCCACCGGACATCGCAAGTGGACCGGTCCCACCCGGCGCTGAAATCGCCGCACCGCCTTCGACGGTGCGGCGATTTTGCGTTTTCAGCGTCTCGGGGTGGTGCCCACCTCGAGCACGATGTCGAGCAGGGCGGCCTGGTGCGCGGCCCCGGCCCGGGTGTAGCCGGGCGACGCGGCCACAGCCCGGCGGAGGTCGTCGGGGTCGGCGGTGCCGGTGTCGAACCCGGCCACGCGGGTCACGTCGATCGGTCCTCGGCACTGGGTTTCCACGTGAAGGGTTCTCCTGCGGTCGGGCGTGCGGTCCGGATGTCTTGTTATCGCGCCGTTACCGGGGTCGTGTTACCGGTTTCGTGTCCCTCGGTCAGGTGAGAACCGGATTCCCGTGGCGGCAGGGCGATCAGGGGACCCAGCGGCGGCGCCGGGTAGGGCGGCTGGCCGGTGATCACCCGCAGCAGGTCTTCGGCCGCCGCGGGCGTCAGGTCGTCGACCTGGTAGTGATCGGCGGTCCGGCCCTGGAGGAAGAGCGGGATGTCCGCCCAGGTGCTGCCGGGCAGCACGACCGGGAGCAGCTTGCGCGTCCAGTTCGGGCGGTCCCGCTGCAGGAGCTCCCGCAGCAGGGCCATCTCGGCCTGCCCGCCCATGTTGTCCAGCGGCGGTCCCTGCCCGTCGCCGACGGTCCGGCACCGCGGCGACGCGATGACGACCACGAAGGCGGCCCGCGGGATGAGGTCGAGGGCCCACCGGTACCAGTCCTGCCGGCCGCCGGTCGACCAGCGGTCGAGCCGGGCGTCGATCCCGCAGGCGCGGAGGAACGCGGCGAACCGCATGACCGCGTCCTTGTGGTGCGCGGATTCGTGCAGGTACGCCACGAACACCACGGGCCGTGTCTCGTGATCCTCGCTCATGTCGCCGCCTTCCTGGGCTGGGTGCTCGATGACGGCGGCGACGGTGCCCGGACCAGGGGGAACGCGAGCGGGAACGCGAAGGGGAAAAAACCGGGAAACCGTGCGGTGTACCCGATCGGGGGATTCGATTCACCGGATCGGTGCGTTCTCCGCGGGCCGGCCCGGAAGACCGGGGAACCGGCCGTCAGTAGGGGACATGGACCAGACCTCCATCCGGATCTTCGGCGAGCTCGAAGTCGTCGACGCGGCGGGCGTGCCGCTCCGGCTGCGGCCGATGCCGCTGGCGGTGCTCGCCGCCCTGGTGTTCCTGCACCCGAAGCCGGCCTCGGCCGCGGACCTCGCGGAGTGGCTGTGGGAGACAACGCCGCTCAGCAATCCCCTGGCCAAGCACCTCCGGGTCGTCCGCGAGACCCTCGAAACGCACTTCCCCGGCGGCGCCGTGCGCGTGACCCCCGGCAAGCACCGCCTGGAGATCGACCGCAGCCGCGTCGACTACTTCCGGTTCGAAGACCGGGTCGCGGCCGCCCGTGCGGCGATCGGCCGCGCCGACTACGAGCAGGCCCACCGCGACCTGGGCGCGGCCCTCGCGGAGGTGCGCGGGCGGCCGCTGGCGAACCTGTCCGGTGCGGCGGAGAACGGCAAGCTGTACCGGTTCCGGAACACGCTCGAAGGCCAGTGGCGGGAAGCGTGCCTCCGGCACGTCGAGTGCCTGCTGGAACTCGGCCGGTACGCCGCGGCGTACACCGAGACCGAACGGCACCTGGCCGAGTGGCCGCACGAGGAAAAGCTGCTCGGCCTGCACGCCACGGCGATGTCCGGCCACCGCGGCCCGGCCGCCGTGGCGGCGTTCCGCGCGCGGCTGCGGGACGGCGAACTGCTCAGCGACCGGCTGGACGCGCACCTTGACGCCGTGCTCGCGGTGACCCCGGACGTCCGGGTGCCGGGCTGGCCGTCCGGCGAGGCCGAACTCCCGCCCGGCACCTGTCCCTATCCCGGCCTGGCCGCGTTCGACCGCAGCCTGGCCCGCTACTTCTTCGGCCGGACCGAGCTGGTCGGAAAGCTGCTGGACAAACTGAAGCAGCGGACGGCCGCGCCGGACATCGTGATCGTCACCGCGATCTCCGGGGCCGGGAAGTCGTCGCTCCTGCAGGCCGGGCTGCTGCCCGCGCTCGACCGCGACGCGCTGGCCGAGCGGGGGCACCGGGCGCGGTACGTGCTCTTCCGGCCGACCGCGGACCCCTGCGGTGTGCTCCGCGCCGAACTGGCCGGGCTGGAGGCCGGCCCGGGGCGGCTCGTGGTCGTGGTCGACCAGTTCGAGGAGACCTTCACCCAGTGCACGGACGAGCAGGAGCGGAACGCGTTCATCCGCGCACTGGCCGAGCTGGCGGCCGGGGACGACCGGCCGCCGGCGCTGGTGGTCCTCGGCGTGCGGATCGACTTCTTCGACCGGTGCGCGGAACACCAGGAACTGGCTTCGGCGTTGAGCAACCCCTTCCTGGTCAACGCCATGACACCGGCAGAACTGCGTGAAGCGATCGAAGAGCCGGCCAAGAAGGCCGGGCTCGCGTGGGAACCGGGGCTGGTCGACGTCCTCCTCAAGGAGTTCGGCATCGACGGGGCCACGACGTCGAAGGCCGCCTACTCCGCCGGTCAGCTGCCCCTGCTGTCCCACACCCTGCAGGCGATCTGCGACCTGCGCACCGGCACCACCCTGACCCGGAAGGAGTACGACGGCGTCCGGGGCGTCCGCGGCGCGATCCGGACCACGGCCGAGCGTGCCCTGCTGGACCTCGGCGCGGCGGAGGAAGCCGTGATGAAGCGGCTGCTGCTCCGGCTGGTCCGGGTCGGCGAGGGCGCCGAGCACACCCGCCAGCGGGTCGACCTCGCCGACCTGCGCGACCAACCCACCCGGGCCGCGCTCGACCGGCTGGCGGCGAACCGCCTGGTCACGGTGACCGGGAAGACCGCCGAGATCACCCACGAAGCCCTGCTGCGCGAATGGCCGGTCCTGCAGGAGTGGATCCGGGAAAGCGAAGTCCGCCTGTTCGCGCGCCAGCAGCTGATCGAGGCGGCGACCGCGTGGCGCCGCGACGGCCGGCACCCCGGCGACCTGTACCGGAACCCGAAACTGGCGGGCGTGCGCGAGTGGGCGGGCCCCGGCGCGGCCGAGGCGGACCTGCCGGCCCACGCGGCCGAATTCCTCGAGCGGTCCATCGCGCGCGAAGACGAGGTGCGGGCCGCGGAACGCCGCCGGAGCCGGCGCCGCCAGCAGCTGGTCGCCGCCTTGGTGACGGTCGGCGTCCTCGTGGTGTGCTTCGCGGGTTACAGCCTGGTCGCGTGGTCGCGCTCGGTCCGGCAGCACACGAACCAGATCGCCGACCAGGCAGCGGACACGGCACTCAACGAACTGCGCGCCAGCGACACCCTCCTCGGCGCGCAGCTGGCGCTGGCCGCGTACCGCCTCTCGCCGACGACCGCCGCACGCAGCAGCCTGCTCAGTGCGTTCCAGGTGCCCTACGGGGTGACGCTGCCCGGGCACACCGGCTCGGTGAACGCGGTGGCGTACGGCCGGAACGGCACGCTGCTGGCGACGGCCGGCGACGACCACGAGATCCTGCTGTGGGACACGTCCGCACCGCGGTACCCGGTCCGGAAGGCCCGGCTGCCCGGCCACACCGACGCGGTGAACGCGATCGCGTTCAGCCCGGACGGCCGGCTGCTGGCCAGTTCGGGTGCCGAGCGCGACATCCTCCTGTGGGACGTCGGTGATCCCGCGCGGCCGGTGCTGCTCACCCGGTTGCCCGGGCACACCGGCGCCGTGGTCTCCCTGCAGTTCGGCCGGGACGGCCACACCCTCGCCTCGGGCAGCCGGGACCGGACGGTCCGGCTGTGGGACGTCACCCCCGCGCACCCGCGCGAGCTGTCGCGGACCGACCTGGCCACCGGCGTCCGGTCGGTGGCCCTCGGCCCGGACGCCCGCACGCTGGCCGCGGCCGGCGACGACGGCGGCATCCGCCTGCTGGACGTGTCCGCTCCCGGCCACCCCGGAGCACCGGCCGTCGTCCCCGCCCACACCGCGGCGGTCGAGGCGGTCGCGTTCAGCCCGGACGGGCGGACGCTCGCCAGCGTCGGGGACGACTCGGACGTCAAGCTCTGGGACGCCGGTGCGCCGGGGCAACTCCGCGTGCTCACGGCGTTCGGCTTCCTCGGGCAGTGGATGACCGCCGTGGCGTTCAGCCCGGACGGCCGGACGCTCGCGTTCGGCGGCTTCGACCGCGCGGTCACCGTCATGGACGTCTCCGATCCGGCGCACACCGGGCCCACCCGCACCCTGGCCGGGGTCGACGGGCCCGTCCGTTCCGTGGCCTTCGGCCCGGGTGGCGGCTCGGTCGCGGTCACGAGTTCCGGCGGCAGCAGCAAGGTGGCCGAACTCGCCGGCCCGGGCCTGCGGCACGGCGGGCCCGTCGGCATCGAAGACGTCGCGGTCAGCGCCGACGGCGCCGTCCTGGCGACCGCCGGGTCCGACTCGGTCGTCAAGCTCTGGGAGCTCGGCCGGCCGGGGCCGCCCGTGGAACTCCGGGAGCACCGGGCGGGCGTCCTCGCCGTGACGTTCAGCGGCCAGGGGCGGCTGCTGGCCACGGCGAGCGACGACGGGACCGTGCAGCTCTGGGACCTGCGCGAGCCGCGCGCTCCCCGGCGGCTCGGCACCATCACGGCACCCGGCACCCTCAAGGCGGTGGCGTTCAGCCCCGGCGACCGGACGCTCGCCGTCGCCGGCAGCGACGGACTGGTCCGCCTGTGGGACATCGGTGATCCGCGTGCGCCGCAGCGGACCGCCGAACTCGCCGGCCACAGCGGCGAAGTGGACACGCTGAGCTTCAGCACCGACGGGAAGACCCTGGCCAGCGGCGGTCTCGACGCGACCGTGCGGCTCTGGGACGTGAGCAGCCCGCACGCGGCCAAGCTCCGTTTCACGCTCACCGGCCACCACGACTACGTGTGGGCCGTGGCGTTCAGCCCGGACGGCCGGCTGCTGGCGACCGGCAGCGCCGACAACGACGTCCTGCTGTGGGACGTAGGACGGCCCGCCGAAGTGCCGAAGCGGCTCTCGGAGCTGACGCACCCGGCCCCGGTCAACTCGATCGCGTTCGACCCGGCGGGCGGGCGCCTGGTCACCGCGGACGAAGACCACCTCGTCCGGTTGTGGGACGTCACCCAGCCGGGCGAGCCGCAGCTGGTGAGCAACCTCTACGGGCACGGCGACCGCGTCACGTCCGTCGCGTTCGCGCGGGACGGCCACACGGTCGCTTCGGGCAGCCGGGACGGAACCGCGCTGCGGTGGGAAACCGATCCCGGCCTGGTGGCCCGGCGGGTCTGCGCGGAAACGGCCGGGGTGGACGCCCGGCCGGTGTGGGACCGGTACTTCGGAGGCGATCCCTACCGCCTCGATTGCTGACCCCGGGGCTGAGCCGGGGTGTCTCGTAGGATGCGACAGTGAGCCATTCGACGGACCCGCGGGCGGCGCGGAGCCGGGCGGCGATGCTCGCCGCGGCGCGGCGCCTGCTGGCCGACGAGGGGCTCGACGCCGTCACGCACCGGCGGGTGGCGCTGGCGGCCGGCGTCGGGCGGGCGACCGTCTACCGGCACTGGGCGCGCGCCGACCAGCTGCTGCTCGACGCCATGGGCGGCGCTGACCTGCCGCTGTTCCGCGATCCGGCGGCGCCGGTGCGGCCGTGGCTGATCCGCCAGCTGCGGCGGATGGCCGACGAGCTCGCCGTCCCGGCCGTCGCCGCGGTGGCGCTCACGCTGGCGCAGTCGGCGCTGGCCGACCCGGTGGCGGCGGCGCGGCAGGACGAGTCCGTCGGCACGATCACCGACCGCATCCACACCGCGGTCCGGCTGGCCGTGGCCGCGGGGGAACTCGAAACCGGCGCCGAGCCCGCGGACCTGTGCGCCCAGCTGGTCGGGCCGCTGGTCTACCGGGCGGCGATGCAGCGGCAGCCCGCCTCCGATGCGTTCATCGCCCGGCTCGTCGACGGCATCGGGGCCTGGCGGGGTTAGCTCGCCGCGATGGCCGTGACGGCGAACCCGAAGTGGGCGGCCATCATGCCGACGCGGAACCAGTCGGTGCGCACCAGCCGGGCGATCGCCGCGCCGTCGGCGGTTTCGCGGATGTGCAGCTGGATCGGCAGCTGGACCACCGCGAACGACAGCCAGGACGCGCCCAGCGCGGCCAAGCCGGCCCACAACGGCCACGACGGAATGGCCTCCGGTGCGGCCGCGAGCATGACGACCACCAGCGCCGTCAACAGCGTTTTCGGGACCACGTAGACGATCCCGCTGCCGTGGCCCTGGCTCGTCTGGACCCGGCGGAACTCCCCGGGGCCGACGGCCGCCCAGCCGGAAAACACGGCGAAATGCTCCATCAGGCAGCCCGCCAGGCAGTACGCGGACAGCATTCCGTAGCCGAGCAACCAGGACGCAGTGGACAACGGGGATCTCCTCGATGCGATTCTGTGAGACTGCTGTCTCGGAGAATGGCACGGGCGGACGCGGTGAGTCAATTGTCTCGCGCCACGCCTGGACCGCGGACCGGTGCCGCCGGGGAGCAGGCTCGCCGGGAGGCGATTGCCAAACGCCTGCCCGGATGATTAAAGTCCCGCTCTGGGAGCGCTCCCACGCACGTCTGGCTCGACGACGAGGAGATGGCGAATGCGGGCAAGAAGATTCCGGACCGGCTTGGTGTTGCTGGTGGCAGCGGCGCTCGGGGTGACGGCGGGCTCCGTGCCCGCGTCCGCCGCGGACTACGAGCGGCTGCTCAACGGCACCTTCGCCGGGGGCACCATCGACCCGTGGTGGGCCGGGGCCGGGACCACCGGCCGGGTCACCGGCGGCGAGTTCTGCACCGACGTCGCCGGCGGGACGGCCAACGGCTACGACGCGCTGGTCGGCCAGAACGGTGTCCCCTACGAGACCGGCCGGCCGTACACCCTGACGTTCGACGCGCACGCGACGACCACCCAGCAGATCTCCGCCGTCGCGGGCGAGGCCGTCTCGCCCTACCGGCAGATCTCGCGCACCGACCTGACGGTGACTCCGGCGACCCAGCACTTCACCGTCACCTTCACGTCCACTTTGGACTTCCCGAACGCGGGCAACGGGCAGCTGGCCTTCTGGTTCGGCGGCCAGGCCGCCGCCAACACGATCTGCCTGGACAACATCTCGCTGATCGGCGGCGTCATCCCGCCCGGCGGCCTGCCGCCCACCAGCGGCATCCGGGTGAACCAGGAAAGCTACCCCCTCGGCCTGCCCAAGCGCGCCACCGTGATCAGCGACTCGGCCACGCCGCTGACGTGGACGCTGAAGAACTCCGCCGGCACCGCGGTCGCCACCGGACAGACCCGGCCCCGCGGCGCGGACGCCCCCTCCGGCGAAAACGTGCACGAGATCGACTTCTCCGCCTACGACACGGCCGGCACCGGCTACACGCTGACCGTCGGCTCGGAAACCAGCTTCCCGTTCGACATCTCGGCGGACGGCCTGAAAAAGCTCCGCTACGACTCGCTGGCGTTCTTCTACCACCAGCGCAGCGGGATCGCGATCGGCGCCCAGTACGTCGGAGCCACCTACGCGCGCCCGGCCGGGCACGTCAACGTGGCGCCGAACCAGGGTGACAACACCGTGCCCTGCCGCTCGGACCTGAACTGCGGCTACACCCTGGACGTGCGCGGCGGCTGGTACGACGCCGGTGACCACGGCAAGTACGTCGTCAACGGCGGGATCGCCGCGTGGGAGCTGCTCGACGAGTACGAGCGCGCGCTGCGCGTCGGCGACGCGAGCGCGCTGGGCGACGGCAAGCTGGCGATCCCGGAGCAGGCCAACGGCGTGCCCGACATCCTGGACGAAGCCCGCTGGGAGGTCGACTTCCTGCTCGAGATGCAGGTGCCGGACGGCAAGCCGGACGCGGGCATGGTGCACCACAAGATCCACGACGCGCAGTGGACCGCCCTGCCCACCCGGCCCGACCAGGACAGCCAGCCCCGCCGGCTCTCCCCGCCGAGCACGGCGGCCACGCTGAACATGGCGGCGGTCGCGGCGCAGGCGGCACGGCTGTGGAAGACCATCGACCCGGCCTACTCGGCGAAACTGCTCGCTGCCGCCGAGAAGGCGTACGCCGCGGCGAAGGCGAATCCGGACAAGCTCGCCGATCCGAACGACGGCACCGGCGGCGGCACGTACAGCGACAACAACGTCAGCGACGAGTTCTACTGGGCGGCGGCGGAGTTGTTCGCGACGACCGCGAAGAGCGCCTACCGCGCCGACGTCACCGGATCCCCGCTCTACCGCGGCGCGAGCTTCACCACCCACGGCTTCGACTGGGGCTCGACGGGTGCGCTCGGGGACATCACGCTCGCCCTGGTGCCCACCGATCTGCCCGCCGCGGACGTCGCGGCGATCAAGTCGGCGATCACCACGACCGCCGACAGCCACCTGACCCAGATGGCGGCCATGGGTTATCCGGCGCCGTACCGGACGGCGGACGGCACGTACGAATGGGGTTCCAACGGCCTGGTGGCCAACAACGGGGTGGTGCTCGCCCTCGCGTACGACTTCACCAAGCAGGCCAAGTACCGCGACGGCGCGTTCCAGGCCATGGACTACCTGCTGGGCCGCAACCCCGCGAACTACTCGTACGTCTCCGGCCACGGTGACCAGGCCGTGCAGAACGTGCACCACCGGTTCTGGGCGCACGAGCTGGACGCGTCGCTGCCGGCCGCCCCGCCCGGCGCGCTGTCCGGCGGGCCCAACAGCGGCCTGCAGGACCCGACCGCGGCCCGGTTGCTGACCGGCTGCGCGCCCCAGCGCTGCTTCGTCGACGACATCCAGGCGTACTCGGTCAACGAGGTCGCGATCAACTGGAACTCGGCGCTGGCGTGGCTGGCGAACTGGACGGCGGAGAAGTCCCCGTCGCCGGGGGACACCACCGCACCCACCGCGGCGGGCAAGCCGGCCGTTTTCGCGGTGTCCGCCACCGGCGCCACGGTGACCTGGGCGGCGGCCGCGGACCCGGAGAGCGGCGTCAAGAACTACGACGTCGTCAGCGTGTCCGGCACGACCCGCAAGGTGCTCGCCACCGTCACCGGGACGGCCACGACGGTGACCGGCCTTGCTCCCTCGACCGCGTACACCCTGGTCGTGGTGGCCCGCAACGGCGCCGGCCTCACCGGCCCGGATTCGGCGGCCACGCAGTTCACCACGCTGCCGGGCACCCCGGCAGGCGGCTGCGCGGTGACGTACACGGCGAACACGTGGAGCGGCGGCTTCACGGCCTCGATCACCGTGACCAACACGGGGACCACGACCTGGCCGGCGTGGACGCTGAAGTTCCCGTTCCCCGGCAGCCAGAAGGTGACCCAGGGCTGGTCGGCGACGTGGACGCAGTCGGGCGCGGACGTCACGGCCACGTCCATGCCGTGGAACGCGTCGGTGGCGCCGGGCAGATCCGTTTCGATCGGGTTCAACGGCAGCTACACGGGCAGCAATCCGGCGCCGTCGGCCTTCGCCGTGAACGGTAAGGCGTGCGGGTGACGGCCGGACGGGTGGTTCGCCGAGCGGACCACCCGTCCATGAGCTAGCGTCATGCAGTGCGGGCAGGCGCGCCTCCTCCCCCTCGGCGCGTCTGCCCGCACTCTGCCGTCCACGAGGTCCGATGTGGACCGCGCCGCGACCGGGAAACTCAGCCGCAGGAGGCGCCGTTCAAGGTCGGGGACTGGAACGGTGGGGTGCCGCCGCTGTAGTTCGCGTTGTAGCCCAGCGTTGCCGTCGCCCCCGTGCCCAGGCTGCCGTTCCACGAGGTGTTCTCCACCTTGACCGTGTCGCCCGTGTCGGTCCACGTCCCGTTCCAGCCCTGCGTCACCGTCACGCCCGGCGCCGAGAACGTCAGGGTCCACTGCGTGATCGGTGCGCCGCCGTTCTGGATGACGATTTCACCCGTGTAGCCGGTCGGCCAGGAGCTGACCACCCGGTGGGTGACCTTGCACGTGCCCGGCACCGGCGTGGTCGTCGTGGTCGTCGGCGTGACGCTCGTGGTCGGTGTCGTGGGCGTGGTCGGGGTGGTCGGCGTGGTGGTCTGGACGGGGCCGGCCGCGACGGCGAGGTCGTACGCCCGCTGCGGGACGAACTGGCCGGCGGTGGCGATGCAGCCGTCCGCCTCGCCCGGCGGCTTCACCCACAGGAACGCGGCGATCCGGCTGTCACCGGTCTGGTCGGTGCTCGGCGTGCCGATGGCCCGGCCGGCCGGGTCGCACCACTCGCTGCCCTGCGGGCCGTTGCCGTTGCGGCTCGTGTCGACGACCGCCTTCAGCCGCGAGTCGCCCAGCTGGCCGAGGACCGCCTTGTCGTAGGCCACTTCGTCGCCGGTCGCGCGGTAGTTGGACACGTTGGTGGAGATGCCGTCGGCGCTGTTCGAGATGTCGGCCGACCGCAGCCGCGTCGCGGCGTCGCCCGCCGAGAGCCACGCCGAGTGCCCGATGTCGAAATACACCTTCGCCTGGGACGAACCGGCTTTCAGCTTCTTCCCGGCGTACGCGATCGAGGCCGTCGTCTGGCTCTGCTGGTCGCCGCTCTGGCAGTTCGTCATGAGCGCCAGCACGTCCGGTTCGAGCACGATCGCCGCCGGGCGGCCCGCCAGGCCCGCCGCCACCTGGTCGATCCACGCCCGGTACGCGTCGTGGGACGGCGCGCCGCCGCCGCTCGCGCCGCCGCAGTCGCGGTTGGGGATGTCGTAGACGACCATGATCGGGATCTTCCCCGCGGCGGCCGCGGCGCCGACGTAGCCGTCGACCTCGCTCCGGACCGTGGACGTGTTCGTCGTGGTGAACCACCTGGCCTGCGGGACCGAGGCGATCCGGTCGCGGATGACCGCGGTCCGCGAGTCACCGGGGTTCGCCGCGACCCACTTGGCCGCGTTGGTGCCCGGGTCGACGTAGAACGCCGAATCGGCCGCCTGCGCGGTGCCGGCCCACGTGGTGATGACGACGACCCCGCTCGCGGCGAAGGCGGCGATCACGCCGGCCGCCATTGCCCTGCTTCGCATGTAAGTTTCTCCTTCGACCGACTGCTGGCGTCTGGTGCTCACGTCGGTGGTCACCCGGGTGCCCACGTCCGCGGTCGGCGACCGGGCGGGGGTGCGCGGCCCGGAGCTGGGCCGATCCGCCGTCCGCAGCGGGCCCCGCCGCAGCGGGGATCTCGTCGCGTCGTCGCCGATCGAGATGGCTGGGAGCGCTCCCAGTGATCCGGAACTGTAGCCGGGAAAACGCGATCGGAAAAGGGGTCGTTCGATCTCTTCGAATTTCGGTGAATTCGTCGAACCGATTCGACCTCGGCGCGGCCGGCGGGGCCAGGGGGAGAAGCGGTCTCCGCCGGGCGGAGCTGGGCGGATCCGGTTCGACATTCGTTCTTCCCTTGTAGGAACGAGAACGGGCGCGTACCTTCTTGCGTGGTCGAACCGGTTCGATGCCCTTGTCCCCCTGCCCCGAAGGAGTCGCACGTGTACAGCACGATCGAGCGACGACGTCCCCGCCGCGGCCTGGCCGCCCTGGTGGTGAGCCTGGCCATCGCCGGGGGCCTCGCCGGTCCCGCCCAGGCCGCCGACGAAGCCATCTCCGTCGACTTCGCCGTCGCTGGTGGCTCGCCCACCTACCGCGCCTCCGGCTGGATCTACGGCATGACCGAGAACGCCGCGGCCCCGGCGGACCACTTCTACCGCGACGTGAAGTTCCAGGCCATGCGCGCGGGCGGCGCGCAGCTCGACAGCCCCGGCGGCTGGGTCGCCGGGAAGTACGACCGGCGGTGGAACGCCACCCGCGCCCAGCTGCTGCGCACGCGCACCCTCGGCGGCCAGTTCGTCCTGCTGGTGCACGACCTCTGGGGCGCCGACGGCGCGTCGATCTCCCGCTTCCCCGGCGACAACGGCGACTGGACCGACTACGACAACTTCCTCACCCGGCTGATCTCCGACGTGCGGGCCACCGGCGCGCCGGTGGAGTGGGACCTGTGGAACGAACCCAACATCTCGATCTTCTGGAACCGGTCGCAGGCGCAGTACTTCGAGATGTGGCGACGCGGCTACCAGCGCATCCGCGCGGCGTTCCCCGGCCAGCTGATCGTCGGCCCGAGCTGCGCGTGCGTCCCCTCGGGCGGCGGCTGGTGGACGCAGTACCTCGACTTCGTCAAGTCCGCCAACGCGGTCCCGGACATCGTCAGCTGGCATTCGCTGCCGGGCGACCCGGTGGCCAACGTCGCCGCGGCCAACGCCAGTCTCGACCCGCGCGGCATCCCGCACCCGCGTCCGTACCAGATCAACGAATACGGCGCGTCGAACGAGCAGAACCCGGGCGACGGCGCCTGGTACATCGCCCGCCTCGAGCGGGCGGGCGCCGACGGGCTGCGCGCCAACTGGGCGAGCGGGGCGAACCTGCACAACGACCTCGCCAACCTGCTGGTGCGCAATTCCGCGGGGCAGCACCAGCCCAAGGGCGAGTGGTGGGTCTACCGCTTCTACGCCTCGCAGACCGGCCAGATCGCGTCCGTGACACCCACCGCGGCGTACGACGCCTTCGCGACGAAGGCGGCCGGAACCGCGAAGGTCCTCGTCGGCGGCGGGAGCTCGACCGGCACCCTGGCGGTCACCCTGCGCGGCCTGGACACCACCAGCGGAATCGTCCAGGGCAACCAGGTCCGGGTGCTCGTCCAGCGCATCCCCTACAACGGCGGCGGCGCGGTCCAGGGGCCGGTGACCGTGCAGAACTCCGTGGTGAACGTGTCCGGCAACGCCGTGACGGTGAACGTCCCGCACACCAACGCCGACGAGACGGCCACCATCACCCTGCTGCCACCCGCGGACAGCAGTTTCCAGACCGTCGCCGTCGCCCAGCACTCCCAGCAGTGCCTCGACAACACGAACCTGGTGACCACCGACGGGAACCGGCAGCAGCAGTTCTCCTGCGAGGGCGGCGACCAGCAGCTGTGGACCTTCCGCCCGGCGGCGGGCGCCGCGGACACCTACACGGTGGTCAACCAGCAGACGGGCAAGTGCCTCGCCGTGGACGGCGCCTCGACGGCCGACGGCGCGGCGGTCGTGCAGCAGACCTGCACCGACGGCACGGCGAGCCAGCAGTTCACGCTGCGGAAGGTCACCTACGGCGGCAACGACCCCCGCGACTACCAGCTCGCCGCCCGCCACTGCGGCAAGTGCGTGGACGTGTCGGGGGTTTCGACGACCGCGGGCGCGTCGGTCATCCAGTGGACGTGCAAGCCGGTGAACCAGAGCAGCCCGCTCAACCAGACCTGGCGGCTGTGGGGGAAGGCGCCGGCCTGACCGGGGGAGGGAGGGACGGGAACCGGGCCCCCGCCGCCCGGTTCCCGGTCACCCGCGGGGCGGGGGCGCGGTGCTGGTGCGGGCGGCGAGTTCCGGGGCCAGCAACCGGATTCCGGGCGGCGTGACCCCGTCCAGCTGCCCGATGACCGTCTCCACCGCCAGCGCGCCGATCTCCCGGGCCGGGATCGGCACGGTGGTCAGCTCCACCGGGTGGTGCGCGGCCAGGCTCTGCGGGCACACCGCCACCAGCGAGATGTCCTCGGGCACCCGCAGGCCCCGCCGGGCCAGGCCCGACAGCACCGAGGGCAACGCCGTTTCGTTGTGCACGACCAGCCCGGTGACGTCCGGGTGGCGGCCGAACAGCGCGTCCAGGCCGCGCAGCGTGCGCCAGTGGGTGTTGCCCCACGCCAGCGTCGTCGAACGGACGCCGCGGCGGGCTGCTTCGGCCGTGAAGCCCCGCGCGAGCCGGGTGGCGGAGCTCGTGCCGCGCCGGTAGGCCGCGGGCGGGGAGCCGATCAGGGCGACGTGCCGGTGGCCGAGGTTCGCGAGGTGGCCGAGGCAGAGCGCGCCCGCCGCGGCGAAGTCCAGGTCCAGGCAGCCGAGGCCGCGCGGCCGGTCCGGCACGCCGATCAGCACCGCCGGGCGGCCCAGGCCGTGCAGCACCGCCACCCGGGGGTCCGCCGCTTCGACGTCCATCAGCACGACGCCGTCGGCGACCGACGACGACACCGCATGGCGCAGCGCGGCCGGGCCGTCTTCCGCGGTGACCAGCAGCAGGGCGTGGTCGCGGGCGCCGGCCGCGGCGATCGCCGCGGTCACGAACTCCTGCACGACGACGTCGTGGGCGCCGGCGCGTAGCGGGACGACCAGGGCGAGGACGTTCGTCCGGGTCCCGGCCGCCGGCCGGATCCCGGTGCGCCGATGGTGACCGCGCTTGCGCATGGTGTTCCCGACTACCCCCAGAAGACGGCGACCCGGCCGTGTCGTCGAACCGCATCGACAACACTCGAAGCTAGATGACGCTCCCGCGATGCGCAAGGTCGTTGCACGTCAGAACGGCACGAACGGGAGCGTGTCACCCGCGGGAAAACGCCAAGCGGCCGGCCGATGATCGAAACGATTCGATCATCGGCCGGCCGGTCCGCACGTCACACCGAGGGCACCGTCCACTGCTGGTTCGCCTGGCCGTTGCAGGCCCACAGGACCAGCTTCGTGCCGTTCGCCGTGCCCTGGCCGCTCGCGTCCAGGCAGAGGCCGGACTGCACGCCGGTGAGCGTGCCGTTCGCGTTCGCCGTCCACTGCTGGTTGGCCTGGCCGTTGCAGGTCCAGACGACCACCGCGGTCCCGTTCGCCGTGCCCTGGCCGGACGCGTCGAGGCACTGGGACCCGGACACCGTCAGCTGCCGGGACGCCGTGTGCGTCCAAGTCTGGCTCGAGCGGCTCTGGCAGTCCTGCAGCAGCACCTGGGTGCCGTTGGCCGCGCTCCCGGCGTCGGCGCAGCGGCCGGACTGCTTGCCGGTGATCGGGCCGCCGCCCGGTGGCGTGCCGTCGCTGCCGGTGACCGTGAGCAGGACCGCCTCCCCGGCCGGGACCGACGTCGCGTAGCTGCCGGTGAAACTCCCGCGGTCGGCGCCGGCCCACACGTCACGGACGGTGGCCGCGCCGGTCAGGCCGAGCGACGCCCACCGGGCGGTGATCGTCGCGGCCGAGCCGGTGCGGTTGAGCAGCACGACGGCCCGGCGGCCGGTACCGGACAGCTCCTTCGAGTACACCTGCAGGCCCGAGGCGTCCTCGGCGACCTTCGTGCCCTGCCGCCCGAGCGCGTCCTGGTCGATCGCGATCATTTCGCGGTTCGTCAGCGCCGCGCGGGTGGCGGCGCTCATGTCGCTGGGCTTGTTGCCCGCGATCAGCGGGGCACCCGACACCGCCCACAGGCTCAGATGCGTCCGGTTCTGCGCGTCGGAGAAGCCGGACAGGCCGGCCACGAGCATGTCGGGATCGTTGTAGTGGCCGGGACTCTGCGCGCTCGGGTGCTGCGCGGAGTCGAAGTTGGCCAGCACGCGGGACATCGCCGGCTTCTCGCCCCAGTAGATGATGTCGTTGCTGGTCCGCCAGAGGTTGGCGATGGACGGCGCCCAGTTCCACGGCTGGTTCCCGCCCCATTCGCAGACGGAGAACGTCATCGGGCGCCCGGTCTGGGCGGTGGCCCGCGAGATGGAGTCGCTGATCTGGGTGTAGGCCGTGCGGGCGTTGAGCCCTTCGGCGTTGCCGCCGCACCAGTCGACCTTCACGTAGTCGAAGCCCCAGCGCGAGAACTGGAGGAAGTCCTGGTCGTAGTGGCCTTCGGCGCCGGTACCGGGGTAGGCCGGGTGCCCGGTGGGGTAGTAGTAGCCGCAGCCGTTGCGGCCGGCGTCGGTGTAGATGCCCGCCTTCAGGCCCTTGCTGTGGATGTAGGCGGTGATGGCGGCCATTCCGCCCGGCCACTTCGCGGTGTCGACGGTCATGTTGCCGCCCGAGTCGCGGCTGCCGGTCCACCAGCCGTCGTCGATGTTGACGTACTCGTAGCCGGCGTCCTTCATGCCGGAACTGACGAGCGCGTCCGCCTGCTGCTCGATGACGGTGTGGTCGATCGCCCCGGCGAAGGAGTTCCAGGAGTTCCACCCCATGGGCGGCTTGGTGATCGGCGCCGCCGCGGCGCCCGACGGCGTCGCGGAAACGACCGAGGCGGCGGCCAGTCCGATGAGGACGGCCAAGATCCTCCACAGAGGACGGTGGTGTGCGTGCGACAACGGAACCCCCATCAACATCGACGGTGAGCCGGGCTGCGGCCGGAATGTGAACGCTAACACAGGGCCGCGGCCCGGCCTGAAAGTTTCACGGATCAGCGCAGGGACCAGATCTGGTTGGCCTGGGTGCCGCAGTCCCAGAGCTGGATGCGGGTGCCGTTCGCGGTGCCCTGCCCGCTGGCGTCCAGGCAGCGCCCGGACTGCGGGTTGCTGATGGTGCCGTTGCCGTTCACCTGCCAGTTCTGGCCGCCCGAACCGTTGCAGCCCCACAGCCGCACCGGGCTGCCGTTGGCGGTCGAGCTGTTCGCGTCCAGGCACTTGCCGGTGGCCGGGTTGGTGAACGTGCTGCCGGAGCGCGTCCACTTCTGGTTGTTCCCGCCGTGGCAGTCCCACAGCTCGACGGCCGTGCCGTCGGCGGTGCCGTTCGCCTCGATGTCCAGGCAGCGCCCGCTGCCCTGGCCCACGATGGTCTGGCCGGTGCCGCCGTTGTTGCTGCCCGCGGTGACGTCGGCGGAGAAGGAGTTGACCGCGAGGCCGACCCCGCCGCTCCACGGTTCGAAGCCCGCCTGGATGCTGGTCAGGTACCACGAGGTGTCGACCCGGGTGCGGGCGTCGACGTCCTTGAGGAAGTCCAGCACGTTGAACGACCAGCTCGAGATGGCCGAGGTGGCGACGTAGGAGACCACGTCGTTGCCGCCGTTGTTGCCCTGCCAGACGTCCCAGCTGCGGCCGCCGATCGACGTGCTGCCGACCCGGCTGCCGACCGGCTGGACGCCGCCGGTGTGGTTCAGCCAGATCATCAGCTCCATCTGGTTGACCCCGGTCGTCTTCGCGGTCGGGTCCATCCAGATGTCGTAGGAGGCGTCGAAGACCGAATTGCCCACGTAGTTGTAGGAGATCGACGACGGCACGCTGCCGATCTGGCTCAGCTGCTTCGGCAGGTTCGTGCCCGGCGAGCAGTTCCCGTAGTGGCAGCCGACGTAGATCGCCGGGTAGGACAGGGGCGCGCCACCGGAGGTCGAGCCCTGCTGGGTCTGGATCCGGAACCCGTTGCCGGTGACGTTGATGCACTGCTGCGCGCTGCTGCCCCAGCGGTTGTTCATCACGACGTACTTGCCGCCCACCGTGGTCGTCCCGTACTGGTCGCAGATCAGGGTGTCGGCGTGGGCGGCGGGCGCCGCGGCGACGGCCGGTGCGACGAGCCCGGCCACGGCCAGCGCGGCCGCGGACAGGGCATGCTTCAGCTTCATTGCTGTCTCCACTTCGTTCCGGCTCCTGGGAGCGCTCTCAGACGGAGCGCCACCGATGTAACCACGCCGGAGCGCGGAACGAAAGAGGCAGCGGGTCGTGAGTGGTAAGGCGAGTTCTAACTCGCCTTACCACTCACGACAACCCGGGCCGCACCCAACCCGGGCGTCCATCCACAATGGACTGTTGCGCTCATGCCCGGTTCAGCGCAGGGTCCACTGCTGGTTGGCCTGGCCGTTGCAGTCCCACAGGACGAGCTTGGTGCCGTTGGCGGTGCCCTGGCCGGTCGCGTCGACGCAGCGGCCGGACGACGTCCCGGTGATCGTGCCGTTCGCGTTGACCGTCCACTGCTGGTTGGTCCCGCCGTGGCAGTCCCACACGATCACCGCCGTGCCGTTCGCCGTGCCCGCCCCGGACGCGTCCAGGCACTTCGAGCCGGCGACCGACAGCTGCGCGCCGGTCCGGGTCCACGCCTGGCCGGTCCCGCTGCCGCAGTCCTGCAGCTGCACCTGCGTCCCGTTCGCCGCGCTCCCGGCGTCCGCGCACCGGCCCGACTGCGTGCCGACGACCTGCTTGGCCTGCGACGTCCCGGGACTGCCGATGCTCCCGGGGACCGCCTGCAGCGCCGCGTACCAGGTCGCGGCCATCTTGTCGTAGCCGGTGGCCGTCGGGTGGACGCCGTCGATCAGGTCGGCCGTGGTCAGCGCGGCGTGCTGGTCGACCAGGTGCACGTGCTTGCCCGCGCTCTGCTTGCTCTGCACGATCCCGGGCACCGCGGCGTTGAACGTCCGCGCCGCCGCCTCCTGGCCGGAGTTGGCGATCGGGATGATCGTCGCGACGAAGACCTCGGCGTCCGGTGCCGTCGCCGTGATGTGGTCGATCAGGCCCGACAGGCGGCTGGGCGCCTGGCCGACGTTGTAGTTCTGCAGCACGTCGTTCGTGCCGATGTGCAGCAGGACCGTGTGCGGGGTGGTGGCGCGCAGCCAGGCGACGATGTTCGCGTCGATCTGGTCGATCCGCCAGCCCGGGTGGCCCTCGTGGTCGTGGTCGCCGAGGGTGGCCGGGCCGTTGGACTGCGAGCCGACGAAGTCCACCTGGTAGCCGCCGGACGTGACGCGCTGCCAGAGCCCGATCCGGTACCCGCCGGGCACCTGGGTGCCGTCGGTGATCGAGTCGCCCAGCGGCATGACCCGCACCCCGCCGTTGGATTCCGCGGCCGCCGTGCCCGGCAGGAGGGCCCCGGCGACCAGGGCCGCGGCGGCCGCGAGCCACCGCAGTCGTGATGTCATCGTTTCTCCCTTCAGACGCCGGTGATCGTCCACTGGTTGTTGGTGCTGCTGTTGGGTGCCCACAACCCCGCTTCCGAACCGGCGGCCGTGCGGCCCATGCCGTCCAGTGCGGTGCCGGTGCCCCGGTTGACGATCTGGTACCGGCCGTTGCCCAGGCTCGTCAGCCGCCACTGCTGGTTGGTGCTGCCGTTCGACGTCGCTTCCAGGCAGGCGGCGCCGTTCGCGGAATTGCCGCCGCTGTCGGCGACCAGCCCGTTGGTGCGGTTGACGAGCCGGTAGTAGCCGCCGCCCGCGTCGGCCAGCTGCCACTGCAGGTTCGTGCTGCCGTCCCAGTTCCACTGCTTGAGGTGCGACCCCGAAGCGACGCTCCCGCCGCCGTCCAGCACCAGCCCGGAGCTCACGTTGGCGATCCGCGCCCAGCCGGTCGGCAGGGGACCGGAACCCGGCGTGGGGATCGGACCCGAGAACGTCAGCTTCACCACGTACGCCAGAGCGTCGAACGGCGGATTCGACGAAGGCATCGTGATGTGCAGCCCGGAGCCGTCCTGGCTGCGGGTGGGCAGGTTCGTGACGCCGCCCGCGGCCGGGCCGAGCAGCTGCACCGACGTCAGGGTGGCCAGGTTGATCCGGTTCGAGCCGAGCGTCGTGATGGTGAACGTGCTGCCCGGCCAGCCCAGCACGGTCGCGTACAGCACGGTGTTGTCCTTGCTGCGGGTGAACCGGATGTCGGTCTTGGTGCCTTCGACCGGCGTGGTGAACGAGCCGCCGCCCATCTTCGTCGGCCCCTCGCCGTACACCGACCACGCGCGGGTGGCGTAGATCGACTCGCCGAACCGCTTCAGGTGGTCGCCGATGCCGAGCAGGATCGAGCGCTGCCCCGAGGGGATGGTGCCGTCGGCCATCGGGGCGATGTTCAGCAGCATGTTGCCGTTCTTGCTGACCCGGTCGATCAGCGAGTGCAGCATGGCCTTGACCGAGTAGTAGCCGATGCCCACCGTGTAGCACCAGCTGGAGCTGGAGATGCTGTCGTCGGTGAGCCAGTACGGGTTCAGGATGTCGCCCGGGCCGCCGCGTTCGAAGTCGAAGACCTCGCCGCGGGTGTTGAACCCGTCCTTGTAGGAGGCGACGACGTCCTTGTTCCACGCGACGGCCTGGTTGTAGTAGTGCGAGAGGAAGTTCAGCCGCTGGCTTTCGTCCACCAGGTTCAAGTCGAAGTCCTGGTAGACGAGGTCGGGCTGGTAGCCGTCGACGACTTCGCGGAGCTTGTCGTACCACAGCTGGTTCTCCGCGGTCCGGCCGTTCTGGCCGAACAGCCGCCGCAGCGACTCGGTCGGCTGGTTCGGCACGTGGTCGTAGTAGCCGTTGAAGTGGTAGGCGTGGTGCAGCGCCGTCACGAGCTTGAGGCCCTTGCCGCGGATCGCGTCCGCGTGCAGCCGCAGCAGGTCCAGCTGCGGGCCGGTGCGGACCGAGTTCCACTCGTTGGCGGTGCTGTTCCACATCGAGTAGCCGTCGTGGTGCTCGGCGACCGGCCCGGCGAACTTCGCGCCGGCGTCGGCGAACAGCTGCGCCCACTCGGCCGGGTCGAAGTTGCCGCCCGCCGACTTGAGCTTCGGGGCGAACTGGACCCAGTTGCCCGCCTTGTCGCGGGCGCCGTTGATGAAGTTCTGGTACGGCCAGGCCGACGGATCGCCGTAGACGGCCTTGTGGTGGTTGTTCTCGTTGGACCCGCCGACGTACATGTTGCGCGGGTACCACTCGTTGCCGAACGCGGGAACGCTGAACACGCCCCAGTGGTAGTAGATGCCGAACTTGGCATCCTGGAACCATTCCGGGGCCGGCGGGTGCTGGTCGACCGACGACCAGCTCGGGGTGTAGCTGCCGGGTCCTTCCGTGGCCCACACGGTCCGGACGCGGAACACACTGGCGGTGACGGCGACGCCGGTCACCGCGAGCAGCTTGCGGCGCGATAGCTCGAACGAAGACATGCCGGGAAACCTCTCAGCCGAAGGTCCACTTCTGGTTGTTCGCGGCGGTGCACGTGGCCAGCTGGACCAGGGTGCCGTTCGCGGTCCCGGAGCCGGTGACGTCGAGACACAGTCCGGATTGGACACCGGTGACGGTGCCGTTGCTCTGCACCGTCCACTGCTGGTTGTTCTGGCCGTTGCAGTTCCAGATGATGACCTTGGTGCCGGGGGTGGTGCCCTTCCCGCTGGCGTCGAGGCAGCGGGTGCCGTCGTAGACGGTCAGCTCGCCGGCACCGGACCGGGTCCACGTCTGGTTGGTGCCGCCGTTGCAGTCCCAGACCTGGACCTGGGTGCCGGGCGTGGTGCTGACGCCGCTGACGTCGAGGCACTTGTTCGCGCCGACCGCGTGCACCGCGCCGGTGTTCGACGGGCCACCGGTGCCGTACCCGGCGGCGGCCAGGCTGGCCTGCACCGCGTTCTCCGTGGCATCGGTCGGGAAGCCGCTGGTCACCGCGCCCTCGAAGAACTCGCCGACGCCGGAGACGCTGTTGTCGCCACCGGTGCCCAGCAGGATCGACGGCTCCAGCTTCATCGGCGAGTAGCCCCGCGGCAGCCCGCCGGAGTACGGGGTGGTGAGGCCGCCGGTGGTGGCGTCGCCGTACTTGAGGGTGAAGTTGCTGGTGCCGTTGTTCTTCAGCCACGCGCTGACGAACGGGTGGTGCACCCCCGGGTTGTTCGGGTCCTTGTTGGACCCGGTGCCGGTGTGGTACATCCCGTTCTCGAGGTCGGCTTCCACCCACGGGCCGGTGCCGGTGCACCCGTTGAACCAGCAGGCGGTGCCCCAGTAGATGGCGTTCATGGTGGCGTTGCCGGTGTCGTTGTGGGAGATTTCGCCGCTGCCGTAGTCGAAGCAGCACCACTGGTTGACGTAGTTCGACGAGGTGATCATGTAGATCCCCTCCGGCTGCGCACCCACCGGGACGTTCTTGGCGTTGTCGACCCGGTAGCCGACACCCTGGGTGACCTTGATCCCGTACGCGGGGTGCCCGCCGACGGTCACGGGCAGTGCCATCGCGTCCGCGCCGATGTCGGAGCCGTTCGGGCCGGGGCCCTTCCAGAACCCGCCCCAGGAGATCGGCAGGTCGTTGTGGTTGGCCGTCTGGTCGTAGATCTTCGTGACCGTGCACTTGGTCCCGGCGCAGAACGACACCTGCGGTGCGGAGTCGGCGACCCCGCCGGCGGCGAGCAGCCCGATGTCGAGGAAGTGCTGGTCGGATGCCCGTTGGAGCTGGTACAGCGGGCCGGCGTAGGCGCCGAAGAGCGCCCGGGTGGTGCTGTGCGCGGTGACGCACGGGGTGCCGCCGGCGGCGTAGATGTCGCACGCCTGCTGCGCGGCCGCCTGGGCGGCCGGGCCGAGCCCGAGCAGCGTGCCGGCGACGAGCGGGATCGCCGCCACCGCGGTCAGCAGTTTTCTTCTCAGCGTCGATTTCATGGCCGAACCTCTCTGATTCTCCTCAGCCGAAGGTCCATTTCTGGTTGTTCGCGCCGGTGCAGGTGGCGAGCTGGATCGGGGTGCCGTTGGCGGTGGCGGAGCCGGTGACGTCCAGGCACAGTCCGGATTGGACACCGGTGATGGTGCCGTTGCTCTGCACCGTCCACTGCTGGTTGGCCTGGCCGTTGCAGTTCCAGATGACGATCTTGGTGCCCGGGGTGGTGCCCTGGCCGCTGGCGTCGAGGCAGCGCGTTCCGTTGTAGACGGTCAGCTCGCGGGCACTGGTCCGGGTCCACGACTGGTTGGTACCGCCGTTGCAGTCCCAGATCTGGACCGTGGCGCCGGGGGTGGTGCTGACGCCGCTGACGTCCAGGCACCGGCCCGCGCCGTTCGCGCGCACCGGGCCGGCGGTGGGGCTCGGGCCGCTGCCGCCCGGGCCGGCGGCCGCGATCACGGCTTGGGCGCCCGACGGCCAGTTCGTGCCGCTCACCTGGACGTTCCCGGTCAGCACGTTGTTGTGCGGCGACCCGGTGGCCACCTGCGTCGCGCCGCCGTTGTACCAGTTGCCGCCGAACGTGCTGTCGTTGGTGTTGTTGCTGCCGTTGGCGTTGGTGAACGCCCAGACCCCGGAGTCCTGGATCACGTTGGCCGACAGCGTCACGTACCGGGAACCTTCGTCCAAGTACAGCCCGACCGTGCGGTTGTTGTCGTAGATGTAGTTGTGGTCGATCGAGCTGCCGGGGTTGGCCGACAGGTTGTAGATGCTGCCGCCGTCGTGCATCAGCTTCTTCGTGCCGTGCACCCGGTTGTAGCTGACGACGGTGTCCCGCAGCGTGGTCGGGGTGGTGTACACGGGCTGGTAGTCGTAGAGGCCGCGGTTGCGGTAGTCCTGGCTGCCGCCGGCGTCGTTGGCGCCCCAGCCCCAGCCGACGTCGATGCCGTCGTAGGTGAGGTTCGAGACCTCGTTGTGCGTGATGACCGTGTGCGTGGCGTAGGTCGACAGGATGCCGGCCATCTCGCGGTAGTCCAGCGCGACCCGGGTCACCGTGTTGTTCGAGATGGTGACGTCCTTGTTCGTCATCGCCGCGTTGGACGGGTGGTGGGCGTCGGTGCGCACGCCGCCGACGATCACGCCGCCGCCCGAGACCTCGGTGAAACTGTTGTGGTCGACGGTGATCGACGACGCACCCAGCCCGATGCCCGAGGCGTGGGCGTTCGCGTCGTTGCCGATGCCCAGCGCCACCTGGCCGAGGTGGGTGAAGGTGTTGTCGGTGAACGAGATCCCGGCCGCGGCCGACACCTGGACGGCGGCCGGGGCCTGGGCCCAGCTGCCGCGCGCGCCCTCGAACTGGCGGCAGCCCGACTGGCAGGAGGTCAGGAAGTCGGCCGGCATCGACGCGGCCGCCGGGAGGAACGTGCCGGTCTGCTGGTTGGCGTAGCCGACCGACGTGCTCGGCGTCAGCCAGGTCGTGTGCTCGAAGTGCAGGCCCTTGAACGCGAGGTTGCGCACCGGGTTGTCGTAGCTGCCGCTGATCTGCAGCAGCGACGTCAGCCGCGGCAGCTCGACGTCGTGGCTCGCGGGCACCCAGCCCGCGGGCGCCTTGTAGTACAGCTTCCCGGCCTGCGGGTCCAGGTACCACTGGCCGGTGTTCTTGAGGAAGGAGTAGGAGTTCTCGAGGAACAGCTGCCCGCCGCCGAAGGGCTTGGCGAGCGTGTCGTAGCCCCAGTTGTTGTTGTTCCAGGCGGGCTGCTGCATGACGATCGACGAGCCGCTGATGTGGTCGACGGGGGAGTACCGGTCGGTGAACGAGTTCTGGCTCTCCACCTCGATCCGGTTCTGCTGCGGCAGCGTGGCGAGGTAGTTCAGCGCGGAGTTGGTGATCGTCATGCCGCTGGTGGTGAACTGGACGTCGTTGCGTGACAGCGTGATCGCCGCGCGCGGAGCCAGCGAGCCGTCGACGAAGAGCTGGCGGGAATCGGCGTTCTGCGGCACGGACGCCACCCAGATGTTCTGGCCGGAGTCCTGCACCGACCAGCCGGTGACCTGGCTGCCGCCGGACAGCACCGGCGTCTGGCCCGAGGCGGCCTGCCAGGTGACGGTGTGGCCGTTCTGCCCGGAGTCGGCGCTGGTCAGCGCGAGCGGGGCGGACAGCCGGTAGGTGCCCCCGGCGAGCTGCACGACGACGTCGTTCGCCGCCGACTGGGCCCGGGCGAGCTGCTGGGCCCTGGCCGGGGTGGCGACCGGCTGGTCGGGCGTGCCGGGGTTGCTGTCGTTGCCGTCCGGGGCGACGGCGATGGTGACGGTGGCGGCGTGCGCGGGCGGCGCGGCGAACGCGGACACCGCGAGGGCGGTGGCGATCGCGGCGACCACGGATCGGCGGTTCGGTGGCATGGCGGGGACCTCTCCGGTACTGGTTACGGTGCGTCGAAGGGCGTGCGGTACGAGGGCGGGCGGGTGCGCAGCTCGAGGTGCAGGGTGAGCCGGACGGTGGTGGACCGGGGCAGGCGCACGGACAGCCACGGCCCGTCGACGCGGGCCTCGGCCGACGTCACCCGGGGCTCCGAATGCCCGTAGTCGTAGAGCCCGCCGATCCAGGACGGGTCTTCGCAGGCGGTGTGGTGCACCGTGCGGATGGTGTCTTCGCCGAACGCGCCGGCCTGCACGACCACCGTGCGGTCGGTGCGCGGATCGAGGTTGACCAGGTCGACGACGGTGGCCTCGGGCTCGATCCGGGACACCAGCGCGGCCACCGCGGGCGGCAGGCCGGGCCGCTTCGCCTCGGCGTCGTAGTAGCGCACGCGGGCCTGCTGCAGGCCGCCGTTGTAGAGCACCTGCGGGCCACCCCAGGTCAGCTGGACCAGCGCTTCGGTGACCACCGGGTTGGCCTGCTGCCACACGTGGATGTCGGCCTCGGCGACGTCCTGGCCGCGGTGGCGTTCCATCCGGGCCATGCGGTGGCGGACCTGCGCCTGCGCGGCCGCCAGGATGCGCTCCGGGTACGCCGGGTCGTCCCCGGCCAGGAAGGCGAACCACGGCTCCTCGTGCCCGGCCTCCTCCTTGCTCCGGAACGGCCGCACGGTCCGCCAGTCGTGCCCCGCCGCCGCCCGCAGCCGCTCGATCCGCTGCCGGTCGGCGGGCGCGGCGGAGTGGTGCCACAGCGCGATCGGCACGGCCAGCAGCATCGGGTTGTAGTCGAACCAGCCCCGGTCGGCGTACCGGTAGGGGACGTGCAGCGTCGGCGTGCCGGCGTCCGGGCCGAGCTGGGCGGTCCAGCGGGACTGCAGGCTGGAGTCGGCCTCGGTGAAGGCCATCACCTTGCCCTGGGCGATCACCTCGTCGAGGGCCGGGCGGACCAGGTCCAACGCGGACTCGTCGCCGGTGGCCGCGGCCGCGGCGAGGGCGGCCACCGTGGCGGCCTGCCCGACGCTGTACCAGCCGTGCGGCCACGACCAGCCGTAGTGCCCGCCGTACCAGCGGCCTTCGAAGAGCCCGCCGACCGTGCCGTCCGGGGCGACGTTGTCCGGCACGATCCCGCCGTTGGCGCTCGCGCGGGCGCGCCACGCCCCGACGTACTCGGCGATCCAGTCGCGGTACCGCGGCTCACCGGTCAGGATCAGCGCGTTCAGCACGAGCCCGGTCGCGGCCAGGTTGACCGCGGTGTCGCCGGCGCCCGCCCGCCGCCGCAGCTGCTCGCCCAGCCGGGGATCCTCCTCGCGCGGCGGCTCCGCGGCCCCGGGCGGCAGGACCCAGTCCAGCGGGAACCCGTACAGCCGGGCCTCTTCGGGCAGCCACGGGTAGGACCGGCCGTCGAACAGGCCCTCCCGGTGCCGGTCGCTGCCGTTGTGCGGCCGGCGGATGATCCGGTGCACCGGGTCGTAGTTGCCGTGCGCGGGGTCGACGTAGAGGTCGGCGAACCGCCGCGCCCGCTCGCGCCAGCGGCCGGGGGCGGCCAAGCACAGGAAGTAGAACAGCAGCAGGCTTTCGCCCTGGTGGAACCAGTCGTACCCGCGTTCGTACTCCTGTTCCAGCATGCCGAGCTCGGCCAGCTGGCGGGTGACGCCTTCCCAGTGCCGTTCGGCCGCCGGGAGCAGGTCGTCGGCGCCGCCGAGCAGGTACAGCTGCGGCCAGTTGAAGAACGTCTCGTAGAAGTCGTCCACCCCGTCGCGGGTGGTGAGCCTGCCGCGGTAGGCCAGCCGGCCGTCCGGCCCGGTGAAGTCGCCCTCGAACGCGCGCCAGGCCCGGTCGAGCAGGTCGAACAGGCCGCGCTGGGCCACGGCCCAGCCGGGGGGTTCGAGCAGCGGCACCGAAGCCGTGATCACGGGATCCATCCCGGGCGTCCTCCGATCGCGGTGCGGGGGTCAGTTCTTGGTGGCCCCGGCGAGCATGCCGGTGACCAGGAAGCGTTGGGAGAACAGGAAGACGACGAGCACCGGGGTGATCGCCAGCAGCGTGGCCAGCGCCAGCACCGGGCGTTCGACCGCCAGGCCGCCCGCCGTCGGGTTGAACTGCGGGACGTCGTTCAGCAGCGTGCCGAGGCCGACCTGGACCGGGAACCCGTCGCTTTCGGGCAGCATCACGTACGGCAGGAAGTAGTTGGTCCAGTTGGCCACGAAGCTGAAGAACCCGACCAGCGCGACCACCGGCAACGCCAGCGGCAGGGCGACCCGGCGGAACACGCCGAACTCCGTGCAGCCGTCGAGCCGCGCGGCGTCCAGCAGCTCGTCCGGCACCGCCGTGGTGAAGTACAGGTAGGCGAGGTAGACGCCGAACGGGTAGAACGCGTACGGCAGCACGATCGACCACATGGTGCCGATCAGGTGGGCGGTGTTGAGCTCCAGGAACAGCGGCACCACCAGGGTCGCGTTCGGCATGAGCATGACGACCAGGGTGGTGACGAGCAGCGCGCGCCGTCCGCGGAAGGCGGTCTTGGCCAGCGCGTACCCGGCGGGGATCGCCACGCACAGCGTGATCGCCAGCGCGGAGAAGGAGTACAGCGCCGAGTTGCCCAGCCACCGGAAGACCGCGTTGCCCTGGTACGCGGTGAGCGTGTCCCAGTTGGCGGCCAGCGCCCGCCACGAGCCGGCCGACAGCGGGTGGCCGTGCACGAGCTGGTCGTCGGTCTTCGTGGCGGCCAGCACCAGCCACAGCACCGGCAGCACGAAGAACAGGAAGAACAGGGCCAGCACCAGGCCGGGCACGGGATTGGGCCGCCGGCGCCGCGGCTTCGCCGGGGCGGGCACGCGGGCCGTCACGGGCGGCCGTTCGACGTCAGTCCGCATCGAAGAACCTCGACCTGGTGACGAACACGGCCGCGACGACGAGGCTGACCACCAGCAGCTCGACCGAGACCGCGGCGGCGGTGCCGACGTCGTTGTTCTGGAAGGCGAAGTCGTAGGACAGCTGGTTGGGCGAGTAGTCCCGCCCGGCCACCCCGACGCTGGCCTGCGACAGCAGCTGGGGTTCGACGAACAGCTGGGTGCCCCCGGCGAAGGCGAGGATCACCAGGTAGACGATCCACCGGCGCAGCAACGGGAGCTGGATCCGCCACGCGGTCTGCCACGCACCGGCGCCGTCGATCCGGGCCGCCTCGAGGACGTCCGGCGAGATGGTGTTCAGCGCCCCGTACATGACGACGATCCAGCCGCCGGCCCCGGTCCAGAAGGCGATCAGGGTGAACAGCACCGGCAGGTGGTCCGGCGCGACGACCTCGCCGAAAGTTTCGAACCCCAGTGCCCGCAGCAGGAACCCGGCCGGGCTGACCGCGGGGTCGAGCATGAACAGCCACACGAGCACGCTCGCCGCGCCGGCCAGCGCGCCCGGCAGGTAGTACAGGAACCGCAGGGCCTTGCCGGCCGGGCGGGTGCCGAGGCGGTGCAGCAGCAGGGCCAGCCCGACCACGAACACGACCAGCGTCGTCAGCCACAGCAGCAGGTACACCGCGACGTGCCCGACGGCGGCCCCGAACCGGAAGTCCCGGGCGGCGGTGACGAAGTTCGCGAGCCCGGTGAAGCGGCCGCCCGCGTCGGAGACGGCGAAGGAGATCGCGTAGCCCGTGGGCACGACGCCGAACGCGACCAGCAGCACGAGGTAGGCGGCGACGAAGCCGTAGCCCGCCCGGTGCCGGGCGACCGGCGCGCTCATTGCTGCGTGACCTGGTACCCGTTGGACCGGGCGTGGTTCACGATCGCGTCCTGCCACGCGGGAAGCAGCGACACGATGCTCTTGCCCGCCGTCAGGCCTGGGGTGACCGTGGCCGCCCAGATCGCCTCCTGGCTGAACTGCCCGTAACCCCAGCCGGGCCAGACCTGGCCGGCCGCGGTCTGCAGCGGCCCGGTGATGTCACCGGCGTAGTAGCCGGAGGACGCCTGGTTCGCCAGCCACGTCTTGGCCGCGCCCCGGTGCGCCGGGTAGCCCGGGGCGACCTTGCCCTGGTAGTCGTCCGAGGTGGTCACCCAGACCAGGAAGTCCGTGGCGGCCTTGAGATGGTGGCTGTGCGCCGAAAGCAGCCACGTCCCGCCGCCGACGTTGCCCACCGACGGCTGCGGGTCGCCGGGCCACTGCGGCATCGGCGCGACCGCGATCTGGCCCTTCGGGGTCTTGAAGGTGCCCTGGAACAGCGCGCCGCCGTACCAGGACGGGCCGGGCATCAGCAGGATCTTGTCCGCGGAGTTCTTGTCGAAATCGGAGCTGAACACGCTGCCGGCCGACATGCTGCCGGCCTTGACGAGGGAGTCCAGCAGCTGCGCCATGCGGGTGCAGTTCGGCTCGGTGGCGGTCACCGTGACGGCCTTCGGCCCGGTGATCCGGTTGGCGCCGCACTTGCTCGCCCACAGGTAGATCTCCGGCGTGAACGTGTCGCCCGCCGCGCCCACCAGGTACCCCGGGTGTTCGGCGGCGACCTTCCGGCCCAGCGCCTCGTACTCCGGCCACGTCGCGGGAACCTGGTAGTTCCACTGCTTGAGCAGCGTCGCGTTGTACCAGAGCACGGTCTGGGAAAGGTCGTTGCGCAGGCAGTAGAGCGTTCCGTCCACCGTGCACGGATCGTTGGCACCCGGCGCCCACTGGTCCAAAGTGGACTTCGGGATCAGGTCCTTGTCCAGCGGCGCGGTGAAACCCGCCTGGCGGGCCCAGGAAACCTCGTTGTTCTGCGAGCTGAACACCACGTCCGGCCAGCCGTTCCCGGTCCGGTTGAACAGCCCGACCTTGGTCTGCAGGTAGTTGGAGCCGTTGGCGTCCCCGTCGTAGCTGACGATGTCGAGCGGCACTTCGGGGTGCTGCTTCTGGTACAGCTGGGCGGCGGCCATCCGGGTGGAATCGACCCACACCGTCAGCGGGCCGCCGGTTTGCGGCGCCGGCGTGAAGCCGTTCTGCGCCGTCGAAACGCCGCCCCCGCCGCCGCAGCCCGCGGCGACGGCCACGGCGAGCGCCCCGGCGAAGACGGCCGCCCGGTTCCTGCCCGTCATCAGCTACCCCACTTCGTCGTGGCACCCTGCCAGGGGCAGGCGATTCCGGTTGAGGATGAGTACGACTCATTCGAGCGCTGCCTGTCCGGCCGCGTTTCGACAGTTTCACTGCTGTGCGGCGGTTTTCCGGCCCTGGCTCGGTGATCCATGAGAACAGCACGGGTGCACGCCGTCAAGGATGTGCCTGCTCATTGCCCCGCTTGCCGCCCGCCGGATGAAATTTTCACACCGCGGCGACAAGGCTTGACCGGCGGCCGGGGCCGCGGAGTAGGGTGCTGTTCCGGTGAGCAGTAAGTCATACTCATCCGGTGACCCGTGACGAGCAAGTCGCACCGCCTGTCCCGTACCGGCCCGGTTACGAAGTGGTGGCCGAGCAGATCCTGCAGCTGATCGCCGAACTGGCTCTGCGGCCCGGCGACCGGATGCCGACGGAGCACGAGCTGGCGGCGCGGATGGGGAGCAGCCGGACCGTGGTGCGGGAGGCCGTCAAGATCCTCTCCGCGCTCGGCCGGGTGCGAGCGCACAAGGGGCGTGGGCTGTATGTGTCCGACGACGAGGGCATGCTCGGTGCTTCGCCCTGGGGCGCGTTCTTCCTGCCCGCCGACCTCGACCACGTCTACATGCTCTTCGAGTTCCGCCGGATCCAGGAAACGGCGGCCAGCCGGCTGGCGGCGGCCAACGCCACCCCGGCCGAGCTGCGCGCGATCGAGGCCGCCGCCGAGACCTGCCGGCACGGGCACGTGAGCGGCGAGTCCACCCTGTTCGACCGCGGCGACGACGAGTTCCACCTCGGGATCGCCGCCGCGTCGCACAACCAGTTCCTCGTCGCCGCCGTGCGCGAAGCCCGCCGCCTGCAACGGCAGTCGAACATCATCGGGATGTCCGGCTCGGTCGGCGGCCACGCGGCGGGCGCGATCGAGGAGCACACCGCGATCTACCGGGCGATCCGCGACGGCGACCCGGAAGCGGCGGCCCGGGCGGCCGCCACCCACCTCGACAACACCCTGGAGGACTACCGGCGGGAGATCCAGCGGCGGCTCTTCGGCCAGTGAGCGCGGGAGCGAATCCCCGGAGCCCGGCTCTGGGGGTTCACCCCTGCGCTCAATCCTTTGTGGACGGAAACGCGGGATCCGTTGCGGTGGGTAACTTTCACCGGCCATTCGGGTTGTTCGTCAGCTGATCTCGCCGTGGCACGCCGGACGTTTTCCCTGTACTGAACCGGTTTTTGTCTCCTCGTGGGCTGGTTTCCCGCTGCCTGAAGGGGAAACCGGCCATTGACCACGGCGGCCGGTCGCTCCTATCTTGGCTGTGGTCCGTTTGGTTCGGTAACTGAACGAATTCGCAGCGCACGGCCCGTGCGCACACCCTGGAAGTGGAGTACCCGTGACAATGCCGTCTCGTACTCTCGGCGAGCCTCGCCCGCGGTCGAATGTGAGCGCTAACATCACCGGCCGGCCACTCGGCCGCCTGGTCCGCGCCCTGCTCGCCGTGCTGCTCCTGCTGCCGCTGACGGCCCTGCTGACCGCCGGCCCGGCCGCGGCCGCCGCGCTGACCAGGATCACCGGTTTCGGGAACAACCCGACCAACCTGGGCATGTACCTGTACGTGCCGGACAAGCCGGCGGCCAAGCCCGCGCTGCTCGTGCTGGTGCACTACTGCAGCGGCTCGGCGAGCGCGATCTTCAACGGGAACGGGCACGACTACGCGACGGCGGCCGACCGGTACGGCTACCTCGTCGTGGTGCCCGAGGCGACCCGGGACGGCCACTGCTTCGACGTCTCCACGAAGGCCGGCCTGACCCGCGACGGCGGCAGCGACTCCACCGGCATCATGGCGATGGTCGCCTGGACCCGCCAGCACTACAACGTGGACCCGGCGCGGATCGTGGTCAGCGGCTTCTCCTCCGGCGCCATGATGACGAACGTCCTCGCCGCCGAGTACCCGGACGTCTTCTCCGCCGCTTCGGCGTTCTCCGGCGTGCCGGCCGGGTGCTTCGCGACGACGGACGGCTCGCTCTGGAACAGCCAGTGCGCCGGCGGGAACGTCATCAAGTCCGCGCAGCAGTGGGCGGACCAGGCGCACGCGATGTACCCCGGCTACACCGGCGGCTACCCGCGGATGCAGCTGTGGCACGGGAACACCGACACCACCCTGGCGTACCCGAACTACGGCGAAGAGATCAAGCAGTGGACCGCCCTGCACGGGCTGACCCAGACGCCGTCGTTCACCGACCACCCGCAGTCGTCCTGGACCCGCAACCGCTACGGCGACACCAGTACCCACGCCACCGTGGAGGGCATCACGATCGCCGGCACCGGCCACACCCTGCCGCAGACCGGGATGCTCGGCTACGCCATCTCGTTCCTCGGCCTCGACGGCAGCGGCGGGAACCCGGCGCCCACCGGCGGCCCGGTGCGCTCGGTGGCGGCCGGGCGGTGCCTGGACGTCCCCGGCCAGTCGACGACCCAGGGCACGCGGCTGCAGGTCTGGGACTGCCACGGCGGGACCAACCAGGTGTGGTCCGCCACCGCGGCCGGGGAGTTCACCGTCTACTCCGGTGACTCGCAGCGCTGCCTGGACGCCGAAGGCGGCGGGACCAGCGCCGGCACCGCGGTGATCATCTGGGCCTGCCACGGCGGGGCCAACCAGAAGTGGCGCAGCAACGCCGACGGCACCGTCACCGGGACGCAGTCGGGGCTCTGCCTGGAGCTCCCGGCCGGTTCGACCGGCAACGGCACGGCCGTGCGGCTGGGCACCTGCACCGGCGGCCAGAACCAGAAGTGGACCACCCCGGCTGCCTGACGCCCCGAGCACGAGCGAAGGAGGACATCGAGATGTGGCGACGTTTCCGGCACCGCGCGGTGGTGCTCCTGGCCGTGCTCGGCACCGTGCTGGGGCTCGCGGCCGTGCCGTCCGCCTCGGCCGCCGACAACCCGTACCAGCGCGGCCCGGACCCCACGCCGGCGAGCATCGCCGCCGACCACGGCACGTTCGCCACCGCGCAGACGACCATCCCGAAGGGCAACGGGCTCGGCGGCGGGATCGTCTACTACCCCACGGACACCGCACAGGGGACGTTCGGGGCCATCGCCATCGCACCCGGCTACGGGACCGAGTGGCGCTGGTACGGGTGGCTCGGCCCGCGGCTGGCCTCCTTCGGGTTCGTCGTGGTCGGCATCGAGACCACCAGCCTGAGCGACTACGCCGACGCCCGCGCCGACCAGCTGCTCGCCGCTCTCGACTGGCTGGTGACCAGCAGCCCGGTGCGCGACCGCGTCGACCGGACCCGGCTCGCCGTCGGCGGCCACTCGATGGGCGGCGGGGGCGCGCTCGTCGCGGCGACCCGGCGGCCGTCGCTGCTGACCGCCGTCGGCATGGCGCCATACGTGCCCGACGGGATCCTGCGCGGCACCACGGTTCCCACGATCCTGTTCGGCGGCCAGACCGACACCACGGTCACCCCCGCGTACCTGGCGAGCGCGTACGCCACCATCCCGGCCACCGTCGCGCGCGCCTACCCCGAGATCGCCGGTGAGGGCCACGGCTTCGCGGCCGGCGGTGGCGGTGGGAACTCGGGTGCCTTCGCCCGGGTGATGATGGTCTGGCTCAAGGTGTTCATCGACGCCGACACGCGGTACTCGGGGTTCCTGTGCCCGTCGCTGTCGAACACCGGCGGCATCTCGAAGTACCAGGCGAGCTGCCCGCTCGGGCCCGGCGGGACGACCCCGCCGCCGTCGGCGGCCCGGCTGGTCAACGCGAACGCCGGCCGGTGCCTGGACGTCCCGGGCCTGGCACAGGCCAACGGCACGCAGGTGGCGCTGTGGGACTGCAACAGCGGCGCCAACCAGCGGTGGACGACGACCGACGGCAAGCAGCTGACGGTGTACGGCAGCAAGTGCCTGACCGCCGACGGCACCTCGCCGGGAGCGCGGGCGGTCATCGGCGACTGCGGCACCGGGACGGCGCAGCAGTGGACGGCCGGCACCGACGGCACGCTCGTGAACGTCCAAAGCGGACTCTGTCTCGACGCCACCGGCGCCGGGGCGGCCAACGGCACCAAGGTGATCCTGTGGACCTGCAACCACGGGGCCAACCAGCAGTGGACCCGGAACTGACGACGAACCACCCGACCCTGGAGAACGACGATGTTCGAAGACCAGAGGGAGCCACGTGATGGTGAGGTATAAGGCCCTGTTCGCGGCCTTCGCGGCGGGGGCCCTGCTCGCGCTGGCCGGCCAGGCACCCGCGCAGGCCGCGGCCCCGGTGGCGGCCCCGGCGGCCGCCACCCCGGGCTGCGGCAAGGCACCCGGGCTGACGAGCGGCAGCCACACGATCTCCAGCGGCGGCCAGAACCGCAGCTACATCCTGCGGGTGCCGAACAACTACGACAACAACCACCAGTACCGCCTCTTCGTCGGGCTGCACTGGCGCGGCGGGACGGCCAACGACGTCGACTCCGGCGGGACCGACGGCTACAACTGGTCCTACTACGGGCTCCGGCGGCTGGCGGACAACGCCGGCAACGGCACCATCTTCGTGGCGCCCCAGGGCAACGGCAACGGCTGGGCCAACCCCGGCGGCCAGGACGTCACCTTCATCGACGACCTGCTGCGCCAGCTCGAAGGCGCCCTGTGCGTCGACACGTCCCAGGTCTTCGCCGGTGGGTTCAGCTACGGCGCCGCGATGAGCTACGCCCTAGCCTGCGCCCGGCCGACGGTGTTCCGCGCGGTCGCCGTCTACTCCGGCGCGAACCTCAGCGGCTGCAGCGGCGGCACCCAGCCCGTCGCGTTCATCGGCCTGCACGGCCTGCGCGACAACGTCCTGCCGATCGCGTCCGGGCGCGCCCTGCGCGACCAGTTCGTCCGGAACAACGGCTGCACCCCGCAGAACCCGCCGGAACCGGCCAACGGCAGCCTGACCCACATCGTGACCGCGTACTCCGGCTGCCGGGCCGGCTATCCCGTGGTCTGGGCCGCCTTCGACGGCGCGGGCCACGACCCCGGCCCGCGTGACGGCTGCACCTGCGACGGCTGGCAGACCTGGACCTCGGGCGAGGTGTGGAAGTTCATCACGCAGTTCGACTCGAACACCCAGCCGCCGAACCCGCCGGTCCAGACCGGCGTCAACTACAAGCTGGTCGCCCAGCACAGCAGCAAGCTCGTGGGGATCACCGGCGCGTCGACGGCGGCCGGGGCGCTCATCGAGCAGGAATCGGCCAACGGCGGCCTGAGCCAGCAGTTCGACTTCGTGGATTCCGGCGACGGCTACTACCGCGTCCGGGCGCGCAACAGCGGGCTGGTGCTCCAGGCGGCGAACGCCAACAGCGGCGCGGACATCAGCCAGCAGGCCGACACCAACTCCACCGCCGAGCAGTGGCGCGTGGTGGACCAGGGTAGCGGCGCGGTGAGCTTGGTGAACCGGTTGAGCGGCTTGGCCCTGGACGTGTGGGGAGTCTCGACCGCCGACGGCGCCCGGATCTCCCAGTGGACGTTCACCGGCAACCCCAACCAGCGGTTCCAGCTCCAGCGCGCGTGAGCCGGGGGTGTCCGCCGGGGAACGCGCCCGGCGGGCACTCCTTTCCTTTGCTGTGAAGCGATATCCTGGGAAGTGCCCACCGGACAGAGTCGTCTTGGGAGGTGCCATCGTGTCCGCTGCCGAGTCATCCGATCTCCGCCCCACCCTGGCCGACGTCGCGCGGGCGGCGGGGGTGTCGACCGCCACCGCGTCCCGCGTGCTCAACGGTTTTCCGCGGGTGAGCCCGGAACGGCGCAAACAGGTCGAGTCCGCGATGCTGGCGCTGGGCTACGCCCGCCAGCGCGCGGCGCGGGCGGCGCCCCCGCCGCAGACCGGGTCGATCGCGCTGGTGGTGTGCGAGGAAGCCCTGCGGCTGTTCACCGATCCCTACTTCCCGCGGATCGCCGCCGGCGCCGACCGGGAACTGTCCGCGGTCGGGATGCAGCTCGTGCTGCTCACCGTGCCGTCGACCGAGAACTACCAGGGCCCGGTGCTGCGGTACCTCGACGGCGGCCACGTCGACGGCGCGCTCGTCGTCGGCATGCACGGCCGCCGCCCGCTCGACCTGGACTGGGTCGACATCCCGGTGGTGTTCGGCGGCCGCCCGGTCCGGCAAGCGGAATCGGGCCGGCTGTCGTACGTCGACGTCGACAACCAGGGCGGGGCGCGGCTGGCCACCCGGCACCTGCTCGACGCGGGCCGCCGGACGGTCGCGACCATCGCCGGGCCGCAGGACATGACCGCGGGCGTGGACCGGCTGAACGGCTACCGGCAGGCGATGGTGGGCGGCGGCCGGCACGACCTCGGGCTCGTGGTGTTCGGCGACTTCGGGCAGGCGTCCGGCGAGCACGCCACGGCCCGGCTGCTGGACCGCCGTCCGGACGTCGACGCCATCTTCGCCGCCTCGGACATGATGGCCGTCGGGGCGCTGCGCGCGCTCCGCCGGGCGGGCCGGGACGTACCCGGCGACGTCGCCGTGATCGGCTTCGACGACCTGCCGATCAGCCGCCGGACGGACCCGCCGCTGACCACCGTGCGCCAGCCGGTGGAGGAGATGGGTGCCCGGATGACGAGCGAACTGCTGGCCATGATCGCCGGCGCCGCCCCGCGGCAGCGCACGGTCCTCGACACCCGGCTGGTGCTGCGGGACTCGGCCTGAACTGTCTTTTGTGGACGTCCATTGAGGAGGATCCGTGCGCGTGATCGTGCTGCTGGCCGCGATGCTGGTGACGGCCTTGGCCGGGGTGACGCCGGCTTCGGCGGCCCCGGCGCCCCTGGTGAGCTCGGCGTCGGGGCGGTGCCTGACCGTCCGGGGCAACGCCGACACCCCCGGGACGGTGCTGGAGATCCAGGACTGCGGTGGTCAGACCGGGCAGGCGTTCGAGTTCACCACGGCCGGTGAGCTGCGGACGCTGGGCGGCACCCGGTGCGTCGACGCCTACGGCAACCGGACCGCCCCCGGCACCGCGGTGATCAGCTGGTCCTGCACCGGCGGGGCGAACCAGCAGTGGCGGCAGAACGCCGACGGGACGATCACCGGTGGCCAATCCGGACTGTGCCTGGACGTCAACGGCGCCGGCACGGCCAACGGCACCGCGGTCATCCTGTGGACCTGCCACGGCGGGACCAACCAGCAGTGGACCGGCGGGACGACGCCACCGCCCCCGTCCGGCACGGCGCCGTGCGACATCTACGCGTCGGGTGGTACGCCCTGCGTCGCCGCGCACAGCACGGTCCGGGCGCTCTACGGGGCTTACGCGGGCAACCTCTACCAGGTCCGGCGTTCCTCCGACAACGGGACGCGGAACATCGGGGTCCTGGCGGCGGGCGGCAACGCCGACGCCGCCGCCCAGGATTCCTTCTGCGCGGGCAGCACCTGCGTCGTCACGGTCGTCTACGACCAGTCGGGCCGCGGGAACGACCTGTGGTACCAGGGTTCGAGCGTCGTCCCGGGCTCCAGCCAGAGCAGCCCGGCGAAGGCGACGTCCGAGTCGCTCACGGTCGGCGGCACGAAGGCGTATTCGCTGTACATCAACCCCGGCAACAGCTACTGGCGCGACGGCCACCTCACCGGCGTCCCGACCGGCAGCGCCCCCGAGGGCATGTACATGGTGACCAGCGGCACGCACGTCAACAGCGGCTGCTGCTTCGACTACGGCAACAGCGAAACGACCCGGAAGGCCGACGCGGCCGGGGCGATGGACGCGATCAACTTCGGCACCGAGTGCTGGTTCGGCGGCTGCAGCGGCGGCGGCCCGTGGGTGCAGGCCGACCTCGAATGGGGCCTGTACCCGGGCGGCAGCCAGCAGTGGAACCCGAACCAGCGCGCGCTGCCGAGCAAGTTCGTCACGGCGATGCTGAAGAACAACGGCACGTCCCGGTTCGCCCTCAAGGGCAGCAACGCCCAGTCGGGCAGCCTCACCACGATGTGGGACGGCGGCCTGCCGAACGGGTACAGCCCGATGAAGAAGCAGGGTGCGATCGTGCTGGGCAGCGGCGGGGACTGCTGCAAGCCCGGCGGCGGGGCGAACCTCAGCGCGGGCACGTTCTACGAAGGCGCCATGGTCGCCGGCTACCCCTCGGACGCGACCGAAGCCGCGGTGCAGGCGAACGTCGTCGCGGCCGGCTACCGCTGAACCCCCTGACCCCTCCGTCGGAAGAGAGAACTCCCATGCCCGCAAACCTGCTCCGGAGACTCCGCACGGCCGCGGTCGCCGCGGTCGTCCTCGCCGCCGGCGTCGTGGCCGCCGCCGCGCCCGCCCAGGCGGCCACGTCCATCACGCTCGACGGCGGCTCGGCGGGCCGCACCTTCGACGGCGTCGGCGCGGTCAGCGGCGGTGGCGGCAACAGCCGCCTGCTGATCGACTACCCGGAGCCGCAGCGCGGCCAGATCCTCGACTACCTCTTCAAACCGGGGTACGGCGCCGCCCTGCAGATCCTCAAGGTGGAGATGGGCGGGGACACGAACTCCACCAGCGGCGCCGAACCCAGCCACGCCCACTTCCGCGGCGATCTCGACTGCAACCGCGGGTACGAGTGGTGGCTGATGGAGCAGGCCAAGGCGCGCAACCCGAACATCAAGCTCGTCGGCCTGCCCTGGGGCGCGCCGGGCTGGATCGGCAACGGCACGTTCTTCTCGAACGACCTCACCGACTACTACCTGTCGTGGCTGGGCTGCGCGAAGCAGCACGGGCTGACCATCGACTACCTCACGACCGTCCAGAACGAGAAGCAGTGGAGTGCCGACTGGACGGTCACCATGCGGAACGCGCTCAACGCCAACGGGTACTCGAGCGTCAAGGTCATCTCCGGCGACTCGTGGCCGGGGGACTGGGGGCCGGCGAGCGCGATCTCGACGAACGCGGCCTACCGCAACGCGACCGACGTCCTCAGCGCCCACTACACGTGCGGCTACCTCAGCGCGCAGACGTCGTGCGGGGTGCCGTCGAACGTCACCGCGACCGGCAAGACGTTGTGGTCCAGCGAAAACGGCTCCCAGGACTACAACGACGGCGCCAAGCCGCTGGCCCGCGGCATCAACCGCGTCTACCTCGACGGCAAGATGACCGCGTACCTCAACTGGGACCTGATCGCCGCCGTCACGCCGAACATCCCGTGGCCGACGGTCGGCCTGATCCTCGCCAACCAGCCGTGGTCGGGCTACTACTCGGTCGGCAAGGACGCGTGGGCGCTGGCGCACACGACGCAGTTCACCGCCCCGGGCTGGAAGTACCTCGACGCCTCCAGCGGCTACGTCGGCGGCAACCGTTCGAACGGCAGCTACGTCACGCTGAAGTCGTCGAACAACTCCGACTACAGCACGGTCATCGAGACCATGGACGCCACCTCGGCCCAGACGCTGAACCTGAACGTCACCGGCGGGCTGTCCACCGGCCAGGTGCACGTGTGGGCGACCAACCTCAACTCGAACAACGCTAGCGACCACTTCGTGCACAGCACCGACGTCACGCCGTCCGGCGGGGCGTACTCCCTGACCGTCCAGCCCGGTTACCTCTACACGATCACGACCACCACCGGGCAGGGCAAGGGCACCGCGACCAGCCCGGCGCAGGGCTCGCTGAACCTGCCCTACAGCGACGACTTCGACGGGTACGCCAAGGGCAAGGAAGCCAAGTACCTGATGGACATGGAGGGTGCGTTCGAGACGTCGGCGTGCGGCGCCGGCCGCGCCGGGACGTGCGTGCGCCAGGCGTCCACGCAGAAGGCCATCCCGTGGAAGAAGACGACCGATCCGTACGCGTTGCTGGGCAACGTGGCCTGGAGCAGCTACACGCTCAGCACCGACGTGCTGCTCGAGAAGTCCGGGTACGTCGAGCTGCTCGGCCACGCCGGTTCGCAGGACACCGGCAACCAGGGCGCGCTCAACGCGTACTACCTGCGGGTGAGCGACACCGGGGCCTGGTCGCTGCGGCGCAACAACACCAGCCAGCAGAACACGCAGCTGCGCAGCGGCACGACGACCGCGCTCGGCACCAACAGCTGGCACAAGCTGTCCCTGGGCTTCTCCGGCAGCACCATCACGGCCTCCGTCGACGGCACGGTCGTCGGCACGGTCACCGACGGCACGTTCCCGGCCGGCCAGGTCGGGATCGGCACGGCCCAGGGCGAAACCGCGCAGTTCGACAACCTCGCGGTCGCCGGCTCGGGCGGCGGGTCGACGTCGGTGCTGCGCAACACCGCCGCGGGCCGCTGCCTCGACGTCCCGAACGTGTCGCAGACCAACGGCACCCAGGTGACGCTCTGGGACTGCAACGGCGGCAGCAACCAGCAGTGGACGGTGACCTCCGGCAAGCAGATCCAGGTGTACGGCAGCAAGTGCCTCGACGCCGAGGGCGCCGCCACGACCCCGGGCACCCGGGTGATCATCTGGGACTGCACGAGCGGCACGAACCAGCAGTGGACCGCGGCCGCGGACGGCACGATCACCGGCGTCCAATCGGGACTGTGCCTGACCCCGAACGGGAACGGCACGGCGAACAGCACCCCGGTGACGCTGCAGACGTGCACCGGCGGAACCGCGCAGAAGTGGACCCGGAGCTAGCGGCTCACCGGCTCGTGAGTGAGAAACAGTGTTCTAACGCTGTTTCTCACTCACGACCGGCCGCGGCAGGCCTTCCCCGAGCCGGCGAACGCATCCGGTCATCGCACTAGCCGCCCTCCGCGGCGGACGAAGGAGTTCGACGATGAAGGCACGCTGGAGAAGACTGTGGCCGGCCGTGGTGATCGCCGCGGGCGCGGTGGCCGGTACGGCGACGACGTCGCAGGCCGCCACCCAGGGACCGTGCGACCTCTACGCGGCGGGCGGCACGCCCTGTGTCGCCGCGCATTCGACGACGCGGGCGCTGTACGGCGCCTACAGCGGTTCGCTCTACCAGGTCCGGCGCGCGTCGGACAACGCGACGCGCGACATCGGCGTGCTGAGCGCCGGCGGAGTGGCGAACGCGGCGGCGCAGGACAGCTTCTGCGCCGGGACGACGTGTCTGATCACGGTCATCTACGACCAGTCCGGCCGGAACAACCACCTCACGCAGGCGCCGCCGGGTGGCTTCCAGGGTCCGGCGGCGGGCGGCTACGACAACCTGGCGAACGCGGCCGCCGCCCCGACCACGGTCGGCGGCCAGAAGGCCTACGGCGTCTACGTGGCTCCCGGCACCGGGTACCGCAACAACAACACCAACGGCGTCGCGACCGGTGACCAGGCCGAAGGCATGTACGCCATTTTCGACGGCACGCACTACAACGGCGGTTGCTGCTTCGACTACGGCAACGCCGAACGCAACAGCCGTGACAACGGCAACGGCACGATGGAGGCCATCTACTTCGGCAACATCAAGGTCTGGGGCTACGGCGCCGGCAACGGCCCGTGGCGATGCGCAAGGAAGGCGCCATCATCCTCGGCACGGGCGGCGACAACAGCATCGGCTCGGCAGGCACGTTCTACGAAGGCGTGATGACGTCGGGCTACCCGTCGGACGCCACGGAGAGCGCGGTCCAGGCCAACATCGTCGCGGCCGCCTACGGCACCGGCGGCAGCAACACGGGCACCGGGCCGGTGCACGCGGTCGGCGCGGGCAAGTGCCTGGCCGCCCCGAACTCGGCCCAGGGCACGCAGCTGCAGATCGCCGGCTGCGCGAGCCAGGCCGGCCAGACCTGGACCCGCACGGCGGACGGCAGGCTGACGGCCACCCTCGGCGGCGCGACGCTGTGCCTGGACGCATCGGGGCAGGGCACGAGCGCGGGCACGAAGGTGGTGACGTGGCCCTGCAACGGCCAGGCCAACCAGCAGTGGACGGTCAACGCGAACGGAACGGTGACCGGTGTCCAATCAGGACTGTGCCTGGACGTGACCGGAGCATCGACGGCCGACGGCGCCCCGGTGGAGCTGTGGACCTGCAACGGCGGCAGCAACCAGCAGTGGACGTTCGGCTAGTGCGGCCCTCCGCCGCGCCCGTCCCCGTGGTATCCATGAGGGGGCAGCGGTGCGGAGGAGGGCGTGGCCGTGGCAGACGATGGGGTGCACAACCACGTCAGCGGGACGGTGGCGGGCCACGTGGTGCAGGCCCGCCACATCGGCGTGGTCAACCTGGGTGAACGCGCCGCTTTCGACGCCGTCGACTACCTGCGCGCGGTCCGCCGGGCGGCGGAGGGCCACCCGGTGGTCTCCCGTGAAGGGCTGTCGGCGGACACCGTGCCGCTCAGCGCGGTGTACGTCGACCGGGACCTGGTCGACCGGTCCACCGGGCGGCCCGGCACCTGGCGCCAGGCGCTCGCCGCGAGCGACCACCTGGTCGTCTTCGGTGGCCCGGGTGGCGGCAAGTCGAGCTTGCTCCGGCGGATCGCCGCCGCCCTCGCGGAAGACCAGGACGCCTCGGCGCCGTGCTTGCCCGTTCCCGTGCACGCACGCCGGTTCCGGGCCGGGATCCCGCTGGCCACGGCGATCCGGGACGGCGCGGTCGCCGAACTCGGGTCGTTCCTGCTGACCGGCCTCCCGGCGGACGCGTTCGCCGCGGCCCCGCCGGCCGGCGGCACCTGGCTGGTCCTGGTGGACGGGCTGGACGAGGTCGCCGGGATCGACGAGGCACGGGTGGCCCTCGAAGCGATCACGGAAGGCGCGCGGCACCCGTTCCTCCGCTTCGTCGTGGCGACCAGGCCGGTGCCGGACACCGACCTGCGGGCGGCCGGGAACCGGTTCGCGGGCTACGAGCTCCGGCCGTTCGACGTGCCCGCGCTCGGCCGGTTCGTCCGCCGGTGGCTCGAACTCCGCGGCGTGGCGGGCGCGGCCGAGCTGGGCGACGGCGTGGTCGCGCACGTGCGCCGCAACGGTTTCATGGACTGGCTGCTCGAGCCACTGGCCGCGACGATGCTCTGCGGGCTGCTGCTCCAGAACCCGGGCCGGCGGCTGCCCGGCCGGTTGTCCGATCTCTACGAACAGTACGTGCGGAAGCTCTTCACCGGCCGGGCGTACACGAACGCCGAACGCCGGACCCATCGCGACGTCGTCCAGCTGCTGGAAAAGGTCGCGAGCGAGCGGCTGTTCCGGAGCCCGGACCTGCCGGTACTCGCCGCGGCCGGCAAGTTCGCCCGCGGCACGCCGCTCGAACCGGCCGCGGCCGACCCCGGCGTGCGCGCCCGCGAACTGCACGACGTGCTGTGCCGGACCGGCCTGGTCGTCTCGGCGGCGGGGGACCTGGAGTTCGCGCACGCGACCTTCGAGGAGTACCTCGCGGCCCGGCGCGTCGCCGACCGCCTGGTCCGCGACACCGGCGCGGACCGGTGGCGCACGCTGGACCGGGTCTTCGAAGCCCTCGCCGCCCAGTACGGCACGGACTCCGGCGAAAGCGATGTCTCGCAGGTCTTCCGCTTCTCCCAGGTGCCCGTCTTCCTGGCCGACATCTGGTCGGCGAGGGCGAAGGACACCGACGTCCTCCTCGAGCACCTCGTGCGGTATTCGCCGGACGGCGGCTGGTGGCTGGTGCGCCGGCTGGCGGCGGCCGGGCTGACGGCCGGACCCGGGCCGGTCGCCGCGCTGGCCGAGATCACCGGCGACGCGTCACTGTCCGAAGAGGACCACTGGGGCGCGGCGATCACCCTGCGGGATCTCGGGCACCCGGAAGGGATCGCCCGGCTGCTGGCGATGGTGGCCGACGCCGATCTGCCGGACTTCGAGCGGATCCGGGCGATGCGGGAATGCGGCCGCTCGGGCGCTTCGGCCGCGGCGGCGGCCGGTTTCCTCGGCCGCAGCCGGGAGTTCCCCGACTGGGAGTACCCGCACAGCGTGGTCGACGCGGCCGAGGCGATGCCGGCGGACGACGACGAGGCGTTGTCCGAGGGCCTGGACCTGGTGCTCGGCAACCGGCACCTGCCCGAAGGGATACGGCTGCACGCGGGGAGCGTCGCGGTGGTGCTCGACGGCGAAGCCGCCTACCGGAAGCTCCTGGCCCAGCGGTTCCGCCGCCTGGGTTCGGCGCTGGGCGAGCAAGCCGCCCGCGGCGTCTCGGAGGCGTATTCCGTGCTGTGGCGGATGGTGCGGGATCCCGAGCTGGCCGGGGACCTGCGCTGGGACGCCGCCGACGAGCTGGCCGCGCTCGACGACGACACCGCGGGTGCCGCGTTCCGCGCCCTGGCCGAGGACCCGGGGCTCGACGAGCGGTACCGGCGCCGAGCCGCCCAGGCCGCCGCCGGCTTCGACTGAGGGTGCCTCACGGATCGGGCGGGCACCAGGTGTCCGACGTCGGCCCGTCGGCCGCACCGCAGAAGCCGTGGGCCGACTTGTCGACTTCGCCGCCGGACACGCCCATCACCGCGACCGGCTTGTTCTGCGGCACGTTCCGCCCGATGTCGCCGCCGTAGTCGATCGTCCCCGTGACCCCTTCGAGGTACTTGTTGACCTGTCCCGCACCCGGGCGCGAGGTGTGGATGGCCGTGATCTCGCGCCAGATCGCGCCGGGCGTCACCGGGATCTCGGCCGCCGTCTCGCGCAGGTACGCCGCCGCGACGATCATCACCTGGGCGGCGTCGTAGGCCAAGGCCGCGTGGCCGTCGTACGAGCGGCCCTCCGGCGTCCGCTCGAACGGGAACAGCGTCTGGTCCAGCGTCGTGTAGAAGTCGAGGGCCGCGCCGCTCGGCTCGGTGACCGGCGAGGTCGCGAACGACAGGTAGTAGTAGGGCAGCGCCCGGTTGCGCTGGCGTTCGCCCTGGTCGGCGACGAACCGCGTGACGTCGTCGTCGCCGATCACGGTGGCCCGGCTGCCGCACTGGGCCGCGCTGCTGAGGAACTGGCCGAAGTCGGGGACGCCGCGCCCGGCGAAGAACACGATCCCGTCGTAGGAACAGGTGTCCCGGCCCGCCGCGCCGGCGTTGCCCAGCAGCGGCTCGCCGTAGCGCACGTGCGAAGCCGCCCCGCCGAGCCCGCCGTCCGGGGTGAACGCCCGCGCCTCGGCCTGGAAGTGCTGGTCCCGGAAGGACTTCAGGACGTCGTCGCGCAGGTTGGTGCTGTACACGTCGGCGTCGTCGTCGGAGTAGTAGACGCGGACCGTGCGCGGGCCCGGCAGCTGGCCGGCGAACCCGGCCGCCACCGCCGCCTCCCGCCGGTTCTGCGGTGTCACCTGGAAGTACATCGGGTTGAGGTCGGCCAGCGGGTCCGCGGACAGCGTCGAGGCGACCATCGGCAGGCCCGCGTTGGTCAGCGCGGCGATGGTCTTCTGCGTCGGTGCGCTGCTCAGGTCCAGCCCGGCCACCCCGACGATGCTCTTGTCCTGTTCGGCCTGCAGCTTCAGCTCCTTCGCCACCCGCTCGCCTTCGCGCATGTTGCGCCCGCCGTTGGCGATGAGCAGCCGGACGATCGGGTCGGCCGAGCCGGGCGCGTTCAGCTGCCGCAGCTGGGCGACCGCGAAGCCCTCCAGCGACTCGCGTTCGCTGGTCAGGCCCTCCGCGAGGTTGTTCGACGACGTCAGCGCCTCGAGCGCGACGAGGGTGATGTACGGCCGTTCCGGATGGGACTGGTGCAGCTGCTCCGCGCGGTGGTTCTGGTCCAGCACGACCGCTTCGACCTGCCGGATCGTCGCGTCCGACGGCTGGAAGACGTCCTGGGCGCCGTCCGTGGTGCCGACGCATTCGCTGCCGGTCCAGGTCAGCCAGGGGTTGTCCGAGCCGCAGTGTCCGGCGTAGGTGTCGTGGGAGCGGTAGGCGACGAACGCGGCGGCCAGCGCGACGACCACGACCGGCACCCCGATCCGCGTCCACCGGCTGGCCCACCACGGCGGCCGGACCTGACGGCGGAACCGGTAGTCGCTGCCGAGGGTCTGCAGCATCTGCCGGACGCGCGGCTCGTCGGCGTCGGCGGGCGGCCGGACGCCGATCGGCAGGTACCAGGCGGTCGGCCGCCGCTCCCGCCGGTCGCGTTCGAGCTGGTTCTGCCAGGCCACGTACGCGGCCTGCGCCTGCCCGGCCTGGAACTGCGGGCGGTGTTCGGCCGGTTTCGCGTCCGGCGGCGGCGCGGGGCTGGCGCTGACCACGAGCAGCGGGTCGAACCGCCCGACCTGGTTGCGCACGGAGTTGACCAGCTCCAGCAGCCGGTACCCGCCGTTGCCGACGCTCACCTCGTCCAGCAGCAGCACGGGGTAGGTCATCCGGCGCCGCCGCCACACCCGCCACGGCCGCAGCCGGTACGCGCGCCGCAGGTCCTCGAGGAAGGCGTTGAGCAGCAGGCGGCAGACGTATTCGGGGGCCTCCTCCTGCCACTGCCCCTCGGTGAGCCGCCGGGCGAACCGGACGAAGCTGCCGGACATCTCCGGCGCGAGGTGCGGCTGCCGCAGGAACCACCGGTACCGCCCGGACAGCACCGGCACCCGCCCGGTGACGGCGATCCGGAAGGTCAGCAGCGTCAGCCCGCGCACGAGCAGCGAGAAGACCTTCCAGATGCCCTGGTTCTCCGGCAGCTGCTTGACGGCGTCCTCGGCCGACGAGCTGAACCGCTCGGCGAGGCTGATCCGCCGGATGGCCCGCCGCAGCACGCCGTCGGGGTCGTCCCGGCCGTCGTAGTCCTGCAGCATGAGCCAGTAGACGAGGTCGAACAGCGGGAACGGCAGCCTGCTGGTGTGCGCCGAAGCGCTGTCCCCGAGCTCCTTCCTGGCTTCCCGCAGGATGTCACGCACGACGGTGACGGAGTCGGCGGTCGCGGGCCCGGCCTCGTCCCGCCCTTCGTGCCCGGCGAGGTCCGGGCGCGCGTGCCGGATGCTGCCCTGCGGTTTGGCGTTGCGGAGCCGTTCCGCGACGGCGGCGAGCACCTCGCCGCTTTCGGGCGGCCGGACCAGGCACACCATGGGCAGCCCGCGCCGCTCGGACCGTTCGTCCTGGTATTCGGTCCACCGGCACTGTTCGTCGAGTTTCCGCGGGCGGTCCCCGAACCGCGGCCGCAGGCACAAGGCCCCGAGCAGTTTCACCAGCACGTCGGCGCCGAGAAAGCCGAGCGGTCCCGTTCTCCCCATCCGAACAGCGTGGCACATTCCGGGTGGAACCGGTTCCGCAAATCTACCTACAGGACCACTAACGTTCGAGATCGGCGTCCAGTGCGTGGAAGACCTCGGGACGGCGCTTGCGCAGCCACGCGGCGACGACCAGGCCGGCCAGCGCGACGACCAGGAGCAGCCACGGCAGCTGCGGGACCACGCCGTTGCCGGAGCCGGCCAGGGTCGGGAAGTTGAGGATCGCCAGCGTCACGATGAGCCCCAGGCCGGCCGCGCCGAGGCCGGGGGCGAGCAGCGTCCGCACGAACCGCCGGTCGCGGGTGCGGCGGAAGTGGACCAGGATCGCCACCGCCGCCAGCAGCTGCAGGGCGAGGATGCCGAGCGTGCCGAAGCCGGTCATGCTGGCCGTCAGGTCGGCGACCGGGTCGAGCCCGGCGAGCCGGAACACCAGCGCGACCACCGACCCGGAGACCAGCTGCACGAGCGCGGCGTACCGGGGTGCGCCGGTGCGGGCGCTCGTGCGGCCCAGCGCCCGGGGCAGGACACCGACCCGCCCGAGGGCGTAGAGGTAGCGGGTGGCCGAGTTGTGCAGGGCCAGCAGCGCGGCGAACAGGCTGACGACGAGCAGCAGCATCATCACCTTGGTCAGCGCGCCACCGAGGTAGTCCTGCGACACCGAGAACACCAGGTCGCCGGTGGACAGGTGCGCCGCGGCGACGTCCTGGGCCTGCGCCACCCCGACGGCGGTGACCACCGCCCAGGTGGTGAAGGCGGCGAAGAGCCCGATGAAGCCGATGGCGATGTAGGTCGCCCGCGGGATCGTCCGCTTCGGGTTCTTCGCCTCTTCCCCGAACAGCGCGGTCGCCTCGAACCCGATGAAAGCGTTGGCGGCGAACAGCAACGCCAGCCCGCCGGCGCCCTGGAACAGCACCGACGGGTGGAAGACGTCGAACGAGAAGCCGTGCCGGAACAGCACGCTGAAGTCCATGACCAGCAGGATCGACACCTCGAGGACCAGCGAGACGCCGAGCACCTTCGCGCTGACGTCGATACCGCGCCGGCTCAGCAGGAAGACCAGCACGACGGAGACCGCGCTCCAGACGATCCAGTCGAGGTCGAGCCCGAAGACGTCCTTGAGGACAGTGCCGGTGAAGAACCCGCTGGTGCCGATGGCACCGGCGACGAAGCAATTGTAGCCGAGCATCGCGACGAACCCGGCGACGAGGCCCATGGTCTTGCCGAGGCCTTTGACGACGAAGGCGTAGAAGCCGCCCGCGCTGGTCAGGACCTTCGACATCTGCGCGTAGCCGACGGCGAACAGCAGCAGCACGACGGTGGCCAGCACGAACGCCGCCACCATCCCGCCCCCGTTGCCGACGGCGATCCCGATGGCCGCGATCACGACCATCCCGGTCAGCGGCGCGACCGCGGCCAGCACCAGGAAGACGATGCCGGGCACGCCGAGCACGTTCGCGGCGAGCGAGGTGCGGTCGTCCTGGGTGGCACTGGTTCGGCTCATGGCTGCTCCTCGATCCACCGGCCTGAACCGGAAGTATGCGAGGGCGGGCCGCGCGCGCCTTGTGCCTGCGCGCGGAGTCCTTGTCCGTCAGCGACCGGGTTCCCGGATCCCGGCGGCCGCCCGGATGACCTCCGGGTCGTCCATCGACGTCCGCAGCCGGAGCAGATCGGCCAGCTCGCCGTCGAGGGAGCCGTCGGTGGTGCGGGCGGGCGGGCGGGTCTCCTGCGGGTGAGGCGTGGCCCGGTCCTTGAACCGCAGCCCGAGGTGGAGCACGCAGGCGTCCAGCGCCGCCGCCTCGCGGCCGCGCAACGCCGCTTCGGCTGCCTGGTGTTCCGCGGGCGGCACGTAGCTGGTCAATTCCATCTGCGCGTCGCGGATTTCGATGATCCGGCGGTACAGCCGCCGCCGGAACGCGCGGGCCGGGAACGGGCCGGACCGGGGGTCGAGCACGGTGCCGGGGACGGCCTCGGTGAGCGTCCGCCACAGGCCGCCCAGCCGGTGGTAGGCGATCCGGTGGCGGACGTGCCGGGTCACCGCGTACCCGACGCGGACCAGCGCGGCCGACCCGGCCAGCGCCACCGTCGTCCAGAGGAGCAGGAAGGTGACCGTCCCGTAGACCGGCCGCGCGACCTGGTGGAGGAACCCGAACCCGTGGCCCACGACGTACCACAGCCGGCTCGCCACGTAGAGCAGGCCGACGGCCGCGCTCAGCCACAACAGGAGCAGCGCCGTCCGCAACGGCCCGCGCCGCGACTTCCGCCAGTTCGGGACCAGGAACGCCACGGCGAGGGACAGGCCGAGGCCCAGGCACGTCTGGAACAGCAGCTGGTAGGTGACCACCAGCGGGTGGCGGACCTGCCACAACCCGAAGTCGGGCTGGTCGAGCCGGCGGGGGATGAACACGAACAGCGTCACCAGGCCGGTCAGCACCAAGGTGAACGCCAGCTGCCCGCGCCGCAGCAGGACCCGCCGCCCGCCCTCGACGCCGGCCGCCAGCTCCAGGATGGCGATGAACGCCAGGAGCGTGCCCAGGTGCCCCAGCAGGATGGCGAGGTCCGGGACGCCGGTGACCGAGTCGACCGTGCGGCGCACCCCGGGCAGCGACGTCGGCGCGGACAGGAAGAGGAACCCGAAGAAGGCGGTCACGGCCCGTTGCGGGACGGACCCCAGCAGCCGCGGCAGGCCCGTCATGACGACCAGCCACAGCACCCCCAGCGCGGCCGCCGACACCACCGGCACGGTGAACACGGGCAGGTCGGGCGACACGTCAAAGCCCTTCCGGGAAGCCGAACACCTCGTCGAGCGGACCGCCGGGCGCCGACGGCCGCGGCGACGGCCAGCCGGCCTTCTCCAGGATCAGCGCCGCGACCATCTCGGCCTCCCGCTCCTGCCGCGTCGAGTACCGGGTCCGCATCAGGACGCGCTGCACCATCGCCGGGTCGAGGCCGGGCAGCAGCGCGGCGACCGCGTCCGGCTCGTCCACCCGGTGGTCGCACACCATGTGCCCGAGTTCGTGCAGGACGATGTTCTGCCGGTGCAGGGCGCTGACGCCGGTGGCGTGGTACACGTGGTCGGCCTGCGCGGTGGCGATCCACATCCCGCACGGCACGTCCGGTCCCGGCGGGAACGGCAGCTCGTGCAGGTGCAGGTCACGCCCCCGGCTCCGGGACACCTGTTCGAGCAGGGCCGGCAGGGAGAACGGCCGGGGCACGGGGAAGTCCTGCAGCCGCGCCCGGCACGCCCGCCACAGGCTCCGGTTGCTCCGCGCGGGCGGCTCCCTAGTCACCCAGCGGGTACCGTTCTTCGTCGGCGGGCGGCAGCCCCTCGACCGTCCGCGCGTGTTCGATCATGCCCGCGACGGCCTGCAGCCCGGCCGCGGACAGGCCGTTGGCGCGCAGGGCCAGCGCCCGCACCGACCGGTCCCGCAGGGTGGCGAGCAGTTCCAGCTGGGCGTCGATCTCGGCGGTGTCCTCGTCGAGGAAGTACGACGGCCGCACCCCGAAGAACTTCGCCAGCCCCTCCAGGTGCTTGATCGTCGGGTTGTCCCGCAGGCCCTTGCGCAGCTGCCAGATGTAGGTGTGGGAGATGGACACCCCCTGCGCGCGGATGGCGGAGGCCACTTCCTCGTAGCTGTACTCGCCCCGGCCCGCCGGCCGCACGACCTGGAACAGCCGGTCGAGGCGCGCCGCGAGCGACGCCGGTGGGTCCGGCGCGGTGGCCATGGCGCTCCCCCCCATCACCTGTCGAAGCCGGTTGACGACGGCCCGGCTGCCATCAGCCGTCGTTGACAAGCAGGGTAACGGTCGGCCACGATGGCTTCCATAAACGTCAGTTTATGGAAATCTAGATCCATAAACTAGTCGCACGATCGTGCCGGGGGACACGGGTGGCGGGGGCCGCCTCCCCCCGGCTGTGCCGGGTTCTTGGGGGAGGACACGTGGATTTCCGGTTGCTGGGACCGTTGACGGTGGTGGTGGACGGGGCACCCGTGCCGCTGGGCGGCCCGAAGCCGCGGTCGCTGCTCGCGATGCTGGTGCTCAACGCCGGCCGGGTGGTGGCCGGGGACGCGCTGGTCACGGCGTTGTGGGGGGACGAAGCGCCGGACAGCGCCCGGGCCATGCTGCACACGTACGTGTCCACGCTCCGGCGCACGCTCGCCGGAGCGGCGAGCGGCGAGCTCCTGGTCCGGCAGGCTCCCGGCTACCTCCTGCGGGCCGACCCGCAGTCGATCGACCTCACCCGCTTCGAACGGGCTGTGCTGGCCGGACGGCAGGCGCTGGACGGCGGCGACCCGGAGCTGGCCTCGTCGACGCTGGCCGCCGCGCTGGCGCTGTGGACCGGCGAACCGCTGGGCGGCGTCCGGGGCGAGTGGGCCGAGCGGGCGCGGGTCACGCTCGCGGAGGCCCGGCTCGACGCGCTGGAGGCCCGGCTGACCGCCGACTTCCGGTCGGGCCGCGGCCGGACGCTGGTCGGCGAGCTGACCGCGCTGGTCGGCGAACACCCCCTGCGCGAACCGCTGCGGGCCCTGCTCGTGCTGGCCCTGCACGAGGCGGGCCGGCAGGCCGACGCGCTGGAGACGTTCCACCAGGCCCGGCGCCTGCTCGACGACGAACTGGGCGTGGCGCCCGGGCCGGAACTGCAGGCCGCCTTCCGGACCGTGCTGGGCGAGCCCGCCGCCGCGGTGGCCGGTGAGCGCGCACCGGCGGTGGTCGCCGTGCCGCGCCAGCTCCCGCCCGCGATCGCCGGCTTCACCGGACGGCAGGACGAACTCCGCCGGGTGGTCGGTGCCCTGCAGCCGGCCGGCCCGGCCGCCACCCGGATCTGCGCCATCTCGGGGAAACCCGGTTCCGGCAAGACCACGCTCGCCGTGCACGCGGCGCACCGGGTCCGGCCGGACTACCCGGACGGCCAGCTCTACGCCGACCTCGGCGGCCCGCACCCGAGACCGGTCGACCCGGCCGAGGTGCTCGTCCGGTTCCTGCGCTCGCTCGGCGTCGCCGACGCGTCGATCCCGGCGGCGGACGGCGAACGCGCCGATCTCTACCGGTCGCTGCTGGCCGACCGGCGGGTGCTGGTCGTCCTCGACAACGCCTTCGACGAACAGCAGGTCCGGCCGCTCGTCCCGGCCGGGACCGGCTGTGCGGTGGTGGTGACCGGCCGGGCCCGGCTGGCGACGCTGGCCGGCGCGAGCCTGCTGGACCTGCGCGAGCTGCCCGAGCCGGAAGCACTGGCCCTGCTGGCGGTCCTCGTCCCGGACGGCCGGCTCCGGGACGACCCGGAAGCCGCGCGGAAGATCGTGCGGCTGTGCGGGCACCTGCCACTGGCCGTGCGGATCGCGGGCGCCCGCCTCGCCGCGCGTCCACATTGGACGACCGGCGCGCTGGTGCGGCGGCTGAGCAGGCAGGGCCACCTGCTCGACGAGCTGGCCATCGGCGACCTCGAGGTCCGGCGCAGCCTCGCGCTGAGCTACGAAGCGCTGGCCGGTCCCGAACGGACGGCGTTGCGCCGGCTCGCGCTGCTCGGGGTGCCGGAGTTCGCGAGCTGGCTGGCGGCCCCGCTGCTGGACGTGCCGCTGCGCGCCGCCGATGCCGTCGTCGAACGGCTCGTCGACGCGCAGCTGCTGGACGCGACGGGGGCGGGACCCGCCCGCTTCCGGTTCCACGACCTCACCAGGGCGTTCGCCGGGGAGCTCGTGACGGCGGACCCCGACCGGGCCGGGACCCGCGCGGCGCTCGAACGGGTCTGCCGGGCCGGATTGGAGCTGCTGCGCCGGGCCGCGTCCCGGCCGCCCGGCGTCCTCGAACCACCCGCCGGGATCGGCCACCTGGACGCGGCGACCGTCACCGAGCTGCTGGCCGAACCCGGCGGGTGGTGCGAGCGCGAGCACGCCCTGCTGGCGAACCTCGTGGAGCTGGCGGGCGAGCTCGACCTGGTGGAGCTCGCGACCGCGCTGGCCGTCGAACTGTCCACCTCGTCCTACGCCGTCCACAACCGGTTCGGCCACTGGCGCCGGAGTCACACCGCGGCGCTCGCCGCGGCCCGGCGAACCGGCGACCGCGCCAGTGAAGCGCTGCTCCTCGTGGGGGTCGGCCGGCTCTACTACGAGCAGGACCGCTTCGACGAGGCGGTGTCCCACTTCGCGCAGGCGCTCACGGCGTACCACGACCTGGGGGACGCCGGCGCGGAGGCGAGAACCCGGCTGGAACTCAGTTTCGTCCTCCGGGAACGCGGCCGGTACGCCGACGCCGAAGCGGCGCTCACGCGGGCGATGCCCGTGCTCCGGTCGACCGGCACGGCCGACGAGCAAGCGATGGCCGACCACAACCTCGGCATGCTCCGGACCGAACAGGGCCGGCTCGCCGAAGCGGCGGAGCTGACCGGTGCGGCGATGTCGGCGTGGCGGTCGATCGGCAACCGGCGCGCGGCCGCGCTGGCGCAGCGGTCACTCGGCATCGTGCACCGCGCGGCCGGCCGGCTGGACGAGGCCGCGGACTGCTGCGCCCGTGCCGTCGCGGACCTGCGGCTGGCCGACGCCCGGCTGATGACCGCCTACGCCGAGCAGGCACTGGCCAAGGTCCGCATCCGGCAGGGCCGGGGCCGCGAGGTCCGGCACGTGCTCGACGCCGCGTTGACGACATGCAACGAGCTGGCCGACGGCTTCGGCCAGGCCCTGGTGCTGCGGACGCTCGGGGAGCTGGAACTCGCCGGCGGCGACCTCGACGCGGCGACGCGGTACCTCACCCGGTCGCTCGAATGGTGGCAGGCGCTGGACCTGCCGGTGTGGCAGGCGCGGACCAGCCGCGATCTGGCGGCCGCCGTCGCCGGCCTCGGTGACGACCGGCGCGCCGCCGAGCTGCGCGCCACCGCGCTGGCGATCTTCGAACGGTCCGGGTGCCGCGAGGCGGCCGAACCGCTGCCGAGCCCTTCCATGCCGCGACTCTGAGCCACCGGCCTCCGGAAAACCTCCGAAATCGCCCGGGGTTCCCGTGAAGGGTTCGTCCAGTTCGCTTGAAGCGCCGCGGGAGACGGTCTTCGCGTCCCACCCGGCAAGCGAATTCGGAGGACCCGATCGTGCAAGAAGGAACAAGGCGGGCGTGGAAGGCCCGCGTGCTGGCGCCGGTGCTCGCGCTGTCGGCGGTCGCGGCGCTGGGCTTCCCGGCCGCCGCCTCGGCAGCGCCCGTCGTCTCCCCGGCCGGCCCGGAGGTCACCGCCGGGCCGGCGGCCAAGCCCGAGCCGACCGACCTGAAGCCGGCGTTCACCACGATGGCGAACAGACCGATCTCCCGGTCCGAGGTCCGCGAACGCGGGCAGAGCTGGCTCGACGACCACGTGCCGTACAGCCAGTCGGCCTACCACACCAACCAGTACGGCAGCTACCGGCAGGACTGCTCCGGGTTCGTCTCCATGGCCTGGAACCTGGAGCGGTCCGAGAACACCCAGTCCCTGTTGCCGCTGATGACCGACATCGACCGGTCGGACCTGAAGTTCGGCGACGCGTTGTGGCGCACCGGCCACATCGCCCTGTTCGTCGGCTGGAACGACGAAGCCAGGACGCGCCCGGTCGTCTGGGAGGAATACGACTACGGGCACTTCGCCGAGCAGCGCGTCTGGAGCGCGAGCTACGCCGCCACGTTCACCGCCAAGCGGTACCGGAACATCGTCGAGGACGCGCCTCCGCCGCCGGACGCCGGGATCTCCGTGGGTTCCGACGGTACCCAGCTCATCCTCAACCGCAAGGGCAACGGCACCGCGCTGGCGAAGAAGGGCATCGGTCTCTACGGCTGGACGGTCGAAACCGACCCCGTCGTGAAGAAGGTGGCGACCAACGGTGGCGTGCAGCTGATCCTGACGAAGGACGGCACGGTGCTGGCCAAGGACACCATCGGCCTGTACGAGTGGACCGTCGAAACCGACGCCGTCGTCACCGACATCGCAGTCGGATCCGATGGGACGCAGATGATCCTGGACAACACCGGCACCGTGCTGGCGAAGAAGGGCATCGGTCTCTACGGCTGGACGGTGGAAACGGACGCGGTGGTCAAGCAGATCGCGACCAACGGCGGTGTCCAGCTGATCCTGGACAACACCGGAACGGTGCTGGCGAAGAACAGCATCGGGCAGTACGGCTGGACGCGCGAGACCGACGCCGTGGTCGGCAAGATCGCCGTCGGTTCCGATGGCACGCAGCTGATTCTGGACAACACCGGCACAGTGTCCGCAAAGGACACCATCGGGCTCTACGGCTGGACCGCCGAGACCGACGCGGTCGTCACCGACATCGCCGCCGGTTCCGACGGCACCCAGATGATCCTCGACCGCACCGGCACGGTGCTGGCGAAGGACACCATCGGGCTGTACGGCTGGACCGTCGAAACCGACGCCGTCGTCGACCGGATCGCCACGAACGGCGGCGTCCAGCTGATCCTCGACCGCAACGACACCGTGCTCGCCAAGACCGGGATCGGCCTCTACGGCTGGACCCTCGAATCCGACTCGATCGTCTGAAGGCGCGGGAATCCGAAATGACCGAGAAAACCTGGTACCGCGGCGCGCTGCTCCTGCTCACCGCGATCGCGCTTTCCCTCACGGCCACCGGCCCGGCGCTCGCCGTGCCGGCCGGCCCACCCGACGACCGGGTCGTCATCGCCGACGCCGTGCGCGACGGCGCCGTCCAGCCCGACACCCTGGCCGGCAACACCGATTTCATCGCCGTCGCGGGCCCGGCCGCGCAACCGGGCCAGGCCGAGTTCGGGGTGCCGGCGTCGGTCACCGTCGCGCAGGCGATCCTCGAGTCCAACTGGGGCCGGAGCGCACCGGGGAACAACTACTTCGGCATCAAGTGCGGCAGCGGCGGCCACGGCCCGATCGCGATCGGCTGCCAGGACCTCCCCACGCAGGAGTGCGACCCGGGCTGCCACACCGTGATCGCGTCGTTCCGCGTCTACGCCTCGATGACGGACTCGTTCCGCGACCACGGCCTCTTCCTCCGTTCGAACCACCGCTACGACCCGGCGTTCGACTACCCGGACAACCCGGACCAGTTCATCCGCGAAGTGGCGAAAGCGGGGTACGCGACCGATCCGAACTACGCCGGCAAGGTCATCGGCCTGATGGGGACCTACGACCTGTACCGGTTCAACACGCCCGCGCCACCGCCGCTCACCGCCGGGATCTCCGTGGGTTCCGACGGCACGCAGCTGATCCTCAGCAGCAAGGACAACGGGACGGTCCTGGCCAAGAAGGGGCTCGGGCTCTACGGCTGGACCCTGGAAACCGACCCGGTGGTCAAGAAGGTGGCGACCAACGGTGGCGTGCAGCTGATCCTGACGAAGGACGGCACGGTGCTGGCCAAGGACACCATCGGCCTGTACGAGTGGACGGTGGAAACGGACGCCGTCGTCAAGGACATCGCGGTCGGATCCGATGGGACGCAGCTGATCCTGGACAACACCGGCGTCGTACTGGCCAAGAAGGGCATCGGTCTCTACGGCTGGACTGCCGAGACGGACGCGGTGGTCAAACAGATCGCGACCAACGGCGGTGTCCAGCTGATCCTGGACAACACCGGAACGGTGCTGGCGAAGAACAGCATCGGGCAGTACGGCTGGACCGCCGAAACCGACGCCGTCGTCAGGGACATCGCCGTCGGCTCGGACGGGACGCAGCTGATCCTCGACAACACCGGCGTCGTGCTGGCGAAGAAGGACATCGGCCTCTACGGCTGGACCGCCGAGACCGACGCCGTCGTCAGCGACATCGCGGCCGGCGCGGACGGCACCCAGCTGATCCTGGACCGCACCGGCACGGTGCTGGCGAAGAACACGATCGGACTGTACGGCTGGACGGTGGAAACGGACGCGGTGGTGAAGCAGATCGCGACCAACGGCGGCGTGCAGCTGATCCTGGACAACACCGGGAGGGTCCTCGCCAAGGACAGCATCGGGCAGTACGGCTGGACGCTCGAATCCGACCCCATCGCCTGACTCGCCGAGGGAGGAAGCCATGACACGCACCAGAAAAGGCGTCGTCGCCGTCTTGGCCGTGGCCGCGCTGACGCCGCTGGCCGGCCCGGCCGCCGCCGCTTCGCTGCCGTCGCAGATCGCGGTCGGCTCCGACGGCACCCAGCTGATCCTCGACAGCGCCGGCGTGGTGTCGGCCAAAACGGGAATCGGACCGGGCGGCTGGACCGTCGAGACCGACGCGGTGGTCCGGAAGATCGCGACCAACGGCGGTGTCCAGCTGATCCTGGACAACACCGGGACGGTGCTCGCGAAGAGCACTATCGGTCTGTATGGCTGGACGGTGGAATCCGACCCCGGGGTCGCGGACATCGCGGTCGGTTCCGACGGCACCCAGCTGATCCTCGACGGCACCGGGACGGTCCTGGCGAAGAAGGGCATCGGGCTCTACGGCTGGACCGCCGAGACGGGACCGGGCATGACCCGCATCGCCACGAACGGCGGCGTCCAGCTGGTCCGCGACGCGTACGGAACGGTGTCGGCGCGGAACACGATCGGCCCGGACGACTGGACGGTCGAGACGGACGCGGTGGTCAGCAAGATCGCGGTCGGTTCCGACGGGACGCAGCTGATCCTCGACAACGCTCGTGTGGTGTCGGCGAAGAAGGAGATCGGCCGCTACGGCTGGACGGTCGAGTCCGGCCCGGGCAACACCGACATCGCGGCCGGCGCCGACGGGCTCCAGCTGGTCCTGGACAACACGGGCACGGTGTCGGCCCGCACGGGGATCGGCCGCGAGGGCTGGACCGCGGAGACCGACCCCGTGGTCCGGAAGATCGCCACCAACGGTGACGTCCAGCTGATCCTGGACACCACCGGCACGGTGCTGGCGAAGAAGGAGATCGGCCAGTACGGCTGGACGGCGGAGACCGGCCTGCCGTGACCGACCGCCCGGGTCCCGCCGCCGGCCGACGGCGGCGGGCCCCGCGGCGTCGGACCGGAAGGCTCAGAACAGGGTCGCGGGCTCGACGGGCTCCGGCTCGGGCAGGGCGTCGAGGCGGGGGACGAGCGCGCGCACGTCGTCGTGGAACCGCCGGGCCAGCGCCGGGGCCTCGTCGTTGTCGGGGGTGTGCAGGAAAACCGTCGGCGAACGGCCCTCCCGCAGCCACCCGGCCACCACCCCCGTCCAAGGCCGCCACCCCTCGACGGTCTCTTCGACCGAGTCCCGCCCCAGGTAGCGCACGACGGGCCGATCGGTCAGCGCCCGCGTCCGCCGCGGCAGCCGCGGCTTCTTGCCCCACGCATCCTGCTCGGCCGCACTGCCCGGCGGCCGCCCGAAGAAGACGGTGGTGTCGAACGGCACCCACTCGGCATCGGCGGCGCCGAGGGTGCCCTCCAGCAACGCCGAGCCGGCGTCGGTGAAGAACCCGGGATGCCGCACCTCGACGGCCCGCCGCAGCCCGCCGGGCAGGCGCCGCAGGAACCGGCCGAGGGCGTCGACGTCCGGCGGCCCGAACGAGCCGGGCAGCTGGGTCCACAGAACGGCCCGCTCCCCGAGGGGTTCGAGGGCATCGAGGAACGCCCGCATCTCGCGCTCGACCCCGGTGAACCGCCGCTCGTGCGTGACGACCTTCGGCACCTTGACCACGAACCGGAAGCCGGCATCGGTCTGCTCCGCCCAGCTCGCCACGGTGTCCCGGGCGGGCGTGGCGTAGAAGGTGGTGTTGCCCTCGACGGCGTTGCACCAGCCGGCGTAGGCCCGCAGCCGTTCCTTGGCGGGCAACGACGGCGGCAGGAACCGGCCGGGCCACGCCTTGTGGTTCCACATCGCGCAGCCGACGTGAAGACGTGCCACGGTGTCAGCTCCCTCGCTCGATGCGTCCGGCTCGAGTGGCTACGGTAGCGCGGCGCCTACGCCACGGTGACCGGCAGCGGCACGGCCGGCGCCTCGATCCGCGGCTGCACGGTGCTGCGGAGCCAGGAGCTCGCCGAGCATGTTCACCGGGACACCTTTCCACGTCGCGGTGACGTGCGGCGAGAAGAAGCGCCCCAGCACTCTGGGGGAGATGCCGGGGCGCTTGTCGTTCGCCGCGGTGGCCCGGGTTCGGGGGTGGCGGGCCACGTGTCCGTTGCGGCGGACGGTTCTGATGGGGATTGTGCCTGCTGGCGACCCGGAATCGGTGTCGCCAGCAAGCTCCCCCCTCTGTCTTCGCCGCGCGGTGGTGATCACCCGGCGAAGATCTTCAACCTATCCGCCCACGACGGGGAGTGTCAACTAAAAAGTACATGGCAAGGTCGGTGTTATGTGAAGATGTGCCGATCGGGGGGTGCCGCTTGGCGCGTCCGGATCAACCGCGGGCCGCGGCGGGCGATGGGCGCTGCCACTCCTGCGCCACCAGGCGCAGGAACTCCACGATCGCCGCCAGGTTGTTGCCGGTGGCCGGTTCCTGCACGATCTTCGTGCTGGGTTCGCGGGACTGAGCTGCGTGGGCGGCCAGTGCGTCCCGCCACAGCGCGGCTTCGACCGCGGCCAGCAGCTCGGCCCCGGCGAGCCCGCGGGCTTTCGCGGCCTGCTCGGCGGCGCGCGCGACGTCCTCGTCGAGGTACCCGCGCAGGCGGCTTCGGCCGTCCATGATCTCGATGGCCCGCCGGTACAGCGCGAACTCCGAATCCCAGGCCGGCGGGCGCGTGTTCAGCGTGATCGAGGGCAGCGCCGTCGTGAACGCCTCCCACAGCGGCTCCAGCTCCCGGTAGGACCGCCGGTGCGCGAAGAAGAGCCGGAGGGACGTCGCCCGCGGCCCCAAGGCCGGCATCGAGAGGCCGACGAGCCAGAGCAGGACCCCGAGCGCGATCACCGGCACCTCGAGGCCCTGCGGGTAGGGCGGGGTGATGCCGAAGGTGATCAGCACCGTGAACCCCAGGTGGTGCACGGTGTAGACCAGGCCGAGGCTGGTGCCGAGGCTCATGGCGACCAAGCCACGGCGCAGCCACGTCCGATCGGCGATCCGGGACCACTTCCACGACAGGCGGCTGAGGGTCAGCGCCGACGCGCCGACCGCCGCCGTGTAGCAGAGCACCATCACCCGGGCGAATGGGTAGGCGTGGTAGTCCAGCTCCCGGTAGTCGGGCGATTCGACCGCGAGGCTGGCCGCCCAGGCGGCGACCATCCCGGCGGTGAACAGCAGCATGGCGGCCTGGTACCAGGCGATCTCCGCGGGCCGTTTCCGCTGCCCGTAGATGGACAGCAGGTAGAACCACTCGAAGGCGACGAGGGAGCCGAGCGTGCTCAGGTGCTGGACAAGGAACCGCGACGCGGAGAACGGGAGGACGATCCCGGCCGCGACGGCCACGGTGAGCAGGAGCAGACCGGACCACATCGCCCACATCGCGGGCCGGCGCGGCGAGCGGATCAGGTCGACGAGCCGGTAGCCCGTGACCCCGACCCCGGCGAGCACCATGACGTACTGGAGCGCGGTCTGGATGGCTTCACGCACGGCTGCGTCCCATGATCGCGGCGAGGGCGTCGACGCTGGCGAGGTCCTCACCGTGGAGGTGGCGCTCCGGTTCGACGAGGCGACGGCCGGCGGCCTTCCAGATGAGCGACGCGCCGACCTCGGCTTCGGTTTCCTGGTGGGACGAGTACGTTTCGCGGTGCAGCACGTAATCCCCGGTTGCGCCTTCACCGGCGTAACGGGTGATCACCTCGCGCAGCCGCTCGTCGAGCGGGCCGCGGGCGAGCACGGTGTCTTCGTCGCCGCGGTGGCAGAGCAGGATGTGGGCGGCCTCGTGCGCCAAGACTTGCTCCCAGTGCAGGTCGCCCTCGCGGAGGGCGGAGTCGTAGAGGATGACGTCGACGTGCTCGGTGGGCACCCAGATCGCGTCGGGCCCGCCGGGGGGAATCTCGGCGACGAGGAGCTCGATCGGCCGGCCGCGGTAGTCGGCCAGCCGCTGGACGAACTCGCGGATGTCCCACGGATCGGGGACGCCGACCTCGTGCAGGAGCTTGTTGATGCGGCGGCGAAGCCGTCGGTACTCGGCGGCTCCGAGCAGTTCCGGTCGCCGGCCAGGGGCGCCGGGAGCCCGGCTGTCGTCGGTGGGCATGGTGCGGCTATTCCTGTCCGGGCTTCTCGCGTGGTTTGTGTTTCCGGTTCAGCGCGACGAGTTGTTCGCTCATGCTGGCGAGGACGCTCCGGGCGCCGGGATCCATCTGCCCCATGCGGAAGAGAACTTCCTTGACGCCGGCGTCCTCGCGGAGCAGTTTCAACGCGGCCCTCGTCTCGGCGTCCTCGACCGCGGCCGCAGCCTCGGACCGGCCCCCGAAGTCGGTGAGGAAGGCCACGGCGACGTTGAGGACCTTGGCCAGGGAGCCGATCGTCTCGAGCGTGGGATTCTGGCTCTTCCCCGTCTTGAGCTGGTAGAGCGCGTTGCGGCTCAGATGCCCGCCCCCGGCCTCGATGCGGTCGAGGATCTGCTGGTCGGTGAGACCGCTGGCGCGAATCGCGTAGTTCAGGCGTTCGGCGAGGGTGGAGCCCGGGTCGTGGCCCGGTGGTGTGGTCATCGCGCTGCCCTTTCTGAAGCTCCCGGCGAGACCATGCATCACCCGAAGTGCACACAAGGTCACCGGTGTCACATTGAGTTTACAGCCCGACAACTTTCCCCAGCGCCGACGCCGGACGGCGCCGCGACGGCGATGGCGAATCATGCGGGGGACGCGTTCGAACAACGCCGCACCGAACCGTCTGGCTCCGGATTCGCAGGCGGCGGGGCAGGTTACTCGGCGAGGTCGCTGCGGCGCTGCACCGGAGGGAGGAGGGCCGGCGCCTCGTCCGCCGTCGAGGAGCCGCAGTGGACCGGCCACCAGCGACAGCCATCGTGAGCAGATAAAAGTCGAGCCGCCGTCCACGGTGCCGCAACCGAGAGTCAAGTAAGCCACAAAGGACGGAAAGCGTCCGGATACCACAAAACCCCAGGCCTAAGAGAATCAGACCTGGGGTGGTGGGGTGCGCCATCAGGGACTCGAACCCCGAACCCGCTGGTTAAGAGCCAGCTGCTCTGCCAATTGAGCTAATGGCGCCGGTGTCTGCCGGAGGTTTCCCTCGGCGACGTGGAAAACATTAGCACCCCGCTGGGGGGCCCTTTCAGGGGGGTCCCCTTGACCGGGTTGTGGTGTTGCCGCCCCGGTGTCCGGGCTGGTCGGGCACACTGTAGCCGGACATCGACGACGAAACGGGCGGGTGGGCATGCGGGGTTCGACCGGCGTGGGGGCGCGGCTGCTGGGGGCCGCTGTGGTGATCGGGCTCACGGTGGCGGGCTGCAGCAGTAGCCCTTCGGGTGAATCGCCGCCGGTGACGGCTTCCTCCAGCAGTGTGGCCAAGCTGGCGCCGAAGGCCGCCGTGCTCACCGTCGTCCCTGCGAAGGACGCCAAGGACGTCGCGCCCGGGGAGCCCGTGAGCGTCACCGTGGCGGACGGGAAGGTCGGGGCGGTCAGCCTCACCGGGGCCGATGGCAAGGTCGTGGCCGGGAAGGCGCGGGCCGACGGCTCCGGGTGGGACTCCGCCGAGCCGCTCGGCTACCACAAGACCTACCGGCTGACGGCGACCGCGACCGGCTCCGACGGCAAGCCCGTCACCGCGGAGTCGACCTTCAGCACCGCCAAGCCCGCGCGGCAGCTCGACGTCTCGGTGAACCTCGTCGACGGCGAGACGGTCGGCGTCGGGATGCCGCTGATCTTCACCTTCACCGGCAACGTCGCCGACAAGGCCGCGGCCGAGAAGGCGCTGAAGGTCACTGCGGAGCCGGCCACCGAGGGGGCCTTCCGGTGGTTCGGGGACAAGCAGGTGACCTGGCGGCCGAAGGACTACTGGAAGAGCGGCACCAAGATCGAGGTCGACGCCGCCGTCTACGGCAAGCCGCTCGGCAACGGCAGCTACGGCCGGGAGGACAAGCGCGTCGGCGGCACCGTCGGCGACAAGCTCGTCGCCGTCGCCGACGGCGGGACGCACCAGATGACGGTGACGATCAACGACAAGGAGGTCCGGACCATGCCGACCTCCATGGGCAAGCCGGGCCACACCACGCCCGCCGGCACCTACACCGTGATGAGCGAGCACACCGGCTACACGATGAACTCCGCCACCTACGGCGTGCCCGCGGACGCGCCCGGCGGCTACAGCACCTTCGTCCAGTACGCCGTCCGCCTGTCCTACAGCGGCATCTTCTACCACTCGGCGCCGTGGTCGGTGCGGCAGCAGGGCCACAGCAACGTCAGCCACGGCTGCCTGAACCTGTCCACCGAGAACACGAAGTGGCTGATGGACACGTCCAAGAAGGGCGACCTGGTCACGGTGCAGAACAGCGGCGGCCCGAAGCTGGAGCCGACCGACGGCTGGAGCGTCTGGCAGCTGTCCTGGGAGCAGTGGCGGACGGCGGCGAACTAACCGGAGTCGCGGACCAGTTCCCGCGCCTCGGCCTCGGTCGACACGGCGGGCCCGGACCCCCACAGGGGTTTGTTCGCGGTCTCCCGGCTGAAGTACACCGCGACGGCCCCGATCGCGCCGGCGGCCATCAGGTACCAGGCGGGCCAGAAGTCGTGCCCGGTGGCGGAGATCAGCGACTGCATGACCAGCGGTGTCGTGCCGCCGAAGAGCGACACCGAGATGTTGAACGCGATGGACAGCGCCCCGTAGCGGATCGCGGTCGGGAACAGCGCGGGCAGCGCCGCGGGCATCGAAACCTCGAAGCAGAGCAGCAGTAGCCCGAGCCCCATCAACCCCAGGAAGGTGAGGACGAGCCCGCCGTCGTGCACCAGCAGCATCAGCGGCCACGACAGCACGAAGAACCCGATGCAACCGGCCATCATCACGGGCTTGCGGCCGACGTGGTCGGTGATCCGCCCGCCGACCAGGATGATCAGCATCATCACGACCATGACGACGATGATCAGCAGCAGGCCGTGGGTGGCGTCGAGGTGCAGCTGCTCGGACAGGTACGTGGGCATGTAAGACAGCAGCATGTAGTCGGTGACGTTGAACACGAGCACCAGGCCGACGCAGATGAGCAGCGCGGGCCAGTACTCGGTGAACATCTTCCAGAACGGCTCGCCGGAGCGTCCGCGCTTCTCGGCCTCCGCAGCGTGCTTCTGGAAGGCGGGCGTCTCCTCGAGCTTGAGCCGCATGTAGAGCCCGATGATCCCGAGCGGCCCGGCGACCAGGAACGGCACCCGCCACCCCCAGTCGAGCAACGTCTCGTGCGGCACCCAGGCCTTCATCCCGGTGACGACGGACGCGCCCAGCACGTACCCGGACAGCGTCCCGAACTCCAGCCAGGACCCCATGAAGCCCCGCCGCTTGTCCGGCGAATACTCGGCGATGAACGTGGTGGCGCCCCCGTACTCGCCCCCGGTGGAGAAGCCCTGCACCATCCGCGCGAGCACGAGGAGGATGGGCGACCAGACGCCGATCGAGCTGTACGACGGGATCAGCCCGATGCACAGGGTCCCGATGGCCATCATGATCATGGTGACGGCGAGCACCTTCTGCCGCCCGATCCGGTCCCCGAGCGGCCCGAACACGAGCCCGCCGAGCGGCCGCATGAGGAAGGCGGCGGTGAAGGCCCCGAACGTCCCGATCAGCCGGACGCCGGGAGACACACTGGCCGGGAAGAACACCTCGGCAATGGTGTCGGCGATATAGGCGTAGACGCCGAAGTCGAACCACTCCATGGCATTGCCGAGCGCGGCGGCCCCCACCGCCCGCTTGAGCAACGACTGGTCGACGACGGTGATGTCCTCGTACCGCAGCTTCTTCTTACGACCCCGGATTTTCGGTGCTGAACGTGCCACGAGACCACCGTGCACCGGCATTCGGCCGCTCGCACGCTGAGCCATCCGGTCGTGAGCGTTACCACGAACAGCTGCCCCCAAACCCGCGCCCGGCCGCACAACGCGACCACTCGGATGGGGGTCCGGGGGCTTGCCCCCGGCGGGGGTGTGGGGGTTCGACCCCCACAAAAAGGCGAAACCCCAGCCTGGGGGAGGGCCCGCCAGGGCCCGACCAAACCGGGGTGATGGGGTGAGCGACGGGTTTCGAACCCGCGACCTCCTGGACCACAACCAGGTGCTCTACCAGCTGAGCTACGCCCACCATCTACGAGGGAACTGCTTACGATCACCTCGCTGGCAGTAATCGTAGCGGGTGCCCTCGACCGCTTTTCAGGGGGTCACCTCTGGTGGTGTTCCTGCACTTCAGCGGCCGCGGCCTTGGCTTCTTCGCTGGTCGGGCCGGGCTGTGGGACGAAGGCGACGCGCCGGTAGTAGTCGAGTTCGCCGATGGATTCGCGGATGTCGGCGAGCGCGCGGTGGGCGAGGCCCTTCTCGGGCTTGGCGTAGTAGATGCGCGGGTACCAGCGGCGGACGAGTTCCTTGACGGAGGAGACGTCGACCATGCGGTAGTGGAGGTGCGCGTCGAGGGCCGGCATGTCGCGGGCGATGAAGCCGCGGTCGGTGGCGATGGAGTTGCCGGCGAGGGGGGCGGTGCCCGACTCGGGGACGTGCTCGCGGATGTAGTCGAGGACGCGGCGTTCGGCTTCTTCGAGGGTCACGGTGGAGCGGCGGACTTCTTCGGTGAGGCCGGAGTGGGCGTGCATCTCGCGGACGACTTCGGGCATCCCGGCGAGTTTTTCCTCGTCGGCGTGGATGACGATGTCGACTCCTTCGCCGAGCACGTTCAGCTCCGCGTCGGTGACGAGGGCGGCGATTTCGATCAACGCTTCCTTGCCGAGGTCGAGCCCCGTCATTTCGCAGTCGATCCAGACTAGGCGGTCGGTCACCCGGTGACCCTAACCCGACACGGGGATGCGAAGGGCGTTACCTGCGCGTACGGCGCGTTACGCTCCCGGTGTGGTCCAGGACACACGATCGGGGAGCTGCGAGTGACCGAGCAGGGGTCGCCGGCGAGTGAGATCGCCGCTGGTTATGCGAGTGAGGGCGCCGCGCTGGAGCTGGGTGCGGTGGTGATCGACGGGCAGGTGGACGCGGCGGCGGCCGTGCGCCTGCCGTTGGCGACGCTCAACCGGCACGGGCTGGTCGCCGGCGCGACCGGGACGGGCAAGACGAAGACGTTGCAGCTGATCTCCGAGCAGCTGTCGGCGGCCGGGGTGCCGGTGGTGCTCGCCGACGTCAAGGGCGATCTGTCCGGCCTGGCCGCGGCCGGCGAGGCGAACGACAAGGTCACGAAGCGTGCGCAGGAGCTCGGCGACGACTGGGCGGGCACGGCGTTCCCGACGCAGTTCCTGTCGCTCGGTACCGGCGGGAAGGGCTCGCCGATCCGGGCGACGATCACGAGTTTCGGGCCGGTGCTGCTGTCCAAGGTGCTCGGCCTGAACGAGACCCAGGAGTCGACGCTCGGCCTGATCTTCCACTGGGCCGACCAGCGCGGGCTCGCGTTGCTGGACACGAAGGACCTCCGGTCGGTGATCACGCACCTGACCAGCGACGAGGGCAAGGAGGACCTCAAGGGCATCGGCGGGGTGTCGGCGGCGACGGCGGGGGTGATCCTGCGTTCGCTGTCCAACCTGGAAGCCCAGGGTGGCGAGGACTTCTTCGGCGAGCCCGAGCTGGACGTCCACGACCTGATGCGCCAGCACGAGGGCAAAGGTGTCGTCACGCTGCTCGAGCTGGACAACCTGCAGGCCAAGCCGGCGCTGTTCTCGACGTTCCTGATGTGGCTGCTGGCCGAGCTGTTCGAGGAGCTGCCCGAGGAGGGCGATCTCGACCAGCCGAAACTCGTCTTCTTCTTCGACGAGGCCCACCTGCTGTTCAACGACGCGTCGAAGGCGTTCCTCGAGCGCATCGAGCAGACCGTGAAGCTGATCCGGTCGAAGGGCGTGGGCGTGTTCTTCTGCACGCAGCTGCCCACGGACATCCCGAACAACGTGCTCTCGCAGCTCGGCGCCCGGATCCAGCACGCACTGCGCGCGTTCACCCCGGACGACCAGGCGGCGCTGGCCAAGACGGTGAAGACCTACCCGAAGACGAAGTTCTACGAGCTCGACACGGCGTTGACATCGCTGGGCATCGGCGAGGCCATCGTCACGGTGCTGTCGGAGCGGGGTGCGCCGACGCCGGTGGCGTGGACGCGGCTGCGGGCACCGCGGTCGAAGATGGGCTCGATCGGCGCCGAGGCCGTCGCCGCCGCGGTCGCGTCGTCCGACCTGCACGCGAAGTACGGGGAGACGATCGACCGGGAGTCGGCCTACGAGAAGCTGGCGGCGAAGGTTGCCGCCGCGCCCCCGCCCGAAGCCGCTCCCGAGGCTGCTCCGGAGCCGCCCCCGGCGAAGGACGAGCCGGGGTTCATCGAGTCCGCCATGAAGAACCCGGCCGTGAAGTCGTTCATGCGGTCCGCGGCGAGCGCGCTGGGCCGGGAGATCACGCGCGGGTTGTTCGGCAACCGGAGGCGCTGAGAAAACCTGACGCAAGCTGTCAGGTATGGCTGTCAGGCTGGCGCCACCTTCGAAAGGAAACCAGTCATGACCAGCACTGCCACCGCGTCGTTCGTCGTCGACACCTGGGAGCCGCAGGCGACCGACGAGGCCGCGGGCACCGAGTTCGCCCGGGTGGCGATCGCCAAGACGTTCACCGGCGCGGTCGAGGGGACCAGCACCGTCGAGCTGCTCTCGGCGTCCAACGCGACTTCGCGCGCGTACGTCGCTTTCGAGCGTCTCGAGGTCTCGGTCGACGGCCGCAAGGGCGGCTTCGTCCTGTACCACACGGCCGACGACTCCGGCCTGACGCTGAAGATCCTCACCGGCTCGGGCTTCGGCGAGCTGACCGGGATCTCCGGGACGGCGAGCATCGAGATCGACGGGGAGAAGAACCACCACTTCACCCTCACCTACACGCTTTGAGCAGCGCGAAGGCCGTTTCGAGAGCCCCCGATTGGCTCTCGAAACGGCCTTCGCGTGTTCTCCCGCTCCCCGAAGCGGGGGACGGGCCGCCCCGACCACGGCCCGTCCGCGTCCTAGTTGTTCACGATCTGGTCGACGATCTTCTTGGCGTCGTTGATCGGGATGGCGAAGCCGATCCCGACGCTGCCCGCCGAACCGTTGGCCGACGCGCTCGGGCTGTACAGCGCCGAGTTGATGCCGATCACGTTGCCCTGGCTGTCGACCAGCGCGCCGCCGGAGTTGCCCTGGTTGATCGCGGCGTCGGTCTGGATCGCGGTGTAGCTGGGCGAGTCGCTGTTCTGGTTCGACGTGCGGCTGAACGGCGAACGCTGCTGCTGCTCGCCCTGCCCGATGTCGGACAGGTTCCGGTTGAGCGCGCTGACGATGCCGGTGGTGACGGTGTTCTGCAGGCCGCCCGGCGAGCCGATCGCGACCACGGCCTGGCCGACCACGAGCTTGCTCGAGTCGCCCAAGGACGCAGCCGTCAGGCCACTGGCGTTCTTCGCCTGGACCACGGCGATGTCCGCCTTGGTGTCCGCGCCGACCACGCTGGCCTGGTACTTCTTGCCGTCGGACGTGGTGATGACGACGTTCTGGGCGCCGTCGACGACGTGCGCGTTGGTCAGGATCCGGCCGTCCGCGGTGAGGATGACGCCGGAACCGATGGCCTCTCCCTGGTCGGTCGTGACGTTGATCTGGACGACGCTCGGCGTCACCTTCGCCGCGACGGCGCTGACGTCGCCGGAGGTCGAGTTCAGGACCGTCTGCCCGTTCGCGGCCGGCGTGCTCACCGACGTCGTGGCGCCGTCGGCCGAGGTCGTCGTGAGGCCGACGATCGCCGCGCCGCCGACGCCGCCGACCAGCGCGGCGCCGAGCGCGGTCGCGCTGACGATCATCGCGACCCGGCCGCCCTTGCGCGGCTTGGTCTTCACGGGCTCGGGCGGCGGCTGCGGGGTGAACAGAGGGTTCGGCGCGGCCTGCTGCTGGTAGGCGTACTGCGCGTACGGCCCGTACTGCGGGGTGCTGTGGTGCGGCTGGTGCCCACCGGGTGAGGCGGGGCCGGGCCGACTCTCGTTCTCGGTCATGGGACAAGGTTCGCGCCCGTGCTTGTGAACAACCTGTGGAAATACCTCAGCCTTTGCTGAGAAGAATCAGCTGAGAAAATTCAGGTAATCCTCAGGCGTCAGGCGAAGAACGACGGGACGTCCAGTGCTCCTCCCGCCGCCTCGAACTCGTCGTGCACCGCCGTCCGCAGTTCGGCGTCACCGAGGTAGTCGGCGGCGGTCAGGGCCAGGCCGAGTGCGCCGTCGCGGACGCCCGCGTCTCCCGTCTCCGAACCGGCCGCGGCCGCGAATTCCTTGGTGTGCAACGCGACCGTCGGTCCCGAGATCGCCAGCATCGGGTGCAGGGCCGGGACGCGGTAGGAGAGGTTCCCGAGGTCGGTCGAGCCGGTGAGCGACTCCGGCACGACGCCCGGCGGGAGCGGCTTGCGGCCGGTGATCACCTGGTTGGCCGTCCAGCGCCCGGCCAGCGCGGTGTTGAACCGGATCGGCAGGTACGCGGCCTGGGCGTCCCAGACCAGCTCGACGCCGCAACCGGTCATCGCCGCCGCGCCTTCGGCGATCGACGTCATGCGGGCGGCGAGGTCGCGCAGGGTCTCCGGGGTCTGCGAGCGGAGGTAGAACAGCAGCGCGGCGCGGGCCGGGATGACGTTCGGGCGGGCGCCACCGTCGGTGAACACGCCGTGCACGCGGTCGCTCTGCGGGAGCTGCTGGCGCAGAGCCGAGACACCCTGGTACGCGGCGACGGCGGCGTCGAGGGCGTTGCGGCCCATGAACGGCTGGGCGCTCGCGTGGGCGCCGACGCCGTGGAAGACCATCTCCAGCTGACGCCGGCCGAGGAACGGGTGCAGCGCGATGTCGTGGCTGAACGGGTGCAGCATGATCACCGCGTCGACGTCGTCGAACACGCCGGCGCGGGCGAGGATCTCCTTGCCGCCCCCGCCTTCTTCGGCGGGCGTGCCGATCAGGCTGACGCGGCCGCCGAGCCGCTCGGCAACCGCGGCGGCGCCGAGGAAGCCACCCGCGGCCGTGGTGCAGATGACGTTGTGGCCGCAGGCGTGACCGAGCCCGGGCAGCGCGTCGTACTCGGCCAGGACGGCGATGTGCGGGCCGTCCGGTGCCCCCGTGCTGACCCGCAACGCGGTGTCGAGCCCGCCGACGCCGACGGCCGGCTCGTGGCCGTGGCGTTCCAGGAGGGCGGCGAGCGCGCGCACCGACCGGTGCTCGGCGAACCCCTCCTCGGGGTGGGCGTGCAGATCTTGGCTCAACGCCACCAGATCGGGTGAAGCGCGCTCGACCGCGGTGGTCACTTCGGCCCGCGTCGCCTCGTCCGCGCCGGGGTGCGGCGAGGACAGCGGTTCGGCGGCCGCGACGGCGTCGGCGGTGGCCTCGACCAGGGAACGCAGGTAGCTGTCGTCGGGCGGGACGGGTTCGGCGTGGGTCATGGAGCGATGCTAACCGCCACCCCCGACAGTTCGGGCCACTCAGCCGAGCCGGCCCGCCACGATCTGCGTGACGCCGGCGTACCGCTCGGTGATTTCCGTGAACCCGCGGGCGCGCAGGCTCGCCGCGATTTCGCCGCGGTCGAATATCTTCTGCCCGCTCACGATCCCGCCCGCCGACTCGATCAGGCGCACCGGCTGCCAACCGCGGCGCGCGCTCGTCAGCAGCACCACCCGGCCGCCGAGCTTGAGGACGCGCGCGAAGGAGTCCAGCGCGGTCTCCGGCTCGGCGAACATGTGGAGCGCGGCGAAACAGCAGACGCCGTCCACAGTGGACGTTTTGAGGGGCGGTCGCACGGCGTCGGCGCGCAGGTAGGCGACGCTGCCGGGGTTCTCTTCGGCAACGGCCTTGGCGAGCATGCCGCGAGCGCCGTCGAGGCCGATCGAGAGCCCGCCCGGGCCGACGGCCGAGCCGAACGCGCGCGTGAACCGGCCGGTGCCGCACGCCACGTCGAGGACCGTGTACCCGGGCTGCAGCGCGAGGAGTTTGGTGGCGAGCCGGACTTCGCCGGCCATGCTCGGCCCGAGCGGGCCTTTCAGCGCGCGGCCCAGGGCAGGGCGCCAGTACCGCTCGTAGACCTGGGGCAGGAGCGTCGTGCGCATCAGGCGCTGCGTGAGCCCGGTCGGCGGCCCGGCCTGGTTCGCGGTGCCCAGCAGGTCGAGGTAGCCGTCGCCGGTCTCCGCGGGGGTTTCGAGCAGGGCGTTCAGGCGTTCGAGCGCGGTGGTGCGGCTGGTCGGCACGGCCCCTCCCGGAGGTTCGGATACCGGCAGTATGCCAACTCTCCTGCCACTCGATCGAGTGAACAGAGCCGGGATCAGGCGTTCGAGCCCCGGAATTGTCGGTGCCCCTTCCTAACGTCGCAGGCGATGTTCCGATCCGCGATCCGAGGAGGAGAGATGACGACGACGGAGGCTGCCCGCCGGTGCGGCGAGCTCGAGGTGCACGGCGAGTTCGACCTGGCCGCGGCGGCCCGGTTCCTGACCGGGTTCGCCCCCGCCGGGCAACCGGAAGCGGAGCCGGGCGCGCTCCGGGTGGCGTTCCCACTCGAGGGCGATGGGACGCCGGTGGGAGCGGTGCTGCGGCAGAGATCGCCCGGCACGGTCACGGTCGAGGTTCACGGCCCGCCCGGGCACACCGAGGCGGTGGTGGCGCAGGTGCGGAGGATGTGCTCACTCGACCTCGACGGCAGCGCGTTCCCCGAGGCCGGCGCCCGCGATCCGGTGGTCTCGCTGCTGCAGGCGATCCACCCGGGGCTGCGCCCGGTCCTGTTCGCGTCGCCGTACGAGGCGGCGTGCTGGGCCGTGCTGAGCCACCGGATCTGGATGACACAGGCGGTCCGGCTGCGCCGCCGCCTGACCGAGCGTTTCGGTGCCGAGGTCGACGTGGGCGGCACGAGGCTGAGGACGTTCCCGGCACCGGCGGCGCTGGCGAAGATGGAGTACCTGCCGGGGCTGGCGGGCCCGAAGCTGCCCCGCCTGCGCGCCATCGCCGAGGCGGCGGCCGAGGGCATGCTGGACGCGGCCGCGTTGCGGGCGATGCCGGCCGAGGAGGCGCTGAAGCAGCTGCAGCTGCTGCCGGGCATCGGCCGGTTCAGCGCGGAGCTGGTCCTGATCCGCGGCGCCGGCCACCCGGACGTCTTCCCGCGCGGCGAAACCCGCCTCCACGAGATCATGCGCGACGCGTACCACCTCCCGGACGCGGAAGCGGCGGAGCTGGCGGAGATCGCGCAGGCGTGGGCGCCGTTCCGGAGCTGGGTGTCGTTCTTGTTCCGCGTCGAAGGCGAGGCTCGGATGAGGGAGTCGCGATGACCCCTCGCCGCTGATCCGCCGACCCGGCGCCCGAAGCCGGCTCGGCCTGCCGGGAACACCGAACGAGAGGAGATCGCATCGACGGATACCGGACGCCGCGAGACGGCGATCGGTGGGGACTCACCGTAGCCAGATGTCGCCTGTGGTGAGGTGTCCGGGTGAACTCGCCCGTTCATCTCGCGCTCGGCGGCCCGGCCGGTGACACCCTGTCGACCTTCCGCACGGCCGCCACCGGCACCTCGCCGGCCGGTTCGCTGCTGGAGCAGGCCCAGACCCCCGCGGTGATCACCCTGGTCGCCGGCGGTGTGGCGCTGCTGGTCGTGCTCGTCGGCGGCACACCGTGGCGGCGGGCGCGGAACGTCGTGACCATGGTGCACGAGGCCGGGCACGCGCTGGCCGCGGTGCTGGTCGGACGGCGCCTGCAGGGCATCAAGCTGCACTCGGACACCTCGGGCGTCACCGTCTCGCGCGGCAAGCCCGAAGGGCCGGGCATGGCCTTCACCGCGATGGCCGGGTACCTGGCGCCGTCGGTGCTCGGGCTGCTGTTCGCCAGCCTGCTCGGCGCCGACCTGGTCGGCACGGTGCTCGTCCTGATCGCGCTGCTGCTGCTCGGCGTGCTGGTGATGGTGCGCAACGCCTACGGGGTGTTCACCGTGGTGGCGAGCGCGGTGGTGCTGGCGCTGGTGGCGTTCGTCGCGCCGGTCGAGGTGCAGGCCCCGTTCAGCTACCTGCTGACGTGGTTCCTCCTCTTCGGCGGCGTCCGCCCGGTGCTCGAGCTGCAGCTCAAGCGGCGCCGCGGCCAGGCCCGCGACTCCGACGCCGACCAGTTGGGCCGCCTCACCGCGGTCCCGCCGGTGCTGTGGGTGCTGGTCTTCGCGGTGGCAACGGTCAGCTGCCTCTTCGCGGGCGGCCTCTGGTTGCTGGAGCCGGTCGCGACGTAGGGCTGCCACCCGCAGGCGCGGGTTGCCGGTTCTGCGGCGCGGCGCCGACGGCGGCTGTCGCCTGGCGCCGGCGGATCGTCGACGGCCGCGGTCAGGGGCGTCGCCGGGGTGGGGTGGTGCATGCGGCAGACTGGGCCCTCGCTGGTCGCGCGGAGGGAGACGAACGATGGACGAGGTCGCCAAGGCCGTGGAAGCGTGTGCGCGGGCGGCGAAGGCCGCCGCTCCGTCGCTTGCCGCCGCCCGGGCCGAGGACGTTGACGCCGCCCTCACCGGGATGGCCGAGCGGCTGCTCGCGCACCGGGACGCCATCCTCGAGGCGAACCGGGCCGACGTCGAACGGGCCACCGCCGACGGGATGAGCGCCGGGCTGCTCGACCGGCTCACCATCACCCCCGAGCGGCTGACCGGCATGGCCGAACAGCTGCGGCTGCTCGCCGGCGCTCCGCACCAGGAGCGCTCCGTCGACGTGTCCACCCTGGACGGCGGGCTGCGGCTCGTCGAGCGGCGGCGGCCCGTCGGCGTCATCGGTGCGAACTACGAGGCCCGGCCGAACGTGACCGTCGACGTGGCGTCGCAGCTGGTCAAGTCGCGCAACGCCGGTGTCCTGCGGACCGGCTCCGCCGCGCTCGGGTCGGCCCAGCGGCTGCGTGACGTCGTCATTGCGCCGGCTCTCGCCGACGCGGGCATCGACGCCGACTGCATCCAGCTCGTGCCGCGGGTCGAGCGGGAGGCCGCGTCCGCGCTCGTGCGGCTGCCCGGCCTCGTGCCGCTGGTCATCCTGCGGGGCAGCGGGGACAGCACCCGGGCCCTCGCCACCGAGGCGGCCGTCCACGGCGTGCGCACGCTCGCCCACGCCGACGGCGGCGGTGTCCTGTACATCGACCGCGGCGCGGATGTCACCAAGGCGCGGGACCTCGTCCACGCCAGCCTCGACCGGCTGGGCGTCTGCAACCGGCTCAACCTGCTGCTCATCCACGAAGACCGCCACGACGAGGCCTGGCCGGCCCTCTCGGAGGCGCTCGCCGAGCGCGGGGTCACGCCTTCGCTCGCCCCGCACGAGCACCCCATCGGCTACGAGTGGGCGCTGGACTCCGACCGCGAGGCGACCGTCACGGTGGCCAAGGTCGGCTCGCTCGCCGACGCCGTCCAGATCGCCAACGAGCAGACCTCGGGCCTGGCCGCCGGCATCGCCACCGAAGACGAGTCGGCCGCCGACGCGTTCTTCGACGGCTACACCGGCACCGGCGTCTTCTGGAACGCCCCGACCCGGCTCCTCGACGGCTTCAAGCTGCTCGCGGTCCCGGAAACCGGCATCAACCTCGACAGGGTCCCCGGCCCCCGCGGCCCGGTGACCTACACGGACCTGTACGTCCGCCAGTACGCCGTCCTGCCGGCCTGACCGGCATGCACATCCCGGTCAGCCCGGCGGACGTCCGCCGGATCGAACTGCTCCGCGTCATGCCCAGCCCGGAGGGGGACGTCGTCCCGATCGGACCGCTCGGTTCGGTGGCCGGGCCGGACGCCGTGGCGATCGCCCAGCTGGTCGCCGACCTCCCGGACGACGAGATGATGCGGTGCTTCAATCCGGTCTACGCCCTCGAGCTGCACGGGGCGGCGGGCCTCCTCGCGGAGATCGCCTTCTGCTTCCGCTGCCACAACGCGCGCATCGCGCTCCCGGGCCAGGATCGCGCCGAACTGATCGGATTCGACCCCGGCTCGGCCGCCGGACAGGAGCTGCTCGCCCGCTTCAAGGCCGCGGACCGGCCCCCAAACCGGAACACGGAGGACACGCCGGGCCGCTAGGAGGCGGTGGACTGGCGGCCGGTAGGCGGGCATCGGCCCGGAGACCAGAACGCCGCGGAAGCGCCCGGCCGCTTGGATGGCGGTGGACCGGCCGTGAAGGCGAGTTCCGGCCCCTGGATGGCGGTGGGCCGGCCGTGAAGGTGAGTTCCGGCCCCTGGAAAGGCGGTGAGCCGGCCGTGGAGGCGGTACCGGCCCCCTGGAAGGCGGGGGCCGGCCGTTGGGGGGTGTCCCTAATGACTACCGAACGAGTTGACGAGCTGCTGATCCAGCGGCTGGTTTCCTGTCGCTCGTTCGGGCGGGTGGGACCGGACGTGCTCGGTGGACGTCTTGGGTGTCCCTGGGTTTGTGAGCCCTCCTGATAGAGCGGCGCGATCGGCGTGTCCGCGTCTCACCCGTTCGCCTGTTCGGGCAGTTTGTTCGTCGTCCGAGCCCGTTCGCGCGGAGGACACCTCAGTGACCGGGAGCCGTCGAGTTCTCTGTTGAGACCGGTGCCCGCGCGGATCGCTGGGATCGCGAACGGCTCAATCGGAGGTCAGGCCGCAGAGCCTCGTCATTAGGGCGCCGCGCGTTCTCGTCAGGGTCTCTGACCAGCACTAACAGCTAGTCGAGGGGAAAGTGGAGAGTGAAGGTGTTCTGCGGGATCGACTGGGCCGAGGACCACCACGACGTCGCCTTGGTCGACGCCGATGGTGCCCTGGTGGCCAAGCGCCGCATCGACGACTCGGCCGATGGCTTCGCCGAGCTGCTGGCCATGCTCGCCGACGCCGGCGACACCGCGACCGACCTGATCCCGGTGGCGATCGAGACCCCCCGCGGCCTGCTGGTCGCCGGCCTGCGGCAGACCGGGCGGCGGGTCTACTCGATCAACCCGATGGCGGTGGCCCGTTATCGCGAGCGACACAGCGTGTCGCGGAAGAAGTCCGACCACGTCGATGCGATGACCTTGGCGAACATCCTGCGCACCGACGCCCATGCGCACCGGCCGCTGCCCGCCGACAGTGAACTGGTCCAGGCCATCGCGGTGCTGTCCCGCGCGACCCAGGACGCCATCTGGCGGCGATCGCGTGCCACGCAGGAGCTGCGCGCCGTGCTGCGCGAGTACTACCCGAGGTTCCTCGCCGCGTTCGCCAAGGGCGGTGCCACCAACCTCGCGAGTGCAGAAGCGCGCGTGGTCCTGGCGCTGGCGCCGACACCCGCCGCCGCGGCGAAGGTCACCAAGGCGCGCATCGCCGCGGCTCTGCGTCGGGCGGGTCGCCAGCGCGGCATCGATGCCTTGGCAGCGCAGGTCCTCGAGGACCTGCGCAAGCCACAGCTGCGGCAACCGCGAGTGGTCGAGGAGGCGTTCGGCCGCCAGGCCCTCGCGCTGCTGGCCACTCTCAACGCGGAGTGCGCCAGCGCGGACCACCTCACCGAGGCCACCACCACAGCGTTCCAGCAGCACCCGCACTACGCGATCATCACCAGCTTCCCCGGCCTGGCCGATCTGTCCGGAGCACGAGTCCTCGGCGAGATCGGCGACGATCGTGCCCGCTTCACCGACGCCCGATCCCTCAATGCCTACGCAGGATCAGCACCCGTCACCCGGGCCTCGGGCCGCAGCATCTCCATCACCCGCCGCACCGTGAAGAACGACCGCCTCAACGCCACCGGCTTCGTCTGGGCCTTCGCCAGCATCGGCCGAGCCGGCGCGCCACGCGACCACTACCACCGCCGCCGAGCCCGCGGCGACCGGCACGCCGCCGCCCTGCGACACCTGTTCAACCGCTTCCTCGGACAGCTCCACCACTGCCTCGAGACCGGCCAAACCTACGACCCGGCCAAGGCTTTCGGTCCCGCTCTCGACCCACCAACCGGAGCCGCTACTTGACAGTTAGCAAGATCGGAGGTCTATCAGCGGTCGGTCGATGCCACCAGACCCGGTGACACCACCCCCCGGATCATGGGTTCGACTGGGGGCGCAAGTCATGCCGGGCCTGGTGACCACAGCTCCTTGATCAGGAACTACGAAAACGGTAACGGGGCGAGTATCGGCCCCCGGGAGGCGCGCACCGGCCGCCCGAAGGCGACAAGGCCGACTGGAACGCCGTGGACCGGTCCGGAAGCCGGCACGCGGGAACCGGCCCAACCGCCCAGCGGCGGTGGGCCGGCCCCGGAAACCGAGCAGTCAGCTGTTCAGCGCGTCGGCGGCAGGTCGGCGAGCTTCCGCAGCTCCTTCACCGTGTCCGCCGCGTTGGTCACCAGCTCCGTTTCCTCTCCGGCGTCGCCGGCGTAGCGGTAGATGGCCGTCGGGCCGTCGCTGATCGCGATTGCTGCGACCAGGCGGCCTTCGGGGTCGCGGGTGAGTCCGGTCGTCACCGACACCTCCCGGCCGACCGTGTCGACCGTGGTGAGCGTCCGCTCCTTGTACCAGCCTCGCGTTGTCATGTTCAGAAAGCTCCGGGGGATGGGCTCGACAGGGATACGTCGTAGGACGCCGGGATCGCCCGCGGCGTTACGGCATACTGGGCCCGGTGATCTCCCGGCCGCACGTCCTGCTGTCCGCCGCGCAGTCGCTCGACGGCTTCCTCGACGACACCTCACCCGAACGGCTGGTGCTGTCCACTGAGGACGACTTCGCCGTCGTGGACCGGTTGCGGGCCGAGGCCGATGCCGTCCTCGTCGGGGCCGGGACCGTCCGGGCCGACAACCCGCGGCTGCTCGTCCGCTCCCCGGAGCTGCGGCGGAACCGGCTGGCGCAGGGCAAGCCCGAGCAACCCGTCAAGGTCACCGTGACCACCCGCGGCCTCGACCCGGACGCGCAGTTCTTCACCGTCGGGGACACCGAAAAGATCGTCTACGCACCGCCCGGGGCCGCCGACGGGCTGAAGCACGTCGCCACCGTCGTCGACGCCGGAAATCCGCCGGACTTCGGGCACGTGCTCGACGACCTCGGGGCGCGCGGGATCCGGAACCTGCTCGTCGAGGGCGGCGGCGGGATCCACACCCGGTTCCTCACCGAGGGGCTCGCCGACGAACTGCGGCTCGCGATCGCGCCGTTCTTCGTCGGGCAGCCGGACGCGCCGCGGTTCGTCGGGCCCGGGCTTTACCCGCGTCCGCTCACGCTCGTCGGCGTGCAGGACCTGCAGGGCATGGCGATCCTCGAGTACCGCGCCGCCGCCGAACCGACCGGCCGGGATGTCCGGCGCCTCAAGGAAGCCATCGCCCTCGCCGCGTTGTGCCCGCCCAGCCACACCTTCCGGGTCGGGGCCGTGATCACCGACGCCGAGGGTGAGGTCGTCGCCACCGGGCACTCCGGCGAGGGCGACCCGACCAACCACGCCGAAGAAGCCGCCCTCGCCAAGTGCGCCGGCGACCCGCGCCTGGCCGGCGCGACGATGTACAGCTCGCTGGAACCGTGCAGCCACCGCAGTTCCCACCCGCGCAGCTGCACCCAGCTCGTCCTCGACGCCGGGATCCCGCGGGTCGTGTTCGCCTGGCGCGAGCCGCCCGTTTTCGTCGACGCCCGGGGTACCGAGCTGCTGCGGCAGGCCGGGCGGCACGTCGTCGAGGTGCCCGCGCTGACCCCGGAGGTCCAGCGCGAGAACACCCACCTCGACTTCTGAAACCGCTAACAGGCGCCGTTGTCCTGCCAGACACCCCACTCGCCGGTGGTGCCGGGCTCCTCGCCCTGCGTCCACCACTTCGCCGTCCACTTGTGGCTGTTGTGCGAGACGACGTTGTCCTTGACGTAGACCTTCGTCCGGTCCCACTCCGCCGCGGTGCAGGTGCCGCCGCCGGGGGTGGTCGGGGTCGTCGTCACCGGCGGCGTCGTCTGCGGCGGGGTCGCGCCGGCGAACCGGACGCTGAACTTCGTGAAGTCCCAGTCGTTCTGCGGGACGTTGCTGCAGACGCCGTTGTCCGTCGTGCCGACGCAGGGCCGGTCGCGGTTGACCGACCAGAACGTGAAGCGGCCGAGGCCGTGGCTGGTCGCGTAGTCGTACACCGTCTGGAAGTCCGACGTGTAGAACATCTCGGCCGCGTCCGACTTGCCGTTCATGCCGGAGAAGCCTTCGTGGGCGTACGCGGTCGCGCTGTCCCAGCCCATGTGCGACATCAGCAGGCCGTGCAGCGCTTCCAGCGCCGACACCTGCGACGAGCCGCCGTTGAAGCCGCCGTCGAACGGCATGATCGAGAAGTTGTTCGGCGTGAAGCCGATCGACTTCGCCTGGTCGATCAGCTGCGTGCCGAACCAGCCGGTGCCGGCCGCGGTGCCGGGCATGGTCACCGAGACGAACAGGCCGGGGTTGTTGGCCTGCAGCGTCTTCGCCGCGCCGAGTTCGTTCGCGATCGCCGCGGTGTTCTCGTACTCGGGTTCTTCGAGGTCGAAGTCGATCGCCTTGAGCGAGTACTTCGTGATGACCTGCTGGTAGGCGGCGGCCGTCGCGGCCACCGTGCCGCAGGTCTGGCCGAGTTTCGTGCCGCCGTAACCGCCGACGGACACCGAGACGTCGCCGCCCGCGCCGCGGATCCGCGAGATCACGCCCGCGACGGCGGTGTCGGAGGAGACCGCCGACGTGCCGTCCCAGGTCGGGCTGCAGCCGCCGCCGTTCGGCGCCAGGATGAACGCGAGCTGGAACGCCTTGAGGCCGGTCGCGTTCATCACGGTGACCGGGTCCGGCGGGTTGTTGCTCTGGGGCATCAGGTACGGCGCCGCGGCGTACCAGTTGTTGCTCAACGCCGCGGTCGCCGACGGTGCGCCGAGCACGAGGCTGACGGCGGTGGCGGCAAAGGTGGCGGCGGCGAGCCCGGCGGCGGCCAGTCTGCCCCTGCGCATGAGCTGTCCTCCCGGAGGGGATCGAGGTGGACAGATCATTGGACTAGACCATTGCCGAAGTCAAGGCGCGAAAGTCGGTTCGGGGGAGCCCGCGGGCGAAAAGGGCCGGAATATCCGAAATTTGTCCACGACACGAGCGGCGACGAAGACGAGACTTCACGCCGCGGGCAGCGACACGACCACCACCAAGCCACCCTCCGCGCGCGCCTCCGCGGTCACCGCTCCGCCGTGCGCGTGCGCCACCGACCGCACGATCGACAACCCGAGCCCCGTCCCCTCCGCCGCCACCCGGGCCCGGCGGTGGAACGGGTCGAACAGCGCCGGCACCTCCGCCGGTGGGATCACCGGGCCGCTGTTGGCCACCTCCAGCTCCACCCGCCCTGCCGCCGTCCGGGTCGTCACGCGCACCCAGCCGCCGGGCACGTTGTGGCGGATCGCGTTCTCCACCAGGTTGCCCGCCAGCCGCTCCAGCAGCAGTGCGTCGCCGGCCGTCACCGCTTCGGCCAGTGACTGCTCCGCCTCCGGCGGCGTCACCTGCGCGACCAGCGCCGCCAGGTCCACCGGGCTGCGCGCGGTCAGCGCGCTCTCCGACTTCGCCAGCAGCAGCAACCCGCTGATCAGCTTCTCGTTCCGCGCGTTGATCCGCAGCAGCTTGGTGCCGAGCTCCCGGACGTCGCTCCCGCGGCGCATCGCCACTTCGACCAGGGACCGGTTCACCGTCAGCGGCGTGCGCAGCTCGTGCGACGCGTTCGCGACGAACCGGCGCTGGGCGTCGAACGACCGGTCGAGCCGCTCGACCATCACGTCGAACGCGTCGGCGAGGTTCTTCACCTCGTCCTCGGGCCCGCGCAGCGCGATCCGTGCGTGCCCGCCCGGGTCGGCCGCTGCGGCGATGCGCCGGGCCGTGTCCGTGACCTGCCGCAGCGGCGCCAGCGCCCGGCCCGCCACCAGCCACCCGAGGCCGGCCGCCAGCACCGCCACCGCGCCGAGCGCGATCGCTCCCTGCGTCAGCAGCGACGTCGTCGCCGCCGCACGCAGCTGGCGGGCCTGCTCGTCGAGGGCGTCCAGGGACGGCAGCGGTGGCGCGCCGGGTGGCGGGGTGCCCGTGAGCACCGCCACCCGCTGCCCGACCTGCCGCGTGAACAGCAGGTACGTCACGCCCAGCAGCGCCACACCGGCCAGCAGGAACAGGCCGCCGTAGAGCACGGTCAGCCGCAGCCGGAGGGTCATCGGAGCCGGTAGCCGACGCCGGTGACCGTCTCCACCAGCGGTGGGCCGCCGAGCTTGCGGCGCAGCTTCAGGATGGTGAGCCGGACCGCGCCGGTGAACGGGTCCGCGTGCTCGTCCCACGCCTTCTCCAGCAGGTGTTCGGCGGACACCGCGGCGCCGTCGGCGCGCAGCAGCTCGGCGAGCACGGCGAACTCCTTTTTGGACAGTGGGAGGAGGCGCCCGTCGCGGAACACCTCGTGCCGCGCCGGATCGAGCGTGACGCCGGAGCGGCTCAGCACCGGCGGGGCGGCCGGGCGGCTGCGGCGGCCCAGCGACTGGATGCGGGCGGCCAGCTCCGGGAACGCGAACGGCTTCGCGAGGTAGTCGTCGGCGCCCAGCGACAGCCCGGCGACCCGGTCGGACACCTCCCCGGCGGCGGTCAGCATCAGCACCCGCGTGGCCGCCCCGCCGGCCACCAGCGCGCGGCAGACGTCGTCGCCGTGCACGACCGGCAGGTCCCGGTCGAGCACGACGACGTCGTAGTCGTGCACGGTGATCCGGTCCAGCGCCGCGCCGCCGTCGTGGGCGATGTCGACCGCGTGGGCGTCCTCGCGCAGCCACTCCGCGATCGCGTCCGCGAGCATCGGCTCGTCCTCCACCACCAGGACCCGCATGCCCCGATGATCGCCGCGGTGGTGTTTCTTCGCCGTTAGCACCGGTAGAGCGTGTCCGCGCCGCCGCCGTACGCGGCGGGGTCGACGGTCGTGCAGTGCCCCTCGATCCAGCGCTGACGTCCAGCCTGGGCCGGACTGGGCGGCGGTCCCGGCCGGCGCCCCGCGTTGCTCAGGACGAACCGCAGCTTGCCCTCGGCGAGCCAGCGGTCGAGCTGCGCCACCGACGGCGCGTCGTCGCGGCCGCCGAAGCCGCCCATGCCGATCACAGTCGCGTCCGAGTCGATCAGGTACGGCGCCACCACGCCGGCTTCGGCGTTCACGGCCAGGGTTATCTCGGTGCCGCCGCGGCGGGCGTAGTCGAGGATGCGCCGCTGCTCGTCGGACAGCCTGGCGGTGCCGTCGCCACCGGACAGCATGATCCGGGGCCGGGGGCCACCGGGTGACAGCGGCGGCGGCGCGGCCGGACCGGTGGCGGGCCCGGCGGCGGGCAGCGTCCCCGCGGACGTGCTCTGCGCGGCGGCGTACGACCACACCGCGGGCGTGAGCAGCAGCGGCACCAGCGCGGCGACGAGGGCCCGCCGCTCCGGCGCGACGACCAGCCAGGCGATCGCCGCGATACCCGTGCCGAGCACCGCCCAGCGCGTCCAGCCGTAGAACGTCGTGTCGCGTGCGGTCAGGACGAACGCCCAGGCCGCGGTCAGCGCGACGACCAGGGGCAGCAGAGTGCGCCGGTGCTGTCGCCACAGCAGCGCCAGCCCGGCGGCGGCGACCGCGGCGACGGCGGGCGCGAGCGCCGTCGTGTAGTACGGGTGCCAGATGCCGCCGGCGAAGCTGAAGACCACGGTGGTCACGAGCAGCCAGCCGCCCCAGAGCAGCCAGCCGGCATCGCGCCACCGACGCCCGAGCACGGCCAGGACGACCAAGCACAGCGGCAGCAGCCAGGAGATCTGCCCGCCGACGACGTCGTTGAACATCCGGCCCGGGCCGGGGTCGCCGCCGAAGGAGCTCATGGTCTGCTGCCCGTTGCGCATGATCATCATGCCACCGCTCTCGCCGGTGGCGGAGAGGCGGCCGAAGCCGTTGTAGCCGAAGACGAGGTTCCACGCGGAGCCGTTCTCGCTGCCGCCCATGTAGGGCTTGGTGCCGGGCCACCAGTCGTACAGAGCGATCCACCAGAACGACGAAACGACGAGCACGAGCCCGGCGCCGAGGACGTCGAGCAGCCGTCGCTTGAGCGGCCCGGTGGTCCCGGCGAGGTAGGCGGCGACCAGGGCGGGGACGATGATCCACGCCTGCAGCATCTTGGTCAGGAAGCCGCAGCCGACGAAGAAGGCGCACCACCACAGCCACTTCCGGCCGTCCCGCAGCCCCCGGGTGAGCGCATATGCGGCGGCGACGAGGAAGAGGACGAGCAGGGTGTCGGGGTTGTTGTCCCGGTTGATGATCACGGTGACGGGCGTCAGCGCGAGGATCGCCGCGGCGAGCAGGGCGACGTTCTCCCCGGCCCAGAGCCGGACGGTGCGGTGGAGCAGGAACACCGCCGCGACGCCTTCGAGGACCTGCGGCAGCAGCAGCGCCCAGCCGTGGTAGCCGAAGACCAGCACGGAAAGCGCTTGCGGCCACAACGCGAACGGCGGTTTGTCGACCGTGACGACGCCGTAGGGGTCGAAGGAGCCGAAGAGGAAGTTGGGGAAACTCTCCGTCATCGACCGGACGGCGGCCGAGTAGTAGGTGTTGCCGAACTGGCCGGCACCGATCTTCCAGGCGTAGAGAACGGCGGCGCCGAGGCAGACGAGGGGAAGCACCCAGGGGCGGGTCTTCGGAGGGGCGGCGGTGATCATGACCGCCACCCAACTCCGGCCCGCGTTTCCCGGGCGTTTCTACTCCGCCTCGAGGTCGCCTTCCAGCGACAGGTACACCTCGCGCATCTTCGCCAGCAGGTCCGGGTCCGGCTCCTCCCACAGCCCCCGGTCCGCCGCCTCGGTCAGCCGCTCGACGATCCCGCGCAACGCCCACGGATTGGCCTGGCGCAGGAACTCCTGGTTCACCTCGTCCAGCACGTACGACTCGGTCAGCTTCTCGTACATCCAGTCGCCGACGACGCCGGCGGTCGCGTCGAAGCCGAACAGGTAGTCCACGGTGGCCGCCAGCTCGAACGCGCCCTTGTAGCCGTGGCGCCGCATCGCCGCCAGCCACCGCGGGTTGACCACGCGGGCCCGGAACACCCGGGCCGTCTCCTCGCCCAGCGTGCGCGTGCGGACCGCGTCCGGCGAGGTGCTGTCGCCCACATAGGACGCCGGCGCCGAGCCGGTCAGCGCGCGGACCGTCGCGATCATCCCGCCGTGGTACTGGAAGTAGTCGTCCGAGTCCGCGATGTCGTGCTCGCGCGTGTCGGTGTTCTTCGCCGCCACCACGATCCGCTTGTACGAGCTCTCCATGTCCTCGCGCGCCGGGCGGCCGTCGAGGTCGCGGCCGTACGCGAAGCCGCCCCAGACCGCGTACACCTCGGCGAGGTCCTTGTCGTCGCGCCAGTTCCCGCTGTCCATCAGGGGCAGCAGGCCCGCGCCGTACGCGCCCGGCTTCGACCCGAAGATCCGGGTCGTCGCACGGCGGGCGTCACCGTGCGACGCCAGGTCCGCCGAAACGTGCGCGCGGACGAAGTTCTCCTCCGGAGATTCGTCCAATGCGGACACCAGCCGCACCGCGTCGTCCATCAACGTGATGACGTGCGGGAAGGCGTCGCGGAAGAACCCGCTGATGCGGATCGTGACGTCGATCCGGGGACGGCCGAGTTCCGCGAGCGGGATGGCTTCGATGCCCGTGACGCGCCGGGAAGCCTCGTCCCACACCGGCTGGACACCCAGCAGCGCCAGGACTTCCGCCGCGTCGTCGCCGGACGTCCGCATCGCCGACGTCCCCCACACCGAGAGCCCCACGGAACGCGGCCAGTCGCCGGTGTCCTCTCGGTACCGCTTCAGCAGCGAGTCCGCCAGCGCCTGCCCGGTTTCCCAGGCCAGCCGGCTCGGGATGGCCTTCGGGTCGACGGTGTAGAAGTTCCGCCCGGTCGGCAGCACGTTGACCAGCCCGCGCAGCGGCGAACCGCTCGGGCCGGCCGGGATGTACCCGCCGTCCAGCGCGTGCAGCACGGCGTCGAGTTCGGCGGTGGTCCCCGCCAGCCGCGGCACGATCTCCGTGGCCGCAAAGGAAAGCACCTTCGCCACCTGCGCGTCCGGAGCGACCGACTCGACCGCGGTCGCGTCCCAGCCCCGCATTTCCATCGTCTGGACGAGCTCGCGCGCGGTCTTCTCGACGGCGTCCACTTCGGACATCGGCGCGTCTTCCTTGAGCCCCAGCGCCGACCGCAGGCCCGGCACCGCGCCCTGCTTGCCGCCCCACATCTGCGACGCCCGCAGCATCGCCAGCACCAGGTTGACCCGGGCCTCGCCGGTCGGCGCCGCACCGAGGATGTGCAGCCCGTCGCGGATCTGCGCGTCCTTGACCTCGCACAGCCAGCCGTCGATGTGCAGCAGGAAGTCGTCGAACTCCGCGTCGTGCGGCCGTTCCTCGACGCCGAGGTCGTGGTCCAGCTTCGCGGCCTGGATCAGCGTCCAGATCTGCTGGCGCACGGCCGGCAGCTTCGCCGGGTCCATCGCCGCGATGTTCGCGTGCTCGTCGAGCAGCTGCTCCAGCCGCGCCATGTCGCCGTAGGACTCCGCGCGCGCCATCGGCGGGATCAGGTGGTCGACGATCGTCGCGTGCGCCCGCCGCTTCGCCTGCGCGCCCTCACCGGGGTCGTTGATCAGGAACGGGTAGACCAGCGGCAGGTTCCCGAGCACGGCGTCCGGCGCGCAGGACGCCGAGAGCCCCGCGGTCTTGCCCGGCAGCCATTCGAGGGATCCGTGCTTGCCCAGGTGGACGACGGCGTGCGCGCCGAACTCCTCCTCCAGCCACCGGTAGGCGGCCAGGTAGTGGTGGCTCGGCGGCAGGTCCGGGTTGTGGTAGATCGCCACCGGGTTCTCGCCGAACCCGCGCGGCGGCTGGATCATGATGATCACGTTGCCGCTCTGCAGGGACGCCAGCACGATGTCGCCGTTGTCGACGTACAGCTCGCCGGGCGCCGGGCCCCAGTGCTCCTCGACGCCTTCGCGCAGTTCGGCGGGCAGAGCCTCGAACCACGAGCGGTAGCGCGCGGCGGGGACGCGGATCGGGTTCCCGGCCAGCTGTTCCTCGGTCAGCCACTCCGGATCCTGACCGCCGGCGGCGATCAGCGCGTGGATGAGCGCGTCGCCGTCGGGCTGGTCGGTGCCGGTCGGGTCGACGCCCGGGAACGCGTCCGGCCCCAGGTCGTAGCCCTGCGCGCGCATCCGCCGCAGCAGCTCGATGGCCGACGCGGGCGTGTCCAGCCCGACCGCGTTGCCGACGCGGGAGTGTTTCGTCGGGTACGCGGACAGCATCAACGCGATCCGGCGTTCCGACGGCGGCGTGTGCCGCAGCCGGGCGTGCGCGAGCGCGATGCGGGCGACGCGGGACGCGCGTTCGGCGTCCGGCACGTACCGGGGGAGGCCGTCTTCGTCGAGTTCCTTGAACGAGAACGGCACCGTGATGAGCCGCCCGTCGAACTCCGGGACGGCCATCTGGTTCCCGGCGTCGAGCGGCGAGAGGCCGTCGTCGTTGACCGCCCACGTCTCGCGGTCGCTGGTCAGGCACAGCGCCTGCAGGATCGGGACGTCGAGCGCGGCCATCTCGGCGACGTCCCACGCCTCGTCGTCCCCGCCCGCGCCGACCTCGGACGGCCGCGTACCGCCGGCGGCGAGCACCGTGACCAGCAGGGCGTCGACCTTCCCCAGCTCAGCCATCATTTCCGGCTCGCGCGTACGCAGCGAAGCACAGTAGATCGGCAACGCGCGCCCGCCCGCGGCTTCGATCTCGTCGGCGAGGGCGTGCACGAACGCGGTGTTCCCGGACAGGTGGTGCGCGCGGTAGTAGAGGATGCCGATGACCGGGCCGTCGCTCTTCGCGGGCCGCTCGAGGACGCCCCACGCGGCCTGCTGCGCGGGCGGCTCGAAGCCGTCGCCGGTGAGCAGCAGCGTGTCGGAGAGGAACCGGTGCAGCTGGGTGAGGTTGGCCGGCCCGCCCTGGGCGAGGTAGGCGTGGGCCTCGGCGGCGATGCCGGCCGGGACGGTGGAGAGCTTCATCAGCTCGGCGTCCGGCGTCTGCTCCCCGCCGAGGACGACGACGTGCGCGCCCGACGCCCGCAGCGTGTCCAGGCCCTCCTGCCAGCTCCGCGGCGTGCCGAGGATCCGCGCGATCACGATGCGCACGCCGTCGAGCAGCCCCGGCAACTCGGCGACGTCGAGCCGGGCCGGGTTGCCGAGCCGGTACTCGCGGTCGCTGGACCGGGCGCTGAGCAGGTCGGTGTCCGAAGTGGACAGAAGCAGGATCACGAGGTTCCTCCTCGGGGTCCGCGCCCCGGGTAGACGGGCGCGCCGGCGGGAGTTCCTGGCTCCCGGATCTCTCCGGTGACAGTGGCGGGACCGCCCCGGATTTCCACCGGGTTCCTCCACCTGCCGACGCGTGGGTAACGCACCCACTCTCCGGTGCGCGGCGGATGGCGTCAAGGTGACGTGTGCGGCTCAGAGCCGCTTCGCCGCGCGGAACGCCTTCGCGTACGTCCCCGAGCCGTCGATCAGCGACACCCCGCCGGCGTCGCCGAAGGTCGGCCCGTTCGCCACCTTCCGGCTGGACAGCACCCGGTGGTGGCCGTCGCTGTCGATGCCCAGGTAGATGCCCGTGTGCGACACCTGTGTGCCCAGCTGGGGCTCGAGGTTGAAGAACAGCAGGTCACCCGGTTGGAGCGGGCTGAAGTCCGTCACCTGCCGCTTCTCGTCGTGGATGATCTCGGTGCCCGGCCCCAGCTCGGACAGCGCCCACGCGCGGCGCGGCAGGCCCGGGCCCTTCGTGTTCGTCCCGAGCAGCGGGTAGCCCGCCCGGTAGCCGTACACCATCCGCACGAACCCGGAGCAGTCCAGCGACCGCGCCCGCGCCGGCTCCGCCGCTTCGTGGACGCCGCCCGGGAAGTCCCAGCCGATGCCCAGGTAGTCGTAGAAATCCGACTTCTCCAGCCTGCCCTCGGCGCTGTCCGGGCCGAAGTTGGCGTCCCCGGCGATCCGCAGCTTCTTCGCCGTCTGGTCGGCCGCGCCGTCGGTGTACTGCAGGGCGATCGCGAGGATGTCCGGGTCCGGGTCGCCGATCGCCTCGGGCAGCCAGCCGGTGAACCACTTCTCCTTCTCCGCGCCCGCGTGCCACGCCTGCGGCGCGAGCCGGATCCAGGCCGTCGAGGTGATGCCGACCTTGGTGAACCTCGGCTCGGTGAACGTCCGCGAGCGGCCCGTCAGCATCGCCGTGCGGGAGCCGTCGGTGAAGGACGCGAGCTGCGCGCCCGCTCCGTCGCGGACCACCGTGCGGGCCGGGTTCTCCAGCCGTTCGTAGGTGTACCCGCCGGTGACCGCGGCACCCGAGGGCGCCGCCGACGCCGAGATGGCCGTGATGTCCTGCCGGTCCTGCGTGGCGACGTACACCGCCGCCGTGCCGGACACGCCGATGACCGCGGCCAGCACGCCGATCCGGAGCGACTTGCGCATCGTCACCTCACACCGTCGGAACGAGCCCGACCAGCACGCCGCTGATCAGGACCGCGTAGCTGGCCAGGCTGACCCCGCCGGTGGCGAGCATCGTGGCCACCGGTTTCTGCCGCACCAGCTGGTAGGCGACCAGGCCCGGCACGACGAACCCGAGCGTCTGGTGCACGAACAGCAGCGGGAAGTCGGCCTGCAGCACGATCAGCAACGTCGTCTGCAGCACGACGCCCAGCAGCACGACCGCCGCGAACAGCCGCTTGCCGTAGAGGATCACCAGGCGTTGCAGCAGCTTCGTGCCGCCGAACGTCAGCGCCGTCATCAGCACGATGATCGCCGCGCGGCGGTAGTCCTCGACCATGGTCAGCGCGATCCAGCCGGGGGTGATCATGCCGCCCGGCGACAGGTTCGTCGTCAGGTAGCAGACCAGCGACAGCAGCAGGCCGATGGCCAGGCCGACGGTGGCGACCTCGGGGGCGAGGGACGTGGTGAGCATCAGGCGACCGGTTCCAGTTTGGCGAGTTCCTCGATGAGCAGTTCCCCCTGGCCGTGGATGTTGCCGATGGCGATCAGCGACGCCTGCCGCCCGACACCGCCGACGATCCCGCGCAGCAGGTCCCGCGGCGACCGCGAACCGCCCAGGTCGACGACACGGTCGTGCCACTCGCTCGGGATCGCGACGCGGGCGCTGCGCGTCGGTTCGCCGATCAGCACCACGCGTTCCGGGGCGATCTTCGGGATGAGCGCGCCCATCTGGCCGTTGCGCTCGACGCGGTCGGGACGGCAGTTGATGATGACGTGCATGGGGTCGGTGATCGCGCCCTGGCGGCGGAGCTGGTCGATGTTCAGCAACGTCGATTCGGGGTCGTTCGCGGCGAAGACGTTGGCGAACCGCAGGAGACGGCGGCCCGCGCGGTACTGGTGGACCTGCAGCACGCCCGGGTCGGGCGGCGCGGCCCACATGCCTTCGAGCGCGAGCTGCCGGTTGACGTTGAGCAGGTCCGCGACGGCCAGCGCGATGGCGACGTTCTCCTTGAAGGTGATCCAGCCGAAGCGGCGCATCTCGGCGTCGGTGACCGACTCGGGGTCGACGGCGATGAGCTCGCAGTCCCGCTTGTCCGCCTCCTCCTGGAGGATGTGCAGCCGGTCCTGCTCGGCGGTCAGGCAGATCCCGCCGACCGGCATCGAGCGGGACAGCGAGCGGGCGACGTCGTCGAGGGTGGGTCCCATCTCGGCGAGGTGGTCTTCGCGGACGTTGCACAGCACGCCGATGGTCGAGCGGATCAGCTTGCTCTGGTTGATCTCCTGCAGGTCCGGCATCACCGCCATGCATTCGATGACGAGGGCGTCGGGCCGGTAGGCGGCGGCGCGGCGGACGATGCCGATCTGCTCGACGACGTTGGCGATGCCGAACTTGCGGTAGACCGGTTCCTCGCTGCCGTCGGGGTGGATGAACCGGGCCGCGGTGCCGGTCGTCTTCGCCGTCGTGACCAGGCCGCCGCCACGCAGCGCGCCCGCGCAGAGGCGGGTGATGGACGATTTGCCGCGGATGCCGTTGACCAGCACCCGTGTCGGGATGCTGTGCAGGTGCTGGTAGTGCCGGCATTGTTCGGCGATCCCGGCGGCCAGCATCGCCGCCGACGCTGCGAGCAGCACGACGTAGAGGAACGTCACGTCAGACCCCGGCCCCGTCCAGCCAGCTGAGGTAGTCGCTCTTCGCCTTCTCTTCGGGCGTGCGGGCGGGCAGCCGCGGCGGCGTCTGGGGCCGGGGACGCGCCGGCCGGGCCGCGCGCGGCGGCTGTGCCTTCGCCGGCGGCTTCGGCTTCGGTGCGGGTTCCGGCTCGTCGACGATCTTCTGGAGCAACTCGGTCTCGTCGGTCGCCGCCCCCGCCGGGCGCCGGACCTCGCCGAGCCGGTCGCGTCCGTCGGTCAGGGCCTGGCGGCAGATCTCGACGCAGGAGGCGACGGTGCCGATCTCGTCCTGGCGCTGCGGGTAGACGACGGCGCCGGTGTCGCCGGCCGCGATCCGCCGCGCCTCGTCGCCGACCCGCCGCAGTGGCCGCACGACCACGAGGAGGTGCCAGGCGAACAGCATCAGCGCGACGACGGCGGTGAGCAGCGCGGCGACCCGCGCGCCCGAGCGCACGGTGTTGTCCGCGACCCCGAGCGAGCCGATCGGCTGCTCGGCGACGACGACCCACTTCAGCGTCGCGGCGGCGCCCTTGTCGGCCAGGCGCTGCGCCGCGACGACCGCGGACGGCGTCGTCTCGCGGGCGTCCTTGCCGGACTGCGCGGTCTCGACGTTCTTGATCAGCGCCGGGTCGGACAGCGGGGCGAACGCGAGGTAGCCCTCGGTGTCGGCGATCGTGCGCTTGCCCTCGTCGACGACCCGGATCCGGCCGCCCGCGGAGCCGAGGAGCCCGGCCAGCCGTGGCACGTCGTACTCGCCGACCAAGACGTTCTTCGAGCCCGGCAGCGGTGTGAAGGCGTAGACGATCGGGACGCGCCCGCTCGTGTTGTGCTGGCGCAGGCCCTCGCCGTCGGGCAGCTTCCCGGGGTCGCGCAGCGACTCGCGCCCGGCCAGCAGCCGGACCGTGCCCTGCTCGTCGGCGACGTAGACGCTGCGGAACCGGCTCTCGGTGCCGGCGAGCCGGTCGAGCATGCCGCGCAGCTGCTCCGGCTCCTTGCCCTTGCCCAGCCGGGCGACGGACTGCAGGTCGCTGACACCCGCGGCGAGGCTGCGGCGCAGGGTGTCGGCCGAGCGCGTGACGCGGACGCCGTGCTCGCTGAGCATGGTCGGCGACACCGCGGCGTGCTGACGGCCGAGCGTCGCGGCGACCGCGCCCGACCAGCCGAGCAGGGCCACCGCGACAGCCGCGACGACGAGCTGGGCGGAGAGGAACGGGCGCAGGTCCGGCGCGGGCTTGCGGCGGCGCAGCTTGGACCGCGACCGCTCGAGCGCCGCCGTCACGCGGTTGACCTCGCGGATCCGCGACTGCCGGACCGGCTTGCCGAGCACCCCGGCGGCGACCGCGAGAGCGTCGGTGCGCAGCCGCCGGATCGGCGCGACGACCGTGCGCCTCAGCAGGAAGAAGCCCGCGACGGCCAGCACGAGCAACGCGGCGGCGGGGATCAGGCCCGGCCAGCGCACCGGCACGGCCTCGACCGGGAAGCGGCTGAACGTCACGACGGACAGGCCGAGGCTGCCGCCGATGCCGGCGGGGGAGACCGGCGCGTAGGAGACGACCGGGGCCCGCTCCTTGCCCTTCTCGGGCACGGCCCGGCCGGTCAGCACGCCGTCCTGGCCGGCGGCGGCCGCCGTGGCGGCGCGGGACAGCAGCTCCTGGGCGGGGGCGTCGGTCGCGGCGACGTCGGAGCCGTGGGCGTACAGGACCGCGCCGTCGGCGGTGACCAGCCGGACCTGCTGCTGGGTGTCCTTGTCGAGGTCGCCGGCCGTGGTGCGCAGCGCCGTGGAGACGACGAGGAGCTTGCCGGCGCGGCTCCCGGTGAGCGGGAGCGCGGTCAGCACGAGCGGGGTGTCGCCCGGGCGGGCGACCGGGCGGACGGTGAGGTTCGCGACGGCGACCCCGCGCAGTGTCTCGACCGGCACCGGCTCGCCGCGGGTGGCCACGACCTTCTGCGCGGCGGGGTCGTAGACGACGACGCCCCGCCAGTCTTCGTAGGTTTCACCCAGGCGGGTGAGCAGCGCGTCGTCGTCGGCGGTGTCGAACACCCCGGAGCCGGAAGCGACCTGGAGGTCGCCGGCGGCGGCCGTCGCCGAGGTGGCGACGCCCTGCGCGAGACCGGCAGCGCCGCGCTGCTGGCCCGCGGTCACCTCGTCGGGGACGCGGCCGGCGGCGTCGTTCGCGCGGATCAGGGACAGCGGGCCCGCGGTGGACAGGTACAGCGCGGTGAAGGCGGCGATGAGCAGCAGCAGGACAAAGGTGGTCGCCGACGCGACCCCGGCGCCGCGGGGGAACCCCGCTTCCGGAATCTGCGCGCGCAGTCGCGCCGTTCGAATTTCGTGCTGGTTCAAGAGGGTCTCCCCAGGCCCTTCCCGTCTAGCGGTCCGCCAGGACCGCCGGCCACCGCGGCCTTTAGCGAAATACCCACCCGTTCGGGTTACGTGAAGGTATCAATACTCGCTTTGGTGACGTTACAACTGACCCCATCGGGGGACAAATGGCAGCCAAGCTAACTAACGGGTGACATCAGTACACTCCGCCTAGTGATGAGCCGACCGCGGATGTTGCTCAGCGTGGCCGGCGTGGCCGTCGCTCTGGCCCTGGTCCTCACCCTGGTGCTGACCTCGGGTGACGACGCACCGCAGAAACCCGTGCCGGAGGCCGGTTTGGATTCCCTGGTGACCGACTTCACCGCGAAGCTGTCCGCGGACCAGGACTACCGCTCACCGAAATCCGACGAACGTCGGACGGCGGCGGCCGGTTTCGCGGCGGTGCTGGACCGCCGCGGCCCGGCGGACCTCGAAAAGCTCGGGTTCTCGGTGCGCGACGGCGTCGACCCGGCGACCGGGCGGCCGTACACGATCGCCGTCAACGAACCCGGCACCGAGCGGGCGTGGGGGATGTACGTGATCGACCGGTCGGCCCCGCCGTCGCTGGCGATCGAGGTGCCGCACCCGGCGTTCGACCTGCGGACGGAGCTGTTCGGCGTCGACCTGTTCCGCCGCACGCCGGGCGCGGTGCTGCTGGTGGCGGGGGCGCACCGGAAGGCCGACGACAGCAAGGCCGACGTCGCGCACGAAGAGGACTCGGTGTTCCACGTCGTGGCTTCGGCGCTGGCCGGCCGCGGGCTGGCGCAGGTCCAGCTGCACGGCTTCCACGACGAAAACCTGCCGTCGACCGACATCGTGCTGTCGTCGGGAGCAGCGGTGGCCGGCGACGCGGCCCGCCGCACGGCGGCGCGCTTGACGGCGGACGGGTTCGCGGTGTGCCGGGCGTGGGAGGAGCGCTGCGGAGCTCTGGAGGGGACGAAGAACGTCCAGGGCAAACTCGCGGCCGCGGACGACACGGTGTTCCTGCACGTGGAAATGAGCCGGACGGTGCGGGAGTCGCCCGGACGACGCGCTGACGTCGTCCGGGCGCTCACCGAGGCCGAGCTGGCCAAGCCCTAGGCGGACCGCTCGCCCAGCCGCGGGAACGGCTTCGTCGCGAACAGCACCTCGACGGAGACCTCGAAAAACTCCGCGATCCGCAGCGCCAGGTACAGCGAAGGACTGTACTCGCCGCGTTCGAGGTAGCCGATCGTCTGGTAGTGCACCCCGAGGGCCTCCGCCAGCTGCCGCCGCGAGATCGACCGCTCCGCGCGCAGCATCGCGATCCGGTTGTAGACGACCTCACTCATGGCTACCCCACACGCTGCATGGCCTTCTGCCGCCGTTCGGCCACCGACGAGCCCGCTTCGCGCCGCGCCATGCGGCGGAGCAGGACCGGGGCCAGCGCGAAGCCGAGCACCGACCAGGCGAGGAGCACGGCCAGGGTGGCCAGCGGCCGCCACGACTGGCCGATCTCGACGACGACCGCGCCGTCCGGCAGCAGCGCCGACCGCATCCCGAGGCCGAGCCAGTACATCGGGAACACCTGCGCGATGTCCTGCACCCACACCGGCAGCGCGGTGATCGGGTAGAAGATCCCCGAGATCGCGCCCAGGCCCATGACCGGCAGGGTGATCAGCCCGATCGACCGCGCGCTGTTGGCCAGCGACCCCAGCGCGGCGCCGATCGGCATCGTCGCGACCATGCCGAGCACCAGCACACCGAGCAGGTGCAGGTACGACCAGACGCCGTCCGGTGCCAGCGCGGAGAACGCGAACAGGCACGGGACCAGGACCGCGACCACCGACGTGAGCTGGGCGAGCGACAGCGCCGTCGTCTTCCCGACCAGGTAGCCGAGCATCCCGTTCGGGGTGGCCTTCGCGCGCAGCAGCGTGCCGTCCTCGCGGTCGACGGCCAGGTAGCCGGCCGCGCCGGTCAGGCCCTGGAACACGACGCCGGCGCCGAGCACGCCGGGCACGGTCGCCGCGCCGAGCGAGAACGACGTGCCGGGCAGCGTGGCGTTGCGCATGAAGAACAACGTACCGAGGAAGAGCAGCACGAAGACGACCTGGCCCACCACGTCGTCGAGGTTGGTCCACGTCTGCTTGAACTCGATCCAGCCGCGGGCCAGCCCGGCACGCAAGGCGACGGCGTTCATCGCGCACCCGCTTCCTGGAGCCCCAGCTCCGTCTCGCCGCCGGTCTCGGCGCGGTGGACCAGCGTCATGTAGGTGTCCTCCAGCGACGCGCGCCGGACCTCGAGGTCCGCGACGGCGTCGCCGTGCTGCTTGAACAGGTCGTACACGTACTTCGTGGCCTCGGTCGTCGAGTGGACGAACCGCTGCCCGCCGACGCTCCAGCGGACCTCGGCCTCGCCGGAGATCTGCCTGCTCAGCTCGTCGGCCGAGCCGTCGGCGACGATCCGGCCGCCGTTGAGGATGAGGATCCGGTCGGCCAGCTTCTCGGCCTCGTCGAGGTCGTGCGTGGTGAGCAGGATCGTCGTGTCGAGCTCGTCGGACAGCCGGTGCACCAGGTCGTGGAACTCGCGCCGGGCCTCGGGGTCGAAGCCCGCGGTCGGCTCGTCGAGGAACAGCAGCTCGGGCCGCCCGACGATGCCGATGGCGACGTCGAGCCGCCGCCGCTGGCCGCCGGAGAGCTGCTTGAGCTTCCGGTGCGCGTGCTCGGTGAGCCCGACCGTCGCGATCAGCTCGTCGGTGTCCCACGGCCGCGGGTGCGACGCCGTCGAGTACGGCGCGTAGTACCGGCCGAGGTGGGCAAGGAGCTCGCGGACACGCCATTTCCCGTGGTCACGCCAGGACTGGAGGACGACCCCCAGCCGCGCCCGCCAGTCCTCGCCGCCCTGGGCCGGGTCGGCCCCCAGCACGCTCACCTCGCCGGCCGACCGCATGCGGAAGCCCTCGAGGATCTCGATCGTCGTCGTCTTGCCCGCGCCGTTCGGCCCGAGCAGGCCGACGACCTCCCCCCGGTACGCCTCGAAGCCGACGCCGTGGAGCACGTCGTTCGTCCCGTACCGCATCCGCAGCCCGCGCACGCGGACGACGGCATCGCTTGGATCTCTCATCACGTTGACCCCCATCTGACTGATGCGATCGAATGTAGCACACCTACTACATTCGATGAGAGTTCTGCTGTGCCGGGAACGGCACCAAGCGGCGTGAGCTGGAACACCGGGAAACGATGTCGATGCTCGTCGAGCAGGACGCCGAAGGCGCGCCACCCCGGCGTGACGTGGACCTGGACGCCGGAACGGCCCGGATCCGGCCCCGTTCGGACCCGCCGGAGCCGCAAGACCGCCAGCTACAGTGACCCCATGCCGACCCCAGCACGTGTGCGAGCCGACGCGTGCCCCGGTGTTTTCGCACCCCACGACGCCGCCGACGGGCCATTGGCCCGGGTGCGGCTGCCCGGCGGCACGATTTCCGCAGCGCAGCTGCACGCGCTGGCCGACGCGGCCGAAGCGTGCGGCGACGGCGACCTCCACCTCACTTCGCGCGGCAACGTCCAGCTGCGCGGCGTCACCCGGCCCAGCCTCGCGGCCCGGCTGGCCGACGCCGGCCTCCTGCCGTCGCCGTCGCACGAGCGGGTCCGGAACGTCCTCGCGTCGCCGCTGAGCGGAGTGCGCGGCGGCCTCGCCGACGTCCGCGGCCTGGCGGGGGCACTCGATTTTGCGCTGTGTTCGGCACCGGAACTGGCGGCGCTGCCCGGGCGGTTCCTCTTCGCCTTCGACGACGGCCGCGGCGACGTCGCCGGGGAGGGCGCCGACGTCTGCTGGCGTGCGCTGGATTCCGGAACGGGGACGCTGCTGCTTGCGGGTGGCGACACCGGGCGGCGGGTGGCCCGCGCCGACGCCGTGGCCGCGTTGATCGAGGTCGCGCTGGAGTTCTGCCGGATACGCGGGTCCGCGTGGCGCGTCGCCGAACTCGACGACCCGGCCTGGCGCAGGACGCCGGTGCCGCGTGTCGAGGTCTCGGTGCCGGTGGGGCTGATCGAACGGGACGGCGGCTTCGCGGCCGGGGTCGTGCCGCGCTTCGGGCAGCTGTCCGCGGCGCAGGCGCGGGCGCTGGCGGAATTCGGGACGGCGCTCGTCACGCCGTGGAAGACCGTGGTCCTGCCGGACGTGCCCGCCGACGTCTTCGAACGGCTGGGTTTCGGCGGCGAGGCACTGGGAACCACCGCGTGCATCGGCCGTCCGGGCTGCGCGAAGTCGCGCGCCGACGTCCGGGCCGACGCGGTGTTCCGGCCGGGCCTGCGCGCGCACTTCTCGGGCTGCGAACGGCGGTGCGGGAAGCCGTCGCGCTCCCATGTGGACGTTGTCGCCGAAGCGGGGGGCTACCGCATCGACGGCCGCTGGGTGCCGCTCGACGAGCTGAAGGGAAATCTGTGATCGACTACCTGCGGGACGGTGCCGAGATCTACCGGCACTCGTTCGCCACGATCCGCGAGGAGGCGGACCTGGCGATCCTGCCCGACGACGTGGCCGGGCTGGCGGTCCGGATGATCCACGCCTGCGGCATGGTCGATCTGGTCGACGACCTGCGCTACACGCTCGACGTGGTCGAGTCCGGCCGCGCGGCCCTCGAAGCCGGCGCGCCGATCCTGTGCGACGCACAGATGATCGCCAGCGGCGTCACCCGCCGTCGCCTGCCCGCGGACAACGAGGTGCTCTGCACGCTCTCGGACCCCGGTGTCCCATCGCTGGCCGAGCGGATGGGCACGACACGCTCGGCGGCGGCGCTGGAACTGTGGCGCGACAAGCTGCCCGGTTCGGTGGTGGCGATCGGCAACGCACCGACGGCGTTGTTCCGCCTGCTGGAGATCCTCGACGAAGGCGTCGGCGCGCCCGCGGCGATCATCGGCGTCCCGGTCGGGTTCGTCGGCGCGGTGGAGTCCAAAGTGGAGCTCGCCAAGCGAGCGCCCGCGCCGTACCTGGTGGTGCACGGCCGCCGAGGTGGCAGCGCGATGGCCGTGGCGGCGATCAACGCCCTCGCGAGCGCAGAGGAATGACCGGCACGCTGTACGGCGTCGGGCTCGGCCCCGGTGACCCGGAACTGATGACGGTCAAGGCAGCGCGCCTGATTTCCGAGGCGGCGGTGATCGCCTACCACTGCGCGCGGCACGGCCGCAGCATCGCGCGCTCGGTCGCGGAGCCGTACCTGCGCGAGGGGCAGATCGAGGAGAAGCTCGTCTACCCGGTCACGACGGAGACGACGGACCACCCGGGCGGCTACGAAGGCGCGATCGCGGACTTCTACGAGCTGAGCGCGAAGCGCCTGGCCGAGCACCTCGACGCGGGGCGCGATGTGGTCCTGCTCTGCGAAGGCGACCCGTTCTTCTACGGCTCGTACATGTACATGCACGAGCGCCTGGCCGGCCGCTTCCAGGCGGTGGTGGTCCCGGGCGTGACATCGGTGAGCGCGGCGGCGTCGGTGATCGGCCGCCCGCTGGTCCAGCGCGACGAGGTCCTGACGGTGCTCCCGGGCACCCTCCCGGCCCCGGAGCTGGCCCGCCGCCTGGCGGACACGGACGCGGCGGCGGTCCTGAAGCTGGGCCGGACGTTCTCGTCGGTGCGGGAGGCGTTCGCGGAGGCCGGAAAGCTGGACGACGCGGTGTACGTCGAGCGCGCGACCTGGGGACAGCAGCGGATCGAGCCCCTGGCTTCGGTGGATCCTTCGACGGTGCCGTACTTTTCGCTGGCTCTGCTGCCTTCGCCCGCTTATGCGTCACGGCAGTCTCCTGCTTCGCCTGCTCCTGCGCCTGCTGCCGGGGGCGAGGTCGTCGTCGTGGGTCTCGGCCCGGCGGGTCCCGAGTGGCTGACCCCAGAGGCGGCTTCGGAGCTTTCGGCTGCGGAACACATCGTCGGGTACGGGCCGTATGTGGCGCGGGTGCCGCAGAAGGCGGGCCAGCAGCGGCACGCGTCGGGCAACCGCGTGGAGGCGGACCGGGCGCGCGAAGCGCTTTCCCTGGCTGCTTCCGGGGCTCGGGTCGCGGTGGTGTCCTCGGGTGACCCGGGGGTGTTCGCGATGGCGTCGGCGGTGCTGGAGCAGGTGTCAGCGGGCCACGGCTCGGGGGTTCGTGTCCGGATCGTCCCGGGCGTGACGGCAGCGCAGGCGGCGGCGTCCCGGGTGGGAGCGCCGCTGGGTCACGATTACTGCGTGCTGTCGTTGTCGGATCGCTTGAAGCCGTGGGAGATCATCGAGAAGCGCCTGGACGCGGCGGGCGCGGCGGATCTGGTGCTGGCGCTGTACAACCCGGCGTCCCGCACCCGGACGACCCAGCTCGCCGACGCCCGTGCTGTCCTCCTGCGCCATCGTGCTGCTTCCACGCCGGTCGTGGTGGCCCGGGACGTGGGTGGCCCGGAGGAGGACATCCGCATCACGACGCTGGGGGAGCTGGACCCGTCCACAGTGGACATGCGCTGCCTGCTGATCGTGGGTTCCTCGAAGACCCGATCCGAGAACGGCATCGTCTGGACGCCCCGCAGTTACTGATGGCGTGAGATGAACTCGGCGGCCGCGAGCACGAAGTCCCGCGCGGCCGCCGAGTTCCGTCCGGTTTCGAGCACCGTTCGCAGCCACTCGGCTTTGTTCTCGCCGGAGATGTCGGGGTGGAAGCGTTCCAGCTCGCCGCACGGGACCACGAAGATCCCCAGCTCGCGCAGGCCCCGGTCAAGGTCCTCGAAGGCGGTCACGGCGTCGCCCGACAGATGGTGGACGCCGTACTTCTTGAACTGCCGCCAGCCGCTCACCGGGCTGACGGCCTCCTTGATCTTGGCGATCTCGCCGCTGCTCAAGGAGGGCGCCTTGCTGCGGGCGAACTGCGCCTCGACAAGGGCCTTGGCGGCGGTGCGATCGACCTTCCGGCCCCACGACTGCACGGAGTTTTCGATGACCGCCCGGGCTTTCGCGAAAGCCTCCGGATCGCCGCCCTGAGCGACGACGACCTCGGCGAAGTCCTTGTCGTCGCGGAGGAAGTCGATGTCCAGTACTGCGACGACGGGCACCCGCGCCGAGCGCAGCGCATCGACGGCCCGGCCGACGCGGGCCTTGCCGTTGCAGTGGGTGAAGTGGATACCCGGCGCGGAGGTTCCGGCTTCGAGGACCGAGCGGTAGTAGGTGCAGTCGGATTCTGCTTCACAGACGATCACGCCGCGGGAGAACAGCCCGTCGACGATCGGGTAGTACTTCACGAGCGGGTCGTCGTAGAGCGTCCGGACCTTCGCCGGGGCGATGCTCGCCACGTGGTTGGTCGCGCCGGTCCGGGTCAGCCGAGTGATGGCGACATCCGCGCGCACCGAAGTGATGCCCTTGATGATGTCGGCGCTGTGCGTCGCCACGATGACCTGCGACCCCGCGGCGTGCTCCTCGGCGAGGAACCGGCCCAGCAGGTAGGCCTGCGGCGGGTGCAGGAACGCTTCCGGCTCGTCGATGAGCACGATGGGGTAGTGGGAGGTCTTGAGCGCGAAGAGGATGCTCGCGAACGCCCGGAACCCGTCACCCTGTTCCGCCAGTCGCGGTAGCTCGTTGAGTTGCCGCAGGTATTCGCGGCTCACCGGCGGCGCAGACTCGGGTTCGGTGACTTCGCCGACGTGCAGCGTGATTTCGGGTGTTGCGTACCGGTTCACGGTCAGCGGTTCGCCGAACGCGCGGCGCAGCAGGTCACTCATTGCGCGTTCGAATTCCCGGTCCTGGTACAGCAGCTGGGCCATGCCGGTGGGCCGCTGCGTGTACGGGTTGAACGCCTGCCCGTCGAGCGGCAAGCTCAAGCTGCTGTGCGCGCTCAGCTGGAGGACGAGAAGCGGGCACAGGACTCCGAGCCTACCGGGGTACCTCCCGAGGTGTTCCCAAGCGTTGGCAATCTGCGAGAACGTCAGGACCGTTCCCGAGTTCGTCCGGATCTGTGCTTCGTCGCCGGTCGATTCGGGCTCCCGGACGGGATGTGTGCGTCGGATCCAGGCCAGGAACCCCTCGTACTCCATCGGGGAATCGATGGCGACCTGCCGCAGGATCCGATTCGGCGGATGCGCTTGCTGGCCGGCTTGAAGTGCGAGCTGGGTGCCGAGTTCGCGCAGCAGCAGGCTTTTGCCGACGTTGTTCGGTCCCACGATCACCGTGAGGCCGTCGGCGATTTCCACCTCTTCGCCGGACTGCAGTTCCAGGCTCCGGAGCTTGAGCACCATGGCGTCATCCTGTCACGGTGCCCAAGCCGGATTCAGCGCGTCGGGTCCTTGCCGTTCGGCTGCCGCGGTCCCGGACCCGGTGACCACCAGCCCGGCACCGTCTTCTCGCCGTGCACCACCGTCGGTGCGATGCCTTCCGTGAACGGCTCGATCTGCAGCAGCTGGCCCCACGACTGGCTCGGCTGGCCGATCAGGTAACTCGGCACCTCCGGCTCCTCCGCCAGTTCCTCCAGCCACCCGATCGGCCCGCCGTTCGTCGAGGACGCCCACTGGGCCTCGTCCGCCAGGCCGCCCGCGGTGATGCGGTAGTCCGGGACCTGCGAAATCCCGTCGTGCGACGTCACCGGCTGGACGCACGGGTACACGAACGACGCCGGCCAGTCCACGTACACCGGCTTCGAGCCGATGCGGTCCGTCAGTGTCGTGAACGTCGGGACGCGCGGGGCCGACGCCGCGATCCAGCCGTCCTCGGTCAGGTCGTTGTCCACGATGTTGATGCGGACCGCGTTCGTCTCCGGCGGGAGGTCGCGCAGGTTGATGCGGGTGTCGTTCCAGCCGCCCGTGCCCGAGCCCGGCGGCAGCATGAACTGGCTGCGCAGGACCTTCACACCGTCCGGGGTGTCGACGCCGTAGTCCAGGCTCACCGAGGTCGGACGGCGGGCCGCGCCCGCCGTCGCCACCACGATCTGGCCGTCCGCCGGCTTCTCCGTCAGCGCGTACCAGTCGCTGCGCAGCCGTCCCGCGCGCGTCTCCGGGTCGAGGTAGCTCGACCACATCGGCACCTTCTCCGGCGTGAACCCGTGCGGCGGCTCTGCTAGGGGGTCCTTGTCGTCGATCGGGCGGGTGTGGAAGCCGGTCTGGACGCGGCCGTTGTCCTGGTCCGGGTTCGGCAGCGGCGAGTCCGTCTCCTTGGGCTTCTCCGCCACGGTCCGCTGCTCGGCCTGCGCGTGCAGGATGCTCGTCGCCGCGTCGCGCTCGACCATCACGTGGTCGGAGAGGTTGCAGCTCTTGCCGAACAGGTGCCCGACGTTCGCCGCGCCCAGGCTGTAGCTGCCGGACTGGTTGTGGATCGCCCACGCCATCGTGACGAACTCGCCCGCCGCGACCAGGCCGCAGACCACCACCAGCGACAGCGACCCGAGCCGCAGCGCCCGCAGCCGGCCCTCCTGCGGCTGGTCCGGCAGCCCCGGCCGGTGCGCGCGGACGTTCTCGACGAACGCGTACACCCCGGCGGCCGCGGCCGCGACCAGCAGGATCGTCGACAGCGGGATGCCACCGACCGACGGCGCCACGTTCGTCCACTGGACGCCGAGGCGGGAGACGAACCAGTACGTGTTCGGCCCGGTCGCGGCCAGCGCGGCGACCACCAGCAGCGCCGCCAGGAACGCCGCGCGGTTGCGTTTCGACCGCAGCACCGTCGAGCTGGTCGCGAGCGCCGCCAGCGCCGCCATCGACGCGCCGACCGCCGCGAACGCGCCGAAGTGGTGCGTCCACTTCGTCGGTGTCAGGGCCAGGAGCAGGAAGAACAGCGCCGTCGTGCCGATCAGGCGGCGCGCCGGGCCGAGCGCCGCGCCGGGGATCCGGCTGCGGCGCAGCAGCACCACCAGGCAGGTGGCGGTGCACAGCACGACCAGCAGCACCGGGAACCGGCGCGGCGCCGAGCCGTCCGGCAGGTCGGCGAACAGCAGCTGGTAGCGCGCGAGTTCCTGGAACCACGACAGGTTCGGGCCGACCTGGGTGCGGATCCGGGTCGCCTCCTGGACGGTCGCGAACGTCTGGTCGGCGAACACCACGACCAGCACGAGCAGCCCCGCGGCGGCGACCGGCGCGAGGACCGGCAGCCAGCCGCTCTCGTTCGCGCGTTGGCGGATCAGCTTGAAGAGCGGCCGCGCGGCGACCAGGAACGGCGCCACCGCGATCAGCCCGGTCGGCGTCGCGGCCAGGGTGAACCCGGCCGCGGTCAGGCCGAGGCACAGCGGCAGCAGCCGCCGCGTCACCAGCGTGCGCTCGACCGCGCAGATCGCCAGCAGCGAGCCGAGCGCGGCCACCGGTTCCGGGCGGACGCCGTTGTTGTAGGGCATCCACCAGATCAGGAACACCGTCGCCGCGGCCCAGCTGGCCGGGCGGCTGGTGCGGATCTGGCTGCCGAGGCGCGGCATCACCTCGCGGCTGATCAGCAGCCAGCTCAGCACGCCGAGCAGGAACGACGGCAGCCGGATCCACGGCGGCACCGTGCTGACGTGCGTCATCAGCTCGAAGACGTGGTAGAACCAGCCGAACGGCGCCTCGGCGACGCCGAACCAGCGGTGGTAGTTCGTCAGGTAGCCGGTCGCCTCGGTGACCCGGGCCATGGTCAGGATGTAGCCGTCGTCCGAGGTCACCGGCCCGATGAAGACCCACGCACCGAGCGCGATGATCACCGTCGCGTCCCGCGCGGTCAGCCGCCACCAGCCGACCGGCGCCCAGCGCGGCGCACGTCTCGCGAAGCCGGAGTCGCGGCGCCAGACCGCGATCAGGCAGCCGATCAGCGACAGGATGGCGAGCACGCCGACGACGATCTTCAGCGCGGTCGGCGACGTCTGGTAGCGCGTGTCCGGCACGACCGAGACGTGCAGCCCGGCGATCGGGTCCTTGCTCGAGTTGATCGAGGAGTAGATGCCGACCACGCGGGGCCGGACGTCGCCGCCGGCGTGGAAGATCGGCGTCCCGGCCACGGCGAGGGTCATCTGCGTCGCGTCGACGTCCAGCTCGACGTCGCACTTCTCGGCGGGCAGCGGCTGCTGGGCGATCTGCTGGCCCTGGCTGGAGGCGAGCAGCACGCCGTTGTCGACGCGCAGCTGCAGGCCGACGCCGTTGCCGGCCTTCGGGTCGGTGCGGCCGTCCGGCACGGTGGCGAACAGCAGGCCGGGACCGTTCGTGCGGGCGTCGACCGAGCGGATGGCCGCGCACGGCAGCTCGGCGCGCAGGTCCTCGGCCCAGTACCCGGTCAAGGGCGCGTTGACGGAGCGGGTGTCGCTGCCGGTGGGCCAGACGACCTCCGCCGTGTCCTGCACCACCGGCAGGAAGGGGAAAGCCAGCGCGCACAAGGCCGAGAGCAACCCCAGCGCTACGGCAATCAGACGCATCGGCGCAACGCTAACGGGTCAGACGTCGGCGGTTGACGCAGCCCCCGGGTCACGCGGGGTGAACCTGCCGTGGTGTATCGCCGCGGTCAGGGGACGGCGGCTCCGCCAACCGTGGCGTTCCAGGTCGGGCACGGTCTCCAGCCTGCTGACCGGGCCGACGCAGAGCCACGCGACCGGCCGGACGCCGCCGGGCACGCCGAGCAGCTCGCCGAGGAACGGTTCGCGGTAGAAGCTCACCCAGCCGACGCCCAGGCCCTCCGCGGTCGCGGCGAGCCAGAGGTTCTGGATCGCCAGGCACACCGAGTACAGCCCGGCGTCGGCGATGGCGTGCCTGCCGAGCACGTCGGGCGCGCCGCGCGCCGGGTCGTAGGTGACGACGATGCCCAGGCTCGCCTCGAGGATGCCCTCGATCTTGATGTTCGCGAAGGTGCTCGCGCGGTCTTCGCCGAGCTGCCCGGCGAACACCTCGCGCTCCTCGTGGACGTGCTTGGCGAACTTCTCGCGCGTCACGACGTCGTCGACCAGCACGAAGTCCCACGGCTGGGTGAGCCCCACGCTCGGCGCGGCGTGCGCGGCCTCGAGGACCCGCATGAGCGTGGCCTCGGGGATCGGCGCGCCGGTGAACTCGCCGCGGACGTCCCGCCGTTTGCGCAGGACTTCGTAGAACTCTTCGATCATCGGTGCAGGACCCATTCGACGGCGGCGGGGACGGTTTCGGCGGTCTCGGTGGCGGGGCGGTCCGGCCGCCTGACGAGCAGGACGGGCATGCCGAGCTCGCGGGCGGCGGTCAGCTTCGCGCTGGTCTGCGCGCCGCCGGAGTCCTTCGTGACCAGGACGTCCACCCGGCCGAGCAGCTCGCGCTCCGCGGCCACCTCGTACGGCCCGCGGGCGAGGATCAGCTCGTGGTGGCGCGGCAGCGGAGGCTCGGGCGGGTCGACGCAGCGGATCAGGAACCACAGGTCGTCGAGGTGCGCGAAGGCGGGCAGGCCCTGGCGGCCGCTGGTCAGGAACACGCGTTTACCCAGGTCGGCGAGCATTTCTGCGGCTTCGGCGAGGTCGGCGGCCCAGTGCCAGTCGTCCTGCGGTCCCGCCTGCCAGCCCGGCCGGGCGAGCCTGAGCAGGGGCGTCTGCGTTCGCTCGGCGGCCGTTGCCGCGTTCGCGCCGATGCGTTCGGCGAAGGGGTGGGTGGCGTCCACGACCGCTTCGACCTGGTTCTCGCGCAAGTACCGCGCGAGACCTTCCGGGCCGCCGAAGCCGCCTACGCGCACTTCGCCGACGGGGAGCCTCGGCCGCGCGACTCGCCCCGCCAGCGAAGAGACAACCTCGACTCCGCGTTCGGTGAGCGCTTCGGCGAGCTTCCGGGCTTCGCCGGTCCCGCCGAGGATGAGGATCACGAGCGACGCCCGTAGCCGACGGCTTCGCGCCAGCGGTCCAGCGTCCGCATGTTGGCGAGGGTTTCGGCCCAGGTCAGCTCGGGCGCCTGGCGGTCTCCGACGTGCGCGGCGACGTGGTCCGCTTCGCGCGCGAAGACGCCCTGGGTCGCTTCGACCTCGATGACCTCCGGCTCGCCGTCGGCCGGGGTCAGGACGATCTGCGAGACGCCGGGGTGGCGCAGCGGGTGGATCCACGCGGGCCGCGGAATGTGGATCTGCCCGTGCGAGCCGAACACGCGGATGCCGTCCTCCCGGGTCAGCCGGATGCCGCACGAGATCGTGGCGAGGATGTCGCCGGGCAGGCGCAGCAGGCCGGTCGCCCACTCGTCGACGCCGGTCGCGGACAGGTGCGCCATCCCGCTGACCTCGGACGGCTCGACGACGTCCTGCCCGGTCGCGGCCTGCGCGACCAGCCGGGCCAGCGAGGTGCAGTAGCAGCCGACGTCGAGGATCCCGCCGCCGCCGAGCGCGGGGTCGCTCAGCCGGGCGGTCTCCTCCGGGTTGCTGTCGAAGGAGAAGGTCGTGTCCACCGCGCGGACCTCGCCGATCGCCCCGGAGGAGATCAGCTCGGCCAGCCGCCGCGTCTGCGGGTGCAGCCGGTACATGAACGCCTCCATCAGGAAGACGTCGTGCGCGCGGGCGGCGTCGATGACCTCCCCGGCATCGGCGGCGGTGAGCGTCAGCGGCTTCTCGCAGAGCACGTGCTTGCCGGCCTCGACGGCGGCGATGGCCCATTCCTTGTGCAGCGCGTGCGGCGTCGAGACGTAGACGGCATCGACGTCCGGGTCGGCGAGGAGGTCTTCGTAGCTGCCGTAGGCCTTCGGGATGTCGAAGCGCGTGGCGAACTCCCGGGCCCGCTCGCCGTCCCGGGCGGCAACGGCGGCGAGGACGCCGTGCTTGCTCTCGTCGACGCCCGCGGCGAAGTGGGCGGCGATGGTCCCGGCGGCCAGCAGGCCCCAGCGCAGTTCCGTCACAACGACTCCGGTTGGTTCGCCCGGTCACGGGCACTCGAGTACAGGAAGCTGTCGGGGAAGTTCGTCGTGGCGAGCACCCGCCCGACGAAGATGGTGGCGGCGCGCGTCATCCCGGCGTCGCGGACCAGGGCGGGGAGTTCCCCGAGCACCCCGCGCACGACGGTTTCCCCGGCCTGGCTCGCGAGCGCGACGACGGCGACGGGACAGTCCCTGCCGTAGTGCGGCGCCAGTTCCCCGGCCACCCGTTCGACGTGGTTGACGGCGAGGTGCAGCGCAAGGGTGGCCCCGGTCGCGGCGAAGGCGGCGAGGGTCTCGCCGGGCGGCATCTTGGTGGAGCGGGCTTGAACCCGGGTGATGACGAGGCTCTGCCCGATTTCGGGCACGGTGAGCTCCCGCTTCAGCACGGCGGCCGAAGCGGCGAAGGCGGGCACCCCGGGAACGACGTCGTAGGGAACCCCGACGGCATCGAGCCGCCGCACCTGCTCGGCGACGGCGCTGTAGAGCGACGGATCCCCCGAGCACAGCCGCGCAATCTCGTGCCCGGCGCGGTGAGCGTCGACGAGCTTCTCGACGATCTGCTCGAGGCTGAGGTTCGCGGTGTCGACGAGCTCGGCGCCGGCCGGGCAGTAGGCGAGGAGGTCGGGCGGGGTCATGCTGCCGGGGTAGAGGCAGACACCGCAGCGGGCGAGCAGGTCCCGGCCCCGCACGGTGATGAGGTCGGCAGCCCCGGGCCCGGCGCCGATGAAGTGCACGGTCATCGGCTGCTCCAGGTGACGGTGGCGGAACGGGCGGTGGCAGGCTGCCACACCCCGCGACCGGCCGTCGATGTCGTGCTCGTCACCGGCTCCCCGGAGGTGGCCGCGCGACGGCCGCGGCCGGGGTTCGCCATCGCCGCGTGCCCCGTGCCGTCCTTGGCCGTCGGGCGGCGGCCGGTCATCGGCAGCTCCGCGGTCCGCGATCCGACGGTCGGCCGCTGGTCACCGGCTGCTCCACTGGGTCACGACCCGTGCCGGCGTCCAGCCCGTGAAGCCGCCCAGCGGCGCCGCTTTCTCCACGCCGATCCGCAGCAGCTCCCCTCCGTGCTCCTCGTACGCGCGCGCCAAGACCTGCTCGGCCTCCAGCGTCACCCCGTGGGCCACCACCCGCGCGCCCGTCGCCAGGCACGCGTCCAGTACGCCGGGCGCCGTCACGCCGCCTCCGATGAAGACCGCGTCCGGTGCCGGCAGCGCGGTCAGCGCCTCCGGTGCTTCCCCCGTCACCACCTCCAGTTCCGGTACTCCCAGGTCCAGTGCGTTCCGCCCGATCCGCTCCGCCCGCTCCGCCGAGCGCTCGATCGCGACCGCGCGGTTCAAGCCGTTCAGCCGCGACCACTCGATGCCGACGCTGCCCGCGCCCGCGCCGACGTCCCACAACAGCTCGCCGGGACTCGGCGCGAGGCGGGCCAGCGCCGACACGCGGAGGTCGCGTTTGGTCAGCTGCCCGTCGTGGGCGTACACGTCGTCCGGGATGCCGATCAGCGGCAACGCCGGACCCGCGCACGCCAGCGCGAACACCGTCAGCGGACCGGGATCGCCGGCCCAGCCGTCGGAGACGCGCTCGTCGGGCCCGCCCAGGTTCTCCAGCGCGATCAGCTCACTCTCGCCATAGCCCCGCACGGTGAGCAGGGAGCGCAGAGCCGTCGCGTCGGCACCCAGGACGAGCACTCGCCGGCGCGGCGCCAGCACCCGGGCGACGCGGGCCGACGACCGGCCGACGATGGTGACCACCTCGGTCTCCTCGGCGGACCAGCCCAGCCGTGCCCGGGCCAGTGTCACCGACGAGAGCGCGGGCAGCGCCTCGACCTCGTATCCATGGGCCACCAGTGTGGCACCCACCCCCGACAAAAACGGATCTCCGCTGGCCAGGACGCAGATCCGGGCGCCTTCGTGCTCGGCGATGACCGCGTCCAGCCCGGGCAGCAGCGGCGTCGGCCAGGCCTGCGCCGGGAGCCCCTCGGGGAGGTACCCCAGCTGCCGTGGCGCGCCCAGCACGACGTCGGCGGCGAGCACCGCGGCTCTGGCCTGCTCCGACAGCCCGGACCAGCCGTCGGCCCCGATCCCGACGACCATCAAGGGTGATTTTTCGCGCACGATTTCCCACCCTAAGCGAGCCGGGCGCTGTGCGATGATCGGCCGGTCGCCGACCTCAGGAGCGCTGTTGAAGCCGTACCCGTTCACCGCCGTCGTCGGGCTGCCCGACCTGCGCCTGGCGCTGGTCCTCTCGTCGATCTCACCCGCCGTCGGCGGGGTGCTGGTGCGCGGCGAGAAGGGCACCGCGAAGTCGACCATGGTCCGCGCGCTGGCCGGCCTGCTGCCCGGCGTCGACGTCGTCGACGGCTGCCGGTTCTCCTGCGATCCCGCCGCCCCCGACCCGCTCTGCCCGGACGGCCCGCACGAAGGCGCGAAGAGCCATCGGCGGCCCGCCAAGCTGGTCGAACTCCCCGTCGGTGCGGCCGAAGACCGCGTGATCGGCTCCCTGCACCTGGAACGCGCGCTCGCCGAGGGCGTCACGGACTTCCAGCCCGGCCTGCTGGCCGCCGCGCACCGCGGGCTGCTCTACGTCGACGAGGTCAACCTGCTGCACGACCACCTCGTCGACACGCTCCTGGACGCCGCCGCGATGGGCCGCGCGACCGTGGAACGCGAGGGCGTCTCGGTGTCGCACGCGGCGCGGTTCGTGCTGATCGGCACCATGAACCCCGAGGAAGGCGAGCTGCGGCCGCAGCTGCTGGACCGGTTCGGGCTGACCGTCGAGGTCGCCTCCAGCCGCGACCCGGAGCAGCGCGTCGAGGTCGTCCGGCGCCGCCTGGCCTACGAAGCCGATCCGGACGCCTTCGCCGCGCAGTACGCCGACGAGGACGCCCGGCTCGCGGCGGACATCGAAGCCGCGCAACGGCTCCTGCCCGCCGTCAAGCTCCCCGACGAGGCGCTGCGCCAGATCGCCGAGGTCTGCGCGTCCTTCGAGGTCGACGGCATGCGCGCGGACATCGTCACCGCCCGCACCGCGGTCGCGCACGCGGCCTGGGCCGGCCGTGACGAGGTGACCACCGACGACGTCCGCGTCGCCGCCCGCCTCGCCCTGCCGCACCGCCGCCGCCGCAACCCGTTCGACGCCCCCGGCATCTCGGAAGAGCAGCTGGAGCAGGCCCTGCAGGACGCGCAACCGGATCCGGGGCCGGAGGACGACGGCCCCGGCTCGGGCTCGACGCCGCCGGAAGCACCCGAACCGCCGCAGAGCAGCGAAAACGCGCCGCAGGGAGAGCCGAAGCAGAGTGGCGGGCAGCAGAAGACCGTCGGCGCCGGCGAGACGTTCAAGGCCCGTGTCTTCCGCGTCAAGGGCATGGGCGAAGGCGAGCGCGGCCGCCGTTCGCGGGCGATCACCGACAGCGGCCGGACCATCGGCGTGCAGCCCCCGAGTGTCCATGAAGGACGGCCGCACCTGGTTGCGACCGTCAAAGCCGCGGCACCGCACCAGAAAGCCCGCGGCCGTGCGGGGGCCGGTTTGAAGCTGCGGCCCGAAGACGTCCGCTACGCGCTGCGCGAAGGGCGTGAGGGCAACCTCGTGCTGTTCTGCGTGGACGCGTCCGGCTCGATGGGCGCCAAGGCCCGCATGCGCGAGGTCAAGTCCGCGGTGCTGTCCCTGCTGCTCGACGCCTACCAGCGCCGCGACAAGGTCGGGCTCGTCACGTTCCGCGGCGCCGCGGCCGAACTCGCGTTGCCGCCGACGATCAGCGTCGACGCCGCCGCGTCCCGCCTGGACGGCCTGCCGACCGGTGGCCGGACGCCGCTGGCCGAAGGGCTCCTGGAGGCGGCGCGCGTGCTGCGTGTCGAGGAGATCCGCGACCCCCGGCGCCGCCCGCTGCTGGTCGTCGTCACCGACGGGCGCGCCACCAGCGGCCCCGACGCCGTCGCCCGCGCCCAGGCCGCGGCCGGCCTGCTGGCCGGCGTCACGACGATCGTGATGGACTGCGAAAGCGGCAAGATGCGGCTCGGGCTGGCCGCCGACCTCGCCGCCCACCTCGGCGCGGAACACGTGCCCCTCGCCGACGTCGCCGCCGAATCGCTGGCGGCCGCCGTCCGCGCCCGGACCGGAAAGGCCGCCTGATGCCGCAGGGGAAGCCCGAGGTCGTCCCGGACGACGGCCTGACCACGCGCCAGCGCCGCAACCGGCCGCTGCTCGCCGTGCACACCGGCGAAATGAAGGGCAAGTCGACCGCCGCGTTCGGAATGGCGTTGCGCGCCTGGAACCAGGGCTGGTCGATCGGCGTGTTCCAGTTCGTGAAGTCGGCGAAGTGGCGCGTCGGCGAGGAAGCCGCGTTCAAGGCGCTCGGCCAGCTGCACGACGACACCGGCCAGGGCGGGCCGGTCGAGTGGCACAAGATGGGCGAAGGCTGGAGCTGGGCGCGCAAGTCCGGTTCCGAAGAGGACCACGCTTCGAACGCTCGTGAGGGCTGGGCGGAGATCAAGCGACGGCTCGCCGCCGAGACGCACGACTTCTACGTCCTCGACGAATTCTCGTACCTGCTCAAGTGGGGCTGGCTCGAGGTTGACGACGTGGTGTCCACTTTGGTCTCCCGGCCAGGGCACCAGCACGTCGTCATCACCGGCCGGTACGCGCCGCCGGAACTGGTCGAGGTTGCCGACCTGGTGGCCGAGATGACCAAGGTCAAGCACCCGATGGACGCCGGCCAGAAGGGCCAGCGGGGGATCGAGTGGTAGCGCGCGTGGTCGTCGCCGCGCCCGGTTCCGGGCACGGCAAGACCACGATCGCCGCCGGGTTGATGGCGGCGCTGCGCGCGGCCGGGCACCGCGTGTCCGGGCACAAGGTCGGGCCGGACTTCATCGACCCGAGCTACCACGCCCTCGCCACCGGCCGTCCGGCGCGCAACCTCGACCCCTTCCTCCAGGGTGAGGATCAGCTGGTTCCGTTGCTGCGGCACGGTTCCCGCGGCGCCGGCATCGCCGTGATCGAGGGCGTGATGGGCCTGTTCGACGGGGCACTCGGCACCGAGGGCTACGCTTCGACGGCCCACGTCGCCCGGGTGCTGGACGCGCCGGTGGTGCTGGTCGTCGACGCCTCGGCCGCCTCCCGCAGCGTCGCCGCGACCGTGCTCGGGTTCGCCCACTACGACAACCGGGTGCGGCTCGCCGGGGTCATCCTCAACAAGCTGGGTTCGCAGCGGCACCGCGACGAGATCGCCTCGGCGCTGGAAGCCACCGGCGTCCCGCTGCTGGGGTCGTTGTACCGCAACGAAGAGATCCACGCGCCGAGCCGGCACCTCGGGCTCGTCCCGGCGGCGGAACGGGCCGCCGAGGCGCAGGACGTGCTGCCCGCGCTCGCCGCCTGGGTGCGGGAAGGCGTCGACCTGGAAGCGGTCGTCCGGATCGCGTCGGCCGCTCCCCGGCTTTCGGCGCCGCCGTGGGAACCATCCGGTGTGGACGGTCCACAAGTGACGGTCGCGGCCGCCGGCGGCCCGGCGTTCACCTTCCGCTACACCGAGAACGTCGAGCTGCTGGCCGCGTGCGGAGTCGAGGTCGTGGACATCGACCCGCTGCGGGACGAAGCGTTGCCCGACGGGTGCGCCGGCCTGTACTTCGGCGGCGGGTTCCCGGAGGTGCACGCGGCCGAGCTGTCGGCGAACACGGCGTTGCGTTCTGCGGTGGCTTCGGCGATCGAGCGCGGGATGCCGGTCAGCGCCGAATGCGCCGGGCTGCTGTACCTGTGCCAGTCACTGGACGGCGTGCCGATGGTCGGCGCGGTGCCCGCGGACGCGAAGATGACCGCCCGCGGCAAGCTGGGCTACCGGCGCGCGGTCGCCGTCGAAGACAACCTTCTGGCCACGGCCGGGCAGCGCGTCACCGGGCACGAATTCCACCGCACCGAGGTGACGCCGTCCCACGGCGCCTCGGCCGCGTGGGGCTGGGACCGGCAGCTGGACGGCTTCGCGTCGCCGACGCTGCACGCGTCCTACCTGCACGTTCATTGGGCCGGGTACCCCGAGCTGGCCCACCAGTTCGCCGCGCGGGTCCGGGCCCATGGCTGAGTACGATCTGCACCACCACGGCGACCGCGAGGTCGGGCCCGGGCTGGTGGACCTGGCGGTGAACGTCCGGCTGCCGCGGCCGCCGTCGTGGCTGCGGGAAGAGCTGGTGTCCGCTGTGGACTCGCTGGCCGCCTATCCGTCCACAGTGGATGCGTTGCACGCGGTGGCCGCGCGCCACGGCCGTGCTCCGGAAGAAGTCCTGGTCACCGCGGGTGCCGCGGAAGCGTTCACGCTGCTGGCGTCGGCATTGCGGCCGCGGCGGGCAGTGGTCGTGCACCCGCAGTTCACCGAGCCGGAGGCTGCGTTGCGAGCCGCCGGGCACGCGGTCGAGCGCGTGGTTTTGTCCGAAGTGGACGGTTTCGTGCTGGATCCGGCGCTGGTGCCGCCCGACGCGGATCTCGTGTTCGTGGGCAACCCGACCAACCCGACATCGGTGCTGCACCCGGCGTCGGTGCTGCGCTCGCTGGCGCGGCCCGGCCGGCTGCTGGTGGTGGACGAAGCGTTCCTCGACGCGGTGCCCGGCGAGGCCGAGAGCCTGGCCGCCGGCCACCCGGGGGTCGTCGTGCTGCGGAGCCTGACGAAGACGTGGGGCCTGGCCGGGCTGCGTGCCGGGTACGTGCTCGCTCCGGCGGACGTCGTCGAGCGGCTGCGCGCGGTGCAGGTGCCGTGGTCGGTGTCCACGCTGGCCGGGGTGGCGACGGTGGCGTGCTGCCGTCCGTCCGCTGTGGAGGAAGCGGAAAAGCTGGCGGTGACGGCGGAAGCCGACCGCGAGTACCTGGCGTCCGGCCTGGCAGCGGCGGGCATCGACGTCCTGGGCGACCCGCGCGGCCCGTTCGTGCTGGTCCGCGTCCCGGGCGGGGCGGCGGTTCGCGCTCGGCTGCGTGAGGTGGGGTACGCGGTGCGTCGTGGCGACACGTTCCCCGGGCTGGGGCCGGACCACCTGCGCCTGGCGGTGCGCGACCGCGCGACGACGGATGCCTTCCTCACCGCGTTGCGGAAAATCTTGTAAACACCGACAGGGGGTTGTCGCTGCCACGGCCGAGAGTGGGTGTCGACCGGGAAACGCCCGGCGAGGCAGTGAAAGGACCACCATGCCCGGATTCAACGACGTCGCCTGGTTCGAGATCGGCAGCCCCGACCCGGCGGCCGCGGAACGGTTCTACGGCGAGGTCTTCGGCTGGAGCGTCGCGCAGGACGAAACGGCGAGCACCGATTCGGCCTACCGCGTGATCAACACCGGCGGCTCGCGCGGCGGGCTGGCCACGGGCACGGAGAACTACGCGGTGTTCACCGTGCTCGTCGAGGACGTCGACGCCACCTGCCGCCGGGTCGAGGAAGCCGGCGGGCAGGTGCAGCGGCCACCGGTCGTCAACCCGGTCGGCGTGAAGTTCGCCCACCTGCTGGACCCGGCGGGCAACCACTTCTCGGTGTTCACCCCGCCAAGGTGAGCGGCACGGCGTCGCCGGACGGGATGTCGAGGTCTTCGGGCCGCAGCGGACGCGGCGGGGGGACCTCGGCGGTCACGGTGAACGAGACGATCCGGTCGGTGCGGAACGCCCGGATCTCCCCGCGCAGCCGGCACCAGGCCACGAGGTACCAGTGCTCGGGCTTGCCCACGTACCCCATGGGCTCGATCTCCCGGCGGGTCACGGTGCCGGCGCGGTCGGCATACCGGATGCGCAGGACACGGCGGATGCCGAGCACGTGCGGCATCGGCGGGATGGGGCCGTCGCCGAGCAGGTGGACGCAGGTGGCGAGGTCCCGCGCCATGACGGCGTCCTCCTGCCGCATCGCCGCGACGAGCTTGCGCAGCGCCGAGCGCCCCTCCGCCCGGAAGGGGGTGCCGTCGAGGTGTTTCAGGGCGAGCGCCATGGCGACGGCCTCGGCGGGCGTCAGGTTGACCGGCGGCATGGTGTGGGCCTTGTCGAGGCAGTACCCGCCGGTGCGGCCGGTCTCGGCGTAGATGGGCACGCCGGACTGCTGCAGGGCGCTGATGTCCCGTTCGACGGTGCGGACGCTCACCTCGAACCGGGTCGCGAGCCAGCGCGCGCTGCGCGGGCGAGGCGACACGACACGGAGCTCCTCGACGAGGGCGTAAAGACGATCAGTGCGGTTCACGTGGCCGACTGTAGGAGGGGGGTACGACAGTTTCAGACGAGCGCGAGCAGCGCGGCCGCGACGGCAGCCTCGACACCGGCGCCGAGGACGTCGCCGGTGACGCCACCGAGGCGCTTGGTGCACCGGAGGAGAAGGGCGCCGGCGGTGGCGTAGGCGAGGAGCACGGCGAGCGGTCCCCGCCACCACGGAACGCCGGGTAGCAGCGTGGCGAGCCCGGCGGCGGCCACCCCGACGGCAACCGCGGCGACGCGCGGAACCGAGCCGGCGACGGTGGCACCGAGGCCTTCGGGCCGGGCGGAGGGCACACCGCGCGCGCACGCCATCGAGAGGGTGCACCGCCCGATGAGGACCGCGGCGGCCGCCGTGAAGGGATTGGCGGCGGTGAGCGCGCCGACCTGGAGGAGGAGGACGAGCACGAGGGTCGCGACCCCGGTGGGCCCGGAGTCGCCGCGGCGCATGACGTCGAGAGCCTTGGCGCGGTCGTAGGAGGCACCGAGCCCGTCGGCGGTGTCGGCGAGCCCGTCGAGATGCAGCCCCCGGCTGCCGAGCGCGACGGCCCCCAGCGCGAGGGCGGCGGTCGCGAGCGCCGGGACGCCGAGCGCCGTCCCGGCGGCCACGACGAGCCCGGTGGCCACGGCCAGCGGAAGGGAGGCGAGCGGAGCGAGCAGCATGGCCCCACCGGCAACCCGCCGGTCGATGACGCGCGGCGCCGGAACGGGGACGGTGGTCAACGTCCCGACGGCCATCCGCACGGAGTCGAGCCACCGGCTCATGCCGGGGCGTCCGCAGGTCGCTGACCGGGTGGCCGGGGGGAGCGCGAGTCACCGAGGCCGGGCATCCTGGTTCCGGCGGCGAAGGCGCTGTGCAGATGCCTTAAGGGCGGTCGGCACCCGCTGCACTGGCGACCGGGCTCGCGCGGCAGCTCGACCCGGGCCTGGACGTGCTGGGCTTGGCGGGCGGCTTCGCAGGCCACCAGCCGCTTACGCCGCGCTGGGATGCTCGCCGCATCGGCTGAAGCGGATCTGCTGCGGGCAGCCCCACCGCAGATCCGCTCGGGACCGTGGCCTGCGAGACCGGCGCCGTGGCCGGCTGTCATGCCAGGTCGGCCAGCAGGCCCATGTCCGCCAGAATGGCGCGCGCCGCCCGCAGCGTCGGCACCGCCTGGACCGCTCCGCTGCCCTCGCCGAGCCGCAGGCCGAAGTCCAGGATCGGCTCCAAGCCCAGCGCCTTCAGCGCGAACGCCTGCGAAGGCTCCGTCGACCGGTGCCCGGCCAGCCACCACTGCTCCGCACCCGGGGCGATGTCCCGCGCCACCAAGGCTGCCGCGCCCGAGAACACTCCGTCCAGCAGCACCGGGATGCCCAACTCCGCCGCCTGGACCAGGAAGCCCGCCGTAGCCGCCAAGCAGGCGCTGCCCAGCGCCGTCAGGCGCTCGAACGGGTCCTCCGTGCGGCCCGTCGTCCGGGTCAGGGCCGCCGCCACCGCGGCCGTCTTGCGCTCCAGGCCTGCCGCGTCGACGCCCGTGCCCGTGCCGACCACCTCCGCCGCCGGCAGGCCCAGGGACGCCGCCACCACGGCCGCGCACACCGCCGTGTTGCCGATGCCCATGTCGCCCGGGATCAGCACGTCCGCTTCGCGCTCCTCCCGCGCGATCGCCCGGCCCGCCTCGAACGCCGCCTGCGCTTCGCCCGGCTGCAGCGCGTCCTCGACGTCGATCGAGCCCGAGCCGCGGCGGATCTTGTGTGCCGTGACCGAGGGCGGGATGTCCGCGCCGTCCCAGTCGACGGCGATGTCCGCCACCCGCACCCGGGCGCCGACCTGGGCGGCCAGCACGTTCACGCCGCTCTTGCCCGCCAGGAACACCCGCACCATCGCCGCCGTCACCTCGCGTGGGTACGCCGACAACGCCGACACGCCGTGGTCGCCCGCGAAGACCACCACGCGGACGTCGTCCAGTGGCCGGGGCGGGACGGTCCCGTGGGCCGCGGACAGCCAGGCGGCGATCTCCTCCAGCCTGCCCAGCGCGCCGAGTGGCTTGACCAGGCCGTCGAGCCGCTCCAAGGCGGCAGTGCGGGCGGCGGGGTCGGGCACGGGTACGTCGAACACGGGGCGCCTCCTGGCTACAGGTCGAGCGCCCGGCCCGCGACGACCAGCACGACCCGGTCGGCGTCGGCGGACACCCGGTTGTTGAGTGCGCCCAGCACATCACGGAACAGCCGTCCGGACGACGTTGCGGGCACCACACCGCTGCCGACCTCGTTGCTGACCGCGACCACCGGCACCCGCGCCGCGGCCCAGGCGGCGAGGAAGTCCTCGAGCCGGTCGTCCAGGCGGTGCTCCCAGCCCGGCTGCTGCCGCCACGCGCCGACGTCGTCCAGCACGCGGGACAGCCACGTGCCGAGGCAGTCGATCAGCAGCGGCTCGGTCGCGCTCCGGAGGGTGCCCGCGAGGTCCGTGGTCTCGACGGTCTTCCAGTTCGCCGGCCGCCGGGCCTGGTGCGCGGCCACCCGCGCGGCCCACTCGGGGTCGTCCTCGCCCGCGGGCAGGCCGGGCGCGACGTAGACGAGGTGCGCGTGGCGGGCGACGAGCCGCTCGGCGTGCCGTGACTTGCCCGAGCGGACCCCGCCGAGGACCAGCACCTTGCCTTCGTCGCGCCCGTACCGGCGGAGGGCGCGAGCCAGGGTTTCCAGACACCCGGCGAGCCGGTGGGTCAGCTTCGTCATACCGGCATTCTGGTGCACGCGCTACCGTGCGCCACGTGCCACTCCGTCTAGGGACAACCACGGCCGGACTCGTGACCGGATACGTCACCGACGCTCTGTTCGGTGACCCCCGAACGGGGCATCCGGTCGCCTTGTTCGGTACTGCCGCGGGCCGCCTGGAACACCGTCTGTGGGCGGACTCGAAGCCGCGCGGAGTCGCGTACGCCGCGTTGTGCACCTTCGGCGCTGTCGGCCTCGGCGTCGCGCTTCAGGCGGCGACGCGGCGACGCCCCTTCGCCCGGTTCGCGACCACAGCTGTCTGTACGTGGATCGTGCTCGGCGGCCGCGGCCTCGCCGCCGAAGGCGCCGAAATGGCCCGGCTGCTCGAAGCGGGCGAAATGCCCGAAGCGCGTCAGCGGCTCTCGCACCTCTGCGCACGCGACGCGACGACACTCGACTCCGCCGAACTGACCCGCGCCGCCACCGAGTCGATCGCCGAGAACACGTCGGACGCCGTGGTCGCGCCGCTGTTCTGGGGCGCCGTCGCCGGGATCCCGGGCCTGCTCGGCTACCGCGCGCTCAACACCCTCGACGCCATGGTCGGCTACCGCTCGCCGCGCTACCGCCGCTTCGGCTGGGCCGCGGCGCGGGCCGACGACGTCGTCAACCTGGTGCCGTCGCGGATCGGCGCCGCGCTCACCGTGCTGTGCGCGGGTGGCCGGGCGCGGACGGCCTGGCGGATGTGGCGCCGCGACGGCGGGCGGCACCCGAGCCCGAACGCGGGCCAGGTCGAGGCCGCCTTCGCGGGTGCGCTCGACGTCCGGCTCGGCGGGACGAACAGCTACGGCGGCGAGGTCGAGAGCCGCGCGCGGCTCGGCGACGGGCGCGACCCGGAACCGCTCGACCTGCGGCGCGCGGTCCGGTTGTCGCGGCGCGTGGGGGCCGCGGCGGTCGCGCTGGCGGCGGTGGCGGCCCGATGAGCGGCCTGCTCGTCGCCGGCACGACGTCCGACGCCGGGAAGAGCCTGGTCACCGCCGGGATCTGCCGCTGGCTGGCGCGCCGCGGCGCGCGCGTGGCGCCGTTCAAGGCACAGAACATGTCCAACAACTCGATGGTCTGCGCCGACGGCGCCGAGATCGGCCGCGCCCAGTGGCTGCAGGCCCGCGCGGCGGGCGCCGAACCCGAGGCGGCGATGAACCCGGTGCTGCTCAAGCCGGGCAGCGACCGGCGCAGCCACGTCATCGCGCTCGGGAAGCCGTTCGGCACCCTCGAAGCGGGGGAGTACGCCACCGGACGCGCCGGGCTGGCCGAGATCGCCTTCGGGGCCTTCGCCGACCTGAGCTCGCGCTACGACGTCGTCGTCTGCGAAGGCGCGGGCAGCCCGGCGGAGATCAACCTGCGTGGCGGCGACTACGTCAACATGGGGCTGGCGCGGCGGTTCGGGCTGCCGGTGCTGGTGGTCGGCGACATCGACCGCGGCGGCGTGCTGGCGGCGATGTTCGGCACCCTCGCCTTGCTGTCGGCCGAGGACCAGGCGCTGGTCGCGGGCTGGGTGGTCAACAAGTTCCGCGGCGACGTCGGGCTGCTGCGGCCGGGCCTGGACAGCCTGGAAAAGGTCACCGGGCGCCCGGTGCTCGGCGTGCTGCCGTGGCTCGACCGCGTGTGGATCGACTCGGAGGACGCCCTGGCGGCTGCGGGCTGGCGCCGCGAGGCCCGCGGCGGCGGGCTGGGCGTGGCGGTCGTCCGGTTCCCGCGCGCGTCGAACGCCACCGACGTCGACGCGCTGGCCGCCGAACCCGGGGTCACGGTGACGCTGACGGCCGACCCCGACGTGGTCGCGGCGGCGGACGTCGTGGTGCTCCCGGGCTCGCGCGCCACGGTGGGCGACCTGGCCTGGCTGCGCGACCGCGGCCTCGACACGGCGGTGACGGCCCGGGCGGCGGCCGGTCGGCCGGTCCTCGGCATCTGCGGCGGCTACCAGATGCTCACGGAGTCCATTGTGGACGACATCGAGTCGGGCGCGGGCGTGGTGTCCGGCCTCGGGTTGCTGCCGGGGAAGGTGACGTTCGCGGCCGAGAAGGTCCTCGCCCGGCCCACGGGAGCGTGGCGCGGCCACCCGGTGGAGGCCTACGAAATCCACCACGGCTCGGTGGCGACGACGGCCCCGGCGGAGTCCTTTTTGGACGGGGTCCGCGACGGAGCGGTCTGGGGCACGATGTGGCACGGCGCCTTCGAGAACGACGCCTTCCGCCGCGCCTGGCTCACGGAAGCGGCAACGCAGGCGGGGGTCGCCTGGACCCCGGCCCCGGGCGCGCCCGGCTTCGGCGAGTTGCGCGAGGAGATGCTGGACAAGCTGGCGGACGCGGTGGACGAACACCTCGACACGGCGATGCTGGCGACGCTGCTGGAGCGCGGTGCGCCGCCGGACCTGCCGTTCGTCCCCCCGGGCGCACCCTGAGCCCGGCTGCCCCGGCGGGTGGCCCGCCAGGACAGCCGGAGCGGAAGGATCAGGCGGCGACCGCGGTCCGCTGCTTCAGCGCCTTCTCCGCGAACGCGCCGAACGCCAGGCCCAGCGCCAGCCACAGCGTCACCTGCGTGCCGACCGAGGCCGTCCGGAAGCTCCACAGCGTCGAGGCCGGGAACGTGGCCGGGACCTCGTCGACCACCGGCATCAGCCACGCCACCACGCCGATCACGACGAGGTAGCCCGCCGCCGCCAGCAGGAAGCCGTTCCACGCGCCGAGGCGGTCCGCCAGCTTGCGGCCGAACACCGTTGCGAGGATGCCGGCGAGCAGGGAAACCGCGACGAAACCGAAGTACAGCTCGGTCCGCGAGCCGATCGTGCCCGGCTGGCCCACCGCGGGCGGGTTGGCCGGGTACTTCAGGAACGGCACCAGGAACACCACGGCGAACGCGCCCGCCGTCAGCAGCAGCGCCGTCACCCGCGGGCGCAGCGCACCGAGCCGGCCCTGGGCGAACGCGAACGCCAGCGACAGCAGGCCGCCGATCGCGACGCCGTAGACCAGCACGCCGGTCAGCAGGCCGAGCGTGCTCTGGACATCGCGGGGGACGAGCTCCTCTTCGTGTTCTTCAGTCGAAGCCGGAGCAGGTTCCGACGCGTCGTGGGAGTGCGAGTGGGCGCCGCCGGACTCCTCGAGGCCGATGGCCGCGTTCACCGACGGCTCACCGAAGGCGTAGGCGAACCCGAACGCGAGCACACCGGCGATCAGGCCCGCGAGCATGCCGCGGACCAGCAGGGTCTTCATCATGGGAGTACGTGCCCGCCGATCAGTGGCAGGGGAAGGCCAGCAGGTGCCGGCCGTCGTGCACGAACTCGTGGACGTACATGTTCGCGAACACCGCCGTCGCGCCCTGCTCGGCGCTCACGAAGTACAGCGCGATCAGCGCGAGTAGCACCACGAACACCGCCCACGGCACGATCTCACGGATCGGGATGCGGATCGGGAGCGGAACGGCGGGAGCTGCCGTCTGGGTCATGCGTGGCCTCCTCGGGCTTTCGCGGCCTCATCGGGGTCGGTCACGAGGGTCCGGGTCTGGCTTCCCCCTGGCGGGGGTCACAGTGGCGCGACCGCGCGGACTTGCACCGCGTTCCGGAATCTCCTCGTCTGGCCGGTTGAGCGTAGGTGCCCCTTTCACGCCCCGTCAATGAGGCTTGTTCAGCCGTCGGCCGCCGCATGGCCTTCGTCATACCCCGCGACCTGCGCGGGGGGCGCGGCGGCCTAACCAGAACAAGCCTCAAATGTGACAATGCCGCAGTGACTCGAATGGTGGCTGCCCTCGACGTGGGCGGGACGACGATCAAGGCCGCGTTGCTCGACGAGCAGCTGCAGCCCAAGGCGGCGCTGCGTGCTGAGACGGCCCGCAGCGCGGACGGGACCGCGCTGGCCGCGCAGACCGTGGACATCGTGGCCGCGCTGGCCGAGCAAGCGGGGACCGGGCGGCCGTCGGCCGTTGGTGTCGTGGTGCCCGGCATCGTCGACGAGGAAACCCGCGTCTGCCACTTCTCGGCCAACCTCGACTGGCGCGAAGTCCCCTTCGGCGAGCTCCTCGAAGACCGGCTCGGGCTGCCCGTGGCGTTCGGCCACGACGTCACCGCGGGCGGTGTCGCCGAGTTCCGGGTGGGGGCGGGCCGGGGCGCGACGAACGCGGCGTTCATCCCGGTCGGCACCGGGATCGCGGCGGCGCTGCTGCTCGACGGCCGGATCCACCGCGCGCACGGCCAGGCCGGCGAGGTCGGGCACATCGACGTCGGCCACGCGGGCAAGTGCGGCTGCGGCGCGACGGGCTGCCTGGAGGCCATCTCGTCGGCGGCCGCGATCGCCCGCCGCTACACCGAGCGGACCGGCCGCCCGGCCGACGGCGCCCGCGAGGTCGTCGAGCTCGCCCGCCGTGGCGACGAGGTCGCGGTCGCGGTCGTCCAGGACGCGCTCGACGGGCTCGGCCACGGCATCCGGACGCTGCTGACGCTGCTCGGCCCGGACGTGATCGTGCTGGGCGGCGGCCTGTTCACCGCGGCCGACTACGTGCTGGAGCCGGTGCGGGAGTGGCTGGCCGCGCACCTGACGTTCCAGAAGATGCCGGAGCTGCGGATCGCCGAGCTGGGCGACGAAGCCGGCCGGCTGGGCGCCGGGTTGCTCGCGTTCGACCTGCTCGACGCCTGACGCCGCCGGAGGCCACCACCGGAGTGGTGGCCTCCGCCCCCGGTCAGAGTGAACGCAGGAAGGCCAGCGACGGCATGAAGAAGTACTCCCCGCCCCGCAGCGTCACCGACTGCGGCACCGGGTCGGCCGTCCGCTGGGCCGACCCGCCCCAGTCCACCGTGTAGTCCGACGGATGACGCTCGCCCTGGCCGATCACCGGGTCCAGGCCCGGCGTGACACCGTCGACGATCGGGAAGCCCGGGTTGTCCGCCCAGAGCGCCTGGGTGAACTCGAACTGGTTGTCCAGCACCGAGTTGAAGGCCATGAACAGCAACCCGACCCCGCCGCTCGGCCGCGCCGCGGGCGGCACGTCGGCGTTCGGGTCGTCCGGGCGCTCGCCGTAGGTGACGCCGCGGCGGGCCATCAGGTGCCGCCGCTCGGCCTCCGGTTCCTCGGCGCCGCCCGAGCCGCGCGGGTTCGTCTTGCGGATGTGCGCCTGGAACGGGCACTTCAGTGCGGCGCGGTCGCTGTCGTAGGTGAAGTTGTTGGACACCGGGCTTTCCGCGCCGTCTTCCCGCTGGGTGGTCAGCGGGGTGCCGTCCTCGAAACGGCCGATGATCATCGCCCCGGCCCGTTCGCGGTCCTCGCCGGCCAGGCCGAGCGCGTCGGCCAGGTCCGCTTCGGCCTGCTTGAACCGCCGGACGTTCTGCTCCAGTTTGCGGAACACGAAATAGCTGCCGAAATGCACGGCGGGATCCGGCGCCGCGGTGTCGGGAACCAGCACCTGCTCGAGCGGGGCGGCCGGGTTCCACACGTTGATGCCGTCGGTGTTGTTCTTTTCCGCGTCGACGTCCTCGGTCAGGAACAACGGCTGGCTCCGGCCGTCGACGTACCCGAAGTGCTCGATGCCTTCGCCGCGCGCGTTGACCCGACCCAGCCCGGTTTCCTCGGCGAGCACCGCCGCCGAGTCCGGCAGCAGGCCGAGGATCTCGTTGCGGCGGGCGGTCATCGCCTTGTCGGTGGCGTCGCCGACGAGCACGACGGCGTGGATTTCCGCGCGGTAGCCCGGATCGAACGTCGACCGCGGCGGGTCGTTCAGCTTCCGCCGCGTCGCCGGGGCCGCCATCCCGCGCAGGAATGCTTCGTCCTGCGGGAAGTTCTCGACGGCCAGCGCGCGGTAGCCGGCCGCGGTGAGCCCGACGCCGACGTACGGCGTCCCGGCCGCGCCTTCGCGCCTGAACGCCCCCACTTCGTCGAGGTGGTCCATGGCGGACTTCATCTTCCCGGTGACCGCGACCAGGAAGGCCCGCGCCTCCGCCGCGTCCCCGAACGCGAGGAACAGCGCGGACAGGTGGTCGCGGACGTGGGCCTTGAGGATGTTCGGCTGCAGCTCGCCGAGCATCGTGGCGGCGTCACCGCTCGCCGTGGTCCAGGACAGCGTGGTGGACAGATCGACAGACATTCCGGGTCCCCTCCCGTGCGAAAAAAAGCCCGCCTCTCGGCGGGCACCCGGCCGACCGGAATCCCCCCTCGGCCGACCGGGTCCCCTGAACCCAGAATGCCGTGCCGGAGCCGGCGAATGCCACCTTGTGGCCGGCTTCACACGAAAGATTAAGTTGAGCGCGAAATGTTTTGCCGGTGAAAGCAAAACGCGGGCCCCGGCCGGGGCCCGCGTTTCACGCGCCGTAGCGGATCAGAACCACCACTGCGACTTGCCGCCCGCGATGAAGTCCCACAGCTGCATCCGCGTGCCGTTGCCGCCGACCGAGCCCTCGCCGGTCAGGTAGCGGTTGCTCGACGGGCTCTGCAGCCGCAGGTAGCCCTCGGGGTTGACGGTGTCGATCCACCACTGGTTCTTCTGGCCGGCGATGAAGTCCCACAGCTGGACCTTCGTGCCGTTCTTGCCGATCGAGTTCAGGTCGGCGTCGAGGTACCGGCCGCTCTGCACGTTCTGGAAGCGGAGGTAGCCCTCCGGGTTCCGGGTGATGTAGAACGCCTGGTTCGCCGCGTAGACGTTGCAGTCCCACAGCGCCATGATCGTGCCGTTGGCGTTGATCGTGTTCAGGTCCGCGTCCCAGCAGCGGTTGAAGCCGGCCGACTCGATCAGGTACGCGTCCGCCTCGGCGACGCCGGCGCCGGCGACACCCGGCGTGGACCGGTGCGCGGCACCCACCTTCGCCGGCCGCAGCTTGATCCCCCCGGCGAGCGTCTGCACGCTCACGTTGCCCTTGCCGTCGGTCTGCGCCGCGCCGGCCTGCGGAACGGCGACCAGGCCGAACAGGCCCGCCGCCGCGGCGACCGTCACCATCAGGCGCTTCATCTTCGTCATGGTTCCCCTTCTCGTCGCTTTCACCAGTGACGACGACGGGGAGAACGCAGGCGGCAACCGGCCCCGGGCCACAGTGGACCCGGCGCGTGGCGGTGCCGGCGAATCCCCCTCGCCGAGACCGTCAAACCCCCGAAAGCGGTCTCTCCGCCCATCATTCAGGGCGGTTCCGCCGTCGTCGAGGTGATTTCCCGGAGGGGACAGAACGCAGGTCAGCGGTGTAACGGAACGAGATCGGGTGCCGATGGACCGGCAGACACCCCGGGGGGAGCGTGCGGATCGAACTGACGGTGCCGGACCTCGTCCGCGCCCGCCTCGCGGCGGCGGCCGATCCGATGGGCGAGCTGACCGCGAGCCTGCAGGTCCTGCAGCGGCGCGACGGCGGCCGCAACGCGGCGTCGGCGGCGTTCAACCGGTGGCGCCACCGGGTCTGGCAGGCCCTGCCGGAGTCCGCGCCGGTGCTGATGTGGCTCTGCCGCCCGGATGCACCGGTTCCGGAGTTCCTGCTGCCCGCCGCGGGGCGCTACGACCTGGAGTCCGGGCTCGCCGCGGTGCTCGACACCGGACCGGTGCGCCTCAAGACCGCGTTGCGCACCGCGCCGGCCGGCCGCGACCTGCCGGCCTGGGCGGCCGCCCTCGCCGACGGCGACCCGGCGGGCCTGCCGCGGCTGGCGCAGGCGTTGCAGGACTACCACGACGTCGCGCTCGCCTCGTGCTGGGACGTCGTGTCCGCCCAGGTGGACGCCGACCTGGGGATGCGCACGCAGGTGCTGCTCCACGGCGGGGTCGACGCGCTGCTGACGGGCCTGCGGCCGAAGGTGCACTGGGCGGCGCCGGTCCTGGAGACCGACGACCGGATCGCCGGGACGCTTTCGTCGGAAGGCACCGGCCTGCTGCTGGTCCCGACGTACTTTTCGGTCGGCCCGGTCCTGGTCCCGCCGTTCTCCGGCGGCACGCCCCGGCTGCACTACCCGTGCGTCCGCCAGGCGGCGCAGCCGGCCGGGCTGACGGGCCCGGGCGCCCGCAGGGTGTTGGGGAACGCGCTGGCGGACCTGCTCGGCCCGACCCGCGCGGCGGCGCTGGCGGTCCTCGCGGTGGGGTGTTCGACGTCGGAGCTGGCGGCCCGGCTCGGGGTGACGCCGTCGGCGGTCAGCAAGCACACCGCGGTGCTGCGGCGGGCCGGGCTGATCATCACGCACCGGGAGCGGAACACGGTGCTGCACTCGCTCACGCCGCTGGGGAGTGCGCTGCTGGAGGGGTGAGCCGGTCAGTCCAGGGTGGCCGTGGCCGCCAGGAGCTCCTCCAGCGCCTCCGCCGCCAGTGCCGCGAACTCCCGCTCGTTGCCGGTTGCCGTCCACCGTGCGAAAGCCGTCCAGAACGCCAGGCCGCCGATCTCCGCGGCCAGGGCCGCCGCCGGGTCGCGTACCCCGCGTTCGCGCAGGGCCCCGGCCATCGCGGCCGTGAGCGTCGCCCGCTTGAGGAGCCCGCGCTCCCGCAGGTCGCTGTGGCCCGCGACCACCGCTTGTACCCGGCGGCCGCGCTCCTGCCGCTCCGGCCCGAACTCCGCCGCCGCGGCCGCCAAGGCCGATCCGACCGCCTCGGCCGGGGTCGCGGACGCGGGCGCCGCCGCGATGGCGCCGGCGAAGACGCGGCTCAGCACCTCCTGGCCCGCGAAGAGCACTTCGCGCTTGTCCGTGAAGTGACGGAAGAAAGTTCGCTTCGTCAGCCCGGCCCGCTCGGCGATCTCGGCGACCGTCACGCTGTCGTACCCGCGCTCGCCGAACAGCTCCAGGGCGGCGTCCAGCAGGCGCTCGCGCGTGTTCGGCTCCCAGCGGCTCATACCCCTCAGCCTAGGCGATGACACTTGGTGTCATCACGGTGCTATGGTGATGACACCAAGTGCCATAGGGAGGCTCTCATGCGTGTGTTCGTCACCGGCGCGTCCGGCTGGATCGGCCGGGCCCTCGTGCCGGAACTGCTCGACGCCGGGCACCAGGTCGTCGGGCTGGCGAGATCGGACGAGTCGGCCGGGACCGTCGCCGCGCTGGGCGCCGGCGTCCTCCGCGGCGACCTCACCGACCTCGACGTGCTGGAGGAAGGCGCCCGCGGCGCCGACGGCGTCGTCCACCTCGCCTTCGGGCACGACTTCGCCGCCTTCGACACCGCGATCCGGACCGACGCGGCCGCCGTCGGCGCCATGACCGCCGTGCTCACCGGGAAGCGGTTCGTCGCCGCCTCGGGGACGCCGATGGTGCCCGGGCGCGTGGCCACCGAAGACGACCCCGCCGTCTTCCCCGGCCCGGTGGGCGGCCGGGCGGACATCGCGAGGGCCGTGCTGGAGACGGCGGAGCGTGACGTGCGCGCGTCCCTCGTGCGGCTGCCGCGTTCGGTCCACGGCGAAGGCGACGCCCACGGGCTCATCACGCGTCTGATCGCCCTCGGCCGCGAAAAGGGGATCGCCGCGTACGTCGGCGATGGCACGCAGCGCTGGCCCGCGGTGCACGTCCTGGACGCGGCCCACCTGTTCCGCCTGGCGCTGGAGGACGCCCCGGCGGGCGCGGTGCTGCACGCGGTCGGCGACGAAGGGGTGCGGATCCGCGACGTCGCCGAGGTGGCCGGGCGCCGCCTCGGCCTGCCGGTGACGTCCGTGACCGCCGAGGAACTCGGGTTCCTCGGCGGGATCCTGGCGCTCGACCAGCCGGCGTCCAGCGCGCGGACCCAGCAGCTGCTCGGCTGGCGGCCCGCCGGGCCCGGCCTGCTCGACGACGTCGAAAAGGGTTACTACGACTGAGAAGTGGTACAGCGCCGGCGGCGGTGGCGACGGTGACACCGCCGCCGGCGCTGTGTCTTACGCGATCGGCCGGTCCGTCGGCGCGATCGGGCGGGGCAGGACGTCGCGGCCGGTCAGGTAGGCGTCGACGCCGGCTGCGGCGCTGCGGCCCTCCGCGATCGCCCAGACGATCAGGGACTGGCCGCGGCCCATGTCGCCGGCCACGAACACGTTGTCCAGGCTCGTCTTGAACGCCTGGTCACGGGCCACGTTGCCGCGCGCGTCCAGCTCGACGCCCAGGTCTTCGAGCAGGCCCTGCTTCTGCGGCCCAAGGAAGCCCATGGCCAGCAGGACGAGCTGCGCGGGCAGCTCGCGTTCGGTGCCCGGCACCGGGACGAACTTGCCGCCTTCGTTGCGCACCTCGACCAGCTTCAGAGCGCGCACGCGGCCGTCGGAATCACCCAGGAACTCCTGCGTGTTCACCGCGTAGAGCCGCTCACCGCCCTCTTCGTGCGCCGAGGACACCCGGTAGATCATCGGGTACGTCGGCCACGGGTGGGCGTCCGAACGGGACTCCGGCGGCTTGGGCATGATCTCCAGCTGCGTCACCGAACGCGCGCCCTGGCGGTGCGACGTCCCGACGCAGTCCGCGCCCGTGTCGCCGCCGCCGATGACCACGACGTCGAGGCCCGCGGCCGAGTACGGCGACTCGGTGAGCTCGCCCGAAGCGACCCGGTTGGCCGGCGGCAGGAACTCCATGGCCTGGTGGATGCCGTCCAGCTCGCGGCCGGGGATCGGCAGGTCGCGCCAGTCGGTCGCGCCACCCGCGAGCACCACGGCGTCGTAAGCCAAAAGCTCGGAAGCCGGCAGGTCGACGCCGACGTTCACCGACGTCCGGAACTCCGTGCCCTCGGCGCGCATCTGGTCGAGGCGCCGGTCGAGGCGGGCCTTCTCCATCTTGAACTCGGGGATGCCGTAGCGCAGCAGCCCGCCGATCTTGTCGGCCCGCTCGAGGACCACGACGCTGTGGCCCGCGCGCGTGAGCTGCTGCGCCGCGGCGAGACCCGACGGGCCGGACCCGACGACCGCGACCTTCTTGCCCGTCTTCGTAGCAGGCACCTGGGGCGTCACCCAGCCTTCGTCGAAGGCCCGGTCGATGATCGAGATCTCGACCCGCTTGATCGTCACGGGATCGTCGTTGATCCCGAGCACGCACGCGGTTTCGCACGGCGCCGGGCACAGCGTTCCGGTGAACTCCGGGAAGTTGTTGGTCGCGTGCAGCCGTTCGATGGCCTGCTGCCAGTCTTCGCGCCAGGTCAGCGTGTTCCACTCGGGGATGAGGTTCCCGAGCGGGCAACCCTGGTGGCAGAACGGGATCCCGCAGTCCATGCAGCGGCCGGCCTGCTTCTGCAGCTTCGTGGTGGCGAAGTCCTCGTAGACCTCGCGCCAGTCCATCAGCCGGAGGTCGACCGGACGCCGCTTCGGCTCTTCGCGGGTGGTGGTCAGAAAGCCCTTGGGGTCAGCCATGTGCGGCCTCCATGATCGCCTCGTTCACGTCGCGCCCGTCGCGCTCGGCTTGGACCTGCGCGGCGAGCACGCGCTTGTAGTCCTTCGGCATGACCTTCCCGAAGCGGTCGACACCCGCGTCCCAGTCGGCCAGCAGTTCCCGCGCGACCGCGGATTCCGTTTCGTTGTAGTGCTTCTCCAGCGTTTCCCGCAGGAAGTCCGCGTCCTCGGAGTCGAGCGGGTCGAGGTCGACCATCTCCGGGTTGACGCGGTGCGCGGGCAGGTCCAGCACGTAGGCGATGCCGCCGGACATGCCGGCCGCGAAGTTGCGCCCGATCGGGCCGAGCACGACCATCCGGCCGCCGGTCATGTACTCGCCGCCGTGGTCGCCGACGCCTTCGACGACGGCCAGCGCGCCCGAGTTGCGCACGCAGAACCGCTCGCCGACCTTGCCGCGGATGAAGATCTCGCCGCTCGTGGCGCCGTAGGCGATGACGTTGCCCGCGATGATCTGCTCTTCGGCCGGGTACTGCGCTTCTCGCGGCGGCCGCACGATCAGCCGTCCGCCGGAGAGGCCCTTGCCGACGTAGTCGTTGCCGTCGCCGTAGAGCCGCAGCGTGATGCCCTTCGGCACGAACGCGCCGAACGACTGGCCGGCGGTGCCGGTGAAGGTGACGTCGATGGTGTCGTCGGGCAGGCCTTCGCCGCCCCACCGCTTGGTCAGCTCGGAGCCGAGCATGGTGCCGACGGTCCGGTTGACGTTGCGGACCGGCAGCTCCAGCCGCACCTTGTCGCCGGAGTTCAACGCGCCTTCGGCCAGCTGGATCAGCGTGTTGTCCAGGGCCTTTTCGAGGCCGTGGTCCTGCAGCGTCTGCTGCAGGCGCAGCCCGGCGGGGGCCATGTCCGGCACGTGGAAGATCGGCGACAGGTCGAGCCCGGACGCCTTCCAGTGCTCGATCGCCTTGCGCTTGTCGAGGAACTCGGCGTGCCCGACGGCCTCGGCGATCGACCGGAAGCCCAGCGCCGCCAGGTACTCGCGCACTTCCTGGGCGATGAACTCGAAGAAGTTGACGACGTATTCGGCCTTGCCGCTGAACTTCTCGCGCAGCTTCGGGTTCTGCGTCGCGACGCCGACGGGGCAGGTGTCGAGGTGGCAGACGCGCATCATGATGCAGCCCGACACCACCAGCGGCGCGGTCGCGAAGCCGAACTCCTCGGCGCCGAGCAGCGCGGCGATGATGACGTCCCGGCCGGTCTTGAGCTGGCCGTCGGTCTGCACCACGATCCGGTCGCGCAGCCGGTTGGCCAGCAGCGTCTGCTGCGTCTCGGCCAGGCCGAGCTCCCACGGGCCGCCCGCGTGCTTGATCGACGACAGCGGCGACGCGCCCGTCCCGCCGTCGTGCCCCGAGATGAGCACGACGTCGGCGTGCGCCTTGGAGACACCCGCCGCGACCGTGCCGACGCCGACCTCGGACACGAGCTTCACGTGGATGCGCGCGTTCGGGTTGGCGTTCTTGAGGTCGTGGATCAGCTGCGCCAGGTCCTCGATCGAGTAGATGTCGTGGTGCGGCGGCGGCGAAATCAGGCCGACGCCCGGCGTCGAGAACCGCGTCTTTGCGATCCACGGGTACACCTTCGCGCCGGGCAGCTGCCCGCCTTCGCCGGGCTTCGCGCCCTGCGCCATCTTGATCTGGATGTCGTCGGCGTTGACGAGGTACTCGCTCGTGACGCCGAACCGGCCGGACGCGACCTGCTTGACCGCGCTTCGCCGCTCCGGGTCGTACAGCCGCTCCGCGTCTTCGCCGCCCTCACCGGTGTTCGACTTCCCGCCGAGGCGGTTCATCGCGATGGCGAGGGTCTGGTGCATCTCCATGGAGATCGAGCCGTAGGAGATCGCGCCGGTGGCGAACCGCTTGACGATCGACGAAACCGGCTCGACCTCCTCGATCGGCACCGGCGGCCGCTGGCCGTACTTGAAGTCGAACAGGCCGCGCAGGGTCAGCAGCTTCTCGGCCTGGTCGTCGACGGCCTTCGTGTACTCCTTGAAGACCTCGTACTTCCCGGCCCGCGTGGAGTGCTGGAGCTTGAACACCGTCTGCGGGTTGAACAGGTGCGGCTCGCCTTCGCGCCGCCACTGGTAATCCGCGCCCGTCTCCAGCTCGCGGTGGGCCGCCCGGACGCCGTCGGCCGGGAACGCGTACTTGTGCCGCTTCGCGACCTCGTCGGCTAGCGTCTCGAAGCCGACGCCGCCGAGGCGGGACGTCGTGCCGGTGAAGCAGTTCTCGATGACCTCTTCGCCGAGCCCGATCGCCTCGAAGATCTGCGCGCCGGTGTAGGACGCGACGGTCGAAACACCCATCTTGGACATCGTCTTGCGGACGCCCTTGCCGAGCGCCTTGATCAGGTTCTGCGTCGCCTGCTTCGGCGTCACGCCGGGGATCAGGCCCTGGTGGGCCATCTCCTCGACGGTCGCCATCGCCAGGTACGGGTTCACCGCGGCGACGCCGTAGCCGATCAGCAGCGCGATGTGGTGCACCTCGCGCGCGTCGCCGGCCTCGACGATGAGGCCGACCTGCGTGCGCGTCTTCTCGCGGACGAGGTGGTGGTGCACCGCGCCGGTCAGCAGCAGCGACGGGATCGGCGCGTGGTGCTCGTCGACCCCGCGGTCGGACAGCACGATCAGCCGGGCGCCGTCCTCGATCGCCTCGGACACCTCGGCGCGGATCTCGTCGAGGCGCTTGATGAGGGCGTCGCCGCCGCCGTGCACGTTGTAGCGGCCGAGCACGGTGACCGCCTGGAACTCCGGCAGGTCGCCGTCGTCGTTGACGTGCACCAGCTTGGCGAACTGGTCGTTGTCGAGCACCGGGAACGGCAGCACGATCCGGCGGCAGCTGGCCGCGTTGCCCGCCAGGAGGTTCGGCTCGGCGCCGATCTGGGTGCCGAGCGCGGTGACCAGCTCCTCGCGGATGGCGTCCAGCGGCGGGTTCGTGACCTGCGCGAACAGCTGGATGAAGTAGTCGAACAGCAGCCGCGGGCGGCTCGACAGGGGAGCGAGCGGCGAGTCGTTGCCCATCGAGCCGATCGGCTCCGCGCCGGTGCGGGCCATCGGCTCGAGGATGGCTTCGAGCTCTTCCTCGGTGTAGCCGAACGCCTGCTGGCGGCGCACGAGCGCGGCGTGCAGCGGGACCTCGCGGTCGCGCTCCGGCAGCTCCTCCAGGTGCACGAGGCCGGCGTCGACCCACTCGTCGTACGGGTGGGCGGTGGCCAGCTCGGTCTTGACCTCTTCGTCCTCGATGATCCGGCCTTCGACGGTGTCGACGAGGAACATCCGGCCGGGTTCGAGACGTCCCTTGCGGACGATCGTCGCCGGGTCGATGTCGAGCACGCCGACCTCGGAGGCGAGCACGACGAGGCCGTCGTCGGTCACCCAGTACCGGCCGGGACGCAGGCCGTTGCGGTCGAGCACCGCGCCGATCTGGCTGCCGTCGGTGAAGGCGACCAGGGCCGGGCCGTCCCACGGCTCCATCAGCGTCGAGTGGAACTCGTAGAACGCGCGCCGGGCGGGGTCCATCTCCTGGTGGTTCTCCCAGGCCTCCGGGATCATCATCAGGACGGCGTGGGGCAGCGAGCGGCCGCCGAGGTGCAGCAGTTCGAGGACCTCGTCGAAGGACGCCGAGTCGCTGGCGCCGCGGGTGATCACCGGGTAGATCCGCTTGAGGTCGCCGGGGACCAGGTCGGTCTCCAGCAGCGCCTCGCGGGCGTCCATCCAGTTGCGGTTGCCGCGCAGGGTGTTGATCTCGCCGTTGTGCGCCACGTACCGGTACGGGTGCGCCAGCGGCCACGACGGGAACGTGTTCGTGGAGAAGCGGGAGTGCACCAGGCCGATGGCGCTGGTGACGCGCTCGTCGGTGAGGTCGGCGAAGAAGCGCTCGACCTGCGGTTCGGTGAGCATTCCTTTGTAGACGATCGTGCGCGAGGACAGCGACGGGAAGTACACGTCGTCGTCGACGAGCTCGTGCTCCGCGCGCTTGCGGACGCAGAACGCGCTGCGCTCGATGTGCAGCGGGTCCGAGTGCTCCGGCTTCGGGCGGCGCGCGGCGAGGAACAGCTGCGTGAAGTGCGGCATGGTCTCGGCCGCGGTCGGCCCGCAGTGCTCGGTGTGCACCGGCAGCTCGCGCCAGCCGAGGACGCGCATGTCCTCCTCGGCGGCGATCCGCTCGATGGTCGTCATGGCCCGGCCGCGGCGCTTTTCGTCCTGCGGCAGGAAAGCCGTGCCGACCGCGTAGGTGCCCGGCTCGGGCAGCTCGAAGTCCACGACGGCGCGGTAGAACTCGTCCGGGATCTGGATCAGCAGGCCGGCGCCGTCGCCGGTGTCCGGTTCGGCGCCACGAGCCCCGCGGTGTTCCAGGTTGCGCAACGCGACCAGGGCCTTGGCGACGATCGCATGATCTCGGCGCCCGGTCAGGTCGGCGACGAAGGCGACACCGCAGGCGTCGTGTTCGTAGTCGCTCCGGTACAGGCCTTCGGCCTCGGCGTTGCTGAGCTGCTCCCCGGACGGGGGCAGGGAACTGGCACGGTGGGTCACGGCTGGCCGCCTCCCAAGGCGTTGGCGCGACCGGTACTCACCTCATCGAGTGGTTCGGGCTGAACCGGTTAACGAAGTGGTCCGGGACCGCGATGGTCAGTCGAGAACAGTTGCTGTCATCGAGTGCAAGATGGCCGCGAGGGACCGGCCGAGCACCGATGCTCGGAAACCGGGAGCGGACCATCTGGGAGGCCGCACAACACTGGGCAGCCGAACATGTCGGGTGCTGCGTGCGCGCACCGAACCGCCACTGTGGTGGGGGCCGTCCGGAGCGCGCGGTGTTACTCCCGGGTTCGCCGGGTCTTATGACGATAGTGTGAATTCGCTGTTATCGACATACGTCGTTGCGCCCGGGTGGGAAATGCCACGCTTGCGTTGACGGCGCCGGGGGTAGTCCCATATGCCGGGCTGGATCTCCCGCACAGCGGGCAAGGACCACGCTGACCTGGGCAAATGTCCGTCCGAAGTGGCCTGGGGCGGCTGGTCTGGTGTCCGGCGGGGGTGGGAAGCTGGGCACATGGCGGACTGCTCCGATGACTGATCGTTATCTCTCCGTGGCTCGCGAAGGGGTCCACGAGATCGAGATCAAGCGGTCGCGGTTCCGCTGCGCGCTGGCTCCGGTGACGTCGGAAGCGGCCGCGCGCGAGTTCATCGCCGCCCGCCGCCGTGCGGATCCGGGGGCGCGGCACCACTGCCACGCCTTCGTTCTCGGCCCGGACGGGCGCACGCAGCGGTCCAGTGACGACGGTGAGCCGGCCGGCACCGCGGGCACGCCGATGCTGGAAGTGCTGCGCCGCCGGGAACTGACGGACACGGTCGCGGTGGTGACGCGGTACTTCGGCGGAGTCCTGCTGGGGGCGGGTGGGTTGATCCGGGCGTACGGTCAGTCCGTTTCGGACGCTTTGGAAGTTGTTGGTGTACTAGAACACCGGCGTCTCAGCCTGGTCGAGGTGTCGGTGAGCTACGACCGCGCGGGCCGGCTGGAGAACGACTTGCGCGCGTCGCCGTACTTGCTCCACGCGACCCGCTTCGACGAACTGGCCCGGTTCGAGATCGGCCTGGCTCCTGGCGAGGCCGGCGCGTTCCACGGCTGGCTCGCCGACCTCACCAACGGCGAGGCGGCGACGACCGGACTCGGCGACCACTGGATCACCCGCGGCTCCTGACCGGCCCACCCCGAGGTCGCGAATGACTCATTCGCGACCTCCGACGTCCCGAATGAGTCATTCGCGACGCTGCCGGTGCGGTGCGGGCCGCCGGGTGGTCCACCGGCGCCGAGTGGTCCGGTCCGGATTCGGTTGGCCCGCAACAAACTTTCGGTGCTATCGCGGAGGAGTCCTTCCGTGGCACCATGTCGTGCCACCGAGTTCCGGTACCACTTCGATCCCTTGACGTTGCCAGTCCGGCAGTTGCCGAACTGACAACGTTGTCACCACGCCCGACAACGTTGTCGCCCGGCGGAAGCGTGCGACGAGGAGAGGAAGGGTCATGTCCAGACCATTGGCCAGACGGCTGTGCGCGGCTGCGCTCGCGGCCGCGTTGCTGGGGGCGGGGTTCGCCGCCCCGGCCGCCGGCGCGGCGACGCTCGCCCTCACGCAGTACGTGAATCCCTTCATCGGCACGGACAACAGCAACTCGCCCAACCCGGTGCCCGGCGGCGCCGGCGGCAGCACGTACCCGGGCGCGGTGGTGCCGTTCGGGATGGTGCAGTTCAGTCCGGACACCCCGACCGCGTCGCCGTCCGGCTACCGCTACAGCGACACCAGCATCGAGGAATTCAGCCTCACCCACTTCAACGGCGCCGGCTGCGCCAACAACGAGGACCTCGGCCTGCTGCCGATCACCGGCGCGATCGGCACCTCGCCGGGCACCGGCTGGACCGGGTACGCCGGTCGCTACACCAAGGCGAACGAGTCGGCCGCGCCCGGCTACTACAAGAACAAGCTCGACACCTACAACACGACCGTCGAGCTGTCGGCCACCCAGCGGTCCGGCTTCATGAAGCTCACCTACCCGAACACGACGTCCGCGCGCCTGCTCGTCAACACCAGCCGCAGCGCGACCGGCAGCCGCAGCGGGTCGATCGGCATCAGCGGCAGCCAGATCACCGGCGCGGTCACCGGCGGCGGCTTCTGCGGTTCGTCGAAGACGTACCAGATCTTCTACGTGATCCAGTTCGACCGCGCCCCGAGCGGGTTCGGCACCTGGCTCGGCGGGACCGTGACCGCCGGTTCCGCGAGCACGAGCGGCACGAACTCCGGCGGGTACGTCACCTTCGACACCTCGAGCAACGCCACCGTGCAGGCGAAGGTCGGCATTTCGTTCGTCAGCCTCGCCAACGCGCAGGCGAACCTCGCCGCGGAGAACCCCGGCTTCGACTTCGCCGGCGTCCGCGGCGCGGCCGACACGAGCTGGAACACCGTCCTCAACCGCGTCCAGGTGACCGGCGGTGCCGCCGCGGACCTGCAGAAGTTCTACACCGCGCTGTACCACGTGTTCCAGAACCCGAACATCGCCAGCGACACGAACGGCCAGTACCGCGGGTTCGACCAGGCGGTGCACACCGCGTCCCACACCGTCTACCAGAACTACTCCGGCTGGGACATCTACCGGTCGTGGGCCGCGCTGATCGGGCTCGTCGCGCCCAATGAAGCCAGTGACATCGCGAAGTCGATGGTGCTGGACGGCCAGCAGGGCGGGCTGCTGCCCAAGTGGTCGCACAACAGCAACGAGCACTTCGTGATGACCGGCGACCCCGGGCCGATCATCGTCGGCAGCATGTACGCCTTCGGGGTCCGCGGCTTCGACACCGCGGCGGCGCTGACGCTGATGGACAAGAGCTCCAACGGCGGCACCGCCCAGGGGCAGGCGATCCGCGGCCGGGAGAGCGGCTACCTGAGCCGGCACTACATCTACGAGGACCCGTCGGACTCGCTCGAGTACTCGGCGTCGGACTTCGCGATCGCGCAGTTCGCCAAGTCGCTCGGCGACACGACGAAGTACACCACCTACATGCAGCGCGCCCAGTGGTGGCAGAACGTGTTCGGCACCGACTCCGGCTACGTCCAGCCGCGGGGGAGCGACGGCACCTGGGCGTGGCCGGTCGTGCCGTCGAGCAACAGCGGGTACACCGAGGGCAACCCTTCGCAGTACACGTGGATGGTGCCCTACAACTACCAGGGCGTGATCAACCTGATGGGCGGCCGCCAGACCGCCGTCCAGCGGCTGGACCACCACTTCACCCAGCTCAACGGCGGCCTCACCCAGCCGTACTTCTACATCGGCAACGAGCCGGAGCACGGCGTGCCGTGGGCGTACAACTACGCCGCGCACCCGCAGGGCACCAGCTCGGCGGTGCGGCGCGTGATGAACGAGTCGTTCACCACCGGCGCGGGCGGCCTGCCCGGCAACGACGACCTCGGCGCCACCTCGGCGTGGTACGTCTTCGCCGCGCTCGGGATGTACCCGGCGACGCCGGGCTCGGACGTCCTGGCCCTGCACGGCCCGCTGTTCCCGTCGGCGTCGATCATCCGGCCGTCCGGGACGATCCAGATCACCGGCAGCGGCGCCGGCCAGGGCGCCGAGTACGTGCAGAGCGTGAGCGTCAACGGCGTGTCCACGACCAGGTCGTGGATCCGCTACGGCGACATCGCGGGCGCGTCGACGCTGAGTTACTCGATGGGCTCGTCGCCGAGCGCGTGGGGCACTGGCACCGCTGATGTCCCGCCGTCGTACAACGACGGGTTCACGCCGCCGGCCGCCGCGCCGGAGCTCGGCACGAACCTCGCCCAGGGCAAGGCGGCCACCGGCTCGGCCACCTGCAATTCGGCCGAGACTCCCGCCAAGGCCGTCGACGGCAGCCTGGCGAACAACAGCAAGTTCTGCAGCACGGCGGCGACGAAGTTCCTCCAGGTCGACCTCGGGTCGGCGCAGAACGTGTCCTCGTTCGTGGTCAAGCACGCCGGCCTCGGCGGCGAGACCACGGGCTGGAACACCGGCGCGTTCACGATCCAGACGTCGACCGACGGCTCGACCTGGACGACGGTCGCGTCGGTGTCCGGGTCGCGGGCGAGCCGCACGTACCACCCGATCACCACCCGATCGGCGCGGTACGTGAAGCTCAACCTGACCACGCCGACCAACAACGGCGACGGCGCGGCCCGCATCTACGAGTTCGAGGTCTACCGCTGACCCACCGGTCGTGAGTGAGAAACAGTGTTCTAACCCTGTTTCTCACTCACGACCGGGCCGCGGCAGACCACTCTTCGCGGGTGATGGCGTACTCGACTTCGCCGTGCTCGCTGCCCGGGGCGCGCTCGTGCTCCGGGAACTCCTCGAAGTACGTCCGGACGAACTTCATCCCCAGCTTTTCCATCACGCGGCGCGAGCGTTCGTTCACCGTCATGGTGAACGCGCTCACCTTCGTGACCCCCAGTTCGGTGAAACCCTTCGCGAGCAGTGCCGCCGAGCCTTCGGTGCCGTAACCCTGGCCCCACGCCTTCCGGTGCAGCCGGTAGCCGAGCTCGGGCTCGTCGGGCGGGTCGTGCGGGCGCGGGCGGAAATGGAACCACCCCAGGAAATCGCCGGTGCGCTTCTCGATCGCCGCCCAGAACCCGTAACCGGGGAAACGCTCGTAGTAACCGAGGAACGCGGGTAGATCCAGGGTGACGATCTCGGCGCGGTCGGCCGGCTGTCCCCCATTGAGGTACTTCATGACGGCCGGGTCGTCGTAGAGCTCGAAGAGCGCGTCGGCGTCGTTCTCGGTGAACCGGCGGAGGATCAGCCGCTCGGTTTCGAGGAATACGTGCATCGGGTGATGCTGGCAGTAACCCCAGAGTGTGGCAACGTGATTACGCGGCGACGGCGAGGACCTCGTCCAGCGCCCGCGAGCCGGCCTCGGTGAGCAGGGCGGGCACGCGCTCGCCGCACTTGCCGGGTTGCGCGGGTGCGATCAGGCCGAGCCGCGCGAGCCGGTGCACGGTGGACTGGTCGCAGCAGCTCAGGCCGTCGATGAACAGGTCGGGCTCGCAGCTGCAGCTGATCTCGGCGTGGCCCCCGGCCACGGCTCTCAACGTGGCCCGCTCACGATGGTTCAATGTGGTGATCATGGCGGCGCCTCCTTCCCTTCATCCTCATTAGACGCCCCGCCACCGACAGTTTCCGCCTTTCAGCGTGCGAACCCGGGTATTTCAGGGGTCCACGTAGGGGGCGTGTCGCGCCGTAACGGGGATACCCCTACGGGAGCGGTTCAAGCGTCGTCTTGCGCAGGTGCCGGAAAACGATCGACGTCCGGAAGCCGACGATCTCGCGGCGCAACGCCAGCCGGTCGGTCAGGAAAGCGTGCAACGCGTCGATGCCGGGCGTGGTGACTTCGATCAGGAAATCGTCGTTTCCGGCCGTGACGTACACCGAGAGCACCTCCGGGAGTTCGGCGATCGACCGCTGGAAGGAATCGATCACCGTCCGGCTCAAGGGTCGCACCTGCGCCGTGACGAGCGCCCGGACGCCGCGGTTGAGGCTCGCCAGGTCGACGTCGGCGTGGTAGCCGCGGATGACGCCGCGTTCGCGCAGCAGCCGGATGCGTTCGAGGCACGTCGAGGGCGCGATGCCGGCCTTCCGGGCGATGTCGCGGTTGGTCTGCCGGGCGTCTTCCTGCAGCAGCCGCACGATCACCGAATCAAGTTCGTCCAGCACCGGGCCCTCCGTGTCCGCACCGAATTTCGTTCGGCGACCGGATCCGGCCGCCGATCTTCACTCTAACTTCGGCGCTCATGACCGCACATGAGGAGCTCGTAGTCCGCCGGGGCCGTCGATCCGGCATCACCACGATGGTCGCGATCCATTCGACCGCGCTCGGTCCCGCCGTCGGCGGCTGCCGCTTCAAGCCCTACCGCACGCTCGAAGAAGCCGTCGGCGACGTCCTCCGCCTGTCGGAGGCCATGACGGCGAAGTGCGCCGTCGCCGGGCTGGCGTTCGGCGGCGGCAAGAGCGTCATCGCGCCCGAGCCGGGCCACGTCCTCTCGCCCGGGGAACGCCGGGCCGCCCTGCTCGACCACGCCGACCTGATCGCCGAGTTCGGCGGCCGCTACCAGGCGGGCCCGGACGTGGGCACCGGCCCGGCCGACATGCTGGTCCTCCGCGAAGCCTCGCCGTACGCGTTCTGCACGCCCGAGTCCGCGGGCGGAACCGGTTCCTCCAGCGGCCCGACCGCCCTCGGGGTGCTGGCCGCGCTCCGCGCCGCGACCGGCTCGGCGGCCATGGCGGGCCGCCGGGTGGTGATCAGCGGCTACGGCTCGGTCGGCGCCCACCTGGCGGCGAGCCTCCGGGCCGCGGGCGCCGGCGTCGTCGTCTCGGACATCGACCCGGCCAAGCGGGCCGTCGCCGAGAAACAGGGCCTGGCCTGGGCCGAGCCCGAGAAGGCGCTCACCCTCACCGCCGACGTGGTGATCCCGGCGGCGGTCGGCGGGGTGCTCGACCCCGGGACGGTGGCCCGCCTCGATACGCCGCTGGTCGTCGGCCCGGCCAACAACCAGCTCACCGACGACACCGTCGCCGACGCTCTCGCCGCCCGCGGCATCCGGTGGATCCCGGACTACGTGGCCAGCGCGGGCGGGATCCTGTATACGCTTTCGCGGGAAGCCGAGGGCCTGGGCCACGAGGCCGCGCTCGCCCGCGTCGAGACGATCGAGCAGACGGTCGCGGGCCTCCTCGAAGCCGCCGAGGCCAACGCGACCACCCCGCTGCAGGAAGCGGCCGCGCTGGCGGAGCGCCGGCTCACTTCTGGTGCGGGGCCACGTACTCCTTCGCCTCGGGCGCTTCGAACAGGGGCTTGACGTACTTGACGCCGCCCTCGGCGGTGGCGTCCGGCGTCGCCGCGTACACCTGGCGCGTCGCCGGTGTCCCCGGCTTGGAGAAGTCGAGCGCCGCGACCAGGTTGTCCGTGCTCGCCGACGTCGTCTGCTTCAGCGCCGCCGCGATGCCGTCGCGGGTGAGGTCCTTGTTGTCGCAGGCCTTCTTCAGCACCGCGCCCCACACCTCGCCCACCGCGTAGCCGTAGGGGACACCGCCGTTGGGGGTCTCCTTGTAGGTGGCCTTGTACTTCGCCGCGACGTCTTTCGCCTTCGGCAGGTCCGCGCTGAACGGGACGCTGCTGGCGACCACCGTCAGCTTGTCGAGCGCGCCGGCGGCCGGGCTCTTCAGCAGCGCCGGGTCGAACGTCGGGTTGTTGCCCAGCACCGGCACGTTCAGCCCGAGCGCCTTGTTCGCCGCCACCGCCGACCCGGTCTGGGCCGGGGTGGTGGTCAGCGCGATCGCCTTCACGCCGGCGCCCTTGAGCCCGGTGACGACGTTGGTGAGGTCGCTGTCGGTCGAGGTGATCTTCACTTCCTTGACCGACAGGTTGTGCTTCTTCGCGTAGAACTGGGACCCGCGGAGGCCGTTCTTGCCGTACTCGCCGTCGATGTAGACGTGCCCGATCGTGTCGCCGTCCTTGATCAGGCCCTGCTCCTGCAGGTACGACAGGCCGTCGATCATCTCCAGGTCGTAGGTGGTGCCGACGATCATCACGTACGGGTTGTCGAGCAGCTCCGACGACCACGACGCCGGCGCGGCGACGGCCTTGTCCGAAGCCAGGTTCTGCTTCAGCGCGGCCACGACCGGCGAGCCGAGCAGCTGCACGAACCCGAGCACCTTCGGTTCGATCTGCGGGTACAGCGTCTTCGCCGTGTCGGCCTTGTAGCCGTGGTCGACCTCCTCCAGCTTCACCTGGCGGCCGCAGACGCCGCCGGCCGCGTTGAAGTCCTTGGCCCACAGCTCGTTGCCCTGCGTGACACCGAGCCCGAGGTTCTTGAACACGCCGGACTTGTCGGTCATCACGCCGAGCGTCACGTCACCCGCCGTCACCCCCTTGCCGGTCTTGACGCCGGAGCTGTCCGAGCCCGCCGCGCCCGAGTCGTTAGCCTTCGTGCTGCACGCCGAAAGCGCGAGGACGGCCACCAGCGCCGCCGCCAGGTGTGTGCGTTTCATGGTTCCTCCGGAGGGGGTGAGCGTCGCTGGGTGATCCGGCGGCCGATCGCGGCGAGCCCGCCCGGCTCGAACAGCACGACCAGGATGATCGCGGCGCCGTAGACGAACGAGCTGACCAGCACCGGGGTCAGCGCGCCGTCGCCGGTGCCGGAGAACCAGCCCAGGTCGGCCGAATACAGGGCGAGGACCTGCGGGAGCCCGTTGACGATCAGCGCGCCGACCAGCGCGCCGGGCACCGAGCCGAGCCCGCCGATGATGACCATCGCCAGGTAGGCGATGGACACGTTGATGCCGTAGGTGCCGAACTCGCTCTCGTCCGGCTTGAGGATGTCGAACCACAGCACGGTCATCGCGCCGGCGAGGCCGCCGTAGGCCGAGGAGACGGCGAACGCGCCCGCCTTCGCGCGCATGACGCTGACGCCCATCACCGCGGCCGCGGCTTCGTTGTCGCGCACCGCCCGCCACGACCGCCCGACCCGCCCGCGGACCGCGCCGCGGGCGATCACGAACGCCAGCACGGTGAGCAGCAGGAACAGGTACCACATGCGTTCGGCCTGCCGGATCGGCACGCCGAGCAGGCTGATCTCCGGACCGTCGTTGGTGAACGGGAAACCGAACAGCGAGAACGGCGCCGGGGAGCGGCCGGTCGACGTCCCGCCGGTGAGTTCCTCCGCGGACTGTCCGAAGTAGAGCCCCAGGAACACCAGGGCCAGCGAGGCGACGCCGAGGTAGATCCCCCGCAGCCGCCCGGCGACCGGCGCGAAGGCCAGCCCGAGCAGGGCCGCGACGGCCACCGCGCCCAGCAGCGAGAGGCCGGGGTCGAGGCCGAAGCCGACCACCCGGTCGTCGCCCGCCGGTCCCGAAAGGACGGTGTAGGCCGTGCCGCCGGCCAGCAGGAAGAACGCGTGCGCCAAGGAAAGCTGCCCGGCCTGGCCGACCACCAGGGTCAGCCCGATCGCGCCGACCGCGCCGATCATCATGTACTGCCCGGCCTTGAGCCAGGCCGCGTCGAGGTACAGCGGCAGGGCGAGCAGGACGACCAGCAGCGCGAGCCACGCTGACGTGCGGACCAGCCGGGCCGGGCTGCGGCGGGGACGCGCCGGCGTGTCCACTTCGGACTCGGCGGCGGCCTCGGTCACCGTCTGCTCAGACACGTGTCCGCTCCCTCGTGCCGAACAGCCCCGACGGCCGCACCACCAGGACCACCAGCATCACCAGGAACACCGCGCTCTTGGAGAAGTCGAACGAGACGTACTGCGCGGACAGCGCTTCCACGAGCCCGACGACCAGGCCGCCGACCACCGCGCCCGCCGTCGAATCGAGGCCGCCGAGGATCGCCGCGGGGAACGCCGCCAGTGCGATCGAGTGCGTTCCGCGCGAAAGCCCGGCGCCGGAAAAGTCCTGCGTCGCGATGAACAGCACGGCCACCCCGGCCAGCAGCCCGGCGACCAGCCACGCGGTCGCGGTGACGCGGGAGCTGCGGATGCCCATCAGCGCGGCGGCCTCGCGGTTCTCCGCCTGGGCCCGCATGGCCACGCCCCAGTTCGAGTACTTGAAGGCCAGCCAGAACGCCGTGATCAGCACCGCGGCCACGCCGAGGGCGACCAGGTGCGTGCGGAACAGCGTGATGCCGCCGAGCTGGAACGGCTTCGCGTCCCACGCGCCGCCGAGGAACGGCAGCGTGACACCGAGGCGGCGGACGATCTCCTCGGTGACGATCACGTCGACGCCGATGGTGAGCAGGGCCAGGCTGTTCGCGTCGGCGTGCCGGGAGCGCGACAGCAGCAGCCGCTCCACGAGCAGGCCGAGCAGCCCGGCCGAGACGATCCCGGCGAGCGACGCACCGACCCAGCCCAGCGCGTCCTTCGTCACGACGACGAGGTAGCCGCCGAAGAGCACGAGCGAGCCGTGCGCGAAGTTGACCACCTCGGTGGCCTTGAAGATGATGACGAACCCCAGCGCCAGCAGCGCGAAGACCGCGCCCTTGCCGAGGCCGTTCACCACGAGCTGCAGGAAGGTGTTCACGCTGCCTCCGTGCCCAGGTAGGCCTTGACGACGTCCGGGTCGGACTGCACTTCCGACGGCGTGCCGTCGGCGATGCGGCGGCCGAAGTCGAGCACCGTGACGCGGTCGGCGATGCCCATCACCAGGCCCATGTCGTGCTCGACGAGCAGGATCGAGATGCCGAGCTCCGCGCGGATGCCGCTGATGGTGCCGGCCAGCTCGGCGGTCTCGGCCGCGTTCATCCCGGCCGCGGGTTCGTCGAGCAGGAGCAGCACCGGCTCGACGGCGAGCGCGCGGGCGAGGTCGACGCGCTTGACGACGCCGTAGGGCAGTGCGCCCGTAGGTGCGTCGACCACCGCGCCGAGCCCGAGGAACGCGCAGATCTCCCGGGCGCGCTCGGCGTGCCGCCGTTCGGCGCGGACCGTCCACGGCAGCCGCAGCCCGGTTTCCAGGAACCCGCCGCGGGTCAGCGCGTGGCGGCCGAGCATGACGTTGTCGAGCACGGTCGAGCCGGGGGAGAGGGCGGCGTTCTGGAAGGACCGCCCGATGCCGAGGCGCGCGAGCTTGTGTGGCGCGAGCCCGGTGAGGTCGGTGTCGCCCAGCCGTACGAGGCCGGTGCCGGCCCGGTAGAGGCCGCTGATCACGTTGAAGCAGCTGGACTTCCCGGCGCCGTTCGGCCCGATCAGCGCGTGCAGCGAGCCGGGTGCGACGGTGAAGCTGACGTCGTCCAGGGCCCGGATGCCGCCGAACCGCAGGGAAACGGCCTCGACCCGCAGCTCCGGCGGCGTCATCCGGCCCACCTCGAGAGGGTCCGCCCGGCCAGGCTCCGGCGCGCGGACTCCGCCTCGGCGTCGGCGGTCGCCGACGATTCGGCGTGCCCGCCGAGGTAGAGCCGCTGGACGTCCTGGCTGGCGGCGAGCTCGGCCGCCGTGCCGGCCAGCGCGACCCGGCCCACCTCCAGCACCACGGCGTGGTCGGCGACGCCGAGCGCCATCACGGCGTTCTGCTCGACCAGGACGACGGCGGTGCCCTGGTCGTGGATCTCCCGGACGGTCCGCCCGATCTGCGCGACGACCTTGGGCGCCAGGCCCAGCGAGGGCTCGTCGAGCAGCAGCAGCCGCGGCGCGGACATCAGCGCCCGGCCGATGGCCAGCATCTGCTGCTCCCCGCCGGACAGCAGCCCGGCTCGCTGCCGGGCGCGTTCGGTGAGCACCGGGAACAGCTCGTCGACCCGCTTGCGGGCGGCGGCCCGTTCGGCGGCGGTGCGGGCGCCGATGCCGCCGGCGCGCAGGTTCTCCTCGACGGTCATCCGGGCGAAGATCTGCCGTCCTTCGGGCACGCCGACGACGCCGAGCCGGACGATCCGGGCCGGGTCGAGCCGGCCGAGCGGGTGGCCGTCGTAGCGGATCTCGCCCGCGTCGATCGAGCCCCGGTGCATCCGCAGCGTGCCGGAAACGGCCCTGAGCAGGGTGGACTTCCCGGCGCCGTTGCTGCCGAGCACGGCCAGGACACCGTCGGCGGAGACGTCGAGATCGATCCCGTGCAGGGCGGCCGTCGAGCGGCCGTACCGCACCCGCAGGCCGCGGACGGTCAGCACGAACTCACTCCGGAACGCACAGGGCCTCCTCCGCTCGTGTGACGTGAGTCACGGTCGGTGGCGGTCATCCTGCGATCAGCCGCGGCCCTCCGTCACCCCCACCTGGAGACCCCACTGGCTACGAAACGGACACGACGGACGCTCTGCCGTGGCGGGTCGTGAGTGGTAAGGCGAGTTCTAACTCGCCTTACCACTCACGACCGGTGGGCGCGGAGGGCTGCGAGGACCTCGGGGGATGTGGTGCACTCGCCGAGGTGGACCGGTTTGCGGTCGCCGTGGAAGTCGCTCGAGCCGGTCGCGAGCAACCCCAGGTCCGCGGCCACCTCCCGGAGGCGGTCGCGGACCGGGACGGGCTGCTCCGGGTGGTCCACCTCGACCCCGGCGAGCCCGGCTTCGGCCAGCGCGGCCAGCTGCGCGTCCGAGACCGCGGCCCGTCGCTTGACCGAGCGCGGGTGGGCCAGCACCGCGACGCCGCCCGCCGCGCGGACCAGCGCGATCGCGTCCACAGTGGACAGCACGTGTTTCGGCACGTCGGCGCGGCCGCCGTCGGCGATCCAGTTCGGCGTGAACGCGTCGGTGATACCCACCGCGGCCAGCGCCGCGGCGATGTGCGGACGGCCCAGCGGTGCCCCCGCGGCGATCGCCTCGACCTGCGCCAGGGTGATCGGCGCGCCGAGTTCCCGGCAGCGTTCGACCATCCGGGCTCCGCGGCGGACGCGGTCGGTGCGGATCAGCTCCAGCTCGTCCGCCAGTGGCGCGAACAGCGGGTCGACGAAGAGGCCGAGCAGGTGCACTTCCGCGTCGTCGAGGCGGCAGGAGATCTCGACGCCGGGGACGATCTCGACCTCGGCGGCAGCGGCGGAAGCGGCGCTCAGGCCCGCGAAGGTGTCGTGGTCGGTGAGGGCGAGCACCGTCAGCCCGGCTTCGGCGGCCAGCCGGGGCAGCACCTCGGGCGGCGTCGTCCCGTCGGAGGCCGTGCTGTGCGCGTGCAGGTCGATCGTCACCCGGCCGAGGATGTCACAGCAGCCCGGCTTCGCTCGCCTTGCCGATCGCCTCGACGCGGTTGCGCGCGCCCAGTTTGTGCAGCGCCGACTGCAGGTACGTCTTGACCGTGTTGCGGGCCAGCCCGGTCGACTCCGCGATCTCGGGGTTCGTCTGGCCCTGGGCGGCCAGCCGCAGCACCTCGTACTCGCGGCGGGTCAGGCCGCTGCGGGCCAGCGCGTCCGACCGCTGCCCGGCGTCCGGGAGGATCCGCGGGTCGACGACGCGCTCGCCGCGCAGCACCCGCCGCAGCTCGGTGACCAGCTGCGCGCCGGCGGCGTCCTTGAGCAGGCAGCCGTGCGCGCCCGACTCCAGCGCGGCCAGCACGCCCTGGTGGTCGCCGTGCGCGGTGAACACCACGATCCGGCCCTCGGGGTGCACCCGGCGCAGCTCGGTGACGACCTCCGGGGCGAGCATGTCCGGCAGCCGCAGGTCGAGCAGGATCAGGTCCGGGGCCAGCGCCGCCACCCGCTCGATCGCCAGCCGCCCGGACTCGGCCGAGCCGATCACGGTCAGGCACGGGTCCGAGCGCAGCAGCAGCGTCACGCCGTCGCGGACCACCGGGTGGTCGTCGACGACGAAGACGGTCGCGGGCGTCACGGCCGCACCAGCGGCACCCACGCGCGCAGGGTGCAGCCGTCGTCGTCGTCCCGGACCAGGCTGACCCGCCCGCCGAGCCGCAACGCCCGCCCGGCGAGCGTCCGCAGGCCCACGCCGGTGCCCGGGACCGCGTCGGTGCCCGTGCCGTCGTCCGCGACGACCACCTGGACGCCGTCGTCGCTGGGCAGCAGGCTGACGATCACCGAGGACGCCCGTGCGTGCTTCTCGACGTTGAGCAGGCCCTCGCGGACCGCGGCCACCAGCAGCGCGGTGCGTTCGGCGTCCAGCGGCGGCACCGCGGCGAGCTGCACGAACCGCGCCGGGACGCCGCAGCGCGCCTGGAACGAGCGGCAGTGCTCGGCCAGCTCGACCGGCAGCGCCCGCTCCGGGCTGCACTCCGACAGCGCCAGCAACGACTCCCGCAGCGCACCCGCGGCCGCGGAGACGTCGCCTTCCAGCCGTCGTAGCCGCGCCTCCAGGCCCGGGTTCCCGTGGAAGTCCTCGTGCAGGTCGCGCACCTGGACGCCGATGGAGAACAGCAGGGCTCCGACGGAGTCGTGCAGCGCGCTCTGCATTCGCAGGCGTTCGCCCGCCACCGCGGCCGTGCGGTCGGTTTCGGCGACCTTCGCCAGGTGCAGCGCGGCCCCGGCCTGGCAGGCGACGTCCTCCATCCGCCGCACGGCGTCGTCGCCGAAGCCGGCGGGCTCGCGCATGGCGGCGTAGGCGATGGCGACGGTCTCGCCGCGCGCCACGATCGGGACGGCGAGCAGCGCGGCCAGGCCCTCCCCGCGGACCTGGGCGTCGAAGTGGTGGGTGATCGTCGGCGCGCTGACGTAGTCGGTGACGCGGACCGGACGGCCCAGCGCCAGCACCCGCCCGCCGACGCCCTGGCCGGTCGGCACCTCGAGGTCCTGCAGCGCGTCGGTCCGGTTGCCGGACATCCAGCGGATCACGGCCAGCCCCGGCTCGGTGAGCTCGCCGACGAACCCGGCCTTCGCCCCGACCGCCTCGCGGATCAGGCGCGCGGTGCCGTGCAGCGCGGCGACCCGGTCGAGCGTGCCGAGCAGCTTTTCGCGCTCGCGCAGCAGCTCGCCCAGCACCGCGCTGTACTCCGCAACGTGCTCCTTGGCCGTCACCCGATCACGATGGCACACGGAGTGTGGTTCCGGACATACCCGGCTGGAGAGGTACGGCGGCCCCCGGTCGACTTGAATGGGGGCGTGGAGATCCTCACCGACGCCGCCACGCTCGCGCTGTACACGACCGACGCGTCCAACTACCGGCACGTGCCCCGCGGGGTGGTGCTGCCACGGACCGTCGACGACGTCGTCGCCGCGGTCGCGGCCGCCCGCGATCGTGACCTGCCGGTGATCGCGCGGGGCGGCGGCACGAGTGTCGCCGGGAACGCGTGCGGCCCTGGCCTGGTGATCGACACCTCGCGCCACCTCGGTGGGGTGCTCTCGCTGGATCCGGCGGCCCGGCTCGCGCGGGTCCTGCCCGGGACGGTGCTCGACGACCTGCAGGCGGTCGCGGCCCCGCACGGCCTGCGGTTCGGCCCGGACCCGTCGACGCACAGCCGCTGCACGCTCGGCGGGATGATCGGCAACAACGCGTGCGGCTCGCACTCGGTGGCGTGGGGGCGCACGGCCGACGTCGTCCGCTCGCTGGAAGTCCTGCTCTACGACGGCACGCGGCTGCGGGTCGGCCCGGGCGAACCCACCGAGGGCCGGATCTTCGACGAGCTGCGCGCGCTGGTGCGCGACAACCTGGCGTTGCTGCGCAAGGAACTTTCGACGTGGCCGCGTCGCGTGTCGGGCTACGGGCTCGAACACCTGCTGCCGGAGAACGGTTTCGACGTCGCCAAGGCGCTGGTCGGCAGCGAGGGTACCTGCGTGACCGTCCTCGAAGCGACCGTTTCGCTCGCGGAGCTGCCCCGCGAGCGGGTGCTGGCGGTGCTGGGCTTTCCCTCGGACATCGCGGCGGCCGACGCGGTGCCGTCGATCCTGCCGTGGTCCCCGCTGACCGTCGAAGGCGTGGACGCCGAACTCGTCGCGATGCTCCCGGGACGGGCGGGCGACCTGCCGCCGGGCGGGGCGTGGCTGTTCGTCGAGCTGGCCGGCGACGACCCGGCCGCGCGTGCTCGTGAACTGGCCGCGTCACTCGATCTGACGGGCTTCGCGATCGTGGACGACCCGGCCGCGCAACGCGGACTCTGGCGCATCCGCGAGGAAGGCGCCGGGCTCGCCACGCGGCTCGCCGACGGCTCGGAGGCGTGGCCGGGCTGGGAGGACGCCGCCGTCCCGCCCGAACGGCTCGGCGCGTACCTGCGCGAGTTCAAGGAACTCATGCGGGCGCACGGCCGCCGCAGCGTCGTCTACGGCCACTACGGCGAAGGCTGCCTGCACCTGCGGCTCGACTTCGACCTGCTGTCGGAGTCCGGTGTCGGGGACTTCCGCCGGTTCCTGGAGGAGGCCGCCGACCTCGTCGCGGCGCACGGCGGCTCGCTGTCCGGCGAGCACGGCGACGGCCAGGCGCGCTCCGAGCTGCTGTCCCGCATGTACAGCCCGGAAATGCTGGCCGTCTTCGCGCGGTTCAAGGCGATCTTCGACCCGGCCGGGCGGATGAACCCCGGCATCCTGGTGGCGCCGCGGCCGATCGACGCGGACCTGCGGGTGCGTGCCACCTCGCAGTCCATTGAGGACACGGTGTTCCTGGGCTACCCGGAGGACCGCGGGAACTTCGGGCAGGCGATGCGGCGCTGCGTCGGAGTGGGGAAGTGCCGCAACACCAGCGGCGGCGGCGTGATGTGCCCGAGTTACCGGGCCACCCGCGAGGAACAGCACTCGACGCGCGGCCGGGCCCACCTGCTCGCGGAGATGATCAACGGTGAGGTGATCACGGACGGCTGGCGGTCCGCCGAAGTCCGCGACGCGCTGGACTTGTGCCTGTCCTGCAAAGGTTGTCTCTCCGACTGTCCGGTCGACGTGGACATGGCGACGTACAAGGCCGAGTTCCTGCACCAGCACTACCGGCGGCGGCTGCGCCCGGCGTCCCACTACTCGATGGGCTGGCTGCCGCTGTGGCTGCGGCTCAGCGCTTTGACTCCGCGCCTGGCCAATCTGGTGGCACGGTCCCGGTTGGCGGGCTTGGTGAAGCGGCTCGGCGGGATCGCGCCGGAACGTGCGCTGCCTTCGTTCGCTACGTCTCCTTTCACGTCGTCGCGCGCGGACCTCCGGCGGCGGGCTTCGGGGGAGCGCCGGGTGGTGCTGTGGCCGGACTCGTTCAACAACTACCTGACGCCTTCGGTGCTGGACGCGGCTTACGAAGTGCTGACCGCGGCGGGTTACGACGTCGTGCTGCCGGACCGCGGAGTCTGCTGTGGACTGACCTGGGTGTCGACGGGCCAGCTCGGCGTCGCGCGCCGCGTTCTGGACCGGACGCTGTCGGTGCTGACGCCGTACCTGGAGGACGGCTACGAGGTCGCGGGCCTGGAACCGAGCTGCACGGCCCTGTTTCGCGGCGACCTGCCCGCGCTGATGCCGGGCGACGCACGCGCGGAACTGCTGGCTTCGCGGACGTTCACGTTCGCGGAACTCCTCGAGCGGGCGCCGATCCCGTTCGCGGCCCTCGACGTCGACGCGATCACGCAGGTGCACTGCCACCAGCACGCGGTCCTCGGGTTCGGCGCCGACGAGTCCGCGCTGAAGGCGGCGGGGGTCCGCAACACGACGCTGGATTCGGGGTGCTGCGGCCTGGCGGGCAACTTCGGCTTCGAACGCGGCCACTACGACGTCTCCAAGGCGGTGGCGGAGGACCGGATGCTCCCCGCGATCCGCGCGGCGGCCCCGGAGACGGTGGTGGTGTCGGACGGCTTCAGCTGCCGGACGCAGATCGCCCAGGAGTCCGGAAGGACCCCGGTGCACCTGGCGGAACTGCTCCGCCGCGCGCTGCCGTGACGGGTCTGCCGCAACTCGTCGTGAGTGGTAAGGCGGGTTCTAACCCGCCTAAACACTCACGACCGGCCGCGGCAGACCCGCTACTCGCTGCGCTCCAGCAGCGTCCTGATCCCGGCGAGCACGAGCCGGCAGATGTCCTCCGGATCGGCGCCGGCCAGCGGCTCCTTCCCGGTGACCTCGCGGACCAGCGCGATGCCCATCAGCCAGGCGAGCGCGAGGTCGGCGCGCAGCTCGGCGTCCGGGGCGTCGGTCAGCGTGGCGAGCACCTCGGCGTACTCGCGGCCGACCTCCTGGCGGATGGCGGCCGCGACGCCGTCGCTGCCCGAGGAGCGCAGGTACGTCTCCAGCGCCCGGTTCTGCCGTCCGGGCTCCAGCATGCTGCGCAGGGACGTGCTGAAGAGCCGCTCGGGCGGGGTGGCGGCGAGCTGCTCGCGCCCCGACCGGGCGATGACCGCCTCGAACAGTGCCTCTTTGCTGCCGAAGTAGCGGAACAGCAGCGACTGGTTCGCCCCGGCGAGCTTGGCGATGTCCCGCACGGTCGTCCGGTCGAAGCCGCGCTCGGCGAACAGCTTGGCGGCGGCGTCGAGCAGCGCCTGCCGCGTCGCGGCCGCGTCCCGCTTGCGGCCAGGCTGCTCACCCATCGGAGCAGGCTAACCGGCAAACCGGACGCGGCGCGACGGACCCTAGGCGCCGGCGAGGCGGATCGCGGCGGCCGGGCAGGTCAGCTCCGCCTGCCGGACCGCCTCCTCTTCCCCGGCGGGTGGCTCGGCCGCGAGGAGCACGACCGTGCCGTCGTCTTCGTTCTGGTCGAACGTCTCCGGCGCCAGCAGCACGCACTGCCCGGACGAGACGCAGCTTTGCGTGTCGACGGTGATCTTCACGCTCACCACTCCACGGGCACGCGCTCGACGCCGCCGGCCACGCGGTTGGTGCGGATCGGGATCTCGTCGATGCCCACGGCCAGGCGCAGGCCCGGGAACCGCCGGAACAGCTTCGGGAACACCGTGCGCAGCTCGGTGCGGGCGAGGTTGGCGCCGATGCAGACGTGGGCGCCGGTGCCGAAGGCGAGGTGCACGTTCGGCGTCCGGTCCGGGTCGAACCCGTCCGGGTCGGCGAACACCGCCGCGTCCCGGTTGGCCGCGTCGCTGGAGATCAGCACGGCGTCGCCGCGCATGATCCGCACGCCGCCGATCTCGACGTCCTCGTGCGCGTACCGCAGCAGGCCGGTGCCGCTGGTGGCGGTGAGCCGCAGGATCTCCTCGACGGTCTGGTTCACCTCGCCGTCGGGGTCGGCGGCGAACCGGTCGCGGCGGGCGGTGTCGGTGAGCAGGAACAGCGTGCCCATCGCGATCCGCGTCGAGGTCGTCTCGTGGCCGGCGAACAGCAGGCCGGCGCCCATCCGGGCGAGGTCCTCGTCGGTGAACGTCGGGTCGTCGGCCTGGACCGCGACCATGTCGGAGATGACGTCCGGCTGCGGGTCGGCGCGCTTGGCGTCGGCCAGCTTCGTCATGTAGGCCATGAACTCCGCCATCGCCGCCTGGGCGTCTTCGCCGCCGTCCATCACCGCGATCCGCTCGGACAGCCCGCGGAAGTGCTCGCGGTCGGCGTACGGCACCCCGAGCAGTTCGCAGATCACCAGCACCGGCAGGGGAAACGCGAGGAAGTCGGTCAGGTCGACCGGCCCGTCTCCGCGCGCGGCTTCCAGGTCGTCGAGGCAGCGGTCGGTGAGCTCGGCGATGCGGTCGCCGAGTGCGCGCATCCGCGGTGCGGAAAAGGCGGGCGCGAGCATCCGGCGCATCCGCTTGTGCACGTGTTCTTCGGTCTCGAAGTCGCCGCTCGGGCCGTCCTGCACCGCGGCGTAGGAGATCCGCGACGCCTGTTCCGGCGCCGGGTGCGACCGGCCGAACCGGCGGTCGCGGAAGACCTCCTTGGCTTCCTCGTAGGACGTCACCAGCCAGGCCGGGTCGCCGGCCGGGGTGAGCACCCTGGTCACCGGCGCCTGCTGCCGGAGGACCTCGTAGTCCGGGGCGATCGCGAGCGCGTTCGCGCGGGCGAAGGGGAGGCGAGGCGTCTCTTCGGTGGTGGTCATGCGTCTTCCCTCGGATCGGTGGTGAGGCCGGCGAGCCAGCGGAGTTCGGCGTCGAACTTCCCGAGCACGTGCCGCAGCGCGGCCCGGCTCCACGGGTCGGCCTGCCCGGCGGCGAGCGCCTCGAGCCGGGCCTGCTCGGCGGTCAGCGCCTTCTTGCGGACGTCGAGCACCCGCGTGCGTTCGGCCGGGCGCAGCCAGGCGAAGTTCCCCACGCGGGCGAGGAACTCCGGCTCGTTGAGCGCCAGGTCGGCCGGGAAGTCGGCGAGCATGTCGTGCAGCAGTTCCCGCCCGACGTCGGTGATCGTGTAGACGTGCCGCGGCGGTTTGGCCTCCTGTTCCTCCGCGCTGCGGCTCACCGCGCCCGCGTCGACGAAGCGCCGCAGGGTCGGGTAGAGCGAGTTGTTGGACAGGGTGTGGCCGGTCGACGCCTCCACGGACTTGCGGAGTTCGTAGCCGTGCATCGGCTCGGCGGCCAGCTTCGACAGCAGGAGGATCTCGATCCACACCTAGGTCACCGTAACCTAGGATTCGGTGACTGGGCAATGGCGGATCGTGACAGGTGGGGAGAAACTGTGTAGCGTTGTAAGCAGCTGCTTACAAACTGGAGCACGGGGGTTCCGCATGACCGCCACGCACACCGAACCGCTGTCGTACCCCTTCAACGAGGAGGCCGGCCTCGACCTGAACGAGGCGTACGAGGCCGCCCGGGAGGCCGAGGGCCTGGTGCGGGTGAAGATGACCTACGGTGAGCCCGCGTGGCTGGCCACCCGGTACGCCGACGCCCGGCTGGTGCTGGGCGATCGCCGGTTTTCGCGGGCGATGGAGAAGGAGAAGGACGCGCCGCGCCGCTCGCCCGTGGTCCGCGACGGCGGCATCCTGCAGATGGACCCGCCCGACCACACGCGGCTGCGGACGCTGGTCGCGAAGGCGTTCACCGTCCGCCGCGTCGAACTGCTGCGGCCGCGGGTCGCCTCGCTCGCCGCCGAGCTGATCGCCGACATGAAGGCCGCCGGGGCGCCCGCCGACCTCGTCGACGCCTACGCGCTGCCGATCCCGGTCGCGGTGATCTGCGAGCTGCTCGGCGTCCCGGTCGCCGACCGGCCGAAGTTCCGCGTGTGGAGCGACGCGGCGCTGTCGACCAGCGGGCTGACACCCGAGGAGTTCGAGCGCAACCGCGAAGAGCTGCGCGACTACATGCGCGGCCTGATCGCCGAACACCGCGTCCGGCCGCAGGACGACCTGATGACGGCGCTGATCGAGGCGCACGACGTGCGCGACCGGCTGACCGAGCTGGAGCTGGTCGACCTGTGCGTCGGCATCCTCGTCGCCGGCCACGAGACGACCGCGAGCCAGATCCCGAACTTCGTCTACGCGCTGCTGGACCAGCACGAGCAGTGGGAGCGCCTGTGCGCCGACCCGGGCCTGATCCCGGCCGCGGTCGAGGAGCTGCTGCGGTTCGTGCCGCTGGGTGCGGGGGCGGGCTTCCCGCGGTACGCCACCGAAGACGTCGAGGTCGGGGGCGTGGTCGTGCGCGCGGGCGAGCCGGTGCTGGTGGCGGTCGGCGCGGCCAACCGCGACCGGCTGCGGTTCGACGACGCGGACGAGCTGCGGTTCGACCGCGCCGACAACCACCACCTGGGCTTCGGCCACGGCGTCCACCACTGCCTCGGCGCGCCGCTGGCCCGGCTGGAGCTGCAGGAGGCGCTGCGCGCCCTGGTCACCGAGCTGCCGGGGCTGCACCTGGCGGGCGATATCGTGTGGAAGACGCAGATGCTCGTCCGCGGGCCGCGGTCGATGCCGATCGGATGGTGACCATGAGCTGGCAGGTGGAGATCGACGAGCACGTCTGCATCGGCTCGGGGATGTGCGCGGCGCTGATGCCGGAGGTGTTCGTGCTGGACGGGGCGAAGGCGCGCACGCTGACGTCCGCGGTCGGCGCGGACGAAACGGTCCTCGACGCGGCGGACTCGTGCCCGGCGATGGCGATCACGGTGACCGAAGGCGGCCGGGAGATCGGCCCGCGCCCCTGAAGACACCGTGCTCGGTGACCACGGCCGTGACGAGGTCGTGCGGGGTGACGTCGAAGGCGGGGTTGAAGACGCTTGCGTCCGGCGGCGTGATCGGCACCCCGGCGAAGTGGGTGAGCTCGCCGGCATCGCGTTCCTCGATGGCGATGCCGGTTCCGTCGGCGATGTGTTCGTCCACAGTGGACGAAGGCGCGACCACGACGAACGGCACCCGGTGGTGGTGCGCGGCGATGGCCAGGCCGTAGGTGCCGATCTTGTTGGCGACGTCGCCGTTCGCGGCGATCCGGTCGGCGCCGACGAGCACGCAGTCGACCAGCCCCCGCGCCATCGCCGCGGCGGCGGCGCTGTCGGGCTGGACGCGGTAGGGAACGTTCGCCTGCGCGAGTTCCCAGGCCGTCAGCCGGGCCCCTTGGAACAGCGGACGGGTCTCGTCGACGAGGACCTCCTCGACGAGCCCGCGTTCGTGCAGGTGCCAGACCACCCCGAGGGCGCTGCCCCACCCGACGGTGGCGAGCCGCCCGGCGTTGCAGTGGCTGAGCAGCCGGAGCGGCCGCCGCGGGCAGGCGTCGAGCACCACCTCGGCGGCGTGCTTCGACGCGGTCTCGTTGAGCCGCTCGTCTTCGTCGAGCAGGGCCAGGGCCTCGGCCAGGACGGCGTCGGGGCCTTCGCCGAGCTTCGCGAGAGCGCGTTCGACGCCCCAGGCGAGGTTGACGGCGGTGGGCCGGGCCCGGGCGATCAGCTCGGCGTGCGCGCGGACGTCCCCGCCTTCCCGCACGGCCAGCGCGACGCCCAGGGCCCCGGCCGCCCCGAGCGCGGGAGCCCCGCGGACGGCAAGCCGCCGGATGGCGTCGACGAGCGCACCGACGGTCCGCAGTTCGAGCAGCCGGTACGCCCCGGGAAGCGCGGTCTGGTCGATGACGACGACGGCCCCGTCCACCCAGTCGATGGTCCTGCGCACACGCCCTCCCGAACTCGCCCCCGCCACCCATTCAACGCCGGCCTCACCCGTCCACAGGTGATGCCCCGCCAATCACGCGAGATGCCCCGCCAATCACGCGAGTTACGCGTTCAATCACGCGAGTCACGTCCCCGATCACGCGAGTGACGGGTCCGGTCACGGGAGTGCGGCGTACCGGAACGGCGAACTCGCGTACCTGGACGGCCGACTCGCGTACCCAGACGGACGACTCGCGTACTCGAACGGTCGGCTCGCGTGATCGGGGACGGAACTCGTGTGATTGGGGAGCGATCTCGCGTGATTGGACGGGCATCATGCGTGATTGGCGGGGCATCACGGGTGCTGGCGGAGCCGGACGGTGGGTCAGAGGCCGGACATCAGGTCGGTTTCCGTTATGCCTGGGCCTTGGCCCGTGCGGATGAACCACTCCGTGCCGAAGGCGAACGTGAACGCGTCGTCCGGCATGGCCAGCATGAACATGTCCTCGCTGATCTGGCTCGGGTGCGCGCGCATCGCCGCGCGCTTCACCGGTGCGTACTTCGACACGTCGACCGCCGCCGTGATCTCGGCCTCCGGTTTGCCGAACTCCACGTTCTCCGGGGGCTTCGGGGCCGCCTCCGGGGGGATCAGGCCGTCCGCCACCGCCGCCTCGAAGCCGCGCTGCATGAACTCGCGGTTGAACGTCGCCTGGAAGACCCGGGACGTGCCGGCCAGCTCGGCCGCGCGGACGCCGACGCGGTGGACCTGGATGTGGTCCGGGTGGCCGTAGTCGCCGTTGTCGTCGTACACCGTGAGGACGTCCGCCGACTCCTCTCGCAGGATCGCCGCCAGCTGCTCGGCCGCCTTCTCGACGTCGGCGCGCCAGAAGCACGCCGGGTCGTCGTTCGTCGGCTCGCCCATCATCCCCGAGTCGCGGTAGCCGAGGAATTCCACGCGCTCGACGCCGAGGATCTCCGCGGCCGCGTGCGACTCCTGGACGCGCCGGTCCGCGAGTTTCTCGCCCTCGGCGAGGAAGCCGTCGGGTACCTCGCCGACCTCGCCCTTGGTGGCGACGACGAGCACGACCCGGTGCCCCTCTTCGACGGCCTTGCGCATGACGCCCGCGGTGCGGAGGCACTCGTCGTCCGGGTGGGCGTGGAAGGTCACCAGTGTTCCCATGTCCGCGACGGTACCGGCTACCCCCGACAAAAACCGCCCGCGTGCGTGCCCTCCCGGGCCGCTAGGCCTGTTCCTTCGGGCACCACCAGGTGGACCGGCCGCCGACGGTGCCGTGGCTCAGCTCCGCCCCGCAGCGCGGGCAGTGGTCACCCGCGCGGCGGTGGCCGATGAACTCGCCGGTGTGCACGCCGCCGTGGCGGATCGCCGCGCGCAACGCCTTCCGCAGCGCCTTGTGCAGGTGCGCGAGGTCGTCGCCGGTCAGCTCGTTCACCGGCCGGGCCGGGCTCAGCGCGGCCTGCCACAGGGTTTCGTCGGCCAGCAGGTTGCCGATCCCGGCCACCACCGACTGGTCCAGCAGCCGCGCCTTGAGCGGCGCCCGTCCCCGGCCGACGCGCTCGGCGAAGTCCCGGCGCGAGATCTCCCCGGCGTCGGGGCCGAGCGCGTCGAGGTCCGGGTCGAGCCGCACCCGGCTGAGCCGCCGCGTGTCGAACAGCTGCAGCTGTTCGCCGTCGGCGAAAGTGATCCCGAACCGGAACCACTCGGGCTTTTCGACGCGGTCGCGGGCCCGTCCGGGCGGCCCGCTCCGGCCCGCGAACCGCAGCTGCCCGGCCATCCCGAGGTGCAGGCCGAGGTGCGGCCCCGGCTGCCCGTCCCGGCCTTCCGTGGCGCACCAGAGCGTCTTCCCACGCCGGTGCGCCTCGGTGAGCCGCCCGCCCCGCAGCGCCGCGGCGATGTCCTCGGGGGCGTGGGGGCGGCAGACCCAGTCGTCGTGGTCGTCGACCTCCCGGATCTCCCGGTCCAGCGCACCGGCGAGGACCTGACGGGCGAGTTCGACTTCGGGCAGTTCGGGCACCCGGCCAGTCTGCCCGGCCGCGGTCCCGGCCGCGCGGTGGCGGGCATTCTCGCGCACGGTGATCCTTTCCGGTGCGGTGCCTGCCAGTTGTCCTTGTTTTGTCGCATTTCTCCCGCCACCGCTTCCGGTTCGCCCGATACCCTGCAGGAAGGGGCCTGGTGAGGCGAGGGGATCGGCGGTGAGCGAGCGATCCGGCACGAAGCCGCGACCGCGGCGGGTGTTCATTTCCTACGCCCCGGAATCCGGTTCGGCCGCCGACGACCTGACGGTCCGGGAACTGTGGGTGTTCCTGCGGTCCTGCGGAGTCGACGCCCGGCTGGACCTTTCCGCGGAACACCGGCAGGACTGGTCGCTGTGGCTGGCCGAGCAGATCCGGGAGGCCGATCACGTCCTGGTCATCGCCTCGCCGCGGTACCGGGAAGGCGCGGAGGGGCGCGCCGCCGGGGACGTCGGCCGCGGTGTGCAGTGGGAAGCCCGGCTGATCCGCGACGCGTTCTACCGCGACCCGCACGCGCTGGACCGGTTCCTGCCCGTCGTGCTGCCCGGCCAGAGCCTCGACGGCGTGCCGGACTTCCTCGCCGCCGCCAGCACGACCGTGTACCGCGTCGACCGGTTTTCCCTTGCCGGGGCCGAATCCCTGCTCCGGTTGCTGACCGACCAGCCCGCCTACCCGGAACCGCCGGTGGGGACCGCCCCGGTGCTGCCGCCCGTCGACCTGACACCCGATCCGGCGAGCCGGCCGCCGCGGTTTCCCCTGGCGGTGCACCGGACCGTGCTCGTGGTCGACGTCGAAGGGTTCGGCGACCACCACCGGGCGAACCACCACCAGGTGGCCGTCCGGGACACGATGTACGAGACGCTGCGCCGGGCGTTCCGGCAGGCCGGCATCTCCTGGGACACCTGCTACCACGAAGACCGCGGGGACGGCGTGTTCGTGCTGGCCCCGCCCGACACCCCGAAGTCGGTCTTCGCGGACGTGCTGCCCGGGGCCCTCGTCGAAGGCCTGAACGCGCACAACCGCCGAGCCGCCCCCGAAGAACGCATCCGGCTGCGGCTGGCCCTGCACGCCGGGGAGGTCCGGTACGACAGCCACGGCGTGACGGCGGCGTCGGTGATCCTGACGTTCCGGCTGGTCGATTCGGAACCGGTGAAAACGGCGCTGGCGAATTCGCCGGGCGTGCTGGCGGTGATGGTTTCGTCGTGGTTCTTCGACGAGGTGGTCCGGCACAGCCAGGACGGTTCGCCGGGCACTTATCGCCCCGTTCTCGTCGAAGCCAAGGAAACCCGCACGATCGGCTGGGTGTGCCTGCCCGACCACCCCTATCCGGACAACCCGGTGTACCTGCAGCAGCACCTGATGAATTCGGCCGCGCAGTTCGCCTTGCCCGACGGCGTGCCTTCCGCCACGACCCGCCGGGACAATCCGCGACGCGGCCTGCGCACGCTGCCGCGCGATGTGCCCGCCTACACCGGCCGGGCCGCGGAACTCGCCTGGCTAGCCGACGCGGTCGCCGACGCCGCCGGGAGCGGTGACGCGGTCGCGATCCACGCCGTCGACGGGATGGCCGGGGTCGGCAAGACCGCGTTCGCCGTCCACGCCGGGCACCTGCTGGCCGACCGGTTCCCGGACGCGCAGCTGTTCGTCCGCCTGCACGGGCACACCCCGGGGCAGCAGCCCGCCGACCCCGCCGACGTGCTGGCGGCCCTGCTGGCCACGACGGGGGTGCCCGCCCAGCAGGTGCCCGCCGACCCGGACGCGCGGGCGGCCATGTGGCGCGACCGGCTGGCGGGCCGCCGGGTCCTGCTGATCCTCGACGACGCCGTCAGCTACGCCCAGGTCGAACCCCTGCTGCCGGCGAGCCCGGGTTCGCTGGTGATGATCACCAGCCGCCGCCGGCTCACCGCGTTGACCGGCGTGGTGACCCTGCCGCTGGACATCCTGCCGCCCGACGAGGCGGCGTCGCTGTTCACGCGCCTGTCCGGCCGGCCGGGCGCGCACGCCGAGGCCGAGCACGTGGACCGGGTGGTCCGGCTGTGCGGGATGCTGCCGCTGGCCGTTTCGCTGCTGGCCGGGCGGTTGCGCAGCCGTCCGCAGTGGAGCGTCGCCGAGCTGGCGGGCGAACTGGACTCGGCGCACGACCGGCTCGGCGAGCTCCGCGCGGAGGACCTCGAGGTGGCCGCCGCCTTCGACCTGTCCTACCGCGAGCTCACCGACGACCGGCAGCGGTTCTTCCGGCGGCTCGGCCTGCACCCCGGGCCGGAACTGGACGCCCACGCCGCCGCGGCGCTGGCCGACGTCCCGGTGGCCGAGGCCGGCGCGCACCTCGAGGTGCTCTACAACGACCACCTCGTCGACGAGCCGGCGTTCGACCGCTACCGGATGCACGACCTGATCCGCGAATTCGGCCGCAAGCTCAGCCAGGGCGACGCCGCGGCCGACCGCGAGCAGGCCATCGGCCGCCTCTTCGGCCACTACCGGGCGACCGCCGCGGTCGCCGCGCACCACATCGCCCAGGACGTCACCACGGACGGCCTGCGCGACTCCGGCGGCATCCTCCGCGGCCGCGCGCCGGCCGGGCCCGAGGTGCGGCTCAGCAGCCGGATGGAGGCGTGGGCCTGGATGCGCACGGAGGCGGCGAACCTGATCGCCTGCGCCGAGTACGCCATCGGCAACGCGTGGCACGACCAGGTGATCGGGCTGGCGGAGAGCCTGGCCAAGTTCCTCTACCTGGTCGGGCCGTGGGACCAGGCCGTGCGGTTGCACCTGGCGGCGGCGGAGTCCGCGGCCCGCACCGGGAACGACCTCGCCCGGGCGCACGCGCTGAACCGGCTGGGGAACATGCAGCGGCGGATCGGCGACTACCAGGGCGCCCTCGAATCGCACGTGGTGGCGCTGGCCTGCTACACCGAACTCGGCGACAAGGCCGGACAGGTGGCCGCGTGGGGCCAGCTCGGTGCCGACCGGCGCATGGTCGACGACTACCGGGGCGCCGCCGCGGCCTACACCCGGGCGCTGGAGATGGCCCGGAACCTGGACGACCGCTCCAGCGAGGCGTTCGCGCTCAACCAGCTGGGCATCGTCCACCTGGTCGACGGGGACTACCAGGCGGCGGTCGCCGCGCACACGAAGTCACTGCGCCTCTACGAGGACCTCGGCGACCAGCTCGGCCAGGCCGACGCCTGGAACGAACTGGGCATCGCCCGCCGCACGATGGGCGACTTCGACGGCGCGATCGAGGCGCACACCCGGGCCGTGCACGGCTTCCGGGAGGTGAGCCACCGGTTCAGCGAGTCGTTCGCGCTCAACAGCCTCGCGGTCGTGTGGCGGATGGTCGGCAAGTACCGCAAGGCCATCGACGCGCACGAACAGGCCCTGGCCATTTCCCGCACGCTGGGCGACCGGCTCGGTGAAGCGGGCGGTCTCAACGAGCTCGGTGCCGCCCAGCACCGGATCGGGGACCTGGCCGCCGCCGAGCGGAGCCAGATTCAGGCCCTCGAAATCTACCGCGACCTGGGCAACCGCCTGGGCGAAGCCGAGGCCCTGAACCACATCGGCGTGCTGCTGCTGGCGACGGACCGGGTCGACGAAGCCGTGTCGCGGTACACGAAGGCGTTGCGCCTGGCCCGCGACGTCAACAGCCCGCTGGAGGAAGCCCGGGCCCTGGACGGGCTGGGCCGCTGCGCCGCGCGGTCGGCCCGGCCGGACGCCGCGGCCCGCGACCTGCGGACCGCGGCGGAGATCTTCGAGCGCATCGGCGCGTCCGAAGCCGGCGACACCCGCGAGTACCTCGAACGGCTGCGGACCACCGGGACCGGCTGATCAGGACCGGCTCGCGGCCGCGGTGGTTTCCCAGGCGAACCCGTCCGGGTCGGTGAACGGCTCGGCCGCGCCGCCGACCGCGATCCGGTGCGAACCGCTGCCCTCGGGCGCGACACCGGCGTCCTTGGCCAGTGCCTTGCGCCGGTACAGCGCCAGCTTGACCGGGCTCGACCCGGCTTCGAACTCGACGTACATCTTGCCGAAGCTCTTCCCGACGGCCAGGCCGCGCTCGACGTAGAACTTCTTGCTCGCGGCGACGTCGGCGACGCCCAGCAGCAGCACGACGGCGTCGATCTTCCGGGTGGCCGGGCCGGTGTTCTTCTTGGCGGAGGTGGCGAGCTTCCAGATCGTCCCGTCCGGCGCCCGGACGGTGCCGCCGTAGCCCCACATGGACTTCGTGGCCGGCTTGATCGTGGTGGCGCCGGCTTCGAGGGCGGTGCCGATGAGGGAGTCGACGTCGGCGGGCTGGGGCACGGTGAGGGAGAGGGTGAACCCGCGGAAGCCGGTGCTGGGGGCGTCCGAGGCGCGGAAGCGCAGCTGGGTGGTGAGCCCGAAGGCGTCGGCGTAGAAGCGCTCGGCGGCGGCGGTGTCGGCAACTTCGAGGGTGATGATTTCGCTGTTCGTCATGCCGGTAACGCTAGGTGCGGCGTCCTGACCGGCGCTTCTCGATTCCTGACCGGTCTCGCCCCGCCCGTCGCCGGAAAAGGAGTGGGCGGGACGTGCGCCGGGCTGCTAGCTTGCCCCTTGACCGTGACCCGGACCGAGGGGGTGAGACCCGTGAACGTTGTACGCAGTGGGTGCTCCCCCTCGTCGTCACGGGCGGGCGGCTGACGGAGGTGTCGCCGGGAGCGCTTCGACGAGCTCCCGAAAGGCGACACCATGAATCACCTGTACGAAAGACCGGGCGTGGCCGGCCGCGGGGAAGCATCCCGGCGCCCGGACGGCCGCCTCTTCCTCAGCATCGACACGTGGAGCGACGCGGACTTCGCGCTGCTCGCGGCCGACATGCTGCCCGCACTGCCGAGGCCGCTGTACACCGTGGTCGACGAAGCCGACGCGGAACTGCGGTCCCGCTGGGAATCCGCCGGGTTCACGATCCGGCGCCGTGAGTGGGAGTACGTGGTCCCCACGGACGTGGTCCCCGTGCCGGCGGACGTCACGATCAGGCCGCCGTCCGACGAGCGGTTGCTGCGCGCGTTCGAGGACCTGATCCGCGCCGAAGTCTCGGCGGCGGTGGGCTGGCACGAGATGCCGGCGGAGATCCTGCCCCGCCCGGACACCCCGGACGTCACGAAGTACGTGGTGGCGGAGTCCGCGGGCGAGCACGTGGGCCTGGTCCGGCTGGCGGCGGTGACGCGGCAGCCGCGGATCGGGCTGATCGCGGTCCGCGCGGACCGGCAGCGGCGCGGGATCGGCCGCGCCCTGCTGTCGCACGTGCTGAATACGTTGCACCATAGGGGAATCGCGACGGCGTCGGCCGAAGTGAACGAGACGAACCCGGCGGCGGTGGCGCTGTTCGAGGGCATCGGAGCCCGCCGGGTGGGCAGCAACCTCGAGCTGGTGCTGCGCTGATGGCCGGGATCGAAGTCGAGGGCACGGTCGTCGAGTGCCTGCGCGGGGCGACGTTCCGGGTGGAACTCGAGAACGGCCACCAGGTGCTCGCGCACATCAGCGGGAAGATCCGGAAGAACTTCATCAAGATCCTGCCGTTCGACCGGGTCCTGGTGGAGCTGAGCCCGTACGACCTGAACCGCGGACGGATCCTGTTCCGCTACCGGACGTAGTGCGAGGGGGCGGGGAGGCGGCGCCTCCCCGCCCCCGGGCGCTCAGTACTCGCCCTTGATCACGAAGTACGAGCCCCGGATGGTGCCGGCCAGTTTGGACTTCTGGCGGGCGAACTTGAACGACGAGAGCTCCTCGGGGACGTCCATCCCCTCGGAGAGCTTGAACCCGACCGCCCGCTTCCCGCCGTCGTCCACGGTGTACATCACGTTGACCGACAGGCCGCTTTCGTAGAACACGTAAGCCATCCGGATGTTCTCGACCTGGAACGCGGTCGCCTCGAGCGGGCGCGAGGCGATGACGATGCCGCGTTCCTCCTCGAGGATCCGGTGCACCCAGCCGACCGCCGGCCGGGCGTCGGCCGCCGGTTCGACGGTGAACTCGTGGTCGTACTTGTTCTTGAAGTAGCGGGCCTCGTTCGCCCGCAGGCCGGCGAGCGCGGCGGCGACCGGCGAGGTTTCCAGGCCGGTGGTCGAGACGGTCCCGAAGTCGACGGCATGGGGCATGGCACAGTCCTCCGCGTGTGTCCGGTCGATCCGGGCCCAGCGTAGGCGCCGGTGGCGGGGTGGACCACCGGGGAGCTCGTCGGCCGGGACCTCGAGCCGGCCCTTGTCAGCCGCGGGCCGCTCCCGCCAGCACCTGGTGCAGCCGGGCGAACCGCAGCGGATCGACCGCGGCCGGGTCGTCCGACAGCTCGAGCACCAGTGCCCCGGCGGGCGTCCGCCGGACGTGGGCGCCCAGCTCCGCCGGAACGGCCGGCAGCGCCCGGGCGCGGCCGGCGTCGAAGTAGGTCGACCAGCTCAGCCACTCCGGCCAGGCACCCGGGGGCGGCGGGGCGTCGCCCAAGCGGGGGTCGCTCAGCTCGGCCCAGATCTGTTCCAGCGACCACTCGTCCTCGACCCGGCCGAACAGCGCGCCGAGCTCGTCCGCGAGGGCCACCCACAGGTCGGTGAGCAGCCGGTGCAGCGCTCGGAAGGGCTCGGCCCGGTCATCCGGGGTCCGCCGGCAGTAGATCGAGTCCAGCGACAGGGTCACCACGTCCTGGGCGCCGCGCTCGGTGGACAGCGAGACGGCCACATCGGACCCGAGCCACACGTTGGTGCCCCAGGACGCGGTGGCCAGGCCCGCCACCATCTGCGACCGGTCCTGCACCCGGTAATCGCCGGTCGCGCTGAAGCCGTTGTACCCGCCGTCCGGCCGCGCCGGCGACAGCCCGAACGTGCCGGCCACGGCCAGCAGCCGCTCGACGTTCTCCGGGCGCACCGCGCCGGCGGGAAGGGTCAGCGTCCACCACCAGTCCGAGCCCATGGGGACAGCCTGGCAGCACGGCACCGGAAGCGCCTCCGAAATAATGGCCGTTCGCGAACACAGGGGAGTTTCGGATGCAGTACCTGGTTTCCGTGATCGACGACAAGAGCAGTCCCGGCAGCACGGACCGGCAGCCGGCCATCAGCGAGTTCAACGACCGCCTGGTCGACGCGGGCTACTGGGTGTTCGCCGGCGGGCTCGCGGACACCGACGCGGCCACCGTCGTCGACAACCGGGGCGAGCGGGCGGTGTTCAGCGACGGGCCCTTCGTGGAGTCGAAGGAGTACCTCGCCGGCTTCTGGGTGTGGGAGGCACCCGGCCTGGACGTGGTGCTCGAGCTCGCCGCCGAGGCGTCCAAGGTCTGCGACCGCAAGATCGAGGTCCGGCCGTTCCGGTGAGCGACGTCGAAGCAGCGGTGACCCGGGCCCACCGCGACGAGTGGGCGCGGCTGGTGGCCGCGCTGACCCGGCGGTTCGGTGACCTCGACGTCGCCGAGGAGGCGGCGGCCGAGGCGTTCGCGGTCGCCGTCGAACGCTGGCCAGCCGACGGCCTGCCGCCCAACCCCGGCGCCTGGCTGACCACCACGGCCAGTCGCAAGGCCATCGACCGGATCCGGCGCGAGAGCAAGCGCGACGACAAGCACCAGGCGGCCGTCGTGGAGTACGACGACGACCCGCCGCAGCCGCCCGGCGCCATCGACGACGACCGGCTGCGGCTGATCTTCACCTGCTGCCACCCGGCGCTGGGGGTGGACGCCCGCGTGGCGCTGACGCTGCGCCTGGTCGCCGGGCTGACCATGCCCGAGATCGCCCGCGGGTTCCTGGTGGCCGAGAGCGCCATGGGGCAGCGGATCACCCGCGCGAAAGCCAAGATCAAGGCGGCCCGCATCCCCTACCGCGTGCCGTCCGCCGAGGACCTCCCGGCCCGCGTCGACGGCGTGCTCACCGTGCTGTTCCTGGTGTTCAACGAGGGCTACCTGGCGACCGGCCCCGGCACCGGCCCGGTGCGCCGCGACCTGACCGCCGAGGCGATCCGCCTGACCCGCCTGATCCACGCCCTCCTGCCGGAGGATGGCGAGGTGACCGGGCTGCTGGCGTTGATGCTCCTGACCGAGGCCCGCCGCGACGCCCGCGTCTCGCCGGACGGCGAACTGGTCGCCCTCGGCGAGCAGGACCGCGGCGCGTGGGACACGGCGCTGATCGCCGAGGGGCACCGGCTGGTGCGGGAGCGGCTGGCCACCGGGGTGGCGCCGGGCCGCTACCAGGTCCTCGCGGCGATCAACGCCGTGCACACGTCCGCCCGGGACATGCGTGACACCGACTGGTCGCAGATCCTCGCGCTCTACGACCAGCTCGTCCGCCTCGACCCGTCGCCGATCGTCGCCCTGAACCGGGCCGTCGCGGTCGCCGAGCTCGACGGCCCGGAGGTGGCGCTGGCGGTGGTCGACCGGCTCGAAGCCGAGCTGGCCGGCTACCACGCCTACCACGCCACCCGGGCGGATCTGCTGCGCCGCCTCCACCGCGGCCGCGAGTCACGTGCGGCGTACGACCGGGCCATCGAGCTGGCGGGCAACACCGCCGAGACGGCCGCCCTGACCCGGCGCCGCGACCAGCTCGGGCTCAGGCCTTGACGACCCGCACCCAGGTCCGGAAGAACCGGCGGTCACCGGCGGCGGGCGGCGGCACCCGCTTGTTCAGCGCTTCGGCGCTGGCCTGCCGCTTGAGCGCGGTTTCGGCCACGGGGACCGGCTTGGCGCCGGGCACGGACACCTTCTGGTAGCCCGGCCAGTACTCGGCGAACAGGGCGTCGATGACGTCGTCGGTCAGCCCGGCGTCCCGCAGGCCGAGCCGGTTGACTTCGGTGTCCGGGGTTTCGACGAGCTCCATGAGGTGGAACCACGTGTTCGCCTTGTCGGCGGGGACCAGCTTCAGGTACGCGGCGAACGGCTTGGCGGTGCTCATCAGCGAGCGGAAGTAACTGCCGAACCCCGAGTTCGCCTCGCGGAACGCCTGCCGGGCGGCACTGGCGTCCTGCACCAGGTCCTGGCCGTACGTCTTGGCGAGGAACGCACCGAGCTGGTTGCCGGACACCGTCCGGCCGCCGAACTGCGGGCTCATGTGGTGGATGGCTTCGTCCACGAACGCGACGAACTGGTGGGGCTTGACCGCCGCGATGTTGATTTCGGCCGGTTTCCCGAGCCGGCCGCGAACCCACCGCAGATCTTCCAGGAATTTGGCCGGCAGCGACCGTTCGATCTGCGTTTCGTGCTCCTGGACCACCGCCGGGTTGAGGACGTACTCGGGGCCGGGAATGTCCACGTCGGTGTCGTAGTTGAGGTTCACGAACAGCGTCTCGCCGTAGGTGTCCTTGTGGAGCCGGTCCCGTCCGACGAATTGCCGCTTGCGGTAGTAGTGGATCTCGACGAGGACTTTCCACTCCTTTCCGACGAACCCGCTCTTGCGCAGGTATTCGAGCTGGTGGGCGGCGCTCATGGTGAGCAGGGAGAACCGCACGAGGTTCCGTTCGGCGCCGACGGCCTGGGCCAGCGGAAACCCGTTCAGGTGCGTGCCGAGCGCGTGGATGGGCTCGTTTCCCTTGGCTTCGGTGACCGACGGCAGGTTGATCAGCTTGACCTGGTCGGGCAACGCCCCCTCGGCGGAGGCGTCCGGGATGACGGGCAGTTCGAAAGCACCGACGAAGAGGAGGTACTTGTCGAACTTGGCGGGGGCCTGTTTGATCCCGTCCTCCAGTGCGGCGACGAGGTCCTTTTGCAGGTCCAGGTCCGGGCAGTTCCCGATGAGCGGCGGCGCGAGTTTCTCGAGCAGTCGGGCCGATTCGCCGGTTTCCGTGGTCGTCATGGATCGATCACATCCCCTGTGTGAGCCGGTATCCGTCCGAGCCTATCGGCTGGGCACGGGTGGGAACGTTGGCCTCAACGGGTGGATTTGCTCGCTGAACGGAGTAGGGTGAAACGTTCACGGGGTGCGCGGGAAAAAGGACCGGAAATCATGGAATCGGGAGTTCGGCGATGGACGACGGCGAAGCGGTGGCGGAACTGGTGACGGCGCGGCTCCTGTCGTTCGGCGGCCGGGGTGTCACCGGAGCCGTCGACGCGAGCACGCTCGCCTACCGGCACCTGGCCGGGCTGGGCGCGCACGCCGTTCCCCTGCTGGAGCGCGTGCTCGAGGAGGCAACACCGGCGGGCCGGGCGTACGCGGCGACGTTGCTGAGCGAACTGGACGAACCCGCGGGCCGCGCGGCGTGGGAACGGCTGGCCGGCGAGCCGGGCCAGGTCAGCTACTACCGGGGTTGCGTGCACGAAACGCTGTCGCTGGGGGAGTACGCCCGTCGCAACCTGCGGCCGGGGTTCACCGGCTGACGGCCAGCACCGCCGCGAGGCCGTCCTGCAGGTCCTTGACGAAGTACCCGGGCACCTCCAGCGACGGGAAGTGGCCCCCGGTTTCCGGTTCCGTCCAGCGGACGATCCGCCGGAACCGCTCCTGCGCCAAGGGCCGCGGGCATTTCTCGATGTCACGCGGATAAACGCTGATCGCCGCCGGGACGTCGACCCGGAGGCCGGGGTCCAGCGAATCGTGGCTTTCGTAGTAGATGCGGGCCGCCGACGCGCCGGTCCGCGTCAGCCAGTACAGGGTGACGTCGTCCAGGATGCGGTCCCGGGAAATCGTTTCGAAAGGGCTTTCCCGGGTGTCGGTCCATTCGGCGAACTTGTCGAGGATCCAGGCGAGCAGGCCGACCGGTGAGTCGACGAGCGAGTAGCCGATGGTCTGCGGCCGGGTCGCCTGCTGCTTCGCGTACGCCGCGCGATGGCGCCAGAAATCGCGGGTTTCCTCCGCCCACCGGCGTTCGGACGCGGTCAGCCCGTCGGTGGGCAGGCCGGGCGGCGCCTGCGCGGTCGTGGTGTGGATGCCGAGGACGTGGGCCGGGAACCGGCCGGCGAGAATCGTGGTGATCACGCCGCCCCAATCGCCGCCGTGGGCCGCGAACCGGCGGTAGCCGAGCCGGGTCATGAGTTCGACCCAGGCGGCGGCGATCTTTTCGGTGCCCCAGCCGGTGGTGGCGGGTTTGCCGCTGTACCCGAAGCCCGGTAGCGACGGAGCCACGACGTGAAAGGCCGGTGCGCCGGCCGTTTCCGGATCCGCCAGCTCGTCCACGACGTCGGCGAATTCGGCGATGCTGCCCGGCCAGCCGGGCGTCAGGATCAGCGGCGTGGCGTCCGCGCGCGGGGAGCGGCGGTGCAGGAAATGGATGTCCAGGCCGTCGATGGTCGTGCGGAACTGGCCGATCCGGTTGAGCCGCGCTTCGAAGGACCGCCAGTGGTACCCGGTGCGCCAGTAGTCGACGACATCGGCGAGGGCATCGAGCGGAACGCCCTGGTCCCAGCGGCCGGGGGTCGTCTCGCGCTCCGGAAGCCGCGCGGCGGCCAACCGGGCACGCAGCTCGTCGAGGGCGGCATCGGGTGCGTGGGCTTCGAACACGTGCACGTCATCGCTGGGCATGAGACCTCCATCGGTGAACCGGCTAAGACGGTTCTAACACGATCCGAGGGCGGCGGGCAACCTGCTAAGCTGGTTCCATGCGCGCTGGGTTCCCCGACTTCCGGCTGGGCAGCGTGCTGGCGACCAGCTTCACGGGGACGCTGACGGAGCGTCGCGGGGAATCGGTGGAGCGCATCCCGACACCGCAGCGCCTCGTCGATTGGCTGGTGGTGAACGGCTTGGACGTGGAGTCGTGCACCATGGCCCAGCTCGAACTCGCCCGCGAGCTGAGGGAAGCGATCCACGCGGCCGCAACAGCGGCGGCAAGCGAGGAGCCGCTCCCGGCGGCGGCGGTGAAGGTGATCAACGCTCGAAGTAGTCAGGGGCGGGCGTCGGCCGTTCTGACGCTTGAGGGGCATCGGCACTGGCGGCTCAGCTCACCGGCCAGCGTGGAGGACGCCTTGGGCGTGATCGCGGCCGACGCAATAAGCATCCTGGCGGGCGAGCGGGACGGAAAACTGGCGTTGTGCGCATCACCGACGTGCCGGGCGGCTTTCTTCGACACCAGCCAGAGCCGGACTCGCCGGTGGTGTGACATGAACACGTGCGGGAACCGGCAGAAGAAAGCGCGCTTCAACGCCAATCAGCGCAAGAACTCCGCTGTGTGATGCGCTGTATCATGTTCTCTCGAAGTTGCGGAGGTGTCTTCGGTGGGCCAGTTCGCAACAGCCGGGGCGGCATTGCTTGCGGCCGTGCTCGCGTTGGTAGCGGGAGTGTATGCGGCTCGGACGACGAGGAGAACCAGCCGGGAAGTGGAGGTTCTCCGATCAAGCCTGGCTCGGGAATCCGCTGAAGAGCAGAGCAGGCGAGAATATGAATTTGCTGCCCGGAAGCGGCTTTACGATGAATGCGAACCACTGATAAGCAAGCTGGCCGCGAGCTGTGACGCTGCCGCGGATCGCATCGTCGAGCTCTCGGATCCGCGGCGGTGGAAGGAACTGCAGGCGACGCGAGACGCAAACTCGTTTTGGATGCTTTCCAGGTCTTCGGAAGTCATCTCCTTCGCGCGCGCTTTTCTGGAGCCGCTCGCCGTCTATACGCTTCTGAGTGAGAAGATCACCCTGGTGGACCTCGCCTTCGACGCGAGGGTGAACGAAGTCTACACGCTGGCGGAAGCCGCCTACCAGGTTCACTTGAACGACTACAAGATCGCGGCCATTCCTCCGGCGTTGACTTATGGCCCTGTAGTCATGGGCTGGCGCGAGAAGAGAGTGGCGGAGTCCGCAACGTATTGGTGGCAGGGGCTTACCCGCGGCCGACTCGATCCGGCGATCGAAACCTGCATCCACCGCGACGCGGGCCGGTTGACGACCGTCGCGGAGTTCGAGAACCGCTATCTCGAACTGTTCGAGGCGCCTCAGGACAGTCGAAGCAAGTCGCTCGGCCTCTTTTGCAATCCTCTGTACAATTTCCGGCCCGAGGATCGTCCGGTCTTCTGGCGGATGCTGATGTGTCAGCTGCTCATCTATCGAAGGATCTCCGCGAGAAGCCGGTTGCCCGAGGGAATCAAGGTCAGTCATCGATTCAGCTTTGACATGCGGGACATCGACACGATCCAGCGGGCAGGTGAGATCAAGGACGATCTCCTGGAGTCGAGCTTGAACGTGGCCTTGCAATACTCAAGCGGCCTACTCGGCGGCAAATGACGAACGAGCCTCCGCGCCCGGTCTCGCCGCGCTGCGCCGCTCACTGGCCGTAGGAGTAGCGAAGGTCGGCGAACAGCAGTTGGTTGAGCCGCCGCCGGAGGTGTCCGGTTTTGCTCTGGTCGGGGGCCTCCCCGGGCGTCAGCAAGGTGAACCTCAGCAAGGTCCCTCCATCGCGCGAGGCCGTCAGCGCGAAATGGATTTGGTCCTCGGGCCGGCTCGGCCACAGCGATGACCACACCGCCTGGCCGGGCTTCTCCGCAGTCAGGACCCGGGGTTCGACCTCGTCGGCCAGCAGGCGGAGCCACGGACGGGCCCCCGGCCGGCGGGGCTCCGCGAGTGACTCCCAGACGACATGGGGCGGCGCCGGCAGCGTCCGCGCCCGCGAACCGATCTCGATCACACGAACAGCGTAGGCCGGCGCGGCACCGATCAGGTTTTCGCGCCGCGGCCGTCTGTACGGGTGAGATCGACTCACGAGAGGCTGGCATGGTGCGGAAACTGATCTTCGGCATGAACCTGAGCGTGGACGGCTACATCGCCGCGGCCGGTGGTGACCTCGGCTGGAGCGAGCCCAGTGACGAGCTGTTCGCGTGGTGGCTCGAACGGGAGCAGGCGATCGGCCTGTTCCTCTACGGGCGCAAGCTGTGGGAGACGATGAACTCCTACTGGCCGACCGGCGACCGGCAGCCGGGCGCCACCCCCGCGGAGATCGCGTTCGCGCGGAACTGGCGCGACACGCCCAAGGTGGTGTTCTCCTCCACGCTCGGCGAGGTCGACGGGAACGCCCGCTTGGTCACCGGTGACGCGGTCGCCGAGATCACCCGGCTCAAGGCCGGGGACGGCGGGCCGATGCGGGTCGGTGGGGCGGCGCTGGCCGGGGCGGCCGTGCGGGCCGGGCTGGTCGACGAGTACGAGGTCGTCAGCCATCCGGTGCTGGTGGGCGGGGGCACGCCGTTCTTCACGGCGCTCGACAGCCAGGTGAACCTGGACCTCGTGGAGACGCGGACGTTCCCCGGCGGTGTGGTGCTGACCCGGTACGAGACGAGGCGATGACCCCGGTCACGAGGGGGCAAGCCACGGCTTGCCGGTGGCGTCGAAGCCGGTGAGCTCGGCGATCTTCCCGTCGACGACGTGCAGGACCGCGACGGCGAACAGGCGGTGCTCGGAGTCACCGGGGGTGCGGAGGTACAGCGCGGCGGCGGGCATGCGGTTGACCGTCGTCGTGACCCCGCGCCAGTCGTCGTGGCCGGGGCGGAAGAGGCCGCCGGAGACCCAGCCGTCCACCGCGTCCCCGGCCGTCGTCGTCGCGGTGCCCGGGTCGGGCAGCATCGCGAAGCGCAGGTCCTCGCGCAGCAGGGACGCCAGCGCGTCGAGGTCGTTGCGCTCGTGGGCGTCGATGTAGGCCTTCACCACGCCGCGCTCGTCGCTCGACAGTTCGCGGGTCGCGGGGGTGCGCCAGTCGAGACGGCGGCCGGGCAGCCGCTCGCGCATCGTCGCGCGGGCCCGCTGCAGGGCGCTGGTCACCGAGGCGACGGTCAGGTCGAGGGCGTCGGCGGTCTTCGGCGCCGGCCAGCCGAGGACGTCGCGCAGGATGAGCACCGCACGCTGCCGCGGCGGCAGGTGCTGGACGGCGACGATGAAGGCCAGCTCGATCGTCTCCCGCGCCACCACCGACTCCTCGGGGAGCATCCGGTCGGGGTAGGGCTGCAGGTGCAGCAGGTCCGGCCCCGGCGTGCGGTCGGTGCGCTTCTCCAGGAAGTCGAGGCAGGCGTTGGTCGCGATCCGGTGCAGCCAGGTCCGCAGGCTCGCGCGGCCCTTGAACGACTCCCGCTTGTGCCACGCGCGCAGGAACGTCTCCTGCGTCATGTCCTGGGCGTCCTCGTAGCTGGCGAGCATCCGGTAGCAGTGCACCTGCAGGTCACGCCGGTGGCGCTCGGTGATCAGCGCGAACCCCGCCGCGTCGCCCGCGCGGGCCGCCGCGATGAACGTGGCCTCGTCGGTGCCGTCGGTCATGGTCGTCGATCCTTCCACCAGCCGGCGTCGATCCGTGACCCTTGACTCTCAAGCCGGTCGAGATTGCACAGTGGGGGACATGAACGAGCTCTATCCCATCGGGGACGTCGCCCGCCGCACCGGTTTGAGCGTCAGCGCGATCAGGTTCTACGCCGATGAGGGTGTCGTCGCGCCCACCGGTGTCACCGAGGGCGGCTTCCGGCGGTACGACGTGCACGCCATCGCCCGGCTCGAACTCGTGCGCACCCTCCGCGACCTCGGCGCCGGCCTGGACGACATCCGCCGGGTGGTGGCCGAGGAAAGCACGCTGCACGAGCTGGCCGCCCGGCACCTGCGGCTGGTCGAGGACCAGTTGCAGCAGTTCCGCGCGCGCCGCGCCGTGTTGCGGACCATCGTGCGCCAGCACACCCCGGCCGAGCAGGTGGGCTTGATGCACAAGCTCGTGTCGATGTCCGATGACGACCGCGACCGGCTCATCAGCCGCTTCTGGGACTTCGTGACCGACGGCCTGGACGTCCATCCCGGCTATCTCGAACGGCTGCGCAGCCGGCGGCCGCACCTGCCGGAGGAGCCGTCCACCGAGCAGCTCGAGGCGTGGATCGAACTCGCGGAGGTCGTGCAGGACGAGCAGTTCCGGACCGAGCTGCGGGCGTTCTTCCGTCGTGCTTTCGGCACCGAGCGGGGCAAGCTGATGGCCACCCCCGAGATGCTGGCGCGCGCCGAGCAGCGCCGGGTGCTCTACCTGGAGGCACAGGCGGCGCAGCAGGCCGGCGTGCCGCCGGACGCGCCGCAGGCCAGGGACATCGCCGAACGGATGGTGGCCGACTCGGCCGGTTTCCTGGCCGCCATGACCGGCACGCACGACGCCGACGAGGCCCGGCGCAGCATGGCCGGCTTCGACCGGGCCAGGTCGGAGCGGACGCGGGCCGCGCTGACCGGGACGAACCTGATGGTCAGGTACACCACGCTCGTGGCGACGATCAACGGCACGCCCAGGCCGGATCCCGGCAAGACGGCGGCGGTCCAGGAATGGCTGGCGGCTGCCCTGCGCCACGAGACCACCTGACGCTGTCCGCGACCTGTCCGGATATTGTCGTAAAGCCGAAGTCACTGCGGAAACGGTGAAACAATTCGCTGCCGGGTACGCCGACTGCGCCGCCAATCCGACCCGCACTACGGGTTCGGCGGCATCGCGAAGACGCGCGCGTGAGATATTGCTTTCATGGCAGTCGAAATGCCTTCGGAACCCCAGGTCGTGCTCGAGACCGATCGCCTGCTGCTCCGGCCGTGGCGGGTGGCCGACGCTGTCGTGCAGCGAGAACTGTGGACCGAACGTGATCCGCGAGTGCCGTCACATCGGCGGATCGATGCCGACGGGCGTCCCACGGTCGCCGAGCTCGAGGAAGCGATTCGCGCCGGCCGGCCGTCGTCGGGCGGGTTGCTGGCGATCGAGCGGAAGGCTTCCGGCGATGTCATCGGCTATTGCGGGCTGATCGACGGGCAGGGAGCCGAAGGAGAACCGGAGCTGGCCTTCGAGTTGCTGCGCCGGACCTGGGGGCGGGGCTACGCGACCGAGGCCGCGACGGCGGTCCTGGGCTGGGCCAGATCGTCCGGGTACGCACGACTTCGGGCCACGGTGTGGGAGTGGAACACCGCCTCCCGCCGCGTGCTGGACAAGCTCGGATTCACCGAAACCGCGCGCAAAGAGGTGGACCCGGTCCGCGGAACCACCCTGTTCACCACCAAATGGCTGTAGCCCATCCCGTTGCACGGACCATGGATTCGCCCGCCGCCCTGATTTAGGGTCGTGTCATGCTGCTGGCCGAGAAGGTCGCCCTGATCACCGGAGCGAGCACGGGGATCGGCGCCGCGTCCGCGCGGCTCTTCGCCCGGGAAGGCGCGGCCGTGGTGCTGAGCGCGCGTTCCGGGGACAAGCTCGGCGCGCTGGCCGAGGAGATCCGGGCGGCGGGCGGGCAAGCTCTCGCGGTGGTCGCCGATGTCGCCCGGGACGCGGACTGCGAAGCGATCGTCGCCGCGGTGGTCGAGCGGTTCGGGCGGCTCGACGTGGCCTTCAACAACGCCGGGGTCGGTCCGGAGGGGACGCCGCTCGCGGACACCTCACCGGAGGCGTGGCAGGCGGCGCTCGCGACCAACTTGACCGGCGTCGCGCAGTGCCTGCGGCACGAAATCCGGGCGATGCGGGCGGCCGGTGGCGGCGCGATCGTCAACAACGCCAGCACCGCCGCGTTCTTCGGGACCGCGTTCTCCGCCGCCTACTCGGCGTCCAAGCACGGCGTGGTCGGGCTGACGAAGGCGGCGGCCGCCGAATACGGGCCGTCGGGGATCCGGGTCAACGTCGTGAACCCCGGCGTCACCGAAACCCCGCAGACCGGGCCGTGGCTCGACTCGGTCCCCGGCGAGCGCGAGCGGGTCGCCGGGTGGAACGCGCTGAAGCGGCTGGCCCGGCCCGAAGAGGTGGCCGAGGCGGCGGCGTGGCTGCTGTCGGACCGGGCCTCGTTCGTGACCGGCGCGGAACTGGCCGTGGACGGCGGCTACACGGCGATCGCGCCGTACGTCGGATGATGCGCATCCAGCGGTGGAGGCGGCGCGGTGGGCACCGGCGACGCATCGCGGAGCACCCCGGACGCCGAGGCTCGGTGCGCAACGCCGATTCGTCGAGCAGTCCGTCGAATCCTCACACCCGAACCTCCCGCCGGAGGTGTTCGTCAGGCTGGCGAAGGTCGATGCCCCGTCGCCGTGTACTCGCCGCAATCGGCCCCGACCTGCCGTCCGACGTCGTTGCAACGCCGGCACGGGACACGGTTGCGTGTGATCAGGGGTTTTAACGTATCGGGCGGCCGGGGGCTCTTATAAGTCGATCGACGGATCGATGAGGCGAAAGGGCAGCCCCCATGGACGTGAATGACTGCGGTTACCGCCTGAAGGTGACGCCGAAGCTCGCCGGGACGCGCGAGCCACCGCCGAAGGGTTCCGTACCCGTATGCGGCCGGGGTGGTTGGTCACCCTGGGAGGGTTCCGGTGCCCGATGAGGAGCAGTTCGCCAACGGCGACTCCGCTGGGGACGGGGAAGTGGTGTACCCGGGCGGGTTCGACGATTTCTTCCGTGCCGAATACCGGGAGCTGGTGAAGGCGTTGATGGTCATGGAGGGAGCTTCCCTGGCCGACGCTGACGACTGTGCCGCACACGCAATGGAAAAGGTCCTCGAACGGTGGGATCTTCCCGTCTCCGACCCCGGCCGGGTTCGGCATCCCAAGGCTTACGCCATGAAAACGGCAAGGCACCGGCTCAACAGTGAGCGGCGCCGGCGGCAATCCGTCGCGCTCGACGAGGACGGGTCGACGCTGCCGGCCGACAGCTCGGCGTTGACCACCGTGGAAGATCGTCAGTTCGTCGCGGGCATCCTTGCGTGCCTGCCGCCGGCGCAGCGTCAGGTGATGCATTTGATCACCGAAGGCTACACAGTGGCAGAAATCGCCGAGGTGCTGAACAAGAAAACCAACAACGTCCGCCAGATCGTCCATCTTGGCAAGAAGCGGCTGCGCCCGCTGTGGGGACCCCCGCCGATCGGCTCGCCCGAAGAAGAGGAGGAGCGGTAGTGGCCAGCGATGACGACCGCACGGAGGCTGAGACCTTGCGGGAACGGCTGAACCGCATCAGCGAGATCGTCGAGGAGCACATCACCGACGACGGCTTGGAGGCCAGGCTGCGGGCAGTCAAGAACAGGCCCCGAGACCGCGTTCCCGGCGGACCCGCCCGGTTCATCGGCCGCCGTGCGCTGCTGGACGACCTGCTGAAGCTGACGCGCCGATCGCCGGGAAAGCCCGCGGTGCTCACCGGCCCGGGGGGCACCGGCAAGACGACGGTGGCCGCGGCCTTGGCCGAGCACGTCCGGGCACGGGGTGACCGGACGTGGTGGGTTCCGGCCGTCGATCCGGTCGCCCTGTCACAGGGCCTCACGACGGTGGCGCGGCAGCTGGGCGCAGCCTCGCACGACGTCGAGGCGATCGCCCGGGGCACGGCCGACGCCGCCGACCGCTTCTGGCGGTTGCTCGATGGCGTACCTCCCGGGTGGCTGCTGGTGTTCGACGAGGCCGATGATCCCCGGGTGCTGGCGACCGGGACTTCGCCGGCCGGGATCCAGGACTTGACGGGCTGGGTGCGCTCGTCTGCACACGGCCTGGCCCTGGTGACCAGCCGGGAGGCCGATCCGCGGATGTGGGGAGCGGCACGGATCCTGTCCCTCGGCGCTCTGGACGAGGACGACGCCGCCCGGGTTCTGCGCGAACTCGCGCCGGAGGCGGGCGATGAAGACCAGGCCAGGGCGCTGGCGCGGCGTCTTGACGGCCACCCGCTCAGCCTGCACCTGGCGGGCAGCCACCTGCGTTCGCGGACCACCCGGCGAGCCACCTTCGCCGCCTACGAACTGGCGGTCGGGGAGACGGCCGATTCCGGCCTGCGGGAACGCCCCGCCGCCGCAGTCACGGGGACGCTGACAGGTCGTGCCGTGGAGATGTCGCTGGACGAGCTGGCACAGCGGGGAGTCCCGCAGGCGCGGCCAGTACTGCAGCTGGCCAGCTGCTACGCCTCCACCGCGATCCCCGAGGGGCTCCTCGACGCCGATTTCCTGGCCGGCCCGCCGAGCCCGCGTAACACCACTCCGCCGATTCGGCACCTGGACGAAGTCCTGCGGGGGCTGCGGGAAGTCGGCCTGATCGACGACAGCTCCCCGAGCGGCATCGTCGTGCATCCCGTCGTCGGAGCGGTCGGCCGAGCCGGCCTGGACGTGCCGGAACCGCGCCCGGCCTGGATCCGGCACACCGCGGTCGCCCTCCTTGCCGCCGATGTCGCCGGGCTGCCCCAGGACCAGCCGGCCACCTGGCCGGAGTACGCCCTGCTCGGCCCCCATCTGCTGAGCCTCCTGGGAACCACCGCACAGCACGTGGACCGGGAGCATCTGATCCAGCTCCTGGAAACCGCCGCCGGCATGGCGTGGGCGTTCAACCTCAGCGGAGCCGGCCGAGCGGGGAGTGTGCTGTGCGAGCGTGCCCTGGCCCACAGCGCTGAGCTGGGCGACGGGCATCTCACGGTGCTTCGCCTGCGCCACATGCTGGCGTGGGCAGTCGCCGACCAGGGTGATCTGGCCGGAGCGGAACGGCTGTACCTGGACGTTCTCCGGAACCGGCTGCGGCAGCTCGGCCCCGAGCACCCGGATGTCCTCAGGTGCCGGCACGAACTCGCCTGGATCGCCGGCTGCGGTAAGGAATGGGCGAAGGCCGAGCAGGGCTATCGAGCGGTCCTCCGCGACAGCGCCGGCGTTCTGGAGCCCGACGACCCCGACATCCTGATCACCCGCCATGAGCTCGGCTGGGCGATCGCGAACCAGGGGCGGCTCGACGAGGCCCGCGCCGTCCTCGGCACAGTCCTCGAGGATCGTCTGCGCGTGCTCGGCCCCACGCATCAGCGAACGCTGGGAACCCGGCACGAGCTCGCCTGGATCACCGCCACGGAAGGCAACTGGGCGCAAGCCGAGACCGGCTACCGCGATCTTCTCGGCCTGCGTGCGCAGTTCCTCGGTGCAGATCATCCCGAGACGCTCGTCATCCGGCACGAGCTCGCCTGGATCGCGGCCCGTCGCGGCCGGACGGCGGAGGCGGAGGCCGGTTACCGGGATGTCCTGGCCCGCCGTCGCCGGGTGCTGGGCGAGGACCACCCCGAGACGCGAGCGACAGCGATGGCACTGGAGGAGCTCCGGCAGGGCCGGATCGTCGACGCCCGCCACTCCGTCTGAATCACCGACCACTACTACCGGCTTCCGGTTCGAGGAGATCCGCGATGATTCCGAGCGAACACTTCAGCAAGGCGGTCGACGAACTGGCGCCGCGAGGTCGCCCGATCATGCTGCACGCCTCGTTGCGTTCCTTCCGCGCGCCCATCGCGGGTGGCGTGCACGTCCTGCTGGATGCGCTGCTGGCAAACAACCGCACCGTATTGGTGCCGGCCTTCACCGAACCCCAATTCGGCGTATCTCCGCCCATCGGCATGCGGCCGGCGCGCAACGGCATCGACTACTCCGAACTCCCCGCGGTGCCCACGCCCCCGGAAGGCACCCCGTACACCGTCGACTGTGGGCTCATCAACCCGGGGCTGGGCGTGCTCCCGGCGGCCGTGATCAGCCGTACCAGCGTCGTACGCGGCACGCATCCGCTCAACTCGTTCGCCGCAATCGGCCCCCTGGCCGAAAAGTTGATCTCGGCGCAGAGCCCCTCCGACGTGTACGGCCCCATCCGCGAATTGGCCGCTCGGGAGGGGGTGATCGTCTTGATCGGGGTTGGCCTGAACCGGATGACAGCGCTCCACCTGGCCGAACAGCAGGCGGGACGGCGTCTGTTCCTACGCTGGGCGCGAGACCCCGACCGTCGGGTGACCATGGTCGAGGTCGGTTCCTGCTCCGAAGGGTTTCCCCGCCTGGAGCCGATCCTGCACCCCAACGTCCGTACCGTGGTCGTCGGCGGATCGCGGTGGCAGGCATTTCCCGCGCGGCAGACTCTCGCAGCCGCTGCCGCGGCCATCAAAGCGGACCAGGGCATCACCCGCTGCGACGACGACGAATGCCTGTTGTGCCGTGACTCGATCGCCGGAGGCCCCCAACCGACGTAGCCGCCAGAGCTGCTGTGCACCGGGTGGAGCGGCTGGTCACAGCGGTTCGTATTCGTCGCCGTCTTCGTTGAGCAGCACGAAACCGGGCGACAGCTCCGTCAGGCAGACGCTCAACGACGCCAGCAACTCCTCGACGGGAACCTCGTCGAGCTCCAGCTCGGCCGCCACCTCGGCACGGAGGCGGTCGAGCTCGGGCTCCTCCTCCCTCAACTCCGCGTAGGAAGCTTCGAAGGCGGCCCGCATGGCGTCGACGTCAGGCGCGCAGGCCACGACGTCCTGCCACGTCGGCAGCCCGGTCACCAGCCGGACCGCCGCGGTCGAATCCTCGGCGACGATCCCCGCCGTGCCCTCGGAACTGGCGTACAGCACCGGTCCGCCGTCGCAGACGAAGAACGTGCCGCCCGCTGCGTCGCCCGCGGCCACCTGCAGCTTTCCGCCCGAGGCCAGGTGTACCCGCTCGACCGGGTCCTGGCGGGTGAGGTCGAAGTCGAACACGTTCGCCAGCAGGGCCGTGGCGCGGGCGTTGTCCCGGATGCGATCGAGCATGGCGGGAACCTTAGCCCGCCCGTCATCCGGACCTTGTGAACTTTGACAAACGCCGTCATCCGGTTCACGCGGAACGACATAGCCTCGCTCTCCTCCCGCGCCCGACACTCGGGGGCGAACGGGAGGGAGTTCCGCCATGCTTCGAACACGCAGGGTGCTCGCCGCCACTGGGGTCGTCTGGCTCGCCGTGGCCGGGGTCAGCGGGCCGGCTCAGGCGGCCGCCGATCCGCGGCTGCTCGCCGCGATGCAGCGCGATCTGCACCTCGATTCCGCCCAGGCGACCGAACTGCTGGCCGTGGAGGCGGCCGCCGGGCGCACCGAACGCCGGCTGCGGGCTGAGTTCGGCACCCGGTTCGGCGGCGCCTGGCTCAGTTCGTCCACTTTGGTCGTGGCCGTCACCGATCCGGCGCTGGCGGACGCGGTGAAAGCCGCCGGTGCCGAGCCTAAGCTCGTCCGGCGCAGTGAAAGCGAACTCGGCAAGGTTAAGTCTACTTTGGACAAGGCGGCGCGGCCGGCTGCCCGTGCCGTGTCCGGCTGGTACGTCGACGCCGTCACGAACGCCGTCGTCGTGCGTGCCCACCCGGACGCCGTCGCGGTCGCCGCCGCGTTCGTCGGGGCCAGTGGCGCCGACCCGCGTGCGGTGCGGGTCGAGGTCTCGGCCGGCACGCCGCGGACGCTGGACCGGGTGCCGCTCGGCATCTACGGCGGGGACCTGCTCCGGGTGCCGCTCGGCCGGTGCTCGCTCGGCTTCTCCGTCCTGAGCTACGTCCAGCACTTCACCGGCTGGACGACGGCGGGCCACTGCGGCCGGGCCGGCGACGCGGCCACCCCGGGCTTCGACGTCGGCGCCACCGGGACCTTCCGCGGCTCGGTGTTCCCCGGCAACGACCACGCCTGGGTCAGCCACGACAACTACGACTTCGACTTCGGCCCGTTCGCGATGCCGCAGGTCAACGACTACCAGGGCGACGGCGTCCGCGTCGAGGGCCTGCAGGAAGCACCCGTCGGGGCGTCGATCTGCCGGTCCGGCATCACCAGCGGCTGGCGCTGCGGCACGATCCAGGCCAAGAACGAGACCGTCAACTACGCGGAAGGCACGGTGACCGGGCTGACCCGGACCAGCGCCTGCGCCGAGCCGGGGGATTCGGGCGGGCCGTACCTGTCCGGCGGGCAGGCACAGGGCACCACCTCCGGCGGGAGCGGCGACTGCACCTTCGGCGGCACGACCTACTTCCAGCCGATCAACCCGGTCCTGCGTGCGTACCAGCTGAAACTGTTCAGCGTCAACGGCGCTCTCGACCCGCTGTGAGCACTCCGGGCGCTCACGGCGGCGTGCGCGCCCGGAGTCACGCCGGCAACGTCCGGCGCAGGAACTCCGTCGTCAGCTCCCACGCGCGCGCCGCGGCTTCGGGGTGGTGGAACATCGGGGCCACGTGGTTGTGGAACGCGTGCCCGGCCTCCTCCTGCACGTGGATCTCCGCGCCGGGGTGCGCCGCCACCGCGGCCTCGACCACGGCCACGTCCGACCGCGGGATGTACGGGTCCTGGCCGCCGAAGTGGAACTGGATCGGGCACGAAACCCGGGCGAGGTCCGCGATCTGCCTGGCGACCGTCGAGCCGTAGAACGACACCGCCACGTCGGGATCGCCTTCGGCCGCCGCCGCGAAGGCCAGCAAGCCGCCCAGGCAGAAGCCCAGCACCCCCACCCCGCCCGAAACCGACGGCAGCGCACGCAGGTGGGCCACCGCGTCGAGCACGTCCGCCAGTCCCAGCACCGGGTCGAACGACGCCGCCACCGCCATCGACGCCGCCACGCCGGCTTCGTCGTGCGTCGAGGACCAGCCCGGCGCCGTCCGCCGGAACAGTTCCGGGATCGCCACCACGTACCCCGCCTCCGCCAGGCCGGCCGCCACCGAGCGCAGGTAGTCGTCCAGGCCGAAGATCTCCTGGACCAGCACCAGGCCCGGGCCGCGGCCGGACGGCGGGTACCAGATCGGCAGGTCGGTCATCGCAACGCCCTTTCGAGGATGTCGGCGACCAGGGCGGCCTGGTGGCCGTCCGGGTCGAGGTCGGGGTCGAACACGGTCAGCTCGAAGCCCGCGGCGCCCGGCCGGGCCAGCAGCTGCCGCAGCACCGACACCAGCGTGTCCGGGTCGAGGCCGCCGGGGTCGGGACTGTCCACTGCGGACACATACGCCGGGTCCAGCACGTCGATGTCCACGTGCACCCAGAAGCCGTCCAGGCCCTCGAACGGCGACGACGGCGCCCACCCGGAAGCCATCATCGATTCGGACGTGACGTGGGCGATCCCCGCGGCGCGCAGGTGCGCCGACTCGGCGGACCGCACCCCGAGCACGAGGACGTCTTCGTCGCGGACGTACGGGCGCAGGCCGTCGATGTCGGCCAGGCCGGGCTCGCCCCGCCCGGTCATGATCGCCAGGTCCTCGCCGGCCGCCGCGCCGACGTGGTCCGCGACGCCCAGGTGGCGGAAGTCGTCGTGACCGTCCAGGTACGCGATGCCGTACCGGCCCGCGCGGCGCAGCGCCAGCATCGCGCCCAGCGAGATCGAGCAGTCGCCGCCGAGGACCACCGGGAAGCCGCCCGACGACCGGACCGAGGCCACCCGCGCCGCCAGTGCGCGCGTGTAGGCGGCCAGCGCCGCCGCGTTGCGCACGCCGTCACCCGGCTGCCACGTGCCCACGTACCGGCCCGGCGTCACGACGCCGCCGTCGGCCGCGCCCAGGCGGCTCAGGATACCGAGGTCGCGCAGCACGCCGGGCGTCTTGTAACAGCCCGGCACCGCGCCTTCGGCCGGCGGCCGGAGGCCCAGATTGGACGGTGCGTCGATCAGGACCGGATTCCTCACCCGATCACCGTACTGGCTCCGCGGCCGGGAGCGGCCTAGGTTGGAGTGCCGACCAAGGAGGCGTGATGGCTGAGCAGACCAAATACGTCCTGGACGAAGCCGATCTCCCGACCCAGTGGTACAACGTCATCCCCGACCTGCCGGAGCCGCCACCGCCGCCGCTGCACCCCGGCACCCGCGAGCCGGTCGGGCCGGACGACCTCGCGCCGCTGTTCCCGCAGGCGCTCATCGCCCAGGAAGTGACGACGGATCGCTATGTCGACATCCCGGAGGAGGTTCGGGAGGTCTACCGGCTCTGGCGCCCGTCGCCGCTGTTCCGCGCGCGTCGCCTGGAGAAGGCGCTGGGCACCCCGGCGCGGATCTACTACAAGTACGAAGGCGTCAGCCCGGTCGGCTCGCACAAGCCGAACACCGCGGTGCCGCAAGCGTTCTACAACGCGGCCGAAGGCGTCACGCGGCTGACCACCGAGACCGGCGCCGGCCAGTGGGGCAGCGCGCTCGCCTTCGCCTGCGCCCAGTACGGGCTGGAGTGCGAGGTCTGGCAGGTGCGCGCGTCCTACGACCAGAAGCCCTACCGCAAGCTGATGATGGAGACGTTCGGCGCGACCGTCCACCCGAGCCCGTCCGAGCTGACCGAGTCCGGCCGCGCGATCCTCAAGCAGCACCCCGATTCGACGGGCAGCCTCGGCATCGCGATCAGCGAAGCCGTCGAGCAGGCGGCGCAGGACCCGAACACGCGGTACGCGCTGGGCAGCGTGCTCAACCACGTGCTGCTGCACCAGACGGTCATCGGCGAGGAGGCGCTGCGCCAGTTCCGCCTGGCCGGCGACACCCCGGACGTCCTGGTCGGCTGCACCGGCGGCGGCTCGAACTTCGGCGGGCTGGCGTTCCCGTTCCTGCGCGAGAAGCTGGCCGGCCGGATGGACCCGGTGATCCGCGCGGTCGAGCCGGCCGCGTGCCCGTCGCTCACGCGGGGGAAGTACGCCTACGACTTCGGCGACACCGCCGGGCTGACCCCGTTGCTGAAGATGCACACGCTCGGCCACGAGTTCATCCCGGACCCGATCCACGCGGGCGGCCTGCGCTACCACGGGATGTCGCCGCTCATCTCGCACCTCTACGAGCTGGGCCTGATCGAGGCACTGGCCGTCGGCCAGCAGGAGTGCTTCGCGGCGGGCGTGCGGTTCGCCCGGTCGGAGGGCATCATCCCGGCACCGGAACCGACGCACGCGCTCGCGGCGTGCATCCAGGAAGCGTTGCGGTGCAAGGAAACCGGGGAGGAGAAGGTGATCCTCACGGCGTTGTGCGGGCACGCCCACCTCGACCTGCCCGCGTACGGCGCCTACCTCGCGGGGGAAATGGTGGACAACGAGCTTTCGGCGGCCACGCTGGAAGAATCGCTGGCGACGCTGCCGTAGGCGGGGGCCCGGGTGGCGTCCGGTGCGCCACCCGGGGTGTCCCGCTAGTGCTGACCGGAAAGGATGCGGCTCGCGGCCTTCAGGGAGTTGTAGATTTCGACCTCCCCGCGCCCGAGGCCTTCGTACAAGGCTCTTTCGCACTGCCTGGCGCGCTCCTGGAGCTCCCGTCCGAGCAACCTGGATGCGACGAGCTCGTCCACGCCGACGCCGAAGGTCGGACGGCACCAGGCCGGCAGGTCGCCGGCTGCCGTGATCAGGTCCAGCAGTTCCGTGGCGGCCGGTGCGACGTCGTCGCGGTGGAAGATGCGGATCCGGCAGTCCGCCATGGCGCGGGCGATCTTGTCGGTGTCCGAAACCGGCTGAGCCGCGGCCAGCCGGGCCCTGGCTTCGTCTTCCGCCGGGGAATCGCCGGCCAGCAGCCACGCGGCCGTCGAATGCGTGATCGGATGGCTTTCGTACGAAATCCCGATTCCGGCCAGTTGGCCGGCCTGGTCGATTTCGAGATCTTCGCACAGGGGCCAGATCATGGCGGCCAGGCAGCCGTCGCTGATTCCGCGGCGCACCGCGAACCTGACCAGCTGCCAGTGCTGGCCGGTTTGCAGGCTCATGAACGACGAAGTCGTCAGGAGGGTGACCAGAACGTCGTCGACGGTGTGGTCCCGGCGGGGTCCGTCGTCGCCGGTGCGCAGGACGACCTGCGCTTCGGCGAGGGAATAGGCTTTCTCGTGTTCGTTCTCACCGATCAGGACCATGAGCCGGGCGCCGAGCAACGACCCGTCCCGGAAGCCCTGTGCGTCGAGCTTGTCCAGCCAGCGCCGGGCGTCCTCGATCCGGCCCAGCGCGCTCAGCGTCGCCACGATCGTCGCGTGGTCGGCCGGCTGCCGGATGAATTTCCTGTACTGGAACAGGACCTTGCCGATCATGGCGAACAGGCAGATCCCGGCCAGTGTCAGCAGAATCGCCGACGGCGTGCGTGGCGTCCCGAGGACCACGTCGAAAACGTGGGTGAAGGCGCCCAGGCCCTTGATCTGGTCGACGACGACGTCGAGCGTCGGCTTCCCGCCGACCTGGAGGGGGCCGAGCAGCAGGGAGCCGGAAAGGAGCGTGAGGTACTGCAATGCGGCGATGGCGATGAACTGCACGTACGGCTGCATCAGGTTTCTGCGCAGCTGACCGGGGAGGTCGAGGGCGGACAGGGAGTTCGAGATCAGGTTGGCGATCAGGGCGACCAGGAGGAACGCTGATCCCGTGTCGATCGCCCAGCCGGGACCGACCAGGATCCGCAGCACGAGCAGCAGCAGGGCGAACCCGAACAGCGCCAGCGCGACCTGCAGGTTCACCGGCGCCAGGTGCACGGCTCTCGTCCGCTCGCGGTAGTCTCTCGAAATGATCGCCCGGCGCATGTAGGCGACGGTGACCGGCCAGGCCACGACGAACACCGGGAAGAACAGGAACCGGTACGTTATTATCCATCGCAGTCTCGACAGCAGTCCCTTTTTGAATTGCCGCTGGAAACTGGCGAGCCCGACGACCCTGTCTATCGACTTGTCGGCGAGCTTCAATGCCCGTGGTCCCATGTAAAAGGCGCTGAACACGGCCAGTACCGCACCGATGGCCAAGTAGATCACGATGATGGACGCAGTCACCTGCCCGACCCCCTCCTCGCCGGTGCTGATTCGCGGATCCCGGGAAATCATACGCCCGTATTCAGGGTGGGTTCGGCGAAAAAGCCGGTCAGGTCCCGACCTGTGACCCGCCGCGCGAGAAGCAGGTGAATCACTTCCGGGCCGGCTGGGGGTGAGCCGTCAGAGGGTGTCCGGGATCTCCGGGCGCGACAGCTCGGTGCGGGCGGTCGCCAAGACCACGCGGTCGCGGCCGCCCGCCTTCGCCTCGAACACCGCGTCGTCCGCTGCCTGCAGCAGGATCGTGTACTCCGTGGCCGTTTCCGGGTACACCGCTGCGCCGATCGAGGCCGTCAGGCCCGTGATCACCTCGGGCTTGCCCGGGCGGATCACCGGGACCGGGACCTCGATGCGGGCGATCGCCGTGCGGATGCGGTCCGCGACCGAGGCGATCTCCGCGCTCGTCGTGCCCGGGAGGAGGACCACGAACTCGTCGCCGCCGAAGCGGCCGACGTAGTCGCCGCCGCGGACCGAGCCCTGGATCGCCGCCGCGACCGCGCGCAGGACCTCGTCGCCCGCCAGGTGGCCGTTGCCGTCGTCGATGGCCTTGAAGTGGTCGATGTCGATCATCAGCACGCCCGCCGTAGAGGACAGCTCCGCCGCGCGGGCCAGCTCGTTGCGGGCCAGCTGGACCCAGAACTCCGGGGCGAGCAGCGCCGTCTTCGAGTCCGTGCGCGCCGCCGCCTGGAACTGGGGGAGCAGCAGGCCGATGTGCAGCGCCACCGGGGTCACCATCAGCACCGGCAGCAGCCACGGCCGGACCGTCATCACCAGCGCGATGCCGCAGCCGACGCCCACCGCGGCCAGCACGATCAGCACGTCGGACGGGTTGCCGAACGCCTGCCGCGGCGGCTTGCCCGGGTTGCTCATCAGGATCGCGAGGATCACGAGCACGTAGTTGAGGCCGAAGTAGGAGAGCCCGGACACCAGCAGCGCCGTCATCCCGCCGAACCCGTCCAGATACGGCACATACGGCGCCACGTGCCCGGTACCCGCCGAAAGAACGCCGCCCGCGGCGGCGCAGGCGAGGATCACCGTGGCGCCGGAAAACACTTTCCGGTGAATTACGCCGCGCCGTTTGTAGACGCGCACCCACGAATGGGCGTAACTCACAACGATGACCACAGTGGCCAGTGGCGGGGGCAGCAGCAGGAGCCCGGCGAAGATCCAGATCGACTGGAGGTGCATGTGCGGCCGTCCGTCGGCGGCCAGCTCGCGGATGCGCTCGATGCGTTGCGCCGCTTCGAGGTGCACGATTTCGCCGGCCAGGATCAGGCCGCACCACAGCAGCGACTGGGCCGTGATCGGCACCAGCGCGGCCGTCGTCGCGACCATGATCAACGCCAGCGCGTCGACGACGAGGACATAGCCGAGCACCGGAGTGGCCAGCTTCCACATCGCCCACGTTCGGATACCTGATCGTGGACGTTCTGAGCTGGGCTTTCGCCCTTGGGACCCGGACAATCCCACGAAACGCCCCTCTTCCCAGGACGGAACTCTTCGCGGAAAACGTCACTGTAATCGAATGAACGCGGTGTGTCACTAGGCCGGTCAGGCTACCGTTCGGTCACGCACCGTGCGTAAACCCTCACGAACTGGAGAAATCATGTCGCACTTCCTGCCCAACGCCAACATCGTCCCGTCCCGCCGGCGCGCGCAGCGGCCGACCGACTGGACCCGGCAGCTCCCCACCGACTGGACCCGCGCGATCCCGACCGACTGGACCACGCGGCAGCTGCCGACCGACTGGACCGCCCGCGAACTCCCCACCGACTGGACCGTCCGCGAGCTGCCCACCGATTGGACCCGGCCCGGCGTCGCGCCAGCGCTGCCGCAGTGCCCGACCGATTGGACGCCGCGCCAGGCGCCGACCGACTGGACGCGGTCCTGACCAGTGCCCGGTGACCGGCACCGTCGCCGGTCACCGGGAATCCGGTTGCGCCTGCCGCCACAGGCGAGCCGCGCCCAACGCCGCCAGCACGCCCAAAGCGCCCGCGCCCGCCACCACGCCGTGCGGAGCCACCCGCTCGGCCGCCAGCCCCGCCAGCACCACACCCAGGCCCTGTGACACCCGCAACGCCGTCAACGCGAACCCGAACGCCTGCGCGCGCTGGGTGTCCGGCGTCAGCTGCACGAACGTCGTGTTCGCGATCAGGTTGTACGAACTGGCCACCCCGGACAGCGTGAACAGGGTCAACGTGGCCGCCAGGTCCGGTTGCAGCGCGCAGCCCAGCAGCGCCGCGCACGCCAGCACCGCCAAGGGCCCGAGCAGCCGGCTGCGCCGCGCAGGCGGGATTCGCGAGAGCGCCGCCATGCCGAGCACGTTCCCGAGCGCGTACGCGCCGAGCAGCAGCCCGACCACCACCGCACCGCCGCCGAGCTCGGCGGCGTACGGCGCGGCGACCGCCTCGCCCGCGATGTAGAGCCCCGACACGCACCCCAGCGCCACCAGCGCGAGCCGCCGCCGGTCGCGCGCCACCACCGTCCAGCCCGCCCGCACGTGCCGCCACCAGCGGACCCCGGAAGACTCCCGCGGCGGCCGCGGGAGGACGCCGCTGACCAGGAACAGGGCCGACACCGCGAAGCTCGCCGCGTCCGCCAGCAGGGCGCCGCCGGTGCCGAGGCCCGCCACGAGCAGCCCGCCGAGTGCGAACCCGGCGACCTGGCCCGCCTGCACCAGCATCATCAGCAGGCCCATCCCGGGCACGAACGTGTCGCTGGGCAGCACCTGCGGCAGCAGCGCGGCCCGCGCGGAGTTCCACACCGGGTTGAACAGCTGGACGCCGACCAGCAGCGCCGCCACCGCCGGCAGCGGGAGGCCGGGCGTCGCCATCACGGCCACCGCGAGCGCCCGCAGGACGTCGGCCAGCACCATCACCGTCCGCGGCGGGTACCGGTCGGCCAGCCCGGACAGCAGCGGGCCGCCGACGAGGTCCGGCAGGAACGTCAGCGCGTAGGTCAGCGCGGCCCAGCCCGGCGAGTTCGTGCGGTCGTAGACCAGGATCGACAGCGCGACCCGCGCCAGCTGGTCACCGGTGACCGAGACGAGCTGCGCCGCGAACAGGGCCCGGAATTCGGTCACGCCGAGGACGTCCCGGAACCCCACCGCGCGTCCGCTCATGGGCACTCAGGGTACCGCCGCGGACGCCCAGCGTGAACGGCCGTTAGGAGGTCACGGTGCTTCTCCGCAGACGATTTTCGGCTGCGGGTTGTAGTGGACGGTCCGGGTCGAGCGGCTCACCTCACGGCCGGTGGCCGCGTCCTTGAGCACGCGGGTGTTGCTCGTGGTGAACCCCGGCGCGCCGTTCGAGGCGTGGCAGTTCTCCGCCGGCCCCGGCTTCGTCGGCGGGTCGCTCTGGTTGGTCTGGGCGCCCTCGATCGACTCGACCGTGTAGCGCTTGGTGCCCCACAGCTTCACGGTGATCGACGACGGCGTCCAGATCGTCTGGATCGCGATGCCGGTCGGCGAGTCGTTGGTGAACTTGAGGTCGATGACGCTGGACCCGTTCGGGTTCTGGAACACCGTGGCCTCGCGCGCGGCGGGGTAGCGGCTGATGTAGTAGCTGTGCTCCTTGTGCCCGGCGTCCTTCAGGCCCGCGAAGTAGGACGCGTTGTACAGCGTGGTCGCGAACTGCGAGATGCCGCCGCCGACCTCGCGCCCCGGGGCGCCGTCCTTGATCACGCCCGCCTCGACGTAGCCCTGCGCCGTGCCGCGCGGACCGGTGAACCCGTTGAGGCTGAACGTTTCCCCCGGCTTGACGATGGCGCCGTTCACCTTCTGCGCGACGACGCGGATGTTGACGCCGGAGTCGGCCGCGAACTTCTGCGTCGTGAACTCGCCGACCACCTCTTTGACGCCCAGCTGGTTCGCCTGGTCGGTGGTGACCTTCGCCGGGCTGTCCTTGTAGATCGCCGGCACCTCGCGGCCGTCGGTCTTCTTCAGCACGTCGGGCAGCGGCTTGAGGCTCGGGTCCCAGTCGATGGTCCGGCCGTCGGTGGAGGGGTCGACCGCGGGCTTGCCGCCTTCGAAGACGATGGTCGCGTCCTTGCCCTCCTTCTCCGTGGACTTCAGCTGCGGCCCGGCGGCTTCGGCGATCTTCGCGTTGTCGATCTTCGGGGTCAGCCCGCCGCCGTCGGCCGGTTCGAAGGTGATCGCCGCGGCGATCGCCTCCGGCTTCACGGTGGCGTTCTTGCCCTCGCCCTTGACCACGAGCGGACCGGAGACGGCGGGGCGCGCGAACCCGTCGAGCGCCGCCTGGACGCCTTCGGCCGTGGTGCGGACCGGGGTGCCGGTCACCGGCAGCGCCAGGGTTTCCCCGCTCGCCCACTTCTCGACGACGGCGGCGGTGGCGCCCGCCACGTCGAGCTTCTGCCCGGCCTTCGGCGGCACGGCGACCGGCTGGACGCCGTCGAACTTCACGGTGCCTTCGACCGGATCGCGGTACACCTGGCCGCGCAGCGTCTCGAGCGCCGCGGTCAGCTTGGCGTCGTCGGAGTGGCTGACGACGCCGACCTCGCGGCTGGAGAAGAACGACGACAGCCGCGTGAAGGGGTTCAGCGGCTGCTCGCCCGCCTGGTCGAGGGTCTGCGGCCAGTCCAGCTTCAGCCCGGCGAGCGTCGGCGACAGCGTGCCCTGGTACTCGCCCGCGGTGACGGCGAGCGGGCGCGTCAGCCGCGGCTCGATCTTCCCGCGCAGCTCCTGCTCGGCCGCGTCGCGGCCCATCCCGCCGACGTCGACGCCGGCCACGGTCACCCCGCGCGGGACGCTGCCCTGGCTGATCAGCAGGTCGATGCCGTAGACCGCGACGAGCAGCCCGAACACCCCGCCGGCGATCAGGCCCGCCGTGCGGAAGGAGCGCTTCGGGGTGCGGCCGGGGCCCGGTTCCGGTTCGGGCCGGACGACCGGGAGGACGTCGGTCTGCTCACCGTGTGAGTCGGGCCAGCGCGGTTCGTACGGCAACTCTCCACCCCTTCAGCGCGGCGCCGGGTTGCGCCGGTGACGACGTCAGCGTACGGGGCAGCCGGACAAGCCGTACGACTCGCCCTAACGGGGGATGAAACGGTCACGGATCGCGGGGTTCACCCGGCATCGGGTTCGGGATCGTGCCCGGCCCTGGCCAGGAAATCGAAGTCGCAGCCTGCGTCGGCCTGCGTGATGTGTTCGCTGTAGAGCGCGCCGTAGCCGCGTTCGAACCGGGGCGCCGGCGGAGTCCACTCGGCACGCCGCCGTTCGAGCTCCGCATCGGACACTTCGAGCCGCAGGGTGCGCGTGGGGACGTCCAAGGTGATCAGGTCGCCGTCGCGGACCAGCGCCAGCGGGCCGCCGACGTGCGACTCGGGTGCCACGTGCAGCACGCAGGCGCCGTAGCTGGTGCCGCTCATCCGGGCGTCGGAGATCCGGACCATGTCGCGGACGCCCTGTTCGAGCAGGTGCGCCGGGATCGGCAGCATCCCGTACTCGGGCATGCCGGGGCCGCCGAGCGGGCCGGAGCCGCGCAGCACCAGCACCGAGTCCGTGGTGATCGCCGGGTCGTCGATCCGCTTCTTGAGGTCCGGGTAGTTCTCGAACACCACGGCCGGGCCGGTGTGCGTCAGCAGGTGCGGCTCGGCGGCGATGTGCTTGATCACCGCGCCCGACGGCGCCAGGTTGCCGTGCAGCACGGCGACCCCGCCCTCGGCGGCGACCGGGTTGTCCCGGGTCCGGATCACGTCGTCGTTGTGCACGCTCGCCTGCGCGAGGTTCTCGCCGAGCGTCCGGCCGGTGACGGTGAGCCGTTCGGGGTGCAGCAGGTCGGTCAGCCGCGACAGCAGCCCGGGCAGGCCGCCGGCGTAGTAGAAGTCCTCCATCAGCCAGTCGCCGCCGGGCCGGATGTTGGCCAGCACCGGCACGCGCCGGGCGATCGCGTCGAAGTCCGCGAGCGAGACCGGGATCCCGCTGCGCCCGGCCATCGCGATCAGGTGGATCACGGCGTTGGTCGAACCGCCCAGCGCGAGCACGGTGGTGATCGCATCGCTGTAGGCGCGCTTGTCCAGGACTTGCGTGATGGTCAGGTCTTCCCAGACCATGCCGACGATCCGGGCACCGCTCGCCGCGGCCATCCGGTGGTGCGCCGAGTCGACGGCGGGGATCGACGCGGCACCCGGCAGCGTCACGCCGAGCACCTCGGCCGCCGAAGTCATGGTCGACGCCGTCCCCATCGTCATGCAGTGCCCCGGTGACCGGGCCAGCCCGCGTTCCAGTTCGGACATTTCGGCGTCGCCGATCAGCCCGGCGCGCTTGTCGTCCCAGTACTTCCACATGTCGGTGCCGCTGCCGAGGACCTCGTTGCGCCAGTGCCCCCGCAGCATCGGCCCGGCCGGGACGAAGATCGCGGGCAGGCCCGCGCTGGCCGCGCCCATCAGCAGTGCCGGCGTGGTCTTGTCGCAGCCGCCCATCAGGACGGCGCCGTCGATGGGGTAGGAGCGGAGGATCTCCTCGGTCTCCATGGCCAGCAGGTTGCGGTAGAGCATCGGCGTCGGCTTCTGGTAGGTCTCCGACAGCGTGGCGACCGGGAACTCCAGCGGGAACCCGCCTGCCTGCCAGACACCGCGCTTGACCTGCTCGGCGCGTTCGCGCAGGTGCATGTGGCAGGGGTTGATGTCCGACCAGGTGTTGAGGATGCCGATGACCGGTTTGCCGAGGTGCTCTTCCGGGTTGTAGCCGAGCTGGCGGCTGCGGGCGCGGTGGCTGAAGTTGCGCAGTTCGCCGCCGCCGAACCACCGGTGGCTGCGGAGTTCCTCGGGTTGCTTCATGCCGTCCAGTATGGCATCTGATATACGATCGGTGGGCCTGGTTGAATTGGGGTTTCACAGATCGAGGGAGCGCGCCATGACCGGGACGTTCAGCCTGCCCGCCTCCCGGACCGAAGTGGTCCTGGAGGAGATCCGCCGCGGCATCCTGACCCGGGAACTCGTCCCCGGTCAACCGCTCGTCGAAGCGGAGCTGGCCGCGCGGCTCGGCGTGTCGAAGACCCCGGTGCGCGAGGCCCTCAAGGTGCTCTCCAACTCCGGACTGGTGACGTTCAGCCCGTACAAGGGCGCGTCGGTGATCACGGTCGACGCCGAGCTCGCGAAGTCCGTCTACGACGTGCGGATGGTGCTCGAACCCGAGGCCGTCCGGCGGACCGTCGAGCGGCGCGACCCGGAGCTGCTGGAGGACGCGGCCGAGGCGCTGAAGGAGGCGTCGACGGCCATCGCGGACAAGGACCAGGCCGCGCTGAGCCTGCTGAACCGCCGCTTCCACCGCGCCCTCTACTCCGGCTGCGGCAATCCGCTGCTGGTCAGCATCCTCGACGACCTCAAGGACCGCGCGGCGCTGATCAGCGTCGTCGGCTGGGAAGCCAACCCGAGCTGGAAGAAGGAGTGGACCGAGCACAAGGCAGTCCTCGCCGCGGCGAAGAAGGGTGACGCGGACGGGGCCGCGGCCCTGCTGCGCGAGCACATCGGCGGGTTCCTGGAACGGGTGCTGAAGGCCATCGGATGAGGCTGCTGCTGATTTCGGACACCCACCTGCCGGCCCGCGCCCGCGAGCTGCCGCCGCAGGTCTGGGCCGAGGTCGCGGCCGCCGACGTCGTCGTGCACGCGGGCGACTGGGTCGACGTCGCCCTGCTGGACGAGCTCGAGGCGCGCAGCAAGCGGCTGATCGGGGTGTACGGCAACAACGACGGTCCGGCGCTGCGGGCGCGGCTGCCGGAGATCGCGCGGGCGGAGCTCGACGGCGTGCGCCTGGCCGTGATCCACGAAACGGGCGCGAAGCAGGGCCGTGAGCAGCGGTGCGACGCGCAGTTCCCGGACACCGACGTGCTGGTCTTCGGGCACAGCCACATCCCGTGGGACACGGTGGCGCCGTCCGGGCTGCGGCTGCTCAACCCGGGTTCGCCGACCGACCGCCGCCGTCAGCCGTACTGCACGTACCAGACCGGCCGGGTCGAGGACGGCGCGCTGGTGGACGTCGAGCTGCACCGACTGCCCCGGAGGAGGTAGACAGGTCCCATGGATCCGGCATGGGCGTTGCGGGAGATCGCGTTCCAGCTCGAACGCGCGGGCGAACCGACCTACCGTGTCCGGGCGTTCCGGAACGCGGCCGCGACCGTCGACAAGACCGGCGCCGAGCAGCTGGCGCAGCTGGCGGAGAACGGCACGCTCACGTCGTTGCCCGGCATCGGCAAGGCCACGGCCGGGGTCATCGAGGACGTGCTGGCCGGTCGTGAACCGGCCTACCGGGGCAAGCTCGTCCCCAAGCAGCTGCCGAGCGGAGAGCCGCTGCGGTCGGCGTTGCGCGGGGACTGCCACACGCATTCGGACTGGTCGGACGGCGGGAGTTCGATCGGCGAGATGGCGGTGGCGGGCCGCGACCTCGGCCACGAGTACATGGTGCTGACCGACCACTCGCCGCGGCTGACGGTCGCGAACGGGCTGTCCCCGGACCGGCTGCGCACGCAGATGCAGATCGTGGCGAAGGCCAACGAGCTGATGGCCCCCTTCCGCCTGCTGCAGGGGATCGAGGTCGACATCCTCGACGACGGGTCACTGGACCAGGAGGAAGAGCTGCTGGGACAGCTCGATTTCGTGGTGGCGAGCGTCCACTCGAAGCTGCGGATGCCGTCCCGCGACATGACCCGCCGGATGGTGGCGGCGGTCCGCAACCCGCACGTCCGGGTCCTGGGGCACTGCACGGGCCGGCTGGTGGTCGGCCGCGGGCGTCCGGAGTCGGAGTTCGACGCGGAGAAGGTGTTCACGGCGTGCCGCGAGAACGGCGTGGCGGTGGAGATCAACTCCCGGCCGGAGCGCCTGGACCCGCCGATGCGGCTGCTGCGGCTGGCCGCGGAGATCGGCTGCGACTTCACGATCGACAGCGACGCGCACGCGCCGGGGCAGCTCGACTGGCTGGGTTACGGCTGCGAGCGCGCGATCAAGGCGGGCATCGGGCCGGAGCGCATCCTCAACACCCGCACGGCGGATGCGCTCCTGACCCGATGACCGGCGTCAGTTGATCGTGTACGAGTCGCCGTACACCTTCCACTTCAGCGGGGTGTGCAGGTCGAAGTTGCCCTCGCTCAGGAACTTCGCCTGCTCGGTGTCGACGCGCGAGGTGTCCGCGTGCGCCTCTTCCTGCTTCATGATCACCTTGCGGGCCGCGAAGAACGCCTTCAGGTACGTCGCTTCGTCGCCGCCCTGGGCCGGGGTCTTCGCCTTCTTCATCGCGGCCTTGCGGATGCCGCCGAAGCTGTCGGAGCTGTCGCCCGGGCCGTGCATCACGATCGCGTCGTAGTAGGCGAACTGGCCGAGGTTGCTCAGGCCGTCCGACTTGCCCTGGTTCACCGCCGGGTTGAAGTAGACGCGGTCGCGCTCGTTGTTCTGCGCCGTCTGGAACGCCGTCGTCGCCGCGGCCTGCTTCCACGCGCTTTCGAACGCCGAACCGAGGCCCGCGTGCGAATCGGTGCCGTTCACCTTGCGCAGCGCGGGAAGGTACTTGGCCAGCGGGTTGTTCGGGACCGAATTCGTGTACGCCTCGACGAGTTCGAGCATGTCACCGGTGCCCGAGCAGAACCCGATGATGCCCGCCGTGTAGCCGCGGCCGTCGCCGATGTCCTCGATGTACTTGTACTGCGCCTTCCAGTCCAGCGACGAGTTCTCCGCGCTGGAGACCAGTTTCATCGCGATTTCCTTCTTGGCCGGCGCCGAGAGGTCGCCGGTGGCGAGCACGGACGCGCTGCTCGCGGCCAGTGGCGCGGGTGCGGCCGAGGAGAGCGCGGGCGTGGTGATCACGAGGGCGGCGACGGAGGCCGCGCCGAGCGTGCCGACGAGGACCGGCCGCAACTTCTTGCTCATGGGGAGGGGACCCTTTCCGCGGGATGCGCCGTCGGAGCACGGCGTTTCGGGTGATGAGGTGGAGCTGCGGCGTAACGACACGGTAGCGAAGGGTCAGCAGGCTCCACAAGAGGCGGAATTCGTTCATGTTCGTGAACGGTCCAGACCACGCGGCGGGGTCCTCAGAGGACGGTCAGCGGCCGCCGGCGAAGAGGCGGATGACGTCGGGCAGCACGGACACCGGGATCGTCGGGTCGATCGCCCGCTGGACGCCGAGCCCGATGCCCAGGGACAGCAGCGCCGTCGCGGCGTCGTCGGCCGACATCGGGAGGGTGATCCCGAACCGCTCGGCGAACCCGGTGAGCAGGCCGGCGATCGAGTCGCGGATGGCCTTGTCCCGCGCGGCCAGCTCCGCCCGCACGTGCGGGTCGCGCCGGGCGTTCGTGGCGAACTCGACTTCCAGGGCCGTCCACGCCTCGTCGCCGATGCTGCGCTCGGCCCAGGCCTGGAACGCCGCGAGCAGCCCGTCCACGCCTTCGGCGCCGTCCAGCGCCTCGGCGACCAGTTCGACCTGCTCGTCGTGGATCCGGTCGAGCACCGCCAGGCAGAGCTCGTCCTTGTTGCGGAAGTTCGAGTACACCGCGCCCTTCGAGTACCCCGCCTCGTCGGCGACCTTCTCCAGGGACGTCACGGAGTAGCCGTCGCGCAGGAACAACAGCTTGGCGGTCTCGACGAGCTGTTCGCGGGTGCGGGCCTGGCTTTCCGCGCGGGTGAGTCGGGGCATGCGGGCACTCTAGCGAGGTCCGGAATCGGGGTACCGATAGTATTCGGATACTGCTAGTCTCCGAAAATGGAACAACGTGACTTCGCGGTCCTCGTCGTCGGAGCCGGGGCGTCGGGGCTGGGCGCCGCCATCCGCCTCGGCCAGGCCGGGGTCGAGGACCTCGCCGTGCTCGAGAAGGCGGACACGCTGGGCGGCACCTGGCGCGACAACACCTACCCCGGCTGCGCGTGCGACGTCCCGTCCGCGCTGTACTCCTACTCCTTCGCCCCCAATCCGGAATGGACGCGCGCCTTCGCCGGCCAGGCCGAAATCCGGGCCTACCTGCGCGACACGGCTTCGCGGTTCGGGGTCACCCCGAAGATCCGCTACGGCGTGGAGGTGACGCGGGCGCAGTGGAACGCGCGGGACGCGCGGTGGGAGCTGGAGACGTCACGGGGGCCGTACCGCGCCCGGGTCCTGGTCGCCGGCACCGGTCCCTGGCACGAGCCGCTGATCCCGGACCTGCCGGGGCTCGCCGGCTTCCCGGGCGAGGTCTTCCACTCGGCGCGCTGGAACCACGGCTACGACCTGGCGGGCAAGCGGGTCGCGGTGATCGGTTCCGGCGCGTCGGCGGTCCAGTTCGTCCCGGAGATCGTGCCGCGGGTGGGGCGGCTGCACCTGTTCCAGCGCACGGCCCAGTGGGTGTTGCCGAAGCCGGACCACCCGGTCCCCGGCGTCGAGCGGCTCCTGCTGCGGCGGTTCCCGGCTTTGCAGCGGGCGTTGCGCAGTGCCGAGTACGGCATGATGGAGACGCTCGGGTTCGGGTTCCGGCACCCGTGGCTGCTGCGGCAGGTGCAGCGGATCGGGCTCGCGCACCTGCGGTTCGCGGTGCGGGATCCGGTGTTGCGCAAGGCGCTCACCCCGGATTACACGCTGGGCTGCAAGCGCTTGCTCATGTCGAACACGTACTACCGCGCGCTGACGCAGTCCCATGTGGACGTTCACCCGGCGGCGGTGCGTTCGGTGGACGGTTCGCGCGTGCTGGGCGCGGACGGTTCTTCGGCGGAGGTCGACGCGATCATCTTCGGCACCGGCTTCCACATCCTCGACATGCCGGTGTCGTCCCGGGTGTTCGACGGCGACGGCCGCAGCCTCGACGACCACTGGAAGGGCAGCCCGCAGGCGTACGCGGGGACGACGGTGGCCGGGTTCCCGAACCTCTACCTGCTGCTCGGGCCGAGCCTCGGCACGGGGCATTCGTCGGCGTTCATGATCCTGGAGGCCCAGCTGCGGCACACGGTGGCGGCGGTGACCCGGACGCTGAGCGCGGCGGGGACGGCGCTGTCGGTCCGCCCGGAGGCGCAGGACGCGTTCAACGCGGAGGTCCAGGCGGCGTTGCCGGGGACGGTGTACCAGTCGGGCGGTTGTTCGAGTTACTACACGGATGTCAACGGCCGCAACAGCTTCAGCTGGCCCTTCTCCACCGGCCGGCTGCGGTCGCAGGTGGGGGCGTTCCGTGAAGCCGACTACGAGGTCGTGAGTGTGAAACAGGGTTAGAACACTGTTTCACACTCACGACGGGTCAGTCCCACTCCCAGCACATCCCGTAGACCCCCGGCCGGGCGTCCAGCACCGCGATGTGGCTGGTCCCGCTCGGCCCCACCGGCAGCTCCGGCCGGGCCGCCGACCCGTCGTAGCGATAGCACCGCACTGGCACCGCCGCCGGGTCGAAGCACGCCTGCAGCACGATCTGGCGCGCCGGGGCCCGCACCCCGAACTGCAGGTAGCTCGTCTCCGGCGGCTTCCCGTCGTAGGCGAACTCGAAGTCGAACACGTACGTCTCGCCCGCTCGCAGCGGGTAGTCGAACCGCAGCTCCAGCGCCACCAGCTCGGATTCCGCGTCCCGTCTGACGCGGCCCGGGCGGCAGCAGTGCGCCGAACGCAACACCGGCTGGTGGCCGCCGCCGGTCTGGGGGCGGAAGAACGACACCCAGCGGTCGACGCCGTCCGCGCGGCTCGTCACCACCAGTTCCGTGTGGACCGACCGCTCGGTCCGGTCTGGTCCCAGCGTCGCCCGCTGGTGCACCGACACCAGCGCCAGGCGGGCGTTGCCGTCGAGGTCGATGCCTTCGCAGGCGGCCAGGTCCATGGACTCGGAGCCGAGCGCGCTGGCCAGGCTGACCCCGCCCGGCCACGGCTCGGCCCGGCGCACCCGCGGCCGCGCCACCAGGCTCGTCAGCGCGTCCGCCGGCAGGCCGAGGCAGCTTTCGGCGACGCCGACCGCGTGCAGCGAGCGGTGCCCCTCCGGGTGACGGCGGCCCCGGCGCCAGTAGCTCAGCGTGGCCAGGCTGACCTGGGCGCCGCGGATCGCCATCCGCCGCTGCAGGGCCTCCAGGCTCAGGCCGCGCTGCCGGATCGCCAGGTCGAAGGCCTCGGCGAACGGGGCCGACGCTGATAACGCCTCCATCCGGGTAAGCATGAATACCGGACGCATCGGGCGCAACGAGGGCCTGCCACCAAAGTAGGTGGCAGGCCCCGCGGGGGTCAGCTCACGGTGACCCCGGTGTCGTCCACGGCGAACGACGTCTGCAGCGACTGGTCCTCGGTCCCGGCGAACTTCAGCGTGACCGTCTGGCCCGCGTACGCGGACAGGTCGAGCGTCTTCTGGACGTAGGCGGAGTTGCGGTCGAGGTTCGAGTACGTGGCCAGCGTCGCCGAGCCCGCGGACACGACGAGCTTGTCGTAGGCCACGTTCTCGGTCTCGGCCGTCCACACGCGCAGCCAGAACGTCAGGCTCGCCTTGCAGCCGGCCGGGATGGTGACGGCCTGCGTGAGCGTGTCCGTGTGCGCCGAACCCCAGCCGCCGAGCCAGGAGTCGTAGCTGCCCGAGCGCGCCGGCGCCTGGCTGCCCCACTGGCCGATGGTGGTGTTCGGGTCGGTCCAGGACGCCTGGCCCGACTCGAAGCCCGGGTTCTGCACCAGCTGGCCACTGCACCCGCCAGGAGGCGTCGTGGGCGGCGTGGTCGTGGTGGGCGGGGTGGTCGTCGTGGTCGGCGGCGTTCCGCTGCACGTCGGGTCGCCGGACTGCGCCGGGACGCTCACCGCGTTCCACGCCGCCTTCACGGCGTCGAACTCGGCGCAGCTGTCCGGGTACAGGTTCTTCGCCGCCTGCAGCGTCCACGTGCGGTAGCGCAGGTAGTTGCTGCCGGAGGTCTTCAGCTGCACCGCGCCGTGCATGATGTTGATCGCCTTGCGGATGCCGATCCCGGCCACCGTGCTGCCGTTGCACGTCGAGCTCGTCGGCTGCCCGTTCGTCGGGTTGCTGCCTTCGGCGAGCAGGTAGAACCAGTGGTCACCCGGCCCGGCCGCCTTGTGCACCTCCGCGTTCGGCGTCGAGCTGGAGTAGCAGTTCGGGTCGCCGACCTTCGACGGGTCGTACATGTACCGGATCGCGCCGGTGCCGACCAGGTTGACCTCCTCGCCGATCGCGTAGTCCGGCGGGTCGTACTGCGACGGCTCGTTCGCGTAGAACTCCGTCGCCGTGCCGAAGGTGTCCGCGATGAACTCCTGCGTGCCGCCGCCGGAGAACCCGCCGGAGCCGGAGTAGTCGTCGACGCCGTGGCCCATTTCGTGGCCGAGGATGTCGAGCGAGCCGACCCACTCGCCGCTCGGGTTGTGCCCGAGGTTCACGTACGCCGGGCGCGAGTTGTAGTAGTACGCGTTCTCGTCGTCGAGCCCGACGCGGATCTTCCACGCACCGCCGTTGCCGGTGAACCCGTTGCGGCCCACCCATTCCGAGAGCATCTTCTTCTCGGTCTGCGCGACGAACAGCGCGTCGGCGCACCCGGTTTCGATGTTCGTGCCGGTGCCGTTGCCCCAGCTGTCGTCCGGTCCGGTGAGGACGGAGTCGCTGCTGTAGTTGCGGCAGTCCAGGTTCGGCGTGTTCGGGTCGGCCATCGAATACGTGCTGCCGGACTTCGTCGTGTTCAGCGGCAGCGGCGCCGGGCCGTTCCACTTGCCCGTGCCGGTCCCCGCGGCGAGGTGCTGGACGGTCCGCAGCACGCGCCCGTCCACGGCGTCGACGTACACGCTCAGGCTGCTCGGCTCGCCGTGTTCGTCGGTGCCTTCGACGTTGCTCTCGTAGGCCAGCCGCCCGGCACCGTCGGCGACCACGACGAGCTGCCCGCCCGGCAGGCTTTTGGGCCCGCGGACCTGCTTGCGCGCCACCGCATCCGCCTGCGCGGCGGACAGCTTCGCGCCGTGGACGTCGAGATCCCCGAGGGCCTGCTGCTGCGCGACGGAGGTGGTCTTCACGGTGCCGGCGGCGTCGGTGGCGATGACCAGGTCGCCGCCGATCACCGGCAGCCCGTCGTAGGTGCGGTCGTAGACCACGTACGACAACCCGGCGGCCGACCGGACGTCCCGCTGGACGAACTTGTCGTGCTTCCCGGCGTGCAGGGCGGCGGGGCGGGCGGCGACCAGGCCGGCGGCGGCGCCGGTGGCGTTGGCCTGGGCCTGCGCGGCGGACGGCGGGGGCACGGGGGCGGGCTGCGCGGGCGCGGCGACGGCGATGCCGACCACCACCATGCCCGCCGCCGTCGCGCCGCCGAGCGCGGCGAACCGTTGGGGCAATCTCATGACGCTCCTTGGGAAAACGCGAAGGGGAAAGGGAGAACCCGATCGACGCTAACCGCGGGACAGGACCGTCAGAAGATTCATCACAGCGCCGGAATTTCACGCTCCCGCACTGTGAAAGCGTGAAAAGCCTCGTGAGTGGTAAGGCGGGTTCTAACCCGCCTTACCACTCACGAGGGTCGTGAAGCGGACGCCTGCCTTGGTGAGCCGGTCGACGAGTGCGCCGCCCATCGCGGTCGCCGTCGTCACCTGGCCTGCCGTGTCCGGGAGGTCGTCCGTTGCCAGGCACAGCGCCGATTCCGCGAGCATCTTCGCCGTTTCGTCGTAGCCCGGGTCGCCGCCGGACACCTCCGTCACCACCCGTGAACCGCCGCCCTCGCCGACGAACCGCACCGAGAACCACGACCGCGCGCGGCGCTCCGGGCTCGGCCCGCTGCCGGGCGCGAGCAGCCGCGAGAGCCCCCGCCGCGCCGGCGGGACCTGCGCCGCCGCGAACAGCGTGCCCGCTCCCGCGACGCCGCCGGCCAGCATCGGAAGGTGCTTGAACGCGGCGAAGTGCCGGTAGGTGAAGTCGGGCCCGTAGCGCTCGGACGCGGTCGCCGACCGGCGGACGACCTCGGGGTCGATCGTCGGCAGCGGCACCGCCCACCAGCCCGCGCCGGCGAGCCGGTGCGGGCGCCCGAGCGGGGCTCGCGCGAACCGCCCGGCCGGGCGCGGCTCGGCCGCCGCCCGCTCGCGGGCCACCCGGGCCTCGGCCGGCAGCCGGGACATGATGGTGAGCGCGCTGAGCACCGTGCCGCCCGAGGGCATCCCGCCCGCCCGCACGTAGCCGTCGACCCGCAGCGGCACGTCCTCCGGCAGCTGCTGCACGGTGAACCACGCGCCGAGGTCGTGCGGGATCGAGTCGAACCCGCACGCGTGCACCAGCCGCGCCCCGGTCTCGCGGGCGCGGCGGTCGTGCGCGAGGTACATCAAGTCGACGAACTCGGCTTCGCCGGTCAGGTCGACGTAGTCGGTGCCCGCGTCGGCGCACGCCGCCACCAGCGGCTCGCCGTGCGTCAGGTACGGCCCGACCGTGGTGATCACCACCTTCGTGGCCTCGGCGACGGCCCTCAGGGACGCCGGGTCGCCGGAGTCGGCGACGAGCAGGTCCAGCGAGCCGAACCGGTCGTCGACCTCCGCCAGCCGCGTCCGGACCGCCTCGAGCTTGCCGCGGTTGCGCCCGGCCAGGGCCCAGCGCAGGTCCGCGGGTGCGTGCCGGGCCAGGTACTCGGCCGTCAGGCCGCCGGTGAACCCGGTGGCACCGAACAGGACCACGTCGTACGCGCGCATGGCTGCTCCTTCGAGGGACGTCGGCGGGCTCAGGTTACCCGTCGGTCACTTCCCGGCGCCGGGTGAACTACCGGCGGGTACAGTGCCCCCTCGAACGCGAGGAGGCAACCGTGACCGAACGCTTCGGCAGCTACCAGAACGAGATCTACCTGCAGGGACTCGGAGGCCAGCTGCCGCCGTGCTCGACCGACGCGACGAAGCTCGAAGCGTCGGCCCGCGAGGTCATGGCCCCCGGGCCGTTCTCCTACGTCGCGGGCGCGGCCGGCTCCGGCGCGACCGCCCGCGCCAACCGCGAAGCGTTCGACCGCTGGCGCGTCGTGCCGCGGATGCTGACCGGCGCCACCGACCGCGACCTGGCCACGACGGTGCTCGGCAGCCGGCTGCCCGCGCCGGTGGCCGTCGCGCCCGTCGGCGTCCAGTCGATCGTCCACCCGGACGCGGAGTCCGCGACGGCCCGCGCCGCCGCCTCGGTCGGCCTGCCGTTCATCCTGTCCACGGCGTCGTCGACCGGCATCGAGGACGTCGCCGCGGCCAACGGCGCCGGCCCGCGCTGGTTCCAGCTGTACTGGCCGGGCGACAACGACGTCTGCGCGAGCCTGCTGACGCGGGCGAAGAACGCGGGCTACACGGCACTGGTCGTCACCCTCGACACGTGGACGCTGGCCTGGCGGCCGTCCGATCTGGACCAGGCGTACCTGCCGTTCCTCAAGGGCGAAGGCTGCGCGGTCCCGTTCACCGACCCGGTGTTCCGCGGCCTGCTGGAGAAGACGCCGGAGGCGGACCCGAACATGGCGATCCTGCGCTGGATCGGCATGCTCACCGGCACCGACCGGACCTGGGACCAGCTGCCGTTCCTGCGCGAGCACTGGGACGGCCCGATCGTCCTGAAGGGCATCCAGCACGTCGGGGACGCGCGCCGCGCGGCCGAGGCGGGCGTGGACGGCATCGTCGTGTCGAACCACGGCGGCCGCCAGGTCGACGGCGCTGTGGGCGCGCTGGAGGCGCTGCCGGGCATCGTCGCGGCGGTGGGCGACCGCCTGGAGGTGCTGTTCGACTCGGGCATCCGCACCGGCGCGGACGTGCTCAAGGCGCTCGCCCTGGGCGCCCGGGCGGTCCTGGTCGGCCGCCCGTGGGTGTACGGCCTGGCCCACGCGGGCGAGGACGGCGTCCGGCACGTCCTGCGCAGCCTGCTGGCGGACTTCGACCTGACCATGGGCCTGTCCGGCCACCGCACCCTCGCCGACCTGGGCCCGGAGTCGCTGCAGCGGGCGTGAGGGGCTCGGCTCGCTGCTGCCGCTCCGGCGCCCGCTCCGCAGCCCGGCCGGCCCGGCTGACGTTCCGCCGAAGGCCTCTCGCCGCCGGTGAGGGGGCCTTCGGCGTGCGCCCGGTCACGCGCCGGGGATATTCGGAGGCCCGGTTCGTCACGCACGGCTATCCTTGGACCAAGAATGTCCGAGCCATCCCCCTTCACCGCGCTGCGAGCGCGCCTGCCCGAGCTCATGCCGCGCGACGAGCAGCGGCTGCGCCGGCGGCTCGAAGGCGCCCGCAAAGCCCGCAACCGCGACTCCGTGCTCGCGCAGATCGCCGCCGACGTCGACAAGGCCGAGCTGCGCGTCCAGTCGCGGCGCGAGAGCGTGCCCAAGATCGAATACCCCGAAGAGCTGCCGGTCAGCAAGCTCAAGGACGAGATCGGCGCCGCGATCGAGAAGCACCAGGTGGTGATCGTCGCGGGGGAGACCGGCTCGGGCAAGACCACCCAGCTGCCGAAGATCTGCCTGGAACTCGGCCGCGGCATCCGCGGCCAGATCGGGCACACCCAGCCGCGGCGGCTGGCCGCGCGCACGGTCGCCGACCGGATCGCCGGCGAACTCCACACCGAGCTGGGCGACGCGGTCGGCTACAAGGTGCGGTTCACCGACCAGTCCGGGCAGGACACCCTGGTCAAGCTGATGACCGACGGCATCCTGCTGGCCGAGATCCAGACCGACCGGTCGCTGCGCCAGTACGACACGCTGATCATCGACGAGGCCCACGAGCGCAGCCTCAACATCGACTTCATCCTCGGCTACCTCAAGCAGCTGCTGCCGCGCCGCCCCGACCTCAAGGTCATCATCACCTCGGCGACCATCGACCCGGAACGCTTCTCGAAGCACTTCGACGACGCCCCGATCGTCGAGGTCTCCGGCCGGACTTACCCGGTGGAGGTGCGCTACCGGCCGCTCGTCGACCCCGACGACCCCTCCGAAGACGCCGACGAGCGCGACCAGACCCAGGGCATCCTCGACGCCGTCGAGGAGCTGTGCGCCGAGGGACCCGGCGACATCCTGGTGTTCCTCTCCGGCGAGCGCGAAATCCGCGACACCGCCGACGTGCTGAACCGGGCGAACCTCCGCAACACCGAGGTCCTGCCGCTGTACGCGCGGCTGTCCTCGGCCGAGCAGCAGCGCATCTTCCAGTCCCACACCGGGCGGCGGGTGGTGCTCGCGACGAACGTCGCCGAGACGTCGCTGACCGTGCCGGGCATCAAGTACGTCGTCGACCCGGGCACCGCGCGGATCTCGCGCTACAGCCACCGCACCAAGGTGCAGCGGCTGCCGATCGAACCGGTGTCGCAGGCGTCGGCGAACCAGCGCAAGGGCCGCTGCGGCCGGACGTCCGACGGCATCTGCATCCGGCTCTATTCCGAAGAGGACTCCGAGAGCCGGCCCGAGTTCACCGACCCGGAGATCCTGCGGACCAACCTGGCCTCGGTCATCCTGCAGATGACGTCGCTGGGCCTCGGCGACATCGCCGCGTTCCCGTTCGTCGAGCCGCCGGACCGCCGCCAGGTCAGCGACGGCATCGGCCTGCTGCAGGAGCTGGGCGCGTTCTCCTCGACGAGTTCCGACCGCAGCCTGACCGACATCGGCCGCAAGCTCGCGCAGCTGCCGGTCGACCCGCGGATGGGCCGGATGGTCCTGGAGGCCGCGAAGAACGGCTGCGTTCGCGAGGTCATGATCATCGCGGCCGCACTGTCCATTCAGGACCCGCGCGAGCGGCCGGCCGAGAAGCAGCAGGCGGCCGACGCCCAGCACGCGCGGTTCGCCGACCCGACGTCGGACTTCCTGGCCTACCTGAACCTCTGGGAGTACGTCGCCGAGCAGCAGAAGGCGTTGTCGGGCAACCAGTTCCGGCGCATGTGCCGCACCGAGTACCTGAACTACCTGCGGCTGCGCGAGTGGCAGGACATCTTCAGCCAGCTGCGCCAGCTGGCCAAGCCGCTCGGCATCTCGCTGAACACCAACACGACCCCGGTCGACCCGCAGCGCGTGCACACGTCGCTGATCGCCGGGCTGCTTTCGCACATCGGGCTCAAGGACCCGGCCAAGGGCGACTACCTGGGCGCGCGCGGTGCCCGCTTCGGGATCTTCCCGGGTTCGGCGCTGTTCAAGAAGCAGCCGCGCTGGGTGATGTCGGCGGAGCTGGTCGAGACGTCGAGGCTGTGGGCGCGGGTGAACGCGCGCATCGAGCCCGAATGGGTCGAGCCGCTGGCCGGGCACGTCGTCAAGCGGTCGTACTCCGAGCCGCACTGGGAACGCAAGCAGGGCGCGGTGATCGCGACCGAAAAGGTGACGCTGTACGGCGTCCCGCTGATCGCCGACCGCCGCGTCAACTACGGCCGGATCGACCCGGAGCTGTCGCGGGCGCTGTTCATCCGGCACGCGCTGGTCGAGGGCGACTGGCAGACGCGCCACCACTTCTTCGCCGAGAACCGCGCGCTGCTGGAGGAGGTCGAGGACCTCGAGAACCGCGCGCGGCGGCGGGACATCCTGGTCGACGACCAGACGCTGTACGAGTTCTACGACGCGCGCGTGCCCGCCGATGTCGTCTCCGTGCGGCACTTCGACAGCTGGTGGAAGAAGGCGCGGCACGAGGACCCCGACCAGCTGTCGTTCGAGAAGTCCATGCTCATCAACGAGTCCGCGGGCAGCGTCCGCGAGGGCGACTACCCGGACTCGTGGACGCAGGGCACGCAGGTCTTCAAGCTGACCTACCAGTTCGAGCCGGGCGCGGACGCCGACGGCGTCACCGTGCACGTCCCGCTGCCGGTGCTGAACCAGGTGACGCCGGACGGGTTCGACTGGCAGGTGCCGGGCCTGCGCGCGGAGCTGGTGACGCAGCTGATCAAGTCACTGCCGAAGGCGTTGCGCCGCAACTTCGTCCCGGCGCCGGACACCGCGCGGGACGTCCTTTCGCGAGTGTCGCCTTCGGACGGTCCGCTGCTGGAGGTGCTCGGCCGCGAGCTGCGGGCGCTGCGCGGGATCACGGTGCCGTACGCCGACTGGGACCCGGGTTCGGTGCCGGACCACCTGAAGATGACGTTCCGGGTGGTCGACGAACGCGGCAAGAAGGTCGCCGAGGGCAAGGATGTCGAGGCGCTGCAGCGGCGGCTGGCCCCGAAGGTCCGCGAGACGATCTCGAAGGCGGCCAACACGCTGGAAAAGGCGGGCCTGACCAAGCCGTCGTTCGGGTCGCTGCCGCCCGTTTTCGAGTCGAAGCAGCGCGGTCACGACGTCAAGGCGTACCCGGCGCTGGTCGACGAGGGCGCGTCGGTGGCGGTCCGGTTGCTGGACACGCCGGCCCAGCAGGAACACGCGATGTGGGCGGGCACCCGGCGGATGCTGCGGCTGAACCTGAACTCGCCGATGAAGTTCATCACGCGGTCGCTGTCCAACTCGTCGAAGCTGGTGCTCAACCGGAATCCGCACGGCAGCGTGGCGGCGCTGCTCGAGGACTGCGTCGACTGCGCGGTGGACGCGCTGATGGCCGCGGGCGGCGGTCCGGTGTTCGACGAGACCGGTTTCAAGGTGCTGCTGGAGAAGGTCCGGGCGGGCCTGCACCCGGAGGTGCTGGCGGTGCTGACGGACGTGGAGAAGATCCTCCGCGCGGCGAACGACGTCGAGGTGGCGCTGTCGTCGGCGCGCGGCCCGGCGGAGTCGCTGGCGGACATCCGCGCCCAGCTGTCGGCGCTGGTGTACCCGGGTTTCGTGACGGAGACGGGCGCTTCGCGGCTGCGGCACGTGGTGCGGTACCTGCAGGGCATCTCCCGTCGGCTGGAGAAGCTGGTTTCGGAGCCGACCCGCGACCTGCAGCGCACGGCGGACATCGCGTGGATCACCCGCGAGTACGAGGACGCGCTGGCGTCGCTGCCGCCGGGCACGTCGTCCCCGGCGCTGCGCGAAGTGCGGTGGATGATCGAGGAACTGCGGGTGTCGTTCTTCGCGCAGACGCTGGGAACGGCGCATCCGGTGTCGCTGAAGCGGATCACGAAGGCGCTGGACGACGCGCTGGCCTAGAGGAAGACCCGGGCGATTTCCAACCACGTCCGCGCGTCCTCGCCGGTTGCGGTGAGGCCGGTTTCCGCCAGGGCACGGCGGTGGGTGACGCGGAGGCAGAAGTCGAGCGCGCTGCCGCGGATCCGTTGCGCGGCATGGGCCGGGCCCCACGTCCAGGTTTCGCCGCCGGGGCCGGTCAGTTCGAGGCGGAACGGCTCCGCCGGGATGGGCAGCTGGGCCGCGTGGAACGACAGCGTCCGCCCTTGGACCCCGAGGGCGGCGATGGGCCGGAGCCGTCCGGTCGCCGGGTGCGCGACGCCGAGGGTGTCGAAGACGTCCTGCCCGTGCGCCCACGTTTCCATCAGCCGCAGCGGCACCATCAGCGTCGGGGTGACCGCCGAGCCGAACCACGGGAACTGCTGGACGTTTCGCAGCGCCGCCGCCACTTCGGCGCGGCCGGTACGCCAGCGTTCCAGCAGGGCCGCGCGCGGTTCGGCCGCGCCCGCGGCGGCTACCGCGTCGGCGTCCTCCGGCGTTTCCTCGAAGGCTTCCGGAGTCCGGACGGCGACGAGCACGTTCGCGTCGGCGGCGGCGAGGTGGGCGATCTGGTGGGCGATCGTCCAGCCCGCGGCCGGGGTCGGGCGGGTCCAGTCGGCTTCCGCCGCGACGAGGGCGTCGAGTTCGTCCCCCTCGGCCACCAGGCCGGGCAGGGCGCGGCGGTGGTCCACCTCGGACAGGTCGAGGCCGTAGTCGATCATTGTTCCAAATTACCGAAGAACCGGTATGTCCGGCTCCACACTTCCGGCGGTTGACCGGCGGCGTGCGGAAGTCAAGCCTGGGTCGGCTGGAGACCCTCCTGGGAAAGGACTTCCCGATGTCCTTGGGTGTTTCGTCCACCAAGCGAAGAATCGTCGCCATCGGTGCCGCGCTGCTTCTGCCGCTGCTCGTGGCGCCCGCCGCGCACGCCGCCGGCGGCGGATCGCCGCTGCCGGTGAGTCCGCACGCCGCCCGGCACAACCTGGCCGGGGACGCCCGGCACACCGTGCCGAACCCGCTGCTCAAGGAGCAGTTCACCGAGGAGGAAGAGGAGGACGCCGACAACCCCGCGCTGTCCGCGCTCTGCCAGACCTACATCGGCAAGCCGAACCCGTACCGGCCGCTCGCGCCGAACACCGACGTCATCGACGGCGACACCATCGTGCCCACCGGCAGCCAGACCGGCTGCAGCACGGCCCAGAACGAGACGACGGTCGCCGTCAACCCGGAGAACCCGCGCAACATCGTCGCGGGGTCGAACGACTACCGGCTGTACAACACGCGCGAGTCGCGCAACGACTCCGGCGGCTTCGCCTACACCTCGTTCGACGGCGGCCGGACCTGGGCGAACGTCCAGCTGCCGCACCTGGACTTCCCGACCGGGGCGGCCGCACCACTGTCCTACATGGACGCTGCCGGCGACCCGGCGATCGCGTTCGGGCCGCACGGCACCGTGTACTACGCGACGCTCGTGTTCAGCCGGGCCGCGGTACCGGACGACCAGCAGCTCGCCAGCGGCATCGCGGTGTCGGTGTCGCACGACGGCGGCCGCAGCTTCGGTGACCCGGCGATCCTGCACCTCGACGGCGTCACCCCGGCGGGCACGCCGACGCCGACGCGGATCTTCAACGACAAGGAGTGGATCGCCGCCGACCCGGTGTCCGGCGACGTCTACGTGACCTGGACGCAGTTCACCTACGACGCGACCGGCGCGTTCGCCGAATCGCCGATCGTGCTGTCGAAGTCCCGCGACTTCGGCCGGACGTGGTCGCCGATGCGCCGGATTTCGCCGTCGCTGACCGGTTTCCCCGGCGGGATCACGCCGTTCGGCAGCGGCTCGAACCCGGTGGTCACCCGCGACGGGACGCTCCAGGTCGCCTACGAGACGTCGGTGTGCGCGACGGCGGCGTGCGACCAGCCCGCCGACCACGACGCGGTCGTCGTGGCGACCTCGCGCGACGGCGGCCGGACGTTCCGGCACGCCGAGGTGGCGCTCGACTTCGACTTCCCGGTGGACGAAGACGTCGCCAACAACGCGCTGACCGGCGAGAACTTCCGGATCAACAGCTTCCCGCAGCTGACCTACGACCGGGTGACCGACCACCTGTGGGTGACCTGGGCCGACGACCGCAACGGCACGTACCGCGACGGCGAGTCGGTGAAGACGAACGGCGACGCGTTCCTCAGCGGCTCCGACGGCCGGCACGGCTGGTCGAAGCCGGTGACGATCGGCACGGGCGCCGACGAGGTGTTCCCGGCGGTGGCGGCGATCGCCGGCCGCGTCGCGGTGACGTCCTACACGCGCGCGTACGACCCGAACGGCATCGGCCTGGACTACGCGTACGCCACCGGCTGGGGCGACCGCCTGTCCCCGCTCCGCAGGATCACCACGCAGACGGCGAACCCGCAGGTCCAGTTCGTCTCGACGGGCGCGGTGACGGGCAAGGAGCTCCAGGGCGTGTTCATCGGCGACTACACGGCCACGGCGGTCGGCGCGGACTTCCGCCTGCACCCGGTCTGGACCGACTTCCGCGGCAACCCGGGCCGGACGCTCCCGAACCAGGACGTCGGAACGCAGACCCTGCCGATGTTCCCCTAGCCGGTTGAGCCGGCCGCTCCCGACCCGGGAGCGGCCGGAACGGGCATCACGTGTGATGGGGGAGGCATCACGCGTGATTGGAGGGGCATCACGGGCTATTTGGCGTCGGCGTAGGTGTCGACCGCGGCGGTTTGCATCGGGAAGCGGACCGGGCAGGCCGGGCCGAACAGCATCCGGGCCGCCTCCGTCACCGAGTCCTCGATGGCCTGGGCGACCTGCGGGGCCAGGGCAGCCGGGGTGTGGACGATCACCTCGTCGTGCTGGAAGAACACCAGGTGGGCCGGGGCGGGCAGGCGGGTGCGCAGGGTCGCCAGCATCACCGCCGTCATGTCCGCCGCGCTCGCCTGGACCACGAAGTTGCGGGTGAAGCGGCCCCAGCCGCGTGATGCGCGGCGGGCCTTCAGCTCCGCCGCCTCGTCCGCGGCCGACCCGCCGGTCAATGCGCGCCAGGCCGCCGAGGGCGCCGGGGACGTCCGGCCCAGCCGGGACCTGACCCGCTCGCCGCGCTCGCCCGCCTGGGCCGCGTGCTCCACATAGGACACCGCGTCCGGGAAACGCTGCCGCAGCAAGCCCAGCAGTGGTCCCGCTTCGCCGGACGTGCCGCCGTACATCGCCGAGAGCATCGCGATCTTCGCCCGCGCCCGGTCGTCGCGGTCGTCGTCCGCGGCCGGGACCCAGCGGGCGCCGGAGAACAGCGCCTCGCCCAGCCGCGCGTACAGGTCCGTCGCCGCCGCGACGTCGGCCAGCCGCCGGTCGCCCGACAACGCCGTGAGCACCCGTGGCTCCAGCTGCGCCGCGTCCGCCACCACGAGCTTCCAGCCCGGGTCCGCCCGGACGCACGTCCGCAGCACCTTCGGGATCTGCAGGGCCCCGCCGCCGCGGCTGGCCCACCGCCCGGACACCACCCCGCCGACGACGTAGTGCGGGCGGAACCGGCCGTCGGTGACCCACTCCTCCAGCCACGCCCAGCCGTTCGCGGTGAACAGCCGCGACAGCTCCTTGTACTCCAGCAACGGCCCGACCGCCGGGTGGTCGATGCCGCGGAGCAGGTACTTCCGCGCGGCCGGCACCTCGATGCCCTCGCGGGCCAGCGCCCGGACCACGCTCGGCGGCGAGTCCGGGTTGACCGGGCGCCCGCCGAACGCCTCGCTGATCTTCGCGGCCAGCTCGACCAGCGCCTTCGGCCGCTGCCCGGCCGGCACCCGCGGGCCCAGCCGCGCGGCCAGCAGCGCTTCGTGCACGTCGGCGCGCCACGGCAGGCCGTCGGCCGACATCTCGGCCGCGGCCAGCGCGCTCGCCGACTCCGCGGCCAGCAGCAGCCGCATCCGGTCCGGGTGCGCGGTCGCCGCCACCCGCCGCTCCTGCTCGGCGAGCACGCGCCGGACCGCCGTGACGACCGTCACGCCGTCGGGCAGCGTCGGCACGCGCGTCTCGAACAGCGTCGGCTGCGCCAGCTCGACCGCCGCCGCGTCCGGCGGCGGTTCCTCGCCGTTCGCCCTGGCCCAGGCCGCACGCAGGCTCCGCGACTCCGCTTCCGCGCCCTCGTACGCCAGCAGCAGCCCCTCGGCCAGCTCGAGGTCGTAGCAGCGGCGCACCCGCAGCCCGGCCGCCACCAGCACCGGGTACGTCCGCTCCACCGACGGGAACACCCAGCGCGGCGCCAGCGAGCCCTCCAGCTCCCGGGCCAGCGTCGCGAAAGCCGCCTCGTCCAGGCCGGACACCGTTTCCGAAGGCGTGTGCACGGTGAAGCTGCCGTCCTCCTCTCGTCCTGCGATGACCTGCACCGGAACATCATGCCGATCGCCACCGACAGTTTCCGCGCGCTCGCGGGCTGGTGCGTTCGGCCCACGGTTGGTTTACTCTCCAGTAGCTCCCATACCGCCGGTACGCCCGCCGTCGGCATGGGCTCGTTCCCGCAGCAACGGAGGTGCTTGGATGAGCCTGGTCGCGCTCGCCACCACGGTGGCGGACAAGGTGACCGAGACGGTGCGCAGCGTCGACGTGATGCGGCGGGCGGGCCTCGTCCCCTTCCCGCGCCTCGACGAAGGCGTGCGCTCGCTGGTCGCGCTGCGGAAGTTCGGCCCGTTCGCCGGCGCCAACCACATCTCCGCCCGCCGCGATCCGGCCGCCGTCGGCATCGTCGACGAGCTCGGCCCGCTCACCTACAAGCAGCTCGACGACCAGTCGAACGCGCTGGCCAGGGCCTGGTCCGAGCGCGGCATCCGGCCCGGCCAGGTGGTCGCCGCGCTCTGCCGCGACCACCGCGGCTTAGTCATCACGATGGCCGCCTCGGGCAAGCTCGGCGTCCGCCTGCTGCTGATGAACACCGGGTTCGCGAAGCCGCAGCTGGCCGACGTCGCCAAGCGCGAAGGCGTCACCGCGCTCGTCTACGACCAGGAGTTCACCGGCCTGCTCGACGCGATCCCCGACGGCGTCGACCGCTACCTCGCCTGGGTCGACCCGGGCGCCGACCTGGCCGACCGGACCGTCCCGGTGCTCGACGAGATCATCGCCAGCACCGACGACCGGCCGTGGCCCGCACCGGCCAAGCCCGGCGGGTTCGTGCTCCTGACCAGCGGCACCACCGGCACGCCGAAGGGCGCGCCGCGGCCGCACACCTCCGCGCTGGCGTCGGCGCAGTTCCTCGACCGCATCCCGCTGCGGTCCAACGAAGCCACCTACATGGGCGCGCCGCTGTTCCACGGCACCGGCCTGTCCCAGTTCATCCTGTCCTTCGCGCTCGGCTCGAAGGTCGTGATGCGGCGGAAGTTCCACCCCGAAGAGGCGCTGCGCGGGGTCGCCGAGCACCGGTGCACCGCGCTGGTGCTGGTGCCGACCATGCTGCAGCGGATCGTCGACCTGCCCAAGGACGTCCGCGAGAAGTACGACACCTCGGCGTTGCGGATCATCTTCGTCGCCGGCTCGGCCCTCTCGCCGGACCTGGGCAACCGCGCGAACGAGGCGTTCGGCCCGGTCGTGCACAACCTCTACGGCTCCACCGAGGTCGCGGTGGCCACGGTCGCGACGCCGGAGGACTGGGCGAAGGCCCCCGGCACGGTCGGCCGCGCGCCGGTCGGCTGCAAGGTGGCCCTCTACGACGCGAACGGCCGGAAGATCACCGAGCCGAACGTCACCGGGCGCGTGTTCGTCGGCAGCGGCCTGAGCTTCGGCGGCTACACCGACGGCCGCCACAAGGAGATCATCGACGGCCTGCTCTCCAGCGGCGACGTCGGCCACTTCGACGAAGCCGGCCTCCTGTTCATCGACGGCCGCGACGACGAGATGATCGTCTCCGGCGGCGAGAACGTGTTCCCGATCGAGGTGGAGAACCTGCTCGTCGAGCGCGAGGACGTGATCGAGGCGGCGGTGATCGGGGTCGAGGACCCGGAGTTCGGGCAGCGGCTCAAGGCGTTCGTGGTGCGTGCCGAAGGGGCCGACCTCGACGCCGACGAAATCCGCGACTACGTCAAGGCGAACCTGGCCCGCTACAAGGTGCCGCGGGACGTCGAATTCCTGGACGAGCTGCCGCGCAACGCAACCGGAAAGGTGCTGCGCACCAAGCTGTCCCGAGAGTAGGTCTGCCGCGGCTGGTCGTGAGTGTTTAGGCGAGTTAGAACCCGCCTAAACACTCACGACAAGGTGACCACCTCATGAGCCGCGCTGCACGTTGACAATCCGCCAGCGTCCGTCAAGGCATTCGGCGACCACCGTGCAGGCGACGCCGTCGCGGTGCCCGGTCGCGACGCCGACCGACGGCGTCACCTGCAGGCGCGTCCACCGGAACGCGCCCGCCGGGACGCGGCCGGGCCAGCCGGCCTTGCCGAGCACGCGCCCGGCCGGGCCGTCGCCGCGGAAACCGTCGGCCAGCAGCGGGCCCAGCGCCTCGGCGTCGCCGTCCGCGTCGGCGTCCGACCAGCGGGCCAGCATCTCTTCGAAGGTCTCCACGCTCCGACGGTCGCAGGCACCGCGGAGGTGAACATCGGCCACCTGGCCGAGATCCGCTGGCAGACTGGCCGGGTCATGACTGAGCCGAAACTGCTCCCGGCGGGCACCGTCACGATCCTCTGCGCCGGCTACGCCCCGCCGGCCGTCTTCGCGACGCCCGGCGAAGCGCTCGCGGCGCTCACCGGCGGCCCCGCGGCCGTGCACACCGGGGACGTGCTGATCCGCGACGACGGCACGCCGACGGGCCCGGCCGTGCGCCGCTGCGCCCAGCTGCGCGCGCTGGCCGAAGCCGGCCGGGTCCTCGTGTCGGCGCGCACCGCCGCGGCCGTGCGCGACGCCGTCCCGCTGCACGACCTCGGCCTGCACCGGCTGCCGGACCTCACCGCGCCCGAGCGGGTCTTCGAACTCGGCGAGCCGTCCGGCCCGCTGCGCTCGCTCGACGCCGTCCCGAACAACCTGCCGGTGCAGCTGACCGGGTTCGTCGGCCGCGACGCCGAGGTCGACGGCGTCCGGCGGCAGCTCGCCGGGACGCGGCTCGTCACGCTGGCCGGCCCCGGCGGCAGCGGCAAGACGCGGCTGGCCGCGCAGGCCGCCGCCGGCGGGGCGTGGCCCGACGGCGTGTGGTGGGTCGAGCTCGACGCCGTGACCGACGTCGCCGGACAGGTCGCCGCGACCCTCGGCATCCCGGTGGAGCCCCGGGCCGGTGCGGTGCGCTCGGTCGCGACGGAACTGCGTGACCGCCGCGTGCTCCTGTGCCTCGACAACTGCGAGCACGTCCTCGACGGCGCCGCCGAGGTCGCGGCCGGGCTGCTGCGGTCCTGCCCCGAGGTGGCGGTGCTGACGACCAGCCGGGAGCCGCTGGGCGTGCCGGGGGAGACGGTGTGGCGGGTGCCGCCGCTGGCCGTCGAGGACGCCGTCGCGCTGTTCGTCGAACGCGCGGGCGCGGTCCGGCCGCTGTTCGCGCTGGACGCCTCCAGCGCGGCCGCCGTCCGGTCGATCTGCACGCGGCTCGACGGCATCCCGCTGGCCGTCGAGCTGGCCGCGGCGTGGCTCGGCACCCTGACCCCGCACCAGATCGACGCCGGCCTCGACGACCGGTTCGCCCTGCTCACCCGCGGCCCCCGCGGGGTGCCGGCCCGCCAGCGGACCCTCGAGGGCTCCATCGCGTGGAGCCACGACCAGCTCGACGCGGGCGACCGCGCGGTGTTCCGGCGGCTCGCGGTGTTCGCCGGCGGGTTCACCCTGGCCGCGGCGGGCGGCCCGGCCGTGCTGCCGGCGCTCGGCAGGCTCGTCGACAAGTCACTGGTGCTGGCCGAAGACGGCCGGTACCGGCTGCTGGAAACCCTCCGCGAGTACGCGGCGGCCCGGCTGGCCGAGGCGGGGGAGACCGCCGCCGCCCGCGACCGGCACCTCGACCACTACCTGGCGCTGGCCGAAGCCGCCGAGCCCGAACTCGACCGCGACAAGGACGCCTGGCGGGCGCGGGTGGAGCCCGAGCGCGACAACCTGCGCGCGGCCCTGGAATGGGGGCTGGCGCAGGAAGATCCGGCCCGCGGGCGCCGGCTCGCGGCCGCCGTCGCGTGGCTGTGGAACCTGCACGGCCGCGGCCACGAGGGGCTGGCGTACCTCAAGCGCGCGGTCGCCCGCTGTCCGGCCGACCGGACGCCGGTGCAGGCCCGGCTGCTGACCGGGATGGGCCTGGTCGCCGACACCACGGCGCCGTTCGACGTCGAAGCCGCCCGGCAGGGCCTGGACCTGGCCACCGAGCTCGGCGAAGCGAGCCTGCGCGCGCGATGCCTCTCGCTGACCGCCCTCGGGCACCTGTACACGGACCTGGACACCGCCTGGGACATCACCTTCGACGCCGAGAAGATCGCCGAAGACGCCGGAGACGCCTTCGCGCGGGACAGCGCGTTGATGCTGCGCGGGATCGTCCGGTTCGCCCACGATCGCCACGACGAGGCGTCGGTGCTGCTCGCCGAGGCGGCCGAAGGCCTGCTGCGCCGGGGCGACCGCGGCCTCGCGTCGACCGTCCTCAGTGTCCGGTCCGCGATCGCGCTCGCCGCGGCGGACCTGCCGCGGGCACGCGAACTCGCCGAACAGGCCGTCGACGTCGCCGCGCCGCTCGGCGACTTCCACCGCGTCAACACGACGCTGTGCGGCCTGGCGCAGGTGCACTGCGTGGCCGGCGACGTCGACGCCGGGTTCCGCGTGATGGACCCGTTCCTGCGGCTGGTGGAAGCGGCGGGTGACGTCTTCGTGCCGGGCATGGCCCGCGTGCTCGGGGAACTGCACCGGCGGCGGGGTGAGCTCGAAGCCGCGTTGCGCTGGTTCGAGCGCGAAGCCGTTCCAGGGACGTTGATGGCCGCGCAGGGCCTGCCGGAACGCGGCGCCATCCTGCGCGCGCTGGGCCGCCCCGAGGAAGCGGCGGAGGTGCTGGCGACCGCTGTCGACCTCACCCGCCGCTGGTCGCTGCCGTCGCTGCTGGCCGACGCCCTGGACCAGCAGGGGTACCTGGCGGAGCCGGAGCAGGCCGCCGACCTGCACCACGAAGCACTGAGCCTGCGCGTCGGCCACGGGCTCCGGCTCGGCGTCCTGGCCGGCCTCGACGCGCTGACCGCCCTGCTCGCCCGCAGCGGCCGCGAGGCCGACGCGGCTCGCGTGCTCGTCTCGGCTTCCCAGGCGCGAGCCGAGCTGGGTGTTCCTCGCAGTCCCGCTTCGCAGGCGGAGCTGGCCGCGCTCGGGCTGGTGACGGCCGAGCCGCCGATGAGCCTCGACGACGTGGTGGCGTTCGTGCGCCGGACCCGCGGCGGCCGCGGCCGCCCGTCGAGCGGCTGGGGCAGCCTGACACCGACGGAGCTGTCGGTCGTGAAGCTGGCGGCCGAGGGCTGCACGAACCCCGAGATCGGCACCCGGTTGTTCATGAGCCGCGGCACGGTGAAGACGCACCTCGCGCACGTCTACGCGAAGCTCGGCATCGCGAACCGCACCGAGCTGGCCGGCCTCGCGGCCGCCCACCTGCCCTGAGGTCAGTCCCAGTCGATGCCGAAGACGCCGGGGCCGAAGTCGAACACCACGGCGTGGACGCCGTCGGCGCCGTCGAGCTTGAGGGCGCGCCGGGCGAGCGTGCCGGTCGCGCCGTTGCGGGAGTACTGCCAGCAGCGGCCGGGCGCCGTCCCCGGTGCGAACCGGACTTCCAGCAGGTACTCGCGTACCGGGCGGCGGAACTCGCGGTAGTGCGTGTTGCGGCACTCCGGGTACGGCGGCCCGCTGTTGGTCAGCGTGTATTCGATCAGGTGCGTCTCGCCGCGGTTGATCGGCCGGTCGAAGAGCAGTTCGGCGACGATCAGGCCGTGCGCCTCGTCGACTTCGGCGCGCCCGACCCGGCAGTTGCGCACGGCGTGCAGCTCGGGGGCGCCCGCCGCGGGGTCGTCCTGGGTGTAGACCAGCAGCCAGCGGTCCTGGCCGTCCGCGGCGGCCTGGAACACCGCCCGCGCCGTCACCGCGCGCTGGCCGCCGTCCGCGGCGATCTCGCACAGGTCGTGCAGCCCCACCATCTTCAGCGGCTGCTGGCGGTCGAGCGCGTGCGGCGCCCCGACCTTCTCCAGCAGCGGCTGCAGCACCTGGCGGGGGAACGACATCGGCTCGCCGCCGGCCTGGCGCTTCCCGGCCCCGCCGCGCGGCCGGGGCGGCGGCAGCAGCCCGAGCAGGGACCCGGCGGGCACGCCGAGGATTTCTTCGAGGGTGCGGACGGCCGACAGCGAGCTCTGCCGCTCCGGCTGCCGCTTGCCCGACTGCCAGTAGCTGAGCGCGGTGACGCTGACGACGACGCCGCGGGCCCGCAGCCGCGCCTGGATCCGGTCCAGCGACAGCCCGCTGGTGGCGATGGCCGCGCGCAACTGGATGGCGAACGCGGTACGCCCACTGTCCTGGCCGTCGCCCGCCGTGCTGCCCGCCATTGCTGAAACCCCGACCCGCCCCGTGCCGTCCCCCGACGATCCCCGACACCGGAGAACGTTAGCAGGATTCCCGGCGTCCTCCGCGCCCCTCTTCGGCCGGGTCACCGAGAGGGCCGCTCGGGCGAACGGGCTAGTACTGGCAACTGTGAACCATTGCCCCGGCCTGGGCGGACACGCTTTCATGACTTGCCTGCGCCGGTGGCTCCGCCTCCCCCTCACGGCCCACCAGGGCGCAGGTGTGACCGGCCGCGAGAGCGGTTCCGGCTCCGGTTCACCCGGCCGCGTTGTGCGACCGGCCGGTGTGGCCGCGCGATGACCGGTGGCCCGGCGACGCCCCCAGCGCCGGGCCACCGGTCTTGTTACCACCGGGTAGCATCCGGGCATGGTCCTCCGGCAGAACATCCTCATCACCGGCGCCAGCAGCGGGTTGGGCGAAGGCATGGCCCGCCAGTTCGCGGCGAAGGGGCGCAATCTCGCGTTGTGCGCGCGACGCACCGAGCGGCTCGAGAAACTGGCCGCCGAGCTGACCGGCCGGCACCCCGGGATCGAGGTCGTCGTCCGCACCCTCGACGTCACCGACCACGACCGCGTGTTCGCCGTCTTCGAGGAGTTCCGCGCCGAGCTGGGGTCCCTCGACCGGGTGATTGTGAACGCCGGGCTGGGGAAGGGGCAGCGGGTCGGCACCGGCCGGTTCGACGCCAACCGCCAGACCCTGGAGGTCAACTTCGTCGCGGCCGCCGCCCAGATCGAGGCCGCCGCCGGGATCTTCCGCGACCAGGGCGCGGGCCACCTCGCCGTCATCTCGTCGTTCAGCGCGCTGCGCCCGTTCCCGGGCAAGCTGACCGCGTACGCCGCTTCGAAGGCCGGGATCTCGGCGTTCGTCGACGGCACCCGCATCGAGCTGAAGCCCAAGGGTATCGCCGTCACCGACGTCCGGCCCGGCTACATCGAGTCGGAGATGAACGACCGGATCGGCCGGAACCCGTTGCTGGTCAAGGCCGATACCGGCGCGAAGGCGCTGGCCAAGGCGATCGAGGCCGAGCCGCGCCGGGCGTACGTCCCGGCGTGGCCGTGGGTGCCGCTGAGCGCTGTCATGCGCCTGGTGCCGGCCGCGCTGCTGCGGAGGTTCGCGTGAACGCCCCGGTCGAGGTCCGCAAGGAGGACGCCTTCGACGCCGGCGCGGTGCACGCCTGGCTGCGCGGGAAGGTCGAGGGCCTCGGGGCCGAACCGCCGCACGTCCGGCAGTTCCCCGGCGGCGCGTCCAACCTGACCTACCAGCTGACCTACCCGGACCGCGAGCTCATCCTGCGCCGCCCGCCTGCCGGGCACAAAGCGGCGTCCGCGCACGACATGCGGCGCGAATACCGCGTGCAGCACGCCCTGAAGCCGGTGTTCCCCTACGTGCCGCGGATGCTGGCCTTCGGTGACGACCCGGCCGTGCTCGGCGGCGACTTCTACGTCATGGAGAAGCTCGACGGCCTGATCCTGCGCGGCGACCTGCCCCCGGGCATGACGCTGAGCCCGGCGCAGGCCCGCGAGCTGTCCGGCAAGGTCGTCGACCGGCTGGTGGACCTGCACGCCGTCGACGTCGGGAAGGCCGGGCTGGCCGACCTCGGCAAGGGCGCCGGGTACGTCGAGCGGCAGATCCGCGGCTGGTCGGAGCGGTACGTGGCGGCGCGCACGGACAACGTCGGCGACTTCGCCGAGGTGCGCGAGTGGCTGGCCGCGAACCAGCCGGGCGAGGTCGGGATCTGCCTGATCCACAACGACTACCGCCTCGACAACCTGGTCCTGGACGGCCCGGCGACGCTGAACATCACCGGCGTCCTCGACTGGGAGATGGCCACCCTCGGCGACCCGCTGATGGAGCTGGGCAGCATGCTCGCCTACTGGGTCCAGGACGGCGACGACGACGCCATGCACGCGAGCCGCCGCCAGCCGACGCACCTGCCCGGCATGTTCACCCGCGAGGAGTTCGTCGCGCGCTACGCCGAGAAGACCGGGCTCGCCGTCGGCGACTGGCGGTTCTACGAGGTCTACGGCCTGTTCCGGCTCGCCGCGGTGCTGCAGCAGCTGTACCGGCGCTACCGCGACGGCGCCACCCGCAACCCGGCGTTCAAGGACTTCTGGCAGTTCGTCGCGTACCTGGATTGGCGCTGCCGGGAGATCATCGCGAAGGGGCGTGCCTAGTGGGCGCGATCTACCTGGTCCGCCACGGCCAGGCGTCGTTCGGCGCGTCCGACTACGACGCCCTGTCCCCGCGCGGCTTCGAACAGTCCACTGTGGTCGGTGCGGAACTGCTGCGGCGAGCCGTGTCCTTCAGCCAGGTCCGGTCGGGGACGCTGGCGCGGCAGCGCGACACGGCGGCGACGGCGCTGAAGGTGCTCGACGCGGTCGTCCCGGTGGTCGAGGACCCGCGCTGGAACGAGTACGACCACGTCGACATCGCGCTCCACCACGCCGGCGGCGCGCCGCAGGAGGATTCGCGCGCCTACCAAGGGGTGCTGGACGCGGCACTGGCCGCGTGGACCTCGGCGGGCGAGGGCGGGCCGTGCGCCGAGACGTGGCCCGCGTTCCTCGCGCGCTGCCGGGACGCGCTCGCGGACCTGGTCGCGTCGCTGGGCAAGGGCGAGCACGCGGTCGTGTTCACCTCCGGCGGCGTGATCGCCACGATCTGCGGCCTGCTCATGGGCACCCCGGAGACCGGCCTGCGCAAGCTCAACCGCGTCACGGTCAACGGCGGCATCACCAAGCTCGTGTCCGGCCGCGGCGGCGTCACCCTGCTGTCCTTCAACGAGCACCCGCACTTCGAGGCCGACGCGGCTTCGTTGCTGACCTACCGGTAGGAGCCCCGATGCGGTTCGGCGAAGTCACGCTGTACCCGGTGAACGGCCACGGCCCCGAGGACGTCGTCGTCGACGGCGAAGGCCGGATCTTCACCGGCGTCGACGACGGCCGCATCCTGCGCCTGTCCCCGGACGGGCGGCGGATCGACGTCATCGCCGACACCGGCGGCCGCCCGCTCGGGCTGGAGCTCTACGGCGACGACGAGCTGCTGATCTGCGACGCGCGAGCCGGCCTGCTGGTCGTCCCGCTCGACGGCGGTTCGCCGTCGGTGCTGGCGACTTCCGCGCTGGGGCTGGACTTCGTGTTCTGCAACAACGCGGCGGTGGCCGCCGACGGCACGATCTACTTCACGGATTCCTCCCGCCGCTTCGGCATCGACAACTGGCGCGACGACCTGATCGAGCAGACCGCGGGCGGCCGGCTGCTCCGCCGCACGCCGGACGGCTCGATCGACCTGCTCCTCGACGGCCTCCAGTTCGCCAACGGCGTCGCGCTCGCGCCGGACGAGTCGTTCGTGGCGGTGGCGGAGACGGGCGCGTGCCGGGTTTCCCGCGTGTGGCTGGACGACGGCCGCTCGGACGTCTTCGCCGACGGCCTGTGGGGCTTCCCGGACAACATCTCGACGGGCACGGACGGGCTGATCTGGGTCACCCAGGCGTCCCCGAAGGTGGCCGCACTGGACGTGGTCCGGCGGTTGCCGGGGTTCCTGCGGGCGGGTGTCCGGCGGCTGCCGGCGTCGGTGCAGCCCAGCCCGGGGCGTGAGGTCGGTGTCCTGGGTGTCGCGCCCGACGGGAAGGTGGTGCGCGAGCTGCGCGGCGAGATCGACGGGTTCCACATGCTGGTCGGCGTCCGCGAGTGGCACGGGCGGCTGTACTTCGGCTCGTTGGAGGAGTCGGCGATCGCGGTGACGCCTACCATCGGGTGATGCTGAGCAACTTCCGCATCGAAGCCCGCATCCCGACCCAGGACCTGGCCCGGGCACGGCGGTGGTACGCCGAGAAACTCGGCCTCGAAGCGGTCGAGGAGCGCGAAGGCGGCCTGCGGTACGAAGGCGCGTCGGGCGTCTTCTGCCTGTATGCCTCGGCGGGCCGGTCCGACGGTTCCTTCACGCAGGCCGGCTTCTGTGTCGACGATCTCGAGGCGACGGTCGCGGTCCTGCGCGAGCGCGGCGTGGTGTTCGAGGAGTACGAAGGCATGCGCGGCGGGATCATGGAGATCCGCGGCAACTACCCGAGCAAGGGCAGCGGCGAGCGCGCGGCGTGGTTCCGCGACAGCGAGGGCAACCTGATCGGGCTGGCCGAAGTGGTGCCCTGAGGCGCTACCACGGGACGGGTTCGCCGTGCCGGTCCAGGAACAGCAGCTCCTCGGACCGCGTTCCGAGGACGTCGACGACCAGGGGCATGCTTTCGGCGGGGTCCAGGGGTGCGTCGGGGCCGCCGAGCCGGGTCCGGTTGTGGCCGGGATCGATGAGCAGTTTCGTGTGGCCGTCGCCGTGGTGGCGGGTGGCGTAGCTGCGCATGAGCTGGTTGAGGGCGGCCTTGCTGGCCTTGTAGAGGTCGTAGCCGGGCTCGGTGTTGCGGGTGAGGCTGCCCTGCTCCGACGACATGACCGCGACGGTGCCCCCGGAGACGACCAGGTCGCGGAGGGTTTCGAGGGCGCGCAGCGGGCTCAGCGCGTTGGTGATCATCACTTCGGTGAAGTCCGCGGTGGTCACCTCGCTGATCGGGCGGTTCCCGCGGTCGATGGCGGCGTTGACGAAGAGCAGGTCGAGCGGGCGGTCCCGGAGGCGCTCGCGCAGCGCGGCGAGCTGCTCGGGGCTGGTCAGCTCCAGGGGTTCGACCGACGGCCCGTCGAGGGGAGCGCCGTCGCGGGTGGTCGCGACGACCTGCCAGCCGCGCCGCAGGAGCTCGCGGGTGAGGACGAGGCCCAGCCCGCGGGAGGCGCCGATGACGAGAGCTGTGGGCACGGTGAGATCCTACTGTCTAGACGAGACGTTGCGTCTAGACAGTAGCACGCTATCGTTCGCCCATGTCAGCCGCGAATCCCCCGAGGGCCCGCTCGGGCAACCGCCGCGACGAGGCCGCCCGCCTGGCGGTGCTCCACGCGGCGGACGACCTGCTCGCCGAGCACGGGTTCGCCGCGCTGACGATCGAGGCGATCGCGCGCGAAGCCGGCGTCGCCAAGCAGACGATCTACCGCTGGTGGCCGTCGAAGGTCGAGATCCTGCTCGACACGCTCATCGACGACAGCTCGAAGTGCCTGGCGGTCCCGCAATCACCCACGGCGGCCGGGATCCGCGGGTACCTGCGGGCGTTCGCCCGCTTCCTGGCCGAGAACCCGGCGGGGAAGGTCTTCCTGGCGCTGCTCGCCCAGGCCCAGCACGACGCCGCCACGGCCGCGAGCTTCCAGGAGCGCTACCTGGGCCCGCGCCGGGCGGCGGAACGCGAGCTGCTCGCGCTAGCCGCCGAAGCGGGCGAGATCGCACCCCGGCTCGGGGTCGACGCGGTGCTCGACGCCCTGCTGGGGCCGATCGTCTACGGCGCGCTCACCGGAGCGGCGGTCTCCGGGGAAGGGGTGGACGCGCTCGTCGAGGAGCTGCTCCGGCCCTGAGCGGGCTCAGCGGCCCGTCCAGCGCGGCTCCCGCCCCGCCGACCAGGCCGCGTAGAACTCCTTGTGGTCCTTCGCCGTCATCAGCAACGCCTGCGTGATCGCCTCCAGCTCGATCGCGCTGCCCAGGTCCATGTCCAGCTCACGCGTCAACAGCACCTTCGTCGTCGCGTACGCCAGCGCCGGGCCGTCGGCCAGCCGCCGGGCCAGCGCGGAAGCCGCCGCAGGCAGCTCGTCGTCGGGAACGACCTGCGAGGCGAGGCCGATTTCCGACGCACGGGCCGCCGGCACCTTGTCCCCGAGCATCAGCAGTTCCGTCGCCCGGCCCAGGCCGACCAGGCGCGGCAGCAGGTACGCCGAACCCATGTCCGCGCCCGCCAAGCCCACCTTCGTGAACAGGAACGCGAACTTCGCCGACTCCGCCAGCAACCGGAAGTCGCTCGCGAGTGCGATCACCGAGCCCGCGCCCGCGGCCACCCCGTTCACCGCCGCGATCACCGGGATCGGGCACTCGCGGAGGGCCTTCACCACCGCTCCCGTCATGCGGGTGAACTCCAGCAGCTCCGCCGTCTCGAACTTCTGCAGCTCGCCGATGATCTCCTCGACGTCGCCACCCGAACAGAACCCGCGGCCTTCGCCCGTGATGACCAGCACCCGGACGTCCTCGTGCTGCGGGAGCTCGATGACGAGGTCCCGGAGATCCGCGTACACGTCGAACGTCAGCGCGTTGAGCTTCGCTGGGCGGGTGAACGTCACCGTGGCCACGCCGTCGGCCACGGCGAACCCGAAGTGCTCCCACTCCTTTGTCAGCGGTGCGGTTGCGCGGAACGGGCTCATGACTGGATTCCTCCGCCGTCGAGTACGAGGGTCTGGCCGTTGATCGCGGCGGCCTCCGGGGCCGCCAGGAAGGACACTGCGAACGCCACTTCCGACGGCTCCAGCAGGCGGCCGAGCGGGGCCGCCGCCGCCAGTGCCGCTTCCGCCTCCGACGACGAGCGTCCGGACCGCGAGACGATCCGCTCCACCGAGGTCGCCGTCATGTCGGTGCGGACGAACGCCGGGCACACCGCGTTCGCCGTGACGCCGGTGCCCGCCAGCTCCGCCGCCACCGCGCGCATGAACCCCACCGCCGCGTGCTTCGACGCCGTGTAGCCCGCCGTGTAGCGGTAGCCGACGTGCGATGCCGTCGACGCCACCGTGACGATCCGGCCGCGGTCGCGGGACCGCATTCCGGCCAGCACCGCGCGCGTGCACAGGAAGGCACCGGTCGCGTTCACCTCGAACTGCGAGCGCCAATCGTCGAGCGACGTGCGCGAAACCGGGGCGCTGGAAGAGATCCCGGCGTTGTTGACCAGCACGTCGACCGGGCCTGCCGAAGCGAAATACGCCGCCACGGCGTCCTCGTCCGTCACGTCGCAGTCCGCGCGGCCCGGCGCCAGGACCGTGTCACCGGCCGACCGGAACCGGTCGGCGATCGCCGCGCCGATGCCGCGGGTGCCGCCCGTGACCACCACCAGCCGGCTCACGGGCGGGCCGCCAGGGCCCGGCGGTCGAGCTTTCCGTTGGCCGTGCGGGGGAGTTCCGTCACGAAGACCACCTCGCGGGGGTATTTGTGCTTGGCCAGGTGGGTTTTCGCATGGTCCTTCAGCTCGTCGGCCGACACCGGTTCGCGCACCACGACGTACGCGCGCGGCACGACCAGGCCGCCGACCTCGTGGCCGACCACCGCGCAGTCGGTGACGTCCGGGTGGCCGAGCAGGCAGTCCTCGATCTCGCCCGGCGCGACGAACACGCCGCCGACCTTGAGCAGCGCGTCCGCGCGGCCGTGGTGGCGGAAGCAGCCCTCCGGCGTGCGGCTGAACAGGTCGCCCGAGGTCAGCGTGTCGCCGTCGAACGTCCGCGCGGACTTCTCCGGGTCGCCGTGGTATTCCAGGGCGATCGTCGGTCCTGTCACCCGCAGCGGCCCGATCTCGCCGTCCGGCAGCGGGTTCCCGAGTTCGTCGACGACCTCGGCGGTGTAGCCGGGAACGGGCGTGCCCAGCGTGCCCACCCGGGCGGCGCCGGGCCGGTTGGACAGGTAGATGTGGTACGCCTCGGACGAGCCGATCCCGTCCACCACCGGCACGCCGAACGTCGCGTCCCACCGCCGGTGCAGTTCCGAGGGCAGCGCCTCGCCCGCCGACGTCGTCATCCGCAGGCAGCTCAGGTCCTGCTCCGCCGCGGCCGGGTGGGCGACCATCGCGCTCATCATCGTCGGCACGTTGACCAGCACGGTCGGCCGGTGCTTCGCGATCAGCTCGAACACCAGCTCCGCCGTGCTGCGTTCGGGGAACGCGATCCCGGCCGCCCCGACCCCGAACGGGAACAGCGCCACCAGGTCCCGCGCGTAGCCGAAGAACAGCTTGGGCACGGCCAGGACCCGGTCGTCCGCCCGCAGGCCGAGCACCTGGACGGCGTACCGCTCGAAGCTCTCGAGCGGACTGCGCAGGGGGTGCACGCACGCCTTGGGCGCGCCCGTGCTGCCGGTGGTGAACTTCCAGATCCCGACGTCGTCCACAGTGGTCGGTGCGGCGTCCAGGGTGTCCGGTGCCGCGGCCAGCAGTGTCCGGAATGGACGCTCGCCCGGCAGCAGCTCCGCTTCGGGCACGCCGGTGACGAGCATCCCGGTGGCGCCCGCGGCCCGCAGCGCGGGCAGCGTGACGGCGTCCGCGAGCACCGCGACGGCCTCGGTGTAACCCAGGTAGTACGCGTAGTCCTTCGGCTGCAGGAACGGGTAGACCTCCGCGGTGACCGCGCCGATCTTCTGGGCGCCGTACCAGGCCGCGACGAACTCCTCGCCGTCGCTCAGCGCCAGCAGCACTCGCTGTCCTTTTCGGACACCGGTGTCGCGCAGCACGTTCCCGGCGCGGTTCGTCATCGCCGCGAGTGCCGCGTAGCTGACCGTCCGGTCGCCGACGGACAACGCGGTCCGGCCGCCCCGGCCCGCCGCCACGTGCCGGTCGAGGAAGTGCGTGGCGAGGTTGAAGGGCTCACTCACGGGCCAGCTCCCGGATCGCTTCCACCAGCAGGTCGGTCAACGTCGAGAACGTCTCTTCGCCTTCGCGCGCGGTCGCCTCGGCGGGCTTGCCGCAGTACGCCTCGGTCATGCCCATCTCCCGGAACCCGCCGTCCTCCGGGGCGGCGGCCAGGCTGACCGGAACGTGCGGCAGCGTCCGCATCAGCGCCTGGTCGACCAGCTCGGGCCGGTCGGCCAGCACCAGCGACGTCTCGTACTGCCCGGCGTGGCACTCGCCGGACCGGAACTCACTCGTCAGCCGCTGCGCGTGCCGCCGCCGGACCAGGTCGAGCAGGGCGGCGCGCCCGTCGTAGGCGAAGTTCAAGGTCTCCACCACGCGCCGCAGCGTCACCAGGTGGGCGGGCTCGAAGTGGTTGTTGACCAGCAGGATCCGGCGGAGCCGCTGGCCGATCAGGGCCGCGCCGACGTCGACGAGCAGCGCGTGCAGGGTCTCCTCGCCGATGTGGATCCCGCCGGGGAACCCGGCCGCGAACCGCGTCACGCCGTAGGGCACCTCGGGCAGGACCAGCACGTGGACGTCGTCGTCCGCGGCCAGCCGCTCCGCCGCGCGCTCGCACATCCCGCGCGAGATCAGCGGGTCCGTGCCCAGCGGCGCGTGCGGGCCGTGCGGCTCGATCGCCCCCAGCGGAAGCAGCAGCACCGGCGTGCGCCGACCCGAAGCGAGGTCCGCGACCTGCCGCGAGCTGAGGTCCGCGAAGTACGTCACGCAAATCAAGCTACACCGCAGCGGCCTGAGGTGTATAGAGTTACGCCCATGCCCGCCGACGCCTTCGAAGCCGGCCCCCAGGAACTGGTCGTGACGTTGCTGGGCAGCTACGTGCACCCGCGCGAGACCCGCCGGGTGTGGTCGGGCGGCCTGGTCGCGGTCCTCGCCGAGCTGGGCTTCTCCGACGGCGCCGCCCGGATCGCGCTCACCCGCCTGGTGCGCCGCGGCCTGCTGCAGCGCCACCGCGAAGGCCGCACCGTGCACTACTCGCTGACCCGGCGCACGATCGCCCTGCTCGCCGACGGTGACCACCGGATCTTCTCCCTCGGCCGCCGCGAGCGGGCCGCCGGCGAGTGGACCGTGCTGTGGCAGAGCATCCCCGAGAGCCGCCGTCAGGCCAGGGAACGCCTGGTCCGGCGGCTGCGGTTCCTCGGGTTCGGGCCCTACCAGGACGGTACCTGGATCGCCCCGCACGACCGCGAGGCCGAGGTGGTCGCCCTGCTCGGCGAGCTCGGCGTCACCGAGCACGCGGGGCTGCTGCTCGGCCGGCCGTCGGCCGCCCTCGACGTCCGCCGGTTCGCCGGCCGGGCCTGGGACCTCGACGACCTGGCCGCGCGGTACACCGCGTTCGTCGGCCAGTTCGGCGGGTACGCGGGCCGGGAGCCGCCGGACGCCGAGGCGTTCGAGGTGCGCACCCGGCTGGTGCACACCTTCCGGATGTTCCCGTCGCTCGACCCGGAACTGCCCGCTGACCTGGTGCCCGCGCCGGACTGCCGGGCGGCGGCGGTCGAGCTGTTCCACGATCTGTACACCGCGCTCGCGGACCCCGCGCAACGCCACTTCGACGAGGTGACCCAAGGATGACCGAAACCAGCCAAGCAACCCAGGAAGCCTTGAGCTACACCTCGTACCTCGGGCTCGACGAAGTGCTGAACGCGCAGAACCTGCGCTCCGACGAGCACGACGAGCTGCTGTTCATCGTGATCCACCAGGTGTACGAGCTGTGGTTCAAGCAGATCCTGCACGAAGCCGCCTTCCTCCAGGCGAACCTGGAGAAGGGCAACACCGCGCACTCGATCCGCACGCTGCGCCGGATCCTCACGATCCTCAAGGTCGCCGTCGCGCAGATCGACGTGCTGGAAACCATGACGCCCAGCCAGTTCACCAGTTTCCGCGCCCGTTTGGACGCTTCGAGCGGCTTCCAGTCGGCCCAGTTCCGCGAGCTGGAGGCGGTGCTGGGGCGGCGTGACGAGCGCGTGTTCGCGCACTACCCCGAAGGTGGGGAGCAGCGGAAACGCATTGCCGAAGCGATGGCGCGCCCGTCGTTGTTCGACTCTTTTCTCGCGTACCTCAAGGTTTCCGGCTACGCGGTCGGGTGTGACCGAGACGTCACTCGACCGGTGGAGCCGTCCCCGGCCCTGCAGGCGATATTGCTGGACGTGTACAGCGACGACGGGGGACCCTCGGTCGTCGCCGAATGTCTGGTGGATCTCGACGAAGGGATGCAGGAGTGGCGCTACCGGCACGTGAAGATGGTCGAACGCACCATCGGCGACAAGACCGGGACGGGAGGATCATCCGGCGCGACCTACCTGCGTACCACGCTCTTCCAGCCGATGTTCCCGGATCTCTGGGCCGTACGGAGCCGACTGTGACCACTTTGGACGACCTGCGCGCGGACGCCAACCGCCTCGCCGCGCACTACACCCGGTTCGCGGTGGCCGACCGCCTCCTGCTTTCCGGGCACTCGCACCAGGCCTGGCCGGACGTCGCCGAGGAGGGGCTCCTGGAGTCCTTCGTCGACGCCGCTCGCGACGTCGACGGCAAGTGGGAGCGCGCCTTCGCCAAGGCGGACGAGCTGCGTGCGGGCTTCCGCCTGCTGCTCGGCGACCCGCACGGCGAATACGCGCTCGGCGCCAGCACGCACGACCTCGTGCTGCGGTTCCTGTCGGCGATGGAGCTGCCGCGGCGGCCGCGCCTGGTCACCACCGACGGCGAGTTCCACACCCTGCGCCGCCAGCTCGCCCGCCTCGAGGAGGAGGGCGTCGAGATCGTCCGGGTGCCACTGGAACCGGTGACGACGCTCGCCGAGCGCGTCGCCGGCGAGGTGACCGACGACACCGCCGCCGTGCTCGTGTCCGCGGTGCTCTTCGAGACGTCGAGGCTGGTCCCCGGCCTGGCGCACCTCGCCGACGTCTGCCGCGGCCGCTCGATCGAGCTCGTCGTCGACGCCTACCACGCGCTCGGCGTCGTCCCGTTCGCGCTGCACGACCTCGGGCTCACCAACGCCTGGGTGCTCGGCGGCGGCTACAAGTACCTGCAGCTCGGCGAGGGCAACTGCTTCCTGCGGCTGCCCGCGCACGCCCAGGAGCTGCGGCCGGTGATCACCGGCTGGTACGCCGAGTTCGGCGCGCTCGCCGACGAGCGGGAGCCGGGCAAGGTCGCCTACGCCACCGGCGGCGACCGGTTCGCCGGCGCCACCTACGACCCGGCCAGCCACTACCGCGGCGTCCGGGTCCAGCGGTTCTTCGCCGAGCAGGGGCTCACCCCGGAGTTCCTGCGGGAGGTGTCCCAGCACCAGGTGGGGCTGCTCGCGTCGGTGTTCGACGAGCTCGCGCTGCCCGAGGACGTCGTCACCCGCGACCGCGAGACGCCGCTGGGGATGCTCGGCGGATTCCTCTCGCTGCGCTGCGCCGACGCCGCCGGGCTGCAGGCGGCACTGGCCGCGCACGGCGTCCGCACCGACAGCCGCGGCGCCCACCTGCGCTTCGGCCCGGCGCCGTACCTCTCCGACACGCAGCTCGAGACGGCGATGGGCGCACTGGGCACGGTGGTGCGCGGCTGACGGTCGTGAGTGGTAAGTCGGGTTAGAACCCTCCTTACCACTCACGACCAGCTGCGGTAGGGGCCCCTCATTTCCGGGCTACCGGTCCGTATCGCGGGACCTCCACTGGTCCGGGATGCGGCGGGGATCTAGGTTGGTGCCGGGACCCGGCACGGCGGCGGACGACCTCCGCGCGGCGCCGGTTCCCGGCCACCCGAAGCGCGTCCCGGCCACGAAACCGGGCGCGGATGACAAAGGAGTCACCACCCGTGACCGAAGGAGTGTTCGCCCGGGGCACCGGGCACGAACAGGTCGTGTACTGCCACGACCAGGCCAGCGGCCTCAAGGCCATCATCGGCATCTACTCCACCGCGCTCGGCCCCGCACTCGGCGGGACGCGCTTCCACCCCTACGCCACCGAAGGCGACGCGCTCGACGACGTGCTCGCGCTGTCCAAGGGCATGGCGTACAAGAACGCACTGGCCGGGCTCGACCTCGGCGGCGGCAAGGCCGTCATCCTCGGCGACCCGAAGACGCTCAAATCCGAAGCGCTGCTGCGCGCGTACGGGCGTTTCGTGCAGTCGCTGGGCGGCCGCTACATCACGGCGTGCGACGTGGGCACGTACGTGCAGGACATGGACGTCGTGGCCCGCGAGAGCCAGTACGTCACCGGCCGGTCGCCGGAGGACGGCGGTGCCGGCGACTCGTCCGTGCTCACCGCGTTCGGCGTGTTCCAGGGCATGCGGGCCTCGGCCGAGCACGTCTGGGGCAGCCCGGACCTGGCGGGCAAGCGCGTCGGCGTGGCCGGCGTCGGCAAGGTCGGCCACATCCTGGTCGGGCACCTCGTGGAGGCCGGCGCGCAGGTGACGATCACCGACGTCTACGAGCCCGCTGTTTCGCGGACGCGCGAGATCTACCCGTCCGTCCAGGTCGTGTCCGATGTGGACACCCTGCTGCGCGCGGAGCTGGACGTCTTCGCGCCGTGCGCGCTGGGCGGCGTCCTGAACGACGAAACCGTGCCGGTGCTGGGCGCCCGGATCGTCTGCGGCGCGGCGAACAACCAGCTCGCGCACGCCGGCATCGACAAGCAGCTCGCCGACCGCGGTGTGCTGTACGCGCCGGACTACCTGGTCAACGCCGGTGGCGTGATCCAGGTCGACGACGAGCGGCACGGCTTCGACTTCGAGCGGGCGAAGCGCAAGACCACGGCCATCTACGACACCACGAAGGCCGTGTTCGCGCTGGCCGACACCGACGGCGTGCCCCCGGCGACGGCGGCCGACCGGCTCGCCGAGCGGCGGATGGCGGAGGTCGGGCGGCTGCGGTCCATCATGACCGGGTGACCCTGTCCGCGTTCTTCGAAGCGGTGGGCGTGCGAGGTTTCCTGCACGCCCGCCGTCTCGGTACCGCCGATTCGCTGGGGCTGGCCGCCGACTCGCCGGTCGTCCTGGCTTCGGTGGTGAAGGTGCCGCTGGCGTACGAATTCGCCCGGCAGGTCGCGGCCGGCCAGCTGGACCCGGCCGACCGGGTGCACGCGTCGGCGGCGGACCGGCTGGGCGGCACCGGTTCGGCGGGGTTCGCCGACGACGTTTCCTACAGCCTGCGGGACGCGGCGCTGCTGGCGCTGACGGTGTCCGACAACACGGCGGCGGACCTGCTGTTCGACCGCGTCGGCGTGGACAACGTCCGGTCGCTGCTGGCCGAGCTGGGCCTGACGCGGACCACGGTCGTCGGCGCGCCGCGCGACCTGCTGCGGACGATCATCGAGGACACGTCGGCGGGCAGCCCGTTGCGGGCGCTGGATCCCCTGCGGACGTCGGCGACCACGCCCCGCGAGATGACGACGCTGCTCTCGGCGATCTGGGCCGACGACGTGGGCGCACCGGTCCGCGAGTGGATGTCGGCGCAGGTCAGCTGGCACCGGCTGACCGCCGGGTTCCCGCCGGAGGTGGCGGTGGCCGGCAAGACGGGCACGATGCCGGGCATCCGCAACGAAATCGGCGTGGCGACCTACCCGGATGGTGCCGCGTACGCGGTCGCGGTGTTCACGGCCGGTGGGGCGGAAACGTTGCGGCGCCCGGACATCGACCGCGCGATCGGCGCCGCCGCGCGGGCCGCGGTCGGTCAGCTGCGCTCGTAGAACACGTCCCACGGCCGGGGTCCCGGCGCAGGCGGGACCAGGCGCGAGACACCGTCGTCCCCGAGGACCGTGGCCGCGAGCCGGGCGAGGGTGGCCGCCTGCGGGTGCGGGCTGGCTGCGGGCCACGCGAAGGCCATCCGCGTCCGCAGCACCTCGCCGTCGAGCGGCCGCCACACCACCCGCGGTTCCTTGCGGGCCGCGGGCTCGAACGCCACGCCGTGGCCGGCCAGGACCAGGCCGAGCACGAACTCGGGGTTGCGGGCGTGCCGGATCGCGGCCGGCCGGAAGCCGTGCTCCCAGCAGGTGCGCAGCAGGGCGTCGTAGCTGCCCGGCGCGGCCGCGCGCGGGGCGTGCACCAGCCCTTCCCCGGCCAGGTCGGCGAGGGCGAGCCCGGCGCGGCGGGCCAGCGGCGAGTCGCGGGGGAGCACCACGCCCAGCGGGGTGTCGACGACCGGGCCGAGCTCGAGCCCGACCACGTCCACCGGCAGCTGCAGGAGTCCCGCGTCCAGGGACCGGTCGGCCAGCAGGCGCGTCTGCTCGGCGGTGGTGAGTTCCTGCAGGTCCAGCCGTACGGCCGGGCATTCGTCGGCGAACGCCGTCAGGATCGCGGCCAGCACCCGGCCGGGCACCTCCGGCGGGACGCCCGCGCGAAGGGCGTCCGTCTCGCCGCGTTCGGCCTTCGCGACGAGCGTCGTCATGCGGTCCCACCGGGAGAGCAGGTCACGCGCTTCGGCACGGAGGATTTCGCCGGCTTCGGTGAGCGTGACGCGACGGCCGCGTTCGAACAGCGTCGCGTGCAGCTCGGCTTCGAGCCGCTTGATGCGCTGGCTCAGCGGCGGCTGCGCGATCCCGAGCCGTTCGGCGGCCCGCCCGAAGTGCAGTTCTTCGGCGACGACGAGGAAGTACCGCAGCGAGCGAAGGTGGTCCACGCTGCGACGATAGCCGTTTGCCTATTGCCATGCCGCCTTCGCGATCTTGGACAACCGCCCGTTCGCCGTGGTCGGGTGACGCCATGGAGACAGGAATCAGCAGGCGCGGCCTGTTCGGAGCGGGTGCGGCGGCCGCGGCGATCCTCGCGGGCGCACCGGCGACCGCCCGCGCGGCTTCGGGACTGACGTTGCGCTGGTGGGGAAACAACGGCTGGGAGGTCCGCATCGGGCCGAAGACGATCCTGATCGACCCGTGGCCGACCCGGTTCAAGACGGGCACGTACACCTCGGCGGGCGCGGACCCCCGCACCCCGCTCTCGGTGAACCGCGAGCTGATCGACGGCTACCTCGACCGCGGTCTCCTGCGGGCGGACCACATCCTGGTGACCCACGGCCACTACGACCACCTGACGGACGTCCCGTACCTGGCCCAACGCACGGGAGCGACGGTGCTCGGCACCGAGACGCATTTGAGTCTCATGGCCGCGCTGGGCGCCCCGGAGGACCAGCTGGCGATCGCCACGGGCGGCGAGGACCTGACGTTCGACGGCTACTCGATCCGGGTCCTGCGCGCCCTGCACTCGGCGACGGGCACCCGCGCCAGGGTGGCGTTCCCCGGAACCCGCACGCTGTCCCGCCGCGACCGGCCGCGGGTGATCGCGGACCTGCTGGAGGGCGGCACGCTGGCGTACCAGGTGTCCGGCGGCGGGGCGAGCGTGCTGGACTTCGGGGGTTCGAACTACGTGGAGTCCGAGCTGGCGGGCCTGCGGCCGGACGTGGTGCTGGTGCCCCCGGGCGGGGCGAAGGTGACGGAGTACGTGCCGAGGCTCCTGCGGGCCCTGGGAAACCCGCGGTACGTGGCGGCGACGCATTGGGACGACTTCGATCTGCCGCTGGGCCGGGCACACGACCCGAACGGGGGGTTGGAGGTGCTGCGCAAGGCCGTGGCGGCGGCGAGCCCGGGGAGCGAGTTCGTGGTGCTCGACCACCTCGGGGAGTTCACGCCCTGAAACCGGGGAGGCCCCCACCGCTCGCGATGGGGGCCTTCGCCTCAGCCGCTCTTGCGGCGGAACGTCCTCTTGTTGGCCGCCGGGCCGTGGGCGTGCTGGTTCTTGCCGCCGCCGTTCTCGTGGGATGCTCCCGAGCGGGCGTGCGCCTGCTTGCGCTCCAGTGCCTCGCGGAACTTGCGCTTGACGTCGTCCTCCTCGCCGCTGGGCGACGGGTTCGGTTCACTCATGCTTACCTCCGAAAACGACGACGTGTGACCGCTCCAGCCTGGCACCACTCGCATCCCTTGGCGAGCCGATTTCCGTCACCCTTCAGCGTTTGGGCGACGGCACCCCGCCGAACTGCACCGACTTGCGGGTCAGCGGCCTGCCGCAGTGGTCGCACAGGAGCATCGGGCGCAGGCGCTCGCCGCACTCCACGTGGTGGAGCGTGATGTCCGGCTCCTGGCCCGCCACCTCGAACCCGCGCGACCACTCCGCGATGAACGCCAGCGCCGGGAAGAACGCCAGGCCCTTCGCCGTCAGCCGGTAGGCGCGCGCGTCCGTGCGCGTGGCCGCCGTGCCCGTGCGCAGGACGCCCACCTCGACCAGCTTGCTCAGGCGGGCCGACAGCACGCTCGGCCCGATGCCCAGCTCGCGCTCGAACTCCGAGAAGTGGTGGCAGCCCAGCAGTGCCGACACCAGCAGGCCGGTCGACCACCGGTCGCCGAGCAGCTCCATCGTGTCCGGGAAGAACATCAGCGGGTCGCCGGCCAGCGAATCCGCGTCCTTGCGGCGGAAGCGCTTGGACGCCGTCGCCGCCGCGACCCCCGTGCTGTCCAGCCGTTCTGCGCGCACGTCCCGCGCGTCGACCCGGCGGCCGCAGGCCGCGCAGCCCAGCGGCGCTGATGTAGCCAGCTCGCAGTCGAGGTGGATCAGCGTCGGCAGCACCTCGCGGCGGCCTTCGACCCACTCGCGCTCCCAGGCCCAGATCGAAATCAGCAGCGGCCACAGCTCGAGCCCGCGCTCGGTGAGCCGGTACTCGTGCCGCGTGCGGCGGGCGTCCCGGTACGGCACGCGGGTGAGCATGCCCGCTTCCACCATGTCCCGCAGGCGTCCCGACAACGCCGTCGGCGAAATGCCCAGCCGCAGCCGCAGCTCCTCGTAGCGGCGGAACCGCAGGAACAGGCTCTGCAGGATGAGCAGCGTCCACTGGTCGCCGACCAGCTCGAGCGCCCGGCGGAGCGGATCGCCCGCCGGCCGGATGCGCTGTGCAGTCGCCTCGACCACGTCTTCCCCCTTGTTACTTCGCCTCCCGAGGGTAGCACCTGACTACACCAAAAGAAGCCTATTGACAGCTGGGTACACAAATCATAGTCTCGTCTCCATCAGCCCGCGCAGCCAGGGAGCAGCCCGATGACCAGCACCTCCGAACAGCCGCTGATGGTGGCCCGGACGGCGGACACCGGCGAGGCCAACCCGTACCTGCTGGGCGTCTACGCCCCGGTCGGCACCGAGATCGACGCCGAAGACCTGCAGGTCATCGGCGAAATCCCGCAGGACCTCAACGGCGTCTACCTGCGCAACGGCCCGAACCCGCGGTTCGCCCCGGAAGGCCGCTACCACTGGTTCGACGGCGACGGCATGATCCACGCCGTCCACCTGGAGAACGGCAAGGCCCGCTACCGCAACCGCTGGGTCCGCACGAAGGCCTTCGAGGCCGAGTCCGCGGCCGGCAAGGCGCTCTGGACCGGCGTCATGGAGAACCCGAAGGACAACCCCTTCGGCAACTCGCACGGCCTGGGCCTCAAGGACAACGCCAACACCGACGTCGTCTTCCACCGCGGCCGCATCCTCGCCACCTGGTACCTGTGCGGCTCGCCGTACGCGGTCGACCCGCTCTCGCTGGAGACCCTCGGCGCCGACGACTTCCTCGGCACGCTGGCCGGCGACATGATGGCCCACCCGAAGGTCGACGAGACCACCGGCGAGCTGTTCTGGTTCGACTACGGCCCGCGCCCGCCGTACCTGCGCTACGGCGTGATCAGCGCGGACGGCCGGGTCGTGCGCACCACCGACATCGAGCTGCCCGGCCCGCGCCTGCCGCACGACATGGCCATCACCGAGCACTACGCGGTGCTGATGGACCTGCCGCTGGTCCAGGACCTGGCGGCGGCGCGGCAGGGCCGCCACAAGCTGCACTTCGACCGCTCGCTGCCGAGCCGCTTCGGCGTCCTGCCACGCTACGGAGACGGTAGCCAGATCCGGTGGTTCGAAGCGAGCCCGTGCTACATCTACCACGTCGTCAACGCCTGGGAAGAGGGCGGCGAAGTCGTCCTGGACGTCTGCCGCGTGCAGCGCCCGCAGCCGCGCGCCGACGCGCACACGCCGCTCGCCAAGATGCTGTCTTATCTGCGGCTGGACGCCCAGCTGCACCGCTACCGCTTCGACCTGCGGACCGGTGCGTGCCGCGAAACCCCGCTCGACGACGACAACACCGAGTTCCCCACCGTCGACTCCCGCGGGGTCGGCCGGGCGAACCGGTACTCCTACGCGGTGCACATCTCGCCCGAGTCGACGCTGAAGTTCGACGGGCTGGTGCGCCACGACAATCTTGCCGGCGCCAAGACCGAATACCGGTTCGGTCCCGGCCGGTGGGGCAGTGAGGCTCCGTTCGCACCCCGCGAAGGAGCAGCCGCCGATTCGGCGGACGGTTATCTGGTGACGTTCGTGCAGGACGAGCGCGAGGGACGCTCGGAACTGGACATCCTCGACGCCGCCGATCTCGCTGCCGGACCCGTGGCCAGGGTCCTGTTGCCCCAGCGGGTCCCGCTCGGTTTTCACGCGACCTGGGTCCGGGCGGACCAGCTGGAAAACCTCCGTTCATGAGATGCCATCGAGAGGGTCGCGCCCGGGACTTCCGGACGCGGGGATGGTGGAGTGCGGAGACGATCGACCAGCTCGTCAAGGAGCGGGTCAGTGCCGACCCGGAGGGTCTCGCGCTGGTCGATCCACCGAACACCACCGCACTGGTCGGACGCGACCCGGTGCGGTGGACCTGGAACCGGCTCGACGAACGCGTCGACGTCCTGGCCGCGTTCCTGCTCGCCAGAGGGGTGCGAGCAGGCGACGTCGTGGCCGTGCAGCTGCCGAACTGCTCGGCCCTGGTCCAGGCGTTCCTCGCGATCGTGCGGATCGGCGCGATCGTCACCCCGTTCCCGGTCTCCTACCGGGAGCACGAACTCGGCCCGATGTGCCGGCGCACCGGTGCCGTCGGGGTGGTGACCGCATCCAGATACGGCGAGCACGAGCTCGCCGGGGCGGCCCTTGGGCTATCCGGCGCTGCGGCGCCTTCGGTCCGGTTCGTCGTCGCCTCGGGGGACGACGAACCGGCCGGCGCCCTGGCCTGGCCCGAAACCCCACTGTCCGAAGCGGACCGATCCACTTTGGACTCGCAGCTGACCGGAGCCGACGTCAACGACTGCGTGACGATCTGCTGGACGTCCGGCACCGAAGCCGAGCCGAAGGCGGTCCCGCGCTGCCACGGCGACTGGCTCGCGACCGCGCGCGGCTGCGTCCAGGCCGCGGGCATCACCCGCGACGACGTCCTGCTCTCGCCGTTCCCGATGACGAACATGGCCGGCATCGGCGGCATGTTCCTGCCGTGGCTGCTGACCGGCGCCGTGTTCGTCCCGCACCACCCGTTCGACCTGCCGGTGTTCCTCGGCCAGCTCGCCGCCGAACGCGTGACGTACACGCTCGCGCCACCGGCGCTGCTGACCATGTTGCTGCACAACGAAAAGATCCTGTCCGGAGTGGACCTTTCGGCGCTGCGGAAGATCGGCTCCGGCTCGGCCCCGCTCTCGCCGTGGCTCGTGCGCACCTGGGCCGAGCGGTACGGCATCGACATCATCAACTTCTTCGGCTCGAACGAGGGCACCGCGCTGCTGTCGGGCCCGGTGGACATCCCGGACCCGGACCAGCGCGCGAGCTACTTCCCGAACTACGCCTCGGACGTCACCTGGTCGACCCCGGTCGCCGGGTGGACGTCGGTGCGGCTGCACGACCCGGTCACCGGCGAGCACGTGACCGAACCCGGGCGCCCCGGCGAGCTGCACATCGCCGGGCCGACGGTGTTCGCCGGGTACCTCACGGAGGTGGGAGAGCCGCTGGACACGGCGTCCTTCGACGACGACGGCCACTTCCGCACCGGCGACGTCTTCGAGATCGCGGGCGAGCACGGGCAGTTCCTGCGGTACGTCGACCGGATGAAGGACCTCGTCATCCGCGGCGGCATGAACATCTCGCCCGCCGAAGTCGAGGGCCTGCTGGCCGGGCACCCGGACGTCGCCGACGTCGGCGTGATCGGCGTGCCCGACGAGGTCATGGGGGAGCGGGTGTGCGCGGTCGTCGTGCCGGGCGCGCGCAAGCCGACCCTGGACGAGCTGGTCGCGTACCTGCGCGAAAAGCAGGTGGCCGCGTTCAAGCTGCCGGAACGGCTCGAATACGCCGACGCCTTGCCCCGCAACCCGGTGGGGAAGATCCTGAAGCGGCAGCTGCGGGAGAGCCTGGAGTGACGTCATGACGGTGTTCGTGCTCGGCGGGGCGCAGACCGACTTCGCGCGCAACTTCACGAAGGAAGGGCGCGGGCTCCTCGAGCTGTTCGCGGAAGTGGTGCCCGCGGCCCTCGCGGACGCCGGTGTCTCGGCCGAAGACGTCGAAGTCGCGCACGTCGGCAACCTCGCCGCCGAGCTGTTCACCGGCCAGGCCCAGCTCGGCGGGCTGCTGGTGGCGGCGGTCCCGGAGCTGGACGGCCTGCCGTCGACCCGGCACGAAGCCGCGTGCGCGTCCGGCAGCACCGCCGTCCTCGCCGCCTGCGCGGACATCGAAGCGGGCCGCTACGACGTGGCGCTGGTCGTCGGCGTCGAGCTGATGCGCAACGTCGACGGGCAGCGCGCCGCCGAGCACCTCGGGTCCGCCGCCTGGGCCGGGCACGAGGCCGTCGCCGCGAAGTTCCCGTGGCCCGCGCTGTTCGCCGACGTCGCGTCCGCCTACGACCGGCGGTACGGCCTCGACCCGGAGCACCTCGGGCAGGTCGCTTCGCACGCGTTCGACCGGGCGGCGCTGAACCCACTGGCCCAGGCCCGCGACTGGCGGTTCCCGGCGGGCGCGTTCGGTCCCGACGACGAGCTCAACCCCGTCATCGAGGGCCGCCTGCGCAAGCAGGACTGCGGCCGGATCACCGACGGCGCCGCGGCGGTCCTGCTGGCCTCGCCCGCGTTCGCCGGACGGCTCGGCGGCGGGTTCCCGCGCATCGCGGGCTTCGGGCACCGCACCGCGCACATCGGCCTCGCGCCCAAGATCGCTCCCGATGGCGAGTACCTGTTCCCGCACCTGCGCGGCGCCGTCACCGACGCCTACCGGCGAGCGGGCGTGCCCGGCCCCGGCGCGCTCGACGTCGTCGAGCTGCACGACTGCTTCACCATCACCGGCCTGGTCGCGCTGGAGCACCTCGGCGCGGCCCCGCCCGGCGAGGGTGGCCGGTTCATCGCCGAGGGCGGGCTCGGCACGGCCGGCATCAACCCGGGTGGCGGCCTGCTCGGCCTCGGCCACCCGGTCGGCGCGACCGGCGTCCGGATGCTGCGCGACGCCGCCCGGCAGGTGACCGGCACGGCGGGCGAAACGCAGGTCGAGGGCGCGCGGACGGCGTTGACGCTGAACGTCGGCGGCTCGTTCACCACGGTCGTCACGATGGTGGTCGCCGCATGAGGCTTTCGGTGTCGCTGGGGCTCTGGCAGGACCGGCCGCCGTCGGAGGCGCTGGACACCGCCCGCGCCGCCGACGCCGCCGGCTACCCGGAGCTCTGGATCGGCGAGATGGCGACGTGGGACGCCTTCGCGCTCGGCACCGCGATCGGCGCGGCCACCTCGCGGATCTCCCTGACGTTCGGGCCACTGGCGGTGACCGTGCGGGACCCGGCGACGATCGCGATGGGGGTCGCGTCGGTGGCCGCGCTGACCGGGCGCGAAACCGGCGTCGCGCTGGGGACGTCCAGTGACGTCGTCGTGCGCGGCTGGCACGGCCGGTCGCGGGACCGTTCCGCCACGGCGCTGGCGGAGTCCGCGGTGGCGGTCCGGCAGCTGCTGACCGGCGAGAAGTCCGATGTGGACGGTCAGGTCGTCGGCTCGCGGGGCTACCGCCTGCGGCTGCCCGCGCCGAAGTCCCCGCTGACGATCGCCGCGTTCGGGCCGCGGGCGCTCGACGTCGCGGCGCGGCACGCCGACCGGATGGTCGTCAACCTGGTCAGCCCGGCGGCCGCGGCGTCGCTGGTGCGCGGGCTGCGCGCCGCGGCCGACCGCGCCGGCACCACCCCGCCGCCGGTGGCCGCCTGGGTGGTCGCCGCGGCCGATCCGGGACCGGCCGAGCTCGAACAGCTCCGCCGGGGCGTGGTCGGCTACCTCGCCGCGCCCGGCTACGCCGACATGTTCCGCGCCGAGGGCTTCGGCGACCTCGTCGACTTCGCGCGCAGCCGGCCGCACCCGCGTGAACTCCTGGCCGCGGTCCCGGCCGAGGCCATCGCCGCCGTCGGCCTGCTGGGATCGCGCGCCGGGATCGGCGCGAAGATCGGGGCCTACGCCGCCGCCGGCGTCGACGAGCTGGCGATCGTGCCGGCCACGAGCGACGCGGACCCCGGTGGGAGGAAGACTCTCTCGGAGTGTCGATCCGCGGCCGTCCTGTTCGACAATGGGGTATGACCGAACCAACCGCCACCCACAACCTCGACCAGACCGGCGCCGCGGCGCTGCCCTGGAGCAGGGCACGCGACCTCCTCGCCACCCAGACCCCGAAGGAAGACCTGACGTTCTTCGTCGGCACCGTGCGCCCCGACGGGCGGCCGCACTCCGCCGGCGTCGGCGCCATCTGGGTGGACGAAACGCTGTACTTCGTGAGCGGGCCGGGCACGCGCCGGGCCCGCAACCTGGCGGCCAACCCGGCGTGCACCGTGTCGGTGCGGCTGCGCGGCGTCGACCTCACCCTGGAAGGCGAGGCCCACCGGACCACCGAGGCGGCCACCCTCGAGCGGGTGGCCGCCGTCTACGGCGAGGGCGGCTGGCCGGCGACCGTGCAGGACGAAGGGTTCACCGCCCCGTTCATGGCCACGAGCGCCGGGCCGCCGCCGTGGCACCTGTACCGGCTCAACCTGCACCGGGCCATCGCCGTCGCCACGGAGGAGCCCCACGGCGTCACCCGCTGGGACTTCACCGGCTGATCGCCGCGGCCACCAGGCCGCCGATCGCGGACATGCCGTCGGCGTTCGGGTGCAGCGGCGCGGCGACCGACGTCGGGATCAGGCTCTCGAACCACTTCACGCCGGGCGGCTTGCAGACGTCGTGCCCGACCGAGGCCGTCCGGACATCGACGTAGTGCGCGTTGTGCGCGGCGGCCTGGCGGGCCAGGGCGGCGTTGGTCCTGTCGACGCTGCCCTGGATGTAGTTCGCGTCGCGCGGGGTCAGCGGCGCGATCGGCCAGCACCCGTTGTGCGGCAGGTAGCTGCCGTACCCGGCGACGAAGACGGCGGCGTCCGGCGCCTTCGCGTGGATGGCGTCCAGGAGCGCGCCCCACACCGGTTCGAACGCGGCGATCTTCTCGGCCAGCTGGTCGTGGCCGCCCGCGGTGTACCGGTCGACGCAGTCGGGGTTGATGCCGGGCAGCAGGTTGATGCAGCTCGTCGCCGCGCCGACCAGGCCGATGTCGTTGCCGCCGATCGTCACGGTGACCGTGCGGGTCCGGTCGCTCAGCGCGTCCAGCTGCGGCGGCACCGCGCCGGACGGCGTCTGCTGCGGCGCGGTCATGTCCGCCGTCGTCGCGCCGGAGCAGGTGACGTCCTTGAGCGGCACGCCCGCCTGCTGCGCGGCGACGTGCGGGTAGTCGTGCAGGGACCGGAGGCAGCCGGGGGAGGAGAGGTCCGGGGGCGGGATCAGCGGCCCGGCCGCCGCCGAATCCCCCAGTGCCACGTACTCGCCGGCGGTGCCCGCCGCCGCCGGGACTGCCGTCGCGCCCGCCAGCGCGGTGACCATGATCGCGATGAACGCCGTCGTCCTCACTCGCACGCCGTCCTCCTTGACGTTGTGCCGATGGCTGGTCTCCGTGACACCATCGGCACGGCGCGGGGCCGGGTTGACTGGGAATCCGGGCAGAGAACGGGGGGATCGGTTGTGACGGAGCACAAATGCGGCGGGGATCTGACGCTCGGTGGCCAGCGCGTGCACGAGCGGCTCACCCGGGAGGAGCCCGAGCTGATCGCCCGGGTGCTCCGCCGCATCCAGGAGGAGGTCTCGGACTACCGGCGGCTGCCGGTGGAGGAGCTGACCGGCGACATCGCGGGGATCACCCGGCAGGCGGTGCGGGCGTTCGCGCGGAGCCTGCGGGAGGACCGCGAGCTCAACGCGGCCGAGCTGCGGGAGGTCGGCGCGTCCGCGGTCCGCCGGGCGGAGGAGGGCTTCCCGCTGGAGGCCGTGCTGACCGCGTACCACGTCGGCGCGCGGGAGATCTTCGCCGTCGGCTCGGCTTCGTCGGGGAGCGCGGACGTCGCCGATCTGCTCGATGTCGCGGACCGGGTGCTGGCGTTCGTCGGCACCGTCACCGGCGCGGTCACCCGCGGGTACCTGGAGGAGCTGCGCACGAAGGTCGGGCAGGAGCACACCGCGCGCCGGACGCTGCTGTCGGTGCTCGTCGACGGCGGCCCGGTCGACGTCGTCGCCCGCAGCGCCGGGATCACGCTGCCGGCGCGGTACCTCGTGCTGAGCGTCGAGCTGGGGCCGCACGCCGACGAGGAGTCACCGGAGGTGGACGCCGAGATCGCCGTCCGCCGCAAGCTCCGCCGGTTCCTCGCCGCGTTCGAGCACGCCTGCGGCGACGGCGTGCTCGCGTCCCTGGACGGACCGGGCGGCCTGGTCCTGCTGCCGCTGGCCGGCCGGCGCTCGGACTGGCCCGCGGTGCTGGACGCGGCCGGGCGCGCGGCGGGCGTGACGGTGCTCGCGGCGGCGGAAACGGCGGCGCCCGCGGAGGTCCGGGAGGTGGCCGCGCAGACCGGCGAGGTGCTGGACGTGCTGCGGTGGTTCGGCCGGCCGCCGGGGCTGTACCACCTCGACGACGTCCTGGTCGAGTACCAGCTGACCCGCCCGGGCGCGGCCCGCGACCGCCTCGCGGCGGCGCTCGAGCCGCTGGACGCCCACCCGGAGCTCGTCGAGACGCTGGAGACGTACCTGGCCCTGGACACGAACCGCCGCCGCGCGGCCGCCCGCCTGCACGTCCACCCCAACACGGTCGACTACCGCCTCCGGCGCGTCCGCGACCTGACCGGCATCGATCCGCTCCACCCCACCGGCCTCGCCCGCCTCACCGCAGCCACCGCCGCCCGCCGCGCCACCCACCCCTGACGTGTCGTCCACCCAGGTACGCGTGTCGTCCACCGGGGTACGCGTGTCGTCCGTTCGAGCACGCGAACCGACCCTCCGGGTACGCGAGCCGACCCACTGGCTACGGAACCCGGAGCACCCGGCCGGACGACTTGCGTACCCGGCCGGACGACTTGCGTACCTGGGCGGACGACTCGCGTACCTGGATGGACGACACGGCGGTGCGGGTCAGGGTGCCGGTGAGGAGGGCGGTGGCCAGGACTGCCGCGGCGAGGGCGGACGCGTGGTCGAAGCGGAGCTCGCCGAAGCGGTGGAGGACGAAGCCCGTGTGCAGGGCCCAGGCGACCACCGCCACGCCCGTTGCCGGGGTGAGGGGACTGCGGTGGGCGGCCGCCAGGACCACCGCGCCCAACGGGACCAGTGCGTACCAGGGATGGGCCGTCGCGCCGGCGAGGTCCGCGACGATCACCGCCGCGACCGCGGCCGCGCAGCCGAAGGGGAACCCGAAGCCGTCTGTCATGCCCCCAGTCCAGTCCCGGGGGCGGGCGACGACGTGAGCCAGGACACGTTCCCTACGCCGTGACCCCGGGATCTTTACGCCCTGTTGACCACGCCCCCGATCGCGTCCGCGATCGCCGGCCAGACCGCGCGCGGCAGGTTGTGGCCCATCCCCGGGATCACCACCAGCTCCGCGCCCGGGATGGCCTCCGCCGTCGCCTTGCCGCCGCTGACGTCGATCAGCGGGTCGGCATCGCCGTGGACGACCAGCGCCGGCAGCCGCACGTCCCGGAGACGGGACGTGCGGTCCCCGGACGCCACCACCGCCGCCGCGTGGCGCAGCGTGCCCACCGGGTGGCGCGCGCGGTCGTAGTGCAGTTGCGCCTTGGCCAGCAGGAACGCCTCGTCGTCCGGGTAGCCGGGGGAGCCGAGCTTCCGGTAGCCCTCGACGCTGTCGGCCAGCGCCTGCTCGCGCGTCGACGCCGGCGGCCGGGTCAGCAGCGCCAGCGCCCACGGCTCGGCCTGCCCGACCGCGGGGTCGCCGGTGGTCGACATGATCGACGTGACCGACCGCAGCCGGTCCGGGTGGTCGATGGCCAGCTGCTGGACGATCATCCCGCCCATCGACGCCCCCACGACGTGGGCGCGGCCGATGCCGAGCGCGTCGAACAGCCCGACGGCGTCGGCGGCCATGTCCGACAGCGTGTACGGCGCGCTCGACAGGTCTCCGGCGGCCAGCGCGGCCAGGTCCGGCGGCGGCAGGTGGTCCAGCCACGTCGAGAGCCCGACGTCCCGGTTGTCGTAGCGCACGACGAAGTGCCCGCGGCCGGCGAGCAGCGCGCAGAAATCGTCCTCCCAGGTGATCATCTGGGCGCCGAGGCCCATCACCAGGACCAGGGGCGGGTCCGCCGGATCGCCGAAGGTGTCGTATTCGAGCTCGAGACCGTTGGCCTGTGCGCGTGCCATCCCCCGATCCTGCCGTACCCGTGCGGAGCTGGCACCGGCCCGGGCGGTGCGGTTACCGTTACGCCCCATGCCGACCTCATCCTCGGGCACGGGCCAGCGCCCCCGGTCGCGGGCCGCGGCGGGACTGCCGGCGCTCACCGCCGACCGCATCGTCAGCGCCGCCACCGACCTGACCGGCCAGCGCGGCCTCGACAACTGGACACTGCGGGAGCTCGCCCGCGCCGTGGAGGCCTACCCGGCGGTGATCTACCACCACGTCGGCGACCGGGACGCGGTGGTGAACGCCGTCGTCGACCGGGTGGTCGGGCTGCTCGAGCTGCCGGACGAGCGGCTGCCGTGGCAGGAGTGGTTCACCGCGCTGCTGGCCAACCTGCGCGCGGTGCTGCGCAGCTACCCGGGCTGCGCGCGCCGGCTGGCGCTGTTCGGCCCGTCCGTCGAGGCGGCCACGCGGTCCATCGACGCGGGCATCGGCGTGCTGCTGGCGGCCGGGTTCGGCCGCGAGAGCGTGCTGGCCTACAACCTGCTGCTGATGACCGCCTGCCAGTTCGTCGCGATGGAGGACGACCGCGACGGCGCGCTCGCCCTGCGGATCGACAACACCGAGGAGTACGCGACCTACCGCGAGCGGGCCGACCTGCCCGGGATGGCCGAGCTGGGCGCGGCGATGCACGACCTGATGGGTGACCCCGACCTCGCGTCGGGCTATTACGCGCAGCTCTACGACTACGCCGTCCGGCGGTGCCTCGACGGGCTCGCCCACCGGCTGGCCGAACTGCACGATCCGGACAGTGCCGGTTGACAGCGACTTGACAGTGCCGGGGCGTACCGTGGGCGTGCGTCGGTGGTTCGCCCACTGACCCGGAGCCCCTGGCGCCCTCCTCCCCCTCGTGGCGCCGGGGGCTTCGGTCTACGCGGGGCCGCCGGGGCCCGGCGGTTCGGCCTGGATGGCCGGGAAGATTTCGCCGACCAGGGTCACGAGCGACTTCGACAGCAGCAGGTGCACCTGGGCGCGGGTCAGTGACCGGCGCACGAGCCACTCCCGGCCTGCCGACTTCACCATCCCGCCGAACGCGCGCACGAGCGCGTTGAGCTCCGGCCCGTGTTCGCTCTCCCGCGACAGCCCGACCGCCTCCAGCACGCGGTCGGCGGACTCGCGGTCGGCCTCCTCGAGGATGCGCTCCACCTCGAGGTCGCGGCCGATGCCCTCGGGTGCGATCGCGGCCAGCCACATCCGCTCCTGGCTGGTGACCATGTCGAGGAACCACTCGATGGCGACGTCGGCCCGCAGCTCCAGCGGCCCGTCGGGGAGGATCTCGACGGCCAGCCGCGGCACGGTCAGCGCGCGGCGGATGATTTCCAGGTACAGCTCGCGTTTCGTGCCGAAGTAGTGGTTGATCAGTCCCCGCGCGACGCCGGCCGCCGCGGCGATGTCCGAAGTGGACACTGCGGAATAGGGGCGTTCACCGAACAGCCGCGCCGCACAAGCGTAGATCTGTTCCTTCCGTTCGTCCGGTTCCAGTCTTCGCCATCTCGGCGCCGGCTCGGTGTTCATGGCCCCATCGTCGCACGGGCGGTTGCGCCGGGCAGGGCAGTCAGCACGATGTCGGATGCGCGCCGCCCGGCATCCCACGATCGGGGCACGGTCAGTCCGGCAGCGTGATCGGGGCGAGGTCCGCGAAGCCGTCTCCGGGGCCCGGGTTCGCCGGATCGGTGGTTCCGCCGAAGTGGTGCAGCACGCCCCACACGGCGTTGAGCGCCGTCTGCACCGCGCCCTCGGCCCAGCCCGCCGTCCACGAGATGTCGTCGCCGGCCAGGAACAGGCCCCGGTACCGCGGCGGCAGCTCGTCCTGCACGAAGTGCGTGAACAGCCGCTGCTGGTAGCGGTAGTGGCCGGGCAGGTTCGCCTTGAACGCGCCCATGAAGTGCGGTTCCGCCTCCCACGACACGGTCACCGGGTCGCCGATGATGTGCCGCCGGACGTCGACACCGGGGTAGATCTCGCGCAGCGACTGCAGCATCACCTCGACGCGCTCGCCCACCGGCAGCGGCAGCCACTTCAGCGAGTCGTCGGCCCACGTGTAGGACAGGCAGATCACCGCGGGGGCGGCCGGGTCGTCGCCGAGCAGGTACGTGCCGCGCGGCATCCGGTCGGTGAGCGTCATGCTCATCGCGTCCCGGCCGGTCTCCGGATCGCGGTCCAGCCAGAACGGCCGGTCGACCGGCACGAACACCTTGGACGACGCCATGTAGTGCGTGCGCTCGATCGCCGTCCAGTGGTCGATCGGGAACAGCGCCTCGTCACATTCGATGTTCGACAGCAGCATCCAGCTCTGCGCGGTGAACACCGCGGCCGGGTACGTGCGGATGTGGCCTTCGGTGTCCGTCACGGTGATGTTGCCGGGTGCCGTGCGGTGCAGCCGCGCGACGCCGGGCTGCGGGCGGCCGCCGTGCAGCGTGCTCAGGCTCGTGCCCGCCGGCCAGAAAGCGATGTCTTCCGGGGCGTGCTCCCACAGCCGCAGCGGGAGCTGCCTGCTGCCGCCGGCGATGCTGCGGTGCTCGTCGTCGGCTCCGGTGTAGACCACGCGCAGGATCTCGAGGATGGAGTTCGGGAAATCGGTGTCCCAGCCACCGGTGCCGAAGCCGACCTGGCCGAAGATCTCGCGGTGGCGGAACGAGGCGAACGCGGGGGAGTCGCAGAGGAAGCCGTAGAACGTCTGGTTGTCCAGCTTCGGGACCAGGTCGTTCCACAGCCGCTTGATCGTCTTCGCGTCGCGGTCGCGGATCGCCGTCTGCATCTCGGCGAAGGAGGCGTGTTCGGCCAGTGTCCGGTCCCAGGCCGCGGCGACCTCGCGGAACACGGCGGGCAGGTCCTCGGGCGTGCGCGCGTAGTGGCTCTGCCCCTTGAGGTCCACGACGGTGCTCGGCGTCCCCGGGGCCAGCGGGTTCGGGAACGGCGTGGTCTCCAGCCCGGCCTTGTCGATGTAGTGGAACAGCGCGGTCGACGCGGGCGGGAAGCGCATCGCGCCCATTTCGGCGACGAGGTCGTCCGGGCAGCCGGGGAACCGCACGGTCCGCAGCCGCCCGCCGATCTCGGCGATCTCGTACACCACCGGCCGCAGGCCCAGTTTCATCAGCTCGTACGCGGTGACGATGCCGGAGAGGCCGCCGCCGATCACCGCGACCTCGGTGCCGTGCCGCTCGGCGGGCAGCGTGCCGAGGCCGGCGGGGTGGGCGAGGTAGTCGTCGTAGGCGAACGGGAAGTCCGGGCCGAACATCGTGATCGGGCGGCCCGCCGGGTCGTCGTGGTGGATCGCGGTCGGGACGGCGGAGGTCATGCGGTGGTTCCTCGGTACAGTTCGGGCCGTCGGTCGGCCAGGTGGGTGTTCTCCACGCGGGACGCGGCCAGTGCGTCCCTCGTGACGTCGGCGGTGATCACTTCGGGCCCGGCGCCGGCGCGGGCGAGCACCTCGCCGGTCGGGGCCACGACGCAGGAGCGTCCGCAGTAGGTCAGCTCCTGCTCGGTGTCGCAGCGGTTCGCGTAGGCGACGAACAGCTGGCTTTCGTAGGCGCGCGCGGGCACGAGCGTGTCCGCAACGATTTCGTAGGGGCTCATCAGCGCGGTCGGCACGACCAGCAGCTCGGTGCCGGCGAGCGCGTGCGCGCGGACCAGCTCCGGGAACTCGACGTCGTAGCAGATGAGCAGCCCGACGCGGAGCCCGCCGAGGTCGGCCTGCACCACGGCTTCGTGGCCGGGGGTGAACCAGGCTTTGTCGAGGTCGCCGAAGAGATGGGTCTTGCGGTAGTTGGCGAGCCGCCGTCCGGTGCGGTCGACGAGCTGGACGCTGTTGTAGACGTGCTCGCCGTCGGTTTCCGGGTAGCCGTAGGCCAGCGCGGTGCCGGTCCGCCGGGCCAGCGCGGACATCCGGGCCGCGGTGGGGCCGTCGGCGGGCTCGGCGAGTTCGTGCGTGCGCGCGCCGATGTGGTAGCCCGTCGTGATCATCTCCGCGGTGACGACGAGGTCGGCGTCGACTGCGGGCAGGGCGTCGAGCGGGCCCTGGTGGATGGCGACCCTCACGCGAGCCTCGACCGCCGGATCCCGTAGCCGAAGTAGATCAGCAGGCCCAGCGCCATCCAGCCGCCGAAGACGACCCAGGTGGCGCCGTCGAGGCTGAGCATCATGTACCCGCAGCACAGCACGCCCAGGATCGGCGTGACCGGCGCGAACGGGACGCGGAACGACCGCGGGGCGTCCGGCTGGCGGCGGCGCAGCAGCAGGACCGCGACGTTGACCAGGCCGAAGGCGAAGAGCGTGCCGATGCTGGTCGCGTCGGCCAGCTTCCCGAGCGGGATGAAGGCGGCCAGCGCCGCGACGAAGGCCGAGACGACCAGGGTGTTGATCCGCGGCGAGCCGGACTTCGCGTCCACTTTGGACAGCGCGGGCGGGACCAGTCCGTCGCGGGACATCGCGAACAGGATCCTGGTCTGTCCGTACAGGACGGTCAGCACGACGCTGGAGATCGCCACGATCGCGCCGACGGCCAGCAGCCCGGCCCAGAACGGGTTGTCCGAGACGACGTCGAGCACGTGCGAGAGCGCGGCCTCCTGGCCGTCGAACTGCTGCCACGGCAGCGCGCCGACGGCGGCCACGGCGACCAGGCAGTACAGCACGGTCACGATGCCCAGGGAGAGCAGGATCGCCCGCGGCAGGTCGCGCTGCGGGTTCTTCGCCTCCTCGCCGGCGGTCGAGGCGGCGTCGAAGCCGATGTAGGAGAAGAACAGCTTGGCCCCGCCCGCGCTCAGCCCGGCCAGCCCGAGCGGCAGGAACGGCGTGAAGTTCTTCGCCTGCACCGCGCTGAAGGCGATCGCGCAGAACAGCACCAGCGTGCCGATCTTGACCGCGACCATGACCGCGTTGGCCCGCGCGCTTTCCTTGGCCCCGGAGAGCAGCAGGAGCATCGCGAGGACGACGACGAGGATCGCGGGCACGTTGACCACCCCGCCCGAGCCGGGCGGCTGGCTCAGCGCGTCCGGGATGGCGAAGCCGAAGGCCAGCCGCAGCAGTTCGTTGAGGTACTGGCCCCAGCCGACCGCGACGGAGGCGACCGAGACGCCGTATTCGAGCACCAGGCACCACCCGCAGACCCAGGCGACCAGCTCGCCGAGCGTGGCGTAGGCGTAGGAGTAGGACGAACCGGACAGCGGGATCATCCCGGCGAGCTCGGCGTAGGACAGCGCCGAGAACAACGCGGTGATGCCGGCGAGCACGAACGAGAGCACCACGGCCGGTCCGGCCACCGGGACGGCCTCGCCCAGCACGACGAAGATGCCGCTGCCCAGCGTGGCCCCGATGCTGAGCATGGTGAGCTGCCCGAGGCCGAGCGACCGCTTCAACGTGCCATGATCACCTTCGGCGACGAGGTCGGCGACCGGTTTCCGCCGCAGCGTCGCGGCTCGCAAAGTCATGCCGACGACGGTAACGGTCGTCTTCGGAGCACAAAACAGGAGAACATTGCGCGTACAGATGAATCACAGGTGATTCATTGCACAGTATGCGCAGATCATGGCGATTCGTTCCGAGCCGCAAATTTCCCGGGCGGACGATGTCGGATCGTGGGTGGGCCGTTCGTGGAGGGGGTGAGCGGCCGCCACGAGGGCGCCGCCGGACCCGCAGGGGGAAGAAGATGCCCGTCGCCCGCCGCATGTACGACCTGGTCGAGCCGATCGGCCTGGTGCCCTACTTCGCCGACGAGTCGGACGAGGCCCTGCTGGCGCTGGGCCTGCGCAACGTGTGGGACGCCTACTTCGCAGGCCGGGCCGCGCCGCTCGGGCGCGGGGTGCCGGCGGAGGTCGTCCACGCGATCTTCTACAACTTCGCCCCCGGCGAAGTCGCCCGGCACCTGCCGAAGGTCTGGGAGCTGACCACGCCGGAGGCGGCCCTCGCCGCCCGCGAGCGGGGGTGCGTGGCCGGGATGCGGCGGATCCTCGGCGACCTGGCCGACGACCCCGCCGTCACCCGCGCCGCCGACCTGCTGCTCAAGGCGGCGACCAGCGCACCGGTCGAGGGACGTCCCCTCTTCGCCGCCCTGCGCACGATCCCGGTCCCGGAGGAGCCGGTGGCCCGGCTCTGGCACGCGGCGACCCTGCTGCGCGAGCACCGCGGCGACGGCCACACCGTCGCCCTGGTGGCCGAAGGCATCGGCGGGACCGAAGCCCACGTGCTCCACTCCCTGTCCATCGACCTCCCCGCGAAGGACTTCGGCCGGGTCTGGCACCTGCCCGCCGCGCAGCTGGAAGCGGTCATCGACGGCATGCGCAACCGCGGCCTCATCGGCCCCGACGGCTGGCTCACCCCCGACGGCCACGCCACCAAGGAACGCGTCGAAGCCCTGACCGACCGCCTCGCCGAAGCCCCCTACAACGCCCTGACCCCCACCGAACTGGACAACCTCATCACCGACCTCGACCCGATCTCCAAGCTCTTCCGGGCCACCTTCCCGATGTAGCGGTCGTGAGTGGTAAGGCGGGTTAGAACCCGCCTTACCACTCACGACCAGCTGCGGCAGACCACTCAGGCGGGGTCGGCCACGGTGGGTTCGGCGGCCGGGAGGAGGAGGGTGAACGTCGGCGGGCACGGGCGGCTGAGGCGGAGGCGGCCGCCTTCGGCTTCGGCGAGGCCGCGGGCCAGGCGCAGGCCGATGCCGTGGCCGGTCGGCACCGTCGCGAACGGGTCCGTTTCACCCAGGTCGGAGCCTTCGTCCGCGACGTCGATGGCGAGCGCGTCGCCCGCGTCGCGGGCCACCACCGTGACCGTGCCGCGGCCGTGCGTCACCGCGTTGTCCAGCAGGACGCCGAGGACCTGACGGACCGCCGCGGCCGCCACGTGCGCCGGTGGCGGGTCCTCGCGGACGATCCGCAAGGCGCGTCCCTGCGGCTGGAGCAGCGCTTCGCCGGCCTGGCGGACCTCTTCCAGGAGGGCCCCGAGGGCCAGCTCGGCGCGCGGGGCCCGGCGTTCCCGGCCCAGTGCCAGCAGGTCCTCGATGGTGCGTTCCAGCCGGTCGGCGGAAGCGATGCCGGCGCGGATCGCCGCGTACGGGTCCGCGGCCGGGGTCTCCAGCGCGGCCTCCAGCTGCAGGCGCAGCCCGGTCAGCGGCGTGCGCAGCTGGTGCGACGCCTCCGCGGAGAACGCGCGCTCGCGCTCGAGGGTCTCGCCGATCCGGGCCGCGGTGGCGTCCAGCGTCTCGCCGACCTGGTCGATCTCGGGGATGCCCGCGCGCGGCGACCGGGCGGTGAAGTCGCCGTCGCCGAGCCGCCCGGCCGCCGCGGCGAGCTCCTCCAGCGGCCGGACGAGCCGCGTGGTGAACCGGCGGGCCAGCAGCCAGCTGACCCCGATCGCCGCGATCGCGAGCCCGGCCATCCCGAGCCAGGTCAGCAGGACCCGCAGCCGCAGTTCCGACATCGGCCGGGCGGCGCGGATCACGCCGGTCACCCGCGAGCCGCTCAGCACCGGGACCGCCAGCACGACCTCCTCGCCCTCCTGCTCGACGGCCACGTCCACGGTGGCGCTCGCGGCGAGCCGCTCGGCCGTGCCGGCGACGGCGGGCCCGTAGCCGGCCAGGCGCTGCCCGCCGGCGGTGTAGACCCCGACCTGGGCGTCGTCGTCATCGGGGCGCGGCAGCACCGGCGCCAGGCCCGCGTTCAGCTCGTGCGACACGGCGAGCGCGACGATGTCGGCCGCGCGCTCCAGCTCCGCCTTCGTGTCGTCGCGGTAGTACTGCATCACCGCGATGCCCAGCGGCAGCGCGAAGAGCGCGGTCGCGACCAGGGCGGCCAGCACCGTCAGCGAGATGATCCGGCGGCGCACGGCTACCCTTCGGCGGCGGTCCGGGCCGGGTCCTCCAGCCGGTAGCCGTGCCCGCGCAGGGTGGCGATCCGCGGCACCTCGTCGTCGGGCCCGGCGGCCGCGGCCAGCTTGCGGCGCACCGCCGCGATGTGCACGTCCAGGGTCTTCGTCGAGCCGTACCAGTGCGCGTCCCAGACCTCGGACATCAGCGTCTCCCGGCTGACGGCGACCCCCGGCTGCTCGGCCAGCCGCGCCAGCAGGTCGAACTCCTTGGCGCGCAGCACCACCTCGCGCCCGCCCAGGGTGGCGCGGCGGCCGGCGATGTCGACGGTCAGCCCGCCGACGGTCACCGGCGGCCGGGCCCCGGCGGGCGCGCCGCGCCGCAGGTGCGCCCGCACCCTGGCCAGCAGCTCGCCCAGCCGGATCGGCTTGGTGAGGTAGTCGTCCGCGCCGGCGTCGAGGCCGACGACGACGTCCATCTCCTCCTGCCGCGCGGTGAGGATCACCAGCACCGCGGCGGGCAGCGCGGCCCGCAGCCGACGGCAGACCTCGACGCCGTCGAGGTCGGGCAGGCCGAGGTCGAGCAGCACGAGGTCGAAGTCCCCGGCGTCGGCGGCCTGCAGGGCGGTCCGCCCGTCGCGGCGCCAGCACACCTGGTGACCGTGCAGCCGCAGGGTCGATTCGAGCACGCTGCCGATCGCCGCGTCGTCTTCCACCACCAGCAGGTTCGGCATGCCGGGCAGCCTAACCAACGACCCGCCGGGTTCCGGCCACTTGTGGCCTATTCCGCCCGCGTCCCGAGGCCGATCTGCGATATCCGCAGCGCGGCGGCGGTGACGGCGTCGGTGAACGCGGCGGCTTCGCCGGGGCCGAACCGGCTGCTCGGGCCGGTGACCGCCAGTGCCGCCAGCACCCGCCCGTCGCCGTCGAGCACCGGCGCGGCGACGCTGGACGCGCCGGCCTCGGGCTCGCCGTGGCTGACCGCGGCCCCCTCGGTGCCGTCGAGGACCCGCCCGGCGGCCCCGGAGCCGAGCGGCAGCTCGTCCCCGACCCGCCCGACGTGCCGGATGGCCAGCGGGCCCTCCTGCTGGGCCACGCAGACCAGCACCGACGTGCTGCGCACGTAGAGGTTCACCGTCTCCCGGCACTCGCGGGCCAGGTCCCGCAGCACCTGGCGGACCGGCTCGGGCAGCTGCCACGCCGTGTTCGCCAGCTGCGCCCACCGCAGCATCCCGGGCCCGACGGTGATCCGCCCGTCCGGCCGGGTCCAGAGCAGGCCGCGCTGTTCGCAGGTGGCGACCAGGCGCAGCACGGTCGTCTTCGCCAGCCCGCTGGCCGCGGTGAGGTCCTTGACCGCCCAGGTCCGCCGGTGTTCGGTGAAGAGGGCGAGCAGGTCGAACGCGCGCAGCACGCTCCGGACCGTTCCGTCGTCTTCCGGCTTCATCGAGCGACTCCCCGTCCGCCTGGTGGACCCAGAATACCGCCAGGCGGACCGGGTCAGGCCACGTATCGCTCGAATGCCGCAACGGTCTCGGCGAGCACCTCCGCCCCCGGGCGGGCCCACAGCCCGGCGTTGAACACCTCGACCTCGATCGGCCCGGTGTAGCCCGCGGCTTCGACGGCCGCGCGCAGCCGCCGGTGGTCGATCGGGCCGTCGCCGGGCAGCGCGCGGCCCAGCAGCGGGTCGGGCAGCGGCACCAGGACGTCACAGACGTGGAACCCGGCGATGCGCCCGGCGGCCGCGGCGATCGACGCCTCGATCCGCGGGTCCCACCAGACGTGGAACTCGTCCACGACCACGCCGACCTGCTCGGCCGGGTGCTCGGCCGCGATCGCCAGCGCCTGGTCCACAGTGGACAGCACCGACCGGTCCGCGCACTGCATCGGGTGCAGCGGCTCCAGGCCGAGCCGGACCCCGCGCTCCCCGGCGTACGGCGCCAGCTCGCCGACGGCGTCCGCGACCCGCTGCCGGGACGCGGGCAGGTCGTTGCCGGCGACCCCGCCGACGACCAGCACGAGCACGCCGGCCCCGAGCGCGGCGGCTTCGTCGATCGCCTCACGGGTCTGCGTGACTCCGTCCACAGGGGACCCTTCCGGCGTCACGCCGGTGAAGAACCCGCCGCGGCACAACGACGACACCCGCACGCCGTGCGCCTTGAGCAGGCGGGCGGCGGCGCCGACGCCGGTTTCGGCGACCTTGTCGCGCCACAGCCCGATCCAGCCGACGCCCGCGGCGGCGCAGCCGGCCACCGCCTCCGGCAGCGACCAGGACTTCGTGGTGATCTGGTTGAGGCTCAGCCGGGGATCCATCACGCGACTCCCGCGGCCTGCAGCAGCGGCCGCATCCGCGCCTGCGCCACGTCCGGGTCGGCCAGCACGCCGGCCTCGTCGGCCAGCCGCAGCAGCGTGGCGAGGTGGGTGATCGTGCGGGCGGACTCCTGCCCGGCGAGCATCCGGAAGTGGTCCTGGTGGCCGTTGAGGTAGGCGAGGAACACGACGCCGGTCTTGTAGTGCCGGGTCGGCGCGCGGAAGATCTCGCGGGCCAGCGCCACGGTCGGGCCGAGCCGGGCGCGGAACCCGGCTTCGTCGCCGTCGTCCAGCCGCGCCAGAGCGGCCGCGGCGACCGGGGCGATCGGGTCGAAGACGCCGAGCAGTGCCTCGCTGTGGCCTTCGGCGTCCCCGGCGATGAGTTCGGGGTAGTTGAAATCGTCACCGGTGTAGCAGGCGACACCGGCCGGCAGCGCCCGCCGGAACCCGACCTCGACCTCGGCGTCCAGCACCGAGACCTTCACCCCGGCGATCGTGCCGGCGTGCCCGGCGCACAGCGCCGCCAGTTCGCGGGCGGCGGCGCGGACGTCGTCGTGGCCCCAGTAACCGGCCAGCGCCGGGTCGAACTGCTCGCCCAGCCAGTGCAGCAGGACCGGCCCGCCCGCCTCGGACAGCAGCTTCCCGTAGGCCGCGTGGTAGTCGTCCGGCCCCTTCGCGGCGGCGGCCAGCGCGCGGCTGGCCATCACGACCGGGATCGCGCCCGCGCCGGCGACCAGGTCCAGCTGCTCGCGCCAGGCGTCCACAATGGACGCCACGGTGGCCGGGCCCGGCGGCAGCTGGTCGGTGCCGACCCCGGCGCACCAGCGCCGCCCGGCCGCGGCCGCGCCGGTGCGCGTGACCAGCTGCCGCGTCGTGGCCCAGTCCAGGCCCATCCCGCGCTGCGCGGTGTCCATCGCCTCCGCGACGCCGAGCCCGCACGCCCAGAGGTGCTCGCGGAAGGCCAGCGTGGTGTCCCAGTCGACGGAGTACGGCTCGTCGGCCAGCGCGTCCGCGACGACGTGCGCGGCGGCGTAGGCGATCCGCGTCGACGACGGTGTCCCGTCCGGCGCGGGGAGCGGCGGGCCGGACGGCGACCAGTTCTGCAGCCCGCCGCCGGGGACCGGGAGCACCAGCATCGAGGACCTCCGAGAGGGTCAGAAAGCGCTTTCTCAACCCACGGTAGGGCCTGTCCCGCAGCTCGACAAGGCCCTGGCCGGGTCAGCGTTTGGGGCGCGCGGTGCTCTCGCGCAGGACGACCTCGCCGGACAGCCGGACCGTCCGCGGCCGGGCACCCGCGGCCCCCTTGATCGCCAGGTCCATCGCGCGTTCGCCGAGTTCCTCCAGCGGCAGCCGGACCGTGGTCAGCGCCGGGGCCAGGTCGCGGACCACCGGGATGTCGTCGAAGCCGGCCACCGAGATGTCGCCGGGCACCGACAGCCCTTCTTCGCGCAACGCCGTCAGCGCGCCGATCGCCATCACGTCGGTGACGGCGAACAAGCAGGTCGGCAGCTTGCGCTTGCGGCCGGCGAGCAGCCGCTTGGTCGCCTCGTACCCGCCGTCGCGGCTGAACGCGGCCTCGACGACGTCGTCCTCGCGCAGCTCGATGCCGTGCGCGGCGAGCTCGCCGGAGAACCCGGCCAGCCGGTCGATCACGGTGCTCAGCCGCCGCGGCCCGGCCAGCACGGCGAACCGCTTGTGGCCGAGACCGACCAGTTCCTTCGCCAGCGCGGCGGCGCCGCCCTTGTTGTCCGGCTGCACGGTGTCGATCTTGAGCCCGCGGTGGCGGCTGACCGCGGCGACCTGCCCGCCGCCGCGGCGGTAGGGCTCGAGTTCGGCGGCCATCGCGCGTTCCCACGCCCGGTCTTCGAAGGCCGAGCCGATCAGCAGGATGGCCGCGGCCCGCTGCGCGCGCAGCGTCGAGACGTAGGCGACTTCGCGGTCCGGGTCGCGGAAGGTGCCGGCGAGCATCACGAGCAGCCCGTTGTCGGTCGCCACCCGCATCACCCCGCCCGCGATCGCGGCGAAGTACGGGTCGCTGACGTCGTGGCAGATCACCCCGACCGTGCGGTGGGTGCCGCCGGCGAGCGCCTGGGCGTGCGCGTTGGGGGCGTAGGCCAGTTCGGCCGCGGCGGCGGAAACCCGCTCCCGCAGGTCGGCGCGGACGGACGCGGTGCCGTTGAGCACCCGCGACGCCGTCGCGAGCGAGACGTTCGCGCTGCGTGCCACGTCTTCCAGTGTCACGTGCGGCCGGGCCTTCATGGCTGGCTCCTCCAAGAGTCGGTCTCGAGTGTCTCGGTGTGCTCGGTCGGTGCAATCTACTGGGAGGAGGGTGCGTCCCGAGAAGCCGCTGCTCGGGGGACCTCCCCCGAACGAGTGAATGCCGCGGGAAGATCGGCCGGGGCGTGTGTGTTGCAAACAAGGAAAACCTTCAAGTGGTGAGCCCGCCACTGCTCTCGTCCACGAAAGGAACCACGCATGCTGTTCGGTGACGAACACGTCCGCCGCTACGAGGAAACCGACGGCGAAGTCGGCCACGAATGGAAGGACGGCGTGCCGACGCTGGTGCTGACCACGAAGGGCCGCAAGACCGGGCAGGAGCGCAAGTTCGCCCTGATCTACCAGGAAGTCGACGGGAACCCGGTGATCGTGGCGTCCAAGGGCGGCGCGCCGAACCACCCCGGCTGGTACTTCAACCTCGTCGAGCACCCCGAGGTCGGCGTGCAGGTCAAGGCGGACAAGTTCAAGGCCCGCGCCCGCACGGCTTCCGGCGAGGAGCGCGCGAGGCTGTGGGAGAAGCTCGCTGCCGTCTGGCCGGACTACAACGAGTACGCCAAGAAGACGGATCGTGAGATCCCCGTCGTCGTGCTGGAACGGCTCTGAAATTCCTGCTGTGATCTACGCCGCGTTCGGCGCGGGCAGGAGCCGATCCGGCGGGTCGTGGGCTACGAATGACACTCATGACCGACCGCTGGACCGCCCTGGACACCGAAGGTGAGCTGCTCACCCGACGCCAGATGATCGCCTACGGCCGGCGCTTCGCCCGCGCCGGCCGGGGCGCCTGGTACAGCTTCGCCATCGAGGTGGTCTGGCAGTTCCTCGTCCAGACGACCCGGTTCCGGGTGCGCGGGTCGCACCACATCCCGAAGACCGGCGGCGTGCTGGTGGCGTCGAACCACCTGTCGTTCGCCGATCCGACGACGCTGACGGCGTTCTGCCTCGCCGCCGGGCGCGTGCCGCGCTACCTGGCCAAGGCGTCGCTGTGGAAGCTGCCGGTGGTCGGCCGCGTGATGCGCTCGGGACGGCACATCCCGGTGTACCGCGGCGCCGCGACGGCCGCCGAGGCCTACCGCGACCTCGTGACGTCGGTGCGGGCGGGCGAATGCGTCGCGATCTTCCCGGAAGGCACGTTTTCCGACGATCCGGACGGCTGGCCGATGCGCGGCAAGACGGGCATCGTGCGCGCCGCGCTGGAAACCGGGGCCCCGGTGATCCCGGTGGCCAACTGGGGCACCCACCGCCTGCTGCCGTCGACGGCGAAGGTCCCGCGGGTGCTGCCGCGCAAGACGGTCGACCTGGTCGCGGGGCCGCCGGTCGACCTTTCGGACCTCGCCGGCCGCGAGCTGACCCGCGCGGTGCTGGAGGAGGCGACGGCGCGGATCATGGCGGCGATCACCGCCCTGCTCGAATCGATCCGCGGCGAGGAGCGGCCGGCCGCGGCCTGAACCTGCTGGACCTGCTCCCGGCCGCGGCGGAGGAGGTCGAGGCCCTGCGCGGCCTGCTCGCCGCACAAGGCCGTGGGCAGCCGCGCCCGGTCCTCCGGGCACCGCGCCGGAGGGGCCTCGTGGTCGTCCTCCGCACCGGCGGCGTGAGGCCCGGGTCACCCCGCTCTGCCCGGTCCGAAGGGGTAGTTTCGGGGCATGAGTGCACAACACTTCGATGTAGTCGTGCTGGGGGCCGGGGTCGGTGGCTACGTCGCGGCGATCCGCGCGTCCCAGCTCGGGCTCAGCGCCGCCGTGGTGGAGGAGAAGTACTGGGGTGGCGTCTGCCTGAACGTCGGGTGCATCCCGTCGAAGGCGCTGCTGCGCAACGCCGAACTGGCGCACGTGGTGACCCAGGAGGCGAAGGCGTTCGGCATCTCCTCCGACAGCCCGATCAAGGTCGACTACACGGCCGCCTACGAGCGCAGCCGGAAGGTCGCCGACGGGCGCGTCAAGGGCGTGCACTTCCTGATGAAGAAGAACAAGATCACCGAGTTCGACGGGCACGGCACCTTCGTCGACGACCACACCCTCGAAGTCAACGGCGAGCGGATCACCTTCGGCCACTGCATCATCGCCACCGGCGCGACCACGCGGCTGCTGCCGGGAACCTCGCGCAGCGAACGGGTCGTCACGTACGAAGAGCAGATCCTCTCGAGCGAGCTGCCGTCGAGCATCGTGATCGCCGGCGCGGGCGCGATCGGCGTCGAGTTCGCCTACGTGCTGCACAACTACGGCGTCGACGTCACCATCGTCGAGTTCCTGGACCGGATGGTGCCGCTGGAGGACGCGGAGGTGTCGGCGGAACTCGCGCGCCGCTACCGCAAGCTGGGCATCAAGGTGCTGACGTCCACCCGGGTCGAGTCGATCGACGACTCCGGTCCGTCGGTGCGGGTGACGGTGTCTTCGGAGAAGAACGGGCAGCAGGTCCTGGAAGCCGACAAGGTGCTGCAGGCGATCGGCTTCCAGCCGCGCGTGGAGGGCTACGGCCTGGAGAAGACGGGCGTGGCGCTGACCGAGCGCGGCGCGATCGCCGTGGACGGCCGCGGCCGCACGAACGTCGAGTACATCTTCGCGATCGGCGACGTGACGGCGAAGCTGATGCTGGCGCACGCGTCCGAGTCGATGGGCGTGGTGGCGGCGGAGACGATCGCGGGCGCCGAGACGATGGAGCTCGACTTCCCGATGATCCCGCGCGCGACCTACTGCCAGCCCCAGATCGCCAGCTTCGGCTGGACGGAGGAACAGGCCCGCGAGAAGGGCTTCGACGTCCAGGTGGCGAAGTTCCCGTTCACCGCCAACGGAAAAGCCCAGGGCCTCGGCGACGCGGGCGGCTTCGTGAAGCTGATCAGCGACGCGAAGTACGGCGAACTGATCGGCGGGCACCTGATCGGCCCGGACGTGACGGAACTGCTGCCGGAGCTGACCCTGGCCCAGCAGTGGGACCTGACGGTGCACGAGGTGGCCCGCAACGTCCACGCCCACCCGACACTGGGCGAAGCGGTGAAGGAAGCCCTCCACGGCCTCGCCGGCCACATGATCAACCTGTAGGGACGTCGAAGCTCCGCGCACCCCTCCGGCCCGCGGGCGCGAGCCGGAGGGGCCCCGAGAGAGCTCGGGTGATCGCGTAACCGTCCAAAATGGACTATGCGGGCCGAGGAAGCGCGCCGCCGTGGAGGCCGCCGCGGGCACCGGGGTCGGCAGGCCCGGGCCCGGCCGGAGAAATAGTTCTCACGTTTCCCTGATCGTTCCAGCATGTGGACCAGCGGGCCTTCCCGACTTTGGTCGCTGGAATCCGGGGCACTCGCTCCTTAGATTCTTCCCATTACACCCGGTTGGGTGTCATTCGGTCGAGTGACCGAGTACCACAGGGAGACATCGATGGTGAGATTCAGCCGGGTCGCCGCGCACGCGGTTCCGCTGACGGTCGGCACCCTGCTGCTGACGACCGGGGTTTCGGCGGCGCAGCCGTCCACCGTGGACGCCGCGGCCGCGCGCACCGAGGCGGGCATCAGCGCACTGCAGAGCATCAAGAAGACCCTGAGCCCCGCCGAGCGCAAGCAATCGAGCCAGCTGGTCGTCGAGAAGCGGTTGCGGGCCGACCGGTCGCTGGCCGCGAAGCTGCCCGACTACCGCTCGGGCGTCGGGGTGAGCTCCGCCGGGACCGTCGCGGTCGACATCTCCTCCCGGGACCAGGGCGTCGCCAACGCCGTCAAGGCGGCCGGCGGCACCGTCCGCTTCGCCTCGCCGGACGGGGCCGTTCGCGCCGACCTGCCGCTGTCCGCGCTGGACGCCATCGCCGGCCGCGCCGACGTCGTCGAGGTGAAGCCCGCCGCGCAGGCCACCACCTGGCGCGAACCGGGCAACCGCGACGCCGCCGCGCCCGCGGCCGTCAAGGCGGCCGCCGCCGCGACCCAGGTGTCCGAAGGGGACAAGGCCCACGGTGCCGACGCCGCCCGCGCCACCTACGGCGTCAGCGGCTCCGGCATCAAGGTCTGCGTGCTCTCCGACGGCGTCGACTCCTTGGCGAAGTCGCAGAGCGCCGGCGAGCTGCCCGCGGTGGACGTCCTGTCCGGCCAGAAGGGCAGCGGCGACGAGGGCACCGCGATGCTCGAGATCATCCACGACCTCGCGCCGAACGCCACCCTCGGCTTCGCCACCGCCTTCACCAGCGAGGCCAGCTTCGCCGCCAACATCCGCGCGCTGCGCACCACCGGCAACTGCAAGATCATCGTCGACGACGTCTCCTACTTCGACGAGTCGCCGTTCCAGGACACGCAGGTCGCGCAGGCGGTCAACGACGTGACCGCGGCCGGTGTCCTCTACTTCTCCTCGGCCGGCAACTCGGGCAACGCGACCGACGGCACCAGCGGCTACTACGAAGGCGACTTCCGCGCGTCTTCGACGAAGATCAGCGGCGTCACCGGCACGCCGCACGACTTCGACCCCAGCAGCACCACGCAGAACTTCGACGCCCTTTCGGCCGGTTCGCTCGGCAAGCCGGTGACGCTGTTCTGGTCCGACCCGTGGGGCAAGTCCGCCAACGACTACGACCTGTTCATCCTGAACTCCTCGGGCAGCGTCGTGGCCTCCAGCGAAAACGCGCAGTCCGGCTCGCAGAACCCGTACGAGATCGCGAGCGTGCCGACCACCGGCTCGGGCTACAAGGTCGCGGTCGTCAAGTACAGCGGCGCCGACCGGTTCATCGCCCTGAACGTCATCCGCGGCCGGTTCGTGGCTTCGGGTTCGCTCAAGGCGTTCAGCACCAACGGCGTCACGAACGGCCACTCGGCCGCGGCCAGCGCGTTCAGCGTCGCGGCGGCGCCGGCGGCGGCCGCGTTCGGCAGGCCGCTGGAGACCGGTGACCCGGCGAACCCGGCCGGCCCGTACCCCGGCCTGTTCACCGCGTCGAGCAAGTGGGAGCGGTTCTCCTCCGACGGCAAGCGCCGCCTGTTCTACAACGCGGACGGCACCGCGATCACCCCGGGCAACGTGTCCTCGACCGGCGGCACCGTCCGCAGCAAGCCGGACATCACGGCGGCGGACGGCGTGGCGACGTCGGTGACCGGCTTCCAGCCGTTCTTCGGCACGTCGGCGGCGGCCCCGCACGCGGCGGCCATCGCGGCCCTGCTGCTGTCCGGCAAGCCGACGGCGACCCCGGCCCAGATCCGCACCGCGCTGGTGTCGTCGGCGATCGACCTCGGGACACCGGGCTTCGACACGGTGACTGGTAACGGCGTGATCATGGCCGGCCCGGCACTGGCCGCGCTGGGCGTGGCCGCCAAGTAGGCACCTTCCGCGAAGAGGGCCCGGCGTGCGCCGGGCCCTCTTTCGTTAGGGTCGGGACCATGGCGAAGACGGCGGTGGTCACCGGAGCGGGATCGGGCATCGGGCGGGCCGTGGCGCGGGCGCTGCTCGGCGACGGCTACCACGTCGCACTGGCCGGGCGGCGCGCTGCCGCCCTCGAAGAAACGGCCGCAGGGTCCGAAAACGCCCTCGTCGTGCCCACCGACGTCGCCGACGAGCAGGCCGTCGAGGCATTGTTCGAAGCCGTCCGCGACCGGCGGGGCCGGCTCGACCTCCTCTTCAACAACGCCGGGATCGGCGCGGCCGGAACGGTCGCCGACCTGTCCGTCGAGGACTGGAAGCGGACCGTCGACGTCAACCTGACCGGGATGTTCCTCTGCGCGCGCCAGGCCGTGCGGCTGATGAGGGACCAGGACCCGCGCGGCGGCCGGATCGTCAACAACGGCTCGATCTCGGCGCACGTCCCGCGCCCGGCGAGCGTGGCCTACACCGCGACCAAGCACGCCGTCACCGGCCTGACCCGGTCGATCTCGCTGGACGGCCGGGCCTGGAACGTCGCCTGCGGGCAGGTCGACATCGGCAACGCGGCCACCGAAATGACCGAGCGGATGGCCGCGGGCATCCCGCAGGCCGACGGCCGGGTGGTGGCGGAGCCGACGTTCGACGTCCGGCACGTCGCCGACGCGGTGCGGTACATGGCCGGGCTGCCGCTGGACGCCAATGTCCAGTTCCTGACCATTACCGCGACGACCATGCCGTTCATCGGCCGCGGCTAGGGGATCACCCGCGCCTTGCGGAACTCGTCGAAGAGCCGGTAGAACATCTGCTCCGTCTCGACGTACTCGTGGAAGCCCGCCCGGCGCGCCTTCGACGTGTCGGCGAACATGTCGTAGTCCCAGCCGAACACGAAGTCGCCGAACGCCCACGAGGCCGACACCTCCGCATAGGACGCCGACAGGCCGTGGCGGCCGGCCATCGTTGTCCACAGTGGACCCTTGTCCGCCATGACGTCCGCCAGTGACATCCGCAGCGGCGGCGCGACCTCGAGGCCGAAGTACGCCGCGAGCTTCGGCCAGAGCTCGCGCCAGCGGAACAGGTCGCCGTTCGCGATGTTGAACGCGCCCTGGTGGCCGGTCGCCCAGACCGTTGCCGAGGCCAGCAGGCCCGCGTCGGTCATCTCCAGCAGGCTGTCGTACGCCCCCGGTTTGCCGGGGAAGCGCAGTGGCAGCCCGAGTTCCTTCGAGATCGACGCGTACACCGCGATCACCAGCGCCAGGTTCATCGGGTTGCCCAGCGCGGTGCCGCCGACCACCGACGGCCGGATCGCCGACCACGTCCAGGAGCCCGCCCGCCGTTCGAGGAACTGCTGCTGGTCGACGTTGAACTCGGGCGGCATGTGCCCGGCGTCGGTTTCGCGCGCCGGGGTCTTGAACGGCCCGAGGTGCGCGCCGTACACCTTGTAGCCCTGCATCAGGCTGACGTGCTCGAGGCCGGGCGGGGCGGCGTCGACGAGGTTCGCCAGCATCGCCAGGTTCGGCGGGACGAGCTCCGCCCAGGTCGGTTTGTCCTGGTAGGCGGCGTAGAACAGGTGTGTCGCGGGCTGCAGCGAGCCGGCCTTCGCGCGGGTGTCGGCGGGGTCGAGCAGGTCGACCGCGACCGTCCCCGTCCCGCCGCGGCGGGAGAGGCCGACGACGTCCCAGCCGCCGGCCGCCCGCAGGTGCTCGATGAGGTTCTTGCCGATGATCCCGTTCGCGCCGGCGACCCAGGCTGTCTTGCGTTCCATGGGTTCCAGCCTCGGCGCCGGGCTTCGATAAGTCCAAGACATACTTGTCACCAAGTCGATAAGCTGCCTTCATGACGAGTCTGCGGCAGCTGGAGTACCTGGTCACGGTGGTCGACACCGGCTCGTTCACCCGCGCGGCCGAGCAGCTGCACGTGACGCAGCCGGCGTTGTCGCACCAGATGCGGGCCCTCGAACGCGGCCTCGGCGGCCCGCTGCTCGAACGGCTGCCCCGTGCCGTCCGGCTCACCCCGATGGGCCGGGCGATGCTGCCCCACGCGCGCGCCGCGCTGGCCGACGCCGAACGCGCGCGCTGCGCCGCCCGCCTCGCGTCCGGGACGACGGCGGGCGAGCTGCAGGTGGCGACGGTCTACTCGATGAGCCTGGGCGTGCTGCCGCCGGCGTTGCGCGTGTGGCGGCGCGACCGGCCGGGCGTCGACGTCCGGCTGCTCGAGTTCCGCCACGCGGACGAGCTGCGCGACGCGATGGCCGCGGGCGAGGCCGACGTCGCGCTCGGCCCGTGCCCCGCCGACTGGACCGGGCCGGTGCGGGAGCTGGGGACGGAGGAGTTCGTCGTGGTGCTGCCGTCCGACGGCGCTTCGGAGGACGACACGACCGGCGAGGTCGACCTGGCGACGCTCGCGGACTGCGCGTGGGTCCACTACGCCCCGGGGAACGGCCTGGCCGAGCTGGTCGACGCGGCCTGCGCGGCGGCCGGCTTCCGCCCCCGCGCGGCGGTCCGCACCGAGCAGACGGCCGCGGCACCGATCCTCGCGGCGGCGGGCCTGGGCCCGGCCCTGGTCCCGGCGAACGTCCTGCCGGTCGGCTTCGAAGGCCGGGTGCTGCGGCCGGGGGTGCCGGTGCGCCGGACCCTGGCGGCCTACACCCGCGCGGCTCCGGACCCGCTAACTGCGGCGTTCATCGAAACCCTCGTCGAGCACGCCACGGTCTCGTGAGTGAGAAACAGGGTTAGAACACTGTTTCTCACTCACGACAAGCCGCGGCAGACCGCCTGACCGGGGGTTCGGCGAGGGTTCCGGCGGCCGGCTCACGAAACCCCGATCGCGGCCAGCACAGGGCCCGTGAACGGCGTCGTCGTGACGTCGTGGACCCGCGGGCCCCACACCGCGTGACCGTGCCCGGACCACAGCGGGGCCACCGGGAGGTCGCGCAGCAGCTGGTTCTCCGCCAGGCGGTACAGCTCGCCCGCCTCCTGCGGGGTCGCCGCCGCGTCGGCCAGTGCCAGGTTCTGGCGGAACACCTCGTCCGTGTACCCCGACTGCGCCGCCAGCCCGGACAGCAGCTCGTACGGGCTCGCCGTCGCCAGCTTGACGTCCACAGTGGATGGACCAGTGGGCGGCCCCGCATTCGGAAGCGCCTGCGCCGTCACGGAAACGTCCAGCGCCTTGTGCAGCCCGACCGCGAGCGTTCGCGTCCACGCCTCCGTTCCGGGTCCGAAGTAGACGGTGGCGCCGCCCGGGAACGCCGCCTGCTTCAGGAGGGCCTTGCCCGCCGCCGCGTCGAAGCTGCACGGGCGGCAGGTGCCCGTCCGGTCGCCCGGGGCGTCCGCCGGGGGCAGCATGGCCTTGGCCGGGTCGGCCTGGTACGCCAGCGGGCCCGCCTCCAGGGCCGCGCGGTCCACGCCGAGCGCGAAACCGTGGCGGACCGTCGCGTCGGCGAACGGCGGGTTCGTCACCGGGAACGCCAGGTAGCCCGCCTCCGGCCGGGCCCACGTCGCGTGGCGGTCGGCGAAGTCGCCGTGCATGGCTTCGTGCCGGGCGCCGGGGACCTCGGTGGCGAGGTCTAGCGTGCCCGCCTTGACCGCGTCGTACTGGGCCGACGGCTCGCCGACCCGCAGGTCGATCTCCTCGGCCTTCGCGGCGCCGACGCGCTTGAGCGTGCCGCCCGCGCCGGGGTGCCAGCCGCCGTCCAGGCGGTACGGGCCGTTGCCGACCGGCGCCTTCGCGAAGCCGTCCCAATCGCGGGAGGCGAGCACCGACGCCGGCAGCGGCACCAGGCCCGGCGCGGAGAGCAGCGCGGGTACCTGGCCGGACGGGCGGTCGAGCGTCAAAGCGATCGTGTCCGGGGCCGTCGCCGTGATTTCCCGGGCCCGCAGGAGCTTCGTCAGGACCGGGGAGGAGACCCACTGCGCCGCGGCGACCACCCGCCAGGTGTCCACATAGGACTGCGCGGTGACCGGCGTGCCGTCGTGGAACGTCGCGGGCCGCAGCTTGACCGTCCAGTGCACCCGGTCGGTGCTCTCGATCGACGCCGCCGCGCGCGGCGTGACCTTCCCGGACGCGGCGTCGTAGTCGGCCAGCGGGGTCCAGAGGGCGCCGGTCACCAGCCGGCCCGCCTGGTCGGCGAGGTCGGCGGGCAGCAGCGTCGCGGGCTCGCGCAGGCCGACGGACAGGACACCGGGCCGGGCGGGATCGGAACCGGAACAACCGGTGACGGCCAGAGCCAGGACGGCGAGCAGGGCGAACAGGCGCATGCGCCAGTCTTATCAGTCGGAAGGCAACGAAAGACGGTTGTGTCCGGTTGATCTCCGTCGTACCGTTCGATCGGTCACGCTCGGAGCGTTCTGGGAGGTTTCGCGTGCGCACCTGGTTGCGGTCGTGCTTCGCCGCCGTCACCGTCAGCGCCACGCTGGTCGCGACCGGGCTGCCGGCCGCCGCCTGCGGCGAGGACGACAAGCCCGCGGTCCCGGCCGCCCGCACGCCGGGCGACCCCGGGGCGATCAAGAACGTCAAGGCCGTCGGCAACGTCCCCGACGCCGCCGGCGCCATCTCGATCAACTTCCTCGACTACGGCCGCCGCGACGTCATGGTCGTGTCCGGCGAGTTCGGGCTGAAGGTGTACGACCTGACGAAGGACCCGGCCGCGCCGAAGCTGGTCGGGCAGGTCAGCCTGCCGGGCCTGTGGGAGACCGAGGACACCGAGGTCGACCAGAACCGCAAGCTCGTGTTCCTCTCCCGCGACCCGCGGGCCTACGGCGGCACCACGCACACCGGCGAGTCCGGCATCTACGTCGTCGACGTCTCGAAGCCCGAGGCCCCGGCCATCCTCAGCTACGTGAAGGTGCCGGCCGGCCACACGACCAGCTGCGTCGACGGCTGCCGCTACCTCTGGACCGGCGGCCCGGCGAAGGCCGACGACCAGCCCGCCGACTGGGGCGGCCGCCCGATCTGGGTCACCGACGTCCGCGACCCGAAGCACCCGAAGGTGAACCCGCAGCCGATCGAGCTGGCCCGCAACGACGGCAAGACCGACTACGTGCACGACGTCCAGGTGGACGACGACGGCGTGGCCTGGGTGTCCGGCCGCGGCGGCGTCCGCGGCTACTGGACGTCGGGGATCCACCGCGACCCGCTGACGAACAAGGTCCGGCGGGCGACCGCGCACGAACCGGTCCCGTACGCCGGCGGCGGCATCGCCGAGACCGCGGCACCGTCGCGGTTCATGCACAACAGCTTCCACCCGGCAGGCCACCGCGTCGGCGACGGCGCCTGGCGCGGCCAGGACCTGATCTACGCGACGGAGGAGAACTTCGTCGACGGCTGCGCGGGCGACGGCGTCCTGACGATCTCGTCGCTGGCGGGCTCCTACCACGGCGAAGGCTGGCGCTCGACGCCGGAGAAGCCGTTCCGCCTGCAGAGCGTCGGCACGTGGGGCGTCAACGGCCAGGAGGGCAGCGACCCGGCCTCCGACGACTGCTCCGCGCACTACTTCGACGTCCGCGGGAAGATCCTGGTGCAGTCGTTCTACGCGCAGGGCACGCGGTTCCTCGACGTCAGCGACCCGACGAACCCGCGGCAGATCGCCTACTACCGCCCGGGCGACGCGAGCGCGTGGGCGCCCTACTGGCACGGGAAGTACGTCTACGTGGCCGACAACGCTCGTGGCGTCGACATTCTGCAGCTCACGAAGTAGGGCACCAGTAGCGCAGCCGCCCGGCCTGGCTGATGTCGGCGAGGACGCCGCCGTTGCGTTCGATCACCCGCTTCGACGCGTGGTTGTCCGGCGCGCACGTCAGCAGGGCGCGGTCGAGGCCCGCCTCGCGCGCGGTGTCCAGAACCGCGCGCAGCAACGCCGTCGCGTGGCCCCGGCCGCGCGCGGTGGGGCGGATGTCGTAGCCGATGTGGCCGCCGAACTCGGTCAGTTCCGGGGTGAGCCGGAGGTTGAGGCGGGCCCGGCCGAGGAACCGGCCGGCTTCGACCCACCAGTAGATGCGGTGGGGCGTCCGGTCCCGCACGCTGGGGGCCGCACCCACCAGGCCGGCCCAGCGCAGGTGCTCGAGCCAGTCGTGGAAGGCCGCCGGTTCGGCGACCTCGGGCATCCGGACCTCCAGGTCTTCACCCGCTTCCTGGAACTCGTGCAGGGCGGCGAGGAACGACTCGTGGTAGCTCTCGTCGGGGACGACCAAGCGTGCTTCGGACACCACCCGACCTTATCCGCGTCCGGCAAGCGGATTCCGGAGACCGCCGCCGGACCGGCGACGGCCTCCGGTGTCTTCAGGAGCGCAGCCAGACCGCGGTGTCCGTCGGCAGCTCGCCGTCGACCGGCCCGCTGGCCAAGAGGACCTCGCCGGCGGGCAGGGGCACGGGCGCGGCCGAGAAGTTGAGCGCGAACGTGAACCCGGTTCCGATCCGGAACGCCAGCACCTCCTCGCCCAGCGACAGCCACTCCAGCGATCCCGCGGGCAGCGACCGCCGGATCCGCAGGCCGTCGCGGTACAGCGACAGCATCGATGCTGGGTCGGCCGCTTCCGCTTCCGCCGTGTAGTCGCGCCAGGAGGCGGGCTGCGGCAGCCACGCCCCGCCGCTGCCGAAGCCGAACGGCGGCTCGTCGCCGGACCACGGGATCGGCACCCGGCAGCCGTCGCGGCCCGGGTCGGCTCCCCGGGTCCGGGCGAACACCGGGTCCTGGCGCAGCTCGTCGGGGATGTCCAGGACTTCCCACAGTCCGAGCTCTTCGCCCTGGTAGACGTACAGCCCGCCGGGCAGGGCCAGCGTCAGCAGGGCCGCCGCCCGCGCGCGGCGGGTGCCGCGCTCGCGGTCGACCGGCAGCTCGTGCAGCCGGTTCGCGAACGAGAAACCGGTGTCGCCCTCCCGGCCGTAGCGCGTGACGTGCCGGGTCACGTCGTGGTTCGACAGCACCCACGCCGCCGGGGCGCCGACCTCGTCGTGCGCGCGCAGCGTGCGCGTGACGACGTCCCGGAAGCGCGCGGCATCCCACGGGCAGACCAGGAAGTCGAAGTTGAACGCCGAGTGCAGCTCGTCGCGGCGCAGGTACCGCGCGGCCCGCGACATGTCCGGCAGCCACATCTCGCCGACGAGCACGCGCTCCCCGCCGTAGCTGTCGGCGATCTTGCGCCACGACCGGTAGATCTCGTGCAGCCCTTCCTGGTCGGAGAACGGCGTCTCGTCGCCGTCGTCGACGTCGGGCAGGTGCGGGTCCTTCACCAGGCCGTCGGCGACGTCGATGCGGAAGCCGTCGACCCCGCGGTCGAACCAGAACCGCAGCACGTCCTCGAACTCGGTGCGGATTTCCGGGTTGTCCCAGTTGAAGTCGGGCTGCCGCGAGCTGTAGAGGTGCAGGTACCACTCGCCGTCGGGCACGCGCGTCCAGGCGGACCCGCCGAAGCGGGACTTCCAGTTGTTCGGCGGCTCGCTGCCGTCCGGGCCGCGGCCGGGCCGGAACCAGAACCGCTGCCGCTCCGGCGAACCCGGGCCCGCGTCGAGGGCGGCCTGGAACCAGCGGTGCTCGTCGGAGCAGTGGTTGGGCACGATGTCGATGATCACCCGGATGTCCCGCGCGTGGGCTTCGGCGATCAGCTCCTCCGCCTCGGCGAGGGTGCCGAACAGCGGCTCGATGTCGCGGAAGTCGGCGACGTCGTAGCCGCCGTCGTCCATCGGGGACGGGTACCACGGGGTGAACCAGATCGCGTCGATCCCCAGGTCGGCCAGGTGGTCCAGCCGGGCGCGGACGCCGGCGAGGTCGCCGACGCCGTCGCCGTTGCCGTCCGCGAAGCTGCGGATGTACACCTGGTAGATCGCCGCGCTCCGCCACCAGCCGGTCTTGTCGGTCACGAAAGTGCCCCTCCTGGTCGTTTTCGGGAAAACTCAGCCCTTGAGGCTGCCGGCGGTCAGCCCGGCGAGGATCTGCCGCTGGAACGCGAGGAACAGCGCCACCATCGGCAGGCTGGCCAGCACCATTCCGGCGACGAGCACGTTGAGCGGCATGTCGATCGCCACCCGCTGCAGCATCACCGAGAGCGTCTGCTTTTCGGTGTCCGGGAACACCAGCAGCGGCCAGATGAAGTCCTTCCACGCGGTGACCACCGCGAGGATCGACACCACGGCCAGGATCGGCCGCGAAATCGGCAGGATGATCCGCCAGAGCGTGCGCACCGGCCCGGCGCCGTCGAGGCGCGCCGCCTCGATGAGCTCGTCCGGGATCTGGTCGAAGAACCGCTTCAGCAGGTAGATGTTGAACGCGTTCGCCGCCGCCGGGAGCCAGACCGCGGCCGGCGAGTTGATCAGGTTGAGGTGCAGCAGCGGCAGGTCCGTCACCGTCACGTACGTCGGGACGAGCAGCGCGGTGGCCGGCAGCATCAGCGTGGCCAGCATCAGGCCGAGCACGACGTTGCCGAACTTGGGCCGCAGCTTCGACAGCGCGAACGCGGCCGGGACGTCGATGGCCAGCTGCGCCAGCCACGCGCCGCCCGCGACGACGAGCGTGTTGAGGAAGTACTTGCCCAGGCTGAGCTGGTCCCAGGCGTCGGCGAAGGTCTCCGGGTGCCACTCGTGCGGGACGAGCGTGGCCGGCGTCTGCGCCAGCTCCTGCGGGGACTTCATCGCGCCGGTCACGACCCAGTAGAGCGGGAACATGAAGGCCAGGACGAAGACCACCAGAGTGCACGCGAAGACGACGCCGTAGACGAGCTTGCCGCGCGGGCTGCGCAGCGCGCCGGGCGAGACGAGCGTTCTCATGACTGGTCCGCCTTCCGCGTCAGCCGGACGTACCAGGCGGAGAACACGCCGAGCGCCACGAACAGCAGCAGGCTCATCGCGCTCGCCGAGCCGAAGTCGTTGTAGACGAAGGCGTAGCGGTAGAGCAGCAGGAGCACGGTCACCGTCGAGTCGTCCGGGCCGCCACCGGTCATCACGTACGGCTCGGTGAACACCTGCATGGTCGCCACGACCTGCAGCAGCAGGAGCACCAGCAGGACGAACCGCGTCTGCGGGAAGGTCACGTGCCGCAGGCGTTTCCACAGCCCGGCGCCGTCGAGCTCGGCGGCTTCGTAGAGCTCGCCGGGGATCGTGCCGAGCGCGGCCAGGTAGATGAGGGTGGTGCTGCCCATGTTGGCCCACGTCGAGACGAAGACCAGGCTCAGCATCGCCGTGCCGCTCGAATCCAGCCATTGACCGCCGGGGAGGCCGACGGCGCCGAGCGCGGAGTTGAACAGGCCGGGACCGGGGTCGTAGAACCACTTCCACATCAGCGCGGTGACCACGGGCGGCAGCATCACCGGCAGGTAGACGGCGAGCCGGAAGAACGCCTTGGCGTGCCTCAGTTCGTTCAGCAGCACGGCGGTGAGGAACGGGACGGCGAACCCGAAGACGAGCGCGAGCCCGGTGAACAGCAGCGTGTTGCGCCAGGCGACGCCGAACAGCGGGTCGTCGAACAGCTTCGCGAAGTTGTCGAAGCCGACCCACGTCGGCGCGTTGACGAAGTCGACCTGCTGGAAGCTCAGCAGCACCCCGCGCACGATCGGGTACCAGGAGAACAGCGCGAACACCACGAGCGCGGCGCAGAGGAGGCCGTAGGCGGTGAGGTTCTCCTTGAGCTTGCGCTTGAGCCGGGTCCGGTTGACCTGCGTGGCGGCCGGGCGCCCGGCCCGCGACGGTTTCGCCGCGGGCCAGGCGAGCAGGCTACTTGACCTGGGCGAGGACACTGTTGACCTTCGACGACGCGGACGACAGCTGCTGGTCGATGTTCGCGTTCTGGTCGGTGAGGACCGCCTGCATCACGCTGTCGAGCGCGGCGTAGATCTGCTGCGCGTTCGGCGGCTCGATACTGCCCTTGATCTTGCTCGTGGTGTCCACATAGGACTGGAAGTTCTTCGCGGGGACGTTGGCGTACTTGGCCTTCAGTGCCAGCTGCTGCTCGCGGACGGCGCCGGTCCAGACGTCCGGGGTCGGCTCGGCGGGCAGGCCGACCGGCTGCTTGCCGTCGACGTACTGCTGGATGTGCTTCTCGAAGCGGTCCGGGTTGAGGTACTTCCACTGGATCCACTCGAGGCCGGCCTTGATCTTTTCGGGCGAGGCCTTCGGGTTGACCATGTAGCCCTCGCCGCCGAGCAGGGTGCCCTGGCCGCCGGGCATGCCCGCGATGCCGTAGTCCTCGTACTTGCCGTTGAACTGCTTGACCAGCACGGGAACGTTGTCCGGGGCGGCCATGTACATGCCGAGCTGGCCGGCGCCCATCATCCGCTGCACGTCCTGGGCTTCGAGGAGCTGCTTGGCGCCCATGGAATTGTCGGTCCAGCGCATGTCGTGCAGGTACTGCAGGGCCTGCTTGCCCTTCTCGTTGGCGAAGTCGGCGACCCACTTGTCGCCGTCCTTGCGGGCGATGTCGCCGCCCATCGAGTAGAGCCAGCCGGTCAGGTGCCAGCCGCCCTGGTTGTTCTTGCTGTAGTCGGCGTACCCGACGACACCGTTGCCGAGCGCGGAGATCTTCTTCGCGGCTTCGCGGACTTCGTCCCAGGTCTGCGGCGGCTTGTCGGGGTCGAGCCCGGCCTTCTGGAACAGCGGGCGGCTGTAGAGCAGGCCCATGGTGTAGTTCATCGTCGGCAGGCCGTAGAGCTTGCCGTTCGCGTCGCGGAAGTTGTCCAGTAGTTCCGGCTTGATGTCGTTGATGTGCGGGACGCTCTTCGCGGCTTCCGTGATGTCGGCGGCCTGGTGCCGGGCGATGATCTGCGCGGGGTCGGTGAAGTAGACGTAGTAGACGTCTTCGAGCTGCCCGCCGGCGAGCTTCGCGGAGAAGGTCTTCGGGTCCATGAAGCCTTCGTGCGGATCGATGTCGATGTTCGGGTGCGCCGCCTCGAACTCCTTGACGTCGGCGTCGAAGACGCTGCGCTCGAACGGCTGGCTGGTCGGCGGCTGGCCGGTGACGGTGATCTTCACCTTGCCGCCGGTCTGGGCCGCGGTGTCGCCGTCCCCGCAGGCGGCTGCGGAGAGGGCCAGCCCACCGGCGGCAAGCAGGCAGAACATCCGTCGGGTGGCGGTTCTGGACCAGGGACTGCTCATCTCAAGCCTCTTCTCGGGGTCGCGACGGCTGTCACGTGATTGCGGTCACTCTAAAGTGGTGAACCGGATCGGCGCAATAAGCCGACGAGAATCTGCAAGTTACGAACAGGCTGCGACCGCTAGGGGACGGCCCCGCACGTCGAGGGTCGGCTGGCGTCCTTGGCGGGTCGGTTCGCGTACCTGGAGGGTCGGCCGGCGTGCCTGGAGGGTCGGTTCGCGGAAACCTGCCCCGATCGGCCGACCCCGCGAGCCGACCGTCGGGGTGCGCGAGCCGACTGCCTGGGTACGCGGGCCGACTGTCGGGGTGCGCGGGCCGACTGGCTGGGTACGCGTGTCGTCCGGAACGCGGGCGCACGAAAAGGCGCGACGGCTCACGAGCCGTCGCGCCTTCGAAGGGAGGAGCTATGCCGTGCGGCGGGCCGTCGACCCCCGGACCACCAGCTCCGGAGCGAACAGCAGCTCCTCGGCCGCCACTTCGCCGCCGTTGATCCGCTTGACCAGCAGCTCCACCACCGCGCGCCCCATCGCCTCGATCGGCTGGCGGGTGGTCGTCAGGGGCGGGTCGGTGCAGTTCATCAACGCCGAGTCGTCGTAGCCGACCACCGAGATGTCCTCCGGCACCGACAGCCCCTGGCGCCGGGCCGCCCGGACCGCGCCCAGCGCCAGCAGGTCGCTCGCGCACAGCACCGCCGTCGCCCCGCGCGGGTACAGGCGGGCCGCCGCCGCGTGGCCGCCCTCGATCGAGAACATCCCGTGCTCCACCAGCTCGTCCAGCACCGGCAAGCCCAGCTTCGCCGCGTACGACCGGAACGCCTCGAGCTTGCGCTGCGACGGGACGTGGTCCGACGGGCCCAGCACCAGGCCGATCTTCTCGTGCCCGAGCGAGCTCAGGTGCCCGACGACCTGCTCGACGGCCACCGCGTCGTCGCACGACACCTGGGGCAGCCCGAGGTGGTCGACCGCGGCGTTGATCAGCACCGTCGGCAACCGCCGCTCGACGAGGTGGTGGTAGTGCGAATGGACGGCGTCCGCCTGCGCGTACAACCCGCCGGCGAACACCACGCCCGACACCTGCTGCTGCAGCAGCAGCTCGACGTACTCCGCTTCGGACACCCCGCCCGCCGTCCGCGTGCAGAGCACCGGCGTGAAGCCCTGCTGGGCGAGGGCGTTGCCCATGATCTCGGCCAGTGCCGGGAAGATCGGGTTCTGCAGCTCCGGCAGCACCAGCCCGACCAGCCGGGCGCGCTCGCCCCGCAGCTGGGTCGGCCGCTCGTACCCCATCACGTCCAGCGCGGTGAGCACGGCGGCGCGGGTGCTGGCGGACACCCCGGACCGGCCGTTGAGCACCCGGCTGACCGTGGCTTCGCTGACCCCGACCTGGCGGGCGACTTCGGCAAGACGACGCGTCATGACCGAAACTTTACAGCAATTGAGCGCAAAAGCACGACGTGCCACCTTGGTGCGGAACCGGTGATCAACGGTCATGGAGTACGCACATCCCGTTCCTAGCTTGGCGTCGTGACCAGCACCCTCGACCGCACCACGACGTCCCGCGGCCTGACCGCGCTCACCGCGTTCGCGCTGCTCCTCGCCGCCTACCGCGGGTTCCGGCTGCCGGGCGACTGGGCCGTGACGCTCGAAGCCGTCTCGCTGACCGACGGCTTCCACCGCCGGTTCCTCGTCGGCACCCTGCTCCGCCCGCTCGCGCTCGCGACCGGGTACGCGTACTGGGTGTTCGCGGCCGCCGCGTTCGCCGTCCTCGCCGCACTGCTCGTGGCGGTGGCCGTCGCGTTCGCCCGTACCCGGCACCCCGCCCGGAAGCTCCTGGTCGCCGGCTGGCTGCTGCTGCCGTCCGGCGGATTCCTCTTCCACGAGGTCGGCTACTTCGAGCAGCTGCTGTACCTGCTGCTGTTCGGCGCGCTGTGGCAGCTGCCGCGCCGGCCCGCGGTGGCGTCCGGGTTGCTGACGGCCGCGGTGTGCACCCACGAGATCGCGGCGCTCACCGTGCTCCCCGTCTTCGCGGTCGTGCTGCTGCGGCAATTCCCGCTGCGGAGCACGGCGATGCTGCTCGTGCCGCCGGTCGTCGCGGAACTCGCCGTGCTCGCGCTTCCGGCGTCGAGCGCGGGCGCGGTCGCGCGGCTCGGGACCGCGCTGGCGACCGCGGACTTCACCCCGCGAGCCGACGCGCTGGCCCTGTTCGAACGCACCCAGAGCCAGAGCTGGCAGCTGTACTCGATCACCGAGGTCCTGCTGTACGTGGCTCCGATCTTCGCCGTGGTCGTGGTCGGCGCCCTGCTGCAACGCCTCGACGCGCTCGCCGTCGCGGCGGTCGCCGCGCCCGCGTTGCTGGCCTTCGCCGGCTGGGACTGGGCGCGCTGGGGCTTCCTGCTCGTCGTCAACTTCGCCGTGGTGCTGTGGCTGAGCCCGGCACGGGACCTCCGCCCGCTCCCGCTGCTCGCCACCGCGGCGCTGCTCGCCTGCCTGCCGCTGCCGTACTTCGACGGGCAGCACCCGCGCGAGCCGGCCGCCGGTCAGGCGTTCGCGGCGCCGCGGGGGAGCCGGACGGTGAACACGGCACCGCCGTCGTTGTGCACCGCGAGCGAACCGCCGTGCGCCAGCACGTTCTCCCGCGCGATCGCCAGGCCCAGCCCGCTGCCCTCGGTCACCTGACGCGCGTGGTCACCGCGGGTGAACCGGTCGAACAGGATCGGCAGCAGCTCCTCCGGGACCCCGGGGCCGGCGTCGGCGACGCGCACGACGACGTCGTCACCGGTGCCGTCGAGGGTGATCGTGACCGGTGCGGCGCCGTGCCGGACGGCGTTGCTCAGCAGGTTCGCCACCACGGTGTGCACCCGCCGCGGATCGGCGACGACGGTGACGTCCCCGGTCGCCGTCACGGCGGCCTCGGTGCCGACGACCTCGGCGGTGTCGCGGACCAGGTCGGCGAGGTCGACCGGGGCCACCCGCAGGTCGGCCTTCCCGGCGTCGAACCGGGCGATCTCGAGGAGGTCTTCGACGAGCTTCGCCAGCCGCCGGGTCTGGGTGCCGAGGATCTCGGCGGCGCGGGTGCGGGTGGCGGGCTCGGCGTGGTCGAGGCTGTCGACGGTGGCGAGCATCGAGGCGAGCGGTGTCCGCAGGTCGTGAGCGACGTCGGCGACGAACCGCCGCTGCTGGCGGTCCTTCGCGTGCAGCTCGTCGATGGACTCGCCGAGCCGCGCGGCCATCGTGTTGAACGACGCGGCGAGCGCGGCGACCTCGTCGCGGCCCTTGACCGGGACCCGGGTGCCGAGCGCGCCCGCGCCCAGTTCGTCGGCCGCCGTGGACAACGCCGCGATCGGACGGCGGATCCGGCGCCCGATGAGCAGGGCGGCGCCGACGCCGAGCACGCTCACCCCGAGCGCGATGCGGACGAGCTTCCAGCGCAGGGCGGTCAGGTCGTCGTCGAACCGGCTGAAGTCGAAGAACTCGACGAGGTGGTAGCCGTCCTTCGGCAGGTTCGCGTTGACCACGAACACCTTCCGGCCGGTTTGCGGCACGCTCGTGTAGCGCGAGGTGAGCTGCTCGGGCCCCTTTCCGGGCGGGAACAGGTCGCCGCGCACGGCCCGCAGCATCGTGAGTTTGTCCGGAACCGGGATGAGCCCTTCGTACCCGGCGGCGCTCCGCACGACTTCGAGCCCGCCGCCGGGCCGGTCGAACACCAGCGCCCAGTCCGGGTCCGGGCCGAGCCGGTCCGCGGACTCCGGCCCCGCGAATTCCAGGAAGACCTTCCGGTCGGCCGCCGTGTTCCGCACGGCCGACCAGGCGAACCGGCCCACGGCCTCGTCCGCCTGCACCTGGTAGGCGGTGTAGGCCATGACCGCGGTCGCCGTGGTGGTCACCGCGACGATGGCCGCCACGATCCGGGTCCGCAGGCTGACGGCCGGGAGCTTCACCTCGTCACGAGCCGGTAGCCGAGTCCGCGGACCGTCCGCAGCAGCACCGGGTTCGCCGGATCGTCCTCCACCTTCGCCCGCAGCCGCGCGACCGCCGCGTCGACGATCCGCGAGTCGCCGACGTAGCCGTAGTCCCAGACCCGCTTGAGCAGCACCTGCCGGCTGAGCACCTGGTTCGGGTGCTCGGCGAACTCGACGAGCAGCCGGATCTCGGTGGCGGTCAGCGCGAGCTCCTCGCCGTCGCGGGTCACGCTCATCGCGGCGGCGTCGATCTCCAGCCCGCCGACGTGCCGCAGGCCGGCCTCCGGCACGGCCGGCCGGGCGCGGCGGCCGATCGCCTTGATCCGCGCGTCGAGCACCCGCGGTTCGGCCGGCTTGACCACGTAGTCGTCGGCACCGCATTCGAGCCCGGCGACGACGTCGATCGGGTCGCCGCGCGCGGTCAGCAGCACGATCGGCAACCGGCTGCGCGCGCGGATGCGGCGGCAGACCTCGAAGCCGTCGATGCCGGGCAGCATCACGTCGAGGAGGACGAACTCGGCGTCGCCCAGCGCGGTCAGCGCGTGCTCGCCGGTGGGGGCGTGGACGACGTCGTGGCCCAGCGCGCCCAGCGCCAGCGAAAGCGCCTCGGCCAGCGGTTCGTCGTCCTCGACGAGCAGCAGACGCGGCACTGGCCCTCCCCGGGATGATCTCCCGGCGATGGTAGTGCAGCACACGGCGGCCCGGCGGTCCCGTGCGGAACCGTCGAGCCGCCGTGCGGTTTCGTCACACTGCGCCCATCGGACCTAAGCCGCGGCCACCTCGAATTCCGAGACCTGGCCGGCGGGCCAGCCGGTGTTGCCGGTGAACGTCAGCCGCACGAACCGCTGGGACGTCGCCGTGAAGGACACCGACGCCGTGTTGCCGGACGCCGGGTCGAACGCGTAGCCGCGCGAACCCACCAGCGTCGTGTACGAGCCGCCGTCGGTGCTGGCGGAGATCGTCACCGTCTGGGTACGCGCGCCCCAGGCCGAGGACGGCGGCAGCTTCAGCGTCACCTTGGAGATCGACGCCGCCGCGCCCAGGTCCACCGTCAGCGTCTGCGGGAACGCGTTGTTCGTGCTCTCCCAGTAGGAGTTCGCGTCGCCGTCGTTCGCGTTCGACGGCGGGAAGCCACCCTGAGACCCGGACGCGCTGATCGCCTTGCCGCGCGCCAGGTTGGTGCCGGACTGGGGCGGCTGCGGCGGCCCCGAGTTCGGCGCGGGCCACGTCGAGCAGTCACCCCAGGTGCCGCTCCAGCCGCTGTTGCCGGACCCGCCGAAGGTCATGCGCGGGATCGACGCCGGGTACGGGCAGTTGTACGTGCCGGTCACGCCGACGCCGGAGGCCGTCAGGTTGCTGATCGACACCGACCCCTGCGTCTGCGACTGCGCCACGAACGTGCCCGCGCCCTGCACCGAGACGCCGTCGAGCGTGATGCCCTGGATCTGCTTGCCCTGCCCGTTGCCGTCGATGAACTGGATGGCCTCGTACGGGCTCTGGATCGCGGTGAACCCGGTGACGCGGATGGTGACGCCGGTGATGGCCTGGTCGCGGGCGTCGAACCACAGCGCGCCGACGCCGAACTGCCAGTTCGGGTCGAGCGCCCCGGCCCGCAGCGCGGTGTTGTTCGCCAGCGTCACCGTGCCGGACAGGGGTACCGAGTTGAACCGGTTGGCGACCAGGTAGCCGCCGCCGAGGGCGTTGGTGTCCTGGACGAGGTTGCCGCTGACCGTGTTGTTCGAACCGCCGTACAGCGCGATCCCGTTGGCCAGGTTCGGCTGCACGACCGTGTTGTTGAGCAGCGAGTTGCCCGAGTCGGCCTGGCCGTTGGACCACAGCGCGAGCCCGTCGTCGCCGTTGTTGCGCAGGTAGTTGTTGCGCAGCGTCGAGTTCGTCACGGCGCCGTCGAAGTTGACGCCGTCGGCCTGGGTGTCGAGGATGCGGTTGTTCTCGATGGTGAGGTTCGACGAGGCGCCGTTCATCAGCCACAGCCCGCACTTCGTGTCCTGGATCCACAGGCCCGACACGACCGAACCGGTGCCCAGGACGCCGTGGAACGCGTTGTCCGGGCTGCCGTCGTTGCGCTCGGTCACGTCACCGAAGACGGCGAAGTCGTACAGCTTGATGTTCCCTGACGCGCTGCCGTTGTTGAAGATGTTGTTGCCGTGCAGCACGGTGTACCACTGGCCCGCGCCGCGGACCGTGGTCTGGTCGATCTGCAGCGCCGACCCGATCTCGAACCGCCCCGGCGGCACCCACACCTCGCGCCCCTGCGAGCGTGCGGCGGACAGCGCAGTGCGGAACGCCTGCGAGTCGTCCGAGGAGTCGTTCGCCGTGGCGCCGTAGTCGGTCACCGACAGCGCGTTCGCCGGTTTCGTGCCCGCGCCGCCGACCTGCTCGAAGTCGGCGAGGTCGATGGTCGCCTGGCCGACGTCACCGGAGTCGGCCTGCACGCGCACCTTCGCGCCCGCGGCCAGGTTCTGCCCGAGCAGGAGCCGCGTGTCGTCGAAGAAGTGGTGCGTCTTCGCGCCGGGGATCCAGCCGGTGTCCACATAGGAGTATCGCGAGGTGACCGGAAGGGCCAGCCTGGTCCCGTTGACCAAGACCGTGAGGCGGCCCGAAGAGCCGTCCGGGACGCTGTAGTGGACGTTGATCGAGTTGGCCGCGGCGGGCAGCGTGAACTCGACGTACTGGCCGGTGGTGATCCGGACCGCCTGCCGCCCGGAGGCTTCGGAGGCCAGCGAAGCCTGCGTGTAGTCGGGTCCGACCGCCGAGCCGTTGGTCGCCGAGCACTCGGCCTCGACCGTCCGGAACGGCACGCTCGCGCCGCCGGAAGCCGTGGTGGGGCAGGTGGCCGCGGCGGCCGGGGTGGCGCCGGCCAGCACGGTCAGGCCGGACGCGGCGAGCGCGGCGGCGAGCAGAGCCGGGATGCGGGACATCGTCATCACCTCTCAGGACGAATAGGCTTCGAGCTCGGACAGCTGCCCGGCGGGCCAGCCGGTGTTGCCGGTGAAGGTCAGGCGCAGGGTCCGCACCGAGGTCGCCGGGAACGTCACCGTCGCGGTGTTGCCGGAGGCCGGGTTGAACGTGTAGCCGGCCGCCGCCTTGACGCCGTCGACCGCGACCGTCTGCGTGCGGGTGCCCCACGCCGAGGACGGCGGCAGCTTCAGCACCAGCCGCGAGACGGTCACCGTGCTGCCGAAGTCCACCGTGAACGACTGCGGGAACGCGTTGTTCGTGCTCTCCCAGTAGGAGTTCGCGTCGCCGTCGACCGCGTTGCCCGGCGGGAAACCACCCTGCGACCCGGACGCGCTGACGCTCTTGTGCAGCGCCAGGTTCCCGCCCGGCTGGGTCGGCGTGGTGGTGGTCGTGGTCGGTGGCGGAGTCGTCGTGCCGCCGTTGTCCGAGCCGTACACCGGCGTCGGCCACGAGCCGCAGTACGTCGTCGTCCAGCCGGAGTTGCCGCCCTGGTCGGCGAGGCCGCTCAGCGCGTCCGGGCCGAGGCAGTTGTAGACGCCCGCGCGGCCGACCCCGGTCGCGACGACGTTCTTCACCGAGCCCGACGGCTTCGCCTGCAGCTGCCAGGCGAACGTGCCGGCCCCGGTGATCCGGACGCCGTCGAAGTGCACGTCCGTCGTGGCGCTGTCGATGAACTGGATGGCCTCGTAGTTGTTGTCCACCAGGTCGTTGTCGGTGACGTCGACCCGGCCGGTGATGGCCGAGTCGCGGCCGTCGAACCACAGGGCGCCGACGCCGAACTGCCAGTTCGAGTCGAGCACGCCGGTGCGGATCGCGGTGTTGCGCGCGACCGTCGTGGTGCCCGCCAGCGGCACCGCGCTGAACCGGTTCGCGATGTGCAGGCCGCCGCCCTGGTCCTGGTTGTCGGCCACGACGTTGTCGGACACGGTGTTGTCGTGGCCGCCGTAGACCGCGATGTTGTTGGCGAGGATCGGCAGCAGCACGGTGTTGAAGGAGAACGTGTTGTGGTGGTCGGCGTCGTGCTCGGACCACATGGCCAGGCCGTCGTCGCCGGTGTTGCGCAGGAAGTTGTTCGTCACGGTCACGTTGCTGATGCCCTGGTGCAGGTTCAGCCCGTCGGCGGTCTGGTCGAGGATCCGGTTGCCGGACACGGTGAGCCCGTCGAACGGCCCGTCGAGCCACAGCCCGACCTTCGTGTGCTGCAGCCACAGGTTCTGCACGACCGAGCCGCCGCCCAGCGCGCCGCCGATGGCGTTCGACTGGTCGCAGTCGACGCGGGCGTCGACCTGGCCGATGATCGCGAAGTCGTAGAGCTTCACCGCGCTGCTCGTGCCGGGCACGGCCGGGTTGCCGGGGTACGTCGGCGTCCCGCAGCTCGCCGGTTCGCCCTTGCCGAAGATCCCGGCGCGCGGTCCGGTCAGCACCGAGTACCAGGGCCCGGCGCCGCGGATCGTCACCTGGTCGACGGTGACGTGGTGGCCGAGGGTGAAGGTGCCGGCCGGGATCCACACCTCCTTGCCCTGGCTGCGCGCGGCCGCGACGGCCGCGTCGAACGCGGAAGCGTCGTCGCTCGTGTCGCCCGCGGTGGCGCCGTAATCGGTGACGGACACGGAGTTCGCGGGCCGCGCGGCGGCCGCACCGACCTGCTCGAAGTCGGCGAGGTCGACGGTGACCGGGGTGACGTCGCCCGCGTCGGCCTGCAGCCGGATCTTCGTCCCGGCCGGGTAGGACGTGCCGAGCAGCGCGCGGGTCTCGTCGTAGAAGTGGTGCGCGTGCCCGTCGCCCGGGTCGTTGGTGAACGGGTACGAGCCGTAGTACCAGGCCCACTTCGACGTCAGCGGGATGTCCCGGTTGTGCGCGCCGCCGACGTACAGCGAGATCGTCCCGGACACCGAATCCGGGACGCTGTACCGGAAGTCGATCGAGTTCGCCGGGGCGGTGAGCGTGAACTCGACGTACTGGCCCTGGCCGGACAGCGTCACCGCCTTCCGGCCGGAGGCCTCGCCGGCGAGGGTGCCCGCGGCCCGGTTCGGGCCGATGACCGAGCCGTTCGTCGCGGCGGTTTCGGCTTCCTGTTCGAGGAACGGGACGGACGCGCCGCGGGTCGCGGCGACCGCCGAACTCGCGGCCGGACCGGCGGCGATGGCCAGCCCGGCGGCGACGATCACGGCGAGGGCTGAAGCGCCGTAACGCATTTTGGGCGCACTGAACACAGAGCTGGGAGACATGGGCGGCACTGGCCTTTCCGCAGCAGGTGGGGACCTCTGTGATCCGGATCATACGAATCCTGGACAGGAAATCGCAATACTTGGACTAACTTACGCAAGTTTGCGACAGAAATTGACGGCTGCGCCGGATGCCCGACGTTCGCTTACACCCCGCGGAGCAACGCCCGGGCACTCCCGTTCCGCTGCTAGTTTCTGGACATGAGCCAGCGACGTGCGGACGGGAGCGCCGGGGACGCCGACTACGGCGCCATCGGCGGGGTCTACACCGACTACCGCAAGCCGGATCCCCGCATCGGCCGGTACGTCCTCGACGCACTGGGCGACGCGCGGACCGTCCTGAACGTCGGCGCGGGCGCCGGCGCGTACGAACCCGAAGACCGGGAAGTCACCGCGGTCGAGCCGTCGGCGTCGATGCGCGCGCAGCGGCCGGCGGGCCTGCCGCCGGCGGTCGACGCTGTCGCGGAGAAGCTGCCGTTCGGCGACCGGGCGTTCGAGGGCGCGATGAGCACGTTCAGCGTCCACCAGTGGAACGACCTGTGGGCCGGGCTCAAGGAGATGCGCCGGGTCACCCGCGGCCCGATCGCCATCCTGACCTGCGACCCGCAGCTGCTGCGCCGGTTCTGGCTGCTCGACTACGCGCCCGAGGTGATCGAGACCGAGGCCCGGCGCTACCCGTCGGTCGACGACATCGCCGACGGGCTCGGCGGGCACACGTCGATCGTCCCCGTGCCCATCCCGGCCGACTGCACGGACGGCTTCAACGAGGCGTACTACGCCCGTCCCGAACGCCTCCTGGACCCGGGCGCGCGGCTGTCGTGCTCGGCGTGGAGCTTCGTCGACGACCGCGTCCACCACCGGTTCGCCGCGGAACTGCAGCACGACCTCGACGACGGCACGTGGGAACGCCGGTACGGCAAGTTGCGCGAGCAGCCGTCCTTCGAGGGGTCGCTGGTGCTCGTCGTCTCGGACCCCACGGCATGACGCCGCCGCGGTTCGACCCCGAGCTGGCGCCGGTCATCGAGGCGTTGCGCGCGCTTCGCCCGTCGCTGTCGCGCCTGGACGAAATCCCGGGACGCCGGGAGCTCAACGCCGCGGACAACTGGACGCTCGACCGGCTGGCCGCCGCGTACCCGGCGTACCGGGTTTCCGAGGAGCGGGCGGGCGAGGTGCCGCTGCTCGTCCTGCGCCCGGCCGAGAGCGTGGGCGTCCTGTACTACGTGCACGGCGGCGGCCTGATCGCGAGCAGCCACCTCGGCCAGGACGCGCGGAACGCGCTGGCCTGGTCGGGCGAGCCCAACCTGACCGTCGTCTCGCCGGGCTACCGGCTCGCCCCCGAGCACCGGTACCCGGCGGCCCTCGAGGACTGCCACGCCGGTCTGGAGTGGACGGCCGAACACTGCCCCGGCCCGCTCGTGCTCGGCGGGGCCAGCGCGGGCGGCGGGCTGGCCGCGGCGCTGGCGCTGCTGGTCCGCGACCGCGGCGGCCCGGCACTGGCCGGCCAGCTGCTCGTCTGCCCGATGCTCGACGACCGCAGCGACACGCCGTCGGCGGTCGACTTCGACGGCCACGGCCTGTGGGACCGGACGGCGAACCTCATCGGCTGGACGGCCTACCTCGGCGACCGCCGCGGCACCGCCGACGTCCCGGCCTACGCGGCCCCGGCCCGCGCCGAGGACCTTTCCGGCCTGCCACCGGCGTTCCTGGACGTCGGCGCGGTCGAGACGTTCCGCGACGAGGTCGTCACCTACGCGCGCCGGATCTGGGCGGCGGGCGGGGACGCCGAGCTGCACGTGTGGCCCGGCGGGTTCCACGGCTTCGATTCCCTCGCGCCGGAGGCGAAGATCAGCCGGGCGGCCCGGGCCGCCCGGCGGACCTGGTTGCGCCGGCTACTCGGCCAGTAGCTCCTGCAGCTCCCGCACCGCGACGGCGAGTTCGTCGGCGAAGCGGTACATCTCGGCCGAGACGTGCTTCGGCGTGCTCAGGTAGATGTTCCAGCGGTCCGGCAGGAGCACGTACGCGACGCCGATGCACTGCGTGCTGGTCGAGCCGAACCCGAAGAACTGGATGTTGACCGACGGCGCCGAGCTGGTGCTCAGGTAGTCGTCGCGCAGCTTCAGCCAGCCCGGCGAGGTGAAGAGGGCCGGCGTTTCGGTGTCGCCACGGCGTTTCCCGATCAGCTGCAGCTCCCACAGGTGCTGCTCCGGCGCGTCCCCGGCCTGGCACTCCTTCGCGCGGGCGACGTGCTTCGCCGCCGCCGCGCGGAAGGCTTCGCGCTTCTCGTCGAGCGAGGCGTCCGAGGTCATGACGTCGGCGAAGTGTACGACCTCCGGTGTCACCACCCGCATGGCTTCGGTGCGGCCGTTCTGGAACTGCCGGGTGGCGATCGACTCGTACGTCGCCCCCGTCAGGCCCTTCGCGCGGCGGTGGGCGAGCTGGTAGGCCATCTGCGCGAAGGCGTCCGGGGACATCCCGAGCTCCTTCGCCCGGTTGGCGCCGAAGTCGAACGACACCGTCTGCGTCGCCGTCGCGTCCGCGTACGCCCGGAAGGCCGCTCCGGCGGCGCGCGCGTCTTCGCGGAGGGCGTCGGTCAGCGTGAACTCGATGGCCTCGAAGCCCGGGACGCCGTCGGCTGTCTCGCGCGGCTCCCGCGAGCCGCTCAGCACGGCGTCGGTGAAGCCGAGGATCGTGGTGCCGTCGAGTTCGCAGTGCTCGACGTTGATGCCCGCGCTGCCGTCCTCGAAGACGACCAGCGACACGGCCTTGTCGTACCAGCGGTTGTCGCCGTACAGCAGCCGGTCGCTCGCCTCCAGCGTGCTCGACGGGCTGAAGTCGTCCAGGCACAGGCAGAACAGCGCCGTCTCGATGGTTTCGAGCGCCGCCGCGTTGCCCGCTTCGAGCAGCGCCGTCCGCGAAGCCGCCCATTCCGCGCGCGCCTTCGTCGTGAGGTGCCCGGGCAGGACGTCGGAACCGTGGTCGTCCTTGAGGATCGCGCGCAGGCCCTCCGCCAGCTGCGCCGGCGAATACGGGCGGCCGTCCGCCGCGATGACGTCCATGCGGAACGGCGTGCCCTTCGAGAACACGACGATGTGCCGCTCGGGCGACGGGAACCGCGTGCGCGCGGTGTCGATCAGCTCGCCCGGGATGCGCGTGGCCGAGAACAGGAACTTGTGCTGCACCATCGACTGCGGCGTGCCGCGCAGCAGCACCGGCGGCACGAGCTCGTCGTCGAGCTTCAGCTTGTAGTCCACGGCGGACGCGGCCAGCTCGGCCGCGCGTTCCACCTGGCCCAGCGGCGAACCCTGGAACAGGAAGAAGAAGTTGGCGTTGAGCGCGATCCGGTCGCGGCGGCCGAGGTAGCGGTACGGCCAGAACGTGTCGAGCCAGCTGCGCACGCCGGGTGCGCGGTCGTACTCCTCGAGCCGCTCCTGCAGCTCCGGGCCCGGGCCCGCCACGAACTCGGCCAGCGCCGCTTCGGTCTCCGCCAGCTCCGCCGGCGTCAGCAGCGGCGCGCACCATTCGAGGAAGCGGCGGCGGCTGTCCTCCAGGGTGGGGACGGGGACGCGGGGAAGCCGGTCCTCGTTGCCGAAGGTGCGGGTGGACCATTCCGGACTGCTCACGGTCATCCTTCTTCGTCGGAGAATGCGAGGGGGGCCGAGCCTTCAGGACGGGAAACATACAGCTGCGCGTAGAGCCACCCGTCGGACTCCAGCCCGGTGGGGTCGACCCCGGCCGCGCTCAGCGTGTCCAGGATCTGCGTCTGCTCCTCGGCGGAGGCGAACTGCCGCTGCCGGAAGACCCCGCCGACGCCCGTGGTCTCGTAGCCGAGCTCGGCCAGGCTCTCGGCGATCGGCTCGTAGGAGAACATCCGCAGCACGAAGTGCGCCATCCACGGCTGCGCGCCGCGCGCGACCCGGGTGAGCGTCTTCTCGGTGACGTACCCGACGCAGCCGGTCGAGACGACGAGGTCGACGTCGTCGAGGAGCTTCTGCTGGGTGCTGTCCGGGTCGTCGCGCTCGAGGTCGGCGTGGATCGCCTCGTCGAGGAATCCCGCGGAAAGGGCGTACTCCAGGGCCGGGTCCGAGCTGTCGAGGCCGTAGAACTTCGGGCCGCCGGGGCGGACGCGCTGCCGGTCGGCCGCGACCAGGGCCGCGTGGTCCAGCGCACGCACCGCGGGGTCGGTGTAGTGGGCGTAGAGGTCGTCCATCGTCGCGTCGCAGCGCTGCAGGGCCGCGTTGACGCCGTACGAACAGCCGACGTCGAGGACCGTCGGCCGCTCGGCGGGGTGCGCGTCGATCAGCCGCGCGAAGTACGGCTTCGCCAGCTGCGGGATGTGGTAGCCGACGCGCTTGAGCGTGCCGAAGAACGGCCGCGGATCGGGCGCGGTGTAGATGTGGTCGAACGAGATCTTGCCGGTCGAGTCGAAGGGCACGGGCCAGGCTCCTGATCTAGTCGAGCAGTTCGTCGCCGCGGACGGTGCGTCCGGCGAGGTGGACGGGCAGGACGCGGCCGAACAGCTGCCTGGTCCGCTCCGCGCTGCCGACGACCCCCGGGCGCTCGCTGTAGGCGAAGATCGCGGAATGCCGCGCGATCGCGCCCGCCACGGTACTGACCCGGTGCAGCGCGAAGCGTCCTTTGAACAGCTGGAGATCACCGGGCCGCAGGTCCAGCCGCCGCACCGGCCGGGTGTCGCCGGCCAGCACCGAGCGCACGGCGGCGAAGTTCTCGTCCGCGGCGGACCGGATGCCCGGGCAGAACTCGAAGGTCCCGCCGTCCTCTGCGGACTGCGTCAGCATGCTGACGGTGTGGGTGTTCGTGTCGAAGTGCCACGGGTGCGCACGGCCGGGCGCGATCACGTTGAGCGTCAGCCCGGACAGGGGGTCGGCGAGCTCGTGCAGCTCCGGCAGCCCGAAGCAGTCGGCGACGAACCGCTGGAACAGCGGGCTCGTGTAGAGCCGGCTGATGATCGACGACACCGGGATGCGGTCGCGCGCGACGAAGGCGTTGCCGCGTTCCATGATCGTGCGCCCCGGGTGGTCTTCGGGCAGGAGCTCGCCGATCGCGGTGTTGTAGGCGTTGACCTGCTCGATCTTCGTGTAGGCGTGCGGTTCGAGCGCGGCGCACTCCTCGCGCAGCACGGCGTGCAACTCGGGACGGATGAAGTCGGGGAGCACGCTGCAGCCGTCGGCGGCCAGTTCCGCGCGGGTGCGGTCGACGACCGCCCGCCTGGCCGGGCTGCCGGAGCCGGTGAGCGGGTAGCGGTCGGTGTCGACCATTTCCAGTGGCGCTACGGAGGTGCTCATCGTCGAGGTCCCTTCCGGCGGGTGAAGGAACAGAGTTAGCACAGATCCCCGCTGGTCAACCGTCAGTTTGTGAGCGGTGACACACGGTCGTCAATTGCCGATTTTGCTGGCCCACGCGCTGAGCTTGACGCTGTCGGTGGTGCCGAGATCGGTCTCCAGCGGCTGCTTCTGCGCGGGTTCGCCAGGGATCGGGACCACCGAGATCGCCGCGCCGGTGTGCTTGTCGCCGCTGGTGACGGTCGCCGACCACGCGAGCACCGACAGCGCCTTCTCACCAGGCTGGAGCGTCAGGTCCTGCGGGCCCGGATTGGGCGCGAAGTAGGACGTCTCGTGCAACACCTTGACGTCGAGCGGTTCACCGTCGCCCGCGAGGATCTTCAGGTCCGGGTAGCCGGTGACCTTGCGCGGGACGGTGTCCAGGTTGGTCAGCGTCAGGACGCTGGCGCGGTGCCCGAGTCCGGCTTCGACCTGACCGACCGAAAGGGACAGCCCGCTCGGCGGCGGCGGCCCGTACGTCGGGCTCGGCGGCGGAGTGGGTGTCGGAGCCGGTGGCGGCGTAGTACCGCAACCCGCGAGAAGCGCTACGACGAGCAGCGGCGCGAAGCGCGAAACCCCCATGCAGCGGAAGGGTAGCGGAGGTCGCGAATGACTCATTCGGGACGCCCGGCGTCCCGAATGAGTCATTCGCGACGTTTCACGGCGTCAGCAAGGGCAGGAGCGGCTTGCGCACCGCGGTCGCGACGCCGTCCGACGCCTCCGCCGCGGCGAGCCGCTCGGCCGACGGCCGTCCGTAGCCCGTCGTGCGCTGGACCAGCGGGCGGCCCAGCGGCTCGACCATCGCGCGCATGTCGCTGATCGTCTTGTACGACCCGTTGGACGCGCCCGCCATCCGGCTGATCGTCTCCTCCATCAGCGTCCCGCCGATGTCGTTGACGCCACCCTGCAGCACCGCGCGGCTGCCCTCTTCGCCGAGCTTCACCCAGGAGCTCTGGATGTTGTCGATCATGCCGTGCAGCAGCAGCCGGGCCAGCGCGTGCACCGCGCGGTTCTCGCGCAGCGTCGTGCCCGGGCGGGCCAGTCCGGCCAGGTAGATCGGCGCGCTCTGGTGGATGAACGGCAGCAGCACGAACTCGCTGAACCCGCGCCGGCCGTGCTTCTCGAGACCCTCGCGCTGCAGCCGCGCCAGCAGTTTGAGGTGCGCGACCCAGTGCGCCGGGGTGTCGACGTGGCCGTACATCATCGTCGACGTCGTCGGCAGCCCGACCTCGTGCGCGGTCGTGACGACCTTGATCCACTCCGACGTCGGCAGCTTGCCCTTGGTCAGCACCCAGCGGACGTCGTCGTCGAGGATCTCCGCGGCCGTGCCCGGCAGCGAGTCCACACCGGACTCCTTGGCCTTGATCAGCCAGTCCTTCAGCGAGAGGTTGGTCCGCGAAGCGCCGTTCACGACCTCCATCGGGCTGTAGGAGTGCAGGTGGATCTCCGGCTGACGGCGCTTGACCTCGGCCGCGAGGTCGAAGTACGCGGTGCCCGGCAGGTCCGGGTGGATGCCGCCCTGCATGCAGATCTCGGTCGCGCCCGCGGCCCACGCCTCGTCGACGCGGTCGCCGACCTGCTCCAGCGAGAGCGTGTACGCGTCGGCGTCGGTGCGACGCTGCGCGAAGGCGCAGAAGCGGCAACCCGTGTAGCAGACGTTGGTGAAGTTGATGTTCCGCGTGACGACGAACGTGATGTCGTCCCCGACCGTCTCGCGCCGGAGGTCGTCGGCGATCCGGGTGAACGCGTCGAGTTCGCGACCGTCGGCGTGCAGCAGCGCCAGCGCGGCGTCGTCGGAGAGCCCGGCGGGGTCCTTTTCCGCGCTGCGCAAGGCTTCCAGGATGTCCGTGTCGAACTTGGCCGGCCCGGTCTTGATCCGGTCGCCGATCTCCTTCCAGTCCCCGTACACGGAGTCGAAGTCGCTGCGGCGGTCCTCGGTGCGGCCGCTGGTGTCGATCTCGGTGTGCAGGTCGGTGCGGCCGGACTCCTGCCAGCCGCCGTCCGGCTCCTGCCACGGGATGCCGACCGGCATCGCGCCCTCGCGGGCCATCCCGGTTTCGTAGTCGACGAGCGCGGCGACGTGCCGGGTGATCCGCGGGTCCAGCCACGGCTCGCCCGCCTTGACGTACTCCGGGTAGATCGTCAGCCGTTCCTTGAGCTCGAAGCCGGCCTTCTCGGTGCGGCGGGCGAGCTCGTCGATCTGCGGCCAGGCGCGTTCCGGGTTGACGTGGTCCGGGGTCAGCGGCGACACGCCACCCCAGTCGTCGATGCCGGCGCGGATCATCAGGTCGTACTGGTTGCCGATCAGGTTCGGCGGCGCCTGGATGCGCATCTTCGGGCCGAGCACCAGCCGCGCGACGGCGATGTTCGCGGCGAGTTCCTCGAGGTCGGCGTCCGGGGTCGCGCGCATCTTCGTGTCCGGCTTGGCCCGGAAGTTCTGCACGATGACTTCCTGGATGCCGCCGTAGGTCTTGGCGACCTTGCGGATCTCGAACAGCGCGTCCGCCCGCTCTTCGAACGTCTCGCCGATGCCGATCAGGACACCGGTGGTGAACGGGACGCTGCTGCGTCCGGCGTCTTCGAGCACCCGCAGCCGGACCGCCGGATCCTTATCGGGTGAGCCGTAGTGCGGGCCGCCCTTCTCGCTCCACAGCCGGGTCGCGGTCGTCTCCAGCATCATGCCCATCGACGGCGCGACCGGCTTGAGCCGCTGGAAGTCCTGCCAGGTCAGCACGCCCGGGTTGAGGTGCGGCAGCAGGCCGGTCTCCTCGAGCACCCGGATGGCCATCGCGCGGACGTAGGACAGCGTGTCGTCGTAGCCGTGCGCGTCCAGCCAGTCGCGGGCGGCCTTCCAGCGGTCCTCGGGCCGGTCGCCGAGCGTGAACAGGGCCTCCTTGCAGCCCATCTCGGCACCCTTGCGGGCGATGTCGAGGACCTCGTCCGGGGACAGGAACGGTGACTCGAGCCGGCCCGGCACGGTCACGAACGTGCAATACCCGCAGCGGTCGCGGCACAGGCGGGTCAGCGGGATGAACACCTTGCGGCTGTAGGTGATGACGCCGGCGCGCCCGGCTTCGGCCAGGCCCGCGTCGCGGATGCGCGAGGCGTACTCGGACAGCGTGGTGAGGTCGTCACCGCGGGCGTGCAGCAGGACGCTCGCTTCGGCTACGTCGAGTGTCTTCCCGTCACGCGCCCGGGCGAGCGCGCGGCGCATCGCGGAGGCGGTCGGGGTGGTGGCGTCGGGTTCGGGTCCCATTCCGCCCACGCTAGGACCGTCCTCGCGGGACCAGCCAGGGTGTGTTCGACACCTCGCTCGCCTCGGCAGCCGGAGTGATCGTCGTCGCAGGTCAGGGGGATCCGCGGGTTGTCGATCAGCGCGTCGCCGTGTATTACCTAAAGGGTGGCATCGGTGGTCGGCAAGAAGATCGGCGGACGGACGTACTACTACCTGGCGGAGTCCGCCCGGGTGGACGGCAAGCCGCGGGTGGTGACCCAGCGTTACCTCGGCACGGCCGACGAGATCGCCCGCGCCGTCCCGGGCGGCGAGCCCGCCTCGGCGTCGTACCGGACGTACGGGGACGTCGCCGCGGTGTGGGCGACGCTGTCCCGGCTGGACTTCGTCGCCCGCGTCGACGAGGTCGTGCGCGCCAAGCCGTCGCTGGGGCTGACGCTCGCCGTCGCGGTGCTGCACCGCGCGACCGCCCCCGGAACGCCGATCGGCGAGTGGTGGACGGCGTCCGCGGCCGCGGACATCGTCCGGCCCGAGCTGTCCACAGTGGACGGATTGTGGCGGGCGCTGGACCGGCTCACCCCGGACCGCATCGCGGGCATCGAAGAAGCCGTCGCCGCCGCGGTACTGGCCACGTTAGCCGACCACGCCGCGCTCGCCGTCGACGTCCCGCAGTTCGCCGCCTTCGCCGCGGCCGACTGCACGCTGCCGTCGGCCTGCCGGGGCGTGCTCGCCGGGGCCGGGCTCCGGGTGACCCGCGACGGCGCGATCCCCCTGGCGTCGCGGCTCTACCGGCGTGACGACGGCACGGCCCCGACGTTCGCTTCGGTCACGGCGGGGCTGGGCCCCGCGACCCTCGTGTTCCACTCCGGCCAGGCCGCCCAGCTCGACCTGGGCTCACGCAGCGGGTTCGTCGGGTCCCTGCCGCTGACCGACCACCCGGAGCTGCTGACCCAGCCCGCGTCCGCCCGCAAGCGCGTCGACCCCGAGCGGTTCGCCGGGCTCACGGCGCTCGACACGCACGCGGTCGTCGACGGCGTCCGGCGGCGGGTGATCCTGACCCACTCGGCGACCCTGCACGCGGCGCAGTCCCGCGCGTTCGCCGACGAGCTGGCCACCGCGACCCGCGAGCTCGACGGCCTCGCGGAGGCGCTGGCGGCGGGCACCCACCGCGGCGACCGCGCCCAGGTCCACGCCGAGATCGGCCGCGTGACCCGCGGCCGGCGCATCGAGCGGGTGCTCACCGCCGTGCTGAGCGGGAACCGGCCCGGCGAGATCCGGGTGGAACGGCGCGTCGACACCGTGGCCATCGCCCGGCTGGACGAGGAGTTCTTCGGCAAGCAGGTGCTGGTCACCGACCGGGACTGGCCGGTGGCCGAGGTGGTGACCGCCTACCGGGCCCGCACCCACCTCGAATCGACGTTCCGCTGGCTCACCGGGCCCGCCGTCACCGGCCCGACCCCGCGCTGGGAGTGGACGCGGCAGCGGATCGCGGCCCACGGCCTGGTCTCCGTCCTGGCCGCGACGGTGACCCACCTGATGCGGCGCGAGGCGGACCGGGCGGGGATGAACCTGTCCGTGCGGGAGCTGCTGGACCAGCTCGCGGGCATCGGCGAGCTGGTGCTGCGCTACCCGTCGACCGGCGGGCGGCCACGCACGAAACGCCTGCTGACCGGGCTGGACGCCGATCAGCAGGCGCTGTTCGACCTGTTTCAGCCCTCGCGGTAGATCTGCAGCGCCGAGAAGCTCTGCACCACCGGCATCAGCTCGATGACGTTGATGTTCACGTGCGCCGGCTGGTTCGCGGCCCAGAGGACGGACTCGGCGACGTCGTCGGCGGTCAGCGGCGTGGTGCCTTCGTACACCTTGTCGGCCTTGGCCTGGTCGCCGTCGAAGCGGACCTTCGAGAAGTCCGTGCCGCCGACCATGCCGGGCTCGACGTTGGTGACGCGCACGCCGGTGCCGTGCAGGTCGCTGCGCAGGTTGAGGCTGAACTGGTGGACGAACGCCTTGGTCGCGCCGTAGACGTTGCCGCCGGGGTAGGGGTAGGTGCCGGCGATCGAGCCGATGTTGATCACGTGGCCGCGGCCGCGCTCGACCATGCCCGGGAGCAGCGCGCGCGTGACGTGCGCGAGGCCGCGGACGTTGGTCGCGATCATCTCGTCCCAGTCGGCCAGATCGGCCTTGTGCGCCGGCTCGAGGCCCTTGGCCAGGCCGGCGTTGTTCACCAGGACGTCGACCTGCTTCCACTCCGCCGGGAGCGTGGCGATCGTTTCCCGCACGGCTTCGGGGTCGCTGACGTCGAGGGTCACGGGCAGAACGGCGTCGCCGAGCTCGCCGGCCAGCTTCTCGAGCTTGTCGGCGCTGCGGGCGACGGCGATGACGCGGGCGCCCTCGGCGGCGAACCGGCGCGCGATGGCGTCACCGAAGCCGGCGCTCGCGCCGGTCACGAACACGGTCTGCTGGGTCATCTGGTGGCTCCGCTGTTCTTCAGGAAGGTGCTGAGTGCCTCGTCGAACTCGGTCTCGCGCTCCAGGTTAGGCAGGTGGCCCGCGCCTTCGATCACCACCAGGGTGGAAGTCCGGATTTCCCGGTGGATGAGCTCGGCCTCGCCGACCGGGGTGAACTCGTCCTCCCTGCCCACCACGACCAGGGTGGGCACGTCGATCCGGCTCAGCGTCGGCGTGTAGTCGGGGCGTTCGGCGCGTCCCCGGAGCGCGGCCGCCGCCCCCTCCTTCGGGGCGTTGCGCATCATGCGGCGGACGTGCGCCTCGACGTCCGGCCTGGTCGCGCGGGTCTGCTTCGAGATCATCTTGGGGAGGAGCTCCTCGGCGTAGCGCTCCATACCCTCCTCGGTGATCCTCGCGGCGGTGTCGACGCGCGCCTGCTTGGCCTCCGGGGTGTCGAGGCCGGCGAAGGTGTCGGCGAGGAGGAGAGCTTCGACGCGGCCCGGGTGGTCCGCCACCAGCTGCATGGCGATCTGCCCGCCCATGGAGAGGCCGCCGAGGACGAACCGGTCCAGGCCCAGGTGGTCGGCCAGGGCGATGAGGTCGGCGGCGAAGACGTCGAGGCCGGTCGCGGTGTCCCGGGTGGGGGACTCCCCGTAGCCGCGGAGGTCGGGGGTGACGACGCAGTGGCCGCGCTCGGCGAGGTGCGTGGCCTGGGGCCGCCACATGGAGCGGTCGAAGGGGTGGCCGTGGACCAGCAGGACGGGACGGCCGGTCCCGAGGTCGTCGTACGCGAGGTTCATGCGGCCGACGTTAGGCAGAGCGCTGGCTCCGAGCAATACGGTGCAATGTAGTCGGAGCAATGTTTTTCCGGGGCCCTTCGGTGGCGCTCGGGGCCGGTTGGGGGCAGACTGGCCTCGGACGGGCTTCGTCATGGGGTCTGACCTGCGCCGATCTTGTTAAGGGACCCCCCTGTTTCGGGTCCTTTCGGGGCATGTAAAGTTCTCCAAGTCGCCAGGGAAACCGAGCGACAGGGACACGAACCAAGCTCTCGCGGAAAGCGATTGAGTGGGTGGCCCACAAAAACTGCTAGGAATAACTCGCTTCGAGTAAGGCCGCTTGACGGCGGTGCGACTCGGGGTGTGTTGCTTGAGAACTCAACAGTGTGCTAGTGAACTAAGCCAGTAGAGCTTATATGAAACCCCCTCGTCGGGGTTTCCTTTGAGATGCAAGAAATTG
>NZ_JNYY01000010.1 GCF_000716785.1 Amycolatopsis vancoresmycina
GGTGAACTCCGGACCCATCCGCACCCGCGTCTTGATCCACGACGGCTTCTTCTCGATCGGCGTCTCACTGTTGCGAACTTCCAGACGCAACAGCTTCCGACCCTCGGGCTGCGCGCTCATCGCGAAAGGTCCGCGTACAGCGGGTGCTTCTTGGCGAGGGTCTCGACGCGGTCCCGCAGCTTCGCCCGCACGGCGTCGTCGAAGTCCGGCTTCAGCGCCTCGGCGATGATGTCGGCGACCTCGGTGAAGTCCTCGGCCCGGAAGCCGCGGGTGGCCAGCGCCGGCGTGCCGATCCGCAGGCCGGAGGTGATCATCGGCGGGCGCGGGTCGAACGGGACGGCGTTGCGGTTGACCGTGATGCCGACCTCGTGCAGCCGGTCCTCGGCCTGCTGACCGTCCAGAGTGGACTGCACCAGGTCGACGAGCACCAGGTGGACGTCGGTGCCGCCGGTCAGCACCCGGACACCCGCGGAAGCGCAGTCGGCCTGCGACAGCCGGGCGGCCAGGATGCGCGAGCCTTCGAGGGTGCGCTCCTGACGCTCGCGGAACTCGTCGCTCGCGGCGATCTTCAGCGCGACGGCCTTGGCCGCGATGACGTGTTCGAGGGGCCCGCCCTGCTGGCCGGGGAACACCGCCGAGTTGATCTTCTTCGCCAGCTCCTCGCGCGACAGGATGAGCCCACCGCGCGGGCCGCCGAGGGTCTTGTGCGTGGTCGTGGTGACGATGTCGGCGTGCGGCACCGGCGACGGGTGCAGCCCGGCCGCGACCAGCCCGGCGAAGTGCGCCATGTCCACCATCAGCTTCGCGCCGACCTTGTCCGCGATGCGGCGGAACTCGGCGAAGTCGAGCTGACGCGGGTACGCGGACCAGCCCGCGATGATCAGCTTCGGCTCGTGCTCGACGGCCAGCCGTTCGATCTCGGCCAGGTCGACGATCCCGGTCTCCTTGTCGACGTGGTAGGCGACGACGTTGTAGAGCTTGCCCGAGAAGTTGATCTTCATCCCGTGCGTCAGGTGACCGCCGTGCGCCAGGTCGAGGCCGAGGATCGTGTCGCCCGGCTTGAGCACGGCGAACATCGCGGCCGCGTTGGCCTGCGCGCCCGAGTGCGGCTGGACGTTCGCGTGCTCGGCGCCGAAGAGAGCCTTCGCGCGGTCGATCGCGAGCTGCTCGACGACGTCGACGTGCTCGCAGCCGCCGTAGTAGCGGCGGCCGGGGTAGCCCTCGGCGTACTTGTTGGTCAGCACCGAGCCCTGCGCTTCGAGCACGCCGACCGGGGCGAAGTTCTCGGAGGCGATCATCTCCAGGGTCGACTGCTGGCGGTTCAGCTCGTCCGCGACGGCCGCGGCGACCTCGGGGTCGACGTCGGCGAGGTGAGCGTCGAAAGTCGTCATCAGTTCTCCTGGGTGTGCGCGGCGTAGGCGGCGGCGTCGAGCAGCTCCGGCACGTCCCCGGTCAGACGCACCTTCAGGAGCCATCCTTCGGTGTACGGGTCGGAGTTGATGACCTCGGGGGTGTCCGATGTGGTGCCGTTCACCTCGACGACCTCGCCGGAGACCGGCGCGTACAGCTCGCTGACCGACTTGGTCGACTCGACCTCGCCGAACACCTCGCCGGCGGTGATGGCCGACCCGGCATCGGGCAGCTGGACGAACACGATGTCACCGAGCGATTCGGCGGCGAAGGCGGTGATGCCGACGGTGGCGATGCCGTCCTCCACCTTCAGCCACTCGTGTTCCTTGGTGTACTGCAGGTTCTCGGGGATGCTCACAGGGAAGAGTCCTTACGCGCGGGAGTAGAAGGGCAGGGCGACGACCTCGACGGGCTCGATCCTGCCCCGGATGTCGACGGAGAGCTCGGTGCCGGGCTCGGCGTACGCCCGATCGACGTACGCCATGGCGATCGGGTAACCCAGCGTGGGCGACAGAGCGCCGCTGGTGACCTCCCCGATCTCTACGCCGTCGGAAAGCAGCTTGTAGCCGTGCCGCGGGGCCCGGCGTCCGGCGCCCTTGAGTCCGACACGCACGCGCGGGACGTCCTGCTTGGACCGCTCCTCGAGCGCCGCGCGGCCGACGAAGTCGCCCGGCTTCTCGAACTTGACCACGCGGCCGAGCCCGGCTTCGAACGGGCTCTGCTCGAGAGTCAGTTCGTTGCCGTACAACGGCATCCCGGCTTCCAGCCGCAGCGTGTCGCGGCAGGCCAGCCCGGCCGGGACCAGGCCGTGGCCCTCCCCCGCCTCGGTGAGGATGCGCCAGACCGCCGAGGCCTCGTCGGCGTTCACGAACAGCTCGAAGCCGTCCTCGCCGGTGTAGCCGGTGCGGGCGAGCAGGACGTCGTGGCCCTTCACGTTCGCCGGAACGCTGGCGTAGTACTTCAGCGCGTCCAGGTCGGCGTCGGTCACGGCACCCAGGATCTCGACGGCCTTCGGGCCCTGGACGGCGATCAGCGCGGTGGTCTCGCTGCGGTCGTCCACGACGGCGTCGAAGCCCGCGACCCGCTCGGCCAGGGCGTCGGCGACGACCTGCGCGTTGCCCGCGTTCGCGACGACCAGGTAGTGCTCGTCGGCCAGCCGGTAGACGACCAGGTCGTCGAGCACCCCGCCGGAAGCGTCGCAGATCATCGTGTACCGCGCCCGGCCCGGCTTGACCCCGGTGAGGTTGCCGACCAGCGCGAAGTCCAGCACGTCGGCGGCCTGCGCCCCGGTGACGTGGATTTCGGCCATGTGCGACAGGTCGAACAGCCCGGCCGCCTCGCGGACGGCCTTGTGCTCGGCCAGCTCGCTGGCGTAGCGGACCGGCATGGACCAGCCGGCGAAGTCGGTGAACAGCGCACCGAGTCCCTTGTGGACTCCGTGCAGGGACGTTTCGCGAGACATTGTCGCCTTCCGTAGGTGGTCGTGAGTGGTAAGGAGGGTTAGAACCCGCCTAAACACTCACGAGCCGTACTCGCTGAGGGGCGGGCAGGAGCACACGAGGTTGCGGTCGCCGCGGGCGCCGTCGATGCGGCGCACCGGGGGCCAGTACTTGTTCTTGCGCGAAACACCCGCCGGGAACACCGCCAGCTCGCGGCTGTAGGGCTTGTCCCACTCCCCGACCAGCGTCTCGGCGGTGTGCGGGGCACCCCGCAGCGGCGACTCCTCGGCGTTCCACTGGTTGGCTGCAACATGGTCGATCTCGGCGCGGATGGCGATCATCGCGTCGCAGAACCGGTCGATCTCGCCCAGGTCCTCGGACTCGGTCGGCTCGACCATCAGCGTGCCCGCGACCGGGAACGACATCGTCGGCGCGTGGAAGCCGTAGTCGATGAGCCGCTTGGCGACGTCGTCGACCGTCACGCCGGTCTCCTTGGTGATCTGCCGCAGGTCGAGGATGCACTCGTGCGCGACCAGGCCGTCCTGGCCCGTGTAGAGCACCGGGTAGTGCGGGGCCAGGCGTGAGGCCACGTAGTTCGCGGCCAGCACGGCGACCTTCGTGGCCGCGGTCAGGCCGGGCGCGCCCATCATCCGGACGTAGGCCCACGAGATCGGCAGGATCGACGCCGAGCCGTAGGGCGCGCCGCTGATCGGGCCGACGCCGGTCTCCGGGCCGGCCTGCTCCAGCAGCGGGTGGTTCGGCAGGTAGGGCGCGAGGTGCGCGCGCACCGCGACCGGGCCGACGCCGGGGCCGCCACCGCCGTGCGGGATGCAGAAGGTCTTGTGCAGGTTCAGGTGCGAGACGTCGCCGCCGAACTCGCCCGGCTTGGCCAGGCCCAGCAGGGCGTTGAGGTTCGCGCCGTCGACGTACACCTGGCCGCCGCCGTCGTGGACGATCTTGGCGAGCTCGTCGATGTCGTGCTCGTACACGCCGTGCGTGGACGGGTACGTCACCATGATCGCGGCGAGCGTGTCGCGGTGGGTGTCCACCTTGGACCGCAGGTCGGCGAGGTCGACGTTGCCCTCGTCGGTGCACTTGACGACGACCACCCGCATCCCGGCCAGCACCGCGGAGGCGGCGTTGGTGCCGTGCGCGGACGACGGGATCAGGCAGACGTCCCGGGCGTCGTCGCCGTTGGCGCGGTGGTAGGCGCGGATCGCGAGGAGGCCGGCGAGTTCGCCCTGGCTGCCCGCGTTCGGCTGCAGTGACACCTTGTCGTAGCCGGTCACCTCGGCCAGCCACTCGGCGAGCTGCGCGACGAGGACGTGGTAGCCCTCGGCGTCCTCGGCCGGGGCGAACGGGTGGATGCCGGCGAACTCGCGCCAGCTGATCGGCTCCATCTCGGTGGTGGCGTTGAGCTTCATCGTGCAGGAGCCGAGCGGGATCATGCCGCGGTCGAGCGCGTAGTCCAGGTCGGACAGCTTGCGCAGGTAGCGCAGCATCGCGGTCTCGGAGCGGTGGGTGCCGAAGACCTCGTGGCCCATGAAGCCGCTCTCGCGGGCGAGACCGTTCGGCAGCGCGACGCCGTCGTTCGCCTCCTCCTCGACGCCGAACGCCTTGAGCACCTTCGCGGTGATCGCCGGGGTGCTGACCTCGTCGAAGGCGACGCGGACGTGGTCGGCGTCGACGTGACCGAGGTTGATCCCGGCCGCGCGGGCTGCCGCGTGGACCTCGGCGGCCTGACCCGGGACGCGCGCGACGACCGTGTCGAAGAACGACTCGTGCACGACCTCGACGCCGGTCGTGCGGAGGGCGTCCGCGAAGCCCGCGGCGAGGCCGTGGACGCGCTGGGCGATCTTCTTCAGGCCGTCCGGGCCGTGGTAGACCGCGTACATCGCGGCCAGCACGGCCGGGAGGACCTGCGCGGTGCAGATGTTGGACGTCGCCTTCTCGCGGCGGATGTGCTGCTCCCGCGTCTGCAGGGCGAGGCGGTAGGCGGAGTTGCCGTCGGCGTCGACCGAAACGCCGACCAGGCGCCCGGGCAGGGAACGCTCGAGGCCGGCGCGGACCGCCATGTACCCGGCGTGCGGGCCGCCGTAGCCGAGCGGGACACCGAAGCGCTGGGTGGACCCCGCGGCGACGTCGGCGCCGAACTCGCCGGGCGACGTGATCAGGGTGAGGGCGAGCAGGTCGGCGGCGACGGTGAACAGCGCGCCCGCGGCCTTCGCCGACTCGGAAATCGCGTGGTAGAAGCCGCGGCCGCGCAGCACGCCGGACGCACCCGGGTACTGGACGACGACGCCGAAGAAGTCGTCCGGCAGGCCGGTGAGCAGGTCGCGGACCTCGACCTCGATGCCGAGGGCCTCGACGCGGGTGCGCACGACGGCGATGGTCTGCGGCAGGCACTCGGCGTCGAGCACGACCTTGTTGGACTTGGACTTCGACGCGCGGCGCATCAGCGTGACGGCTTCGGCGACCGCGGTCGACTCGTCCAGCAGCGAGGCGTTCGCGGTGGCCAGGCCGGTCAGGTCGGCGACCATCGTCTGGAAGTTGAGGAGCGCTTCGAGGCGGCCCTGCGAGATTTCCGGCTGGTACGGCGTGTACGCGGTGTACCAGGCCGGGTTCTCGAGCACGTTGCGGCGGATGACGCCGGGGGTGACGGTGTCGGAGTAGCCGAGGCCGATCATCTGCGTCATCGGCCGGTTGCGCGCGGCGAGGGCGCGCAGCTCCGCGGTGGCGTCCTCTTCGGACGCGGCGGGCGGGAGCCGCAGGTCACGGGTGGCGCGGATGGCGCTCGGGACGGCGGCGCCGACGAGGGCGTCCAGGCTGCCGTAGCCGCACTCGGCCAGCATCTTCGCGCGTTCGGCCTCGGACGGGCCGATGTGGCGGGCGTCGAACTGCGTGGAAGTGATGGGGAGCTCCTCGGGCCGGGCACACGGGTGCGCTGGGAACTCCCCCTCTGTCATGGCACCTGAGAGTTTCACCGCCTGTACAGCGGCTTTCACCTTGGGTGAGGCGCGGGTGCGCCTGCTTTCCAGAGTGGCCTCGCGCGAAGCGGTAGCAGGTACCTGAGAGATTCCGGGGAGTTTGCTCCTTCGGTGCCCCACCACGTTCGTGAGGGCTCTCCCGCCTCGGCTCTACGGCCCGATCTGCAGTTGTGGCGGTTACGGTACCCGGCCCGTCCCGCGGCCGTCTACTTCACCCGGGCAACGCCACAGTGGTCCTCGACCCCGCCTCGACCGCACCCGGCGGAAGGTCGCGAATGACTCATTCGGGACGTCGGAGGTCGCGAATGAGTCATTCGCGACCTTCGGCGACCCCGTACCCGACGCTCCCGGCCAGCGCCGGCGGGCGGCGGACCCGGCCCGACGGCAGGACCAGGCGTTTCAGCGGGCCGCCGAGCGGCACCGGCGGCAGGCCCGCGCCGAGCAGCACGTGCTCCACGATCTGCTCCGCGTGCCAGGCCACCGAGTCGTTGAGCCGGTCCAGCGACGGCCGGTCGCCGTCGAAGACGTCCTCGTCGGCGAGCGTCACCTCGAAGTGCGGGCAGCCCGGCGGCACGGTGACCGCCGCCTCGATCGCGCGGGCGCCTTCGAGCGGGTCTTCGAAACCGGCTTCGAGCAGGGCCGACCGGTAGATGCGGGCCGCCCGCGCGCGCATCCGCGGCCCGTAGCGGACCACGACCGGGAGCCGTCCGGTCAGGTCCGGCACGGCGAGGCCGTGCAGCAGCATGATCGGCGGCACCGAGTGCACCAGCCGCGGCGCCGGCTCGGCCAGCTCGCGGGCGGTGATCCGGACCCGGTCGGCCATCTCGTCCGGGAGGCCGAAGTAGCGGAAGTCGACGTTGCCGAACCCGAGCCCGTCGGCGACCAGCGACGCCAGCAGTTCGCCGTAACCCCAGATCGGCGACAGCACGACCACCGGCGGCGCGGCGACGACCGGCGACGGCACCGGCGGCCGCGTCGCCTCCTGCTCGGGCACCTGGATCACCAGCCGCGGCGGTTCGTGCCAGTCGTGCACCTCCGCGACCCGCCAGTACAGCCCGAGCGGCCGCCACAGCTCGCCGAGGACGTCGTGCTCGATGATGCGGCGCACCTCGGCGTCGTCGTGGGGGAAGTCGCGGGGCGGCACGATCCCGACGTAGTGGTGGTAGGTGACGCGGACCTCGTCGCCGCGGGTGGCCGAGCGGATCCGCATCTCCCAGTCGACCGGCGACGCGGCGATCGCGTTGGCCACCTGGGTGCCGGGCGAGGAGTAGACGAGCGCGGTCGCCTGCCGGAGGAACTGCCCGGCCCGGTCGATGCCCTCGCGCAGCGCCTTCGCCGCCTGGGCGACGTGCACCGGGCTCGCGAGGCTGTCGGGCAGCACCCCGGCGACGCGCAGCAGCTCGGCCTCGCTGACCCCGGTGACCTCCGCGAGCTGGGCCCAGTGGTCGAAGACCGTCACCTTCGGTGCGTGCCGGTGCTCGATCCAGCTGCGCAGCGTCGACGTGGGAACACCGACGCGGCGGGCGGCCTCGTCCAGGGACAGCCCGCGCGCGCGGAGGCCGGCCCGGACCGCTTCCGCCCACTCGTCGGCGCGCCAGTGCGTCACCTCACAAAGCTAACGAAACCGGCTAGCTTTGCGCAGGGACAACCCGCCCACCGGCGGCCGACGCTGGTCGGCATGACCACCACCGTGATCGCTCTCACCCTGATCGTCGGCACGCTGACCTTCGCCGCCGGCGCGTTCCTCGCCTCCGAGATCGCCACCCGGATCCTGCGCCGCCGGGAGAAGGAGATCTCCGAAGAGCGCAAGAAGCTCAACGCCGCCTGGCGCTACCTGCGGGAGGTCTACGACGTCAAGAAGAAGACCAGGCGTTAGAGCGGGGTGACGTAGGCGCCCGAGATGCCGCCGTCGACCAGGAACTGCGACGCCGTGATGAAGCTGGCGTCGTCGCTGGCCAGGAAGGCCACCGCGGCCGCGATCTCCTCCGGCTCGGCGAACCGGCCGACCGGGACGTGGATCAGGCGGCGCGCCGCGCGTTCCGGGTCCTTCGCGAACAGCTCCTTCAGCAGCGGCGTGTTCACCGGGCCCGGGCACAGCGCGTTGACGCGGATGTTCTCCCGCGCGAACTGGATGCCGAGCTCGCGGCTCATCGCGAGCACGCCGCCCTTCGACGCGGTGTAGGAGATCTGCGAGGTCGCCGCGCCCATCACCGCCACGAACGACGCCGTGTTGACGATCGACCCGCGGCCCTGGCGCTGCATGTGCGGCAGGACGGCCTTGCAGCACAGGTACACCGACGTCAGGTTGACCCGCTGGACCCGCTCCCACGCCTCGATGCCGGTGGTCAGGATGGAGTCGTCCTCCGGCGGGGAGATCCCGGCGTTGTTGAAGGCGACGTCGACCGAGCCGAACTGCTCGACCGTGCTGTGGAACAGGTTCTCGACCTGCTCGGCGTCGGTGACGTCGGTCTGGACGAACGCGCCGCCGATCTCGTCGGCGGCCGCCTTGCCCTCGACCGGCGAGAGGTCCGCGATGACGACCTTCGCGCCTTCACTCGCCAGGCGCCGGGCCGAGGCGAGCCCGATGCCGCTCGCGCCGCCGGTGATGACCGCGACGCGGCCTTCGAAACGCTGGACCATTACTCCTCCGTGCTCAGAAAGACGTTCTTGGTTTCGGTGAACGCCGCGGTGGCGTCCGGGCCGAGCTCGCGGCCGAGGCCGGACTGCTTGAAGCCGCCGAACGGCGTCCAGTAGCGCACCGACGAGTGCGAGTTCACCGAGAGGTTGCCGGATTCGACGCCGCGCGCAACTCGGAACGCGCGGCCGGCGTCGCGGGTCCAGATCGACCCGGACAGGCCGTACTCGGTCGCGTTGGCCATCCGGATCGCGTCGGCCTCCTCCGCGAACGGCACGACGGCGACGACCGGGCCGAAGACCTCCTCCGCCGCGGCCGGGTGCCGCAGGTCGGGCGGGGTGAGGACGGTCGGCGGGAACCAGAAGCCGCGGCCCTCGGGCGCGGAACCGCGGAACGCCACGGGGGCGTCGGCCGGCACGTAGGAGGCGACCTTCTCCCGGTGCGCGGCCGAGATCAGCGGGCCCATCTCGGTCTTCTCGTCGGCGGGGTCGCCGACGACGACGCCGTGCACCGCGGGTTCGAGGAGCTCCATGAACCGGTCGTAGGCGCTCGCCTGCACCAGGATGAGCGAGCGCGCGCAGCAGTCCTGGCCGGCGTTGTCGAAGACGCCGTAGGGCGCGGTCGCCGCGGCCTTCTCCAGGTCGGAATCGGCGAAGACGATGTTGGCGTTCTTGCCGCCGAGCTCCAGCGTCACGCGCTTCACCTGCGCCGCGCAGCCCGCCATGATCTGCTTGCCGACCTCGGTCGAGCCGGTGAAGACGACCTTGCGGACGGCGGGGTGGTCGACGAACCGCTGCCCGACCACGGACCCCTTGCCGGGCAGCACCTGGAAGACGTCCTCCGGGATGCCCGCCTCGCGCGCCAGCTCGGCCAGCCGCAGGGCGGTCAGGGGCGTCAGCTCGGCGGGTTTGAGGACGACGGTGTTCCCGGCGGCGAGCGCGGGTGCGAAGCCCCAGCCCGCGATCGGCATCGGGAAGTTCCACGGCACGATCACGCCGACCACGCCGAGGGGTTCCTGGAAGGTGACGTTGATCCCGCCCGGCACCGGGATCTGCTTGCCGATCAGGCGTTCCGGGGCGGCGGAGTAGTAGTTGAGGACGTCCCGGACGTTGCCGGCTTCCCAGCGGGCGTTGCCGATGGTGTGCCCGGAGTTCTCGACCTCCAGCCGCGCGAGGTGCTCGATGTCGGCCTCGACGGCGTCGGCGAAGCGGCGCAGCAGCCGCGCGCGGTCGCCGGGGGTGACGGCACGCCAGGCCGGGAACGCCGCGTGCGCGCGGGCGATCGCCGCGTCGGTCTCGTCGGCGCTGGTCAGGGGGACGCTCCGCACCACCTCCTCGGTGGCCGGGTTGAGGACGTCAAAGGTGGTCATCGGTTCTCCTTGCTCGCTTCGACGAGAGCCTGGAACAGCCGGACGTCGTCGGTGTCCTGCTCGGGGTGCCACTGGACGCCGAGGGTGAACTCACCGGGTAGTTCAGCGGCTTCGATCGTGCCGTCGGCGGCCCAGCCGACCGGTTCGAGGCCGGTGCCGAGCCGGTCGATCGCCTGGTGGTGGTAACAGAGCGTCTTGGTTTCGGGGCCGAGGATCGCCGCCGCGCGGCTGCCCTCGGCGAGGGTGACCGTGCCGCGGCCGAACGTCGCCGGGGCGGGCTGGTGCTCGGTGGATTTCGTGGCCTCCGGCAGGTGCTGGGTGAGGGTGCCGCCGAGGGCGACGCTCATCACCTGCAGGCCGCGGCACACGCCGAGCACCGGCTTGCCGGCTTTGCGCGCGGCTTCGAAGAGACCGAACTCGAAGGCGTCCCGCTCCGGCCGGACGTAGGTGGCCGGGTGCGGCTCGGCGCCGTAGCGCGCGGGCTCGACGTCCGCGCCGCCGGTGAGCACCAGCCCGTCCACAGTGGACACGAGGCGATCGTAGGCGTCCGACACCGGCGGCAGCAGCACCGGAACGCCACCCGCGGCGACGACGCAGTCGACGTAGACGCGGTGCAGCAGCACGGCTTCGGTGTCCCAGACCAGGAACTTCGCCGGTTCGAGGTAGCTGGTGAGGCCGATGACGGGCTCAGAGCCGTTCGAAGCCACGGATCAGCTCCCAGTCGGTGACGGCGGCGTTGTAGGCGTCGATCTCGATCTTCGCCGCGTTGAGGTAGTGGTCGACGACGTCGTCGCCGAAGGCCTCGCGCGCCAAGTCGCTGCCCGCCAGCGCCGCGGCGGCTTCGGGCAGCGTGGTCGGCACGGTGCCGCGGTCGGAGTTGTAGGCGTTGCCGGTGAACGGCTCTTCGAGCTCCAGCTCGTTTTCGATGCCGTGCAGCCCGGCGGCGATGAGCGCGGCGACAGCGAGGTACGGGTTCACGTCCCCGCCCGGCACGCGGTTTTCGACGCGCAGCGACTCGCCGTGCCCGACGACGCGCAGCGCGCACGTGCGGTTGTCGGTGCCCCACGCGATCGCGGTCGGCGCGAAGCTGCCGGGCACGAACCGCTTGTAGGAGTTGACGTTCGGGGCGAAGAAGTACGTCAGCTCGTGCAGCCCGGCGAGCTGACCGGCGAGGAACTGCTCCATCAGCTTCGAGAAGCCGTGTTCGCCGTCCCCGGCCAGCACCGCGCGGCCCTCGGTCGAGCGCAGGCTGATGTGGATGTGGCAGGAGTTGCCCTCACGCTCGTTGTACTTCGCCATGAACGTGAGGCTCTTGCCCTCCTGCGCGGCGATCTCCTTGGCGCCGTTCTTGTAGACGCTGTGGTTGTCGCAGGTGGCGAGGGCGTCGGTGTAGCGGAAGGCGATCTCCTGCTGCCCGGGGTTGCACTCGCCCTTCGCGGACTCCGGGTAGAGCCCGGCGCCGGCCATGTCGTTGCGGATGCGGCGCAGCAGCGGCTCGAGGCGCGCGGTGCCGAGCATCGAGTAGTCGACGTTGTACTGGTTGGCGGGCTTGAGGCCGTGGTAGCGCTTGTCCCAGGCCGTCTCGTAGGTGTCGTCGAAGACGATGAACTCGAGCTCGGTGCCGACGTAGGCGGCGAGCCCGCGTTCGGCGAGGCGGTCGAGCTGACGGCGCAGGATCTGCCGCGGCGACATCGGGACGGGGCCGCCTTCGACGCGCTCGACGTCGGCGAGGACCAGCGCGGTGCCCTCGTGCCACGGGATCTCGCGCAGTGTCTCGAGGTCGGGACGCAGCACGAAGTCGCCGTAGCCGCTGTCCCAGGACGAGAGCGCGTAGCCGTCGACGGTGTTCATGTCGACGTCGACGGCGAGCAGGTAGTTGCAGGCTTCGGTGGCGTGGCCGACGACCTCGTCCAGGAAGTACTCGGCCGAGCAGCGCTTGCCCTGCAGCCTGCCCTGCATGTCGGTGAGCGCGACGAGCACCGTGTCGATCGTGCCCGCGTCCACGCGCGCCCGGAGTTCCTCGAGCGTGAGCATGCCTCGCCTGCGTGCCATCCGTCGCCCCAAAGGTTTGGTATGAATCCTTTGCCGGTCCTTCCTACCCGGTCACCCGCAGCCGGTCAACCCGAAAAAAGGTATTTTTTTGATCCTTTGAGCTGGCGGCCGGATTGTCCGGGTTGCCCGGCTGAGAAGAGTCTGTGAATCCGCGCGTCCGGGAGGAAACCGGGGGGCCCGCACGTTGAACGGGGCAAGAGAGGTGAGATCGATGACCACAGCATTCACGCAGCAGAGCACGATCGGACAGCAGGCGCGGCCCCAGCTGCCGACCCTGCCCACCGGCTGGCCGATCGGTTCGTACGAGTCCTACGAGCAGGCACAGCGCGCGGTCGACCACCTCGCGGGCACCGACTTCCCCGTCACCGACGTCACGATCGTGGGTGTGGAGCCGATGCTCGTCGAGCGGGTGGCGGGCAAGCTGTCCTGGGGCCGGGTGCTGGGCAACGCGGCCACGTCCGGCGCGTTGTTCGGTGTGTTCCTGGGTCTGGTGCTCAGCCTGCTCAACCCGGGCGCCGGCCTGGTCCCGATCGTCATCGGCCTGGTCGCCGGGCTCGGGTTCAACCTGCTCTTCGGCGCACTGGGCTACGCGGTGAACCGCAACAAGCGCGGGTTCGTCTCGCAGAGCCAGCTGGTGGCCCGCCGGTACGACGTGCTGTCCCAGCCCCGCAACGCCGAGAAGGGCCGCGCCCTGCTGGCCGATCTCGCGGCGCGCAGCGCGTTCGGTCACTGACGCTCGCCGACACGAGGGCCGCCTCCCCCGGGAGGCGGCCTTCGCCGTACCTGGGGACAACCCCACCGGCCACCCCGGAAACTGTCGGTGGCCGCCGGTAGCGTGGAAAACGGGGGCTGCTCAGGTGCCCGACGACACCGCCGGCACATCGGGGCTCTCCGCGGGAACCGGCTCCTCCGGCCCACCCGCCCGCAGCAACTCGCCCCACCGCGCCCGGTCGTACGCCGCCGGAGGTGTCTCCGCCAAGAACTCGCGCAGGATCTCCAGGAACTCCTTCGGCGCCGATCGGTGCGGGAAGTGGCCCGCCCCTTCGAAGAGCACCAGCCGGCTCCCCGGCATCGCCCGGTGCGCGCGCAACGCGTGCCCGCTCGGCACCACCCGGTCCTCCGTCCCCCACACCAGCAGCGTCGGGATCCCCTGCGTCAGGTAGCACCGGTCCAGCATGTTGACCACCTGCCCGCGCCAGTCCACGACCGAACGCAGCGTCCGCAGGAACGCCGACCGCGTGTCCGGCTCGACCAGGCGGAGGTAGCGGGCGACCACGTAGTCGAGGTCGTCGGAGATCCGCAGGGTCTCGGCCAGTTTGCGCAGCACCGGCAACGCCGGCGGTGTCCCCAGCAGCGGCAGCAGCAACCCCGCGCCCGGGGCCGCGGCCAGCCGCAGGAGGGGGTGGACGCTCGCGCCGACCCCGCCCGAGCCCACCAGGACCAGGCGTTCGCAGCGCTCCGGGAACTGGTAGGCGAACTGCATCGCGACGCCGCCGCCGAGGGAGTGACCGACCACCGTCACCCGGTCGATGTCGAGGGTGGTCAGCAGGTCGCGCATGCCGCACGCGTAGGCGGCGACCGAGTAGTCCGCGCGCGGTTTCGCCGAAAAGCCGTGGCCGAGCAGGTCGGGCGCGATGACCGTGAAGTCGTCCGCCAGCGACGTCAGCAGGTCCAGCCACGTCGACGAGTCGTCGCCGATGCCGTGCAGGAACAGCAGCGCGGGGCCGTGGCCCGCCATCCGGTAGGCGCGCTCGTACCCGTGGACCACCCTGGTCCGCGGGGCGAAGGCTTCGGGAAGCACGCGCCCAGCTCAGCACGCCCGCGTTGGCGGGACGTTTCGGGCGCGTTCGGATCGGGTGAACGCGCCAGGAGCGGCCCCCGCCCCCGCTCCTGGCGTCCGTTCCCCCTACCTCGTCGGCGTCGGTGACGCCGGCGTGGTGGTCGCGGGCGCCGTCACCTTCGGGATCGCCGCGTTGAACGGCACTTCCGCGATCTCGCGGCAGGCGCCGCGGTAGCCGTTGTAGCCGTTGAAGTTGCCCTGGTCGTCGGTGACGCCCTGCTCGATCTTCGGCCGCGGGAACCGGTTGTCCTGGCCGATCTTCTGCCGGGTGCCGCTCGCGCGCTCGCAGCCGTAGCGGGTCACCGTGATCGGCCTGCCCTCCTCGTCGTAGAGGTAGACCTCGGTCAGCGGCTTGCCCTCGGCGTCGAAGGCGTAGACGTTGTCGACCTCGCGGCCGCCGTAGGTGAGCTGGTCGTTGCCGTAGTGGTCGACCGACGACGGGTAGTACGACGACGGGCTCGAGTAGGACGTGCCGCGCGCGAAGAGGTCGACCGCGGCACCGAACCCGCCCAGCGTGCCGCCGATGACGAAGGCCGAGATCGGCACCGCCACCCACAGCAGCCGCCGGTCGGTGCGGACCCGCGGACCCGCCCACACCGCCGCCGCGCCGGCGGCGAGCAGGAACGGCAGCAGCAGCACCGCGCCCCGGTGCCGGAGCATGAACACCAGCCCGAAGACGACCAGGGCGAGTGCGCACAGCACCCACCACGCCGGTTTCAGCGAGGCGAAGTACCGCAGCAGCTTGCCGGACTCCTCCTGCTCGCGCCCCTTGGCCATCGAACCGCGCAGCCACGCCACCTCCGGCAGCGCCAGCACCGGCTCGACACCGCCGCGCAGCAGCAGCGCCAGGCTGACGAGGAACACCGGCACGAACAGCAGCAGCCCGACGAGCGGGTCGGGATCGACGGTGACGGCGGCGCCGAACGCGAGCAACCCGAGCCCCACCGAGCAGAGCACCAGGCCCCACAGCGCGATCCGCGGCTTCGCCAGGCTGGGCGCGGCCGTCGTGAGCACCTGCGTCGCCCCCTCGCCCGGCGCCGGGTAGCCGCCGGACGCGCGCAGCTCGGCGGCGTAGCTCTCGGGCGTGCCGAGCCGTTCGATCAGGGCCTCGACGCGGGCGCCCTCCCCCAGCTCGGCTTCGAGTTCCGCCAGGTGCGGGCGGACGTCCTCGAGGATTTCTTCGATCTCGCTCGCGGGCAGGTCGGCGAGCGCGGTCCGGACCCGCGCCAGATACACCCGCACGGCGGTCGGCTTGTCGCTCATGCTGCCTCTCCCAAAAGCGCGTTCATCGTCGAAGCGAAGCTCTGCCAGGTCTTGCCCGACTCCGCCAGCCGGGCCCGGCCCGGTTCGTTCAGGCTGTAGTACTTGCGGTGGGGCCCCTCTTCGCTGGGCACCACGTACGAGGTCAGCAGGCCCGCCTTGTACAGCCGGCGCAGCGTCCCGTACACCGACGCGTCCCCCACCTCGTCCAGGCCGGCGGCCCGGAGTCTTCGCAGGACGTCGTACCCGTAGCCGTCCTCCTCGCGGAGCACCGCGAGCACCGCGAGGTCGAGCACCCCTTTGAGCAGCTGACTGATCTCCACTGCACCCTCCAGTCTTACGCATGGGAAGGTACCACGCATTGCACAGTAGTGTGCACGGCGGAGGCCCCTGCGCGCGCCCGCCGGGCTCAGGGCCGGGTGTCCACCGGGCGTTCGAAGAAGGATTCGAGGACCACGATGGTCTGCGTGCCGGTCACGCCGTCGATCGCGAACAGCCGGCGCAGCGCCGCCTGCAGGTCTTCGGTCGTCGCCGTGCGCACCTTGACCAGCAGCGACGCCGGGCCGGCGACGATGTGCGCCTCCACGACCTCGGGCAGCGCTTCGAGGGCCGCGCGCACCGGCGCGTCGCCCATCCAGGCGTTCGCCTCGACGAGGACGAACGCCGCGACCCCGCGGCCGACCGCGGCCGGGTCGACCTCCACGGTGGTCCGGCGGATCACGTCCTGCTCCTTGAGCTTGCGCACCCGCTCGTGGGCGGCGCCGGCGGAAAGCCCGACGGCCTTGCCGAGCGCGGCGTACGCCTGCGTCGCGTCCCGCTGCAGTTCAGCGAGCAGCATGCGATCCACTTCATCCATGCCTTGACCATATCAAGTTCGGTGATCCATGCTTTCGACAGAATCTGATTTAGGGGTGAGTCGATGGACCTGGTCAAGACGGACTTCCAGCAGCTGGACGAGCGGTTCAAGCACGTCAACGGCGATGAATGGATGCAGCGCCTGCACACGGGCTGCCGCTGGACCGAGGGCCCGGCGTACTTCCCGGCCGGCCGGTACCTGGTGTTCAGCGACATCCCGAACGACCGCACCCTGCGCTGGGACGAGACGACGGGCCACGTCGGCGTGTTCCGGCAACCGTCGAACTACACGAACGGGCACACGGTCGACCGCCGCGGGCGGCTGGTCAGCTGCGAGCAGGGCACCCGCCGGGTGACGCGCACCGAGCCCGGCGGCTCGATCACGGTCATCGCGGCGGAGTACCGGGGGAAGCGGCTCAACAGCCCGAACGACGTCGTCGAGCACTCGGACGGGTCGATCTGGTTCACCGACCCGAGTTACGGCATCGACAGCGACTACGAGGGCTACCGCGCGGAGAGCGAAATCGGCGGCTGCCACGTGTACCGGGCGGCCCCGGACGGCACGGTGGCGATCGTCGCGGACGACTTCTCGCGGCCGAACGGCCTGGCGTTTTCGGCGGACGAATCACGGCTGTACATCGCGGACACCCGCCAGGACCCGAGCCACCTCCGGGTGTTCGACGTCGGCGAGAGCGGGAAGCTGACGGGCGGCGAGATCTTCGCGACGAGCGACTGCGGCGGCTTCGACGGAGTCCGCGTGGACAGTGAAGGCCAGGTGTGGGCGGCAGCCCACGACGGCCTGCACTGTTTCGCGCCGGACGGAACCCGGATCGGCAAGCTGCGGATCCCGGAGATCTGCTCGAACTTCACCTTCGGCGGAGCGCGCGGGAACGAACTGTTCATCACGGCTTCGAGCTCGCTGTACACGCTGCGGGTGACGGTGAACGGGGCCCGCTACCCGCGCTGAGGGAAGCGGCGGCCCTTCCCGCAGCACGATTCTCTTCCGCTACCCGGCCGCCGCCTTCACCTTCTCCACCAGCGCGTCGCGGCGGCGCCACGCCCGGCTCACCTGGATCAGCCAGGCCGCCTCCGCGGTGACGTCCGCGTCCGGGCCGGGTTCGTGGGCGGGAGCGCGGTCGAACCGGCGGCCCGCGCGGCCCGCCTCGATCGCCGCCGCCAGCGTCACCGCTTCCACCGTGGCCGCCACCTCCGCTTCGCGGACTCCCGCGCGCCTGGCCGCCGCCTCCGCGCGGGCCGGGAGGTCCGGGTCGAAGTGGGCTCGCAGCGCCAGGTGGCCGTCGCGGATCTCGATGACCCGGCGGTACAGCGCGAACTCCGCGCCGCCCGCCAGTGCGCGGCCCGGGTCCAGGGCGATGCCCGGGACCGCCGTGCGCAGCGCCGTCCACAGCGGCTCGATGCGGCGGTAGGCGCGGTACGCGCGGACCCGGCCGATCACCGACGCCACCGCCGGCGACCACGCGCTCAGCGTCGCTCCGGCGGCCACGGAACCGATCGTCACGGCCGCGAGGACCGACGACAGCACGTCCTCCCGGGCGGCGATCCGCGCCGTCTGCGCGAGGCTGCGGACGTCGTCGACGTCCCAGAACGTCCACGCGAACGCCGAACCCACGCCGACCACCAGCAGCCACAGCCCGGCGCGCAGCGGTCCCGGCTCCGCGTGCCACGCACTGCGGGCGAACACCGCGAACAGCAGGCCCAGGCTGATCAGGCTGTAGAGCAGGAACAAAGCCTTGTCGGCGAGGGCGAACGGCAGGCCGGCCCCGGAGAACACCGTGTCGTCGCCGACGCGCCGCGGCGCGGAAAGGGCGAAGGACACCGCCAGCAGCACCATCGTCGCGCCGGTGAACAGCGCGTGCGGCGCGAGCCGGGCGCCCTCGCCGCGCCACACCGACTGCGTGAAGGCGACCGCGAAGCCGATCGCGCCCAGCTTCAGCTCGTCGCCGGCCAGGCTCAGGACCCACTCGGCGACCGGGCCGGGGCCGGCGAGGGCCGACATCGCTGGCGTCAGCACGACGATGCTGGTGGCGATGCAGATGCCGAAGCCGGCGAGGAACCACATCGTGCGCGGCGGCTGGCTGCCGCGCGCCTCGATCAGCTTATACCCGAACCCGGCGAAGCCCGCGAGGCAGAGGTAGTAGGCGAGGGACTCGATCACGGCGTGCGGCGGCCGAACACGGAATCGAAGCGCCGCACGCCGTCCGGGACACCGGGCGCGGGCTCACGCGGCTCGGCCGGCCGGACGACGCGCTGCGCGAGCAGGCTCGCGACGAGTTCGGCTTCGCGCTCCTCGACCTCGGTGTAGGTGGTGCGTCCCAGCACGCGCCGGACGAGCTCGGGCGAGAGGTTCGGCATCAGCTGCCGTCCCGCCGCGGCGTCGATGGCCACGCCGTCGGCGCCGGCGTCGGAGCCGACGTGGCCGCACAGCAGGTGCCCGACCTCGTGCAGCAGGATGTGCCGCCGGTGCAGCGCGGTCGTGCCGGTCGGGTAGAGGATGTAGTCGGCGCGTTCGGTGCTCATCAGCAGCCCGCACGGCGCGCCTTCGGGAGCGCTGACGGGCATCAGCTCGATCGGGCGCCCCCGCTCGGCGGCCAGCGCCGCGACGAAGTCCCCGGCGTCGAACGGTTCGGGCAGGGTGACGGCATCGGCGACTTCGCGTGCCCGCTGCCAGAGCGAGCGGGCCGGTCGCCGCCGCCACGATGGTCGCGCCACTCCTCAGGCCTCCCTCACCACACCGGGCCACACGGTTCCAGCCGGATCAACGCGGCAGCGGTCCCGTGGTTGCGCGGCCGGGGAAAAATCCGACGCGCGGATGCCCGACATGGTTCCCCACCGGCGAACCGGAGTCCGCACCGGCCGCCCGCAGGCCCGGCGGCGAGGCCGGAGCCACCGTCAGCCCTCCTTCTTCGGGGTGCCGCGGCCGGCCTCCCTCCGGGCGATCGCGTCGATCATGTCGCTGATCGTGTCCAGGCCGTCCGAGGACAGCGTCACCGCGCGCAGGGCCAGGTCCCGGACCCCCGCGTCGCGCAACGCGCCCAGCAGCGCCAGCTCCTCCGCGATCTTCGTGCTCTGCTCGTCGTCGAAGAAGTAGGCCGGTGGGACGCCGAAGAACTGCGCCAGTGCCTCGAGGTGGCGCTTGGTCGGGTTGTCGCGGCGGCCCGTGCGCAGCTGCCACAAGTACGTCGTCGAAAAGCTTTCGCCCGTGGCCTCACGACAGGCCTTGGCGACCTCTTCGTTGCTGTACGGCTCCCGGTCGGGCCGGCGCACCACGTGGAACAGCCGGTCGATCTTGTCGGCCAGCGTCGACTTTGCGCGCTCCTTGACCACGATGCACTCCCTCAGCTACCAGGCATATTCATCCTAGCTGAAAGACACCTCCCATTTATCAACCCGAGTTCGCCCTCGGCCGCGGCTGGCAGCGCGGGCACGAGAACGACGAACGGTTCATGAACGGCTCGCGCCGGATCGCCGTGCCGCACCGGTGGCACGGCAGGCCTTCCTGCCCGTACGCGTCCAGCGAGCGGTCGAAGTACCCCGACTGCCCGTTGACGTTCACGTACAGCGCGTCGAACGACGTGCCGCCCGCGCCCAGCGCCGCGTTCATCACGTCCGACGCCGCCGAGAGCAGCTCGCGCCCCTTCGCCATGGTCAGCTTCGTGGTCGGCCGGGACCAGTGCAGGCGAGCGCGCCACAGGGCTTCGTCCGCGTAGATGTTGCCGATGCCCGACACCAGCGTCTGGTCGAGCAGCGCCCGTTTGACCTCGGTGCGCCGCGACCGCAGCGCGCGCACGGCCGCGTCGAGGTCGAACTCCGGGTCCATCGGGTCGCGCGCGATGTGCGCGATCGTGTCCGGCAGCAGGACGTCGTTGAGGTCGTCCAGCGCCAGGCCGCCGAACGTCCGCTGGTCGACGAACCGCAGCTCCGGCCCGTCGTCGTCGAAGCGCAGCCGCACCCGCAGGTGCTTCTCGTCCGGCGCGCCCTCCGGCTGGACCAGCATCTGCCCGCTCATGCCGAGGTGGGCCAGCAGCGCCTCCTTGTCGGACAGCTCCAGCCACAGGTACTTGCCGCGGCGCCGGGCCGCCTCGACACGGGTGCCGGCGAGCCGCTGCGCGAAGTCCTCCGCGCCCAGGGCGTGCCGGCGGATGGCGCGCGGGTGCAGGACCTCCGCTTCGCGGATGGTCCGCCCCGCGACGTGCGCCTGCAGCCCCAGGCGGACGACTTCGACCTCGGGAAGTTCGGGCATGCGGCCATTGTGCCCGGGGGGTACGACAGTTTTCGAAAGGCGCCTAGGAAGCGGCCGGTCCGACGTCGGCCTTCGTCAGCGGAACCCGGGTCGTCCCCGAGGCGAAGTACTCGTCGGCGCCGACGTCGAAGGGGCTCGTGCGGGCCTGCAGGTCGAAGTCCTTCGCCGCGTACGGGTACGACCCGGTGCCCGCGTCGATCGCCGGGCTCCCCGAAGCCAGCCGGTAGAGCCCGGCGGCGTCCTTGACCAGCTTCGGGTCGACGTTCCGCGACGGGATCCCCGCGGTGCCGCCGAAGGTGATGTTGCCCTCGTACTTGACGGTCGACCCGCTCGGCAGCGTCACGAGCGTGCCCGAGCTCCCCTTGACGATGTTGTCCGCAACCACGCAGTCCTTCGGCTTGAAGTTGCCGCCGTCGCCGTCGATGACGCTGCTCGACCCGATCAACGTGTTGTAGGCGACGGTGTCGCGGTCCGGGCGGTCGTGCAGCTTGCTCGTCGGCCCGCTGTCGGCTTCGTCACCGGAGCCGAACACGATCGCGCGCCCGCCGGAATTGGCCACGTAGTTGTTGACGATCTTGTGGTCGTTCCCGTGGAAGCGGATGCCCGAGCCGAAGAGCACGTTCCCCTCGACCGTGCTGCGGTTGCCGTGGCGCAGCACGATGTAGCCCTTGCTGTCGCGGATGGTGTTGTAGCGGATGACGTTGTCGGACGACTTGACCGAGATCGCCTCGATGTCGCCGTCGGCCTTCTCGAAGAGGTTGTTCTCGACGACCGCGTGCGCGGAGTAGGACTGGTGGTTGCTCAGCCCGAGCCGGATCGACTCGCCGCCGTTGTCGCCGGAGAACTGGTGGTTGTAGAAGTAGTTGTGGTGCACGTGGACGTTCTGCGCCATGGCGTCCGACGGCCCGAGGATCTGCAGGAACACGCCCTGGCTGGTGCGGTTCTGGAAGACGTTGTGGTCGACCTCGGTGTCGTCGCCGTTGACCGACACCCAGTTGCCGTCGCCGGTGAGCTGGAAGTCGTTGCGGGACAAGCGGTTGTGCGACGCCCCGGCCGGAACGCTCAGCGCAGCGCCGTTGCGGAACTTGAAGCCCTGCAGCACGACATTGTGGACTCCCCCGGCGAAGGAGAACGTCTTCGAGCCGGTGATCGTCGCCTTGCCGGTGTGTTCGGCGGCGATCGTCACGGGCGCCGAACCGGTGCCGGACCGCTTGATCGACAGCGTCGAGCCCGCGGAGTAGCTGCCGTCGGCGAGGACGATCGTGTCCCCGGGGTTCGCCTTGTCCATCGCGGACTGCAGCGCCGGCAGCGACGTGACGCGGATCTGCGCGGCCGACGCCGCCGGGCCGGGCACGACGACGAGCGCCGCGGCGAGCAGGGGAACGAAGAGCAGACGCATTCCGCCAACCTCTCAGTCAGGAACGAGCGCGGCGGACGGCCACACGTTACTGAGCGGTTCGGGAAATCGTCAACGGAGGTTCCCGCTGATCAGGACTCCGGCTCGGCCGGCTTCTGCGCCTCGAGTTCGGCGGACAGCGAACGCCAGGCCGTCTCTGCGGCCTTCTGTTCGGCTTCCTTCTTCGTCGACCCGGTGCCGTGACCGAGCGGACGGCCGGCGACCAGCACGGTGGCCGTGAACTCCTTGCGGTGGTCCGGCCCGGTGTCCTCGACCTTGTACTCGGGCACGCCGAGACCGGCCGACGCGGTCAGCTCCTGCAGGCTCGTCTTCCAGTCCAGCCCGGCCCCGCGCAGCGGCGCTTCGGCGAGCAGGCCGTCGAAGAGGTGATGCACGAGCTTGCGCGCGATCTCGATGCCGTGTTCGAGGTACACGGCACCGATCACCGCCTCCAGGCCGTCGGCGAGGATGCTCGCCTTGTCCCGGCCGCCGGTGAGCTCTTCGCCCTTGCCGAGCAGCAGGTGCGCCCCGAGCCCGCCCTCGCCGAGCCCGCGGGCCACCCGCGCCAGTGCGTGCATGTTGACCACGCTGGCGCGGAGCTTCGCGAGCTGACCTTCGGGCAGGTCGGGGTGGGTGGTGTACAGGTGATCGGTGACGACGACGCTGAGCACGGCGTCACCGAGGAACTCCAGCCGCTCGTTCGGCGGCAGACCCCCGTTTTCGTACGCGTACGAACGGTGGGTCAGCGAAAGCCGGAGCAGCTCGGGGTCGAGGGTGACCCCGAGCGCTTCGAGCAACGGCGCCGGATCGGCTGCGGGTCCCCCGGACGTCTTGCCCCCCATGTCGGCTACCCGATCAGGCGGGCTCGACGACCTGGCGGCCGTTGTGCTGGCCGCACGACGGGCACGCGACGTGCTGGAGCTTCGGCTGCTTGCAGGCGCGGTTGGAGCAGGGCACCAGCTGCACCGGAGCCGCCTTCCACTGGCTGCGGCGGGAGCGCGTGTTGGATCGCGACATCTTCCGCTTCGGGACGGCCACGAGTAGATCTCCTTATGACGGTCTGCTCGCGGTCGTGCGAGCGAACTTTCCTCCGGAACGAGCTGGGGCGCTCGTCAGGCTTGCTCAGCTGGGCCCGGCGCAGGCTTTTCGCCCGCGTTCTCGTCGAATCGCTCGACGAGTGCGGCCCACCGAGGGTCTATCTTCTCATGCCCGTGTCCGGGCTCGAGATCGGCCCACTTGACACCGCAGTCCGTGCAGAGGCCGGCACAGTCCTCGGTGCACAGCGGAGCGAGCGGAAGCGCCAGCACGACGGCGTCGCGGACGATCGGTTCGAGGTCGATCCGGTCGTCGACCAGCCGGGGGATCTCGTCCTCCTCGGTGGTCTCCTCGGTGACCGAGCCGGGGTAGGCGAACAGCTCCTGCACCTCGACCTCGACCTCCTCGGTGAGGGGGTCGAGACAGCGCGCGCAGGTGCCCTTCGCGGTGGCTTTGGCGGTCCCGCTGACGAGGACGCCTTCGACGACGGACTCGAGGAGCAGGTCGAGTTCCAGCTCGGAGCCGGCTTCGATGGTGATGACATCGGGGACGCCGAGCGGCGTCTCCACCGGCACGCTGCGCCGGACGGCGCGGCTCAGGCCGGCGTGACGGCCGAGCTCACGGGTGTCGATCACCCACGGGCTGCGGTCGTCGAGCTGGGGGGTCTTGTTCTCGGACATCCCGTCCAGGGTACGCACCGTTCGCCACCCCTTTTGAGCTGGGACGGCCCGGCGGGCGCCCGCAGTGTCGCGAATGACTCATTCGGGACGTCGGAGGTCCCGAATGAGTCATTCGCGACACTTGAGGCGGGGTGCGCGGGGCAGGCGGAGCGGCTGAGAAGCTCGTCACACCTGGTAGTCGTACAGCGTCGGCCGCCCGCCCGAGCTGGGCAGGTTCGCCGGGGAGCGCAGGTGGTTGCGGCCCGAGTCCACCGTCCGCAGCGTCGTCGCCAGCAGCTCCGAGAACTCCGCCAGCTTGCCGTCCACATACGCGTCGCAGTCCGCGCGCTGGCGGTCGGCCTCCGCGTGGGCCTCGTCCACGATGCGGGCCGACTCCGCGTGGGCCGCCTGCACGACCTCCGTCTGGGCCACCAGGCGGGCCTGCTCCGCGCGGCCGTCCTCGATGGCCCGGTCGTACGCGTCGCGGCCGGCCTGGATCATGCGCTCGGACTCCGCGCGCGAGCGGTCGGTCAGGTTCTGGTACTCCGCCTGGCCCGCCGCCACCGTGCGGTCGGCCTGGTCGTGGGCGTCGGCGAGCATCTGCTCCGCGCGGGCGCGGGCGTCGGCGAGGATGCGCTCCGCCTCGTCGGTCGCGTCGGCGATCGTGCGCTCGGCCTCGGCGTTCGCGCCCGCCACCGTTTCGCCGGCCTCTTTGCGGGCGGCGTGGATCAGGTCGTCGCGCTTGTCCAGGACGTCCTGCGCGTCGTCGATCTCCGCGGGCAGCGCGTCGCGGACGTCGTCGAGGAGTTCGAGCACGTCCCCCCGGGGCACCACGCAGCTGGCCGTCATCGGGACGCCGCGCGCCTCCTCGACGATCGTCACGAGCTCGTCGAGCGCCTCGAAAACCCGGTACACGGCAACTCCAATCCCCTGTCGCTGTGCACCAGTCTGCCCGCATCCGGCGCGGAAGCGGTGAACGCGACCGGCGCCGGGCGTGTCCCCCTGCGGCCACGCCCGGTGACCGGCGCGAAGATCAGGAGTTCAGGTCGATCCGCTTGAAGGTCGCGTAGTGGTCGGGCGTGTAGGCCAGCTCGCCCGCCTTGCCGGAGATCACGCGGTCGTTCGTGCCGACCGCGAACAGCTTGTAGTAGCCCGACGCGCAGGACGGCAGCACGCCTTCGCGGTTCTCGTACGTCGTGCCGGTGGCCGTACCGCCGCGGACGTTGTTCACGACCGTCTTCGCCGCCGACGACAGCTGGGAATAGCCGATCTTCGCCAGGCCCGACAGGTCGCCGCACGCGTGCGTCGTGCCGCCGCCGACGTCGATGACCTGGAAGGTCGCGTAGTGGTCGCCGGTGTAGAAGTACTCGCCGGCGCTGCCCGTCACGATGCGGCGCGTGCCGCGGGTGCTCGAGCCGGGCGTCGGCACCGTGTACTCGTGGTAGTACCCCGACGCGCAGGCCGGGAGGACGCCTTCGCGGTTGTCGAAGACGACGCCGTCGTTCTTCGGGTACGGGAACGGCCCGTTCGTCTGGATCAGGTTGTACGTCGTCGTCGCTTCGGCCGGGAGCGCCGAGAGCGTCGTGTGCGAGAAGCCGGACAGGTTCCCGCACGCGTTCTGCGCGGCGACGGCCGGAGACGGCGCGGCAGCGACCCCGGCGAACAGCGTCGCCAGGAGCGCGAACAGGACGGCAGCCAGGCGCGATCGGTAGTTGGTCATTTTCGGACCGTAGCCCGATCGGATGATCGTCGGGAGACGTCGACGTGAACTCCGCCACCACCGGGCCGAAGTCCCGACGAACGGACGGGGCCGAACGACGGGAACCGGACACGGCGTCCCTTGTGGAGGATCAGCCCCCGAGCTTCGGGAACTTCTCCGAGAGGCGCTCGTAGACGATCGGTGGCACGAACCGCTCGATGTCCCCGCCGAGCGCGGCGACCTCCTTGACCAGCGAACTGGACACGAAACCGTACGCCGGGTTGTTCGCCATCAGCAGCGTCTCGACGCCGGTGAGCTCGCGGTTCATCTGCGCCATCTGCAGCTCGTAGTCGAAGTCGCTGACCGAGCGCAGGCCCTTGGCGACCGCCGCGATGTCGTTCTCGCGGCAGTAGTCGACCAGCAGGCCCTCCCACGAGTCGACCCGCACGTTGGGCAGCTTCGCGGTGATCTCGCGCAGCATCTCCAGGCGCTCCTCGATCTCGAAGAGGCCCTTCTTGTTCTTGTTCACCCCCACCGCGACGACGACCTCGTCGAACAGCCGGCTGGACCGCTCGATGATGTCGAGGTGGCCGTTGGTGGCCGGATCGTAGGAACCGGGACAGACCGCACGCCGCATGGCGCGGACGCTACCGTGCCGGCCCCGGTTTCCGCCGCGTGGCTCACGCCACAGCGGTGTACTCCGCCCAGAAGACCGCCGTGTCCCCGTACTTCTTCGCGCGGGTCGGCTCGAAGCCCGGCGGCCAGTCCGGCTCGCCGTCGCGGGCCGCGCGCTCGATCACCACCAGGGCCGACGACCCCAGCCAGCCGCCCGCCGCCAGCGCGGCCAGGACAGCCCCGAGTTCCGCCGCGCCCACCGCGTACGGCGGGTCGGCGAGCACGAGGTCGAACGCGGCCGGCGCGGGCGCCGCGACCACCGCCTCGACCTGCCCGGCCCGGACCGTGCCGCCCAGGCCCAGCGCCGTGACGTTGCCGCGCAGGACGTCCACCGCGCGCCGGTCGGCCTCGACGAACAGCGCGTCGGCCGCACCGCGCGAGAGGGCTTCCAGGCCGAGCGCGCCGGACCCCGCGTAGAGGTCGAGGACGCGGGTGCCGTCGAGCTCGCCCGCCGTCTCCAGGGCGTTGAACAGGGCTTCCCGCACGCGTTCCGACGTCGGCCGGGTGCCCTTCGGCGGCACCTTCAGCCGCCGTCCGCCCGCCGTCCCGGCCACGATCCTGGTCACCCCCCGATTGTGCGGGGACGGCCTGCCACGCGGATGACCGGGACACGGGTGTCCCCGCCGGGGCCACCGCGTAGAGTCGTTCTTCGCCCTCGGAGGCGTTCCCAAAGCTGTCAAGGAGCCATGCGTGTCCGAACCTCGGGTCAGACGGGCCGAGATCGCCATCGAGCAAGCCCACGTCGATCGCGTGTACACCCGTCTGGACGAACTGCGGGTGCAGGCCGAGGCCATGCGCACGAAGGGCTACGAGATCGGCCAGGGAGCGCAGCGCGAGGCGATCTTCGAGCAGGCGTCGATGCTGTTCGAGCGCGACATGATGGTCTACCACGCCAACCAGACGCTGCAGACGCTCGACGCCGAGTACGAAGGCCTCGTCTTCGGACGGCTCGACGACCGCGAGGGAGAACGCACCTACGTCGGCCGGCTCGGCATCCGCGACGCCGAGTTCGACAACCTCGTCACGGACTGGCGCGCGCCGGCCGCGGCGGCGTTCTACCAGGCCACGGCCGAGGAGCCGATGGACGTCGTGCGGCGGCGCGTGATCCGCTGCTCGGGCCAGAACGTCCTCGACGTCGACGACGACGTCCTGATCGCCGACGCCGTGCCCGAGGACATGCAGATCGTCGGCGAAGGCGCGCTGATGGCCGCGCTGGGCCGCTCGCGCGGCGAGAAGATGCGCGACATCGTCGCGACCATCCAGAAGGAGCAGGACGAGGTCATCCGGGCGCCGTGGCGCGGCGTCACCGAGATCACCGGCGGCCCGGGCACCGGCAAGACCGCGGTCGCGCTGCACCGCGCCGCCTACCTGCTGTACCGCTACCGGCGTCAGCTCGGCGGGGCCGGCGTGCTGGTCATCGGGCCGTCGGGGGTGTTCACCAGCTACATCTCGCGGGTCCTGCCCTCGATGGGCGAGACGAACGTCGAACTGCGCGCGCTCGGCGAAGTCCTCGACGGCCTGGAGGCGACGCGGCAGGACGCGGCGCCGCTCGCCGCCGTCAAGGGGTCGCTGCGGATCCGGAAGGTGCTGCTGCGGGCCCTGCGCGACACGCCGCCGGAGGCGCCGGAGGAGATGCGGATCGTCTACCGCGGCGAGGTGCTGAAGCTGGGCGCGCGGGAGCTGGAGAAGATCCGCCGCAAGGCCCACACGCAGGGCGCGCCGCCGAACCGGTCGCGGATCCGGGCGGCCGAGCTGCTGCTGGACGCCCTCGCCGCGAAGGCCGAGGAGCACGCGAAGGACGACGGCAGGCAGATCGACCGGGCCGAGCTGATCACCGACCTCGGCGAGCGGATCGACTTCCACCGCTTCCTCGTCGTGTGGTGGCCGGTGCTGTACCCGGCGCAGATCCTCAAGTGGCTGGGCGACGAGAAGCGGCTGGCGTCGGCGGCGAAGGGCATCCTGAACCGCCCGGAGATCTCGATGCTGGCCACGGACTTCGCGGACCGGTCGCGGGGCTGGTCGATCGCGGACGTGGCGCTGCTGGACGAGCTGCGCGTGCTGATCGGCCCGCCGCCGAAGCGCAAGCGGCGCCAGGTGATCGAGGTGGAGCCGGAGCGCTCGGGCGGCGCGCCGACCCGGCCGGAGCACTACGACGAGTACTCGCACGTGGTCGTCGACGAGTCGCAGGACCTGTCGCCGATGCAGTGGCGGATGGTGGGACGCCGCGGCAAGTACGCGAGCTGGACGGTGGTCGGCGACCCGGTGCAGAGCTCCTGGCCGGACCCGGCGGAGGCGGCTTCGGCGCGCGACCAGGCGTTCGGCGTCAAGACGGCCCGGCGCCGGTTCACGCTGCGCACGAACTACCGCAACTCGGCGGAGATCTTCGACCTGGCGGCGAAGGTCGTGGCCGGGCACGCGGAGTCCGGCGAGCTGCCGGTGGCGGTCCGCCGCACCGGAGTCGAGCCGGAGGTCCGCCCGGTGGAGGCGGCCGGTCTCGCGGCCGCGACGCAGGCGGCGGTGAAGGAACTGCTGGGCGCGGTCGAGGGCACGGTCGGCGTGATCACGGCGATGGACCGGGTGCCGGAGGTCACGGGCTGGCTGGGCGGCCAGGCGGACGAGCGGCTGAAGGTCGTCGGCAGCCTGGATTCGAAGGGCCTGGAGTACGACGCGGTGGTGCTCGTGGAGCCGGTGGACCTGATCACCGAGTCGACGACCGGCCGGCGGGTGCTGTACGTGGCGCTGACCCGGGCGACGCAGCAGCTGATCGTGCTGGCCTCGAACCCCGACTGGATCCCGGCCGCCTGACCCCTGCCGCGGCTTGTCGTGAGTGGTAAGGCGGGTTCTAACCCGCCTTACCACTCACGACCAGGCCGCGGCAGGACACGGTGGAGACGCTGAAGGGCCCCTTCGCGGGGCGGGAGGCGGGTTTCCCGTGCCCTCGAAGGAGCCCTTCAGACCCCCGGTGAATGAACGTAGTGGGGACGTCCGGCGTCCGAGGGCATGTCTAGCCGATCCGGGTTGTTCGGTGTCCGCGCCCGGGCACCGAACAACAACGCCGAACAACCCCGGTCAGGGGCAGGGTGGCGCGTAGTCCAGGTCCGGCAGGCTCGCGGCCCACTCCGCTTCGGTGATCCGCGGCGACACCGCGCGGCAGATCCGTTCGGCCGCCCGGTCCGGGTCGGCCTCCCACAACCGGACCGTGCCGTCCGCGACCGCTCCGGCCAGTGTGTGGCCGTCGGGCGCGTACTGCACGGCGTAGACGCGGTCGCGTTGCTCGGGCAGGACCGCGTACGGTGCCGCGCCCGCCACCTCCCACAGCCGGATCGTGCGGTCGTAGCTGCCGGACGCCAGCGTCCGGCCGTCGCCGCTGAACGACACCGACATGACGATGTCCGTGTGGCCGTTCAGCACCGCCGGGGGTGGCACGTGCGCCGGGTCCGCCACGTCCCAGAGCCGCACCGTGCGGTCCGCGCTCGCGGTGGCGACGTGCCGTCCGTCCGGGCTGAACGCGACCGAGAACACCGTGTCGGTGTGGCCCGCCAGCTTCGCGAGCAGCCTCGGGGCGTGCGGCGCCGAGACGTCCCACAGCCGGGCGGTGTGGTCCCAGCCCGCCGTCGCCAGCGTCCGGCCGTCCGGGCTGAAGGCGAGCGTGTGGACGTCGTCGTCGTGGCCTTCGAGCTTCGCGATCTCCACCGGGTGCGCGCGATCGGCGAGCTCCCAGAGCCGGGCCGTGTGGCCCTGACCGGCGGTGGCGAGGAACCGGCCGTCCGGGCTGAACGCGACCGCGTCGATGTCGTCGGTGTACTGGTTGAACACCACCGGCGGACCGGGGTGGGCCGGGTCGGTGATGTCCCGCAGCGCCATCGTGTGGTCCCAGCTGCCGGTGGCCAGGGTGCGGCCGTCCGGGCTGATCGCGACCCCGCAGACGGCGTTGCCGAAGCCGCCGATCGTCGCCAGCGTCCGCGGTGCGCGCGGGTCGGCGAGGTCGTGCAGCCGCACCGTCTCGTCGTAGCCGCCGGTGGCCAGCAGGCGGCCGCCGGGGCCGAAGGCGATGTGGCACGTCTGGGCCGTGTGCGCCGGGATGCCGGGGCCGGGCAGGTCCCACAGCCGGGCGGTCTGGTCGTCGCTGGCCGTGACCAGCGTGCGGCCGTCGGGGGTGAACACCGCGGAGACGACCGCGCCGATGTGCCCCGGCAGGGACGGCAGCTCGCGCGGCTGCCGCGGGTCGGCGACGTCCCACAGCCGGGCCGTGCGGTCGAAGCCGGTGGTGGCCAGCGTGCGCCCGTCGGCGGTGAAGGCGACCGAGCGCACGATCGCCTTGTGCGTGGTCAGCGAGGCCAGCTGCGCCGGGTGGGCCGGGTCGGCGACGTCCCACAGCCGCACGGTCTGGTCCTGACTCGCCGTGGCGAGCGTGTGCCCGCCGGGGGCGAACGCGACCGCGTGCACGACGTCGGTGTGCCCGGCCGCGACGCCGAGCTGACGCCGCGAAGCGACGTCCCAGATGCGGGCCGTCTTGTCGGCCGACGCGGAGGCGAGCAGCCGGCCGTCCTGGCTGAAGGCCAGGTTGTTGACGTAGGAGGTGTGCCCGGTCAGCTCCCCCGCCGGCCGGGGGCGGGCCGGGTCGGTGGTGTCGTACAACCGGATCGTGCCCTGGACGTCGGCGGTCGCCAGCAGCGGCCCGGCCGGGCTGAACGCGACCGCGTACGCCTTGCCTTCGTGCGCTTCGACCGTGGTCCCGGCGCCCGGCCGGGCCGGGTCGGCGACGTCCCAGACGCGGACCGTGCCGTCGAAGCCCGCCGTCGCGACGGTCCGGCCGTCGGCGGCGAAGGCGACGTTGTTGACGTTGCCGGTGTGCCCGGTGAGCACGCCGAGCGGCACCGGGTGGTGCGGGTCGTGGACGTCCCAGAGCCGCGCGGTGCCGTCCCAGCTGGCCGTGGCGAGGACCCGCCCGTCCGGGCGGAGGGCGGCGGTGTTGACCCGCCCGGTGTGCCCGGTCAGCCGCGTCGAGTAGGGCGACCCGAACATGCCGAGCAGGCCGCTGCGCTCGTCGGAGCCGGGATCGAGGCGGTAGGCGGCCAGCGCGAGCTGCGCGGCCAGCGCGGGGTTGGTGGCGCGCATGGCCAGCGCCTGGCCGGCGACCTTCTGGGCGAGGGCGTCGTTGCGCTGCTCGGTGGCCGTGGTCTCCGCGCGCACCGCGTAGACGGTGGCGGCCACGGCGAAGACCAGCAGCACGGCCAGCAGCGCGACCAGCTGGCGCAGCCGCCGCGTGCGGCGCCGGTCGCGTTCCTGCTCGGCGTGCTCGACGGCGAGGCTCGCGTCGAGGAACCGCCGTTCCCGCCGGGACAGCGCCGAGTCCTGGCGCGCGGCCCACTCCCGGGCGATGGCCAGGCGGGTGCCGCGGTACAGCCAGCCCGGGTCCTCGCCGACGGCTTCCCAGGCGTCGGTGGCCTCCGTGAGCTGCCGGTGCACGCGCAGGCCGTCGCGGTCTTCGGTGAGCCATTCGCGCAGCCGCGGCCAGCCGCGGATCAGGGCTTCGTGGGCGATCTCGATGCCGGTGTCGTCGAGGGTGACCAGCCGGGCGGCGGCCAGCTCGCCGAGGACGACGGCGGTGTCCTCGTCGTCGGTGTCCAGCTCGGCGCGGCCGATGCGCCGCTTGGTGTCCTCGGTGCCTTCGCCGAGCGCGGTCATGCGGAGGAAGATCTGCCGCGCCAGCCGCTGCTGGCGCGGGGACAGCTTCGCGTAGGTGTCTTCCGACGTCTGCGCGATGGCCCGCTCCACGCCGCCGGCCGACTCGTACGCGGTGAGCGTCAGCGTGGTGCCGCGGCGGCGGCGCCACGTCTCCAGCAGCGCGTGCGAAAGCAGCGGCAGGACGCCGGGCTGGCCGGTGGCGTCCGCGACGAGCCGCGAGACCAGGGCGGTCTCGACGCGGTACCCGGCGTCGACCGCGGGCCGCGAGATGGCCTGCCGGAGCTCCTCGGTCGTCATCGGGCCGACCAGGACCTGGGCATCCTGCATGGCCTCGGCGAGCCGCGCGTGCCGGGCGCAGTGGGTGTAGAAGTCGGTGCGGATGCCGAGGACCACGTGGGTGCGGCTGCCGGGCGCGGTGGTCGCGGTGAGCAGCGCGTCGAGGAACCGCTTCCGCTCCTCGTCGTCCTGGCAGAGCGTGAAGACCTCCTCGAACTGGTCGACGACCAGGACGAGGTCGGCGTCGCCGCCGTCGGCCAGCTGGCGGGCGGCGAGCCCGAGGTGGCCCGGCTGCGCGGTGAAGTCGTCGAGCAGGGCGCCGGGCGGGACGCCGAGCGCGGCGGCGAACTTGACCGCGCACTCCTGCAGCGGCCGGGCGCCCGGGGTGAGCAGCACGGCCGGGCCCTTCACCGAGGGCAGCAGCCCGGCCCGCAGCAGCGACGACTTCCCCGAGCCGGACGCGCCGAGAACCGCGAGAAACCGTTGTCTCGCGAGCCGTTCGACGAGCTTTTCGACGAGCCGCTCCCGCCCGAAGAATCGGCCGGCGTCGGCCGGGGTGAAAGCGGCCAGCCCGACGTACGGCGGATTTTCCCCGGGTTCCCGCTCGGGTGGTGAACCGGCACCGTCCCGGCGGGACTCGTCGGCGACGGCGTGCCAGCGTTCTTCCCATTCCCCCGGCACCCCACCGCAGGCCCGGACGTAGGCCAGAGTCACCGCCAAGCTGGGGAGTTTCCGCCCGCCGGCGGCTTCCGACAGCGTCCCGGCCGAGTAGTGCGCGCGCCGCCCGAGCTCGCGGTAGGTCGGATTTCCGGCGCTCTCGCGCAACCGCCGCAGATCGGCGGCGAATTCGGTCAGCAGATCGTCCCCGGGGTCCAACGGTCGTTCCGGACGCGGCACCCGTCCTCCTGTTTTTCCTTTTTCCGGATGGCCCACCGTAGCCGGGTCACGGGCCGTTCCGGGGCCGTTCGGCGAGAGCGGCGTGAAGATCGTCACCGCCGTCCGGGAAGCAACCGGGCCACCGGGGCGTTGGACCCGGTTGTGAGCTCACTGCCTGACGTGCCGCTGTCCGTGCTCGACCTGTCCCCCGTCGCCGAGGGGAACACCGTCGGCGAGACGCTGCGCAACACCCTGGACCTCGCCCGCGCCGCGGAGCGGCTGGGCTACCACCGCTACTGGCTGGCCGAGCACCACAACATGCCCGGCATCGCCAGCTCGGCCACGGTCGTGCTGATCGGGCACGTCGCCGACGCCACCGAGCGGATCCGCGTCGGCTCGGGCGGCATCATGCTGCCCAACCACGCGCCGCTGGTCGTCGCCGAGCAGTTCGGCACGCTGGAGGCGTTCCACCCCGGCCGGATCGACCTCGGCATCGGCCGCGCGCCCGGCACCGACCAGCGGACGGCGCTGGCGCTGCGGGGGCCGGGCGGGCTGTCGGCGGAGAACTTCCCGGAGCACCTGCAGGAGCTGATCGGCTACTTCACCCATTCGGAGGCTCGCGGCGTCAACGCCGTGGTGGCCGAGGGCAACCAGCCGCCGGTGTGGCTGCTCGGTTCGAGTGGTTTCAGCGCCCAGCTGGCCGGGCGGCTCGGGCTGCCGTTCTCCTTCGCGCACCACTTCGCGGCCGAGAACACCCTCCCGGCCGTGCAGCTGTACCGGGAGAACTTCCGGCCCGGCGTGCTCGACGAGCCGTACGTGATGCTCGGCGTGTCCGTGGTCGCCGCGGAGACCGACGAGCGCGCCCGGTTCCTGGCCGGCCCTTCCGGGCTGACGTTCCTCAGCCTCCGCCGCGGCCGCCCGATCGCGCTGCCGACGCCCGAAGAGGCCGCGGAGTACCCGTACACCGAAATGGACCGCGCGTTCCTGGCCGAGCGCTTCGGTTCCAGCATCGTCGGCTCGCCGGAGACCGTCCACAAGGGACTGGAGCAGCTCCTGGCCGACACCGGCGCGGACGAGCTGATGGTCACCACGATGGTCCACGGCCACGCCGACCGCGTCCGCTCCTACGAACTCCTCGCCGCCCTCAAGTCCTGACCCGTACCCAGCCGGTCGGTTCGCGTACCCGCACGGTCGGTTCGCGTACCTGGAGGGTCGGTTCGCCGGCCGACCCTCCAGGTACGCGAGCCGACCCCCGGGGTACGCGAACCGACCGTTCCGGTACGCGGGAATGGACAAACGCGGGGGGATCGTAAAGGGCCGGTGCGGGCGGGAGCGGAGGTTCTTTTCCTCCGTTGACAACAAGATCGGGTCCGTTTGTCAGCGTCGGACAAGAAATGGTGCGGTTACCAGCCCGTGACCCCGTGATCCTGCTCAAGTTCTTGTCTCCCAGCAAGGCCGTCGTTAGCGTACCGACCAGTAGGAAACGGCACGGTGCCCCCGAGACCGTGAATGGCCGACCATTGTTAGCCCGTTCGGTCCATTTCCCCTTGGTCATCTCGGGTGTATTCGGCGTGCCGCCGAAACCGCTGGAGGCACACGAATGGCCGAACGGACGACGACGGCGTCGTTCCCGGGGGCGGCCGCACTGCGGCAGACCGGACGGCTCTACGGGCTCGGCCTCGACGTCGTCCGGCTGACCTTCCGCCGCCCGTTCCAGGTGCGCGAGCTGATCCAGCAGTTCTGGTTCATCGCGAGCGTGTCGATCCTGCCGACGGCGCTGGTCTCGATCCCGTTCGGCGCGGTGATCGCGCTGCACATCGGGTCGCTGACCACGCAGATCGGCGCGCAGTCGTTCACCGGCGCGGCGAGCGTGCTCGCGATCATCCAGCAGGCCAGCCCGATCGTCACGGCGCTGCTCATCGCCGGCGCAGGCGGCAGCGCGATGTGCGCCGACCTCGGCTCGCGCACCATCCGCGAAGAGATCGACGCGATGGAAGTGCTCGGCGTCTCGCCGATCCAGCGGCTCATCGTGCCGCGGGTGCTCGCCGCGATGGGCGTCTCGGTCTTCCTCAACGGCATGGTCAGCGTCGTCGGCGTGCTCGGCGGCTACTTCTTCAACGTGATCATGCAGCACGGCACCCCGGGCGCCTACCTGGCCAGCTTCTCCGCGCTGGCCCAGCTGCCCGACCTGTGGATCAGCGAGATCAAGGCCGTCATCTTCGGCTTCGTCGCCGGGGTCGTCGCCTCCTACCGCGGGCTGAACCCCAAGGGCGGCCCCAAGGGGGTCGGCGACGCGGTCAACCAGTCCGTGGTCATCACGTTCTTGCTGCTGTTCGTGCTGAACCTGGTGCTCACCACCGTCTACCTGCAACTCGTGCCGCCCAAGGGGAGCTAGAAGTGACGACCACGGACCTCCCGAGAGCCGCTCGGGTACGCGAGGCCGTCGACCGCCGGTTCGGCTTCCTCGACACCCTCGGCGACCAGATCCTCTTCTTCCTCCGCGCCATCGCGTGGACCCCGCGCGCGCTGCACCGCTACCTGCGCGAAGTCGTCCGCCTGCTGGCCGAGGTGAGCTTCGGCAGCGGCGCGCTGGCCGTCATCGGCGGCACGATCGGCGTGATGATCGGGATGACCGTGGCCACCGGCACGGTCGTCGGCCTCCAGGGCTACTCCGCGCTGAACCAGGTCGGGACGTCGGCGTTCGCCGGGTTCGTCTCCGCCTACTTCAACACGCGCGAGATCGCGCCGCTCGTCTCCGGCCTCGCCCTGAGCGCCACCGTCGGCTGCGGCTTCACCGCGCAGCTCGGCGCGATGCGGATTTCCGAGGAGATCGACGCCCTCGAGGTCATGGGCATCCCGAGCGTCCCATACCTGGTGACGACCCGGGTGATCGCCGGGTTCCTGGCCGTCATCCCGCTCTACGCGATCGGGCTGCTGTCGAGCTACCTCGCCTCGCGCGAAGTCACCGTGTTGTTCTTCGGCCAGTCCGCGGGCACCTACGACCACTACTTCCTGCTGTTCCTGCCCCCCGGCGACGTGCTGTGGTCGTTCGGGAAGGTCCTGGTGTTCAGCGTCGTGGTCGTGCTGGCGCACTGCTACTACGGCTTCCGCGCGAGCGGCGGCCCGGCCGGCGTCGGCGTCGCGGTGGGCCGCGCGGTGCGCACCGCGATCGTCGCGATCAGCGTGCTCGACTTCTTCCTCTCCCTCGCGATCTGGGGCGCGACGACGACCGTGCAGGTGGCCGGATGAGACGCGAAACCCGCCGCAAGGCCGGGGTCCGCACCGCGGGCGTGCTGTTCCTCGTGGTGATGGGCGTGCTGGTGACGCTGTCGATCAAGGTGTACGACAAGGACTTCGTCAGCACGGTCCCGGTGACGCTCAAGGCCAGCCGCATCGGCAACCAGCTGTCCCCGGGCGGCCAGGTCAAGGCCCGCGGCGTGCTCGTCGGCGAAATCCGCGAGGTCCGGGCGACGCCGCAGGGCGCCGAGATAGCGCTTGCGCTCGAACCGGGCAAGGTGGACATGCTGCCGCGCAACGTCTCCGCGTTGCTCGTGCCGAAGACGCTGTTCGGCGAGCGGTACGTCCAGCTGTCCATCCCGGACGGCGTGCGCGCCCCGCACCTGGTCGCCGGCGACGTCATCGAGCAGGACCACTCGGCGAACGCGGTCGAGCTGGAACGGGTCTTCGACAACCTGCTGCCGGTGCTGCAGGCCGTCCAGCCGCAGAAGCTCGCGACGACGCTGACCGCGGTTTCGACCGCCCTCGAAGGCCGCGGCGAGCAGCTCGGGAAGACGATCGGCACGGCCGCCGACTACCTGAAGGACTTCAACCCCGACCTCCCGCAGCTGACCGCGGACCTGCGCGACCTGGCGACGGTCTCGAACCTCTACGGCGACATCGCGCCCGACCTCCTGGACGCGCTCACCGCCTCCGCCGTCACCCTCGGCACGGTCAAGGAGAAGCAGGCCGACCTGGCCGGGGTGTACCAGCAGGTCAGCTCGTCGTCCCAGGACGTCACCGACTTCCTGGCCGCCAACCGGAACAACCTCATCTCCCTGGCCGCCGACAGCCGCGCGCCGCTGGAGATCGCGGCGAAGTACTCCCCCAGCTTCGCCTGCACGATCGGCTCGCTCAACGCACTGAGGAAATCCATGGACAAGGTGCTCGGGGCGGGCACGAGCGAACCCGGCTTCCACGCCGAGGTCGCGGTCCTCCCCGACAGCGGCGCGTACCGGCCCGGCCGGGACGACCCGCGCTTCACCGGCGGCGGCGAGCCGCGGTGCTACCCCTCCGGTGTCTCCCCGACGATCGGCACCGCCGCGGCGGCGCCGGGGACCACCGGGCACCCGCTGCTCACCGGCGGCCAGGGCGACCTCGGGCTCGCGAACTCGCCGCAGGAACAGCAGCTGCTGGCCACGCTGGTCGCGCCGTCGATCGGCGTGCCGACGGCCGAGGTGCCCGGCTGGAGCAGCGTGCTCGTCGGACCGCTCTACCGCGGCACGGAGGTGAAGCTCAAGTGAGGAACATCGCCTCCCCGCTGATCAAGAGCCTCGTCTTCATCGCGGTCACCGCGCTCGCCACGGCGTTGCTGGCCATCTCCATCACCAACTCCGGTGTCGGCGCGACCAAGCGCTACTCCGCGAAGTTCCTCGACGCCACCGCGCTCAACGTCGGCGACGACGTGCGCATCTCCGGCGTCCGCGTCGGCCAGGTCGAGTCGCTCGAAATCGGCGACCGCAACCGGGCGGTGGTCGGGTTCTCCCTCGACCAGGGCCGCCGGCTGCCCGCCGACGTCCGGGCGGTCATCAAGTACCGCAACATGGTCGGCCAGCGGTACGTCGCTCTGGAACGCGGGACCACCGCCACCCGCGAGCAGCTGCCCGAGGGCGCCGAGATCCCGCTGGACCGCACGACACCCGCGCTGGACCTCACCGACCTCTTCAACGGCTTCAAACCGCTGTTCCAGGCGCTGTCGCCGAACGACGTCAACGAGCTCTCCGGCGAGATCGTCCAGGTGCTGCAGGGCGAAGGCGGCACCGTCGAGAGCCTGCTGCAGCACACCGGTTCGCTGACCACCACCCTCGCCGGGCGCGACAAGGTGATCGGCGAGGTGATCGGGAACCTCAACGAGGTGCTCAAGACGGTCAACGGCAAGGGTGACGCGCTGGCGAACCTCGTCTCGACGCTGCGGCAGCTGGTGTCCGGCCTGGCCGGCGACCGGGCCGCGATCGGCGACGCCATCAGCGGGATCGGCGCGCTGACCGAGTCCACCGCCGGGCTGTTCGAGCAGGCCCGCCCGCCGCTGAAGGAGAGCATCACCGGGCTGAAGGAGGTCGCGGGCACGCTGGCCCAGAACCAGTCCGATGTGGACAGTTTCCTGACCAACCTGCCGGTGAAGTTCAACGAAATCGCCCGGACCGCCTCCTACGGCTCCTGGATGAACTTCTTCCTCTGCCGCGCCACGCTCGAAACCACGCCCCAGCGCGGGGTGTACGTCCCGACGCAGAGGTGCGAATCGTGAAGTCCTTCAAGGAGCGCAACCCGATCGTCCTCGGCGTGGCCGGCAGCCTGGCGCTGGCCGCGGTGCTGACCGTCACGCTCAACTACGACAACCTGCCGGTCGTCGGCGGCGGCACCACGTACGAGGCCGAGTTCTCCGAGGCCGCCGGCCTGCAGCCCGACGACGAGGTGCGGATCGCCGGCATCAAGGTCGGCGAGGTCCGGCAGGTGCAGCTCGCCGACGACCACGTCCTGGTCTCGTTCCGGGTCAAGAACGCCTGGATCGGCGACCGCACGTCCGCCGAGATCAAGATCAAGACGTTGCTGGGCCGCAAGTTCCTCGCCCTCAACCCCACCGGCGACGGCGTCCAGGACCCCGGCCTGCCGATCCCGCGGACCCGGACCGTCACGCCCTACGACGTCACCGACGCCTTCAACGGCCTCGCCGGCACCGTGGGCGCGATCGACACCAAGCAGCTCGCGGACAGCTTCACCACGCTGTCGGACACCTTCCGCAACTCCCCCGAGCACGTCCGCAGCGCGCTCGACGGGCTGTCGCAGCTGTCGAAGACGGTGTCCAGCCGCGACAGCCAGATCGCCGAACTGCTGGCCAACGCGCGGAAGCTGACCACGACGCTGGCGAACTCGAACGACGACTTCGAGCAGCTCATCGGCGACGGCAACCTGCTGCTCACCGAGCTCAACCGGCGCCGCGACGCGATCCACGACCTGCTCACCGGCTCGGCTCGGCTGGCCGGCCAGCTCAGCGGGCTCGTCGCGGACAACAACGACCAGCTGAAGCCGGCGCTGCAGGCGCTGAACCAGGTGACCGACCTGCTCAAGCGGCAGAACGACAACCTGACCAAGGGCCTGCAGCTGGCCGGGCCGTACTTCCGGGTGCTCACCAACACGACCGGCAACGGCCGCTGGATCGACGCCTACCTCTGCGGGCTGCTGCCCGAGAACCACGACCCCTGCACCCCGCCGCAGAACCCGATCCCCGGAGGGGCGAAGTGAGCGCGCTGACCACGACCCGCGCCGGCGTCCTGGCGAGCCGGTTCGTCGCCGCCGCCCTGCTGCTCGCCCTCGTCGTGTCCGCGGCGCTGTGGTGGGTGTTCTCCGGCTCCGGCCAGCACCACGTCACGGCGTTCTTCACGCGCGCGGTCGGCGTCTACCCCGGCTCGGACGTGCGCGTGCTCGGCGTCCGGATCGGCCAGGTGGACAAGGTCACCCCGCGCGGCGAGCAGGTGCAGGTGGACCTGAGCGTCGACGGCTCGGTCGGGATCGCCGAGGACACCACGGTCCTGGTGATCGCGCCCAGCGTCGTCGCCGACCGGTACCTCCAGTTCGCCAAGCCCGCCCGCGGCGGGCCGCGGCTGCCGGACGGCGCGACGATCCCGGTCCAGCGCACGGCCACCCCGGTGGAGCTCGACCAGCTCTACGCCAGCCTGGACACGATTTCGAAGGCACTCGGCCCGAACGGCGCCAACTCCCAGGGCGCGCTGTCGGACCTGCTCAAGACGGGCGCGCAGAACCTGCAGGGCAACGGCCGCGCGTTCAACGACAGCGTCCGCAACTTCGCCCAGCTGGCGCGGACACTGGCCGGCAACTCGAGCGACCTGTTCGGGACCGTCGACGAGCTGCAGCAGTTCACCACCATGCTGGCCACCAACGACAACCAGGTCAGCGCCGTCAACCAGCAGCTGGCACAGATCTCGGGCACCCTGGCCGCCGACAGCGGCGACCTGGCCAGGGCCCTCGAAGGCCTCGGCCGTGCGCTCGCCGACGTCCAGGGGTTCATCCACGACAACCGGGGCGCGCTCAAGGCCAATGTGGACAACCTGGTGACGACCACGCGGACCCTCGTCGAGCAGCGCGCGGCGCTGGCCGAAACGCTCGACGACGTCCCGCTCGCGGTGACCAACGTGCTCAACGCGGTCGACCCGGCCACCGGGCGGCTGCGGGGCCGCGGCGCCTTCGACTACTACCTCGAGCCGCTGCCGCTGCCGGTCACCGGGGATGTCTACACGAACGGGGGACGGTGATGAAACGCGTCCTCGCCACCGTGGCGATCGGGTGCCTGACCCTCGCGGGCTGCTCTTCGGGTGAGTTCAAGGGCGTCTACGACCTGCCGCTGCCCGGCGGCGCCGACCTCGGCGACCACCCGTACTCGGTGACCGTGCAGTTCGCCGACGTGCTCGACCTGGTGCCGCAGGCCGCGGTGAAGGTCGGCGACGTGCCGGTGGGCCGGGTCCGCGAGGTCCGGCTGGGCGGCGACGGCTGGACGGCCGAGACAGTCGTGGAGGTCAACGGCGACGTCGTGCTGCCCGCGAACGCCGTGGCGCGGCTGCGGCAGTCCAGCCTGCTCGGCGAGAAGTTCGTCGAGCTGGCCCCGCCGGACGCGGCCGCGAAGCCCGCCGCGGCCGGGCGGCTGGCCAACGGCGCCACGATCACGCTGGACCGGACCAACCGCAACCCCGAGTTCGAGGAGATCTTCGGCGCCCTTTCGCTGCTGCTCAACGGCGGCGGCATCGGGCAGCTGCAGACGATCAACCGCGAGCTGTCGAAGGTGATGGACGGCAACGAAGCGCAGATCCGGTCGTTCCTGTCCGGGGTGGACACCCTGATGACCGATCTGGACGCCCACCGCTCCGACATCACCGAAGCGCTCGACGGGCTGAACCGGCTGTCGGCGACGCTCGAACACCGCCACGAGCAGGTGTCCGGCGCGCTGACCGACCTGACACCCGGGCTGCAGGCGCTGAGCGAACAGCGCACGCAGCTGGTCTCGATGCTGCAGTCGCTGGACCGGCTCTCGACGGTGGCGACCGACGTCGTCGACCGCAGCCGCGACGACATGGTCGCCGACCTGCGCGCCCTCGCCCCGATCCTGGGGCAGCTGGCCGCGGCCGGGAAGAACCTGCCGCAGTCGCTGCAGATGCTGCCGACGTTCCCGTTCCCGGACTCGGTGCTCGGCGCGGTGAAGGGCGACTACATCAACGCCTACGCCTCGATGATCCCGGCACCCGGCGTGCCGCTGCCCCCGCCCGGCCAGGGTGTCCCGCCCGGCCTGCCGACGCTCCCGCTGCCGAGCAGCGGGACCCGGGTCTCCTCCGGAGGCAGCTGATGCTGAGCCGCAGAGTACGCGTCCAGGTCGTCCTGTTCGTCGTGATCGCGCTGGCCACGACGGCGTTCGTGGGCGCCAACTACGCCGGGCTGGGCCGGCTGTTCGGCTCCGGCAGCTACACGGTGAAGTTGGAGCTCGCCGAGGGCGGCGGGCTGTTCACCAACGGCGAGGTGACCTACCGCGGGGTCGCCGTCGGCCGGGTCGGGGAGCTGCGGCTCACCGTCACCGGCATGGAGGCCGACCTGCTGATCGACGACGGCGCCCCGCCGATCCCGGCCGACTCGGCCGCGGTGGTGGCGAACCGCTCGGCGGTCGGCGAGCAGTACGTCGACCTGCAGCCGCGCACGGCCGACGCGCCCTACCTCGACGGCAGCTCGGTGATCCGGCGCGAGTCGACGACGCTGCCGCTGCCGGTGAACAGCCTGCTGACGGACCTGGACTCGTTCACCGCGTCGGTGCCGACCCAGGACCTGCGCACGGTGGTGAACGAGCTCGACGACGCCCTGCGCGGCAGCGGCCCGGACCTGCAGGCGCTGATGGACTCGGCGACGACGTTCACGCAGGAGGCCAGCAACCACCTGCCGCAGACGTCGAAGCTGATCGGCGACGGCGCGACGGTGCTGCGCACCCAGGTCGGCTCCTCGGCGGAGTGGCGCTCGTTCAGCAGCAACGCCCGCGTCTTCGCGGAAGCGCTGGCGAAGTCGGACGGCGACCTGCGCCGGCTGATCGCGAGCGCGCCGCCCGCGGCGTCCGAGCTGAGCGGGCTGCTGAAGGAGAACAACCCCGGCCTGCCGATCCTGCTGGCCAACCTGCTGACGACGGCCCGGGTGTTCGGCACCCGCACGGCGGCGGAGGAGCAGTTCCTGTCGGACACCCCGAAGGCGGTGGCGGCGGTGGGTTCGGCGCTGACCGACTCCGGCGACCAGCTGCGGATGGGCCTGGTGCTCAACTTCAACGGCCCGCCACCGTGCCTGCAGGGTTACGAGGACACCCCGCACCGGCCGAGCACGGACCTTTCGCCGTTGCCGCTGAACACCGACGCGGCGTGCACGCTGCCGTACGGGAACCCGAGCTCGGTGCGCGGCGCGCAGAACGCCCCGCACCCGGCGGTCCCGGCCCCGGCGCTGCCGGGCGGCCTGACGAGCCCGCTGGCGCTCGGAACGCAGGCGACGGCGACGACCCTCGAGGAGGTGCTGTGGCTGCGGTGAAGATCGTCGCGGTGGTGCTGGCGGTGTCGGCGGCGGTGTTCGCGGGCTGGTCGGGCTACGCGTGGTACGCGGCCGCGCACGCTCCTGCGGTGACGTACGGGGTGGCCAGGGACGAGGCGCTGACGACCGGCCGGACGCTGGTGGCGGAGCTGAACACCCTGGACTACCACGACGTGAACGGCGGCCTGGGCCGCTGGCTGTCGGCCTCGACGGGCCCCCTGCACGACCAGCTGGCCCGCACGGACGAGACGACGAAGAAGACCCTGGCGGCGAACGCGACGGTGGCCACGGGCCGCGTGGTGGACGCGGCGCTGAGCGAACTGGACGAGCACGCGGGCACGGCGAAGATGCTGGCCTCGGTGGAGATCACGATGGCGAAGCAGGGAACGGCCCCGGCGGTCAAGCGCAACCGCTTCGCGGCGGCGCTGAGCCGGACACCGGACGGGTGGAAGCTCAGCGCACTGGACCAGCTGCCGGTGGGGGCCCGATGAACCGCGCGAAGACGGTGACGCAGGTGGAGGAGGTTCCGGCGTCGACCGGAGCCGTTAACGCGAACACCGCCGCGGGTTCCGCCACCACGGGTGAGCAGACCGCTCTCGACGGCTCCGCCGCCGAGAGCAATGCGGCGGCGAGCGAACCCGCCGCCGAAACCGGCAGCGCCGCCACCACCGCCGAGAGCGAGGCGGCCGCCGAGGCGACTCGCGCGGCGGCGAGCGAACCCGCCGCCGAGAGCGAGGCGGCCGAGCCTGAAGCCGTCGAAAGCGAGGCCGAGCAGGCCGAGGCCAACCGGGCCGAAGCCGAAGCCACCGAAACCGCCCCCGCCGAGCCGCGTCCGGCCTGGCGCCGCCTGCCCGCGCTCCTCCTCGCCGCCGCCCTCGTCCTCGCCGGGGCCGGTGTCTGGTTCACCCTCGAAGCCCGCTCGACCGCCGCCACTCCCGCCGCCGCCAACCTCGCCCTCACCGATGTCGGTGCCACCGCCGATGTCACCTCTGCCGTCACCCTGGCCGTCAACCGGATCTTCTCCTATTCCTACGACCGGACCGACGTCACCGAAAAGGCCGCCGCCGCCGTCCTGCGCGGGCCGGCCAAGGATTCCTACGACAAGCTCTTCGCCGAAGTCAGACGCAAAGCTCCGGAACAGAAACTCGTGCTCACTTCGCGCGTTTCCGCCATTGCCGTCCAGGAACTCAAGAATGGTCACGCGCGGTTACTCGTCTTTCTCGACCAATCGGCCGTCCGGGCCGACAACAATGCGACCGACACCGCCGCGGCGCAGCTTTCCGTGACCGCGGAGCACAGCTCCGGCGGCTGGGTCATCACCGAGCTCGAACCCCGCTGAAACAGCGCACTTCACCGTTTCCGGGAGCACCCGGAAACGGACGGGAAACGCACAAGGAGGACAACCATGTCCGTGGCAACGCAGCTGAAGAGACTGGCCGTGCTCACGTCGGCGGCGGCCGTCGTGCTCGGCGGGGTGGCCGTGACACCGGCTTCGGCCGACGTCATCGAGATCCCCGTGTCCTACAAGGTGTCCGGCTCCACCACCGTCAAGAAGACCGGCAGCGCCATGAACCTCGGCCCCGGCAGCCTCAAGGGCAACCTCATCATCGACGACCAGACCGGCTCGGTCGGGCTCAGCGCGGACCTGACGCTGCCGCCCGCCCAGGCCGACATCTCCCTGATCGCCGGCCTGTTCCGGATCAAGGCCAAGGTGAAGGTGGTCCCGCTCGGCCCGTCCACCGGCACCCTCGCCGACGGCACGCTGACCGCGCACGCCAAGTCCAACATGGAGATCTCCGACATCTACTTCGGCATCCTCAGCGCCCCGACCATCCCGCTGCCGACCCTGCCGGGCGCCTGCAAGACGAAGACTCCGATCGACATGGACCTGGTCGCGCCGAACATCGACATCACCTCGCCGACGATCACCCTCACCTCGACCTACACGATCCCCGACTTCAACAACTGCTTCCTCGCCGACATCGCGCTCGGTGCCCTGGTTTCCGGTCCGGGCAACACGATTTCCCTCGACCTGACCAGCGACGTCAGCTGACCCACCGGGTGGCGGGCGATCCGCCCGCCACCCGTCCGCCCGTGTCAGCAGGGCGCGTTGACGTTTTCCTTCAGCACGAAGCTGTCGTTGTCCCCGGCGGAGACGGCGAACACCGGCCCGCAGGTCACCGGCTCCGACTCGGTGACGAAGTCCGAGCCCCAGGCGATGATGTCGCCGTTGGTCTTGAAGGCCAGGTTGTGGTTGGACCCGGCGTCGATGCCGGCGACGCCGGACAGCGCCGCGTCCGGGACGTCGGTCTGGTGGTAGTTGTCGCGGCCCCACGCGTAGACGCGGCCGTCCTTGAGCGCCAGGCTGTGGTTGAACCCGGCGGAGATCGCCGTGACCCCCGAGGACAGTCCGGCCGGGACGGTGGCCTGCCCGTAGGCGTTGTTGCCCCAGGCCAGCACCCCGCCGTTCTTGAGGACGAGGTTGTGGTCGCCCCCGGCGGAGATCGCGGTCACGCCGGACTGCGCGGCCGCGGGCACGTCGGTCCGGGTGCCCCAGCTCACCACCTGCCCACCCTGCTTCAGCGCCAGGCTGTGCAGGTTGGACGTCGAGATCGCGATGACGCCGCTGCTCACCGAGGCCGGCAGGGTGGTCTGGCCGTACCAGTTGTTGCCCCAGGCGATGACCTTGCCGTTCTTGAGGGCGAGCTCGTGGCCCCAGCCGGAGGAGATCTGGCCGACCCCGGACTTCGCGTCGGCGGGGATCACGTTGGCGCCCCAGTTGTTCGCGCCCCACGCGAAGACCGCGCCGCTCTGCAGGACCAGCACGGTCGTGCTGCCCGCCGACACCGCGGACACCCCGGACAGCACGTTCGGCGGCGGGACCGTGATGCCGTAGTCCTGCTTCCCCCAGGCGATCACGCCACCGACGGTGTCCGCGGACGCCGCCGGCGCGCACAACGACAGGACGGTCGCCGCCGACACCGTCAATACGGCTCCCCTGAGCGAGACCCGTTCACAACGTGAAGCAAGTGGCACGGTAGCCTCCTTTCTCCGGTTCGTTATCCCAGATTGCTTCGGCAAGATCGCGAATGGTAGACCGTTCTCGGCACCGTTCGGCCACGCGGTGCGTCTTTGTCAAAATCCGATGAAGCCGGCACCGGTCCTGCGCGGGAATGAACAAGAAACCCGAGCCGCCCCGGTGCGGCGGACTGACGATGCCACAAAGCCTTGTTCCGCATTGAACTCGCGAGTAACCTCATTCCCGGCAGATGGACCTCCACCTCGCACGTCGGTGAATTCACGTCCCGCCGCTCGGGGCAATGGGGGCGGGCGAACGTGATCGACAGAGCTACGACGGCGAGCAATCGATCAGCCAAAGCCGAGACTGTACTGAATCAAAGGAGATGGGTATGTCCCGACTCAGCAGGCTGTCCGCCGGAATCGCGACCACCGCTACCGCCGTCGGCGCCATCGCGGTGCTGACCGCCGGCACCGCGGCCGCCGCCACGGTCACCTACACCGCCGGCGGCACCACGCCCCTGACCTACACCTGCTCGTTCCCGGGCATCACGCCGCAGCCGGTCCTCGTCACCTCGCACCTGGACGCCGAGGACACCGTCGCCACCGGTGGCACCCTCACCCCGGCCAACGTGGGCGGCTCCGCGACGATCAGCGCCGGTGTCCACGCGCTGCTCACCGCGGTCGGCTACGACGGCATCCGCGGCACCGCCGCGGTGCCGGTGACCGTGGCGCGGGGCACGCTGTCGCAGTCGGCGGCCACCGGGCTGAACATCCCGGAGACCATCTACCCGGCCGGCGGCCCGATCACGGTGAACATCTCGCAGGTCGCGACGTCCACCGTGCCGACCTACACCGCGCCGTCGACGGCGGGCCCCGACACGCTGTCCATGGGCAACACGGTCACGGCAAGCCTCGAGTTCCACAAGAAGGCCACCAACACCTGGACGCCGTGGGCGATGAACTGCACCCTGAAGGTCACCAGCCCGGCGCAGAACACCGCGTTCAGCCCGAGCATCACCGTCTCCTGACGCCGGTTCCCGGTGCGGGTCCCCTCGCGAGAGGGGCCCGCACCGGGTTTTCCGATTTCCGCACCACGAGCTCCCAGGGAAACCGATGCCACGTCGAGTCCGGCCCCGCTCCGTCACGGTGACCGCGCTGGCCGCCGCCGGCCTGCTGTCCGCGGCCAACGGCGCACTGACCGGGGTCGGTTCGGCCGCGCCCGGTCCCGCGGTCCCGCCCGACACCCAGGCGAGCGCGTCGGTCTCGGTGCACTGCCCGTTCGCCGACCCGCTCGGCCCGCGCGCGCTCACCGTCGAGACGACGGCGACGCTGCCCGCGCAGGCGAAGACCGGCACGTCGGCGACGATCGGCGCCTACTCCGTCAAGCTGAGCCTCCCCCGCGACGTCGCGCTCTCGTTCCTGCCCGCGGGCACCACCACCGGTTCGCTGCGCGGAGCGCTGCAGCTCGACCTCGCCGTCCACCAGGACGACCGCTCGGACAAGGTCCCGGTCTCCCTCGTCGTGGCCCCGGCCCCGCTGCCGGAGACCGGTGACGTCGTGCTGACCGCGACCGGCACCGTGCCGGAGATCGCGATCAACACCGTCGGCGCCGTCACCTTCGAAGTCACCGCACCGGTCCTCACGCTCGAAGCCGTCCCGGCGGCCGGCGCGCCCGCGGCCACCACCGCGCCGCCGAAGGTCGCGTGCACCCTGGACGAGGGCCAGCAGGCCACGCTGGGGAAGATCCTCGTGCTGCCCAAGGCGTTGCCGGGCACCAAGCAGCAGGCCGCCGCCGGCGGCGGCGTGAAGACCCTGGACGACGAGCCGCCCCCCAACGTGTACACCCAGCCGCTCGGCCTGGTCAGCGTCCTCACGAAGTCGACGGTCAAGAAGCTGGGGGCCACCGTCCTCGCGAACCCGTCCATCCTGGTCAACGGGTTCATCAACGTGAACATCGACACCGGTGACTCGTGGGTCACCGGCTCGACCGCGTTCAGCCCGGTCACGGCGACCTTCCTCGGCTTCGGGTTCGTGCCGGTGAGCGCGACGGTCGAGTTCCTGCCGGTCGAGTACGAGACCCAGCGGATGATCGACTTCACCGGCAACCTGTACACCGATCCGGTCACCCAGCTCCCTTCCCTGCACGCGGATCTGCGGGTGATGGCCCGGATGAGCCACGCCGAGATCAACGGCGTCCCGCTCGACCTCGGCGCCGACTGCGTGACGAAGGACGCGGTGCACCTCGTCCTGGACGGCCCGTACGAGGCGTTCGGCGTCGGGCACGTCAGCACCGAGCCGAACGGCGGTTTCACGCTGCCGGGCTTCAAGGGCTGCAGCAGCGGCGGGCAGGACCTGAACCCGCTGCTCGACGGCATCAGCTCGGGCCCGGGCAACCAGGCCTACGTCGACACCTACAACCTGGTCGGCTGCACCGAACCCGACCCCGCCAGCTGCCCGCCCGAGTCCTACCCGCCGGCGCCGGGCTCGCAGAGCGCGGCCGCGAAGAAGGCGGCCACGAAACCGAGGTAGCGCACCCCTGGAGGGCACATGGGATTCCGCCGTTTCCTGACCGCGTCCACCGCGACGGTGCTCGTCCTCGCCGGGACCGCCGGGCCGGCCCGCGCGGCCACGACGTACGACACCCCTCCCGGCGGTGTGCTCTACAACTGCACGTTCCCGGGGGTCGGGCCGCAGCCGGTGACCGCGGTGGCGGAGTTCACCGGCCCGGACGGTGTCGCGGCCGGCAGCACCTTCCCGATCACCGGCATCTCCGGGACGATCTACCTCGGCACCACCACGCGAAACCTGATGCGGGCCCTCGGCTACGACGGCGTCCGCGGCACCGGGATGGTCCCGGTGACCGCGTCGAACGCCACCCTGGACTCGAGCACCGGCGGGACGATCCCGGAGCAGTACTGGCCCCCGCTGACCGGGACCATCGGGTTCGCCGCCGGCTCCGAGTCGTTCGTGGCGGGCGGCCCCGGCGTGATCGTGTTCGGCACGGGCACGCCGTTCTCCTTGACCCTGCAGTTCCACCGGGCGCCCAACAACACCTGGACGACGGCGTGGGTGTCGAGTTGCACCCTGAAGGTGACCAGCCCGGCGCAGAACACCTTGTTCTCACCGGACCTGCTGGTGACCTGACCACCACGAAACCGAGGGGGAACGATGAGGATCGGAACAGCTGTCGCGGCGGCTCTGCTCGTCACCGGCGTGACAACGGGAACGGCGTCGGCGGCACCGGTGAACCCGCAGACCGGCACGCTGACCTACACGTGCACCTACCCCGGCCTCGCGCCGCAGGCTTCGACGTTCACCGGCTCGTTCACGGCCGAAGACACGGTGCCGCCGGGTGGCACCTTCACCCTCACCGGCGTGTTCCTGAGCCACGTCATGTCCCCGGCGCTGCGCTCCCTGTTCACCGCCGCCGGCTACGACGCGGTCCAGGGTTCGTTCGGCGCCACGATCACCGCCACGAACGCGACTCCGGCCACCGCGATCATCTCGGGCGGCTTCCCCGAGCAGCCGGTCCCGACGACCGGCGGCCTGACGTTCCCCGAATCCGCGGGCGACCTGACCTTCACCGCCGGCGCGGCGGGGTCGATCGGGTTCGCGCTGGGCGTGCAGGTCTCCGAAACCCTCCAGTTCCACCAGAAAAGGTCGGGTACGTGGGTCGCCTGGTCTTCGAACTGCACGCTGAAGGCGACCAGCCCGGCGCAGAACCGGGCGTTCCAGCCGGACATCGCGATCTTCTGACCCCGGAGGCACCGATGAGATTCGGAACGGCGCTCGCGGCGGCCCTGCTCGTCACGGGCCTGGCGGCGGGCACGGCCCACGCGGGCACGGTGACCCTGCAGACCGGCACCGTGCCCTACCGCTGCAGCTACCCCGGCGCCGGCCTGCAGAACACGACCTTCGCCGCGTCCTTCTCGACCGACGACGTGGTCGCGGCGGGCAGCACCATCACCCTCCGGAACGTGAGCCTGACCCAGGTCTTGCCGTCGCCACTGCGTGCGCTCCTGGCGAGCCTGGGCTACGACGGGATCCGGGGTGTGCTCAACGCCTCGATCACCGCGGCGAACGCGTACCCGGACGCTCCGATCTCGGGGATCCTGGCCGAGCAGACGATCCCCGCCAGTGGCCCGATGACGTTCCACGTGGCGGCCGGGGACGTCACCACCGGCGCGGGCCTGGCCGGAACGATCGAGTTTTCCCTGAGCGCACAGCTCGGGGAGAACCTGGAGTTCCGCAAGAAGGCGACCGGGACCTGGGTCGCGTGGTCGTCGGCGTGCCGGGTGGCGGTGCCCGTCCCGCCCGGCGCGGTGTTCCAGCCGGACATCGTGATCTCCTGACGCAGGAAGGAAACCATGCGCGTCTTCCGCAGTCTGTCACTGGCGCTCGCCACGACGGCCGCGCTCGCCGGGGCGGCCGCCCCCGCCCACGCGAGCACGGCGTTCCACGTCGATTCCGCCGGCTACACCTGCCAGTTCCCCGACGGTTCGCCGCAGACGGCGACCTTGACCGCCGGGTTCACCGGTCCGGACACCGTCGCTCCCGGGGCCGCCTTCGGGCTCTCGGACGTTTCCGGCAGCGTCACGCTTTCCCCGGCCGCGTCGGCGTGGCTGACCGGCCGGGGCATCGACGGCCTCCTGGGCGGGCGGGTCGCGGTCTTCGTCGAAGCGGTGAACGGGCCCCGGTCGACCGACAACCCGCCGGCCGCGACGAACAAACCGGCGACGTGGGGTCCCGGCCCGGTCGTGGTCGAGTTCGCCGGCGGGCGGTCGTCGCACACCGCCGGCGCCTCGGGCACGATCACGTTCACCCCGGGTCAGCTCATCCTCCTGCTGTCCCTGCACCGGCCGGACGGCACACCCACGTTCTACTCGGTGATCTGCCGGCCGCCGGCCGGCCAGGACGCCGCGTTCACCCCGGCCCTGCCGATCACCTGACCCGGCGGGGGCCGCCCCGCACCGGGGCGGCACCCGCGGTCAGCTGGAAGTCCACTGTGGACGGGAGCCGCCCGACCGCGGCGACGGCAGCAGGTCGCTGACCGGGTACCGCAGCGGCAGCGGGGCCGCGCCGGCCCGCAGCGCCAGCTCCATCTCGAACCGCGCCGACGGGTCGCGCAGGCTCTCGCCGAACGTCGCCTGCAGCTGGCGCATGCGGTAGCGGACCGTCTGCGGGTGGACGCCGAGGCGCTCGGCGATCTCCACCACGTTGCCCTGGCTGTCCAGCCACGCCCGCAGCGTCTCCAGCAGCCGTTCCTGCTGCTTGCCCGTCATGTCCGCCAGCGGGGCGAACAGGCGGTGCCGCAGCGTGCCGACCAGGCCCGTGTCGCTGTTGACCAGCAGGGTCGCGAGGTGCTCCTCCGCGCGCAGCACCGGGCGGGCCGCCAGGACGCCGCGCTCGGCCAGCTGGAGCGCGTTCCGGGCCCAGCGCAGGGAATCCGCCACCGAGGCGAGCGGGACGCACGGGCCGATCGACAGGCGGCAGTCCGGCAGGGCCACCTGCAGCGCCGCCAGGCGGGCGCCGCTCAGTTCACCGGGGACGACCAGTTTCGGGTCAGCGGTGTCGAGTTCGGCGAGGACGTCGGCGTCCAGCCCGGCGTGGCGGCGGGCCGGGGCGACGCCGCCGGCCGGGCAGACCGCCACCGGCGTCGCGTCCGACGGCACCGGCCAGCCGATCAGCTGGGCCAGCTCGGCAATCGCTTTCGGCGACGCGGGCGGCGTCTCGAGGATCAGGTGCAGCAGCTTGCGGCGCCAGGTGTCCAGCGCGCCCGCCGTGCGCGCCTTGGCCTCCAGGTAGCCGTCGAGCGCGACCGAGGCCAGCTCGTCCATGAACGCCAGCATCGCGTCGGCCAGCTGCGACATCACCGCCGAGGAAAGCCCGCTCCGCCGCCCGACGCGCATGATCCGCCGCCACGACACCCGCGCGCCGACGCGGTAGGCCGACTGCAGCGTGTCGAGGCTGCGGCCTTCGCGCATTTCGTTCTGCCCCAGCCGGTGGTGCACTTCGTGGGACTGTTCCTTCGAGACGGTCGGGTCGGCGATCTGCGCGACGAACAACGTGATCGCGTACTCGACGCCGGCCCGGATCGACTTGCCGTAGGGCCCGTCGAGCGGGCGGGCGTAGGCCGGGATGGTCGCGCGGATTTCTTCGACGATTTCGGCAGCGAGACTGGCCAGCTCCGGGCGCAGGATGTCAGCGAGCTTGCGGGGCAGTGCGGCGGGCGGCGCAGCGTGTTCGAATCCGCGCTCCACCGACATCGCAGCTCCTTCGCTCCGCCCCGGGAATCCGGCCGCGGAGCACCCGCGACCGGGCACCCCGCGCCTGTTGCGGGGTGACAACGAGCACATCGAAAAACCAACGCCAAACGTGTCACGTCCGTGAAAGAAAACCGATTTCTTGTCACGCGGATGACAAATTTTGCCGGGCGGGGCTGCGATCGGCTGACAAACGTCCCGCCGAGTGCACCGGAACGTGCGTGCGAACGGACGAACGGCGTAACGAGCGCCCCGCGCTGCGGTTACGCAGCCCTCTTGTATCATGTGGTTGATACAAGCTTCGGGAGGTACGGCATGCCGTGGGACAACGTGCTCGCTGTCGCGCTCTTCACGGGCCTGATCGGGCTGGCGATCCTGATCGTGCTCTGGCCGGGCGAGAAGCACGGTAAGCGCTTGCTGGAACGCTGGGGCGTGGCCGAGCCGGGTGATGGCGAGGTCGCGCTGGCCGTCCGGTACCTCAAGCGGCGCCGGTTCTGGTACCCCTGGCTCTTCATCGCGATCCCGCCGCTGCTCGACGAGGCCGGCGCGGGCACGATCGTCGTCACGCTGCTGCTGGGCGGCCTGATCGCCGAGCTGCTGGCGCAGCGCCCGGCCCGCGGCCCGCGCCGGGAGGCCGTGCTGGCCCCGCGGACGCTGCGGGACGTCGTCCCGGCGTGGGTGCTGGTCCTCGGCGGGCTGGCGGCCGCGGGGGCGCTGGTGCACCTGGGGCTGACGGCCCAGTGGAAGCTGCTGGCGGTGGCCGCGGGCACGGCGGTGGTGTGCGCGGCGATCGTCCTGCTCGCGGTGCGCCGCCCGGCGGTCGGCGAGCCGCGCACCGACCGGGCGCTGCGCAGCCGCAGCGCCCGGGTGGCGATCGGGCTGGGCATCGGTGCGTGCACGGCGATCGGCTGGCCGGCCGGCGACTTCGGGTCGTTCCTGGTCGTCGTGGCCGGCCTGGCGGCGTTCCTGGCGGTCACGGCCCCGGTGAAACGGCAGCCGGCCGCGGCGTGAAGATCGTCATCGACACCGAGACCGGCCTGGCACCGTGGCGGCAGGTGCACGATCAGGTGGTCCGCGCGGTCACGACGGGGGCGCTGCCCGAGGGCACCCGGCTGCCCCCGATCCGCCAGCTGGCCCGGGACCTGGGCCTGGCGTCGGGCACGGTGGCCCGGGCCTACCGCGAACTGGAGGCGGCGGGCTGGGTGACGACGGCCCGCGCCCGCGGCACGGTGGTGACGATCCCGCCGAGCCGCCCGGACCCCGGCGCCCTGCTGCGTTCCGCTGCCGCGGACTTCGCGACGACGGCCCGCGACCTCGGCGCCGACCTGGACACCGCCCTCGACGCCGTCCGCTCCGCCTACCGCTCGTGAGTGAGAAACAGTGTTCTAACCCTGTTTCCCACTCACGAGCAGGCGGCCGATCGCGGACAGGACAGGCTCCAGGACCTCGACCTCGCGCGGTGTCCCCACGCACTCCGTGATCCCGGCGCCGACCACCTCGAACCGCGCCAGCGCGTCGAGCTCCGCGACCAGGCGCTCGATCGTCCAGCCGTCGGGCTCCGGGTAGTTCAGCCCCGGGAACTCCGCCGGGTCCAGCACGTCCAGGTCCACGTGCACGTACAGCCGCTCCACGCCGGCCAGGGAGCCGAGCGACTCGACCACCAGCCCCCGGGCCACCGCCGCCCGCTCCTCCGGGTCGAACACCCGCGTTCCGGCGAGAGCGACGTTGCCGGGCGTCAACGCCGGGTCCGCCGCGAACTGCGGGTCGCCCTCCCCGAACAGCGACCGCAGCACCATCCCGTGGAACGCGCCCGACGGCGACGAATCCGCCGTGTTCAGGTCCGGGTGGGCGTCGAACCACGCGACGCCGAGCCCGGGCCCGTACCGGAACCGCGCGACCCCGATCGGGACCAGCTCGACACCGCAGTCGCCGCCGATGGTCAGGACCGGCCCACCCGGAGCCTCCAGGGCGGCCAGCTGGGCCGCGCGGTTCGGGCCGGTCAGCACGGCACGGGACGCGATCCCGCCGTCCACTTCGGACACCGCGCGCGTCTGGCGGACGTGGTGGACGGGCCGGCCGAGCACGTGCCCGGCCAGCTCCGCCAGCGCCAGACAGCCGTCCGGCAACTCCGCCGCGCGCGGCCCCACCGCGCCCTGCCGCTGCGGTACCGCGTTGATCAGCATCCGCCGAGCGTATCGCGGCCGCTCCGCGGTCGTGAGTGGTAAGGCGCGTTCTAACGCGCCTTACCACTCACGAGGGCTCACTCGAGGACGAGCAGGAGGTCGCCGCCTTCGACCTGCTGCACGTTCGTGATCGCCAGGCGGCCCACCTTGCCGCCGGTGGACGCCGTGATCGAGGCCTCCATCTTCATCGCCTCGATCGTCGCGACCGTGGCGCCGGCTTCGACCGTGTCGCCCTCGGCGACCTGCAGCGTCACCACGCCCGCGAACGGCGCCGCGACCTGCTTCGGGTTGCCCTTCTCGGCCTTCTCCGTCGCCGGGATGTCCGAGGCGATCGACTTGTCGCGGATCTGGATCGGCCGCAGCTGGCCGTTCAGCGTCGACATCACCGTGCGGACGCCGCGCTCGTCGGCCTCGCCGATGGCCTCCAGCTCGATGAGCAGCCGCACGCCCGGCTCGAGGTCGACCGAATACTCCTCCCCCGGGCGCAGCCCGTAGAAGAAGTCCTTGCTGGGCAGCACGGACGTGTCGCCGTACGCCTCGCGATGCGCTTCGAATTCCTTCGTCGGACCGGGGAACAGCAGCCGGTTGAGCGTCCGGCGCGGGTGTTCCGCCAGCGCGGCACGGTCCTCTTCGGACAGTTCGACGACCGGCTTCGCCGCCGCCCGGCCTTCGAGGGCCTTGGTGCGGAACGGCTCCGGCCAGCCGCCCGGCGGGTCGCCGAGCTCGCCGCGCAGGAAGCCGATCACCGAGTCGGGGATGTCGAACTTGTTCGGCTCGGCCTCGAAGTCGGCCGGCGAGACGCCCGCGCCGACCAGGTGCAGCGCGAGGTCGCCGACGACCTTCGACGACGGCGTCACCTTCACCAGGTGGCCGAGGATCTTGTCCGCGGCCGCGTACATCGCCTCGATGTCCTCGAACCGGTCGCCCAGGCCGAGCGCGATGGCCTGCGTCCGCAGGTTCGACAGCTGGCCGCCGGGGATTTCGTGGTCGTAGACGCGCCCGGTCGGCGACGCGAGCCCGGCCTCGAAGGGCGCGTAGATCTTGCGTACGCTCTCCCAGTACGGCTCCAGGTCGCCGATCGCCCGCAGGTCCAGACCGGTGGTCCGGGCCGAGTGGTCGGTGGCCGCCACGATCGAGGACAGCGACGGCTGCGACGTCGTGCCCGCCATCGACGAGACCGCGCCGTCGACGGCGTCCGCGCCCGCGTTGATCGCCGCGAGGTAGGTGGCCAGCTGACCGCCCGCGGTGTCGTGGGTGTGGATGTGCACCGGCAGGTCGAACTCCTTGCGCAGCGCGGTGACCAGCTTGGTCGCCGCGGGCGCGCGCAGCAGCCCGGCCATGTCCTTGATCGCCAGGACGTGCGCCCCGGCGCCGACGATCTGCTCGGCCAGCTTGAGGTAGTAGTCGAGCGTGTAGAGCTTCTCGCCCGGGTCGGACAGGTCCGAGGTGTAGCAGAGCGCGACCTCGGCGACGGCGGTCCCGGTTTCGCGCACGGCTTCGATGGCCGGGCGCATCTGCTCGACGTCGTTGAGCGCGTCGAAGATCCGGAAGATGTCGATGCCGGTCTTCGTCGCCTCCCGGACGAAGGCGGTGGTCACCTCGGTCGGGTACGGCGTGTACCCGACGGTGTTGCGCCCGCGCAGCAGCATCTGCAGGCAGATGTTCGGCACGGCTTCGCGCAGCGCGGCCAGCCGCTCCCACGGGTCCTCGGCGAGGAACCGCAGGGCGACGTCGTAGGTCGCGCCGCCCCAGCACTCCAGCGACAGCAGCTGCGGCAGCGTGTTCGCGACGACCGGCGCCACCGCCAGGAGGTCCTTCGTGCGGACGCGGGTGGCGAGCAGCGACTGGTGTGCGTCGCGGAACGTCGTGTCGGTGACGCCGATGTGCGGCGACTTCCGCAGCCACTCCGCGAACCCGGCCGGGCCCAGCTCGGCGAGCTTCTGCTTCGAACCCGGCGCCGGCTCGGCGTCCTTCGGGAGCTTCGGCAGCTTGAGCGTGGCGTCCGGGGTCTTCGGGCGCTCGCCGTTCGGCTTGTTGACCGTCTGGTCGGCCAGGTAGGTCAGCAGGCGCGTGCCGCGGTCGGCGGACTGCCGCGCGGTGAGCAGCTGCGGGCGCTGTTCGATGAACGACGTCGTGACGCGGCCGGCGCGGAAGTCCGGGTCGTCGAGGACGGCCTGCAGGAACGGGATGTTCGTCGCGACCCCGCGGATCCGGAACTCGGCGACGGCGCGGCGGGCGCGGCCGACGGCGGTCTTGAAGTCCCGGCCGCGGCAGGTGAGCTTGACCAGCAGCGAGTCGAAGTGGGCGCTGATCTCGGTGCCGGAGAAGGCGGTGCCGCCGTCGAGCCGGATGCCGGAGCCGCCCGGCGAGCGGTAGGCGGAGATCATCCCGGTGTCCGGGCGGAAGCCGTTGGCCGGGTCCTCGGTGGTGATGCGGCACTGCAGGGCGGCGCCGCGCAGGTAGATCTTGTCCTGGGCCAGCCCGAGGTCGGCGAGGGTCTCGCCGGAGGCGATCCGCAGCTGCGACTGCACGAGGTCGACGTCGGTGACCTCTTCGGTGACCGTGTGCTCGACCTGGATGCGCGGGTTCATCTCGATGAAGACGTGCTTGCCCTGCTTGTCGAGCAGGAACTCGACGGTGCCGGCGTTGCGGTAGCCGATCTGCTTGGCGAACTTGACCGCGTCCGCGCAGATGCGGTCGCGCAGCTCGGGGTCGAGGTTCGGCGCCGGCGCCAGCTCGACGACCTTCTGGTGGCGCCGCTGCACCGAGCAGTCGCGCTCGAAGAGGTGGATGACGTTGCCTTCGCCGTCGGCGAGGATCTGCACCTCGATGTGCCGCGGCTCGACGACGGCCTTCTCGAGGAAGACGGTCGGGTCGCCGAAGGCGGACTCGGCCTCGCGCGCGGCGGCCTCGATGGACTCGCGCAGCAGGGCGGGGTCCTCGACGCGGCGCATCCCGCGCCCGCCACCCCCGGCGACGGCCTTGACGAAGACGGGGAAGCCGAGCTCTTCGGCCGCGGCGACCAGCGCGTCGACGTCGCTGGACGGCTCGGACGACCCGAGCACGGGCACGCCGGCCTCGCGCGCGGCCTTGACCGCGCGGGCCTTGTTACCGGTGAGTTCGAGGATGTCGGCGCTCGGCCCGACGAAGGTGATGCCCGCTTCTTCGCACGCGCGCGCGAGATCGGGGTTCTCCGAGAGGAACCCGTAGCCGGGGTAGACGGCGTCGGCCCCCGCCTTCTTCGCCGCGGCGACGATCTCGTCGACCGAGAGGTAGGCGCGCACGGGGTGACCGGGTTCGCCGATCTCGTACGCCTCGTCGGCCTTCAGGCGGTGCAGCGAGTTGCGGTCTTCGTGCGGAAACACGGCGACCGTCCCCGCACCGAGTTCGTAGCCGGCGCGGAACGCCCGGATCGCGATCTCCCCGCGGTTGGCCACCAGAACCTTGCGGAACATGCCCGGTCCTTCCCTCTTGGATCGGTAAGTCAACGCACGTTACCCGGTTCTTCCCGCTCTGCGGGAGCTCAGTCCCGGGTGATGGACATCATGCGTCGCGGAGGGTTGCCGGGCGAGTGGTCTGGGCAGCTTTTCAGGATCCGGCGGGCGCGTAAAGCAGCCGGTTGGCGGTCCCGTCCGGGACGCCCTTGAGGACGTCCGGCGTGGCCGCGTCGACCAGGGCTTCGTCCACCTGGGCCGGGGTGTCCCCGGGGTGCTGGGCGCGGTAGAGCGCGGCCACACCGGCCGCGAACGCCGCCGCCATCGACGTGCCGGACTCCGGGCCCGCGCCGGTGCCGCCCGCGATCGGGCACGGGATGCCGGCGCCCGGGGCGTACAGGTCGACGTCCTGGCCGGAGTTCGACGTCTTGTCCGGCCGGTCCTGGGCGTCGGAGGCGGCGACGGTGAGCGCCTCGGGCACCCGGCCCGGCGAGAAGCCGCCGGCGTCGGCGGTCTCGCTGCCCGCCGGGACGGCGATCGGCACCACCTCGGCCAGCCGCTTGACCGCGGCGTCGAGCCGGTCGTTCGCCACCCCGCCGATGCCGAGGACGGCGACGGCGGGTTGTTGGGCGTTCTGCGCGACCCAGTCGAGGCCGGCGATGATCTGGTCGGTGGCGCCGCCGCCGTCTTTGTCGAGCACCCGCACGGGCACGATCTGGGCGCCCTTCGCGACGCCGTAGTCCTTGCCGGCGGCGATGCCGGCGAGGCGGGTGCCGTGGCCGTTGGTGTCGGTGGTGTCGGAGCCGCCGTTCAGGAAGTCCCGCCCGGGCGCGACGCGGCCCTGGAAGTCGGGGTGCTGCGCGTCGACGCCGCTGTCGATGACGTAGATGGTGACGCCCGAGGCGTCGGTCGCGTAGTGGTAGGCGTGGTCGAGGCCGGTGCGCTGGTCGATCCGGTCGAGGCCCCAGCTGGGCGGATCGGGCTGCACGCCGCTGCCCGAGACGTGGCCGGCGAGCACGGCCACGGCCGCGAGAAGCATCCTCATGATCGTCGTGGTACCCCGGCGGTGTCCGGACGACAAGTCAGAGCGGTCGCCCGTTCGGCTGATTCCGCCGGACCAGCACCACGGTGTCGGCCGCCAGCAGCACGAGAGCCACGACGGCGATCACCTGGCCGGCCACGGTGACGGAGGAACCACCCAGCGAGGCGACGAGCGCCGGGATCAGCGTGCCGAGTTGCCCGGCGGTCCCCAGCGCCAGCACGACGCACCCAACCGAACGCGGCCGGAGCACCACGGCAACGGCGGGCACGGCAGCCGCCACCAGGACGCAGAGCACGAACAGCGGCGCGGCCCGCCCGGCGGCCTCGGCGTCGTACCCGGCCACCTCGCCGAACTGGACGACCCACCCGGCCGCGACGACCCCGCCGAGCACGACCGCACCCCGCGCAGGCCGGCCGCTGACCGGCCCGCGGCCCAGCCCGGCGGTCCGGCGCAGCGCGGCCACCGCACAGAGGCCGGCAACGACCCAGACGGTGTGCCCGGCCAGCTCGAAGAAGTACCCGGCGCCCAGTTCGGCCGCCGAATCACCGGCCGAGAAGAGGATCAGATCCCCGACGAAGCGCACGAGCCCGGACAGGGCGGCGACCCCGAGCCCGAGCAGCAACGCGGGGCCGGTCCGCTGCCGGGTCCGCGGAACCAGGGAGAGGACCCCGGCGAGCAGGGCGAAGAGCGCGGTGAACACGACGTAGACATCGAGGCCGGGCCGGTAGTAGGCGAGGGTTTCGCCGTAGCGGTAGGCCATGGGGAGACCGTTGACCGCGAAGACACCACCGGCAACGGCGAGAACGGCACCGAACGCGGCGGCCGGGTCGAGGGAGCGGACGCGGTGCGGAGAGGGTTGCGGCTCGGCGGGCGACGGGTCGGGAGCGGCCTGCGCGGTTGCGGGACCCGCACCTCCGGATTCCGGCGCAGTAACAGGCTCCGGCGCTCCAGCGGCCGGGGGTTCGGCGGCGGACTCCGGCACTGTCGGCGTGTCCCGGACCGAGCCGACGGTCGGCTCCGGCTCCGTCTCCTCACCCGGTGCCACCTCGGTCCCGGCAGCTGCCGTCGCCTCTGGCTGCCCCGGCGCCGCCGCTGCCTCGACCTCCACCACCGTCTCGCCCGTCGGTCCCGTCACCACCACCTTCCCCCGCCGGACCCCGGCCCCCGGTGTCACCGTCACCTCGGCGCCTTCGCCGGTCTCCCGGACCTCGATCCACCCGTGGGACGCCTCGAACCGGCAGGCCCGCGCCACCGGTGGCCCCAGCAGCCGGATCCGCCTCCGCACCACGTCGCCCGCGAAGCTCAACGAACCCGCGTCCACCCGCACCACCGCGAACGACATCGCGTCCGCCGCCGCCGCGGCCACGTGCTCGATGTCCGTTGCCACCATCGCCTTCAGCGCCTCGAACGCGCCCACCGCCACCGGCAGGTTGTCGCTCGCCAGCCGGCGTCGCAGCTCCGCCACCGCGCCCAGGCGGGTGAACGGGTTCTCCGCGCCGATCGCCGCCGCCAAGTCCGCCGGGACCGGCGAGGGCTTGATGCGGCGACGGCGGCTCTTCGCCAGGTACAGCTCGCCCTGCATCTCGATGTCGCGGCTCGGGGTCTGCTTCGGGTTGCGCTCGCGAACCCGGTCGAACAGGTACTCGTACAGCTCGCCCAGGGCGATCCAGCCGTCCTCGTCGCGGTCGGCTTCGCCCGTGCGCAGGCCCTCCACCAGCGCCGACGTGAACACCGACGGCTGCGCGGGCTCGTCCGAGGCCAGCGTTGCGCCCTCGAAGGCGTACTCGATCGAGTTCGACGCCGTGATCACCGCCCGGCCGCGGCCGCCGCGGAAGCTGTCGAGGACGTTCGCGTCGCCCGCCGCCCGGATCGCCACCCCCTGGCCGAACGCGCCGCCGTAACAACAGTCCAGCAGCAGGACGATGCTGCGCGACCGGCTCTGCCGGATGCACTGCTGCACGAACTGCGCCGGCACCGCCGTCGACCGCAGCCGGTCGGGACGCGTGTTGCGGGCGGCGAAGTACAACGCGCCCGTGTCGTCCTTCAGGCCGTGGCACGAAAAGTGCAGCAGCAGGACGTCATCGGGCTTGCCCTCCACGCAGAGGTCCTCGATCTCCGCCTGCACCGTGTACGCGGCCTCGTTGCGCACGACACGCACGTCGAAGTCGCTGATCGCCCGGTCGGCGAGCACCCCGGCCAGGGCGTCGGCGTCCGCCGCGGGCGAGCCCAGCCGCTGCAGTCCCGCGTTGTCGTACTCGCCGTTGGCGACGATCAGCGCCCGCCTCCGCCCGGCCATACCGGTAGGAAACGCCCACCCCGGGCGCTACGGCAATCAGCCGAACGGGCGCACCTACCCGGCCGCACCGCCGAAAATCGTTTCCTGCTTCTCCAGGCAGACGACGGCGTCCCACGCGGCCGCGACGTCGACCGGCGGTGTCATGTGCGCGTGCCGGATCCCCGACGCCGCCGGATGCGCGGCCACGCACGGGGCCCGCGAAGCCAGCAGCGCCTCGACGCTGCCTTCCGCCGGTTCGTCGAGGGCCTGCTCGAACATCCGGAACCCCAGCGGAAACGCCGGGTCGGGTGCCAGCCCGGTCGTCGTCCCGGAGACGGCGGTCAGAGCCAGCGCGAAATAGCGATCGCCCAGCTCCGCGGCCAGGTGCGTGCCCGCCGACGGCGCCGTCATGCCCGGCATCGGCGAGAACGGGACGCGCTGGAGGTGTCCGTTGTGGAGCATCAGCACGATCTTCTCGCCGGGGAACTGCCGCCGCAGCAGCCGCACGGTGGCCGCCATGTACGTGTCCCGCGACGAACTCTGCGGCTCGGGCGCCCGGCCCGCCATCAGCGCGTCCAGCTCCCGCAGGTACAGGTCGACGCGCAGCGCGCCTTCCGCGTCGTGCGCGGCTTCGGGCGCCAGCGACTCGACGTGTCCTTTGAGGACGGACAGTGCCGCAGTGGCCGCGTCCCGCGCTGCCACAGTCATCTCCTGGTACCGGCCCGGCGCGACCGCACTGCTCACGGACGCGTACGGCTCGCACGCCGCCACCGCCGTGTCCACAAGGGACACGTTGGCGGGGTCCACTCGCGACAGGACTTCGCGGACCGCCCGCAGCGCGGGCACCGGCGAACCGGCCGAACTCGGCACGTCGAGCCCGAAGAACCGGACCCCGCGGCCCCGCAGCCACGTCAGCATCTCGTGCACCTCGGCGGAGTCGCCGAGACCGAAGGTGAAGCCGTCCCGTGCGATGTCGGCGACCTCACCCGGGCCGCCCTGCAGCCACGCGTCGACCAGCCGCCCCTCCGGGAAGCCGCCCTCGAACCCGAGCACGGTGAACCCGCGCTCGGTGACGAGGTGGCGCAGGAGGCGGTCGCGCAGCACACCGAACTCGCGGATGTGATGGTTGTTCTCGCCGATGGCGACGACTTCGGCGTCGCCGACGAGCTCGGCGATCTCGGCAACGTCGACGGTTCCTGTCATACTGGGCACACTAACGCAACAGGAGTAGCAGTTGGCAACCGAGATTTCCGGGACCAAGCGCCCGGGCGGCCGCACCGAGCGGACCCGCCTCGCCGCGCTGAACGCCACCCTCGAGCTGCTCGGCGAACGCGGCTACGCGGAGCTGACCGTCGAGGCGGTCGCCGACCGCTCCGGCGTGCACAAGACGACGCTGTACCGCCGCTGGGAGTCCGCCGAGGGCCTGGTCGCGGCGGCCCTGCTGATGGGCACCGAGCAGGAGTGGGCCGCCCCGGACACCGGTTCGCTCGAAGGCGACCTGCGCGGGATCAACCTCGAGCTGGTGCGCTACTTCACCACGCCGGGCGAACGCGAGCTCCCGACGGCGTCGATCTCGGCCGCGTTCCTCTCCGCCCGCGCCGCCGACGCCCTGCAGGAGTTCTACGTCGATCGCCACGCCCGCTCGGCCGCCGCCGTGCACCGCGCGGTCGAGCGCGGCGAGGTCCCGCCCGGCACCGACGCCGTCGAGGTGATCCGCGTGGCCTGCGGGCCGGTCTTCTACCGCCTGTTCGTCTCCCGGGAAGGCGTGACGCCGGAGGACGCCGCCCTCGCCGCGAAAGCCGCCGCGGCCGCCGCGAAAGCCGGCGTGTTCACGGCAACCGGCGGCGGTACCGCATCTCCTCCAGCGTGACGCGCCCGTCGTCGATCGTCTCGGTCTGGCGGGCGTCGTCGTCCACCCAGCCCTGCCGGACGTAGAACGCCTTCGCCCGCTCGTTCGTCGCGAGCACCCACAGGACGGCGCTGTCGCCGGACATCTCCGCGACGACCCGGTCGTGCAGCGCCCGGCCCAGGCCCCGCCCCCAGAACTCCGGCAGCACGTACAGCGCGAACAACTGCGAAGGCCCGAAGGCGGCGAAGCCCGCGATGACTCCGTCGTCCTCGACGACCAGCACCTGCCCAGAGCCGTCGCCGATCCGCCGGGCCCACCCCGCCGCGCGCGAGGAAGCCGACAGCCGGGCGAGGAAGTCCGCCGGGATCAGGCCCGCGTAGGCCGCCTGCCAGGAGCGCACGTGGACCTCGCCGATCGCCGCCGCGTCCGCGACCACAGCCGGGCGGATCAACTCTTCTCCAGGTACTCCGCGCGGTCGACGTCGACGACGTCGCCGACCATCTGGGCCAGGCCGCGGTACTTCTCCAGGTCTGGGTCCTTTTCGACGATCTCCTGCGCGCTCTGCCGGGACGCGGCGATGACGTCCTCGTCCCGCAGCAGCGACAGCAGCTTCAGCGTGGACCGCTTCCCGGACTGCGCCGCGCCGAGGATGTCGCCTTCGCGGCGCAGCTCCAGGTCCAGCCGCGACAGCTCGAAGCCGTCCGTCGTGGACTCGACCGCGGCCAGCCGCTCGCGGGTCGCCGTGCCGTCGAGGGTCTCGGTGACCAGCAGGCACAGCCCCGGCACACTGCCCCGGCCGACGCGGCCGCGCAGCTGGTGCAGCTGGCTGACGCCGAACCGGTCGGCGTCCATGATCACCATCGCGGTGGCGTTCGGCACGTTCACGCCGACCTCGATGACGGTGGTGGCGACCAGGACGTCCAGCTTCGCCGCCGAGAACGCGCGCATCACGGCGTCCTTGTCGTCGGGCGGCATCCGGCCGTGCAGCACGCCGATCTTCAGGCCCTGCAGCGGCCCGTGCTCCAGCTCGGGTGCCACGTCCAGGACGGCCAGCGGCGGCCGCTTGTCGCTCTTGTCCGACGGCGGCTCGTCGCCGATCCGCGGGCAGACGACGTACGCCTGGTGCCCCTTGCCGACCTCCTCGCGGACGCGCTGCCAGATCCGGTCGAACCAGGCCGGTTTCTCGGCGACCGGCACGACGGTGGTCGAGATCGGCGACCGCCCGACCGGCATCTCGCGCAGCGCGGACACCTCCAGGTCGCCGTACACGGTCATGGCGACCGTGCGCGGGATCGGCGTCGCGGTCATGACGAGGACGTGCGGGCTGGTGTCGCCGGCGCCGCGGGTGCGCAGCGCGTCCCGCTGCTCGACGCCGAACCGGTGCTGCTCGTCGACGACGGCGAGGCCGAGGTGGGCGAACTCGACGTGGTCCTGGATCAGCGCGTGCGTGCCGACGACGATGCCCGCTTCCCCGCTGACGATCTCCAGCAGCGCCTTCTTGCGCTCCTTCGCGCCCATCGAACCGGTGAGCAGCGTCACGCGGGTGGCGTTCTCCGCCGCGCCCAGCTCGCCCGCCTGCCCGAGGTCGCCGAGCATTTCCCGCAGCGACCGCGCGTGCTGCGCGGCGAGGACCTCGGTCGGGGCCAGCATCGCGGCCTGCCGCCCGTTGTCGACGACCTGCAGCATCGCCCGCAGCGCGACGACCGTCTTGCCCGAGCCGACCTCGCCCTGCAGCAGCCGGTTCATCGGGTGCTCGGACGCGAGGTCGGCGGCGATCTCGTCGCCGATCCCCCGCTGGCCCGCGGTCAGGTCGAAGGGCAGCCGCTTGTCGAAGGCGTCCATCAGGCCGCCGCTGACGTGCGGGTTCGCCTTCGCCGGCCGCGAGATGGCCGAATGGCGCCGCTGCGCGAAGATCAGCTGGACGGCCATGGCCTCGTCCCACTTCAGCCGCTTCTTCGACGCCTCCAGGTGCGCCCAGTTCTCCGGGCGGTGGATGCCGTGCAGCGCGTTGTCGAGGTCGGCCAGCTTGTGCAGCCGCCGCAGCTCGGCGGGCATCGGGTCGTCGTCGACCTCGAGGACGTCGAGGACCTGGCGGACACACTTGGCGATCGACCAGGTCGGCATGCCCTGCGCCGCCGGGTAGACCGGGATGATCGCGGCGAGGAAGTCGTCCATCGCCTCCTCGGCGCGGTCGGCCTCGAACAGCTCGTACTCGGGGTTGGTCAGCTGCAGCGTGTCGCGGAAGGCGGACACCTTGCCGGCGAACAGGCCGGTCTTGCCGGGGACCAAGTCCTTCTCGCGCCATGCCTGGTTGAAGAACGCGCAGGTCAGCCGCCGTTTCCCGTCGGTGATGACCATGTCGAGGATGGTGCCGTTGCGTGCCTTCATCCGCCGCTTGCTCACCTTTTCGATGCGCGCCAGCACGGTGGCGTGCTCGCCCAGCTCGAGGCCGTGGATGTCGGTGAGCTCGCCGCGCTCGGCGTAGCGGCGCGGGTAGTGGCGCAGCAGGTCGCTGACCGTTTCGATGTCCAACGACGTGGCGAGCGCCTTCGCCGTCTTGGCGCCCAGCAGCAGCGGCAGCTTGTCGCGCAGTCCGGCCATCTCGCTATTCGACTCCCATCAGCAGCACGGCGTCCGCCTGGCCGCTGGCGTAGCTGGTCAGCTCCACCTCCGGGTGCTCCACCCGCAGCTGCTCGGCGAGCTCCTCGGCAACCCCGGGCGGGGCGGCGGCGCCGCTCAGCACCGTCACCAGCTCGCCGCCGAGGGCCAGCATCCGGTTCAGCACCTTCATCGCGGCCGCGACCAGGTTGGTCTCGGACGCGGGCGCGGGCTCGATCAGCACCACCTCGTCGTCGACCAGGCCGACCACGTCACCGGACTGGGCCCGGCCCACCCAGGTTAGCGACTCTTCCTGCGCGATCCGCAGTTCGCCACGCCTGGTCGCGGCGGCCGCTTCGGCCATCGCGACGACGTCGTCGTTCGTGCGGCGGCCGGCGTCGTGCACGGCGAGGGCGGCCAGCACCTGCACCGGGGACGCGCACGGGATGACCACGACGTCCCGGTCGGCGGCCATGGCGTGCCCGGCCGCGGTGTCGGCCGCGGCGGTCAGCGCGACGCTGCCCGGCAGCACGGTCACCTGCTGGCCGGCGGCCTCGTTGAGCAGCCCGATCATGTCCTCGACGCTCGGCGTCCCGCCCTCGGGCACGGCCAGCACCGGGATGCTCTCGGCCCGCAGCAGCTCGGCCAGCGCCCCGCCGTGGACGACGGCGACCACCGTGCGGTCGATCCCGCCGCCCGGCTCGATCGGCGTCGGCGTGAGCAGCGGCTCGACGCGGATCTTGCGCGGACGGCCGAGCGCGAGGCCGGCCTCGATGGCGCCGCCGATGTCGGCGCAGTGGACGTGCACGGCGTGGCTGCCCGAGCCGTCACCGGCCACCGTGACGCTGTCGCCGAGGCTGCTGAGCTCCTTCTGCAGGGTCGGCAGGCTCGCCTCTTCGACGCCGTCCAGGAGGTACATGACCTCCCAGGCGTACACCTCGGAGTGGGGGTGCGCGTGCACTTCGAGGGCGTGCTCCGGCTGGACGGGCGCGCCGGTGAGCACGCCGACCAGCGCGTCGAGCACGGCGACCAGGCCGCGCGCCCCGGCGTCGACGACCCCGGCCCTGGCCAGCGCGGGCAGCTGCTCGGGCGTCTTTTCGAGGGCGTGGGCGGCCTCTTTCGCCGCTTTTGCGGCGATCTGGGACAGCGGGCTCGTGTCGCCCCGGACGGCGAGGGCGACGGCGTGCAGCACGGTCAGGATGGTCCCGGCGACCGGGCGGCTGACGGCCCCGGTGGCGGCCTCGTCGGCGTGTCCCAGCGCCTTCGCCAGCCACGGCCCGTCCAGGTCGCCTTCGGCGCGGTCGGCGAGCCCGCGCACGACCTGGGACAGGATCACGCCGGAGTTGCCCTTGGCGGAGGCGACCGCGCCCCGCGCGAGGACCTTCAGCGCTTCGGCGGCGGTTTCCGGGGTCGCCTCGGAGAGTTCCCGGGCCGCGCCGGTCATCGTGAAGAGCATGTTGGAGCCGGTGTCGGAATCGGCGACGGGGTAGACGTTGATCTCGTCGATGGCCGGCCGCAGGCGCGCGAGGCTGTGCACGCAGCCCGCCGCCCAGGCCGACACCGCCGCCACGTCCAGCACCCGCACCCCGTAACCTCCTACCCGGTCCCCGGGCAGCGTATCGACCCGGTGCCGGGGCCCTCGATCGCAGTAGTTACTATGGTCGAGTTGCCCAGTGCATCTGGGCTCATTTCTATGACCCAGATCCAAAGGAGTTCGACGTGGCTGCCGTGTGCGACGTCTGTGGCAAGGGACCCGGCTTCGGCAAGTCGGTCTCGCACTCCCACCGCCGTACCAACCGCCGGTGGAACCCGAACATCCAGACCGTCCACGCCAAGGTGGGTGTGTCCCAGCGCAAGCGCCTGAACGTGTGCACCTCGTGCATCAAGGCGGGCAAGGTCGTCCGGGGCTGACGCCGGAGAAGTTTGGGATGGCGGGTGCTCTCCGGAGCACCCGCCATTTTCATGTCCCCACCCGGTCGCGCGCGGTCGCCAAGTGTCGCGAATGACTCATTCGGGACGTCGGAGGTCCCGAATGAGTCATTCGCGACCTTCCTGGCCGCGCTGGCTCACTTGAGGAAATCGGTCAGCAGGTCCTTGAGCGTCTCCGGGAACTGCAGCACCCCGTGGTCCTGCCCTTCGAGCGTCTCGTGACGGGCACCGGGCACCGCCGCGGCCGCCGCGCGGGCGCCTGACCGGAGTGCGTCGTCGCTCGCGCCGCCGCCGATCACCAGGGCCGGGATCTTGATGCGGGCCAGGTTCTCCGTCCGCGGGCGGCCGTCCGGGCCGCAGATCGTCAGGTCGTACGGCAGCGTGTGCGCCAACGCCGTGAACCAGCCCCACACCGGGGCCTGCTTCATGCCCTCGATCATCTCCTCCGGCGTGCCCGCGACCTTCAGGAACGTCGCCACCGCGCCGTCCCGATCGCCCGCCGCGAGCTGGGCGCGCACCTCGGCCACGACGTCCCCCCGCGGGTGCTCGTCCGTCGCGTACGGCGGCTCGTAGGCCACCACGCGGTCGATGCCGATGCCCGCCGCGGCCGCTTCCAGGGCCAGGATCGCGCCCGACGAGTGGCCGAACACCGACGCCGTCCCGCCGACGTGCGCGATCAGCGCCGCGAGGTCCTCGATCTCGCGCTCGACGGCGTATGAAGGAGCGTCGCCGGAGTCACCACGCCCGCGCCGGTCGTAGTTGACCGCCGTGAAGTCGCCGGCGAGGACCTCCGCCAGGCCGACCGTGGTCGTGCGGTCGTTGAACGCGCCGCCGACCAGGATCACCGGCGGGCCGTCGCCGCGCTGCTCGAAGAAGATGGTCGTGCCGTCGGCCGAAGTGACGTTCATGGGGTGTCCTCCAAGGTCTGTTTACCCCTTGGTCGGAGCCGTCACGCCGATCCGGACACCGGTCGTCAGGGAAGTTTCCAGTCGACCGGCGCCGCGCCCTGCTGCTCCAGCAGCTGGTTGGCCCGGCTGAACGGCCGCGACCCGAAGAAGCCGTTGTGCGCCGAGAGCGGGCTCGGGTGCGCCGACTCGATGCACGGGACCTCGCCCAGCATCGGGCGCAGGTTGCGGGCGTTGCGGCCCCAGAGGATCGCCACCATCGGCTCCGAGCGGGCCGCCAGCGCCTTGATCGCCTGCTCGGTGACCGCTTCCCAGCCCTTGCCCTGGTGCGAGTTCGACTTCCCGGGCTGCACGGTCAGCGACCGGTTGAGCAGCAGCACGCCCTGGTCGGCCCACGGCGTCAGGTCGCCGTTGGCCGGCAGCGGGTGGCCGAGGTCGTCGCAGTACTCCTTGTAGATGTTGATCAGGCTCTTCGGGATCGGCCGGACGTCCGGCGCCACCGAGAAGCTCAGGCCGACCGCGTGCCCCGGCGTCGGGTACGGGTCCTGGCCGACGATCAGCACCCGGACGTCGTGGAACGGCTGCTTGAACGCCCGGAGCACGTGCTCACCCGCCGGCAGGTAGGTGCGGCCCGCGGCGATCTCCGCGCGGAGGAACTCCCCCATCGCGGCGACCTGCGGCGCCACCGGTTCGAGGGCTTGCGCCCAGCCTGCCTCGACGATGTCCTGCAGCGGTCGTGCGGTCACGGCGCGCAAGCCTACCGGGCGTGGCCGGCGTCACCCGAGCGGGTCGAGCCGCCTCAGCTCCGCCTTGAACCGCTGCGCCCGCTTGACGTACGAATCGACGACGAGCGCGATGTTCTCCGCGCTGAACGACGTGTTTTCGCGCACCTTCCCCGGCACGCCCAGCGCGATTTCGCCGGTCTTGACGTGGGAGCCGTACGACAGCACCGCGCCCGCGCCGACCATGCCGCCGTCCTCGATCACGGAGCCGTTCAGCACCACCGAGCCGGACGCGATCAGGCAGCCGGTGCCGATCGTCGCGCCCTCGACGTGCACCGCGTGCCCGATCGCCGACGACGGCCCCAGGATCGTCGGGTGCCGCTCGGTGCAGTGCAGGACGCAGCCGTCCTGGACGTTCGACCGCTCGCCGAGCTCGATGTAACCGTGGTCGCCGCGCAGGACGGTCTGCGGCCACACCGACGCGTGCGCGCCGATCCGGACGTCGCCGATCACCGTGGCGTCGGGGTGGACGTAGGCGTCGGGGTGGATCGTCGGTTCGAGATCACCGAGTGCGTAGATCGGCATGCCGCCTCCGGGTGACTGCGGTTTCACTTCCGGTGCGATTGGATCACGCCATCGCCGTCAAGCCGAAAACCAGCCTGCTCGTGCTCCTCCTCGTCGCGCTGACGTGGCTGCTCAGCCTGCCCACGGCGTCCCCCGCGCTGGCGAACGGCCTGGCGGGTACCCCGCCGATGGGCTGGAACAGCTGGAACCAGGTCCGCTGCTACGACCTGACCGAGGACGTCGTGAAGCGCGCCGCCGACGCGCTCGCCGACACCGGCCTGCGTGACGCGGGTTACCACTACGTCGTCGTCGACGACTGCTGGCAGGCGACCGCCCGCGCCGCCGACGGCTCGCTGCAGCCGGACCCGAAGCGCTTTCCCCACGGCATCGCCGATCTCGCCGACTACGTGCACTCCCGCGGCCTGCTCTTCGGCATCTACGCCGTCCCCGGCAGCCGCACCTGCGCGATGGCGAACGACGCCTACCCGGCGTCCGGCATCGGGTCGCTCGGCCACGAGCGCCAGGACGCCGAGACCTTCGACCGCTGGGGCGTCGACTACCTCAAGTACGACTGGTGCAACGCCGACACCGTCGACGGCCTCGACCGGAAAGCCGCGTTCGAGAAGATGCGCGACGAGCTCGCCGCGCTCCCCCGGCCGATCGTCTACGCGATCTCCGAATACGGCGTCTCGAGCCCGTGGACCTGGGCGCGGCCGGTGGCGAACCTGTGGCGCACCACCTACGACCTGGTCCCGACCTGGGAATCCGTGCTCGCGACGATCGACCAGCAGGCCGCCGTCGCCGTGCACAGCGGCTCGCCCGGCGGCTGGAACGACCCGGACATGCTGCAGGTCGGCAACGGCACGCTGACCGCCGACGAGGCCCGCGCGCACTTCAGCGTCTGGGCCGTCCTCAACGCGCCGCTGTTCGCCGGCACCGACCCGGCGAAGCTGGGCGGCACCGACCTCGCGACGCTCGGGAACGCCGAGGCCATCGCCGTCGACCAGGACTTCGCGGGCGGCCAGGGACGGCGGCTCGCCGCGGGCCCCGGCTACCAGGTGTGGGGAAAACCGTTGTCCGGCGGCGGTTTCGCGGTGGTGCTGCTCAACACCGGCAGCACCACCGCGACCGTGTCGGCGGACATCCCCGGCGCGTGGACGGTCCGGGACCTCTGGGCCCACCGGGACACCGGAACCGGCGTCTCGGCGACGCTGCGCCCGCACGCGGCGGCCCTCCTGAAGCTCACACCGAGGTGAGGTCCTTGCCGTAGCAACGGCTTTCCGGCTCGCACCGGTAGACGCCGAACTTCGGGATCTCGGCGTAGCCCGACGACGTGTACAGCGCGATGGCTTCCGGCTGCTTGGTCCCGGTTTCCAGAACGGCACGCTTGCGGCCGCACAGCGCCGCCGTGCGCTCCAGCTCGGAGAGGATCATCCGCGCGAACCCGCGGCCGCGGGCGGAATCGGCGACGTACATCCGCTTGAACTCGGCGTCGCCGTCCCGGAAGTCGGGCTCCGGGCCGTCGTGGGCGCGCCACGCGCCGCAGGCGACGGGCTCGTCGCCCTGGTAGCCGACGAGGAACAGGCCCTGCGGCGGGTCGAAGTCCGCGGGGGTCATCGGGGTGATGTCCTCGCCGCCGTAGCGCTCGACGTACACCTGCTGCACCGCGGCCATCAGCTTGGCCGCGTCGGGATGGTCGTAGGGGACCGGAACGATTCTCACGCTTCCGGAGCCTAGATCAGCGCCAGTGCGTCCAGCCGCCTTCTCGCGAAAACGGTTTCCCGTCGACGGTGATCCCGGAGCCGGCCATCGTGACGACGCCGATCGTGCGCCACCCGTCCGGGAGTTCGGTGAACGGCGGGAAGGTGGCCGCCAGCGCGTGGTCCTCGCCGCCGGTGAGCACCCAGTCCAGGGGGTCGGCGCCCAGCGCGGCGCCGACCTCGGTGAGCCGCGCGGACACGTCGAGGTCGGCGGTGCGGACGTCGATGCCGACCTCGGACGCCTCGCCGATGTGGCCGAGGTCGGCGAGCAGGCCGTCGGAGACGTCGATCATCGCCGTGGCCCCGGCCAGCGCGGCGCGCGGACCGGCTTCGTAGGGCGGTTCCGGGCAGCGCTGGGCGTTGACGACGCCGACCGGGGACCGGAAGCCGCGGCCGAGCACGGCCAGGCCGGCGGCCGCCCAGCCCAGGCGCCCGTTGACGGCGACCAGGTCGCCGGGGCGGGCGCCCGAGCGCGTCACGGGCTCGCGGTCGCCGAGGTCACCGAGGGCCGTGACGCTGATCACGAGCTGGTCGGCGCGCACCATGTCGCCGCCGGAGACGCCGATCCCGGCGCGTTCGGCTTCGGCCCACATGCCGTCGGCGAGGCCGGTGACGACCTCGCGCGGGGTGTCGGACGGGCAGGCCAGGCCGACCAGGACGGTGGTCGGCGCGGCACCCATGGCGGCGATGTCGGCCAGGTTGACGGCCACGGCCTTGCGCCCGACGTGCTCGGGCGTGGACCAGTCGAGCCGGAAGTGGACGCCCTGCACGAGGACGTCGGTGCTGGCGACCACCCGCCCGTCCGGGGCGGCGACGACGGCGGCGTCGTCACCCGGGCCGAGCAGCGTGCCCGGCGGCTGGCGCCGTCCTTCGGTGACGGCGCGGATGAGCGCGAACTCGCCGGTCTCGGCGACCGTTCCGTCGTTCGGTGACACCGGTCACCTCTGCTTTCTCTACCGGGACAAAGATCGATCACCGATAGTCGGATGCCCTATGTTTTTCCGTGAGCTGGCGATACGTTGCTGATGACGTTCCTACCTTGAGCCGATCGATCCCGACGAAAGGGCGCGCCGTGGTCCACGCATACATCCTCATCCAGACCGAGGTCGGCAAGGCGGCCGCGGTGGCAGCCGAGATCTCCAGCATCCCGGGTGTGACCAGCTCGGAGGATGTCACCGGACCGTACGACGTGATCGTCCGCGCGGCCGCCGACAACGTGGACCAGCTGGGGCAGCTCGTGGTCGCGAAGGTGCAGAACGTGGAGGGCATCACGCGGACGCTGACCTGCCCGGTCGTCCACCTCTGAGCAGTGACACGCTGGGGGGACGACCCCCCAGACCCCCCGGAAAAAACTGCAGTGGTGTAGTTGACGGGTGCCTGACTCCGACACTGGTGCACCTCCCAGGGTGGTGCTCGTCACGGCGGCCGCGCTCGCCGTGGCGCTGGCGGTCGCCGTCGCCGTGTTCGCCCTGACTCAGCCGTCCGCGGACTCCGCGGGTCCGCTGCCGCTGGTCCCGGTCCCCGCGCCCGAGTCGGGGGCGCCGGGCTGCACCACGCTGCTGGGCGCGGTCCCGGCGGAGCTGACGTCGAACGGCGCTTCTCTGAAAGTGCGCGAGCTGGCCACCCCGGCCCCGCCCGCCACGGTGGCCTGGGGCACGGACGACCCGCTGGTGCTGCGCTGCGGCCTGAACCGGCCACCGGAACTGACGCCGACGGCGGCCCTGCGGCTGGTGAACGGCGTTCAGTGGCTGCAGGTCCCGGGCGAGGGCGCGTCGACGTGGTACGTGGTGGACCGCGAGGTCTACGCGGCGCTGACGGTGCCGGACAGCGCCGGAACGGGCCCGCTGCAGCAGATCTCGGACACGGTGGCCGCGAAGCTGCCGGCCCGGGCGCTGCGGTTCTCCTAGCGGAGGCCGGTTCCGCGCGCGATCGCCGTCTCGACGAGGGTGGTCAGCAGGGTCGCGTAGTCCATGCCGGTGACCTCCCACATCTTCGGGTAGGCGGACTTCGTGGTGAAGCCCGGCATGGTGTTGACCTCGTTGATGATCAGCTCGTGGTTTTCGGTGACGAAGAAGTCGACCCGCGCCAGCCCCTGGCAGTCCAGCGCCCGGAACGCGGCGACGGCCATCGCCCGGAGCTTCTCGGTGAGGGCGTCGTCGAGCTTGGCGGGGATGTCGAGCTCGGCGTCGTCGCCGAGGTACTTGGTTTCGAAGTCGTACCAGGCGTTCTCGTCTTCGGAGAGCACCCGGATCTCGGCCGGCAGCGAGGCTTCGACCCGGCCGTCGGGGAATTCGAGCACCCCGCATTCGACCTCGCGCCCGACAACGGCGGCCTCGACGAGCACCTTGGGATCGGTGGCGCGGGCGAGTTCGATGGCGGCATCGAGCTCGGCCCAGTCGGCGACGCGCGAGATCCCGACGGAACTGCCCGCCCGCGACGGCTTGACGAACACCGGCAGGCCGAGGGTTTCCTTCGCGTAATCGTCCAAAGTGGACTGCCCCCGCCTGAGCGCGGAGTAGGTCCCGACCGGAAGCCCTTCGGCGGCGAGCAGTTTCTTCGCGGTTTCCTTGTCCATGGCGGCAGCGCTGGCGAGAACACCGGGCCCGACGTACGGGATACCGGCGAGTTCGAGAAGGCCCTGGATGGTGCCATCTTCGCCGAAGGCGCCGTGCAGCACGGGGAAGACGACATCGACCTGGGACAGCAGTTCGCTTTCCCGCCCGGCTTCGACGGCGACGAGCCCCTGGCTGGAGGGATCCCCGGCGAGGACAAGCCCCTTGCCATCGTCGACGGACGGCAGCTCCCGGCCCCGGATGGCGAGCTGGGCGGAGTCCCCGGAGCCGAGCACCCACCGCCCTGCCCGGGTGATCCCGACGGGAACGGCCTCGAACCGCTCGGGATCGAGGTGGCCCAGGACACTGCCGGCGGAAAGGCACGAGATGGTGTGCTCGCTGCTGCGCCCACCGAACACGACCGCCACCCGGATCTTCTCGCTCATGGTGAGCCACCGTACCCGGTGACCTCGCGGAACAGCCGAGCCCGGTGCACCGGTCCTGCGCCGCACCGGTCTTGCCCCGCCCGGTCTTGCCCCGCCCGGACAGCACCCACCCACCCAGGGGGAACCACCACCCCATTGACCGTATCGCCCCCGGCCGGCACCGAACCCGCAGAAGACCCCCGCCGAGCAGAGCTGTCCACATCACAACCCCCCTGTGGACAACACTCACCGCAACAACGCCACCAACGTCGGCAAAGCCGCCACCAACGCCTCCCGCGAACACCCCGCATACCCGATCGCCACCCCGAACACCGACGGCGCACCAGCGAAGTGCCGCGCCAGCCCGTCCAACCGGATCCCCCGCCGCTCGGCCGCCGCGATCACCGACGCCTCCGCCGCAGCCGAGGAACTCGGCACCACCAAATGCGCCCCCGCGTCGTCGCCGCGGACCAGGATCCCCGCCGCCGACAACGCTCCCGCCAGCAGCGTCCGCCTCTCCGCCATCTCGCGGCGCAGTTTCCGCAGGTGGCGGCCCAGGTCACCGTTCCGCGCGAACTCGTACAGCACCCTCTGCCCCGCGGGCGAGGGCCGCGTCCCGGTCAGGTCCCGGTACGCCAGCACCGCCGACGTGATCGCCTCCGGCGCCACCATCCACCCCGCGCCCAGCGTCGGCGTGAGGATCTTCGACGTCGTCCCCAGGTGCGCCACCACGTCCGGTGCCAACGCCGCCAGCATCGGCAGCGGCGCCACGTCGAAGCGCAACTCCCCGTCGTAGTCGTCCTCGATGACCAGCATCCCGGACGAACGCGCCCGCTCCACCAGCGAGACCCGCCGCGCCGCGCTCAGCCTGCTGCCCATCGGGTACTGGTGCGCCGGCGAGCAGTACACCGCCCGCGCGTCCTCCGGGAGGGCGTCCGGCCGCAACCCCTCGTCGTCCACCGGGACACCCACCACCCGCATCCCCGCCCGCCGGAACGCCTGGACCGCCCGCTGGTAGCCCGGCTCCTCCACGGCGACGACGTCCCCGCGCTCCAGCACCGCCGCCGCCAGCTCCACCACCGCCGCCGTCGTGCCGCCCGTCGCCAGTACCGAGCCCGCCGCCAGGCCGCGGTGGCGCAGGAGGTGCTCCGACACCGCCGCGCGGTACTCCGGCAGGCCCGCCCGGTGGGCGCGCACCAACGGCTCGGGGTCGGCCGCCGCCCGCCAGGCGCGGCGCCAGGCCGCGCGGTCCAGGCCCGCCGCCCACGGCGCGCCGGGGCTGAGGTCGAGCAGCGAGGTCGGCGACGCCTCGACCGCCGGGACCGCGGGCGCCGGGACCTCCGAAGCCGAGAACGAAGGCGGAGTCGTGACGTACGTGCCGGAGCCGTGCCGCCCCGCGATCCAGCCCTCCGCGTGCAGCTGCTCGTACGCCGCCGACGTCACCGTGCGGCTGACGCCGAGGCGCCCGGCCAGTGCCCGCGTCGAGGGCAGCCGGTCGCCGCCGCGCAGGTGGCCGCTCGCCGCCGCTTCGCGCAGGGCGTCCGCCAGCTGGACGGCCAGCGGTGTCACCGCCGAACGGTCGAGACTCACCGGCAGCGCGGTGTCGGACACGAGGACCTCCCGACGAAGAGTGGACTTCCCAAGTGTACGAGAAGTGGCCGTTTTCCCAGGCCACTGCGGCGGGAGACGCTGGTCGCATGTTGTCGACCACGCCCCGCACCACGCTCGGCCGCAAGAAGCACCGCGCCGTGACCGACCGCGCCGCGCTGCACGCCGTTCTCGACGAAGGGCTCATCTGCCACCTCGGGATCGTCCGCGACGGCGCGCCGCTGGTCCTCCCCACCGGCTACGGCCGCGACGGCGACACGCTCTACCTGCACGGTTCGACCGGCGCGGCCAGCCTCCGCACCGCCGCGCACGGCCTCGACGTCTGCGTGACGGTGACGCTCCTCGACGGCATCGTCTACTCGCGCTCGGTGAACAACCACTCGATGAACTACCGCAGCGCCGTCATCCTCGGCCAGGCGAAGCCGGTCCTCGACGCCGAAGCGAAGATGCACGGCCTCGAGGTGCTCACCGAGCACCTCGCGCCGGGCTCGTGGGCGCACGCGCGCGAGGTCAACGCGAAGGAGTTCGCCGCGGTGTCCGTGCTCGCGCTGGACCTCGCCGAGGCGTCGGTGAAGATGCGCGCGGAGGGCCCGGACGACGAGCCCGAGGACGTCGCAGCCGACACCGCCTGGGCCGGCGTGCTGCCGGTCCGCACGATCTTCGGCGCCCCCGAGCCGTCCGAGGACCTCTCCCCCGGCTGGACGATCCCGCCGCACGTCACCGCTCGTGAGTGGTAAGGCGCGTTAGAACGCGCCTTACCACTCACGACGGGGCGAGCGGGAGGCGGACGGTGAAGGTCGTCCGGCCCGGCGCCGAAGTCACCGACACCGTGCCGCCGTGCGCCGTGACCAGGGACTGGACCACCGACAGCCCGAGCCCGGTGCCGCCGTTGCCGCGGGTGCGGGAGTCGTCGACGCGGAAGAACCGGTCGAAGATCCGCTCCTGATCGGACAGGGCGATCCCGGGCCCGGTGTCGGTCACCTGCACCACGGCGTCCCCACCCGAAGCCGTGACCGAGACGTGCACCGACGTCCCCGGCGGGGTGTGCACGGCCGCGTTGGCCAGCAGGTTGTCCAGCACCTGCCGCAGCCGCACCGGATCGGCGTCGGCGAAAGCCGTCGCAAGGGACGAGGTCAGCGGGTGGTCGGGGCGTCCGGCGGCGAACGCGTCCGCCGCGTCCCCGGCCAGCTCGGCCAGGTCGACGCGCTCGGGCCGCAGCGGCGTCTCCGCGGCGCGCGCGTCGAGCCGGGCCAGCAGCAGGAGGTCGTCGACGAGGACCGTCATCCGCGCGGTTTCCTCGCGGATCTTCGCCAGGTGCGCCTCGCGTTCGGCCGGCTCGTTCGCCGCGGCGTAGCGGAAGAGGTCGGCGTAGCCGCGGATCGACGTCAGCGGGGTCCGCAGCTCGTGGGAGGCGTCCGCGACGAACCGGCGCAGCCGCTCGTTGGCCTCGGTCTTCGCGGAGAGGGACGTGTCGATGTGGGCCAGCATCACGTTGAACGCCGTCCGCAGCTCGTCGACTTCGGCGCCGCCGCCGGTGCCCGCCGCGCGCACCGGCAGGTCCGGGTTGGCGGTGAGGTCGTGGGAGGCGATGTCGTGCGCGGTGCCCGCCATGTCGGCCAGCGGGCGCAGGCCGCGGCGCAGCACCAGCCGTCCGACGACGACCAGCACCCCCAGCGCGAGCGCGAACGCGCCGACCTCGACCCAGATCAGCTGCTGGACCGTGCCGTCGAGGTCCTTCTGCGGCGCGGCGGACAGCAGCACCGAATCGGTGTCGACCGGGCACGCGCGGACCCGGTACGGACCGTCGTCGCGCAGGTAGATGTTGCGGGTGACGTCGCCGTTCACCGCCTCGGCGGCGATGCTCGCCAGCTGCTTGGCGTCCCCCGGCAGCTGGCCGCCCGGCTCCGGGACCGCGACCCCGCCCCGGACCTTGTACAGCGCCGAGTACCACGAGTACACCGACTGCGGCGAGGCGTGCGTCTCGCGCAGCAGCGGCAGCTGCCCGTTCTGGCTCTTGGACAGCTGCTCGTCGAGCCGCCGGTCGAGGTAGCCGTGCATGATCCCGACCGTCGTGACGCCGACGGCCGCGAACACCACCAGCGCGAGCGCGCCGAGGCCGAGGGTGATCCGGGTGCCCAGCCGGGTGCGCTGCCAGGCCTCGTACCAGCGCCTCATCGATGCGCCTGCCGCACGACGTACCCGACGCCGCGGACGGTGTGAATCAGCGGCTCGCCGCCGCCCGCGTCGACCTTGCGGCGCAGGTGCGAGATCACCAGTTCGACCACATTGGACCGGCCGCCGAAGTCGTACTCCCAGACGTGGTCGAGGATCTGCGCCTTGGTCAGCACCGCGGGCGAGCGGCGCATGAGGTAGCGCAGCAGCTCGTACTCGGTCGGCGTCAGCTCGGCCGGGACGTCGCCGCGGCGGACCTCGCGGGTGTCCTCGTCCAGGGTCAGGTCGCCGACGCGCAGCACGGCACCGCGCGCCTCGGGCTGCTGCGCGAGGCCGGCGCTGCGCCGCAGCACCGCCCGCAGCCGCGCCATCAGCTCCTCGACCGAAAACGGTTTCACGAGGTAGTCGTCACCCCCGCGGGTGAGCCCGGCGATCCGGTCGGCCGTCGCGTCCTTGGCCGTGAGGAACACCACGGGCACCGCGTTGCCGCCCGCCCGCAGCCGGTCGAGCACGGTGAAGCCGTCGAAATCCGGCAGCATCAGGTCGAGCACGACGATGTCCGGCCCGAACTCCGCGGCCCGGCTCAGCGCGGCCTGCCCGGTGCCGGCCGTGACCGCCTGCCAGCCCTCGTACCGGGCGACGGTGGCGACGAGGTCGGCGATGTGCGGCTCGTCGTCGACGACGAGCAGGCGCACGGGGTCGGGGCTCTGCACCCTCGTATCTTCTCCCGCCGCGGGCGCCGCGGGCGACCGCGGGCCGCGGCCGACAGGATTCCGACAGCCGGCACCCAGACTCGCCACAGCCTGCGTGACGACCCTGGCCTTCGTGAACCGAACCGAAGGGGAATCCGTGTGACCACCATGACGCAGACCGCCGAGGCCGCGCGCCCGGCGATCCGCCCCCGGATCGCCGCGAAATCCGGCCTCTTCCTCTTCCTCGGTGCTAACGTGGCCGCCGTCACGGTGCTGTTCGCGCAGGCCGGGCTGTCGCCGAACTCGCTGATCACGATCGGCCGCCTCGCCGGGCTGTACGGCGCGCTGGCGATGGCGTTCCAGTTGCTGCTGGTGGCCCGGCTGCCCTGGCTGGACCGCCGGATCGGGATGGACCGGCTCACCACCTGGCACCGCTGGACCGGCTTCACGATCCTGTGGACCCTGCTGGCGCACCTGGTGTTCATCGCGTTCGGCTACGCGGAGGTCGAGCGCCACGGCGTCGTCGACGAGCTGGTCGACATGGCCAACCAGCTCGAAGGCATCCTGCGCGCGCTGGTCGCCTTCGCGGTGATCCTCATCATCGGCGGGGCGTCGGCGAAGTTCGCGCGCAAGCGGCTCGCGTACGAGACGTGGCACTTCATCCACCTCTACACCTACGCCGCGGTGCTGCTGGCGTTCACCCACCAGCTCGCGCTCGGCACGTCGTTCGCCGGCTCGGAGTGGGCGAAGGCGTACTGGTGGACGCTCTGGCTCGGGGCCGGCGCGGCCGTCCTCGCCGGGCGCGTCCTGCTGCCGCTGTGGCGGAACCTGCGCCACCAGCTGCGCGTCACGGCGGTGGTTTCCGAGGCCCCGGACGTCGTTTCGGTGTACATGACCGGCAAGCACCTGGACAAGATGCCGGCCAGGGCGGGGCAGTTCTTCCTGTGGCGGTTCCTCACGAAGGACCGCTGGTGGCAGGCCAACCCCTTCTCGCTGTCGGCCGCGCCCGACGGCCGCACCCTGCGGCTGACCGCGAAGGCCCTCGGCGGGTCCAGCGCCGGGCTGCGCAACCTCCGGGTCGGGACGCGGGTGTTCGCCGAAGGCCCGTACGGCGCCTTCACGACGATCCACCAGAAGCAGCCCAACGCGCTGCTCGTGGCGGGCGGCGTCGGGATCACGCCGATCCGCGCGCTGCTGGAGGACATCGACGGCCACGTCGTCGTGCTGTACCGGGTGCGCACCCAGGCCGACGCGGTGCTGCTGCCGGAGCTGAACGAGCTGGCGAAGGCCCGCGGCGCCGTCGTGAGCGTCCTCACCGGACCGGACCAGGCGGTCGGGCCGCGCGGGGTGATGCTCGGGCCGGCGAACCTGCACATGATGGTGCCGGACGTGCACGAGCGGGACGTGTTCGTCTGCGGACCGCCGGGGATGACCTCGGCCGTGCTGCGCAGCCTGCGGGAGCTGAAGGTGCCCAACGCCCAGGTCCACGCCGAACGTTTCAGCCTCGCGGCCTAGGGGGACGCTTCCGTGAAGAAGACCATCTTCGTCGTCGCGCTGTCGGTAGCCGGGTTCATCGCCGTCTGGCGGTTCGAGCCGGGGCCGGTGCAGAACACCGCCGCTGTCGCGCAGGCACCGCCGCCGAGCGTCACCGCACCGTCCACATCGGCCGCTCCGGCGCCGTCCTCGTCCGCGCCGCCGGCGTCGGCCACTCCGTCCACTTCGGACGTTCCGTCCACCAGGGACACCACGAACGAGACGGTGACCACGCAGGGCAGCGCCGAGTCGAGCCGGTACGGCACCGTGCAGGTGCAGGTGACGTTCACCGGCGCCCGGCTCACCGCGATCACCCTGCTGCAGGCGCCGGACAGCGGCCGGTCGCTCACCGCGCTCCCGCGGCTGCAGGAGGAGGCGATCAAGGCGCAGAGCGCCGACATCGACACGATCACCGGCGCCACCGAAACGAGCGAGTCGTACAAGACGTCCCTGCAGGCCGCGATCGACGCGAGAGGCAACCGATGACGAACCGCGTCGAACAGGTGATGGGCCTGCCGATCTCCCTCGACCTGCGGGACGAGGGCGACTTCGCCGAGGTCGTCGACGACGTCTTCGCCTGGTTCCGGGACGTCGACGCCCGGTTCAGCCCGTTCAAGGAGGACAGCGAGGTCAGCCGGTACGACCGCGGCGAGCTGACGGCCGCCGAGCTGAGCGACGACCTCCTGGAGGTCCTGGAGCTCTGCGCGTACTACGAGCAGCTCTCCGGCGGCGCGTTCCGCGCGCGGCTGCCCGGCCGCGGCCTCGACCCGTGCGCCGTGGTGAAGGGCTGGGCGGTGCAGCGCGCCGCGGACATGCTGAAGGCCGAGGGCGCGACGACGTTCTGCCTCAACGCCGGCGGCGACGTCGTCACGGCGGGCGAACCGGAGCCCGGGCGGCCGTGGCGGGTCGGCGTGCGCCACCCCGAGCAGCCTCTGGCGGTGTGCGCGGTGCTGGAGTCGCGCAACGGCGCGATCGCGACGTCGGCGGCGTACGAGCGCGGTTCCCACATCCTCGACGGCCGCTCCGGCACGCCGGCGACGGGGCTGATGAGCGTCACCGTCGTGGCCGGGGATCTGGTGACGGCGGACGCGCTGGCCACCGCGGCGTTCGCGATGGGCGCGGAGGGCATCACCTGGGCCGCGGACCGGCCGGACTGCGAGATCCTCATCGTCGACGACAGCCGGCGCGTGCACCGGACGGCGGGCCTGGCGCTGGCGTCCTAAATCGGTCGCCCGCACCGGTCCGCTGGGGCCAGACTCGGGACGAAAGCCGTCATCGAGGAGTGCCATGCCTTCGTCCGTCCTGCACGTGTCCGTCGACTGCGCCGACCCGTACCAGCTGTGCCAGTTCTGGAGCGAGGTCACCGGGAAGCCGATCCCGGAGACCGGATCCCCGGGCGACGACGAGGTGGGCATCGAGCTCGAAGGCGGCATCGACCTGCTGTTCCTCAAGGTCCCGGAGCCGAAGACGGTGAAGAACCGCCTGCACGTGTGCCTGCAGCCGGACATCGCGCGCGACGACGAGATCGAGCGGATCCTCGGCCTCGGCGCGACGCTGGTGAACGACCTGCGCAACCCCGACGGCACCGGCTGGGCGGTACTCGCCGACCCCGAGGGCAACGAGTTCTGCGTGCTGCGCAGCGCGGCCGAGCGCGCCGCGACGTCGTGACCGGCTCGTTCGCGGTCAACAAGGCCAACTGGGACGAACGCGCGGTGTTGCACGCGGCGTCACCGGACTACGGTTTCGCCCGCTTCGCCGCGGATCCGGCGCACCTGAGCGACGTCGTGCGGTTCGACCGGCCGCGCCTGGGCGACCTCACCGGCCTGCGCGCGGTGCACCTGCAGTGCCACATCGGCACGGACACGGTGTCGCTGTCGCGGCTGGGCGCGTCCATGACGGGCCTGGACTTCTCGGGCGCGGCCCTGACAGCGGCCGGGCGGCTCGCCGCGGCGGCGGGCGCGTCGATCGACTTCCACGAGTCGAACGTGTACGACGCCGTCGAGGTGCTCGGCGCCGGGCGGTTCGACCTGGCCTACACCGGGATCGGCGCCCTGTGCTGGCTGCCTTCGGTGGCGCGCTGGGCGGCGGTGGTCGCCGGCCTGCTGCGGCCGGGCGGGCGGCTGTTCATCCGGGAAGGGCACCCGATGCTGTGGTCGCTCGACGAAACGGCGGACCCGGCGGTGCCGCGGTACCCGTACTTCGAGCACGCCGAGCCGCTGGTCTTCGACGACCCCGACACCTACGTCGCCGTCGACCGGCCGATCGAGCACAGCGTCACCCACTCGTGGAACCACGCGCTGGGCGAGATCATCACGGCGCTGCTGGACCACGGCCTGACGCTGACCGCGTTCACCGAACACGACAGCGTGCCGTGGAACGCGCTGCCCGGCCAGATGGTCCTCGACCAGGACAGCGGCGAATGGCGGCTGAAGGAAACGCCGTCCCGGCTCGCGGCGAGCTACACGCTCCAGGCGGTCAAGGGCGGCTGAATAAGGTGGCCGCATGCCCCTGATCGCCCTCGCCTCCCTCGGCGGCACCATCTCGATGGCCCCGGACGGCGCGGACGGCGGCGCCGTCCCGCGGCTCGGCGCGGCCGACCTGCTCGGCGGCCTCGGCGACCTGCCGATGGACGTGCTGGCCGAGACGCTGGCCGGGATCGGCAGCGCGTCGATGGACTTCGCGACGCTGCTGCGCTGCCGCGACTGGGGGCTGCGGCAGGACGCCGACGGGCTCGTCGTCGTCCAGGGCACGGACACCCTCGAGGAGACGGCGTACTTCCTCGACCTGACCTGGCCGTCCGAGATCCCGGTGGTGGTCACCGGGGCGATGCGCAACGCCGGGCTGTTCAGCCCGGACGGCCCGGCGAACCTGCGCAACGCCCTCACCGTGGCGGCCGACCCGCGTAGCCGCGGCCGGGGCGCGCTGGTGACGCTCAACGACGACGTCCACGCGGCGCGCTGGGTGCGGAAGGCGCATTCGAGCCGGCTGGACGCGTTCTCGTCGGCGCCCGCGGGGCCGCTGGGCATGGTCGTCGAGCACGCGGTGCACTGGTTCCACCCGTCGCCGCCGCGCCCGCCCGCGCTCACCGGCGTGGACTTCGGCGGCCTGGTCCCGGTGGTGGAAGCGGGCCTGGACGACTCGGGCGCGGTGCTTTCGTCCGTGGCCGCGCAGCCCGGTGTCCGCGGGGTGGTGGTCGCCGCGACGGGCGTGGGACACGTTTCGTCCGGCACGGCCGACGTGATCGCGCGGCTGGTGCCGTCGATCCCGGTGGTGGTCGCTTCGCGGACGGGCGCCGGTCCGACGCTGCGCTCGACGTACGGCTTCCAAGGCTCGGAGTCGAGCCTGATCGCGATGGGCGCGACGATGGCGGGCTGGCTGGACGCGCGCAAGGCGCGGATCCTGCTGCACGTGTTACTTGCTTCCGGCGCGGACCGCGACCGGATCGAGCGGGAGTTCCGCCGCCGCGGCGACCTGGACTGAGCGGCTCAGTCCGGGATCGGCCCCTCGACCGGGTCGAGGTGGTACGGGCGCATCGCGCGGCCCGCGTCACGGTAGACGTGGACCGAGATGGCCGGGTCCGGGCCGTCGTTGCGGACCTCGTGCACGTAGCCCGGGCCGAACACCCGCGACTGCCCGGCGGAAAGGGCGTGCAGCTCGGTGACCGCGCGGCCGTCCGGGGCGCTGCGCGCCACGGCCTCGGTCAGGTGGCCGCCGACCACGGTGAACGCGCCGCTGGCGAACGCGTGGTCGTGCAGGTCGGTGCGCTGGCCGGGCAGCCAGCTCATCAGCCACACCTCCTGCTGCTCGTCCTTCGCCACGAGCGTCGCGAAGCGCTCGTCGGGGTCGTAGCGCAGCAGGTGCCGCCAGCGGTCGCGGTCGGCGGCGACCTCGAGCGCGACGCGCACCGGGTGGCGCAGGGCGGGGTTTTCGGGACGCAGCAGCGTGTTGTCCGGAACGGCGAACATGAGGGTCCTCACGGGAAGGAAAAGGGTGTCGAGCTGGGCCGGGGCTGGGTTCACCGACAACAGCGACACGCGCGCACGTCGGAGCGGAGGGCCGTGCGGCCCCGCGACTCGGACATGGCGTACGCGAACATGCGACAAGATTCGCAGCCGCGTCCTTCCCGGTCAAGCCGTCCCACGGATCAGGACCATTCGTGTTTCCGGGACCGGCCGAGCAGCTCGGCGCCGGCCTGGCGGGGGTCGACGCCCTCGTGGCAGACGCGGTGCATGGCGTCGGTGATCGGCATGTCGACACCGAGGCTCTGCGCGAGGGCCCGGATCGACGAGCACGACATGACACCCTCGGCGACCTGCCCGCCGGCGGCCGCCTGCGCCTGCTCGAGGGTCTCGCCGCGGCCGAGGCGCTCCCCGAAGGTGCGGTTGCGCGAAAGCGGCGAAGAGCAGGTCGCGACCAGGTCGCCGACGCCGGCGAGCCCGGCGAACGTCAGCGGGTCGGCGCCGAGCTTCGCGCCGAGCCGGGCCATCTCGGCGAGCCCGCGGGTGATGAGCGTCGCCATCGTGTTGGTGCCGAGGCCGAGGCCGGCGGCCATGCCGGTGCTGAGCGCGATGACGTTCTTGCAGGCCCCGCCGAGCTCGCAGCCGACGACGTCGGTGTTGGTGTACGGGCGGAAGTAGGAGTTGGCGCAGGCCCGCTGGACGGCGACGGCGCGTTCGTGGTCGGCGCAGGCGAGCACGGAGGCGGACGGCTGCCCGGCGGCGATCTCCTTGGCCAGGTTCGGCCCGGTGACGACGACGACCTCGCCTCCGTCGATCCCGACGATCTCGCCGATCACCTCGCTCATCCGCTTGAGCGTGCCGAGTTCGACGCCCTTGGCGAGGCTGACCAGGATCGCCTCGGGCGGCAGCAGGTCACGCCACGACGTCAGGTTGGCGCGCAGGCTCTGGCTGGGCACGGCCAGGACGACGGCTTCGGCGTTCTTCGTCGCTTCCGCGGGATCGCTGGTGGCGGTGACGTTCTCCGGGAGGGTCACACCGGGCAGGTAGGCGCTGTTGGTGTGCCGGTCCCGGATGTCCTCGGCGACCGCTTCCCGGCGCGCCCACATCGTGACGTCCCGCCCGGCGTCGCCGAGCACCTTCGCGAAGGCAGTGCCCCAAGACCCGGCCCCGAGCACGGTGACCCGCTGCACGTCGGCGCGCATCAGGCCGGGTCCTCCGGCTTCGCGGCGGGCGGCTCCTCGTGCCGGATCTCGGCGAGCAGCCGGGTGACGTCGTCCATCATGATCTTGGTGACCTCACGCAGCTTCGACGCGCTGCGCGTGTTGCCGCCCCGGTAGGCGGAGAGGTCGATCGGGTCGCCGACGGAGTGCGTGATGGTCTTGCGCGGGAAGGGCGTGAACTTCTTGGTGTAGCCGTTGAAGATCTGGCTGGTGCCCCACCGCGCGATGGGGATGACGGGAACGTCGTTCTGCAGCGCGAGCCGGGCGGCGCCGGTGAAGGACTCCTTGGGCCAGCCGGCGGGATCCTTGGTGATGGTGCCTTCGGGGTAGATGACGACGATCTTGCCTGCTTCGAGGGCTTCGTGCGCAGCCTTGAGACTGTCCCCGGCGGCGGCCGACCCCCGCGAGACGGGGATCTGCCCGGACCCCCCGACGATCGGGCCGAGGATCGGCGCACGCAGCAGGCTCTCCTTGAAGAGGAACCGCGGAACCCGCTTCTGCCGGTGCACGAAGACGGCATCGACGGCGGGATCGAGGTGCGAGATGTGGTTCAGCACGAGCAGCGCGGGCCCCTGCCGCGGAATCTTTTCGGCCCCGACGTAGACCCGCCGCGCAATACCGGTGAGCGGGTAGAACAGTACGGCGGCGAACCCCACCCAGAAGCCACCCTTTTCACGCCGGGCCACGATCTCCTCCTCCATGTGCAACGTCCGGGCGTTGATCCTGCCGCGCCGGGCTCGGAGCAGTCCAGGGAGGGTGGGTTCGAGCTGCTCGGGAGCGGTTTCGGGGGTGCTCGGAGGGCTCGGAGGTCGTGCCCGAGTCGTCCGGGCTCGCTGCCAAAGCAGCCCCACCAGTCTCGGCAGTCCCAGCAGCCCACCCCCATCCCCAAGTTGTCCACAACACCCACCGCCTGTGGACAACCCGCCCCACCCCGCCACCCCCTCCCCGCCTTTCCGGTAAAGATGGACACGTGGACGTGGATCTGGTCGTGCCGATGAAACACCCCCGCGACGGCAAGTCGCGGCTGCGTGGTGCCGTCGCCGTGGAGCGGCATCCCGGGCTGGTTCTCGCCCTGGCCGCCGACACCCTCTCCGCCGTCGTCTCCGCCGGGCGGGTGCGGCGGGTGCTGCTCGTTGCCGCTGATCCGCTGGCCGTCGGGGAGCTCGCCGAGCTCGGGGTCGAGGTCGAGATCGTCGCCGAACCCGGCGAGCGGTCCCTCAACGCCGCCTTCCGCCACGGTGAGGCCCTGCTCAAAGCCGACGATCCGGGCGCCGTCGTCGGCGCGCTGCAAGCCGATCTTCCCGCCCTGACCGCCGGTGATCTGACCGCCGCCCTCACCGAGGCCGCCGGCCGGCGGGCCTTCGTCGCCGATCGGCAAGGCACCGGCACCACCCTCCTGCTGGCCGCCCCCGGTGAGCCCCTCGACCCGCGGTTCGGGCCCGGCTCGGCCCGGCAGCACGCCGCGTCCGGCGCGATCCCCCTGCGCCAGGCCCTGCCGAGCCTGCGCAGCGACGTCGACACCCCCGATGATCTCGCCCACGTGCGTGCCCTCGGTGTCGGAAAACACACCGCCGAGCTGTTCACCTGACCTTCACCGCGGCCTGCGCAATCCGGCGCGGCTTAGTGAAGAATGGGGGCCGTGAGCACAGACGACGGCGGCACGCCCGCACCGCGGAGGCGACGGAACCCGGCGAACGAATCTTCGGAGACGGCGAAGAAGACGACCGCCCGGGCGAACGCGGCCAAACCGGCCGCAGCCAAGAAGGTCCCGTCGAAGTCCACGGCGCGCGACACCGCCGCCCGTGCCACCGCCGGCAAGGCGCGCCCCCGCAAGACCACCGCCGCGGCGGCCACCCCGGGGACGACCCGGCGCCGCAGTGCCACGCAGGGCAACGCCCGCAACGCCGAGGAGTTCCGGGCCGTCCCGTCGGCGCCGCCCGCGGTCACCACCGCGCCCACCGCCGTCGAGACGCTGCCGGACGACCGGTACTTCAACCGCGAGCTCTCGTGGCAGGACTTCAACGCCCGCGTGCTCGCGCTGGCCGAGGACGAGTCGCAGCCGCTGCTGGAGCGGGCCAAGTTCCTCGCCATCTTCGCGTCCAATTTGGACGAGTTCTACATGGTGCGCGTCGCCGGGCTGAAGCGCCGCGACGAGACCGGCCTGCTGGTCCGCAGCGCGGACGGCCTCACCCCGCGCGAGCAGCTCGGCTACATCGCCAAGCGCAACCAGGACCTGGTCGAGCGGCAGACCGGCGCGTTCGAGAAGCACCTGCGCCCGCAGCTGGCCGAGGAGGACATCCACATCGTCGGCTGGGCCGACCTGGCCGGCGCCGACCAGCTCCGGCTGTCGAGCTACTTCTCCGAGCAGATCTTCCCGGTGCTGACGCCGCTGGCCGTCGACCCGGCGCATCCGTTCCCCTACATTTCGGGCCTTTCGCTCAACCTCGCGGTGACGGTCCGCGACCCGGAGGGCGGCACCGAGCGCTTCGCCAGGGTGAAGGTACCGAGCAACGTGCCGCGCCTGATGCGCGTCGAGACCGAGCGGACCAGCCGGACGGCGACGTTCCTCCCCCTCGAAGAGCTCATCGCCGCCCACCTGGGCGAGCTGTTCACCGGCATGGACGTCACCGAGCACCACGTCTTCCGCGTCACCCGCAACGCCGACTTCGAGGTCGACGAGGACCGGGACGAAGACCTCCTGCAGGCCCTCGAGCGCGAGCTGGCGCAGCGCCGCTTCGGCCCGCCGGTGCGTCTCGAGGTCGCACAGGACATGAGCGAGCACATGCTCGAGCTGCTGCTGCGCGAGCTGGACGTCGACCCGGCCGACGTCGTCGAGGTGCCGGGCCTGCTCGACCTGACCTGCCTGCACCAGCTGTCCGCTGTGGACCGCAAGGAGCTGAAGGACCGGCCGTTCGTCCCGGCGACGCACCCGGCGTTCGGCGAGCGCGAGACGCCGAAGAGCGTGTTCGCGACGCTGCGCGAGGGCGACGTGCTGGTGCACCACCCGTACGACTCGTTCTCGACCAGCGTGCAGCGGTTCATCGAGCAGGCCGCGGCCGACTCGAAGGTCCTCGCGATCAAGCAGACGCTGTACCGGACGTCCGGTGACTCCCCGATCGTCGACGCCCTGATCGACGCCGCGGAGGCGGGCAAGCAGGTCGTCGCGCTGGTGGAGATCAAGGCGCGGTTCGACGAGCAGGCGAACATCACCTGGGCGCGGACGCTGGAGCGCGCGGGCGTGCACGTCGTGTACGGCCTGGTCGGGCTGAAGACGCACTGCAAGGTGTCGATGATCGTCCGCCAGGAGGGCTCGACCATCCGCCGCTACTGCCACATCGGCACCGGCAACTACAACCCGAAGACGGCGCGGCTCTACGAGGACATCGGCCTGTTCACCGCCGACCCGAGCATCGGCGCGGACGTCACCGACCTGTTCAACGTGCTGACCGGCTACTCGCGCCAGGACACGTACCGGACGATCCTGACGTCGCCGCACGGCATCCGCCGCGGCATCGTGCGCGCGATCGGTGAGGAGATCGAGCTGGCGCGGGCCGGGCAGGACGCCGGGATCCGGATCAAGTGCAACTCGCTGGTCGACGAGCAGGTCATCGACGCGCTCTACCACGCGTCGCAGGCCGGGGTGCCGGTCGAGATCGTGGTGCGCGGGATCTGCACGCTCAAGCCCGGCGTCGAAGGGCTGTCGGAGAACATCCACGTCCGCTCGATCCTCGGCCGGTTCCTGGAGCATTCGCGGATCTTCAACTTCCGCGCCGGCGGCACGCACTGGATCGGCAGCGCGGACATGATGCACCGCAACCTGGACCGCCGGATCGAGGCGCTGGTCCGCGTGAAGGACCCGAAGCTGACGGCGCAGCTGGACAACATCTTCGACTCGGCGCTGGACCCGGCAACGCGCTGCTGGGTGCTGACCGAGAGCGGCGAGTGGTCGCCGTTCCCGGCCGACGGCTCCCGCGTGCGCGACCACCAGCTGGAGCTGGCGAAGCTGCACGGGGCCGCCGGATGACCCAGGAGGTACGGGCGGCCGGCGCGGTGCTGTGGCGCGTCGCCGGAGGGGAGACGGAAGTCGCCCTGGTCCACCGCCCGCGGTACGACGACTGGTCACTGCCGAAGGGAAAGCTCGACCCGGGCGAGACGATCGCCGAGGCGGCGGTCCGCGAAGTGCGTGAGGAGACGGGGTTCACCGCAGTCCTGGGCCGCTACCTGACCCGGTCGGCGTACCCGGTGCCGTCGAAGAACGGCGCCGGCACGGTGCCGAAGACGGTCGACTACTTCGCGGCGGAAGCGGTCTCCGGCAAGTTCACCCCGAACGACGAGGTCGACGAGCTCCGCTGGCTCGAACCGTCGGCGGCCGAGAAGGCACTGACACGCCCCGAGGACGTGCGGGTGCTGCGATCGTTCTGCGAGCTACCGGTGGGCCTGACAACGGTGCTGCTGGTCCGCCACGCAAAGGCGGGCAAGCGCGACGAGTGGTCAGGCGACGACGACCTCCGCCCCCTGTCGGAGGCAGGCCAACGCCAGGCGGCGGCCCTGCGCAGGGTGCTGACGCTGTTCGGACCGAGCCGGGTGCTGTCGGCCCCCCGGCTGCGCTGCGTGCAGACGGTCCACGGAGTGGCGGAGGACGTGGGCACCGAGGTGCGCCACGAACCGCTGTTGTCGGAAGAGGGCTACTGGCCGGACCCGGTCCTGGGCGTGGCCCGCTTGCTGGCCTTGGCGGGCGACGGCGGAACACCGGTGGTGTGCAGCCAGGGCGGAGTGATCCCCGACCTGGTGAGCGCCTTGGCCGACCGCGACGGAGTGGAGATCCCGGCGGCAAGGGCCGGAGTGGTCCCGAGCAAGAAGGGCTCGTTCTGGGTGTTGTCGTTCCGCCGACCAACGACAAAGGAAGGCCCCCTGCTCATGGCAGCGGACTACCACCCAAGCGCCTTACCAGCCCCATCACCAAGCCACTCCTGACGGACCACCACCAACTCCCAACGCAACCGCCGACGCACAACGGGACCACAACGCCACCCAGGCCCCCCGCAACCCCGATCCGAAGCCAGAACACGGCCGGCGGCACCGGGTCAAGGCACGCTTTCCCGCCTTGACGCGGTGCCGCCGGCCGTAGTCACAATCAGGCTTCGGGGTGGCGGGACGCCCGAACCGGCGGCTTGAATAGCCACGATCGAGGCCCGCGTCGAGAAACCCAGAAACCCGCTAACCACACAAGACAGCGGTGTGACAGTCGATCTTGGTGTACTGGATCAGGGTCCCGCTGGGCTGCGCCGGGCTAGGGGTACGGCGCATCCCCGGGCGAGGGGTTTTCTGTCGGCACCGTGGCCAGCAGGGCTTGGATCTCCGCGACGCGAGGGTCGCCGAGGCGCTGGCTGACCGTCAGCGCCTCGGCCCAGTGACCGCTCGCTTCCCGGTCCCGGCCCATGCGGTGCTTGAGGCGGCCGAGGGTGATCTGGACGTCGATCGTGCCGTAGTCGGCGTTCAGTTCCTTCAGCTCGGCGAGGGCGGCGAGCCCGGCGCTTTCCGCCTCGTCGTGCCGGCCGGCGCCTTCGAGGGCCTCGGCGACGTTCCCGAGCGCCAGCGCCGCGTGGTAGCGGTCGCCGAGTTCCGCGAATGCCTCGTGGGCGGCCTGGGCCGCTTCGGCCGCGTGGTCGTAGTCGCGCAGGCCGATGCGGCTGGCGCTGACGTTCAGCAGCGCGTGCGGGACGAACGTGCGCTGGCCGTTGTCGCGGGCCAGCCGCACCGCCTGGAGCGCGTGGCGTTCCGCTTTCGCGTATTCGGCGCGGACGTAGTAGGCGCCGGCCAGGTTGGACAGGATCGCCACCGTCAGCGCCGTGCCGTCGCCGGCCTCGGACGCCGCGCGCGCTTCCTCCAGGGCTTCGAGCGCCTTGTCGGGCTGCAGCGTGCGCAGGTAGGCCGAGCCGAGGTTGTTGGCGCTGTACTGCAGCCCGGTGTTGTCGCCGGCGTCGCGGGCGGCGGCGACCGCCGTGCGCGCGGTGGTGATCCAGTCGTCACGGTCGTGGCGTTCGGCAAAGAAACCGCGCAACAGCCACGCCAGCTTCCAGGCGTGCGCGGTCCAGCCGTGGCCGGCGGCGATGCCGACCAGCGCCGTCAGTGCCTGGCGTTCGGTCGTGTACCAGGCGATCGTCTGCTCGTGCTGTGCGAAGCGGACGGCGGGCAGCGGCGCCGGGTCGAGCGTGATGTCCTCGGTGAGCAGGTCGGGGCGGACGAGTTTGTTCGCTTCGGCGACGCTCGCGAGGTACCAGTCGAGGAGCCGGCGCAGCGCGGCTTCGCGCTCGGCCGCGGTCGTTTCCGTTTCGACGAGTTCGGCGGCGTAGACGCGCAGGAGGTCGTGGAACTGGTATCGGTCGGTGCCGGGCTGGTTGAGCAGGTGGGCGGCGGCGAGCTGGTCGGCGAGTTCGCGGGCTTCGCGCAGGTCGGCACCGGCGAGGGCGGCCGCCGACGACAGCGTGAAGCCGTGGCCGGGGTGGAGGCCGAGCAGCCGGAAGAAGCGGGCGGCGGCCGGGCGCAGGGCCTTGTACGACCAGGAGAACGCGGCCCGCAGATCGGTGCCGGCGTCCTGCGGGTCGCGGAGGGTGTCGAGCCGCAGCCGCTGGTCACGGAGTTCTTCGACGATTCCGGCGAGCGAAACGCCGGAGAACCGGGAAGCGCGTTCTCCGGCCAGCGCCAGCGCCAGCGGCAGCCGCCCGCAGAGCTGCACGAGTTCGGCGACGGCGTCGGGCTCGGCGGCGAGCCGTTGTGACCCGACGCTGCCGGCGAGCAGCGCGGTGGCGTCGCGGTCGTCGAACGAGCGCAACGCGATGCGGCGGGCGCCGTCGCGGGCGACGAGGCCGCGCAGCTGGTTCCGGCTGGTCACCACGACCAGGTTGCCGGGCCCCGGCAGCAGCGGGCGGACCTGGTCGGCGTCGCGGGCGTTGTCGAGCAGCATGAGGGTGCGGCTGCCCGCCAGCCTGCTGCGCAGCAGCGCCGACCGTTCCTCCACTGTGGAAGGCAGGGTCTCGGCCGGGACGCCGAGGGCGCGGAGGAAGCCGGCCAGCGCGGCGCCGGGCGTGACCGGGGTGCCGGCGGAGTGCCCGCGCAGGTCGAGGAACAGCTGGCCGCCGGGGAAGCGGTCGCGGACGCGGTGGGACCAGTGCACCGCCAGCGACGTCTTCCCGACACCGGCGGTGCCCTCGATGACGACGATGCCGGAGGCGCCACCGGGCGGCAGCCGGTCGAGTTCGGCCAGTTCGGGGCCGCGCCCGGTGAAACCGGCGACGTCGAAGGGCAGCTGCCGCGGCACGGTGTGGACGGCCGGATCGGCATCGGCGGCGAGCAGTTCGGCGTGCAGGCGCCGAAGGTCTTCACCCGGTTCGACGCCGAGTTCGTCGGCCAGCAACGCGCGCAGCCCGGCGTAGCGCGCCAGCGCTTCGGCGCGGCGCCCGGACCGGGCGAGGGCGCGCACCAGCCGTTCCCACAGGGATTCCCGCAGCGGGTGCTGCGCGACCAGGTCGGTCAGTTCGGCGACGAGCCGCGCATCGGGGACGAGCCCGGCATCGAGATCGATGCGCTGTTCGACGGCGAAGAGGTACCGCTCGGTCAGCAGGGGCCCCCATTCGGCGGCCAGCGCGGGAGAACCGACGCCTTCGAGCGGAACCCCACCCCAGCCACCGAGGGCGGCGGTGAGCAGTTCCCGCCGCTGGGCGGGTTCGGCGGCGGCCGCGGCCTGGTCGAGGGTGTGGAGGAAGCGCAGGGCGTCCACCCGGGACGGGTCGACGACCAGCCGGTAGCCGTCCGGTTCGGTGACGACGGTGTCTTCGCCGCAGAGCCGGCGCAGGCGCATGACGTAGGTTTGCAGGCTGCCGCGGATGTGCGCGGGCGGAGTCTCCCCCCAGACCCCACGGGCGAGGGCATCGATGGAGACGAGCCGCCCGGCGGAGAGGGCGAGGGTGGCGAGCAGCGCACGTTGCCGGGAACTGGTCAGCACGACCGGCGAACCGTCGACGAGCACCTGGAACGGGCCGAGCAGCCGGATGTCGATGGTGGTCGCCCCCAGGTTCGCCTCGCCCCGCCGGCCCCGCCGGACGCGGGCCAGGAGGGCAGCGTGGCATCACTCGGCCGGGCGCTCAAGCAACTTTGGGAAATTGGACGGAACCGGTCCCGGAGTAGAGGTTGGGCCGAGCGGGTGACGAGCGGCGCCGGTTCGGGGGCGAGCGCGGGCGATGGGTGACTTTGGGCGATCACTGGCGCGCGCGAGTGGGGGTGGGTTGGCGCGCCGGGACAGTCGGCTCGCGTACCCGGGCAGTCGGTTTGCGCGCCAGACGGCCGGTCCACGTTCGCAGGCGGCCGGCTCGCCCTTCGGGGCGCTCGGCTCGCGTACCCCGAGAGTCGCCTCGCGTACCTGGGCGGTCGGCCCGCGTACCCCGACGGTCGATTCGCGTACCGGGAGGGTCGAGTCGCTTGGCCAGGCGGGCGGGTTCGCGCGCCCTGAGCTCGGTTCGCCCGCGGCCATTCGCTTCGCCAACCGACCGCCAAAGTACGCGAGCCGACCGGCTGAGTTCGCGAGCCGACCGTCCGGGTACGCAAGCCGACCCGTTGAGTACGCAAGCCGACCGCCTGGGTACGCGAGCCGCCCGAGTCCGCGGATCGTCTGGCGGCGTGGATCGCTTTCGCCCACCGGCGCCCTGGATATGCGGCAGGGCCCCGCGCACGTCGCGCGGGGCCCCGTCGAATCATTGCTCGCCCAACAGGAGGTAACCCCCCAGGGGACCCCCTGATTTCACGTTACCGCAGGGGTCCGACAGTTTCGGCCGGTCAGGCCTTCTTCGCCGCGGTGGAGGTCCGCTTGGCCGGTGCCTTCGCCGTGGTCGTCTTGCGAGCCGTAGTGGTCTTCGCCGCCGTGGCCGGCTTCGCCGCCGTTGTCTTCGCTGCCGTCGTCTTCGCCGCCGTTGTGCGAGCCGTCGTCGACTTGGCCGGCGTCGCCTTCGGGGCCGCCTTCGCGCGAGTTGTCGTCGCCTTCGGGGCCGCCTTGGTTGCCGTTGTCCTCGTCGTTGCCGGCTTCGCCGCCGCCGTGCGCGTGCGCGTTGTCGTCGTCCTCGTTGCTGCCGGCTTGGCCGCCGTCGTGCGGGACGTCGTTGCGCGCGTTGTCGTGGCCGCCGCTGCGCGGGTGCTCGTCGTGCGCTTTGCCGGTGTTGCCTTCGGCAGCTTCTTCGCGCCGGAAATGACGTCCTTGAACGTGGTTCCGGCGCGGAACGCGGGCACGTTCGTCTTCTTCACCCGCACCGCTTCGCCGGTGCGCGGGTTGCGGGCCGTCCGGGCCGCGCGGGCGCGCTTTTCGAACACGCCGAAGCCCGTGATGTTGACCTTTTCGCCCTTGTTGACCGTCCGGATGATGATGTCGACCAGACCGTCGACCGCCTCGGAAGCGGCCTTCTTGTCGCCCAGGCGCTCCGTCAGCGCCTCGATCAGCTGGGCCTTGTTGGCCATGTCCAGTCCTCCAGGAAGGCTCCACGGCCGCGTCGGCCGACTAGCGACACGGTATTACCAAGGCAGCACAAATTCCAAACGGTACGCGGAACTTTCCCTTGTCCCGGGACGGGTTCCGCCTCGCGCAACGCCCCGGTAACGGGGCTCGCGGAGGGCCGTTCGGCGTGGGTTGGAACAATCCGGAAAGGGGCGGGATCCCTTCTCCGGCAAGGGATCCCGCCCCGGAACGGATCAGCCGGCGGTCACCGGCGTCGTCGTCGGCTTCCAGGACGGGCGGCTCGCCTCGAAGCTGTCGATCTCACCGGCATGGCGCAACGTGAGAGCGATGTCGTCGAGGCCTTCCAGCAGCCGCCAGCGGACGTAGTCGTCGATCTGGAAGGGCGCGGTGAAGTCCTTGGCCCGCACGGTCTTGGTCTCGAGGTCGACCGTGACCTCGGTGCCGGGCTCGTTCTCCAGCAGCTTCCAGAGCAGTTCGACGTCGTGCTGCTCGCACTGGGCCGCCACCAGGCCGCCCTTGCCGGAGTTGCCGCGGAAGATGTCGGCGAACCGGGCGGAGATGACGACCTTGAAGCCGTAGTCCATCAGCGCCCAGACAGCGTGCTCGCGGGAGGAACCGGTTCCGAAGTCCGGGCCCGCGACCAGCACGCTTCCGTTCCGGAACGGCTCGGAGTTGAGGATGAAGTCCTCGTCGCCGCGCCAGGCCGCGAACAGGCCGTCCTCGAAGCCGGTCCGGGTCACCCGCTTGAGGTAGACCGCGGGGATGATCTGGTCGGTGTCCACGTTGGACCGGCGCAGCGGGACGCCGACGCCGGTGTGCTGGGTGAACGGTTCCATGGCAGTAGCTCCTCGGGTGGTCAGCGGGCGGCGGTCAGCAGGTCTTCCGGCGACGACAGCGTGCCCCGGACGGCCGTCGCGGCGGCCACCAGCGGCGACACCAGGTGCGTCCGGCCGCCCTTGCCCTGCCGGCCCTCGAAGTTGCGGTTCGACGTCGACGCGCTGCGCTCCCCCGGCTTCAGCTGGTCCGGGTTCATGCCGAGGCACATCGAGCAGCCCGCCTGGCGCCACTCCGCGCCCGCCTCGGTGAAGATCTGGTCGAGCCCCTCGGCCTCGGCGGCCTTGCGGACCCGCATCGAGCCGGGAACCACCAGCATCCGGACCGAGTCCGCCACCTTCCGCCCCCGCAGCACCTCGGCCGCGGCCCGCAGGTCCTCGATCCGGCCGTTGGTGCACGACCCGAGGAAGACGGTGTCCACGGCGATCTCCCGCAGCGGCGTGCCTGGCTTCAAGTCCATGTAGGACAGGGCTTTTTCAGCGGCGATGCGGTCGTTCTCGTCCGGGATCAGCTCCGGGTCGGGCACCTCGGCGCCCAGCGGGAGCCCCTGGCCGGGGTTGGTGCCCCAGGTCACGAACGGCGTCAGCTCGCTCGCGTTCAGGTGCACCTCGGCGTCGAACTCGGCACCCTCGTCGGTGCGCAGCTGCCGCCAGTTCTCGACCGCCGCGTCCCAGTCCGCGCCCTGCGGCGCGTGCGGACGGCCCTTCAGGTAGGCGAACGTCGTCTCGTCCGGGGCGATCATCCCGGCGCGGGCGCCGGCCTCGATCGACATGTTGCAGACGGTCATCCGCGCCTCCATCGAGAGCGCCTCGATGGCCTGGCCGCGGTACTCCAGGATGTAGCCCTGGCCACCGCCGGTGCCGATCTTCGCGATCACCGCGAGGATGATGTCCTTCGCCGTGACGCCGGGCCGCAGCTCGCCGTCGACCGTGATCGCCATCGTCTTGAAGGGACGCAGCGGCAGCGTCTGGGTGGCGAGCACGTGCTCGACCTCGGACGTGCCGATGCCGAAGGCGATGGCGCCGAACGCGCCGTGCGTGGAGGTGTGGCTGTCGCCGCAGACCACGGTCATGCCGGGCTGGGTCAGGCCCAGCTGCGGGCCGATGACGTGCACGATGCCCTGCTCGACGTCACCCATCGGGTGCAGCCGGACCCCGAACTCCCGGCAGTTGCGGCGAAGGGTGTCGACCTGGGTGCGCGAGACCGGATCGGCGATGGGGAGCTCGATGTCGACGGTCGGGACGTTGTGGTCCTCGGTCGCGATGGTCAGATCGGGGCGGCGCACCGGCCGCCCGGCCAGGCGGAGGCCGTCGAAGGCCTGCGGGCTGGTGACTTCGTGCAGCAGGTGGAGGTCGATGTAGAGCAGATCCGGTTCGGCGCCTTCGCCTCGGCGCACGAGGTGGCTTTCCCACACCTTCTCCGCCAGCGTGCGGGCCTTGCCGGTCGGGCTGGTCATCTCCGGCTCCTTCCACGGTTCGTCGACGAACTCGGGCGCGCACCTGCGAACGGGATGCGAGCCGCGGAGGAAGGGCGCAGCTCGAGTTCAGGGTTTTCCCAGATGCTGGACTTCCCAAAGTGCGGGACGCTAGTATCGGGTCGTGGGACAGCATAGCGGTATCGGAGTACTGGACAAAGCAGTGGCCGTCCTGCAGGCGGTCGCGGACGACCCCTGCGGCCTCGCGGAACTGTGCACGCGAACGGGCCTGCCCCGCGCCACCGCCCACCGGCTCGCGGTCGGCCTGGAGGTGCACCGCCTGCTGCGCCGAGGTCCGGACGGCCGCTGGCGCCCCGGCACGGCACTGGCCGAGCTGGCGGGCGGTTCGACGGACCCCCTCCTCGACGCGGCGGGCGTGGTCCTGCCGAAGCTGCGCGACGTGACGGGCGAAAGCGTCCAGCTGTACCGCCGCGACGGCGTCCAGCGAGTGTGCGTCTCGACGGCCGAGCCGCCGAGCGGCCTGCGCGACACGGTCCCGGTGGGTTCCAGGCTCCCGATGACGGCCGGCTCGGGCGCAAAGGTACTGGCGGCCTGGGCGGACCCGCACACCCAGCGCACAATCCTGGCGGACGCGGTCTTCGGCGAGCGAACGCTCCTCGAGGTGCGAAGGCGCGGCTGGGCGCAGAGCGTGGCAGAGCGCGAGCCAGGAGTGGCAAGCATCTCGGCCCCGGTACGCGACTCGGCAGGCACGGTGGTGGCAGCGGTCTCGGTTTCGGGCCCGATAGAGCGCATCGGCCGCAAACCAGGAGCCCGCTGGGCAGCAGACCTACTGGCAGCAGCAGACGCACTGCAGGAGCGCCTGTAAGCCCACGGGAGACGGCAACGAAACGGCCCCCCAACGGCACCCAGCCGCCCCCGCCCCACCGAAGACAACGACCGGACGGGACCACAAGGACACCCAGTCCCCCCGCAACCCCGATCCGAAGCCAGAACACGGCCGGCGGCACCGGGTCAAGGCACGCTTTCCCGCCTTGACGCGGTGCCGCCGACCGTAGTCACAATCGGGCTTCGGGGTGGCGGAACACCAAACCGGCGGCTTAAGGGTGGCGGAACACCCAACCGGCGGCCTCAGATGACATCCAGGTCACCCCCATGCCCCTATTCGGGTGACCCTCCCCAAAACGGCGTACTCAGTGACCCGAGTCACGTCTCCTAACCAACAGCACTACAAAGGGGGAGACCATGATCACCGAACTGAATCGCCGCGCGCTGGCGATGCTCCGAGCCGTCGGAGCCGGGCGAGCCGAGCTGACCTGCAGCTGCGAACCCGACCTCCGCGTAGACGGCCTGCCGTGCTGCGACCAGGCCACCGCCCACCAGCTGGCGCGGGCCGGGCTGATCCGCCCGGCACGGGTCGTCGCCGTGGGCCAGTGGACCCGGGCCGAGCTCACCGCCGACGGCCGCCGAGCCCTCGGCACCACCCTCGCCGCCGCCTGACGAACCTCAGCGACGCACCGAAGCCTGCAGTGGCAGCGAGCGGGAAGAGTCACCAACGGACACGGTGAACCCTCCACGCACCGCCTGCCACGCGTGCCGCCCGGTGTCCCAGACTGAGAAATCACGCGCGTCCAGCCGAATCGTCACCCGCTGAGACTGACCCGGCGCGAGCGACACCCGCGAGAACCCCTTCAGCTGCCGCGGCGGCTCCCCCGCAGAAGCCGGGAACCCCAGGTAGAGCTGCGCAACCTCAGCACCATCCCGCTGCCCCGTGTTCCGCACAGTGAACGTCGCCGTAGCGCCGTCCCCGGTGGAGCGCACCTTCAGGTCCGAGAAGGCGAACGTCGTGTACGACAGGCCGTAGCCGAACGGGAACAGCGGCGCGCGCCCCTGCGCGTCGAACCAGCGGTAGCCGACCTGCAGCCCCTCCGAGTACGTCGCCACGCCGTCGACACCGGGGTACTGCGCCGGCGTGTTCGCCGGGGTGTCGGCGTCCGCCGCCGGGAACGTGATCGGCAGCTTCGCCGACGGGTTGACGTCGCCGAAGAGCACGCCCGCCACCGCCGCGCCGTCCTGCTGGCCGGGGTACCACGCCTGCAGGATCGCCGGCACCCGCGACGCCCACGGCATGAGCACCGGGCCGCCGCTCTTCACCACGACCACGGTGTGCGGGTTCGCGTCGGCGACCGCCGCCACCAGTGCGTCCTGGTTGCCGTCCAGGGCGAGGCTCGGCCGGTCCTTGCCCTCGGCCTCGTTGTCCCCGACCATCACGACGCTGACGTCGGCGGTCCGGGCCAGCGCGGCCGCCCTGGCCACATCGCTGCCGTCGTCCAGGGTCACCACGGCACCGGGAACGCGCTGCTGCAGGCCCGGCCGCGGGTCCACTGTGGACGTCGGGATGACAGCCGAGCTGCCCCCGCCGCCGGTCTTGGCCTTGGTGGCGAACGGCCCGATGAGCGCGATCGACCGCACGCCCGCGTCGAGCGGGAGCTGGGCGTGTTCGTTGCGCAGCAGCACCATGCCGCGTTCAGCGAACTCCTTCGCGGCGGTGTCGTGCTGCGCGGTGGGCAGCGGGGTGAGCACCGGCGGGTGGTCGAACTGGCCGAAGGCGAACATCGTGCGGAACCGCGGCAGCAGCAGCTCGTCGACGCGCTTCTCGGTGACCTGCCCGGCCAGCACGGCCTGCTTCAGCTTGTCGCCGTACCAGGTGCCGTCGATCATTTCGAGGTTCATGCCCGCGTTCGCCGAGCCGACGGTGCTGTGCGCGGCACCCCAGTCGGACTGGACGAACCCCTTGAACCCCCAGTCGTCGCGCAGCTTGCCCTGCAGCAACGCCGGGTTCTCGCACATGAACACGCCGTTGATCTTGGGGAACGCGCACATCACCGAGCCCGCGTGCCCTTCGGTCACCGCCTGCTCGAAGTGCGGCAGGTAGATCTCGTTGAAGGTGCGCTCGTCGATGTGCTCGTCGATGGTGAAGCGCTGGGTCTCCTGGTTGTTCGCCGCGTAGTGCTTGACCTCGGCGATGGTGCCGTTCTCCTGGATGCCGCGGATGTCGGCGGCGGCCAGCGTGCCCGCGAGCACCGGATCCTCCCCCATGCCCTCGAACGTCCGGCCGTTGCGCGGGACGCGGGCCATGTTGATGTCCGGCCCTTCGGACACGTTGTGCGCGAGCGCGCGGGTCTCGTCGCCGACCAGGCGGCCGTACCGGCGGGCGAGGCCGGTGTCGAACGTCGACGCCAGCGCCATCGTGGCCGGCAGCGCGGTCGCCGGTTTCTGCGGTTTGTCGTCGGCCGGGCCCATGCCGGCCGGGCCGTTGGCGATCCGGAACCCGGGCACGCCCAGCCGTGGGATCGGCGGCACGAACCGCTGGTGCTCGGCGTCGGGCTGCAGGTGCAGCTGGGAGATCTTCTCGTCGAGCGTCATCGCGGCGACGAGCTCCGCGGCCCGGCGGTCGGGTGACTGGCGGGCGTCACGCCAGGGCTGCCCGGCCGCGGCCGCCGGCGTCGCCGCCGACAACCCCAGGACCACGACGAGAACCAGCGGGCCGTAGCGCATCGAGTCTCCCTCGCCATCGAACGGGACCAACGGCGGCCAAGCTAACCCATACGTGACAAGGAAACATAGACTCGATCGCGTTCACGTACTTGAATCCGCGATTGGACTCGACCATTTCCCCGGCTCAAGGCGGAGAAGAGGCGCGGCGAGTGGCGCCGAGAAAACCCTGATCGGCCTAACGGGCGGCGGCCAGCCGCAGCGCCCGGTACACGAACTGCTGGTCGCCGAGGCGGTGCCGCAGGTCCCGCTCCAGCCCGGCGATCGGGTACAGGTTCTGCGGCGCCCGCGAGTCCTTGTAGGGGACGGACGCGAACCGCCCCAGCACCGACTGCGTCAGGTTGGCCAGCTCCGCCACCTCCGCGCGTCCGAGGTGCGGCGCCGCCTCCACGCGCACGACCCCCGACCACGGCGGGCCGCCCGCCGACGGCAACCGCAGGTACCACGAGTGCCGCACCCAGGTCGTGCCCATCAGGAACACCGGCGTGCGCTGGTGCGCGCCGAGCCGGCCGACGAGGGAGTTGAGCTCGCCGGGCAGGTACGTCGTCTGGTGGCTCTTGATGAACCCGACGGTCCGCTCGAGGTGCGCCCGGCCGCGCAGCGGGCCGTCCACGACCAGCAGGTCGCCGCGGACGTGGCCGGCGATCGCGGTGCGCGCCCGGATCGCCGTCTCCAGCTCGGTTTCGGCCAGCTGCTCCTGCAACGCCGACGACAGCACCACCGGCAGCGGCTTGTCCTCCTTGGCCGCCGCGCGGTGCGCGGTGTAGATCCCGGCCGGGGTGGCGATGTCGTCCGCGCGCGGGGCGACCGTGAACAGCCCGCGCCGGACGTCGGTGCCCACGACGTGCGCCCGCCCGTCGCAGCAGCACACGACCCCGGCCGCGTAGGACGCGCAGATCCCGATGGACGCCGAGTTCGTCCCGGCCGGGTCGTCGATCCAGACCCGCGCGTCGATCCGCCGGACGCCGTCGACGAAGCACACCGCCTCCGGCGGCGACACCGGCGACGGGTCGATCGGCGCCCACTCGCCCGCCGGGACCTCGACGTCCAGCTCGACCTCGGCCTGGGACCGGCCGAGGTCCTCGGCCTCCATCGAGCTGCCGTAGCCCGGGTCCCAGGCGTCGATGCTGAAGTTCATCCCGGCCACCGTATTGAATTGCTGAACGGTCACGCGCCCTCCCTGGCGATGTGCGAGCCGGCGCCGTCCCTGGTCACCAAGAACCGCACCGGGACGCGCTCGGCGAGCGCCGGCACGTGCGTGATCACCCCGACCATCCGGCTGCCGCCGGCGGCGAGGTTCTCCAATGTGGACGCCACGACGTCGAGGGTGGCCTCGTCCAGCGTGCCGAACCCTTCGTCGAGGAAGATCGACTCCAGCCGGGTCGCGCCCTCCGCGGCCATCGCGCCCAGCTGCGAAGACAGCGCGAGGGCTAGCGAGAGCGACGCCTGGAACGTCTCGCCGCCGGACAGCGTCTTCACCGGGCGGCGGGCGTCGGCCTCGTTGTGGTCCACCACCAGGAAGTCGCCCTTGTCGTGGGTCAGCTCGAACTGGCCGCCGGACAGCTCCAGCAGCGACGCCGACGCCTCGGCGACCAGCGTGTCGAGCGCCCCGGCGATCAGCCAGCGCGGGAACTTGTCGGAGCGCAGGAGATCCGCGAGCAGCCGCGCGACCTGGGCGTCGGACTCCGCGGCCGCGATGTCGCCCTGCAGCCCGGCCACCCGGGCGACGCGCCGCTGCAGCTCCGCGTGGTCGGCGTCCGCGCGGGCCTTGGCGGCCGCGACGGCGACCGGGACGCGATCCCGCACCGGCCCGTCCGGCACGGCGACGCCGAGCGCGGTGACGTCGTCGGCGACGGCGCGTTCGGCCACGCGCAACGCTTCGGCGGCCTCGCTCTCCGCGGTCGTCGCCGCGGCCAGCCGGTCGCGGTGGGCGCCCGCCTGGCGCGCGGCCCATTCCGTGAGCGCGGTCCAGGCGTCCAGCAGGCTTTCGCCGTCGATCGGTGGCGCGCCGAGGCGGACCAGCGGATCTCGCGCGCGGGACAGGCGTTGCCGCTCGGCCTCGACCTGGGCGCCGATGCCCTCCTGCGCTTCCGCCGCGCGTTTCGCGGCCGCCCGCGCGGTTCGCAGGTCCGTGTCGGCGGCCTTCGCGGCTTGTTCAAGCGAAGCGACCTTCGCGAGCTGCTCGGTGACGACTTCGGCCGACGGCGCGCCGGCCAGGATTTCGACCAGTTCGCCGTGGCGGCGGCGGGCGTTCGCCCACCCGGTGCTCGCCGACTGCTCGGCCAGCGCCGCCTCTTCCGCCCGCTTCCGCCGTTGGTCGGCACTGCGTTCGGCGGACATGAGGTCGTCGGCCGCGACGGCGGCTTCCTTGCCCGCGGCTTCGGCCGCCGCCTCCAGGGAAGCCAGGACCGTGCGGCGTTCGTCCAGCGCGGAAGCCGCCCACGTGGTCAGGGCCCGCCAAGCCGCCGGGACGTCGTCGGCGTCCACGGCCGGCGCGCCCAGCTCGACCAGGGGATCCCGGGCCGCCCGCAGCGCTTCCCCGGCCGCCGCGACGGACTTCCCGAGCACGTCGGCATCCTGCTGGGCCGCCGCTCGTTCGGCGCGGGCCGCGGCGAGTTCCGCGTCCGCCACGCGAGCCGCCTCGGCGACGCGGGCGCGGGCGTCGATCGTCGCGGACAGCCATTCCCCTCGTTCCCGCACGGCGGTGACGAGGTCCGCGTAGTCCTGCTCCGAAAAGGTGGCCTCGACCGGGCGTTGCAGCACCACCGACTCGGGCGGCCCGTCGACGGTCACGAGCGCGGCACGCAGTTCTTCCGCCTGTGCGGCCGCGGCCGCGCTCGCGTCGGCGTCGCGATCCGCCGCGCGCTCCAGCTTGCGCAGCGCGGACTCGGCGGCCGCGCGCTCCCCTTCCGCGCGCTCGAGGCGATCCTTCGCCTCGGCCAGGTGGGCGTGGCCGCCCGCGTCCGGCAGCGTCGAGACCTGCTGCTCGCACACCGGGCACGGGTGCCCGACGGCGAGCCCGGCCCGCAGCACCAGGGCCTGCCCGGTGCGTTCGGCTTCGGCCAGTGCGGCCTTCGCCTCGGTGACTTCGGCGTCGGCACGCGCGAAGGCGGTTCGCGCGCCTTCGAGCTCCTTCCGGCGCGCTGCCTGCTCCGGCGCGGCCTTCCGTTGCGCGTCGCACACCGTATAAAGCGTGCGGGCGTCGGAGCGGGCGGCGGCGAGCGGGGCGACGTCGGGCTGCGCCGCCAGCGCCGCGCGCGCTTCGGCGTCGGCGGCCTCGGCCGCGCCGAGCCGGGCGGTCGCGTCCGCCGTGCGTTTCGCCACCCGCGCCGCTTCCGCCGTCAGGTCCCCAAGCTCGGCGGGCGCCTTCAACCCGGCCAGGCGGTCGCGGTCCTGCCGGGCCTTCGCGGCTTCGGCGGCGGCGTTCTCGGCCGTGCGGGCCGTGGTGTCCCGGTTCTTCCGGGCCGCTTCGACGATCGACACCGCTTCGGCGACCGCGGCGGCAGCGACGTCTTTGGCCTGCGTTGCCGCCTTTGCGGCTTCCGCCAGGCCCGGGAGCGCCTGCTCGGTCGCGGCGAGTTCCGTGCGGTCGGCCCGGATCCGCTCCAGCTCGCTTCGCGCGGGCGCGGCGGCGAGGGCGGCCCGGGCGGCTTCGTCCGCCGTTTCCGCCGCCTCCAGCCCGGCCCGGGCTTCCGTCGCCGCCTCCGCCGCGCTCCGGCGCCGGGTTTCGAGGTCTTCGACGCCGTCCGGGCGCTCCACCGCGTCGAGGACGCTCAGCTCCTGCGTCAGCGTGGCGACGTGCTGGCGGGCTTCGTCGTGCGCGCGTGCCGCGTCGTGCAGCCCCGGCAGCGCCGCGTTCACCCGGGCGTCCAGCTCCGCGAGCGCGGTCATCCGCGCGGCCAGTTCCCCCACGGCTTCTTCGGTGGCGTCGGCGTAGCTGCCGAGTTGCTCGGTGAGCACGGCGGCCCGCTGCTTCTGCTGCTCCGCCGTCACGCCCGCGCGGCGGCCGATCCGCTCGTAGACCTCCAGGCCCAGCAGCTTGATGAGGATCTTCTGCCGGTCGGCGGCCTTCGCGTGCAGGAACTCCGCGAAGTCGCCCTGGGGCAGCGCGACGCAGGTGCAGAAGTGCTTGAACGTCAACCCGAGCAGGCGTTCGATCGCCGGGGTCACCTCGGAGTCCGCGGCGATCGCCTCGGCGTCGTCGTCCGGACCGCCCAGCGCGGCGGGGTCGGCGAGCTGTTCCAGGCGGACGTTCTTCACGCTGACCGTGGGTTTCTTCCCGCCGCTGCGCCGGACTTCGCGCACGACGTGGTAGCGCGCGCCGCCGGCGTCGAAGACCAGCCGCACGGTCGCGCGGTTCACCGTCGGCGCCAGCGCGGGCGCGACGAGACCTTCGTGGTCCCAGCGGGCGACGGACCCGTAGAGGGCGAAGGTGAGCGCGTCGATCACGGTGCTCTTGCCCGCGCCGGTCGGGCCGACGAGCGCGAAGTAATCGGTGTCCTCGAAGCTGACTTCGGTCTTCTCGCGGAAGGACGCGAAGCCGGTCATCTCCAGCAGCACAGGCCGCATGTCATACCCCGCTCGTCTCTTCGTCGTGCAGGCGCGCGAAGAGCGTCTGCACGCGCTTGTCGTCGACCGTCCGCTCTTCGCAGTAGGCCGCGAACAGCTCCCCCGGCGAGCGGTCCGCGACCGCGCGGTCGCCGCCCGACGTCGTCACCGGCGCGGCGAACTCCGGGTCGATGCGGATCTCCAGTGCGTTCGGCAGGGCCTCCTGGATCTCCTCCCGCAGCCCGGCCCTGGTCGCTTCGCGGACGTAGACGCGCAGGTAGTCCTCGCCGAACTCGCCGGCACGGCCGGTCAGTTCCGCCACCGTGCCGTGGACCGTGCGCAGCTTCCGCCCCGCGGTCAGCGGGAGATCGGTGATCTTCGCGGGCGTGGTGGGGCTCACCTCCACCGAGAGCACGACACTGGTGTTGTCCTGCTCGCCGAAGTCGACGGCGAACGGCGAACCGCTGTAGTGCACCGGGCACGCGGCCGGCAGCGACTGGCGCCGGTGCAGGTGGCCGAGCGCGACGTAGTGCGGTTCGGCGCCGAACGCCGTCGCGGGCACGTGGTACTCGAAGATGGACTGCGCCGCGCGTTCCCCGCCGCCCATCGCGCCGCCGGTCACCGTCAGGTGCGCCATGACGAGGTTCACCGCGCCGTCGGTGAACCCGGACTTGAGGTGGTCCAGGATGTCGCGCACCCGCTGGTCGTACTGGCCGACGTTGTCCGCCGGGGTCCCGGTGAGCAGCTCCGCGGCGCGGACCGCGTAGCGCTGCGAAAGGAACGGCAGCACGGCGACGTTGACGCGCTCGCCCGTCGAACGCGCGTCGAACGAGACGACACCGCCGTCGTGGACCGGGCGGGGATCACCGGTGAGCTGGATGCCGGCCGCCTTGAGCAGCGGCCGGTACGCCTCGAAGGTCGCGGCGTGGTCGTGGTTCCCGGCGATGGCGACGACCTCGGCACCGGTTTCGCGCAGCGCCATCAGCGCCCGCACCACGAGTTCCTGCGCGGCCGCCGACGGCGCCGACGTCTCGTAGAGGTCACCGGCGACGAGGATCGCGTCGAACTGCCCGTCCCGCGCGATCCGGACGATCTCGCCGAGCACGGCCCGCTGCTCGTCGAGCCGGTTGCGGCCCTTGAGCGTCTTGCCGATGTGCCAGTCGGAGGTGTGCAGGAACTTCACACTTCGTCCTTCCGTTCGGGTGGTGGGCAGTGGGCTCGCGGCGGGCTCAGAACGGCGGCGGGTCGTCACCGAAGGGGTCGCTGCCGCGCGAAGGGAGGCCGGCGAAGGGATCGCTCTTCTTCGAGCTCGCCGTGGCCGACGGCACCTGCCCGGCCTCGGAAAGCCGCGTGGCCCAGGCCGGGAACGGGAAGCCGACGGCGATCGGCACCGGGATCTCCGGCTGGCTCACGAACATCGTGCCCGGCGTGGCGAGCGTGGCGCGGACCCGCTGGCTGGCCGGGAGAAAGCCGTACTCGGGCCGCGAGGCCTCGGCGGCGTCGAGGCGCCCGACGATCCGCACCGAGCTGTTGCTGACGATCCGGCGCTCGACCTCGCTGGCGGTCTGCTGCGCGCCGATCAGGATGACGCCGAGGGAGCGCCCGCGTTCGGCGATGTCCAGCAGCACCTCCTTGATCGGGCTGCTGCCTTCCCGCGGCGCGTACTTGTTCAGCTCGTCCAGCATGGTGAACAGCAGGCCGCCGGGGCCGGCCGCCTCCTTGCGCGCGGTCTCGGCCGCGAGCGTCACGCCGACGACGAACCGCTGCGCGCGCTCGACGAGGTTGTGGATGTCCACGACGGTCACCTGCTGGTTCTCCGTGGACAGCTTGCGGGCCGGGTGGTCGGCGAGGTCGCCGCGGATGAGGCCGTTGAGCGCGCGCTGGCTCGAGCGCAGGCGGCGGATGAAGGCGTTGACCGTGCCCGCCCCGGTGACCGCACCCGCCCAGCTCGCGCGGGTTTCCTCGTCGGTGACGCGCTCGCAGATGAGGTCGATGAGCTCGGCGTAGGTGCGGCACAGGACGCCGTCGACGTTCGCGGCGCCGTCCTTGCCGGCCGGGGTGCTGTCGAGGCGCAGGCGGTTCGCGACCTGGTGGATGACCATCGTGTACTGGTTGCGTTCGTCCTCGGCGTCGGCGAAGACGTACGGCAGCAGGTCCTGGGCGCAGAACTCCGCGATGGTCCACCAGAAGGCGCCGACGCCGGAGGTCCGCCCGGTGACGTAAGGCTTCCCCGTGGTGTCCGACGGCGTGGGCGGCGCGTAGAAGCCGACGGAGGCGAAGGGCTCGGCGGGCAGGCCCAGCTTGAGGTACTCGTCCCGCAGCTTTTCGTCGAGGTGGACGTTCGGGGTGTCGAGGAACAGCAGGTCCTCGCCCTTGACCGAGAAGACGAGGGCCTTGGCGTTGTGGGCGTTCGGCAGGGCGCCGCCGCGGAAGATCGAGTGCAGCAGGAACAACGCGAACGACGTCTTGGTGGCCACGCCGGAGACACCGGAGATGCTGACGTGCGCGCCGCGGGTGCCGTCGAGGAAGTCCATGTTGAGGTAGACGGGTTCGCCGTCCCGGCCCAGCCCGACCGCCACCTGGCGGGTCATGTTGTCGAAGTACAGCGCCTGCGCGCGATCTTCCCCCTTGGCGCGCTCGACGACCGACCCCGGCTTCGGCGGGACGTAGCACTCGGGTTCGACGCGGGTGGTGGCGATCTCGGCGATCTCCTGCACCTGGGCGGGCAGGACCCCGTCGGAGATCAGGAAGACGTCGCTGCCGAAGCTGGCGCCCTCGTGCCGCGCGCTCACCTGCGTCACGACGCCGTACGAGGTGACCTGGCCGAGCCCCGGCAGGTCCCGCCGGGTCACGACGACGTCGTCGAGCTGCAGATAGGCTTCCGGATCGATCGCCACGCAGAACTGCAGCGGCGTCGAGTCCTCGGTGCCGGCCACCCGTCCGACGACGGTGGTGAGCGTCTCCTGGTCCACGGTTCTCCCTGTCGCACCCGGGGGTTCCTCCCGCGGCAGACTAGCCCGGGGGGACGACAGTCCCGCGCCCAACACGGCGTTGCCGCGTGCGGTACCGGAGACGTCACCGCAGGCCACGACTGCGCCGAACGAGTGAGCTCACCCTTCGGGGGCGATCTTTCCGGCACCGCAGGCCCTTCCGGGACCGGCGGGCCCGGTGCGGTGTCGGCACATCCGGCGGCCGGTGCGCCCCCGCGGCGGCGGAGTTCGCTGCCCCGCCGGTCAATCATGCGCGCCGGCGCCCCGCCGGGGCCCGCCGGGCCCCTCGGGAGACCCCGGCCCGGGCGCCGTCCGGGCGGGCCGCGATCCCCGGCCGCTGCGGGGGATCGGGCTCCGGTGGCATCGGCCACACGCCCGGGACGCCCGCACCGGCGTGTCGCGGGAAAAGTTCTCCGGAAGGGCCTCGGGTCCTATATGGACGACCACTGTGGACGGCCCGGGTACCGGGTTTTGCCTGCTCAGGGGCATGACGGCGGTCCGGGCCGCGTTCCGGGCGCCGTCCGGGGGAGGCCCCGGCGGGGGCGGAACCCGCCCCCGTACAAGGAAATATTTCGACCCCCGGTTGGATTTTGTGCGGTATTGGTAATACCGTGTGCAGTGTCGGCCGAGATGGGCCGTGACGAGTAGTTCCACTATGGAGGACTGGAATGACGAACAAGGCCCAGCTGATCGAGGCGCTGTCGGAGCGTCTGGGCGACAAGAAGGTGGCTTCGCAGGCCGTTGACGGTCTGGTCGACATCATCATCCGGACGGTCAACAAGGGCGAAAAGGTCAACATCACCGGCTTCGGGGTGTTCGAGAAGCGCGCTCGCGCCGCTCGTACCGCGCGCAACCCGCGCACTGGTGAGGCCGTGCGGGTGAAGAAGACCAACGTGCCCGCGTTCCGCGCCGGGACCACGTTCAAGGACGTCATCTCCGGCACCAAGAAGCTGCCGAAGGCCACCCCGGTCAAGCGCGCCACCACGGCGACGACCAGCACCCGGGCGACCGCCACCAAGACCGCGGCCGCGTCGGCCCCGGCCAAGGCGACGACGACCCGCACCACCCGCGCGGCGGCGGCCAAGCCGGCCACCACGCGTTCCACGACGACCCGCACCCGCACGGCGGCCGCGAAGCCGGCGGCGAAGGCGACCGCGACCAAGGCGACGGCCACGAAGGCGGCCCCGAAGGCAACGGCGGCCAAGGCCACCACGGCGAAGGCGACGACGACGCGGGCGAAGACGGCGGCCGCCAAGCCGGCCGCCGCCACCAAGACCGCGGCGGCGAAGAAGACCACGGCGGCGAAGGCCCCGGCCAAGCGCACGTCGGCCGCCAAGAAGAAGTAACACCGGCGACCTCAGAAGGGCCCCGCACCTGACTGGTGCGGGGCCCTTCCGGCATTTCGGGCCGGGAGTGGGCGAAGCGCCGGTTCCCGCGCCGGCAAGCGCTGAGGCGGCCCTGGGCGGGGAACACCGGCCGGTGGCGATTTCGGTTCCGGCGGCGCATGGCTTCCACCCTGGCGAGCGATGAGGCCGCCCCTCGCGAGCCACCGCCGGCAAGCACCAACGCGATCCAGCCCACGGCACCAACCCCACCGGACAAGCGCCCCAGGCAGCCCTTGAGCGAGCCAACACCAGCAACCGGCGATGCGTTCCGGCGAGGCGCCTGTTCCCGTCCTGGCGAGCTCTGAGCCGCCCTCGCGAGCCAAACAACAAGCCCCGCCCAGCGCGAGCTCGCCGCCACTCCTCGGCCAGACCGCGAATGCGGCCGCGAGCATTCCCCCACCTGCATTCGCGCCACCAGCTCCGCAACCACCCAGGAACCACCGCCGGCCGCGGTGAACGCCGTTTCCCCGGTCCGGAACCGGTCCCGGTCAGCCGCTCACGCGATCCCCCGCCACCCGGCCGAAGAATTCCCCCGCCCACTCGTTGGGGTGAACGCCGTCCGAATCGGCCCGCCGTGGTTGTCTTCCGCCCCACCGGGGTAGCCGGGGGAAACCCTGTCCGACCGGCAAGGAGTGGCGATGACCGAGAACGAAAACCGGCCCGGCGGTCCCGAAGACGACCTCGCCCGGAGCCGGCAGTCCATCAAAGAGGCCAAAGAAGCCGCCGAGAAGGCCGACCTGGCCGATCCCGCTGAAGGGGACGCCGACGAGGCGCTCGCCACCGATCCGCCCTACCACCACGGCGAGCAGGGCTCCACACCCTCCGGTACCTAGATTCCCGGGCCGCCATTCCGCCGGTATTGCCGCTCCCGGGCGAACCGGGCGGGTGCGGCCTTTCGCCCGGAACGCGGCCGCCGGGCGAGTCCTATCAGGACCCGCTCGGCCGCCGTCCGTTCCGGGTAAGCGGGAGGAAATTGCCGAACCTCTCCTCGGGTGGATACACTCCACCGAAGAACGCCGACCATTGTGCAACTTGTCACATGTCGTGTTCTCCCGGACGCACATCCAGCTGAGGAGCATTCACGTGGCCCAGAAAGTCCTCGTCGAGATCCTGGACGACATCGACGGCAGCACCGCCGCCCAGACCGTTCAGTTCGGCCTCGACGGCGTCACCTACGAAATCGACCTTTCGGACGAGAACGCCACCGCCCTGCGCGACGAACTGGCCCGCTACATCGGGGCCGGCCGGCGCATCGGCGGCCGGAAGGTCCGGGTCGCGACCGGCCAGTCGACCACCACCAGCACCACCGACCGCGAGCGCAACCAGCAGATCCGCGCCTGGGCCAACGCGAACGGCTACGAGGTCTCCGAGCGGGGACGGCTGTCCTCCGAGGTGATCTCCGCCTACGAGGCCGCCCAGGTCGAGGAGACCGAGCCGCCCGCCGCGCCGCCGCGCAAGCGCGCTCCGCGCAAGAAGGTCGCCGCCGCCAAGAAGTAACGCGGTGACCCGCAGTTCACTGGGGAAATCTCACGGCCGCGCGGGCGGCGAGGACTGAACCTCCTCGCCGCCCGCGTCCGGCATTCCGGCGGGACGTGGGCATCGTCACAGATCGCCGTTGTCAGGAATTGTCATCGCATTCGGAGCAGCGTTTCCGGCAAACCACAGCGCGACCGTCCGGACACCGACAGCGAAGCTATCCGCGCAACGCCGGCCCGATCCACCGGCGGACCAGGGCCCGCAGTTCGTCCTCGGTGAGCGGCGGGGTCGACGGGTACTGCAGGAAAGACAGGAACAGCCGCATCAGGACCTCCGCCAGCCCGTCGAGGTCCGCGTCGGTCGTGACGCCGGCGGCCGCCCAGTCGACCGGGACGTTGCGGAGGATCCGCGCGCCGTAGGAAAAGGCCAGCGGGGAGACGACCCCGTCGGTGAAGAAGTCGGCTTCGCCCGCCTGCAGGAGCAGGCCCATGCGCGGGTCACCGGGGATGGTCCGGACCGCGAACACCACCGACTCCACCGCCGCTTCCGCCGCGCTGCCGAACGCGGCCAGGTGGCGTTCCATCCGCCCGGCGAACTCCTCGACCCCCGCCAGTGCCACCGCGCGGAGGATGTCCTTCAGGCCCGGGAAGTAGCGGTAGACGGTCTGGCGCGTGACGCCGGCTTCGGCGGCGACGTCGGAAAGGCTCGTCTTGGCCAGGCCCGCCCGGTCGAGGCACGCCGTCGCGGCTTCAACGATCCGGCGGCGTGCCTGGTCTTCGGTGCCGGGCGGGTTGCCCTGCCATCCGTGGTGCCCCATGCGGTCCATCTTCCCCGAGCCGGCGGGTTCAGCCGGCGGCAGGTGCTTTCCGCGCCAGAGCCAGCAGCAGCCCGGCCGCGGCGAAGCAGGCGAGCGCGTAGAGCCCGCTGCCGACCGGGGTGCCGTCCGGGGTGATGCCGTCGCGGGCGGCGGAGTACCCCGGCAGGGCGCCGATCCAGCACACCAGCAGCCCGCCCAGGTAGGCAGCCGGGTAGTACCGGGCGAACGCGGACCGGGGCTCCGGCCGGGAGAGCCGCAGCACGACCACGCCACCGGCCAGCCAGATCAGCGCCAGTTCGATGCCGAGGATCCAGGCCTTCGCCGTCGTGTGTTCGCCCGCGAGCCCGGACGGGATCCCGGCGACCGCCATGGCCACCGGCGTCAGGACGCCGGCCAGCAGGATCCGCGGCACCAGCGCCCCTCCGCGACACCGTCCGGCCAGGCGCACGACCAGGTACGTCATCGCCGCCATCGAAACCGACGCGAACAGCACCATGCTGGTCATCGGCACCGACGCGAGCGCCGGGTGGTTCACGATCGCGTTGCCCGGGTTCCACGCCCACCACTTCAGCTGCGGGCCGAGCTGGTCGAAGACCTCGTAGAACACCTGGCAGACGAACGCGACGGCCACCGAACCGGTGAGCGCGCCCCGGCGGAAGAGGCCGAGCGAGCGCACGAGCTCGTAGGCGAGCTGGCTGATCACCGGGTAGAACGCCACGATGTAGAGCGGCAGCCGGTCCGCCATGAACTGCACGGTGAACCGGTTGTGGGCGAAGATGAAGCCGTACAGGCGGTCGAGGCCGAACCACTCCGGGAAGTACAGCGGCGGCTCGGTGACGAAGAGGTAGACCAGCGACGCCCACCACAGCGCCAGGTTCACCGGGTCGCCCGCCCGGTACCGGCGGACCGCGTGCACCAGCGCGAACACCGCGCCGCCGACGACGAGCAGCTCCAGCAGCGGCATCGTCCAGTGCGCGAGCTCCCACGGCGGCCGGACCGAAACCACCGCCGAGACGTCGTGGCAGCCGAACCCGAGACCGCGGGTGACGGCTTCGGCGTCCGGCCCGCACCCCGCGGTCATCGCGTGACCGCCGCCGAATAGTCCGTCGACGGCGGTTCCGCACGGGGGTCGAACCCGGAGGGCACCCGCTGCCGGCCCAGCGCCGTGCGGACGCGGTGCCGCAGCAGCCCCGTGAGCACCCGGGGGTTGCGCAGCATCTGCCCGAGCGATTCGTCCAGGTTGAACACCTTGGCGAAGTGCTCGTCGACGACGGCGTCCTCCCGGGCGGCGCCGACGACGAGGCTGAACGCCGGGGCCGACAGCGCCGCGACGATGCGCCGCCGCCACTCGGGCAGCTTTTCGGTGCCTGCCGCGCACGCGTAGCCCTGGTCCCGTGCCATCGCCAGGCTCCACGGGACGCGCAGGAGCTTGCGCTGCGCGGCCAGGAACCGCGCCGAGAACCCCGCGTCGAGCTGTCCGGCGCGGGACAGGTGTTCGCGCAGCAGCAACGCCGAACCCGACGCGGAGCTGATGCCCTGGGCGTAGAAGGGGTTGAACGCGCAGATCGAGTCGCCGACGAAGGCCAGCCGCCGCGGCGGGGTCCGCAGACGGTCGTAGCGCCGCCACTTGTTGCCGGTCGACCGGGTCAGGTGCACCGGCGAGGCGGGCTCGCACCGGTCCATCGCGGCGGCGAACAACGGCGTCCGGACCCGGCGGGCCGTTTCGACGAAGGCGTCGGTGGTGCTGGGCATTTCGAGGCCCCACGACCCCATGCACGCGATGACGCGATTGCCCTCGACCGGGAAGAAGTTGACCAGGTACTCGTGCTCGGCGGGGTGGTCGCCCTTGTCCGGCGTCGGCATGATCACCAGGTGCCGCCACCACCAGGAGGCGGGGCGTTCGGCGGGCAGGTCGTACCAGCGCGAGGTGTAGGTGACCTTGGCGTCGAGCGTCCGCACTTCGGGCTCCGGCCAGCCGGCCGCCACCAGCCAGCCGGCGACCGGGGAGCCGCGGCCCATCGCGTCCACCACGAAGTCGGTGCCGACGTGCTCATCGCCTTCGGCCGCGGTGAACGCGACTCCGGTGATCTCGCCGTCGTGCGTGGTCAGGCCGCGCACCGACGCTCCTTCGCGGACGACGACGTTGCCCAGTTCGCGCACCTTGTCCCGCAGCACCCGCTCGATGAGGATCCGCGAGCCGTAGACCATCGTCATGGCGCTGCGCTTGCGGGCCGACCAGCCCGGCCCGTCGAGGTAGGCCGCGTCCATGGACGGCATCAGCAGCAGGCCGCCGGCGGCGATGAGGTCGTCCTCGAACCCGGGGAACAGCGCGCCGATCGCGCGCCGCCCCGAGTTCAGCAGGAAGTGCGGGTGCTTGCTCTGCGGCACGCCGCGCCGGTGCCCGGCCCCGGCGGGCAGTTCGTCGCGTTCCAGCACCAGCACGTGGTCGAAGTGCGGGGCGAGCGCGCCGGCGGCGCACAGACCGGCGGCACTGCCGCCCAGGACGACGGCGGTCTTGCCGAGCCGCATGCGGACCAACTCCCGTCATTCATACAAAGAGACACTCAATGTATGAATGACAAGGGACGGGTGTCAAGCCCCCCGCTCGCGTCCACAGTGGACGAAGTTTCCCGCCCGTCCCGGCCGGGTAGCCCCGCTGCGACGGGAGGCGGGCCATGACGAACGAATCGGCGGCGGCCGATCCCCTGCGGGCCGTGGCCGCCGAGCTCGGGTTGCAACCGGAGGACACGCGCGCCCGGGCCGGCGACTTCGAGGGCGGCCGCATCCGGTTCGCCGGCCGCGCCGCCGAAGCCGAGCCGAGCGACTACCTGCTGCGCTGGATCCCCGGCGAAGGCTGGCAGCTCGCCGCGGACGACGGCCGGGACGGCGTGGTGCAGGTCGTGGCCACCCTGACGGGCACCCCGCCGCCCGAAGCCGTCGCCGACTTCGTCCTCAACGCCTTGGCCGGACGCGGGGAGCGCTTGGTGCGCCGGTCGGACGAGCCGGGCGCGGAGCCCGTCCCGCCCGGCGAGAAGGACCGGTCGCCCGCACAGCCGGGCGCAAAAGCGTTTCGCCCGGCCGGAAGGCGGCCCTAGCCTGGCGGGATGACCGACTGGTTCCCCTATGAAGAGGACGAGGAGACACCCGGCCTCTCCCCCGGCGAAACCGCCTTTCTCGCCGCGCTCCGGGAGGCGGCAGGCCGCTGGCCGGTCCCGTTCGCCGGCAGCTGGGCCGCGCGCGGGGAAACCGAGCCGTCGCTGCTCGCCGTGGTGTCGCTGATCGATAGCGAGGCCCGGGTCTCGCTGGGCGACTTCGGTGTCCACGTCCTCGGCGACCGGGCACGCGGGGACCTGCTGCACAACCAGCTCTACACCCTGCCGGACGAGCCGACCGGGTTCGCCATCGACGTCACGGGCCCGCCGCAGCAGCTCGCGGCCGAGTGCGCCAAGTGGTTCGAAGCGTTGCTGAGCAAGCCCGTCGTCCACGCGCGCTGGCGGCACGCGGGAGCCGTCTACGCCCAGCTGTGGAGCTTCGGCGACACCGGGGAAGGGCTCGTCCAGAGCTACGACGCCGGTTCGGCTCCCCGGCACCAGGAGGCGGACCTGCAGGCCCGCGGGCACGTCCGGGGCCGGGGCTGGGTCCAGGTCGCGGGCATCGAAGCCGCACCGGACGAGGTCCGCCGGGTGCGCTGACCGGTGCGGAAGAAAGCGCTTTCCGGCTTGTCGCCCGCGGACGACGTCGCCTAGGCTCGCGGAGAAAGCGATTACCCGGAGGAGCCGCGTGCCGACCACCCCGCGAGACCGGATCGGGCTGTGCTCGGTGACGTTCCGGGCGTTGCCCGCCGGCGAGGTGGCCCGGATCGCCGCCGCGGCGGGGCTGCACGTCGTGGAGTGGGGCGCCGACGTCCACGCTCCCCCGCGCCCGGCACCGGCCCTGCGCGAGGTGCGTGCCCGGACCGCCGCCCGGGGGCTGGCGGTCTGCTCCTACGGCTCGTACTGGCGAGCGGGCCACGACGGCACCGAGGAGTTCGACGCCCTCGCCGAGGCCGCGACCGTGCTCGGGGCGCCGCGGATCCGCGTGTGGGCCGGCACCGAAGGCTCCGCGGACGCGGCCCCGGAGTCCCGTTCGCGGGTGACGGCGGCGCTGCGCGAGGCGGCGGCGATCGCCGCCGCCCGGGGACTGTCGGTGGCACTGGAATTCCACTCCGGCACGCTGGCGGACACCCCGGCGGCGGCGCTGCGGCTGCTCGACGACGTCGGCCACGACGCGTTGTCGAGCTACTGGCAGCCACCGGTCGACGCGCCGTCGGAACACGCGCTCGCCGGCCTGGCCACGATGCTGGAACGCGTCAGCGCGGTCCACGTCTTTTCGTGGTGGCCGGGGCAGCACCGCCTCCCCCTGCACGAGCGCGAGCGGCTGTGGCGGCCCGCGCTGGAGCTCGTCGCGGGCCGCCCGGTGGACGTCCTCCTCGAGTTCGTCCCGGACGACGACCCGGCGGTGCTGCCGCGGGAGGCGGAGACGCTGCGGCGCTGGCTCGGGGCCTGAGTCCCCCCGTGGCCGGAGCAATCATGGCCGGTGCGCCGTCCGCGTGACCAGGCCACGCACCGGCAACCTGTGGCCGGCCGGCGGCGTTGCACTGACGGAGCCACCACCGGCCCGGAGCCGCCGGTGGCACGGGCGGAAACCGAGGGGGAGATCGGTGTGGACGATCGGCCGGGCACGACCTTCAAGCGCTTCCGGCACCACGCCGGGCTGACCCAGGAGGCGCTCGCCGAGCGCTCGGGGGTGTCGGTCCGGACGATCCGCGGGCTGGAGACCGGGACACGGCGGAATCCGCAGCGCAGTTCGCTGCAGCAGCTGGCCGACGCGATGGAGCTGTCGGACGGCGACCGCGCCGAGCTGATGGCCGCGGTGCTCGCGGGCCCGCCGGGTGCCGCGGCAGCTGCCCCCGCCCCCGCGCCGGTTCAGCGGCCGGGAACGCGAGCTGGCGGAGCTGACGCGGGCGGCCGCCGCCGACGGCGTGGTCGCCGTCTCGGCCATCGGCGGCGCGGGCGGCATCGGCAAGACGTGGCTCGCCCTGCACTGGGCGCACCGGTCCGCGGACGACTTCCCCGACGGGCAGCTGTACGCCGACCTCCGCGGCTTCGACGCGAGCGGTCCCCCGGCGCGGCCCGAGGCGGTGGTCCGGGGGTTCCTCGAGGCGCTGGGCGTTCCGCCGTCGTCGCTGCCGCTGGCGGCCGAGGCGCAGTACGGCCTGTTCCGCAGCCTCACCGAGGGACGCCGGCTGCTGATCGTCCTCGACAACGCCCGCGACACCGGACAGCTCGTCCCGCTGCTGCCGGGCCGGTCGGCGTGCGTGGTGCTGGTGACCAGCCGCAACCGGCTGCCCGGCCTGGTCGCCACGCACGGCGCGGCGACGGTGACCCTCGACGTCCTGGACCCCGCCGACGCCCGGCGGCTGCTGACCCGGCACGTCGGCCGGGCCAGGGCCGACCGCGAAGCCGGGGCCGTCGCCGAGCTGCTGGACCACTGCTCGGGACTGCCGCTGGCGCTCGGCACCGTCGCGGCCCGCGCGACCGGCAACCCCGGCTTTCCGTTGCGGGCGCTGGCGGACGAGCTGCACGACACGACCGCCCGGCTCGACGGCTTCGACGCCGGCGAGCTGAGCGCCAACCTGCGGGCCGTTTTCTCGGCGTCCTACGGCGTCCTGGGCCTCGAGGCCCGACGCCTGTGCGGACTGCTGGGACCGGCACCGGTTCCGGAGCTCGGCGGGCCGGCGGTGGCGGGCCTCGCGGGGTGGCCCGCCGCCAAGGCCGCGAAGGTGCTGCGGGAGCTCGAGAACGCCCACCTCGTCGGGCAGCCCCGGCCCGGCCGGTACCGGATGCACGACCTGATCGGGCTCTACGCCACCGAACGGGCCCGAGCCGACCTCCCGGCCGCCGAACGCGCCGCGGCGCTGGACCGGCTGGCCGACCACTACGTGTTCACCGCGATCGCCGCCGACCGGGTGCTGCGCGAACGCACCGAGGTGGTCGCGCTCGGCCCGCCCGCCGAAGGCTGCGCACCGGAATCGCCGCCGGACATCGGCGCCGCGATGGCCTGGCTGGCCGCCGAGCACGACGCCCTGCTCGCGATCCAGGCCGTGGTGGCCGCGCAGGGCGAGCACCCCCGCGTGTGGCGGCTGGCCCAGGCGCTGGCCCTCTTCCACTGGCGGCGGGGCCTGTTCGCGGAGGACCTGGTTTCCGCGCGGCGCGCCCTCGCCGCCGCGGAAGAGCTGGGCGACGCGGCGGCGACCGCGGTCGTCGCCCGCAACCTGGGCTACGACCTGCTCCGGCTCGGGGACCGCGACGGGGCGGCGGCGCACCTGGAGCGGGCGCGGCGGATCGCCGAAGAGCACGGCTTGACCGAGGCGCTCGCGCACACCTACGGCGTCCTGACGCACCTGGCGGACCTGGGCGACGACCACCGGACAGCCATCGGCTACGCGCTCCAGGCGGCGCGGTTGTTCCGGTCGATCGGCCGCAACGGCGACGAAGCCAATGCGCTGAACGCGATGGGCCGGCACTACGCGATGCTGGGCGAATTCGGGCCGGCGCGGGAGTACTGCACGACGGCACTGGAGATGCTGGTCCGCCGCGGCGATCGCCGGTACGAGGTGTGCGCGCTGCACAGCCTCGGGTACATCGCGAAGAGAACGGGCCGGTACGCGGAGGCGTTGCGCTGCTTCCGCCGTTCCATCCCCGTCCACCACGACATCGGCGACGAATTCGCCGAAGCCAACGCCCAGGTGGACATCGCCGAAGTCCACGCGGCGATGGCGGACCCGGCGGCGGCGGAAACCGCGTGGCGCACCGCGCTCGCGATGTTCGAAACGCAGAACCGGACCGCGGACGCCCGGCGCGTGCGGGCCCGGCTGGCCGCGCTCGGGCAGCGTCCGGCGTTGCGGTGAGGCACCACGCGGCCTCGCCGCACCCTCCACAGCGGACAGACCGGGGTTTTCCGCGGCGAATACCGGATCGGCGATCATCACTCGATGAGGCGAATGTGTGACATTTCGCCGGCCTCCGGCACCGACTACGCCGAACGGCCTCACGGCGTTTCCCCGGAATGCGCAACGGGCCGGATCGCCAATGCCGTCAACGGAAGATCCCGGCCCCGGCCTCGGCGCACGCGGCCGGAAGAACGGCTGATCGTGCGGTTTCCGCCCCGCCGCGCGCGGGCAGGTATTTCCCTTTCCGGCGGCTTTGTGGATACACTCGCCGGGGAGAACGTCGACCATTGTGCACCCGACCTGCCGCACGTTCCTGGACGCATCCACCCGAGGAGCAGTCAATGGCCCAGAAAGTCCTCGTCGAGATCCTGGACGACATCGACGGCAGCGCCGCCGCCCAGACGGTCCAGTTCGGCCTCGACGGCGTCACCTACGAAATCGACCTTTCGGACGAGAACGCCACGGCCCTGCGCGACGAGTTCTCCCGCTACATCGGCGCGGGCCGCCGCATCGGCGGCCGCCGGGCCCGCGCCGCGGCCGCCCGCCCCGCGATGACGACGTCGGACCGCGAGCGCAACCAGCAGATCCGCGCCTGGGCGGGCGCGAACGGCTACGAGATCTCGGAGCGCGGACGCCTCTCGTCCCAGGTGGTCGCCGCCTACGAGCAGGCGCACGCGGCCGGGGACGCGCCGACCCCGCCGAGGCGCTCGTCCCGCAAGAGCGCGGCCGCCTGAGCCGGTCCGGAGCGGCCGGTGACCCCGGCACTCCGGCGTGCCGTTCCGTCCGGGACGGACGCGGGCCTGCGGGCACAGCCGTTCTCCGCGCGCCGGGCGAGCTGGTACCCCGGCCGGGGAAGGAATCTGCGAAGCCGCGATGGGGCGGTGCACCTGCTGGTCAACCGAAAAAGCCCGCCTGACCTGGGTCAGACGGGCTCAGCGGTCTTGCTGGTACCCCCGATGGGATTCGAACCCACGCTACCGGCGTGAGAGGCCGGCGTCCTAGGCCGCTAGACGACGGGGGCTTAGGATCTTCCCTGGTTTCCCAGGGGCTTTTCTGTTTTTCTTGCTGGAGAGAACTTACCAGAGCCGATTTCCCGGCTTGCAGGGGGGTCACTCTCCGCAGCTGGGGTACCAGGACTCGAACCTAGACTAACTGGACCAGAACCAGTCGTGCTGCCAATTACACCATACCCCAGTGAGGTACCGATCCGGCTGGCCGGTTCAGCACCGCACGAGGAGAAATACTAGAGCACGCCGTTCCGGACGGTGAACGCGGGGGTGCCACTGCCGCGCTGGGCGGGGACGCCGATCGTGGCGTACTCCGAAACCAGCAGCTCAGGCAGCTCGGCGAGGCCGGCGACCGTGTGGACGCCCTCGGGGGCGCGCTCGCCGATGCCGTCGCGGTCGAGCCAGACCGCGCCCAGGCCGGCGTCGCGGGCGCCGATCGCGTCCGTGTCCAGTTTGTCGCCGACGTGGACCGCCTGGGCCGGGGCGCAGTCCAGGCCGAGGCACACCGTGTGGAACATCACCGGATCGGGTTTCGCCACCCCCAGTTCGCCCGCGATGGCGACGTGGTCGAAAAACGGCGCCAGGCCCAGGTCGGCGATTTTCCGGCGCTGGTGGGCACCCGAGGCGTTCGTCACGGCGGCGAGGACCAGGCCGGCCGCGCGGAGCCATTCGAGGCACGGGACGACGTCGTCGAACAGCTGCCAGGAGTGGTCGAGCAGTTCTCTTCGGCGCCGCTCGAACGAGTTCACCTGCTCGGCGTCGGCGAGGATGCCGATTTCGGCCAGAAAGCAGTCGGTGCGCCGCTGGTGCATGGTCGGGTAGTCGAGTTCGCCGGCGACGACGAGGGCGACGTGCTCTTCGGTGATGAGGTCCCACAACGGCCACAGGTCGCCCCGGCCGGTGAGGATGTGGAGGCTGCGGCGGATCGCCGCGGTGCAGTCGATGAGGGTGTCGTCGATGTCCAGGCACACCAGCCGCAGCTCGGGGGGCGCCCAGGGCTCGGAGGCCGCCGCGGCGGGCGGGGCGGTTCGCGAAGGGGTCCGGGGTGCCACGGCGAAATCCACCCAGTGAGGCTAGGGCAACCGCCGCGTTCGCGACGCTGCCAAAGAGGTGATTGCCGCTCCCCTGTTCCGGCGCACCGGCTCTACTCCCAGTTGGCGAACCGTCCCCATTCGGTTATCCGGCACCGCGCACCGCCGCTGTCGTCTCCTCCCGTGCCGACCACTCCGGCACGGGAAACCGTTGTCCGGCTTGAGGATTCACTCCGTCCACAAGGGCGCTTCGGCGATCGGCCGCCGTCGCCGCCCGTCCGTGGCGCACCTCCGACCAACTGTCGCGTTTGGACGGTTTCGGTTCACCGGCGGCGCACGCGGCACGCCGTCGCCCGATCAGCGTATCCCCGGTCACACCCCTTGACGCCGGTGCCCGCGAGGTGCATTCTCATCTTATTCAACACGCGATGAATAAGGGAGATGGTCGAGATGACCGAGCGCACGACCTGCGTCGTCATCGGTGGCGGGCCGGCCGGGATGGTCACGGGGTTGCTGCTGGCCCGCGCCGGCGTCGAGGTGACGGTGCTGGAGAAGCACGCCGACTTCCTGCGGGACTTCCGCGGGGACACGGTCCACCCGTCGACGCTGACGCTGCTCGACGAACTGGGTCTCGGCGAGAAGTTCCACGCACTGCCGCACAGCGAGCTGACCGCGGCGGGGTTCCCGCAGGAGAACGGCGAGCTGATGAAGCTGGCCGACTTCACCCGGCTGAAGGTGGCGCACCCGTACATCGCGATGGTCCCGCAGTGGGACTTCCTCGACCTGCTCGCCGAAAGCGCGCGCAAGGAGCCGACGTTCGTCCAGCGGATGGAGACCGAGTGCACCGGGCTGGTGCGCGAGCACGGCCGGGTGGCGGGCATCACCTACCGCACCACCGCCGGCGAGACCGGCGAAATCCGCGCCGACCTGGTGATCGCCGCCGACGGCCGCTGGTCGCTGGCCCGCCGGGAGGCCGGCCTGGTGCCGCGGGAGTACGACTGCCCGTTCGACGTCTGGTGGTTCCGGCTCTCGCGCGGCGAAGGCGAGCAGGGCGGCATGCTGCTGCCGAAGATGCGGGACCGCCGCTTCGCGGTGCCGCTCCCCCGGCCGGACTTCTACCAGGTCGCCTACCTGGCGCCGAAGGGCGAGGACCTGCGCGCCAAGGGCATCGAGGCGTTCCGCGAGAACGTGGCGCAGATCTGCCCCGAGTTCACCGACCGGGTGCACGAGCTGAAGACGATGGACGACGTCAAGTTCCTCGACGTGCGGCTGAACCTGCTGCGCCGGTGGCACGTCGACGGGCTGCTGTGCATCGGCGACGCGGCGCACGCGATGTCGCCGATCGGCGGGGTGGGCATCAACCTGGCGGTGCAGGACGCGGTCGCGGCGGCGACGCTGCTGGCCGAGCCGCTGCGCCGAGGCCGTCCGACGGACGCCGAGCTGGCGAAGGTGCGCTCGCGGCGCCTGGCGCCGACGCTGCTGGTGCAGGGCCTGCAGCGGTTGATGCACCGGACCGTGGTGCGCGGGGTGATGAACGGCAAGCGCAACGGCCCGCCGGCGCCGATGATCAAGGCGTTCGCGCGGTTCCCGGGGCTGTCGTACTTCCCGGCCCGGCTCCTCGGCCTCGGGCTGCGGCCGGAGCACGCTCCGGCGTTCGCCCGGCGGCCGATGGAGCCGGCGACCAGGAGTTAGACCTCTTCGACAGGGTTGGTCAGGGTGCCGATGCCGTCGATGGTGATCGAGACGCTCTGGCCACCCTCGATCGGGCCGACGCCCTCGGGGGTGCCGGTGAGGATGATGTCGCCGGGCAGCAGCGTCATGACGCCGGAGACGAACTCGACCAGCTCGGGGATCTTGTGGACGAGGTCCGAAGTACGGCCGTCCTGCTTGAGTTCGCCGTCGACCTCGCTCCGCAGCGCCAGGTCGGACGCGTCGAGCGACGTCTCGATCCAGGGCCCGATCGGGCAGAAGGTGTCGAAGCCCTTGGCGCGGCCCCACTGGCCGTCGGACTTCTGGAGGTCGCGGGCGCTGACGTCGTTGGCGATCGTGTAGCCGAGGATGACGCTCGCCGCGCGGGCGGCCGGCACGTTCTTGACCGGCTGCCCGATGACGATCGCCAGCTCGCCCTCGAAGTCGACGCGGCCGATGCCCGACGGGCGGCGGATGGCCGCGTGGGGCCCGATGACCGTGGTCGACGGCTTGAGGAACAGCATCGGGTCGCTGGGGACCTCGTTGCCGAACTCGGCCGCGTGCTTGGCGTAGTTGCGGCCGACGGCGATCACCTTCGACGGCAGGATCGGCGCGAGCAGCCGGACGTCGGCCAGCGGCCACCGCTTGCCGGTGAAGTTCGGCTGGCCGAAGGGGTGTTCGGCGATTTCGAGGACCTGGGCGTCGTCGCCGTCGCCTTCGATCGAGGCGAACGCGACACCACCGGGATGAGCAATTCGGGCTAGGCGCACGCAGCAAGTCTACGTGCGCCCGGCCCGTGACTCAGTTCACGGTGGTGCTCTTGTGCACGAGCGCGTCGCACAGGGCCAGCCAGCTGGCCTCGACGATGTTGCCGTGCACGCCGACGGTGGTCCACTCGCGTTCGCCGTCGGTGCTCTCGACCAGCACGCGCGTCACCGCGTCGGTGCCCGGGTGACCCTGCAGGATGCGGACCTTGTAGTCGGCCAGCTCCACACTGTCCAACCAGGACAGGTGCGGCGACAGCGCCTCCCGCAGGGCGGCGTCGAGTGCGTGCACCGGTCCGATGCCCTCGGCGGTGGCGATCACGCGCTCGCCGCCGACGTGCACCTTGACCGTGGCCTCGGCCATCACTTCGCCGCCGGGCCGGTGGTCGAGGACCACGCGGTAGGACTCCAGCGCGAACGGCGCCTCCGCGGGGGCACCGGTTTCCTGACGCAGCAGGAGTTCCAGGGAGGCGTCGGCGGCCTCGAAGGACCAGCCTTCCGCCTCCAGCCGCTTGACCTTGGTGATGGCGCTCGTCAGCGCCTCGGGCCGGCCGGCAAGGTCGACCCCGAGCTCACGTCCCTTGAGCTCGAGGCTGGCCCTGCCGGCCATCTCGGTGACCAGTACCCGCATGTCGTTGCCGACGGAGGATGGATCGATGTGGTTGTACAGCAACGGATCCACCTTGATCGCGCTCGCGTGCAGTCCCGCCTTGTGGGCGAAGGCCGACGCCCCTACGTAGGCCTGGTGGGTGTAGGGGGCGATGTTCGCGATTTCGGCAAGGGCATGGGAGACCCGGGTGAGCTCGGCGGCGCCCCCGGTCGGGAGGACGTCGAGGCCGAGCTTGGTCACCAGGTTTCCCGTCACGGCGAACAGGTCGGCGTTGCCGGCCCGCTCCCCGTAACCGTTGGCGGTGCACTGGACGTGCGTCGCGCCGGCCTGCACCGCGGCGACGGAGTTCGCCACGGCACAGGAAGTGTCGTCCTGACAGTGGATCCCGAGCCGGAACCCGGTCTTTTCCTTGATGCTCCGGACGGTTTCGGCGAGGCCGAGCGGCAGCTGGCCGCCGTTGGTGTCGCAGAGCACGAGGACATCGGCGCCCGCGTGGGCGGCGGCGTCCAGCACCCGGAGGGACGTCTCGGGGGAATACGCGTAGCCGTCGAAGAAGTGTTCGGCGTCGAGGAAGACGCGGCGGCCTTCCTTCGTGAGGAATTCGACGGTGTCCTTGACCATCGCGCAGGCCTCGTCGACGTCGACGCGGAGAGCGCGTTCGATGTGCCTGAGGTCGGATTTGGCGACGAGCGTGACGACGGGTGCTTCGCTGTCGAGGAGGGCCCGCACCTGCGGATCGGCCTCGGCGGTGGTGCCGGCCTTGCGGGTCGCGCCGAAGGCGACGAGGGCGGCGTGCTTCAGCTTCAGCTCGCCCTTCGCGGCGCGGGCGAAGAATTCGGTGTCCTTGGGAAGCGCCCCCGGCCAGCCGCCTTCGATGAACCCGACGCCGAGCTCGTCGAGCAGCCGCGCGACCGCCAGCTTGTCCTGCACCGAGTAGGTGATGCCCTCCCGCTGCGCGCCGTCGCGCAGGGTCGTGTCGTAGAGGTGGAAGGCATCGCCCAGCGGCGTATCGGCGGGCTCCTGGCGGGTCACGGTCTTCTCCTCAGCGTTTCAAGGCAACAAAAAAACCTCCCGCAGGGTGCGAGAGGTTGCGCGCCGGGTGCTCTTGTGGAGCTATCGTCCGGCGCGCTCGGCGATAATGATCGCGAAGCTGGTCACGGTCGCATCATGCCACAGCGTTCGCGGCCGAGTCCAGGAACTGGGCCAAGCTCCCACCATCCGGGAACCACGTAGGCAACCGGGCGCGCCCTCGCCGGCAGTGCCGCGAATGACTCATTCGGGACCTCCGACGTCCCGAATGAGTCATTCGCGACCTCCCGACCCCGGCCAACCCGAGAAGGCGACCCAGCGCACGAAAAAGCCCCGCGCCAGTGCGCGGGGCTTCCTCGGAAAAGCTCAGCCGGCCGTCCGCACGTTGGAAGACACCAGCGCCGCCAGCCGGTCCCCGATCGCCTGGGTGGCCCCCGGCGAAGACTGGTCCCGCGTCGCGAGGTCGAACGCCACCGACGCCTCGATCCGGCGCGCGGCCTCCTTCTGCCCCAAGTGGTCCAGCAGCAGCGCCACCGACAGCACCGCGGCCGTCGGGTCCGCGAGGCCCTGGCCCGCGATGTCCGGCGCCGAACCGTGGACCGGCTCGAACATGCTCGGGTTCCGGCGGGTGATGTCCAGGTTGCCGCTCGCCGCGAGGCCGATGCCGCCGGTCACCGCGGCCGCCAGGTCGGTGATGATGTCGCCGAACAGGTTGTCGGTCACGATGACGTCGAACCGCGAGGGGTCCGTCACCAGGTGGATCGTCGCCGCGTCCACGTGGGAGTAGGCGACCGTCACCTCCGGGTGCTCCAGCGAGACCTCTTCGACGATCCGCGACCACAGCGAACCCGCGTACTCGAGCACGTTGGTCTTGTGCACCAGCGTCAGGTGCTTGCGCGGGCGGGCCTCGGCGCGGTTGAACGCGTCCGCCACCACGCGCCGGATGCCGAACGCCGTGTTGACGCTGACCTCCGTCGCGATCTCGTGCTCGGTGTCCTTGCGCAGCAGGCCACCGGTGCCCGCGTACGGGCCTTCGGTCCCTTCGCGCACGACGACCATGTCGACGTCACCCGCGTCGGCCAGCGGGCCCCGCACGCCCGGGTAGAGCCGCGCCGGGCGCAGGTTGACGTGGTGGTCCATCTCGAACCGCAGGCGCAGCAGCAGGCCGCGCTCCAGGATCCCGCTCGGCACCGTCGGGTCGCCGACCGCGCCCAGCAGGATCGCGTCGTGCTGGCGGAGCTCGCCGAGGACCGACTCCGGGAGCAGCTCACCGGTCGAGTGCCATCGCGCCGCGCCGAGGTCGTAGTTCGTGATCTCCGCCGTCGGTACTACCTCGCCGAGCACCTTCAGCGCCTCGGAGACCACCTCGGGCCCGATCCCGTCACCTGGGATCACCGCGAGCCGCATCCACACACCTCCGTCGACCGGACCACCGGCCGCACCGATGGTCCATCGCAACAAAACGCCAGCAGCCGGAAGGTTACCGGCCGTAGACAAACCGCCGTAGCCGCACCACCCTTATGCCGCATCATCCCGCAGGGTGAGACACCCAATCGGGTGAACGACCGAGGGGCGTCCCCGGCGGAATTCCCCCGGAGACGCCCCTGGTCCTGCACAAACTAGATCTTGCCGGGTCCTAGCGGCGGCCGCCCCCGATCGGCTGACGGTCGTTCCCCGGCCGGGCGTCGTCCACCTTGACCACGTTCGCCCGGTTGCCCGCGGCGTTGTGGTGCTCGATGGCCAGCAGCCCGAGGGCCTTGTCGGCCGCGGCCGAAGCCGCGTTCCGCGTCACGACCAGCGCGGTTCCGGGCTTCGCGACGTAACCCAGCGCGGCGTCGCCGCCGCCCTGCACCGCGTAGCCCGGCGCGAGCGCGTCGAACGACAGCGGCGTGCCGACGTAGTCGATCAGCCCGTTCGTCGTGCCCGGCGCGACGTAGAAGCCGCTGACGCCCACGGTGTAGGAGATCCGGTGGCTGTCGGCGTTCGCGTCGATGCCCAGCGCGGCCAGGGAAACCGGCAGGGTGATCACGTTCGTGTCGAACACGTTGGTGTCCACGTCGCCGAGCTGGCCGTTGACCGCCTGCACGTCCACGGTCGGGAAGCCCGGGGTCAGCGCGACCGTGTTGGCCAGGAGGACGTCGGTGGACGTCGCCTTGGTCACGTAGGTCTCGAAGTCCGGCTGCCCGTCCCCGGTGGTGTCGATGTCGACGAACGGCGAGGTGTTGCTGCCGATGTTCGCCCAGTCACCCCACGTCGACAGACCGAACGCCAGCAGCGCGTTCTCCGGTTCGCCCTGCGCCTTCGCCAGCGGCGCGGTGGACGCCGCCCCGATGTAGCGGAGGTCGCCGCCCTTGGCCGTCTTGTTCAGCGTGCAGTCGGTGACCACGTCCGCGTCGCACTCGGGCAGCTGCGGGGACTCCGCCTGCAGCTCGAGCACGCTGATCAGCGAGCGGTACCGCTGCGCGCCGGCCCCCTGGTCGACGCCCTTGCCGGTCAGGTTGAGCACGGCCTGGGTGGCGTCCGGCGCGAACTTCACCGACGGCGGCGTCGAAATCGTCGACACCGGCTTCGGCGCGGAGTAGACCGAGACCCGCAGCGGCACCTTGGCGCCACTGGTGGGCGTGAAGGCGACGCGCCCGGAGGCGTCCGCGACGAACTGGCGGGCCAGGCCGGCCTGGGTGGCCGCCATGGTCGGGTCCATGACCTTGCGCAGCGCCTTCGGGTCGGTGATCTTCAGCGTCACCTTCACCTTGGCGGTGCCGCGCGGGGTCAGCTTCACCGACTGCTTGTCCACTGTGTACTCGACACCCGGCAGGGCATTGACCGCCTGGTAGGCGACGGTGTACTCGGCGGGCGTGACGCCCTTGTTGACGAGCTTGATCGTCTTCGACAGCGTCACCGGGCCGGATGCCTCGACCGTACCGAAGCTGACGCTGACCGCGCCCGGGTCGTCCTGCACGTAGGCGAGCACCTGGTTGTCCAGCGCCGCCTTGGCGTCGATCCGGCCGCTGCCGACGCGCTGCGGTGCGTAGGTGTGGCCGGCGCCGTCGGAGACGTCGTGGCCGGCGGTGTCGATGACCGACGCCTTGACCTCTTCGACCGACCAGTCGGGGTGCGACTGGCGGACCAGCGCGGTGATGCCCGTGGTGTGCGGGGCGGCCATCGACGTGCCGGACAGCACGGTCCGGCCGTTGCCGCTGCCGCGGAACGCCGAGGTGATCGTGTCACCGGGGGCGGCGACGTCCGGCTTGACGGCCGGGCCGCGGGTGCCGCGCGAGGTGAACGAGCTCGGGGTGTCCACGATCGTCTTGTCGTAGGTCTGGATCGACGCGCGGCCGGCGCCGTAGAGCCGGACCTGCAGGGTGCCCGCGGCCAGCGCCGCGCGCAGCGTCTTCGTGGCGGAGCCGGTGAACTGGAACATCGGGATCGCCGCGTTGCCCGCGATGCCGGCGCTGAAGTGCTCCAAAGTGGACGACAGCAGCGCGCCCTTCGCCCCGGCGGCCTGCGCGTTGTTGGCGCGCGCGGCCGACCCGCAGGCGCGGGTCGAGTCGTTGTCGTCCCATTCCAGCCAGACGAACTTGCCGGCGGCCTTCGCCTTGTCCTCGGCGGAGTACGGCGCGCAGCCCGCGGCGTTCGACGCGGACAGCGCGACGACCGGCGCGGTCACGTCGAGGGTGTCGTAGCCGGTGTAGTTCTGGCTGTACTGCCCGGTCTTCTGGCCCGCGGTGGGGGCCTTGACCTCGGCGGCGTCGCGCAGGACGCCCGCGTCGCGCGTGCTGGCGACGGTGAGCGCCTCGGGCGTGTTGCCCGGGGAGCCGGCGATGTCGTTGATGTCGCCGCCGTTGCCCGCGGAGATCACCGGGAGCACGTTGTTCGCGGCGAGCTTGCGCACGAACAGCGAGTCCGGGTCGTCCGGCGCGCCGAAGTCGGAGCCGAGCGAGAGGTTGACGACGTCGAGGTGGTCGGTGAAGTCGCCGTCGCCGTCCGGGTCGAGCGCCCAGTCCAGCGCCTGCGAGGTGACGTTCGTCGAGCCCGTGCAGCCGAACACCTTGATGGCGTAGAGGAGCGACTTCGGCGCCGTGCCCGGGCCGATCTGCATCGCGTCGACCTTCTTGCCGTCGAGCTTCTTGTAGTCGCCCTTGAAGGTCCTGCCGTCGGCGGTGACGCCGAAGCCGCCGATGGTGCCGGCGACGTGCGTGCCGTGCTCCCCGCAGGCCAGCGGGTTCGGGTCCGGCTTCGGGGTGGCCTTGGCGGCCGTCGCGGCGTCGTAGTCGTCGCCGACGAGGTCGGTGCCGCCGACGACCTTGGCGCTCGGGAAGAGCGGGGTCGGCTTGGTGGAATCGACGCTCTTGTAGGCGGCCTGCGTGCCGGGACCGCCGAAGTCGGCGTGGGTGTAGTCGATGCCGTCGTCGATGACGCCGACGCGGACACCGTCGCCGAACTTCCCGGTCTGCTGCCAGGCGGCGAGGGTGTTGGTGAGCTGCTCGGCGCTGGCGTTGGTGCGCGTCTTCGGCACGACCGTGCGCACCGCGACGACGTCCGCCCGCTTCGCGACGTCACGCAGCTTCGCGGCGTCGGCGGTGACGACCACACCGGGAACGGCGTTGGCGGTCTGCGTGACGACCTGCGGCTTGGCATCGGCCGCGCGCAGCTGGCCCACGACCGAGTTCACCGCGGCCGCGGTGTCGTCCTTCGCGGCACGGGCGGCGCGCTTGGCGGCTTCCTTGCCCTGGGGCTGCGCGGAGGTGAACGCGTCGACGGCCGGCTTCTTGGCCAGCTCGACGAACGCGGTGACCCGGCCCTGCGCGGCCCCCAGCCGCGGCGACAGCTTGCCCTGCAGCTTCGCGTCGTCGATCTTCGCCGGCGCGACGCCGTCGGCGAGCGGAGCATCGGCTGCGCTCGCGACCGGCGCCCCGAGCGCGGCGGCCAGAACGACGGCGAAGGCCGCCGTCGTGGCGCGCGCGGGGAGGCGGGATCTGCTCATGAGTCGGCCCCTTACCCGAGGTCTGGACCCGAACCTGCCGTCCGCTCCGGAACACCCCCGACGGTGGAAGCGCGGCACAGCGCCGTGCCCTCGACGGCGCGTGGTTCAACCTCGCGGGGAGAACCTAATGCCCCAAAACACCTACTTACGTAGGCAAAGGACTCCGTTATGTAGTTGTGATTGCGCGCGAAGACCCCCTGCCGGGTGACAGGGGGTCTTCGAAAGGGTTACGTCAGTTGAAATCCACCGCACGGATCGTGTGCGCCCCGACCGCAGCCCCGATCGGCTCCAGCAGGTGCGCGTCGATGTGGCGGTCGACGCGCAGCAGCATCACCGCGTCCGAGCCGTCCGTCGTCTGGCTGATCTGCGCGGCCTCGATGTTGATGCCCGCTTCGCCGAGCAGCGTCCCGACGCGGCCCATCACGCCCGGGCGGTCCGGGTACTCGACCAGCAGCACCGTGCCCTCGGCGCGCAGGTCGAAGCCGCGGCCGTTGACCTCGACCAGCTTCTCGACCTCGTCCTTGCCGGTGACCGAACCGGACACCGTCAGGGCCTGGCCGTCGGCGTGCACCGCGCGCACCGTGACCAGGCTGCGGAACTTGGGGCTCTCCGGCTCGGTCGTCAGCTCGACCTGGACGCCCAGCTTCTCCGCCAGCTGCGGCGCGTTGACGAACGTGACCTGGTCCTCGACCACGCCGGTGAACACCCCGCGCAGCGCCGCCAGCTGCAGCACCCCGGTGTCCTCGTTCGAGATCTCGCCCTTGACCTGCACCGTCACCGACGTCGGCGACGTCGGGTTGAGCGCGGTCAGCAACTGGCCGAGCTTCTGCACCAGCGACAGGTACGGCCGGACGTGCTCGCCCACCGCGCCGCCGCCGGAGACGTTCACCGCGTCCGGGACGAAGTCGCCGCGCAGCGCCAGCAGCACCGACTTCGCGACGTCGGTGCCCGCGCGGTCCTGCGCCTCGGCCGTCGATGCGCCCAGGTGCGGCGTCACGACGACGTTCTCCAGCTCGAACAGCGGGCTGGACGTGGTCGGCTCGGAGACGAAGACGTCCACGCCGGCGCCGCCGACGTGGCCCGAACGCAGCGCGTCGGCCAGGTCCTGCTCGACGATCAGGCCGCCGCGGGCCGCGTTCACGATGATGACGCCCGGCTTGGTCTTCTTCAGCGCCTCGGCGTCGATGAGGCCCTTGGTCTCCGGCGTCTTCGGCAGGTGGATGGAGATCGCGTCGGCGCGGGTCAGCAGCTCGTCGAGGGTGACGAGCTCGATGCCGAGCTGCGCGGCGCGCGCGGCCGACACGTAGGGGTCGTAGGCGATGAGCTTCGTGTCGAAGGCGGCGAGGCGCTGGGCGAACAGCTGGCCGATCTTGCCGAGGCCGACGACACCGATCGTCTTGCCCTGGAGTTCGACGCCGGAGAACGAGCTGCGCTTCCACTCGCCGCCGCGGAGGCTCTGGTCGGCGGCCGGGACCCGGCGCGCGACCGACAGCAGCAGCGCGACGGCGTGCTCGGCGGCGGAGACGATGTTCGACGTCGGCGCGTTGACGACCAGGACGCCGCGCTCGGTCGCGGCGGGCACCTCGACGTTGTCGAGGCCGACCCCCGCGCGGGCGACGACCTTCAGCTGCGTGGTGGCCGCGAAGACTTCGGCGTTCACCTGGGTGGCGGAGCGGACCAGGAGCGCGTCGGCGCTCTTCACCGCCTCGAGCAGCGCGGACCGGTCCGTGCCGTCGACGTGCCGGACCTCCACCTCGTCACCGAAGACGCTCAGCACGGAGGGGGCGAGCTTCTCCGCGATGAGGACGACGGGCTTATTGGGCTTGCTCACGATGCGGCTCCCACTATCTGGTCATTTCCAGGACGCTCTGTGTCGACAAACGGTCTCAGCACGTCGTTGTGCCCCGGTCGTGGCGGAGTTTAACGCGCGGCCCGGGCCCGTGGCGTCTTCTGGTGTTAACTTGCGCGCAATCCCTCGAAAACAAGAGCCAGCAGCCGCTGCATGCCCCCTTCGCCGGGCAGGTGGCCACCCGCCCAGGATGCTGCGTGCAGCAACAGAAGCAGCTCGTGCGCCGTGACGTCCTCGCGCAGCTCGCCCGCCCGCTTCGCGCGTTCCACCAGCTGGGAACCGACCTCGCGCATCGCGTGGCACGACTCGTACAACCGGGACGTTTCGTCGTTCAGCGCGTCGGCGGTGAGCTCGACCAGGCCGCGGAAGGTGCCGGTCGCGTCGCCGAGCCCGGCGAGCCACGTGTGCAGGGCGTTCAGCGGCTCGGGGTGGGCGAGCAGTTCGCGGGCCCGCTCGGCCTGCGCGTCGAAGCGGGCGCGCAAGAGCGTCTCGAGCAGCGCGTCCCGGGTCGGGAAATGCCGGTACAGCGTGCCGATGCCGACGCCGGCGCGCCGCGCGATCTCTTCCAGTGACGCCTCGACGCCGTGTTCGGCGAAGGCGCGCTGAGCCTCTTCGAGGAGGCGCTCGTAGTTGCGGCGGGCGTCCGCGCGCATCGGTTTGACGTCGGTCATCGCACTGCCGAGCCTACCCGCTAGCCAATCGGAGGCAACCTCCGTATATTAACCGGAGGCAGCCTCACATTACTGGAGGGAACTGGGGATGACCTTGATCGAAGACACGCGGGCCCGGCTCGGCGCGATCGGCGCGTGGTTGCCGAGCGCACCTCTGCAACCGCCCCCGGCGGTCGAACGCACGGCGACGCGGCGCCTCGCCGACGCCGGCTACCGCTCGGTCTGGAGCGGCGAAGGACCCGGCACCCGGGAGGTGTTCGCCCACTTCGGCGACCTCCTGGCCACGGTGCCGGACGTCGTGCTCGGCACCGGCATCGCGAACCTGTGGGCCCGGCGCGGGGCGACCGCGCAGAAGGGCGGCGCGACGCTCGCCCATGCCCACCCGGGCCGGTTCGTGCTCGGCATCGGCGCCGGGCACGCGTTCCAGGCCACGAAGCTCGGCGAGGAGTACCGGCCCCTCGACCGGATGCGCACCTATCTGTCCGAAATGGACGCCACGGAAGCCGAAAACCCTTCGCCGGTGGCGTTTCCGCGGGTGCTGGCCGCCGTCGGGCCGAAGATGCTGGCCCTCTCCCGCGACCTCGCGGACGGCGCGCACCCCTTCGCCCAGCCGGTTTCGCACACGCCGTACGCCCGGGAAATCCTCGGGCCGGACAAGCTGCTGATCCCGCAGCAGACCGTCCTGCTCGGCAGCCGCGAGGACGCCCGCGAGAGCGTCCGGCGCCGGGTGGCGCAGTCACGCGAATACTCCGTCACCGTTTACCTCGCAGGCTGGAAACGGCTCGGGTACACCGAAGCCGACATCGCCGGGCCGAGCGACCGGTTCGTCGACGACCTGGTTCTCTGGGGCGACGCGGCGACCATCGCGAAACGCCTCGGCGAAGTGCTCGACGCGGGCGCGGACCACGTCCTGCTGACGCCGTCCGCCCCTTCGTTCGAGTCCACTGTGGACGCGCTGGCCGAGCTGGCGCCGGCGGTGGTCCGATGAGCGTCGGGATCTGGCGGTTCTTCGACGGCGCCCCGATCGGCGAGCTCCGCGAAACGGCCGCCGAGGTCGAGGAACTCGGCTTCGACGCGCTGTGGTTCGGCGAGTTCGGCGGCCGCGAGGCGTTCACCCAGGCGGCGCTGCTGCTCGCGGCGACGTCCCGGCTCACGATCGCCACCGGCGTCGCCCGGTTCGACCAGCGCTCCCCGCTCGCGGCGGAAGGCGCGATCCGCGCGCTGGGCGAGGCGTACCCCGGCCGATTCGTCGCCGGGCTGGGCGGGCACCGGCCGGGCACGCGGCCGCTGACCGCGTTGCGCGAGTACCTCGACGGGATGGACGCGGCCGAGCTGCCGGGCCTGCCCCCGCCGACACCCCGCCCCCGGCGGGTGCTCGCCGCGCTGGGCCCGAAGCTCCTGGACCTGGCGGCCGAACGCGCCGACGGCGCCCACCCGTACTTCGTCCCGCCGGAGCACACGGCGATGGCCCGCGAACGCCTCGGCCCCGGCAAGTACCTCGCCGTCGAGCAGGCGGTGCTCCTCGAGCCGGCCCCCGAGGCGGCCCGGGAGCACGTGGGCCTCTACGTCCGGCAGGCGGTGCACCACCAGCAGAACCTGCGCCGCCTCGGCTTCACCGACGCCGACCTGGCCGGCGGCGGCAGCGACCGCCTGGTCGACGCCATCGTCGCGACCGGCGAACAGGCGATCGCGGACCGCATCCAGGCCCACCTCGACGCGGGCGCCGACCACGTCTGCCTCCAGGTCCTGTCCCGCACCCCCGACTCCTACCCCCGCCTGGCCGCCCTCCTCCCTTGACCGGAACGGACGACACGCGCACCGGCACGGACGACACGCGCACCGGGATGGACGACACGGCTGCCCGACCAGGCGGCGACCGTGTCGTCCGGCCAGGTACGCGTGTCGTCCATCTGCGTACGCGTGTCGTCCGGCCGGGTACGCGTGTCGTCCGTCGGGGTAGGGTGGCGGGGCGCGGTGCGGGCCGCGTCCCGTCCGCGGAAAGGGCCGAGCCCACCCCCGTTTCACCGCACCACCAGCTCCGCACCTTCTTCCTGCCCGGTGCCGGCGGACCACGGGCGACGAGGGAAGGAGGCACCATGGGCGTGCTGCCCGCCAAACCCAGCCTGGACCAGCTGCGCAAACGCGCGAAGGACCTCGCGCGCGCCGAAGGCGTCAAACTCGCCGAAGCGCAGTTCCGCATCGCGCGGGACCACGGGTTCCCGAGCTGGCCGAAGCTGCAGGCCTACGTCCGCCGCGTCACCGAGCACGGCGAAACCCTGCAGCACCCGTACCACCAGGACGCCGGCTACTACGCCGAACGCGCGCTCGGGCTGCTCGCCTCGGCCGAGGACGACACCCCCGGCGCGAAAGAGCCGTTCGACCGCTGGGGGCAGCCTCTCACCCGCGACGGCGCCCGCACGGTCGTCGCCCGGGAACACGGTTTCGTTTCCTGGAAAGCACTCCGCGAGCACGTCAAGTCGCTTGTGGACAGTGGCGAGCCGTTCGCCCGCGCCTACCGGGCGATCGAAGCGCGGGACCCGGAGCTGCTCGAAACGCTGCTCGGCGAGTTCCCCGGCCTCGTCGGCGCCCGCGGCACCAACGGCAACGACCTGCTCGGCATGGCGGGCGCGACGCACGACGAGCGGCTCAGCCGCATCCTCCTCGACCACGGCGCCGACCCCGCCCGCGGCAACGTCCACGGCTGGACACCCCTGCACCAGGCGGCCTACAGCAACCTGCCCCTCCTGCTCGACTTGCTCCTGCAGCACGGCGCACCCGTCGACGTCTCCGCCCGGGGCGACGGCGGCACACCCCTGGTCGTCGCCCTGTTCTGGGGCCACCGGGAAGCCGCGGAAAAGCTGGCGGAACACAGCCACGCGCCGGGCAACCTGCGGGTCGCGGCCGGGCTCGGCCACCTCGACGCCGTCGAGGAGCTCCTGACCTCGGGCCGCGGCGGCGTCCACCGGGGTTTTTACCGTCCCCACAGCGGTTTCCCGGCCTGGCACCCGGCCGACGACCCCGCCGAAGTCAGGGACGAAGCCCTCGCCTGGGCGGCGCGCAACGACCGCACCGACGCACTCAGGACCCTCGTCGAACGCGGAGCCGACGTGAACGCCGACGTCTACCGCGGCACCGCGCTTGCCTGGGCGGCGGCGCAGGGCAGGCTCGCTGCCGTCCGGACGCTCCTCGACCTCGGCGCCGACGTGAACTTCCGCGGCACGTTCGGCGGCCCGAACCACGGCGAAGGCGTCACGGCCCTGCACCTGGCCGCGCAGTCCGGCCACCTCGACGTCATCCGCACCCTCGTCGAAAACGGCGCCGACCCCGCCGCGCGGGACGCCATCTTCGACGGCACCCCGGAGAAGTGGGCGGAGGTGTGCGGGCAGCCGGCCGCGCGGGACCTGCTGCGGTAGACAAGCGGAGTCTGTAGTCCGTATCTTCGGAGGCGGACTACAGACTCCGTTTTGCCCACTGGGAGGATCTTGTGAACTCACCTCGCGATGTCTTCGCCGCGTTGTCCGACGGGATCAGCGAAGGACGCTTCAGCGAGCTGTCGGCGCTCTACGCCGAAGACGTCGTCGTCGAACACCCGCAAGCCGTGCCGCGGCCGACTCGCCTCCACGGCCGCGCCGCGGTCCACGAGCGGTTCACCAGCGCCCTCGCCGGGGCGCTGCGGCTCAACCGCAAGAACGTCGTCGTCCACGAAACGACCGACCCCGAAGTGATTGTCGCCGAATACGACTACGACGCCGAGTCGGTGGCGACCGGCCGCACCATCCCGGCGGCCAACATCCAGGTGCTGCGCATCCGCGACGGCCTGATCGTCCATTCCCGCGACTACCACGACTACCTGCGGCTGGCGGTCATCCGCGACGGCGTCGACCAGCTGGTCAAGGCCTACGAGCAGGCGCCGCCGCGCGATTTGTCGCCGATCGGACCACGGACGTCGAGCGACCCGGCGAGCCGCCGCGGGGTGTTCGAGCGGCTCGTCCACGGCGTGTGCGACAAGGTCGGCCCGGACCTGGCCGAGCTCTACGCCGAGCCGACGCACGTGACGCACCCGTTCCAGCCGGGCTCGGCCGTCGTCCGCACGCGCGAGGAGCTGCGGGCGCATTTCGGGCAAGCAGCGGCCATGGGCGTCGACTTCGAGATCGCCGACCTGGTCACCTACGAAGGCACCGACCCCGAGGTGCTGATCGCCGAGTTCGCCTACCAGGGCGAGTACGGCGGGCGGCCGGTCCGGATCGCCAACATCTTCGCCATGCGGATCCGCGACGGCCTGGTCGTCGAATCCCGCGACTACGGCGACCACCTCGGCATCGCCGGCGACCTCGGCACGATCCCCGAGCTGGCCGCGAAGCTCTAAGCCTGGGCGAGGTCCTCGGGCAGGTCGAACTCGCCGTCGCGGACGCCCTTGACGAACGCGTCCCACTCCCCCGGCGTGAAGACGAGGGTCACGCCGTCCGGCTTCGCCGACTGCCGCATCGCGGTGTAGGTGACGCCGTCGGTGTGCTCGATGAAGGCGTACTCGACGCAGTCGTCGAGGGTGACGCCTTCGGGCTCGGCCCGGATCCACTCGGCCTTCGTGAAGTCGAGGTGGTGCCGGATGTGCGCCTTGTCGTCGACCGGCTGATCACTCATGTCACCAGCGTAGCGACCCGGGCACCGAACGCACCGAAGGGGACGCCCGCGACGGGCGTCCCCTTCGGCGTCTGGAAAAGGATCAGGCGGTCTCGGTGATCGGCCGGTCCACCCACGACATCAGGTCGCGCAGCTTCTTGCCGGTCGCCTCGATCGGGTGCTGGTTGCCCTGCTCCTCGAGCTTGGTGAAGTTCGGCCGGCCGGCCTCGTCCTCGGCGACCCACTCGCGCGCGAACGTGCCGTCCTGGATCTCGCCGAGGATCTTCTTCATCTCTTCCTTGACCGCCGGCGAGATGACGCGCGGGCCGCGGGTCAGGTCGCCGTACTCGGCGGTGTCGGAGATCGAGTAGCGCTGGCGCGCGATGCCGCCCTCGTACATCAGGTCGACGATCAGCTTCAGCTCGTGCAGCACCTCGAAGTAGGCGATCTCCGGGGCGTAGCCGGCCTCGGTGAGCACCTCGAAGCCGGTCTGCACCAGCGCGGACGCGCCACCGCAGAGCACGGCCTGCTCGCCGAAGAGGTCGGTCTCGGTCTCCTCGGTGAACGTCGTCTTGATGACGCCGGCGCGGGCACCACCGATGGCGGCCGCGTAGGACAGGGCGAGCGCCTGCGCGTTGCCGGTGGCGTCCTGCTCGACCGCGATGAGCGCCGGGACGCCCTTGCCGTCGACGAACTGGCGGCGGACCAGGTGGCCCGGGCCCTTCGGGGCGACCATCGCGACGTCGACGTTCGACGGCGGCTTGATGAGGTCGTAGCGGATGTTGAAGCCGTGCCCGAAGAAGAGGGCGTCGCCGTCCTTGAGGTTCGGGGCGATGTCCTGCTCGTAGATGAAGCGCTGCTTGGTGTCCGGCGCCAGGATCATGATCAGGTCGGCCTCGGCCGACGCCTCGGCCGGGGTGAGCACGCGCAGGCCCTGCTCCTCGGCCTTCGCCCGCGACTTGGACCCCTCGGGCAGGCCGATGCGGACGTCGACGCCGGAGTCGCGCAGGCTCAGCGAGTGGGCGTGGCCCTGGCTGCCGTAGCCGATGACAGCGACCTTGCGCCCCTGGATGATCGAGAGGTCGGCGTCGTCGTCGTAGAAGATTTCCACTGCCATGGGGGTACTGCTTCCTTTCCTGACTTACGTCTTTAACGCGGTGAAGTAGCGGTGATCGAGCGGGCGCCTCGCCCGACCGCGACCATGCCGGACTGGACCAGCTCGCGGATGCCATACGGCTCCAGCATCCGCAGCAGGGCGCCGATCTTGTCCGACGTCCCGGTCGCCTCGACGGTGAGCGCCTCCGGGGACACGTCCACCACCTTCGCACGGAAGAGCTGGACGGTTTCGAGGACCTGGCTGCGCACGGTGTTGTCGGCGCGCACCTTCACCAGCAGCAGTTCGCGCTGCACGGCGGTCGACTGCTCCAGCTCGACGATCTTGATCACGTTGACCAGCTTGTTGAGCTGCTTCGTCACCTGTTCGAGCGGTAGCTCTTCCACGGCGACCACGATCGTCATGCGGGACACCTCGGGGTTTTCCGTGGGCCCGACGGCGAGGGACTCGATGTTGAACCCGCGGCGGGAGAACAGGCCGGACACGCGCGCGAGCACACCGGGCTTGTTCTCGACCAGGACACTCAGCGTGTGGACGCTCATCTCAGCGCTCACCCTCTCCGGCGGCTTCCGCGGCAGCCTCGGTCGTCTCGACCGACACCTCGTCGTCGTCGAACAGCGGCCGGATGCCCCGGACCGCCATGATCTCGTCGTTGCCGGTGCCCGCGGCGACCATCGGCCACACCTGGGCATCCTTCCCCACGACGAAGTCGATCACGACGGGGCGGTCGTTGATTTCCATCGCGCGGCGGATGGTGGCGTCGACGTCTTCCTTCGTCTCGCACCGCAGGCCCGCGCAGCCCAGCGCCTCGGCCAGCAGCACGAAGTCCGGGATGCGGTGCTTGTGCGTGCCGAGGTCGGTGTTGGAGTACCGCTCCGAGTAGAAGAGGTTCTGCCACTGCCGGACCATGCCCAGGTTGCCGTTGTTGATCACGGCGACCTTGATCGGCGCGCCTTCGATGGCGCAGGTGGCCAGTTCCTGGTTCGTCATCTGGAAGCAGCCGTCGCCGTCGATCGCCCACACCTGCGTGTCCGGGACGCCGAACTGCGCGCCCATCGCGGCCGGCACCGCGAAGCCCATGGTGCCGAGGCCGCCGGAGTTGATCCAGGTGCGCGGGTTCTCGTACTTGACGAACTGCGCGGCCCACATCTGGTGCTGGCCGACCCCCGCGGCGTACACGGCGTCCGGGCCGACGATCTCGCCGATCCGCTCGATGACGTACTGCGGCGACAGCGAACCGTCGTCGGGCCACTCGTAGCCGGCCGGGTAGGTCTTGCGCCAGTCGTCGGCCTGGGTCCACCAGTCGGCCAGGTCCGGCTTGCCGCCGTGGTCGAACTCCGTCTTCACGGCGGTGATCAGCTCGCCGATGATCTCCTTGCAGTCGCCCACGATCGGGACGTCGGCCTTGCGGTTCTTGGAGATCTCGGCCGGGTCGATGTCGGCGTGCACGATCGCGGCGTCCGGCGCGAAGGAGGACAGCTGGCCGGTGACCCGGTCGTCGAACCGGGCGCCGAGCGCGATCAGCAGGTCGGCGCGCTGCATGGCCGCGACCGCGGCAACCGAGCCGTGCATGCCCGGCATGCCGAGGTGCTGCGGGTGCGAGTCGGGGAACGCGCCGCGCGCCATCAGCGTGGTGACGACCGGGATGTTGGTCAGCTCGGCGAGCTGCTTCAGCTGCTCGTGCGCCTCGGCCTTGATGACGCCACCGCCGACGTAGAGCACCGGGCGTCGCGACTTCGCGATCAGCTTCGCGGCTTCGCGGACCTGCTTGCCGTGCGGGCGCAGCGTGGGGCGGTAGCCCGGCAGCCGCAGCTCGGTCGGCCAGGAGAACGAGGTCATCTCCTGCAGCACGTCCTTGGGGATGTCCACCAGGACCGGACCGGGGCGGCCGGTCGCGGCCAGGTGGAACGCCTCGGCGATGGTCCGCGGGATGTCCGCGGGGTCCGTGACGAGGAAGTTGTGCTTGGTGATCGGCATGGTGATGCCGCAGATGTCGGCTTCCTGGAACGCGTCGGTGCCGATCAGCGCGCGGGACTGCTGGCCGGTGATGGCCACGACCGGGACCGAGTCCATGTTCGCGTCGGCGAGCGGGGTGACCAGGTTGGTCGCGCCCGGGCCCGAGGTGGCCATGCAGACGCCGACCTTGCCGGTGGCCTGTGCGTAGCCGGTGGCCGCGTGCCCGGCGCCCTGCTCGTGGCGGACCAGGACGTGGCGGACCTTCGTCGAGTCCAGCAGCGGGTCGTAGGCGGGCAGGATGGTGCCGCCCGGGATCCCGAAGACCACCTCGGCGCCGACGGCCTCGAGCGAGCGCACGAGGGACTGCGCGCCGGTGACGCGCACCGGCGTTCCCGCCGGTGGAGCCGGCTTCGGACGTGCTCCGGGCGTTCCGGGCGTCGGCCCGGGCTTCGCGTCGCTGCGCGACGTCGCACTGGTCATCGGTTCTGCCTCGTGGGTCTCGGTGTCACTCGTTCGGGTCGGTTTTGTGCGGTGGGGCCGGGAATCTCTTCCCTCGGGCAACAAAAAACCCTCGCCGACCGTAAGGTCGCACGAGGGTTCGCGCGTCGACGCAGCGGAAAGTCTTCCCTAAGCGTCGACGCGCTTGGGAAGTACGAGGCCGGTCAGCGGTGTCACAGCGATGACGCTAGACCGAACGCCCCGCGGGTGTCAACTCTGCGGGACGACGTGTCCGCATCGTGGACGTGGGTCACACCGGCGCGACCCGGGTCCGGGCCGGTCAGCGCCGCGGTGCACCATTTGCGGGTGGCCGAGAAACAGCAGGAAGAAGGCCGGAAGGCCGTCTTCCGGATCCCCCGCACGTCCTTCATGGCGATCGCCCTCCTGACGATCTGCGTGACACCGATCGCGCTCGGGGAGATCCCGTACCTGCAGTGGCTCTACATCTTCCCGATCGCGCTGGCGGTGTTCGTGGTCCGCCACCGCACCGTCGCGACGCGCTCGGGGCTGGCGGTCCGCACGGTGTTCGGCCACCGCGACATCCCGTGGTCGGCGTTGAAGGGCCTGTCGATCACGAAGCGGGCGCGCGTGCAGGCCGTGCTGAAGGACGACACGAAGGTGCCGCTGCCGACCGTGCGGACCCGGCACCTGCCGGTGCTGTCGCTGGTCAGCGAGGGCCTGATCGCGGACCCGAGCGGCGTGCTGGAAGCCGAAGACATCAAGCCCGGGACATCCGAGGCTTCCGCGTCGGAGTAAATTGGTCCTACCAGTTTCGCCGGCCACCCTTTGGGAGATTCCGTGCCGCCTCTCCGTTCCCGGACCACCACCCACGGCCGCAACGCGGCGGGCGCGCGCTCGCTCTGGCGCGCCACGGGCATGACCGACAGCGACTTCGGCAAGCCGATCGTCGCGATCGCGAACTCCTACACGCAGTTCGTGCCGGGTCACGTGCACCTGAAGGACCTCGGCGAGATCGTCGCGGAAGCGGTCAAGGAAGCCGGCGGCGTCGCGCGCGAGTTCCACACGATCGCCGTCGACGACGGCATCGCCATGGGCCACTCCGGCATGCTCTACTCGCTGCCGTCGCGCGAGATCATCGCCGACTCGGTGGAGTACATGGTCAACGCGCACCAGGCCGACGCGCTCGTGTGCATCTCCAACTGCGACAAGATCACCCCGGGCATGCTCAACGCGGCGATGCGCCTGAACATCCCGGTGGTGTTCGTCTCCGGCGGCCCGATGGAGGCCGGCAAGGCGGTGGTCGTGGGCGGCGTCGCGCAGGCCCCGACCGACCTGATCACCGCGATCGCGGCGTCGGCGAGCCCGGAGGTCGACGAGGACGGGCTGGCGGTCGTCGAGCGTTCGGCCTGCCCGACGTGCGGTTCGTGCTCCGGCATGTTCACCGCGAACTCGATGAACTGCCTGACCGAAGCCCTCGGTTTGTCGCTTCCCGGCAACGGCTCGACGCTGGCGACGCACGCGGCGCGGCGCGCGCTGTTCGAGGAGGCCGGGCGGACGGTCGTCGAGCTGTGCCGCCGTTGGTACGAAAACGACGACGACTCGGTCCTGCCGCGGTCGATCGCGTCGAAGGCGGCGTTCGAGAACGCGATGGCCCTGGACATGGCGATGGGCGGCTCGACGAACACGGTGCTGCACATCCTCGCGGCCGCCCAGGAGGGCGAGGTCGACTTCACGATCGCCGACATCGACGCGATCGGCCGCCGCGTGCCGTGCCTGTCGAAGGTGGCGCCGAACTCGGACTACCACATGGAGGACGTCCACCGCGCCGGCGGAATCCCGGCGATCCTGGGTGAGCTGTACCGCGGCGGCCTGCTGAACACCGACGTGTGGTCGGTCCACTCGCGCGACCTCGACTCGTGGCTTTCCGCCTGGGACATCCGGGCTTCTTCGCCTTCTCCCGAGGCTTTGGAGCTCTTCCACGCGGCGCCGGGCGGGGTCCGCACGACGCAGGCGTTCTCGACGTCGAACCGCTGGTCGTCCCTGGACACCGACGCGGCCGGGGGCTGCATCCGCGACGTCGAGCACGCGTACACGAAGGACGGCGGCCTGGCGATCCTGCGCGGCAACCTGGCGGAGAACGGCGCGGTGATCAAGGCCGCGGGCATCGACGAGGACCTGTGGCACTTCGAGGGCCCGGCGCGGGTGCTGGAGAGCCAGGAGGAAGCGGTGTCGGCGATCCTCAAGAAGGAGATCCAGCCGGGCGAAGTCCTGGTGATCCGCTACGAGGGCCCGGCGGGCGGCCCGGGCATGCAGGAGATGCTGCACCCGACGGCGTTCCTCAAGGGTTCGGGCCTGGGCAAGAAGTGCGCCCTGATCACCGACGGCCGCTTTTCGGGCGGCTCGTCGGGCATTTCGGTGGGCCACATCTCCCCGGAGGCGGCGGCGGGCGGCCTGATCGGCCTGGTCGAGAACGGCGACCGGATCCTGCTGGACATCCACGAGCGGCGGCTGGAACTGCTGGTCTCCCCGGACGTCCTCGCGGAGCGCCGCGCGAAGATGGAGGCGTCGGAGCGGCCGTGGCAGCCGAAGGACCGCCAGCGCCCGGTGACGGCGGCCCTGCGCGCGTACGCCCGGATGGCGACGTCGGCGGACACGGGCGCGGTCCGCGACGTGAACAAGTAGGTTCTTTCGCCTCGAAAAGGCCGTCCCGATGCCCGGGGCGGCCTTTTCGTTTTGCCATCAGGCGCGGTCGTGCAGCGTGACGTGGTAGCCGTCGGGGTCGGCGAAGGTGAACGTCCGCCCGAAGGGTCCGTCGATGGGCGCGGAGACGATGGCGTGCCCGTCGGCGGCCAGGGCGTCGTGGATGGCTTGGACGTCGGTGGCGTGGAGCCAGATCGCGGCCCCGACGCCGGGTTGCCCGGTCAGATCGGTGCCGGGAACGACCTCGCGGAGGGCGAAGGCGATCGGCTTGGTCTCGAAAACGACAGCGTGCGGCGGCCCGGCCGGCGAACGGACGAGGCCGAGGTACTGCTCGTAGAACGCCTGCGAGGCGTCGAGGTCGCGCGCTTGCAGCGAGATGAAGTCGGGGCCGGTGGCGGGCATGGGAACACTCCTCGGGTTGCGTGTCAGCTTCCTGACACGACCCAGGCTATGTCAGAATGCTGACATGAGTCAAGACGGGGTCGACCTCGAGACGTCGCTGGGCTACCTGCTGAAGGAGGCGTCGAGCGCGCTGCGCGTGGCGATGGAGGAGGTGCTGCGGCCGCTCGGCATGAACGTGACGCACTACTCGTGCCTCGAACTGCTGGCCCAGCGCCCGGGCTTGTCGAACTCCGAGCTGGCCCGAGGCGCCTTCGTGACCCGGCAGACGATGAACGTGCTGCTCCAGGCGTTGGAGCGAGACGGCTACGTGACGAGGCCGGCGGAGGCACCCGTCGGAAAGGTGCTCCCTACGCGGCTGACACCCCGCGGCCGCCGGAGCCTGGAGAAGGCGACGGTGGCGGTCCGGTCCGTCGAGGTCAGAATGCTGTCCGGCCTGACGGAGGCCGAGCGGTCAGGGGCGTTCGGGATCCTGCAGAAGATGATCCGTTCCCTGCGCGACGACGCGTAGTTCTTTCCCCGGCGCACGTCTCGCCGCCAGACGCACCTCTCGCCGTCCAGCGCACGTCTCGATCGCTAGCGCACGTCTCGTCTGCGGCGTTCCCGCGCAGGCGAAAACCCCGTCCCAACTTCGGCGACAGCCGCCAAAAAGCCCCCCGCCGCTTGGGGGACCCCCGATTTCAACGTTACCGGAAGCCACCGACAATTCCGGCCCGCCGAAGCCGAGTTGTCCACACCCCGGCGAGTTGTCCCCAGCTACCGCGTCAAGACGATGACCACCACGGCCGCCGCGGCCGCCAGCAGCAGCGACGCCAGCCCCAACGGCAGCGGCCGCTTCCGCCAGGGCGTGTTCCGCTCCAGCGAAATCGGCCCGGCCCCGGTGAACAGCAGGCTCAGCGCCGCCGCTCCGAGCAGCAACTCCAGCTCGAACCCCTGGCCCTGGCCCTCGAAGAACCCGCCGTGGAACTTCGCGTACACGGCGTTGGCCGCGACACCCAGCAGCCCCGCCGCCGCCAGCGGCGTGAACAGCCCGACGATCACCAGCACCCCGCCGCCGACCTCGGTGATGCCGGTGATCCACGACAGCAGCGTCGTCTGCTTGTGGTAGCCGAACGTCTCCAGCATCCGCGCGAACCCGCCGATGCCCGGGCCGCCGAACAGGCCGAACAGGTGCTGCAGACCGTGCGCGCCCATGGTCAGGCCGAGCGCCAGCCGCAGGATCAGCAGGCCGAGGCCGAGGCCGCCCTGGCGTGGTGTGTCGTCCGACCGATCGTCCTCGACACCCGACAGGAGGCTGGTGGACTGCTGCGAAAAGTCGTCTCCACTGCTCACCCGCGCAGGGTAGGGGAATCCCGCGGCCCTGGCGAGCTCAGTATTCCCCGTGGACGAGGTTGTCCGGCAGCTCCCCGCCGGCGTACCGGGCGATCTCGGCCGCGGCGACGGCGTACGAACGACCACGAACGCCCCGCACGGCCCCGCCGACGTGCGGGGTCAGCAGCAGCCCCGGCACCGTCCACAGCGGGTGCCCGGCGGGCGGCGGCTCGGGGTCGGTGACGTCGAGCGCGGCCCGCAGCCGTCCCGTGGTCAGTTCGGCGATCAAAGCGTCGGTGTCCACGACAGCGCCGCGCGAGGCGTTGACCAGCACGGCGCCGTCGCGCATCCGCGACAGGAACTCCGCGCCAGCCATCCCGCGGGTGCGGGAGGTCAGCGGCACCATCAGCACCACGACGTCGTGCAGTTCGAGCAAGCCGGGCAGTTCACGCACGCCGTGCACACCCTCGCGTGCGGTCAGCCCGACCATCGTGCAGCGCGCGTCGAACGGCTCCAGCCGTCGCCGCAGGTGCTGCCCGAGGTCGCCGGCGCCGATGACGAGCACCCGCTTGCCCTGCAGGGTGTCGGTCGTCTGCCGCGCCCACCGGCCCTCGCGCTGCGCCGCGGCGAAGACGTCCAGCTGCCGGTACATCGACAGCAGCGCGGCGACGACCCACTCCGCGGTGCTCCCGCCGTGCGCGCCGCGGCAGGTCGAGAGGAGGACGCCGTCGGGCACTTTGCCGACCCAGTCCTCGGCGCCGGCGGACAGCAGCTGGATCAGCTTCAGGTTCGGCACGGTGCGCCACAGCTGCTCGCCGGGCGGGTGCTTGCCGGGGATGATCACCTCGGCCTTCGCGGCCTCGGGCGGCACCGGCTCGCCCCACTGGTAGCGCACGGGCAGGACCCGCGGGACCTCGGCGAGCATGGTCATGCCCTCGTCGTCGGGCACCAGCACGGTCAGCGTCATGATCCCAACGTAATCGAGGAGTACTCACCCATGGTTCACGCACCTGCCCCTAGGCTGGGGGATCATGCGCACCCGGTACCGCTCGGCCCTGCTGGCGATCGTGGCCTGCGGCGTCCTGCTGCCCGCCGGATGTGCGCGGTTCGACGACACCGCGGCGGGCCAGACGTTCAGCCCGGCCCCCGTGCCGAGCCCGGAGTCGCCGCCCGAGGTCCAAGGCCCCGGCGCGGACTCCGGCAGCGACGGCAAGCAGCCGCGGCCCGGCCAGTCGGCCGTGCCGGTGCCCCCGCCCCAGGGTTGCAAGGACTTCGATTCGTCGGTGATCGCAACCTGCCTGGACACGGTGGCCGCGGTGGCCGGCCTGCCGGGCGACGGCTCCACGCCGAGCGCGCTGGCCGGCGAGCGCAAGAGCGGCCGCGTCCTGCTGGCAACGGGCGGCAAGGACGCGACGGACTTCGCGAAGCTCGACGTCCAGGCGGCCGGCGACGGCGGCCTGACCGGCCTCGCGCTCTCGCCGTCGTACGTCGAAGACCAGCTGGTGTTCGCCTACATCACGACGGCGGCCGACAACCGTGTCGTGCGGTTCGCCAAGGGCCAGCCGCCGAAGCCGGTGCTCACCGGCATCCCGAAGGGCGCGTCCGGCAACCGAGGCACGATCGGCACCGACAACCGCGGCGCGCTCCTGGTCGCAACCGGTGACGCGGGCAACCCGAACGCGGCGGCCGACCCGACCTCCCTCGCGGGGAAGCTGCTGCGCATCGACACGTCGGGCAAGGCAGCGGCGGGCAACCCGAACGGCGCCTTGGCGGTGGCGGCGGGCCTGCACGCGCCGGGCGGGGTGTGCGCGTCCGCGGACGGCGGCCGCGTCTGGGTCACCGACCGGCTCGCCGACAAAGACGCCCTCTACCGGGTCCAGGCGGGCCAGCCGCTGACGACGCCGGCGTGGACGTGGCCGGACAAGCCGGGCGTCGCGGGCTGCGCCGACTTCGTCGACGCCAACGGCTCACTGTCGGTCGGCACGTCCCTGGCCGGAAATCTGCAAAACCTGCCGGTGACGGCGGAGGGCGCGATCAGCGGCAAGCCGACGGTGAGCCTCGACGGGAAGACGGGCAAACCCCCGGTGACGTACGGGCGCCTCGCGGGCATGAGCATGATCAACCCCCAGCTGGCGGTGGCGGGAACGGTCAACAAGGACGGCGGCACCCCGGTTTCGAGCGACGACCGGGTGGTCCTGATCACCCCAGCCACCTCCGGCGGCGGCAACGGCAAGGACTGACCTGCGGAAATCCGCATGTCGCCGAATTTCGACCACGGCGTGGTGCGCTCTGGTTCCGGTCGCCGGGCGCGCAGCGATCCGGCCCGCTCCCCCCGCCCGCGCGGCCCCGCCACGCCCCTGTCTAAACCAGCGGCTTCAGCTCCACCCGTCGCCCCTCCGCCGACGACGTCAACCCGGCCTCGGCGAGCTGCAGCCCCCGCGCCGCCGAGAAGAAGTCGTACCGGTGTTGCCGCCCCGCGACCACGTCCCGCACGAACTCCTCCCACTGCGCCTTGAAGCCGTTGTCGAACTCGGCGTTGTCCGGCACTTCCTGCCACTGGTCGCGGAACGGCTCGGTCGCGGGCAGATCGGGGTTCCACACCGGCTTCGGCGTCGCCGAGCGGTGCTGGACGCGGCAGCGCCGCAGCCCGGCGACCGCGCTGCCCTCGGTGCCGTCGACCTGGAACTCGACCAGCTCGTCGCGAAAAACCCGTGTGGACCACGACGAGTTGATCTGGGCGATCGCCCCCGACTCCAGCTCGAAGATCCCGTACGCGGCGTCGTCCGCCGTAGCCGCGTACGCCGCGCCTTGCTCGTCCCAGCGGCGCGGGATGTGCGTCACCGCCTTGGCCGTCACCGCCGACACGCGGCCGAAGAGGTTCTCCAGCACGTAGTTCCAGTGGCAGAACATGTCGAGCACGATGCCGCCGCCGTCCTCGGCGCGGTAGTTCCAGCTCGGGCGCTGCGCGTCCTGCCAGTCGCCCTCGAACACCCAGTAGCCGAACTCGCCGCGCACCGACAGGACCCGGCCGAAGAACCCGCCGTCGACCAGCCGCCGCAGCTTGAGCAGCCCGGGCAGGAACAGCTTGTCATGGACGACACCGTGACAAATCCCGGCGTCCCGCGCGAGCGCGGCCAGCTCCAGCGCCGATGTCAGTTTTTCGGCAAGGGGCTTCTCGGCGTAGACGTGCTTGCCCGCGGCGATCGCCGCCCGCACCGACGGCTCCCGCGCCGACGTCAGCTGCGCGTCGAAGTAGATGTCGGCGTCCTGCAGCGCGGAGCCGGCGTCGGTGGTCCACGCCGTCAGGCCGTGCCGGTCGGCGATGTCCTTGAGTTTCGCGGCGTTGCGCCCGGCGAGGATCGGCTCGAGCTGCACGCGGCTCCCGTCCGGCAGGGCGACGCCGCCCTGGTCGCGGATCGCCAGGACCGACCGGAGCAGGTGCTGCCGGTAGCCCATCCGGCCGGTCACCCCGTTGAGCAGCACTCCGATGCTGGACTGGTTCGTCACGGCAAGCCTTCCTGGTCGAGCGGGATGTCGTATGCGGCGCGGCGGCCGCACATGCCGAAGCCGTCCGGGTCCGACGGCGTCGCGACCCGGACGCCGGACCGGTCGAGGTGGCTCCCATCGCCATCGGCGAGGGCCTCGAGGTGCGCACCGGTCAGCTCGGCGGCCTTCAGCGCCCCGGCGCGCCACCGCGGTACCCACTCTGCGACCTTCGGCGCGACGAGCGCGACGGCCGCGCGGTGGAACGTCCGCAGCGGCTCGGGATCGCCGTCCCGCAGGGCGTCGCGCAGCGGCAGGTACCCGCGAACGGCCAGGTCACGACGGCGTCGCGCGGCGTGGTCGGTTTTCGGCAACGCCGCGGCCTCGGCGTACGCCGCCGTGTCGGCGAGCACGTCGGGCGGAAAAGTGAACACGGCATCCCCCGCCTCCGGCAGCCCGCTGTTCTGCATGAGGACCGTGACGCGCAGGCCGTCTTCCTGCACCATCCGGTGCACGGTGCCGGGCGCGAACCAGGCGATCACCCCGGCCTCCAGCGGCGTCTCGGCGTAGCCGCCGACGCTCAGCGTCTGGACGGCCCCTCGTCCCCCGGTGACGACGTAGGCCTCGGTGCAGGCGAGGTGGACGTGCGGGCTGCCACCACAGACGCCGTCCTCGGCCGCCCAGTCGTAGGCGCGCAGGTGCGAGACGCCGACGCCACCCGGTAGCGGAAATTCGTTCATGACCACCCGTGCCCGTCCAGGTAGCGCGTCACCCGTTCGCGGTCCCAGGCACCGTCGGCGACGACGATCCGGTAGCGGTAGGTGAAGCTTTCGTCCGGTGGCAGCGCGAATTCTTCGAAGAACGCCCACGAGAAGGCAACCATGGGCGTGTCCTGGGAACGGACGAACCAGTGCGACTCGTGGATGGCCTTGTCGTTCTCGGGTGCGTGGGCGAACAGAAGCGTCGAATGCGCGTCGACGTCGTCGTGCTCCCCGACGAACGCGAGCCACGGCGCCTGCGCGCCCATCATCCCGTCGCCCTCGAGATCGCCGGGCCCGAGGACCCGGCCGCCGCCGAAGTCCCGCGGACCCCGCCAGTGCAGGCCGGTGTACCCGGCCAGGTCGCGGCCGGCCGTGGTCGGGCTGCCGAACACGAGCGGCGTGTCGCGGACGTTGGTCAGTTCGATCCCCCAGTCGAGCGCCCAGGCCCCTTCGGCCGGCTCGACCGAGTGGACGACGAGGTCGCGCCGCTCCCGCGCCCACTCGTCGCCGCCGTTGGCGACCCAGGTGAGCGCTTGGGTGAAGCTCAGCCGGCCGGGTTCGACGGCGAAGGCCGTGAAGCCGTCGTGCCGCATGGAGCCGATGCGGTCGGGCAGGTCCTGGTACCACCGGCCGGGGACGTAGGTGTGGCCGCCCCAGAAGTTCTGGCCGGACAGGTGGCTGGACGTCATCTGCAGCCCCTTGTGCCACCGGTGGTCGGCCGGCCGGTACCCGCTGACGGGCCGGCCACCGAGGGTCCGCAGCGGGTGGACGTAAGGCTTGCGCGACTCGAAGGCGACCGGGTCGGGTTTGTACACATAGGACATCAGCTGGACACCGCCGGCCTCGACGGAGACGTGCTCGCCATAGCGGTGGGTCACCGTGATCGCGGCGCTCACGCGCGCACCTCCGCGCGGGTGCCGGCCATCGAGCGGTAGAAGGGGTCGCCGGCCCCGATCTCCCCGCGTCGCACGCCGAGCCCGGTGGACGCGGACTTGTAGAGCGCAGCAATGAGCTCCAACACCCGCCGGCCGTCATCCCCGCTACACGGCGGCCGCCGCCCGGCACGGTAGGCGGCAAGAATCGGTGTAAAGGCGGCAGCGTGCGAGCTGTCGACGTCGGCGGACGGTCTGTGCCAGCGTTCGACGATCTCGCCCCCGATGTGCAGCGCGGGCGTGTAGCGCCAGTCCTTGACGCCGTACCCGTAGAGGTGGGTGAGCTCCGCGGTGGCGCGTTCGCAGTCGATCCGGATCCGGCTGACCTCGTCCGGCGAGAGGACGCTGTTGACGACGGTGGCCAGGGCTCCCGACTCGAACCGGACGAGCGCGGTGGAGACGTCTTCGGTCTCGACATCGTGGACGAGCCGCGCGGTCATCGCGCGCACCTCGGCCCAGTCGCCGAGCAGGTGGAGCAGCAGATCCATCTGGTGGATACCGTGGCCCATGGCCGGCCCGCCACCCTCACTCGCCCAGCGCCCACGCCATGGCACGGCGTAGTAAGCGGCGTCGCGGTACCAGGTGGTCTGGCAGTGGGCGACGAGCGGACGGCCCAGTTCCCCATCCGCGAGCAGGGTCCGGAAGTGCGCAGCGGCCGACCCGGACCGCTGCTGGTAGACGAAGGCGGCGTACGGACCACCATCCCGCTCGACGACGGTCATCTCGTCGTATTCGGCGAGCGACCGGCACGGCGGCTTCTCGCACCAAACCCAGGCACCGCTTTCGAGGGACTCCTTCGTCTGCTCGACGTGCAGGCTCGGCGGCGTGCAGATAGAGACCAGGTCGGGCCGCTGTTCGGCGAGCAGGGTGCCGACGTGGCGGTAGGGCCGGGCGTGTTCGGTCCCGGCGCAGAAGGCGGCCACCCGGGCCTCGTCGACATCGACGGCGGCCACGATGTCAACGTCGTCGTGGTAGGCCTGGTAGGCGGCGCGGTGGCTGTCCGCGATGGCCCCGGTCCCGACGACGGCGACTCGTAAGCGCTTTCCCTGGGCCAACAGGAGCCTCCTTCCCTGGATCCAGCACCCGGCCGACGCCGATCCACGTCGCCCGTACGCCAGCGGAAAGCGACCTCGTCATGCAGGGTCGCACCTCTCCGACCGTCTCAGAAAGCGCTTTCTCATGCAACGGCAGCCGCGGATGTCAACGTTGTCACCGGCGGCGATCAACCGGACGGACGACTCCGGCGCCCAGTGGAAATCCACTTAACGTGAAGAACCTTGCCGAATACGGCGGATACCACCCACCCGCTGCCTGCTCCCGGCTGCCCGGCTGCCCGGCTGCCCGGCTGCCCGGCTGCCGCGAGGATCAAAGGCTCTTGCTGCGGGCCTTCCGCGGCTGCCGGCTTTCGGCGCGCATCGCCCGCACGTCCAGAAAAGCGACCACGACGGACACCAGCCCGGCGAACAGCCCGAGGTACCGACCGAAGCCCGCCCCGATGGTGATCCCGGCCGCGTCGAAGATGCCGCGCTGGTCGGCGTCGAACTCCCAGTCGAGGGTGAGCCAGCCGATCACCATCATCAGCAGCGACGCCGCGGCGACCACCAGCCACAGGTGCGGCAGGCCGCTGACCCGCAGATTCCGGATTCGCCCGAAAACGACCACGACGAGACCGGCCACCAGCAGCGGCAGCGGCGGGCACCAGGCGAAGAAGCTCGAGTGCCAGGCGTCGCGGACGACGTCACCGTGCGGCAACTGGTCGAGGATGTTCTCGATGTCCGGCTTGCCGGCGCTGAGGGTCGTCCACGGCAGGAACGTCGAACCCAGCGCGAGCAGCCCGGCCGCCAAGCCGAGCCACTCGCGCCAGGTGACGCTCTTGACGGAAAACGGCTGTGTCATGAAAACGGTCAGGAACCGACGCGCTCGATGATCAGCTCCCGGACCCGCTTGGCGTCGGCCTGCCCCTTGGTCGCCTTCATGACCGCGCCGACGATCGCCCCCGCCGCCGCGACCTTCCCGCCGCGGATCTTGTCCGCGACGTCCGGCTGCGCCGCCAGCGCCTCGTCGATCGCCGCGAGCAGGGCCGAGTCGTCCGAGACGACTTTCAGCCCACGCTTCTCGACGACCTCCCGCGGATCGCCTTCACCGGCGAGCACGCCCTGGACGACCTCCTTGGCGAGCTTGTTCGTCAGCTCACCGGACGACACGAGCCCGATGACCTCGGCCACCTGCTTCGGCGTGATCGCCAGATCGGTCAGCTCGACCTCGCGCGTGTTCGCCTCCTGGGCGAGGGTGTTGACCCACCAGCCGCGCGCCTCGTCCGGGGTGGCCCCGGCCTCGACGGTGGCCGCGACGAGGTCGACGGCGCCGACGTTCAGCAGGTCACGCAGGGCTTCGTCGGAAAGTGACCACTCCTGCTGGATCCGCTTCCGCCGCTCCGAGGGCATCTCGGGCAGCGTGCCGCGCAGCTCGTCGACCCACTCACGCGACGGGGCGATCGGGACCAGGTCGGGCTCCGGGAAGTACCGGTAGTCCTCGGCGGTTTCCTTCGTCCGGCCGGACGACGTGGTGCCGTCGGCCTCCTGGAAGTGCCGAGTCTCCTGCTTGATCGACCCGCCCTCGGCGAGGATCGCTGCCTGCCGCGTCATCTCGTAGCGGACGGCGCGCTCGACACTCCGCAGCGAGTTGACGTTCTTCGTCTCGGTGCGCGTACCGAACTCGGTCGCGTCCTTCGCCATGAGCGAGACGTTCGCGTCGCACCGCAGCGAGCCCTGGTCCATCCGGACGTCGGATACGTCGAGCGCGCGAAGCAGGTCGCGCAACGCCGAGACGTACGCGCGCGCGACCTCGGGCGCCCGTTCGCCGGTGCCCTCGATCGGCTTTGTCACGATTTCGATCAACGGCACGCCGGCCCGGTTGTAGTCGAGCAGCGAGTGCTCGGCACCGTGGATCCGGCCGGTCGCGCCACCGACGTGCAGCGACTTGCCGGTGTCCTCCTCCATGTGCGCGCGCTCGATCTCCACACGGACGATCTCGCCGTCGTCGAGCGTGACGTCGAGGTAGCCGTTGAAGGCGATCGGCTCGTCGTACTGCGAAGTCTGAAAGTTCTTCGGCATGTCCGGGTAGAAGTAGTTCTTCCGGGCGAACCGGCACCACTCGGCGATCTCGCAGTTCAGCGCGAGCCCGATCCGGATCGCGCCCTCGACGGCCTTGCCGTTGAGGGCCGGCAGGGCCCCCGGCAGGCCGAGGCAGGTCGGGCAGACCTTCGTGTTCGGCTCGCCGCCGAACTCGTTCGGGCAGCCGCAGAACATCTTCGTGTTCGTGTTCAGCTCGACGTGCACCTCGAGCCCGAGCACCGGGTCGAAGCGTTCGATGACGTCGGCGTAGTCCATCAACTCGGCCACGGCAGTCACTTCGTTCCTCCCAGCTCCGGGACCTTGTGGATGAGCGCCCCACCGGCGGCGGCGTCGCGGGCGGCCTCGTAGGCGGCGCCAACCCGGTAGAGCCGGTCGTCGGCGAGCGCCGGGGCCATGATCTGCAGCCCGACCGGCAGCCCGTCCTCGTCGGACAGCCCGCTCGGCACGCTCATGGCGGCGTTGCCGGCGAGGTTCGACGGGATCGTGCACAGGTCGGCGAGGTACATCGCCATCGGGTCGTCCACGCGCTCGCCGATCTTGAACGCCGTGGTCGGCGTCGTGGGCGAAACGAGGACATCGACCTTCTCGAAGGCGGCGTCGAAGTCACGCGTGATCAGGGTGCGGACCTTCTGCGCCGAGCCGTAGTAGGCGTCGTAGTAGCCGGACGACAACGCGTAGGTGCCCAGCATGATCCGCCGCTTGACCTCGGCGCCGAAGCCCTTCTCGCGGGTCAGCGACATGACCTCTTCGGCACTGTGCGTGCCGTCGTCGGCGACGCGCAGGCCGTAGCGCATGGCGTCGAACCGGGCGAGGTTCGACGAGCATTCGCTCGGCGCGATCAGGTAGTAAGCGGGCAGCGCGTAGACGAAATGCGGACAAGAGACTTCGACGACCTCGGCACCGAGCGCGCGCAGCTGCTCGACCGCGGCCTGGAAAGACCGCTCGACACCCGGCTGGTAGCCGTCGCCGCCGAACTCCTTCACGACGCCGACCTTGACGCCCTTGAGGTCACCGGTCATGCCCTGCCGGGCCGCGGCGACCACCGGCGGCACCGGCGCGTCGATGGACGTCGAGTCCCGCGGGTCGTACCCGGCGATGACCTCGTGCAGCAGAGCAGCGTCGAGCACCGTCCGCGCGCAGGGACCGGCCTGGTCGAGCGAGGACGAAAAAGCGACAAGGCCGTAGCGCGAGACGCCGCCGTAGGTCGGCTTGACCCCGACGGTCCCGGTGACCGCCCCGGGCTGCCGGATCGAACCACCGGTGTCGGTACCGATGGCGATGGCCGCTTCGAAGGCCGCGATCGACGCCGACGACCCACCGCCCGACCCGCCCGGGATACGGGCGTGGTCCCACGGGTTGTGCGTCGGGCCGTATGCCGAGTTCTCGGTCGACGACCCCATGGCGAACTCGTCCATGTTCGTCTTGCCGAGAATGACGACACCGGCTTCACGCAGCTTGCGCGTCACCGTCGCGTCGTACGGCGGGATCCAGCCTTCGAGCGTTTTCGACCCACAGGTCGTCGGCACGCCCTCGGTGGTGAGGACGTCCTTCAGCGCGAGCGGCACGCCCGCCAGCGGCGACGCGGGCGCATTGCCGTCGGCGATGCCCTCGTCGACGGCCTTGGCCGCGGCCAGCGCGCCCTCGGTGTCGACGTGCAGGAACGCGTGGATGTGGTCGTCGACCTCGGCGATCCGATCCAGGTGGGCCTGCGTGACCTCGACCGCGGACACCTCACGCGCGTGGATCTTTTCCGCCAGCTCCGCGGCGGTCAGCTTGATGAGCTCGGTCACTGCTCTTCCCCCAGAATCCGCGGCACCCGGAAACGCCCGTCCTCGGCGGCCGGCGCACCGGCCAGCGCCTGCTGCTGCGTGAGCCCGGGGACGACGACGTCCTGCCGGAAGACGTTCGTCAGCGGCACGGCGTGCGAGGTGGGCGGCACGTCGTCGGCGGCGACCTCGCTCACCTTGGCCACCGAGTCCAGGATCTGGTCGAGCTGGCCGGCGAAGACGTCGAGCTCGTCGTCGGTCACGGCCAGCCTGGCCAGCTTCGCGAGGTGCGCGACCTCGTCTCGGGAAATGTTGGGCACGCGGGTGACTCCCGGGTTGTGCTGTGCGGGTTGTCTCGGAAGCTGCAAGTCTATGGTGGCGGCGCGGGCGGACTCGACTGGGTTACGCCCGGCGCAGGCAGGCTGCCGTCCGGCGACGCTCGCATCCCGCCCGGCGGACAGCAGGTCCCGCGGGCCGGGTGGGTCTGTCACAATCGGCGACCGGCATCGAGCGTCCCACGGCAAGGCTGGGACGCCAGAGGTGAGAGGGGCGCGTGGTGTCGTTCCTGATCCGGGTCCTCCTTCCGGACAGCCCGGGGACCCTCGGCGCGGTCGCCACGGCGCTCGGCACGGTAGGCGCCGACATCCTCAGCGTGGACGTCGTCGAGCGCGGCAGCGGAGTCGCCGTCGACGACCTGGTGGTCGAGCTCCCGTCGGGCCGCCTGCCCGACGCGCTCATCACGGCGGCGGAGAGCGTCGAAGGCGTCGAAGTGGACGCGGTCCGTCCCTACGCGGGCGTCCTGGACACGCACCGCGAGCTCGAACTGGTCGAGGAAATCGCGGCGCAGCCGAAGTCCGGCCTCGACATCCTCGCCGAAGGAGTCCCCCGCATCGTGCGCGCGGGCTGGGCAATGATCGTCGAGCACGCCGAAACCGGCGCGGTCCGCCTGGCGTCGTCGAGCGCGGCCCCGGAGACCCCCATCACGGACCTGCCCTGGCTGCCACTCGAGCGCGCGACCGTCCTCGACAGCGAGGACGCCTGGATCCCGGAGACGTGGAAGGAACTCGGCACCGAGTTGGCCGCGACCCCGCTCGGCAAACCGGGCAAGGCGCTGCTCGTCGCCCGCCCGGGCGGCCCGAACTTCCGCGCCGCCGAGGTCGCCCGCCTGGCCCACCTCGCCGGCATCGTCGCGGTCGTCCTCGACGGCTAGCGCGACCGCGCCACGTCGTCGAAAAAGGGACGAGCCCCGCGCGGGTTCGTCCCTTTTTCGACGACGCCCAGGTCAGACGTCGATTTGGTAGGCGATCAGCATGACGTGCGGGAACGGCCGCCAGTCCCGTTCGGCCAGGCGCGCGAACCCAAGGCGTTCGTAGAGCCGGTGCGCGCTGTGCATCCGGTCGAGGCTGCTCAGCACCACCCTGCGGAGCCCGAGCGCGCGGGCGCGGTCGAACACCGCCCCGACCAACGCGTCGCCGATTCCACGGCCACGCGCCGAGGGCGCCACCGCCAGCATCCGGAACTCCAGCTCGCCCGGACGCGAGATCTCGGCGTATTCGGACCCCGGCTGCACGATGGTCACCGTGCCGACCACGTCACCCGCCCGGTCCACGGCGACGAGGACCTCGGCCGCCTCGACCCGCCGCGCGACATCACGCAGCGTCGCGTCGTAACCGACGCCGTCGGCCAGGTGGCCGTCGGCTTGGTACGCCAGCACCGTGACCTCGCCCGCCACGGCGTACTCCTCAGGCCGCGGCGGCCGGATCTCGACCTCACCCATCCGTCTCCCCGGATTCGTCGGCGACGGTCTCGTCGCCGGCCGGCAGCGCCACCTCCTGCGCCGCCTCGGGCCCCTGCTCCAGAAGGACTCGGAAACCGGCTTCGTCCAGCACCGGCACCTTGAGCTGCACGGCCTTGTCGTATTTCGAACCAGGCGAATCCCCGACGACGACGAACGCGGTCTTCTTCGACACCGACCCGGCGGCCTTCCCCCCGCGCGCCATGATGACCTCCTTGGCCTCGTCGCGGGAGAAGCCGTCGAGCGAGCCCGTCACGACGATCGACATGCCTTCGAGGTTGCGCGGAATCGAGTCATCGCGCTCTTCCTCCATCCGCACACCGGCGCGTCGCCATTTTTCGACGATCTCCCGGTGCCAGCCGACCTCGAACCACTCCTGCGTCGCGCGGGCGATGGTCGGGCCGACGCCGTCGACGTCCGCGAGCTCTTCCTCGGTCGCCTGCTCGATGCGCTCGATCGAGCCGAATTCCCGGGCCAGCGCCTGCGCCGCCGTCGGCCCGACGTGCCGGATCGACAAAGCGACCAGCACCTTCCACAACGGCCGGTCCTTCGCCACCTCAAGGTTGGCGAGCAGCTTTCGTGCGTTTGCCGACAACTCCCCCGCCTTGGTGCGGAAGAGCTCGACCTCGGCGAGGCTGTCCTCGGTCAGGTCGAAGACGTCACCCTCGTCGGCGATGACCCGCGCGTCGAGCAGCGCAGCCGCCGCCTCGTACCCGAGGACCTCGATGTCGAAGGCGCCGCGCCCGGCGAGGCTGAACAGGCGTTCCCGCAGCTGGGCGGGGCAGAAACGGCTGTTCGGACAGCGGATGTCCTTGTCGCCTTCCTTCTGGTAGGCGAGCTCGGTGCCGCAGGCCGGGCAGTGGGTGGGCATGACGAACTCGCGCTCGTCCCCGGTCCGGGCGTCCACCACCGGCCCGAGGACCTCGGGGATGACATCGCCGGCCTTCCGGATGACGATCCGGTCGCCGATCAGCACGCCCTTGCGCTTGACCTCTTCCTGGTTGTGCAGGGTGGCCCGGGCGACGGTGGAGCCCGCGACCTTGACCGGCTCGGTGACGGCGAACGGCGTCACCCGTCCGGTGCGCCCGACGTTCACCTGGATGTCCAACAGCGTCGTGATGGCTTCTTCAGGCGGGTATTTGTACGCAATCGCCCACCGCGGCGCGCGCGACGTCGTGCCGAGGCGCCGCTGCAACGCCACTCTGTCGACCTTGATGACCACGCCGTCGATCTCGTGCTCGGCGTCGTGCCGGTGTTCACCCCAGTAGGTGATGTGCGCGGTGAGTTCGTCCGCCGACGTCAGGACCTTGCTGTGTGGCGACACCGGCAGGCCCCATGCCGCCAGCGCGTCGTACGCTTCCGACTGGCGCTGGGGCTCGAAGCCGTCGCGCTTGCCCAATCCGTGGCAAATCAGCCGCAGCCGCCGCTCGCGCGTGATCTTCGGGTCCTTCTGCCGCAGCGAGCCAGCTGCGGTGTTGCGCGGGTTCGCGTACGGCGGCTTGCCCGCTTCGACCATCTTCGCGTTCAGCTCGAGGAAGTCCTCGACGCGGAAGTAGACCTCGCCGCGCACCTCGACCAGGGCGGGCACCGGGAACTGGTCGGTGGCGGTCAGTGTTTCAGGGACCTGGTCGAGCGTGCGGACGTTGAGCGTGACGTCCTCGCCCGTCCGGCCGTCGCCGCGGGTGAGGGCCCGGGTGAGGTGGCCGTTTTCGTACAGGAGGTTGATCGCCAGGCCGTCGATCTTCAGCTCGGCGAGGAACTCGGTCTGCCCGACTTCCTTCTCGACGCGTTCCACCCAGGCCAGGAACTCCTCCTGGTCGAACACGTTGTCCAGGCTCAGCATGCGTTCGAGGTGGTCGTACGCGGTGAACTCGGTCGAGAACGTGCCCCCGACCCGCTGGGTCGGCGAATCGGGCGTGACCAGCCCGGGATACTCGTCCTCGAGCTGCTGAAGTTCGCCCAGCAGCTCGTCGAACTGCCCGTCGGAGATGATCGGCGAGTCCAGGACGTAGTAGCGGAACTGGTGGTTGCGCAGTTCCTCGGCGAGGGCGCCGTGCCGCTCACGCACACCGGCCGGGACGTCGGTCACGTCCTCGGCGGCCGCCGCGCTCTGGTCCTGGGGAAGGTCGGTGCTGCTCACGGGTGGTAACCCTAGTCGGCGGCACCGACATTTTCGTCGTGGTCGCCGCCCAGTCCGCGGACCAGCTCACGGAACTCCAGAAGGGTGATCGCCCCGGCCGGCTCGGTCTCCGCGGTCTCGACGCGGCGTAACCGTTCGGCGGCCAGGCGTTCACCCAATGTCGCATCGAGGGGCAGGAAGGTCATGGTCTGCCGGGTCACGTCGTCGAGGTCGCCGAACCCGGGATGGAAGACGGCGACGTCGACCACCTGCTCCTCGTCGTCCACCTGCGCGACGACCCGGACATCGGCCAGCGCTATCCGCCGTTCCCCGAGGTTCACGGTGACCTCGGTCGGGTCGGGCACGGGCGGAACCGAGTCGTGGTACTCCCAGATCGCGTCGTCCGGCGGCGCGGCGGCACGCCAGGCATCGGTGAACGGCCGCACCGCCGGATCCTCCTGACCGGTCACGACCAGGGCGTAGATCGCCTGACGACCACGCTCGAGCGAGAAGTGCAGCCGCGGGTGAAGGGCCTCGACCAGCTGGCAGAGCTCGTGCTCCACCCGGTGCAGCTCACCCTCGCCCAGGGCAGCGCTGACCATCGGCAGCAGCTCGAACCAGCCGAGCCAGAACGCCTCCGCAGCCGCCGCCGGGTCCTCCGGCACAGGCTGCTCGGGCCACGCGGTACGCGGGTCGGGCGGATCGGCGGTGGTGTTCTTGCGGCGGAACAGGCGCATGGTTACGGGTGATCCTCGTTCGGTCGGCTTACCGACACGCTACTTGGGGCCCGGACCGGACGTCGGCGAGTTGCCGGAATCCGTCACCAGCCTTCGGGCGGCTCGACGAAGGCTTTGCCCAGATCGCGCGTCAGTGAGAGGGCCCGGCGCATCCACTCCGGCGTCGCGCCGGCGAGGCCGCAGGCAGGCGTCGGCACCGCCCGTTCAGCGAGGACGCTGCGGTTGAAGCCCAGCCGGTCGGCCAGCCGGAAGGCCGGCTCACCGACGTCCTTCAGGCTCAGCGAAGAGCCGGGAGCCGTTGTGGGAACCGCGCCGAGGAACAGCGTTGCGCCGCCATCCCACACCTCGCCGATCTCGTCGAGGAACGCAGCGGAGGCACCGTCGAGCGCAGCCAGATCGAAGGCCAGGGCGTCGGCACCGGCCTCACGCAGCAGCCCAAGAGGTGGTTTCGCGGCGCAGCAGTGCAGGACCACCGCCTGGCCGGTGATCCGCCGGGCGCCGTCGATCACGGTGGTGAGCAGCTGGCGAGCCTCGGGCTCCGGCACGGCCGGGACGTTCCCGTAGCCGGACGGCGTCGACAGGCCCCCGGCGAGGACTGCGGGCAGCGACGGCTCGTCGAACTGGACGACCACCGGCGCACCGGTCCTGGCCTGCACTTCCGCGACGTGCTCGGCGAGGCCGTCCAGCAGGGACGACGTGAAGTCCCGCAAGGCGCCGTGGTCAGTGAGCACCCGGTGGCCCCGCGGAAGCTCGATCCCGGCGCCGAGCGTCCACGGCCCGGCCAGCTGGACCTTGAAGACCGGCGGGGTGACCCCGGCCTTCTCCCGTGCCTCCTGCACGGCGTCGAGGTCCCAGCGGAGCAGGTCGACGGCCCGGCGGTGCTCGTGCCCAGGCCGGGGTGCGACGCGGTAGCCGCTCGGCACGACGTCGACGGCCAGGTCGACGAGCAGCGCGGCGGTCCGGCCGAGCATGTCCGCCCCGACACCGCGAGCCGGCAGCTCGGGCAGATGCGGGAAGTCGGGCAGCTCACCGAACACGACCGACGCCGCCTCGGCGGGGTCGTTGCCCGGCATCGAGCCGATCGCCGTTGCGGCCCCGACGGGCCAGATTCGCTCGCTCACGACGACCGATTCTCGTCGACCACCGACCGCCGACGCCGACCGGGCTGGCGTATCGAAGGACCCGGATGCGGACATTCACCGCATATCCGTTGAGCGACACCATGAGCGGGTTCGCAGCGATAGGCTGACCGGCCATGACGAGTTCGCCACCGCAGCCGGGCTGGTACCCGGACGCGCGGGACCCCCGTCTGCATCGTTGGTGGGACGGCCAGGCTTGGACCGCCGACACCCGGCCCGCCTATCAGGCCCCGCCGCCGAGCGATTCCGAGCCGATCGAGCTGGACATCGAACGCGCCCACGACCCGGCCCGGATCCAGAACCAGGTCTATCGGGCGACACGCGGCCGAGGCAGCACGCGCAGCGGGGGCGGGACGCTGTTCACCGAGCCGGTCCTGGTGGTCAACCAGCGCGCGAAGCTGATCGAGATGGCCAACGAGTTCGGCGTCTTCGACCAGAACGGCAACCGGCTCGGCGGAGTCGTCGAGGTGGGTCAGAGCACGCTCAAGAAGGCGATCCGACTCCTGACCAACTACGACCAGTTCCTGACGCACAAGTTCGAGGTCCGCGACGCCAACCACAGCACGGTACTCAAGGTGACCCGGCCGGCGAAGGTGTTCAAGTCACGGTTCCTCGTCACCAGGGCCGACGAGACCCCGATCGGCGAGATCGTCCAGGAGAACGTTTTCGGCAAGATCCGGTTCGGCTTCATCGTCGACGGCCGGCCGGTCGGCGGGATCTTCGCCGAGAACTGGCGCGCGTGGAACTTCTCGATCCGCGACCACGCCGGCACCGAGGTCGCCCGGGTGACCAAGACGTGGGGTGGATTCCTCAAAGCCGCCTTCACCACGGCGGACAATTACGTCGTGGAGATCCCGAACCCGTTGACGGACCCGCTCGCCAGCATGGTGGTCGCCGCGGCTCTGACGATCGACACGGCTCTGAAGCAGGACACCGACTGATCGAGTGACCGGCGTCTCAGCGCCGCCAGGTGGACAGCGGGCCCGGCACGGCTCAGGGTGAAGAAAGGCCGGGACACCGCAGTCTCGCCGGGACGGAGGTCACCGTGGAACCGTTGCCGGAAAGCAGCGACAGGAACTGGACCGAGCCCGGAATCTACGCGGTCTCCGACGGCGTCTACCGCATCCCGTTGCCGCTGCCCAACGACGCCCTGCGCGCGGTCAACGTCTACGCGGTCACCGACGGCGAGAAGCTGGTCCTGGTCGACTCTGGCTGGGCCCTGACCGTGGCCCGCCAGCAGCTTGCGGCTGCCCTCGGCGGGATCGGCGCCGAACTGGCCGACGTCAGCGAGTTCCTCGTTACCCACGTGCACCGCGATCACTATTCGCAGGCCGTGGTCCTCCGTCGCGATTTCGGCTCGAAGATCGCCCTCGGCCAGGACGAGGAGCCATCGCTCAAGGCATCGGGCAATCCCGATCGGCTCCCGATGGAGGCTCAGGTCGACCTGTTGTTCCAGGCCGGAGCGGGCGACGTCGTGGAAGCGCTGGCCCGAGAATTCGGCACGGATCGCCGGCACACCGAAGCCGACCTTTGGGAAGCGCCTGACGAATGGCTGACACCGGGCCCGCGGCCGATCCTGCCTGGGCGCGAGTTCGATGTAGTCGCCACTCCCGGCCACACGGCCGGGCATGTCGTCTTTGTCGACGACACCGCCGGCCTGCTGTTCTCCGGTGACCACGTACTGCCGCACATCACGCCCTCGATCGGATTCCAGCCCGTCCCGGCCGAGTTACCGCTCAACGACTTCATCGGCTCCCTTCGCCTGGTGCGCGCGATGCCGGACCGCCGCATGCTTCCCGCGCACGGTCCGGTGTCCGAAAGCGTGCACACGCGGGTCGACGAACTGCTGGAACACCACCGGCAACGCCTCGAGACAATTGGTGCCCAAATCGCAGCCGGCGCGACCAGTGCGTACGAAGCGGCACACCGGATCGGCTGGACCCGCCGCAACCGCAAACTGTCCGAAATGGACTCGTTCAACCAGATGCTCGCAGTGCTGGAAACCGCAGCCCACCTCGACCTTCTGGTGTCGCAGGGCAAACTGAACGCCCAAGTCGCCGACGGGGTCCGGCGCTACACCCTGCCTTGACGGATTCGCGACCAGCACGGCGGGTAGTCGCCTCGTAGCAGTTATGTCCGTCGGCGCGACTCCTGCATACTGGGTTAAATGGATGTCATCAGACGCGCCCGGGCCACGGACATCGAGGCGCTCGTGCGCCTGTTCGGCGCACCGGGCGGACCGCTGGCAGCCGCGCTCCGGGAGCTCATGAACGACCCGCACGTCACGCTGGTTGTCGCGGAAGACGACAACGGCGTTGCCGGCACCGCGCAGCTGACGATACTGCGGGGTCTCGCTTGGGAAGGCGCACCTCGCGGCCTGCTCGAAGGCATCCGCGCCGCCCGGCGCGGGGTGACAAGTGCGCTCCTGACCTGGGGCATCGACGAAGCCCGGCGACGCGGATGCACGCGTATCCACCTCGACTCCGGCCTCAACCGCGGCGATCTGCGTGACTTCTACGCACGCTTCGGATTCGAGTACAGCTACCAAGGATTCACCCGCGTCCTGTGATACTGGCGCGGTGACCGACTACACCATCCGTAGGGCACAGCGTGACGACGTCGGTGCGATCGTGCAAATGCTGGCGGACGACCAACTCGGCGCCACCCGGGACGATCCCAGCGACCTCGAGCCGTACCTGCGTGCCTTCGACAAGATCGACGCGGATCCGGATCAGCTGCTGGTGGTTGTCGTGTCCGGCGGCGAGCCGGTCGGCACCTTGCAGCTGACGATCATTCCCGGCCTGGCCAGGCACGGCGCCCTTCGCGGTCAAATCGAAGCTGTGCGAGTCCGCGCCGATCATCGCGGCTCCGGGCTGGGCGCCGACCTCATGCATTGGGCAATCGACGAGTCGAAACGGCGCGGATGCGCGCTTGTGCAGCTTACGTCGGACGTCTCCAGAACGGATGCGCACCGATTCTACGAGCGCCTCGGATTCACCCCTAGCCACACGGGGTTCAAGCTCAAGTTCTGAGCAACAACGCCCACGACAGAGGCCGGCTCTTCAACTGTCCATTTCGGATATTACCTCTTCCGGGTGATCGACACGGACGTCCACGCACACGCGACGATCCCGGAACAATCGCGGTTCGTCAAGCGAAGGGCGCGAATGGACCGTTCGCGCCCTTTCGATGACTTTCGTCGTTCGCCGTCGTACGGTCGAACCCATGACGTCTTCACAGCCAGTCCACAAGCTCGTTCCTTCGGCGACCACTCAGGGCAACGACAACGAGCTCCCGTTGAGCTTGCGATCGTTCCGCGCCGACCCGAACTCGTTGCAGCAGATGAAAGACGACCAGGTCGTCGACCTGATTCGCGATGCCGAGGCGGAAATCTCGAAGCTGCAGGCACTGCAGCTGAGAGCGATCGCGGATCTGAGCGTGCGCCGGAGACCGGCCGCCAGCGCGTCGTCTGAAGTCGCGTTGGCTTTGTCCATAACGGAACTCCGCGCCAGCGCCATCGTTTCGGCGGCCAACGCGTTGATCGCCCGCCTTCCCCGCATGCTCAACCTCATGGACGACGGCCGACTCGATCTCTATCGCGCCATGAAGGTCACCGACGCGACTTCATGGCTGTCGGGAGATCATGTACGGGTCGTCGACGCGACGCTCGAGGACCGGGTTCCAGGACGGAACGCGACGCAGGTGCGCCGGGCCGCGGCCTACGCGGCGGCGACGGTCGATCCCGAAGGCGCGGCGCTCCGGACTGAGCGAAAACTCGTCGAGCGGCGATTCACCCTGCACCACCAGGACACCGGTGTGACGAACGTTTCGGTCAACAACGTGCCGACCGAGAAAGCAACCGCCGCCTATGCTCGCGTCGACCAGGCCGCCCGGGCGTTGAAGACCGCGGACGAGCCGCGGACGCTGGATCAGCTCCGAGCGGACGTTGCCATCGATCTGCTGCTCAGCGGCACCGGCGGGCCAGGCGCGCGCACCGAAGTATTCCTGCACATCGACCTGGCCACTTACCTCGGCCTCGGCCAGTCACCGGCGTTGTTGGCCGGCCGCGGGCCTATCGCGGCCGCCGTGGCGCGCCACATCATCAGCGGGGCCGACACGACACTGCGACGCGTACTCACCGACCCGCGAACGGGTCAGGCGACCGAGCTGTCTCCGACCCGCTATCAGATCCAGCAAGACGAGTTCATCCGAGTCCGCGACCAGGAATGCCGCCAACCCGGGTGCACCCGCCCCGCGCAGCATTGCGGGATCGCAGCGACTCGCGCGAAGGGCGAGACCGAGGGAGGTGCTGACAAGCCGGTCACGTACTGCGCGCGACATCGCAAGCTGAAGGGACAGCCAGGCTGGGACTTCGAAGTCACCACCGACGGCACCGTGAACGTCGCAACTCCGGCCGGACATGTCCATTCGACAACGGCACCATCGGTGCACCCGGTCCGCCAGCGAGTGCACCGATTCTGGAAGAAGGCAGTGAAGTGACCGATGGTCAGCGAGTGCCGGAGATCTTCGCGCTGCCGAGGACGACGTCCCCACCTTCGGCATCGGGGCGGTAGAGGACGACAACTTGGCCGGGCGCAACTCCCCGCAGCGGCTCGCGCAAGTGCAATGTCATGGTGTCGGAGTCCATGTCGGCAACCGCGTCGACGATGCCTCCGTGCGCCCGCACCTGAATCACGCACTCGGTCGGTTCGGTCAGCGGCCGGCCACTGGGCCAAACCGCCCGATCAGCCTCGATCACCTTGACACCGAGCCCGGCCACGGAGCCGACCTTGACAGACCCGGACACCGGCTCGAGCGACAGAACATATCGAGGGCGGCCGTCCGGCGCGGGAGCGTCGATTCCGAGCCCCTTGCGCTGCCCGACCGTGAACCCGTGCACGCCGGTGTGCCGGCCGAGGACCGCGCCGGTCTCCGCGTCCACGAGCTCGCCGGGGCGCTGCCCCAGCCGGTTCTCCAGGAACTTCTTGGTGTCGCCGTCCGGGATGAAGCAGATGTCGTGGCTGTCCGGCTTGTTGGCAACGGACAGGCCTCGTCGCTCGGCTTCGTCCCGTACATCCGTCTTCCAGGAGTCGCCGAGGGGGAACATGGCGTGGCTCAGCTGCTCCGGGGTCAGCGAGGCGAGAACGTACGACTGGTCCTTGCCGCTGTCCGCGCTACGGCGCAGCTCCGGCACACCGCCTTCGACGGAGAGCCGCGCATAGTGGCCGGTTGCAACCGCGTCGAATCCCAGGGCCATCGCCTTCTCGAGAAGAGCCTCGAACTTGATCTTCTCGTTGCAGGTGACACACGGATTGGGGGTACGTCCGGCGGCGTACTCGCCGACGAAGGTCTCGACGACCTCTTCGGTGAATCGCTCGGCGAAATCCCAGATGTAGAAGGGAATCCCGAGGATGTCCGCGGCGCGGCGGGCGTCGTGAGAGTCTTCGATCGTGCAGCAACCGCGCGAGCCGGTCCGCAGCGTTCCCGGTTTGGCCGACAGGGCCAGGTGCACACCGACGACGTCGTGCCCAGCGTCGACCGCGCGTGCCGCGGCCACCGCCGAATCCACTCCTCCGCTCATCGCGGCCAAAACCCGCATTGCCTTACACCTCTTGCTTCTGAGTCTGCTTGCGCATTCCGGCGAGGCCGGCCTGCCGGGCGCGCATCACGACGCCGCCGATCTCCGCGGCAACTGCCTCGACGTCCGCGGCAGTGGACGTGTGGCCAAGTGAGAAACGAAGGGAGCCACGGGCGGCTGCAGGATCGGCTCCCATGGCGAGCAGCACGTGGCTGGGCTGGGCAACGCCTGCCGTACACGCAGAGCCTGTCGAACATTCGATGCCCTTGGCATCGAGCAACATCAGGAGACTGTCGCCGGCGCACCCTGGGAATGTGAAGTGGGCGTGGCTGGGCAGCCTCTCGCCGTCTCCACCGTTGAGGAGAACGTCGGGTACCTCGCGCCGGATAGCCTCGACGAGCCCATCTCGGAGTTCCTCGACGCGCTTCGCGTAATCGGCTCGGGTCGCGACGCTGATTCGGACCGCGGTAGCGAAACCCACGATCGCCGGAACGTCCAGGGTGCCGGAACGGACGCTGCGTTCCTGGCCGCCGCCGTGCAGCAGGGGTACGCACGTCGTGTCGCGGCCGAGGAGAAGGGCGCCCACTCCGAAGGGGCCACCGAGCTTATGTCCGGTCAAGGTGAGCGCCGCGGCGCCGCTGGCCGCGAAGTCGACCGGAACGGCACCGACGGCCTGGACAGCGTCCGTGTGGAACGGGATGCCGAATTCGGCGCAAACTGCCGCGAGCTCGGCGATCGGGTTGATGGTGCCGACCTCGTTGTTCGCCCACATCACGGTAGCTAGCGCCACCGATTCCGGGTCCTCGACGATGGCTGCGCGGAGGACGTCAGGCGAGACCCGTCCTTGGCTGTCCACGTCCAGCAGGACGACCTCAGCGCCGCTGTGGGCTTCGAGCCATTCGACGGTGTCCAGCACGGCATGGTGCTCCGCAGCGCCGCACAGGATTCGGCGGCGCTGCTCGTGGTCGTCGCGGCGGGCCCAGTAGATGCCCTTGATCGCGAGGTTGTCGCTCTCGGTGCCGCCGCCGGTGAAGATCACCTCGGAGGGGCGGGCTCCCAGCGCGTCCGCGATGGTTTCGCGGGCTTCCTCGACCATGCGCCTGGCCCGGCGGCCCGAAGAGTGCAGCGCCGAGGCGTTGCCCACGGTGGACAGCGCCTCGGTCATCGCCGCTATGGCTTCGGGCAACATCGGAGTGGTCGCCGCGTGGTCGAGATAGGTCATCGCCTCTCCAGGGTAGTCCGCTCCAGCGCGTGACGAAGCCCACCCTGGCTCTCGAAGTGGCCTGTCACACCTTCGACGGCCACCGCCCGGTCAAGCGGACGCCCGCCAGCGCGAGCGCCACCAAGGCCACTGTGAGCAGGGCCATCGCCGGTGATGGGTCGAGCACCGAGCCCACCACGCCGAGCAGGACGCCGCCCAAGCCGATGAGCAGTGCCGAGCCGACCCAGTCTGCGAGCTGCATCGCCGAGGTGTTGAATCCGCGCTCGCCTTCGGGTGAGTAGCGGAGCAGGAGGACCGAGATGGCGGGCATCGCGATTCCCATGCCGGCGCCGCCGACCGCGCAGGCCGCGAACGCCACCCAGCCGGGGGACCATGGCTGCGAAACCAAACCGAAGCCGGCGAGCCCGGCCGCGACCAGCCAGAAGCCCGTGCGCAGGGATGCCTCCCTCGACCAGTTGAGGTACCGGCCCTGTGCCGCCGATGCCGCGGACCAGCCCAGGGCCGTGATTGTCAGCGGGAGGCCGGCGAGGGCCGGGCTGTAGCCGTGGACCGCGGTCATCGTCAGGGGCAGGTATGCCTCCATCCCCGCGTACGCGCCGGCGATCAGGGCCCGCGAGGCGACCACCGTCGGGAGGCCGAGGCGGGAGGTCAGCGTTCCGGCCGGCAGCAGCGTCCGGAGGGCGTAGGCCAGCGCGATGAGGCCGACCGTGCCGTAGCCGAGCGCTACGAACGACTGGTGCTGGGCCGCCCACGTCAAGGCCGCGACGCCAAGTGCGGCGATGATCGCCTGGGGCACGCTTGCTCGTCGTCCGCCGGTTGCCGGTGTGTGGGCCGGTAGGCGGCGGATCACCACCGCCAGCATGAGGATGCCGATGGCCACCAGCGGGACCAGGCCGAGAAAGACCCAGCGCCAGCCGACGCTGACCGTCACCACCCCGGCCACCGAAGGGCCGATGACTGCCGGTAGGACCCAGGCTGCCGCGTTCGCGGCGTAGATCATTGGGCGTTCGTGGTCGGTGAACGTCAATGCGATCAGGAGGGAGACCGAAACCAGGAGCAGGCCCGAGCCGAAGCCCTGCAGCGCGCGGCCCAGGAGGAACGTCGGCATTCCGGATGCCGTTCCCGCGACCACGAGGCCGGCCGCGAACAGCATGGGCCCCGCGAGCAGGGCCGGCGCCGGGCCGCGGCGGTCGCCGATGCGGCCTGACAGCACCGTTGCGACCACGCTGGCAATCAAGAAGGTCGTGAACGGCCACGAATAAAGGGACAACCCGTGGAGGTCGGCGACCAGGGTCGGCATCGCCGTCGCCACGCCCATGTTCTCGAATGCGACCAACGTGACCACCAGCAGCAGCGCGATCGTGGTCAGCCGGTGTTCCGCGCTCCAGAGCACACTGCGGCGACGGGGTGTCGAGTCGATCGTCGAGGCCATGATCAGCAGCGTGCAACCTCCAGCTCGCTGGAGGTCAAGGCGGTTCAGGCGGACCGGTGCGCCGCCGGTTCCAGCGGCAGGTCGCGGGCGAGCGCGGCCGCCTCGCCTCGGGAACTCACGTCCAGCTTGTCGAGGATGTTGCGGACGTGGAACTTGACCGTGTGCTCGCTGAGCTGCAGCTGCCCGGCGATCTGGCGGTTGCGCAGGCCCTGCGAGATACCCGACAGCACCTCGAGCTCACGCGGGTTGAGGCGGTCGAGCGGGCGCAGGTCCGGTGGCTCGGCCACGCCGAGCGGGAGGACCGCGGTGACCGTCGTACCCCAGCCCGGCACCGCGTCGACCTCCCAGTGGCCGCCGAGGGCCGTGAGGCGCTCGGTCAGGCGGCGAGGTGGGACCGCGTCCGCCACTTCCGGGCAGTCGTCGCGGACCGTGATGCGCAACAGCGTTCCGTCCACGCGCCAGGACGCTCGCAGGCGCGTTGTCGCGAAACGGTCCAAAGCGCCGAGCACGAGGCCGCGGGTCAGTGTCCGGGCCGTGTGGGCGATGTCCTGCGGAAGGGATGCGTCGCCGACGGGGGCGGGCAGGTCCACGTCGACTTCCGTGTGCCGGACCAGGTCGGCCAGCTGGGTCTTCAGGACCTCGAACGCCGCGTCCACCTGCTCCGCGGACAGGACCTCGTCGCGGTCGACGACGCCCTTGAGCTCGAGCAGCGCGGGGGCGGCCACGTCGACCGCGGTGCGGCGGGCGGCGGCGTCGGAGAGCCGGCCCGAGCGGAGCACCGCCAGGATGGTGACCAGGGTGGCCGCGTGCGTCTGGCCGAGGTCGGTGATCGCGTGGGCGCGTGCGGACGCTGCCGCGAGGCTGCCGGCCAGGACGTCCGGGCCCGGGTCCGTCGCGCGCTGGCCCGCGTCGGTGCTGAGGATGTGCCATAGCCGGGCCGCGAGCTCCAATTCCGCAGCCGGCGGCTCCGCGGCCTCCGGCACCACGGCCAGCACCGCGCCCTGGCCGACGGCCGGGGTCGCCGCGAGCAGGACGAGCCGGCGTTCGACGCCGCCGAGGACTCCGTCGATCACCAGGGCCTTGCCCGGCTCGCTGCGGTCGGCCAGCCTCTGCAGCTCGACGCTCGTCACCGCCTGGGTGATCGCTTCGTCGCCGATGACCTTGAGGGGGCTGCGGGGACAGTCGCCGGTCTGCATCGCGACCGCGCGGTGCGGGACCAGCTTGCCCAGCTCGGCGGAAAACCGGCTGAGCAACTGGGGCCGGGGTGCCGACAGCACCTGCTCGACGACGTCCAGCACGTGCCGCGGATCCGACCAGGATGCGTCCATGCCGTCCAAGGTAGGCGCGTCCACGATCGGGCGACCTGCTCGTCCGGCTAGTGAACACTGCTCGTCCGGGCGGTTCGCCGGTTCCGCCCGGGCGGGTTGACTTGCCGGGGAGGGCATTCGAAGGGTCACCGACCGAGGAGCGAAAACCACCATGCGAGCGATCACCTTCTCCGCGTACGGCGGGCCGGACGTTCTGCAGCTGTCCGAGGTGCCGGTGCCGGAGCCCGGCCCGGGGCAGGTGCGGCTGGCCGTCCGGGCCGCCGGGATCAACCCGATCGACTGGAAGATCCGCGCCGGCTTCATGCAGCAGAACTTCCAGGTCGCCTTCCCGCACACCCCCGGTCTCGAGGTGGCCGGTGTCGTCGACGCCGTCGGCGAGGGCGCTGACTTCGCCGTCGGTGACGAGGTGTTCGGCTGGTCCGAGACCGGCGCCTACGCCGAGTACGCACTGGCGAAGACCCTCGCGCCGAAGCCCGCCAGCATCTCGTGGGCGGACGCGGCGGCCCTGCCGGTCGCCGGCGAGACGGCGCTTCGCGTTCTCGGGCTGCTTGAGGTCCGCGAAGGCGAAACGCTGCTGATCCACGGCGCCAGCGGGACCGTCGGCCGGTTCGCCGCGCAGGTGGCCGTGGCGCAGGGGGTGACCGTCATCGGCACCGCCGGCAGCCGGAACCTCGACGACCTGAAGTCGCTGGGCGTCGTCCCGGTGCTGTACGGCGACGGCTGGCTGGAGCGGGTCCGGGAGGTCGCGTCCGAGCCCGTGGACGCCGTGTTCGATGCCGCCGGGCACGGTGTGCTGCCCGGTTCGGTCGAGCTGCGGGGCACGAAGGACCGGATCATCACCATCGCCGACAGCGCGGCCTTCGAGCTGGGCATCCCGTTCTCGAGCGGCGGTGAGCAGTCGCGTGAGGTGCTGACCGGGATCGCCGGCTGGGTGACCGATCGCGGCGTCGGGGTCGCGCAGGGCAAGAGCTACCCGCTGGCCGAGGCGGCTGCCGCGCAGGTCGAGAGCGAGGGTGGGCACCCCGGCGGGAAGCTCACGCTCACCTTCGGCTAAACCCGCGCCATCGTGAACGAGCCCGGCACCGGGTCCCGGTGACGGGCCAGTTCCGAGCCGGAACGGCTCATGGGTGAGAGCGGCCGAGGCCTGTTGCCGGATTTCGGCAACGGACCCGTTCACCTCGAGAACGCGCCTCCCAACCCGGGCCTGCCGCCGGATCGCGGCGGCAGGGCCCGGATCACTTCGCGGGAGGCGAAGCCAACGTGGCCGGCGGGCGGCTCGGCGTGCGGCGCTTCCGCTGGGCCGGGATCTGCACCGTGCCCAGCGCGGAGTGGACCGCCGCCTCGGCCAGGGCGGCCAGCTCGCGGCGGGTTTCCGCGCGGCCCGGGGCGATCTCCGGGCAGATGTGGATCTCGAGCACCAGGCCGCGCAGGGCCGCGACCCGGCGCAGGGACGCGATCAGGGACTCCGGGCCGATGAACGCCGGGCGGCTCGTCTCGCGGCCGTCGGCCAGGCGGTAGCGCAACGCGATCGGGCGGACCGGGACGCCGCCGTCGATGGCCGCCTGGAACGTCGCCGTCGTGAAGTGGCCCGAGGCCAGGCCACACCACGTCGTGCCCTCCGGGGTCACGCTCACCAGGGAGCCCGTCCGGAGCGCGTCGGCCAGTGCCGCCATCGTGGCCGGCAGGGTCGTCAGCCGCTCGCGGTCGAGGAAGATGCTGCCGCCGCGGCGGACCAGGCCGCCGAGGACCGGCCAGCCCGCGATCTCCTTCTTGGCCAGCGCGCGCATCGGGCGCAGCGCGTTGATCGCGACGATGTCCAGCCACGAGATGTGGTTGTTGACCACCAGCGCGCCACGGCCGGCCGGTGCGGTCAGGAAGTCGGCGCCGCCCCGGATGTCCAGACGGACGCCGAACGCCCGGAGCACGCTGCGGAAGATCAGCCGCAGCCGGTACTCACGGCCCCACGAAACCAGCAGCAGGGGCGCCGTCAGCATCGCCGAAAAAACGACCAGAGCGGCCGCGGTGACGCGCAGGACGCGGCGCGGGAGGCCGACCACCGGGTCGTCGGTGGTGAGGCAGCCGTCGCCGCACGGCGACGTCGGCATCCAGGCGTGGCTGCTCATGCCTGGACCCCGAGGAAGAACTTCAGGTAGCGCTCGTCGACGTTGTGCAGGTCCAGCACGACGAAGAAGTCCGCGACGCCGAAGTCGGCGTCGAGCGCGGGCGGCCCGTAGGCCTTGGCGCCGAGCCGGACGTAGCCCTTGATCAGGGGCGGCAGCGTGGCCCGCGCCGGGCGCTCGATGCCCGAGGCGTCCCAGGGAATCAGCGGCGTGACGCGCGTAGCCTCGTCGGAGTAGTGCTTGGTGCGCAGGATGTCCCACACGCCGGCGGCGAAGGAGCCGTCGTCGACCAGCGGGACGGACGCGCAGCCGGCGAGGTAGCGGTGGCCGGAAAGCAGCATGTAGCGGGCGATCCCGGCCCAGACCAGGCTGACGACGGCGCCGCTGCGGTGGTCCGGGTGGACGCAGGACCGGCCGGTCTCGACCAGCGACGGCCGCAGGCTGTCGAGGGCGCTCAGGTCGAATTCGCTGTCGGCGTACAGCTTCCCGGCCCGGATCGCGCGCTCCGGCGGGAGCATCCGGTAGCAGCCGACGATCTCGCCCGTGTTGTCGTCGCGGACCACGAGGTGGTCGCAGAACTCGTCGAACTCGTCGATGTCGAGACCGGGCCGCGGGGAGTGCAGGCGCGCACCCATTTCCTCGGCGAAAACCCGGTGCCGCAGTTTCTGCGCGGCGACCACTTCGTCGTTCGCGTGCGCGACGAGAAGCGAGTACCGGGGGGCGTCGGCGGGGAGCTGGGCACCCGCCTGATCAGTGCTGACGAGGAGCTGTGACGTCGTCATGGTCAAGGTGTACCTGCGCGGAGGAAGCCGCGGAGAGTGCGATCCGATGACCGATTAGTGCACGTTCAGTGAATGGCGGGTTCTCAGGCTCTTCTCAGGTCCCGGAAACGCGCGAAGGGCCTTCCGGGAGCTCCCGGAAGGCCCTTCGGACAACAGCTCAGCCCTTGCGCTTCTCGACCGCTTCGGTCAGCTGCGGCGCGACGTTGAACAGGTCGCCGACGATGCCGAAGTCGGCGATCTCGAAGATCGGCGCCTCGGCGTCCTTGTTGACGGCGATGATCGTCTTCGACGTCTGCATGCCGGCGCGGTGCTGGATCGCGCCGGAGATGCCGAGCGCGATGTACAGCTGCGGCGACACGGTCTTGCCGGTCTGGCCCACCTGGAACTGCGCCGGGTAGTAGCCGGAGTCGACCGCGGCACGCGACGCGCCGACAGCCGCGCCGAGCGCGTCGGCCAGCTTCTCGACGACGTCGAACTTCTCCGCCGAACCGACACCACGGCCACCGGAGACCACGATCGAGGCCTCGGTCAGCTCGGGACGGTCACCGCCGGTGACCGGCTCCACGCCGGTGATCTTGGTCGCCTTCGCCGCGTCGACGGCGGGGATCTCGACGGTCTCCTCGGCCGCCGCGCCCTCGGCCGGCTCGGCCTCGACCGCGCCCGGGCGGATGGAGACGACCGGCGCGCCCTTCGCGGACTTGGACTTGACCGAGAACGCGCCACCGAAGATGGACTGGTCGATGACGCCGTCGCCGTTGACGCCCACGGCGTCGTAGATCAGGCCGGAGCCCAGGCGCACGGCCAGGCGGGCGGCGACCTCCTTGCCCTCACCGCTGGCGGTGACGAGCACGGCGGCCGGGGACGCGGACTGCGCGAGCGCGGCGAGCACGTCGACCTTGGGCGTGACCAGGTAGTTCGCGGCGTCGTCGCCTTCCGCGACATAGACCTTGGCGGCGCCGTGCGACGCCAGCGCCTGCTTCGCCTTGGCGGCGGTCCCGGTCGGGCCGACGACGACGGCCGACGGCTCACCGAGCGCGCGGGCGGCGGTCAGCAGCTCAAGCGTGACCTTCTTGACCTCACCGTCGACGTGGTCGACGAGGACGAGTACTTCAGCCATGTTCTTGTTCCTCCTCGAAGAGCCGTTGTCAGATGAGCTTCTGGCCGACCAGGTACTCGGCGACCTTGGTGCCGCCGTCGCCCTCGTCCTCGACCTTTTCACCGGCGGTGCGCGGCGGCTTCGGCGCGGATTCGGTCACGGTGGACCACGCGTTGCCGAGGCCGACCTCGCCCGCGTCGACGCCCAGGTCGGCGATGGTGAACTTCTCGACCGGCTTCTTCTTCGCGGCCATGATGCCCTTGAACGACGGGTAGCGCGGCTCGTTGATCTTCTCGCCGACGCTCACGATCGCGGGCAGGCTCGCCTCGAGGCGGGTCAGGCCGTCCTCGGTCTCGCGGGTGGCCTTGATCGTCGAACCGTCGACGGTCAGCTCGCGCACGTAGGTGACCTGCGGCAGGCCCAGCAGCTCGGCGAGGATGGCCGGGATGGCGCCACCGCGGCCGTCGGAGGACTCGTTGCCGGCGATGACCAGGTCGAAGCCCTCGACCTTGCCGATGGCGGCGGCGAGGACCTTCGCGGTCGCGATCGCGTCGGAGCCGTGCAGTGCCTCGTCGGAGACGTGGATGGCCTTGTCGGCGCCCATGGACAGCGCCTTGCGGATGGCGTCGGTCGCGCGGTCCGGGCCCACCGAGATCACGGTGACCTCGCCCTCGCCTGCTTCCTTGATCTTCAGCGCCTCTTCGACGGCCTTCTCGTTGATCTCGTCGAGCACGGCGTCGGCGGATTCGCGGTCAAGGGTGTGGTCGGACCCGTTGAGCTTCCGCTCCGAGTAGGTGTCCGGTACCTGCTTGACCAGGACGACGATGTTGGTCATGGGTCTGCTTCGACCTCCCGGTTCGTGGCCCGCGGACGGACCACGGGACAGTGCTCTACTGGCCGGTAGATTAGGGCCAATCGGCGCCGAGGACCCGTCGAGGTGACGCCATTCACCTGGATGCGCAATCTAGTGGGACGATCGTCCCGGTAGTCGACCGGCTAGCCCACCCGAACTGCCGTTCGTCCGATCGGAGCAACCACGGCCTACTGGCGGTAGGTGTCAGGCATTAACCTCCCCCACCATGCCCGCGCGCATCGCCGTCATCACCGACTCGAGTTCCTGCCTGCCCGACCTGGTCGCCGCTCGCTGGGCCATCGGGGTCGTCCAGATCCAGATGAGCCTGGGGAACCACTACGACGACGAAAACCGGTTCGACCGCGGCGAAGTCATCGACGCGATGAGAGCCGGGCAGGTCATCACCACCGCGCCCCCGGATCCGGGGGCGTTCTTCTGGACCTACCAGGAAGCGGCCGCCTCCGGCGCGACCGCGATCGTCAGCATCCACATCTCCGGCCGCATGTCCGACACCGTCCGCGCGGCCCGGGAGGCCGCCCAGCAGGTCCGCATCCCGGTGCACGTCCTCGACAGCCGGACCACCGGCATGAGCCTCGGCTTCGCCGTGGTGTCCGCCGCCCGGGCCGCGGCGGCCGGCGCGGACGCCACCCGCGTCATCGAAGCCGCCGAGCGCCGGTGCACCACCAGCACCGAGTTCATCTACGTCGACACGCTCGAGTACCTGCGCCGCGGCGGCCGGATCGGCGCCGCGCAGGCCATGCTCGGCAGCGCGTTCTCGATCAAGCCGCTGCTCACGGTCAAGGACGGCGAGGTCGCGCCGCTGGCCCGGATCCCCGGTACGCGGCGCGCGCTGGCGAAGATGGTCGACCTCGCGGTGAAGAAGTCCGGCGGGTTCCGCGCCGACATCGCCGTGACCCGGTTCGGCGCGAGCGACCACGAACTGGAGATCGGCAGGCAGATCGAACGCCGCGTGCCGGCGATGGTCGAGAGCATGGTCGTCGAGGCGAGCACGGTGATCGGCGCGCACCTCGGGCCCGGCGCGCTCGGCATCACCGTGTCGCCGGTGGGCTGACACGCCGGCCCGGAATCGCCAGCACCGCGAGCGGGACCACGACGCCCAGCCCGGTCGTCGCGATGATCAGCACCTGGTCGATCCGGTCGAAGTGCGCCACGTGGCCGAGGTGGTAGAGGAAGTGCGGCAGGCCGAACAGCAGCCCGGCCACGCCGGCGAGCCGCGCGACGGCTGTGGTGCCGATCACGGCGGCGCCGATCAGGAGCGCGGCGAGCGTCAGGTTGAGGCCGCCGAAGTCGCGCAGGAGGTGCTCGTTGAAGGGCCCGTCCATCGCCACCCAGCCCGTGCGGAAGCCGGGAAAGTCCTGGTAGAAGCGGGTCGGCGAGACCAGTGGCCAAATTCCGACCACGGCCTCGACCAGGCCGAAGACGACGAGCAGTACGCGGGTGGTGGTCCGTTGCATGACGGCGGAACGAGACGGCGGGGCCGGACGTGACACCCGCTAGGGTCGCGGAGGTGACCACCCCAGCCACCCGGGCCGAGGCGCTGCACCTGACCGGCGAGCGGACCGTCCCCGGCATCGCCGCGGAGAACTACTGGTTCCGCCGCCACGAAGCCGCGTACGCCGCCCTGCTCCCCCACTGCGCGGACGCGACGGTGCTCGAAGCCGGCTGCGGCGAGGGCTACGGGGCCGGGCTCATCGCCACCGCGGCCCGCCGGGTGCTCGCCCTCGACTACGACGTCCCGACCACCGAGCACGTCGCCCGCCGCTACCCCGAGGTCGACGTCGCGCGGGCCAACCTGGCGTACCTGCCGGTGCGGGACGCTGCCGTCGACGTCGTGGCGAACTTCCAGGTCATCGAGCACCTGTGGGACCAGGCCGGGTTCCTCGCCGAGTGTCACCGGGTGCTGAAGCCGGGTGGCCGGCTTCTGGTCACGACTCCCAACCGGCTGACCTTCACCCCGGACAGTGACACGCCCTTGAACCCGTTCCACACCCGCGAGCTGGCGCCGTCCGAACTGGCCGGGCTGCTCACCGGTGCCGGGTTCGCCGTCGAATCGCTGCACGGGCTGCACCACGGCGAGACCGTGCGCGCGCTCGACGAGCGGTACGGCGGTTCGATCATCGACGCCCAGCTCGACGTGGTCATGGGCAAGCTGCCCGGACAGGCGGTGTGGCCGGAAGCGCTGCTCGCCGACGTCGCCGCGATCGAGGCCACCGGCTTCGACATCCACGGCGACGACCTCGACGCGAGCCTCGACCTGATCGCCGTGGCGGTGCGCCGATGAGCGAAGGCACCTTCTGCCTCGTCGTGCACAGCCACCTGCCGTGGCTGCCGCACCACGGGACCTGGCCGGTCGGCGAGGAATGGCTGTACCAGGCGTGGGCGCACTCCTACCTGCCGATGGTGGAGCTGCTGGAGCGCTTCGCCAACGAAGGCCGGCGAGACGTCCTGACGCTCGGGGTGACGCCGGTGCTGGCCGCGCAGCTCGACGATCCGTACAGCATCCGCGCCTTCCACGACTGGCTCGGCCACTGGCAGCTGCGCGCCCAGCACGCGTCGACGCTGTGGCGCGGCGACCCGCTGCTGCGCGAGCTCGCCGCCGCCGAGCACCGGACCGCGGTCCGCGCGGCCGAGGAGCTCGGCTCGCGCTGGCGGCACGGGTTCTCGCCGATCCTTCGTTCACTGGTCGACAATTCGACGATCGAGCTGCTCGGCGGCCCGCTGGCGCACCCGTTCCAGCCGCTGCTGGACCCGCGGGTGCGGGAGTTCGCGCTGAACGCCGGGCTCGCCGACACGGCGTTGCGGCTCGGGACGCGGCCCGAGGGGATCTGGGCGCCGGAGTGCGGCTACGCGCCTGGTATGGAAAACGACTACGCGGCGGCGGGCGTGCGGCGGTTCATGGTCGACGGGCCGTCGCTGCGCGGCGAGACCTGGGCGGCGCGGCCGGTCGGCGACAGCGACGTGGTCGCTTTCGGACGAGACCTCGAAGTCACCTACCGCGTCTGGTCGCCGAAGGCCGGCTACCCCGGCCACGCCGCCTACCGCGACTTCCACACCTGGCAGCACGAGGTCGGGCTCAAGGCGGCGCGGGTCACCGGCAAGACGGTCGAGCCGCAGGACAAGGCGCCCTACGACCCGGCGCTGGCCGCCGACGTGCTGGGGACGCACGTCAAGGACTTCGTCGAGACGGTCGTGACGCGGCTTCGGTCGCTGAAGCAGCGACACGGGCGTGAGGCGCTCGTGGTCGCCGCGTACGACACGGAGCTGTTCGGGCACTGGTGGCACGAAGGGCCGGCGTGGCTCGAGGGCGTGCTGCGCGCGCTGCCCGAGGCCGGCGTGCGGGTGACGACACTGAAAGGTGCGCTGGAAGCCGGGCACGTCGGCGAGCCGGTCGACCTGCCGTCGTCGTCGTGGGGCTCGGGCAAGGACTGGCGCGTCTGGGACGGCGAGCAGGTCAAGGACATGGTCGCCGCCAACGCGGCGCTGCAGCGGCGGTTGCTCGACCTCGTTGGTGGTTTGGCGACCACGGCCCGCGACACCGTCGCCGACCAGGCCGTCGCCGAGGCCATGCTGGCGCTGGAGAGCGACTGGGCGTTCATGGTCACGAAGGACTCGGCCGCGGACTACGCGCGCCGGCGTGCGGCTGTCCACACCGAGCGCTTCGACGCCTTGGCCGATTTGCTGCGACGCGGCGACCGGGCGCGGGCCGCGGAGCTGGCCGCGGCCTACTGCGCCGACGACGGACCGTTCGGGCACCTCGACGCCCGGGCACTGAAGCACAACTGAAGGGACCTTCATGGGGATCCACGAAATTCCGGTCAAGACCCTCGACGGGCAGGACAGCTCGCTGGGCTCGCTCGCCGGCAACGCGCTGCTCGTGGTCAACGTCGCGTCGAAGTGCGGCCTGACCCCGCAGTACTCCGGCCTCGAGCGGCTCCAGGAACGCTTCGGCGGCCAGGGCTTCTCCGTGGTCGGTTTTCCGTGCAACCAGTTCGCCGGGCAGGAGCCGGGCAGCGCGGAGGAGATCCAGACGTTCTGCTCGACGACCTACGGCGTGACCTTCCCGCTGTTCGAGAAGATCGACGTCAACGGCGAGGGACGGCACCCGTTGTACGCGGAACTGACCAAGACGGCCGACGCCGACGGGGAGACCGGCGACGTCCAGTGGAACTTCGAGAAGTTCCTGGTCGGCGCGGACGGTGAGGTCCTCGCGCGGTTCCGGCCGCGGACCGAGCCCGAGGACGAGAAGGTCGTCAAGGCCATCGAGGCCGCGCTGCCGGCGTGAGACGAGCGTGTCGCGCCGGGCCCTCCGCCCGGCGCGGCACCGTCACCGGCCGAGCTGCTCGCGCCCGGCAACTCCGGTGGGAGCCGGCCGGAGTTCGTGGGCGGAATCCGGCAACCGGACCGCCGCCGCCGGTCGTTGCCGGAAATCGACCACGGCGCTGACCAGGCGATTCCGCTCAGGCCGAGCCCGCCTCGATCACCGCTCGTGCGCACCTCGCGATCTCCGCCGGGTCCGCCTTGAGCACGCGGCGGTCGTACGTGATCAGTCCGTTCACCTCGTTCTCGACATCTGTCGTCTGCGTGTACACCGCGGCGGACAAGCCGGTCTCCCGAACCACTCGCTCGAGGGCCGCGCTCACCTCCGCGTAGCGCTCGGTGAGGCGCTCGCGGGTCGGCGTCATTTCGTACGCGTTCGGTGGGCCCGGCCAGCGGTGGTCGTCCAAGACCAGGCCGAGGCCGCCGTACTCGCCGTCCACGATCGCCCGGGCGTCTGTCAGCGATGGGGCTCCTGGGCCCACGTACGTGTGGTCGTCGTAGACGTCTCCCGCGCCGGTGTCCGGGCGCGAGAAACAGCAGTTCACGCCGCTGTTCGCGATCACCAGGCGCGTCGGGTCGAGGGCTTTGACCGATTTCGCGACACGGGCCGTGTCGAACTCGCCCCAGCCCTCGTTGAACGGGACCCAGCCCACTATCGACGGGACCGCCCGCAGCTGCGTCACCATCTCGGCCAGCTCCGCCTCGAACCGCTCGCGGGCCCGCGGGACCGGGTCCGGGGCGATTCCCGGCGGGCCGTCGAACGTCGCCGTCAGCGAGGGCATGTCCTGCCAGACGACCAACCCCAGCGTGTCGGCCCAGAAGTACCAGCGGGCCGGCTCCACCTTGACGTGCTTGCGGACGAAGTTGAAGCCGAACTCCTTCGTCTTCTCCAGGTCGAAGCGCAGGGCCTCGTCGGTGGGCGCGGTCGAGATGCCGTCCGGCCAGTAGCCCTGGTCGAGCGGGCCGTGCAGGAACGTGGCGCGGCCGTTGAGCGCGATCCGCGGACGTCCGTTCGCATCCGGCAGCAGGCCGATCGTGCGCAGGCCCGCGTAGCTGCCGACTTCGTCCGCAACCACGCCATGCCGGTCGCGGAGCTCGACGCGCAGCTCGTAGAGGTGGGGGTCCTCGGGCGTCCAGAGGTGTGGCGACGGAACGTCCACGCGCACCGGCTCCCCGGCCGCGGCTGCCGCCCTGGCCACCTCGCCGTTTTTCGACGAAACCACGACCACGATTTCCGTGCCGCCCGTGACCTGCGGTAATACCGTCACGCCGGTCAGGTCCGGGGTAAGGTCGAGGCGTTCGATGCGGGTTTCCGGGACCGGCTCCAGCCACACCGTCTGCCAGATGCCCGACGACGCCGTGTACCAGATCCCGCCGGGTGCGTTGCGCTGCTTGCCCACCGGGAACGGCTCGATGTCGGTGCGGTCCTCGGCCCGGACCGTCAGTTCCTGCGGGCCCTCCGCGCGCAGGACGTCGGTGATATCCGCGCTGAATGCCGTGTAGCCGCCTTCGTGCGTCGCGACGAGCTGGTTGTTCACCCAGACCTTCGCTGTCTGGTCGACCGCGCCGAAGTGCAGGAGCACTCGCGAGCCGCGCCAGTCCGCCGGGATCTCGACCAGGCGCCGGTACCAGAGCACCTCGTCGCGGCGGGCGATTCCCGACAACGCCGACTCCGGCGGGAACGGCACCAGGATCCGCTCGGCGTAGCCCGACGGGCGTGGTTCGCCCGGCGACGACGGCCAGCCCGCGTACTCCCAGACGCCGTTGAGGTTCAGCCAGCGCGGCCTGGTCAGCTGGGGCCGCGGGTACTCGGGCAGCGTGTTGTCCGGGTCGACCTCGCCGGTCCACGGGGTGGACAGGGGCGGGTCGAGCCGGCGCCAGGAGGAAGTCATCCCCGCCCATGGTGACAGACCCGCGCCAGTGATCGAGATCACATGTGGACGGTCCGCCACGACGGCCCCGACCGGGGTTTCCGACTCGCGAGTAACCTCTCCGCATGCGTGTGCTGATGCTGTCCTGGGAGTACCCGCCCGTGGCCATCGGGGGCCTGGCCCGGCACGTCCACGCGCTCGCCACCCACCTCGCCCGCCAGGGCCACGACGTCGTGGTGCTCTGCCGGCACGCCGCGGGCACCGACGCCGGGACGCACCCGCGCACCGACCGCGTCGTCGAGGGCGTGCGGATCATCCGGGTCGCCGAGGACCCCATGCACGTGACGTTCGAACGGGACCTCGTCGCCTGGACGCTGGCCATGGGGCACGCCATGATCCGCGCCGCGCAGGACCTGCTGCGCACCTGGCAGCCCGACGTCGTCCACGCGCACGACTGGCTCGTCGCCCACCCGGCCATCGCGATCGCCGAGGCCGCGCGGGTGCCGCTGGTCGGCACCGTGCACGCGACCGAGGCGGGGCGGCACTCCGGCTGGCTGTCGCACCCACTCAACCAGCAGGTTCACTCGGTCGAGTGGTGGCTGGCGAACCGGGCCGACGCGCTGATCACCTGCTCGCAGGCGATGCGCCGCGAAGTCGCGTACCTCTTCGAGGTCGAGGCGGACGACGTCACGGTGATCCACAACGGCATCGAAGAACGCGGCTGGCAGGTGCCCGCGGACGAGATCGCGCGCGCCCGGGAGGTCTACAGCCCGGCCGGCGCGCCGCTGTTGCTCTATTTCGGACGACTCGAGTGGGAGAAGGGCGTGCAGGACCTGCTCGCCGCCCTCCCCCGCATCCGGCGCCGCCACCCGGGCACCCGCGTGGTCGTTGCCGGAAAAGGACGACACTTCGACGAGCTGGTCGAACAGGCGCGGAAGCTGCGGGTGCGGCGCGCGGTCGACTTCGTCGGGCACCTCTCGGACCGCGACCTGCGCGCGGCGCTGGCCGCCGCCGATGCCGTGGTGCTGCCCAGCCGGTACGAGCCGTTCGGCATCGTCGCGCTGGAGGCCGCGGCCGCGAAGGCGCCGCTGGTCGCGTCGACGGCCGGTGGGCTCGGCGAGGTCGTCGTGCACGGCGAGACCGGGCTGGCGTTCAGTCCCGGCGACGTCGCGGAATTGGCCAACGCCGTGACGGCGGTGCTCTCCGACGCCGACGCCGCGGCCGAACGGGCGCGGGCCGCGCAGTCCCGGCTGGCCGCGGACTTCGACTGGGGCCGCATCGCCGAGGCGACCGCCGAGGTCTACCGGCGGGCGAAGCCGGGCGAGCCGGTCGAGCTGCCCCGGCCCAAGATCGCCACCGGCAACGCCTTCGAGCCGGTGCCGGCCGGGATTCCGGAACTGTAGGTAGCCGCCGGTTCAGAACCGGCAGGGCCGCATGCAGTCCGGGCGCGCCGCGGTGGGCGTGGCCGTGGCCGCGTCGACGGCGAACGCGAGCGAAAGCACGACGAAGAGGGTGGCGACGGCAGCTCTCAACCGGCTGGTCATGGGGACTCCTCGGGGAACGGCGGCGCGATCGGCGCCTCGCAGCGAGCATCCGCGCCGCGTCCACGGGAAACAATAAGCGGAACAGCAGGGGCCGGTACGTATTCGCCTTCCGTGATCGGTTCGTCCGGTTCACCGCGGCGGCGCCGCGCCCTCGACGTCCGGACTCAGAACACCGGCAGCAGAACGCCGTGCTCCGACTCCGGGCGCGGGCCGAAGATGCGGCGGTCGGCTTCGGTGATCGGGACGTCGTTGATGCTCGCTTCGCGCCGGCGCATCAGCCCTTCGTCGCTGAACTCCCACAACTCGTTGCCGTAGCTGCGGAACCACTGGCCGCCGGACGTTCGCGACTCGTACTGGAACCGGACGCCGATGCGGTTGCCGCGGAAGCCCCACAGCTCCTTGCGCAGCGCGTAGTCCAGTTCGCGTGTCCACTTTTCGGTCAGGAACTCGACGATCTGCGCGCGCCCGACGACGTACCGGTCGCGGTTGCGCCACACCGAATCCTCCGTGTAGGCCAGCGACACCCGCTCGGGGTCGCGGGTGTTCCACGCGTCTTCGGCGGCCTGGACCTTCTGGCGGGCGGTGTCTTCGTCGAACGGCGGGAACGGCGGGCGCGGGGTCATGGCGGGCTCCTTCGAAACCGGAGAACGTGCGTTCTCCGCGGCTCCCGCTAGACTAGAGAACGTTCATTCTCAGCGCCAGGGGCAGGTGACATGGATTCCACGGAGGCGACCGGGCGGCTGCTGGAGGCCGCCGAAGACCTCTTCTACGCCCACGGCGTGCAAGCGGTCGGGATGGACGCCGTCCGCGAACGCTCCGGCGTCTCGCTCAAGCGGCTCTACCAGTGCTTCCCGGCGAAGAACGACCTGGTCGAGGCGTATTTGCTCCGCCGCGACAAACGCTGGCGCGGCTCGTTGCGCGATTTCGTCCACGCCCGCGGCGACGACCCCTTGGCCGTCTTCGCCTGGCTGAAGGACTGGTTCGCCGAGCCGGGCTTCCGCGGTTGCGCGTTCATCAACTCCTTCGGTGAGTTCGGCGAGCCCGCGCCGGGCATCGCCGCCGCGATCCGGCTGCACAAGGACGAGGTCCGGGCCTACCTGCGCAGCCTCGTGCCCGGCCGGGACACCGCCGACCAGCTGTTCGCCCTCGTCGAAGGCGCGACCGTGCTCGCCGCGATCACCGGCAACCCCGGCGAAGCGGACACGGCCCGCGAAGCGGCGAAGGTGCTGCTGGCCGCTCAGGGGTAGAGCGTCAGCCCCGGGTCGAGCGCGACCTCCGCCAGCTGGGTGAGACTCAGCGGCGGCGACGGCATGTCCGGCGCATCATCCAGCTTCGCGTCCCGGGCCGTGTTCTCGGCCTCGACGGTGAGGCCGGTGCCGTCGGGCTTGGTGACGTCGACCCGGTTGACCGTCGCTCCGCGCGGCAGGGTGAGCGTCTCCTCGACGATCGTCTCGCCGTGCGGGCCGGTCCGGCGGTGGCACGTGCTCTGCGTGTCCCGGGGCGCCTGCTGGCACTCGGCCGCCGGGGCCGCGTTGCCACCCAGCCGGGTGACGATGGCCCAGACGTTGCCCTTGCGCGCCTTTTCCGACGTCGAAGCCGCGGCCATGAAGTAATCCTCGCCGCCGCTGCACACCCCGCCCTCCTGCGCCACCAGCGCGGAGAAGACGTGGAAGAACGCCAGCGGTCCGTGCTGCGTGCCCTTGGGGTACTGCCCCGTCGGGTGGACGCCCAGCGTCGTGCCCGGGGCGACGCGCTGCCGGACGGCGTCGGTGAGCGCCGCCGTCAGCCGGTCCGCCACCGCCGGCGCCTTCTCCCGCAGCGGCGCGCCGGTCGGGCGCGGATCGAGCCCGCACCCGTCGGACGACGGGGGCGGTGCCGCGCCCGGCTGCACCACGCTCGGCGCGGGATCGCCCGGGGCGAGGACGAGCACCGCGCCGGCGGCCACCGCCGCCACGCCCGCGCCCGCGGCGGTCCACGGGTTCGCCACGCGGCGCACCCGCGCCCGGCGGCGCTCGCGGTCCAGCACCGCCTCCACGTCCACTGTGGACGGCGGGACGATCCCGATCGCCGCGTCGAACTGGTCCTTGCTCATGGTCCCTCCATCAGTTCCGGCTCGCGGCGACGAGCGCGCGCAGCGCGTCGAGCCCGCGCGCCGTCTGGCTCTTCACGGTCCCGGGCGAGCACTCGAGGATTTCGGCCGTCTCCTCGACCGAAAGGTCGCAGTAGTAGCGCAGCACCACCGCGGCCCGGCGCCGCGGCGGCAGCGCGTCGAGCAGTTCCAGCAGGCCGACGCGCTCGACGACGTCGTCGGGCGGCAGCACCGGTGGCTCCGGCAGCGTCTCCACCGGCTCCTCGCGCCGCCACGCCCTGGCCTTCTCGTCCAGCCACGTGCGCACGAGGATCCGGCGCACGTAGGCGTCGAGGTACTCGACCCGCCGGGCCCGCGGCCAGTGCCGGTACAGCTTGCCGATGGTGATCGACACCAGGTCGTCGGCGAGGTGCCAGTCCCGGCACAGCAGGTACGCCGTGCGGCGCATGACGTCCATCCGGGTCGTGACGTAGTCGCGGTACCCCGCTTCTTCCGGCCGTTTCACCAGTTCCTCCTCAGTGCCCCCACACCTGTCGAACGGGGTGGGCGGGCGCGGGGGTTGCCCGGAGATCGGAATCCGGGCAACCCGCCGCCGCGCGGGGCCCGTTCCACCGACCGGGGGACCCGACTGGGAGGAACCATTCCATGAGAAAACCGATCACCGCGGCCGTCGCGGTGACACTGGCCGCGGGCGTGCTGACCGCACCCACCGCCGCCGCGGCCCCGGCGAAGGACCCGGCGGCCGGGGCGCCGAGCCGGATCACGCTGGTCACCGGCGATCAGGTGCTGGTCGGCGGCGGGGACGTGCGGGTGCTGCCCGCCCGCCGCGACCGCCCCGTGCCTTTCCGGCAGTACACCCGGCACGGCGACAGCTACGTCGTGCCGGGCGACGCCGCCGGGCTGGTCCGCGCCGGGCGGCTCGACGAGCAGTTGTTCAACGTCACCGGCCTGCTGCGGCAGGGCTACGACGACGCCCGCACGCCGCAGGTGCCGCTGCTGGTCCGGCAGGCGGGCCCGGCGGTCGCCGCCCGGACCGGTGTGGCCGCCCGGCCGGCCGCGCTGGGCTACACCGCCCTCGACGAGCCCAAGTCCGGCGCCGCGGCGTTCTGGAACCGGCTCACCACGGCACCCGCCACGCTCGCGGCAGGCCCCGCGAAGGTGTGGCTCAACGCGAAGGTGCACGCGAGCCTCGACCAGAGCGTGCCGCAGATCGGCGCCCCCACGGCGTGGCAGGCGGGCCTGACCGGCCGCGGCGTGACCGTCGCGGTGCTCGACACCGGCATCTCCGCCGCCCACCCGGACTTCGCCGGCCGCGTCGGCCCGGCCAGGGACTTCACCGGCAAGGGCGGCGTCGAGGACGGCCACGGGCACGGCACGCACGTGGCCTCGACGATCGCCGGCTCCGGCGCGGCGTCGGGCGGGAAGTACCGGGGCGTGGCGCCGGACGCGACCCTCGCCGTCGGGAAGGTCCTCGACGACTCCGGCCACGGCACGTTCGACGCCGTCCTGGCCGGCATGCAGTGGGCCGTGACCGAGGCGCACGCCCGCGTCGTCAACCTGAGCCTCGGCGGCGGCCCGTCGGACGGGACCGATCCGGTGTCCGAAGCCGTGAACAGCCTGAGCCACCAGTACGGCACGCTGTTCGTCGTCGCCGCGGGCAACTCCGGCCAGGACGAATCCGTCGAGAGCCCGGCGGCGGCCGACGCCGCGCTCGCCGTGGCCAGTGTGTCCAAAAAGGACGTCCTGAGCCCGTTCTCCAGCCGCGGTCCGCGGCCCGGCGACGGCGCGGCCAAGCCCGACGTCGCGGCCCCGGGCGAGTCGATCACCGCGGCCCGCCCGGCCGGGATCCCGCCCGCCGGCGACCCCGCCGGCGACGGCTACCAGACGCTCAGCGGCACCTCGATGGCGACGCCGCACGTCGCGGGCTCCGCGGCGATCCTGGCCCAGCAGCACGCCGACTGGCCGGCCGAGCGGCTCAAGGCGGCCCTGACCAGCAGCGCCACGCCCGTCGACGCGGGGCCGGCCGCGGTCGGCCCCGGCCGCGTCGACGTCGCCCGCGCGACGACAACGGCGGTCACCGCGACCGGCGCCGCCTCGGCGTACCTGCCATGGCCCAACCGCGGGACGGCCAAGAAAGCGACGGTCACCTGGTACAACTCCGGCGCCACGCCGGTGACGCTGACGCTCGCCAGCGACCTCGGCAGCCTGGTCACCTTCCCGCCCGCCGTGACGGTGCCCGCGGGCGGCAGCACCCCGGTCGAACTCACCTTCACCGCCCAGGACGGCTCCCCGGGCACCCACGCCGGCGTCCTCACCGCGCGCGGCGACGGCGTCAGCACCCGGACCGCCCTGTCGGTCCGGCAGGAGGGCGAGATGTACGAGCTGACCGTCGGCCTGACCGACCGCGACGGCAAGGCGTGGACGCCGACCGGGTACCCGCCGGTGGCGATCTTCGACCTCGACACCGGCGCGGTCACCGACGCCGGACCGGGCACCTACCGGCTCCCGCGCGGGCGGTACGCCCTGCACAGCGTCATCGAGACGCCGCGGCCGGGCCAGGAGCCGTCGTACAGCTTCATCAGCCAGCCGGAGCTGGCGCTCGACCACGACGTCACGCAAACCTTCGACGCCCGCGACGGCAAGGCGATGTCGATCGAGCCGGACAACCCGGCGGCGCGCGGCGGCACGCACGGGGTACAGCGGCTCAGCCGGATCACCGCCTGCTCCTGCGTGTTCGCGGACCGCACGGACCTCGACCCGCGCTTCCACGAGGCCTTCGCCGCCACCGTGCCGGGAACGTCGTCGGCCGCCTACGCCCTCAGCCAGCAGCGCCGGGCCACCGAACCGGACCTGGAGCTGACCGCGGACGACGGGAAGCCGTTCGCGGTCCGGGGCATGTGGCTGGCGTCCGCCGCGCCGGCGGGCAGCAGCACGCTGCCGCTGGTGTCCGGCGGGGGCGGCACGCCGGAGGACCTGGCCGGCATCGACGCCCGCGGCAAGGTCGTGGTCGTCCAGGTGCCGGCGGAAACGCCGATCACCGAGACCTACCAACGGCTCGCGAACGTCGAGCACGCCGGGGCGAAGCTCGGCGTCGTGTCCCTGTCGGGCGACGCGACCGCGGCCACGGTGCTCGGCGGCGGCGCGCCCGCGCTCACCATGCCGACGATCTGGAGCGGGGCGTCGGTGACCGGACGACGGCTGGCGGAGCTGGCGAAGACGAGCGGCGCGACGGCGACGGTGGTCAGCCGTCCGTCGCCGAACTTCCGCTACGAACTCTTCGACGGCGTCGAGCAGGCGGTGACGGCCGCCCGCGTGCAGCGGCCGAAAACGCGTGACCTGGCCGAGGTGCGCACCGCGTACCACGACAACGTCGCCTCGGCCGTCCGGTACGTCGCGGCGCGCGAATTCTTCGGCCGGATGGTCGGCTACGGCTACACCGAACCCGTCGGCGACCAGCAGGAACGCACCGAGTACTACTCCCCCGGCCGGTGGGAGACGATGTGGACCGCCGGGTACCTCGGCGACCTGACCGAGCAGCTCGACCTGGCCGCCGGCCGCCAGTACCGGCTCGCCTGGAACAAGGCCGTGGCCGGCCCGTCGTTGCGCGGGCTGACCGTGACGCACGCCGGCGAGCAGCCGCGGCCGTGGGCGTGGCGCAAGGACGGGGTGTTCGACATGTGGCTGCCGTTGTTCGGTGACGCCGCCGGACGGCCGCGCATCGCCCAGCCGGGTATCGGGGACACCGGTTCGATGAGCCTCACCAAGGACGGGGTCGCGATTCCCGTGGCACCGGCCGGGCCGGGCATGGCCACCTTCCCGGTACCGGACGCCGATGGTGCGTACCGGCTCACCGCGGACGTCCACCGGCACACCGCCTGGTGGCCACTGTGGACGGACGTGTCGGCGGAGTGGGGGTTCCGCTCGTCGGCCGCCGCGGACGGCCGGGCGCTGCCGCTGCTCACCGCCCGGTTCGACCCGGCGGTCGACCTCCGCAACCGCGCGCCGGGCAACTGCGTCGTGACGTTCCCGGTCTACGTGGAACGGCAAGGCGGCGGCACCGGCAGCAAGCTCGCCGTCGAGACGTCCGCGGACGACGGGCGCACCTGGCAGCCGGCGCCGGCCCTGCGGACCGGCGACCACTGGACCGTCGTGGTGCGGAACCCGGCGAGCGGGTTCGTCTCGCTGCGGGCGAAGGCGGCGGACGACGACGGGAACACCGTGCAGCAGACAGTGATCCGGGCCTACGCGATCTCCTGACGCGGAACTGAACCGGCCCGGTGGCGGGGAGCCGCCGCCACCGGGCCGGTCCGGACCCACACCATCCCAATCGGTGTGGAGTCCGGCCTCCCTTCGTCAGGTAAGGGAGACCGGGGCCCTGCTACCGGGCGTCCGTGAGGTACCGCGCGTAGGCACCCGTGGTGAGGAAGCTCGGCAGCTTCTCGCCCAGCGCGGTTTCGGTGAAGATCTCGTGGGCGTCGTCGAGCCGGTTGCCCGCGCCCAGCTCGGCGCGCACCGAGGCGAGCTCGTCGTGCAGGAACTCGACCGCCAGCTCGCGGGTCAGCGCGGTGCCGTCCTCGAGCTTCGTGCCGTTGCGGATCCACTGCCAGACCTGGCAGCGCGCGATCTCCGCGGTGGCCGCGTCCTCCATCAGGTTGTGGATCGCCGCCGCGCCGGTGCCGCGCAGCCACGCGTCGACGTACCGCAGGGCGACGTTGATGTTCGCGCGCACGCCCGCCTCGGTCACCTCGCCGCCGGCGCTGGCCACGTCGAGCAGGTCCTCGGCGGTGACGTCGACGTCCTCGCGCAGCTTGCCGAGCTGGTTGGGCCAGCCGCCGAGCACGCCGTCGAAGACCTCGCGGCAGATCGGGACCAGGCCCGGGTGGGCGACCCAGGAGCCGTCGAACCCGTCGCCGGCCTCGCGCTCCTTGTCCGCGCGGACCTTCTCGACGGCGATCTCGTTGACCGCGGGGTCCTTGCTCGGGATGAACGCCGCCATGCCGCCGATGGCGTGCGCGCCGCGCCGGTGGCAGGTGCGCACGAGCAGCTCGGTGTAGGCGCGCATGAACGGCACGGTCATCGTGACCTGCGCGCGGTCCGGCAGCACGAAGTCGGCGCCGTGCGCGGCGAAGTTCTTGATGAGGCTGAAGATGTAGTCCCAGCGGCCGGCGTTCAGGCCCGCGGCGTGCTCGCGCAGCTCGTAGAGGATCTCGTCCATCTCGAACGCGGCGGTGATCGTCTCGATCAGCACGGTGGCGCGGATGGTGCCACGCGGGATGCCGAGTTCGCGCTGCGCCAGCAGGAAGACGTCGTTCCACAGCCGCGCTTCGAGGTGGTTCTCCAGCTTCGGCAGGTAGAAGTACGGGCCGACACCGCGGGCGAGCAGCTGGCGCGCGTTGTGGAAGAAGTACAGGCCGAAGTCGACCAGGCTCGCCGACACCGGGCGGCCGTCGATGCGGATGTGCTTCTCGACCAGGTGCCAGCCGCGGGGGCGCGCGACGATCGTCGCCGGGTCGTCGCCGATGGTGTAGCGCTTGCCCGCCTCGGTCGTGAAGTCGATGTTGCGGCGGATCGCGTCGAACAGGTTGAGCTGGCCGTCGATCACGTTGTGCCACGTCGGCGACGTCGCGTCCTCGAAGTCCGCCAGCCACACCTTGGCGCCGGAGTTCAGCGCGTTGACCGTCATCTTGCGGTCGGTCGGGCCGGTGATCTCGACGCGGCGGTCCTCCAGACCGGGCGCGGTCGGGGCCACGTGCCACGACTCGTCGTCGCGGACCCGGCGCGTCTCCGGCAGGAAGCCGAGCGGCTTGTCCCCGGACTGCAGTTCCTCGCGCCGCGTGCGGCGGGCGTCGAGCAGCTCGCGCCGGCGGCCGGCGAACGTGTTGTCCAGCTTGGCCAGGAAGTCGAGTGCCGCCGGGGTCAGGATCTCCGCGAACCGGCCCTCGACCGGGCCGGTGACCTCGATGCGGTAGTTCAGCCGATCGACCATGGGGTGCCTCCACGAGCTGTGCGGGAAGAAGGGGGAAGGTCGCGGCCTGACGACGCTGGGGGTGGTCGCCGTCAGGCCGCGGCCGGGATCAGTGGAACTGGGCTTCTTCGGTGGAGCCCCGGAGCGCGGTGGTCGAGCTCTCCGGGTTCAGCGCGGTGGCGACCTGGTCGAAGTAGCCGGTGCCGACCTCGCGCTGGTGCTTGGTGGCGGTGTAGCCGCGGCTCTCCGAAGCGAACTCGCGCTCCTGCAGGTCGACGTAGGCGGTCATGCCCTCGCGGGCGTAGCCGTGCGCCAGGTCGAACATCGAGTAGTTCAGCGCGTGGAAGCCGGCCAGCGTGATGAACTGGAACTTGTAGCCCATGTGGCCGAGCTCGCGCTGGAACTTCGCGATCGTGGCGTCGTCCAGGTGCTTCTTCCAGTTGAACGACGGCGAGCAGTTGTAGGCCAGCATCTGGTCCGGGAACTTCGCCTTGATCGCCTCGGCGTACTTGCGCGCCACCTCGAGGTCCGGCTCGGAGGTCTCCATCCAGAGCAGGTCGGCGTACTGGCTGTAGGCCAGGCCGCGCTCGATGCACGGCTCGATGCCGTTGCGGACCTCGTAGAAGCCCTCGGCGGTGCGGCCGCCGGTGAGGAACTGCTGGTCGCGCTCGTCGACGTCGCTGGTCAGCAGGGTCGCGGCCTGCGCGTCGGTGCGGGCGACGACCAGGGTCGGCACGTTCAGCACGTCCGCGGCGAGGCGGGCGGCGTTCAGCGTGCGCTCGTGCTGCTTGGTCGGGATGAGGACCTTGCCGCCGAGGTGGCCGCACTTCTTCTCCGACGCGAGCTGGTCTTCCCAGTGCACGCCCGCGGCGCCGGCCGCGATCATGCCCTTCATCAGCTCGAACGCGTTGAGCGGGCCACCGAAGCCGGCCTCGGCGTCGGCGACGATCGGCGCGTACCAGTCGATGTCGGTGTTGCCCTCGGCCCAGTTCAGCTGGTCGGCGCGGCCCAGCGCGTTGTTGATGCGGCGGACCACGGCCGGCACCGAGTTGGCCGGGTAGAGGCTCTGGTCGGGGTAGGTCTGGCCGGCCAGGTTGGCGTCGGCCGCGACCTGCCAGCCGGACAGGTAGATCGCCTGCAGGCCCGCACGGACCTGCTGGACCGCCTGGTTGCCGGTCAGCGCGCCCAGCGCGTGGATGTAGTCCTCGGTGTGCAGCAGGTCCCACAGCTTCTCGGCGCCGCGGCGGGCCAGGGTGTGCTCCTCGACCACGCTGCCGCGCAGCTTGACGACGTCCTCAGCCGAGTAGGAGCGCTGCACGCCCGCCCAGCGCGGGTCGTTCGCCCACTGCGCCGCCAGCTCCGCGGCCGCCTGCTTGGCCTGTTCCGTCATCGGATCTCCCGGTGTTGCGAAGTTTGCGATTGCTCGCCTTGCTTGGCCTGACCCTGACACGCCAGCGAAAACGCGGTCCAGTTGTCCAATTTGCCAATTTGTGCGAAGGGTACGTACGCTCTTTGCAAAGGTTGCGAATCGCCCGGTTCGCAAGTGATCGAAAATCCGCGTTCTTGACCGTTCACGTAACCGTTCAGGGCCGGAAACCTTCCGGGAAAGAGGGCGTTCATGGAGAAGACTTTCGCCGGAGCGAGGTTGCGCCATTTGCGCGAAAGCCGGGCGATGAGCCAGGCCGACCTCGCTCGTGTGCTGGAGATCTCACCCAGCTACCTCAACCAGATCGAGCACAACTCGCGCCCGCTGACCGTGCCGGTGCTGCTGCGGATCACCCAGGCGTTCGGCGTCGACACCGAGTTCTTCGCCAACAACGACACCTCGCGCCTGGTCGCCGACGTCAAGGAAGCCCTGCTCGACGAGGCACTGGGCATCGACGTGACCACGGGCGAGCTCAACGAGCTGGCCACCAACCTGCCGGCGATCGCGCAGGCGCTGGTCAAGCTGCACCGCAGCTACCGCAACGCCGTCGAGAACACCGCCGCGCTGACCATGGAAAACGGCCTGGGCCTGCACGGCAGTGCCGCCGCGCCGCTGCCGCACGAGGAGGTCCGCGACTTCTTCTACGAGCGCGAGAACTACGTCGCGGAACTCGACGAACGCGCCGAGAAGATGGCCGCGGACGTCCCGCTGCAGCGCGGGCAGGTGCTCGGCGCGCTGAAGGAACGCCTGTCCCAGCGCTACGGCGTCGAGGTGACCAGCGAGGGCATCGACGAAGCCGCCGGCCAGCAGCACCGCTACGAGCCGGTGACGCGGGTGCTGCGCCTGGCGCCGAGCCTGCGGGTCGGGCAGCAGGCGTTCCGGATGGCTTCGCAGATCGCGCTGCTCGAGTACGACGACCTGATCACCGAGCTGGCCGACTCGTGGGCGTTCTCCGGCCCGGCCGCCCGGTCACTGGCCCGGGTCGGCCTGGCGAACTACTTCGCCGGGGCGCTGATCCTGCCCTACGGCCCGTTCCTGGCCGCGGCCGAGCGGTTCCGCTACGACATCGAGCGGCTGTGCGACCACTACGGCGTCGGCTTCGAGACGGTCTGCCACCGGCTGTCGACGCTGCAACGGCCGAAGCAGCGCGGGGTGCCGTTCTCGTTCGTGCGGGTCGACCGGGCGGGCAACATGTCGAAGCGGCAGTCCGCGGCCGGGTTCCACTTCTCCCGCGTCGGCGGCGCGTGCCCGCTGTGGAACATCTACGAGGCGTTCACCCAGCCGGGCAAGATCCTGACCCAGATCGCGACGCTGCCCGACGGCAAGAGCTACTTCTGGATCGCGCGCACGGTGTCGCGCAACATCGGCGGCTACGGCAGCCCGGGCAAGACGTTCACGGTCGGGCTGGGCTGCGAACTGCGCCACGCCGGGCGGCTGGTCTATTCGACGGGCCTGGACCTGGACGAGCCCGCCGCCGCGACGCCGATCGGGATGGGCTGCAAAGTCTGCGAACGCCCGGCCTGCTCGCAGCGCGCGTTCCCGACGATCGGCAAGCAGCTCACCGTGGACGAGAACACCAGCACCTTCGTGCCGTACCCGGCGGTGCCGAAAGGCTGATCACCCGGTCACGTGCGTGGTCCACTTCGTCTCGTCGGTCCCGATCAGGGTGATCCGGCCGAGCAGTTCCTTCGCCGTGATGCCCACGACCTTCGGCTGGTCGAACGCGACGCAGACCCTCAGCCCCTTCCTCGCCTCGCACTCCGGTACGCCGAGGCCGTCGGTGGGGCCACCGGGCGGCGACACGTTGATCGTCGCCAGACCGCCGTTCACCGAATACTGCAGCACCAGCCGCCACGGCACGCCGTCCTGGTCCGGGCGGCGCATCAGGTAGCCGTCGCTCAGGTGGAACGTGCCCGGCAGGCTCGTGATGCGCAGCGGCAGGGGCACCGCCCGGTTCCCGAGCGTCACGCCTTCGGCCACGCGAGTCAGCACCTCCTGCAGGTCCGGCGCCAGGAGGTAGTGCGCGTTGAGCCGGGCCCACCGCCCGTCCGCGGCCCGCCACTGCAGGTAGGCGCTGCCGTGGTTCACCGGGTCGCCCGGGTCGGTCGTGAGCCAGTAGCCGTCGTGGCCGCCGATCCGGACCGGGATGCGCGAGGGCTGTCCGCCCAGGTCGCGAGGGACGGGTGGGTCCTGGTCGTATACCGACAACCAGATCATCGGCGCCGGCTCGCCGCGGCCGATGGCCAGCGCGGTGTCGCCGTGCGCGCCGACGGCGTACTCGACACCCGCGATCTGCTCCGGCAACCAGCCGAAGGCCGCCTTCGCCACGATCGGGTTGTCGGTGGGGGCGGGCGGGGCGGCCGTGGGGGCCCCGGCCACCGGAGCGGCCGCGAGAGGCGGGACCGGCCGGAACACCGACACCGCCGTCACACCGCCGGCCGCCACGACCGCGGCGCAGCCGAGAACCAGCGCCGTGGTCCGAACGCGACGACGACGCCCCCCGATCCGGCGCGCGCGGTCGAGGTCGATGCGAGGCGGCGGGGCGGCCGTCTCGGCCAGCTCCTTCAGCTTGGTGGCCAGCTCGTGGTCGGTCATGCTCGTCCCTCCCGAATGGGTTCGCGCAGCAGCTCGCGAAGCGCCTCCACGGCCTTCGCGGTCTGGCTCTTGACGGTGCCTTCGGAACAGCCCAGTGCCCGCGCGGTCTCCGCGACCGGCAGGTCGCAGAAGTAACGCAGGACGACGGTCGCGCGCTGCCGGACCGGCAGCCGCTCCAGTGCGGCCCGCAGGTCCAGTGCCTGTTCGACGTCCGCGCGGGACGCGGGCGGGTCGTGGTCCTTTTCCCGCAGATCCACCCGGCGCCACCACGCCGTCCGCTGTTCGGCCAGGAACGTGTTGACCAGCGTGCGGCGCACGTAGCCATCGACGTTGTCGGCGCGGGCGGCCCGCGGCCAGTTCGCGTACAGCCGGGTGACCGCCGACTGGACCAAGTCGTCGGCCCGGTGCCAGTCACCGCAGAGCAGGTACGCGACCTTGCGCAGCCAGCCCGCCCGCGCGGTCACGTACTCGGTGAATCCGGCGTCCATCGGCGCCCCCATTCCTGTTCGACACCCCTCTGATGCGCCCGGAGGCCCGGGAGGTTGCCCGGGACGCGCGAGTCGTAGATTCATCGGGGTGCACGACATCGACACGGTGACCGCGGCCACGATCGAAGAGGCCGCCGGGCGGCTGGCCGGGGTGGTGACCCGGACGCCGCTGGAGCCGAGCGCGCGGCTGTCGGCCCGGGTCGACGCGCAGGTCTGGGTGAAGCGCGAAGACCTGCAGACCGTCCGGTCGTACAAGATCCGCGGCGCCTACAACTTCATCGTCCAGCTCGACGAGGCCACCCGCGCCCTCGGCGTCGTCTGCGCCAGCGCGGGCAACCACGCCCAGGGCGTCGCGTACGCGTGCCGCCGGCTCGGGGCCGACGGCCGCGTGTACGTCCCCGGCACCACGCCGCGGCAGAAGCGCGAACGCATCGCGGCGCTCGGCGGCGCGCACATCGAGGTCGTCGTGGTCGGCGAGACCTACGAAGACGCCTTCGCCGCCGCCAACGAGGACGCCCAGCGCACCGGCGCGACCCTCGTTCCCGCCTTCGACGACGTCCGGACCGTCGCCGGGCAGGGGACAGTCGCGCGGGAGGTGATCGAGCAGCTCGGGTTCGTACCCGACGTCGTGGTCGTGCCGGTCGGCGGTGGTGGGCTGCTCGCCGGCGTCGGCAGCTGGCTGCGCGAGCGGCACCCGGACGTGCGGATCGTCGGCGTCGAACCCGCGGGCGCGGCCTGCGTGGCGGCGGCCCTCGAGGCCGGGCACCCGGTGCGGCTGCCGGAGCTCGACTCGTTCGTCGACGGCGCCGCCGTCCGCGAAGCCGGCGCGGTCACCTACCCGCTGATCCGCGAGAGCGGCGCCGAGCTGACCGCGGTCGCCGAGGGCGCGGTGTGCACCGAGATGCTGGCGATGTACCAGTCCGACGGCATCATCGCCGAACCCGCGGGCGCGCTCGCCGCGGCGGCGCTCGGCTCGGTGGTCCGCGTGACGCCCGGGCAGACGGTGGTCGTCCTGGTCTCCGGCGGCAACAACGACGTCAGCCGCTACAGCGAGATCCTCGAACGGTCGCTGATGCACGAAGGGCTGAAGCACTACTTCCTCGTCGGGTTCCCGCAGGAGCCGGGCGCGCTGCGGCTGTTCGTCGAGCAGGTCCTCGGACCCGAGGACGACATCACGCGCTTCGAGTACGTCAAGCGCACCAACCGCGAAACCGGCCCGGCGCTGGTCGGCATCGAGATCGCCCGGTCGTCGGACCTGCCGGGTCTGCTGGCCCGGATGGCCGCGAGCCCGCTGCAGGTGGACCGGATCGAGCCGGGCAGCCCCCTGTTCCACTTCCTGCTCTGAGCGCGTGGTCCACTAGGCGGATGGTGAAGGTCGACGGTGTCCGCAGTGTCGAGGCGTTGCGCGAAAAGGTCCACGAGGGTGCGGAGCCCGAATACCTGCTGTTCTACGGGCACACGCCGGCGAAGTCCGGGCGGGTCACGGCGAGCTGCCTGAGCCAGTGGTGGCTCGACCCGTTCGAAGCCGACGGCGCCGTCTACCCGACCGCCGAGCACTACATGATGGCCGGCAAGGCGTTGCTCTTCGGCGACCACGAGAAGGCGGCGCTGATCCGGGAGACCCCCGACCCGAAGACGGCGAAGGTGCTCGGCCGCGAGGTCGCCGGGTTCGACGCCGGGATCTGGGAGCGGCACCGGTTCGACATCGTCGTCGACGGCAACCTCGCCAAGTTCCGCGCCCACCGCGACCTGCGCCGGTTCCTGCTCGGGACCGAGGACAAGGTGCTCGTCGAAGCGTCCAAGAAGGACCTCGTGTGGGGCACCGGCCTCGCCCGCGAAGAGAAGAACGCGGCCAAGCCGGACTACTGGCGCGGGCTGAACCTGCTCGGCTTCGCCCTGATGGAGGTCCGCGACCAGCTGCGGGCCCGCGTCTGACGCACTCAGCCGCCCGGGCACTCGTTGCCGCCGCCGCTGTGCTCGACGCAGTGGCGCGGCCCCGGCGGTGGCGGCGGGGCGTGCCGGACGTGGTCCGCCCAGGCCAGCGCCGCGACGACGGCCGCGGGCACGAGGGCGATTCCGTAGAACCACGTCCACCCGCGGCGGCGCGTGGTCGCCGAAACGACCAAACCCGCCAGTGGCAGGCCGGCGCCGAGCCAGGCCGCCCAGGTCAGGTAGCCGTCGCCCGCGTGCGTGCTCGTGCCGAACGCCGGCATGTTCGCGAGCGCGCCCTGCAGCACCAGGTACGGGACGACGAGCAGCCACACCACCGCGCCCACCGCCAGCAGCGCGGACACGGCGACCTCGCGGAACTCCCCCATGCGGCCACTATGTCGCGAAAACGACCACGCGGCCTGAGTAGTCCTACTGCTCCCCGAGCGTTTTCTGCAGGGCCTTGTTCGCCTTGCGAGCCATGTCCGCGACGGCTTCGCGACGCGCGGCGTCGGCCGCGTAGTCGTCTTCGCGGTTGCGGACCACGCGGGCCGGCGCGCCGACCGCGATCGAGTAGTCCGGGATGTCACCACGGACGACCGCGTGCGCGCCCAGCACGCTGCCGCGGCCGATGCGGGTGCCCTTCAGGACGCTGACCTTCGTGCCGAGCCAGGTGTCCGGGCCGATCCGGACCGGCGACTTCACGATGCCCTGGTCCTTGATCGGCACGTGGATGTCCGAAATGACGTGATCGAAGTCACAGATGTACACCCAGTCGGCGACCAGCGTGGCCGCGCCGAGCTCGATGTCGAGGTAGCAGTTGATCACGTTCTGGCGGCCGAACACGGACTTGTCGCCGATCCGCAGCGAACCCTCGTGGCAGCGGATGGCGTTGCCGTCGCCGATGTGGACCCAGCGGCCGATCTCCAGCCGCCCGTAGCCGGGGCGGCAGTGGATCTCGACGTCCTTCCCGAGGAAGAGCATCCCCCGCAGGATGATGTGCGGGTTGGCCAGCCGGAACTTGAGCAGCCGGTAGTACCGGACCAGGTACCAGGGCGTGTACGCGCGGTTGCGCAGCACCCAGCGCAGCGAGTCGGCGGTCAGGAACTTGGCCTGCCGCGGGTCCTGCCGGGCGCGGCGCCAGGCCCGCACCCGCGACAGCGCGGGCGCACCCCACATCGACGTCATGCGAGTGACCGTAACCTGTGTGCGGGACGGGTTCGCAGGCAAGGGGAGCGGGATGGGCACGAAGCTGATCATCGACACCGACCCGGGCGTCGACGACGCGCTGGCGATAGCGCTGGCGGCGCTGTCCCCGGACGTCGACCTGCTCGGCGTGACGTCGGTTTTCGGCAACGTCCCCCTCGACCGCACGACGTCGAACGCGCGACGGCTGCTGGAGCTCTTCGGCCGCACCGACGTGCCCGTGGCCGCCGGCGCCGCGCGGCCGCTGGTGTATTCGAAGCCGCGTGACGCGAAAGAGGTCCACGGCGGCGACGGCCTGTCGGGCCACTCCTACACGCTGCCCGAGGCGAGCCGCCCGCTGGAGGAGCGGGACGCCGTCCGGCTGATGCTCGACCTGCTGGAATCGGCCGACGAGCCGGTCACCATCGCCCCGATCGGGCCGCTGACGAACATCGCCGCGCTGCTCGCGGCCCACCCGGGCGCGGCGGCGAAGATCGCGCGGCTGGTGATCATGGGCGGCGGCGTCACGTTCGGCAACAGCACGACGGCCGCCGAATTCAACATCTGGAGCGATCCCGAAGCCGCCCGGCGCGTGCTGGTCGAGGAAGACGTCCCGGTCGTGCTGGTGCCCCTCGACCTGACGCACCGCTGCGCCGTCGACGGCGACTGGCTGGCGAAGCTCGCGGCGTCCGGGCCGGTCGGCGCCACCCTCGAAGGGCTGACGTCGACCTACCGGCAGCACTACACGCGCGTGTTCGGCGAAGACCGGATGGTCATGCACGACGCCGTCGCGGTCGCCGAGGCGATTTCGCCGGGCATCCTGCACACCGAGACCTACCGGGTCGACGTCGACTGCGGCCTCGGCCCGGCCCGCGGCCAGACCCTGGTCGACCGGCGGCGGCTCGGCGAGGACGATCCGCAGTTCTCCCCCGGCCGCCCGATCGAGGTCGCGCTGGACACCGACCTCGACGGCCTGCGCGGCTTCGTCCTCGACCGGCTCACCGGAGCGGCCCGGTGAGCGAAGCGCAGGAGCCCGAGGGCGTCCCGGCCGAGCCACCCGCCCCTCGCCGCCGGAAGCCCGTGGTCGTGATCGCCGCGGTGGTCGTCGTCGCGGGCGCCCTGCTGGCCGGCGTCCTGCTCGCGCCGAAGCAGCAGGAGACCACGAACGCCGCCGCGACGATCACGCAGGCGCCGCCGGTGACGGGCAAGCCGCCGTCGACCGCACCACCGCAGACCTCGACACCGCCGAAGGTGCCCGAAGCGAGCGAATTCGACGCCTGGGCGTCCAAGACCAGCCAGTGGCTCGACGTCCCGCTGCGCGCGATGGTGGGCTACGCGAAGGCGACGACGAAGCTGGGCAAGGACATCCCCGGGTGCCACCTTTCCTGGGTGACGCTGGCCGCGGTCGGAAAAGTGACCACGGACCACGGCCGGGCGCGCGGCGGGCAGCTCGGCACCACCGGCGTCCTGGACAAGCCGCTCGGCACGATCGAGGTGCGCGACTTCTACAACAAGGTCGTCTCGACGGCGAACGCCGCCGGGCCGATGCAGCTGTCCCCGGCGATCTGGGGCAAGTACCAGGCGAGCGCGTCGGGCGGGAAGCCCGATGTCCAGAACATCGACGACGCGGCGCTGACCACCGGCCGCGCGCTGTGCGCCGACGGCCACGACCTGTCCCAGGGCCAGGTGTGGTGGAACTCGGTGGGCACGCTGCAGCCGGCGCCGCTGTTCCTGCACCGCACGCTGGCCACGGTCAACGTCTACGGCACGGTCGGCCAGGGCTCGGCGCCCCCGAACCCGGCGGTGCTGAGCGCGGTCAACTTCGCGATCGACAAGATCGGCCTCCCGTACATCTGGGGCGGCAACGGCACCGGCGGCAACGACCCGGGCTTCGACTGCTCGGGCCTGACGACGGCGGCGTACGGCAGCGCCGGCATCAAGCTGATGCGCACGGCGGACACACAGTTCCGCAGCGTCCCCCACGTGACGGACCCCCAGCTGGGCGACCTGATCTTCTACGGCGAACCGGCGACGAAGATCCACCACGTCGGCCTCTACATCGGCAACCAGCAGATGATCGACGCCCCGCAGACCGGCCAGGCGGTCCAGGTGCACTCGTACCGCCGCGACGGCGACGACTACGCGGGAGCGGGCCGCCCGACGGCCTGAAATCGGCTGGACGGCGTGCCGCGCGGACTTGTACCGTGCAGCCGTCCGTGACACGCCCGAGGAGGTGAGACCCATGACCGCGGTATCGACGTGGGTGCTCCCCCTTCCCGTCACGGCCGGCGGCTGACGTAGCTGCCGCCGGGAGCGCCTCGACCACAGGCACTCCCGAAAGGCACCACCATGGACACCCCGTCCTTCGACGTCGTCATCGCCGGCTGCGGGCCGACCGGCGCCGTGCTGGCCGCCGAGCTGCGGCTGCACGGCGTGCGCGTTCTCGTTGTGGATCCGGAAACCGGACCCGCGTCGTTCGTGCGCATCGTCGCCCTGCACATGCGCAGTCTCGAGCTGATGGCCATGCGCGGCCTGCTGGACCGCCTCCTGGCGCACGGGCGGCAACGTCCGGCCGCCGGGTTCTTCGCCGGCATCCCCGCGCCCGTGCCCCGTGGCCTGGATTCCGCGCACGCCTTCCTGCTGGGCATCCCGCAGCCGGTGATCGTCCGGCTCCTCGAAGAGCACGCGATCGGGCTGGGTGCGCAGGTCCGGCGCGGCCGCGCGGTGACCGGGTTCGAGCAGGACGCCGACGGCGTGACCGTCGGACTGGCCGGCGGCGAACGCGTGCGGGCGAGCTACCTCATCGGCTGTGACGGCGCGCGCAGCACCGTTCGCAAGCTGCTCGGCGTCGGCTTCCCCGGCGAGCCCTCGCGGACGGAGACGCTGATGGGCGAGATGGAGGTGGGCGTGCCGCCGTCGGAACTCGCCGGCGTCGGCGCGCCGCACCGGCGGTTCTGGCTCCGGCCCTTCGGCGGAGGCGTCTACAGCGTCGTGGTGCCCGCTGCGGGCGTCGCCGATCGTGCGCAGCCGCCCACCCTCGACGAGTTCAAGCGGCAGCTGCGGGCCGTCGCCGGCACCGATTTCGGCGTGCACTCGCCGCGCTGGCTGTCCCGCTTCGGGGACGCCACCCGGCTGGCCGAGCGGTACCGCACCGGGCGGGTGCTGCTGGCCGGCGACGCGGCGCACATCCACCCGCCCACCGGCGGCCAGGGCCTCAACCTCGGCGTCCAGGACGCCTTCAACCTCGGCTGGAAGCTCGCCGCGCAGGTCCGCGGCTGGGCGCCGGAAGCCCTGCTGGACACCTACGAGACCGAACGCCGTCCGGTCGCCGCGGAAGTGCTGGACAACACGCGGGCGCAGATGGCGCTGTCGTCGGCCGAACCAGGCGCCGAGGCCATGCGCCGGCTGCTCACCGAGCTGATGGACATCAACGAGGTGAACCGCCACCTGACCGAGAAGATCGCCGCGACGGCCATCCGCTACGACTTCGGCGACGGCCCGGACCTGCTCGGGCGCCGGCTGCGTGACATCGACGTGGCGGGTGGCCGCCTGTACGACCGGTTGCGCAGCGGCCGCGGCCTGCTGCTGGACCGCACCGGAGGACTGACCGCCGCGGGCTGGGCGGACCGGGTCGACCACCTCGCCGATCCCACCGCGGCGCTGGACGTCCCGGGTGTCCTGCTGCGCCCCGACGGTTACGTCGCGTGGGTCGGGGACGACCAGCGGGACCTGGACGACCACCTCGCCCGCTGGTTCGGCTCACCGCCGGCGTGAGTGCACGGCGTCGAGGCGGGCCAGCTCGTCCGGGGTGAGCCGGAGGGCGCCCGCCGCGACGTTGTCCTCGAGGTGCCCGGCCGATCCGGTGCCGGGGATGACGAGCACGTGCGGTCCGCGCCGCAACGCCCAGGCGAGCCGCACGCGCACCGGGCTCGCGTCGTGCGCGCGGGCGATGGCGAGCACCTCGTCGTGCTCGTCGCCGCCGGCGCCCGCCTCGCGCCCGGCGCCGGCGATCGCGAAGAACGGGACGAAGGCGATGCCCTGCTCGCCGCAGCGGTCGAGGAACGCGTCCTGTTCCGGCCGGTAGCCGAGGCCGTAGGCGTTCTGCACGCACACCACCGGCGCGATCGCCTGCGCCTGGGCGAGGTGTGCGGGACGCGCGTTGGAGATGCCGAGGTGCCGGATCAGCCCGGCTTCGCGCAGCCCGGCCAGGACGCCGAAGTGCGCGGCGATCGAGTCGAGCCCGGACACGCGCAGGTTGACCACGTCGAGGTGGTCCCGGCCGAGCTGCCGCAGGTTCTCCTCGACCTGCCCGCGCAGCTGCTCCGGAGCGGCGAGCGGTTGCCAGGCGCCGGAAGGATCGCGGGACGGCCCCACCTTCGTCGCGATGACGAGGTCGTCCGGGTAGGGCGCCAGGGCGCGGTTGATCAGCTCGTTGGCCGACCGCAGCCGGGAGAAGTAGAACGCCGCCGTGTCGATGTGGTTGACGCCCAGCTCGACGGCCCGGCGCAGGACGGCGATGGCCTGGCCGCGATCGCGCGGGACGGCCCCGGGATCGAAGGCCCGGCCGTGCTGCGGCAACCGCATCGCGCCGAAGCCGATGCGGTTGACCGTGCGGTCGCCGAGCGTCCAGGTACCGGGCGGGTCGGGGATCATGCGCGGATTCTGGCACGCGACCCGGGATGCTCCCGACCGGTCCCCGGCGCCGCCAGATCGCCCTCCGGGTCGGTGAAGTGTGCTGCGCGAGCGCCGGCTCAGCGCGTGAGGTCGCGTTCCCGCACCCGCAGCGACGGCGCGAGGAAGACGATCCCGAGGGTGACCACGACCGCCGAGGACAACGCCCAGTGCAGGCCGACGCGGGTGGCGAGTGCGCCGACCAGGACCGGTTCGACGAGGAACCCGAGGTACCCGCAGGCCGCGACGGCGGCGACCGCCCGGCCCGGGGCGTCCGCCTGCTTGCGGCTCGCCACACTCCACGCGATCGGCACGATCCCGGCCACGCCGAGCCCGACGACCGCGAAGCCGAGCACGCCCGCGGCCGGCCACGGCACGACCAGGACCAGCGCGAAGCCCAGGACCGCGATCGTGGCCGCCACGCGGGCGAAGCGGACCGCGCCCGTGCGCGCCACGATGCGGTCGGCGACCAGGCGGACCGCGATCATCGTCCCGGAGAACGCGAAGTAGCCGAAAGAGGCGAGAGCCGGTGTCGCACCGGTGACGTCGGCGAGGTACACCGCGCTCCAGCTGTTGACCGCGCCTTCGGCGACGAACCCGCAGAACGCGATCACGCCCAGCGGCACCAGCACCCGGCTCGGCCACGCGAACGCCGCTTCGCCCTGGCCGCGGTCGGCGCCGGTGAGGAACCGGGTGCGCGCCGCCCACAGGGCCAGCGCGAGCAGCACCGCGCCGGCCACCGGGAAGTGCACGGACACCGGGACGTGCGTGGCCTCCATCAGCGCATCGACGCCCGAGCCCGCGAGGCCGCCGATGTTCCAGAAGGCGTGGAAGCCGGCGAAGATCGGGCGCCCGTAGCCTTCTTCGACGCGGGCCGCGTGCGCGTTCATCGCGACGTCGAGCAGGCTGTTTCCCACGCCGAGCACGACGAGTGCGGCGAAGAACACCGGCGCCGACCACGCGAGCGAGACCAGCGGCAGTCCGGAGCACAGCACGATCGCGCCGAGCACCACGGCCGCCCGGCTGCCGATCCGGGTGAGCAGCGCGCCCGCGCCCAGCAGCGCCAGCACCGAGCCGGCGGCGAGGCCGAACAACCCGGTCGCCAGCTCGCCCGTGCTCAGCCCGAGCCGCTCCTGCACCGCGGGCACCCGCGCCAGCCAGGTGGCGAACGCGGCGCCGCACACCGCGAACACGACGGAAACGCCCAGGCGGGCGCGTTTCAGATCCCCAGTCATCCCGCCACCCTAAAAGATCATGGCCCCGGCGAGGCGGGCCGTCCAGGTCCGGGGAGGTCGTCTTCGGGGCAGCCGATCATGACCCCACGGCCGCCGCCGCGCGGCCTACCGTGGCGGGATGACGTCGTTGAGCCACGACCGGCTGGCCGGTGCCCTCGTCGCCGAAGCGGATCGGTTCGGGACCGCGATCGCGGGCGCCGATCCGCAGCTGCGTGTGCCGACCTGTCCCGAGTGGACACTGCGTGACCTGGCCTGGCACGTCGGGCTGGCCTACCACAAGTCCGCCGTGATCATCGCGAGCCGGCCCACCGGGTACGTGCCGTTCGACGCCGTCACGGTCGACGACCCGCCCGCGTTCGCCGCCCTCGGGGGCTGGCTTCGCGACGGTGCGGAGCGGCTGGTCGCGGCCGTGGCCGAGGTCGGGCCCGAGACCCCGACGTCGACCTGGACGCCCGATCGGCGCGCCGGGTTCTGGACCCGGCGGCTGGCCCACGAAACCGTCGTCCACCGCGCGGACGCCGCCTTCGCGACGGGCGCGCCGTACGACGTCGACGGCGACCTCGCCGCGGACGGGATCTCCGAAGGACTGGACCTGGTGGCCGTGTTCTCGCGGCAACCGCACCCGGCGCTGGACCGGACGCCGCTGCAGGGCACCGGCGAGACGCTGCTCTTCCACGCCACCGACCCGGAACTCGGCCGGCTGGTCCGGCGGACGCCGTCGGGGGTCGAGGTGGCCCAGGGCACCGGCGCGGCCGACGTCGTCGTCGAAGGCCGCGCCGCCGACCTGCTGCTCGCCCTGACCCGGCGGCTCGCGGCGGACGATCCGCGGCTCACCGTTTCCGGGGACGCGGCCCTGTTCGAGCACTGGCTGGAGCACACGCGGTTCTAGACGGTTGACCGCCAGCGTATAGTCGGTTCCGACTAATAGGGAGCGACTAGTGCCGCGCAAGATCCGCAACACCCTCGCCCTGGCCGTGCTCGGCCTCTTGCTGGAACGCCCGATGCACCCGTACGAGATGGCGTCCACGCTGCGCGAGCGCTACAAGGGCTCGACGTTCAAGATCAACCCGGGTTCGCTCTACGACACCGTGGAGGCACTGGCCAAGCACCGCTGGATCGAGCCCGTCGAGACGGTCCGCGAGGGCAACCGGCCGGAACGGACCGTCTACGCGCACACCGAACTCGGCCGCCAGGAGTTCGTCGCCTGGCTCGACGAACTGGTCCGCGAACCGGTCGCGGAGTACCCGAAGTTCGTCGCGGCGGTGAGCTACCTCGGCGCGCTCGGCCCGGATCGCGCCGCCGACGCCCTCGAAGAACGTGCCCGCCACCTCGCCGAACGCATCGAAGGCGCGGACACGGCGCTGGCCGAGACCGTCGGGAAGGGCGCGCCGCGGCTGTTCATGATCGAGGTCGAGTTCGTCCGGCACGCCTGGCAGGCGGAACTCGACTGGGCGCGCGACACCGCCGCCGAAATCCGCGCCGGCTCCCTGCCCTGGCCCGAGAACTTCTGAGGGGAAACCGTGTTCGAAACCGATGTCCTCATCGCCGGCGCCGGCCCGGCCGGCCTGCTGCTCGCCGCGGAACTCGCGCTGGCCGGCGTCCGCACCACGATCGTCGAACGCCTGCCGCAGCGCCCGCCGTACTGCCGCGGCTTCAACCTCAATTCGCGTGCGCTCGACCTGCTGGCCCGGCGCGGCCTGGCCGACGGGCTGGTGGCGGAGGGGCACCGGGTGCCGCACGCGCCGGTCACCGGCCTGCCCGGTCCGCTGCTGCTCGACGGCGCGGCCACGGATCACCCGTTCTCGCTGGGCATCCCGCAGACGCGCGTCGAGGAGGTCCTGGAGGCGCGGGCCCGCGAACTGGGCGTGGAAATCCTGCGCGGGCACGACCTGCGCTCGTTCACCCAGTCCGCGGACGACGTCACCACCGTGGTCCACAATGGACAGTTCGGCCGGACGCTCCGGTCGCGGTTCCTCGTGGGCTGCGACGGCGGCCGCAGCACGGTGCGCAAGCAGGCCGGCATCGGCTTCCCCGGGGTCGACGCGCGCTGGTACGCGCTGCTCGGCGACGTCGAATGCGACCTGCCGTACGGGCCTTCGGCGGGTCCGGACGGGCGGAGCCTGTTCGTGATCCCGCGGCCGGGGTACGTCCGGATCGTGGTCCGCGAGGACGCCCCGCCGTCGGACAAGGACACGCCGGTGACGCTGGAGCGGCTGCAGGCCCAGGTGGACACCGTCCTGGGCCTGCACGTCGAGCTGCGCGAACCCCGCTGGCTGAGCCGCTTCGGCGACGCGGCCCGGCTGGCGTCGAAGTACCGCGAAGGCCGGGTGCTGCTGGCGGGCGACGCGGCTCACATCCACCCGCCGGCGGGGGCGATCGGGGTGAACGTCGCCCTCGACGACAGTTTCAACCTGGGCTGGAAGCTCGCGGCCACGGTCCGCGGCACGGCTCCGGAGGGTCTCCTGGACACCTACCACGCCGAGCGGCACGCGGCGGGCGAGCGGATCCTGGCGAACACGCGCGCCCAGGTCGCGGTGGAGGAGGCCGGCGCGGAACCGTGGGCGGACCTGCTGCGGCGCGTCGCCGCGCACCCGGCGGGGAACCGCGCGCTGGCGGAGATCATCACGGGGCTGGACGCGTGCTACGAGCCGGGCGGCCACCCGTGGCTGGGACGCCTCGCCCCGGACGTCCCGTTGCTGGTGTCGGGCGCGGAAACGCGCCTGGCGACGCTGCTGCACGCGGGACGGCCGGTGCTGCTGGACCTGACGCCGTCCGGGTCGTTCGCGGCGTGGTCGGCCGGGGTGCCGGTGGTCGCGGCGTCGAGTCCGTCCACTTCGGACATCGACGCGGTGCTGCTGCGGCCGGACGGGCACGTCGCCTGGGTGGGCACGCCCGGCGCGGGAGACGCGGGGCTGGCGGAGGCGGTGCACCGGTGGGTCGGGAACGTGCCGGTACCCGTCTGACGAGTCAGCGCGGGCGGTCCAGGACCGCCCGCTGCTCCACCCGCCCGTCCAGCACGAACCGGCTGTGCAGCGTGAAGCCGAGTTTCTCCACCACCCGCGCCGACGGCTTGTTCACCGGTTCGAACACCGCCAGCAGCCGGTCCGCCCAGCCCGACTCGAACACCCGGTCGCGGACCGCGGACGTCGCTTCCGTCGCGTAGCCGCGGCCCCAGCCCGAGGGGGCGATCCACCAGCCCATCTCCACCGCCGGGAGGCCGAGGCCCGACTCGATCGGGCTGCGGCGGACCAGGGACACCACGCCGTCGAACGAACCCGGGGCCGCCGACACCGCGAACCAGCCGAAGCCGTGCTCGGCCCAGTGCGCGAGCGTCGCCTGGTGCTTGGCCTGCGTGTACTCGCGGCTCCACGGCTCGCCGGTGCCCACGTACCGGACCGTCTCCGGCAGCTGGGCCAGCGCGAACAGGTCGTCGAAGAACTCCTCCGACCACGCGTGCAGCGTGAGCCGTTCCGTGGTGATCCGCACCGCGGCCAGTCTAGTGTTCGCCCAGCAGCACGGCGATGCCGTCGAGCTGGCGGCGCAGCCCGAACTCGAACGCCTCGTCCAGGTCGACGTCCTCGAGCCCGGTCATCACCTCGGCCAGCACCGGGTACCGGCCCGACCCGAGCAGCCGCGCCAGCAGCGCCATGTCCGCCGCCAGGCGCTGGTCGCCGGTGATGCCCGTGTCCTGCTCGGCCTGGACCTCGAACGCGTTGCTCACCGCCAGCCCGCCGACCCAGCCGTTGAGCGTCATGACCACCTGCAGCTTGACCCGCCGCTTCAGGCCGGTGCCGGCCAGCGCGCGCAGCGACCAGTCCACCAGCCGCAGGCCGGCCGCCAGCACCGGCGGCCGGACCAGCGAGTTGAGCAGGATCGGCGCGAGCCACGGGTGGCGCCGGTAGGCCCGCCACTGCGCGCGGGCTGCGAGTTCGAGGCGGGGCCGCCACGGCGCCGGGCCGGGTTCTGGCAGCTCCGCCTCCCCGAGCGCGACGTCGGCCATCAGCCGGAGCAGTTCCTCCTTGTCCGGCACGTGCCGGTACAGCGCCATCGGGCCGACCCCCAGCTCGGCCGCGAGCCGCCGCATCGACAGCGCGGCGAGGCCGTCGGCGTCGGCCAGCGCGATGGCCGCGCGCACCAGGCTGTCCCGGCCCAGTGGCGGCTTCGACGGCGTCCGGTCGGCGACGACCGTGCCGCTGCCCGGCACCGCACGCACCCAGCCCTGCTCGCCCAGCGCGGACAGCGCTTTCGCCGCGGTCGCCATCGCGACACCCCACTCGCGGACCAGCGCCCGGGTCGACGGGACGCGGTCACCGGGCCGAAGCTCGCCCGCGGTGATCCGGCGGCGCAGGTCCGCCGCGATCCGCAGGTAGGGCGCCTCCGCCACGAACACCCCGATCCGTACTAGAACACTTCACGACCTTGCCTAGAACGGTTTCAGGGTACTCCCCCATTGCTGCTCGCAATGATTGCCGCCCAGCCGAAGTCCTCAATACGGTTCAAATACACCGTATGAACAAGGGGGCACCATGACGACGACCGAACAGCCCGCAGTCCGGCGCGCGACACCGTGGTGGCGGCGCCCGTGGGTCTTCCCGCTGGGCCTGCTCGTCACGGCGTTCCTGGTGTTCTCGCTCCCGCCGTACCTCGGGCTCGATCCCGCGCGGTCACGGATCCCGGCGCCGACCGGCTGGTACTACCCGGTGCTGCTCACCCACATCGGGTTCGCGACCGTCGCCATGGTGACCTGCGCGCTGCAGGTCTGGCCGTGGCTGCGGCAGAAGCACCCGGCGGTGCACCGCCGCACCGGGCGCGTGTACGTCTTCGCCGGGGCGATCCCGGCGTCGATCGCCGGGTTCACCATCGCGCTCGCGGCGCCGTTCGGGCCGGTCGGAGCGGTGTCGAACGTCCTGCTGGCGACGCTCTGGTTCGGCTGCACGGTCCAGGGCTACCGGGCGGCGCGGGCGCGGCGGTTCGGCGACCACCGCCGCTGGATGGTCCGCAGCTTCGCGCTGTGCATGTCGATCATCAGCAACCGGATCTGGGGCGTGGTCTGCGCGCTCGTGCTGACCCCGCAGCTGGACACGACGTTCGGCGGCAGCGAAGTCGCGCTGGGCCAGGCGATCGCCGGCATCACGACGTGGACCGGCTGGGTGCTGCCGCTGCTGGCCGCCGAGTGGTGGCTCGGCCGCCGTCCCCGCCGCCGCGGCAACGCACCGTCACCGGCGTAGCCCGATCGGCCGATGGTCCACACCACCGTAAAAGGTCTATACCAATGGGGACCGCAGTTCCCGCCGCCGCGCTCGTCGTCGTGGAGGTTCCCATGCGTCTCCGTTCCTTCCTGTCCGTCCTGGGCGGGCTCGCCCTGCTGGCCACCGGCCTGGCCACGCCCGCCGGCGCCGCGGCCGGTTCCCCGATCCCGGTCGGCCCCTACGTCGACATGGGCGCGTGGCCGACGCCCAGCCTGTCGGCGATGTCGGCCGCGAGCGGCGTCAAGGGGTTCACGCTCGCGTTCGTCAACTCCTACGGCTGCAAGGCCAGCTGGTTCGGCGCCTACGACCCGCGCACGGCGTGGCAGAAGGAGGAGATCGCCAAGATCCGCAACGCGGGCGGCGACGTCAAGATCTCCTTCGGCGGCGCGTCCGGCATCGAGCTGGCCCAGGCGTGCAGCACGGCCGCGCAGGTCGCGGCCGAGTACGACGCCGTGGTCAAGGCGTACGGCCTCAAGTACGCCGACTTCGACATCGAGGGCGCGGCGGTCGCCGATCCGGCGTCGATCGCCCGGCGCTCGCAGGCCCTGAAAACGCTGCAGAACAACAACCCCGGGCTGAAGATTTCGCTGACGCTGCCGGTGCTGCCCAACGGCCTCACCGCGGACGGGCTCAACGTGGTCACGGCGGCCAAGAACGCCGGGGTGAATCTGGACCTGGTCAACATCATGGCCATGGACTACTACCAGGGCGCGGGCGACCAGGGCGCCAAGGCGATCTCGGCGGCCAAGGCCACGCAGGCGCAGCTGAAGTCGCTGTACGGACTGAGCGACGCGGCGGCGTGGAAGAAGGTCGGCGTCACCCCGATGATCGGCGTCAACGACTCGCAGAACGAGATCTTCTACCAGAAGGACGCGAAGGCGCTGGTGGCGTTCGCGAAGACGGTCCACCTCGGAATGCTGTCGTTCTGGGAACAGGGCCGCGACGCGAACGCGTGCACCGGGGCGCTCTACAAGTGCACCAACGTGCCCCAGTCGAAGTACGAGTTCGCGAAGATCTTCGCCGGCTACACCGGCTGAGTCACCACCGGGCGGCGTCCGCGAGCAGTGCGTCCCGCACCGCCGCGGGCCCCGCCCGGCACGGCTCGGGCCGGCTGACCACGAACAGCGTGTTGATCGGCGGTTCCGCCGGCTCCAGCAGCGCGACCAGCTCCCCCGACGCCAACTCGGCCGCACACAGATACCGCGGCAGCACACTGACGCCGCACCCCGCCAGCACGCACGTCAGGACCCCGCGCAGGTCCGGCACCACGACCGCCGGGCCCGCCGGTGGGCGGGTGCCCAGGACCGTGCGCCAGTAGCGGCGGATGATCGGCAGGTCCTCCGCGTACGCCACCAGCGGTGCCGTCCGGGGGTCGCCGGTGAAGCCGCTGGGGCCGACCAGGACGAACTCCTCGTCCGTCAGCGGGGTGGCCGTGAAGCCGCGGCCGCGGGGGCGGATCGTCGAGACCACCAGGTCGAAGCGGCGCTGGGCCAGGCCGGCCAGGAGGTCGTCGGCCAGGCCGAATGTCACCCGCAGCTCGAGCCCGCGCGCGACCAGGCCGGCCAGTGCGGGCAGCACCCGGACCGTCGTCAGCTCGGCGGGCCCGGCCAGGTGCACCGGGGAGGCCTCGCCGACGACCACGGAAGCCAGCGCGTCGATGTGCGGGGCCACCCGGGCCGCCAGCTCGTCGGCGGCCGACGTCGGCGTCACGCCACGGGCGCGGCGGACGAACAGCTGCTGCCCCAGCTGCTCCTCCAGGGCCCTGACCTGCGCGGTCACCGTCGGCTGGGACAGGCCCAGCGACGGCGCCGCGCCGGTCAGCGAACCCGCGCGGTGGACCGCCAGGAACGTGCGCAGCAGGTCGAGGTCCAGCTCAGTCCTCGACCAGCTCGATCGAGTCGACCACGTTCGGGTAGAACGCGACGTGGTCCTTGATCGGCGCGACCGCGTCGTACGGGTTCTCGTACGTCCAGACCGCGTTCTCGCCCTTCACCTCGCCCGCGTTCAGCGAGTAGTAGCTCGCCTCGCCCTTGTACGGGCAGTACGTCTCGTGGGCGGTCCGCTCGAGCACGGCCGCGTCGACGTCGGCCAGCGGGATGTACTGGACCGCCGGGTAGGTGGATTCCTGCAGGGTGAGCGCGTTGCGGCTGTCGGCGACGACACGCCCGCCCGCCTTGACCACGACGCGCGCCTTGGTCGGCTCGACGGTGATCGGGTGGTCCGGGCCCGGCTGCAGAACCTTCTTCGCCATGTCAGCTCCCTAAGAGTCCTCGGTATGAGGAGCAGCACGCCGGGCCCGGCCGTTATTCCGCGATCAGGGCAGGTAGTACATCGGGTTCGGCAGCTTGACCGGACGCAGCGCGTAACCGCCTTCGAGGTCGCTGAACTGGTCGCCGAGGTTGAGCACGATCTTCGCGCCGGTCGCTTCGATGTGCGCCCGCGTGCCCGACTTGTACTGGACGGTGGTGCAGGTCAGACCGCACGGCAGGTAGTCGGGGGCCGCCGTCTTCGGCTTGAAGAACGCGCCGGCCGGGGCCGGGAAGCCTTCGTTCGCGAGGTTCTTGAGCGACTGCGGCCCCTGGAACTCGTTGCGGCCGGTCAGGAAGTAGACCTTGACGCCGTGCTGCGCCGCCCAGTTGGCCAGCTCCAGCACCGGCTTGTTGGCGACGAAGGTGCCGTTGTCGATGGCCTGCTGCTGCTTGACCGGGTCGAAGCCGAAGTCGTTGTCGGCCTCCCAGCCGTAGGTGACCTCGGAGGTGTCGTCGACGTCCAGCACGATCGCCGGGTTCTTCACCCGGCCCAGCGACTGCTGCAGGGAGCGCTTCGCGTCCGAGACGATCCGGCTGGTGTCCTTCACGAACCGGCTCGTGTCGGAGTAGTGGTGCTTGCCCGCGGCGTCGACGTAGTCGCCGTAGTACGCCTTGACGTCGAGCTTGACCTGGCCGATGTTGGCCGGCTCCTTCGCGCGGGCGGCCGTCGATTCGTCCGAGCCGGCCAGCGCGGTGGCGCCCGAGGCGACAGTGGCGCCGATGGCCGCGGCGGCGGCGAGCTTGACGAGACTTGACCATTTTCCGGACACGGCGAACCCTCCCGTAGAACTTGACGACCGGGGGAACCTACGTCACTCGCTCCGCCCGGCAGAGAAAAGCCACCGGCGCGCGGCCGATCCGCGTCAAAACCACCGAAGCTTCCGTTTCGCCGCGCGGCTTCAGTCGGCGGCGCAACGCGTCCGGGTCGACGTCCAGGCCGCGCACCAGGATCTCCAGGCGGCCGACGTCGTGTCGCTTGAGGACGGCCTTCAGCGCTTTCTCGCTGTACGGCCCCTGCTCCAGGACGCGGAAGGCCCGCACCCCCGGCGGCGGGGTGTCTCCGGTCAGGTACGCGATGCGCTCGTCCAGCTGCCACAACCCGTGCCGGGCCGCGTAGTGGCGGACCAGTCCGGCCCGCACGACCGCGCCGTCCGGGTCGACGATCCACTCCCCCGGCTCGCGCGCGGGCAGTTCGTCCGGTTCGGCGTCGGTGACCGTCCACTGTGTCCCGTCCGAACGCAGCACGGTCGCCCGTCGCGTGACGCCGGTGCCCAGGCCGCGCCAGAGGCAGGACTCGCGGACCTGGCCGTCCAGGGACACCAGCTCGACCTCCTCCGCCCACGGCGTGAGTGCGAAGTCGAGGCCGGGCGCGCATTTCACGGACAGCGCCCGCCCCGGGTATGCCTCGACCAGTCCATCCAGGGGTGGCGCGAAGTCCGAGGGTTTCCACGCCCGCCGCCCGGAAGAGTCACGCCGGGCCGGATCGGCGACGACCACCCCTGACCGGCTCACCGGGCGCAGCGCGTCGGCGCGAGCGAGTCCGAAAGAGACACCCGCGGTGGTTCCGTTGTGGCGCGCCATCTCCAGCCGCACCGGGTCCAGATCGGACCCCAGCGCTCGCCGGGCCACCCGCGCGATTTCGACGAGGTCCGCGCCCGCCGAGCACGTGACGTCGTGCACGTCGAGCCCGGCCAGCCGCGTCGCACGGTGCCGCGCCACGATCGACGCGCTCGCCTGCTGGAGCGCGTCGGAAGTGAACAGCCAGTCCACACCGGACAGCTTGCCGACGGCTTTCCGGCGCAGCAGCACGGTTTCCAGCACCGCGGCCGCGTGCTCCTCACCAGCCACGCGGCGGACGGCAGCGACCGACGCGATCCGGTCGGTCAGCGGCAACGCCGAAACCTCGGCGAGCGCCGCCACACCCGCGCCGGAACGCAGGTAGGCGACGTCGCCGAGGCTGAACGAGTACCCCAACTCAGGACGGCCGCTTGGTCCCGGTGATCATCACGTTGTAGAACAGCTCGCGCGGCAGGATCTTCGACAGCACCTTCTTGTCCACAGCGGACAGCCGCAGCCACAGGTGGTAGGCGAACAGCCGCCAGCGCACGGTCAGCTTCTCCTGCGGCACGGCGGCCTCGAACGTCCGGATCGGCCAGCCGGCCAGGGCCGCGGCGAACTCCTCGGTGACCGCGTGGACGTCCTGGGCACCGGCCCCGCGGGCCCACGACTCCAGCTCCGACGGGTCGAAGGTGTGGATGTCGACCACCGCTTCGAGAGCGGCCGCGCGGGACGACTCGTCCAATTCGGACTGCGGGCGCCGCCAGCCGCTCAGCACCGGCAGCTTCGTCACGCGCGTGGTCAGGAACCAGGTGAACTGGCCGAGCTTGCGGGCGTAGAAGTCGCCGATCTTGGTCGGCTCCCCGGCGAAGACGAACCGGCCGCCCGGCTTGAGCACGCGCAGCACCTCGCGGAACGCCGCCTGGACGTCCGGGATGTGGTGCAGCACCGCGTGCCCGACCACCAGGTCGAACGTGTTGTCCTCGTACGGGATGCGCTCGGCGTCGGCGACCCGGCCGTCGACGTCGAGGCCGAGCTTCTCGGCGTTGCGCAGCGCGACCTGGACCATGCCGGGCGAGAGGTCGGTGACCGAGCCCTTCTTGGCGACGCCGCCCTGCATCAGGTTCAGCAGGAAGAAGCCGGTGCCGCTGCCCAGCTCCATCGCGTGCTGGTAGGGCTGGCCGTCCTCGCCCGCGACGGCGTTGAACACGTCGGTGGCGTAGGAGATGCAGCGCTCGTCGTACGAGATCGACCACTTCTCGTCGTAGGTGCCGGCTTCCCAGTCGTGGTAGAGCACGTTCGCCAGCTTGGGGTCGGCGTACGCGGCCTGGACCTCTTCGGCGGTGGCGTGCGGGTTCGGGGCCGGGTCGTTCACGTCGGTCAAGGCGTCATTTCCCTTCGAAAGTGGCCTTGCCGGGCCCGTTTTCGATGAACGACTTCATGCCGTTCTGCTGGTCTTGGGTCGCCCAGAGGGCGGCGAACAGGTGCGACTCGAGCTTGAGCGCGTTCGGGAGGTCCATGTCGAGACCGCCGTCGATGGCCGCCTTCGCCGCCCGCAGCGCCACGGCGGGGCCGTTCGCGAACTGGGCCGCCCACTTGTGCGCGGCCGCGTAGACGTCGTCGGGGGCGACGACCTGGTCCACGATCCCCAGCCGCAGCGCCTCTTCGGCCTTGACGAACCGTCCGGTGTAGACGATGTCCTTGGTCTTGCTCGGCCCGATCAGCCGCGCCAGGCGCTGGGTGCCGCCCGCGCCGGGGATGACGCCGAGCTGGATCTCGGGCTGGCCGACCTTGACGTTGTCGCCCGCGACCCGCCAGTCCGCGGTCAGCGCCAGCTCCAGGCCGCCGCCGAGGGCGTAGCCGGTGATGGCCGCGACGACCGGCTTCGGGATGTTCGCGATGGCCGCGAGGGTGCCGGTGAGGTTGGCGCCGAACTTGGCGATCTCCGGGTACGTGCGGGTGGCCATCTCCTTGATGTCCGCGCCGCCCGCGAAGGTCTTCTCGCCGCCGTAGAGGATCACCGCGCGGACGTCGTCGCGCTCGGTGGCCTCCTTCGCCAGCTCCGCGAGCTCGGCGGTGACCTGGGCGTTCAGGGCGTTGACCGGCGGCCGGTCGAGCCGGATGGTGCCGACCCCGTCCTTGACCTCGAGGGTTACGAACTCTCCCACGCCACTCCTCCTCGTTGAACGGGTGCCAGCAGGCTACCGGCCGGTAAGGGCAGCCTAGCGGCGCCGGGCGAAGAAGCGATCGCCGGAGCGCTCCAGCACGAGGTCCTGGTCGAACGTCTTCGACAGGTTTTCGCTGGTGATGACGTCGTCGACCAGGCCGGACACCACCGCGCGGCCGTCGCGGAGCAGCAGCGCGTGGGTGAACCCCGGCGGGATCTCCTCGACGTGGTGGGTGACCAGGACCAGGGCCGGTGCTTCGGCGTCCAGCGCCAGGTCGGACAGCCGGGCGACCAGGTCCTCGCGGCCACCGAGGTCGAGACCGGCGGCGGGCTCGTCGAGCAGCAGCATCTCCGGGTCGGTCATCAGCGACCGGGCGATCAGCGCGCGCTTGCGCTCGCCCTCGGACAGCGTGCCGAAGGTGCGCTCGGCGAGGTGCCCGATGCCCATCGCGTCCAGGAGCTCGGTCGCGCGGGCGGTGTCGAGGGTGTCGTATTCCTCACGCCAGCGGCCGAGCACCGCGTAGCCGGCGCTGACCACGACGTCCTTGACCAGCTCGTCGCCCGGGACGCGCTGGGCGATGGCGGCCGAGGTGAAGCCGATGCGCGGGCGGAGGTCGAAGATGTTGACCCGGCCGATGCGCTCGCCGAGCAGGTCGACCTCGCCGGTGGTCGGGTGCAGTTCGGCCGCGGCGAGGCGCAGCAGGGTGGTCTTGCCCGCGCCGTTCGGGCCGAGCACCACCCAGCGCTCGTCCAGTTCCACGGTCCAGTCGAGGCCGGCGAGGAGGTCGTTGGTCCCCCGGCGGACGCCGACACCGGCCATCCGGACCACGAGGTCGTCAAGTTCGCTGGGCTGGGTCGGCTCGCTCACGAGCCCCATTCTGTCTGCTCCTCGCGCGCGCGTGCGCACCCGCCCGGGTGAGACGGCGAACCGGCAGGTCGGGGAGTGTCCACGACGTGGAACGCCGCACCGCGGAAGAGCAGCTCCGGCCGTCGTTGTGGCAGGATCACCGGCATGTCAGCCGACGCGCCAGCCACCGGGATCACCCGGGGTTCGTTCTGGCGCCGTCGCACCATCGACCTGCTCCTCGTCGCTTCGGCCGGGTGTACGCGGGCGCGGCTCCGCTGATCCCTCGCGCCCTTCGGCGCGTGCGGTGCCGTGCTGCCCCGTGTCCCGAAATCCTTCGCGTCCGAGGAGCACCCGCGTTGACCACTTCCCTGGTTCGCCCGTCCGTCGAGATCCACCCGCAGCTGACCGACCCGCTGCTGCCCGAGTTGCTGCACCCGGCGCGGCTGCTCTGGACCCCGCGTGAGCTGGCCGACCTGACCAGCACCGTCACCACCGAGCTGACCGCGGGCCTGCGCGGCATCCTGCGGTTCGACGAGGACCGCCGCTGGTGGGCGCGCCTGGCGCTGACCGACGGCGTCGAGCTGTGGCTGCTGTCGTGGCTGCCCGGCCAGCACACCAAGCCGCACGACCACGGCGGCGCGTCCGGCTCGTTCACCGTTCTGCAGGGTGAACTCGGTGAGGAGTACCGCTATCCGGGCGGGCCGATCCGGCGGCGGACGCACGCGGCCGGCGAAGGGCTCGGCTTCGGCGCCGGCCGCGCCCACCAGGTCACCGGCCTCGGCGACCAGCCGGCGGCGAGCGTCCACGCGTATTCGCCGCCGCTGGTGGCGACGCGGGAGTACGACTCGCTCGCCGACGTTCCGGCGGAAATCCCGCCGCTGCCCGCTATCGTCCGGTCATGAGCGCTGTCGATTCGCTGCTGGCCGCCGCCCGGTCCGGGTTGGACCGGGTGACGCCCGGCCGGGCCCGCGAGCTGCAGGAGGCGGGGGCGCTGCTGGTCGACGTCCGGCCGCTGGCGAACCGCGCGGCCGAGGGCGAGATCCCGGGCGCGGTGATCGTCGAGCGGATCCACCTGGAGTGGCGGCTGGCGCCGGACAGCGAGTGGCGGCTGCCCGCGGTGACGCCGGACACGACGGTGATCGTGCTGTGCAACGAGGGCTATTCGTCGAGCCTGGCGGCGGCCGACTTGCAGCGGCTGGGCCTGCGCAACGCGACCGACCTCGACGGCGGGTTCCGCGCCTGGGCCGCCGCCGGCCTGCCCGTGCAGGCCGGCGGGAGCCCGGCGGTGCCTTAGCAGCCCCCGTTTTCCACGCTACCGGGGAGCACCGACAGTTCTAGGCCAGCGCCGGGGCGATGTGCTTGGTGAACAGGTCGATGCCGGAGCGGTCGTACGCGGCTTCCGGGAAGTTCAGGATCGCGTACGACATCCCGCGCTCGCCCAGGGCCTTGAGGTGCTCGGCGACCTGCTCCGGGGTGCCGGCCGACGGGCCGCTCGCGAACGTGGCGACCGCCCGCTCGGCCTCTTCGGCCGGGACGTACTTCTCGTAGTGCGCCTTCAGCCAGGCCTGCTTATCCTGGACGTCCTTCTCGGTCTCGCCGAGGACGACGCTGAGGTTGCCCGAGCGGACGATCGCGTCGAAGTCGGTGCCGACGTCCTTGCAGTGCGCGGCCAGGATCTCCGACTTGCGCGTGAACATCTCCGGCTCGGGGTAGAAGTTCGTGTACTTCGCGTACTTCGCCGCGATTCGCAGCGTCTTCTTTTCGCCGCCGCCGGCGATCCAGAGCGGGATCCCGCCGTCCTGGAGCGGGAGCGGGCGCAGGATCGCCCCGTCCGTCTGGTAGTGCTTGCCGTCCAGAGTGGACTTGCCGGTGGCCCACAGGTCGCGCATGATCTGCACGCCTTCGTCGAGCTGGCCGAGCCGCTCGCCGGCCGTGGGGAAGCCGTAGCCGTAGGCCCGCCACTCGTGCTCGTACCAGCCGGCACCGATGCCCATTTCGACCCGGCCGCCCGAGATGAGGTCGGCGGTGGCGGCGACCTTCGCCAGGTAGGCGGGGTTGCGGTAGCCCATGCAGGTGCACATCTGCCCGAGCCGGATGGTGTCGGTCGCGGCGGCGAACGCCGACATCAGCGACCAGGCTTCGTGCGTGGCTTCCTCGGTGGGCACCGGCACGGTGTGGAAGTGGTCGTAGACCCAGATCGATTCGAAGGGGCCGGCCTCCGCGTGTTTCGCGAGGCCGAGCATGGTCTGCCAGTGGTCCGCGGGGTCGATGCCGGCCAGGTCGAGGCGCCAGCCCTGCGGGACGAACATTCCGAAGCGCATGCCCCCCAACTTAGCTTCGCGCAGGGCAGCGCGCGCCGCTATATTCGGTAGTCCGCGGCCCGGCCGGCCCGTTCCGCCCGCAGGTCGGACTCGGCCTGCCCGATCGCCGCGTCGAGCGCGGTCCGGAAGTCGGCGATCTCCGCCCGGTTCAGCGTGAACACGTCCCCGCGCGGCCCGAAGATGCCGATTTCGCCCCGGTTGACCTCGACCGAGCACACGGCCAGGTCACGCCAGGCATCCGAGCACCGGACCAGCCACTCCCGCCGCGGTTCGGTGCTCCTGATTAGCGGCTCGCTCACAGCCATCCCCTTTCGAGTGATCCCGGAGCGCGCAACCCCACGCCTCCGCCAACGGTTGCTAGTCTGAATTCACCAGACCAACTTTGCAACTGCTGTACAGCAATTGACTCGAACGGGTGAGGTTCCATGCCGATGACGCCGACGGTGCGGCTGAAGTTCCTGTCGATCTACATGCGGGAAGCGCGGCTCCAGGCGGGCGTCGACATGAAGGACGCCGCCAAGCTGCTCGGCCGCGACACCACCCGGGTCACCAAGATGGAGAAGGGCCGCGAGGGCCTGACCCCCGGCGACGCCAAGATGCTCCTCGACCACTACGACGTGCACAGCGACGAGCAGAAGGCCGCCATCGTCGAGCTGGCGAGGACGCGCAGCCAGCGCGGCCGCTGGTCCGGCCACCGCGCCGCGGTCCCGCTCCAGCAGCGGGCGTACTACGACTTCGAGTGCGACGCGAACCTGATCCAGCACTACGGCGCCGAGATGGTGCCCGGCCTGTTGCAGACCGAGTCGTACATGCGCGCCATGCTCGGCCACGACTTCCGCCGGGACACGATCAACATCGAGGATGTCGTCGCGGCCCGGCTGGAACGCCAGGAGGTGCTGTTCCGGCAGCGGCCCGCGACGGCCAACTTCATCCTGAGCGAGAGCTGCCTGCGCCGGATCGTCGGCGGCAACGCGGTGATGAACGAACAGCTGAAGCACCTCGCGACGATCTCCCGCAAGCCGAACATCCAGCTCCAGATCCTGCCCTTCGACGCACCAGGCAATGCCAGCACTTTTGGCTTCACCACGCTGCGCATCCCAGCCCCCACCGCTGCCGCGCAACCGCTGGAGATGGTCTACGTCGAGAACCTGCACGATGCCGACTATCTCGACGGCGTCGCCGAGACAGCGGACTACGCGATGCTGTGGAGCCGCCTTACTGCGAACGCATCCGGCATCGACAAGTCACGGAGGCTTATCCTGGAGATCGCCCAGACCTACGCATGACACCGGAGGACGGTCCCCCATGTCCCCTAACTTCGCCACGGCCACCTTCAAGACCTCCAGTTACACCGAGAGCAACGGCACGTGTGTGGAGGTCGCGGTGATCCCCGGCTACGCGGCGATCCGCGACACCAAGGACCGCGCGGGCGGCCACATCGCCGTCCCCGCGGAGAGCTTCGCCGCCTTCCTCGCCGCTGTGCGCAGCTAAGCCAGCACGACCCGCGCCAGCTCGGCCGGGGTCGCCAGCAGGCCGTGCTTCGGCAGCACCCGGACCGTGTAGCCGATCGACCCCGGGCGCGGCAGCTTCACCCGCGCCGCGAACGCGCCGATGCCGTCGGCGGTCATCGGGACCGTCACCGGGTCGCGCAGCTCGTCGTCGTCGCCGACCCGGCCGACCACCGCCTGGATGTCCACTTCGGACGGATCCAGGGCGGCCAGGTCGATCCGGGCGCGGATCGTCACCTCCGTGCCGACCACCAGCGGCTCGGTCGCCTCCACCAGCAGTTCCGAGTCGAAGATGCGCACCCGCGGCCACGACACCTCGAGCTTCGTGCGGTAGTCCGCCAGCGACAGCGCGCCCCGGTAGCCGTCGCCCGTGGCCGCCGCGACCGTCCGCGACGCCGGGAGGTAGCCGTTGTCGACGTACTCGCGGACCATCCGGGACGCCTGGACCCGCGGGCCGAGCGTCTCCAGCGTGTGCCACACCATCGACAGCCAGCCGGTCGGCACGCCGTCGGGCGACCGGTCGTAGAACAGCGGCGCGATCTGCTGGCCCAGCAGCTCGTACAGGGCCGCCGCCTCCAGGTCGTCGCGGCGCAAGGGGTCGGTGACGCCGTCCGCCGTCGGGATCGCCCAGCCGTTGCTGCCGTCGTAGCACTCGTCCCACCAGCCGTCGCGGATCGACAGGTTGAGCCCGCCGTTCAGCGCCGACTTCATCCCCGACGTCCCGCACGCCTCCAGGGGCCGCACCGGGTTGTTCAGCCAGACGTCGCAGCCGCGGTAGAGGTACCGGGCCATCGACATGTCGTAGTCGGGCAGGAAGACGATCCGGTGCCGGACGTCCGCGCCGTCGACGAACCGGACGATCTGCTGGATCAGCTGCTTGCCGTTCTCGTCGGCCGGGTGCGACTTGCCCGCGACGACGACCTGGAGCGGGCGGTCTTCGTTGAGCAGCAGCGTGCGCAGGCGGTCGGGGTCGCGCAGCATCAGCGTCAGCCGCTTGTACGTCGGGACGCGGCGGGCGAACCCGACGGTCAGCACGTCCGGGTCGAACACCGAGTCCACCCAGCCGAGCTCCAGCGGCGACGCACCGCGCTGCAGCCACGCCGCGCGCACCCGGCGCCGGACCTCGTGCACCAGCTTCTCGCGCAGGTCGCGCCGCAGTCCCCACAGCTCGGCGTCGGAAACGCCGTCCCGCAGCGGGCCCTCGCCGACGTCGAGGCCCCACTCGCGGCCGAGCAGCGTGCTCAGCTCGCGCGCCACCCAGGTCGGGCCGTGGACGCCGTTGGTCACCGACGAGATCGGCACCTCGTCGTGGTCGAAGCCGGGCCACAGCCGCGAGAACATCTTCCGGGTGACGCGCCCGTGCAGCTGGGACACGCCGTTCGCGCGCTGGGCCAGCCGCAGGCCCATGTGCGCCATGTTGAACAGGCCGGGGTTGTCCTCGGCGCCGAGCGCGAGCACCCGTCTCGGGTCGATGTCCGGGACCAGCCTGCCGTCGTTGAAGTAGCGCTGGACCAGGTCCACCGGGAACCGGTCGATGCCCGCGCTGACCGGGGTGTGCGTGGTGAACAGCGTCCCGGCGCGGACCGCGGGCATGGCTTCGTCGAACGCCAGGCCGTCGGCCTGGACGATCTCGCGGGCGCGTTCCAGGCCGAGGAAGCCCGCGTGTCCCTCGTTCGTGTGGAACACCATGGGCTGCGGGTGGCCGGTCAGCTCGCAGTACTTGCGCACGGCCCGGAACCCGCCGATGCCGGCCAGGATCTCCTGCCGGAGGCGGTGGTCGGCGTCGCCGCCGTAGAGCCGGTCGGTGACGCCGCGCAGGTCCTCGTCGTTGGCCTCGGTGTCGGTGTCCAGCAGCAGCAGCGGCACCCGTCCGACGCGGGCCTGCCAGATCTGCGCGCACAGCTCGCGCCCGCCCGGCATCGCGACGCCGATCAGCACCGGGCGCCCGCCCGCGGTCAGCAGCTCCAGGGGGAAGGCGTTCGGGTCGATCACCGGGTAGTGCTCGACCTGCCAGCCGTCCAGCGACAGGGACTGCCGGAAGTAGCCGTTGCGGTAGAGCAGCCCGACGCCGACCATCGGCACGCCCAGGTCGGACGCGGCCTTGAGGTGGTCGCCGGCCAGCACGCCGAGGCCGCCGGAGTAGTTCGGCAGGGCTTCGGTGACGCCGAACTCCATCGAGAAGTAGGCGACCGCGGACGGCAGCTCGTCGTCGTCCCGGCGCTGGTACCAGCGCGGCTCCGACAGGTACTTCTCCAGGTCTTCGGCCGCTTCGCGGGCGCGCGCGAGGAAGTCGTCGTCGACGGCGAGCTCGTCGAGCCGGGCCGGCGGCAGCGCGGTGAGCATCCGCAGCGGGTCGCGCACGGCGTTGAACAGCTCGGCGTCCATCGACGCGAACAGGTCCCGGGTCGGCGGGTGCCACGTCCAGCGCAGGTTGGTGGCCAGCGCACCCAGGCCGGCGAGGGAGTCCGGGAGGCTGGCGCGGACGGTGAACCGGCGGACTGCACGCATGGGAAGCGACGATATCGGGCCGCCACCGGATATGCGCAGGGAGGAGTTCGGGGATAACCCGCACGCCCGGCGTATGCGCTGGGTAGGGTCCTGCGCGTCGGGTAACGGGTGGTACGAGAGCGAGTGGAACAGATGATCCCAGGGGGAGGACGGCGGGCGCTGGTCGCGCTGCTGGCCGTCGCGGCGGTCGCCGTGAGCGGGTGCAACGACAAGGGCGGCGCCAACGGCGACCCGGCCAAGGACACCGGCGCCGGCTCGGTCTCGGGACTGCCGGTGACGCACTTCGAGAGCGGCCTCAAGCCGGGTGCGCCGTCGCCGGACCTGAACGTCCGCAACGCCGACGGCGGCGAGGACGACAAGCTCGCCACCGCCGCGATCGCCGACGTCCAGGCGTACTGGGCCGAGATGCTCCCGGCGAACTTCGGGCAGCAGTTCGAGCCGGTGAAGTCGCTGCTGTCCTACGACGCGCAGACCGACACCGAGGAGACCGGCTGCGGCAGCGTCAAGAAGCTCGTGAACGCGTTCTACTGCCCGGTCGACGACTCGGTGGCGTGGGACCGCGGCGTGCTGCTGCCGATGCTGCGCCAGCGGTTCGGCCCGATGTCGGTGGTCGTGGTGCTCGCGCACGAGTTCGGCCACGCCGTCCAGTACCGGCTCGGCGACAAGGCCGGGGTGAGCAAGAGCACCCCGACCGTGGTCAAGGAGCAGCAGGCCGACTGCTTCGCCGGCGGCTACTTCCGCTGGGTCGCCGAGGACAAGAGCAAGTTCTACCGGGTGTCGACGTCCGAGGGCCTGAACCAGGTGATGGCGTCGATGTTCCTGATCCGCGACCAGGCCGGCACCAGCGCCGCCGACAAGGGCGCGCACGGCACCGCGTTCGACCGCACCTACGCGTTCCAGGCCGGGTTCGAGAAGGGCCCCAAGGAGTGCGCCGGGATGACCGCGGAGAACGTCAAGGCGCGGCTCACCGAGCGGCCGTTCGACAAGGGCGACAAGGGCAAGGGCGACGCCAAGTTCACCGCGCAGGCCGTCGAGCTGCTGAAGAAGAGCCTCGACGAGGCGTTCCAGCGGGCCGGGGCGACCGCGCCGGAGATCACCGACGGCGGCAGCTGCCAGACCACGCCGCCGGCGTCGTACTGCCCGGGCGACAACACGGTCAGCATCGACATGGCCAAGCTGGCCCAGCTCGCCCAGCCGATCGACCGCGAGGCCGAGATGAAGGGCCAGGACCCGGGCGGCATGGGCGACTTCGCGGCCTTCTCGGAGGTCGCGTCGCGGTACGCGCTGGGCATCCAGAAGGGCGTCGGCGCGTCGATCGACAACGCGAACGCGGGCCTGCGCACGGCGTGCCTGGTCGGCGCGTGGGCGGCGTTCACGAACCGCCCCGGCGACCTGCGGCTGTCGGCGGGTGACCTCGACGAGGCCATCGCGGACCTGCTGCAGCCGGAGAGCCTCGTCTCGGCGGACGTCAACGGGAAGCGCCCGGACAGCGGTTTCGACCGGGTCGAGGCGCTGCGGCGCGGGTACCTCGAGGGCTCGTCGGTCTGCTCGAAGGCCTACGCCTGATCCTCGACGCAGAAGGCCCCCACCGCGCGCGGTGGGGGCCTTCTCGTGTCTAGAAGAGGGCGCTCGCGAGGTCGCGGCGGGCCTTCATCACGCGGTCGTCGGCCGGGTCGAACAGGTCGAACAGGGCCACCAGGTGCTCGCGGACCCGGTTGCGGTCCTCGCCCGCGGTGCGGCGGACGGTGTCGATCAGGCGCTTGAAGCCCGCCTCGACGTCGTTCTCCGCGATGTCCAGGTCGGCCGCGTCGAGCTGGGCCGACAGGTCGGACGGGTCGGCGTCGGCCTTGGCGCGGGCCTCCGGGTCCGCGCTCTCGGCGCGGGCGGTGAACTTGACCTGGGCCAGGGCGTTCTTGGCCAGCTCGTTCGCCGGTTCGACGTCGAGGATGCGCTCGTACGCGGCCTGCGCGGCGGCGAAGTCACCCCGCTCGAAGGCCTCTTCGGCCTCGGTGAAGCGCGGGTCTTCGGGCTCTTCGACCGGGCCGCCGGCCGCCTCGGCGTCGCGGATGCCCGGGAGCTTGTCGCGCAGGGCGTCCAGGAGCGAGGTGATCCACTTGCGGATCTCGGGCTCGGGCAGCGCACCGGAGAAGGCGTCGACCGGCTGGCCGCCGGCGATGGCGACGATCGTCGGGATCGACTGCGCGCCGAACAGCTGCGCGATCCGCGGGTTGGCGTCGACGTCGACCTTCGCGACGACCCAGGCGCCCCCGGACTCGGCGGCCATCCGTTCGAGCACCGGGGACAGCTGCTTGCACGGGCCACACCACTCGGCCCACAGGTCGACGACCACGAGCTGGTGCAGCGACCGCTCCACGACCTCGGCCTGGAAGGTGGCCTCGGTGACATCGATCACGGCATCGCTCGCGCCGGCTTGCGGCGGTCCGTCCCCGGCCGGCCGGGCGGGCGGGGCCGGCTGCCGCTGCGCCGCTTCGGCGCGGGCCTTGAGCGCGGACAGGTCGACCGCGCCGGAAAGGGCGGCGGACAGGGCCGCTGACTTAGCTGCAGATCCGCGTGGTTGTGTCACGCTTCCATCCTGGCACGCGCGCGGGAGAAGTTTCACCGGGTGCCCGGCCTGTCCGCTTGGCAGGACGGCACCGCCGGGGCAGGCTCGGCCGGGTGCACATCCGGCGAGACGTGAAGGTGGGGCTGTCGATCGCAGCCGCCCTCGTCTGGATCGGGGCGGTGACGCTGCTCATCGTGCACGAACCGGACCCGGGCGCGGCCTCACCCGCCGAGCTGCGGGACAAGCTCGCCGTCGCCCTCTCCGGGCACGACGCCGACGCGTTCGCCGACCTCCTCGACTACCCCGGCTCGGGCGGGGGCGACTTCGCCAAGGACTACGTCTCCGTGCTGGCCGGCCGCGGCGTCCACGACGTGCACGTGGACCTGGGTCCGGACGCGGCCGCCCCGACCCGCGCGACGGTGTCCGGCACCCTCGGCGACGGCCAGCCCTTCAGCTACCCGCTGACGGTGACGAGCGAAGACGGCCGCTGGACGGTCGCCTTCACCCCGCCGCTGCCCTGACCCCGTCGTGAGTGTTTAGACGAGTTAGAACCCGCCTAAACACTCACGAGCCGTCGCGGAGGTGGGCTTCGATGCGGTCCACCTTGGCCTCCAGCTGGCCCTCGAAGCCCGGGCGGATGTCCGCCTTCAGGACCAGGCTCACCCGGGACGAGCCCTCGCCCGCGGCCTCGACCGCGCGCTTCACGACGTCCATGACCTCATCCCACTCGCCTTCCACGTTCGTGAACATGGCGTTGGTCGAGTTGGGCAGGCCGGATTCGCGGACCACCTTCACCGCGCGGGCCACGGCTTCGCTCACCCCGCCGTCGGGATCTCCGCCCGACGGGCTCACGCTGAACGCGACGATCATGCTCGGAAGTCCCTTCTTCGGTGGTCATTTCCGCCAGTCGTGCGACACCCGCCGGTACCCGCTGGTAACTTCGCGTGTCATGAACCGTCCGCTGCCGTTCGACCCGATCGCCCGCGCGGCCCGGATCTGGGAGGACCGGATCGGGCCCTCCGGGACCATGGCCGCGGTGACCGGGGTGATGCGGGTCCAGCAGATCATCCAGTCCGCGGTGGACGGCGCGCTCAAGCCGCACGGCCTCACCTTCGCCCGGTACGAAGCACTGGTGCTGCTCACCTTCGCCCGCAGCGCCAGCCTGCCGATGCGGGTGATGGGCGAGCGGCTCCAGCTGCACCCCACCAGTGTCACCAACATAGTGGACCGGCTGGAGCGCGACGGGCTCGTCAAGCGCGTGCCGCACCCCACCGACCGCCGCACGACGCTCGTCGAGATCACCGACGAGGGCCGCAAACGCCGTGAGGCCGCGACCGAAGCCGTCACCGCCATCGACTTCGGGCTCAGCGGGCTGACCGAACGGCAGACCGAACAGCTGACGGACCTGCTGACCAAGGTGCGCCGCGCCGCCGGGGACTTCAGCGAGTAAGCGCCCGGCAACGGAAAAGGCCCGCACTCGGCGAGTGCGGGCCTTTCTCACCTGCCGGGAATCAGGCGGCGACGGGTTCCTTCGCCTGGAACAGGCCGACACCGCCGTGGGACAGCCGCTGCGGGCCGTCGAGCTTGCCGTTGCGCAGGGCCCACTTCTCGAACAGCCACGTGAACAGCGGCGGGATGCTCGCGAGCAGGGCCAGGACCAGCGTCTTCGGGCGCCAGCCGAGCGGCTTCGCCACGGACAGGGAGACGACCACGTAGAGGACGAAGATCACGCCGTGCACCATGCCGATGACGGGCACGCCGCCCTCACCGGAAGAGTGGACGACGTACTTGAGGAACATCCCGACCAGCAGCGCGGCCCAGGACAGGGCTTCGGCTACTGCGGCCACGCGGAACACGAGAGCGGCCTTGCTGGACACTGCTTCCTCCTGTGGGGTCTCACCACGTTGGTCTCAACACACGAAAACGTCCGACGGACACCGTCCAAGGCGGACTTGCCTCAAACGTCAACGGCGCTGTCGGACGTGCTGATACCCAGTGTGAGGCGTGACGGCCCTCACGGGAACACCGGGGCCCGTGACGATGCTCACGGCCGTGGTCCACTGTGGTCTGAACCACGGCCGTGAGCGTCCCTTGTCTACTCCGCGCAGGGGGAAACCGGGGCGGACGAGGGTGACGTCCCCCACTTCGCCGTCGCGTCGGCGGTCAGGCCGAAGTCGAGCGTCGTCCCGCGCTTCAGCTGGTCCACGTTGACGTACACGCGGTCACTGACCTTGCTGTCCACGCGAAGGGACGACACGTACTGCAGCTGTGCACCGGACGCGCCCGGCGCCTTGATCGTGATGTCGCGCCCGTTCTCCAGGTGCAGCACGGACTTCGCGAACCGCGGCGCGTTGAGCACGAAGTTCCCAGTCCCCGGGACGGCGGGATAAAGACCAAGAGCGCTGAAGACGTACCACGCCGACATGGTGCCGAGGTCGTCGTTCCCGGTGACGCCGTTGGGCGCGTTGGTGAACAGCGTGTGCGCCGCCCGCACGACTGTCGACGTCTTCGCCGGCTGCCCGGTGAGCGCGTACATCCACGGCGAGTGCAGGTCCGGCTCGTTGTTGGGGTTGTAGCGGAACTGGTCGTAGTAGTCGTACGGGCCGACGACCCAGTTCTCGCGCACCGCCGTCGCCGGGTCCTTCACCAGTTCGTCGTAGGCGAAGAAGTCGTCGAGGCGCTTCCCGGTGGCTGCCGAGCCGCCCATCCGCTGCACCAGGCCGGGCACGTCCTGCTGGACGAGCCACTGGTACTGCCAGGCCGTGCCCTCGTGGAAGCCGTCCTGGCTCTGCGGGCTGTACGGCTTGCCGTCCGGGGAGAACCACGCGCCGCCGAGGACCTTCGGCCGAAAGAAGCCGGTGAAGCCGCGGTCGGTCTGCGATTCGTCCCACAACGTCCGGTAGGTCCGGCCCTTCTGCTTCAACGCGGCGGCGTCGGCCTTCTTGCCCAGCGCGGCCGCCATCACCGACAGCGAACAGTCACCGAGCGCGTACTCCAAGGTGGCCGAAGCGCCGTGGTTCGGGTCGGTGTCCTGGCCCTTCTTCGGGAAGTCCGGGTCGTACTGGACGAACCCGTCCTTCTGGTAGCTCGCGTTGCCCGAACGGCCCTGGAACGGCGACGCCGCCGGCGGGATCTCGCGCGAGTTCTGCAGGAGCGCCTGGTAGGCGTGCGCTTCTTCGCCGGACAGCGCGCCGAAGCGCCACAGGTCGACCAGGAACGGCGTGACCGGGTCGCCGGTCATCGTGTTCGTCTCCTGGCTCGCGTACGCCCACCGCGGCAGCCAGCCACCCTGGTCGTGGATGGCCAGGATGCTCTTCGCGATGTCCCGCGCCCGGTCCGGCCGCAGCAGCGCGAGGAGCTGGTTCTGCGAGCGGTAGGTGTCCCACAGCGAGAAGAAGTCGTAGTACGTCCAGCCGACCGCCCGGTGGATCTTCTTGTCGAAGCCGTAGTAGCGGCCGTCGGCGTCGTTCGCCGTCAGCGGCTGCAGCAGCGCGTGGTAGAGCGAGGTGTAGAACACCGTGCGGTCGTCCGGCGTGCCGCCCTTGATGTCCACAGTGGACAGCTCGCGGCGCCAGGTGCGCTGGACCGCGTCCCTGGTCGCGTCGAACGACCGGATGCGTTCCGACGCCAGGTTCACCCGGGCACCGGCGGCGTCGACCTGCGAGATCGCCGTCGTCGCGGTGACCTGGCCACCGCCCGCGAAGGTCAGCCACGCACCGCGCAGGCCCGCACCGCCGTTCGATTCGCGGCTGCCCGGTGTGCCGCCGGACGGCGACCACGTGCCGAACGCCTTGAACGGCTTGTCGAACTTCGTCGTGAAGTACGTCGTGTACGCCTTGCCGCCGCAGAACGCCTGCGACTCCACGGTTCCCTCGACGGTCCGGTCGTCGACGATCCGGATACTGCTGCCGGTGACCGGTTCCTTATCGTCGGCCTGCCCGACGTTGACGAAGACGTTGGCGTCACCGGCCTTCGCGAAGGTGTACCGCTCGACACCCGCGCGCGTCGCCGCCGTCGTCTCGACGTCGACACCGCCGTAGCCGGTCAGGTGGACCTTGTAGTAGCCGGGCTTGCCGACCTCGCCGTCGTGGGTGAACGGCGAGGCGTACTGCTTCTGGTCGAAAGTGGACGCTTTCGCGGTGTCGAACGCCTTGCCCGGGCCCACTTCCCCGGTCGTCGGCAACGTCGAGACCAGGCCGCCCTGCTCCCAGCAGCCCGCGCCGGACAGGAAGAAGTGCCCGAAGCCGCGGATCGCGGTGTCGGTGTAGCGGTACCCGGCGTAGTGCGAGGTGATCGGGCTGACCTGCGTCATCCCGAACGGCGCCGAAGCGCCGGGGAAGGTGTTGCCCTCATCTTGCGTGCCGATGAACGTGTTGACGGCGTCCAGGCCGTCACCACCGGCCGCGGCCGCGACGGGGGTGAGCCCCGTCGCGGCCGCGGTGAGCGTCAGAAAGCCCGCCAGGATGGTGCTTTTCATGCGCCGATGCCGATCGCGAAGACGTGCAGGGCGCCGCCGCTGACGTTGCCCGGCAGCGTCACGCTCGCCACCGTCTTGCCCGCGTCGAGGGTGATCGGGCTGGTGCCGAACACCATCGTGCGGATCTGCTGCGGGTCACCGCCCGAGGCGTTGCGGTACGGCGTGGACAGCACGATCCGGTTGCCGAACGCCGGCTGCGCGCCGCCGCCGCCGAGGGTCCAGTCGGAGAACCCGATGGTGGCGGTGGACTTGCTGCCGTCGGTGTAGGTGACGGTCAGCGTGCCGGACGCGTTGCCGTTGGACGCCGAGCCGAGCAACGCCAGGCGCCCGGACCCGCTCACGTTCACCGTCTGGCCCGAAGCGATCACGTTGTCCGGGTCCCCGGCCGGGAACGACGGCCACGTGAACTTGAGCCCGTCACTGGTGACGGTCGAGCCCGGGGTGGCCCCCGCCGCGGCCAGCGCGTCGGCCGAGTAGCTCCAGCCGCCGCCGTCGAAGTTCGCCGCCGCGGGCTTCGCGTCCGGCGAGATGCCGGCGTTGTTCACCGTGGCCAGCCAGCTGTTCGGCTGCGCGACGAGCACGGTCAGCACCGCCTGCGACGACGCCACGCCGGGCGCGGAGAACGTCACCGGGATGCGCCGGGCCCCGTCGGCCAGGCCCGCCGGCACCGACACCGTGAGCTCGGCCTGCGCCTTGCCCGCGGCGGGCACCGCGATGCTGCCGGTCGCCGGGGTCAGCGTGATGCCGTCGACGCTGCCCGCGGAGTACGTCCAGTTTCGGGCCGTGCCGGAGAGGTCCTGGACGCCCACCGAGACCTTGGACGCCGACCCCGCCGGGGTCACCGCCCGGGCCGGGTTGACGAACGACAGGCTCGGCTTCTCCTGGTCGCGGAAGGACGGCGGGGCGTCGGCCGCCGCGCTGCCCCACGCGGTCGGGGTCGCCGACAGCGTGTAGTCCAGGGCGGCGCCGGTCGAGACGAGCGCCTCCGGCATCCACGCCTTCGCCGCGTCGCCGCCGTTGACCTTCAAGCCCGCGATGTAGTCGCCGGTGCCGGACGTCGTGACGGTGATCTTCTTGCCCGCGCCGGTGGTCAGCACGGCCTTGCCGAACAGCGGCGTGTTGAGCACGAACTCGGCGCGGCCCGGGATCTCCGGGTAGATGCCGAGCGCGGCCCAGACGTACCAGGACGACATCTGGCCGAGGTCGTCGTTGCCGATCAGGCCTTCGGGACGCGGGTTGTACAGCTCGTTCATCGACCGCCGGACGATCGACTGCGTCTTGGCCGGCGCACCCGCGTAGGAGTACACCCACGGGGCGTTCGAGTTCGGCTCGTTGCCCATGAACGCGTACGGCAGCTGCGTGCCCGCGTTGAGCTGCGTGAAGAACGTGTCCAACCGCGACTGGACGGCGGTGTTGCCGCCGAACGCCGTGACGAGGCCGCCGAGGTCGTAGGGCACCATCCAGTCGTACTGGGCGCCGTTGCCTTCGACCCAGCCCTGCGAGCTGGCCGGGTTGTAGGTGCCGGCGAAGGAGCCGTCGGCGTTGCGCGGCTGCAGGTGGCCGGTGCCCGGGTTGTAGAGGTTCTGCCAGTTCTGGGCGCGCTTCATGAACGTCGTGTAGGTCGCGGAGTCGCCGAGGCGCTTGGCGAACTGGGCGATGGCGAAGTCCGCGCTCGTGTATTCGAGCGTGTCGGCGCCCGCGCCCGGGACGTACCCGAGGTTCTGGTAGTCCTCGAGCCCCGGCCGCTCGGTGTAGCCCTGGGTCGGCTGGGTGGCGCCCTTGATCATGAGCAGCAACGCCTTCTGGGCGTCGAAGTCACGGGCTCCGAAGGCGTACGCGCTGGAGACGATGATGTGGTACGGGTCGCCGTTCATCACGCCGGTGTAGTCGTTGGCGACCGTCCAGCGGTCCCACGAGCCGCCTTGCTCGGCGTAGGCCATCATCGACCGGACGATGTCCGACGTCTCCTTCGGCGCGATCGTCGCCAGCAGCGGGGTTTCCGAGCGGTAGATGTCCCAGCCGGAGAAGTTCGTGTACATCGCGTGGCCCTTGTCGGCCTGGTGGATCCGGCCGTCGAAGCCGGGGTACTGACCGTCCACATCGGAGAACACGTTCGGCTGGATCAGCGAGTGGTAGAGCGAGGTGTAGAACGTCGTCAGGTGGTCGTCGGAGCCACCGGTGACGGCGATCTTGCCGAGCTGGTCGTTCCAGGACTTCCGCGCGGCCGCGGCGACCTTGTCGAACGACTTGCCGGTGTTCTCCGCCTTCAGGTTGGCCTTCGCGCCGTCGACGGACACAAAGGACAGTCCGACCTGGACGTTCACCTGGGCGCCGTTGAGGTTGGCGAAGGTGACGTACCCGCCGCTGCCCGGGCCGCTGACGGTGGTGTTCTGGGGCGCCGCCTTGGCCGGGCGCGCGATCGAGGCGTTCACGCCGTTGGGCTGCGCGACCTTCGCCTTGGCGCCGCCGGTTTCGGCGGCCTTGTTCGGCGTCACGGCGCCGTTCTTCCAGGTGCCGATCGACGCGAACGGCGTGTCGAACTTGGCCGAGAAGTAGACGCGGTAGCTGTTGCGCGCGCCGCAGAAGCGGCCGCTGGTGGCCCAGCCGCTGATGGTGTCCTTGCCGATGGTGATCGACGCGTCGTCGGTGCCGTTGACCGAGCCGGAGGTGTTGACCAGCAGCGTCGAGGACGCGCCCGCCGGGTAGGTAAGGCGGGCCGAGCCGGTGCGCTGGGTCGCGCTGAGCTCGACCTTCGCGCCGCTGTCGAGGGTGACGTCGTAGGCGCCCGCGGTCGCGTGTTCGTTGGCGTGGGAGAACTTCGACGTGTAGTGCCCGGGGTCCGTCGCCGGGGACGTCGTCACCTCACCGACGTACGGGATGAACGGGATGTCCTGGTACGTCGAGCAGCCCGCGCCCGAAAGGTGCGTCAGGCTGAACCCGGTCAGCGCGTTGTCGTCGTAGAAGTAGCCGCCGGGCTGGGATTTCACCGTGTCCGGGCTCCACTGGACCATGCCGAACGGCGCCACCGCGCCCGGGAACGTGTTGCCGGCCCCGCCCCCGGTGCCGTGGTCGGCCCCACCGGGCCGGGTGCCCACGAAGGGGTTGACCCACTTCGCGTAATCGGTGCTGGTCGCCGCCACGGCGGGCACAGCGGGAGCCACCGCTGCCGTCACCGCCAGGGTCAGGAAAGTTAAACCGGCTCTGAAGCGCGCTCGCGCCATTGCCCTCGCCTCTCCACCTCATCAGCGCGACCGGAAACGGTGCCATGACAACCTTGTCGCGCAGTCGGTCGAACCCGGCCACCTTGGGTAGCCACTCACCGGACAGTCAAGGGACACGTCAAGACCTGTCCACTTCCGGACAGGGTGATCAGCCGTCTGTCCTACGCCGTCCGTAGCCGAATCGGCACAATCCACGTCCGGGGCGTTGACAAGCACCGGGCCGGTGGCGTTCAATCCCGGTCACTATGACAACGTTGTCTCCTCCGGGCCGGGACCGGGACGGCAGCACGCGCACCGCGAGCAGGCGGGCCACGATGAGCGACGTGGCCCGGCTGGCCGGCGTGAGCATCAAGACCGTCTCGCGCGTGGTCAACGACGAACCGGCCGTGCACCCCGACACCGCCGAGCGGGTCATGGCGGCCATCGAGCAGCTGGGGTTCCGGCGCAACCTGGGCGCGCGCAACCTGCGCCGCGGGTCCACGACCGGCACCATCGGGCTGATCGTCGAGGACGTCGGCAACCCCTTCTACTCCGAACTGAACCGCGCGGTCGAGCGGATCGCGACGTCGTTCGGGCGCCAGGTGCTCACCGGCTCGTCCGAGGAGAACTCCGACCGCGAGCGCGAGCTCGTGCTGGAGTTCTGCGCGCGGCGGGTGGACGGCATCCTCGTCGTCCCGGCCGGCCTGCAGCACGGCTACCTGGTGCCGGAGATGCGCGCGGGCACGCCGGTGGTGTTCATCGACCGCCCGGCCGGCGACATCGTGGCCGACACCGTGCTGGTCGACAACCTCGGCGGCACCATCGAGGCCGTCACGCACCTGGCGCACCACGGCCACCGGCGGATCGCGTTCCTCGGCGACAGCCCCGACATCTTCACCGCGGCCGAGCGCCTGCGCGGGTTCCGCGAGGGCTGCGTGCGCAACGGGATCTCCTACGACGAGTCGCTGGTCTCGATGGGGACGCCCACGCCGGACTCGGTCGGCGACGCCGTCAAGCGGCTGCTCGACGGCCCGGACGCGGCCACCGCGGTGATCGCCGGCAACAACCGGGTCGCCGTGCACCTGCTGCGCGCGCTGGCCCACGCCGAGCGCCGCCCGGCGATGGTCGGGTTCGACGACTTCGAGCTGGCGGACCTGCTGAACCCGCCGGTCACCGTCGTCGCGCACGACGTCAGCGCACTGGGCCACGCCGCGGCCGAGCTGCTCTTCGCCCGCGTCCAAGGAGATCAGTCCCCGCCGAGAAAGGTAGTCCTGCCCGTGCATCTCGTCGCCCGTGGTTCCGGTGAGGTCGCCCCGTGAGCCTCGAACCGATCCGCCTCCCGGCCAACCAGCCGCCGCAGTTCTACCGCGGCGGCGACGCCATCGCGGCCCTGCGCGGCGCCTCGCCGGACAAGAAGTTCGGCCCGGAGGACTGGGTCGCCTCGGCGACCACGATGTTCGGCCAGGAGACCAACGGCCTCACCCGGCTCCCGGACGGCGCCTGGCTGCGCGACGCCGTCGTGGCGAACCCGAACGGCTGGCTCGGCGCGAAGCACGTCGAAGCGCTCGGGACGTCGACCGGCCTGCTGGTGAAGCTGCTCGACGCGGGCCAGCGGCTGCCCGTGCACTTCCACCCGGACGACACCTTCGCGAAGCGGCACTTCGACTCCCACTTCGGCAAGACCGAGGCGTGGATCGTGGTCGGCACCTACGGCGACGACCCGCGCGTCTACCCCGGCTTCAAGGAGACGCTGTCGAAGGCGACGGTGTCCGAATGGACGCGGGAGCAGGACGTGCCGTCGATGCTGGGCGCGCTCAACAGCATCCCGGTGTCGGCGGGCGACACCGTCTACATCCCGGCCGGGCTGCCGCACGCGATCGGCGAGGGTGTGTTCGTCGTCGAGCTGCAACAGCCGACGGACTTCTCGCTCACCATCGAATGGCGCGACTTCCTCGCGTCGCCGGAGAAGGGCCACCTCGGCCTGGGCTTCGACACCGCCATCGAGGCCCTCGACACCTCGGGCTGGGACGCCGAGCGCCTCGAAACCATCATCAAGCGCACGGCGGGCGACTCCGCGTCCACTGTGGACCTGCTGGCCGGCGGATCGGAGCGGTTCTTCCGAGCCGAGCAGCTGCGCACCGACGAGGCGACAACGTTGTCACTCGACCCGTCGTTCGCCGTTCTCGTCGTGCTCGACGGCGAAGGCACCCTCCGCACCGAACACGGCGGCGAGTACGCGCTGGCGAAGGGCGACACGTACGTCGTCCCGTTCGACGCCGGCCAGACCGAGCTGTCCGGCACGGCGACGGCGATCCGCTGCCGCCCGCCGGCGCCGGAGGAGAGGCACGGATGAGCGAAACCCTGCTGGACGCGATCGACCTCACCAAGCACTACGGCTCGGTCGAAGCCCTGCGCGGCGCGTCGTTCCAGGCCCGCGCGGGCGAGGTGACGGCCCTGATCGGCGACAACGGCGCCGGCAAGTCCACGCTGGTCAAGTGCCTGTCCGGGGCGGAGCAGCCGACGTCGGGGCGGATCCTCCTGGACGGCCAGGAGGTTCACTTCGACTCGCCGACCACCGCGCGGCGCCTCGGCATCGAGACCGTCTACCAGGACCTCGCGGTCGCACCCGAGCTCGACCCGGCGGCCAACCTGTTCCTCGGCCGCGAGATCCACCGCAAGGGCCTCCTCGGCAAGCTCGGGATGCTCGACAAGAACGAGATGCGGCGCCAGGCGATCGAGGAGTTCCAGCGCCTCGGCGTGACGCTGCAGAGCACCGACGTCCCGATCGGCTCGCTGTCGGGCGGCCAGCGGCAGAGCGTCGCGGTGGCGCGTTCGGTCGTCTGGGCGTCGAAGGTCGTGTTCATGGACGAACCGACGGCCGCGCTCGGCGTCGTCCAGCGCGAGCGCGTGCTCGACGTCATCAAGAAGGTGCGCGACAAGGGCATCGCCGTGGTGCTGATCAGCCACAACATGCCCGAGGTGCTGTCGGTCGCCGACCGCGTCGAGGTGCTGCGGCTCGGCAAGCGCGTCGCCCGGTTCACCGGCCGGGACACGAAGCTCGAAGACCTCGTCGCCGCGATGACCGGCGCCCTCGTGCAGGAGGAGGCCGCGTGACCGCGCCCGCGAAGGACATCCAGCAAGCACCGGACGCGGGTTTCGGCAAGCGCCCCCTGGGCAAACGCCTGATCGGGGCCAACACGTTCTGGATCGCGCTGGTCCTGGTGGCGCTGATCGTCGTGTTCAGCGTGCTCGCGCCGAGCGCGTTCCCGACCCTGTACAACTTCCAGCTGCTGTTCATCGAGACGTCCGTGCTGCTGGTGCTCTCGGTCGGCATGACGTTCGTGATCATCACGTCCGGCATCGACCTGTCCGTGGGCTCAGTGCTCATCTTCGCCGGCATGGTCGGCGGCCGGACGATGGAGGCGATGTCCGGCGGGAACGCCGGGCAGGCCGGCTGGGGCGTCATCGTCGCCGGGCTGGTCGTCGCCATCCTGGCCGGGACGGTGTGGGGCCTGATCAACGGCTTCCTCATCGCCGTGGCGGGCATCCCGCCGCTGATCGTCACGCTCGGCACGATGGGCGCGGCCCTCGGCGCGGCACTGCTGATCAACAACGGCAGCGACGTGCGCACGGTCCCGGTGGTCCTGAACAAGCAGCTCGGCGCCGGCACCTCGCTCGGCATCGTGCCGAACCTGGTGCTGATCGCCGTGGTGATCACCCTGGCCGGGGCGTGGCTGCTGCACACCACGAAGTTCGGCCGCTACACCTACGCCATCGGCTCGAACGCCGAAGCCGCGAGGCGAGCGGGCATCGGCGTCACCGCCCACCTGATGAAGATCTACACGCTGACCGGCTTCCTGGCCGGGCTGGCCGGGTTCCTCTCGCTGGCCTACTACAACTCGACCACCATCACCGGGCACACCAGCGACAACCTGAACGCCATCGCGGCCACCGTGATGGGCGGGACGAGCCTCTTCGGCGGCGTCGGCACGGTGCTGGGCACGGTGATCGGGGTGTTCATCCCGGCCGTGCTGAAGAAGGGCTTCAACATCGTTCAGGTCCCCGACTTCTGGCAGATGATCGCCGTCGGGGCGGTCCTGATCGCGGCCGTGTGGTTCGACCAGCGACGGCGACGGCAACGCAACTCCCGCTGAGTTCCCCGAGTACAAAGAGGTGCTTCCGATGAACTTGACCAAGACACTCGTCGCCGCCGGGGCGCTCGCTTCGGCCGCCGCGCTGCTCACCGCGTGCTCCGGCACGGTCGGCGACTCGGGCGGCGGCAGCCAGGCCGGCTCCAAGAAGCTGGCGCTGGTCCCGGGTGTGCAGGCCGAGCCGTTCTACATCTCGCTGCAGTGCGGCGCCGAGGCCGAGGCGAAGAAGCTCGGCTACGAGCTGACCACGCAGGCGCCCCAGAAGTTCGACGCGCCGCTGCAGACCCAGCTGGTCAACGCGCTCGGCGCGAACCCGCCGGCCGCGCTGCTCATCGCCCCGACCGACGACACCGCGATGCTGGGGCCGATCCAGCAGGTGAAGTCGCGCGGCGCGAAGATCGTCGAGGTCGACACCGCGCTCAAGGACACCACCGTGGCCGCCTCGTCGATCTCGTCCGACAACGCCGCGGGCGGCAAGCTCGCCGCGCAGACGATGGCGAAGCTCGCGAACGGCAAGAGCGGCTCGGTGCTGGTCCTCGACACGATCGCCGGTACGTCGACGACCGCGGCACGCGCCAAGGGCTTCGAAGACGAACTGAAGAACACGCCGAACCTGAAGTCGATCGGCGTCCAGTTCACCCAGAACGAGCCGGACCAGGCCGCGTCGAAGGTGACCGCGGCGCTGGCGGCCACCCCGGACCTCATCGGCGTCTTCGCGACCAACCTCAACACCGGCGAGGGCGCGGCGACCGGCCTGCGCAACGCGGGCAAGGTCGGCGCGGTCAACCTGATCGGCTTCGACGCGAGCCCGTCGGAGGTCGAAGGCCTGAAGAACGGCCAGTACCAGGCCCTGATCGCCCAGGACCCGGCCTCGATCGGCACCCAGGGCGTCCAGCAGGCGGTCGCCGCGATCGAGGGCAAGCCGGTGACGCGGAACCTCACCGCGGAGCTGCATTCGATCACCAAGGCCGACATGGAAGCCAACTCTCAGTACTTCTACAAGCAGTCCTGCTGAGTAGTCCGTCAGAGTCCTGCGGGTGCCCTCGGGTGCCCGCAGGGCTTTGACCAGCGGTGTTCACCGGCAGTGAACACCCGGTGCCGGTCATCGCGGTGGGATAACCGCTCACCGCACGAACCGTTTACCCGGACGGGTGTCCCGCGTCACACTCATCTGCACATGCATCTGCACTGGCCGGATGCATGATCGCAGGGAGGGTGCGATGAAGTACGAGCGGCCGGCTTTGCACCGGACGATCTTCGCCGTGGACGTCGAAGGCTACGGCGACCAGCGCAGAACCACACCACACCGGCTGGCGCTGCGCGAAGGGCTGTACCACGCGCTGTGCCGGGCGTTCGACGACGCCGGCGTCCCGTGGGCGGAATGCCGTCGCGAAGACTGCGGCGACGGCGTGTTCGTCCTGGTCCCGCCGGAGGTACCGAAGGGGCTCTTCGTCGAGTTCCTGCCCGCCGCGCTCGCCGTGGCGTTGCACCGGCACAACCGCACGCACGACCCGGGCGCCCGGATCCGGCTCCGGATGGCGCTGCACGCGGGCGAGATCGCCTACGACGACCACGGCGTCACCGCGCCGGCGATCAACCAGACGTTCCGGCTGCTGGAGGCGAAGCCGCTGAAGGAGGCGCTGAAGTCCTCCCGCGGGGTGCTGGCGCTGATCACGTCGGCGTGGTTCTTCGACGAGGTCGTCCGGCACAGCGACGGGCTCGACCCGACGACGTTCCGGCCGGTGCCGGTGGCGGTCAAGGAGACGCGCACGACCGGCTGGATCTCGCTGCCGGACCGGCCGTACCCGGCGAACGCGAGCCTGCTCGGCGGCGTCACGTCGCTCGACCACTACCGGACCTGGCGCCGCTTCCGCCGCCACGCCCAGGTGCTGGCCGACCGCGACGGGCCCGCGTAGCCGTAGGATCTACTGCCCTGGACACCGTCGCCGAGGGGAGGCCCGATGACCGTGCACCTGCGCCCGGCGTCCCGCGCCGACCCGCTGCCGGTGCTCGCCGCGGCCCGCCGCGTCACCGACGACCTGCGCGACGGCCTGTCCGGCACCCGTGCGCGGCGCGCCGCGCACGGCCTGCGGCGGCTGTTCGGCTTCCCCGGCCTCGGCCTCACCGACCTGTCCGGCTCGCTGCTGTGGTCGGGCCGGCCGGGGCCGGACGCCGTCGTCGCGTCGGTGCTCGACGGCGTCCTCCACAGCGAAGAACCCGGCTCCGCGCCCGACGTCCTGGTGCTGCCGCTGCACGTCCACGACGAACTGGCCGGGGCGCTGCTGGTGGTCGGGGACGTCCGGGACGCGGTCGCGGCCCAGGCCGCCGACCTCGTGGTGCACGCGCTGGAGCGGTGGCGGCTCGAGGCGTCCGCGGAGCAGGCGGCGCAGGCCGAGCTGCGCGCGTTGCGGGCGGAGATGTCGCCGCACTTCGTCTACAACGCGCTGACGGTCATCGCGTCGCTGGTGCGCTCGGACCCCGACCGGGCCCGCGACCTCATGCTCGACTTCGCTGACTACACGCGCTACAGCCTGGCCCGCCACGGCGAGTACACCGTGGTCGCCGAAGAGTTCCGCGCGATCGAGACGTACCTGGCGCTGCAGCGGGCGGTGCTCGGGGAACGGCTGCGCGTCCAGGTGCGGGTCGCGCCGGAGATCCTCGCCGTCGCGGTGCCGTACCTGGTGCTGGAGCCGCTGGTGGAGAACGCGATCCGGCACGGCATCGAGCCGCGGTCGGGCACCGGGCAGGTCCAGGTGCACGGCCAGGCGGAAGGGAACGACTGCGTGATCTTCGTCGAGGACGACGGGGTCGGCATGGACCCGAAGCGCGCGGCGGACATCCTGGCCGGGCGCACCGGCGAGGACGACCCCGCCGGGCTCGGACTGGCCAATGTGGACAGACGGCTGCGGGACGTCTACGGCGCCTGGTACGGCCTGACCGTGGAGACCGAGGTCGGCGCGGGCACCCGGGTGATCGTACGGGTGCCGCGGTTCCAGCCGGGGGTGCTGCCGTGACGGGCCTCCGGGTACTCGCCGTCGACGACCTGCCGCCCGCGCTGGACGAACTCTGCCGGATGCTGCGCGAAGCGCCCGAAGTCGGCGAAGTCGTCGGGGCGGGTGACGCGCTGAAGGCGTTGAAGCTGCTTCAGGCGGATCGCTTCGACGCGGTGTTCCTCGACATCTCGATGCCGGGCCTCGACGGGCTCGAACTCGCGTCGCTGCTGGCGAAGCTGAGCGAGCCGCCGGTGATCGTGTTCGTCACCGCGCACGACGGCCACGCGGTGACGGCGTACGGCATCGGCGCGGTGGACTACCTGCTGAAGCCGGTCCGCACCGAACGGCTGTCGACGGCGCTGGCGAAGGTCATGCGGATGGCGACCCCGGCGTCGCGGCCGACGCCGGACGCGATGGCGGCGCTGCCGGTGGAGTCGGGCGGCCGGACGCGGTACGTCCGCCGCGACGACGTGCTGTTCGTGGAGGCCCACGGCGACTACGTCCGCCTGCACACGCGCGGCGGCGTGCACCTGGTGCGGATGCCGATCTCGCGGCTGGAGGAGTACTGGGAGGGCACGGGGTTCAGCCGGGTCCACCGCGGGTTCCTGCTCTCCGTGGGGGCGGTGCTGGAGCTGCGCAGCGACACGGCGGGCGGGCTGCTGGCCCACACAGAGGCGGGCGACGTCCCGGTGAGCCGTCGTCACGCGCGAGACCTGCGGGACAGGCTGCTCGAAGCCGCGCAGCGCGGCCAGCTCGGATCCGACTCCCGATGAGCAAGATCCGCCGGGTCGCCGTCACCAGCCCGCAGACCCGCCTCGCCCACGCCCGCCGCCGGTCGCGCGGCCGCTGGCGGCAGCCGCGCCTGCCCGCGGGCGACACCCAGCGCGCCACCGCTCTCTACGCCGCCCAGCGCCGCCGCGGCATTCCCGCCCTCGTCCTGATGTTCACGCTGCTGCTCGGCCTCCCCGCGATCTTCGCGCTCTTCCCGGCCCTGGACTCCGTGCGGCTGCTGGGAATTCCGCTGTCCTGGCTGATGCTCGCGGTCCTCCCCTACCCCGCGATGGCCCTCCTGGCCCGCTGGCAGCTGCGCCGCGCCGAACGCCTCGAGGACGAGTAGTGGGCATCGCGCTCGCCGTCGCGCCGGTCGTGCTCGTGACGTTGCTGATCGGCGTCCGCGGCGTCGCCGCCATGCGCACGACGTCGGACTTCCTCGTCGCGTCCCGCCGCATCTCGCCGCTGGTCAACTCCGCGGCCGTCTCCGGCGAATACCTGTCCGCCGCCTCCTTCCTCGGCGTCGCCGGGCTCGTCGTCAAGGACGGCATCGGGGCGCTGTGGTACCCGGTCGGCTTCACCGCCGGCTACATCGCGATGCTCGTGCTCGTCGCCGCCCCGATGCGCCGGTCGGGCGCGCTGACCGTCCCGGACTTCGCCGAAGCCCGGCTCAACTCCCCCGCCCTGCGCCGCCTGGCCGCCGTCGTCGTGCTGGTGATCGGCACCATCTACGTCGTCCCGCAGTTCCGCACCGCCGGCCTGGTGCTCACCGCCGTCGGCGGCACGCCGTACTGGGTCGGCGTGGTGCTGGCCGGCGCCGCGGTCAGCGTCACACTGGCGCTGGGCGGGATGCGCGCGGCGACGTACGTGCAGGCGTTCCAGTTCGTGCTGAAGCTGCTGCTGTTCCTGATCCCGGCGATCTGGCTGGTGCTGCAGGCCGGCGCGGTCAACCGGACCGACGCGCTCAACCCCGTCGAGTTCACCCACTTCGCCCGCGAGACGCCGGTGCGGTTCGAAGTCGACGTCACCATGGAGATCCGCGAGCCGACCCCGGTGCGGCGCAACGGCGTCGTCGAGACCCTGCCGCCGGGCGAATTCACCGCGCACAGCCAGGACGAAGTCGTGTTCGGCACGGGCGCGGCCGTCCCGGCGGTCCGCGGCGGCGCCGCGCTCGGCGGCCCCGACTGGCGGCGCCCGCTGCTCGACCTCGGCGACCAGGGCTACCCGCTGCTGGGCACCTGGGCCGTCCTCATCGCGACCATGCTCGGCACGATGGGCCTGCCGCACGTCCTGATGCGCTTCCACACCAGCCCGGACGGCCGCGCCGCACGCCGCACGGCCGCGATCACCGTCGCGCTGCTCGGCGTCTTCTACCTCTTCCCCGGCGTCTACGGCGTGCTCGGGCGGGTGCTCGTCCCCGGGCTCTACCTCTCCGGCGCCACCGACACCGTGGTCGTCGCGCTGCCGTACCAAGTGGACAGCGGCTGGGCCGGCGGCCTGTTCACGGCGTTGCTGACCGCGGGCGCGTTCGCCGCGTTCCTGGCGACGTCGCTGGGCCTGCTGCTGGTGATGTCGGGCGCGATCGCGCACGACCTCGTCCCCGGCGGGCTGCGGCGGCTGCGGATCGCGGTGTTCGGCGTCGCCGGGATCATGGTGCTGCTGGCGCTGCGCTCGGCCGAGCTCGACGCCGGGGTGCTGGTCACGTGGGGCTTCACGGTGGCCGCGTCGACGTTCTGCCCGCTGCTCGTGCTCGGCATCTGGTGGCCGCGGCTGACCGCGACCGGCGCGATCGCCGGGGTGCTGACCGGGCTGCTGGCCTCGTCCGGCTCGATCCTGTTCGCCCTCGCCGGGCCGCCGCTGCACGGCTGGGTGGCGATCTTGGTGCAGCAACCGGCACCCTGGTCGGTACCGCTGGCATTCGGCGCAATGGCGCTGGTCTCGTTGCGAGGCAGACCCCCCGCCTGGTCGACGGCGGCGATGCTCCGCCTGCACCTGGACGAACCCCGTTCGGCAGGACCGCGCGACCGTTCGTCAACCGTTCGTCGTCTGGCACGGCTGTTGAACCGCTGAATCTTCACGCGAGACTCACACCTCCCTACGGTGGCGCACGTCACTTTCCGCAGCGTCGCAGGGAGCAGCGATGAGCACGACGGACACCGGCGGTCCCCCGGAAACGTCTGAGACCGTCTGGGAACACGCGCACGAGAGCACCGAGTTCCGCGAGCTGCGCAGCCGCCTGCGCCGGTTCGTCTTCCCCATGACGGCGCTGTTCCTCGTCTGGTACCTGCTGTACGTGCTGCTGGCGGACTACGCGCACGGCTTCATGAGCACGAAGGTGTTCGGCAACATCAACATCGGCCTGATCTTCGGCCTGCTGCAGTTCGTCTCGACGTTCGTGATCACCGGCCTCTACGTCCGGTACGCGAACCGGAAGCTCGACCCGGTCGCCGAGAAGATCCGCGAGGACATCGAGAAGGAGCAGGCATGAAGACGCTCGCCGCGGGGGTGGAAGGCAGCAACCCGCTCCTCAACATCCTGATCTTCGCCGCGTTCGTGGTGATCACCCTGGTGATCGTGTTCCGGGCCAGCCGCAACACGAAGACGGCGTCGGACTACTACGCCGCCGGCCGCGCGTTCACCGGCCCGCAGAACGGTATCGCGATCTCGGGTGACTACCTGTCGGCGGCGTCGTTCCTCGGCATCGCCGGCGCCATCGCGATCAACGGCTACGACGGCTTCCTCTACTCCATCGGCTTCCTCGTGGCGTGGCTCGTGGCGTTGCTGCTGGTCGCGGAGCTGCTGCGCAACACCGGCAAGTTCACCATGGGCGACGTGCTGGCCTTCCGGATGAAGCAGCGCCCGGTGCGGGCCGCGGCCGCGACGTCGACGCTGGCCGTGTCGTTCTTCTACCTGCTGGCCCAGATGGCGGGTGCCGGCGGCCTGGTCGCGCTGCTGCTCGGCGTCGAAGGCTCGGGCGCGCAGGCGCTGGTCATCGCCGTGGTCGGCGTGATCATGATCGCCTACGTGCTGATCGGCGGCATGAAGGGCACCACCTGGGTGCAGATCATCAAGGCCGCGCTGCTCATCGTCGGCGCGCTCGTGATCACCCTGTGGGTGCTCGGCAAGTACAACTTCAACTTCTCCAGCCTGCTGCAGGCCGCCGTCGACAAGGCGGGCAAGGCCGGGGAGACGCTGCTCGGCCCGGGCAAGCAGTACGGCGCCACCGGAACGTCCAAACTGGACTTCTTCTCCCTCGGCATCGCGCTGGTGCTGGGCACCGCGGGCCTGCCGCACGTCCTGATGCGGTTCTACACGGTCCCGACGGCCCGCGACGCGCGGCGCTCGGTGGTCTGGGCGATCGTCCTGATCGGCGTGTTCTACCTGTTCACGCTGGTGCTGGGCTACGGCGCCGGTGCGCTGGTCGGGCCGGACACGATCAAGAAGGCCCCGGGCGGCGTCAACTCCGCGGCCCCGCTGCTCGCCTTGGAGCTGGGCGGGCCGGTGCTGCTGGGCCTGATCTCCGCGGTCGCCTTCGCGACGATCCTCGCGGTGGTCGCCGGCCTGACGATCACGGCGTCCGCGTCCTTCGCCCACGACGTCTACGCGAACGTCGTCAAGCGGGGCAAGACGTCGCCGGACTCGGAGGTCAAGGTCGCCCGGATCACCGCGGTGGTCATCGGCGCCCTCGCCATCGGCGGCGGCATCCTGGCCAACGGGCAGAACGTCGCCTTCCTGGTGGCGCTGGCCTTCGCGGTCGCGGCGTCGGCGAACCTGCCGACGATCCTCTACTCGCTGTTCTGGAAGCGGTTCAACACCCAGGGCGCGCTGTGGTCGATCTACGGCGGCCTGGCCATCACGATCGTGCTGATCGTGTTCTCGCCCGCGGTGTCCGGCAAGAGCACGTCGATGATCAAGACGGCCGACTTCGCCTGGTTCCCGCTGAGCAACCCGGGCATCGTCTCGATCCCGGCCGCGTTCATCCTCGGCTGGCTCGGCACGATCCTGTCGAAGGAGCACGACGAGAAGAAGTACGCCGAGATGGAGGTCCGCTCCCTGACCGGCGCGGGCGCCGAGAAGGCCGTCGTCCACTAGGTACACCGACACCGAAGGCCGTCGCGAGGGTGTTCCCGATCCCTTCGCGACGGCCTTCGGCCATGTCTCAGTACGGCAGCTTGCCCTCGGCGACGCCCTTGAGGGTGGTTTCCAGCTGCTTCCGCACGTACTGCCACAGCCCGCCGCCCAGCGAAATCCTCGCCACCCCCAGGTGGGCGAGGCCTTCGAGGCCCGGGCTGCCCGGCCACGCCGGCGCGTTGACCGCACCGCCGACCCCCTGCACGAACTCCGCGATCAGCTCCGGCGTGCGCAGGTGGATCGGGTAGACGCAGTCGGCGCCCGCTTCGAGGTACGCCTTCGCCCGCGCGACGCCGTCGGCGAGCGCTTCTTTCGCGTCCACCCCGCGGAAGGAGTCGACCCGGGCGTTGATGACCAGGCCGTCCCCCGCCGCCTCGCGCAGCGCGGCGATCCGCTCCGCCTGCTCGGCGACCGGCCGGACACCGCCGGACGTGTGGTCGGTGTCCTCGAAGTTGCAGCCGACGGCGCCGGCGTCGAGCAGCCGGCCCGCCAGCTCGGCGCTGGACAGGCCGTAGCCGGACTCGGCGTCGACGCTCACCGGCACGCCGACCGCCTTCGCGATCCGGGCGGCGGCGGCGAACATCTCGTCCGCGGGCGCCTTCTCACCGTCGGGGAACCCGAGTGCGGCCGCGACGGCGACCGAGCTGGTCGCCACGGCGGGGAATCCGGCGGCCTCGACGAGCTTCGCGGTGTCGGCGTCCCAGGCGTTCGGGAGGACCAGCGGCTTACCGGGGACGTGCAGCGCCCTGAGCGCGGCCGCGGTCACGAGTCGCGCTTCGGGAGCGGGGTGTGGCTGGTGATGGTCATCCGGTTCCAGCTGTTGATCGCGATGACCTCCCAGGCCACCGCGCGGTACTGGTCCTCGGTGAACACCTTCGCCGCCTGCTCGTAGACGTCGTCGGGCACGGACTGGGTGGCGGAGAGCTTGGTCATCGCCTCGGTGAGGGCGAGGGCGGCCTGCTCCTGCTCGGTGAACAGGTCGGTCTCGCGCCAGCCGTCGAGCACGAACAGCCGGCGCGGCGACTCGCCCAGCTCGAGGGCGTCGCGGGTGTGCATGTCGAGGCAGAACGCGCAGCCGTTGATCTGCGACGCGCGGGTCTTCACCAGTTCCAGCAGTTTCGGGTCGAGCCCCGCGTTGGCGCCGGCCTTGTTCACCTCGGCCTGCAGGTTCGCCATCGCCTGGTAGAGCTCGGGAGCGCCCCCGAGCCCGATTCGCTTGGTCATGCCGTCCACGCTAGCGACAACTGGTCCACGGGTATGGTCCAGTCACATGACGGATTCGTGGTCCAGTTCCGGGCTCGACGTCCACCTCGGCTGGCAGCCCTCGTCCGGCCGGACCGGGCTTGCGGCGGCCATCCGCGCCGCCATCCGGGACGGCCGGTGGCAGGCGGGCGCGGCGGTGCCCTCGACCCGCGCGCTGGCCCACGACCTCGGCGTCGCCCGCGGCACGGTCACCCGCGTGTACGCCGACCTGGCCGCGGAAGGGTACCTGCACACGGCCCAGGGCGCGCCGACCCGCGTGGCGACGGCGGGGTCGCTCCCCCAGTCGGCGCCCCGGCAAGCACCGCGCGACCCGGCGCCGCGCTGGGACCTGCGCCCGGGCCGCCCGGACCTGACGGCGTTCCCCCGGCAGGCGTGGCTCACCGCCACCCGGCGCGCCCTGCTGCGGACGCCGGCGGCGGCGTTCGGCTACGAGTCGGAGCTGGGCGCGCCCGAGCTGCGCGACACCCTCGCCGGCTACCTCGCCCGGGCCCGCGGGGTGGTCGCCGACCCGGCGCGGATCGTCGTCTGCCACGGGTTTTCGCACGCCATCGCGGTGCTGGCCCGGGCGTTTTCCGGGCTGGGCATCGCGGAGCTGGCGTTCGAGAACCCGTCCCTGCCGCTGTACCGGTCCATCGCGGCGGCGCAGGGACCGCGCGTGGTCGGCGTGGACGTCGACGAACACGGCCTCGACGTGTCGGCCTGGGACAGCCCGGCGGTGGTCGTCACCCCGGCGCACCAGTACCCCACCGGCGTCACCCTGGCCCCGCCCCGGCGCGCGGCGCTGGCCCGCCGGGCGAGCGACTCGGGGGCGTTCGTGCTGGAGGACGACTACGACGGCGAGTTCCGCTTCGACCGCCAGCAGGTCGGGGCGTTGCAGGCGCTGGCGCCGGAGCGGGTGGTGTACGCGGGCACGGCCAGCAAGACGCTCGCCCCGGCGCTGCGCCTGGCCTGGCTGGTGCTGCCGCGGTCACTGGTGGAGCTGGTCCGCGCGGCGATGCTGGACAGCGGCTCGCGCCCGGCGCTGCTGAACCAGCTGGCCCTGGCCGAGCTGATCGACTCGGGCGCGTACGACCGGCACGTCCGCCGCAGCCGCGCGGAGTACCGATCCCGCCGCGCCCGGCTGCTGGCCGCCCTGCCGGACTCGGTGCGCCCGCAAGGCATCGCGGCGGGCTTGCACCTCCTGCTGCGCCTCCCGCCGGACGGCCCGCCCGAGGCAACGGCCCTGGCGGCCTGCCGCCGCCGCGCCATCGGCATCGAGGGCCTCTCCAGCCACTGGATGACCCCCGACGGCCCAGGAGGCCTGGTGGTCGGCTACGCAGCAACCCCCAAGCACGCCTTCACCGGAGCAACCCAAACCCTGGTGGACGCCCTCCAAGAAATAACCACCTAACCCCCGACCCTCCAGGTACGCGAGTCGTCCACCCAGGTACGCGAGTCGTCCATCCAGATACGCGAGTCGTCCATCCAGGTACGTGTGATGCCCCTCCAATCACACGTGATGCCCCTCCAATCACACGAGATGCCCCGCCAGTCACGCGAGATGCCCGCGGGCCACCCCACCGGAGCGGCCCGCGGTCACCGTCAGAACCAGCAGTCCGGCCGGACGCGCAGCAGTTCCGTCCGCAGCACCGGCGTCCCGTCGACCGGCGCCGGGTCGTCCGCGGTCGGCTGGATTCCGCCCGCCGCCACCTTGTCGAGGGTCTTCAGCCCTTCCTCGCCGACCGTGCCGAACACCGTGTAGTTCGGCCGCAGCGCGGAATCGCCGTACACGACGAAGAACTGCGAGCCGTTCGTGTCCGGGCCCGCGTTCGCCATCGCGAGCAGGCCACGCGCGTAGACCCGCCGGGCGCCGGTCGGGTCGGTCGGCGCCGGCGGCAGGTCGACCGGCAGCTCGTCCTTGTACCTGTACCCCGGCCCGCCTTCGCCGGTCGCCGTCGGGTCGCCGCACTGCAGCACCTTCAGCGTCGGGTACGCCGTGAGCCGGTGGCACACCGTGTGGTCGTAGAACCGGTGCCGGGCCAGGTGCAGGAAGCTCTGCACGGTGCACGGCGCCTTCGCGCGGTCGAGCCGCAGGGGCAGCGCGCCCTGGCTGGTCGGGATCGCGACGTCGACCTTGCCGTGGCTCGGCGTGTGCCGCGGGTCGGGCGGCAGCGGCACCGGCCGCGCGGGCGGCTCGTCCGGGGTTTCGGTGTACTGGCAGGGTCCGTGGGTCGTCTTCGGCGGCGCGTCGGCCGCCGCGGCGACGCCGTTCCCGGCCACGAACAACGCGCCTGCCGCCAGCGCGGTGACGAGTGCCTTCTTCATCTGCACGCCCTCCCAGTGATCGCCCGGTTCCGGAGCGCCCCGCAGTCTAGGGCCCGGCACCGACAGCCAGAACCGGCGAAAGTCGCCCTCGTCAGCCCATCGGGTGAAGCTCGGCGGCCGCCCCCGGAAATTGTCGGACCCCCGGCGCACGATGGTCAGCACGCGGCAAACCCGCCGCACCGGGAGGGGAGACACCATGACGTTCCGGCGAAGACCCGTTGCGGCGGCGAGGTTTCTGCTCGCTCGGCTGGCGTCCGCGTTAGCCGCGAAGGTCCGCGATCAGCTCTTCGGCCGCGGCGAAGGGATCGAGTTCCCGCGCCACGACCCGCTCGGCGACCCCGGCGAGCCGTCCCCCGCCGCGCAGGTCGACCAGCTCGGCCCGCAACCGGCGGAGCGCGATGGCCTCGACCTCGTCGCGTGCGCGGGCCACCCGGCGCCGGGCCAGCTCGTCGTGCGCCACGAGCCAGTCGTGGTGCGCGGCCAGCGCCTGCACGACTTCGTCGACGCCCTCGCTCTTCGCCGCGACGGTCCGGACGATCGGCTGCCGCCAGCTCGGCCCCCGGATTTCCCGGCGGGCCAACGAGATCATCTGCTTGAGGTCGTGCACCGTGGCGTCGGCGCCCTCGCGGTCCGCCTTGTTGACGACGAAGACGTCGGCGATCTCCAGCACACCGGCCTTCGCGGCCTGGATGCCGTCGCCCATCCCGGGTGCGAGCAGCACCACGGTGGTGTCGGCCAGCTTCACGACGTCCACTTCGGACTGACCGACGCCGACGGTCTCGATGAGCACGACGTCGAAGCCCGCGGCGTCGAGCACGCGCACGGCCTGCGGAGTCGCCCACGAGAGCCCGCCGAGGTGGCCGCGCGTGGCCATCGAGCGGATGAACACGCCGGGATCGGTGGCGTGCTCGGTCATCCGGATGCGGTCGCCGAGCAGCGCCCCGCCGGAAAACGGCGAAGACGGGTCGATGGCCAGGACGCCGACCCGCTTGCCTTCCGCGCGCAACGCGGTGAGTAACGCCGACGTCGAAGTCGACTTGCCGACCCCGGGTGGCCCGGTGAGCCCGACGACCCGCGCCCGCCCGGTGTGCGGGGTCAGCGCCCGCGCGATCTCGGCGACGCGGGGGTGGGCGTCCTCGACGAGCGACAGCAGCCGCGCGACGGCACGGGGTTGCCCGTCCCGCGCGCGGCCGACGAGGTCGTCGAGGTCGAGTGGTCCGGTCACTTACGCCGACGGCACCCGCAGCAGCAGGGCGTCGCCCTGGCCGCCGCCACCGCAGAGGGCGGCCGCGCCGAGCCCGCCGCCGCGGCGGCGCAGCTCGTGGATCAGGTGCACGGCGAGTCGCGCGCCGGAGGCGCCGATCGGGTGGCCGAGGGCGATGGCGCCGCCGTTGACGTTGACCTTCTCCGGGTCGAGGCCGAGCTTCTCGGTCGAGACGAGCCCGACGGCGGCGAAGGCTTCGTTGATCTCGACGAGGTCGAGCGCGTCGGCGGTGAGGTTCGCCTTGGCCAGAGCGGCGAGGATGGCGTTCGAGGGCTGCTCGTGCAGGCTCGCGTCGGGCCCGGCGACGACACCGTGCGCGCCGATCTCGGCGAGCGGCGTGATGCCGAGCTCCTCGGCCTTCGCCTTGCTGGCCACGACGACGGCGGCGGCGCCGTCGGAGATCTGCGAGGCCGAGCCCGCGGTGATGGTGCCGTCGGAGGCGAAGGCCGGGCGCAGCTTGGCGAGGCCTTCGGCGGTGGTGTCGGCGCGGACGCCCTCGTCGGTGTCGAAGACGACCGGATCACCCTTGCGCTGCGGGATGGAGACCGGCGCGATCTCGTCGGCGAAGTAGCCGTTTTTGATCGCTTCGGCGGCGCGCTGGTGGGAGCGGGCGGAGAACGCGTCCTGCTGCTCGCGGGTGAGGCCGTAGCGGGAGTTGTACTTCTCCGTCGAGGCGCCCATGGCGACCTGGTCGAAGGCGCAGAAGAGGCCGTCGTAGGCCATGTGGTCGACGAGGGTGCTGTCGCCGTACTTGAAGCCGGAGCGGGACTTGGGCAGCAGGTGCGGTGCCTGGGTCATCGACTCCTGGCCACCGGCGACGACGAGGTCGAACTCGCCGGCCCGGATCAGCTGGTCGGCGAGCGCGATGGCGTCGAGACCGGAGAGACAGACCTTGTTGATGGTCAGGGCGGGCACGCTCATCGGGATGCCCGCAGCGACCGCGGCCTGGCGGGCCGGGATCTGGCCGGCGCCGGCGGTCAGCACCTGGCCCATGATCGTGTACTGCACCGCCTCCGGGGCGACCCCGGCGCGTTCGAGGGCCGCCTTGATCGCGACCCCGCCCAGCTGGGCACCCGTGAAGTCCTTGAGGGAGCCCAGCAGGCGCCCGATCGGCGTACGGGCGGCACCCAGGATCACGGAACCGGACACGGCGTCCTCCAAGCATCGGCGCATGGGCAGTTTTTCCGACCATACCCGGGAGCAGGGCTTCTTGATGGAGCCAGTGTGAGGCGGGGCACGCGACGATTCCGCCTCCCGCCGGCGCATGGGCCCCCTATCCTGCGTCCATGAATGACGCCCTGCGGCCGTTCGTGACGGCCATCGACCACGTCGGCATCGCGGTCCCGGACCTGGACGCGGCCATCGAGTTCCACCGCGAGCACTTCGGCCTGGAACTCACGCACGAGGAGGTGAGCGAGGAGCAGGGGGTACGGGAGGCGATGCTGCGCGCCCCCGGCGCGGCGGGCACGGAGACGCAGGTCCAGCTCCTGGCCCCGATCCGCGAGGACTCACCGATCGGCAAGTTCCTGAGCAAGAGCGGCCCGGGCCTGCAGCAGCTGGCATACCGCGTGTCCGATGTGGACGCGGCAGCAGCGGCCCTGCGCGAGAAGGGCCTGCGCGTGCTGTACGAGGAGGCAAAGAGGGGCACATCCAACAGCAGGGTGAACTTCGTCCACCCGAAGGACACGGGCGGAGTGCTGGTGGAGCTGGTGGAACCGGCCAAGGACACCACAGCCCACTGACCACGGCGATCGGTTCCGGCGCAAGCATTCCCGGCCCGCCAGGCCGCACGCCCGTGACAAGAAACGGGCGCGCGGCCGACCGGGCAGCGGGTGGCCGGGCGGCAGGGTGAGCAATGACCGCGTGGGCGGCTCGCAGGCAAGGGCCTGCCGGCCAGCTGGCGCGCGGCCGGCGAAGCCGGCCAGCAAGTCGGCATAGCCGCGCGATGCGCAGTCGGCACCCGCGCGACTCTCCGGCGAGGGCCCAGCAAGTCGGCCGCCACCAGCCAGGCAACGGAACCTCAGGCACCCACCGAACAGCCCACCCCGTTGCGCCGGTGCAGCCTGCAGGCGCCAGCCGAAAGGCCCCGCCCACCCACCTACGCCGGCGCGGCCTTCGACACCAAAGCGTCCGCGATGAACGTCAGCTCGCCGTCGAACTCCGCCGGGAGGTCACCCTCCGCATGGCGGGCCGTCGCGTGGCGGTGGCTGACCGCCCGGGCCAGCAACCCCGACGCCCGGTCCACATCCGCTGCTGGGAGCCCGCCGCCCGTTGCTGCCTGGATCACCGCCCGCACCTGGCGGACCAACACCTGGAACCGGTCGTGGAGGGCGTCGCGGACCACGTGGTGCGTGTCGGCCTCGCGCCACAACAAATGGGACAGCCCCAGCGACCTGCTGAACCGGTGGTCGAGTTCGCGGACCAGGCGCCGCAGGCTGCCCGCCAGGTCTCCCGGGACCACCACCACCGCCGGCTCGATGCGCTCGTCCGGGAGGCGCTCGACCAGCGCCGTGAGCAGGTCCGACTTGTGGCGGAAGTAGTAGTGCACCAGCCCCTTCGGCACCCCGGCCTGCTCGGCTATGCGAGAGGTCGGGGTGGCGTCGAAGCCGGACTCGGCGAAGAGCGCCTCGGCGGCGCAGAGGATGCGCTCCTTCGCCGAATCCTCGGTCATTCGTGCCTCCTGCTGCGTCAGTGCTGGCCGGCCGTGCGGTGCGCGGCGTTCGCGACCGGCATCGCTGCCGCGCCCGCGATGACCGTCAGCACCCCGGCGATCCAGGACGTCCAGGAAGCGCCGTTGAACTCCGTGTACCCCATCACCCACGGCGCGATGAACAGCAGCACGCCGAGCGCGATCTGGACACCCTCGCCGTAGACCATGCCCGGCATCGCCAGCGAGACCAGGCCGTCGAGAGCGATCAAGGCGCCCAGGACGACCATCGTCCACATTGCGGTCGTGTCCGTGCTCAGCCAAAGGGGTGAAAGAGCGGCGACCACCCCGATCACGACCTCGGCCCAGTCGTGGGGCCGGGACCACGCGCGTGTAGAGACTTCACTCATTTCGTGCTCACCTCCGTCGGGTGGAACAGCTGGCCGCCTTCGATCGTCCGCTTGACTGGCCGGCCGGTCAAGATCGGTCGGTTACAGTTCGGCGTGTAATCGTGCTGTCCGTCTCGTACAGTTGTGGGCGCGTGTTACCGACGAGTAATTTCTGCCGCCAACGCCGTTGACCCCCCATCTCCGCGGAGGAACCGATGACGCAGCTCGGCGAGATCCAGCAGGCCATCCTGACCGGCGAGTCCGCCGCGGTCGGCTCGTTGCCCATGCCCGAGAGCTACCGCGGGGTGACCGTGCACGCCGACGAGGCCGGCATGTTCGAGGGCCTGGAGAGCCGGGACAAGGACCCCCGCAAGTCGCTGCACGTGGATGACGTGCCGGTGCCGGAGCTGGGGCCGGGTGAGGCGCTGGTGGCGGTGATGGCGAGCGCGATCAACTACAACACCGTGTGGACCTCGATTTTCGAGCCGATCCCGACGTTCAAGTTCCTGAAGAAGTACGGGAAGCTCTCGCCGCTGGCCAAGCGGCACGACCTGCCCTACCACGTGGTCGGCTCGGACCTGGCCGGGGTGGTGCTGCGCACCGGGGTCGGGGTGCACAACTGGAAGCCCGGCGATGAGGTGGTGGCGCATTGCCTGAGCGTGGAGCTGGAGAGCCCGGACGGGCACAACGACACGATGCTC
>NZ_JNYY01000011.1 GCF_000716785.1 Amycolatopsis vancoresmycina
CTACCACGAGCTCGGTGCTGACTACTTCACCCGCCGGGACCCTCAACGCGCCATGCGCCAGATCGTCAAGCAGGCCAACGCGCTGGGCATGACCGTCCGTTTCGACCCAATCCCCACCTGACACAAGACCAGACCAACCCCATCTCCACCAGCGAGTCTCGTTCATCTTCGTGTCAGTGCTCCTCTTCGGGTTCGGTTCCGAGGTAGGCGCGCAGCGCGTCGGCGACGAGCGCCGAGAGCGACCGCTCGGTCTCGATGGCCCGGTGCTTGACCTGCCGGATCAGGCCGATCGGCAGGTACACGTTGAACTGCTTGACGTCGTCATCGCCCACCCGGCGAGGCTAGCACGCTAGCAAGCTAGACGCATAGCTCCGCCGCTCGTCTCGAAACCTCGAAGCCCGGCTCGTCCTCGGCGGGTCAGCCGAGCCAGTGCGCAAGCGGCAGCCCGGGCACCCGGCGCCCCCGGTGGCCGGTCGTCTCGCGCCCGGCCACCAGCGCGTTGAGCACCGCTTCCTCCACCGCCTGGACCACCGCCTCGAAGAACGGGTCGATCCGGCCCCACGGCACGAACCGCAGGCTCTCGTACTCGGCCTCCGCCGTGCGGGGGAACGTGCTGGTCAGCGCGCCCGGGTTCGCCGTGCTGAAGGCGAGGAACAGGTCGCCCGAGAAATGGGAGCCCGTCGTGCCGGTGCGGGCCAGGCCCAGCGGGACCCGGCGGGCCAGCGCCGTGCACTGGCCCGGCAGCAGGGGTGCGTCCGTGCCCACGACGACGATCACCGAGCCCGCGCCCGCCGGGGCCGCCGCCCACGCCTCCATCGGGTTGTCCGCCGCCAGTTCCGCGCCCACCGGCGCGCCTGCGACCGTCAGTTCCCGCCTGCTGCCGAAGTTCGCCTGCACCAGCACGCCCACGGTGTACTCGTCCGCGCCGTGGGCGACGACCCGGGAGGCCGTTCCGGTGCCGCCCTTGAAGCCGTAGCAGGTCATCCCGGTGCCGCCGCCGACCGACCCCTCGGCGGGCGGGCCCGGCCGGGCCGCGTCGATCGCCGCCACCGCGTGTCCACTGTGGATGGTCGGCGCGTTGATGTCGTTGAGGTAGCCGTCCCACGTCTCGGCGACCACCGGCAGCAGCCACTCCGCGGCCACGTCGGGGCGCTCGCGCACCACCCAGTCCACCACGCCCCGGTGGCACGGCCCGACGGCGTGCGTGTTGGTGATCAGCACCGGCAGGGTCAGCGACCCCGTCTCGGCGAGCCACGCGGTGCCGGTCATCTCGCCGTTGCCGTTGAGCGAGGACGTCCCGGCGGCGCACGGCACGGCGAATTCCTCGCGGCCGCGGGGGAGGATCGCGGTGACACCCGTGCGCACCGACTCGCCCTCGACCAGCGTCGTGTAGCCGACTTCGACGCCGGGGACGTCGGTGAGCGCGTTGTGCGTGCCGGGCCGGCCGGGCAGGGCGATGCCCAGGTCGCGGGCACGGGTCATGACGGGTCCTCCAGGGTGCAGGCGGTGCGGGCGTAGGACAGCAGCATCGCTTCGGCGGTGGCCGGCTCCAGCGTCGGCACGGCCTGGGTGAGGTGCAGGCCGTAGCCGTCTTCGAGGGCGACGAGGTTCCGGGCGATCGCGAGCGCGTCGGCGGTCAGCGTGAACTCGCCGGTTGCGGCGCCGGCCTCGAGGATCCCGGTGTAGATGCGCACCTGCCGCTCGTAGAGCGCGATGTGCCGGGCGGCGTAGGCGGGGTCGCGGCGGGCGATCGTGCCGAGTTCGTAGAGCAGCACGCACAGTTCGTCGTCCGGGCCGGAGGGCAGGCCGCTGCGGATGGTGGCGAGCAGCCGCTCGGTGGGGGTGCCGCGGCGGGCGGCTTCCTCCCGCTGGGTGCAGAAGCGTTCGACGGCTTCGCGCTGCACCTCCTGCAGCAGCTCGGCCAGGGTGGGGAAGTAGTAGAGCACCGAACCGGACGACAGCCCGGCGCCGTCGGCGATGTCCCGCAGCCTCAGGTTGAGGACCCCGCGCTCGACGACGGCGCGCCGCGCCACCGCGATCAGCTCGGCCCGCCGCTCGGGTGCCCTGCTCGGTCGTGCCATGCCGATCATTCTTCGAAGGATCTTCAAGAAAAGCAAGTACTTGACTTCCCGGGCTGACAAGCCTTTGATCCGTGGTCACCTGGTTTATCGAAGGAGCTTCAAAAAACTGGAGGCCCGATCGTGACCACCCCTCCGCTCCGCCGCGGCCTGCGGACCCTCGGCACCCTGCTCATCACGCTCTCGGCGATCAGCCCCGCGTCGTCGGTGTTCATCATCGCGCCGGGCGTGCTCACCGGCGCCGGCACCGGGGCCTTCCTGAGCTTCGCCGCCGCCGCGGTCGTCGGCGTCTTCATGGCGTTCGTCTACGCCGAACTCGCCTCGGCGTTCCCGGTGGCCGGCGGCGAGTACGCGATCGTCGCGCGCACGCTCGGCCGGCTGCCCGGGTTCGCCGTGCTGGGGCTGATGATCATCACGCAGGTGCTGATCGTCGCCGTGATCGCCCTGGGGGTCGGCACCTACCTGGGTGTGCTGTGGCCGGGCCTGCCCGGGCCCGCGGTCGCCGCGGTGACGTGCGTGCTGGCCGCCGTGGTCGGGGTGTTCGACATCAAGGTGAACGCGTGGGTCACCGGGGTCTTCCTGGCCATCGAGCTGCTCGCGCTGGTCGTGGTGAGCGCGCTCGGCCTGCTGCACCCGGCGCGGCCGGTCACCGACCTGCTGGTGCACCCGGTGGCCGCCGACGGCAGCCCGGCGACCATCGGCGCCATCGCGATCGCGGTGGCCGTGGCGATGTTCGCCTACAACGGCTACGGCTCGGCGGTCTACTTCGGCGAGGAGACCCAGGACGCCCCGCGCGGCATCGCGCGGGCGATCCTGCTCGCGCTGGTCGTCACGGTGGTCGCCGAGCTCGTCCCGGTGACGGCGGTCCTGCTCGGCGCGCCCGACCTCGGGCAGCTGTTCGGCGCGGAGAACATGCTCTCGGCGTTCATCTCCGCCCGCGGCGGCAGCACCCTGGACACGGTCCTGAGCGTCGCGGTCGCGCTGGCGATCGTGAACGCCGTGCTGGCGATCGTGCTGATCAGCTCCCGGCTGGTGTTCAGCAGCGGCCGCGACCGGGCCTGGCCGGGCGCGGTCAGCCGGGCGCTGGCGGCGGTGCACCCGCGCTTCGGGACGCCGTGGGTGGCGACGGTCGGGACGGGGATCGTCGCCGCACTGCTCTGCTTCGCCGACCCGAAGCTGCTGCTCGTGGTCACCAGCACGTCGATCGTCGTGGTGTACGCGGCGCTGTGCCTCGGCGCGATCAACGGCCGCCGGACCGGCGCGACGGCGCACGCGAAGTACCGGATGCCGTGGTTCCCGGTGGCACCGCTGCTCGCGCTGGCCGTGCTGGTGTTCGTGGTGTACCAGAACCTGCTGGACCCGGTGGTGGGCCGGCCGAGCCTGATCGTCACGGTGGGCATCATCCTGCTGGCGGCGGCGTACTACGGCGTGGTCCTGCGCCGCCGCGGCGGCTGGCAGCTCGCCGAGGACGTCGTGGCCGAGGACGCACCGGCGCGCGCCGGTGACCCGGGGGCCACCGGCGCGCGGACCGATCAGAAGCCGTAAACCGTCTGGAAGACGCGCTGCTCGCTGGTGGCGGCGAGACCGTTCGCCCAGAGCTGGTTCACCCGCGAACGCTCGGTCGCGTTCGGGTAGGCGTTGGTGCAGGACGGGCCGGGGCCGCCACCCGACATCAGCTCCGAGCACGGGCCCGAGTAGTGGTCGGGCAGCCCGAGGGCGTGCCCTGTCTCGTGCGCCGCGATGCGGGTCGGGTTGTACTGGCGGGCCTGGCTGTAGTCGATGAAGATGGTGCCGCTGCCGTGCCCGTTGGTGGAGGCGTAGGACCCGCGGGGGTCGTTGCCTTCGGTGTAGCGCAGGCTCGCACCGGAGTTGCGTTCGACCAGCTTCACGTTGGTCACGCTGTTGTTCCAGTTGGCGGCACCGGCGTTGATCACCGAGCGGAACGTCGGCGCGCTGGCGGTGCTGTAGTACACCGTGGTGACGGCGGCTTCCTGCTCGGTGGCGGCCGACGCGGTGCCGGCGGCGAGCGGGGTCAGGCTCAGTGCCAGCGCAGCGGCGCCGGCCAGAGCGAACTTCCTCGACATCGGAAGACTCCTCGTGGGGACGGGGATTTGCCGGATTTGCGCGCGCTGTCGAAAATTTACCCGGAAGCCGCGACGGCGGGAGCCGACTAACGTAGGGTCGGCAAGTGGTGATTTACCAACACCTTCGACGGGTTGACACCGCCGGTTCAGTTCGGGCGGGTCAAGTCGAGTAGCTGCTGTTCGAGCTTCCGCGCGGCCGCCACGTCGATGCCGACGCCCCACAGCGGGGCCGCGCTCGCGCCGTCGGCCGCCGCGACCACCAGGGTGACCACGTGGTCCGGGAGGCCGTCGTCGTGCAGTTCGCGCTCCCACTGCCCGGCGTCCGCGCGGGCGAGCTCGGCGACTTCCGGGATCGACATCAGCTGGGCGATCAGGGCGAGGTACTCGCGCACGGCGACCTCGTCGTGGGAGGTGTCCAGCGACGCCCGGACGTAGGCGCGCGTCAGCCGTCCCGGGGCCGTGTCGGCCGGGTCGAGCGCCGCCCGCACCTCGGTGCGGAAGGCGTCCAGCATGTCCTGCGCGAGCGTGCGCACCAGCGCGTCCTTGGCCGGGAAGTGGTACAGCAGCCCGCCTTTCGACACCCCGGCCGCCCGGGCGATGTCGTCGAGGGACGCCGAGACGCCGCGGGTGCGGATCACCGTCGCGGCGGCGTCGAGCAGCGCCCGGCGGGTTTCTTCCGGGCTGCGCCCGGCTTTGCGCGGCATGTCAGTCCTTTCCGGACGGAATGGTACGCCAGGCGATCACCGCGGCGACGGCGGTGACGGCGGCCGCCGCGAGCGCCGTTACCTGCATGGCGCCGGTGAAGGCCTCCTGCGCGGCCCGGACGAGCTCCGGGTCGCCGACGAGCACCGCGCCGGCGAGGGAGTCGCGGGCCTCGGCGGGGAGCGGGTCCGCCGGCAGGAAGGCGCGGTAGGCGAGGGTGACGACCGAGCCGAGGACCGCGATGCCCAGCGCCGCCCCGAGTTCGTAGGCGGTCTCGGAGATCGCGGACGCCGAACCGGCCTTGTCCCGCGGGACGGCGGACAGCACCGAGTCGACGGTCAGCGTCAGCGCCAGCCCGACGCCGAGCCCGACCGGCACCAGCGTCAGGCCCAGCCACCAGTACTGCGGCGCCGGTTCGGCGAGGGCGACGAGCGCCAGCCCGGCGGCGGCCACCGCGAGCCCGGCTGCGACGGCCCGCCCCCGCCCGAGCCGGGCGACGACCACGCCGACCGCGGCCACGACGGCGATCGAGGCCAGTGTCGCCGGCATTTCCGCGAACCCGGCCTGCAGCGGCGAGAAGCCGCGCACGAGCTGCAGGTACTGCGAGAAGAAGAACAGCAAGCCCATCAGCGCGAAGACGGCGATGAAGTCCGCGAGGACAGCGCCGCTGAACGCCGGGTTGCGGAACAGCGTGACGTCGATCAGCGGCGCGGCCGCCCGCCGCTGCCGCCGGACGAACAGGACACCGGAGCCCAGCCCGAGCACGGCGGCGACGGCGACCCGGGCGTCGAGGCCGGCGCTGACGGCGTGCTTGACCGCGTAGACCAGCGGCACGATCGCGGCGAGCGACAGCCCGGCCGAGAGCAGGTCGAACCGGCCCGGCGCCGGATCCCGCGACTCGGGCAGCAGCCACGCACCCGCGATCAGGAAGACCACGACGACCGGCACGTTGATCAGGAACACCGAGCCCCACCAGTAGTGCTCCAGCAGCGTCCCGCCGACGAGCGGGCCGAGTGCGATGCCGCCGCCGGACCCGGCCGACCAGATCGCGACGGCGCGGGTCCGCTCGCGCGGGTCGGTGAACAGCGTCCGGATGAGCGACAGCGTCGACGGCATGATCGTCGCCCCGGCGACGCCCAGCAGCAGCCGCGCGAGGATCAGCACGCCGGCGGTGGGGGAGAAGGCGGCGAGGACGGAGGCGAGCCCGAAGGCGGCCGTGCCGAGGAGCAGCACCTTCTTGCGCCCGAACCGGTCGGCGAGGTTCCCGGCGGTGACGAGCAGGCCGGCCAGTGCGAGGGAATAGACGTCGCCGATCCACAGGACCTCGGTGGCGGTCGGCGCGAGTTCCCGGGTGAGTGACGGCACGGCGAGGTAGAGCACGGTGCCGTCGATGGCGAGCAGCAGGACGGCCCCGACGAGCACCCCCAGCGCGGCCCAGCGGCGGCGCGGGCTCACCGTCCGGGCGGAGGCGGGCTGAGTCGTGGTCATGCCGGTTACTATACCGTCTGGACGGTACAGTAACGCTGGTGAGGCCGGTCACGGGTACGCTGGAGGAGCGGAAAGGGGTGCCTGTGACGGCGGAAGAACTGATGATCGAGTTCGCCCTGACGCGCCTCGACCACCCGGACCTCGACTTCGAGGAGATCGCGGCGCTGCTGGTCCGCCGCGGCGGCACGGAGCGGGAGCTGGAGTTCGCGTCCCGCAACCTGGCCGACCGCGGTGAGCTGCGCGGCCCGGCCTTCCGCACGGCGGTCGAGTACGTGCTGCGCGTGGTCCTCACCCTGCGGGGCCCCTCGGACTAGCGCCGGTGCGGGTTGTCGTGAGTGGTAAGGCGAGTTAGAACTCGCCTTACCACTCACGACACCCGGGCTGGTTTCCCGGTGCTCAGGCGCCCGCGGTGTGGGGGAGGCCCCGGCGGTCGAAGACCAGGTCCCGGGCCGTGTCCAGTGCCGTGGCGATCGCTCCCGCCAGCACCGCGTCCTCGCCCAGCTGGCCGGCCACGATGTCCGGCACCGCCGGGATCGTCGCCGCCAGCGCCCGCCGCATCGGGCCGGCCAGCAGGTCCGCGTTCCCGCCGATCCCGCCGCCCAGCACGATCAGGCGCGGGTCCAGCACCGCCGTCACCGCCGACACCACGTACGCCAGCTTCTCCGCTTCCTCCTCGACCACCCGCACCGCCCGCTCGTCGCCCGCGCGGGCCAGGCGGAACACGTCCTTCGCCGACCTCGCCGTCAACCCGAGAGCCCGGGCCGCGTCGACCACCGCCTGGCCCGCCGCCGCCGTCTCCATCGGGCCGGGGCGTCGCGCGCCCGCGCCCGACGGCATCGGGCCGTACGGCAGGTCCGCGATCTCGCCCGCCGCGCCGTGGGCGCCGCGGAACAGCCTCCCCGCCACCAGCAGGCCCATGCCGATCCCGGTGCCGACCGTCAGGCACACCAGCACGTCGACGCCGAGCGCCGCGCCGAGGGCGTGCTCGCCGACCGCGCACAGGTTCGCGTCGTTCTCCACCACCACGTCCGAGCCCGCGACGGCCAGCGCCGAGACGAGCTCGTGCAGCACCCCGCGCCGCTCCCAGCCCGGCAGGTTGGGCGCGCGGTGCACCGTGCCGGTCGCCGGGTCGGGGACGCCCGGCGTGCCGACCACCGTCGCCACGACTTCGTGCGGCGCGAGCCCGGCCGAAGCCACCGCGCGGTCGACGGCGTCGCTCACCGTGCGCACCAGCGCGCTCGCCGAGCGGCACCGGTTGGGCTCGTCGAGCCGGGCGACGATGCTGCCTTCGAGGTCCGCGACGGCCACCCGGATCACCCGCCGCCCGATGTCGACGCCCACGACGTGCCCGGCGTCCGGCGCCGCCTGGTAGACCACCGCCGCGCGGCCCGGTCCGGCCAGGCTGCGCCCGGTGGCCCGGACGAGCCCGTGCTGCTCCAGGTCCAGCAGCGCCTGGCCCACCGTGGGTTTCGACAGGCCGGTGTCGGCCGCGATCCGGGGCCGCGTCGCTTCGCCGTGGGTCCGCAGCCGGTCCAGGACGAGCCGCTGGTTCAGCGCCCGCATGTGTGCCGGGGTTCCGGCCTGCGGCCCGTTTTGCCCCACACGTCCTCCTGAGTTGCCGCAACTTTACCGGCGGAACCCTTTCGACCCCGCCCGTTCTATGTTAAGAAACTTTACTAACTACTAGTCGGAGGCACGTCGTGAGTTCACCCACTCGGTCCGGGGAACCGCCCGCCCTTGAACGCCGTATCGGCCCGCTGCAGGCCACCGCGATCAACATGACGCAGATGTGCGGGATCGGCCCGTTCGTCACGATCCCCGCGATGGTCGCCACCATGGGCGGCCCGCAGGCGATGTTCGGCTGGATCATCGGGGCGATCGTCGCGCTGGCCGACGGGCTGATCTGGGCCGAACTCGGGGCCGCGATGCCGGGGGCCGGCGGCACTTACCTCTACTTGCGCGAGGCGTTCCAGTACCGGACCGGGCGCCTGATGCCGTTCCTGTTCGTCTGGAGCGCGGTGCTGTTCATCCCGCTGATCATGTCGACCGGCATCATCGGGCTCGTCCAGTACCTCGGCTACCTGATCCCGGGCGTCACCGACGACGCGGGCACGACCCCGCTCGGCAAGCTGATCGGCGTCGGCATCACGCTCCTGATCATCCTGGCGCTGTTCCGGAAGATCGGTCAGATCGGCAAGCTGACCACCGGCCTGTTCGTGGTCATGCTGGTCGCCGTGCTCGCCACCATCGTCGCGGCCTTCTCGCACTTCAGCGGCGCGCAGGCGTTCGCCTTCACGCCCGGCGCGTTCAGCTCGGCCGGCGAGGGCACGTTCTGGGGCGGCCTCGGCGCCGGCCTGATCATCGCGATCTACGACTACCTCGGCTACAACACGACCGCCTACCTCGGCGGCGAGGTCCGCTCGCCGGGCCGGACCATCCCGCGGTCGATCATCTTCTCCATCCTCGGCATCATGAGCCTCTACTTCCTGCTGCAGGTCGGCGTGCTCGGCTCGATCCCGCTGGACCAGCTCAAGACCGCCACCTCGGTGGCCTCCTCCGTGCTCGAGCAGGCCTGGGGCACCGGCACGGCCAAGGCGATCACCGTGCTGATCGTGATCGCCGCGATCGGCTCGGTCTTCGCCGGGCTGCTCGGCGGGTCGCGGGTGCCGTTCGAAGCCGCGCGGGACAAGGTGTTCCTGCCGGTGTTCGGCAAGCTGCACCCGAAGCTCAACCTGCCGACCGCGGGCGTGCTCACCATGGGCGCGATCACGATCATCGGCTCGCTGTTCACGCTGACCGACGTCATCAACGCGGCCGTCGCCACGCTGGTCATCATCCAGTCACTGGCCCAGGTCGCCGCGATCTGGACGCTGCGGCGGCGGCAGCCGGACCTGAAGCGCCCGTACCGGCAGTGGCTCTACCCGGTGCCGACGCTGCTCGCGCTGGTCGGCTGGGTCTACATCTACGTCTCCGCGACCTGGCTCTCGATCGGGCTGTCGCTCGGCTGGATCGCCCTCGGCGCGATCGCGTACCTGGTCTATGCCAAGGCGGAGCACACGTGGCCGTTCGGGCCCAAGGAAATCAAGGAAGCCTTCGCCACCGAACCGGAAGGGGTTCAGGCATGACCCGGAAGCTCGCGGTCCTCGCCGCGCTGCTGCTCGTGCCCGGCGTGCTGAGCGTGGCCGCGCCGGCGTCCGCGCAGCAGGACCTCGCGAAACCGCACGGGTTCAGCACGATCGGCCTGCCGGGCTGGCAGGTCCTCACGACGGCGAACGTCAAGGACGGCGGAGACAAGGTCTCCACGCCCGGGTACGCCACCCGTGGCTGGCTGCCGGTGAAGGTCGACGACGCCGGCGCGCCCGGCACCGAGATCACCGCGCTGGTCCAGAACGGCAAGTGCCCGGACGTCTTCTACTCGGACAACATCCGCAAGTGCTTCGGGTACGTCGACAAGCTCGGCCCGGTCGTCACCCAGCCGTTCGCCGACCCGTGGTGGTACCGCACCGACTTCACCCCGGACATCCGGCCGGGCCAGCACGCGAAGCTGACCATCCCCGGCATCGTCGGCGAGGGCGACGTCTGGGTGAACGGCACGCTCGTCGCGACGAAGGACGTCGTCAGCGGCGCGTTCGCCGGGCACACCTTCGACGTCTCGAAGCTGGTCAAGCCGGGCAAGAACACCCTGGCGATCAAGGTCTACCCGAACAACCCGCTGAAGATGTACACCCTCGACCAGGTGGACTGGAGCCAGATCCTGCCGGACAACGACACCGGCATCCAGTTCCCGCCCACCCTGCAGGTCTCCGACGCCCTCTCCGGCGACAACGCGCACGTCGTGCAGGACAACGCACCCGACCTGTCCAGCTCGAAGCTGACCGTGAAGGTGGACGTCACCAACGACGCGGCCGCGCCGCAGACCGGCGACGTCGCCGCGACGATCACCCCGCCCTCGGGCGCGCCGGTCGTCGTGCGGCAGCGCGTCACGATCCCGGCGAACACCAAGCGGACCGTCGTGTTCGCGCCGGTGAAGATCGACCGCCCCCAGGTGTGGTGGCCGTATTCGATGGGCGCCCAGCCGCTGTACACGCTGACCACCGCGGTCTCGCAGGACGGCGTGCTGTCGACGTCGTCGAAGAGCACGTTCGGCATCCGCACGGTGACCTCGCGGCTGGTCGGCAAGTCCGCGCCGCTGCCGGAAGGCGCGCGGCAGTTCACGATCAACGGCAAGGACTTCGTCTTCCGCGGCGGCGGTTTCGCGCCGGACCTGTTCCTGCGCTACGACCAGGCCGACACCGCGCACCAGATCGCGCTGATCAAGAACCTGGGGCTGTCCGGTGTCCGCCTCGAAGGCCACGACATGCCGCAGGACTTCTACGACCAGGCCGACCGCGCGGGCCTGCTGGTGATCGGCGGGTTCCTCTGCTGCGACGCCTGGCAGCCCGACACCGCCGAGCAGCTGGGCGAGCGCGACCTGCGGATCATCCACGACTCCTCCGTGAGCATCGCGCAGCGCGAACGCAGTCACCCCAGCGTGTTCAACTACGGCTGGAGCGACAACGAGCCGTTCCCGAACCAGGAACAGGCCGTCCTCAGTGCCTTCAAGCAGGAGGACTTCCAGGTTCCGGTGATCGCCTCGGCCGAGTACAAGAGCACGCCGACGCTGGGCAACTCGGGCGAGAAAGAAGGCCCGTACGACTGGGTCCCGCCGTCGTACTGGTACGACAGCTCGCACTTCGACGCGTCCGACGACAGCCGGACCAACGCGGGCGGCGCCTGGGGCTTCGCGAGCGAGCAGAGCGCCGGGCACACCGTGCCGACGCTGGACTCGATCAAGCGGTTCCTGTCGCCCGCGGAGCAGGCGAAGCTGTGGCAGGACCCGGCGTACAACCAGTACCACGCCAACTTCGAGCCGGACCACGGCGGTTACGCGTTCGGCACGCTGTACACACTGGACCAGTCCATCCTGCAGCGGTACGGGAAGTGGACCTCGCTCAAGTCCTATGTGGACCTGGCGAACATCGCGAACTACGAGAACACCCGCTCGCAGTTCGAGGCGTTCCTGCACCACTCGGCGGACAAGGCGAACCCGGCCACCGGCGTCGTCTACTGGCAGCTGAACAAGGGCTGGCCGACGCTGCTGTGGTCGCTCTACAACGACGACGGCGACCAGCCCGGCGCGTTCTTCGGCGCCAAGAAGGCGAACCGGCCGCTGCACGCGCTCTACGGCTACGACAACGGATCCGTGACGCTGGACAACCTCGGCGCCACCACGCAGTCCGGCCTGTCGGTGCAGGCCCGCGTCCTCGACACCGCGGGCAAGGTCCTCGACGACCAGACGGTCTCGGGTGTTTCGCTGGATTCGCAGGGCGTGCGCACCGGAGTCCTGAAGCCGAAGGTGCCCGCGGAGACAAAGGCGCCCGCGCCGGCGCAGGTCTACTTCGTGGAACTGCAGGTCAAGCAGGGCGGGAAGGTCGTGGACCGGAACGTCTACTGGCTGTCGACGCAGAAGGACGTCGTCGACTGGGCCAAGACGCTCGGCAACCCGCAGGCGACGCTGTCGCAGTACAGCAACCTGCAGGCGCTGCAGAACCTGCCGAAGTCGCAGGTCGGCGTCACCGCGTCGACCAAGGCGCAGGGCGGCGGCCTCGTCACCACGGTGACGGTCACGAACACCGCGAAGACGCCGGGGGCGGCGTTCTTCCTGCGGGCCGACGTCCGCCGCGGGACGCCGGACGGGCGCGAGGCGCCGGGGGACAACCAGCTCGCGAACGCGACCTGGGACGACAACGACATCACGCTGTGGCCGGGTCAGTCGCAGACGCTGACCGTCACCTACCAGGCGGCCGACCTGCGCGGGGCGGCCCCGGTGATCAGCGTCGACGGGTTCAACACGGGCCGGGTCGTGGTGCGGGGGACAGGAGGGGCGCACGCGTGAGCGACGATCGGATTCTCGGGATCGACTTCGGCGGCACGAAGGTGGCGCTGGGGCTCGCCGACCGCGACGGCACCCTGCTGGCGACGCGCCGGCTGGACACCGACGCGCAGGCGGGGGCCGAGCAGGTGGTGGTGCGCGCGCTCGCGGCGGCCAGGGCCCTCCTGGCCGACGAGGGCGCGGTGCCCGCCTGCATCGGCGTCGTCAGCCCGGGGATCGTGCTGCCGGACCGCATCCTGCTCGCGCCGAACGTGCCGGGGTGGGAGCAGCTGCGCCTGGCGGAGCTGGTGGCCGCCGAGTTCCCGGCCGTGCCGATCTCGGTGGGCACGGACGCGAAGGCGGCGGCGCTGGCGGAATGGCGCTGGGGCGCGCTGGCCGGGGCCGACCCGGCGGTGTTCCTGTCGCTGGGCACCGGCATCGCGGCGGCGGTGCTGTTCGGCGGCCGGGTGCTGACCGGCGCCAACGGAGCTGCCGGCGAGATCGGGTACAACCTGCTCTCGCCGCAGGACACCGAGGGTTTCGCGAGCGGAGCGGCGCCGCTCGAGGAAGCCGTCGGTGGGCGTGGGCTGGGCGGCCGGGCGAGCGAACTGCTCGGCCGCCCGGTCACCGCCGGTGAGCTGTTCGCGCTGGCCAAGGAGAACGTCGAGGCGAAGGAACTGGTGACCGCGGCGCTCGACGAGCTGTCGATGCACGTGGCGAACCTGGCGATCATGCTGGACCCGCAGCGCATCGCGGTCGGCGGCGGGCTGGTGCGCTCGGCCGACGTGCTGCTGCCGGCGCTGGCGGACCGGCTCGCGCACGCGGTGCCGTTCCCGCCGCAGCTGGTGGCGGCCCGCTTCGACCAGGACGCGGCGCTGCTCGGCGCGGTCGCGCTGGCCCTGGGCGGCTGAGTCGTCCGGGTGGTGTGCCGGTGCCCCGACCCGGCCCACCACCCGGTTTCAGCGTTTCAGGCCGGGGCCACGGCGGCTTCTTCCGCGTACCGGAAGGCGGCGGGGGACAGCGTGAACCAGACCAGCACCGCGCTGACCGCCTGGATGCCCGCGGCCACCACCCAGACCGCGCGCAGGCCCCAGTGGGCCGCGACGAGCCCGCCGGTCAGCGCGCCCAGCGGGGTCAGGCCCCAGGCCAGCGCCCGGTGGCTGGTCAGGACCCGGCCCAGCAGCGGCGCCGGCGTGAAGCGCTGGCGGCTCGACTGCGAACAGACGTTCCAGATCAGCACGGTCGCCGTCAGCGACACCAGGACGACGCCCACCAGCGGCGGCCACGGCGGGACGAAGGCGATCAGCAGTTCCGTCACCACGCCGAAGCTCTGCGCGAACCGCATCGACCACGAGTAGCCGAGCCGGTCCACCACCTTCTGCACCACGAACGACGACGCGACCCAGCCGACGGCGAGGCAGGCGAGCAGCAGGCCGTAGCCGACCGGCCCGACGTGCAGGACCTGCGTCGCGTAGAGCACGAACATCGCGTTGCCGGCGCTCGCGGCGAACGAGCCGAGGGCGACGTTGATCGTGATCGACCGCAGCAGCGGCGTCCGCACCAGGTGCCGCAGCCCGCCGGAGAGGTCGCGCAGCGGGTGCGTCGTCGCCGCCACGACGGACTGCGACGGGATCCGGCGGGCCAGGACGAACGCGAGGACCGCGCAGCCGGCGGCCAGCCACGCGGGCGCCCCGCCGCTCACCGCGACCAGGAACCCGGTCAGCGGCGGCACGACGAACCGCACGACCCCCTGGTCGATCACCGTGAGCCGCGCGTTGGCGTGGGCGAGCTGGCCGGGCCCGACCAGTTCCGGCACGAGCGCGCCGCTGGCACCGTCCCCGAGCACCCGCGCCGAGGTGATGACGAAGGCGACCACCAGCAGCACGGGCAGGCTGAGCACCTTCCCCGAGGTGACGGCGGCGAGCACGACGGCGGCCCCGGCCAGCACGGCGTAGGCCCAGGCCAGCACGGTGGTCCGCCGCACCCGGTCGATGAGCACCCCGGCGAACAGGGAAAGCAGCAGCCACGGCGCTTCCCCGACGACGTTGATCAGCGACACCTGCCGCGGATCGGTGGTGACGGAGACGGCGAGCAGCGGAATGGCGGCGAGCAGCAGCCCCTCGGCGGCGGAACCGGACACCATCACGGCCTGCAGCCGCACCCACCTCGACGCCATGATCCCGAGCCTGCCCGATGGACCGGTGAATCCGAAACGATTTAGCGGCGCACCCGGGTCGACTCGCGCACCACCAGCTCGGGCGTGAACACCACCGCCTGCCGTTCCGGCTTCGTGTCCGACGTCTCCGCCAGCAGCAGTTCCGCCGCCGTGCGGCCGAGGCGGCGGGCCGGCTGGCGGACCGACGTCAGCGGGACCGCCGCGGCGCCCGCGAACTCGATGTCGTCGTACCCCACGATCGCCATCTCCTCCGGGACGCGGACCCCGGCGCCGACCATCGCCTGCAGCACGCCCAGAGCAAGCAGGTCGTTCGCGCAGAACACCGCCGTCGGGCGAGGGCTCATGCCGAGCAGGCGGGCGCCGGCGTCGCGGCCGGAGGTGACGTCGAGGCCGATCGCTTCCAGCACGGTCAGCTCGGCCCCCGAGCCGGTCAGCGCGGTGCGCAGGCCCTGCTCGCGGTCGCGGCACTGGGCGAGGATGGCGGGGCCGTTGACGAAGGCGATCCGCCGGTGACCGGTTTCCAGCAGGTGCCGTCCGCCGAGCGCGCCGCCGGCGACGTCGTCCACCGACACCGAACTCGCCTCGGCCGCCGGGGCCTTGCGGTCGACGAAGACGTACGGCGTGCCGGTGCGCCGGAACGTCCGCAGGGCCTCGCCGGACGTCGCGACCGGGCTCAGCAGCACGCCGCGCACCCGCTGCTCGGCGAACATCGCCAGGTACGACGCCTCCAGCTCGGACCGCTGGCCGCTGTTGCAGGTGATGATGTTGAGGCCCTCGGCGTGCGCGGCCTGCTCGGCGCCGCGGGCGACGTCGACGAAGAACGGGTTGCCGAGATCGAGCACGAGCAGCCCCATGACGCGGCTGCGGCCGGCGCGCAGCTGACGGGCCGACTCGTCGCGGACGTAGCCCAGCTCCTCGATCACCGACAGCACCCGGCTGCGGGTGGCCGCCGCGACCACGTGCGGCCGGTTGACCACATTGGACACCGTGCCGATCGAGACGCCGGCCCGTTTCGCGACGTCCTTGATGCCGACCACGGAACCCCCTCGCTGAGAGAGCGTGAGCCTATCATGATCTGAAACGTTTCAGGACCTGCGGATCGGTCTCGTCGAGCTTGCCGAACCGCAGCAGCGCGCCGAGGTCGGCGACGACGATGCGCCGGTACTCGCTGCGGAGGACACCCAGCCGGTGGAGGCGCTGGGTGGTCTTCTCGAACGTGCTCAGCGCGACCCCGGTGAGGGAGGCGATTTCGGCCTGGGTGAGGGAAAGGTCGAGGATCCAGCCCTCGCAGCTGGGGCGGCCGTGGCGGCGGACGATCTCGGCCAGGACGCGGCCGACCCGCATCGGCGCCGGGCAGCTGAGGATCTCGGCGCGGCGGCTGTTCGCCCAGTGCAGCCGGGTGCTCAGCGAACTGGCCACCGCCCGCCACAAGTCGGGATGGCGGTCGAGGAACTCGGTGAACTGCGCCTTGCCGACGAGGTTCGCCCGGACGGGCGTGCAGGTCTGCACGTTGGCCGACCGCCGCCGGTCTTCGAAGACCGACAGCTCGCCGAGGATGTCGCCCGGGCCGCGCAGCGCGAGCAGCACCGGACGGCCGAACTCGGTGTCGACGACCACCTTCAGCGTGCCGGTCAGCGGGATCACCACGTGGTGGCTCGGCTCGCCCTGCCGCAGCACGGTCTGCCGCGCGCGGTAGGTCACCGGCGTCCCGAGGTCGAGCAGGGCGTCCCCGGTGCTCGCCCCGAGCAGCCCGAGCACCGAGTCGGCCGGCCATTGTCGTTGCTGGTTCAGCGCTACCCCCGTGGTCCGGACGCTGCCGTCGCGGCGTGTCACGCCAGGGAAGCCCGGACCGGCGCCGGTGAACCCGTCATCCGATGGGGTGCGGGCGCCCGGATCGCGGAAAAGTGGGTGCGGGAGAACGGAGATCGCGATGAGCCCGAAGGCGGTGAAACGCGTGCCGGCGCCGGAACCCGGGCTGGTGCGGGAGCTCGACACCGCGCTGAGCACCGTGACGTCGTTCCAGGGCGCGGTGCAGCACGCGGACGAGAAGGTGCGCACGGTGGTCGCGGTGCAGAGCACGATCACCGCGCTCGTCGCCGCGCAGCTGGCCTTCCTGCCGGCGGCCCAGCCGGCCGCGGGCCTGCGGACGGCGGTGTTCGCGATACTGGCCTGCTTCGTCGCGGGGTACGGCTATTCGGCGTTCCAGCTGGTCCAGGCCCTGCGGCCGCGGACCGAACGCCTCGCCGTGCCCAACCGGTTCGCCTTCCCGACCGTCGCGGGCGCCGCCGGGCCACCCGCCCGCGCCCCGGTGCGCCGGCAGTGCGCCGAAGCGCACCAGCTGTCGAGGCTGCTGGCCGAGCTGGCGATGGTCAAGCACCGCCACGTCCGGCGGGCCTTGGCCGGCACCGGTGTGCTGTTCCTCTGCGGCCCGTTGCTGCTGCTGGTCACCGCCCTCGCGTGAGATCAGCCGTCGGCGACGGCCTCCAGCCGGGCGCGGTCGACGACGGTGATCCGCCGGTAGCCGGTGCCGACGACGCCGGCGTGCCGGAACCCGGCGAGCGCGCGGTGGACCGTCGGCTCGGCGGCGCCGACGAGCCCGGCGAGCTCCGGCTGGGTGAGGTCCAAGCCGATCTCGACCCCGCCGCGGCCGGGCGTGCCGTAGGCCGCCGCGAGTTCCAGCAGCACCCGCGCCAGCCGGATCCGCACCTCGCGGCTCCCGAAGTCGACGCGCCGCCGGGTCGCCCAGCGCAGCTTGCCGGCCACGCTGCTGCCGACCGCGAGCGCCACGTCGGCGTGCCCGGCGAGAAACCGGCGGAACTCGGCCTGCGGGACGAGCCGGGCGCCGACCCGGCCGGCGCAGGTGACCGTCGCGACCCGGGGCTGCCCGTCCATGCTCGCGAGCTCGCCGATCAGCTCGCCCGCGGCGCGGATGGCGAGCAGCGCCAGGTGTCCCTCCGGGGTCGTGGCCGTCACCTTGACGAACCCGGCCACGAGCACGAACGCGTGCGTGGTCGTTTCGCCTTCCCGCAGCAGGACTTTGCCCGGGGCGTAGTCGCGGAGGGTGCCCAGGCCGAGCAGGCCGGCCCTCGACCTCTCGGGCAGCTTCGCCAGGAAGCTGCCCGGGGGGAAGTCCCCGGTCAGGCTGCTCACGGCCGTCCTCCTCACCCGCCGTGCATGCTACGGACCGGCCCGGCCGCCGACCAAGGGCGGCGAGCCGCGTGACCGGGCTTTGTCCGGTTGATGTCCAGCCGTTCGTCGGGCGGGCACCGGGATAGGGTGGCCCGCGTGCGGAGACGACTGGTGTTGATCGGTGCGGTCCTGTCCCTGCTGCTCCTTCCGGGCGTCGCCGTGGCTTCGCCGGTCGTGGAAGGCGACACCGACGATCCGGTGACCGCCGCGCCCGCCGTCTCGCGGCCGGACACCCCGCACTGCACCGTCACCCTCGCCGATGCCTTCCGCTCCAACGCCGCCGACGGCAGCCCGCGGTTCTACGAGGGCACGCTCGCCCCGCCGAAGGCCTGCCCGGGGCCGTGGGCGAAGGTCGTCATGGACCAGACCGTGACGGTCAGCGGGCGGCAGTACGACCGGATCGGCGACCTGCGGATCGGCGGCACCGAGGTCTGGTGGGGGACCACCGAGGAACCCAGCGGCGAGGGCCACCGCGCGATCACCTACCACTTCGCCAAGGACCTCACGCCCTACAGCGCGCTGCTGCGCACCCCGCAGCCGTTCCACGGTGGCATCGAAAACTACAACTCGGCGGTCTACACCGGCGTCTACGCCCAGACCGTGACGCTCACCTACTACCAGGCGGACCGGCGGCACCCCGCGGCCGTCACGCCCGATCACGTCGCCGGGTTCGGCCACGCCGACGCCACTCCCGCCGCGCCCACCGTGCACTTCACCGCGCAGGGCCTGCCGCGCAACATCACCCGCGCCTACCTCGAGGTCACGCTCGAAGGCCACGCCTGCGACGAGCAGTGGTTCGACGACGTCCCCGACGCCGTCGCGGCGAAGTACCCGGCGGCAGGCCTGTGCGGGAAGGGCCCGTACCGCGAGGCGAACTTCGCGATCGACGGGACGGCGGCCGGGAGCGCGTTCACGTTCCCGCACATCTACTCCGGCGGGATCGTGCCGCAGCTGTGGCGGCCGGTCGTCGCGATCGACACCTTTAGCCTGCACGCCGAAACCTACGACGTGACGCCCTTCGCGGGCCGGCTCGTCGACGGCGGTACCCATGACCTCTCCTTCTCTTTCCCGGACATCGGCGGCGAATTCACCGTCGTCCCGACGCTACTGCTCTACACCGACAAAAACGCCGCGCAGACGTCCGGCGCCCTGGTCCAGCACGATGTCGCCGCCGCGCCGGCCCGGCAGACGACGGCCAAGGACATCTCCGGCGGCGTGAACGTGACGGTGACCGCGAAGCGCACCGACGTCACGGCGGGCTACGTCGACACTTCCGCCGGCCGCGTGTACACCCGCGTCGAGCGCACCCGCGACTACCGCAACAGCGACGACGTCACCGGCGACGGCTTCACCCAGCACGTCGTGCAGGCCGACGCCGGCCACCAGACGTCGGTGTCCACAGTGGACGGCCGGGTGCGGTCGGCGGACCGGCACACCTGGTCCTACCCGCTGACGACCGACGCGACGGCGAACATCACCGACGACCAGAACCTCCGCATCTCGGGCTCGGCCGACATGACGAAGACCCTCGCCGACTTCACCGGCGACGGCCGGACCTGGCGGCCGTCGAGCGCGTCGCGGGAGTGGCTGGGCTCGTCCGGCGTGCTGGCCCGCACGAACGGGGTCAACACCGAGGCCGACGGCCGGTCCCGGACGCTCTTCACCGGCACCGACGACCTGGGCCGCCCCTACTTCCACTACGTCGCCAGCGAGCACGGGCTGATCACCGAGAACCGGATTGTCGGTGGCCGCGGATAAGGTCCGCCTCATGACCGAACCCGCCTTCGTGACCGAGACCCGGACCGCCTACGACACCGTCGCCGACTCGTACGCCGAGCAGCTGCGGGACCTGCTGGACGAGAGCCCGTGGGACCGGGCGATGCTGAGCACGTTCGCCGAACTGGTCGGGAAGAGCGGCCCGGTCGGTGATCTCGGCTGCGGCCCGGGCCGGTTGACGGGATACCTGGCGTCGCTCGGGCTGGACGTGTTCGGCGTCGACCTCTCGCCCGGCATGGTCGGCGCGGCCCGCCGGGCGCATCCCGGACTGCGCTTCGAGGTCGGCTCGCTGGCCGCCTTGGACCTGCCCGACGGGAGCCTGGCGGGCGCGGTGGCGTGGTACTCGCTGATCCACACCCCGACGGCGGAGCTGCCGGCGGTGATGGCGGAGCTGGCGCGGGTGCTGGCGCCGGGCGGGCGGCTGCTGACCGGGTTCCAGGTCGGCGACGAGTGCCTCCGCATCACGCAGGGCTACGGCCACGACGTCGCCCTGGACGCCTACCGGTTGCCGCCGGACTTCGTGGCCGGGCTGTGCGCCGCCGCCGGGCTGGTCGTGGAGGCGCGGGTGGTCCGCGAGCCGCAGCCGCCCGAGAAGACACCACAGGCCTACCTGCTGGCGCGCAAGCCGGGGTGAACCCCGTCTCGCTCCCGTCACCCGATCGGGCTAGTGCGGTACTGTCGGCGGCATGGGGAGTCTCCGCTCACGGGTCCTGGGCTGGGTCGGCCGACGGTACCTCGCCCGGCAGTCGAAAAAGGGCTTCGACCTCGAGAAGATGTCGGCCATCCTGCCCGATTCGGCGCTGCTGCCGCTGAAGCGGGACGGCCTCGACCCGGTGCCCGCGATGGCCGAGCGGCGGAGCGAGGCCCCGATCGGCAAGCTCGACCTGCCGTTCGGGATGAACGCCTGGCTCGTCACCGGGTACGACGAGGCGAAGGCCGTGCTCGGCAAGGCGACCGGGTTCTCCAGCGACTTCGGCAACCTCGTCGGCAACGCCGGCGTGACCGCCGACCAGAACCCGGGCGGCCTCGGCTTCGCGGACCCGCCGGTGCACACGCGGCTGCGGAAGCTGCTCACCCCGGAGTTCACCATGCGCCGGCTCGGCCGGCTGGCGCCGCGCATCGACGAGATCGTCGCCGAGCAGCTCGACGCGATGGCCGCCACCGACGGCCCGGTCGACCTGTGGCAGGCGTTCGCGCTGCCGATCCCGTCGCTGACCATCTGCGAGCTGCTCGGCGTGTCCTATGAGGACCGCGAGGACTTCCAGCGGCTGAGCACGGCCCGCTTCGACCTCTTCGGCGGCGCGGGCGCCTCGCTCGGCGCGATGTCGGAGTCGCTGACGTACCTGCTGGACATCGTCAAGAAGCAGCGCGAACAGCCCGGCGACGGCCTGCTCGGCATGCTGATCAAGGAACACGGCGACGAGATCGACGACCGCGAACTGGCCGGCCTGGCCGACGGCGTCCTCACCGGCGGCCTGGAGACGACGGCGAGCATGCTGGCCCTCGGCGCCCTGGTGCTGCTGCGCGACGAGCAGGCGATGGCCGCCGTCCGCGGCGACGACGAGTCGGTGCACCGGTTCGTCGAGGAGCTGCTGCGCTACCTGACGGTGGTGCAGATGGCGTTCCCCCGCTTCGCCAAGGAGGACATGGAGATCGGCGGCGCGCGGATCGCCGAGGGCGACATCGTCCTGGTGTCCCTGTCGGCGGCGGACCGCGACCCGAAGCTGGGCCCGGACATGGAGACGTTCGACGCCACCCGCGAGCCGACGTCCCACCTGGCGTTCAGCTACGGCATCCACCGCTGCATCGGCGCGGAACTGGCCCGCATGGAGCTGCGCACGGCGTACCCGGCACTGATCCGGCGGTTCCCGAACCTGCGGCTCGCGGTGCCGGAGGACGAGCTTTCGTTCCGCAAGGTGTCCATTGTGTACGGCCTGGACGAGCTCCCGGTGCTGGTGGACTGAGCTCAGCGCACCCCGCGCGGCCGGAACTGGATGCTGATCCGCGGCCCGGCCGCCCGGTTCGTCTTCGGGATCGCGTGTTCCCACGTGCGCTGGCACGAGCCGCCCATCACGATCAGGTCGCCGTGGCCGAGGGCGTACCGGTGCGACTCGCCGCCGCCGCGGGGGCGCAGGGCCAGCTGGCGGGCCGCGCCGACCGAGAGGATCGCGACCATCGTGTCCTCGCTGCTGCCGCGGCCGATGGTGTCGCCGTGCCACGCGACGCTGTCGCGGCCGTCGCGGTAGTAGCACAGGCCCGCGGTGCGGAACGGCTCGCCGAGTTCACCGGCGTAGTGCGCGCTCAGCGCGTCGCGGGCCTCGGCCAGCACGGGATGGGGGAGAGGCGCCGCCTCGCGGTAGAAGCACAGCAGCCGGGGGACGTCGACGAGCCGGTCGTACATCCGCCGGCGCTCCGCCTGCCACGGGACGCCGGTGACCAGGTCGGTGAACACCTCGTCGGCGCCGTCGAGCCAGCCCGGCTGCACGTCGATCCACGCGCCGGAGCCGAGTTCGGTCCGCCGCGGCGCCAGCGCATTCAGCGTGACGGGGCCGGATTCGCCGAACAGCGATGCCTGCAGTGCCGGGGTCGTCATGGGTCCGACCATACACGACGTTCGAACAAATGTTCTACGTGAAACATCGCGCAGCCGGCCGGACCCGGCGGCGGTCAGTGCACGACGTCGTAGACCAGCTTCTGGATCCCGTTGCCGTACGTCTCGGACTCGACGAGCTTCAGGTTCTGCTTGTCCTTGTCGGTCTCGCTGAACAGCCGCTTGCCCGCGCCGAGCAGGACCGGGAAGACCAGCAGGTGGTAGCGGTCGATCAGGCCGGCGTCGGCCAGGGCGCGGTTGAGGGTGGCGCTGCCGTTGACGATGATCGGCCCGCCCTCGGTCTCCTTGAGGGCCGCGACCTCGTCCAGGGACCGCAGGATCGTCGTCTCGCCCCAGTTGTCCACCAGGCCGGCTTCGGTGAGGGTCGTCGACACCACGTACTTCGGCATCGCGTTGTAACCGGCGAACTCGACGGTCATGCCCGGCCAGACCGGCGCGAACGCCTCGTAGCTGACCCGGCCCAGCAGCAGCGCGGTGGCTTCTTCCTGCTCGGCGCCCTTGATGGCGTAGGCGGCCGGCTCGAAGTCGACGTCCTTGAACGTCCAGCCCGCGTTCCGGTAGCCCGGCTCCCCGCCGGGGGCCTCGACGACGCCGTCGAGCGAGACGAACGAGGTGGAGATCAGGGTGCGCATGGGGTGCTCCTCGGTGGTCGATCTTGCTTCTGCAAGTCTGTCGAACGGGGTGGGCCGGATTCGACAGCGGGTCCGGAGAAAACTTCCGACACACCGCGGCGGCGGAGAGTGGCTCTTGCCCGTCGCCGCGCGGGCTCGTACAGTCACTTCCACGCCGGACACAGGTCTGGACCTTTGTCCGAGCCACCGCCGCCTCGAGTGACACAGGAGGTTGACGGTGCGCAGACTTCACGGTGCGGTCGTGTTCGCGGCCGCGGCGCTGGGACTCGCGGTCTTCACCCCGGCGGCGGACGCCCAGGTCGGCACGGGTCCGTGGACCGCGGACTCACCGGGCTACTCCGAGCAGCAGCGGGGGTGCGGCAAGATCTCCGGGCTGACGTTCCAGCTCACCTGCTCGACCGGCAGCGGTGACCAGCGCGCGGAACGCCGCTACACCACCTACACCGGCGGCACCCACCAGTTCGAGGGCTCGTTCAAGATCACCAGCATGTCCGGCTCCCGGATCAGCCTCAAGCAGACGTTCCGGGACGGCTCGAACGCCGGCCCGTACTTCCTGCTGGCGGTGGAGAAGGGCGGCCGGCTCTACGCCGTGCACGGCGGCGAGACGATCGCCACCGGCGCGACCGTGGGCACGAGCGTCCGGGTGAACACGATCAACCAGGTCGGCAGCACCCACAAGGTGTACATCAACGGCTCGCAGAAGGACTCCGTGTCGAGCCCCGGCGGCAGCTACTACGACAAGTTCGGCAGCTACCGCACGGCCAGCGGCGCCGGCCCGATCACCGTGCAGTGGAGCGGCATCAAGTTCTGGCACAAGTGAAACCCGTGGCGGCGTCCCCGGTTCACGCCGGGGGCGCCGCCCAGGCGTCCGGGTCGTCCCAGGCGGTCAGCCGCCGCCCGCTGGTGAAGCGGCGGTGCGCGCCGGTCAGCGGGTCGTCGAAGTCGAGGACCTTGGCCAGCAGCTGCAGGGGTTTCGTGAAGTCGCCCAGCGGCTTCTCGCGCAGCACCGGGTAGAAGTCGTCGCCGAGGATCGGGACGCCGAGGCCGCTCAGGTGCACGCGCAGCTGGTGGGTCCGGCCGGTCGAAGGCACCAGCCGGTACCGGCCCCGGCCGTCGCGGTGCTCGAGCAGGTCCACGTACGTTTCGGCGTTCGGCTCGCCCGGCACCTCCTGGGCGGCCAGCACCCCGCGGTCCTTGACGATCCGGCTCCGGACGGTCCTCGGCAGGGCCAGCTCCGGGTCGTACGGCGCGATCGCCTCGTACTCCTTGTGCACCCGGCGGTCGCGGAACAGCGTCTGGTACTTCCCGCGCAGCTCGGGCGTGATCACGAACATCACCAGCCCGGCGGTGACGCGGTCGAGCCGGTGGGCGGGGGACAGCTGTGGCAGGTCGAGGTCCCGGCGCAGCCGCACGAGCGCCGTCTCCAGGACGTGCTGCCCGCGCGGGATGGTGGCCAGGAAGTGCGGCTTGTCGACGACCAGCAGGTGTTCGTCGCGGTGCACGACGTCGATCGCGAACGGCACCGGCACCTCGTCCGGCAGGTCGCGGTGGAACCAGATGAACGAGCCGGGCGCGTAGGGCGTGTCGACGCCGAGCGGGCCGTCGGTGCCGTGGATGCGTTCCTCGCGCAGCATCTGCTCGATGCGGCCGGGCGTCACGCGCGGCAGCCGGTCGACGAGGTGTGCCAGCAGCGTCGGCCACTCGCCCTCGGGCAGTTTCAGCCGGGCGGGGTCGAGCCCGTGGCGGGGCGGGATCGGCGGGCGGAGCTTGCGTCTCATCGTCCCCCGACTGTAGCTAACCCTCCGACGGCGTCCGGTAGCGCGCGAGGTACCGGGCGGTCGCCTCGGCGTTCTTCGCCTCGGCGGCTTCCGCGCGGATCCGGCGTCCGGTGTGGTGCGGGAACCCTTGCCGTCCGAGCCGGTGCTCGACGCTCTCCTCCATGTAGGCGCACGAGTAGAAGTACGCGACGAGCGCGGCCATGAGGACCAGCGAAAGCCGCAGCCAGATCGACCCGGGCAGCAGCAGCCACACGGCGCACAGCGGCACGATGCCGATCGACCGCTGCAGCACGAACCGCGCACGCCAGTGCTTCGACGTCGCGTCGTGCAACGCCCAGTCGTTGAAGCGCTCGGGCAGCCGGACGCCCACGGCGTAGCCGAACCAGCGGAGCACACTCGGTCGTTCCATGACAGTGATAGTACACTAATACTTAGTGCACTAACTATTACCGCCGACACAGTAGGATCGGGACATGATCGACCTGGGTGAGGACCCCCTGAAGCTGGACCGGCAGGTGTGTTTCGCGCTGTCGGTGGCTTCGCGCAGCGTGATCGCGATCTACCGGCCGCTGCTCGAGCCGCACGGCCTGACCCACCCGCAGTACCTGGTGATGCTCGCGCTGTGGGAGCAATCACCGCGCTCGGTGAAGGAGCTGGGCGCGGCCCTGCGCCACGAGCCCGCGACGCTGTCGCCCCTGCTCAAGAGGCTGGAGGCGCTGGGCTACCTCACGCGCAGCCGCAGCCGCTCGGACGAACGCCGGCTGACGGTGGAGCTGACCGAGACGGGCCGGGCGCTGCGGGCGGAGGCGGAGAAGATCCCGTACCAGGTGGTGGAGACGCTCGGCATGGAGGTGGCCGAGCTGGAGGCGCTGCACGGCGTGCTGAGCCGCGTCATCGCCGCGACGGCCTGAGGAATGCCCCGCCGCCGGGCGGGGTTGCACGGTGTGTGCTGAAGATCAGGCTGGGCGTCGCCCCCGCGGCCGGCACCGGGCCGGCGGAGTTCGCCGGGCTGGCGCAGCGGCTGGAGGACGCCGGCGTCGACTCGCTGTGGCTGTCCGAGCTGGTCTATTCGCCCGAGGTCGACCCGATGATCGGGATGGCGCACGCCCTGGCGCGGACGTCGAAGCTCAAGGTCGGCACCGGCGTGGCCATCCTGCCGGGCCGCCACCCCGTCCTGGTGGCGAAACAGCTGCTCACCCTCGCCGGCCTCGCGCCCAAACGGGTCCTGCCGGTGTTCGGGCTCCGCCCGGCGCGCCCCGCGGAGAACGACCTGTTCCCGGTCCCGCCGGGCCGCCGCGCCGCGGTGTTCGACGAGTCTCTCGTGCTGCTGCGCCGGCTGCTGGAGGAGGACGAAGTGTCCTTCCACGGCGAGTTCTTCGACGTCGACGGGGTCCGCCTCGGCCCGCGCCCGGCCAAGCGCCTCGACGTCTGGCTGGGCGGATCGGCCCCGGCGGCCCTGCGCCGCACGGGCCGGCTCGCGGACGGCTGGCTGGGCAGCTTCCACACCCCCGCCCAGGCACGGGCCGCCCGCATCGCCATCCAGGAAGCCGCGGCCGAAGCGGGCCGCGAGATCGAAGCGGACCACTTCGGGCTCAGCCTCGCGGTGGCGGAGGGCGGCGTGCCGGCCGAACTCGCGGCCGTGGCGGCCCGCCGCAGTCCCGGCGTGCCGGTCACGGACCTGGTCGCGACGAGCTGGCCGGAGGCCCGGCGGCTGGTGGAGCAGCACATCGAGGCCGGGCTGTCGAAGTTCGTCATCCGCCCGGCACACGGCGACTTCGCGGGTTTCCTGGAGAAGTTCCAGGCGGAACTGGTGCCGTTGCAGAACTAGCCGTGGTTGAGGTTGCCGTGCACGTGGCCTACCTGGATCGCGGTCCCGCCGTGCATGTCGTGGATGACGTTGTGGGTGCCGGCCGGCTCCGGCACCGATTCGATCGTCGCCTTGGCCGCGGCCAGCTCTTCGGCGTAGTCGCCGGCGCCGTACCGCAGCAGGTCTCCGCTGGGGTTCGGGATGTAGAGGTAGACGGTCCCGCGGTACTCCTTGACCGAGACGTCCGCCGGGACGACCTTCGTCGCCGGGAGGGTGGCGTATTCGCTGGCGAGCACGTCTTCGAAGACCCGCTGCGACAGCGCGACGGCGAGGAAGGTCTGGTCGGGATCCGACCGCTCCAGCACGGCCCGCACGGGAGCGGCGTCGAGCAGCCGGTGCGTGGTGATGACCGCACTCCCGATCGCGGCGGCCGAAGTGCCCGGAGCCGTTTCGAGCACGGGCCCGACGTTCAGGCTGGCCCGCATCCGCAACCGCACCGACCGCCCGGCGGCCCGCAACCGCGCATCCCGCGCGGCGAGCACGACCTGCAGTTCGTCGAAGAACCGGCTGACGACGGCGGGCAGGAACCGCGGATCGAAGCCGAGGCCGTAGCCGTCCCCGGTGCCGTGCGGGAAGAGCGGGCTCTCCCAGACCTCCCCGAGCCCGGCGCGTTCGAAAGCGAGCCCGAGCACGTCCGGGATGGCCTCGACGACGGCGGCCTGAACGGCATCGGGCTGGCTGCCGAACCCTTTGGCATCGACAACGAGCAGGGCACGGTAAGGCGGGAGTTCGGCGAGCACGGTGAGGCCTTCCTGGTCGCGGCCGAGGCCACCCGATTCTGACGGACGAGCCGAGTCACCCGCACATCCGGGACACGACCGCCGGCAGCGGTGCCGGGGAGAGCGGGACGGCTCGTGCCGGTTCGCTCAGGCCGAGCAGCTCGTACATCTCCTTGCGCAGGATCGTCCCGGCTTGCCCCGGACGCGAGGTCAGCAGACCGGCGATGCGCGCGCCGAGGCCGCGGTCCTGCGCGCCGGCCGCCGCGTCGAGCTGGGGGAGGAGCGGCCGCGTGACGTCCCACAGCGGCGCGTGCTCGGCCAGGACGGCGGCCGGGCTGCCCGCCAGCATCGGCTGAGGTTCGTGCGGGATCCGCAGGACGGGAGTGCCGAGGCCGGCCGCGAAGGTACCGACTGACGTGTAGTCGGCGAGCACGTGGTCGGCGGCCGCGACCGCGCCGCGCCAGTCGGTGTGCGGAGCCAGCACGGCGAGCCCGGCGTCGAGGGCGTCGGAGAGCCAGCCGAGCACCTGGCCGCGGCCGTGGTGCGACCAGATCTGCGGGTGCAGGGAGGCGACCACCCGGAACCGATCGGGCGGCGCGGCCTCGACGATCTCCCGGAAGAGCTCCGGGTTGCGGCCGAACCCGGAGCGGGGTGACCAGGTCGAGGTGACCAGCAGGACTTCACGGTCGTCCGTGACGCCCAGTGCGCGCCGGTGCCGTTCACGGTGTTCGGTGGTGGCGACGAGCCGGTCGAAGGCGATGTCCCCGGCGACGACGGCGTGCGGGACGGCCTCCGGGCAGAACCGGGCGAGGACGTCGAGCTCGCGTTCGTGGGCGAGCGCGATCCGGTCGGGCCGGACCCGGCCGTCCCGCACCAGCTGCCCGGGGTGGAGGCCGGTGACGAGGTCGCCGTCCGCCGCCGTGCGCCAAGGGCGGTACTGGCCCAGGGCGCCGCCGTGGGCGACCAGGAGCGCCGGTCCCCGCACGGCCTCGAGACCGCGGGAACTCGCGGCGAGCACCAGCCCGTGGGTGTCCTGGCGGGCTTGCTGCATCGACAAGAGGACCTCGCCCCGGGCGCGGATGCGTTCGGCGGCGTCCGGCCGGTCTTCCCCGTCGTCCGGCACGGCGTGGACGCGCTGCGTCCGGTGGTCGCTCTCGAGGAGCGGAACGAGGTCTTCGAGCCTGGTGAGCGCCACGATGTGCGGGGCGAGGACGAGGACGGACTTGCCGGTCCGGGTCGCCCAGTTCTCCGTGGCCAGTGCTCAGAACTCCAATTGCTCCGTCTTCCGCGGCATCAGCAACAACGCCCCCACCGACAGGACGGCCACCGCTAGCAACCCCAGGAAAACATAGTGCGTCGCATCCGCCAACGCCCCGCGCACGAACACCGCCGCCGGTGAGTCGTCGTGTCCGCCCAGCACCAGGCTCGTCGCGTCCACCGAAGCCGGCAGCTGACCGACCCCCGGAGGCGGCGAAGCGAACCGCGAAGCCAGCGTCGCGTTCGCGATCGCCCCGAACACCGCCGCTCCCACCGCGCTGCCCAGCGACCGGCTGAACAGGTTCGTCGCCGTCACCACGCCGCGCCGGTCCCAGCCCACCACCGACTGGATCGCCACCAGGGTCGGGCTCGCCGCCAGCCCCAGGCCCACCCCGAGGACGAACGCCGCGAACGCCGCCGCCCACAGGGACGAGCCCGCGCCCAGCAGCGCCACCAGGACCCCGCCCAGGATGATGAACACGCTGCCGATCAACGCCGTGTCGCGGAAGCCGATCTTCAGGTAGATCCTGCCCGCCAGGGACGCCGAAATCGGCCAGCCCACCGTCAGCGCCGCCACCGCGAAGCCCGCCACCAGCGCGCCCGCGCCCAGTACTCCCTGGGCGTACGTCGGCAGGTACGACGTCAGGCCCATCAGGACCGCGCCCACCACCACCGCCACCAGGTTGCCGCCCACCAGGACGCGGCGGGTGAACACCCACAGCGGCAGCACCGGCTCGGCCGCCCGCTTCTCCACCAGCACGAACGTCACCAGCAGCGCCGCGCCCGCCACGAAGATCGCCACGCTCGGCAGGCTGCCCCACGCCCACGCGACACCTCCCTCGAGCAGGCCGAGGATCACCAGCGAACAGCCGATCGTCAGCAGCGCCGCGCCCAGGTAGTCGACCTTGTGCGGCTTGCGCTCCACGCGCTCGGTGAAGTTGCGGTGCAGCATCAGTGCCGCGATCGCGCCCAGCGGCAGGTTGATGAAGAAGATCCAGCGCCAGTCCAGGTACTCGGCGAACAGGCCGCCGAGCGTCGGGCCGACCACCGAGGCCGCGCCCCACACGCTGGCCACGTAACCCTGCACCCGCGCGCGCTCCTCCACCGTGTAGAGGTCGCCGATCACCGTCATCGACATCGGCTGGATCGCGCCCGCCCCGATGCCCTGGACCGCGCGGGCCGCGATCAGCACCGGCATGCTCCACGCGGCGCCGCACAGCACCGAGCCCACCAGGAAGGCCGCGATGCCGAAGAACATCACCGGGCGGCGGCCGAGGACGTCGGCGAACTTGCCGTAGAGCGGCACCGTCACGGCCTGGGTGAGCAGGTAGATCGAGAACAGCCACGGGAACTGCGCGAACCCGCCCAGGTCCCGCACCACCGACGGCACCGCGGTGGCGATGATCGTGCTGTCCAGCGCGACCAGCGCCGTGCTGAGCATGACCGCGATCAGGACCGGGCCGCGGTCCGAGCGGAAACCGACCCCTCTGGCGGCGGCGGACGTCGTCATCGGCGGGGTGCTCCTCGGGACCGTCATGACCGGAGTCAACTGCTTTGCAGTCCTAAGCATTCCATCCCGGCGGTGCCGGCCCCAGCGAATTTCCGCGGCCCGTGCCGGAAGATGGGCAGGATGAGCGACTGGATCCGGCCGATCGGGCCGGGGTGGGTGGTCCGCGACGCGGTCCCCGGCCCCGACGTCGACGAGTTCGCCGAGCCTGAGCGGGTGATCGCCGCGCTGGCCGCGCCCGGGGCCGCGGACAGCCTGCTGGCCGTGCAGCACCCCGCCCGCACGCCCGCGGCCCTGGCGCGCGGCCTCGACCTGGCGGCCGCCGTCCCGGTCGCCCGCGCCGTGCTCGAACGGCTGCGCCGGCGGTTCTACCGGCCGGTGCGCGACATCGTCGCGCCCTACCGCGTGGAAGGGCCGGACGGCGTGGCGCTCGGCCTGCTCTGCCTGGTCGACCCGGCGGCGGTGACCGACGACGGCGCCGCGCGGGTCAGCCACACCGAGGACGTCTACCCCGACGTCGTCGCCGAACGGGCCGCCGTCCTCGCCGGCCTGGGCTGCGCGACCAGCGCCGCGCTGCTCGTCCCGGCGTCCGGCGGGCGGGCGCTGACCGAGCAGGTCGAGCAGGCGTGCGCCGGGCTCGGCCTGCCCGATCTGTCCACTTCGGATGCGGCGGGCCGTCGCCACGACCTGTGGCTGGTGCCCGCCGGACCCCTGCAGAGCCGGCTGCTGGCCGCGGTCGCGGACGCGGACCTGCTCGTCGCCGACGGCAACCACCGTGTGGCCGCCGCCGCGGCCGCCGGGCACGGCGCCCTGCTGGCCCTGGTCACGGCCGGGCCCGCGCTGAAGATCGGCGCCATCCACCGCGTCCTCACCGGCACCGGCCTCGGCCCGGAGGACCTGGTGTCGCGCTGGTGCGCGGCCGGCCTGGACGTCCGCTACGACGAGCACGCCGTGCCGGTCACCGGCGAGGCCGTCGTGCGCGCTGGCTCGGCCGTGCTGCGGGTACCGCTCCCGGCCCCGGACGGACCCGGCCCGGTGATCGACCACGAGCTCGTCGAGCAGGTCCTGTTCGCCGGCGCGCTCGGCATCGACCCCGACGGCCCGTGCGTCCGCCCGCTCCCGGCGGGGCGCCCGCTGCCCCCGGACGCGGACGCGGTGGTCCTGCTGGCCCCGGTGAGCTACGCGGACGTCCTGGCCGTGCACGCGGCCGGGCGCCGGATGCCGCGCAAGGCGACCTACTTCACGCCGAAGCCGCGCAGCGGGCTGGTGCTGGCGGAGCTTTAGCGGGCGTCCCACCAGTTCAGGACCCGGGTGGCCGACAGCGTCAGCCACTTCGACGGCTGCCCGGCCGGGACGTCGACCGCGAACCACACGCGGCCGGGGTCGTCGCGCTGCTGGAGCCAGGTGCCGTCCGGCTGCCGCGCCGCGCGGATCAGCTCGACGGCCTCCGCCAGGCGCGGGTCGGGCCGACCGGCCGCGCGGAAGTACTCGGCCGCGTTCAGCGCGGTGAACCGCCAGCGGACCGGGGCGGAGAACTCGCCCACCCCCGGCACGATCGGCTCGCCGGTCGAGAGCCGCCGCAGCAGGTGGCGCTCCAACAGGTACTCCTCGCCACCCCGGCGGGCCGCGCGGGTGGCGGCCGAGCCGCCGGTGGCCGTTTCCCAGGCGAGGAGGCCCTTGAGCGCGTTCAGCGTCGAGTGGACGGACGAGCGCGTCGAACCCTCGACCCACTCGCAGTTCCAGCCGCCGTCGGGCAGCCGGTGCTCGACGAACCACTCGGCGAGGCCGGCGACGTCCGCGCCGAGCCACACCCCGTTGGCCAGGGTCCAGGCGTTGATGCAGACGTCGACTTCGCCGCCCCAGTACGGCAGGTCGTCGTACTCCCAGCGGCTGGTGCGCGCGAGCAGCTCGGCCGTGCCGCGCAGGACGGCGGCGTCGAGACCCCATTCGCGCAGGCTGTTCAGCGACCACGTCGTCGCCGTCCACGGCTGGGGCTCGTCTCCGCGGAAGCCCGCGGGGAAGAACGCGCCGCCCGCCCACTGGCCGTCGGGGTCCTGCCGGGCCAGCAGCCGCGCGCCGAACCCTTCGGTGGTGATCCGCGCCCGCGTCGCCTCCCAGACCTCCGGCGGCTCGCCCGCCAGGTCGCGCTCGACCTGCCAGCGCAGGGCCGGGTCGGCGTCGCGCAACCAGGCGAGCACGTCCATCAGGCGCCCGTGACGCCGTCGATGGCCTCGCGCAGGAAGTCGGCGTGGCCGTTGTGGCGGGCGTACTCGTGGATCATGTGCAGCATCACCAGCCGCAGCGAGACGTCCTCGCCCCAGCGCGGCTGGTGGCCGGTGACGTCCAGGGACTCGGCCGCCTCTTCGATCTTGCGGGATTGCTCGACCTCGGCCTCCCACACCGCGAAGGCTTCCGAGCGCGTCGACGAGGTCGCGTCGTAAGCGGCCTGGTAGTCGCCCTCGGCCGACCAGACGAGCGGGACGTCCTCCCGGTTGATCACCCGCCGGAACCAGGTGCGCTCGACCTCGGCCATGTGCCGGACCAGGCCCAGCAGGGACAGCGTCGAAGGCGGGCTCGAGGCCCGGCGGAGGTCCTCGTCGGACAGTCCGTCGCACTTCATCGCGAGGGTGGCGCGGTGGAAGTCGAGGAAGGTGCGGAGCATTTCGCGCTCGCCCCCGGTCAGGGGCGGTGCGGGACGTTCGGTGGTCACGAGGGAGTGTGTATCACGCTCAGAAATGTCGTACCCGTGTTTTAAGCTCGCGCCGTGGACTTGCCCGTCATGCCGCCGGTGCGGCCGATGCTCGCGAAAGCGGTGCACGAGGTACCTCGTGCCCCGGGGCTGCTGTACGAGCCCAAGTGGGACGGCTTCCGCTGCATCGTGTTCCGCGACGGCGACGAGATCGAGCTCGGCTCCCGCAACGACCGCCCGCTGACCCGCTACTTCCCGGAGCTGGTGGAGCTGCTGGCCGCCGCGCTGCCGCCCCGCTGCGTCGTGGACGGCGAGATCGTGCTGGTCACCCCCGCCGGGCTCGACTTCGAGACGCTGCAGCTGCGGCTGCACCCGGCCGCCTCGCGCGTGCGCAAGCTGGCCGAGGAGACACCCGCCAGCTTCATCGCCTTCGACCTGCTCGCCCTGGGCGGCACCGACCTCACCGAGGAGCCGTTCCGCGAGCGGCGCAAACAGCTCGAAAGCGTGCTCGCCACGAGCGCCGAAGGGCTGCAGCGCGTCCACCTGACGCCGCTGAGCGAGGACCCGGAGCAGGCGCAGGACTGGTTCACCCGGTTCGAGGGCGCGGGGTTCGACGGCGTCATGGTCAAGCCGGCCGACCTGCCGTACGAGCAGGACAAGCGGGTCATGCTGAAGGTCAAGCACGAGCGCACGGCCGACTGCGTCGTCACCGGCTTCCGCTGGCACAAGGACGGCGCCGGCGTCGGTTCGCTGCTGCTCGGGCTGTTCGACGACGACGGCGTCCTGCACCACGTCGGCGTGGCCAGCAGCTTCACCAAGGCGCGGCGGGCCGAGCTGGTCGACGAGCTGGCGCCGCTGCGCGAGAACGCGCTGGAGAACCACCCGTGGCGGTCGTGGGCCGAATACGAGCCCGAGCCGGGCCGGCAACCGGGCGTGAACAGCCGGTGGGCCCCGCAGAAGGACCTCTCGTGGGAGCCACTGCGCCCGGAGTGGGTGGCGGAGGTCCGCTACGAGCACCTGCAGGGCGGCCGGTTCCGGCACGGCGGGCGGCTGGTCCGGTTCCGGCCCGACCGCACGCCGGAGTCGTGCACGTACGCCCAGCTCGACGAGGCGCCGCCCGCCGAGCTCGCGAAACTGTTCGGGGAGGCGCGGTGAGCGGGGCGGTCCTGCTCGACGTCGACGGCGTCGAGGTCAAGATCAGCAGTCCGGACAAGGTCTACTTCCCGGAGCGCGGGGAGACGAAGCTCGATCTCGTCGAGTACTACCGGGCGGTGTCCGGACCGCTGCTGAGCCGGCTCGGCGGCCGTCCGCTGCTGCTCGAGCGCTACCCGGACGGCGCCGGCGGCAAGAACTGGTACCAGAAACGCGTGCCGAAGGGCGCGCCGCCGTGGCTGACCACCACGGTCGTCTCGACGCCGAACGGCACGACGAGCGACGCGCTGGTGGCGAAGGACCTGGCCCACATCCTCTGGGCGGTGAACCTCGGCTGCCTCGGCTTCCACGTCTGGCCGTACCGCGCGGACACCCCCGAGGTCACCGACGAGCTGCGCGTCGACCTCGACCCGTCGCCGGGCATCGGCTTCGACGAGCTGCGCGAGGCCGCGGTGCTGACCAGGGAGTTCCTGGCCGAACACGGCATCGAGAGCCAGCTGAAGACGTCGGGTTCGCGCGGGCTGCACCTGTACGTGCTGCTCGAGCCGCGCTGGGACGGCTTCCAGGTGCGCGCCGCCGCGGTCGCGCTGGCGCGCGCGCTCGAACGCCGTCACCCGGAGAAGATCACCGCGCAGTGGTGGAAGGAGGAACGCGGCTCGCGCGTGTTCGTCGACTTCAACCAGAACGCCCCGCACAAGACGGTGTTCGGGACGTGGTGCGTGCGGCCGCGCGTCGGCGGCCAGGTGTCCACCCCGATCGGCTGGGACGAGCTGGCCACCGTCGAGCCGGACGAGCTGACGCTGACCACGGTGCCGGCGCGGCTCGCCGAGCGGGGCGATCCGTGGGCCGGGGCGCGGGAGCGGCCGCAGTCGATCGAGCCGCTGCTGGCGATGTCCGAACAGGACATGGCGGACGGGCTGATGGACGCGCCGTGGCCGCCGGTGTACCCGAAGATGCCCAACGAGCCGCCGCGGGTCGCGCCCAGCCGCGCGAAGAAGGCGTGATCACGGTGGCGAGAGGCGGTGGTGCAGCTGGCTCCACGCGGTGAGCGCGACCAGGGCGGTCAGCCCGAACACGGCCGCGGACCCGAGGGCAGCGGCCAGCGCGCCGGCCAGGGGTGACGCCACGGTCTGGCCGACGCCGAGCCCGGCGAACGACCAGGTGATGCCCCGCGCGGGGCGTCCGGGGACCAGCCGGGTCGCCCAAAGGATGCACAGCCCGGTCAGCGCCATGTAGGTGATGCCGAACAACGCACCGGAAAGCAGGGCGAGCGGCACGCCCGGGTCCGGCAGGGCGAGGAGCGCGATACCCGCGGCCGCCAGGGTCCACGTCGCGAGGTTGACCGTCCGCAGGCCCGCGCGCCCGGCCGCCCGGCCCGCCAGGCCGCCGAGCAGCCCGGCCGCGCCGATCGTGGCCCAGGCCCAGGTCGCGGCCACTGGGCTCAGCCCGGTTTCGGCGAGCCGGGAGGTGGAGAACGTCCAGTACGGCGCGCTCGTCACGCCGATCAGGACGGAGTTGACCACGAGCGGGACCATCCCGCGGACGGGACCTGGTTCCGCCGGGGCACCGGCGGGCCCCCGCGGCAACGTCCGCCACGCCAGGGCCAGCACCGCCACGCCGAGGGCGGCGAACGCCGACCAGATCACCGGCCAGCCGAAGGCCAGCAGGGGAGTGAACGCCGACGCGGCCAGCCCCAGGCCGGTCCCGGTGTTGGCCCAGGTCTGCGCCCGGTCGCGGGTGCGGGCCCCGGCCGTCTCGCCGATCAGCTGCGCGACGCCCGGCGAGACGAGTCCCGCGCCGGCGCCCGCGACGGCGATCCCGGCGCCGAACACCGCGACGTGCGGTGCCAGCGCCATGAGCGCGAGCCCGGCCGTCGCCGAGGCGGCGGCCAGCAGCACGGTGCCGCGCGCCGATCGCGCGGACGTTCTCGGTGCCAGCAGCAGCCCGAGGCCGTAGCCCGCGGTGGAGAGGCCGCCGAGCACGCCGGCGCCGACCGTCGTGAGCCCGAACGTTTCGCTGAACCGCGGCACGAACGGCCCGTACGCGTAGCGCGCGAACCCGTAGCAGAGGGCGATCACGACCGCGCCGACCGCGGCCGTGGACCACCAGGTCTTCGTTGCCATCGACTCCAGCGAACAGACAGGTCTGTCTGCTGTCAAGCGATGGTAGGATCACCGCAGGTGAATCACCATACCGATCTGTACGGAGGAGTGCGGTGGGCCGAACCCGTCCCGGCGATGCGGGCGCGAAGGTGCTCAAGGCCGCGTCGACGTTGTTCTACCGCGACGGCATCCACGCCGTCGGGGTCGACACGGTGGCGGCCGAAGCCGGGGTGACCAAGGCGGCCCTCTACGGCAACTTCGGGTCGAAGAGCGGGCTCGTCGTCGCCTACCTGCGGGAACGCGACCGGCGGTGGCAGGCGGAGATCGACCGGATCACCGCCGCGCACACCGATCCGCGGGAGCGGGTGCTCGCGGTGTTCGACGCCTACGAAGCCTGGTTCTCGGCCGACGGCTACCGCGGCTGCGCTTTCCTCAACGCGACCTCGGAGTTCCCCGATCCCGCCGACCCGGTGCGCGAAGTGGTCCGCCACCACAAGACCGCGCTGCACAGCTACCTGCGGGCGCAGCTGCAGCGCGCCGAACCGCAGCGGGCCGACGTGCTCGCCGACGAGCTGATGCTGCTGCTGGAGGGCGCCGCGGTCACGTCGGTGGTCGCGCAGAGCGCGCGGCCGTTCCACACGGCGAAGCGGCTCGCACAGACCTTGATCTAGACCGGCAGGTCGAGGGCGAGCTGGCCGCGGTCCTCACCGACGCCGGACAGCGTCGCGACGCACGCCGGGCACGGCGCGATCTCGGACGTGGTCAGGTCCAGGGGTTTCCAGCTGCGGGATTCCCGCTCGCCGCAGGCCGAGCGCCGGTAGCGGAGGTCGCCGGAGCGGGTCATCAGGTGGGCCAGGGGGACGTCTTCGGGCAGCACGCCGACCAGGTACCAGCGTGGTGCGCTCACCGCGGTGGTCGTCATGGCCGCCAGTCTCCGCGGGCGGGCCGGCACCCCGGTGCATTTGCCGGTCTTCGGCGTGGCGGCGGGGTCAGGCCTCGTCGGGCAGGTAGCGCAGGACGTGCAGCAGGCCGCGCTCGTCGACGGTGTCCGGGTCTTCGGCGAGGCACGTACCCAGGTCGGCGAGGACGGCGTCGGTGTCCAGTCCGGCGCCGATCAGCACCAGCTCGGTCCGCCGCGGCGCGCCCGGCGGCCAGGCCGACCGCTCGAGCTGCACGAACCCGCCGACGGTGTGCAGGTGGAAGCGCGATTTCGGGCCGGTGGGGCCGAAATCGGCCTGGCCCTTCATCCGGTAGAGCCCGGCCGGCCGCCGTTCGAGGAAGCCGACGAACGCGCGCGGCGCGAGCGGCGTGTCCGCGGTGAACGTGACCGTCTGGTACTCGGCGTGCAGGTGCTGCGAGTGGTCGTGCTCCTCGCGCAGGTCGTCGAACGACAGCTGGCCGACCCGCTCGCCGCGGGGTTCGGGGTCGAAGAACAGCCGCGGGTCGACGCGGCCGTGCGCGGTGACCAGCAACGGACGGCCCGGCGCCAGCTCTTCGACGGTCGCGGTGAGCTTCGCGAGCGCCTCGGCGGTCACCCGGTCGGCCTTGTTCAGCACCACGAGATCGGCCAGCCGCAGGTGGTCGGCCAGTTCGGGGTGGCGCTCGCGGGCGGCCTCGAACTCGGCGGCGTCGACTACCTCGGCCAGCCCGCCGTAGCGGATGGCGGGGTTTTCGCTGGCGATCATCAGCCGGATGAGGTCACGCGGCTCGGCGATGCCGCTGGCCTCGACGACGATGACGTCGATCCCGGCCTCGGCGCCGGACAGCTTCGCGAGCATCGCGTCCAGCCCGCGGGCGTCGACCGCACAGCACAGGCAGCCGTTGCCGAGCGAGACCATCGTGTCGACCTGGCCCGCGACGGCGAGCGCGTCGACGTTCACCTGGCCGAAGTCGTTGACCACGACGCCGACCCGGGCCCCCTCGCGGTTGGCGAGCAGGTGGTTGAGCAGCGTCGTCTTGCCCGCGCCGAGGAACCCGGCGACGAGGACCACGGGGATGCGCCTGGCGCTCACGAATCGTCCCTCCTCTGCCGATCACCGCGACTCTAACGCGGGCGCGCGTACACGGGCGGCCGCCCCCGGTGAAGGCCGTTCGTCGAATGCCCACGAAAAGACGCAGGCGGCCGCGCGGGAAAGGATCACGCGGGTTTTGCGGGCCGTTGTGATCGATTGGCGGATAATGCGCAGAGCCATGTCCGGATAACGCTTGGTAGCAGTTATTTTTCTCGTCCTTTTGCTGGCCGGAGGGGAATTCCGGGATCGCCGGGACGCCGGTCACGACCGGCGGAGTGCGCGCCGCGAAACGTGGGGTATCCTCCCCCGCCTGACCGGAGTGCCCAGCGCAGCGGGAACTTCCGGCCGTCAGTGTCGACGGCGACCTTCGGAGGAACGGTGGATCTTTTCGTCGGGATGCAGATCGCGATTTCGGAGAGTGGGGTAACGCCGTGACGGTTACACCCGAGCGGGTGACGCATCCGCTGCCGCTTTACCCTCAGCGCGTCTCGGGGGAGCAGAGCGTCGATTCCGCGGCGGCCGAAGAATTCCTGGACCGGATGTTCGCCGAAGGCGCCGCGGACGAAGGCGACCGGTTCGAGACCCGGCTGGCCGAGGTTCGCGCGGAAATCATGGAAACCGGCACCTACCGGCACACCGCGGCCGAACTGGCGTACGGCGCGCGCGTCGCGTGGCGCAACTCGGCTCGCTGCATCGGCCGGCTGTACTGGCGCAGCCTCCGGATCCGGGACCGGCGCCGGGTCACCGGCCCGGCCGCGATCGCCGGCGAGTGCGTGGCGCACCTGCGTCAGGCCACCCGGGGCGGCCGGATCCGCCCGACGGTCACCGTCTTCGCCCCGGACACCCCGGACACGCCCGGGCCGCGCATCCACAACGAGCAGCTGATCCGCTACGCCGGGTACCGCCTCGACGACGGTTCGGTCCTCGGCGACCCGCGGTACGCCGCGTTCACCGAGCAGGTGCGAAGACTCGGCTGGCGCCCACCGGAGCGAAGAGGGTCCTTCGACGTCCTGCCCCTGCTGGTCGAGGCCGAGCCGGGCGAGCCGCGGCTGTTCACCCTGCCGCCGGACGCCGTCCTGGAGGTCCCGCTGACCCACCCCGACCACCGCTGGTTCGCGGGGCTCGGGCTGCGCTGGCACGCCGTGCCGGCGATCAGCAACATGCCGCTGGAGATCGGCGGCGTCACCTACCCCGCCGCGCCGTTCAACGGCTGGTACCTCGGCACCGAAATCGGCGCCCGGAACCTGGCCGACGAGCAGCGCTACGACCTGCTGCCGGTCGTCGCCGAGCTGATGGGCCTGGAAACGGCGTCCGAGCGCACGCTGTGGCGCGACCGGGCGCTGGTGGAGCTGACGCTGGCGGTGCAGCACTCGTTCGACGCGGCCGGCGTCACGCTGGCCGACCACCACACCGAGTCGCACCGGTTCCTGTCCCACCTGGAGCGGGAGGAGCGGGCCGGCCGCCGGTGCCCGGCCGACTGGAGCTGGATCGTGCCGCCGGTGTCGGGCGGCCAGACGGCGGTGTTCCACCGCTACTACGACGAGCCCGACCCGGCGGAGCGCCCGGCGTTCCTGCCGCCGGGGTGAGGGACGGAGAGTAGCGTGGGAGCGCCCGTTCGGCGGATCGTGCGCAACCCACGGGGCAGACCGGCGCCCGAAGGCCGACAATGGGCGCATGACCGCAGTCCTCGTCGCCTACGCCGGGCGCCACGGCGGAACCCGGCAGATCGCCGAGGTGATCGCCGCGGAACTCGGCGCGGCGGGCCTGTCCGTCGAGGTGCGCGACGCCGCCGACGTGGCCGGAGTCGAGGACTACGCGGCGGTCGTCATCGGCAGCGCCCTGTACTACCACCGGTGGCGGCCGGAGGCCGTCCGGCTGCTGGAGCGCAACGCCCGGGCGCTCGCCGAGCGTCCGGTGTGGCTGTTCCACAGCGGGCCGTGCGGTCCCGGCGCGGCCACGCACCAGGTCAGCCTGCCGCCGAACGTGGCGCTGCTGGCGGCGCGCATCGACGCGGAGCGCACCGCCACCTTCGGCGGCAAGCTCGACCCGGCGACCGTGCGCGGCCTGATCCCGCGGCTGCTGGCGTCGTCCGGCCGGCGGGCGGGCGACTTCCGCGACTGGGACCGGATCAAGGCCTGGGCCCGTGACGTCGGGCGCCGGGTCCGCACCCGCGTCTCGCTCTGACGGTCTTGCCCGCCCGGGGTGGTGGGTGCTAAACCGTGCCTGAGGTCTTCCGGTGGGAAACCGACGGAACGGGGCGAACGTGACGGAACGGCAGCCGAAGAAAGCGCTTACATCGGACCAGCGCAACGCGTTCCTCGCGGCGCTGCTCGGCTGGAGCATGGACTCGTTCGACTACTTCCTCGTGGTGTTCGTCCTGGCGGACATCGCGAAGGACAAGTCGTTCGGCGCAACGGCGACGCAGCTGGCGTTCATCACGACGGCGACCCTGGTGATGCGCCCGGTCGGCGCGCTCCTGTTCGGCCTGTGGGCCGACCGGGTGGGCCGCCGCATCCCGCTGATGGCCGACGTCCTGCTGTACTCGGCGGCCGGCCTGCTGTGCGCGTTCGCCCCGAACTACACGGTGTTGCTCCTGCTGCGGTTCGTCTACGGGATCGGCATGGGCGGCGAGTGGGGCCTCGGCGCGGCGCTGGCGATGGAGAAGATCCCGGTGTCCCGCCGCGGCTTCTTCTCGGGCCTGCTGCAGGTGGGGTATTCGATCGGCTACCTGCTGGCGGCGCTGGCGTACCTGCTGTTCCACTCGGCACTCGGCCTGCAGTGGCGCTGGATCTTCGTGCTGAGCATCTTCCCGGCGCTGATCACCCTGCTGATCAGGGCGAGGGTCCGCGAGTCGGAGGTCTGGGAGGCGGCGCGCGAGAAGCTGCGGGTGACGCGCACGTCGGTCAAGGACATTTTGCTGAACCCGAAGGTGATCCGCCGCTTCGGGTACCTGATCCTGCTGATGACGGCGTTCAACTGGATGAGCCACGGAACGCAGGACGTGTACCCGAGCTTCCTGAAGGCCCACGAGAACGGCGGCGCGGGCTTGAGCGCTTCGACGAGCACGTGGATCGCGGTGCTGTACAACATCGGAGCGATCATCGGAGGGCTGACGTTCGGAACGCTGTCGGAGCGGCTGGGCCGCCGCCGGACGATCGTGACGGCAGCGGTACTGGGTCTGCCGGTGATCCCGATCTTCGCGTTCGACCACGGCGCGGGAATGCTGGCGCTGGGGTCGTTCCTGATGCAGATCATGGTCCAGGGGGCGTGGGGCGTGATCCCGGCGCACTTGACGGAGATGTCCCCGGACGCGATCAGGGGGTTCTACCCCGGGGTGACGTACCAGCTGGGCAATCTGCTGGCGGCGTTGAACCTGCCGATCCAGCAGGCGATCGCGGAGTCCCACGGGTACACGTCGGCTCTGGTGTGGACGGTGGTGCCGGGGCTGGTCGCGGTGGCGGTGCTGACGGCGATCGGGAAGGAGGCGAAGGGAATCAGGTTCGGCGAGTCGGCAGTGGCGACGGCACCGGCGGGTTCGAAGTAGCTACGGCGTCACAAGAGCCGCTTCATAAGCGAAGATCGTCAACTGCACCCGATTGGACACATCCAGCTTCGCGAAAGCCCGCGTGATATGCGTCTTCACCGTCGCCTCGCTCAAAAACAACTCCTCGGCGATCGAAGCATTCGGCTTCCCCTGAGCAACAGCGGTGACGATCTCCCGCTCCCGCTCGCTCAGCAGCTCCAGCTTCACCTGGGCCCGCGCCCGCCGCGGGTTCGCCCTCGCCGCCACGAACTCGCCGATCAGCTGCTTCGTCATCCGGGGTGACAACATCGCGTCGCCGTTCGCCACCACGCGGACGCCCTCGATGATCTCCTGCGGCGAGCCCTCCTTCAGCAGGAATCCGCTCGCTCCCGCCGCCAGTGCCTCGAACACGTACTCGTCCAGGTCGAACGTCGTCAGGATCAGCACCTTCGGGGGCCTCGGCTGGGCCAGGACCGCCGCCGTGGCCACCAGGCCGTTCATGCGGCGCATGCGGATGTCCATGATCACCACGTCCGGGGCGTGCCGGGCCACCTGCTGGACCGCTTCGTCGCCGTCGCCTGCCTCGGCCACCACCTGCAGGTCCGGGGTGCTGCCCAGGATCATGGACAGTCCGGTGCGGACCAGCGGGTCGTCGTCGACGAGCAGTACGCGCACGCTCACCCGCCCATGCTAGGGCGCCGGTGTCACCCACGGCAGCCAGGCCCGCAGCGCGAACGTGCGCTCGTCCACCGGGCCCGCCGTCAGGGTGCCGCCGAGCAGGGAAATCCGCTCGTTGACGCCGGTGAGGCCGGTGCCCGAGCCCGGTGACGGCACCGGGTGCGGCGGCCGCGGGTTCACCACCTCCAGCGACAGCCCCGCCCCCGGGGCGCCGCGGACCAGCACCTCCGCCGGTGCCCCCGGTGCGTGCCGCAGCACGTTCGTCAGTGCCTCCTGGAGGATCCGGTAGGCCGCCGTGCCGAGCGGGGCCGGGGCCGCCGACGCCTGGTCGAGCAGGATCGTCACGTTGACCGGCAGGCCGGCCTGCCGGGCGCCGGTGACCAGGTCCGGGATGTCCGCCAGCGTCGGCTGGGGCGGCTCGGCCGGGCCGCCCGGGGCGCGGTCGGCGAAGCCGGTGCTGCGCAGCACCCCGATCACCTGGCGCAGGTCGTCGAGCGACTGGCGGGCCGTCGTCCGGACCGTCTTCGCCGCCTCCGCCGCGTCCGGGGTGGTGGCCGCGGTGACCTCCAGCGCGCCCGCCTGCAGCGACAGCAGCGACAGCCGGTGCCCGAGGACGTCGTGCATCTCGCGCGCGATCCGTGCCTGCTCCTCGCGGCGGGCCACCTGGTCGCGCAGCGCCGCCTGCTCCGCGGTCCGGCGGCGCGTCTCGGCGATGCTGCGCCGGACGATCCCCACGGTGAGCGGGACCGCGGTGAACAGCAGCGCGGTCAGCACCACCCCGAGGACCTTGGCCGCGGTGGTCTCGGTCGACAGCCAGGCGCCGGCGATCGTCAGCTCCGGGTGCCGTCCCGCGTCGCGCCAGACCGCGAGCCCGGTCGCCGCGAACACCAGCGTCGCCGCACTCCACCGCCGCCAGCCGACGTACCGCGCGGTGAAGGCGGCGAGGGCGATCAGCGCGGCCATCGAGTCGGCGGTGAGCAGCAGCGGCGGGACCAGCGCGATGCCGGTGACCAGCAGCGGCCAGCGGTGCCGCCAGACCAGCAGCACGGCGGCACCGATGCCGGCGAGCCAGCCGAGCATCCCCAGCACCGTGGTGTTCGTGGCGTCGCTGCCCGGCACGGAGCTGTCCAAGGCGACGTTCACCGTGCTGCTCAGCACGCCCGACGCGACGGCCAGCACGGTGTACAGCACGCGAAGCACGGACCGTCCCATGGGGGAAGCCTACGAGGCGGCACCCGCCGGACCATCAGCCGTTCCGCTCGTCCGCCCGGCCGCCGGTTCAGACGAAAGTCGCACCCCTTCGAGGCTTGCGGACGACGCGGGTGCGGGCCCGCCGCTGGTTTCCTTCTCGCCGTCCAGCAGCGGCGAAAGGAAATCCCGATGACCGACTACACCCCGATCCAGCAGCAGGCGGCCCCGCCGGCCGCGCCGCCGCGCAACGGCCTGGGCACGGCCGGGTTCGTCCTCGGCCTGGTCGGGCTGGTGATCGCGCCGATCCCGCTCGCCGGCGTCGCGGCCTGGCCGCTGGCCGTGCTCGGCCTGATCCTGTCGGCCGTCGGCATCGCCAGAGTGCGGTCCGGGAAGGCCACCAACAAGGGCCTCGCGATCGCCGGCGTCGTCCTGTCGCTGCTCGCCCTGGTCGTGAGCGTCCTGTGGCTGGTGGTGATCGGCAAGGTGATCAACGACGTGAACGAGCAGGCCACCCAGCACCACACCATCGTCTACGAAGTCAGCGGCAACGCGAAGACCGCCGACATCGACTACAGCACCTTCGACCGGAACACGATCCTGATCAACACCGAGGCCGGCGCCGCGGTGCCGTGGACCAGGACCGTCGAGGCCACCGGGTTCCTCGCGGGCGCCCAGTTCACCGCGACCGCCGGGCCGGACGGCGGTTCGGTCACCTGCAAGGTCGTCGTCGACGGCAAGGAGGCCAAGACCGCGACCGCGGCCGGGCCCGGTGCCGTCGCCGGCTGCACCGGGTTCTGACCCACCCGTGCCACCCGGGCGAGGGGGCCGGGTGGCACGGGGGAGGGGGTGGGACCCGGCCAGGGGCGGGTCCCACCCCGCGGGTTCAGCCGCAGTGTTCGAACTCGCTGTCGTAGGCCTGGCCGCCGGCCGAGCCGCCCCACTTCACGCACTTGTCCGCCGCCGCGGCCTTGACCGGGCCGGCGAAGTAGGAGAACGCCCCCGAGTCGGTCTGCCGCGTCGAGCCCTTGACCTCCAGGTAGGCCGAAGTCGCGCTGGCCGTCCCGGCGGCGGCGTTCTTCATCGTGCTGACGCAGTTCTGACCATTGGCCGCGTTGTACGACAGGTAGACCGTGCCGGCCGCGCCGCCGGTGCCCAGCGGCGCCGAGTCGATGACGCTGTAGCCGCCACCGCAGGCGGGCGCGCCGAGCGCGTCGGCGGTGACCGGCGCGAACCGGATCGTGTCGTTCGCGTGGAATTCCGGGCCCGCTTCGAACAGCACGCCGACCGACGACTGGGACAGCTGCACCATGTCCGAGTACGCCGCGTCCTGACCCCACACGAGCAGGCTGCCCGCGGTGCCCGTCCAGTTGGCGCCCTCGTCGAACGACGAGTGGATGCGCAGTTCCTTGCGGCGGTCGCAAGTGGACGGTGCGGCGAAGACGATCCGGTTGTACTTGCCGCCCGTGTCGGTCGCGCTCATCCGCGCCGTGGAGCCCTCGACGGTCGGGGTGACGAGGTCGGTGGCGAAGGCGAACTTCGAGCTGAAGGTCGCACCGCCGTCGGAGCTGATCGCGAAGGCGCGGTTGTGCGTGCCGTCGGACAGGCACTTGTTGTCGTTGTTGGCGTCGTTGCGCGCGGCGGCGTAGACCCGGCCGTCCTGCAGCTCGGTGACGCTGATCTCCTGCGGGTTCATCAGGTCCGAAGTGGACGTGTCGGTGGCACCGCGGTGCCAGGTCGCGCCCTGGTCGTCGCTGTAGACCAGGGAACCGGTGTTCTTGCCGCTGATCGTGTAGCTCATGCCGGCGACGATCCGGCCGGCGTGCGCGCCGCGCGTGAGCACGATGCCGTGCGACGGCCCGGTGGCGAGCCAGCCGGGCGCGCTCGCGAAGCCGAGCTCCGTGGTCAGGACCCGGGGAGCGCCCCAGGTCTTCCCGTTGTCCTCGCTGATCGACACGCGCGGGATCCGGCCGCAGGCGGGGTTGGTGTAGCACTGCATCGTGGACAGCAGCACGATCCGGCTGCTGCCCGGGATGACGATCGGCGCCGGGTTGCCCTTGGTGTCGCCGTTGGCCTTGATGACGGTCTGCAGCGCGCTCCACGTCTTGCCGCCGTCGGTGGAGCGCTTCGCGACGAGGTCGATTTCGCCGAGGTCGGCGCAGGTGCTGGCGCCGCCGTTGCGGCCTTCGGCGAAGGCGAGCAGGTCGCCGTTGTTCGCCTTGACGATGGTCGGGATGCGGTAGCAGTCGTGGCCCTCGGTGTTTTTGTTGAACACCAGCGTGCTGGCCACGTCGGCCTGGGCGGCCGCGCTGCCGATGGCGGCCGGGACGGCGACGGCGGCGCACCCCAGCAGCCCGGCGAGCAGGCCGCGGGCGATTCGGGTGATCTTCACGGTACAAGCTCCCTACGGGTTTCTTTCACGTCGGCGACAGCGTCGACGCGGCCCGTACAAGAGGTGTACAACCTCGCGTATAACGAACTATACCTGTCCGGGAGACGAATTTCAGGTGAACGCGGCCAGCGTCCCGAACCCGGTCGCCAGCACCAGCAGCGTGGACAGGAACCCCAGGAGCAGCGCCCGCCCGCCGCCGCGCAGCAAGGCGCCGAGCCGGACGGCGCAGCCGAGGCCGAACAGTGCCCCCGCGAGCAGGAGCGTCGACACGGTCTTCGCGATGCCCAGCGCGAACGCCGGGACCAGCCCGGTGCTGCGGACGGCGACCATCGCGAGGAAGCCGAGGACGAACAGCGGCACGAGCGGCGCGTGCCCACCGCGGCGCGTGCGTTCGGTGGCGCCGACGAGCGCGACCACCGGGGCGAGCAGGACGACCCGGCTGAGCTTCACCACGACGGCGATCCCGACCGCGGCCGCGCCCGCCGGCCCGGCCGCCGCGACGACCTGGGCGACCTCGTGCACGGAGATCCCCGCCCAGCTGCCGGTCCGGGTCGCGTCCAGGCCGAGCGCGCGGGCGAGGAGGGGGAGGGCGGCCAAGGTCAGGCTGCCGTAGCAGGTGACGAGCGCGACGGCGGTCGCGACGTCTTCGTCGTCGCGCTCGACGACCCCCTCCACGGCGGCGATCGCGGAGGCGCCGCAGATCGAGAACCCGGTGGCGACCAGCAGGGCGAGGCTGCGCGGCACCCGGACGACGCGGGCGAGGCCGAGCGTGCCGAGGAAGGTGACCGCGACGGTCAGCACCACGGCGGCGAGGGTGCCGGGGCCGAGCGCGAGCACCGTGGGCACGGCGAGCTGGAGCCCGAGCAGGACGACGCCCGCGCGCAGCAGGCGTTTCGTGAGCCGGGCGACGGCCTGGCGCTGCTCGCCGGTCAGCAGCGGCGTGCTGCCGAGGACGACGCCCAGCACGACGGCGACGGTGAGGGCCCCGGCGACCGGCCACACCGAGCTGAGCGCGTACGCCGCCGCGACGCCGAGGCCGGTGATCGCGAGGCCGGAGGTTTTCGCCGTCGTCAGTGCCATGCCTCCAGCGTCGCCGCTCGCGGGCGGGCGCGGTAGCCGCCGGTGCGTGGTGAGGTCATAGACTGAAGCTATGACCGGACCCGATCTGGACTCGTTGCGCCTGCTGGTGCTCGTCGACGACCTCGGCAGCATCGGCCAGGCCGCCGGGGCGCTCGGCATCGCCCAGCCGTCGGCGAGCAAGCGTCTGTCTACTTTGGAGCGTCAGCTGGGACTGTCCCTGGTGGACCGGACGCGCCGCGGCTCGGCGCTGACGCCGGACGGCCGGGTGATCGCCGGCTGGGCCCACCGCGTACTGGCCGAAGTGGACGGACTGCGCACCGGCGCCGAGGCCCTGCGCACCCAGCGCGGCGCGCAGCTGCGGGTGGCGGCGAGCATGACCCTCGCCGAGCACTTCGTCCCCGCGTGGATCGGCGAGGTCAAGCGGACCGGGCCGGACACCTATGTCGGGCTCGAGGTGGTGAACTCCGAGCAGGTGGCTGACCTGGTCGCCCGCGGGCGCGTGGACCTGGGTTTCGTCGAATCACCGGGGCCGTGGCCGGGCCTGGCGACGCGCCGGGTCGCGGCGGACCGGCTCGTGGTCGTGGTCCCGGCCGGGCACCCCTGGGCCCGGCGCCGCCGCCCGCTCACCGCCGCGGAACTGGCCGCGACGCCGCTGGTGGTCCGGGAGCCGGGCTCCGGAACGCGCGAGACGGTGGAGGCGGCCCTGCGCCGGGCCGGGGCGGGGCCGGTGCGGCCGCTGCTGGAGCTGGGTTCGGCGTCGGCGGTGCGCAACGCGGTGACGGCGGGCGCCGGACCGGCGGTGATCAGCGACCTCGACGTCGTCCGCGAGGTGGCGGGGCGGCGGCTGGTCCCGGTGCCGGTGGACGGCGTGGAGCTGGGCCGGGTGCTGCGGGCGGTGTGGCCGGCGGGACGGCGCCTGACCGGACCGGCGGCGGAGCTGCTGACCCTGGCGGTGAAGTCCGGCTGACCTCCGGGGTGGTTGCCGCCGATCGAGCGGCGATATATCGTGTGAATGTCGCCGATACGACTAGGAGGGCATCATGGAGATGAGTGCGGGAGCGGACCGGATCTTCGCCGGGTTCGGCGGGCACTTCGGGCACCACCACCACGGGCACCCGGAGCACGCCGTACCGGGCCACGAGGACTGGCACGGCGGCCCGGAACTGGCGCGCGGCGGCCCGCCCGGCGGATTCCCGCCGCCACCACCGCATCCGCCGCAGCCACCCGGGTTCCCGGGCGGCCCCGGCGCGTTCGGCGGCCCCGGCGGCTGGTTCGGCGGCCCGGGAGCGTTCCAGCGGGTGCGCGAGTTCCGAGGCGGGCGGCCCGCGGCCCGTCCGGTGCGCCCGGCCGTGCTGGCGCTGCTGGCGGAAGAGCCCATGCACGGTTACCAGCTGATGCAGGAGATCCGGCGGCGCACGCACGACCGGTGGCGGCCCAGCCCGGGCTCGGTGTACCCGATCCTGCAGCAGCTGGAGGACGAAGGCCTGGTCCACACGGCCGAGACGGCGGGCCGCCGCGTCGCCGCGCTGACCGACGCGGGCCGGGAGCACGTGGCCGGCCGCGAGGCGGAGTTCGCGGCGCTGTGGGAGGAGCCGGAGGAGGACCCGGGCGCGGACCGGTTCGCGGCCCTGTGGCACGCACTGGGCGAGCTCTCGGGCGCGGCGGCCCAGGTGGGCTACAGCGGAACGGAGGCCCAGGTGGCGGCGGTGAAGAAAATCCTCGCCGACGCGCGCCGCCGGGTGTACGCGGTCCTGGCCGACGCGGGCCTGGAGGACGAGGACGCCTGAGGCCCGCCTGGGGAGTTGCATTGCCGCGAATGACTCATTCGGGACCTCCGACGTCCCGAATGAGTCATTCGCGACCTCCGGACCGTCCACATCGGACTGGTCGGCTGCCGGGTAGGCTCCAGGCCATGGAGGCTGAGGAGTTCGCCGCTCACCTGACCGCGACCATGACCGGGAGCGCCCTCACCATGCTGATCGGGCTCGGGCACCGCACCGGGCTCTTCGAAGCCGCCGCCCGCGGGCCCGCGACCAGCGGCGAACTCGCCGGGCGAGCCGGGCTGCAGGAGCGGTACGTCCGCGAGTGGCTCGGCGCCATGGTCACCGGCGGCATTTTCACCTACGACCGCCCGCGCTACACCTTCCCGCCCGAGCACGCCCGGTACCTGCTCGGCGAGACGGCGTCGAACCTGATGCCGTCGCTGCTGACCCTGTCCGCGTTCACCGGCATCCTGCCGGACCTCGAACGCGCCTTCGCCGAAGGCGGCGGCGTTCCCCGCTCAGCCTACGGGCCCCACCTCGAAACCCTCGGCGCGAAGACCGGCGACAGCTGGAAGCACGTCTACCGCGAGCACCTGGTGGACGGCTTCTTCGGCGCGGTCCCCGGCCTCAAGGACCGGCTCACGGCCGGGGCCCGCGTGCTCGACCTCGGCTGCGGCACCGGCCACGCCATCGCCGTGGCCGCGCGTGCCTTCCCCGCCTCGCACTTCACCGGGCTGGACATCAACGCGGGCGTCGTCGAGCAGGCGCGGGAACACCGGCTGCCGAACGCCGAGTTCGCCGTCGGGGACGCCGCCGAGCTGACCGCCGATCCGCCCTACGACGTCATCACCGCCTTCGACGCCGTGCACGACCAGGACCGCCCGGACGTCGTGCTGCGCCGGATCCGCGGGGCGCTCGCCCCGGACGGGCTGTTCTTCATGGTGGACACCGACTTCTCCACGCACCTGGAGCAGAACGTCGGCCATCCGCTGGCCGCCCTCACCTATTCGATCAGCCTGATGTACTGCACGACGACGTCGCTGGCCGAAGGCGGGGCCGCGCTCGGTGCGGTGTGGGGCCGGGAGAAGGCGGCGGAAATGCTGGCGGACGCGGGGTTCCGGCACGTCGACGTGCTCGGTTCCCCGCGTCCGCAGAACTGCATCTACGCCTGCCGCCCGTGACTCACTGCTGGTACGGCGCCGCCGCGGCCTTGGCGGCGGTGATCAGCGCGCCCTTGTTCTTCGGCCAGAACGTGCTGTCGACGCAGGTGTAGCGCGGCAGGAACCCGCCGCACGTGCCGCTCGAACCGCCGACCTCGAACGTCACGCTGGCCACGCCGAGCACGCCGTAGGTGAAGTCGTCGGTGGTGCCGGTCGTGTCGTAGCCGACGGTTTCCTCGTTCGTGCCGACGAGGTAGCCGTTGGACGCCGCGTACTTCGCGCCCAGCCGGCGGTACTGCGCGTCGTTCGGCGAGGTCGCCTGCGTGAAGCCCCACGGGATGATGATGTCGTTGCCGTAGCTGTGCAGCGTGATCATCGTGCCCTTGGCCGTCGACGGCGCCGGGTCGTTGTCGCCGGTGCCGCGCTGGTCCGGGAAGATCGCGCGGGCCAGCGTCTCCAGCGCCTGCACCTCGGGCTCGGACCCCGCGCTCACGCCCTGGTAGGTCTCGGAGCACGCGGAGTTGGAGTCGCCGCCCCACTTGAACGTCGAGTTCCGGTTGAGGTCGACGCCGATGTTCGTGCCGGTGCAGCTGCCGCGGGAGTTGTTCGCGTTCTTGCGCTGCAGCTTCGGCGAGTTGCCGCCGGAGGCGACGATGTCGACGCCGTCGGGGTTGGCGATCGGCACCACCCACACCTCGGTGGTGTCCAAAATGGACTTCGCGGTGGCGTCGGTGGCGTAGCCGTCGGCCAGGTAGTCGATGAAGCGCCAGGCCAGCTCGCCGGTCGACAGCTCGCGCGCGTGGATCTGGGCCATCAGGAAGAACTTCGGCTTCGGCGACGTCGTCGACAGGGTGCAGTCGCCGGCCTGCTTCTTGGTCAGGCAGATGGCCTGGATGTCGTGGCCGCCCTGGCCCTTCGCCTTCTTCCAGGACTGCCCGATCGTGTACTTCGTGGCCAGGTCGGGGTGCGCGGCGGCGACCTGCGTCAGGTGGTTCTCGTGCGCGGTGACGGTCCGGTACCCGCCGTAGAACGTGTCCGCCGCGAGCCGGTTCGTCTCGGCGGGCAGTTCCTTGTAGACGGTGTCGAAGAAGGACGGCCGGAAGCCGAGCGCCCGCAGTTTCCCGGCGACGGCCTGGCCCCCGACGACGTTGACGGTGCCGGCGTCCCCTTCCTCGACGTCGAAGCCGGCCGCGGCCAGCGCGTGCGCCTGGGCGGCGGTGGCCGGGACGCGCCAGAACACCGGCGTGTCGGCGGTCTGCGCGCCGGCGGTGCCGCCGAGCAGGGAGGTGAGCAGGACCCCGGTCGCCACGAGGGCGAGCCGGGACAGGGACCTTGACGCCATCGGGGGATCTCCTCACGCCGCACGGATGGAGGTCCGGTCGGAACCCGTGGTCACCGTACCGGCACGCACAGTGTGTCGGCCCGCCGCAACGGGCCCATACCCCCGAAAGTCGCGAAGCGCCCGACGGCCCGGCTCGTGAGTGGTAAGGCGGGTTAGAACCCGCCTTACCACTCACGACCGGCTGCGGCAGGCTACTTCTTCAGGCCGTGCTCGATCGCCTCGATGATCCGCGGCCGCAGTTCCGCCGCGCTGATGATCGCGTCCACCGAGCCGACCTCGACCGCGCGCTGGATGCTGTGCACGCGGTCGAACTCGGCCGCCACCTCGCTGACCTTCTCCGCCCGGACCGCCGACTGGACCTCCGCCAGCTTGGCGCCCAGGGTCGCGCGGGAAGCGCCGCTCGCCGCCACGACCTCGGCCTGCAGCTCCGTCACGCGCGGGTCGTTCGCCGTGCGGTTGTTGACCTCGCCCGCGAACACCACCGCCGCGGCCGGGGCGCCGCCCAGCACCGAGGCGAACGAGCCCTCCAGGGCCAGCACCGTCATGCTCGGGTTGAGCGCCTTGGAGAACACCACGAACGCGCCGCCGTGGTAGCGGGAGATCACGGTGAACACGATCGGGCCCTCGAAGTTGACGATCGCCCGGCCGATCTCCGCGCCGTACTCCAGCTGCAGCTTGCGCAGCGACTCCGGCGAGCCGTCGAAGCCGGACAGGTTCGCCAGCACCACCAGCGGCCGGTTGCCCGACGCCGCGTTGATCGCCCGCGCGGTCTTCTTCGACGACCGCGGGAACAGCGTGCCCGCGGTGTAGGTGTCCGGCCCGTCGGTGGGCGGGAAGCCGCGGCGGGGCACCGACCGCGACTCGATGCCGACCAGGCAGACCGGGCGGCCGCCGATGTGCACGTCCTGCACCGCCGCGGTGTCCGCGTCCGCCATGCCCGCCCAGCGCTCCAGCACCGGGTGGTCCTGGTCCGACAGCGCGCGCATCACCGTGCGGATGTCGAACGGCTTCTTGCGGTCCGGGTTGTGCTCGGCCGAGAAGATCTCGCCGACCGTCGTGAAGTCGCTGCCGACGATCGCGTGCGGGAACGCCGAGACGTCCCGGTCGGCCGGGTCGCTCGTGCCCACCTTCCGCGGCCCGGTCTCGCCCGGCACCACGTACGTGTGGTCGTAGTGCGCCATCAGCACTTCCCGCGCGGCCGGCAGGTTCGGCGCCCAGTACTGCGCCTGGCCGTTCGGGCCCATCACGCGGTCGTAGCCGCCGATGCCGAAGTTGTCCTCGGCCGACACGCCACCGGAGAAGTCGAGCGCCTGCTTGCCGGTCAGCACCATCGCCGAGTCCGGCGTCATCACCAGGATGCCCTTGGTGTGCATGAGCATCGTGGCTTCGGCGTTCCAGTACGGCTGGGCGCCGACGTTGATCCCGTTGACGACGATGTTGATTTCGCCGCCGTCCTGGGTGAACGTGACGATCCGCTTGAGCGCCGCGGCGACCCAGTCCATGTTCTCGGTGCCCGAGGACATGGAGATCCGCGCGCCCGAGGACAGCGCGAACCACTCCAGCGGCACCTGCATCCGCTCGGCCAGGTCGAGCGCCGCGATCACGCGCGAGCACTCCGGCTCCGACAGCGCGCCGAGCGACTTCGTCGGGTCACCCAGCAGCACGACGCGGGTGACGCCTTCGGGGTGCCGCCCGGTCGGGGTCGTGACGACGCCCGCCACGATCGCCGCGCTGTTCCTGCCCTTCGGCCGGTCCACCGGCACCAGGACGCCCGAGGCGTCCAGGTCGTGCTCGGTGAAGGTGCCCTCCGGGCCGGACAGCAGGCCGGTCAGCTCGTACGGGTAGACCGTCCCGCGCCGCGCCGCGCGCAGCACCTTCAGCCGGTAGTCGTCGAGGGGCTTGACCGGCTCGGTCGACGGCGCCTCGACGTGCAGCCGCGCGCCGTGCCCGGGGTCGAGGGCGATCCGGACGGCGAGCTCGGTCAGCTTGCCCGCGTCCGTGCGCCGCCGCGCCAGGAACTGGACCTCCTCCAGCCCCGCCCCCACCGACGTCGGCAGGATGCGCTGGACCAGCGTGTTCAGCTCCTCGGTGGTCAGGTCGGTCGGCGGCCAGATGTACATCATGATCCGGTTCGTGTCGAACCGCTTGTTCGGCGGCCGCTGCGCCTGGATGTTGCGGATCGCGTCGAGGCAGGCGGTGACGGCGTCCTCGAGCGCGGGCAGCGCGACCAGGCGGCCGTCGGCCTCGCGCAGCGGCGTCAGGTCGCGGACCTGGCCCATCGCGATCAGCCGCTCGTCGGCCGGGTTGGTCTTCGCCGCGGCCTTGAACAGGTAGATCTCCTCGTCCGCCGACGGGAGGCGGGTGAGGTCGAACTCGCGCAGCCGCTGCAGCTGCAGGCGCTGGGCGATCTGCGGGTGCAGGCCGCGGATCAGCCGGTCCTCGGTGAAGCTGTCACCTTCGCGCTCGAAGGTGAAGTGGTGGTGCATCACCGCACCGCCGGTGCCGGCCACGGTCACCACGACCCGGCGGACCCCGGCGGGCAGCGGGTTTTCCGCCAGCAGCGCGCCGAGCCGCTCGGCGGTCGCGTCGACGTCCGGCTGGTCCTCCCAGCGCAGGTACAGGTCGGCGATGACGCCGCCGGTGGCCACTTCGCCGAGCGCGCGGAGGGCGCCGGGCAGCTCGGCGATGTCGACGGCGGTGGTGACGAGCGGCAGCACGCCTTCGGGGGCGTTCAGCTCGGCGGTCAGCCACCGGTGGCCGCCCGCGTCGCGGACGGCGACCGCGGAAAGCCGCCGGTTGCCGTAGTACCGGCGGGTCAGCACCTCCAGCAGCGGCGCGTGGTCGCGGCCCGGCCGCCCGATCCGCTGCCCGATCAGCCGGACCAGCGGCTGCGAGCCGGTGATCATGGCCTGGATCCGCTCGGCGCGGTCCGGCGCGTCCGGGTGCTGGTCGAGGTAGGTCAGCTCGGTGCGGACGGCGGCGTAGACGCGGGCGCGGCTGCGGCGCAGCAGCGGCTGGGCGAACCAGCGGAAGACCACGCCGCGGGCCAGGTCGGACACCACCGGGAAGCGCACCTGCGTGGCCTCGACCAGGTGCTCCAGGGTGAGCCCGGCGCGTTCGCTGAGCGCCTCGGGCGGCGGGGCCCCGGTCAGCCACTGCCGCAGCAGCTCGGAGACGACGGCGACGTCGGCCGTCATCCGCTGCTGGGCCAGGAAGATCCGGAAGACCGCGGCCTCCAGCTCCGGCGTGCGCTCCAGGTCGGTGACGCCGTAGTGCGCGAGGACCCGCTTGAGCTTCGCCTGGAACCCTTCGGTGACACCGGCGCGTTCGACGTCGAGGCTCTGCAGGTAGCTGTGGAAGAACTCACGCGGGCTGTGCACCGCGCCGTTCGGCACGGTGTCCTCGCCGCCCGGGGTGTTGCGGCTGAGCTCGGACAGGTCGGCGAAGACGGTGAGCAGTTCCAGCTCGCCTTCGACCGGACGGCCGCCGAGCTCGGCGCGGGCCTCCAGGTACGCGGCCAGCACGCGCTTGCGCTCGGCCGGGTCGACGTCGAAGCCGAGCAGCAGGCTGCGCAGGTCCTGGCGCCCGCGTTCGACGCGGTCGGCCGCGGACACGCCGTCCGGCACCGACGGCAGCTCGATCTCGACGGTTTCGCCGCTGTCGGCGGCTTCCTCGGCGTCGTCGTCGGCGAGCGGTTCCAGGCGCATCAGCGGCGCGCCGGTCTCGACCTGGCTGCCGACCGACACCGGGCATTCCCGGACCCGGGCGCGGAACGGCGCGCGCAGCACCGTCTCCATCTTCATGCTCTCCAGCACGAGGATCGGCGCGTTCGCCTCGACCTCGTCGCCGACCGACAGCGGCGTCGCGACGACCAGCGCGGGCGCGGGGGAGCGGACGACGCCGCCCTCGTCGCGGCTGATGCGGTGGGTGACGCCGTCGACCTCGACGAGGTGGATCGGGCCGTGCGTGGCCGCGACGAGCCGGAACCGCCGTCCGTTGACCGAGATCTGGCCGCTGTGGGCATCGAAGCGGTCGATCTCGATGTCGGCGTGGTGGACGTCGGACGCGCCGGCCGAGATCCCGACGCGAAAGCGCGTCCGGCCGGCTCGTGCGACGGAGACGCGGTAGCCGACGCCCCGGAGTTTGAGGTCGAGCGGGCGGCCGCTCTCGTGCTGCACCTGCGGACGCCCGCCGTGCGCGGTGGACAGCAGCCGCTGGACGGAAACCTCTTCTTCGTCCTGGTAGGCCTCGATGGCGGCCGCGGCGAGCGCGATCGCGGAGTGCCGGTGGGTGACCAGGCGGCCTTCGGCGCGGACGCGGTCGATCCAGCCGGTGTCGGCGCTGGCGTCGATCACCTCGGGCTGGTCGAGAAGGTCGAGCACGAAGCTCTTGTTGGTCGCGCCGCCTTCGATGATGACGGTCGTCTCGGCCATCGCGCGGCGCAGCCGGCCGAGCGCCTCGTCGCGGTCGCGGCCGTAGGCGATGATCTTGGCGATCATCGAGTCGAAGTCGGCCGGGATCGTGTCGCCCTCGCTGACGCCGGTGTCGACGCGGATGCCGGGGCCGGCGGGCAGGGCCAGCCGCGTGATCCGGCCGGGGGAGGGGGCGAAGTCGCGGTCGGGGTCCTCGGCGTTCAGGCGCGCCTCGATGGCGTGGCCGCTTTCGGCGGGCTGGTCGCCGGCCAGCTTGCCGCCGTTCGCCACGTGCAGCTGCAGCTTGACCAGGTCGGTGCCGGTGGTGATCTCGGTGATCGGGTGCTCGACCTGCAGCCGCGTGTTGACCTCGAGGAAGGCGAACAGCTTCTCGCCCGGGTGGTACAGGAATTCGACGGTGCACGCGCCGCGGTAGCCGACGGCCACGGCCAGCCGCTCGGCCGACGCCTTCAGCTCGGCCGTCTGGGCCGGCGCGAGGACCGGCGACGCCGACTCTTCGATGATCTTCTGGTTGCGCCGCTGCACCGAGCAGTCGCGGACGCCGAGCGCCCACGCCGTCGCGCCGTCGGAGATGACCTGGACCTCGACGTGCCGGGCGCCGGTGACCAGGCGCTCCAGGAACACGACGCCGGAGCCGAACGCGCGCAGCGCCTCGGAGCTGGTGCGCTCGTAGGCGTCGGCGAGTTCCTCGGCCGAGGACACCTTGCGGATGCCGCGCCCGCCACCGCCCGCGGTCGCCTTGAGCATCAGCGGGTAGCCGATCTGCGTGCCCGCCTTCAGCGCGTCGTCGAGAGTGGCGACCTCGCCGCGGCTCCACGGCGCGACCGGCACGCCGACCTCTTCGGCGATCAGCTTCGCGCCGATCTTGTCGCCGAGCTTGCGCATCGCGTCGGCGCTCGGCCCGACGAAGGTGACACCGACCTTCTCGCACAGTTCGGCGAACGCCGGATCCTCGGCGACGAAGCCCCAGCCGACCCAGGCCGCGTCGGCCTTCGTCTCGACCAGCGCCGTTTCGAGCTTGGCCAGGTCGAGGTAGGGGCGGGCCGAAGCCGGCCCGAGGTCGTAGGCCAGATCGGCTTCGCGGACGAACGTGGCGGTGCGGTCGGCGTCGGTGTAGAGGGCGACCGTCTCGATCCGCGTCCCGGTTTCCGCCGACAGGTCCCGGACGGCGTGGATGAGCCGCATCGCGGCCTCTCCGCGGTTGACGATGGCGACACGACTGAACACCGGCTGAGCCTCCCAAGTACGCACGCGCAGAAGGCGACGCACCTGTCCTGGAACGTCGCCCGCACCTGTCTACACCCTCGCGGATTACCGCGGGGTAGACCAATGTCCGCCATGGCGCATGCCGGGGCGGCTGAGTTGTGGGGACCCCACAAAAAGCGACCCGCACCACATCGCCCGGACCGGCATTCACGCGAGGTCTGCCACAAAACCCCTACGGCCGGGAAACAGGGGGTGACGTGCCGGCGATCAGGAGGCGAGCAGGACGTCGGAGTCCAGGACCTGCCCGAGCTCCCGCCGTTCGGCTTCCGACAACGGCACGGCGGCGACCTCGCACCGGCCGTCGGGCCCGGGCGCGGTGGTGACGGCCAGCACGGGCCGCCCGTCGATCTCGCGCAGCGTCACCCGGCCCCCGCAGGACAGGTCGACGGTGACGCCGGGGCGGTCGCGATGCCTGCCCAGCCAGCGGCTGACGAAGTCGAAGGTCATCGCGGTCTCCCCTCGGTACGGCGTGCTCCCCTGAAGCACAGGTGTCCCTTGCTGATGCCCCGGATACCCCGGGTTTACACCCGAACGTGGGAATCGGTGGTCCGCCACCCATGAGGCGTCCGGGCGCCGGTCCGGCGCCGATGATGGCCGGATGAAGCTCGGGCACCTGGTGTCGGCCGCGCGGGAAGTCTTCTCCGCCCGGCTGGTCTACGGCGAACCGGTCGAACGCGACGGCGTCGTCGTCATCCCCGCCGCGGCCGTCTTCGGCGGCGGCGGGGGAGGCGAAGGCGACGCGCAACCCCTGCGCGAGGGCGCCGGGTTCGGCGTCTTCGCCCGGCCCGCCGGTGCCTTCGTCGTCCGGGACGGTGCCGTCACCTGGGTGCCCGCCGTCGACGTCACGCGGCTCGGGCTCGCCGCCGCCGTCACCGTCGTCGCGCTCGCCAAGGTCCTGAGGAAGCGCTGACCCAGAATTCACCGCCGGTTTGCTTGTCCGCGTTCGCGGGGCGCGCCTAGCGTCGGGGCCGGAGGTACGCATGAATTCTGGGGATTTCAGCCGCCGGACACTGCTGCGGGCCGGCGGGGTGGCGGCCGCCGCCGGGATGCTGCCCGGCGTGGCCTTCGCCGATCAGCCGGGTGGGGCCGGCAGCCAGACCCGGACCGTCACCGGCACGCTCGAGCCGGACGTGCCGGACTGGTACTACCTGCCCGTCGACGTCCCGCGCGGGGTGCGGCAGATCGACGTCGTCTACTCCTACGACCGGCCCACCGTGCCCGCCGGCACCCGCGGGAACGCCTGCGACATCGGCATCTTCGGCCCCGAAGGCCACGAGCTGGGCAACGCGCGCGGCTTCCGCGGCTGGTCCGGCGGCTTCCGGGACCGGTTCTCGATCAGCGCGTCGGAGGCGACGCCCGGTTACCTCGCCGGCCCGATCCGGCCCGGCCGGTGGCACGTCATCCTCGGCCCGTACACCGTGGCGCCGCAGGGCCTGAACTACCGCGTCGACATCACGCTCACCTTCGGCCCGGACGGTCCGCCCTTCGTCCCGGCCCCCGCGCCGGAAACCGCTCCGGCGCGGGACAAGGGCCGCGCCTGGTACCGCGGCGACAGCCACCTGCACACTGTCCACTCCGACGGCCGCCGCACGCCGGAGCAGCTGGTCGCCGACGCGCGCGCCGCCGGGCTCGACTTCATCGTCTCCACCGACCACAACACCTCCAGCTCGCAGCTGCAGTGGGGCGCGCACGCCACCGACGACCTGCTCATCCTCAACGGCGAAGAGGTGACGACCCGCTCCGGGCACTGGCCGGCGATCGGCCTGCCCGCCGGCACCTGGATCGACTGGCGCTACCGCGCGGCCGACCCGCGCGACTTCCGGCGCTTCGCCGACCAGGTGCACCGCGCCGGCGGCCTGGTCACCGCGGCGCACCCGTTCGCCAACTGCTTCGGCTGCACCTACGAGTTCGCCTACGAACTCGCCGACCTGGTCGAGGTGTGGAACGGCCCGTGGACCCAGGACGACGAGGCGAGCGTCATCCACTGGGACGGCCTGCTGCGCGGCGGCCGCTTCATCCCGGCGATCGGCGACTCCGACGCGCACAACCCGGACCAGCGCGTCGCCCTGCCGCACACCGTCGTGCTCGCCGACCGCCTGCGCCGCCAGGACCTGCTGGCCGGCCTGAAGGCGGGGCGGTCGTGGCTGGCCGAATCGGCGTCGGTCCAGCTCGACTTCACGGTCTCCGGCGGCGGTGCGGTCGCGGGCATCGGCGACCGGCTCGCCGCCGGCACCGGGACGCCGGTGACCGTCAAGGCCGCTGTCGCCGGCGTGCCGGGCACGACGGTCACGTTCCTCGACCAGCTCGGCCCGGAGCACACCGAGACCATCGGCGACTCCGGCGCGGCCACCGTCACCTGGACCACCTACCCCCGGTACAGCCGGTGGGTGCGGGCCGAGGTGCGCCGCCCGTCCGGCGGGCCGAACACGACGGTGCCGAACGCGATGGTGGCGATGACCAACCCGATCTTCCTCGGCACCGGCCACTGAACCCCGCCCGCTGCGCCGCGTCCCCCTTTTGGGCAGACTGGTGCGAACGGGTGATGGGGAGGCAGTGTGCGCGGTTGTGGCCTGAAGGTGGCCATGGTCCTGGGCGCGGTCATCGTGCTGACGGCGGGGATCATCGTCGTGGTGGTGCTGACGCGCAGCCCGGTCCGGACGCCGGGGTGCACGGTGGCGCTGCCGGGCGGGAACGCGACCGCGTACACGTTCACCCCGGAGCAGATGAACAACGCGGCGACGATCTCGGCCGTCGGCGCGAAGCTGGGCCTGCCCGCGCACGCGGCCACCGTCGCGCTGGCCACGGCGCTGCAGGAGTCGAAGCTGCGCAACCTCGAAGGCGGCGACCGCGACTCGGTCGGCCTGTTCCAGCAGCGCCCCAGCCAGGGCTGGGGCACGGTGGCGCAGCTGCGCGACCCGGTCTACGCGGCGACGGAGTTCTACCAGAAGCTCGAGAAGCTGCCGAACTGGGACACGCTGCCGATCACCGAGGCGGCCCAGGCGGTCCAGCGCTCGGGCGTCCCGGACGCGTACGCGCAGTGGGAGCCGCAGTCCCGGGCGATGGCGGCCGCGTTCAACGGCCAGTTCCCGGCCGCGCTGACCTGCCGCAACCTCACGCCGGCCGCCCCCGGCGACGTGGCCGCGGCGGCCACGCAGGAGCTGGGCACGGCCGGCTTGAGCGGAGCCCACCCGGCGGCTCAGGGCTGGGCGTACGCCACCTGGCTGGTGGCCCGCGCGGAGGCGCTGGGCGTGGACAAGGTCAGCTTCGCGGGGCAGACGTGGACGGCGGCATCGGGTTCCTGGGCCGAGGATCCGGCGGCGGGTCAGAACCTTTCCCTGCACCAGGCGCCGGCGGCCCAGGTCAGCGGGTAGCCGCCCGGCGCACGGCCGGGCCCATCGCCCAGCCCGCCGCCAGGAACACCGCGCCCAGCAGCAGCCAGCCGGGCAGGCCCCACCCGACGACCACCGTGCTCAGCAGCAGCGGGCCCACCGCGCGGGCCACCGAGATCCCGCTGCCGAAGAAGCCCTGGTATTCGCCCTGCTTGTCCGCCGGGGCCAGCGCGAAACCGATCTCCCACGAGCCCGCCGACTGGAGCATCTCGCCCGCCACCTGCACGAGCGCGCCCACCACCAGCACCGCGAACGCCACCAAGGGCGACGTCCCGAGCGCCGACGCCGCGAACGCCACGCAGGAGACGAGCAGCAGCACGCCCGAGCGGCGGACCATCCGCGCCGCCGAACCGAGGGTCGTCAGCCGGCCCGCGACGCGGACCTGCAGCAGCACCACCAGGATCGTGTTGAGCACGAACAGCGCCGACACCGTCCAGCCCGGCGCCGCCGTCCGCTCGACGATCCACAGTGGAATCGCGACGCTCAGCAACGGCATGCGCAGCAACAGGATCGCGTTGAGCAGCGTCACCAGCGCATACGGCCGGTCGCGCAGCACCGCGGACTTCCTTTCGGTGCGCGGCGAGCGGGTCCGCGGCACCGACGGGAGCGCGTGCAGCAGCGCCGCCGTCACCACGAACATCGCCGCGTCGAGCACGAAGACCGTCAGGTACGCCGAAGCCGTGCCGGCCGACAGCGCGAGGCCGCCCAGGCCGGCGCCGATCGCCAGCCCGGCGTTGCCCGCCGACTGCAGGTGGGCGCGGATGCGCGTCCGGTGTTCCGGGTCGGCGAGGTCCGCCAGCAGTGCCTGGCGGACGGCGGCCAGCCCGGTCTGGCAGCTGCCGTAGAGGCAGGCCGCGAGGACGAACGGCAACGGGGACCGCACGAACAGGAACGCGAGGATCGACGCGCCCGTCGCCAGGGCCAGCAGCACCGCCGCTCCGCGGGTGCCGTGGCGGTCGGCGAGCCTGCCGAGCGGCACGCCCGCCACCGAGCCCGCCGCCCAGCCGAGCGTGAGCCCGAGCCCGACCTGGGCCGGTGTCAGGACGGCGATCCGCGTGAAGAACAGCACCGAGCAGGTCAGGAACGCGCCGTCGCCGAGCGAGCCGGCCAGCTGGGCGGCCGCGAGCAGCCGGCCGGCCCGGCGGGTCCCCGTGCGTTCGAGAAGCACTGTCATGGGAAGTACGTTAGAGGCCGCTTTGGCTCCATCCCAGAGCCAATTCCACGCAATCCGATTGGGCCAATGTAGGGTCGGCCGATGGACTTCCACGTCAGCCTGGCCGGCCGCGGCGACCTCAGCGCCCGGATCTACCGGCAGCTGCGGGACGCCGTGCTGGACGGCAGGCTGCGCGCGGGGGAGCGGCTGCCGCCGACCCGGGAACTGGCGCGGCGGCTGGCCGTTTCGCGCAACACCGTCGCGGTCGCCTACGACCGCCTCACCGCCGACGGTTTCCTCGACGGCCGCGTCGGCGCCGGGACCTACGTCTGCGCGGAACTCCCGGCGCCGCAGCCGCGAGCCGCGCCGTCGAAAAAGGGCCCGCAGCCCAAGGCGGTCTGGCGGGCGCTGCCGCCCCCGGCCGCCGCTCCCGGTCCGGACCCGGTGTTCGACTTCCGCGTCGGCATCCCCGACGCCGCGCTGTTCCCCCTCGAAACCTGGCGGCGGCTGCTCGCGCGCGAACTGCGGGACACCGCCGGGTTCGCGCACTACGCCGAACCGGGCGGCCACCCCGGGCTGCGCGCGGCGATCGCCCGGCACGCGGGCATTTCGCGCTCGGTGCGCGCGGGCGCCGACGACGTCCTCGTCACCCAGGGCGCCCAGCAGGCCCTCGACCTGCTGTGCCGGGTGCTGCTCGAGCCCGGCGACCGGGTCGCGGTGGAGGAACCCGGCTACCGGATGGCGAGGCTGCTCTTCGCCTCGCACGGTGCCGAAGTGATCGGCGTGCCGGTGGACGACGAGGGGCTCGACGTCGCCGCGCTGCCGCCGCGGGTGAAACTCGTGTACGTCACGCCGTCACACCAGTTCCCGCTCGGCACGCCGATGTCGCTGGCCCGGCGCACGGCGCTGCTCGCGTGGGCCGGGCGCACCGGCGCGGTCGTCGTCGAGGACGACTACGACAGCGAATTCCGGTTCTCCGACCGCCCCCTGGAACCGTTGCAGAGCCTGGACCGCGACGGGCGCGTGGCCTACGTCGGCTCGTTCTCCAAGACGCTGCTTCCCATGCTGCGCCTGGGTTTCCTGATCGCACCGGCGTCACTGCGGGACGCCTTGCGCCACGCGCGGCAGCTGTCCGGCTGGCACGGCGACCTGCCCGCGCAAGCCGCACTGGCCCGGTTCGTCGACGAAGGCCTGTTCGCCCGCCACCTCCGCCGGGCGACGAAGGTCTACGCGGAACGCCACGAGCGCATCACGACGACGCTGGCGCAGGTCTTCCCCGGCCGCCTGCACCCGGTTCCGTCGGCGGCGGGCCTGCACCTGTGCGCCCTCGCCGCCGACGGCACGGACCTGGACCCGGTCGTGGCCCGGGCGGCCGCGGCCGGGGTGGCGGTCCAGACGCTGTCCGATCTCTGCGGCGGGTTCCCCCGGCCGGGTCTGGTGCTCGGCTACGGTTCGATCGCCTCGGACAGCATCGGCGCCGGGCTCGCGGCGCTGGACGCCGCCTGGGGCCCGGTGTAGTGGTCCGTGCGGCGGCGGCTCGCGATCAGCGCCCCGCCCAGGGCGGTCGCCGCCCCGGTGGCCAGGACCAGCAGCCAGCCGCGGCGGAAGGCCGTCAGGTCCGGCGTGCCGGCGAACACCGCCACCAGCACCGCTGTGCCCAGGACCGTGCCGATCTGCCGCGTCGTGTTGACCATCGACGACCCCGCGCCCCAGCGGGCCGGGGGCAGGACCGTGCCGACCACGCCCGACAGGCTCGGCAGGATCAGCCCGACCCCGAGCCCGGTCAGCAGCTGGCCGGGCAGCATCGACGCGGCGTAGTCGCGGGTGGCGTCCATGCGCAGCAACCAGACCAGCGCCCCGGCCCCGAAGGAGACGCCGCCGAGGGCGACCACCGGGCCCGGGCCGAAGCGGTGCACGAACCGGCCGCCGAGGATCGACACCGGGACCACCACCAGCGGCCCCGGCGCCAGGGACAGGCCCGCGACCAACGTCGAGTCGTGCCAGACCGACGTCAGGAACAGCACGTTGCCGAACAGCATCGCCGCGAACCCGGCGGCGAACACCCCGGTCGTCACGCAGGCCAGCCACAACGTCGGCACGCGCAGCGCCGGCAGGTCCAGCACCGGCACCGCGTGCCGCGCCGAGCGCAGCGGCACCCAGGCCAGCGCGACGGCGGCCACCGCGAACGCCAGCAGCACCGGCCGCGCACCCCAGCCACGATCGGACGCCTCGACCAGCGCGTACGCCAGCGCGCCGACGCCCACGAGCAGCCCGGCGGCGCCGAGGACGTCCGGGACGCCGGTGGCGCCGTCCCGCGACTCGCGCAGCACGCGGGGCCCGGCCAGCAGCGTCACCGCGCAGATCGGCAGGTTCACCAGGAACACCCAGCGCCAGGACGCTTCGACGAGCAGGCCGCCGACCGGCGGGCCGAGCGCCGCGGCCGCCGCGCCCACCGACGCCCAGACGCCCACCGCCACCGGGCGCCGGTGCGGCGGGAACGCCGTCAGCAGCAGCGCCAGCGACGTCGGCATGACGAGCGCGGCGCCGGCCGCCTGCACCGCGCGGAAGGCGATCAGCACCGGGATCGAGGGCGCGGCCGCGCACGCCGCCGAGGCCAGGGTGAACACCGCGACGCCGATCAGGAACAGCCGCTTGCGCCCGTACCGGTCGGCCAGCCGCCCGGCCGGGGCGAGGCAGGCGGCGAACAGCACGGTGTAGCCGTTGAGCACCCACGACAGCGTCGCCAGCCCGTCGCCGGGGAAGGCGGCCCGGATGCCGGGGAAGGCGATCGTGACGATGAACGTGTCCAGGCTCGCGAGGAACGCGGCCGTCGAGACGACGAGCAGCACGAGGCCGGGCTTCGGCGCGGTGGCGGGCATGGTCCTCCTAGGTTCAATAAAACAACCTAGCTGGACAAGGTGAGTTTTAACAAGAGACTCAGGCGGCAGCGCGCTCCTCGGCGCGAGCCTTCAGCGCCGCGAGGGTGTGCTCGATCGACCGGACGTTGTAGCCGGGCCGGTCGGCGCGGCCGGTGACGCGCGGTCCCATGAACTTCCGCACCACCCAGCTGCCGATCCGGTACCAGTTCTCGGTGACCACGCAGCCGCCCGCGGCCGGCGCCAGCACGTACTCCCACCGCGAGACCCGCGAGCCGAACGGCGTGCGCACGTCGAAGGCGAACCGGCGGCCCGGCTCGAACGCGACCACCCGCACCCGCGTCCACCACTGCAGCTCGCCGTTGCGGTTGCGGCCGCGGAACCGCGCGCCGAGCGACGGCCCGGTGCCGTCCAGCCAGCGGCCGCCGACGTTCTCCGGGCTCAGCTCGCCCATCCGCGGCAGGTCGGTGACCCACGACCACACCGTGCCCGGGGCGGCCGGGACCGTGACACTGCGCGAAATCGTCGGCTCCACGCCCCGACGGTGACAGCGGTTCCCGCGGCCCGGCAAGGCCTTCCGGCGTTGTCCGCAGCCCAGGAGAGCCGAGCCGGAAAATCCGCGCGGTTCTGCTGGGTTGTGAACCCGGCAGAGTGGGTATCCCGCGCGCAGGACTCCCACGACACGGAGGGTGCGGTGGTCAGCGTGATCCCGATCGAAGTGGTGGGGATGGCCGTTCCGGTGCCCGGCGAGGCGCCGTTGATGCTGCTCCGGGAGCCGGAGGGGGCGCGCCGCTGGCTGGCCATCATGATCGGGTACGGCGAAGCCGAGGCCCTGGTGCGGGCGCGCGAGCAGATCGCGCAGCCGCGCCCGGGCACGATCGAGCTGCTCGGTGACGTCCTCGCGGCGTTCGGCCAGGGCGTCGCCGCGGTCGAGCTGACCGAGGTGCGGGACGGCATCTTCTACGCCGACCTCGTGCTCGCCTCGGGCACCCGCGTGTCGGCCCGCCCCAGCGACGCGGTCGCGCTCGGCCTGCGCCAGGGCGCCCCCATCCGCGTCGCCGAAGAGGTGCTGGACGTCGCGTCCGTGCAGCTCGAGGTCGAGCAGGAGATCGAGGGGCCGGCCGCCGACGTGCTGGACACCGAGGCCGAGGTCGCCCGGTTCCGCGCCGAACTCGACAGCCTGCGGCCCGAGGACTTCGACGACCTGTAAGCCCCAACCAGACCTCGTGAGTGAGAAACAGTGTTCTAACCCTGTTTCTCACTCACGACCGCGCGGACATTCTCCCGGCGGCGATACCGGGCCGATAATCACCGAGCCGATGGCCGGAGGCGATGAATCCCGGCGGTGGCGCCGGTACACCCACCGCCACCGGCCGACGGGAGAACGATGCAGGACTTCGCGACGCGCACCGAGCCGCACCGGCGTGAGCTGCTCGCGCACTGCTACCGCATGCTCGGGTCGGTCCACGAAGCCGAGGACCTGGTCCAGGAGACGCTGGTCCGCGCCTGGAAGGCGTGGGCGGGCTACGACCCGGCCCGCGCGTCGGTGCGCACCTGGCTCTACCGGATCGCCACCAACGCCTGCCTCACCGCGCTTGAAGGGCGCGCCCGGCGGCCGCTGCCGTCCGGGCTCGGCGGCCCGGGCGGCGATCCGGGGGCGCCGCTGACGCCGTCGCCGGACATCCCGTGGCTGCACCCGTTCCCGGACGCCCGCCTCGACGACCCCGGCCTGGCACTGGCCCGCCGCGGCACGCTCCGGCTGGCGCTGCTGGCGGCGATGCAGACGCTGCCGCCGAAGCAGCGTGCGGTGCTGATCCTGCGGGACGTCCTGGAGTTCAGCGCGGCCGAAGTGGCCGGTTTCCTGGACACCACGCCCGCGGCGGTCAACAGCGCGCTGCAGCGCGCCCGCGCCGGGCTCGGCGGGCTGTCGGCGGAGGAGGTGCCCGAACCGGACGACCGCGCGGTGGAGGCGGTCCTGGACGCCTACGTCCGGGCGTTCGAACGCGCCGACGTCGCGGGCCTGGTCGAGCTGCTGACCGAGGACGTCGTGATGGAGATGCCGCCGGTCCCGCTGTGGTTCCGCGGCCCGGAGAACTACGGCCGGTTCCTCGAGCGCCTGTTCGCGATGCGCGGCCCCGGCTGGCGGATGACGCGCGCGAGCGCGAACGGCCAGCCCGCGCTCGTGGCGCACTGCCGCGACGACGCAGGGGGCCACCGGTTGCACACCCTGCAGGTGTTCACCGTGCGCGGGGGACGGGTGGCGCACAACGTCGTGTTCGCCGACCCCGCCGTCCTGGCGCTGTTCGATCAGCCGGCCACCCGCGCCTCGGACGGGCGGCCGTAGGCGCCGCCGTCGTTGCTGCGCTGCAGCAGGCCCTCGTCCACGAGGTAGCGGCGGAGCGTCGCGTGGTCGTCGTGGACCATCGACAGCTTCTCCCGGACGTCCTGCTCGGTGTAGAGCCGGCCCGGTTCGAACCGTTCGGCGAGGTACCCGAGCAGCAGCTGCCGCCGCTTGCCCGAGTGCGGGATCGCGATGAGCCTGCCGTGGCGGAAGAGCCCGTCGAGCGGGTCGGCCGGTGCCTTGGCGAGCGCGTCGCGGAACACCTCGGGCACCGCGCGGTAGTGGCCGTCCGCCGCGGTGACGAGGCCCGCGTCGACGAGCCGCTTCGCGAGTTTGGCCGTGGCCGCGTCGGCCGGAAGCCCGTCGTCGGCGGCGCAGACGCGGGCGAAGAACTGCAGTCGGGCGGGGTCCGCGAGGGCGGAGACCAGCGCTTCCGGGGAGGCCATGGTGTGCGACCGTACCCGCGCCCGTGCCGGCGGTGAACCGCTTTCCCGCACCGGGCGCACACGCGGCGGTGAGTCCCAGTAGGTTGCTTTCGTGCCCCGTCCGCCGGTGACCGTGCCCGAAGCGGTGCTGCGCGCCTCGATCGTGGACCGGCTGTTCGCCCGCGCGGACGACGATCGGCCGTTGTTCACCCACCAGGACCACACGCGCAACGCGGAGCACACCTGGACGTGGGCGGAGTTCGCCGCCCGGGTCCGCGTGGTCGCGGGCGAGCTGCGGCGGGTGGCCGGGCCGGGCGAGCGCGTCGCGATCCTGGCCGGCCAGGAACTCGCCTACCCGCTGGCGTTCTTCGGCGCGCTGGCCGCCGGCCTGGTCGCCGTCCCGCTGATGGCGCCGTCGAGCCCCGCGCAGGCCGACCGGCTCGCCGGCGTCCTTGCCGACGCCGGCGCGCGCCTGTGGCTGACGTCGGCGGCCGCGGCGGCGCGGCTGCCCGCGCACGAGCACGTCGTCGTGGCCGACGAGCTCATCGGACCCGGCGCCGATCCGGTGCCGGTGACGCCGGAGAGCCCGGCGTACCTGCAGTACACGTCGGGGTCGACGCGCGAGCCGGCCGGCGCGGTGATCCCGCACCGCGCGATCGTGGCGGCCTGCTGGCAGGGCAGCCGCGCCTACGCCGTCGACGAGGGCACCACCTGCGCCGGCTGGATCCCGTTCTTCCACGACATGGGCCTGATCCAGCTGCTGTGCCTGCCGGTCTTCTCGGGCGGCCGGTCGGTGTTCATGGCCCCGGCCGAGTTCGTGCACTCCCCGGCGCGGTGGCTGCGGCAGCTCGCGGCGTACCCGGCGGTGTTCACCGCCGCCCCGAACTTCGCCTACGACCTGGCCGCCGACGGCGACACCGGCGAGGACTTCGACCTGTCGGGCGTGCGGGTCGCGCTCAACGGCAGCGAACCCGTCCGGCCGCGCACGATCGAGCGCTTCCAGGAGGTGTTCGGGCCACGCGGGTTCCGGCGGGAAGCGCAGCGGCCGTCGTACGGGCTCGCCGAAGCCACGGTGTACGTCGCGAGCGCGGGCGAGGACGGCCCGCGCAGCGCGGTGTTCGACCGCGAAGCCCTGGCGCAGGGCCGGGCCGTCGAAACCGCGGGCGGGCAGGAACTCGTGTCCGTCGGCCGCCCGGTCGGGCAGCTGGTCCGGATCGTCGAGGACGGCCGCGAGCAGCCCGACGGGGTGGTCGGCGAGATCTGGGTGCACGGCCCGAACGTCGCCACCGGCTACTGGGGCCGGGGCGACGCGGCCGCGTTCGGCGCCGTGCTCGACGGCGTCGGCGGCTGGCTGCGCACCGGCGACCTCGGCGTCGTGCACCGCGGCGACCTGTACGTCACCGGCCGGCTCAAGGACCTCATCGTGATCGACGGCCGCAACTTCCACCCCCAGGACATCGAGGCGGCGGCCGGGGAGGCCCACCCCGCGGTCCGCCGCGACCGCGTCGCCGCGTTCGCCGTCGCCGACGAAGCCGGCGAGGGCGCGGTGGTGGTGGCCGAGTGGCAGCGCGGCGCCGATGCCGAGGCCGACGTCCGGGAGGTGACCCGGGCGGTGCTGCGCGCGGTGTCGCGGGAACACGATCTCACGCTGCGCGCGGTACGTCTGGTCCCTTCCGGTGGACTTCCGCGCACATCCAGCGGCAAGGTCGCCCGGTCGGCCGCCAAGGCACGTTATGGTGACTTCCGTGGGTGATCACCGCGCCGAGGTCACGAAGGTCGTCTGCGACACCTTCCGGCTCGACCCGGCTCTCGTCGAGCCCGACGCGCCCCTGGAGGAGCTGGGCATCGACTCCAAGGGGCGGATCAAGCTGCTGGCGGCGCTGGAGATCTACTACGGCGTGACGATCGACCTGGACCGGCTCGACCGGTTCACCGACGTGGGATCCGTGGCCGGCGTGCTCGCGGAAGCACTGGGAACTCGCGGAACTTCAGGAGAGGCGCTGAAATGAGCGGCGGGGGGTACACCGCGACGACCGAGGCGTTGTCGACGGCGGCCAAGACCATCGGTGACCTGGCGGAGCACCTGCTCGACGACAACCCGGACCTGCAGACACCGCAGGTGACCGCGGAGAAGTTCGGGCGGGCGCACGGCGCGCACGCCACCAAGTACACCGCCGGCGCGCAGGCGTTGTGGGCCGCGGTCTCCGGCTACAGCAGCACCCTCGGCTCGTTCGGCACGAACCTCGGCACCGCCGGTTCGAGCTACAGCACGAACGAGGGCAACCAGGCCGGCGTGATCACCGACGCCGGGGGCTCGCTCTGATGGCCGAGAAGAAGAAGTGGTCCGACGTCAAGGCGATCCTGGACGACCCGAGCGTGCCGGCGGCGCAGAAGAGCGCGCTGATCAGCAGCTGGCTGCGGGAAAACCCGCCACCGCCGCCGTTCCTGGCCGACCAGGAGCCGGACGACATCAAGCAGAAGCGGCAGGAAGCCGAGAAGTACGCGAACGCCTACAACGCGAACCCGCTGTTCGCCGGCCAGTCGGTCGACGAAGCCTACGACAAGGCCCAGAAGAGCGGTGACCAGAACAGCTACAACGAGGACCAGGAGAAGAAGGCCGTCGACGACGGCAAGAAGAAGCTCGACGACACGAAGCCGCCCGCGGCCGACAGCAGCGGCGGGGCCGGCAGCGGGACGAAGACGTCGGACGAGATCTTCGACGCCGCCGCGCCCGCGCTGAAGCTGTTCGAGACGTTCGGTTCGCTGCTGGCGAAGATCCCGGCGGACTGCCGCGGCAACACCCGCGCGCTCGACCTCGACAAGGACATCCGGGCGCCGTTCGACGAGCAGCGCGGGATCAGCTTCGCGGACTTCGTCGCCGACGCCGGGCACTTCAAGCACGGTTCGGAGACGGTGGACCGGACGCTGCAGGACACCGGCTCCCAGCTGGGCAGCCTGTACCAGAGTTGGAGCGGCGCGGGCGCCGACGCCGCGTCGGACAACTACAACGAGAAGATCCAGCCCAAGGCGGCCAAGCTGTCCCAGACGCTCGGCAACGCGAGCGAGGCGACGCTGAACACCGCCACGACGGTGTTCCAGCTGTGCAAGGGCAAGGCCGACGCCGTCATCGGGATGTACACCGACCTGGTCGGCAAGGCCGACTACACGATGGCGCAGAAGGTCGTCGCCGTCGCCAACGGCGAGCACGGCAACGAGCAGGACCTGGCCCAGATCGCCGGCTGGATGGACCTCAACTTCGGCACGAACCTGGTCAAGACGCTCAACGACCAGGGCTGCTGCGACGGCGACGAGATCAAGAAGCACGGCCAGGACCTGGCCAAGCAGTGGGTGCAGAACCAGTTCAACCCCGACATGTGGGACCGGCTGTACCAGGGCTTCGCGAAGACCTGCAAGGACACGAAGGACCTGGTCGACCAGGCCTACGACGCGCTCGACAAGGTCATGGGCCGGATCCGGAACGAGTTCGAGGGCGCTTCGACGTCCGGCGGGCCGGGGACGACCGGCGGCACCGGCGGTGGCCCGGGTGGCCCCGGGACGACCGGTGGCGCGGGCGGTGGCCCCGGTGCGACCGGTGGCGCCGGCGGTGGCCCTGGTGCGACCGGTGGCGCCGGCGGCGGCCCGGGTGGCTCGGGCAGCGGGTCGGGGGTGCCTGGCGGCGGTTCGGGCACCGGCGGCGGTGGCGGTTCGATCCCGCCGATTCCCGACACGACTTCCGGAGCCGGTGCGCCGGGCGGCGGTTCGGGAGCCGGCGGCGGCTCCGGGACCGACCTGCCGAGCGGCTCCGGCGACGGTTCGGGGACGGGCGGTGGCGGTGGCGGTTCGGTGCCGCCGATCCCGGAGGGGTCGTCCGGCGGCGGTTCCGCGGGCGGCGGCTCCGGTGCACCGGGCGGCGGCCAGGACGACCAGGCGGCCGCGGCGGAGGCGGCCAAGCAGCAGGCGGCCCAGCAGGCCGAGGCGGCGAAGCAGAAGGCCGCCGAAGCGCTGAAGGAGTTCAGCGGCCCGGGCATCCAGACGGATTCCGGGGCCGGGTCCGGCCTCGGCTCCGGCGGCGGTTCGGGTGCGGGCGGTGCCGATGCGGGTGGCCCGGGTTCCGACAGCACGGCACCGTCTTCGGTGCCACCGCCGTCCGACACCGGCCAGGACGCGGCCGCCGCGGCGGCCGAAGCGGCCAAGAAGAAGGCTGCGGACGCGTTGAAGGAGTTCAGCGGCCCGGGCATCCAGACGGACTCCGGCGACGGTGCCGGCAGCCTGGGCGGCGGCGGCTCCGGCGCGGGCGGCGGCGAGCCCGGCGCGGGCGGCGGGGACGACGGCAAGGCCGCGGCCGAGCACGCGGCGGAAGACGCGAAGAAGAAGGCCGCGGACGCGCTCAAGGAGTTCGGCGGCCCGGGCATCGCCACGGATCCCGCCACCGGCGGCCTGCCCGGCGGGGACGCCGACCACGACGGCAAGCCCGACGGCCTCCTCGGCGACGACGGCAAACCCGGCGAGCACCACCAGGGCGACGACGACCACGACGTCCTCAAGGTCAAGCAGGGCGACAAGACCTTCGAGATGACCGAGCCGGACCACGACGGCAAGATGGACATCAAGGTCGGCGACGGGGCAGGCGACCCGAAGGACTTCAAGCTCGACTGGTCCGCCGACGGCAAGCCCGGCGACGGTCCACAAGGGACGGACGCGGACACCTACCGCCCCGGCCCGGACGGCAAGATCCACATCAAGGACGGCGAACTCCAGATCACGGCGGAGCGGCCCGACGGACCGGACGGCCCGACCGTCGTCACGGTCGACGACGGCAAGGGCACCCCGACGACCTACACCCTCGGCGAAGACGACAAGCCCTCGGACGCCCTCGGCGACACCCCCGCGAAGAAGGTCGACGACCTGCCCACCCACCGGGGCACCCTGGACGACCTCAAGCCGCACGACGGCGGCCACCCGGGCGGCCCCGACGGCGGCGGCTCGCACGGCGGCGGTTCGCACGACGGCGGCGGCTCGCACCACGGTGGCGGCGGTGGCCCGTCGGCGGCCGGGATCGGCGGCGGCTCGCACGGCGGGGCCGGCTTCTCCAGCGCGGGCTTCGACCCGGGCGGCGCCGGGCTGGGGGAGACGCCGATGTCCGGCGGCGCCCACTCCGGGGCCGGGGCGGCGCAGCCGCAGCCCGCGCCCGCGTTCGCGTCGGCGGCCGGTGCCACCGGCGCGCCCGGCTCGTCGATGGCCGGGATGCCGGGCATGGGCGCCATGGGCGGTGCCCACGGCGGCGGCGGTGGCGGCGACACCGAACGCCGTCCCGCGTACCGGATCGAGGGCGCCGTCTTCGACAACCTCGGTGAGCCCGGCCGCCGGATCATCGGCTCCCTCAACGACGACGAAGACCCGCCGTCCGCCCGGACCTGGTAGGAGGACCCGTGACCGACATCGCCGGGATGAAGGCCGAACTCGACGGGCTCGTCCGCGAACAGGCCGATCGCCGTACCCTGCGCGAACAGCAGGGCGAGGAGATCAAGGCCCGCTCGCACGAGTACATGACCAAGCAGGTCCAGGCGGCCGAGCGGTACGTCCAGCACGTCCGGGAAATGGCGCAGCGCAAGACGAAGTCGGGCTGGAGCACCGACCGGTCGCACGCCGAGCCCGCCTCCGCCTTCGACGCGGAGGCGTACCCCGGCCCGGCCGGTTTCGAGGCGGCGCCGTCCCCGCGGCCGGTGCGGGACGAGCCGCGGGGCGTCCGCCGTCCCCGCGCCGCCGTCGAGGACGACGAGGACTTCAACAACCCCTGGTGAACCACAGGTCGACGGTGATCTCGCGCAGCGGCATGGGGAACGTCTCCGCCGGGGCCAGCCGCCGCCGCAGTTCGCCCTCGAACTCGGCCCGCCGCGCGCCGAACAGGTGCGGCGCCGAGCTCGACAGCGAAAAGACCCCGGCGACGACGTCGTCGACCGTGCGGGTCACGACCCGGCCCGGCACCGCGAAGCGCCGCGGGCCGTGGAAGCCCGCGGCGCGGTAGATCCCGGCCTCGCCGCCGGCCGTGCCCTCGGGCAGGCAGCCCTGCCCCGCGCGGCGCACCGGGCCCAGGTACTCGCGCACCAGCTCGGCGATCGCCGGGTGCACGGGCTCGAGGGTCGACGCGTGCACGTGGGCGCAGACCCCGTCCGGCGCCAGCATCCCGCGCACGGCGGCCGCGACGCGCGGCCGGTCGAACCAGTGGAACGACTGCGCGAAGGTGACCAGCCGGAACCGGCCCAGCCCGGCGGGCAGCTCCTCCGCGCGCCGATGCACCCACCGGCAGTTCCCGATGCCCGCCTCCGCCGCCAGCCGGGCCGCTTCGGCGAGCATGTCGCCGTCGGCGTCGAGCCCGACCGCGGCCTCGAAGGAGCCGGCCAGCGGCAGTGTCAGCGATCCGGGGCCGCAGCCGATGTCGAGCAGCCGTCCCGTTCCGTCCAGCCCGAGTTCGGTGGCGAAGGCCGCGGCCAGCTCCGCGGGGTACGCCACGCGGCCGCGCGGGTAGTACCGCGCGCTGCCCGAATACAGGGATGGGTCCCATTCCCACGCGCCGGTCACCGGTCCAGCGTAATTACCCGGAGGCACGTCCCGGGGGAGCGTGTGAAACCCGGTGCGGCGGGGTAACCGGTCGCGTTCGTCTCGCCGCCGAAACCGCCGGAGGTCTTCCGATGCCCGTGCGCCCCGCCGCCCCGCCCGCCACCGACGTCGTCGGGCTGGCCCTGGAAGTCCTGGCCGCCCAAGGGCTGACCCGCCCGGCCGCGAACGCCGCCCTGGCTTCGCTGGCCAAGGAAAGAGGCCTGACGGTGGCGCGCTGCGCCGCCCTGGTCGTCGCCGCCGTCGACGGGCGGTCCGGCTGATGGCGCGTGCCGCACAGTCGTGAACCGCGGCGAGTAACCCGCCCGGGACGGGGAACGCTGCCTCCACCCGACAACGAGGAGGCCGTCCATGGCGGACCACGACGAGGACGTCATCGAACTGCTGCAGCGGCAGCACCGCGAGATCCGGGAGCTGTTCGCCGGGCTGGAGACCGCGGAAGGGGACCGGCGCCGGGAGCTGTTCCACGACCTGGTGCGGCTGGTGGCGGTGCACGAGACGGCGGAGGAAATGGTCGTGCACCCGGAGATCCGCGACCTCGGGCCGGCCGCCGAACCCGTCGTCGACGCGCGGGTCGGCGAGGAGCACCGGGCCAAGGAACTGCTGACGAACCTGGAGAAGCTGGGTCCGGACGCCGAAGGGTTCGACACGCTGCTGGTGCAGCTGCGCGACGACGTGCTCGCGCACGCCGAGCACGAAGAGCGGGAGGAGTTCCCGCTGCTGCGGGCGCACCGCCCGCCGGAGCGGCTGCGGGCGATGGCCGCGACCGCCAAGCTGGCCGAAGCGGTGGGGCCGACCCGCCCGCACCCCGGTGTCGAGAGCGCGAAGGCCAACCTGCTGCTCGGGCCGCCCGCGGCGATCATGGACCGGGCCCGCGACCTCATCCGCGGCGTGCTGGGAGGCCGAGCGTGACCGAGCCCGGCGAAGGTACCGACCCCGAAGAGTTCGCCGAGGAGGCCGGGACCGACCCGACCCCGCAGGAGGTCGCCGAATACGAGGAGCTGGCGCGGCGGAACCCGCCCTGGTCGGCTCCGGACTGAGTGGGTACCCCCACGGCATGGCAGGAGCCCCGGCCCGCAAACTGCGGCGCTACCAGGAGATGCGCGACTTCGCCCGTACCGCGGAGCCGGCCGGCGGGGCCGCGGCGGGCCCGGAGGGCCACCGGTTCGTGGTGCAGCGGCACCGGGCGCGCCGGCTGCACTACGACTTCCGGCTCGAACTCGGCGGCGTGCTGGTCAGCTGGGCGGTGCCGAAGGGACCCACGCTGGACCCGAAGGCCCGCCGGCTGGCCGTGCACGTCGAAGATCACCCGATCGAGTACGCCGACTTCGAGGGCGTCATCCCGCGCGGCGAGTACGGCGGCGGGGACGTCATCGTCTGGGACCGCGGCGTGTGGCGGCCGGTCGAGGCGGACCCGGCCGAGGCGATCGAGGCCGGGACGCTGCACTTCGACCTCGACGGCGAGAAGCTGGCCGGCCGGTTCGTGCTCGTCCGCACCGGCCGCGGCGAGAAGGACCAGTGGTTCCTCCTGCACAAGCAGGACGAGCACGCGAAGGCCGGCTGGGACGCCGAAGACCACCCGCGCTCGGTGAAGAGCGGCCGCACCAACGACGAGGTCGCGGCCGCCCCGGACGCCCTCTGGCACGGCGACCGGCCCGCCGCCGAAGCGGAGGAGTCCGTCGGCGGGTGGCAGGCGCCGGCGGAAGCCGAACTCGCGGCGCTCGACGCGCTGGGTGCCAAGGGCCGCTGGTCGGTCGCGGGCCGCGAGCTGGCCCTGACCAACCTGGACAAGGTGCTCTTCCCGGCGGACGGCGGCGAGCCCGTCACCAAGCGGGACCTCATCCGCTACTACGTCACCGTGGGGCCGGTGATGCTGCCGTACCTGGCGGGCCGTCCGCTGAACACCCACCGGTTCCCCCAGGGCGTCACCGAACCGGGCTTCTGGCAGAAGGAAGTCCCGCGGCACGCCCCGGACTGGCTGACCACCTGGCACAACGAGCGGGCCGGCCCCGGGGAGAGCCGGCGGTACGTCGTCGCCGACAGCGTCGCGACCCTGGCCTGGCTGGCGAACTACGGCGCGCTGGAGCTGCACGCCTGGACGTCCCTCGCCGCCGACGTCGACCACCCGACGTGGGTGCTGTTCGACATCGACCCGGGGCCGGAGACGACGTTCGGCGAGGTCCTGGAGCTGGCGCGGCTGCACCGCACCGCCCTCGAGCACCTGGGCCTGACCGGACGGCCGAAGGTGACCGGGCAGCGCGGGATCCAGGTGTGGGTGCCGATCGCCCCGCGCTGCACGTTCGAGCAGGCCCGCGCCTGGGCGGAGACGGTGTCCCGGACGATCGGCCGGGTGCTGCCCGACCTGGTCAGCTGGGCCTGGACGAAGGACAAGCGCCGCGGCCGGGCCCGGCTCGACTACACGCAGAACGTGCTGAACAAGACCCTCGTCGCGCCCTACAGCGTGCGCCCCCGGCCCGGCGCCCCGGTGTCGGTGCCGCTGGAGTGGGACGAGCTGGACGACTCGGACCTCGCGCCGGACCGGTGGACGGTCCGGGACGTCCCGGACCGCCTGGCCGAGCGTGGCGACCCCTTCGCGGTCCTGCTGGGGCTCGAGCAGAACCTGCCGGGCTTGTAGCTCTCAAGCCCGGACGGTCTCGAGCTGCCGCGGCTGCAGCCGGTCGAGTTCCGCGCGCGACAGGTGCGGGCGCCCGCCCGCGTGCTCGGTCGTCGCCGCGGCCGCCGCCACCGCCAGGCTCGCCGCCGTCACCAGGGGCCGGCGGCGGGTCAGGGCCGCGGTGAGGGTCGCGACGAGCGCGTCGCCGGCGCCGGTCGGGTCGACGACCTCCGTCTCGACGTGCGGCACGAACCAGGTGCCCTCCGGCCCGGCGAACAGGTTCCCCTGCCCGGCCACCTCGAGCACGACCAGCGACGGCCCGCGCTGCCGGAGGTCCGCGGCGGCCCGGGCGGCCGAAGCGACGTCGTCCACCGGCTGCCCGGTGAGGAGCTCGGCTTCCTGGCCGTCGGCACGCACGACGTCGGCGAGGGCGAGCAGGTCCGCGGTCAGCGTGTCGGACTGCGGGGCCCCGTCCAGCACCACCCGGGTGCCCGCGGTGTGCGCCAGCCGGGCCGCCAGCAGGGCCACCGGGGCGGGCTGCTGCAGCTGCACGATCAGCGACGCGGCGGCCGAAATCGGGGCGGACGCGGCGAAGACGTCGGTCTCGGTGAGCAGCGTCCCCTCCGGCACGTGCTCGAGGTACCGGCGGCGGCCGTGGTCGTCCACGACGTCGACGAGCAGCGCCGTCTCGGTGCCCGCCCGGCGAATCACGTGCGAGGTGCCGATCCGGTCGGCCCTGGCCTGGGCGAGCAGCGCGTCGCCGGTGCGGTCCTGGCCGACGACGCCGACCAGCGACACCGACACCTCGAGCTGGCTCAGCGCCACCGCCTGGTTGGCGCCCTTCCCGCCGAGCAGCTCCTGCCGGTGCCGCACCGGCGCCGATGCGTCCGCGCCGGGTGCGTCCGGGACTTCGATCACCAGGTCACGGGCGATCTGCCCGGCGACGACGACTTCGCTGAACGTCATCGGGTCCACCGGTGGGTCATGGCGCCTCCTCGGGTCACCGGACGGCTACCCGGTCCGCGGCGGCGGGTAAACCGCTCGTTCGGGTCGGGTGGTTGCCCGGCGCCGTGCCGGGTAGTCCTGCCGCCATGAGCGACGAAGGGAACGCGGCCGAGCTGCGCCGGCTCGCCGCGGAGCGCTTCGGCTGGGCCGAGTTGTCGGCCGAGCAGGCCGCGGCGATGAGCGCGGCGCGGGACGGCCGGGACGTGCTGGCGGTGCTGCCCACCGGGGCCGGCAAGTCGGCGATCTACCAGGTGCCCGCGCTGGTGCGGCCCGGCCCGACGGTGGTCGTTTCGCCGCTGCTGGCGCTGCAGCGCGACCAGATCGACGGCCTGGACGCGGCGGCGGTGCCGGACGCCGTCGCGCTCGACTCGCGGCAGTCCGCCGCCGAGCGGGACGGCGTGTGGGACGCGATCCGGCGCGGCTCGGCCGAGTACGTCTTCCTCTCGCCGGAACAGCTCGCGAAGGACGAGGTCGTCGCCGGGCTGGCCGAGGCGGGGGTGTCGCTGTTCGTCGTGGACGAAGCGCACTGCGTTTCGGCGTGGGGCCACGACTTCCGGCCCGACTACCGGCGCCTGGGCCCGGTGGTCCGGCGGCTCGGGCGGCCGCCGGTGATCGCACTGACCGCCACCGCGGCGGCGCCGGTCCGCGACGACATCGTCGCCGCGCTGGGACTGCGGGACCCGGTGCGGGTGATCGCGAGCTTCGACCGGCCGAACCTGCACCTGGCGGTCGCGCGCTTCACCGGCGACGCCGAGAAGCGCGCGGCGGTGGTGGACCGGGTCGCCGCGCTGCCCGGCAGCGGCCTGCTCTACACCGCGAGCCGCCGGGAAACCGGGGAGTACGCCGCCGCGCTGGCGGACCGCGGTGTCCGCGCCTTCGCCTACCACGGCGGGATGAAGACCGCCGACCGCGACGCCGTCCACGAGCGGTTCGCGGCGGGGGAGACCGACGTCGTGGTCGCGACCTCGGCGTTCGGCATGGGCATCGACCAGCCCCACGTGCGGTTCGTCGTGCACGCGTCGGTCCCGGACTCGGTCGACACGTACTACCAGCAGATCGGCCGTGCGGGCCGGGACGGCGAGCCCGCCGAGGTCCTGCTCTGCTACCGGCCGGAAGACCTGGCGCGGCAGCGGTTCCTGACCCGGTCCGCGCCGCCGGAGACCGAACTCCGCGCGGTCGTCGAAGCCTTGCGGCCGGGCCCGCTGAACCGGCGGGAGCTCGCCGGCGCGGTCCCCGGCCCGCCCGCCCGGCGGACCCGCGCGCTCGGCCTGCTCGAACGGTGTGGCGACGTGCTGACCGGGCCGGACGGCCGGTTCGCGCTCACCCGCGGCCGCGCGGGCACCGACCCGGTCGTCGGGCGGGCGCTCGAGGCGGCGGACCGGGCGGCCGGGCTGGTCCGCTCGCGGGTGGAGATGATCCGCGCCTACGCGGAGACGACCGGCTGCCGCCGCCGGTACCTGCTCGGGTACTTCGGCGAAGAACTCGCGCAGCCGTGCGGCCACTGCGACACCTGCGAAGCCGGGACCGCGGCCGGGGAACCGCCGTCGGCGGGGGAGTTCCGCGCGGAGCACGTGGTCCGGCACGCCGAATGGGGCCGCGGTGTCGTGATGACCGCCGACGAGGACAAGCTGACCGTCCTCTTCGACGACGTCGGCTACCGGACCCTGTCGCTGCCGGTGGTGCGGGAGCAGGACCTGCTCGAGCGCTGCGCGACCCCGGGTGGGTGAGCCGGTTGCGCCGGACGGCGGAGGAGCCGTGGCCGGTCCCACAAAGCGCCCTGCCGCCGCAGGCGGGCGGCCGCGTCTTGCGGTAAATGAAAGAGGACAAAAACCGGTGGAGGGTGCGGTGACCGAATCACTGATGAACGCGGCGGACCGCTGGAGACCGCTGACCGAGCTGCTGCAGGCCCTGCTCGAGCGGGTCGCCGGCGAGCTGCCCGGGTGCCTCGGCGCGGGCCTGACCGTCAGCCACGGCGGCCGGCCGCTGCAGGTGCTGGCCACCGCCGGCGTCGCCGAGCACCTGCTGCCCGCACAACTGCGCCACGGCGGCCCGGTCGCCGTCGCGGACGCCACCGGCGAGCCGGTCAGCACCGACGACCTCTTCGGTGACGAGCGCTGGCCGGCCCTGACCGGCGACACCGTGCCCGGCGGGGAGGTGGTCCGCGGGGCCGTCGCGCTGCCGGGGTTCTGGGACGAGAACGGGGCTTTCGTGCTTTCGGCGTCGCTGGACCGGCCGCCCGGTTCCACCACCCTGCCCGTCCTGCAGCGGTACGCGAAGCTGACCGAAATGACGCTGGTGGTCGCCGAGACCGCCACCGCGGGCGACCCCGACCAGATGCTCGACCTGCTGGCCTCCCGCGCCGCCATCGAGCAGGCGAAGGGCGCGATCATGGCGGTCCGGCGGTGCTCGCCGGAGGAGGCGTGGCAGACGCTGCGCCGCGCCAGCCAGGAGTTCAACGTCAAGGTCCGCGAGCTGGCCATCGCCCTCGTCGAGTACCTCGGTGGTCACACGGCGACCCAGCCGGCGGGCACGCCGGCGATCCACGCCGGCGCCGAGGCCCGGCACGCCGCCGAGCGCCTCTGGTCGGCCTTCACGGCGGTCTCGTCCTGAAGGAGGGCGTTTCCACGCCGGGCGTTTGGGTATCAAGATCCCGTCCGTGATCACGTCACTGCGTCGCCGGCCCCGGCCGGCGCGGAAGGCCAACCGAACCCGTGTCCCCCACGTTCCCGGTCCCCACCCGGTCCGCGCCGCTCACGGCGCGCCGGACGGAGTACCGCCCCGGTCTCGTCGTGCTGACCTTCGCCGGCGAGATCGACGCACTGACCCTGCCGATCCTCGAGCGTGAGCTGCGGGCGGCCCCACCCGGGACGACGGTGGTGGTGGACCTGACGCAGGTGGCGTTCATCGGCCTGGCCGGTGCTCGCGCCCTGGCGGCGGCCGCGGAGCGCGACGGCGGCTGCTTCGGGGTCGTGGCGAACAGCCGGACCCTCGCGCGCCTGTTCCGCGTCACCGGCCTGGCCGCGGTGGTCCCGATGTTCGCGTCGTTGTCGGACGCGCTGCGGGAACTGCTGGCGGCCGGCGTGCAGGACCGCGCCTGCTGACACGCTCAGCGCGGCACCCAGCGGGCGATCAGCACGCCGGCGTCGTGCCGGAGCTCGTCCTCGCCGTGGACCAGCACGGCGCGGGTGAGCCGGCGGGCGATCTCCGGCGGCAGCTCGCCGGCGGCGTGGCCGAGGTGGCGGGCGATCCGGTCCCGGCCGAACGGCTCCCCGGCCCGGTTCGCCGTCTCCGCGACGCCCCGGGAGTACAGCGCCAGCAGGTCGCCGGGTTCGAGCCGCAGCTCCGTGGCCGGGAACCGCGCGCCGGGCGTGGCGAACCGCGTCGCGGCGGAGCCGGCCGCGGGAAGCGCCTCGCCGCCGCGGACGACGAGGGGCGCGGGCTGCCCGGCGCCGAGCAGCCGCAGGACTCCCGTGCGCAGGTCCAGCTCGGCGACCACCCCGGTCACGGCCGGAGCGCCGGGCAGGGCGTCGAGCTCGGCGGCGACCGCGGCGAACTGCTCCCCGAGGGACGCGCCGCCGTGGCGAGCGGCCCGGTAGGCGGACAGCGCGTTCACCACCGCGATGTTCGCGCCGGCGGTGCGCACGCCGGCGTCGAACAGCGCCAGCTGCGCGCGGTCCTCCGAGAGGGCGTAGTCGAACACGGTGGCGCAGAGTTCGTACGCCGGCTGGACACTCGCGCCGACGACGACGCTTTCGGTGGCCGCGGTGAGCGGCGGCAGGTTCTGCCACAGCAGCTCGGCGGGGGAGCCGCGGCGCCGGTGGCGGCGGTGGCTGTCCAGGCCGTCGCCGTACTGGGTGGTGGCGGTGACGAGGTGGCCGAGCAGCGTCGCCAGCCACCGGCACTGCTCCCGCAGCACCGGGTCGTCCGGGTCGGCGTCGTCCGGGACGATCTCCAGCACGCCGAGCCGCTCGACGCCGTCGAGCAGGATCGTCCACAGCGTGCCGTCCCGCGCGACGGCGGTGCCGGCTCGGCGGAACACGTCCCCGCCGACGGTGGTCTCGATGTCGAGCTCGGCGCCGCCGGGACGCAGCGGCACGAGGGTGCGCTGGTCGTAGTCGGCCAGGTAGACGCCGATGGTCAGGTCGAGCGCGCGGCCCGCCTCGGCGACGACGGCGGGCAGCCGTTCGGGCGGGGCGCGGTGCGCGCCTTCGAGCAGGTCGACCAGCGCCTTCAGCGGGCCGTGCAGCGGTTTCGCGTCGCGGACGGAGTGGCTGTAGGGCGCGCGGGCGGGGCCGGTCTCGTCGAGCCGCTCGTTGACGGCGTGGGCGAGCATGTCGCGGTCGACGCGCGGCAGCGTGGTCAGCCCGTTGAGGTAGGCGTCCAGCTCGATCAGGCTCAGGCTGCCGCCGAGGGCGAAGTACCGCATCCACAGCTGTTCCAGCGTGAGGTCGCTCCGCGCGAAGCAGGCCGCGATCCGCCGCCGCTGTTCCTCTTCGGGCAGGAAACGCATCCGCTCACCCTTCCCGCGGCGCCGGCGCAACGAGCTGCGCGGCGGCCTCGGCCGGGCTGCCGCCGCCGGCGCGGGCCAGCGCGAGGAGGCGGTCGAACGCGGCGTCCTCGCCGAGGCCGTCGCGGCCCATGAGAAAGCCTTTCGCCAGGGTGATGAGGTCACGGTCGCGCAGGGTGTCCTTGAACCGCGCGCTGAACCGGCCGGCCCGCTCGTAGGCGCGCGCGTTGGCGACGAGCACGGCGGCGCGGTCGGCGAACCGCACCAGCGCCCGCTCGTCGGCGGGCCCGAAGGCGCCGGGAACGGTCGCGTAGAGCTTGATGGCGCCGTGACAGCCGTCCCCGGCGACCATCGGCGCGGTGACGACCGACCGCAGCCCCGACCCGGCCACGGCGGCACACCACGAGGCCCACCGCCGTTCCCCGGCGACGTCGTCGACCCGCTGCGGCGAGCACTCCCGCAAGGCGGCCAGGCAGGGGCCTTCGCCGAGCTCGTACTGCAGGGCGTCGGCCTCGCGCACGAGCGGCCCGGACGCACAGGTGGTGACGAAGCCCCCGGCCCCGTCGACCAGGGTGACCCCGGCCCCGTCCGCGGCGGTGATGGTGGTCCCGGCGAGCGAAACGATCAGCTCCAGCACCGAATCGACGGTTTCCCGCGACAGCAGCAGCCCCGACATCCGGGCGGCGACGGCGGCGAGCTCACCATCCAGCGGCAGCCCACCCGGCGCGCCCTCATCCGACGACATGCGTGCTGATTACCTACCCGGCGGCCTCGGCAAACCTGAAGCCGAGTACGCCCACGCCGGCCTCCCTCCCATTACGGACATGGATCCGCCCCGGTCTGGGTAACCCGACGTCACTTCGCGCCGAGCGGGAGGAGCACACATGGACCGGCCCGACCCCACCGCAACGGCCTCGCCGTTGTTCGACGAGGTCACGGGAGCGCTCGAAGCCCTCTCCGAGGTCCTGCGGGAGGAGGACGACTTCCGGATCCTGCTCCGGCACGTCTGCCTGCAGGTGCGCCACGCCGTGCCCGGGGTGGACGAGGCTTCCGTCACCCTGGTCACCGGGGACGTGCCGCACACGGCGACCGCCACCAGCAGTGTTATCGGGGAGCTCGACGGCGACCAGTACCGGATCGGGGACGGGCCCTGCCTCGAGGCGATGCGCAGCGGCAAGATCGTGCGCACCACGGTGACCGACGCGCTCGAGCGGTGGCCCGAATTCGCCCGCGGGGCGCGGGAGGCCGGCTTCGGGAGCTTCCTCGCCGCGCCGCTGGTCGCCGACGCGGAATTCTCCGGGGCCGTCAACTGCTACGGGCGGCAGGACGACGGCTTCGAGGAGGTCGAAGGCCGGCTGCTCGAGCTCTACACCGCCGCGGTCGAGGCGATCCTCCGCGTCTACCACCGGTACCTGCGGGCGCGGGACACCGCCGAGCACCTCCGGATGGCGCTGACCTCGCGGGCGGTCATCGACCAGGCCAAGGGGATGCTGATGGCCATCCGCCAGGTCGAGGCCGACGACGCCTTCGCCCTGCTCGTCGAGCAGTCGCAGCGGGAGAACACGAAGCTGCGGGAGGTCGCCGAGCGGTTCGTCGAACGGGTCGTCTCCGGCCACGTCCCGCCGCGGTAACGTGGGGCCGTGGCGGGGAGCCGGATCACGGTGCAGGTCGGCGAGCGGCAGCTGACGCTCTCGAACCTCGAGAAGGTGCTCTACCCGCGCCACGGCTTCACCAAGGGCGAGGTGCTCGACTACTACACGCGGATCGCGCCGGTGCTGCTGCCGCACATCCGCGACCGGGCGATGACGTTCGTGCGCTTCCCGGACGGCGTCGGCGGTGGCTCGTTCTTCGAGAAGGACGTCTCGCGGCACGCCCCGGACTGGGTCCGCACCGCGCGCCTGGTGGTCGGCGGCCGGGGCCACGACCCCGAGATCGTCACCTATCCGCTGCTCAACGACCTGCCCGAGCTCGTGTGGGCGGCCAACCTCGCCGCGCTCGAACTGCACGTCCACCAGTGGACCGTCGGCCCCGGCGACGAGCGCCGCACCCCGGACCGGCTCGTGTTCGACCTCGACCCGGGGCCCGGCGCGACGGTGGTCGACTGCTCCCGGGTCGCCGAGCGGCTCCACGAGGTCCTCGTCCGGGACGGCTTCACCCCGGTTGCGAAGACCAGCGGCTCCAAGGGCATGCAGCTGTACGCCGGCGTGGTGACCACGGACGCCGGTGAGCCGTCGCGGTACGCGAAAGCGCTGGCCGAACGCCTCGCCGCCGAGACGCCGGACCTCGTCGTGGCGCGGATGACGAAGAACCTGCGCCCGGGCAAGGTCTTCATCGACTGGAGCCAGAACAACCCGTACAAGACCACGGTGGCGCCGTACTCGCTGCGCGGGCGCGACGAGCCGACCGTGTCGACTCCGGTCACGTGGGACGAGGTCCGCGCGTGTCGGCACGTCACGCACCTGCGGTTCACCGCCGACGCGGTTTTGCGGCGCGTCGAGGACCTCGGAGATCTTTTCGCCGATCTGGAACGCAGCAGGGTGCCGATTCCTGCGATCGGCTGAACTTCGGAAAGTCCCATTCCGCCGGGTCCGGCCGTCGTTTCGCCGGAATGGGGCGGAAAACGGCGTCACCTGCGCATTTGATCGTCCACATCGGACTATTGCACGTGCAGACGGCTGTGTCGGTGCACGAACCCGCAACAGGGAACGTCCGGCGGTGGGCCGAAGTCGGCGAAGTCGGTACGGTCGACGGACGAGCCGCGGCGTCCGCCGTGGTGGTGAAAGACAATGACACGGCGGCCGTCGCCGTTCTTGTCGAATGTGGCGAAAGGAAACAGGTGTCCGCCCTGATCGACACCGATCTCGAATTCTGGTTCCAGCGTGGCCTGCGCGCGTATCTGGGCGAAGTGGCGCGTGCGCTCGGCTTCGGCTTCGAGTCGTGCACCGTGGACGTCGACGTCCCGGTTTCGGCCTACGTGGCGGTGGACTGGCGGCTGCGGCGGTTCCCCGAGCGCGACGTGGCCCTGCTCTGGGACGAGGTGCACGGCTGGGCGGCCGCGGTCGAGGCGTCGTGCGGCGAGGAGATGATCGTGCTCGCCTACCTCGGCGGCGCGGACGTCCTGCCGCCGGCGCGGGAGGTCGTGCGGTTCCTGACCGCGTTGCGCGCGGGCGCGGTGGACCCGCACGAGCCGGGCTCGCCGGTGCTGCGCCGTCCCGGCCGCCACCAGGAACTCCTGCCGCTGCTGCCGGCCCGCTGATCCACAGTGGACGAAGTGGTGCCGCGCCGGGCCGGCGCGGCACCGCGGGTCACCCTCTCTCGGCGAAACTCACCAGCGTGATCGACGGACGCAGGTCGCGCAGCCCCGGCAGGTCCGCGAGCCGGCGCAGGGCGCCCGGCCGCCACGCCCCGCGCCCGGGCGGCGGCTGCACGTCTTCGACGGCGGCCACGCCGGGGATGCGCCCGAGCACGCGGCCGGCTTCGGAGACGGTCAAGCCGAACGGCATCGGCGGCACGGTGTAGCGCGCGGACAGGCGCAGGCCGGAATTGTCGGTGCCGTCCGGTAGCGTGGAAGACGGGGGGCGCCCCCGCGGCCCGCTCCGCAACGTCCGGCGGCTGAGCCACGGCGGGATCGAGTCGAAGAACAGCTGCCCGCCGGGGAACCGCGCCGCGCAGTCGGCGATCAGGGCGAGCACGTCGGCGCGTTCGAGGTACATGAACAGCCCCTCGGCCGAGATGAACACGCCCCGCGCCGGATCGGGCCCGGCCAGCCAGCCGCGGTCCAGCGCCGAGGCCGCGATCGCCGTCATCCGCGGTTCCGGGGGCAGCAGGCGCCGGCGTAGGTCGATCACCGGCGGCAGGTCCACCGACAGCCAGTCGACGCCGGGCCGGCCCAGCCGCCAGTAGGTGGTCTGCAGGCCCTCGCCGAGGGCGACGACGGTCGCGGCCGGATGCCGGGCCAGGTAGGCGCGGAGCGCGAGGTCCAGCGCCGCCGCTCGCAGCGGGTGGATCTGGTCCGGTTTGCCGAACCGCCCGTAGTCGTAGGAGATCCGCTGGTGGAGGTGTTCGGCCAGCGGGTCGGTGAACGCCGAGCCGGGGTGCCGCGACTCTTCGGCGCGGTTGCGCAGCGTCCACAGGCAGGTGGCCGCGACGCCGTCCAGTGCCTCGCCGTCGATGGCCGGCCCGGTCATGCGGCGAAGGAGGTCCGGAGGAACGCGAGGATCTCCGCCCGCGCGGCCTCGGCCTGCGGTGCCAGGCCCGGCAGGCTGAGGAACGCGTGCCCCGCGCCGGGGTGCTCGGCCAGCCGTGCCGGGGTGCCCGCCGCGGCGAGCCGCTCGGCGTAGCGGCGGCCGTGGTCGGCCAGCGGATCGTGGGTCGGCACCACCACCAGCGCCGGGGCCAGCCCGCCCAGGTCGTCGGCGTGCACCGGGGAAAGCGCCCGGGTGCCGGGGCCGGCGAGCCGCTGGATCAGGCGCAGCACCGGCACGCTCAGCGTGGGGGTCTGGGCGTGTTCGGCGACCGAGCCGTGGTCGAACATCGCCGCCGTCACGTCGGTCGCGGGGTTCACCAGCACCTGCGCCCGCAGGGCCAGCCCGGCGTCCCGGGCCCGGATCGCGGCCAGCGCGCCGATCAGCCCGCCGCAGCTTTCCCCGAAGACCGCGGCCCGCGCCGGGTCGACGCCCCACTGCCCGGCGTCGCGCACGAGGTGCCGCAGGGTGTCCCAGCCGTCGTCGACGGCGTCCGCGAGCGGCTGGTCCGGGGCGACGAGCCGGTGCTCGACCGAGACGACGACCGCGGGCAGCCGCGCGGCGAGGTGGCTGGTGACCCAGTCGCTCTGCACCGCCGTGCCCACGAACCCGCCGCCGTGCACGTGGACCACGAGCGGCAGCGTGCCCGCCCGTCCGGCGGGCCGGTGCACCCGCACCGGCAGCACGCGCCCGGGCAATGCCAGTTCGCGCCACTCGATCCGGGCGCCCGGATCCGGTTCCCCGGTGACGGCCCGGGCGGCGGCAGAGGCCCGGAAGCGGTTCTCCGCCTCGCGGTAGGCGATCAGCTCGCCGGTCGTCATCGCGAGCCAGTCCGGCTCCGGCGGTCGGGTTTCCTGGGTCATGGTCGGCTCCCTGATTTCGAAACCTGAGGTATCGAAACCTACGGTAGCGAAAAACGGTAGGGTGGCGCCATGCCTTCCGCACCCGCCCGGCCGCCGGGCCGTCCCCGCGCCGGGATCGACGACCGGGTGTTCGCCGCGACCCTGCGGACGGTCCACGAACTCGGCTACGCGCGGGCGACCGTGGAGCGCATCGCCGCGGCGGCCGGCATCGCCAAGACGACGATCTACCGGCGCTGGCCGTCCAAGGGCGAGCTGATCGTGGACGTCCTCCTGGACGCGTTCGGCCCGGCGCCGCTCGTGGGCGGGAGCCGGGCCGAGGTCCTGACGTCGGTCATCCGCTGGGGCGCGGCGAAGATCGCCGAACCCGGGGTGGGCGACGCGTTCGCCGGCGTGTTCAGCGACGCGGTCAGCGATCCGGCCCTGCGCGGGGTGCTGTCCTCGCGGCTGCAGGACCCGTACCGGCTCGCGCTCCAGGACGCGCTCGGCGAGCCGGAGCAGCGGGTGCTCTTCTTCGTCGACGTCGTCGTCGGTGCCCTGCTGCACCGGATGGGCATGACCGGCGAGCCGATGGCCGACGCCGACGTCACCGCCCTGGCCGACATGGTCGTGGCGCACTTCGCGGCCGAGTGACGGCCGTCACGGGCCGGGCTGTCACATCGGCCGGGGCCGCGGGGTCGTGGGGGTGACGGACCCCGGCCGGGGGTTCGCGAAACCCCGAGGAGTTCCGATGTCCACCGCTCACCTGATCGTCACCGTCGCCGCCGCGGCCTGGGTCGGCTTCTCGGCCGTTTCGATGCTGACCCGCGCGAAGTGGGTCGTCGAGCCGATCACCGAGTACGGCGTGCCCGAGGCGTGGTGGCCGTGGCTCGGCGCGGCGAAGGCGGCCGGCGCGGCGGGGCTGCTCGTCGGCCTGTTCTGGCCGCCGATCGGCATCGCGGCGGCGATCGGCCTGGTGCTGTACTTCGCCGGCGCGCTCGTCACCGTGGCCCGGGCGCGGTCGTACGGGCACCTGGTGTTCCCGGCGCTCTACCTGGCGCCGGTGGTCGCCTCGCTGCTCCTGCTGCCCTGATCGGCGAGCCAGGTGAGGGTGGCGGCGGCGTGGCGCAGCACGGAGAGGTGCCCGTCGCCGGGCGAGGGCCGGTACTCGGCGTCCGGGCACCGCCGGGCGAGCCACGCGCTGTGCGTGGCGGGGATCATCCGGTCCTCTTCGCCGTGCACCAGCAGGACGGGCGCACTGATCGACGCCGGATCGCCGCCCCACGGCGTGACGTAGGCGAGGTCGTCGTCGATCAGCCCGCCGGGCCCGTCCGCGAGCGCCGCGCGGACGACTTCGTTCAGCCACGACCACGGCCCGTGGAGCGCGGCGAAGTCGGCGTCGGTGAAGACGTCCGGATCGAACGCGGCGGCGGCTTCGTGCTTTTCCTTGGCAGCGCGCCCTTCGGTGGCGGCACGCAGGGAGGCGGCACTGGCCGCGGCCATGCCCCCGAACCAGTCGAGCCCGGGCGCGTCGAAGGGCGCCACCGCGGCCAGGCTCGCGACGGCGAGCACCCGCTCCGGCAGCAGGGCGGCGCAGGCCAGGGCGTGCGAACCGCCGCCGGAGTGCCCGAGCAGCGCGAACCGCCCGATCCCGAGCGCATCGGCGACGGCGGCCACGCACCCGGCGACGTCCCCGACGGTCCGGCCCGGCACCGGCGTGGAGGAGCGGTAACCGGGCCGGTCGAAGGACACGAACCGCACGCCGAGCTCCCGGGCGAGCGGCAGCAGCGGCCCGGGCGGGGCCCCGGTGTTGGGCGTGCCGTGGTGCCAGAAGACGGTGAGCCGGGCGGGGCCGCCGGTGTCGTGGACGCGCAGGGACCGCCCGCCGGGCAGGGCCAGATCGGTTTCGGTGACCGTCACCGGGCCAGCCGTTCCGCCAGCCAGGCCAGCGAAAGCGGGTAGCGGTAGTCGATCCCGCCGTGCCCGGCGTCGAACAGCTCGAAGTGGACGCGCTCGGCCGGCAGGCCCGCCGCCGCCACCTCGGCCCGGAACGCCTCCGCGCCGAGGTCGAGGAAGTACTCGTCGCTCGTGCCCGCGTCGATCCACACCGCGCGCAGCGAACGGACCGCCGCCGCGTGGCGCGCCACCATCCGGACCGGGTCCCAGTCCAGCCAGCGCTGCCACGGTTCCGGCCGCAGCGCGCCGGTCAGCGGGTCGAACGGCAGCTCCGGCGTCCCGTCTTCGCGCGCCGAGAAGCACGCCGAGACGCCGAGCAGCATCACCAGCGTCGGATCCTCGGGCCGGGTGAACGCCGGACGGCTCCGGAAGTCCGCCCACCACGCCTGGATGTCCTGGTCGTACTCGCGCAGCGCGCGGACCGCCTTGCCGAAGTCGGGGACGTAGCACAGCTCGTAGAGCGAGTCGCCCGCGTGCGTCGCCAGCGCGCCGAACAGGTCAGGGCGCAGCATCGGCGTGATCATCGCGCCGAACCCGCCCGAGGACTTGCCGGCGATCGCGCGGGAGGCCGGGGCGGGCAGCGTCCGGTAGTGCTCGTCGACCCACGGCACGATCTCGTCGCACAGGTACGAGTGGTAGCGGCCGGTGCCCGGCGAATCGACGAACTGCGAGCCCCCGTAGGCGGTCCACGCGTCGACGTACACCACGACGCAACCCGGTGCGCCGCCGGCGAAGACGGCGTCCGCCGTTTCCACGAACGGCCGGCGGAACGGCGTCCGGTTGGCCCACATCGTCAGGTGCCCGGTGTAGCCCTGGATGACGTACACCGCCGGGTACCGCTCGCTGCCGTCGTCGTAGCCCGGCGGCACGTACACCCAGAGCGGCCGTTCGTGCGGATCGCCGAGCGGGTTGCCGCGCAGCAGCGTGGAGGACACCGTGTGCCGGTCGAGCCGGCCGGCGAGTTCGCCGTCCCAGGGCAGCATGCGGCCAGTCAACCACGATCCACCCGGTTGCCGACGCTAAGCATTACCTCTTTTCCGCGCGTAGCGTTGAGCCGTTTCGGCCCGACGTCCGTGTCGAGGACAGGTGGTGGGCCGGGGAGATGCGGGGAAGACCATGAAACATCCGGGGCCGTTGTTCACTTTGCTCGCCGGTGTGGTGCTCGCCGGCGGGATCGGGATCGCCGACGTGGCGTCGGGGACCGGTGCGCCGGTCGCCGGGAACGCGAGCGCGGTGGGCGCCGCGAGCACCTCGGCACCCGCACCACCGGTGACGACGACGGCGGCGGAACCGCCGAAACCCGCGGTGCCCGCACGAGCCGACTACGCCGGGCGGGTGACCGGCGGTGGCGCGTCGATCGCGGTGTCGGCGCGCGACGGCCACGCCATCGCGTACGTCTGCGACGGCAAGAAGGTCGAAGCCTGGCTCCAGGGCGTGACCACCGGCGGGAAGCTGGATCTCCGGGGCGCCCCGAACGCGAGCCTGACGGGCAGTTTCGACGCTGCTTCGGCCACCGGGACCGTGACGGCGGCCGGCAAGACGTACCAGTTCACCGTGCCGGTGGCGAAGAAACCCGCGGGGCTCTACCGGGCGACGCCGAAGGTCAAGGGCAAGGCGGGAAAGGTGGGCTGGATCGTGCAGTCCGACGGCAGCCAGGTCGGCCTCCTCACGACGGAAGACGGCTCGGTGGCCGCCCCGGCGCTCGACCCGGCCGGCGGCACCGCGACCGTCGACGGTGTCCCGGTGACCGCCGAGCCGATCAGCGGCGTGGCCGGAACCGGGGAGTTCTGATGACCGCCCCGGCAGCGGGCCGCCGCACCGCGGTCGCCCTCGTCGTGCCGCTGCTGGCCGGCGCCGTCGTGTCGGTGGCCCTCGGGGTCTACGGCGGCCTGCACACGCCAACCGGGGTCGCGGTGAACATCGCGGGCTTCTCCGGTCCGCAGTCCGTGAAGGCCTGGCTCGCCACGGTCGTCGTCGTGCTCGCCCTCGTCCAGCTCCTCTCGGCGCTGGCGATGTACGGCAAGCTCGGCAGCGCGCCCGCGTGGGCCGGGCCGGTGCACCGCTGGTCGGGACGGCTGGCCTTCCTCGTGTCGATCCCGGTCGCGATGCACTGCCTCTACGCGCTCGGGTTCCAGGCGTTCGACCTGCGCGTCCTCCTGCACTCCCTGCTCGGCTGCTTCTTCTACGGCGTGTTCGTGGCGAAGATGCTGCTGCTGCGCAAGGACGGCACGCCCGGGTGGTCGCTCCCGCTGCTCGGCGGCCTGGTCTTCACCGCGCTGGTCGGGCTGTGGCTGAGCGCGTCGCTGTGGTTCTTCACCCAGTCCGGTCTGACCTTCTAGCCGCGGAGGACGAAAAGTGCCCAACGACGACGTGGACCCGGCGGTGACGCGCCGGACGGCGCTCGCGGTCCTCGGTGCCGGGCTGGCGGCCGGCTGCAGCACCTACGGCGGCAGTCCGGGCGGGACGACGGCGGCCGCGGTCCCCGGCGGCACCGAGCTCGGCGCCGCCGCCGACGTGCCGGTCGGCGGCGGCAAGGTGTTCGCGGACAAGCAGGTGGTGGTGACGCAGCCGGCGGCGGGGACCTTCGCGGCCTTCTCGGCGATCTGCACCCACCAGGGCTGCACGGTCGACACGGTTGCCGGCGGCACCATCAACTGCCCGTGCCACGGCAGCAAGTTCAAGATCGCCGACGGCTCGGTGGCGAACGGCCCGGCGGCGAAACCCCTGGAGAAGAAGCCGATCACGGTCACCGGCGGCAAGATCACCCTGGCCTAGGCGTAGGCCTTCGCGATCGTCCGGCCCTCGATCGTCCACAGTGGATTCGACGTGTCCGGCTCGCCGTGCAGGACGGTGCCGTCCGGACAGGAGTACCGGACGTCCGGTGCCGCGGCCGCGGTGCACGGCACGCCGTTCTCCAGCACGAGCAGGAAGGGGGCGGCCGTCCCGCCGGGCTGGGGTGGCGACGGCAGCGCACCGGCGTAGGCCAGCAGGACGGTCCGGGTCGCCGAGGTCGGGCAGGAGACCTGCGACCGCGGTCCGGGCGTGGCGAAACACGGGTCGTACGTCGTACCGCCGGCCGCGCAGCGGTAGGCGTCGTGGCGGCCGGACACCGCGGACACCGCCGTACAGGAGCCGGTCGCGCGGGCTGTCGCGGCCCGCGGCCGGTACTCGACGACCTGCGTGAACCGTGGGGCGCGGCGGGTGGTCACCGGGATCTCGAAGGCCGGGCTCGCTCCGGCGACGCTGCTCGTCACCGGCCCGATCCCGGCGGCGACGAGCCGGCGCACGACCGCGCCGCCGTCCGGGTGGCACGGTTCGAGCGCCGCCCACACGTCGGCGGCGACCTCGGCGAAGGGCCGGTCCGCGGTGTACCGGGCGGCGCCGGCGTCCGCGGCGCAGGCGAGCACGCCGGCCGCCGGGCCGGCGCCGCCGGCCAGGCCGAAGAGCGCGGCGGCGCGGTGGGCCGCGGTGGCGAGCGCCGTCCCGAGGGCGGGCCCGGGATCGGCCTGGCCGTGGATGCTCGCGGGCAGCCGGCCGATCGGGACGGTGTAGGTCACGCCGGCACCGGGCCAGAGCAGGTCGCGCTGCCGCGGGCGGCCGAGCAGCTGCACGGCGGACGTGCTCGCCGCCGCGGTCCGGATGGCCGGCCCGGGCCACGCCGTCGGCAGGACGATCCGGTAGGGCACCCTCGAATTCGAGGTCAGGGTGACGTTCGCGGAGCCGCTCTCAACCGTCACGCACACCCACACCGGCGCTCGCGGATCCGGCTCGCCGACGTCGACGGTCACCCCGGTGGAGCTCGCCGCGCGCCCGGCGCAGTCCGGCTGGGCCGCCGGCTCGGCTTCGCGGCCCAGCGCGGCGAGGTCGAGCAGCCCACCCCAGAAGCCGCCCGGATGCGCGATCTCGGCGACGAGGCTCCGGGTGGCACCGTCGTAGGCGGCGGGCACGAGCCGGGTCCCGTTCTCGGCGATGACGACCGGCGCGAATCCGGCGGGCGGCGCGCCGGGCACCGGGATCCGCACCGGCCGCGGCGCGCCGCTGACGTCCACGCCGCCACCGAACCGGCGGGTCATCGGCGGCACGGCGCCCGGCTCCGCCACCGCCTCGCTCCCCGAGGCCGGGGTGGTCGCGAAGACCTGTTGCCGGACAAGCACTCCCGTGGCGCCCAGCAGGAGCACGGCCACGGCGGCGGTCAGGGCGAGCCGGGCCGGTCGTTCGTTCGTGGCCATCGGCACCTCCTCCGAACACCTGCAATCCGCGAGTCACCGGACCCGCCGCGGTCGTTAGCCGCCGTGGCCCAACCGTGATGCCGGTCCGCCAATCCGGTCGCCCGCGGCCGGGTCCCTCTGGCACGATCGGGTGGGTGCGCCCGGTCGAGATCGCCTGCGACGAGTCGGGCTCGGAGGGCGAAAACCTGCTCGGCGGCGAGACGGCGGTGTTCGCCCACGCGGGCGTCCGCATGCCGCCGGCGGAGGCGGCCGCCTGCGTCCGGGAGATCCGCGCCCGGATCGGCTCACCGGCCGAGGAATACAAGGCGAACCACCTGCTCCGCGCGAAGCACCGAGCGGTGCTCGAGTGGCTCCTCGCCCCGGACGGCCCGCTGGACGGCCGCGGCCACGTGCACCTGACGGGCAAGACGTTCTTCGCGGTCCGGGCCATGGTGACGCTCCTGGCCGAAGACGGCACGGAGGAGATGGCCCGCGTGCTGCACCGCACGGGCCCGGCGGCGTTCGGCGCCGCCCGGTGGGCGTACTTCCTGACGGCGTTCACCAGCATCGCGAGGCTGCGCCCCCGCCGCGGCGTGACGGCGTCACCGGAGGAGTTCTTCGCACTGGCCGGCGAGCTGGCGCAGGTACCGGGCGAAGCCGGCGACCTCATCGGACGCCTCCGCGGCGGAGCCGGGCGCGTGACGGCGTACCGCAGGCGGCTGGCGAGCGACCCGGGCCTGGTCCCGGCCCTGGACCCACTGGTGCCGGCGGTGATCCACACGGTCCGCCACTGGAGCGCGGACGGCACCCCGGTCGAGCTGGTCCACGACGAGCAGCTGGCTTTGACGGCGGAGCGGATCCTGCAGCTCAAGAGCACGTTGGGGCACCGGCTGGCGGGAGTCAGGTTCGTCGATTCCCGGGCGGATGCGCGGGTGCAGATGGCCGATTTCCTGGCGGGGGTGGCCCGGCGGATCGCGTCGGACGAGCTCGACGGGCGGGGGGATCCGGGGTTGACTGCGCTGCTGAGGTCCTTCGTGGACGACGAGTCGGTCTGGGACGGGCCGGGGGAGGCATTCGTCGGAACGTGATGCCGCCCGCCGGCGCACCCCTGGCGTCGACCGGCGCGGGTTGTCACCCTCGCCGGTCGACGATCCGCCGAAACGGACGATGGGGACGGCGCACCCTTCTTGGTTGCAGTCCCACGCCCGGCCCTTGAGACAGTTAGCGCTAATGCGCTTCTGCCCTAGGCAGCGATCCTCTCGGGATTCCAGTAATCGCCGCGGCATTCGGTCGGAGCGGCGATGTGCGTCGCCTCCCCGGCGCCGGGCCGTTCTTCCGCGGCGTTCTTGTGGCCGAGAGCGAGAACTGCGGCTCCGACGGAGACTGCCAGCCCGAGACCGGCGACCAACAAAGCTTTGGGCATCAGAGTTCTTTCGCGCTAGTTGGGTGAGGCATCCGTAGGGAACCTGCACCCGGAGTTGATGATGCGCGAGCTTAACCGCCTTCCAGGTGTCGCCCGATCGGGGGTGGTCAACTCGGAAGGGGACTCGGTGCTCACTTACCGCGGTCGCGCTTAATGCGTCGACACGGCTACATTCCCGCCGCTGGTTAATTCAGAGTAACTTTCAGGTTTGTGGGCTCGGTGGCGGCTTCATCAGGTGCGCGAGATCGTTTTCGAGGTGTTCCTCGCGTTCTTGGTTGCCCAGGTCGCCGTAGATGGCCGCCGCGGTCAGCCACCCTTCTTCGGCGGCCGCGACCCGGCCCGTGTCGTGCAGCGCATGGCCGGCGATGTGCAGCGCGTCGGCCTCGACCGGCGCGTTGTGGGTTTGCCTCGCCAGGCGAATGGCCTGCCGCGCGTAGCCGATCGCTGCTGCGTGCTCGGCCTGGCGCTGGTGGATGAAAGCCATCACGCAGCACGCACGGGGGCCCACTTCGAGATCGTGAATCCGCTCGATGATCGACAGGGAACGCATGCCGTGGCAGCAGGCGTCGGCGAATTCGTGCAGTTCGGCCAGGGTGGCCGCCAGTTCTGCCAGTGTCTCGGCCTGGCCGTGCTCGTTGCCGATGCTTTCCCGCAGGCTCAGTGCCTTGCGGAACAGGGCGAGCGCCTCGCCGTGCTGCCCGCCGGTGCTGCGCAGCGTCACCGCCAAGCGATGGAGGATGGCCGACTTGGCTCCCGAATCGTCCGTTCCCGCCAGTTGGTCCAGTGCGCGCCGGTACAGGTCGGCGGCTTCCCCGAGATTGCCGACCTCGGCTTCGTAGGCGCCCAGGTTCGACAAGGAAATGGCAATTCCCATCGAGCTCCGTGTCTTCTGCGCGAGCGCCGCTGCCAGATGGAATTGCTGCAATGCCGAATCTCGCTCACCCAAAGCGAAGGCGATTTTCCCGTAATCGCTTCTAGTTGCCCCTTCGCTTTCGAGATCGGCAACCGATTGAACCGACGAAACGGCTACCCGATAAGTATCGTAAAGGTCACTGTAAAAACCATAACGGCGGTATAGACCATACAGATTGTGTGGAATCCGCCAAGCGTACTCGTGATATCCCCGTTCCGCCGCCCATGGCACCAGTTGCGAAAAGTTCGTGCGCTCGGTCAGCAGGAAACTCGCCGCCGCACTCTCGGATGCGTGCTCTACCAACGGAATGCCGCTCACCGGCGGCAGCATCGGCACCGGCGGCCGGAAGGGGAACAGCAGGCGGTCGGCGTCGTAACTGGCGTGCAGGTGGAAACTCAGCAACCGGCGCTCGGCCTGCTCCCGCCCGTCGACCTGCTCGGCGAGTTCGCGGGCGAACGCCCGCAGCAGGTCGTGGATGCGGTAGCGACCCCGAAACCCCGTGTGGGTCAGGAAGTGCGTGCCCGCCAGCACGTCGAGGGCGTGCTGGACCTCCTTGACCGGCGAGCCCGCGAGTGCCGCCGCCGCGTGCACCGTCAGTTCCCGGGTCGGGGACAGGCCGATCAACCGGAACAGCTCCCGGGCTTCGGGCGGTAGGGCGTGGTAGGTGACTGAGAAGGCCGCGCGCACGTTCGCGGGCGGGTCGTCCCCGTCGTCGCCGATGTCGAGCAGGCGGCTCTCGTCCCTCAGCTCGTCGGCGAACTCGGTCAGTGCCGCGCCGCGGCGGCTTTCGATGTGGTGGGCGACCAGTTGCAGCGCAAGGGGAAGACCGCCGCACAACGCGGTGATCCGGGTGAGCGCCGCCTGTTCCGCCACGCCTCGCCTGCCGATGCGTCCGGCCAGCAGCTCCGCCGCGTGCGCGTCGTCGAGCGGGGTCACCGAACAGTGCCGTGCCCCGTGCCGGCTCGCCAACGCGGTCAGGCCCTGGCGGCTGGTGACGAGGAGCAGTGACGGAGACAGCGTGAACAGCAGCGGCAGCACGTGGGCCGAGTTCGCGGCGTTGTCGAGCACCACCAAAGTGCGCGTCCCCGCAAGGATTTCGCGTAACTTCGCCTCGCGCCGCGCCCGCGTGGCCAGGCGCGCGATCGGCACGTCGACCGAATCGAGCAGGGCGTCGACCACGTCGGCGGCTTCCAGCGGGCGGCTGCCGTCGAAGCCGTGCAGGTCCAGGTACAACGCCGTGTCGACCAGGCTGCCGTACTGCCGGTGCGCCCAATGCACGGCCAGCGCCGTCTTTCCGATGCCCGCCAGCCCGTCCAGGACGACGACGCCGGGGCGGAACCGGCCCTCGCCGGTGCACGCCAGGCGGTCGAGGTCCGCCAGCAAATCCTGGTGCCCGACGAAATCCGGCGGTGCCGGGGGAAGCAGCGACCGGCCCCGCGGCCGGAACGCCGGGAGCAGGCTGCCCGGCCGGTCGCCGACGGGCCGGTCGGCCGGCGGCCGCGGGTGCGGCAGGGCGGCCAGCCGCTCGGCCGCGCTGCGGGCTCCCGGGCCGGTCCGCCTGCCCGGTTCGGGTGACGCGGTCAAGGCGTTGTAGTACTTGAGCAGGTCGTCGGCCGCGGCCTGGTCGTTCTCGGCCTGGAGGAGCCGCCGGACCGCGAGGTGGTAGGCGCCCATGTCGTCGGTCCGGTCGAGCTCGCGCAGCACCTGCAGGCGGCGGCGGGCCAGTCCGATGTCGGTCGGGTGTTCGCCTTGGAGTTCGTCGAGTTTCCGCAGGGCGGCCTCGAAACGTTCGAGCGCGATCAGCTCGCCCAGCAGCAATTGGTTCGCCGGCAGCCAGGTGTTGTGCACCGCCGCGTAGCGCCAGTCACGGGCGCGCTGGGAGGTCAGGTCCGCGAGCGGTTGTCCGTGCCACAGGCCGAGTGCGGTCGTGACCGCATCGCACGCCGCTTCGTGATCCTGCGCTTTGCTGTGCCGCCGGGCCGTTTCGATCATTTCCCCGGCCGCGAAATAGTCGATCGCAGTCCGTTCGACGTCGAGGAGCAGCGCACCGTCGACCGTGCGCAGGGTCGCGGGAACCCCGGCCTCCCGCAGGGCTTTGCCGATGCGCCCGGTGTAGGTGCGGAACGTGGCCACCGGATCCTGGGGCTCGCGTTCGTCGGCCGACCACACCCATTCGACCAGCGTTGTCACCCCCATGCGCACCTTGGGTTGCGTCAGCAACGCCGCCAGCACTTTCTGCAGCTTGGGTGAACCCCATCGGGTGGTCAACTGCCCGTGCATGCGCATGGTTGTCTGCCCGAGAATTCCGAACGCGATCTCCATCCGCCAGCTTTCCCCCCTCCTGGGATTGCTGTGTAGCACCTGCTCGCGCAATTGATTCTGGCATTTCCCGTCGGCGCCGCGCAGCGCTCTGACCTGTGCTGACCTCGATTTGTCACGTTTGACAGCCGTTTGCTGCGCGGTTGACGGCGGCCTCGACACGTCGTTGACAGCACGGGGTTCCACGCTTGCGGTGTCCGAGGGAAAACCCGGCCGAGGGAGGCGCGAAATCATGATCGAGTTCATCGAAGTGCACCGGGAAACGACCTTCAGCAGCCCCACCCAGCAGAGTTAGCGAGGAGGGGCCATGCGGCGTCCGAGGATCAAACCCGAACACCTCCCGGTCCGCCACGGCGACGACCGCGTCCGGATCGGCGGCATCGTGCGGGGCATCGCCGCCGACATCACGGACCCGGACGGCTGGGTGTGGGCGCTGCTGGCGGCCCTCGACGGGTCGCGGACCACCGACCAGGTCGTCGCCGACCTGGTCCACCGCCACCCCGCGCGGTCCGAGGCCGACGTCAGGACGGCCGTCGGCGACCTCGTCCGGGCGGGGTACGTCGAGGACGCCGCGGAACCGCCCGTCGCCGGGCTGACCGCGGCGGAGCGGGAGCGCTACCGCCGGAGCCGGGCCCTCTTCCGCTGGATGGACCGGACCCCGCGCCGCACGAGCTGGGACACGCAGCTGCTGCTGGCCGGCGCGCGGGTCGTGGTGGTCGGGATCGGCGGCGTCGGCTGCACCGCGGCCCAGACGCTGGTCCTGTCCGGCGTCGGGCACGTCCACTGCGTCGAGCCCGACGTCGTCGAGCTCTCCAACCTCAACCGCCAGGTCCTGTTCACCGAGCGGGACCTCGGCCGGGCCAAGGTCGACGCGGCGGTCGAGCGGCTGCGCGCGGGCAACTCCGGGGTCCGGGTGACCGGCGAGCGGTCCGCCGTCGACGGCCCCGCGGCGTTGCGGACGCTGGCGACCGGCTTCGACGTGCTGGTGCTGGCCGCGGACCAGCCCGGGGAGATCCGCTCGTGGGCCAACGAGGCGTGCGTGGCGACCGGGACGGCCTGGGTGCACGGCGGCTACCACGGACCGCAGGTCAGCTGCGGGGTGTACCGGCCGGGGACCGGTCCGTGCCACGAGTGCGCGCACGTCGCCGAACGCGAGCGGTGTGCCGGGCAGCCGCCGCTGACCGAGTCGCCGTCGGCCGCCCGGTTCGACCGGCCGCACGCCGCCAACGCCGTGACGGCCGGCGTCGCCGGACAGCTGGCCGCGCACCTGACGCTCAGCCTGATCACCGGGGTGCCGGCCGTGCGGACCAACTGCGAGTTCGGCTACAACCTCGTCACCCTGCAGGACAGCTTCGCGCTCGGCCCGGACTCACCCCGGCCGGACTGCCCGGCCTGCGGATGACGTCACCCGGGCCCGATTTCACGCGCCCGGCGGCGCAGGGTCTCGGCCCGGTCGGCGTCCAGGTCTTCGAGCAGCGCGGCGGCTTCCGCCAGGGAGCTCGCCGCGCCCGTCCGGTCCCCGGTGTGCTCGAGTGAGGTCGCCGCCGTCTCGAGGGCCTGGGCGAGGAGGGCTTCGGTGCCGGCGAGCGTCCGGTACAGCGCGACAGCCTGGCCGGCGTGCTCGATCGCGGCGTCGTGCTCGCCCAGGCCCTGCAGCGCCACGGCCACGTCGCACAGCGCATACGCCTCGCCGACGTGGTCGGCGGCTTCGCGGCGCAGGGCGAGTTCCCGTTCGGCGTGCTCGCGCGCCGGCCCGAACTCGCCCAGCCGGACGCTGATCCGGCTGAGGTTGCACTCGACGACCGCCGCGGGACGTCCGCCGCCCGCCCGCGGCAGGGCCGCGCGGTAGAACTCCCGCGCCTCGGCGTAGCGCTGCTGCAGGAACCGCACCTGGCCCAAACCGGAGAGCGCCACCTGCTGCCGGGCCGGGTCGCCGAGCTCGCCGGCCAGCTCCAGCTGACGGCGGAAGTCCGCCTCGGCCGCGTCCCAGCGGCCCAGGTCGGCGAGCGTGTCGCCGCGGAACCCGAGCAGCAGCGCCTCGGCGGCCCGGTCCCCGGCCGCTCTCGCGGCGGCGAGCCCCAGCGATTCGGCCTCGAAGCGCACGGACCACGAAGCCTGCTCGCGGAGACTCAGGAACCGGGCGGTCCCGGCCAGGACCAGCGCGGCCTCGTGCACGTGGTGCCCGGCGGCCGCGCGCAGCACCGCCGTCAGGTTCGCCTGCTCGGTGGTCAGCCACGCGAGGGCCGCGGCCCGATCGGCCATCGGCAGCTCCGGACCGGACGGCGGCAGCTCGACGGCGGGGGCCTCCAGCCCGGGGAAGACCAGGCGGTCCGCGGCCCGCGCGGTCCGGGCGTACCACGAGAACAGGCGGTCGCGGGCGGCGTGGCGGTGGTCCGGGTCGTCGTCCAGTTCGGCCCGGTGGGCGGCGTAGGCGTGCAGCAGGTCGTGCAGCCGGAAGCGCCGGCCGCCGACGGCCTCGACGAGGTGCACCTCGGCCAGCGCGTCGAGCTGCCGGTACGCCGTGGCGACGTCGACCCCGGCCACGGTCGCGGCGGCCGGCACCCCGAATTCGGTGCCGGGGTGCAGGCCCAGCCGGCGGAACAGGCGGGCGTGCTCGTCCGCCAGCCCGGTGTACGACCAGTCGAACACGGTCCGCACGGCGCTGCCTCCGTCTCCGCTGCTGCTCAGCACGTCCAGGCCGGTCCGGTCGGCCACGATGTCCGCGACGATCTCGGCGACGCTGGTGTGGCGCCGGGTGGCGATCCGGGTGGCGGCGATCCGCAACGCCAGTGGCAGCCGGGCGCACACCTCGACGAGCGCCGCGACGGCGTCGGGTTCGGCGGCGACCCGCGCGCTCCCGAGGATCCGGCGGAGCAGGACGTGGGCTTCGTCCCGGCTGAACAGGTCGAGGGTGAGCTGGCTGGCGGCCTCGGCGACGAGCAGCCCGGTCAGGCTGGCCCGGCTGGTGACCAGCACCAGGCAGCCGGGGGAGCCCGGCAGCAGCGGGCGGACCTGCCCGGCGGTGCCGGCGTTGTCCAGCAGGACGAGCACCCGGCGGCCGGCGAGCAGCGAGCGGTACAGGCTCACCTGGGCGTCCAGTCCGGCGGGGACGCGGTCGTCGTCGATGCCCAGGACGCGCAGGAACGACGTGAGCACCGAGCCGGGGTGCACCGGCTCGCTCGGGCCGTAGCCCCGCAGGTTGGCGAACAGCGTGCCGTCGGGGAAGTGGTGCTCCACCCGGTGCGCCCACTGGACGGCCAGCGTCGTCTTCCCGACGCCGGCGGTGCCGTCGACGGCCGAGATGACCGTGGCGGCCGGCCGGTCCCCGCCGGGCAGGAGTTCGTCCAGCCGGGCGAGCTGGTCGTCGCGGCCGGCGAAGTCCCGGACCGCCGGGGGCAGCAGCCGCGGCACCGGCAGCTGTTCCCGGGGTGCGGAAAGCACCAGCTGCCGGATCGTCCCCGCCTGCACGACGGACCCCGTCACGGTGCCGGGCACCTCGTTCCGCACCGATCCCGTGCCGTGCTCGTGCTCCGGTTCGTCGGCCATCGCATCCCAGCCCGCAGCTCGACAGCAGAACTTCCGGTGTACCGCACATCGGCGGGACCCGGGAGCTGAATGTGACACGGCCAACGCGCACCGTCACCTGGTTGGCCACGCCCGTGGCCGGATCGGCGCCCGCCCGCTCGGGCAGGCGCGGGTGCCGTGGGAGATCGGCGCGGCCGGGCGGGACGTCCGCGAGCTGCGCGAACGGCTCGACCTCGACTCCGGGTACCTCAGCAGGCTGCTCCGCGGCCTGGAACGGGACGGCCTGGTGCGCGTCGAGCCCAGCCGCGACGATGGCCGGTTCTGCCTGCGCGCCTGCTTCGCCGAGCTGGCCGGGCGGTTCGACGACGGCTGCTGGCCGAGCTGGAGGTGTACGCCGGCGTCCGCACGCTGCGGCTCGAAACGAACCGGGCGCTCGCCGAAGCAATCGCGCTCTACCGCGCCGCCGGGTACCGCGAGGTCACGCCGTTCAACGACGAGCACTACGCCGATCACTGGTTCGAGAAGGACCTCACCGGCCCCGTACCCTGATCTGGTGCGAACCCGGCCCACCCTGTCCTGGACGTCGGCGGACGCGCCGCTCCCGCGGACGGCCAGCCTCGACGAGCTGACGAGCGTCGTCGCGCGCGGCGGGGTGGCCGTGCTGAGCGGGGCCGGGCTGTCCACCGAGTCCGGGATCCCGGACTACCGCGGCGAAAGCGGCAGCCTGCGCCGGCACACGCCGATGACCTACGACGAGTTCGTCACCAGCGCCGAAGGGCGGCAGCGGTACTGGGCGCGCAGCCACCTCGGCTGGCGCACGATCGCCCGCGCCGACCCCAACGACGGCCACCGCGCGGTGACCGCCCTGCGCGAGGCCGGGTACGTCTCCGGCGTCATCACGCAGAACGTCGACGGCCTGCACCAGGCGGCGGGCACCACGGACGCCGTCGAGCTGCACGGCAGCCTGGACCGGGTGATCTGCCTGGGCTGCCGCCGCACCAGCCCGCGCGCGGAACTGGACCGGCGGCTGCGGGCGGCCAACCCCGGCTTCGTGGGCGAAGCCACCCGGATCAACCCCGACGGGGACGTCGAACTGTCCGCCGGCGTGGTGCGCGGCTTCCGGCCGGTGCCGTGCGAGGCGTGCGACGGCGTCCTCAAGCCGGACGTCGTCTTCTTCGGCGAGAACGTGCCGCGGCCGCGGGTCGAGCAGTGCTACCGGCTGGTCGACGCCGCCGCGGCCCTGCTGGTGCTGGGCTCGTCACTGACGGTGATGTCCGGGCTCCGGTTCGTCCGCCACGCGGCCGCCGCCGGCAAGCCGGTGGTGATCGTCAACCGCGGCGAGACCCGCGGGGACCGCTATGCGTCCGTGCGGGTCGACCGGCCGCTGGGCGACGCCCTCACCGAGCTGGTCGGCCGGCTCGGCGAGGATCGCGGCCGAACCGCGTGAGCAGCCGGTCCTGGCGGGACGCGCCGGGCACGGCGGGCGGCGGCTCGGCGAAGACGCCCGGGCCCAGTCCCGCGAAGATCGCGTCGTAGTCCTCGTCGATCCACGCGACCAGCCCCGGATCGAGGGTCTCGGCGGCGCCGAGTGCGCGGGCGAGGTCCCAGGTGTGCACGGTGCTGTCCGTCGTGCGCACGGCCAGCGCCCGCCGTCCGGTGAGCTTGCCGAGCGGGTAGTCGACGACGCGGTCCAGCGCGCCTTCTTCGGCGAAGGCCGCCGCGCAGGCGTGCACCGAGGCGGTGTACGCGGCGACGGGGTCGTCCCCGAGGGCGTCTTCGTCGCGGAGCGCCAGGAACTCCTCGCGGGTGGCCCCGTGCAGCAGGCCGATGTAGTTGAGGTTGCCGCGGGTCATGTGGTTGACCAGGGCCCGGACGTCCCAGCCGGGACACGGGGTCGGCGCGTGCCAGCCGTCCGGCGCGACCGCGCGCAGGTGGTGCCCGAAACCCCGAGAGGCGAGGAGGAAGCGGTCGAGGAGCATGCCCGCCAGCCTGGTCCGGCCGCCGCGGCGGCGCTCGCGGCTTTCGGACCTCGTGGACGAACCGGTCCGGGCGGGTGGGGGGAACCCGTCCGGACCGGTTCTGGCGACGGACCTCCACAGCCGGTCGTCGCCTGCAAGACGCGGGGACCGGCTTGGTCGTTACAGCGGCTGCAACCCGTTCCAGGACCAGCGGGGCACGGCCAGCCCGGCGGGCACCCCGGTGGCCGGGCCCGGGTAGGTCAGCACTTCCGCCACCGCCCACTCCATGTAGGCCCGCAGAGCGGCGCGGAACTCCGGATCGGCGGGCAGGCCGGCGTCGTCGGCGGCCTGGACGAAGCAGACGACGAACCGGCGGCCGAGGTCGCTCATGTCGCCGTTGCCGGCGTGCATCCGCAGCATCGCCGAGTGGTCGCTGCACTCGTTCGAGAACCGCGGCGGGCCGCCCAGCACCTCGGCCCAGTACCAGGCGAGCCGTTCGACGTGCTGCGGGTGCTGGCCCGGGTGCGAGAACGGGTGGTTCAGCTCCGGGTCGGCCAGGCAGCGCTCGTGGTGGGCGGCGGCCAGCGCGCGGAACGCGGGGTCGCCGCCGGCGAATTCGTAGAGCGTCGGGCGCATCCGCCGAGCCTGGCACGCGGGCGCGCCGGGCGCCAGGACGTCAGCGCGCCCCGGCGGCCGCGCGTTCCGCGGTGGGGGAGAAGCCGCCGAGCGCCTCGACCGCCCGCCGCGTGTCCTCGGCGACGAGGTCGTGGTTCAGCGCCCCGGCGGCGGCCGCGCCCTGGGCCGCGGCGATGATCACGGTCGCCCGCGCGTCGGCGACGTTCCCGGCGGCCCACACGCCCGGCACGCTCGTCTTCCCGGACGGGTCGACGTCGCCCTCGACGTGGCCGAGGTCGCGCAGGAGCTCGTCGTGCGGGACGGTCCGGGTGCGCAGGAACAGCGCCGTCCGCGGCACGAACCGGGCGCCGAGCTCGACGCCGGTCAGGTGGCCGCCCGCGCGGCGGACCGCGGTCACGATCCCGTCGACGACCCGGATCCCGCGCGCGTCGAGCCGCTCACGGTCCTCTTCGGACAGTTGGGCGGTGTGCGGGAAGTACACCGTGTCCGGCGACCACTGGCGGACGAGCAGGGCGTGTTCGACGCTCGCCGGTTCGGTGCCGAGGACGCCGAGCGGCTGGTCGCGCACCTCGTAGCCGTGGCAGTAGGGGCAGGTGACGGCGTCGGTGCCCCAGCTTTCCCGCAGGCCGGGGAGGTCCGGCAGGTCGTCGTGCACGCCGGTGGCGACCAGGACGCGCCGGGCGGTCAGCTCGCGGCCGCTCGCCAGCCCGGCCGTGAACCCCGGCACCAGGCGGGTCACCCGGTCTTCGAGGAGTTCCACGCCGTAGCCGCGGAGTTCGCCGCGGCCGATCTCGAGGAGTTCGGACGGCGGCAGGCCGTCGCGGGAGAGGAAGCCGTGCATGTGGGACGCCGGCGCGTTGCGCGGGGCGCCGGCGTCGACGACGGCGACCCGCCGCCGCGCCCGGCCCAGCATCAGGGCGGCGCTGAGTCCCGCGGCGCCGCCACCCACCACCAGTACGTCGTAGCTGTTGTTTCCGGTCATGCCGCCACCATGGACGCGGCCGCCCGGATTCGACAACTAATGTTGCCGAATCCGGGACAAGGGGGTTTCCTGGGAGCATGACGGACGCGATCACCCAGGCCCTGGCCGAGGTCGGCCCCCGGCTCAAGCGGGTCCGCACGCAGCGGCGGGTCACGCTGGCCGACCTGTCGGCGGCGACGGGCATCTCGAAGAGCACCCTGTCCCGGCTGGAGTCCGGCCAGCGCAAGCCGAGCCTGGAGCTTCTGCTGCCGATCGCCCAGGCCCACCAGGTGCCGCTGGACGAACTGGTGGGTGCGCCCGAGGTCGGCGACCCGCGGGTCCGCCTCACCGCGCGCCGCATCCCGCGCCACAACGGTGCGACGATGACGGTGCTGCCGCTGACCCGCCAGCCGGGCGCGCCGCAGGCGTTCAAGATGATCCTGGATCCGGAGACGGGCGAACCGGATCCGCAGGTCCACGAAGGGTACGAGTGGCTGTACGTGCTGTCGGGCCGGCTGCGGCTGATCCTCGCCGACCGGGACATGACGCTGGGCCCGGGCGAGGCGGCGGAGTTCGACACGCGGCTCCCGCACTGGTTCGGCGCGGTCGGCGGCCGTCCGGCGGAGATCCTCAGCCTGTTCGGCAAGCAGGGGGAGCGGCTGCACCTGCGGGCGAAGTCCCGTTAGCCGAGGTCGCGCTGCATCAGCAGGGTGTCGAGCCAGCGGCCGTGCTTGAAGCCGACGCGGCGCAGCACGCCCGCGTCGGTGAAGCCGGCCGCGGCGTGCAGCCGCCGTGACGCCGGGTTGCCGGAGTCGACGACGACCGCGATCGCCTGCCGCGCCCCGGCTTCTTCGCACCGCTTCAGGAGTTCGCCGAGCAGCCGGCGTCCGTGGCCGCGGCCGGCGGCCTCGGCGGCGAGGTAGATCGTCGTCTCCACCGAGTACCGGTACGCCGGCTTGGGCCGCCACGGCGTCGCCAGTGCGTAGCCGAGGATCTTCCCTTCGTCGGCGAGCACGAGGAAGGGCCACGCGCGGTCGCGGATCTTCGCGCGCCACTGGTCCGCGGTCGGCGGCGTGGTTTCGAACGTGACGACGGAATCGGTGACGTACGGCGCGAAGACGGCGGCGATGCCGTCGGCGTCGGCCTCCGTGGCTTCCGCTATAGTGGACATACTCAGTATTATAGAGGAATGATCGATCCCGAGTCGCTCGGCCGGCGCCTCCACGAGCTGCGCGCCGATCGCGGCCTCGCGTTGACGGCGCTGGCCCGGCAGGCGGGCGTCAGCACGAGCATGCTGTCGGCCATCGAGCGCGGCGAGAAGACGCCGACGGTCGTGGTGCTGTCCCGGATCGCCGACGGGCTCGGGTTGTCGGTCTCCCGGCTGCTGGCCGATCTGGAGACCGACCGCGTCATCGTCCGCCGCGCGGCGGAGCAGGACCACGTCGCCGAACCCGGCGGCTGGCACCGCGCGGTCCTGACGCCGGTCGTCCCCGGCGTCAACTTCGAGTGGATCCGCACGACCCTGCCGCCGGGCTGCGACGCGGGCCGGTTCCCGGCGTACGCCCCGGGTTCGCACGAGTTCGTCGCCGTCGAGTCGGGGGAGCTGTGCCTCGGCGTCGGCGAAGCGCAGTACGTCCTGACGGCGGGCGACTCGGTGTACTTTCCCGCCGACGTCGGGCATTCCTACGCGAACCGCGGCGAGCACCCCTGCGTGTACTCCGTGGCCGCGTTGATCATGCGCCCGCGCGCTGCTTGACTCATCCGATCATTTGCCCTTAGCTGAAGACGCATTCCCGATCCGCCGTCGGGGGCACGCCGACGTGCCTTCGCCGTTGCGAAGTAGGGAGCTGGAGTGGGAAGAGCGTTGAGCCGCCGCCGTGCCGTCGCGTGGGGAGCCGCCGGTGCTGCCGGTGCCGCACTGCCATTGATCGGACCTCCGGCCGCCGGCGCCGACGAACTGTCCGGCGCGCCGGGCCGATTCTTCGACGTCACGAAGTTCGGTGCGAAGGGCGACGGGCGGACGATCGACACCGCCGCGATCAACCGCGCGATCGACGCGGCCGCGGTCCGCGGCGGGACGGTGTACTTCCCGGCCGGGACGTACGCGAGCTATTCGATCCACCTCAAGAGCAACATCGCGCTGTACCTCGGCGCCAACGCGACGATCCTCGCCGCCGCACCCGCCGGCGGCAAGGGCTACGACCCCGCCGAGCCGGGCGCGGGCAACCCGTACCAGGACTTCGGGCACAGCCACTGGCACAACAGCCTGATCTGGGGCGAGAACCTGGAAAACGTCACCATCGAAGGGCCGGGCAAGATCGACGGCCAGGGCCTGGTGGCCGGCGGCAGCGCGGAATCCGCGCCGCTCAACGGGAACAAGGCGATCGCCCTCAAGCTGTGCCGCAACGTCGCCATCCGCGACATCACGATCGTCAACGGCGGGCACTTCGGCATCCTGCCCACCGGCGTCGACAACTTCCGCATCGACGGGCTGGTGATCGACACCAACCGCGACGGCATCAACATCGACTGCTGCAAGAACGTCCGGATCGCCAACACGACGGTGAACTCGCCGAACGACGACGCCATCGTGCTGAAGAGCACCTACGCGCTGAACCAGGTGCGCGACACCGAAAACGTCACCATCGACAACTGTTTCGTCAGCGGCTACGACCTCGGCACGCTCGTCGGCGGCACGTACAAGACGTCCTCGTCGTACGGCCGCACCGGCCGCGTCAAGTTCGGGACCGAGTCCAACGGCGGGTTCCGCAACATCGCGATCTCGAACGTGGTCTTCGAGCACTGCCGCGGCTTGGCTTTGGAGACGGTCGACGGCGGGTGGCTCGAGGACGTCACGATCAGCAACCTGACGATGCGCAACGTCCAGATGCCGCTGTTCCTCCGGCTGGGCGCGCGGATGCGCGGCCCGGCGGGCATCCCGGTCGGGTTCCTGCGCCGGGTGAGCATCAGCGACGTCACGACGGTCGACGCGGACCCGCGGTACCCGTCGTGCCTGGCCGGGATCCCGGACCACCCGATCGAGGACGTCAAGCTGAGCAACATCCGCCACCACCTGGCGGGCGGCCTGACCCCGGGCGACGCGGTGCAGGACCCGCCGGAGCTGGAAAACGCTTACCCGGAGCCGTCGATGTTCGGCACGCTGCCCGCGTACGGCTTCTTCGTCCGCCACGCGCGGGGGATCAGCTGGGACAACGTCGATGTGCGGTTCGGCAAGCCCGACATGCGCCCGGCGTACGTCTTGCGTGACGTGACCGACGCCGACGTCCACCACGGCCGCGCGGACCAGGTGGCGGGAACGCCGACGTTTGTGCTCGACGGCGTGGACGACTTCCGAGTGAGCGACGGCCGTCCGGTGCCGGAGGCGCGGGTGGACCACGCGGACCACCGGGAAGTGTAGGAACGTCCGGCCGGGCCCCGCCGCCGCCGCGGGACCCGGCCGGGCCCGGCTCAGCGGCCGCGCAGCTTCGGCCGGGCCAGCCCGACCACGGAGAGCACCATCAGCGCGACCGCCGCCACGGCGGCGATCACGGTCAGGACGGGCGCCCGGCCGTCCGTGCCGGTGAGGGTGAGGATGCTCGAGACGAGCAGGACGGCCCCCACACCCAGGTACAACCAGCACAGGGAAGCCGTCGTCGGGACGAAGTGCCAACGCCGTTCGGCCATCGAAACCTCCTCGATCGGGTGCTTTTCCGGAACTGCCCCGATCCGGAGTCGATCAAACCGGCGTGGCGCGCCCGCCGGGATCTCCGGCGCCCGGCCGTTCCGCTGGCCGGAACGCAAGGCTGTCCCGGCCGGACGGCGCGGTGCGACGGTCGGGACATGGCTCCCGTGATGGCGGCGATCGTCGGCCCCGGCAACATCGGCACCGATCTGCTGGCGAAGCTGCGACGCAGTGACGTACTCGAAGTCGGTTATGTGGTCGGAGTGGTCGAGTCGGACGGCCTCGAACGCGCCCGGGCGCAGGGGATCGCGGCGTCGGCCGAGGGCGTGGACTGGCTGCTGCGCCAGGATCCCCTGCCCGAGGTGGTGTTCGAGGCGACGTCGGCGAAGGCGCACGCCGCGAACGCCCCGCGGTACGAGGAAGCGGGCATCCAGGCGATCGACCTGACCCCGGCGCACCTCGGCCCGATGGTGTGCCCGCCGGTGAACCTCGGCGCGCACCTGGACGCCCCGAACGTCTCGATGATCACCTGTGGTGGCCAGGCCACGATCCCCATGGTGCACGCGGTTTCCCGGGTGACACCGGTGCCGTACGCGGAGATCGTCGCCTCGGTGGCTTCGCGCGGAGCCGGGCCGGGGACGCGGGCGAACATCGACGAGTTCACGCGCACGACGTCGCAGGCGGTGGCCGAGATCGGGGGCGCCGGGCGCGGCAAGGCGATCATCATCCTCAACCCGGTCGAGCCGCCGATGATCATGCGGGACACGGTGTTCTGCGCGATCGGCCCCGACGCCGACCGCGACGCCGTCACCGCGTCGATCCACGAAATGGTCGGCGAAGTCCAGAAGTACGTGCCCGGCTACACCTTGCGGGCGGATCCGCAGTTCGACGACGCGCGCGAGGACTGGGACGGGAACGCGCGGGTCGGCGTCTTCCTCGAAGTCCGCGGCAACGGCGACTACCTGCCCGAGTACGCCGGCAACCTGGACATCATGACCGCCGCGGCCGCCCGCGTCGGCGAGCTGATGGCGCGCGCGAAGCAGGAGGTTTCGGCATGAGTGAGCCTGCGAACGAATCGAATGTCACCGCACGCCCGGAACTGCGCCACGACGTCCGGATCGTCGACACGACGCTGCGCGACGGCAGCCACGCGATGGCCCACCGCTTCACCGAGCAGCAGGTGCGGGACACGGTCCGCGCGCTCGACCGCGCGGGTGTCGAGGTGATCGAGGTGACCCACGGCGACGGTCTCGGCGGATCGTCGTTCACCTACGGCTTTTCCGCCGTCGACGAGCTGAAACTCATTGCGGCAGCACGCGAAGAGGCGAAGCAGGCGAAGATCGCCGTCCTGCTCGTGCCGGGCATCGGCACGGCGGAAGACCTGCAGCGGGCCTTCGACGCGGGCGCGGAGATGGTCCGCGTGGCGACGCACTGCACCGAAGCCGACGTCTCGCCGCAGCACTTCGGCCTGGCGCGCGAGCTCGGGATGGAGACGGCCGGGTTCCTGATGATGGCGCACCGGACGCCGCCGGAGGACCTGGCGAAGCAGGCGCGGATCATGGTGGACGCGGGCTGCCAGGCGGCATACGTGACGGATTCGGCGGGGGCGCTGCTGATGCACGAGGCCCGCGCCCGCTTCGAAGCGCTGGTCGCGGAGGTCGGCGACACGGCGTGGGTCGGCTACCACGGGCACCAGAACCTGTCGCTCGGCGTCGCGAACTCGGTGCTGGCGTACGAGGCCGGCGTCCGGTACATCGACGGATCGTTGTGCGCGCTCGGCGCGGGTGCCGGCAATTCCCCGACGGAGGTCCTGGCGGCGGTGTTCGACCGCCTGGAGATCGACACGGGCCTCGACGTCGGCGCGTTGCTCGACGCGGCCGAGGAGGTCGTCCGCCCGTACCTGCACCGGTGGCCGAAGATGGACCGCAACGCGATCGTCCAGGGCTGGGCCGGGGTGTATTCGAGCTTCCTGCTGCACGCGGAGCGGGCGGCGGAGCGCTACGGCGTCCCGGCGCAGGCGATCCTGCGCCGCTGCGGCGAACTCGCGCTGGTCGGCGGCCAGGAGGACATGATCATCGACGTCGCGGTGCAGTTGGCGGCGGAGAAATCGGCCTGACCGGGGTGGTTTCCACCAGATCGGCGAAGCCGCGCGGCCGGCGGGCGCGCCGGGCTCCCGGCGCGCCCTTGCGCGTCACGCGGGTTCGCCGAACCACCGCCGCAGCGCGCCGTCCAGGCCGTCCGCGGAACCGTCGTCGCGGGCCCAGGCGATGTGCCCGTCCGGGCGCACCAGCACGCCCGTCGGTGCCGCGTCGCCCACGCACTTCGCCGTCAGCACCTTCACGCGTCCGGCCCAGCCTGCGGCCGTCTCGGGGAGCTCGGTGTTCTCGGCCAGGTCCAGCAGGAGCGCTTGGCCGTCGTGGAGGTGCTCGCCGAGGCGGGTGCCGTCGGCGAAGGCGAAGTCGGGTGCCGCGCGGCCGGTGAGGTCGTGCTCGCCCTCGATCGGGTACCGGTGCAACACGCCGGAGAGCTTCTTCGCCAGGTACGTCGCGCCGTCGCCGGTGTGCAGCAGGTCGTCGACGACTCGGCGCAGCGCCTTCGTCCGCACGTCGCTGCGCATCAGCGCGACCTGCGCCCGGGTCCACTCGAGCACCCACTCGCCGATCGGGTGCCGCTCGGTCGTGTAGCTGTCGAGCAGGCCCTCGGGCGCCCAGCCGCGGATCGTCGCGGCGAGCTTCCAGCCCAGGTTGACCGCGTCGCCGATGCCGAGGTTGAGGCCCTGCCCGCCGAAGGGCGAGTGGACGTGCGCCGCGTCGCCGGCCAGGAGCACGCGGCCCTGGCGGTAGGTGCTCGCCTGGCGCGCGTTGTCGGTGAAGCGCGTCGCGCTGTGGACCTTCGTCACCCGGACGTCCGCACCCGAGACCCGCCGGAAGCTGTCCTCGAGCTCCTGCGCGGTGATCGGCGCGTCCCGGTCCGCGGGCGGGCCGTCGAACTCGACGGTGAGGAACCGGCCGGGTGTCGGGCCGTGGACGTAGAGGCCGCCGTCACCGTGCTGCCAGCCGCCGGGCAGCACCTCCGTGCCGGTGAGGTCGGCCATCGCCTGCCGCCCGGTGATGGCGGGGTCGGTCCCGGGGAACTCGAAGCCGGCCAGCTTGCGCACCCGGCTCCGCCCGCCGTCGGCCCCGACGAGCCAGCCGGCGCGCACGGACCCGCCGTCGCCGAGGTGCACGGTCACGCCCTCGTCGTCGGCGTCGAACCCGGTCAGCTCGGCACCACGCCGGATCTCGACCCCCAGTTCGAGCGCGCGCCCGGTCAGGATCGCCTCGACGGCCTGCTGCTGGATGACGACCACCCGCGCCGCGGGTCCGACGTCCCGGAAGTCGGGATCGTCGAAGTCGACCCCGGTGGCGGCGACCATGATCCCCGCGAAGTGCCCCACCGGGATCGCGCCCTTCGGCCCGCCCGCCCCGCGCGACTCCAGGAACTTCTTGATCTGCGCGAAGTTCTGCTGCACGACTTCGTCCATGGCGGGCAGCAGCCCCCGCCGGTAGAAGGCTTCGGCCGTGGTCAGGTTGACCGACCCGGCCTTGATCGTCTGGTCCGGTTCGGGCAGCCGTTCGACGACGAGCACGTCCACGCCCGCCAGCCGCAGTTCGCAGGCCAGCATCAAGCCGACCGGTCCGCCCCCGGAGATCACCACATCCCTGTTCATGGCTCCGATGATGCCGCGGAACTTTTACCGAGTCAAACTTTTGGCTCGGTCTATACTCTCGGCTCATGGCGGATCACGGACTGCGCGAGCGGAAGAAGCGGGCCACCCGCCTGCTGATCTCGAACGTGGCCACGGGCCTGTTCATCGAGCGCGGCTTCGAGGAGGTGACGGTGGCGGAGATCGCGGAGGCGGCGGGTGTCTCGAAGATGACGGTGTTCAACTACTTCCCGCGCAAGGAGGACCTGTTCCTGGACCGCCACGCCGACCGCCTGGAGGAGCTGACGGCGGTGGTCCGGTCCCGCCCCGCCGGCGTGTCCCCCTGCGAGGCGCTGCGCCGCCACCAGCACGCCCTCCTGGCCGCGGGCCACCCCCTGTCCGGCGCCATCGCGGGCGGCCCGGGTTTCTGGTGGGTACTGACCTCGAGCCCGGCCCTGATGGCCCGCTGGTACGAGCAGGAGCGCGAGATAGCGGCGGCGTTCGCGGAGATCCTGACGGAGGAGTCGGGAGAGGCGTTCCGCGCCCGGATGGTGGCGGGCTTGCTGACCACGGCGATCACGACGATCTTCGCCCACGCAATGGGCCGCATAGTGGCGGGCGACGACGCGGAGACGGTCCGGCGGGAGCAGGTGGCGGTGATCGACCAGGCGTTCGACCTGGTGGAACACGGCGTGGGCGACTTCCCCGGCTGAGCGGCCTGGAATCCGTGCTGGTGCGCCGCTAGGTTTGACCGCATGCCTGCGCCGAGCCCCGCGTCCCGCTGATGACCGGACACCACAACGAAATCACCGGCGGAACCTTTTCCGGGCCGGTGGTGCAGGCGGGAAGCATCGAGCAGCTGAGCATCCACCTGGGCGGCGAGGCGCCACCGCGGCCGCCGCTGACGTCCTGGGCCGACCGGCCGGAGCTCACGCCCCGGCTCCGGGACCTGCTGACCGCGCAGCAAGGGGCGACCGAGTCACTGCCCTACACCCTGCTCGGCGTCCGGCAGCCGGACCTCGTCGACGTCTACGTGCAGCAGACGATGCGGGCGCAGGCCACCGACCGCTCGCCCGAGCCCGACCGGGGCGCAGCGGAACCCGAGCGCCGGAGCGGTGAGCCGGGTGAGCGCACCCTCACGATGACCGAAGCGCTCAACCGCGGCGGGCACCTCCTGATCACCGGCGAACCCGGCGCGGGGAAGTCGACCGTCGGCTACATGTACGTGCAGCAGATTTCGAAGTACTGGCTCGGCGCCGACCGCGGTGGGCCCCCGATCGCCGAGCCGGTGCTGCCGGTGCGGATCCCGGCGCGTGCGCTGGCCGAGAACGCGGCCTGGGGCGAGCTGCTGGCTTCCGGGCTGCAAGCCGTGCTGGGGCAGCGGCTCGACGAGAAGCCGCGGCCCGACCTGCTGGCGCGCCGGGCACTGGGGGCTCGCTGGCTAGTGTTCATCGACGGCCTGGACGAAATCGTCGAACCGCAGACCCGCGCCCAGGTGATCGCCGCCCTCGCCGACCGCATCCGGCGAAGCATGGACCACCGGCTGGTCATCACCACCCGGCCGCTGCCCCACCACGAACTCCTGCCGCTCGAGCGCACCGACATCGACGGCTTCCAGATCCAGCCGTTCAGCCCGGTCGAGCTCGAAGAGTTCGCCCGCGTCTGGTTCCGGGACCAGAACCCGCTCGAGCCGGTCAAGCAGGCCGGGCAAGCCGCCGAGTTCGTGCGGCAGATCCGGGACAGCAGGCTGCGCGAACTCGTCCGGAACCCCCTCCAGGCCACCATCGCCGCGATCGCCCACACGCTCGAGCCGGGCCGGCCCCTGCCGAACAGCCGGATCGACCTCTACGGCCGCTTCATGGCTTACCTCCTCGACGAAGGAGCGAGCCGCCGTGACACCTTCGCCGAGCTGCGCCGCGGGGCCCGCGACCACCCGGCTCGTCTGGCCCTACTGGACTGGCTGCAGGGGCAGCGCGTCGATCTCGTCGAGCACCTCGCCGTCCACCGCCTCGAGACCGAGTCCCCGCTGATCGAAGCCGCCCAGGAATGGGTGACCGCCCGGCGCGCCGACGTCCCGGACGGGTGGCAGGGAGACCTCCGCGCGGTGTTGACCGGAACCGGCGTTTTCGTGCCCCGCGAGGGCGACCTGGAGTTCCGGCACCACTCCTTCGCCGAGTTCCTGGCGGCCCGGTCCCGGGCCGGCGAGATCCCGGCCGAGTTCCCCGACCTGGAGGAGTGGATCGAACGCGGGCTGAGCGGCGCGAAGCGTGTCTTCGCGCTCTTCACCTTCGTGCTGTGGGGACGCGAGAACCACGACGTCGGACGCGTCCTGCGCGCGCTCCTGCAAGGCACCGGCGAACGGGTGCTGCTCGCCGGCCGGCTCGTCGGCGAGGGTATCGACGTCGACGACGAGCTCACCGCGGCAGTCGTCGACCGGCTCCTGGATCTCCTGGTTTGCCAGGGCGTACGGGACGATCCGTGGGACGACGTGGAGTCCGTCGGAGAAGTCTTGAGCCTGCTGATGCCGCAGATGCTGGGGTCCCGTGGCCTCGACCGCCTGCGTGCGCTGCGGGACGGCGCCGATCTGGCTGAGGCCATCCGGATCGAAGCGGCCGCCGTGCTCGGCCGCCTCACCGACGCGCAGGCCGCGGCCGACTGGCTCGAAGGCTTTCTCCGGAACGCCAGTCTGGCCGGTATGAGGCGCGGTGCCGAGGTGCTGCGGGAAGTGGTGCCGGACGGTGCTCGGCGCGTCGACGACGTGGTTACCCGAATCGCCGCGACGAACGAACACGACCGCGTGCTGACCATGGCGCTGATCTCACTGCTCCTGCAGGTCGACCGCACGGCATCGGCCGCGAAGATGGTTCGCGATCTGGTCGACGATCTGCGTGCCGGTGCTGATTTCGAGGAGGCTGACTTCGCGTACACCGAGAACGACAGCCGCTTGGCGGATTCTTGGGACGAGGGTGTCGCGAGCTGGGGCGTCTTGGCCGATCTCGCCGCTCGAGCGGGCTGTCAAGACGAGGCTTTGTGGGCCGCCCGCCGGGCCTTTGTCTCGCCCGACCCTCGTGTTGCGGAGTTCCGGGACGCGGTGGACGCGGTGCTTTCCGTGGGACAGCCGGACGCAGTCGCCGAGGTTGTCGGTGCCACGGCCGAACGATCGACCCGGCACCTGGTGGAAGCCGCCGCGGCATTGCAGGCGAAATTGCATTCGGCGGCCGCGCTTGAACTCGCGAGCCAGGCTCTCGCCAATCCACACGCAGGAGAGGTCGAGTGGATAGTGGCTGCCGGAGTCTTCAGCTCCTGCAACGCCACGGACAGCCTCCTGGAGCAGGTGGAAAAGCTACCGCGCCAAAGCGCGCATCGATTGATCAAGGCTGTTTCGCCTTTTTTTCCTAAAAGCCATCCGATGGTTCGGGAAGCGGCGCGGCTCACGATCACCGACGGCTCGTTCGGATACGGAGATTTCGACAGCGCTTGCCGCGTCCTGCTCGACGGGGCAGATCAGGAGGATGCTCGGTTCGTCTATGAGGCCAGTGTCAACCGCGGGCCCGATTTCTGGGTGAGGGCGGCCATCTCCCTTTCGTTGTCCGGTCATCAGGTGCTCGGTGACGAGCTCATCGCCAAGGTTCGAGCCGGGGCAGCCGTGGACGGCTGGATCGATCTCGCTCTCGGACTCGACGACGACAAGCACTCCGACGTGGTGACCGAACTGCTCACTGCGGCGGTCGAACAGGACTCGGAGGTGTCAGAATACCGGCAGCGCCGATTCGCCGTCGCCCTGAATGGTGTGGGTATGAAAGCCCAGGCCATCCGTTTGGTGAAGGGTGGTTTCGACGAAAGCTTCGGAAGCATCGGGCCGGCGTCGTGGGTCGAGCTGTGGATCGAGATTGGTGGCGCAGCCGAGGCCGAGAGCATCTCGACGGAGGTGTTGAAGCGCGACATCAACGCCGAACAGCGCATGAGTGTTGCGGAAGAATTCGCGAAAGCCGGACTGCTGAATCCGGCGATCAAGGTCTGGCTGGACGTTCTCCGGCACCACGGCGAGGCCGTCGACCAGGGCGTGCTCGCGGCGTACAGCCTGGCGAAGTGCGGCCACCGAGCCGACGCTGCCGCGCTGCTGACCGGCACCCTCGCCGACAAGCGCCTTCCCGCCCGGGTCCGTGACCGGCTGCGGTCGCTGCACGCGTGGGTCACGGCCGGGTAACCCCCTTCAGGGCAGGGCCCGCCGGATCCGTTCGAGCCGCTCGGTGGCTTCGAAGTCGTCCAGGCGCGCCAGCTGGCCGGCCGCTTCCCGGCGGACCTCGGCGGCCTCCTCGCCGTCGCCGGCAGCCGCCAGCGACTCCGCGAGGTTCTCCAGAACCAGGCCCAGTACCCAGGGCGAGCCCGTCTCGCCGGCCACCTTGGCCGCCTGGCGGTGGAACGGGACGGCGTCGGACGGCCGGCCGAGCTCGCGGAACGTCGTGCCGGTCCCGTCGAGCGACCAGGCCAGGCGGTCCAGGACGCCCGCGTCCTCGTAGATGGTCGTGGCCCGCCGGTAGGAGACGAGCGCGTCTTCGTGCCGGCCCGCGAGCCGCTGGATCCGGCCGTGGTCCAGCAGCGCCCAGCCTTCGGTGCGCGTGTCCCGTTGCTCCCGCGCGATCTCGACACCGCGTGCGGCGTCGGTGAGGGCGGCGGCGACATCGCCGAGGTTCGCGGTCGCCCGCGCCCGGAAGACCAGGCCGACGAGCTCGATGTGCCGGTTTCCCAGCTCCCGCCCCAGCTCCACGCTGCGGCGAGCGGCTTCGACGGCGTCGCGGTGCCGCCGGATCCCGTCGTAGGCCTCGGCCAGGTTGAACAAGGCCGCGGCCTCGCCTTCGACGTCCCCCTCGGTCTGCTGCAGGGCCCGCAGGACCTCGAACCGGGCGGACGCCTCGGCGAACCGCCGCCGGTGCAACAGGTTCACCCCGAGGAAGTTGAGGACGATCCGCTCACCGTGGTGGTCTTCGAGCTCGCGGAAGATCGCCAACGACTCCTCGGCGCGGGCCGCGGCGTCGTCGAACCGCCCCCGCAGCCGCTCGATCTCGGCGAGCGTCGCCAGGAGATCCGCTTCGCCTTGCCGAGCCCGGTCGCGGCGGGCGGCTTCGAGGGCGATGTTCACCGCGACGCGCTGGTCGTGGATCGGCACCCGCCGCATGGCCGGTTCGGTGGCCAGCGTCAGCTGCCAGGTCACCGTGTCGAGCCCGGATTTGGCCGCGGCCTGGATCGCGGCGAACAGGTTCGGCCATTCGAGGTAACACCACTGCACCGCCGAGTCGTGGTCGGGGAACTGCAGCGCGGTGGCGGGCGCGGGCAGGGCGTCCGGCGCCAGCATCCGGCCCCACTGGTGCATGACCTCGCAGGTCGCGTAGGCCGTGTGCAGGTACCACGCCAGGATCCGGGCCAGCACCTCGTACTGCTGCTCCAGCGGTTCTTCGTGGTGGGCGGCATCGGTGGCGTAGGCCCGCAGGAGGTCGTGGAACTGGTACCGGTCGGCCGCGGTCTGCTCCAGCATGTGCGCGCCGACGATGGAGTCGAGCAGGTACCGGGCGGTGGTCACCGGCACGCCGGCCGCCTCGGCCGCGATGCTCGTGCCGAACTCCGCGGTGGGGTGCAGCCCGAGCACGCGGAACATGCGCGCCGCCTCGGGGGAGAACGAGCGGTAGGACCAGGCGAACACGGCGCGGACGCCGTCGTATTCCTCGCCGTTGCCGGCCGCGAGCTCGTCCCAGAGCCGGGACTCGTCGCGCAGGTTGCGGATCAGCTCGGTCAGCGGCATCCACGGGCGGGACGCCGCGCGCTCGGCCGCGATGCGCAACGCCAGCGGCAGCCGGGCGCACAGCCGGGCGAGTTCGGCGAGATCCGCTTCCTCGTCCCCGGCCCGGTAGTCGGTGGTCAACGTCCGGATCAGGGCCACGGCCTCGGGTTCCGGCAGGATCTCGACGGTGACTCGCTGCGCCCCGTCGTGCGCCATCACCCCTTCGAGGCGGTCTCGGCTGGTGACGATGATCCGGGCCGCCGAGCCACCCGTCAGCAGCGGCCGGACCTGGCTGATGTTCGCGGCGTTGTCGAGGACGATCAGCACGCGGCGCTCGGCCAGCAGGGACCGGTAGAGCGCGGCCTTTCCCTCGACGTCGTCGGGAATCCGGCCGGACGGCACCCCCAGCGCACGGAGGAACCGGTCGAGGGCCTGCTCGGCGGTGACCGGCGAACCCGGGTCGTAGCCGCGGAGGTTCACGTACAGCTGCCCGTCCGGGAACCGGCCCATCGACCGGTGCGCCCAGCGGAGCGCCAGCGCGGTCTTGCCGACGCCCGCCGTACCCACGATCACGGTCAGCCCGGCTGGCTCGGGACCCAGCAGCACGCGGTCCAGCCGGTCGATTTCGGCGGTCCGGTTGACGAATCCGCGCACGTCACCGAGCAATTGCCGGGGAACGCCGGAATCCGGCGGGCGGGAGCGGTGGAAATGCACGCCGCCGCTGACGTCGCGAGCCTGTACGACCTCGGCCGCGTGCCCGGACAGCACCGAGCGGGTCCCGTCCTGGGGGACCGGTACCGGGTCGTCGCCGGCGGTGTCGGGTCGGCCCATCACGCCCCTCGGAAGCGTCCGGCTGCCGAGTATATCCGTGCTTCTCCCGCTGGGCGGCCAACGCTGCGAGACTGGATTCCCTACCGGCCCTCGAACGAGCAGGGGTGACTGTGCGGACTCGGGATCGGCACGATGACGACTTCACGGCCCCGGTTGATCTCGTCTGGCTGGAAATCACCGGGAAATGCCAGCTCATGTGCCTCCACTGCTACGCCGAAAGCGCACCGGCCGGCCGCCACGGCCCGATGACCGCCGCCGACTGGATCCGCGTCATCGACCAGGCCGCGGCCTGCGGCGCGCGGAAGGTGCAGTTCATCGGCGGCGAGCCCACCCTGCGGCCGGAGCTGCCCGACCTCGTCGGCCACGCGGCGGCGGCGGGCCTGCGGGTGGAGATCACGTCGAACCTGGTGCGGTTGCCGGCGCGCATGTGGACCGCGGCCGCGTTGCCCGGGGTCGAGCTGGGGACGAGCTACTACTCGGACGACCCGGCCGAGCACGACGCGATCGTCGGCAGGCGCGGCAGCCACGCCAGGACGACGGCGACGATCGAGACGGCGGTCGCGAGGGGGATCCCGGTGAACGCCGGGGTGATCGATGTCCGTCCCGGGCAACGCGTCGAGGGTGCCGAAGCGGCCCTCCGGGAGCTGGGCGTCACGCGGATAGTGGTGGACCGGCTGAGGCACTTCGGCCGGGGTGCGGCCGGCCGGCCTCCGGAAGTCGCGGAGCTGTGCGGCCGGTGCGCGAAGGACGTCGTCGCGGTGTTGCCCGACGGATCCGTGACGCCGTGCCCGATGGCGCGCTGGTTGTCGTTCGGGAACGTCCGGGAGTTCCCGTTGGCGACGCTGGTCCGCGGGACGGCGGCCCGGCGGATCCGGGCGGCGATCGGCGAGGCGACGACCTGGACCGCGAACTGCGCGTCGAGCACCCAGGGCGGTGGGTGCACACCCTGACCCGCCACCGGCCGGTCGTTAGACTGTCCGGCCTCTGCCTGCACGATCTCCGACGGGACGACGATTGACCGGAACGCACAACGAGGTCGGCGGGAGCGCCCAGTCGGTCGTGCAAGCACGGGACGTCCGCGACATCACCGTCGTGAACGTGACCGCCGACGGCACGCCCGGCCGGCCGATCACCGCGGTCCCGGAAACGCGCAACCTCGTCCCGCGACCGGAACTGACCGAGCCGCTGATCGCCCGGCTGGCCGGCCGCCAGGACGGCGGGGTCGTGGCCTTGACCGCGGTGGCGGGCGCCGGTGGCTTCGGGAAGACCACCCTCGCCGCCGAGGCGTGTCACGACGACCGGGTCGTCGGGAAGTTCCCGGACGGGATCCTCTGGGTGACCATCGGCGAGCACACCGCCGCGGCCGAGCTGGCGAGCAAGATCAACGACCTGGTCCTGCACCTGTCCGGCCGCCGACCGGTGTTCACCGATCCCGAACAGGCCGGCCGTCACCTCGGCCGGCTGCTGGAGGACAGGTCCTGTCTGCTGGTCGTCGACGACGTGTGGCGGTCGTCCCAGCTCACCCCGTTCCTGCTGGGCGGCGCGAGCTGCGTGCGCCTGGTCACGACCCGGGTCAAGGACGCCCTGCCGGCCGGCGTCGTCCCGATCGTCGTGGACGCCATGACGGAGTCCCAGGCGATGGCCTTGCTCGGGGCGAATCTGCCCGGCACCGGGGCGGAGGAGCTGCACGGCGTCCTCGCCCGCACCGGGAAGTGGCCCGTGCTGCTGGCGCTGGCCAACCGTGCGCTGGGCAAGTACGTCCAACGGGGTCTCACCGTGGCCGAGGCGGCCGGCCGGCTGGTGCAGCTCCTCGACGCGCAGGGACCGGCGGCGGTCGACATCAACGACGCCGGGCAGCGGAACCTGGCGGTCGCGGCGACCGTCGAGGCGAGCCTTGCGCTGCTGGAGAGCAGTGGTGCCGGCCGGCTCGGCCGCTACCTGGAGCTGGCGGTGTTCCCCGAAGACGTGGCCATTCCGCAGGACGTCCTCGAGAAGTTCTGGGGCCGCACCGGCAACCTCACCACCGTGGAGGTCGAGCGGCTCTGCTCGGAGCTGGACGACCTCTGCCTGGTCCAGGGCTACCGGTTCGTGCCGAAGCCCGAGCTCAGGCTGCACGACGTGATCCGCGCCTACCTCCGGCACCGCGCCGGGCCGGATCTCCCCGTGCAGCACCGGAATCTGCTGGACGCCCACCGGAGCGGGGCGTGGTGGGAGCTGCCCGCCGAGGAACGGTACTGGTGGGAGTACCTCTGGTACCACCTGGATCAGGCCGGCCTGACCGAAGAACTGAACGCGACCGCGTGCGACTTCAGGTGGATCATGGCCGCGCTGACGAACGCGGGACCGGACGTCGCCGACACGTTCCTCGGTGCGGCTTCGGATCCGCTGGCCGCGAGCCTGCGGCGTGCGCTGCGGCAGAGTGCGCACCTGCTTCTGCCGTTGCGGCCGGCGAGCGATCTGGCGCCGACTCTGTTGTCCAGGTTGGCCGGCTACGCCGAACTGGCGGAGTACGCCCGGCACTGGTCGGCGTCGTCGGATCGCCCCCGCCTCTTCCCGGCCTGGCGGCTGCCGGACCTCCCGCACCCGTCGTTGCGGCGGGCGATCTACCACGAGTCGGACAACTTCATCGCGGTGTCGATCAGCCCCGACGGGAGCTGGTTCGCGGCTGCTCCGGGCGACGGTACCGTCCTGCTGTTCGATTCGAAGGGGAAGGAACGCGCAGTCCTGAGAGGACACACCGCGAACGTCTGCGCACTGGCCATCAGCCCGGACGGCACCTGGCTGGCTTCGGCGAGTGCCGACGGAACGGTTCGGCTTTGGTCGGCAGGCGGGGCCGAACTCGGGGTGCTCTCCGCGCATCCCGGCGGCGTGCTCGCCGTGGCCATCAGCCCGGCCGGTGACTGGCTCGCGTCCGGCGGCAAGGACGAAGCGGTCCGGTTGTGGCGGCCGGACGGGACCGGAATCGGCACGCTGTCCGGGCACTCGGGGACGGTCATGGCCGTGGCGGTGAGCCCCGACGGCACCTGGCTCGCGAGCGGAGGTGACGACGGGACGGTCCGCCTTTGGCACCCGGACGGAAGGACCATCCGGGTGCTGAAGGGGCGGGTCGGGAAGGTTTACGCCGTGGCTGTGGGGCCGGACGGTACCTGGCTCGCCGCCGGGGGAACGGCCGGTATCGTCCGGTTGTGGGGAACCGACGGGCGGGAACAGCACAAGCTGGTGGGGCACGAGAGTTACGTCCGGGATATCGCGCTCAGCCCCGACGGGCGATGGCTTGCTTCGTGCGGTGACGACAGTTCGGTCCGGTTGTGGAGCCGGGAAGGTGCCGAACTGCGGGTGCTGAACGGGCACACCGACATGGTGCGCGAAGTGGTCATCAGCCCGGACGGAGGAGAAGTGATCTCGGTCGGCGACGATCACACCGTCCGGTTCTGGCGTGGTCGTGACGCGACCGCTGCCGAGGGAACCGAAGTTCGTGGGGTGGTCACGGACATCGCGATCGATCCGACCGGATCCTGGCTGGCCACGACGAGTCACGGCGAGACGATCCGCCTCTGGGACGCCGGCGGCAAAGTGCGCGGGACACTGGAGGCGGGCACCGATTGGATCACCTCCGTCGCGATCAGCTCCGACGCCACCTGGCTGGCCGCCGCGGGCGCGGATTCCGTCGTGTACGTGCTCGGCGTCGATGGCACCGCGCAGGCGGCCCTGCTGGGACACGACGACGACACCTGGGTCTACGCGATCGCGATCAGCCCCGACGATGACTGGCTCGTATCGGCCGGCCAGGATTCCACGGTGCGTCTTTGGCGCCCCGACGGCACCGCCCTGGCCTGCCTGACTCAGCACAGTGGTGGCGTACCCTGCCTGTCGATCAGCCCGGACGGTTCCTGGTTCGCCAGCGGCGATGGTCATGCGGTGATCCGCTTGTGGGATCACGAAGGCACCGAGCGACACGTGCTGCGAGGCCATCGCGCCTATGTGAACGCGGTCAGGATCAGCCCAGACGGGACCTGGCTCGCCAGCGCGAGCCGGGACGACACGATCCGGTTGTGGGGCGCCGACGGTGCCGAACTCGCTGTCATCGAAGGACATGGCGACAGCGTCAACGACGTCGCGATCAGCCCGGACGGCAGGATGATCGCCAGTTGCAGCGAAGACCGGACGATTCGGTTGTGGAGCAGGGAAACCCTCGATTGCGTCTCGGCGCTGCGCACCGAATCGTCCCTGGATCGCATCACCTGGTTCCCGTCCGGCGACCGCATCGCCGTCGGAGGGCGGCTCGGTCCCTATGTCTTCGACCTGCTCGAGTGACAGTCAGCGCAGCGCGTCCTTCGCGCCGCGGGCTACCGCCGCTGCCACGGCGGCCAGGGCCGAGCTGTCCAGTTTCCACTGCTGCCAGTGCAGTGGGACGTCCAGCGGCTTCTCCGGGGCCAGTTCCATCAGCGCGTCTCCGCGCGAGGCCGCTTGGAGTTCCGGGATCATGCCCCAGCCCAACCCCGCCGCTACCGCGTCCACAAAGGACTCCGAGGCCGGGATGTGGTGGCGGATCGGGGTGAAGGTCCGGCGGCGGGTCAGTGCTCTCAGGAAGCGGTCCTGGAGGTCGTCCTTGCGGTCGAACACGATCAGCGGGGCCGCTGGGAGGGATGCCGGCAGGGGAGCGTCGGACAGCCAGCGGGCGATGAACGCCGGGGAGGCCATCGCGCGGTAGCGCATGCGGCCCAGGCGGACCGAGGTGCAGCCCTGGACCGGGTGCGGGGCCGCCGTGACCGCGGCCATCACCAGGCCCTCGCGCAGGAGGGCTGCCGTGTGGTCCTGGTCGTCGCGGTGGAGGTCGAAGCAGATGCCCGGGGTGTCGGGGAGGGCCGGGAGGAACCACGTTGCCAGGGAGTCCGCGTTGACCGCTATCGACAGCGTGCGGGTTCCGGACGAGTCCAGGCCGAGCTCGGCCAGCGCGTCCTGCTCCAGCTGGGCCAGCGAACGCGCGAACCGGACCAGGACCTGGCCGGATGACGTCAGGCGGATCGGTTTCGTGCGCAGCAGGAGGACTCGGCCGGTGCGTTGCTCCAGGGCCTTGATGCGCTGGCTGACCGCCGACGGTGTCACGTGCAGGACCGCTGCCGCGGCGTCGAAACTCTGCTCGTCCACTACGGCGAGCAGGGTTCTGACCTGGTCGAGCGGGAGGTCGGACATCATGAGCGCTAATGTTACGTAAGAATCTTTAGCTGGAGTGATCAGGCGGGACGGTCATACCGTGAGGAGCGTGGTCACGCTCCTCGTCGCCGGATTCGGTACCGGCCTCTCGCTCATCGTCGCCATCGGGTCGCAGAACGCCTTTCTGCTTCAGCAGGGCCTGCGCGGGGGCACGGTCGCGCCGCTCGTCGTCATCTGTGCCGTCTCCGATCTGGTGCTCATCGGGCTGGGCGTCAGCGGGATCGGGGCGGTGCTGAAGCAGTGGCCCACGGCCGTCGGCGTCATCGCCGTCGGTGGTGGGCTGTTCCTGGTCGGGTACGGGGTGCTCGCCGCGCGGCGGGCCTTCCGGCCGTCCGTGATGACCGTCGGAGCGGAACGGACGCCGTTGCGGAAGGCCGTGCTCGCCTGTGTGGCCTTCACCTGGCTCAACCCGCACGTCTACCTCGACACCGTCCTCCTGCTCGGCTCGGTCGCCGTCGCGCACGGTGACGGACGGTGGCTGTTCGGCCTCGGTGCCGTGGTGGCCAGCGCCGTCTGGTTCAGCGCGCTCGGGTTCGGCGCCAAGCGGCTCGCCGGGGTGTTCGCCAAGCCCGCCGCCTGGCGCGTGCTGGACGTCGTGATCGCCGTGACCATGACCGCGCTGGGCGCGACCATGCTGCTCGGTCACGCGTGACTCACCAGAGCTGACCCCGCTCCGAAGCCGGCGGTCGTTCCAGCTCGAGCAGGAACTCCTTGCGTTTCAGACCGCCCGCGTAGCCGGTCAGCTTGCCGTTCTTGCCGACCACGCGGTGGCACGCCACCAGGATGCTCAGCGGGTTGCGGCCCACCGCCGCCCCGACCTCGTGCGGCAGGCCGCCGACGGCTTGCGCGAGATCGCCGTACGTCGCGGTCGCCCCGTAGGGGATCTTGGCGATCTCGGCCCACACCGCGCGGTCGGCATCGGGGCCGGCCGCCTGCATCGGGACGTCGAACGTGGTGCGGTGGCCGGCGAAGTACTCCTTCAGCTGGCGGACGGCTTCCGGGAACGCCGTGTCGTCACGCTCGCCGAACGCACTGCGGTCCGGGCGGGTCCAGTGGTTCGGGAAGTACACGCCGGTCACGGTGTTTCCGGTGCCGACCAGGGTGAGCGGGCCGATCGGGGAATCGGTTACGAGGTGGGTCATCGGGTCTCCCAGGTGGTGCCGTCCGCGCGGGTGCCGCGCAGGCCGGGGATGGGGAAGTCCGCCAGTGCCGCGGTGAGGATCGTGCGGTGGGGACTCCAGGACGTCGAAAGCCGCAGCCGCCGCGCCATGCCGGCCCAGCCCGCCGGGGTGGCGGTGACCACCCACACGTCCGGCTCCGGCGCCGCGAACCGCCGCGCCTGGCGCAGCCACGACGCCGCCGTCTCCGGCCACGTCACCGTCGCCAGGACCAGGCCGCCCCACGCCGAGGCGATCCGCTCGCCGTCCGCCCGTGACGCCGGGGATGCCGCCGTGCCGAGCACGATGTGCCGGGCAGGGCCGATCAGTGCCACGAGCGCTTCGAGTTCGGTGGTGGTCATGGTGCGTCGGGGGATGGGTGGCGTGCCGGAAGTCATGCGGCGTCGTGGAAGACGAGGCCGAGGGTGTGCCGGCGGCCGGAGCGGACCACCGATACGCCGTGGCGCACCGGGGCCGCCGACCAGCCCCTCGCCGAGCGGACCGGGCGGTCGCGGGTGGTGAACACCAGGCCGTGGCCCTGCGGGATGAGCGTGGCGGTCCCACGTGACTGCGCGCGTGGCCGCTGCTCGACCAGGAGGAACTCGCCGCCGGTGTGGTCGGTGCCCGGGTTGTTCAGGTTGATCACCACCTGCAGCGGGAACACCTTGTCGCCGTACAGGTCGCGGTGCAGGGCGTTCCAGCCGCCCGTCTCGTAGCGCAGCAGGATCGGCGTGGGCCGCTGCTGGCCCGCCGCGTGGCAGACGGCCAGCCACTCGTCCAATGTGGACGGCCAGGCCGCCTCCCGGCCCAGCCGTGCCGACCAGTCGCGGGCGATCGGGAGCAGCCGCGGGTAGAGCGCCTGCCGTAGCCGCTGCACCGGTTCCGGGAACGGTGCAGCGAAGTAGTGGTAGTCGCCGTTGTCCCCGAAGCGGTGGCGGCGCAGGTTGACCGTCGCCCGGAAGTGTGACGGCTCGTCCCAGAGCGCCACCAGGCGCGCGCACTCGGCCGGGGTGAGCAACTGCGGCAGGAGTGCGCAGCCGTGGTCGTCGACCTCCGCGGCCACCGCGTCCCAGTCCGCCGCGGCGACGCGCTGTTCGAACGTGGTCATGCCGTCTCCAGGGTGAGCAGGGTCCGTTTCGCTTCCTCGCCGCCCGCGTACTGGCCGTACGACCCGTCGGAGCGCACCACCCGGTGGCACGGCACCACCACCGGCAGCGGGTTGCGCGCGCACGCCGTGCCGACCGCGCGGACCGCCTTCGGGCTGCCCGCCGCCGCGGCCACCTGGGCGTAGCTTTCCGTGTGCCCGTAGGAAATCTCCGGCAGGTGCTCCAGCACCGACAGGCGGAACCCGTGGGCCAGCCGGAAGTCCAGCGGGACGTCGAAGGTGCGCCGCTCGCCGGTGAAGTACTCGTCGAGCTGGCGGCTGACTGCGTCGAGGCGGCTCGGGGCGTTCAGGATGCGCGGGCTGATCTCCGCGGCCAAAGCCGCGAGCACCGCCTCGTGGTCCTGGCGGTCGAAGGCCACCTTGACCAGGCCGCGCTGGGTGGCGGCCAGCAGGAGCGGGCCGACCGGGGTGTCCAGGGTCCGGTAGGCGACGTCCAGCAAGCCGTGGTGCTCGGCGGCGGCGACCAGCCGCTCGTGGCGGACGGTCGAATCGAGCTCGGCGGCGAACGGCGGGAAGATGATGTCCGTCATGGGTGCGCTCCCTCCAAGGGGTAAGTGGCCCGCAGGGCCTTGACGCCGTCGGCGGCCGCGCGGCGGGCGGCGTCGGCGGTGCCGCCGGTGATCTGCGCGATTTCGCGGTACGGCAGCCCGGCCAGGTAGTGGTAGGCGACGGCGAGCCGCTGCTTGTCCGGCAGCCTCGCCAGCGCGTCCCACAGGTCGCCGGTGAACGTCTCCGCGTTCCCGGGCCGGTCCGGGATCTCGCCGACCGGCAGCGGACGGCGGGCCTGGGCGCGCGTGACGTCGACGGCCTTGCGGTGCGCGATCGTGACCAGCCACGCCTGGACGTTCGCGTCCGCGGGCAGCTCCGGGTACGCCTTCAACGCCGACAGGAACGTTTCCGACCAGGCGTCTTCGGCGTCGGCCGGACCGAGCACGGCCCGGCACACCCGGAGGACCATCGGCCCGTGCTCGGTCACGATCTGCTCGAACGGTTTCACGATCACACCTTGTAGACGTCCGGGAGCGCCGGAACGTGAGATCAGCTTTGCGCGGTGCCGGTGACGACGGTCGCGCCCAGGTCGGCGGACTCGTGGACGTCCGGCTTCAGCCCGGCCGCGGCGAAGATGCCCGCCAGCACCGGCGCCTGCCGTTCGCTCGATTCCACCAGCACCGTCCCGCCCGGCGCCAGCCACTGCGGCGCACCGGCGGCGACCCGGCGGGCGAGGTCGAGGCCGTCCGCGCCGCCGTCGAGCGCCACCATCGGCTCGTAAAGGCGGGCCTCCGGCGGCATCGTCGCGACGGCGTCCGAAGGGACGTAGGGCACGTTGGCCAGCAGCACGTCGACGCGGCCGCGCAGCGAGGCGGGCAGGGCGTCGTAGAGATCGCCCTGGTGGACGAGGGGCAGGTTCAGCCGCGCGCAGGCGACGGCGGCGGGTTCGACATCGGCCGCGTGCAGCTCCCGCGGCGGGATGGCCGCGGCGAACGCGGCGCCCAGCGCGCCGGATCCACAGCACAGGTCGAGCACCACCGGGTCCGGCGGCGCCAGCGAGACGGCGACGTCGACGAGGAATCCGGTGCGCTGCCGCGGCACGAACACCCCGGGCCGCACGGCGATCCGCAGCCCGTGGAACTCCGCCCAGCCGAGCAGGTGCTCCAGCGGCAGCCCGGCGACCCGGCGGGCCACCAGCGACTCGAGTTCGTCGGCCGTCGTGGCGGCCTCGACCAGCAGCGCCGCTTCGTCCTCGGCGAACACGCAGCCCGCGGCGCGCAGCCGGGAAATGACCGTTGGACCGTCCACCGGCACGAAGGCTACAAGACCTGCACCGCGTCGCCGACCTTCAGCCCGTCGAAGAACGCCGCCGAGTCGGCGTCGGTGAGGTGGACGCAGCCGTGGGACGGCGCGTCCAGCGGACCGGCGTGGAAGGCGATGCCGCCGGCGGCGAAGAACACCGAGTTCGGCATGTCGGTGCCGTACACGCTGCTGCGGTGCTCGCGGTCCTTCCACACGACGTGGAACGACCCGGCGGGAGTCGCCTGGTCCGGTGGCCCGAACCCGGCCGGGACCGGGCCGTGCACGACCCGCCCGTCCCGCACGAGCCACGCCAGCCGCTGCGCCAGGCTCACGCAGGCCCCGGTCGCGACGGCGCACGGCGGCGCGGGCGGCGGGGTGGTGGCCGTCGTCGTGGCGGGTGCGGACGTGGTCACGCGCACCGGCTCCGCCACGGGAGCCGCCGTCGTGGTGCGAGGAGCCGAGCAGGCTGCCGTGACCAGCGACAACCCCAGCAGGGCCAGCGCCCCGGTTCTGTGCATCCGTGTCCCCTTCTCGCAGGTGCACCCGGGAGCAGTACGGGTGAGCGGCCCCGAAGGTTGAGCCGGGCGTGCACGCGGGTTGTCCCTGCGTGCAGCGCGGCTGTCGGGAGGAGTACCCCACGGGTCAAGGTCGAACCATGACCAAGCTGAGCGCCGGGGAGATCGCCCGGCACGCCTACGCGGCCGGCTTCCGCGGCCAGGGCCTCACCACCGCGGTCGCGGTCGCGCTGGCCGAGTCCGGCGGCCGGACGACCGCGCACAACGCGACCCCGCCGGACGACTCGTACGGCCTGTGGCAGATCAACATGCTGGGCGCGCTCGGCCCCGAGCGGCGCCACCAGTACCACCTGAAGTCCGACGACCAGCTGTTCGACCCGGACACCAACGCGCGGGTCGCGAACCGCATTTCGGGCGACGGCCACGACTTCACGCCCTGGTCGACGTACACGAACGGCGCCTACAAGCACCACCTGGCCGCCGCGCGCGAGGCCGCCAAGGACGTCACCGCCCACCACGGCAAGCCGCACGCGCACGGCGGTAGCGGCGCGCTGCGTGTGGACGATGCCGTGCTGCACGGTTACGTGCGGCGGACCCGGCAGGTCGCCGACGCCCTCGACGGCGCGACCGGGCAGCTGCGGGACGTCCGGGACATCGCCGAGGACAGCTTCGGCCGGATCGGCCGGGAGTCCGGGTTCGCTGCCGCGCTGGCCGGCTTCGGGCTGGCGCTGCAGCGCCAGGTCAAGGGCGTCGGCGCGCACGCCGACGGGCTGGCGTCGGCCGCGCAGAAGGCCGCGAAGTCCTATCGCGACCACGAGACGGCCACCGCCGCCGCCCTGAACGGGCGGAGCTGACGTGGACACCGCCGCGCTCGCGCGCTCGTTCGCGCAGGACCTGATCGCGCACCGCAACAAGCTCGCCGGGAAGGCCGAGGACGCCGTCCGCGCCGAATACGCCCTGCACCGGGTGGCGGCCGCGCTCGACGACCAGCACGACGCCTACCACCAGGAAAGCACCACGGTCCTCGAGCACTGGCACGGCCGCGGGGCCGACGGTTTCCGCCACGCCAGCGGGAAACTGACGACGGAGCTGCGGGTCACGGGCGCAGCCGGGGCGGCGGCCGAGAAGGTCGTCGCGCACGTGGCGTCCACAGTGGACAGCGGGCACACGGCCGTGCAGCGGCTGGTCGACGAGTACACCGCGAAAGCCACGCAGGTCCTCGACGCCGGGACCGCCGCGGGGACGCAGGCGGCGCTGATGCGGGCCGTCGGGCACGTCGCCGACCTGGTGCCGCACTACACGCGCCAGTCGGCGTCGACGCTGCGGCACGTCCACGCGGAGCTCGAGGCGTCGGCGAAGAAGCTGGACGCGCTGCGGAAGGACCTGACCCACGACCACGCCGGCGACAAGGCCACGCATCCCGGTTCCAGCCGGGGCACGGAGATCGTGCACGCCGCGCGCAAGGAGCTCGGCACCCGCGAAAACCCGCCCGGCAGCAACCGCAACCCGTACGGGCCGACTGCCGCGTGGTGTTCGTCGTTCGCCACCGCGATGTGGCGCAAGGCCGGGGTGCGGATCCCGGTCCTGCCCTTCAGCGGCGACGTCTTCCACTGGGGACAGCGCAACGGGCACGCGTACGGGAAGCACGCGCTGCACGAGGCCCGGCCCGGGGACGTGCTGATCTTCGGCACCGGCCCGCAGAACACGGCGACCAGCACGCACATCGGCATCGTCGAGAAGGTCGACGGGAACCGCGTCACGATGATCGAGGGCAACTCCGGGGACGCCGTCCGCCGGAACACGCACACGCTGTCGGCGTCGACGTTCTACGGAGGGGTGCACCCGTGATCACCGGAAAAGCCGCCGACCGGACGGTCGCCGTGGAGGTCGCGCCCGGCGGCGCGCTGCAGGAGCTGACCCTGGAGGCCGCGGCGCTGCGGCTGGACCCGGACGAGCTCGCCCGCCGGATCCTGCTGCTCACGGCGGCGGCCTCGGCCCGGGCGACCGCGTCGCTGTGGCACACCCTGGACGGCGAGGTGGCCGGGCTCGGCCTGCCGGCGCCGGGGGAGGCCGCGGAAGTGACGACGCCGGAAAGCTGGCGGGTGCAGTGACGGGCTACGGCGAACGGCTGGCCGCGATCCGCGCGTCGGCGGCGGACGGCGGGGTGACGGTGGTGGTGGACCTGCACGGCGCCCTGGTGGACCTGCGGTTCGAGCGGCGGGCCCTGACCCGGTCCCCGCACGAGCTGGCGGAACTGATCCGGCGGCTCGCGGCGGAAGCCGGGACGGATGCGCTGCAGCAGGGCCAGGAGGTGTTGGGAGACCTGCTGCCGAGCGGCTCGGCCGAGCAGCCGGAAGCGCGTTCCCGCCACGCCGAACCGGACTCGCTCCTCCCCGCCACCTGGGCCACTTGACCCCGTCAGCGGGCGGCGTCGACGAGCCGGGCGACGCGGCCGGCCAGCCCGCCCACCGGGGTGACCGTCACCCAGGGCTCGCCGCCCGCGTCCTCCGGGGTCACCGCGTACCGGCCCGCCGCGGTGTCGAACCAGGCCAGCACCGGGGTGCGGCCCGCCGGACCGGTCGCGGCCAGCTGGCCCGCCGTGTGGCGCTCCGCCGTCACCAGCGTCGCCAGCGGGCGGACCGCCCGGCCGGTGATCCCCGCCGCGGCCAGCGCCCGCTCGAACGCGTCGTAACCGTTGCGCGCGTAGGCGTCCATCGCGGCCGCATATGCCGCTCGCGGAAGCCGCAGCGGGTCGCCGGGGCCCGGTGGCTGGTCGCCGAGCACGCGGGCCACCGACGGGACGAAGTCCGCCGGCCGCAGCGGTTCGAGGACCAGGTCGCGGTCGTCGAGGACGGCGAGCACGCCCGCCGTGTCCCGCACGGCGGCGAGCAGCCGCCACGGCGCTTCCCCGAGCACCAGCGCGTCGACGCTCACCGACGGCGAACCCACCAGCGCGATCAGGTCCGCCAGTGCCGGGTCGACGTCGTCGCCGTCGGTCAGCCCGGCTTCGGCGAGCCCGGCGAAAACGCGCACGCCCAGGTCGTCGCGTTCGGCGTGGGTGCGGCCGTGCGCCGCCACGTCGAACGGGTACGGCGGTGGCCCGCCCGGTCCCAGGTCCTCCCAGAGGAGGTCGAACTCCAGGTGCGACAGGATCACTCCCGCCGCCGTCGCGGTGCGGCGCGCCATGGTCCCCCTTCCCGTCGTGGGCGGCCGGCGTCGGGCACGATGGTGCCGATGGCCGAGCCGTACCCGGTGGACGTACCCGCGAGCGGGTACCTCGTCGTCCGTGCCTCGGGCGCCGCGGCGGCCCGCGCGGCGATCCTCGGCGGTGCGGCGAGCGATCCCGAGCGCATCCAGCTGGTGCTGCGCTGCCCGGTGCCGCGCGCGGTCGCCGAATCCGGCGCGAAACTGACGTTCGCCGACGCGACGCTGCACCTGCAGCCCGCCGGCGTCGTGATGCTGACCGTCGCGGCGGCGAAGCTGTCGATCGCGTTCGCCGAGCTGCGGCCGCTGATGTTCCGGCCGGTCGAGGTCGACGCGCCGCTGCGGGCGCTGTTCGCCGGCGCGGTGGCGCACGTCCTGGCGGCCGGGCCGCGGCTCGACCCGCACGGGCTGGCCCACCACCTGCTCGGCTTGGCCGAACTGGTGCTGCGCAGTGCGCTTCGCAGCGAGCTCGACCGCGTCGACGCGCTGGCGGCCCGGCGGCGCGAGGCGCTGGAGTACATGCGGGCCCACCTGGCCGAACAGTCGCTCACCGCGGACCGCATCGCCGAAGCGCTGTACATCTCGCGTCGGCGGCTGTACCAGCTGTTCGACGACGGACAGGGCGTCTCGGAACGGCTCAAGGGGCTGCGGATCGAGCGGGCGAAGGCGCTGCTGGCGGACCCGGCCAAGGCGGGCCGGGGCATCGCGGAGATCGCGCGCGACTGCGGGTTCACCAGCGCACCGCACTTCTCGCGGACGTTCCGCCGGGCGACCGGCCGGACCCCGCGGGAGTACCGGGAGCGGGCGTTGCGGGGGTGAGGTCGACGCCGGCGACGAGCGTCCCGGCCAGCCCGGCGACCTCCAGCCAGCCCCGGCCGCCGGGGGAGTGCAGGGTGAACACCGCCGCGCGCGGGCGGTCCGGATCGAGCACGACCGCCTGCAGCTGCGCGCCGGACAGGCCGATCCGCTCGACGATCACCACCGGGTAGCCGTGCCGGGTCTGCGCGTGGCTCACCTCACGCAGGCCGGGCGTGGTGTCGGCGACGAAGTGCCGGAGGTCCGCGGCGTCGCCGACCGGGCCGGCGAGCGGGACCACGCCGGCGATGAGCAGGGCCGGGTCGGCGTCGCGGTGCTCGACCAGGGCCAGCAGGCCGGCGTGCTGGTCGTGGGCGATTTCCGCGCACTGCACAGCGGCCGCTTCGAGTCCGACGTCCCGGGCGGCGTCGGGCCCGCGCAGGCGTGCCATGTGGGCGTGCAGCTCCGCCGTGGTGCGCTCGGCGGAGGCCAGGCTGACCGGGGTGATCCCCGGGACGGCGGGCAGTTTCACCGGCCACCCAGCGCCGCGGTGAACGCGCCCACGGCGCCGGACGGCGGCGTCACCGGCGTGACGGGGGTGCGGGCGACGGTCACGCCCAGTTCGCGCCCGGCGGCCGAGAAGTTCTCCAGGGCGGTGGTGAGCTGCCGGAACGGGGGCGGGCTGGGCATGGGTTCGTTCCCGCCGAGGGCCCGCAGCCGCCCGGCGACGCGCGCGGCCTCGGCGGTGTGGGCGCGTTCGAGGTCGCGGGCGGCACGGCGGACGCGGTCGAGTTCGTCCTGCCGGGCGGCGAGCCGGGCACGGGCCGCGGCGGCTTCGGGCGCGGCGGCGGGGGAGAACTGTGCGGTCGTCTCGGCTTGTTCGACGGCGTCCTCGGCGTCGACGACGGCCCGCTGGGCGGTCCTGGCCCGGCGGTCGAGGTCTTCGGCCTGCCGTCGGTGCGCGACCAGGGTCCCGGCCCAGTGTTCGAGGACGGCGGCGGCTTCGCGGAGGGAGCGGGGCAGCTCGGCGACGCCGGCCGCGGACTGCCGGGCCCGCTCGGCGAGCGCCTGCGCGGCCGGGCCGGCCCAGCCGGGGAGGTCGCTGGGGGCCGGGACATCGCCGAGCCGCGCGGCGGCCGCGGAGCACCGGCGCGCCGCTTCGGCGACGGCATCGGGACTGCCCGGGGCGGGGTCGAAGCCGAGGCCGCGGAACTCAGCCATCGGCCCGCCCGGGGTGGCTCGGTCGCGTGACCGCGACAACCGGCTGCTCCGAGCCCGGCAGGACCGGTATCGGCAGCGGCGGCCGCCCGTGGCCGCAGTCGCGGGCGGGTCGCCCGGGGTGGCTCGGCCGTGCCGAGTCCGGCAGGACCGGCATCGGTAGCGGCGGCCGCCCGCGGCTGCCGTCGCGGGCGGGTCGCCCGGGGTGGCTCGGGCCGCGAAAGTCAGCCATCGGCCCGCCTCAGCTCCTCCACCGCGGTCGCGTCGCCGGTCCGGTAAACCTTCGCCGCCGTCCGGACGCTCGCCGCCGCCGCGTCGAAATCCTGTTGCGCCGCCCGGATCCGGTGCGCCCACTCGTCCGTGACCGCCTGCAGCGCGTCCGGCACCAGCGGCCCGAGGTCGCCCGATCCGCTCGTCTCGTCCGCTGCGGCCCCGTACTCCTCCGCCACGTCCTCCAGGCTGCGGGCCAGCGCCTCCAGGGCCGCCGGGTCGGCGTGGAAGCCCGTCATTCGCCGAACACCGGCGGGTACGCGGGCGGGAGGTCGTCCATCAAGTCGTAGCCCGATGCGTACTTGTCGTGGTGCTCGGTGTCTTCCTCGCGTCGCATGCCCTGGCCCGGTGGGTACATGCCGTACCCGCCCGCCGGGCCGCGGCCACCTCCCGAGCCGGGGCCGAACGCTGATGACGAGCCGCCGAACCGGCCCGAACCGGCCCGGCCGCCTTCGCCGAGCGCGCCCGGACCGCCCGAAGCGCCGGGACCCGCGACGCCCGTCGGCACCCCGGCCCACCCGGACCCGTACCCCGCGGGCCCGGTCCCGCCCGCCGCGCCGATCACCCCGTCGGCGCCAGCCGTCAGCCCGGCGCCGGTCAGCGTGCCGGGCACCACCGAGGCGGCCGACGTCGAGTCGCCGGGCCCATGACCGGACGGCCGCTCGAACGGCGGATCGAACCCGGGATCCCGGCCGGGGACCCGCTCGATCGGCGCCACCTCCGCCTCCGACGCGCTCACCGCCGGCGCCGTGTCGAACGCCGGTGGCAGCCGGTGGCGGACGTCGTGGCTCGCGCTCTCGTACTGCTCCATGACCCGGACGGCTGCGGCCTTCGCGTCGTCCGCCTGCTTCTTCGTCGGCAGCTTGTCGTCGAGCAGGTCGTCCAGCAGGTACGTGCCTTCGGGCCCGTCGAGCCGCTTGACCGCGTAGCCCTCCCGGAACCACCGCTCGGCCCAGTAGTGCACCGGTTCCGGCATCTTCCGCCGGGCCTCGCCGATCGCCGCGGTGTAGGTGTCGAGGCCGTCGCCGATCTGCCGGGCGTTCTCGCTCGCCGTGCTCGCCCACGTCGTCAGCCGCCGCACCGAATCGGCGGCCTGGGCCGCGGACGGGCCGCGCCACGACAGCAGCAGCTTCTGCACCAGCGCGTGGACGTCGCCGGTCGACGTGTCGACACCCTTCGCGAGCTCGGCCCACCGGTGCGCCTGCTCGCCGAGCTTCGGCGGCTCGGCCGACTGCACCATGTCCCACAGCTCGCGGTGCTCGTAGCTGTCCCAGTGAATCCGGCCGAACGCGGCTTCGCGCGCGTTGGCCGCCTTTTCACGGCGGACGCGCCGCGTGCGGGCCTGCTCACGCGCGGTCGGACGGTGGTGCGTCGAATGGAACTCAGGCACGGGACTCACCCGCCCGCAGCGCCGCGGCGGCCTCGTCGTCGTTCCTCGCGTGCGTCGCGGCGACGGTCTCGAGCGCCTGCCGCAGCGAAGCCAGTTCGGCCAGGTACGACGTCAGGGCAGCTTGCACGCCACCGGCGTCCGCGCCGCCGCGCAGGCCGAACGAGCGGCGCATCCAGTGGGACACCGGCCCCTTGCCGTCGGCGAGCGGGGCGCCCAGCTCGCGCGCGTTCGCGAGGTGCCCGGAAAGCTCCTGGTAGCGCTCGTCCAGGGCCTTCTTGGCCGCTTCGACCTCGGCGTAGTCCAAGGCGAGCACGTCGGTCTCGGCGACCAGCGCGGCCGAACCGGCTCCCTGCGGCTTCGCGACGTCCGACGCTCCTTCACGCGGCTCGTCGGGTACTTCGCGCCGGCGCTCCGCCTTCAGCTGCTGCCGTGCGTCGGCCTCGTCGCGCACTGTCGCCATGGAGGTCCTTCCCTCGCCACCCAGGCGTCCATCCTCACCAATGCGCGGCGCGAAGAGAAGCGGCCCCGCCGCGGCTGCACGGGTGGACACGAAGAGTGCACGGGCGGATAGGGCAGGATGTCCGGATGATCCCGCGTCGTGTCCTCGGAGCCGTTCTCGCCGCGCTCACCGGCCTGCTCGTCCTGGCCGGGCCCGCGTCGGCGCACACCGAGCTCGAGTCCAGCTCACCCGCGGAGGGTGCTTCGCTCGCGACGGCGCCGACGCAGGTCCAGCTGACCTTCGGCGAGCCCGTGACGCTGCCGCCGGACCCGGTGAAGATCACCGGCCGCGACGGCACCGCCTGGCAGATCGGTGCCCCGGCGGTCGACGGCGGGGTCGTGACGGTCCCGGTGACGTCGTCCGCCACCGCCCAGGCCTACACGCTGACCTGGCAGGTCGTCGCGAAGGACGGCGACAACGTCACCGGCACCGTCCACTTCACCGTCACCGGGGCGTCCGCCACGACGCTCGACTCCGTGGGCGTCCCGGCCTGGATCTGGGTGCTGGTCGCGGTCGCCGGGCTGCTCGCGGTGATCGTCGTCGGCGTGCGGCAGCTCCGCGGCCGCCGCTAGTCCTGCGGGACTGTCACGACCCAGCGCTCGGGACGGCGGCGCAGGTAGCCCCACCAGTACAGCGCCGACACCACCAGCACCCCGGCGGTGATCCCGAGGTCGAGCGCGCTCTGCTCGACCAGGACGTAGGCCAGCGCGGCGACGGCGAGCACCGGCACGAGCGGCCACGCCGGCATCCGCCACACGTCGGCCTTGCGGTGCGCCGCCCGGCGCGCCCGGAGCGTGGCGGCCGCGACGCTGAGGTAGAGCGCGACGACCGCGACCCCGGTGACGCCGCTGAGCGTGTCGACCGGCACGAAGCAGAGGACGGCCTCGGACAGCCCGGTCACCAGCGTCGCCACCCACGGCGAGCCGAACCGCCTGCCCACCACGCTCATCGCGCGGTTCACCGGCGCCGGCCACGCCTGGTCGCGGGCGGAGGCGAACAGCACCCGCGAGTTCTGGATGACCATGACGATCACCGCGTTGACGATCGCGGCCGCGATGCAGAGGCTGATCGCCACCCCGACGGCACTGCTACTCCAGCCGGTGACCAGCGCGGAGAGGTCGACCCCGGCGAGCGCGGCGGTGTCCGGCACCGCCAGGGTGACGGCCACGACCGGCACGAGGATGACCACGGCGCTGATGCCGAGCGTCCAGAACACCGTCCGTGCGACGGTCCGGCGCGGCTCGCGCATCTCCTCCGCGAGGTAGACGGCGGTGCTGAACCCCTGCACCACGAACAACGCGACGGCGAGCCCGGCGACCACGGCGATCAGCCCGATCCCGCTCGTGCCGAGGCTCGGCTTCAGCAGCACCGCCGGGCTCTGCGTGGTGTGCGTGAAGCCGAGCAGGGACACGACGAAGATCGCGACGATCTCGATGACCAGGAAGATCCCGGTGATCCAGGCGTTGGACCGCAGGTTCAGCAGGCCTATCACGGTCGAGGCGAGCATGACGAGCGCGCCCGCGACCGACGGGCTGATGTCGGCGACGACGGCGAGGTAGTCCGCGACGCCGATCGCGATGATCGGGGGCACGACGAGGATGACGACGAACGACAGCATGAACGTCAGCCAGCCGGTGAACCGGTTCGCCACCGTCGTCACCATCGCGTACTCGCCGCCGGCGCTCGGCACCAGCGTGCCGAGTTCGGAGTAGCAGAAGGCGATCCCGACGCAGAGCAGCACCGCGAGCGCGATGGCGAGCGCGGTGCCGGTGCCGAGGTCGGCGAACAGCGGGGGCACGAGGACGAACAGCGACGACGCCGGCGTCACGCAGCTGAGCGTGAGGAGCGTGCCGCCGCCGACGCCGATGGACCGGGTGAGCGTGCGGGCCGGTTTTGCGGTGGCGGCCGCGGTGGCGGCGGGCGGGGCGGGAGTGCGGGGCATGGGCGTTCCCTCCGGCCGGGGTGCAGGGTGCGACGGATGGAACAGCACCGATTCGGCGTTGTCAACGGCCCGAAGACGACTAAATCCGTTGTCGTGGCCGGTGCGAGCATTCGGATTTAGTCACGCACTGTCACGGCGCGCCGGGTTTGCCTGGCGTCACCCGTGTCGGGGATGATCCCGGGCGTGAGCAGCCAGGACGCCACCGGACGGCCCGCCCCGCCGGTCCTCGACGACATTTCGCGGCAGATCATCGCGCAGCTGCAGGAGGACGGGCGGCGCGCGTACGCGACCATCGGCAAGGCAGTCGGCCTGTCGGAAGCGGCGGTCCGGCAGCGGGTGCAGCGGCTGTCGGACTCCGGGGTCATCCAGATCGTCGCCGTCTCGGATCCGTTGCAGGTCGGGCTGTTCCGGCAGGCGATGGTCGCGATCACCGTCGACGGCCCGCTGGAACCGGTCGGCGACGCACTGGCCGAAATGGACGAAATCGCGTACGTGATCCTCTGCGCCGGGCGCTACGACCTGCTGTGCGAGGCCGTCTGCGCGGACGACGAGGCGTTGCTGCAGCTGATCTCGACGCGGATCCGCGCGCTGCCGGGCGTCCGGCACGCGGAGGTGATGGTCTACCTCAAGCTGCGGAAGCAGACCTACCAGTGGGGCACGCGCGGAACGTGACGACTATATCCGAAGGTTGCGGGCGAAAGATGACCATGAATTAGTCGTCCAAGTTCGGCTGGACGACTGAATCGCTTGCGTCGCGGGGTCGGCGCGTGCGATAACCGAGTCATGACCACTACCGCCGACCGCGCCTCCGCCGACGCCCCGAGCCTCGCCCAGGCGGCCCGCAGCAACCTCTGGATGCACTTCACCCGCCACTCGGCCTACGACGAGACCGACGTCCCGGTGATCGTGCGCGGCGAAGGCCCGTACATCTGGGACGCCCGCGGGAAGCGCTACCTGGACGGGCTCGCCGGGCTGTTCGCGGTCCAGGTCGGCCACGGCCGCGAAGAACTCGCGGAGGCCGCCGCGCGGCAGACGAAGCAGCTCGCGTACTTCCCGCTGTGGGGCCACGCGCACCCGACGGCGATCGAACTGGCCTCGCGGCTCGCTTCGGCGGCTCCGGGTGACCTGAACCGCGTGTTCTTCACCGTGAGCGGCGGCGAGTCCGTCGAGACGGCGTGGAAGCTGGCGAAGCAGTACTTCAAGCTCGTCGGGAAACCGGGCAAGCACAAGGTGATCAGCCGCGCGCTGGCCTACCACGGGACGTCGCAGGGCGCGCTGTCGATCACCGGCATCCCGGGCGCGAAGGCGGACTTCGAGCCGCTGGTGCCGAGCACGCTGCGCGTCCCGAACACGAACTTCTACCGGGCGACCGAGCACGCCGACGACTACGAGGCCTACGGCCGCTGGGCGGCGGACCAGATCGAGCAGGCGATCGAGTTCGAGGGCGCGGACACCGTCGCGGCGGTGTTCCTGGAGCCGGTGCAGAACACCGGCGGCTGCTTCGTGCCGCCGCCGGGGTATTTCGCGCGGGTGCGGGAAATCTGCGACAAGCACGACGTGCTGCTGGTGTCGGACGAGGTGATCTGCGCGTTCGGCCGGGTGGGCCACGACTTCGCGGCGAAGCGGTACGGCTACCAGCCGGACATCATCACGACGGCGAAGGGGCTGACGTCGGGGTACGCGCCGCTGGGCGCGGTGCTGGCTTCGGAGCGGCTGATGGAGCCGTTCACCCGCGGCGAGACGACGTTCATGCACGGCTCGACCTACGGCGGCCACCCGGTGTCGTGCGCGGTGGCGCTGGTGAACCTGGACCTGATGGAGCGGGAAGACCTGTACGGCCACGTCCTGCGCCGCGAATCGGCCTTCCGGTCCACTTTGGACAAGCTGCTCGACCTGCCGATCGTGGGGGACGTCCGCGGCGCGGGGTTCTTCTACGGGATCGAGCTGGTGAAGGACAAGGCGACCAAGGAAACGTTCACGGCGGCGGAGTCCGAGCGGGTGCTGCGGGGATTCCTGTCGGAGGCGCTGTTCGAGGCGGGGCTGTACTGCCGGGCGGACGACCGGGCCGAGCCGGTCGTGCAGCTGTCGCCGCCGCTGGTCTGCGACCAGCGGGAGTTCGACGAGATGGAGCAGATCCTGCGGGACACGCTGACCCGGGCCTGGCAGCTGCTGTAGCCGGGCGCGTGACGCCGTCGGCCAGGTGGTCGTGAGTGGTAAGGCGCGTTCTAACTCGCCTTACCACTCACGAGCGGGCGGGGGCATGGTCCAGTGCGGGACGGCCACCCGCTTGGCCTCCGGCCCCCGATGTCCACGCTACCCGGGGGCACCGACGATTCCGGCCCACCGGGCGGGCTCGATGGCCCGATCGGGCGGGGTATTGCCGCTCGCCGCCCGATCGGCCTGTTGCTGAGTACCGTGGATCGTGGGGGACCGGGGGGAACGGCCGGTGACCGGCCCGCCCGCGTTCGCGCCGGCCGTGCTGCGCCTCCGGGAGGAGACCCGATGACCGCCGCCGCTCCGCGCCTTCCGTTCGATCGGCCCAACGTCCTGGAGATCGCTCCGCTCTTCGAGGTTCTCCGGCGGCAGGGGCCCGTGGTCGCCGTCACCACCCCGGCCGGGGATCCCGCCTGGCTCGTCACCGGGTTCGAGCAGGTGCGGTCCGTTTTCACCGATCCGCGGTTCGGGCGGTCGCACCCCGCGCCGGCGGAGGCGTCCCTGCTGTCGGACGCCGCCTTCCTCAGCCGGCCGCAGGGGGACCACGACACCGAGCACACCGAACACGCGCGGATGCGGCGGCTGCTCGTGCCCGCCTTCTCCGCCAACCGGATCCGCCGGCTCGCCGGGCACGTGCAGGAACTCGCCGACGGCTGCTTCGACGACATGGAGCGGGCCCGGGGCGACGGGGCGGCCGTCGACCTGCACGAACACCTCTCCTTCCCGCTGCCGGTGCTGGTGATCTGCGAGCTGCTCGGCGTCCCGTACGACGACCGCGACACCTTCCGGGAGCTTTCGGACCGGATCGGCCGGATGGACATCGGCGCCGCTTCGGACGCGGCGCTCGAGGAGTTCGCCTGCTACATGGGCCGGCTCGCCGACCGGAAGCGGCGCGAGCCGGGGCAGGACGTCGTCTCGGACCTGGTGCGGGCGCAGGCCGGGGATCCCGCCATCAAGGACGACGACGTCGCGCGGCTCGCCGCCGGGCTGCTGTTCGCCGGCCACGAAACCACCGCCAACCGGATCGACCTCGGCGTCCTGTACCTGCTCGCCGACCTCGCCCGGCGGGACGAGCTGGCCGCCGATCCCGAGGGCCGTGTGCACGGCGTCGTCGAAGAGATCCTGCGGCTGTCCGCGCCGAGCGGGCTCGGGGTGCTGCGGTACGCCCACGACGACGTCGAGCTCGGCGGGGTGGCGATCACGCGGGGCGACGCGGTCCTCTTGTCGATCGCCGCGGCCAACCGGGACGAGACCGAATTCCCCGACCCCGAGGCGTTCGACCCCGGCCGCAAGCCGAATTCGCACGTCTCGTTCGCCTACGGCGGCTGGTTCTGCATCGGGGCGAGCCTGGCCCGCACCGAACTGCGGGTCGTGTTCGGCTCGCTGTTCCGGCGGTTCCCGGGGCTGCGCCTGGCCGTCGGCGTCGATGAACTGCGGATCCGGACCAACCGTGTCACCGGGGGAGTGGACCGCGTGCCGGTCCTCTGGTAGACCAACGGCGGCCGCATGTGGAGGAAAAGACGTGACCCTGTGGGACAAGCTCAAGATGGACGACAAGCTCGTCAAGGTGCTGCAGGAGATCCCGCCGGGCCCCGACGCCGAGGAGTTCGGCCGGGCCTACGTCACCATCCACCAGCTGGCCGTCGAGCTGGACCAGCGGTTCCCCGAAGTCCGCACGCAGCTGGACGTGCCGCTGGGCGGCGGCGCCACCCGGCACGCGGGCCTCGTCGAGCTGCTCGGCAAGGAGCTGGTCGACAAGATCCGGCGCTACGGCGACGTCTACCCGATCGAAGCCGCGCAGCTTTCGTCGGTGCGCTTCCGCGAACTGCGGCTGCGCGGCCCGGGCGGCCGTGACCTGGTCGGCGCGTCGAAGACCGACCTGCCGCTGATCCGCCTGCGGGCCAAGGACTGACCGTGCTCGCACCGCCGGTCCGGGTCCTGGTGGCCGAGCGCGATCCCGCGGTGCGTGCCCGCTTGAGCGGGATCCTCGACGCGGCGGACGGCATCGAGGTCATCGGCTCGGCCGCCGACGCGACGGCGGCCCGCGTCACCCTCCGGCGCCGCCTGCCGGACGTGCTGCTGCTGGACCTGCGCCTGGCCTGGCCGGACGCGCTGTCCCGGCGCCCGGCGGTGGTGGCGCTGGCCACCTTCGACTCGGACGCGGGCATCCTGCGCGCGCTGCGCGACGGCGCCGTGGGCTTCCTGCTGCGCTCGGCGCGGCGCACCGACCTGGTCAAGGTGGTCCGCCTGGCCGCCGACGGGCACGTGGTGCTGTCCCCGGACGCCGCCCGCCGCCTGCTGTCGGCGGCCACGCGCCTGTCCGGCCCCCGCGACGACCGGCTCGCGCAGGTGGACCGCCTGTCGGCCCGCGAAACCGACGTCCTCGCCGGGGTGGGTGCGGCGCTGACGAACGCCGAGATCGCGCGCCGGCTGGGGCTGCCGGAGCCGGTCGTGCGGGACTGCGTGGCGCGGGTGGTGCGGAAGCTGGGCTGCGCGCACCGGACGGGCGCGGGGCTGCTGGCGTACGAACGCGGCCTCTGCCGCCCGGGCCCGGGCTGACGTGAACGGCTCCCGGGAGCCGTTCACGTCACGCCCTCAGAAGCCGCTCAGGCCGTCCGGCACCCCCACCCCGGTGGGGGCGTCGTAGCCCGGGCCCGCCACGCACAGGTAGTCGCCGCCGCACTTCTTGCCGGCGCCGTTCGGGTCGTTGTTCCCCGTGGTGACGTCGGTGAACCGGGCCGCGTCGGCGTACACATCGGCCGGCTGGGCCGTGCCCGCCCGGCCCGAACGGCCGTACAGGCCCGCCACGAACGGCGCCGAGGCACTCGTGCCGCTCACCGGGAGCCAGCCGCCCACGTCCGTGTTGTACACCGCCAGGCCGTCCGCGACCGCCGCCACGTCGGCGACCGTCCGCTTGCCGCAGTGGGTGTCCCGCTGCCACCGCGGTTTGGCGATGTAGGCCGAGCAGCCGCTGCCGCCGTACTGCCACGCCGATTCCGCCCAGCCGCGCGGCGAATCCGGGTCACGGGCCAGCGACGTCCCGCCGACCGCGACCGTCGAGGCCAGCACCGCCGGGTAGCTCGCCGCCGTGAAGCCGCTGTCGCCCGACGAGGCCACCACGGTCACACCCGGGTGCTGGTAGTGGCTCGCGTACGCCAGCGGTGCCCCGCCTTCCCGGGCGCCGTAGCTGTTCGAGACGACCTTCGCGCCCAGCCGCACCGCCGTGTCCTCCGTCTCCGCGAGGTCGGCGAAGCCCGGGGAATTCCCCTCCACGACGACGATCCGGCAGGACGGGCACGCCGCCGACACCATCGACACGTCCAAAGTGGACTCGATGGCCCAGCCGAAGGAGCCCGGCGGCAGCGGAGCCGCCGCGCCCTGCTGGTTCACCTTGCGGAAGCAGCCGTTCGCCGTCGTGCACGGCGGCAGGCCGTACTGCGCCCGGTACACGGCCAGGTCGGCTTCCAGGTTCGGCGCGTCGAAGGCGATCGAGATGCCGACGACGGTGTCCGGTCCCGCCTGGTCCAGCAGCCGGTAGGCCGACGCCAGGTCGGCGGCGCCCCAGCCCGCCGGCCCGTCGGCGAACGCGCGGACCGCGCGCGGGGTGTAGGTGGTGAGGCAGCGCGCCTGACCCGGCGCCGGTTCGGGGCACGCCTGGCGGGACATCGGTGCGGCCGCCGCCGCGGGCGTGAGGACGCCGGCCGCCGCCACCGCGGCGGCCAGCACTCCGATCGCTCTTCTGTGCACAGTGGACACTCCCCTCAGTACGGGTAGACGTGGTAGGCGGCCGTGACGCTCTCGGCGATCGTCGCGCCGGCGGTGTCGGACGCCGTCACCCGCAGCGAGACGTCCGTGCCGCGGAACGCGTCCGTGGTCACCGGGAAGTCCGCGTGGAAGACGCCGTCGCCGCGCGCGGTGACGGTCGCGTCCCGCCAGGTCGTGCCGTCGGCCGAGTACTGCACGGTCGCGCCGGCGACGGGCGAAGCGGCGCTCTGCTGCAGGTGGCCCACCGTGAGGTCCAGGCTCTGCGGGCCGCTCACGGTGGACCCGTCCGGCCGGAGCCCGCCGACGGCGTACTGCAGGGTCAGCAGCGGTTCGACCGCACACGCCCGGTCCGGCCCGTCGTCGCCGCGCGCGCAGTAGAACGCCGGCGGCAGCTGCGCGCCTTCGACGTGCTGAGACTTCCACGTCCACTCGGTGTGGCTCGCGGTGCTCTGGAGGTACATCGGCCCGGTGCGCCCGGCGTCGACCGTGAGCCCGAGCGTCGCCGGGCCCGGGCCGGCTTCCTGCTGGAAGGCGGCTTCGAAACTGCCGTTCGACGGCGTGCCTTCGGCGAGGGTGGTGCCGTTCTGGGTGAGCCGGTAGTACCCGGTGACGGTGTCCCGCGGCTCGCCGTCGTAGCCGAAACCCGTGTGGCCCGGCTGGTTGTCGCTGAACGGCGTGATCGAGAACCGCAGCAGGTCACCGGCGCGGGTCGCGGCCGGCAGGGTGTAGATCGTGGTGTCGGACTGCAGCGACACCGCGCCCGCGGGGTGCAGCGGGAAGCGGTTCCAGCCCTCGGTGACCGACGAGCCGCCCCGGTAGCTGTGGAACGCCTCGTACTGGCCGCCGGCCCAGCCGGGGGACTGCCCGGGCAGCACGTACTTCGAAACGCCGCCGAACCACATCAGGTCCGGTGCCGCCGAGACGTACTCGGTCTGCCGCCGCGGCAGGTCCAGCAGGTGCGACGGGCGGCCGCCGCCGTCCTCGAAGGTGAACATGCCGCTGCGCTGCCGCCGCCCCACCGCGGTGAATTCGCTGTAGTAGGTGGCGTCCACCGTGGCGACGTCGTTCGCCGTGATCACGTACCGCTGCTGCGGGATCGTGCCCGTGGCGGCCTTCTGCAGCACGTATTCGTACGGCGTGCCGGGCCCGGGCGGGGACACGAGCCTGCTGTACGGGTACGTCTGCAGCGCCCCGGTGCGCACCGGGACGGCGGTCGGCGACACCGAGATCGGCACGCCCGGCCCGGCGTCGAAGTCGACGACCAGCGCCGGCCCGGTCTTCGCGGCCCGGCGGAAGAAGAACCCGGTGTCGTCGAGCAGCGCCGGCCGCGGGGTCACCCAGGTCAGCTTGCTGGACGCGCGTTTCGCGTCGACGCGGACGGTCGCGTCCGCGTGCACCGCGAACTCCGGCTGCGCGGTGAACCGCACGTCGGTCGGGTTGCCGTCGGCGTCGGTCGTCCAGAGCACGCCGAGCGCGCTGTAGTTGCCGTCCGGCACGCTGAACTTGGCCGTGCCCCCGGAAAAGTAGTTGACGGTCTCCTCCCCGGCGAGGGTGGTGCCGTCGTCGGTGTTGTAGAGGAACGCGATGCCCGTGTCGGCGGGCTTGCCGGCGAGGTCGGTGGCGTCGACGGAGACCGTCCGCATCACCGACCGCGGCCGGACGACCTGCCGCTTCGGTGCCCCGGCGAGTGCGAACCGCGTGCCGTTCGCGAACAGGCCCTGCCCGCCGAACCGCCCCCGTGCACTGTCCTCTTTGTACTGCCTCGCCAGCGCGGCCCCGAAGGTCGCGGTGTCGGCCGGGTTCTCCGCCCCCGCCAGCAGCGCCTTGACGTCGAACAGGTTCAGGTCGAGCCCGCGCCCGAGGTAGGGGAGCGCGGTGCCGGGCACCTCGTAGTCCCGGCCGCCGAGCCGCAGGTGCACCAGCGCCCGCGCCATGCCCTTGGCCGCGGCCGGCTGGATCTCGAACGTGTCCCGGCCGTCCGGTGCGGTCCGGACGGTGACCCGGTCGCCGGTGATCAGGGTGGCGGTCGCCGATCGGCCCGCCGCGACCGCGGCCGGCGGGGCGAGCCCGGCCAGGCCAGCCGAACCGGCGAGCAGGACCGCGAACACCGTGAGACTTCTTCGCACTGGCACCTCCGTGTGGTGGTTGATCACCACTTCCGACGGACCAGTCGCCCGGACCGTTGAGACCGGGGCGCGATCTCCCGCGAATTACCCTGATCGGACCAGCGACGGAGTCAGAGGTGTCGCCGGAAGCGCGGCCGGGCAAGGCTTTCCGGCCCGCCGCGCCGATGAGGACGACTCCCGCGACGCTGAGCGCCCCGCCCACGACGTCCACCACGCCCGGCGTCTCGCCGAGCCAGCCGAACGCGACCGCGAGGGCCACCGCGGGCACGAGGTAGAGGGCGGCCGTCGCGACCGTGAGCGACTGCCGGGCCACCGCGTACCCCCAGGCGACGAACCCGGCCGCCGACGGAAGGGCGCCGAGGAAGACCACGGACAGCGTCGCCTGCGGCGGCGCGCTCGCGAAGGCGTGCACGGCCTGCGGCGCGAGCGGCGCGAGGAACAGCGTCCCGGCCCACATCGCGTAACAGGCGACCTCCAGCCCGGTGTAGCGCCGCAGCAGCGGCTTGCTGCCGAGGTGGTACACCGCCTGGACCGCCGCCGCGGCCAGCACCACCCACGCCGCGCCCGAGTAGCCGAGGCCGCCGCCGGTGGCGATGAGCGCGCTGCCGCCGAGCGCCACCGCGCTGCCCAGCAGCTTCGCCACGGTCAGCCGCTCGCCGAGGAACACCGCCGCGAGCAGCGCGCTGAACACCGGCGCCACCGAGACGAGCAGGCTGGCCGTGCCCGCCGGGACGTGCACCTCGCCCCAGTTGAGCAGCACCTGGTACGCGCTCATCCCGGCCAGCCCGCACCCCGCGATCAACGGCAGGTCCGCGCGGCGCGGGCGGCGCACGCCCAGCACGGGCGCCGCGAGCAGCAGGACGGCCGAGGCCACCGCGAGCCGGGCGAACGACAACCCGGCGACGCCGTAGCCGTCGAGACCGACCTTGATCGCGGGGAACGCCGACGCCCAGAGGACGACGGTCACGGCCAGGGCCGCGGTTGCTTTCAGCTTCACCCCTCCATCGTCGGCGGTAAGATGCTGAAGTACCAGTTACTCTTTCTTGGCTGATCAGGAAGCTGTACTTCATGTTGGAGCTGCGCCGCCTGCGCGTCCTGCACGGACTCGCCCAGCACGGGACCGTGGCCGCGACGGCGGCCGCCCTGCACCTGACCGGGCCCGCCGTCTCGCAGCACCTCGCCGCGCTCGAACGCGAAGCCGGCGTCCCGCTGCTGGAGAAACGGGGCCGCACGCTGGCGTTCACCCCCGCCGGACGGCTGCTGCTGTCCCACGCCGAAGTGATCCTCGACGACCTCGCCGCCGCGGAGTCGGCGCTGGCCGCGGCGGCCGGCGACGGCGGGACCGGCACGGTCCGCGTGGCGGCCTTCGCGTCCGCGGCCCGGCAGCTCCTGTCGCGGGCGTGGGCCGGCCCGGTCTCCCTCCGCCTCGTCGAGCAGGAACCCGACGCCGCCCTCGAGTCGCTGCGCCGCCAGGAGGCCGACATCGCGGTGGTGCACAGCTATTCGCTGGTCCCGCGGGAAATCCCGCCGCGCTGCGCGGAGCGGGTGCTGCTCGAAGACCCGGTCCTGCTGGCGCGCGACCCGGCATCGCCGGGGCCGGCCGACGGCGAACCGGTGGACCTGACCGCGTTCGCCGGCCGGCCGTGGCTGGTGCCGGCGGCCGACCTCTCGTGCCACGCGATGATCCAGCGCGCCTGCGGCGCGGCCGGGTTCGTCCCGGAGGTGGCCGCGGAGTCGGCGGACTTCGCCGTCCTGGTCGCCCTCGCGGCGGCCGGTGCGGGGGTCGCGCTGGTGCCGGCCATGGCGTTGCCGTCCGGACCGCTGGGGGTCAGCCTCCACCCGCTCCGGGAACCGTTGACCCGCAAGGTGTTCGCGCTGACCCGGGCGGGCCTGGCGCGGCGGCCGGACGTCGGTTCGGTGCTCGACCGGCTGGCGCGGGCCGCCCGGGACTTCAGAGCGTCCGGCAGGTGACGGCCGGCCGGGCGTCGCCGCTTCCGTTCTGCGTCAAGGCGATCAGGCCGAACGTCGTCGTCGCCTCCGCGTCGAGTTTCGCGTTCCAGGCCGCGTTCTCGACCGTCACCGTGGACCCGTCGACCGTGAAGGTTCCGTTCCACAGGCCCGTGATGCGGTGCCCGGCGGGCAACGTCCAGCGGACGCGCCAGCCGGACAGGCCGGCGGCGCGGTCGTTGCGGACCGTCACCAGCACCTGGTAGCCGCCCGGCCAGGAGTTCGTCACCTCGTACCGCGCCGCGCAGCCCAGGTCGGCCGGGGTGGTGGGCGCCGGGGACGGGGGTGTCGAGGACGGTGCCGCCGTCGGCACCGGTGCGGCCACGGGCGTGCCGTCCGGGACGATCACGGTGCCGATCACCACGCCCAGCGCCAGCAGCACCGCGCCGGCGGCGCCCGCCAGGACCAGCCGCCGTCGCGGACGGCGGACGCGCAGCAGCCGCGTCCCGGCCCGCGGCCGGGGGCGCGGAGGGGGCAGCGGACGGCCGCCGGTGACCGCTTCCAGCAGCTCCTGGACCTCCGCCATCGCCGGGCGGGCGGCCGGGTCCCGCGCCAGCATCCGGGTCAGCACCTCGGCGAGCGGGCCGTCGTGGCGCGGCGGGACGACGTCTTCCTTGGCGATGCGCAGGAGCAGGGTGATCGCGTTGTCGTCGTTGCCGAACGGCGGGGCGCCTTCCAGCGCCCGGTAGAGCGTTGCGCCCAGGGAGAAGACGTCGGCCGGGTACTCGGCTTCGTGGCCGCCGGCGACTTCGGGGGCCAGGTAGGCGGGCGTGCCCGCGATGAAGCCGCCGCCGGTCACCGTGCCTTCGCCGGTCGCCCGGGAGATGCCGAAGTCGGCGATCTTGGCGACCCCCGACTCCCCGAGCAGGACGTTGGCGGGCGTGACGTCGCGGTGCACGACTCCCTCGGCGTGCGCGGCGGCGAGCGCCGACGCGACCTGCACGCCGATGCGCGCCACCTCGTCGGCGGGCAGCGTCTCCCGGTCGAGCAGGACCTCCGCCAGGCTGCGCGACGGCAGGTACTCCATGACCAGGTAGGGCCCGCCGGGTGCCTCGACGACGTCGTGCACCGTGATCGCGTGCGGGTGCCGCAGGCGCGCGGTCAGCCGGGCTTCGCGCAGCGCGCGCTGGGCCGCCTGGGCACCGGCGGCCGGCCCGATGGCCGCGTCGTAGTCCAGCTGCTTGACCGCGACGACCCGGTCGAGCCGCTCGTCGCGGGCGCGCCAGACGACGCCCATCGACCCCTGGCCGATCCGTCCGGCCAGCCGGTAGCGCCCGGCGACCAGCTCTCCTGCGTCGGTCACGACGACCTCCCGGCTTCCCCCGGAACACACGGATGCGGGCGACGTTCGGTTCGAGCCTAACGGCCTGCCCGCCGGTTCGCCGCCGGGCAGGCCGGGCTCACGCGCCGAGCCGGTGCAGCTGGTCCCACGCCGGGACGTACGGGGTGAACCGCAGCTTCATCCCCGCCTCGGCCGGCAGCTTGTCGGCCTTCCGCGCGTTGCAGCTGCGGGCCGTGCCGCCGCAGGCCGCCACCGTGTTCAGCCACGACGTCCGCTCGCCGCCGCGGCTCAGCGGCGTCACGTGGTCGATCGTCGTCGCCTTCGCGCCGCAGTACGCGCAGCGGTGGCCGTCGCGGGTCAGCACCCCGCGGCGGGACCAGCGCGGCGGCTGCGTATATCGCCACTTCATGACGACGTAACGCAGCAACCGCACGATCTTCGGGCGCGGGAACAGCCCGTACGCGAGACCGTCCTCGGCCTCGTGGATCTCGGCGACGTGCCGCACGAGCATGCGGATCGCGTGCGGCACCGAAACGGTCTGCAGCGGCTCGTAACCGGCGTTCAGGACGAGTACCTTCACAACACACCTCTTTCCTCTCGGCGAAATCGTCGCCGAGGGGAAAGACGTGCGTCAATCGTGTTTCACCACAGTGGATGCGCGCGGAAGAACCGCCAGATGACCGGCGTCGCGTCGATCACCGACGGCGTCGCGGAGTCGTTGTTCGGCCGGGTGCTCGGCCAGACGTGCCCGGCCCCTTCGACGCGGTAGTGCTCGACGGCGCCGCGGCGGTCGCAGCCGAGCCACTTCTCGGCCAGCACGCCGACGACCGGCGTCCACGTCACCGGCCGGGGCCGGCAACCGTCCCTTGTGGACCATCCGGCCAGCCAGTCCGGGATGGCGGGCAGGCCCTTCGCCGGGTTGCCGTCGTAGGGGATGGTCGTGTCGGCGGTGCCGTGGAAGTCGAGGACCGGCACCGGGCGGTGCGGCAGGCACGCGCCGCTCTGCGGGTAGAACGCCCCGGACACCGGCGCGAACGCCGCGATCCGGCCGCCCAGCCGGCACGCCAGCACGCCGACGAAGCCGCCGCCGTTGGACTTGCCGGCGGCGAAGACGCGACCGGGGTCGACGCACAGCGTGCGCTGCAGCGCGTTCAGCAGGTCGCTGGTGAACAGCACGTCGTCGGCCGCGGCCGAGTAGGGCGCCCCGGTCCAGGCGGCCTCGCCGTCGGTGCCGATCAGGCCCTGCGGGTAGACCGCGATCACGTCCAGTGCCGAGAAGCCGGACAGCTCCTCCTGGTACGCCGACGTCCGCTTGTGCCCGTGGAACGACAGGACCAGCGGGTAGGGCCGGTGCGGGTCGTAGCGGGCGGGCAGGTGGACGGTGTACTCGCGGTCGAGGCCGCCCGAGGCGACGTGCCGGGTGGTCGTCACGCCGGCCGGGAACCCGGCGGGCCGCCCGCAGCCGGTGGTGCGGACGGGCTGGTCGGCGACCCCCGCCGCGGCGGCGGGGGCGGCGAAGGCGGTGGTCAGGGCCGCGGCCGCGGCGAACACGGCGGCCCAGCGGGGCAGGCGTCCGGGCACTCGATCCTCCTTGATCGACAGCAGGGCGTGGCCAGCATCACACCGGGAGCGCGGCGGTCCGAGATTGCGTTCATAAAGTGCGCGGTCGGAACCGTCGGACCCGCTCGGTAGGATCGACCCAGCGACGGCCACCGGACACGCGGAAGGGAATGGAAGTGACTGCCCCGATCGAGACGCTGGAGTTCCAGTCGGAAGCGCGTCAGCTGCTCCAGCTGATGATCCATTCGATCTATTCGAACAAGGACACGTTCCTGCGGGAGCTCGTGTCCAACGCCTCCGACGCGCTCGACAAGCTGCGGCTGGAGTCGTACCGCGACAAGGACCTCGAGGCGGACACGTCCGACCTGCACATCGCCATCGAAACCGACCCGGAAGCGCGGACCCTCACGGTGCGCGACAACGGCATCGGCATGACCCGCGACGAGGTCGTCGCCCTGATCGGGACGATCGCCAAGTCCGGCACCGCGGACTTCCTGACCAAGCTCAAGGAGGCGAAGGACGCGGCGGCGTCGCAGGACCTGATCGGGCAGTTCGGCGTCGGGTTCTACGCGAGCTTCATGGTCGCGGACAAGGTCACCCTCGTGACCCGCCGCGCGGGCACCGCCGAAGGCGTCCGCTGGGAGTCGACCGGCGAAGGCACGTACACGATCCAGCCGGTCGAGGACGCGCCCCAGGGCACCGCGGTCACCCTGCACCTCAAGCCCGAGGACACCGAGGACCACCTCTACGACTACACGTCCGCGGCGAAGATCCGCGAGATCGTCAAGAAGTACTCCGACTTCATCACCTGGCCCATCCGGATGCGGGGCGAGGGCGAGGACGCCGAAGCCGAGACCGTCAACTCGATGAAGGCGCTGTGGGCGCGCTCGTCGAGCGAGGTCACCGAGGACGAGTACCACGAGTTCTACAAGCACGTCAGCCACGACTGGCAGGACCCCCTGGAGACGATCCGGCTGCAGGCCGAGGGGACGTTCGAGTACCAGGCGCTGCTGTTCCTGCCCTCGCACGCGCCGATGGACCTGTTCCTGCGCGAGCGCAAGCGCGGCGTGCAGCTCTACGTCAAGCGCGTCTTCATCATGGACGACTGCGAGTCGCTGGTCCCCGAGTACCTGCGGTTCGTCAAGGGCGTGGTCGACGCGCAGGACCTCTCGCTCAACGTGTCGCGGGAGATCCTGCAGCAGGACCGGCAGATCCAGCTGATCCGCCGCCGCCTGGTGAAGAAGGTCCTGTCGACGGTCAAGGCGATGATGACCGCCGACGCCGAGAAGTACGCGACGTTCTGGCGCGAGTTCGGCCGGGCGGTCAAGGAGGGCCTGCTCGACGACTTCGAGAACCGCGAAGCCATCCTCGAGATCTCGTCGTTCGCCTCGACGCACGACGCCGAGAAGCCGACTTCGCTGCGCGACTACGTCTCGCGGATGAAGGAGGGCCAGGAGCACATCTACTTCATGACCGGCGAGTCGCGCTCGGCGATCGAGAACTCGCCGCACATGGAGGCGTTCCGCGCCAAGGGCTTCGAGGTGCTGGTGCTGACCGACCCGATCGACGAGATGTGGGTCGACGCGGTGCCGGGCTTCGACGGGAAGCAGTTCCAGTCGATCGCCAAGGGCCAGGTCGACCTCGAGTCGGAAGCGGACAAGAAGGCCACCGAGGTCGCCCGCGAACAGCAGAACAAGGCCTTCGAGAGCCTGCTGACCTGGATGGGAACGGCACTGGGCGACACGGTCAAGGAGGTCCGGCTCTCGTCGCGGCTGACGACGTCGCCCGCCTGCATCGTCGGCGACACCCACGACCTGACCCCGACGCTGGAGAAGATGTACCGCGCGATGGGGCAGGAACTGCCGCCGATCAAGCGCATCCTCGAGCTGAACCCGGACCACGGCCTGGTGACGGGCCTGCGCGAGGCCCACACCGCCCGCCCGGACGACGAGGGCCTCACCGAAACGGCCGAGCTGCTGTACGGCATGGCCCTGCTGGCCGAGGGCGGCGAACTCGCCGACCCCTCGCGGTTCATCAAGCTCCTGGCCGGCCGCCTGGAGAAAACCCTCTGACCCGCGGTCGTGAGTGGTAAGGCGCGTTAGAACGCGCCTTACCACTCACGACGTGGTCAGGGGGCGGCGTTCATCAGGTCCAGGGCGCTCTGCTGGCGGGCCGCGTCGGCTTGGTCGAACGGGCCCGCCCACAGCAGGCCGTACGCGTCCGCGCTGTTGCGGTCGTTCGCGTACGCCGAGTTCGCCTGGCGCTGCAGGTAGGCCGTGTACGGGTGGTCCGACAGGGCCGCGTTGAGCACCGCCAGGTCGCGGGCGTACACGCCCTTGAACGTCGGGCCGTCCGCGCCACCGCCGCCCGCCGTTTCGCCCGGGTCGCGGAGGATGCCGCCCGGGTTCAGCGAACCGTTCGCCGTCGACGCGTTCGCCATCGCGCGGGCCTTCGTCAGCAGGCTCGCGTCGCCGGTCGCGCGGTACAACTCCGTCAACGCCGCCAGGGGCACGCCCTGGTTGTACGACCAGACCGCCTGGCCGTTGTTCGCGCAGGCCGACGTCAGGCCGTCGTTGACCAGGTTCGAGCCGTTGATCATCCCGCTGCCCGAGAACCAGGTCCAGCCGGCCCGGGCGCGCGCCAGGTACGCCGTGTCGCCCGGGATGCGGTTGTGCAGGGCCGCGTTCAGCTGGATGTACAGCGAGTTCGGGATCGCGTTCTTGTAGCCGCGGCTCGTGCTCCACCAGACCCCGCCGCCGCAGACGCCGTCCCAGTACGCGTACATGTGGTCGGCGTCCGCGCGGGCGGTGTTCAGGTACTTGCCGTCGCCGGTCAGGTCGTAGGCGTCGACCCACGCCAGGCCCCACCAGCCGGTGTCGTCGAGGTAGTCGTTGCGGAAACTGCCGCCCTGCGCCGAAAGGTTCTTCGTGTACGTCGTGTCGATCGCGTAGCGGTAGCTGCCCATGCCGCTGATCCGCACGTTGTCGATGATCGCGGTCAGCGCGTTGGCCGAGTTCCACCACCCGGTCGTGTCGAAGAGGCCGGTGCCGAGGTTGTAGCGCTCCATCAGGGCCGTGGCGGCCGCGGTGCGGCGGTCCCAGGCGTTCCACGTCGGACGGGCCCAGCCGGTGCACGCGATGCTCCCCGAACCCGCGGGCTGCCCGCACGCACGCAGCAGGCCGACGCCCCGGTTCGCCCAGTCGTCGGCGTTGTACATCAGGGTCCGCCAGCCGGTCGCGCCCGGCGGGGTCGCGGTGTCGCCGAGCTTGCTGCCCGACGCCCACGTGCGCCCGGCGTCGAACGAGCGGTCCAGCCAGACGTGGTCGCCGGCCGCGCCGCCGGTGATCGCCGCCCAGCCCATGGCGTCACCGTCGTCGAGGTGCAGGGAGATCCTCCGGCCGCCGACACCGGCCGACGCGCCTTCGCGGTCGCCGGGCGACGACGCGGGATCTCTTGCGTCGCAGTACTTGTTGCAGATCGTCGCGAGCGGTGCGGCGGACGGCGCCGGGGACGGCGTCGGCGTGGCCGCCAGGACGAAGGACAGCAGGGGGACGAGGAAGTGCATCGGTCACCTTCCGCGCTGAAGGGCGATGCACCTCATTTTCCGGAGCTAATAATATTGGTCCAGTCCTCTACCGGGACAAGATCCGGACAGGAATTCACGCCCGGCGTGACCCGAGTAGCAGCAGGCACAGCACCGCGACGCCGGTGACGAGCCCGGCGACCAGCAGCATCGGGTTCAGCGACGGCGGGGTCGCCGCGCTCGCCTGCTGGACCGGCTGCGGGGCCGGAACGGCGGCCGCGGACGAGGTGGCCGGCGGTGTGGCGGTCGGCGTGACCGCCGGCCCGGCGGCGGCCGGGGCGGCCGAGGTGGTGGTGGCCGTGGTGCGCGGCGGCGTCGTCCGGGGCGCCGACGGCTTCGGCGCCGCCGTCGTGGGCGCGGGCAGCACCGTCACCGAGGCCCGCATGTCGGGGTGCACCGAGCAGTAGTACTGGTAGGTGCCCGGCTGCCGGAACGTGTAGCTCCAGCTCTGCCCGGCCGACAGCTGCGGGCTGCGGAACGCGACCGGCGCGCTCGTCGTGACGACGTCGTGCGGGGCCTGGTCGTGCTGCATCCACGTGACCGTGTCGCCGGCGCGCACGGTCAACGCGGCCGGGGAGAAGGCGTAGTCCTGCATCATGACCTGCTGCGTCGCCGCGGCGGCCGGGCCGGCGGGCGGCAGCGCCAGGAACGCCAGCAGGCAGGCGACGGCCAGGGCGGCGCGCCTCATCGGACGAACTCGATCGCGATCTCCACACGCAGCCGCCGCCGGGCGAGCAGCCGCACGAGCCCCCGCGCCCGCGCCGGCTTCCGGCGGGCCGGGAGGACGTACCCCGCGGCCCAGACGACGACGCCACAGGCGTCCCGGTGCCGGACGTCGCCGCGCAGGCGCACGGCCCGTCCGGCCACGCCGCCGTCGACCACGAACGGGTCCTCGGCCACTTCGGCGGCGGTGAAGGTGAGCTCCTCGCCGTGGAACGCCTTGGCGAGGAACGGGATCGGCGTCCGCAGCGAGCCGGGGTCGAGGACGACCGTGAGGGCCGAGCCGGGGGTCCAGTGCCCGCCGGTCGCGGTCAGCCGGGCGCGGAACAGCGGCAGGCGGCGGGAAACCTCGATGACGCAGCGGTCGCGGCGCAGGGTGTAGCGGGTCACCGGCAGCACGGCGGTGTCGGGCATGGGGGAGGGCCTCCGGGGAAGGGAGCGGGTGGCCCGGCCGGCCGGGCCACCCGCGCGGTCAGCAGCTTGCCTGGTTCAGCAACGGCGTGAGCACGTTCTCGAGCCACACCGTGTGCGTCTTGATGTACTGGTCGAGGTTGAGCAGGTCGGTCACCTGCTGCACCGGCGACTCCTCGAGGTGCGCGCTCTTGATGTGCGCGAGGATCGGCGCCAGCGTGTCGGTGACGACCTTGTCCGCCGACCCGTCGAACGCCGGCGCGAGCACGGTTTCCAGCCACACCGTGTGGGTCTTGATGTACTGGTCCAGGTTGAGGATGTCCTGCACCTGCTGGCCCGGTGAGGTTTCCAGGTGGGCGCTCTTGATGTGGTCGAAAATCGGCTGCAGGACGGCCTTCGGGACGCAGGAGCCGCCGGCCGGGGTGGACGGCGCCGGCATCGAGTGGCTCGGGGCCGAGGTCGGAGCGGACGTCGGGGTGGTGGCCGGCGGGGCGCTGGTCGGGGCCGCGCCGGTCACGGTGACGGTCGCCTTCATGTCCGGGTGGATCGAGCAGTAGTACGAGTACTTGCCCGCCTTGGTGAAGGTGTGGCTGAACGTCTGGCCGGTCTGCAGGGTCGGGGACGTGAACTTCTCCGGCCCGTCGGTGACGACGATGTTGTGCGGCGCGGTGTCGTGGTTGGTCCAGGTCACGGTGTCGCCGACGGCGATCGTCAGGTCGGCGGGCGAGAACTTGTAGCCCATGGCTTCGACGGCCTTCGCCGACGGCGCCGCGGCTCCACCGGCTTGTTCCTGTGCGAGGCCCTGGTAAAGCGGGACGGCCAGCGGACTCTGCCGGGCCAGTGCGGCGAGGTCGACGTTCGCGGCCTGGCTCGGGGCGGCCTGCTCGGTCTGCCCGCCGCGCAGCGTGGCGAGGCTGAACAACGCCGTCGCCAGGGCGAGGACCGCCACGGCGACCGGCCAGTTCCGCCGCCGGCGCACCACCTCCGGCTGCTCGGGGGCGGTGGGGGTGGGGTTGTCCATCGAGGGACTCCTTTCGCGGGGCGATCAGCGGCCGGGACTGGCCGTGACGAGGAAGCTCGCCGCGAGGAGGACCACGAGCACGAGCGTGGTCTCCGCGGCGACGGAGTGGACGAAGGGGCGGACGGTTCCGGCGTCCCCGCGCAGGACGACGGCGAAGTCGAGGCGGCGGCCGACCCAGCTGCGGCTGGCCTGGGCGGCGAGCAGCACGACGGCGAGCACGGCCAGCTTGACCAGCAGCGTCCGCCCGTAGGCCGTGCCGAACACCCGGCCGGCGCTGCCGACGGTCTGCCACGCGAGCACCACCCCCGCGGCGACCACGACCGCGACCGACGTCATCGCCAGTTTCGAGTAGCGCGGGATCACCGTGGCGAGCTCTTCGGGGTCACGGCGGGCCAGGACGCCGAACAGCAGCACGGCCAGGCCGCCGATCCAGGCCGAAGCGCCCGCGAGGTGCGCGAGGTCCGCCAGCTGGGTCAGCCACGGCCGGGTGCTCTCGGCCGCGTGCCCGGTGAGCCCGGTCGTGCGGAGCAGCCCGAGCAGCACCGCCCCGGCCCCGGCGCGCCAGGGCAACGCCGTGGCGGCGGCGCGGCCGCGTTGCAGCAGCCAGGCCAGCACGACTCCGCCGAGCAGCCACAGCAGGGCCCTGGCGAACCAGATCCGGCCGAACTGGCTGTCCAGTGCCGGGCTCAGCAGGTCCCAGGACAGGAAGTCGCCGGGCGGGCGCTGCGCGGCCCACGCCGCCTGCAGGCCGAGTCCGGCGAGGGTGCCGAGCAGGCCGAGGACCCAGCCGGTGACCACCACCGAACGGGCACCGCGGTGGCCGGCGCCGCCGGGCCAGAGCGCGGCCAGGAACAGCAGCCCGCCGGCGAACAGCGTGAGACCGGCGTAGTCGACGGTGCGGGCGAACACGTACCACGCCTTGACGGGTTCCACGGCTCACTGTCCACTGGGGACGGTGGTGGCGGCGGGCACCATCGCCGGTTCCAGCCCGCCGTCGGCCGTGCGGCAGTAGCCGAGGACGAGCGCCCCGGCCCCGGACGGCCCGGTCACGCCCAGCCCGGTGGTGACGGTGCCGAGCAGCGGCAGGCCGCCGACGGTGTCCAGAACCTGTTGCGCCACACCGGGTTGGCACGCGGGCGGGTCCGTTCCGGGCGGCACCGGCGTGGCAGGCGACGACGGCGATGGGGGAGGAGGGGTGTCGGGCGTGGGGGATTCCGGGACCGGCGCCACCCCGGTGTCGCCGGGCGGGACGGGGCTCGATGGCTGGTCGCCGACCGGGACCGCGGGCAGCGGGGTCGCCGGGCCGCCGGTGGGCAGCTGGCCGACCGGAAGGGGTTGCGTGGCGGGCGGTTCCGGCGTGCCGGGGTGCCCGCCGTCCGCGACGGCGGGCGGGGCCGCCGCCGCGGTGCCCGGGTGCAGGCCGATGCCGGACGCGTAGCCGACGACGACCACGACCGCGCCGGCCAGGCTCGCGGCGATGACGTGGTCACGGCGCAGGGCGGGTCCTCGCACGGTTTCGTCCTCCGAAGAACGGGAATTCGCGGCCCGGGAAAGGGCTTCGCGAGCAATTCCGGATGGGTGGGGAAAACGGGATGTGGGAGCAATAAACCAGCCGGCACGTTTCGCGGGGTGATCTTCACGTGAAGGCCGGGTAAAGTCCGGCGGCCCGGAAGTGGCGCGACGCGGTGAGTTCCTGGGCCGAAAGCCGCTTCGGCTGCGCTGTTCGGGTGATCGGCCGTGCGGACTACCGGGCTAGCGGCCCGATTTGCCCGGTTGCCGGACGGTGATCCGCCGTGGCGGTGAGAATTGGTTAACACAGCCGTTTCACGTCTTCGGCCGCGCCACGGGATCTGCTCGCTACGGTTCCGGCATCCTCCGAATTCCCGAGAAGGCGAGAAACCATGACTTCCCGCTGGTCTTTCCCGGCCCGGATCGCCGCCGCGCTGGCGGCCGCCGGCGCGGCGCTGCTGTGCGCGCCCGCGGCGGACGCGCACAGTGTCCTCGTCTCCAGCTCGCCGTCCGCGGACGCGTCGCTCGCTTCGGGCCCGGCCGAGGCGGTGCTCGAGTTCAATGAGCCGGTGGAGAACCGGTTCACCGAGCTCTCGGTGCTCGGCCCCGACGGCGCTTCCCACTGGGAGGCCGGCCCGGCGTCCGTGGTCGACGCCCGGGTCTCCGCGCCGCTGCGTCCCCTCGGGCCGGCCGGCGGCTACACGATCCGGTACCGCGTCACCTCCGCCGACGGCCACCCGGTCTCCGGCACCGTCCCGTTCCGGCTCACCGTGGCGGGCCCGGGCGGCGCGGTGCCGGCCGCGACGGCGGTGACGCGCCCGGACGCCGACGGGCCGGTGCCGCTGTGGCCGTGGATCACCGGCGGCGCCGTCCTGCTCGGCACCGGGTACGCGGTGGCCCGGCGCCTGGGCCGCGCGCACGCTTGAGGCAGTGGCCGCGCGGGTATCCCGCGCGCATGACGAATCTCGACGACACCACGACCGCGAAGCTCGACGAATTCGTGCTCGCCCGGCTCGCGGAGGACGAAGAGCGCGTCCGGGCGGGGGAACTGCCGCTGATCGACGAGGCCGAACGGCGGGGGCGGCTGCGGATCATGTACGCCGACGACGGCGACGGGCTGCTGCTGGCCGGCGGGCCGGTCGAGGCGATGGAGGACCGTCACCCGGTGCCGTTCGCCGAGAAGGCCGAGTTCCTGCGCCGCGAGATCCGCGACGCCCACGACGACGCATCCGTCAAGCTGATCGCGTCGGTGTACGAGGCTCACCCGGACTGGCGCGAAGAGTGGCGCCCGTGAGCGTGCCTGCGCCGCGGTGATGGCCGCGCGGGTCTTCGCCGACCGGGCCGACGGCGGCCGCTGCCTCGCCGACGAGCTGCGGCGCCGCGGCTGGACCGATCCGCTCGTGCTCGGGCTGGCCCGGGGCGGGGTGCCGGTCGCCGCCGTCGTCGCCCGGCGGCTCGGCGCGGACCTGGACGTCGCCGTCGCGCGCAAGATCGGCGCCCCGGGCCGCCGCGAATACGGCGTCGGCGCGGTGACCCCGGACGGCCCGGCCAGCTACGACGAAGCCGCCCTGCACGCACTCGGGCTGACGGCCGCGCGGCTGGCTCGGGCCGAAGCGCGGGAGCGGGCAGAGGCGCGCCGCCGCTTCAGGCGGTACCGCGCCGGCCGCCCGCCCGCGGTCCTCACCGGCCGTGACGTCATCCTCGTCGATGACGGCCTGGCGACCGGCGTGACGGCGACGGCGGCACTGCGCGAGGTCCGCGCGGCCCGGCCCCGCACGCTCGTCTTCGCCACCCCCGTCGCCGCCCCGGAGGCGGCCGATCGCGTGGGCGCCGAGGCCGACGACGTTGTCTGCGTGGCCGAGCCGCCGGGTTTCCGCGCGGTCGGCCAGTGGTACGCCGATTTCCACCAGACGAGTGACGACGACGTGCTGGACCTGCTCTTCCGGTGACCCTCGGCTCTCCACAGAGGACGGCCGGTGACGTGCTGCGCCACCCGGGTCGGACCGGGTTGACCGGGTGGGTGACGGGGTATCACCCGTCCGGGGTGCCGACCGGAGAAGCGGGTGCGGGATGAGCGAACGGGACGGGCTCGGCGCGGCGGCGCGCGGGCTGCGGCAGTACCTGCTGGCCGTGGCGGCCAAGCTGGACGCGCCCGCCTGGTTCTGCGAGGTCGACGTCCCAGCCGGTGCGTACGTGGCGCTGGAGCGGCGGCTCGCCCGGTTCCCGGACCACGAGACGGCGTTGTTGTGGGACGAGCGCGACGGCTGGTCCGCGGCGGTCGAGTCGGCGAGCGGCGACGACGTCGTCGTGCTCGCCTACCTCGGCCAGGACGTCCTGCCGCCGCCCGAAGCCGTCGAGAAGTTCGTGAAGGACCTCTACGGCGAGCAGTACCCGGGGCGGCCGGACCCACCGGACTTCCGCAGACCCGGCGCCGCGGACGGCTTCGACGACCGGCTGGCCGCCTACGCCGGCGACCCCGTCGGCCGGGCTTGACTCACGGCCGGCCGGCGCGCAGGGCCTGCCCGAACCAGGCGAACACCGGTCCCGGGTCGGGGAGCGGCGGCCAGCCGTTGAGGGCGGCGACCAGCTGCCAGTACCGCGTGACGCGCGGATCGTCGGCCACCTCGAGCCGTTCGAGGATCCACGCCTTCAGCCGGTCGTCGTCGGCCTTGCCGAAGGTCCGGGCGTAGCCGGCGGTGAGCGTGGCGACGACGGCGCGGGCCTGCACCGAGTCCGGAGCGATCCCCGCGGCCAGCGCCCGGCCGACGGTTTCGCGCACGGTCTCGGTCAGGTCGTGGTGCAGGCCGGTGGTGTCCCCGTCGGCGCGCTGGGCGGCCTGGTATTCGGCCATCCGCCGCACGGCGTCCCGGAAATCGTTGTCCTGTACCAGTTCCACGAGCTCCATCCACGCCTCGACCTGGGCGGGGGTGGCGTCCTCGGGCAGCTCCGGCATGGTCGAACGCAGCAGCTCCACCATGGCCGGGTTGGCGTCGACCCCGCCGAAGGTGTCATCGACGAAATCGTGGACGAAGCGGCGCCGTTCGGCGTCGGAGAGGTTCACGAGTTTGTGCATGAGATCCATTTCCCGAGGGGTCGCTCCCCGGTTCGCGACCGCGGCCAGCACCGAACGCCGCAGGCGCAGCGCCCGGATCTGCACCTCGAGCGCAGCCGCGTGCGCGGCGGCGACCTCGGCGAGCGAGGTCTCACCGGCCAGCACGCGCCGGACCGTGGCCAGGTCGATGTCGAGTTCACGCAGCGTGCGAACCAGCTCCAGCCGAGCCAGGGCGGCCACGTCGTAGAGGCGGTAGCCGGCCGGGCTGTGGCTGGTCGCCGGAACGATCCCCTTGTCGGAGTAGAACCGGATCGCCTTGACGGACAGGCCGGTCCGCTCGGCCAAGGCACCGATCGGGAGGAGGTTCTCGTCGTCCATGCCCACAGCTTGCAGGCTCCCCTTGAGGGAGACTCAACTTCGAATCACGGTTCGGGTCACCGCGGCGGGAGCACGCAGAATTCGTTGCCCTCCGGGTCGGCGAGCACCACCCACGGGTCGTCAGCCGGGTCCTCGAGGACCTTCGCTCCCAGCATCACCAGCCGTTCCACCTCCGCCCGCTGGTCCCGCTCGACCGGCGCGAGGTCCAGGTGCAGCCGGTTCTTCCCCGCCTTGCCCTCCGGCACCGGCTGGAACAGCAACGCCGGGCCGGATTCGAAGTCGACTTGCCGATACTCGGTTCCGTGCGAGTCGGTCCACTTCCTCGTCTTGCCGCCGCCGATCGCCGCGGCCCAGAACTCCGCCAGGAGGTCCGGCTGGTGGCAGTCGACCGCCACCGCCAGCATGCGGGCCGCCGTCACGACCCCGCCACGATCCGGTTGATCGCCTCCGCGACCAGCTCCGGTTCGGCGACCGTCACCGTCAGGCCGGGGTGGCGGATCCGGCCCCACGGGTCGATTCCCGCGACCGGTTCCCGGAACCGCAGGCACACGCCGCCGCGCGTCGTCGTGCCGAACGTCAGGCCGCGGTCGGCGAGTGACAGGCGGACACCCAAGCCACGAAGGGCGTGGTACGGACCCGTTGCCTCCGCGCCGGCGAGGTTGCCCAGCGGCGTCTCGACCAGCCAGGGTCCGAACCGGACGCGCAGGCCGCCGGTGTCCAACTCCAGGCCGCTGTTCGGGCCCAGCAGGCGCTGCAGCCACGGGAACGGCACGGCGAAGTCCGCGTGGAGCCGGTGGTGCACGACGACCGTGCGCCGCTCCACGCCCGCGGTCATGCGTCGCCGCCCGGTGCGGGGAGTTCGGTTTCGTCGTCGGCCGGGAGTTCGGGGTCTCGCCACTCCTCGGCGCGGGACGGGCCGTTGCCCTGCAGGGTGCCGCGCAGTTCGGCCTTCTGCGCGTCGTCCTCCCGCGGTGAGTGCTGGTCGCTTTCGCGGTGCATGAGTACCTCCTTCACGCGGGCTACCCGGTGATCGGCCGCCGAAACGATCGAGCTCACCGCCGCCGTCGCGCGGCTTTGTTGACGGCCCGGGCGGCGACGATGCCGAGCACCAGCCCGGCGAGCGCGGTCAGCCCGTGCAGCCAGTTGCCGGCCCAGTTCAGGTTGATCGGGTCTTCGGGGTTGCCGATCGCGGTCGCCAGGATCCCGTAGGCGGTCATCCCGGTGAAACCGACGAACAGCACCCAGCAGTAGATGATCGCGCCGGTGCGGCGGGTCGCGGCGAGCAACCCGAGCACGCCGACCGCCGTGTGGACCAGGTTGAGCAGCGGGGTCACGCTGAAGATCCAGACGGCACGGCTCGTTTCGTGCCCGACCGCCGCGGTTTCCGGCGTCAGGAACCCGGCGATCCCCAGCGCGAGGTAGAGCAGCCCGAGCACGGCGACGACCGGCCGCAGCCAGGTCGCCGCGGTCCGGGGACGGGCCTCGGCGGACGTCATGGGGTGCCTCCTTCTCCTCGGCCGCGCGGATACCCGCGGTGGGGTGGGAGAAACGGGTGAGTGGAAAGGGCCGGACGGCGGGCTGGGGGAGCCGCCGTCCGGCCCGTGGCCGGGACCCGCGCCGGTCCCTGCAGCCAGGACGCGGGCCCCTGGTCTCAGGGGGAGCGCCAGTCGTGCCCGCGGTACGCGGTGCCGTGCTGGGCGCCCATCAGCAGCAGGCCGCCGTCGACGACGAGCGACGTGCCGGTGATGTACCCGGCCGCCGGTGTCGCCAGGAACGCGACTGCGGCCGCCACCTCCGCGGCGTGGCCGGGGCGGCCGAGCGGGATGCCGGGCCGGTCCTGCTCGCGCGGGTCGGCGTCGGCCTGGCCGGTCATCGGGGTCGAGATTTCGCCGGGCGCCACCGAGTTCACGGTGATGCCGTGCTCGGCCAGCTCCAGCGCGAGCACCTTGGTCAGCGCGCCCGCGCCCGCCTTCGCGGCGCAGTAGGGTGCGGCGCCGACCCGCGGGACGTGCTCGTGGACGCTGGTGATGGTGATGATCCGGCCGCCGCGACCGGCGTCGATCATGTGCCGGGCCGCGCGCTGCGAGAGCAGGAAGACCCCGTCGAGGTCGACGTCGAGGACCTGCCGCCACTTCTCGTAGTCCAGGTCCATGGCGAGCTGGCCGCTGCCGGTGCCGGAGCAGTTGACGAGGACGTCGAGGCCGCCGAGGTCTTCGGCGAACGCGTCGACGACGTCGGCGGCGGCGGGCAGCTCGGTCAGGTCGAGCTGCCGGACGTGCGCGGCAACGCCGCGCGACCGCGCCTCGGCGGCGGTTTCCGCGGCGCCGTCGGCGTCCGAGTGGTAGGTGATGCCGACGTCCAGGCCGCCGCCGGCGAGGGCGACAGCCACCGCGCGCCCGATGCCGGAGTCGGCGCCGGTGACGATGGCGCGTCGCGGCGAAGGGGCTTCGGCGGGCAGAGGCGCCGGGAGCGACACGGGCTGCTCCTTTCGTTCCCCGTCGGCTACCACCGCCTCCGTGGACTAAACGCAACGGTCACGGGGTATCCCGCCGCGATGAGACTGGCCGTGCTGGACATCGGGTCGAATTCGGCTCAGCTGCAGGTGGTGGACGTGTCCGCCGGGGCCCCGCCGCTCCCGGCGCACGCGGTGAAGGAGCCGACGCTGCTCGCCGAGGAGCTGCTGCCGGACGGAACGCTGAGCGAGACCGGGATCGAGCGGGTCACCGCCGCGGTGGGCCGGGCGGTGGACGCCGCGGTGCGGCTCGGCGTCGACCACCTGTACCCGTTCGTCACCGCGGCCGTGCGGGACGCGGTGAACCGCGACGAGGTCATCGACCGCATCCAGGTAGGGGCCGGCATCCGGCCCCAGTTCCTCTCCGGCGAGGAAGAAGGGCGGCTGACGTACTTCGCCGCGCGCCGCTGGTACGGCTGGTCGGCCGGGCGGCTGCTGCTCGTCGACATCGGCGGCGGGTCGATGGAGCTCGTCCTCGGCCGGGACGTCGAGCCCGAGCTGGCGGTGTCGCTCCCGCTGGGCGCCGGCCGGCTCACCCGCGAGTTCCTCACCGCCGACCCGCCGACGCGCAAGCAGCTGAAGGCCCTGCGCCGGCACGTCCGCGACACGCTGTCCGAGGTGCTGGACCGGCTGCGCTGGGAAGGGCCGCCGCGCCGGGTGGTCGCGACGTCCAAGACGTTCAAGCAGCTGGCCCGCCTCACCGGCGCTCCGCCGCAGCGCAAGGGCCCGTTCGTCCTGCGGGAGCTGGCCGTCGCGGACCTGGGCCGGTGGATCCCGCGGCTGGCGCGCGTCCCGGCCGCCGAACGGGCCGGGCTGCGCGGGATTTCGAGACCGCGGGCGCGGCAGGTGGTGGCCGGCGCGGTGGCGACCGAGGTGACGTTGTCGGCGCTGGACGTCCCGGGCGTCGAGGTCTGCCCGTGGGCGTTGCGCGAGGGCATCCTGCTGCGGCACCTGGAACAGCTCGCCGACACGACGGCGTTGCCGCTGCAGCCGTTGACGCGGCACCCGGACGCCACGGTCCGGCCCCTTCATCCGGTCGGGGAGCAGCCGGTGCCGTCCTGAGGGTGTGTCCGCCGCCGGGCCGGGTAATCGCGCGGTTCCCCCAACGGAAGGAGCTCCCGTGAGCAAGCCGAACCCGATCGAACTGCAGAAGTACCTGTCCGGCGTCGACTACCCGGCGAACCGCGACGACCTGGTGCGGGCGGCCGAGAAGAACGGCGCCGACGCCGGCACGCTGGACGTCGTGCGCGGCCTGCCGGACCGGACCTACGAGGGGCCGAGCGGCGTGAGCAAGGAGATCGGCGGCTGACCGGGCCGTGGCCCGGCTCCCGGGTCCAAGACTGTCGTGAGTGGTAAGGCGGGTTAGAACCCGCCTTACCACTCACGACCCTGACCCGGTGAAGTCAGCTGGATGTCGTCCGGCGCCACCGCGCCCGGCTGCGCGAGGGCCGTCACCGCGCGGCAGACGTCGGCGGGGTCGATCGTTTCGAGGCACGGGTGGCCGGGGACCGGGCAGACCCGGGCGCGGCTGGCCCGGCAGGGCGCCTGCTGGTCGCCGAGCACGATCGTGGGCACGCCGTAGGGCGCCCACCGCCCGGCCGGGACCACCGGGGCGAACAGCGACACCACCGGCGTGCCCGCCGCCGCCGCGAGGTGGGCGGGGCCCGTGTTGGGCGCCACCACGACCTGCGCGCCGGTCAGCACCGCCGCCAGTTCCGCCAGTGACGTCCGGCCGCCGAGGTTCACCGCCGACGTGCCCGCGACCTCCTGGGTCAGCAGCCGTTCCGACGGCGAACCGGTCACCAGCACCCGGTGCCCGTCGGCGGCCAGGGCGCGCACGGTTTCGCGGCTCCAGGACGACGAAGGCTGGCGGGCGGGGACCGACGCCGCCGGGTGCACGACGACGTACCGCCCGCCGCCGGTGAGCCTGCCGACGTCCGGCAGCGGCCGCCGCAGCGCCAGCGCGCCGTGGTCGTCCGGCGGCAGCGAGAACCCGGCCGCTTCGGCGAGCGACAGCATGCGGACCGGCTCCGGCGGATCGCCGTCGACGCGGTGGCGCAGGTCGAGCAGGCTCCCCGGGTAGTCCTCGGAGATCGCGCCGATCCACCGCACCCCGGCCTGCCGCAGCAGCAACGCGAGCGGCAGCGGCGACTGGTGGAACGACGTCAGGATCAGCGCCCGGTCGAACGACTGCGCCCGGATCGACGCGACGAACGCGCCGGTGTCCTCGGCGGTCACCGGCGGCGGCTCGGGGTCGATCCACGGCGCCGTCCAGGTGAGCACGTCGTCGACGCCCGGCAGCAGTTCGCCGGCGGCCCGGCCGTGCGGCCCGGTCAGCAGCGTCACGTGCGACGCGGCAGCCGCGACCGCGCGGACGCAGGGCCCGGCGAGCAGGACGTCCCCGAGGTTGTCCTGGCGGGCGACGAGCACCCGGGTCATCCGGCGACCCCGGCGACGCGCAGCGCCTCGGACAGGTCGCGGGCGACGGCCGCGTGCCGCCGGGCCCGGGCGATCTCCGGTTCGAGGGTGCGGGCGGTCGGCACCAGCACCGCGCGGGCGCCCGCCGCGAGGGCGGCGTCGACGTCGGCGCCGGTGTCGCCGATGACCACACAGGACGCGGGGTCGACGCCGAGTTCCCCGGCGGCGCGCAGCACCATACCCGGGGCGGGTTTGCGGCACGCGCAGCCGTCACCGTCGTCGTGGACGCAGACCTGCCAGGTGCCGAACGGGCCGAAGAGCTCCTTGACGCGGGCGTTCACCGCGTCGAGCTGCTCCGGCGAAATCAGTCCTTTCGCGACACCGGACTGGTTGCTCACCACCCCGACCGGGATGCCGCGGTCCCGCAGGCCCCGCACGAGTTCGACCGCGCCGGGCACCGGGCGGACGCCGTCCGGGTCGTTCAGGTAGGGGACGTCGACGATCAGCGTGTCGTCCCGGTCGAACAGCACGGCCACCGGGGGCCGGGGGCGCCGCGCGGCGATCTCCCCGCGCAGCCGGTGGTAGCACGCGGCGGGCGGGATCAGGGCGCTGGTGACGACCATGCGCGCCACTTCGCCGGGCGTGCGCGGACCGGGGAGGATCCGGCGGCCGGCGAACTCCGCCGTCAGCCCGGCCCAGAGCCCGGCCGCGAGCAGGGCTTTCCCACGCTGGTTGACCAGCGGCAGCGTGAGCGCGGCCAGACCGGCCACTGTGGACAGTGCGTGCAGGCCGAGCCGGCCGGGCCCGGCGCCGGTGCGCTGCCGCCAGAGCACGCCGTGCTTGGCCCGCATCAGCGCGTTGTCGGCGTTGCCGCGCTGGGCTTTCAGGCTGTAGAAGAACCCGGCCCGCCGGGCCGGGTGGGTGGTCAGCCGCTCGCCCTGGTCGATCCGGTGCCCCGCGTCGGCGACGCGCAGCGCGAGGTCGGAGTCTTCGCGGAACGCGCGCGGGAACCGTTCGTCGAAGCCGCCGGCCTCGGCGAGGGCGGCGCGGCGGTAGGCCATGTCCGCGGTGATCCACCGCGCGTGCTCGAGTCCCGCGGTGCCGCGCTCGTCGTCGGCGGGCCGCCGGTCCGCGGGCAGCGGAACGGTGATGCGGCCCTGGGACGCGGCGACGTCCGGGGGCAGGGCGGCGACGTCGCGGTCGAGCTGCCGCGGCCAGTCGGGGGCGAGCACGACGTCGTCGTCGACGAAGGCGATCCACTCGCTCTTGGCGGTGCGCCAGCCGAGGTTCCGGGCCGCCGCCGGACCGCGGCCGCCGGAGCGGAGCACGCGGACCCCTCCGGGGACGGCGAGTTCGCCGCCACCGGGCCGGTCGTCGACGACGAGGATTTCCGCCGGCCGCGGGGCCGGCCCGCCGAGCAGGGTGTCGAGCAGTGGCCGAAGCGTCTCCCGGCCCGTCGTGGGGATCACCACGGTGTAGTCGAGCGAAGCAGTCACCCGGCGCGGATACCCCCGGCCGAGGTGATCAAACGGCGTGTCGGAGCGCCCGGACCGGGTAACCGCCGGGCGACGAGAAGGAGGTGCGGATGACCGCGGGGACGATCGAAATCCGGAACCCGGCCGACGGCAGCGTGGTGGGCAGTGTGCCGACCGCGGGCGAAGACGAGATCGCCGCGGCGCTCGCGCTGGCGAACCGGACGAAGGCGCAGTGGGCGCGGACGCCGGCCGCCGAGCGCGGCGCGCTGCTGCACACCGCCGCCGAACGGCTGCGCGCCCACGCCGACGAGCTGGCGAAGGCGAACGAAGCGGAGACCGGGCGCCCCCGGGGCGAAGCGCGCGAAGGTGTACTCGCCGGGGCGGGCACCTTGGACCAGTACGCGGAGCTCGGCCCGGTCCACCGCGGCCGCAGCCTGCTCGGCGACGTGGGCGCGACGGACCTGATGGTGCCCGAGCCGCGGGGCGTGGTCGTGGCGCTCACGCCGTGGAACGACCCGGTCGCGGTCGCCTGCGGGCTGCTGGGGGCGGCCCTGGTCACCGGGAACACGGTGGTGCACAAGCCGAGCGAGCGCGCGCCGCACACGGGGCAGTTGCTCGGCGAGGTCCTCGGCGGCGTCTTCCCGGGCGGCGTGCTGCAGACCGTCCACGGCGACGGCGGCGTCGGCGCGATCCTGGCGATGCGCGACGACGTGGACGTGCTCGCCCACGTCGGCAGCACGGCGACGGGCCGTTCGATCGCGGCGAGCGCGGCCGCGACGGGCGCGAAGACGTTGCTGGAGAACGGCGGCAACGACCCGCTGGTGATCGACGAGGACGCCGACCCCGGGTGGGCGGCCGGCCAGGCGGCGCTGGGCGCGTTCGCCAACTCGGGCCAGATCTGCGTCGCGGTGGAGCGGATCTACGTGTGCTCGGCGATCGCGGAGCCGTTCCTGGCGGCACTGGTGAAGGAAGCCGAGTCGCGGACGCTCGCGCCCCTGGTGGACCGGCGCCACCGCGACCACGTGCACTCCCACGTGTCCGACGCGATCGCGCGCGGAGCCCGGTTGCTGACCGGCGGTTCGGTGCCCGAGGGCCCGGGGGCGCACTACCCGGCGACGGTGCTGACGGAGTGCACGCCGGAGTTGCGGGTGATGGCCGAGGAGACGTTCGGCCCGGTGGCGCCGGTGCAGGTGGTCCCGAGCTTCGACGCGGGCCTGGCGGAGGCGGCGAAGGGTGCGTACGGGCTGGCGGCGACGGTGCTGACGGGCTCGATGGCCAATGCCCAGCGCGCGTGGCGCGAGCTCCCGGCGGGAACGGTGAAGGTGAACAACGTGTTCGGCGGCGCACCCGGCGGGGCGGCCCACCCGCGTGGCCGCAGCGGCAACGGGTACGGGTACGGACCGGAGCTGCTGGACGAGATGACCCAGACGAAGCTCGTGCACATCGCCCCGCCGGCATGACGGGACAGCAGGACAGACGCGGCGGCTCGGCGCCGGAGGGGGAGGAGGTGAGCCGGAGGGGCCACGGGGAGCCGGGGGAGGAGAGCGCGGGCGGCGGCGCTTCGCAGCAGCGGGGAGAACGCGAGCGGCCGGGGCGGCCCGGCGGCCCGGGTTCGCGGGGCGCGAGTTCTCCGGCGGGCGGCGACCGGCCCCGCCGCCCGGGCCCGCAGGACACCGATTCCCCCGCGGATGGGGCCGGGCGCAAGGAGACCGCCCTCCACCGGGTCGTCCGAGCGGTCAAGCCGCACCTCGGCAGCGCCCCACCCCCGGATGCCGAGCACCACGACCGGTCGCCCTTCGGGTGGTTCGCGCGGGCCTTCCGGATTCCCGGGCGGGAACGGCGGGTTCTCGTCCAAAGCGCCAAAGCGACCCTCGCCGCGTCCGCTGCCTGGGTGCTCGCCACCCTCGTCCTGCGCCTTCCGCAGCCCTTCCTCGCGCCCTATGCCGCCGTTTTCCTCGTCGAAGCCACCGTCTACCGGTCGCTTCGGGGCTGGCTCCAGCAGGTCGGCTCGGTGGCCACCGGGGTGCTGCTCGCCGCCGTGGCCGCGCAGCTCATCCCGTGGCAGGCCGTGGCCCTCGCCGCCGTGGTCTTCGTCGGGTTGCTGGCCGGGAGCTGGCGGCGGTTCGGGAGTGCCGGTGTCTGGGTCGGTGTCACCGGCATGCTGCTGATCTCCTACGGCACCGCCCGCGAACCCGTCCTGCTCGGAGACCGCCTGCTCGAGACGGCGCTGGGCGCGGCCATCGGCGTCGCCGTCAACACGCTGATCTTCCCGCCCCTCTACGGGGAACGGCTGGCCGCCGCGGCCGGGCGCCTCGCCACCGCGCTGGCCGGGCTGCTCGAATCGCTTTCCGACGTCGTCCGGCGGGACGAGCCGCCCGAAGACCTCGGCGATCTGCTGTCGCAGGTGCAGGACGCGCGCAGCCAGGTGCTGGCCGCCGAAGAAGCCGTCGGGCTCACGCGGGAAGGGCGGCGGCTCAACCTCCGCCGGGGCCGGCCGACCGCCGGGGTGCGGCACGAACGTCCCCTGCGGACGCTGCTCGGGCTGTGGCCCGCCGTGTCGCAGCTGGTCGCCGCCGTGCGCACCACCGCGGGGCGCCGGGAACACCCCTTCGAGTACCCCTGGCCCGACGCGCGGGACGCCGTGGCCGACCTGATGCACCACCTGGCGGGTGCCGTGCAGGCGGTCGCCCTGGTGGGTGAACCGGTCGAGCTGGACGAATGCCGTGCGCTGCTCGGGCAGCTGGAGAAGCGGCTGGTGACCGCCGAAGAGGACGGCGTGCCCGCCCGGCTGGGCCTCGGCACCATGACGCTGCCCGCGCGGCTGCTGCTGGAACAGCTCGAACAACGCTGAAGCGCGCCTGAGCGCTACCGGATCGCGATCGCGTCGGCCTCCGAGCGGTGGCGCCGGCAGGCCGTGCACACCATCGTCTGGCCCAGCAGGGTGCCGTCGCCGGACACCAGGCGGGCGACGTGCAGCGTCGGCAGGCCGCACTCCTCGCACGGGATCGGCTTGCTGTCGTGGCTGATCATCACTCGGTTCGGCATGACACCCGGCTACCCAGTGGCCTGCGCCACACTCGTCCGGCGCAGTGACGTCACTCGAACGGAGTAGTCACTTCGCCGGATACTGACGCTCGCGGAGCAGCTCCGCGAGGTGGACGGCGTTGCGGACGAGGGTCGCGTTCGTGGCCGCCACGGCCTGGGGCGTCTCGTCGAGGTCCTGGTAGTCGCCGCCCTGCATGGCTTCGCCGTTCCAGTAGGTGGCGCCCTGGGCCGGCACCGTGAAGCCGGTGTCGTTCAGCGCCTGGAACAGGTCCGCGATGATCTTGTGGGCGCCGTCCTCGTTGCCGACGACCGCGGCCACGGCCACCTTGCCGAACATCGCGGGCCGCCCCTCGTCGTCCGTTTCGGACAGCTCGGCGTCGAGGCGCTCCAGGACCCGCTGCGCCACGCTCGACATGTGGCCCACCCACGTCGGGGTGGCGACCAGCAGGACGTCCGCGGCGGCGATCTTCCGCCGGATGTCCGGCCACGCGTCGCCGTCGCCCATGTCCGCTTCGACACCCGGGCGGACGTCGTGGTCGACGACGCGCACCAGCTCGCCGGTCGCGCCGCGTTCGGCGAAAAGGTCGAGCAGCTGCCGCGCGATGAGGTCGCTGCTCGACTTTGCCGGCGACGGCTTGAGCGTGCAGGTCAGCGCGAGGACGCGCAGGGTCATGAGAGCCTCCTGGGATGGGTGCCGACGCCGGTGTGGGTGAACCCCGCTTCGGCGAGGGCGTCGGGATCGAGCAGGTTGCGCGTGTCGACGACGACCGCCCGGTCGGCCGACGCGGCCAGCCGGGCCCAGTCGAGGTCCCGGAACTCGGGCCACTCGGTGAGCACGACGAGTGCCGCGGCGTCCTTGGCCACCAGGTACGGGTCGTCGACGACCTGGACCGCGCCCATGCCGGGCACGCACGCGACGGCCGGGTCGTGCGCGGTCAGTTCGGCACCCGCGCGGGCCAGGTCGCCGGCCACCGCCAGCGCGGGGGAGTCGCGCAGGTCGCCGGTGCCCGCCTTGAAGGCCAGGCCCAGCAGGCCGATGCGGGTCCCGGCGAGGGAGCCCGCGGCCGAGCCGGTCACCGCCTGCCGCACGGCCCGCACCACGCGGGCGCGCTGCCGGGCGTTGACGCGGACCGCGTCGCGCAGGATGCCGAAGTCGACGCCCGCCGACTCGGCCGCGTGCAGCAGGGCCGAGGTGTCCTTCGGCAGGCACGACCCGCCCCAGCCGGGGCCCGGCGCGAGGAACTCCGGGCCGATCCGCGCGTCGAGGCCCATGGTGCGGGAGACCTCGCGGACGTCCGCGCCGAACCGCTCGCACAGTTCGGCGAGGACGTTCACGTAGGACAGTTTCACCGCGAGGAACGCGTTGCTGGCGTACTTCGCGAGTTCGGCGCTGGCCGCGTCGGTCGCCACCACGGGCGCGCCGGTCGGCTCGTACAGCCGGGCGACCCGGTGCGCGGCGGGCGAATCCGCCGGGTCGGTGCCGACCACCACCCGGTCCGGGTGCAGGAAGTCCTCGACCGCGTGCCCTTCGCGGAGGAACTCCGGGTTGGCCACCACCGGCAGGTCGTCGCGGCCCAGCAGGTGCGGCAGCCGGGCGGCGGTGCCGACCGGCACCGTCGACTTGGTCACGAGCACGCAGCCGGGCCGCAGCAGCCTGCCGAGCTGCGGCACGACGGTTTCGAGCACGCCGAGGTCGGGGCGCCCGTCCTCGGCGGGCGGCGTCGGCAGGCAGAGGAAGACGAGGTCCGTGCCGTAGAGCTCGGCCTGGGCGGTGGTGAAGGTCAGCGTCCGGTCGCCGAGGCCCTGTGCGACCAGGTCGGCCAGGCCGGGCTCGGCGATCGAGACGATCCCGCGCCCCAGTTCGTCCACTTTGGACTCGTCGGCGTCCACGCAGGTGACGCGGTGCCCGAGCCGGGCGAAGCAGGCGGCACTGGTCAGGCCGACGTAGCCCGCGCCGACGATCCCGATGTGCTCAGCCATGCGCCACCCTCGCTTCGAGGGCCGCCCGCGCGGCGGCGAGCACGCGTTCCTCGCGCAGCAGGAGCAGCCCGCCGTCGGGTTCCGTGCCGTGCGGGTCGCCGACGTTTCCCGCCCACAGCACGACATGCTGCCGCGCGGACGGCGGCGGGCCCCACAGCCGGGGCGGGGTCGGGCCGAACAGCAGCACCGACGGCGTGCCGAACGCCGTGGCGAGGTGCCCGACGCCGGTGTCGCCGCAGACGACCAGGGCCGCCCCGGCCACCAGCGCGGCCAGGTCCGCCAGGCCGGTGCGCCCGGCCAGCACGGCGTCCTCGCCGAGCCCGGCCGTGTCGGCGATCGAAACCGCCAGGTCGCGCTCGGCGGCGCTGCCGGTGAGCACGACCCGGTGCCCGGCCGCGGCCAGCGCCCGGACCACGCTCGCGAACCGTTCGGGCGGCCACCGCCGGGCGGGGAACGCCGCGCCCGGGTGCACCACGACCGCGTCCGGGACGGGGTTCGGGCCCGGCGGCACGGGCAGGTGCAGGGCCGACCGGTCCGCTTCTACATGGTGGTATTCGACGAGCCGGCACCAGCGGTCGACCTCGTGCACGTCGTCGCGCCAGTCGAGGCCCGGCACGTCGGGGAAGTCGGGGTGGCGGTGGGTGAGCAGCTCGGCGGGGTCGGCTTCGAGGAGGTCGTGGAGGCTTTCCGGGCCGCTGCCGTGCAGGTTGACGGCGAGCCGCGGCGGCGGGCCGGGCCAGGCGAGCTCGCCGAGCCCGGACGTCGGCAGCAGCTCGTCGACGGCGTCGATCAGCTCCACCAGGTCGCGCAGCGGCTCCGGCGCGGCCAGCACCAGCCGGTCGCCGGGGTACGCCGCCCGCAGGGCGCGCAACGCGGGCACCGCTGTCAGCAGGTCCCCGACGCCGAGCGCGCGCAGCACGAGGACCGCGGCACTCACGGCCACGACCCCTCCTCCGACGCGCACACGACCAGTTCCCGGACCTCGGCGCCGGGCGGCTGCTGCAGCGCGAACACCACGGTGTTCGCGACGTGCTCCGGCTGGTTGAGCTTCGCGTCCGGCGGCGGCTTGTACTGGTCGGTGCGGTCGTCGAAGAAGTGCGTCCACATCCCGCCGGGCACGAGCAGCGTGACGCCGACGCGGCCGGCCAGCTCGGCGGCGAGCGCGCGGGTGAAGCCGACGACGCCGAACTTCGAGGCGCAGTAGGCGGTCGCGTCGCTCACCGCCTTGATGCCCAGCGTGGACGCGACCGTGACGACCGTGCCGTGCGAGCGTTCCAGGAAGGGCAGCGCGGCGCGGATCACCGCCGCCGTGCCGAACAGGTTCACCTTGACGACCCGCTCCCAGTCCTCTGTGGACACTTCGCCGAGCGGGCCGCAGGCGTCGGTGCCGGCGGCGGTGAAGACGCCGTCCAGGCCGCCGGCGCGCTCGGCGAGCTCCCGCACCGCGGCCTCGGTCGCGGCGGTGTCGGTCAGGTCGGCTTCGACGTATTCGGCCGGGTCCTCGGGGCGGACGCGGTCGAGGACGTACGGGGTGCCGCCCGCCTTGCGGACGGCGTCGACGGTGGCGGCACCGAGGCCGGACGCGCCACCGGTGATCAGGACGTTGCCGAGGGGTCGCATCGCACTCCTTCGCCAGATCGGGGGATTTCAGGCACCGGCCGCCGCGGCGACCAGCCGGGACGTCGAGTAACCGGGCACGGTCGGGACGAGCACGACCTCGCCGCCGTGCCGTTCGACGACCGCGCGTTCGGGCAGGTCGGCGGCCGCGTAATCGCCGCCCTTCACCCACACGTGCGGGCGCAGCTTTTCGAGCACGGCGGCGGGGGAGTCTTCGTCGAAGACCGCGACCGCGTCTACAAAGGACAGTGCGCTCAGCAGCCGGGCCCGGTCGCGGTCGCGCACCAGCGGCCGGCCGGGTCCCTTGAGGCCCCGCACCGAAGCGTCGGAATTGAGGCAGACGACGAGCGCGTCGCCGAGGGCGCGCGCCTGCCGCAGCAGGCTGACGTGCCCGGGGTGCAGCAGGTCGAAACAGCCGCCGGTGGCGATCAGGCGGCCGCCGCCCGCGCGGACCCGCTCGGCGAGGCCGAAGGCGTCGGTCGCCGGCTGCGGGTCGGGGACCGGGCCGTCGTCCGTGGACAGCGCGGTCGCGCCGCCGGCCGCGACGAACCGGGCGGCCGCCTCGACCGCCGTCGCCACGGCTTCGGTGGCGTCCGCCCCGTCGAGCAGGGCCGCGGTGGCCGCGGCGGCGAACCGGTCGCCCGCGCCGCAGGTGTCGGGCGCGGTGTGCCCCGGTGTCCGCGCCGCGGCGGGGACCGGGATGGTCGTCTCGCCGAGGCCGTCGGCGAGCACGGCACCGCGGGCGCCGACGGTGACCGCGACCGCGTCGGCGTGCCAGTGCCCGCGCAGCAGCTTGGCGAGCTCGGCCGGTTCTTCGTGCCCGGCCAGCACCGCGCGGGCCTCGGTGAGGTTCGGCGTGACCAGGCACGTGCCGGGCACCGGCTGGGCCCCGCGCGGGTGCGGGTCCCAGACCACCGGGATCCGCTCGGCCAGGTCCCGCAGGAGCCGCCGGACGTCGGAGTTGCGCGTCAGGCCGCGGCCGTAGTCGGCCACCAGGACCGCGCCGGCGGATTCGAGGACCTCGTGCACCCGGGCGGGCACCGGGTCGGCGGTCGCCGTGCCGTCGCCGGAATCCAGGCGCAGCAACGACTGCCCGCCCGCGCGGACTCGGGTCTTGCACACCGTCGTGCCGCGCAGCGGCAGCGGCAGCACGGTGACGTCCGGTTCCAGCAGGCCGGTGAGCGCGTGGCCGCCTGCGTCGTCGCCGAGCGGCGTGACCAGGACGACCTCGGCCGCGGACCGCGCGGCCAGCAGCGCGGCCAGGCCGGCGCCGCCGGGGCGGCGGCGCCGGGCCGTCAGGTCGACCACCGGGACCGGCGCCTCCGGGCACAGCCGTTCGGCGGTGCCTTCGGCGTCGACGTCCAGCAGCGTGTCGCCCAGGACGACCAGCGGCTTCACGCGGTCACCCCGAGCGCGTCGTCGAGCGCCGCGCAGAGGCCGTGCACCAGCGCCAGGTGCATTTCCTGGACGGTCGCCGTGGTCGGCGCCTCGACCGTCACGGCGTCGTCGCACAGGGCGGCGAGGGGGTTGGGGGCCGGGCCGGTCAGCGCCCACGTCGTCACGCCGAGCTCGTGCGCGGCCTTCGCGGCGGCGACGACGTTCTGGCTGGTGCCGCTGGTGGACAGGCAGACCAGGACGTCGCCCGGGCGCCCGTGCGCGCGCACCTGGCGGGCGAAGACCTCGTGGTCGCCGTAGTCGTTGACGATGGCCGTGGTCGCGGAGGTGTCCGCGTGCAGCGCGATGGCCGAGAGCGGCTGCCGTTCGTGGCGGAACCGGCCGACGAGCTCGCCGGTGAGGTGCTGGGCCTCGGCGGCGCTGCCGCCGTTGCCGCAGGCGAGCAGCCGGCCGCCGGCCTCGAACACGCCGGCGAGGTGCCGTCCCCACGCGGTGATCCTCCTGGCGGATTCGCGGGTCCGGCCGGCGGCTTCGGCCAGCGCGGCGAGATGGTCCTCCATCACGGCACCTCCTTCTTCTCCGGCGACGCCGCGCCGGTGCGGGTGGATCGGGGCCGCCGGAGCACGAACGGCCCCAGGGCGAGCAGGTCGATCGGCGCGGAGCCGAAGCATTCGAGCGCGTCGCGGGGCGAGTCGACCATCGGGCGGCCCGCGGTGTTGAGGCTGGTGTTGATGACGACGGGCAGGCCGGTCCGGCGTTCGAAGGCGGCCAGCATCCGGGCCAGGACCGGATTTTCGCGGTCTTCGACGGTCTGCACGCGGGCGGTTCCGTCGACGTGCGTGACGGCCGGGATGCGGTCGCGCCAGGCTTCGGCGACGTCGTGCACGAAGAGCATGTACGGGCTGGGCAGCGGGCCGCGGGTGAAGATTTCGGCCGCGCGTTCGGCCCGCACCATCGGCGCCACCGGCCGGAACTGCTCGCGGCCCTTGACGTCGTTGAGGCGTTCGAGGTTCGCCTTGCGGCCCGGGTGGGCCAGCAGCGACCGGTGGCCCAGCGCCCGCGGCCCGAATTCGGCGCGGCCCTGGAACCAGGCGATCACGTCGTCGTTCGCCAGTGCTTCGGCGACGGTCTCGGCGAGGTCGTCGGGGCGTTCGTACGGCAGCTTCGCCTTGTCGAGGATTTCTTCGAGTTCCTCGTCCGTCCACCCGCGACCCAGACCGGCGTCGCCCATGGGTTTCCCGCGTTCCCCGGCTTCCGCGGCCAGTTGCAGCGCGGCGCCGAGCGCGGTGCCCGCGTCCCCGGCGGCCGGCTGCACCCAGATGCGGTCGAACGGGCCTTCGGCGTGCAGCCGGCTGTTGGCGACGCAGTTGAGCGCGATCCCGCCCGCCATCGCCAGGTCGCGCTGCCCGGTGGCGTCGTGCAGCCAGTCCGCCAATTCCAGCAGGATGTCTTCGAGGACTTTCTGGACACTCGCGGCGAGATCGGCGTGCCGGCGGGTGAGTTCTTCGCCCGCTTCGCGGCGCGGGGCCAGCGCGGCGAGGTTCACGCCCGAAGCGTGGAAGCCGCCGTCGCCGGTGACGTGGACGTGTTCGCAGAGTTCGTCGAGGAACTCCGGGGTGCCGTAGGAGGCGAGCGCCATCACCTTGTACTCGTCGCTGGAGCGCGCGAAGCCGCAGTGCTCGGTGAGGTCTTCGTACAGCAGCCCGAGCGAATGCGGCAGCTTCTGGGCCGCCAGTTCCTTGAACCGCCCGTCGCGGTACTCACCGGCCAGATAGGACGTGCTCTCGCCGCGGCCGTCGGCGACGAGTACGGCGCAGTCGCCGAAGGGGGCGGCGAGCGCGGCCGACGCGGCGTGCGCGACGTGGTGCCGGACGAACTTGACGATGCCCGGGTCGAGGCCCGGCAACGCGGACTTCAGGAACATCGGCGCCCGCTTGGCGAATTCCGTCCGCAGTTCCTCGCCGCTCGGGTCGTGCCCGGGCAGGCCCGGTTCGACGAGCGCGGGGTCGTAGGAGTACCCGACGGCGTCGAGGTCCTTCGCGGACAGTCCCGCCTGCGCCAGGCACCAGGCGGCGGCCTGGGCGGGCTGCTCCCAGGTGGAGAACGGCACCGCCTGCTTGCCGTGCTTGCGGCGGCTGAAGCGTTCTTCTTCCGCCGCGGCCACGATCTCCCCGTCCACCACCAGCGCTGCGGCCGGGTCGTGGAAGACGGCGTTGATCCCGAGTATGCGCATCGACCTGCCTCTGGCGTTCCGGTGCGGACTCGACCGGCCCGCGTTCGCCTATAGCGCTACCCGGCGAAGTCGTTGATAAACGATGGCGCGCAAAAGCCCTGGGCGTCGCTACTCAGGGCAACGGCGCCCGGCGGAACCACGCCGCGGTGCGGCGGAGACCGTCGTCGGCGTCGATCTTCGGTTCCCAGCCGAGGACGTCGCGGGCGAGGGCGATGTCGGGGCAGCGGCGCTGCGGGTCGTCGACGACGGCGTCGACGTACTCGATCGGCGAGTCCGACCCGGTGATGGCCTTGATCCGTTCGGCCACCTGGCGAACGGTGAGCTCGTGCGGGTTGCCGATGTTCACCGGCCCGGGGTGCCCGGACCGGGCGAGGGCCACGAGACCGCGGACGGTGTCCTCGACGTAGCAGATGGACCGGGTCTGGTCGCCGGTTCCGGTGACCGTGAGGGGTTCGCCGCCCAGCGCCTGGTCGACGAACGCCGGGATCATCCGGCCGTCGTGGGCGCGCATGCCGGGGCCGTAGGTGTTGAAGATCCGCGCGATGCCCGTGTCGACGCCGTGTTCGCGGCGGTAGGCCGACGTCAGCGCCTCGGCGTAGCGCTTGGCTTCGTCGTAGACGCTGCGCGGCCCGATCGGGTTGACGTTGCCCCAGTACCGTTCCTGCTGCGGGTGTTCCAGCGGGTCGCCGTAGACCTCGCTGGTCGAGGCGAGCACGAACCGGGCGCCGTCGCGGCGGGCCAGGTCGAGCGCGTTCTCCGTGCCGTGCGAACCGGCCCGCAGCGTTTCGATCGGGAGGGCCAGGTAGTCGCGGGGCGACGCGGCGGACGCCAGGTGGAACACGACGTCGGCCCGGCAGTTCAGCGGCATCGGCTGCGTGACGTCGTGACGCACGAACCGGAACCGGTCGTGGCGGCGCAGGCGGTCGAGGGTGTCCGCCGAGGACGTCGCGAGGTTGTCCACGGCGATCACTTCGACGTCCTCTTCGAGCAGCAGCTCGCACAGGTGCGCGCCGACGAAGCCGGCACCCCCGGTCACCACCGCACGCTCGAACCGCCTGGTCACTCCCGGATCCGTCATGCCGTGGCGGCTACCCGGCCCCGGTGGGCGCAAACCCGTGTAAGGGGATGACGAGCGGGTACGTGCCGGGCATGCGAGTTCTGCTCACGGGTTGGGCCAGTTTCCTGCACGGCGAAGCGACGGCGGGTGACGTCCTGAGCCTCGACGCGGCCGGGGCCGCGCTGGCCGGGGCGGGGATCGACCACGACGTCGCGTGGAGTCCCGGCTTCCGCCCCGGCACCCTGCACCTGCCGGACGCCCCCGCCGGGGACTACACGCACGTGGTGTTCGCCTGCGGCCCGCTGCACGGGCCGCAGGTGCGGTGGCTGCACGAGCGGTACGCGGCCTGCCGCCGGATCGCCGTCGGCGTGTCCGTGCCGGACGCGCGCGATCCGGCGGTGACCGGGTTCCACCGCGTGCTGGCGCGGGACGACGGCGGGACCGCGGCACCGGACCTTTCCCTGGCGGGGGCGGTGTCGGTTACGCCGGTGCTCGGCGTGGTCCTGGCGCCGCACCAGCCGGAGTACGGCGGCGCGGGACGGCACGACGAGGTCCACGCGGCCCTGACCGGCTGGCTCGCCGGCCTGGACTGCGCCCGCGTGCCACTGGACACCCGGCTGGCGCACGCGGACTGGCAGCGGTGCGCCACCCCCGCCCAGTTCGTCTCCGCGCTGTCCACAATGGACGCAGTGGTGACCACCCGGCTGCACGGGCTGGTGCTCGGGCTCAAGGCCGGCGTCCCGGTGGTGGCCGTCGACCCGGTGGCCGGCGGCGGGAAGGTGACCGCGCAGGGCGCGGCGCTGGGCTGGCCGGTCGTCGCGGCCGAAGACGTCGCCGACACCGGTGTGCTCGACGCGCGGCTGAAGTGGTGCCTGTCCCCGGAAGCCGTGGCCGATCCGCCGGTCCCGCGCCTGACGGCGCTGGTCGACGAGCTGGTGGGGGCGCGGTGACCGCGCGCACGACCGTCGTCATCGCGACCCGCAACCGCGCCGCCGAGCTGGCGCGCAGCCTCCGTCAACTGTCCTCATTGGACCCGCGGCCGCCGGTCGTGGTGCTGGACAACGCATCCGGCGACGACACGGCCGCGGTTGCCGGGCGGTACGCGAACGTGCGGGTGATCCGCCTGCCGCACAACCTCGGTGCCGCCGCCCGCACCCTCGGCGTCGTCGTGGCCGAAACCCCCTATGTCGCCTTCAGCGACGACGACTCGTGGTGGGCGCCGGACGCGCTGGCCGAGGCCGAGCGGATCTTCGACGAGCACCCGCGGACCGGCCTGCTCGCCGCCCGCACCCTGGTCGGCCCGGAGTGCCGCGACGACCCGGTGACACCCGAGATGGAACGCAGCCCGCTCGGCCACCCCGACGGCGCGCCCGGGCCACTGGTGCTCGGCTTCCTCGCCTGCTCCGCCATCGTGCGGCGCACCGCGTACCTGCAGGCCGGCGGCTTCAGCCCGTTGCTCCACTTCGGCGCCGAAGAACAGCTGCTGGCCTTCGACCTGGCCGCACGCGGCTGGGAGGTCTGTTACGTCGGGCGCCTTCTTGCCCACCACCACCCGTCGCGGTCGCGGCCGCCGTCGTCGTGGCGCCGCCGGGCCGAACTGCGCAACCGGCTGCTGATCGCCCTGCTGCGCCGGCCACCGCGCGTGTGCCGCCGGGAGGTGGCCCGGACGCTGGTGCGGGCGCCCGGCGCCGTCCTCGGCGCGGTGCCGCGCCTGCCGCGCGCGCTGAGCTCGCGGCGCGTGCTGCCCGCCCACGTCGAACACCAGGCCCGGACTCTGGAAAGGACCGCCGAATGGCGCGAATCTCGGTCGTGATCATCACCTGCAACCGTCGTGCGCAGTTGCGGGAGACCCTGGGCCACATGACGTCTTTGCCGGACGCCGCACCGATCTTCGTCGCCGATAACGGGTCTCAGGACGGCACGGCCGACATGGTCGCCCGCGAGTTCCCCGAGGTCCGGCTGTTCCGGCTGGCGGAGAACCTCGGAGCGGTGGCGCGCAACGTCGCCGTCGAAGAGGTGACGACACCGTACGTCGCTTTCTGCGACGACGACACGACGTGGCAGCCGGGCGCGCTCACACGGGCCGCGGACCTGCTCGGCGAGTTCCCGGCGCTCGGGTCGGTGACCGGCCGCTGCCTGGTCGAGCCCGGCCTGGCCGAGGACCCGATCACGCCGGAGCTGCGCGAGTCGCCGGTGCCCGGGCCGGACTGGCTGCCGGGACCGGCGCTGCTCGGCATCATGGCGGGCCTGACGGCGGTGCGGGTCAGCGCGTTCCGCGAGGTCGGCGGCTTCTCGACCCGGATGTGGCTCGGCGGTGAGGAAGAGCTGTTCGCCTTGGACCTCGCCGCCCGCGGCTGGTGGATGTGCTGGGCGGAGGACGTGGTGATCCACCACGCGCCGTCGAAGCTGCGCGACCCCCGCCACCGCCGCCGCCTGGGCATCCGCAACACGGTGTGGACACTCCTGCTGCGCCGCCCCTGGCCGGCGGTCGTCCGCCGCGGCCGCGACGTCCTGCGCACCGCCCCGCGCGACGCCGCCACCGCGGCGGCCCTCCTGGACGTGGTTCGCGGCCTGCCGTGGGTCCTCCGCGACCGCCGGGTGGTCCCCCCGCACGTCGAGCACGGCCTCCGCCTCCTGGAAGCCCCCCAACGCGCCTCCCAAGCCCGCCGCTACGTGGGCTGACGCGGTCGTGAGTGGTAAGGCGCGTTAGAACGCGCCTTACCACTCACGACGGGTTCAGCGGGCCTCGGCGGTGGCTGCGGTCTGGGGGACCAGCTTGAGGTAGGCGCGCAGCGTGTCGGCGGCGACGCGGTCCCACGAGTAGCGGGCCACCGCGCGGTCGTGGCCCGCGGTGCCGTAGGCGTGGCAGAGGGCCGGGTCGTCGATCAGGCGGCGGACCCGGGTGGCCAGTTCCTTCGGCTGGTGCGGGCGGACCAGCAGCCCGGTGACGCCGTCGACGACGGTGTCGGTCAGGCCGCCGACCGCGGCCGCGACCACCGGGACGCCGCAGGCCATCGCCTCCAGCGGCACGATCCCGAACGGCTCGTACCACGGGGTGCACAGCACGGCGTCGGCCGAGCGCAGCAGCGCCGGCATGTCCTCGCGCGACACCTGGCCGGGCCAGCGCACGCGGTCGCCGACGCCGAGCCGGTCGGCCAGCTGCCGCAGCCGCTGGGCCTCCGGGTCCTGGGACAGCCTGCCGCGTTCGGGGCCGCCGGCGATGACGAGCTCGGTGTCCGGCAGCTGGGCGAGCGCGGTGATCGCGATGTCGAACCCCTTGCGCGGCACCAGCCGTCCGACGGCGACCAGCCGGTGGGCCAGCCGGCGGCGCGCCACCGGCCCGTCGGGGGAGAACCGGCCGAGGTCGACGCCACAGGGGACGATCGAGATCCGGGACCGCGGCACGCCGAGGCGGGACAGCTCGAAGACCTCGTCGGAACAGGTCGCGACCACCCGCCCGGCCTGGCGGCCGATGATCCGCTCCAGCCGGATCCGGTCGGCCGGGCTGGTGTCCTGGTCGCCCTGGTAGCGCTTCTTGACCACGCCGAGGGCGTGGAAGGTCTGCGCCACCGGGGTGCCGGTCGCGCTCGCGGCGAGCGACGTCGCCAGGCCCGACATCCAGAAGTGCGCGTGCGCCACGTCGGGGCGTTCGAGCGCCCACCGGTCCCGCAGGAAGCTGCCGAACTCGCCCATGTAGGGCAGCAGGCGGTCCTTGGGCTCCTTGCGCGGCGGTCCCGCCGGCACGTGCACGACGCGGAACCCCTGTCGTGTCTGCACCTCGGGCGGTTCGTCGCGGCTCTCCCGGCGCGTGTAGACGGTGACCTCGTGGCCGGCCCGCGTCAATGCGGCCGACAGCTCCGCGACGTGCACGTTCTGGCCGCCGGCGTCGGCTTCGCCGAGGGCGGCGAGGGGGTTGGCGTGCTCGGACACCATCGCGATCTTCATCGGTGAGGCGTTCCCTTCGGGGTCAACGGGCCGTCTCGGCGAGGAGGTGGTCCCAAGCGGTCAGGAAGGCGTCCAGCCCGTAGTGCTTCAAGGCGTGCTCACGGGCGTTCTTCCCGGCGAGCGCGGCGAAGTCGGGCTCGTGCAGCAGCTCGTGGAAGCCGCGCGCCAGCACGGAGACGTCGGTCGACAGCACGCCCGCGTCGGCCGGCACCGCGTCGACCGCTTCGGTGGCGGCGAAGACGACGACCGGCATCGCCAGGTGCATGGCCTCCAAAAGGGACAGACCCAGCGACGTCCACCGGGCGGTGTGCAGGTAGACGCGGCGCCGGGCGATCTCGTCGTGCAGCTTCGGCGCCGGGACGTCGCCCAGCCCGCGCAGCGGCGCACCGAGCTGCTCGGTGCCCATCCCGAACACGTCGACGGGGGCCGCCTCGGCGAGCGTGCCGAGCAGGTCGGCGCCGGTGACGCGCTGCCGCCGCACCGGCTCGTTGATCATCGACACACCGGCGGCGAGCTCACCGGTGTAGCGCGGGCCCGGATCGGGGATGCCGTGCGGCACGACGGTCGTGGGCGCGCGGCCGCAGTCCCACATGGCCGCGTTGAAGTGGGTGACGTGCGCGACGGTGACGTCGGAGCGGCCGGCCAGCGGGTGCTCGCTCGACGCGGCGTACGGCCGCGGCGCGTTGTGTTCCACGTAGACGGACGGCACGCCCAGGCGCGCGGCGAATTCCAGCTCCTCCGGGCGTTGCAGCACGACCACGTCGGGCTCGGCCTCGGCCAGCCGGTCGAGCGGCACCTCGGTCACCGACGGCCAGTCGCGCCCGGCCTTGCCCAGGCCCCAGGGCGCACCGTCGGGTGACGCCGGCAGGAAGTAGTCGTGGCGGCCGCGGACGAAGGCGTCGGTCCACGAGCCGTGCACGTGCCAGAGCAGTACTCTCAGGCGCCGGGATCCGGGATCGGTCATGGTTCCTGGTTTCCCGGAGATCGCCCGTTAAACGTGCGACCGGAGGGGGTACCCGGCCCCCGACGCCCGTGCGCCGACGAAGGGACATCCATGCGGTTCACCCCACGGGGCACCCGGTTCTTCGACCTGCTCGCCGACGCGGCGAAGAACCTCGTCACCGCGACCGCGCTGCTGAGCGACCTCGTCGCCGCCGACCCGGCGGAACGAGAGCCGATCGCCAAGCGCCTGCACGAGGTCGAGCACCAGGGCGACGAGCTGATCCACACGATCATGGTCGAGCTCAACAGCTCCTTCGTGACGCCGTTCGACCGCGAGGACATCCAGGCGCTGGCCGCCAAGATCGACGACGTGCTGGACTTCATGGACACCGCCGCGGACCTGGCCGTGCTCTACCGCATCGGCGCGTTCCCGCCCGGCACCGACATCCTGGTCCGGGTGCTCTGCCGGTCCGCCGAGCTGACCGCCGCGGCGATGCCCGGGCTGGCCAAGGTCGGGGACCTCGAGCCGTTCTGGATCGAGATCAACGAGCTGGAGAACGAGGCCGACCGGGTCTACCGGCGGATACTGGCCCACCTGTTCGAGCCGGGCGGCGACGCCCTCGAGGTGCTCAAGACCAAGGAGGTCGTCGAGCAGTTCGAGCTGGCCGCCGACGCGTTCGAGCACGTGGCCGACGTGGTGCAGACCATCGCGGTCAAGGAGTCCTGAGTGACGGGCACCGCCGCCCTGGTCACCGTGATCGTGCTGACGCTCGTCTTCGACTACACCAACGGGTTCCACGACGCGGCCAACGCCATCGCCAGCGCGGTGTCGACCCGGGCGCTGACGCTGCGCGCCGCTCTGGTGCTGGCGGCGGTGATGAACCTGGCCGGTGCGCTGCTGTCCACCGGGATCGCCGCCACGGTGGCCAAGGGAATCATCGACGTCCCGGCCGGACCGGACGCGCTCACCGTGGTCTTCGCGGCCCTGCTCGGGGCGATCACCTGGAACCTGATCACCTGGTACTTCGGTCTCCCGTCGTCGTCCTCGCACTCGCTGATCGGCGGGATGGTGGGCGCGGCGCTGGCCGCCGCCAGCACCGTGCACTGGGCCGGCATCGCCGAGAAGGTGCTGCTCCCGATGGTGGCGTCGCCGCTGCTCGGGCTGGTCCTCGGGTACGCCGCGATGGTCGGCGCGCTGTGGTTGCTGCGCCGGGCCAACCCGCACCGCAGCGGCCGCGTGTTCCGCCGGTTCCAGATCCTTTCGGCGTCGGCGCTCGCGCTCGGCCACGGCCTGCAGGACGCTCAGAAGGGCATGGGCGTGATCGTGCTGGCCCTGGTGGCGGCCGGCCAGCAGTCGACGTTCGCCGTGCCGTTGTGGGTGACCCTCGTGTGCGCCGCGGCCTTGTCGCTGGGCACCTATTCGGGTGGTCTGCGGATCATGCGCACCCTCGGCCGCCGGGTGTTCCCGCTCGACCCGCCGCACGGCTTCGTCGCGGAGTCGGTGGCGTCCTCGGTGTTGTACGTGACGGCGTTCGCGGTGAAGGCCCCGATCTCGACGACGCACGTGATCACCGCGGCGATCATGGGTGTCGGCGCGACGCGGCGGCTTTCCGCGGTGCGGTGGGGGATCGCGCGCGACATCGTGCTGGGCTGGGTGCTGACCTTCCCGGCCGCGGCGGCGGTGGCCGCGGCCGTGTACCTGGTGGCCGGCCTGTTCACCTGAGTTTGCCCCTCGCCCTCCGCGGGAAGCCGGGACGGAGACAACGTCCGCGGAAAGGGAGAGCCATGAAGGCAGTGACCTGGCACGGCAAACGCGACGTCCGCGTGGACGAGGTGCCGGACCCGAAGATCGAGGAGGGGACCGACGCCGTCATCCGGGTCACCTCCACCGGCATCTGCGGTTCCGACCTGCACCTTTACGAGGTGCTGGGTGCGTTCATGACCGAAGGCGACATCCTCGGCCACGAGCCGATGGGGATCGTCGAGGAGGTCGGGCCCGCCGTCGCGAACCTCAAGCCGGGCGACCGCGTCGTGATCCCGTTCAACATCTCCTGCGGCCACTGCTGGATGTGCGAACGCGGCCTGCAGTCGCAGTGCGAAACCACGCAGGTCCGGGAGCAGGGCAAGGGCGCCGCGCTGCTCGGCTACACCAAGCTCTACGGCCAGGTCCCCGGCGGCCAGGCCGAGTACCTGCGCGTGCCGCAGGCGCAGTACGGCCCGATCAAGGTCCCGGACGGCCCGCCGGACGAGCGGTTCGTCTACCTCTCCGACGTCGTCCCGACCGCCTGGCAGGCCGTCGAGTACGCGAACGTGCCGGAGGACGGCACGGTCGTGGTCTTCGGGCTCGGCCCGATCGGGCAGATGAGCTGCCGCATCGCGCGCCACCGCGGGGCCGCGCAGGTGATCGGCATCGACCTGGTGCCCGAGCGCCTCGCCCGCGCCCGCGAGCACGGCGCCACCGCGCTGGACACGCGTGACCACAAGGAAATCGGCGACGCCGTCCGCCAGCTGACCCACGGGCGCGGCGCGGACTCGGTGATCGACGCGGTCGGCATGGAGGCGCACGGCGCCCCGGTCGGCAAGCTGGCGCACACCCTCGTCGGGCTGCTGCCGCAGCCGCTGGGCGAGAAGATCACCGAGAAGGCCGGCATCGACCGGCTGAGCGTGCTCTACGCGGCCATCGACAGCGTCCGCCGCGGCGGCACGATCTCGCTGTCCGGTGTCTACGGCGGGATGGTCGACCCGATACCGATGATGGAGCTGTTCGACAAGCAGGTGCAGCTGCGGATGGGCCAGGCCAACGTGCGGCACTGGCTGGACGACATCATGCCGGTGCTCACCGGCGACGGCGACCCGCTCGGCGTCGAGGGCTTCGCGACCCACAAGCTGCCGCTGGAAGACGCGCCGCGTGCGTACGACATCTTCCAGAAGAAGCTCGACGGCGCCCAGAAGATCCTGCTGCAGCCGTAACCCCCGGGGAGGGAACTGACTCTTGCGAGCCGTCACCTCGCTACCGCACGAAATCACCGAATCCGACCACGTCCGGATCCCGGTGTCCGACGGGATCGTGCTGTCCGCCCGCATCTGGCGGCCGGTCTCGTCGGACGCCGAGCCGGTGCCGGCGATCCTCGAATACATCCCCTACCGCAAGCGGGACCTCACCGCGCCCCGCGACTCCATCCACCACCCCTACCTCGCCGGGCACGGGTACGCCTGCGTGCGCGTGGACATCCGCGGCACCGGCGAGTCCGAGGGCGTCCTCGAAGACGAGTACCTCGAACGCGAGCAGCTCGACGCCGAGGACGTCCTCGAGTGGATCGCCGCGCAGCCGTGGTGTACCGGAGACACCGGGATGATGGGGATCTCCTGGGGCGCGTTCGCCGCGCTGCAGGTTGCGGCGCGGAAACCGCCCAGCCTGCGTGCGATCGTGATCTCGTCGTTCACCGACGACCGGTTCGCCGACGACATGCACTACATGGGCGGCTGCCTGCTGTCGGACAACGTCGCCGAGTCGGGCACGATGTTCTCCTACGCGACGCTGCCGCCGGACCCGGCCGTCGTCGGCGAGCGGTGGCGCGAGATGTGGCGGGAGCGCCTGGACCACTGCAGCCTGTGGATCGGAAACTGGCTCGGCCACCAGCGCCGCGACGACTACTGGCGGCACGCTTCGATCTCGGAGAACTACAGCGACGTGCAGGTCCCGGTGCTCGCCTCGAGCGGCTGGGCGGACGGCTACTCCAACGCCGTCACCCGGCTGCTGGCCCACCTCGACGTCCCGCGGCGCGGGCTGATCGGCCCGTGGTCGCACAAGTACCCGCACCTCGGCGAGCCGGGCCCGGCGATCGGCTACCTGCAGGAAGTCGTGAAGTGGTGGGACCACTGGCTGCGCGGCGCGGAGAACGGCGCCATGGACGGGCCGATGCTGTGCACGTGGATGCAGGAGAGCGTGCCGCCGTCGACGTCCTACGAGGACCGGCCCGGCCGGTGGGTCGGCGAGGCGACCTGGCCGTCGCCGCACGTCCGGCCCACGGTCCTGCCGCTCGCCCGGCACCGCCTCGGCCGGCCGGGGGAGACCTTCGACGACGAGGCGCTGACGCTGTCGTCGCCGTTGTCGGTCGGGCAGTTCGCCGGGAAGTGGGCGTCCTACAGCGCCCCGCCCGACCTGCCCTACGACCAGCGCGAGGAGGACGGCGGGTCGCTCGTGTTCGACACCGATGTGCTCACCGAGCGCTGTGAGATCCTCGGCGCGCCGAAGGTGCGGCTGGCGGTCTCGGCCGACCAGCCGGTCGCGATGGTCGCGGTGCGCCTGTCCGACGTCGCACCGGACGGGCGGGCCACGCGCGTCACCTACGGGCTGCTCAACCTGACCCACCGCGACGGGCACGACGAGCCGGCGCCGATGGAACCCGGCGAGCAGTGCGCGGTGGAGATCGAGATGAACGCCGTCGCCCAGGCTTTCCCGGCCGGGCACCGGATCCGGCTGTCGGTGTCCACTTCGTACTGGCCGCTCGCCTGGCCGCCGCCGAAACCGGTGCTGCTGAGTGTCCACACCGGACAGAGCGGGCTGGAGCTGCCGGTGCGCCCGGTCGCCGAGCCGGACGAGCTGCCGTCGCGGCCGTTCGGCGAACCCGAAGGGGCGCCGCCGATCCCGGTCACCCGGGTGACGCCGGGGGAGCAGCGCTGGACCGTCTCGCGCGACCTTGTCGGCTACGAGTCCGCGCTGGAGATCGTGAAGGACGAGGGCACCCAGCGCTTCGACGACCTCGACCTGGAGGTCACCCGGGACGTCCGGGAGCGGTACCGCTGGGTCGCCGACGAGTTCTGCTCGCCGGTCGCGGAAACCGAATGGGTGGTGACCTTCGCCCGCGGCGAGTGGCAGGCGCGCAGCGAAACCCGGACGCGGGTGTCCTGCACGGAAACCGAGTTCGTCGTCGACGCGCAGCTCGACGGCTACGAAGGCGCCCGGCGGATCGTCTCGCGCAACTGGCACGAGCGGATCCCGCGGGACCTGGTCTGAGTTTCGCTCTGGCCACACGGGGTAAGCCTTCCGGGTGCGGATCGTGATCACCGGGGCCACCGGCAACGTCGGAACGGCGTTGCTGGCCGCCCTCGACCCCGTCCACGACGTCGTCGGCCTGGCGCGCCGGCTGCCCGACACGACGGCCGAGCCGTACCGCCGGGCCGGCTGGCGCGCCGCCGACATCGGCGTACCCGGCGCGGAGGAGGAGCTCGCCGCGTTGTTCGCCGGTGCGGACGCCGTCGTGCACCTGGCGTGGGCGATCTCGCCGCTGCGCGGTGACCCGCCGATGTGGCGCACGAACGACCACGGCACCCGGCACGTGCTCGCCGCGGCGGTGGCCGCCGGGGTGCCGCACGTGGTCGTCGCGTCTTCCGTGGCCGCCTACGGGCCGGCGCCCCGCTGGGCGAAGGTCACCGAGGACTGGCCGTGCGACGGCATCGCGGGCAGCGCCTACAGCCGCGGCAAGGCCGCGCTGGAAACCCTGCTCGACCGGTTCGAAGAGCAGCACCCGCAGGTCGCGGTGGCCCGGATCCGGCCGTGCGCGATCCTGCACCGGCGCGCGGCGGGCCAGTTCTCGCGCTGGCTGCTCGATCCGGCGGTGCCCGCCGGGCTCGTCGGCGGACGGCGGCTGCCGGTTCCGCTGTGGACGGATCTGCGCGCCCAAGCGGTGCACACCTCCGACGTCGCCGCCGCGATCGACCGCATCCTCGACCGGTCCTTCACCGGCCCGGTCAACCTGGCCGCGCCGGAGGTGCTCGACGCCGACGCGCTGGCCGCCGTCCTCGGCGGGCCGCGCGTGCCGGTGCCGAAGCCGCTGGCGCAGGTCGCGGCCCGGGCGGCGTGGCTCGGCGGCGCGCTGCCCGCCCATCCGGGCTGGCTCGAACTCGCCGACCGCGCGGCGCTCGGGGACACGACGCTGGCGGAGACCGCGCTGGGCTGGCAACCTCGATATGACGCCGCGACCGCGGTCGCCGACCTGGTCGCCGGGCTCCGGTCGGGCGCGGGGGCGGCGAGCGCGCCGCTGGCCCCGCCGCGCCGCGACGGGGTGCTGGGCCGGCTCCGCTCGCTCACCCGGGTCGGGCCGAGCCACCAGTCGCAAGCCTGACCAACCGGGAGGCCGGAGTGAGTACGGAAGCCGTCGACGCGGTGGTGATCGGCGCCGGCCACAACGGCCTGGTGGCGGCGAACCTGCTGGCCGACGCGGGCTGGTCGGTGCTGGTGCTGGAGGCGACGGACCACCCCGGCGGCGCGGTCCGGACCGCCGAGGTCACCGAGCCGGGCTTCCGCAACGACCTGTTCAGCGCCTTCTACCCGATGAGCGCGGTGTCCCCGGCGATCCGCGGCCTGCGCCTCGAGGAGTACGGCCTGCGCTGGCGGCACGCGCCCGAGGTGCTCGCGCACGTCCTGCCCGACGACCGGTGCGTGGTCCTGTCCCGCGACCTCGACCGCACGGCGGCGTCGGTCGAGGCGTTCGGGGACGGCGACGGCGACGCCTGGCGGCGGCTGTTCGAGCAGTGGCGGCACATCCGCGAACCGCTCATGGAGGCGTTGTTCACGTCGTTCCCGCCGATCCGCCCGGGCCTGAAGCTGCTGCGCCGCACGGGAACCGCCGAGGCGCTGCGGCTGGCGCGCATGCTGACGCTGCCGGTGCGCCGGTTCGGCGACGAGCTGTTCACCGGCGAGGGCGCGAAGCTGCTGCTGGCCGGGAACTCCGCGCACAGCGACCTGTCCGTCGACAACGCCGGCAGCGCGGTGTTCGGCTGGCTGATGGCGATGATCGGCCAGGACGAGGGGTTCCCGGTGCCGGCGGGTGGCGCGGGCGAGCTGACCGCGGCGCTGGTGCGCCGCCTGGAGGCCCGCGGCGGAAGAGTCCACTGTGGACGTCCGGTGCGGGAGGTGCTGGTGGCCGGCGGCCGGGCACTGGGTGTCCGCGACGCCGGCGGCGATCCGGTGCGGGCACGCAAGGCGGTCCTGGCCGACGTCCCGGCGCCGACGCTCTACGGCGAGCTGCTCGCGCCGGAGTGGCTGCCGCGGCGGCTGGCCGAAGACCTGGCGCGGTTCCAGTGGGACAGCGCGACGGTCAAGGTGGACTGGGCGCTGTCGGGGCCGATCCCGTGGACGGCCGAAGCGGCGCGCGGGGCCGGCACGATCCACCTGGGCACGGACCTGGACGGGCTGTCGGCGTTCGGCGGCGAGCTGGCCCGCGGCCGGACGCCGCGCCGCCCGTTCCTGCTGCTGGGGCAGATGACCACGACCGACCCCGACCGCTCGCCGCCGGGCACCGAGTCGGCGTGGGCGTACACGCACGTGCCGCGCGGCACGACGGAGAACCGGGCGGCCCTGGACCGGCGGGTCAAGCGGATCGAGGAGACGGTCGAGGCGAACGCGCCGGGGTTCACCGCCCTGATCAAGGCCCGCTACGCGCAGGGCCCGGCCGAACTGGCGGAGCACAACCCGGGCCTGGTCGGCGGCGCGGTCAACGGCGGCACGTCGGCGATCCACCAGCAGCTGTTCTTCCGCCCGGTCCCGGGCACGGGCCGCCCGGACACCCCGGTCGACCGCCTGTACCTGGCGGGCGCCTCGGCCCACCCGGGCGGCGCGGTCCACGGCGGCCCGGGCTCGAACGCGGCCCGCGCGGCCCTGGCCAGGGCGGGAGCACTGGGCGCCGGCTACGCGGCGGTGATCCGGGCGGCCAACCGGGCGGTCTACGGCTAGCCCGCCGGCCGCCCCGCCGCGTTAGGGCCGGGGGTGGCCGTTCTTCGCGCGGGCGTGCTTACCCGTGGCGAGGTCGGCGAGCCGGGCCAGGGACTCGTTGTTGCGCGGCTTGGCGATGAGCGCCTGCACGGCCTCGGGGAGCACCTTGCCGGGGCCGCGGATGATGTGCTCGCTCATCCGGACGAGCGTCTGCCCGTCGCCGTGCGGGACCAGGGTGAGCCCGACCGCCGCGGCGCCCAGTGGCCAGCCGTGGGCCTCCAGCGAGAGCGACAGGCCTGGCTCGACCGCCCGGACCACGGTGACGTCCTGGACGTGCAGCGGCCACGGGCCGACGCTGTGGTGGATCCGCGAACCCACGTCCGGCCAGTCGCCGTCGACGTCGCGGATGTGCGAGCTGCCGACCACCCACCCCGCGTAGAGCCAGCCGTCGGCGAGGACGGCGAACACGGCGTCGGGTGGTACGTCGATCACGCGGCTGACCTCGGGCACGGCTTCCTCCTGCTTCGGGTGACGAACCAGGCATACCCATTCACGGACGGGGTATGCCCGCTCGTACCGAGCGGAGGTGGCGATGGCAGCCGGACGGCGAGAAGAACCCGAGGGCCCGGGCGAACTGTCGAAGCGTTCGTGGGGCGCCGTGCTCAAGCGGACGTTCCAGCAGTTCGGCCACGACAACCTGACCGACTGGGCGGCGGCGCTCACCTACTACGGCGTCCTGTCGCTGTTCCCGGGCATCATCGTGCTGACGGCGAGCCTGGGCCTGCTGGGCCCGGACAAGATCCAGACGGTGATCGACAACATCGACCAGGTCGTCCCCGGCCAGGGCAAGGACATCCTCGTCGGCGCGATCAAGGAACTGGCCGGCTCGCGCGGCCTGGCCGGCCCGCTGGCGATCCTCGGCCTGCTCGGCGCCCTGTGGTCGGCGTCGGGCTACGTCGGCGCGTTCATGCGGGCGTCGAACGCGATCTACGGGATGCCGGAAGGCCGGCCGATCTGGAAGGTGGTCCCGCTGCGGGTGGCGCTGACCGTCGGCATCGTGGTGCTGCTGGCGGCGTGCGCGCTGGGGGTGGTCGCGACGGGCTCGGTCGCCCGCCGGATCGGGGACCTGATCGGACTGGGGTCGACCGGCATCCTGGTGTGGGAAATCGCGAAGTGGCCGGTGATCGCGGTGCTGGTGAGCGTGGCGTTCGCGTTGCTGTACTGGGTGGGGCCGAACGTCCGGCAGCCGGGGTTCCGGTGGCTGACGCCGGGCGGGCTGCTGGCGGTCGTGCTGTGGGTGCTGGCGTCGGCGGGGTTCGCGCTGTACGTCGCGAACTTCGGGTCCTACAACAAGACCTACGGTTCCCTGGCCGGGGTGATCGTGTTCCTTGTATGGTTGTGGATCTCCAATCTCGCGGTCCTGCTGGGGGCCGAACTGGACGCGGAACTGGCCCGCGGCCGCGCGATCGAGGCGGGCGGCGAGGACGACCAGGAGGAACCGTTCCTGCCGCCGCGGGACACGAAGGCGATGGACGCAGACGAAGCCGCGGCGGTGGCGGAGTCGGAACGGGAGTGAGCGGATGGCCTGCCGCATCACCGGGCTGGTGCTGGACTGCCACGACCCGGATCGCCTGGCGGAGTTCTGGTGCGCGGTCCTGGGGTACGAGGTGATCGGCCACGAGCCGGACGGCCTGGAGCTGGGCGTCCCGGGAGCCCGCCTGGGTGACGGCCCGCCCACGCTGGTGCTGGCCCAGAGCGAGAACCCGAAGCGGGCGAAGCTCCCTCTGCACATCGACGTGAACCCGGCCGGGAGCGACCAGGAGACGGAACTGGCCCGGTTGACGGCGCTCGGCGCCCGCCCGGCGGACGTGGGCCAGACGGGGGAGGAGTCGTGGGTGGTGCTGCAGGACCCGGAGGGCAACGAGTTCTGCCTGCTGCGGAAGGACATCGGCGCGGCGGGAAAGCAGCACGGGTAACCGCGGGCCGGCTGCCTCCGATCCGGGGCGGTGACCACCCCCGCTGGGGAGCGCCTCAACCGGCCCCGGAGATCCTCAGCGGTCCTCGACCCCGCACCGCCGCCACTCGACCCGATCGCCCGCGCGATCGGCGTGCCAGACCGGTGTCGCCTCGCCCTCCCAGACGGGCACCAGCCGGTCCGTCGCGACCCGTCCGCGGGCCACCCGGCCGAACAACTCCACCCCGTCCGCGCGCCGCGCCGCCGGGATCCACGCCGGGAACCGCGTCCGCGGCAGCTTCCGTTCGATCCACTCCCGCGCCGAGCCTTCGCTCCCGTGGTCCGACTCCACGATGCTCGACACGGCCCGGCCGCCGCCGACGGTCAGGCCGATCGACGCGCGCCAGCGGACGGGAGAGGCTTCGGGTGTCATCCTCTCCAGGTTCCCCGACGACCGCGGTCGGCGGCCAGTACACGTTAGGATGGATCCACGCTCACTCACCGTGCCTCCTCACGCAGAATGTCATGACGCGTTGAGCAACCTCGCGCACGCCCGCTCCAGGACCGCCCGCGCTTCGTCGCCGTCCAGCCGCGCGGCGCGCTTCAGCGCCGGGGCGATCGTGCGCTCCGCGCGGTAGGCCTCCACCAGCCGGGGGTCCACATAGGACGACCGGCAGACCGCCGGGGTGTTGCCCAGCGCCGTGGAGACCTCCTTCATCACCTTCGCCTCCGCGCGCTTGCGGGCGGTCTCCGACGTCGGCGGGTCCGCCGCGGCGAAGGCGGCCGCCGCCAGCACGGTCGCGTTCCACGTGCGCATGTCCTTGGCCGTGCAGTCCTCGCCCGCCAGTTCCTTGAAGCGCTCGTTGATGTCGGCCGCGTGCACCTCGTGCCACGTGCCGCCCTCGCGGTAGACCAGCAGCCGGTCGCTGCCCGACCGGCTGCGCAGCAGCGACTTCAGCACCGAAGCGAGTTCCGCGTCGCAGATCGCCACTTCGCGGTCCAGGCCGCCCTTGGCGACGTAGCAGAACCGGCACTCGTCGCCCCGGACCGCGGCGTGCGAGCGCAGCAGCGTCGCGACGCCGTGGGTGCCGTTCTCCTCCGCGTACTCCTCGCCGCCGGTGCGGAAGATCCCCCGGTCGAGCATGCGCAGCGCGGCGGCGAGCACCCGCTTCCGGGTGAGCCCGGACCCCGCCAGGTCGGCCGCGACCGACTCGCGCCACTGCGGCAGCCGGCGGGCCATCTGCAGCACGCGGTCGTGCTTCTCCTCGTCGCGGTCGCGGCGCCACTGCTCGTGGTAGAGGTACTGGCGTCGCCCGGCGTCGTCGGTGCCGACCGCCTGGACGTGCCCGTTCGGGTACGGGCTGATCCACACGTTCCGCCAGGCCGGCGGGATGACGAGGTCCTTGATCCGCGCGAGGAGCTCGTCGTCGGTCACCGGCGAGCCGTCGGGCATGGCGTAGGAGAACCCGCGGCCGCGGCGGATGCGCTTGATGCCCGGGCCGCGCAGGTCACTGCGCCGGAGTCTGGTACGTCCCACCGCCGCGAAATACCCGCCCCGCGTACCGGGAAACCATGGTTGCCCGCCGCCGCGGCGGGTAGCCGACGACGAAGGACCGGAAGGAGCACGGATGACCACCGCAACCAAGCCGCTCGCCGTCGTCACCGGCGCGTCCAGTGGGATCGGGCTTGAGCTGGCGAAGCAGTTCGCCCGGCACGACTTCGACGTCGTGCTGGCCGCCGAGGACGCCGAGCTCGACACCGCTGCCGCCGAGGTCCGCGCCTGCGGCGCGCAGGTCGAGGCGGTCCGCACCGACCTCGCCGCCCCCGACGGCGTGGAGGAGCTGGTCCGACACCTCGCCGACCGCCCGGTGGCGGCGCTGGCGGTCAACGCCGGCGTCGGCGTCGACGGCGAGTTCGCCGGGGACACCCGGCTGGAGGACCAGCTGACGGTCGTCGACCTGAACGTCCGCTCGGCCGTGCACCTGACCAAGCGGGTGCTGCCCGGCATGGTCGGCCGCGGCCGCGGCCGGGTGCTGTTCACCTCGTCGATCGCCGGCACCTCGCCCGGGCCCTACCAGGCCGTCTACGCCGCTTCGAAGGCGTTCCTGACCTCGTTCTCCGAAGGGCTGCGGGCCGAGGTGAAGGACACGGGCGTCACCGTCACCGCGATGCTGCCCGGCCCGGTCGACACCGAGTTCTTCGAACGCGCCGGCATGGAGGACACCAAGATCGCCGCCGGCGACAAGGACAGCCCGGCCGAAATCGCCGAGGCGGGGTACGAAGCGCTGATGGCCGGGAAGGACAAGATCGTGCCCGGCGCGGTGAAGAACAAGCTCCAGGCGGCCGCCTCCCGCGTCCTGCCGGACGAGGCCAAAGCCAAGCAGCAGGGCAAGATGATGAAGCCCGGATCGGCGGATGCATGAGTGTCGCCGAGCAGGCGAAGCGGATCCAACGCCGCTACGCCGGTGACGAGGACCGGCCGCTGGGCGGGTACGTCGCCGCGATGGGCGCCTACAGCGCGCTGGTGGGCGGGCTGACGCTGCTCGGCCGGGCCGTCGGGGCCCGGCTGCCGGAGCGGTTCGGCGTCGGCGACACCCTCCTGCTGGGCGCGGCGACGTTCAAGGCCAGCCGCCTGCTGGCCAAGGACGCGGTGACCAGCCCGCTGCGGGCGCCGTTCACCCGCTACGAAGAGCCGGCCGGTGACGACGAGCTGAACGAGTCCGTGCCCGGCACGGGCCACGTCGAGCACGCGGTGGGCGAGCTCGTGTCGTGCCCGTTCTGCCTGAACGTCTGGGTCGGCACGGGACTGGCCGCCGGCCTGGTGATCGCGCCGCGGCCGGCCCGCCTGGCGGCCACCGTGCTCACGGCCGTGGGCGTGGCGGACGCCCTGCACCTGCTCTACGACGCGGGCAAGAAACTCGCCGCCGGTTAGGCCGGGCGGGCCGGTGGGGACGTCCCCACCGGCTCATTCCCGGCCGCGGCGCAGCGGCCGGACCGCCGGGCCCTGCACCACGGCGCCGTCGACGCCGAACCGCGAACCGTGGCAGGGGCAGTCCCACGTCTTCTCGGCGTCGTTGAACGAGACCAGGCACCCCAGGTGCGTGCAGTGGGCGCCGACCGTGTGCAGCTTCCCGGCTTCGTCGCGGTGGGCGGCGACGAGCTCGCCGCCGACGCGCACGACCTCGGCCTCGCCGGGCTGCAGGTCGTCGAGCTTCTCCGACCGCCACAGCGCGGCGACGTGGTCGCCGACCAGGTACTTCGCCACGGTCAGGTTGTCCTGCGCCACTTCGAGCACCGAGCGGGCGTCGAAGCGGTTGGGGTCGAACAGGTCCGCGGCCGGGTGCGGCTCGCCGAGGATCCGCGCCGCCAGCACGTGCCCCGCGGCCGTGCCGCCGGTCATGCCCCACTGCCCGAACCCGGTGGCCACCCACAGGTTCTTCGCCCCCGGCAGGTACCGGCCGACGTAGGGCAGCAGATCGGGCGTGGACAGGTCGTGGGCGGACCATCGGTGGGTCACGCGGTGTAGGCCCGCGTGCGCGTCCGCCCAGCTCGCGAGCCGCCCGTACCGGCGTTCGACGTTGACGTGCGCGCCCACCCGGTAGTGCTCGCCGCCGGCGATCACCATCGGCGTGCCCCGCTCGGTGTACCCGCGCACGGAGTGGTGCGTGTCGGCGTCGAGGAACATGCCCGCCGGCGGGGTGTTCCCGGCGGCCGGGCCCGCGACGACGAGGTCGCGCACCGGGTCGAGCCGGGCGAAGTACAGGCCGCGGTCGAGCACCGGGTAGTGGGTGGCGACGACGACCTCGCCCGCCTCGACGTCGCCGCGCGAAGTGCGGACGGTCCGCCCGTTGACCGCGGTCGCCCTGGCGTGCTCGACGACGGTGCCGCCGAGCCGTTCGACCTCCGCGGCCAGGCCCAGCAGCCACCGGCGGGGGTGGAAGTGCGCCTGGCCGGTGGTCCGCACCGCCCCGAGCGCGGGCACGTCGAGCGCGACGTCTTCGGTGAAGGACGCGGGCAGGCCGGCCGCGGCGGCCGCGTCCGCCTCCCGCTTCAGTGAATCGACGGTGCTGCCCCGGGTCGTGTAGACGTAGCTGTCGGCGCGGGTGAACCCGCAGTCGATGCCGAGCTCGGCATCGGTGGCGGCGATCCATTCGCCCGCCGCCGCCTGCGCTCCGGCGTAGACCTTCGCGGCGCCGTCGCCGTGGCGGGACGCCAGGTCCGCGTACTTCGCCCCGTGCTGGGCGCTCACCTTCGCGGTGGTGTGGCCGGACACCCCGGCCGCGACCCGCTCGGCCTCCAGCACGACGACCGAGCGGCCGCCGCGGGCGAGCAGCAGCGCGGTGGTGAGCCCGGCGATGCCCGCGCCGAGCACCGCGACGTCGGCGGCGCCGGGCACCGGCACGCCGGTGCGATCCGGGGCGGGAGCGGTGTCGACCCACAGGGATAGCGGTTCGGGCAGGGCTGTCATGCCTGCGGATGCCCGCTCACCGCCGGGCCAAACCGGCCATCCGGCCCCGTTTGGCCTGTTCGGAGCGCCGGGTAGCCCCCGGGCATGAGTACGAACATCTTCGTGATCGGCCTGGACGAGGAGAACCGGCGGGTCCTGGAACGCCTGCCCCTGGCCGGGACCTGCTCGTTCCACGGCCTGCTGACCCCGGAAGAGCTGCAGCACGGCGAGATCGACTTCGAAGCCCTCCTGAAGACCGCCCAGCACGAGCTCGACGCGTTCGACGGCGACGTCGCCGCGATCGTCAGCTACTGGGACTTCCCGGCCGCGTCGCTGGTTCCCATCCTGTGCGCCCGGTACGGCCTGCCCAGCGTGTCGCTGGAGGCGGTGCTCAAGTGCGAGCACAAGTACTGGAGCCGGCTGGAACAGAGAAAGGCCATCGACGAGCTGCCGGACTTCGGCATCGTCGACCTCGACGGCGCCCACCCCGCCCCGCCGGACGGCGTCGGCTACCCGATGTGGCTCAAGCCGGTCAAGTCGTTCTCCTCCGAACTGGCCTTCAAGGCCGAAAACGACGCCGAATTCGCCGGTGCCGTCGCCGAAATCCGGGCCGGTGTCGGCCGGGTGGGGGAGCCGTTCGGCTACGTGCTCGAACAGGTGTCGCTCCCGCCGGAGATCGCCCGCGTCGGCGGCGCGGCGTGCCTGGCCGAAGAAGCGCTGCACGGCGTCCAGGCGGCCATCGAAGGGTATGTCCACCAAGGCGAAGTCACCGTCTACGGTGCCCTCGACTCGATCAACTACCCGGACAGCTCCTCCTTCCTGCGCCACCAGTACCCGTCGCAGCTGGGGGAGGAGCCGGTCCAGCGGATGCGGGACGTCGCCGAGCGGGTGATGAAGCAGATCGGCTTCGACAACGGCACCTTCAGCATCGAGTTCTTCTGCGACCCCGAATCCGGCCAGGTGTGCCTGCTGGAGATCAACCCGCGGCACTCGCAGTCGCACGCCGAGCTGTTCGAGTTCGTCGACGGCGTGGCCAACCACGAGATCATGGTGCGCCTCGGCCTCGGTCAGGACCCCGGCCGCCGCCCCACCAAGGGCACCTACCAGATCGCCGGAAAGTGGTACCTGCGCCGCTTCGAAGACGGCGTCGTGACGCGCGTGCCGACCCGCGAAGAGATCGAAGCCGTGCAGGAGCGCGTCGACGGCACCCAGATCGAAATCATCCCCGAGGTGGGGCAGCGGCTTTCCGACCTGCCGGAGCAGGACAGCTACAGCTTTGAACTGGCGCACCTGTTCGTCGCCGGGCACACCGAACACGAAATGGTGCAGAAGTACCAGGCGTGCGTGGACGCGCTGCCCTTCGAGTTCGCTTGAGGGATGAAAAGCGGGGGTCGCGTTCGGACAGTCCGAACGCGACCCCCGCGGGACGGCCCGCGGTCAGCCCGACTGCGGGTCGCTGTCGTCGTGCTGATCGCCGTCCGACGTGCCCTGCTCGCCGCGGAGGGTTTCGCGCTGGGCTTCCGGCGTGTCACCGTGCGGGTCGTCGCCGCGGGCGCCTTCGGCCGGCTCGGTCGGGTGCTGCGTGCGCTCTTCGGACGTCATCCCGGTTCTCCTCTCCTCGATCCGTTCCGTCCCGGATACCCCGCCGCACCCGGCTCAACCACGGCGTTTGCCGCGGTGATCGCCGGGTAAGCCCGGAACGACGCGGTTGTCCCACCGGCGATCGCGCCGGGCCGCGGCGAGTGGAGGAGACCCAGATGACCACGTCGGCGGAACCCGTCCGCCCGGGCCCCTTGGCCGCCCGGCCCGTCGCCCCCCGTCCCGTCCCGCCCGCCCCGCGGATGCTGCGGCTGCCGGGGGTGTACCGCCCCCAGGAGGACACCGCCCTGCTCGCCGCGGCGATCGCCGATCTCGCGATCCCGGCCGGCGCGCGGGCCCTCGACCTTTGCACCGGCACCGGCGCGCAGGCCGTCACGCTGGCCCGCCGCGGCGCGGGAACCGTGTTCGCCGTGGACCTTTCGCGCCGGGCGCTGGCTTCGGCGCGGCTCAACGCGCTGGTCCGCCGGCTCACCGTGCGCCCGTGCCGGGGCGGCCTGAGCCGGGCGCTGCGCGAAGGCCCGTTCGACGTCGTCGTCGCGAACCCGCCGTACGTGCCGTCCGCGGCCCCGGCGGTCCGGTCCACCCGGGGCTGGGACGCGGGCCCGGACGGCCGCGCGGTGCTCGACCCGCTGTGCGCCGCCGCGGGCACGCTCCTGCGTCCCGGCGGGACCATGCTGCTCGTGCAGTCCGCCCTGTCCGATGTGGACAGGTCGCGGGAACTGCTGACCGCGCAGGGCCTCCGGACGTCCGTCGCCCGCCGCGCGTGGATCCCGTTCGGACCGGTCCTTTCCGGACGGACGGCGTTCCTGGAGGCGGCCGGGCTGATCGAGCCGGGGCAGCGGGTGGAAGAGCTGGTGGTGCTCCGTGCCGTCCGCTGAGCGCCCCCGCCGGGTGACCGTCGTCCCGGGCGGGCCGGTCCTCGTGGAGGGCCCGGTCGAGCTGAGCACACCGGAGGGCGGCACCGTGCGTTCGGACCGGTTCGTCGTCGCGGTGTGCGCGTGCCGGCGCAGCAAGCGGTTCCCCTTCTGCGACACCAGCCACCGCAAGCGGATCCGCACCCGGACGGAGGACTGAACCGGTGGCCTCCCGGCGAACCGGGAGGCCACCCCCACGTCAGTCCAGCGGCAGCCGCAGCGACGATTCCCCGGCCTGCCACCGGCCCAGCACGTGCTCGCCGAAGCGGCCCTCGAGGAACTCCGTCGCCTGGATGCCGAACACGACGTCCGCGGCCAGCGCCGGCTCCTGCTCCAGCAGGTCGCCGAGGACGTCGTGGCGCATCACCTGTTCGTGGACCGCATCGGCTTCGATGTGCTCGGTGTAGAAGAACCGGCACGCCTCCGGCGCGTCGAGGCGGCCCAGGGCCTGGTCCATCCGCTGCGCCGACGGCCCGGTCGTGATCTCCGCCGCCGCGAAGTGCCCGCACAGCGCGCCCCGCAGGGACCGGTGCAGGCCGAACAGCGACATCATGTTGACCACCGCCAGCATCGCGCCGGGGACGTGGTCGATGAGCTCCAGGTAGCCGTCCGGCAGGCCGGCCGCGCGCAGCAGGTCCGCGTAGAGCCGCGCGTGCACGAGTTCCGCGCGGCCGCCGCCGAACTCGTCGAACTCCACGGCCACCAGCGCGGCCTTGGCCCGGCCGCGCAGCCGCGGGATCACCCACGCGTGCGGGTCGGCTTCCTTGTGGTGGTAGACCGAGCGGTGCGTGAAGTACTCCCGCACCTGCGCCCAGTCGCCGTGGTCGCGCAGGAAGTGCGAAATCCCTTCGACGTCGATCGGTTCGACCAGCAGGCCGTCGAGCTCGCCCGCCACGTCGTCCCCGCCGGCCACGTTTTCCCGCAGCGCGGCGAGGAACCGCGCCTCCAGCGCGCCGCGCAGCCGCAGCACCTCCGGGTCCCACTCCCAGTCGGCCGAGACCCCGGGCAGGCCCTGGTAGTGCAGTTCGTAGCACAGGTGCAGGGCGAGCTGGAGGTCGTCGCCGAGCGGGTCGGCGTCCGCGAGGCCGTCGAAGTCCAGGTCCGCCCGCGGGTGTTCGCGCCGGAGCGTCCCCAGCACGGATTCCGACAGCGGACCCCGGGCGGCAGGCAGGGTGGCCGCGCCGGTGGCGGTGGAGGTCGTCATGAGCCAGGGCTACCCCGTGAGCAGCGTTCCATGCTCCACCGGCACGGTGGCCGCGGTGAGCCACCGCACCGCGGCCGCCGTCCCGTCGACGGCCGCCGCACGCTGCTGCACGGACCCGGTGCCCCCGGTGTGCAGCGCGCCGACGAGCTCTTCGACCTCGGCCAGGTCGCCGCTCTCCTCGAGCGGCGTCCGGACGTGCGCCAGCAGGGCTTCGACCAGCGTCCACGCGGGACGCCGCGTCTCCTCGGCGGCGTCGACGAGCTCCCCGCCGAGGCCGTGGCGCGCCGCCGTCCAGACCGCCGCCGCGGCCACCTGCGGGGACAGCGGCGCGGCTTCCCGGCCTTCGGCCAGGTCGGCCAGCGCCCGCCGCACCAGGGCCCGGCTCAGCAGGGCCTGCAGCACCGCGTGGTCGACGGTCAGCGCGGTGTCGGCCACCCGGAACTCGACCGTCGGGAACCGGCCGGACGGGCGGGCCAGCCAGAACGACTGGTCCGCGTCGACCAGCGCGCCGCAGTCCACCAGCGTCTCGACGGCGCGGCGGTACTCGGCGTGCCCGCGCAGGTGCGGCGGGACGCCGGAACCGGGGAAGCGGGACTGCAGGACCATCCGCCAGCTGTGGTACCCGGTGTCGCGGCCCTGGTCGAACGGCGCGTTGGCGGACAGCGCGAGCAGCGTGGGCAGCCAGCGGCCCAGGTGGTTGACGACGGCGACCGCCGTGTCGGGGTCGGGCACCCCGACGTGGACGTGGCACCCGCAGGCTTCGTAGTCGGCGACGACCGCGCCGTAGACGGCGTCGATTTCGGCGTAGCGGCCGGTGCTCGCGGGCGGCGGCCCGGCCGGGCCCGGCCCGACCGGCGTGCCGGTGGCCAGCAGCGCGCAGTCCTCCGCCGCCGCGGCCCCGGCCAGCACCCGCCGGGCCGCGGTCAGCTGGTGGCGCAGCTCGTCCGCGGTGGTGCAGACGCCGCTGGCGGCTTCGAGCTGGGTGAGCCGTAGTTCGCGGTGGATCTTCACCCCTTCGGGCAACGGGCCGTGGTGGCGGTGGCGGGCCAGCACCGGTTCCGCGCACGGCGAGGCGTGCCCGGTGCGCGGGTTCACGAGGAGGAACTCCTCTTCGACACCCATCGTGGGCGGGCCGTCGGGCATGGGCGGGCTCCTTCCGGACGGGCGTTGGCCGGGGATACCCGCTCCGGCCACGGAAATGCGGCGGGGACCCGGGGCTTGTTTCGCTGCTCGCCCGCCGCGGGTACTTGGCCGAGATGACAACGCACCACTGGCCGTGGCCGATCGGGGCGGACGCCCCGGCGGCACACCGCCTGCCTTCGCCCCGCGCCCCGTCCGAAGCCGACCCGGGCAGCCGGATCCGCTGGAAGAGCGCCGACGCGGTCGTCGTGGAGGTCACCGGCGAGGTGGATCTCTGCACGGTGGCGCGGCTCGCGGCCGTGCTGGACGAACACGTCCGCGCCCGCCCCGGCGTCCTGCGGGTCGACCTCGGGCAGGTCGGGTTCCTCGGTGCCGCCGGCATCCGCGTGCTGCTGCGGGCCGAGCGGCACGCCGAAGCTGCGGGCGTCCACCTCGTCGTGGACGCGGGTGGCTCGCGGGCCGCGGTCCGCGCCCTCGACCTGCTCGACCGCCTCCAGGGGCGCTAGTCCCCGGCGAGCAGGTCGACGACGTCCTCGCCGCGGTGGCGCTCGGCGAACCGGCGCCGCTGCCGGTCGGCGCCGCCGCCCTCGGCGGCCAGCCGGGCCGTTCCTTCCCGCGCGAAGTCGAGGTCGCCTGCCGCTTCCAGCGCGGGCGCGGTCAGCTCGATCAGAGCGTCGAGGACCACCTTCGCCGGCTCCAGGTCGCCGGTCTTCGGGTGCGGGCAGCAGCCGGTCACCCCTTCGCGTGACGCCCGCCAGAGCTGGGCGCGCAGCACTTCGTTCGGCAGGTGCGGCCGGGGCGCGTCGCCGGCCAGCGCGGTGGCGACCAGCCCGCGGGCCAGCACCGCCAGCAGCACCGCGTCGTCCGGGGTGGCGGCGACGTCGGCGATGCGGAATTCCAGCGTCGGCTGCTTGTCCGAGAGCCGGACGTCCCAGTAGATCATCCCGCGGTCGAGGATCGAGCCCGCGCGCAGCCACGCGTCGACGATGCTTTCGTACTCGTCCAGCGACGCGAAGTGCGGCGGCGGCCCGGCCGACGGCCACCGGCTCCACTGCTGGTAGCGCCAGCTGCAGTAGCCGGTGTCGTAGCCGTCGGAGATCGCCGAGTTCGCGGTCACGGTGAGCAGCGCGGGCAGCCACGGCCGGACGTGGTCGAGCACGTGGACGCCGGTCTCCTTGTCCGGGATCGCGACGTGCACGTGGCAGCCGCACGTCAGCGAAGTCCGTGCGGTGGCCCCGAAGTGCTCGGCCATCCGCTCGTAGCGCGGGTTCGGCGTGATGACGGGCGGGCTCTCCTCGGACAGCAGCGGGGACGCGGCGGGCAGCAGCCGGTACCCGCGCCGGCGCGCCGCCTTCGCCAGCTCGCCGCGCAGCCCGCGCAGCTGGCGCAGGGCCTCGCCGTGGGTCCGGCACACGTCGGTGGCCGCCTCGGCCTGTGACCGCGTGAGTTCGTGCTGCAGCTCGCCCTGGTCGTCACCGGCCGCTTCGGCCGCGTCCACGACGTCGTCGCCGGCCTGGGACAGGTGACCACGGCGGTCGACGACGAAGTACTCCTCTTCGACGCCGAACGTCAGCACGTCGCCGATCGGTTCGTTCACCGGTGTTCTCCTGGGGGGTCGGGGAACCGCGGGGTACCCGGACGGGAAATCCGGCAAACGGCGTTTTCCCCGGCGGAGAACGGGTATCCCGCCGCTCATGAACCCGAGCGCCGCCTCTTCGCCATCGCTGCTGGCCGCCGACGCGGGTGCCACCGTTCGCCGGCTGTCCCGCTGCGTGGGCGAGGGCGAACTCGACTCCCCGGCCGAGATGTACCGGGTGCTCGGTGCGCTGCGGCTGCTGGCCGACGACCTGACCCAGCTGCTGCCCGCCCTGCAGGGACGGCTGGAGGACGGCCTGCTGGCCGGCCGGGTCGTCTGCCCCGGCGCCGACGCGGTCGCCGCGACCTGGGCTTCGGTGGGGGAGGTCGGCCGGGCGCTGGCGCACGCCAGGACCGTGGCGCTGCTGATGACCAAGGAACTGGAGAACTCCCAGGTCGCCCTGCGGGACCTGGCCACACCGTGAGGACACCGATGTCGACCGACGCGATCGTGCTGCTCAAGAACGACCACAAGACCGTGGAGAAGCTGTTCAAACAGTTCGAAAAGGCGGGGGAGGACGCGTACGACGAGAAGCGCCGGATCGCCGACTCCATCATCGAGGAGCTGACCGTCCACGCCTACATCGAGGAAGAGATCTTCTACCCGGCCGCGCGGGAAGCCGTGCCGGAGACGAAGGACCACGTCCTGGAAAGCGTGGAGGAGCACCACGTCGTCGTGTGGATGCTGTCGGAGCTGCTCGGGATGGACCCGAAGGAGGAGACCTTCGACGCGAAGGTCACGGTCCTCACCGAGAACGTCCGCCACCACGTCGAAGAGGAAGAGGACGAGTGGTTCCCCGAGGTCCGCTCGGCGATGGGCCGCAAGCAGCTGCAGGAACTGGGGCAGCGGATGATCGACGCCCGCCCGAAGGCGCCCAAGAACCCCCTGGAACTCAAGAGCGCCAAAGCCTGACCCGCGCGCGCCCGTGTCGTGAGTGGTAAGGCGGGTTAGAACCCGCCTTACCACTCACGACCGGTTCGCGACGACGCGGATCGACTCGAGCCGGGAGTCCGCGGGGTCCGGCAGGAGCATGCCCGCGTCCAGCCCGCTGCGCAGGTAGTCGACGACGGGCCTGGTGATCACCTCGCCGGGCAGCACCCCGGGTGCCCCGGGCGGGTACGGCGTGATCATCTCGGCCGCGATCCGGCCCACGGCCTCCGCCGCGGGCACCTGTTCGGCCGGGCCGAAGAACGCGTCCCGCGGCAGCATCGCCGTCTCCAGTTCCAGTTCCCGCGGCGACGGCAGGTCCACCTCCGGCGGCTTCTCGAACGAGGGTGCCGCCTTCACCAGCTCGTCGATCGCGCCGATCAGCGTGCCGGCCGTGTTCTCGTCGTCGGCGTGGGTGAACTGGGCGACGATCCGGCGGTGGTCGGACAGACCGACGGTGACGCGCTGGTGCTCGCGCAGCCAGTCGGCCGCCTGGTACCCGCTGATGCCCAGCGGCACGAGGTCGAGCACGACCTTCAGCGGGTCGGCGGACTGGGCGAGGTCCGGGCCGAGGAATTCGTCGTACATCACCGTCACGCCGAGGCCGGCCAGCCGGCCGCGCACCGACTCCACGAGCGCCAGCGCACCGTCGAGGAGTTCCTTGCCCTGTTCGGCCATCTGCCGCCGCCAGCCGTCGAGGGCCGCGTAGACCAGCGAGCTGGCACTGGTCGTGCCGAGCAGGTCCTCCCGCGCCTTCAGCACCTTCGGGTCGACGCGGTCGCCCTGGAGGTGGAACACCGAGCTCTGCTCGACCGCGGCGCCCATCTTGTGCACGCTCGTGACGCACACGTCGGCGCCCGCGTCCATCCCCCACGGCGGCAGGCCGTCGTGGAACGGCAGGTGCGCACCCCACGCCTCGTCGACGATCAGCGGCAGCCCGCGTTCGTGGCACCACCCGGCGATGGCGCTCAGGTCGCCGCACGTCCCGTAGTCCGTGGGCGTCACGACCAGCGCGCCCTTGACTTCGGGGTCCCGTTCGTACGCCTCGGCGAACTCCCGCACGCCCGGCGGGTGGCTCAGGTGCCGCTCGGCGTCCCAGTGCGGGTGCACCCACACCGGCCGGACCCCGCTGACGATCAGGCCGGAGATCACCGACTTGTGGACGTGCCGGGGGACCAGCAGCTTTTCGTGCGGGCCGGCGACGGCGAGCATGGCGCTCTTCACCGACAGGGAACTGCCGCACGTCGAAAAGAACGTGTGCTCGGCGCCGACCGCGTCGGCCATCAGCTCCTGGGCCTTGGCCAGCACGCCCTGGTGCATCAGCCGGTCGTCCAGGCCGTTGAGCGCGATGACGTCGGACCTGAACACCTCGGCGCCGACGACCGCCAGCACCCGCGGGTCGACGCCGCGGCCCTGCTTGTGGCCGGGCGCGTTGAACGGGACGTAGCCGGCGCTGTGGTAGTCGCGCAGCGCCTCGAGCACCGGTGCCTTGCTGTGGTCCATTCCGCCGGAGTAGCCGGAGGCGGCCCGCGCGAAACCCCGGTGGCGTGACCCTGTGCGGTTGGGGTATTCCGGAGGGCATGGAGTGGCACGAGGAGCTGCACGAGCGGGCCGACGAGCGGATCGAGCACCTGGACGAGCGGCTGTGGGCCGTCGCCACCGCGCTGCACGAGCAGCCGGAACTGTCCTATGAGGAGCACGCCGCCGCGGACCGGCTCACGCGCGAGCTGGCCGCGGACGGCTTCGAGGTCGAGACGGGGGTCGCCGGGCTCCCCACGGCGTTCGCCGCCCGGGCCGGCGAAGGGCGGCCGTGCGTCGCGCTGCTGCTGGAGTACGACGCCCTCCCCGGGCTCGGGCACGCGTGCGGGCACAACCTGATCGCCGCGGCCGGGCTCGGCGCCGCGCTGGCCGCCAAGGAGGTGCTGGGGGACACCCCGGGGTCGCTGCTCGCCGTGGGCACGCCGGCCGAGGAACGCGGCGGCGGCAAGGTCGCGCTGGCCGAGGCGGGGGTCTTCGACGACGTCGACGCGGCCCTGATGATCCACCCCGGCGTCCACTCGTGGTCGTGGGCGCCGCTGACCGCGCAGGTGGAGCTCAAGGTGACCTTCCACGGCCGCGCGGCCCACCCGACCGGCGACCCGGAGGCGGGCATCGACGCGCTCGCCGCGCTGATCCAGGTGTTCGGCGCGGTTTCGGCGCTGCGCCAGCGGCTGCCGCCGGGTTCGCACGTCCAGGGGATCATCACCCACGGCGGCGAGGCGACGAACATCGTCCCGGACCGCGCCGAGGGCCGCTTCGGCCTGCGGGCGCTGACGACGGACGCGCTGGACCGCCTGGTCGAAGCCGTGACGACGTGTGCGGAGGGCGCGGCGCTGGCAACCGGCGCGAAGGCCGAGGTCGAACGCCTCGGCCGCGGCTATTCGCACTTCCGCGACAACCCGGTGCTGTCCGAGCGGTTCACCGAGCACCTGGCGGCGTGCGGGATCCACGCGACCCCGCCGGCACCCGGCGTCTACCTGGGATCGTCGGACATCGGTGACGTCAGCGTCCGCGTCCCGGCGATCCACCCGTTCGTGGCGATCGCGGCGGAGGAGTACTCGGACCACACGCCGGAGTTCGCCGAAGCGGCGGCGAGCCCGCGGGGGCGGGCGGCGATGCTGGCGTCGGCGGCGGCGCTGGCCCGGACGGCGATCGACCTGCGGACGCACCCGGCGCTGGTCAGCCGGGCGTGGGACTGCTTCCGCGACCTGGCGCGGACGGGGTGGTGACCGGGCGCCGCCGCAGGAGCCGCTCCACGTGGTTCATCGCCTCCACGCCCTCCGGGATCGCCTGCATCAGCCAGTTGTGGAACATGCCGGGGTATTCGCGGTAGTCGACCTCGGTCCCGGCGTCGCGCGCCCGCGCGCGGAACCGGCGGCAGTCCGGCAGCAGGACGTCCCGGGTGCCGATGAACAGCGTGATCGGGGCGAGCCCGGCCGGGTCGGCGTGGATCGGGCTGACCAGCGGGTCACGGGGATCGGTGCCCTCGGCGTACATCCGGCCCGCCTCGCGCAGCCCGGCGATGCCGAGCATGGGGTCGGTCTCGTCGAGCAGCTCCGAGACGGGATCTTCGAGCAGGACGTCGAGCCACGGCGAGTACAGGATCAGCCGTTCGGGCTGCGGCCGCCCGGCCGCGCGCAGGTTCTGGGCGATCGCCAGGGCCAGCGCGCCGCCCGCCGAGTCGCCGGAAACCACGACCCGCTCGGCCTCGATCCCGTCGTGGGCCGCCTGCACCATCGGGATCGTCGCCGTGTGGTCGTGGTGCGGCACCAGCGGGTACACCGGCAGCGTCACCGCGCAGCCGAGCCGTGCGACCAGGTCGGCCGCGTACGTCCAGTGGTGCTTCTCCACCTGCTCGACGTACCCGCCACCGTGCAGGTGCAGGACGTGCAGGTCGCTCGCCGGCTCGGTGCGCGGCCGGAAGGTGAAGCAGGGGAAGCCGTTGACCTCGTGCTGTCCGACGTCGACCCGCCGCCGGATCTTCCGCGGCGGCCGGGCCATCGACGGCTTCTGGTGCCGCGGCAGCCGGTGGTGCAACGCCGAGGCGTTGTCGTAGAACCGTTTCTGGCCCGACGCCCGCAGCGCCGCCATCCGGAGCTTCGCCTGCACACTGACCACGTTCGCACTCCTTCCCGTCCGCACCCGGTTACCCGGGCGCGGACGGGGCTAACTAAGCCACGGAGGTGTAGTGCGACGCGTCACCTTCCAGCGACTCGCTCGGCCGCCCGTCGATGCCGGCCGGGACGTCGCCGGCCACCGTGACGCGGTTGAGCCGCCGCGGCAGGCCGTCGTAGTTGTCGATCGCGTAGTGCTGGGTGATCCGGTTGTCGAACAGCACCAGCTGGTCCGGCTCCCACGCCACCCGCACGATGTTCTCCGGCCGCGTGACGTAGGACTGCAGCAGCCGCAGCAGGTCCCGCGACTCGGTCACCGAAAGCCCTTCGATCCGCTGGGCGAACCCGCCGATGAACAGGCCGCGCTCGCCGGTCACCGGGTGCACCCGCACCACCGGGTGGACGGTCCGGTACTTCCGCGAGACGAACTGCGCCCGGCGCTCGCGCTCCTGCTCGTCCACCGTCTCCGGCGGCTGGACGTAGTCGTAGTCGTTGGTGTGCACCGCCCGCAGCGTGCCGGCGAAGGCCCGCAGCGGTTCCGGCAGGTCCCGGTAGGCCGCGGCGGCGTTCGCGATCAGCGTCTCGCCGCCGTAGGGCGGCACGACCAGGCTGCGCAGCGTGCTGGCCTTCGGCGGGTTGAGGACGAAGGTGACGTCGGTGTGCCAGTGGTTGGCGCGGCCCCGCTCGCTGTCCACGGGCAGGATCGTCGGCGCGCCCTCGACGGCGGGCACCGTCGGGTGGGCCTTGGTGAGCTCGCCGAAGTGCGCCGCGAACCGCTGCTGGCCCTCGTCGTCGAGCCGGACGTTCCGGAACACCAGGGCCTTGTGCTCGTGCAGGGCATCGGTCAGGAACGCCACCTGCGCGGCGTCGAGGTCACCGGACGGGTCGAAGCCGACGATCTCGGCGCCGATCCTCCCGGTCAGCTTGCGGACGTCGGTGCCGATGGTGGTCATGCGGGCTCCTTCACTCGGTTGCGGTTGACGGGCCGCGCGAGGCCGTAGTGCTCGCGCAGGGTGCTGCCGGAGTACTCGGTGCGGAACAGGCCGCGCCGCTGCAGCTCCGGGACGACGAGGTCGACGAAGTCGTCGAGCCCGCCGGGCAGGGTGGGCGGCATGACGTTGAAGCCGTCGGCGGCGCCGCCGCGGAACCAGGCCTCCAGCTCGTCGGCGACCTGGACCGGCGTCCCGGCGAAGACGCGGTGCCCGCGCCCGCCGGCCAGCCGCTCGAGGAGCTGCCGGATGGTCAGGTCTTCGCGCCGGGCCAGGCCGACGACCAGGTCGAACCGGCTCTGGCCGCCTTCGGTGAAGGTGCCGACTTCCGGCAGCGGGCCGTCCAGGGGATAGCCGGTGACGTCGTGGTCGAGCATCTTCGACAGCTGCTGCAGCCCGTAGTCCGGGGTGATCAGCGCGTTCAGCTCGGCCTCGCGTTCGCGCGCCTCGGCTTCGGTGCGGCCGAGGATGGGGGAGATGCCGGGCAGGATCTTGATTTCGTCCGGTGTCCGGCCGTACTTCGCGAGCCGTCCCTTGACGTCGTCGTAGAACGCCTTGCCCTCGGCGAAGGTCTGCTGCGCGGTGAACACGGCTTCGGCGTGGCGGGCCGCGTACTCCTTGCCGGTCTCCGACGACCCGGCCTGCACGAGCAGCGGGTGGCCCTGCACCGGCCGTTCGATGTTGAGCGGCCCGCGGACCTGGAAGTGCGGCCCGTCGTGCGCGATCGCCCGGATCCGGCCGGTGTCGGCGTAGACCCCGCTCGCCCGGTCGACGACCGCCGCGTCGTCGTCCCAGCTGTCCCACAGCTTCTTGACGACCTCGACGAACTCCTCGGCCCGGTCGTACCGCGCGTCGTGCGACGGGCGCCTGGCCAGGTTGAAGTTGCGGGCCTCGTCGATGCCCGCCGAGGTGACGATGTTCCAGCCCGCGCGCCCGCCGGAGAGGTGGTCGAGCGAGGCGAACTTCCGCGCCAGGTGGTAGGGCTCGTTGTAGGTCGTGGACGCCGTCGCGATCAGTCCGATGTGGACCGTGGAGGCGGCGAGCGCGGACAGCAGCGTCAGTGGCTCGAAGTGGCTGTGGGAGTTGTGCTTCACATTGCCCCACAGGGCGACGCCGTCGGCGAGGAAGATCGAGTCGAGCCGGCCGCGCTCGGCGGTCCGCGCGATGTCGACGTAGTGCTGCAGCGTCCGGGCCCGGTGCGGGTCGGTCGACGGGTGCCGCCACGCGGCTTCGTGGTGGCCGTTCGGCATCACGAACGCGTTGAGGTGCATCATGCCTTCTCCTTGGGACGCCAGGTGGAAAACCGCCGTTCGAGGACGACGAAGCCGGAGTTGACGAGCACTCCGAGCACCGAGACCGCGATGATCCCGGCGTACATCTGCTGGATCCGGAAGTTCACCTGGCTCGTGTTGATCAGGTAGCCGAGCCCGGCCTTCGCGCCGACCATCTCCGCGGCGACCAGCACCAGGATCGAATAGGACGCCGCCATCCGGATGCCGGTGAACACCGTCGGCACGGCCGAGGGCAGGATCACCTTCCGGAACAGCCGCGGGCTCGACAGCCCCAGCGAGCGGGCCGCCTTGACCAGCAGCGGATCGACCGTGTTGACCCCGGCGATCGTGTTGAGCAGCACCGGCCACACGCAGGCGTAGACCACGAGGCTGACCTTCGACAGCTCGCCGATGCCCAGCAGCAGCGTGAACACCGGCAGCAGCGCCAGCGCGGCGGTGTTGCGGGCCAGTTCCAGCAGCGGCTGCAGGAACCGCGCGACCGGCCGGTACCAGCCGATCAGCAACCCCAGTGGCACCGCCACCGCGACGGCCACGGCGAACCCGGCGGCCGAACGCCCGACGCTGGCGAGCAGGTGGTCGGCGAGCTCGCCGTCGAGGGCCAGGTCCCACAGGGCCTGGAGATCTTCCGACAGCGGCGGCAGGAACGTCCGCGTGCTCTCGTCGAGGACGAACCGGGGGACCAGCTCCCAGAGCAGGACGAACAGCACGACCGCGGCGGACGCGTGCACCGCCCGGGTGAGCTGCCTGGTGAACCGGCGCGGCTTCGGCGGGGAGCCGGTGAGTCCGGTGTGGACGGCCGGCGCTTCGAGGGTGGTGGTCATCGGACCGCGCTCCGTTCGTGTTCGGCCGCCTTGCGGACCTCGTCGTGCAGCAGTTCCCAGAGCCGGTGGCGCTGCCGCCCGAACTCGGGCCCGGAGCGCACGTCGCCGCTGCGGTCGCCGAGGTCGACGTCGACGACGGCCTTGAGCCGCCCGGGCCGCGACGTCAGCACCGCGACCCGCTGGCCCAGGTAGACGGCCTCGTCGATGCCGTGGGTGATGAAGACGATGGTTTTGCCGGTGCGGCGCCAGATCCGCAGCAGTTCCTCCTGCAGCTGCTCGCGGGTCTGCGCGTCGAGTGCGGCGAACGGCTCGTCCATCAGCAGCACGGCCGGGTCGTAGGCGAGGCTGCGGGCGATCGCGACGCGCTGCTTCATCCCGCCGGACAGCTCGTGCGGGTACCGGTCCTCGAAGCCGGACAGCCCGACCAGGGCGAGGTATTCGCGGGCCCGTTCGGCCCGCTGCCGCTTCCCGAGCGGGCCGCCTTCGAGGCCGAACTCGACGTTGGCGCGGGCGGTGCGCCACGGGAACAGCGCGTACTGCTGGAACACCACTCCGCGGTCGAGACCCGGGCCGCGCACCGGCTCGCCGTCGATGCGCACCTCGCCGGACGTCGGCGTGGTCAGCCCGCCCAGCAGGTCCAGCAGCGTCGACTTGCCCGAGCCGCTGGGGCCGACGAGCGAGAGGAACGTGCCGTCGGCGATGTCGAGGGAGACGTCGTCGAGCGCCGTGAGTTCGCCGAAGGTCTTGGTCACCGAGCGGATGCTGATCACTTGGTCACCGCCGGCGCGCCGTCGCGGTAGGGGTTGAACTCGTTGGTGTAGAGCTTGGCGGTGTCGATCTTGTCGTGCTCGAGGTAGCCCTCCTGCTTCAGCCACGGCTCCCAGCGGGTGTAGTCGGCGTCGGAGATGAGGCCGCCGCGGGTGATGCCGACGCTCTTCCAGTACTTCAGCGTGTCGGTGCTTTCGTTGCGGCCGCGGGCTTTGATGATCTTCGTGAAGCGTGCGATCACCTCCTCGCGCGGGGTGGTGCGCTCCCACTCGATCGCCCGGGCCACGGCGGAGACGAAGACCTTCGCGGTCTCCGGGTACTTCTTGATGAAGTCGGTGCGCAGCACGTACGGGCCGCCGTTGTAGGGCCCGAACGCGCCGACGTCGGTGAACAGCGGGCGGACACCCCCGGCCGCGACGGCGTGGTCCTGCAGGATCCCCTGCAGCGCGGCGACGTCGAGCTGGCCGTTGCGCAGCGCCTGTTCGGCGTTCACCGGCGGGATCACGACGAGCTGGACCTGCTTGATCTCGTCGTCGGCCAGGCCCTGCCCCTTCAGCCACGTGTCGAGCGCCGCTTCGAGGTTCGCGCCGGCGGTGTTGACGCCGACCTTCTTGCCGATCAGGTCGCGGGCGGTCCGGATCGGGCTGTCCTCTTTGGTGTAGAAGCCGATGAACGCCTTGTCGTCGGAGCCGTAGTAGTTGACGACCGCCTTGACCGGCGCCCCGGCCTCGACGAGCTTGACGACCGCGCCGGTGAAGGCGCCGCCGAAGTCGGTCTGGTCGGTGGCCGCGGACTGGATGTCCTGCGGGCCGCTGATCGTGTTGCCGACCCACTTCAGCTTGATCGGGCCGAAGTAGCCCAGGTCTTCGGCGAGTTCGGGCAGGGTGACGGCGTTCGCGCTGCCCTGGTAGCGCAGTTCCAGCTTCTCGGGTTGGCCGGGCGCACCGGTGGCCGTCGCCGAAGCGCAGCCGGCCAGCAGGATCGCGGCGGCGGCGAACAGGGGCAGGGTTTTCTTCACGGTTTCGTCCGTTCCGGGAGTCGGTGGGGATGCCGCAATTGTTCGCAGCACCCGGACGGACGGTCAATTTTGCGAGTTCGTGAAATAACTCCGCCGGTTCACGAAGCGCGCGGCAACCCGGTCAGCAGGGGACCGAGCGGGTCTTCGTAGAGCACGTCCAGGAGCACCGCGCCGCCGGCGGTCGCAAGCTCGGTGCCCGGGAAGCTCGTGCCCACAACGGTTTCCGCCGGATCGGGGCAGCGGGACCGGTCGCGGACCTCGTCCCGGATGGTGGGAAGGCAGCCGGGGACCCGGGCTATACTCCGGTCGACCACCACGAGCACGGCCGGGTTCAGCACGTCGAGCAGAAGGGCCGCCGCCTGGCCGATCAGCCGCGCCCGGTCGAGGAACATCGTGACGGCCGCGGAATCGCCGCCGGCGGCGAGCGCGAGCAATTCCGGAAAGTCCGGCCGCGCGATCATCCCGTTTTCCGCGGCGTTGCGCGCGAGCGTTCCTTCCGAAACGGCCGCCTCGAGGCAGCCGGTGCGCCCGCACCGGCACGGCTCGCTGCTGCCGTCGACCCTCAGGTGCGCGACGGCGCCCGCGGCCGAACGCGGCCCGTGGTGCACTCCCGTACCGGTGGCGAAGGCGGCGTCGACGACGTTGCCGGTGAACAGCTGCACGACGCTGTCCCGGGCGCGCGGGTGCCCGAAGAGCCGTTCGGCGTGCACCAGTGCCCGCGCGTGCCCGTCGACCTCGACCGCCAGTCCGGTGCTGCCGGCGAGCAGGTCGCGGACCGGCACGTTGCGCCAGCCGAGCAGCGGGTGTTCGACGACGGTGCCGGACTCCCGGTCGACCCAGCCGCCGGTGGCGACGCCGAGGCCGAGCGGCTCGCGGTCCGGCGCGTGCCCGAGCAGGAGGTCGTCGAAGATCTCGGCGGCCCGCGCGAGCAGGTCTTCCGCGGCCAGCCCGTCGTGCGGTTCTTCGTGCTGTACCAGCACTTTCCCGCGCAGGTCGAGCAGCGCGACGGTGGCGTGGTGCACGGCCAGGTGCAGCGCGCCGGCGACGTGCCGGCTCGTGTCGAGGTCGACCGGCACGTGCGGCCGTCCGACGCTCTTGCGCGGCTCCGCTTCCGGAAGCTCGCACAGCAGTCCTCGCTGCAGCAGCTCGGCGCTGTGCCCGGTGACGGCGGCGGCCGACAGCCCGGTCCGCCGCGCGATGGTGCTGCGCGCGATCGGTCCGCCGTCGAGGACCGCCCGCAGCACGGCGCTCGCGCTGGCGCTGCGCCGGGCGCCGCGCGCGTCCGTCCTCTGTGGACTGCCGACCCCGCTGGTCATGGCCCGATCGTCGCAGATGGAGCGGCGCGGGCCCAGTGTGCCCAGGATGCGGGCTTGACGCATACCCATATGGGCATATGATGGCCGCGTGGCACGAGCAGCGACGACGGCGGACACCTTCAACGCGGTCGCCGAACCCCGGCGGCGGCAGATCCTCGACGTCCTCATGGACGGCGAACGGCCGGTCGGCGACCTCGTCGACCTGCTCGGCCTGGCCCAGCCGCAGGTGTCCAAGCACCTGCGCGTGCTGCGCGAGGTGGGCGCGGTGGACGTGCGCGGCGACGGCCGCCAGCGGCTCTACCGGCTCAACGGCGCCGCGCTCAAGCCCATCCACGACTGGGTCAAGCGCTACGAACGGACGTGGTCGGAGCGGTTCGCGCGGATGGACGAGGTCCTCGAAGAACTCAAGGAACAGGAGCAGTGACGTGGAGATCACCACCCCGGCCGACGACCGGATCCTCATCACGCGCGAGTTCGACGCGCCGAAACACCTGGTCTACCGCGTGTGGACGACGCCGGAGCTGGTGCGGCGCTGGTGGAGCGGCCACCGCGGGACCACCACCGAGGTCGAGATGGACCTGCGGCCCGGCGGCCGCTGGCGGTACGTGCTGAAGAGCAACGACGGCGCCGAGGTCGGCTTCCACGGCGAGTACCGGGAGATCGTGCCGGACGAGCGGCTCGTCTACACCGAGGTGTACGAAATGCCGGGTGTGGACCTCGATTCCGTGGACGGCCCGCTGAACACGGTCACCTTCACCGCCCTCGACGGCGACCGCACGCGCCTGGAGCTGCTGACCGAGACCGGCAGCAAGGAACTGCGCGACACCATCCTGCAGTCCGGTATGGAGATCGGGGTGGCCGAACAGATGGTGCTCATCCAGGAGCTGGCGGACTCCCTGCGTTAGCGGCCCGCAGGAACCGCTCACCCGTCTTCGCCAGCGCCTCGGCGAGTTCCGGCGCGTCGAGCACCTCGAAGTCCACTTCGAGCAGCCCGAGGTGGAGCGCGAGCATCGGCGCGTGGTCGGAGCCGACCTCGGCGACGCAGCGGTCCGGGCCCTCGGGCGTCACACCGACCGCGATCGGCAGCCGGGCCCGGACGTGTTCCACCGGCGCGTGCAGCCGCACCCGGGCGTGAAACCGCCAGGTCGCCGCGCCCGCACTGCGCTGGACGAACTGCACGACGTCGCCTTCCGGTGGCTCGCGCGGCGCGAAGCGCGGCCCGTTCGGCACCTTCGGCGTCATCCGGTCGACGCGGAAGGTGCGCCAGTCGTCCCGGGCGGTGTCCCAGGCGACGAGGTACCAGCGCCGTCCCCAGCTGACCAGCCGGTGCGGCTCGACGTCACGGCGGCTCGGCGTGCGCTCGTGGCTGGTGTAGTCGAAGCGCAGCCGTTCGCTCGCCCGGATCGCCGCGGCGATGGCGGTCAGCACGTCGGCGTCGACGGCCGGGCCGGCGCCGGGCACCGCGACCGTCGCGGCCTGCAGTGCCCGCACCCGGTGCCGCAGCCGCGACGGCAGCACCTGCTCCAGCTTGGCGAGGGCACGCACCGACGTCTCGCCGATGCCGGCCACGCCCGCCGCCGTCCGCAGCCCGACCGCGACGGCCACGGCTTCGTCGTCGTCCAGCAGCAGCGGCGGGAGCTGCGCGCCCGCGCCCAGCCGGTAGCCACCCTGGACACCGGGGGCGGCTTCGACCGGGTAGCCGAGTTCCCGGAGCTTGCCGATGTCGCTGCGGACGGTGCGCGCGGAGACGCCGAGCCGGCCGGCCAGGTCGGCGCCGGTCCAGTCACGCCGCGTTTCGAGCAGCGACAGCAGCCGCAACAGGCGGGCGGAGGTCTGCAACACCGTCCGAGCATCGCATGAATCGCGGAAGAAAGTCTTCCGCAATGGCTCCTACCGTGCTGTTCATGACGAACGAAATCCACCCCTTCCGCATCGATGTCCCGCAGGCCGACCTGGACGACCTGCACCGGCGCCTGGCCGCGGCCCGGTTCGCCGGCCCCGTGCCCGGCGACGAGCCGGACTGGTCGCGCGGCATCCCCACGGCCGAGGTCCGCGCGCTGGCCGAGTACTGGCGCGACGGCTACGACTGGCGTGCCCAAGAGGCGGCGATCAACGCGTTTCCGCAGTTCACGACCGTGATCGACGGCCAGGTCATCCACTTCCTGCACGTCCGCTCGGCGCAGGCCGACGCGATGCCGTTGCTGCTCACCCACGGCTACCCGGGCTCGGTCGCCGAATTCCTCGACGTCATCGGCCCGCTGACCGAGCCGGGCCCGGACGCGTTCCACGTCGTCGTCCCGTCGTTGCCGGGCTTCGGGTTCTCGACGCCGTTGAGCGGCCCCGGCTGGGAGCTGGCCCGCACCACGGACGCCTTCGCCGAGCTGATGACCCGGCTGGGCTACGAGCGGTTCGCCGCGCAGGGCGGCGACATCGGCGCGGGCGTCACCGGACGGCTCGCCGCGGTGCACCCGGACCGCGTCATCGGAACGCACGTCAACAGCGACCGCGGCACCATCGCGCTGGCCGGAGAGCAGCTGCCGCTGCCGGCGGGCCTGTCCGAGGCCGAACAGTCCGAACTGGACGCGGCGCGCGAAGCGTGGAAGGCGGGCCGCGGCTACCTGGATCTCCAGTCGCACACGCCCGAGACGATCGCGGCCGCGCTCACCGACTCCCCGGTCGGGCAGCTGGCCTGGATCGCGGAGAAGTTCCAGGCCTGGACCGGCGCGGGCGGCATCGGCCGCGACCGGCTGCTGACGAACGTGAGCCTGTACTGGTTCACCCGCAGCGGCGCGACGGCGGCCCGGTTCCTGTACGAGGCCGCCCACTCGGCGCACGGCTGGCTGGCGCCCTCGGACGTCCCGGCGGGCTGGGCGGTGTTCGACACCTCGCCGGTGGTCCGCCGGATCATGGACCCCGAGGAGAAGATCGCGCACTGGTCGGACTTCGCGGCCGGCGGCCACTTCGCGGCGATGGAGGAGCCGGAGCTGCTGGTGGCCGACATCCGCACGTTCTTCCGCACCCTGCGCCGGTGAGCCTGCCGCGGCCGTCGTGAGTGGTAAGGCGAGTTCTAACGCGCTTTTCCACTCACGACCGGGGGTGCTGGGCCAGAATCGGCGGTGTGCAGTTCGCCATCCTCGGGCCGGTCGAAGCCCACCGTCCCGACGGGACCCCGGTCGCCCTCGGCGGCCCGCAGCTGCGCGGGCTGCTCGCCCTGCTCGCGCTCGACGCCGGGCGCGTCGTCAGCGCCGGACGGCTCATCGACGGCCTGCACGGCGAGCACCCGCCCGAGGGTGCGGCCGAGGCCCTGCAGTCCCAGGTCTCGCGGCTCCGGCGGCGGCTGCGCGACGGCGGCGCCCCCGACGGTCTCGTCGAATTCACCCCGGCCGGGTACCGGCTGGCCGTCGACCCCGCCGCCGTCGACGTCCACCGGTTCGAACGGCTCACCGCGCAAGCGCGGGAGACCGCCGATCCGGCGGTGCAGCTCGAGCTGTTCACCGAAGCCCTCGCGCTGTGGCGGGGGCCGGCGCTCGACGGGCTCGCCGACCCGCCGCGCGCGGCCCGGCTCGCGGAACTGCGGCTGGCCGCGACCGAGGACCGCGTCGAAGCCGGGCTCGCCCTCGGCCACCACGACCGGCTCGTCGCCGAGCTGCGGGAGCTCGCCCGCGAGCACCCGCTGCGCGAACGGCTCACCGCCCAGCTGATGCGGGCCCTGCACGGCAGCGGCCGGTCCGCCGAAGCCCTCGCGGTGTTCGCCGAGATCCGCGAACGCCTCGCCGGCGAACTCGGCGCCGACCCGTCGCCCGAGCTCGCCGACGCCCACACCGCCGTCCTCCGGGCCACCCCCGCCCTGGCGCGCCGGGTGCCGGTGCCGCTCACCGGGTTCGTCGGTCGCGCCGAGCTCGGCCGGCTCACCACGGCCCTGCGCGACGCCCGGCTCGTCACGCTCACCGGGCCGGGCGGCACGGGCAAGACCCGGCTCGCCGTCGAAGCCGCGGCCGAGGTCGGTGACAACCAAGGCTTCGCCTCGAGCCGGGAGCTTCGCCACCCGAACCCCCGAGAAGCCGTCTGTTTCGTCGAACTCGCGACGGCCACCGACGTCCCGCGCGCGGTCCTCGCCGCGCTGGGCCTGCGGGAACAGGGTGTCCTGACCCCGGGCGCGGCGGCCGACCCGGCCGACCGGCTGGCGGCCGCGCTCGCCGACCGGCCGCTGCTGCTGGTCCTCGACAACTGCGAACACGTCGTCGCCGCGGCCGCCCGGCTGGTGCGGCGCCTGCTGGGGGAGTGCGCCGGCCTGCGCGTGCTGGCCACCAGCCGGGAGGCACTGGGCCTGACCGGCGAGACGCTGGTACCGGTCGGCCCGCTGCCCGCCGAGGCCGCCGCGCGCCTGTTCACCGACCGGGCCGCGGCCGTGGCCCCCGGCGAGGCACCCGACCCCGGCGCGGTGGCCCGGATCTGCGCCGCCCTCGACGGCCTCCCGCTGGCCATCGAGCTGGCCGCCGCCCGCCTGCGGTCCCTGTCCGCGGCCGACGTCGCCGCCCGCCTCGGCGACCGCTTCGGCCTGCTTTCGCGCGGCGACCGGACGGCCGAACCCCGGCACCGCACCCTGCGCGGCGTCGTCGAGTGGAGCTGGGACCTCCTGGACGCGGACGAGCGGCTGCTGGCGAGCCGGTTCGCGGTGTTCGCCGGCGGCGCGCGGCCGGCCGCCGTCGAGCAGGTCTGCGAAGTCCCCGACGCGGTGCTCTCCGGGCTGGTGGAGAAGTCCTTCGTCGAGTTCACCGGCGGCCGGTACCGGATGCTGGAGACGATCCGCGCGTTCTGCGCCGAACAGGGCGAAGACCGGCACGCGGCGCACGCGAAGTACTTCCTGGACTTCGCCGTGGCCAGCGAACCGAGACTGCGTGGCGCGGACCAGCTGACGGCACTGGCCGAGCTGACCGCCGAGCACGCCGACCTGCACGCGGCCCTGCGCTGGAGCGCCGCCGAAGCCCCGGAAACCGCGTTGCGGCTCATCGCGGCCCTGTCCTGGTACTGGTGGCTGCGGGGCCTGCGCAGCGAGGCGACGCCGATCGCGGACGCGGTGCTCGCCGCCGTCGGTCCCGAGCCACCGCCCGGGCTGGCCGAGGAGTACGTCCTGTGCGCGATCCACGCGTCGGCCACCGACGTCGCGGTCGAGCCGGTCCTGCAGCGGCTCGACGGGCCGCTGCGGTACCCGTACCTCTTCCTGCTGTGGGCGTTTTCCCCGCGCACCAAGGCGAAGGAAGGCGAGCGGCTGGCCGCGCTGATCGGTCCCGACGCGTGGTCCCGCGCCTTCGCGCGGATCGGGGACGGCCTCGGCGCGCAGTACGGCGGCCGGATCGCCGAAGCCGAAGAGCACTTCTCGGCGGCACTGGACGCTTTCCGCGCCCTGGGCGACCGCTGGGGCGAGGCGAGCGCGCTGGAGAAACTCGCCGAGTTCGCGGACTGGCGCGGCGACCACGCCCGGTTCCGCACGCTGATGGACGAGTCCGTGCGGCTGGCCGGCGAGCTCGGCGCCACCGAGGACGCGGCCGACCTGCTCTGCCGCCGCGCCGACGGCGTCCTGCGGCAGGGCGACGCCGAAGCCGCGAAGGCCGACTACGAAGCAGCCGCCGAGCAGGCCCGCGCGGCCGGAACGCCGCTGACGCTCGCCCGCGCCCGCGGCGGCCTGGGGGAGATCGCGCGGCGCGCGGGCGACCTGGCGGCGGCCCGGCGCTGGTACTCCGCGGCGCTCGGCCTGGCCGGCGGCCCGGTGACCGGCGGCGAGACCCGGATCCGCCTCCACGCCGGCTTCGGCTGGACCGCGGCCGCGGAGGGCAGGCTCGACGAGGCGACCGACCTGCACCAGGAGGCACTCGCCACGGCGATGGAGCACACGAACCTGCCGGGCGCGGCGCAGGCGATCGAAGGGCTGGCCGGGGTGCTCGCCGGCCGCGAGGAGGACGAGCGGGCGGCGTTCCTGCTCGGCGTGGCCGTCGGGCTGCGCGGCGCGCCCGTCACCGGAGACGCCGACGTCGACGGCGTGGCCGAGGGCGTCCGGGCGCGGATCGGCGCCGCGGCCTTTTCCGAAGCGTTCGACCTAGGCCGGGAAACGCCGCCCGAGCAGGCCGTCGAGGCGGCCGGTCAGCGGCGGTTCGCGCTCGGTTCGTGAGCGGTCAGCGGCCGCGCCCATCCTTCGGGGCATGGACATCCTGATCTCCGGCGCCGGCATCGCCGGCCCCGCCCTCGCCTGGTGGCTGAACCACTACGGCTTCCGCACCACCGTCGTCGAGCGCGCCCCGAGCCTGCGCGAGGGCGGCTACAAGGTCGACATCCGCGGCGTCGCGGTCGAGGTCGTCCGCCGGATGGGCCTGCTGGACGAGGTGCACGCGGCGAGCACCGACATGCGCGGCGCGGCGTTCGTGAACAGGCGCGGCAAGGAGCTGGCGACGCTCGACGCGGACACGTTCGGCTTCCGCCACGGCGACGACACGGAGATCCTGCGCGGCGACCTGGCCCGGATCCTGTACGACGCCACCCGCGGGAACACCGAGTACGTTTTCGGCGACTGGATCACCGGCCTCGACGAGCGTCCCGGCGGCGTCGAGGTGACGTTCGCCCACGGCACACCCCGCCGGTTCGACCTGGTGGTCGGCGCGGACGGCCTGCACTCGGGCGTCCGCGCGCTGGCGTTCGGCCCGGAGGAGGACTACCTGCGCCGGTTCGACGCGTACGTTTCGATCGCGACGGTGCCGAACAGCTTCCGGCTGGACCGCTGGGAGCTCCTGCACGCGGCGGCCCCGGGCCGGATGGTGAACGTGTACAGCACCGCGCGGGCGTCCGACGCGAAGGCGGCTTTCTGGTTCACCGCGCCACCGTTGGCTTACGACCGCCGGGACGTCGACGCCCAGAAGGCCATCGTGGCGGACCGCTTCGCGGACCTGGGCTGGGAAATCCCGGCGCTGCTGACGGCCATGAGCTCGGCAGGCGACTTCTACTTCGACCCGGTGTGCCAGATCGTGATGGACCGCTTGTCGACGGGCCGCGTGGTCCTCCTCGGCGACGCGGGTTACTGCGCGTCACCGGCCTCGGGCCAGGGAACAAGCCTGGCCCTGGCGGGCGCGTACGTTCTGGCGGGCGAGCTGGCGGCGGACTTCCCGGCGGGGCTGTCCCGGTACGAGGCGTTGATGCGGCCGTTCATCGAGAAGAACCAGGCCCTGGCGAAGACGGCGCTGCGCGGCATCATCCCGCAGTCGCGGGCGTTCGCGTGGTTCAACACCCGCATGATCCGCCTGCTGCCGCACCTCCCGGGCCGCAACCGAGTCCTGGAGCAGATGTCCCGCCCGATCCGCGAGGCGGCGAACGCGTTGGAGCTGAAGGATTACGCGCTCGCCACCTGATCCCAGGCTTTGCGGAAGGCGATGACGAGCTCCCGGGCGCCGTAGGGGTTGGCGCCGAGGTACCGCCGGGCGCGGGCGAGCGTCTCGAACCCACCGGGGCCACGGGCGGCGCCGACGGCCATCCGCTGCTCGTCGAGGTCGTTGTCGAAGACGTCCAGCAGAACGGCGAGGTATTCGGCCATGACGGCGACATCGAGCCGGACACCGGCGACGAGGCCGGACTCCTCGTCACCGCCCCCGGTGCCGGCGACGTTCGCCGCGAAGGTGCGCAGCAGGTCCCCGGTCAGCTCGTCGACGGGGTATTCGTCGAGCACGGGAATGAGCGCGGCCCCGGCCCACCGGTCAGGCGACCGGTTCAGCCGATCCATGGCGGCCCGCGTGGTCCGGCCGAGCTGACGGCGTACCAGCCGCGCGGCGACGGTGGCCAGTTCGAGTTCCTCCGACGGTTTGTGGTCACTGATCGCTTCGCTGAGCCGGATCAGTTCCCGCGCCAGCCCACCGGAGACGGCGTAGGCGAGGGCGGAGAACTGTTCCGGCAGGTCGACCACCCGCCGGTTCAGGAGGAGTTTCGCCTGGTCGAAGGTCAGGTAGTCGACGCGGACGATGGTGTCGAAGGCGCTGTCGAACACGGTTCGCATCCCCATGGCGGAGAGTTCGAAGTCGGCGAGGGCGTCTTCCGAGACGGAGACGAGGAAGTAGCAGTTGGGCACGTTGAAGACGGCCTTGAGCTCGTTGAGGAACTGCTGGGCGCCCTCACCGTCACTGATCCGGTCGAGTTCGTCGATCCCGATGAGCACTTTCCCGTCGAGGTTGCGCACGACCTCCGCGGCGACGCCGAGGAAAGCGCGGAACCGGTCGACCAGCTGGGGGTGGTTGAGCGGGATGTCGTCCCGCTTCACGGAACTCTTGCGTTTGAGTGCGGTGCCGGACAGGGCGGGGGCGCCGAGGGAGACCTCGCCCTCGGTGGTGTGGCTCTGCAGGAAGCGGAGCTTGTTCCGCTCGCTCCGGGCCAGGTGGAGGAGTTCGGGAGCGGTCAGGACGCCTTGGCCGGGACGACGCTCGCGCTCGACCCAGGTTCCACGGATCAGGTGGAACAGGCGCAGGAGCCCCGACTGCGCCGACCCGTCCGCGGTGCGGCTCGCCCGGGAGTTGATCGCCGGATCGTGGTCGGCGGCGTAGTTCTCGACTTCGTCGCACAGCCGGCCGAACAGGTGGGTGAGGAAGTCCTTGGACTGGTAGCCGACGGGTGCGTCGACCCGGACGGTCAGATCCATCCGCGCTTCCTGCGTGCCGGACTCCCGCAGCAACTGCCCGGCGCACCACCGTTCGAGGAGAGTGGACTTGCCGGCACCGCGTGGCCCGGCGAGGGCGAAGCTGCCCTTGCTGCGCTGCCGGAGCAGCTGGCGGAGTTCCTTGGTGGCCGGCGTGTCGATGTCGACAACCGCCTCGGACACGATTTTGCTGCTCGACGGCAGGACGGTTCCGTAAGGTGAGACGAGCACCTCGCCCACTTCGGCGGCCAGGGGCAACAGGGTGGCACCGTAGAGGTATTCCAGCCATTGGTCGAACGAGCTTTGCGCAAGTCTTTCCTCGAGGCTGACGTTCACGCTCAGGAATTTCCCGACTTTGTAAAGCACCGCTACGGCGGCGACCAGCAACAAGCCGATGATGATTCCCCGTCCCGGTCCGAACCAGGCGATACTCTGCCAGATCGCGGCCGGTGGCAGTGACAGCATGAAGAGAGCGGTGAGGAGCTCGATCGGGTCGAGCCCGAATACGCGGGGATAGGGCCTGGACGACGGGCGGGTGAAGACGAAGCCGGCCAGGATGAGTGGTACGCCGGCGACGAACACTTCCGCCAACCTGTTCGGCAGCCCCGCGCCCCGGGCGATCAGCCAGATGAGCCACGGCATCGACGCGATCGTGGTGGTGACGCCGAGACCGATCAGCAAATAGCCGGCCAATCGCCAGGATCTGCCTATCCAGCCACGTCTGGCCACGTTCTGGTAACTGTTCCGGCTGCGCAGGTACACCTGTTCGTAGGTGAACGCCTGCTCCAGGACCGTGGTGCGGTCCTGTTCGACCCGGTCGCGCAGCCTGTCCGCGGCCGTCCGGCTCAGCCGCCAGTTCTGGGCCACCTCGCCGATCAAGTGCTCCAGAACCTGGTCGGGGCGGTCCCGCCCTTCCTGCCACGGACGGTGGATCCTGGTCCTGATCACGGAGGGTGCGGGCATGCGCCACGGCACGTCCAGCCACGTCGAAGCAGCGACAGTGTCGGGGTGGTGGGGATACTGCCGGCCCAGCACCGCAATGACGTCCCGGGCCTCCGCCCTCCGGTTGAGGTCGATCAGGGTCAAGGCGAGTTCCAGACGTGCGCGGAGCATCCGGGGGTCCAGGTCGAGCGTGCGCCGGTACGCCTCGATGATCTTCGGAGGTGGTGCGTCATCGGCAGTCAGCACCCGTACGCGGCACAGGTTGAGCTGCGGGCTCGACGGGTCGCGCTGAAGGGCCGTTTCGGAAAGGAGCTTCGCAACAGGGAGATCTCCCTGCATCAGCAGGCAGGTCACCGCGCCCAGGACGGCTCCCGGCCGCGAGGGGTCCATCGACATCGAGTCCCGGAACAAAGGGCTTGCTGCCTCGTAGGCCCCAGCGTCAGCCGCAATCCAGCCTCGGGCTTCCAGCGCTCCGGCATGGTCCGGGAACCGCGTCCGGAGATCGTCCGCCGATGCCGCCGCCACGGAGGTGTTCCGGCCGATCCGCAACAACTCGGAACGGACGATGGCTGCCCGGACATCACCGGGATCGAATTCGAGGGCCTGGGCGGCCAACCGGGGCGCGACCACCGTCTCGCCACGTTCGGCCAAGCACAGAGCGTGTTCCACCAGCACCGCCGGCGACGTCCGTGCAGCCGGGTCCGCGTGGTCGAGCAGGCGCTCGGCCTCGTCGACCCGCCCTGCCATGCGCAGTGCGGTCGCCTGCCCGGCCAGGGCTTCCGCGTTCGCCGGATCCAGTTCGGACGCAGACCGGAAAGCAACCAGCGCCCGGTCGGGGTCCCGCAAGGCGGCTCCGCAGTCGAACGCCATGAGCATCGGATCATCCGGCTGGCCGAGCGCAACGATTCCCCGCGCGAGTTCGACCTCCACCGACCCCCACACCGCGGACAGCTTCGCCAGCTCGGCCCGCCCCTCATCCCACCGGCGCAGCAACCACAGCGCACGAACCCGCCCAGCCGCCGTGTGGGCACTGCCGTCCGCCCCCAGTTGCTCACACGCGGCCAGCGCGGCAGCCCCGTCGAACCGCCCGAGAGCCGCGTCGAGGTCCGCGAACGAATCGCTCATGACGGTAGGTACCGGGCCGCTGATCACCTGTTACAACCGGCGGGGGAAATTCAGCCCCATGGAGCATCACCCGAGGGGATCGTGCCCCCAGTTCATCAGCGAGTGCCGCCACGTCGTGTCCTTGACGTCCCCCGATGGGCGCTGGGCCAGGTGCCGGTGCACGTATCCCACCACCTTCCGCATGTGCGCCAGATCGTCCCCGGAAAGGTCGTCCTTCTTCTTGCGCAGGATCTCGACGATGTGGCGGCCCGACTTGTGCCCGATCGACTCGCTGTCCTTGTGCTGCCCGGCGGCTTTCGACTCGTCGGTCTTCAGCCAGTCGTCGAGCTGCTTGGCCGTCATGTTGACGCTGTCACCGAATTCGCGGCGGGTCTCTTCGTCGTCCATCCGGGACGGGTACCCGCGGTGGCCGCGCAGCACGCAGGTCAGCATCGGAAGGGTGAACTCGCCGTCCGCGGTCTCCGGTTCGCCGGCCAGGAACGCCCGGATCCGGCCCAGTGTGTCCGCTCGTTCCCGGGGCGGCATGACCAGTACACCGGCCCGGGTGGCCAGGGCCGCCACCAGGGAATCGGCGGTGCGGCGCTGCCCGTGCGGGAACTCGGCCCGCGCCGGTGACCCGAATCGGGCGGTGTGCAACGCCTCCGCGGTTTCGGCGCGCCAGCCCGTGGGGGTGTCCCGCGGGCCGATCACCGCGCTGCCGCCGGCACGCGCCAGCCCGGCCACCCAGCCGACCCGGTCGTCCACGACGTTCCACAGACCGGCCAGGATGCCGCCCGGTGCCAGCACCCTGGCGATCTCCGGTCCGGCGACGGCCAGGTCGAACCAGTGCAGGGCGTTGCCCGCCAGCACCGCGTCGACGGACGCGTCCGGCAGCGGGATCGCCTCGGCGCTCCCGGGCCGGGCCCGCGCGCCCGGCAGGGTCCGGCGCAGCTCGGCCAGCATGGCCGGGTCGGGCTCGACCGCGGTCACGTCGAGCCCGAGGGTCACCAGGGTGGCGGTGAGCTTGCCGGTTCCGGCGCCGAGGTCGAGCACCCTCGGGCCGGGCGCGGGGCCGAGCGCCCAGCGCACCGCGGCGGGCGCGTAGTCCGGGCGGTGCTCGGCATAGGCGGCCGCCGCCGCGCCGAACGACGAGGCGAGCTCGTTCTTTTCCACCCGGTCACCGTAACCGCGCTTGCCCCCCGAGTGAGAGGGCGGATTCGGGGTACCTGCAGCGTATGAGCAACGAATTCAAGAAGGGCGACCGCGTCAAGTGGGACGCCGGCAACCAGAGCTCCGTCGGCACTGTCGAGGAGAAGATCACCAAGGACACCCACGCCGGCAAACGGGACGTCAAAGCGTCACCCGACAACCCGCAGTACCTGGTCAAGAGCGAGAAATCCGGCAAGACCGCGGTCCACCACCCGGACAAGCTCCACAAAGCCTAGCGCGCCGCGCGAACCTGAGCCGCGACCTCCGTCAGCTCCTCCCGCGACCGCACCCGCCAGTCGGCCTCCAGCACGAAGCCGTCGCCGGGGAACCGGGGGATCACGTGCAGGTGGACGTGGGGGATCTCCTGGCCCGCCGCCTCCCCGTCGGCCAGGAACAGGTTGACCGCCTCGCACCGCAGGTCCGTGCGCCGCAGGGCCGCCGCCAGTTCCTGGGCGATCGTGAACATGCGCGCTCCCGCGGACGGCGGGAGCGCGGCCAGGTCCGCGGCGTGTGCGCGGGGGAGGACCAGCAGGTGGCCGGTCGTCACCGGACGCAGGTCGGCGATCGCCACGAACTCCTCGTCCTCGTGGACGAACGCCGCGGGGGCCCGGCCCGAGCCGATCGCGCAGAAAACGCATTCTCCGTCCGTGGTGGTCGCCGGCAGGCGGTGGAGTTCAGCCATGCGGGTGACCCTAGCCGAGCCACTGGTGCAGGGCCCACCACGACCGGACCGTGTCGAGGACGCGGCCGCCGCTGTTCTCCGCCAGGGCCACCGGGGTCAGCTCGGCCAGCCGGTCCAGGCGGTAGCGGACCGTGTTCGGGTGCAGGTGCAGCGCGTCCGCCGTCGGGCGGAGGCGCTGGCCGTGGTCGAGGTAGGCCAAGGCCGTCGCGGCCAGTTCGCGGTGGAACGCGTTGGCCGGGTCGAGTGCGCCCAGCAGGTCCGTCGCGAGCAGGTCGCCGAGCAGCGGCTGGGCCGCCAGCGCGACTTCGCCCGCCAGGGACGGCAGGTCGTGGTGGCCCGGCCCGGCCAGCCGCGCCGCCGCCGCGCAGAGGCGGTGCACCTCCCGCAGGTCCCCCAACGCCACCGGCGGCGCGACCACCAGCAGGACGCCGTCGGCGAGCGCCACCCCGGCGGGCGGCCGGGCCGCCAAGCCGGTGAGCCTGCCCTCGACCAGCCCGTACACCCCGCCGAACTCCAGCAGCGCCTGTTCGAGCGTCCGGGCCCGCGCCGGGTCGCTGACGTCGGACACCACACAGGAGTACCGGCCTTCGGGACGCAGCCCGGCCTGCCGGAGCTCCTCGGGCGTCGGCGGGTCCCCGGCGAGCAGCAGCGTGCGCAGCAGCTGGGTCCGAGCGTCGCGCACCGTCCGTGACAGCTGGAGCTCGGCGGCGTGGTAACCCTTGACGATGTGCCGTTCCAGCGCGCCGGTGTAGCGCTCGGCGTCGAGCACGGTTTCCAGGATGACGTCGTCCGGCAGGCCCGCGGCCCGGGCGCGTTCCACGGCGAAACGGGCGGCGAGCGTGCGGCCGGCCTGGACCCCGCGCAGCAGGTCGGTGAGCGGGACACCCTGCGCGGCCCGGTCGGCACCCAGCGCCTCGGCGGTGGTGTAGTCGGCGCTGTCGGGGTTCGTGGTGGCGCGCAGCGCGGCCGAGAGCAGGAACCGGACGTGCCGCCGGTTCTCCGCCTCCGGCAGCCGCGCCACCTCGGGTGACTGGCTCCGCGCGGCCTTCACCAGCTCGTCGACGACGCTGTCGTCGGCGGCCATCGCGTCGAGCACCTGCCGGAGCAGCGGTGAGGCCGGCACGGCACCCTCCCGTTGTGGCAGGGCCACAACACCGCGGCCGCGATGTTGGGCGAGCGGCCCTACCGGAGCGGCTCCGGTGGCCGGTTATCGTGACGATACCGGACAGTAACCTCGTTTCCCCGCGAAATCCACCGCACCTCTTCAGCGTCGAAAGGTGTTCCCGTGCCCCATTCCCGCCGGAAAAGGTCGTACCTCTCCCGCCTGGCCTGCCTCACCGCGTCCGCCGCCCTGCTGGCGACCGGCGCCGCGGTGCCCGCCACCGGCGCCGCGGTGCCCGCCACCGGCGCCGCGGCGGCCCTGCGGGAGGTGATGTTCGTCGGCAACAACTGGGACGGCACGGCGGACGTCATCCAGTCCCGCGGCTCCTTCGCCCGCATCGCCCGGGTGAACATCATCCCGGACAAGGACCAGCGCCTCCAGGAGATCTACCTCAACCCGATCAAGCTCGCCTTCTTCCTCGGCATCCGCAACGGGCCCGGCGAAGGGCACGACCAGTTCGTCGACGACATGTACACCACACCGGACGGCGGTTCGGTGGTGGCGTCGCGGCCGAGCTTCGCCGACGTCGTCTCGATCAACCTGACCACCGGCCGGATCAACTGGCGCTTCCCGGTGTCGGGCTTCCGCTCCGACCACATGGCGGTGTCGCCGGACGGCCGCCGCGTCGCCGTCTCCGCGTCGACGTCCAACACCGTGCACGTGCTGGACATCGTGACCGGGCAGCAGGTCGGTTCCTTCGCCACCGGCGACAAGCCGCACGAGAACGTCTTCACCGACGGTGGCCGCTACCTCTGGAACATGTCGATCGGCGAGGTCAACACCGACCTCGACGACCCGGGCTGGGACTTCACCAAGGGGGACCGGCACATCACCGTGGTCGACGCCACGACCTTCCGCCAGGTCAAGGTGATCGACATGCGCCAGCGGCTCGACGCGTTCGGCCGCAGCGACCTCTCGGACGCCGTGCGCCCGGTCGCGTTCACCCCGGACGAGTCGAAGCTGTACTTCCAGGTGTCGTTCTTCAACGGCTTCGCGGAATACGACGTCGCCACCGACAAGATCACGCGGATCAAGGAGCTGCCGAAGAACCCGGCGACCAGCGACGACCGCAAGACCTTCGTCAACGACTCGCGCCACCACGGCATGTCGATGAACCCGGCCGGCACCAAGCTCTGCATCGCCGGGACGATGGACGACTACGCCACCGTCGTCGACCGCGCGTCCCTGCAGCAGGGCACGCTGGTGCCCGCGGTGAAGCCGTACTGGGCGACGGTCAGCGGCGACGGCAACGCGTGCATCATCTCCGAAGCCGGCGCGGACCAGGTCACCGCCATCGACTTCGCGACCGGGCAGAAGCTGGTCTCGGTGCCGGTCGGCGACCACCCGCAGCGGGTCCGCCTCGGCCACGTCCCCGAAGGCTGGACAGGCCCGGCTGCCTGAACCGGTCGTGAGTGGTAAGGCGAGTTCTAACGCGCCTTACCACTCACGACCACGCGCGCTCAGGAGACGGCGAAGGCCGCGGTCAGCCAGCCGCGGACTTCGCCGTCCACATCGGACACCGACCGCAGGCTCAGCTTGTGGCCGACCCGCGGCCCGCTCGCCCAGCTCGCCGGGGCGATGCGGGCCGTTTCGACGGGACTCGGCAGCCACAGGTACACCAGCACGTCCCGCGACCGCGGCCGCAGCTCGGCCAGCTTCCGGTCGCGCTTGAGGAACACCCCGACCTTGACGGCGTCCTCGTGGACGTCGCCCAGGGTGTGCAGGTGCCCGAGGACGGCGTCGTAGATTTCGCGCTGCCACGGCGGTTTTCCGGCGAAGGTCTCGTCGACGGTGCAGCCCGGCACGCAGGTGTGCCCCTGGCCCGTGCGCGCGAACTCGCGGTCGCAGCGCGGGCACGTCCACCGGATCGGCATGCCGTCCAGGATGGCACTCACAGTGCGGCCGGGCCGAGCGCGGGGATGGTCGCGGCCGCGTGCACCAGCTGCCGGGCCGCCTCGGCCGCGGCCTGCCGCTGCGCCGGCGGCAGCTTGTCCAGCAGCGTGCCCAGCGCGGCGTGCCGCCGTTCGAGCATGCGCGCCACGATCTCGTGCCCGGCCTCCGTCACCTCCAGTGTCACGACGCTGCGGTTGCCCGGGCTGCGGCCGCGGGCCACGTACCCGAGGGCTTGCAGCCGGTCCGCCAGCCGCGTCACCGAGGACGCGTTGACGCCCATCGCCGTCGCCAGCTGCGAGCTCGGGACCCGGCCGAGCCGGTCGAGGACCAGCAGGAGCCGCGACTGCGGGAACGACACCTCCGGCGGGGCCGCGTGCGCGCACTCCCACGCGATCCCGACCAGGACCACGGTGAGGCCGTCCAGGGCGGCCACGTCCGGGTCGGCGTCATGAAGGGGTTGCATGACGCAATACTTGCCAATCGCAAGAGCATCGGTCAAGATGGACATCCCCGGCGTTCGCCGGCGGTGTCCGGCCGGCTCGGCCGCCCCCTTCCCTTTCGTGTGCCATCGGCGTGCCTTGAAGCTGAATCCGTTGGTGTGCAAGGAAATTCCTTCGGATTTCGCTGAACCTCCGCGTGACGGCGTCCGTGTACCGCGTACCCGAACTGTCGTCAGAAGGAGGAACCATGCCGGATCACCGTGGCATGACGGGCCGCGCCAAGGCCCGGACCGCGCTGGTCGTCGTGGCCACGCTCGCCGTGGTCGGCGTGGGCTCGGTGATGGTGCTCAACGCCGGCGCCCAGACCGCGCCCGGCTCGACGCAGGCGCAGGTCCCGGCGCACGACATGGCCGGCATGCAGCCGGGCTCGGCCGCCCAGGCCGGGGCGGACGACGTGGCAGGCGCCGGCCCGGTCACCGAGCTCGACAAGACGTTCCTGGTCAAGGTCCGCCAAGCCGGGCTCTGGGAGATCCCCGCGGGCGACCTCGCGCAGACCCACGCGAGCAGCGAACAGGTGAAACGCGCCGGCCTGCACCTGCTGGACGGGCACTCGCACCTCGACCAGCTCGTCCGCGAGGACGCCAAGATGCTCGGCGTGACGCTGCCGGACCAGGCCAGCGCCGAACAGCAGGGCTGGGTCCGGCAGCTGACCGCGGCCCAGGGCCTGGAGTTCGACAAGCTGTTCGCGAACCTGCTGCGCGCGTCGCACGGCAAGATCTTCGCGACCATCGCCGAGGTCCGCGCCGGCACGCAGAACGACGTCATCCGGCGGCACGCGACGCAGGCGAACCAGACCGTGCTGGACCACATGACGGTCCTGGAGGACACCGGGCTGGTCGACGCGAAGACGATCGCCGACGTCGCCGCGGCGGTGAACCCGCCGGCGAAGTGAGGCTAACGGGCGGGCGGCACGATGCCGTACTCGTGGATCTTGCGGTAGATCGTCGCCCGTGAGATGCCCAGCAGCTTCGCCGCCCGAACCTTGTTGCCGTCGGCGTCCTCGAGGCACCGCACGATGGCGTCCCGCTCGATCGACTCGAAGCGGTTGAGCGGCCGCCGGGTCACCGCGTGGAACTCCGCCGGCAGGTCGCCGGGGCGGATGGTGCCGGCGCGGCGGCGCTGGGCCACCTTGCGCAGCACCTGGTGGAGCTGGCCGGTGTTGCCCGGCCACTCCGCCCGCATCAGCAGGTGCAGCGCCGCGGCCGAGCAGGTCAGCCGTCCGCCGTAGCCGAGCTTGCTCAGCACCAGCGGGACGAGCTCCGCGAGGTCCTCGACGTGGTGGCGCAGCGGCGGCACCCGGACCGTCCGGGGGAAGGACTTCAGCAGCTCGGCCAGCGCCGGCTCGGTTTCGGCTTCCGGCACGAGCGTGACGACCACCCACGGCGCGTCCGGGGCCTCGCGCAGCTGCCGCAACACCGCGGTCAGCGCGTCGGCGGCCGGGCGCGTCAGGCGTTCGGCGTGCCGGATCACCAGCGTGCGGACCGGGGCTTCGGCGTGTTCGCGCCGCAGCGCGTCCCAGTCCGCGGCGGGCGTCGCGTCGACGGTCAGCAGCCGGGCCGCCGGGTGGTGGCGCTGGTGCAGGCCCTTCGCCAGGGTCAGCTTGCCGGTGCCGGGCTCGCCCTCCAGCGCGACCCACTCGCCGCGCTGGTGGCCGGAGTCGAGTTCGTGCCCGCAGCGCAGCCACAGCGGCGCCGAACCGACCACGCCCGGCAGGTACATGGGCAGCATCGGCGTCGGGACGGCGAGGGTCTCTTCGGCCTCGATCAGCTTCACCGACAGCACGCCGCCCGCGGTCTCGGATTCGCGCCGGCCCGCGACGCGGCGGCAGAACACGCGCACGCGCAGCCCGCTCGACAGCGACAGCGTCGCCGGCGTCCGGCGGCCCTCCGCGACTGCTTCGGTGGCGTGGCCGAGCAGCACCGACTGGTCGGCCGGGTCGAGCAGCTGCCGCGCCCGGTCGTTCATCATCACGATGTCTTCGTTGAACGCCAGCACGATGCCCGTCCACCGGCGGCAGGTCTGCAGGTAGGCCTGGAACAGCATCATCTCCCGCAGGTCGCTGTGCCGCAGCAGGGCCTGGCGGATCTGCTCGGCCGTGGACCGCGCCAGCGCGACGAGCAGCCCGCCGGCGTCCTTGTACCAGCAGGTGAGGTCGACGGCGCCGACCTTCTTGCCGGAGATCGGGTGGTGGATCGGGACCCCGGCGCACGCCAGGTTCTCCAGGTGCTCGGCGTAGTGCTCGTGCCCGAACACCGTCGTCGCGCGGCCGTCCTCCAGCGCGGTGCCGATGCCGTTCGTCCCGACCGACTGCTCGCCGTAGCTGAACCCCGGGACGAGTTCGACGCGCTCCAGGTGCCGGGCCAGATCGGCGTCGCCGGTTCGCTGGGTGAGCACCACGCCGCCGGGGTCGGTGAGGATGAGGCTGATGGGCTGGCCCTCGAACTGCTCGCCCAGCTTGTGCAGCACCGGTTCGGCGCCGCGCATGAGCGGGATGTCGAGGTTCTGGTCGCCGAGGTAGAGCGGGTCGATCCGGTCGGCTTCGACCTGGAACTCCCGCGACCGCCGCCACGAGGCCAGGATCGTCGGCCGGACCGTGTCGGCCGGGACCGTTTCCGCGGTGAGGAACCGCACCCGGCTGCGGGCGAGCTCGTCGTCGGCGACCAGGGCCATCTCGTCCACGTGACCTCCAGTTCCCCGCGGCCCACGTGGGTGCGGGCACACCCGTTGTGCCGCGCGTCCAGGGTACGGGCGCGGCGCACGGACCGGTGTCTCAAATTGAGACGCACCCGGGCGCGCACCGGCGGTGCGATGGGGGCATGGCCGCCGAGACGTACAACCCCTGGACGATCGTCAACCTGGTCTTCACGCACCTGGCCGAGCAGGGCCTGCACCCGGAACTCGGCGCGGCGGGCCACCCCGGCGAACCCGCCGCCGAGCTGCTGCGCGCGTTCGGGATCGTTCCGACCGTCGAGGGCGACGCGCGCGTGCAGGCGGGGATCCACGACGAGCTGGCCGGGCTGCGCGCCCGCCTGCTCGACACGCCCTGAGCAGCGGTTCTGTCTCAGATTGAGACCCGCGGCGCGCGCCCGCGCCCCTTCAATGGTCAACGCAGGACGCCCCGGGCGGCGAGCTCAGGAGAGAAGGAGTTGATCCATGAGTCGCCAGAGTGTGGCGAAAGCCCACCAGAAGATCCAGGAACTGTCGTGGGAACCGGCGTACCACACCCCGGTCTCGCACTACGGCACCGACTACACCTTCCGCAAGGCCAAGAAGAAGGACCCGCTGAAGCAGGTCCTCCGCTCGTACTTCCCGATGCAGGAGGAAAAGGACCACCGGGTCTACGGCGCCGAGGACGGCGCGATCCGCGGCAACATGTTCCGCCAGGTCCAGGAACGCTGGCTGGAGTGGCAGAAGCTCTTCCTGTCGATCATCCCGCTGCCCGAAATCTCGGCCGCGCGGGCGATGCCGCTGCTGTTCCGCACCGTCCCGAACCCGGAACTGCACAACGGCCAGGCGATCCAGATGATCGACGAGGTCCGGCACTCGACGATCCAGCAGAACCTCAAGCGCCTGTACATGCAGAACTACATCGACCCGGCGGGCTTCAACTCGAGCCTGCGCAACTTCCAGAACGACTACTGCGGCACCATCGGCCGTCAGTTCGCCGAGGGCTTCATCACCGGGGACGCGATCACCGCGGCGAGCATCTACCTCACGATCGTCGCCGAGACGGCGTTCACGAACACGCTGTTCGTCGCCATGCCGGCCGAGGCCGCCGCGAACGGCGACTACCTGCTGCCGACGGTGTTCCACTCGGTCCAGTCCGACGAATCCCGCCACATCAGCAACGGCTACGCGACGCTGCTGATGGCGTTGTCGGACGAAAGCAACCACCAGCTGCTCGAACGCGACCTGCGTTACGCGTGGTGGAACAACCACGCCGTCGTCGACGCCGCGATCGGCACGTTCATCGAATACGGTACCAAGGACCGCCGCAAGGACCGCGAAAGCTACGCGGAGATGTGGCGCCGCTGGATCTACGACGACTACTACCGCTCCTACCTGGTCCCGCTGGAGAAGTACGGCCTAGTAATCCCGCACGACCTCATCGAAGAGGCGTGGAACCGGATCTGGAACAAGGGGTACGTCCACGAAGTCGCGCAGTTCTTCGCCACCGGGTGGCTCGCCAACTACTGGCGCATCGACCCGATGACCGACGAGGACTTCGAGTGGTTCGAGTACAAGTACCCGGGCTGGTACGACAAGTACGGCAAGTGGTGGGAGAACTACAACCGCCTCGCGACGCCGAACGGCCACCACCCGATCGTCGCCGAAGACGTCGGCTACGTGTACCCGCACCGCTGCTGGACCTGCATGGTGCCGTGCCTCATCCGCGAGGACATGGTGGTCGACGAAGTCGACGGCCAGCACCGGACGTACTGCTCGGAGACCTGCCGCTGGACCGACGCCGAGGCGTTCCGGCCCACCTACCAGGGCCGCAACACCCCGAACATGGGACAGCTGGTCGGCGCCCGCGAGTGGGAGACGCTCTACCACGGCTGGAACTGGGCCGACGTCGTCTCCGACATGGGCTTCGTGCGCGACGACGGCAAGACCATGGTCGCGCAGCCGCACCTGGACCTCGACCCGAAGAAGATGTGGACGCTCGACCACCTGCGCCGGATGCCCGAGGTGCAGTCGCCGAACGTGCTGCTCAACCAGATGACCGGCGAGCAGCGCGCCGCGTTCGTGGCCGACTACAACCGCCAGGGCCCGGCCGGGCGCCCGGCGCCGCAGGCCTGACACGAACCGGTCGTGAGTGGTAAGGCGGGTTAGAACCCGCCTTACCACTCACGACCCCGCACCGAGACGGGGCTGGGATGACAGCGGAAAAGCACCGCGTCCGGTTCGAGCCGGTCGGGATCGAGATCGACGTCGCCGAGGACCAGACGATCCTGCGCGCCGCCGCCGAGCAGGGCGTCATGCTCATGCACGGCTGCAAGGAAGGGCAGTGCGCGTCCTGCAAATCGTTCCTCCTCGACGGCGACGACGTCGAACACGACCGGTACTCCACCTTCGCGCTCCCCGACTTCGAAAAGGAGGAAGGCTTCACGCTGCTGTGCCGGGCCCACGCCTACGAAGACCTCACGATCGAGCTGCTCAACTACGACGAGGAGATGATCCAGTCCGGCCTGCCGATCCAGGAGGCGACGGTCGAGGTCGTCGCCAACGACCCCGTCACGCACGACCTCCGGCACCTGGTGGTGCGGCTGGACGAGGAGCTGAAGTTCTTCCCCGGCCAGTACTTGGACTTCGCGGTTCCGGGCACCGAGGAGACGCGGTCGTTCTCCATGGCCAACACCTCGGCCCGCGACGGGCTCCTGGAGTTCGTCGTCAAGATCTACCCCGACGGGCTGTTCTCCCGGTTCCTGGCCACCGGAGTCGCGGTCGGCGACCGGCTCCGGGTGACCGGCCCGTTCGGGGTGTTCACCCTCCGGGACAACCCCGGCGCGGACCTCGTCTTCGTCGGCGGCGGGGCCGGGATGGCGCCGATCCTGTCCCTGCTGCGGTCGATGGCCGAGCGCGGCATCGACCGGAAGGCAGTCTTCTACTACGGTGCTCGCCGCCGCCACGACCTCTGCTTCGAGGCCGAGCTGCGGGGACTGGAAGAAAAGTTGCCGGACTTCCGTTACGTACCAGCGCTTTCCGAGCCGGGTGACGACGACTGGACCGGCGAGACCGGCTTCGTCACCGACGTCCTGCGCCGGGCCGGCCTCGACCTGAGCGGCGCCGACGCCTACGTCTGCGGGCCGCCGCCGATGGTCGAGGCCGCACTGGAGCTGCTGCCCGCGCTCGGCGTCGACGGCAAGCGCGTCTTCTACGACAAGTTCACCACCACGGGCGAAGGGTAGGAAACCCATGACAGCCACGTCCGAACGCAGCGTGCCCAAGCCGGCGTTCACCGACGCCGAAGCGGGCGCGAAGGTCTTCCCGGACTCCACGGCCCGCCAGTACAACTACTTCACCCCGGCCAAGCGCAAGCAGAGCCACTACGAGGACGTCACCGTCGAGGTCCAGCCCGACCCGCGGCACTACCTGTCGCAGGGCTGGCTCTACGCCTTCGCCGACGGCCAGGGCGGCTACCCCCTGGAGTGGACCGCGCTGAAGGCGTGGGGCTCCGACCGGCCGCTGCCCGAACGCGGCCCGGGCTCCGGCGGCCGGGGCTACGACTGGCCGGCGCACGGCTGGCACGAGTTCCGCGACCCCAACGAGGAATGGGAGCTCACCCTCTACCGCTACAACGCGAACGTCGTCCGCCAGCTCAACCAGAACATCGACGCGGCCCGCCAGGCCAAGGCGTTCGAGCAGTGGAACCGCAACTGGGTCGACTTCGTCGCCAAGCACGTCGGCGCGTGGATGCACGTCGACCACGGCCTCGGGCTGTACCTGTTCGCCAACGCCAACCGCCGCGCCCCGACGAACATGCACAACAACGCGATCTCGGTGAACAGCATGCACCGCATCCGCGCGGCGCAGGACCTGGCCCTGTACAACCTGACGCTCACCGAGGAGATCGAGGGCTTCGACGGCACGGCTCATCTGTCCACTTGGAACGAGGACCCGGCCTGGCAGGGCGTGCGCGAGACCGCCGAGCAGCTGACCGGGATCTGGGACTGGGGCGAGGCGATCTTCGCCGCCAACGTCGTCTTCGAGCCCCTCGTCGGCGAGCTGTTCCGCAGCAACCTGGTGCAGCAGGCCGCGCCGGCCAACGGCGACTTCGTCACCCCGACGCTGATCGGCGCCGAGGAGTTCGACTTCTCCGAGCGCGACCTCCGCTACACCAAACCGCTGTACCACCTGCTGATCAACGACAAGGAGTTCGCCGACCACAACAAGGCGCTGCTGCAGAAGTGGCTCGAGGACTGGGTGCCGCGGTGCATCGCCGCCGCCCGCGCGCTGCAGCCGCTGTGGTCGCAGCCCGACGCCAAGCCGATCCGGTTCGAGGACGGTCTCGACCGCGTGAAGAGCCGGTTCGCCGGCATCCTGTCCGAATTGGGCCTCAAAGCACCGGAGGAGCTGGGCCAGTGACCATCTTCAAAACGGCGGAAAGCCCGTTCAAGGCCGACAACACCGCGTCCAACATGTGCGGGTTCACCCTGATGAACAACCAGGTCGGCGCGATCGTCGCCGAGGTCATGGGCAGCAAGGACAACGTCACGATCACGCCGCTGCCCTCGATGATCCGCGTCGACGCCGTCGGCCGCATGGACGTCGTCTACGCCGAGGTCGACGAGGCCGCCGGCGAGGAAGAAGGCTGGTTCAACGCGGCCGAGTTCGAGGAGAGCATGTCCACCCACTACGGGCGGATGATCCACGAAGACGACCGCACGATCATGTTCGCCAACCCCGAGGACGCGGCCGAGTTCCTGGACTTCGACCTCAAGCCCATTCGCTGAGAAACGGCACTCGATCCCGCTCAGGAGGATCACAAATGTACGAAAAAGACGGCGAAAAATACTTCGTGGTGGACGCCCACACCCACTTCTGGGACGCGAGCCCGGACAACTGGGTCAAGGGGCAGGAGGAATACGCCAAGGGCTGGATCGAGTGCTTCCACGCCTACCAGGGGCTCGGCCCGAAGGAGACCCACTGGCCCATCGACCGGTTCCAGAAGTACTCCGAGGAACTGATGATGCACGACCTGTTCGAGGTCGGGCACGTCGACACGGCCATCTTCCAGCCGACCAACCTGCGGCAGTGGTACAAGAACGGGTTCAACACGACCGAAGCGGACGCGGCGCTGGCCGAGAAGCACCCCGGCAAGTTCCTCGTCAACACGACCTTCGACCCGCGTGAAGGCGACGAAGGCCTGAAGGCCCTGGAGGAACGCGTCAAGCGGTACGGCTGCAAGGGCGTCAAGCTGTACACCGCCGAATGGCGCGGTGACTCGCGCGGCTGGAGCCTCAAGGACCCGGAAGCGGTGCGCTTCTTCGAGAAGTGCGAGGAGCTCGGCGTCAAGAACATCCACGTCCACAAGGGACCGACGATCTGGCCGCTCGACAAGGACGCCTTCGACGTGTCCGATGTGGACCACGTGGCGACCGGCTTCCAGGGCCTGAACTTCATCGTCGAGCACGTCGGCCTGCCGCGCATCGAAGACTTCTGCTTCATGGCCACCCAGGAGCGGAACGTCTACGCGGGGCTGGCCGTCGTGGTCGGCGGCCTGATGCACGCCCGGCCGAAGTTCTTCGCCAAGGTCATGGGCGAGCTGATGTTCTGGCTCGGCGAGGACAAGCTCATCTTCGGCGCGGACTACGCGATCTGGGAACCGAAGTGGCAGGTCGAGGGCTTCGTCGACTGGAACATGCCGTCCGACGACGAGCTGTCGGACTTCCCGCCGCTGACCGTCGACCAGAAGAAGAAGATCCTCGGGCTGAACGCCGCGCGGCTGTACGACATCGACGTCCCGGCCGAGTTGCGGCTCGCGGATCCGAAGAACGTCGAGCCCGTCGGCGTGCCGAACTCATGACCGCCGTGGTGACCGGGGTCCGCGCCGCCGTGTGGGCGGCGCTGGGCACCGTCCGGGACCCCGAACTCGACGAACCCCTCACCGACCTGGGGTTCGTGGCCCGCTGCGAGGTGAGCGCCGCGGGCCGAGCCGTCGTCCGGCTGCGGCTGCCGACGTACTTCTGCGCGCCCAACTTCGCGTTCCTGATGGTCGCGGACGCCTACGACGCCGTGGCCGGGGTGCCGGGCCTGACCGGGCTCGACATCCGGCTCGACGACCACTTCGCGTCCGACGTCATCAACCGCGGGGTGGCCGCGCGGCAGGGGTTCGTGGCCTCGTTCGACGGCGAGGCCGTCGACGAGCTGGACACCTTGCGGTTCGACTTCGTCCGCAAGGCGGTGCTGGCCGGTACCGACCGCGTCTGCCGGTCCCTGGGCCGGGACCCGGCGTCACTGACCCTCGGTGACGTCCCGCCGAGCCCCGACCTGGACCGGCTGCGGGCCCGCCGCCGCGAGCTCGGCCTGCCCGCCGAGGACGGCGACCCGCTGCTGCTCGACCCGGCAACCGGTACGACCCCAGCCGACGCGAAGCGGTATCTCGCCTTCGCGCGGTTGACCCGCACGAGCATGGAGGCCAACTCGGGCGTCTGCCGCGGCATGCTGCGCGCGCGGTACTCGCTCGGCGCAGAAGAGGAGGGCACGGGATGAAGGCCGTGCGGCTGCAGAAGTACCACCAGCACCCGGTGATCGAAGACGTCCCGGAGCCGCGCGCGACCGGACCCTTCGACGTCGTGGTCAAGATCGGCGGCGCCGGCGTGTGCCGCACCGACCTGCACATCATCGAGGAGCAGTGGGCCGAGAAGTCCGGCGTCGAGCTGCCGTACACGATCGGCCACGAGAACGCGGGCTGGGTGCACGAGGTCGGCCCGGCGGTGACGAACGTCGAGGTCGGCGACACCGTCATCCTGCACCCGACGCCGACGTGCGGGCTCTGCCACGCTTGCCGCGCGGGCGACGACATGCACTGTCCCAACGGGAGCTTCCCGGGCATCAGCAGTGACGGCGGGATGGCGGAGTACCTGCTGACGTCGGCACGGGCGTGCATCAAGCTCGACCCTGGCACGCAGCCGTCCGATGTGGCCGCTTTGGCGGACGCGGGGATCACCGCCTACCACGCGGTGCGCAAGGCCGTTCCGCACCTGTACCCGGGCACCACCTGCGTCGTCAACGGCGCGGGCGGCCTCGGGCACATCGGCATCCAGTCACTGCGCGCGCTGACCGCGGCCCGCGTGATCGTGGTCGACCGCAACGCCGACGCGCTCGAACTGGCGGCCACCCTGGGCGCCGACGAGACCGTGCTGGCCGACGGCAAGCAGGTCGAGGCCGTCCTCGACCTGACCGGCGGCAACGGCGCCGAGGTCGTCCTCGACTTCGTTGCCGAGCAGGGCGCCCAGCAGGACGCCTTCGCGATGACCCGGCGCGCGGGCTCGCACTTCGTCATCGGCTACGGCTCGAACATCGAGATCCCGACGATCGACATCATCTCCACCGAACGCAACATCATCGGCAACCTCGTGGGCACCTACAACGACCTGGCCGAGCTGATGGTGCTGGCCCAAGCCGGGAAGGTCACGCTGCACACGAAGAAGTACCCCTTGGATGCGGCGCTCGACGCGCTGGCCGACCTCGACGCCGGGCGCGTGCGCGGCCGCGCGATCCTCACCCCCTAGGAGCAGGCAGATGGCGAAGGAACTGCGGTTCGGCTCGGACGCCCGCGACCTGCTGCTGGCGGGGGTGGACAAGCTGGCCGAAGCGGTCAAGTCGACGTTGGGCCCCAAGGGGCGCAACGTCATCATCGAGAAGATCACCGGTTCGCCGGTGGTCACCAACGACGGCGTCACCATCGCGCGGGAGATCCACCTGAAGAACCAGTTCGAGAACATGGGCGCGCAGCTGGTCAAGGAAGCGGCGATCAAGACCAACGACGTCGTCGGCGACGGCACCACCACGGCCACCGTGCTGGCCCAGGCGATCGTCCGCGAAGGCATGCGTGCCATTGCGAGCGGCGGCAACCCGGTGCTCGTCAAGCGCGGCATCGACCACGCCGTCGGGCTCCTGGTGGCGCACCTGGAAAAGCAGGCCCACCCGGTGGTGTCCGAACAGGACTACGCGCGGGTCGCGGCGATCTCGGCCAACGACGACGACGCCGTCGGCGCGGTCATCGCCAAGGCGCTGCACACCGTCGGCGACGGCGGCGTGGTGACGGTCGAGGAGTCGCCGTCGATCGGGATGAGCGTCGAGTTCGTCGAAGGGTTCGAGTTCGACAACGGCTACCTTTCTCCGTACTTGGTCACCGACCCGGGCCGGCTGGAGGCGGTGCTCGACGACCCGTACATCCTGATGTGCGCGGAGAAGATCACCAAGGTGCAGCAGCTGATGCCGTTGCTGGACAAGGTGATGCGCGCGCCCCGGCCGCTGGTCGTCATCGGCGAGACGGTCGAGGGCACGGCGCTGTCCATGCTGGTGCACAACCACGTGAACGGCACCTTCCAGTCGGTGGCCGTCCGCGCACCGGGTTTCGGCGACCGGCGGCTGCACAAACTGGAGGACCTCGCGGCGATCGTCGGCGGCGCTGTCCTTTCGCGACAGTCCGGGTTCACGATGGAGACGATGACCCTGGAACACCTCGGCCGCGCCAAGCAGGTCCGCGTCACCGAGAACCGCACCACGATCGTCGGCGGCGCGGGGTCTTCGGAGGCGGTGGAGTTCCGGGTCGGGCAGTTGCGCGCGGAGCTGGAGCGCGCGCAGTTCGGCGTGGACGAGGACGTCCTGACCGAACGGATCGGCGCCCTCACCGGCAAGGTCGCCGTCGTCCGGGTCGGCGCGGCCACCCCGGCCGAGCTGAAGGAGCTGCAGCACCGGGTCGAGGACGCCCTGTCGGCGACCCGGGCGGCGATGGCCGAAGGCATCGTGGCCGGCGGGGGAGCGGCGTTGCTGCACGCCGAGAAGGCCCTGGAGGACCTGGGTCTCTCGGGTGACCAGGCCATCGGCGTCGAGATCGTGCGGCGCGCCCTGGCCGAACCGGCGTTCCTCATCGCGCACAACGCGGGCCACCCGGCGCACGAAATCGTCGCGCGCACCCGGGAACTCGGGGACGACGAAGGGTTCGACGCCCTGCACGACCGGTACGGCGACATGATCGCCCTCGGCGTCGTGGATCCGCTGCGGGTGTGCCGGTCGGCCGTGCAGAACGGGGCGTCGGTGGCGGGCCTGCTGCTCACGACGAACTCGCTGATCGCCGAGGAACAGACCCCGTGGGGCGGCAGCCCGGCCCTGATGACCGAGTTCGGGCCGCTGGACGAGGGGCTGCACCAGCCCTCGCCCGACGCGAGCACGCCGCAGTCACTCGGGATGGGCCCCTCCGTCGGCTGAGTTCCCCGGCCTGCGGAGTGCGGAGGTCTTCCCGCCGGTGTCCTGAGCCCCGGCGGGGAGACCTCCGGCTCACGGAGCCAGGCCGTGGCGGGCCAGCTCGTGCCCGGCCAGCTTCTCGATGACGTCCCGGTCGCGCTCCCGCCAGCCGGTGGCCGGTTCGCCCACCGCGGCCAGGCGGTGCAGGGGCTGCGTCGTGAGGGCGCGCAGCGCGAGCAGGTCCAGCCCTTCGTCGCCCAGTGCCCGCAGCCGGGCCGCGGCCGTGGCACGGCGGGTGTAGTGCCAGCGCAGCGGCAACCACGACACCAGGAGCGTCAGCACGGGCAGGGCGATGATGACCGCCGCCAGCCACCAGGCCAGGTTCTCGACGGCCTCGATCTGCCAGTGGCCGGCGTCCGTGAGCTTGGTCCCGACGTCCGAACCGCCGTGCAGGGCCTTGGCCAGTGCGTCCCCGACGAGCGGGAGGCCGTCGGCGGAGTTCGCCGCGGAGTCGAAGGTGCCGCGCAGGCCGGTACCGGCGTCGACCAGGCCGTCGCCGGGCGCGCGCAGCTTCATGACCTGGTCGTACACCGAGGTCCCGAGCCACACCGCGACGACGACGAGCAGCACGGCCAGTAGGTCGCTGACGAGCTGGGCGGTCCGGCGGATCGGCCGTTCGGCGTAGAGCTGCATCGGGGGCGCCTTTCGCGGTGGGGGGAGCGCGGCCACGGCAACGTACCCGGGTCCCGTCCGGGCGAACCGGGCCCGGCGATCTATGACGCCGGTCATAGTGTGTTCGCCTCGGCGGTGTGCTCTCATGGGGCTATGACGACTGTCATAGAGGTCGCGGATCGCGAGGGTGCCGCCGCCGTCGTCGCGGCCTGCTCGCCGGACAGTCTCCGGCGCCGGTTCATGATGGGCGGCCCGGCCCGGCCGGCCGAGGTTTTCCAGCGCTACCAGCGGTTCCTGCTCGCCGGCCCGCCGGACGGCGTCGCACTGCTCGCCTTCCGCGGCGGCACTCCGGTGGGGCTGCTCAACTTCGTCTCGGAGAAGCCGGGGGAGGCGGAGATCGGGATCCTGGTCGCCGACGCGTGGCAGCGGCAGGGGATCGGCAGCGCGCTGAGCCGGTGGCTGTGGGCGTCGGGACGCTGGCCGGGCTGGACCGTGCGCGTCACCGTCCAGGCCGGCAACACCGGCGCCGAGGCGCTGCTGCTGCGGCAGGGCTTCCGGCCGGTGCCGTCCTACGAGCGCGGCGAACGCGACTTCACGCTGGTCGTCCCGGACTGGGTTACCATGACGGACGTCATGAAGGAGGCAGCCGATGGCCAGGACCCCGCGCGAGCGGATGGTGCTCAGCGCCGCGCAGCTGGTGCGGATCCAGGGTGTCGGGGCGACCGGCATGCGGGACGTGGTCGCCCACGCCGAAGCGCCCAGGGGGTCCCTGCAGCACTACTTCCCGGGTGGTAAGGACCAGCTGATCGCCGAAGCCGTCACCTGGGCCGGCGACTACGCGGCCCGCCGCGTCGCGCGCGTCGCGGCGAAGATCGAGAACCCGACACCGGGAAAGCTGTTCGAGGCGATGGCGGCCCAGTGGCGCGACGAGTTCACGAGGGACGGCTTCGACGGAGGCTGCCCGCTGGTGGCCACGGTCGCCGACACGGCCGCGACGAGCGACAGCCTCCGCGAAGCGGTCGGCAAGGCGTTCGACGGCTGGCAGCGCCCGGTGGCGGCGACGCTGGAGCAGCTGGGGGTGCCGCCGGTCCGCAGTGCATCCTTGGCTGTGTTGATGCTCAGCGCGTTGGAGGGGGCGATTGTTCTGGCGCGGGCACATCAGGACGTCGCTCCGCTCGACACGGTGGTCGCGGAATTGCGGCCGTTGCTCGACGGCGCCGTGGACAAACGGCGTCGTCGAGGCTAGGGGATTTCACGCGGCGGATGTCTCTGTCATGCACCCGATCGTGTGATGAACTGGTGTTCGGGTGCTCGGTATTGTGGGGGTATGGCGGGAAACGCGATGCAGGAAGCCGAGGCGGTGGCGCTGGCCGACCGTGCCGGTGAGCTGCTCGCGACCATGCGGGCTGCGGAGGCTTCGCTGGGTGCGCTGCTGGTGGAAATCGAGCAGCGCGGGGTGCGGGAACTGTTCGGGTACCGCTCGGTTGCCCGTTTGCTGGAGCAGCTCGCCGATGTGCCGAAGGCGGCGGCGGAACGGATGGTGAAACGGGCCCGGGCGCTCAACCCCGGCCGCAATCTCGACGGCAGCGCGATTCCTGCACTAGCCCCTGCGACCGGTTTCGCGGCCCTGGCCGGTCGCTTGAGCAACCCGATGATCGACGTGATCGTGGCTGCCCTGACCGATATCCCGCCCGAGCATCGCGACGGCGCCGAGGCCCGTCTGCTTTCCTTCGCCGGGGAGGCGGGGCACCGGCAGGTCGCCGCCCTCGGGGCGCGGATTCTGGCTCATCTCGACCCCGGCGGTCCCGCACCGGAGGATTCCGAACCTGCCGTTCCGGCTCGGGAGTTGTCGTTGCGGCGGAGAGGATCCGGGATGTGGGAGCTGCACGGCCGGTTCGACGACGAGACCGGCATGCGCGCGAGCGCCCTCCTGGATGCCCTGGCCCAGCGCCGCCCCACCGACGACGGCGGGCCCGACCTTCGCACCCCGCAGGAGCGTTACGGCGATGCCTTCTCCGATGCGGTCGATCTGGCGGTGAACTCCCCGGACCTGCCGATGCAGGCCGGGGAACGCGCCCACGTGATGGTCGCGGTGTCGTTGCAGGACCTGAAAACCGGGGTCGGGCAGGCAACCTTGGGCGATACCGGCCGCATGTCGGCGGCGGAGGCGCGGATCCACGCCTGCGACAGCATGATCATCCCCGCGGTGCTGGGCGAGAAGAGCGAACCCCTTGACCTGGGCCGCCTCCGCAGGCTGATCTCGGCCGGGCTGCGCCGCGCCCTGTACCTGCGCGACCGTGGGTGCGCGTTCCCGGGCTGCCATCGTCCACCGCGTCGCTCGGGGTGGGAGGTCCGCATCGCCGCCGACGGGTTCCCGGAGTTCCTGCCACCCCGCTTCCTGGACAAACAGCGAAAACCCAGGCGTAACAACCTGCACCGACCGCTGCCCTTCGCAGCATGAAGGTGGACAGGCCCGCAGCCCCACGGCTACGGGCCCATCACCCACACCCGCAGCGCCCCGAAACGGGCGGCGGAACTCTTCCGCGGGCTCACTGGCGCCCTCTTCGCCTCCATCGCGCCTGGGAGCTGGCGGCAGAACCTCCCGCGACCGCACGTTTCGCCGCCGACCCGAGGCGGCCCACGCGATCTGCCCAGCCGGACCGGCCGGAACCCGGGCATTGCCTCACCGGCAGCGAGCGGTCATCCCGCCCGGCCCGAACCCGGCCGAAATCCCCCCAAGCCTGCGGGCGCGCGCGAGCCGCCCCACCTCGTCACCCGTTCGAGCGACAACCCTCCCTTGCCCAACCAGTCCCCGGGATCGTGGTCTTTCGGGCATCCGGGTGGCGGTGCCGACGCGGGCCGCTGCTGCACTGCTACTGTTCGTCAGGGAACTTGCTTGAAGGCTTGACGAAAAGGATCCGGCGAGGGGAAATGGCGGAGCGGTTCGAGTTCGTCCTCGAGGTCTTCGAAGCCCTCGTTGTCGGCCGGGCGACCGGGGGCGATGTGCAGCGTTACCCCCTTCGGGCCGGTCACCTGCCCAGTGATCCCGTGCGGTTCGTGCGGGTGGCCCGGCAGGTCTACGACGCCCTGGAAGAACGGCGGCTTTCCGTCTCCGGTGAACTCCACCCCGGGGTGCGGACCGCCTTCGAGCTGCTCGCCGAGCCTCGCGTGTCGGTGGCCGTCAGCGGGATCGACGGGCTCGGGGCCGATGTGGCCGTTCTCGTCGTCACCGACGGGGCGCAGGCGCTCGGGATCACCCAGGCGCCCGATACCGATGACCTGCTGTTCTCGCTCTTCGCCGACGAGGACCTCGTCGAGGTCGTCACCGGGGTGCTGCCGCCGGCCCCCGCCGCCACCACCGGGCGGCACGTCGTGCACCGGGCGGCCGGGCGGGAGGTTTCGGCCATGACCGCCAAGCGGATCGCCGAGGCCGAATTCGACGAAGAAGAGACCGATGCCTTCGGGATGATCGAGGTCAAGGCCGTCGTGCGGCCCGGGCGGCGGCCGCCGGCTCCGAAATCCTCCGATGTCGCCGTGCTCGAACGGGTGCTGGCCGAACCCCGGCTCGGGGGCGGGCACATCGCCGTCACCGCGCAGGGGCGGCGGGGGGAGCGGCTGGCCGGTGAGCCGCTGAGCTGGCTCGACACCGCCGACGGGCGGTACCTCGTGCACACCCGGACCGGTGACTCCGGGGAGCTGACCGCCGAATACGTGCCGGCCGGGCGGGCCGATCTCGCGCGGGCCATCCGCGACGCGATCGCGGCTGTCTACTGATCGGGGAGGACCAGATGACGACGGAAGAGACCGCGGCGACGGTCCAGGCTGTCCAGGCCACCATGCAGCTCCAATCCGCCACGACCCCCGAGACGAAGGCCGTGGCCGCGCTCCGGGTCGGGCTCGCCGGGGCGCAGCTGAAGCGGCTCGCCCAGACCGGTGGCTTCGCCATCGACGACACCACCGGCAACCAGCTGATCGAGGCGCTCGAAGGCGTGCTCGAGTCCCTCGAAGCCCGGTGGGCCGCGCTGCAGCGGCTGCACGACGCCCCGGCGATGAGCCGGACCGCCACCGGGCAGTGGGTCTCCGCGCACATGGTCAGCACCGCCGCCGACGAAAACGGGCTGGTCACCCAGCTGCAGGCCGCGCGGCAGGAGTTCCCGACCTACATCGAAGCCATCAAGCTGGCGAAGCAGAACTACAAGTCCCGGGAAGAGACGACGCAGAAGACGTTGACCTCGCTCCCGGCCGCCGACCAGAGCTGAGGGAGACCGTGGCACCCACCGCCGAGTCCGTCTCGGACCCGTCGTCGCCGGACTACGACCCGCGCAGTCCGCTCTACGACGTGACCGCCGATTCGTCGTCGAAGTACTACGTCGGGCCGCTGACCACGGACAAGTCGCCGTCGGGCGACGAGATCCGCGAGATGGCCACCAGGCAGGTCGACGACGAGATCCGGCGCGGCTGGCTCGGCCCGGTCGTCGACCCCGTGCTGCGCGACAAGAAGATCCAGGAGCTCTACCAGCAGCACCTCGACGACGCCAAGCACGGCCTCGACGAGGGCCTCACCATGCGCGAAACCGGCGGGGCGCCGCGCACCCTGTGGAACAACGCCAGCCACGAACAGATGAACGAAGCCATCACGCAGGACGCCAACCCGGCGACCGTCGCGGAAACTTCGGAAGAATGGGTGCGGGTCGGCAACGACCTCGGCACCCACCAGAAAACCCTCGCCGACGCGATCAACGCCAGCACCAGCAACTGGCAGGGCGGCGCCGGCGACGCCGTCCGCGAGCACCTCGCCGGCGTCGGCAAGTGGCTGGGCGCGACCGCGCAGGGCGCCACCCTCGCCGGCCGGCAGCAGGAAATCCACTCCCAGGCGCTCAACGAGACCCAGCGGCAGATGGTCGCCAACCCGCCGGTGCAGTTCGACCTCCAGTCGACCAACCAGCGCCTGATGTCGATGACCGACCCGGTGCAGTACGCGGCCGCCGCGGGCGAAGCCATGCAGACCTACCGGGCGCAGCAGGCCGCGCGGGAGCACGCCGCGCAGATCATGACCCAGTACGACGAGACCATCGGCGGCGCGGTCGCCACCCCGCGGTTCCCGGCCCCGCCGAAGCTGCCGACCGCCACAGCGACCAGGCAGAGCGTGGCCGCGGGCGGGGGCGCCGGAGCGGGCAGTGACGCGCAGCCGCTGCTGGCGCGGACCGCGATGGACGGCGTGACGCCGCGGACCCCCGCCGGCGTCAACGCGGCGGGCCTGGACGGCAGCGGCGGCGCGGGTGGCGCCGGAGCCGGCGGTGCGGGCATCCCCGGTGTCCCCGGCGACGGCACGGGTGGCTCCGGCGGAGGCTCCGGCTTTTCCGGCAGCGGCATCCCGGGCGGCGGCAGTGGCATCCCGGGGGGTGGCTCCGGCTTCTCCGGCGCCGGCATCCCCGGCGGTGGCAGCGGCGCGGGCGGCTCCGGCGGCGCGGGCTTCACCCCGCCGAACTTCGACGCCCCCGGCGGCCCCTCCGGCGGCAACTTCAGCGGTGCCGGCATCCCCGGCTCGTCGCTGCCGCACTTCGACGACTCGACGACGTCGTCCGGCTTCACGCCCTCGGGCATCCCGGGCGGCGGCGGGACCGGCGGCAGCGGGTACACCCCGCCGTCGATCCCGAACATCCCCGACGTTTCCGGCGGGGGCGGCGGCAGCGTCCGCGGCGGCAGCCCGATCCCGGGCTTCACCCCGCCCGGCATCGACCCGATCACCGGCCTGCCCACCGGCACCGGCCCCGGCGGCATCCCGGGCGGCGGGACCGGCAAGATGCCGACCATCGGGCGCCTCGGCGGGATCAACGGCGAAAGCATCGCGAGCCGCCTCGGCGGTATCGGCGGCGGCGGTGGGGCCGGGGGCGGGTCCCTCGGCGGCATCGGCGGCGGTGCCGGTGGTGGTGCGGCCGGTGGCGGCGTGCGCGGCACGGGCGCGGGCAACCTCAGCGGTGGTGCCGCCTCCGGCGCGGCCGCGGAAGCCGAAGCGGCGGCGGCGCGCAACGCGATGTCGGGGCGTGGCGCGGCCGGTGCGGCCGGGTCCCCGGGCATGGGCGGCATGGGTGCCGGGGCCCGCGGCGGCAAGAAGGACGACGACAAGGAACACAAGTCGGCCGACTACCTCGAGAGCGACGACCCGAACTTCTTCGCCGGGGAACAGGTCGTGGCGCCGCCGGTGATCGGCGACTGGAAGAACCAGGATTGGAAGTGAGCGCATGACGGGCGCCGGCTTCGAGGTCGAACCGGACGACTTGGTCGCGCACGCGAGTCACGTCGAGGGCCTGATCGACCGGCTCACCACGGCCTCGCAGGCGGCCGACTCGGCGATGTCCGACCACGCCTACGGGCTGCTCTGCGCGTTCCTCCCGCCGATCATCCGGCCGACGAACGAGAAGGCGAAGGAGTCGCTGACGGCGTCGGCCGAAGGCGTGCGCGGGCTGGCCGACAACGTCCGGACGGCCGCGCAGTCCTACCGCGAGGGCGAAGAGGGCAACGCGCAGCCGTTCGAACGTCAGCTCGCGGCGTCGTCGCCGCGCGCGGTGGAAGCGAGGACAAACGCATGACCGGCCCGAACGGCCTGGGGGACCTGATCCAGGACCCCGACGAGACGATCCGCCGGATGGACGATTGGGCGGCCGGGTTCGCGGCGAAGGCGCAGCGGTACCAGGCGGCGCAGGAGCAGACCGAGCGGCTGCGGCTCACCGCGACCAGTTCCGACGGCGCGGTCAGCGTCACCGTCGGCGCGGACGGCACCGTCACGGACCTCACGTTCTCGAACAAGGTCAAGTCGTTCCCCCTCGAAGAGCTGTCGCGGCAGATCCTGACGACGATGCGGCGCGCGCAGGCCGGCATCGCCGACAAGGTCGCCGGGGTGATGGCCGAGCAGCTCGGCGACGAGGACCGCGAGACCCGCGGTGCGCTGCTGGACAACCTGCGCGGCCGCTTCCCGAACCCGGACGAACCGGACGAGCAGCCGCCCGCACCGCCGGCCCCGCAGCCGCCCACCCCGTCCGGTGGCGCTGCGACGCCGCCGCCCGTCCCCGGCGCCCCGCAGCCGCCGCGGCGGCCTGCCGCTCCTGACGACGAGGACAACAATCCGTGGTGAATCCGCTGATCGCGGACACGAAGGATTCCACGAAGGCGTATTCGGGGATTTCGCTGCTGGAGTCGGCGAACGATCTGAAGTCGGCCATCGAGAGCGGTGATTGGGCGTCGGTCGCGATGGGGGCGGTCGGGACGGCGCTG
>NZ_JNYY01000012.1 GCF_000716785.1 Amycolatopsis vancoresmycina
CACCGCTCGATCTACCAGGAGTTCCTCTGCTGCCAGCGGCAACACGCCCACCCGAGCTCAGTTCAGGAACAGGCTCTAACACTGTTTCTCACTCACGACTGTCAGCGGCCGTTCCAGTGCACGGTGGCCGGTGGCTCGAAGTACTTCCGCAGGTGCTGCTCCTCCGGGCGGCCGTGCAGCGGGAAGCGGAAGCTGGACCCGTCCGGCCAGGTCAGCGTGCGCTTCGGGAAGTTCAGCGCGGGGGCCTGCGGCTGCCGGGCCTCCCAGACGATCTTCGGCGGGGGCGCGTCGGCCGGGTCGGTGACGGTCGATCCGGTGTCCACCACCGCGAGGCACGACGGCGAGCACACCAGCCACGGCCCGCCGACCGGCCGCAGCCGGTCGGCCAGGTCGAGCACCAGCGCGTTCGCCGGACCGGAAACCCGGACCTCGCGCCGGAACGGCCGACCCGGCGCGCCGCCGTTGGCCAGTGCGAAGACGGCGAACACCGCCGTGCCGATCCCGCGCAGGACGTTCCAGAAGAACCGCCGGACGAGCCGCTTGCCCTTGACCGTGCCGTCCTGGCGACGGCCGGGGACGTCGAACCCCACGTCGGTGTCGCCGAGGCGCAGCACGATGACCGGCTCGCGCCACCGGTCCCGCATCAGCGCCTCGACGCTTTCCCGGAACCCCGGCCGGACCTGCGCTTCGGCCGACCAGCGCTCGACGCGGTCGGCGAACCCGTTCAGATGTCCAGGTCCCGGCGCGTGTCCTCCGGGCTCCGGTCCCCGCCGATCTCGCTCTTGTCGAACCACGGTTCGTCCCCCTCCGGCGTGACGGCTTCCTTGCCTTCGGCGAAGGCACCCTTCCCGGCCCCGATGCCCGCCTTGACCCCCGCGCCGGCGAGGAACGGCTTGACGCCGGCCGAGGTGCCGAACATCGTCGTGAGCGCCCGGTTGCTCGGCTGCCAGCCCTGGGCCGCCGCGCCGAAGCCGAACTTCGTCTCCCCCGGCATCACGCCGACCCGCAGCTTCCGGGTGAACACCTCGAGCTTCCCGGAGTACCTGACCAGGAACTCCATGAACTTGTCGAGCAGCTTGCCGAACTTGCCCAGGTAGCGCGTCACCTTCTGCAGCACGCTGGCCGCCTTGGCGATCGACGCGGTCATCGCGGCCGCGACCGAGCCGCCGAAGCTGATCACCGACGCGGCCAGCGCCGGCAGCCACAGCGTGATCAGCCAGGACACCAGCTCGGTGATGATCCCCTTGATCAGCTCTTCGATGACCACCATCACCATCGACCACATCTGCAGCACCTCGGCCACCGAACCGGCGGCCGAGCCGATGCCGCGGATCCCCGAGGAGAAGTCGCCGAGCGCTTCCTTCGCCGCGTTGCCGGCGTCGTCCACCCACTCGGCCAGCGCGGTGTCGCCGGTCTTCTCGAAGTCCTCGGCGAGCGCGACGAACCCCTGCGCGATCGTGACGAAGTTTTCCGAGGCGTGCCCGATGGCCGGGCCGTCGCCGGTGACCTGGTGCAGCGCGTCCTGCAGCGGCTGGACCAGTTCGAGCAGCATGTTGAGGCCGTGGCTGACCAGCCAGCCGATCGGGTCCATGGCGAAGGTGACCATGTCGCCGGCCGCGGCGCCGACGAACGCCGCGCCGTCACCCACCAGCGCGGCGCCCGCGGACGCCAGCTCGCCGGGGCCGTCGGCCTCCGCCGCCTGCCGCGCGTGCTCCCCGATCTTCTTGCCCGCCTTGTAGGCGGTGCCGGCCACCGGCACGTACCCGGCGGCGCGGTCGAGGTTGGCGCCCGTGCTCTCGTCGTAGGCCTCGACGTCCAGCGCGTCGGCGATGCTCTTCTTCGGCTCGGTCATCAGTCCTGCCCGATCGCGTCGATTTCCGCCTCGTACCGGCCGAAGGTGACCTTGCCGGCGTCTTCGGTGCCCTGGTACATCTCCGCGGCCTTGTTCAGTTTCGTGGTGAAGCCGTCCACGCCGTCCTTGAGGTCGGTCAGCAGCGAGCGCAGCTCGGCGAGGCGGTCGGTGTAGCCCTGCTTGGCGAAGAGGCCGACCAGCCCCCAGGCTTCGTTCGTCACGTCGGCGGCGTCGATCTTCGCGCCGAACTTGTCGGCTTCCTGCTCGTAGAACGGCAGTTGCCTGGCGTAGGCGGAGATCGCCCCGATGTTGGTCTGGATTCCTTCTGGCATCGCGGGTTCCCTCAGGATCGGCGGAGGATGGGGCCTTGACCGAAGTCGTCGTCGTCCTCGGCGGCGGGCCGGCGGGCGGGCCGCGACGGCTGCCGCGGCTGGGGTTCCGACGCAGGCTCGGCCGCCGCGGTTCCGAACGCTTCGGCCTGGGCTTCCCGCACCTGCGCCGAGACGTCCACGCCGAACGCGCCGCCGAAGGTCTCGTCGACGATCCCGGCCTGCTGCTGCGCGGCCCCGGCCGCGGCCCGGCGGATGGTGTCCATGATGGTGGCGGCCAGCTGCCCGGCTTCGACGCGCGTGGCGCCGGCGGTGAGCCGCAGGCCGGTGATGGTCCCGCCGGCGCCCGCGGTGACGGTCACGGTCCCGTCGGGCGAGGTGACGGTGGTCTCCAGCCGGGCGATCCGCTCCTGCATGTCACCCACGCCGGCGAAGCGAGCCTCGGCCTGCCGCACCTTGCTCTGGAAGTTCTGGAACTGGGCGATCAGCTCGTCCATCTGGGCGGACATCGTGTCTCCCTTGCGCGGTTCGGGGCCTGTGTCCGCATCATGGCAGATCCGGTCCGCCACCGATCGCGTTTCGCCGGAACGGGGCGCTCACGGACCGGCGAGCTCCACGGTCACGGTGCAGACGTCGCCCACGCCGAGCCCTTCGGCTTCGCGGACGGCCCGCTTGACGGGCAGCACGTAGGCGCCGCGCGAGGCGTCCGGGAAGATCGAGGTCCGCCAGTTCGTGGCGCCGATCGTCACCCGGACGCGCACCGAGCCGAAGCCGCGCCGCGGCCCGGCGTGGCGCGCGCGGATGTCGTCCGGCTCCTCGGCGGGCAGGCTGACGAAGGTCCAGCTGTCGGTGCGCCGGGCGTCCCATTCCCACAGCTCGGCCGCGAAGACGACGGTCAGAGGCACGGCGGGCGGTAGCCGTCGACGCGCAGGCCGCGGAACTCCAGCTCGTTCGGCGTCTTGCCCACGAACACCAGCCCTCGCGCCTCCTTCAGCGCCGAGGCGAACGAGTACGACGGCGTTCCCAGCTCGGGCAGCGACGTCCACCGGCGCGGCGAGAAGGCGAAGAACCGCGTCACCAGCCGGCCGCCCGTCGAGGGCACCAGGGTGAGCCACTTGTCGCCGCCGCTCCAGTGGGACGCCGGGCGCAGCTGGACGTACAGGTCCTCGGTCGCGCGGTAGGTCAGCAGGAAGCCCGCCGAGCGGGACAGGTCGGCCTGCGCCTCGAACCGGTTCCCCAGCCAGACGACGGCCACGTGCCACTCGGCGTTCAGGAACGTCACCTTGGCCGCGTACCGGCGGCCCTCCGGCACGAGGAGGCTCCCGGTGGCTGGGACGGTCGTCCCTTCGCCGCTGGCCAGCCACTGCTGCAGCCGGTCGATCGACGGGGTCGCGCACTCGCCGCCAGGCGACGCGGACGCGGCCGCCGGGGCGGTCAGCGGGAGGAGGAGCAGGGCAGCCAGGGCGGAAAGCGTTCTGGCGAAAGGAAACCAACCGCGCATTCCCGGCAAGTTAGCACCGCGGCCCGCCGAGCACCACCTGCCCGGGCGGGGCGGCAGGCCGCACGGCTAGGCTCTTCTCCGGCGAAAACGACCATTTTCGCCGAGGCAAGCGCACCACGACGCGGGAGAACAACCCATGCTGGACCGAGCGGTCATCGACGCACTCTTCCCTGCCGACCTGCCCGAACCCGAGCACTGGGAGCAGCAGTACCCCGCCCGCGACCTCCCCGGCGGCGCGCTGGTCACGCGCCTGGGCCCGTCCCCGACCGGGTCCCTCCACCTCGGCGGCGTCTACGTCGGCCTGATCGACCAGGACGTCGCCCGGCGCTCCGGCGGCCGCTACCTCGTGCGCATCGAGGACACCGACCAGTCCCGCGAGGTCGAGGGCATCCTGGAGCAGTTCGAGCGCGGTTTCTCGTACTTCGGCCTCGCCGCCGACGAGGACCTCGACCGCGGCGGCGACTACGGCCCGTACCAGCAGTCGGCCCGCGAGCGGATCTACCTCAGCTACGTCCGCCACCTCCTCCGCCAGGGCAAGGCGTACCTGGACTTCGCCACCAAGGAGGAGCTGGCCGCGATCACCCAGCGGCAGCAGGCCACCAAGCTGCCCACCGGCTACTACGGCAGCTGGGCCATCTGGCGCGACGCCGACCCGGCCGACGTCCAGGCCAAGCTCGACGCCGGCGCGCCGTACGTCGTGCGGTTCCGCGCACCGGACGACACCGGCGCGCGCGCCCGGTTCACCGACGCCATCCGCGGGCCCCTGGAAGCCGAGGCCAACCGCAACGACGTCGTCATCCTGAAGAGCTCCGACCAGAGCCCGCGGCTGCCGACGTACCACTTCGCGCACGCCGTCGACGACCACCTCATGCGGGTGAACCTGGTGATCCGCGGCGACGAGTGGATTTCCTCGGTCCCGGTGCACCAGCAGCTGTTCGACGCGCTGGGCTTCGAGCCGATCACCTACGCGCACATCGCACCGCTGATGAAGCAGGAGGGCGGCAGCAAGCGCAAGCTGTCCAAGCGCAAGGACCCGGAAGCGTCCGTCGACTTCTTCATCGAGGCCGGCTACCCCGCCGAAGCCGTCCTGTACTACCTGCGCGGCCTGGTCAACGGCCGCCTCGCCGAGATGCCGCTGGAGCAGGCGCTCACCGAGCCGATCAACCTCGCCGAGTGCGGCGTCGCCGGCCCGCTGGTGGACCTGGTCAAGCTGGACGACATCGCGGCCGACCACATCGCCACGCTGTCCGGCGCGGAGATCCTCGAGGCCGTCCGCGGCTGGGCCGGGCGGTTCGACCCCGAGCTGCGCCGGGTCCTGGACGAGGAGCCGGACCTCGCGCTGCGCGCGCTGGCCGTCGAGCGCGAAGGGGCCGAGAACCCGCGCAAGGACCTGAAGAAGTGGAGCGAGTTCCGCGCGGTCTACGGCTTCTTCTTCCCGCAGCTCCACGCGGCGGTCACCGGCCCCGAAGACGAGCGCATCGCGGCCCTCGGCGTCGACCCGGCGGTCGTGGCGGCGGTCGCCCGCGACTTCGCGGCGGACTACCGCCAGCTCGACGACGGCCAGGAGTGGTTCGACCAGATCCGCACGGTCGCGGCCAAGCACGGCTTCGCCCGCAACGCCAAGGAGTTCAAGAAGAACCCCGAGGGCTTCCCGGGCTCGATCCGCGAGGCGTCCCAGATCATCCGCATCGCCCTGACCGGGTCGACGCGCAGCCCGGACCTGCACGCGATCACGCAGGCATTGGGTCAGGAAGAAGTCCTGGGGCGGATCGCCGCGCTCACGAAGTAGCGGGCGGAGGCTCCGGCGTCACGCGCCGGAGCCCTCGCCGTCCTCGAACGGACGGAACGCGAACCGCACCACGCTCGGAACCCTTGCCCCGCTGTCGGCCACCGCGGCGATCAGGCCCGCCGCGTCCTCGCGATCGAGCCGGGCCAACAGCCGGGCCAGAGCCTCCGGCGCCCCCACCGGCTCCCCCGGCGTCTGGATCAGGGTGCGGTGGAGGATGCCCACGTCCCAGCCGTCGCCGCTGCCGCTGCCCGCCGCCGTGCGGATCGTTGCGTCGAGCAGCCAGCGGGGTGGCTTTCCGGTCAGTGCCGGTGTCGCGTGCGCCGTCAGGCCGACGACCTGGTCGGCGCGGAGCAGGCCGTCGCTGAGCGTGGCGAGCCACACGTTGGTCAACCCCATGGATCAACGATTAACAGCCCGGCGCGGGCGCCGCAATCCCCCGGCCGCTCACTCGGGGGCTTCGGTCTTCGTTTCCTCCATCATCAGCAACGCGCCGTGGCTGTCGCCGTTCGGGCCGCGCAGCGGGCTGCACAGCAGCCGGACCACCGCCGCGCGGCCGCGCCGGTTGATCGCGTCCAGCGTCAGCTCGCCGTAGTACGTCGCGTCGGACAGCGCTTCGCGCACCACCGGGCGCACCTCCGCCACCGGCAGGCCGATGTCCAGGTTCAGCAGGTGGGTGCCTTCGGCCTCCTCCCGCCGCACGCCCCAGAGGTCCTCGGCGCCGCGGTTCCACGCCTTGATCCGCATCTCGGCGTCGATCACCACGATGCCCGCCCGGATCGAGGTGAGCACCGACTCGAGGAACTCGTTCACCTCGTCGAGGTCGAGGCTGCGCTCGCGCAGGGCGTCGTTGATCGTCTGCAGCTCGTCGTTGGTGGACTGTAGCTCCTCGTTCATCGTCTCCAGTTCCTCGTTGGTGGACTGGAGCTCCTCGTTGGTGGTCTCCAGCTCCTCCACTGTGGACTGGAGTTCCTCGTTCGTGGTCTCGAGTTCCTCGTTGGTCGACTGCAGTTCCTCGTAGGCCGACTCCAGCTGCCGGTTCGTGTGCTCCAGCTCGGTGAGCAGCTGGCGCGCCCAGCTCACGTCGTGGAACACCACCGAGACGCCGAGCAGCGTCTTGTCCTTGTTCACCAACGGGTTGACGTGCACCTCGTACCACACGGTCTCGCCGGCCCGGCGCCACTCGACGTCCTTGATCCGCAGCGACCGGCGTTCCAGGCGGGCCTGCTCGACGTAGGCGCGCAGGGCCACCGGGCGGTAGGAGACGTCCAGGTCGCGCAGCGGCCGCCCGATGTCGCGATCGGACAGTCCGAACGCGACCTCCGCCTGGGAGTTGATCAGCGCCGTCGTCTCGCCCTCGGTGAAGACGATCTGCGCGACCGGGCTGGCCGAGAACGCGTGCTCGCGCAGCTCCTCGATGCCGGAGATCTCCTGGGTGCGGCGCTGCGGGAAGCCGTGCGAGACGAAGTGGTTGAAGCTCACCGGCGCGTTGACCGCCTTGCGGAAGACCCGCCGCTTGAGGTCCATCGGCTCGAAGATCCGGCTGTGCGACAGCAGCATCTCGGCCTTGCCGAGGAACAGCACCCCGCGCGGGGCGAGCGCGAAGTGGAAGCGCTCCAGGATCTTGGTCTGCGTCTCGGCGTTGAAGTACATCAGCGTGTTGCGGCAGACCAGCAGGTCGATCCGCGAGATCGGCGCGTCCTGCACCAGGTCGTTGCGCCCGAAGATCACCGACCGGCGCAGGTCCTTGCGGAAGCAGTACCGGCTGCCCTGCAGCTCGAAGAACTGCTCCAGCTGCGCTTCGGAGAGCCCATCGACCTCCGCCGGGGTGTAGGCGGCGTGCCGGGCCTGCGCCAGCGCCTCGTCGTCGACGTCGGTCGCGTAGATCTTCACCCGCTGCCGGAACGCTTCGATGCCGAGCGCGTCGGCGAAGAGCATCGCCAGGCTGTACGCCTCCTGCCCGGCCGCGCAGCCGGCGCTCCACACGCGGATCGGCTCTTCGGGGCTGCGCTCGGCCAGCAGCGCCGGCAGCACCTGACCCCGCAGGTGATCCCACGCGTCCGGATCGCGGAAGAACCCGGTCACGTTGATCAGGATGGTGTTGAACAGCGCGACGAACTCGTCGGCGTTGACCTGCAGCTGGTCGATGTAGTCCGCGTAGCTGTCGATCTCGACCTGGCTCATCCGGCGGCGGACCCGGCGCATGAGGCTGCTCCGCTTGTACCCGGTGAAGTCGAAGCCGCGCGATTCCTTGAGGTAGGTCAGCACGGACTCGAACTCGCCGTTGGGTTCCCTGGGCTCGCTCACGATCCGATACGCTACCCGGCGGAACGGGCACCGGCGGGCCGGGGACGGCGAAGCAGAACCGCCCAGACGACCTTCCCGCTGGCCCAGGATCGGCTGCAGCCCCACGAACGGGCGATCTGCGCGACGAGCTTCAACCCCATGCCGGGTTCGAACGGGGACAGCCGTTCGAGCAGCATGGCCGGGCGCGCGTCCTGGTCGGCCACAGCGACCGTGCACACCCCGCGGCGCAGGTCGAGCCGCAACCTCGGCTCGGAAGTCGTGTGCCGCAACACGTTCTCGACGAGCTCGGTGGCGATCAGGCGGGCGTCTTCGGCGAGCTCCGGGACCTGCCATTCGGTCAGCTTGTCGGTGACGAACTCGCGGATGTGCGACGACGTGCCCTCGACGCGCGGGAAGGTGCGTTCGCACCGGCGGCGCACCGGGTGGTCCAGTGCCGCCGTCGCCGCCGCCAGGTCGCCGCGGACCGGGACGTAGCGGTCGACGACGTGGCGGCGCAGCAGGTCCTGGAGCGCGGCCCCGGCGACGAGCGTGAACGGGATGCCCGGCCAGTCACCGATCCGCATGGCGATCAGGGAGAAGACGCTCACCAGCGAGGAGTCGTCGACGGCCAGGTCGCGGATGTCGGCCACCAGGCCGTCCGGTGCGTCGGTGGCGATCTTGAGCAGGCCGTCCCGGAGGGTCGGGTACGAGGCGAGGTTCAGCTCGCCGGTGACCCCGACGACGGTCGCCCGCTCCTGCCGGTCGACGTCCAGCCGGACGGAAGCGCGAGTCACGACGACGCCGTTTCCTCCCCGAAGGGGCCGGTCGCGTCGAGCAGGAACCGGCGCAGGGTCTCCGCGGCTTCGGCGGCCTCCCTGGCGGAGGTCGCATAGCGGTCCGCCAGGCCGCCGGGGCGGCTGCCGGAGAACTGTGCTGCCAGTTTCCGGGCCAGGCCCGCCTTTTCGTCGAGCGCGCGCAGCGCCTTCTCCAGCGCGAACCGGAACTCGTCGTCGTGGGCGGCGAACAGGGCCTGCGCCGACCAGGCGTGCCCGATCCGGCAGCGGTACCGGCCCTCCGGGTCGACTTCGGTGAGCCCACCCTGGCAGTCGGGGCAGGTGTACCCCGAGCCGTCGTGCTCGGCGGGCGGGAACGCGCCTGCCCGCACCGACTCGCGCGCGATCCGGTCCTCCAGCAGGAGCATTTCCGCGGGCGGCGGCACCGCGGACGGCTCCACCGGCATCCGGACCAGCTTGTCGAGCAACGCGCCGAGTTCACCGGCCCGCACCACGTGCTCGGTGTCCACCGCGGCCAGCGCGTTCTGCGGCATCCCACCGTACAGCGCGTCGTCGGGGTCCTGGACCACGGCGGCACCGCCCCGGTCCACGATCGCGCGCAGCCCGGCGGCCCCGTCGTCCAGCACCCCGGAGAGCACGACGCCGATGACCTTCGGCCCGCCGGTCAGCGCGGCCGAGCGGAAGGTCGCGTTGATCGCCGGCCGGTGCCCGTTCTCGGTCGGTCCCCGCGTGAGGACCAGGGCGCCGTCTTCGGTGAGCAGGTGCCGGTCGGGCAGCGCGACGTACACGGTGCCCGGCTCGATCGGCGTGCCGTGGCGGGCGGGCCGGGCGGGCAACGGGCCGGCCCGGTCGAGGATCCGGGCCAGTGCGCTCTGGGTGCCGGCGGCGAGGTGCATGACGACGAGCAGCGCCCCGGGGAAGTCCGGCGGCAGGGCGGACATCATCGTGCGCAGCGCTTCGACCCCGCCGGCCGAGGCGCCGACGACCACGAGGTCACGCCGGAAAGGTGGCACCCACCCCCACCTCCTCACTGTTCACTTCACGGTAGTAGAGGCCGTTCACTACGTCGAGTAGCCCCCGCGGCCGGAGCTAAACGCCGTCAGCGAGGCTTCCCGGCCGACGTGGTCCACGACGGCCCCGGCGATGCGGGACAGCGGCAGCACGGCGTGGACCAGGCCGGTGCCGATGGCGGCGCCGGGCATGCCGAAGTGCGCCGACGTCGCCTCGTCCTGGGCGAACACGGTGCCGCCGCACCGCGCGACGGCGCGGATCCCGGCCTGCGCGTCGGTGCCCTTGCCGGTCAGGACGACCGCCAGCGCCCGGGGCCCGCAGGTGACGGCGAGCGTGGCCAGCAGCAGGTCCGCCGACGGCCGCGCGGGCGGCAACGGGCCGGAGTCGACCAGCACGACGCTTTGCTCCGGGGTCAGCAGGAGGTGCCGTCCGGCCGGCACGACCAGCACCACGCCCGGTGCGAGGGCGTCGCCGTCCCGGGCTTCGGCGACCCGCAGCGCAGTGCGCTCGGCCAGGATCGACGTCAGGTGGCTCGCGCGGAACGGGTCCAGGTGCTGGGCGACCAGGACCGCCGCGGGGAGGTCCGCGGGAAGCGGGCCGAGCACCCGCGCGAGGGCGTCCAGGCCACCGGCCGAGGCGACCAGGGCGACGACCGGCACCCGCGCCGGATGGCCGGCGGTCACCGGCGCTCACCGCCGGCGACGACCGGCGAAATCCGCCGTCCTGCTCGACGGGCCCGCACCGATCCATCGTGTCACGGATCCGGGGCGGCGACCAGCGGACCGGGCCGGCCGCGGACGTGAGATGCTCGACCGCGCAGGCAGGCCGAAGGCGGGAGGCGCAGCGGGTGACCACCTGGATCGACGTGATCAACTTTGTCCGGACGCGGTACGAGGTCCTCGAGGAGTCGGAGGGCTGGCTGCGGTTCCGGCTGGAGGGCCCGCGGAACCGCACCCAGCAGGCGACGGTGCACCACCTCGCCGAGCTCGACGGCGGCTCCTGGATCGAGATCTCCTCCCCGGTCGGCTGGGCCGACCGGGTCGACCTGCGGCGGCTGCTCGAGCTCGCCGGCGCCTCGGCGGTCGGCGGCGCGGCGGTGGTCGACGGCGTCGCGCTGCTCAAGCACACGGTGCCGCTGGAGGACCTCAGCATCCAGGAGGAGTTCGAGCGCCCGTTGAAGGCGGTCGTCGCCCGCGCGGACGCGTTCGAGCACGAGCTCACCGACGCCGACGAGTTCTGACCGTCCACACCGGACAGGTCAGGCTCCGGCGCGGCGCGCCCGGTCGGTGCGCCGCCGGTTCTCCTTCTCCAGCGCGGTGACGAGCTCGTCCTTCGACATCCGGGACCGCCCGGGGACACCGAGCTGCTTCGCGCGTTCGTAGAGGTGCTGCCGGCTCGCGGTCGCGTTCACGCCGCCGCGGGTCGGCCGCTCCGGCTGCCCGGCCCCGCCGGCGGCCTGTTCGTCGGACGGCCCGCGTTCGGGTTTGGGTTCCCAGTGGTCGCCGACCTTCTCGAAGGTGTGTTTCAGCGCCGAGTAGGCGGTCTGCTGGGCCCGTCGGCCGGGGCCGTAGGTCCGCAGGGCGGAGTCGTGCGCGGCCACCCAGGTGTCCTGGGCCTTGCGCGGCGACCGCAGAAGGGTGCTGGGCAGGTCTTCGCGTCCGGGCATGCGGGCTCGGCTACCCGGTCGCCGGGGTGGTGAAACGGCGACGTGCGGCCACGCCGCGGATCCGGCTGCCGTCCGAAGAGGACCGGCGGGAGCCTCCCGTGCGGTGCCACGGCGGGATCGGGCATTCTGGGGGCCGGTGTGTTCGGGGACGAGAGGGCGGACATGGGTGTTTCACCCGATTTGACCATTCCGGCGCGGGTCGACAGCCCGGTGCCGCCGCAGCCACCCGCTTCCGGCGTGGCCCGGTGGCTGCTGGAGCACCGGGTGGCGCCCGTCGGGCGGGCCGGCGGTGAAGACCACGGCACGCCGCAGGCCTGGTGGAAGGTCATGTGCCTGACCGGCGTCGACTACTTCTCCACCCTCTCCTACCTGCCCGGGATCGCCGCGCTCGCCGCCGGGGCGCTGTCGCCGCTCGCGACGCTGCTGATCGTCGCGCTGACCCTGTTCGGCATGCTCCCGATGTACCGCCGGGTCGCCCGCGAGAGCCCGCACGGGCAGGGCTCGGTGGCCATGCTGGAGAACCTGCTGCCGTTCTGGCGGGGCAAGCTGTTCGTGCTCACGCTGCTCGGGTTCGTCGCCACGTCGTGGATCATCACGATCACCCTGTCGTCGGCCGACGCCACTGTGCACATGCTCGAAAACCCGTACCTGCCCGGGTTCCTGCACGGGCACGCGGTGCTGATCACCGTCGTGCTGCTGCTGATCCTCGGCGGCGTGTTCCTGCTCGGGTTCAGCGAGGCCGTCGGGGTTGCCATCCCCCTCGTCGCCGTCTTCCTGCTGCTCAACGCCGTGGTCACGGTCGCCGGCGTGATCGACCTGCTCGGCGACTCCGCCGCGCTGTCGCACTGGACCGACGCGCTGACCGCCGGCGGCGGCGGGTTCGGCGGCATCATCGGGCCCGCGGTCATCGCGTTCCCGATGCTGGTGCTGGGCCTGTCCGGGTTCGAGACCGGCGTCAGCATGATGCCGCTGGTGGCGGCGGACGGGAAGACCGCCGAGGAGAAGCTCGAGTCCCGGATCCGCAACACGCGCAAGCTGCTGACCGCCGCGGCGCTCATCATGTCGGTGTTCCTGATCGCGACCAGCTTCGTCACGACCGTGCTGATCCCCGCCGACGCGTTCAAGGACGGCGGTGAGGCCAACGGCCGGGCCATGGCCTACCTGGCCCACCACGAACTCGGCGAGATCTTCGGGACGGTGTACGACGTCAGCAGCGTCCTGATCCTGTGGTTCGCCGGCGCCTCGGCGATGGCCGGGCTGATCAACATCGTGCCGCGGTACCTGCCGTCCTACGGCATGGCCCCGGAGTGGGGCCGCGCCGTCCGGCCGGTGGTGATCGTCTACACGGCGATCAGCATCCTGATCACCATCGCGTTCGGCGCGGACGTCAACGCCCAAGCCGGCGCGTACGCGACCGGCATCCTGGCGATGATGGTCTCGGGCGCGGTCGCGGTCAGCATCTCGGCGATCCGGCACCGGCAGCGCGGCGCCGCGGCCGGCTTCCTCGTGCTCACGCTGGTCCTGCTCTACGCCCTGGTCGAGAACGTCATCGAGAAGCCGGACGGGATCGCCATCTCGGCGCTGTTCATCCTCGGGATCATCGTGGTCTCGCTGGTTTCCCGGGTCACCAGGACCACGGAGTTGCGGGCCGACCACATCGAGTTCGACGACGAGGCGCGCCGGTTCATCACGGAATCACTGGCCCACGACGGCGCCCTGCACATCATCGCCAACCGCCGCCAGGGCGGCGACGACGCCGAGTATTCGGCCAAGGAAGCCGAGCAGCGCGCGATGAACCCGGTGCCCGGCGCGGCGGACATCCTGTTCCTCGAGATCGACGTGGTGGACCCGTCGGAGTTCAGCAACGTGCTGAAGGTCCGAGGAGTCGACATCGACGGCCACCGGGTGCTCCGCGCGGCGAGCCCGGCGGCCCCCAACGCGATCGCGGCGATCCTGCTGGCGCTGCGCGACGTGACGGGGGTCCGGCCGCAGTGTCATTTCGAGTGGGCTGAAGGGAATCCGCTCGGCCACTTGTTCCGTTACCTGCTCCTCGGCCGCGGCGACACGGCACCGGTCGTGCGGGAGATCATCCGCAGCAGCGAGAAGGACCCGGACCGCCGCCCGGGCATCCACGTCGGCGGCTGATGCCCTCGGCGGCGGGGCACCTGCTTCGCCGCCGAGGCTCGCTGGCGTGGGCCGGGCCAGCTGCCGGGGCTCGCGCTGGGGCGGGCCACACCACCCGACTCCCCTGCCGACAGCCAGGCTCGCAGCCCTGGCTCCGCTCAGCAGGCGGTCATCGCACCGATGGGGGCGGGCCGCCCCGGCGGTCCGAGGGGTCTGGGTCCAGCCCACGGTCGCCCGCCGGGCGGCGCGCCTGGGCTTGGGCCTGAGGAGCCTGGGATGGCTGCGGGGCCGCCGGGCGGCGGCCGCAGGCCGGGCGTTCGGGCGGCGGCGCAGAGGCGGGCCAGCCGCAGAGGGCCGAACCAGCTACCGGAGCTCGCGCCGAGGGCGGTCCATCCCAGCCAACTCCCCCGCCGACGCCCGCGGCATCCGGGCTCCTTCAGCAGGCGATCATCGCGCCGGTGGAGGCGGGCCACCCCGGCGAGCCGGGGCGCGCGACGGAGCCCGCGCCGGCCCCCGATCGCCCGCCGGGCGGCGGGCCTGGGCCTGAGTCTGGGACTGGGCCCGAGCCGGGGCCCGGGACGGCTGCGGGGCCGCCGGCCGCCGGGCGCGGGCCGGGCGCTCGGGCGGTGGCACCGGGCCCGGCCGGTTGACCCACGAGTCGAAGAGCAGGATCAAGCCCGCGAAGACGGCGAACCCGATCCCCAGCCCCACGTTGACCAGTGCGCCGAGGATCCCCGCGACGAGCAGCACCGGGAACACCGCCATCAGGCAAAACGGGTCGATCCGGCCGAATTTCGGGCGCTTTCCTTCGCGCGGACTCACGCCGGGTTCCTTCGCGCCATTCCTGCAGTATGCAGGGCGCGGCCCGGCGTTGCCACCCGATCGGCCCATCTGGCCGATCATAATCACGGCGGGTGAGCACTGCGTGACGGCGGACAGAAACGGACAGGATTCCGCCGGTTCCGGGGAAGAACCGGCGAGTCCGTGGTGCAATGGCGCCCGCCGGAAAGGGGTAGGCGCATGAAGCGGCTCGGTCACGCACTCCTGGTCCTGGTCACGATGGGCAGCGCACTCGCCGGGGCCGCCGCCCCGGCCACCGCGAGCCCCGCACCGCCCTCGCTGGTGTTCGCCAACCCGGACAGTCAGGCGCTGTTCGGCAGCGCCTACGCCGCCGCGCTGCAGAACCTGTTGCGCACCAACACCATCGCCTACGACGCCAAGTACGACCGGGCCGGGCTGCTCGACCCGGCCACCGGGATCGTCCGCGCCGGCGGCGGGTACGCCCAGCCCTGGACCCGCGACGCGTCGGTCAACAGCTGGAACGCCGCCAGCCTGCTCGACCCGGCCCTGGCGAAGAACACGCTGTGGGCGGTCGTCGACAAGGACGCGACCGGTGCCCTGCGCGTGCAGCAGGACGACCAGCAGTGGGACCAGGTCGTCTGGGTCACCGCCGCCTGGCACCACTACCTGGTCACCGGCGACCGCGGGTTCCTCGAGAACGCCTACCGGACCGCGGCGGACACGCTGGCCATCCGCGAACACGCCACCACGGCCGGCTACAACACCGCGTACGGCCTGTTCACCGGCGCGTCGTTCTTCAACGACGGGATCGCCGGCTACCCCGCGCCGCCCGCGGACGCGACCGAGTCGGTCAGCACCGGGAGCATGCCGTGGCCGGGCGTCGCGAGCGGGATGTACCTGAGCACCAACGAGCTCTACTACGCCGCCTACGTCAACGCCGCCAACATGGCCGAGACGCTGGCCCGGCCGGAGACCGCCGGGTACCGGGCCAGGGCCGAGGCGCTCCGGACGGCGATCAACGACCACTTCTGGAACCCCGCCACCGGGCTGTACGACTACCAGCTCCTGGCCGACGGCCGCCGCGGCGCCTTCCAGGAGGGCACCGGGCTGGCGTTCGCGCTGATCTTCGGCGTCGCGAACCCCGCGCAGGCCCGGTCGATCGTGAGCCACGCCCGGGAACTGCCCTGGGGCATGCCGGACACCTACCCGAACTGGGCGCGCTACAGCGACGCGCAGCCCGGCCGGCACAACGCCATCGTCTGGCCGCTCGTCCAGGGGCTGTGGGCGAAAGCCCTCGCCGGGCAGGGCGAAACGAACGCCTACGCCGCGGAAACCGCGCGCCTGGCCAAGCTGGCCGGCGCCAACAGCGGGTTCTGGGAGATCCACCACGGCACCACCGGTGTCGTCGACGGCGGCTGGCAGCGGCTGGGCGACACCGTGAAGTTCCACTGGGGCTCCGAACCGGACCAGACGTGGTCGGCCACGGCGTTCCTCGACATGATCCACACCGGCCTGTTCGGGCTGACCTTCACTGACCGCGGACTGTCGTTCACCCCGCACCTGCCGGCCGGCTGGGGCGACGTCACGCTGCGGAACGTGCGGTACCGCGCGGCGAACCTCACCGTCACGCTGCACGGCGCGGGCGCCGCGATCCGGTCGGTCGCGGTGGACGGCCGGGCCGCCCGCGCGGAGCTGCCGGCCACGCTGACCGGCGACCACACCGTCGACATCACCCTCGCCGGCGCCCCGGCCGGCGACCGGGACGGCGACGGCGTGCCCGACGCGCAGGACCGCTGCGCCGACACCGCGGGCACCGCGGCCCTCACCGGCTGCCCCGACCCGGCGCACCTGGAAGCCGAGGACGCGCACAACTCCGGCGGCGTGAAGACGAACGTGAACCACACGGGCTATTCGGGCCGCGCGTTCCTCGACGGCCTCTGGGCGCAGGGTGCGTCGAGCTCCTTCACCGTGCACCGCACCACGACGGCGCCGGCCCGCGGCCCGATCACCGTCCGGTACGCCAACGCCAACAGCGACACGCGCACGATGACGCTGTCCGTGGACGGGCAGCCGCTGCGGCAGGTCGCCTTCCCGAAGGTGTCCGACAGCTGGGACGCGTGGGGCACGACGACGTTCGCCGACGTGCCGCTGACCGGCCGGGACCCGGTGGTGACCCTGTCCTACGGCCCGGGCGACACCGGCGCGATCAACCTCGACTGGCTGGCGTACCGCTAGCGGACCGCGAAGACCATCCCGATGTCGGCGGCCGCCTGGACCGGGTCCTGCACGGCCTCGACGGTGAAGCCGCGCGCGGTGAAGACGTCACGGACGGTTTCGCGGTGCTGCCCCCAGCCTTCGACCTCGACGACGGCCTGCCGGACCAGCGGCCAGTGCCGGTCTTCCAGGCCGCGCAGCACGTCGAGCTCGGCGCCTTCGACGTCGACCTTGAGCAGGTCGACGCGGTCGATGCCCTGTTCGTCGAGCACCGCCGAGAGCGGCCGGACGCGGACGCGGTGGGTCTCGAGCTGCCGCATCACCCGCAGCTTGCGCCCGACGATCCCGCGCAGCACGGGCGCGGGCACGCGGCGCAGGCCGGCGCCGAGTCCGCCGCGGCGGATCATCTCGACGACGCTGGCGGTGACTCGCCGCCGCTCGGCCTCGACGTTCCCCTCGTCCCGCCACGACGACGAGAAGATCGTCGCCGCCGGGAAGTAGCTGAAGTCGAGCTCGTCCTCGCGGGCGGCCAGGCCGTAAGGCAGCGCTTTCAGGCGGCCGCCGAAGAAGTCGCGGCCGTTGCGGTCGAGGGTCGCGTGCAGCGGCGGCAGCGGCTCGAACGCGTAGATCCGCACGTCCCCGTCCAGCCGCTCGTACACGGCCGCGGAGAAGACTCCGATGTTGGCGCCGACGTCGAGGACGGTGGCGCCGGGGGCGAGGCCGATCCCGTTGGCGAAGTAGGCGCCCACCTCTTCGCGCAGGAAGGACACCTCCCACGGGTTGATGCTGTGCAGGTCGATCGCGTCCATGGTCACGCGCAGAGGCTTATCAGCATCGGATTCCGCGGGGCACCCCCGTTCGGCGGCACTCCCCGCCGCGGCTTCAGTCCCCGGGTTCGTCTTCGATGTGCAGGGCGCCCTGTTCCGGGCCTGCGGCCACGGCCGGGCCCGCGTCCACCGCGACCTCGTCGGGCTCGGTGTCGGACGGCGGCCCGTCGCCCTCGACCGGCTCCAGCTGGATCGGGTCCTGCATCACCTCGCCGGTGTCGGGGTCCTCGCGCGCCCACTTGCGGGAGTCCTGGCCGCCGGGGTCGTGGTCGAGCTCGAGCCGCTCCTGCTGCTCGGAGCGGGCAGTGTCCGGTTCGGACATTCGTGGTACCTCCTCACTCGGTGGCCGGGTCCGGCACTTCGGTCGCCGGGTCCGGGCGCTCCTCGCCGAGCCGGTCGCCCAGCCCGCGCGGGTGGGCCTGCTCCCACGGCGTCATCCCGTACTTCGTGACGCCCGACCAGTGCTCGGGCGGGTCCATGCCCTCTTCGAGCGGGTCGGCCTTGATCCGGTCCTCGTCGAGGTCCTCGGCGCTGTTGAGCGCGGCGGGGTCGGTCTCGACGGCGTCGGGCTCGCCGGTGTCCTGCGGCGGGTCGTAGCTCTGGTTCGGCTCGGTCATCGGGCTCCTCCGTCCGGTGTTCCCCGGGCTTCCCGCTGACGCCGAGCCGAAACACGCTGCGGCCGCCTGGTGCACGCCGGGCTTTGATGCCGCGAATGACTCATTCGGGACGCCGGAGGTCCCGAATGAGTCATTCGCGGCATCGGTGGGCGCCCGGAGCCGGCTTCAGCCCCGGCCCCGGGGGTACCCCGCCTCCATGACCGAATCCGAAGAAGGCCCGCTGACCCCCGACGTCCCGCCGCCGCCCGGCACCCCGGAACTCGACCTCGACGTGCCCATCCCCGAGACCCACCGGGAACAGCCCGCCGCTCAGGACGTCGACGAGGACGCCGGCGAAGTGGAACCACCCAGCTGAGGCCATGGCGTGGCCGCCGCCATCAGGCCGATCATGCCCGCGACCAGGCGCATCTGGTCCACCGTGCGGATGTCGGCCTCCACCAGCCGCGGCGAGCACACCAGGACCGCCAGGGCCTGTGCCCGTGACAGCGCCACGTTGAGCCGGTTGCGGGACAGCAGGAAGTCCAGGCCGCGCGGCAGGTCGACCGCCGACGACGACGTCATCGTGGTGATCACCACCGGGGCCTCCTGGCCCTGGAACCGGTCGACCGTGCCCACCCTGACCCCGGGGAACCCGGCGTCCGCCAGAGCGCGGGTCACCGTCCGCGCCTGCAGGTTGTACGGGGCCACGACGAGGATGTCGGCGTCGCCGAGCGGCCGCGGCGGTCCGTGGTCGGTCCACAAGCGACCGTGCACTTCGGACACGATGCGGACCACCGCGGCCGCTTCCTCCACCGACCGGGTGGTGTTCCCGTGGTGGTCCACTTCGGACACATACAGCCCCGCCGCGACGCCCTCAAGTGCGCGGTCGGCGGCGGAGGCGTGCGCGTGCAGCCGTCCGGCGTAGGACAGGTTCGACACCGGTTCGCACACCGCCGGGTGCATGCGCCGCGTCTCGTCGAGGAAGTAGCCCAGCGACGGCGGCATGATGTCCGCCTCGCCGATCAGGTGCCCCAGCGCCGATGCCTCCGCGCCCGCCGGGTGGGTGCCCTGCACCACCTGCGGCAGCTGCTGCGGGTCGCCCAGCAGCAGGACGTTGCGCGCGCAGACCGACACCGCGAGCGCGTCGGCCAGGGCGAACTGCCCGGCTTCGTCGATGATCAGCAGGTCGAACGGCTCTTCGCGGATCGCCGCGTTGGCGAACGTCCAGGCCGTGCCGCCGACCAGGTGCCCGGTGTCGTGCTCCTCGCGCCACTTCACCAGCGCCGGGTTGCTCTTCGGCTGCTCCCAGGGCGCCGCCGGGTCCGGCGTCCGCTTCGCGCGCTTGGCGCACGGCAGGTCCGGTGCGCTCTTCATGGCCGCGCTCAGCACGTTCTCGACGGCCTTGTGGCTGTTCGACGTCACCGCGACGGTCCGCCCGGCCCGCACGAGGTGGGCGATCAGCTTCCCGGCGAGGTAGGTCTTGCCCGCGCCCGGCGGCCCCTGCACGGCCAGCGTCGACCCGTCCAGTGCGTCGACCGCCTCGATCACCGTGGCGACCAGGTCCGGCCCCGGTCCGGGCAGCGCCGCGCCGCCCCGCAGCCGCGGCGGGGTCCGCCGGAGCAGGTCGACGCCGGGGTGCCGGGGCAGCTCCGGGAGCGCGTCGACGACCAGGCGGGCGAGCTCGGCGACCGCCTCGTCCTTGGGCGAGGGCCGGACCGGGCTGCCGGGCAGCACCGCGGACGGCCGGTCGTTCGTGGTCGCGTCCGGCGGGCAGCTTTCCTCCAGGGTCAGCTCCACGGCCGACGCGGCGACGACCTTCGCGTCGCGGGCGGTGTCGCCGTAGCGCAGCCGCACGTCGTCGCCCGGTGCGAACGGGTGCGGCCGGTCCGGGTCGCACGCCAGCTGCAGGGTCCGCTTCGCGGTGCGCGCCCGCCCGGACGGCGGCACCCACTCCCCCGCGTCCAGGGCGACCGGCACGGCGCACGCGGTGTCCACTTCGAGGTCGCCGAGCGGCGCGGCCAGCTGGCGGAAGTACTCCCACCACGCCGGGTTCGTCTCGCGGCGGTGGTAGCCGACGGACGCCGCGAGCAGCGCGCGGGCCCGTTCCTCGCCGGTGAAGGCACCGGGGTCGTCCGGCAGCCCGTCGAGCAGCGGGTCGACCAGCGCGGCCAGCTGCGCGGCTCGTTCGGCGCGCCGCTCGGCGGCGACGTCCTCCTCGGCCGCGCGCAGCAGTGCGTCCTCCGCGGATTCGACGGCCGGTTCCGGGACCTCGATCCCCGCCTCGGCCCGGACCCGGTGCAGGAACTCGAACAGCCGCTGCGCGGAGACGCAGTCGTCCTCGGTGTTCTCGGCGATGCGGCGCAGCACCTCGCCGGCGCGTTCCGGCTCCCCGGACTGCGCGAACGCCAGGTACTCCTCGTACGCGTCGACGTCGGACACGGCGGTCTTCGCGCGGGCGCCCGGCTGGTAGAGCGGCTCGAGGTGCCGGATCGAATACGACCGCTGCGAGACGCGCAGCGCCTTGCGCACGACCGCGTGCAGGTCCACCACCGCGCCGCTGCGCAGCAGGTGGTCGACGGTCTCCTCGCGGGTGCCGTGCACCGCCGCGAGCCGTTTGATCGCGGTGACCTCGTACGGCGCGTAGTGGTAGACGTGCGAGCCGGGGTGCTCGGCGATCCGCGCCGCGGCGAAGTCGACGAACTCCTCGAACGCGCGCCGCTCCTGGGCCCGGCTGTGCGCCCAGAACGGCGTGAACTCCCGGCCGCCGACCGCGCCGAACAGGTACTCCAGCCCCTCGCCCGCCAGGGCGTGCGGGTCGCCGGCCAGATCGGCGAACACGTCGCCGGGCGCGGGAGCGGGCAGGGCGGCCAGCTCGTCCGGGTCGACGATCTCGTAGGCGACTTCGCCGGTGGCGTCCTGCCGGACCTGCAGGGCGGCCTGGGCGCGCAAGGTGGCGAACGCGGTCGCGGACAGGTCCCGCGGCCGGTCGGCCGGGCCGGCCGCGGCCAGGGCGTCGATCGAGCCGAGCCCGGCGTCGACCAGCTTGCGGCGCTGGTCGGCGCGCAGGCCGGCGACCAGCGAGAGGTCCCGGTCGGCTTCGCGGGCCGTCGCGCAGTGCCGGGCGAAGCCGCAGCCGGCGCAGGCCGGGCGCTCGTCGGCCCACAGCGGGACCGGCAGCCGCGGCGGCCGCCCGGCCAGCCGGGTCCGCAGCCGGTCCACGAGCGGCCGGAAGTCCTCGACGCGCAGGGTCCGCGTGCCGCCGTCGGTGAGCCTCAGGTGCAGGTGCGGCCCGGCGGGCCAGCCGGCGCGGGCCAGCGCGTCGGCGCACGCGGTCAGCCGGACGACGGTCGCGGGGGTGGCCTGCCGGACCGGGGTCGTGTCGTGGACCTCGTAGCGGCCTTCGCCGTCCCGGACCAGGACGTCCGCCTGCGCCGAGAACCCGCCGTCGAGGAAGACGGCCCGGTGGATCACCGGTGCGCCGGAGCGGAGTGCCTCCTCCGTCGCCTTCGCGGCGAGCGTCAGGTCTTCGGCGTCGGTGCGCTCGTGGCTGCCGGGCTCGGGCCGCGGCGCTCCCGGCAGGCCCGCGGCGAGCGCTTGGACGAGGAGGCTGCGGTGCTCGCATTCGAGCAGGTCGGCGAGATCGGCTGGGGTGACCATCGCCGCGCAGTCTGACACGGCCGCCGCGGGCCGCCGCCGCCCGACACGCCGGGCCGGGAACCCCGCGGCGCCCGCGTCCGTTGTCGGTTCCTACGGCACCGTAAGTTACGGTCGCGTAGGTACGGAAGGACATCCCCCATGCCGGTCCCCGAAACCACCCGCCTGCTGCACGAACTGGAAGGCACGGTCGAAGAGAACCTCAACCGGCACCTCGCCGCCGCCCAGGAGTGGATGCCGCACGAGTACGTCCCGTGGAGCCAGGGCCGCGACTTCGCCGAGCTCGGCGGCGAAGCGTGGGACCCGGAGCAGTCCCGGGTGAGCCCGATCGCCCGGACGGCCCTGGAGGTCAACCTCCTCACCGAGGACAACCTGCCCAGCTACCACCGCGAAATCGAGCGCGCGTTCGGCCGCGACGGCGCGTGGGGCACCTGGGTGCACCGGTGGACGGCCGAGGAGGGCCGCCACGGCATCTGCATCCGCGACTACCTGCTGGTCACCCGCGCCGTCGACCCGGTCGAGCTGGAGCGGATGCGGATGGAGACCATGCAGGCGGGCTACGACACCGGCGACAAGCCGCTGCTCAACGTCTGCGCGTACGTCTCGTTCCAGGAGCTGGCGACCCGGCTTTCCCACCGCAACACCGGCCGCTACACCCAGGACCCGCTGGCCGAGAAGCTGCTGGCCCGGGTGTCCACGGACGAGAACCTGCACATGGTCTTCTACCGCAACCTGGTCAAGGCGGCGCTGGAGATCTCGCCGGACGCCATGATGCGTGCGATCACCGACGAGGTGCTGAACTTCGCGATGCCGGGCGCGGTGATCCCGAGCTTCCAGCGCAAAGCCGCGCTGATGGCCAAGGCCGGCATTTACGACCTGCGCATCCACCACGACGACGTCGTGCAGCCACTGCTGCGGTACTGGAAGGTCTTCGACCTGACCGGCCTCGGCGCGGCCGGCGAAGCCGCCCGTGAGGAGCTGGCGACCTTCCTGAAGGGCCTGGACACGCAGGCGTCCCGGTTCGAGGAGCGCCGTGACGCGGCCGCCGCGCGCCGGGCCGCGCGGGGCATAGTGGACGCCTGAGCCACACCAGCCGGAGGTCGCCGTGCCGCACCGAGGTCGCGTGCCCGGCGCCACCGGGCCGGTGCTCGGCCGCGCGCTGCGGGTCCTCGCGGCGTTCTCGCCGGACCGGCCGGCGCTGCGGCTGGGCGAGGTCGCACGCCGGGCCGGGCTGCCGGCCGCGACCGCGCACCGCCTGCTGCGGGAGTTCTGCGAGTGGGGCGCGCTGGAGCGGGACGAGGCCGGCGTCTACCGGGTCGGGCTGCGGCTGTGGGAGCTGGGCTCGCTCGCGCCGCGGGGCCTGGGCCTGCGGGAACTCGCGCTGCCGTTCCTGGAGGACCTTTCGCAGATCACCCGCGAGAACGTCCAGCTCGCCGTCCGCGAAGGCACCGAAGTGGTGTACATCGAGCGGATCGCCGGAACGGGCGCGGTGCCGGTGCTGACCCGCGTCGGCGGCCGGTTCGCGCTGACCGCGACGGGCGTCGGGCTCGTCCTGCTCGCCCACGCCCCCGCCGAGGTGCAGGACGAGGTGCTCGGCGGCCCGATCGAGCGGTACACCCCCGAGACGGTGACCGACCCGGACCGCCTCCGGCACCTGCTGGCCGACGTGCGGACGCACGGGTTCTCGATCAGCGAGCGCCAGGTGACCCGGGACGCGCTGTCGGTCGGTGCGCCGATCCACGACGGGCGGGGCCGGGTGGTGGCCGCGGTGTCGCTGGTCGTGCGGTACGGGAGCGCGTCGCCGCACGCGCTGGCCCCGCTGGTGATGACCAGCGCGCGCGCCATCTCCCGCGCGCTTTCCATCTTATGAAAGTGCCCTTCGTGGTGCCGGGCCGCTCGCCCAGGCTGTGACCCGGCCCACCACGAAAGGACGACCGATGAGCGCCATTCCCCGCGACCAGTGGTACGTCGCCGCCTACAGCTCCGAGATCGGCACCGAACTGTTCGGCCGCACCGTCTGCGGCGAGCCGATCCTGTTCTGGCGGACCCGCGACGGGAGCGTCACCGCGATGGCCGACCGGTGCGTGCACCGGCGGTTCCCGTTGTCCCAGGCGCCTTCGCGGCTCGTCGACGACCAGGTCGTGTGCGGCTACCACGGCTTCACCTACGGCGTCGACGGCAAGTGCGTGGCCGTGCCCGGGCAGACCCGGGTGCCGCGGACCGCGCGGCTGGCGCGCTACCCGCTGGTGGAACAGGACTCCTTCGTCTGGGTGTTCATCGGCGACCCCGCGAAGGCCGACGCCTCGGCGATCCCGCGGGCGCCCTGGCTCGACTCGCCGGGCTACACCACGGTCTGCGGGATGGAGCCGCTCAAGGCGCGGTTCTCGCTGCTGGTGGACAACCTGCTGGACCTGTCCCACGAGACCTACCTGCACGGCGGCTACATCGGCACCCCGGAAGTCGCCGAAACGCCGATCACCACCGAGGTCGACGAGGCGGCCGGGATCGTCTACGTGTCGCGGCACATGGCCGACGCGGCGTGCCCGCCCTTCTACGCCAAGTCGACCGGCCTGGAGGGCCGCATCACGCGCTGGCAGGACATCGAGTACACCCCGCCGTGCCTGTACAAGCTGCACAGCCGCATCGCGCCGGTCGGATCGGTGCCGAACCCGGACGGCAGCGACCCGGACGCCTTCCACGTCGAGGTCGTGTACGCGATCACCCCGGAAACCGAGCACTCGACGCACGACTTCTGGGCGGTGGCCCGCGACTTCGCGCTCGACGACGAAGGCGTGTCGGCGTTCCTCGCGGAGAACAACCGGACCGTGGTGCTGCAGGACGTCGAAGCCCTCGACGTCCTCGAGCGGGTGATCGCCACCGAACCGGACGGCTACCAGGAGCTGTCGATCAACATCGACACCGGCGGCCTCGCGGCCCGCCGCCTGCTGCAGCGGCTGACCGGGCCGGTCACGTCATGACCCGGCCGATGCTGACGGGCGACCGCGTCAACCGGATCCACTGGGTGCTCGGCACGGACCGGCTGCGCGCGGTCTGCCACTGCGGCGCCGAGCGCGAGTTCGACGACCCCGTGCAGCTGTGGGACTGGCTGCTCGCCCACCCCGAAGGACACCGATGACCCTCGAACTCCTGGTGGACCGCAAGGAAGAGATCGCCGACGGGGTGGCCCGGCTGACGCTGCGCGCACCCGGCGGCGGTTCACTGCCGCCGTGGGAGCCGGGGGCCCACATCGACCTGGTCCTGCCGGGCTTCGTGCGGCAGTACTCGCTGTGCGGCGACCCGGCGGACACCTCGGCGTACCAGGTGGCGGTGCTGCACGAGCCCGGCGGCCGCGGCGGCTCGGCGTACGTGCACGACAAGCTGTCCGCCGGGGATCGCGTCGAGGTTTCCGCCCCGCGCAACCACTTCCCGCTGGTGGACGCCGGACGGTACCTGTTCATCGCGGGCGGCATCGGCATCACGCCGATCCTGCCGATGCTCGCCCGCGCGGGCGGTGACTGGCAGCTGGTCTACGGCGGCCGGACCCGTTCCTCGATGGCCTTCGCGGACGAGCTGGCCCGCCACGGCGACCGGGTCGTCTTCCGGCCGCAGGACGAGCACGGGCTGCTGGACCTGCCGGCGCTGCTGGCCTCGGCCGGGCCGGGCACGGCGGTGTACTGCTGCGGCCCGCAGCCGCTGCTGGCCGCGGTGGAGGCGCTGAAGCCGGACGACCTGCATGTCGAGCGCTTTACGGCCGTTGCGGACGAGGGGCCGCGCACGGCGTTCGAGGTCGAGCTCGCCGGGTCGGGGCGGGTGCTGCCGGTGCCCGCGGACCGGTCGATCCTGGAGGTGGTCGAGGAAGCCGGCGTCACGGTGCTGTCGTCGTGCCGGGAAGGGACGTGCGGCACGTGCGAAACCGGCGTGCTGGGCGGGGAGCCGGACCACCGGGATTCGGTGCTGACCGCGGACGAGCGGCTGGAGAACGAGGTGATGATGCTGTGTGTGTCCCGGGCGTGTTCGCCGCGGCTGGTGCTCGACCTCTGACGCTGCGTCGCTGCGCGGCGAACCGGGCCGATCTGTAGTGACATAGGACGGGTGAGAACTTTTCACTCTTTCGTGGATAAGGTGGACGAGCGGCTCGGCGACAGCCTGGAGCGGATCCTGTGCGCCCACCACCGGCGGCGGCTGCGCCGGCTCGGGTGGGGTGAGGTGCTCGAACCCGGCGGGGCCGGTGACCGGCTCGGCGGCCGGGCGCCCGTTCGCGACGGCAACCGGGTCGAGGTGCTGGTCGACGGGGAGGAGTCGCTGCCCGCCGTGGCCGAGGCCGTCCGGCGGGCGACCTCGCACGTGCACATCGCCAACTGGCACGCCAGCGCGGACTTCCGGCTGACGCGGGAGCCCGGTTCGCCCACCCTGCGCGAGCTGCTGGCCGAGGCCGCCGCGCGGGGCGTCGAAGTCCGCGTCCTGCTGTGGGCCGGGCCGCCGTTCCCCGCCTTCCAGCCGTCGCGGAAACTGGCGCGCTCGGAACAGCGGAAGTTCACCGAAGGCACCGGCGTGCGCTGCGTGCTGGACGCCCGTGAGCGGACTCTGCACTGCCACCACGAAAAGCTCGTCATCGTCGACGACGCCGTCGCCTTCGTCGGCGGTGTCGACTTCACCGCGCTCGAGGGCGACCGGCACGACAGCCCGGAGCACCCGCCGCGGCCGATCGGGTGGCACGACCTGATGGCGCGGGTCGAAGGGCCCGCCGTCGCCGACGTCGCCGTCCACTTCCGGCGGCGGTGGACCGAGGTGGCCGGCGAGACGCTGCCCGAGCCGGCGGTCCCGCCGGCCGCCGGCGCCAGCCGCGTCCAGCTGCAGAAGACGGTGCCGAACGACACCTACGGCTTCCTGCCGAAGGGCGAGTTCACCGTGCTCGACGGCTACCTGCGCGCCCTGCGCTCGGCGCGGCGGCTGGTCTACCTGGAGAACCAGTTCCTGTGGTCGCCGGAGATCGCCGAGGTCCTGCTGGACAAGCTCCGGAACCCGCCCGACGACCGCTTCCGGGTGGTCCTGGTGCTGCCGCGCAAGCCCAGCAACGGCTCGGACACCACCCGCGGCCAGCTGGGCAGGCTGCTGGACGCCGACGACGGCCACCACCGCCTGCTGGCAGCGACGATCAGCGCCCACGACGGGGACGCGTCGGCCCCGGTCTACGTCCACGCGAAGCTCGGCATCGTGGACGACGAGTGGCTGACCGTGGGCTCGGCGAACCTGAACGAGCATTCGCTGTTCAACGACACCGAGGTCAACCTCACCACCGACGACCCCGAGGTGGCCCGCAGCACCCGGCTGCGGCTGTGGGCCGAACACCTCGGGCGTCCGGTGCCGGAGCTGGACGCGCGCGACCCGGCCGACGTCGTGGACAACCTGTGGCGGCCGCTGGCCGAGGAGCAGGCCGAGCGGGAACGCCACGGCGAGCGGCGGACCCACCGGCTGGTGCTGCTGCCGGGGACCTCGCGCCGCGCGGCCCGGCTGCAGGGACCGTTGCGGGGACTGCTGGTGGACGGCTGAGCCCTGAACTCAATAAGGATTGCAGGGTCTCCCTCAGACCGCAGGGGGCGCAGGACGTAGCCCTCTGTGGCTACGGTCGCTGTCCGCCCTATTCAAACGGTTACCACCCAGTGCTGATGCAGCACCTTCTAGTGGACAAACTATTAGACTTTGCGCTCCGCGCAGTCCATCGGTCGAGTGCCAGGCCCCCAATCGGGCGCGAGCCGAACGCGCGACGATAGCTCTTCGTAACGGCTACGGCCACTGCGACCGACGCAAGCTGCCCGCTTCATCAGCAACGACTGCCTGAGCCGCAAGATCCAGAGGAACACTGATCCTGCGCAATGCGTAACTACGACTGCTCACGCTAGACTACTCACCGTGCCCCTTCGGCAGAACCGGCACCAGATAGGAGGTGCATCCGAATTGCCAAGCAGTACAACGCGTCAGGACGTCGTTCCAATTATCGCGGAACATGACACTTGGATAAGCGTCGACCCGATAATCGGCTGTCCAGCCAGGTGTTCGTACTGCTACCTTGGCCCAATAGACCTACGGGCACACCGCCCAAACGTGAGGCTGTCTCCCCAAGAATCAGTTGAATTGCTATGCGACTATCTTGCCGATACTCGCGACGACCTGCTCAATAGCCCAGATTCAACTCCAGTCTGCATAGGAAACTATACAGACATGCTTATGACACCATCAAACCGGCAGTACCTATATGATTTTGTTAGCGAGGTAGCCACCAGAAAGATCGACCGGATCATCGTACTCGTATCCAAGGGGCGAATGTCTCGGCCATTCGCCCAAGAGCTCGACACATTAGGGGTCAGAATAATCGCGTTCCACTCCCAGTCTTTTCATCGAGTGACGATGGACCGACCAACAGAGACAGGTCCCGTTCTCACCCCGGAGGGAACCTTCGCAGCCGCAGGCGCTTACCACAACTTGACAAACATCACCCCCATTCACTTCTGGCGGCCGATCACGAGAAAGAGCATTCCATCAAAGGAATGGTCAGTCGAAACAATCAGTAAGCTCAAAAATGCCGGATTCCGCGCGTCGGTCGCCATCGGCTTGGCGATTGGTCCCGGAATCGATCAGGCCGACCTGATCGACGACAGACTCTTGGAGCACAACTCGGAAGCAAGTGGCGAGATCTGGGACCAATCGACTTGGCTGGATATTTCCAATGCTGCCAAAATTGTGGGATACCCGGTTTACAGGAGTACATCCTGCGCGATCGCCCTGGCGAGAAGCAAACCGGAAGAGTTGGGCACATGGCACCGATCGAGGGGCGCCACATCGCGATGCATACCGTGCAATTGTCCGCAAACTCAGCGAGCAAAGTGCAAAGTCGGCCGACTCAGCTCCGCCAACTTAGGAAAAAATATTTCGTGGATCGCCGATTATGCAGGAAAAAAAGTCTCTCAGTTCACCGTCCTAGCCGACCGACGAGTTCGAGTAGCCGGCCAAATCAGACAATCGGCAGTCAGTTTGGCCCTGCATAAGTACCAAATCGAACTCGTACCCGATTCTGTTTTCACCGAACGCGCATGGGTTGGGCATTTCGGCAGAGGACTCGACAGTGAATAGCGACAGGACCCGCGCATCATTGCTACCAGGCTGGCTTCACTCCGCAGCGAGCAGACTCCGAGACATCACCGGTTTCATCACCGTGTATCCACATGGCGGAGATCAACGGACGCGCGCGTTTTCACGCTACGATCACGTCGCCCGAGTTACATCCCTTGCACTATCAATGGCAAATTACCGCGGCGTTGATCGGCAAGAGGTACTACTTCTCTCCTGGTTACACGACATCAATCGGTGGCCTTTTGCACATAATTCAGAAAGAGGAAATTTTGATCAGGCTCATGACATTGCACGTTTCATAGCAGGCCGACTTCCGGACAGAACAGTCGAACAGGCAGTCGGCGTAGCCAATAAGGACATAGCATTACTGAACGATCCAGCACAAATCGTCTTGTTAGCCGACATTGTGACAGGATTCATTGAAGACACCCTCTTCACGATCACCGGCCTAAACCTCACGCCCTCCGACCTGCCAACCGAAGCATTAGACCTGATGCGACTACCAGTAGGCGATGCAACCTTCCTCGAAGAGCTGCAATACCTGCACAATTCCTTGAACCGAGACCGCGATATACCGAGATACACCCAGAACTTCAACTCGCTCGTATTTAGATCGGCTCATCGCTTTTTGGCAGATCACAGTTTTTGGAACGAAAGCGTACTTCAGAACGAGAGGTTCTGGAATATCAGGAGGTTCCTTCGCGACGAACTATTAAGAGAACATATCTTTCCACTAAATAACGAAAAGGTGTGTCACGGCCAACTGATTCGGGAAACCTTGATAGCGCCACTGCTAGACAATCTCGGTCGCAGCGCTAGCGAGCATCTGACTCAGTGGACCGAAGTCGACATCTTTACCTACTGCCTACAACACAATCTAGCATCTGACAACACATTGATTGATTTAGTCCCAGAAATCGACTACATTCAGCACAATGAACCTATGCGATCTTTTATGCAACAGTTACCATGATATGACGCTTACGCATCAACCGTTGGCGCGCCGCCATGCACTTAGATACTCCTGGTAGATGAACTTTTGAGCCGGACTGCCCCGAAATGAATAACGCTTCAAGGCAGTCCGCGCCCCCACCCAAATGCCTCCAACCTTAGGAATTCCCGGCACAGTCGTCGCCGCTGCCGATAAACCTTCCGCAAGCTGCTTCTCCAATGGCGTCAATTCTGCCGTACTCAATCCCAGGCGTTCGTTGAGCTTCTGTGCAATCTCGTCAATGCCTCTTTCGAAGCGAAGAACGTCTTCTTCAGTCTTGACGCTCCGGACAATATCGCGAAGAGGCGCTGCCTCCCTTCGATAACTCAAGATTCGATCGCAAACTAGATTGATCCATTCACGCTCGGGTCGCACACCAGCCTCTTCATCACTCCACAATCTGCCCCCTACCAAGGGAAGCTCAAGGCGAAGTAGTTCGAGCTGACGAGCCAACTTCGAACTGCCTGAATAATTCAGCCCTGAATGTATACCACGCACCAATTTGATAATATCGATCGCAACGTCTTCCCCAAGATCCGCAGAAAAAATTTGACCGGTAACCGCAAAATCTCGCCGGAGCCCATGAGGCTGGTAAGCATGGCCGGCAACCGTGGCGCGGGCCTGATATTTCAAGGATCTCGCCAGTGCCGCAATCAGGTTCGAAGGTTCGACCGCATCAGGCATCATCGGGCGAAACAGTTCACCGATCGACACCGAGGCGGCGCGAACCCACTCGCCAAGGCGATCTACTTCAATCCCATCCTTAGTGGGCACGCGCACTAAGTGATGAGGAATCTGCGATTGATGAAACTGGTTCCATTGCAATATCCTTCGCCGGAGCCCCAGCCCTCCCGCAGCCTCGGTCTCGCGATCACATGTTTCCATCGAGTTCAAATAGGAGAGCATCGCCGCAATGCCCTTAGTTTGAAGTGTCACGAGAACGTCCGCCTCTGCATCAGCGAGGCGCCGAACCGATCCGGCATGAACACGAACTGGTGACACCACGCCAAGTTCGAACAACCGACGCAACAGATAAGGCTCTTCGCCGAAGTCATGAGGCCTAGGGTCAAGATTGACCGGATGGATCACACTCACTGCAGGCTGGAAGATAATCGATTGAACGAGTTCAATATACGATTGCCGGGCGAATGGATCCAAACTGCGCTCACCGCGGTTTTGAGCACAAATGAACTCCTGAGCACTGATAAAGGTAGAATTGTCCAGCGCTATAGGAGGGTTTTCCATGTGACTTACCTTACAGCTTGGTCAATCATCGCGCCAGCGCTCTCTCTCCAGGAGCTCTGATTTCGGCAGTTGATCTAACACAGGCACGCCGCCACCTGCAGTCGTGGCTGATGGGTGACATGAAGGCAAAGCTAGCTGCCGATCTTGGTCCCGAGTGAAAGCCAGCGGCAGACGATGCCGCCGCCGGCGCTTCCGGCAGGTTCCGCGGTTTAGGCCAGTTACACGGTGATCAAGTAAGTGATCATGAAGTGCGACAACAACCAAGCCGAAAATAGGCCTAGCAGACCAACTGGCCATCGCCTCACACTCGTAAGCCCAGATGCCGCTCAGCGCTACCGGATCCGCAGCTTCCGCATCAGCTTGAGCCCGGAAAGCATGCTCTCCACGTACTTTTCGTACCCCTGGCCCGGCCGCGGCCCCATGACCTGCTTCTTCAGCACGGCCAGGTTCTGCACGTCCGTGTACTTGAGCAGCCCCTGGTCACCGTGCCGCGCGCCGACGCCGGAGTTCTTCACCCCGCCGGACGGGGTGCCCTTCGCCGCGTAAGCCGTCGCCAGGACGTCGTTGACGTTGACGTTCCCCGACTCGATCCGCGCCGCCAGCGCGCACCCCGCCACGACGTCGCCGCTCCAGACCGAGGCGTTCAGGCCGTAGTCCGTGTCGTTGGCCAGCGCCACGGCCTCGTCGACCGTGCGGTACTTGTGCAGGGCCACCACCGGGCCGAAGGTTTCGGTGACGCCGCACAGCATGTCCGTGGTGACGCCCTCGAGGATCGTCGGCTCGAAGAACGCCGGGCCCAGGTCGGGGCGGGGCTTGCCGCCGTGCAGCACCGTCGCGCCCTTCGCCACCGCATCGTCCACATGGGACTTCACCCGGCGCATGTGGTCCACCGAGACCAGCGAACCCATGTCGGGGCCGAAGTCGTACGCCGCGCGGACGTCGAGGGCCGCGGCCGCCGCCACGAACGCCGTCTTGAACTCGTCGTAGCGGGACTCCGGCAGGTAGATCCGCTCGATGTGCATGCAGATCTGGCCGGTGTTGCCGAACGCGCCGAAGACCGCGCCCGGCACCGCCTGCGAGAAATCGGCGTCCTCGAGCACGATCATCGGGTTCTTGCCGCCGAGCTCGAGGCAGCAGCCGATCAGGTTGCGGCCCGCGCGTTCGCCGATCACCCGGCCGGTCGCCGTCGAGCCGGTGAACATCACGTAGTCCGCGCGGTCGATCAGCGGCGGCCCGACGTCCGGGCCCTCGCCGCAGACCACCTGGAACAGCCCCTCCGGCAGGCCCGCCTCCTCCAGCAGCCGGACACCGTACAGCGGCGAGAGGGCGGTCTTGTTGTCCGGCTTCAGCACCACCGCGTTGCCGGCCATCAGGGCGGGCACCGCGTCGGAAACGCCGGTGGCGAACGGGAAGTTCCACGGCGCGATGATGCCGACCACGCCCTTGGGCAGCCGGACCTCGGTCGACGTGGTGAGCATCGGGACCGGGCCGCCGCGCTTCACCGGCGCCAGCAACCGGGCCGCCCGCTTCAGGTAGTGGCTCATCACCATCGGCGGGTCGCAGGTCTCCTCGATCGCCATCCGCCGGTTCTTGCCGCTCTCGACCTGGATGAGGTCGGCGACGGTCCGCGCGTGCTCGACGAACAGCGCGTGCGCCCGCCGGAACACCGCCAGCCGCTGCTTGACCGGTGTCGCCGCCCACTTCCGCTGGGCCTCCCGGGCGGCGGCGAACGCCCGCTCGATGTCGTCGGCCGTCGACTGCGGCAACTCGACGAGCACGTCGCCGGTATAGACCTCGGTGAGCTTCCAGGTCTCGCCGGACGAGCCCGGCACGCGGGAGACCAGCTGCTGCAGGAAGGCGTCGGTGACCGACGCGGGACGGCCGAGGCCGAGTGGCGTGAGCGTCATGACCGGCTCCCGAGAACGAGCTGGGCGCCCATTTCGCCGATCATGATGCAGGGCGCGTTGGTGTTGCCGCCGGTGATCGACGGCATGATCGAGGCGTCGCAGACCCGCAAGCCCTCGACCCCGTTCACGCGCAGGTCGGGGCCGACGACGGCGAGCTCGTCGACGCCCATCCGGCAAGTACCGACGCCGTGGTAGACCGATGTCGCGCGGTTGAGGATGGCGTCGCGCAGCGCCTGGCCCGTGAGGTCCTTGCCCGGGTGGATCTCTTCCTTGACCGCACCTTTGAACGCCTTGGACGCGAAGATCTCGCGCACCATCTCCGAGCCCTCGCCGAGCAGTTCGAGGTCGGCCGGGTCGGACAGGTACTGGAAGTCGATGAGCGGCGCCGCGGCCGGGTCGGCCGAGGCGAGCCGCAGCGTGCCGCGGCTCTTCGGGTAGATCAGGGTCGTCAGCACGGTGAGCGCGGGCCGCTTGTCGACGTCGTGGCGGATCGGCGCGTCCTGGTTGGGCGACACGTAGGCCCACGGCAGCAGGTGCAGCTGCAGGTCGGGGACGGCACCGGCCTGCGAGGTCCGCAGGAACGCGACCGCTTCGAAGACCGAGTTGGCCAGGAACGTGCTGCCCGGCCGCAGCAGCTCGCGGGCCAGGCCGCGGGCGAAGTACGGCGCGGTGCCCTTGTTCTTGCTGGTCGACACGTGGAACGTCAGTGCGTGGAACATGTGGTCGTGCATGTTGTCCCCGACCGGCAGGTCGGCGACGACGTCGATGCCGTGTTCCTTGAGGTGCTCGGCGTGGCCGATGCCCGACAGCATGAGCAGCTGCGCGGACCCGATGACACCGGCGGCGAGGATGACCTCCTGGCCGGCGCGGATGGTGCGGCGGCGGCCGCGGTCGAGGACCTCGACGCCGACGGCGCGGCCGTTCTCGATCAGCACCTTCTCGGCCACCACCCGGTCCTGGAGTTCCAGCGTCGGGGGCGCGAGGTGGTGGAGGTAGCCGCGTGAGGCGCTGTAGCGCAGGCCGTCGGCGGCGTTCTGCTGCATCCGGCTGACGCCTTCTTGGGACTCGGCGTTGTAGTCGTCGAGGATCTTGCAGCCGAGCGCGTCGGCGGTGGCGTCGACGAACTGCAGCGAGCCTTCCTGGGGGTGCTTCGCACGGGTGACCCGGATTGGGCCGCCCGCGCCGCGGAAGGCGTTCTCGCCGTCCTCGAAGTCCTCCATGCGCTTGTAGGCGGCGTTGACGCTGTCGGCGTCCCAGCCGGTGTTGCCCTCGGCGGCCCAGGAGTCGAAGTTGGCGCGGTTGCCGCGGACGTAGACCATGCCGTTGATGGAGCTGGAGCCGCCGACGACCCGGCCGCGCGGCACCGGCATCCGGCGATCGAGAACGTGTTTCTGCGGGACGCCGTAGAAGCCCCAGTCGTTGAGCGCCTTGAGCTGCGGCACGGCGTGCATCGGGCCGACCAGCCCGGGCTTCTTCACCAGCAGCTGCTCGTCGCTCTTGCCGGCTTCGAGGACGATCACGCTGGCCCCGGCCTGCGCCAGCCGCCCCGCGATCGCCGCCCCCGAGCTCCCCGACCCGACGACGACGTAGTCGGCCTCGTCGCCGCGCGCCGCCCTGTTCGCCATGTCCGCTCCTCGCTACGACCGGCCACCAGAACTGTAACGTGTTCTAGTTCAAGGCAACCGTATAGCGCCGACCCCGGGAAGCGCAACGGCCCGCGGCGGCCGGCCGGATGCCGCGAATGACTCATTCGGGACGCCGGAGGTCCCGAATGAGTCATTCGCGGCATCGGTGGGCGCCCGGAGCGGGGGTCAGCCCCAGGTCAGGAAGCGGTAGTGCAGGCCGGTCGAGGACTCCAGCCACTCCCCCGCCGACTCCGGCGCACGCCCCACCTCAGGCGCGTACGTGTCGCCCTCGAAGGACTCCCGCAGCTCGGTGACGACGATCCGGTCCGCGAACGGCAGCGCCGCCCGGTACACCGCCGCGCCGCCGATCACCCACAGGTCGCCGGGCACCCCCGCGAACGCCGAAGCCAGGTCCGCGAAGGTTTCGGCCCCTTCCTGCGGGGTCGACGACAGCACCAGGTTGCGCCGTCCCGGCAGCGGCCGGAACCGCGGCGGCAGCGACTCCCACGTGCGGCGGCCCATCAGCACCGCCGATCCCGCGGTCACCGCGCGAAAGTGCTTGAGGTCCTCCGGCAGGTGCCACGGCAGCTCGCCGTCGCGGCCGATGACGCCGTTCGCCGACTGGGCCCAGACCAGCCCGATCACACCGCCACCGGCGCCTTGATGCCCGGGTGCGGGTCGTAGCCGTCGAGCGCGAAGTGCTCGTAGGTGTAGTCGAACAGGCTCTCCGCCGGCTTCAGGTCGAGCGTGGGGAACGGCCGCGCGTCGCGGGCGAGCTGGGTGCGGACCTGCTCTTCGTGGTTGTCGTAGATGTGGCAGTCGCCGCCGGTCCAGACGAAGTCGCCGACGCCGAGCCCGACCTGCGCGGCGATCATGTGCGTCAGCAGCGCATAGCTGGCGATGTTGAACGGCACGCCGAGGAACAGGTCCGCGCTGCGCTGGTACAGCTGGCAGGAGAGCTTGCCGTCGGCGACGTAGAACTGGAAGAACGCGTGGCACGGCGGCAGCGCCATGCGCGGGATGTCGGCGACGTTCCACGCCGAGACGATGATCCGCCGCGAGTCCGGATTTTCACGCAGCGTGCGCAGGACCTCGGCGATCTGGTCGACGTGTCCGCCGTCCGGGGTCGGCCACGAACGCCACTGGACGCCGTAGACCGGGCCGAGGTCGCCGTCGGCCGCCGCCCACTCGTCCCAGATCGTGACGCCGTGCTCCTGCAGCCACGAGACGTTCGCGTCGCCGCGCAGGAACCACAGCAGCTCGTAGGCGATCGAGCGGAAGTGGACTTTCTTCGTGGTGATCAGGGGAAAACCCTCGGACAGGCGGTAGCGCAGCTGGTGCCCGAAGATCGACCTCGTGCCGGTGCCGGTACGGTCGCCCTTGCGGGCGCCCGTGGCGAGGACGTGGCGGAGGAGGTCTTCGTACTGCGTGTCCGGCATGCCCGGGACTCTAGCCATGCCGCTGACTCAGCGTGAACCCCGGATGGCCCACACGGACGGGCGTCATAACTTGACCCATTCCAGAAAAGGTCCTAGGGTCGGCGGCGATGTCGGACTTCGAAGCACAGCTGCGGGCGGTCTCGCTGCGGGTCACGCGACCCCGGCTGGCCGTGCTGGCCGCGCTGCGCGACCATCCCCACGTCGACACCGAGACGGTGATCGACCTGGTGCGCGCCGAGCAACCGTCGGTGTCGCACCAGACGATCTACGACGTGCTGCGGGCGCTCACCGAAACCGGGCTCATCCGGCGCATCCAGCCGGCCGGCGCGAACGCCCGCTACGAGTCGCGGGTGGGTGACAACCACCACCACGTCGTGTGCCGTTCGTGCGGGGCGATAGCCGACGTCGACTGCGCCGTCGGCCACACCCCCTGTCTCACCGCTTCGGACGACCACGGTTTCGTGATCGACCAGGCGGAGGTCGTCTACTGGGGCACCTGCCCCGACTGCGCGGCCGCCCGTCCCCGAAATGATTCGCCGCTCCCGGAAGGAAGTAAATGAGCTCCACCCAGGACAACCCGTCCTCCGCGCAGGGCGTGGACAAGAAGGCGGCGGCCGGTTGCCCGGTCGCGCACGACTCGGTGACTTCGCACGGCAGCGAGAGCGAGAACCCGGCGATCGACTCGCCGTCCCCCAAGACGGGCGGCCGGCCGCGCACCCTCCAGGACTGGTGGCCGAACCAGCTCGACCTCACCCCGCTGCACGCGCACTCGTCGAAGAGCAACCCGCTCGGCGAGAAGTTCGCCTACGCCAAGGAGTTCGCGAAGCTCGACGTCGAGGCCCTCAAGCGGGACATCACCGACGTCCTGACCACCTCGCAGGACTGGTGGCCGGCGGACTTCGGCCACTACGGCGGCCTGATGATCCGGATGAGCTGGCACGCGGCGGGCACCTACCGCATCTACGACGGCCGCGGCGGCGCGGGTGACGGCGGGCAGCGCTTCGCCCCGCTGAACAGCTGGCCGGACAACGCCAACCTCGACAAGGCCCGCCGCCTGCTGTGGCCGGTCAAGCAGAAGTACGGCCAGAAGATCTCCTGGGCCGACCTGCTCGTCCTGGCCGGCAACGTGGCCCTGGAGTCGATGGGCTTCAAGACCTTCGGCTTCGGCTTCGGCCGCGTCGACACCTGGGAGCCGGAAGAGATCTTCTGGGGCCCGGAGGACGACTGGCTGGGCGACGAGCGCTACGCCAGCGACACCGAGATGGTCCCGGAGCTCGGCGCGACCGAGATGGGCCTCATCTACGTCAACCCCGAGGGTCCCCGCGGCAGCGCGGACTTCGAGGCCGCGGCGCACTTCATCCGCGAGACCTTCGCCCGGATGGCGATGAACGACGAGGAGACCGTCGCCCTCATCGCCGGTGGCCACACCTTCGGCAAGACCCACGGCGCCGGCGTGGCCGACGACCACGTGGGCCCGGAGCCGGAGGGCGCCCCGCTGGAGGCCCAGGGCCTCGGCTGGCTGAACACGCTCGGCAGCGGCAAGGGCCCGGACCAGATCACCAGTGGTCTCGAGGTGACCTGGACCGACAAGCCGACCGAGTGGAGCAACCGCTTCTTCGAGATCCTGTTCGGCTACGAGTGGGAGCTCACCACGAGCCCGGGTGGCGGCAAGCAGTACGTCGCCAAGGACGCGCCGGAGATCATCCCGGACCCGTTCGACCCGAACAAGAAGCACAAGCCGACCATGCTGACGACGGACCTGTCGCTGCGCTTCGACCCGGTCTACGGCCCGATCTCCCAGCGGTTCAAGGACAACCCGGACGAGTTCGCGCTGGCCTTCGCCAAGGCCTGGTACAAGCTGCTGCACCGCGACATGGGCCCGGTCAGCCGCTTCCTCGGCCCCTGGGTCGCCGAGCCGCAGCTGTGGCAGGACCCGGTCCCGGCCGTCGAGGGCGACCTCGTCGGCGACGCCGACATCGCCGCCCTCAAGGCGAAGGTGCTGGAGTCGGGCCTGTCGGTCTCCGAGCTGGTTTCGACGGCGTGGGCGTCGGCCGCGAGCTTCCGTTCCACCGACAAGCGCGGTGGCGCGAACGGCGCCCGGATCCGCCTGGAGCCGCAGCGCAACTGGGAGGTCAACCAGCCCGAGCAGCTCGGCAAGGTGCTGGAGATCCTCGAGGGCGTCCAGCGCGAGTTCAACGAGGCCGGCGGCGCGCAGATCTCGCTGGCCGACCTGATCGTGCTGGCCGGTTCGGCCGCCGTCGAGAAGGCGGCGCGCGACGCCGGCGTCGAGACGACCGTGCCGTTCCACCCGGGCCGCACCGACGCGTCGCAGGAGCAGACCGACGTCGACTCGTTCAAGGTCCTCGAGCCGCGCGCCGACGGCTTCCGCAACTACCTGCGGGCCGGCGAGAAGCGCCAGCCCGAGGTGCTGCTGGTCGACCGCGCGTACATGCTCGACCTGACCGCGCCGGAGATGACGGTCCTGGTCGGCGGCCTCCGCGCGCTCGGCACCAACCACGGCGGTGCCGCGCACGGCGTCCTCACGGACAAGCCGGGCGTGCTCACCAACGACTTCTTCGCCAACCTGCTCGCGCCGGGCACGAAGTGGAAGGCGTCGGAGGCAGCCGAGAACGTCTACGAGATCCGCGACGTGACGACCGACGAGGTCAAGTGGACCGCCACCGCGGTCGACCTGGTCTTCGGGTCGAACTCGCAGCTTCGCGCGCTGGCCGAGGTCTACGCCAGCGACGACGCCCGCGAGAAGTTCGTGGCCGACTTCGTGGCCGCGTGGACGAAGGTCATGGAGCTGGACCGCTTCGACCTCGCCTGATCCGGTCCGTGCACGGGCCCGGCCGATCTTCCGGCCGGGCCCGTTCGCGTGGGCGGCGATCTTGACATCGGGTGCACGCCGACCTACCGTGAGTTCCACGCCGCCGGGTTGTCCAGACCATTTATTCGCGAAAGGACACCCGATGATGCGTGTGCGCGCCTTGCTCGCCCTCCTGGCGGTCCCGGCCCTGGCCGCGGCGACCGCCTCCCCCGCATTGGCGGCCAACCCGGCCGTCGCCCCGGGCGGCAACTTCGACCTCGCGGTCTGGCAGCTGCAGGAGCCGGTCGGCTCGCCGGGCAGCCCGACGACCATCTCCTCGTCCCGGCTGCAGGGGCCGAACGGGTTCCAGGACAGCTACTTCTACACCGACACCCGCGACGGCGCGATGACCTTCTGGGCGCCGGAGAAGGGCGTCACCACGCCGAATTCGAACTACGCGCGGTCGGAGCTGCGCGAAATGAACCGAGACGGCTCCGCGGCGAACTGGTCGCTGAGCGGGTCGCACAAGCTGAGCGCGACCCTGCGCGTGGTCTCGGTGACGTCGAACGTGTGCGTCGGCCAGGTCCACCTCGGGACCGGCGGCTCGTCGACAAAACCGCTGCTGGAGCTGTACTACCGGGCGAGCGGCGACATCGTGCTCGGCACGGAGGACTCCCCCGACGGCGGGCAGACGCCGCACACCGTCGGGCACGTGTCGATCGGCAAGACGTGGACCTACACGATCGGCATCTCCGGTGGCAACACCATCGACCTCACGGTCAACGGGACCACCACGCACTACGGCATCCCGTCGTCGTTCAAGGCGTACAAGCAGTACTTCAAGGCCGGCTCGTACAACCAGTCCTCTTCGGACAGCACGACGAAGGGCGCGCGCGTCGCCTTCTACGGCCTGAAGGTCACGCACAGCTGAGGCGAGCGGCCCGGCCGCCACCGGGCCGCCGCTCGTCAGCGCCAGCCCAGCTCCGGGGCCACGTGCTTCAGGATGTTCTCCAGCACGTGCGCGTTGTAGTCGACGCCGAGCTGGTTCGGGATCGTCAGCAGCAGCGTGTCCGCGGCCTGGATCGCCTCGTCCTCCTTGAGCTGCGCCACGAGCTCGTCGGGTTCCCCGGCGTAGGAGCGGCCGAAGATCGCCCGGGTGTTCTCGTCGATCATGCCGACCTGGTCGCGGGAGTGGCGGTCGCGGCCGAAGTACGCGCGGTCGGTGTCGTTCGTCAGCGCGAAGATGCTGCGGCTGACCGAAACCCGCGGCTCCCGCTCGTGCCCGGCTTCGGTCCACGCCTCGCGGTAGGCCTCGATCTGCTTGCGCTGCTGGACGTGCAGCGGCTCGCCCGTCTCGTCGTCCTTGAGCGTCGAGCTCTGCAGGTTCATGCCCAGCTTCGCGGCCCAGACGCTCGTCGCGTTCGAACCGGAGCCCCACCAGATGCGGTCGCGCAGGCCCTCGGAGTGCGGTTCGAGCCGCAGCAGGCCGGGCGGGTTGGCGAACATCGGCCGCGGGTTCGGCTGCGCGAAGCCCTCGCCCTCCAGGAGCTTGAGGAACACCTCGGTGTGCTGGCGGGCCATGTCGGCGTCCGTCTCGCCCTCGCCGGGGGCGTACCCGAAGTACCGCCAGCCGTCGACCACCTGCTCGGGGGATCCCCGGCTGATGCCGAGCTGGAGCCGGCCGCCCGAGATGAGGTCCGCGGCGCCCGCGTCCTCGATCATGTACAGCGGGTTCTCGTAGCGCATGTCGATCACGCCGGTGCCGAGCTCGATCTTCGACGTCCGCGCGCCGATCGCCGCCAGCAGCGGGAACGGGCTGGCCGCCTGCCGCGCGAAGTGGTGCACGCGGAAGTAGGCGCCGTCCACGCCGAGCTCCTCGGCGGCCACCGCCAGGTCGATCGACTGGTGCAGGAAGTCGGCGGCCGACCTGGTCTCGGAGTGCGCGCCCGGCGACCAGTGGCCGAACGACAGGAAACCAATCTTCTTCACGCCCCCTCAGACGTCCGGGAGCCGCGAATGATTCCCGGGTGTGACCGCCGTCGTCGCTCGTTCCGGTGAACCGGTGTCCAGGCCCGGCCGGGCCGGGTACCCCGCCGGAAACGAGGAGGAGACGCATGCCCGACAACGACCTCACCGGCTTCCTGATCATCGGCCTGGTTTTCGTGGTGGCCGACGGCCAGGTCCTCTACCGCGGCGGCCGCCGCTACCTCAGCGGGCCCGACGGCGGCGAGGGGACAGGGTCGATGGCGTGGATGGTGGTGACCGTCTTCCACCTCGTCTCCTTCGGTGTGCTCGCCCTGCTCTCGGTGGTCGGCCCGCAGTGGTCCGGCTCGACGGCCGCGCTGGTCGGCAGGCTCGGCGTCTTCCTGCTGCTGATGGCCGTGGCCCACGTGCTCACGCTGGCCGTGCTCTCCCGCCGCCGCCAGGACCGGATCGTCGAAGAGCACTTCCAGGAGGAGCGGGTGGCGACGGAGTCCCACGTCCGGCCGGCCGGCGAGGTGGTCGTCGAGCCGGCGGTGACGGACCCGGCGTGGCGCGCCACCGTCACCCCGGTGCCCGGGCAGGAGGGCGCCCAGCCGCGGGTCAGCCCCGATCTCGGCAACCACGGCCCGTACCGCACCTGACCTGCCCCGCGGCGTTCACCGGATCGAAGGAATCCCCCCGGCGAGCCGCGGTTTTCGTGCTGCCGCTCCCCCGCCCGCCGTGATTGGATCTTGCCCGGCCGGTGCGCGAGGAAGGAAAACTGCGGTGCGAACGTCCCGAGCTGGGCTGGCGGTGGCGGTCTCGGTCCTGGTGGCGGCCACGGCGCCCGCCGCCGCGACCACGCCCGACCCGCTCGCGCCCTACCGGGGGCAGGAGGTCGCCTGGGGCGCCTGTCCCTTCAAGCAGGGCGCCCACGCCCGGGCCGCGCAGTGCGCGCGGATCACCGTCCCGCGGGACTGGGCGGCGCCGTCCGCCGGCACCGACCTGAAGGTCTCGATCAGCCGCGCGGCGGCCACCGGGACCCGGCAGGGCGCGCTCCTGGTGAACCCCGGCGGCCCCGGCGGCCAGGGCACGTCGCTGGCCGGCGCGCTGGCGAGCCTGGAACCGGCGGTGAACGAGCACTACGACGTCATCGGCATGGACCCCCGCGGAACCGGCCAGGAGGGCGGCGAAGACAAGGGGTACGTCTGCCGCGTGCCGCTGGGCCGGCTGCCCGCGGACGACGACGACCTCGACGCCCGCGACCGCTCGGCGGCCAGCATCACGCTGCACCAGCGGACGCCGCGCGTGCTGGCCGAGGCGTGCCAGAGCGACGCGCTCGCGCCGTTCATCACCACCTGGCAGACCGCGCACGACATGGACCTGATCCGCTCGCTGCTGGGCGACGAGAAGCTGAACTACCTCGGCTTCTCCTACGGCACCTGGCTCGGGGCGAAGTACGCGTCGCTGTTCCCGGACCGCGCCGGGCGGATGGTCCTCGACTCCAGCGTGAACTTCGAGGGCAGGCTGCAGGCCGCGTTCGAGGCGTTCCCGAAGATCGACCAGCGCCAGTTCGACGGCGTCTACGCACCGTGGCTGGCGCGGCGGTTCCCGGACCAGCTCGGCAAGACCGCCGCCGAGGTCCGGGCCAAGTGGGAGCGGCTGCGCACCTTCTTCAAGACCAAGGGGGTGCCGCCGGACGTCTTCGACTCGGTCTTCGTCGGCAACGGCAGCACCCGGCAGTGGATGACCGGCGCCCTGGTCCTCACGAAGGGCGCGGCGGCCATGGACGGCACGGCCGCCCCGCCGCCCGCCGCGCTGCGCAGCGACCTCGACCGGGCCGCCCGGGCGGTGTTCGGCCGTCCGGCGGACCGGCTGACCGCCGCCGACATCGCGGCCGACCCGCCCGAGCCCGACTACGCCGACGTCCCGGGGACGCGGCTGGCCGTGGCGTGTGGCGACCAGCCGACGCGGACGTCGAGCTGGTACAAGCTGCTCAGCGACCTGCAGGGGCCGGCCTACCCGCTGTTCGGCTGGGCGTACGGCCTGAGCGAGGCGTGCGGCTTCTGGTCCGACCCGCCCCGCCATGAGCTGCCGAAGCTTTCGGCGCGCGCGGCGAAGAACATCCTGGTCGTGCAGGGCGAGTTCGATCCGCAGACCGGGTACGAGCAGGCGGAGGCGGCGGCGCGGGCGGCCGGGATCCCGATGGTCTCGGTGGCGGAATCGCCCTTCCACGGCCAGTACGCCGTCAGCGGCAATTCCTGTGTGGACGATCTGGTGAACGGCTTCTTCCTCGGCGGCCCCCGCCCGGCGGCCACCATCTGCCCCGGTGTCCCGCTGCCCGGCGAGCACCAGGTCTTCCCGGTGCCGGGCCCGGCGGGCCGCTCGGCCGAACCGCCGGTGCCCGCCGCGCGTGACGCCCTGTCGACCGCGCGGGAACGGCTTCAGGACGACATCAGCACGATCAACCGCGACCGCTGACCCGTCCGCCCCCGGGGCGAAAATCTCCTGTGGCGAGGGTAGACATTCCCCTTCCGCCGGAGGTAATGTTCTGGCCGAACCGAGAGAGACCAGACGGGAAGGAAGGGCACGGGAACGTCACTGGATCGCCCGCTGCGGCCGGCTGCCGCGCGGGTGCCGCAGTCCCATCGAGTTCGGAGGTGGTGCTCGGTCACGGATGAGCGATCCCCGCGCCGGTCGGCGCGGGTGCAGGAGGTCGGCGGTCGCGCCGGCCCGCAGTAGTGATACCCAACCCTCGAGGACCCCGGGTGCCACCCACGGCACCCGGGGTCCTTTCCGATGTGGAGGTGGCATGCTCCCCGACCGGGAAAGACCGGCGACGCCCGGCAAGTTCGACGACGAACACTACCCCGGCTACACCATGGGCCGGGCCGCGGACATGCTGGGCACGACCCAGGGCTTCCTGCGCAGCCTCGACGAAGCCGGCCTGATCACGCCGCAGCGGTCGGCCGGCGGGCACCGCCGGTACTCGCGCCACCAGCTGCGCCTGGCCGCGCGGGTGCGGGAACTCGTCGACCAGGGCACGGCCGTCGACGCCGCCTGCCGGATCGTCACCCTCGAAGACCAGCTCCACGAAGCGCGTCTCCTCAACCGCTCCCTGCAGGGCGAAGCCGAGAGCTGACCGCCCGCCTGTCCACCGTTCGGCCGAAGCGGCCACCTCACCCCGTGTAGTCCACTACGCCGGTGAACGCGCAGGATCCCCGAACCCACGTCACCCGGTTGCGCCGGGCGTGCCGGTACGCCGAAGCCGAACAAGCCGCCGAGAAGCTGCTGGACGGCGCCGACGCGCACGTCGAACTGGGGCGGATCGCGTTCGAGCGGGGACGCGCCGACGTCGCGTCCCAGCACTTCGCGCGGGCCGTCGAGCTGGCTCCGGACGACGAATTCGCGCAGGCGTGGCGGGTGGCGGGGCTGAGCAGGCAACGCCAGTACGCCGAAGCCCGGGCTGCCGCGGACGCCGTCCTCGCGCGGAACCCCGGCGCGCACCTGGTCCGGATCGCCAGGGCCCGGGTGGCCGAGGACGAGACCGACGAAGAGCAGTACCTGCTCGACGAGCTCGAAACCGTGCTCGCGGGCGACCCCGGTCACCTCGAAGCCCTGGAAGTCCGCGTCCGGACGCTGGGCACGATGCACCGGCCCGACGAAGCGGCCGCGGCCGCGCGGAAGGCTGTGGAGATTCACCCGGACGCGGCCGAGCTGTACGTCGCCTGGGGCGAGGCGCTGGCCGAAGCCGGCCGCTTCACCGCCGCGGTCGAGAAGTTCGACCGGGCCCTGGAGCTCGAGCCCGAGTACGTCGAAGCGCACTACCGGAAACTCGGGACGCTGAACGACGCCTGGCGCCAGGACGAAGTGTGCACGCTCGCCGAACGCGCCGCCCGGCAGCTGCCCGGGGCCGCCCGGCTCCTCCTCCCCTGGGGTGTCGCGCTCAACGAGCTCCAGGACTTCGCCGGGGCGCTGGCGAAGTTCGAGCGCGCCGCGGAACTCGATCCCCACCGCGCGCTGTACCACCGCTGGCGGGCCACCGTCCTGAGCAACCTCGACCGGGAAGCCGAGGCCCTCGAGGTGCTGCGCACGGCCCTGGCGGCCACCCCGGACAGCATCGACCTGCTGGTCGCGCAAGCGTGGCGGTACCACGACCTCGACGAGCTCGAAACCGCCGTCACCGTGGCCGAACAGGCCGTCGCCCTCGATCCGGCGGACGGGTCCGCGCTCACCTGCCTCGTCACCTTCCTGCGGTGGTCGCACCGGTTCGCCGAGGCGGAATCCGTGGCGCGGTCGGCGCTCGAGCGGCGCCCCGGGGACGCGGAGCTGCACAACGACCTCGGCTGGGTCCACGCCGACCAGGACCACGACGAAACGGCACTGGAGTGGTTCCGCCGGGCGAGCGACCTGCTGCCCTTCGCGGCCGGCTACGTCGTGGACGTCACCAAGGCGCTGCGCTGGCTCTACCGCCACGACGAAGCCGAGCGGCTGCTGGCGGAGGCGTGCGCGAAGCTCCCCGAGTCGGCCGACCTGGTCGAACAGCGGGCGCTGGTGCTCGAAGACCGGGGTGACCTCGCCGCGGCCGTGGACCTCTACACGGAGATGAACGACCGCTGGCCGCGGCACGTCCGGGCGTGGATCGGCCGGATCCGGCTGCTGGTGAAGCGGGATCGCCACGCCGAGGCGGAACAGGCCGCGCGGCTGGCGGTGGCGGCCAACCCGCGCACCTACCAGCTCCGCAGCTGGGCCGCGTCGGTCCAGGACACGATCGGCGGGCCGGGCAAGGCAGCCGAATCGCTGCGCACCGCCTGCGCGGAGCAGCCCGGCCGGGTGGTGCTGTCGCTCGAACTGACCTGGTACCTCCGCAGCGCGGAAAACCACGGCCAGGCCCGGGAAATCCTGTGGCAGCTGCCGGATCGCCCGGACGTCCTGATGAACCGCGTCGGCCTGCTGCGCGACACGCGGGAACACGCCGAAGCGATCACCATCGCCACGGAGGGCGCGGAACGCTTTCCCCGTGACCTCCGGTTCCGGCGGGTGCTCGGCGACATCCACGCCGAACTGGACGACGACGAGCAGGCGCTGGCGGCCTACGAAGCCTGCCTCGCCCTGAACCCCACCGACCGCGCGAGCCTGCGCGGGAAGCTGCTGTGCCTGCGGCGGCTGGGCCGGTTCGACGAGGCCGAGCGGATCCTGCTCGAAGAGCTGGCCCGGCGCCCGAACTACGTCGAGCTGCACATCGAGCTCGCCTGGACCTACGCCCAGCTGGAGCGGCGGGAGGAGGGGATCGCCGTCTACGAGAGGGCCATCGAACTCGATCCCCGGCACGCCGGCGTCCGGCTGAACCACGCCAACGCCCTGCGGCTGGCCGGGCGGCACGACGACGCCGACGCCGCCCTCACCGCCGCGCTGGAACTGTGGCCCGGCAACGCATCTCTCGTCCTGGAGATGGGTGAACTCCGCGACGCGCAGAACCGGCACGAAGAAGCGCTCACCTGGTTCGACCGGGGCCTCGCCCGGTCGCCGCGGTCCGTCTGGGCGCTGGCCGCCAAGTCGGCCGCGCTGCGCTCCCTCGGGCGGTTCGGGGAAGCCGAACGGCTGCTCGCGCCGAAACTGGCGAAGCCGGACGTCGCCACCACCGTGGTCATCGAATGGGGCTGGGTCCTCCGCGACCGCGGCGAGCTCACCCGGGCCGGCGAGGCGTTCGAACGCGCGCTCGGCCTGGCCGTCGGGACGCGCAGCCGGGCCGACGCCCTCCACGGCCTCGGCTGGGTCGCCTTCAGCGCCGGCGACTTCGAGCAGGCCGCGCTCCGGTTCCGGGCCGCCATCGCCGAGAACCCCGAGTCCCTCGACGCGGCGGTCGGCCTCGCGTGGACACTGGTGCACGAAGGGGAACCGAACGGCGAGGACGAGGCGGAACGCCTGTGCCTCACCACGCTCGCCGAGTCGCCGCGCCGGCACCTCGCGCACACGTGCCTGGGTGTCCTCTACGCGCGCCAAGGCAACCTGCCGCAAGCGGAGTACCACCTCCGCCGGTCCATCGAGATCGATCCCTACGGCGGGAGCTACGTCGACCTGGGTGCCCTCTTCGCCCAGATGGCCCGCTTCGAAGAAGCCGAAGCGCTGTTCCTCAAGGCCCTCGAACGCAACTGGTACGACAGCCAGGCCCACATCGAACTCGGCGCCCTCCACCTCCAGCGCGACTTCGACGGCCCCGGCGACCCGGCCGACGCGCGGCGCGCGGCCCGGCACTTCCGGCAGGCCCTGGTGATCGAGCCGACCCGCGGCGCCGCGGCCATCGGGCTGTCGCTGGCCCTGACCAAGTCCCCCGGCGACCTGCCGGCCGCGGAGCGCGTGCTGCGGGACGCCCTGCGGCGCAAGGACTGCGACCAGCCGCGGTGGCAGCTGCTCGTCGCGCTCGCCCGGCTGCTCATCGGCCGCGGCGACGAAACCCAGCGCCGCGACCTGCACCTCGAAGCGCTCAGCACCGCGCGGCAGGCGATCGAGCTGGCCGCCGGCGAGGCCGACCCGCACTACGTCGCCGGCGTCGCGGCCTACAAGGCCGGGGAAAGCGGGCCGGAAGCGCAGGCGCGGCCGTACTACCGCCGCCGCGCCCTGCACCACTTCCGGCGCTGCCTGCACCACGATCCCGAGCACATCGAGGCGCGCCGGGTGATGACGCTCGCCGAGCAGAGCCTCGCGATCACCCGCAACAGCCTGGCGGGCAGCGCGATGATGATCGCGGTGGCCGGCGGCCTGCTGATCACGCTGTGGCTGGGCTTCTTCCTCACCGACAAGGTGACCACGGTGGTGATCGGCACCCTGACGCCGATCCTCGTCGGCCTGGTGGCGCTGGGCTTCGTGCTCCCGTTCCTGGTCCGGCTGAAGCTGCCCGGCGGCGTCGAAGCCGACCTGTCCACCAGCCTGAACCAGGTGGCGTCCGGGCCGACCGGCGAGGTGAGCATCGGCCCCGGGCGGCTGGTCGGGACCAGCTCCGACAGTTCCCCGGTGTGGTCCCCGCTGGGTACCGGCCCGCGCGGCGAACTGCCGCGGCTGGGCTGATCCAGCGCGTCCGGTGCACTGGTCCGGAGCCGCATCAGCACTCCGGACAGCTTCTGAGGCACGGGCGGGGGTGCCGGACCGCACCCCCGCCCCCCCTTCTCAACCAGTCGGTTGACAACGGCCGGGTCGCCCGCTACGTTCCTGCTCAACCGAGGAGTTGAGAAGACAGGTGGACGAAGGGACCGAACGGCTCAACCGGGTGTTCGCGGCCCTGGCCGATCCGACCCGGCGGGACCTGGTGGCCCGGCTGGCCGGCGCGGACGCGACCGTCGGCGAGCTGGCGGAGCCGTACGACATGAGCCTCCAGGCGGTCTCCAAGCACGTGAAGGTGCTCGAGGAGGCCGGGCTGGTGACGCGCAGCAAGGACGCCCAGCGCCGGCCGGTCCACCTCGACGCCGAGGTGTTCGACCTGATGACGAAGTGGATCGACCGGTACCGGCGGCAGGTCGAGGAGCGCTACCGGCGGCTCGACACCCTGCTGGACCGGATGACCGGCGACGCCGCCCCAGCCCGCGAGGACGCATCATGACCACGGTGAAACACGAAACCGAGATCCAGGCCGACGGGCGGGTCCCGACGATCCGGATCGTCCGGGAGTTCGACGCGGCTCCCGAGCTCGTGTTCCGCGCCCACGTCGACCCCGAGCTCTACGCGCAGTGGATCGGGCCGTACTCGGTCACCACGCGGATCACGCGCTGGGACGCGCAGACCGGCGGCGCGTGGGCGTTCGCCAACGACCGGGACGGCGAGGAGATCGCCGCCTTCCACGGCAGTTTCCACGACGTGCGGCCGAACGAGCGGATCGTGTGGACGTTCACCTACGACGGCGAGCCCGACGGCGTCGCCCTGGAAACCTTTGCCTTCGAAGAACTCGAGGGTGGCCGCACCCGGCTGCAGGTGCTGAGTGTGGTGCAGGACTTCGAAACCCGGGACGGCATGCTGGCGAGCGGCATGAACACCGGCCTCACCGAGGGCTACGCCAAGCTCGACGAACTGCTCGCCAAGGAGGCGTGACATGACACCCACCGGACCCGCGCAGCGGCACGCGCACGACGCCGCCCGGTTCACCGAGCTGACGGAATCGGCTTCGGCCGCCGACTGGACGCGGCCCAGCCCGGTCGCGGGGTGGACGGCGCTCGACGTCGTCAAGCACCTGGTCGAATGGCCGCGAGCCTTCCTCGGCGGAGCGGGGATCGAACTCCCGGCGCTGGCGGTCGAAGCCGACCCGGCCGGCGCCTGGAAGCAGCACGTGGCCGACATCCAGGCCATCGTGGAGCAGCCCGCCGGGCGCGTGCTCAGCAACCCGCACACCGGCGACCGGCCGGTGGACGAGGCGATCGACCAGTTCTACACCAACGACATCTGGATGCACACCTGGGATCTCGCGAAGGCGCTCGGCCGCGAGCCCGACCTCGGCGAGGAGCGCTGCGCCGCCACCTTGGCCGGGATGCAGCCGATGGAGGAGCTGCTGCGCGGCAGCGGCCAGTTCGGCCCGGCGGTGCCGGTCGGCGGCGACGCCTCGGCGCAGGACCGGCTGATCGGCTTCCTCGGCCGCGACCCGGCCTGGCGGCCCTGAGCGGACGGCGGCACGCGCCCCGGGCGCGTGCCGCCGCCGAAGATTGACAACGGCCGGTCCCCGGAGGACTCTGGGAGCGCTTCCAGAAACGCCGCCGGGGTCGCTTCCGCCTGCCCCGGCACGCAAGCGGAAGGAGAGTCCATGGGATCCGCCGCCCGCCGGGGCGCCGCGCGCCCGGCCGTGCTCGCCGCGGTCGCCCTGCTGGTCCTGGGGGTTTCCGTGCTGTGGCCGTGGCCGTCGGGCGCCGCGCCGTCGACCCCGGTGACCGGCAACGCCACCCACTTCGACGCGCTCGGCGCGCCCTACGGCGGCTGCGGCCTGCCCCAGGAGCAGCTCGACTCGCCGGACTTCGTGGCCCTCAACGTCTACAACACCCCCGGCGACTACAGCTTCTACCCGCGGCCGATCCCGCCGGCGCAGGCCGCCAAGATCGGCCTGTGGGACAACGGCCGCAACTGCGGGCGGTTCGTCCAGGTCACCATCGGCGACTACTGCACCGGCGTCAACGACGGCGCGCCGGGACAACCGTTCTGCCGCAACGGGTCCTGGGTGACCGACGGCTACGCGGGCGCGCAGCTGACCATGGTCGTGGCCGACAGCTGCGGCGACGCGAACGCCTGGTGCCGCGACGATCCCGGCCACCTCGACCTGTCGACGGCGTCGCTGAACCGGTTCATCAAGAACGGCGCCCCGGTCGGGGACATGAACCCCGCGCACTGGAACAACCGGCACGTCTCCTGGTCCTACGTGGCCGCGCCGAACTACACGGGTGACCTGAAACTCGGCTTCCTCCAAGGGGCGCAACGGTATTGGACGGCCATCGCCGTGTCGCACCTGCCCAACGGCGTCCACGGCGTGGAGTTCCTCGGCGCGGACGGCACCTGGCAGCAGGCGCAGCCGGACAGCGATCTGGGCCAGGCGTTCCTCATCGGCCCGACCGCCACCGCGGGCACCGCGTACGCGATCCGGGTCCGCGACGCGAGCGACGCGCTCGTCAACGACGGCCGCGTCTACCGCTTCACGTTGCCGGACCAGTGCCTGTCGGGGTGCGGGCCCGCCTACACCGCCATCAGCTACACGACGGGCACCGGCACCCCGACGAACACGACCACGCCCACTACGCCGACGGCGCCGACCACGACGACGACCACCCCGGCCGGGGTGTCGTGCACGGCGACCGCCGCGGTCACGTCCACCTGGAACGGCGGGTACCAGCTGCAGTTCACCGTGCGGAACACCGGCTCCGCCCCGGTTTCGGGCTGGACCACGTCGTTCTCGTTCGCGGACACGCAGCAGGTGACCAACTCCTGGAACGCCGCGCTGACCCAGACCGGCCGGGCCGTGCAGGCGGCCAACCAGTCCTACAACGGGACGCTGGCCGCCGGCGCGACGACGACCTGGGGCGCCGTGGTGACCGGCAGCGCCCAGCCGGTGTCCGGCTTGGCCTGCGCCGCCCGCTGACCTCAGTGGACGGTCGCCCAGAACCCGGTCAGCGCCGCCGCGGCGCGGGCCGGGTCGTGGGTCATCCACCAGTGGCCCAGTCCTTCGAGCACGGCGACCTGCGCGCCCGCGCGGGCGGCGGACCGGCGGCGCTGCTCCCCGGTGCCGACGACGTGGTCGGCCGTCGCGAGGACGGCCAGCCCCGGCCGGGCCGCCGCCCGTTCCAGCGGCAGGCCAAGGCCGGGGCCGTCCTCGGCGGCGGACCGGTACAGGCTGAGCACCGCGCGGCCCATCGCTTCGTCCTGCCCCGCCGCGACGCGGGCCGCGACGGCCTCGCCCATCCCCCGCTCCACCAGCACCGCCGCGCGTTCTGCGGCCGTGCCGCCGAACCGCGCCGCGACGTCGGCCTCGCCGGCACCCGGCGTCTGCCAGCGGCGGGCGAGCTCGTGCCACTCGTAGCCGGGGTCGTAGATCCCGAGCGCGTCGCTGACCCAGCTGCGGACCAGCTCCGGGTGGCTCAGGACGACGTTGACGACGTGCCCGCCGCCGAGGTCGTGCCCCACCAGGTCCACCGGTTCGCCGAACTCCGCCAGCTCCGCGACGAGCCAGTCGCGGTAGCCGGCGTGGGTCGCCTCGAACCCCGCGGGCAGCGGCGCGCCGAAGCCGGGCGGCGAAAGGCAGACCACATCGGACCGCGGGAGTTCGGTCAGCAGCAGGTCCCACACCGCCGCCGTCTCGGGGTTGCCGTGGACGAACACCGCGGGCATCACGCCCCCGCCGGCGTGGTCGGCTGCAGGACCGATTCCTGCAGCGCTTCGGTGCGCAGGTGGGCGACCGCCTGGTATTCGGGGTCGCGGACCATGGCCGCGAACGCCTGCCGGTCGGGGTAGCGGACGAGCGCCACCATGTCCCACGCCTGGCCGTCCTCCGCGACGAGCGCGCGGCCGCCGTGGCCGAGGTACTCGACCGCCAGGCCGTAGCGGGCGTTGAGCCCGCGGTTGAGGGCTTCGACGTAACGCCGGTAGCTCTCGCGGCCGCCGTCCGGGCGGAACCGCAGCAGGTTGAGCATCACGACCGGGCCACCTGGATCCTCGGCGAGCAGGGTGTCGAGGGCGCGGTCTTCGATTTCGATCATTTGGACCTCCTTGGCCGTCACAGTACACATACTTGTTGAGCGACACGCAAGTTAGTTTGCTATGCTGGTGTCATGCCGACCGCCCGCCGCACCCAGCAGGAACGCCGCGACCAGGCCGAGACCGCGCTCCTCACCGCCGCCGCCGAACTCGTCGTCGAGCAGGGCGTGCGTTCGCTGACGCTCGCCCGCGTCGGGGAACGCGCGGGGTACAGCCGCGGCATCGTCACCCACCACTTCGGCGGGAAGCAGGCGCTGGTCGAACGGCTGGCGCGGGCCACGCAGACCGGGTTCGTGCCCGGGCTCGAAGACGTGCCGCCCGGGCTCGGGCGCCTGCTGCGGCTGATCGAGGGCTACCTCGGCGAACTCGGCCGGCTCGGGGTGTTCAACCGGGCTTTCCTGCTGCTGTGGGCGGAAGCGGCCACCCAGCCGGACCTGGCGCCGATCTTCCGCGAGCGGGACGCGGCCTTCCGCGCCGACCTGCGCGAAGACGTCGAGGCCGGCATCGCGGACGGAACGGTCGACGGGAGCGTCAGCCCGGCCGAAGTCGCGACCGCCGTCGTGGGGCAGCTGCGCGGGATCGCCCTGCAACGGCTGCTCGATCCGGCGAGCGTCGACACCGAGAGGCTGCGCCGGAGCGTCCCCGACCAGTGGCGCCGGGCCCTCCGGCCGCCGGCGGAAAGCGCGCCGCGCGGACGGGCTTCCGCCGCCGGGACACCGGCGACCCCTTAGGCTCTTCGTCGGACCGCGGAGGGAGGTGGCGGGTGACCGGGCGGCTGCCGCGGATCAAGCGCGTGACGATCGAAGACGTGGCCAGGGCGGCCGGGGTCGGCCGGCAGACCGTTTCGCGCGCGCTGCGCGACCTGCCGGAGATCGCCCCCGAAACCCGCGACCGCGTGCTGGCCGCCGCGAGCAGGCTGGGTTACCGGCCGAGCGCGCTGGCGAAGGGCATGCGCACCCAGCGTTCGGACGTCATCGCGCTGGTCGTGTCCGACATCGCGAACCCGTTCTACCCCGCGGTGGCGCGCGGGGTGTACGACGCGGCGGAGGCCGCCGGGTGCAGTGTCGTGCTGTACAACACCGACGCCGACCCGGGCCGCGAACGCGACGCCATCGAGGACGCACTGGCCCGCTCCGCGCGCGGCGTCGTCGGCTTCTTCTACGGAACACCGGAAGACGTCCTCGCGGGCTACGCGCGCTCGGTACCGCTGGTCGTCGCCGACCGGGAGCTGTCGACCGAAGTGGCCGCCTCGGTGAGCAACGACTTCGCGGCCGGCACCGCGGCCGCCGTCGACCTGCTCGCCCGGCGCCCGGACGCGTGCCTCGGCATGCTGGACAGTTCGGTCGGGGTCGCGGTGGACGAGCGGCGGCTGGCCTTCCTCGCCGCCTGCGCCGCCCACGGCTTCGGCGACGTCTCGGCCCGCATCATCCAGGGACCGCCGAGCATCGCGGGCGGCACCGAGGCGGCCTCGCGGCTGCTCGACGACTGGCCCGAGGTCAACGGCATCTTCGCGTTCAACGACCTGATGGGCATCGGCGCGGTCCAGGCGGTGCTCGCCCGCGGCGCCACCGTCCCGGCCGACTGCGCCGTGGTGGGCTTCGACGACCTGGAGATGTCGGCGTACCTGAACCCGCCGCTGAGCACGGTCCGGATCGACAAGTACGACCACGGGCAGGCCCTGGTCCGGGCCCTGCTGGCGGACACGGCCGACCGGATTTCGCTGCCGGTTTCGTTGATCACCCGCGCCACCGCCTGACGCCGGTCCCGGCGAACCCGCCCTTGACGGCGTCCCCCTGAGGTGCGCATACTCCCCGGGAACCAGAGCCGGGAACATTCCCGGGAACGTTCCCGACAATCGGTGGAGACGGAGACAACGGCATGCACGCAGGCGATCCGGGACCGGTCGGGCCCCGCCTGTTGTCGCGGGTCCGGGCCGGTTGCGCAGGACTGGGTGAGGCTCGCTGCTGCGGTGTGTGCCGGGGCGCCGCTGCTACGTGCCACCCGGGCCGCGGTTGGCGCCCGGGCCCCGCTCCTGCCCGCGGCGGGCACCAGAACCCCGCGACCGCCCGCCACCAAGACCACCGTCCACTTCGGCCCCCCCGTCTCCTCCCGCCTCCCCTCCCGCTCCCCGAAGCCCGGATCACCCCATTCCCGGACCTCGGCCGGCTCCGCCGCCACCCCGAAAGGACCGAACGCAATGGCGCGTACCTCTCCCCCGACGACACGGCTCCGCCGGCTCGGCGCCGCACTGGCCGCGGCCGGGCTCGCCCTGACCGCCGCCGCCTGCGGCAGCGCTGACTCCGCCGCCCCCGCCGCCGCGGCCTGTGCGCCCTCCGGGGGCAAGGTCGAGCTGTCCTTCTGGTCCTGGCTGCCCGGCATCGACCAGGCCGTCGCCCTCTGGAACCAGGGGCACCCCGACATCCACGTCACCGTCGAACAGACCCCGCAGGGCAACCAGGGCACCTACAACAAGATGTTCACCGCTCTGAAGGCCGGCCAGGCGCCGGACCTCGGGCAGGTCGAGTTCGACTCGCTGCCCGGTTTCCGCGTGCAGCAGGGGCTGCGGGACATCTCCGGCTGCCCCGGTGTCGCGGAGGCCAAGCCGAAGTTCGTCGACTGGACGTGGGCGCAGGCCTCGGTCGGCGGCGACGGTGTGTTCGCCGTGCCGCAGGACACCGGCCCGATGGGCCTGTTCTACCGCAAGGACCTGTTCGAGAAGTACCACGTGCCGGTGCCGACGACGTGGGACGAGTACGCGCAGGCCGCCAAGACCCTGCACGCCGCGGACCCCGGCCTGACGATCACGCACTTCCCGCAGAAGGACGTCAACTGGTTCGCCGGCCTCGTGTGGCAGGCGGGCGGGCACTGGTTCGCCCAGGACGGTCAGCAGTGGAAGGTGAACCTGACCGACCCGGCGTCGGCCAAGGTCGCGGACTACTGGCAGAACCTGCTGTCGCAGGGGCTCGTGTCGAACTACCAGGGCTTCTCGGAATCGTGGAACAAGGCGCTGGACTCCGGGCAGATCGCGACCTGGACCGGGGCCGTGTGGGGCGTCGGCACGATCGCGAAGGCCGCGCCGTCGACCGCCGGGAAGTGGGCCGTGGCGCCGCTGCCGCAGTGGACCAAGGGCGAACAGCGCTCGGGCAACTGGGGCGGCTCGACGACGGCGGTGTTCGCCGGCACCAAGCACCCGGCCGAAGCCGCGCAGTTCGCGCTGTGGCTCAACAGCGACCCGAAGGCCCTGGCCGTTCTCACCGCCCAGGGCGGCATCTACCCCGCCACCGTCGACGCGCAGGCGAACGCGAAGGCGTCGCCCGAAAACACGCAGTTCTTCGGCGGCCAGGACGTCGACGCGGTGTTCCGCGAGGCGGGCAAGGGGGTCAGCCAGGACTTCACCTGGGGACCGTCGATGGAACAGACCTACGCCCACGTCCGTGACGGGTTCGGCGCCGCGCTCGCCGGGAACGGCACGCTCGGCAAAGCCCTTTCCGAGGCCGGCGCGGCGACGATCACCGACCTGCAACGCCAGTCCATCCCCGTGGCGAAGTAGGGCGACGATGGTTGTCGCAGCGTCTCGAACCGCCGCCGGCGTGCCCGCCCGCCCCCGGGTGGCACGCCGGCGGCGGGCGGGGACGAGCACCCGCGCCGCCTGGCTGCTGCTCGCCCCGTTCCTGCTCGGGTTCGCGGTGTTCTACGTGGCCCCGATCGTCGTGGCCGTGGTGAAGAGCTTCACCGCCGTCACCCGGACCTCGACCTACGGCCGTCCCGTCGAGGTGTTCGCCGGGCTCGGCAACTACACCGCCGCGCTCGGCGACGCCGGGTTCACCGGCTCGATCGGGCGGGTGCTGCTGTTCGGCGTCGTCCAGATCCCGGTCATGCTCGGCCTGGCGCTGCTGCTGGCGCTCGCGCTGGACTCGGCGGTCGTGCGGCTGCGGCGGTTCTTCCGGCTCGCCTTCTTCCTGCCGTACGCGGTGCCCGGCGTGATCGCCGCGGTGATGTGGGGCTTCTTCTACGCCCCGAACCTCTCGCCGGTCAACCAGCTGCTCGACCCGGCCGGGATCCACCCGGACCTGTTGTCCGGCAACGTGATCCTGTACTCGATCGCGAACATCGTCACCTGGACGTTCACCGGGTACAACATGCTGATCCTCTACTCGTCGCTGCAGGCGATCCCGCCCCAGCTGTACGAAGCGGCTCGGCTCGACGGCGCGTCCGGCTGGGCGATCGCCTGGCGGATCAAGGTGCCGGTGATCGCGCCTTCGCTGGTGCTGACCGGGGTGTTCTCCATCATCGGCACCTTCCAGCTGTTCACCGAACCCCAGGTGATGGCCGGGGTTTCGAGCGCGGTGTCGTCGTCCTACACGCCGTCGATGGCCGCCTACGCCCAGATTTCCGCCCAGAACTACGGCCTCGGCGCCGCGATGAGCGTGCTCGTCACGCTGCTCATCGCGCTGCTGTCGTGGCTGTTCTTCCGGATCACCCGTGCGAGGGCCGCCCTGTGACCACCCAGCCGAGCACCCGGGCTTCGTCCGTCGTGGTCACCACGGCGATGTTCGTGGCCGCCGTCTACTTCCTGCTGCCGGTGGTGTGGCTGGCGATCTCGGCCACGAAGTCCGCGTCCGACCTTTCGACGACGTTCGGGCTGTGGTTCTCCGGCAACCACCTCGGGCAGAACCTGCACGACACCGTGACGTTCGGGGACGGCCTCTACCTGCGCTGGCTGGCCAACAGCGCGCTGTACTCGGTGGTCGGGGCCGCGGCGGCCACGCTGCTGTCGGCGATGGCCGGGTACGCCCTCGCGAAGTTCCGCTTCCGCGGGCGGTCGTTCACGTTCTCGGCCGTCCTCGCCGGGGTGCTGGTGCCGCCGACCGCGCTCGCCGTCCCGCTGTTCCTGATGCTCGCCGGGGCGGGACTGACGAACACGGTGTGGTCGGTGCTGCTGCCCAGCATGATCAGCCCGTTCGGGGTCTACCTGGCCCGCGTCTACGCGGCGGCGTCGGTCCCCGACGAGCTGCTCGAAGCCGGCCGCATCGACGGCGCGGGCGACGTGCGCATGTTCTACGCGGTGAGCCTGCGCCTGATGGCCCCGGCGCTGGTCACGATCTTCCTGTTCCAGTTCGTCGCGATCTGGAACAACTTCCTGCTCCCCCTGGTGATGCTGACCGGCGACCGGCTGTACCCGGTGACGCTCGGCCTCTACACGCTCAACACCCAGATCACCCGCGACCCCGACCTGAAGGCCGTCGTGGTGACCGGTTCGCTGCTGTCGATCATCCCGCTGATCCTGGCTTTCCTGGCACTGCAACGGTTCTGGCGCACCGGGCTGGCCGCCGGGGCGGTCAAGGACTGACCACGCCCGGCAGCCGGACGACGAACCGCGTGTCGCCGGGCGCCGACACCGCCTCGATCGAGCCGTTGTGGCGGATCGCGACGATCTCGTGGCACAGGTGCAGGCCGAGGCCGGTGCCGTGGCCGATGTCCTTGGTGGTGAAGAACGGCTGAAACAGCCGCGGCAGCAGGTCCGGTGGGATGCCCGGGCCGCTGTCGCGCACCTCGACGACCGCGCAGGGGCCCTCCCGGCGGGTGGTCAGCCGCAGCTCCCCGCGGCCGCCCATGGCCTCCGCGGCGTTGCGGACCAGGTGGGTCCAGACCTGGTTGAGCTCCCCGAGGTGCGCGGTGACCCGCGGCAGGGGGGCGTAGTCGCGGACGATGGTGAGGCCGGTGAGCGTCGGGGCCAGGACTCGCAGCGTCGCTTCGAGTCCTTCGCCGATGTCGACCTCGCGGTCCGGGGCGCGGCCGAGATCGGAGTAGGCGGCGGCCGAAGCGACCAGCGCGCTGATCGCCCGGCCGGCGGCCTGCGCATCGGCGGCGAGCGCCCGGACGGACAGGCGCCCGGCGAGCACCCGGACACCGACGGCGAGCACGGCCGGCCGGAGGGCCGCGGCCAGGCCGTCCAGCGCGGCGGTGGTGACCGCGGAGAGGGCGGGGGCGAGGCCGGCGGCGCCGGGGACGCCGGCGCCGGTGAGCCAGTCGGACACCGCATCGACGGCTTCCGCGGCGGCCAGGGGGTCCGGTTCCGGGTTCGCGGCCGTGGTGGCCACGGGGGCCGCGGGACCCGCCAGCCGGTCCGGCCGCTCAGCGGCCGGTGCTGGTGGCCGGTCGGACGCGGCCCGGCCACCGGTCAGGACCGCGGCCCCCGCAGCGGCCGGACCCGGACTCGTCAACCGGTCCAGCGCGGCCCGCTCATCGGCCGAGGCCATGGCTCCCCAAGCCGTCGCCGCGTCGGCCAGCTCCGTTGCCGTGCGGTCGAACTCCGCCGCTGCGCGGACCACCGCCGCCACCGGGTTGTTGAGCTCGTGGGCCAGGCCCGCGGCGAGCGTTCCCAGTCCCTCCATCATCGTGCGCCGGCCTGCCTGGGCCTCGTACGAGCGGATCCGCCAGACCAGCACCGGCAGCAGGACCCGGCAGATCTCCGGGCAGCGCTCCAGCATCCGCAGGAACGTGTCCCGGTCGTAGGCGAGCAGTTCCACCGGGCCGACCGCCGTCGCCGCCGCCACGTAACCGCCGCCCGCCAGCAGCGGGAGCTCGCCCGTGTACTGGTGCGCCGCCGTGGGCTTGTCCGCGGCGTGGGGTGCCGCGGCGGGGTCGGCGAAATGCCGTCCGACGATCTGCTCGCGGCCGTCGATCTGCTTGCTCAGCAACAGTTCCCCGCTCAGCAGCACGTAGAAGTGCTCCGCGGGCTGGCCGTCGTCGAACAGCTTTTCGCCGTCCCGCAGGACCTGCCGCGTGCCGGCCGCCGCCAGCCAATCCCGGCGCTCGTCGTCGAGGCCGGCGAACAGCTCGATGCCGCGCAGCCGTACTCCCGTCACCGGCGTCATGCGTACGGCCGGATCCACGCGTCGCCGGTCTCCGGGACGCCGGCGTTCTCCTGCAGGACGCGGTAGGCGTGCGCCACCGACGCCAGCGTCACGTGGTGGTGCCAGCCGCGGAAGGACCGGCCCTCGAAGTCGGCCAGGCCCGATTCGTCGTGCAGCCGGGCCAGCCCCTCGGCGACGCCGCGGTGCCTCCGCACCAGGTGCACCAGGTCCGGCATCCGGGCCTGGGTGATGTTGGTCAGGTGGATCAGGTCCGGCTGCGCCCGGCCGGACACCCGCTCGGCCAGCAGCTGCCGGGTGCCGCGGTGCAGCCGGGCCGGCGCGGGCGGGGTGCGGCCGGTGACGGCCAGCGGGGCCAGCACGAACTGCGAAATGCTCGCCTGCCCGTGCGCGGTCTCCCGCCAGTTCATCGTCATCCGGCCGAGCCGGCGGGCCTGGCGCACCAGCTCGCCCGCGGTCCCGGGCTGCGGCGCGCCCAGCGCCGCCGCGGGCACCGCGCCCGCCACCGGGGTGTCCTCCGAAACCTGCACGACGTAACGCAGGCCGCGGCGCTCCAGCCCGCGCAGCAACGCCTCGACGTGCCGCTCGTGCCGGGCGTCGACGAGCACCGGCAGCGCGGGCAGGTCCCAGCCGTCGAGCATCTCGTCCAGCATCTCCATGACGTGCGCCCAGCGCGGCCGGTGCCGCTCGCCCGGCGGCACCCGCGAGCGCGTCCGGCGGCCGCTGTCCTCGTCCCACTCCCTCGGTAGCTGCAGCCGCCAGTCGACCGGCACGCTGCCTTCGTCGCAGGCGAGGAACACGGCGAGACCCAGCTGGCAGTTGAGCACCCGCTGGCAGCTCGGGGCGAACTGCTTGGCCACGCCGACCGAGCTGGCGCCGTTCTTCGGGAACACCGCTTCGGTGATCACCAGCGCCCGCGGCCGCAGCGTGCCGGCGACCGCGCGCGCCAGCGCGGCGCGGACCGGTGCCCAGTGCCACGGGCTCTGGTTGACGAACTGCTGCAGCGACTGGTCGGCGCGCCAGCCGACGACGTGGTCGGAGATCCGGCGGATCGTCTTGCGGCCGGGTAGCGAGTACAGCCCGCGGACGTACACCTCGCCCCAGCGTCGCTGGTCGGAGCGGGCGAAGGAGGCGAACAGCTCCTGGCAGAAGGCGGACAGGTCCACCGGATCGGCGGGTGCGACCGGGACGAAGCGCTCGATGCGGGCAGTGGTCATGGTTCCCCCAAACGGTTTGCTTCTCGTGCCGTGCGGTGGATCAGGCCGCGGCGCGGCCGACCCGGCCCACGGCGAGCTCGTCCTCGCCGTGGGCGTAGTGCAGCCGGACACGCATCGCCGCGGCCTGCGGCGCGTACCGCGTGCGCCAGTCCTGGAAGTGCGCCCACGCCTCGCCGTAGCCGCGCTGCTCGGGCAGCCCGGCGAGCACCGCCACGCGGACGCTGTGTTCGAACCCGCGTTCCTCCCTCCCCTGGAGGCTCACCGCGGGCCGCGGCAGGTCGATGCCGAGCTGCCGGGCCAGCGCGGGCAGGCAGCTCGAACCGGCGTCGAGCACCGAACGCGCGCTGTGCGGGGCCCACGCCGGTGCGACGGCGTGGGTCAGCGCGGCGGCGTCGAGCACCAGCACCGCCGCGTCCAGCCAGCACAGGTCGCTGGCGGGCCGGAAGCAGGTCAGCGCCGGGTAGCCGGTGTGGGTCGCCCGGATGTCGGCCAGCCAGGCGGTCCACTGCCGGAACAGGTCGTCGAGGTGCTCCCGCGAGCCGAAGCGCAGGTGCTCGGCGAGCAGGAACTCCGCCTCGGACGGCTTGGTGCTGTCCGTGCACAGTTCGGCGACCATCCGCTCGCGACGGTGGTACGCGGCGACGATCCGCGAGAGGTGCAACCCGAAGACGAGGAGCACCTGCAGCACGGCGAGCCAGCCCGCGACGGCCAGCAGGGCCGCCCCGGAGTCGTCGCGCAGCGCCATGAACCGCGCGACCCCGCCCGGGTTCGGCGGGATGCCAGCCAGCGCCGGGGAAAGCAGGGCGGCACCGAGGAAGGTGGCCGCCGTCCAGCTGCCCCCGACGAGCATGAGGGCGAGCGGGCCGCACAGGTCCAGCACGCGTTCGCGGCCACCGGACGGCAGCCACCGGGCGAGGGCGGCTCCCCCGCCGCCGACCGCCCGCACGGCCAGCCGCATCAGCCGGCCGGACCGCTGCCGCGGGGCGAACACCGTCCGCAGCACGCTCAGCCAGGTCAGCCCGAGCAGGACGACCCCGGCGAGCAGGAGCACCGCCGGGATCACCGGTGCACCACCGGGGCCGGTCGCCGTGGATCTCCGTCGTGCCGCACCCGCCCGTTCATCCCACCGGCCTCCAGTCCGTCCAGTTCTTCGAGCGTGCGCTGGTGAACGAAGTTCAAACAGAACCGGCTTGTAGTGGTACTGGGAATGCCTGCACTCGGTTGAGTGACGGAAGTGGTCACACTCCGTCAGCTCGATCTTGACCGGCTCCGCTGTCCGGGCGAGCGTGAACACTCATCCACCAGCGGAAAGGGGAATCCGATGGACTGGCACTTCGTCGGCCGGGCCGAGCACCTCGAGCGGATCCGGTCCCGCCTCGCCGAACGCGAGCCGGATCCGCTCGTGGTCGTCGGGGAGCCTGGCATCGGCCGTACCAGTGTGGTGCGCAAGGCGCTGGCGAGCCTCGATCCCGGCCGGGACGCGCTGCTGGAGGTCCGCCCGGGCGGGCACGAGCCGTTCTCGTCGCTGCGGCACCTGCTGCCGTCCGGTGCGGCGCGGCCGGCGGGCCGCGACGCGGTGCGGGAGGTCGCGGACGCGGTGCGGGCGCTGGCCGCGGGCCGCCGCCCGGTGCTGCTGGCCGACGACGCGCACCTCGCCGACCACGAGACGATGCTGGTGCTGCAGCACCTCAACCGGCACGCGGGGGCGTTCCTGCTGCTGACCCACCCGATCCCGGCGCCCCGCCCGGGCGGCGGCGACCCGGTGGACTGCCTGCGCTACGAACGCGGGATCCAGACGGTCCGGCTGCCCCCGCTGTCGGTGGACGAGGTGGGCGCGGTCCTGGCCCGGCTGATGGAGGGCCCAGTCCGCTCGGCCACAACGGAGGCGTTGCACGCGGCGACGGCGGGCAATCCGGGGTTGCTGCACGACATCGTGGTCCGCCAGGAGCTGCGCGGGCGGATGGTCCGTGACGGGGGGCGCTGGCGGCTGGCGGACGCACCGCCGGCCGAGGGCCCGGCGCTGACCTGCCGCGGCGTCGCGCACCTGCTGGCGGCGGTGGCGCGAGCGTGGGAGTCGCTGGCGCTGGACCAGGTGGAGGACCTGTGCCGCCTGGCGGCGTGGAGCGGCGCGGGTGGCGAGGTGGCCCTGGTGAAGGCGGCGGTGCATTTGCTGCGGGGCCGCGCGGCGGAGGCGTTCGCCGCGCTGGACGGCCGGTGGGAGGGATCGGGAGGGAACCACGGCGGCGGTGCGGGAGTGGGCGCGGTGCTGGACCGCGGCGGCGCAGGCTCGGGCGCGGTTCTCGAACGCGGGGCCGCGGGTGCCGGGGTGGGCCCCGATGATCCGCACCCGCTCCTCCTCCGCGCCATGTGCCTCGCCTTCGGCCGCCAGGATCCCGCTGAAGCCGATGCCTTCCTCGCCGCCGCCGCTGCTGCCTCGCCGCACCGGGAACGGCTGCATGCCTACCGGGGCTGGCTGCTCGCCGTTGCCGGGCGCGCCTCCGATGCCGCCGATGTGCTGGCCGGTCTCACCCTCCAGCGGGACCGGCACGCCGCGCTCTTCGCCCATGCCGCCGAGGCCATCGGGCACCTCGAACTCGGGCGGGGCGCCGCCGCCGTGGCGCACCTGCGGCGGGCGCTCGTGCTCGCCGAGGCCGACCGGGCCGTTCTTCCGTGGATGGCGCCCTACCTGCGGGCCTACCTCATCGATGCGCTGCTGCTCGCCGGGCGGATCACCGAGGCCACCTCGCTGGCCGGCGAATTCCACGCCGCCGCGCCGGACTGCGGGTGGAAGGTCGCCGTCGCCATGGCCGCGCTGACCGCCGCCGCCCGGACCGACGATGCCCCGGTCTCCTGAGCGCTCTACACGAAACGCTGCCCGAAGAAAGGACCACCCGGCCGCTTTCCGAAACGACGGACGCCGGGCGTTTGGTCCTTTTAGGTCGTTTCGCCGGGTATCGGCGGATAGTTCACACCAGCGGACCGCCGTGGCCGCCCGGATGCGGCCGGTGCGGCCCGTATGCTGTCCGAATGGCCCATTGCCTGGGGGATTTCCGTCCGTCTGTTCAGCGCACCCGAGGTCGGCATGTCCTCGGCCGGTGACAGCCGCCGGGAGCTGGCCAAGTTCCTGCGCAGCAGACGCGAGCGGATCACACCGGACGAGGTCGGGCTGCCCGCCGGGCCGCGGCGGCGGACCGTCGGGCTGCGGCGCGAGGAGGTCGCCGTCCTCGCCGGACTCAGTCCCACCTGGTACACCTACCTCGAACAGGGCCGCGGCATCCAGCCCTCGCGCGAAGTCCTCGACAGCCTGGCCCGCGTCCTGCGCCTGACCGAGGACGAACGCCGGTACGTGCACAGCCTCGCGCACGGCTCGGTCGTCCAGACCGCGCCGCTGACGACGGACGTGACCGCGACCGACCTCATCCGCCAGGTCGTCGCCCAGTTCGACGACAGCCCGTACCCCGTCTACGCGGGCGACCAGTACTGCGAACTCGTCGCGTGGAACCAGGCGGCCTGCGAGTGGTACGACGACTGGTCGGCACTGGCACCGGGGCACCGCAACTTCCTGCACTGGCTGCTGTCCTCGCCACTGGCCCGCGAACGCCTGGTGGACTGGGAAGCGGTCACCCAGGACACGGTGGCCCGCTGGCGCGCCGAGTGCGCCCGCCACCCCGACGACCCGCACATCCGCGCGCGGATCGCCGAGTTCACCCGGCTCAGCCCCGCCTTCGGCGACTGGTGGGAGAGCCACGAAGTCCTGGAACACCGGTCGGCCGTGCGGCTGTTCCGGCACGGGCACCTGGGGGTCCAGGCGATGCGGATCGTCGTCCTGCAGTCGCCGGAGTTCACGCCGTCCGGTGTCGTGCTGCACCTGCCCGCCGCCGCCGAATAGCGGCCGCGCGTTTCGGCATTCCGTTATTTGGTCGTTGACCACCGGTCGGTCGGCGAGACAGGCTGTGCGCAGTGTGCCGATCCTGCTCGGTATTGCCGCCCATGTCCAACCGGTTGCGGCCCCGGGCAAAGATCTGCCGACTGGGGAACAAGCGATAAGGGCCATGCCCGCCATTCCGGGATCGCCGATGATGACCCGTGGCTGCCTGAGGGGAAGTTATGATCTTGAGGACGAGCAGGAACCAAGCCCGGCAAACTCCCGCGGAGCAGGGTGTCGCCATTGTCGGAGCCGGCTGCCGGCTGCCCGGCGCCGACACTCCGGCACAGTTCTGGGAGGTGCTGCGAACCGGCCGGGACACCATCACCGAAGTACCGGACGACCGTTTCGACATCGACCGGTGGTTCTCCCCCGAAATGGGAAAGCCGCACACCATCCGCAGCCGAAGCGGTGGCTTCCTGGATCGAATCGACCAATTCGACGCACGTTTCTTCGGCATTCTGCCCAACGAAGCGGAGCAAATGGACCCGCAGCAGCGGATGCTCCTCGAAGTCACCTGGCAGGCCCTGGAAGACGCCGGCCGGACCGCGGACGAACTGGCCGGCTCGAATACCGGCGTCTACGTGAACATGTGCAATTCCGGATACTGGGACGTGCTGCGCGCGGCCGGCCGCCACGACCTGCACGCGGCGATGGGCGGTGAAGCGGGCGGGATGGCCGCGGGCCGGATCGCCTACCACCTCGACGTCCGCGGCCCGACCATGGCGCTGGAGTCCACCTGCGCCACCGCCCTGCTGGCGGTGCACGTAGCCGGCCGTGCCCTGCGGTCCGGGGAGATCGACCTGGCCATCGTCGGCGGCGCGAACCTGCTGCTGTCGCCGGACCCGTACTTCGCGCTGAGCGAAGCGGAACTGCTCTCCCCTACCGGGCGCTGCCGGTTCGGCGACCGGGACGCGGACGGCTACGTGCGCAGCGAAGGCGCCGTGGTGCTGGTGCTCAAGCGCCAGGAGGACGCGGACGCCGACGGCGACCGGACCTACGCGACGATCATCGGCACGGCGGTGCGCGGGGACGGCCGCAGCGGCGGCAGCCTCACCAGCCCGGGTGTGTCGAGCCAGGAAGTCCTGCTGCGCACGGCCTACGAGGACGCCGGGGTCTCACCGGCCGATGTGGACTTCATCGAGGCGCACGGGCCCGGGACGCCGGCGGGCGACCCGGTCGAGCTGGCGGCGCTGGCCACCGTGCTCGGCGAAGAGCGCGATCCGGCCCGGCCGTGCCTGATCGGCTCGGCCAAGTCCAACGTCGGCCACCTCGAAGGCACCGGCGGAGCGGTCGGCCTGCTCAAGGCCGCCCTCGCGCTGTACCACCGGGAACTGCCGGAAACCCTGCACGTGCGCAACCCGCTGCCGGTCTTCGACGAACCCGGCGGCCCGCTGCGGCTGGTGCGGGAACGGACGCCGCTCACCCCGATCGGCCGCCCGGCGCTCGCCGGGGTGAGCGCGTTCGGCCTTTCCGGCGGTCACGCGCACACCGTGCTGTCCGAAGCGCCGCTGGCGAACCGCGCCACGCCTCGCCGCGAGGAGGCGCCGGCGTACCTGCTTCCGTTGTCCGCCAAGGATCCCACCGCGCTGCGGACGCTCGCCGCGGCGACCGCCGAGCTGCTCAGCGCGCCGGACGGGCCGTCCGCCGCGGACGTCTGCCACACCGCCGGGACCCGGCGCACCCACCACGAGCGCCGGGTGGCGGTGGTGGGCCGGAACCGGGCGGAGCTCGCCGACGAGCTGATCGCGGTGGCCGGCGGGCGCGGTGCCCGGCCGGCGCCGGTGCGCGCGCCCCGCGTCGTGTTCGTCTTCCCCGGACAGGGTTCGCAGTGGCCCGGCATGGGCCGCGAGCTGCTGCGCACCGATCCGGTGTTCGCCGCGCGCCTGGCCGAATGCGACCGGGCGGTGTGCGACGAGGCCGGGTTCTCCGTGCTGGACGCGCTGGAATCGGGCCGCACACTGTCCACTATGGACCAAGTGCAGCCGGTGCTGTGGGCGGTGCAGGTGGCGCTGGCCGCGAGCTGGCGGAGCCGGGGCGTCGAGCCGGGGCTGCTGATCGGGCACAGCATGGGCGAGGTGGCCGCGGCGGTGACCGCCGGCGCGCTGACGGTCGCCGAAGGTGCCGCGGTGATCTGCCGGCGCAGCGGCCTGCTGGCCCGCCGCCGGACGCCGGGGGCGATGTGGGCGGTGCAGCTCGGCGAGGAACCGGCGGCCCGTGCCATCGGCGCGCACGCCGACCGGGTCTGCGTCGGGGTGGTCAACAGCCCGCACGCGACGGTGCTCTCCGGCGACCCCGGTGCGCTCGCCGAGGTCGTCGCGCCGCTGCGCGCGACCGGCGTCCACTGCCGCCAGGTGCAGGTCGACTACGCGTCGCACGCGCCGCAGGTGGCCGGGCTCTGCCCGGACATCGAACGGTCCCTCGCCGGGCTGCGCCCGCGCGAAGGCCGGGTGCCGCTGCACTCGACCGTGCTGAACCGCGTGGTGGGCGGCGCCGAGCTGGACGGCCGCTACTGGGCGGACAACCTGCGCCTGCCGGTCCGGTTCGCCGACGCCGTCGGCACGGTCCTCGCCGACCCGCGGCCGGTGCTGTTCGTCGAAATCAGCCCGCACCCGATCCTGCACGCGGCGCTCGAGGACGGTATCGAGGCCGCGGGCGCGGCCGCCGCCACGGTCACCGGCTCGCTCGAGCGGGAAAGCCCCGAAGCGGCGACCATGCTGCGGGCGCTCGCGACCGCGTACGCGGCGGGCTGCGACCCGGACTGGGCCCGGCTCACCGAAGGCGGCTCGTTCGTCCCGCTGCCCGGCTACCCGTGGCAGGGCGAGCGGTACTGGGTGGACGACGGCGCCGGGGCGTGGACGTCGCCGGTGATCTCGCTGCCCCACCGGCACGTCCCCGCCGCCGAGCGGTTCGACGAGCCGGGCGACCGCCCCCGCCGGGGCCCGCGCACCCCGGCGGAGTGCGCCGCGGACCTGCGCCGCCGGACGGCCGCACTGCTCGGCATCGACACCGACGAGGTGGATCCCGCGGTGCCGCTGCTGCAGCTGGGGGTGAACTCGCTGTTCGCGGTGAAGCTGGCCTACCGGCTGCGGTCCGATCTGGACATCACGATCAGTGTCCGCGAGCTGCTGCAGGCGACCTCGATCACGGAGCTGGCCGGGCTGGTGCACGACCGGCTGCCGGGTGCGGTGGACGCCGACCAGGCGTCCTGACCGGCCGGTGGCGGCCGCCTCCCCGCGGGTGGCCGCCACCGGCTCAGGGCGCCGATCCCTCCACTGTGGACCGCCACCACCGCTGGAAGCCGCCCTCGTCCATCGCCGCCCAGTCCGGCGTCCGGCCGACCTGGGCGGCGCCGAGGCGGCGGCCGAGGGCCACCAGCTCGGCGCCGTTCGCCGTGCGGGGCGGGTCGTAGGCCGCCAGCACCGCGTCCCACCGGTCGTGCTCGCGGCAGGCCGCTTCCAGGGCCAGTGCGTCCTGGATCGCCTTCGTCACGCCGGTGCCCGTGTGCGGGCGGGCCAGCGCGCCCGCGTCGCCGGCGAGCAGCAGGCGGCCGGTCGCGTACCGGGGCACGGCGAGGTCGTAGATCGGCTGCAGCGCCAGCTCGGCCCGGGTCGTGGCGCGGACCACCCGGGCCCACCGGGCCGGGAAGTGCGCTTCGACGACCCGGTCCAGCACCGCCGCGAGGCCGTCGCCGACCGTGCCCGGTGGCAGGGACAGCAGCCCGCCCGGCCGCGGCAACGGCAGGTAGGCCGCCCAGTTGACCCGGGTCTGCGCGCCCGGCAGGCCGGGGATGAGGTAGCAGACCGCGTGGCCGCCGGGGAACATCACCGAGACCCCGGTCCCGGCCGGCACCGGCGGTGCCGTCCCCAGGCGCGACACCGGGTAGTTGCCGCGCCAGAGCGCGTAGCCGGCGTAACCGGGACGACCGCCGCCGGCGATCCGGCGGACCTGCGAGGCGTACCCGTCCGCGCCGACGACGACGTCGAAGCGCCCGGGCACGCCGTCCGCGGTGACCTCGGCGCCGTCTCCGGTGTCGCGCACGCCGGTCACCGTCGCGGTGTGCCAGGCGACGGTGTCCGGGACGCGCTCGCGCAGGCCGCGCCAGACGATGCCCCAGTTGGTCAGCAGCAGGTCGAGGGGCTGCCGCCAGGCGAGCCGCCCGGCTTCGCCCGCCGCCGGGTCGGCCACGATCCACGCGCGCGACCGGCAGGGCAGGGCGGGCGTCTCCGCGGCGAAGTAGCCGGCGTCGGCGAACTCGCGCCAGGCGGGCCCGGCCAGCCCGATGCCGAACCCGCGGTCCGCGAGCACACCGCGGCTGCGTTCGAACACGGTGACCGCGCAGCCCGCGCGGGCGAGCGCGATCGCCGTCGCGCATCCGGCGACGCTGCCGCCGACGACGGCGACCCGGCTGCCCCGCACCCGCCTGCCGGGGAACCGCGTCACGGGCGGCTCCGCCGGTGCAGCGCCAGCATGGTGATGTCGTCGGACTGCTCCGCGCCGGAGACGAACCGCGACAGCGTGTCCTCCATCTCCAGCAGCAGCTTCTCGGCCGCCGTCCCCGCCCGCCCGGCCACCGCGGTCATCCGGTCCATGCCGAACAGCGCGCCCGCCCGGTCGCGGGCTTCGACGACCCCGTCGGTGTAGAGGAACAACGTGTCGCCGCGCTGGAGGCTGGTGTGGCCGAGGGTGTACGCGCTGCCGGGCATCATGCCGACCGCGGGCCCGGTCGGGGTGAGCAGCTCGTGCCCGCCGTTCGCCCGCACCAGCACCGGCGGGTTGTGGCCGCCGTTGATGTAGAGCAGCGCGCCGGACGCCGGGTCGAGCACCCCGAAGAACACCGTGGCGAAGTAGCCCTGCCGCAGGTGGTTGCGCGCCATGTACCGGTTCGTGCCGAGCACCGCCTGGATCAGCGGGCCGGCGCCGAGGGACAGCAGCGGCGGCAGCGCGGCACCGGCCGGGGCGACCTCGGGCACGGCGTCCACCGGGCTCCAGGTGCCGGTGTGCTCGGCGGTGTGCCGCAGCAGGGTCCGGATCAGCGCCATGAACAGCGCGGCGCCGATGCCCTTGTCGCAGACGTCGGCGACGACGAACCCCAGCCGGCGGCCGTTGACCAGCTCGAAGCCGTCGTAGAAGTCGCCGGCCACCTGGCGCGCCGGGCGGAACCGCGAGGCGAACTCCCAGCCCGGTGCCGACGGCAGCTCCTGCGGCAGGAACCCGGACTGGATCTCCCGGGCGATGCTCAGGTCGCGTTCGTACTCCCGCACGCTCGCCGCGGCCGCCATCTCCTCCACCGTCATGGTCAGCTGCCAGCGTTCCCAGCACGACGTCATCCGGCTCCGCAGCAGGCCCGGCAGGTAGGGCGGGACGACGAAGTCGAACCCGCCGCGCGCGCACGCCTCCAGCGCCTGGAAGTCCTCGCCTTCCGGGAACACCAGCAGGGTGGCCGAGGCGCCGGCCACCGCGACCTGCTGCGCGATCAGCGCGACCCGCTGCAGGCCGAGCGACGCCGACACCAGCAGCACGTCGGCGTCGAGCCGGCCGGGCCGCTCGGCGAACCCGGCCGCGCTGACCTTCGTCAGGCCGATGTCCTCCGCGCGCAGCACCCGCTCGAGCTCGGGGGCGGGGTCTTCGCTGTCAGCGACGAGAAGCGCGGTCGTACCGCTCATCGTTTCCTCCGTCGGTCGTGGCGCCCCGGTGCCCGCCGCGTTCCCGGTGCAGCACCAGGATGTTGCGGTTGCGGCCGCGCACGTGCTCGTAGCCGAACTCGTCGACGACGGTCAGGGCCAGGTGCAGGCCGAGGCCGCCCGCGGCGCGCAGCGGCGGCTCGGCCTGCAGCCGGGGGTCGGGGTGGTGGCCGCGCGGGTCGAACGGCGGCGCGTCGTCCTCGATGCTCAGCCACACCCGCCCGTGCGCCGCGTAGCCGCCGAGGTCGATCACCCCCGGCGCGCCGCGGTAGCCGTGGCAGGCGATGTTCGTGGTGATCTCGTCCGCGGCGAGGCGCAGCCGGTAGGCCTGCGGCGCCGCCAGGCCGCCCTGCGCGGCCAGCTCGGCGACCAGCCCGGCCAGGACGCCGTTGACGTCGTGGCCGCTGTTGACCAGCAGCCGGCGCGCGGCCATCAGGGCTCCGCCCGGCTCTGCATCACGATGGCGCGGTCGAAGCCGGTCAGCCGGATCGTCTCGGCGACCTCCGGGCGGGCGCCGACCAGCACGATGTCGCCGGTGCGGCCGAGCTTCTGGTGCGCGAAGACCAGGCACCGCAGCCCGGCCGAGGACAGGTAGGTCAGCTCGCCCGCCAGCAGGACGATCCGGCGGACCCGCTGCTCGACCGCCCGGGTGACCAGCTCGTCGAGCACGGCCGCCGAGCGCGAGTCCAGTTCGCCGGACAGCCACACCGTGGCGGTCCCGTCGTCGACGTCGAGCTTGGCCTGGAAGTCCGTGGGAACACTCATCGGTGGATCACTCCTCGTGCGGTTGCGCCGCGGCCGGGCCCGGCCGGGCGAGCAGCACCGCGGACGACCGCGGGGCCAGCCGGACCGAGTCCTGCCGGGGCAGGGGTGGTTCGGTGCCGGGCGCGTGGCTGTCCGCGCCCGGCCCGGCGCCGGTGTCGGCGAACCGGTGCCAGGTCAGCTCCGGCGGCAGCGCGGGCAACTGCAGCTCGTGCGGCTCCCAATGCGCGTTGGCGGCCACGTAGACGCAGTCGTCGGCGCCGCCCGGGTCGCGCGCGCACAGCATCGCGGCGAACACGCGGCTGTGCGGCGACCAGTCCGGCGTCCACGCGCGCACGCCGTGCCAGCTGACGTCCGGGAACAGGCCCTGGGTGCGCCCGGTGGGCTGGCGGCGCCGCCGCAGGCACGGGTGCGCGCGGCGGAAGGCGATCAGGTGCCGGGTGAACCGGACCAGCTCGGCGTTGCGCTCGACCAGCGTCCAGTCGAACCAGGACAGCTCGTCGTCGTGGCAGTAGGCGTTGTTGTTGCCGTGCTGGGTCCGGCCGGCTTCGTCGCCGGCCAGCAGCATCGGGATGCCGTGGCTGGTGAGCAGGATCAGCAGCGCGTTGCGCACCTGCCGGTCCCGCAGCCGGGCGACCGGGCCGCCGTCGACCGGGCCCTCGTGCCCGCAGTTCCACGAGATGTTGTGGTTCTCGCCGTCGCGGCCGTCCTCGCCGTTGGCGTCGTTGTGCTTTTCGTTGTAGGACACCAGGTCCCGCAGGGTGAAGCCGTCGTGCGCGGTGACGAAGTTGACCGACGCCACCGCGCCGCGGCGGGCGTAGAGGTCGGGCGAGCCGACGAACCGGGTGGCCAGCTCGGCCACGCTGCCGACGTCTCCCTTGAGGAAGTGCCGCAGCGCGTCGCGGTAGCCGGCGTTCCACTCCGCCCAGCGGCAGTAGTCCGGGAAGCTGCCCACCTGGAACAGCCCGCCCGCGTCCCACACCTCGGCGACCAGCTTGCAGTCGCGCAGCACCGGGTCGTGGGCCAGCGCCTCCAGCAGCGGCGGGTTGGCCAGCGGGACGCCGTCGGTGGCGCGGCCGAGGATCGCGGCGAGGTCGAACCGGAAGCCGTCGACGTGGAACTCCGACGCCCAGTACCGCAGGCAGTCCAGCACGAACCCGCGCACCACCGGGTGGTTGCAGTTGAGCGTGTTGCCGGTGCCGCTGAAGTTGAAGTAGTGCCCGTCGGGCGTGAGCATGTAGTAGGTGCGGTTGTCCAGGCCGCGCAGCGACAGCGTCGGGCCCCGCTCGTCGCCTTCGGCGGTGTGGTTGAACACCACGTCGAGCATCACCTCGATGCCCGCCCGGTGCAGTTCCTTGACCGTGTGCTTGAACTCGTCGACCTGCATGCCGTGCCGTCCGGTGGCGGCGTAGCCCGCCTTGGGCGCGAAGAAGCCGACCGTGCTGTAACCCCAGTAGTTGGCCAGGGGCTCGCCGGTCCGCGGATCGGCGCGGACGTTGTCCCGCTCGTCGAACTCGAACACCGGCATCAGCTCGACGCAGTTCACGCCGAGCTCGACCAGGTACGGGATCTTCGCCACCAGCCCGGCGAACGTGCCCGGCGCGCCGACACCCGAGCTGGGGTGCGCGGTGAACCCGCGCACGTGCGCCTCGTAGACGACCAGGTCCTCGGCCGGGATCCGCAGCGGCCGGTCGCCTTCCCAGTCGAAGTCGGCGGGCGCGATCCGGGAGCGCCACGGCCGGTCCGGCCCGCACCGCCAGCGTTCGCGGCCCGACAGCAGCGTCGCATACGGGTCGACGAGCAGCGCCCGGCCGTCGAACCGGTCGCCTTCGGCCGGGGCGAACGGGCCGTCCGCGCGGTAGGCGTAGGCGATCGCCTCCGGGTCGAGGCCGAACACCGTCATCGCGTACACCCCGCCGATCCGGAAGGACTCGTCGAACGGCAGTTCCGCGAGCGGTTCGTCCGCGCCGGCGCGGAAGAGCACCAGCGTCATCGCGGTGGCGTTGTTCGAGTACACCGAGAAGTTGACCCCGCCGGGCACCGGTGTCGCCCCGAAGGGCAGCGGCTGCCCGGCGCGGACCTCGAACCCGCCGATGCGGTGGGTCGGGTACGCGTCGATCCGCGCCGGCAACGACGTCCAGCTCATCACACCTCCTGCGTCCGGTTCGCCGTCACGGCTCGAGCGCGGCGAGCCCCTCGGCGAGCGTGTCGGTCACGGTGAAGAACCCGAGGAACCCGGTCGCCGCCATCACCTCGCGGACGTCCGGCGGGGCGCACGCGAGCGCCAGCCGGGCGCCGTTGGCCTGCGCCTGCCGGTAGACCAGCAGCAGCACCCGCAGCCCCGCGCTGGACATGTACGACGTCCGGCCGAGGTCGATGAGCACCAGCCCGCGCGGCGGCACCAGGTCGCCGAGCTGCTCGTGCACCCGGGGGGCGGTGCTGCTGTCCAGTTCCCCGTCGAGCGCGATCACGGTGACCGCGCCCTGCATGTACTTCGCGACTTCCATTTCGGTTCTCCGGTCTCCATCGGGCGATCAGCGGTCCACCGGCGAGAGGTGGGCGCACACGGTCAGTTCGCCGTCGCTGGCGGGCAGGCGCACCAGCAGGCGCTCGGGGTCGTAGCCGGCGTACGGCCGTCCGTCGACCTCGACCCAGTCGAGCCGGACCCGGCCCGGCGGCAGCGCGTCCGGCGCCACCCGCAGCACCCGGCCGGCGTCGGCGCGCGGGCGGAACCACAGCGACAGCGGTTCCCCGCCGATCAGCAGCCGCTGGTACACCGTGGCGAGGTAGCACAACTCGGAGGCGTGGTACATGCTCATCGAGTGGCTACCCTTCAGCCGTTCGGTGCCGAGCAGGTACGGGATGCCGGACGCGAGCACGTTGAAGTAGACGCCGCCCTCGTCGTGGTCGAGGAAGAAGGCGTTGTAGAACGCCGAAGCCTGGCGGGCCTGGTCGAGGAAGGCCGGGTCGCCGCCGTTGCCCGCGAGCACCAGGTAGGCGAGGATCGCCTGCTCCTGCTGCCACCACGCCTTGCGGTCGTGCCAGACGAACCGGTGCCGCCCGTGCCCGGGCGCCGTCGTCCGCTCGACGACGTCGTACCAGCCGCCGCGGCGCAGGTCGGCGCCGTACTCGGGCAGGGACTTGCCGATCCGGGCGGCCAGTTCCCGGTAGGCCGCCTTGGGCCGGATCGCGTTCATCCGCAGGAGGTTCCAGGCGATCTTGAGGTTGTGGCCGACGACCGCGCGGTCCTGCTGCCAGCCGTGCCCGGTGTCGGGGGTCCAGTCGGCGTGGAAGCGCTCGCGCACGAACGGGCTGCCTTCGTCCGGGAAGTGCTCGACGATCAGGTCGAACGTCTCCTCCAGCATGTCCGCGTGCCGCTCGTCGCCGGTCGCCAGGAACAGGTTGACCAGGTACGCGGGCGCGTGGTCGCCGATCGAGTTCCAGTTCTTGCGCGCCCGGTTCGGCCCGAGCGACTCCTCGTGCGGGCTCAGCCGGAGCGGGTCGATGTGCGAGAAGTAGCCGCCGTGCTCGGGGTCCCGGAAGAACCGGCGGAACAGCCGCAGGGTCGCCTCGGCGTCGTCGGCGATCCGCGGGTCGCCGGTGATCCGGTAGGTCTGGGCCGGGCCGGCGAGGGCGTAGATCTGCTCGTAGGCCGGGATGGCGTGGTAGTCGTCGCCGAACTCGGAGGTGAACAGCTTCTCGTGGTAGCCGCCGCGGACGTCGATGCCGTGGTACCAGTAGACGACGTCCTCGTCGCGGTCGACGAACCGCATGTGCTCGCGCAGGTACTCGGTGCCGCTCTCGGCGACGCGCAGGTAGTCCTCTTCGCCGGTGAGCAGGAACGCCGACGCCATCCCGTAGACCAGCCGCGAGATCGTGTCGGTCTCCTGCACGTGGTGGTCGCTCTTGTCGCCGCCGAGGCGCAGGACCGTGCGGTAGTCGGCGAAGTCGGCGGGCGCGGCGGTGCCGAACTGGGCCCGGCGGTAGAACCGGGCCAGCTCGGCCAGCTGCCGGACCCACCACCCGCGCTCCTCGAACGCGTACTCCGTCGCCGACCGGCCGCAGAACACGATGTCCTTGGCCTCGAAGACGTGCCCGCCGCGGTCCGGGTAGAACACGCCGTAGGCGAACAGCGGACGGCCCGGTTCCAGGAGCTCGTCGAGCTCGCCGGTGGCGTCCGCGCCCGGCTCGCCGAGGTTGCGCAGGAACCGCGCCGACGTCGTCGGGGTCAGCTCGGCGCGAACCGGACGGCCGTCGTGCGTGCGCAGGTCGGCCACCCGCGTGCGGCGGTCGTAGCCGGTGACGCGCGCGGCCACCAGGTCGGAGAAGGGGAAGTCGGTCATGACAGGCACTCCCGGCCGGAGATCCGAAGTGGACAGTGCATCGGTCAGCTGGCGCGGCGCCACCGGCGGGGCCGCCGCGCCGAGCGCGCCGCGACCAGGTCGATGATCGCCCGGGCGAACAGGTGGCAGTGGTCGGCGCTGCGCGCGGTGACCAGGTCGCCGTCGACGACGACGTCCTGGTCGGTGTAGACCGCGCCCATGTTGCGCACGTCGCCGAGGAGGTTCACGTGCGCGGTCACCCGGCGGCCGCGGACGTGCTCCGGGATCGGGGAAACCAGCCACATTCCGTGGCAGATCACGCCTTTCAGCACCCCGGGCATGCCGAACGCGCGGCGCAGCAGGTCCACGGCCGGGGCGAGGCGAGCCGGATCCTCGGTGTAGCGCAGGCGGTCGGAGACCATCCCCGAGGGCACGATCAGCGCGTCGAACCCGGCGAGGGTGTCGTCGTCGACCCGCTCGAGGTCGTCGTCGACGGTCACCGGCAGGCCGAACTCGTGCCCGGTGAAGGTCAGCGAGTCCTGGCCCCAGAGCCGGGTGAGCCAGCGGACGGTGGCGCCCTCCTCGGCGAACCGGCGTTCGTAGTAGTGCAGTTCCGGCTCGACGTAGTCGGCTTCGAGCAGGATCGCGATCGTCCGCCCGGTCAGCACGCCGCCTTCGCGCGGCACCAGCTGCTTCATCACGCCGTCACCAGGTCGATCAGGAACGGCCCGGAAGCGGCCAGCATCCGTTCGACGGCATCGTCCACTTCGGACACCTTGGCCACGCGGACGCCGTCGACGCCCATGGCCGCGGCGAGCTCGACGAAGCCGATCTCCGGGTCGCCGAGCGCGAAGCCGCCGGGGTAGCCGTGCGGCTCGATGCCGCGCTCGGCCCGGTACTGGTCGAGGTTGTGGTCCAGGAGCCGGTAGCGGCCGTTGTTGCAGACGACGAACCGGGCGGCGATGCCGTAGCGCGCGGCCGTCCACAGCGCCTGCGGGGTGTACATGCTGCCGCCGTCGCCGGTGAACCCGACGACCTGCGCCTCCGGCCGGGCCAGTTTCGCGCCGATCGCCCCGGTGATGCCGACGCCGAGGGAACCGCCCCGAGTGAGGAAGTAGTTCCCCGGCACGCGCGGCGGCAGGTGCTTGACCAGACCGGGTGACGCGGTCAGCGCCTCGTCGAACACCACCAGGTCCGGGCCGGCCTGGGCGGCCAGCGCGGCGGCGAACCGCTCGGCCAGGGGGCTGTCGTCGGTCACCTCGGGGGCGGTCCAGGTGTGGCGGGCGAGGTCGGTCCAGCCCGTGTCGGGCAGTTCGTCGGCGAGCAGGTCGCCGAGCGCGGCCAGGGTCGGCTTCGGGTCGGCCACCAGCGGCACGTCCACCGGGAAGTTCTTCGCCACCTCGTAGTCGTTCAGGTCGACGTGGACGATCTTCGCACCCGGCGCGAACGGGCTGCGTAGTTCCGGGAACACCTCCGGGAAGACGTAGGTGCCGGCGATCAGCACCGCGTCGGCGCCGGCGACGACGCCCGCGCTGTGCGTGCCGAACATGTGCCCGAGCTGCCCGCGGTAGAGCGGGTGCGTGGTGTCCATGTTGACCTCGGAGTCGTTCACCCCCCACACCGGCGCGTTGAGCAGCTCGGCCACCCGGGTCAGCTCGGCCTGCGCGCCGGACACCGAGACGCCGTCGCCGAGCAGCACGATCGGCTGCTGCGCCGACGCCAGCAGCGCGGCCGCCCGGTCGAGCTCGCCCGGCACCGGCAGCACCGCGCGGGTCGGCACCACCGTGCGCACCGCGGGCTCGGTGGTGAGCTCGTCGAGCACGTCCATCGGCAGCGAAACGAACACCGGGCCGCGCGGCGGGGTCATCGCGATCTTCACCGCCCGCCGCAGCACCCGCAGCAGCGAGCCGGGGTGCAGCACCCGCGTCGCGTACTTCGTCACCGGGCGCGCCATGGCGACCAGGTCGGCCGCCATCTGCGCGTCGAGCGCGTCGTAGCGGACGCCGGCCTCGCCCGCGATCACGACCAGCGGCGAATGCCCCCGCATGGCCTGGTACAGCATGCCGATCCCGTTGCCGAGGCCGACGCCCGTGTGCAGCTGGACGAGCGCCGGCCGGCCGCCGGCCCTGGCGTACCCGTCGGCGATCCCGACGACCGCCGCCTCCTGCAGGCCCAGCACGTAGCCGATGCCGGGGAAGTTCTCGAGCTCGTCGAGGAAGCCCTGTTCCACCGTGCCCGGGTTGCCGAACATCCGGGTCATGCCGTCGGCGGCGAACTGCTCGAGCATCGCCACCCGGCCCGCGCGTGCGGTCATCGTGTGCTCCTTTACTCTTCCGCGGTCACCAGCCGAAGCGGCGCAAGCCCTGTTCCAGCACCTCGACCAGCTTCTGGCCGGCGAGGAACGAGTCCGGGGTGGACCGGGCGGTGATGAACGGGTAGTCGACGATCACCGACGTCTCCTTGCCCACGTTGCCGTGGTAGCGGCCGTCCGGGGCGGTGGCGTCGCGGAGGATGTACTCCAGCGGGTACGGCGGCGGCCCCATGTTGAAGTCGACGCCGACGAACCCGGTGCCGTCCTTGTAGTCGTACTCCTTGCAGTGGCCGGTGACGTGCTTGCCGCGGATGATGCTGGTCCGGTCCTCCCAGTCGCGGGCGAAGGCCAGCGGCGCGACGCCGTAGCACTCGCCGACGACCGGCTTGTCCGCGCGGACGAAGGCGAGGATCAGCTCGTGCAGCCGCCCGTTGTTGGCCAGGTCGACGATCGGGCCGCTGCCGCCGACGATGACCAGCGCGTCGTACCGGGCGACCTCGGTGTCCAGGGTGGACAGATCGCGGTAGTACGCCTCGATCAGCCGCAGGAAGCCGGGTTCGCTGTGGTACGGCCGTTCCGGGATCAGGTCGGCCAGGCTCAGCGGGTCGTCCAGCCGGGCGGACTCGTCGAGCTCGCGCGCGGCGACGGCGACCTCGGGCGTGGTGACCGAGCGGCCCAGCGGCGGGTCGACGTAGCCGGGGTCGAGGCTCGGCGGCAGCGCCTGCGGCCGTTTCCCGTTGGGGGTGGCGAACACGCTCTCGTAGCCGGCCGCGTCGGTGGCGGTCACCGGGCCGAGCAGCTCCTCACCCCAGTAGCCGTACTCGGAGAGCACGTACAGGATCTTCTTGGACATCGGCACTCCCGTGCTGGTGAACTTCCCGGAATCCGGGCTGAGGCCAGTGAAGCAACCGGATCGGCCGCGGGGCCAGGGAAAAGCCTTACGGCACCGTCACTTCGACAAGTCGGGCCGGGTGCCGGGCGTCGGTTCGGGGGTACCTCGGCGGACTTCGTGACGTCGGGATCGGCGCGGGTGGGTGCGGTGCGGACACTGCGATCATGGTGACCGCCAAGCAGTCCGCGCCCGCCCTGCTGGTCGTCGACGACGACCCGACCGTCCTCAGCGCGCTGAGGCGGGACCTCGGCCGCTACCGCGACCGGTACCGCGTCCTGGCCACCGGCACGCCCCGGGCGGCACTGGGCATCCTCGACACGCTGCGCGAGCGCGGCACCGAAGCGGCGTTGCTGCTGGTGGACCAGCGGATGCCGGAGATGACCGGCACCGAGTTCCTCGGGCACGCGCGGGATCGTTTCCCCGCGGCCAAGAAGGTGCTGCTGACCGCGTACGCGGACACGTCCGTCGCGATCACCGCGATCAACGAGGTGCGCCTGGACCACTACCTCGTCAAGCCGTGGGAGCCGCCGGAGGAGCGGCTCTACCCGGTGCTCGACGACCTGCTCGCGTCGTGGGAGGCGGCCTACTGCCCGCCCTACGGCGGCATCCGCGTCGTCGGCCACCCGTTCGCGCCCGCCACGCACCGCCTGCGCGACTTCCTGACCCGCCACCAGCAGCCGTTCCGCTTCGTCGACGTCACGACGGCGAGCGGCGCCGACGCCGAGGGCACGGCGTGGCCGCGGGTGCACCTGCCCGACGGGACCCGGCTGTCGCAGCCGACGCACCGGGAGCTGGCCGAGGTGCTGGGGCTCGCCCCGGCCGTGGACCGGCCGCACTACGACACGGTGATCGTCGGCGGCGGCCCGACCGGGCTGGCGGCGGCCGTCTACGGCTCGTCCGAGGGGCTGAGCACGCTGCTGGTGGACGCCTACGTGCCGGGCGGGCAGGCGGGCACGTCGAGCCGGATCGAGAACTACCTGGGCTTCCCCGCCGGGGTGTCGGGCGCGGAGCTGACCCGGCGCGCGGTGGCGCAGGCCCGGCGGTTCGGCACCGACATCCTGGCGCCGGTTTCGGCGGTCGCGTTGCGCGCGGCGGGCCGGGCCCGGGTGCTGTGCCTTTCGGACGGCCGGGAGGTGACCGCGGGCGCGGTGCTGCTGGCGACCGGACTCGCGTACCAGCGGCTGGCGGCGGCCGGCGCGGAACGGTTCGAAGGAGCCGGGATCTACTACGGGGCCACGACTTCGGAGACGACGAACTGCGCGCAGGGGCACGTGTGGATCGTCGGCGGGGCGAATTCGGCGGGCCAGGCGGCGCTGCACTTCGCCGAGCACGCGTCGCAGGTGACGCTGCTGGTGCGCGGGTCCTCTGTGGAGTCTTCGATGTCGCGCTACCTGATCGACGAGATCCGCCGCCACCCGGCGATCGACGTCCGCCTGGACACGACGGTGGTCGCGGTGGACGGCGACGACCGCCTGCGCCGCCTGACCCTGTGCGACCGCCGCACCGGCCGGGTGTCCACAGAGGACGCGGAGTACCTGTTCACGTTCATCGGCGCCCGCCCCCGCACGGAGTGGCTGGCGGACGCGGTGGCCCGTGACGCCCACGGTTTCCTGCTGACCGGCCCCGACCTGCCCGACGGCCCCCGGACCGGCTGGGACCTGCCACGGCGGCCGTTCCTGCTGGAGACGAACATGCCGGGGGTGTTCGCGGCCGGGGACGCGCGGGCCGGCTCGGTCAAGCGGATCGCGTCCGGGGTCGGCGAAGGCGCCATGGCCGCCTCGCTCATCCACCGCTACCGCGCCGGGTCCTGAGGCCGGACAGCGGAAAGGCCACCCGGGCCGCGCCCGGGTGGCCTTTCCGCGCGCCCGGGTCAGGACGTCACGGTCAGCAGGTACTGCAGCAACGTCACCAGCTCACCGCGTTCGGCGTCCGAGAGCACGTCGAACACCGGGGCGAGCAGCTGGTTGGTCACGTCGATCGCGCTCTGCCAGCGCTTGCCGACCTGGCGGACCCGCGACGCCTCCAGCTGGCCCGGCCAGCCGAACAGGTCCCAGATCACCGACGGCGAGTGGTAGCGCAGCGCGTCCTGCGGGGCCAGGTCGCCCGCGAGGACCGCGACCATGTGGCGGGCGCCGCGCAGCTCGCGCAGGACGTTGAGCTGGTGCAGGGCGTGCGCCTTCGGCTCGGCCGGCACCTCCAGGGCCCGCCAGCCGGCGAACACCGGGGCCAGTTCGGGGCCCGCCGCGGCGACGACCGGGTCCAGGAGCTCGGCCAGGCGGGCCGCGTCGAACTCGTCCGGGATGTGCTCCTGAGCCCAGTCGGCCGCGCAGATCGCGAACTCGACCGACGCCTCCTGCCGCGGCAGGACGTCACGGCTGCGTTCCCAGACCACCCGCAGCGACTCGGCGTTGACGAAGGTGAAGCCGGCCGCGACGACGTCGGAGTCGACGTCGCCCAGCACCCCGCCGCGGCCGACGAAGTAGAAGTCGGACTCGACGAACCCCAGTTCCGCGCCGCGGGCCAGGGTCTTGCTGCCGAGCATGAAGCCGGACGGGATCCGGCGGATCGGGTCCTCGGTCGCCGCGGCGACGTCGAGTGAATGCATGGCTGGCTCCTTCTCGCCAGGAGGATGGGGGAAGGCCGGCAACACGTGCGACGGCACGGCCTGGCGCCAGCATGCGCCCCGGCCGGCGCGGTCAGCCAGAACCGGCTCATGCTGGTACTGCCAATACCACGACTGGTTCAGGCTCTCCACGCGCGCGACGGGTGCCCCAGGCTGGTCCCATGGCTACTGACGCATCCCGGCCGGACCCGCCCACGCGCTTCGGCGCCCGGCGCTGGCTCCTCCTCATCATGCTCTGCGCATCGCAGTTCATGGTCGCGCTCGACTTTTCGATCGTCAGCGTGGCCCTGCCCGCGATCGGGCACGACCTCGGCTTCACCTCCACCGCGGACCTGCAGTGGGTGATGACCGCCTTCATCCTGTTCATCGCCGGGTTCCTGCTGCTGTTCGGGCGGGCGTCCGACCTGTTCGGCCGCCGCCGCCTGTTCCTCATCGGCGTCGCGCTGTTCACGGTGTTCTCGCTCGCCGGCGGCCTCGCCGAGACGCCGTGGCTGCTCATCCTGGCCCGGGCCGGCCAGGGCATCGGCGCGGCGATGGTCGGCCCGTCGGCGATGTCGCTGCTGACGACGTCGTTCCGCGAGGGGCCGGAACGGCAGAAGGCGCTCAGCGTCAACGGCGCGGTGCTGATGCTCGGCTTCATCGTCGGGGTGATCAGCGGCGGCATCATCACCGGCGCCCTCAGCTGGCGCTGGACCATGCTGCTGCTGGCGATCATCGGCGGGCTGGTGTTCGTCGCCGCGATCGCGCTGCTGGAGGAGAGCAAGGACGCCAACGCCGCCCGGCTCGACGTGCCCGGCGCGGTGCTCGCCACGGCCGGCATCCTGGCGCTCGTCTACGGCATCTCGACCGGCGACAGCGCCGGCTGGGCGAGCCCGGCGACGATCGGGACCCTCGCCGCCGGTGTGGTGTTCCTGGGCTTGTTCCTGTACGCCGAGGCGAAACACCCGGCCCCGCTGGCGCCGCTGGACGTCCTGCGGCGGCGGTCGGTGAAGTGGGGCGGGCTGGCCGGGTTCATCACCTTCGGCATGTGCGGTGGCGCGACCGTGCTGGAAACGCTCTACATGCAGGACGTGCTGGGCTACAGCCCGATGCGCACCGGCCTGTCGCTGATCCCGCTCGGCGGTTCCGCGGTGATCGGCGGGCTGATCGGGAACCGGACGATCGGCGCGCTCGGCGTGCCGCGCGCGCTCGTCTGCGGGCTGCTGCTGCAGGCGGTGTCGACCGGGCTGATGGTGCTGCTGCCGCAGACCGGGAACTTCACGCTGCTGGTGCTGACCAACATCGGCCTCGGCTTCGGGCACGTGACGGCGGTCATCGCGTTCAACATCACGGTGACGTCGGGGCTGCCGGACGACAAGCAGGGCCTGGCCGGCGGCCTGGCGCAGACGGCGCAGCAGCTGGGCAGCGCGGTGTGGCTGCCGGTGCTCGCGGCGGTGGTCACCGCCCGCACGGCGAGCCTGGCGGTCACCGGCGACACGGCGGCGGCGACGACGAGCGGCCTGCACGCGGGCCTGCTGACGGCGGCACTGATCGCGTTGTTCGGCGCGGCGGTGGCCACGGTCTTCCTGCGCGGCCGCCGGACCGCGGCCGCCGCGGCCCCGGTCGCCGCGGGCGTCAACGACTGAACCACCCACCCCCCGAGCAGGCGCTCGCCGGTCTTCCCAGGGACCGGCGGGCGCCTCTGTTCCTGACCCAGACCCGGTTGCCGGCGCCCCGGAAGTGTCGCGAATGACTCATTCGGGACCTCCGACGCCGCGAATGAGTCATTCGCGGCACCGGCGGCCCCGCCACGCCAGGAGCTCGCTACCCGGAAGACCGCACTTCGTGCAGGACGCCTTCCCGGCAGACCGCGGCCGGCCGCCGGGTCGCGCGGATGTCGGCCAGGGGGTCACCCTCCACCAGCACCAGATCCGCCCGCTTCCCCGCAACGACCTCCCCGCGGTCCGCGAGGCCGAAGCGGCGTGCCGGCGCCGAAGTCGCGGCCGTCAGGGCCGCCTGCGGGGTGAGCCCGGCCTCGACCAGCAGCGCGAGCTCCCGGTGCAGGCTCAGCCCGTGCGCGGTCCCGGGCGCACCGGCGTCGGTCCCCGCGAGCACGCACACCCCCGCGCGGGCCAGCGGCGCCACGACGTCGGCCGCATACCCGGCCGCGTAGCCGTCGGTCGCCTCCGTGGCCATCGTCGCCGTCAGGGTCGCCAGCGCGGCCGCGTCCAGGACCCGCGCCGCCTCGGGCTCCACCGCGCCCGGGCGGCCGCAGAACGACTCCAGCACCGTCAGCGTCGGCACCACGAAGGCGTCCCGCGCCGCGAGTTCCGCGACGAACTCCGGGCCGGGCGGCCGGTCGAACGGCAGGTGCACCAGACCGTCCGCACCGGCGCGGACGGCCGCCAGTGCGGACCGCACGTCCATCGCGTGCACCACCGCGAGCAGCCCGTGCTCGTGCGCCGCCGCGACCAGCGCGGCCACGGCGTCCGCGGTCAGCGACGGCCGGTGCCCCTCCCCCGGCACCGAGGACGCGAACACCTTCAGGTAGTCCGAGCCCTCGGCCACGCGCGCCGCGACGAACGCGGGCGCCTCCGACGGCGACGCCAGCGTCGGGAACGGCCCGAACAGTCCGTGGTGGACGAGCTGGGCCGGGTGCCCGCCCGGGGCCGTGGCACCGGTCCCCGCCGACCGGAAGTCCGAGACGGCCCCGCCGCGCGCAGCCTCGGCACGCAGGGCCCACAGCACGGCGGGGTCGGCGAACATGTCGAGCTGCGTGGTGACACCGAAGGCGAAGCCGTGCCGCAGCCCGGAGCGCGTGATGTGCACGTGCGCGTCAATCAGGCCGGGCAGCAGCGTCCGGCCCGCGCCCGCGACGACGTCGGCGCCGGGCGCCGTCAGCCCGTCGCCGACCGCGGTGATCCGGCCGCCGTCGGCGAGCACGCTCGTCCGCGGGTGGACGCCGTGGCCGTCGAACAGCCGGACGTCACGGAACAGCAAGGGCGGCACGGGAACCTCCTCCTGGCACGGGAAGGCCGCCGTCCGGCAGGACGGCGGCCTCGGGCATCCGGGGTTCAGCGCGGCTCGGGACCGATGATCCAGTTCTCCCGCACGACCAGCTCGTGCACGTACCGGGGTTCCACAATGGACAGCAGCTCTTCGTGCGCCCGCTGGTACGCCGGCGAGTCCAGCGCCGCCGCGAGCGCGTCGGTGTCGTCGAACCACAGCTGCTGCGCCGCGTCCAGCAGCGCCTCGCCGACGCCGTAGTAGCCGTCGCGGGTGGTGCCCTGCAGGTACCGGCGCAGCCCGGGGACCTCGGCGGCGAGGTCGGCGTACTTGCCGCGCAGCCGGTCGCGGAACTCGGCCAGCGGCAGCCCTTCGCGGCGCTTGACCAGCTGGATCAGCTTGACACCGCCCGCGTCGGCCCGGCCGGGGACGACTTCGCGGGCGTCGGTGTCGAGGACCACCGTGCGCCAGAAGGCGGCCCAGCGCGGCTCGTCGAGCCGGGCACCGTTGAGGAATTCGTCGGTCTGCAGCGAGGCCAGCTGCTCTTCGTCGTTGGCCAGCCAGATCTCCGCGACGCCGCTCCACATCGGATCTTCCGGCTCGGGTCCGAACGGGATCCGCGTGTCGATCAGGTACTTCCTGATCTGCGGGATCTTGGCGGCGTACCGGACCGCGTGCTCTTCGACCCAGTAGCGCTGGAACTCCTGTTCGCTCATCCCCGGCTTGGGGTGGGCGAAGATCAGTTGGTGGATCATGCGGTGCTCCCTTGTCGGTGCGCGTGGTGACCGGATCCCATGGCACCGCGCGGCGCGCGCGGGCGGCAAGGGCGCCGGGCGCACTCCCCCAAGTCGGGCCGCGACCGCACGAAGTAGCTCCCGGATCGGTGCGGTGACGGCGGTTCCGCCGTGAGAATCCGTGGCATGGCTGGACGTGGAGTGCTCGTCACCGGTGGCTCGAGTGGCCTGGGCGAGGCGATGGTGCGCAGGTTCGCGCTCGGCGGCGACCGGGTCTGGTTCACCTACCGGTCCCACCCGGACGCGGCCGCGCGGCTGGTCGCCGAGGTGGCCGGCCGCGGCGGCAAGGCGGAGGCGTTCGAACTGGACCAGGGGGACGCCGGGAGCCACCGGCGGCTGCTGGAGCGGGTCCACGGCCCGGTGGACGTCCTGGTCAACAACGCCGCGGTCGGCACCAAGACCGTCGAGAACGTCGTCGACGGCCCGGTCGAGGAACGCGACGAAGCGTTCCTGCGGATCAACAGCGCCGGTCCACTGTGGATGATCCGGGCGCTGCTGCCGGCCATGCTGGACCGCGGCTACGGCAAGATCGTCAACGTCTGCAGCGTCGGCGGCGGGATCGCCACTTTCCCGGCGTTCGACGTCGCCGACGGGATGAGCAAGGCGGCGCTGGCCTACCTGACCCGCCACCTCGCCGCGCAGCTCGTGCACGACCCGGTGCACGTGTTCGCGATCTGCCCCGGCGCGACGCACACGCCGATGCTGCGCGCGAGCCTGCTCGACGCGCTGAGCGAGCCGCAGCTGGCCGAGCTGACGAGCCGGCTGCCCGGCGGGCGGCTGCTCGACCCGGCCGAACTCGCCGAGCTGACCTGGTGGCTGTGCGAAGAACCGGCGGCGCTGCTGCACGGCGCGGTGCTGGACGCCTCGCGCGGCCTCGGCGTGCACCCCGGCCTGGTCACCGGCCCGGAAGCGGGCCGCTGATGGTGGCCAAGCGCGCCGCCGCGCTGGCCGGGCACGTCCCGGCGATCGCCGCGGCCCACCTGCGCGCCGAAGCGGACCCGTACCACCCGGTCGCCAACCCCGGCGGCTTCCTCAACCTGGGCACGGCGGAGAACCGGCTGGTCTGGGACCTGCTGGCCGGCCGCGTCACGGCGCCGCGGCGGCTGACCCCGGCCGACGTCCGGTACGGCCCGCTGCACGGCTCGCGCAAGCTGCGCGAAGCGACCGCCGCCCAGCTTTCCCGGCTCCTGAACACCGCGGTCGACGCCGACGAGCTGGTGGTCGTCAGCGGGGCCAGCGCTGCCCTCGACATCGCCGCGAGCGTGCTGTGCGACCCGGGTGACGCCGTCGTCGTGCCCGCCCCCTACTACGGCGCGCTCGAGGTGCTGCTCACGGTCCGGTCCGGCGCGCGGCTGCTGCCGGCTCCGATGCGCGCCGCGGACGGCTTCCGGCTCGACCCGGCCGTCGTGGCCGAGACGGTGGTCGCCGCGCGCCGCCGCGGCGAAACCGTGCGGGCGCTGGTGCTGACCTCCCCGGACAACCCGACCGGCCGCGTCCACCCGCCCGGGGCGCTGCGCGAGCTGCTCGCCGTCGCCGCCCGGCTCGACCTCGACGTCGTCGCCGACGAGATCTACGCCGGCTCGGTGTTCGGCCCGGTGCCGTTCACCAGCGTGCTCGACGGCGGCCCGCGGGTGCACGTCGTCTGGGGCTTCGCCAAGGACTTCGGGCTGCCGGGGCTCAAGGTGGGCGCGCTGTGCAGCCGGGACCCCGAAGTGCTGGCCGCGGCCCGCGCGCTCGCGTACTTCGCGCCGGTGTCGAGCGACACCCAGGCGCTGCTGGCCGGGCTCCTCGCCGACGGCGACTGGGTGCGCGGCTACCTCGACGCTTCCCGCGCCCGGCTGGGCGCGGCCTACACCGGCGTCACGGCCGCGCTGGCGGACGCGGGTGTGCCGCACGTGCCGGCGGGCGCCGGGTTCTCGGTGTGGCTGGACCTGCGCGCGTGGCTGGCGGAACCGGGCACGCCGGGTGAGCACGAGCTGTGGCGGCGGATCCTGGATTCGGCGCGGGTCAACGTCCTGCCCGGGTCGGCGTTCGGCGCGCCGGAGCCGGGCTGGTTCCGGCTCTGCTTCGCCACCGACGCGGCCCTGGTGCGGGAGGCCGTCCGGCGGCTGGGTGCGCTTCCGCGGGGTCCGCGATGAGCCGCGGCCCGCTCGACGGCTGGTACGAGGCCGCCGGCGTGCGCACCGGCGTCCGGCGGATGCTGCACGACGACTCCGCCGCCGGCAAGGTGTTCTTCCCGGAGCGGCTGGTGCCGTACCTGGCGCACGAGGCCGTGGCGGCGCTTCCGGCGCCGCGGCGGCGGGAGCTGGCCGTCCGGCACCTGTACCAGTTCCTGCTGTCGACGACCCACTTGGAGACGCGGGTGGTCAACCGCGGCGCCGAGCTGATCGCCGACGACCGCTGCGGCGTCCCGGTGGGCACGACGGCCCGGCTGGACGCGTTCAAGGTGTACTGCGACGAGGGCTACCACTCGCTCTACAGCCTCGACCTGGCCGCCCAGGTGGCGGCGGCGACCGGGATCGCCATCCCGCGCTGGGACTACGGCGGGTTCGTCGCGCAGCTCGACGACGCGGTCGTGGGCACCTTGCCCGAGCACCCGGCGCTCGCGCCGCTGCTGCAGACCGTGGTGTTCGAAACGCTCGTCACCAGCATCCTCAACGAGGTCCCGGCCGACACCGGCGTCGTCACCACGGTCCGCGACCTGGTCCGCGACCACGCGAAGGACGAAGGGCGGCACCACCGGTTCTTCACGGCGTTCTTCCACGAGCTGTGGCACGGCCTCGACGCGGGCACCCGGTCGGCGGTGGCGTTCGCGCTGCCGGAGCTGATGAAGAGCTGCCTGGTCTGGGACGTCGCCCCGGTGCGGTCGTCGCTGCGCCTGGCCGGGCTGGACGCAGCCACCGCCGCGGCCGTCACCGACGACTGCTACCGCGCCGACGACGAACGGTTCCGCACGATCTGCCGCGCTTCGCTGCGCATGTGCGCGTCCGCGGGCGTGTTCGAGGTCCCCGGCGCGGTGGACGCCTTCGCCGCGCACGGGCTGCTCACCGGCGAGGAGTGCTGATGCCGGGTTACGGGGACTACCTGCAGCTGCCGGCGCTGCTGGCGCTCCAGCGGCCGCAGGCGGGGCCGGGGGCGCGGGACGAGCTGCTGTTCGTCGTGGTGCACCAGGCGTTCGAGCTGTGGTTCAAGCAGCTGCTGTTCGACCTCGAGGACGCCCGCGACCTGATGCTGACCGGCGACGGGCACGTCCCGCGCCGCCGGCTGGAGCGGGCGGTGGCGGTGCAGCGGATGCTGCTGGGCCAGTTCGACGTCCTCGACACGATGGCCCCGCAGGACTTCCGGCTCTTCCGCGGGGTGCTCGGCACGGGCAACGGCGGGCAGTCGGCGCAGTTCCACGAGATCGCCCTGCTGTCGGGCGCTCAGCAGGACGGCGGGTTCGACCGCCCGTGGTATTCGGCGGCGGAGCGGTCCCGCCTGCGGCGGCGCGCGGCCGAGCCGACGCTGTGGGACGGGTACCTGGCGGTGCTGGCGAAGGCGGGCTTCCCGGTGGCGGCGGAGGAGGAGCGGTTCGCGGCCTACGCCCGGATCGCGGCGGAGCGGGACGGGCTGTGGGAGCTGGCCGAGGCGCTCGTCGCGCACGACCAGGCCTGGGCCGCGTGGCAGGGGCGGCATCTGCTGACGGTGCAGCGGCAGATCGGGCGCCGGCGCGGAACGGGCGGGACGACGGGGGCGGCGCACCTCGCCGCTCGGCAGCAGGCGCGGTTCTACCCGGAGCTGTGGGAACTGCGCGCCCGCCTCTGAAGCGGGCGCCGTGTCACGTCAACGGGGTGCGCTTGCAGCCCGCGGACTCGAGCTGCCCGGCCACCGCGGCCCCGAGCGGCGTGGCCGGATCCGTCAGGTCGTAGGGCAGGTCGAAGTGGTTGCGGCCGGCGGCGACGTGGTCGGTGACGTCGGCGCCGGCCGCGGTCAGGGTGGCGGCCATCGCGTCGTGCTGGCGGACGAACTCGGCGGGTTCGTGCTCGCCGCGGGCCAGGATCACCGGCGGGAGGACCGGCGGGAGCTTGCCCAGCGGGCTGTTTTCGCGCGCCTCGACGACCGAGAGCGCCAAGGCGTCGTCGACCGGCGAGCCGATCAGCGGTTCGAGCTCGTACAGGCCGCTGAGCAGCGTCACACCGGCGAGCGGGGCACCGCCGGGCAGCAGGGCCATCGCGGCCAGGTGCGCGCCGGCCGAGCTGCCGGCCAGGTGGATGCGCGCCGGGTCGACGCCGAGGGCCGGAGCGACGTGCGTCAGCAGGCGGATCGCCCGGCGCACCATCGCGGCCATCTCGCCGAGCCGGTAGGACGGCGCCAGCCCGTAGCCGAGCGCGGCGAACGCGACGCCGCGATCGAGGAACCCGGCCGCGGCGAAGGCGGCCTGGTGCCGCCCCGACTCCTGCCAGAACCCGCCGTGGACGAACACCACCAGCGGGGCCCGCGTGGCGCCCGGGACGGGGAAGAAGTCGAGGAGCTCGGGCTCGGCGCTGCCGTACCGCAGGGTCCGGTGCCGACGCCGCCGCGCGGCGGCGGTCCGTGCGGAGTACTCGTCGAGGTAGCGGCCGACGTCGGGCACCAGCCGGCCGGGCAGCAGGTCGTCCGGCGAAAGGGTGCCTCGCGTACCTGGACGGCCGGTTCGCGTGCCTGGAGGGTCGGTTCGCGTACCCGGACGGTCGGCTCGCGTGCTCGGGGGGTCGGGTGTCATGCCGGGACCGCCTCGATCACCGAGGCCCGCTCGCCGGGCGTCACGCTGCGGACCTCGAAGCCGCCGTCGGCGAGCACCTGCCGCCAGGCGGGTTCCGTGCGCTCGCGGCCGCCCAGGAGGACCAGCATGTGCAGGTCCAGCAGGTGGCCCGGATGCGGGCCGCCGTCCTCGGGGATCACCTGCTCCAGGACGAGCAGCCGCCCGTGCGCCGGCATCGCCGCGCGGCAGCTGCGCAGGATCCGCGCCGCCCGCGTGTCGTCCCAGTCGTGCAGGATCTGCGCCAGCAGGTACACGTCCCCGCCTTCCGGTACCGCCACGAAGAAGTCGCCCTCGACGCGGCGGCACCGCTCCGGCACGTCCGCGGCCGGCACCACCCCGGGCCGGTCGAACACCGTCCCGCGCAGCTCCGGGTGCGCGGCCAGCAGCAGGCCGAGCAGCACCCCGTTCCCGCCCCCGACGTCCACGACGTGCCCGACGCCGTCCCACGACCGCTGCAGCAGCGGCTGCGCGCGCACTTCGGCCAGGCCGGCCTGCGCCCGGTCGAACTCGGCCTGCCGCTGCGGCCGGTCCGCGAGCCACTCGAACAGCGGCGCGCCGAACACCGGCTCGAACGCCGGGGCGCCGGTGCGCAGGCTCAGCGACGCCTCTTCCCAGACCCGGTACGCCTCGCCGGTCATCAGCCGCGACAGGTGCCGCAGCGAGCCCGGGACGTCCGACCGCAGCAGCTCCCCGGCCGGCGTCAGCGCGTACTCCCCCGCCGCCACCGTGAACAGCCCTTCCCCGGCCAGCGCCCGGAGGAACCGCGTCAGCGCATCGACGTCGGCGCCGAGTTCCGCGGCCAGCTCCGCCGCCGTGGCGGGGCCGGACGCGAGCCGGTCGACGACGCCGAGTTCGGTCACCGCGTGGATCGCCTGGGCCAGCACCGCGCCCATGATCTTCCGGCGCAGGCCGGCGTACCCGGTCACGCGGGCACCCCCACCGGCCGGGCGGCCAGCGCCGGGAACAACGGCACCGCGGCCGCCCGGCGCAGGTACTCCGCGCCCGTCGTGCCGCCCGTGCCCGGGACCGTGCCGATGATCTTCACCGTGATCCCCCAGTGCGTCCGCTTCATCGCGCACCACGCCTCGTCCAGCCGCGTCAGGTCCGCGCACAGCCGGGCCGTCGCGACGCCGCCGAGCCGCTCGCCCGCCCGCAGCGCCGCCTCCTGCAGGGAACCGCCGCACAGGGTCTCGATCCGGCGGAAACCGCGGGACTGGATCGCGCTGCGGCCGTCCGTGTGCGCCCGGATCACCGCGAACACCTCCGGCGGCATCGTGGTCACCACCCGGTAGAGCGCGGGCGACAGCGCCAGGAGCCCGGCCGCGTCGGCGACCAGCACCCGCGCGCGCTCGACCGCCAGGCGCACCAGGGCATCGCGGGCCGCCGCCAGCGCGTCGCCGATCCGGCGGTACAGCGTCTCGAACAGCTGCAGGCAGCGGACGAACATCTGCTCGTCGTGCAGCGGGGTCATCGGCAGCAGCGACAGCTCGGTGACCATCCGCACCCGCGGCGCCGTCGTCTCGGCGGTCTCGGCGATCCAGGCCGCGGCGAGCTCGGCGAGGTCCTCGTCGGCGGACGGCGGCGGCACCGCGTCCGCCCGCAGCCGCGCCAGGACGCCGAGGCAGGCGCGGGCCCGCTGCCGCTGCACCCGGCCCGGCCGGCGTCCGAGGGCGCGGACCTCCAGCTCGAGCAGGTCGGCGGCCAGGGCCCGCAGCAGGTCCGCCGCCGCCCGGTGCGGCGGCAGGTCGGCGCCGGCCGGGCTGTCGAGCAGCGGCACGGCGAGGTAGCCGTCGTAGCCGCCGCCCGCCTGGTCGGCCGTGCTCGGCAGCCAGTCCGGCAGCGGCCACGCGAGCCGCGCGCGGCTCGCGTGGCCGCCGGACAGTCTGCTGTGGATGGTCCGCAGCAGGCCGACGAGCTCGTCGCCGGCGTAGCCGCGGCCCACCGCCCGGTAGTGGCGCAGCACCGGCGCGAACGGGAACCGGGCCACCGCGGCCGGGCCGATCGGGGCCGGGGCGCCGGCCAGCCAGGCGTGCACCGCCGTGACGGCCGCGCGCCGGTCACCTCCGCGCGCCGCGGCCTCGCTCACGCCGCCGACCCCGGTCCCGCCGGGCCACGGCCCGGCGCCGTCGCTCGCTGCCACCACCGTGCTCCCCGCCTTCCGCTGAGTTCAGACCTGGTAACGCTTCTTGACGTCCTCGGCGAACCCGAGGTAGTCCCGCAACGGCCAGACCGCTTCGAACTCCAGGTACTCCCGCATCGGCAGCCGCCCGAGTGCCGTCCGGTCGAGCTCCTCGGCGTCCGGCGAGTCGATGATCGCGATCACCCGCTTCTGCGCGGCGACCTTCCAGATCCCGACGCAGAACCCGGAGTCGACGGTCTCCTGGGCGTGCTCGGCCTCGTCGGCCTCGACGTCCCACAGCTCGTCGAGGGTGATCCGGCCCTCGTGGTTCCATCTCATCTGGACGTAGAACAACATCGGCGTGATCCCTTCCGTGGGCGCGAAACCGGTTCAGAGCGCCCGGATGCGGGCGGTGAGGCTGTGGTCCGGGCCGAACACCTCGGCGGCGATGTCGAGCGCGGTCTTGCCGTCGTGCCCCTCGACGTCGACCCGGGCACCGGCGTCGAGCAGGATCGACGCGCAGTCGTCGTAGCCGTGCCAGAGCGCGTCGTGCAGCGCGGTGTAGCCGTTGGTCGCGCCCTGGTAGTCCAGGTCGGCGCCGGGTGCCGAAGCCAGCGCCGAGGTGATCGCCGCGTGTCCGTTGTAGACGGCCTTGTGCAGCGGGCTCGCCCCGAACGTCGGCTCGGTCGCGTTGACGTCGGCGCCGCCGCGCAGCAGCAGCCCGGCGATCTCGGCGTGCCCGTCGCGCGCGGCGACCAGCAGCGGGGTGTGCTGGTCGTTGAAGCCGTTGAGGACCGGGTACCGCGCGTCGACGTCGGCGCCGGAGGCGATCAGGGACCGCACCCGCTCGACGTCGTCCGCGGTCACCGCGGCCATCAGCTCCTGCGCCGTCACGGCGTCCTCGTCGGACTTCGCGCGGTCCTTCAGCGCCTGCTCGGCTTCGAGCAGCTTTTCCTTGCCGAGCTTGTTGACGTTCAGCTCGTACTCGAAGTGCTCCTTCATCGAGAAGCCGTAGTGCGTCGAGAGGTTGACGCCGGCGCCGAGTTCCAGCAGGTACCGGGCGATGTGCGGCCACTTGTACCAGAGCGCGTCCATCAGCGGGGTGTGGCCGGTGGTCGCGGCCACCGCGTCCACGAACGCGCCCGCGTCCACCAGCACCCGCACGGTCGCCAGGTCGCCGCGCTGGACCGCCTTGTGCAGCGCGGTCGCGCCGCCGCGGCTGTCGGTGGTGAACACGTCGGCGCCGGCGTCGACCAGTTCGCGCACCACGCCGGCGTTCCCGAGGCCGGCGGCCACCAGGAACGTGGTCAGCCCGGTGGCGGGGTCGCGGCGGTCCGGGTCGGCGCCGTCGCGGACGAGCCGCCCGGCCTCTTCCCGGTCGCCGTCGCGGACCGCGGCGAGCAGCCGCTCGTCGATGTCGGAGCGGAACAGCGCGATTTCCGGGCTGGCGTCGAAGAACGCGCGCCAGTGCGTCACCAGGCCGTCGTCGCCGACGGTCAGCACCATCGCGAACTCGAAGTCCACCTCCATCCCGGTCCGGTGGTGCTTGAGCTTCTGGTAGTTGACGACGAACGCCCGGTCGCCTTCGACGACCAGCTGCCGCTGCTCGAACTCGGTGACGTCGGCGTAGAGCGTGCGCAGCCGGAACGCCTCCAGCACCTCGTCCTTGCCCCGCCACACGCGCAGGTTGGGCACGATCGTGTTGAACTCGTTGCCGGGCAGGTCGAAGACGATCGCCGGGGAGAGGGCGGCGAGCACGCCCTCGACGTTGCCCGACGCGACGTCGGAGAACAGTTGCGTGACCACCGCACGGGTGCTTGTGCTGTCCGCCATGAGAGATCCTTCGGCCGTTGTGTCTACTGTGGTGTGCCGGGCCTTTCCGCTCCCCAGCACACCGCGCCCCGGCCGCGGCGGGCAAGGCGCCGCCGCGCACTATCCGAAGTCGCCGCCACCGGCGCGCCGGCCGGGCTACTCCGTGCATTCGCCCTTGCCCGCCAACGGGTCCGCCTCGACGCTGGAAGGAGCCGCCGTCCACCGCGGTGGCCGGGTGAGCGCAGGAGGGTTTCGCCATGTCCCTGTCCCCAGAACTACCCCGCTCCACCGACGTGCTCGTGGTCGGCGCCGGGCCGGTGGGCCTGACGATGGGCTGCGCGCTGCGCACGCTCGGGATCGACCACGTCGTGATCGACCGCGCGCCCGGGCCCGCGGCGCACTCGCGGGCGTCGGCGGTGCACGTGCGCACGCTCGAGTCGCTGGCCGCGATCGGGGTCGCCGACGAGCTGGTGGCCCGGTCCATCCCGGGCCGCACGTTCACCGTCCGCGACGCGGAAAAGGTGCTGCTGTCCATCCCGTTCGCGGAGCTGGACACGCCCTACCCGTACGCGCTGAGCATCCCGCAGATGACGACCGAAGAGGTGCTCGCCGAGCGGTACGCGGCGCTGGGCGGCACCGTGCACCGCACCACGTCCCTGCTCGACCTGCGGGACAGCTTCCCCGGCAGCACGGCGTCCATTGTGGACTCCGACGGGGTCGTGCGGGCGATCGACGCCCGGTACGTGATCGGCGCCGACGGCATCCACAGCACCGTCCGCGACCGGATCGGCGTCGGCTTCCCCGGCGGCGCGCGGCCGCAGACCTTCATGCTGGCCGAGGTCACCATGGACTGGCACGGCCCGGAGGACGAGGTCGTCACGTTCTACTTCTCCCCGCGCGGGCTCGGCGCGGTCGCGAAGATCCCCGGCGACCTCTACCGCGTGGTGGCGCTGGTCGGCGACGACGCCGGTGTGCCCACCCGCGAGGACGTCCAGGAGGTCATCGACACGCGCGGCCCGGGCGCCGCGGGCGGCCGCGTGCGCGAGGTCATGATGGCGTCGAACTGGCGGGTGCACGAGCGGCTGGCCGACAGTTTCCGGCGGGGTCCGGTGTTCCTCGTCGGCGACGCCGGGCACGTGCACAGCCCGGTCGGCGGGCAGGGCCTCAACACCGGCGTCCAGGACGCGCTGAACCTCGCCTGGAAGCTGGCCGCGGTGCTCGACGGCACCGCCGCCCCGGCCCTGCTGGACACCTACGACGCCGAGCGGCGCCCGGTCGCGGCCGGGGTGCTCGGGTTCACCGGCACGCTCACCGAGATCTCCACCCAGACGAACCCGGCGAGCATCGGGCTGCGCAACGAAGTGCTCGACTCGGTCGCGCAGCTGCCCGCGTTCCGCTCGTGGCTCGCCACCCGGCTGGCCGGCCTGCACATCGGCTACCCCGGCGAGGACGGCCCGCACGCCCCCGGCCCGGGACGGCGGGTCGCGCCCCGGCGCGGGATGGCGCCCGGCATCGGCTGGACGCTGGTCATCCCGCCGGCCGCCGACGCCGTCGCGGTCAAGGAGGCCGCCGAAGCGAGCGTCACGCCGATCACCGTGCTCCCGGCCGACGACGCCACGCACGCCACGCTCGTCCGCCCCGACGGCTACGTCGCGCTGACCGCCGGCGCCGACGCGGCCGCGACCCTGCCCGCCGGGCTCGCCGCCTGGCTGCGGCGCTCCTGACCCCGGTGCCCGTCCCGGGTCCCCGGTCCGCACCACCCCCGATGGCAGTACCCAACCGAGGAGGTAGTCCCATGTCGGCACCCTGGTCCCGCCCGCCCGGCTCGGCCACGCTGATGCACGTCGCGATCCTCTGCAAGGACGTCGACGAATCCCTGCGGTTCTACCGCGACGGGCTCGGCTTCGCGAAGACCTACGAGTGGTCCAAGACGACCAGCGACACCGGTCAGGTGCTCTACTGCGACCGGGGCGTCTACATCGAACTGGACGGCCACACCTACATCGAACTGTTCCCCGGCGGCCGCGACGACGTCACGTCGATCTCCGGGCCGCTGCAGCACATCGCGCTGATCGTCGGCGACGTCGACGAGGCGTACACGAAGTGCCTGTCCGCCGGCGGCGCCGCCTTCCCGATCGAGGACTGGGACGGCGCGCCGACCCAGGTGTTCATCAACGGGGAGCCGGAGATGGAGGTCCGGGTCGCGTTCGTCCGCGGCCCCGGCGGCGAGCTGATCGAGCTGTACCAGCAGCTCAGCCCGGTGGTGGCGGTCGACCGCACCACCACCGCCGCCGGCGCTTCGGCGTAGCGGCACAAACGGAAGCGGGCGGTCCCTCCGGGGGCCGCCCGCTTCGTTCGTGCCGGGGGTCAGAACCGCAGGGCGCGGATGATCGAGCACGGGTCGGTGTAGGACTTCCAGCGCACGATCCGCCCGCCGCGCACGGTGAGGCATTCGACGTACTCGATCTCGAACGCCACGCCGGTGCCGCGGGCGACGCCCTTCTCGTGCACGATGCCGACCGCCTGGTCGCCGTCCACCACCAGGCCGCGCAGCTCCTTGCGCTTCACCTCGCAGACCGAGGTGAACGCTTCGAAGCTGGCCAGCACGGCGGCCGGGCCGTGGTAGGTGCCGATCCACGGCATGCAGTCGTGGTGGCCGGGCACGCCGACGAAGTTGACCCACTCGACCTCGTCGCCGAGCAGGTCCGCGGCCTGCGCCACGTCGCCGCCGCACACGCGCTCGAACCACGCCAGCGCGGTGGCCCGGGTGCTGCCGGTGTCCTCGCCGGCGGCCGGGACCGGGCCGCCGGTCTGCCAGTCCGGGGTGAAGGTGACCCCGGTGATCCGCCAGCCGCCGCCGGTGCGGCGCAGGTTCATCCGGTAGTGGCCGCCGAGCACCCACGGCGGCCCACCGGCGGCGGGCACGTGCGTGGCCTGGACCTGGCAGCGGCAGACCGCGGTGCCGCCGTCGAGGGCGACCACGTGGTTGCCGATGAGGTGCTGGGTGGTGGCGTACCCGGCGAACTCCGCCGCCCAGCCCGCCACCGCGTCGGCGGCCGCCACGGTCGCCGGGTCGCCGCCGTGCAGCGCGCGGTAGTCCAGGCGGACCGCGCCGGCCAGCAGCCCGGTCATCGCCGTCCAGTCGCGGCGGTCGGCGTACCAGCCGAACCTGTCGCACGCCTCGATCACGTCCAGCCGGTCGGTCGCGGTCATCCCCTGCTCCTGTCCGCCAGGTGCGCCGCGGCCAGGTCGAGCGCCGCGGCGACGGTGGGTTCGTCGTCGTAGAAGTCGAACTGCGTGCCGGTCAGCCAGTGCACTGTGGACGGACCGGCCAGCCGCGCGAGGAACTTGCGGACGCCGCCGGGCAGGGCCGCGTCCTCGCTGTGCACGAGGAGGACCGGCGCGGCGACGCGGCTCGCGACGGCGATGGGGTCGAACCGCAGCCAGTGCGGCCAGGACAGCTCCGCGAACCGGTTGGGCCACTGCGGGACGGCGCCGCGGGCCGGGTCGAGGTAGTAGCGGAAGGGGCCGGGCATCGCGGCCGCCGGGTCGGTGGTGCTGACGGCCGGGACGTACCGGACGGCTCCAGTGCGCGCGAACTCGGCGGCGGCCGCCTCGCCGCGGCGGATCCGCTCGGCGACCCCGGCTTCGCCGCCGTAGACCTCGCCGACCAGGTCGGCGTCGTGCAGCCAGGGGGCGATCAGCGCGAGAGAACCGAAAAGGGCGGGTTCCGCGGCCGCCGCGACGGCCAGGTAGCCGGCACCGGCGCAGACGCCCGCCCCGCCGACGCGCGCAGTGTCCACAAGGGAGCACCGGCGCAGGAAACCGGCGGCGGCGACCAGATCGGCGACCTTCCGGTCCGGCAGTTCGGCGTCGCGCGGGGAGCCACCGGAAGCGCCGTGGCCGCGGAAGTCGAAGGCCAGCGCGGCGATCCCGCGCCGGGCGAGGCCGCGGGCGTACCGGCCGGCCATCTGCTCCTTGACGGTGGTCCACGACCCGGCGACGACCACGGCGGGTGGCGGCGGCCCGTCGCCGGGTGGAAGGTGGAGGTCGCCGACCAGGGTCTCGCCACCGGATCGGAACTCGACCTGCCGAACTGTCATGTCTGGCTCCCCTTCGTTCCGCCACGCACGCCTCACGACGCCGCCTTCAGAACCACACACCCCAGCTCGGTCAGCTCGGCCGGGACCACCGTGCCGGGCATGCCCGGCCGCGCCGGGCCGAGAAGACCGGCGCGGGCCAGCTCGTGCACCGCGTGCTGGTCGCAGCAGGCGACCCCATCCACGAACAGGTCCGGCGCGCAGCCGCAGCGCAGGGTGGCCCGGCCGTCGGCCACCGCGCGCAGGATCGCCCGGTCCCGGTGGCTCAGCGCCGTCACCGGAGACCCCGGCCGAGCTCGGCGCGGGGGTCCGTCCCCGCGATCTCCGCGTAACCCGAGCAGAACGCGTCGCGTGCCGTGCCGTCGCCGTCGAGGCCGGTGCGGGCGATCGAGCGCAGGAGGCTCTCGACGTCCCGCAGCGGCGACTGCACGGCCGCTTCCGCGTCGAACCCGGCCAGCAGCCAGCGGGTCGGCGTGCGCCGGACGTTCCCGAGGTGCAGATCCCCGTGGATGCGCTGGGCGAGCCCGCCGGACGGCAGCGGGATCGTCCCGAACCGGCCGGCGAGCGTCCGGTGCACGGACGCGACCGCCCGGCCGAGGACGCCCGCCTCGGCGGCGAGGGCCGGCCCCGCCAGGCGCCGGCCGTCCACGGCGTCCGTGGCGGAGGACTGCAGCACGGCGAGGACGACCGGAGCACCGTCCAGGTCGCCCTCGATCGAACCGAGCAGCGGGGCGATGTGCGGGCTGCCTGCCGCGTCGAGCGCGCGGTGCAGCTCCAGGTCGGGGTGGACGAGCCGGCGGAACAGCGTGAGGAGGTAGCGCTCGCCCAGCACCACCGAGGTGGCGCCCCGCCCGGCTGCGGCCGGCCTGCCGGTCAGCCCGCGCCGCGGCACCAGCGCCAGCCCGGCCCGCTGCCGGGGCACGAACCGGACGCGGTCGCGCGCCGCGCCCGTGCCGATCAACGCCGTCAGCTCGGCGGTGAGCAGGTCGTCGGCGGCCGCGTCGTACACGGCCAGTTCGCCGGTGGTCGCGATGGGGACGACGCCGGGCAGCGGCGTGCGCGGCGCGCGCAGGCCCAGCGGCAGCCCGTAGCGCACGACCTCGCCGCCGGTGCGGACCTCGGCCACCGTGAGCAGCCCGGCGGGACCGCCCCAGGCGAGCTGGTCGGTGAACCGGCCGAGCACGCGGAGCCGGACCCGGTCCACGCGGCGGCCGGCCCAGGGCTGTCCGGGCAGCCAGGTGCGCAGCGCGAGCTCGGTGTCGCCGAGCAGGGCGCCGAGGCGGTCGTCGAGGGCGGCGGTCATCAGCGTCCCCTTTCGTCGTGCAGCGAGAACCAGAAGAACCCGTGCCGGGGCAGCACCAGCGGGTACGGCTCCGCGCCGATCAGCGGGAAGCGCACCGAACCGGTCAGCTCCACCGGGCGCCGCCCGGCGAACTCGGTCAGCTCCAGCGCGGCCGGCTGCGGGTGCGGCGACAGGTTGTTGACGCAGAGCAGGACGTCGTCCACGCCGTCGTCGCCGACGTGCCGCCGCAGGAACGCCAGCACCGCCGGGTTGCCGGCGTGCAGGTCGCTGTACTCGCCGAGGCCGAACGCGGGGTGCGCGCGCCGCACCTCGAGCATCCGGCGCGTCCAGTGCAGCAGGGACGCCTCCCCCGCCAGCTGGGACTCGACGTTGACCGCCTGGTAGCCGTACACCGGGTCGGCGATCACCGGCAGGTACACCCGGTTCGGGTCGCACGCGGAGAACCCGGCGCTGCGGTCCGGGCTCCACTGCATCGGCGTGCGGACGCCGTCGCGGTCGCCGAGCCAGATGTTGTCGCCCATCCCGATTTCGTCGCCGTAGTAGAGCACCGGCGAGCCGGGCAGCGACAGCAGCAGCGCGGTGAACAGCTCCTGCCGGTCGCGGTCGTTGTCCAGCAGCGGGGCCAGCCGGCGGCAGATGCCGATGTTGGCCTTCATCCGCGGGTCCTTCGCGTACTCCGCGTACATGTAGTCGCGTTCCTCGTCGGTGACCATTTCCAGGGTCAGCTCGTCGTGGTTGCGCAGGAAGATCCCCCACTGGCAGCCGGACGGGATCTTCGGCGTGTGCGCGAGCATCTCCGAGATCGGGAACCGCGATTCCCGCCGCACGGCCATGAAGATCCGCGGCATCAGCGGGAAGTGGAACGCCATGTGGCACTCGTCGCCGCCGGCCGCCGGGTCGCCGAAGTAGTCGACGACGTCGGCCGGCCACTGGTTGGCTTCGGCCAGCAGCACCCGGCCGGGGAACTCCTCGTCGACCACCCGCCGGACGCGTTTGAGGAACTGGTGGGTCTCGGGCAGGTTCTCGCAGTTCGTGCCCTCGCGTTCGAACAGGTAGGGCACCGCGTCCATCCGGAAGCCGTCGATGCCCAGGTCGAGCCAGAACCGCACGACGTCGAGCATCGCGTCGGCGACGGCGGGGTTGTCGTAGTTGAGGTCGGGCTGGTGCGAGAAGAACCGGTGCCAGTAGAACTGCCCGCGGACCGGGTCGAACGTCCAGTTCGACGTCTCGGTGTCGACGAAGATGATCCGCGCGTCGGCGTACCGGGAATCGTCGTCGCTCCACACGTAGAAGTCGCCGAAGGGACCGTTCGGGTCGCGGCGGGACTCCTGGAACCACGGGTGCGCGTCGGAGGTGTGGTTCATCACGAGGTCGGTGATGATCCGCAGGCCCCGCCGGTGCGCTTCGTCGAGCAGCTCGACGAAGTCCTCGACGGTGCCGCCTTCCGGCTGCACGCCGCGGAAGTCGCTGATGTCGTAGCCGCCGTCGCGCATCGGCGAGCTGTAGAACGGCGGCAGCCAGAGGCAGTCCACCCCGAGCCACTGCAGGTAGTCGAGCTTGCCGAGCAGCCCGCGCAGGTCCCCGACGCCGTCGCCGTCGGAGTCGCTGAACGCGCGCACGAGCACCTCGTAGAACACCGCCCGCTTGAACCAGCCGGGATCGGCGCGCACCGGCGGGATCATGCCGGGCCGGCCGAGCCGATGTGCGCCACCGACCGGTGCGGGTCGAGCTTCACGTAGGCGTGGCGGCCCCATTCGAAGATCTCGCCGCTCACCTCGTCGTGCACCGTGCAGCGCTGGTCCGGGGACCACCCCAGCGCGGCGAAGTCCCAGTGCACGGTGCCCTCCTGGGTGTGGCAGTGGTCGAGGGTGACCACGCAGAGCACGGTGTCCCCGGACGCCGGGTCGGTCTTGGAGTAGGCGATGAGGTGGTCGTTGTCGACGTGGTGGAAGCGCAGGGTGCGCAGCTGCTGCAGCGCCGGGTGCGCGCGGCGGATCTCGTTGAGCCGGCTCAGCCACGGCTGCAGCGAGCGGCCTTCGGCGAGGGCGGTGACGTAGTCCCGCGGCCGCAGCTCGTACTTCTCCGAGTCGCGGTACTCCTCGGCGCCGAGTGCTTCGTGTTCGTAGAGCTCGAATCCCGAGTAGACGCCCCAGGTCGGCGACAGCGTCGCGGCGAGCGCGGCCCGCGCGGCGAACGCGGCCGGGTTCCCGGTCTGCAGTTCCGCCGGCAGGATGTCCGGTGTGGTGACGAACAGGTTGGGCCGGGCCTCGTCGGCGTGCTCGACCAGCTCGCGGCCGAACTCCGTCAACTCGGCTTTCGTGGTGCGCCAGGTGAAGTAGGTGTAGGACTGGCTGAAGCCCAGCCGCGCGAGCCCGTACAGCCGGGCCGGCCGGGTGAACGCCTCGGCGAGGAACAGCACGTCCGGGTGCGCCTCCTGGACGTCCCGGATCAGCCGGTGCCAGAACGCCGGCGGCTTGGTGTGCGGGTTGTCGACGCGGAAGATCCGCACCCCGTGCCGCACCCACAGCCCGACGATCCGGCGCACCTCCGCGTAGATGCCCTCGGGGTCCTGGTCGAAGTTCAGCGGCAGGATGTCCTCGTAGCGCTTCGGCGGGTTTTCCGCGCAGGCGATCGTGCCGTCCGGCAGGGTGCTGAACCACTGGGGGTGCGCGCGCACCCACGGGTGGTCCGGCGCGCACTGCAGGGCCAGGTCGAGCGCGACCTCCAAGCCGAGCTCCCGCGCCCGCGCGACGAACGCGTCGAAGCCGGCGAAGGTGCCGAGCGCGGGTTCGATGGCGTCGTGCCCGCCCGCGGCCGAGCCGATCGCCCACGGCGAGCCGACGTCACCGTCCGCGGCGGCCACGGAGTTGTTGCGGCCCTTGCGGTGCACCGTGCCGATCGGGTGCACCGGCGGCAGGTAGACGACGTCGAAGCCCATCGACGCGATCCGGTCCAGCTGCGCGGCCGCGGTGGCGAAGGTGCCGTGCACCGGGCGGCCGGTGCCGTCCGTCCCGCCGGTCGACCGGGGGAAGAACTCGTACCAGGCGCCGAAGCCGGCGCGGACGCGGTCGACGCGCAGCTGGCAGACCCGGCCGCGGGTGCACAGTTCCCGCACGGGGTGCTCGCGCATCACCGGCAGCACGGCGTCCGACAGGGCGGCGGAAAGCCGTTCGCGCACCGGCAGGTCCCGGCTGCGCACCGCGGTGGCGGCGTCGAGCAGCGCCTCCCGCTCGGCGCGGCGGTCGGGCCGGGCGGCGACGCGTTCGAGCAGCCGCGCGCCGATTTCGAAGTCGTTGGCCAGCTCGGGCGCCCCGAGCCCGGCAGCGGCCTTGGCGCGCACCGACCGCTCCCAGGCGGTCCACGGTTCGCTCCAGGCGTCGATCCGGAAGGTCCAGACCCCGGGTTCGTCGGGGACGACGACCGCCGCGAAGCCGTCCCCGCCGTCGCCGTCGGGCCGCAGGCGGGTCCGCCGGCTGGACCCGTCCGGCCACCGCAGTTCCACCGCGGCGGCGACCGCCTCGGTGCCTTCCGCCCACACGGTGGCCGACACCCGCACGGCCTCGCCGACCACCGCCTTGGCCGGGTGTTCCGCCGTCCCCACCGTGGGGCGGACGTCCTCGATCACGATGCGCCCGACCACCGCGCTCACCTCCCGCGCCGATACCGCTTCCTGTCCTCAGCGTGACAAGAGCGGTGCCGTCGAAGGGAAAACCCGGGTCGACTTTGGAAACTCGACGCAGTCAGTGCGCGCGCAGGGTGTACCGACGCTCCGCATAGGCCAGATCATCCCGCCACAACCGCGCGGCGGCCCGGCGCATGAGCGGCCGCAGAACCGGCGCAAACCGTGCAGCGTGGGCGAAACCCGGCCGGTCCGACGCCGCGATCGTCGCCTCGATCACCGCGGTTTCCGGGCGGCCGTCCGGGCCGGGACCGAGCGGGGTGGCGTGCGTCTCGACCACGCTGCCCACCCCCTCACCGTCCACAATGGTCATCAGGACGGTGCGCGGGCCCGGGCAGGTGAACTCCGCGACCACCGGGACGCCGATCTTCCCGGCCAGCCGGAACGTCACCTCGACGACGAACCGGTCGTCCGCCTCGGCCACGTCGACACCCTGCGGCGCCGACAGCACGCGCAGCCGGGCGAAGGAGTACGGGTGGAACCACGCGCCGTGCCACGGGTCGAGGCGGTTGGCCACGACGTCCTCCGGCTCGCAGACGCCGGTGAGTGTCGCGACCGCGTCCACCGTGGTCCCGTCCGGGCGCACCGGCACGGGCGGGCGTTCTGTGGGCGGTTCGCCGCCGTCCCGGTCGAGCCGGACCCAGGCGAGCACGCCGTCGTCGTGGGCCGGGAGGGCCGTCCACCCGGGACGGCCCGCGCCGACGCGCAGCCCGTGCCAGCGGCAGACCAGCTCGCCGCAGTGCACCCGCGCCTGGTCCAGCGGCGCACCGAGGTGGGGGCACGCACCCGGGCCGACGAGCAGGTCACCGTCCGGCCCGCGCCAGGCGACCAGCTCCCGACCGGCCACCCGGAACCCGGACGGCCGCTCGGCACGCACGTCCCGCGAGGCGGCGAAGACGAACCAGTTGCCGGCCGGCCGGGTCCCGGCCCGTTTCACAGCGGCTTCGATCAGCGCGGGGCTGCAGTCCCGGTAGGTGGGTTCCTGCCGCGCCCAGGCCGGTTCCCGGAACGGCTGCACCGGCCACCGCGCCGGCCAGCGCTCGATCACCTGCCGCTTGAAGTCCACCAGACACGCTCCCGCCCGCCACGGCCGGCCGAGGGGCCGGCACGCGAGCCATCCTCAGGCATGTGAAGCGATTGCGCAACGCTTCCACCGCCGCCCGCCGCGGTGCCGCCGGGCCCTCCCACCCTCGCAAGCGTCGCGAATGACTCATTCGGGACGTGCGAGGTCCCGAATGAGTCATTCGCGACCTGCGGAGCCGGGTGGGCCATTCGCGACCTGCGACGTCCCGAATGAGTCATTCGCGACCTGCGACGTCCCGAATGAGTCATTCGCGACCTGCGACGTCCCGAATGAGTCATTCGCGACCTGCGGAGCGGGCGGCGGCAGGCGCACCTCCCCGCCCCGCCCCGCCCACCACGCGGAGGCCGCCCTACCCCTTCAGCCGCTCTGCCGCCAGGTCCAGCGCAGCCGCGAGGTCGTTCACCCACGTGACCTCGCGGCCGGCCAGGTTCTCCCAGCCCGGGCCGGCCATCACGACGTCGAATCCGTCGCCGTGCAGGCGGCGGACCAGGCCGTCGTCGGCCGTGCCCGGGGACATCGACCACAGGAACACCGCCGCCGGGCCGAGCTTGGCCGCGGTGGCGGCCGTCGTCTCGGCGGGGACCAGCTGGCCGAGGTACACCGCCGGGATGCCGGTTTCCACCATCGCCGCCCGCAGCACCTCCATCGGGAGGCTGTGGCGCTCGTCCGGGCAGCACGCCAGCAGCACCGCCCGGCCCGGCGGGATGTTCGCGAACCGGGCGCTGTAGCGCTGCAGCGCGAGCGAAACCTCGCCGGTCAGCGCCCATTCGGACTCGAAGCACACGTCGCCGCGCACCCAGCGGTCGCCGAGGTGGCTCAGCACCGGCACCAGCACGTCCGTCCACGCCCGGGTGGGGCCGAGCGCGTCGAGCAGCTCGTCCAGCAGTGCGGCCAGCGACGCGAAGTCGAGGTCCTCCGCCGCCTGCTCCAGCTCTTCGACGCGCCGGGCGGCCGGGACGTCCGGCACCGCCTCCTCAAGCCCCGAAAAGACCGCCGCGGCGGCTTCGCGGGCGCGCAGGCCGCGGTTGATGAGCCGCTGCATGTGCTGCAGCCGCCGGACGTCGGTGTCGGAGTAGCGCCGGTGGCGTCCGTCATCCCGCAGCGAGGGGCCGACGCCGTAGCGCGCCGCCCAGGTGCGCAGCGTCACCGGCGAGACGCCGAGGAGCTCGGCGACCTTGCCGGGGGTCCAGGCACCCCGGCCACCCACCACGTCGACGTCCATCCGCACCACGTTCCTACTGCCGGGCTCCTGTTCTCTCCTACCCATACCCCATCGGGGGTGATTTGTGATGCAGATCACGGTTTATCCGGCTCACATCCGGCGACGCCCGGTGTGGAGTCCGGGCGCCGCCGGATGCCGGGCCCGCGCCGAGGGGGTGTAACGGCGGGCCCGGCGGGGCGGCGCGTGGCATCGCCACCCCGTCCACAGGAAAGTCGCTTCGATGCGGCACCGATCACGCCGGTCCGCCGCCACGTCTTCACCCGTTCAAGTGGACAAGCTACACCCCATATGAAACGGTTGCGAATCGAATAGCCTGACTGTGGGAGGGCGGGGGATGACCGCGACGACGACGCCGGCCGGCGGGCTGGACGCCCTGGGGCGGCGCTGCCTGGCCGAGGCGCACGGTTTCGTGCGCGAACGGGCGGCCGAGCACTTCGCCGGGCGCAGCGAGGGCGCGCTCGCGGTGACCGCGGTGCCCGAGTTCGTGGCGGGCGGGAAGTGCCTCCGGCCGCTGTTCGCCTACGCCGGCTGGCGGTGCGGGCAGCCGGATTCCGACGCCGCGGTCCGGGCCGCCGCCGCGCTGGAACTGCTGCACTGCTTCGCCCTGGTCCAGGACGACGTGATGGACGGCTCGGAGCTGCGCCGGGGACGGCCCGCCCTGCACGTCCGGTTCGCCCGGTGGCACGAGGAGCAGGGCTGGGCCGGCTCGGCCGCCCGGTTCGGCGAGTCCGCCGCGACGCTGTTCGGCGACCTGTTCCTGGTGTGGTCGGAGCAGCTGCTGCGCGAAAGCGGGCTGGCCCCGGACCGGCTGGCCCGCGGCTGGCCGCACTACGACGCGATGCGCGCCGAACTGGCCGTCGGGCAGCTCGCCGACCTGGTGAACGACGCGCGGGCGCTGCCCAGCTGGGACACCCTGCTCGACGTCCTGCGCCGCAAGTCCGGCAACTACACGGTCCGGCGGCCGCTGGAGTTCGGCGCGGCGCTGGCCGGCTGCGGGCCCGAGCTGACCGCCGGGCTGTCGGAGTTCGGGGGCCTGGTCGGCGAGGCGTTCCAGTTCCGCGACGACCTGCTGGGCGTGTTCGGCGATCCGGCCGTCACCGGCAAGCCCGCCGGGCAGGACCTGCGCGACCGCAAGGCCTCCAGCGTCGTCGTGCTGGCCGCCGCGATGGCCGACCGGCGGCAGCAGACCGACTTCGCCGAGCTGATCGGCCTCCCCGCCGTCGGCGACGAAGCGGTCGGGCGCTGGCGGGAGCTGATCGTCGCGACCGGCGCACGGGACCGGCTGGGCGAGCTGATCCGGGAACGGGCCGACAAGGCGCTCGCCGCGATCGACCCGGCGGTGGTCCCGCAGCCGGCCGCCGACCTGCTCGCCGCGCTCGCGGCCCGCTGCACGGACCGCGACCGATGAGGACCGTGCCCGGACCGGCGGACCGCGTCGTCGTCGTGGGTGCCGGGCTGGCCGGCCTGGCCGCGGCCCTGCACCTGGCCGGCCGCGGCCGGGAGGTCACCGTCCTCGAGCGCGATCCCGGCCCGGGCGGCCGCGCGGGCCGCGTCGAACGGGACGGCTACCTGCTCGACACCGGCCCGACCGTGCTGACCATGCCCTCGATCCTGCGGGACACCTTCGCCGCGGTCGGCGCCCAGCTCACCGAGGAACTGCCGCTCACCCGCCTCGATCCGGCGTACGTGGCCCAGTTCGCCGACGGCAGCACGCTGCCGGTGCACTCCGACGCGGACGCCATGACCGAAGCGGTCCGCGAGTTCGCCGGGCCGGCCGAAGCCGCGGGCTACACCCGCCTGCGCGACTGGCTGACGAAGCTGTACCGCGCCGAATTCGGCCGGTTCGTCGACGCGAACATCGACTCCCCGCTCGGCATGCTCCGGCCGGAGCTGGCCCGGCTGGTGGCGCTGGGCGGCTTCCGGCGGCTCGACGGGCAGGTCGGCCGGTTCCTCTCCGACGAGCGGCTCAAGCGGGTGTTCACCTTCCAGGCGCTCTACGCGGGCGAATCCCCGATGCGGGCACTGGCGCTGTACGCGGTGATCTCCTACATGGACACCGTCGGCGGGGTGTACTTCCCCACCGGCGGCATCGCCGCCCTGCCGCGGGCGCTGGCCCGGGTCGCGGCCGACGCCGGGGTCAAGTTCGAGTACGGCGACGCCGTGCACACCCTCGAACGCCGCGGCACCCGCGTCACCGCCGTCCGGACCGCCTCCGGGGGCCGGTACCCGTGCGACGCCGTCGTGCTCACCACCGAGCTGCCGGAGAGCTACCGGCTGCTCGGGCGGCGGCCGCGGCGGCCGGTCCCGCTGCGGGCCGCGCCGTCGGCGCTCGTGGTGCACGCCGGCGGCCCGGCCCGGCACCCGGACGTCGCCCACCACACGATCTCCTTCGGGCACGGCTGGCGGTCGACGTTCGACGAGCTCATCACCCAGGGACGGCGGATGAGCGACCCGTCGCTGCTGATCACCCGGCCGACCGCGTCCGAGCCCGGCCTCGCCCCATCCGGGCGCGAGCTGTACTCGGTGCTCGCGCCGGTGCCCAACCTCGACCGCGGCCCCGCGGACTGGGCGGCCGAGTCCGACGCCTACGCCGAAGAAGTCCTCGACGTCGCCCGCGCCCGGCTGCTGCCCGGCTTCGAGCCGGAGTTCACGCACGTGCTCGGCCCGGCCGAGTGGGCGGACCGCGGCCTGGTCGCCGGGACACCGTTCAGCTACGCGCACTCCTTCGCCCAGACCGGGCCGTTCCGGCCGCGGAACCTCCCGCGCGGGACGGACAACGCCGTCCTGGCCGGCGGCGCCACCGTGCCCGGCGTGGGGGTGCCGACCGTGCTCATCTCCGGCAGACTGGCCGCCGACCGGATCACCGGAGGGACTCGATGACCCGACGTGAACTCGACGCCGCCGGCATCCGCGCACCGGGCCTGCGCTCGGCCTACACGTGGTGCCGCGAACTCAACGCCCGGCACGGCCGCACGTACTTCCTCGCCACGCGGCTGCTGACCCCGGCCCAGCGGCCGGCGATCCACGCGCTCTACGGCTTCGCCCGCTGGCTCGACGACATCGTCGACGAGCCGGCCGTGGACGCGACCCCGGAGCTGCTCGACACCCGCCTGCGGGAGGTGGAGAACCGCTTCCTGGCCGATCTGAAGGCCGGGGTGAGCGACGACCCGCTGCTCACCGCGGTGATCGACACGGCGGCCCGGTACACGCTCGCCAAGGCGTACTTCGAGGCGTTCTTCACCTCGATGCGGATGGACCTCACCGTCACCGGCTACGCCACCCGCGCCGATCTCGACACCTACGTGCACGGCTCGGCGGAGGTGATCGGGCTGCAGGTGCTGCCGGTGCTCGGCACCGTCGCCCCGCGCGAGGAGGCCGAGCCGCGGGCCGCCGCGCTGGGCAAGGCGTTCCAGCTGACCAACTTCCTGCGCGACGTCGCCGAGGACCTGGCGCGCGGGCGCGTCTACCTGCCGTCCGACGAACTGGCCGCGCACGGCGTCGACCGCGACCGGCTGCTGTGGTGCGCCCGGCACGGGCGGGCCGACCAGCCGGTCCGGGCGGCGATCCGGAACCAGATCGCCGTCACCCGCGACGTCTACGCCGAGGCCCGCCCGGGGATCGCGATGCTGCACCCGGTGTCCCGCCCGTGCGTGGCCACGGCCGCGACGCTGTACGGGCGGATCCTCGACCGCATCGAGGACGCCGGCCACGACGTCTTCGCCGGCCGCGCGGCGGTTTCCCGCGGGCGGCGGCTGCTGGTGGCGTGCGGCGCGGTGGCCCGCACGCAGTGGGCGCGGGCCCGCCACCCCGCCCCGGCGCTGCCGGTGGCGGTGGGCTGAGGTGGGCCAGTTCGAATACCTGATCGTGCTGGCGGCCTGCGTCCTGGTCACGCTGCCGCTGGAGCTCGCGGGGGCGCGCGTGTACCGGCAGCCGCGGCGGCTGGCCCGCACGGTGCTGCCGGTGGCCCTGGTGTTCCTGGTGTGGGACGCGCTGGCCATCGCCGGCCGCGTCTGGGACTACGCGCCGGGCCGCGTGACAGGCGTTCGCGCGCCCTTCGCCGTGCCGCTGGAGGAAGTCCTGTTCTTCGTGGTGATCCCGATCTGCGGGCTGCTGACCTACGAAGCCGTCCAGCTCACCGCCGCGCTGGTCCGGCGGTTCGCGCGGAAGGAGGTGCGCCGGTGATCCCCTGGGGTTACACCGTGCCCGCGGCCGCCGCGGTGGCCGTCGTCGTGCTGGCCGAACTCCGCCTGCTGCGCACGGGCCTGTTCCGGCGCCCGGCCTACTGGTTCACGATGGCCATCGTGACCGCCTTCCAGATCCCGGTGGACGGCTGGCTGACCAAGCTGTCCGACCCGATCGTCCGCTACTCCCCCGAGCACATCACCGGCTGGCGCTTCCCCTGGGACATCCCGGTCGAGGACTTCCTCTTCGGCTTCGCGCTGGTGACCGCGGTGCTGCTGGTGTGGGAACGAACCGGCCCCCGCGAGGAGCGATCATGAGCGCGATGGCGAAGAACGGCCTCCCCCGCGGGGCGGTGCCGTCGGCCTTCGACACCGAAGCCCGCTGGTACGACCGGCTGGTCGGGGCCAACCCCGGCTACCACGAGCACCTCCGGCTGTCGGCGCGGCGGCTGGCGCTGCCCGCCGCCGGGGCGGGCCTGCGGCTGCTGGACGCCGGCTGCGGCACCGGCGCGTCGACGGCCGCGTTGCGGTCGGCCGCGCCCGGGGCGGAGATCACCGCGTTCGACGCCTCCGGGGAGATGCTCGCGCAGGCCCGGTCGAAGCAGTGGCCCGGCACGGTCACCTTCGTGCACACGCCGGTCGAGGAACTCGCCGGGATCTCCGGCCCGTTCGACGCGATCCTGGCGGCGTACCTGCTGCGCAACCTCACCGACCCGGACCGGCAGCTGCGGCGGCTGCGCGGGTTGCTGCGGCCTGGCGGCCGCATCGCGATCCACGAGTACTCCGTCCGGGACTCGCGGCGCGCCCGGTGGGTGTGGAACGCGGTCTGCGCGGGCGTGATCATCCCGCTCGGGAAGGTGACCACCGGCGACGCGACGCTCTACCGCCACCTGCGCCGCAGCGTCCTCGAGTTCGACGGGATCCGCGCGCTCGCCGGCCGGCTCGCCGCCGCCGGGTTCACCGACGTCCGGACCGCCACGATGCCGGGCTGGCAGCACGGCGTCGTCCACACCGTCCTCGGCACCAACCCGCAGGAGCAGCCGTGACCCTCGGCCGAGACCGCCGGATCGAGACGCTCCCGGGCGCGCCCGGCCTGCCCGACGCCGGACGGCTCGCCCGCCGGCCGGCCGCGGCGGTCGTCGGCGGCGGCATCGCGGGCCTCGCCGCGGCCACCGGGCTGGCCGAGCGCGGGGTCACCGTGACGCTGTTCGAGCGGGAGGACCACCTCGGCGGCCGGGTCGGCGGCTGGGCCGAGCGGCTGGCCGACGGGACGCCGGTGACGATGAGCCGGGGCTTCCACGCCTTCTTCCGCCAGTACTACAACCTGCGGTCGCTGCTGATGCGCACCGATCCGCAGCTGGACCGGCTCACCCCGCTGGCCGACTACCCGCTGCTGGACGCCCAGGGCCGCACGGACACCTTCGCCGGGCTCCCCCGGACGCCGCCGTGGAACGCGCTGGCGTTCGCCTGGCGCAGCCCGACGTTCACCGCGCGGGACCTGGTGCGCCTCAACGGCCGCGGCGCGCTGCCGCTGGCGACGGTGCGCGTCCCGGAGACCTACCACCGGCTCGACGAGACCGACGCCGCGAGCTTCCTCGAGGCGATCAACTTCCCGGAAGCGGCCCGGCACCTGGCGTTCGAGGTGTTCTCCCGCAGCTTCTTCGCCGATCCCCGCGAGCTGTCCGCGGCGGAGCTGGCGACCATGTTCCACCTGTACTTCCTCGGTTCCAGCGAGGGTCTGGTCTTCGACGTGCCCGCCGAACCGTTCCCGCAGGCCCTGTGGGACCCCCTCGCCGGGTACCTGGCCGACCGCCGGGTGACCATCCGGTCCGGCACGCCGGTGGCCTCCCTCGGCCGCACGGCCGAGGGGTTCACGGTCACCACGACGGCGGACACCACGCCGTTCGACGCCGTCGTGCTCGCCTGTGACGTGCGCGGGCTGCAGGAGATCGTCGCCGCCTCGCCGGGCGTCGGCACGCCCGGGTGGCGGGACGGTGTCGCGGGACTGCGCACCGCACCGCCGTTCCTGGTGCGGCGGCTCTGGCTCGACCGGCCGGTCGACGCCGGCCGGCCGCCCTTCCTCGGCACCGGCAGCGTGCCGCCGCTGGACAACATCAGCCTCCTCGACCGCTACGAGGGCGAGGCACGGCGGTGGGCGGCCCGCACCGGCGGTTCGGTCGTCGAGCTGCACGCCTACGCGGCCGCGACCGACGACCGCGAGACCCTGGTCAAAGCGGTGGACGACCGGCTGCACGCGATCTACCCGGAAACGCTCACCGCGCGCGTCACGGGGGCCGTTTCGCTGTGGCGCGAGGATTGCCCGCTGTTCGGGCTCGGCGACTTCGCGCGCCGGCCCACGGTCACCACCCCGGACCCGGCGCTGGCGCTGGCCGGCGACGGCGTGCGGATCGACCTCCCGGTCGCGCTGATGGAACGCGCGGCGACCACCGGCTGGGCCGCGGCGAACACGCTGCTTGCCGGCTGGGGCCTCGCCGGGCACCCGCTGCGCTCGGTGCCCAACCGCGGCCGGATCGGCCTGCTGAACCGGCTCGCTTCGGCCACCGCGGGAGGGGCGCGATGACCGGCCACGAAGTCGTCGTCGTCGGCGCCGGCCTCGCCGGCCTGGCCGCCGCCGTGACCCTGCACCGGGCCGGGGTGCCGTGCGCGGTGCTGGAAGCCGCCGACGACGTGGGCGGGCGCGTGCGCACCGACGTCGTCGACGGGTTCCGCCTCGACCGCGGGTTCCAGATCCTCAACCCGGCCTACCCGGCGATCCGGCGGCTGGTGGACGTCGACGCCCTGGACCTCGGCCGGTTCTGGCGCGCGGTCCGGATCGCCGACGACGACCGCGTCTCGCTGCTCGGGAACCCGGTCGACACGCCCAAGGCGCTGCGCGACATCGCGGCCCGGCGGTACCTGTCGGCGAAGGACCTCGCCGCGCTCGGTGCGCTGTCCGCCCGCGTCGCCGCGGGACCGGCGAAGGCGATCCTCGACCGCGACGACCGCACGACGCTCGACGAGCTGCGGCGCGCCGGGGTGTCCGCGCGGGCCGTGGAGACGGTGTTCCGGCCGTTCCTCTCGGGGGTGTTCCTGGAGCACGACCTGACCACGTCGGCGCGGTTCTTCCAGCTGGTGTGGCGCAGTTTCCTGCGCTCGGCGCCGTCGCTGCCCGCCCTCGGCATGGGCGAGCTGCCGCGGCAGCTCGCCCGCGTCCTGCCGACGGCGGCGGTCCACCTGAACGCGCCGGTCGAGGAGGCCGGGCCCGGCCGGGTCCGCACGGCGGGCGGCGAGACCTGGACGGCCCGCGCGGTCGTCGTCGCGACCGACGGCTCGGCGGCCGCCAAGCTGGCCGGTGTCGCGGAGCCGCGGTGGAACAGCGGGACGACGTGGTACTTCGCGCCACCGCGGTCGCCGTTGCGCGAACCGGTCATCGTGGTCGACGCGCGGGGCGGGCCGGTCGTCAACACCAGCGTGATCAGCGAAGTGTGCCCCACCTACGCGCCGCCGGGAGCCGCGCTGGTGAGCGCGTCGGCGCTGAGCCCGCTGCCGGAGCACGAGGTGCGCCGCGCGCTGGGCCGGCTGTACCGGACCGACACGAGCCGCTGGCCGCTGGTGGGCCGGTACGAGATCGCCCACGCCCTGCCGTCGATGCCGCCGCCGCACGAGATCCGGCGCCCGGTCCGCCTCGGCGACGGCTTGTACGTGTGCGGCGACCACCGGGACACGAGTTCTCTGCAGGGTGCCCTGGCTTCGGGCGCGCGAGCGGCGCGCGCCGTGCTCGCCGACCTCGGCCGCGCGGCGCGCTGACCGCGTCCCGCGTTACGACATCCGGGCGGAAATTCGCTCCCCGCCCCGCGAAAACCGCCGCGATTCGCCCGGACGGGCGGCACCCTTCGTGCCGGTGCGGCGGTCTTCGTCGCCGGATGGAGTGAAAGCCGCGCGGCGATCTTCGGTGTTCCGGCGCAGCGCGGCCCTGGTCTCCGTAGCCCGGCCCGGCCGCCGCAACCCGTTGAGCGCCTTGACATGCGGCGCTCCGGGTGACGCGTCCCCGCCCTGCTAACGAAATCCCGCGCATTCCGTCTTCCCGAGGCAACCCGCAGTAAACCGGCCTTTCGGAAGGGAAGTCCATGTCGCGGAGCTCCTTGTTCGTCGCGCTGACCACGGTCAGTGCTTTGCTCGCCCCGGCCGCGGTGGCCGCCGCGGCGCCGCCCGGCGTCGATCCGGCCACCGTCGACCTCACGCTCGCCGCCGGGGCGAGCGCCGTCGTCACCAAGCACGTCACCACCTCCGCCGTCCCGCCGAACCCCGACCTCGTGCTGCTCGCGGACACCACCGGGAGCATGGGCGGCGCGATCGACAACGTCCGCGCGAACGCGAACGCCATCACCGGGGACGTGCTCGCCGCGCAACCGACCGCCCAGTTCGGCGTGGCCGAGTACAAGGACTTCTCCGACTCCGTGCCGTTCAAGGTCAACCAGGGCATCACCGGCAACACCGCCGCGGTGCAGGCCGGCATCGACCAGTGGTCGGCGGCCGGCGGCGGTGACACGCCCGAAGCCGACCTCAACGCCCTGTACGAACTGGCCACCGGCGCCGTCGCCTACCGCCCGGACGGCACCCGCATCATCGCCTGGTTCGGCGACGCGCCGTCGCACGACCCCAGCGGCGGGCACACCCTGGCCCAGACCATCGACGCGCTCAAGGCGGCGAACATCCGCGTCGTCGCGGTCAACGTCGGCGCGCTCGACGCCCTCGGCCAGGCGAGCGCCATCGCCACGGCCACCGGCGGCGTGCTGCTGAACAACGTGCCGTCGAACCAGGTGTCGCAGGCGATCCTCGACGGCATCAAGTCCATCGAGGTCACCGTCGCGCCGAAGGTCACCAGCTGCGACCCGCAACTGTCGCTCACCAACGCCCCGGCGAGCGTCAAGGTGCCCAGCGGCGACGTCGCGACGTTCACCGAGACCGTCGCGGCCGCGGCCGACGCCGCCCCGGGCACGTACCACTGCACGGTCGACTACCTGGTCGACGGCGTGTCCCGCGGGTTCGTCGAGACGACGACCGTGCGCGTGCTCGGGCTGAGCATCAACGACGTCACGGTGAACGAGGGCTCCGGCGGCGCGCCGGTGCGGGCCACCTTCACCGTGTCGCTGCTCGGCGGCGCGAGCCCGAACCCGGTGACCGTCCACTACGCCACCGCGGACGGCACGGCGACCGCACCGGCCGACTACCAGGCGGCGAGCGGTGACGTGACCTTCGCGCCCGGCGAGACGAGCAAGCCGGTGACCGTGCTGGTCAACCCGGACACCGTCGACGAGCCGGACGAGACGTTCACCGTGACGCTCTCGAACCCGGCAGGCGCCGGGCTGGTCGACCCGACCGGCGTCGGCACGATCGTCGACGACGACCGCGACGGCGTCTTCTCCTGCACCGGCACCGCCGCGAACGTCATCGGCATCACCGCGGCCGTGGCGAACCCGGCGAACCTGCCCTGCGCCGACGACAGCAAGAGCGTCCTCGACGCGACGCTCAACGCCGGCCTGATCAAGGTGCAGACGCACGCGCTGACCGCCTCGACCGACCTGGCCCCCGACGACCAGTCGGCGGCTCCGGCGGCCGGTGACCACGCGCAGGCGGCGGCCAGGATCGACAAGACGGTGATCAGCACGGTCGGGCTGACCATCGAGCTGGGCGTGATCCAGTCGCAGGCGGCGGCGACCTGCCAGCCGGGCCCGGGCGGGCTCGCCCCGGTGCTGACCGGCAGTTCGACCATCGCGTCCCTGAAGATCAACGGCGCCTCGGTCACGGTGGGCTCGGCGCCGCTGACGATCGCGCTGGTCATCGGCTCGCTGAAGCTCAACGGCCAGACCATCGTGAACGGCGTCGTGAAGCAGCAGGCGGTCGCGCTGGAAACCCCGCTGGCGAAGATCGTGCTGGCGGAGTCCCAGGCCGACGTGCACGGCACCGCCGCGCACCCGGCGGGCAACCCCTGCAAGCGCTGATCCGGTGAACCACCCGGGGCGGGCGGCCACCGCCCGCCCCGGCGTCTGCCGCGGCCGGTCGTGAGTGGTAAGGCGGGTTAGAACCCGCCTTACCACTCACGACCCCGGGCGTCACAGCTCGTGGGAGGTCGTGTCGTCGGTGGTGACCAGCAGGGCGCTCCAGGCCGCGGCCGGGCTGATGTTGAGCAGCACCGCCCGGCCGTCGAACTCGCCGGTCTCCCGGGCGGTGGAAAGGTTGAAGAAGACGTCGTTGGGCCCCAGGTGGCCGCAGCGGGCCAGGTTTTCGGAGCACGCCTTGGCGATCGGGACGCCGAGCGCCTCCGACCAGTTCCGGAACGCGGCCGTCGACAGGTTCTGCGTGAGGTAGCAGGGGACGTCCGCCGGGGTCAGGCCGTTGCGGCCGAGGAGCCGGGCGACCAGGTCCCGCAGCCGGTTGCGGGTCTCCACGGCCAGCCGGAACGAATAGCCCGCGGGATCGGTGCACTCCTCCCGCCAGCGCGCGAACTCCTCGTCGCGGTACTCGACGCGGAACAGGTCCGCGTAGGCGCCGTTCGTCTCCAGCAGGATGTCCCGGATCCGGAGTTCTCCCCGGCGGCGCACCAGAAGCGCGCCGCCGCTGTCGCCGTTGACCGTGACGGGGTGGCGGTAGCGGCCGGGGGTCGCGGGTTTGCTCCCGTGCAGCACGAGCACGTTCGCCAGGTCCGGATCGGCGTGCAGCAGCCCCCTGGCCGCGAGCAGCGCCGGGGTGAGCGACGCACAGCCGAGGCCGCCGACCGAGAACGCCATCGCCCGGTCCGCGCCGAGCACCGCCTGCAGCCGGGTGGCTTCCGAGCTGACCAGCGTCTGCGGCGCCCGCGGCTCCACGGTCAGCACGACGTCGACGTCGGCGGCGTCGAGGCCCGCGGTGGCCAGGGCGCGGCGGCCCGCCCGGGCGGCCAGGTCGGCCGCGGTGAGCGTGTCGTCGGCCGGGACCCGGTCGACGCCCAAGGCCGCGCAGGTCGCGTGTTCGGTCTCGGACAGCGTGGCCAGTTCGGGCAGCTCGGCCACGTTCACCGACGTCTCGGGCAGGTACCAGGCCGACGCGGCGAGCGCGATCACGGCAGTTCGGTGAAAGCGCGCACGATTTCGTCGGCGAGCGTGTCCAGGCGGGCCTCGCCGACCCCGCCCGCCACGGCCAGCCGCAGCGCGCCGTCCCGCACCGCGCTCGTCACGACCAGCGGGAACCACGACGCGACCGCGCGTTTCAGGTTCACCGACAGGTCCCAGCGGGTCCGCAGGAGGCGGACGCCGGAGTCGAACGCGGAGGTGTCGCTCGGCCCGTGGAGCACGAGGACCTCCGGTTCGGGCAGGGCCCGCAGCTGCGCGGTGCCGGGCGAGTCCGGCGACAGGTGGCGCAGCATGCCGTAGCCGACGCCGTCGTTCGGCACCGACCGCGCGCGGTCGGTGATCTCCGGCAGGCACGCGCGGGCCGCGGTGCCGGGCTCGACCGGCAGCACCAGCGGGTGCAGCGTGGTGAACCAGCCCACCGACGGGCCGCGCCCGGCCAGCCGGAACGGGTTCGGGGTGGCCTCCCCCTCGGTCATCACGAACGCGCTCGGCGCGTCCTGCCACCGGGCCAGGCCGCACGACACCGCGCACAGCGCCGCTTCCCGGCCTTCCGCGCCGCCGGCCGAGAGCAGCGTCGCCACCGCCGGGTCGTCGAGGGTCCGGACGGTGATGCCGTCGCCGGGCGAACCGCCGATCGTCCCGGCTGCCGCACCCGCCCGCAGGGTCGCCGTCCAGTACGTCAGCTCGGCCGACAGCTCGTCGGAAGCCGCCATCGCCTGCAGGTGCCCGGCCCATTCGCGCCACCGCGGCGGCCGGGGCGCGAGCGACGGCGTGCGGCCCGCCGTGAGGTCGCCGAGCAGGACGTCGAGGTCGTCGAGGACGACCACAGTGGACATGTTGTCGAAGACGAAGTGGTTGACCAGCAGCACGAGCAGGCCGCCGCGGGCGCGGCCGCGGTCGTAGTGGCGGACGCGGAACAGCGGCCCACGCGCGGGATCCATCTCCGCCTTCATCGCCTGGCAGTCGTCCGCGACGATCCCGAGTTCCTCTTCGGCGCCCAGCGGCGGGAGCACCTTCGTGTCGAACACGTCCGCCGCGGTGAGGTCCGCGACCTCGAGGCGGGCGCCCAGTGCGTTGCGCCGCAACCGGTAGCGCAGTGGCTCGTGCAGGGCCAGCAGGTGCGAGATCGCCGTCCGGATCGCGGCCGGGGCGACCTCGGGCGTGGTTTCCACCGTGTGCACGTCGACGAAGTCCCCGACGTCGTCGGGCATCCGGTGCAGGAAGCTGTGCATGATCGGCGTCGGCGGGATCCCCCGGAGCGGCTCCGGGACCGGCGCTTCGGACGGCGTGGCGGCGGGACCGTCGACGACCGCGGCCCGGGCCAGCTCGGCGAGCGTGCGGCACTGCAGCAGCTGCTGCGGGGTGAAGTGGACGCCCTCTTTCGCCGCCCGCGCGGCCACCCGCACGCCGAGGACCGAGTCGCCGCCGAGGTCGAAGAAGTTGTCCTTCGGCGAGACCGGGCCGCCGGGCAGCAGGTCCGCGCAGATCGCGGTGAGGACGTGCTCGGCGCGGGCGATCGGTTCACTGTCCACAAAGGAGGTTACGGTCATGGCGGGCTCACTGCTCCGGTGGGTGGGGGCGGGTTCCGGCTCGCCGTCGACGGCCGGGAGGTCGCCGAGCGGGCGGCCGGGGTCGCGCAGCACGGCGTCGAGCAGGCCGGGCAGCAGCCGGGCGAGCGCTTCGGCCGTTTTGCGGTCGAACAACGCCGTCGCGTATTCGAAGTAGCCGTCCATCGGGCCGTCCTGCTGGTCGATGACGCCGACGGTCAGGTCGAACTTCGCCGTGCCGGGCGCGATCCCGGCGATCGTGCCGCCTTCGGAAAACCGCGAGCAGCCGAGGCCGCCCAGCTCGGCGGTGTCCTGCGGGACGTTCTGGTAGGTGTAGGCGACGTCGAACAGCGGCTGGCGGCCGGGCTCGCGGGGGCCGCACACCGCGGAAACGATCTTCTCCAGGGGGATTTCCTCGTGGTCGAGCACCTGCGCGACGGTGTCCGCGCAGCGCCGCACCAGCGCGGTGAACGACAGCGAGCCCTCGACCGGGGTGCGGAACGGCGGCAGGTTGTTGAAGTACCCCATGAGGTCGTGCGTGCCCGGGTGCGTCCGGCCGGAGGTGGCCACCGCGACGACGACGTCGGTGAACCCGGCCCACCGGTGCAGCAGCGCGTCGACCAGGGCGAGCATGGTGACGAACGTCGTCACGCCGTGTTCGCGGCTGAACGCCCGCGCGGCCTCGGCCGCCGGTTCGGCCACGGTGAACTCCACGAGGTCGCCGTCGAAGGTCTGGGCGAGCGGGCGCGGCCGGTCCAGCGGCAGCTGCGCGGAAGGCGGCCCGGCCAGCCGGGTGCGCCAGAACCGCAGGCCGCGTTCGAGGGTCTCCCCCGTCAGGCGGTCCCGTTGCCAGGCCGCGAAGTCGGCGAACTGGAAGGGCAGGTCCGGCAGGTCGGGCGCGCGGCCGGCCAGCCGCGCCCGGTAGAGCTCGGTGAAGTCGCGGAAGAACACCGTCGGGGACCAGCCGTCGAAGACGATGTGGTGGTAGGTCCACAGCAGGACGTGGTCGTCGGCGGCCAGGCGCACCAGGGTGATCCGGACCAGCGGGCCGGTGGCCAGGTCGAACGGGCGCACGGCTTCGGCGTCGGCCAGTTCGTGCGCGTGCCGCTCGGCTTCGGGGAGCGCGCTCAGGTCGTGCACGACCAAGCGTGGCGAGGTTGGGGCGAGCCGGACGAAGGGAACGCCGTCGTCGTCGGGGATGCAGGTGCGCAGGATCTCGTGCCGGTCGACGAGGTCCTGCACGGCCCCGGCGAGCGCGCCTTCGTCCAACGGCCCGGACAGGCGGAGGTCGTGCGGGATGTTGTAGAGCGCGGTGCCGGGGTTCAGCCGGTCCAGGTACCACAGCTGTTCCTGGCCGAACGACAGCGGCAGCGGCCCGCCGCGCGGGAGCACCCGCACGGCGGGGACGGCCCCGGACCGGCCGCCCTCGGCCCGGACCGCCTCGACGCGGGCGGCGAAGGCCCGCACGGTCGGGTGGGCGTACAGGTCGGCGAAGGTCAGCTCGACGCCGAAGTCGCGTTCCAGGGTGCGCAGCGCGGTGATCGCGGCGATCGACGTCCCGCCGTGGGCGAAGTAGTCCGAAGCCGGGCCGAGCCCAGCCTCGCCGAGGGCGCGGGCCCAGACTTCGGCGACCCGGCGTTCGGTGTCCACATCGGACACCGCGGCGGGCGGGGCTGCCGGGGCCCGCGTCTCGACGGGCGGCGCGCCCGGCGGGCGGCACCAGCAGCGGACGCTTTCGAGCGGGTAGGCCGGTGCCTCGATCCGCGGTACGACGGCCCCGGCGTAGTGGCGGTCCCAGTCGAGCCGGACGCCGAGCCGGTAGAGCGTCGCCAGCTGCCGCAGCACCGCCCGCCGCCCGCCGCCGGCAACCAGCTCGACGCAGCCGAGCTCGGGCGCGAGGCGGCGCATCGTCCGCGACAGCACCCCGCTCGTGCCCAGCTCGACCAGCACCGCGCCGTCCCGGACGAACCCGCGGACCGCTTCGGCCAGCCGGGCGGCGTCGAGTTCGGGGCCGACGGGCCGGTCCGCGGCCGCCGCCAGTCCGTCCACAAGGGACAGTTCACCGCGGGCGATCCGGACCGACAGGTTGCCCGCACCGGACCCGACGAGGTGGGTGTCCGGGATGCCCAGCGACCGGGCCAGCCGGTGCAGGGCGTGCTGGACGGCGACCAGCCGCGGCGCCGGCTCGGCGGGCAGCGGCTCGTCGCCGAGGACTGGCCACGCCGCGCACAGCTCCCGCCAGACCTCCGGCTCGACCCCGCCGTCGCCGGAGAAGAGCAGCACCACCGGCGGGTCGTCCGCGACCGGCGCGTCCGGGACGGCGGCCGACCGCAGCGCCGCCGCGAGGCCGGCGGGCTCGGCGGCGACCACGGCGATCCGGAACGGGTGGTCGTCGCGGCCGCGGTTCATGGCGTGGCCGATGGTGCGGACGCCGTGCCCGCTCTCTTCGGCGAAGGCGGCGAGCCGGTCGCGGTAGGCGGCGAGGGCGGACGCCGTCTTCGCCGACACCGTGACCAGGTGGCCGGTCTCGGCCGGTGCTTCGGGCACCGCCTGCGGTGGGGCCTGCTCGACGACGGCGTGCACGTTGGTCCCGGTCAGGCCGAACGAACTCAGCCCCGCGCGCCGCGGCCCGTCGCCGTCCCACGGGCCGAACGCGGGGTTCACCCGCACCGGGCCGCCGAAGTCGATCAGCGGGTTGGGCGTCTCGAAGTGCGCGGTCGGGTACCGGACGCCGCGCCGCACGCTGAGCAGCACCTTGACCAGCCCGGCGACCCCGGCGGCGTTGTCCAGGTGCCCGATGTTGCCCTTGATCGAGCCGATCGCGCAGTGCGGGGCCGTCACGCCGGCGTCGAGGAACGCCTGGCGCAGCGCTTCGACCTCGACGACGTCGCCGAGCGGGGTGGCCGAGCCGTGGCACTCGACGTACCCGACGGTGGCCGCGTCGACCCCGGCGTCGCGCCAGGCCGCGGTGATCACCTCGGTCTGGGCCTGCCGGCTCGGCGCGCTCATGCTGGCCATCCGGTAGCCGTTGTGGTTGACGGCGATGCCCTTCAGCACCGCGTGCACGTGGTCGCCGTCGGCGAGCGCGGCGGGCAGCGGCTTGAGCACGACGATCCCGCCGCCTTCGCCGCCGACCGCGCCGGTGGCCCGCTCGTCGAACGGGCGGCACCGCCCCTCGGGCGACTCGACGCCGCGGACCGGGACGTGCCCGGCCTCGCGGATCGGCACCGGCCGCACGCTGATGCCGCCCGCCAGCGCCAGCTCGGCGGCCCCGCTGCGCAGCAGGGCGACGGCGTGGGCGATCGCGACCAGGCTGCCGCTGCACGCGGTGTCGAGGACGAGCGCGGGCCCGGTGAAGTCGTGGCGGTAGCTGATCCGCGCCGCCAGCGCCGCCCCGATGATGCCGAGGATCTGCTGCGGATCCTCCTCGTCGAAGAGGTCCTCGTAGTCGCTTCGCGAACTCCCGAGCACGACGGCGGTCCGGGATCCGCGCAGGGATCGTGGCGCGTAGCAGGCGTTCTCGAGGGCTTCGTGGGCCAGTTGCAGGATCAGCCGCTGGTGCGGGTCCATCCACGCGGCCTCGGCCGGCGGGACGCCGAAGAACCGGTGGTCGAACCGGTCGATCCGGTCGAGGTAGCCCATCGGCAGGTAGCCGGGGCCGGCCGCGAAACCGTTGTCCCGCAGCCGGTCCGGGTCGGGCTGCCCGGTCACGTCCCGGCCCGCGGCGAGCAGGTCGTGCACGGCGTCCAGCCCGTGGGCGCCCGGGAGCAGGGCGGACACCCCGATGATCGCCACGTCGTCGTTGCGCACCGGCTCCGGCCTCCTAGAGCTCGTAGTCCTGCGGCGGGTTCAGGCCCCGGTCCACCGCCCGGCCCAGTGCTCCGACCGTGGGGTGCTCCAGCAGCAGGGCCAGCGCCCCGACCGTGGGGTTGTCGAACAGCGCCCGCGGGGGCAGCGCCGCGCCGAAGTCCGCGCGCAGGCGGGCGGTGACGCGCAGGCACAACAGCGAATCCCCGCCGAGGGCGAAGAAGTCGTCGTCGACGCCGACGTCCTCGACGGCGAGCACCTCGGCCCAGATCCGGCTCAGGGTCCGCTCGGTGGCGGTGCGGGGCGCGAGGTAGGCGGCTTCGGTTCGCGCCGGGGCGGGCGGCGGGAGCGGGCGCGGCCGGGGCGGGGCGGCCGGCCGGGTGGGTTCCCGCAGCAGGTCGGCGAGTTCGCCGGCGAGGGCTTCGGCCGTGCTCGCGTCGAACAGCGCGGGGTCGTAGCCCAGCGACAGGGACAGGGGTTCGTCGGCGCGTGCGCTGCCGTGGGCGACGAGGGCCAGGGGGTAGTTGGTGATCTCGACGGCGGCCAGGTCGGCCACGTGCAGGCCGTGCGCGGCGAGTGCGTCCCGGTCGAAGGGGTAGTTCTCGAAGACGACGATGCTGTCGAAGAGGCCGGTGGCCGCGGGCAGCCCGCTCCAGCGGCGCAGCGTGGCGAGCGAGACGTGGCCGAAGCGGCGGGCCTCGGCCTGGTCGGCCTGCAGGCGCCGGAACCAGCCGGGCCGGTCGGCGCCCTCGGCGACGGTGACGCGGACCGGCACGGTGTTGACGAACATGCCGACGATCGCGTCCACGCCGGGCAGCTCGGCGGGCCGGCCGGACACGACGGCGCCGAAGCAGACGTCGGGGTCGCCGCCGTGCCGGGCGAGCAGCCGCGCCCACGAGCCCTGCACGACGGCGTTGACGGTCAGCCGGTGCCGCCGGGCGAAGGCGGCCAGGTCCCGGGATTCCGCAGTGGACAGTCGACGCTCCACTGTGGACCGCGAGCGGGTCCGGTGGGCCCGGCCGGGCGGGCGGTCGTACGGCAGCCGGGTCGGGGTGAGTCCGGAAAGGACCTTCCGCCAGTGTGTCTCGGCCGCGGTGGCGTCCTGCCGGGCGAGCCAGGCCAGGTGGTCGGAGAACGGGCGGCGGGGCTTGGCGGGCTGCCCGGAGAGGTGCGCGAGGACGTCGGTGAGCACCTCGAAGACGCTCCAGCCGTCGAGGACGACGTGGTGGAAGGTCCAGAGCACCCGGATCCGGGCACCGGGCAGCCGGATCAGCGTGACGCGCAGCAGCGGCGGCACGGCCGGGTCCAGCCCGGCGTCCCGGTCGGCGGCGAGCAGCGCGGCTTCGCTGCCCTGCTGCGATCGCCAGTCGTGCACGGTCACCGGCAGCGGCACGGCCCGGTGCACCACCTGGACCGGTTCGCGCACGCCGGTCCAGCGGACGGCGGTGCGCAGGGCCGGGATCTCGCCGACGACCCGCCGCCAGGCGGCTTCGAGGGCCGCCGGGTCGTCGGTGCCGGTCAGGGTGAAGCAGAGCTGTTCGAGGTAGGTGCCGGGTTCGGACAGGCTGTGGAACAGCATGCCCGCCTGCATCGGGGTCAGCGGGTAGACGTCCTCGACGTTGCGGCCGTCGCCGAGGAGCCGGTCGAGTTCGGCCTGGTCGGCGGCGGCGAGCGGGAAGTCGGACGGCGTCCCGCCCCCGGCGGCGGGATCGGCGCAGTGGGCGACGATGTCCGTCAGCGCGGCCAGGACATCGGCGGCGAGGCGGGCGACGGTGGGCTCGTCGTGCACGTCCGGGGAGTAGGTCCATTCGCATTCGAGTTCGCCGCCGGCGGTGACGGCCGCGGTGATGTCGAGCCGGGCGGTGCCGGTGACGTGCGGGGCGCGGGTGAGGCCGATCGCGGAGGGGGCGGAGCGGAACAGGTCGCTTTCCTCCTCGCCCAGGTCGAAGCGGCCGAGGTAGTTGAACGCCGCCACCGGCCGCGGCGCGGGGACCTCCGCGTCGCCCAGGTACCGCAGCACCCCGTACCCCAGGCCGCGGTCCGGGGCCGCGCGCAACGCCTCCTTCACCCCCTTCAGCACCGCGCCCCAGCCACCCTCGCGCGGGACCTCCACCGCGCACGGGTACAGCGTCGTGAACCAGCCGACCGTGCGGGACAGGTCCAGGTCGTCGAAGACGTCCTCGCGGCCGTGTCCTTCCAGTTCCAGCACCACCCGCTCGTGGCCGGTCCACTCCGCGAGCACCCGGGCGAGGGCGCTCACCAGCAGGTCGTCGATGCGGGTGCGGTACGCGGCCGGGGTTTCGCGCAGCAACGCCGCCGTCTCCCCCGCGCCGAGCCGGACGGTCACCGCGCGCTGCGGGCGCGGGTCACCGTCGGGCCAGGCACCGGCCCCTTCGGCCGCCCGGCGCCAGAACGAAAGCTGGCTTTCGACCGCGGCCGCATGCCCGGCCAGCCGGCGCGCCCAGTCGCCGAACGAAGTCGTCCGGGGCGGCAGCTCCACCGGCCGTCCCGCGCGCGCCGCCCGGTAGGCCGTGCGCAGGTCGGCGAGGAGGATCCGCCACGAGACGCCGTCCACGACCAGGTGGTGGGCGGCCAGGAGCAGACGCGAGCCGTCCAGGACGGCCGTGAACAACGCCCCGCCGTCCAGGTCGAAGAAGTCCATTGTGGACACCGAACCGGTGCGGAAGGCCGGCACCGGGTCCGTGTACTCCTGCCGCCACTCGCCGCCCACCCGGCGGAAGCGCAGCCGGAGCGCATCGTGGTGGCCGACCAGCGCCTCGACCGCCGTGCGCAGCGCCGTGCGGTCGGCGTCGGCGGCGAGCTCGGCCGACACCCACTGGCTGAAGTGGCCGGGCCGCTCGGTGATCGTCTCGAAGAACCAGTGCTGGATGGGCGACAGCGGCACCGGGCCCGAAGGCGGCGGCACCTCGCGCACCGCCGGTTCCGCCCACACGCCGGCCGCGGCCAGTGCCGCCGGGGTCTGGCGGAGGAAGACGTCCTTCGCGCTCAGGCGCAGCCCGAGTTGCCGGGCCCGCGCCACCACCTGGATGCCGAGGATGGAATCGCCGCCCAGCTCGAAGAAGTTGTCCGCCGTCCCGACGCGTTCCACGCCGAGAACTTCGGCCCACACCCGCGTCACCAGTTCCTCGGCGGGCCCGCGCGGGGCGGTGTGGGCGCGGGCGGCCCGCGTCCGCGGCGCGGGCAGCGCACGGCGGTCGATCTTGCCCTGCGGGGTCAGCGGGAACCGGTCGAGCAGCACCAGCGCGCCGGGGACGAGGTGCCCGGGCAGGCTCTTGGCGAGGAATTCGCGCAGCGCACCGGGCTCGATCGGGCGCCGCGGCACCACGTACCCGGCCAGCCGCTTGTGGCCCGGGGTGTCCTCGCGCGCCAGCACGACGGCCTCGCCGACGTCCGGGTGCCGCCGCAGCGCCGCCTCGACCTCGCCCGCCTCGATCCGGAAGCCGCGGATCTTGACCTGGTCGTCGGACCGGCCGAGGAAGTCCAGCACCCACTCCTCGCCGGCCCGCCAGCGCACGACGTCCCCGGTGCGGTACAGCCGGGTGCCGCACCCGAACGGGTCGGCCACGAACCGGTCGGCGGTCAGGCCGGGCCGGTCCAGGTACCCGCGGGCCAGTCCGCTGCCGCCGACGTACAGCTCGCCGGGCACCCCGGCCGGCACCGGATCGAGGTGGCGGTCCAGCACCAGGCAGGACGTCCCGGTGATCGGCCGCCCGATCGGCACCGGACGGCCGGCGTCGCGGTCGCGGACGCGGTGGCAGGTGGTGAACGTGGTGTTCTCGGTGGGCCCGTAGCCGTTGACCAGCTCCAGGTGCGGCCACCGCCGCAGGACCCGGGCGCACTGCTGCGGCGAAAGGACGTCCCCGCCGGACACCAGCCGCCGCAGCCCGGCGAACACCCCGGGGTCGGCCGCGGCCACCTCGTGGAACATCCCCGCGGTCAGCCAGAGCGAGGTGACGCCTTCGGCGCGGAGAAAGGCACCGAGGGCCTCGACCGACGGCACGTCGTCGGTGTCGACGGCCAGCCGCGCCCCGGACAGCAGCGCACCCCAGATCTCCAGCGTCGAGGCGTCGAACGACAGCGGTGCGTACTGCGTCGCGACGTCGTCCGGGCCGAGCCGGGCGTACGGGTCGGCGCACAGCCGGGTCACCGCGCGGTGCTCGATCAGCACGCCCTTCGGCCGGCCCGACGACCCGGAGGTGTAGAGCACGCAGGCCAGGTTCGCCGGCCGGGACCGGCGCTCCGGGGCGTCATCAGGCCGTCCCGTGTCCCACCCGTCGGCCAGGACCAGCACGGGGATCCCGGCGGGGACGCGGTCGCGCGCCGCCCGGGTCGTGAGCACGATCGCGGCGCCGGAGTCCTCGAGCAGCCAGGCCAGCCGTTCGTCCGGGTACCGCGGGTCGAGCGGGACGTAGGCGGCGCCGGCCTTCAGGACGGCCAGCATCCCGGCGACCGCCTCGGCGCCCCGGGGCACGCACAGGCCGATCCGGGCGTCCGGCCGGGCGCCGCGGGCGATCAGGTCGTGCGCGAGCCGGTTCGCCCGGGTGTCGAGCTCGCGGTAGGTCAGGGCCGCGCCGGCGCAGGTCACCGCGACCGCGTCCGGGCGCTCGCGGACGCGCTCGGCGAAGACGTCCAGCACGCTCAGGCCGGGTCCGTCCGCGCTCGATCGGCCTGCTTCGAGGAGCTCACGGCGCTGGGCCGCGGCCGGCCACGGCAGCCGGGACAGCGGCCGCCCGGGGTCTTCGGCGATGCCTTCGAGCAGGGCCAGGAGGTTCTCGGCCAGCCGCCGGATCGTCTCGGCGTCGAACAGGTCGGTGCGGTATTCGAAGGTGGAGCGCAGGCCGCCGTCGCGCGGCTCGAACTCGAGCGTGAGGTCGAACGGCGCCGACCGCCGGGGCAGGTCGAGCTCCTCGACCGCCAGCCCGTTGAGCTGCGGGGTGGCCGACGGCGCGTTCTGCAGCACCACCATGACGTTCACCAGCGGCGACCGGCTCGCGTCGCGGTCCGGGGCGAGCAGCTCGACCAGGCGGCCGAACGGGACGTCGTCGTGGGCCATCGCGTCGAGCACCGTCGAGCGGACGCCGGTGAGGAAGGCGGCGAACGACGGGTCGCCGTCGAGGCGGGAGCGGAGCACGACGGTGTTGACGAAGAAGCCGACGAGCCCGGCGAGTTCGTCCCACGAGCGCCCGGCGGTGACCGTGCCGAGCGCGATGTCGCGCTGGCCGGTGTAGCGGGCGAAGAGCACTTGCGCCGCCGCGATCAGCGTCATGAACAGCGTGGCGCCGCGCTCCCGGCCGAGGCCGGCCAGCCGGGCGGTGACGTCCGCGGGCACGGTGCACCGGTGCGTCGCGCCCGCCGTCCCGCGGACCGCCGGCCGCGGCCGGTCGGTGGGCAGCTCCAGCACCGGCACCCCGGCCAGCTGCCGCTCCCAGTAGGCGATCCGGTCGTCGAGGCCGGGACCGGCGAGCTGTTCGCGTTGCCAGGCGGCGAAGTCGGCGTAGCGCAACGGCAGCGGCGGCAGCCCGGCCGCCGTCCCGCCGACCGCGGCGGAGTACAGCCGGCCGAGCTCGTCCGCGAGCACCCCCATCGACCAGCCGTCGGTGACGATGTGGTGCAGCACCAGCACGAGCAGGTGGTGGTCCTCCCCCAGAGTCCACAGCGTCGCCCGGAACACCGGGCCGCCGGCGAGGTCGAAGGGCCGCTGCACCTCGGCGAGCAGCTCCCGCCCGAGGTCTTCGGGAACGCGGACGTCCGGCCGGACCGCCACCGGCGGCCCGACGACCTGGACACCCCGGCCGCGAACGGCCGGGAACGTGGTCCGCAGCGGCTCGTGGCGCTCGGCCAGCGCGGTGAGGGCGCTCGCCAGCGCACCGGGGGACAGCGGCCCGCGCAGCCGGAACCCGGCGCTGGTGTTGTACTCGGCGCCGCCGGGGCCGAGCTGGTCGAGGAACCACAGCCGCTGCTGGCCGGACGACAACGGCAGCGCGGTCGCCGCCGCGGTGGGGGCGGGTGCGGGCCCGGCGTGCGCGGCGGGGATCGCCGCCGCGGTGGGGGCGGGTGCGGGCCCGGCGTGCGCGGCGGGGATCGCCGCCGTGGTGGGGGCGGGTGCGTGCGCGGCGGGGATCGTTGGTGCGGTGCGGGCGGGTGCGTGCCCGGCGGGAGTCGCCGCCGCGGCGGGGGCAGGCGCGTGTCCGGCCTGCGCGGCGGGGATCGCCGCCGCGAGTCCGGCGATCGTGCGGTGCTCGAACACCGCCCGGGCGGACAGGGCCGTGCCCAGGCGCCGGTTGAGCGTGCCGGCCACCCGCATCGCGAGGATCGAGTCGCCGCCCAGCTCGACGAAGTCGTCCTGGACGCCGACGTGCGGCAGGCCGAGCGCGGCGCGCCAGATCCCGGCGACCAGCTCCTCGGTGGCGTCCCGCGGTGCGGCCTCGCCGGGGTGGTGGCCCGGTTCGGGCAGGGCCCGGCGGTCCACCTTGCCGGCGGCGGTCGACGGCAGCGCGGCCAGCTCGACGAACCGCGCGGGCACGAGGTGGTCCGGCACCCGGTCGCGCAGGAACGCCCGCAGCCGCGCGGGCGGCGGCGCCGGCGCGGTCACCGGCACGACGTAGGCGACCAGGTGGTCGGCGTCGCGCCCGTCCCGCCGCGCGACGACGGCCGCGGCGGCCAGTTCGGGGTGGCCGGCCAGGACGGATTCGGCTTCGGCGGGATCGACGCGGATGCCGCGGATCTTGACCTGGTCGTCGGTGCGGCCGAGGAAGTCGAGCAGCCCGTCGTCCCGGCGGCGCACCCGGTCGCCGGTGCGGTACATCCGCGAGCCGGGCGGCCCGGCGGGGTCGGCGACGAACGCGGCCGCGGTCGCCCCGGGTGCGCCGAGGTAGCCGCGGGTGAGGCCGTCGCCGGAGAGCCAGAGCTCCCCCTCGGGCGCCGGCCGGAGACCGGCGTCGAGCACCTGCGCCCGCGTCCCGGCGACGGGCTGTCCGACCACGACGTGCCCGCTTTCCGCGGCCGGGCACACGAGACTGTCCACAGTGGTCTCGGTGGTGCCGTAGGCGTTGTGGACGGTGACCCCGGCGGCCGCGAGGGCGACCCCGAGGTCCGGCTCGACGGGCTCCCCGCCGGTGAGGACGACCCGCGGCCGCGCGGGACCGTCGAGGAGCCCGGCGAGCAGCAGCATCCGCAGGTGCGACGGGGTTTCGTCGAGCACGTCGACCCGCGCGGCGGCGAGGGCGGCGACCGTGGCGCGCGGATCGAGCCGGTCGAGCACGTGCAGTTCGTGGCCGGCCAGCAGCCAGAGCAGCGGAACCCAGGACGCGTCGAAGGAGAGCGGAGCGGTGTGGGCCACGCGAAGCCGCCGGCCGGCGGCCCGGGCGGCGGGGTCGAAGATCCGCGCGCGGTGGGAGGCGAAGAGGCGCAGCAGGCCGCGGTGGGTGCCGAGGACGCCGCGAGGGCGGCCGGTGGAACCGGAGGTGTAGAGGACGTAGGCGAGGTTGTCGGGCCGGATCCGCGGCCGGGACAGCCTCGACGCGGCCGTTCCGCCACCATCGCCGAGCGCACGCGCCATCGGCCAGGTGCTGTCGCCGTCCCACCCGGGCGCCGCCACGAACACCGGCTCGCAGCCGTCCGGCAGCTCCCCCGCCCGCTCCGGGTGGGTCACCACCAGCCTCACACCCGCGTCGGCCAGCAGGGCCGCCCGGTGGCGCCGGGGGTGGCCCGGCTCGACCGGCACGTACGCGGCGCCTGCCTCGAGCACCGCGAACACCGCCACCACCAGGTCAACTCCGCGTCCCACCAGCAGCCCGACCCGGCTCTCCGGGCCCGCGCCGCGCTCCGTCAGGCGGGCCGCCAGCTCGCCGGTCCGGGCCGCCAGTTCCGCGTAGCTCACCCGGCTCCGGCCGCTGACCACCGCGGTCGCGCCGGGGTCACGGGATGCCTGCTGCGCGAGCAGTTCACCCACTGTTCCCGTCGTGGCAGTCATCTCCGGTTGTCCCCAGTGCTCGATGCGCGATGCCGGAACGTTTTCCCGCTTTTCCGGCGAGCGATCTTCCGGATACTTCCAGCGGCCGACCGGCAGCGGCAAGCCGCCGAACGAGGGATCGGGTCATTATTACGCGTAACCACAACAGAATTGATCGTCCACAATGGATAGACAAATCCGGCGAGCAAGGGATTACGCCGTTCGGCGCCGTCGGGCGCGCCGCCGGGCGTGTTAGCTTCGGGTGGGGGAATTCGGCGAGGGAGGGTGCGTGGCAGGCCAGCAGCCCGTGGGCGCGGAACCCACGGCCGAAGCGATCCTGGCGGAACTGTCCGGTTTCTTCGCCACCGCGACGGCCGGTCACGCCCCCGGACCCGACGAAGACTACTTCGCCCTCGGGCTGGTGAACTCGCTGCTGGCCCTGGAACTGGTGGCGCACGTCGAACGCCGGTACGGGATCGCCGTCGATGTCGAAGATCTCGACCTCGACAATTTCCGGACCCTGAACCGGGTCACCGGATTCGTGCTGCGAAAAAGATCGGCCGGGATTCGGTGACCACAGTGGACTCCGCCGCGTTCGCGGATTCGGTGCGGCCGGACGCGGCGGACTGGGACGCGCGCGGTGCGGTTCCGGCGGAGGTCGTCAAAGCCGTGGCGCACGCCGGTTTCCTGGCCGCCGACCTGCCCGCGTCCGCCGGGGGCGCCGGCCGCACCCCGGCCGAACTCGGCGAGCTGTGCGCCGATTTCGGCGGCGTCTGCAGCTCGCTGCGGGCCCTGGTCACCGTTCAGGGCATGGTCGCCGCCGCCGTGCTCCGCTGGGGCACCGACGGCCAGCGCGCCCGGTGGCTGCCCGCGCTCGCGCGCGGGGACGTGCTGGCCGGGTTCGCCGCCACCGAACCCGGCGCCGGCAGCGACCTGTCCGCGGTGACCACGTCCGCGGTGCGCGAGGCCGGGCGGGTGCGCGTCCGCGGGCGCAAGCTGTGGGTCACCTTCGGGGAGGTGGCCGACGTCTTCCTGGTGCTCGCCGCGTGCGCGGGCCGTCCCGTCACCGTGCTGGTCGAGGCCGGGCGGCCGGGCACCACCGTCGAGCCGGTGCGGGGCCAGCTCGGGATGCGCGCGGCCCGGCTCGCGCACGTCCGGTTCGACGACGTGACCGTCCCGGCCGAGAACCTGCTCGCCCCGCCGGGCTTCGGGCTGTCCCACGTCGTGGCGACGGCACTGGACCACGGGCGGTTCACCGTCGCCTGGGGCTGCGCCGGCCTGGCGGAGACCTGCCTGCGCACCGCCGCCGGGCACGCCGCGGACCGCGTCCAGGGCGGCACGCGGCTCGCCGATCTCCAGGCGGTGCGCGCCCTGCTCGGCCGCAGCCTCGCCGACGTCACGGCCGCGCGCGAGCTGTGCGCCCGCGCGGCCGCCTTGCGCGAAAACGGCGATCCGGAAGCCGTCGCCGGGACCGTGCTGGCCAAGTACGTGGCGGCCACGACCGCCGCCGCCGTCGCCGACCGGGCCGGGCAGGTCCTCGGCGCGGCCGGCTGCGCCGGGGACAGCCCGGTGGGCCGTTTCTTCCGCGACGCCAAGGTCATGCGGATCATCGAAGGCGCCGACGAGGTCGCCGAACAGCAGCTCGGCGAGTACGCCCTGCGGTGGCGGCCGTGAAGACGGTCAAGTGCCTGGTCTGGGACCTGGACGACACGCTCTGGGACGGCGTCGTGCTCGAAGGCGACCGGCCGCGCCCCTTCCCCGCCGCGCTCGAAGCCCTGCACACGCTGGACCGCCGGGGGATCCTGCACGCCGTGGCGGGCCGCGGGGAGCTCGCGCGCGCCACCGGGCACCTCGCCGAACACGGCCTGACGGACCTGTTCTGCGCGTTCGAGGTCGGCTGGGGCGAGAAGTCCGCGTCGATCCGGCGGATCGCCGCGGACCTGAACATCGGCCTGGACACCATCGCCTTCGCCGACAACGACCCGGCCGAGCGCGCCGAGGTCGCCGCCGCGCTGCCGATGGTGCGCTGCTACCCCGCCGAGCGCGTCGGCGACCTCGTGCAGCTGGCCGAGTTCCGGCCGGCGCAGGTCACCGACGAGGCGCGCCACCGGCGGCACCGGTACCTCGCCGAACGGGACCGCGCCGCGGCGGAACGCGCGTTCCCCGGCCCGCCGCCGGCGTTCCTCGCCTCGCTCGGGCTCACGATGACCGTGCGGGCCGCGACCGAGGCCGACTTCGCCCGCGCGCACGAACTAACCCTCCGCACCCACCAGCTCAACACCACGGGCCGCACCCTCGACGCCGCGCAGCTGCGCGGCCTGTGCGCGTCGGCGGACCACGAGGTGCTCGTCGCGGACGTGGCCGACCGGTTCGGCGCGCACGGCACCGTCGGGCTCGCCGTGCTGCGCGAGGTCGGTTCCGACGTCGTCCTGGAGCTGCTGCTGACGTCGTGCCGGGTGCTCAACCGCGGCATCGGCACCGTCTTGCTCGGTCACCTCGTGCGGGACGTCCTCGCGCGCGGACGGCGGCCGGTCGCCCGGTTCGTCCCGACGGCCGCCAACCGGATCATGCTGGTGACGCTGCGGTTCGCCGGGTTCGGGCCCGGCGCGGACGGCGAGCTGGTCTTCGACCCGCGACGCCCGCCGCCCGCCCCGCCCGGGCACGTCCGGATCGTGGACGGGAGGAGCCGGTGAAGATCGGGGTGGTGGGCGCGGGCGTGATGGGCACCGGGGTCGCCCAGTGTTTCGCCGCGGCCGGGCACGACGTCGTGGTCGCCGACCGCGACCCGGGGGCGCTGGCGGCCGGCCCGGACCGCGTCCGCGCCGGCCTGCGGCTGGCCGCGCTGCTGGGTGGCGCCCGCCCGCCGGCCGGGGTCGCCGGCCGGATCCGCTGGACCGGACGGCTCGGCGACCTCGGCGGCAGCGGGTTCGTCGTGGAGTGCGCCGCGGAACGGCTGCCCGTCAAGGAAAGCCTGTTCGGCGAGCTGGACCGGGTGTGTCCCGCCGGGACGGTCCTCGCCTCCTGCACGTCCGCGGTCCCGATCGGCAGGCTCGCCACCGCCACCGCCCGCGCGGACCGGGTGATCGGCACCCACTTCATGAACCCGGCCCCGCTGAAGGACACGGTGGAGGTGGTCCGCGCGGCGGCGACCGGCGACGACACCCTCCGCACGACGACGGACCTGCTGACGGCGATCGGCAAACGCGCGATCGTGGTCGCCGACGGCCCCGGCTTCGTCGCCAACCGGGTGCTGATGGCGACGATCAACGAGGCGATCGCCACGGTCGGCGACGGCATCGCCGACGCCGTCACGGTCGACCGCGTCTTCGAGAACTGCTTCGGCCACGCGATGGGCCCGCTGCGCACGGCCGATCTCATCGGCCTCGACGTCATCCTGGACACGCTGGTGGTGCTGCTGGAGTGCACCGGCAACCCGATGTACCGCCCGTGCCCGCTGCTGGCCGAGCTCGTCGGCGCCGGCAGGCTGGGCCGCAAGACCGGCCACGGCCTGCACGCCTACCCGGCGGGGTGAACCGGCAGCAGCTCCAGCGTCCCGGCGGCCAGCGCGGCCGCCCCGTCGCGCAGGTCTTCGTCCAGCTTCCGGAACACCGTCTCCGCCTGGATGGCCGGCCAGTCCCGCGGCAGGTGCCCGGCCGGCAGGTGCGGGTCCCGCCGGACCACGTGCAGCCAGTCCGTGTGCAGCATCAGCTGGCGCGTCAGGTCGTCCGGGAACGACGGCCTCCCCGCGTCCCACTTCTCCAGGAAGTCCTGGTAGCGCGAGGCGATCGTCTCGGTGTCGAACGCCTTGGCGACCAGCGAAGCCGCTTCCGTCGGCTCGGCCGGCTGCGCCGAGAAGACCGTGACGTGCCCGTCGAGGCCGAGCTGCTCGACGATCGCCGTGACGTCCCGGGCGCCCGGGGCGACCCACAACCCGTTCTGCAGCAGGCCGAAACCCGCCCACGTCAGCTGGCGGCGGAGGTCGTGGCGGTCGCCGCGGCGGGTGTCCGGGAGGGAGAACGCGACCAGGGTCCAGCCGCCGTTAGCCGACCGGTTGACCGCGCCGGTTTCCCAGATGCGCCGCCGGCCGTCCTCGAGCACCGCGGCGAGGCGCTCGCTCAGTCCGAAGTAGACCTTCCGCCCGTGCCGGTGCCGCGTCAGCAGCCCGGTGCCCGCCATCCGGGTCAGCGTCGAGCGGACCGCCTCTTCCGACACACCGACCCTGGCGAACACGTCGATCACGCTGCCCGAGTAGATCGCCACCGGACGGCCGAGCAGGTGGATGCCCAGGAAGGTGAGCATGACGGACTTCGGGCGGGGCCCGGAGCCGGTTTCGTCGAGGAGCGGCACGAGCGTCAGCGTAACCCGGGGGCCGCCCACTTGATGTTGTGCAGAATATTGACGGCCGTCATAGCTCTGACTAACGTTGGGGCCCGGTCCCCCGTCGTCCGCCCCGGACGAACCTGATCCCGCCGCACCGCCCCCATCGACGAGGGTGAGCCCCATGAGCACTCAGCTCCGCAGAGCGGTCGCGTCCAGCTTCCTGGGCAGCCTGATCGAGTACTACGACTTCCTCCTCTACGCCACGGCCAGCGCGGTGGTCTTCGGCAAGGTCTTCTTCGCCGACCTCGATCCGGCGCTGGCCACGGTCGCCAGCTTCGGCACGTTCACCACCGGTTACCTCGCCCGCCCGCTCGGCGGCCTGCTCTTCGGCCACTTCGGGGACCGCTTGGGCCGCAAGCGGATGCTCGTGCTGACCATGACCCTGATGGGCGTCGCGAGCTTCCTCATCGGCCTGCTCCCCGGCTACGACCAGATCGGCGCGGTCGCCCCGATCGGCCTGGTCCTGCTCCGCGTCGTCCAGGGCATCGCGGTCGGCGGCGAGTGGGGCGGCGCGGTGCTGATGTCCGCCGAGCACGCGCGGACGCGCCGCGGCCTGTGGGCCGGGTTCACCAACGCCGGCGCGCCGAGCGGCATGGTCCTTTCCACGCTCGTCATGTCCGGTACCGCCGCGGTCACCTCGGAGGCCGACTTCCTCGCGTGGGGCTGGCGGATCCCGTTCCTGCTCAGCATCGTCCTGCTCGCGGTCGGCCTGTTCGTGCGGTCCCGCGTCGAGGAGACGCCGGCGTTCCTGGCCGCCCGCACGGAAGCACGCCGCCGGATCCCCCTCGTCGCCGTGCTGCGCGACCACCCGCGGGTGCTGCTGCTCGGCATCGGTGTCGGGTTCGCCGCGTTCGTCGTCCAGGCCACCCTGACGACGTTCGTGCTCGCCTACGGCGTCCAGCACGGCCACCCGCGGCAGGAGGTGCTGAACGCGCTCACCCTGTCGTCGGCCTGTGCGGTGGCGGGCATCCTGCTGTGGTCCGCGCTGTCCGACCGGATCGGCCGCCGCCCGGTCGTCCTGGCCGGTGCGCTCGCGATGGCGGTGTTCGGCTTCGCGCTGTTCCCCATGGTGCGCAACGGAAGCGGCCTGCTGCTCGTGCTCGCGCTGGTGATCGGCCAGGGCGTGATCCACCCGATGATGTACGGCCCGCTCGCCGCCTTGTACTCGGAGCTGTTCAGCACCGGGAACCGGTACACCGGCGCGTCGCTGGGGTACCAGCTCGCCGGGCTCGGGGCCGGGTTCGCCCCGCTGATCTTCGCCGAGCTGCAGCGCGCCAACGGCCCGTCGACCACCCCCGTGTCCTGGACGATCGCCGCGTTCTGCCTCCTGTCCGCGGTCTGCGTCCTGGCCCTGCGGGAAACCCACCGCCGCGACCTGACCCCGGACGTGACGGCCCCCGAACCCGCGCGGCAGGAAGGAAACCGGGCATGACGCTCCGCCGCCTCGGCGTGTTCTTCGCGGCGACCCTGACCGCGTTCGGCCTCACCACCGCCGTCCCGGCGCACGCCGCCACCCCCGCGCACCACACCGGGCAGCTGCCGGACGGCGCGAGCTGGGTGGCGGACGTCCCGCCGGACTGGAACGGGACCGTCATCCTCTACAGCCACGGCTTCGGCCCGCTCGCGGCGCAGGACGCCCCGGACGCCGCGACCGGGCAGGCGCTGCTCGACGCCGGGTACGCGCTGGTCGGCTCGTCCTACAGCGGTCCTTCGTGGTGGGCGCTCAGCTCGGCCGTGCGCGACCAGTTCGCCTCGCTCGACGCGCTCGTGCAGCGGATCGGCGAGCCTCGCCGCACCATCGCGTGGGGCACGTCGATGGGCGGGCTGGTCAGCGCGCTCGAGGCGGAGTCCGGACACCGGCGGCTCGACGGCGCGCTCACCACCTGCGGCTTGGTCGCCGGCGCGCTGGACCTGAACGACTACCAGCTCGACGGCGAGTACGCGCTGTCCCGCCTGCTCGCCCCCGCGCAGCCGGTGAAGCTCGTCCGGTACGCGAACGCCGACGAGGCGTCCGCGGCGGGCGCGTCGCTGACGAAGATCGTCGCCGACGCCCAGGGCACCGCGGCCGGCCGGGCCCGGACCGCGCTCGGGGCCGCGCTGCTGAACACGCCGCCGTGGCTGACCGGCGCCACGCCGCCCGGCCCCGCCGACTACGCGGGCCAGGAGCAGCAACAGCAGCTGGCGCTGACGCAGTTCGTGCTCGGCTTCGTCATGTCCGGCCGCTACCAGGTCGAGCTCGCCGCCGGCGGCAACAGCGCGGCCAACGCGGGCGTCGACTACCGCGCGCTGCTGGCCGGCAGCCCGCAGGCCCGGCAGGTCCGGGCGCTGTACCGGGCGGCTGGGCTGGACCTCGGCGCCGACCTCGCCGAGCTGACCCGCCACGCGGACGTCACGGCCGACCCCGGTGCCACCCGCACGCTCGCCCGCACCTCGGTGCCGACCGGGCGGCTGCGCGTTCCCGAACTCACCGTCCACACGACCGCGGACCACCTGGTCCCGGTCGAACAGGAGAACCGGTACGCCCACCGGGTCCGCGCCGCGGGCCGGGAACCGTTGCTGCGCCAGGTTTTCGTCGACGCGGCCGGGCACTGCGCGTTCCAGCCGCCGGAGACCGTGGCCGCCCTGCACGCCCTCGAATCCCGGATCGGCACCGGCCACTGGCCCGACCTGCGGCCCGAGCGGCTCAACGCGGCGGCGGCCGCGCTCGGCGCCCCCGGGCGCTACCTGCGGTACACCCCGGCGCCGCTGACCGGCGCCCGCCACTGAGCCCGTGGCCGCGGTGCCCCGCCACCGGCACCGCGGCCACTTGCGTTGCGGTAAACCATCCCTTGCCGAGAAGGCATTTGAAGTCAACCGGCGGCGTCCCTAGCGTGGCCGGTATGCACCTCACGATTCTCGCGGCGGCCGGCCGGACCGGCCTCGCCCTGACCCGGAAAGCGGTGCAGCGCGGGCACACCGTGACCGCGATCGCCCGCGACCCCGGGCGCATCGACGTCCCGGACGCTCCCCTGCTGCACCGCGTGGCGGGTGACGTCGAAGACCCGGCGAGCCTCGCGGCCGTCATCGGCCCGGACTCGGTGGTCCTGTCCGCGCTGGGCACGGACCGGGCCGGCGTCCTGCTGGCCGGGGCCGAGGCCGTCGTCGCCGCCGGGCCCCGGCGGATCCTCTGGCTCGGGGCCTACGGGACCGGCCCGTCCGCGAGCTCTGCCTCCGAAGTGCTCGCGAAGGCGCTGGGCGACCGGCTGGGCGACAAGGTCGACGCGGACGGCACCATCCTCGCGGCGGGCGGCACGGTGTTCCACGCCGGGATGCTCGCCGACGGGCCGGAAAGCCCGCACCGGCGCACGGTGGGCCTCGACGCGGCGCCTCCCTTCGACCTCTCGGCGTCGATCAGCCGGGACACCGTCGCCGCGGCGATGCTCGACGAGGCCGAATCGCCCCGCTTCACCGGCGCGGTGGCCGTGCCGCTGGCCGGCTAACCGGCGGTGACTTCGTCGAAGGCGGCCCGCACCTGCTCGCGGAGCCAGGCGTGCGCGGGGTCGGAGTCGTACCGCTGGTGCCAGGTGCAGCAGATCTCCCCCGCCGGGGACGCGGCCGGCAGCGGCCGGGTGATCAGGCCGAACGCGTCGACGAGCGGGCGGCCGAGGACCTCGGTGCAGCTGACCAGGACGTCGCTGCGGGCCGCCAGCTGCAGGGCGGTGGCGACGGTCGCCACCGCCGCGACCACCCGGCGGCGCAGGCCCTCGGCGGCCAGCACGTCGTCGATCGGCGCGGTCAGCCGGCCGCGGCGGGAGACCAGCACGTGCGGCGCCGCGGCGTAGGACCGCAGGTCGAGCCCGGTGGCGCACGGGTGCCCCGGCCGCATGGCCACGACGAGCGGGTCGTGCCCGAGCACCGCCGACCGGAACTCGGGCAGGTGCGGCCGGCTCCCGCCGAGTTCCAGGTCGATGCGGCCCTGCCGCAGGTCGTCCGTGTCGGCGGAGTGTTCGGCCAGCACCCGCAGCCGCACGCCGGGCGCCCGGTCCTGGAGCCGGCCGACCAGCACCGGGACGACCGACGCGGTGAGGGCGTCGTGGCACTGGATCGTGAAGGTGCGGTCCAGTTCGGCGAGGTCCAGCTCGCGGGCCGGCCGCAGCACCGCGCGGGCCTGCCGCACCAGCCGGTGGACGTCCTCGCGGACGGAAAGGGCGTACGGCGTCGGGACCATCGTGTGCCCGGTGCGGACCAGGATGTCGTCGCCGGTGACCGCGCGCAGCCGGCCCAGGGTGCGGCTGACCGCGGGTGAGGACAGGTGCAGCCGCTCGGCCGCGCCCATCACGCTGCCCTCCTCGAGGAGGGCGTCGAGCACGGTGAGCAGGTTCAGGTCGAGTTGCACGAACGCAAGACAACCACAGGAGGATCGATGAACCAGGACCTGCTCGCCGCCACGACCGCCGCCGTCCGCGACGCCGGCGCCCGGATGCTGGCGCGCTACTCCCCCGGGTCCCGCCAGCCGGGGCTGCCGGAGTTGCTGGACAGCCTGCACGCCAACGACTCCGCCGTCGCCGAGGTACTGCGCCCGGCGCTGGCCGCGATCCAGCCGCAGGCGCAGTGGCTCGACGACGAACACGGCTCGGGCCCGCTGCCGCCGGGCGAGTGGTGGCTGATCGACCCGGTCGGCGGCAACGTCAACGCCGTGCACGGGATGCCGGACTGGAACATCGGCGTGAGCCTCGTCCGCGACGGGCGCCCGGTGCTGGCCGTGCTGCACTTCCCCGTGCTCGGCGAGGTGTTCACCGCCCGCGAAGGCGGCGGGGCCTTCCTCGGCGGCGAACGGCTGCGGGTGTCCGCCAAGACGTCGCTGGCCGGCGCGCTGACGGGCACCGGCCAGGCCCAGCCCGGCCACGACGCCGAGCTGCTGGAGCGGATGGGCACGTCGTTCACGGCGATGGCGAAGGCCGCGCTCCACGTGCGGATCTCGGTGCCGGTGACCCACCAGCTCGCCCAGGTCGCGGCGGGCCGGATGGACCTGCACTGGCAGTTCGACAACGTCCGCTCGCACGCGGCGGGCGTGCTGCTGGTCCAGGAGGCGGGCGGGGTCGTGACCGGCCTGGACGGCGAGCCGTGGGACCTGGCCGGCCACGGCTACCTCGCCGCGGCCCCCGGCGTGCACGCGGCCGCGCTGGAAGTCCTCGCCACGGTTGCGCGGCGCGTTTCGAGCTGACGTGGCCGGGTCGCGGGGAACACTATCCGAAAGCGCTTTTCGCCTTTTCCGCTCACCGGTTTCCGGCGCTTCCAGATAGTGGTCCGCGACCGGTCAGGACAGCCCAAAGAAAGCGATGGCCACGGCGGCCATCCCGCCCGCGGGCAGGCTGTGCCCGGCACCCTGGATGCTGTAGGCCTCCACCCGGACACTGCCGGCACCGTCGGCGTAGCGGCGCCGGTTCCAGCCGGCCTGCGGGCTGTCGGTGGACGTCGGTGCCTGGCTCAGCCCGGCCACGGTGGTCCACTGCTCGATTTCCTCCTGCAGCAGCGAATACGGCACGAGCGTGTCCGCCGTGCCGTGCCACAGCTGGACGCGCGGGCGGGGACCGGTGTAGCCGGGGTACGCCTGCCGGACCGCGTCACCCCACTGCTGCGGCGTGCGGTTCGCGCCGCCGTTGCCGGTGCACTTACTCGACCACGGCGGGAAGTCCGCGGCGTTCGCGAAGCAGCCGAACGGCACGCCCATGAACGCCGCGCCCGCCTTGAACACGTCCGGGTAGAGGGCCAGCATTTCGTTGGTCATCATGCCGCCGGAGGAGGAACCGGTGGCGAAGACGCGGTTCGGGTCGCCGCCGTAGTGCTGCTCGGCGTAGGTCACCATCGACGCGATCGACACCGGATCGCTGCCGCCGCCGCGGCGTTTCGCCGCGTCGGACCAGGTGTCGAAGCAGTTGCCGAACCCGGCCTGCTGCTGGGCACTGGGGTAGATGACGAGGAAACCGTAGCGGTTGGCCAGCGAGGCGAATTCGCTGCCGGAGTAGAAGCCCGGTCCCGAACCGCCGCAACCGTGCATGGCGACCACGATCGCGGGATTGGCCGGCCGGGTGTCCGGCACGTAGATGTGCATGCGCATCCCGCCCGGGTTGTTCCCGAAGCCGGTCACCTCCACCAGTGACGCGGCCGCCGCCGTCGACGGGACGGCCACTCCGGTCACCGCGGCCAGCAAACCGGCCGCCAATGCCACGAACGCCGTTCTGAATCCACTCATCGGTGACCTCCGGTCGGCGATCCCCCTCCCCGGCGACGTTAGGCAGACTGGCGACGACCGTCAACGAAACATCTGCTATTTACGCGGTTCAGCCCAGTCGTGGAAACGAAACTTTCGCGCGGCGGACCATTCCTTCGACAGATTCCCGGCGATCGGCGGCCGGATGACGAACGCGCCGCCGGGGGTTAGGTTGGCTCCGGCGAGGAGGTGGCGGATGGCCGGTGCGGACGGCGAAGGCACGCCCGGCGTGCGGCCGGAGACCCTGTTGCTCACCCTGCTCGGCGACCACGTGCTGGACCGCGGGATCGCGGTGTCCACCGGCGGCGTCCTCGCCGCGCTGGACCGCCTCGGCGTCGGCGAACACGCGACGCGGGCGACGCTGGGCCGGATGATCCGCCGCGACCTGCTGCACACCGTCCGCCGGGGCCGCCAGGCGTTCCTCGGCCTGACCGGGCACGGCGCCGCGGTGCTGCGCGACGGGCAGCGCAAGCTCGACGGCGACATCGTCGACCGGCACTGGGACGGCCGGTGGACGCTGCTGACGTTTTCGGTGCCGGAGAGCAGGCGCGCGGACCGGCACGCCCTGCGCACCCGGCTGGACTGGTTCGGGTTCGGGCTGCTGCGCAGCGGCCTGTGGGTCTCGACGTCGGCCGCCGACATCGGGCCGGCGCTGGCCGAACTCGACCTGCTCGACCACGCCGAGGTGTTCCGCGCCGAACCGTTCATGTGGACCGATCCCGCGCGGATCGCCCGGGAGGCGTGGGACCTCCCCCGGCTCGCGGCCGGGTACGAGCAGTTCCTCGGCCGCTGGACCGGCGGCGCCCACGGCGAGCTCGACGAGCTGTCCCGCAGCATCCGGCTGGGCGCGGAGTGGCTGCTGCTCATCCGCCGCGACCCGGTGCTGCCCCCGGCCCTGCTGCCGCCGGGCTGGCCGGGCACCCGCGCCGCGGCGTTGTTCCGCAGCCTGCGCCGCCGCTGGGCCCGGCCCGCGGGCAAGCTGGCCGCCGAACTGCTCGAGTCGCTCGTCGACGCGTGACCGCCTGGCGGTTGCAACGTGGCATGCCACGTTGCAAGCTTGGTCACGGCCCGATCCGTCCCCACCCCGGAGGTCACCGGTGACCGATATCGATCGACGCGACGTGCTGCGTGCCCTCACCGCGCTGGGGGTGACCGGCGTGACGGCGAGCCTGTTCGGCGGCACCGCCGAAGCGGCCGGCGAGGACCCGCTGGACCTGAAGTTCTCGATCACGCGGCAGTTCCGGCCGTTCGACCTGATCGCGCCGAAGTTCGTCCAGGTCGACACCACGGCCCGCGCCGGCGCGCTCGTCGAGACCGGCGTCCGGCCGAAAGCGCCGTACGGGACGGTGACCGTCGAGGTGCTCGACGCGGGCGCCCCGGTCGTCGCCGGGCTGGCCGGCCACGGGGTCTCGGTGCTCGGCACCTACGACCCCGCCGCGGGACAGGCCGCCATCGAGATCACCACGGCGGCCGGCACCACGGTGGTCAAGACCGCCCCGGCCGACCTGCGGGCGCCGTTCGGCTTCGCCGTGGTGGTCAACGAAAACGCCGTGACGGTGCTGGCCGACCACGGCACCGGCTGGCGGCCGCTGCTGACCGCGCGCGACGAGGTCCGCGCGCGGATCGACCTGCGCGACCCCGCGGTGCTCGGGAAGCTCGGCTACGCCTACGGCCGCCGCGGCCCGGCGCGGCTGGGGAAGGTCCGGGCCGGCTACTTCGGCCAGGCCGGCGTCCGCGACCCGCACGTCGTGCAGTACGCCGACGGCCGGCCCTACATCCGCCACGGCAAGCTCTACCTGACGATGACGAACGCCGGCCTCGGGTTCTTCCAGCAGGCGCACTGGGCGGTGTGGACGCTCGACCTGGCCGATCCGGCCAAGCTCGACCAGGTGGCGACGCTGTTCTTCGCCCGCGACGGCGTCGTGCTCGGCGACCACGCCGGCCAGATCGTCGTCGACGACGACCGGTTCGTCCTGCTGATGAGCTCCTGGGGCGACTTCGCCTTCACCGGCGTGCACGTGCGGCACACCGTCACCCGCGAGAACGTGCTTTCGGGCGTGCACGTGCTGCCGACCGAGCAGCTGGCGCTGCCCACGACGGTCAGTTCGTGGGACCCGGCCCTGACGAAGATCGACGGCCGGTGGCACATCGCGTTCGTCGAAAGCCCGGCCCAGCAACCGGCTTTCGTGTTCCACCCGGCACTGGCGGCCGCGCCGCGCGGCGCGGACTACGACCATGGCCTGACGCTGCTGGGCGCCGACCGGTCGGTCACCCAGACCGAGGGCACCATCCTGCAGCGGGTGGGCGGCCGGTGGTACCTGTTCGCCAGCGACGGCAACGCCCGCGAGTACCCGGTGTACGACCTGCGGCTGCGGAAGCTCGGGACGCTGAACGCGCCGTACGGCACCAACATCCCGCACCCGATGCTGGTCCGGATCGGCGATCGGTGGTGGCTGCCCACGTTCGACGGCACGCAGTACGCCGAAGACGTCCTCGGCTACGGCGGGCACGGGGACTTCATCCTGATGCAGTCGTCGTGACCCAGGTCACACGCTGAGCGTGTCAACCTCGCCCGGCCGCTCCCCGTCCCTTCGGGTCATGAAGGTTCTCGTCGCGGGAGCGACCGGCGTGGTCGGCCGCCGCGTCGTCCCGCCGCTGGTCGCCGCCGGCCACGAGGTGCTGGCGCTGGCCCGCCCGGGCCGGGCCCGGCGGGTGGCGCCCGGCGCGGAGGTCCTGGTGGCCGACGCGCTCGACCGCGACGGCGTGCGCGCCGCCGTCCGGCAGGCGGCGCCGGACACCGTGGTCAACCTGCTGACGGCGATCCCCGCCGAACCCGACCCGAAGCACCTGGCCCGGGACCTGGCGGTCACCAACCGGCTGCGCACCGAGGGCACCCGCAACCTGCTGGCGGCGGCCGGCGACGCGCGCGTGATCAGCCAGGGGCTGGCGTACGGCTACCAGCCGGACGCCGGGCCCGCGGGCGAAGACGCGCCGCTGTGGCGGGCGGGCCCGCCGCCGCAGTTCGTGCCGGTGCTGGCGGCCCTGATGGAGCTGGAGCGCCTGACCACCCGGGCCGGCGGCCTCGTCCTGCGCCTCGGTCACCTGTACGGCCCCGGCACGACCTTCGCCGGGGACGGGCGGTTCACCCGCCAGGTCCGGGCCGGGCGGGTGCCGCTGGCGGGTGGCGGCCACGCGGTGTTCTCCTTCACCCACGCGGACGACGCGGCGGCCGCCGTCACCGCGGCGGTCGACCGCGACGTGGTGACCGGCGTGCTGAACATCGTCGACGACGAGCCGGCCCCGGTGCACGACTGGCTGCCGGACCTGGCCCGCCTGCTGGGCGCCCCGGCGCCGCGGAAGGTGCCGGCCGCGGTCGCCCGGCTGGCGGTGGGCAGCTGGGGCGTGGCGTTCCTGAACCGGCTGCGCGGCGCGGACAACGCACGGGCCCGGTTGCGCCTGGGCTGGCGGCCACGGTTTTCGTCGGTGGCCGAAGGGTTCGCGGCCGAATTCGGCACCGGCGTCGGCCGGGCCTACTCGCAATCGGGATAAGGATTCAGGACACCTCCAGGCCCCGGTCTTCCGCGCGATCCCGCCAGAACGCGTTCCCCGCGAACCGCGCTTCCCAGCCGTAGACCTCGCGCCGCACCGCCCGGTACTCGGCCGCCGCCGAACCCACGAAGGCCCGGTAGCCCGCTTCCGATCCGGCGGCCGCCCGCCGCCCCGACTCGATGGCGAACGCCGCGCCACCGGAGGACAGCGGGTCCACCGCCAGTGCCGCGTCGCCGACCGCGACCCAGCCCGGGCCCGACACCGGTGCCAGGCGGTGGCTCGCCGCACTCACCACCCGGAGCGGCCCGATCGGCGTCCCGGCGGCCAGGTCCCGGGTCTTCGCGGTCGACGCCAGCGCCGCCGCCCAGCCCGGTGCGGTCGCCAGCCCGGCGGCCGCCACGAACCGCGCGTCGGCGAACCGGGCCAGCAGCCGCCGGTCCGCCGGCAGGGGCGAGGCGTACCACCAGCCGTCCGGGACCGCCTCCAGGAACGTGTCGCCCGGCGGGGTGCCCGGCGGCAGGGCGAACACCCGCGCGACGCAGACCAGCCGGTCGAGCCGTTCGCGGCGGGCGCCCAGCGCCCGGGCGATCCGGGCCGGCCGCCCGGTCGCGTCGACCACCAGGTCCGCCCGCGCCGGCGCGTCGGCGTCCACCGCGAAGCCACCCGGCACCCGCCGCACCCCGCGGACCGCCACCCCGCGCCGGACGTCGGCGCCCGCCTCGGCCGCGGCGTCCGCCAGCAGCCGGTCGAACCGGGCGCGATCGGTGTGCCAGCCGTGGCCGTGCGGGCTGAACACGAACGACCGCTCGGCCACCTCGGGCCCGCCCCAGGCGCTGGCCGTCTGGTACGACGGGACCGGCCCGGACGCCACGAACCGGTCCCACACCCCCAGCGCGCGCAGCAGCGGGTTCACCGCGGGCGGCAGGGTCTCCCCCATCCGCAGCCCGCCGTAGCCCGACCGCTCGAACAGGACCACCTCGGCGCCGCGGCGGGCCAGTTCGAGGGCGGCGACGGCGCCGGCCGGGCCGCCGCCGACCACCACGGCGTCAGCCCGCATCGCCGACCGTCCGCCGCAGTTCGGCCACCAGCCGGCGGACTTCGCCGGACGCGCCGGCGTCCGGCGAGGTGTCGCCGCACAGCGCCTCGACGCACTTCAGGAACTCCTTCGGGTCCACCCCGTACTCGGCCCACCGCCGCATCAGCCGGTCGTTGCCCGCCAGGGTGAGCAGGACGCAGCGCAGCAGCGCGCACCACCGGCGGTCGTGCTCGGCCAGCGCCCCGCCGACGTCGCCGGGGCCGCCGGGCGGCGGGGTGTCGCCGCCGCGCCAGACCCCGGCCCAGAGCGTGCGTTCGCGGGTGAAGAGGTGGCCGCGGCCGGTGCGCCCGCCGGCCCGGGCACGGATCCGGTAGTCGCCGATGGTGTGCGCCACGAAGGATCCGGTGAACTCGTCGCCGTCGGGGGTCAGTGCCAGTGTGCTGACCGCGCCGCCGGGCCGGGTGATCTCCGCCCAGACGGTCGCCTCCGCGGTCAGCGGGATGCCGGAGTCGGCCAGCGCGGCCACCACCGTCACGGTCGCGCCCGGCTGGTGGCTGCTCTGCTGGGCCGACGCCGTGAACGAGACGTCCGACCACGCGTGCACGATCACCGAGTAGCGCTGGAACCGGGCGGCGGCCGGGTCCTGGCCGCCGTGGTCGTCCTGGCCGCCGCGCCGGTCGTAGGACAGCACCGCGTTCCACGTGCCCTCGTGGGCGGGCCGCCCGGGGTCGGCGAGCAGCGGCAGCGGCAGGCGGTAGTACGACACCTGGTCGGTGGCCACGAACGACCCGCCCAGCGAGCGGGCCAGCGCCGGGTCGACCAGCCTGCCGTAGGGCGTCTCCAGCAGGAACGTCAGGCCGCGGCGGTTTTCCGCGGTCAGGATCACGTCCACCAGGTTGTCGGCGTCGCAGACGGAGAACGGCACCCGCAGCGCCTGCCGGTAGCCGATGTGGCCGGCCGGGTCGAGCACCACCTCGGCGTTGCTCACGCCGGCGAGTATCTGCAGGAAGTACTTCTTGAGCAGGAACTGGTTGTCCCCGCCGAGCGCCGGGCCGGTGATCAGCAGGGTGCCACCGTGGTTGCCCGACACCGTCTGCAGCGCGGCGGCGCTGGTGTTCGCGGCCGTGCCGAGCCCCACCGAGTACGTGGTTTCGTCGATTTCCGCGGCCACGTCGGCGATCCACCGCGGGCGGTTCTCGACGCCGTCGGTGAGCACGACCAGCGACCGGACGTCGGTCGCGGCGCCGGAGAGGGTGCCCCGGCCGGTGAAGATGCCGTCCCCGATCGAGGTGTTGCCGCCGGGGTTGAAGCCGGCGCCGTAGATCGCGCTGCGCAGGTCGCTGCGCGTGGTGTCGAACGGGTCGTCCGCGGCACCGAGGGTGGTCAGGCCGCGCACCACCGCGGCGTCGTCGTCGAAGGCCGTGAGCGACAGCGCGTCGCCGGGCAGCATCACGTCCAGGAACGTGCTCGCCGCTTCGCGCAGGCTCTGGGCCTTGCTGCCCAGCCCGTCGCCGCGGTCCTCGCTCATGCTGCCGGACTTGTCGAGCACCAGCGCGGCGGCCGCGGTCTTGCGCGGCACCGAGTTCGCGTTGACCGGGATGGTCCACGTCTGGCCGGTTTCGGCGCACGACGCGGTCAGGCTGTCGGTGACGCTGTGCGCGGTGTTCGGGGCGGCGTAGACGATCCACAGCCGCACGGTGGTGATCGCGGACCCGGTGGGCGGCACGGTGACCGGCGTCGGGGTGTAGCGCGACAGGCTCGGGTCGGCGGGGCCGGCGGTGAAGGTCAGGGTCACCGGCACCGGCGACCGGACCTCGAACACCACCGCGCGGGCCGCCTTGCGGGTGGTGCCGCCGGGCCCCTGCGGCACGTCGCGGAAGGTCAGCGACGGCGTCACCAGGTTGACCACGGTGTCGGCGCCGTCGCACCGGTCGGTCTCCACGAGGGCGGTGCCCTGGCGGGTCACGAACCCCATCTTGGCCCACTGGCCCGCCACGAAGGCCGCGGAGCCGGGGACCGACCGGGCCCAGTCCTTGCTGCCGGCCCCGGCGACGTCGACCTGGTTCGGCCGCGGCGCCGGCCACCAGTACGTGCTGCACGCGTAGAAGTCCGACTGCCACGGCACGGCTATCCGCGCGGTGACGGCGCCGGGGGCCACCTTCGCGTGGTCCAGCCGGAACGACGGGACGCCGTCGTTGCTCACCACCGGCAGGTACTTCGCGGTGTCGGTCAGGATGACCCCGCCCTCGATGCCGGGGAAGAACGCGCCGCCGACGCAGTTCTCCAGCGCCGCCTTGTCGAGCCCGCCCGGGGTGATGTCCGCGTCCGGCGGCGGGCGCTGCCCCCACGCCGGGTCCCAGTCGGCAGTCACCGTGCCGGCCACCCACTTCTGCACGAACGCGAGCTGGGTGCCGGTCAGGTTCTGGTCCCACTGCCCGCTGTTCGACACCGAATACTGCCGGGGCATGTGGGCCGGGCCGGGTGGCGCGGTCAGCCGGTCGTACACCCACTGCGCGCCGGCCATCGGGTGGCTGAACCCGTGGTGGCCCTTGGCGTCGGAGTTCACCGCGGCCGAGTCGGCGGCCGACTGCAGCACCGGGTAGATGTCGTCGGTGTAGGACGGGGTCGCGGGCGGGGTCAGCAGCCCGGCCGCGGCGTGCGCGTCGTAGACCGCGTCCCACAGCCGGATGGTGTTGTCGACCGGCGGCGCGAACTTCGGCGGCGCGACGACCACCCACGAGCCGAGCGCGGTGAACGTCTGCCCGCCGATCGTGACCGTCGCGGTCACCGGCCCGTCGGCCACGTCGTCGTGCCAGCCGTTGTTGTCGGCGAAGTGCTGGAGCGCGGTGCCGCCCGGCGCCCCGGAGTTCCCGAGCCCGCCCAGCACCAGCAGGTGCCCGTCGTCGTCGGTGCGGACCTCGCCCAGCGGCACGGTGACCGGCGCGCTGCCGGGCACCTCGAACGTGCCGGAATCCAGCACCACGCGCTGGTCCGGGCCGGTGAGCGTCCGCGCGCCGGGGTCGATCACCAGCTTGTCCCGCGCGGCGCCGGTCACCCCGCTGTTGCGCGGTCCCGGCTGGTCGAAGCCGTCGGCGGCGGCCTTGCGGTTGACCAGGTGCACGGTCCACTCGATGGTCGCGTCGGCCGCGGTCAGCTCTGTCGGCACGCCGTTGTCGTAGCCGAAGACCCGGAACCGGGCGGCCTGCCGCTTGATCCGGCACTGCGCGTCCTTGTACCCGCCCGGCGGCGCCGACCGGTCCCACCGCCGCTCCGGCCCGACGAAGAACTCCGTGTCGCTGTTGCCGACCCGCGCGATGCCGATCGCCGGGTGGATGCGGACTTCCGTGATCGCCATGGGCGGCCCTTCCCTCGGTGTGCGTGCCTGGCGGTGAAGGGCGGCCCGGTCGCCGCCGGATACGTCCGCGCGCATTTGCCGACCCGCATTCGGCAATGAAAACATTTGGCACACAAAAGGCATTCGACAATGGTTGATCACCGTTTTCCGCGTCTTTGCACCGCTTGGGTGAGTGCGATTACTGCGTCTGACAACCGTGTTATTCTCGATACCGAGCCGGGCTTTACCGCTTCGTGACCGGGGGTTCGTATCTGGCGGGGCGCGCGCCGACCTTCCCGGAGTGGCAGCGGCTTCGGCAGCAGGCCGGCCGCACCGGCTCGAGGGAGCGACGCATGGTGGTCCGATTCGATCCGCCGGAAGGACGCCGGGACGACGACCTGGGCTCGCCCGGGTTCGTGCCCGCGATTTCCCCGGAACTGCTGGACCGGCACGGCGGCCGGGTGCTCGATCCCGGCCAGGACGTCGTCGAGGGGTGGCCGGCACCGGGGGCCCGGTACCGGCCCACGGTCTACCGGCCGGGCGTCCTGCTGATCCCCCTCGAAATCTGGATCGCGAAACAGGGTGTGCTCGACGGCCTGCTCGGGCAGATCGAACTGCGCGCGGAACCCCCGGCGAACCTGCCGGCGCGGGCACCCGTGCGGATCACGCTCCGGCCGCGGGAAACCGGGCTCGCCGTGCGCATCGATTCGTGGCGCGCCCTGCAGCACCTGCGGGCTTCGGTTCCCCCGCCCGACGTCGAAGGCGGCCGGTACGAAACCGCCGCCGACGACGGCTCCGTGCTCACCTACGCCGAGGTGGCGCGGATCTCGCTGGAACACCTGATCGCCACCACCGACGACCTGGTGCTGAAACCGTGGGCGATCAGCGACACGCCGGGTGCCGGTTCGATGCGGTCCTCGTTCCGCGGGCGGGTCCCGGCGGTCCTGCCGGGCGAGCCGCCGCGCCGGAAATCCGCCGCCCGCCGTCCGGTGATCGCCGTCGTGGACAGCGGCCACGCCGCCCACCCCCTGCTGGACCTCTACGAAGCCGGCTCGGCCACCCCGTTCGCCGACGAGTTCGTCACCGTGTCCCCCGCCATCCAGGCGGAGATCGTGCAGAACCGCCCCGCCGGCGGGGCACCGGCCTTCCAGCTCATCGACGGGTACACCGACGCGCCGCAGTCCACCGAACCGCTCGTCGGCGCGCTCGAGGACGCCTACGGGCACGGCACGTTCATCGCCGGCCTCATCCGCCAGGCGGCGCCCCGCGCCCGGGTGCTCGCCATCCGCGCGGTGCACAGCGACAAGATCGGCTACTCGGGCGACGCGCTGACGGCGTTGACCGAAATCCTGCACCAGGTGACCGAGGCGCAGGAGAACGGCTGCCCGGAGAAGATGATCGACATCGTGTCGTTCTCGGCCGGCTACTACGACGAATGGGACGAGGGCTCCGAGTTCGCCGGGGTGATCGAAGATCTCGTTGCCCGCGGGGTCGTCTTCGTCGCCGCCGCGGGCAACGAGTCGACCGCGCGGCCGTTCCACCCCGCCTGGCTGGCCACCCGGGCCGGCGCCAAGAACAGCGGCCCGCGGGTGATCGCGGTCGGCGCGCTGAACCCGGACGGCAGCAAAGCCCTGTTCTCCAACGAGAACCGGGCGGTGCGGGTGTGGGCCAGCGGCGTCAACGTGGTGAGCACCTTCCCGGTGGCCGACGGTTCGGAGACGGCGGAACGCGTCGTCCCGGCCCGGAACCGGGCCTCCTTGGACCCCGACAAGTTCACCGGCGACTACGCGGTGTGGAGCGGCACGTCGTTCGCGACGCCGCTGGTCGCCGCCGAAGTGGCGAACCGGCTCCTGCGCATCGGGGAGAAGCAGGCGAAGCTGGCACTGACCAAAGTGGACTCGAAGACCACCGTCAACCGCGCCCGCGCGGCGCTTCCGGAGTTGCCATGAGCACAACCGAGGCCGGCCGGTCGCCGGCGCACCCCCTCGACCACGACCGGGTGGCCGCGGTCTTCACCGCCGCCCGTGCCGGGGACCAGGAGGCGTTCGACGAACTGATCGGCCTGCTGACCCCGCTGCTGTGGCACGTCGCCCGCGCGCAGGGGATCGACCGCGAGCGCAGCGGCGACGTCGTCCAGACGGTGTGGCTGCGCCTGCTCGGCTCGCTCGAGGAGATCCACTCCCCCGTCGCCCTGACCAGCTGGCTGGTCACCGTGACCAAGCGCCAGGCGTGGCGGGCGCAGGCGCAGTACCGGGCCGAGCAGCCGGTCGACGAGAAGTGGTTCCCCGCCTTGGCCGACCCCGCACCCGGCCCGGAACACCACGTGCTGACCGACGACCGCCGGGCGGCGCTGTGGGAGGCGGTCGGCCGGCTGCCCGAGCGGTGCCGCCGGCTCCTGCGCATCGTCGCCTTCGTGCCGCGGCCGGACTACGACCAGGTCAGCGCGGCGCTCGGGATGAAGAAGGGCAGCATCGGCCCGACCAGGGGCCGGTGCCTGAGCCGGCTGCGGTCCCTGCTCGCGGACGGGGAGTGGCCGTGACCGGGCGTGCGCGCCCGGCCGGCGCGGACGACCGCGAACTGCTGGCCGAGCTGCGGCAGCTGTGGACGGACGCCGATCCCGTACCGCCGTCGCTGGCCGGCCGGGTCCGCTTCGCGGTGCGGCTGGCGAACCTGGAGGCCGAGCTGACGTCGCTGCCCGTCCTGCTCGAAGCCGTCTCCGCCCGCGGCGAAGGGGCCAGCCGCGTGCTGACGTTCGAACGGGACGGGTTCGCGGTGCTGGTCAACCTGACCGCCGCCGGGACCGGCACGGTCCGGGTGGACGGCTGGCTCGCCCCGCCGGCCGCCCACGACGTCGAGCTCCTGACGACGGCCGGGCCGCGGACCACGCGGTGCGACGGCGAAGGGCGCTTCGTGATCGAAGACGCCCGCCCCGGGCCCGCCCGGCTGGCGGTCCGGCCCGCCGGGACCGGGCCGCCGGTGACGACCCCGGTCATCGAGCTGTGACGGCCGAAGCGGTCCCGGAGCTCGGCGAGCAGATCCGGGCGCTGCAGCAGCGGGCGGTCGAGGCGACCAACAACGGGCAGCCGCTGGCCGGGCGGCGGCTGCTGCACACCGCGTTGCGGCTGCTCGGGTGGTCGTCGCCCGACGGGCCGCCGGGGCCCGGCCCGGACCGGCTGGCGGTCCGGGTGCTGACCAGCCTGGCCGGCGTGGAGGTCGTGCTCGGCAACAGCGAGCACGGCTTCCACCTGCTCGACACGGCCGAGGCCGCGGTGGCGCCGGAGGACCGCGGGGTCCTGCTGCAGCAGCGGGGCCTGCTGCTGGTGCTCGTCGGCCGGATGGGCGAAGCGCTGCCCTACCTCGACGAGGCCATCCCGCTGCTGCGCCGCGGCGGCGAAGAGGTCGTCCTGGCGAGATCGCTGCTGAACCGGGCGCTGCTGCACCAGATCGCCGGGCGGGTGCGGCCGGCGATGGCCGACCTCGACCAGTGCGCGGAGCTCGGCAGCCGGTACGCCTCCGAACGCGCGCTCGTCGCCAAGGCGTGGCACGGCCGTGGCCAGTGCCGCGTCCTCACCGGGGACGTCCCGGGCGCCCTGCGGGACTTCGACGCGGCCGGCGCCGTCTACGCCGAGCTGTGCGCGGAGATGCTGGGCCCGCTGGGCGTCGACAAGGCGCGGGCGTTGCTCGCCGCCGGGCTCCCGAGCGAAGCCGCCATCGAACTCGACGCGGCGCTCGGCCTGTTCGCCGTCTCCCGGCTCGACCAGGAGCACGCCGAAGCGGAGCTCACGCGGGCGCGCGCGGCGCTGGCGACCGGGCGGGCCGCGGAGGCGCGGGAGTGGGCGGCGCGGGCGCGGGCGCACTTCCGGCGGCGGGGCAACGAAACCTGGGCCGCGGTGGCCACGCTCACCGTCCTGCGGGCGGACTTCGCGGCCGGGCGCCGGATGGCCGCGGTGGCGGCGGCCACCGAGGCCCTCGCCGACCGGCTGACCGCGCTGGGGCTGCGCAACGACGCCGAAGCCGCGACGCTGCTGTCGGCGCGGGCGAACATCGCCCGGCACGAGGTCGGCCGCGCCGGGGACCAGCTGGCGAAACGGCTCGGCGCCGGGGCCCCGCTGACGTCCCACCTGGTGCGCAGCCTGGCGCGGGCCGAGCTGGCGCTGGCCACCGGCGACCGCCGGGGCGCGTTCGCGAACGCGCGCGCCGGGCTGGACCGCCTGGACGCGCACCGCGTCCGGTTCGGCAGCTTCGACCTGCAGACCGGCGCGGCCTCGCTCGGCGACGAGCTCGCCAGGACCGGGCTCGCCGCGGCGCTGGACACGGCGGACCCCGAGGTCGTCTTCCGGTGGCTGGAGCGGTCGCGGGCCCGGGCGTTCCAGGTCCCGGCCGTGCGCGCGCCGACCGACGAGCGCACCCTCGACGCCGTCGCCGAGCTCCGCCACCTCGCCCACGAGGCACGCACGGCCGAGCTGGCCGGACGCCCGGCGACGCAGGCCCGGCGGCGGTGCCTGGCGCTGGAACGGGTGATCCGGGCGCGGGACTGGCAGACCGGCGGCGGGGACGGCTACCACGCGGGCGCGTCGTTCGCGGACGTCGCCGCCGAGCTGGACCGGGCCGGCAGCGTCCTGCTGAGCTTCCTGACCGACCGGACCGGCTTCAAGGCGCTGGTGCTCGCCCGCGGGCGGCCGTCGCTGGTCGCGCTCGGCGACCCGGCCACGGTCGCCGAAGCACTGGCCCGCCTGCACAGCGACCTCGACACGCTGTGCGGGCGCCGGCTGCCGCACACCATCGACCAGGTCGTGCGGACGTCCCTGCGGCGGCAGCTCGCCGTGCTGACCGAGCAGCTGCTGGCCCCGCTCACGGACGAGATCGGCGACGCGGACGTCGTCATCGTGCCGACCGCGCCGCTGTCGACGGTGCCGTGGGGCCTGCTGCCGCCGCTGCGGGGCAGGCCGGTGACGGTGAGCCCGTCGCCGTCGGCCTGGTACGCGGCCCGCCGCGGCGCGGACGGCACCGCCGCCGGCCGCGTCCTGGTCGTCGCGGGCCCCGCCCTCGACCACGCCCCCGCCGAAGCGAGCCGGATTTCCGCGGTGTACCCGGAAGGCACCCTCCTGACGGGCTCCCGGGCGACCGTGGCGGCCACCCTCGGCGCCCTCGGCACCGCGACGATCGTGCACTTCGCCGCGCACGGCCACCACGAACCCGAGAACGTCCTGTTCTCCCGCCTGGACCTGGCGGACGGCCCGCTGATGGCCTACGACGTCCACCAGCTCGAAACGGCACCGCGGCACGTGGTGCTGTCGGCCTGCGACGTCGGCCGTTCGGTGGTCCGCCCGGGCGACGAGTTCCTCGGGTTCACCGCGGCGCTGCTGTATTCGGGCAGCCACACGGTGGTGTCGAGCGTGGCCCGCGTCGACGACCAGGCGGCGGTCGAGGTGATGGCCGCCTACCACCGCGCGCTGGTTCGCGGGGTGCGGCCACCCCGCGCCCTGGCCGACGCCACCCGGGGCGAGCCGCTGACGCCGTTCGTGTGCTTCGGCGGCGCGTGACGGTATCTCCGGGCTCGCCGGGGCCTCTTCTTCTGTGTGCGGGGAGAGTCTTCGGGTGGTCGTCCTGGTCGCGGCGGGTGCCGCGGCGCCGAGCTTCCGGTCCTCAGCGGACGGATCGCCCGCGCCCGGGCCGGGCGCGGGCGGCCGTGTCCTCAGGAAAGGGAGGCGATGAAATAGATGACGATGCCGATCAGGGCGAGCACCTCGGTCAGCACGAACGTCGAGTACCCGATCGTCTGCAGTTTCCCGCTCGCTTCCGGCTGGCGCGCACTTCCGTTGATGACGGCCGCGAAGATCAGGCCGACGCCGATTCCCGGGCCGATCGCGCCCAGTCCGTAGCCGATGGCCGCGAGGCCCGGGTTGAGGTTGGCCGCCTGGGCCAGAATGGCGTCACTCATGGACATTCCCCTTCACATCGGTCCACGCGCACGCTCGCGTGGAGCAGCGGTTCTGTGGTCACACCGGACAAGGGATCAGGGCTGGGCGAAGGCGTCGGAAACCGGCGGCTGTCGTCGAAGCGGGCAGATCTCGTCGGGCAGGGGAGGCGACCGGTGGTGATTCCCGGCAATCGGGAGGTCCGGTCAAACCCAGGATATCACGTCGAATCCTTCGCCGCCGGAGAATTCGCGCGGGCGGCCCACCCCGTCGGCCGGAGCCGGACCCGGCGGCCTCGACTGTGTCCACTGTGGTCGGTCACGGCGACCCGCTTGGCGGTCACACCGCGGCGGCGAACTCACACGCGAGACCGCGGGCCGATCACCGCCATGCGCGCGGGCACGTGTCGCGATCGTCCGTGCGCTCGCCGTGACGGGCCGGCCGGACAGAATCCCGGCGGACGCTCGACCTCTCGCCTTTGCCGGAGTGCCTGCAGTTCTGCTTCCCGGCGGCGGCGGAGCCGAATGCCGTCAAGTCCCCGCAGCCACTCGGATGAGCGCCCGACAATAGCAAACCTGAATCTTTTTCAGGCTAATAACGGCGCCTATACCACGCGCCCCGCTTTTACCCGGAACCCACTCCGAATGCCGTTTCCGGCATCGAATGCCCACCCCGGCGGCGGGCTCCGGCGCGGCCGCGCGCGCCGGGCCGTCCGCGAGCGCAACCAGGTGATCACCCTGCGCCCACGGCGTAATGCCACCTCACCAGGCCGTGCAAGCCCGTCGCCGCGCTACCTGCGTAGATCACAACTCGCTGTCGGAGTGCTGGCACCACCATTAATGGTGGAGCTAACACCACCACGCCCGGCGATGTCCGAATACATCCATACCCAGGCCGTCCACCTGGTGAAACTACTCACGGGTTCGGCGATTCACTGGTCCGAACGGAGGTACCTAAGCCACCAGCCCTCTGCCACTATCTCCGAAAAATACATCGTCGGGTGATCCGGCCAAGAGATAAAGGCATCGGATCAACCGAATCTGGGGGTAGGTCTGAGTGCAAATCGAACTGCTAGGCGCCTTGGAAATAAGATCGGGTGGGAGAATTCACGCAATACGCGCCAAAAAAGTTCGGACATTACTGGCGATGCTGGCGCTGTCGCCGGGACGTCCGGTGTCCTACGAGCAGCTGGCGGACGAACTGTGGGGCCCGCGGTCGCTCGCCAACTCGCGCAACGCGCTGCAGGCGAACATCGCGCGGCTGCGGCGGCTGTTCAAGCCGATCACGGACGCGAACGGGGAGGAGCTCGTCCGGACCACCTACAGCGGCTACCAGCTCGAGGTGCCGGCCGAGTCGATCGACTCGCACCGGTTCCTCGAACTCGCGCGGCGCGGCACCGCCCTGGTGGGCTCCGCTCCGCACGAAGCCGTCGGCATCCTCCGCGAGGCCCTGATGCAGTGGCGGGGGCCGGCCCTGATGGACGTCCAGGAGGGGGTGCGGTGCCGGGCGGCGGCCACCCACCTCAACGAGCGGCGCCTCGCGGTCCAGGAGGACCTCATCGCCGCCCGGCTGGCCGTCGGCGAGCAGCACGACATCGTGCACGAGCTGCGGCTGCTGGCGACCGAAAACCCCGGCCGGGAACGGCTCAGCGAGCTGCTGATGCTCGCGCTGTACCGCTCCGGGCAGCAGAGCGAGGCGCTGTCGGTCTTCCACCACACCAGCAAGTGGCTCGGCAACGAGCTCGGCCTCTCACCCGGCCGGGCGCTGAAACAGCTGTACCAGGCCATCCTGGTCCAGGACTGCATGCTCGACTGAACCGCAGGGACGGCACCTCCACCGGCCGTCCCTGCCGTCGTCCCGCCCTGGTTCGGTCCCGTTCCGGGCGCATCCGCCTCCTTTCCCCGCCGTGGTTTTCGTGATCACCGGTCGTGATCATGACGCACCGGGATGACCGACCGCTGACAGCTCGCAGACACGGGCCTTCGTCAGCGTTCGGTCAGAGGGCGGTCATCTCCCCCGGCTAGTTTCCGGCGAGGCCGAAGTTCGCCCGAAACCCAGGAGTCATCATGACAGCGGCAGTGTCCGAGCGCAGGGAACAGATCCGCGCGATCGTCCGCGAGCACCTCGAACTCGAGGACAGCGAGCTTTCCGAGACGAGCAACTTCATCGAGGACCACGAAGCCGACTCGCTCACGCTGATGGACGTGCTCGCGGCGCTGGAGAAGAAGTTCGGCGTCACGATCGACCAGGCGCAGTTCCGCCGGATGACCGATCTGAACAGCGCCTACGACGTCGTCGCGGAATCCGCGGGCTGGTAGGGAAATCCGATGAGCGAACAGTCTGCCGCACCCGGGCGCCGGGTGGTGATCACCGGCTGCGGGGTGGTGTCCAGCCTCGGCACGGGCGTCGACGAGTTCACCGCGGCCCTGCGCGCCGGGCGCAGCAACGTCCGGCCGATCAGCGTCTTCGACACGACCGGCTTCGAGCACGACAACGGCTGCGAGGTCGTCGGGTTCGAGCCCGAACGCTGGATCCGGAACGTCGACATCGAGTCGCTCGGCCGCGCGAGCCGGTTCTCCACCGCCGCCGCCCGGCTCGCGGTCGCGGACTCCGGCATCGACCTCGACGTGCTGCGGGAGGCGCGCTGCCTGCTGTCGGTCGGCACGACCGACGGCGAGTCGCACGAGCTCGACAGCATGGTCTCGCTGGAGATCGCGGCCGGCCCGGAGGCGATGAGCCCGCGGCTGGCCCGGCGGACGTCGGCCGGCCGGCTCGCCACCTCGATCGCCCACGAGCTGCAGCTGTCCGATGTGGAGGTCGGCAGCATCGCGACGGCCTGCTCGGCCGGCAACTACGCGATCGGCCACTCGTTCGACGCGATCCGGCTCGGGGAAGCCGACTTCGCGTTGTGCGGTGGCGCGGACGCCGTCTGCCGCAAGACGTTCACCTCCTTCTACCGGCTGCGCAGCATCGCACCGGACTACTGCCGCCCGTTCGACAAGAACCGGCTGGGCATCCTGACCGGCGAGGGCGCCGGCATCCTGATGCTGGAGAGCCTGGAGTCGGCGACCGCGCGCGGTGCCCGGATCTACGGCGAAGTGCTCGGCTACGGCCTGTCCTGCGACGCCCACCACCCGGTGGCCCCGCACCGGGGCGGCATCGCCCGCTGCATGGAGCTGGCGCTGGAGAACGCCGGCGTCAAGCCCGCGGAGGTCGACCTGATCTCGGCGCACGGCACCGGCACGCACGCCAACGACAAGACCGAGGCCGCGGCGATCCGCGAGCTCTTCGGCGAGGACACCCCGCGCGTGGTGTCGATGAAGTCGATGCTCGGGCACTCGATGGGCGCGGCGAGCGCGCTGGCCGCGATCGGCTGCTCGGTCGCCATCACCGAGGGCTTCATCCCGCCGACGATCAACCACGTCGAGACCGACCCCGAGTGCGCCGTCGACTGCGTGCCCAACGTGGCGGTCGAGGCGGACCTGCGGATCGTGCAGAACAACGGCTGGGCGTTCGGCGGCAACAACTCGGTCGTGCTGATCGGCCGCTACGACGGACCGCGGGAGGCGGTGGCATGAGTACCGCGACCCCGGCCGCTCCGGTGATTTCGGCCTGGACGGCGATCTCGCCGTTCGGCCACGACCGCGGCTCCTTCGCCGACGGAATCCGCACGCGGACGTCGCCGGTGTCCACACTGGACACCGAGCGCTGGACCCGCGGGCCCGGCGAAACGGCGGCCACCGTGCCCGGCTTCGAGCCGCGGGAGTTCCTCGGCTCGAAGGGCACCCGGGCGATGAACCGCGTCAGCGGGCTGGCCGTCGCCGCGGCGAAGCACCTGCTCGCCGACATCGGCGTCGAACCGGGCGACGAGCGCGACGACATCGGGTTCGTGCTGGGCACCACGACCGGCAGCGTCCAGAGCATGATGGACCTGACCCGGGCGTCGCTCACCGGCGACAAGCCCGACCACGTCGAACCGGCCGCGGTGCCCGGCTGCGTGATGAACTGCGCCGCCGGGCAGGCCGCGATCTGGCACGGGCTCAAGGGCCCGAACGCGACGATCGCCGCGGGCCGGACCACCGGCCCGCACGCGCTGAACTACGCGCGGCGGCTGCTGCGGACCGGCCGGGCCACCCGGGTGCTCTGCGGCGCCGCCGAGGAGTACTCCCCCGCCCGCGCCTGGGTCGAGCACCACCGCCGCGGCGGGGGCGACCCGGTCGTCATCGGCGAAGGCTGCGCGATGTTCCTGCTGGAACCCGCGGAGCTGCGGCCGCCCGGCCGCCGGGTGCTGGGCACCCTGGAGGGGTTCGAATCCCGGGTGTGCCTCGACGGCGACCTCGCCGGGACGGTCACCGTCGCGGTGCGGAAGCTGCTCGCCGCCGCCGGGGTGGCGCCCGAGCAGGTGTGGGCCGCCACCGGCAGCGGCTTCACGGACTCCCGCGGCGAACCCGTCGAGACGGTGGCGCTGCGGAGTCTCTTCGGCGACGCGGCCGTCGACCGGGTGCCGCCGGCGGACCTGCTCGGGGACACCGCGTCGGCGAGCGCGATGTTCCAGCTCGCCGCCGTCCTCAGCGTCGCCGGATCCGCCGGGCGGGCCGGTGCCGGCCACACGGTCGTCACCACCTGCGACGACGACGGCTCGGTGGCGTGCACGCTGCTGCGGCTCGGCGAGCCGGCATGAGCGCCCCCAAGGTCGCGCTGGTCAGCGGCGGCTCGCGCGGCATCGGCCGCGCGGTCGTGCTGAGCCTCGCCGAAAGCGGCCACGACATCGCCTTCTGCTACCGCTCGGACGAGCAGTCCGCCGACGTGCTCGCCAAGGAGGTGCACGACCTCGGGCGGCGGGCGGTCGCGACACAGGTCGACGTCACCGACCGGGAAGCCGCCGCCGAGTGGGTGGCCGCCACGGCCGCCGGCCTCGGCGTCCCGGACACCGTGGTGACGTCGGCGGGCATCACCCGCGACGGCGCGTTCGTGACGATGACCGAGGACCGCTGGACCGACGTGCTGCGGACCAACCTCGACGGCGTCTACAACGTCTGCCAGCCGGCCGTGTTCCTCATGCTCAAGCAGCGCCGGGGCAGTGTCGTCACGCTGTCCTCGGTGTCCGGCGTATACGGCAACCCGACGCAGGTCAACTACTCGGCGTCCAAGAGCGGCGTGATCGGCTTCGCCAAGGCGCTGGCCAAGGAGGTCGGCCGGTTCGGCATCCGGGTCAACGCGGTCGCGCCCGGCCTGATCGAGACCGACATGACCGCCCAGATGACGGACAAGGCCCGCGAGAAGCTGCGCGCGGCCATCCCGCTGGGCCGGTTCGGCACCGCCGGGGAGGTCGCCGGCCTGGTGGCCTACCTGGCGTCCGACCGCGCCGCCTACATCACCGGAAGCGTCTTCGAGATCGACGGCGGCCTGGTCGTCTGAGGGGGAGATCCACAGTGGACACCGATAGCCCGAACTTCATCGCGCGGCTGAAGACGGCCGCGCTCGGCTCGGCCGAGCACCCGCTGGTCTTCCTCGGCAACTTCGAGGTCGAGGAACTGTGGGCGGCCGACGAGCTCGGCCTGCCGCGGGTGTCCGCCGCGGGCAGCACCGCGGTGGTCAACAGCATGGACGAGTTCGCGCTGCTGCTGGGCGGCAAGGGCGACCACGTCGTACTGAAGCACGCGCCCGATCCGGACTACCACCGCTACCTGCTCGACCTCGGCTTCGAGCTGCCCGAGGTGCACGTCGTGGCGGCACCGGACCCGGGGCGCAACGTCACCCAGGACGCACTCGCCGACCCCGCGCTCGTCGCGGCGCTGGCGGAGCTGGCCACGGACGGGGCGCACCTGCTCCCCCACGGCGCCTCGGCGGTCGAGGAAGAGCTGGCGGCCCGCACGGGCGTGCCGCTCGCCACCCCGCCCGCCGCGCTCTGCAAGGCCGTCAACAGCAAGGTCTACAGCAGGCAGCTGGCCGACGAGCTCGGGCTGCGGCAGCCACCCGGCTGGATCTGCGACACCCCCGCCCAGCTGGCCGACGCGGTGCCGGAGGCGGCCAAGGTGCTCGCCGAGGGCGGCACGGTGGTGGTGAAGGAGGCGTTCGGCGTCTCGGGCAAGGGCATCTCCGTCGTCACCAGCGAGCAGCGGCTGCTGCGCCTGCAGCGGATGATCGAGCGGTCCGCGCAGAAGGCGGGCCGTGACCGGATCGCGCTGGTCACCGAGACCTGGGTCGCCAAGCGCGCCGACCTGAACTACCAGTTCACGGTGGGCCGGGGCGGCTCGGTGCGGTTCGACTTCGTCAAGGAGGCCATCACCGAGAACGGCGTCCACAAGGGACACCGGATGCCGCCGCGCCTCGACGAGGCCCAGCACAAGGTGATCCGCGACGCGGCGGACGCGCTCGGGGCCCGGCTCGCGCAGGACGGCTACTACGGCGTCGTCGGCGTCGACGCGCTGGTCGAGCCGGACGGCGGGATCTTCCCGGTGCTGGAGATCAACGCGCGCAACAACATGTCGACCTACCAGGTGCCGCTGCAGGAGCGGTTCGTGCCCGCCGGTGCGGTCGCGATGGCGCGGCACTACCCGGTGCGCCTGGCCGCTCCCCTGCCCTTCGCGCGGCTGCGCGAGACGCTCGGCGACCTGCTGTTCGCCGGGTCCGGGACCGGGCTGCTCGTCAACAACTTCGCCACGGTCAACGCCGGCGCCGGTCTCGCGGCCGCGGGCGAAGCGTTCGCCGGGCGCCTGTACGGCGTCCTCATCGGCCCGTCGGCGGAGCCGCTGGACGAGCTGGACCGCCGCATCACCGACCGCCTCGCCACCCTCGCCGCGGAACAACTCCCGACCCCGTCGTGAGTGGTAAGGCGCGTTCTAACTCGCCTTGCCACTCACGACCACCCACGTCTCAGGAGACCACCAGCATGAGCACCAGCACGTCCGTCCCGGCGTTCGCCGTCATTTCCGGGGCGCAGGTCAACGACGTCCTCAGTGGACAGGAAAAGCTCGTCATCGACCTGATCGAGTCGGCCTACCGCCTGCACGGCGCCGGCGACACGGTGAACCCGCCGTCGTACTTCCTGCGCTTCCCCGACCGGCCGTCCTCGCGGATCATCGCGCTGCCGGCGTCGGTCGGCGGGGACATCGCGGTCGACGGGCTCAAGTGGATCTCGAGCTTCCCGGAGAACGTCGCGAGCGGGCTGCCGCGGGCGTCGGCGATCCTCGTCCTCAACGACCGGGAGACCGGCTATCCGCTGGCCTGCCTGGAAAGCTCCATCATCAGTGCCACCCGCACGGCCGCGTCGGCCGCGCTCGCCGCCGACTGGCTGACCCGCGACCGGGCCCGGCCCGCCCGCCTCGGCATCGTCGGCACCGGCCTGATCGCCCGCTACATCCACACCTACCTCGCCGCCGGCGGCTGGGACTTCGACGACGTCGGCGTGTTCGACCTGAGCACCGCGCACGCCGAAGGGTTCCGCGGCTACCTGACCGCCGCCGGGCAGGCGTCGGTCACCGTGCACGAGTCCGCCGAGGACCTGATCCGCGGCAGCGACCTGGTCGTGTTCGCGACGGTCGCCGGGGAGCCGCACGTGCACGACCCGGCGTGGTTCGCCCACCACCCGCTGGTCCTGCACGTCTCGCTGCGCGACCTCTCGCCGGAGGTGGTCCTGGCCTCGACCAACGTCGTCGACGACGTCGAGCACTGCCTGAAGGCGAACACGTCGGTGCACCTGGCCGAGCAGCGGACCGGCGGCCGGGAGTTCCTCTCCGGGACGCTGCACGACGTGATGACCGGGAAGGCCACCCTCCCGGAGGACCGGCCACTGGTCTTCTCCCCGTTCGGGCTCGGGGTGCTCGACCTCGCCGTGGGCAAGCACGTCTACGACCAGCTGCGTGCTTCCGGCGAGCTGCGGACCGTCGACGGGTTCTTCCACGAACTCGACCGGTACGGCAAGCGCTGAGGAGGGCCCGGCGTGCCGATCATCACCGCCCCGCAGGACTTCAACACCGACGACCTGTTCGTCGACCTCCGCCGGTTCGCCGGCCGTCCGCTGTTCCTCAAGTGCGAGGGCTTCAACTTCGCCGGGTCGATCAAGGTGAAGGCCGCCCGGTCGATGGTCGCCGCGGCCGAGCGCCGCGGCGACCTGCGGCCCGGCTCGACGCTCGTGGAGAGCTCGTCCGGCAACCTCGGCGTCGCGCTGAGCCTCGTCGCCGCCAGCTCCGGCTACCGGTTCGTCTGCGTCACCGACTCGCGGTGCACGCTCGGCGCCCGGCAGCTGATGGAAACGCTCGGCGCCGAGGTCCGCATCGTCACCGAACCGCACCCGGAGCACGGGCTGCTCGGCGCGCGCATCGAGCTCGTGCGGCGGCTGTGCGCCGAGCGCGGGTACGTCTGGCTCAACCAGTACGAAAACGCCGGGAACTGGCGCGCCCACTACGAAACGACCGGGCCGCAGATCGCCGCGGCCTTCCCGGACGCCGCCGTCGTCTTCGTCGGCGCCGGGACCACCGGAACGCTCATGGGGTGCGCCCGGTACCTGCACGAGCACCGGCCCGGCACCCGGGTGGTCGCGGTCGACACGGTCGGCTCGGTGACCTTCGGGACGCCACCGGCGCGCCGGATGATCCCCGGGCTGGGCACCGGGATCCGGCCGCCGATGCTCGACCTCGCCCACGTCGACGACGTCGTGCACGTCGAAGAGGCGGACACCGTGCGCACCTGCCGGGCGCTCACCCGGGAGGGGTTCTGCTTCGGCGGCTCGACCGGAACCGTCGTGAGCGGCGCCCTGTCGTGGCTGGCCGCGCACGGGGAAACCGGGACGGCGGTGGCGATCGCGCCCGACCTCGGCGACCGCTACCTCGACACCGTCTACCACGACCAGTGGGTGGCCGACCTCTACGGCGAGGACCTCATCGAGGACGAGCGCCGAGTCCACGCTCTGTGATCCACCACACACGGCCTAGCACCACCGCGGATCCGGGACTCACACCCCGTGAACGAACGGTCACGGTTCACTAGACTCGAACACATGCGCGGATAGGAACGACCGCGAACGCCGCATGCCCATCGGGTCGAACGGGGACGATCGTGAAGCCTTCGCTGGCCGTCCGCGCCTCCTGCTGGTCCGCCGACCACGCCGGCGCGGTCGTCGCCCTCTGGCTGGTGTTCGTGGCCGTCACCGAGCTGCCGGGGCTCGCCGGCGGGCACCGGCTGGGCGACGGCTCCCTCGCCGACCCGGACGTGGCGGCGACCTGGTGGCCGCTGGTCGCCGCGCCCGTCGCGGTGCTGCTGAGCGCGCCGTTCTCCCGGCTGCTGCTCGTGTCCGCGCTGTTCACCACCGTGGTCACGACGGTGTCGGCGGCGCTGCTGGACACGGTTTCCGAGTCCGTCGCGGTGGTGCCGCGCACCGGCGACGCGGCGCTGCTGGTCGTCGTCACGGTTTCGGTCCAGCACATGCTGTTCGCCTTCCACCGCCGCCGGGAGGCGCTGGCCGGCGGGAACGACGCGGCGCGAGCCGCGCGGATCGTCGCGAGCACGGCGGGCAACGCCGCCCTCGTCTCCGGCAGCGGCGTGGCCGCATCGCTGGCCGCGCTGGCGCTCGCCGGCACCGCGGAGCTGAGGCCGCTCGCCACCGCGGTGCTCGTGACCGTGCTGGTGTCGGCCGTCGCCGCGCTGAGCCTGCTGCCCGCGCTGAACGACCTCGTGCTCAGCGCACCGAAGCCCCTTCCGCGGCAGCCGCCGTCGCAGTGGAAGGTCGGCGCCCCGCCCCGGTTCGTGCGGCCCGCGATGATCGCGGCCGGCGTCCTCGTCCTCGGCGCCGCCGCGGTGCACGGCTCGCTGCGGATCTTCGCCCCCGGCCACCCGGGCTCCCGCCCGCTGGCCGAGGACGTGGACGCGGGCGGTGTGGTGGTGTTGCTGCTCATGCTGGGCGTGGCCACCCTCGTCGTCTACCGGCGGCCGGTGGTGGCGCTGTCGACGCTCCTGCTGAACGGCGTGGCCGCGCTCGCCGGGCTGGGCATGCTGGCCCTGCTCGTCGACCCGCTGCCCGGCTGGGCACCGATGGTCCTGGTGGTCGTGCTGCTCGTGCCGGCCAACCACCTGCAGGTGTACCTGCTGCACCGGCTGCGGAGTGAAACCCTGGCCGGCATGTCCCGGCGCAACACGGTGGCAGACGCGTGCCGCCGGGCCTGGTCGGCATCCGGCGGCGCGCTGCTGGTGACGGTGGTGATGTGGCTGGTCTGGGGCCTGACCGAAAGCGGTGACGTCCGCGAGTTCGCCCTGGCGACCGCGGCGATCCTGGTCGTCGACACCTTCGTCGTCCGGTTCTACCTGCTGCCGCGGCTGGCGGTGCTGGGCGGCCGGACGAACTGGTGGCGGATCAGGGGCCCGAAGGACGCCCGGTGAGGTCGAGGAACACTTCGTCGAGCGTCGGGCGCCGCAACGCGAAGTCGGTGTACTCGACACCCGCGTCGCGCAGGGCCGCGGCCGCGGCCGCGATACCGCCGGCGGTGTCGGGCAGCTCGACCGCGATGCTCCGCTTGCGTTCGTCGACGGACACCGCCGAGGCCGAAACGCGCGACAGCGCCGACACCGCGGGCTGGAGCCACTTCGGGTCGGCGACCGCGACCTCGAGCCGCTCCGCGCCGATCTTGCGCTTCAGCTCGTCCGCCGTTCCCTCGGCGATCACCCGGCCGTGGTCGATCACCACGATGTGGTCGGCGAGGTAGTCCGCTTCCTCGAGGTACTGCGTCGTGAGCAGGACCGTGACGCCTTCGTCGACCAGGCCCCGCACGATCCCCCACAGCGTGCTGCGGCTCGCCGGGTCCAGGCCGGTGGTCGGCTCGTCGAGGAACAACACCGACGGGCGGCCGATCAGGCAGGTCGCCAGGTCGAGCCGCCGCCGCATGCCGCCCGAGTACGTCCCGACCGCGCGGTCGGCCGCCGCGGTCAGGTCGAAGCGCTCGAGCAGCTCGGCGGCCCGCTTCCGGGCTCCGCGCCGTCCGAGGTGCAGCAGCGTGCCGAGCAGCTGGAGGTTCTGCCGCCCGGTGAGCAGCTCGTCGACCGCGGCGTACTGGCCGACCAGGCCGATCCGGCGCTGCACCTCCTTCACCTGCGTGGCGACGTCGAAGCCGGCGACCCGCGCGGTGCCGCCGTCCGGGCGCAGCAGCGTCGCGAGGATCCGGACGGTGGTGGTCTTGCCCGCGCCGTTGGGGCCGAGCAGGCCCAGCACCGAACCCGCGGGCACCCGCAGGTCGATGCCGGCCAGTGCCTCGTGACTGCCGAACCCCTTGCGCAGCCCGGTGACTTCGATGGCCGCTTCGCGGTCGAGCTCGCCGGTCGCCATCAGCCGGCGTCCCGCAGGCTCTTCGGGCGCAGGTCGGTCCACGTCGCTTCGACGTGGGCGAGCGCCTCCGCACGGGAACTCTCCCCCTGCGCCACCGTCCAGCCCGCCGGCACCGCGGCGAACACCGGCCAGAGGCTGCGTTCTTCCTCGGCGTTGACCAGCACGAGGAACCGGCCGTTCTCATCGTCGAAAGGACTCGTCACTGCACATCTCCGTTGTCTCGGTCGGCTTGCTGTCATGGTGTTCGGCTCGGCTGACGGCCCGCTGACCGCCACCTGACTACGCGATGGTCCGGTACTTGCGGAAGCTCAGCCCGCCCGCGACGGCCAGGGTGACGACCAGGGTGATCGCCACGACCACGCCGGGGTGCTGGGCCGGGAACCCGGTCTCGTCGACCGGGGTGCCCCACAGCCGGCGGACCGCGGTGGTCACCGAGCTGACCGGGTTCCACTCCGCGACCGGCCGCAGCCACCCCGGCAGCCGGTCGGTCGACATGAAGGCGTTGGAGAGGAAGGAAAGGCCGAGCGTCGCCACCGCGCCGATGCCGTCGATCGCCTCCGGGTTCCGCAGCGAGAGGCCGAGCAGGATGCCGACCCAGATCATCGCGTAGAGGAACACGACGAGCAGGGCGAGCCCGCCGAGCAGCGGCAGCACCCCGGTGTGCACCCGGCCGCCGACGAGCAGGCCGGACGCCACGGTGACGGCGAGGGCGATCAGGCCGACCACGAAGTCGCCGAGGGAGTGCCCGATCAGCACGGCGGGCCGGGTGATCGGCAGCGAGCGGAAGCGGTCGGTCAGGCCGCCGTTGAGGTCGGTGGCCACGGCGATCGCGGTGGGCGCGATGCCGGCCAGCCCGACCTGCATCAGCGCGGCCGGGAACAGGAACTCCGGGTAGCTGCCGCTGCCCGGCACGATCACCGCGTCCTTGAACACGTACCCGATGGCCAGCATGGTGATCAGCGGGTTCAGCGTGACCGCGAGCAGGCGGCCCGGGACGTTGCGCAGGTGGGTGAGGCGGCGCCCGGCGAGCGCCAGCACCTCGACCACGGCGCCGGAAACCCGCCCGGTCCGCGCCGGGGCAGTCACAGTCATTCGTCCTCCTCGGAAGAGCCGTCCAGAGCGGCGGCGACGATCCGGCCGATGGCGGCCTGGGCTTGCGGGTGCATCATGAATTCGTGCCCGCAGTCGATGCGGTGCGTCTCGATCTCGCCGTCGACGTACGGCGACCACTGGCCCGGCCGCGCGGCGAGGTCGTCCTCGGTGCGGCCCTCGGCCGCCAGGAACAGCCGCAGCCGCCCCGAGAAGCGGGCGGGCTCGTACCGGAGCGCGAGTTCGCCGTTGTTGCTCATCACGTCGAGCACGCGCGCCATCCGCTCCTCGCCGATCCCGGCCAGCCGCGACCCGCCGCGGCCCAGGACGCCTAGGACGTCCGCCGGGGACAGCGCGGCGCCGGCGTCCGCGTCGAAACCGAGGTGCTCGAGGAAGCTGACGAGCAGTTCCTGCTTCGTCGGCGGCGTCTGGTCGGCCGGGCCCGCCGGGAAGCTGTCCAGCACGAACAGGCTGTCCACCCGCTCGCCCGCTTCCTGCAGCTGCACGGCGATCTCGTGCGCGAGCAGCCCGCCGAACGACCAGCCGAGCAGGTGGTACGGGCCGGCCGGCTGGATTTCGCGGATCCGGGCGGCGTACTCCTCGGCGACGTCCTCGACGCTGACCGGCAGCTCGCCGCCGGAGCCGACGTTCGGCGACTGCAGCCCGTACAGCGGACGGCCGGGATCGAGGTGCTGGACGAGCCCGAGGTACGGCAGGCTCAGCCCGAGCCCGGCGTGCACGCAGAACAGCGGCGCGCGGTCGCCGGCCGGCCGGATCGGCAGCACCGGGGCGAACGGGTCGAGCACCTCGCCGGTGTCGTCGCCGGACGCGGCCAGCGCCGCCAGGTGTTCGACGGTCCCGTGCGTCAGGACGTCCGCGACGGTGAACCGCAGGCCGGCGTTGCGGGCCAGCGCGACCAGCCGCACCGAGAGCAGGCTGTTGCCGCCCAGTGCGAAGAAGTCGGCGTCGACGTCGACCGAGGGCAGGCCGAGCGTCTCGGCGAAGGCCAGCCGCAGGACCTCTTCGGCGGGCGTCCGGCCGTCCGCCTTGGTCCTCGGTGCGGGCAGCTGCGCGTGGTCGAGCTCGCCCGCCGCGGTGAGCGGGACGGCGGGGAGCTCGACGATCGCCGACGGCACCGCGAAGTCCGGCAGTTCCCGCGTCAGGTGCTCACGCAGGTCTCCGGTGCCGCCGCGGGGCACGACGTAGGCGACGAGCTGGTCGTCGCGGACCACGACCTCGGCCGCGGCGACGCCCGCGTGCCGCAGCAGCGCGGTCTCGACCTCGGCCGGCCGCACGGCGAACCCGCGCGCCCGCACGGTTCCGGCGGCCGGCTCCAGGGTGCCGTCGAGGCGGCGGCGGACCAGCTCGCCGGTGCGGTACATCCGGGCGCCCGGGGTGAACGGGTCCGCGACGAACCGCGCCGCCGTGCGGCCGGGTTCTCCCGCGTAGCCGCGGGCGAGGGCCGGGCCGGCGAGCCAGAGTTCGCCGTGGGCGCCCGGGGGAACCGGCCGGAGCGTCTCGTCGAGGACGTAGGCGTGGTGCGGGTGGGGCAGGCTGTGCACCTCCGCTCCGGCGCGGGACAGCCGTTCGGTGAGCGGGGCGGGAAGCGGTTCACCGTCGACGATCAGCCGGACGCCGGCGAGGGTGTGCTCGTGCCGGGCGGCCAGGGCCCGGACCTGGTGGCCGGTGGCGAACAGCACCGCGGGCAGTTCGCCTTCGAGCAGCTTCGCGAGGGCGGCGGTGTCGCCGGTTCCGGCCTCGACGAGGTGCACCGAGCCGCCCGCGGCCAGCGCGGCGAGGACAGCCGGAATCATGTCGGCCGGCCCGGGGACGATGACGCGGCTGCCGTCCGGAATGGACTTCCGGAGGGCGGCGACGGACTCGGCGAGGGCGCGGCGGGAGAGGATGGTGCCGTCGGTGCGGTGCACGGCCGCGTGTGCGGGCGCCACGGCACGGCCGGTTTCGTCCTCCGGGCGGGCGACCTCGATCACCACGCCGGGCTCCTCCGCCGGGTCCGCCAGCCGGTAGGCCGCCCCCGCCGCCAGCGCCGCCAGCACGTGGACCACCCGATCCACCGGCGATTCCGCCGCGACGGTCACCGTCCACTCCGGACCGGCTCCGCCGTCCGCCAGCTTGCGTGCCTCCGTCGTCACGCGGCGGCGCAGCTGGGCGTGGCTGAGCCGGCCGGCCTTCGAGATCAGTGCCGGGCCGCGGGTGTTCCGCAGCGCCGGCAGCTCCGCCGGTTCCCCGGAAAGCACCGGCAGCCCGGCCTCCGAATCCAGCTCGATCCCGCTCAACGGCAGCTGCGGGTCCTCCGCGACCGCCGCCAGCAGCCGGTTCAGCCGGTCCGCCAGCAGGGCCGCCGTCTCCGGGGTGAACAGGTCCGCGCTGTACTCGATGCTTCCCTCCAGCCCGCCGTCGCCGGGGCGTTCGCCGAGCTGGAACGTCAGGTCGAACTTGAACTTCGCGCCGGTCGGCGGCAGGATCTCCGGCCGCACGCGCAGCCCGCCGATCTCGAACCGCGGGTCCGGGACCTCGTAGTAGGACAGCATCACCTGGAACAGCGGCTGCCGGGACAGGGAACGGGCGGGCCGCGCCCGTTCGAGCAGCAGCTCGAACGGCAGGTCCTGGTGCGCGTACGCCTCGAGGTCGGTGTCGCGCACCCGGGCGACGAGCTCGGCGAACGTCGGGTTGCGGCTCGTGTCGGTGCGCAGCACCAGGGTGTTCACGAAGAACCCGACGAGGTCGTTCGTCACCTCCTCCGAGCGGCCCGCCACGAGGCTGCCCAGCGGGATGTCCGTGCCCGCGCCGTGCTTGGTGAGCAGCGCGGCCACCGCCGCCTGCACCACCATGAAGACGCTGGCGCCGGACCGGCGGGCCAGCGCGGTCAGTCCCTTGTGGACCGACGCGGGGACGTCGAAGCCGGCCGAGCCACCGCGGAAGGCGGTGGCGCCCCGGCGCGGGAGGTCCGCGGGCAGCCGCAGCTCGTCGGGGACGCCGTCGAGCGCGTCGCGCCAGTACGCCCACTGCCGGTCCGCCGCCTGCCGGTCGTCGAGCAGCTCGCGCTGCCAGACCGCGTAGTCGGCGTACTGCGCGGGCAGCTCCGCCCAGCCGGGGGCGGCTCCCCGCACCCGGGCGTCGTACGCGGTGGCCAGGTCGCGGGCCAGCACGTCGACGGACCAGCCGTCACCGGCGATGTGGTGCAGGACGAGCAGCAGCACGTGCTCGTCCCCGACGGCGTACAGGGTGGCACGCAGCGGACGGTCGGCGGCGAGGTCGAAGCCCCGGCTCGCCGCGGCTTCGAGCGTCGCGGTGAGCTCGGCCTCGGTGACCGCCGCCGTGCCCAGCAGGCCCGGGGCGGGCGGGAGCACCTGCTGGTACGGGACGCCGTCGACGTCGGGGAAGACCGTGCGCAGGATTTCGTGCCGTTCGGCGACGTCGTCGAGCGCGGCCGCCAGCGCGGCCGGGTCGAGGTCCCCGCCGAGCCGGACGGCCAGCGGGATGTTGTAGCCGGCGCCTTCGAGCCGGTTCAGGAACCACATCCGCGTCTGCGCGTGGGACAGCGGGATCCGCTCCGGCCGCTCCAGCTTCCGGAAGCCGGCGCCCGCCTGGCCCGCGGAGACGAGCCGCCCGGCGAGCCTGCTGACCGTCCGCGCCTCGAACAGGTCCCGGATGGACAGTTCGGCGTCCAATGCGGACCGGACCCGGCTGACGACCGAGTTGGCCAGCAGGGAGTGCCCGCCGATGACGAAGAAGTCGTCGTCGATGCCGACTTCGGCCACGCCGAGCACGTCGGCCCAGATGGCGCAGAGCGTCGCTTCGACCGGGGTGCGCGGCCCGCGGACAGCGGTGCCGGCGTGCTGTTCCGGGGCCGGCAGGGCCTTGCGGTCGATCTTGCCGTGCGCGGTCAGCGGGAAGCGGTCGAGGGCGAGGTAGGCGCCCGGGACCATGTACGCCGGCAGCTGCGCGGTCGCGTGCGTGCGCAGTTCCTCGGCGGTGGCGGAACCGGTGACGTAGGCGACGAGCCGCTTGTCGTTGCCCGTGCCCTGGACGGTGACGACCGCCTCGCCGACCGCGGGGTGCGCGGCGAGGCAGGCTTCGATTTCGCCGAGTTCGATGCGGTGCCCGCGGATCTTGACCTGGAAGTCGCGGCGCTCGACGAACTCCAGCTGACCGTCCGCGCGCATCCGGACCCGGTCGCCGGTGCGGTACATCCGCGTCCCCGGCTCGCCGAAGGGATCCGCGACGAACACGGCCGCGGTCTTGGCGGGGTCGCCGACGTATCCGCGGCCGACCACCAGGCCGCCGACGAACAGCTCGCCGATGGCCCCCGCAGGCGCCGGGCGCAGTTCGTCGCCCAGCACGTACAGCCGGGAGTTGCGCACCGCACGGCCGATCGGCACCACGTCGACGCCGGACCGGATCACCGCGTGCGTGACGTCGTCCGAACACTCGGTCGGGCCGTAGGCGTTCACCAGCGGCACGTCCGGGAACCGCGCGAACCAGCGCGCGCACAGGTCCGGCGGCAGCGCCTCACCCGTCACGACCAGCCACCGCAAGCCCGTGACATCCGGCTGCTCGGCGAGGTCCCAGGAATCCAGGGCGGCCCGCAGCAACGACGGCACGACCTCCAGCACCGAGACACCTTCGGCGGGGATCAACCCGAACAGCGCGTCCGGATCCGCCGCCACGACCCGCGACACCACCCGGACCCGGCCGCCGACCAGCAGCGGTGCCAGCATCTGCCACACCGAAACGTCGAACGTCACCGGCGCGTTCTGCACCACCACATCGGAGGACGCCAGGCCCAGATCGTCCACTTTGGCCAGCAGGTGGTTGACCATCCCGCGGCGGTGGACCATCGCCCCCTTCGGGCGGCCGGTCGAGCCCGACGTGAAGATGACGTAGGCCAGGTCCAGACCGGCGTCGCCATCGGAAACCGGGGCCCACTCGACGTCTTCGGCGTCGTCCAGCACCACGATCCCGGTGCCGTCGCCGGCGACCTCGGCCGCCAGGTCCGCGAAGCCCGCACCGACCACAATGGACGCGGCGCCGGAGTCGGCCAGCAGCCCGGCCAGCCGGGCCACCGGCAGCGTCGGGTCCAGCGGCACGTAGGCCGACCCCGACCACAACACACCCAGCACGGCCGTCACGAACCCCACCCCGGGATCGGCCAGGATCCCGACGACGCCACCACCCAGCCGGCGGGACAACGCACTCGCCCGGCCGGCCAGCGACGCGTAGGACACCCACGCGCCACCGTCGGACACGGCAGGCGCGTCGGGGGAAGACAGCGCGAATTCGCGCACCCGCGACACCACATCCGGGCCGATCGGCCCGGTGACACCGGCGCCGCGCTCCAGTTCGCCCTCGGGTACCACGTCGATCGCGCCCAGCGGCACCGAAGGATCGGCGAGCGCGGTGTCGAGCAGGTGCCGGAACATGCGGGTGATCAGGCCGACGCGCCCGGCGTCGAACGCCTCGGGCGCGTAGTCGAAGCGGAAGGCCAGTTCCCGGCCCGGGTTGACGACCAGGCTGAGCGGGTAGTGGCGGGAGTCCTCGGTGACCGCGTCGAGCACGCGCACGTCGTCGCCCAGGAGCACCTCGGTGCCCTGGTCGTCCGCGGGCACGTTCTCGAAGACGATGGCGGTGTCGAACAGCTCGCCGGTGCCGGCCAGGGCAGGCACGTCGTGCTGCACCTCGGCGAGGCCGACGTGCTGGTAGGCCGACATCGTGGCCTGCTGGTCGCGCAGGGAGACCAGGAGCTCGCCGAGGGTGCCCGCCGGGTCGAGACCGGCCCGGACCGGCACGGTGTTGATGAACATCCCGACCATGGTCTCCACGCCCGGCAGCTCCGCCGGGCGCCCGGACGTGACCGACCCGAACACGACGTCCCGCCGTCCGGTGAGCCGTCCGGCCATGATCGCCCAGCAGGCCTGCACGACGGTGTTCAGGGTGAGCTCGTGCCGGCGCGCCCAAGCCACCAGTTCGGCGGTCTCGTCCCGGGTCAGCACCAGTTCGGCCGACGCCGGCACCGCCGTCAGGTGGCCGTCGAGCTCGGGCGCCACCTTCGTGGGCTCGGTGAGGCCGTCGAGCACCTCGCGCCAGGCCCGGCGGGCTTCCTGCTCGTCCTGGCGGCCGAGCCAGGCCAGGTAGTTCCGGAACGGGGCGACCGCCGGCAGCGCCGCGTCCGGGCCGTGCGTGTACAGCGTGGCCAGCTCGCGGATGAGGATCGGCACCGACCAGCCGTCGGTGGCGATGTGGTGGGCGGTCCAGAGGAACCGGTACCGTCCGGCCGCGACCTTGATCAGGGTGAACCGGACCAGCGGCGGGTGCGCGAGGTCGAACCGGCGCGCCCGGTCTTCGGCCGCCAGCCGGCCCAGCCGTTCCTCGCGCTCGGCCTCGGGCAGCACGGACAGGTCGATTTCGGTCCACGGCAGGGCGACCTCGGCGGCGATCAGCTGCACGGCGTCGCCGCCGCGGCGGTGCCGGAAGTAGGCGCGCAGGGTCGCGTACCGGCGCAGCAGGGCGGCGCACGCCCGGCGCAGCGCTTCGACGTCGAGCGGGCCGGCGAGGTCCGCGGTGGCCTGCACGGTGTAGACGTCGACGCCGTCGGGGTCGAACTCGGAGTGGAACAGCAAGCCCTGCTGCAGCGCGGAAAGCGGCCAGGCGTCTTCGATGCGGCCGCCCGCCGGGGCCAGCTCGCGCAGTTCCTCGTCGGTCAGCGTCACCAGCGGGCCGTCCGGCACCGCGACCACGTCGGCCGCCGGCTCGCGCACGGTGACCTGCTCGGCGATGGCGGCCGGCGTCCGGCGCTCGAGGATGTCGCGCGGGGTGAGCTCGATGCCCGCCGTGCGGGCGCGGCCGGCCACCTGGATCGCGCTGATGCTGTCGCCGCCGAGGGCGAAGAAGTTGTCGTCGATGTACACCCGCGGCACGGACAGCACCTCGGCGAGGATGTCGCAGACGACGGTCTCGACGGTGTTGCGGGGACGGCGCCCGACGACCTCGGCCCGGAAGTCCGGGGCGGGCAGCGCCGCGCGGTCGACCTTGCCGTGTTCGGTGAGCGGCAGCTCGTCGAGCACGACCAGCGCCGAAGGCACCATGTAGTCCGGCAGCAGCTGCTGGGCGGTGCTGCGCACGGCGCCGGCGTCGATCGGGCCTTCGCCGTCGACGCCGACGAGGTAACCGGCCAGGCGTTTGCCGCCGTCGGCGTCGGTGAGCACCCGCACGACGGCGTCCAGCACCCCGGGCACCGACCGCAGGACGCTCTCGATCTCGCCGAGCTCGATGCGGTGCCCGCGGATCTTCACCTGGAAGTCGCGGCGCTCGACGAACTCCAGCTGACCGTCCTCCCGCATCCGGACCCGGTCGCCGGTGCGGTACATCCGCGCACCCCGGCCACCGAAGGGATCCGCGACGAACACCGCTGCCGTCCGGGCCGGGTCGCCGACGTAGCCGCGGCCGACCACCAGGCCGCCGACGAACAGCTCGCCGATCGCCCCCGCGGGCACCGGACGCAGTTCATCGCCCAGCACGTACAACCGGGAATTCCGCACCGCACGGCCGATCGGCACCACCTCGACACCGGACCGGATCACCGCGTGCGTGACGTCGTCCGAACACTCCGTCGGACCGTAGGCGTTCACCAGCGGCACCTCCGGGAACCGCGCGGACCACCGCGCGCACAGATCCGGCGGCAACGCCTCACCGGTCACCACGAGCCACCGCAGACCCGAGACGTCCGGCGGCTCGGCCAGGTCCCAGGAATCCAGTGCCGCCCGCAGCAGCGACGGCACGACCTCCAGCACCGACACGCCTTCGGCGCGGATCAGGCCGAACAGCGCGTCCGGGTCGGCCGCAACCGTGCGGGAGACCACCCGGACCCGGCCGCCGACCAGCAAGGGGGCCAGCATCTGCCACACCGAGACGTCGAACGTCACCGGAGCGTTCTGCACCACCACATCGGAGGACGCCAGGCCCAGGTCCTCCACCTTGGCCAGGAGGTGGTTGACCATGCCCCGGCGGTGCACCATCGCGCCCTTCGGGCGGCCGGTCGAACCCGACGTGAAGATCACATAGCCCAGGTCCGGACCGGCATCGCCGCGGGGAACCGGGGCCCACTCGCGGTCTTCGGCGTCGTCCAGCGCGACGACCTCCGCGCCGCTGCCGGCCGCCGCCACCACGGAAGCCGCCAGCTCCTCGAACCCGGCGCCCACCACCACGGCGTCCGCGCCCGCGTCGGCGAGCAGCCCGGCCAGGCGGGCCACCGGCATCCCGGCGTCCAGCGGCACGTAGGCCGCTCCCGACCACAACACGCCCAGCACGGCCGTCACGAACCCGACGCCCGGCTCGGCCAGCACGCCCACGACCCCGCGGGACGGAAGCCTGCGGGACAGCGCACTCGCCCGGCCGGCCAGGGCCGCGTAGGAAACCCAGTCCTCGCCGTCGGCCACCGCGGGCGCGTCCGGCGAGGCCAGCGCGATGTCGCGCACCCGCGACACCACATCGGCCCCGACCTCCCCGGCGTCCCCGACCCCGGCCGCCAGCAGCTCGCCGAGCTCGTCCGCCGACACGACGTCGACCGAGCCCAGTACCGCCGAAGCGTCGGCCTCGGCGAGCCGGCCGACGAACCCGGCCAGCCGCTCGAGGTGGGCCGTGACGCCGTCGGCGTCGTACAGGTCGGGGTTGCCGTTGAGGTGGATCTCGATGATGTCCTCGGTGACGTCGAGGACGGTCAGCGACAGGTCGTTGGTGATCCCGGTCGACAGGTTCATCACGCGCGTGTGGCACGCGCCGAGCCGCAGGCCGGGCTCGGGCGGCAGCACGTTGACGAACGGGCCGCCGAACGGGCGGCGCTCGTCGCTGCGCACGCCGATGTCCCGGCGGATCTGGTTCACGTGGTAGCGCTGGTGCTTCAGCGTCGCGGCGAGCTCGCCCGACGCCTGGGCCAGCAGCTCGGCGATCGTCGTCTGCGGCTCGACGACCATCCGCAGCGGGAGGTAGTTCGCGACCATGCCCGGGGTCGCCCGCGAGCGCACGCCCGCGCGCGCCGCGACCGGGACGGTCAGCAGCAGGTCCTTGATGCCGGACAGGCGTTGCGTGTAGGCCGCCATCGCGGCGATGAAGAACGTCGGCAGCGTCACCTTCGCGCCCGCGGCCGCCTCGCGCACGGCCTTCGCCGTCTCCGCGGGCAGGGTCATCGTGCGGCGCAGGAAGCCGCGGGCCGGCGCCGGTTCCTTGCCGGACAGGCTGACCAGGTCGGGGGTCGTGTCGAAGTGCCTGCTCCAGAACGCCTTGTCGCGCAACCGGTGCGGGGAGTCCTGGTAGGCCAGGTCGGCGTCCAGCAACAGCCGGAACGGCGGCAGCGCGGTGCGCCCGGGGTCGTCCCCGGTCAGCAGCGCGTTGTAGAGCTCGCCCAGCCGGCGCTGGCAGATGGCCGCGCTGAAGCCGTCGCCGATGAGGTGGTGCGTCGTGAGGTACCAGAAGTGCCGCTGCTCCCCCACCTTGATCAGGGCGCCGCGGAACAGCGGGAAGTCTTCGAGCGAGAAGGGGTGCCGCATGTCTTCGTGCATCCAGTCGAGCGCGGCGGCTTCCGGGTCGGCTTCCCCGGTCACGTCCGGGTAGCGGATCGGCAGCTCGGCCAGCGGCTCGATGAGCTGCCGCGGTTCGCCCTCGACCTCGACGAACCGGGCGCGGAAGCATTCGGCTTCGTCGGCCAGCGCGCGCAGGGCCGCGCCGAACACCTCGACGTCCAGCGGGCCGGTGATGTCCAGGTAGTCCGCCATGGCGTAGGCGAGGCCGCCGCCGGAGAGCTGTTCGTCGTACCAGACGTCGGTCTGTGCGGTGGACAGGGGCAGGAACGCGTCGACCGCGGTCATCAGGGCACCTCGAAGAGTGTTTTGGCGTACGGGAATTCGTGGTCGGCGCCGTCGAGCAGCGCTTCGGGGCCGTAGTTGTCCTTGACCCACTGGTCCTGGTAGATCGTGTCCAGGTAGCGGTCACCGAGGTCGGGCGAGATCACCACCGCCGTGTCCGCGTCGTTCTCCTCCAGCCAGCCCAGCGCGCCCGCCAGCACCATGCCGGAGCCGCCGCCGAGCAGGAAGCCGCTCAGCGCGAGCCGCCGGCACGCGCGGATCGCGGCCGACTCGTCGACCCGCACCAAATCGTCCACCAGGGACATGTCGATGACCGGGAACCGGACGCTGGTGCGCACCGCCGAGCTGCGCCGGGCGGCCCGCGGCCCGGGGCCGACGCACTCGACGGCCACGATCCGCACCTGCGGCCGCACCTGGCGCAGGTAGCGGGCGCAGCCGGTCAGCGTGCCGGCCGAGCCGACACCGACGAAGAGCACGTCCAGGTCGGGCACGGTGCGCAGGATGTCCGGGCCGGTGGACCGGAAGTGGGCCATCCAGTTGCCGGCGTTGGCGTACTGGTCCAGCCAGGTGTGGCCGTCGTTCTCCGCGCACAGGCGGCGGACGAGCCGCAGGCCGGCGGCCGGGTCGGGGGCGACCAGCACCTCGGTGCCGAGGTTCTGCATCAGCTGCCGGGTGAGCAGCGTGCTGCGCGGGTCGGTGACGCAGACGAACCGGTACCCGCGGCTGGCGGCGACCAGGCTCAGCGCCACGCCGAGGTTGCCCGACGACATCTCGACGATGGTCGAGCCCGGGCGCAGCACGCCCGCGCGTTCGGCCAGTGTCACCATTTCCAGCGCCGGCTTGAGCTTGCTCGACCGCGCGAAGTTGAAGCCCTCGCACTTCATCAGGACCCGCCGGCCCACGATGCGTTCGAGGTCGACGTACAGGTCCGTGACGTCGAACTCCTCCGGCCTGGTGATCACCTGCACGACGCACCTCCGGTCGGTGTTTTCGCCTGGTGGGCGGGAAAGGGCTCGCCGCGCCCGACCTTTCCGGCGAGCAGGCCCTGGAAGAGGGTGAGCTTCTGGATGTTGCCGGCGCCTTCCATGAACTCGACCCCCCGCGCGTCCCGGACGAGCTTGTCGAGCACGGCGTGGTCCCAGCGGGCGCGCGGCCCGAAGAAGCTGCAGGCGGCCAGGGTGGCTTCCTCGGCCAGGCGGCACGCTTCGGCCTTGGCCGCCGAGGCGAGGTGGCCGCGGGAGCCGTCGGCGTCGACCTCGATGGCCGACAGGTGCACGAGGTGCCGCACGCTCGCGATGCGCTGGGCGAGGGCTTCGAGCCGGTCGCGCTCGGCCCGGTCGAGCCGCAGCCGGCCGGCGAGCACGGCGTCGTGGGCGGCCTCGGCGATGCCGACCGCGATCGCGGCGACGCCGGGACGCAGCCGGTTGAAGGTCTGCACGCAGGCCCACATCCCGCGCCGGGCGGGCGAGCGGTCCCGGCCGAGCACGCGTTCGGCGGGTACCGCCACCCCGTCCAGCGTCACCTCGCAGATCCGCGCGGCGCGCAGCCCCAGTGTCTCGATCGGCTCGGCGCGGTACCCGGGATCCGCCGTGTCGACCAGGACCGCGGTGACGCCCAGCGGGCCGGGCCCGGTCCGGGCGAACACCACACCCAGCGCGGCCCGTGCGGCGTTGCCGACGTACTTCTTGCGGCCGTCGAGCCGGTGAACCTCCTCTGCCGCCGGGGAAAGCGCCGTTTCCAGGGCGGCGGCGTCGGACCCGCGGCCGGGTTCGGTGAGCGCGAAGAACGTCCACGTGGGACGCTCCAGGAGCCGTCCGTAGAACCATTCCTTCTGCTCGCGGTCGGCCAGCACGTCGACGAGCACGCCGGACATCGACGCGCCGGGGCTGGCGAGCATCAGGCCGGCGTCGCCGCGGGCGAGCTCTTCGAGCACGACCACCCGTTCGATCGCCGTCATGCCGTGGAAGCGGTGCCCGCCGAGGCGCAGACCCGCGCCGCCGTACTCCGCCGGGATCAGCATGCTCGCGAGGCAGCGGACCCCGGCCAGGTCCAGGTGTGCGCCGACGCCGTCGGGGTCGAGGTCGAGGGCGGCGCCCGCGGTGCGGAACTCCGCGCCCCACTCGCGGGCCGCGTCCCGCAGCGCCCGCAGCCGGTCGTCCAGCACCGTCGCCGTCACGCCGCGGCCTCCGGGGTGTAGGCGCCGGCGAGCAGCTCGGACACGTCCGCGACCTCGCCCGCGCCGCCCCGGGCGAACCCCGCCGCGCCCAGCAGGCGCAGCAGGACCCGGTCGGTCTCGGTGAGCCGGGTGTGCAAATAGGACAGTGCCGCCGGGGCCGGGGTGTCCGCGGTCAGCGCCGCACGCACCTGGAGCTGCCCGGTCAACGCTTCCGCGACCGCGCCCTGGACCAGCTGGCGGCGCAGCAGCGTCGTGTCGCCGCTCTGCCGCCCGCCGAGGTAGTCCAGGGCCGCGTCGAGCAGGGCACCGGACAGGCCCAGCCGCAGCCACACCGACCCGATCGCCAGGACCGGGCCGGTGGGGCCGGCGGCCCGGCCGGTGCGCGCGAGGACCACGGTGCCGCCCGGCAGCTCCGCGGTCCGGACCACGAGCACGTCGCCGTCCACCGGCCCGGCCGGGAGCACCGCGACACCGCCGGTGCCGAACACCGGCGCCCCCGCCGGCAGCGCGGCGTGCAGCACCGCCAGCGCCGGGCCCATCCCTTCCGCGCGCGCGGTGTCGTGGCACCGCAGCCAGGTCGCCGTGATCGGCGGCGAGATCGTGGTCATCGCTCAGGCGGCCATTTCCGCCGAGACGAACCGGGCCAGCGACCCCACCGACTCGAAGTGGCTCATTTCCAGGTTCTCCGCGTCGAATTCGATGCCCAGCGCCTCTTCCAGCTGCATCAGCAGCTCCAGCACCCCGGTGGAGTCGAGGCCGGCGTCCGCGAGCCGGGTCTCCGGGCCGAGGTCGGGCACCTCCGTCTCCAGCACGGACTCGAGTGCGGCGCAGATGCCCGCGACGACCCGGTCGTCCAGGACCTCCGCCGAAGCAGCCACGGTTTCCGTCACAGTGCTCACCATTCCCTTCGTCAAGACAGCAGTCGTTACCCACGAGCCCAGTACCGGGCTCGAGTTCTTCTTCGGGGTATTGCGTTCTTCAGCCCGCCACGACCCGGTCCAGCAGGGCGAGGCCGCGCGCTTCGCGCCGCCGCAGTCCCCGGGACGTGCGCAGCGGGTCCCAGCCCGGCTCGCGGTCCGGGAGCAGCTCGGGATTCCCGGCCGGGCCCTCCGCGAGGACCGGGCGGCCGAGGATCGTCGACGCACACTGCGCGCCCCCGGTGGCGCAGCCGACGATGCCGCCCCCGTGCAAGATGCTCTGGCCGGTCAGGTAGAGACCGTCGACCCCCGAACCGATATCGGGTCGTTGCCCGACGCGGCCCCAGGTCTGCAGGCCGTACGCCGTGCCCCCGGTCGAAAGCGTGTAGCGCTCTTGGGTCAGCGGCGTCGACGTCTCGACGTGCACCATGTTCGCGCGGAACGGCCCGATCGCCGCCTCGGCCAGGTCCAGCATCTGCTCGGTCAGCCGGTCCTTGGCGCCGACGTAGGCCGGCTCGCGCCGGTAGCGGGCCCCGTGCGCCGGGCCGTCGGTGAGGCCCCACGGCGCGTACCCGGGCGGGCAGGCGGTCATGATCTGGAAGTTCGTGTGCCCCGGCGGGCACGCCGCGCCCGGCACCGGATCCTTGAGGGAAGCGAAGGACAGGAACGCGAACGGCAGTTCGTCGAGGCTGCCCGACTCCACCTTCGCGTAGGCGGCGTCGACGTCTTCGCCCGGCCAGTACCAGATGTTCGCGCTGGGCAACGGAAGTTCCCGGTCGAGCGCGACGTAGCAGACCGCCAGCGGCAGGCGCATGGTCGCCGTCTCGGCGCGGGACACCACCGGCTCGGGCAGGTTTTCCCGGCCACCGCACAGTTCCAGGACCGTGCGGCAGTAGTCCGCATTGGACACGACGATCGGCGCGCGGTGGACCGTGCCGTCGGTCAGCCGGACCCCGGCGGCCGTGCCGCCTTCGATCAGGATCCGGTCGACCCGGGTGCGGGTCAGCAGCGTGCCGCCGTGGGACTCCAGCAGCTCGACGAAGGACGCGGCGAGCACCTGGCCGCCGCCCTCCGGGTAGTAGGCGCCGCGCAGGTAGTCGTCGAGCATCATCGTGTGCGCGACGACGAGCGTGCTCGCCGGGGCCGAGCCGTAGTTGCCGGACTGGGCGGCCAGCACCGTGCGCGCCCGGGCCGACAGGCCGCAGTGGTCGAACAGCTGGGCCAGCGTCCGGCGGCTCCAGCGCAGCATCACGGCCGGCACCTTCGCGCCCGGGCCCGCCGCGAAGGCGGACTGGCGGCACGCCTGCGCGACGGCGGCGCAGATCCCGATGTAGCGGGTGATGCCCTCGGCCTCCGCGGGCAGCGCGGCCCGCAGCCGGTCGGCGTAGCGGTCCCACCCCGCCGGCACGTCCACCGTGACGCTCGGCAGCACGATCCGGTCGAACCCGTCGGGGTCCATCGGGTGGAAGCGCACCCGGTCGCCGAGGCCGAGCCCGGACAGCACCCGCGGCAGCAGGCCGTCCGGCCCGCAGTCGCCGAGGTAGTGCACCCCGACGTCGAACTGGTAGGCCCGCCGCCGCCGGAACACGTGGCTGTTGCCGCCCGCGACGTCGTGCTGCTCCAGCACGAGCACCCGCATCCCGGCGGCGACCAGGTACCCGGCGCACACGAGGCCGCCGATCCCGGATCCCACCACGATGGCGTCCCAGCGACCGGCGGCCTTCTCTTCGGTGTCCACGCCCCGACGCTATGCCGGAGCGGTGACCTCGGGCTGACCGCGCGCTGACAATCCGGGGGAGAGCTCGTCAGCGCGTCACTGGGGTACCCGGCCCGCCCGAGGTCACCTATTCAGGGGCGAGCGTCGAAGGCGACGGCCTGGTGCGCAACGTGAACCAGGCCGTCGCACAGGTGGCCACCACCGTCAGCACGACGGCCAGCCCGAGTATCACCAGGTATATCCACAACGGACCGGACGGGACGGGGCTGTCCGACACCGCCGCGCTGAACGGCACCAGCATCGACGCCGCGACCAGGGTGCCGAGGAAAACCCCGATGGCGGCCACGATCCCGGCCTCCACGGCCATCATGCGCAGCACCTGGCCGCGGGTCGACCCGATGAGCCGCTGCAGCCCGAACTCCCGCCGCCGGTCCGCCGTCGCCATCACCAGGGTGTTCACCGTGGAAATGGCGGCGTACACGAGCAGGAGCCCGACGATCAGGTAGTTGACCCAGGCATTGGCCTGGACCTCCGCGACGAACGCCTTGGTGAGCGCCTCCCGGCCGGCCACCTGCACCCCGTCCGCTCCCCCGACCTGGCTGCGCAACCCCGCGAGCAGCTCGGCTTCCCCGGTACCCGGCTTCGCCATGACGAGGATCCGGTCGGGTGCGCCCGCCGCGGTGTGCGGGGCCAGGGTTTCGGCGGGCATCAGCGCGGAGGCCGACGCCGCCGTAGTTCGCAGCGTCGCGACAACGTCCAGGGTCGCCAGGGAGCCGTCGCCCAGCCGCATCACGATCTTGGCGCCCACGCCGACCCCGAGCCGCTGCGCGAGGTCGGCCGGCAGGGCGATCGTGGTGCCGTGCAGGTCGTCGAGCTTCCCGGTGGCGACGATGCTCCCCCACGCCTGCGCGATGCCGTCCGCGGTGACGCCGGTGAGGTCCACACCGTCCTCGTCCTGCGTCGAGTCCGACGGCTTTTCGTTGTACCCCTTGCTCGTCACGAACGCCGTCGCCCCGCCGACCCCGGGGGCCTGCTGCACCTTGGCGACCAGATCCGGGGGCAGGTCGCCGGTCGCCGACGTCACCACGGCGTCGGCCAGCAGCGAGTCGGAGTACTGCTTCTCCGCGACCGCCACCTCGGTGGTCTGGAAGTACAGCATGAAGATCGCCAGGCCGGTGGCGAGCATGATCGGCGTGACGGCACCGGCCATCGGCATCCAGCGGGCCCGCGCGTTCAGCGAGGCCAGGTAGCCGGGCAGGCCGCCGAGGGCGCGGATCGGCCGGCGCACCACCCCGACCAGCAGGCGGGTGAGGCCGGGGGCGAACAGCGCCACCGCGGTCGCCACCAGCGTCACGGCCGGGCCGGCCGTGCTCGCCGCGAGCGGGCCGTCGACCACCGTGATCGTCAGGTAGGCCAGGGCCACCGCGCCGATCAGGCTCGACACGCCGAGCCACAACCGCGTCGGCGTCAGCCAGCGGGTGGGGATCGCCGTCTCCCGCATGGCTTCCACGGGCCGGGTGCGGCCGGCGTACCGGGCGGCGACGAACGCGGCACCCCACGCCGAGCTCAGGCCGACGACCGCGGCCGCGACGACCGGGTAGAAGCCCTGCTCGAACTTGAGCACCGGCTGGATCACGCCGAACCCGGTCAGCCGCCCGAAGAGCCAGTCGCCGAGCAGCATGCCGGGGACGATCGCCAGCGCGGTGCCCAGCGCGCCGATGATCATCGACTCGCCGGTGATCATCCGGCTCAGCTGGCGCGGGGTCGCGCCGATCGCCCGCAGCATCGCCACTTCGCGGCGGCGCTGCTGCACCGAAAGCGTCAGCGTGCTCGCGACGACGAACATGGCGACCTGCGCGGCGAGGCCGCCGAACACGGCGGCGAGGATGATCAGCAGCTCGCCGTCGCCTGCCGCCCTGGCGAACTCGGCGGAGCCGCGGGCGTCTCCGGTCAGCGTCACCGCGTGCCGGTCGTGCACCGCGGTCGCGATCTGCGCGCTGACGGCGGTCACGTCGGCGCCGGGCGCGAGCTGCACGCCGAAGGCGTCGACCTGCCCGGCCGCGGAACGCAGCCCGCCGGCCTCGGCCGGTGAGAAGAACACCGCGTCGCCCGCCATCCGGCGGCCGGCGTCGGCGATGCCGGTGACCAGGTAGGAGTGGACGCCGCCGCGGACGGCGATGTCGGTCTTGCTGCCGGCGTGCGCGCCGATCCGCCCGGCGGTGGCACTGTCGAGCACCACTTCGCCTTCGCGGATCGGGGCCACGCCGTCGGTCAGCCGGTAGGGCGCCAGTTCCGCGGAAACCCAGCTGTGGCCGGCCTGCGTGCCGGGCACGGACGACCCGCCGGTGTCGGCGAGCACGTCGGCGTGGAAGGAGACGTCCGGGACCACGTGGGCGACGCCGGGGACCCCGCTGATCGTGGCCGCCAGGCCTTCGTCGAGCCGGACGCGTTCGGACAGGGTCGCGGTTTCGTGGTCGGCGTCTTCGCCGTGGCCGACCGCAGGCAGGTCGTAGGACTGGTTGCCGGCCACCACGATCGGCGCGGCGGCCAGCCGCTGCGGCGGGATCACGGTCCGGATGCCGGTTTCCATCAGGCCGCCGCAGGCGAGCATGACGGCGGTGCCGACGAACACCGAGACGAGGGTGGCGATGAAACCGCCGGTGCGGTAGCGCAGGGTGCGCAGGACGAGGGCCAGCATCAGCGCGTCAGCTCACTCAGCCAGGGTCCCTCCGGGGACCGTTGTTCGGTACGGGCGACCAGCGCGGTCATCCGGCGGGCCACCTCGTCGGGGTTCGGCTGCCGCAGCTCGTCGACGACACGGCCGTCGGCGAGGAACAGCACGCGGTCGGCGTAGGAGGCGGCGACCGGGTCGTGGGTGACCATCACGATGGTCTGCCGGGACACGTTCGTCGCGTCCCGCAGCAGGGAAAGGACTTCCTGCGCGGACCGGGTGTCCAGGGCCCCGGTCGGCTCGTCGGCGAAGATGACCTCGGGGTGGGTGACCAGCGCCCGGGCGATCGCCACCCGCTGCTGCTGCCCGCCGGACAGTTCCGACGGGCGGTGGTGGCGCCGCTTGCCGAGCCCGACTTGCTCGATGACGCGGCGCACGAACGCCGGGTCGGCCCGCCGTCCCGCCAGCCGCAGCGGCAGCGTCACGTTCTGCTCGACGTCGAGCGCGGGCAGCAGGTTGAAGGCCTGGAACACGAACCCGATCCGGTCGCGCCGCAGCTTGGTCAGCTCGACCTCGCGCATCACGCTCAGGTCCGTGCCGCCGAGGGTGACCGTGCCGGACGTCGGCTTGTCGAGCCCGGCCGCGCAGTGCAGCAGCGTGCTCTTGCCCGACCCCGACGGCCCCATCACGGCGGTGAACGTGCCGCGGGCGAAACCCGCCGTCACGTCGTCGAGGGCGAGGACCTGGGCCCGGTCCTTGCCGTACGCCTTGCGTACGGACAGCAGCCGCACGACTTCGACCGTGTCGCCTTGCTGGTACATCTGCGGCTCCCCTGGCGTGCCTTCGCGTTCTCGGTGCTTTTACGGCGACCACGTTACGAAGCCGCGGCGCGGTTTCCGAGGGTGCTAGGGAGCGGACTTATGCGGGGGTTAGCACTACCGCGGAGAACGGGCCTGCCTGCGCATAATGGGCGCCATGACTAGCGGAAGCCCGGTGGCCGGCATGGCGCGGTCGCTGGTGCGCGACGGCGGACTGGCGACCCTGCGAGGCGGCGCGCTCGCCGTGGTGGCGGTGACCGAACTGGTGATGTTCGTCGTCGTGGTCACCGCCGGTTCGCTGCTCGGCGTGGGTGTCGGGCTGTTCGTGCTGCCCCCGGCCGTGCTGCTGATGCGGCACCTGACCAACGGCGTGCGTTCGTCCGCCCACGTGTGGTCGGGCGTGCGCATCCCGGAGCCGTACCTGCCGGAACCGGCCGGCGGCAGCTCGCCGCTGCGCCGCTGCCACCACCTGCTCGGCGACCGCGCGAACTGGCGGGACGTGCTGTGGCTGCTGGTGGACAGCTGCCTCGGCATGCTGCTCACCCTCACGCCGCTGCTGCTGGTCCTGCACGGCCTGCGCGGGCTCGCGATGCCGTTCCTGGTCGGTACCGACGCGGCCGACTGGCTGGGCAGCTGGTACGTCGTGCTCCCGGTGGACGACCAGCCGACGGCCTGGTTCGCGGCCATCCTCGGCCTCGCCCACTTCCCGCTCGCCCTGTGGAGCGCGCCCCACCTGCTGCGGCTGCACGCGAAGCTGGCGGCCACGCTGCTGTCGCCGACCGAGGTGACCCGGCTGACGAACCGCGTGCAGCACCTGGCGGAGAGCCGCGACGACGCGGTGGGTTCCCAGGCGAGCGAGCTGCGCCGCATCGAGCGCGACCTGCACGACGGTGCGCAGACCCACCTCGTGGCGATGGGGATGACGCTCGACGCCGCGATGCGCGTGCTAGATTCCCACCCCGAAGCCGCGCGGTCCTTGATGGACGAAGCGAAGAACAGCTCGGCGAAAGCGTTGCAGCAGTTGCGCGACCTGGTCCGCGGCATCCAGCCCCCGGTGCTGGTCGACCGCGGCATCGCGGACGCGATCCGCACGCTGGCGCTGGAAAACCCGCTGCAGATCGCGACCACGATCGACCTGCCCGGCCGCCCGTCGCTGGCGGTCGAGACGGCGGCGTACTTTGCGGTGTCCGAGGTGCTGAACAACGCGATGAAGCACTCGGGAGCCCAGACGGGCGAGATCAACGTCCACCACGAGTCCGGCCGGCTGGTGATCAACGTCAGCGACAACGGCTGCGGCGGCGCGAACACGGAGAACGGCACGGGCCTGCGCGGCATCGAAAAGCGGCTGGCCCCGCTCGACGGGTTCATCACGATCCTCAGCCCGCTGGGCGGGCCGACGATGGTGACGATCGAGATCCCCTGCGCCCTCGAGCGCTGAGCTACCGCCGCTTCCCCCACCGCTCGTCAGCGGGTTCCTCGCCCCGCCGCACCGCCTCGAGGTAGGCCCGATCGGTCGCGAAGCGGGCCGCCACCTCGGGGCCCCGGGCCACCGCACCGTGACCCGGAACGAGGACATCCGCCTGCCGGGCCGCCTCTTCCAGCCGGTCGAGGGCCGCCGGATACGCCTCTTCCTGCCCGTCACGGCGGGGGTCCAGCAGCGGGATCAGGACGTCGGAAAGCATGTCGCCGACGATCAGCACACCCCGGTCCGCCAGCAGGATCGCCGCGTGGCCGACGGCGTGCGCGTCGTGCTCGATGAGCTCGCCCGGCAACGGTCCGCCGTCCGCCGGCAGCGGGGTGACGAGCGCGACCAGGTCGCGCGGGACGTCCGGGGCGGTCTCCACCGCCATCGCCTGCGCACGCTCACGGGCTTCCGTGGCCACCGCCGCACAGGCCGCCGTCGCGTAGCGGGGGACGTCGCCGAATCGGGGGTGCCAGAGCAGGTGGTCGAAGTGCGGGTGGGTCGAGAAGCCGGCCACCACGGGGATCCCGAGCCGGTCGACGTCGTCGGCGAGCCGGTCGAGCTCGGCGCCGGTGATCCCGGGATCCACCAGGACCAGCCCGGCGTCCGCGCGCACGACGATGCTGTTGCTCCAGACCCACTCGCTCTGCCGGACCCAAACGCCGTCGGCCACCTCGTTCAGCATCGGGACACCCTAATGCTTGAGGTAGGCCAGCACCGCCAGTACACGCCGGTTCGCGTCTTCGGACTGCGGCAGGTTCAGCTTCGCCAGGATGTTGTTGATGTGCTTGGAAACGGCCTTCTCCGAAACCACCAGCACGCCCGCGATGTTGCTGTTGGACCGGCCCTCCGCCATCAGCTTGAGCACCTCGCGCTCGCGGGCGGTCAGCCGCTCCAGGCGGTCGTCGCGGGTGTTGTGGGTCAGCAGGCGGGTCACCACGTCCGGGTCCATCACCGTGCCGCCCGCCGCGACCTGGCGGACCGCGTCGACGAACTGGTCGCCGTGGAACACGCGGTCCTTCAGGAGGTAGCCCACCGAGCCCTCGCCGTCGGCGAGGAGTTCGTCGGCGTACAGGCGTTCCACGTACTGCGAAAGGACCAGCACCGGGAAGCCCTGCCGCCGGCGCCGGGCTTCGATCGCCGCGCGCAGGCCCTCGTCGGTGAACGACGGGGGCAGGCGGATGTCCACGATCGCGATGTCCGGCCGCTCGCGCAGCATCGCCTCCAGCAGGTCCGGTCCGTTGTCCACGGCCGCGCTGACCTCGAAGTCGTGCGCCTCGAGCAGCCGCACCAGCCCGTCGCGGAGCAGGAACTGGTCCTCGCCGATGACCACGCGCACTTGTCCGTCCCCCGCCCTGAGCCCGTTGACGACCACCATCATAGGGCCCGGTCAGGCGGGCCCGGCCACCACGCAGACACCCAGCGCGCGGTGGTGCGGGTCGTAGTCGGCCAGCAGGAGCGGGCCCGCGGTGCCGCCGGCGAGCGGCGCCCACAGTCCCGTGCACGGGTACTCCGCCGGCGCGACGGCCGCGCCCGGCCACGCCCCCGTGCGGGCGAGCCCGTGGCCGACGACGGCGGTGCCCGGCGCCCGGAACCCGGCCACCGCCGCGGGCGCCACCCCCGGCACGACACCGGCGCGGACCGGGCGGTCGCCGCCGGGCTCGAAGAGCAGCGCCGTGGCGGCGTCGCCGAGGTGTTCCGGGGTGTCGTACGGCGTGCCGCCCTGGTCCATGCTCAGGACGAGCACGCGCCGGAAACCGTGCCGCTGCACGTAGGAAGCCGCGATCCGCAGGGCGCTGAACGGCGCCAGGGCACCCTGCCCGGACACGGCGAACACCAGCGGCCCGCCGGGGAGCACGGCCGTGAGGTTCACCGGCGCCGACAGCCGCGGGTCGAACTCGGGCGCCGCGTGCGCGACGATCGCGAGGTCGATCGGCTCGCCGGACAGCTGCCCGGCGAGCAGGTCCCGCGCCATCGCGAGGAAGGTGTTGCCCCGGGCCCGCGTCACCCGGCTGGGGCGGAAGCCGATGTCGTGCCCGCGGCTGAGGTCGGCGAAGTAGTGGTGCAGCTCGGGGACGTCGATTTCCCGGTCCCCCGGCCCGAACTCGCGCCGGAGCGCCAGCGCCAGCGGCAGCGGGAACGGCGGCAGCCCGGCCGGTGGCGCGGCGGCCGGGACCGGTGCGGCGGCACGGTACATCGCCTAGCGCTCCGCGCCCGCTGCGGCCAGCGGGGCGAACTCGTGCAGGTGCTGGCGGCGCAGCAGGTCCGCCGGCTCGTCGCGGTCGCTGACCAGGTGCGCCCGCCCGCCGTAGACCAGCACTTCGGCCGGGTAGCCGTGGCTGAGGAACAGCACCGGGGACGCCGTCGGCCCGTACGCACCGGACCGGGTGACGCCGATGAGGTCGCCACTGCGCACCGGCGGCAGCGCGGCCTTCTTGGCGAGCACGTCGTTGGGCGTGCACAGCGGCCCGGTCACCTGCCAGGTTTCGGTGGCGGGCTCGCCGATCCGGTTGAGCAGCCGGATCGGGAAGTCGCGCTTGACGTAGGACCCGATGCCGACCGCCGCCATGTGGTGGTTGGTCCCGCCGTCGGCGACGGCGAAGTTCTGCCCCATCGAGGTCTTGGTGTACCGGACGCGGACGACGTAGGTACCGGACGTGGCAGTGAGGTACCGGCCGAGTTCCATCACCAGCCGGGTCGCCGGGTGCCGCTGCGCGAACTCGTCGATCACCGGGTTGAGCATCGCGGCCAGCCGGTCCCGGTCGAGGTCGGTCTCGCCGTCGAAGTACGCGACGCCGAGGCCGCCGCCGACGTCGACCATTTCGAGCGGGAACCCGATCTGCCGCGAAACCCGTTCGGCGAGCTCGAAGATCCGCCGCGTGTTCTCGACGATCGGTTCCTCGTCGAGGATCCGCGTTCCCATGTAGACCTGCACGCCCATCAGCCGCAGGTTCGGGTGCTGCTCGACGAGCCCGGCCGACGCGAGCAGCTGCTCTTCGTCGATCCCGAACTGGCGTGGCTTGCCGCCCATGGTGAGTCCCGAACCCTTGACCGCGAAACTCGGGTTCACGCGCAGCGCGACCCGCGCTTCGACGCCCCGCTCGCGCGCGAGGTCGTCGAGGAGCCGGAGTTCGCCGAACGATTCGCAGACGACGGTGTAGACCCCCTCGTCGAGGCAGGCCGCCAGTTCCGACGCGCTCTTGCCCGGCCCCAGGAAGATGATGTCGCTGCCGGCGACCCCGGCGCGGCGGGCGGTGATCAGCTCGGCCATCGACGAGACCTCGGCCCGCGCGCCGTGGGCGTGCAGCAGGCCGCAGACCGAGATGTTCGGATTGGACTTGAGGCTGTAGAAGATCTCCAGCCGCGGGTGCAGCCGCTCGCGCAGCGCGGTCAGCCGGCCGCCCAGCTCGTCGCCGTCGTAGACGAACAGCGGTGTGCCGTAACGCTCCGCGAGTTCGGTGATGCCGATACCCTGGATCTCGAACTCGACACTCATGAAGCGCTCCTCATTTCCGGAAGACCATGGCGGAAAAGGTCGACCCGAGGCCGACCGAAATCATCAAGTAGCAGGACCCGGGCGCCAGCAGGCCCAAGCCGTTCGCGGTGTGGTGGTTGAGGAACGGGTCGGCGCAGAAGCTGTGCCCGGTCGTCCCGACGTTGTCGAGGAAGATGCGGCTGCGCGGGATGCCCAGCGCCCCGCTCGCGCGGACCCACGAGATCTTGTTGACGTTGTGCGGCAGCACCATCGCGATGTCGTCGACGGTCAGCCCGGCCACCGCGATGGCTTCACGCGCGACGTCCGCCACCGCGCCGGGGTAGATGCGCCGGAACTCCGCGGCCTGCTCGTCGTCGAGGATGACCTCGCCGCCCGGGCCGCCGAGCGTGGTGGTGGCGTAGCCGAGCATCGTGTCCTGCCCGGCGCCCGGTCCGACGAGGACCGCCGCCGTCGCCTCGCCCATGATCGCGACGTCGGGGATCACCTGCGCGGAGTGCGTGAACGCCTTTTCGCCGGTGAGGACCAGCGCGAGCGCGTCGGGATCGCCGTCGGCGGCCAGCAGCGTGCCGCACAGGTCGATCGCGAGCAGCCCGGAGGCGCAGGCGTGGTCGGTGACGGTGAACATCGTCGCGTGGTCGAGGCCGAGTGCCGCCCGCACCCCGAGCATGGGGTTCACGGGGTACGGGCTGGCGGCCGGCATCGTCTTGGCGCGCACAACGTAGCGGACGCGTTCCTCTTGGCCGGCCAGGAAGTCGAGCTTGCTGACCGCGCCGAGCAGCATGTCCGCTTCGGACTCGTTCGACCGGCAGACCTCGGACAGGCCGTACATCCGGCGGAAGCGCCGCAGCTGCGTGGCCGACAGCCCCAGCTCGTCCTGCAGCGATTCGATCGGGACGGTCGTGGGCACGTAGGCGGACACCGCCACCAGCGAAGTCATCGCGCCGTCACCCTCCCGGTTCTCCCCGATCGTGCTTGCCCGGCAAGAATCGCGGCGGACGCTGACGGCGCACTGACGACCTGCTGACCCGGTGCTCAGACCTCGGCGTTGAGCCGGTTGCGGGGCACCGACGTCTCCGCCAGCGCGGCCAGCGCTTCGGCCTCGGCGGCGTCGTCTTCGAGGTCACGCGCCAGCTTCACGGCTCGCCCGTGGTGGACCACGGCTGCCTCGTGGTGGCCGAGCGCGGCGTGCACCCGGCCCAACGCCGTGGTGGCCATGCGTTCCCACCAGCGGTCACCGGTTTCCTGCGTCAGCGTGACGGCCTGGCGGAGGCAGTTCGCCGCCTCCGCCAGGTCGCCTTCGGCGTGGCGGACCATGCCGAGCCCGGTCAGCGCCATGCTTTCGCCCCAGCGGTCGCCCGCCGCGCGGGCGTATTCCAGGCCGCGTTCGAGGTGGCGGCGCGCGTGCCGGGGCGCGCTCGAAAAGCCCAGCCCGATGGCGGCGAGCGCTTCGCCCCAGCGGTCGCCGACCCGGTGGGCCAGGTCCAGGCCGCGCTGGAAGTCCGCGGCGCTCTCGGCCCGGCGGCCGGCGTGGTAGTGCAGGTCGCCGAGACCGACCAGCGCCCGGGCTTCGCCGCAGGGGTCGCCGGCCGCGCGGTACAGCTCGACCGCGCGGCGGTGGTGTTCGAGGGCTTCCTCGTGGCGGCCGCCGCGGGCGTGGATGAAGCCGAGGTGGTTGTGGGTCTTGGCCTGGCCCCACTCGTCGCCGTTCGCGCGGTCGAGGGCGAGGGCGTGGTGGTGCTGGCCGACCGCCTCGGCGAAGTCGCCGCTGCGCCAGTGGCCGAGGCCCAGGTTCTTGCGGATCTCCGCTTCCGCCGCCGGGTCGCCCAGCGCCCGGACGACCCGCAGGGCGAGCCGGTGGGTCCGGAGCCAGTCGTCGACGTGCCCGCGGACGAAGTAGAACCGCCACAGGGTCTGGACCAGCTGCCAGCAGTGCCGCGGGCGGTCCCGGTCCGCGGCCGCCGCGGCGACGGCGGCGAGGTTCGCCCGCTCGGCCGCCAGCCAGGCGAGCGCCTCGGCCTCGGTGGCGAACCGCGGCGGCGCCGCCGGGGGTGTCCCGGCGAGCGGAAACCGCTTTCTGGTCGGTTCCAGCGCATCCGCGGCCTGCCCGGCGACGTGCAGGTAGTAGTCGAACATCCGGCTCGCCGCCGCTTCCCGTGGCGCGGCGGCGCCGGTGCGGCCGGTGGCGCGGGCGTGGTCGCGGATCAGGTCGTGGAAGCGGTAGCGCCCGAGCGCCGGTTGCGCGAGCAGGTGGACGTCGACGAGGTCTTCGAGCAGCCGCTCGGTGCCGTGCGGGTCGCGGCCGGCGATCGCCGCGGCGGCGAAGGCGTCGACGTCGGTGCCGGGGAATTCGCCGAGCAGCCGGAACAGCCGCTGCTGCGGCTCGGTGAGCTGGCGGTAGGACAGCGTGAACGCCGCGCCGACGCTGCGGTCGCCGGTGCTCAGCTCGGCCAGCCGCCGGTGTTCGTCGCGCAGCAGGCCGGCCAGGTGCCGGACTGTCCACAGCGGACGGTCGCGGAGCCGGGCGGCGGCGATGCGCAGCGCGAGCGGCAGGTGGCCGCACAGGCCGGCGATCTCGCCGAGCGCCCGGTCCTGCCCGGCGGTGCGGTCCGGGCCGGCGACCCGGGTGAGCAGCTGCGCGGCCTCGGCCGGCGCGAGGACGTCCAGCGACAGCGTGGTGACCGTGTCGATGCTCGTCAGCCGGGTCCGGCTGGTGATCAGCACGAGCGAGCCGGGGCCGCCGGGCAGCAGCGGGCGGACCTGGGCGGCGCCGGCCGCGTCGTCGAGCACCACCAGGGCGGTGCGGCCGACCAGCAGCGACCGCCAGAGCGCGGCGCGCTGGTCGAGCCGGTCCGGGATCCGGGCGCCGTCCACGCCGAGCTGCCGCAGCAGCGAGTCGAGCGCGGCCGCCGGGGCCAGCGGGCCTTCCGCGCCGTGGGCGTGCAGGTCGGCGAACAGCTGCCCGTCCGGGAACCGGTCGGCGAACCGGTGGCCGAGGTGGACGGCCAGCGCGGTCTTGCCGACCCCGGCCATCCCGCAGATCCCGTAGACGGCGGTCCCGCCGGTCAGCCGGACGGTCTCGGCCACGCGGCCGACGAAGTGGTCGACGTCGCGCGGCAGGTAGTTGCTGCTGCCGAAGGGCTGCCCCGCGGCGGGCACCTCCTGGCGCAGGACGTGCAGCTGGGCCGCGCGGACCTCGGGCCCGGGTTCGATGCCGAGTTCGGTGGCCAGGCGCGAGTGCAGGGCGTCGAACAGCGCGAGCGCGTCGGCCTGCCTGCCGCTGCCGGCGAGCGCGACCATCAGCCGCGCGTGCAGTCCCTCGTGCATCGGCTCGTCGTCGCGCACGGTCTCCAGCTGCGCGACGACCTCCTCGTGCCGGCCGAGGGAAATCCCCGCGTCGGCGAAGGCGAGGGCGGCCGAGAGCCGTCGGCGCGAGAGGGCGGCCACGGCGGGGTGGTGGTGCAGCGCGCTGTGGTCGGCGAGCACCGGGCCGCGCCAGCAGGCCATCGCCTCGCCGAGCGCGCGGAAGGCGTGCTCGCGGTCGCCCGCCGCCCTGGCCTCCTCGACGAGCGTGTCGAAGCGCAGGACGTCGAGCTGCTCCGGCACGCCTTCGAGCCGGTAGCCGCCGTGCCCGGTGGCCGTCAGCCGCAGCTGCGGGTGCAGCAGCGCGCGCAACCGGCGCACCGAGCTGCCGATCAGGTCGAGGTGCGACCGCGGCGGACGGCTGCCCCAGAGGACGTCGACGATGTCGTCCACGCCGACCGGCCGGTTCGGCTGCAGGGCGAGCAGCCCGAGCAGGCGCGCCCACCGGGTGTCGCCGAGGTGCTGCTGTTCGCCGCCGGCTTCGACGAGCAGCGGCCCGAGGACACCGACCCGGGTGGTGGCCGGGGCCGGCGCACCCGGTCCCGGTTCGAGGGCGGCGACCAGCTGGCGGACCGACGCCGTCCGCGGCTTCCGGATCCGGCCCTGTTCGAGGTAGCGCACGGCACGCACGCTGACGCCCGCCCGCCGCGCGAGCTCGGCCTGCGTCAGGCCCAGCTCGGCCCGGCGGCGGCGGAGCAGCGCCGGAAACGGCTCCCCCGCCGCAGCGGTGTGATCGGTGTGCGGATGGCCTCCCCTGCCGGTGTCCACGCTTCGATTCTGCCAGCGCCGGAGCGCGCCCGCTGGCGATCCTCCCGGCGTCAGGCTTCGCCGAACGCCTTCAGCAGCAGGCGGTGCAGGGTCTCCTGTTCGCCCGGGCTCAGCCGGCCGAGCAGCTCACCGGTGACCGCGCTCGAGACCTCTTCGACGTGCTCGACCGTCGCCCGCCCGGCTCCGGTCAGCGTGAGCAGGTGCCGGCGGCGGTCCTCGGTGTCCCGTTCGCGCAGCACCCAGCCGGCGGCTTCGAGCCGGTCGAGCACCTTGACCAGGTCGCTGCGGTCCAGGCCGAGCCGGTCGGCGACGCGCTGCTGGGACAGCGGGCCGGATTCGCCGATGCAGACCAGGACGTAGAACTCGCGCAGGGACACCCCGGACCCGGCCAGCGCCGCGTCGATCCGGCCCACGCCGCTGCGGTGCAGGTGCCCCATCAGGTACGTGGGCCAGCGCAGCAGCGCGCGCGGGCGGTCGGGCGGCGGAACGGCCATGCCGGTGATCCTAGGTCAGGCACCGCGGGTTGGCACAATTGTAGGAGTCACCTACAGTATGAGGCATGAACGAAATTGCCCTCGTCACCGGAGCGAGCCGAGCCCAAGGTCTCGGGTTCGCCGTCGCCCGCGAGTTCGCCACCCGCGGCCACCACGTCGTCCTCGCCGGCCGCGACCTCGCCCGCACGCGCGCACTGGCCGAACAGCTCACCGCCGAAGGACTCCCGGCCGACGCCGTCCGGCTCGACGTCACCGTGGCGGCGGACATCGCGGCCGGCGCCGAATTCCTCCACACCCGCTTCGGCCGGCTCGACGTGCTGGTGAACAACGCCTCGACCATGCCGGACTTCACCGCGCTGTCCCTGCTCGACGCCGACCGGGCCGAAGCCCGCGCCGCCTACGACGTCGACGTCCTCGGCACACTGGCGCTCGTGCAGGCGTGCCTGCCGCTGCTGCGGGCCGCGCCCGCCGCGCGGATCGTCAACGTCTCCAGCGCCGCCGCCGGCCAGCTCACCGCCGGGACCGGCGGCGTCCGGGCGCCCGGCCACTCGCTGGCGAAGTACGCCCTCGACGCGCTCACCACGGCCCTCGCCGCCGAACTGCGCGAGAGCGGCATCGCGGTCACCGGCGTCGATCCCGGTTCGGTCGCCACCCACCCGGAGCGCGGCGACGACGCCGACGACCGCTCCCCCGCGGAAGCGGCCCTCGACGTCGTCGAAGCGGCCGGCGTCCCGATCAGTGCCGCCGGCCGAGCGCCTCTCGCTTGACGAACCCGATCACCCCGGTGGCGACGAACAGCACCGCGCCCACGATGATCAGCCAGAACAAGCCCTTCACCACGATGCCGAGCACGACGAGCACGGCCCACACGACGAGCAGGGCGACGAGGATTCCCATGGCGTTTCCCTTCCGGAACGGTCCGGCCGGGGAGTACCCCGCAGCCAGGCCGGCTACTCCGGCCGATCAGCGAACCCGCCGGTAGTCGCGCTCGCTCTCGACGTCGCCCTCGGGGGTGTGGACGACGTGGCTGACCCGGCGCTTCTTCGCCGCCTGGCGGCCCGCGAGGACGGCGTCGACGCGCCGCGGAGACGTGTTGGAGGCACGGGTGCCCCCTTCGACCCGGTTCTTCCACACGCCGCTTTCGTAGACGGTGTGCACGTCTCCCTCGGCCACCTTGCTCCTTCCCGCTTGCGCCGTTCGAGTACCGGCGGTTTGCCGTTCCCGCCCCCGGGTACTTCTCCGGGATGCGGCGTGAGGAGGCACGCGTGGACCACAAGCGGCACGCGCTGTGGTCGGCGGAACTCGTCCGCACCGGGGAGCACCTGGTCGTCGTGGTGACCGGCGAGCTGGACCTGAGCGCGCACCCCGCCTTCGGGGACCGGCTGCTGGAGCTGACCGCCGGAGTCGCGGACCCGGTCGTCGACCTCAGCGGGGTCCGCCTGCTCGCCGCGGCCGGCGTCCGGCAGCTGTACGTCGTGGCCGACGCCCTCGCGCAAACCGGACGGCGCCTGCGCGTGGTCACCGGCACCGGCCTCGTGCTGCGGGTCCTCCGGGCCGCGCAGGCGACGGACGTCCTCGAGACGTACGTGACCCTGGCCGCGGCCGGCGGCGCCGCGCGGCCGGGGCCCGCCGGACCCAGCGGCCTGCCCGAGCTCGAGCAGCTGCGCCTCGAGGTCACGGCCCTGCGGGCGAAGCTGGCCAGCCGGCCGGCGATCGCCCGCGCGCTCGGCGTGATCGAGGAGCGCTACCGGCTGAACGACATGGAGGAAGCCTTCCGGCTGCTGCGGTCGGCCTCCCAGGTGCACAACATCAAACTGGTGGTGCTGGCGAAAACCCTGGTGACGCTCCCCCGCCCGCACAGCCGGGCCTGGCTGATCGCCGCGCTCCAGCGCCCGGCACCGCGGCTGAGCTTCGCCGCCACCGACCGGCCGGGTACGACGCCCGCCACGATCCTGGAGCGCCTGGTCCGCCGGGCGCTGGCGGTCACCGGGGCGACGGCGGGGTACGCGCAGCTGCCGAACGAAACCGGCCTCCGCCTGGCCGCCCACCACGGGCTCGACAAGCTGTTCACCGGCGTGTTCGCCCGGATCGACGGCGAGCAGTCGACGTGCACCGCCGCGCTGGCCACCGGGGTCGCCGTGACGAGCACGAACATCGCCCTGGACCCGCTGTTCTCCCGCCCCGACACCCGCCGCGCGCTGCTCGGCGCCGGGTTCACCACGGCCAGGAGCGTTCCGCTCGCGTCGCCCGCGGTGGACTGCGTCGGCGTGCTGACCGTGTTGTCCCGGCAGGCGTTTCCGGCCCAGGTGCCGGAGGAGCTGGACTGCCTGTGCCGGGAGGCCGGCGCCTGGCTGCAGTGGCACCGCCACCACCAGGTGCTGACGGCGCTGCAGCACCTCCACGCCCAGGCGACCACCGCAACACCCGGGTGATTCGGCACGCAGGCGCCCGCCTGCGGTCGCGATCATCGAGACAGTCATCGTTCTCCCCGGGTCGGCGGTGCACCACCGACCCGGGGAAACGCTTTCCCCGGACGGCGGTGCGGCGCGAGAACGCGCCCGCAGCAACGACCGCCCGGCCGAAGCCGGGCGGGCGGCACGTCCGGAGAGCTGAAGACGAACCGGGCTGCGGTTACCCCGTCGTCGCGTCACCCAAACGCCGGGCAGTCCCTCAGTGCGTCTCGGTGCTGAAGCCGCCGTCGATGGTGAGCGTGGCGCCGGTGATGTTGCCCGCCACCCGGTCGCTCGCCAGGAACGCCACCAGGTTCGCCACCTCCGCCGGCCGGGTGAAGCGGCCGGTCGCCGCGTGGGCGGCCGCTTCGCCCGCGATGGCCTCCGGGTCCGCGCCCGTCGCGGCGGCCAGGGTTTCCGCCACGCCGCCCGCGCCGAGCCACAGGTCCGTCGCGACCGGGCCCGGGCTGATCGCGTTGGCGCGGATGCCGCGGGGCCCGAACTCCTTCGACACCGACTTCGTGAAGTTGACCAGCGCCGCCTTCGCCGCGCTGTAGTCGATGACGCCGGGGTCGGGCAGGTGCGCGTTGACCGAGGCGATCGTGACGATGCTCCCCCGGCCCGCGGTGACCATCGTCGGCAGCACCGCGCGCGTGGCGCGGACCGCGCTCAGCAGGTTCGAGGTCACCGACCGCTGCCACTCGTCGTCGGTGACCAGCAGGAAGCCGTTCGGCCGCGGGGTCACCGCGCCGACGTTGTTGACCAGGATGTCGATCCGGCCCAGCTCGGCCAGCGCGAGCTCGGCGAGCCGGCCCGGGCCGTCGGCGGTGCCGAGGTCGACCGCCAGTGCGTGCGCCTTGCCCGCCCGCACCAGCGCTTCCAGGTCCGGCCCCGGCGTGCGGGCGCCCGCCACGACGTGCGCGCCCTCGGCGATCAGGGCTTCGGTGACGGCCAGGCCGATGCCCCGGCCGGCTCCGGTGACGACGGCGACCGCGCCGTCCAGGCCGAGGTCCACGTCAGCTGATCCCCTGCTCGCGCAGCCAGCCGAGCACGGCGTCGGCGACTTCGCGCCAGCCGTGGTCGATGGTGAGCGAGTGGCCGCGGCCTTCGAACTGCTTCAGCTCGGTGACCGCGGTCGAGTCGCGGTACTGCTTGAACGTCGAGCGGGTGACCACGTCCGGGACGGTGTGGTCCGCGGTCCCGGAGATCAGCAGCAGCGGGCCGCGGTCCGCGCGGCGGGTGTCCACCGCCGCCTGCGAGTGCAGCACGAAGTTGGCGGCCGCGGCCTGGAACAGCGGGCGGGCCGGGGACGGGATCGTCCAGCGCCGGTGCAGCTCCGCCGACTCCTCGTCGCTCAGCGCGTTGCCGAAGCCGAACCGGAACTCCTTCTCCGTCAGCGAAACCGAGCGGTGGAGGTTCGCCGGGTTGCCCAGCGCGGGCAGGCCGGCGCGCAGCTGCGCCAGCGGCAGCGGCAGGACGCCCTTGATCTGGGCCGGGTCGATGGCGACCCCGGCCAGGCCGATCCCCTGCCCCAGCAGCTTCTCGGTGATCAGGCCGCCGAAGGAGTGCCCGACGAGCACCGGCGGCCGCCCGAGGCCTTCGACGATCGAGGCGAAGTGGGCGGTGGCGTCGTCGATGCCGATGTCGGCGACCGCGTCGGGGTTCGCCCTGGCCAGCTCGACGGTCTCGGGCTCGTGCGGCCAGCCGGGCGCGACCGGGGCGTACCCGGCCGCCCGGAAGTGCTCGATCCAGGGGTTCCACGAGGTGGCGTGCAGCCACAGACCGTGGACGAACACCACGGGTGTGCCCTCGTCGGCCATCGGATCCTCCAGTGCGTGAGGGGGCTTTCCCCGGAAGCCAACCCGATGCGCGGCCACGGCGTCCATGACCTGTTGCGCGCGCATCGATAGCCGTGGTGGCATCGTCGGTGACCGGCTCCACCCCTGCGCGCGGGAAGGCCCGCATGGACCTCGACCTCCGGCTGGTGCGGTACTTCGTCACCGTCGCCGACGAACTGCACTTCGGCCGGGCCGCCGCCAAGCTGTTCATCAGCCAGCCGGCGCTGTCGAAGCAGATCCGCAGGCTCGAGGCCGACGTCGGCGGGCCCCTGCTGGTGCGCGACAGCCGCCACGTCGCGCTGACCCCGCGCGGCGAGCGGTTCCTGCACCTCGCCCGGCAGCTGCTGGCCACCGCGGACCGGATGCTGCGCGAACCGGCGCCGCATCACCTCCGGATCGCCCACATCTTCGAACTGGACACCAGCCGGGTCGTCGCCGACGCCTTCCTCGCCGCCCACCCCGGCATCCGGCTCGTGCAGAGCCAGATGGACAGCGGCCGCCAGCTCGCCGCGCTGCTCGCGGACCAGCTGGACGTGGCGATCCTGCGCGTCACCGGCGCGATGCAGGCCGCCCACCCGGCCGGGTGGCAGCACGCGTTGCTGCGGCTGGAGCCGTTCTGGCTGGTCGGCAGGCCCGGCGACCCGGTACGGGCGGCCGCGTCGGTGCACGAGCGTCCGCTGGAGGTCTTCGCCGACGCCCCCGGCACGGCGTTGTACAACGTGCACGGCCGGTACCTCAGCTCGCTGGAGCGGCACACCGGCCTGGCGCTGAACTGGCTCGGCAACCCCGGCACGTTCGGCACTTGCCACGCGGCGCTCACCCGCGCACCGGGCCGTGCGTACCTGCTGGAGTTCGACAGCTACGCCCGCCGGTACACGGCGTCGGGCGTCCCGGCCTGCCGTCCGCAGGAACTGCAGCCGGTCTACCCCTGGTCGCTGGCCTGGCGCGACGGTGAACAGCCGGAAGCCGTCCAGGCGTTCCTCGAGATCGCGCACGAAACCGCCGCCCGCCACCACTGGCTGCACCCCGAGCGCGCCGGCGCCGCCACGCTGTGGGCGCCGCCCGAGGACCTCACCGTCGCGACCGCGTGATCGCCGCCGGTGCCCGGACGACGTAGCCTTCGCTGGTGGCGTGGCCCGCCGAGGCCGCGCGGGAACGAGCAGAGGAGTTCGCATGCAGGGAGTCGACCCGTCGGTGCCGCCCAGCGGCACGGGCTGCGCGGAGTGCGACGCCGCCGACCCGCAGGGCTGGTGGTTCCACCTGCGGCGCTGCGCCGGCTGCGGGCACATCGGCTGCTGCGACTCCTCGCCCGGCCAGCACGCCAGTGCCCACGCCGCGGCCACCGGCCACCGGTTCGTGCGCAGCTTCGAGCCCGGCGAAGAGTGGTTCTGGGACTACGACGAGCAGGTCATGTTCGAATCCGGCCCGGCACTCGCCGAGCCCGCGCACCGGCCGCTCACCCAGACCGCACCCGGGCCGGCCGGGCGCGTGCCGGAGGACTGGAACCGCCGCCTGCACCGGTGACCGCGCCCGGGGATGCGGTTGAATGACCGTCGTGACGCTCGACGACTGGCTGGCTCACCTCGCTTCGGCGGCCGGCGACCGGGTCACCCTCGACACCGCGCTCGTCGCCGAACTCGCCGGAGCGCTCGGGGTGGACGAGACCGAACTGCTGGCGACCGTGCAGGACCTGCTCGATTTCCACGCCGGAAGCGCAGTCGACCTCCGCAGCGGCCCGGCTAAGGTGGCCGCGCCGGTGGCCCGCGCCACGGTGTTCGGGTCGATCGCCACGACGGTCCTGCGGCACCTCGGGGCCGGTGACGTTCCGGCCGGCACCGCGAACCTGCTGTTCCCGGTGGAGCGAGCGGAATTCACGACGGGCGAGCTCGTGCTGCACGTCCGCCCGCCCGGCGCGGTGCCGTCCGGTTCCGGCGCGGCGGGCGTCCCGGCCCTGCTGGACCGGGCGAGGCGCGCCGGCGAGGTCGTGCTGGGGCGGCGGATCCGCCTGGTGACCGGGCCGAAGGTGTTCATCTCCTACGCGCACGACGACGACGGCCACAAGGAAACCGTCCGGGCGCTGGCAGAACTGCTGGTGCGCAACGGGATCGACGCCGACCTCGACCAGTGGGCCGGTGCCGGGCGCCAGGACTGGCAGGCGTGGGCGACGAGCCTGATCTCGAGGGCCGGGTTCGTGCTCGTCGTGGCATCGCCCGCCTACCGGCGCGTCGGCGACGGTTTCGCGAAGACGAACGACAACCGGGGCGCGCAGGCCGAGTCGGCGACCATCCGCGACCTGCTGCACCGCGACCGGCACACGTGGACGGCGAAGCTGCTGCCCGTGGTGCTGCCCGGCCGCTCGATCGACGACATCCCGCTGTTCCTCCAGCCCTACTGCGCCGACCGGTACCACGTCACCGAACTGTCCGACACCGGCATCGAAGACCTGCTGCGCGCGCTGACCGGGCAGCCGCGGTACGTGCGACCCGCCCTCGGCGCCGTACCGCACCTGCCGCCCCGCTCGCTCCCGCGCCCGCCGGGACGGCACTGACCCGGCGGACCGCCGCCGGTCCGAACCTGGTCCGGCCTTGGTCCACGCGACGCCGGAGGGCCGCCGCGGCCCCTACGTTCGAGCCCCGAACGGCACCCCCGAACGAAAGGACCGCCCGTGTCGACATCCCGGTCGCTCAGGATCCTGCTCACCACCGGACTGTTCGCCGCGCTCACGGTGAGCTCGTCCGTGTTCGCCACCACCGCGGAGGCGGCGAACACGTGCGTGAACCACCCGGTGGACGGCTTCAACTTCGGCGTGTGCGTCAACCAGCTGCAGACGACCTTCGACGCGCGCGCCGAGCTGTACGTCAACGCCACCAACCCGAACGCCCTCCGCGGGTGTTCCGTCGAGCTGGAGCTCTGGGACGAGAACGGCGGTGGCCGGCTGGAGGACACCGTCCGCGACTGCACGACCCGGTTCCAGTACGGGCAGACCTACGCCAACGGCTGCTCGACGCACGTCGTGCACGCGGACGCCTACCTGCACGCGGCGAACGGCGGGTTCCGGGTCGGCCCGAGCGCGTCGGTGACGATCCGCCCGCACCCCGAGTGCTGAGGGAACCGGCCGGGGCGGTGCTGCCCGCCCCGGCCCACCGGCACCGGAGCGAACGGCGGAACCGGCTGCCCCGGTCGTGCGCGAGCCGGCCGGACGGCGTGACACGCTCGCGGCGCCCCGGATAAAGTCCCTCCCCGTGATCCGACAGGGAGGTCCGGGCCACGGTGGCGATACCAGGTGTGCACAGCGAATCCGCGCAGGTGCTCGGGGCCCGGATCCGGGAACGGCGGATGGCGCGGGGGCTTTCCCTGCGAGCGGTGGCCCAGCGGGTCGGGCTGGCCGGGCACGGCACGCTCGTCGACTACGAACACGGCCGCCGGATCCCGCCGGACGACCTCGTCGCCGCCCTGGAGAAGGTCCTGGAGATCGACGACGGTTCCCTGCGCGACCTGCGCGCGAAAGCGCTCGCCGAACGGGCGCTCCGGGAGTCGGCCGCGCTGCTCGGCCCACGCGCCGCGGCGGAGCGTCCCCGGCCGTGGCGGCGCCGGCTCGCCGTCACCGGGATCGCCGTCGCGCTGGTCGCGCTCGTCGCGGGGTGGCTGGTCTGGCGGTCGGCCCCGGCGGTCGCCCCGACCGGCGCGCCGGCGCGCATGGGCTTCGAAACCGACGCGGTCCGCTGGTGGGTGCTCTACGGCGCCCAGGTCGCCCACGTGGAAACCACGTCGAGCCTCGCCGCGGAAGGCAAGCGCTCCCTGCTGGTCACGGTGACCGGCGCCTCGGCGGCGAAGGGCTATTCGGCGGTCGGCATCTCCCACGACGTCGGCTCGGTCAAACCGGGCATGCAGGTGCACGCGGCCATCTGGGTGCCGGGGCCCGAACGCGGCGGGATCAGCTTCCTCGTCCACGATTCCCGCGGGAAGAACCACTGGTCGGTGGAGAACCGGTCGGCGGGCGACCAGCAGACCGAAACCCCGCTGCCCGACCACGCGGGCTGGACGCCGTTCAGCTGGACCGTTCCCCCAGTGGACGAAGTGACGACCATCGGCATCCAGTTCTGGAGCGAGTCCGACCAGCCGCTCCTCGTCGGGATCGACGCCGTCACCTGGTGACGGCTCCGCGGTTGCCCCGGCCGGCAACCCGTTGTTCCCTGGTACCGGATCGGGTGGTGGCGGTGCTGGGGTTCCGGACGGTTCCCCACGGACGGGTGGACGCGATGACCGGAGACAGGCAGTCCGACGGCGAGGTCACCGAGGCGGAGGCCGGACGCCCGGGCGTCGCGGAACGGGCGTGGCTCAGCGCAACGGACCGGCACGCGGACGCGGCCGACCGCCGCACCCGGGCCGAGCTCATCCTCCGCCAGACAGCGGACCGGCTGGCCCGGTCCCGGACCATCACCGGGCAAGCCGCCCCGGACAGCGAACCCGATCCCGGCCCCGGCTGACCCACACCGCTCAGCGGTCGATTTCCGACCGGCGGTCCGCCAGCGTCTTCGCGAGGTCGACGAGCTTCACGTTCAAGTCCTGGGACGTCTTCCGCAGCAGGTCGAACGCCGCCTCGGCGGTGATGCCCTGGCGTTGCATCAGGATGCCCTTGGCCTGGCCGATGACGTCGCGGGAGCTCACCGCGCGCCGCAGGTTCAGGCGCTCGAGGGCGGCCAGTTCGGCCGTCTGCGCGTGGGCGATGGCCAGGGAGGCGTGGGTGGCCAGGAGCAGGGCGCTGTGCCGGTCCGCCACGTCCAGGCCGCCGGGCTCCCGCGAGTAGAGGTTCAGCGCCCCGCCCACCACGCCGCCGCCGTCCGCGGGCTGCAGGGCCGTCGAGATGATCGACCGCAGGCCGTGGCCGGTGGCGGCGGTGGCGAACGACGGCCAGCGGTCGTCGTCGCGGAGGTCTTCGCTGATCACGTAGCCGGGGCCCGAAGGCAACGCCGCCGACAGGCACGGGCCCTGGCCGCTGCGGTACTGCACCTGGTCCAGCACGTTCGCCACCGGCGTCGTTTCGACCGGGGTGAAGAACGAGCCGTCGGCGGCCAGGAGCGTGATGCTCACCAGGTCCGCGCCCGCCACCACGTGCACCGCGGCGTCGACGATGTGCCGCAGCGCGTCCGCCACCGTCGTGTCGCCCAGCAGGGTGCGGGTCAGCGTCTCGAACCCGGCGAAGGCCGGTTCGAGCTCGCCGGCGGGGCGCCGGCCGGCCACCGCCGCTTCGAGGTCGTCGAACCACGCCATCCCGGCCAGGTCCAGCACCCGGGCGACCGCGCTCGCCGGCCGGGCCACGAGCCGGACGCGGCCGCCGCCCCCGAGCACGAACGCGGCCAGCGTCCGCGCGGCCCGGGCGGAGAGCAGGTCGAGGTCCCGCGCGTCGAGCACGACACCGCCCGGCGACGCGGCCACGGCGGCGTGCAGGGACTGCACGACCCCCGCCGTGGCGGCCGCGTCCAAGCTGCCTTCCGCCCGCAGCACGAGCGTCTCCCGCAGCGCCACCGGCTCGACGTCGAGTTCGTCCACCGTGTGCACCTCTCCGCCGTCGTCCCCTCTTGCGTACCCGGACGGGCCCGGTTTCATGCGGGGTCAGGACCGCCCGGTCACCAGCGTGGTCACCGTGTCGCCCGCCTCGGCCAGGCGCAGTACCCCGCCGAGCCGGCACGCCTCGACCGCGCGCCGGACCACAGGTGACGGCAGGAGCACGAAGTCCGCTCCGCGGTCGGCGCACGCTTCGCTCACGAGCAGCAGGGCCCGCAGGCCGGAGCTGCCGCAGAAGGTGACCTCGCCGAAGTCGGCGATCATCAACGTCGTTTCCGGCAGCGCCGAGGACAGCGTTTCGAACAACGAGTCGCCGTTCGAGCTGTCGATTTCCCCGGCCACGGAGACCACGGTCACCGAATCCGCGATCCGGCGGACGGCAATGCCGATTCCGAGCGAACCACCGCAGTCCACCCGCCACTGTCGCATCGAACTCACCCCTGATCATGGTTCAGTGCGGTAGGAGGGACAATTTAGACCGCGCGGCTCCGGCGGGGCAACCGGACGCTGCCGAATCCCGCTTTCGTGGCTTCTGCGGCGGGATTTCCGGTTCACCGGGACGGTGATTTCCGAACCGTTTTCACGGCCGGGTTTCCCCGCGGACGGCGGCCGCGCAGCAGGTGGACACCGGCCGCGGACCGGAACTCGACCGCGCGAGCCCGGCGACGGTCCCGATGTCCAGTTCCCCGGGTCGTCAGTGCGGCTCATGACCACGAGCAATACCCCTCCACATGATCGAATAGCGCGTTTCCGGTTGTCCGCGGCCCCGCCGGGTACGCGGCCCGGATGACCGGCAACCGAGATCCGTCGCTCCCGTCGGACAGTTCAGTCCGGCGGTTCACCGACGACCTGGTCGGCGCCGCGTTGGCGGGCGGCTACGACGACGTCGCCGAGGCGCTGGGCGTGCTGGCCCGCGCGGAATCGGCGCGGGTCGCCGCCGCCGTCGTCGGTGAGCTGGTGAGCCGCTGCACCGGCGCGGTGCGCGCGCACCAGCGCACGCAGGCCGACGCGCTGTTCACCGTCGTGGTCGAGAACGAGCAGGGCGAGTCCGCTTCGGTGGAACGGCTGCCGCGCGGGCCGCGGGCGGCGTTGCGCGCGGTGCTCGCGGCCCTCAACGACGACGAGGCGAGCCGCGACATCCACGTCGGGCTGGCCGCGGGCGGCAGCCCGGCGGACCTCGTGGGCGTGCTCAGCCACCTGCTCGTGTGGCTCGTCGAGCTGTCGGCCACCTCGGCCGCGGAGTTCCCGCTGTTGAGCTGTTTCGCCGACTGACGCGCCGGTGGGTCCGGCGCCGTCAGCCGGCGAGCGCGGCCAGCCGTTCCTGCACCCGCGCGTGGCGGAACTGGTAGACGCCGCCGGCCTGCCGGAGGACGCCGCGGCGGTGGGCGTCGTCGAGGAAGTGCATCAGGCGCCAGGGCAGGCGGCCGGTCGCGGCGAGCCAGACGTGGTGGACGAAGTAGGTGCCCCACGCCCGGGTCACCAGGACCGCCAGGCCGATGCCGCCCCCGAAGCACACGCCGACCACGAACGGCAGCACCGGATTCGTCGCCGGCGGGAACACCTGGCCGCCGGCGATGGCGCCCGCGAGGCCGTAGCACACGGCGGCGACGCCCCGGGCCATGAAGAACCCGAACAGCGCCCCCGCCAGGCCACCCGCGAAGGCGAGCGCCAGGTCGTACCGGCCGCCCAGCACCGGCAGGAACCGCGTCTGCGCGGTGAACGCGAACGCCATCCCGTCGAACAGCCCCAGTGACACCAGGAACGAGACGGACAGGGCGATCGCACCGGTCCGTTCGTTGCGCAGGATCGTGCCGGGACTGGCCACGCGGCTGGCGTCGACCGGTTTCGCCAGCCACACGTGCACCGCGAACACCAGGCCGAACACGAGCGCCAGCAGGACCACCAGGCCGGTGGCGAGCGACCAGCCCAGCCCGAGCAGGACACCCACGACGGCGCCGAGGGCGAACCGGCCGGCGAACTTCGCCGCGGCGCCGGCGAAGCGCAGTTCGGTGCGCAGCGGCTCCGGCGCGCGCCCGAAGCGGTGGGTCAGGTAGGCGGCGGCGCCGAACGAGAGGCCGTAGATCGCGGCCAGCCCCGGGCCTTCGTCGACCCAGCCGGTGGCGGCGAAGAACACCGCGATCAGGACGCCGACGAGACCCGACCGGGTCCGGACGGGAACCGCCCGGTACAGCTGCCACCAGGCCAGGTCGCGGGTGCGCGTCTGCTCGAGGTGCCGGGCCAGGAACCCCAGCCAGTGCGCCGCCTGCGCCGCGGTGTACCGCCCGGACGGGCTGGTCTTCGGGTTCCGGCCCGGCGGCTGCGGCACCTGTGCGTAGGCGTTTGGGACGAAGGAGTCGAGCAGCCGTCCTTCGAGGACTTCGGCGTCTTCGGCGTCGAGCAGCTCCGCGGGATCGGCGCCGGGACGGCCGTAGGCGATCCGGGCGAGGTCGACCATCAACGGCGTCCGCAGCACCCGGCCCAGCGGCGCGCCCGGCTCGCGGCCCAGCCGCTCGGCCACCGGGCGCCAGCGGTCCCGGCCGGTGCCCTGCCGCGCGGCCAGGTAGGCCAGCGCTTCCTGCCGGGCGACGGGTTCGAGGCGCACCACGGTGGCGCCGCTGAAGACCGGCCCGGATTCACGCCGGACCTGCTCGTACTCGGCCGAGCGGCTGGTGAGCACCACCGACCGGCCCACCGCCATCGTCTGGTCCAGTGCGTCGAGCGCGGCCACGCGCAGGTCGGGCGGCAGCTCGTCGAGGCCGTCCAGCACCGGGAGCACGTGGCCGCCGAGGACGAGCCGGGTGGGCGCGTCCCGGCCGTACTCCCGCGGGTTGAGCAGCGCCGGGTGGTTCTCGGCGAGCCGGCCCGCCAGCCACCGGTCGAGGTGTTCCCGCCGCGGATCCCAGGAGGCCAGCGAAAGCAGCACCGGGACCGGCGCGCCCGGCGCGCGGACGCGCAGCAGCTCCAGCGTCAGCACCAGAGCGAGCACCGACTTGCCGGAACCGGGCTCGCCGAGCACGACCAGCTGCGGCAGCGGCAACGCTGCGAAGGCACCGGCGATGTCGTCGAGGTCGCCCCGCCGCACCGGCCTTCCCGGCCGCGCGACGGCCGACCAGCGCAGCGCGATCGGCTGCGGCCGGTGCAGGGACCGCAGCTCGGCTTCGGCGCGCCACTGCCACGTGACGGCTTCGGCCAGCTCGGTGACCGCGCGGTCGAAGTGGTGCTCCGGCGCGGGTTCCGGGACCGCGGCGGCCGGCTCGGCGGGGGCGGCCTCGGCGAGGATCCGGTCGTGCAGCCGCCGCAGCTCGGGGTTCGGGTCGACGCCGAGCTCGTCGGCCAGCCGGCCGCGCAGGCCGTGGAACAGTGTCGACGCCTCGGCGTACCGGCCCTCCTCGGCGAGGGCGCGCATCAGGAGCAGGTGGGACAGTTCGCGGATCGGGTGCTCGCCGCAGAACTCGGTCAGCGTGCGGACGACCTCCTCGGTTTCGCCGAGCCGCAGCTGCCAGCCGGCGCGGAGTTCCACGGCTTCGGCGCGCTGTTCGTCGAGCACAGCGGCCCGGCCGGCGAGCGTGGTGGTCCGCAGCCCGTCGAGCGCCGGGCCGCGCCACAGCGCGAGCGCGGCGCCGGCCTCCTCGACGGCGTCGGCGAGTTTCGCCTGCCCGGCAAGCCCGCGGGCGGCCGCGACGTGCCGCCGGAACCGGAGGGCGTCGAGGTCTTCGGCGTCGGCCAGCAGGCGGTACCCGGGGCCGTCGGTGACGATCGACGCGCCGGCCTCGCCGAGCCGGCTGCGCAGCGCGGAAACGGAGTTGCGCACCTGCTTGGCGGCCGTCACGGGCGGCTCGTCCTCCCAGAGCGCGTCGATCATGCGCTCGACCGGGACGACGGAGTTGGCGTTGAGCAGCAGGGCGGCGAGCGCGCGCTGCTGGCGCGGGCTGGCGAGGGTGATCCGGTCCTCGTGGGCGCGCACTTCCAGCGTCCCGAGAATCCGGAACCTCATCGATCTCCCCCTCGCCTCGAGCCCGTCGCCCGCCTCCGGGGTCCGGAACACGCAGGTGGAGCCGCGCGAGGACGAAACGAGGACGGCGTCGGAAACCCTAGGGCCACGGCGGAAGAGGGGGAATGCCGGGGCGACCCGGTGGCGGGCGCGTCGTTGGGGGTCGCGCCCTCCACCGGGACCGCTCGTGCCCGGATCCGGGGACTGGACAGAAGCCGGACAATCCGCGTCGCGGGCGGCCGCGGCGCGATTCCTGGGGTTCAATCGGTGCCCACCGCACCGAGGAGCCCGAGGAAAGACCGGATGAGCATCGGAGAACACCCGCGGGTCTTCATCAGCTACGCGCACGATTCGGCCGGGCACCAGGACCTCGTCCGGCAGTTCGCCACCTTCCTGCAGGCCCAGCTGGGGGTCGAGGTGTTCTTCGACCAGTGGGTCGACGGCCACCGGCTCGACTGGTCGCTGTGGGCGTCCCAGCACCTCACCAAGGCCGACTTCGTGCTGGCCATCGCCTCGCCCGCCTACAAGCGCCGGGCCGAGGGCGACGAGGTTCCCGACGTCGGCCGCGGTTCCCAGTTCGAGGCGGCGATGATCCGGGACAACCTGACCCGGGACCTGCCGCGCGGAACGCGGCGGATCCTCCCCGTGGTGCTGCCCGGGCGGAGCGTCGACGAGATCCCCTCGTTCCTCAACGCCCATTCCACCACCCGGTACGAGATCGCCGAATTCACCCTCGAAGGGACCGCGAGCCTGCTGGCCGCGTTCACCGGCGTCCCGCGGTTCGCGCCGCCGAGGATCGGTGAGTGGGTGGGCGCGCGGCAGGCGAGCCGGCCGGCGCCGGGCGCCCGGCTGCTCACCACGGTGCTCCAGCCGGTCGCGAGCACGTCGGACATCCGGTTCGCCGGCGCCGAGATCGACGGGATGCACCGCGGTACCAGCATCGTCTACCGGCCGCAGCTGTTCGCCAACGACCCGCGCGGCGTCGTCGAGTTCAACCTGGGCCGGCGGTACCGGCGCTTCGAGTCGGTCGCCGGGGTGCTCGACGACGCCGACGAAGCCGACCAGGTGGGCTACTTCCAGGTGTTCCTGGACAACGTGCCGCAGGGCCAGTTCGAAGCGCGCCTCGGGAAGCCGGCGTGGATCCAGTGCGACGTCGTCAACGTGCTGCGGATGAAGCTCGTCGCGTGGCGGCCCGGGATGACCCTGCACCCGCTGGCCGCCGGCGCGGCCATGGCCGTCGGCCGGTCGAACCAGCTGCCTTCGCTGGGCTGGGGCGACCCCACCCTGGTCGAATAGCGGCGAGGGGCCCGGCACGGATTCGCGCCGGGCCCCTCGTCCGCCGTGGTCAGCTCGTCGTCGTCGGTGTCGGCGCTTCTCCCGGCAGGCCGAGCAGCTTCGCCTCGCCCAGGTCGAAGGCGTCGTTCCCGCCACTGCTGTGGCAGGCCGGGTTGGCGACCTGCCAGGACAGGCGCAGCCGGAGCACGCCGCTCAGGTCGACGTCGACGGGACTCGGCTTGCCCAGCTCCAGCATGACGGACGTCAGTTTGCGGCCGTCGCCGAACACCTCGAACTGCACCTTCAGGCCGGAGTCCCCGGAGTTGTCGTCGATGCCCGCCGTCGTGACGAACCGCCGGTACCCCTTCGACACGTTGTACTCGATCGCGCCCGTGTCGGAGCAGGGGTAGACCCCCTTCGAAACGGTGTGCAGGTAGCTCTTCCCCGCGATGCTCCCGGGCTGGCTGTCGTTCGACCAGGAGCCGCCGCCGACCGGCCGCAGGTCGGCCAGGTACACCTCGACCGCGGACTGGGCCACGGTCAGCTTGATGTGCCCGGTCAGTGCGGCACCGGCCTTCGGGTCCTGGCCGATCACCGTGCCCGGGGCCGCGGTCTGCTCGATGGAGTCGACCGTCTCGATCTGGATGCCGTTGCCCAGCAGGTCCTGCGCCTCCGACAGCTTCTTGCCGACGAGGTCGGGCGCGACGGACGGAGCGGCCGAGGTGGTGGTCGTGGCGACGTCCGAGGACGTGGCCGCCGCCGAAGCCGACGACGGCGAAGGCACGGCCACCGGCGACACCGCGGGTGGCGAGGACGCGGAGCCGATGCTGAGCGCCGTGATCGTCCCGGCGACCGCCAGCGCCCCGACGACCAGGACGGGCACCAGCTTCCGCTTCCGCCGCCGCGGGGGTGGCGGCCCGGTGAGGGGCGTCTCGAACACCGTGTCTCCGATCCCCGGCATCGCGCCGGTCCTGTTCTGCTGCCCGTAGGTCGGCAGCGGCGGCCGCGCCAGCCGCGGCCCGACCGGGCTGTTCGCCAGGTCCGGCACCATCGCTTCGAGCACCGCACCGATCCGGCCGGCGGCCGGGCGCATCGCCGGGTCCACCGCGAGCAGCAACCGCACGACTTCCCAGAGCGGGTCCGGCATCTCGCCCGGCCGGCCGGGTTCCTCGTCCTGGCGCCGGACGTACCCGCCGGGGAAGGGCACCACGCCGCAGTAGAGCTCGTAGACCACGACCCCGAGCGCGTAGACGTCCGCGGCCTCGGCCGGCTCGCCGCCGCCCACGACCTCCGGTGCGAGGTACTTCGACGCGTCCCGCATCGAAGTTCCCGGTTCCGGCACGGTGATGCGGAACAACCCGGCGCCGGTGAGCTTCGGGACCCGGACCGGTCCGGAGTCGTCCATCAGCACGTTCTCCGGGCGCAGGTCGCCGTGGACGACGCCGGCGCCGTGGATCGCGTCCAGTGCGGCGGCGACGCCGGCGGCGATGCGCGCGATCTCCTTCGGCAGCAGCGTTCCCGACGCGTCGAGCCGGTCGCGCAGCGAACCGCCGCGCACCGGGTCCAGCACGAGGGTCACCACGTCCCCCTCGGTGAGCAGGTCGTGCACCGTCACGAGGTTCGGGGCGGTGAGTCCCAAGAGGACGGACTGCTCCCGCATGAACGCCGACCGGCCCTCGGCCCGGCCGACCGGCAGCCGGCGGCACACGACCTCCCGGCCGTCCGGGTCCACCGCCGCCCGGAACGTCCCGCCCGGCCCTCGCGCCAGTTCCGCACCGAGCCGGTAGCGCCCGGCGAACTCAGGCTCCATTCTTTTCCACCCTTCGACCGCAGTTGCCCATCCGCCCGATCACACCCGGCGTCATGGCACAACAGTCGGACACGACAGCACGGCCGCTACCGGAAAACGAGAGCCGCCCGGTAAGTGTCCTGGTTCTGACCATTTTCACGGCGGAAATCGCCACGGAAAACGACACCGCCGTGGAACGGCCACATCACATTCCCGAGACGCCGGCGAGCAGCGCCGTAACGGCCCGGAACACCGGGGCGACTGCCCGGAGCAAATCCGGTCGAACAGCCGGATCACGGCACGAGGAGCGAGAAATGACCACCGGACAGCAACCCGTCCCCACCCGCCCGGCAACCCCCTACAGCCAGGGGAAGCGCGCGTTCTACGGGCTCACGTGGACGTTCTGGACGATCGCCCTGATCGCCGCGGCGTTCACGATGTTCACCACCGACCTGGTCGGCCAGGGGCTGCTCGCGCTGGCGGTGTCCGGCGCGACCGGGTACTACGCCTACCGGATCTGGACCTGGCAGGCGCGGCGGCTCATCTTCTTCATCATCTTCTGAGGGCCGGTCCGCTGCGCTACCGCACCGCCATGCCGGGAATGCGAGCCCGGATGGCATCCAATCCGGCTTCGTCCGAAATTCCCTGGAAATCGTAGCGCGGCGTGTACGGCGCTTCCAGTTCGCGGACCTCGGCGTCGGTCAGGACGAGGTCCAAGGAGGCGACCGCTTCGTCGAGCTGGCGCACCGAACCCGCGCCGACGAGCGGGGCGGTGACCACCGGCCGGCGGTGCAGCCACGCCAGGGCGATCTGCGCGCGGCTCACCCCGCGGGCCTCCGCGATCCGGCCCACCGCGTCGGCGATCGCGCGGTTGGACGCCTCCTCCGCCGGCGAGTAGAGCAGGTCGGCGAAGGCACCGTCCGTTGTGGACCGGGCCGTCGCCTTGGCGTCGTCCCAGGCGCGGGCGAGCCTGCCGCGGGCGAGCGGGCTCCAGACGATCGTGCCGACCCCCTCGTCCAGGCACAGCGGGATCATCTCGCGCTCTTCCTCGCGGGCCAGCAGGTTGTAGTGGTCCTGCATGGTCGCGAACCGCGCCCAGCCGTGCCGGTCCTGCAGGTGCAGGGCCTTCGCGAACTCCCAGGCCGGCATGGACGACGCACCGAGGTACCGCACCTTGCCGGCCTTGACCAGGTCGCTGAGGGCTTCGAGGGTTTCCGCCAGCGGTGTCGCGTGGTCGTTGCGGTGGATCTGGTAGAGGTCGATGTAGTCGGTGCCGAGGCGGCGCAGCGAGTGGTCGATTTCGGTCATGATCGCCTTGCGCGACAGGCCGCGGCCGTTGGGGCCGGGCCGCATCGGGTGCCGCAGCTTGGTCGCGATCACCACCTCGTCGCGCACCGCGAAGTCCTTGAGGGCGCGGCCGAGGATCTCCTCGCTCGACCCGTTCGAGTACATGTTCGCGGTGTCGAAGAAGGTGATGCCCACGTCCAGGGCGTGCTTGATCAGCGGGCGCGCCTCGTCCTCGCCGAGCGACCAGACGGGGTGGCCGCGGTCGGGTTCGCCGTAGCTCATCGCGCCGACCGCGACGGGCGAGACGTCCAGGCCGGTGGTGCCGAGCTTCACGTAACGCATGGGGATCTCCTGGGGACGGAAACTCGCGGAGGATCCTCCGCGAGTGACCGCCAAACTAGCGGAGGATTCTCCGCACGTCAAAGATGAGGCATGATCGGGACATGACCGACGGGACGTACGGCACCCAGCGCAAGGCCGCCGCGCGCAACCGCATCGCGATCATCGAGGCGGCCCACGAGCTGTTCGCGCGGAACCCGCTGGTGCCGCTGAGCGAGGTCGCCAAGCGCGCCGGCGTCGGCGCGGGCACGCTCTACCGCCACTTCCCCACCCGCGAAGACCTGATCCTGGCGGCCTACCAGCACGACATCGAGCGCCTGACCACCACGGCCGACGAGGTGCTGGCGCGCCACACGTCGGCGAAAGCCGCCTTCGTCGAGTGGTTCGAGACGCTGTCCGCCTACATCCGCATCAAGCACGGCCTCGGCGACGCACTGCACAGCGCGGCGGCCCAGGACATGATCCAGGCCGCCTGGGCCCCCACCACGGCGGCGGTGGCGAAGCTCGTCAAGGCGTGCGTGGCCGAGGGCACGATCGCCCCCGGGCACGACCCGGCCGACATCATCATGCTGATGAGCTTCCTGTGGCGCGTCGCGAACGACGAGGAAGGCGCCGCACAGGGGCGGCGCCTGATCGCCGCGGTGTTTTCGGGCCTGCAGACGCCCCCTCAGCCGGCCTGAGCGACGCGGCGGCTTCGCGTCCCCAGCCGCAGCGCGGAGACGAGGAAGAAGACGCCGCCCAGCGTCGCGTAGCCGGCCAGCGCCGCCAGCGAGGCACCGTCCTTTGTGGCCTGGAAGAGGAAGGAAGCCCCGGCCAGCACGGAAATCCCGCCGCTGAGGATCATCGCCCACTGCCCGCCGAGCCCCCGCCGGGCGACACCGGCGACGAGCTGGACCGCACCGGCCACGACGGCCCAGATCCCCCAGACCCGCAGGACACCGGGAATCCCGGACGCGGCGGCCACGGCCAGGCCGGCCGCGGCGAGCAGGCTGATCACGACGTTCACGTACAGCGTCCCCGCCTTCGACGTGCGCGCGTCGATCACCGCGGCGGCCACGTCGAACAGCGGGTACAGCACCAGCAGCGCGACGCTGACCGGCCCCAGGCTCGACGCCGTCGCGAACAGCAGGGCCGCCCAGACCAGGGCGAAGGCGAAGCGGACGAAGTAGAGCCGTCGCAGGGTCGGCGCGATTCCGGTGTCCATGGGTCCTCCGGTAGATAGAACGATCTGTCTCGTCGCCGACTATGGCAGCGGATCGCCGTGGTCGTCAAGACCGACCGTTCTATCTGCTAAACTTCGGCCGTACCGACGTCGAAGCGGGAGAACTGTGTCCGAAGCCCGAGCCCGGCTGCTCGCCTCGGCGAGCCGGCTGTTCTACACCGAGGGACTGCACTCGGTCGGCATCGACCGGGTGATCGCCGACGCCGGCGTCACCCGCGCCACGCTGTACCGGCACTTCCCCAGCAAGGACGACCTGCTGGTGGCGTACCTGTCGGAAGCCGACAAAGCGATCCGCGCCCAGGTGGCGGCGGCCCGGTCGGCAGGCGGCGAACCGGCGGACATCGTCCGCGCGGTGGCGGCCACGATCGCCGACGGCATCCGGTCACCCGGCTTCCGCGGCTGCGCGTTCCTCAACGCCGCGGCCGAGTACCCGGACCCGGACCACCCGGTGCACCAGGCGGTGCTGGCCCACCGCCGGTGGTTCCTGACCACGGTGACGGAGGTGCTCTCGGCCACGGGCGAAACGGCCCCGGAGCCGGCGGCCCGCCACTTCGTGCTGCTCCGCGACGGCGCGATGGCGGCCGGCTGCCTGACCGACCCGGCGCCGGTGTGCGAGACGTTCCTTTCCGGCGTGGAAGGGATTCTGCGATACCGGGACGTCCCGATCGTGACCGAGGCTTAGCCCTACGGCGACGCGAACGTCGTCGGCGCCGGTTCGTAGCCCAGGCGGTCGATCGCCGCCGTGATGTCCAGGGTTCGCTCCATGGCGAACGGGCTGCTCACGTACCGGCCCACCCGGCCGCGGGGGAACACCCGCGCCACCGGCGCCAGCCACGCCGCCGGAACGTACACCGGCCGGACCTCTGCGCCCGCCGAAGCCAGCAGGCCGCGCAACGCCCAGTCGACCGGGACCGGTTCGCTGTCCGCGATGTTGAACACACCCGCCGCCGGGCCGGCGGCCGCCAGCAGGCACGCGCGCGCCAGTGCGCCCACCGCCGTCATGCTGATCAGAACCCGGCCGTGGCCCGGGACCGGCAGGCGGCCGGCGCGGACGTTCCGCAGCAGCCGTGGCAGCAAGGTCGGGTCCCCCGGGCCGTACACCGCGTGCGGCCGCAGGACGACCGGACGGTCGGCCACGGCCAGCACCAGGCGTTCGGCCGCCGCCTTGGCCGCCGCGTACGCGCTGAGGTAACGGCTGACCGGGGCTTCGTGCTCCTTCGCCCGCACCGTCGGCCGGAACGGGTCGTACACGCTCGCGCTGCTCACGTGGACGATGCGGCTGTCCGGGAACGACACCAGCACGTGGTGGGTCCCGAGCAGGCTCGTCCGCCACACCTCGGCCGCGACGCCGGTGCCGGTCGGCGACGCGGCGCAGTGCACCACCGCGTCGACGTCGGGCGGGTCGGCCAGTTTGGCCGCCCCGACGTCCCACGACCGGTAGGCCGCGCCGCCGAGGTGGCGGTCGTCGGCCGCCGCGCGCCGGCCGAACGCCGTGACCTGCCAGCCCGCCGCCGTGGCCGCCCGGCAGACCGCGCCGCCGACGAAGCCGGTCGCGCCCGTCACCGCCAGTCTCCTGACCGGCTCGATGTCGCCGGAACCGCTCACGGGTCACCTCACAGGCGTTCGGGGCAGAGCTACTGGGCAGGAGGCTGGCAACGGGCGCTGACCGACAGCTGACCGGCAGCCCCGATTCCGGGTCCGTTGTGCGCCGGGCACAGGCAATCCGCGGCACCGGCCCAGCCCGCGGGGCTAGGGTCGGCGGATGCCGGGGCAGCCGCACGCACCGAGGAGGGTCATCCGCGAGGTGGCCGCGGCCGTCCTCACCGAGCTGCCGGCGTTCGCCGACCGGCTGACCGAGCGGGGTGCCGCCGAAGAGCAGGCGTTCTACGCGCGCGGCGACCGGGTCGCGCCCGCGGACATGCGGCAGTCGTTCATGGACAACGCCCGCAGCGCGCTGGTCCTGATGACCGAGGGGTTCGGCACGCGGGCGGACTGGATCGCGGCCCCGCTGGCCACCGGCCGCCGCCGCGCCGAGCAGGGCGTCCCCCTGGAAGCGGTGCTGCACCTGTTCCGGCTGGGCACCGAGCTGCTGTGGGAGATGCTGCTGGCCGCGGCCCGCCGCCGGTCACCGGACGAGCTGGCCGAGTTCGTCGACAGCGTGATGGTGCTGTGGCAGGCGACCGACCGCGTCTCGACGGCGATGGTCGAGGGGTACCGGTCGCGGGAGAGCCGGCTGCAGGCGCAGGCGAACCGGCGCCGGGAGCGGCTGGTCCGGGCGCTCGTCGAGGGCCGGGGCGCCGACCCGGCGGTGGCCGCCGAAGCCGAGGCCGAACTGGGCCTGCCCGCGCACGGCCGGTACGCCGTGGTCCTCGTCGGCTGCGACCTGGCGGAGGACGTGGGGCCCGTGCCCGGCCTGGCGGCGCTCGGCGTGCGCGTGGTCGCGGCGCCCTACCGGGACCGGGTCGTGTGGCTGGCCGAGCTGGGCGGTGTCACCGCCGGCCGGCTGGCCGAGCTGCTGGCGCCGCACCTGCAGCACCGCGCGGGCCTGTCCGGCGAGGTCGACGGGCTGGCCGAGCTCGGGATCGCCTACCGGCTGGCGGAACTCGCGCTCCACACGCAGGCCCCGGACGCGCCCGGGCCCGCCCTGCTGGACGACCGGCTGCCCGAGGCGCTGGTCGTCGCCAGCCCGCGGCTGGCCCACCGGCTGGCCGCCCGGACTCTGGGCCGCGTCCTGGATCTCGAAGACGAGGAGCGCCGGGTGCTGCTGGACACGCTGCGGGCCTGGTTCCGCGCGGACCGCTCCCCCACCCGCGCGGGCGAACTGCTGTACTGCCACCGCAACACGGTGCTCAACCGGCTGCGCAAACTCGAACAGCTCACCGGGGCGTCCCTCGAGGACGATCGCCACCAGCTGTGCTGCCGCCTGGCCCTGATGGCCCACGACCACCTACGCCGCACCTGACCCGTCGTGAGTGGTAAGGCGAGTTAGAACTCGCCTTACCACTCACGACCGCGGTCGGTCAGGAGGTGCTGCAGCTGACGCTGGGCCAGGTCCAGTTCCCGTTGGTCATGATGGTGACACCCCAGTTGTTGCCGTTGCCGTTGGGTGTCGCGATGAGCACCTGGCTGCTCGGCCAGGTGGCGTTGATGTTCCAGGTGGCACTGATCCGCTCGGGGCTGGGCACGTTCATCGTGACCGTCCACGACGAAGCCCCGCTGACCGAGACGTTGAGGTTGTACCGGTCACCCCAGGACTGCCCGGCCGAAAGCGTGGCCGTGCAACTGCCCCCGCCCGGGGTCGTGGGCGTGGTCGTCGGGGTCGTGGGCGTGGTCGTGGGACCCGTCGGGGTGGTCGTGGGGGTCGTCGGTGTCGTGGTCGGGCCGGGACCGGCGGCGTTGAGGGCGTTCAGCACCGACGTGTAGGCGGCCTTCTTGTTGCCGTTGCCGTCGAACAGGAGCGGGCTCTCGCTCGACCGCCACGAGTCGCTGTCCCGCACACCCCACACGGTGATGCCGACGCAGCGGGCGACGTTCATGCACGCCTGGGTCAGCGCCGAGTACTGCGAGGTGTTCGCGTTCGTGACGTCGACCTCGGTCAGCGCCACGTCGACGCCGAGCGCCGCGAAGCTCGAGATCGTCTGCTGGAAGTTGCCGGGGACCGAGCTGCCGCCGGTGAAGTGGGCCTGCAGGCCCACGCAGTCGATCGGCACGCCGCGGGACTTGAAGTCCTGGATCATGCGGTAGACGCCCTGGGTCTTGCCGTAGCTCCAGTTGTCGATGTTGTAGTCGTTGTAGCAGAGCTTGACCGACGGGTCGGCCGCGCGCGCGGTCCGGAACGCGACCTCGATCCAGTCGTTGCCGGTGCTCTGCAGGTTCGACGACCGGCGGCTGCCGTCCTCGTTGAACGCCTCGTTCACCACGTCCCAGTAGGCGAGTTTGCCCTGGTAGTGGGCCATAACCTTCTGGATGTGGTTGATCATCGCGCTGCGCAGCGCGCTGCCGCCCATGCTCTGCATCCAGCCGGGTTGCTGCGCGTGCCAGGCCAGCGTGTGCCCGCGGACCCGGGACCCGTGGCTGACCGCCCAGTTGTAGACCTGGTCGCCCGCCGAGAAGTTGAACTGGTTCTGGTTGGGCTCGGTCGCGTCCGGCTTCATCTCGTTCTCGGGCGTCACCATGTTGAACTCGCGCGCCGCGATCGTGGTGTAGGCCGAGTTGCTGAGCCGGCCCGCGGCGATCGCGGTGCCGAAGTAGCGGCCCGACTGGGCGGCCGCGGCGCCGAGCGTGCTCGCCGCGGCGTCCGCACCGGGCGCGGTCACCAGCACGGCCGCGGTCGCGGCGACGGTGGTCACCCCCGCCAGCACTCGGGTGGCCGGCGACCGCCACCACCGCCGCCGGCGGCGCGGGTCCGGGGAACTTTCTGCCATCCGTGGTCTCCTTCCGGGCTGAAAGGCCAGCACAGCACGGCATTCCGCGGCCACGCAAAAAGTTTCGGCCAACTTTCGAAAGGCGTGAAATTTACCTGCAACCGATCACCGGGTCCCGGCGATGTCTCCGGCGTAGGAATCCGACTGGGAGGTTGCATGAGCTGGAGACATCCTGTCGCCGCCGTCCTCGCCGTGGTGCTCGCGACGAGCGGCACCACCGCGGGGGCCGCGGCCGGCGCCGCCGCACCGAATCCCGCGCCCACCCGCACGGTCACCCTCGTCACCGGTGACCGGGTGGTGCTCGCCGGGCCGCGCGTGATCTCCGTCCAACCCGGCGAGGGCCGGTCGCAGCTGGCTTTCGAGCAGCGCACCGACGTCACCGGCGACGTGCACGTCACGCCGTCGGACGCGCTGCCCGCCGTGCGGTCCGGCCGGCTGGACCCGCTGCTGTTCGACGTCACCGCGCTCGCCGCGTTCGGCTACGACGACCAGACCCGCGGCGACCTGCCGCTCATCGTCGGCGGCGGGGCGGCCGCGGCCCGCACCGAAGGACTGCAGGCGGTGCGGGAGCTGACGAGCATCGGGGCGACCGCCGTGCGCGCGGTCAAGGGCCGCAACGCGCTGGCGCAGCACCTGCGGGCCGCGGCGCCGCGGATCTGGCTGGACACCCCGGTCCGCGGCACGCTGGACCGGAGCGTGCCGCAGATCGGCGCGCCCGCCGCGTGGCAGGCCGGGCTGACCGGCAGCGGTGTCACGGTCGCCGTGCTCGACAGCGGCATCGACACCGCGAACCCCGACCTGGCCGGCGTCGTCGCCGACGCGAAGGACTTCAGCGGCAGCGCCACCGGCACCGCCGACCGGTGGGGGCACGGCACGCACGTGGCGTCCATCGTCACCGGCCGCGACGCGAAGTACCGCGGCGTCGCCCCGGGCGTGCGGCTGCTCAACGGGAAGGTGCTCGGGGACAACGGTTCCGGACTGGAGTCGGGCATCATCGCCGGGATGGAGTGGGCGGCGGGTGCCGGTGCCAAGGTGGTGAACCTGAGCCTGGGGACCCGGTTCCCCAGCGACGGCACGGACGCGCTGTCGCAGGCCGTCGACCGGCTCACCGAGCAGACCGGCACGCTCTTCGTCGCCGCGGCCGGCAACGACGGCTACCTCGTGACGAGCCCTGGCGCGGCGAGCGGCGCACTGACCGTCGGGGCCGTGGACCGCGACGAGACGCTCGCGCCGTTCTCCAACCGCGGGCCCCGCCCCGGCGACGGGGCGATCAAGCCGGACCTCACCGCGCCCGGCGTCGGCATCGCGGCCGCCAAGGCCCACGACAGCGTTCTGGGGGCGACGGAGCCTTCGGTGGACGAGAACCACATGCGGCTGTCCGGCACGTCGATGGCGGCCCCGCACGTGGCGGGCGCGGCGGCGATCCTCGCCCAGCAGCACCCGGACTGGAAAGCGCCCGAGCTGAAGGCCGCGCTCATGGGCACCGCGAAACCGGGCACCGGGCTGTCGGTGTTCCAGCAGGGCGCGGGCCGGGTGGACGTGGCGAAGGCCGTGGCCACGCCGGTGGTCGCCGCGCCGGCGAGCGTGAGCCTGGGGACCGCGCGGTGGCCGCACGACGACGACCGGCCGCTGGTCACCACGATGACCTACCGCAACACCGGTCCGGCGCCGGTCACCCTGGCCCTCACCACCGACGTGCGGGACCCGGCCGGGGCGGCCGCGCCGGCCGGGATGTTCACCGTCACGCCCGGCTCGCTGACGATCCCGGCGGGCGGCACCGCGCAGGCGACGGTCACCGCGGACACCCGGGTGACCGGGCCGGACGGCGGTTACCAGGGGGTGGTGCTCGCCGGGGACGTGCGGACGCCGATCGCGGTCACCCGCGAAGCCGAGAGCTACGACGTCGCCCTGGACTTCCTCGACGAGCAGGGCAACCCGACGGAGAACTTCTCCTACGGCTTCACCGACATCGAGCACCCTCGCAGCTTCAGCGGTGATACGGCGACCGCCCGCGTGCCGAAGGGGAAGTACTACTTCCAGGCGACGACGTGGACCGACGACCGGCACTACCTGTTCACCGTCGAGCCGGAGTTCGTCGTGGCCGGTGCCGCCCGGCTGACCGTCGACGCCCGCACCGGCGTCGCACCCGGCGTGCGGTTCGCCGACCGGCCGGCGGCGAAGATCGGCCGGGCGGCCCTCGGCTTCGAACGGGACGCGAGCTGGGGCCGGCTCAGCACCTGGGACTACATCCCCGACTTCGGCGACTTCCACGTCCGCCCGTCGACGACGTCGGCGAGCAGTTTCGACCTCGCCGTCGAGGCCCAGGCGGCGGAGCCGGACGGCCAGGGCGGCTTCAGCACCAGCGGTTACCTGTACAACGTGCGGAACCACTTCACCGGGTCCGTTCCCGCGGATCCCGGCTTCACCGTGCGGGACAAGGAAATGGCGCGGGTGCGGTCGGAGGAAGCGGTCACGAAACCCGGTTCGACCGGGACCCGGGAAGGGATCATCACGCGGCCGCTCCCCTACGGCCTGGACGAGTTCTACAGCCCGGATCAGGAGTGGTACCCGCTGTTCTCCGAGGACGGCGTGAGCCTGCTGCTGGACGCGGTGCCGCGCAGCTACCGGCTCGGCCACCCGGCGCTCGAACGCTGGAACGCGGCCGTGTTCGGCCCGGCGTTCCCCGCCGGGCCGCGCAACCGGGCCGTGCGGCAGGGGGACACGATCGCGGTGGCCGTGCCGCTGTTCACCGACCAGCACGCGGGCCGGATCGCCGACGGCGCCGCCGTCATCGGCGCGCACACGACGTTGTCCCGCGACGGCAGGGAAATCGGCGCTTCGGCGACGCCCGGGACGGGCACGTTCACGGTGCCGCCGGACACCGGGCTGTACGTCCTGCACGTCGACGCGACCCGGGACAACGCCCTGTCGTCGACGGTCGTGGCGGACTGGACGTTCACGTCCGGCACGGTGCCGGGCGCGACCCCGGTGGCCCTGCCGTTGCCGGCGGTCCGGTACGCCCCCGTCGTCGACGCGTGGAACCGCGTCCCCGGCCGGCTTCCGACGTACCTGCCGATCACGGTCGACGACAACGCCGGCGCCGCGGGGAAGCTCACCGCGTTGAGCGTTTCCTACGACCGGGGCGCCACTTGGTGCGCGGTGCCGTTCACGGACACGGGCGCGCTCCTGGTGCACCCGGCCGGCGCCGCGTCGGCGTCGTTGCGGGCGACCGCGATCGACGCGGCGGGCACCAGGGTGGACCAGACCGTCATCGACGCTTTCCTGTTCACCGCAGGCTGAAACCGCGGCCGGCCGGGGCCATCGTCTCCGGCCGGCCCGGTCCCGGTCAGCCGGTGCGCACGATCCGCCACCGGGTGGCGGCGGCGCCGCTGTCGGGGCCCTGCACGGCGTAGGCACCGGCGGCGGTCGAGTTGTTCTCGATGGTCAGCAGCTTGCCGCTGTTGACGTTGCGGATCTTCACCGTGCCGTCGCCCTGGTCGGCGACGGTCCACCGGTGGTCGGCGGTGCCGTTGTCCGCCCACTGCAGGACCTGGGCGTTGTCGGCGGCCGACATGTCACGCACGCCGAGCACCTTGCCGCTGTTGGCGTTGCGGAACCGGACGGCGGTCCCGTCGGTGACGATTTCCCAGTTGTGGTCGGCGGTGCCGTTGTCCGACCACTGCAGTGCCCGGCCGCCGTCGGCGGTGGACATGTTCTCGATCCCCAGCAGCAGCCCGCTGCCCACGTTGACCAGCCGGGACGTCGTCGCGCCGGACCCGCTGGTGTTCCAGTAGACCGTGTAGTTGAAGCCCTGGGCGTCGTGGAAGGGCACCAGGTTGACCGTCGAGCCGTTGGCCTTGGCGCTGAAGGCGAGCGCGCTGCTGCTGGTGCGGGTGATCGAGTTCCGGTCGAGGGACGGCAGCGCGCTGAGCGTGCTGGTGCCGTAGTTGCCGGCCAGGACCACCGGGCCGTAGGTGATCGCCGCGACGTTCGCGTTGTCGTTGGCGGGCCGCAGGACGGCCTGCATCGGCAGCCGCACGGTGACCGCGTCACCGGAGGTCCAGGAGCGGGTCAGGGTGGCGTAGCTGCCCGGCGTGGTGGTGACGTTCTGCGCGACGCCGTTGACGCTGATCGTGGCCCCGGCGGCCCAGCTCGGGATGCGGACGCGCAGGGCCCAGCTGCCGCTCACGTTCCCGGTGAACGTCAGGGTCGTCGTGTCGCTCGCCGGGTAGGACGTGGTCTGGGTGACGGTGATGCCGCGCTGGGTCCAGGTGAGCACCGAGGGCAGGAACAGGTTCACGATCAGCGTCGTGTCGGTGTGGAAGTAGATCGAGTCCGCGAGCTTCGTCTGGGTTTCCAGGCCGCTGCCCTGGCAGCACCAGAACGAGGCGTAGTCGGTGCTCCACGTGCCGCCGCCCCACGCCGGGCCGAGGCCGCGGCGGCCGCCCGGGTTGAGCGAGCTGAAGTAGGTGATGTGCCCGTGGCTGTCGGCCGGGTTCTGCTGGCCGATCATCTGGTTGAGCAGCGCCCGCTCGTAGTACTCGGCGAGGTCGGCGCGGTCCGGGTAGAGGGTGAACAGCTCCCGGGTCAGCTTGAGCATGTTGTAGGTGTTGCAGCTTTCGCAGGTGTCCTGGTTGAGGTACGCGGCGATGGCGTTGGGCGCGCGGAAGTGCTCGGCCTGGCTGTTGCCGCCGATGACGTAGGTGTGCGCGCCGACGGTGATGTTCCACGCGTTGGTGGCGATGTCCCGGTAGCGGGTGGTGCCGGTGGCCTTGTACTCCCGGGCCGCGCCGATCCACTTGGGCACCTGCGTGTTGGCGTGCAGGCCGTTGAGCTGGTCCCGGTTCGCCGCCAGCGGGTCGAACACGGCGGCGTGGTCGAACCGCTGCGCGACGGTCAGCCAGCGCGCGTCGCCGGTGTACTGGTAGAGGTCGGTCAGCACCGCGTTCATGCCGCCGAATTCGGTGTTCAGCACGGACTGCATCTGGCTGTAGGTCAGTCTGCCGGTGCGGCGGTCGACCCAGCCGGCGAGGTTCAGCAGCACGTCACGGGCCTGCGTGCTGTCGGCGTAGCGCCAGACGTCGAGCAGCCCGGCCATGGTCTTGTGGATGCAGTAGTACGGCACGTTGCCGTTCGACAGGTTCCCGGCCTCGAGGGCGCTGAAGTCCGATTCGGGGAAGCCGGACAGGTACCCGGCCCCGAACCCGGCGGCGCCGTCGTTGGCCTGGCACTTGGCCAGTTCGGCGACCATGTAGGTGGCTTTGTCCCGGCAGGTCGTGTCCCCGGCGACGGCCCACAGCTGCGCCCACGCGGTCAGGAAGTGGCCCTGGACGTGGCTGCGGAAGGGGAAGTTCGGGGCGTCCCAGCCGCCGTTGGTGGCGGCGCCGCCGGTCGAAAGCCGGTGGTTGGCCCGGAAGTTGTACAGCAGCCGGTCGACGTCGACGAACCGCAGGTAGTTCTGCGTCCGGTTCTGGTTGTCCAGCCACCGGCTCGCGGTCAGCCGCACCTGCCCGAGGTCGAACGGGACCGCGGCCACCCCGACCTCCGACCGGACGGGATCGGTGGCCGCCCGGGCGGGCGAGCCCCCGAGGACGGGACCGGCGGCCGAGGCGAGGGCGGTGGCACCGGCGGCCTGCAGCAGCCGCCGCCGGGAGAAGGAGGAGTTCACCGGGTTCTCCGTTCGTCGCTGAAGTGGAGGACGCGGTGGAACGTTAGCGCTAACATTCGCCGCTGTCACGACCCGGGCGCGAGCGAGGGGGAAGGCCGGGCGCGTGAGCAGGGGGTGTGGCGCAGGAAAGTTTCGCGGTTCCGTTCCGGCGGGCGCTGGCATCGGCGCGGCTGGGGACCGGGGCTGCGCGCACTTGCCTGCCCGCTCGCGCGGGAGCGTTTCGCCGCTTTCGACAACTTGCCGCCGGACGCTTGCCGCAGCCGCAGCCGCAGCCGCAGCCATGGGCCGCAGGCACCGCCCGGCACGCAACCGCAGCCGCCTCAACGCAACCGGAGCCGCCTCAACGCAACCGCCGCAGTCGCCGCAGCCGATGCCACAGGCACCACCCGGCTCCTAGCGCAGCCGCCGCCAGGCTTCGCGGCGCCGTCGCTGGGCCTCCGGGTCCGCAACCGGGGCCGCCGACAACAGCCGCTGCGTGTACGCGTGCGCCGGGGCCGTCAGGACCTCCTTCGCCGGGCCCTGCTCGACCACCTTCCCCCGGTGCATCACCGCGACCCGGTCCGCGAGCTGCTCGATCACCGCCAGGTCGTGGCTGATGAACAGGCACGCGAAGCCGAACTCGTGCTGCAGCTCGCGCAGCAGGTCCAGGACGCGGGCCTGGATGGTCACGTCGAGCGCGCTCGTCGGCTCGTCGGCCACCAGCAGGTCCGGGCGCAGCGCCAGGGCCCGCGCGATGCACGCGCGCTGGCGCTGGCCGCCCGACAGCTCGTGCGGGTAGCGGCCGGCCAGTGCCGGGGACAGCCGGACCGCGTCGAGGAGGGCAGCCACCCGGCCGTCCACTTCGGACTCCGGGGCCGCGCGGTGCAGCCGTAGCGGGGTCGCCACGCTCTCCCCCACCGTCGTCCGCGGGTTCAGCGACGACAGCGGGTCCTGGAACACCACGCCGATCCGGCGCCGCAGGGCCTTCGCCGCCCGGCCGCGGGCGCGCGTGATGTCCGCGTCCCCGATGCGCACGAAGCCCGCCGTGGGCGCGAGCAGGCCGGTGACCGCCCTGGCCACCGTGCTCTTGCCCGAGCCCGACTCCCCCACCAGGCCGAGCACCTCGCCCGGCTCGACGTGCAGGTTCACCCCCGCCGCGGCGTGCACCGCCAGTGCGCGGAACCGGCCGCGGTAGGTGACCGCCAGGTCCGTCACGCGCAGCAGCGGCGCCACGGCGGGGACGTCCGGGACCGACGCCGCCGCCGGGTGCTCCGCCGCCGCGACGTGGCCCGGACCGGCCGGGACCTCCGTGGTCGCCGCGCGTTCGAGCCCGGACGTCGCCGCCGTGCTCAGCGAGACCACCGAGCCGAGCAGCTGCCGCGTGTAGTCCTCGGCCGGTGCGGTGAAGATCCGCTCCACCGGCCCTTGCTCGACCACGCGGCCGTCGTGCATCACGACGACCCGGTCGGCGAGGTCGGCGACCACGCCCATGTCGTGCGTGATCAGCAGGATCGCCGTCCCCAGCCGCGCGCGGAGGTCGCGCAGCAGCTCGAGGATCTCCGCCTGCACGGTGACGTCCAGCGCGGTGGTCGGCTCGTCGGCGATCAGCAGCTCCGGCTCGTTCGCCACCGCCATCGCGATGACGACCCGCTGCAGCTGGCCGCCCGACAGCTCGTGCGGGTACGACCGGAACCGCTCGCCCGGGTCCGGCAGCCCGACCAGGCCGAGCAGCTCGATCGCCCGGTCCCGCGCGGCGGGGGCCGCGAGCGGCTGGTGCGTGCGGATCGCTTCGACGAGCTGGTCCCCGACGGTGAACACCGGGTTCAGCGCGCTCATCGGCTCCTGGAACACCATGCCGACCGCGCCGCCGCGGACCGCCCGCAGCTCGGCCGCCGGCATCGCGTAGAGGTCCCGCCCGGCCAGCTCCGCGCGCCCCGACACCTTCGCCGCAGGCGGGAGCAGGCCGAGCAGGGACATCGCGGTGACCGTCTTGCCGGAGCCGGACTCCCCGACCACCGCGACGACTTCGCCCGCGCGGACCTCATAGCCGACCCCGCGGACGGCTTCGACGTCGCCGAACGAGACCGCCACGTCGTGCAGCCGCAGGAGCCCGGCACCGGTCACTGGACGAGCCCGAACTTGCGGTAGTCGACGTAGGCCGGGAACCGGCCGATCTGGACGCCGCCCACCTGCGAACCGTGCAGGAACGAGTTGCGCGTGTAGATCAGCGGCACGACCGGCGAGTCGGCGAGGATCTTCTTGTCCAGCGCCGCCCACTTCTTCCCGGCCTCGGCCGGGTCCACCGTGGCCTGTGCCTCGGCGATCAGCCGGTCGGCCTCGGGGTTGCTGTAGCGCGACTCGTTGTACCCGCCGTTGCCGATCTCGGTGGACTGGAACAGCGGCTGGATGTTCGCGTTGGCCGACGGGATGTCCGGCTGCCACGAGGTGAGCGTCAGGTCGAAGTCCGACAGCCCCTTGGTGTCCACTTCGGACGTGTAGGTGTCGTCGTCGAGGGGCTTGATGGTGACCTTGATGTTCGCCCTGGCCAATGCGGCCTGGATCGCCGCCGCCTTCTCCGGGTAGCCGTTTTCGTTGTGGGTGGCCAGGACCAGCCCCTCGATGCCGTTCGGGAAGCCCGCCTCGGCGAGCAGCTGCTTGGCCTTGGCCGGGTCGCCGGACGGCGGCGCCGGGTACAGGTCGTACTGCTCGCGGCCTTGCAGGCCGGGCGTGATCAGCGTCGTGGCGACGTCGCCGGCCAGCTGGGCGCTGCCCGCGCTGGCGACCTGGTAGGCGGCCTTGTCGACGGCGTACTGGAACGCCTGGCGCACCTTCGGGTTCGTCAGGTTCCCGCGCTGGGTGTTCAGCGAAAGGTAGGCCAGCGCGCCGGATTCCGACGTCACCAGCCGGGACTTCGCCGACGCGTTGCCCTGGATCTGGGCCAGCTGGGCCGGCGAGGCGAACGACATGCCGAAGCCGGCGCGGTCCTTGCCGGTGTCGTCGATGAGCCGCTTGGAGATGACGCTGGTGTCCTGGCCGAGCTCGAAGTCCACGGTGTCGGCGTAGGCCAGCCGCGTCTTGTCCTCGTCGCGGCTCCAGTTCGGGTTGCGCACCAGCTTCGCCGACTTGCCCCGCTGGTAGCTCTGCAGCTGGTAGGGGCCGGACGCGACCGGGTGGTCACCGTAGTTCGCTTCGGCGCCCTTGCCCTTCGGCACCGGGGAGAACGCCGGTGTGCTGGCGACCCAGTTGAAGTCGCCGTACGCGCGGGCGAGGTGGAAGACGATCGTCTTCGCGTCCGGCGTCTGGATGGTGTCGAGCTCCTTGCCCTCGAACGGGCCCTTGTACGCCAGGCCCGGCGAGAGCAGGTCCTTGTGGTAGGCCAGGCCGCCGGAGAACGCGGGCGCGAACGACCGCTCGAGGCCCCACTTGACGTCCTCGCTCCTGATCGGCGTGCCGTCGGCGTACTTCAGGCCGTCCTTGAGGGTGAACGTCCAGGTCTTGCCGCCGTCGCTGGGCCGCCCGGTGTCGGTGGCCAGGTCGGGCACGATCGTGGTGTCCTTGCCCGGCGCGACGTCCCACGACGTCAGCCGCCGGTGGATCAGCCCGAGCGTGGTGACGACCAGGTTCGAGCTCTTCGCCGGGTCCCACGTGATCGAGGGTGCGTCGTTGAGCAGGAGGAGGGTCCCGCCGGGTTTGACGGTGCCGCCCTGCCCCGCCGGTGTGTCGTTGGCGCCGCACGCCGTCAGCAGCGTGACGGCGGCCAGCACCCCGGCGGCGAGTTGGAGTCCCCGTTTCATCGTGTCCCCTTCAGACGAGGCGGGCCCGCGGATCGAGCGCGCCGTAGCAGAGATCGACCAGGAAGTTCAGGACGGTGACCAGCAGGGCGGAGAACAGCGTCACGCCCAGCAGCACCGGCAGGTTGAGCGAGGCGATGGCGTCGACGAGCAGCCGCCCCACGCCGGCCATGCCGAAGATCCGTTCGGTGATCACCGTGCCGGCCAGCAGCGCACCGAGGTCGACGCCGAACACGGTGACCACCGGCAGCAGGACGTTGCGCAACGCGTGCCGTCCCACCACCTTCCGCTCGGTGAGCCCCTTCGCCCGCGCGGTGCGGATGTAGTCCTCGCCGAGGGTTTCCAGCATCTGGCCGCGGGTCAGCCGCGCGTAGATGGCGGCGTGCAGGAAGGCCAGCACGAACCACGGCAGCACGAGGTGCCACGCCCACTGCGCCGGGTTCTCGGTCAGCGGCACGTACCCGGACTTCGGGACGACGTCGAGGGCGAAGGCGAAGATCGTGATGCCGATCATCCCGGCCAGGTAGGCGGGCATGGAGACGCCGGCCATCGCGGCGGCCATCGTGATCCGGTCGGCCGCACTGCCGCGGCGCAGCGCCGAAAGCACGCCGAGGCCGACGCCGGCGACGATCCAGATCGCGGCCGCGCCCAGCGCCACCGAGAAGCTGACCTCGATCCGGCCGCCGATCTCGCTCAGCACGTCGACGTTGTTCTGGAAGTCCCAGCCGAAGCACGGCGCGGTGCAGTGGATCGCCGCGGCGCCGGTGCCGAACGTGCGGCCGCCGAAGATGCCGCCGAGGAAGTCGAGGAACTGCCGGTACCAGGGGACGTCGTAGCCCATGAACTCCCGGGCGAGCTGCAGGCCCTCGGGCGAGCACGGGCGGCCGCACGCCATCCGCGCCGGGTCGGCGGGCAGGACGTAGAACACCACGAACGTCACGAAGGCGACGACGAACAGGACCAGCAGCATCCCGGCGAACCGGGTGGCGGCGAACCGGGCGGTGCGCATCAGGCCGCACCTCCCGAGCGCGGGTCGAGCGCGTCGCGGAGGGCGTCGCCGACGACGTTGAAGGCCAGGGTGATCAGGAACAGCAGCAGGCCGGGGAAGACCAGGTACATCGGGTCGGTTTCGAAGAAGTCGATGGCGGCGCTGATCGTGCGGCCCCAGCTGGGGGTGGGCGGCAGGACGCCGACCCCGAGGAACGACAGCGCGGCCTCGTTGCCGATCATCGACGGCACGGTCAGGCTGGCGACGACGATGATCGGCGCCCACAGGTTGGGCAGCAGCTCCTTCGTGAACACGTGCCACGGCCCGGCGCCCACCACCCGGGCCGCGGCGACGAAGTCGCGCTTGGCCAGGCTCAGCGTCTGGGCGCGGACGATCCGGGCCACCCGCGGCCAGCCGAAGAGCCCGAGGACGACGATCAGCGTCACCTGGCGCGGGAAGTCCACCGGCAGGACCGCGCCGAGCGCGATCATGAAGATCAGGTACGGGAAGCCGAGGATGACGTCGGCGGTCCACGTCACCACGCGGTCCCACCAGCCGCCGAGGTAGCCGGCGCTGACCCCGGCCACGACGCCGAGCACGGTGCCCAGCGCGGTGGCACCGAGCCCGACCAGCAGTGACGTCCGCGCGCCGTGCGCGACCAGCGCGAACAGGTCGACGCCGGTCAGCGGCTCGACGCCGAACCAGTGCGCGCCGCTCAGCCCGCCCAGCGTCCCGGCCGGCAGGCCGGTGGGGCCGAGGGTGCCGATGTCCGGGGTCAGGCTCTGCCCCTCGGCCAGGACGAAGAGGTCGGCCGCGGCCGCGAGCAGCACGATGGCGACGATCAGGACCGCGCAGACGGACGTCCACCGCCCGGAACGGACGGCACGCCACACCGCGGCGGGCAGGGAACGCGCCGCGGACGGCGGCAGAGCGGGGACGGACACAACACCTTCAAGGTTCAGCCGATCGAGTGACGATCGAGGACTTTAAGGAGTTCGCGCGTGATCGATCCACTGTCTCGCACTGTGGGACGATACTTGCTTGCCCGGTCCGTGTCATGGGAATGCCGCTCGACGACCGGCAGAACCACCGCACCGGCCGAGCGTCTAATGGAGGTGATGCCCCCGAGGCCGGCAGGAGGTGGCGCGAGTTGTCCCTGTTGACCAGCCTGCCGCCGCCCGCGGCCGAGACACCGGCGCCCCCGCCGCGACGGGCCCGCCGACGCTGGTGGTACGCGCTCGTCGTCGTGGCCCTGCTGGGCGGGATGGCGATCGCGATGATCACCACGGCCGTGGCGCAGTCCCCGACCATCGACGAACCGGTCTACGCGGGCACCGCGGTCGTTTACCTGGAGCAGCACAGCCTGCGGTACAACCCCGAGCACCCGCCGCTGGGCAAGCTGATCATCGCGACCGGCCTCGCGTTCGCCGACGTGCACCTCGACCCGGCGTTCACCGGCGACCAGACGCAGCTGGGCCGGCACGTGCTGTACGAGTCCGGCCAGGACCCGGGCCGGTTGCTGCTGCTGGCCCGGTTGCCGGTGATCCTGCTGACGCTGCTGTTCGGGCTGGTCGTGTTCGCGTTCGCCCGCGACCTGACCGGGCCCGCGGGCGGACTGGTCGCGCTGGCGCTGTATGCGTTTTCCCCGGACGTCATCGCGCACGGATCGCTGGCGACGCTGGACGTGCCGGTGGCGGGGTTCCTGGTGGCGTCGGCGTGGCTGGCGTGGCGGGCCCGGCGGCGTCCCGCCCGGTACGTCCCGTTGACGGGCCTCGCGCTGGGCGCGGCCGTCGCCACGAAGATGAGCGCGCTCGCGGCGGTTCCCGTGCTGCTGCTCCTGGTGGCCGTGTCGGTCCGGCGGGCCGGTCATCGGCACTGGCTTCGCGCGATCGGCGGCGCCGTTTCCGTTGCACTGCTGGCGATCGCGGTCGTGTGGGCGTCCTATGCGGTCGTCGACCCGCAGCTGCGCTGGACGACACCACCGGGCCTGCCGCCGTTGACGGGTCTGCGCGCGCTCGCCGGGTGGCTGCCGCTGCCGGAGCCGTACCTGGCGGGGATGCGCGTCCAGTTCGGCTTCGAAGACCAGGTGTGGACGACGTTCCTGTTCGGCACGCAGCACGTCGAATCCCTGTGGTACTACCTCCCGGCGGCGCTGCTGGTGAAGACACCGCTGGGGGCATTGGCGTCGTGGGTGGCCGGAGCGGTCGTGCTGGTGGCGATCCCCCGCCTGCGCCCGGCGGCGCTGTACGTGCTCCTCCCCACGGCCGTCCTGCTGGCCGCGGCGATGACGGGCAGCCGCGACCTGGGCGTCCGGTACGTGGTGTTCATGCCGATGTTCCTGGCCATCGCGGCGGCCGGGGTGGTTGCGCTGCACCGGCGCTGGGCGCAGGTGGCGGTGGCGGCCTTGGTCGTGTTCGCGGCGGCGAGTTCGCTGCGGACGTTCCCGTACTACTTGCCGTACGCGAACGAGGCGTTCGGCGGCCCGGAAGCGACCCACCGGCACCTGCACGATTCGAACGTCGACTGGGGCCAGGACCTGGCCCGGCTGGGCTCCCGGTACGCGGGCGAACGGGTGTGGCTGGTGTACAAGGGCAGCGGAGTGCCGTCGTACTACGGGATCGTGGCGGCGGACCCGCTGACGGTCCCGGCGACGGAGGTGCACGGGCTGCTGGCGGTGTCGGATTCCGCGGTGGCGAAGGCGAACGGGAGACTGGCCGAGCTGATCGCGACGAGCACCCCGATCGACGAAGTGGGCCACGCGATCACGATCTACCGGCGGCCTTGAGGAACTGGACAACCGTTCCGCGGCCATTGACCCTCCGCGAACTACCTGCGACCCTTCGTGCACGCGCTCTCGCTCTGTGGCCGGGGAAGGGGAGAGACCGATGCCAGCCGGCACGCGCATCCGATCGCTCGCGCTGGAACTGACCGGGCGGTGTCAGCTCTCCTGCGCCCACTGCTACGCCGAGTCGTCACCGCGCGGCGGGCACGGTTCCATGACCGCCGCGGACTGGCGGGAAGTGCTCGACACGGCGGCCGGATCCGGCGTGACGGCGGTGCAGTTCATCGGCGGCGAACCGACCCTGCACCCGGAGTGCGCGAGCCTGGTCGACCGGGCACTGGCGTTGCGCATGCGGGTCGAGGTGTTCACCAACCTGGTGCAGGTCAGCCGATCCTGGTGGTCGCGTTACCTGCGTCCGGGCGTGAGCGTGGCAACGTCCTACTACACCACGGATTCCGCGGCCCACGATGCTTTCACCGGTCTCCCGGGCAGTCATGCCCGGACGCGCGCGAACATCGCGCAGGCCGTGCGGACGGGGGTGCGGATCCGGGTGGCGGTGGTCGGGTCCGGCGCGGTGGCGGACCGGGCGTGCGCGGATCTCGCCGCGCTGGGCGTCGAAGACGTCACCGTCGGGCGGTTCCGGGAAGTCGGCCGCGCTTCCCGCGAAGGTGGCCGCCCGCCGGCCGCCGAACTCTGCGGCCGGTGTGCCCAGGGCAGTGCGGCCATCGATCCGTTCGGCAATGTCTCGCCCTGCGTGATGGCGCGGCGGATCCACCTCGGGAACGTCCACCGGGAGCCCGTCGGGAAGATCCTCGCCGGTCCGCGGATGGCGGCGATCTCCGCGCACTTCGCCGAGCGGACCGGCGGCGACGACTGCCCACCGGCGCAAGCGTGCTCACCAAGGCTGCCACCGCCCGGCACGTGAGCCTCCGGTTCAGCCGAGCAGCCGGTTCAGCCGCACCGCCTTCGCCTGCGCCTGCGGATCGGCGTAACTCCCGAACAGTTCGGCCGCCTCCTGCCGGCACGCCCGCGCTTCGGCGGCATCCGCGTCCGCCACCGCCTCGCCGAGGTTGTCCAGGGCGACGGCGAGCTGCCACCGGTCGTCGAGGTCCCGGAGAATCGCCACCGCCCGGCGGTGGAACGGCACGGCGTCCTCGGCACGGCCGAGGCCCTGGTACGCCTCCCCCGTGCCGTCCAGCGCAGCGGCCTCCCTGACCGGGCTTTCGAGCGCCCGGTGCAGCGTCGTCGCCCGCTGGCCGGAGACGAGTGCGTCGTTGAACAGGCCGTTGAGCCGCTGGATCCGGGCGTACTCGAGGAGCACCCAGCCCTCGTTGCGGTCTTCGTTGCGGGCGCGCGCGAGTTCGAGCGCCTTTCCCGCCGATTCGAGCGCGTCTTCACGCCGGCTTTCCGCCGAATCGGCCTGGGCCCTGGCCAGCACGACGAGCGCGACCAGTTCCCGCCGCTGGTCGCCGAGTTCCCGGCTCAACGCCAGGCTCCGGCTCGCGGTCCCGATCGCCTCCGGGTACCGGCCCGAACCGCAGTAGGCGTCCGCGAGGTTGAACAGGGCGGTCGCTTCGCGCTCGGGGTCGTCCTGGGCGCGCGAAAGCGCCAGCGCCGACTCCAGCTGCTCGACGGCTTCGGGGAACCTGCGTTGCATGAGGAAGATCACCCCGAGCATGTTCACCGACAGCGATTCCCCCTCGCTGTCACCGATTTCGCGGCGGATCGCCAGCACGTCCCGGTGCACGCGCACCGCGTCGTTCAGGCGATGCTGGGTGGAATAGGCGCTCCCGAGCGCGAAGACGCCTTCCGCTTCGGCCAGCCGGTCGGCGTCCCGGCGCGCGGCACTGATCGCGGTCTCGATGACCTGGAGCCGGTCGGCGATCGTCGCTTCCCGCGTGAAGTACGGTCGCAGCACCAGCGCCAGTTGCCAGGAAACGCGGTCCAGTCCCGATTTCTCCGCGGCTTGGACCGCGGCCAGGAGGTTGGACCATTCGACTTCGTACCACCGCGCGCCGTCGAGGTAGGCCGGGAACGCGGGCACCGCCGAGGGAGCCGGGAGCGCCGTCGGCGGGAGGAGCCGGACCGGTGTGCGCATGGCCGTGCCGGCGGCGTGGGCGACGTGCAGGTACCACGCCAGCACCCGGCTCAGGGCGGCGTACTGCTCCTCCAGGGAGTCTTGGTGGTGGGCTGCGTTCGTCGCATACGCGCGAAGGAGGTCGTGGAATTCGTAGCGGTCCGGCCCGGTCTGCTCGATCAGGTGGACACCGCAGATGGAATCCAGCAGCCGGCGGGCGTCCAGCACCGTGACGTCCGCCAGCTCGGCCGCCGCCTGGACGCTGAACTCGGGGCCGGGGTGCAGGCCGAGCAGGCGGAACATCCGGGCCGCGTCGGCCGGCAGGGCCCGGTACGACCACGCGAACACCGCACGGACGCCGTCCGCTTCTTCGCCGTCCTCGGCGGTGAGGGCGTCCCAGAGCCCGGATTCGTCGCGCAGGTCCTGGATGAGCTGCGCCAAGGGCATCCACGGCCGGGTCGCGGCCCGTTCGGCGGCGATCCGCAGCGCCAGCGGCAGGCAGGCGCACAGCCGGGCGAGCTCGGCGATGTCGGCGGGATCGTCCTGGCCGCGGTAGTCCGCGGTGATGGCGGTGATCAGCTCGACCGACTCGGATTCGGGCAGAACTTCCAGGGTAACGCGCTGAGCGCCGTCGCGGGCCATGAGCCCGGCGAGCCGGCTCCGGCTGGTGACGACGACCCGGCACCCGTCGGCACCGGGGATGAGGGGCCGCACCTGGCCGACGCTTTCGGCGTTGTCCAGGACGACCAGGACACGGCGGTTGGCCAGCAACGACCGGTAGAGCGACGACTTGGCTTCCAGGTCGGCGGGAATGCGGGACGGGGGCACGTCCAGGGCGCGGATGAACCGGTCAAGCGCCTGTTCGGCGGTGATCGGAGTGCCCGGGTCATAACCGCGGAGGTTCACGTACAACTGGCCGTCGGGGAACTGGTCCTGGGTGCGATGCGCCCAGCGCAGCGCCAAGGCCGTCTTCCCCACGCCGGCCGTTCCGACGATCACCGTGAGGTGCGCAGCTTCCGGACCCAGCGGGAACAGGACCGCGTCCAGCCGCCCCAGTTCCGCGAACCGGTTGACGAATCCGCGGACGTCGCCCAGCAATTGGCGAGGCACGTCCCGCCGCTCTGGGCCGGAACGGTGAAAATGTACCCCTCCGCTGACATCTCGCGCCTGGACGACATCACTGGCTGTGCCGGACAGCTCCGATCGGGTGCCGTCCATGGGAACCGGTACCGCCTTGTCGGCGTTCCTGTTCATCGGGTTCATCGTTCCTCCCAGATCGATGCAACCGAACCTCCACCGTAGGGCCTCGTCGGCGGCCCGGCGAGGCCGTCAGGATTTCGGTCGCAGGAACGCGACACTTGTTTCACTCTCCCGGGGTCTCGGCTCGCCCCGAACGAGCGGAGTTCGCCCTCATGCGCGTGAAATTTACAAACCTCTCCGGTTATTCCGCCGACGCGACCTCGGGCTCGGCACCGGCGCCTTGCCACTCCCGCGCGGCGGCTGCTAACGATGACGAGCGGACCAAGCCGCAGCCATCGACCTTCTGTGACGGAGATCCGATGCCCTTGCTCTCCCCCGGCCGGCGGCTGACCGCCACCGCGCTCACCGCGGCGATCGCCGCCGCCACCTTTGTCGTTCCCGCCGCGGCGGGCGTTCCCGCCGCGCTTCCCGTCTACCGGGACACCCGCTACAGCTTCGCCGAACGGGCCGCCGATCTCGTCTCCCGGATGACGCTGCCCGAAAAAGTGCTGCAGCTGCACACCAACAGCGCGCCCGCCATTCCGCGGCTCGGTGTCCAGCAGTACACCTACTGGAGTGAAGGCCAGCACGGCCTCAACACGCTCGGTGCCAACACCGATCACGGCACCGACACCGGTGGCGTGCACGCCACCAGCTTCCCCACCAACCTCGCGAGCACCATGTCGTGGGACCCCGATCTGCTCTACCAGGAGACCACCGCGATCTCCGACGAAGCCCGCGGCATGCTGGACAAGTCGCTGTGGGGCGTCGCGCAGAACAACATCGGGCCCGACAAGAACGGGTACGGCTCGCTCACCTACTGGGCGCCGACCGTCAACCTGGACCGGGACCCGCGGTGGGGGCGGACCGACGAGGGGTTCGGCGAGGATCCCTTCTTCGTCGCGAAGATGGCCGGTGCCTTCGTCAACGGCTACCAGGGCCAGACGCCGTCCGGGCGGCCCATGACGCCCTACCTCAAGGTCGCCGCCACGGCCAAGCACTACGCGCTCAACAACGTCGAGAACGACCGGCACGCCGATTCCTCCGACACCACCGACGCCAACATCCGCGACTACTACACCGCGCAGTTCCGCTCCCTCATCCAGGACGCGCACGTGTCCGGCCTGATGACCTCCTACAACGCCATCAACGGCACCCCCGCGCCGGCGAACACCTACACCGCCAACGCGCTCGCCCAGCGCACCTACGGCTTCGACGGCTACACCACCTCCGACTGCGGTGCCGTCGGTGACGTCTACGCCCCGGGCAGCCACGACTGGGCGCCGCCGGGCTGGACCACGACCACCGCCGGGGCCGCCACCCAGTGGACGAACACCGCCACCGGGCAGCAGGTTTCCGGGGCCGCCGGTGGGCAGGCGTACGCCCTGCGCGCCGGCACCCAGCTCAACTGCACCGGCTCCGAAGCCACCGTGGCCAACGTCGAGGAGGCCATCAAGGCCGGCGTGCTCTCCGAAGGCGTGCTGGACAACGCGCTGGTGCACGTCTTCACCACGCGGATGCAGACCGGCGAGTTCGACCCGCCGGACCGCGTCGCCTACACGAAGATCACCAAGGACCAGATCCAGAGCGCCGCACACCACGCGCTGGCCGCGAAGGTCGCCGCCAACTCGCTGGTGCTGCTGAAGAACGACGCCCTGCCCGGAACCGGGAAGCCGCTGCTGCCCGCCGATCCGGCGAAACTCGGCAGCGTGGTCGTCGTCGGGGACCTCGCCGGCAAGGTGACTCTCGGCGGCTACTCCGGCGAACCGGCCGTGCAGGTGACCGCCGTGCAGGGGATCACGGCCGCCCTGAAGGCGGCGAACCCGGCCGCCACCGTCACTTTCGACGCGTGCGGCACGTCCACCGGCACCACGACCGCGGCCGCCTGCGCCCCGGCGACCCTCGAAGCGATCAAGACCGCCGACCTCGTCGTGGTGTCCGCCGGCACGGACACGAACACCGCCACCGAAGGCAAGGACCGCACCAGCATCGCCATGCCGGGCAACTACGACTCGCTGATCGACCAGGTCAAGGCGGCCGGCAACCCCCGCACCGCGCTCGCCGTCCAGGCGGGCGGCGCGGTTTCGCTCACCCACGCGAAAGACGGCGTCCCGGCCATCGTGTTCAGCGCCTACAACGGGGAAAGCCAGGGCACCGCGCTCGCCGACGTCCTGTTCGGCAGGCAGAACCCCAGCGGGCACCTGAACTTCACCTGGTACGCCGACGACTCGCAGCTGCCCGCCATCAAGAACTACGGCCTCACGCCGTCCCAGACCGGCGGGCTCGGCCGCACCTACCAGTACTTCACCGGCACCCCGGCGTACCCCTTCGGCTACGGGCTTTCCTACACGAACTTCACCTACTCGCGCGTGCACGCCGACACCCGGCACGTCACCGCCGACGGGCAGGTCACCGTGCACGTCGACGTCACCAACACCGGCGGCACGGCCGGCGCCGCGGTCGCCCAGCTGTACGCCGCCACGGCGTTCGGCGTGCCGGGCGTGGAACTCCCGCGCCGGCGCCTGGCCGGGTTCCGGAAGACCGGCGTGCTCGCCCCCGGCCAGACCCAGCACCTGGCCATCCCGGTCCGGATCACGGACCTGGCGCTGTGGGACGAAGGAAAGCACCGCCAGGTCGTGTACGACGGCTCCTACCGCTTCGGCGTGGGTGCCGACGCCGACCACCTCGCCGGCAGCGCCGCGGTGACCGTCAGCGGGGCCAGCACGCCGAAGACGCGGTCGGTGAGCGTGCAGCCCGGCCAGGTCGTCTTCGCGCCGGGCGCGCGGCTCGACCTGACCGGCCGGAACCCGTGGATCGCCGACGACACCGCCCAGGCGGCTCAGCACGTGCCGGCCGACCACGTCGTCGAGGCGGTGCGCGACGACCAGTCGTTCACCGACCTCGCGCACGCCCGGATCGGCTACCGCAGCAGCGATCCGCGGGTGGCCCAGGTCAGCCGCACCGGCCAGGTGACCATGGTGGCGCCCGGCGTCGCGACCATCAGCGTCACCGTCGACGGCGTCACCGGCAGCACGCCGGTGGTCGTCAAGCAGCCGTTCTCGCTCGCCGCACCGGCCCAGGTCCAAGCGGGCACGACCTACCCGGTCACCACGACGCTGCCAAACCCGGCGGGCGCCCGGCCGCTGCGTGACGTGACCATGACGCTCGACGTGCCCGCCGGCTGGACCGTGAAGGCCACTTCGCCGGCCACTTTCCCCGTCGTCCAGCCCGGGCAGACCGTCACCACCACCTGGGAGGTCGGCGTGCCGGCCTCGGCCCAGCCCGGGAAGTTCGCCGTGTCGGCGCAGGCCACGTTCACCTCCGCCAACGGGCCCGGCGCTTCCGTGGACGCGACCACCGTGCTGCTTCCGCACCCGCCGTACCCGTCGCTGGCCGCGGCCTACAACAACGTGGGCACCAGCGACGACGCCACCCCCGGTGCGGGCAACTTCGACGGCGGCAACGCCAGCTTCTCCGCGCAGGCACTGGCCGCGGCGACGCCCAGCCTCACGCCGGGAGCCACGTTCACCCACGACGGCCTGACGTTCACCTGGCCGGACGCCCCGCCGGGCGGCCAGGACAACGTCGTCGCCGGCGGGGTGGCCGGCGGGCAGACGATCGCGATCTCGGGCTCCGGCCACACCCTGGGCCTGATCGGCGCGGGCGACTACGGCAGCCCGAGCGGAACGGCGACGGTGACCTACACCGACGGCACCACCGAGTCCCATTCCGTCAGCTTCGCCGACTGGTGGGCCAACGCGGCGACCGGCGGCGACATCCTCACCACCCTCCCCTACCTCAACAACAGCAACGGGCGGCTGAACCAGCCGGTGAGCCTGTACTACGCGCCGATCCCGTTGCAGCCCGGCAAAACCGTGCGGTACCTGACCCTGCCCGACGTCAGCGACGGCGCGAACATGGGCACAGCGGCGATGCACATCTTCACCGTGGCCATCGGGTGAACCTCACCGGGCACAGGTGAAACTCGTGGCGCGGTCCGGGTCACCGGCCCAGTACCGCGGCCACGCCGGGTACTCGCAGAGGGGGCGGGTCCGCTGGTGGGCCAGGTCGGTGACGACCTGGCCCGCCGGTGCCCGGCCCTGCTCGACCCACCGTTCGAGGGCCGAAAGCGAGTCCCAGCCGGCCGCGAACGCCGGTGTCCCGAAGTTGGCGTGGTTGGCCCCGGGCACGACGTAGTAGCGCAGGAACTCGCTCGTCGCCCGCGGGCCCGCCACGGCACGCACCCGCTCGTAGTAGTCGCTCGTCGAGTACGGCGAGACCAGTTCGTCCGCAGCGCCGTGCATCAGGATCAGCTTCCCGCCGGCGCGGGCGAACGGGCGCAGGTCCGCGTTGTTCCGGTCCTCGATCGCGGACAGGGCACTGATCCGGCCGAGCCACGCGCCGGGACGGCGGGGATCGATGTCGAGGGCGTTGTGGAGCGGGTCCCGGGTGAGGAAGTACTTGACCCACTGGTCCCAATACTGCATCCCGTAGCCGCTCGTCACCGGCATCGGGTCGGCCGGCGCCGTGGTGCCGAAGCCGAGGAACGGCGTCCGCATGTCCGCCCCCGAGAGGAACGGGAAGCCCGGGTAAGCGGTTTCCCCGCTGGCGACCCGATACGGCCACCGGAACGGCGACGACATCGCGCGCACCGCGCCGAGCTGGGCATCGGACAGGCAGGCCGGGCCGGTGTCGGCCCCGCCCGGGCAGCGAAGCACGCGCGGGTCGAAGCGGCAGCCCGCCGGGTTCGAGACGATCTTGTCGGCGACGCCGTCCAAGCCGTCACAGGCGTTGATGACGCTGTCGTAGAGGAGTGTCTGCTTCGCGGGTCCGGGGAAAGCACCGGGACGTGCCAGGATTTGCGTCAGGTAGCCCAAATCGAGGATCTCGGCGAGGTTGTTCCACGCCGGGAAGGCGGAAATCACGCCGTCGAACGCGGCCGGCCACCGCTGCGCGACGACGAGGGCTTCGCGGCCGCCGGTCGACCCGCCGGAGAAGAACACTTCGGCGGGCGTCGCCGCGTAGGCGTGGCGGATCAGGAACAGGCTCGCGTCCCGGGTCTTCTTGAGGGCGTCTCCGGCGGCGAAATTGGTCAGGGCCTCGTCGTTCAGGCCGAACGATCCGTCGAGGGACGGTGGCCGCGCCGGGTTCTGCTGGTGACCCGAGTCGCTCCCGAAGGTGGCGTACCCCCGGGCCAGCGGCGCCGGCCGGTCGGCGGGCCCGAACGGCACGTTCGCCGTCACGTCGGGGATCGTGCCGTTGAACCCGCCGCCGCCGAACATCAGCGCCTTGTGGTTCCACGCGCGGGGCAGCGCGACGCGCAGCTTGATCGCGGGCGCGGCCGGGTCGACCGGGAACAGGTCGGCGTCGACCTGGCAGTACTCACCCGCAACGGGATTCGACACCTCCGACACCGCCGTGACGCGGCCGCCGGTGGTCGGCAGGCTCATCGCCCGCGCCGGGATCGCCAGCCCGGCGAGCCCGGCGCAGTCCGGGGCCGCCGGGGCCGCCGCGGCGGCGGGCGCGGCGGCGCTCGCCGCCAGCACCACGGCCGCCGACACCAGGAACTTGCGCGTTCTCATTGCGGCTCCTTCTCAGTGGAGGTGCGCGCCCGGGACGGCGTGCGGATCGGCGCGGACCTCGGCGGGGTTCGTCTCGGGCAGGAACCACGCGCTGGCGAAGGTGATCAGCCCCATCGCCGTGATGTAGACCGCGACCGGCCAGGTGCTCCCGGTCCCCGCGATCAGCGCGGTCATCAGGAACGGCGTGCCGCCGCTGACGATGATCGCCGACAGCTGGTAGGCCAGCGACGCACCCGAGTAGCGGACGTTGGGGGCGAACAGCTCGCCGAGGAAGCTCGCGATCGGGCCGTAGGTGAGGCACTGGAACACGAATCCCACCGTCACGGCGACGAAGATCAGCGGCAGGGACGCGGTGTTCACGAGCCCGAAGTAGGGGAAGGCCCAGGCGGCCACGCCCAGCCCGCCGATGAGGATCAGCGGGCGCCGGCCCACCTTGTCCGAGAAGTACCCGGACCACGGGATGGTCGCGAGCATCGCTGCGGAGCTGAGCAGCACGACCGCCAGCAGCGCGTTGCGCTTGAGGCCGAGGGTGCCGGTGCCGTAGCTCAGCAGGCCGGAAATGCTGACGTAGAACAGGCTGTTGGTGGCGGACAGCAGCCCGCAGCCGAGCAGGATGGTGCCCCACCGGCGGCGGACGACCTCGGCCAGCGGTGCCCGGACCACCGGCTTCGCCGTTTCCCGTTGCAGGGCGCGGAACTCCGGCGTGTCCTCCACCTTGGCCTGGATGTAGAGCACGACGCCGAACATCACGACGCTGAGCAGGAACGGGATGCGCCAGCCCCAGCTCAGGAAGGCGGCGTCCGGCATCAGGGCGCTCGCCGCCACGAAGATCAGGTTGGACAGCACCACGGCCACCGGCACGCTGGTCTGGCCGAAGGTCCCGGCGAACCCGCGCCGCTTCGGACCGGCGGATTCGGTCAGCAGCAGCACGATCCCGCCCCACTGGCCGCCGGCCGCGAGCCCCTGGACGAACCGCAGGACGACCAGCAGGATCGGGGCCACCGCGCCGGCGCTCGCCGCGCTGGGCAGGCAGCCGATGAGGAAGGTGGCGGCGCCCATCAGGGCCAGGCAGGCGACGACGACCGGCTTGCGCCCGTACCGGTCGCCGAGGTGCCCGGCTAGCACCCCGCCGACCGGCCGCGCCACGAACCCCGCCCAGAACGTGCTGAAGGCCAGGAGCGTCCCGGTCAGCGCCGTCGCGTGCGGGAAGAACACCTTCGGGAACACCAGCGCGGCCGCGGTGCCGTAGAGGAAGAAGTCGTACCACTCGATCGAACTGCCGACGAGCCCCGCCGCCAGCAGTTTGCGGAAGGCCCGGCGCCCGGTCGCGGACACCGCGGTGCCGGACTGCCCGTCGGGTTGGGTGAGCGGGATGGCCATGGGTGCCGCCTTCGTCGATGAGCGCCGGCAGGTGATGGCGGTCATGGTAGGGCGCGGTTACGCTGCCCCCGGAGGTGTGGACCACCCACTCCTCCGCACCCCGCGGTGGGGTTTTCGCCCACCTGACACCGGAGGACCGTGCCGTGACCAGTGGCTCGCCCGGACGACGGCAGCGTGAACTGGCGTCGTTGTACGCGACCGTCAAATCGCTCACCGCACTGGGCGAGCTCGACGAGGTCCTGCAGTCGATCGTGCACCACGCGCACGACCTGATCGGCACCGACTTCACCTACCTCTCGCTGGTCGGCGCGGACGGCAGGCTCTCGGCGCGCGCGTCGGACGGGACGATCTCCGCCGAGTTCCTCGCCGCGACCATCCCGGCCACGGTCGGGCTCGGCGGCAAGGTGCTGGCGTCCAAGAGCCCGCACTGGGTGCGCGACTACGCCAGCTCGACGCGCATCCGGCACGATCCGGACTTCGACCGGCTGGTCGGCACCGAGGAACTGGTGGCGCTGCTCGGGGTGCCGCTGGTCATCCGCGGCGAGGCGGTCGGTGCCCTGTTCGCCGCGGACCGCTCGGAACGGTCCTTCCAGGCCGAGGAAATCGCGCTGCTGAACGCGTTCGCCGACCACGCCGCCGTCGCGCTCGACAACGCCCGGCTGTACGAGGAAAGCCGGACCGCGCTGCGGGAACTGCGGGTCGCCTACCGGAAGATCGAGCGGGCGCAGGCGATCCACGAAGCCCTGACCGGGGTCGTGCTGGGCGGCGGGACACCCGGCGACGTCGCCCAGCACCTGGCCGACCAGCTGGGCGGCAGCGTCACGCTGCTCGGCCCGGCGGACGGGCACGAGCTGGCCGGCGCGGTCGAGGACGCCCGGCGCTCGGGCCGCTGCGCGGTTTCGGTGGCCGCGGACGGAACCACCCGCAGCGTGGCCGCGATCCAGGCCGGTGACAGCTACCTCGGCGCGCTGGTGTGGACCCGGGACGCGGCCGGCCGCCACGGCGCACCGGACGACACCGACCTGCGGACCCTCGAACGCGCCACCCACATCCTGGGGCTGCTCGTCCTCAAGGAGCGGGCCGTGGCCGAGGCGGGCGAACGGGTGAGCGGCGAACTGCTGACCGAGCTCGTCCTCGGCGGCCCCACGATCGGCCCGGCCCAGCGCGCCCGCGCCCGCGCCCGCGCCATCGACGTCGACCGCCTGGACCTGGTGCTGGTCGCGGACTGCCCGGCGGTGCCGCCGGCCGGCCTGGCCCGGCACCTCTACGACCTCGCCCGCGTCCACAACGGACTGGCCGGCGAACACCTCGGCCGGGCCACGATGATCCTGCCCGGCCCCGACGCGGACCGCACCGTGGCCGACGTCCACACCGGACTCCGGCGCTCGCTGGGCGAGCCCGTCCTCGTCGTCGGCGAACCCGCCGCGGACCACGACTGGGCCCGCGCGTTCGCACTGGCCGGCCGCTGCAGCGCCGTGCTGCGCGCGCTCGGGCACACCGACCTGGGGGCCACCACGGGCGAATACGCCTTGTACGCCATGGTTTTCGATCCCGAGCGGGCCGGTGAGCTCGACCGGTTCCTCGCCGCCTCGATCGGTGCCCTCCTCGAGTACGACGAGCGGCGCGGCACGGACCTGGTCGGCACGCTCAGCGCGTACTACGTCCACCGCGCCAACGTCGCCGCGACGGCCCGTGCGCTGCACCTGCACGTCAACACACTGCTCAAGCGGCTGGACCGGGCCGGGACCGTGCTCGGGGCCGGCTGGCGCCACGGGAACGACCTCGAACTACAGCTTGGCCTCCGGCTGCACCAGCTCCGCGCGGTCACGTCCTGAGGCTTCGGCCGAATCGCGCAGGGCGGCCTTCGAAATCTTGCCGGTGCCCGTCTTCGGGAGGCTGGGGACCAGGACGAATTCGTCGGGCAGCCACCACTTCGCGACCATCGGCGTGAGGTGCGCCAGCAGCTCGGCGGCCGTCGTCGCGCTGCCTTCGCGCAGGACGACGTAGGCCACCGGGCGTTCGCCCCACCGCGGGTCCGGCCGCGCGATCACCGCCGCTTCGACGACGTCGGGATGGGCGGCGATGGCCCCCTCGAGCTCGACCGAGGAGATCCACTCGCCACCGGACTTGACCAGGTCCTTCATCCGGTCCACCAGCCGCAGGTAGCCGTCGGCGTCGAGGGTGGCCAGGTCGCCGGTGCGCAGCCAGCCGTCGGCGGTGAAGCTGCCGGCGGCGGCCACCCGGTAGTAGCCACCCGCCACCCACGGCCCCGCCACCTGCAGCTCGCCGACGGCGGTGCCGTCGCGGGGCAGCTCCCGGCCGGTCTCGACGTCGGCGATCCGCACGTTCACCAGCGGCAGCGGCTGGCCCTGGGCGGCCCGCACCGCCACCCGGTCCGCCTCGGGCGCGTCCCGGTGCTGGGTGCGGGTCCCGCCGATGGCGCCGACCGGGCTGATCTCCGTCATGCCCCAGGAGTGCGTGATGGGCACGCCGATCGCGGCGCGGTAGGTCTCCGACAGCGCCGGCGGGACGGCCGCGCCGCCGCCGAGCAGGAACCGCGTGGCACCGAGGTCGTGGTCCCGCAGCCGCGGCGCCATGCCGGTCCAGACCGTCGGGACGGCCCCGGCGACGGTGACCCGCTCGGCCGCCATCACCCGCAGCAGGTGGTCCGGGTCCGCGGACGGCCCGGGCAGCACCAGTGACGCGCCCGCCAGCATCGCGCCGTAGGGCAGGCCCCAGGCGTTGGCGTGGAACATCGGCACGATCGGCAGCACGACGTCGCTCTCGCAGAGCCCGATCAGGCCCGCGGCCAGGGTGCCCAGGCCGTGCAGGACGGTCGACCGGTGGCTGTAGAGCACGCCCTTGGGCCGCCCGGTCGTGCCGGAGGTGTAGCACAGCCCGGATGCGAGGTGCTCGTCCGCGAGCGTGAACGTGTCCTCGAACGAACCGGTGAAGGGCTCGGCGGCGGAGACCAGGTCGTCGTAGTGCAGGACACGCTCGTCCGCCGGGATCGGCGTGCCGCTGTCGTCGGGCAGCACCACCCAGTGCCGCACGCCCGGCAGCCGCCCGGCGCTCGGCCAGATGCGGGGCAGCAGCGCGCGGTCGACGAACAGGACGTCGTCCTCGGCGTGGCCGACGATGTACTCGAGGTGCTCCGCCGGCAGCCGGATGTTGATCGAGTGCAGCACCCGCTTGGTGGCCGGGACCGCCAGGTAGAGCTCCAGGTGCCGCCGGTGGTTGCTCGCGAAGGTCGCGACCCGGGCGCCGGGCGGCACGCCGAGGGCGTCCAGTGCGGTGGCGAGGCGCCGGGTCCCGTCGGCGACCTCGGCGTACGTCAGCCGTCCCTCCCCCGCCGTGACGACTTCCTTGTGCGCGTAGAGCCGCTCGGCGCGCTCCAGGATGTGGGCGATGGTGAGCGGCCGTGGCTGCATCAACCCGTCCATGGCACCCCCTTTCCTTCCGGTCGCGGGGTGAACTCTAGGAGCGGTTCCGGCCGGGGAGAGAGGGCGGAACCGCCCACTCGTCCGGCTCCTCTGGTGGTGATCACCTCCACGCCGGCGGGGCCGTTGCCCGCCCCGGACAGCGATCGGGAGATTTTCGGGCAGCCGGTGGCCCATACCGGTGAAACCGGGTCCGGCGCTGCTAATTTCGGGCGACGACTCGGTGAAAAGAGGGTTGCGCAGTGGCAAACCCGCTGGTGGCGGAGACGAAGGATTCCACGAAGGCGTACTCGGGGATTTCGCTGCTGGAGTCGGCGAACGATCTGAAGTCGGCCATCGAGAGCGGTGATTGGGCGTCGGTCGCGATGGGGGCGGTCGGGACGGCGCTG
>NZ_JNYY01000013.1 GCF_000716785.1 Amycolatopsis vancoresmycina
AAACGCCCGGTCCCATTCCGAACCCGGAAGCTAAGCCTGACAGCGCCGATGGTACTGCAACCGAAGGGTTGTGGGAGAGTAGGACACCGCCGAACTTACCTTCCGTACGGCCCGTTAGGATAGCCAGTTGGCTGCCCTAGCGGGCCGTACGCGTATGTCCAGGACAAGATTTTTCACGGCAGGAGGCCAGGTGTCCGAGTTCGGTCGACGAGACTCAGCGGATGATGGGTCCGGCCGGTCGGCACGCCGGGACGAAGGCTCCCGGGGCCGGTCGGACGGACCTCGGCGGAACCAGGGCGGCGCGCGGCAGGACCGCGGCGACCGCGACGGCGGTTACCAGGGACGCCCGCGCCGTGACGACCGCGGCGTCCGCGGCGGCGGCAAGCCCTTCCGCGGCGGCGACGGTCCTCGCGACCGCGACCAGCGCGGAGGATCCGCAGGTCAGGGTCGTAACTTCGGCGACCGCGACGACCGGCGGGGTGGCTACGGCAGCCGCGACACGAGCGGCCGGCCGGGCGGTGGCCGCTACTCCGACGGCCCGAGCCGCTCCGGCGGTGGGCGGTACGAGGACCGGGGTGCCGGCCGTTCGGGCAGCCGCTACGAGGACCGGGGCAACAGCCGCGCCGGAACGCGCGACGACAAGCCGGGCCGCAGCTTCGACGACCGGGGCGGCCGTCCTCAGGGCAAGTCCTCCTACGGCGACCGCAAGCCCCGCTGGGACAATCGCCGCGACGACGACCGCAGCAGCCGCCCGGGCGGCTTCCGGTCCGACGACCGTGGCCGCGGCGGCAGCGACGACCGTGGTTCCCGCACCGGTGGCTTCCGGTCGGACGACCGGGGTCGCCGCGACGACTTGCGCGGCGAGCGCAGCGGCGGCTACCAGCGCCGCGACGACGACCGTGGCCCTCGCACCGGCGGGTTCCGCTCCGATGACCGTGGCCGCGGCGGCAGCGACTCCCGCGGCGGCTACCAGCGGCGCGATGACCGCGGTGGCCGGACCGGCGGGTTCCGTTCGGACGACCGGAGCCGGGGCGGCAGCGACTCCCGCGGCGGCTACCAGCGGCGCGATGACGACCGCGGTCCCCGGACAGGTGGTTTCCGCTCGGACGACCGGGACCGCCGCGACGACTCGCGTGGCGGCTACCAGCGGCGTGACGACGATCGAGGTACCCGGACGGGTGGTTTCCGTTCCGGCGACCGGGACCGCCGCGACGACTCCCGTGGCGAGCGCGGCGGTTACCAGCGCCGCGACGACGACCGTGGCCCCCGCCGCGACGACTCGCGTGGCGAGCGCAGCGGCAGCTACCAGCGGCGCGACGACGACCGTGGTCCCCGGACCGGCGGTTCCCGTCCCGACGACCGCGCTCGCCGCGACGACTCTCGCGGCGAGCGCACCGGTGCCGGCAAGCGCTACGACCGCGACAGCAGCCCCCGGCGTGACCCGCGGCCCAAGGTCGGCGGCCCGCTCGACGACGAGGCCCTCGCCAAGGAACTCCTCGAAGCCCCCGAGCTCCCCGAAGACATCGAGTTCTCCGACCTCGACGAGGACGCCCGCCGCGAGCTGCGGACCCTGCCCAAGGGGCTGGCCGAGACCGTCGGGAAGCACCTCGTCGCCGCCGGTGGCCTGATCGACAGCGATCCCGAAGCCGCGCTCGAGCACGCCAAGTACGCCAAGGCCAAGGCCTCGCGCGTCCCCATCGTGCGGGAAGCGCTCGGGCTCGTCGCCTACCACGCCGGCAACTGGTCCGAGGCCCTCTCCGAACTGCGGGCCGTCCGGCGGATGACGCGCAGTGACGAGCACATCGCCATCATCGCCGACGCCGAACGGGCGCTCGGGCGGCCCGAGCGGGCCCTCGACCTCGCGAAAGAGACCGACACCGCGAAGCTGAACAAGGCCACGCAGGTCGAGCTCGCCATCGTCGCGGCCGGGGCGCGCCGCGACCTCGGGCAGCTCGACGCCGCCGTCGTCTCGCTGCAGGGCGACGACCTCAAGCCCGAGAAGCGCGACCCGTGGAGCGCTCGCCTCTTCTACGCCTACGCCGACAACCTCGCCGCCGCCGGGCGCAAGGACGAGGCCGTCCGGTGGTTCCTCAACGCCGCCGAGGCCGACGCCGAGGACGAGACCGACGCCGCCGAGCGGGCCGCCGATCTCTCGAACGAAGACAAGGACACCGAAGCGACCGATGAGTGACGCCCTCCTCGCGGCCTACGACGCGGTCCTCTTCGACCTCGACGGGACCGTCTACCACGGCACCCGGGTCATCCCGGGTGCCCCGGAGACGGTCCGGGCCGCGCGGGAGCACGGCACCCCCGTCCGGTTCGTCACCAACAACGCCTCCAAGGCCCCGGACGAGGTCGTCGCCCACCTCACCGGCCTCGGCATGCCCGCCGCGGCCGGCGAGGTGCACACCAGCGCCCAGGCCGGCGTGCAACTGCTGAAGGAACGCCTGGACCCCGGCGCCGAGGTCCTCGTCGTCGGCACCGAGTCGCTCGCCGACGAGGTGACGCAGGCCGGGCTCAATCCGGTCCGGGAGAACGCGCCGAGCGTCCAGGCCGTCGTGCAGGGGCACTCGCCCGACAACAACTGGGCCGCGCTGGCCGAAGCCTGCCTCGCCATCCGGGCCGGCGCGCTGTGGGTGGCCTGCAACGTCGACGCGACCCTGCCGAGCGAGCGCGGCCTGCTGCCCGGCAACGGCTCGATGGTCGCCGCGCTGCGCACCGCCACCGACGTCGAACCCCTGGTCGCCGGGAAGCCGCAGCCGCTGCTGTTCGAGACCGCCGCTCGCTCGGCGGGCGCGGACCGGCCGCTGGTCGTCGGCGACCGGCTCGACACCGACATCGCCGGCGCGGTCGCCGCCGGCCTCGACTCGCTGGTCGTCCTCTCCGGTGTCGCGACGCCGGAACAGCTGATCGGGGCCGTCCCGGCCGAGCGCGCCACCTACCTCGCCGAGGACCTGACCGCGCTCACCCAGGCGGCCGAAGACCTCAAGATCGGCCCGCGGCCGGGCTGGACCGTCACCGCGGAAAACGGCGTCCTGACCGCGGAAGGCGACGGCGACGAGCTGGACCTCCTGCGCGCGCTCTGCCACACGGCCTGGGAGACCGGCGTCACCGAACTCGGCGAGCGCGCCAAGGCGAAACTGTCCTGACTGATACCGTTTGCACTGTGCAGGACCACCCCTTCCCCGTCCCGGGCCCGCCGCCCGGTTCGTTCTCGCAGCAGACCGACCCGCGCGCCGGCATCGACGAGGCCGTCGCCGGGCTGGACGACCTGGACGCGCTGCCGCTCGCGGAGCACGTCGAGCGCTTCGACGCCGTGCACACCGAGCTGACGGTCGCCCTGTCCAGCATCGACAAGGTCTGATCGGCGTGCCCAAGCGGGCCCGCCTCGACGCGGAACTGGTTCGGCGCGGCCTCGCCCGGTCGCGTGAACAGGCGTCGGCCCTGATCACCGGCGGCAAGGTCACCGTGCGCGGCATGGTCGCGTCCAAGCCCGCCACCGGCGTGGAATCCGACGCGCCCATCGTCGTCAAGGACGAAGACGACCCCGGGTGGGCCTCCCGCGGCGCGCACAAGCTGCTCGGCGCCCTCGAAGCGTTCACGGAGCTGACTGTCGAAGGCAAACGCTGCCTCGACGCCGGCGCGTCCACCGGCGGCTTCACCGACGTCCTCCTGCGCAACGGCGCCGCGACCGTGATCGCCGCCGACGTGGGCCGTGGCCTGCTCGACTGGCGGATCCGCACCGACGAACGCGTGGTGGTCATGGATCGCACCAACGTCCGCACCCTCACCCCCGAGGACCTCGGCGGCCAGGTCGACCTGGTCGTCGGGGACCTGAGCTTCATCTCGCTCAAGCTCGTGCTGCCCGCGCTCGCCGCGTGCGCGCGCGAAGGCGCCGATCTGGTGCCGATGGTGAAACCGCAGTTCGAGGTGGGCAAGGACCGCCTCGGCAGCGGCGGGGTCGTCCGCGACCCGGGCCTGCGTGCCGAGTCCGTCCTCACCGTCATCGACGAGGCCGCGAAGCTCGGGCTGGCGTTGCGCGGGGTGACCGCCAGCCCGCTGCCCGGGCCGTCCGGGAACGTCGAGTACTTCGTGTGGCTCACCAAAGATCACGTGGCCGAGTCCACTGTGGACGCGGTAGACAGGTCTGAGGCCGAGCGGCTCGTCCGGACCGCCGTCGAGGAAGGGCCCGCATGACCACCGAACGTGAAGTGCTCCTCATGGTGCACCCCGATCGCGAAGCGACGGGCGAAGCCGCGCGCGAGGTCTCCGCGCGCTTCGCCAAGGCCGGCATCCGGATCCGGGTGACCGACCACGACGTCTGCGCGCTGATCAACCCCGAAGAGCACGGGGTCGGCGCGACCTGCACCGTCGTGGACCCGGACGACAACCCCGCCGACGGCGTCGAGCTGGTGTTCGTCCTCGGCGGCGACGGCACGCTGCTGCGCGCGGCCGAGCTGGCCCGTCCCGCCAGTGTGCCGGTGCTCGGCGTCAACCTCGGGCGCGTCGGCTTCCTCGCCGAAGCCGATTCCGACGCGCTGGCCGACACCGTCCAGCGCGTGGTCGACGGCGACTACCAGGTCGAAGAGCGGATGACCATCGACGTCACGGTCACGCACGACGGCGAGGAGGTCGCCCGCACCTGGGCACTCAACGAGGCCAGCGTGGAGAAGAGCACCCGCGAGCGGGTCCTGGACGCGCTGATCGAGGTCGACGGCCGCCCGGTGTCCGCCTTCGGCTGCGACGGTGTGCTCTGCGCCACACCGACCGGCTCGACCGCGTACGCCTTCTCGGCGGGCGGCCCGATCATCTGGCCGGACGTCCAGGCGCTGCTGGTGGTGCCGAGCAACGCCCACGCGATGTTCGCGCGGCCCCTGGTCGTCTCCCGCGACTCGGTGATCACCGTCGGGATCGACCCGGACGGCTCGTCGGCCGTCCTGACCTGCGACGGGACCCGCCCGATCGACCTGCCGCCGGGTGCGCGGGTGCGCGTGACCTGCGGCAAGACGCCGGTGCGGCTGGTGCGCTTGTGGGACGGCCCGTTCACCGACCGCCTGGTCCAGAAGTTTTCGCTGCCGGTGAAGAGCTGGCGGGAGCGGCACGCGCGCCCCTGCGAGTAACCGCCGCTTAACGCTTTATTCGAACATATTGGCGACGCGCCGGGTGCCCGCGCGCGCAGAGTGTCGGTGGGGGCCGCTACCGTAGGCGGCGTGCTGGCCGAGATGCGCATCCAGGGCCTCGGAGTCATCGAGGACGCCCTGCTGGAACTGCACGCGGGCTTCACCGTCGTGACCGGTGAGACGGGTGCGGGCAAGACCATGGTCGTCACCGGGCTGCACCTGCTGTCCGGTGGCCGCGCCGAGGTGTCCAAGGTCCGGACCGGGATGCTGAAGGCGTTCGTCGAGGGGCGGTTCACCTACTCGGGCGTCGAAGGCGCCGAGCGGATCGTCGCCGATTCGGGCGCGGACGTGGACGAGGACGGCAGCGTGATCGCGCTGCGCGCGGTCGCCGTCGACGGGCGGTCCCGCGCCCACCTCGGCGGCCGGTCCGTGCCGGTCGGCGTGCTCGCGGAGCTGTCCGAGCAGCTGATCGCGGTGCACGGGCAGAACGACCAGCTGCGGCTGCTGCGCCCGGCCGAGCAGCGCGCGGTCATCGACCGGTTCGCCGGTGACGCGGTCGCGAAGCCGCTGCGGGCGTACCAGGAGGTCCGGACCGAGTGGCTGGCGGTGATCGCCGAGCTGACCGAGCGGTCGACGCGCTCGCGGGAGATGGCCCAGCAGGCCGACCTGCTCAAGCACGGGCTGACCGAGATCGACGCGGTCGCGCCGGAGCCGGGCGAGGACGTCGAGCTCACCGAGCAGATCAAACGGCTCGCGGCGGTCGACGAGCTGCGTGCGGCCGCGACGGAGGCGCACGTCGCCGTGTCGGGCTCGCCGGACGGCGACCCGGACGCGCCGGGGGCGATGGGCCTGGTGTCCGAGGCGCTGCGGCGGCTTTCGACGTCCGAGGACAACGTGCTGCGGGAGCTGGCGCCGCGGCTGGAGGAGGCGTCGGTGCTGCTCGCCGACGTCGGGGCCGAGCTGGGCACCTACGTCGAGACGCTGGACGCGGACCCGGCGCTGCTGGAGAAGGTGCTGGCGCGCCAGTCCGACCTCAAGCGGCTGACCCGCAAGTACGCCGCGGACGTCGACGGCGTGCTGGCCTGGGCCGACGACGCCCGGCGCCGGCTGGAAACCATGGACACGTCGGAAGAAGCGCTGGCCGAGCTCGCGCTGCGGCGCGACCAGCTGGCGATCCAGCTCTCGGCGCACGCGGCCGAGGTTTCGGCGGCACGCGAGAAGGCTGCGGCCGAGCTCGCCGCGGAGATCACCCGCGAGCTGTCCGGGCTGGCGATGGGCCAGGCGGCGATCGACGTGACGGTCGAACAGCGCCCCGCCGAGCACGGTGACACGCACGCGCTGACGATCGACGGCCGCGCGGTGCACGCGGGCGCGGACGGCGTCGACGACGTCGAGCTGCTGCTGCGCGCGCACGACGGCGCGCCGCCGCTGCCGGTGCACAAGGCCGCCTCGGGCGGTGAGCTGTCGCGGGTGATGCTGGCGATCGAGGTCGTCCTGGCGCACGCGGACACGGTCCAGACGCTGGTGTTCGACGAGGTCGACGCGGGCGTCGGCGGCCGCGCGGCGGTCGAGATCGGCCGCCGGCTGGCCCGGCTGGCCCGCACCCACCAGGTCCTCGTGGTGACGCACCTGCCGCAGGTCGCGGCGTTCGCGGACCAGCACCTGGTGGTGGACAAGGGGCACAGCGGCGGCGTCACGCGCAGCGGCGTGAAGAACCTGAGCTCGACCGAGCGCGTCAGCGAGCTGGCCCGGATGCTCGCGGGCATGGACAACGAGACGGGCCGCGCCCACGCCGAGGAACTGCTGGCGACGGCGGAGAAGGACAAGCTCGAGTTCGAGCCGAAGAAGAAGCGCGCGGCGAAGAAGAAGTAGCCGCCCGGGGAAATACTCTCCGCCTCCGGACAGTTGTCGTGACGACGGCAGGCGAAGAAAGGACCCCGATGCGCGCGGTGGTGCTCCGAGAACCCGGTCCCGTCGAGAACCTCGAGCTCACCGAGCTCCCGCGGCCGGAGGTGAAACCCGGCTGGGTCCGGATCGCCGTCAAGGCGTTCGGCCTCAACCGCTCGGAGCTGCACACCCGGCTCGGCCTGGCCGACGGCGTCACCTTCCCGCGGGTGCCGGGGATCGAGGCCGTCGGGATCGTCGACGCCGGCGGTGCCTTCGAGCCCGGGCAGCAGGTCGCCACGATGATGGGCGGGATGGGCCGCACCTTCGACGGCGGCTACGCCGAATACACGCTGGTCCCGGAGCGCCAGGTCATCCCGTTCCGCAGCGACCTGCCCTGGGAGGTGCTCGGCCAGGTCCCCGAGACGCTGCAGACCGCGTACGGCTCGCTCACCACCGGCCTCGACCTCCGGAAGGGCCAGACGCTGCTGATCCGCGGCGGCACGTCCGCGCTCGGGTTCGCCACCGCCACCCTGGCGAAGGACCTCGGCGCCACGGTCTTCGCGACCACGCGGCAGCCCGAGCGGCTCGAAATCCTGCGCGCACACGGTGTCGAGCACCCGATACTCGACGACGGGGATGTTGCCGGTCAGGTCCGGAAGATCGCGCCCGAGGGCGTCGACGCCGCGCTCGAACTCGTCGGGACGCCAACCCTGCCGGACACCCTGAACGCCACCCGCGTGCACGGCACCGTCTGCTTCGCCGGCATGTTGTCCAACCAGTGGACGATCTCGAACTTCTATCCGATCGGCTACCTTCCCGCCGGGGTGCGGTTGACCGCTTATGGTGGTGAGGCGGACGACCTGCCCGCCTCCGTCCTCCAGCGCCACCTCGACCGGATCGCCGACGGCACCGCGAGCCTCGGCCCCGCCAAGGTGTACGCGATGGACGAGATCCGGCAGGCGCACGACGACCTGGAGCACAACCGGACGGCGGGCAAGCTCGTCGTGCTGACCGGCCGAGCGGAGGGAGCCGCCCCGTGATCCTGCCGCCGCCCGCCGACGTCGAAGCCCAGCTCGCCGCCGCGCGGCGGGACGGTGACCTCGATCGCTACCTCGGCCTGCTCGCCGGCGAGGAGCTGTTCGTGCCGATCCGGCGGGTGGACGCCCGGAGCATCCTCGACGAGCGGGCGGAGACCTTCCCCAACGTCTACTTCGAGACCGGCGGCGACGAGTTCCTGCAGGTCTTCACCCGCGGTGCGCTGCCCGACCTCGGCCAGGACGTCGTGGCGATGAGCGGCTCGCTCGACTGGGCGGTCGACGGCGTCGGGCGGCACGAGCGGGTCGTGTTCAACCGCGGCACGCGCGGCGAGTGGCGGTTGCCGGGCGCGACCCTGCAGCCGTGGCTCGACGCGCACCTCGACGACGTCACACCGCTGGAGGAGCAGGTCGAGCGGCTGATCACCGCGCCGTACGGGCACCTCGAAGGGCCCATCGCGCACGCGCTCGCCTGCGGCGCGCACCTCGCGGTGCTCGAAGCGGCGCCGTGGAACGTCCTCGACGCGCGCTACTACGACTACGTGGCCGAGGTGCGGGGCCTGCGGGACTGGTGGGGCGTGCCCGACCCGCCGGGCTGGCGCACCACCATGACCGGCCTGATCGGCGACGGCTACGCGCTGACCCCCGGCAACCTGGTCCTCATGCTGCGGCTGCGGTTCGCCGCCGAGTACGGGCTGCCCGGCGCCGAGTTCGATCCGCTGACCTGGGCGCAGCTGGTGGACCGGTGGTGCACGGAGCACGACGCCGCCGACCAGGCCGACGAACTGCGCGACACCGTCCGCCGGGTGTCCCGGTACGAGCGCCGGCTGCGGGCCGACGGCCTGGTCGACGCGGACGGGTGCGTCACGACGGCGTTGTCCTGGGACGTCGGCCGCGCGGTCACCATCGCCCGCGGCGGGCTGGCGGCCGGCTACTGCGACGCGCTGACCGCCGAGCTGATGGTGCTGGAGGCCGGTTCCCTCGCCCGTCGCTACCACCAGTCATGGGCCGACCTCTCGGCGGGGTACGTCATGGGCCGGGTGCTGCACGCCGGCGAGGACGGCTTCGGCGAGTGGTACCCGGCCGCCGTGCGGGTCCACCACCAGCTCCTTCAGGATCCGGCGAGCCCCTGGCTGAACCTCGATTTCGGCTCGCTGTCGGAGGAGTCGGAGGCCTGACCCGCACGGGGGATGGCGACCGGGCTCACCACAACGAGTCACAGCGGCTACGGCGTGGCGTACAACGTCCCACGAGCAAATTTGTCACCATCGGCCACATGAAGCTCACCGGGTTGCTCACGCGGAACCAAGAACCGCTTCCGGGGATCACCGGGGTGGCCCGGGTCGACCGCCGCACCCGGGAGCTGCTGCGCCGGATCAGCCCCGGCGACATCGTCGTGCTCGACCAGCTGGACCTCGACCGCGCGACGGCCGACGCCCTCGTCGACGCCGAGGTCGCGGGCGTGGTCAACGCGTCGCCGTCGATCTCCGGCCGGTTCCCGAACATGGGCCCGGAGATCCTGGTCGCGGCCGGCATCCCGCTCGTCGACTCGGTCGGCGGCGAGCTGCTGCGCTCGATCAAGGACGGCACGAAGCTGCGGCTGCACGACGGCGTCGTGTACGTCGGCGAGCGGCAGATCGCCTCCGGCATCGAGCAGACCACCGAGAGCGTCGCCGACCAGATGATCGAGGCCAAGGCCGGGATGTCGACCCAGCTGGAAGCGTTCTCGGCGAACACCATCGAGTTCCTGCGCCGCGAGCGCACGCTGATCCTCGACGGCGTCGGCGTGCCGGAGCTGAAAGTCGCCATCCGCGACCGGCACGTGCTGGTCGTCGCGGGCGGCAACGGGCACGCCGAGGACCTCAAAAAGCTCAAGAAGTACGTCGCCGAGCACCGGCCGGTGCTCATCGGGGTCGACGCGGGCGCCGACACCCTGCGCGTGCAGGGCTACCGGCCGGACGTCGTCGTCGGCGACCCCACCGGCATCGGCACCGCGACGCTGCGCGGCGGCGGCGAGGTCGTGGTGCCCGCCCAGCCCGACGGGCACGCGCCCGGCGTCGAGCGGATCCAGGACCTCGGCATCGGCGCGGTGACGTTCCCCGCGTCGGGCAACGCCGAAGACCTCGCGCTGCTGCTGGCCGACGCGCACGGCGCGAGCCTGGTCGTCACCGTCGGCTTCCAGGCCACCTTGCGCGAGTTCCTCGACCACGGCCGGTCCGGCTCGAACCCGTCGACGTTCCTGACGCGGCTCAAGCTCGGCACGAAACTCGTCGACGGCAAGGCCGTGGCGACGCTGCACCGCAACCGGGTGTCGATCGCCGCGGTCGTCCTGCTCGTCCTCGCCGCGGTCGTGGTGGTCGCCGCGGCGCTGCTGGTGTCCGACGTGGGCTCGGTCTACCTCGACTGGCTCAAGCACACCTGGAATACCTTCTTCGCCTGGGCCAAGGGATTGTTCACGTGATTTCGCTGCGCTACCACGTCGTTTCCATCGCCGCCTGCTTCCTCGCGCTGGCCGTCGGGGTCGTGCTCGGCTCGACGGCGCTCAACGGGACGCTGCTGTCCGGGCTGGCGGGGGAGAAGAAGGACCTCGGCACGCAGGTCGCCGACCTCGAGGCGCAGCGCAACGGGCTCACCGCCCGGCTGGCCGACGCGGACGCCTTCGCCGGCTCGATGGGCCCGAAGGTCGTCGCCGGCGCGCTCGACAAGCGGTCGGTCGTGCTGGTCACCACCGAGGACGCGCGCCCGGCCGACCGGGACGTGCTCAAGCAGCTGATCGGCCAGGCCGGGGCCGCGGTGACCGGCGAGGTGCAGCTGACGGCGGCCTTCGCCGACCCGGAGAAGGCCGACCAGCTCCGCGACGTCGTCACGCGGCTGCAGCCGGCCGGCTCGAAGTTCCCGACGGCGGGGGACTCCGGCACGCTCGCCGGCGCGCTGCTCGGTTCGGTGCTGCTGCTGGACAAGACCACGGCGAAACCGCAGTCGTCGCCGGAGGAGCTGGCGGCCGCGCTCGGCGGGCTCGCCGACGGCGGCTTCGCCAAGGCGGGCCAGGACGTCAAGCCCGCGCAGCTGGCGATCGTGCTCACCGGCGCCCAGGCGACCGGCGACGGCGCGGGCGACCGCGCGGCGACGATCGCCCGGTTCGCCACCCAGCTCGACCGCAGCGGCGCCGGGGCGGTGCTCGCCGGTGACGCCGGCTCGGCCGACGGCACCGGCGCGCTGGGCGTGGTCCGCGCGGACACCTCGGCGACGTCCATCCTGTCCACTGTGGACAACGCGGACACGTCAGCGGGTCGGGTGAGCGCGATCCTCGCGCTGAAGGAACAGCTCGACGGGGGCGCCGGGCGCTACGGCATCGCCGGCAACGCCCAGGCCCCCGCCCCCGGTGTCGGAGCCCCCACCGGCAACTGACGTCGTGAGTGAGAAACCGTGTTAGAACACTGTTTCTCACTCACGACCTCTTTCAGCCGGCCAGCCAGAGTGCGGGGACGTTCGGCGGTTCCCAGCCCACCAGCGAGGTGTGGGCCTGGCGGCACGTGTACGTGACGCCGTTGTAGGTCACCTTCGCCCCCACCGCGTACGCCGTGTTCGGTGCCCACGCGGGGATCGACGGCGGGGTGGTGGTGGTCGTCGGCGGAGTGGTCGGGGTCGTCGGAGTTGTGGTCGGGGTGGTCGGCGTGGTGGGGGTCGTCGGGGTCGTCGGGGGTGTCGTGGTCGGCGGTGCCGAGCAGTTCGGCGTCGAGGCGGCCAGGCCGTCGACCACCGCGTGGAACAACGTCGAACCCGGGTCGAGGTCGTAGAGCGAGAACATCATCGCGCCGCCGAGGCCCGTGCAGTGGATGTAGTCGGTGCGGGCCTTGACGGACTGCTTCGACGAGCCGCCGTAGAAGTTCGTCCCGTCGTAGAACCAGGCCGACTGCGTGACCGGGTCCCAGTACGTGTCCGCCGGGTTGTCGACGACGCCGGACAGTTCCTTGTACATCGCGACGCCGGGGACGTTGCCGCTCAGGGCGTGGCCCGGCGACGGACCCGAAGCCGACTGGTACAGGCCGTGGTTCGAGCCGGCCGGCACGCCGGTCCAGCCGCGGTAGTAGAACGGGATGCCGAGCGTCAGCTTGCTCGCCGGGAAGCCGCCCGCGATGCCGTAGGCGCTGTTGCCGTGCAGGTAGTCCTTGATCACCGAGTCGGTCGTGTACTTCTCGGTGCCCGGCGGGATCGTGCCGGACGGGTCGTTCGGCGACGAGTACAGCGGGTCCTGGAAGTTCGTCGGCCCGGTGGCGTCCCACGCGCCGTGCATGTCGTAGGTCATCGCGTTGCCGAAGTCCAGGTACTGCCCGATCTTGTCGGTCTGGATCTTCGCGATCTTGTCCTGCCCGCCGGGCAACGCCGCCGAGAGCGCGTAGTGCTTGCCGCCCAGCGCGTCCAGCTCACTGCGGAACTCCGCCATCAGCGCGGTGTAGTTCGCGGTGTCGGCGGCGCTGTAGTGGTTGCCGACGTGCCCGGTCGGCGAACCCGGGTACTCCCAGTCGATGTCGATGCCGTCGAAGATGCCCGCCGCGGTGCCCGGACCGCCGTAACCGCCGGCGGCCGGGATGTTGCCCTTGATGAACATGTCGATGCAGGAGCTGACGAACTTCTTGCGGGAGGCGTCGGACGCGGCGGCGTCGGAGAAGTACTTCGAGTACGTCCAGCCGCCGATCGACAGCAGCACCTTGAGGTTCGGGTGCTTGGCCTTGAGTTCCTGCAGCTGGTGGAAGTTGCCGACGATCGGCTGGTTCCACGTGTCGGCGGTGCCGTCCACGCTGATGTCCGAGCCGAACGTCTTCTGGTAGTCGGCGAACTGGTCCTCGCCGCCGTCGCCGGCGTTCGGATCGCTTTCCCCGCCCGGGTCCGGCGTCGTCGCCTTCGTGGCTTCGAAGCAGGTGAGGTTCGCGGGATCGATGTTCTCGAAGTCGTAGAGCAGGTAGTCGAGGTTACCCGCGATGGCGTCCACGTTCTTCAGGTAGTAAGCGTTCTGGTAGATGCTCCACTGGTCGTAGTAGGCGATCCGGACCCCGCCGGAGGTCGCGGCGGCCGCACCCGGGGCCGCCGGGCCGGCGACCGTCAGTGCGCCGATCACGACGGCGGCGGCCGCGGCGGCGACCAGGGCCAATCTTCGCTGCATGGCGTCTCCTCGCGCAGGCGGACGGCCCTCTCCCGGCCGCGACGGCGCGGGAGAGGGCGTACGCGACGGTTCTTCACGAAGCGGGTCCGGCCCCGGTCATGAATGTGCGCGCGGAGACGACGGGGTGTCAATACTTTGGACTAGACCAATCTGGGACGGCGTGCGCTATGGGGTCCGATGTCGGGATTCTCCCTACTTCAGTGGCGGGTCGAGGGGGAAGCACGACACGCGCACCGGCCACGTGTCGCCGCCGGCCGGCAGCGGCATCTTCTTCAGCGCCGCCGCCGCGTCGGAGTCGTGCGCTTCTTCGGCCGCGGCGTGGAAGATGTCCGCCGCGATCGACTGGTCGAACACGCCGATCTGCTGGTGCGGCCAGCCCGCGGCGCCCTGCAGCGCGCCCGGGATCAGCTGGTCGACGACCTTCCGCAGCGTTACGCCGTTCGGTGCCTGGTACTTCCAGACGTCGACACCGAGGTTCTTGCCGACCTCCGCGAGCCGGCCCCACGCGGTGAGGTTGAAGTTGACGTAGTGCCACGACATCGTGCGCGACAGCTCGAGCGGCTGGCTGCCGTCGGCGGCGAACTGCACCGGGAACCGCTTCTGCTCGGTGTCCAGCACGATCTGCCTGGCTTCGGCCCGCTTGCCGAGGTACGCCGAGATCGTCGCGTTCTGCATGTCGAGGAACGTGCCGTGGTTGTTGGTGGCGGCCAGTTCCAGCTTGGCCTGCGGGCTGGTCTGCATCCAGGTCAGGTACTGCGTGAGCCACGCCTTGATGCCGGACCGGTCCTTGCCGGTCCAGCCCGGCGCGCCGCCGTCGAGCAGCGCGAACGCGTCCATCAGCTGGCTGAACGACTGGGTGGAGTCGATGATCCCGGTGCCGCTGATCGTGGTCTTGCACGGGATGAGCTGCGAGTACGTCATGTTCGGGTTCATCTTGGTGGCCGGGTCGAGGAACCAGGTCCGGATGTCCAGTGCCGCCCGCTTCGCGTACTTCGCGTCGCCGGTGTAGTACCAGGCCAGCGAGAGGTAGTACATCGCGTCCCACGCCCACATGCGGTAGGTGTGGTCGGTGATCGCGTCGGCTTCGGGGTTGCGCTGGCCGTCCTTGCTGACGTACGGGCAGCCCTGCGGGTTCTCCGGCGTCTTCGGCTGGCTGGCCCACCAGTACGGCGCCTGGCTCATGTAGTCGTGCTTGTCGCCGCTCGGCGGGGCGGACGGCTTGTCCATGACCGACCACGGCCCGGCCGTCAGTGCGGTGTTCGCCTTGTCCAGCACGGCTTTCAGCGCGTCCCGCTGGGCCTTGGTCGCGTGGCCGCTGCGGATCGCCTGCTTGATGCTCGCCAGCTTGGCGCCGTCGGTGACGACGGTGTGCGGTGGGGACGCGGCCACCGCCGTCCCGCTCACCGGGACCAGGAGCATGCTGACGGAAACCGCCAGCGCGCCGAGAGCTCTGCGCACGTCGACCGCCTTCCGGGGACGGCAAAATCCCCACGTCGTCACCGGGCGGCGGTACGGCTGCAGGGATTCTGACGTCCGCGGGAGGCAGTGTCAATGAGGCCAGGTCCGGCGCTTGTCCAGCGGCCGCGCGTACGAACCCGCACGGCTCGTCGTCAACCCCAGTGCCACCAGGGATTCCGCCAGCCGGACCGCGGCGGCGACGCCGTCGATGACGGGAATGTCCAGCATCGTCGCGATCTTCCGGTCCAGGCCCGTCATTCCGGCGCAGCCGAGCACGAGCACCTCGGCCCCGGCGTCCCGGGCGCGGCGGCCCGCGGTGAGCAACGCCGACTCCGTCCGGCGTTCGTCGGTCAGCTCCAGCACGCCGAGCCCGGCCCCGGTGACCGTGACGCAGTTCTGCGCGACCCCGGCGGCGTGCAGGCTGTCCTCGATCAGCCCGCACGTCCGGTCCAAAGTGGTCACCACGCCGTAGCGGCGGCCGAGCAGGCAGGCCAGGTGCGCGGCGGCTTCGGTGATGTCGACGACCGGGACGTCCAGCAGCTCGCGCGCGCCCTCGCGGCCGTGCTCGCCGAACCCGGCGAGCACGACGGCGTCGAACGGTTCGTCCAGACCCCGCAGCAGGTCCAGCACGGCCGCCGCGGACAGGAAGCTGTCCAGCCAGCCCTCGGCCGACTCCGGTCCCCAGCGCGGGGTCCTGGCGAGGATCACGGTGCCGGGGCTCGCGGCCGCGCGGGCCCCGGCTTCGATCTCCTTCGTCATCGCCTCGGTGGTGTTGCAGTTGGTGACGACGATCCTCATCGGTGCTTCCTGGAGACCGCGTAGTACAGCAAGGCCGACGACGCCGTGCCGATGAACCACGAGTACGGCGCGGCCGGCGCGAAGTACGGCACCAACGCGATCACCGCGGCGAGTGCGGCGGTCGGGAAGAACGTCACCAGCGCCCGCGGGTTCACGCGCGGGTAGCTCCCGCCGTCGACGAACAACTGGGCGACGTCGACCTTGCCGCGCCGGATCAGGTAGTAGTCGACGATCATGATCCCGAACAGCGGGCCGAGGAACGCGCCGAGCCCGCCGAGGAAGTAGTTGACCACCGCCGGCGAGGAGTACAGCTTCCACGGCAGCACGCACAGCGCGGCGACCGCGCTGATCATCCCGCCGATGGTGAAGGTGATCCGCTTCGGCCAGATGTTGGCCAGGTCGTAGGCGGGGGAGACGAAGTTGGCGACGATGTTGACGCCCATGGTCGCGATGGCGAACGTCAGCGCGCCGAGGATGAGCACCGGCGTGTTGTGCACCTTGGCCAGCAGTTCGGCCGGGTCGGTGATGGCCTCGCCGAAGACCTGCATGCTGCCCGCCGTGACGATCACCGACAGCAGCGCGAACGCCGTCGAGTTGATCGGCAGGCCCCAGAAGTTGCCGCGCTTTACCGTCTTCTGGTCCGGGGCGAACCGGGAGAAGTCGCAGAAGTTGAGCATGAGCGTGCCGTAGGTGGCCAGGATCAGCCCGGCCGCGCCGAACCACTGCCGGATCTGCTCCCCGGTGGACAGCTGCTTCGGGCTGCTGGTGAAGGAGATGTTCCAGTGCCCGGCGGCGAGGATCCAGACGGCGAGGGCGATCATCACGACCCAGATCGCCGGGCCGCACCAGTCCTGGAACTTGCGCACCGACTCCATGCCGCGGGTCAGGATCAGCGCCTGGACCGCCCACAGCGCGACGAAGCAGATCCAGCCGAGCGCGTGCAGCCCGAGGAAACCGTGTTCGGTCAACGGTTTCAGGCCCGGGTCGATGGCCAGCACGAGCAGCGTGATGGCCACGCTCGCGAGGTAGGTCTGGATGCCGTACCAGAAGATCGCGATGACCGCCCGGATCAGCGCGGGCAGGTTGGCGCCGAACGTGCCGAAGCTGATCCGCGCCACGACCGGGAACGGGACGCCGGTGCGCTGGCCGATCCGGCCCATCAGGTTCATGCCGGCGTAGATGACGATGAACCCGAACAGCAGCGCGGTGAACACCTGCCAGGCCGACAGGCCGAGCACGAAGAGCCCGGCCGCGAAGGTGTAGTTGCCGAGGTTGTGCACGTCGGACATCCACAGCGCGAAGATGTCGTAGACCTTCCACCGGCGGTCCTTCGCCGGGGCGAGGTCCTTGTTCCAGAGCCGGGGATCGGGGGGAGTGGTGGTCTCTTGCGACGGTTCGGTGAGCGGGGCTGCGGTCATGCGGGCCTCCGGTCGACGTGCAGGGACGGCGATTTGGGATACCAAACTTTGGAATCCCAAATATCACCCCGGTGTCCACGCGAGTCAACCCTCCGGCCGATAAACTCGTGTTACGGCCGGTTACGGCGATGTTGAGGGAGGGAGCGCGGTGAACGAGCGGCAACCCCTCGCGGCCACCCGGCAGCGGGTCCGCGAGGAGCTGCGCGAACGGATCCTGACCGGCCGGCTCCGCCCGGGCGACCGGCTGGTCGAACGCGAGCTGGCCGAAGCCCTCGGGGTGTCCCGGGTGCCGGTGCGCGAAGCCATCCGCAGCCTGGAAGCCGAGGGGTTCCTCGTCGTCCAGTCGCCGCGCCGGGTCGTCGTCCGGCAGCTGGCGCGGGTCGACGTCGAGGAGCTGTTCGACGTCCGGGAGGCCCTCGAGGGGCTGGCCGCCGGGCTGGCGGCGGCTCGCGCGGGCGCGGCGGAACTCAAGCGGCTCGAGCGCGCCCTCGCCGATGCCGCCCGGGCCACGGCCCGGGGTGACGCCGCCCGGATCACCGTGCTCAACTCGCGCTTCCACGACGAGATCGTCGCCATTGCGGGCAACGCGCTGCTCTCCACCATGCTCCAGCCCCTGGAGGGCCGCCTCCGCTGGCTCACGAGCCAGAACGAGCACTGGGCCGAGCTGCTCGACGAGCACCGGCGGCTCTACGACGCCATCGCGTCGGGGGACGCGGAGCGGGCGAAGGCGTCCGCGGTCGAACACGTGCGCGTGAACCGTGAGGTCACGCTGCGTTCGCTCTTCGGTGAAGAACCCGGTGAGCGGCCCGCGGGCTGAGCACCGCCCGATTTGACGAGCAATGCCCCAGGCCGCCCGGTTTTTCAGCCATTGGCACCAGCGGTGACGCGACTTTGGTCTGTGTCACAGGGCCGAACGGCGGCTTACGGTTTTCGCTCACCGGTCTCGCCGACCGTGTCCCCGCCGTCCGGGAGGTTCACCGTGCGTAGTGCGACTGTCTTAGCCGCCGCCTTCACCCTCGCGCTCACCGTCACCGGCGCCGCCGAGGCGGCGCCCGCCGGCCACGGCCACGTCCAGCGCGTCTGCTCAGCCGCGCCGGCCGGGTTCGCGGCCTGCAACGCCTGGATCGACACCGACACCACCGCCGCATTGGCGGCCGCCCCGTCCGGGCTCGGCCCGGCCGACCTGCTCTCGGCGTACAACCTCGGCTCGCTCGCGGGCAGCGCCGGCGCCGGCCGCACGATCGCCATCGTGGACGCCTACGACGCCCCGACCGCCTTCGCCGACGTCAACGTCTACCGCGCCCAGTACGGCATCCCGGCCCTGGCGTCCTGCACGCCGTCGTCGATCAACGCGAGCACCACGCCGTGCTTCGCCAAGGCCGACCAGAGCGGCGGGACGAGCTACCCGCGCAAGGACGGCGGCTGGGCCCAGGAGATCTCCCTCGACCTCGACATGGCATCGGCGATCTGCCCGAAGTGCAACGTCCTGCTGGTCGAGGGCACCTCGTCGAGTTTCGCCAACCTCGGCACGGCCGTGAACACCGCCGTGCGGCTGGGCGCCGAAGTGGTCAGCAACAGCTACGGCGGCAGCGAGTTCTCCGGCGAGGCGAGCTCCGAGGGGCAGTACTTCAACCACCCCGGCGTCGCGATCACGGTCAGCTCCGGCGACTCCGGGTACGGCGTCGAGTTCCCGGCCGCGTCCCGGTACGTCACCGCGGTCGGCGGCACCAGCCTGAAGAAGGCCTCGAACGCCCGCGGCTGGAGCGAGACGGCGTGGAGCGGCGCGGGCAGCGGCTGCTCGGCGTACATCACCAAGCCGTCGTGGCAGGCCGACAGCGGCTGCGGCAAGCGGACGGTGGCCGACGTGAGCGCCGTCGCCGACCCGGCCACTGGCGTCGCCGTCTACGACAGCACGGCCTACCAGGGCCGGTCCGGCTGGCTGGTCTTCGGCGGCACGAGCGTCGCGGCCCCGGTCGTCGGCGGCGTCTACGCGCTCGGCGGTGTCAGCGGCGTCACGGGGGCCAACACTGTGTACTCGCACACAGCTTCGCTCTACGACGTGAGCGGCGGCAGCAACGGCTCGTGCGGCGGCAGCTACCTGTGCACCGCGGTCACCGGCTACGACGGCCCGACCGGCTTGGGTACTCCGAACGGGGCCGCTGCCTTCTGATTTCCGTTACCAGGGGCCACCATCCGGGCGTCACGACGCCCGAGTGGTGGCCCCTCACGCTGAGCATTAACATGATCACCGTAGTCGTGCATCCCCAGCGAGAGTGGCATATCCGACAGGCCCCAGTAGCCCGGCCAACAGGCGCCTCCCAGTGGCTTCATGGGAAATTCACAGAATGGGTGGCAAGTCTGAGAACGTGAACCACGCCGACGACGGTGCCGGATCGGCGGCACGATGACGACTGCCCAGGCCACGCTCGAAGCCCCCGCCCGCAGCACGAGACCGGGCGGCAAAGCGCCGTACCTGCACCAGATCGACCTGTTCCGGTTGGTCACGTTCGCCTGCGTCATCCTCATCCACGTGGTGGGCGCGACGAACTTCGCGCAGGACGTCGGCGCCAACGCCGTGGAGACGCCGCTGCACTTCACCCGGGAGGCGTTCTTCGCGCTCACCGGGTTCGTGCTGGTGTTCCAGAACCGCCGCCGCGAGTTCACCGCGGGCGACTTCTGGCGCCGCCGGCTCCCGCTGGTCGCGACGCCCTACCTGGCCTGGACGATGTTCTTCTGGGCGTATTCGCTGGTGACCGGGGAACAGCAGCCGGGCTCGCTCGAGGCGTCGATGCGCTTGCTGCTGAAGGACCTCGTCACCGGCGGCGCCTGGTACCACCTGTACTTCCTGCTCGTGACCATGCAGGTCTACCTGCTCTTCCCGCTGCTGATGAAGCTGCTGCGGGCGACCGCGGGCAAGCACGGGTGGCTGCTGCTCGGCAGCGGGCTGATCCAAGTCGGCGTGACGCTGTTCATGACGTACCAGCCGCTGGGCGTCAGCTACGAAACCATCACCCACCTGTACGCCACGATCGTGCCGTACCAGTTCTACACACTGTTCGGTGCCGTGGTGGCCATGCACTTCGAGACCGTGCACGCCTGGGCGGGACGGCACCGGCTGCTGCTCGGCGGCGCCCTCGTCGCGGTGCTGGCCGGCACCGAGTGGTACTACCTCCGCACCGTCCACAGTGGAACGTTCCCGCAGGTGGCCAGCGACCCGTTCCAGCCGTACCTGATCCCGTGGTTCCTCACCGTGATCGCCGCGATCTACGCGTTCAGCACGTGGTGGGCGGCGCGCCGGCGCGAAGGCAGCCGCGGGGCCCGCCTGGTGTCGTGGGCGGCGAACCGGTCGTTCAGCGTCTTCCTCGTCCACCCGCTGGCGCTGGCGCTGCTCGGCCCGGCGATCCCGCACGTCGCGGACCGGTTCGGGGCGCCGTGGCTGAGCGTGATCATCTACGTGGCGACGATCGTCCTGACCGTCCTCATCGTGGAGGTCCTGCGGCGGCTGCCCGGCAGCCGGGCGCTCACCGGCCGGCCGCGGCTGGCACCGGCGAAGGCTGCGGCTTGACGTCACCCGGGTGGGTGGCTCAGGTCATATCCGGCGTCCCGGGCATGTCACAGCGCGCGGATCCGCAGCCGTGGGATATGCTGGCGGCCCGTGGGACTTCAGTCACGGGCAACCAAGTACGTCTTTGTCACCGGAGGCGTCGCCTCCTCTCTGGGTAAGGGACTCACGGCTTCCAGCCTGGGTCAGCTCCTTACCGCGCGCGGGCTTCGCGTCACGATGCAGAAGCTCGACCCCTACCTCAACGTCGACCCCGGGACGATGAACCCGTTCCAGCACGGTGAGGTGTTCGTCACCGACGACGGCGCCGAGACCGACCTCGACATCGGCCACTACGAGCGCTTCCTCGACCGCGACCTCGACGGCAAGGCCAACGTCACCACCGGCCAGGTCTACTCCGAGGTGATCGCCAAGGAGCGCCGCGGCGAGTACCTCGGCGACACCGTGCAGGTCATCCCGCACATCACCGACGAGATCAAGGCCCGGATCACCGCGGCCGCCGAACCCGACGAGCACGGCCAGTCGCCGGACGTCGTGATCACCGAGGTCGGCGGCACGGTCGGCGACATCGAGTCGCTGCCGTTCCTGGAGGCATGCCGCCAGGTCCGCCACGACGTCGGCCGCGACCACTGCTTCTTCCTGCACGTCTCGCTGGTGCCGTACCTGGCGCCGTCGGGCGAGCTGAAGACCAAGCCGACCCAGCACTCGGTCGCCGCGCTGCGCAACATCGGTATCCAGCCCGACGCGCTGGTCTGCCGGGCCGACCGGGAGATCCCGGAGGACCTCAAGCGCAAGATCGGCCTGATGTGCGACGTGGACACCGAGGCCGTCATCGCCTGCCCGGACGCGCGGTCCATCTACGACATCCCGAAGGTGCTGCACGGCGAGGCGCTCGACGCCTACGTCGTCCGCCGCCTCGGGCTGCCGTTCCGCGACGTCGACTGGACGGTGTGGGGCGACCTGCTCGACCGGGTGCACAACCCGAGCGAGGTCGTGCGGATCGCCGTCGTCGGCAAGTACATCGACCTGCCGGACGCCTACCTCTCGGTCACCGAAGCGCTGCGTGCGGGCGGGTTCGCCCACCGCGCCAAGGTCGAGATCGTCTGGGTCGCCTCCGACGACGCGCAGACCGCGTCCGGCGCGGCCTCCGTGCTGTCCGATGTGGACGGTGTGCTGATCCCGGGCGGGTTCGGCATCCGCGGCATCGAGGGCAAGGTCGGCGCGATCGAGTACGCCCGCACCCGCGGCGTCCCGCTGCTCGGCCTGTGCCTCGGCCTGCAGTGCATGGTCATCGAGGCCGCCCGGCACCTGGCCGGCATCGAGGACGCGGGCTCGTCGGAGTTCGACGAGAACACCAAGCACCCGGTGATCTCGACCATGGCCGACCAGCGTGACGTCGTCGCGGGGGAGCGGGACATGGGCGGCACCATGCGGCTCGGCGCGTACCCGGCGAAGCTCAAGCCGGGTTCGCAGGTCGCGAAGGCGTACGGCACCACCGAGGTGTCCGAGCGCCACCGCCACCGCTACGAGGTGAACAACGCCTACCGCAAGCAGCTCACCGACGCCGGCCTGGTCTTCTCCGGCACCTCGCCGGACGACCACCTGGTCGAGTTCGTCGAGCTGCCGGCCGACAAGCACCCGTTCTTCGTCGGCACCCAGGCGCACCCCGAGCTGAAGAGCCGCCCGACCCGGCCGCACCCGCTGTTCAGCGCGTTCGTCAAGGCCGTCGTGGACCGCAAGGTCGCCGAGCGGCTGCCGGTCGAGCTGCCCGAGGCGCCGGTGGCCGCCCGATGACGGCGCCGGGCGAGCACGAGTTCAGCGTCGCGTCCAGCCGGGACGTCCACATCGGACGCGTCGTCGGCCTGCGCATCGACGAGGTCGTGATGCCGGGCGGCGACACGGCGACCCGCGAGGTGATCGAGCACCTGGGCGCCGTGGCGATCGTCGCGCTGGACGAGGACCAGCAGGTCACGCTCATCCACCAGTACCGGCACCCGATCGGGCACCGGCTGTGGGAGCTGCCCGCCGGCCTGATCGACCACCTCGGCGAGGACCCGGTCGGGACGGCCGCGCGCGAGCTGGTCGAGGAGGTCGGCCTGGCCGCGTCGGACTGGGTGACCCTGGTCGACGTCGCGGCGTCGCCCGGGTTCACCGACGAGGTCGTGCGGGTCTTCCTGGCCCGTGGCCTGTCCGATGTGGACCGCGAGGTGCTCGGCGAGGAGGAGGCGGACCTGGTCATCCGCAAGTTCCCGCTCGCCGAGGCGGTCCGGATGGCCCTGGCGGGCGAGCTGGTCAACGGCGCCACGGTGTCCGGGGTGCTGGCCGCGCACGCGGTCCTCACCGGTGCCGCGCCGGCGCGGCCGGCGGACGCCCCGTGGGACGACCGCCCGACCGCGTTCGCCAAGCGCAAGCAGTCCTGACGTCGCGAATGACTCATTCGGGACCTCCCGCGTCCCGAATGAGTCATTCGCGGCACGTCAGGGGCGCAGCGGGCGGCCTTCGGCGTCGGTGCCGCCGTTGACCAGCAGCATGATGCCGTCGATGATCGGCCAGAACACGCCGACGCCGGTGCAGAAGGTGGCGAAGAGCTGGGCGATGCCCAGGCCGGTCTGGCCGGTGTAGAACCGGCCGACGCCGAAGGGCAGCACGATCTGCAGCACCCCGGCCACCGTCTTCGACCGGTGCGAGTACACCACGGGCGGCGGCCCGTATGGCATCGCCAGTGGCATCGAGGGCGGCGCGTACACCTGCTGCGGCGGCATCGGCATGGGGCCCGGCGGCGGCCCGAAGAAACCCGGGTGCGGGTGCGGCAGGTCGCGGAACAGCGGCCGCAGCTCGCCCAGCGTCGTCGCCGCGTAGGCGTCGGTCACCCGCGTTTCGTACTCGACCGGCGTGATGCGGCCCATGCCGAAGTGGTCGGCGAGCAGCCTCGCCGCCTCTTCGCGCTCGGCCGTGCCGATGCGGAGCTCCTCGGACCCCATGGATCCACGGTAACCGAACGGGGTTTCTGCCGGGTCACGAGCGCCGGGCGGCCTAAGGTGACGGCGTGGCAGCCCCGGGCAGCACGGACGGCGTGATCGCCGCGTACCTCGACCACCTGGTCGTCGAACGCGGGACCGCGCGCAACACCCTGGACAGCTACGCCCGTGACCTGCGCCGGTACGCCGCGCACCTGGACGGTCTCGGCGTCGCGAAGATCGCCGACGTCACCTCCGCGCACGTCACCGCCTTCGGTGCCGCCCTCCGCGAGGGCGACGCCGAGCACAAGCCGCTGGCCGCGTCTTCGGCCGCCCGTGCCCTGGTCGCCGTGCGGGGCCTGCACAAGTTCGCGCACGCCGAGGGCCTCACCGAGCACAACCCGGCCCGCGAGGTCCGGCCGCCGACACCGGCGAAGCGGCTGCCCAAGGCCCTGCCGGTCGACGACGTGCTGCGGCTGCTGGAGACCCCCTCCCCGGATGGCGAGCGCGCGCTGCGCGACCGGGCGCTGCTGGAGGTCCTCTACTCCACCGGGGCCCGGATCTCCGAGGCGGTCGGCCTGGACGTCGACGACGTCGACGACACCGAACGGACCGTGCTGCTGGACGGCAAGGGCGGCAAGCAGCGGCTGGTGCCGATCGGCCGTCCCGCGCTCGCCGCGCTGCACGCCTACACCGTCCGCGCCCGCCCGGCGCTCGCCGCGCACGGCCGCGGCACGGCGGCGCTGTTCCTCAACGCCCGCGGCAGCCGGCTGTCGCGGCAGAGCGCGTGGCAGGTCCTCAAGGACACCGCCGGCCGCGCGGGCATCACCGCCGCCGTGTCGCCGCACACGCTCCGCCACTCCTTCGCCACGCACCTGCTCGAAGGCGGCGCGGACGTCCGCGTCGTCCAGGAACTGCTCGGCCACGCGTCGGTGACGACGACCCAGGTGTACACGCTGGTCACGGTCAACACCCTGCGCGAGGTGTACGCCACGGCGCACCCGCGGGCACTGGGCTAGACGGCCCTATAAAGCGCCAAGGGCCTTCCCAGCCTGCACCGACGGTCGAGTGACATTGCCCCGTCGAGTCCGGCGCGTTGCTTTGCCGGGGCTCCGACTCCGCGCATAGGCTGCGGCGGACGCTGACGAACAAGGAGCTTTCGCGCCATGTCGACACCGAACCAGCCGGCCGTCCCGGCCGAGTCCGCCGGGTCGGCGGCGGCGAACCTCAGCCAGGTCACCATCGCGACGCCGATCGACCACGACGGCGACGACTCAGCCGAGCGCAACGGCAAGAAGGTCAAGCTCGAGGGCATCGGGCCGACCGGCCGCCCGATCCGCGAGCACCCCGATCCGGCGCCGCTGGACAAGCACGGCCCGGCCAAGATCATGGCGATGTGCAACCAGAAGGGCGGCGTCGGCAAGACGACGTCGACCATCAACCTGGGTGCCGCCCTCGCCGAGTACGGGCGGCGGGTGCTGCTCGTCGACTTCGACCCGCAGGGCGCGCTCGCCGTCGGCCTCGGCATCCAGCCGCACGAGCTGGACCAGACGGTCTACAACGCCATCATGGAGCGGTCGGTCAGCGCCACCGACGTGCTCATGAAAACCCGCGTCGACGGCGTTGACCTGCTGCCGAGCAACATCGACCTGTCCGCGGCGGAGGTCCAGCTCGTCGCTGAGGTAGGGCGCGAGCACACGTTGTTACGGGTCCTTCGTCCGGTCATGAACGACTACGACTATGTTCTTGTCGACTGCCAGCCCTCGCTCGGCCTGCTCACGGTGAACGCGCTGACCGCCGCGGACGGCGTGATCATCCCGCTGGAGTGCGAGTTCTTCAGTCTGCGAGGCGTCGCCCTCCTGATCGACACCATCGAGAAGGTGCAGGAACGCCTCAACCCCAAACTGGACATAGTCGGGATTCTCGCCACCATGTACGACCCGAGAACCCTGCATTCGAAGGAGGTCATGGCTCGCGTGGTGGAGGCATTCGGCGAGACCGTGTTCGACACGGTCATCAACCGCACCGTGCGGTTCCCCGAGACGACGGTCGCGGGTGAGCCGATCACGACCTGGGCGCCCAAGTCGGCCGGCGCGGCGGCGTACCGCCAGCTGGCCCGCGAGGTGATCGCTCGGTGAGCAGGCGCGCCTCCCTGCCCGGAGCGTCGGAACTCTTCAGGATCACCTCCAGTCCCGCCCTCGATCTCCCTCCCCAGGCACCCCCCGAGCCCGCCGAGGACCCGCAGCCGAAGCCTTCGGGCAACGGCCGGGCCGAGCAGCTCGCCCGCAGCGCGGCCCCGCACGGCTCGGGCCGGACCAAGCACGACGCGAAGATCACCGTGTACGTCTCCGGCGACGAGCTGGTGGCCATGGAGCAGGCCCGGCTGACGCTGCGCGCGAAGCACGACCTGGTCGTCGACCGCGGCCGGCTGGTCCGCGAGGCGGTGGCGGTGCTGCTGGCCGACTTCGACCAGAACGGCGACGAATCGGTGCTGGTCCAGCGGCTGCGGGTGGTCGGATCAGACGGCGGCGAAACCGAGGGCTGATGGACGAGCCGGAACCGGCTCCGGAGGTCCCCGAAGAGCACCAGACCGTGCACGGCGGGATGATCCCCGAAGGCGTCAACACCGAAGAACTGAGCACGTCGAAGTTCAAGGTGCGGCTGGCCAACTTCGAAGGCCCGTTCGACCTGCTGCTGCAGCTGATCTCGCAGCACCAGCTCGACGTCACCGAAGTGGCGTTGCACCGGGTCACCGACGACTTCATCGCCTACACCCGCGCACTGGGCACGGACTGGAACCTCGACGAGACGACGGAGTTCCTGGTCATCGCGGCCACGCTGCTGGACCTCAAGGCGGCGCGGCTGCTGCCGTCGGCCGAGGTGGAGAGCGAAGACGACCTCGCGCTGCTCGAAGCGCGCGACCTGCTGTTCGCGCGGATCCTGCAGTACCGGGCGTACAAGCAGGTGGCGGCGCTGTTCGGCGAGCTGGAACAGAACGCGCTGCGGCGCTACCCGCGGTCGGTGGCGCTGGAGGAGCGGTTCGTCGGGCTGCTGCCCGAGGTGATGCTGGGCGTGACACCGCAGAAGTTCGCCGACATCGCGGTGGCGGTGTTCCGGCCGAAGCCGCCGCCGACGGTGTCGATCGCCCACATCCACATGGGCCGCATCTCGGTCCGTGAGCACGCGGCGATCCTGCGGGTGATGCTGGCCGAGCGCGGCCAGGCGACGTTCGGCGAGCTCGTCGACGACTGCGACCACACGGTGGAGATCGTGGCGCGCTTCCTGGCGCTGCTGGAGCTCTACCGCGAGGCGACGGTCCAGTTCGAGCAGACCGAGGCACTGGCCGAGCTGCACGTCCGCTGGACGGGCGGCTCGAAGGAAGAAGCCTCCGCGGCGGCCGAGCTGGACCGCGCGTTCGGAGACGAAGAGGAGTACGGGTGAGCCCGGAGAACAACGAGCAGGCCGAGGTGGCAGCCCCGGAGCCACCGGCTCACGAAGAACCGGAACAGGCCGCGGCCGAGCTGGCGCTCGACGAAGCACTGTCGGGCGAGCCCGTGACCGAGGAGGGCGACCCGGTCGAACCGATCGCCGAGCCGGCTCCCGCCGAACCTGAGCCCGAGCCGGCTCCTGCCGAGCCCGAGCCCGAGCCCGAGCCGCCTGCCGCCGAACCCGGGCCGGAGCTCGACCCCGCCGATCCGGCCTCCGACCTCGTCGCCGCCGGGGACGCCGACTCCCTGCCGGACGTCACCTCCGACGAGGCCCTCGAAGCCGCCCTCGAGGCGCTCCTCCTCGTCGTCGACTCGCCCGCCAGTGAGGAACTCCTCGCCGACACCCTCGGCCAGCCCAAGTCCCGGATCGTCGTCGCGCTGCGCACCATGGCGCAGAAGTTCACCGACCGGACGTCCGGGATCGACCTGCGGCGCGTCGGCGAAGGGTGGCGGTTCTACACTAGGGACGTCCATGCCCCGTTCGTGGAGAAGCTCCTGCTGGACGGCCAGCGGTCGAAGCTGACCCGGGCCGCGCTGGAGAGCCTCGCCGTGATCGCGTACCGGCAGCCGGTGACCCGCGCGCGGGTTGCCGCGGTGCGGGGCGTGAACGTGGACGGCGTGATCCGGACGCTGCTCGCGCGCGGCCTCATCGAAGAGATGGGGACCGATCCCGAGACGACCGGCACGCTGTACGTGACGACCGAGCTGTTCCTGGAGCGACTGGGGCTGTCGTCACTGAACGACCTGCCCCCGATCGCTCCGCTGCTACCCGAAGTGGACACCATCGATGACATCCAGTGAACACCCCGACGGCGTCCGGCTGCAGAAGGTGCTGTCGCAGGCCGGGGTCGCCTCCCGGCGAGCGGCGGAGGACCTGATCGTCGCCGGCCGGGTCGAGGTGGACGGCGAGGTCGTCACCGAGCTCGGCCGCCGCGTCGACCCCGACGCGGCGATCATCCACGTCGACGGCACCCGCGTGAACCTGCGCGACGACCTCATCTACCTCGCCCTGAACAAGCCCAAGGGCGTGCACTCGACGATGTCGGACGACCGCGGCCGCCCCTGCGTCGGCGACTACCTGCGCGGCCGCTACGAGGAGACGCCCGGGGTCGTGCACGTCGGCCGGCTCGACGAGAACACCGAGGGCCTGCTGCTGCTCACCAACGACGGCGACCTCGGGCACCGGCTGATGCACCCGTCGTACCGGGTGCTCAAGACCTACCTCGCCGAGGTCGACGGCCTGGTGCCGCGCGGGCTCGGCAAGGAGCTGCGCAAGGGCTGGGAGCTGCCGGACGGGATCGTCAAGGTCGACCAGTTCCGGGTCAAGGACATGCACTCCGGCAAGTCGCTGGTCGAGCTGGTGATCCACGAGGGCAAAAAGCACATCGTGCGCCGCCTGCTCAAGGACACCGGCCACCCGGTGCTGAAGCTGGTCCGCACCGCGGTCGGCGACGTCCAGCTCGGCAACCAGCGCGTCGGCTCGATCCGGCGGCTGACGAAGAACGAGGTCGGGGCGCTCTACCGCAACGTCGAGCTCTGACACCGCGCGGTCACGAACCCGTCGACCGTCTCCTCGCCCGGGCGGCCGTATTCCGCGGCCAGTTCGGCGCGGGAGACGACGGTGGGTTCCCAGCCGTGGCCGCGCAGCCAGTCCGGCGCCGCGTCGCCGAGGCCGCCCAGCCACAGGCGGGTGACGCGCTCCGCGCCCGGCGTCGCGTTCGCCCTGGCGAACAGGCTGTCGCGGGTTTCGGTCTTCCGGTGCTCGAACGACACCCGGCTGCCGGGCGCGGAGAGCTCGCTCACGGCCGAAAGCAGCTTCTCGGCGTCTTCGCGGGACAGGTAGACCAGCAGGCCCTCGGCCAGCCAAGCGGTGGGCACGCCGGGGTCGAACCCGGCGGCTCGCAGGGCCGCGGCCCAGTCGTCGCGCAGGTCGGCCGGGACCACGACGCGCTCGCACGCCGGCGTGGCGTCCCGGCCGGCCAGCACCGCCTCCTTGAAGGCGAAAACCTCGGGCAGGTCCAGCTCGAACAACCGCGTCCCCAGTGGCCAGGCGAGCCGGAAGGCCCGCGCGTCGAGGCCCGCGGCGAGCACGACGACCTGGGGACACCCGGCGGCCAGCAGGTAGTCGTCGTAGAACCGGGTGCGGATCGCCACCTGCTGGGCGAAGAGCGCGCCGAGCCCTTCGCCGGCGGCCGGCAGCGCCGAGCGGCCCGCCTCGGCGAACGCGGCCGCGTACGGGTCGTCGAACAGGCGGTCCGGGCGGGAACTCTCGTAGGCGCGCAGGGCGGCGACACCGACGGCGGTGCGGCTCACCGCGGGCAGGGACTCGGTCATGATCCCCAACGTACGCCCGACTTTCCGCCGTAGTGGCGTGATCCCCCGGCTCGCTAGCGTGACGGGCATGCGACTCGGAGTGGTGAGCGGGATCCTCGCGGTGCTCCTGTCCGGCACGGTGGCTCCGGCCGCCGCGGCGCCCGCGGGGAGCGAACCGGTTTACGACTACGCGAAGGCGGTCCGCGAAACCGTCTGGGTCGACATCGGCCGCGACGGCGACGGTGACGGCCGCTCCGACCGCGTCGCCGCCGACATCGTGCGGCCGGGCGAGGTGACCTCGGGCGTCCCGGTGATCATGGACGCCAGCCCGTATTACTCGTGCTGCGGGCGCGGCAACGAGAGCGAGCTGAAAACCTACGACAGCGCCGGGAAACCGGTGAAGTTCCCGCTGTTCTACGACAACTACTTCGTGCCGCGCGGCTACGCCGTGGTGCAGGTCGACCTGGCCGGGACGAACCGCTCGGCCGGCTGCGCGGACGTCGGCGGCCCGTCGGACGTCGACTCGGCGCGCAAGGTCGTCGACTGGCTGAACGGCCGCGCGACCGGCTACAGCGCGAAGACCGGCGGCAGCGCGGTGACCGCGGGCTGGAGCAGCGGCAACGTCGGGATGATCGGCAAGTCCTACGACGGCACGATCGCCAACGGCGTCGCGGCGACCGGCGTCGCCGGGCTCAAGACCATCGTGCCGATCTCGGCGATCAGCTCCTGGTACGACTACTACCGCTCCGACGGCGCGACCTTCGGCTTCAACCCGGACGGGCTGGCGCGCACGGTCGAAGCGCGCAACGGCGGGCAGAACTGCTCGGCGCAGAACCAGGCGCTGGCTGCCGGCGCCACGGCGAACGGCGACTACGGGCCGCTGTGGGCGGCGCGGGACTACGCCGCGAACGCGCGGAACGTGCGCGCCAGCGTGCTGCTGTCCCACGGCGTCAACGACCTCAACGTCAAGACCATCCACTTCGGACAGTGGTGGGACGCGCTGACCGTCGAGAAGAAGATCTGGCTGTCGCAGACCGGGCACGTCGACCCGTTCGACTACCGGCGCGCGGACTGGGTGGACCTGCTGCACCGGTGGTTCGACCACTACCTGCTCGGCGTCGACAACGGCGTCCAGAACGGCCCGCAGGCGAGCGTCGAGCGGCAGCCGGACCAGTGGGCCGACCAGGCCCGCTACCCGGCGGTGAACGCGGTCGCGACGACGTTGCGGCCGGGGGCGGGCGGCACGCTGGGCACGGCGGCGTCGTCCGGGACGGCGTCGTTCACCGACAACCCGAACGTCGGCGAGGACACCTGGGTGACCAGCCCGGGCAGCGCCGCGCTGACGTACTCGACCGGGACGCTCACGTCCGACCTGCAGGTCTCGGGAACTTCGTCGGTCACCGTGACGGCGACGCCGGGCACGTCGTCGGCCCGGGTGTCGGCGCTGCTGGTGGACCTGGGCGCGGCGACGATCCGCAACTTCGGCGGCAGCGGCGAGGGGATCAAGACGGGAACGGCGGAGAACTGCTGGGGCTCGTCGACGTCCGGTGACGACGCCTGCTACCGGATCACGTCCGCGGACGTGAAGAAGGTCAGCTACACGATCCTCAGCCGCGGCTGGGCCGACCTGGCGAACTACGCTTCCCTGTCCCAGGAACGGCCGTTGACACCGGGCACGGCGTACACGATGACGTTCCGGCTGGCGTCGACGGACCACATCGTGCCCCGCGGCCACGCGCTGGCGCTGATCATCGGCGGCACGGACGGCAGCTTCATCCGCGGGCCCGCCCAGCCGGGCCGGGTGACGCTGGACCTGGCCCGGACGTCGGTTTCGGTCCCGCTGCTGGGCATCCCGCCCGCGGCGACGACCCACCCGGCCCGCGACACGGCCGCGTTCGTGCCGTCGGCGGGCCGGGCCGACCTGCGCTAGTTCGCCTCGGCCGGTGCGGTCTTCGTCGCCGACTTCCGTTGCAGGACGCGGACGATCGGCTCGACGACCCGGGCCGCCGTCGGGCCGAGGATCGCCATCAGCAGCACGTACGCCGTCGCCAGTGCCGCCAGCTCGCCGGTGACCGCGCCCGCCGTCACCGCCAGGCCCGCGATGACGATCGAGAACTCGCCTCTCGCGACCAGGGCCGCGCCGGCCCGGGCCCGGCCCAGCTTGCCGATGCCCTGGCGGCGGGCCGCCCACCAGCCGGTGGCGACCTTCGTCAGCGTCGTGACGACCGCCAGCACCACGGCCCAGCCGAGCACCGGCGGGATCGACGCCGGGTTCGTGTTGAGGCCGAAGACCACGAAGAACACCGCCGCGAACAGGTCGCGCAGCGGCTCGAGCAGGTGCGTCGCGTTCTCCGCCGTCGAGCCGGAGATCGCGATGCCGAGCAGGAACGCCCCGACCGCGGCCGAAACCTGCATCGCCGACGCCAGCCCGGCCACCAGCAGCGCCGCGCCGAGCACCTTGAGCAGGAACACCTCGCGGTCCGGGCTGTCGACCGCCGCGGAGACGTACCGGCCGAACTTCAGCGCGACCACCAGCACCACGGTGATCACCAGCAGCGAGATGCCGACCGCCTCCAGGCCGCCGAGCAGTGACACCCCGCCCAGCACCGCGGTGAGGATCGGCAGGTAGAGGGCCATCGCGAGGTCCTCGAACACGAGGATCGACAGCACCACCGGCGTCTCGCGGTTGCCGAGCCGGCCCAGGTCGCCGAGGACCTTGGCGACGATGCCGGACGACGAGATGTAGGTGACGCCCGCCATCACCATCGCGCCGATCGGGCCCCAGCCCAGCAGCAGCGCGACGGCGGCGCCCGGGGCGGCGTTGAGGACGATGTCGAGCAGGCCGGCCGTCCAGGACCGGCGCAGGCCCGTGAACAGCTCGGCCGCGGAGTACTCCAAGCCCAGCAGCAACAGCAGCAGCACGACGCCGATTTCGCCGGCCAGGTGGGTGAAGCCGCCGATGTCGCCCAGCGGGATCAGCCCGCCCTGGCCGAAGCAGAGGCCGCCGAGCAGGTAGAGCGGGATGGGGGAGAGGCCGATCTTGCCGGCCAGGCGCCCGAGCGCGCCCAGCCCGAAGAAGACCGCCCCCAGTTCGATCAGGGACAGCGCGGTGTGGTCCATCGTGGGATCAGCCGTACTTCAAGATCTTGAGGGCGGCATCCAGTCCCTCGCTCGTGCCGACGGTGACCAGCAGGTCGCCGCCCGTGAGCGCGAAGTCGGGTGTCGGCGACGGGTGCACCTGGCCGGCCCGCGCCACCGCGACCACCGAGACGCCGGTGCGCGTCCGCATCGCCGTGTCGCCGAGCGTCCGGCCGTCGAACGGGCTGGACGGCTTGATCGGCAGCTGCTTGGTGCTGATGCCGGGCAGGTCCTGGTGCTCCTCGGTGAGCTGCGCGACCAGCTGCGGCGCGCCGAGGAGGTTGGCCAGCGTGCCCGCCTCGTCCGCGGTCAGCGGGATCGAGGCGGCGCAGGCGTCCGGGTCGTCGGACTTGGACACGATGAGCTCGGTGTGGCCGTCCCGCTGCGACACGACGCCGATGCGGCGGCCGGTACGGGTGCTGAAGTCCTTGCGGACCCCGATGCCGGGAAGAGGAGTTACTTCGACGTTCACCCAACCACCGTAACCCAGGTGTCCGATTCGCGACGTTCAGCCGAGCAGGAGCAGCAGTGCGGCGACGACCATCACGAGCGCGGTCAGGCCGTGGACGCCGAAGGCGATGGCCTTCTTCCCGCGGTGGCGCAGGATGAGCAGCATGTCGAAGACGGGCCAGATCGCCGCGGTGAGCATGACCCAGCCCAGTGCGTGCGCGTCGCCGTAGACCATCAGGGCCAGCGGGATCAGGCCGGCGCCGACGTCGCGGCCGCCCTTGACGTTGAGGAAGGTCTCCGCGTGCTCGGGGACCTCGCCGAAGCCGAAGCCCGCGGCGATCTTGTTCGGTGCGAACAGGTAGTTGAGGCCGATGTAGATGATGCCGAGCGCGACGACGGCGGTCAGGACGTAGCCGGTGACGAGCATGGTGTTCCCTCCAGTTTTCTAGCATCGCTGGGATTGCTAGCAACGATAATCTAGCGGCGCTAGTTTGTCTAGCAGTGCTAGCATGTGACGTATGACCCAGCGACAACGGCGTGTGCGCGACCGGACCGAGCGAGCGCAGCGGATCGTCACCGCGGCGCGGGAGCTCGCCGAGGCGGAAGGCTGGGACGCGGTCACCACCAGGAAGCTCGCCGCGCTGATCGAATACAGCCAGCCGGTGCTCTACAGCCACTTCCCGGGCGGCAAGGAGGCGATCATGGCCGCGGCCGCGCTGGAGGGCTTCGCCGAGCTGGCCACCGCGCTCGCCGGAGCGCGCGGCGGCGGCCTCGCCGGGATCGCGGGGGCCTACGTCGAGTTCGCCGAGGCGAAGCCGGCGCTCTACGACGCGATGTTCACGCTCGCGTCCGAACTGCGGTTCGCCGAGGACGACACCCCGGAGGTGATGAAGGCGAACTTCGCGGAGCTGCTCGCGGTCATCGAGCCGGTCGCGGGGCGGCAGGACCCCGGCCCGCTGACCGAGGTGTTCTGGAGCACGCTGCACGGCCTGGTGACCCTCGATCGCGGCCGCCGGCTCTCGCCGGCCCACCGTGAGGAGCGGCTCGCGCTCGTGGTGGCGCGCTTCGGCGCGCGGGGCGACTGATCTCCTCCGCACCCCGACCGGCAGAATGGGGGAGAAGCCGAACGGGACGAGAACGCGAGGAGAGTGCCGGTGACGGGAGCCCTACGAGGTGTGGTCGCGCTGGACGGCCCGTCGGGGACCGGGAAGACCACCGTCGCCCGCAAGCTCGCTCAGCGCCTCGGCGCCGGCTACCTCGACACCGGTGCGATGTACCGGATGGTCACCCTCGCCGTGCTGCGCGCCGGCGTCGACCCGGCGGACCCGGCCGCGGTGGCCGAGGTCGCCGACCGCGCCGAGTTCGGCATCGGCACCAGCCCCGACCGGCCGGAGATCCGCCTGGCGGGCGAAGACGTCGCCGCCGACATCCGCGGGCCGGAGGTCACCAAGGCCGTTTCGCCGGTGTCGGCCGTGCCGCACGTGCGTGAGCTGCTGGTCGCCCGGCAGCGGCGGATCATCGAGGACGTCGTCGCGCACCGCGGCGGGATCGTCGTCGAGGGCCGGGACATCGGCACGGTCGTCGCGCCGGACTCGCCGCTCAAGGTCTTCCTGACCGCCTCCGCCGACGTCCGCGCGTCGCGCCGCAGCACCCAGGACACCGCGGCCGGGCGCCAGTCTTCGGTCGCCGACGCGCTGGCTTCGGTCGAGCGCCGCGACCACCTCGACTCGACCCGCGCCGCTTCGCCGCTGCGCGCGGCCGACGACGCCGTGCACGTCGACACCTCCGAGCTGTCGATCGACCAGGTGATCGTCGCGCTGAGCGAGCTGGCCAGCCACCGGGGCATCCTCGAAGGCTGCAACGCCGAGGTCGCTCGATGAGCGGTGACGGACTCCCCGAGGGATCCGTCGGCAGGCTCCACGACGCCGGGCGGATCTTCGCCCGGTACTATCTGCGCTCGGCCTTCCGCATCCGGGTGCACGGCCGCGAGCGCGTCCCCGCCACCGGGCCGCTGCTCGTGATCGCCAACCACAGCTCCATGATCGAGCCGCAGCTGATCTTCGGAATGCTTCCGCGGCGTTCGGCGTTCCTGGTCAAGGCCGAGATGTTCGGCGGGATCGCCGGCAGGTTCTTGCTGGCGATCGGGCAGATCCCGCTCAAGCGCGGCGAGATCGACCGCAAGCCGCTGCTGACCGCGGTCGGCGTCCTCAAGGACGGCGGGGTCGTCGGGATCTTCCCCGAGGGCACCCGCGGTGCCGGGGACGTCGGCGCGGCCGAACGCGGTGCGGCCTGGCTGGTCCGGGCCTCCGGCGCGACCGTGCTCCCGGTCGCGACGCGGGGCACGCTCAAGCCCGCCGACGGCAAGCGGCGGTTCCGGCCACGGGTGGACATCCTGGTGGGCGAGCCGTTCTCGCCGAAGGTCGGCCCCGGGAAGACCGGGCTCGACCAGGGCACCGAAGAGCTGCGCGGTGAGCTCGCGGCGCTCGTGAAGACTTTGGACGACTGGCGTGCCGAACACGGATTCGGCGCGGTATAAGGGAAATCGGGTTCCGATGGAAGAGTACGAAAGCGTCGGCGAAGTCGACGGCACCTGGTCCGACGAGACCGAATTCGCCGCGCTCGACGCGCAGATCGAGGCGGCGGAAGCGGCCGAGGAGGCCGCCCTCGCGCAGCCGGTGCTCGCCGTCGTCGGCCGGCCCAACGTGGGCAAGTCGACGCTGGTCAACCGCATCCTCGGCCGGCGCGAAGCCGTCGTGCAGGACGTCCCGGGCGTGACCCGCGACCGCGTCGCCTACGACGCCTACTGGGGCGGGCGCAAGTTCACCCTGGTCGACACGGGCGGCTGGGAGCCGGACGCGACCGGGCTGCAGGCCTCCGTCGCCGCCCAGGCCGAGCTGGCCATGCAGACCGCGGACGCGGTGCTGCTGGTCATCGACGCCACGGTCGGCGCGACGGCGACCGACGAAGCCGTCTCCAAGGTGCTGCGCCGCTCGAAGAAGCCGGTGCTGCTGGCCGCGAACAAGGTCGACGACGACCGGCTGCTCGCCGACACCGCGTCGCTCTGGTCGCTCGGCCTCGGCGAGCCGCACCCGGTGAGCGCGCTGCACGGCCGCAGCTCCGGCGACCTGCTCGACGCCATCCTCAAGGCCCTGCCCGAGTCGCCGCGCGAAGGCGGTGCCGTGACGTCGGGCCCGCGGCGCGTCGCGCTGGTCGGCAAGCCGAACGTCGGCAAGTCGAGCCTGCTCAACAAGCTGTCGGGCGAGCAGCGCTCGGTCGTCGACTCGGTCGCGGGCACCACCGTCGACCCGGTCGACTCGCTGGTCGAGCTGGACGGCGAGACCTGGCGGTTCGTGGACACCGCGGGCCTGCGCAAGCGCGTCAACTTCGCCGCCGGCGCCGAGTACTACGCCTCGCTGCGCACCAAGACCGCGATCGACGCGGCCGAGGTCGCGATCGTGCTGCTGGACGCGGCCGAGCCGCTGTCGGAGCAGGACCTGCGGGTGCTGACCATGGTCGTCGAGGCCGGCCGCGCGTGCGTGCTGGCGTTCAACAAGTGGGACCTGGTCGACGAGGACCGGCGGCACGCGATGGTCCGCGAGCTGGACCGCGGCCTGGTCCGCGTGCCCTGGGCGGAGAAGGTCAACATCTCGGCGCTGACCGGCCGTTCGGTGCGCAAGCTGGCGCCGGCGCTGCGGACCGCGCTGAAGTCGTGGGACCAGCGGGTGCCGACCGGCCAGCTCAACGCGTGGCTGTCCGACCTGATCGCGGCCACCCCGCCGCCGGTCCGCTCGGGCAAGCAGCCGAAGGTCCTGTTCGCGACCCAGGCCGGCATCCGCCCGCCGACGCTGGTGCTGTTCACCACGGGCTTCCTCGAGGCGGGCTACCGCCGGTTCATCGAACGCAAGTTCCGTGAGCAGTTCGGCTTCACCGGCAGCCCCGTCCGGGTGAATGTGCGCGTCCGGGAGAAGAAAGCGAAGCCGAAGGTCGGCGGAAAAGCCGCCCGCACCCGGTGATTTCCTGACGCCCTGATCAGCGTGACGCAAAAATTGCGACCGGGATCACGCTGGTCAGGGCGGTGATCGTGAGGTCCGACACTCCGCTGTGACCGTGGAGATACCTTTCGTTCATCTTGCGTTACAGTGGATGGTCGTTGCGGGCGCCTCAATCCGGAGAGCGAGCCCGATTGAGGCTCCCGAAAGGTGAGTGGTGGGCTTGCGCGCCCATGGTTTGTCCCTGCACGTCTTCGTTCCGGTCGAGGTGAACGCCCGATGACCGTCACGATCGAACCCACCGGCTCCGCCGCCGAGATGACTCTCGCCCCGGTCGCCGACCGCGCGCTCTTCTGGTCCGGCCTCGGCGCCGCCGAGCGCACCCTCCTCGACGTCCTCACCGCCACCGCCGAGCGGCACCCGAACGCCGCCGCGATCGACGACGGCACCACCACCCTGACCTACCGGCGGCTGCTCGACGAGATCGACGCCTACGGGCGCCGGCTCAAGAGCTACGGCGTCGGCCTCGGCGACCGCGTCGGCATCCGGATCTCCTCCGGCACCGCCGAGCTGTACATCGCCATCCTCGCCACCCTGTCCGTCGGCGCCGCCTACGTGCCGGTCGACGCGGACGACCCGGACGAGCGCGCCGAGCTGGTCTTCGAAGAGGCTCAGGTCGCCGCGGTCGCCACCGACGGCAAGATCGAGGTCCACAGCACCCCGGGCGGCCGTGACGGCGTCCCCGGCCCGGCCGACGACGCGTGGATCATCTTCACCTCCGGCTCCACCGGCAAGCCCAAGGGCGTCGCGGTCACCCACGCGAGTGCCGCCGCCTTCGTCGACGCCGAAGCCGAGCTCTTCCTCGCCGACGAGCCGATCGGCCCCGGCGACCGCGTCCTGGCCGGCCTGAGCGTCGCCTTCGACGCCTCCTGCGAAGAGATGTGGCTGGCCTGGCGCCACGGCGCCTGCCTGGTCCCGGCGCCCCGCGCGCTGGTCCGCACCGGCGTCGACCTCGGCCCGTGGCTGGTCGCGCAGCGCATCACCGTCGTTTCGACCGTGCCGACGCTGGCCGCGCTGTGGCCCGCCGACGCGCTCGAGGACGTCCGCCTGCTCATCTTCGGCGGCGAAGCCTGCCCGCCGGAGCTCGCCGAACGCGTCGCCGTCGAAGGCCGCGAAGTCTGGAACACCTACGGCCCGACCGAGGCCACCGTCGTGGCCTGCGCCGCGCAGCTGACCGGCGACGGGCCGGTCCGCATCGGCCTGCCGCTGGCCGGCTGGCAGCTCGCCGTGGTCAACGACGAAGGCGAGCCGGTCGCCATGGGCGAGACCGGCGAGCTCGTCATCGGCGGCGTCGGCCTGGCCCGCTACCTCGACGCGGCCAAGGACGCCGAGAAGTTCGCGCCGCTGCCGTCGCTGGGCTGGCAGCGCGCGTACCGCTCGGGCGACATGGTCCGCGCCGAGGAGGAAGGTCTGCTGTTCCTCGGCCGCCTCGACGAGCAGGTCAAGCTCGGCGGCCGCCGCATCGAGCTGGGCGAGGTCGACGCCGCGCTGCAGGCCCTCCCGGGTGTGCAGGGCGCGGCCGCCGCGATCCGCCGCACCAAGGCCGGCAACCAGGTCCTCGTCGGGTACGTCGTGCCCGCGGACGACAGCTTCGACCACGACCAGGCCGCGACGCGCCTGCGCGAGCACCTGCCCGCCGCGCTCGTCCCGCTGCTGGCCGTCGTCGACGACCTGCCGACCCGCACCTCCGGCAAGGTGGACCGCAACGCCCTCCCGTGGCCGCTGTCCACAGTGGAGGCGTCCGGGCTGACCCCGACCGAGACGTGGCTCGCCGAAGGCTGGGCCGAGATCCTCGGCGTGTCGGTCGACAGCCCGAAGGCCGACTTCTTCACCCACGGCGGCGGCAGCCTGACCGCCGCCCAGGTGGTGGCCCGCATCCGCACCCGGCACCCGCAGGTGTCGGTCGCCGACATCTACGCCCACCCCAAGCTGGGCGCGCTGGCCGCGATGCTGGACGCGCTGAGCGGCCAGGCCACCGAACGCCGGGACATCGCGCCGACGAAACGCCGCGCCGGTGTCGTCCAGACGCTGCTGATGGTCCCGCTGATGAGCCTGGTCGGCCTGCGCTGGGCCACGCTCGCCGCCGCCCTGTCGAACGTCCTGTCCCTGCTCGGGTTCGCCTGGGCCCCGACGCTGAGCTGGGCCTGGATCGGCCTGGCCTGGGTGGTGCTGTTCAGCCCGGCGGGCCGGATCGCCATCGCCGCCGGTGGCGCGCGCGTGCTGCTCTCCGGTGTCCGCCCCGGCACGTACCCGCGCGGCGGGAGTGTCCACTTGCGACTGTGGACGGCCGAGAAGCTGGCGGAGTTCAGCGGCGCGGACAGCGTCGCCGCGGCGTCCTGGATGACGACGTACGCGAAGGCGCTCGGCGCGCGCATCGGCAAGGGCGTCGACCTGCACTCGCCGCCGCCGGTCACCGGCTTCCTCAAGCTGGGCCGCGGCGCCGCGATCGAGCCCGAGGTCGACCTGACCGGCCACTGGGTCGACGGCGACGTAGTGCACATCGGCAAGGTCCGCGTGGGCGCGGAGGCCCGGGTCGGCGCACGCAGCACGCTGTTCCCCGGTGCCCGCATCGGCAAGGGCGCGGAGATCGCGGCCGGTTCGACCGTCCGCGGCGCCGTCCCGGCCGGGCAGCGCTGGGCCGGTTCGCCCGCCGCGCGCGTGGCCAAGGACGAGCGGGACGCGCTGAAGTGGCCGTCGAGCCGTCCGCCGCGGTCGCACTTCTGGGCCGCCGTTTACGGTGCGACCTCGGTGGCGCTGGGCTTCCTGCCCGGCGTGGCCGCATTGGCCGGTGTCGCGGTGCTCGGCTACGCGATCGCCGGTGCCCCGACGCTGTTCGACGCCTTCACCCGCGCGCTGGTCTTCGTGCCGGCCGCCACTGCCGCGTACTTCCTGGCGTACATGCTGCTGGTGCTGGTCGGCGTCCGGGCGCTGAGCATCGGCATGGTCGAGGGCTACCACCCGGTGCACGGCCGCGTCGCCTGGCAGGTCTGGGCCACCGAACGCCTGATGAACATGGCCCGCGAAGGCCTGTTCCCGCTGTACGCCAGCCTGTTCACGCCGGTGTGGCTGCGCATGCTGGGCGCGAAGGTGGGCCGCAACGTCGAGGCGTCGACGGTGCTGGCGCTGCCGAAGATGACCAAGGTCGACAGCGGCGCGTTCCTGGCCGACGACACGATGGTCGCCACCTACGAGCTCGGCCACGGCTGGCTGCACGTCGCCCCGGCGCGGATCGGCAAGCAGGCGTTCCTCGGCAACTCGGGGATGACCGCGCCCGGCCGTTCGGTGCCGAAGCGCGGCCTGGTCGGCGTCCTGTCGTCGACGCCGCTGAAGGCGAAGAAGGGCTCGTCGTACCTGGGCATGCCGCCGCTGCCGGTCCGCCGCGCGGTCGGCGAGGCCGACACGAGCCGCACCTACACCCCGGCGCTGCACCTCAAGGCGGCGCGGACGCTGGTCGAGCTGTGCCGGATCATCCCGGTCATGTGCGGGGTCGCGCTGACCGTCGTGGTCGCCTTCGGCCTGCTGTGGACGGCGACGGCGTTCGGCTTCGGCGTCGCGCTGCTGCTGGCCGGGCCCGCGCTGCTGGCCGCCGGCGTCGTCGCGGCGCTGACCGCGACGGTGATGAAGTGGCTGCTCGTCGGGAAGTTCCGCGAGGTCGACCACCCGCTGTGGAGCTCGTTCGTCTGGCGCAACGAGCTGGCCGACACCTTCGTCGAGGCCCTCGCGGTGCCGTGGCTGATCGGCTCGGTCGGCGGCACCCCGCTGCTGACCGCGTGGCTGCGCACGATGGGCGTCAAGATCGGCCGCGGCGTCTGGCTGGAGACGTACTGGCTGCCCGAGGCGGACCTGGTGTCGCTGGGCGACGGCGCGACGATCAACCGCGGCTGCGTCGTGCAGACGCACCTGTTCCACGACCGGATCATGAGCATGTCCCGGGTGACCCTCGGCGAGGGCGCGACGCTCGGCCCGCACGGCATCGTCCTGCCGGGCGCGGGCATCGGCGCCCGCACCACGGTCGGCCCGGGCTCGCTGGTGACCCGCGGCGACGAGGTGCCCGCCGACACCCGCTGGCTGGGCAACCCGATCTCCGCATGGCCGGGTAAGTAACGAAAGCAGGACCGGGCGCGCCGGACTCACCCGTCCGTGCGAGCCTGGTTCCAGCACGCACGAGGAAAGGTACGCGACGGGTGATTTCGAAGGCTCCGGCACCGGCTCCCGGCGCGGACACCTCGGGTGACCCCTACCTTCCCGCCCACGGCAACGGCGGCTACCGGACCCGGCACTACGACCTGACCCTCGATTACAAGGTCGCGCCCAACCGGCTGTCGGCGTCGGCGGTGATCACCGCGGAGGCGACGCAGGCGCTGTCCCGCGTCAGCTTCGACTTCGGCGAGTTCCGGATCAACCGCGTGCTGGTCGACGGGAAGGCCGCGAAGTACCTCAAGCGCGGCGCGAAGCTGCACGTCAAGCCGGCGAAGTCGATCCCGGCGGGTGCCGCGTTCACCGTCGAGGTGCACTACGTCGGCAACCCGCGCCCGGTGCGCAGCCGCTGGGGTGACGTCGGCTGGGACGAGCTGACCGACGGCGCACTGGTGGCGAGCCAGCCGGTCGGGGCGCCCTCGTGGTTCCCGTGCAACGACCACCCGGCGGACAAGGCGAGCTACCGGGTGAGCGTGACGACGGCGTCGCCGTACCTGGTCGCGGTCACCGGCACCCTGGTCGAGCGGGCGACGTCGGCGAGCACGACCCGCTGGGTCTTCGAGCGGCGCGAGCCGACGGCGACGTACCTGATGAGCGTGCAGATCGGCCGCTACGACGAGGTCGAGCTGACCGGCCGCGGCTGGTTCCCCCACACGGGGATCGGGCTGCGCCGGCTGAGCCTCGGCATCGGGCGCGCGACCGGCCAGGTGGAGTCGGTCTTCGAGACGGTGACGCAGCGGGCGGCCGTGCCCCCGCGGCTGCGGCGCGCGTTCGACCGCGACTTCGGGCGCCAGGGCCGGATGATGGAGTTCCTGCAGCGGCTGTTCGGCGCGTACCCGTTCGCCGAGTACGTCATCGTGGTGACCGACGACGACCTCGACGACCCCATCGAGGCCCAGGGCATGGCCATCTTCGGCGCCAACCACGTCGACGGCCGCCGCACCCACGAGCGGCTCGTGCTGCACGAGCTGGCCCACCAGTGGTTCGGCAACAGCCTGACGGTGGCGGACTGGCGCCACATCTGGCTGAACGAGGGCTTCGCGACGTACGCGGAGTGGCTGTGGTCGGAGGAGTCCGGCGGCCCGCCGGCCGCGGCGCTGGCGCGTGACTGGTACACGCGGATCAAGGTCAAGCCCGCGGACGTGCGGATCGCCGACCCGGGGGTGGCCCGGATGTTCGACGAGCGCGTCTACAAGCGTGGTGGGCTGACGCTGCACGCGCTGCGGGCGGAGCTCGGGGATCCGGCGTTCTTCGCGTTGCTGAAGTCTTGGGCTTCGGAGCACCGGCACGGCCTGGTCACGACGGAGGCGTTCGTGGCCGCGGCGGAGACGCACGCGGGCCGGTCGCTGAGCGCGTTCTTCACCCGCTGGCTGTTCACGCCGGCGCTGCCCCCACTTCCCTGAGCGCCCCCCGGCTGGTCGTGAGTGTTTAGGCGGGTTCTAACCCGCCTAAACACTCACGACCAGCTGCGGCAGCCTGCTTCAGGTGGATAGGTCGGATGTCTGTGCCGCTTTCCGGGTGAACTGCTCTGGTGTTTTGGGCACCTCTCTGCAAGTATGACCGGACGCCGCCGCATGATCTCGCCGAAACGTCGTATGAGTTCGGAGGATGCTTTATGGACTCTGTGTCCAGGCGGACGGTGCTCCGGTCGGCCTCGGTCCTCGCCGGGGCCGCTGCCTTCGGGGGCCTGTGGGCGCGCGCGGCGCCGCCCGCGCTCGCGAGCGCCGACCCGCACCGGGATGTCGCCGCCGATGCGCGGATGGTGTGGCGGCGGCTGCCGAAGAACTGGCAGGAAGGCCCGTTCCTCGCCAACGGCTACCTCGGCGCCCAGGTCTACGCCGGGAAAACGCCGGAAACCCTCAAGATCATGCTCAGCCACAGCCAGGTCCAGGACCAGCGCATCCAGTGGGAAGCCGGGATCGGGCTCTCGCGGCTGCCCATCGGCTACCTCACGCTCACCCTGGCCGGCGCCATCACCGCCGTCGACTGGACGCTCGACCTCTACAACGCCGAGCTCGGCGGCACCATCACCACCACACGAGGTTCGGTCGCCTTCTCCGCTGTCGTGCACAACGACCTGAGCGTGCTGCTCGTTTCGCTGACGCCGAGTGCGGGGGAGGCAAAGGCCGTGTGGGCGTTCCAGCCCCTCGAATCCGCGACCACCCGGACCGTCCGCAAGCCGCCCGAGTACGTCGCCAACCCCGCGCCCGAGCAGGCCGAGGGCTACTGCGCCCAGCCGATGCTCGCCGGCGGTGGGTACACCACGGCGTGGCAGGAACGCGCCATCGGCACGCGACGGCTGCTCGCCGCCACCGTCGCCTACAGCTTCCCGGGCACGACGCACACCGCGGACGCCCGGAACGCCGTCCGGAAAGCGCTTGCCGCGTGGCCGGACGCCTTGCTCGCCCGGCACCGCCGCTGGTGGAACGACTACCACCGGCGCAGCTTCGTTTCGGTGCCCGACAAGCAGGTGCAGCGGTTCTACTGGATCCAGCTCTACAAGATCGCCGCCGCCACCCGCGCGGACGGACCGGTCGTCTCCGAATGGGGACCGTGGTTCCCCGAGGTCGGCAACAGCTGGACCGCCGTCTGGTGGAACCTCAACGTCCAGGTCACCTACCCGATCGTCAACAGCACCAACCACCCCGAGCTCGACGCCGTCACCGAGACCTTCCGGCGCGACCACGCGAACCTGGAGGTGTCCGTCCCGCCTGCGTACCGCGACGGCGACACCTACGCCCTCTCACACCCCGGTGACTGGCGGTTGCGGCCCGGCGGCACGCGCTCGGTGGGCGTCCCGGGGACGACGTCCAAGACCGACCAGACCGGGAACCTGTTGTGGGGCCTGCACAACGTGTGGCTGGCCTACCGGCACCACATGGACCGGCGCGTGCTCCGCGATGTCCTGTACCCGACGCTGGCGAAGGCGCTGAACTTCTACCGCCACTTCCTGTTCACCGGCCCGGACGGGGCACTGCACCTGCCGCTGACCCGGTCGCCGGAGTACGCCGACGCACCCGACTGCACCTACGACCTGTCGCTGATCCGCTGGGCGGCCCGGACGCTCGCCGATTCGGCCCGGCTGCTGTGCCTGGACGAGCCGCGCGTGCCGATCTGGCGGGAGATCGCCGCGAAACTCGTGCCCTACCACGAAGATCCCGCCAACGGCGTGCTGATCGGCGACGGCGTTCCGCTGGCCGCGTCGCACCGGCACTTCTCGCACCTGCTGTGGCTGTACCCGCTGCGGGAGAGGGTCTGGGACACCCCGGGCGACCGCGACCTCATGACGCGCACCTTCGACCACTGGGCGGCCGACCAATCCGCCTGGCACGGCTACAGCTACGCGGCCGCGTCGTCGATGAAGTCGGTGATGGACGCGCCCGAGGAAGCGTTGCGGTACCTCAAGTTCTTCCTCGGCCGCAACGTCGTGGCCGACACCGAGTTGACCGCCAACACGATGTACCGCGAGGGCTCCAACTTCGCCATCGAGAGCCCGATCACCGCGGCCCAGTCCGTTGTGGACATGCTGATGCAGGGATCCGGTGGCGTGCTCAAGGTCTTCCCGTCGGTCTCCGCGACCTGGCGCGACGCCTCGATCGCCGGGTTGCGCGCGGAAGGCGCGTTCCTGGTGGACGCCTCCCGCCGCGACGGCAGGACCGAATTCGTCCGCGTGCACAGCGAAGCGGGGGAACCCCTGGTGCTCCAGCACGGCGTCGCCGGGGACGTCGACGTCCGCGACGAGCACGGCCGGCGCCTGCCGTGGCGCGCGGCCGGGCCGGGACGGATCGCGATCGGGCTGCGCCGCGGCGGCACCGCCGTCGTCACCCCGCGGGGCGGCCGGCCCGACTTCGCGCCGCGGGACGTCCCCGCGCTCGGGCCCGCGCCGGCGTGGGGCCTGCCGAGCTGAACCCGCTCCTCGACAAGGAGGTCGAATGGACATCACCCGCAGAACCGTGCTCGGCGGCGCGCTGGCCGGGCTGGCGGCCGGCGCGACCGGATTCACCCCGGCGCCGGCGGAACCGGGGAGCGACGACTTCGGCTGGGCCGGGTTCCTGGGCACCGCGGACCTGTACTGGCGGCGGCTGCCGAAGACCTGGTACGAGGGACCGTTCCTGGGCAACGGTTTCCTCGGCTCCGGCATCTACGCCGAGCCCGGGCGGAACGCGATCCGGTTCAACGTCCAGCACAGCCAGGTGCAGGACCACCGGCCGGAGTTCGGCTCGCTGTTCGGCCTGGCCCGGCTGCCGATCGGGTACTTCACGCTCGAGCCGGTCGGCGCGATCACCGCGATCGACTGGCGGATGGACCTGTGGAACGCCGAGCTGACCGGCACGATCACGACGGCCGCGGGCAGCCTGAGCCTGCGCGCGATCGTCCACACCGGACAGTCGTTGCTCGCCGTCGAAATCCGGCCGTCCGAAGGGGAGCGGGCGTTCAAGTGGGTGTTCCACCCGGCGGTGGCGGTCAGCCCGCGCGCCGATCCGGTGTGGAACAAGCCGCCACCGGCCGGGTACACCGCGAACCCGCCGGTGCAGCTGTCGGCGAGCGGTGACGCGCAGCTGGCCGTCCAGCCGCTGCTGGCCGGCGGTGAGCACGTGACGGCCTGGCGCGAGGTCACGCGCGGCGGCGCGCGCACGCTGTACACGTCGGTGGCCTGGTCCCACCCCGAAAAGACGTCGGTGGCACGGGCGCTGGGGACGGTCCGCCGCGCGCTCCCGTTCGCCGCGTCGGCCCAGGACCACCGGCGCTGGTGGCACGACTACTATCGGCAAAGCTTCCTGTCCATTCCGGACACCCGGCTGCAGAGCTTCTACTGGATCCAGCTGTACAAGGTCGCCTCGGCGGCCCGGCGCGAGGCGCCGGTGATGGCGACGTCCGGGCCGTGGCTGGAGAACACGCCGTGGCCGGCGACCTGGTGGAACCTCAACGTCCAGCTCGAGTACTGGCTGATCCACGGCTCGAACCACCTGGAGCTGGACGCGGTCAGCCACGCGCTGGACAAGTACCGCGCGAACCTGACCAGCCAGGTCGCCCAGCCCTACCAGGCCGATTCGGCCGGCATCCCGCGCACGACCGACATGACGCTGCTCAACGGCGTCTCGAACGCCACCAGCGGGTTCCCCGTCGGGATCCCGGGCCAGGACACGCCGACGCCGGAGGTCGGCAACCTGACCTGGGCGCTGCACAACGTGTGGCTGTCCTACCGGCACACGATGGACCGCGCGCTGCTGCGGGACACGCTGTTCCCGTTGCTGCGCAAGGCGATCAACTACTACCTGCACTTCCTCGCGCCGGGCGCGGACGGGAAGCTGCACCTGCCGCCGACGTTCTCGCCCGAGTACGGCGTCAACGCACCCGACTGCAACTACGACCTGTCCCTGATCCGGTGGGGCTGCAAGACGCTGCTGCAGACCGCGCCCGGCGATCCGCTGGTGCCGCGCTGGCGGGACGTGCTCGCGAACCTCGTCGACTACCCGGCCGACGTCAACGGCTACATGATCGGCGCCGGGGTGCCGTTCGCGAAGTCGCACCGGCACTATTCGCACCTGCTGCAGATCTACCCGCTCCACGACGTCACCTGGGAGCAGCCGGAGCACCGGGCGATCATCGAGACGTCGCTGAACCACTGGGTCGGCTTCGAAGGCGCCCTGCAGGGCTACACGTTCACCGGGGCGGCGTCGATCTCGGCGCAGATGCTGCGCGGCGACCAGGCCGCGTTCTACCTCGGCGAGCTGCAGCGGCGGTACATCCAGCCGAACACGATGTACAAGGAGTCCGGGCCGGTCATCGAGACGCCGTTGTCGGCGGCGAAGTCCCTGCAGGACATGCTCGTGCAGAGCTGGGGCGGGGTGGTCCGGCTGTTCCCGGCGGTGCCCGCGGCCTGGGGCGACGTCGCGCTGCGGGACTTCCGCACCGAAGGCGCGTTCCTGCTCAGCGCGTCCCGCGCCGGCGGGACGACGCGGTGGCTGAAGGTGCACAGCGAGGCCGGGTCGCCGTGCGTGCTGCGGCCGGGTATCGACGGCGACCTCGCGGTGACCGACGCGCGCGGCCGGGCGCGTCGCTGGCGGCGGCTGGCCAACGGGGACGTCCAGGTCGAACTCGGGTGCGGCGAGGACGCGTTCGTGTACCGGAAGGGGGACCGGCCGGACTTCGGCGTCCGGCCGGTGACGCCGGGCGGTCCGGGCGAGCCTTGGGGCCTGCCGTGAGCTGAGCCGGCTTCCCGGGTTCGCGCCCGGGAAGCCGGCTCGCACGGCAGTATGGTGCTCTCCGACGAGGGGAGCGTTGATGAGCGAGCCGGACGGCAGACCTGGCCAGTTCTCGCCGTGGCAGCCGCCCGTGCCGCCGAAGCCGTCGTCGACGACGACGATCGTGCTGGTCACCGGGTCGGTGGTGGTCGTCGTGGTGATGGCGCTGGCCTTCCTGGCCTGGGGCTACCCCGGGTTCCTGCGCGCGCCGCACACCGACGCCGGCGGCGCGTTCTGGGCACCGACGTCGTCGTCCTCGGCCTCGCCGTCGGTGGCGCCGGGCTCACCGGCCGCGATCCCGGGCGAGCGGGCCCCGATGCCGAAGCGGCCGAGACCGCTGGCCGACCCGGTGACGTGCGCGTTCACCCCCGACCCGGGCTCACCGGCCCCGAAGAAGGCCGCGCTGCCGCCGGACGGCCCGGCGCCGTCGACCGGGACGGCGCAAGTGCGGCTGGCGACGACCGCGGGCGACATCGGGCTGACGCTGGACCGCGCGCTGGCGCCGTGCACCGTGGTCAACTTCCTGAGCCTGGCCCGGCAAGGGTTCTACGACGGCACGTCGTGCCACCGGCTGTCGGTGATCACCGGGCTGCAGATGCTCCAGTGCGGCGACCCGGTCGGCGACGGCACCGGCGGCCCGGGCTACACGATCCGCGACGAGGTGTTCCCCCAGCTGACGTACGGCCGCGGCGTCCTCGCGATGGCGAAGACGACCGAGCCGGACTCCGGCGGCTCCCAGTTCTTCCTGGTCTTCGGCGACACGAACATCCCACCGGAGTACACGGTCTTCGGCAGCATCGACGACCCGGGCCTGGAAACCCTCGACACGATCGCCCGCGCCGGAATCGATCCGGCCAAACCGGGCATCGGCGACGGCAGCGGCCCCCCGAAAACCCCGGTGACCCTCACCCACGTCGTCACGTAACGGTCGGTTCGCGTACCCCGGGAGTCGGTTCGCGTATCTGGAGGGTCGGCTCGCGAACCGACCCTCCAGATACGCGAACCGACCGTCTGGGTACGCGAACCGACCCTTACGGGCGGGAGAGAAGGTGGTGGAGGGCCTTGAGGAGGGTTGCGGCGGGGGTGGGGGACGACGTGGGGTGGCGGAAGGCGATGTAGGCGTCGGGGCGGATGAGGAGGCAGCCGTCCTCGTCGATGGCGCTGAGGCGGGACCAGTCGCCGTAGGCGTCGCGGGCGCCGGGGTCGCCGATGCGGACCGTCCGCAGGTCCAGGCCCAGCTCGGCGCCGGCCTTGGCCGCCGCGTCGAGCCACGGCTTGCCGGTGAGGCCGGTCAGGAGCGTCCAGCGGCCGCCGGCCACGAGGTCCAAAGTGGACACGCGACGGCCGTGCGGGCCGACCAGCCAGGCGTGCGGCAGCTTCGCGCCCGGCTCGGTGCTCGGCCGGTGGAACAGTTCCGGATCGCGGCCGGGAGGAGCCGGGACGCCGTCGGGCAGCACCGCGCCGGACGCGTACCGCTGGTCCAGCTCGACGCCGTGCGCGTTGAACTCGTAGTGCTTGAGCTCGATCGCTTCCTCCAGCTCACGCCGTTTCCGCGCGCCCTCGGCCGTCGGCGCGAGGCACGTTTCGAGCCCGGCCGTGATGCCGTCGGCGTCGGTGTCGCCGGAGATGCCGAGCGCGGCGAAGATCGGCCCGAACTGGTCGCGGCTGAGGTTCGCCCGGTCGACGATCTGCTTGCCCACCGGCGCCCGTTCGGCCGTGTAGCTGTCCAGCAGGCCCTCGCCCGCTTCGCCGCGCAGCACCATCGCGAGCTTCCACGCCAGGTTGTAAGAGTCCTGAACGGACGTGTTCGACCCCAGCCCGTTCGACGGCGGGTGCCGGTGCACGGCGTCCCCGGCGCAGAACACCCGGCCGCTGCGGTACTCGGTCGCGTAGTTGTGGTTGACCGTCCACAGTGACGTCGAGGTGATCTCGACGTCCAGCGCGGGGTCGCCGACCAGGTCCCGCACCAGCCGCGTCGCTTCCTCGGCGTCCACCGGCGGTGGCGGCTGCGCGATGTCGTAACCCCAGGTCAGCAGCCATTCGTTCCACGGACGCACCATCCGCACCAGGCCCATCCCGATCCCGCCGAGGTGCGCGCCCGGCCGCATCACCCAGTACAGGACGCTCGGCCGGTGCGCCACGTACCGCGCGAGGTCGGCGGTGAACGTGATGTTCATGCTGCCCGCCTTACCGGTCTGCCCGGCGATCGGCAGCCCGGCCTGCTCGGCGACGCGGCTGCGCGCGCCATCGGCCCCGATGAGGTACTTGGCGCGCAGGGTGAACTCGTCGCCGCGCACCCGGTCGGAGAACCGGGCGGTGACCCCGGATTCGTCCTGGGTGAACGACAGGAATTCGGTGTCCAGCCGCAGTTTCGCGCCCCGCGCGGCGGCCTCGCTCACCAGGATCGGTTCGAGGTAGGTCTGCGGCAGGTCGATCATGTGGCACGGGCTCGCCGCGACGTACTCCGACGCCGACCGGTCGCCGGTGCCCCAGCTGGCGATCCGGCCGATCTCCGGCCCGGTCAGCGACGTGCACAGCACGGTGTCACCCATCAGCTCCGGCGGCGTCCCGACGGCGAGCGCCTTCTCCTCGACGCCGAGATCGCGCAGCACCTCCATGGTCCGCTGGTTGGTGATGTGGGCCCGGGGCGTGTTGGCCGTCCAGCCGTACTTGGTGGCCAGCACGGTGGGCACGCCGTAGGTGGCCAGCAGCAGCGCCGCGGACCCGCCGGCCGGGCCGCTGCCGACCACGATGACGTCGGTGTCGTAGGTCATGCGCTGCTCCCTGAGATCCGGAAGGTGAAGTCGAGTCCGCCGGTGAAGTCGACGATCAGGCCGTCCTTGACCCCGAAGACGGTGTCGGAGTCGAGGTATTCGCCGCCGGCCACGAACAGCTGCGTGATCAGCGTGCGGTAGCCGGGCTTGGCGATCATGAAGTGCACGTGCGGCGCGCGGTAGGGGTGCCGCCCGACGACGTCCAGCATTTGCCCGACCGGGCCGTCGGCGGGAATGGGGTACGCGCTCGGCACGATCGTCCGGAACCGCAGCCGCCCGTCGGCGTCGGTGCGGAAGCGGGCTCGCAGTACCGGACCGTCCACTTCGGGCAGCTGGACGTCGTAGAAGCCGTCCTCATTGGACTGCCAGACGTCGACGACCGCGGCCGCCACCGGCTCGTCGTCCGTGTCGACCACGCGGATGTCCACCGGCAGCGGGGTGCCGGGAAGCCCGGCGGCGAGGTCGGTGCCCTGCGGCGTTTCCGGCGGCCCGTCGACGTAGAACGGCCCGAGCACGGCCGACGGCGTCGTGTCCGGCGTCCGCGAGTTGGTCAGGACGTCGACGACGCTCGACAGTCCGAGGGTGTCCGACAGCAGGATGAACTCCTGCCGGGTCTCGGTGGTGATGTGCCCGGCGCGGGTCAGGAAGCCGATCGCGTACTCCCACTCGGCCTGGGTGAGGTCGGTGCGGATCGCGTAGCCGTGCAGCGTCTCGACCAGTTCAGATAGGAGGACGCGCACGCGGTCCGGCGCCCCGGCGAAGCTGTCGACGACCTGCTTCGTGAGCGCCTTCAGGCTCGGGCGCGTGGCCGGGCGGGTGCCGTGCAGTGCCTGACGCAGCAGGTCCGGCTCGCCCTCGATGTCGGCTTCGGTGAGGCCCAGCTCGGCCAGCGAATGCGGGATCGGCAGCGACGCGGCCAGGTCGAACACCTCGGCAGCGTCGTCGAGACCCTGGTGCGCCATGACGTACGGGAGGAGGACGGCGTGGGTTTCGGCGTGCGGCAGGCCGAACTTGCCGCCGAGGTGGTGGCACAGCTGGTGGTGCAGGCCCATCGTGGCGGCGTCGAGGCACGTCCCGGCCAGCCAGGCACCCCGCAGCAGGTCGGTGCGAGCGTCCACATCGGACGGATTCGCGGCGACGCGCGGGAGGGCGCTCATGATCACCCGCTTGGCCTCCGCGGCGAACAGGTCGGTCATCGGGGTGGCGTCCGGGGCGTAGGTCGCTTCCACCGCGTGCGCGAGGGCGTTGAGCCCACTGGCCGCCGACACGGACACCGGCAGGGTCAGCGTCAGCTCGACGTCGTACAGCACGGCCTCGGGCCGGACCTTCGCGGCCCGCTGGGTGGTCTTGCGGCCGTCGGCGGTCTGGCCGAGGACGGACGTCAGCTCGGAGCCCGCGTACGTCGTCGGGACGATCAGCTGCGGCAGGCCGGTGTGCAGGGCGATCGCCTTGGCCAGCCCGGTCGCCGAGCCGCCGCCGATCGCGACGACGCCGTCGACGTCGTGTTCGGCGGCCACCTTGAGCGCGCGTTCGGTGACGTCGACGGGTGTGTGCATCGCGGCGTCTTCGAACCGCGCGGCCAGCCGGGAGCCGAGCGCGGCCGCGGCCCGGTCGCCGTGCCGCGGGCTGCCGATCAGCAGCACCCGGCCGAGCCCGAGCCGGCCGGCCTCCGCACCGAGCGTGTCGAGCGAGCCGAAGACCACCCGGACGGGGTTCGCGGCGTAGCTGAACGAGGTCATGCGAGGCAGTATCCGGTGGGAAAAGGGCCCGGTCCTGCACGTTCGTGCTGCCCGGCGGCACGAAACGCGCGTGCTTCAGCCCGCTCGGCGCACTGCCGCGGGGGTGGTGCCGAGCTGGGCGCGCAGCACCCGCGTGAGGTGCTCCTGGTGGGAGAACCCGCAGCGGACGGCGATCTCGGCGATCGGGTCGTCGCCCGTGCGCAGCAGCAGCCCGGCCTGTTCGACGCGCAGCCGCAGCAGGTACCGGTGCGGCGGCAGGCCGGTGCGGGCCTTGAACCGGCGGGAGAACTGGCTGACGCTCAGCCCGGCGAGCGCGGCCAGGTCGGCCAGCGGCACCGGCTCGGCCAGCCGTTCGGCCATCAGGTCGCGGACCCGGGCGAACTGCCGGTCGGAGAGGCCGCGAGCCGGCTCGGCCTCGGGGACGTGCCCGGCGCGGTGGTGGCGCACGAGCTGGGCGGCGACGAGCGAGCCGAGCTGGTCGGCGTAGGTGCGGGCGGCGGGTTCCCAGTCGCGGACGACGCCGTCGAGGCCGAGGACGAGCTGTTCGAGCAGCGGATCGTGGCTGCCGAGCTCCTCGGCGAGCCGCACGGGTTCCCCGGCCGCCTCCTGGACGGCGTCGTCGTCGACGTAGACGTGCACTGTGTCGAGCTCGCCGCCGAGCTCCACCGACAGCTCCGCGTGCGACGGCTGCAGGAAGAGCCCGCCGGCGGGCATCCGCCGGCTCTGCTCCCGGGACGTTCCGACGCCGCGCCGGACGGTGACCGGGCCGTCGAGGTGCAGGATCAGCTGGTGGCTGCGAGCGGCGCCGAACTCGGCGCGGTAGGGGCGTTCCCGCTGGCGGGAGACGTAGACGCGGTCCCAGCCGAGGCCGGCGCTGGTCCGGTCCGGGCGGACCCAGGGCAGCGCGAGGATGCCGTTCGTGTCGGCCAGCCCGAGTTCGCCCACGCTGCCTCCTCGCCGTCGAGGCTGCTCGCGATGGTACCCGCCCTGCGCTGGGCGTCCGGCCGGTCGACGCGGGGGAGAGTCCGTTGCCGTGCACGCACCCGGCGGGCCGCCAAGGGTGATCATCCGCCGCGTCCGGGCCGGGATCGTCAGACGTCCAGCACGAGCCGCGGGGAGAGGGCCCGTGACACGCACGGGTACATCCGGCCCGCGGCGGCGCCGATGTCGTCGCGGTGCTCGGGCTCGCCCGCCAGCACGACCACCTCGCAGCTGCCGCACACGCCCTCGCGGCACGCCGACGGCACCGGGCGCCCGGCGTGGTTCAGCGCGTCCAGCAGCGTCTCGTCCGCCGGGACCTGGATCGTGCCGCCGGAGCGGGCGCACGCCACCTCGAACGGGGTGTCCGGCCCGAACGTGCGCCGGGTCGGCTCGAAGCGTTCGGTGTGCACCGCGGGGAACGCCGCCTCGGCCGCGTCCACCATCGACGCCGGTCCGCAGCAGTAGACCTCCGCGTTCGGGAACTCCCGCGCCAGCGCCGCGAGGTCCGGGCGGCCGAGCCGCACGCGTTCGCCGTACTCCGCAGCGAGTTCCGCGGCGAACGGACGGCCCGCGTAGGCCAGCGTCACCGCGGCACCGGCCGCGACGGCGGCCCGCAGCATCGGGATGATCGGCGTGATCCCGATCCCGCCCGCCACGAACAGGTACGCCGGCGCCGGCACCAGCGGGAAGTGGTTGCGGGGCAGCGAAACCGGCAGGGTCCGGCCCGGCTGCAGGAACAGGTGGACGTACTCGGAGCCGCCGCGGCTCAGCGGGTCGTGGCGGACCGCGATCCGGTAGGCCGAGAGGTCGCCGGGGTCGCCGCACAGCGAATACTGCCGCGTCAGCCAGTTCGGCAGCTCCAGGTCGATGTGCGCGCCCGGCTCCCACGGCGCCAGCGGGCCGTCGTCGCCGCGCAGGACCAGCGAGACGACGTCTTCGCTCACCCGCTCGATGCGCTCCAGGATCGTCTTCTGCACGTCAGTACAGCTTCCGGTAGCCGTCTTCGAGGAGCTGGTCGAGCAGCGCCGGGTCGAGGTGCATCTTCTCCGCGGCGATCTCGCCCGCCGACGGCAGTTCCGCCGCGAGCGCCTGGCTCGCCGGGTCCCACAGCCGCGACCGGATCAGCGCGCGGCCGCAGTGGAAGAAGACCTGCTCGACCTCGACGACGATGGCGAGCATCGGCGCCTTCGCCTCGGTGCGCATCCGGGCGAGCACGTCCGGGTCGTCGGTCACGTACGCGCTTCCGTTGACGCGCAGCGTTTCCCGCATGCCGGGGACGAAGAACAGCAGGCCGACGCCGTCGTTCTCGCCGATGTTGCGGAAGGAGTCGGCGAGCTTGTTGCCGGGCCGGTCGGGCAGGGCCAGGGTGCGCTCGTCGAGGACCTTGACGAAGCCGGGGTAGTCACCGCGGGGCGAGCAGTCGGCGCGGCCGGCCGCGTCCGCCGTCGCGAGGGTGAGGAAGGGCGAGTGCGCGATGAAGCGGCGGGTGTGGGGGTCGATGCGGTCGCCGACCTTGGCCGCGATCATCGCCTCGGGCTCGCCGACCCGCGCCCGCACCTCGGCCGCGGAGACGCGGCGCAGCGTGTTTGTGCTGGTCATGACACAATTATGAGCAAATACTCAGATCCTGACTACTCGCTTTCCCGGAGGGTTCCGTGTCTTCGGACCAGCGCCGCATCCAGCCACGTAAACAGCCGCGGCAGGTCCGCGCCGAGCTGACCCGGCAGCGGATCCTGACCGCGGCTGCTCACGTTTTCGCCGACCACGGCTACGCCGCGGGCACCACCAACCGCATCGCCGAGCGCGCCGGGATTTCGATCGGCTCGCTGTACCAGTACTTCCCGAACAAGGACGCGATCCTCGCCGAGCTGCTGACCCGGCACCTCGACGACGGCACGGCCGCGGCGGCGAAGGTCCTGACCGGCCCGCTGCCCGAGTCGATCGAAGAGATCTTCCGCGTCTTCGTCCGGCTCGCCGTCGAAGCCCACCTCGACGACCCCCACCTGCTGCGCATGCTGCTGGAGCAGGCCCCGCGGTCGAACGAGCTGCTGGAGCGGATCGGCCGGGTGAAGCGGGACATGGTCGGCCACACCCGCGACCTGCTGGAGGGCCACCCGGAGGTCCGCGTCGCCGACACCGCCACCGCGGCCCGCCTGGTCATCGCCACCGTCGAGCTCGGCGTGCACGACCTGCTGGCCGAGCCCGACCCGATCGACGCCCGGCGGCTGGAGGACGAGATGGTCGCGATGCTGACCCGGTACGTCAAGGGGTGAACCGGCGACTCAGCCGAGCCGCTTCATGATCGCTTCGGCCTCGGCCGGGCTGAGGGCGAGCTCGTCGTCGTAGCTGCGGCCGCGCCAGATCCTGTCCAGCTTGCCGGTCGGTTCCCACCGGCCCCGCCCGGCGTAGCGCTCCCCGAACCAGGGATCGCCCGCCCGGGTCATGACGAGGACGCTCGTGGCGCCGACGTCGAACGTCTCCTGCAGCGTTTCGTAGATCCCGAAGTACCAGCGTTCGCCGCCCCATTCGTGACGCTGCTTGAGCTGGCGGACCCGCCGCGCCAGGTGGTAGGCCTCGACGAGTTCCTGACCCGGGGTGATCTCCCGGACGGTCAGGTGCGGGTGGCCGGCCAGCTCTTCGCGGAGGACGGCCGTCCGCCACTCGAGGTCGCGCCCGAAGATCCGCTCGGTTCCGCCGTCGAGGTGGACCACCGCGCTCGGGGTGTCCTGCCCGTCGTCGACGAGGAAGCAGCGCGAACGGGGCAGCCGCGCGGTGACCCGCTCGGCCTCGTCCTCGCCGAGCGGCAGGTACCGGTCGAGGGATTCCGCACCCCGTTCGAGGTCGCGCAGCCGGTTCGACGGAGCCCACCACCCGTCGCGGACGTACACCTCTTCGACGTCGTGGTGGCGCCGGACCACGGTGAACACCTGCTCGACGCCGCCACCGGGAAGGGACCCGCTCAGGAAGCCGGCGTATTCGGGCTCCGCGGCCGGTACCGGCGAGCCGTCGCGGGCGGAACTGGTCATGTCGAATCCCCTCAGCGGTCCCTGGCCACGAGCGCCGCCTGGGTGCGGCTGGTGACCCCGAGTTTGGCCAGCACGTTGCCGACGTGCACCTTCACCGTCCGCTCGGCCAGCCTCAGCCGGGCCGCGATGTCGCGATTGGACAGTCCCTCGCCCAGCAGCTCGAGCACGTCCCGCTCGCGCGGGGTCAGCGTCCCGCCGCCGCTCAGCGCGGTCGCCGCCGCCGGGCTCAGTGCCGTCACGCCCTGGTGGGCGGCGCGGACGGCGGCCGCCAGCTCGTCGCCGGAGGCGTCCTTCAGGACGAACCCGGCCGCGCCGGCGGTGAGCGCCTCGCGGATCTCCCGTGGCCGGCCGACCGTGGTCAGGATCAGCACCCGCGGCGCCCCGGGCCCCAGCCGGCGCAGGACTTCGAGGCCGTCCATGCCGGGCAGGTAGAGGTCGAGCAGCACGACGTCGGCCGTGACCGCCGAAGCCAGCAGCTCCGGTCCGCTCGCGTACTGCGCGACGACGTAGAGGTCCGGCTGCGCGCCCAAGATCAGCGCGATGCCCTCGCGCACCAGCGCGTGGTCGTCGACAACCTGAACCCGGATCACGTTCGCACTCTACTGTCGGCCCATGCGTCAGTCTCTCGTCACGACGTCGGCGGTGGCCGCGGTGTTCTTCGCCAGTGGGGCGTGGACGCCGCACCAGGGCTGGTTCGCGGCCGGGCTCAGCGCGGTGCAGCTCGTCCCGCTGCTGTGGTCCCGCCGCTTCCCGGCCGCCGTGCTGGCCCTGGTGACCCTCGCGACGGCCGGGCACCTGCTGCTCGACCACCCGCGCAACGCGATGTACGTGCCGGTGCTGATCGCGCTGTACAGCACGCCGCAGCGGGGGCTCGCGGCGTCCGCGGCGCTGGCCGTCGGCGCGGCCGTGTTCCCGGCGAAGGGCCCGCTCGACGGCACGGTCCTCGCCGTCACGATCTGCGCGGTCGCGTGGCTGCTCGGCGCCGAACGCCGCCGCGCGCTGGCCGACCGGGCCGAGCGCGCGGCCCGGCGGCTGCACGACACGCTCGCCCAGACCACGGCCGTCATGCTCGTGCAGGCCGAGACGCTCCGCGCGGTCGGCGACCTGACCGAGGCCGACCGCGAACGCCTCGACACGCTGCTGGCGGCCGGGCGCGGTGCGCTGACGCTCGTCCGCCGCACGCTGGACGACCTGCACGAGGACGCCGAACGGGCGCCGGACCTCGCCGAGGTGCTGGCCCGGCTCCGCACCGCGGGCCTGGTCCTGGACCGCGACCCCGTGCTGCCCGAGTTGCCGCGCCCGGTCCGTGAGCTCGCGGAGCGGTTCGTCGCCGAGGTCGCGGTGAACGCGTTGCGGCACAACGGACCTGGCGTCCGCCTCCGGCTCGACGTCGACGCCGGTGCGCGGCTGACGATCACGGCGCGCAACACGCTCAAGGCACCGCCGTCTCCGGGATCCGGCTACGGGCTGGCGGGGCTCGCGGAGCAGGCCGCGGCGGCCGGGGGAACGGTGTCGTTCGGGCCGCGGGACGGCCAGTGGGTCGTCAGTGCCGGGCTGCCAGCAGCTGCGACACGGTCACGAACCGGAAGCCGCGCTGCTTGAGCCGGTCGAGGATCGGCCCGATCGCCCGGCGCGTCTGCTCGCGGCCGGCGTACATGGCGTGCAGCAGCACGATCGAGCCCGGCCGGACCTGGTCGACGACGGCCCGTTCGACGGTGGCCGCGTCCGGGGTGCCGTCGGAATCCGGCGCGACGTCCCAGGTGATCGTCGTGCGGTGGTGCTCGGCCAGGTAGTGCGGGAGGGCGAGCAGCTTCTTGCCGTACGGCGGCCGGAAGAGGATCTCGCCGGCGTAACCGGTCGTGCGGATCAGCGCGTCGGTGGCTTCGACCTCGTCGGCGACCCAGGCCGGCGTCACCCCGATCATGCGGTCGTGGCTGAAGCTGTGGTTGCCGATCTCGTGCCCGGCGGCGGCGATGTCCCCGGCGAGCCCGGGGTGCGCGGCGATGTCGCGGCCGATGAGGAAGAAGGTCGCGGGCACCTGACGGCTTTTCAGCGTGTCGAGGATCGTGTGGGTACCGGCGGGGTCGGGCCCGTCGTCGAAGGTGAGGGCGACGACCTGCTCGGTGGTGTCGACGCGGTTCACGAGCGTGCCGAAGAACTGGAAGGTGGGCGAGTCCGCCACCTGGAGGAGCGGGTAGGCGGCGGCGAGGACGACGACGAGCGCGCTCGCCACCCCGATCGTCCACTTCCGGGCGCGGCGGGATGTCAAGATCATGGCGGCCACCCTGGCGAGGACCCGGGACCGGCGGAAGCCGCGAAGGTACTAGTACCTCCGCGGCTTCCCCGAGCCCGTCAGAGCGGGTTGAACGCGCCCAGGGGAGCGGTGCAGAACGGGCCGCCGACGTACTCGGCCGCCGCCCCCGTGGGTGCGGGCTTCGAGGCCAGCTGGTCGGCGTACACCTCCGCGTCGTCCAGTGACTTGTAGCCCAGCGCCTCCGCCTCCTCCAGGGAGTAGATCCGGCGCGTGTTGTCCGAGACGCCCCAGATCAGCCGGTACCCCGGCGAAGGCGCCGAGAGGCACGCCTCGAACAGCCGGGCGCCGTCGTCGGGGGAGAGCCACGTCGTCAGGCCGCGGGGGCCCAGCGGCAACGGCGTCTCGAAGCACGAGCCGATGCGGATCACGATGACGTCCATGCCGAAGCGGGAGTGGTACAGGCTGCCCAGCGCCTCGATCGCCGCCTTGGAGACGCCGTAGTAGGTGTCCGGTCGCGGGGACGAGTCGGCCGGCAGGTCGGAATCGACCCGGCGGAAGCCCACCGCGTGGTTGCTCGACGCCAGGACCACCCGCCGGATCCCCGCCGCCTGCGCCGCCGCCAGTACCGTCTGCGTCCCGTTGATGTTGACGTCGAGGGTCGCCTCCCACGAGTTCTCGCGGCTGTGCCCGCCCAGGTGGATCAGCGCGTCGACGCCTTCGCACGCCGCCGCCATCGCCGCCGGATCGGTCACCGACGCCGTCACGATCTCTTCGGAGGCGTCCGATGCCGTCTGCGGGGCGACGTCGAACAGGCGCAGCACCCGGCCTTCGCGCTTCAGGCGGGGGCGCATCAGGGTGCCGACGACACCCGCCGACCCGGTGATGAGCACACGCTGGTCCGTCATGGAGTTCCTCTCCTAACAGGGAATGGCGGCGGACTGGGTGTTAGCGGATGCCGGCCCGGCGCAGCTGCTGCCCGAGCTCGGCGGTGGTTTCGGCGAGCAGTTCGCCGACGCGGCGGGCGTCGTCGTCGCTCACCTGGGCGATCGGCATCGAGCAGCTGATCGCGTCGGTGCCCGGGATGCGGTACGGGATCACCGCGGCGACGCACCGGACGCCGAGCGTGCCTTCCTCGATCTCCGCGGCGTACCCGCGCTCGCGCGTCGCGGCGCACTCGGCGTGCAGGCCATCGAGCGTGGTGATGGTGTTCGGCGTCAGGGCGGTCAGCGACGCCGGCATCAGCGCCTCGATCTCGTCGTGCGTCAGCTCGGCCAGCAGGGCCTTGCCCAGCGCCGTCGCGTGCGCGGGCAGCGTGCGCCCGACGCGGGAGACGAGGTGGGTCGAACGCTGCGACTCCCGCGTCTCCAGGTAGACGACCTCGGTGCCGTTGCGGCGCGCGAAGTGCGCGGTGAAGCCGGTCTTCTCCCGGATCCGCTCGAGGGCTTCGGTGGCGAACGGGACGACGGCGTCGCGGTCCAGGTACGCCGTGCCGCAGATCAGCGCGCGGACGCCGAGGCGGTAGCGGGCGGTGTTGGTGTCCGCCTCCAGCCAGCCCGCCTCCAGCAGTGTCCGCAGCAGGCCGTGCAGCGACGAGCGGGGGAAGCCGGTGCGCGCGTGCAGGTCGGACAGCGAGAGCCAGACGTCGTTCGCCGCGAAGGTCTCGATGAGGTCGACAGCGCGCCGCGCGGACTTGACGCCCGAGGACTCGGCGGGGGCCGCCCCGTCGGCCACTGCCGGGTTGTCCACCTTCTGCGGCATTTGTGTGCCTCCGTCCGGCCGTTGACTTGTGACTCCGGCCATATTAGCGTCCCGAACAACGTTCTTATGGATGAACATAATCACTATAACAGACTCCGTTCATAGATGTGAACAGTGGCACCACATCGACGTGGACGCGGAAAGGAGCCTGCGGTGCACGCACTCGACTGGACGATGGTCTGCGCGTACTTCGCGCTGATGATCGTGATCGGCTGGTGGTCGCACAAACGGGTCAGCGACGTGAAGGACTTCTTCACGGCCGGCGGCCGGATGCCGTGGTGGCTGGCCGGCATCTCGCACCACATGTCCGGGTACAGCGCCGTGCTCTTCGTCGCGTACGCGGGCGTCGCGTACACCAGCGGCGTCACCGTGTACTTCTGGGGCTTCGCCAGCATCGGCATCGGCGTGGGCATCGGCAGCTGGCTGTTCGCCGCGCGCTGGAACCGGTTGCGCTCCAAGCTCGGCGTCGCCTCCCCGCTGGAGTACCTGGCCAAGCGGTACAACGTGCCGACGCAGCAGGCGCTCGCCTGGAGCGGCAGCCTGCTGAAGATCTTCGACATCGCGGCCAAGTGGTTCGCCGTCGCGACCCTGCTGCACGTCTTCGCCGGGCTGGACTACAACCTCGGCATCCTCATCACCGGCGCGGTCACCCTGGTCTACTGCACCATCGGCGGCCTGTGGGCCGACGCGCTCACCGACTTCGGCCAGTTCGTCATCCAGGCCATCGCGGCGATCGTGATGATCGTCGTGGTGCTCGGCAAGCTGGGCGGGATCTCCGCGCTCTGGACGATGTGGGACAAGCTGCCCGAAGGGCACGTGAACCCGGTGACGTCCAAGTACACCACCATCTTCCTGCTCGTCTACGTGCTGGTGAAGACGCTGGAGTACAACGGAGGCATGTGGAACCTGGCGCAGCGGTACATGGCCGCGCCGAACACCCACGAGGCCCGGCGCGGCGCGCGGCTGTCCTCGGCGCTGTACCTGTTGTGGCCGCTGGTGCTGATGTTCCCGATGTTCGCGGCGCCGCTGCTCATCCCGGGCATCAAGGACCCGACGCAGTCCTACGCGATCATGACGACGACGTTCCTGCCGCCGGGCCTGATCGGCCTGGTGCTGGCCGGCATCTTCTCGCACACGATGGCGATGGTTTCCTCCGACGCCAACGCGATCTCCGCGGTGATCACCCGCGACATGATCCCGGCGATGGTCCGCCGCACCCGGCAGTGGACCGACGTCCAGGGCCTCAAGGCGGCGCGGATCACCACGGTGATCTTCGTCGCGCTGACCATGCTGGTGGCCACCCAGGCGCAGAACCTCGGCGGCGTGCTGCAGATCGTCGTCAACTGGGTCGCCGCGCTGATGGGCCCGATCTCGATCCCGCTGCTGCTGGGCATGCTGCCGTGGTTCCGCAAGTGCGGCCCGCGCGCGGCGCTCATCTCCTGGGCGGGCGGCCTGGTCGACTACGCCCTGGTGTACTACGTGTTCAAGGCGAACCAGACCGTGCTCGTCGCGACGCCGATCCTGGTGTCGCTCGCGCTCTACGTCGGCCTCGGGCTGCTCGCACCCGAGCGCAGCGCGGCCGCCGACGAGATCGTCGACACCGTGAACGCCGACGACGACGTCGACCGCACGCAGGAAGGCACGACCGTGCCCGCCTGACACCGGCCACACCCGGCCGCAACCGAAGAAGGACGAGAGAGCGGAAACTGATGGCACAGAACGAGATCGAGCTGGACGGCCTGCTGGCGTTCCCCCTCACCCCGTTCACCGAGGACCTCGAGGTCAACCTCGACGCGCTCGCGGAGAACGTGGAGAGCCACATCGCGGCGGGCGCCGGTGCGCTGTTCGTCGCGTGCGGCACCGGCGAGTTCAGCTCGCTCTCGCCCGCCGAGCACGCCTCGGTGCTCGCCAAGTCCCGGGAGGTGGCCGCCGGCCGCGTCCCGGTCTGGGTGGGCGCCGGTGGCGGCGCGGCGTCCGCGCGGGCCGGCGTCGCGGCGGCCCAGGCCGGCGGCGCCGACGGTGTCCTGCTGCTGCCGCCGTACCTCGTTTCCGGGCCGCAGGCGGGGTTGGTCGACTTCGTCCGCTACGCCGTCGGCGACTCGTCGGTGCCGGTGATCGTCTACCACCGCGGCACCGGCGTGTTCACCGCGCCCGCTGCGGCGTCGCTGCTGGAAATCCCGTCGGTCGTGGGCCTCAAGGACGGTTACGGCGACGTCGAGGTGATGACCCGGATCGTCACCACCATCCGCGCGCTGGACACCGAGCGGGCGCGGAACTTCCTGTTCTTCAACGGGTTGCCGACCGCGGAGGTCTCGGCCAAGGCGTACGCCGCGATCGGCGTCGCCCGGTACTCCTCGGCGGTGCACTGCTTCGCCCCGGAGATCGCGCACCGCTTCCACCGCGCGCTCGGCGAAGGCGACACGCGCGTGATGGACGCGCTGCTGACCGGCTTCTACCTGCCGCTGGTGGCGCTGCGGGACGAGACGCCCGGGTTCGCCGTCTCCCTGGTGAAGGCGGCCGCGCGGCTGCGCGGGGACAAGGTCGGCCCGGTCCGGCCGCCGCTGGTCGAGCCGACGCCGGAGCAGATCCGTCGGCTGGAGAAGGTCGTGGAGGACGGCTTCGTCACGCTGAAGGGGCTCGGCTGATGAAGATCCTGGACGTGGTGCTGACCCCGGTCGCGTTCGCGGACCCGCCGCTGCTCAACGTCATGGGCGTGCACGAGCCGTTCGCGCTGCGCAGCGTCGTGCAGGTCAAGTGCGAAGACGGCGTCGTCGGGCTCGGCGAGTCCTACGGTGACTCGGCGTTCCTCGGCGAGGTGCGCAAGGTGCTGCCGCAGCTGCGCGGTCACGACGTGTTCGACCTGCCCGGCCTGCAGCGGCTGGTCGCGCAGGCGCTGTCGGGCACGGTGCTGACCGACGCGCACGGGCTGATCGGCGGCTTCTCCATCCGCAAGACCGTGGCGAGCGTGTACTCGCTGTTCGAGGTCGCCTGCCTGGACGCGCAGGGGCACTACCTGGGCCGTCCGGTGACCGACCTGCTCGGCGGCCGGGCGCGGGACGCCGTCGAGTTCTCCGCCTACCTGTTCTACAAGTACGGCAAGCACGTCGACGGCCGCGAGGACTCCTGGGGCGAGATCACCACGCCGGAAACCCTGGTGGGCTCGGCGAAGCGGATGATCGACGAGTACGGGTTCCGCTCGATCAAGCTCAAGGGCGGGGTCTACGAGCCCGCCCAGGAGGTCGACGGCGTCCGCGCGCTGGCCGAGGCGTTCCCGGGGCACCCGCTGCGGATCGACCCGAACGGCGCCTGGACGGTCGAAACCGGCATCCGGGTCGCAGCCGAGCTCGACGGCGTCCTGGAGTACCTCGAAGACCCGACGCCGGGCATCGAAGGCATGGCGCAGGTGGCGGCCGAAGCGTCGATGCCGCTGGCCACCAACATGTGCGTGGTCAACTTCGGCGACATCGAGCCGGGTTTCCGGGCGCGCGCGATCGGTGTGCTGCTGTCGGACCACCACTTCTGGGGCGGCCTGCGGGCCACCCAGTCGTTGTCGGTGACGTGCGAGAGCTTCGGCGTCGGCCTGTCGATGCACTCCAACAGCCACCTCGGGATCAGCCTGGCCGCGATGGTGCAGGTCGCGGCGGCGACGCCGCACCTGACCTACGCCTGCGACACGCACTGGCCGTGGAAGGTCGAGGACGTGATCGAGCCCGGCGTGCTGGAGTTCCGCGAGGGCGCGGTCGCCGTGCCCACGACGCCGGGGCTCGGGATCACCCTCGACGAGGACGCGCTGGCCCGCCTGCACGAGAACTACGTCCGATGTGGACTGACCAAACGGGACGACGTGACCTACATGCGCCAGTACGTTTCCGGGTTCGAACCGAACACGGCGAGGTGGTGAGCCGGTGAAGGTGACGGGATACGCCTACCCCTGGGACGTCCTGGAGTCCAGTTTCGTTCCGCGGGCCCAGGCGCTCGGCGTCGACGAAGTGGCCGTGGCGCTGTCGTACCACAGCGCCCGCGCCGCGACGCCGTGGTCGCCGTCGCGGACGGCCGTCGTGGCGCGGCACGCGGCCTTCTACCGCCCGATGTCCGATGGCTGGGGCGCCCTGCGTCCGTCCACTCCGGACTGGGTGTCCTCCGAGGACTCCGGCGGGGACGCCGTCCGGCTGCTCAACGAGGCCGGGATCCCGGCCGCCGCCTGGATCGTCCTGACCCACAACTCCCAGCTCGGCTACGAGCACCCGGACGTCGTGGTGCGCAACTGCTTCGGGGAAAGCTACCCGTGGGCGCTGTGCCCGTCGCGGCCCGAAGTGCGCGAGTACGCCGCTGCCGTGGTGGCGAACGCGGTGGCCGGGCTGGAGCTGTCGTCGGTGATCCTGGAAGCCTGCGGCCCGCTCGGCGCGGTGCACCAGCACCAGCACGAGAAGACCGACGGTGTGTGGGCACCCGCGGTGGCCCGGCTGCTGTCGATCTGCTGCTGCGAAGCCTGCGCTGATTCGTGGGACGTCGATCCGGAGACGGTCCGGGCCCAGCTCGTCGAGGAGGTCCGGCGGCTGATCGCGACCGGCGACCTCGGCGTGGCGGCCGACCGGTTGCCGCCCTCGCTGACCGCGATGCTGCTGCGGGTCCGCCAGGAAGCCACCGATGCCTTGCGGGCCGCGGTTTTGGCGACGCTGCCGCAGGGCATCCGGATCGTGCTGCACGGCGCGCTCGACCCCTGGGTCACCGGCGCGCTGCCCGGGCTGACGCCGTCCGCGCCGGACGACGTCGACGCGGTCGTCCTGTTCGGGTGGGCCCCCGCCACGGGCGCCGAGGCCGTCGCGGCGGCCCGGGAGGCCCTGCCCGAACGCGTGGCGATCGCGAGCTACATCACCGCGGTGGCCGCCGCGCCGGTGCCGGACATCGCCGCGTACGTCGGCGAGCTGGCCAAGGCGGGGGCCGCCGAGCTGCACCTGTACCACCTCGGACTGGCCGGTCCGGGTCGCTGGGGCGACCTGGCCACGGCCACCGCCGCCGCCCATGAGAACTGAGGAGCTGTACCCCGCATGAGCCAGGCCACTGACGCCGCCACGCTCGAGAAGATCCTGACCGGGGCCGCCTCGGCCGCCCGTCCCGCCGCCGAGGCGACCCCGGCCGAACGCGCCCGCTGGCTGACCGCCGTCGCCGACGCGCTCGACGCCGCGGCGGGCGAACTGGTCCCGCTGGCGCACGCCGAGACGCACCTGCCGGAGACCCCGCGGCTGGCGGGCGAGCTGAAGCGCACGACGTTCCAGCTGCGCCTGTTCGGCGAAGTCCTCACCGACGGCGAGTACCTCGGCGCCACCGTCGACCACGCCGACCCGGACTGGCCGATGGGCCCGCGCCCGGACATCCGCCGGGTGAAGACCGCGATCGGCCCGGTGCTGGTGTTCGCGGCCAGCAACTTCCCGTTCGCGTTCAGCGTCGCCGGCGGCGACACGGCGTCGGCGCTCGCCGCGGGCTGCCCGGTGATCGTCAAGGCGCACTCCGGGCACCCGGAGCTGTCCGCGCTGACCGGCCGGATCGTGCGCGAAGCCCTGCTCGGCGCGGGCGCGCCCGAGGGCATCTTCGACGTGATCTTCGGCCAGGACCAGGGGGTCGTCGCCCTGAAGGACCCGCGGCTCGCGGCGGCGTCCTTCACCGGCTCGATCCCGGGCGGCCGGGCCCTGTTCGACATCGCGAACGCCCGGCCGCGGCCGATCCCGTTCTACGGCGAGCTCGGCAGCGTGAACCCGGTCGTGGTCACCGAGGCCGCGATCGCCGCGCGCGGCGAGGCGGTGGCCAAGGGCTACGCCGCGTCGTTCACCCTCGGCGCCGGTCAGTTCTGCACCAAGCCGGGCCTGCTGTTCCTGCCGGAGGACCACGGCCTGACGGAGGCGTTGCGCTCGGCCCTGGACGGGGCGGCGGCCCAGCCGATGCTCAACGACCGGATCGCTTCCGGGTTCGCGTCGCAGCTTTCCTCGCTCCGGGAGGTTCCGGGCGTCGAGGTGGTGTCGTCGGCGGATTCTTCGTCGCCGTCGTTCACCCCGACCCTGCTGGCGACCACGGGCAAGCAGTTCCTCGAGGGCGGCGACACCGTGCACGAGGAGTGCTTCGGGCCGGCGTCGCTGATCGTGACGTACGCCGACCAGGCGGAGCTGCTGAGCCTGCTCGACGTGCTCGAACCGGGGCTCACCGCCACGATCCACGGCGAGGAGTCCGATGTGGACTGGCTCCGGCCGGTGCTGCCCCCGCTGACCCGCATCGCCGGCCGGCTGCTGTGGAACGACTGGCCCACCGGAGTGACGGTGAGCTGGGCCCAGCAGCACGGCGGCCCGTACCCGGCCACAACGGCCCCGACGACGACATCGGTCGGCACGGCGGCGATCGAGCGGTTCCTGCGCCCGATCGCCTGGCAGGGCTTCCCGGACGCGTTGCTGCCGGAGCCGTTGCAGGAGGCCAACCCCTGGCAGCTGCCCCGCCGGACGGACGGCTCCCGCTGACCCGTCGTGAGTGGTGAGCGGGTTCCGGCCCGCTTCACCACTCGCGAGTTCCACGCCGCCGCGGCGGTTCCCGCGCCGCGACACCACCGACCCGCGGGGGCGCCCCCCGGTTTCCACTCTACCGTCCGGCACCGACAGTTTCGGTGCCACCGACTTGGTGCCGCGGCCCGGCACCACCGAGCCCGCGGGGGCGCCCCCCGTTTCCACTCTATCGCTCGGCACCGACAGTTTCCGGCGCCGAGCCCGCGTGACCCGGCGCTTCCGAGCGCCACCCGACCCGGCGCTTTCTCCCGAAGGTGCCACCGACCCACCGAAAAGCGGCGCTCCCCGGGGAGCGCCGCCCCGGCCCGGTGCCTTTCCCGCAGGGCGCCGGGCCGGGACCTCCGCCGCCGCACAACTGAATCCCCCGTAAGCCGAGGATGTCTTCCTGGGAGGCATTGCCATGCCCGTGAACCGGAGAAATGCCCTGCGCGGCGGTGCCCTGGCGGCCGCTTCCACCGTGCTCCTGACCCGGCCGGCCTTCGCCGCGCCTGCGACGAAAGCCACGGCGAAAGCGAGCGCGGTGCCCGCCGCGACCGCGTCGATCGTCGCCGCCTACCGGCAGCTGCAGACCGGTATCAACCGGCCGTCGCCCGAACGGACCGAAGCGCTCGCCAACCTGGGCCGCGTCGCCAAGGCGTACAACGCCAGCCTGTCCGTGGCCGGCGGCGGCGCTCCACTGTGGACAGACCTGCCGCTCGGCCCGGGCAGCGACTACACCACGTCGATGTACGCGCGGCTGCGCGCGATCGCCGTCGACTGGGGCACGCCGGGCGGCTCCCTGTCCGGCGATCCCGTCGTGCTCGACCGGATCAAGTCGGCGCTCGAACTGATCTACGCGAGCCAGTACAACGAGAACGTCGGCGAGATCGGCAACTGGTACACCTACGAAATCGGCATCCCGTACTACCTCCTGCACACGCTGTCCGTGGTCGCCGACCAGCTCACCGCCGACCAGCTCGCACGCTATCTCAAGCCGGTCAAGCGGTTCGTCGGCAACCCGAACCTGCGCGCCAACAACGCGTCGGTGGTCGAAACCGGGGCCAACCGCGCCGACAAGGGCCTCATCTCGATCGTGGCGGGCGCCATGCTCGGCGACAGCGCCTGGATCAAGACCGGCATCGACGCGCTCACCGACGTCGCGGGCGGTGGCGCGGCGAGCGTCGTCGCGAAGCTGGACCGCGCCGCCGGCGACGGCTTCCACGTCGACGGCTCCTTCATCCAGCACGACACCATCCCGTACCCCGGGCACTACGGCATCGTCCTGCTGACCGCGCTCGCCGGCGCCATCCACGTCACGCAAGGCACCGAGTACGCGCTGCCGCAGGCGTTGAAGGACAAGATCTACGCGCTGGTCGCGGACAGTTTCGCGCCCTTCGTCTACGCGGGCGCGCTGATGGAGCCGGTGCGCGGGCGGATGCTGTCGCGCCAGGGCGAGACCGGGCACGACATCGGCCACCAGCTCACCGTCGCGACGCTCGTGCTGGCGAGGACGGCGTCCGGCAAGACGAAGACCGATCTCAACGCACTGGCCGCCAAGTGGATCAAGGAAGGCACGTTCGCGCCGTTCCTGAAGATCCCGGACCCGGAGCGGTTCGCCCCCGGCCCGGACCTGGTGGCCACGCCGGGCATCGAGTTCGCGCAGGACATGCTGGCGTCCGGCGCCCGCCCGGCGCGGGTCGTGGCGGCGCACCGGACCTTCGGCCAGCAGGACCGGCTCGTGCACGTCACCGACGACTGGTCGGCGTCCCTGGGCGTCAGCTCGACGCGGATCTCGCGCTACGAGGCCATCAACGGCCAGAACCTCAAGGGCTACCACGTCGGCGACGGCGTGCTGTACACCTTCCTGCCGAACGCCAAGGGCCACTACACCGACGCCTACTGGCCGACGGTCGACCCGCTGCTGCTCCCGGGCACGACCGAGCACGACGGCCCGGCCGACCCGAAGTTCGGCGGCGTGCCGACGGGTCCGAACGCGCACACCGGCGGCGTCCGCTGGGACGCGCGGCACGGCGCCTACGCGCTCGACTTCAAGAACTGGGACGGGTCCCTGGTCGCGAAGAAATCGTGGTTCTTCACCCCCACCGGGATCGTCTGCCTCGGCGCCGGGATCACCAGCACCTCCGCCTACGGCGTCCGCACGACGATCGAGAACCGCAACCTCGGCGAAGGCGGCCGCGGTTCCTTGCTGGCCGACGGCCGGCGAGTGGCCACCGACCTCGGCAAGGCGGCGGCCCTGCGTCGTCCGCGCTGGCTGCACCTCGAGAACGTCGGCGGGTACGTGCTGCTCGACGACGCCTCGGTGACCGCGCTGCGCGAAGACCGGACGGGTGCGTGGCGCGACATCGACACCGGCGCCAACACGAAGGGCACCACGACGCCGAACACGCGCCGGTACCAGAAGCTGGTCCTGGAGCACGGGATCACGCCGACGGACGCGAAGTACGCGTACGCGGTACTGCCGGGCGCTTCGGTGGTCGGCGCGCTCACGGCATTGCTCGGGTGGCGGGTGCTGGCGAACACCCCGGCGGCGCAGGCGATCCGCACGGCCGACGGCACGCTGCTGGCGAACTTCTTCGCCGCCGGCTCGGCCGGGGACGTCAGCGTCTCGGGTCCGGCGTCCGTGGCGGTCGGGCGGTGCGGGTTCCGGACCCAGCTGGCGGTGTCGGACCCGACGCAACTGCAGGACAGTGTCACGGTGACGGTGCGCGGCAAGGCCGTGGTCGTGCCGCTGAAGGGCACGTTCGGCGCGACGCAGGTCGTCGCGTTGTAGCCAGGCTTCCCCGCCGGCCCGGTGCCCCGACCCGGACCGGCGGGGACCCCACCTCGGTTAGGCTGCCGGGCATGACCGAGCACGTGGACGTCCTGATCGTGGGCGCCGGCCTGTCCGGCGTCGGCGCGGCCTGCCGGCTGCAGGAGCGCCTGCCGGGCAAGACGTACGCCGTGCTGGAGGCGCGTGACACGATCGGCGGAACCTGGGACCTCTTCCGGTACCCGGGCATTCGCTCCGATTCGGACATGTTCACCCTCGGTTACCCGTTCCGGCCGTGGAAGGACCCGAAGGCGATCGCCGACGGGCCCTCGATCCTGAGCTACATCCGCTCGACGGCCGCGGCCTTCGGGGTGACCGCCCACATCCGCTTCGGGCACCGGGTCGTGCGAGCTTCGTGGTCGTCGTCCGAAGCGCGCTGGACGGTCTCGACCGCGCACGGCGCCACGTTCACCTGCCGCTTCCTTTACCTGTGCAGCGGTTACTACTCCTACGAATCCGGGCACGTGGCCGACTTCCCGGGGCGCGAGGAGTTCGCGGGGGAGATCGTGCACCCGCAGCACTGGCCCCCGTCGCTGGACTACGCCGGCAAGCGTGTCGTGGTGATCGGCAGCGGGGCGACGGCGGTGACGCTCGTCCCGGCGCTGGCCTCGACCGCGTCGCGGGTGACGATGCTGCAGCGGTCGCCGTCGTACATCGTGGCGCGGCCCGGGCACGACGCACTGGCCGACCGGATCCGCGCGCTCCTGCCGGAGAAACTCGCCCACCGGGTGGTCCGCGGCAAGAACGTCGTGGTGGGGACACTGTTCTTCCAGCTGATGCGGCGGTTGCCCCGCCGGGCGGCCGCGGCGCTGCGCAAGCGCGTGGCGGCGCAGCTGCCGGCGTCGATCCCGGTGGACCCGCACTTCGTGCCGTCGTACGACCCGTGGGACCAGCGGCTGTGCCTGGTACCGGACGCCGACCTGTTCCGGGCGCTGCGGTCGGGCCGGGCGGACATCGTGACCGACCGGATCGCGCGGTTCACGGCGTCCGGGGTGGCGCTGGAATCGGGCCGCTCGCTGCCCGCGGACATCATCGTCACGGCGACCGGTCTCCGGCTGGTGGCCTTCGGCGGGATCGCGCTGTCGGTCGACGGGCGCGCGATCGAGCCGGGGGAGCAGCGCGCGTACAAGGGCACGATGTTCGGCGGGGTGCCGAACCTGGCGTGGTGCGTCGGGTACACGAACAGCTCGTGGACGCTGCGGGCGGATCTGGCGTCGCAGTACGTGTGCCGGTTGCTGGGGTATCTGGACCGGAACGGGTACGCGTTCTGCGTACCGGACCCGGCCTCGGCGGCGGGGGCGGGCCGGCCGCGGCCGATCGTGGACCTGCAGTCGGGCTACATCAAGCGGGCCGCGCCCGGCCTGCCGAAGCAAGGCGGCCGGCGGCCCTGGATGATGCGGCAGAACTACCTGCTGGACTGGGCGGACATGCGGCTGGGCCGCGTCGACGACGGGGTGTTGCGGTTCGGCCGCGCGGAGGACCGGGTACCGGCGGAGCGCTGAGTTCGGTCTGCCGGCTCAGGTTTCGCGTTCGCTCAGCAGCCGGCGGACCGCGTCCCGGTCACCCTCGATCGTCACCCGGCCGCCGTCGACGGCCTTCTCGAGCCAGGAGGGCCGGTCGAGCAGGGCGTTCAGCGTCGGGGGATCGGTCCGGATCGTCGCGTCCGGCGCATCGGGTTCGCCCGGCTCGACCGTCAGGCGGCCCGGCTCGGTGCGGACCGTCCACACGCGAGCGTCCAGCTCGACGCGGAGGCACGCGGTGCCGCGCGGGCGGGCGGCGCCGCGCAGGAACAGCAGCACCGAGGTGACGCCGAGGGACGCGGGCCGGGGGAGCGGGATTCGCGTGCCCCACGCGCCCAGCGCCAGCACGACCGGCTCCAGCTCCCGGCCCCACCCGGTGAGTTCGTAGACCGTCGACGCGGCCGGGGGCGGCAGCTGACGGCGCGTCACGACGCCGTGGCGCTCGAGCTCGCGGAGCCGGTCGGTGACCAGGTTCGAGCTGGCGCCCGGCAGCGCGCGGCGGACGTCGGAGAACCGCTGCGGCCCGAGCAGCAGCTCGCGCACCACGAGCAGGGCCCAGCGTTCCCCGACGACGTCGAGCGCGCGGGCGATCGTGCAGGCGTCCCCGTAGCTGCGGCTCGTCGGCATGGTCTTAATGTACAACTTGGTGGTTGTTTTTAACAACTGGATGGGCGTACGGTCGGCCGGGTCCGGATGTCGGCGGAAGGAACGGGTATGGGCCGGTCAGTCGTGCACTTCGAGATCATCGGCACCGACCCGGCGCGGCTGCGCGGGTACTACGGCGAGCTGTTCGGCTGGGAGTTCGACACGTCCGGCCCGGTGTCGCGCGAGGTGTCGGAACCGGGCGGCTACGGGTTCGTGGAGACGGACGGCATCCCGGGCGGCGTCGGCGGCGGCGCGGCGTACGAGAGCCACGTGGTGTTCTACGTGGGTGTCCCCGACGTCGCGGCGGCACTGGCGGAGGCCGAACGCCTCGGCGGCACCCGCCGGATGGGCCCGGACCGAGCCCCGGGCCGCGACCTGGTGGTCGCCCACTTCACGGACCCGGAGGGCAACCTCGTCGGCCTCGCGGGCCCAGCCTGACGCAACGCCCGCAAGGGCCTCGTCCACCTCACTGACGGTGCGCCAAGAGGCATCACCCGTGATCAGAGGGGCATCACGTGTGATCAGGGAGGCATCTCGCGTGATCAGGAGGGCATCTCGCGTGATTGGGCGGGCATCAGCCTGATGCCCGCGCCATCACGAGTGATGCCCGGCCGATCACATGCGATGCCCCGCCAAGCACACGTGATGCCTGCTCAAGCACACGTGTGCCTGCTTGATCACCGGTGATGCCCGGCTGGGCAGGGTCCCTCTTGGGGTATGGGTGGGCCCCGGAATGGGGGTGGTTCCGGGGCCCGGGCGGTTTGGGGGGGTGTCAGCCTTGGCGGGCCTTTGAGCGCGGGTTGTTCTTGTTGATCACCAGCACCTTTGTGCCGCGGCGGATGACCTGGGCGCCCGGCTGGCGGGCGAGCGAGCGGATCGAGCTGCGGACCTTCATGGCGAGCCGTCCTTCCTGCGGGAGCTGTCCCACACTCCGCATAACCACTCCGGGGTCAGTTTGATTCCGCAACTCAGCTGCTCTCGCGGGCCACCCAGCTCTGCAGGTCGTCGCCGCGGATGGCCGCCGCCATCAGCTCCGGGAACTGGTCCGGCGTGCACGCGAACGCCGGGATGCCCAGCTCGGCCAGGGCCGCCGCGGTTTCGTGGTCATACGACGGTGCGCCCGAGTCCGACAGGGCCAGCAGCGTCACCACCTGGACCCCCGCACCCGTCAGCTCCGCCATCCGGTGCAGCAGTTCCTCCTCGTCCCCGCCCTCGTAGAGGTCGCTGATCAGCACCAGCAGCGTCCGCTCGGGGCGCTCGACCAGGCCCTGGCAGTACGCGATCGCGCGGTTGATGTCCGTGCCGCCGCCCAGCTGGGTGCCGAACAGGACGTCGACCGGGTCGGCGAGGTGCTCGGTGAGGTCCGCGACCTCCGTGTCGAACGCCACGAACGACGTCTTCAACGCCCGCATCGACGCCAGGACCGCGCCGAACAGCCCCGAGTACACCACCGACTCCGCCATCGAGCCCGACTGGTCGACGGCCAGGATCACGTCCCGCTGCACCGCCTGCTGCCGCCGGCCGTAGCCGATCAGCTTCTCCGGGACGATCGTGCGCAGGTCGGGGGAGTAGTGCTTGAGGTTCGCGTGGATCGTGCGCGCCCAGTCGACGTCGCCGGGCCGCGGCCGGTGCGTGCGCGACGCCTTGTCCAGCGCGCCCCGGATCGCCGCCCGCGTGCGCTCGGCCAGCCGCTCCTCCAGCTCGGTGACGACCTTGCGGACCACCTCGCGCGCTGTCTCCTTGGTCTCCTCCGGCAGCACGCCGTTCAGCGACAGCAGCGTGCCGACCAGGTGGACGTCCGGTTCGACCGCCGACAGCAGCTCCTTCTCCAGCAGCATCCGGGTCAGCCCGAGCCGGTCGACCGCGTCCCGCTGCATCACCTGCACGACGGTGCTGGGGAAGTAGCGCCGGATGTCGCCGAGCCAGCGCGCGACCCGCGGCGCCGACGCACCCAGGTTCGCGCTGCGCGGCCCGCCCGCGGCCTCCTCGTCCGGCCTGTCGTAGAGGGCCGCCAGCACCGCGTCCACCCCACTGTCCTCATCGGACAGCTGGGCGTCCGCCAGGCCCGATCCCGGCCCGGCACCATCGCCGCCCAGCACCAGCCGCCAGCGCCGCACCCGGTCGGTGTCGGTGTTCATGCCCCCACCCCCAAGAGCGTCGCCAGGACGGGCAGCACGCGCTCGGCCCGGTCCTCGTCCAGTTCGTCGGCCACCGGCACGGCCCGTGCGGTGCCGGTGAGCCCGGCCGCGCGCTGCCCGATCGCCCGTTTCTCGGGTCCGCTGAACGCCCCGAAAGTGCGGCGCAGCAACGGAAGCACCTCGGTGAAGACGTCGGCGGGGATCGCCGACAGCCACCCGTCGATCACCCGCAGCAGGCCCTCGTCGTGCACCAGCAGCAGTGCGCCGCCGTCGAAGAAGCCCTCGACGTACGCCGCGCCCGCCGACGGGACCACCCCCGGCGTGAGCGCCCGGCCCAGCCGCAGCTCGATGTCGAGCGCGTCGAACAGCCCGGCGTCGTGCAGGATCCGGGTGAGCCGCCCGGCCAGCAGCGGCGGCAGCGACGGCTTCTCCGCCAGCCGGGCCAGCGCTGCCAGCCAGCGCTCCTTCGGGTCTTCGCCCAGCAGCGACGTCGCATCGTGCACGCCGTCGACCAGCTTGGCCAGCCGGGCCGCGGCGTCGTCGTCGATCCCGTGCGCCGCCGGCGGCAGCCCGGCGCAGATCCGGTCCAGCATCCGGTCCGCGACCGCCCGCAGCGCGCCGGTGTCCGTGCCGCGGACGTTGCCGTACCGGGTCGCCCTGGCCAGCGCGGGCAGGGCGGACATCAGGCGGGCGACGTCGGCGTCCGCCGCCGCCCGGGCGTCCAGCGCCGCGAGCGCTTCGGGCAGCGCCTCCGGCAGGTCGGCGAGCAGGCAGTTCTCGACGGCCGTGGTGACCTCGTCCAGCGGCGGTGTGCCCTCGACCGTGCCACGAACCGCCGCGGTGGCCGCCGACGGCACAGTGGTGCCGTAGACGGCGGCCGCGACCAGGTCGACCTCGAACGACGGTTCCCAGGCCAGCGCCCAGGTTTCGCGGAACGTGCCCTTGTTCCGCCGCGCCGACGCCTCCCGGCTGCCCCACTCGATGCCGAGGATGCGCAGCCGGTGCAGCAGCTTCGAGCGGTCGAGACCGCCCGGTGTCCGCAGGTCGAGGTCGAGTTCCTTGACGACCGGATCTTTCTTCAGCCGCAGGCGTTTCGCGGTCGCGGTCAGGTCCGCGGCCAGCGGCGGCTGCGGGACGTGCTCCGGCACCTCACCGAGCCGTTCGCCGACCACCAGCCGCCGGGTGACGAGCTCGACCTGCACCTCGTCACCGCCGCACAGCACGGACCGGGTGGCTTCGGTGACCTCGGCGAGCCCGGCCGACGACCGGCCCCGCAGCGTCGCCAGGGTTTCGGCGAGGCGGACCGCCTCGATGACGTGCGCGGTCGAGACCGGCAGGTCCTCTTCCCGCAGGACGGCGGCCACCCCGGCCAGCCAGCGCGCGGTGACGTCGCCGGCCGTGGTGAACAGGTGGTGGTACCAGCCCGGCGACCGGACGCCCGCGCCGTACCCGCTCGCCGTGGCCAGGCGGCCGTGCGTCCACGGCACCCAGGTGCACGCCACCTTCCGCTTCGGGAGTCCTTTGAGGACGGCCTGGTCGTGCGACGCCGGCGGCAGCGGGTCCGCCAGCGCGGGTACGTGCCAGGCACCGCAGACGACGGCGATGTTCTCGAAGCCGTCCTTGCGGGTGCGGCGCAGCACCGAGCGCATGTACGCCTCTCGACGGGCTTCGTTGCCCTGCGGCGGTTTTTCGTCCTCGCGCACCGCGTTCATCGCTTCGGCGATCACGTCGAACGGGTTTTCGGCGTCCCGCCGCGACTCGACCACGTCGTCCCACCAGCGTTCCGGGTCGTCGTACCCGCCGGCCGTGGCCAGCAGGGCGAGGGGATCGACCGGCGGGCCGGTGTGCTCGTCCGGCGGCGCGGCGAACGTGTTGGCCGCTGGGAGGTCACAGAACCGCACCGGGATCCCGGCCTCGCGGGCGTAGGCGAGCGCCTGCCATTCCGGGCTGAAGACGGCGAACGGCCAGAACGCGGCGCGCGAGACGTCGTCGGTCGCGTACGCCAGGAGGGCGACCGGCGGCTGCATGGCCGGGTCCTCGGTGAGCTCGACCAGGGCGTCGGCCTCGGGCGGGCCTTCGATGAGGACGACGTCCGGTTCGAGTTCGGCGAGCCGCGTCGCCACGGCCCGGGCGGATCCCGGGCCGTGGTGGCGGATGCCGAGCAGGTGAGTGGTCAAGAGATCTCCTGACCGGCCCGGTAGAAGTCGGCCCAGCCGTCGCGCTCGCGGACGACCGTCTCCAGGTACTCGATCCAGATCGCGCGGTCGGCCACCGGGTCCTTGACCACCGCGCCGTGGATGCCCGCGGCGATGTCGTGCGGGCGCAGCACGCCGTCGCCGAAGTGGGCGGCCAGGGCGAGACCGCCGGTGAGCACGCTGATCGCCTCCGCGGTCGACAGCGTGCCGGACGGCGACTTCACCGCGGTGCGGCCGTCTTCGGTGCGGCCCGAGCGCAGCTCGCGGAACACCGTGACGACCCGGCGGATCTCGGCCAGCTCGGCGGCTTCCGCCGGCAGCTGCAGCGACGTGCCCAGCTCGGCGACCCGCCTGCTGACGATCTCCACCTCGGCCTCGGCGCTGTCCGGCAGCGGCAGCACGACCGTGTTGAACCGCCGCCGCAGGGCGCTGGACAGCTCGTTGACGCCCTTGTCGCGGTTGTTCGCCGTCGCGATCAGGTTGAAGCCCGGCCGCGCCTGCACCTCGGTGCCGAGTTCGGGGATCGGCAGGGTCTTCTCGGAGAGGATCGTGATCAGCGAGTCCTGGACGTCGGCCGGGATGCGCGTGAGCTCTTCGAGGCGGGCGAGCTTGCCGTCCCGCATCGCGCGCAGCACCGGGCTCTCCACCAGCGCGGCCGGGCTCGGGCCTTCGGCGATCAGCCGGGCGTAGTTCCAGCCGTAGCGGATCGACTCCTCGGACGTGCCCGCGGTGCCCTGCACCAGCAGCGTCGAATCGCCGCTGATGGCGGCCGAAAGGTGTTCGGACACCCACGTCTTCGCCGTGCCGGGCACGCCGAGCAGCAGCAGCGCGCGGTCGGTGGCCAGGGTGGCGACGGCGACCTCGATCAGCCGCCGCGGGCCGACGTACTTCGGGGTGATCACGGTGCCGTCCGGCAGGGTGCCGCCGAGCAGGTACTCGACGACGGCCCACGGCGACAGGTGCCAGTTCGGCGGCTTGGCCCGCTCGTCGGCGGCGGCCAGCGCGGCCAGCTCGGTGGCGTGGTCCTGTTCGGCGTGCGGCCGGAGGACGGTGGGGGCGGTCATGCGAGCTCCTCGTACATTTCGCGGCGGAAGTTCAGCGTTTCGGTGAGCGCCCGGCGCCACGGCCCGGCGTCCATGGTCAGGCGGGTGGTGGCCAGCGGGTGGCGCAGGCACTCCGGCGGGACCGCGCGGGCGATCACGACGGCGGCGTGCGAGACCAGGCGGTGATCGTCCTGGCGGGCGATCCAGTCGAGCAGGGCGGTGCCGAGCTCCTTCGTCCACGGCCGGGGCAGCTCGTGCACCAGCCGTGCGAACGATTCGACGGGCAGCCGGCCGATCAGGTGCCCGACGGTGGCGGCCTGGCCGGCCGGGCCCAGCACGCCGAGCAGGGGCGGGGTGGTGCGCCCGCCGGGGTCGGCGCCGATCAGGGCCTGCGCCCAGGTTTCGTCGCGCTGGCGCAGGGCGGCGGTGGCCCAGGAGTCGCGCAGGACGCCGGCCGGGCAGCCTTCGACGGTCATCCGCACAACCTCGGCGGGCGGGCCGAATTCGGCCCAGAAGGACAGCGGCGCGGCGGCGACGAGAGTGCGCAGCCGGACCGTGCCGTCGCCGCGTTCGCCCTGGGGCAGGGCGACGGTGAGCACCCGGTTCCGGCGGTGGACGAGGGGCCGCAGGCGTTCGGCCATGCCCTGGCCGTAGCGCGTGCCGGGAATCCGCCCGAGCAGGTCGGCGGCCTGTTCGCGGACGGCGGCCGCGCGATCGGTGAGCGCGGCTTCGAGGAAGGCCTCGTCCTGGGGGCGCACGTGCCCGGCGAGGACGCCGAGGAAGTCGGCCCGCACGTCGGCGGGCTCGCTCTTCCAGGAGGCGGTGAGGGCTTCCCGGGCGCCGTCGGGGTCTTCGCCGAGCTTGGCGGCGAGCCAGCGGCGGCGCTGGGCGAGGCTGCCGTACTGCCAGACGTCGGCCTGGTCGCCGTCGGGCGCGGAGAGGAAGGACCAGTCGGGGTTCCGCTGCCCGAGCCAGGCCCCGGCCGGCCCGGCCACGGCGACCAGCGGTGCCCGCAGCGCGGTCTTGGTCCGGGCGGCCTCGGCCAGCAGCGGCAGGGTTTCCGGCGGGACGCGGTAGGCGGTGCCGGCGACGATGCCGAGCCACTCGAGCAGCAGGTCGGGATGACTGGCGGCGAGCAGCCGGCCGAGCCGTTCCCGCGCGAGGGGCGGCACGAAGGGCCGATCGTCGACGGCGGCCACCGGAAGCGGCCGGACATCGTGCAGCGGCTGCCGCCCGGCCCGCCGGTAGGAGGTGAGCACGGCAGCGGCGGAGAGCAGCTGTTCGGCGGGATCGCCGTGGCCGGCGATCAGGTGCCGCACGGCGGGTGGCTGCGCGGCGGGGTCGAGGGTGCGCCGCCGGGTGCCGAGGAGGGCGGTGCCGACGAGGTCTTCCCAGGCTTTCACGGCTTCACCGCCTTCCGGGGTGAGTGGATTCGAACTAGGGGAACGGCGAGATGCTGGTGGTGGGTCCGGTTCACAGCCGCACCGCCCGGTTCTCGTGCCAGCACATCAAGGGCCGCAAGCCCGCCGGGCTCCACTCGGCCGCCACCGTCAGGGGGCTGCCCGCCGACAGGGCCAGCAACGACCACGGGAACGCGTACGGCACCAGGGGCAACGCCGTTCCGTCCTTTTCGGACAGACACCAGCCGCCGCCGTGCTCGGCCGGTGTCACGCCCGACAGCAGCACCGGCCAGCGCTCCAGCCACGGGTCCGCCGCCATCGCGCGCGCGTGTGCCGCCAGTGCGTCCGCGATCGAGCCGCCCTCGGCCGTGGGGGCCGCGAGCGGAATCCCGCGCTCCGCCACCAGCGCTCGCAGAGGTGCCGCGCCCGGGTAGAACGCCAGCTCCGCCGTCAGCCGGTGCCCGGGTGGCAGCGACGTGTCCAGCGGGCGGCCCGGCGGGGCGAACGACAGCACCAGCGCGTCCCGGCCCGTGCCGAGGCCGCGCAGCCACGTGCGGCGGGTGAGGAGCCGGTCGTTCTCCTCGTCGGCCGCGCCGGTGATCAGCCAGTCGTCCGCGACGCGCTCGCCCTCCTCCAGGACCCGGGCCGTCTCCACCGAGAACCCCAGCCGCGTGCGGACCGTCTCCGCCAACGCCGGCGGCAGCGATTCCAGGCGCGTGGCCGAGTCCGCCAACAGGTACAGCAGCGACAGCTCGGCCAGCAGCGCCTCCGGCCAGTCGCGGCGGCCGACGATCCCGGCCGCCCGGCGCAGGCCGCCCGCCAGGCCGCCGGCCTGGGCGTCGACCATCCGGGCCGCGACCGTGTGCAGCTCCTCGCCGCCGGTGCGTTCGAAGCCCGCGAACCCCGCGCCGATCCGGTCGGTGAGCCACACCTTCAGCTCCGCGACGCCGCCTTCGACGCGCGCCACCCGCTCGGCAGCGCGGCGCGCGGCCGCCTCCTCGTCCTTCGGGCCCGCCGCCTCGGTGCGTTTCTCCGCCCGCCGTGCGCGGTCGGCGCGCTCGGCGAGCCACGCGTGCACCCAGTCCGGCGCCTCGGCCGGTTCGACCCGCCCGGCCGCCCAGAGCAGCAGCAGGCCCAGTGCGTGCTTGCACGGGAACTTCCGGCTCGGGCAGGAACACCGGAACGCGGGCTCGGCCAGCTCGACGCACGTCTGGTACGGCTTCTTGCCACTGCCCTGGCAGAGGCCCCACACGGCGTCTTCGGACGCGCCCGCGCCCGTCCACTTCGCCGGCGTGGCCAGCGCCCGGCCCGCCTTCTCCGAAGCGGGATCCGGCGCCAGCCCGGCCACGCGTTCCGCGGTCCACGGCACCGCCGTCACCACCTGTCCCCCCACGTTTCTCCCTCGGTTTCGGGTACCGCTGAAGCATGCCAGCACCCACCGACATTTTCGTGGGGCGGCGGTGCGCCCGGGCTCCGGCGGATGTCGCATGTCGCAGACACTTCCGGTGGCCGAGTATTCTAGTGCTAGAGTAGTACCGTGCTGACCGATGCTGAACTGACCGTGCTCGGCCTGGTGGTCGAGCGTCTCGGAGCGCGGCATGCGCGACTGGACCGCGCTCGGCTTCAGCTCGATCTACTACGTCCTCGGCAAACTCCGCGACAAAGGCCTGGTCGCCGAAGTCGCGGAGGAACGTGCGCACCCCAAGGCCAAGAAGACGTTCACGGCCACCGAAGCGGGCCGCCAAGCGTGCGCGGCCGCCGCCGAAGCCGCCGTCGCGGAGCTGCGCCCGATGCACCAGCCGGTGCTGGTCGGCCTGGCCAACAGCCCGGTCGTCCCGCCCGGACGGCTCGCGGCCGCCCTGGCCCGGCGCGCGGAAGCAGTCGGGGAGCGGCTGGCCGAGGTGCGTCGGGCAGCCGACGCGCAGGAACACGCCCCGCCGTTCGTCCGGGCGATCTTCGGCTACTCCATCGCGCAGCTCGAGGCGGAAGCCCGCTGGCTGGAAGGGATGACCTGATGCCGTACGACATCAAGAAGGACCTGAAGCAGCTCTACGCGCCCAAGAACCGCGAGTGGGCGCTGCTCGACGTCCCCGAGCAGCGGTTCCTCGCCGTCGACGGCCGCGGCAACCCGAACACGGCGGAGAGCTACCAGGTGGCCGTCGAAGCGCTGTACGCCTTCGCGTACACGATCAAGATGGCGGCGAAGCACCGTGGCGAGGACTTCGTCGTCGGGCCACTGGAAGGGCTGTGGTGGGCCGAGGACTACGAAGCGTTCACTGTGCGCGCCAAGGACTCCTGGCAGTGGACGATGCTCATCGCGCAGCCGCCGTGGATCGGTGAGGAGGCCGTCGAGGAGGCACGGGAATCCGTGCGGCGCAAGAAGAAGATCGACGCGCCGGTCCGGTTCGAGAAGCTGCACGAGGGCCGGTGCGCACAGGTGCTCCACCTCGGCTCGTACGACGACGAGGGGCCGATCCTGGCCCGCCTGCACGGCGAATTCCTGGCGGCGCAAGGACTGAAGGAGGCCGGCCTGCACCACGAGGTCTACCTCGGCGACCCACGCCGGACCGAGCCCGCGAAACTCAAGACGGTGCTGCGTCAGCCGGTCGGCTGATCGAGCGCGGCGAGGCCGCTTTCCCACCGCGCCCGGCGCTGGGCGGGCGTCTGCTCCCACCACGGCTCACCACGCTCGCCCAGCGCCACCTTCGCCGTCTGGACGCGCGCGCGGTCCTGGACCCGCCGGGCCGCCATCAGGTGCTTCTGCAGGCGGTCGCGGACGTCGGCCGGGATCTCCGGGTCCGTCGCGCGCCAGCGGCGGCCGCCGACGACGATGTACCGGCCGTCCGGGGTGTGCTCGGGCATCAGTATTCGCTGGTCGCCGGCCAGGTGTCGTCGTGCAGCAGGCGCTTGAGGATCTTGCCCGTCGCGTTGCGGGGCAGGTCCGGCACGAAGTACACGTCCCGCGGCACCGCGAAGCGGGCCAGGCGGTGGTGGATGTACTGCCGGATGTCCTCCGCGTGCAGGGACGCGCCCCGCCGCGGGACGACGTACGCCGCCAGGCGCTGGCCCCACTCCGGGTCCGCCACGCCGACCACGGCCGCGTCGTGCACGCCCGGCAAGGCCACCAGCGCCTCTTCCACCGGGCGCGGGAACACGTTCTCGCCGCCGGAGACGATCATCTCGTCGGCGCGGCCGGTGACGAACAGGCGGCCCGCTGCGTCGAGGTAGCCGACGTCGCCGCTGGCCATCATGTCCGCCGCGCGGGCCGGGTCCGTGCCGCTGGTGTAGCCCTCGAACAGCATGTCGTTGCCGACGAAGATCTGGCCCTCGCCGCCCGGCGGGACCGGGTTGCGGTCCTCGTCCAGGATCGCCAGGCGGGTGCCCAGCGGGCAACGGCCGGCGGTCGTCGGGGCCGCGCGCAGGTCGGCCGGGTCGGCGATGCTCGCCCAGGACACCTCGGTCGAGCCGTAGAAGTTGTAGAGGACGTCGCCGAAGGTGTCCATGAACTGCGTGACGAACGACCCGGACATCGCCGAGCCGCTGCTGGCCACGATCCGCAGCGACGACAGGTCGTAGCGCGAGCGGACCCGCTCGGGCAGGTCCATGATCCGCTGCAGCATGATCGGCACGGCGAACAGCGCGTCGCACTTCTGCTCGGCGATCGTCCGCAGCGTCTCTTCGGCGTCGAACTTGCGGATCAGCGCCAGCGACGCCCGCAGCGCCATGCCGATCTGCATCGCGGCCAGGCCCCAGGTGTGGAACAGCGGCGCGGCCACCAGCAGCCGGTCGCCGGAGCGCAGCGGGATCCGGTCGAGGATCGCCGCCGCCGTGCCGAGCCCCTTCGGCGTGGGACGGCGGGCGCCCTTCGGCGTCCCGGTCGTGCCGGAGGTGAGCACGATCAGCCGGCCCGGCCGCTCGACCGGCTTCGGGCGGTCGGCGGGCGCGGCGTGGATCAGCTCGTCGACGGTCGGGTAGCCGGCGTCGGCGTCCGGCCAGGTGCTGATCCGGGCGAAGTCGCCGGGCACGTTCGCGATGGTCTGCGCGAACTCGTCGTCGGCCAGCACGGCGGCCGGCTGGTGCTCGGCGAGCACGTCCTTGACCGAGGCCGCGGACAGGCCGGTGTTCAGCAGGATGACGTCGGCGCCGAGCTTGCTGGCGGCGACGAACGACTCGATCATCGCCGCGTGGTTGCGGCACATCAGCGCGATCCGGTCGCGCTCGACGACGCCGAGCTCGCTCAGCGCGTTGGCCAGCCGGTCGCTGCGCTCCTGGACCTGGCGGAAGGTGCGCTGGCTGCGTTCGTCGTGCAGCGCGGGCTCGTCCGGCACGCGGGCCGCCGCGGCCTGGTAGCCGCCCGCGACGGTGGCGCCCCACTGCGCGAGGGAGTTCAGCTGCCGCGCCAGCTTGTCCGGGCGGCCGGCGCTGAGCACACCGGCGCGCAGCAGGATGCTCGTGGTGCGCAGCTTGGTGGCCTTGTTGCCGTCGTCGGCGTCCGGGTCGGGCGCCCCGGCCAGGTGCAGGTCGAGGCGACGGCCGAGGGCCCGGACGTCCTTCTTGATCGACGAAACGAGTTCCAGGTGCGACGGCGGCAGCATCATCCGCACGAACAGCTCGGTCTTCCCGCCGGCCAGCGGTCTGAGCTCCAGGGAGACCCAGGTGCCCTCGTCGGGGACCCCGCACCACACGACGTGCTCGCCCGGCCGGTAGACGACGGCCTGCATCTGCGTCTCCAGCATCGGCCCCCGCTCGGGGACGATCCGGATCACGCCCTTCGGCCCGCGGCCGCGCCCGGCCGGCTCCTGGATCTCGCACCAGCTGATCTCCGGCACGAACCGCGAGTACCACTCCGGCGATCCGACGATCTGCCACACCACATCGGGCGTGTGCCCGACCACGGCACTCGCCTCGACCACATCGTCACGCATTGTCTGCCCTCACCGAAGTGTGTCACCGAACGCACGTTCAGGTCACGGAGGCATCACATTAGCAGCAAACGGGTGATCGCGGATACTCCGAACGGCCAGATACCGGTGGGTAACGGACACTCGTAGTGGGTCCTCCGAATGTCCATTGTAGATGAATTAACGGCGTTCACCGAGCATAGCGGGCCACCAGCTCCGCGCCCAGGCGCGCCAGCTCCGCCCGCACGGACTCCGGGTCTTCGACGTCGACGAGCGCGCCCCAGCCCGCGAGCTCCTGCGCGATCATGATCGGCGCCGGGGCGGCGACCCGCGCCCGGACGCGGTTCCCCGGCAGCTCGGCGACCAGTTCGCAGTGCCGCCCGAACCGCCCCCGGAGCACGCCGAAGTAGCGGCGGTCGAGCACCACGTGCGCGCTGAGCAGGGACCGGCGCTGTTCGACCTCCTCGACGACCTCGCGCCACACCTGCGCCAGCTCCAGGTCGGAGGGGCGGTCGGCGGCGTCGCCGGTCGGCGTGGCCGCGACGATCCGGTCGACGCGGAACGTGCGGCGGCCCTTCGCGGTGCCGGCGACCAGGTACCAGACGTCGTCCTTGTCGACCAGGCCCCACGGGTCCACCAGCCGCTCCGACCGCTCGCGCCCGGCGTAGGTGAGAAGGACCTGCTGCCGGGCGATGACAGCGTCGCGCAGCAGCGAGACCATCGGCGGCCGGTCCTTCGGGTGCTCGCCCCAGCCCGCCTGGTCGACGACGACCGCGTCCGCGGCGGCCTCCGCGTCCGCGCGGAACGTGCCCGGCAGCGCGCCCATCAGCTTCCGCAGCGCGGACTTGACCTCCGGGGAACCGGCCGCCGCGGGCCCGGCGAGCAGGAAGAGGGCCTGTGCCTCGCGGGCGCTCAGGCCCGAGAGGTCGGTGCGCGCACCGCCGACGAGCTGCCAGCCGCCGCCGCGGCCCGGCTGCGGGTAGACCGGCACCCCGGCCGCCGAAAGCGCTTCGAGGTCACGGCGGGCCGTCGCGACCGAGATTTCGAGCTCGGCGGCCAGCTCGGCGGCCGTGACGCGGCCGCGGGCCTGCATCAGCAGGAGGGTGGCCACGAGGCGGTCGGCACGCATGGGCGAAGTGTCGCAGTGAAAGTGCTCACTCCGTGAGCACTTTGAGTCCGCATGATGGCGCCACCCTGAAGAGAGAGGAAGCGCGACATGCTGCGAGGAATGGCCACCGTCTCGTTCTACGCCGACGACCACGAGGCCGCGAAGACCTGGTACACCGAGTTCCTGGGGATCGAGCCATACTTCAACGTCCCCGGGTACTCGGAGTTCCGGATCGGCGACTACCGGCACGAACTCGGCATCATCGACCGCCGCTACGCCCCGGCGGCGCCGGACGGCCCGGGCGGCGAGATCGTCTTCTGGCACGTCGACGACCTCGAGGCGACCGTCGCCCGCCTCCTCGAGCTGGGCGCGAAGGAGTACGAGCCGATCACCGAGCGGGGCCCCGGGTTCGTCACGGCGTCGGTCGTCGACCCGTTCGGCAACGTCCTCGGGGTCATGACGAACGTCCACTACCTTGCGGTGCTGGCGGAACGTTCATGAGCCGGTGCGGCACCTCGCTGTGTCGCCCGGCCACACTGGATCTTCTCCAGCTGTAGCTTGCGCACACATAGCTAGCGACCGGCGTCACGCTTACCGTTCCCGTCCATGACCAGCGATCTGGACGGGCGCACCGCCCTCGTGACCGGCGGGGCCGGGGGCATCGGCCTCGCCTGCGTCCGCGCCCTGGCCGCGGCCGGGGCCAAGGTGCACGTCGTCGACTTGGACGCCGACCGGGCCGAAGCCGCCGCCACCGAGGTCGGCGGGTGGGCGCACGCCGCCGACCTCGCCGACCCCGCGTCGATCGACGCCCTGCCCGCCGAAGTCGACATCCTGGTCAACAACGCCGGCGTCCAGCACGTCGCGCCGATCCAGGACTTCCCGCCCGATCGGTTCACCCACATCCAGTCCCTGATGGTGACCGCTCCCTTCCTCCTCATCCGGCACACGCTCCCGGCGATGTACGCCCGGGGGTGGGGCCGGATCGTCAACATGTCGAGCGTCCACGGGCTGCGCGCCTCCGCCTTCAAATCCGCCTACGTCGCCGCCAAGCACGGCCTCGAAGGGCTCTCGAAGGTGGCCGCCCTGGAAGGCGCCGAACACGGCGTCACCAGCAACTGCGTCAACCCGGGTTACGTCCGCACGCCGCTCGTCGACGGCCAGATCGACGCCCAGGCCGCCGAGCACGACATCCCGCGCGAGGACGTCGTCGCCGAAGTCCTGCTGAAGCGGGCCGCGATCAAGAAGCTCATCGAACCCGAAGACGTCGCTTCCCTGGTGGTGTGGCTGTGCTCGCCGCACGCCGGGCACATCACCGGAGCTTCGATCCCCCTCGACGGCGGCTGGACTGCCGCGTGACCACCCGCCCAACCCACAAGGAAGTGGAGCCCGCAGTGAGCCAACCCCACCGGTCGGCGATCGCCAAGATCGTCGGCGCGAGCCTGATCGGCACCACCATCGAGTGGTACGACTTCTTCCTCTACACCTCGGCCGCCGCCCTCGTCTTCAACAAGCTGTTCTTCCCGACGGCGGACCCGCTCACCGGCACGCTGCTGGCGTTCCTGACCTACGCCGTCGGGTTCCTCGCCCGGCCGATCGGCGGCCTGGTCTTCGGCCACTTCGGCGACCGGCTCGGCCGCAAGAAACTGCTGATCGTCAGCCTCGTGCTGATGGGTGGCTCGACCTGCTTGATGGGTGTCCTGCCGACGTACGCGAGCGCTGGTGTCGCGGCACCGCTGCTGCTCACGCTGCTCCGGCTCGTCCAGGGCTTCGCGCTCGGCGGGGAGTGGGGCGGGGCCGTCCTGATCGTCTCCGAACACGGTGACGACCGCCGCCGCGGCTTCTGGGCGAGCTGGCCGCAGTGCGGCGCGCCCGGCGGCAACCTGCTGGCCACCGCCGTCCTGGCCATCCTGTCCGCGACGCAGTCCGATGCGACGTTCATGTCCTGGGGCTGGCGCGTTCCCTTCCTGCTCTCGGGCGTGCTGCTGCTGATCGGGCTGTGGATCCGGCTGGCCGTCGCCGAGTCGCCGGTGTTCCTCGCCGCCCAGCGGCAGGCCGAGGCCCGCGCCGAGAAGCACGTTCCCGTCGTCGACGTCTTCCGCAACAGCTGGCGGCAGGTGCTGATCACGATCGGCGCGCGGATGGCCGAGAACGTCTCGTACTACGTGATCACCGCGTTCATCCTGGTGTACGTCACGACCGGGCTGCACCTGCCGAAGGGCGTCGGCCTGACCGCGGTGCTGATCGGCTCGGCCGTGCACTTCGTGACGATCCCGCTGTGGGGTGCGCTGTCGGACCGCGTCGGACGGCGTCCGGTGTACCTGTTCGGCGCGATCGGGATGGCCGTGTGGGGCTTCGCGTTCTTCGCGCTGCTGGACACGAAGTCGTCGCCGGTGATCGTGCTGGCCGCGACCGTCGGGCTGGTGCTGCACGGCGCGATGTACGGCCCGCAGGCCGCGTTCTTCGCCGAGCAGTTCCCGACCCGGGTGCGCTACACCGGGCTGTCCGTCGGCGGGCAGCTGTCGTCGATCGCCGCCGGGGCCGTCGCGCCGCTGATCGCCGTCGCGCTGTTCTCCGCGTGGCACAGCACCGTGCCGGTGTCGCTGTACGTCGCGGCGATGTGCCTGATCACGGTGATCGCGCTGCTCGCCGCCCGCGAAACCCGCGGCGAATCGCTGCACGACGACGTCGAGGCGGAGACGGCGGCCGTTTCGCCCTAGCATGACCGCCGTGACCGCACCCTCGGACGCGTTGCGCCGGCTGCTCGACCTGCTCGCCTCCGGGGCGAGCACCGAGCAGCTGGCGCACGTCGTCGTGGCCGCCCGGGCCGAGGGCGCCCTCGGCCCGGCCGACCTGGCCGCGCTGGCCAGCGCGGGCGAGCTGGCGCTGCGGATCCGCGAGACGCTGGCCGAGCACCGCCGCCGCGAAGCCCAGCTCACCGCGCTGTTCGAGACCGCGAGCGAACTCGCCGCGCTGTCCGATCCGGACACCGTGCTGCGCTCGATCGTCCGGCGGGCGCGGGCGCTGCTCGGCGTCGACGTCTCCTACCTGAGCCTGAACGACGAGGCCGAGAACAAGACCTACGTCCGGGTCAGCGACGGGTCGGTGTCGGCGGAGTTCCAGCAGATCGTGCTCGGCATGGGGGAGGGGCTCGGCGGGCTGGTCGCGCAGACCGCGCGGCCGTACGCGACCTCGGACTACTTCCACGACGACCGGTTCAAGCACACCCGGCACATCGACTCCGGCGTCGCGGACGAGGGCCTGACCGCGATCCTCGGCGTCCCGCTGGCCATCGGCCCGAAGGTGCTCGGAGTGCTCTTCGCGTCCGACCGCTCGACCCGGGAGTTCTCCGCCGACGAGGTGGCGCTGCTGTCCTCGCTCGCCGACCACGCGGCGATCGCCTTGGACAGCGCCAATCTGCTCGACCAGACCCGCCGCGCGGTCGCGGAGCTCAACGAGGCCAACGCGACGATGGAACGCGCCGAGGACGCCCACGACCGGCTCACCGACCTCGTGCTGCGCGGCGGCGACCTGCCGGACGTGGCCGACGCCGTCGCCGGCGTGCTGCACGGCGATCTCACGGTGTACGACGCCGACGGCACGCTGCTGGCGAGCTCGTCGGCTCCGGTGGCGCTCGACGCCGACGCGCTCGCCGCGGCCCGCGCGTCCGGGCGCGCGGTGTCCACAATGGACAGCTGGGTGTGCGCGGTGCAGGCGGGCCCGGAACTGCTCGGCAGCCTGGTGCTGACCGGCCGCGCCGGGCTCACCGACCCCGACCGGCGGCTGTTCGAACGCGCCGGCGTCGTGACGGCGTTGCTGCTGATGCTGCGGCGGTCGGTGGTGCGCGCGGAAGACGAGGTCCGCGGCGAACTGCTGACCGACCTGCTCACCGCACCCGGCCGCAACCCCCGGGCGTTGCTCGCCCGCGGCCGCCGGCTCGGCATCGACCTCTCGGTGCCGCACGCGGTCCTGGTCGCGCACGCGGACGGCGGTTCGCGGCGGCGCGTGGCGAGCGCGGCCGCCCGGCACGCCACGCTGGTCGGGGTGCACGCGGAGGAGGTCGTGCTGCTCGCGGCGGGCGACCCGGACGAGCTGGCCCGCCGCGTCGCGGCCGACCTCGGCTCGGCCACCGGCCGCCCGGTCACGGTGGGCGCGGCGGGCCCGGCGAGCGGCCCGTCGGCGATCGCGGACGCCCACGCGGAAGCGGCCCGCTGCGTCCGCGCGCTGCTGGCGCTCGGCCGGACCGGCGAAGGCGCGGCGATGGCGGGCCTGGGTTTCCTGGGCCAGCTCCTGGGCGACCGCGCGGACCTGGACGCGTTCGTCCGCCAGACGCTCGGGCCGGTCCTGGACTACGACGAGCGCCGCGGCACCGAGCTGGTCGCGACGCTGCGGGCCTACTTCGCGAACGGTGCCCAGCTGGCGCGGACGAAGGACGTTTTGCACGTCCACGTGAACACGGTGGTGCAGCGGCTGGAACGGGTGGCGTCGCTGCTGGGGGAGGACTGGCAGGCGCCGGACCGGGCGCTGGAGATCCAGCTGGCGCTGCGGTTGCACCGGCTGGGGTCGGCGCGCTGACCTCGGTTTTTGTCGGTGGTCTCCGGTAGCGTGGAAAACGGGGGGCGCCCCCGCGGGCCCGGTAAATACCCCCGCCCGGCCCTAGCGCAACCCCGCCGGGTTCGGCACGGTGGGAGTTGACGGATACCGATATCGAGGGGGTCTCGTGAAGGAATTCGAAAACGCGCTCGCGGCTGCGTTCGGGGTGGGTCCGGCCGAAACGCCCGGGCTGGCGATCGACCAGCTCGACGGCACGCTGTCCGGCACGGCGGCGGTTCGCGCGTCGACCTGCGTCACCCGCGCCGACGCGGACCCGGTCCGCGGGTGCGGCGGCGTCTGTTACTGCCGGGTCGAGCCGGTCCTGGCGACCGTCACCCGCGCCGAGCCGGTCCGGGTGACCGGCCTCTGCGGCGGCCACCACACCGAACAGGTGCACGGGCCGATCGGCACCTGCTACTGCCGGGCCGAGCCGGTACCCGCCCACGCCTAGCGGCGCCACGGGGCACGGGAACGACCTGGAGGGGGTCACGTGCAGGACTTCGGAAACGCATTGGCGGCGGCCTTCGGCACCGGGCCGGGCGAGGTACCCGAGCTGGCGATCGACCGGCTCGACGGCCCGGCGATCGTGTCCGCGCAGGTGCAGCTGTGCGTGCACCCGGCCGGGCCCGTGCTCGGCTCGGTGAGCCCCTGCCTGGCCCCGGCCGCCGGGTGACCGAACCGGCCCCGCCGGTCGTCGGGTTCAAGCGGCACCTCAGCACTGCCGTGGTGCCCGGCGACGCGGTCTACGTCCTGTCCGAAGACGGTGCGACGGCGCTCAGCGGTCCGCACCTGGAGTCCCTGGTTCCGTTGCTGGACGGCACCAGGGACTTCGCCGCCCTGCGCCGTGACCTGCCCGACGGCGTCCCCGCCGGCGAGGCGTCCGGCGTGCTGACCCGGCTCGCCGAAGCCGGCCTGATCGGCCTGCGCCCGGTGGTGTCCACACCCGAACTGGCCTACTGGGACGCCGTGGGCGGCGAGCCGGCGCGCGGCCGGGTCGCGCTGCTCGGCGGGGATGCCGCGGCAGCGGACGTCCTGCGCTCCGCCGGGCTCACCGTGGCCGAAGACGCCGACCTCTCCATCGTGCTGTGCCACGACTACCTCGACGAGCGACTGTCCGAAGTGGACGCCGAGCACCGCGCGTCCGGACGGCCGTGGCTGCTCGCCAAACCGGTCGGGGCGCGGGTGTGGATCGGCCCGTTCTTCACCCCCGGCGACGGCCCGTGCCGGCACTGCCTGGCCGCGCGGCTGTGGGGCAACCGGCCCGCCGAAGCCCACGTCCGTGCCGCACTGGGCCTGACCGGTCCCTGGCCGCGCCCGGAAGTGGCGTTCACGCCGCTGACCGCCGTCGCGCTCAACCTGGTCGCCCTCGAAGCGGCCAAGTGGCTGGCCGGGCAGCGGTACCCGGGCCAGCGTGCCCTGTGGACGTTCGACAGCCGCGACCTCACCGGCGAACGGCACGAGGTGCGTGCCCGCCCGCAGTGCCCGTCCTGCGGGGACCCGGACCTCGTGCGGGAGCGGACGCGCCGGCCCGTGGTGTTCGAGCCGCGGCCCAAGTCCGCCACCGGCGGCGGTGGCCACCGCGCGCTGCCGCCGGAGCAGGTCCTGGACACCTACCGGCACCTGGTGAGCCCGCTGACCGGGGTCGTCAAGGAACTGCGCCGCGACACCCGCGGCCCCGCGCTGTTCAGTTCGTTCCGCTCCGGGCCGAACATCGCGCTGGGCCGCCGTGGCGCCGAAGGGCTGCGCACGGCGTTGCGCAGCGAGAACGGCGGCAAGGGCGTCACACCGCTGCACGCCGAGGTCGGCGCGTTGTGCGAAGCCCTCGAACGGCACAGCGGCCACCACGACGGCGACGAAGAACGGGTGCGGGCCAGTTTCCGTTCCCTGGGCGACAAAGCCGTGCACCCCGACACGTGCCAGCTGTTCCACGAACGCCAGTTCGCCGACCGGGCGCGCACCAACGCGAGCCACGGGCCGTTCCAGTTCGTCTGCGACCCGTTCGACGAAGACGCGGTGCGCGACTGGACACCGGTCTGGTCGCTCACCCGCGGCGAACACCGGCTGTTCCCGACCGCCATGCTCTACTTCGGTGTCCCCGCCGAGCCGGGCCCGGCGTCGCTGTTCCCCGACTCCAACGGCAACGCCGCGGGCAGCACCCTGGAAGACGCCGCGCTGCAGGGGATGCTCGAGGTCGTCGAACGCGACGCCGTGGCGCTGTGGTGGTACAACCGCACCCGGCACCCGGCCGTCGACCTGGACGCCTCCGGCGACCCCTGGATCGCCGACCTGCGGCAGGCCTACGCCGGCTTGGGCCGCGAGGTCTGGGTCCTCGACGTCACGTCCGACCTCGGCGTGCCGGTGATGGTGGCGCTGTCCCGGCGGACCGGCGGCCCCCGCGAGGCGATCATGCTGGGCTTCGGCGCCCACCTGGACCCGGCCGTCGCGCTGCGGCGCGCGCTGACCGAGCTGAACCAGATGATGCCCCCGCTGCTCGACGGCTGGGACGGCGGCGACGACCCGGACGCGGTGCGGTGGCTGCGGGACGCGACCGTGGCCTCCGAGCCGTACCTGCTGCCCGATCCGGCGCTCGGACCGGCCACCTTCACCGACACTTCTTCGCCCGACCTGCTGACGGACGTCAAACTGGTGCAGGCCAAGCTCGAAGCCGCCGGGCTGGAGGTGTTCGTGCTCGACCAGACCCGGCCCGACATCGGCCTGCCCGTGGTCAAGGTGATCGTGCCGGGCCTGCGCGGGTTCTGGGCGCGCTTCGCGCCGGGCCGGCTCTACGACGTGCCGGTGCGGCTCGGCCGCCTGGCCGAGCCGACCGCCTACGACGACCTCAACCCGATGCGGATCTTCCTCTAGGACGACCCCCGGTGCCGATCAGAACGGCGAGCAGTAATGCGTCGACCGCGAAGTGGTCGGCAAGGGGAGCCCGCCGTACGTGGTGTCGTCCCAGACGTAGACGCCGTAGAGGGTGGAGCCGACGTACTTGTTCGTCCGCGACACGAAGTCGTGGTAGACCGCCAGCCCCGGCGGGTTCTCGGACCAGTTGCGCGTGCCGCAGTAACGGCCGTCGTCGAGCGTCGTGGCCTGGCTGCCAGGCGCGAAACCCAGCAGCGCGGCCGCGGCGGCCGCGACCACCGTCGCGCCGGTCCGCCATCGGTATCCGATCATGTTGTTCCTCCCGTGTTCGGTGCCTCCGGGAGGAACGATTCCCGGTCGATGGCGCTGGTCACCACGGCAACGACCGGTTTCGGACCACACCCGGACCGAAGCCGGACCACGGAACCCCGGCGCCGGGGCTCTAGCACTGGCCGTCGGCGAGGACCCAGTAGCCCGGGGACGTCTCCCTCAGCGCGTGCACGGTGAAGGTGTTCCACAGCCCCATGGCCTGGTTCGAACCGTTCGCGTACGTCTGGCCGCCGCTCTGGTGCGCGCGGCCCGCCTGCGTGTGGGCGTAGTTGCTGGCGCTCACGCACGTGCCCGGCGAGGCCGTGGTCGACGTCGTCGGTGGCGGGGTGGCCGTCGTCGTGGTGCCGGTTCCCCTGTCCAGGCCGAAGAACACGCCCGTGTAGTAGCTGGAGCAGATGCCGGCCAGGAAGTACGCGCCGGTGCTGCCGCACTGCGTCGGGCCGGTGCCCGGGTCGACCGCGGTGCCGTGGCCCATGCCCGCGATCGAGTACAGCTGCACCTTGTCCGCGTAGTTCGTCAACGTCGTGCCGCCGGGCAGGGACTGCGTGCTCGTCGGCGTCTGGGACACGCCGTGCACCGCGGTCCACTGGTCGCGCAGCTCGGTGCCGTTGACCGGGTAGACGGTGTAGTCGCCCGTGCCCTGCCAGATCGCGACGCGCGGCCACGGCCCGCCGTAGCCGGGGTACTGCGCCTTGGCCTTCGACGCCCACTGCGCCGGCGTCAGGTGCTGGTCGTTCTGCTGGCAGTTCGTCGCTTCGGTGACGCTGGTGGCGCACTGGGCGGGCAGCCCCGCGTCGATCCCGCCGGCGGCGAAGACGTCCGGGTAGGCGGCGAGCAGGTCGGCGGTCATGCCGCCGCCGGCCGACAGACCGGTGACGAACACCCGGGCGCGGTCCGAACCGTGGTCGGCGACCGCCTTGTCCACCATGGACTTCACGGACGCGGCCTCGCCGTTGCCGCGGGTGTCGTCGGCGGTGGAGAACCAGTTGAAGCACTTCAGCGAGTTGTTGGCCGTCGACTGCTGCGGGAACACGACCTCGAACCGCCAGCGGTCGGCCAGCTCGGGCCAGCCCGAGTGGGCGTAGTAGTCCGCGGCGCTCTGCGTGCAGCCGTGCAGGGCGACGACCACCGGACGGCCGGTCTCCAGCCCGGTGGGGGTGTAGCTGTACATCGCCAGTGCCCCGGGATTGGCGCCGAAGGACGTGGTCTGCACCAGGGACGACGGCGGCGGATCGGCGGCGGCCACCCCGACGGTGGTCAGCACGGCGGCGGTGATCGCGGCGAGGCCGGCGAAAGCGAGTTTGCGCATGGTGAGTTCCTTCTCGTCGTTGAGAGGGTCCCCAGCGACGCTAAATCGGCGCCGCCGCCGGAACCATGTGGCTGCCCACCACATCGGCCCGGCGATTAGTGGTGGCCGCCGGGATGGCATCCGGCCGGTGCACGCGCTTGGGTTCGGTCCATCGGAAGAGGCGGAGGTGGACCGTGCGGGGTTGGCTGGCTTTGGTTCTCGCGGGAGCGCTCGCGGCGGCGCTGCCCGTGCCGGCGTCGGCGGCGGCCGGGCGCTGCTCGGCGGACGTGCCCGGCGCGCAGCGGCAGGTCGCCGCGTGCCTGGACGACTTGACGACGACCGGGACCGTCGCGTCCGGGCACACCGTCGAGGCCGACTGGGCGGGCCTGACGTCGGCCGGGCTGCCCACGTTCGGCGCGGTGCCCGGGGTGCAGGTCGACGGGTACTTCCCGGACACGTCGACGGCGAACACCAACCACGGCTGGAACCACGACGCGCAGTTCGTGCTGCGCCTGCCGGACCGGTGGAACGGCGGCCTGGTCGTCTCGGGCTCGCCCGGCGTCCGGCGCCAGTACGCGAACGACCGCGCGATCGGCGACCAGGCACTGGCCGAAGGCTACGCGTTCGCCGCGACCGACAAGGGCAACACCGGCGCGGCCTTCTACACCGACGGCGTCCGGCCGGGTGATGCGCTGGCGGAGTGGAACTCCCGCGTCACGCAGCTGACGCTCGCCGCCCGTGCGGCCGCCGCCCGGCACTACGGCCGTCCGGTCGCGAAGACCCTCGCGGCTGGGCTGTCCAACGGCGGCTACCTCGTGCGGTGGCAGCTGGAGAACCGGCCGTGGCTCTACGACGGCGGGGTCGACTGGGAAGGGACGCTGTGGCGGGCCGACGGGCCCAACCTGCTCACGTTCCTGCCGCCGGCGCTGGCCGCGTACCCGGCGTACGCGGCGGGCTCGCCGTCGGCCCACCAGTCCATTTTGGACGCCGGATTCGCGCCGGGGTCGGAGTTCCTGTGGGACTACCACTACCGCGTCTACTGGGACCTGACCCAGCGGATCTACCGCGAAGAGGTCGATCCCGGGTTCGACGGCTCGCTCGAGGCCGGAATCCCCTTCTGCGCTTCGGGAACGCCGTCCTGCGACGCGGACTACGCCTACTCGTCGCGACCTGCGCCGGTCGCGCGGGCGGTGGAGCGGATCTCCCTGACCGGGCGGATCGGCAAGCCCCTGCTGACGCTCCACGGCACGCTCGACACGCTGCTGCCGATCACCCGCGACTCCGACGTCTACGACCGGATGATCCGCGATTCGGGGCGCGGCGCGCTGCACCGGTACTACCGCGTCGAAGGCGGCAACCACGTGGACGGGCTGGTCGACGCCTACCCGGACCGGCTGCGCCCGCTGGGCCCGTGCTTCCGGACGGCGTTCGACGCACTCGGCGGGTGGCTGCGCGGCACCCGTCCGCCGGCCTCGGCGACGATCGCCCGCCCCGCCGGGGCGACCCCGGCGGACCTGGCGAAGACCTGCGACCTGGGCTGAGCGGACCAGGGCGTCGAATGCCGCACCGGGACCCCCCGGTGCGGCATTCGCCGTTTTCGGCGCGCACCGGAAATGCGGGTGAACCGGATCGAACCGCGGTCCGTACTACTCAGTGACGGGCCCGGTCCACCCTGCGGCCAAACCCGTGCTGACCTGCCGTTTTGCCGCCCGGACGGTCGACCCCTTTCGGCCGCTTGCGGGAGCGTCGCCCGTCATTCATGATGGGCGCCGGGGTCCGTGAAAATTCGTTAAACCCGAATAACCAGGTGTCGGCCATGCTGCGGAACAACCGTCCGTCCGGAAGTGAACGTCATGCTGCTACCCGCGCCCGGGGGCCCCTGATGGCCGCCGACCTGCCGGGCCTCGCCATCGTGGCCGGGCTGCTGCTGCCCGTCCTCGCCGCCGCCGCGTGGGCGATCGCCCTGGAACGGCGTCCGCGCCGCACCCGGCCCCCGGCCGAGCCCGATCCGGAGCCGGACTTCACGGTGGCCGGCATCCAGACGCGCCTGCGCCGGGAGAAGGCCGCGAGGCAGCTGGCCGAAGCGGGCACGGTCGCGTTGCCGACCCTGCCGATCCCCGCGCAGACCCGCCGCAAACCCGTCCTGGACAGCCTGCCGTTGCGCGTGGTCGGCTCCCTGCCGCCACCGCGCCCGGCGACGGCGGGGGCCCCGGCGCCGCGGTTCGCCTTCGCGCCCCCGGACACGGACCTGATGCGCCGGATCCTCGACGGCCTGCGCCGGCTGGACTGACGTCAGGAACCCAGCGCGGCGGGGGATTCCGCTTCCGGGATCAGCACCTTGGGCGCGCCCGAGCCGTCCGCCGGGACCGACCAGACGTCCGCGTGGCCCGGGCCGCGGGGGACGCCGTAGCCGATCGTGTGGTCGTCGAGCCAGGCCGGCTGGTCGTCGACGCTGCGGGTTTCCGCCAGCGGCGTCACCCTCGACGCCGCCAGGTCCAGCACGGCCAGCCGCCAGCCGCGCGCCGGGTCACCGTCCACAGCGGACTTGAACGCCACCCGCGTCCCGTCCGGGGACAGCGACGGGCACTCGACGTTCTCGCGCAGCGTGCGCACGGTGTGGGCGGCGAAGTCGCCCGCGACCAGGTACCGGTGGCCGGCGGTCGACATCGTCGCGTAGAAGTGGCGGTCGTCGCGGGTGAACGTCACGCCCCAGAAGTTGAGGTCGGCGGCCTGGTACGGCTTGCCGTCCACGGTCACCGCGTAGTCCTCCAGCGTGCCGGCCAGGTCGCCGGTGGCCGTGTCGAGAATGCCCGCGCGGGTGGAAAACAGGCCGCCGTTGTAGGAATCGCCGGTGACGAACACCGTCCACGCGAGCATCCGGCCGCTCGCCGACACCCGCGCCCGGTTCGGCAGCCCGACCAGCGGGATCTCCCGCTGCACGGCCAGCCCGCGGTCGAGCACCGCCAGCTGGTAGGTGGTCAGGTCGCCGTCCTGGCGCAGGCACAGCCCGGTGCCGCCGGCGGCGTACACCCGCGTGCACGACAGCGGTGACACCGTCCGCGGGCCGCCGGGGTCGGTGGCGGACACCGTGGCGACGTGCCCCCGGTCGGCGTCGGCGGTGCTGCGGAACAGCAGCCGCGGGCCGGGGGCGAGGCTGACCGCGCCGGTCGCGGCGACGTCGTGGCTGCGCGCGCTCGCGAACCCGACGTACGCGACCGCCGCCCCGGCCAGCACGAGCACCCCGGTGACGGCGATGAGGATCCGCGTCTTCACGCCGTCCCCTTCCGCGGGGAGAGCACCGCGAACGTCACCGCGATCGCGACCACGGCGCCGCCCGCCGCGACGACGATCGCGCGGTCCGGGCCCCAGAACTGCCAGGCGAGTCCGAAGAGGACGGACGAGGCGAAGTAGGAGAGCGCCTGCGCGGTCTGGACGAGCGAGATGCCCGTGGTGCGCAACGACTCCGGCAGCAGCGGGCCGGCCAGGGCCATCAGCACGCCGTCGGTCGCCGCGTAGAACGCGCCGTACAACGCCAGCGCGAGCGCGAACAGCGGCCAGCCGGACACCGGACCGGCCAGCAGCAGGTAGACCAGCGCCAGCGCGCCGTAGCCGCCGAGCACCACCGGCAGCCGCCCGACCCGGTCGGCGAGCGCGCCCAGCGGCGCGGCGAGCAGCAGGTAGCTGAGGTTCGTCCCGACCGCGAGCAGCGGGAACCAGCCGGTGGCGACGTCCTCCCGGTGCTGCAGCAGCAGGTAGACGAACCCGTCGCCGACCGTGGCCAGCCCGAGCACGCAGGCGGCCACCAGCAGCCGCCGGACGCCGCTCCCGCGCAGCAACGCCGCCGCCGCGCGGGGCGAAACCGGGTTCGCGGCCGCTTTCGGCGTCCGGCGGTCGCGGACGAACAGGACCAGCAGCAGCACGCCGATCGCGGCGATGCAGAAGCTGACGACGAACACGGCGTCGAACGCCTCGGGGTCGGCGGCTCCGACCGCGGCCAGCACGGCGAGCGCGACGAGCGGCCCGGCGAAGGCGCCCATGCTGTCCATCGCGCGGTGCACGCCGAACGCCCGGCCCAGCAGCGGTTCGGGCGCCGACAGCGTGATCAGCGCGTCCCGCGGCGCCGTCCGCAGGCCCTTGCCGGTGCGGTCGAGGGTGATCACCGCGCCGACCGCGGCCGCCGACGCCCCGGCCGCGAGCAGGCCGAGCTTGGCCACCGCGGACAGCGCGTAGCCGGCCCCGGCCACGACCTTGCGCCGCCGGACCCGGTCGGCGACGTACCCGCCGACGATCCGCAGCAACGCCGTCGCGCCGGTGTAGAGGCCGTCGACCAGCCCGTAGGCGGCCGGGCTCAGGTGCAGGCCGAGGACCAGGTACACCGGCAGGATCGCGGTGACCATCTCCGACGAGACGTCGGTGACCAGACTGACGGCACCCAGCGCGAAGACGTTCGCGCCGACCGCCGAGAGCTTGCGCCGGGACACCGTCCCAGCATGCTCTCGGCGGCCGATGGTGGACAGGTACACGCGGTTACTGCCAGACGTCGAGGATCGGCGACTTGCTCGCGGCGTTGCCGATGCCGGGCAGGCCGTAGGACGCCTCGATCGTGCGCAGCACGGTGTAGTGGTTGATCGACTCGCTGTAGCTGCCGACCTTGACGTTCGCGCCGGTGAACGTCGTGAAGATCTGGTTGACCGACGTGCCGCTGTCCTCGTCGAAGGTGGTGATCAGCAGGCTGTTGTGCGTCTTGGCCCACTGGGCGTAGGCGTCGAGGTGGTTCTTCAGCCAGGTGTCGCCGGTGCCGATGCTGCAGTCGTGCATGTCGTTGCACATGTCGGGAGTGACGAAGGCGACGGTGGGCAGCTGGGTGAAGTCGGACGGGAAGCTCGAGAACCGGACGTTGCTCGCGGCCGGGACGTTCGAGAAGTCGGCCCAGCTGTTGTGCTTGCGCCGGTAGGTGCCGCTGGAGCAGCCGGTGTAGCCGTCCGAGGGCATGGCCTCGGAGTAGCCCTTGAACGTCTTGCCCGCGCCGATGAGCTGCTGGCCGAGGTTGGCCTTCGTGCCGAGGTTGGCCGGGCAGGTGTCGTCGGTGACGCCCTGCGTCGCGCCGGAGAAGAGGGCGACGTAGTTGGGCTGGCTCGGGTGGGTGATCGCGAAGGAGTTCGTGAACTTCGCGCTCTGCGAGGCGAGGGTGTTGAAGTAGGGCGCGCTGGAACTGCCGTTGATCGAGGAGTACTTCTTGTTCTCGAACATCACCAGGACGATGTGGTCGAACGCGGGCACGGCCGACGCGGCCGGCTTGATCGCGCCGAGCTCGTCCGTTCCGGTGACGACGGCCGCGGTGACGACACCGGCTGTGACCAGGGTGGCGGCGGCGAACGCGGCGAAGATCCGCTTGCGGATCATGGGTCCTCCAACGGTGGCGGGTGAGGGCGCCTCATGATGTCCACGGCAGGGGACCGGGACGTGCCGTGTCGTGGTCCGGCTCGTGAACACCAGGAAACCTCCGGCGGACAACGGAAAGAGTGGGTTAATGCCTTTCCGGTGTCAACCTCCTTTGGTAGGTGTCCACAGTGGCCGGTCAGGGAGCTGACAGGTCGCTCCCAGCTCGTTCAAAGGAACGAAGCCGACACTCGGTCCCATGGAACCCTTCAGCACCGGCGGCCCGGCCCGCCGAGAGCACGGCCGCCACAAGGCCGCCCTGGCCACGGCGGCCGCGGCGGTGCTGGGCGCGGCCGCCGTCGGCGCGATCGGCTTCGGCCTTTCCTCGGCTTCGGCGGACACTTCCACGTCCACCTCGACATCCACCGGCTCGAGTGACGGGTTGCAGGCCCCGGACAGCGGTCTGAGCTCCGGGTCCGGCAGCGCGCACACCGGCTCGGGTGCGTCGTGACCACGGCGTTCCCGGCGCTGGGGACGACGGCGGAGCTCGTGGTGACCGACCCGGCCCGCCTGGACCAGGCGGCCGCCCTGCTGCGGGCGGAGCTGGCCGCGATCGACACGGCGTGCAGCCGGTTCCGCGTGGACTCGGAGATTTCCCGCCTGCACCAGGCGGCGGGGAAGCAGGTCCGGGTGGGGCCGTTGCTGGCGGAGGCGCTGGAGGTGGCGTTGCGCGCGGCGCGGCTGACGGGCGGGCTGGTGGATCCGACGGTCGGGGCGGCGGTGCGGGACCTGGGGTACGACCGGGATTTCGCGTTGGTCGCCGCTGAGCGGGATGCGGCTGCCGGCGCGCCGCCGCCTGCCGCTGCTGGTGTGCTGGGTGCGGCTGGGATGGCCGGTGGCGAACCCGCGCCCGGCTGGCACCGGATCCTCTTCGACCCCGGCCAGCGCCTGGTCGTCCTCCCGCGCGGTGTCCACCTCGACCTCGGCGCGACCGCGAAGGCCCTCGCCGCCGACCGGGCCGCCCGGCGCATCCACGCCGCCGCCGGGTGCGGGACCCTCGTCAACCTCGGTGGCGATCTGCGCGCCGCCGGGGCTCCGCCCGCCGGTGGCTGGCAGATCGCGCTGGCCGACGACCACGCCGAGGCCGTGGCCCGGCCCGACACCTCCGTCGCGCTGACCCGTGCCGGTGCCCTCGCCACCTCCGGCACCACCCGGCGACGCTGGCGCCGCGGCGGCCGGACCGTGCACCACATCGTCGATCCGCGCACCGGCGATGTGCCCGCGCCGCGCTGGCGGACCGTCACCGTCGCCGCCAAGTCCACTGTGGACGCCAACACCGCGAGCACCGCGGCGGTCGTGCTCGGCGCCGGTGCGCCGGACTGGCTGCGGGGAAGACACCTCCCCGCGCGGCTCGTCGGTATCGGCGGCGACGTCGTCACCACGCCCGGCTGGCCCGCGTCATGAGCTCCGCCGTGTGGTACTTCAGCCGCGCCACCGGGCTCGTTTCGCTGGTGCTGTTCACCGGCGTCGTCGTCCTCGGCGCCCTCGGTGCCGGCCGGTTCGCCACGCGCGCGTGGCCGCGGTTCGCCGTCGCCGCCGTGCACCGGAACCTCGCGCTGACCAGCATCGCCTTCCTCGCCGCGCACATCGCGTCGGCCGTCCTCGACGGCTACGTCTCGCTGAGCTGGCTCGACGTCGTCGTCCCGTTCGGTGCCGGCTACCAGCCGCTGCGGGTCGGCCTCGGCGCGGTCGCGATCGACCTGCTGCTCGCGATCGTCGTCACCAGCGTCCTGCGCACCCGCATCCCGCCGCGGGCGTGGCGCGCCGTGCACTGGCTGGCCTACCTGTGCTGGCCGGTCGCGCTGGTGCACGGCTTCGGCATGGCCGAGGACGACGCCGCGTACGGCTGGATCGCCGCCCTCGACGCGCTGTGCGTGCTGGCGGTGGCCGCCGTCGTCGCCTACCGCGCCACCTCCGCCCGCAAGTTCGCCGCCCTGGGAGGCCCCCGATGACCATCCTGCCCCCGCACCGGCTCGACCTGGCCGGTCACCGGCGCCGCAACGGCGTCGTGCCGTGGGTCGCCTATCACGGTGACGACGGCCGCGACCGGCTGATCGAGGCCGTCGAAGCGGCGGACCTGCGCGGCCGCGGCGGCGCTGGCTTCCCGACCGCCGTGAAGCTGCGCGCGGCCCGGGCGAAGCGCTCGATCGTCGTCGCGAACGGGTGCGAAGGCGACCCGCTCAGCCAGAAGGACGTTGCGCTCCTGACTCTTTCGCCGCACCTCGTGCTCGACGGCCTGCAGCTCGCGGCGCACGCCATCGGCGCCGCCGGAGCCGTCCTCTGCGTGCACGCGGGCAGCCCGGTGACCGCGGGTGTCGCCGCGGCGCTGGCCGAGCGCGACGACCGCGTGCCGGTGCGGGTGGCGGAAGTCCCGCGCCGGTACGTCGCCAGCGAGGAAACGGCGCTCGTCCGCTACCTGACGTCGGGGGACGCGCGGCCGCTGGGCAAGCTCCCGCGGCCCGCCGAACGCGGCGTGCGCGGCCGTCCGACCTTGGTGTCCAATGTGGACACGCTGGCCCAGCTGGCTTCGGTGGTCCTCCTCGGCCCGCACCACTACCGCGCGGCCCGCACCGACCTCGTCACGGTGACCGGCGCGGTCCGGCGGCCCGGCGTCGTCGAGGTGCCGGCGGGAACGTCACTGGCCGGGGTGCTGGCGGCGGCGGGCGGCGAAGCCGAAACGGTCCAGGCCGTGCTCGCCGGCGGGTGCGGCGGGTCGTGGACGACGAGCCTGGACGGTGGGGTGACCGGCCTTCCGGCGGTCTACGCGCTCCCGGTGCGGGCCTGCGGGCTGGCGTACACCGCGAAGGTGCTGGCGTTCCTGGCGGCGGAGTCGGCCCGGCAGTGCGGGCCGTGCACGTTCGGCCTGCCGTCGATCGCGGCGGACTTCGCGGAGCTGCTCCGCGGCGGCCCGGCGGCCGACCGGCTCGCCCGCCGCCTCCCGCTGCTCACCGGCCGCGGCGCGTGCGCCCACCCCGACGGCGCGGCCCGCCTCGCGGCGAGCGCGCTGCGGGTCTTCGACGCGGACGTCCACACGCACCGGGCAGGTGGCCGGTGCCGGGTTCCGGCGGGTGTGGCGTGAAGGTGACCGTCGACCCGATCGGCTGCCGCGCCCACGGCCTGTGCGCGGACCTGCTCCCGGAACTGGTGGGCCTCGACGAGTGGGGCTATCCGGTGGTGGCGCGCGGCCCGGTGCCGCCGGAACTGGTGGCGGAAGCCCGCCGCGCGGCAGCCGCGTGCCCGGCCCTGGCGTTGCGGCTGCGGAGGGAGTGAGCGCGGTGGAGGCGTCGCTCCGAGGTGGCAATCCCTTGCCGGTCACCGATCCCGCGCGATAAACCGGTCGTGCCGGGCGCGCGCCTGCCGTTACCCTCCGCAGCATGGACGGCAAGCTCATCGACCGGATCCGCGGTGCCCGGCGGATCGCCGCGCTGACCGGCGCGGGCGTCTCCACCGCGTCCGGGATTCCCGACTACCGCGGTCCCGAAGGCGTCTGGACGCGCAACCCGAGCGCCGTGGCCGCGTTCACCCACGAGAACTTCATGGCCGATGCCGCGGTGCGCCGGGAGTTCTGGCGCGCCTACGCGGGGCACGCCGCCTGGCGGGCCGAGCCGAACGCCGCCCACCGTGCGCTGGCCGGGCTCGACAGCGCGGGCGTCGCCGTGCGGGTGCTCACCCAGAACGTCGACGGCCTGCACCAGCGGGCCGGCCTCGCCGCGCGGAAGGTCCTCGAACTGCACGGCAGCATGCACACCACGCGCTGCACCTCCTGCCCGGCGCGGTTCCCGACCGCCGAAATCCTCGCGGCGGGCGACGACGATCCGCCGTGCCCGCGCTGCGGCGGCATCCTCCAGCTCGACATCGTCCTTTTCGGACAGTTGCTGGACGGCGAAGTCCTGGGGCAGGCACGGAACATCGCGGCGGCGAGCGGGCTCTTCCTCGCCATCGGCAGTTCGCTGCAGGTCGAACCGGCGGCGTCGCTGTGCACGGTGGCGGTCCAGGCCGGCGCGACGCTGGTGATCGTCAACCGCGACCCGACGCCGTACGACGACGATGCCGCGTTCGTGCTGCGGGACGACATCGAGGCCGTCGTGCCCGAGCTCTGCGGCGCCGTGACGGGGGCCGGGACCCGGTGATCCGCGAAGCCCGCGACGAGGACTGGCCGGGGATCTGGCCGATCGTCCACGACGTCGTCACCGAGCAGGAGACGTTCCCCTACGACCCGGCGATGAGCGAGCGCGACGCGCGGCGGGCGTGGCTGCTCGCGCCGCCGGCCAGGGTGGTCGTCGCGCTCGACGGCGACCGGGTGACGGGCACGGCGAACATGTACGCCAACCGCCCGGGGCCCGGCAGCCACGTCGCCTCCGGCAGCCTGATGGTGGCGAAGGAGGCGCGCGGCACGGGCGTCGGGCGCGCCCTCGCGACCGATCTGATCGCCTGGGCGCGGCGGAGCGGGTTCGCGGCGATCCAGTTCAACGCCGTCGTCGAGGTGAACGTGGCCGCGATCCGGCTTTACGAGAGCCTGGGATTCGTGACCCTCGGGACGGCGCCCGGCGCGTTCCGCCACCCGTCCGCGGGGGACGTCGGGCTGCGGATCATGTGGCTCGACCTGCGGTGAACTGCCCGTCAGTCGCCGGGCGGGGCCGACAGTTCTTCGGCGAAGATGGTGTCGATCTTCCGGCTCGCGGTGCGCAATTTCCGCATGCTCGCCACCAGCAGCAGGAACGCGGCGGCGGGCACCACCAGCAGGGCGGGCGGCCACCCGGAAGCGATGGTGACGACCGCGAAGACCAGGGCGGAGACCAGGAAGACTGCCCGGCCGGCGACCCGCGGCCACGCGGGACTCGGCTTGGCGTGCCGGCCGCTCGGCGTGCGGAAAACCGGCCGCTCGAGGGCAGCGAGGACACTCATCCAGACCTCCGGGAATGTTCGTCGAACCAGCCGGGAGGGGATTCCCGGTGGCGGCACCGTGGTGTGAGTCGGGCCGCGCCGGGCTCCGGTTACCTGTCGTTATTGGTTCGAGTCCCAATTCACGAAATCGAATTACCCGCCGTTTCCGCGTGTTTCCGGCACCAGGGCCATTGGACCCGGATCCGCGCGCCGGAGGGCCCCCGCCGCCGGCTCAGGAGTCGTGGCCGGGGCCCTTACCCCTGGTCTTGCCGGGCGGATCGGTCTTCGGGGGTTTGCCCCCTTTAGGTGACGGCGGTTCGGCCGTGGGCGGGAGTTCGTGCGTGTCGGCGGCGGGTTCCAGCGACGCGGCCTCACTGGTGCCCGGCTGCGTGCCGTTGCCGTTGCCGTTGCCGCTGGTGCCGGGACGCGGCGCCGGGGTCCCCGACTCCGCCAGCGGCGTGGACGACGAAGGCGCGGAGGTGGCGCCCGGCGAGTGAGCGGCGGGCGGCTGGACGGGGGAGCCGGTCCCGGCTTCCTGCTCGGTCAGCAGCACGGCGGCCACGGTGGCCACGGCGGCGGCGACCAGCCCGGCCGCGGCAACCAGCCGCCGGCGCCGCCGGTTTTCGGCCGGGAACGGGACGGCGGTGAGCTCGTGCTGCGCCGGATCACCGGCGGCGAGGCGCTCGCGGCGGGTGAGGTCGGAGGTGGACGGCCAACCGGGGGCGGAGTCATGGGCCGGGCTGATGGCCGCGGCAGCCGCGCCGGTGAGGGGTTCGTGGTGGGGGACGGCTGAGATCGCGCCCGGCTCTCCGCGCGCCGGGCCGGTGAGGGGCTCGTGGTCGGGGGCGCCTGTGATCGCGCCCAGCTCCCCGCGCGCCGAGCTGAAGGCGGCAGTCGTGTCGTGAGGTGCCGACCCCGCGCCGCCGATCTGGCCGGGTGCCGAAACCGCGTCGTGCTGCGCCACCACCGGGCGCCGGCGCCAGCGAGGGCTGCGCGTCCTGTTCCACGGCAGCGTCGGCGGCGGGCTGTGCAGCATGTCCAGCACCTTCGCCGCCGTCGGCCGGTCGGCCGGGTCGCGCTGCGTCATCCGGCGCAGCGTGTACGCCAGCGCCGGTGGCGCCTCCTCCGGGATCCGGGGCGGCCGGGTCAGCCGGGCCATCGCCGCCTCGACCATCGTGCCCGGGTACTCCCGTTGGCCCGTCAGGCATTCCAGCAGGATCAACCCCAGCGCGTAGACGTCTGCCGGCGGGCCCGCCGGCTCGCCCGACACCTGCTCCGGGGCCAGGTACGCCGCCGTGCCCGGGATCAGGCCCGTGCCCGTGATGTGGGTCGTGTCGAGCGCGTGGGCGATGCCGAAGTCGCCGATCAGGGGACCGTCCGCGGACAGGAACACGTTGGCCGGCTTCAGGTCGCGGTGCACGATCCGGCGCGCGTGGACGTGGGCCAGTGCCTCCGCCAGCCCGTCGGCCAGCGCCGTCACCTCCGCCGCCGGTAGCGGGCCGGAAAGCAGGCGCTCGGCCAGGTTTTCGCCCTCGACCAGCTGCATCACCAGGTACGTCCGGCGGCCCTCGGTGCCGCTGTCCAGCAGCGCCACCACCCCCGGGTGACTGATGCTGCCCTGGATCGTCATCTCGCGCAGCCGGCGGCGCTGGTCCAGCGCCACCGCGTCACGGTCGTAGATCTTGACGGCGACCTCGCGGCCCAGCCGCACGTCGTAGGCCCGGTAGACCCGGGCCGTGCCGCCGCTGCCGACCAGCCTGCCGACCTCGTACCGCTCGCCCAGCAGGCCCGGCGGCCGCTCGTCGTCCAGCGCGCTGCGCGGGGTGATGGTGAACTCACCGAGTGCGTAACGACCGCACGTGGGGTCATCGCCGTCACTCGTCGGCGGGCGCCCCTGTCTCCCGGCTTCGTCGGCCACGGGCCCGATGTACCCCGGGTCCGTGAACGGCAAACGTCGGAAGATCACGAAGAAAGTATCGTCCGGGAGCCCGCCGACGTGACAGTCAGGCCCGCGCGAACGCGTCCACGCCGGTGAGCTGCGCCGACAGCGTCCACAGGCGCGCGGCCTCCTCGCGGTCGACGGCGTACCGGCGCACGCCCGAGCTGGCGAGGCCCTCGGCGTCGGCGGGGGCGAGCTCCGCCACGTCGCAGTCCTCCAGGTACAGCCCGCCGAGCCCGGCCAGCTGCGGCGACGTCGCCGCCCACACCGTGGTCGCGGCGCCCTGCTCCGGCGTCTTGAACTCCACCAGGAAGTTCCCGGCCTCGTCGATCCAGCCGCGTTCGACCATCTCCTCGCGGGGCAGGTGCCGCTGCAGCGGCGTCATGATGCCGCCCGGGTGCAGCGCGAACGCGTGCACGCCCTGCTCGGCGCCCAGCCGGTCGAGCTGCACGGCGAAGAGCACGTTCGCGGTCTTGGCCTGGCCGTACGCCGCCCACTTCTCGTAGCCGGTCTCGAACTGGACGTCGTCCCAGCGGATCGGCGAGTAGTGGTGGCCGCGCGAGGACAGCGAGACCACGCGGGCGCCCTCGGCGACCGCCGGCCACAGCCGGTTGACCAGGGCGAAGTGGCCGAGGTGGTTGGTGGCGAACTGGGCCTCCCAGCCCGGGCCGACGCGGGTCTCGGGGCAGGCCATGATGCCCGCGTTGGCGATGAGCAGGTCGATCCGCCGCCCGGTCGCCAGGAAGCGCTCGGCGAACGCCCGGACGCTCTCGAGGTTGCCCAGGTCGAGCTCGTCGACCTCGACGTGCTCGATCCCGGCGAGCGCTTCCTCCGCGGTGGCGCGGCGGCGGGCCGGGACGACGACGTGCGCGCCGGCACCGGCCAGCGCACGGGTGGTTTCGAGGCCGATCCCGGAGTAGCCGCCGGTGACGACGGCGAGCTTCCCGGTGAGGTCGGCGCCTGCGACGGCTTCGGCGGCCGTGGTGGTGGCGCCGAAGCCCGAACCGATCTTGTGCTGTGCGGTGGTCATGTCCCCGACGTTAAGAGCTGGAGTGCACTCCAGCGCAAATCGCGTCCGGGGCCGAATCGGGGGACAATCGGGGGGAGAGGCGCAGCCGACCCAGGAAGGCTCTGATGTCCGACTACTACGGGAACCAGCCCCAGGACGTCCGCCCGGGGATCGACGCGCGCCGCCTGTGGGCGGGCGGCGTCGCGACAGCGGTGGTCGCAGCCCTGCTCGCCGTCGTCGGGCTGCTGATCGCGCGGGGGATCTTCGAGGTCGAAGTGCTCGCCCCAAAAGGCGAGGGCGTCTGGGGCAACGCGAGCACCACGACGTACGCGCTGGTCGCCGCCGCGGTGGCCCTGCTCGCCACCGGGCTGATGCACCTGCTGAGCGTGGCGACGCCGGCCCCGTCCCAGTTCTTCGGCTGGATCATGGTGCTCGTCACGCTGATCGCCGTCGTGCTGCCGCTGACGCTCACGGTGGCGCCGAGCGCGAAGATCGCCACGGCGGTGATCAACCTGGTGATCGGCTTGGTCATCGCGGCGGTGGTGAACAGCATGGCGGCCAGCGCCCGCACGCTGCACCGGCGCCGCCGCCAGCAGAGCGCGGCGCCCCCGCCGCCGCCGACCCGGCAGCAGTGGACGCAGCAGGACCCGCCGACCCGCTACTACGACCGCTGACCATGGACGTCCAGGAGACCAACCGCCGTGTGATCGACCAGTTCCGGGCGGGCGGCGAAGTCGACGGGATGCACCGCGAGCGCCTGGTCCTGCTCACGACGACGGGCCGCACGTCCGGCGAGCCCCGAACGGTCCCGATGATGTACCACCGCGACGGCGACCGGCTGCTGGTGGTCGCGTCGAACATCGGCGCGCCCCGCCACCCGGACTGGTACCTGAACCTCGACGCGGACCCACGGGTGCACGTCGAGGTGGACGGCCGCGAGTTCGACGCGGAGGCATTGCCGCTGCTCGGCGCGGACTACGTGCGGACGTGGGACGAGCTGGAGAAGGCGTACCCGTTCCTGGCGGACCACCAGGCGAAGGCGCGGCAGGCGAAGCGGGTGATCCCGATCGTGGAACTGTCCGAAGAGGACTGAGCGGCGTAGCACCTTCGGGTGGTCGAGCGACTGAGCCGGTGTGACGGAGGACATTCCACACCGGCTGGGTGCACTGAACGACCTCGAAGGCGCACTGGTGGAGGCAGCGCGGACCGGCGAAAAGCTGGTTTGTGACGGCGAGGCGATTCGTGCGCGGCTGATACGCGAGCTGCTGCTGGGCTGGTACGGTCCGGTCGATCCCGGCGGAATCCGGGTTTCCGGCGCCCGGATCACCGGTGTGCTCGATCTCGACAGCGTGACGGCGTGCGCAGGGGCGAAGCTGACCGGCTGTTTGTTCGCCGATCCGGTCACCGCGTGGAACGCTCATCTGCCGTGGCTCGACCTTTCCCGGTCGTGGATTCCGGGACTGAGCGGGGATTTGCTCAACGTCGAAGCGGGGCTGTGGCTGACCGGCGCCGTGATCGTCGGGTCGGGAAAGGGCGGCGCTGTCGCGCTTCACGGTGCACGGATCACCGGATCCCTCGATCTCCATGACGCGCAAGTCGGCAACACCAGCGGCGCTGCTGTCCGGGCTGTGGGGCTCGAAGTGAGCGGAAGCGTGCTGATGTCCGGCGCCGACCTGAGCGGATCGAGCTTTCGAGGCGCCGTGCAGCTTTCCGGCGCGCACATCGGGGGCAGTCTGGCGCTGCGATCCGCGAAGATCACCAACAACGGTGGCGGTGCCGTCCGGGCCGACCAACTGAGGGTCGAGGGAGTTCTCGACTGCAGAGGAGTCAAAGCGACCGGTGACCACTTCGGTGGCGCGATTTCCCTTCTCGGCGCTCATGTCGGCGGTGATGCGTCGTTCCTGGACATGGAAGTCGTCAACCGGTCCGGGTTGGCTCTGGACCTCGAGCACGCCCAGGTGGTGGGGAAGATCTTTCTCGTCCGCTCGACAGTGTGCGCGGAAGCGGACGCCGACTCGGTTTGCCGGGATCCGGTGCTGGTCGACCTGAACGGATTCAAGTTCGGCGCATTGGAGGCTTCACCCGGGCAACCGGTGTCTTGGCGCGATTGGCTCCACCTCATCCGGCATCACACGGAGATCTACCGTCCTGGGCCGTATCAGGCCCTCGCGAGTGCCGAACGGGATGCCGGGCACGAGGGGAACGTCAGAAGGATTCTCATCGCCCAGCAGAAGGACCTCCGCCGGCGCGCACCGGAAGCTCTGGGTAACTGGCTCACCAGGTCGTTCCACTGGCTTTGGGGCGTGCTGGCGGGGTACGGCTACCTCACCCGGCGGACCGCCCTGGCGCTGCTGCTCGCGTTGATGGCGGCAGGCGGGCTCGGTGCGTGGGCCGGACACGTCACCGACGGCGGACATCATGTCGGGGAGCGGGTGAGCTCGTTCGGTTCGGCCTCGGGCCGGCCGTGCACCACGGTGGAACTCGTGGGACTAGGTCTCGACCGCGGGCTTCCCCTGGCTCCGACGGGGGTTCGCGCCCGCTGCGATCTCAATCCCGACACCACGTGGGCGGCGGCCTTCACCATCGCGATCTGGATCCTGCAGGCCGCGATCTGGGGGCTCGCGACCCTCGCCCTCGCCGGGTACACGGGCTTGATCAGGAAGCCCACGTAGACCAAGCCCGTGAAAACCCCTCCTACTTGCTCGCCACCCGGCGGTACCGGGCCGTGGCGAGTGGTGCGAACACCGCGATGATCGCCACGCAGCACAGGATCGCGTACAGCGCCGCGTGCTCCGCCGGCCAGCCAGTCTGCGCCGGCCCGAAGCGGTTGCCGAACAGGTCGCGCGTCGCGTTGATCACCGCTGTGAACGGGTTCCAGTCCGCGATCGCCTTGAGGAACGGCGGCAAGGTGCCCGTCGGGACGAACGCCGACGAGATGAAGCTCAGCGGAAACATCCAGATCAGCCCGGCGCTCTGTGCCACCTCCACGCTGCGCGCCGCCAGGCCGATCAGCGCGCCGACCCAGGACAGCGCCCAGGCGAACATCAGCATCACCAGGTAGCCGAGCAGGGCGTCCCAGAAGCTGCCGCGGATGCGCCAGCCCACCAGCAGCCCGCACAGCGACATCACGACCAGCGCCACCACGCTCACGACCAGGTCCGACGTCGTGCGGCCCAGCACCACCGCGATGCGGGACATCGGCAGCGAGCGGAACCGGTCGATGATGCCCTTCTGCAGGTCGTTGGCGAAACCGATGACCGTGAACGCCGAATTGAACGCCACCGTCTGGGCGAAGATCCCCGCGATCAGGAACTCGCGGTACGCCGCGCCGCCCGCTTCGCCGCCGATCGCGTTGCCGAAGACGTAGGCGAACAGCAGCACGAACATGATCGGCTGCAGCGTCGCCGCCATCAGCCAGTCGGGGTTGCGGCGGACGTTCATCAGGTTGCGCCACGTGACGATGCCGCCGTCGGAAATGCCCTTCGCGAGCGCGTTCACTTCGCCGCCCCTTCTGCGCCGTGGCCGGTCAGGGACAGGAAGACGTCGTCCAGGGTCGGCCGGTGGAGGGCGACGTCCTGGACCGCGATGCCTTGGCCGTCGAGCCGGCGCAGGGCCTCGATGAGCGCCTTGGGCCCGGTGTCGACGAGGATCTCGGCTCGCCGCGTGTGGTCGTCGCCTGCCGGCTCGCCGGTGCCGACCTCGCGCAGCACGTCCAGGGTCTTCGGCAGGTCCGCGGCCGAGGCGACGACCAGTTCCAGGCGTTCGCCGCCGGTCTGGGCCTTCAGCTCGTCCGCGGTGCCGCGCGCGATCACCCGGCCGTGGTCGATCACCACGATCGAGTCGGCGAGCTGGTCGGCCTCTTCGAGGTACTGGGTGGTCAGCAGCACGGTCGTGCCGTCGGCGACGAGCTCCTTGATGACCGCCCACGTGTCGAGGCGCCCGCCCGGGTCGAGGCCCGTGGTGGGCTCGTCGAGCACGACGACGGTCGGCTCGGCGACCAGCGCGCCGGCCAGGTCGAGGCGGCGGCGCATCCCGCCGGAATACCCCTTCGCCGGCCGGTCGGCGGCCTCCTCGAGGCGGAACCGCGCGAGCAGCTCCCGGGCGCGCGAGCGGGCCGCGGCTTTCTTCCGGCCGTAGAGCCGCCCGACCATGTACAGGTTCTCGAACCCGGTGAGGTTCTCGTCGACCGCCGCGTACTGGCCGGACAGCCCGATCCGGCGCCGGACCTGGTCCGGCTCGGCCAGCACGTCGTACCCGGCCACGTGCGCCTCGCCCGCGTCGGGCCGCAGCAGCGTGGTCAGGATGCGGACGGTCGTGGTCTTCCCGGCGCCGTTCGGGCCGAGCAGGCCGAGCACGCGCCCGGCCGGGATGTCGAGGTCGACGCCGTCGAGCGCGCGGGTCGACCCGTAGGTCTTCACCAGCCCGCGCACCCGGACGGCGGTGTCCGGTTCCGGTGGTGGCATGTCGGCTCCCCCTTCAGGTGACCCCGACAAGCTAGGCCACGGGAGTCCGGTTTGTCCTCCGGGTTTATCCCTGGTTCGCCGAAAGCGTGACGGCGAACTCCGGCGGCGTCCGCAGGGACTGGAACACGACGCAATAGCGCTCGGTCAGCTTCTTCAACGTGGCGAGCTGCTCTTCGGAAGCGTCGGTGTCCAGGTCGAACGACAGCCGGATGGCGCGGAACCCGACCGGCGCGTCCTTGGCCACGGCGAGGGTGCCGCGGAAGTCGAGGTCGCCCTCGGCCCGGACGCGCCCGCCGCGCACCTCGAGACCCAGCGACGTCGCGACGGCCCGCAGCGTGACGCCCGCGCACGCGACGAGCGCTTCGAGCAGCATGTCCCCCGAACAGGCGAGGGTGCCGTCGCCGCCGGTGGCCGGGTGCAGGCCCGCCTCGACGACCGCGCGGCCGGTTTCGACCTTGCACGAGATGCCGAGGCCGTCCAGCTCGGCGTCGGCGTGCAGGGTGACGAGCGCGCTCTCCGGGTGCTCGCGGTACTTGTCCTTCAGCGGAGCCTGGGTCGCACGCAGCTCTTCGGTGTCCATGCGCCGATTCTGCTCCGAAAAACACCGAGGCGGGGAGACCGTGATCTCCCCGCCTCGGTGCTCAGTTGTTCAGTGTCAGCTCAGGGTGACGGCCACGTCGTCGATGACGAACGAGGTCTGCAGCGAGCTGTCTTCGGTGCCGCTGAACTTCAGCGCCAGGGTGCCGCCGGCGGCCGACGTGACGTCGATCGTCTTGAGCGTGTACCCGGTGCCCTTGTTCAGGTTGGAGTAGCTGCCCAGCGTCGTGCTGCCGTTGGTGACGGTCAGCTTGTCGTAGGCGACCGTGGTGGTGGTCTCCGCGGTGTCGATGTGCAGGTAGAACGTCAGGCTGGCGTGGCAGCCCGCCGGGATGCTCACCGACTGGGCGATCGACTCGGTGGTCGAAGAGCCGTACCCGTCGAGCCACGACGCGTAGGTGCCGCCGTGCGCCGCCTCACCCTGCGAACCCCACTGGCCGATGGAGCCGGTGGTGCCGGTCCAGCTGGAAGCGCCCGACTCGAAGCCGCCGTTGACGATCTTCTGGCCGGTGCAGTTGCCGGTGGTGCCGACGGTCCAGGTGAACGACGCCGTGCCGGTCTTGTTGGCCGCGTCCTTCGCCGTCACCGTGACGTTCGAGGTGCCCGCGGTGGTCGCGGTGCCCGAGATCGTGCCGGTGGAGGCGTTGATCGACAGGCCGGCCGGGAGGCCGGTGGCCGACCAGGTGTACGGCGCGGTGCCGCCGGAAGCCGACAGCGGGAGGTTGACCGAAGCGCCGGTCACGGTCGACTGGTTGCCCGGGTTCGACACGGTGACCGTGCCGGTCGCCGAGCAGGTCGGGTCGGCCGACTGGGCCGGCACGCTGATCGCGTCCCACGCCGCCTTGACGGTGTTGAACTCGGTGCAGCTGCCCGGGAAGAGGTTCTTCGCCGCGGTCAGCGTCCAGGTGCGGTACTTCAGGTACGAGCTGCCGGAGGTCTTGAGCAGCATCGCGTTGTAGAAGATCTTCACCGCGTTCTGCACGCCGAGACCGGTGATCGAGGTGCTGTTGCACGTGGAGCTGGTCGGCTGGCCGTTGGTCGGGTTGGTGCCTTCGGCCAGCAGGTAGAACCAGTGGTTGCCGGGGCCGGCGGCCGCGTGCACCTCACCGTTGGGGACGGAGCTGTCGTAGCAGTTCTTGTCGCCCAGCGCCGACGGGTTGTACATGTTGCGGATCGGGCCGGAGCCGACCAGGTTGATCTGCTCGCCGACGAGGAAGTCCGGCACGTCGTAGGGGGCGGGCTCGTTCGCGAACCACTCGGTCGAAGCGCCGAAGACGTCCGCGACGAACTCCTGCGTGCCGTTGCCGGAGATGCCACCCGGGGTGTGGTCGTCGATGCCGTGGCCGTGCTCGTGCGCGACGACGTCGATCGAGCCGATCCACTGGTTCTGCGAGTTGTGGCCGATCTGGACCTGGGTGCCGTCGTAGTAAGCGTTCTCGTCGGCCAGGCCGACGCGGATCGGCCAGCCGCCGCCGTTGCCGTCGAAGCTGTTGCGGCCCAGCCACTGCGAGAGCATCTTGTTCTCGGTCTGGGCGGCGAACAGCGCGTCGACGCAACCGGTTTCGCGGCTGGTGGCGTTGCCGTTGCCCCAGAGGTCGTCGGTGCCGCTGAAGGTGGTGTTGTTGGCCGCGTCCTGGCAGGACGTGTTGGTGATGGCCGGGTCCTTCAGCGAGTAGGTCGAGCCCGAGTGCGTGGTGTCGAGGTGCACCGGGTTCGGGCCGTTCCAGGCGCTGGTGCCGTCACCGTGCAGGACGTGCTCCTGCGTGTGGAGCACCTTGCCGGTGGCGGCGTCGACGATGACGTCCAGCCGGCTCGGGCCTTCGGCGTCCCGGCCGACGACCGTGCTCTTCCACGCCAGGGTGGGCGCGCCGAGGGCGTAGACGACCTGCTGCGCCGGGCTCACGCTGTCCACGGCGGACAGCTGCTGGCGCGCGGTCGCCTCGGCCGCGGCCTTGGTGACCTTCGCGGTGTTCGTGGCGAGGTTGATCGTCTGGTCCTGGGCGACGGAGGTGCCGAGCACCTGGCCCGTCGAGTTGGTCGCCACGACGAAGTCGCCGCCCACCACCGGCAGGCCCTTGTAGCTGCGCTCGTAGGGGATGTACTTGAGCCCGTTGGTCGCGGAAATCGCCTGCTGGGCCTGGAAAACGTCGTCCGCACTGGCGTGCAGGGCGGCGGGCCGGCTCGCGACGAGACCGGCGGCCGCCGAGACGGCCAGGGTCTGGGCGTCCGGGACGGCGTTCGGGGTGACGGGCTGGGCCTGGGCGGTGGTGGTCGTGCACACCGCGGCGATCAGCGCGCCGCTCGCGGCCAAGACGAATGGACGTCTCAGTTGCATCGAAGGATCTCCTCCGGGCAGGGCGAACCGGCCCGGGGTCGAGCCGGGCCGAGAACGGGGACGGTGGGGAAATGGTGCGGCTTAGCGAAAATCAGGATCCGTTGCCGAAGGCTCGTGAACAAGCGACGAACGTACGGTCTTATCGGGGAGTAGCAATACATCCCAAACAGGACAATTGACGCTATTAGGATCTGAACTGTCGACTGTCCACTGAGGACTCGGCGCGGATCACCGCCGTTCGGGTGATCTTGACTGCCGCCGAGACGACGAAGGCCCCCTCGCCTGCTCGGCGAAGGGGCCCTCGGTGGTGCTGGGGTCAGGCGGTCTTCTCACGCTTCGGGAGCTTCCAGCCCGGGCGCACGAAGTGGCACGTGTACCCGTTCGGAATGCGCTGCAGGTAGTCCTGGTGCTCCGGCTCGGCCTCCCAGAAGTCGCCCGCCGGGCTGACCTCGGTGACGACCTTGCCCGGCCACAGGCCCGATGCGTCGACGTCGGCGATCGTGTCCTCGGCGACCCGCTTCTGCTCGTCGTTCTCGAAGAAGATCGCCGAGCGGTAGCTCAGGCCGATGTCGTTGCCCTGGCGGTTCTTCGTCGTCGGGTCGTGCACCTGGAAGAAGAACTCGAGCAGGTCGCGGAACGTGGTCTGCGCCGGGTCGTAGACCACCTCGATGGCCTCGGCGTGGGTGCCGTGGTTGCGGTAGGTGGCGTTGGGGACGTCGCCGCCGCTGTAACCGACCCGGGTCGAGATCACCCCGGGCTGACGGCGGAACAGCTCCTGCATGCCCCAGAAGCAGCCGCCGGCCAGGACGGCCCTTTCGGTTGACGTGCTCACGGCGTCACTCCTTCTCCTCGTGCGGGGTTACCGTCGGTACAACTTCCCCCGGCCCCCGATGATTCCACGCGGGTATTACGGAAGCCTGACGTGACGTGCGACGATGGGCGGGGACGGGACTCTCTCCCGGGAGGCGCGATGCGCGACGACATCGCCTCGGAACGGCCCGGCGGCGTGCTGGTCGTCGAAGTGCGAGGCGAACTGGACATCGACACGGTGCTGCGGTGGACGACGGTGTTCGAAGCCGCCATCTGCGAAATGCCGGGGCCGCACCTGCTGGTGCTCGACCTCGGCCTGCTGGAATTCCTCTCGGTCCGCGGGGCCCGCGGACTGCTGGGCGCGCTCGCCCTGTGCCGCGAGCGCGGGATCGCGGGCTGCCTGATCGTGCCGCCCGGCAGCGATGTCGAGCGGGTGGTCCGGTTCACCGGGCTGGCGGCCCGGGCGCCGGTGTTCTCGCACCGGCTGCTCGCGATCGCCGCCTACCAGCCGGTCGCGGTGCGGTGGCTGCCGAGGTGAGCCGGTTTCGGCCGGACGCCCCTCGGCGCCGCCGGATCCTCGGTGCCGGGCCCGGGGCACCGGCGATCCGGCGCCCCGGCGTCAGCCGAGGCCGTAGGTCTGCGGATAGTCCACAGTGCACACGAGCGCGTCGCGCCGGGCCCGCCGGCCCGCCGGGGCGACCAGCGGGCTGGCGGTGTGCAGGAACCGGGCGTCCTCGAACACGATGAGCTGGCCGGGCTCGAGCCGCTGCGCGTGGACCGGGGTTTCCGGGTCTTCGGGCCGGAACAGGGTCGTCTCCGCGCCGGTGCCGTCGCGGTCCACGACGTAGACGAAGACGAACTCCTCGCCGTCGGCGTGCGGCCGGGTGACGACGTTGGTGAAGGTCCGGAAGATGTTGACGCCGAAGGTCCCCCGCGGCCGGCGGCGGTGCTCCGGCAGCAGGCCCAGCGCGGCGCGGATCCACGCCGCGAACAGCGGGTCGCCCGCCACTGGCGTGCGCCGGTATTCCCGCCGTTCGGGACGGCCCCCGCGGTCCTCGATGGCGATCTCGGGGTGCTCGGCCAGCGTCAGGTCCTCGCCGTGCCACGCGTACTCGACGACGTCGCGGGCGCGCTCCCGGTCGGCGGGGATGTCGCCGGGGTAGCAGCGGAGGACCTCCGGCGTGAAGTACGTGCGCAGCAGGTGTTCGCGCAGCTGCCCGCCCGGCAGGCCCAGCTCGTCGTCCGACACGACGAGGTAGCCGTCGGTGTCGAGCTGCTTGCGGGCGAGGCGGAGGTCTTCACCGGCGGAACCGGGAAGGTCGAAAGCCATGCATTCGTCCCAACGTGAAGGGAAAAGGGGTCAGCCGAACTGCCCGGCCTGGATCTCGCGGATCAGCGCGCGGCTTTCGTCGGGTTCCAGCGAGGCGGCGACCAGCGCGTCGTGGTACCCGCGGTAGTAGGCGACCGTTTCGGCGGTCTCGATGTGCCGGAACCCGGCATGGGTCTCGATGTGCACGATGTCGCGGTCGAGTTCGTCCTCGAACTCGAAGTAGGCGTACATGCAGCTCATGGAGAACAGCGGGGGGTGGGAGAAGGGGAAGACGCGCAGTTCGACGTTCGGCGCGGTCGACCGTTCCACCAGGTGGTCCAGCTGGGCGTGCATGATCTCGCGGGAGCCGACGAACTGCCGCAGCGCGGTCTCGTGGGTGACCGCGACCAGCTTCAACGGCTCCATGCCGTCACGCTCGGCGAGGGCGTGCTTGCGGCGTTCGCGCAGTTCGACGAGCCGGTCGACCTCCTCGGCCGACCACCACGACTCGTGCGTGGAGTACTGGGCGCGCGCGTACTCGGGGGTCTGCAGCAGCACCGGCAGCAGCGGGATCGTGTAGATCCGGGCCACCGTCGCTTCGGTCTCGTACGCGAGGTGCGCGTCGAGCCCGGGGGTCGCCGTGGTCTGCGAGTAGTCGGTCCACCAGCCCTGCCGCCCGGACGCCTTCACCCAGCGCATCAGCCGGTCGGCCAGCTGGGTGTGCTCGATCCCGTAGAACCGGATCAGGTCGCGGACGTCCCTGGCCTGCGGGCTGCCCTGCGCGTTCTCGAGCCGGGAGAGCTTCGACGTCGAGATCAGCAGCTCGTCCGCCACCTCGTCGAGGGTGCGGCCGGACTCGTCACGCAGGTTCTTGAGCGTGTCCGCGATCCTCCGGCGGGGCACGATCGGGCCTTGCGTGGGGGCCATGGGGACCTTCGTTCTGGCGGGGTGGGCCGTTCTTGGTGGGAGCCCATTGTGGGTTTCCCACCGCGCCGCGACCATACTCCCCCGCGCTGACCGAGCGCCGACGCCACCCTTGTCGGCGATTCGCGACATTTTCCCTGACGGACAGGCTAGGCCGAAGGGGTAGTCCCAAAGCGGGATCTCGCCGTGGGAATTGCAAAGCGCGTCTGCCCAGGCTGACACTTGCAGGGCGGGGCCGCAGCCAGGCCCGGCGCACGGCGCCGAGGGGAAGGGGCCAGACCATGTTCGTCGTAGTGAGATTCGGTGTGCTCGTCCGGGTGCTGGCCGGCGCCGCCGCCGTGGGGTTCCTGCTGTTCCTGCTGCTCGGCGGCCTGAGCCCGGGCGCGGCCGATTCGCCGGGGCCGACGGCACCGAACCCCGCCGCCGGCGGCAGCGACCTGCTGGCGCGCAGCACGCCCACGCCGTACGTCGTGGCCGGCACGGGCAGCGGCCTGAACGTCCGGTCCTGCGCGGCGCCGACGTGCCGCCGGGTCGGCTGGGTCGCCGAAGGCGCCACGTTCGCGGCCGAATGCTGGACGCACGGCACGCCCGCCGCGGGCGACGACCGCTGGCTGCGCGGCACGGCCGGCGGCAGCACGGGCTACGCGGCCGCGCACTTCCTCCGGGGCAGCGGCGCACCGGAGTGCGGCACGAGCCCCGCGCGCCGGATGTGAAGCGCGGTCACTCGCCGCGCATCGAGCGGCGGATCTCGGCCAGCCGGTCCTTGGCCGCCTGGTCGCGGTCGGCGATCTGCTTGTCGAGGGCCTCGGCGGTGTGCTCGGTGCCGAGCCCGGCGACGTCGGCGGCCCCGAGCGACGTGGTGTACCGGTTCTCGATCTTGTCCCGGACGAAGTCGAAGCTCGGGACCCCGCCGTCGCTGTAGTCCGGATCCGGCAGCGGCGGCGACGGGATCGCGATCGCCGCGGTCGGGGTGTCGTCGACGATTTCGCCGTCGATCACGTTCCGGTCGTCGTTGCTCATCTCCCGACCTTAGCGCCGTTGTGGGCAGTCCTGCCGCAGTCAGTGGGTAATTCGGCCGTGGGCCGGGCGGGCGGGGTGGGGAATTCTCGACGCGCACAGCCGGTGTCCGGAGGGAGCAGAGCATGAGTGCCGGGGCCTACCGCGCCGAAACCGCGGAAATGGGGGCGGTCGTCAGGGCGGTCGAGGACGTCGGGTCGTCCTTCCTCTCGGCGACGCGCGATCTGGAAGGCCTGGTGCTGGACGCGTTGTCCTTCGCCGGCATCGGCAGCGGGGTCGCCGCCGCGAACACCGCGTTGCACTCGACGCTCGGCAGCGCGCTCCAGAAGCTGCTCGGCCTCCTGACGAACGTGAACCAGAACGTCCAGACCGCCGCGGACGGCTACCGGGCCGCCGACACCGACGTCGCCCAGGCCTACGGGGGCGGGCAGGGCGGCGGGGGTGGCGCCGCGGCGGCCGCCGCCGTGCCGCAGCAGCTCGACCCGCGGGTCGTCGACTCGATCATGCGGTCCGAAGGTGCTACGGGGGAGCAGGGCGGGGTGCCCGAGGCCTACGGCTTCCGGCAGAACATGCACAACGGCTACGACCGGATCGTCGCCGCGCGCGAGCAGTACGGGATCGGCAGCGCCGAAGAGCGCGCGGTCGTCGCCGACCTGATGACCGCGAACGCGCGCACGGCGGGCGCGCTGAACTTCACCGATCCCGGCACCCAGGCCGCGATCATGTCCGGCGCGCACATGCGCGGCGCCGGCGGGGTCCGTGCCATCCTCAACCACATGGCGGGCGACGACATCGTCCGCAGCTCGCGCACGCTGTCCGACGCGGCGATCCAGCACGCGCAAGGCCTGACGCCCGAGCAGTTCCAGCAGGAGTTCCGCGACGCGCGCGTCGAGTACGACCGCCAGGTCTACGGCGGCACGACCACCACCCAGGGCGGCCACACGCAGAACTGGTGGGACCGCTACGGCAACGGGCTGACCCGCCGCTACGACCGCGAGCAGAACGAGTTCCTCGGCCTGTCGCAGCCGCAGAACTGAAAGCCGGTTCGAAGATCGCCCGAATGGGCACTCTCGTTGAGTAGCCGAACGACAACGGGAGGCACACGATGAACCGGAGGATGATCGCACTACTGGGCGGGGTCGCCGCGATGGCGGGGACCATGGCGTTCGCGGGAACGGCCGAAGCGGCGTCGACGCCGTGCAGTGCCGAAGCGAAGGCCTGCGTCCAGCGCAGTTCGAATACCGCGTGGCTGACCGACGGCGCCGGGAACGTCACCTACGGCGGCGTCCCGATCACCGTGGGGCTGCCGAAGTACCCGACCCCGCTGGGGAAGTTCCAGGTGCAGTACAAGGACATCGACCACTACAGCAAGCAGTTCAACGGGCCGATGCCGTACTCGGTGTTCTTCACCACCACCGGGGTCGCGTTCCACCAGGGCAGCCTGAAGGTCAAGTCCCACGGGTGCGTGCACCTTTCGCACGCCGCCGCGGTGACGTTCTACAACTCGCTGCACCCGGGTGACGTCGTCGAGGTCGTGCCCTGATCCGTCCGTTGTGGACGGTCGAGAAGCGCGCCGGTGACGGCGCCGAACACCAGGTGGTCCAGGATCTGCGGCCCGCGCGGCAACTTCTGTATGGTGGGGTAGCCGCGGGCCGCGATCCCGAGGTCCAGCCCGGCGATGACCAGCCCGGCGGCCGCGCCCCCGCCGGCGCCCAGCCGGTGGCGGCGGGCGAGCGCGGCGAGCACGCCGGTCCAGACGGCGGCGACGAAAACGTGTACGACCAGCCCGGCGGCGACGCCGGGCCGGTGGCGCCGTCCCGGCAGCAGGGTGCCCGCCGCGCGGGTGGCCGCGAAGACGTCACGGCCGGTGACGAGCGCGTGGACGGTCGACGGTATCCCGCTCACCACGGCCGCGGCGGCGCCCGCGCTCGCCGCCCTCATCCGGCCAGGTACGCGGCCACCCGGATCCGCAGGCCGCGGACGTGGGGGAGCGCGATCGTGAACGCCGGGGCCGGCCGGTACCCGGGCCACGGGTCGCCGTGCGCGCACGGACCGGCGAAGTAAACGAAGCCGTCTTCGTCGTCGTAGCGGCCCGGTGTCCAGACCTTCGCGTCGCCCGCGCGGGGATTCCGGGCCCGTGCGGCCCAGTAGGCGTCGTGCTTCATGACGCGGCGCAGCTGCCCGGCGAACACCGCTAGCTCGCCTTCCGGGAGCCCGAGGCCGCGCCCGCACCACACCCGCGGCAGGCGCTCCGACGTGCGCGCGGGGCTGCCGAAGATGACCGCGCCGTCGGCGAAGTGCCGCGTCCAACGCGTTTTTTCCGGGGCTGTTACGGCGAAATCGGGTCCGCCGGTGAGTTCCAGCGTCATGGGGGAACGATAGTCGATCAAGCGGGAAGGGGTACCGCCGCGCGGGTGCCGATCATTGCCGAGATAGTGTATACAGTATCCAGTAGCCTGGCGAAGGAGGCCGTCGTGTACACAGTCACCAACCCGGCGACGGGCGAGCTGGTGGACGAGATCCCGAACGCGGCCGACGAGGAGGTCCGCGCCGCGATCGCCCGCATGCACCGCGGCTACGGCGCCTGGCGCACCCGGCCGGTCGCCGAGCGCGCCGCGGTCGTGCTGCGCGCGGCGGAGCTGTTCGCCGAGCGCGCCGACGAGCTGGCCGCGATCATGACCCTGGAGATGGGCAAGCGGATCAACGAAGGCCGCGGCGAAGTGGGAGTTGTCGCCGACATCTTCCGGTACTACGGCTCGCAGGGCCCGAAGCTGCTGGCGGACGAGCCCCTCCCGATCCGCGGTGGCGAAGCGGTGCTGACGAAGGAGCCGATCGGGGCGCTGCTGGGCGTGATGCCGTGGAACTTCCCGTGCTACCAGGTCGCCCGGTTCGTGGCGCCGAACCTGGTGCTGGGCAACACGATCCTCCTCAAGCACGCATCGATCTGCCCCCGCTCGGCGGCGGCGATCGAGAAGGTGCTGCACGACGCCGGCGTGCCTGCGGACGCGTACGTGAACGTGTTCGCGTCGAGCCGCCAGGTGCCGTGGATGCTCGCGGACCCGCGCCTGGCCGGCGTGTCCCTGACGGGCAGCGAGCAGGCGGGCATCGCGGTGGCGGCGGAGGCGGGCCGCAACCTCAAGAGGTGCGTCCTGGAGCTGGGTGGTTCCGACCCCCTGATCGTGCTGGACACCGACGACCTGGACGAGACGGTGAGGACGACGGCAACGGCCCGGATGCGCAACTGCGGCCAGTCGTGCAACGCACCGAAGCGCATCATCGTTCTGGCCGACCTGTACGAGGAGTTCGCGGACCGGTTCGCCAAGCGCGTGACGGAGTACTACATCCCGGGAGACCCGGCTGACCCATCGACAACACTGCCCCCACTGGCCTCGAGGGCAGCAGCGGACGAGGTGGCGGCCCAGATCGAAACGGCGGTCGCTTCGGGGGCGACGTTGCGCGCGGGCGGCCACCGGGTGTCGGGACCGGGGGCGTACGTGGAGGCAACGGTGCTGACGGACGTGACACCGGAGATGGCGGCCTACCACGAGGAGATCTTCGGCCCAGTGGCGTTGTTGTTCCGCGCGGAGAGCGAATCGGAGGCGGTGAAGCTGGCGAACGACACACCGTTCGGATTGGGAGCGAGTGTGTTCGGGACGGACCGAGCCCGCGCGGCCCGGGTGGCGCGGGGAATCGAGGCGGGGATGGTGTACGTGAACAAGTCGGGCGGGTCGGAGGCGGATCTGCCGTTCGGGGGAATCAAGCGGTCGGGAATGGGCCGGGAGCTGGGGCCGCTGGGAATCGAGGAGTTTATGAACAAGAAGCCCATCCGCCTCTGACCTGCTTGGTCAGTCCATGAGCGCGATCCTCTCCTCATCGCGCCTGAACTCCGCCTTGATTTCGCGGGCCACGCGGCCCCACATCATGTACGAGTTGACCTCCAGCGCCTGCGCCAAGCCCACCATGATCTCGGCGTCCCGCAGCCACCGACACCCGCACTCCAGCTCGGCGAGTTCCACGGCGTCGATACCGGCCCGCTTGGCCACGACTTCCACGGTTTCGTCCCGCAGCTCGCGCAAACGCCGCAACCACGGACCCACTACCGCACGATCACTCATCAATCCTCAATCCATGAAACGCGACCAACACTTCAGGTACCGCCACTGTCACGTGCGTCCGGAGCCGCCACGCGCGCAGTCAGCAGCGCCGCCAGCTCGTCCACCCCGTCGCGGAGCCGGCGAAGGAACACCGCGCAATCCGGCCACTCGTCCCGATCGCGCGGGACGGTCAGCGACACCGCCGACGTCGCCCCAGTCACCACCAAAGCTGGGGGACTGGCCGGGTCCGGACCGGTCTCCTCCACCGACACCGGATCGCGGGGCTCGACCGTCCATGTGACCCCGAACCCGTCGACCCGAAGCACCATCACTGTCTGCCTTACTCGCCCAGTCCGTTGCCAGTTCCGAGAATCCATCGGCCGCCGACTTCAACGCCGCCACGCACCACCGCCCGATCGGCCGCATCCCCGGCAACGCCTCCGATGTCGTCGGACCCGGCAGAACCTCCGCGAGAAGCGTGATCTCGAACGAAGCCCGCTTCGCCCACGTTTCGGCCGGGTCGGTGACCAGCACCTTCCACTGCTGCTTCCCGGTCACCTCGTCGACCCGCTGCCGGACCAGGCGATTCGCGGCCCGGTCCTCACGCGACTGGTACTCGTTGTCCGGCGACACCTCGACGCCCAAACGGTGTCCCGTGTCGATAGCCATGCTCAATTTCCCTTACAGGTCTTGGTTTTCGCGCTCAGTCGCGCTCTTCCGACCACTCGGCGCCGAGAGGAGAGGAGTAGGTGCGGTTCTGCGTCTCGCACCACTCGCCAAACTCGTTCGCGGCCACGGCGAGACTCCGCGCGAACCGCGCGGAGTCCATCAGGCCGCCGATCCGAGCCGGTACCTGAATCATGATCGCGGTCTCATCGCCCCCGGCCACAAGTTGGCGGACGCCGGGGGAAGGTGACACGACGGCAGCGCCGTATCCGGCGAGGGGCTGAATCACCACGTGAATGCCCATGTGCTCTCCCGATGTCTCGGCTTCCGCGCGTCCGATTGGGCGCGCTGTGATCAGGAAACACCCGGGTGGGAGAGATCACCCGGACAAACTGTCCGGGTGGGTTCAGCGGTCGGCCGGAACGGCCTTCTCGATCGCGTCCAGCATGGCTGACCAGGGCAGATCCCGGCCAGGAGCGGACCGCGGTTCGTGCAGAGGCCAGACGTCGTCACCGTAGAGCAGGTCCACGCCGACCCTCTTGAGGTTCTCGATGTGCATGGTCCAGAACGGCTGACGTGCGTGCGCTGCGTTGACGCGTGGGAAGACGATCACCGGCAGGTTCAGCGTTCCGATTGCCTCGTTGACCTGCGTCAATGCCTGATTGTCGGCGATGCCGAGAGACATCTTGGCGACGAAGTTCGCCGAGGCCGGCGCCACCAGGTAGCAGCTCGGGGCGGGGTGTGGGCTCTTCTGCGACGGCGAGCGGGGCTCGACCCGCACCGGGTAGCCGGTGGCCTGCTCGATCTCGTCGAGCTGCCCGGTCTCGGCCAGCCAGCGGCCGGCGGTGGGGGTCAGGGTGACCGCGACCGTCCAGCCTCCTTCCTGGGCAGGCTTGATCAGGCGCGGAAGCAGGTCTTCAACCCCGCCGGCCCCGGAGGCGGCCAGCCCGAGAACTCGCGACATCCGGCTACCTCACCGCGCTGCAGCGCTCGGCCAGCGCGAGCAGCGCCGAGGATTTGCCTGCCGTGGCGGGAGCGCGCCGGTACATGGAGCGGACGACCTCCCGGACCATGGTGTTGTGCCGGACGATGGTCGGTGACTTTTGCTCGGCCTGCAGGAGGACTTGTAGGGCGTCGTCGTCCTTGGCGAGCAAGCTGAGTGCTCGGGCGAAGTCGATCAGGTATGTGACCTGGCGTTCCACGGGCAGGTGGTCGACGTTGACGCGCGGGGCGGTCTCGATCACCTGGCTGACGTCGCCGAGGTCCAGTGCGGCCGACAGGCGGTGGAGTTCCACGTTGGCCGGCCCGAAACCGGTCTGCCAGTAGTTCGCGTCCACTCCCAGCTGATCAGCAGCGGTTTTCGCGTGGCCGAGGAGGTCGTTCGCTGTGGTCCGGTCCTGGTGCCGCGCCGCTGCGACAGCGGTACGAAGGTAGAGCATCCCGTAAAGACTCAACGCAGCCGGATCACCCTTCGCCATCCTCGGCAGCAGCCACTTCGCCGCGACGTCGCCCAGCTCAAGCGCGTCATCGAACCGACCTACGGCCAGGAGAGCGTGCGTACCGGACCGGGCGGCCGAGGCCAGAACTAGTGGATCATCGGAGTCGTCCGCCGCCTGCATGGCGCGTTCGGCCGCGATCCAGGCGAGGTCAGCCTCGCCGATTTTGCTCAGCGTAGTCGCGGCCAGGTGGTGCACTCGCGCCGAGATGGCCGCGCAGGCCCGCTTGTACTCGGCATCGTCGGCCGAGGCCGCCTCCATCGCCTGCGTGGTCTTGATCAGCCCAGGCAGTGCAGCGACGACCCGTCCGAGGTCGCCCTTCTGGTAGTTGGACCAGGCACCTTCGACCAGCTGTCGAACAGACTGCGGGTCGATGTACTCGGGCGACATGGCTGAGGAGAACAGTGTCCGCGACAGCCGGCGGGGAGCCATCAGAGCGTCCCGGATCGCCGGGACGTCGTCGTGCTTGTCCTGTTCGTCCATCAGCACGGGTTCGCCGAGCAGATCACCCAGTGTTACCCGTAGCGCCCGCGCGAGGTCGGCCAGCACGTCTAGCCTGCGGATGTCCCGCTCACCGCGCTCGATCTTGCTCAACCAGTCTTCAGTGCGTCCCACCAGGTCAGCAAGAACCGCCTGCGACAGCCCACGCCGCCGCCGGTAGAACGCGATCCGCTCACCGATGCTGAGCTGGTCACCCGCACCACGCATGAACCCAGGCTAGCAGTCACCACGTTACTAGATCGTCCACCTTGTTGACTGCTCGTCAATGGCTTCAACGAACCGGTTCTAGGAGTCTTCCGGATCTATTCGACTATGAGAAGCCGCCGAACGGTTTCTCTGTCTGCGTTATCTAGTTCCAAAGACACTGCGATGATCATTCTGACTACGTCGGCTTCCTGGAGCGTCTGCGATAATGCTTTCTTCATCACGGTCACGAGATTTGGGAGTACATCGGGACACTGTGAACCATGTAAGGCTGCGCGGGATGCCGGTAGTAGTTCTGCTAGAAATTCGGAGCGCAGTCCTTTTATGCCAACGGCCATGAAAAGCAAGCTAGCAGCTGCAACGGATCCGTGATTGCTATTCTTCTCCTTGGTTGCGCCGATGGTTGCCCAGTACAGCCACATGGCGACATCATCAGGCGCGTTCTTGGCGACTCTTTCGAGCATGTCAAGCCATGACAGAAATGTCGGTTTAGTCTTCCATAGTGTTGGCCTCGAATAGGCGAATGCCACGGCTGGCGAGTGCCAACTATCCTGTTCGAGTATCCGATGGAGAGCGATTGAATCGAATGGGATATCTACACATCGTGCGCGGCGCATGGCGTCAACGGTCTGATTGACTTCCAATTGACTAATTTTTCCAGTGGACATGAGTGCGTCAAGAAGTGCGACAGTGCCGAAGGACTTCACGCCAAGATCTCGTGCGTACATTCGAAGGGCTGCATCATCGGCAAATAGCGGTACATCATTGCTTAATGCGTGATCGACGGGAAGCAGCCATGGAAGCATTCGATCGATCTTTTGTATTTCGTCTGCGCGCGGAATCGCCGTGATCTGTGGCCAGTCGACGATGTCTAGGTCCTCGGTAGCTGCAAGCATCCACTGTGCGTACTCCCGCAGATAGGCTCGGCCATCTGGGTCTGCCTCGGAGAAACTTGGTGCATCTGACTCGACATCCCAGCCTATAGAGCCGTCTGAAGGCATTAGAAAACTTTGTACGGCTTGCACTATGTCCGAGCGAGTCTCCACTGTAACAAATATGCGGTCAAATGCCTGAGTCAACTTGGGCCATATGTTTTGCAGGAGAAAACCAAGTGCAAATGTGCTTGTGTCTATCGTCACCCGACCGTCTAAGGCTTGTCGTGCAACCAAGGCTTCTTCTGTGGAGATTGTTGGGTCGGGAATTTGTATTGGGAAGCATCCTGCTGGCCGGCCCACAAGGGCGGTCGCGTATGGCTTCCCAACTAGTGTGGATATCAGCCCGTGTGGAATCTTGGAGTCAGCCAACTGCTTGCAGAACTCGGCTAACTGCTCGGCTCCGGGCTCTAGGTGCTGGCGAAGTATCTCGCGCAGCGCGGCTGGATCTGGGTCGTCAGGAAGGTCAACGGCAAAGAATGATGGATCATTCGGATTATTCGCGACGAATGTGGAAAACGCCATCCGGAGTCGCTCTGTCATATACGGGGATAGCTCTACTCCGTGAGACCACAAAATAAGCCGACCGAGAATCTGTCCAGAAAATCCTTCGACGGTTTCACCGAATGTCTCAACAAAGTCTAATGCTTGCTGCGCCAACCTCTCGTCTTTGCGGTATCTTGTCGCAAGATCAAGCCACATTACTATCCTTGCCGGGTTTGTCGGCTCAAGAACTGGCTCGTCATTAACGACATTCCACGCAGCTTGGAATAGACGTTGGTTGAATAGTGACCCAGCAAGAATCCAGCGCCTGTCCTCGGTTGGTCCCTGTTCATCTATAAGGCCGCGGACGCGCTCCTCCATCTCTCGCCATGCGTGACGTTGTTGTGACGAGCTGATCCGTATCTCGTGGAGAGATGCACGTAGGCCAGCGTCGTCTCCCAGGGAGGCGAGGGCCTCAACGGCCGTGTCGTCAGCCCGTACAAGTTCACCGTGATTGGCAAGCTCTTGGGCTGCCCGAGCGCGAAACCGCGGGTCATTGAACTTGGCCGCCGCGTGATTCAGGGTATCGACGGCGAGATCAATTTGACCTCTATCGACATAGATTCGTACGATCATTTCTATGACGAGCGGTGATCTGTTTCGCCAGGATCTAAGTTGCTCTAATGCTGCATCAAGGTTTCCTGTGGCGATGTCGTGTCTGGCCACGACGAGTGCATCGTATACGTCAACCTCGGGACTTAGTTCATGGCGGTCAGGTATCTCTGCACCTATGGACGCGAGGCCCATCCTAACGGCGTGCTTGTCGTTCTTATCTGTTGCCAGGTTCCATGCAATTTGATATTTCGCTGCGAGAGCTTCGATCTGGGGATGCTCGAAAAATGCCGTGAATTTAGCTTCTAGGAACGCGCGCTCAAAGGTCATCTCAAGAGAGGCGATTGTTCGAGTTGCCAAAACTCGATTTCCTTCGGCAATCGCTGCTTCTGCAACCATGCGAAGCACGTTAGGGTGCTTGGCTTCTTCTTGGGTTGATTCGCCGTCTGGTTGTTCGACGCCCAGGTGAATAACGTCCGCCCAATCGCCACGGTCAAGTGCTAGTTCGCATGCGTAGAGGGTTGCCTCGGTGCTGTCGCCTCCCCATTCGCGTCGCAAGTCGCGGGCTGCGAGGGCAAGATTCCTGGCTTCTCTGCTCTCTGCAAATCCAATAAAAGTGCGGGACTGCTGTGCGGCTAACACTGAAGTGCTAACTAGCATGAGGCGTGGTCCGGCGTATTCGGGATAAATTTGTATTATCCTGCGGAAGTAAGGGATTGCGGCTCGTGGACCCTCTTCGATTGATATAGCCTGAGCGATAATCGTATCTGCGTCGACGCCGAGTTGACCTACTACTCGCGCGGCGGCCAGGATTCCTGCGGCGTCGTTCAAGATGGCTGCGCGAATGAGTGCCACGAGTGGATTGGACGATCCGAGCCTCTCCGCCTGATTTAGGAGAGAGTTCGCTCGATCTAGGTCTTCGGTGGCGGAGGCGTCTAATGCTGCACGGCAAAGGTTTGAAGAACGATCCCGTCCGAGATCTGAGACCTTCTCGAATAGGGCGGAAGATGCGGCGCGGTCGGAGTATGCGTGGGCGCATTCTGCAAGGAAGAGCCACGCTTCAACGTTGGCGGCATCGATCCACTCAGGTGGAACCCTCGCTAGCTCCGACACTGCGGTTTTTCGGTCGTTTGACTTAAGCACCGACGTCAGGAGTCCGGCGGCCACTATTGGTTGCTCAACATACATAACCTCCAATATTTCCCTTGCGCCCGGTGGGATTTGCCGGAGAAGTTTGGCTAGGTCTTTCTTCGCGGCGAGCAGTTCCGCAAGATTGCTAATATCAGATCGCAAGGTTGTAATGTCGCTATGCAAGCGATGTCCGGCAATTGCAATCGAGCGGGAAGGATCCAGGTTCTCTACAAGTGTCAACAATGTTGCATTCACTAATTTGGAAGCTTGTTCGTGCAGCTCATCGCCTTGCGGAGGGTGTCGAAAGGTAAAGGTGCTCTTGATGTACCTTTCTAATTCTCTGACTAGTGTCTCGTGACGCTCATCTCCATAGGTGTCTATGATGTCATTCCAAACATCTGGATCGGTGAACCACCTCTTATAGGCGCGACCGGTCTTGAGTCCTGTTTCTAGCTTTACGGCCCGGAATACTTTCCTGCGCTCGGAGCCGCGCTTCGCTATGTAATTGATGAACCGGGTAAATGTGTCTTGAGCTAGTACGCTGGTCCCAAACCACAGTAGGACGGTTGTGAGCATTCGTATCCCTCGTGAACCCTGGTCGCTGCCGAATTTAGCTCTATGGGATCAAGGCGCGCCGCCGACGGCGGCGCGCACGTCACCACCCGCGCGGCGGGCCCGCCCTCATGCGACACGGACGGCCTGCCGCTCCGCTCCGGCCGCCGGTCGCCGGGCGGCCCGCCGGAGGGCCGGCTGTGTACGCGCGCCGCCGGGAGCTGGTTGATCCACTCGTCCCCATACGCCCAGAGACGTCGGCGAGTCGATCAGTGTTACGCCGACCGGAGCACGATCAGGTGACCGCTTCCTCGTCGGCGATCGTTTAACACCGGCCGACCGCCATCAAGGGCGCCTTCGGCGTCGCTGCGCGATGGACGCAAGCGCCCACCCTTGACACCGGCCTTCCGGCGCTAACGGCAGCGGGGACGAGGAAGACGGGGGAGAGCTGCCACCGGGCCAGATGGGCACAGGGGCAGCGAGGAGCCAGGCCGTCTACAGGCCGTCAGACGTCCAGACAGGCTCGGACGCGACCGGACCCAACAGGCGCAAAAGAGCAGGTCAGAGGCGGTCCGGCCAAGAACGCCCCCAGGCCCACCGACCGCCTGGATAGTTCATGAACAAAAAGCCCATCCGCCTCTGACCCTCACCTACCGCGCGAGAGTCCCGAGCAACTCCCGCACCGCTTCGGCCTCCGGCGCCCGCAACTCGCCATACGCGGCCAACGCCGCCTCCAAATGGCGCCGGGCCTCGGCGCCCTCCCCGGCGGCAAGATGACTCACACCCAACCCATGGTGCGCCACCGCGCATTCGAGCAGGTCGCCGGATTGTCTCGCCAGCTCCAATGCCTTCCCGTACAACGAGATAGCCTCAAGCCCCCTCTTCGTGGCCGCCAGGTCGTTGAGGACCGTCACCTCGAGGTTCGCGTTGCCGCCCGAGCGGGCGAACTCCATTGCCCGGCGGAAGTGCTCCTCTGCCTGCTCCGCCCGGCCCAATCCCGCATACGCACTACCCAGCGCCGACAACACCGGTCCGCCCAGGCCGGCCGATCCCAGGTCCTCCGCTATGCGGCCGCTGCGGTGCAAGTACTCCACCGCCTTCGCGTGGTCGCCGCACCAATGGTGGTGCTCTCCTATGTTGCACAGCGCTATTCCCTCCAGCAACGCGTAGCCCGTCCGGCGCGCTGCCGCCAGTGCCAGGTCGTACTGCTTGCGGGCCTTCAACCGGTTGCCGCGGATGTCCGCGATCGTTGCGATGCTGTTGCGGGTCATGCTCTCCAGAAGGTCGTTGCCCTGCTCCACCGCCGAAGCCAATGCCTCGTCGAGGTGTGACGCGGCCTCGTCGAAACGGCCCAGGAAGATCAACGTCTTGCCGACGGCGTGGCCGGCGAACCCCCGTTCGCGTGTTCCCGGGCCCGCCATGGCCAACGCGGCCGTGTGGAGCGCCAGCGCCTCGTGATGGTGCGCCGCGACGTACAAGTACCGCCACAGCGTTGCCGACAAGGCGACCACCTGCCCGGCCAGCGCCTCCGGTGCGTCCAGCGCCAACGCCACCATCGTGGCCCGCTCCGCGTCCAGCCACGCCCGCGCCGTCCGGGCGTCCGCGAACGACGGGCGGGGGCCGGGTGGGGGCGGGCGCAGGTAGGGCTCGTGCGGGGAGAACAAATCCATCGCCGCCGCGGCGGTGCACAGGTAGTGGTCGAACAAGCGGGTCGTCGCCGCCTGGCGGGTTTGTGGGTCCAGCAGCTCCGCCGCATACAGCTTGACCAGGTCGTGCATCCGGAAGCGGCCCGGCAAGTGCTCCTCCAGGAGGCTGGCCGCGCACAGCACGCGCACCGCCCGGACGTCCCCGAGCAGCGCCGCCGCGGCCGCGCGGCCGATGTCGCCTGCCGGAATCAGGCCCAGCAAGCGGAACGCCGACGCCGCCTCGGGGGTGAGGGACCGGTAGGACGCTTCGAACACCGCGCGCAGGCTCGCGGTCAGCTCGCCGGTGTCCAGCGCGTCCAGCCGGCTCTCGCTCAGCTCGGCGGCCAGCGCCGCCAGGCGGCGGCCCGGCCGGCCCGCGACGCGGGCGGCCACGATCGCCAGCGCCAGCGACAGCCCGCCGCACCGGTCCAGGATTTCCCTTGCCGCCTCGGGTTCTTCGGCCAACCGGGCCGCGCCCAGCTTGTGCGCCAGCAGCTCCCGCGCCTCGCCTTCGTCGAGCGTCCGCAGGGGCAGCGCGCCCGCGCCGTGCGTGGTGAGCAGGCCGCCGAGCTCGTGGCGGCTGGTGACGAGCACCGAACACGACGACCCGCCCGGCAGCAACGGCGTCACGTGCCGCGTGTCGCGGGCGTTGTCCAGCACCACGAGCAGGCGCCGCCGGGCCGTGAGACTCCGGTACAGCGCCACCTGCCCGTCCGGCTCCGGCGGGATCGACGCCGCGGCCACACCCAGGGCGGCGAGGAACCCGCGGACCGCGCGCTCGGCCGGCACCGGCTCGTGTGCCGGGTCGAAGCCGCGGAGGTCGACGTGGAGCTGGCCGTCGGGGAACCGGCTCGCGTGGTCGGTCGCCCACCGGAGCGCCAGCCACGTCTTCCCGAGGCCGCCCGCGCCGGAGATCACCGCGATCGAGCCGTCCGGGGCCAGCAGCTGATCGAGCGCCGCCAGTTCGGCGGTGCGCCCGGAGAACGAGGCCGGCGCCGCCGGGAGCTGCCGCGGTTCCGGGCCGCTGCCGGCCAGGATCCGCTCGTGGAGGCCGCGCAGCCGCGGGCCCGGGTCGGCGCCGAGCTCGTCGGCCAGGCGTGACCGGACCGCTTCGTACTCCCGCAGCGCGTCGGCCGGACGTCCGTCGAGGAACAGCGCCTCGATCCGCTGCGCCGCCGCCCGCTCGCCGCCGGCGCCGTCCGGTGCGGGCCGCGCGAGCACGGCGGCGTGGGCGCCGGTGCGCAACCGGAGGTCGTCGCGATCCAGCACGGCCGTGTCGTGCCGGCGCTCCAGCTCGCGGCGGACCTCATCCACCCACGGCGAATCCAGCTCGCTGAGCGGCGTTCCCCGCCAGAGCGACAGAGCTTCGTCGTACAGCGCGAGGGCTGCTTGGTCGTCCGTCGTCGTCTTCGCCAGCCGGACGAGGTGCTCGAACCGGTGGACGTCCACCAGCAGCGGATCGGCGACGAGGACATAGCCGTCACGCTCGCGCTCGATCGTCACGCCGTCGAGCGCACCCAGCAGGGCGCGCAGCCGCGAGACGTACGCGTACAGCGAGTTCCTCGGCTGCCGGGGTGGCCGTTCGCCCCACACGCGGTCGACGATCCGGTCGGCCGGGACCGCCCGGCCGACGTCGAGGAGCAGCACCGCCAGCACGTCACGCTGACGCGCGTGCCCGACGTCGAGCCGCGTGCCACCGGCCACGACCTCGACGGCGCCCAGCACCCGCAGCTCCACCACGACCCCTCCCTGCCCTCAGGCGTAGCGGATCGGCGCCGCCCCGGCAAGGTCTGTTCAAGGTTTTCCCAACGGCCCCGGCCCACCGTGACGGCACCGACGACCAGGGCAGGAGCCGAGATGATTTCCGACGCCTACCTCCGCGCACGCATCGCCGAGGTTCAGCAGGAGTTCGCCGCCGCCAGGAGGTGGTGCCGGCGGATCAAGCGCCTGGTGGCCAGGGCCCGGCGGGCGCGGAAGCCCGCGAAGTTGTCAGACGGCTGATAATCCCGCCGGATGACCTTCGTCCCCTGGGGTGGCGTCGTTCAACGGCGCCACCCTGACCTGCAGTTTACCGTCCGTTAGCCTGTTCGGTCGATTGCGGAGGAGTCGATCACGGTGTCGAATAATCGCCGACAAGGATTAATCGCCGTGAGGAGCTGGCTGTGCACTGGGGGACCGCGCTCGAAGACGGAGGGGCGGCGGGACTCGTCCGTCCGTACTTCCGCACCCACGGCCGGACGCGGCCGACGCGTGACCTTCCCGTCGAGACGCTGGTCTCGACCACCGCGCGCGGGCGGGCCATGACGCGCGGGAGCACGCCGGAAGAGTCGGAAATCTGCGTGCTGTGCCGCACCTCGCAGTCGGTGGCCGAGGTCGCCGCGCGGCGGCGCCTGCCGCTGGGCGTGGCCCGGGTGCTGCTCTCCGACCTCGCCGATCGCGGTCTAGTCGCCGTGCACACCGCGAAGCGCGGCAACGGCAACCGGCCGAACCTGGACCTGATGAAGCGCATCCTGCACGGCCTCAGCCGGCTGTGAACTCCCGGACCAGCCGGGCCAACTCTGCCGGCTGGTCCAGCGGCAGCAGCGTGTAGCTGTCCGCCACCTCGGCGAACTCGCTCTTGGGTAGCAGGGACGCCAGCCGTCGGCCGTGCTCGAGGGGCATCACGCGGTCCTCGGTGGCCCAGACGACCAGTACCGGGCGGTCGAAGGCCGGCAGCCGCTCGGCCGCTTCCACCAAAATGCCCGGTGCGGCGGCGGCCGCCCGGAGCACGCGAACCGTGTCCCGGCGGATGCCGGCCTGGCTCAGCAGCGGACGGATCCAGCGGGCCGTGGCCGCGTCTCCGCGTTTCGTCAGCCAGCCGAACGCGATCGGGAGGCGGCGCACCGCGCGCAGCCGCAGCTGCTGCACGAACAGCCCGAACAGGCGCGGCGAGAGCTTCCCCGCCAGGAACAGCGTCTTGCCGGTGAGGCCGGGCGGGAAGTTGTCGAACGCGTCGCACGACGCCAGCGCCACCCGGCTCACCCGGGGTGCGCCGCCGGTCATCAGCAGCTGGACCAGCGCGCCACCCGTGTCGACCCCGGCCAGGGTGACGTCCCGCAGGTCGAGCCGCTCCAGGAACTCCGCGAGCAGTTGCGCGATGCCGGGCATCGACAGGTCGGCGTCGTCGTGCACCGGGTGCCGGTGCGCGCCCAGCGGCAGCGTCGGGACCACGCAGCGCAGGCCGTCGAGCTGCGCCACCGGGGCGTCCCACAGCGAGCCGTCCATCAGGAGGCCGTGGACGAAGACGACAACCGGGCCCGCCCCGCCCGTGTCGGTGTACTCGACGGTGCCCGCGGACAGCTCGACCTGCATTGCAGCCTCCCAGAGAAGTCCCCCGGGGGAAGTGAACCACGTGGTTCGCAAACTGTCGAGGATCAGGGCGCGGCTTCCTCCCGTTCGACCGCCCGCAGCAGGGCCGCGAACCCGGCGGCCGCGCCGTCGCCGTCCGGGCTGGTCAGCAGGTCCACGAGGAAACCGCGCAGCGCCGCGAGGATCATCTCGGCCACCTCGAGCTTGCGCTGCTCCGGCCAGTGCGCCGGGCAGAACGACACCAGCGTCGGCAGGTACTGCTGGGAAGCACCCCGGCCGAGCGCGGCGTACCGGCCCGGGTCATACATCGCCAGGCCCATCGCCTGGTCGAGGACGCGCCGCAGCTGCGTCTCCTCGTCGCGGAGGCTGGCCCAGGCGGCTCGGACCCGGCCAGCGAGCGTCGGCGGCTCCGCTGCGACGGCCGTCAGCGCGTTGCCGATCCGCCGTTCCCGCAGCGTGAAGACCACCTGCCGCAGCAGGTCTTCGGCGCCTTCGAAGTGGTAGAGCAGCACCTTGTGCGTCGTGCCGGCCGCCCGGGCGGCGCGCCGCAGCGAGAAGTCGACGAGCCCGTTCTCGGCGACGTCGTCGGTGATCTTCGCCAGCAGTTCCCGGCGCCGGGCCTCGCCGCGCGGCGACCCGGCCGACCGCCGGTAACCCGCCCGTGCCGGTTCGTCGGTAGCGTTGTCCACGAAGGACAGCTTGGCACGGGGGACGGCGGATGCGGGTACTGGTGACCGGGGGCAACGCGGGGATCGGGTACTTCGCGGCCGAGCAGCTGCACGGCAAGGACGCCGGTGCGCGGCCCGCGGTGCGCGCGGTCCTCCGCCCGGACGTCGAAGGCGGGCAGCTGTGGGGGCCGCGCGTGTTCGGCCTGCGCGGCCGGCCGCGCCTCGAACCCCGCTGGGCGAACCTCACCGACGACGCGGCCGCCGCCCGGTTGTGGACCGAAAGCGTGGCGCTGACCGGACTGGACCCGCTCGGCTAATCGTCCTCGCCGGTGACGTTGCCGATGCTGGCGGGGACACCCTTGATCATATCGACGACGGTCTTGCCGGCCAGACCCGACTTGCCGAACCACGGATCGGTCATGACCTTGATCGCCGACTCGAACTTTTCGGCGCCCTCCTTGCCGAAGAGCTTGCCGAGCTCGTGCACGGAGAAGTTGCTGATCTTGTCGAACTTCTGCATGATCTCGGGCGTCACGCCGTCCACTTGGGACAGTTTGGTCTTGATGACGTCGGTCATCTGGTCGGTGAACGGCTTGTGCGGCTTGGGGTCCGGAGTGGACGGAGTGGGGTCCGGCTTCGGTTCGGGAGCGGGGGTGGGTGCCGGTTCGGGCTTCGGATCCGGCTTGGGTTCGGGTTTGGGTTCCGGAGTGGCCGCCGCGGGCTCGGGTTTGGGCTCCGGCTTGGGTTCGGGAGTGGTGTCCGGCTTGGGGTCGGGCTTCGGTTCCGGTGTGGCCGAGGACGACGAGGGCTCAGGCTTGGGTTCCGGCTTCGGCTCGGGCTCGGGCTTGGGCTCAGGTTTGGGCTCGGGCTTGGGCTCCGGAGTGGCCGACGAAGACGAGGGCGCCGGTTCGGGCTTGGGCTCGGGCTTGGGTTCCGGCGTCGGGTCCGGCTTGGGCTCGGGCTTCGGCTCCGGCGTCGCCGACGACGGTGTCGTGTCCGGCTTCGGCTCCGGTTTTGGTTCCGGCTTGGGCAGCGGTGTTGCGTCCGGCTTCGGGGTGGGCGTCGGCGTCAGGCTGCTCGTCGGGGGCTTGGCCGCCGCCAGGTCGTCGCCCGCCTTGCCCAGCTTCGTTAGTGCCTGCAGCAGGTCGCCGAGCTTCTTCGCCAGCTGGGCCAGCTTGGCGCCGATCTTGCCCAGTGCCGTCGCCACCGTGCCGATCGTCGTGCCGATGAAGATCGCGATCGACGCGCCGAACGTCACCGGGGCCAGCGCCGCCGCGATCAGGGCGCCCTTGACGATCGTCGCCAGGAGCATCGCGATCAGGTCGCGGAGGATGCCGCGGAAGGCGCCGACGATGCCGCCGGCGATCTTCATGTTCTTGCCGGCCTCGTCGAGGTAGCCGCCCAGGGAGGCCAGCTGCTCGGTGACCGCGTCCATGTCCTTCTTGAACTGGTCCGCGGCCTGCCCGCTCCAGTCCTTCAGCAGCACGTCGAGCGCCTGCTGGTGGTCGGCCGACCACTGCTCCAGCTTCTTCTTCTCCGCCGTCAGCGCTTCGCTGGCCGCCGCGATGCCGATCGGGTCGCCCATCAGGATGTCCAGCGGCCACCGCAGGATCGTGATGTGCTCGATGAGCCAGCCGATCCCGGCCGTGAGCAGGCTGCCGATCGGGTCGAGGACCAGCCCGATCGTCTCCAGCGCCATGCCGGCCGAGCCGATGCCGATCGCGACCTTGTCGTGCTCCTTGACGGCCTTGTCCAGGCCGATCGCCGCCTCGAAGAACCCGGCCCCGGCGGAGGCGTTGTCGCTGTTGAACAGCTCCGAACCGTGGAGGCTGACGTCCTTGCTCCGGTAGTCGTCGCCCACTATTCGAACCTCACGATCGAGTTCACGGCGTCTTCTTCGCCCGACTGGTAGCGCTTCGCCGCTTCGGCGACCTTGTCGGCGAACTCGCCGACGGTCTTCGCGTACTCGCCGAACTGGTGGTGGGCCTTGTCGGTCCAGGTGCTCGCGCCGGCCGCCATCAGCTGGCACGCCGGGTTGATGCCGAACATGCCGGGGTCGCACACCATCCCGCCGACCAGGTCCGCGGTGCTCTGCAGGTTGCTCTGCAACTCGTCGAGGTGCTTGCCGAAGTTCGCCAGCGGGTCCGCCGAGACCCGGAAGCCGCCGCCGCTCACCAGGGGTTCGATTCGTCGTCGAGGCGGTCGTCGGCCGCGGGACGTCGTCGCGGCGCCGCGGCCGGGGGCGGCGGAGGCGTCGGCTCGGGGCTCTCCGGGGCCGCGAAGTCGCCGTCCGGCGGCGGGTCCGGCGGCAGGAAGGACCGGACCATCGCGGTCGATTCCGTGTCGCCGTTGATGGCGGCGAAGGAATCCGCGACCGCCCGGGCGGTCTGACGTTGCGCGTCGCGGACCGCGCCCATGATCGCCGCGGTCAGCCGGGCCGGGCCCAGCTCGCACGCGCGGTGGCCGAGCTCGAGGTTCGTCAGCGCGCCGTTCGGAGCGAGTGTCACCGTCACCGCGCCGTCGCGGCTTCGGACCGTGGCGCCGGCGGTGGAGAGCGCTTCGTTCAGCGCTGCGGACTTCGACTGCATCTCCCGGATCTGCCGCTCGAGCAGGAGCTGGAAGTCTTCGCCTTGGCTGAGGTTCGGTTGCACGGCATTTGCTCCTCGACGCTCCGGCGCAGGTGGCCGGGTTCCATGATCGAGTAGGCTAGCGCATACCGGACATTCATCTGGAATTCGTCGGGGGTATGCCTGGTTGTCTCCTTGATGGTGCCCTTGTGCACCTGCCGTGGCTTTGTCTAGCGTTTTGCTTCTGCTGCTCGCTGTACCTCTGTGTGGCGGGCCTTCCAGAACTCTGCGGTGCGGTTGCTCTCCGCTGCCGTCCTGCCGTCCAGTTGCTCGCGGAGGATGTCCGCGTGGCCTGCGTGGCGGTTCGTTTCCGTCAGTACGTGGACCAGGATGTTGAACAGCTTCACCTTGGGGCGGGGCCACCAGGGCACGTGGCCTGGTGCGTCGATCGGCAACTCGGTGATCGTTGTGTCCGCGTGGGTCCATGCCCTGCGGTAGCCCTCGATGATCTCTGCTCGTGACTCGTGCTCGGTTGCCCACATGTCCCTGCCTCGTGCTTCGGCGTCGTCCCAGCGTGGCAGTGACTCCGGGAACGGGCGGGCGAAGATCTCGCCGAAGTAGCGTGCCTCTGTCAGCGTCAGGTGCTTGACCAGGCCGAGCAGGTTCGTTCCCGTCATGGTCAATGGGCGGCGGATGTCGTACTCGGTCAGGCCGTCCAGCTTGCCGAGCAGCTCTTCGCGGATCTCGCGCAGGTCGCCGTGCAGGTAGTCCTTTGCGAACTCGTCGATCATGGCGTCCAGCCTGTCAGCCCACGGGCACTCCGCGCACCGTCACCGGGCCGCGGGTCGGGTCCAGCTCCAGCTTCTGGTCCACTCCGGATGGCGTCAGGACGTCGAACGCCTTCGGGGCCGTTGCCGGGTCCGCCGCGCAGATCGGGGTCGTTCCGCCGGGGGCGCACAGGCCGAACGTGTACTGACCCGCCGTCGGGGTGAACGGCCTCGCCTGGTCCGGGGAGTTGCCGTCCTGGCCGGTGAGCACCACCGCGAACGTCCAGCCCGGTCCCGGCGTCCCGAAGGCCTCCTTCGCCACGCTGACCGTGATGTACCGCGTTGCCTGCGACGCCTGCACCGACGGCGTTGCCAGCGAAGCGCCCGAAGCGTCGACGAGCGCTGGTTCGGCGAAGCCCTGGACCTCGATGCGGCGGCTCCAGGCGTCCTGGGCCGCGATCGTGTACGCGCGGCTCGGGAACGGGGCCGCCGTCGATGTTGCCGTTGCTGCCGGGTCGTGGCCGTAGATCGTCAGCAGCTGGGCGCCCAGTGGCGAGCCGAACGTCGGGGTCAGGTCGCGGAGCTGGGCCCGGAACACCAGGGTGGTGCCCGAGTCGATGATCTGGAACCGCTGCAGGTCGAACGCGCCCGCGTGGAAGTCGCCCGCCGTCGGGTACGTGTACGTGCCCGGGCCGTTGTCGTCGGCGTCCGGGTCCGTGGTGTCCAGCAGGACCGTTCCGGTCACGAAGTCCGAGCTGATCGTCTTCTGCGCGTAGCCCGTTCCGGCACCCGTTGCGGTCGCCGTGACCACGTTCGCGCCCAGCGGGGTCGGTACCGTCGCGGTGAACGTGCCCGCCGCCGAAGCCCGGGTCGACAGCACCGTCGTCGTGCCCGCGTCCGTCGCCGAGACGGCGAGGTCGACGCGGCTGCCCGGGGGCGCGGTTCCGGTGACCACGGCCGTTGCGGTGGACACCGATGCCGGTGCGTCGAGCGTGACAGCCAACGCTGCCGGGGGCGACGCGTACCGGGTGCGGACGTCGGCGGGCTGCTCGGGCAGGCGGCCGTCGTCGAGGGCGCGGGCCAGGCGCACCGACTGGGACTGCGCCCAGCTCAGCGGCGCCACCGACCCCACCGACTGGCCCGGTGTGAAGCCGATCGACGCCGTGCGCGGGTCCGAGCCGTACGGTGACGCGGGCAGCGCCGGGTTTTCCCAGATCTGCTCGGGGATCAGGCCCGTTCCGCCCGTCTGCGCCCGCATCGCGCGCAGCAGGGCCGCCGCGCCCGCCCGGTCGCCGGTTTGGACGGCCTGCTCGCCGCGTTCACCCGCGAGGACCGGCCAGAGGTGGCCGGAACCGGTGTTCGTCGACGGCCAGGGAGCGCCCGTGGGGCCGCAGTTCGTCGGGTCCGGTTCGTAGCAGTCGCCGTAGCCGTCCTCGCTGCCCGCCGCCGACGTGCCGTAGCGGTACCAGCCCGGGCCGGCCGGGGTGTCCCGCTTGATCACGCGGTCCACGACGGCGAGCGACGCGGCGACGTCGGGGTCGTTCGCGGGCAGCACGCCCAGGCGCGTCAGCTCGAGGAAGCCGGCGTCGACGATCGCGCGCTGGTCGGCGTCGACCGAACCGTTGCCGAGGTTGTAGATCCACTCCGAGTCCGGGTTGCCGTTCTTGGTCAGCCGCAGGAAGTACCGGCCGCCGTACGGGCCGGTGGACGTCACGGTCCAGCCCTTGATGCTGCGCTGGAAGTGGTCCGCGGTCGCGCGGTAGACGTTCGCGCGCGCCGGGTCGCCGTTGCGGTCGGCGATCACGCCCGCCGCGACGAGGCCGGCGATCTCCGCGGCGATCGTCGAGGGGGAGTAGCCGCCCTGTTCCTCCCAGCGCTCGGAGCCGAACGCCGGTCCGTGCGCCACGACGAAGTCCGCGGCCGCCCGGATGTGGCCCGTGTAGAGGGTGCGGTCGCGGTCCAAGCCGGCCTGCAGCGCCATCAGGATCGGGTATGCGCTCTCGTCGAGCTGGTCACCACCCGAGTCGGGTGCCTTCTTGCCGTTGAGCAGCGAGTTGCGCGGGAACCGGCCGTCCGGCTGCTGCTGCCGCGCGAACAGCCACCGGACGCTCGCCCGCGCCGTCTCGCGATCGCCGGCGGCCAGGAGGCCGGAGAAGCTTTCGTAGAGGTCGCGGGCGAAGATCTCGCGGTAGGAACCGAAGTAGACCGGCTTGCCGCCGGGCGCGTCGCCCGCGGACACCGCCTGACCCCACGGGCTGCCGAGCGACGCGACCACCGCGCCCGGGAACGTCTTGTCCTCACTGGCCTTCAGCACGTTGACCGACTGGTAGTAGGCAGCAGTGTCTTCGGAATCCTTGCCCCGCAGCGGGATCAGCCCGTTGTCGTAGTCACGCCACTCGCGCGCGTACTCGCGGTAGCTCTGCTCGAACGGCGTGCGCAGGCTCGCCCCGGCCGTCGCGACGGCGGCCCGGGCGTCCGCGCCGAAGCCCAGCGCCAGCACCGAGGGGCGGCGCGGCTGCAGGTCCAGCTGCGCGGTCTGGACGACGTTGCCGTTCACCGCCGACGGCGTCGTGTCGGTGAGCCGGTGGTCGCGGTCCAGCTGGGCCAGGCCGTCGCCCGCGGTGCCCGCGAACCCGCTGCCGGTGGCCAGGAACCGGCGGTCGGCGCGCAGGGCCGCGGCCAGCGGGGTGCCGTAGTCGCGGGCCGGCGCGCTCGACACCGTATTGCTGTCGGCGCTGACCAGCGCGGACGTCGCCGCGTCGACGGTCGCCGTGTCACCGCCGCCGTTGGCCGGGCCGCCGCCACCGTTGCCGTTGATGCTCGCGTCGAACCGCACGTACACCTTGAGGTCGCGCCCGGAGTCCCGCAGCGGTTCCAGCCGGGTGCGGATGAGCACGCCGGTCCGGGCCGGGTCGGCCAGGTACTCGGTGACCAGCCGGTACCGCCCGCTGCGCGGCGTCGACGTCACCTTGCACGCCATCCCGCCCGCGCTCGTGCGGACCGTGTAGGTCATGTCCCGCGCCTGCAGGTCGGTGAAGCTGCGGCCGTCGGTGACCGCGAACTGCAGCGTTTCGACGTTCGTGTTGTCGATCACCGGCGCGTAGACGTCGGACAGCACGCCGCCCGCCACGGTGAACCACGCCTTGCTCGTGGTGTTCCGCGCGGTGCCGAGGCAGTCCTTGCGGGCCAGGCCGAAGTGCGAGCCGGCCCCCGGTCCGGGCGCCGCGGCGGCCGCGGTGGCCGCCGGGGCGGGCAGGAGGGTCGCGGCGAGCACCGCGCACAGCACCACGGACGACGTCGACCGAATCATCCGCCCATCCGATCACGACCGCCCCGGCGTGCACCAGGGCCGAACGGCGCCAGGAGCTCTTTACCGGTGATTGAGAATCCGAACCGGTGGGTAGCAAACCAGAAGTCCCCCGAGGAGGTGAACGTGGAAGAGCCGGGATCGGACGGATGGCGGTACCGCGGCACGATTTCGCCACGGACGCTGCCGAGCCTGCGGCGGCACCTGGTCTCGTGGCTGCGGCGGCGTGCCGGCGACGAGGTCGGGCGGCAGGCCGACGACGTCGTCCTCGCCTGCTGGGAGGCGATGACCAACGTGCTCGACCACGCCTACCACGGGCAACCCGGGCTGATCGACGTCCGCGCCCGGATCGACCAGGACGTGCTGATCGTCACCGTGGCCGACCAGGGCCGGTGGGCGACGCTCGCCGAGCGCGCCGACGACGGGCGCGGCCTGCGCCTGATCCAGGCCCTGGTGGACGGGCTCGACCTCCGCTCGACCGAGAACGGCACCGTCTTCACGCTCACCTGGCCGTTCCCGGCCCGCCGCACGGCCTGAGCGGCTCAGCCGGGGGACTCGGCCGAGGACAGGTCTTCGACGAACCGGGTCGCGATGTCCCGGAGCTTCACGTTGGTGCGCTGCGATTCGGTGACCAGGAGCTTCATCGCGTCGTCGGCGCTGATCCGGTGCACGGCCATCAGGATGCCCTTCGCCTGCTCGATCACCGCCCGCGACCGCATCGCCGCCTCGAGCTCGGTGGCCCGCTGCCGGGCCCGGTGGTAGCGCCGCGTCGTCCGCAGCCCGAACGAGACGACCGTGGTGTAGAGCTCCAGCAGCCGCGAGTCGGTCTCCGCGAAGCCGTGGCCGCCGTAGCCGAAGAGGTTGAGCGCGCCGGACAGGTGCTCGTCGACGCGCAGCGGCGCGGCGAGGTAGCTGCCGACCCCGAGTTCGAGGGCACGCGCGGTGAACTCGGGCCACGTCGCCCCGGCCGTGGCGAGCGGGAGCCGCACCACCTCGCCGGTCTCCGCCGCGCGCAGGCACGGCCCTTCGCCCGCGGCGTACTGGAACCGGTCGATTTCGACGGCGCGTTCGTCGGTGGAGGCCGCGGTTTCCGGTTCGCCGTCCCGGATCGCGGTGATGCTCGCTAGGTCGGCGCCCGGGATGGCGCGGACGGCCTCGGCGCAGACCGCGCCGAGGATCTCCGCTTCGCCGGGCTCGGCTTCCAGCGCGCCGGTGAGGTCGGCCATGGCGGCGGTCAGCTCGTCGAACTGCTCGGGCAGGATCGGGTCACCGGTCATGCGGTCATCTCCGTCCCGGATGGCTGCGGCTGCGGACCGCTGCTGCTTCAACGGAACGGCAGCACTTTACCCGCGTCCGGTGCGTCTTCCGCAACACCCGAGGGCGGTGACTCCGGCCCGTCGCTCGCTGCTGAACGTCGTGGGTTGGGCGCCGGGGCCACCTGGCGACGGACGGCAGCACAACCCACCCGACCGCCGTCGCTGCCGCCCGCTTACCCCGTGGAACGGCGGTCAACCGTTCAGCGGATCATCACCTTCGCCACCTGGGTGAGCCCGGACACGCGCAGCACCCGGTCGAGCAGCCGCGGCGCGAGCAGCCGCAGGTCGTGGTCGGCCGCCCGGTCGAACAACACCGCGACGCCCGCGCTGTCGAGGTAGGTCACCCCGGTCAGGTCCACCGTCACCGCGGGGCCGGCCGCCAGCTCGCGGTCCAGGGCCGCGCCGAACTCCGCGGCGTTGCTCATGTCGATCTCGCCCGTGACGGCCAGCACCCGGTCGCCGTCGTCGCCCGGGTCGCTGACCAGCGTGAGTCCCGTCGTCACGAACCGATCCTCCATTCCAGCGTGACGGTGGTCCCGGCGGCGTCGTGCCGGAAGGCGACCGTGTCGGCCAGCGCCTCCATCATCGGCACGCCGCGGCCGCGCAGCACGTGGTTGTCCGGCGGCGGCTGCTTCCAGCGGCCCCGGTCGGTCACCGTGACGACCAGGTGCCCGCCGGTGAACCGGGCCGCCAGGTGGGCGCTCGCCCCGGCGCCGCCGAGGTAGGCGTGCTCGACGGCGTTGGCGCAGGCCTCGCCCGCCGCCACGAGCACGTCCTGCGCGAGGTCCGGCTCGAGCTCCGCGTTCTCCAGCCACGCGCGCAGCCAGTGCCGGGTCGAGGCGAGGTGGTCCGGGTCCGCGGCGAACTCGAAGTCCAGTGCGGGCACCGAGCGGCGGTAGAGCAGCAAGGCGACGTCGTCTTCGTAGCCGTCCGCCGGGCGCAGCCGGTCCATCAGGCCGGCGGCCAGGTCGCCGAGTTCCGCGTCCCGCGTGTCGTGGGCGACCGTGGTGGCCCGCTCCATGCCGTCGTCGAGGTCTTCGCGGCGGCGCTCGACCAGCCCGTCGGTGTAGAGCATGAGCAGGGAGCCGATCGGCACGACCGCTGTGGCCTCCGGGCGCGGCGCCGCGATGTGCACGGCGAGCGGCACGCTCCCGGCGTCCTCCAGCAGCTGCGCCGTGCCGTCGCGGTGGACGAGGGTGGCGGGCAGGTGCCCGGCGCTGCTGTAGGTGAGCGTGCCGGTGGCCGGGTCCAGGATCCCGCAGAAGACGGTGGTGCACAGGGCACCCGGCAGCCGCCAGGCGAACCGGTCGAGCGCGGCCAGCGTGTGCGCCGGGCTGCTGGCTTCCAGCAGCAGCGCCCGGCAGGCGCTGCGCAGCTGGCCCATCACCGCGGCCGCGGCCAGGCCCCGGCCGACGCAGTCGCCGACGACGATGCCGATCCGGTCGCCGCGCAGCGGGACGACGTCGTACCAGTCGCCGCCCACCTCCAGCGGCGGGGTCGCCGGCTCGTAGCGCACCGCGAAGCCGTCGGGCAGCCGGGCCGGGCCGAGGATCGAGCGCTGCAGGGCGAGCGCGACCTCCCGCTGCCGGTCGTCCCGGTGGGCGCGGCGCAGTGCGTGCGCGAGTGTCCCGGCCAGCAGCGCGAGCAGCGTGCGGTCCTCGGTGCCGAGCGGCCGGCCCGGCGCGGGGTCGATCCACAGCGTCAGCCGGCCGCCGGGGTGGTCGAGGGTGGTGCCCGCGCCGCCGTCCGCCGGGGTCGCGTGCAACGCCGGCAGCGCGCGGACCTCGTCGAGCGTCGCGCGCAGCGGGGCGGCGAGGCCGGCCCAGCGGCGGTCGCCGGGATCGGTGGAGGCGATTTCCGGCTCGCCGTCCGGTGGCCAGGTCACCGCGAGGACGCGCCGGGCGTCCCACAGCTCGCGCAGCAGCTCCAGCGCGGTGCGCAGCACCTCCGGGGTGCCGCTGATCCCGGCGAGGCGCCGGTTCATCGAGGCGAGCGCGCTTTCGCGCTGGACGGCGTAGCGCTCGGCGGTCACGTCGCGGATCGTGCCGACCACCCGGCGGCGGCCCTCGTCGTCGTGCAGCTGGTTGTAGGCGATGGCGATCCACACCCGGTGCCCGGCCCGGTGCCGCATCGGCAGGACGAGGCTGCCGGCGGGCTCGCCCCACGCGCGTTCGGACGCGTCGGCGACCTGGCGGTGGGCGGCGGGGTCGGTGTCCGGGTCCGGCCACCACGGGAACGGCGGGGCGTAGGGCAGCCCGCCGGTGCCGAAGCCGAGCAGTTCGGTGAACGCCGTGTTGATCTCCACGACCCGGCCGTCGGCGTCGCAGACGAAGAAACCCTCCTGCAGCGACTCGATCATCGCCGCGCGCCACCGGGTGTGCTGCGACCGCAGCCGCGCCAGCTGCACGGTCGTGCGGACGCGGGCGAGCAGCTCCCGCGCCGAGAAGGGCTTCACCAGGTAGTCGTCGGCGCCGGCGGCCAGGCCGTCGACGGCCGCTTCCTGACCGGCCCGCGCGGACAGCAGCAGCACGGGCACCGCGGCGGTGCGCGGGTCGCCGCGCAGCTCGGCGAGCAGGCCGAGGCCGTCCAGGCGCGGCATCATGACGTCGCTGATGATCAGCTCGGGTGGCTCGGCGCGCGCGGCGGCGAACGCCTCGACGCCATCGCTCACCGCCGTCACCGCGTAGTCGTCGCGCAGCAGCCGGACCAGGTAGTCGCGCATGTCGGCGTTGTCGTCGGCGACCAGCACGCGAGCCCCCTCGGCCACGGCGGGCGCCGGCCGGGCGGCCCGGTCGTCGCCGTCGGGCAGCCAGCGCAGCGCCTCCTGCACGTACGGTTCCGCCGTCTCCGCGGTGAGGCCGCCGGGCGAAGGCTCCGCGACGACGTGCTCGGCGGGCAGGTGCCGCGTGCCCAGCGGCACCCGGACCCGGAACGTCGTCCCGCTGCCCGGCGTGCTCTCCACGGTGACGCTGCCGCCGTGCATGCCCACGAGCTCGCGTACCAGTGCCAGGCCGATCCCGCTGCCCTCGTTCGACCGCGCCCGTGCCGACGGGATCCGGTGGAACCGCTCGAACAGGCGCGGCAGCTCGGCGGCGTCGATCCCGGTGCCGGTGTCGGACACGGCGACCACGGCGGCCCCGCGGTCCAGGACGGCGCTCACCCGGATCGCGCCGTCGAAGGTGAACTTGACCGCGTTGGACAGCAGGTTGAAGACGACCTTCTCCCACATCCCGCGGTCGACGTGCACCGGCTCGGGCAGCGGGCCGCAGTCGACCTCGAACGCGAGCCCGGCCCGTTCGACCGCGGCGCGGAAGACGCTGGCCAGCTCCGCGGTGAACGTCCCGAGGTCGACCGGTTCGAAGCGCGCCTGCATCCGGCCCGCCTCGATCCGGGAGAAGTCGAGCAGGTTGTTCACCAGCCGCCCCAGCCGCAGGGCGTTGCGGTGGATGACGTCGACCTCGTCCCGGACGCGGTCGCCGGTGTCGCCCAGGGTTTCCCGCAGCTCGGCCGCGGGGCCCAGGATCAGGGTGAGCGGGGTCCGGAACTCGTGGCTGATGTTGGCGAAGAACGTGGTCTTCGCCGCGTCGAGCGCGGCCAGCTCCTCGGCGCGCCGCTGCTGGACCTGGTAGGCGATCGCGCCGTTGACCAGTGCCGTCGTCTGCTGGGCGACCAGCCCGAGGAACGTCCGGTAGGGCTCGTCGAGCGCCCGGCCGGCGCTGGCCGCCAGCACGATCACCCCGGTGGCCGCGTCACCCGCGTCGCCGGGCAGCGGCAGCACCACGGCCTCGGCGGGCGGCGTCGACCAGCTCCCCGTGGGCAGTTCGCCGAACACCCCGTCCGACACCGTCCGCGCGACCCCGTCGGCGAGCACGTCCTTCAGCGGCCACGCGGACTCGTCGCCCGCGCCGGCCCCGCCGGGGGTGACGGCCGCGAGCGCCAGTTCGCCGTCGTCGCCGCGGATGTGGATCGCGGCGTAGGGGACGTCGGCTTCCGCGCGGCCCAGCAGACCGGCGACGAGCTCGCAGGCTTCGTCCACCGTGCGGGCGACCCCGGCCTGGGCGCCGAGCTCGCGCAGCGTCGCCAGCCGGCGGGCGCCGATCACGCGCTCGGTCGTGTCCGAGACCGCGGTGAACACCGCCCGCACCGCGCCGCTGTCGTCGTGGACCGGGCTGTAGGAGTACGTCCAGTACGTCTCTTCCCAGTAGCCGTGCCGGTTCATCGGCAGCAGCAGGTCCTCCGACCAGGTCGCCTCGCCGGTGGTCATCACGCTGTCCAGCATCGGGCCGATGATGTGCCAGATCTCGGCCCAGACCTCCGACCCCGGCTTGTCCAGCGCGGGGTGCTTGGTGCCCAGCAGCGGCAGGTACGCGTCGTTGTAGAGGAACCGCAGCTCGGGACCCCACCAGACGATCATGGGGAAGCGGGAGGTGAGGCAGATCCGGACGGCCGTGGTCAGGCTCGGTGGCCAGTCCCGCGGCTCCCCGAGCGGGGACGACGTCCAGTCGAAGTCCCGCATCCGGGCGGCCATCCGGCTGGTCCCGGGAAACACGGCACGGTGGCCGGCTTCTTCCCCGACGCTCATCACACTCCCGGCTCAAGCGACCCCGGCCGAGCCTACTCGACCTCCGGCGGAGCTGCCGGGCACGCGCGTTCACGCGCCCGGGTGAGCACCGGGTTCAGTCGAGCGGGGCTTCGCCGGTCAGCCACGTCATGGTCACCGTGGTGCCGTCTTCCCGGTGCACCTGGGCGCTGTGGTCGGCGAGGGTGTCGATGAGCAGCAGGCCGCGGCCGCGCAGCCCGTTCGTCGACTGCGGCGGCCGCCAGGTGCCGTAGTCGGTGACCGTCACGGTGATCCGGCCGGGCAGCGCTTCGGCCCGGACGTCGACCGGGCCCGCTTCGCCGGGGTAGGCGTGCTCGGCGGTGTTCGCCATCGCTTCGTAGCCGGCGAGGACGATGTCCTCCCGCCGTTCGGCGTCCAGGTGCAGCGTGGTGAGCCAGCGGTCCAGGGCTTCGCGCAGTTCCGGCAGGCGGCCGGCCAGCGCGGTCGAGCGCCGGTGGAACGAGGCCGGGGGAGCGGGCGCGCCCGGCGGGCGGGGGGCCGTCATGGGGCATCCTCTCCGCGGTGGCGCACGTGGATCAGGGCGATGTCGTCGTCGTGCCGTCCGCTGGTCAGCTCTTCGACGAGCTTGTCCCACGCCGTGCCGAGGTCGGCGGCGGCGAGCACGCCGGGAATACCCGCCAGGAGCCATTCGACGCCGAGGGTGAGGTCGCGGGTGCGGCTTTCGACCAGCCCGTCGGTGTAGAGCACCAGGTCCGCGCCGGGCGGGAACCCGGTCGTCCGCTGGGGGAACACCGAGCCGACCCCCAGCGGCTGCGCGAGTGCCTCGCCGATCTGCTCGGGTGGCTCGCCCGGGCGGATCATGATGGCGGGCAGGTGGCCGGCGTTCGCGTAGCGCAGCGTGCCGTCGGACGGCTGGTGGACCGCGTAGAAGCAGGTCACGAAGCTTTCGCCGAACAGCCCGCCGGTCAGCTCGGAGACGTTGCGCAGCACCTCCGACGGCGGCAGCTCCAGCAGGGCGTAGCTGCGGATCGCCGTCCGGACCTGGCCCATCACCGTCGCGGCCGTGACGCCGTGCCCGACGACGTCGCCGATGACGAACGCGGTGCCGCCCGACGGCAGCCGGATGACGTCGAACCAGTCGCCGCCGACCTTGCTGCCGGTGACCGCGGGCAGGTACCGGGTTACCACGTCGAGGCCCGGGGTGGCCGGGGCGACCGGCAGCATGCTGCGGGACAGCTCGGTGGCGAGGGTGCGCTCGCGCTCGTAGAGCCGGGCGTTGTCCAGCGCGATGGCCGAGTAGGCGGCGATGCCCTCGGCGAGGTATTCGTGGCGGGCGGTGAACCGGTCCGGCTCGGGGTGGCCGAAGAAGAACCCGCCCAGCACCTCGCCGGAGGTCGGGCTGATCACCGAGACGGCCAGGTAGCTGCACACCGGCAGGTGGCCTTCCGGCATCCCGTGGTGGGGTGCGTTCTTGCCGAACCGCGGGTCCTTCGTGATGTCGGGGCTGCGGACGGTGCCGGTGCCGTCGAAGGTCGGCGCGAACACGGCGGTGTTGCGCGGCATCGGGAACCGGGAGAACGCTTCCTTCGGCACCCCGGAAATCGTGTAGAGCGTGTACGACTCGCCCAGCTCGTCGATCAGGTTGTAGAAGAAGGCGCCGAAACCGGCGCCGGTCGCCTGCGTGGCCGCGTCGGTCGCGTCCTGCACGATCCGGTCGATGTCGAGCTGCGCGGTCAGTTCGCGGCCGGTGGAGTGCAGCGCGTCGAGCACCGTGGCTTCGCTGCGCAGCCGGCGGACCGTGCCGGCGAGGTCCGCGGTGGCGGCCTCGATGGCGGCGGCGACGGCCGACGGCGGCGTACCGGTGGCCGCGGTGGTGTAGACCACTGCGCCGTACCGGCCGGCCTCGGCGGCGACGGCGATCGCGCCGGTGATCCGCTCGCCCGGCACCAGGTCCGCGAGGACCGCGCGGTCGGTCACCGCGAGCGCGACGTGGTCGCCGAGCACCGCGGCCACCTCGGCCGGCCCGAGCGGGCGGACCGCGGTGGCCGCCGGAGCGCCGTCGCCGCCGACGAAGGCGCGGCGCACCGCGTCGAGCACGGCGTCGAACCCCGGCGAAAACGTCATCAGCGCACCAGCGCGTCGGACAGCGACGGGTAGATGGCGAGTTCGTCGACCAGCCGGGTCAGTTCCAGCGGGCGCAGGGTGATCCGGCCACTGGCGACCACCCGCAGGGGTGCCGAGGCGGGGGTTCCGCGGTGCGCGCGGACGAGCTCGGCCATGCCCGCCGAGGCGAGGAAGGTGACGTCCGTGAGGTCGATGACGAGCAGCTGGGTGCCCAGCCGGGTCGCGCGTTCGGCCAGCCGGCGCAGTTTCGGCGCGAGCGCTAGGTCGAGCGCGCCGTCGACACGCAGCACCGCCGCGCCGTCGTGGCTTTCCAGCACCACCGATCCCGCGGAGCCGGCGGCGTCGCCGAGTGCGTCCTCGGTCACGTCCCGTTCGCTCATGGTGCTCATCCTGCCTGTTCGGGGGCGTGGCGGAAAGCACGAGGGGTGCTGACACGGCGGCGTGTCGCCCGGGCAGGCATGATTGACAGCGGTTGAGCAGACAGCCTTCGTGATCACGCACGCCCACCGGACGCCGGTGGAGCTGCCGAAGGCGAGGAGAAAACGTCATGACCGAGCACACCCACACTGAAAGCTCGGCCACCGCTGTGCCGTTCGGGGAGTTCCGGATCAGCCGAACGGAGCAAGGGGAAGCGGTCGTCGTCGAGGTCGCCGGGGACGTGGACACGACCACCGCGCCGGCTCTCGTGCAGGCCGCGGACGAAGCACTGGCCGACCAGCCGCCCGTGCTGGTGGTCGACCTGAGCCGGGTCGAGTTCCTCGCCTCGCCCGGTCTCACCGCCCTGCTGACGATCCACCGCAATGCCGGTACCGGCACCGCGGTCCGGATCGTCGCGTCCGGCCGGGCGACCCTGCGCCCGATCCAGCTGACCGGGCTCGAGGAAAGCCTTTCGCTGTTCCCGACCCGGGATGCGGCTCTCACCGGGTCCTGACAGTGCCGTCCCGGCCGCGTCAGCTGCCGGCCGGGACGCTCCGGCGCTCGATGGTCAGCAGGGCGACGTCGTCCTGGGCCGCCCGGTTGCCGATCATCGCGGCCATGATCCGCGCGCAGACCCGGTCCGGGTCGCCGCCGCGCACGGTCGCCGCCAGCTGCACCATCCCGACGTCGACCGGCCGGTCCCGGCGTTCCACCAGTCCGTCGGTGTAGAAGGCCAGCACGGCGCCCACCGGCAGCTCCACGACCGTCGTCCGCCGCTCCGGCGCCCCGATGGTCAGCCCGATCGGGGGATCCGGCGGCGCGTCGACCAGCCGGCCCGGTTCGCCGGCCAGCGCCAGCACCGGCGGCAGGTGCCCGGCGAGGGACAGCGTCAGCGCCTCGCGGTCCGGCCCGATGATCCCGTAGGCCACCGTGGCCATCGCCCCGTGCTCGAAGTGGTTCGCCTTGCGGTCGAGCTTGGCGAGCACGTCGGCGGGGCTTTCGCAGTCGAGGGCGTAGGCCCGCAGCGCACTGCGCAGCCGTCCCATGATCACCGCCGCGTCGAGGCCGTGGCCGGAGACGTCGCCCATCACCACGCCGAGCCGGTCACCCGGCAGCGTGAACAGGTCGTACCAGTCGCCGCCGATGCCGGTCTCCGCGCCGGGCACGTACCGCGCACCGAAGGCCAGGCCGGCCACCTCGGGCAGGCTGCTCGGCAGCAGGCTGCGCTGCAGCGCCATGGTGGCGGTGCGGTTCTCCTCCAGCGCCTCCACCTGGATCGCCATCGCCAGGCGGTCGGCGAGCAGCTGCATGGTGGCCACGTCGGCCTCGCCGAACTCCCGCGGCGCGACCGAACCGACGTGCAGCACGCCGACGAGCTCGCTGCCGGCGACCATCGGCACGCCGAGCATGGAGTGCAGCCCGCGTTCCCAGAGCAGGGAGTTGACGACGGTGGTCTCGTCGACGTGGTCCAGGATCACCGGCACCCGTTCGAGGGCCACCCGGCCGGCGAAACCGCTGCCGACCGGCACCCGGACACCCTGGTGGACCTCTTCCTCGATGCCGGCCGCCGCGAACGCGACGAGCTGGCGGCCGCTGGGCTGGTACCGCAGCACAGTCGCGGTGTCGACCGCCATGACCTCGCGCAGGCGCTGGAGGGTCTCGACCAGCACCTCGGCCAGCCCGAGGTGCGCGGCGGGGGCGCCGAGGATCGTTTCCAGCTGGTGCAGCCGGTTCTGGGCGTCGAGACTTCGCGACATGGAACGACCCTAGCCGCAACTGGTTTGCCGGCCTAACCATCCCGGGTTTCGGCGGCGGGTCCCGCGGGGTAACCAGGCCGTCGTGAACGTCGACTTGGACTGGGTGGGTGTGCTGCGGCACGGCCAGAGCACCGGGAACGTGGCCAGGGAAGCGGCGGAGTCGGCGGGGGCGGATGTGATCGACATCGCCGAGCGCGACGCCGACGTGCCGCTCACGGACCTGGGGCGGGAACAGGCATCGGCCGCGGGGAAGTTCCTCGCCGAGCGGCCGCCGGACGTCGTCATTACCTCGACCTACCGCCGGGCGTGGGACACCGCCCGGCTGGCCGCGCCCGACGGCGTGCCGATCGTCCCGGACGAACGGCTGCGCGACCGCGAACTCGGCGTGCTGGATCTGCTGACCTCCCACGGCGTCCGCGAACGGTGGCCCGACGAACTGCGGCGCAAGCGGCGGCTGGGCAAGTTCTACTACCGGCCGCCGGGCGGCGAGTCCTGGGCCGACGTCGTGCTGCGGCTGCGGTCCCTGCTGGCCGAGCTGAGCGCGGAGCACGCGGGAAAGCGCGTTCTGCTGGCCGCGCACGAAATGACGGTCTTCGCCCTGCGGTACCTCCTCGAAGGACTGCCGGAACCCGACCTGCTGCGCGCGGCCGACGCCACCGAGGTCCCGAACGGGTCGGTGACGGCCTGGGAACGCGACCACGACGGCGGGTTCACCATGGTGCTGGCCCAGGAGGTCGGTCACCTGCACGCCACCGGTACCCCGCCGACGGCGGACGACGATGCCGCGCAGCAGCTCTCCTGAGCCGGCGCCGGTCAGCCCGGCCCTGCTGCGGGACTGGCGGATCGGCGCGGAAGACCGCGGCACCGTGCTCGTCGTCGGCGGCGCCCGGTCAGTGCCGGGCGCGCCGGCGCTGTCCGGGACCGCGGCCCTGCGCGCCGGGGCCGGCACGCTGCAGCTCGCGGTCGCCGAACGGCACGCGACGGCGATCGGCGTCTCGGTGCCCGAGTCGTCGGTCGTCGGGCTGCCGGAAACCGCTTCCGGCGCGATCGCCGCGGACGCCGCCGACCGGCTGGCCGACGTGCTCCCCGGCGCCGGGACCGTCGTGGCCGGCCCCGGCCTCACCGGCGTTTCGGAGACCGAGGAACTGCTGCGGCGCCTGGTCCCGGCCATCGCCCCGGACGCGAAGGTGGTGCTCGACGCGTTCGCACTCGGCGCGCTGAGCCGGGACCCGTCACTCGCGGAGCCCCTGGCGGGCCGGCTCCTTCTCACCCCGAACCGGGTCGAAGCCGCCTACCTCGACGGCTGCGAGGAGAAGGAGGTCGACGACCTGGAGACGGCGGTCCGGATCGCCGGTCGCTACCGGGGTGTGGTCCTGCTGATGGGCGTGGTCGCTTCGCCGGACGGCCGCGTGTGGCGCGACGGCAGCGGCCACGTCGGCTTGGCGACGTCGGGCAGCGGCGACGTGCTGGCCGGCCTGACCGGCGGCTTCCTCGCCCGCGGCGCGTCGGCCGACCAGGCGGCCTGCTGGGCGACGCACGTCCACGCCGTGGCCGGCCAGCGGCTGATCCCGGACACCGGCAGCACGGGCCTGCTGGCACGCGAGCTGGTCGCCGAGATCCCGCGCGTCATCGCCGAACTGGAGCGCTGATCCCACCCGCTCGTGAGTGGTAAGGCGAGTTCTAACTCGCCTTACCACTCACGACGAGCCGCGGCAGACCGGCTACCGCTGGGCGGTGGGGCGCACGACGACCTCGTTCACGTCGACGTCGGCCGGCTGCCCGATCGCGTACGCGACGGCTCCGGCGATGGCGTCCGCCGGCAGGGTGACCGCGCGGTAGGCGCGCATCGCCTCCTGCGCACCGGGTTCGGTGATCGTGTCGGCCAGTTCGGATTCGGTGACGCCGGGGGAGACGGTCGTCACGCGGATGCCGGGTTCGGCTTCCAGCCGCAGGCCCTCGGTGATCGCCCGGGCCGCGTACTTGGTGCCGCAGTAGACGGCGGCCGTCGGGACCACCTCGTGCGCGCCGGTGGAGGCGATCGTCACGAAGTGCCCGCCGCGGGCGCGCCGGAAGTGCGGCAGGGCCGCGGCGATCCCGTGGAGCAGGCCGCGGACGTTGACGTCGATCATCCGGTCCCACTCGTCGACGTGCAGGGAATCCAGGCGCGACAACGGCATCACGCCGGCGTTGGCGACGAAGACGTCGAGCCGGCCGTGGGCTTCGACGGCGGCGTCGGCGAACGCGGCGACGTCCGCGTGGTCGGTGACGTCGAGGCGGTGCACGTCGGCGGTGCCGCCGGCGTCGTGGATCTCCTTGGCCAGCGCGGCCAGCCGGTCTTCGCGCCGCGCACCGAGCACGACGTGGTGGCCTTCGCGGGCCAGCCGCAGCGCAGTGGCGCGGCCGATGCCGCTGCTGGCACCGGTGATGAGGACGATCTTCACGGGGTTTCCTCTCGGGGGTAGTCGGCGCCGAGGGTGGTCTCGCGCCAGGTGTCGAAAGTGGAGCGGAGGGTGCCGAGCCGGGCGGTGGCGATGTCGTAGGCGGCCCGGCCGAGGAGCAGGCGCAGCGGCGGTTCGGCGCTGCCGACCGCGGTGATGATCGCTTCGGCGGCGCGGACCGGGTCGCCCGGCTGGTGGCCGTAGGTGGCGAGCGTCGCTTCGCGGCGGGCGCCCGCGGTTTCGGCGTAGTCGTCGATGCGGATCGCCGACTGCCGCATCGAGGGGCCGGACCAGCCGGTGCGGAACGCGGCGGGCTCGACGATGGTCACCTTGATGCCCAGCGGCGCCACTTCCGCGGCCAGGGACTCCGACAGCCCCTCCACGGCGAACTTCGTCGCGTGGTAGTAGCCGGTGGCGCCGAAGGCCGCGAGGCCGCCGAGGGACGACACGGTGACGACGTGCCCGCTGCGGCGGGCCCGCATGCCCGGCAGCACGGCCCGGGTGACGTCGGCGAGGCCGAACACGTTGGTGTCGAACAGCTTCCGGATCTCGGCGTCCTCGCCTTCCTCGACCGCGGCGAGGTAGCCGTAGCCGGCGTTGCCGACCAGGACGTCGATCCGGCCGAAGGTCGCTTCGGCCTGCTTGACCGCGTCGACGACCTGGGTGTGGTCGGTGACGTCGAGCGGCAGCGCCAGCGCGCGGTCGCCGTGGGCGGCGACGAGGTCGGCGACCCGCGCCGGGTCGCGGGCGGTGACGACCGCGCGCAGGCCGTGGCCGAGCACGGCCTCGGCCAGGGCGCGGCCGAGGCCGCGGGAGCAGCCGGTGATGAACCAGACAGCGCTTTCAGGCATGACGAATTACTCCGTCCATTGTGGAAGGAAAGGGAATCAGGACGCGGCGAGGCTGCCCAGCAGCGCGAGCGCCGCTTCCGAGGGGCTGCCCGGCTCGGCCTGGTAGACGATCAGCTGCTGGCCGGGCGCGCTGTTCACGGTCAGTGCCTCGTAGCTCAGCTCCAGCTCACCGACCAGCCGGTGCCGGAACCGCTTGGTCTCGCGGGTCTTCTGCCGGATGTCGTGACGCGCCCACAGCCGGCGGAAGTCCGCGCTCTTGACCGACAGCTCGCCGACCGTCTCGATGAGCCGCGGGTCGTCCGGGTCGATCCCGGCGGCCGCGCGGAGGCCGCCGACCGTGTTGACCGCCACGCGCTCCCAGTCCGGGTAGAACGCACGGGCGTCCGGGTCGAGGAACACCAGGCGGACCAGGTCACCGCTGTGGGTGTGCCCGGCGAACAACGCCTCGCCCAGCGCGTTGTGCGCGAGCACCTCGAGGCAGGGACCGAGGACCAGCGCGGGCGTGGCCGGCCAGCCGTCCATCAGGCGCAGCAGGTTCGGGCTGACCCGCTCCGGCCGCCGGGCGCGCCGGCGGCGCGCGGGCACCGGCTGGGCCAGCCGGTGCAGGTGTGCGGTGGCCTCTTCGTCCAGCGCCAGCCCGCGGGCGAGCGCGTCGACGACCTGGGCCGACGGGTTCCGCTCGCGGCCCTGCTCCAGCCGGACGTAGTAGTCGGTGCTGACCCCGGCCAGGACCGCCACCTCCTCGCGGCGCAGGCCCGCGACCCGGCGCGGCCCGCCCGCGGGCAGGCCGAGCTCCGCCGGGCCCACCTGTTCACGGCGGGCCCGGAGGAACTCCCCGAGTACGTTTTCCGCGGCCATGATCCGAGGCTAACCCGGATCGCGCGGGGGCGGGTGGCCGTGGCGCACCCACCCTCAGACCAGCCGGATCGGCTCGCCGTCCCCGTCCGCCCGCACCAGCCTCGCCGACGCCGAGCGCCCGTCGACGTCCAGCTCCATCACCGCGTTCCCGAAGTGCGGCCCGGACACGCAGTGCCACGACAGCGGCGCGGGCGGGACCCCGGTGCGGCGCGCCAGCCACTCGCTCACCCGCGTCAGCCGCCGCGACCAGCCGGCGCGGAAGAGCCGGTTCATGTACCACGGCACGGTGTTGTGCACCGGCGAGCAGGTCAGCTGGTGGACCGGCGCCGCCGTGGCGCCGGGGAACTCGGCCTGCGCGACGTACGCGTGGTGCACGTCGCCGGAAAGCACGTTGACCGAGGCCGGGCCCTCGTCCGCGACGCGGGCGACGAGCTTCGCCAGCCGCTCGAACGACGCGCGGAACGCCGGCCAGTGCTCCAGGTCCAGCAGCTGCCGCAGCCATTCGCTGACCCGGCCGACGACGCCGGGCCGGGCGCAGAGCCGCTCGTTGACCGACTGCGCGGCCGACAGCGCGGTCGGCAGCAGCCACGGCAGCGAGGTGCCGATCAGCAGGTGGTCGAACGGGCCCGACGCCTGCTCCTCGATCCAGCGGAACTCCTCGTCGCCGATCATCGACCGCTGCCCGCCGGCGAGGATCCGCCCCGCCCGCGAGTCGATGACCAGCAGCCGGACCGGGCCGAAGTCACGCCGGTAGGACCACCGCGTGCCCTTGGCGCCGTCCGCTTCCCGGTCGGCGCGGTCGGCGAACTCGCGCAGCACCGCGGCGTTGTCCTCACCCGATTTGGTGACGTGCTGGTAGAGGTCGTCCTCGGCGAGTTCGTCCGGACCGAGGTTGCCCAGGTGCTGGTACACCCAGTACGAGACGAGCGCGCCGCGGATCCGCTCCCGCCACCAGGACGTCCTGGCCATCTGCGCGCGCCAGGCCTGTGACGTGTTCCAGTCGTCGCGGACGTCGTGGTCGTCGAAGATCATCGACGTCGGCACGGTGGACAGCAGCCAGCGCACCGCCGGGTCGCACCAGGCCTCGTGGTACAGGTGGCAGTACTCCTCGAAGTCGGCGACCTCCTTGCCCGGCGGTTTGCCCGTGTCACGCCGCCCGGCCAGCCACTGCTGCGTCGCGTCGGTCGTTTCGTCGGCGTAGACCTGGTCGCCCAGCAGGAGCAGCGATTCCGGCCATTCGGCCTCGTCGATCCCGGCCATCCGGTGGGCGTACGCGGCGAGCGCGTCCGGGCCCAGCGCGTCCTGCTCCCGCGGCTTGCGGCAGGACCCGAAGACCAGCCGGAACCGCGGATCGCCGGGACGCAGGGTGCGGATCCGGCTCGGCGGCAGGGACCTGCCCGGCTCCGGCCAGACCAGCGTGCCGTCGAGGCGGACCTCGTACGGCGTGCTGCGCCCCGGCTCGAGCCCGGTCAGCACGACGAGGGCGTAGTGGTGGCCGTCGACCTCGAAGGTCCGGGCGGACGCGTCGGCGACGGCGACTTCGCACGGGCCGGCGGCCTCCACCCAGATCGTCGCCGAATCGGCGTTCACGTGCCGCAGCAGCGGGCCCAGGAGCAGCTCGGTCATCCCGGAATCCTGCCAGAACGCGGGCGGCGCGGCCGATCGGTGAGCGGTTCGAAAGGTGCCGAAACATTCCGATAATCGTTGACCGGCCGGGAGGGCCGACGAACCATCATCGCAGTTCCCTTCCCGCCCCCGGAAAGGATTCCTCGAGTGCGAAGACTCCTCACGGCCCTCTCCGCCGCCGTGCTGGCGATCGCCGCCGCGATCGTGCTGGTCGTGGCGGCGCAGCCGGCGTCCGCGGCCACGCTGACCCGGGTCACCGACTTCGGCAGCAATCCCAGCAACCTCAACATGTACACCTACGTCCCGGACCGGGTCGCCGCGCGCCCCGCGCTGCTGGTAGCGATCCACTACTGCACCGGTTCGGCGTCGGCGGTGTTCAACGGCTACGCCCGCGACTACGTCACCGCGGCCGACCAGTACGGGTACGTCATCGTGTTCCCGGAAGCCACCCGCAGCGGGCAGTGTTTCGACGTCTCTTCGCCGCAGGCACTGACCCGCGGCGGCGGCAGCGACCCGGTCGGCATCCTGTCGATGGTCAACTGGGCCAAGCAGCGCTACAACGTCGATGCCTCCCGCGTGTACGTCACCGGGTTCTCCTCGGGCGCGATGATGACGAACGTGCTCGCCGCGGAGTACCCGGACGTGTTCGCGGCCGGCTCGGCGTTCATGGGCGTGCCCGCCGGGTGTTTCGGCACCACGGACGGGTCCAGCTGGAACAGCCAGTGCGCGAACGGCCAGATCGTCAAATCCGCGCAGCAGTGGGGCGACCAGGCCCGGCAGATGAGCGGCGGGCGCAGCGGCCCGTACCCGCGGATGCAGCTGTGGCACGGCACCGCCGACGACACGCTGCGCTACCCGAACTTCGGGGAGGAGATCAAGCAGTGGACCAACCTGCAGGGGGTGAGCCAGACACCGTCGTCGACCGACTCCCCGCAGTCCGGCTGGACGCGCACGCGTTACGGCGGCACGGGGACACAGGCGCCGGTCGAGGGCGTCAGCGTCCAGGGTGCCGGGCATGCGTTGCCGCAGAACGGGATGGTGGCGTACGCGATCAACTTCCTCGGGCTGAACAGCGGCGGCCCGGCCACGACGACGCCGACCACGCCCACCACTCCCACCACGACGACGTCGTCCACGCCGCCCGCCGGGACCACATTGGGCAGTGCGGCGGCCCGGACCGGGCGGTACTTCGGCACGGCGGTGTCGGCGAGCAAGCTGTCCGACAGCGTCTACACCGGCATCCTGAGCCGCGAGTTCTCCATGATCACGCCGGAGAACGAGATGAAGATCGACGCGACCGAGCCGTCGCAGGGGCAGTTCTCGTACGCGAACGCCGACCGGATCGTGAGCCAGGCGGCGAGCCAGGGCGCCCGGATGCGCGGGCACACGCTGGCCTGGTACTCGCAGCAGCCGGGGTGGATGCAGAGCATGGAAGGCTCGGCGCTGCGGCAGGCGATGCTCAACCACATCACGCAGGTGGCGTCGCACTACCGGGGCAAGATCTACGCCTGGGACGTGGTGAACGAGGCGTTCGCCGACGGCGGGTCGGGTGCCCGGCGCGACTCGAACCTGCAGCGCACGGGCGACGACTGGATCGAGGTGGCGTTCCGCGCGGCGCGCTCGGCCGACCCGGACGCGAAGCTCTGCTACAACGACTACAACACCGACGACTGGAACCAGGCGAAGACCCAGGCGGTGTACCGCATGGTGCAGGACTTCAAGTCCCGCGGCGTGCCGATCGACTGCGTCGGTTTCCAGTCGCACTTCAACAGCAACAGCCCGGTGCCGTCGAACTACCGGACGACGCTGCAGAACTTCGCCGACCTCGGCGTGGACGTGCAGATCACGGAGCTGGACGTCGAGGGCTCGGGAACGGCCCAGGCGAACAACTTCCGCACGGTGACGCAGGCGTGCACGGCGGTCGCGCGCTGCACCGGCATGACGACGTGGGGTATCCGTGACACGGACTCGTGGCGGGCGTCGGCGACCCCGCTGCTGTTCGACGGCAACGGCCAGAAGAAGGAGGCGTACACGGCGGTGCTCGACACGCTGAACGGCGGCACACCGCCGGACGGCGGCACCACGACGCCGACCACGACTCCGACGTCGGCACCCTGTTCGGCCGCTTACCTCAAGACGGCGGAGTGGAACGTCGGGTTCAACGGCCAGGTGACGGTGTCGGGGACGAACAACTGGGTCCTCACCATCACGTTCCACGCGCCGCAGAAGGTGATCGGCAGCTGGAACTACACGGGAACGTGGGACAGCACGGGCTATGTGCTGACGGCGAGGCCCAACGGAAGCGGCAACGTCATCGGCTTCACGGTCCAGCACGGCGGAAACCTGACCCCGCCGACGGTGACCTGCGCGGTGGGATGACTGTGACCGTGGCCACGGTCACAGTGGACGCCGGCCCGGCCGAGGCGGCGCGAAAACTGTCGGTGGTGGCGGATAGCCTCAGCACATGAAAACGGACGACGCGACGGTCCCGGCGCACCAGCTCACCAAGGGCCAGTGGTTCTGGCACGAGCCGGCGCCGGGGCTGCCCGCGTGGCAGCTGCAGGTGAATTCGGCGGAGTTGCTGGAGGACTCCGTCGAGATCTTCACCACGGACGAGGAGCGGGAACTGGTTTCGTACCCGCGGAACCGGTTGGTCAGGCTGGCCGGAGCGGCCTGAGGAAGGAAATCGTGGGGGTGGGAAGGTGGCCGCGCCCGCGAGGGTGGGGCGCGGCCACCTTGGTGCAGCAGGGGATTGCCTTCGGGTATCAGGTTCCCTGTGCTTCGGCACGAACTGCCGGTGGGGCAGGCTCAAGAGCGCCTGAGATCACTCGGCCCTTGGCGCTGCTGGTGATTCCGGCGTTGCCGCTGTAGGTCGTGACGACTGCGTTCGTCGCCGGTGATCGTTTTCCTGGCGGGCGCGATGCCCGCCGGCTTTTCGTGAGCCGACGGGCGGCCCCTTTTCCTCAGGACGGGTCGGCGTCTCGGAGTGCCGCCGGGCGCCAGGTCATGCGGACCGTCGTGCCCTTGGTGCTGCTGTCGATGTCGGACTGGTCCGTCACCTGGTCGATCAGCAGCAGGCCGCGGCCGCCCGAGGTGCGGAGGCCCGCCACGCGGGGCCGGGTCGCCGGGATTCCGCAGCCGGTGTCCGTCACCGTCACGGTGACCGCGTCGCCCGCTCGGCTCGCCTGGAGGCGGGCCCAGCCGTGGCCGTCCGGGTAGGCGTGGGCCGCCACGTTCGCCAGGGCTTCGTACGTCGCCAGGGTGATGTCGTGCGTGCTGTCCGGGTCGAGCGGGAGCTCGCTCAGCCACTGGATCAGCTTGCGGCGCAGGCCGGCCATCTCGTTGGGCAGAGCCGGCGCCAGCTCTTCGAAGGTCGAGGCGACCACGGGCCCGGCGGCGATGCGCTCGGGTGCCGTGGTCCCGGCTTGGTCGGCGTCGGTGTTCTCACCCGTATCGACGCCAGTTTCCGGGGTATGTCGATACACGATTCGCTCCCATCAGTCAGCCGCGGTTCCCCCGTTTCGGCGGGCTTCTCCGGTGGACTACCCACCGCCACGGAGTCTTACCCGTTGTGCTTCGTGAGATGTCTCGCTACAGTGAAGGCGCTCCTCGCGGATGCCGGCCCCTCGGCCGCCCGGAGGCAGCTCCCCGGATCCAGGCCACTCGGCCTCTTTCCTTCGTTCCCGGCCACGCCGTCTTCGCGCGGGCCGGCCACCTCATCAGGAGACACCCATGTCGTTCCACGGCATCCTCGACCTGTCCGGCAAGACCCCTTACGTCCGGCCCGGCTACCGGGCGGCGCCCGACGACGTCGCCCTCCCGCTCGCCCTCGTCCGCAAGCACGACCTGCGGCCGGGCGACGAAATCACCGGCACCACCGAGCAGATCACCAGCGTCAACGGCGCCGACCCGGCCGAACCGCGGCCGCGGTTCGCCGACCTCGTCCCGGTCCACCCGGACCGGCGGCTGCTGCTCGAAACCACACCGGCGCGGCTGCTGCCCCGCGTCATCGACCTCGTCACCCCGCTCGGCCGGGGGCAGCGCGCCCTGGTCGTCTCGCCGCCGAAAGCCGGGAAAACCACGGTGCTGAGCGAAATCGGCCACGGCCTGTCGGTCAACCACCCGGACTGCCGGCTGCTCGTCCTGCTCGCCGACGAACGGCCGGAGGAGGTCACCGAGCTGCGCCGGACGGTGCGCGGCGAGGTGATCGCGTCCACTTTCGACCGGCCGCCGGCGGAGCACGTCGCGGTGGCGGAGCTCACCGTCGAGCGCGCGAAGCGCCTGGTGGAGAAGGGCGAAGACGTCGTCCTCCTGCTCGACTCGCTGACCCGTCTCGGCCGCGCGTACAACCTTTCGGCGCGCCCGTCGGGCCGCACGCTGTCCGGCGGCGTCGACGCGGCCGCGCTGCAGCCGATGAAGCGGATCCTCGGCGCCGCTCGGAACGTCGAGGGCGGCGGCTCCCTCACGATCATCGCGTCGGCCCTGGTGGAGACGGGTTCCCTGGCCGACACGGTGTTCTTCGAGGAGTTGAAGAGCACCGGCAACGCCGAACTCAAGCTCGACCGCAAAACGGCCGAGCGACGCGTCTTCCCGGCGGTCGACGTGGCCGCATCCGGCACCCGGCGCGAAGAACTGCTGGTGACACCGGGCGAGCTCGCCGCGATGCGCGAGGTCCGGCGGGCGCTGCCGGGGCCGCACGCGATCGAGCAGCTCCTGGACCAGCTCCGCAAGACCGGCTCCAACGCCGAGTTCCTCCTGCGCGTGACGGGCGCCTCCTTGCCCGCCGCGGCCTGAGCAATCAGCGGCCGCGACGCTCCCGGAGTTCGCCGATCACCTGCTGCCCGGTGCTTTCGGCGTCCTCGACCCCGGACGGCGGTTCACCCTGCCCGGGGCGGTAGAGATCGTCCTCGTCCCGCCCGGGATCGGCAGTGCCGGGCCGCGCGATCTCGGGCTGCTGTTCGTCCGGCTGCGACATCCCGGCTCCGTTCATCGAGGCGGCTGATAGGGCGTGGCCCGCGGGTAGGACGGCCGGTCAGGCCCGCGGTTCAGGGCGGCAACGAGAAACCCGAACCCGACGACGACCACGACGAGCGCACCGGCCCCGGGAGCGGCAACCCACCACCCGAACCCGGCGGCCGCCACGACCCAGGCACCGACGAGGGTGCGCTTCGCGGTGAGCGGATACGGTTTCGGCAGTTCCCGGACGGCAGTCCCGCCGAGGACAAGCAGCCCGGCAAGGACGACGAGCAGGACGGTCAGGTACACGGGATGTCCTCCTTCGGGGAGTCGGCCATCTCGTTGCTGACTACCCGCACGAGCGCAGGACAAGCCGTGGCGTCGGGCACAGCACGGCTCACCGGCTCGGCGGACCCGCGCCCCGGGTTCCGCAGGCCGCCCGGACCACGCGCAGTTCGGCCGGCCGCACCGCTGACTCGCCTATCAGCCTCCACCCGCGCGCACCCGAGCCGGCCACACCCTCGGCTTGCGCCCAGCTCCCGCACCAGCCCGCGCGCCGCGGCTGACCGCACCCGCCACCAGCGGCAAACCGTCAGGTCCCGCGGCCCGTCGACTTCTGCAGCGCGTCGATTCGCTCGGACGCCTCCGCCTTCGTCAGATTGTCCGGTACCTCCTCGCCGGCTTCCTGCGCCAGCGTCTGCAGGTACGACTTCTGCGGCCCGGTCATCGGCTCGTCGCCGGTGGTCCAGTCGCTCGGGTCCTTCTCCGGGTTCGGTTCCACCTGGTCAGTCATCACCCCTCCAATCGAACATCTGTTCGCCTGTGGTCGACTCTAGCGCAGCCGTCCGACGATCGCCGGTCACGAGCCGGCCGGAGGTGTGCTCGGGGTGCCTGCCTCGTGACCCCGTCGGCCGTGGGTGCGGCGCTCGTCCTTCATCTGCTGTTCGTGCAGGTGGCGGCGGCCTCCGGTGAGCGACGTGAGCAGCTCGCGCTCAAGGTCGCGGCACGCCTTGTAGTACCCGTCGTCGTACTCCTCGACGACCTGGAATGTCCACCGATCGGGTAACACGTTGAGCCCGATCAGCTCCTCGGAGATGCGCCGCGCCCAGTCGCCGTGGCCGGCCTTCTCGAGCTGCTCCACGGCTTCGCCGAGGGCCAGGTCCGCGCTCCCGGTCAGCTGGTGGAACGAGTAGAGGTGCCCGCGGGCGCGCTCGATCGTCTCGAGCGCCTCGGTGACCTTGCCGACGGCTTCGACGGTGGCGGCGTCAGGGTTCTCGTCCATGCGCGAAAAGTGCCCCGTTCCGCGATTTCTACACCTCGCGGGACGGGGCACCGGCCGGACCTCACGCCGTGGGGCGCGTGGCTCCCGCGTACTCGCTCATCAGCGGCGAGATCTTGACGACGTCACCGCTCGTCGGTGCGTGCACCATCTTGCCGTCGCCGATGTACATGCCGATGTGGGACACAGGGGAGTAGTAGGCGACCAGGTCGCCGGGCTGCAGCTGGTCCCGCGACACCGGGGTGCCGAAGCCGGCCTGCGCCGAGGACGTCCGGGGCAGGGTGATGCCCGCCTGCTTGTACGCCCACTGCATGAGGCCCGAGCAGTCGAACGTGCTCGGCCCGGTGGCGCCCCAGACGTACGCGCTGCCGAGCTTGCTCAGCGCCGCGTTGACCGCTGCCTGCGCCGCCGCGGTGGGCGCCTTGACGTTCGGTGCCGCGCCGCCGGTGTCCTTCTGGGCGGCCTTGTCCGCGCTGCTGAGGTTCCGGCTCTGCGCCTCGATCTGGTCGATCTGGCCCTGGAGGTCCTTCTTCTTGGCCTCGATGTCCGAAGCCAGCTTCGCCGCCGCGTCACGCGCGTCCTGCGCCCGCTTCGCCGCGTCGGCCGCCGCCTTCTCCGCCGCCGTCGCCTTGTTCGCGGCGGTGGAGAGGTTGTCCATCGCGGCATTCTTGTCGGTGGCGATGACCTCGAGTGCCGCCGACCGGTCCAGGAAGTCCTGAGTGGACGCTCCCGCCAGCAGCGCCGACAGCTTGTTCATCTGGACGCCGCCGGTGAACGACGCGCCGGCGAACTTGTCCACTTCGGACTGGTACTTCTGCTTCGCGTCGATGGCCTGCGCACCGGCGTTCTTCGCGGCGGTCACGTCGGCGTTGGCCTTGTCGAGCTGGCCCTGCTTGGCGGTCAGGTCGTCCTGGGCGCGGAGCAGGTCCTCGTTGAGCTTTTCCGCCTGCGCCGCGAGATCGCGGTACTTGGCGAGGGCGTCCGACCCGGTGGGCGGGGCCTGGAGGACGGGGATGGGGGCGGCGGTGGCCGCCGGCTGGGCCATGGTGACGACGGTGATCACCGAGGCCGCGGCGAGGGCACCTGACACCACGCGCTTGACGGGATGCGAACGCATTCTCGCGCGGGTCTCCTTTGCTGATCGGCCGCCGACGGGCACCGGGGCGGCGAGTCGGGGGCCTCGCCCGTGCCCGGCGCGCGCTTTACCGCAACAGGAAGAGCGCGCGGCGGGGTCCGGTACCCGGCAGAGGGGGTATCGGCGGCGATCTCGCGTCGCCGTCTCCTGACGACCGGGGGCCGCGAGATCTCGAACAGGTTACGAAACGAGCACGACACCGTCCAGGCCGGGGTCGGTCGAAACTCTCCGTGACGCTCGCTCACACGCCTGGACCAGGGGGAACCCGAACGGATTGTGGCTGGGATTACAAGCGGTCGCAGCCGAAAGAGCGCGTGAATCCAGTTTGTACGTCCCTTGTATCCGGTTCGGTGATCCTCCTGGCCGTACCGATTCCGACCCATGGAGGACAAGGATGTTCACGAAGGCCGCCGTGCTCACGGCGCTCACCGCCGCGACGTTCGCCGTGGCCGCACCGGCCCAGGCCGAGACTGCGGCCACGACGGCTCTGCCAGGAGCGAACATGGAGGCCGTGCTGAAGGCGGCCCAGATCGACCCGCGCCGCGCCGACGACACCCAGACCCCGGGCGCCCACGACAGCGTCCTGCTCGTCGAGCAGGCGCTGCAGGCGAAGGGGCTGCTCGACAGCCAGTACGTCGACGGGTACTTCGGCACCACCACGATCTCGGCGTACTCGCAGTACCAGAAGTCGTTGGGCTACACCGGGATCGACGCCTCCGGCCTGCCGGGCAAGACGTCGCTGGAGAAGCTGGGCGAAGGCCGGTACACGGTCACCAACGCGGTTTCCGCCGGCAGCCAGGTGACCTACCACGGCAAGACCCTCAACACCCGCACCAAGGCGATGCTCGTGGCCGCGGAGGGCAAGGTCGGCTTCCAGGTCACCCTGACGCAGGGTTCGTACAACCCCGGTGGCGTCGACGCCTCGGCCGGGACGCACGACGGCGGCGGCGCGATGGACATCTCGGTGTCCGGCATGTCGTCGACCACCCGCACCAACCTGCTGAAGGCGCTGCGCAACGTCGGCTTCGCGGCCTGGTACCGCACGCCGGCGCAGGGCTTCGACTACCACATCCACGCGATGGCCGTCTCCGACCCGGACCTGTCGTCGGGTGCCCAGCACCAGACCGGCGACTACTACCTGGGCATGAACGGACTGGCCGGCCGCGGCGCCGACGACGGCCCGCAGGTCCCGAAGGTGACGTGGGAGGAGTACCAGCGCGGCTGACGCCGGGCGCCCGCCCGGCCGTGGTGGCACGGCCGGGCGCACCGGTGGTTTGATCGAAGGACCAACGACTTGGGGGTGCTTCGATGCCGCAGAAGGCGTTCCGGTTCGGCGTGGTCGCGGGCGCGACGGAGGGCGGCGCGAACTGGCTCGCCACCGCCCGCCGGGCCGAAGAGCTCGGCTATTCGACGCTGCTGTGCCCGGACAACCTGAACATGCCGACGCCGACCGCGGCGCTCGCGGCCGCCGCGGCGGCGACGACCGAGCTGCGCGTCGGCTCGTTCGTCCTCGCCAGCCCGTTGCGCACCGCGCGGGCGGCCGCCTGGGAGGCGCGCAGCCTGACGGTCGTCACGAACGGCCGGTTCGAGCTCGGCCTCGGCACCGGGCGGCCGGAAATGCGGCAGCAGGCCGGGGAACTCGGGCTGCCCTACGGTTCCGGGCCGGAGCGGCTCGACTCGATTTCCGAGACGATCGACCACGTCCGCCGGCTCGACGGCGACGCGCACACGCCGGTGATGATCGCCGCGGGCGGCCCGAAGGTGCGCCGCCTGGCCGGGCTGAAGGCCGACATCGTCACGATGGCCGGCGGCGTGCTCACCACCCGGGACGAAATGTCCGGGCACGTCGAAGAAGTCCGGTCGGTGGCCGGTGACCGCGACCTCGAGTTCGCGATGAACATCTGGGTCGTCGGCGAACAGGTGCCGCCGTGGATCCGCGGGTTCATCGGCGTCGACGCCGAGACGCTGATCGAGCACGACTCGCTGGGCATCCTCCGCGGCGGCGTCGACGACATGGTGGCGGAGCTCGAACGCCGCCGCGAGGAGCAGGGCCTGTCCTACTTCAGCGTCAACGGCGCGTTCCTCGAAGAGTTCGCTCCGGTGGTGGAGCGGCTGTCGGGGAAGTGAGCGTCGCGGGGTCGGTGTTGGCGCCGCAGAGCACGACGGCGACCCGTTCGCCCGGCGCGGGCCGGTAGGCGCCGGAGAGCAGGGCGGCGAACGCCGTCGCGCCGCCGGGCTCGACGGCGAGGCGGTAGCGGTCCCACAGCGCCGTTCTGGCTTCGAGAATCGCAGTGTCGTCCACCAGCACCGAACCCGCGTCCGTCCGGGTGGCGACCGCGAAGGCGATGTCACCGAGCCGGGACGCACCCAGCGAGTCGGCGGCGATGCCGGAGACCTCGACCGTCACGGGTGCGCCCGCGGCCAGCGCCGCGTTGAGCGTGGGGATCGCGCGCGGCTCGACGCCGACCACCCGCGCCCGGCCCTCGACCGCGGCGGCGACGCCGGCCAGCAGCCCGCCGCCGCCGACCGCGACCAGGACGGTGTCCAGGCCGCCGGTCTGCTCCAGCAGTTCGAGGCCGAGGGTGCCCTGCCCGGCGCAGATGTCCGGCTGGTCGTAGGCGTGGCAGAACAGCGCCCCGGAGTCCGCGGCGGCCTTCACGGCCGCGTCGTAGGCGTCGGCGTACTTCTCGCCCACCAGCTCCACCGCCGCGCCGAGCTGCCGCAGTTTCGCGACCTTCACCGCGGGCGCGGTCGCCGGGACGTAGACCCGCGCCGGGAGGCCGAACTCGCGGGCGGCGTGGGCGACGGCGAGCCCGGCGTTGCCGCCCGAAGCCGTCACGACGCCGGTTTGCTCGCCGGCGACGAGGATCCGGTTGAAGGCGCCGCGGGCCTTGAACGACCCGGTGTGCTGCAGCTGTTCCAGCTTGAACCACACGCCGTCGTCCGCGAACACCGGCGTCCGGCGGACGCGGCCCTCGATGCGCGCGGCCGCCCGGGCCACGTCCGCAGTGCTGATCATGCCCTCCAGCATGCGCGCGGGCCGCCGTAAGCACCAGCGACGTCTCCTATGCTGGCATTAGCGACGCTTACGGCTGGAGGTCTCCGTGCTCGACGCCCACCGCCTCGCCGTGCTGGCCGAGGTCGCGCACGCCGGCTCGATCGCCGCGGCTGCCCAGCGGCTCGCCTTCACGCCGTCCGCCGTCTCGCAGCAGCTGGCCAAGCTGGAGCGTGACGCCGGCGCCCGGCTGCTGCACCGCCACCCGCGCGGCGTCACCCTGACGACCGCCGGGGAGGAGCTGCTCGTCCACGCCGAGGCGATCGTCGGGGAACTGCGTGCGGCGGAGCGGACGGTCCGCGCCCTGCTCGACGAGGAGCTCACCGTCGGCACGTTCGCGAGCGCGGGCATGACACTGGTGCCCGCCGCGCTCGCCGGTTTCCGCCGCGACCACCCCGGCGTGGCGCTGCGGCTGCTGGACCTGGAGCCGCCCGACGGGTACGGCCTGGTCAGCTCGCGCGACCTCGACCTGCTGATCACCCACCGCTATCCCGGCGCTCCGCTGCCCGACCCGCGCGGCCTGCAGCGGACGCTGCTGCGCTCGGAGCGGTTCCGGCTGATCCTGCCGAAGGGGCACCCGAAGGCGGGCGCCCGCCGGCTCACGCTGCGCGCACTGGCCGGGGAGGACTGGATCTCCGGCAGCCGGGGCGTGCCCAACCGCGCCTGCCTGGAGCAGCTCGCCGACGCCGCCGGCGTCCGGTTGCGGGTGGCCTACGAGACGCGGGACTACCAGGTGATCCTGGCGCTGGTGGAGGCCGGGCTGGGGATCGCGTTCGTGCCGGAAAGCGTGCTCGAGCGGGTGGCGCCGGAGCGCGTCGAGGTGCGCGACGCGACGGACGCGCGGCCGGCGCGGGACATCTTCGTGGTGCACCACCGGCGGCCGGGGAAGCTGGTGGCCGAGATGGTGGCCCGGCTCAGTCCGCGGTAGCCGGCCCGGCGGCCGGGAACTGGATCGGGCTCAGCAGGTAGCGGACCCGGTCCGCGGTGGGTTCGTGGCCCATCCGGCGCACGATGACCTCCCGCAGCTCGCCGATCATTTCGGCCAGTTCGGCGCGGCTGAGCCACAGCGCGTGCTGCCGGTAGCCGACGAGGTCGGCGGCCGGGTCGGCGTCCTCGCGGTCGAGGTAGGCGTTGAACTCCGCGATGAGCGCGGCCATCGCGGTCGCGAACACGCGCCGGTGGTCCTCCTTCGGCACCGACGCCGCGGTGGCTTCGTCGACCACCACGCGTTCCCGGCGCAGGCGGTAGCGCCGCTCGACGGCGCCGTGCACCCGCTGCTCGCCCTCGATCTCGAGGATCCCGCCGTCGGCGAGCACGCCGACGTGCCGGTAGACGGTCGCCTTCGAGACGTCCGGCAGCCGTTCGCACAGCTCGGACGTGGTGCGGGTCCGGCCGCCCGCCATCGCGTGCACGATCCGCAGCCGCACCGGGTGCACCAGCAGGTTCAGGGAATCCACCCCCGCATGTTCTCATGCGTGATACCGTTCTCAAAGTTGAGAACGCAGATCTGGAGGGGACCATGCCCGTCATCGAACCGCCGCAAGGACGCACCTTCACCGTCGCCGGCCGACGGCTGCTGCTGGATCGCGCGGGCACCGGCGGCCCGCCCGTCGTGCTGCTGCCGGGGGCCGGGCTCGTCGGCCTGGACTACCTGAACGTCCACACCGCGGTCGCGGAGTTCACGACGAGCGTGCTCTACGATCGCGCCGGCACCGGCTGGAGCGACCCGGTCGCGCTGCCGCGCACCGCGGCCGAAGTGGCGACGGAGCTGCGGGACCTCCTGCGTGCCGCCGAGGTCGAGGGGCCGTACGTGCTCGCCGCGCATTCCCTCGGCGCCGCCTACGCCCGGCGGTTCACCCAGCTGTTCCCGGCCGACGTCGCCGGGCTGCTCCTGCTGGATCCAGGACACGAAGACCTCTTCGCGCACCTGCCCGCCGAAGCGGCGGAGCTGAACGAACGGATGAAGCAGGCCGCGGCCGACATGCCGGACCTGACCGAGGCGCAGCTCCGGGCCGCGCGGGCGCAGTACGCCGAGCTGTTCGCGAAGTGGCCATCCGACGTGCGGGAGAAGCTGGTCGAGCACCACCTGACCACGTGGCGGACGGTGCTCGACGAGACGAAGGACGAGGACGACGTCCACGCCGAACTGCGGGCCGGTGGTGCGCTCCCGGACGTCCCGCTGATCGTGCTCACCGCGATGGGCCGCAACCCGTACTGGGCGCAGTTCGGTTCCGAGGAGCTCATCGCGGCGGCCCAGCGCGGAATCCGCGACCTGCACGCGTCGATCGCGGCCGCGGTCCCGCGGGGCGAGCACCGGGTGCTGGACGACGCCGCGCACCAGTTCCTGCACATCCAGCGCGAGGACGCCGTCGTGCAGGCGATCCGCGACCTCAGCTGACCGCGCGGCCGGCGCCCTCGAACCGGGTCGAGGCCTTCCGCAGCGCGTCCAGGCACGCCCGCACCGCGCCGGTGTCCTCCTCGCCCGCCCGGCAGATCGCGAAGATCGTCCGCGTCAGTGCGGGGCGGGTGGTCAGGATGCGGACGCCGTCCGGGAGGCGGTCGCGGGCCAGGCGGGGCACCAGCGCCGCGCCGACGTTGCCCGCCACCAGGGCCAGCTGGGTCGGGTAACCGCCGACCGTGCAGCTGATCCGGGGATCCAGCCCCTGCTTGCGCAGCACCTGCACCAGCCACTCGTGGCAGCCGGACCCAGCGGTCCAGCCGATCCACGGCAGATCGTCGACCTCGGACAGATCGACGGTCCGGCGGCGGGCCAGCCGGTGCCCGGCCGGCAGGGCGAGGTCGGCGACGTCGGCGAACAGCGCGGTGCCCGTGGCCGACGGCGGGATCGCGGTCGGGCGGTCGGCCCAGCTCTCCACGACGGCGACGTCGAGGTCGCCGGACACGACCCGGGGGATCGTCTGCTCGGCCTCGCCCTCGTGCAGCGTCACGGCCAGCCGCGGGTGCTGCGCGGCCAGGGTGGCCAGCGCGGGGGGCAGCAGCGCGTGCACCGTCGTCGGGATCGCGCCGACCCGCAGCGGCCCGATGACGTCCTCGCGCAGCAGCTCCAGGTCCGCCTTGGCCTCCGCGACCTGCGCGAGGATCCGCTCGGCGTGCCCGGCCAGCACCTGCCCCGCCTTCGTCAGCCGGACGCCGCGGCCGCGCGGCTCCAGCAGCGGCTGCCCCGCTTCCCGTTCCAGTTTCGCCAGCTGCTGCGACACGCCGGACGGCGTCACGTGCAGGGACGCGGCCGCCGCGGCGACCGAGCCCTGGGTGGCGACGGCGTGCAGCGCCCGCATCCGCTCGAGTCCGAACACGGTAGGGATGCTACCGAAATTCCCGCAGAAACATTCGCTTGTCCTTGACAGTTGCCGCCCGCACGCTGGAGACGTGACCACGACCGCCTCCCGGCCCGCCCGGACGCTCACCGGCCGCCTCGACCCGCGGCTGCTCGCTGCGCTCGGCAGTTTCTGCATCGCGCTGTCGTCGGTCTTCATCAAGATCTCGCACACCAGCGGCAGCACGAGCGCGTTCTGGCGCTGCCTGCTCGCCCTGCCGGTGCTGCTCCTGCTGGCCCGGCGGGAACGGCGGCAGGCCGGCCCGGCACCGCGCCGCCGCGTGCTGCTCCCGCTGCTGGCCGGCACCGGCCTCGGCCTGGACTTCGTGCTCTGGGGCGAAGCGATCCCGCGGGTCGGCGCCGGCATCGCCACGGTCCTGCTCGCCGTGCAGGTGGTGATCGTGCCGCTGCTGGCGTTCGCGTTCCTGGCCGAGCGGCCGTCGAAGCGGTTCCTCGCCGCGGCGCCCGTGCTCGCCGGCGGCATCGTGCTGGCCGGCGGGTTCGCCGGCACCGGCTCCTTCGGCCCCGATCCGGTGACCGGAGCCGTCGCCGCGCTGCTCGCCGGCGCGGGGTACGCCGGCTACCTGTTCCTGATCCGGCTCACCGGCGGCACCGGCTCGCAGGCGCACTCGCTGGTGCTGGCGACGGTGTCCGCGGGCGCGGTCGCCGTCGTGCTCGGCCTCCCGACCGGCACGCTCGACCTGACGCCCGGCTGGCCCGCGTTCGGCTGGCTGGCCGCGCTGGCCGGGATCGGCCAGCTGGCGGGCTGGCTGCTCATCTCGGCCGCGCTGCCGCGGATGTCGGCCACCACCGGGGCGACGCTGATGCTGCTGCAGCCGGTCGGCGCGGTGCTGCTGGGCATCGTCCTGCTCGGCGAGACGCCCGGGTGGGCGCAGCTGGCCGGCTGCGCCGGGGTGGTCGCCGCGGTCTGCTTCGCCGGCGGCGGAAGATCTGCGCGCGAAGGCCGTCCCGGCTAACGTCGCGGGCATGCGGGTGCTGGTGGCCGGAGCGTCGGGGTTCGTCGGCAGCCGGTTGTGCCCGGCGCTGGAGGCAGCCGGGCACGAAGTCCTCGCGATGACCCGCCACCCCGCCAAGTACCGCGGCGCCGGGAAGGCCGTCCGCGGCGACGTCGCCGACGTCGGTTCCCTGCGCGACGCGCTCAAGGGCGCCGAAGCCGCGTACTACCTCGTGCATTCACTCGACAGTGCGGACTTCAAGCGCCGTGACGCCGACGCCGCGCGAGCGTTCGCCCGGGCCGCGGCCGGCGCGGACCTGCGCCGGATCGTCTACCTCGGCGGCCTCGGGGACGACGACGATTCCCTGTCGGAGCACCTGGCCAGCCGCCGCGAGGTCGAACGGCTGCTGGGGGAGACCGGCGTGCCGGTGACGGTGCTGCGCGCCGGGATCGTGATCGGCCACGGCGGCACGTCGTGGGAGCTGACGCGCCAGCTGGTCGAGCACCTGCCGGCGATGGTGACCCCGCGCTGGGTCGGCACGCGCACCCAGCCGATCGCGGTCGCCGACGTCGTCCGCTACCTGGTGGGCGTGCTCGACCACCCGGACGCCGCCGGCCGCACGTTCGACATCGGCGGCCCCGAGGTGCTGGCCTACCGGGACATGCTGCAGCGCGTCGCGGCGATCCAGGGCCGGCCGCTCGTGATCTTGCCGGTGCCGCTGCTGTCCCCGCGGTTGTCGTCGTACTGGTTGTCGCTGGTCACGGACATCGACGTCACGACCGGCCGCGCGCTGATCGACTCGATGACCAACGAGGTCGTGGTCCGCGACGACGCGATCCGCCGGATCGTCGAGTTCGAGCCGATGGGCTACGACGAAGCCGTCCTGCAGGCGCTGGGCGAGCGGGCGAAGAGCCGGCGGACGGCGTGAAGCCGCTCCTCGCCGCGGTGACGGCCGCCGGATCCGGCCTGCTCGGCGCGTCACTGGCCAGCCGCCCCGGATCGCGCCGCTTCCACGTCCTGACGGCGTCGGTGGCGGCGACCTGGCTCGCCGGAGCCCACGCGGCAGGCCCGGTGCCACGGGGCCGCCGGGACGTCGTCCAGCCGGCGGCGGTGGGCGCGGGCGCGTTCGCGGCGTTCTACGGGTGCGCCCTGGTGGCCCGCCGCATCCCCCTGTTGCGCCGCGCGATCACCGGCGTGCTCGACCACGCCCACCGCGGCCCGACATCGTCGGTGGCGGCGACAGCCCTGGTCACGGGCGCGGCGGAGGAGGTGTTCTTCCGCGGAACGCTGTACGACGCCCTCGGCCCCGGCGGAGCGACGGCGGCGTACGTGCTGTCGACGACGGCAACCCGGAACCCGGCGCTCGTCCTGGCGTCGGCGGTGATGGGGACGCTGTTCGCCTGGCAGCGCGGGCGGTCGGGCGGAGTGCAGGCGCCGTTGCTGACGCACGTGGTCTGGTCGGCGCTGATGCTGGCCTTCATGCCGCGGCTGTTCCCGCCGGACTGAGTCAGCCGTTGTCCGGAAAGCGCGGCAACCGGACAGAATCCTTCGAAACCGCCTCGGCTGTTCCTATCCTGGAACGAACCCTGTGCGTGGAGAGGGATGTCGATGCGGACATTGCTCGTGCTGCTGCTCGTCCTCGGTTTCCCGGTCCCCGCTGCCGCGGCGGCCGCGACCGTCTGCGTCACCTACTGCGACACCCGAGATCCGTCGCAAGCCGCGCGCGAAACCTTTCCCCTCCCGGACAAGGTGATCAACGGCCGAGTCCTGCGGCTCCACGCCGACGATCCCGACGGCATGGCCTGGGCGAGCATCGACCAGGGCGTCCCCGGGGACGCCGTCTGGCTCGACCGCTCCTGGGACGGCGGTGCCACCTGGGACGGGCTGCTGGGCAAGGCGAGCATCCCCGGCACGTGGACCGGCACCCGCACGCTCATGTACAACCTCACCGATCCCGCGCACCACCGCCGCGGTCTCGTCCGGGCCTGCGGGGACGCGCAGGCCGTCGGCTGCACCGCGTGGATCTACCCCGACGTCTGCGACACCGCGTGCGACCGCAGCGCCCCGGCGGCGGGGGACAGCCAGCCGGTCGCCGCCACCACGCTCTCCGGCCGCACGATCCGGCTGCACTTCGACGGCCGCGGCCTGGCCTGGGCAGGCATCGAGACCGGCGGGGCCGGGGACGAGGTCTGGCTCGACCGGTCCTGGGACGCCGGTGCGAGCTGGCCGGACGGCTCGTCCCTGGGCCGCACCAGCGTGCCCGCGGGCGCCACCGCCACCCACACGGCGGCGTTCGCCACCCGCGACCCCCGCGGACGGCTCTCCGGCGGCGCGGTGCGGGCGTGCGGGCGCGAAGCCACCCACGCCCAGGGCAGCTGCACGGCCTGGGCGCGGCCGGCGACGACCCGCGCGGCCGGCGCGCTCGACGCCCTGATGTGGTCCTACGACCCGTTCACCGCCTGGTGGCCGTCGAGCTGGTGGAACTCCGCGGTCGCCGTCACCGCGGTCGCCGAGGCGGGCGGGGCCGACGCCGCGCTGGCCCGCACCTTCGACGTCAACCGCGTCGCCTTCCCGGCCGGCGCCCGCAGTTCCGATCCGATCGACGGGCACTTCGTCAGCCGCGCCATCGACGACAGCGCCTGGTGGGGCCTGGCCTGGATCGCCGTCTACGACCGCACCGGCGATCCGCGCTACCTCACCGAGGCGACGACGATCGCCGGCTACGTCCACGGCTTCTGGGACACCGGCACCTGCGGCGGCGGGGTCTGGTGGGACCGCGAGCGGACGTACAAGAACGCCGTCACGTCGGGCCTGTACCTGCGGCTGACCGCGTCCCTGCACCGGCGGATCCCCGGCGACACGGTGTGGGGCGCGCGGGCCCGCACGGCGGGCGACTGGTACCTCGGCAGTGGCCTGGTCAACGCCGCCGGCCTGGTGAACGACGGCTTGACGGCGTCGTGCGCCAACAACGGCCAGACCGTCTGGACGTACAACCAGGGCCTCGGCATCGGCGGCCTGCTGGAGCTGTGGCGCGCGACCGGTGTCCAGTCCTATTTGGACGCAGCGGAGCGGCTGGCGGACGCGGCAATCGCCCGGCTCACGTCGAACGGCGTGCTCGTCGAGTCCTGCGACACCGGCACGGGTTCCTGCGACGACAACCAGAAGCAGTTCAAAGGCATCTTCATGCGGTACTTCGGTGATCTCGCCGCCGCGACGGGCTCGGCGACCTACCGGGCGTTCGCGCAGAAGCAGGCCGACGCGCTGTGGACGGGTGACCGGGACGCGCTCAACCGGATCGGCCAGCGCTGGACCGGCACTGCGCCGAACGTGACGGACTGGCGCACGCAGGCGTCCGGGCTCGAAGCGATCCTCGCGGCCGGCTAACAGATACGGGGTTCCCGGCAGGCTTCCGCCGCGCTCTTGCGGGTCGCCTGCTGCAGCAGTTCGTAGAGCGTCTCGCGCTGGTCGTCGCTGAGGGCGCTGAACACCTCGTCCTCGACCGCGGTCAGCGCGAATTCGGCCCGTGCGAGCAGCTTTGCGCCGACGCCGGTGAGCTCGACGACGTGGCGGCGGCGGTCGGCGGTCGAGCGGCGGCGCTCGACGAGGTTCTCCGCTTCGAGGTCGTTCAGCAGCCCGACGACGTTCGTGCCGTCCATCTCGAGGATCTTCGCCAGGTCCTGCTGCGAGCTCTCGCCGTGGTCGCGCAGGACCGTGAGCGCGATGAGGTGCCGGGGCCGGATGCCGAGCGGCGCGAGCACCGTCTCGCTGCGCAGCCGCAGCCGGCGCGCGACGTGGTCGATCAGCGCGCCGCTCCGGTGGGGTGGCTGGTTGACGACCGGCAGCGAGGACATGTGCCCAGTATATGGGCACAGCGATGGTCGGTGTGCTATGAATGGCTTGTCCTACACCAACGATCTATGGACGGCTAAGAACATGGCGCATCTCCTCCACATCGACTCGAGCATCCAGGGCGAGCGCTCGGTGAGCCGCCGCCTCACCGCACGGGCCGCCGCCGCGTGGCAGGCCGCGCACCCCGGCGGCACGGTCACCTACCGCGACCTGGGCGCGGACCCCCTCCCGCACGTCGACACGGCCGGCGGCCAGGCCGGCGTGGTGCCACCCGAGCAGCACACGCCGGAGCAGGCGGCGGCGTGGGCGCGGACCGTCGCGGTCGTCAACGAGGTGAAGGCGGCCGACACCGTGCTGCTGGGCCTGCCGCTGTACAACTTCGGCGCGCCGAGCAGCGTCAAGACGTGGGTCGACCACCTCATCGCCCGGGGCCTTTCGGTCGACCCCGAGACCTCCGCCGGCCTGCTCGGCGGCCGCGAGTTCGTCGTGCTGGCCAGCCGCGGGGGCGGCTACGGCGACGGCACTCCCCGCGAAGGCTGGGACCACGCGCAGCAGTGGCTGCCCCACGGCGTCGCGCTGACCGGCCTCGAGCCGCGGTTCATCACGGCGGAGCTCACGCTGGCGCCGGTCCGCCCGGCGCTGGCCGAGTTCATCCCGCTCGCCGAGGAGAGCCTCGCGGCGGCGGAACGCGCCATCGACGAGCTGTGGGTGCCTGCCCGCGTCTGACCGGTCAGGAGCCGGCGGCGGGCCCGAGGGTCAGCAGCTGCTCCAGGAACCCGCCGATGCCCAGCTCGCGGTCCACGAGGTGCACCTCGAGGATCCAGTGCGACGTCTGCCCGTTGCGGTCCGGCCGCCGCATCGGGTAGTCGCTCCCGGGCGCGATGTAGGACTCGAGGCGGTCACCGTCGATCGTCTCGTGCGGGAACTGCCCGACCAGGTGGCCCGCGATGGCGCCGCCGAACTCCCAGCCCGCCTCCCGCGCCAGCTCCACCATGTGCGCGTACAGCTCGGCACCCGTGATGTCCGGCCGCGCGGCGAAGTACGCGCGGCCGGCGTCGAACACCACCGGCAGGGTGTCCCGCAGCCGGAGCTTGACCGGGTCGTCGCCGAGCACGTACGTCCGGCCGAAGTCCGCTTCGAACTCCTCGAAGATCGGGCCGAAGTCGGCGAACACGATGTCGTCCTCGGCGAGGACCCGGTCCGGCGGGTTCTCGCGGTACGGCCGCAGCGTGTTGACCCCCGCCCGGACGATCCGCTTGTGCCAGTACCGGCGGATGCCGAGCAGCTCACCGGCCAGGTCGCGGATCGCGTCGCTGGCCTCGGTCTCCCGGACGCCGGGAGCCAGGATGCCGCGCTCGACCACCGCCGCGAACAGCTCGACCGCCTTCTCCTGCGCGTCCAGCAGCCGTTCGGCGCGTACCGTCTCGTCCTCGACCAGCTCGCCCATGGCCCCGACGGTAGCAACGCCCGGCGCGGGCGGTACCGTGCCGCGGCGGGCGGACTGGCAGACTGCGGCGTGGAGCCGCACCTGGGCGAGGAAGGTCAGGTTTGAGCGCGCACACCTCCCAGATGGACGACATCCGGCTCGTCGCGCAGCCCAGCGCGCTGCCGGTCACCGAGCTGTTCGTCCGCCTGATTCTCACCGACTGGTCCCTGCTGCCCATGCTGGAGCAGGTGACGGCCACCGCGAGACGGCTGGTCGGGGCCGTGATCGACGCCAGTGACCCGAAGGCGCCCGCCTTCGTCACGCTGCGGCTGCGGCTGCGCGCCGAGGTGCTTTCGATCGAGGTCGACGACGACGTCCCCGGCCGGCCCGACACGCCGGCCCGGCCCGGCGAACGGCTGGGCGTGTCGCCCGCCGTCGGCGGCGGGCGCACCACCTGGTGCGAACTGGCGCTGCCGGGCGGGATGACCGCGCGCCAGGTGCGCCTGCCGCGGCGCCAGGACCGCCGGACGCTGGTCGACGAACCCGTCTCCGGCGACCCGGTGGCCGCGGATCCCGAGGTGCTGGAGCGCCTCCTGACCCGGCTGAGCGGCTGGTCCGGCCAGGGCTGAACACTTCCGCCCGCGCGTCCGTGCATCCAGGCAGGGGGTGACGTGGACGCGAGGAGGCAGCCGCCGTGCGGATCGTGATCGCGGAAGACGACGCCCTGCTGCGGGAGGGGCTGGTGCTGCTCCTGCGCAGCGAGGGGTTCGAGGTCGCCGCCGCCGTCGACCACCCCGGTGACCTGGTGACGTCGGTCGCGGCCGAGGCCCCGGACCTGGCCGTCGTCGACGTCCGGATGCCGCCGACGTACACCGACGAAGGGCTCCGCGCCGCCCTCGAAGCCCGCCGCCGGGCACCGGGCCTGGCGATCCTCGCGCTTTCGGCGTTCGTCGAAGACGGCTACGCGGGCGACCTCCTGGCCGCGGCCGGCGGCGGAGCCGGCTACCTGCTCAAGGAGCGCGTCGGCAAGCCGGACGAGTTCCTCGACGCCCTCCGCCGCGTCGCCGCCGGCGGCACGGTCCTGGACCGAGACGTCGTGGCGGTCCAGCTGGCCCGGCCCCGGCCGGGCGACCCGGTGGCGACGCTGACCGCGCGCGAGCGCGAAGTCGTGGCTCTGCTGGCCGAAGGCCACTCGGTGCCCACGATCGGCAGGCTGCTCGGCATCGGCACCGCCGCGGCCCGGCAGCACGCCGGGGACGTCAGCACGAAGCTGCGCGTCCCCGACGGCGCGATGCTCAGCTACCTGCGGGCGTGAGGATTTCGGCCTGCCGTTCGCGGTATCGGGCCACGTTGGCCAGCTTGACATCTTCGTAGCCGCGGACGAGGTCGGGCAGCTCCGCGAGGGCCCGCGCGTTGCCGCGGTCGCCGGCGTGCAACGCCTGCAGGACCACCCTGCGGTAGTCCTCGACCAGCTCGCGCTCGACCTGGCGCACCTCGGCGCGGCCGAACGGGTCGAACCGGGTGCCGCGCAGCCGCCGCAGCGCGTGCAGCAGCCGGAACGCCGGGCGGAACCACGGCCCGAGGGCGATCTTCCGCTTCATGCCGAGCGCTCGCAGCACCGGCGGGTGCAGCCGGTAGGCGTACTGCGTGCCCACTCCGAATTGCTCCTCGAGACCGTCGGTGAACGCGGGGTCCAGCGACAGCCGGGCGACCTCGTACTCGTCCTTGTAGGCCATCAGCTTGTACAGGTGCTTCGCGACGGCCTCGGTGATCTCCGTCGGCCCGTTCTCCAGCACCCGCACCCGCTCGACGAACTCCGCGTACGCGCGGGCGTAGGCCTTGTTCTGGTAGGCGACCAAGTCGGGGATCCGGATGTCGAGCAGCCGCGCCAGCTCGGAGCCGGGCTCGGCGTGCACCAGGGCTTCCATCGCGTGCGGCTTCGTCGTCGCGGGCGCCGGGCCTTCCGCCTGCGGCTCGGCGACGAGCCGCCGGCCGTGGCGGAACGCCTGCAGGTTCGCCGCGACCTGGGTGCCGTTCAGCTCGATGGCGCGTTCGATCACCGACGCGGGCAACGGGATGGCGCCGGTCTGGAAAGCGGCGCCGAGCTGCAACACGTTCGCGAATTGGTCGTCGTCGAACAGCGCCTCGGCCAGGCCGCGCGCGTCCAGCGACACCGTCCGCGCCGCCGCTGCTTCGAGCGGCGCGAGCACGCTGCCGGCGTCCGGGAAGGACACCGTCGTATCGACGACCATCCGGCCGGTCGGCACCTCGGTCGTGGAGACGACGGCGGTCGTGCGGGCCGGGTCGGCGACGCCGAGGTTCGCCGCGTCCGCGCCGACGAGCGCGTCGCAGGCGAGGTAGAGGTCGCACTCGCCGGCGGCGAGCTTCGGGGCCTGCTCGACCGGCTCCGCCGTCACCTTGAGGTCGGAGACGACCGCGCCGCCCTTCTGGGCGAGCCCGGTCTGGTCGAGGGTGCGGACGTGCCGCCCGTCGAGCACCGCCGCCGTGGCGAGGATCTGCGTCACGGTGACGACGCCGGTGCCGCCGATCCCGGTGATCCGCACGGTGAAGTCCTTCTCGGCGAACCCGGGCGCCGGAGTTGCGTCGGCGGCCAGCTCGGCGGTCTTCCGGCGGCGCTTGCGGCCGGACGGCACCACGGTGACGAACGAGGGGCAGTCGCCGGCCAGGCAGGAGTAGTCGACGTTGCACGACGACTGGTGGATCGCGGTCTTGCGGCCGAATTCGGTGTCCACGGGCTGCACGGACAGGCAGTTCGACTTGGTGCCGCAGTCGCCGCACCCTTCGCAGACGCGTTCGTTGACGACCACCCGCGTGGCGGGCGCGGTTTGCTTGCCGCGACGGCGTTTCCGGCGCTTCTCGGCCGCGCACTCCTGCTCGTGGATCAGCACGGTGACACCCTTGATCGCGGCCAGCTCCTCCTGCGTGCGCAGGATTTCCGCGCGGTCGCGGACTTCGACGCCACGCGGCAGCTTCCGGTGCTTCGCCGCCGCGTCGCTGGTGATCACGACCCGCTTCGCGCCCTCGACGAGCAGCAGCTCCGCGACCTTCTCGACGGGCAGCCCGCCGACGGCGTCCTGGCCGCCGGTCATCGCCACGGCGGAGTTGTAGAGCAGTTTGTAGGTGATGTTCACCCCGGCAGCGACCGCCGCGCGCACGGCGAGACTGCCGGAGTGGGTGAACGTGCCGTCGCCGATGTTCTGGACGAAGTGCTCCGCTTCGACGAACGGCGCCATGCCGATCCACTGGGTGCCTTCGCCGCCCATCTGCGTCACGCCGAGCACGGTGCCGACCTGGTCGGGCTCCATGAACAGCGCCATGGTGTGGCAGCCGATGCCGCCGCCGACGAGGGTGCCTTCGGGGACCTTCGTCGACGAGTTGTGCGGGCAGCCCGAGCAGAAGTACGGCGTCCGCGCGAGCAGCGGGACGGCGATGCGCTCACGGCGGCGCCGTCCCCGGTAGGCGTCGACCGACGGGATGCCGGCGGGCAGCACCCTGGCCAGCCCGGCGGCGATGCCGTCCGGGTCCAGCTCGCCGAGCTCGCTGAACAGCGTCCGGCCGTCGTGGTCCTTCTTGCCGATGATCCGCGGCGCGTTCGCACAGCCGTACAGGACCTCCTTGAGCGCGGTTTCGACGAACGCGCGTTTCTCCTCGACAACGATGATGTCGTCGAGGCCGTCGGCGAATTCGCGGACGATCGTGGGCTCAATCGGGTGGATCGCGCCGAGCTTGAGCACGCGGATGCCGTGCTTGTCCAGGCCCAGCACGCGCATGGCCTGCTGGAGGTCCAGATAGGACTTTCCGGCGGAGACGATGCCGATCCGGTCGGCGGCACCGCGTGCGGTGATCCGGTTGACCCCGCTCGCGCGCAGGTACTCGAGGGCGAGGGGCAGCCGGACGGTGAAGAGGCTGCGTTCCAGCTCGGCGAGGCTCGCGCCGAGCAGCCGGGACGTCGGCGTGTGGCGGTACCCGCCGTCGAGCCCCGGCACGCTCCACTGTGGACTCACTGTGGCGGTGCCGGAGGCGTCGGCGACGTTGGCGACGACCTTCAGCGACGTCCACAGCCCGCTGGCCCGCGACAGCTCGACGGCGTGCATCCCGAGGTCGAGCACGTCCTGCGCGTCGGCGGGGAAGAGCACGGGGATCGCCAGGTCGGCGAGCGCGAGCTCGGACGCGCACGGAACGGTGGAGGACTTGGCGTTGGGATCGTCGCCGACGAGGGCGACGGCGCCACCACGCGGATCGGTGCCGGCCAGGTTGGCGTGGCGGAGGGCATCGGAGGCGCGGTCGAGACCGGGTGCCTTGCCGTACCAGAAGCCGGTGACGGCTTTGCGGCCGCCGGCTCCCGCGACGAGCTGGCTGCCCATGACGGAGGTCGCGGCGAGCTCTTCGTTGAGCCCGGGCCGGTGCACTACGTCGTGCTTCTCGAGCAGAGTCGAGCGGCGCCCGAGTTCGAGGTCGTAGCCGGCGAGCGGCGAGCCCTCGTAGCCGGAGACGAAGACGGCGGGATCCCCACCGCGGGCCCGGTCGTGCCGGACGCGGTCGAACAGCAGCCGGACGAGGGCCTGCAGCCCGGTCAGGTGCACGGTCCCCGCCTCCCGCAGGTAGCGGTCCTCCAGCGTGAACGTCTCCACGGCGCGGCTCCCTTCGCCTCGGTGCGCTTCGGGGGAGGGTGCGATGCAGACCACACTGACGCAACAGGCTTCGCTGTTCTGCTCGTCTTGGCGCAAAATTCGGCGATCTATGGTGTCATTTGACGCCGAATTTTGCGTGTAGGCTCTCTTGCATGGCCGAAGAGCTGCTCGACGCGACCGACCACGAGATCCTCGCCCTCCTGCGCGAGGACGCGCGCCGGACGCTGTCCGACATAGCGGACCGGGTCACCCTGTCCACGGCGGCGGTCAAGCGCCGCATCGACCGGCTGCGCGAGACCGGCGTGATCACGGGGTTCACGGTCCAGGTCGACCACGCGAAGCTCGGGTGGGGGATCGAAGCGTTCACGGAGCTGCGGTTCGTGGGGAACACGAAGGTGGCGGAGATCCTCCGGACGACAACGCGGATGCCCGAGGCCCAGGCGGTGTTCACGATCGCGGGCGACCCGGACGCGCTGGTGTGGCTGCGGGTACGGGATATGGCGCACCTGCAGAAGACGATCGACGAGATCCGGCGGCAGCACCAGGTGACGGGGACGAAGACGTTGATCGCGCTGGAATCGTGGTCGCGTTAGTACTCGGCCGCATCAGCACATAGGGAATCCACAGCTCGCCTCCGGGGACGTTTCCGCGACGCTCGGGTGACGCCCTGCTGGAACTCTTACCCGTGCCTGTGTAGCGGGAGAGGAGTCCCTCAATGCCGCCGCCACTGTTGGGCCCGGTGAAACGGCCCGTTGCGGTGACTCCGGCGGTGGCGACCCCGGCTGTGACGACTCCGCCGACACCGGTCAGGACCCCTCCGGTCCCGAAGAAGCCGCCGCCACCGGCCGCGTCGAACGCGGCAATGCTGGCCGCGTTGCGTGTGGGCGACAGGAAACCGCCGGCCGAGCCGACGCCGGAGGAGTTGCAGGCCAAGGTCGGCAACGGTGCGGTGGCGGCCGGGCTCAACCGTAGTCCGGGCACGGACCCGAAGTTCGGGGTGCTGAAGAAGGACGTCGCGCGGAAGAAGCGCGCGGTCGCGACGTCGCATCCCCCGGCGAGCAAGGAAGCGGCGTCGGCGCAGGACGCGTCGGTGCCACCCAAGGACGACGCGGTCGCGCAGGGCAAGACGGCCAACGCCGAGAAGATGAACGACGCGAAGCCGAAGGACTTCGACAAGGACGCGTTCATCACGGCCGTCGAGAAGGCGATCGCGGACAAGGCGCCGAAGAACCTGGACGAGGCGGACAAGTTCGCCGACTCCGACAAGCCGGCCGCGATCAAGCAGGACGTGCAGGGCAAGGTCGGCGAGGGCAAAGCGGACTCGGCCGAGCAGATCGCCACCACCACGGCCGCGCCGCCGGACACGTCGGCCGCGGAGGTGAAGAAGGTCGTGCCGATGGCGGCCGACCAGCCGCCCGGCGCGCCGGGCGCCCCGGATCCGGCGAAGGCCACGCCGGACACGCTGCCCCCGTCGGCTACCGACATGTCGGCCGGTCCCGCCGCGGTGAACCGGCGGATGGCCGACGCGCAGGTGACCGAGCCGCAGCTGCGCAAGTCCAACGAGCCGGGTTTCACCACCGCACTCGAGGACAAGAAGACCGCGGAACACCACTCCGAGACCGCACCCGGCCGGCTCCGTGAACACGAGGCCGCACAGCTGAACGCGACCACCGCGCAGGCCAAACGCCTGGGCACGAACGCGATGGGCGCGATCGCGGTCCAGCGGGTGCGCACCGGCGCGAAGGTCAGCACGGGCAAGACCGGCGCGAAGTCCCGCGACGAGGACAAACGCGCGCAGGTCACCGCACTCCTGCAGAAGTGCTTCGACACCATGAAGACCGATGTCGAAACCATCCTCACCGGGCTGGACAAGCTGGTCGACGACCAGTTCACCCGCGGTGAGAAACAAGCCCGCGACGCGTTCACCGCCGAACACCGCCGCAAGATGGACGACTACAAGCACCGGCGCTACGGCGGCTGGGACGGCTGGATCAAGTGGGGCCACGACAAGTTCTTCGGCCTGCCCGAGGAAGCGAACCTGATCTTCGTCGAGGCCCGCGACCACTACGTCACGGCCATGCGCCAGGTCATCTCGGACGTGGCCGACACCATCGGCCGCGAGCTGGGCCGCGCGAAAACCCGCATCGCGAAGGGCCGCGAGGAGCTGCAGAACGAGATCAAGACGCTCCCCGAGGATCTGCAGGCCATCGGCAAGGAAGCGGCCGCCGGGTTCTCCGACCAGTTCGACGCATTGACCCAGTCGGTCGATGACAAGGCCGGCGAGCTGGTCGACACCCTGGCCACCAAGTACACCGACGCGGTCAAGTCCGTCGATGACGAGATCGCCGCGGAGAAGGAGAAGAACGAGGGCCTGGTCGACAAGGCCATCGACGCGGTCGCGGGCGTCATCAAGACCATCATGGAGCTCAAGGACCTCCTGCTCGGAATCCTCGCGAAGGCCGCGCAGGCGGTCATGGGCATCATCCGCGACCCGATCGGCTTCCTGGGCAATCTGATCACCGGCGTCGGCGGCGGCCTGAAGCAGTTCATGAAGAACGCGGGCCGCCACCTGGAGGCGGGTGTGCTGGCGTGGTTGCTGGGCACCGCGGCCACCGCCGGCATCCGGCTGCCGACGAGCTTCGACGTCATGGGCATCCTGACGTTGCTCGCGACCCTGCTCGGGTTGACGTGGGCCAACATCCGGTCGCGCATCGTGCGCAAGGTTCCCGAACAGGCGGTCGCCGCGGCGGAAACCGCCGTGCCGCTGGTGCTGGAAGTCCGGAAGCGCGGCGTGGCCGGTATGTGGGACGACCTCAAGACCCGCGTGGGAGATCTGAAGCGGGACCTGATCGGCAACCTCGTCGACTACCTGCTGCCCACGATCATCATCGCGGGCATCACCTGGATCGTGTCGCTGTTCAACCCCGCCTCGGCGTTCATCCGCGCCTGCAAGATGATCATCGACATCATCCGGTTCATCGTCACCAACGGCCGCCAGATCATCGAGTTCGTCAACTCCGTGCTGGACGCGGTCATCGCCATCTCGAAGGGCAGCACCGGCGGCGTCGCCGCCAAGGTCGAAGCCGCGCTGGCACGGTCGATCCCGGTGCTGATCGGGGCACTGGCCGCGATCCTCGGTATCGGCGGCATCGCCGGCAAGGTCAAGCAGATCTTCCAGAAACTGGCCCGCCCGGTGAACAAGGCCGTCGACTGGGTCGTCGACAAGATCGTCGGCCTGGTCAAGAAACTCTGGGCGAAGCTGAAAGCCCCAGGCAAGAAGGTCAAGGACAAGCTGAAGGCCGGCGCGAAGAAGGTCAAGGACAAGGTCAAGTCCGCCGGAAAGAAGCTCAAGGACAAGTTCGGCCGGAAGAAGGCTCGGCCCGACCAGGACAAGGACCGCGAGCCGGAACCAGGCAAGAAGAAAGGCGAGGCCAAGCCCAAGGACGACGACAAGGCGGAGGAAGCGCCGCCGCCGACAGTGGAGGTCCCGTTCCAGCTGGCCGGCGCGGCCCACACGCTCACGTTCACCCCGAAGGGCGAGGACGTCGACGTCGTCATGGCGTCCAACGTCGCCAGACTGCAGGAGAAGTTCCAGGACGCGCACTGGGCGCTCGCGCACCTCGACGCCTACATCGGGTCGATCCAGGACGAAACGGTGAAGGCGGCCTACCACGCCCAGTTCGGTGCACGACTGGAACAGATCGTCGGCGAGGACATCTCGGCCTACAAGGCCGCGTACAAGAAGATCTTCCAGCACCGTGAGCGCGAGGGCAAACCGGTGTCCCGCAAGACCCGCACGGAGGCGCGGCAGAACATCCAACCGCTGATCAAACGCGCACAGCAGTTGTTGCACGACATCATCGCCTGGGCCGGGAAGCAGGGCATCCAGGACCTCAGCCGCAAGGAGATCGAGAACACGATCGACACCAAGGGCAAGGAGATCTGGGAGAAGCGGTACAAGGAGATCAAGGCGGAGGTGGACAGGACCATAGCCGGCTTCAACGGTCGGTATCGAGGCAAGGAGCTGCACTACGTCGGCAGCATGAGCCGCGGTTATCGCGGCCCGCACAAGGGCCTGACCCGGTTCAACCTCAAGGATTTCGACGTCGACCTGTTCGTCGTGGACGCGGAGGAGTTCGACCGGGTCAGCCGGGAAGGCGTGCATCGGGGAGACCCCCTATACGTCGACAAGGACAAGGTGTTCCCGACGCCCGAGGACACCCCGGACCTGCTGGCGATCAGCCTCGACATCATGAACGCGCTGAAAGTCATCTTCCCGGACAACCCGGGCATCGAAGACACCACGATCGTCCTGCGCAGGAGCGCGAAGTAGACTTGCACCACCCGGCTACCTGGAGAACGCATGAAGCGGACGGTCCTGCATTTCAGCGTCCGACGTTATTCGGAGATGTCGCTCGAGGAGATGGCCACCCGGGTGGAAAAGGCTCTCGGTTGTCGTTTCGAGAAGGGCGAGCTCAACGACGGCGACGCCTTCATCGCGCATTTCCTCGGGCTGAACGTGCACCTCTACGACTGGCGGGGACTGGGCGACCGGGTCGTGTTCGTCCTCGCGAGCGTGCTCGAGGAGTACGGCATGCTGCGGGGGCCCGGCGGGGAGCACGTGGAACTCGAGGTACAAGAGATCGGCGACGCGATCTCAGCACTGCTCGCCGTCCGAGAAGGCGGCGACTGGCACCCGGTCAGCGACGAGGAGGTAGCCGCCGAGCGCGAACACGGCGGCCGGATCAACGAACGCTTCCGCCGCCAGGAAGAAGAAGGGGCCAGGCGCATCAAGAAGCGCTACCGCTAGTACTGCAACGGCAGTCGGGTGAGTGGGTAGCCGCTGCCCTTTGCAGCGCGAACACGGAACGGCCCGCAGCCCCACAGCTACGGGCCCACGCCCACGTCCGCCTTACCCCCGCAGCAAAACTCCGGAAGTCCGCTCCCGCGCAAAGAACGTCTCCGGCCATTCGATCGAGTCCGGTGGCGCATCGATCGCGGTCGCCCTCCGGCGCAGCTCCGTCAAGTAGTCCGTGTCCAGCACCGCTCGCGCCGACAATGGCTCGCGCAGCAACAGATCCGCCGGGCCCTCGTACAAGTACGCGTCCACGCCCGGATACCCTCGCGTCCCCGGCGGGTACTCGCGGTTCACCGGGAAGTACGTCGTCTCCAACGCCCCGAGCCATGATCCCTGCAGGGGCACCAAGGCAGGCCACGATCCCAACTGCCGCTCCAGCCGTGCGTTGTCCGAAGTGAACCCGCGGTGGTCTGCGATGACGTACGCCGCTCCCGGGTACTCGCGCTCGATCTGGGCCACCGCTCCGCTGCCGCCGTCGTGGGTCAGGTGGCCCAAGCCGAACAGCATCAATGCCTTGCGCCCCTTCTGCAGCACCTGCGTCTTCACCACCGAGACGATCGACGCGTCCCGGTCCAGGAACGGCTCCAGGTTCGCCGGTGTGTGGACCCTGCTCCAATCGATCGGTGGGTCGGCTGCTAGCACCCGGATCTTCCGCGCCGCCGGCTGCGTTGTGTTCACCTGGCGGACCAAAGCGAACAACTGCTCGTAGAACGTCGAAAACCCACAACTCGGCTGGGTTGTGTCGCGCCAGACATGGCTGATGTCCGGGACGTCGCCGCCTCCGGTGTACGCGTCCAGCAGTGGCTGGAGGCGCGTGTTGCCGCACTCCACCACGATGTCGTTCACCCGGCCCGGAAACCGGGGGTCGCGGATCAGGTCGAACACGAACGGGCCGACGTCCGGGCTGGACTTGGCCACGATCGAGTGGGTGTCGAACGCCGCCAACAGTGCGGCTGCCGGGTCCGGGCGGGCGTTGGGCTGCCCGGTAGCCGGGGCCGCGGACAGCGTGAGGGCCGCGAGTACGGCCAGGAAGAGTCGCATCAGATCGTTTCCCCATTGTCTTAAGACAGTAAGACAGTGAGGGCAGCATCCAGGGTGAGCGCCAGCGTTGTCAAGGGTGGGTCAGTGGCGGAACGCCTCCGCCAGCCACCACGATCCGCCGTCGTCCGCGATCTTCGCGTCGATGACCAGCGGTTGCGCTCGCGGTCCCGTCAGCCACTCCCGTACCGCCGACAGGTCCTCCGGCCGGCGCACCGTGACGCCCGTGCAACCGAAGCCGCGGGCGATCGCCGCCAGGTCCGTGTCCGGGAAGCGGACCGTTGTCATGTCGGCGTCGCCGAAGTGGTGGACCTCGGCGCCGTACGCCGCGTCGTTGTACACGATCACCACCAGGGGGAGGTGCAGGCGGACTGCTGTGTCCAGTTCGGACAGTGCCATGTGGAATCCGCCGTCGCCGGTGCCCAGGACCGGGAGGCGGTCCGGGCGGGCCAACGCTGCTCCGATCGCCGTCGCCAAGCCCAGGCCGATGCTCTGGAATGCCTGTGTGAAACAGAACCCCTGCTCGTCGGGTACCGACAGGTACGCGCTCGGGTAACCCATGAAGTTGCCCGAGTCGATCGAGACGATCCGGTCGGCCGGCAGCAGCTCGTCCAGCTGCCTGCTCAGCGTGCGCGGGTCGATCCGGCCGTCGCCGGAGAGGTCTTCGTGCTCCACGTCGTTCCAGCGGCCGGTCGCTATCCGTGCCGCGACGTCGTCCGTGCGGTAGCCGGACTGCGGGGGAACCGCAGCGAGCACCTCCGATGCGGTGCAACCCACGTCACCGACGATGCCGAGGTCGATTGGGCGGTGTGCGCCCAGGGCCGCCTGCTCGACGTCGACCTGTGCCAGCTTTGCGTGCGGGCTGAGCAGCTTGCCGTGGCGGGTCGTCCACATGTTCAGCGCGCACCCCCAGCCCACGACCAGGTCCGCGCCCACGATCAGCTCGGCCGCCACCGGGGAGGCGAACCCGCCCGAGATGCCCAACGCGAACGGATCGTCGTGGAACAGGCCGTGCGCAACGGCGGACGTCGCCGTCAGCGCGCCGCACCGTGCGGCCAGCTGCCGCAACGGTTCGCGGCTCGCGCGGGCGCCGCGGCCGGCGATGAACACCGGCCGCTCGGCGGCCGTGAGGAGGTCCGCGAGCGCCGCCACCGATCGCGCGTCCGGCCGGATCGGTGCCGGTCCCGGAATGTCCGGCAGCGGGGACTCCGGCGGTGCCGGCTCGGCCTGGACGTCGAGGGGCAGGTTCAGCACGACCGTCCGCCGCTGCTGCACCGCCGTCCGGAACGCCCGCACCGTGTCCGCCACCGCACTCGCGGCCGAATGCACCCGCTCCGGCACCGCGCCGACCGCGGTGGCCAGGCCGTCCTGGTCGATGCGGAAGTTCGACAGCACCGAAGCCCCCGCCGAGTCGGCCGCGAGCACCAGCATCGGCGTGCGGCTCTTCGCCGCCTCGGTGATCCCCGTGACCGCGTTGGTCAGGCCGCAGCCCTGGTGCAGCGACAGCACCGGCACCTTGCCGCTCATCCGTGCGTAGGCGTCGGCCATGCTCGCCGCGCCACCCTCGTGGCGGGCCGCGACGAACCGGACGCCGCCCGCGCGCAGCGCGTTCGTCACCTCGAAGTTGCCGCTGCCCACCACGCCGAACGCCATGCCGGCGCCCAGTTCCGCCAGGGTCCGGCCGACCAGTTCGGCGACGTTCACCGCTCCACCAGGGCCAGCACGCGGGCAGGACTGCCCGACCCGCCGACGATCGGCAGCGGCGAGACCACCAGCAGCACGCCCGTCGGCGGCAGCGAGGCCAGGTTCTGCAGCTGCGTCAGGCCGTGCTTGCCGGCGCCGAGCAGCAGCTCGTGACACGGGAACATCGGCTCGAGCCCCGGTGCCTGGCCCGCGTCGGTGCCGACCGTCTCGACGCCGAGCCCGGTGATCGGCGTCTCCTCGGCGAGCCAGCGGGCGCACTCCGGGGACACGCCCGGCGTGTGCGAGCCGGACTCGTCGGCGTTGAGGAACGCCGCCTGGTCGGCGCTGCGCGCGTCCCAGCCGGTGCGGTAGAGCAGCCAGCCGCCGTCGGGCAGCGGGCCGTGCTCGGCCGTCCAGGCGCGGACGTCGTCGACCGACAGGAGGAAGTCCGGGTCCGCGGCCGCCCGGGCCGAGAAGTCGAGCACCACCGCCGGGGCCACCAGCGTCTTCAGCGGTACCTGTGAGACGTCGTGACCGTCTTTCCCGGACACCCAGTGCACCGGGACGTCCAGGTGCGTGCCGGTGTGCTCGCCGGTGTGGATGTCGTTCCAGTACCAGCGCGGGCCGCGTTCGTCGTAGCGGCTGATCTCCTCCAGCCGGAACGGGATGGTGTTCGCGAACGGCTCCGGCAGCTGCAGGATCGGCGTGCTCGAACTCAGGGGAGCAGTCAGGTCGACGATCTCGATCGTCCCGCCCGCGATCGCCTTGCTCAACCCGTCCAGCAACGACATGCCTGCCTCCCGGTGTGTGCGTTCCGGCAGCCTATGACGAAGGGCGGGTCCTTGACAGCGGCTCGCCCGAAGGTGTTGTCTTAATGTCGTAGGACAATAGGAAGGTGTCGGGTGATCGAGTTCGTCCTGGACGGCCGCTCCAAGGTCGCCACGTACATGCAGCTCGTCGTGCAGGTGAAGCAGGCGCTGCGCGTCGGCCTGCTGCGCCCCGGCGACCAGCTGCCGAAGGTGCGCGACGTGGCCCAGGCGCTGGCGATCAACCCGAACACCGTGCTCAAGGCCTATCGCGAGCTGGTGCTGGAGGGGCTCGCCGAAGGACGGCCCGGGGTGGGCACGTTCGTCACCGGCAGCCTGGCCGGCCCGTCGCTGGCGAACCAGGCGGAGCTGCGCGACGAGCTGGTGGCCTGGCTCGGGCGCGCCGAAGCCGCGGGGATGTCCGGCGACGACATCGCCGCACTGATCGAGACCACGATGCGCGGCGCACGGGCGCCGCAGGACCTGGCGTAGGGGAGTCGGATGGAACTGGCGGTGGAGACCCGGGGTCTGGGGAAGCGGTACGGGCGCACCTGGGCGGTGCAGGACTGCACGCTCGAACTGCCCGCCGGCCGGATCGCGGCCCTGGTGGGCCCGAACGGCGCGGGCAAGACGACGTTGCTGCACCTGCTCGTCGGGCTGCTGCGGCCCGACGCGGGGGAGGTGCGCGTGTTCGGCCGCGACCCGCGGGCCGTGCTCGCCGACGTCGGGTTCGTCGCGCAGGACACCCCGCTGTACCGGGACTTCACCGCCGCCGAGCTGGTCACCATGGGCGGCAAGCTCAACCGCCGCTGGGACGCCCCGCTGGCCCGCGACCGGCTGGCCAGGCTCGGCATCCCGCCGGACAAGCCGGTGGGGAAGCTGTCCGGCGGCCAGCGTGCCCAGGTCGCGCTGGCCATGGCGCTGGCCAAACGGCCGCGGCTGCTGCTGCTCGACGAGCCCATCGCGAGCCTGGACCCGCTGGCACGCCGCGAGTTCATGCAGACACTGATGGGTGCCGTCGCCGAAAGCGAGACGACCGTGCTGCTGTCGTCGCACCTGCTGGCCGACCTCGAGCGCGCCTGTGACCACCTCGTCGTCCTGCAGCAGTCGCGGGTGCAGCTCACCGGCGGGGTCGACGAGCTGCTCGACACCCACCGCACCCTCGCCGGCCCGCGGGCCGGCAGCGGGTCCATCGCCGGCGTCGCGGCGGTCGTCCGCGCGAGCCACACCGAACGCCAGTCGACGCTGCTGGTCCGCCGCGGCGAGGGCCCGATCGATCCACTGTGGACGGAGCATGGCGTGACCCTGGAGGACGTGGTGCTGGCGTACCTCGCCGAAGCCGACGCCCGCGTCCCGGCGTCCGCCTGGGAGGTGCCGGCATGATCTGGCTGACCTGGCGCCAGCACCGCAGGCAGGCGCTGTTCACCCTCGGCGCGCTGGCCGTGCTCGCCGCGATCATGGTGCCCACGGGCCTGGCGATGCACACGAAGTACGACAGCCTCGGCCTGGCCGCCTGCCGGGCCGCGCTCGGCACCGCGCCGATGATCACGCAAACCGAGGCGGTGGCCCGCTGCGAAAGCCTCGGCCACCAGTTCCAGGACCAGTTCAGCGGCCTGCTGTTCGTCGCCGTCCTGTTCGTCGTCCTGCCCGTGCTGGTCGGCGTGTTCTTCGGCGCGCCGCTGGTCGCCCGCGAGGTCGAGCAGGGCACCCACCGTCTCGTGTGGACGCAGGGGGTCAGCCGCCGGCAGTGGGCGCTGGCGAAGTTCGGTCTCGTCGGCGCGATCACCGCGGTGCTGGCCGTCGGGTACGCGCTGGGCGTGTCCTGGTGGTTCCAGCCGCTGGCCGGCGCGACCACCGGCCGGCTGACCTACCTCACGTTCGACGTCCAGGGGATCGTGCCCGTCGCGTACACGCTGTTCGCGCTCGGTCTCGGCATCTTCGCCGGGACGTACTGGCGGAAAGTCCTGCCCGCCATGGCCGTTTCCCTGGCCGGGTTCGCGGCGGTCCGGGTCGCGGTGGAGGTGCTGGCCCGGCCGCGGTACCTGCCGGCGCAGACCCTTTCGTTCTCCCCGTCGGGCACGCAGACGCCGAATCCCGCGTCGGGTGACTGGGTGATGCAGCAGGGTGTCCGCAACGCGGCGGGGCAGCTCGTGCTGCCGGACGCGCAGATCGGCCCGTGCCCGCCCACCGGGTGCGGGGCCGGCCCGGGTGCCGGGGACGCGGGACCGGGTGCGTACAACTGGCTGCAGTACCAGCCGGGGGACCGGTTCTGGCTTTTCCAGGGCATCGAAGCGGGAATCTTCGTGCTCCTGACCGCCGCGCTGGTGTTCTTCGCGCTCCGCCGCCTGCGCACCATCGCCTGATCCGGCGCGGGTTCTCCACCGGACGCCGGCGCGGGTTCGTGAGTTCTTTACGCGGCCGGGGTGTTCTGCGGCCGATCGGGTGATCTGCCGGGGTAAGCGGGGGAACCCTCCCCGGAGTGTCGGTACAGCGTCGTACAGTCACACCCGGTGAGGGAGGACAACGGTTTTTCGGCTGGGCGCACGGGGGGTTCGGAACCGTGGCGGGTATGCCTGCTGAGTTCGTCGGGCCGGATTCTGGGCGCCGGGATGCTGCTGGCCGAAAGCACCGTGCTCACCTGCGCCCACGTCGTGCAGGCCCTGGAAAAGGAAGCGCTTTCGGGGCAGCACCTGCGGGTCCGGTTCGTCGGCCTCGACGGCATGCCGGAAACGCGCGCCGAAGTCCGGCCCGGCTGCTGGGTGCTGCCGTCGGCGGACCGCCGCGGTGACGTCGCCCTGCTGGACCTGGAAGAACGGTTTCCGCAGGTGCCCGGCGCGCCGCTGGTCCGCCTCGGCGTCGTGCGCGACCGGGCGGTCCACACCTACGGCTTCCCGCGCCCGCACGACCACGGCCTGTGGGTGAACGACGCCGTGCTGGCCGGGCCGGCGGGAGAATGGGTCCAGGTCAATTCGAAACTGCCGGGTGAACGGGTCCGCCGCGGTTTCAGCGGTGCCGGCGTGATCGACAAGGCGACCGGCGCGGTGCTCGGCATGGTGGTCACCGAATACACCGATGAACAGGTCGGAACGGCCTTCATGCTCCCGGTCGAGGTGATCATCCGGTACGTACCGGAAGTGGCCAGGTGGGTGGGCCCGCCCCCGCGGCCGCCGTCCGGCCCGCTGATCGTGCTCATCGGGGAAATCGGCTCGGACGTGCTGCCGTACCTGCTGGCGCAGGTGCGGCGGGAGCGCCGGGTGGCGCAGCGGGTGCCCGGCGAGCGGCTCGCCGCGATCGTGGACGCCACCGGCCGGACCGCCGAGAAGGTGGCCGAGGACGTCAGCGCCGGCATCAGCACCGAAGAGGTGACCACCGTGCTGGCGACCACGCCGGAAGCGGTCGCCGTCGCGGTGACCGGCATCGACGCGGCCCGCGCGCCGGAAGAGGTGCTCACCGGGACGGTCAAACCGTTGGTGGACAAGGGAGCCACCGTGCTGGCCCAGTTCGCCGCGCCGGACTCGCCCGGCCTGCGCCTGGCCCGCCGCTGGGAGAACGAGCGGAACGCGCACGGCCTGGAGCGGCTGGCGCTGCTGGTGGACATGGTGGAGCACGAGGAGGAACGGACGCGGGAACTGGTCGTCCGGCTGGGTTCCGCGATGGCGGTGCCCGGCCGGTCGGCGGACCTGCGCCTGCGGCTGGGCGCGCTGCGGTCGGCGGGTGAGCGGATCGAACCGGGCCGGGTGCGGCGCGCGCTGGCGGGGACCGAGCGGGACGCCGAGGCCGCGTGGCGGGAGCTCGGCCGGCTGCACGCCGACCTCGGCGTGCGGGGCGCCCGGCACGACGAACTGCACGGGCGGCTGCGCGGTTACAACGCGAAAGCCACCAGCGCGGGCTTGATGGAGGACGAAGAGCTGGCGGAGCTGTACCGCCCGGCGATGGCGGCCCTGACCACGCGGCCGGACGAGCCGGAAGCCGCGGCCGGGCTGGTCGAGCGGTACGTGCGCGCGGTCCGCCGCCGGCTGGAGGGCGCGTGACGGCCGCAACGGTGTGGTGCCACGGGCAACCGGTCGGGCCGATCGGGTTCTGCGAGATCTGCGGCCGCCGCCGGGTCCCGGCCGAGCGGCCGGCCGACGGCCCGACGGCGGTGAGCACCCGCCGCAGCGTCGAATTCCGGGCCGGTGACGCGGATTTCCAGTCCCTGCCGGCGATCGAGGTGCCGGACCCGGAGAAGCTCGTCCTCGCCGAGCCCGACTACCCCGAGCAGCACCGGTTCTGCGGCCGCTGCGGTGAGCCGGTCGGCCGCGCCTACGCCGGTGAGCCGGCGTTCGCCGAAGGGTTCTGCGAAGAGTGCGGCGAGCCTTTCTCCTTCCTGCCCAAGCTGACGCGCGGCGAGCGGATCGGGGAGCGCTACGACGTCCTCGGGTGCTTCGCCCACGGCGGTCTCGGCTGGATCTACCTGGCCGCCGACACCGCGCTCGGCGGCCAGCACGTCGTGCTCAAGGGCGTGATCAACAGCGGCAACGCGGTGCGGCGCGCGCAGGCGCGGGTCGAACGGGACGTGCTCGTCCGGCTCGACCACCCGAACATCGTGCGGATCACCGACTTCGTCGAGTACGGCGACGAGCCGGAAACCTACCTGGTGATGGAGTACGTCGGCGGGCGGTCGCTGCGGGATCTGCTGCAGCACGGCCCGCCGCCGCGGGTCGAGCACGTGATCGTCTACGGCCAGGCGATCCTCGCCGCACTGGGCTACCTCCACGGCGAGGGCCTGCTCTACTGCGACATGAGCCCGGCGAACGTGATCCACGGCGACAAGCGCGTCAAGGTGATCGACCTCGGCGCGGCCCGCCCGGTCGACGCGCCGGCCGGCCCGAGCGTCGGGACGAAGCGGTACCAGGCGCCGTCGCACGAAATCGCCCGGTACGGCCTGACCGTGCGGTCGGACCTGCACGCCGTGGGCGCGACCCTGCAGGACCTGCTCGCGGCCGCGGGCGAGGACACCGACTCGGACCGCATCGCCGGCGGCGTCGACTCCCTCCGGAGGGTGCTCGCGCGGGCGGTCGTGTCGTACGAACGCCGGTTCGCCGGCGCGGCCGAAATGGCGGAGCAGCTCGAAGGCGTCCGCCGGGAAATCCTGTCGCTGCGCGACGAACAGCCCCGGCCGGCGGTGTCGGCGCTGTTCGAGGACACCGCGGAACTGCTCGACGAGGGCCTCGGCGCGGTGCCCGGCCTCGACCACTGGGTCACCGGCGACCACGCCGCCGACCAGCTGGACCTCGGCCTGCCGCGGGCGGCCGACGGCGCCGGCAGGCTGCCGATCCCGCGGGTCGCCCCCGACGACCCGGCGGCCGGGTTCATCGCCGCCGCGGGCGCACCCGGGCCGCGCCGCTGGCTGGACAAGCTCGGGATGTTCGGCGAACGCTCGGTCGAGATCGCGTTCGCCCTGACCCGGGCGCAGGTCGCCCTGCACGAACCGGGCGAAGCCGCGGTGGCCCTGTCCGCGGCCGAACAACTGCTCGGCGTCGAGGCCGAACGCGACTGGCGGGCGGCCTGGCACCACGGCCTGCTGGCGCTGGCCCGGGGCAACGCCGAGGCCGCCGCGGCCAAGTTCGACAAGGTCCACGGCAGCTGGCCCGGCGAGATCGCACCGAAGCTGGCCCTGGGGTTCTGCGCCGAACTGCGCGGGGCGACCGCGCAGGCCGAGCGCTGCTACCGCTCGGTGTGGCACCGCGACCACGCCCAGGTCAGCGCCGCGTTCGGGCTGGCCCGCTGCGCGTTGCGGAGCAAGGACCGCGACGCCGCGGTCGCGCTGCTCGACACCGTCCCGCCGATCTCGCGCCACTACGACGCCGCGCGGATCGCCACCGTGCGGATCCGGGCCGGCCGCCTGCCGTCCGGGCCGCCCGGCCGCGACGACCTCGGCGACGCGGCGCGGCGGCTGCCCGAGCTCTACCTCGACCGGGAAGCCCAGGACCGGCTGGAAGCGCTCGTCCGCGAGGCCGCACTCGCCGCGCTCGGCCGCGACGAAGGCTGGAACGGCGGCGCGCTCCTCGGCGAGCGCGTCACCGAACGCGGCCTGCGCTCGCTCCTGGAGCAGTCCCTGCGCCGGCTCGCCGAACGGGCGCGGGACCGCAACGAGCACGGCCTGCTGGTCGACCTCGCGAACGCCGTCCGGCCGAAGACGAGAAGGTGATCGGATGCCCGACCGGGACCGCCCGTCGTTCACCCTCCAGCTGAGCCAGCGAAAGTACCTCGCGCCCGGCGACGACCGGATGGACGTCGTGCTCACCGTGCGGGTCGGCGAGACCGGCGCCGTCGCCCCCGAGCCGCCGCCCACTGCCGAGCTGCTGCTGGTGGACTGTTCCAGCTCGATGGACTGGCCGCCGACGAAGATCGAGGCCGCGCGGCACGCCTGCCGGGTGGCCATCGGCGCCCTGCGTGACGGCGTGCTGTTCGGCGTGCTCGAGTGCACCGGACGCGCGCGGCTGGTGTACCCGGCCGCGCCGCCGCTGGCGGTGGCCGGCGAGCGGACCCGCCAGGAGGCGAAGGACGCCGTCGCCCAGCTGATCGCCGGGGGCGGCACCGCGATGAGCACGTGGCTGGACCGGGCCCGGGAGCTGTTCGCGGAGACGCCGGCCGCCATCCGCCACGCCGTGCTGCTCACCGACGGCCGCAACCAGTCCGACCGCGTGGGCGCGCTGGAGGCCGCGCTCGGCCGCTGCCAGGGCGAGTTCGCCTGTGACGCCCGCGGTATCGGCGACGACTGGGAACCGCGGGACCTGGACCGCATCACGTCCGTGCTGCGGGGCAGCGCGGACGCCGTCCTGGAGGACGCCGAGCTCGCCGCGGACTTCCGGCGCCTGGTCGAGCGGGCGATGGGCCGGACCGTGCCCGACCTGCGGCTGCGGATGACCACCATGCCCTACAGCCGGCTGCGGTTCGTCAAGCAGGTCTTTCCCACCGAGGTCGACCTCACCGCGCAGTGCCGGACCGAAGGCCGCGTGCTCGAATTGCCCACCGGGGCGTGGGGCGAGGAACTCCGCGAGTACCACCTCTGCCTCGACGTCGCGACGGCGGAGCTGACCCGGTACGAGGACCTGCTGCTCGGCACGGTCACCCTGGTCGAAGGCGCCGGCGACCCGGCGGGCGAACAGCAGGCCGTGGTGGGCTTCCTGACCGACGACCTGGCGCTGTCCGGCGTGCCGGACGAACGCGTCGCCCGCGTCACCGGGCAGGCCGAGCTGGGGAACGCGGTGCGCGCGGGCTGGGACGCGTTCGAGCGCGACGACCGGACGGCGGCGGCCCGCGAATGGGGGACCGCGGTCCGGCTGGCGACCGAGCTGGGCAACGAGGAGATCCTCAAGCGGCTGGGCCGGCTGATCGACGTCCGCGACGACGGCGGCGTGACGTTCAAGGAGGGCGTGCGCCCGCGCGACGGTTTCTCGCTGGTGCTCGGTTCGACCATCTCCACCTACACCGGCGCGGCCGAACCCGCCGCGGCCGTCCCCGCCGAAGTGGACGGTGCCCCGCGCGAATGCGTCCGCTGTGGACACAAGGGGCGGCCTTCGGCGAAGGTGTGCAAGCACTGCGGTGCCCCGTTCGAGGCCGGCGGGCCGTCGTGACGGCGGCCAGCACGACCCGGCAGACCCTGTGGTGGCTGCGGCTGGGCCTGGTGGCCGGCAGCGTGCTGGTGCTGGCGACCGCGCTGGCGACCTTCCTCGGCGTGCGCTCCAGCATCGGCGAGGTGCGGGACCGCACCGCGCCCGCGGTCCTCGAGGTGTCACTGGCCAAGGAAGCGATCGTGGCCGCGCACGGGGCGGCGGTGACCGCGTTCGAGACCCGGCAGGCGCGCCTGACCGGTCCCAGCGAGCAGTACGAGGACGAAATCGCCCGGACCAGCCAGCAGCTCGCCCAGGTCGCCGAGCACAACGCGGCCGGCGCGGCGGGCAGCCAGACGCTGCGGCTGATCGAAGGGCTGCTGCCGTCGTACAACGGCTTCATCGGGCAGGCCGACGCCCACTTCCGCCAGGACGACGGCGGTGCGCTCGCCGCGAGCAACCTGCAGTCCGCCTCGGACCTGCTGACCGCGCCGGACAACGGGATCCTCGCCCGGCTCGACGCGCTCGAAGGCGCCCAGCGCGCAGCCCTCGACGAGCAGCTCGGGGCGAACTGGCTGAGTCCCGCGATCACGGCGTTGTGGGCGGTGCCGCTGGTCCTGCTGCTGGCGGCGCTCCTGTGGGCCCAGCGGTTCCACGCCAGGCGGTTCCGGCGCACGGTGAACACCGCGCTGCTGGCCGCGACGGTGGCGTGCGTGCTGCTGGGTGCGGGAACGGCCCTGCTGCTGGGCATCCAGTCCGACGCCCGTGACGGCGGTGCCGCGCTGGAACACGCCGTCGACGCGCGGTCCGCGGCCACCACGGCCGCCGCCGGCCGGGCCCGGTGGACCCTCGCCCAGGTGCTGACCGCCCAGTGCGGCACCGAAGGGGTCGCCGCCTGCGGGGACACGGTGACCGCGTTCGCCGCCGGGACGCCCGTCCCGCCCGCCGTCACGGCCCCGCCGCCGGGCGCCGTCGACGAAGCGGCGTTGCTGGGCCCCGGCCTCACCGAACCGGGGTGGAACGGGGTCCTCGGGTACGGCATCCCGGTGCTGGCCGCCGGGATCGGCCTCCTCTCGGCCGGTGGCCTGCAACCGCGGCTCGACGAGTACCGGTTCCGCGCGAGGAGGGAGCCGTGATGATGCGCTGTGTCGGCTTGGTGCTGGCCGTCGTCCTCCTGGTCTCCGGGTGTTCCGCCGGGACCGGCGCGGAGCCGGTGACCGTGCTGGGGTCGTGGACCGGCGACGAGCAGGCGGCGTTCCTGCGGGTCCTCGACGGGTTCACCAAGGAGACCGGGATTCCGACGAACTACCAGGGCACCCGCGCGCAGAGCCAGGTGCTGCGCGGCGACCTGCAGCAGGGCACCCCGCCCGACGTGGCGGTACTGTCCAACCCGGCCGAGCTGGCGGGGTACGCGCGAACCGGGCAGCTGAAGCCACTGGCCGGCGTCCTCGACGCGGGCGCGACCGCCGCGTACAGCCCGCAATGGCGGAAACTGCAGCAGCTCGGCGGGACCACGATGTACACGGTCGTGGTGAAGGCGGACCTGAAGAGCATCGTCTGGTATTCCCCGGACCGGTTCCGGGAAGCCCCGCCGGCCAGCTGGGACGCGCTCGTGGCGACGGTCCGCCGGCTCTCCGCCGCCGGGCAGCAGCCGTGGTGCCTCGGCATGGGGGCGCCGCCGAACTCCGGGTTCCCCGGCACCGACTGGCTCGAAGACATCCTGCTGCACCAGGCCCCGGAGAAGTACGGCAAGTGGGCGGCGGGCGAGGTGGCCTGGACCGACGAGGTCGTGCGCACCGCGTGGCAGAGCTGGGGCACGCTCGTCCTGGCACCGGGTGCGGTCGGTGGCGGCAGCACGGCGGCGCTGCTCACGTCGTTCGCCGACGCCGGCCGGGGCCTGTTCGCCGATCCGCCCGGCTGCCTGCTGGAGCACCTCGGCTCGTTCGCGATCGGCGGCTACCTGGGGGCCCGGCGGCCGGCCGGGCCGCCCGTGCCCGACCGGGACTTCCGGTTCTTCCCGTTCCCAGGCGCCGGGAAACCCGCGCGCTCCGAGGTGTCGGCCGACCTCGCCGGGATGTTCCGCGACACCCCGGCCGCGCGCCGGCTCATGGTCTACCTGGCCGGGGAGCAGGGCCAGCGGATCTGGCCGTCCGGCGGGACGACGTTCTCGGTGCACCAGCGTCTCGTCGGCCAGGACGTCTACCGCAGCGACGTGACCCAGCGGATCGCGACGACCCTCGCCAAGGGCACCGACCTGTGCTTCGACGCGTCGGACCTGATGCCGTCGGCGATGACCAGCGCGTTCTACCAGGCGGTGCTGGAGTACCTGGCCCACCCCGACCGGCTGGACACCCTGCTCGGGGAGCTGGAGCAGGTGCGCCGCGGCATCGGCCGCGAACAGTGGCTCGACCTGCCGTGCTGAACCCGTGCTGAAGAAGGAGATCCGGTGCAGGAGTTCGTGCGTTTCCCGCTCGCCGACGGCGGTTCGGTGGTCGTCGAGGTCGAGGGCGAACCGGGGCTGGAACCCGCCTCGGTGCCCTCGGGCGTGCTGCGCAAGGCGACCACGACCTTCGAGCACGCGCTGGGCGAGGTCCGGGTGGCCGCGGCCGCCGCGCTGGCGGAGTTCCGCGGCCTCGGCCCGGACGAGGTCGAGCTGAAGTTCGGCGTCAAGCTCGACGCCCAGGCCGGGGCGGTGATCGCGCGCACCGGCCTGCAGGGCCAGTTCGAGGTCAAGCTGAAGTGGGTACGCGGCGAACCGTCCACAGAGGACACAGCCGCGGAGCCGGAGGCGTGAGCCGCTACGGCTTGTAGCCGACGACCCCGGCGACGCACCGCGCCGAGTCGCTCAGCGGGGTGAGCCGGGGGCCGTCCGGCCACCATTCGTCGCACACCGCCATGCCCGGCCCGGACGTCGCGTTCGGCTGGACCAGCTCGAGGCCGTCCATCAGCGCCTCGATCTCCGCGCGGGTCCGGAAGCGGCCGGCCCCGAGCGGGCCCTGGACCAGGATCTGCTCGATGCGCTTGGCGATCGCGGTCAGCTCCGGCACCTCGGGGTCGAAGAAGTGCGAGAGCACCACGTACGAGCCCGACGGCAGCGCGTCGATGTACTGGCGCATGATGTCGAAGACGCCGTCGCCCTCGAAGTGGTGCATCGTGCCCACCTGCAGCAGCGCGACCGGCTCGGAGAAGTCGACGTGCCGCAGCACGTCCTCGTGGCGCAGGACCTGCGGCGGGTCGAAGATGTCGGCCTCGACCATGTGCGTGAAGTCGTTCTCGACCAGCAGGGCCCGGCCGTGGGCGAGCACCACCGGGTCGTTGTCGACGTAGACGACGGTGTTGTCCTTGTCGATGCGCTGCACGATCTGGTGGGTGTTCTCGGCCGTCGGCAGCCCGGACCCGCAGTCGACGTACTGGCGGATCCGGGTCTGGCCGGCCAGCATCCGCAGCGCGCGGTTGTGGAACCCGCGGTTGCCGCGGGCGATGTCCACGGCTTCCGGGACCGCGGTGCGGATCTTGTCCATCACCACGCGGTCGACCTCGTAGAAGTTGTTGCCGCCGAGGAACCCGTCGTAGATCCGCGCGATGCTCGGCCGCGCGGGGTCCACCCCCACCGGCTTCTGGCTGGGGGACAGCGTGGACGGGACGTCGGACATGGCGACCTCGCAGGACTTCGGCGGGTGGCGTTGCGCCACCCAGCGTAGTAGGTCGCGTTCCCCCGGTTGACCCGGCCCGCTCAGCCGCTGGGCCGCAGGCGCTGGTCGGGGATGTCGGCGGCGCGCTGGGCGCGTTCGCGGCGCAGCCGCTCGAGGTGCTGGTCGATCCGCCGGTCGAGGTCCCGCGCGGCCTCGGACAGGTCCGTCAGGTCGCGACGGGACGCCGGGCGCCCGGTGACCGCCCCCGTGTCCACTTCGTCCCCTGCCCTGTCCACTACCGGCACCTCCCGGATCGGCCTGGCCCCGCCTCTTGGCGTTACTGCCCCATCGGGGGCTTGCCAAAACCCCACCCCGCGTGAGCCGTGGCACGCGGGCGCGAGCGCCGACGGGCCGGATTTTCCGCGAAACGCCCTGGTCACAATTTTGACCAGGTGGTAGAAATTGAGCAGCCGTGGCGGACGGCCGCCACCGGGAACTGGAGGAGCTGGGGATGAGCCTGCCTTCCGTACAGCTGTATTCGGTCCGCGACGCCTTCGCGGCCGACCCCGCCGACACCCTGCGGCGGCTCGCCGCGATCGGCTTCACCCAGGTGGAGCCGTACGGCGTCGTCGAAAACGTCGAGGCGCTGCGGGCGGGCCTGCCCGCGAACGGACTGACCGCCCCGACCGCGCACGCGCGCCTGCTCGGCGCCGACCAGCCCGCCGTCTTCGCCGCGGCGGCCGAACTGGGCATCGGCCTGGTGATCGATCCGTGGGTCCCGGCCGAGCAGTGGCAGGACCCGGCCGACATCGCGGCCACGGCGGAGGGGCTCAACGCCGCCGCGAAACTCGCCGCCGAGCACGGCGTCCGGGTCGGCTACCACAACCACTGGTGGGAGCTGCAGTCCCGGATCGACGGGCGCAGCGCGTTCGAGGTGTTCGCCGACCAGCTCGACCCGGCCGTCGCTCTGGAGGTCGACACCTACTGGGCCACCGCGGGCGGCGAGGACGCCCCCGCGCTGCTGCGACGGCTCGGCGACCGGGTGCGCGCCATCCACGTCAAGGACGGCGGGCTCGCCACCGACGCCACCGGCCAGGTGCCGGCCGGCCAGGGCCGGGTGCCGGTCGCGGACGTGCTCGCCGCCGCGCCGGACGCCCTGCGGGTGGTGGAGTTCGACGCCTTCGACGGCGACCTCTTCGAGGCCCTCGCCGCCAGCCACGCCTTCCTGACCGGCGCCGGCCGGTGAGCGGCGGGCCGGTCGGCGTCGGCATCATCGGCGCCGGTGTCATCAGCGGCACCTACCTCGAGAACCTGACCGCCTTCCCGGATGTCGACGTGCGCTGGGTCGCCGACCTCGACACGGACCGGGCGGCGGCCCGCGCGGCCGAGTACGGCGTCGGCCGCTCGGGCGCCGTGGCCGAACTGCTCGACGACCCGGACGTCGAGCTCGTCGTCAACCTGACCGTGCCGGTCGCGCACGTCGAGGTCGGGCTCGCCGCGCTGGAGGCGGGCAAGCACGTGTGGGCGGAGAAGCCACTGGCCCTGGACCGCCAGACCGGCCGCAAGCTGCTCGATCGCGCCCGGGAGAAGAACCTCCGCGTGGCCAGCGCTCCCGACACCGTGCTCGGCGCCGCCCTGCAGACCGCGCGGCGGGCTGTCGACGCGGGCCGGATCGGCCGTCCCCTGACCGCGCTGGCGCTGTTCCAGGTGCCCGGCCCGGAGGTGTGGCACCCGGCGCCGGAGTTCTACTTCCAGGCCGGCGGCGGCCCGCTGCTCGACATGGGCCCGTACTACCTGACGTCGCTGGTGCACCTGCTCGGCCCGGTCCGCCGGGTCACCGCGGCCGGCGCCCGGGCGCGCGACACCCGGGTCATCGGGTCCGGGCCGCGGGCGGGCACGGCGTTCCCGGTGTCGGTGACCACGACGGTCACCGCACTCGTCGAGTTCGAAAGCGCTTCCGCGCAGCTGGTGCTGAGCTTCGATTCGGCGCTCAAGCGGGCCGGGCTGGTCGAGCTGACCGGCACGCTCGGCACCGCCGTGCTGCCGGACCCCAACCGGTTCGACGAGCCGACCCGGCTGCACCTGCTCGGCCACGAGGAGCCGGAAGAGCTGGCCCCGCAAGGGCACGCGGCTTCCCGCGGCACTGGCGTGCTCGAGCTGGCGCGGGCCATCCGGGCCGGCGTGCCGGAGCGCGCGTCCGGCGAGCTGGCCTACCACGTGCTCGACGCGATGCTCGCCATCGACGAGTCCATCACCCGCGGGCAGAGCGTGGAGGTCGCCAGCACGGTCGCCATCCCGCCGCCGCTGCCGGTGGGCTGGGACCCGTACGCGAAGACCCTCTAGAGCGGGACGGTGAGGAGGTTCTGCAGGTAGAAGCGCAGCGAGCCGACCAGGTCGACGTCGCCGGGGACGGTCAGCCACTGCACCTGCAGGCCGTCCATCAGGGCGATGAACGTCAGCGCCGCCAGCCCGGGCTCGACACCCGTGCGCAGTTCGCCGCGGGCGGCGAGGGCGTCGAACGACTCGTGGACGCCGTCGCGGGCGGCCCGGTAGTGGCGCACGAAGTACTCGTGCGCCGGGTGGTCCGGGGCGACCGCTTCGGCGGCGAGCCGGGAGTAGAGGTCGACGATCCCGGGGTGGCGGACGTTGTGCTCGGCGAGCGCGACGAAGTGGCGCAGGACTTCGAGCCCGGGCGGCACGGTGAGCTGCTCGCGCTCGGAGTCCTCGGCGTCCCGGCGTTCGAGCACGGCGGCGAGCAGGGCCTCCTTGGTGGGGAAGTAGTAGAGGAGGCCGGCGTGGGAGATCCCGACGCGCTTGGCGATCTCCCGCAGCGACGAGCCGTGGTAGCCGAGCTCACCGTAGGCTGCGGCCGCCGCCGTGATGATGTCCTCGCGGCGGATCCGGCCCTTCAGGTAGCCCCCGGTCACGGGGTCGCGGTGGTCTCGGCGGCGTGCACGGCACCATCATGCCGCAGGGCAATTTCGCACATTCGGCGTGAGCGGACGAACAAACCGGTTGTGCGAACGCGGGTGGCTTGCGAACATCACGGCGTGAAGAGCGCGGAACGGCAGCGGGTCATCGTGGAGCGGCTGCGCGACGCCGACCAGGTGGGCGTCGCCGAGCTGGCCGAAGCGACCGGCGCGTCGGAGATGACGGTCCGCCGCGACCTCGACCAGCTGGCGTCCCGCGGTGTGCTGCGGCGGGTGCACGGCGGTGCGGTCCCGGCGGCGCCGTCGGGGATCGAACCGCCGTTCGCGGCCCGCGCGACGGCGGCGGTCGCGGCCAAGCGGGCCATCGCCGCCGCGGCGGCCGAGCTGATCCGCGACGGCGAAACGATCGTCCTCGACAGCGGCACCACCGCTTTGGAGCTGGCGCGGCTGCTGCGCGGGCGCCCGGTCACCGTGATGCCGCTGTCCCTGCACGCGGTCCGGGAGCTGGCCGAGGCCCCCGGCGTCCGGCTGCTGCTGCCCGGCGGCGAACCGCGGCCGGGGGAGCAGGCCCTGGTCGGGCCGCTGACGCTGGCGTCGCTGCGCGCCCTGCGGTTCGACGTCGCCGTGCTGAGCCCGTGCGCCTTCGGGCTCGACGCCGGGCTCACCGCCTTCGACCTGGGCGACGCCGAGGTCAAGCAGGCCGCCCTCGACGTCGCGGCCCGGGCGATCGTGCTCGCCGACGGCGCCAAGTGGGGCCGGGCCGCACTCGCCCACGTCTGCCCGGCCGACCGCGCCGACGTGGTGATCACCGACCCGGGCGCGCCCGAAGACCAGCGGGCCGCGCTGGCCGACCGCGGCGTTCTCGTGCACGTCGCCGTTCCTTGGGAGAGCCGATGACCGTCCTGCCCCGCCCGCGCGCCGCCCGGTTCGCGACCTTCATGTTCTTCGGCCTCAACGGGTTCGCGATGGGCATGTGGGTGGTGCACATCCCGAACGTCGAGCGCGCGACGGGCATTTCGCACAGCACGCTGGGCGCGCTGCTGCTGGTGCTCGGCGGCGCCGCGTTCGCCGGCATGCAGGTGTCCGGCCCGCTCGTCGACCGGCTCGGCCACCGGCGTATGGTACCGGCCGCCGGCATCCTGATGGGCCTCGCGGTGTGCGGGCCCGGGTTCGCGACCTCCTGGTGGGCGCTGGGCCTGTCACTGATCTTCTTCGGCTTCGGCAACGGCGCGATCGACGTCGGGATGAACTCCCACGCGGTCGTGGTGGAACGGGCCTACCCGCGCCCGATCATGGCGGCCTTCCACGCGATGTGGTCGATCGGCGGTGCGTTCGCCGCGGTCATCGGCGCGGCCACGCTCGGCGCGGGCGTTCCCACCGGCGTCACGCTCACCGGCACCGGCCTGGTGTGCGTGCTGCTTTCCGTGGTCTCGGCGCGGTTCCTGATGGAGCCGGCCGACGCCCCCGCCGCGTCCGCCGAGGCTGCCGAGCCGGTGCGGACGCGCCGGACGCCGGGCCGCGTGGTCTGGCTGCTCGGCCTGCTGGCGCTGGCGCTGATGCTGTCGGAGGGCGTGGCGAACGACTGGGCCGCGCTGCACATGGAAAAGGTGCTGGGCACGTCGGCGTCGACGGCGGCGCTGGCGTACGGCGCGTTCGCGGTGGCGATGACGACCGGCCGGTTCCTGACCGACCGCGTCGCGGCCTGGGCGGGCCCGGCGGCGATCGTCCGCTACGGGGCGACGCTGGCGGCGGTGGGCCTGACGACGGCCGCGGCGGCGCCGTGGGTGCCGGTGTCGCTGGTGGGCTGGGCGCTGTTCGGCCTCGGCCTTTCGGGCGGCGTGCCGCAGCTGTTCACCGCGGCGGGCAACCTGGACACGCGGGCGTCGGGCGCGCTGATGGCCCGGGTGGTCGGCCTCGGGTACGTCGGGCTGCTGGCCGGCCCGGCGCTGATCGGCGGGCTGACGCGGTGGATGCCGCTGAACGTGACCTTCGCGGTGCCGGTGGTGCTGTGCGTGCTCGCCGCGCTGTTCGCCGGCGTGCTGAGCCCGAAGCCGGAACCGGCGGAGCAGCCCGTCGGCTGAGCTCGCGTCACCGGTGGTGGGCGACGGTCTCGTGCGCCCGGTCCGCGCCGGTGGCCGGTTCGGTGTGGATCACCACCGCGGTCAGCCGCGGGATCGTGTGCAGCAGCCGGTGTTCCACCTCGTGGGCCAGCGCGTGCGCGGCCTCGACGGTCAGGTCCGCCGCCACCGTCACCGCCAGCTCGGCCCGCAGGTGGTGCCCGATCCAGCGCATCCGCAGGTCCCGGGTGCCGAGCACGCCGCCGACACCGCGGGCCGTGCGTTCGGCCAGCTCGACCGACGCCGGGTCGACGGCGTCCAGCAGCCGCCGGAACACCTCCTTCGCCGCGTCGCGCAGGACGAACAGGATCGCGACGGTGATCCCGAGCCCGACGATCGGGTCGGCGGCGGGGAAGCCGAACGCGACCCCGGCCGCGCCGGCTACGACGGCCAGTGACGTGAAGCCGTCCGTGCGCGCGTGCAGCCCGTCGGCGACCAGAGCGGCCGAGCCGATCTCGCGGCCGATCCGGATCCGGTACCGCGCCACGAGTTCGTTGCCGGCGAACCCGATCACCCCAGCGACGGCCACCACCCACGGGTGCGCGACCGGCTGCGGATCGAGCAGCCGCCGCACGGATTCGTAGCCGGCGACCGCCGCCGAAGCCGCGACGGCGAGCACGACGACCACCCCGGCGAGGTCCTCGGCCCGGCCGAGCCCGTAGGTGTAGCGCCGCGTCGCCGCGCGGCGGCCGAGCAGGAACGCGATGCCGAGCGGCACGGCGGTCAGCGCGTCGGCGAAGTTGTGGACGGTGTCGCCGAGCAGCGCGACCGAGCCGGTGACGAGCACGAGCGCGAGCTGCGCGACGGCGGTGACGGACAGTGCGGCGAACGACCACCCGAGCGCCCGCATCCCGCGCCGGCTGGTCTCGAGGGCGTGGTCGACGCGGTCTGCGCTGTCGTGAGTGTGCGGCCGCCACTTCGCGTGGCGGTGCCCGTGTCCGTGTCCGGTCATGCATCGAGTCTATCTGCGCAGGCATGCAGATACGCAAGTAGTAAGGTCATGGTCATGCACACGTCGCTGCCGGACTTCGACATGCCCACCGAAGAGCAGGTCCACCTGGCGGCGGAGTCGTTCCGGCTGCTGGCCGACCCGACCCGGATCAAGGTGCTGTGGGCCCTCCTGCAGGGCGAGTCCTCGGTGGCCTGCCTGGCAGAGCTGGCCGGCGCGGCCCCGACGGCGGTGAGCCAGCACCTGGCGAAACTCCGCCTGGCGGGCTTGGTGAAGGGTCGCCGCGAAGGAACGTTCGTGTACTACTCGGCGGCCGACAACCACGTGCGCGGCCTGCTGGCCCAGGCGCTGCACCACGCGGACCACGTGGACCGCGACCTCCCGTCGGGCGCCCACGCCCACCACCCGCGGTCCAGCTGACCGGACATCGAGGCGTTTTCGTCGCCCGCCACACCGGGTAGTCCACGAGGTGATCGCCGTCCGAGCCGTGGGCGGCGCCGCCTGGCGGAGGGAAGTCCGATGTCGACCGCACCCCCGGTGTCACCCGAGCCCGTCCAGCCCGAGCCCGCCGTGCCGGAACCCGGCCCGCCCGCGCCGGAGCTGCCGCATCCGGAACCCGGCGTGCCCGTGCCCGATCCGCTGCCGCCGGAAACCGAACCCGGTCCGGAGCGCGAGTAACTACGGGTTCGAGATCATATGAGTTTCGTATGATCTCGTGTACTGTCGCGGGCATGACAACAGCGCAGAACTACCGGCGGATGGTCAACGCCGGCAACCGGATCGTCGTGGGGTTGCAGCGGCTCGGCGTCGCCTTCGGCCCGATGCAGCTGCTCACCGTGCCCGGCCGGCGCACCGGCGTCCCGCGCACGTTCCCCATCGCCGTCATCCCGCTCGACGGCGAGCGCTACATCGTCCAGGCCTATCCGAAGGCGGCCTGGGTGGCGAACGTGCGGGCCGCGGGGGAGGTGACGCTCACCCGCGGCCGCCGCTCGGCGGCCGCGCGGCTGGCCGAGCTGCCCGTCGAAGAGCGGCGGCCCGTGCTGCGCCGGCTGGTCGGCACGAGCCCGCCGAGCGTGGGGAAGCGGTTCGTGACGACCGGCCTGGCCGACGCGCCCACGCCGGACGGCGTCGCGGCGGCCGCCGAGCGCATCGCCGTCTTTCGCGTCGAACGGGCCTGACAGTCAGCGGCGGGTGCCGCCGAGGGCGCGCAACAACTGGTCCGCGGCGCGGCGCGCGGCCGGTCCCGGGGTGATCGTCCGGTCGCCGTCCGGCTGGGGTGCCGGTGCCCCGGCGAGCAGTTCCACCAGGGCGACGGCGAGCTCGCGGACCTTGACGTTGAACTCCTGGCTCGCCCGCCGCAGGGTGGACCACGCCTCGTCGGGGTCGCAGCGGCGCAGGGCGATGACGATGCCCTTGGCCTCCTCCAGCGCCGCCCGCGACTGCAGGAGGTCCAGCATCTGCTCGGTGCGGTCCGGCCGCGCCGCTTCGGCGACGACCAGGGCCATCGCGGCGAGCCGTTCGTGGCGCCGCAGCACGTTCACCGTCTCCTCGGTGGCGGGGCGGTTGAGCGTCACCGACAGGACCAGGAGCCCTTCGCTGTCCCAGGTGGCGGGCAGGGCCGCGACCCCGCGCACGCGCGGCCAGTCCGCCGCGAACTCGGGATGGCGGTCCAGCAGGCCGGTGAGCGTCAGCGCGGGCCAGCGGTCGTCGGCGAAGACGTCGGCCGTCACCACCGGCGCGCCGGTGGTGACGGCGACCTGGACCGGGCCGCCGAACCCGGCCAGCTGCGCGGGCACGAAGGCGGCGGCGAGCCCGTACGTGGCCGCCGTGTGCATCGTGCTGCCGCGCGGGTGCACCGACACCGCGGCGCCGAGGGTGCCCGGCACGTCGGCCGCGATCCGGGCGAGCAGTTCCTCCAGCAGCGGCGTCGCCACGGACGTCGTGGGTGTTCCGGTCACCGCAAACCCTCCTCGGCGCGGTGGAGGCGGGGCCGGGCGCGCGCCCGGCCCCGCCTTCGTCGGGGTCAGGCGTGGATCTGCTTGCGGTCGCCGGCGCCGTCGATCTCGATGCGGCGCGGCTTCGCTTTTTCGGCGACGGGGATGCGGACGGTCAGCACCCCGGCGTCGTAGTTCGCGGTGATGTGCTCGGTGTCCAGGGTGTCGCCGAGGAACAGCCGGCGGGAGAACACGCCGAGCCGCCGTTCGGAGACGTGCATCCGGACGTCGTCACCCGTCGGCAGGGGCCGTCGTTCGGCCTTGACGGTGAGGACGTTGCGCTCGACGTCCAGCTCGACGGCGCCGGGATCGACGCCGGGGAGGTCGAAGCACACCACGAACTCGTCGCCGGCGCGGTAGGCGTCCATCGGCATCGAGGCCGGTTTCGACCAGGTGCCGGCGCCGAAGACCTGCTGGGCGAACCGGTCGAGGTCGCGGAACGGGTCGGTGCGCATCAACATCGGGATCCACCTCCTGGAACTCGTCAGCTCTGGTGTCAACACGCGCGTCTGTTCTAGCATGTCGTCAAAACGATGACAAGAACCAGGTCGTCGAAAGGATGACGATGGACGGAACCGATCCCGCCGGCGAGCTCCGGCACATCCACGAGGTCGTCGCGGGCGCCCGGGCCGGCGCGGCGGACCGGGACCAGTTGCTGACCGCGTTGTCCGGCCTGCGCCTGCTGCGCGACGAACTCGCGAGCTGGGAACCGGAGCTGATCACCGCGGCCAGGGCGGCCGGCGCCAGCTGGGTCGCGCTCGCGCCCGCGCTCGGGGTCGCGAGCCGCCAGGCCGCCGAACGCCGCTACCTGCGGCTGCAGCCGTCGCACACCGGGGAGACGACCGGCGAGGGGCGGGTCGACGCGGAACGCGACCGGCGGGCGGGCGACCGGGCCGTCGCCGACTGGGCCCGCCGCAACTCCGCCATCCTGCGCCGGATCGCCGGCCAGGTCAGCGCGCTCGACGGCCTCGGACCGGCCGCGCAGGAAAGCGCCGACCGCATCGGCGCGGCCCTCGGCGACGACGACCCGGCGACGCTGCTCCCGCCGCTGGCCGCCGCCCAGCCGCACCTGACCGGCCCGCACGCGCAGCTGGCCGAAGAACTCGGCGAGATCTCCGCCCGCACCGACCAGCTCCGCCGCGACGCCGCCGGCCACCGCCGCTCCCGCGACTGACGCCGGGTTTGCCCGGCTCCCGGCCGGGCACCCGCCGGGGGAGCGACGGAAGGACGGTGCGCCATGACCGCCACACCCCCGGATCCGGACCCCCGCCGGACGCCGGACCTGGAACCCGGGGGCGGGGTGCCGCCGGGCAGCACGCCCCCGGACTCCGCCCAGACGTCGGGGTTGTCGCACCCGCAGCCGATGCCGTCCAAGGCGATGCCGGTGCTGTGGCTGGTCCTCACCGGCGTGCTGGTGCTGATGGTGGCCGGGCTGGTGCTCTCGCTGGCCGTCGGCTGGCTGCGTGTCTGAGATCCCGCTCGACCGGGTAATCGCCCACCATGGACGACACCCCTGACCGGACCGAAACCCGCGCCGAACTGCTCCCCGAAGAGCAGGCGGTCGACAGCGCGGACCCCGAAGGCCAGGCCCGCGAGGTCCTGCGCGAGTCCGACCGCCGCACCGAGCACCCCGAGGCGACGCTGGGCCGCCGGAAGCCCGAAGACACGGTCTAGCCGGCGGACACCGGCGTCAGCCGCGCCTCCGTCCGCGTCTCGCCGCGCAGCAGCAGGACCGCGCCCAGGCCGAGCACGGCGACGACGGCGAAGAAGTAGAAGCCCCACGGGTAGGCGACCCCCGCGGTCACGAGCGCGCCGGTGACGAACGGGCCGAGGATCGAACCCAGCCGCCCGACCGCCGAGGTCAGCCCGAGCGCGGTGCCGCGCGCCTGCGCCGGGAACGCCTGGGCGACGTAGCCGTAGATCAGCACCTGCGCGGAGAACACGAACACGCCGGTCAGCAGCACGACCGTGTTGAGCAGAAACGCGTTCCCGATGCGCAGGCTCAGCGCCGCCAGCAGGACGGCGCCCGTGCCGAACCAGATCCGCGCGATCGGCCGGATGCCGAACCGGTCGGCGATCGTGCCGGCCAGCACCAGCCCGAGCACCGCGCCGATGTTGAGCACCAGCAGCAGCGTGATCGACGTCGAGATCGGGTAGCCCGCGGTGCGCATCAGCTGCGGCAGCCAGGTGTTGAGCCCGTAGACCAGCAGCAGGCCCATGAACGAGCCCGTCCACACGGCGATGCTGATCCGCCGGAACCGGGCGCCGAGGAGGTCCCTCAGGCTCACCCGCTCCGCCGTCTCGCGGGCCTCGAGGTAGGCCGCGGATTCCGGCAGCTTCCACCACATCAGCGGCACGGCGAGCAGGCCGGCCAGGCCACCGCCGTAGAACAGCAGGTGCCAGTCCTCCTTCGCGTACAGCGCGAGGATCGACGTCAGCACCGCGCCGACGTGGTAGCCGGTCATGGTGAACGTGCTCGCGCTGGCGCGGCGCCGCGCGGGCAGGTTCTCCGACATCACGGTGAGCGCCACCGGCATGCACGCGCCGAGCCCGAGCCCGGCGGCGAACCGGAAGACGCCGAACGTCGCGACGTTCGGCGCGAGCGGCGTCAGCAGGGTGAACAGCGAGAACAGCAGCACCGAGCTGATCAGCAGCACGCGGCGGCCGAACCGGTCGGTGAGCGGCCCGAGGCAGGCCGCGCCGACGGCCACGCCGATCAGCGACACGGTCGCGACCAGGGTCGCGCCGGCCGCGGTGAAGCCGAGGTACCCGCTCTTCAGCAGGGTCGGGATGGTGGCGCCGAGCGCGACCAGGTCGTAGCCCTCGAGCAGGACGGTCAGCCAGCAGAGGACCGCCGTCCACACGGGACGGGCGGGAGACGTCGTCATTGCCGTGCTCCTTCTAGAAGGGGTAACCCGCGATGTCCGCGCGGACGGTCAGCCACTGGGTTTCGGTGAAGGCTTCGATGTTGGCCTTGGCCCCGCCGAAGCGGGAGCCGTTGCCGGAATCGCCGACCCCGCCGAAGGGCGCGGTCGGCTCGTCGCCGACGGTCTGCTCGTTGATGTGCACCTTGCCCGAGCGGACCTCGTCGGCCAGCTTCATCGCGGTGCCGACGTCGCCGAGGATGCCGACGGACAGGCCGTACTCGGAGTCGTTGACCAGCCGCGCGGCCTCGTCGAGGTCGCGGTAGGCGCGCACCGGCGCGACCGGGCCGAAGATCTCCTCGCGCCACGCCGGGCTCGCGTCGTCGAGTCCGAAGAGGACGGTCGGCGGGTAGAACGGCGCGTCGGGCTTCCCGCCGGCCAGCACCCGTGCGCCGGCCGCGACGCTGCGGTCGACGACGTCGGTGACGTGCGCGAGCTGGCGGTCGTCGATGATCGGGCCGAGCGCGACCTCGCCGTCGGCCGGGTTCCCCACGGGCAGCCGCCGCGCCTTCTCGGCGAGGGCTTCGACGTATTCGTCCACCTGGGACTCGTGGACCAGGTGGCGGCCGGTCGTCATGCAGATCTGGCCCTGGTGCAGGAACGACCCGAACGCGCCGGCGGAGGCCGCCTTGGCGACGTCGGCACCCGGCAGCACGACGAGCGCGTTGTTGCCGCCCAGCTCCAGGTGGACGCGCTTGAGGGAGCGCGCGGCGGCTTCGCCGACCTTCCGCCCGGCCGCGGTGGAGCCGGTGAACGACACCACCGACACCTCCGGAGCGTCGACCACCGCGGCGCCGACTCCCGTGTCTCCGGGCAGCAGGTGCAGCAGCCCGTCCGGCAGCCCGGCCGCCTCGAAGACGCGCAGGATGCTGACGCCGCCGGACACCGCGGTGCGCAGGTCGGGCTTGAGCAGCACGGCGTTGCCGAGCGCGAGGGCGGGCGCGACCGAGCGGATCGCCAGGATGAGCGGGAAGTTGAACGGCGAGATCACCGAAACCACGCCGGCCGGTACCCGCCGGGCCAGCGACCAGCGCGGCTCGCCGGTGCTCAGCACCTCGCCGAGGGGGTGGGTGGGCAGGGCGGCGGCCTCGAAGCAGATGCCGGCCGCCATTTCCGTCTCGATCCCGGCCTTGGGCCGTGTCGAGCCGGCTTCGCGGACGATCCACTCCTGCACCTCCGCGGCGTGCGCCTCCCACAGCTCGCCGGCGCGGCGCAGCACGGCAGCCCGTTCGGCGGGCTTGCGCCGGGCCCAGTCGCGTTGCGCCTTCGCCGCGGCCGCGGCGGCCTCGGCGACGTCTCCCGGCGTCGCGACGCCGACGTGGCCCAGGGTGGCGCCGGTGGCCGGTTCGACGACCGGGTGGGTCCCGCCGGACCCGCGGGTGAATTCGTGCTCGAACAGGGTCATGATCACTCCGGTGTGGTCGGTTCGGTGTCGACCTGGATCAGCCGCGGGCCGTCCGGGGTCGTCTTGAGCTGGGTGCGCAGGTGGTCTTCGTCGGCGACCGTGGTGGCTTCGACGCCGTAACCGGCGGCGATGGCCGTGAAGTCGAGCCCGGGGATCTCCGTGCCGGGCACGTCCGGCGTCCCGAGCAGCTCGCCGAACCACCGCAGCGCGCCGTAGACGCCGTTGCGCAGGATCACGAAGGTGACCGGGACGCGGTAGTGCGCCGCGGACCACAACGCCGTGATGCCGTAGTTCGCCGAGCCGTCGCCGATGACGCCGACGACCGGGCGGTCCGGGTCGCCCAGCGCGACGCCGACCGCGGCGGGCAGGCCGAAGCCGAGCCCGCCGGCGGCCGGGAAGAAGTAGGAGCCTTCGCGGCGCAGGTCCATCTGCCGCCACCAGGCCGAGTTCGTCGACGTCGATTCGACGACGTAGCGCGTGTCGGCGGCCTGGGTGTCGCGCAGGGCGGCGAACACCTGTTCCGGGTGCAACGCCGTCTCGCCGGTCCTGGGTTCCGGGGTCTCGACGTAGCCGCGTTGTGCTGCGCGGGCCGGGATGTGCTGCAGCAGCGCCTCGATGACCGGCGCGGGGTCGGCGACCAGGGCCTCGCCCATCGGCGCGCGGGCCGCGGCGCCGAAGTCGTCGGTCACCTGGATCAGCCGGGTGCCCGCGGGCAGGAACCGGCCGGGGACGTGCTGGTGGTAGCGGAACACCGGCGCGCCGAGCACGAGGACGACGTCGTGCCCGGTCAGCGCGGCCGACACCGGCGCGATGCCGGCCGGCAGCACGCCGCGGAAGAGCCGGTGCCGGTTGGGGAAGGGCAGCCGGTGCGGCGACGGCGCCACCCACGTCGGCAGGTCCAGGTGCTCGGCCAGGGCGACGGCCCGGTCGAACAGGCCGCCGGCGTCGATGTCGCCGCCCAGGACCAGCGCCGGGTTCTTCGCCGCGGCGACGGTCGCGACGAGGTCGTCGAGCTGGGCTTCGGTCGGGGCGAGACCGGCTCGGACCTGCCGGTCGAGCACCGGGTTCTCGGCCAGCTCGGCGGCCCAGTCGTCGTAGGGCACCGAAAGGTAGCTGGGCCGCCGGTTCAGCTCGGCCTCGAACACCGCCTGCGCGAGCGACCGCGGGACGTCGGCGGCGCAGCTCGGCTCGCCGGACCAGCCGACGAGGGGACGCATCAGCTGCGTGGCGTCGGTGTTGGCGAGCATCGCCTCCAGCCCGATCGCCGTCCGGACCTGCTGGCCGGCGGTGAGCACCAGGGGAGTGCGCGAGTGGACGGCGTTGGTGAGCGCGCCCATGGCGTTGCCGGAGCCGGCGGCGGCGTGCAGGTTGACCAGCACCGGGCGGCCGGTGGCCTGGGCGTACCCGTCGGCCATCCCGACGACGACGCCTTCGTGCAGGCCGAGGACGTACCGGAAGTGCTCGGGCAGCTCGGCGAGGAAGGGCAGCTCGTTCGAGCCGGGGTTGCCGAAGATGGTGGTCAGGCCACGGCGGTCCAGGAACTGGTGGGCGAGCCGGCGGGCGGTGGGCATCGGTGGGTCCTCCTCGAAGTCGGATCGACCCTATGGAGCAGCGCGCTTGTGTTCCAATAGATGTTGGCTCGTGGCTTGATCGATGGGATCGATAATGCAGGACTTCGACCTGAACCTGGTGCGCACGTTCGTGCTGCTCTACGAGACCCGCAGCGTGACGGCGACGGCCGAGGCCCTGCACGTCACGCAGCCGACGATCAGCTACAGCCTGCAGAAGCTGCGGCGCCGGTTCTCCGACGAGCTGTTCCGCCGCACCGGCGGCGGCCTGGTGCCCACGACGACGGCCCGCACGCTCTACGAACCGCTGCACGGCGCGTTGTCGGAGATCGAGGCGGCGGTGAGCGGCGCGTGGTCGTTCTCGCCGTCGACGGCCCGGGCGGCGTTCACGCTGTGCCTGTCGGACCTGGGGGAGATCTCGCTGCTGCCGCGCCTGATGGCGGCGCTGCCCCCGGTGGCGCCCGGGGTGACGCTGACGGTCCGGCCGCTGGACGTCGACCGCGCGGCCGACCAGCTCGGCCGCGGCGAGCTCGACGCGTTCATCGCGTCGTCCCTGATCAGCTCGCAGCGCGTCGCCCGCATCCCGCTGTTTTCCGAGGGCTACCTGGGGATGGTGGCGGCGGACCACCCGCGCCTCGGCGGCGTGGTGTCGTTGGGCCAGCTGGCCGGGGAACGCCACGTGACGGTGTTCGGCCCGACGGGCCACGACGGCCCCCGCCGCGCGCTGGAGGCGTGCGGCCTGCTGGACCGGGTGGTCCTGGAGGTGACGCGCTTCGCGGCCCTGCCGTACCTGGTCCAGGACGGCGAGCTGGTGGCGATGGTGCCCCGCCTGGTGGCGGAGATGTTCGCGGCCGACCACCGCGTCCGCCTGTTCGAGCTGCCCCTGGAGGTCGAGCCGGCCCAGGTGTCGGTCTACACGCGGCACACGCACGCCCGCAGCCCGGCCCAGCACTGGCTGGTGGGCTTCATGCGGTCGGTGCTGGGTTAGTTCGTCTTGCAGGCGGCGCCGTTGAGGGTGAACCCGACGGGCGCGGGGTTGCCGTGGTCGTAGGAGCCGTTGAAGCCGATGTCGACGGTGGCACCGGGGGCGAGGGTGAGGTTGTAGGAAACCGCTTTCATGGTGACGCGCGAGCCGCTCTGCGAGTAGTCGCCGTTCCAGCTGTGCGTGACCTGCTGCCCGGCGGTGAAGGTCCAGGTGACGGTCCACGGCGAGAGCGTCCGGCTGCCGGTGTTGGTGACGGAGACCCCGGCGGTGAAGCCGACGTTCCACTGATCGGTGACGGAGTACCGAACGGAACAGGCGGAGCTTTCAACGGGCGGCGGAGCAGGGGCTGGCGAGGAGGTCGCCTTCGTCGTCGTGGCCGGCGTGGTGGTGGGGACGGCCGAGGTCTGCCGGAGCACGGTGGGCACGGGCGTCGCACTGACGGCCGACGTCCGGGCAACGGAGGAAGAAGCGGCGGTGGCGGGCGCAAGCGGATCGGGAAGAACGGCGGCTTGCCGCCCGGGCGAGCTCTCGGAGGTGACGGCAATGATGACAAGGCTCCCGACGACGACAACGGCCCCACAGAGGGCGGAGACCCACCGAATCCGCCGCCCGGCCCGCTGCTGCCCGGCGGCGGCCTCCCGCGCCCGCTGCTCGAGCCGTTCCCGGTAACCCTCGCCGGTGTCGTCATCCCGCACCCGGATCTCAGGAGGAGGGCCGAGCAGAGCCCGCGGAGTGGCCCCGGTTTCCCGAAGAAGATCATCAACGGAGAAGCGATCATCACCCGCCCGCCCGGCGCGCGCCATAACGGAACCTCCAGTCCCCTGAGGGCGCTCGACGCGCAGGTTTGCGGCCGAATCCTAGGAAGCTGCGACGGTCTTGTAAACCACGCCGGGTGGCTGGTTGGGGAGCTCTCCTCTTCTGGTCCTGCTGGTCTGGATCGATGCAGGAGGGGCAAACTTGCCGATCTTGCCAGAGGGGCGGGGTGGGGCGATGTGCACCCCCCTGAACGAGGGGTGGGAGGGGCCGTATACTCTTTCTTCAGCAGGTCCGAGTGGCGGAATGGCAGACGCGCTAGCTTGAGGTGCTAGTGCCCTTAACGGGCGTGGGGGTTCAAGTCCCCCCTCGGACACACGCACTATCTACACCCGGGCTGGTCGTCGCATAGACGGCCAGCTCTTTTGGTTCGTAGCGTAGCTCCAGGTTCAGCGCTCGGTACAGGCGGCTCATGCCTGCCGTGGTTGCGTCGGCCAGGGTGCCGCAGACGTCGCCGAGTGCATCGATTCTCGCGTAGATCTCGGCACGGCTTACTGTCGAGTCGGCTGGAACGCTCTCGATCTGGGCTTTCGCGGCTGCTCGTTCCGCCTGTGCCTGGTTGATCGGGTTGACGAGGGCTTCGGGTTCGACGCCGGCCGCGATCGCGGCCTGATACCGCTGAAGCTTCGCCTCTGCGTCCGCCAGCCGGTTTCGTGCCGCCTCCAGCGGTCCACCGCCAGCCGTGCTTCCGTCCGACCCGAGAAGCGCGGCCGCCGTCCGGTCGCGGTTGTCCGGGTGGAACAGCTCGTGAAGCCATCCGTTGATCGCCTCGCTCATTCCCGAGCAGGGCGGCCGGACCATCACGTCGGCGGGAACGGGTGGCGCCCCGACCGCGCCCGTTCCCGCGGATCACCAGGTCCGGCGGTGCGCCCGATGACGGTTCGCTTGGTCATCGCGCGCCCGTTGCCCGGCACGGTTGGCGGGTCTCGCCGCGTCGTCCACGTGTTCCCGGTCCCGGCGGAGGAGACCACGCCGGAGCGGCTGACCGCGTACTGTGGCGAAACCTTCGGGCCCGGCGAGCTTGAGCTGCTGGAACGCCCGCTTGGCATGCCCTGCGTGACCTGCCTCCACCGTGCACCCACCCCGGAAAGTGCGGAACAGCCGGCGATCGAGCAATGACGTCAAGTCCGCGGCCGATCGTGCCGGCCTTCCAACGCGAGCTGGACCCGCTGCTGCTTCTGCCAGTGCGGCTGTTCATCGCGTGCCTGCTGGCCGACATGCGCTGGTGCGACGATGTGGCTGTCCAGGGCGTGTTGCGTCTGAGTGAGCGGAGGTTCGAGCCACACGTCGAGCGGCTGCGCGCTGCTGGGTACGTGGAGGCCCGAACCGAAGGACGTTGCGTAAGGCTCCGGCTCACGAGGCTCGGGCTCGACCGGCTGACCGAACACGTGATCGCTCTCGACAGGGTCGCGGCCACGGCCGCCGAACTCGTCGCCTCGCAGCGCGCAGCATTACGTCCGACCGAGAAGCCGTGACGGCCGCTCCGCCGATGCTAACAGCGTGTACGGGGCCTGTAGTGACGGCTGTGACGGGTTCGAACACGCCCGTCACAGCCGTCCGAAGCAACGTTTCCGCAGGTCGAGGGCTGATCGAAGCTGTCACAGCTCATGTGACGGTGTGACGGCTCGCGAGATGCAGTGTGACGGCTGATCTGCGACAGCCGGGGCTAAGGTCGAAGCCGCTTGATCTCAATGCTGCATATCGCGTAACAGGCGGACGCCGAACGCCGACCACGGTGGGTGAAAGTCTTGGGTGCAACGTTTAGCGGATGGGTGTCACCCGTCCGGGGTGGCGTGTAACCCCAGAGACATGGGCCTGCTGGGGGTAGCGTCGAGTGGTGGAAGTCTCGGAATCGGAGCGACGTCGGGCGCTGGCGGAGGAGTTCAGCCGGCTTGAGGAGAGCGCGATGTATAGCGCTCAAAACCAGTTCGAGCAGGCGAAGCAGTGGCGCGGCATCAATTTGATGCTCGGGCTGCCCGCGAGCGTGTTGGCAGCCGTGTCGGGCGCGACCGCGCTCGCCTCGACGGCCGGCCGTGTCTGGGCCGGTCTGCTTGCGCTCGCCGCTGCCGCGTTCGGCGCTGTCCTGACCACGGTGAACGCGAGCCATCGCACGAATCAGGCATCGTCGGCCGCGAACGCCTACTTGGAGATCCAGACCGCGGCCCGCCAGGCCCGACTACTCGACTTGCCATGTACTGACGTCGAGGAGATGCGGGCCGCGCTGGCAGAGATCACCGCCCGGCGGGACGAGCAGAATAAGACGGCCGAACCACCGAACCGGTGGGCGTGGCGTCGCGCGCAGAAGAATATCGATGCCGGGGGACAGACATACGAGGTGGACTCCGCCGAGACGGGAGCGTGAAATGGCCAAAACTGTTGCTCAGGGTTTCGACACGTTTCTTGAGCGATTAACGCCGCTGGCGTCGCAGCGGACAGCAGCGGCGGCGCACAGGTCCCGAGTTGAAACGTCGTTGAAGAACGCGCTGTCGGTGCTGGCAATGCGCGAAACTGGGTCGTTTCACCACGGTACTGGCGTCCGAAACTACAGCGATGTGGACGTCCTCGTCAGCATCGGCAACACCAAGCCAGGCACGTCCGACACCGCCCTTAACTGGGTGAAGAACGCGCTTTCGGCATCATTTCCCGCAACGACCGTGCGTGTGAGCCGCCCGGCGGTTGTCGTGGAATTCGCAGGAGGTGCGGAGACGTGGGAAGTCATTCCCGGTTTTCTCAGGTCGTCCGATCCGTCAGTGCTATACGATATTCCCGGCGCTGCAAGCGGTTGGATCGAATCGGCACCCACTGAGCATCTGGACTACGTCAACGAGTGCAACCAAAAGAACGGCATCCAGGGCGCAGCCAAGAAACTGGCAAGGCTGATCAAGGCGTGGAAGTACTACTGCAACGTCCCCGTGTCCTCGTTCTACCTGGAGATGCGGGCTGCGCAGCATATGGCTACACAGTCTGCTTTCATTGCGGTATGGGATATGTGCCTGCTGTTGGAAGACCTTCACTCCAATAGCCTGGCTGCGATGAACGACCCGAAAGGTCGCACTGGGCGGTTTCACCCCTGCTCGTCGGACTACCGAAAAACTGACGCGCTCTCAAAACTCTCAACCGCTGCGACTAGGGCACGTAAGGCGCTGGACGCCTACCAAAACGACAAGCTCGACGACGCGTTCCACTACCTCGACCTTTTATTTGGTGGACACTTCCCGGCGCGCTAAGAAAGGGCGCCGGTGCTCTCCGTGGTCTCGCGCCGTATTCACTCTTACAGGGGTAGTATTCCGTCCGATGGTAGTGTAGAAAATTGCGGTGACCTACCTGTATGAGCAGCTCACCGATCGAACCTTCCAGCAACTATGCCAGTCGCTTCTGACGCGCAACTTTCCTGGGACTGTGTGCTTTCCAGTAGGTCACACTGATGGAGGCCGCGACGCCGCTTCGAGCGACAAGGTCACTGTCTATCAAGTCAAGTGGACTGAGTTTCCTGAGCGGATCAAAGATGGTACGAGCTGGCTGAAGAGAGCGCTAAAATCCGAGGAAGAAAACATCCGCGAGCTCTACGAAGATGGCGTTCGCCAGTACGTGATGATGACGAATATTCGCGGGACCGCGGCGCCATCTTCAGGGCAGATTGACCGCTTTAAGCAGATTCTGGATGATACCTTAGGCGATCTAGAAGACATGGCCCTCGATTGCTGGTGGCGGAATACTCTAGATCGACATCTGGATAACGCCCACGAACTCCAGTGGGCCTTTCCGCAAGTCCTGTCGGGTCCGCAGGCATTGAGAATCCTTCTTGAGGACGTCGCAGATGTACGCGCGAAGGCGCGAACCGAAACCTTTCTTGCGTATGTTGCTATGCAGCACGCGGATGATCTGAAGCTCCGGTTCAAGCAGGTCGAGCTAGACACAATCGAAATGATCAAGTTGTTTGTGGATGTGCCGGCGGCTCCAACATTCCCAAGTTACGTCGAGTCTTCGCCGTCTTGGCGAGAGATGATTTCATCTTCAGGTCTGGTCGAGCGTCGAGTCCGAGTGAATTGGTCCGATCGTGATGCCGTGCGAAGCGAACTAGGTCGGATCGAGGCAGTGCCGGCGGCTAGGCTAATTCTAGGACCAAAAGCGTTTAACAGAATCCTCATAAATGGCGCACCTGGTCAGGGTAAATCTACCCTACTGCAGTATTCGTGTCAGTTGCTACGCGCGAGGCTGCTTGATGAATCGATCGACGAGGCGTTTGGGTCCAATGCGCAGGTTACTAGTCAACGCCTTCCAATAAAGCTTGAGCTGAAGGAATTTATCGGATGGCGTCAGCGGTCCAACGGGGAACGCGGTGGATCGCTCGAAGGAATGATAGCCGACGAGATTAGTAATTTGTCGGGCGGGGCCGATTTTACGGTAACTGACCTGCATGGACTACTTAAATCAGCGCCCGGCTTCATTGCGCTCGACGGATTGGACGAAGTTCCTGATCCGACGGACCGCGCCACCGTAGTGGAAGAAATTGAAGCAATGAGTACGAGGCTGGCTAGAATTAGTCCTCGTACAATGATTGTCGTAACATCGCGGCCAGTTGATCAGCGGGCGCGTAGTCTTTCTCAGAAAGATTTCATGCATTTGACGCTGCAGGACATACCGCAGCCGTTGGCGGAGGCTTACTTAGAAAAGTGGCTAGCTGCCCAAAACCTTCCTGCCGAAAATGCGGACATTGTTAGGAGGACATGGGCGCAACGACGCCAGGATCCGCATGTTCAGGATCTCACAAGGAATGTAATGCAACTTTCGATCCTGTTGCATTTGATCAACTCTCGCGGATCGTCACTTCCTGATCGGCGAACGCTTCTGTATGACGACTATGTGCGAACTCTCCTCGATCGAGAGGCGGAAAAAGATGCCCGCGTTGCCATGTATAGAGATGTTCTACTGGACCTACATGGCTATATCGCCGTCCATCTTCATGGAGAGGCAGAAAGAAACCATGGGAACGGACTAATTTCAGAAGTACATCTGAATGTACTTATATCTGAATTTCAAACTTTGCGAGGAGGTGGTGTGTCTCAGGGTGTTGAAGATTTATTTGCTGGTGTGCAGAGAGTTGTGGCGCTCGTATCTCGAAAAGAGGGTTACTTCGAGTTTGAGATCCAGCCGTTGCGGGAGTACTTCGCTGGGCGATTCCTGTATAATTCTGCCCCCTATGTTCTGCCTGGAATAGTAAAAGCGGGACAAAAACATGAGCGTCTTTTTGCCTTGCTGCAGCGCCCCTATTGGAGTAACGTTCTGCGGTTCTTCGCCGGTTGCTTCACGTTCGGGGAGCTTGACGGCTTGACGCAGATGATCTCAAATTCATCTAGTTACATTGATATTTCAACAGCAATGACTTCCAGGCGGCTCATGGCGACCTTGCTGGCCGACCGAGTGTTTGCAGAGAACCCTCTTGCGGAACAGGCGTCCCTTCGATATGCGCTCGATGTCTCCGGTCTTCGACAACTTTCTGCTTCAAACGTCAATTTTTCGCTACCGGCTACCGAATCGGTAAGGGAATTCCTGGCAAAGATTGTCGAAGATGTAAAGGCAGGCGACTACATGGGTGCGCGGGCATATGCGCTGCGAGCGATTGCGCCACGCGAGCTTCTCGTTGACGAAAGTTTGCGCCTGCTTCGGGGGGACCTTACGGACAAGGACCTCAATTTTTTTGGTTTCCTGCGTGTCGCAGAACTGCTGCCGCGAGACGAAGTCAGAGAAATAATTAGAGTCGCTAACGGTTTGCAGCGATTGAAGGTTCTTCAGGTGTTAGGCCAGGGGAACGCAGAGTTTGATCTCGCTGAGAGTGTGCAAGACTTCTCCATGTGCATATTGAATTGCCTTCGTGATCCGAAGACTTCGATGATCGTGGATCGTCGTGTGCTAGCCAATAATCCGATTACGTCTAGCCTTCAGCAGTTGGAATCATATTGGCACTATTTGGTCTATAGGAGTCGTAGGTATAGTGTCAGTGGCGGCTTTGGGAGATGGTCGACTGTAAGGGATAAGTCGCCGGAGGAACCTCAAGTAGTTGGCAGTTATTCTCTTGATCCGGCTGTCATGAGAATGCCACTAGACTTGATTTGTGAACTTCAAAGTCGAACAGGTGACAACTGGCTGACTCGGCGCATGGCTATCGCATATGCAGCGCGCGGCTCGCGGAGGCTTGCTGGCCAGGCTTCGCTTTTTGAGCAAGGAGACAGTCTGTTGATTGGCGTTGATTTAGTCGCGCTGGCAGACTTCCTGCGCAGAGATCAGGCAACGACGCATTGGTGGGTTGATCAGTACGACGCGGTGATTGATTCAGAAGAAATTGAGCGTGCAACGTGGCTCCTCGCCGTTGCTGTCATGTGCGGGCCGGCTCAGCTGGTCTCCCTTGCGAAGGAATTCGAACGAGCTGCATCGACACTTCCTGCTGATTGGATGCGCAGTATTGCCGCTACGGTCGATGATTTGGCGAGTGAATATGGCCCAGGAATGCTGGACCAAAAATTTCTTATGCGGAAGTTATTTTCGGATTCGCCAACAATGCTTTTGACGGTACTGCCGCGATTTGGGCAACGACCAAATTGGTTGTTCGAGTCGGCAGTATCCGCAGTCCAGGCTCTCCCTGAGCATCAGCATCTTCGTGATCGTATCGCAGGAGCCAAACTTAGGCTGGTTGTGAGTCGTGCCAGGAATGAAGCATCGAAGGCCGAACTCAGGAGTCGTCTAATCGATGTCGCTCAGTGTGGACTTGAAACGCCGCTTGTCGGAGGTGATCTGGTGCAAGACGGCTCTGGTTTAATAATGCCAAATGAAATTGCTGCTGAGATTATTCGTACGTCAGATAATTGGCCTGCTTCGGTGGTAAGGATCGCCGATTTGGCACTTCGGTTTGATCGGAGTGTTCGGCCATTGCTCGATATCATTCATGGCGAGGAATGGTTTCGTATGAGCTAAGGTGCCTTGTTCAATTGATCTGATCGAGCCCGTTTTGGTCGGAAAGGTGGGGTAGCTAATGAGCAAGACCGTCTCAGGCACACCATTGCCCCGTGGCAGCTAGTCGGTGCGCCCACGGGCACGAGAGACTGTCACTGTCCGTAGTTTTCCGCCTCGATTTCCGACCAGGGCTTTCGCTTCATGTCCATGTACGTCAAGGCGTCTGTCCGCGTTCCTGGACGAAGTTTGGCCTCGATAGTGGTCCAACCAAGGCGTCGAGCGGCTTCGACACGGTGATGCCCGTTGACCGTGACTCGCTCCCCGTCACTTGGTGCCTCATAGACGAGGATGCCCTCGATCTCGGTCGGGTGGTCGATGAAGTACTGAATCCGCGATTCGTCGAGGCCACTACGCTGTGTGTCGAGGTTGCCCTGGTGCAGAGACTTGATCGGAATTGTTGTCATTACTGGGTCGTTCCCTCCGTTCAAGCCTTGTCGCCGACAGGTTAGCGATGGGAGCGTGACGAGTCACGAGGTGACACGTTCAGTCCAGGGACTGTCATCGTGGTGGGTAACTTCGGGACTTGCCGACGGACTATGCGGAGACCGGCTCACGACGTCACGAGACCACGGCGGAGTTCGGTGCTGCTGGGCATTCGGCGTGCGTCCAGCCTCGAGTGCTGTGCAACTGAAGCGTGTCGGACACGTCATTGCCACATGACGGAAGCTTGGCGAAGTGCCGGTGCTAACACAGATCAACCGCGGAACAGCCGCGTAGTAGTGAGCAAGATTCGGACATTCAATTACCCCATGAGGCACGAGGTGACTTCGGGCCCAATCCGCGGGAACCTGCAGGTCAAGCTGGGAGTTGCAGGCGTGTAGATAGTGAGCAAGATCGTCCTCGGACACAGTATTACCCCACGAATCGCGGAACGCGATCTTGAAGCGTGATCGTTCGTAGTCTAGCTCGAATCGATTTCTTCCAGTCGCCGTCCGGCGCTGTCGTAGATGATGAACAGTCTCGAGTCTCGTAGCGCTGTGGCGACGCGTGTGCTTCCTGTTGGCCCGGCTCAAGCTTGACGACGCCTGCGCTGCCCTGGGCTCCAAGTCTCAAGTCGAGATGGTCTTCGCGGATGTAGAGGGTCCTCGGTCGCGGCTGGCTGGCGCGTTGGGGTGCTGGTGTAGCCGTGGTGGCAGCCGTAGGTCGGACGTCCCCGGTGCCAGTGCGAGTCCAGCCGTCGGCTGCAGACACCGCAGCGGATCAAACCGGCCAGAACGAACCGGCGAGTTCGGGCCGCGGCAGGTGCGGGGTGGCGGTAGTGGGTGCTGTTGCGGAGCACGGCGTAGCGGACTCCGTAGCGGCGGCGGGCCAGGCAGATGAGGGTGGCGTTGTGGTTCTTGCCCCCAGCCCATTCTTCGATCGCGTCCGGCAGTCCAAACCGCGCATTCCGGTTGCCCTGCCGCCGGGTCCTCCAGAGTGAACGGCACGCGCGGCAGTCAGCCGCGCCGGACGTTAGGCTGGCGTCCCGATGAACACAGGCCGGTCAGCGGCCGTCCCCGAGGAGCCGTTATGCCAGCCGATCGGGCCGTGGCCCGGACTCGTCATCCCCGCCACCGGCGCCGCGGCGAGGCCCGGCTGCCGGCCGCCGTTGCGACGCTTGTGGCCATCGCGCTGTACCTGGCATTGCCGGAACAGTTGCTGGTCGCTCCCCGGTTCGTCGTGCCCGCGCTGGAGTTCCTGCTGCTGGTCCCTTTGATCGCGATCAACCCGCGGCGTGTCACCCGGCAGACGCGGCTCTCCCGTGTCCTGTCGCTGTCGCTGGTCGGGGTCATCGGCCTCACCAATCTGGGGCACTGGGGCTGCTCATCCACGACCTGGTAGCCGGCGCGGCCGACAGCGGCCAGGCCCTGCTGCTGGGTGCGCTGCAGGTGTGGCTGACCAACGTGATCGCCTTCGGCCTGACCTACTGGGAGCTGGACCGCGGGGGCCCGGTCAAGCGCACCCAGGCCAGCCGCGCCGACCTGCCGTTGGCCGACTTCCGGTTCTCGCAGGACGAGAACGACGACGCCGTCGAAGAGGTCGCCGAGGGCTCCAGCGTCAAGTCCGACTGGGTGCCGACCCTGGTGGACTACCTGTACGTGTCGGTGACCAACTCGACGGCGTTCAGCCCCACCGACACCATGCCGCTGTCCTCGCGGGCGAAGGTGCTGATGGCGGTGCAGAGCGTCGCGGCGTTGCTGACGTCGTTGCTGGTCATCGCTCGCGCAGTCAGCGTGCTGAAGTAGCTGCCCGGTGGTCATGGACTTCCCCGACGGCGGTCAGCAGCGTCGTCGCGGCAACCCGCCGGCCTGGCCGGATTAGGAGAGCCACCACCGCCGCCGTGGGGACCGCCGAAAGCGCGGCACACAACAGCACGGTGGTGTTCCCGGCGCCGCTGATGAGCACGATCGGCGAGCTGGGCACGTTCCTGGCGCGCGAGGCTGCCGCAGCCACGACGTCGAACGGCGAAGCCGCGGTCCGCGGCGACGGGCCCGGCCGCCTCTAAGCTGGCCGGATGGACGAGCCGACCCCGCCGCGCATCCTCGTGATCGAGGATGCCGAAGCGATCCGGGTGCCGGTCGAGTCCGCGTTGGCCGACGCGGGGTTTTCGGTGCGGTCGTGGCCCGACGGCGCCAGGCTCGAGGCGGAGCTGGCCCGCGCTCGCCCCGACCTGGTCGTGCTGGATGTGATGCTGCCCGGCCGCGACGGGTTCGAACTGCTGCGGGTGATCCGGCGCAGCTCCGCCGCCGGGGTCGTGATGCTGACCGCCCGCGACGGGGTCGAAGACCGCCTGCACGGGCTCGGCGAGGGCGCCGACGACTACATCGTGAAGCCGTTCGTGCTGGCCGAGCTGGTCGCGCGGGTGACCGCGGTGCTGCGCCGGACCGGGCGCACCCGGCCGGCCGTGGAGATCGGCGACCTGGTGATCGACGTCGAAGGCGGGCGGGCCCGCTATGGCGGCGCCGACGTCGAGCTGACCTCCACCGAGTGGAAGGTGCTGCTGTACTTCGCCCGGCACCGCGACCGCGTGGTGTCCAAGACGCAGGTGCTCACGGCCGTCTGGGGCTACGGCGAACTGGCGCCCAACCTCGTCGAGGTCAACGTCAGCACGCTGCGCCGCAAGCTCGAAGCACACGGCCCGCGCGTGCTGCACACCGTGCGCGGACAGGGGTACGTGCTGCGCGGTGAAGCGTGAGCGGGCTGCGGACGGCGTCACTGCGCCGCCGGGTCACCGTCACCGTGCTGGTGGTGCTGGCGGTGGTGCTGGTCGCCGTCGGCCTGGTCGTGGACACGGTGTTCCGCGCGCAGGCCGAGCGCGACGTCACCGCCGTGCTCACCGCCCGGGTCCAGCTGGCGCAACAGCTGGCCAAGCAGAACGCGGCCCCGCAGAACCTGGTGCGGCGCGTCGAAACGCGCGGCGTGCAAGCGTCGCTGTCGATGCCGGACGGCGCCTTCTTCGGAGCGGCGGACCTGCCACCGGACGCCCGGATCCGCCAGGTCCGCGCGACGCTGTCCGGGCCGCCGCGGATCAACGGCGCGAAACTGACGCTCACCGCGGACGAGTCCCTGATCGCGGCGGCCGAGCAGAGCCTGCGGTGGGTGCTGCTGGCCACCGGCGTCGCCGCGCTGGTCGCCGCCGCCGTCGCGCTGCTGCTGGCCGTCCGGTTCGCGCTCGCGCCCCTGGACGCCATGACGCGGCTGGCCCGCTCGATCGTCTCCGGCGGTCGCGGCGGCCGGCTCGCCCCGGAGAAGACCGGCACCGAGCTGGGGCGTGCGGCGGCCGCGTTCGACTCCGCGCTGGACGCGCTCGAGGGCGCGGAGCGGGCGGCGCAGGCGTCGGAGGAGCGGACCCGGCGGTTCGTCGCCGACGCGGCCCACGAGCTGCGCACGCCGTTGGCCGGCGTGCAGGCGGCGGCCGAGGCGCTGCTGCAGCAGGCGCCGGACACGCCCCACGAGCAGCGGGAGCGGCTGCAGCTGCTGGTGGTCCGCGAGTCCCAGCGGGCCGGCCGGCTGGTGGCGGACCTGCTGGACCTGGCCCGGCTCGACGCGGGCGCCGAGCTCGAGCGGGCGCCGGTGGCGCTGCGGGAACTGGTGGCCGCGCAGGCCGAGCAGGTGCGGCTGACCGCCCCGGAAGTAACGGTGGAGGTGACGGGCCCGGACACGGTCGTCCTCGGTGACCGGGCGCGGTTGACGCAGATCCTGGCCAACCTGACCGGCAACGCGGTCCGGGCGATGGCCGGGCGGGGCACGTTGACCTTGGAGGTCACCGGCGACGGGGTGACGGTGACCGACACGGGCCCGGGTGTGCCGGGGCCGGAGCGCGAGCGGATCTTCGACCGCCTGGTCCGCTTGGACGCGGCTCGAGAGCAAGGTGGGTCCGGACTGGGTTTGCCGATCGCGCGCGGTTTCGCCCGCGCGCATGGCGGCGACCTGTGGTGTGAGGCCGCGCCGGGCGGGGGAGCGCGGTTCCGGCTGACCGGGCTGACGCCGCACTTTTAGTCCGGTGGCCGTTATGGGCTTACGCAGGGGACTACCATGTTTCGGTGAACCTGGTGGAGCGGTGGAACGGCCGACAACTCTCAGGCGAACAGGCCGTCCATCCGTCCACTGTGGCCGGTGAGTACCTTGCCGGCGTCGGTGCCGAGGACGTCCTCCAGCACCGTTGCGTAGACGTCGCGAAAGTCCGTCGTCAGCTTCAGATCGCCGTCGTCCAAGTCGGTCAGGCTCGGTTCCGCGCCGTGGAAGCCGCCCTTCACTTTGGAGCCGATGACGAACACCGGGCCCGCGGTGCCGTGGTCGGTGCCCTGGCTCGCGTTCGCCGTGACCCGCCTGCCGAACTCCGAGTACACCAGCACCGTCGCCTGCTTGCCTCGGTCGGACTTCGCCAGCCGCTGGACGAACGGCGCCAGCGCGCCGTCCAGCTCGGTCAGCAGCCGCTGCTGCGTGCCCCGCTCGTCGGCGTGCGTGTCGAACCCGCCCAGCGACACCGAGTACGCCCGCGTCGGGACGCCCGCCTCGATCAGTCCCGCGACCACGTCCAGCTGGGCCGCCAGCTCGCCCTTCGCCTTCTCGCCCTGCTGAGAAGACGGTCCGCCCAGCGTCTGCACGGCCCGGTGCAGATCGGTCACCGACCGCGCCGCCCGCGCCTGCCAGAAGCCTTCACCCGGCTGGGCCGTCCCCAGGTCCGCGAACGCTTTGCCCAGCGCGCCTTCCGGGAGCTTCAGCCCGCCCACCGGCAAGGACGCCGCTGCGGTTCGCTCGCCGGCCAGCAGCGGCGGCAGCACCGGGTCGACCGACACCGCGCGCAGCGGGTCGTCGCCGGTGGCGTCCAGCCAGCGGCCGAGCCAGCCGGTCGGCACCGACGTCTCGGGCGACGCCGTCTGCCAGATCGCCATCGACCGGAAATGGCTGTGGTCGGGCTTCGGGTAGCCGACGCCGCGCAGCACGGCGAGCTGCCCGCCATCCCAGAGCCCCTTGAACCCCTTCAGCCCAGGGTTCAGCCCCAGCCCTTCGCCGAGGTCGAGCACCTCTTCCGGCTTGTACGCCAGCTCCGAGCGGGCGTTCTGGTACGCCGGGTCGCTCGCCGGGACGACGGTGTTGAGGCCGTCGTTGCCGCCGTAGAGGGTGACGACCACGAGCACGCCCGCGTCCGGGTCGAGGGGGTTCACCTGCGCGGCCGACATCAGGTGCCCCCAGTCGACCTGCGTGGCGCCTGCGGCCAGCGCCGCGGCGGCCGTCACGCCGGTCGCGGTGAGGAACCTGCGACGGTTCACCTGCTGCACGATCGTCACCCGCTCACTACGTATTCGGGGGCACAAGCGGCCACTGTGGACAGTTGGCGGACGTTGCCGGCGACGCCGGCCAGCGCGGCGCGGGTCCGGTCCGACCACGCGTCGACCCCGAGCAGATCGCCGATCGCCGCGGCCTTGTCCCGGGCTTTCGCCACCGCCCCGAGGTCGGCGTGCTCGGCGACCAGCTGCGCGGCGTGCAGGCGCGCCACACCCGCCGAGGTCGTCAGCCAGGCGCCGCCGGCTGCCCAGCCTCCGACGCTGGGTGGCTGGAACGGCACCTGGCCCATCCCGCGCAAGGCAGCCAGTAGCTGCGTCCTGGTCTTGTCGTCGAGCTTCGCCGGCCGCACGCCCAGGGCGCGCAGCAGCCCGGCCAGCCACTCGACCGGCTGCTTGACCAGGGACGTCGCGCTGTCGTGGAACGCCGGCTCGTCGGTAATCGCGCGCAGCAGCGAACGGATGTCCCGGTGGCTCCCGTAGGCGGCGACGAGGCGGTTGAGCGTGTCGGCCGGCGGCGCGGTCGTCGACACCAGCCGGAACCAGACGCGCCCCGCGACGAACGGCGCCGACTCCGGGCGGCTCAGCACGAGGTCCACGAAGGACCGCGCGTCGAAGTCACCGCTGGTGCCGAGGATCCGCTTCACGCCGTCGTCGTGCCGCTTGGCGACGAGCTGGGACGCCGTGCCGTCGCGCTTCGCGGTCCAGCCGGTGAGAGCGCGGGCGGCTTCGCGGACGTCGTTTTCGGCGTAGTGCCCGACCCCGAGGGCGAACAGCTCCATGAACTCGCGGGAGAGGTTCTCATTGGGCTTGCCGGCTTTGTTGCTGTTGCCGTCGAGCCACAGCAGCATCGCCGGGTCGACGACCATCGCGCGGGCCAGCTCGGTGAAGCTGCCGAGCGCGTGCTCACGCTGAGCCTGGTTCTGGGCGAGCATCAGCCGCGGGCTGCGCACCTTCTGCTCGCCGGTGGCGAAATGGCCGTGCCAGAACCAGGTCAGCCGTTCGACGGACGCGAGGTCGGCCGCCGCCATCCGGTCCAGCCACCAGCTCACGGCCTGCGTGGCCTGGGCCTGGGTCTGCTTGCGGGCCTGCTGTTTCGTGGCTTTGTCGGCGTTCTTGTCGGGCTTGTCCGGCGGCGGGCCGGGGTCGGGCATCGGTGTCGCGGCCGCCCCGGCGTCCGGGCTGCCGGCCAGCAGCCGGTCGCGGGTCTCGGCGAACCCGCGGTCGAGGTCGCCGGGCCGCGGCCCGAAGCCGAGGCGGTCGTGCAGCCGCCGGACGGCCGCTCGTTCGGAAAGCACCACCATGCTCCCGATGGTGGGACGCGCGCCGGGCGCCCGCGACCACCTGGCGGAAACCTTAAGCCGATCCACAGCTACCGTGGGTCACCGGGCTGGCTGGATCTTCGCCGCGGCTGAGCAGGTCGGGACGGCGTCACGGGCGAGTAACGGATCCCGGCCGCCCGTCGACACATGCCCCGTGGCAGAAAAGCAAGGTGCATCACGCAAGAAGATTGTCGGGTGGGTGGCTGCGGTGGGCACGGCCACCGCGGGTCTGGCGACCTTTCTGACGAATGTGACGACGATCGCTGATTTCTTCAAAAGTGAGGAAGTTTCCGCCGGGGCCGCCACTACGTCGGCAGCGGCCGGGCCGCGAACACGTGTTGTCCCACCGATAGGTGATTCCGGCGTGACCCCTACGCCTTATGAAGCGGGAGAATCGCGTCAGTCCGTGCCGGACCCTTTCCTGGCGACGTGGACCGGAATCGTCTTCCAGCGAGGCGGGCCGTCGACGAAGTTTCCGGTCGAAATCGAGCTCGCCGGAGGGCGGCCGGGGGAGCAGATCGCCCGGGTGCGGTACGACACGCTGGACTGCGGTGGCGTGTGGCGGTTGCAAACGGCGTGGGCCGAGGCGATCCGGTCGACGGAATCCATCCAGTCCGGCCGGTCACACTGCGAGGACACCGTCACCGTCACCCTTTCGATGCAACCGGACGGGCAGGTCTATTACGAATTCCTGGACGCGGAAGGCCGGGTCGGTCAGGGAATCCTGCACAAATCTTGATTGCGTCCAGTGCGCAGTGTGAGGCCCGGGAGGTCCCGGGCGGCGGGGACCCGTACTTCGTAACGACCTAGGACGCCGCGGCGACCTTTCCTGGCATGGGACCACGGAGGAGATGGGTTCTCGTCGGAGTAATCGCGCTGATGCTCAGCGCGTGCAACCCGGGCGCCGGCGAACCTGTCGTGGACGCGGCAACGCGTCAAACGGTGTCACCTGCTCGAGGCGCCGAACTCGAGGCCGGTCCACATCTGAAGGTCACCGTGGGCGCAGGCGCCGTTGATCGGGACGCGATCGTCTCCGTTACGCCGGCGGGAGTCGAGGCGCCCCGGCTGCCGGGGTTCACGTCTGCTGCTCCGCCGGTGGAGATCGCCGTCAGTGCTCCTCTTGTGCAGCCGGTTCGGCTCACCTTCGACGGCGTCGGTGGTCCTGAGGGCGCGGTTCCGGCGTTGTTGCACTATGACGCCGTGGTCGGCTGGTATCCGGTGGAGGTGGGCGAGACCGCCGGACCGATCGTCGCCGAACGGACGGCGCTATCGCCGTTCTCGACCGGATGGATCTCCAGCGCAGCGGAATGGCTGCGCGACCGCGCGGTCGGCAAGGCATCGCCTCCGACCTGCGGGCCTCCTCCGCCCCAGTGGGCTCGGCCGGCGATGGCGAAGTCGGATATGACGACCGGCTGCGTCACCGACAACTCGGGCAAGGTGGAACTGAGGATCCGCAACAACCGGGGCCTCCCGGTCGAGGTGGTCGTACCGCGCGGTGTCGCCTACGCAGACGTCCAAGGCCAGAACGAAACCGTCCGCAAGATCATCCGGGACTACGTGGGCGGAGACAGGGTCGTGCTGATGCCCGGCCAGGACGTCACGATGGGTTGGGCACGCCCGAGTGAAGACACCCAGGTCAGGGTGCAGACGGAGTTCACGGCAGGCACAATCCTGCCGGGCCTGGCGATGGAGTTGCTCGGCCTGGACGACTCGACCTCGTTGGCCGCGCTGGCCTACTTCCTCGCTGATTGCGGCGACGCCAAGACGCTGGCTCTGGACGTTCCCAGCAGTTCAGAGGTTTTGGGCGTCGTCATCAAGACGCTGGTCACCTGTGCGGCCAAGGCCGTTACGTCACCTGGTGGCGCCATCACGGCCGCCGTCTCGGCAATTGCTGCCGCTTACGGACGCGACAACGCCACGGTTGTCGCCGACCGTGAGTTCGCCGGCAAGGTCGACAAGCTGGCCAACGGGCTCCGTCTGCTCGGCAAGTTCGTCAAGGTCTACACCGCGGTGAAGCTCGCCGCGGCTCTCACCCAGGTCGTCGTGGACAGCACCGCGCCGGCGCGGGACCGAGCGTTCGTGTTGAACCTCAGCGGCAGCGCGTCCGCCCAGCGGATAGCGACCTTCACCGGTTACGGCGGCGTCGCAGTCGGCATGACGAAACAGCAGGCTCTGGACAAAAGCAGCACACCGTTGAGTGAACATCGAATCGGTCCGTGCACTTACCTCACGGACTCGGGCGGCGACCGGCCTGGCGGACTTTCGATCCTGCTCAATCGCGACGGCCGGGTCATCGGGATCAGAGTTCCCGCGAACGCCAGAACGGACAAGGGAATCCGGGTAGGTAGTACTTATGCCCAAGCCGAGGCGGCGTACCGGGGAAGACCGACTGAACGAGATGCGGACGCGGGCGGCTACCACCTTCTTGTGACCGGTCCCGGTGGCGCGATCGGGTTTCACTCGCTGAACGAGGCGGGCCCTGTCGAGAGCATCGCCGTCGGCCGGGAGGACTACGCGAAAGGGTTCGAGCTCTGCTCGGACAGCGAACCGCCGAGCTGACCGCGCTGGGTGCCAGTCGAGGCGGCGGCCGCCTTCGCTGCGGGCCGGCCGAGGACGTCACGCAGATGAGCTCTGCCCGCTGCCGCGGCGGCAGGTGCTGGACGGCGACGGTGAAGGCCAGCTCGAGGAAGCCTGCGAGGCGGCGGATTTCCGATCGGTTCGTCAGGGCCGGTCTTCGGCGTCGCGGACGATAGACCGGGCCAGCCACGCGAACACCCGGTCGTGCGCCGGTTTCTGGAGGTGCCAGTACGCGTGGCCCAGCGGCGAGGCCGGGGTGAACCGCACCCGCTGCCGCAGCAGGCTTCCGGGGCCGGCCGGGTCCGCGCGCAGGGTGAGCTCGGCGTCGCCGGGCAGGCGCATGTCGGCGGTCAGCACGAGTTCCCGGTGGGTGTCGTCGCGGTGGCGGACCGTCCAGAAGTCGACGACGTCCCCGGCGACCGGCCGGTGGGGTCTTCCGCGGTAGGCCCCCGGGCCGCCGAGCAGCCCGTCGAGCAGGCCGCGCAGGGCCCACGCCGGTGCGGGCGGGAACCGGCCGTGGTCGCCGCCGAGCGCGGTGATCGCCTGCCACAGCCGGTGCGGGGCGGCTTGCGACGGCCGGGTGCGCTCCTCCTGGTACGCCGGGCCGGCCGGCGCCGGTGGCACCGGCACGCCGAGTGCCGCGCGCAGGGCGTTGTCCAGGCTCGTCGGGCCGCCGGGCGGTGGCGGCAGCACGGATTCGACCGGCGTGTCGGCCGGCAGCAGGTCGTGCTCGAGCGACGCGAACAGCGGGCCCGCGACGGCGGCGGGCACGGGCGAGGTCAGCCCGGCGATCCGCGCGGCGGTCCCGTGGGACCAGAACGGCGACGGCAGGGCGAGCGCGGCGGGTCGCCCCAGCAGGCGTGCGCACCGCCGCACGAGGCCGTCGTAGCTGATCGTCTCCGGCCCGCTGATGTCGAACCGGCCCCGCAGCGGTGGGTGGCAGGCGGCGGCCCGCAGGTAGTGGCGGACGTCGGCGAGCGCGACCGGGCGGCTGCGGCGGGTGGTCCACCGGGGCCGCGGCCGGACCGGCAGCCGGGCGGTGCGCGAGAGCAGCTCGACCCCGGCCGATCCGCGGCCCAGGATCATCGAGGCCTGCAGCGCGATCGCCGGGACCTCGCCGTCGAGCAGGATGCCGGCCACCTCGGAGCGGGACGCCAGGTGCGGCGACGTCGTGGCCGACGGCCGGGGGCCGCCGAGGTAGACGAGCTGCCGGACCCCGGTGGCCGCGGCCGCGGCGGCGAGGTGCTGCGCGATGGCCCGGTCCCGGCCGGCGAAATCCGCGTGGCCCAGCGAGTGCACGAGGTGGAAGACCACGTCCGCGCCGGCGCACACGGTCTCGAGCGCGCCGGGGTCGGTGGCGTCCCCGAGCGTCACGCCGATCCGGCGCGGGAAGCCGGGTGCCGCCGCGCGGGCGAGGACCCGGACCGGGCGCCCGGCGGCGGCGAGGTCGGCGACGAGCGCGCGGCCGACGAAACCGGTCGCGCCCAGCACCGCGCAGCGGGGTGCCGGTGTCATCGCGAGTCCGGCCGGGCCGCGGTGCGCCGGTAGACGGCGGCGAACCGGCCGGCGACCTCGTGGATGCCGAAGCGGCCGACGACGGTCTCGCGTCCGGCGGCGGCCATCGCGCGGGCCCGCGCCGGGTCGTCGGCGGCCCCCCGCACGAACGCGGTCAGCGCGTCCCCGAACGCGGTGAGGCCCGAGGTGTCGGCGAGCAGGCCGTTGCGCCCGTGCTCGATGTAGTGGCCGAGGCCGCCGCGGCGCGGCCCGAGCACCGGCAGGCCCGCGTCCATGGCTTCGACCACCGCGATGCCGAACTCCTCCTTGCGGCTGGGGCAGACGTAGAGGTGCGGCGTGGGCGCGGGGAGCCGGTGGGCGAGGCCGTGTTCGAGCAGGCGGACGTCGTCGTTGCCCAGCGCGGCCAGCATCGCGAGCCGGCCGGCGGCGCCGGGGTGCCGGCGGTACAGGTCCAGGATCCGGTCCAGGAGCCGCTTTTCGTCGCCGGTCGGGTTCGTGGTGTCCCCGCCGACGAGCACGAGCGCGGTGTGCTGCCACAGGCCGCGGGTGAGCCAGGCCTCGACCAGCAGGTCCTGCTGCTTGACCGGGTGCAGCCGGCCCACGCACAGCACGATCGGCAGCGCCCGGGCGGCCTCGGTCAGCCGGGGGAGACCGGCGCCGGGGGCGAACAGCGAGGCGGTGAGCTGCTGCTGGCGGGCTTCGGCCGTGGCCGTCGGGAACAGCCGCGGGATGCCTTCGGCCGGGGATTCCGGCTCCGGGCGCCCGCGCAGCTGCGGGAAGTACTTCACGAGTTCGCCGTCGGGCCGCCCGGGCAGGCCCAGGACCGTGTCGGCGGCCGCGACCAGCCGGTCCGCGGCGTAGAGCCGGTGCAGGTCGAACCGGGCGGCGGCCCGGTCGCCGCCGGGGCCGGGCCGGTGCCGTTCGGCCAGCGAGCGGTGCGGATCGGCGGTGAGGGTGAACACCGTCCGCGCGCCCATGGCCCGGGCCGCATCCACGACCGCGGCGGACCCGTCGTCGGCGTAGCGCACGTGGACCACGTCGGGGGTGCAGCCCGCCAGCCACAGCAGGTGCCGGGCGAGGAACGTGATCGACGGCCGGAGCCGGGACAGCTCCGCCTGCGCCGGCGGACCGGGCGCGTCGACCGGCAGCCGCAGCACCACGTGCCCGGCACCGCCGGAGTCCAGCAGCGTGGTGCGCTCGCCGAGCCGGTCGTGGCCGAGCAGCGTCACCGTGACGACCCTGGCGATTCCCTCGTGGCGCGGCAGCTCCGCCCCCAGGTGTCGCAAGAGGACGGTGAGCCCGCCGCTGGCCCCGGCGCCGGGCTGGTCGAACGAGCCCAGCAGCATCGACTGCGCGACGGTCAGCCCGGGCCGGTCCGCCGGCGGGCAAGTCCACAGTGGACTGCTCGCCGCGGTTTCGTCCTGCCGGGCCAGGCAAACCGCAGTCAGAACGTGTTCGTAGGGGTCTTCGGCGCGCTCGTGGGCCGCGGTCAGTGCGCCGGTCGCCGCCGGCCGCCCGCCGCACTGGGACAGGTAGCGCCAGGCGGCGTGCCGGTACCGGCGGTCGTCGAGCCCGCTGGCGAGCACGGCGCCGACCGGCAGGCAGCGGAGACCGTGCCGTTCGGCCAGCTCCAGCAGGAGAGCGGCCCGGCTCGGCGTGGCGTGCTCGAAGGCCGCGCGGATCGCGGCCGCGGCGGCGAGCGGGCCGTGTGCGGCGACCGCGTCGGCGAAGAGGTCCACGGCGATCGAGGCGGCCAGCTCGCCCGGCAGGCCGGTTTCGGTCGCCGGCACGGCCTCGAGCACCTCGGCGGGGCCGGGGCGGCGCGCTCCGCGAGCCATCGCCCGGAACGCGGCCACCTGCGCGTCCGGGTCGTCCGGCGCCGGCCGCTCACCGGCGTACTCGACGAGGGCGAGGCCGGCGAAGTCCGGGTGGAAGGCCCGGCGGAGCCGCTCGAGCTCGGCGGAATCGGGGGCGCCCGCCCAGGCCCGGAGGGCCGCCAGCGGGTCGGCCGGGACGGGGGTGCGGAGATTCGGAATGGTCACTGCGCTGCTCCGGCAGTCGGGCCGTAGGGTCGGCGGGGCTGGGGAAGGAGTTCGGCATGGTGGGATCGCGGGTCGTGGTGGTGAGCCCGCCGTTCGCGTCGCACGCGCGGCCGATGGCGACGGTCGCCGCGGCGCTCGCGGCGGAAGGCGCGGACGTCACGTTCGCCTGCGCGCCGGCGTTCGCGGAGCTCGCCCGCGAACACGGCCTGGCCTTCGAGCCGTTCGCCTTCGGGGACAACGCGAACACCGGGATCGCCGAGCGCACCCGGCAGGAGGCGGCCGGTGCGCGGCGGCTGGCGGAGTTCCTCGACGCGACTCGCGCCGGGGCCGTGCCGGCGCTGCTGGCGCAGGCCCGGCACCGGCGGGCGGACATGCTGCCCGACCCCGAAGGCGTGCTCGCGTCGGTCCGGGCGCTCGACGACCGCCTCCGCCCGGACTGGTACCTGGTCGACCAGCTCGCCTACGCCGTGACGCTGGCCGTCCACGCGCTCGGCCGCCGCTGGGCGGCGTACTGCCCCGGGCACCCCGGTTACGTCATCGACGGTCCCGGCCGGTTCTTCGGGCTGCCGCCGTATTGGCCGCGCGCCCTCCGGCCGGCCGAGGCGGACCTGGCCGCCTTGCGGACCGAGGTCGAAGCGAACGACCGGACCTTCACCGAGCTGTTCGCCCGCTTCCTGGCCGAGCACGCCCCCGGCCGTCCGGTGCCCCGCAGCGCTTTCGGCCTGACCTCGCCGGAGGCCGTGCTGTTCAACTACCCGGACCTGCCCTGGCTGCCCGCCCTGCCGCCGGCGCCGGCCCGGCTCTTCGCCGGCCATTGCAGCGACGTCGGCGAAGCGCGGCTGCCCGGCGACTGGGCCGGCCGGGCCGGCCGGCTGACCGGCGGCGGACGGCACCGGCTCGTGCTGGTGTCCTTCGGCACCTTCCTCTCCGCCCGCGACGACGTGCTGGGCACCGTCGTCCGGGGGCTGATCGGGGTGCCCGGCGTGTCGGTGCTGGTGGCCGCGGGGAACCGGAAGGCGAGCGTGCGGGCGGCCTTCGCCGCCGAACCCCGGGTCGAGGTCGCCGACCAGGTGCCGCAGCGGGCGCTGCTGCCGCGGACGTCGGCGGTCGTGCACCACGGCGGCAACAACTCGTTCACCGAATGCCTCGCCGCCGGGGTGCCCGCGGTGGCCCTGCCGTTCTCCAGCGACCAGTTCGCGGTGGCCCACGACCTCGAACGCAGCGGAACGGGCAGCGTGCTCGATCCGCACCGGCTGACGGCGCAGGCGGTGACCCACGCGGTCACCGGCGTCCTGGCGAAGGCTCATGAGATCCGGGACGCCGCGCACCGGCTGCTCGCCGGACGAGGGCCGCGCCACGCGGCGCGCGGGCTGCTGTCGGCCATGCGACGTCCTTCCCTAACCGATGCAGAGTCGTTGCAAACGTAGGTCGTCGCGGCCGCTGCTGCCTAACGAGCGAGCCTGTCCTCCGCCCGAGGCGTGCGGTGCCGCCGGGTGGCTCTGTGGCGTCGTCAGGGGATAAGTGCAGGTAGAATCAAAGTCGGGCGACCGTCCCGGATGCTGCTCGGCTCGAGAAGTGGGCTCGAAACTGCATCGGATTTGAATCGTATGGCGCGATGCCGTGCGCTGGAGGTGCCATGCCGCCGAACTTGCCGCCGGGGGTGTCGCTGGTCCGTGCGCGGCTGCGGGACGCCCTCTTCGCCCGGGTGGCGGGACCCGACGGGCCGCGCAACCGCGCCCGCATCCACGGCGCGCCGGGGGAACGCTGGTTCGCGCCGGACAGCGCGATCCGGCGGGTCCACGGGGACACGGCCATGTTCGTGGGCGGCCTGCGCGCGCTGCTGCTGCAGTCGCTGCACCCGCTGGCGATGGCGGCGGTGGCCGCGCACTCGGGCTACCGCGGCGACCCGTGGGGCCGGCTGCAGCGCACGAGCACCTTCCTCGCCGTGACGACGTTCGGCACGGCCGAGGACGCCGGGCGCGCGGTCGAAACCGTGCGCGCGGTCCACCGGCGGGTGCGGGGCGTGTCCCCGGACGGGCGGCCCTACCGGGCCGACGACCCGCGGCTGCTGGCCTGGGTGCACCTCGCCGAAGTCGACAGCTTCCTGCGTGCCCACCAGCGGTACGGCGCCCGGCCCCTCGACGACGCGGGGTGTGATTCCTACGTCGCCGAGACGGCAGTGATCGCCCGCGCGCTCGGGGTGCCCGACCCGCCGGTGACCCGCGCCGGGCTCGACCTCGCCCTGGCGGCGTACCGGCCCGAGCTGCGCGGTACCCCGGAGGCCCGCCAAGCCGCCCGGTTCCTCCTGCTCACCCCGCCGATCCCGTGGCCGGCGCGGCTTCCCTACGCCGCGTTGGCCGCTTCGGCGGTGGCGATGCTGCCGGCGTGGACGCGCCCGGAGTTGCGCCTGCCACGGCTGCCGGTCGCCGAAGCGACCGTCGTCCGGCTCGCCGGGCACAGCCTGGTGAAGGTCGTGCGCTGGGCGATGACCGCGGCCTGAGCGGCCGCCACCGGCACCCGGACGGGTCTCCCGGGAAGCGGCCGGCGCCGTTTGGTTGCGACCCCGCCGGGTACGGCGTGGACGGGGGAGCCCGACGAACGAGGAGCGCACTGTGGAGCAGGATCAGGTAAGCGCCGTGCTGACGGCGGAAGGGCCGTTCGCGTCGGTGTTCCTCGACGATTCACACGACACCGAGGACGCGGACCGGCAGCTCGAGCTGAAGCTGCAGGAGATCGGCGGCCGGCTGGGCGAGCAGGGCGTCGACGAAGCGACGGCCGAGGCGGTCGTGACGGCGATCCGGGACAGCGAGCCGCCGGTCGGCCGGAGTGGCCGCGGGGTGGTCGCCGCCGGCGGCCGGGTCGTGCTGGACCGGCGGCTCGCGGATCCGCCTGCCACCCAGGTCGTCCGCGTCTCGGCCCTGCCCTACCTGCTGCCGTTCTTCTCGCACGGTTCGCCGGAGATCCCGTACCTGCTGGTCAAGGTGGATCACCGGGGCGCGGACCTGGTGACCTACGACCGCGAGGGCCGGGAGGTCGCGACCGAGACGGTGACGGGGGAGGAGGCGCCGCTGCACAAGGTGCGCGGCGGCGGGTTCGCCCACCGCCGGATGCAGGCCACCGTCGAGGAAACCCGCAACCACAACCTGGAAGACGTCGCCGAACGCGTCGCGGCGGTGCACCCGGGGCTGGTGCTGCTGGTGGGGGAGCAGCAGGCGCGGCGGGCGTTGCACGCGAAGCTGCCGAAGGCGGTCCAGGACGTCACCCGCGAACTGGAGGCAGGCAGCCGGGCCCCGGGAGCCTCGGAAGAGGACCTGGAGCAGGAGATCCGGGCCGCGCTGGCCGGTCAGTGGCTGAAGCGGCTGGACGAGCTCGCCGAGCGCTTCCGCATCGGGCTGGGCCGGCCGGACGGGCTCGCGGTGACCGGGCTGACCGAAGTCGTCCGGGCGCTGGCCGAGGCCAACGTGGACACGCTGCTGATCGGCGACCCCGGCGACGCCGAAGCCTGGGTCGGCCGCAACGCCGGCGAGATCGCCCTCGACCGCGACGGGTTGACGGCCTTCGGCGTCGAGGACGGCCGGCTGCAGCGGGCGGACGAAGCCCTGCCGTGGGCGACGCTCGTGTCGGGCGCGCCGGTGACGGTCATGGACGAGCGGGTCGACCTGAAGGAGGGAATCGGGGCGCTCCTGCGGCACACCTGAGCCCGCGGGGCGCGGCGAAGAACATCGGAAAGCCGGGTCCCCGAAACCCGATGGATCGGAGACCCGGCAGCCGGCGATGGGGTCAGGCTTTGTGCTGCATGCTCGACCGGGCCGGGTTGCCCTGGTCGGCGGCTTTCGGGTCCTTCTCGTCCCGCTTGGCCCGGACGCCGGATTCGATCCGGTCGCCGAGCCCCTTGTCGACGTTGCGCCAGTAGTCGAACGCCCGCGTCAGCACCGGCTCGGACACGCCGTTGAGCAGGTGCCCGACGACGTTGTCGACCAGCCGTTCGCGCTGGTCGTCGTCCAGCACCTCGCGGACCATCGTGCCGGCCTGGCCCCAGTCGTCGTCGTCCTCGCGCAGCGTGTACGCCGTCCGGACCATGTCACCGTCGGTGTGCCAGCCCGCGGGAGTCCCGTACCGTGCCGGGTCGGCGTGCGGGCCGCCCTTGGAGTTCGGTGCGTAGACCGGGTCGGAGACCTTGGTGTAGCGCATCGCACCGTCCTTGCTGTAGCTGTGCACGGGCGCGACGGGGGCGTTGACCGGCAGCTGCTTGTAGTTCGCGCCGATCCGGTAGCGGTGGGCGTCCGGGTAGGAGAACAGCCTGCCGAGCAGCATCTTGTCCGGGCTCGCTCCGATCCCCGGCACCAGGTTGCTCGGCTCGAACGCGGCCTGTTCGATCTCGGTGTGGTGGTCGGTCGGGTTGCGGTCGAGCGTCATCCGGCCGACGTCGATCAGCGGGTAGTCGCCGTGCGGCCACACCTTCGTCAGGTCGAAGGGGTTGAAGCGGTAGACCTTGGCGTCGTCGAACGGCATGACCTGCACCTTCAGCGTCCAGCTCGGGTGGTCACCGCGCTCGATCGACTCGTACAGGTCGCGCGTGTGGTAGTCGGTGTCGGCCGAGGCCATCTGGTCGGCTTCGTCCTGGGTGAAGCACTCGACGCCCTGGTCGGTTTTGAAATGGTACTTCACCCAGAAGCGTTCGCCCGCGGCGTTGATCCACATGTAGGTGTGCGAACTGTAGCCGTTCATGTGCCGCCAGGTGCGCGGGATCCCGCGGTCGCCCATCAGCCACGTCACCTGGTGAGCCGACTCCGGCGACAGCGTCCAGAAGTCCCACTGCATGTCGTGGTCGCGCAGGTTGTTGTCGGCCCGGCGTTTCTGCGATCGGATGAAGTGCTGGAACTTCAGCGGGTCCCGGATGAAGAAGACCGGGGTGTTGTTGCCGACCATGTCGTAATTGCCTTCGCTGGTGTAGAACTTCACCGCGAAGCCGCGCGGATCGCGCCAGGTGTCGGGACTGCCGCGCTCGCCGGCGACGGTGGAGAACCGCACCAGCAGGTCGGTCTTCGTGCCCGGCTGGAACACTGCCGCCTTGGTGTACGAACTGACGTCGCCGGTCGTCTCGAACCGCCCGAACGCGCCGCTGCCCTTCGCGTGCGGTTGCCGCTCGGGGACGCGTTCGCGGTTGAACTGCGCCATCTGTTCGATGAGGTAGTTGTCGTGCAGCAGGATCGGGCCGTCGGGGCCGACGGTGAGGGAGTGTTCGTCGCTCTCGACGGGGATGCCCGCGTCGTTGGTGGTCGGTTCGGGACGAATCTGCGTCACTGTGCTCCTTTTTGCGACAACCGTAGGGAACCAGCCGTGCCAATGCCCATGGGTCGCGTACCCGATCCTTTCCGGGCCAAAACGCACTCGGTGCTGCAGGGAGGGGTCACCGAGCCCGGTCCCGCCGCGGAACTGGCGCCCGCCTCGGCATTCGACGCGGGCGCCGAATCCACCGGGCGGCCGCCGTGCGATGTCGCCGACGGGTCGGATGTGGACCGTCGGCGACACTGCCGCGCGGCGGGTGTCAGATCCCGCTGACCTGGCGGATCCAGCCGCGGCCCGCCGCGACGCTGCCGTAGGTGGTGGTGCTGGACCGGTCGCTGGTCGAGCAGACCCCGACCTGGACGCCGTCGTCGATCATCGGGCCGCCGGAGTCGCCGCCGGCCACCGCGCCGTCGAGGGTGTCGGCCGCGATGGCCGGGCCGCCGAAGTAGTCGGTGGCACCGGTGTCGGCGATCCGCACCGAAGCCTGCTTCAGGACGGCCGACTGGTGGTTGCCTTCGTCGGTGGACTGGGTCGCGCCCCAGCCGTAGACGCGGGCCGAGTCGCCTTCCTGTGCGTCCGACGAGCTGCCGGCGAGCCGGGCGAACGTGCCGCCGCCGGTGGTGTTCAGCTTGATCAGGGCGAGGTCGCCGCCGGAGTACACGTACGTCGCGGACGCCTTCGCGTGCACGCCGCCGGAGGCGCTGTTGGAACCGACGTAGAGGTCGATGTCGGTCAGCCGCCGCCCGTTGTCGTCGTACATGCAGTGCTTGGCCGTCAGCACCCACCGCGAGCCGATCAGCGTGCTGGTGCAGAAGAAGGTGTAGCCGTTGGCGTGGCCGTTGAACCGGGTGATGTAGCCGGGGTTCTGGGCCGTGCTGCCGTCGATGATCGACGGCTCGGCACCGGAGGGAACCGGCGTGACCGGGGTGCCGGCCGACGCCGGGGCGGCCGCGAGGGTCGCGAACGCGGCGCATGACACGGCGAGCAGGGCAGCGGATCGGGCGAGAGGACTGCGCATCAGGACTCCTTGGCGGGGACCAGTGGGACTCACTGAACGTAATCGGGTGACGTGTCTCCGGTAACCGTCCGAAGACCGGAGCCGATCAACGGAACAAGACGGATCTTTCGGCGGGTTGTGCGGCTTCCGCCGACGTTCGTCGGGTGACAGGCGTGGTCCGCGCCTGTTAGACCGGTGGTGATCCGGCACGACCGGACGCTTCCGCCACACCGGCGCGATCCGCCGGACGGCACCTCGTTCCTCCGCACCGACGACGAGGATCGCCATGCCGTTGTTCGCGGTGCCGCCGCCGGAGGCCGCCAGGCGGGACCTGGCGCAGGTCCTCGCCGAGGGCCCGTTCAGCCGCGCGCTCTCGCTGGCCATCGACCGCAGCGGCCTGGGACTCGCCCGCCTCGGCAGCCGCCTGACGGCCGCGGGTGTTCCGGTCAGCACCACGACGCTCAGCTATTGGCGCACCGGGCGGACTCGCCCCGAGCGGCCGCATTCCCTGCGCGCGGTGACGGTGCTGGAAGACGTCCTCGGTTTGCCGGCCCGCTCGCTGACCGGCCTGCTGTCCCGCCCCGGCCACTGCGGCGCGCCCGATCCGGTGGGCTGGGAACGCTTGTGGGGTCCGCGCAACGGCGTGCTGCCGGTGCTGCGTTCGTTCGACGCGGCCGACGAGACGTCGTTGCTGGTGCTCAGCCTGCACGAGGCCGTGTATGTGGGCGCCGACCGGTGCCTCGCCCGCCTGCGGGTGCGCGAGGTCGTGCGGGCGATCGAGGAACCGGTCCAGGCCAGGGTGGTGGCTCTGCGTGGCTGCGCCCCCGGCCGCCCGCCGCGGCTGGTGTCGACGCGGTACTGCCGGGCGGTGCGCACCGAAGTCCTGGCGGAGCCGGGGTTCGTGATCAGCGAGCTGGTCCCGGCCCGCCCGCTGGCGGTCGGCGAGATCGCGATCCTCGAGTACGAGTTCGAATACACCGATGACGTACCCGACACGAGCTACGATCGCCGCTTCCGGCATCCGGTGGCCGAGCACCTGGTGGAGGTGCACTTCGCGCCGGAGGCGTTGCCCTCGGCTTGCCACGCTTACCGGCTGGACGGGCCGGCTGGCGTGGAGCGCGAGGTCGCCGCTGTCCCGGTGGCGCCGGAGACGCCCGCCCTCTGCTTCGCGAGCGAGGTGGGCGCCGGCATCCGCGGGCTGCGCTGGGGCTGGCCCTGATCGGCGCCACGGCCGGTCGTCGAGTCCTATGAGGCGTGGAAGATCCAGGGCGGCACGAACACCGCCTTCGAGGTGCTGGACGTGCCGAATCCCTCGCCGGCGAGCAGAAGGCCGCCGATTCCTTCGTGGAACCGGGCCCGGCCGGTCACGGCGATGAGGTCGCCGGCGGTTTCCGGTGTGCGGCAGCCTCTACCGAGTGTGGCCCGCGGGCGGAATTGCCGTCACCTGGGTGATGCAGTCGTTGCGCTGGTGGGCTGATCGCGTTGGGCAAGCGTCGATCGCTGTTCGGTTCGGTGCTAGCGTCCGCATTCGGTGGTGGATCCGGCACTGGGGGCATTCGTGGTGAAGCGGTCGCTTGTCGTCTTCGTGGTGGCTGTTCTCGGGCTGGCCGGGTTTTCCCCGGTGGCGGGGGCGGTTGCGCCCAGCGGCTGCACGACGTCCATCCAGTGGGTGCAGCAGGGCAGCGACTACTTCAACGGGCTCGGCAGCGTGCAGTGCACGAGCGGACGGTACAAGGCGAAGGAGGTCTGCCTCAACAACCAGACCGGCGCCGGGTACGTCATCTACGGCACGCAGGTCGTGAACGCGCCCGCGACGGCCACGGTGCTGTGCCGCACCGGGAACTCCGGGCTGTCCGTGGCCGCCGTGACCGATCCGCCGGACTCGGGGCTCACCGGGTGTGTCTCCTGGACCGAGTGGGTCACCCAGGGCAGCAACCTGTTCTACGGCCGCGGGCAGGCGCAGTGCGACACGGGGCGGTACCGCGTCAAGTCGTTGTGCAAGAACGAGCAGACCGGCGACTACTACATCCTGTACGGCACCCAGGCGGTGACCGCGCCGAGCGCCGTCTCGATCACCTGCAACACGGGCAACACGGCCCAGATCGTGCAGGCGGTCGCGGATCCGGCGGCCACGGGCCTGGCCGGGTGCATGACGTGGAGCGCGTGGATCGTCCAGGGCAGCACCTTGTACTACGGCCGCGGCAGCGCTCAGTGCGACAGCGGCCGTTATCAGGCTCGCCTTGCGTGTCACAACGTTCAGACGGGCCAGGACTACGTGGTCTACGCGCCGGTTGTCACGGCGCCGGCCACCTCGACCGGGACCTGCCTGTCGGGGAACAGCGCGACCGCGGTCACCACGCAGGCGGCCTGACTCGCGCCAAGCGCTACTGGTCCCGCACTTTGGCCCGCAACGCAGAGAGGGTGTCGTCGACCGGGACCGCCCGGCGCCGCCATCACCGGTCGCCCAGCTGGTGGATGGTCAGCGAGCCGATGTCCCTGGCCTGCACCACGGTCCGTCGACCGTGCCGGTGACCGAGCTGGACGTCGACCCGGGGCCCGCCGGTTGCGGGCGCGTCTCGGCGGGCTCGGTCACCACCACCTCCACCGATCTCCGATGCCCGGGACGGGCCGTGCCGACGCCGACGTGGTGACAAGTCGCGTGGAACTCGAGCCCGTTGCGGTAGGCAACTGTCGGTGCGCATCGGCGGGTGGATCGCCGCCCGGCCCGAGCTGCTGGGTGGCCTTCGAAGCGTGATCGCGAGGTGAGCAGAGCCGTGGCGTCGTAGCCGCGTCTGCTCGATGTAGCCGAGCGCTCCTCGTAGAACTTCTCGCGAGAACCCGGCGCCTTTCCGGGCTACCTCACGAGCACAGGGGCGGGCGTTGGCCGGACCGGCCGATCAACAAAAGGCGGCGCCGTCCTCTCCGGTCAGCCTCGGTCAAACTGGACGTTCTTCGCGCAGTAATTTTTCGAGTTGATCGCGATCGTCTGCCTTGGAGGTTGCGGGTTTCGGGTCGGGTTCTGACTTGCTGCGGTCCGGCTGATTCGGTTCCGGATGATCCATACTGCGCTTTCCCATCAAACCCTCCACGATCGATTCCGGTTGACATCCTGCGCCTGCCCGGCACGATCCCACAATGCCACGTCTGCCTCAACTCGAACTCGATCGACGATGACGCTATCCTCGCGAAACAACCCGGCCAACGCTCAAGCGGCTCTGTTTCTTTCAGCTGTTGCGGGTCACCCTCAGCTCCGGCCTGCGCGTCGGGGCCGCCATCCTCGTTCGCCGGGCCCGCTCGACGCCTCCCGCGCCCTGCCCGACCGCGTCGGCCACATGGTCTCCGCCGGCCAGCTCGAGGTCCACATCGACCGCGCCTACGGTCCCACTCTCCTCGCCGCCCTCCGCCACAGCAAGACCGGCCGCCGGTAGCGCTCGAGCAGCACCACCAGCGACAGAAAGTGCTCGTCCAGGCCGGTCTCGGGACTCGAATCCTCAGCGGGTGATCGCTGCGGCGGTGGTCCTAGCTCCGAGAGCGTGGTGTTTGATGTTGGCGTGGAGCAGAAGAAGTCCTCCGAGCGGCTGGTGTTCTTCACCGACGCCGTGGTCGCGATCGCCCTGACGTTGCTGGTCCTGCCGCTCACCGACCTGGTGCCCGAACTGGTCGCGGAGCACAAGCCGGCGGTCGAGGCGGTGACGCACAACTGGTCGAAGATCGTCAGCTTCGTGCTCAGCTTCGTCGTGATCGGCCGCTTCTGGGGCGTGCACCACCGGATCTTCGAGCACGTGCGGTCGTACAGCCCCGCGCTGGTCCGCGTCAACTTCTGCTGGCTGCTGACGATCGCGCTGCTGCCCTTCCCGACCGAGCTGATCGGCGCGTACCAGTCCGAGCGCTTCACCGTGCTGTTCTACCTGGGGACGTTGCTGGCCAGCAGCCTGTGCCACACGACGATGGTGACCATCATCCGCCGGAACCCGGACATCCGCGGGGACGCCGAACCGGTGTCGGACGAGGTGTTCTGGAACCACGCGCTGAGCTCGGTCGTGTTCGCGCTCGCGGTCGTGGTGGGGTTCGTCAAGCCGCCGCTCGGCTACTACGTCCTGTTGCTGCTGCTGTTCCCGGCGAGGATCGCCTTCTGGCTGCGGGCGCGCCGCGCCGACCGGTAGCCCACGCCACTCGGCTCCACCAGCATCGGCAAGGCGATGCCGCGTAGCTGTCCGATGATGGCGATCGCGGCATCGCCGGGCTTCAGGCCGGGGTCGACGACACCGTCCGCGATGCCGGCCTCGATGTCGTCGCGCAGGTCGGCGCGGAAGATCGCGTGACGATCCACGGCTGTAGCCGGCTCGCGCCAGCGTCAGCGAACCGGAGTCCGGCAAAGAAACTTGCGTGCCAACCAACAAGTATGTGTAGAGTGGCGGCACAGCAGGCTCTGGCTCCGGGAAGGCTCCGCGCCGGGTCCGGCGCGGGACGGTGCACGAACCGCCTTCGCCCGACCTCGTCACGGTGGATCTCGAGGGCGAGGGCCTCAGGGAGTTTTCGCCGGCTGATCCTGTCCAGCTCAGCCACGTGGCCGGTGCCTGCCGCTGCGTGGTGGCGATCGGTTGAACCACGACTATTCGAGAGGTGGCCTCGTGTTGCACACTCCGCTCGTTCTCGTCCACGGCAACCCCGAGTCGGCGGCGGTCTGGGGACCGCTCATCGGCGAGCTGGGCCGCGCCGACGCGATCGTCCTGTCCCCGCCCGGGTTCGGCGTCCCCGCGCCCCGCGGCTTCGCCTCGTCGACGACGGCCTATCGAGACTGGCTGGCGTCCCAGCTGGAGCTGTTCCGCGCCCCGGTCGACCTGGTGGGGCACGACTGGGGTGGAATCCACGTCGCGGCGCTGGTCATGAGCCGCCCGGATCTGGTGCGCAGCTGGGCTTCCGACGCGCTCGGCGTGTTCGCGCCCGACTACGACTGGCATCCGCGGGCGCAGGTGTGGCAGCAGGAGGGCGCGGGTGAAGAGTCGGTGCGGGAGTTGTGGGGCGGCGATCTGGCCCAGCGGCTCGCCGTGACGTCGGCTCTCGGGATGACCGGGCGCCTGGCGGAGCGGGTCGCGGCGGGCATGGACCCCGAGATGGGCCGCGCCGTCCTCAAGTTGCTGCGGTCGGCGCGGCAGCCGGCGATGGCCGAAGCGGGACGGCTGCTGCCGCGCGCCGCACAACGCCCGGGGCTCGCCCTCATCGCCGTCGACGACTTCGAGCGAGCGTCCGGGACGCTGGCCCAGCACGAGTGGGCCGCGCGGCAAGCAGGCGCGACGATGGCACACCTCGAGGGCGTGGGCCACTGGTGGCCCGAGGAGACGCCGGCGCCGGTTGCCGTGGCCCTGACGAACTTCTGGGCGGCGTTGCCGGATTCCGAACGAAGCCCGGTTTCCGCGTCCTGACGCCTCGAGCGGGGACATCGGCGGCCGCTGCGGTGTCGGCGGAGCGGCCTACGCGCGCTGCGCCGTCACCACGCGGGCCGCTTCGGCGATCGTGCGCAGGGCCCGACGGGCACCCTGCAGGAGACGATCGTCGAAGTCGGCTCGGAGCCCCGGACCTGGACGGTGCTGCGCGCCGCTTGGCGACGAACAACCGCTGCAGCGCTTCCGGTCGCGATCCCGGGCCGGCTACGGGACGACCACCCGGACCCCGGGCAGCGCGATGCGCACCTCGATGTCCGGAGCCAGGCGGGCGACGGCGTCGGTGTAGTGACGCGGATCCTGGTCGCCCTTGGTGATCAGGCGGTCGCCGAGGTAGCCGCTGTGGAACGCGTAGTGGTGGGGGATCGCGAGCGTCGGCCGCAGCACGGCGGTCAGCTCGGCCGCTTGCTCGGCGTTCATCACCACCTGGGCCAGGTTCGCCGGTCGGATGCAGAGGCCGTTGGTGGGCAGGATCGTCAGGTCGACCGGCCCGAGGCGATCGGGGATCCGGTCGAGTTCGGGCACCCGCAGCGAGTCGCCGCCGAAGAACAGGGTTCGGCCGCCTGCCTGGAGCACGAACGTCACCTCGTGGACGCCGTGCTGGCCGGGGGTGGCGGTGACCGTGAGGTCGCCGACCCGGGTGGACTCCCACGTCTCGACGGTGTGCAGGGTGGTGAATCCCTTGGCCTTCGCGATGGCGGTCACGGTGCCCGGCCCGACGAGTGGGGTGTCCGGGTCGAGGCCGCCGGCGAGGAGGGCGTCGAGGTCGCAGTGGTCGTAGTGCTCGTGGCTGATCACGACCGCGTCGAGCCGGCCCAGTGCGGATACCGGCGCCGCGACCCGTTCGCCTTGGTGGTACGTGGCTTTCTCGGTGAACCACGGGTCGGTGAGGATCCGCAGGTCGCCGAGCTCGATCAGCTGGCACGCGTGGGCGATCCGGGTGACCGCGAGGGAGGTGCTCATGGCGTGGTGGTCCTCTCCGGGAATGGTCAGAGGTCGGTGATGGCGCCGAGGAGTTCTTCGGGCGTCTCGACCTGCGGCAGGTGGCCGGACCGGGGCAGCACGGTGAACTTCGCCATCGGGATGGCCGCGGCGTAGGCCTTGCCGTACTCGGTGCTGACGATCCCGTCGCTCTCGCCCCAGATGACGTGGACGGGCAGGTCGATCGTGCGGAGCCGGTCCAGCAGGGTCGGATCGGACATGGCCGGTCCCGTGTACGAGATCAGCGCCTGGACGTCCGGGCCTGGCCCGGTGCCGCCGGCCGCGGGCGGTGCCGGTGCCTTGCTCGGGTCGTGGAAGGACAGTTTGCTCAGTTCGGCGGGCGCGAGGCCGGCGACGCTGGTCACGGGGTGCCCTTCGACCTCGATCCCGATGCCGTCGACGATCACCGCGCCGCCGACCCGGGGGCTGCCCAGGAGCGCGATCTCGGCGGCCAGCCAGCCGCCGAACGAGTTGCCGATCACCGTGACGTCGCTGAGGCCGAGCTCGTCGAGCAGGCCGACGTAGGCCGCCGCGAGGGCGCGGGTCGAATCAACGCCCGGCGCCCGCGGGGTGCCGCCGAAGCCGGGGTGGGTCGGGGTCAGCACGCGGGAGTGCGTGCGGTGGGCGAGCAGGTCGGCGAAGCCGGTCACGGTCGCCGGGCCGCCTCCGCCGTGCAGGAGGAGGAAGGGCCGGGTGTGGTCGCGGTCTTCGACGGTGACCACACCGCCGGCGGCCGGCGTGCTGAGGGTGCGGGTGGGCCGGAGGCTCCCGGCGGGGACGGGGTTGCTCATGAAGTCGCTCCTTCTGGGTACGCTGTCTAAACAACCTTATATAAACATGCTTAGTCTGGCAAGCCGGAGGTTCGCGGGTGGTGGGTTACGCTGCGTCGGTGTCACCGTCGCTTCAGGAAATCGGGCTCGCTGTGAAGCGGCTGCAGTGGAGTCATCACCGCGAAGCCAACCGCCGGCTGGCCGAACACGGGCTGTCCCTCGTGCAGTGGGACGTTCTCCGGCACCTGCACCAGCAGCCGGACGCCACGCTGCACACCCTGGCGGAGCTGACCTTCCAGACCGACCAGTCGATGGGCGCCCTCGCCAAGCGCATGATCGAGCGGGGCTTGCTGAAGCGGGTGGCCGGGCCCGGCCGGGCCACCCGTCACCACCTGACCGGCGAAGGCGAGCGCGCCTTCGAGGCCGGATCGTCCGTCCTGGAATCCGTCCTGGCCGAGACCGTCGGGACGCTGACCGAGGCCGAGCGGGCTGTCCTGCACGAACTCCTCATCAAAGCCGCCGGGTCGCGGTGACTCCGCCGGGCCCGCGGGGCCGGACGGTCTCCCTTCGTCAGGGCGCCGGTGACCGGCCGGACTCCCGCAGTCAGGCGCGGGCGAGCACCTCTCCGTGCGGGATCAGCAGCCAGCCGTCGGGGTGCGCCGCCCAGTCGAGCCACGCCCGGGCGATGGCGTCGAGGTCGGCCTGGGTGGCCAGCCCGCGGTCGAGGGCCATCGAGCCCACGGAGGAGTGGATCCGCTCGGCCCACATGTCGCCCCACGTCGAGCGTTCCTCCGGGGTTGCGTAGCACCACACGGAAGCGGTCGGCGTGACCTCGGTGAAGCCGGCTTCGTGGGCCCACGCGAGCAGCCGGCGGCCGGCGTCGGGCTCGGCGTCGTTGCCGCGGGCCACGGCCCGGTACAGGTCCTGCCAGTCGTCGAGCCTGGGGTCCTCGGGCCACCACCGGAACGCGCCGTAGTCGGCGTCGCGCACCGCGACGACTCCGCCGGGGCGCGTCACCCGCCGCATCTCGCGGAGGGCGGCGACGGGGTCGGAGAGGTGCTGGAACACTTGGTGGGCGTGGGTGACGTCGTAGCTGTCGTCGGGATCGGAGAGCGAGTACGCGTCGTCGACGGCGAACTCGACGGAAACCCCGCGCCGAGCGGCGTTGGCCCGGGCGGCGGCGAGCGGGGCGTCGGTGATCTCGACTCCGCGCACCCGCCCGGGTGCGACGGCTTCGGCGAGGTCGACGGTGATGCTGCCCGGACCGCAGCCGACGTCGAGCAGGTCCAGGTCCGGGCGGAGCAGCGGCAGGAGGTAGGCCGCCGAACTGGCCGCGGTGCGCGCCGCGTGGCTCGCCACGACGACCTCGGCGTGGCCGTGGGTGTAGACGTCCTTTCCTGCGATAGCCACCCTCCGTCTCGAATATTGAGATAGTGCGTCCGCATGATGAACGCTACCGTGGCCGTCCCGCTCGGGCAACGGACTGCCGTGGACGACGAGGCAAGCTGCGGACTGGTGACGGTTACGGGCGCAGCAGGTGGCCGAGCATCCGCCTGCGGGCCGCCGCGTTGTCTCGCCGGGGGTCGAACACCGCGTCGAGCAGGGTCAGCACCTCGTCCCGGGCGGCTCTGGTGCGCATGATCCGCCGCCACAGCCACAGGTTCAGCGCGTAGCGGCGGGGTGAGGTGGTGGCCAGGCGGATGACATTGGCGACGTTGCGCCGGACCCGGTCCGGAAGCGAGTGCAGGTCCGAATGCTGCTCGAGCAGCATTTCCGGCAGCACGTCCAGGCCGTGCTCGGTCATGAAGCCGAAGTCGGTCCGCCAGGCCGCCGCCCCGAGGTAGTCGACCATCCGGCACCAGCCGCGCAGGAACGTCAGTTCGAGCGGCGCATACGGGGCCGGGTCGATGCCCGCGATCGTCGTGACCACGACGTCGAGACAGGTCTTGTGCGCCTTCCACAGGGCGATCCGGAGCGGCTCCGAATCGGCCGTGGCCGGGGTCTCGTCGACCATCGCGAAGTAGCGCCGCCACTGCTCGACGCTGGGCGCGAGCTCGTCCGGGACCACGCCGCCGCGCACGTACCGGAACCGGGCCGCGCCGGGGGCGTCGGCGATTTCGAGCGGAGCGACCACGCCGGCCCGCTCCGCGCCCAGCCACGGGATCACGCTCAGCGTGTAGTTGCCGTAGGCCCACGGCGCGTCCGGATCGATCGTCCCGTCAGCGCGCGTGGTGGATCCCAGCCGGCCGGTGCGGCACTGCCACTGGAGCTGGAACGCCCAGGCCCACAACGGGTTGTGCCGGTTGTCGGCCCCGAACAGCCCACCGGCGTTCGTGACGTCGATCAGGCGCCGGTAGGCCGCCACCCGGTGCTCGAACCGGAACGGGTCGAACCGGTCCGTCAACTCCGGCGCGGAGACCCAGACCGCGTACAGGTCGAGGTCGGCCAGTTCCCGCGGATGGACTGAGGTCACCCGCGCAATCTTACGCGGTCAGCGAATCAACCCGGCTTTTTGGGCGCAACAGCGGGTCAATCCTCCTGCCGATAACGCAGATTGGTGGTTTGCGGTCGTACGTGTGCCAAACGCACCGATATTCGAGTGCGCGACACGCGGCTCGTTCGCCCGTCGGACTGACGAGCGGCGCGAACAGGCGTGCGGCTATGGTCGTAGCGTGGCTACAGTGCGCGTACGGCGGATCGTGCCGGGTGCGCGACATGCGAGTGGGGCAGTCTCGCCGAACCGACGCTGCGTGTTCGTCCAACGGATGTCGGCTTCTTCGCTCCCATCCTTTCCGGGCTATTGCTGTCGACCCTCCTGACGTGTCGCACCGGCATTGCTAAATTCGACCGGAGAGCCGGAAAATCTGCGGAGGCAATGATGAAGAAAGTGCTGGCGTCCGGGGCCGTATTAGTGCTGTTCGCGCTCGTGTTCGCCGTCGAGTCGAGCGCGTCGGCCGATCCGGCGGCGGATACCGGCCGGGTCGTCGTGTTTTCATCGGAAACGCAGGCGCTCGACACCTGGGATGATCCGGAGGGATGCCGGCGGCTACCGGTCGCCGCGCACGTGCTCGTCAACGAGACCGACCGGGTCGTCGACACCTACGCCGATCCCTTCTGCACGACGCCGGGCGTCTCGGTGCAGCCGGGGTACGGCACGCACGTCGCCCCGGGCACGGGCTCGTTCTCGGTCGGCGAGTGAGGCTCCACGCGGACTTGGCGGTGATCGGGCTGGGCTACGCCGGCCTGCCGCTTGCCGAGGCGGCCTGTCGATCGGGGCTGCGCACCAGGGGATTCGACATCGACGACAGTGTCGTCGCGACTCTGACGGCAGGCCGGTCGCCTGTCGCGGGAGTGTCCGATTCCGGCGTGGCCAGCATGCTGGACGCCGGGTTCACCGCCAGCGGCGACCCGGCGCAGCTCGGCGCCGCGGACACCGTGGTGATCTGCGTGCCGACCGGCCTGACCGCCGATCGCGCGCCGGATCTCGGACCGCTGCGCGCGGCGTGCGCCACCCTCGGCGACCGGCTGCAGCCGGGCACGCTCGTCGTCCTCGAGTCGACCAGTTTTCCCGGCACGACGGAGGAGGTCGTGCTGCCGATCCTCGAACGGTGCAGCGGGCTGCGGGCCGGCGAGGACTTCCACCTCGCGTTCGCGCCGGAACGGATCGATCCGGGCAACACCCGGTTCGGGCTCGTGGACACCCCGAAGGTGATCGGCGGTCACACCCCTCTGTGCGCCAAGTACTGCGCCACGTTCTACAGCCGCTTCGTCGACGCAGTGGTCGTGGCGCGCGGGACGCGAGAGGCGGAGCTCGCCAAGCTGCTCGAGAACACCTACCGGTTCGTGAACATCGCGCTGGTCAACGAATTCGCCCGGTACTGCGCCACGACCGGCGTCGATGTGTGGGACGTGGTGCACTGCGCCGGGACCAAGCCGTTCGGGTTCGCTTCGTTCACCCCCGGCCCGGGCGCGGGCGGACATTGCATCCCCGTCGACCCGGTGTACCTGGCCGCCCGTGCGGAACAGGACGGCTTCACGTTCACCCTGGTGGAGGCGGCCGCACGGGTCAACGAACACCGGCCCGCGGACGTCGTGGACCGGGCCGGGACGCTGCTCGGCGAGCTGCGGGGCGCCTCGGTGTTGCTCCTGGGGGTGACCTACAAGGCGGACGTGCCGGACGTGCGCGAGTCGCCCGCCCGGCCGGTCGCGGCGCACTTGCTGGCGCGCGGCGCGGACGTCGCCTACCACGATCCGTACGCGCCCGGGTTCGACGTGGACGGCCGGCTGCTGCGGCGGGAAACCGATCTGCGCGCCGCCGCGGCGGCCGCGGACCTGACGATCCTGCTGCAGGACCACCAGGCGTACGACCCCGTCCAGCTGGCGAGCGCGTCGCGGCTGCTGCTGGACACCAGGGGCCGGGTTTCCGGCAGCTGCGTCCGGTACCTGTGATCTTCCCGGTCCACGCCGGGCCGGGCAGTTGTTCGTCCATCCAACGAAGGGACAACCAGTTATGACCACCGCAATCAGCGCCGACCGGCTTCGCCAGCGCTTCGCCAAGTGGGACGTCGACGGCAGCGGCACCCTGGAGCGCTCCGATTTCGAACGTGAGGCGGAGCGCGTCGCGGGCAAGTTCGGTGCCCAGCCCCAGTCCCGGGAGGCCGTCGCGCTCCGGGACGCCTTCCGGAACCTGTTCGACTTCCACGCCCGGGAGGCGGGTGTTCCGCCGAACGGCTCGGTCACCGAGGAGCAGTTCATCCGGATCAACGAGAAGCTCATGTTCTCCGAAGGGGAAGCGAGCTTCAACCGGGTTCTGCGGCCGGTCATGCAGGCCATCGTCGGCCTCTGCGACCGCAACGACGACGGCATGATCAACCGGGAGGAGTTCATCGCGTACCTCCAGGGTGTCGGGGTGGACCAGTCCGCCGCGCAGGAGGCCTTCCGCCAGATCGACACCGACAACAGCGGCGAGCTGACCGTCGACGAGCTGCTGGCCGCGGTGCGGAACTTCCACTACGGCAAGCTCGACGTCCCCTTGCTGGGCTGAGCAACGGGGGAGTGCGGGGGCAGTCCGGTCTCGGGCCGCCCCCGCACGTTCGCGTGCCCGGACCGCTCAGCTCGCCGGCCGGAAGACGACCGGCAGTTCCGGGGCCAAAGCGAGATCACCACCCGAGACCGGCACCGGGGCGGCGATGAGGATGTTGTAGTGGTTCGGGAAGTGGCAGGCGTCGAACCCGTGCACGGTGCCGATGCGCCGGTCGCCGATCCACACTTCGTCGCCGCGGTCGATCACGCCCGCATTGTGCAGCTCGGTGAACCCCAGGAAGCCCACCCGGTCGATCCGCGCACCCGGTGCGGTTTCGGCGTGGTCGGTGGTCACGAGTTCGTGGACCTCTCCCTCACGCACGCACCGGCTCGCGTGCGGTTCGAGGGTCATGCCGCGCTCGTCGCGCCGGTGCAGCAACACCTTCACCAGCGCACCGCGGACGGTGCGCTTGGCGCCGTTCTCGTCCGTCACGCCCGACTCACCCGGCTTTCCGCCCGGTAGCAGGACTCCACGAGTTCGAGCGCCGCGAGGCCATCGCCCGCGACGACGGCGCCGGTCCGCAGGAGCCGGGCGAACTCGGCGGCCACACCCCGGTATTCGTGGTTCAGCGACTGCTTGAACCCCGGGTGGCCGGCGAGCAGGTCCGCGTACCGGACGGTGCCGTCGGCCGACGCCACCCGCACGTCCTTCACCTCGCCGGGGAACGACCAGTCCAGCTCCACCCGCGCGGTCGCGCCGCAGGAGGCGCGCAAGGCGACCACGGCCTGCCGGTCCACTCCGCCGTCCCGCGTGATTTCGACGTCGGTGACCGTGACGTCGCCGAGGAACAGGCGGACCAGGTCGAACGCGTTCGGCCCGTTGTCGGCCACGCAGCCGCCGCCGCACCGCACCGGGTCGAGGTACCACGCGTCCACCCCGACGTGGTCCTCGATCCGTTCGAGGTACCGCACGGTCACGTGCCGGACCGGGACATCCACGGCGGCCCGCAGCGCGAGCAGGTTGTCGTTGTACCGCCGGTGGAACGCGGTGAACAACGGCCGTCCCACCGCGCGCGCGAGCCGCTCGAGGTCGACGGCGTCGGACAGCGTGGTCGCCAGCGGCTTCTCGACGCACACCGCGAGACCGGCGGCGAGCGCGTCCCGGCACACGGCGGCGTGGGCGTCGTTCGGCACGGTGACCACGACAGCGTCCAGACCGGCTTCGGTGCACATCCGGCGGTGGTCGGTGTAGCAGGCGACAGGATCGTCGAGCAGTTCCGGCCGCAGATCGCACACCGCGGCGAGGTGCATGTCCGGTCGGGCGGCGATCGCCGCCCGGTAGAAGGCCCCGATCACGCCCAGACCGACCAGACCGACCCGGATCATCGCGGCAGTCCCAGCGCGCGGAGGTCTTCGTGGACGTCCCGGGCGAGGGGCACGCCCTCTTCCCGGTGCCGGGCGGCCCGCTCGGCCTCCAGCCACCCGGGGTAGCGCACCGCGTCCGCGTCCGCCACGGGCGGGCAGTCCAGGAGCGTGCCGAACATCGTGCGGACGGTGCCGGCGAACCCGCCACCGGGCCGCAGCGTCTCCGGGGCGACCACGAGCACCAGGTAGCCGATGTCGTCGTCCACACCGTGCGGTCCGCCGTCGCCGTCCAGTGCCGCGGGGGCCGGCCCGAGGGCGGCGCCGGACAGCGCCGCGGCGAGCAGCTCCACCGCGAGAGCGAGCCCGAAACCCTTGTAGGCGCCGGTGTCCGGGGCACCGCCCAGCCAGCGCAGGTGGGCCTCGCCCCGGTCGAACGCCGCCGGGTCGGTGACCGGGCGGCCCTGGTCGTCGGCGAGCCAGCCGGCCGGGATCGTCTCGCCGGCCCGCGCGGCCGCCCGGACCCGGCCGGTCGGCACCACGGTCGTGCTCATGTCCAGGACGAACGGCCGCCCGGGCCGGGCCGGGGCCGCCACGCTCAGCGGATTGGTGCCCAGCATCGCCACCGCCCCTCCGGGAGGCCGCGCGATCCGCTGGCCGCCGCAGTTGCTCGCGACCACCCCGAGCATGCCGCGCGCGGCGGCGACGGCCGCGTGGTGCCCGGCACAGCCCAAGTGCGTGCCGCCGCGCACCGACACGAGCCCGACGCCGTGGTCGCGCGCCTTGTCCGCGGCGAGCTCCACGGCTTCGGTGGCCGCCCACAGGCCGAGCGCGGTGCGAGTGTCGACCACCGCGGCCGGGCCGGTGTCGCGCACCACTTCCGGTTCGGCCGCGGGATCGCAGCGGCCGCTCTCCAGCAGCGGCAGGTACAGCCGGCGCAGGTTGGCGAGGCCGTGGGACCCGAGCCCGTGCAGGTCGCCGTACAGCAGGGCCGTGGCAGCTGTCTCCGCTCGCGCGGCGGGCACGCCGCGGTCGTGGAACACGCGGGTGGTGAAGGACAGCAGCTCCGCGTACGGCACGCGGATGCCGGTGTCAGGCAGGGTCAGGGACATGGTCCTCCTCGTGGCGCGCCGCGAACTCGGTGAGCACGCGGGTGACGGTGGCGGCGAAGGCGTCGAGCTGGGTCAGTTCGGCGAACTCGCCCGCGGCGTGGGCGTTGTTGCCCGCGAGGTCGCCGGGCCCGAGGACGACGGTGGCCGTACCGGGCACGTCCTGCATCCAGATGGCATCGCAGGTGAAGGCGGGTTCGGCCGGCGGCCAGGCCGCGACGCCCGCCGAGTCGAGCAGCGCGGTCGCCCACCGGTCACGGCAGTCCAGGGCGGGCAGGCCCCGCTTGTGCCACCGCAGGGACACGATCTTCGCGGCGTCCTCCGCGGTCCGGCGCAGCTCTCCGGTCGCGTGGAAGCGCTCGCGGAATTCGGTGAGCCCGGCCCGCAGTGCACGCGCGAGGAGTTCCTCGAGGCGCCGGCCCGCGGCGGCCGTCGGGTAGGACAGGTTGAGCAGCAGGCGGCCGGTGCCGTACACCCGGTTGTGGGCGGTGCCGGTGTGCAGTCCGGCGACGCACACCCGCCCGCCCGGTTCCGCGCCGTCCAGTGCGGTGGCGAAGTGCTGGGCCAGGAAACCGAGCAGCACGGTCGCGTTGTGCCCGGCGCCGGGTTCGTCGTCGACGCTGCCGGCGCCGTCGACGGTCACGCAGGCCGTCATCGCCGCGGTCGACCTGGTCAGGTAGCGCAGGCCGGTGGGTTCGCAGAACACGTTGAGCCGCCCGACGTGTCCCGCCTCGATGAGCGGGCGGGTGCCGTAGACGCCCATGGCGCCGCCCTCTTCCCCCGCGACGGCCTGCACCAGCACCGCGACCCGGTCGCCGAGCACCGGCAGCGCGGCCCGCACCCCGGCCAGCATCGCCACCGCCGGGCCCTTGGCGTCGATGGCCCCGCGGCCGGTGAACCGGACGCCGTCGAAGCCGGCGGGCTCGATCCCGGCGACGGTGTCGAGGTGCACGTTGAACATCACGGCCGGCACGCCGGCCGGTCCGTGACGCAGCACCAGGCTCGGCTGCGCAGCGAGGAAATCCGGCTCTCCGGCGCGTTCTCGCACGGTCAGGGGCACGTCGTCGCGGTCGAGGACGGCCGGGTCCGGCGCGGTGCGGTGGACGGTGGTGAACCCGGCCGCCGTGGCGGCCGCGGCGAAGACCCGCTGCGCCGCCGGCAGGTCGGTGTCCTCGCCCGCCTCCTCGAGCGGGTTGACCGTGGGGATGCGCAGCAGCTCGAGGAGCAAGTCGTGGTCGGCGGGGCTCAGCACGGCGTCGCCTCGACCAGCTCCACCAGCCGGCGTCCGGCGGCGGCGAACGGCGACGCGCCCGTCGAATCGGCCCACCGGCCCTCGTGCGGGCGCGTGGCCAGGTGCGGCTCGAGGGACAGGGCGCCGGCGTACCCGGCCGAGCGGAGGAGCCGCAGGCATTCGGCCACGCCGGCCCGGCCGTCGCCCGGCAGCGTGTAGACCGGGCCGGCCTCGCCGTCGACGGCGTCCTTGACGTGGACGTGGGCCACGAACGGGAGCAGCTCGGCCAGCAGCGTCGGTGCGTCGTAGCCGTGGGCGACCCCGTTGCCGACGTCGAACAGCAGCCGCAGCGCCGGGCTGCCGACCGCGTCGAGCAGTTCGAGGCTGCGCTCGGCGCTGGTCGCGGCCCAGCCGGCGCAGTTCTCGTGCAGCAGGGTGATCCCGGCCCCGGCCGCCAGCTCGGTGAGGACGCGGATCCGCTCGATGACCGCCCGCCGCCAGCCGGGTGCCGGCAGCCCGGCGTTCGGGTACGACATGATGCGCACGAAAGGAGTGCCCAGATCGGCGCACAGCCCGGCCAGTGCTGAAAGTTCGGCGGTGTCCCCGTCGAGCGGGTCGAGCACGGAACCGGCCCAGCCGCCGATCCGGGAGTCGAGGCACACCACGGTGAGCCCGGCCGCGTGTACCGCCCGGACCAGCCGGACGCGCCCGGCCCGGTCGAGGTCGGCGACGGCGTGTCCGTCGACGGTCCGCAGTTCCACCGCGTCCCAGCCGAGGGCACGCACGGCGGCGAGCTGGCCGTCGAGGTCCGGGGCCGCTTCGTCACCGATTCCGGCGAGTCCACCCGCCGGCCAGGTCTCAGTGTGCACGGGCAGGCTCGTTCCCGGGCGAACGGGCGGCGTCGCGGGCCGCGGCCAGCAGCCGCACCACGGTCGCGTGCACGGCGAACTCACCGGGCGGCGCGGCCGCCGCGCCGGTGAAGTACCGGTAGGCCGCGACCAGGAAGGCACCGAGTGCTTCGTCTTCGAACACCTCGCGTGGACCGGCGCCGACCCGCAGCTGGGCGTGGTGGTCGTCGGCGGAAACCGGGTAGTGGCCCACCACCGTCGTGTCCCGCAGGCGCAGGGTGATCTCGCGGCGGCGCACCGGCGAGGTGAGGTCGGAGTGGATGGTCGTCTGCGGGCCGCTGCGGTGCCGCAGCGACAGCCAGGCTCCGCCCAGCGGTCCGGCGTGCGGATCGGTCCACCCGGCGCCGGTCAGCTCGGCCGGTCCGGCGATGGTGAGCGCGACCGCCAGCGCGTGCGGAACCTCGACGTCGAACGCGTCGGCATGCGCCGGGTCGCTCGCCCGGGCGAACCTCGGCTTGTCCTGCCGCACGGAGATCGACGCGAGCGGACCGTGCTCGCCCGACCGCACCAGCCGCGCGAGCCGCCCGGTGAGATCGGCGGCGAGCCACTGCGTCACGACGACCACGTCGAGGCCGTGCTCGGCGCGAAGCCGCTCGATCGCCGCGAGCGCATCGAGGTCGCCGGCGACCGGCTTCTCGACCACCAGCCGCCGGAACCCCTGCGCGGCAAGGGATGTGAGCACGGCGGCGCGGCTCGCGGGTGGGGTGCACACGTGCACGACGGTGTCGCCGGGCGGGACCAACGCCGTGAGCCGGTCGAGCGAGTCCGTGATGATGTCCACACTTCCGTCACGCAGAGCCATTCCGGCCGCGGGATCGACCCCCACGATCGGCTGACATCCGAATATTTCCGGGAATTGCGCGCGCAAGCGCCGCAACACCGGCACGTGCAGGCCGGCGCCGGACCGCCCGAGCCCTGCGACAACGCTGTGCGGCATCGCCGTCCTTTCGTCGTGACGTGGGATTCGCCATGTGTGGCAACGAGAACACGATCGACCGTAGCGCCATGTCCGGTCCGCGGCGACAGTTCGTGGCTCCGGGCCGCTCGGGCAGCTTTGCGCTGTGTTGCCGGGTTGGTCCATTGGATCATGCTCGCGCCTCGTCCGGATGATTCCGGGCCGAAGTCCTCGCCGCACTCGCCGGGCGCGGGCTACGTTCGAAGGGCGTCCACCCGCGACCGACGAGGAGCCATGTCCGTAACCTCCCTGCCCCGCAAGGGAAACGATCCCGCTGCCGGGTCCACGCCGATACCGTTTTTCAGTCAGGCGGCCGGTTTCCGGCGGCTGTGGCCGGAAATCGAGGAGCGGCTGCACGAGGTCGCCGACAGCGGGAAGTTCTCCCACGGTGCCCAAGTGGCCCGGCTGGAGCACCGGCTGGCCGAGTACACCGGCGCGGCCCACGTCGTCGGCGTCAACAGCGGCACCGACGCGCTGATCCTGCTGCTGCGCGCGTGCGGGCTGGGCGAGGGTGCGGGGGTGCTCGTCCCGGCGTTCACGTTCGTGGCGACCGCGACCTCGGTCGTCCACGCGGGCGGACGGCCCCAGTTCACCGACATCGATCCGGCGACGTACCAGATGTGCCCGGAAGCGGCCGAGCGGGCGATCACGCCCCGCACGCGCGCGGTCATGCCGGTGCACCTGTTCGACCGGATGGCCGACGTGGCCGCGTTCGCCACGCTCGCGGCCCGGCACGGTCTCACCCTGCTGGAGGACAGCGCGGAGGCGATCGGCATGCGCCGGCAGGGCAAGCACGCCGGGCTGCACGGTGTGGGCGGCGTCTTGTCGTTCTTCCCCAGCAAGACACTCGGCGCCCTCGGCGACGCGGGTGCGGTGCTCACCGATGACGCCGGGCTCGCGGCGAAGGTCGCCGCGCTGCGGCACCACGGCCGCCCGGGCGCCACGCTCGGCGATTTCCCCGCCATCAGGACCGGCAGCGAACTGGCCGGGGTGAACAGCAAGACGGACGACGTCCAGGCCGCCGTACTCCTCGCGAAACTGTCCGCTTTGGAGCAGGACATCGCCCGGCGGGCGGAGCTCGCCGCCGCCTACACCGAGCGCCTGTCCGGCACCCCCGGTGTGCGCCGGGTACCCGGTCCGGTCACCGGCGGCGGGGACGATCGCGACGTCTGCTACGTCTACGTGGTCGAGGTGGACGACCGAGACGGCCTGGCGAGCACGTTGGCCGCCGCGGGAATCGGCACGGATGTCTTCTACCCGGTTCCGCTGCACCTGCAGCCGTGCTTCGCCGACCTCGCCCACCGGCCGGGTGACTTCCCGCACGCGGAGGCAGCCTGCCGCCACACGATCGCGCTGCCGCTCTACCCGGATCTGACGCTTGCCGAGGTCGATCGCGTGTGTGCGGAGATCCGGCGCCACTACACGGGGAGTGCGTCATGACCGCCACGCTGCCGTTCTTCCCGCCGGACCTGTTCGAGGCCGACCGCGGCACGCTGATCGGGATCGTCCACGACGTCGGCACCGCCCCGGCCCAGCGGTTCATCCTCGGCGACCACACCGCGCGCTTCGAGCGGGCGCTGCGTGAAACCGTCGCCGGTGCCGACGTGGTGGCCTGCAGCAGCGGCACGTCCGCCCTGTCGCTCGTGCTCGCGGCGCTGGACGTCGGCCCCGGCGACGAAGTCGTGGTTCCCGCCTTCGGCTGTGCGCCGATCGCGGCGACCGTGGTCACCGCGGGCGCCACCCCCGTGTTCGCCGACGTGCGGCCCGGCACCATGACGCTCGATCCCGAGCTCGCCGAGGCGGCGATCACCCCGCGCACCAAGGCGATCATGCCCGCCCACCAGTTCTCGGTCATGGCCGACATGCCCGCGTTCGAGGACATCGCCGCCCGCCACGGACTGCGCCTCGTCGAGGACTCCGCGGTCGCCCAGGGCGCCACGCTGCGCGGCAGGCCCGCGGGAACGTGGGGTGACGCCGGGGTTTTCTCCTTCGTCCAGGTGAAGTCGTTAGGGATGCCGGGGGAGGGCGCAGTGGTGGTCACCAGGAACCCGGACCTGGCCCGGACCGTCCGCATGCTGCGCAACCACGGGCAGGACGGCCGGCAGCGCTTCGTCCATCACCGCATCGGATACAACAGCAGGTTCGACGAGGTGCAGGCCGCCTTCCAGCTGCGACGGCTGCCCGGCCTCGCCGCCCGGCTCGCGCGCCGCGCCGACATCGCCGAGTACTACACCCGGCAGTTCGCGCCCCTGGCCGGCCGCGGCATCACGCCACCCCCACCCGGCCGCGACGGACGCTGCTACTACGTCTACTGCCTGCGCTCCGACCGCCGGGACGAGCTGGCGGCGCACCTCGCCGCGCTGGGCATCGGCACGCACGTGTACTACCCGGCCCCGCTGCCCGCCCAGCCCGCGTTCGCGCGGTATGCCCCGCCGGGGGCGGCATGGCCGAACGCGTCGGCCGCCAGCGAAACCATCCTCGCGCTTCCGGTGTACCCCCACCTGACCGACGCGCAGGTCGAGCGCATCGCCGCCGCGGTGTGCCAGTTCGCCGACCGGAAGGATCCGAGACCGTGAACACGACGACGAGTGCGCCCGGCGGCACCCGGGAAGTCACCGAGGAGGAGATCGCCGCAGAGTGGCGGGAACGCGCACGGCGAACCGGTTTGCGCCGGGTCATGCGGTCCTCGCAGCCGGACAGCCTGAACGCCGGCGTGACCGAACAGACCCGTGCCGTCGTGGCGCAGCAGCTCACGCTCGTCGCGGACCGCCTCGGCCGCCGGCCGCGGCACGTCTGGGAAATCGGGTGCGGCATCGGCCGGCTGACGCCGACCATCGCTGCACACGCCGAGCGGGTCCACGCGATCGACATGACGCCGGCGATGCTGGACCAGGCCCGCGTCACCTGCCGCCACCTGCCCGCCGTCGAGTTCGAACGCGTCCGGGCCGACCGCATGCGGCCGCCACTCGAACGGTACGACGCCGCGGTCTGCGTGTGGGTCCTGATGCACGTGCTCGGCGAAAGCCGCCTCCTCGACACCTGCCGGGTGATCGCGGAATCCACCCGGCACCTCACGCTCATCGAGTACGAGCACGCGCGTGTCCCGGTGAGCAAGTGGTCACGCCTGCGGACCCTCGACGACTACGTCCGGCTGCTGCCGGGGGCCGAGGTCGTCGACGAGCGGGTGGTCGACTACGGCGGCGACCGCTCGTTCGCCGCGCTCATCGCGATCGGTGGCCAGGACGCCCGATGACCGACGCGACCCTTCGGGCGACGCCGTCCACCGCGCGCGAGGCCAAGCTCGTCACCTACGCGAGGCTGGCGAAGCTGGACGTGTTCGACTACTACCTGAGCCTGCTGGTCGTCCTGTCCGCGGTGCTGCTGCCGATCGGCGGCTTCGACCTCGCGGTGCTGGTGACGCTCGGCCTGTTCGGGCTCGGTGCCGTCCTGATGACCGCCTCGCTGGTGGCGTTCGACGACCTCACCGGTCACCGCGACGGCAGCGACACGGCCAACTACCGCGCGAACCCGACCTTGCGCCGCGCCCGGCGAAAACCCCTGGTGACCGGCGCGCTGACCGAACCCGAGGTGGTGTGCTTCGGCTGGCTCACGGCCATCGCGGGCGCCGCCGTCTTCGCGGTAGCGGTGGCGACCGCTCCCCATGCTCCACAGTGGACGGTCTGGCTGATCGCGGCCAACTTCGTGGTCGGCATCCAGTACTCCTACGGGCTGAAGATCAGCTACCACGGCTTCCAGGAGGCGTACATCGCCGCACTGGGCTGGGTCATGGTGCTCGCGCCCTACGGCCTGATCACCGGCCGCTTCGACGGGTTCGTCCTCGTCCAGGCGCTGCTGTTCGGGCTCGGACCACTGCTGTTCGGCGTGTACTCCAACACCAACGACATCGCAGGCGACCGCGCGGTCGGCCGGCCCACGGTGGCCGCGCTGACGAGTCCCCGCGGCAACCGGCGGTTCGTCGCGGCACTGTCGCTGGGGGAGTTTCTCCTCGGCGCGGTGGCGTCGGCGACGGGCGTGGCCCCGTGGTGGTTCGTCCTCCTCATGCTGCCCGTCACCGTCCTGCGCATCCGTCAGTTCGGCATCGGGTTCGGTCCCCGCGGCGACATCCTGCGCGCCCGGGCGATCGGGTTCACCGCCCACCGGGTGGGCGCCGCGCTGCTCGTGGCCGCGAACCTCGTCCTGGCGGTCACGAAATGAGCGGAGGACGGGCGACGGACGTCGACGTCGCCGTGGTCGGCGCCGGGATCGCGGGGCTGACCGCGGCGCACGAACTGGCTCGGGCAGGGCTCGCGGTGCGGGTGTTCGAAACGCGGGACCGGGTCGGCGGCCGCATGGCGAGTCACCGCCACGCGGGCTACACGATGGACGAGGGCGCGGAACAGATCCCGTCGAGCGGGTACCGGGCGACGTGGGAGCTGCTGCGCCGGACCGGGCTTCCCGGGGCGGATGTGCCGCGGATCGGCGGTCCCCTCGCGATGTGGCGCGACGGCGCCGCGCACAGCGGGGTCTCCGGCCTCCGCGGGCTCGTCAGGGGCGCCGGATTGGGCGGGCGTGCCCGCGTCGACCTCGCCCGGTTCCTCACCTGGACGGCCCGGCACCGGCGGCGGTTCGACCCCGACGTGCCCGAGTCGAGCCCGCTGGGGGAGACCACCGTCGCCGGCCTCGCCCGCCGGTACCACCCCGACCTCCACGACTACCTGTTCCAGCCCGTGGTCGGCAGCTTCTTCGGCTGGCAACCGGAACGCTCGGCCGCCGCGCCGTTCGTGAGCCTCATGCTCGACGTCGGGCCGCCCTCGACGTGGCGCACCTACCGGGACGGCATGGACACCCTCGCCCGCACCCTCGCCGGGCACCTCGACGTGCGTACCGGGACCACCGTCACGCAGGTCACCGCCGACACCGGGATCGCCGTGCTCACCACCGACCGCGGCCCGGTCACCGCCGGCGCCGCCGTGCTTTGCGTTCCGGCCCCCGTCGCCGCGCAGCTGCACACCGACGAGCGCGAGCCCGTACGCCGTTTCGTGGGCGCGTGCACGTTCACCCCCGCGTTGAAGGTCAGCTGCCTGCTCGACCGCCCACTGGGCCTTCGCGCCCCCAAGGCGCTCTACACGCTGCTGACTCCCGCCGCCGCCGAACCGGTGCTGGCCGGGATCATCTTCGACCACGTCAAGCACCGTGGCCGCGCGCCGGCGGGCCGCGGACTGCTCACCCTGATGACCAATCCCTCGGCGATCCCGGGCCTGCTGGACGCTCCGGACGAAGCCGTCGCCGCCGCCCTCGTCGAGCCCGCGACGCGGTACGTACCCGGCTTGGCCGACGCGGTCACGGCGACGTTCGTCCACCGGTTCCGCCACGGGCTGCCGGAGGCCACCCCCGAAGCGTTGCGCCTCCGGGCGGGCTTCGCCGCCCGGACCGGCGCGTACCCGGTGGACTACGCGGGCGACTGGGAGTTCCTGCGGCCCAGCAGCGAGGGCGCGGTGCGCTCCGCGGCCCGCACCGCGTCACGGGTCCTCGCGCACTCTCGGACGCCGGTACGCGCGAAGGAGCCGGTGTGAAGCCCTACGACATGGGTCTGCTTCTCGACGAGTGCGCCGACCGGGGCGTGCCGACGGTCGTGCACCTCGACCGCCCGTTCGACATCGCCCCGGACGCCGGGACGACCCACGACCTGCCCGCGCTCGCCCGGCTGGTGCGGACCGCCGCAGGCTGGCTGGCCGCGGCCGGGGCCGGGCGCGGCGACCGCGTCGCGATCGTCAAGGACAACCACTGGGACTACGACCTGCTTGCCTGCGCGGCCGTGCGGGTCGGCGCCGTGCCGGCGAAGCTGTCCGGGCACCTGGCCCCCGAGTCCCTCGCCGTCCTGCTCGGCCGGCTCTCGCCGACCGTCCTGGTCACCACGGCCGAAGTGCTGGCCACCGCGGATTCGGCCGGAGTCGACCTGACCGACGCTTGCCGGACGACGGTCACCGTCGACCGTGCGCACCCACGCGCCGTCCACGTCGGCGAATTCCGCCACGCGGTCCCGCCACGACCGGTTCGGCCCCGCGCGGACGAGCCGCTGGTGATCATGCACACGTCGGGCACGACCGGGCTCCCCAAACTGGTGGTGCACTCCACCCGCACGATCATCGGCGCCCTCGCCCGGATGGAGGCCAGCCGCCTGCCGGTGGCCGGCGTGCGCCGCAGCGACACGGTGACGAACGCCAGTTCGTACGCCCACGGCCGGACGTTCTGCTGGACGGCGAGCGTGCTGAGCCTCGCCCCGGCGGAGGTCGTGGTGCTGACCGACACCGACCCGGACCGGGCCGACCCCGTGCTGCGCGCCCACCCACCGACGGTGATCGAGGCATTGCCCGCCGCCTACGCGCGCCTCCAGCCCCTGACCACGCGGCTCGACAACGCCTTCCGTGCCGTCCGGTTGTTCGCGAGCACCTACGACGCCGTGCACCCGCCGACCGTCCGCAGTTACCTCGCCGCGTCGGCTCGCCGACGTCCACTGTGGATGCAGGGGTGGGGGCAGAGCGAGACCGGGCCGATCACCTTCCGCTTCCTGGGCCGGAAGTCCGCGGCTTGGCGGAACGCCGGCCGCGCCATTCCGTTGCGGACGCGGCTGCGTGTCATCGACCCGGCCACGCTCGACCCGGTTCCGCGCGGCCGTCCGGGTGTCGTGCAGGTCCGCACGCCGGCGCGGTGCCTGGGCTACGTCGGCGAGGCCGAGCGGTTCGCGGGCAAGTGCGCGGACGGGTGGTGGAACACCGGCGACGTCGGGGTGCTGACCCGGACCGGATCCGTGTACCTGCTGGACCGCGAGGTGGACACGGTGCCGGGGATGAGCTGCCTCGCCGTGGAAGACGTGGTCGAGGACCGCCTCGGCGCCGTGACCGAATGCGTGGTGCTCGGCCGGACCGGCGCTCCGCCGCTGCCGGTGGTCGTCACGGCCGACGGCACGCTGGACCACGCGGCCTGGTCGGCTGCGGTCGCGGACCTGCCGCGCCTGGCCGAGCCCGTGGTGCTGGCGCGGGACGACGTCCCCCGCACCGGGACCGGGAAAGTCCGCCGCAGCGCGCTGCTCGCCGCGCTCACCGGGAACGCCGCACCAGCGGGTTCCGGTCGCTGGACGTGAAGGAGCACGATGACCCTCGCCGACCGGCACTACGTTTTCGACAACGACAGCACCCACAGCGACGAGCAGCACCGCTGCCTGGCCGCAGCCTACGACCCCGCCACCACGGAATCGCTGGCCGCGACCGGGGTGGGCCCGGGATGGCAGTGCCTCGAGGTCGGCGCGGGCGGTGGCAGCATCGCGCACTGGCTCGCCGGACGGGTCGCCCCCACGGGCCGGGTCCTGGCCACCGACATCAACCCCCGGCACATCCGCCCCGCCTCCGGTCTCACGGTCGAACAGCATGACGTCGTCCGGGACACCCTGCCGGAGCAGCGGTTCGACCTGATCCACGCCCGGCTCGTCCTGCTGCACCTGCCCGAGCGCATCGCCGTGCTCGGCAAGCTGGCGCGAGCGCTGAAACCGGGCGGCTGGCTGCAGCTCGACGAGTTCGACATCGCCTACGGGCCCGCACTGGCAGGTCCGGAAACCGGTTTGTACGAACGATTCCTCGACGCCAAGGCCGCGCTGATGCGGAACGCGGGTGCGCTGGGCAGGTGGGGACGTTCGGTGGGCGCGGCCATGACCGCGGCCGGTCTGGACCGGGTCGAGGCGCGGCCGCACGTGTCGCTGTGGGACCGCGAATCCGCCGGTCTGCAGCTGCTGGTGCACCACACCCGGCACCTGCGGGACGAGTTCGTCGCGGTCGGGTTCTCCGACGACGACCTCGCTCGCGTGCGGGACGTCATGGCGCACGAAGACTTCCGCGCGTGCTCGTGCCTGTTCTACACCGTGCGCGGGCGGCGGCCGGCATGACCGCGACCCTGTCCACCGCGCACCCCGCGGCCCGGCTCGCCGGTGACCACCTCGCCGCGCTCGGCGCGAGTGGCGGCACGGTCGAGCCGGTCGTCGACTGGGCAGGTCCGGTCGAGCTGCCGCTCACCGACGAGGTGCTCGTCCAGGCGGCCTGCGGGATCATGCACGTCCACGGCCGGGCGCGCGGTGCTCCCGAGCCGCTGGCCGTCGACTACGCGACCGCGGTGGCCGGGGTGCTCGCCGCGGCCGGCGTGCTCGCAGCGGAGTTCGCGCGAGCCCGCGGGATACCGGTGTCGGCCGTGCGTACGTCCGTCGCCCAGGCTGCGCTGCTGTCGGTGGGCCAATACTTGGCGTGCGGGCAGGTCGACACCTCTCACGCGGCCGGTGTGCCGCCGCCGTTCGTGTCCGGCGACGGTGTCCGCTTCGAAATCGAAACCCTCCGGGCCGAGGACTGGCACCGGTTCTGGCGGACGATGGGCGCCGCGGAAGAGACGCTGCGCCAAGGGTGGGCGCCGTTCCTGCACCGGTTCGCGACCGCGACCTGCCCGCTGCCCGCTGCCCTGCACGACGTGCTGTCCACGCACTTGTTTTCCGGCATCCACCGCGCCGGTACCGCGTGCGAGGTGAGCGTCGTGCCCATCGGCGACGTGCCACCGGTGCCGGTGTGGTCCCTCACTCCGTTGCCGGGTGGCACCCTGGACTCGGGGGCCGCCCCCGGCCTCGACGCGCCGCTGCGGGGGATACGAGTCGTCGAGTCGGCGCGCCGCGTCCAGGGGCCGCTGGCCGGGCACGTGCTGAGGCTGCTCGGCGCGGACGTGCTGCGGATCGAGCCGCCGGGCGGTGACCCGGCGCGCGGGGTACCCCCGCTGGCCGGCGGGGTGTCCGCGCGGTTCGCGGCGCTGAACGCGGGCAAGGACGCGGTGGAACTGGACCTCACCCAGTCGGCCGGGCGAGCCGCCGCGAAGGAACTGGTCGCCGGCGCGGATGTGTTCCTGCACAACTGGGCGCCGGGCAAGGCGGCGGCGTGGGGTCTGGACGCGCCGGACCTCGCAGCGGTGCGCCCCGGGCTGGTGTACGCGGCGGCGGCGGGCTGGGGCCACCACCTCGGCCGGCGTCCACCGCTGGGCACGGACTACGTCGTGCAGGCGCACAGCGGGCTCGCCGCAGCGTTGCGGCCGTCCGGCGAGCCGCCCGCTCCGTCCCTGATGACGATCACCGACGTACTCGGCGGACTGGTCTGCGCGGCCGGCGTGCTCGCCGGGCTCGGCCGCCGGGACCGGACCGGCGCCGGTTGCCGCGCCGACACGTCGCTGCTGTCCGCGGCGAGCACGGTTCCCCGGACCCGAGGCCGGTACCGCCGTCCGCTGCGGACCGCGGACGGCTACGTCGCCGCCTCCGCCCCGCACGACTCCACTCCACAGCGGACGACCGAGGAGCTGCTGACCCGGCTCCGCGCGGCCGGTGTTCCCGCCGTGGCCGTGACGACCGACCTCGGCGCACTGGGCGCCGATCCCCGCTTCGCCGCCGCCCTGAACCGGCCACCGTGGGAGTTCCGGTGAGCGCGGTGTGGACGTCGACGGCGGGCGTCGCGATCCCGGACCTCGTACCCGGGGAGCTGCGGCGGGCGTGGGTGCGGCAAGGGCGGTGTCCCGGCACGGACATCTACCGGTCGTTCACCGAGCACGTGGATGCGCACCCGGATCGGCAGGCGGTGCTCGACGACGCCGGCCCGGTGACCTACGCCGAGCTCGACCACGCCGTATCGGCCACCGCGGCCGGTCTGCTCGCCGCCGGGCTCGGCCGGCGCGACGTCATCGGCATCCGGATGGTCAACAGCAGGCACGCGGTCGCGGCCGAGCTGGCGGTGGCCGCCGTCGGCGCGGTCTCCATGCCGTTCCCCGCGGGGCGGGGCCGCCGGGACGCGCTGAGCCTGCTGCGCCGGGCCAAGGCGACCGGGCTGCTGGTCGACCGGGGAACCGAGGGCTTGCGGGCCCTGCCCAGCCTGCGAGTGACTCTTGCCCCCGAGGAATTCGCCACCTCGGCGGCGGCCGCTCGTCCCACGCCCGAAGTGGCTTCCGGCGACCCGGCGCGCATCCTCGTGTCCTCCGGCTCGGAGACCGAACCGAAGATGGTCGCCTACTCGCACGACGCGTTCCTCGGCGGGCGCGCGAACTATGTGCGCGCGCTTCACGAAGACGACACCCCGATGCGCAACCTGGTGCTGGTGCCACTGTCGTCGTCGTTCGGCTCGTGCGGGGTCCCGGTCACCGTCGCGGCTCTCGGCGCGACCCTCATCGTCCAGCGGCAGTTCGACCCCGACGCCACGCTGCGCACGATCGGCGAACACCGGCCGACCCACGTGTTCGGCGTGCCCACGATGCTGAGCCGCCTCGCCGGACGCCACCCGCCCCGCCGCCCGCGTGGGCTCCGTGCGCTGGTTTCCAGCGGTGCGCCCATGCCGCCGTCGACCGAACGCCGGATCCGCGCCGGGTTCCGCACGCCGGTCATCCTCGTCTACGGCTCGACCGACGGCGTGAACTGCCACAACGCCCGCGACGGCCGGCCCGACCCGGCCGTCGCGAGGATCACCATCGCCGACGGATCCGGCCGGCCCCTGCCGCGCGGCGCGACGGGCGAAATCCACGCCCTCGGGCCGATGACCCCACTGTCCTATGTGGCCGATCACGAGCTGAACGCGCGTTACCGCACCCCCGGCGGCTGGGTCCGCACCGGCGACCACGGCTTCCTCGACGAGCAGGGGGTCCTCCACGTCACCGGCCGCGCCCGGCAGGTCGTCCTCCGCGGCGGACGATCGATCAGCCCGGCCGAAGTCGAGCTGTGCCTCTCCGGCCATCCCGCCCTGGCCGAAGTCAGCTGCGTGGGCATCCCGGACCCGGACCTCGGCGAGCTACTGTGCGCGTGCATCGTGCCCCACGCCGACCACCCGGAACCCGACCTGGCCGAGCTGACCGACTACCTCCGCATCCACCACGAATTCGAACCGGTGAAGCTCCCGGAACGCCTCATCGTCCTCCCGAGCCTGCCCCTGGGCCCGACCGGCAAGGTCTGCCGGGCCACCTTGGTTCAGCTTGCCGCGTGCGACTGGCGGTTCTGAACCGCAGCTCCAAGCGAGAGCTTGCCTGCATCATGGCACGCGTTGTCGCGCATTCGATCGCGAACGAGTTCTCCGTCGCGCCCGCGGGACTGCGCCGCTCCGTCTGGTGTGGACACTCGGTGGCGCGCGGAAGTACGAGCTCAGCGACGGGAAGATGACCCGGGCCAAAGCCGGCCACCTCCACCTGACCAAAAGTAAGTTACATATCCTGAATTCGGCCATACGTGCCGTAGATACGGTTTCCTGTCCTGGACAGTGGCCAGGCCGGCGAGTTTGGTGCACTATCCAGGCGAACTGGTCCAGCGAGGCGCTGCCGAACCCGAGGAGGCAATCGTGCAGGATCGCCACGCGTCACACGCAGCTGATCCGGCCGCTGGCCGCGCGCAGTTCTCTCGTCGGATGTTCCTCGGTGCAGGTGCAGGCTTTGCTGCCGGGGCGACGTTGGGACTGGCTGGGCCGGCGTTCGCGGACACGGGCAAGGTGCCTGGAGAGACCCCGTTCGGGCCGGTTGTCGTGGCGGACCCGGGAGGACGGGCGTCCTACGCCCGGGCCGTGCGTCTCAGCGCCGGGCGGCCTGCCGGGATGTCGCGGACGCTGCTCGCGACGTTCCAAGGGGGACGCGGTCCGGGTTTCCCGCTCTACCGCAGCGACGACGATGGCCGTACCTGGGAGAAGCAGGGCAGCGTGCCCAACGCCGGCGAGGCCACCGGAATCTCTCTTCAGCCGTTCCTGTACGAACTGCCCCGGGCGTTCGCCGGCTTGCCCAAGGGCGCATTGCTCTTCGCCTGCAACTGGCTGGACAGCTTCACCAGCACCACCATCCAGCTTTATGCCAGCACCGATGGCGGCCGCACCTGGCAGTTCCTGAGCACGGTCGCCCGGGGCGGACCGCCCGACACGACGAACGGCGCGACGCCGGTGTGGGAGCCTTTCCTGCTGCTGCACGACAACAGGCTGATCTGTTACTACTCCGACCAGCGGGACCCGCACTTCGGTCAGAAGCTCGCCCACCAGACCAGCACGGACCTGCGCACGTGGGGTCCCGTGGTCGACGATGCGACCGGAACGGCGTACGCCGAACGACCGGGTATGACCACCGTGGCCAGGCTGAACAGGGGCCGGTGGATCATGACCTACGAATTCGGGGCGCCCGACGATCCCGACAACCCCGATCAGAACAATTACACCTACCACGTGCACTACCGGATCGCGAAGGACCCGGAGTCGTTCCGGTTCTCCAGGGACACCCCGCTCCTCGACCAGCATGGCGATGCGCCGAACGGAGCGCCCGTGGTGTCGTGGACGGACTCGGGTGGGCCGAACGGAACGATCATCGTCACGGACAACGACAATCAGGACTTCTTCGTCAACCGCGACCTCGGCAACGCCGGGAGCTGGATGCGGCTGTCCTCGCCGATGCCGGCTGGGTACAGCCGGTTCACCATTCCCCTCGACGGTCTTCGGAGCCCTCGGAAGCGCGGCCTGGTCTTCGTCATCACGGGAGCGCAGTACGGAAAATCCGCGCCGGTCCAAGCGGGCATCATCTCGGTGGATGATTGCGAGGACGCGGGCCCCGGAAGGCAGTAGCGATACCGCCTGCTCCGGCGACTGCGCGGACCCGTCGCTGCGGACCAACGATGGTGGGCCCCGTAGACTCACGCCATGGCCGAATCGAGCTCGGTGTCTGCTGGGCAGGTCGTGGTACTGGTCGACCGCTGGCCGGATCCGGTGCCGCCCGTCGAGTTGCCGGTCCGTGGCCCGCTGCGGACGGCCAGCCGCGCCGTGCTCGTGGTGCTCCTCCTCTTCTGCGTGGCCGTGGGCGTCGAGGCAATCGTCCTGCTGTGGACGGAGCCGACCCCCGGCCGGTGGTTCTCGCTCCTCTTCACCCTCCTGTTCACCGCCCTCGTCGTCGTGCTGTGGATCGCCTATTTCGCCGCCGTCGCCCGGAGCGCTGAGCGGACGCGCGCCCGTTCTCGGTGGGCGGAGGCGACGGACCGTGTCGAGTTGCTCGACGGCACGGTCCGCGCGCGCACGGTCTCCACCATCGAGGATGGCGGCGTCGACAGCTTCGTGCTCGTTGTCGACACCGCGAAGGGACAGGTGTGCGCGATGTGGGAGCGCGCGACCTCGCGATCGCCGATGCTCCTTCAGACGCAGGTGCCGGGGGTCGGCGCGCGTGCGCGGGTATGGCGGCTCCAGGACGCGGACGGCGACGCACCGATCGTGATCGAGGTGCGTGATCCGTCGTTCGAAGAACAACGGCGATAGCCTGCGCAGGGGACTGCCGGCCTCGACCGGTCCGGCGGCCTGCCTCGCGCTGCCTGTTGTCGCGGGGATTGCTCGCGCCGGGTCCGGCAAGAGCACCCTGGCCAAGCTCCTGACGCGGATCTACCGCCCGGATTCGGGCGCGATCCGGGTGGACGGCGTCCCGGTGGCGGAGTTCGGGGTCGGCGACTGGCGCCGCGCGACGACCGCGTGCTTCCAGGACCACGTCCGCTTCGAGCCGACCGCCGGGGAAGCCGTCCGGCTGGGCGCCCGGGACGCGGACGTCGGCCGGGCGCTCGCCGCCGCGGGGGCCGGCTTCGTCACGGGGTTGCCGCGCGGCGTGGAAACCCAGCTCGGGCGCGGCTGGCCGGACGGTGTCGACCTGAGCGGCGGCCAGTGGCAGAAACTCGCGCTCGCGCGGGCGCTGACGCGCGTGACGCCGTTGCTCGCCGTCATGGACGAGCCGGCGGCGAGCCTCGACGCCGCCAGCGAGCACGAGCTGTTCCAGCGCCTCTCGGCGCTGCTCGTCGTCATGGACGGCGGCCGGGTGCGCGAAGCGGGTACGCACGAGGAGCTGATGCCGCGCGGCGGGCTTTACGCCGAGCTGTTCGGATTGCAGGCACGGGTTTGCCAGTAGGAGTTGAGCAGTGAACGATCTTCCACCCCACCCGGCCGCCGAGGCCGCGCTCGCCGCGCGCACGGTCGGTGAGCTCGTCGCCGAGCTGACCGCGGACCTGGCCACCGGCCTGGCCGCCCGGCTCGATCTGTCCGCTGTGGACGGAATGGCGCTCGACGCCGGGGAACTGCGGACCGCGGCGAGCCGGGAAGCCGAGCGGCTCGGGGTGGCCTCGGCCCGGCAGGAGCACGTCCTGCTCGGCTGCCTGCGCGTCGTCGATCCCGGGCTGCTGGCCGAGGCCCGGACCCGGTTGCAGGAACGGCGGGCCGAACTGGCGCACGCGGACTACCTGGCCGTGCGCCCGATCGCCCGCGCCGACGCGACGCGGCCGCCGGTCACCATCCTGCTCGCGGGCATCCCGGGCACCGGCAAGAGCACCCTCGCCGAAGAACTGGCCTGGCGGCTGCGCGCCCCGGTCTTCTCGATGGACTGGCAGCTCGGCGCGCTGACCCCGTTCGGGGCGCTGCGTGACGACAACGCGCTGCCCTTGGCCGAGCTGAACCTGACCGCCTCCGTCGCCCGCCAGCTGCAGCTGGGCCTGGACGTCGTCATCGACGCCACCGGGCACCGCCGCGAGGCCAGGGACCGCTGGCGCGAGGTGACCGAGAGCGCAGGCGGCCGGTTCGTCGGCGCCGAATGCGTGTGCTCCGACGAACAACGCCAGCGCGCCCGGGTCGAAGGCCGGGCCAGGGGCATCCCCGGCTGGCCGCAGACGGTGACGTGGGAGCACGTGGTCCGGATGCGGGGGCTGTGGGAGAGCTGGGACGAGCCGCACCTCGTGCTGGATTCCGCCACCCGGCCGCCGGAGGAGAACGTGCGGCAGGTGCTGGCCGCCGTGGACCGGCCGTCGGCAACGGGGGAGTGATGACCGTGCTGGACCAGCGTCAGATCGCCGTATAACCACCTATACGACGAGGCTGGCGCGCTCAGCACATGAATGACGCGCTGTCGTCGACCTGGTCAGCCGCTCGGCTTGTCCGGAGCCGAGCGGCCGAGCGCGGTGGTCAGAATCGCCGTTCTCCTCCGCTGCTAGCGTGCTGGGTGTGAGCAACCCGTTGATCGCGCAGACCCAGGACTCGACGAAGGCCTACTCCGGCATCTCGCTCCTGGAGTCCGCCAACGACCTGAAGTCCGCGATCGAA
>NZ_JNYY01000014.1 GCF_000716785.1 Amycolatopsis vancoresmycina
GCACCGCTCGATCTACCAGGAGTTCCTCTGCTGCCAGCGGCAACACGCCCACCCGAGCTCAGTTCAGGAACAGGCTCTAACACTGTTTCTCACTCACGAGGGGCTGCGGCAGGGGTCAGCCGGCGAGCTCGCGGATGCGGTCCATGGCCCGCCGGACCTCGGCGAAGCCGGTGGTGAGCGGGCTCAAGCCGATCCGGATGCCGTCGGGACGGCGGAAGTCGATCAGCACGCCGTTTTCGATCAGCACGCGCGAAAGCCGCTCGGCGTCCGGGTGCCGGAGGGTGACGTGCCCGCCGCGGCGGGCGTCGTCGCGCGGCGAGGCGACGGTGAAGCCGAGCGGGACGAGCCATGCGTCGGCGAGGGCGAGCACCCACCGGCCCAGCGCCACGGCCTTGGCCCGCACGCGGTCGATGCCCGCTTCGGCCAGCAGCGCCACGCCTTCCCGGACGCCCACCATGCCGAGCACCGGCGGGGTCCCGGACAGCGCCCGCCGGATCCCGGGCGCCGGCACGTACTTCGCGGCCATGCCGAAGGTGTCGGCCGCGCCCATCCAGCCGGTGATGGGCTGGCCGAACGCTTCGTGGTGACGCGCGTTGACGTAGAGGAACGCGGGCGCGCCGGGCCCGGCGTTGAGGAACTTGTAGGTGCAGCCGACGGCGAAGTCGGCGTCGGCGGCGTCCAGCTCGACCGGGATCGAGCCAACGCTGTGGCACAGGTCCCAGACGACGAGCCCGCCGCGCTCGTGCACCAGCCGCGTCACGGCGGCCAGGTCGGTGATCGCCGCCGACCGGTAGTCCACATGGGACAGCGTGACGACCGCGGTCCGCGGCCCGACCGCCGCGGCGACGTCCTCGTTTTCGACCCACCGCACGGTGAGCCCCAGTTCGGCGGCGACGCTCTCGGCCAGGAACCGGTCGGTGGGGAAGTTCGCGGTGTCGGTGACGAGCTCGTCGCGCCCCGGCCGCAGCGCGACGGCGGCCCGGATCGTCTTGTAGAGGCAGACGGACGTCGAGTCGGCGACGATCGTCTGGCCGGGCGCGGCCCCGAGCGCGACGCGGCCGAGCTCGTCCCCGATCTCCTCGGGCAGCGTGAGCCAGCGTTCGTCCCACGACCGGATGAGCCGGTCACCCCACTCGTGCGCGACGAGCTCCTGCAGCCGGTCCGCGGTGGCGCGCAGCGGGCGGCCCAGGGAGTTCCCGTCGAGGTAGGCCACGACGCCGGGGTCGCCGATCGGGACGAACCGCTCGCGGAAGGCGGCGAGCTCGTCTTCGGCGTCGAGGCGGTCCGCGGCTTCGGGCGAGATGTCGGCGGTGCTCAGCGGTTCTTCTCCTTGACCCGCACGGTTTCCTTCCGCACCTCGGCCTGGGTGGCGCGCTCCCGCACCAGCCAGTCCGGGCTCTGCGCCTTCAGCTCGTCGATCTGCTCGGTCGTCAGCGGCTCGGTGATCCCGCCGCGGGTGAGGCCGCCGATGGAGACGCCCAGCTTCGCCGCCACCACCGGGCGCGGGTGCGGGCCGGTGCGGCGCAGCTCGCGCAGCCACTCGGGCGGGTCGGCCTGCAGCGCGTTGAGCTCGTCGCGGGTGACCACGCCCTCTTGGAACTCCGCGGGGGTGGCTTCGAGGTACACACCCAGCTTCTTCGCCGCCGTCGCGGGCTTCATCGTCTGGGTGGTCTTGTGCGACGTCATGCCGTCCAGGGTAGCCAGCGTCACTCCCGGTAACCTGACCCGGTGACCTCTTTCAAGCTCGCGTACGTCCCGGGAGCGACGCCCGCCAAGTGGGTGCGGACCTGGGGCGAGCGGGTGCCGGAGGTCCCGCTGACCCTCGTCCCGGTCGCCGCCGCCGACGCGACCGGCCTGCTGCGCGCCCGCGAGGCCGACGCGGCGCTGCTGCGGTCCCCGATCGACCGCGACGGCCTGCACGCGATCCCGCTCTACACCGAGGCGACGGTGGTCGTGGTGCCCAAGGACCACCTGGTCGCGGCGGCGGACGAAGTGTCCACCGTGGACTTGGCCGACGACGTCGTGCTGCACGCCCTCGACGACACGCTGGAGTGGGAGACGCTGCCGGGGCGCCCGGCGGTGTCGCGGCCCGAGACGACGGCGGACGCGATCGAGCTGGTCGCGGCCGGTGTCGGGGTGCTCGTCGTCCCGCAGTCGCTCGCCCGGCTGCACCACCGCCGCGACCTCACCTACCGGACGGTCACGGACGCGCCGCAGTCGAGCGTAGCGCTGTCGTGGCTGGAGGAGGAGACCTCGGACCTGATGGAGCAGTTCATCGGGATCGTCCGCGGCCGGACGGTGAACAGCACGCGCGGGCGCCAGCAGGCGCCGCCGGAACGCAAGCGCCCGGAGCGTAAGCCCGCCACCGCCGCGAAGCCGGCCCGGCGCGGCGGCGCGGGGAAGCGGCGCCGGCGGGCCTGAGCCGTCAGGGTGTCGCGCAGACGCAGTTGCCGTCGGCGCGGTCGAGCAGGTCGGGGTCGTCGAACCAGTGGCCGTCCTCCCCGAGGTAGCGGAACTGCAGCACGGTGCCCGGAGCCACGTCGACCGACGCCGAACGGCGGCCGTTGGACCGCGGGGTGAGGTGGTGGCGGCCCGGGGTCCAGTCGTTGAACGAGCCGACGACGCTCACCCGGCCGGGCGGCGCGGCGGCCGGGAGGCTGAAGGTGACGCGCTGGGTGCCGGCCCGGTTCTTGCTGATCTTGATCACTCGTGGGGGCCTTTCGCGGGAACGGTCGGGAGGGCGTGCTCGGCACTGAGCGCCGACATGATGGCACACCTGTGACGATTTGGTCACGCCCAGTGCCCGATTGGGTTACAACGCCGCTCAACGGTTCGCCACTGACCGGGTGGTCCTCGGCCGAACCATGATCATTTCGTGTTGGGAGCGCGCCACGGTGGGAAACTGACTGCCGTGACTGTCGCCGCTGATCGTCAAGTCAAGGACCCGTGTGCCTGGCTCAGCGCTGTCACCCACGAGCTCGCGGAGGTCCATCCGGCCGACACGCGAGCGGTGATCTTGACGGTGTGGGACGGGCTGGCCGCCGCCCGGTTGGCCGGGCTGTACGCGGCCGCGGCTTCGCCGCGCTGGCGAGCAAGACAGCGTCACGCCGAAGCGGTCGAGTTCGATCTCGCCGTGCTGCTGGCGCGCAACTGCACGGTGGCCACCGGCCTGGCCATCCCGGCCCGGCTGCCGGGAGCCGCGGTCGCCTGGCCGGTCGAACGGGCCGACGCGGCGGTCGCGGCGGTGGTGTCGTTCTGCGGCACGGCCGAAGCGGTGCTGCGCCGGGCGGGCGAGCTGACCCCGGTGTGGGAGGACAGCCTGCTGGGCCCGGTGGCGCTGGCCCGCTGGCTGGCGGACTGCTGGACGGGCCGCCACACGGGCGGCTGCCCCCTGCGGCTGCCGGTGCCGCCCCCACCGTGGTGGCGGTGAGCGTTGTCCGTCAGGTGAAGTCTGGGCCGGCGAGCGCCGGCACCGGGAGGAGAGGAGGGCCGGGGTGACCGAAGCAGCAGCCCCGCCCTCGAGACTCCCGGAGCCGGCGCGAGCGGCGGTCCGCGCGGTCCTGCTGGCCGAGCTGACCGCGGCGGCCGCCCGGGCACGGGCGGCCGGCTGCCCGGGGGAGACGCTGGTGGCGGCGTTGGAGGCCCGGTGCCGCCGGGTGGGTGAGGCCGGCCGGGGCGCGGGCTGTTGAGGTCGGGCCTGCCCGGGTGCCGGTGGTGGCCGGTCTTGCGGGTGGGTGTCGGCGGCCGCCGAGCCGCTTTCTTTTCGTCAGCGGCCCAGAATGGCCAGTGCCGTCGCCACGATCTCGTCCACCCGCGCCGGGTCCGCCAGAGCCGCCATCAGCCAGTCGTCGCGGGCCGCTCCGTCCAAAGGAGCCTCGCCGAACACCAGGCGGAGCACCGTCGTGACCGCCGCTGCCGCCGTCTCGCCGCGGTCGAGCCGGACCTCGATCGCCGCCAGGGCCTCCTCCGCCAGCTCCGCCAGGCGCGCGTCCGCCAGCTCGTCGCGGTCCACCAGCTCCAGGGCGGGCAGGTCTGCCGGCATCGGGGCCACCGGCGCCTGCTTGTGGCCCAGCGGGCGCTCCACGTGCTCCGCGTGCCACTTCTCCCGGGTGCGCATCGCCGCCAGGACGCGCCGGACCTCGCCGTCGAGGGTGTCGCGGTCCGCCACCGGCTCGCCCGTCAGCTCGGCTCGGCGCGCCGCCCACGCGTCCAGGGGCCACAGCTCCGCTCCCGCCGTCGCCGGCACCCCCACCCAGACCAGGAGCTGCACCGCCAGGTCGCACAGCCAGCGGTCGCCGCCGAGTGCGTCGCCCAGCCAGGACGGGAGGCGAGGGCGTTGCAGCGCCCCGAGTTCGCCGCGCCGGCGCCGGTGCGCGTCGACCGTTGCCGGGTTGAGGCGGGTCGCCAGCCAGCCCTCCAGGTTCTCGATCGGGTCCGTCGCGCGCCGCAGGGCGTGGTCCACCACCGCTTCCACGTCGTCGTGGAAGCGGTCGAGGCAGTCGGGCCGCAGCCACTCGAGCCCGCGGGCGCAGTCCGCGTGCCGCCGCCGGTGCTCCAGCGGCCGGGTGATCCGCGTGAAGACGAGCGGCCAGGCCACGCTGTAGACCCCGCCGCGCAACCGGGCCAGCGCGCCGGGCGGGGCGGCCGCCGCCGAGCCGGCGAGCAGGCCGTCGCGGGCCAGCCGCCGGACCCCGGCGACGTCGGCCGGGTGCACAGTGCCGAGCAACCTTCCTCCCCGATGTCGACGGAAAAATGGTCGGGCAGCCGGAGAATGGGAAAAGGCCACGGCCGGGTCGAATCGGCGGCGAACTGGCCAATCGCAGGCCACTCCCGAATCACCTGATCGGCGCAGCGAGCGCCGCCGATCGCCGCGAAGTCCGCGTGCCACAATGGAAATCCCATGGCACACAAGGACGGGCTGCTCCGGGAACTCACCACGTTGCGGCGCGGCTGGGGATTGGAAGCCGAACGGCTGCGCAGCCGGCTCGGGCCACTCGTCGCCGGCTGGTGCGAAATCCACCGGACGACGAGCGATCGCGACGCGCGGCGCGTTCTGCGCGAGGCCATTTCGGCCGCCATCGCGGATTTCCCGGACGACGACCGGCTGGCGGTGAACGTCGCGCTGGCCATCGCGCCCGGCGCGCAGCACGCCCTGCTCAGCGACCGGATCGGCGTCCTCGCCGAACGCCTGAGCGTCTCGGAACGCACGGCCCGGCGGCGGATCGACCGCTCGTTCGCCCGGCTCGCCGCGGAGATCGAGGCCGGCACGCGGCCGGGCGACGGCGTCCCCGACCCGGACAAGGGCTGGTTCGTCAAACGGCTCAAGGTGCTCGTGCGGCTCGACACGCCGGAGCCGGAGGTGACCGAGGAACGCCTGATCGTGGCGACCACCGACGACCTCGGCCGGATTTCCGCGCAGCTCACCGTGCCCCGCACCTACGACGACCGGGACGGCGAGCGGCACGTCACCGCGGACGCCCAGCACGGCGCCCGGATCAGCGCCGGCCACCGGGAAGGCCAGCGGCACTTCCGCTGGCTGCTCGACCTGCCGCGGCCGCTGTCCCGCGGTGACAGCCACACGTACTCCCTGGTGTTCCGCCTCCAGGACGGCCGGCCGACCCGGCCGTCGTACGTGTTCGTGCCGCTGGTGACGTGCGAGTCGTTCACGGTGCGGGTCCGCTTCGACCCGCGGCGCCCGCCGTGGGTGGTGTGGCGGCTGGACCGGGTGCCGCCTTCGGTGCTCGCCGACCCGCCCCAGCCGGGGCCGGCGCTGCCGCTCGACGGCGCCTGCGAGGTCGCCCAGGAGTTCGCCGCGCCGCAGCTCGGGTACGCCTACGGCCTCCGCTGGCTACCGGGCGAAGATATTCCTTGACATGAATATTCTCTCGTGTGAATACTAGGTCCCATGGACCGGATCGCTGCCGCACTCGGGGACGCCGCCCGCTGGCGCATCGTCGAACTGCTCGCCGAGCGTCCCCGCTCGGTCGGGGAGCTCGCCGAGCTGACCGGGCTGCGGCAGCCGCAGACCAGCAAGCACCTGCAGACGCTGGCCCGGGCCGGGCTCGTCACCGTCTTCCCGCTCGGGCAGCGGCGGGTGCACGCCCTCGAAGCGCAGCCGCTGGCGGCGCTCGCGGGTCGGCTGCGTGAGCTGGCCGAGGCTGCCGAGGGGCAGGCGGGGGAGCGGGAGGTCCTCGTGCGCTACCGCGCGGGCATCGACCGGGCTGCGGCGGCCGCGGACCGGGACCGGTGGGCGGACGGGCGTTCGTTCGCGTTCGAGCGCCTGCTGCCCGAGCCGCCCGGCGTCGTCTGGCGGCACTGGGCCGAGCCGGAGCTGCTGGCGTCGTGGTGGGTGCCGCCGTCGATGACGGTGATCGCCTGCGTCCTCGAGCCGCGGCCGGGTGGCCGGGTCGTGCTGCGCTACCGCGACGCCGACGCCGAGTACCCGTCGGAGGGCCAGGTGCTCGTCGCGGAGGAGCCGGCGCACCTGGTGTTCGACCTGGCGGTGACGGGGCCGGCGTCGTTCACCGGCCACTACGACCTCCGGCTGGAGCCGGCTGACGAAGGCACCCGGCTGCGGCTGGACCTGGGCATCACGGCGACGACCGTGGCGGCGGTCCCGTTCATCGCCGGGATCGAGCCGGGCTGGCAGCAGGTGCTCGACCACTTGACCGAAGTACTCACGAAGAGAAAGGGCTGAACCATGACCGGACGCCGAGTGACGGCCAACCTGAGCCTCACCCTCGACGGGCGCTACCACGGCCCGGCCGGACCGGCCGACATGGGCGCGATCGTGTCGTACGCGACGACCGAAGTCGCGCGGCGCCACCTGACGCGCATCTGGGAGGGCGCGACGACGGCGGTGCTGGGCCGCAGGAACGCGGAGGGTTTCCTGGGGTTCTGGCCGACGGTGGCGGCGGACGAGAACGCGGACCCCCGCGACCGCGGCTACGCGAAGTGGCTGGTGGACGTGGAAAAGGTGGTGTTCTCCCGCACGCTGACGGACGCACCTTGGGAGCGAACCCGCCTGGTGAACGCCCCGGTGCCCGAGGCGATCGCCGACCTCAAGGCGGAGGGGGACGGAGAAATCCTGGTGAACAGCAGCGCGAGCATCATCAAGCCGCTGCTGGAGGAGGACCTGCTCGACCGCATGTACCTGCTGATCTGCCCGGAGATAGCGGGCGGCGGCCCCCGCCTGTTCGACGACGGCCTCCCGCCGTCGAAGTGGCGGATCACCCACCGCGAGACGGGCGACCTGGGCGAGACGGCAGTGGTCTACGACCGAATCCGCTGACGGCACACCCCACGGCGCAAGACAAGCCGCGTTGCGCAGGGACGGTCGCGAGGGGAGCCGCGTTGCGCCGGGGGCGGCCGCGAGGTGAGCTGCGTTGCGCCGGGGGCGGCCGCGAGGTGAGCTGCGTTGCGCCGGGGGCGGCCGCGAGGTGAGCTGCGCCGCTGGGGGTCCGGGGGTTATCCCCCGGGAAGATACTCCGGACACCGGGAGCGTGCCGAAGGCACGCGAACACAAGGATCCGTCGCGTGGGGCGGGCGGGGCTCGAACCCGCGGCCAAGGGATTATGAGTCCCCTGCTCTAACCAACTGAGCTACCGCCCCCTGGCCTCGGCGCGCAGGCGGCACGAGGATTTGCATGTGCACAAGGCACTCAGTTCGCTCCAAGTTATCACAGCGGCCATCCGGGCAGATCCGGTAGGCCAAACAGGTTGAAGTGCCCGCCGACCGGCGCACGCTCGTCTAGGTTGCAAGGGCGTCACCGCTGACCGGAACGGCGGGAGGAAGCGATGGCCAATGCTCTGCGGGCCGGTTCGCCTTGCCGCCGGGCGGCCCGGCTGGCGTTGCTGGACGCGTTCACCGCCGGGGCGGGCCTGGGCTACCTCGCGCACCAGTACCGGGAGGTTCTCGTGGCGAACCCCGCGACGATCGGGCTGGTGGTGCTGTTCACGGTCGCGCTGGCGTGGGTGATCGCGTCGGCGGTGCGGGGCCTGCGCCGGGCGGCTTCGCGGGTCGACGCCATTTTCGCGGAGGAGCTGCGGAAGAAGCCCTCGCCGCGGCCGCGCTGACGGAAACCGTTGGTAGGCAAGGCAAAGACTGCGGATTCTCCTCAGCTGCCGCCGCTCGCCGAGCTGGTCGGCGTCGGAGTGCTGGGCGGGGTCGTGGTCGGCGGCAGGGTGGTGGTGGTCGGTGTGGTGGGGGCCGTCGGTGCGGCGTAAGCCGCGTAGCTGAACCAGATCTGGCCGAACGTCTTCGGCGTGGTCTGCGAAAACATCGCCCGCACCTGGAAGGTGGTGGCGGTGTACGAACCCTGCACGGTGTTGAGCATGAACCCGTTGAACTGGCCCGGCGTGTTCGGCGACACCACGATCACCTCGGGCACCTTGCCGAGGCCGTGGGTCACCGTGCACAGGCCGGCGCCGTCGGTCAGGCAGGAGGCTTGCGCCGCTTGGACGAGCGGTGCCGGTGCCGGGCCGTCGGCGGCCGACGCGCCGCCGAACGCCACCGCGCCCGCTGTGACCACCGCGGCGCCGGCCAGTGCGGCGAGCGCGGTGCGTGTCCCGATTCTCATGTGGTTCCTCCCCTGCGCTTTCACGCACCCCGAGTCGTTCCGGCGGCCGCCGCTGTTACCGCTGTGGACCCGGCTTTGTACGTCCTCTGTACGCCGCCGAAGCAGGCTCACTCGCCCCAAGCCCGAACCAGGAGGCGAAATCGTGCCGCAGAACCCGCACCCACTCCCAGCCGCGCGAGCGCTTTCCCGGCGTTCGCTGTTCCGCGCGACCGCCGCGACCGCCGTAACCGCCGCCGCGCTGGGGGCGGGTGCCGCCTTCGCCGGTACCGCCTCCGCCGCCGACCCCGAAGGCATTCCGGTGTCGCCGTACTTCGACATCACCAAGCCTTCGTCGGACCTGTTCCGCAGCAAGATGCTGCACGAATCGCACCATGTCATGCAGGGCTTCGCCTTCGACAACGTGAACCGGCGGCTGTTCATCGTGCAGGCGCAGAACGGCACCTCCGGGGACGACCTCTGCATCAACCAAGTCAGCTTCAGCGGCGAACTGCTCGGTTCGATGCACGTGGCCCACGCCGGGCACGGCGTCTCGATCGGCGTGGAGCCGGTCGGGACCGCGTCCTACATCTGGATGGAGTGCGACGCCGACGGCACGACCACCGATGCGCGCGGCACCGCGCTGGCGCGCTTCAAGTTCGTCGACGGTGGTACGCCGTCGGTGAAGAAGTTCCTCACCGGCAGCAAGACGATCACCTGCGCCACCGATCCGGTGTACCAGCGGATCGCCGTGCGCCGCAGCGAAGGCGGGCAGATGTGGTACAGCGTCTACCCCCTCGCGAGCGCCGCCGCCGGTGACTTCACGAAGCCGCTGGTGCACTTCCCGCAGCCCGCGCTGAGCACGACGAGCGTGGTCTTCCAGGGCTACACCATCCTCGGCAGCAGCTTGTACACATTGGACGGATCAGGGCACGCCGACGCCGCCGACATCGATTCCTGCGTGACGCGCATCGACATGAACACCGGCACCGTGCAGGACCGCGACATCACCAGGGCCGGCTCGACGCTCGTCTACCGCGAACCCGAGGGCATGGCCGTCTACCGCACGGCCGACGGCGAAACCCGGCTGTTTCTCGGCTTCGGTTCGCGCAGCAGCCTCGACAACATCAACCGCTACGCCAACATCTTCTACAAGAACGTCCTGGTGGGCTGAACCGTCCACACCGGATCACCGGACCCGGTACCGGACGTTCGCGATCGGCCCGGCGTGGCTCAGCTCCACGGGGTCCAGCCGGGCCCGGGTGCCGCCGGGGTGGTCGAAGAGGCGGACGCCGTCGCCGAGCAGGACCGGTGCCACGTGGACCAGGACCTCGTCGAGCAGGCCCGCTTCCAGGCACCGCCGGGCCGTCCTGGCGCCCAGCACGGCGACGTAGCCCGAGCCCGCCGCCTCCGCGGCCGCGGCCGCCGCCTCGGGAAGGCCGGCGAGGAGGGTGAACCCCGGCATCGGGGCCGCGTCGCGGGTCACCACGAAGATCGGGCCCGCCCAGCGGCCGCCGTACACCTCGCCCTCGGCCGTCGTTGCCGGGGCGTAGGTGCGGTGGCCCATCAGCACCGCGCCGACTTCGCCGAGCACCCGCTCGACCGCCGGGTTCGGCCCGGTGTGCAGGCCGCCGAGCCACGACATGTCGTCGCCGGGGGCCGCGACGAAGCCGTCGAGGGACATTGTGACGTGGTAGAGGAGCTTGGCCATGGGGTTCGCCTTCCGGTGCGGGGTTTCCCGTACCGACGCGGCAAGCCCGGAAAACTCATCGGTCAGGCCGGGACGAGTTCCTCCACCGGTGCGGCGGCGTAGCGGCGCGCCAGCGTGGCGCACACGATCAGCTGAATCTGGTGGAACAGCATCAGCGGCAGCACGATCAGCCCCACCTGCGCGTGCCCGAACAGGACCGTCGCCATCGGCAGGCCGCTGGCCAGGCTCTTCTTCGACCCGCAGAACACGATGGTGATCCGGTCGGCGCGGGCGAACCCGAGCAGGCGGGCTCCCCAGCCGGTCGCGGCCAGCACCGCCGCCAGCAGCACGCCGCACACCAGCACGAGCACCAGCAGGTGCCCGATGTCGAGGCGGTGCCAGATGCCTTCGGTCATGCCCGCGCTGAACGCCGTGTAGACCACCAACAGGATCGAACCGCGGTCGACCAGCTTCAGCGGCGCCGAGTGGCGCTTGATCCAGCCGCCGATCCAGCGCCGCGCCAGCTGACCGGCCACGAACGGCGCCAGCAGCTGCAGCACGATCCCCAGCACAGCCGAGCCGTCGACGCCCGCGCCGTCGCCGGCCAGCAGTAGCGCCACCAGCAGCGGGGTCAGCACGATGCCGGCCAGGTTGGACAGGGACGCGCTGCAGATCGCCGCCGCGACGTTGCCGCGGGCGATCGACGTGAACGCGATCGACGACTGCACGGTCGAGGGCAGCACGGCCAGGAACAGCACGCCGGCGGCCAGCTGCGGCGGCAGCACCGCGGCGGGGAGCAGGAACAGCGCCAGCCCGAGCAGCGGGAACAGGACGAACGTCGCACCGAGCACCACCGCGTGCAGCCGCCAGTGCCGCAGCCCGTCGAGGGCCTCCTGGGTGGACAGGCGCGCGCCGTACAGGAAGAACAGCAGGCCGACGGCGACGGTCGTGGCGGCGCCGAAGCCGGCGGCCACCGCGCCGGACGCGGGCAGCACGGTGGCGACGCCGACGGTGGCGAGGATGGCGAGGACGAACGGGTCGAGGCGGGGCATGGATCTCCTTCCGCAGCCAGTTTCGACCACCGCCTGCTCATTGTGAACCCCGATGACCGGACTGACTGTCATCGCGAATCGCGATAAAGTGCCGGGGTGCTGGACCCGCGCCTGTGCCGTTCGTTCCTCGCCGTCGCCGAGACGCGCAGCTTCACCGCGGCCGCCCGGCGGCTCGGGGTCGGCCAGCCGACCGTCAGCCAGCACGTCCGGCGGCTCGAGCGCGACGCGGGCGGGCTGCTGTTCGCCCGCGACACCCACACCGTCGAGCTCACCGCGCGCGGGCAGGCGATGCTCGGGTTCGCGCAGACGATCGTCGACACCGAAGAACGCGCGCAGCGGCACTTCCGCGGCGCCGAGCTGCGCGGGCGCGTGCGGTTCGGCGTGTCCGAGGACTTCGCGCTCGGCGAGCTGCCGGAGATCCTGCACCGGCTGCGCCGCAGTCACCCGCTGGTCGACGTCGAGCTGACGGTCGAGCTGTCGGACGTGCTCGCCCAGCGGCTGCGGGCCGGCCGGCTCGACCTGGTGCTGGGCAAACGCCGCCCGGGTGCGCACCACGGCCGGCTGCTCTGGCGGGAGCCGCTGGTCTGGATCGGGTCGGCCGCCACCGTGCTGGAACCGGGGCAGCCGGTGCCGCTGGTGCAGTACCCGATGCCGTCGATCACGCGGCAGCTGGCGGTGGAGGTCCTCGAACGCGCGGGCCTCGAGTGGCGCGCGGCGTGCCAGACCTCCAGCCTGACCGGCCTGCGCGCCGCGGCGGCGGCCGGGCTGGGCGTCACCCTGCACGCGCGCAGCCTGGTCCCGGCCGACCTGACCGAGCTCGACGGCCTGCCCGAACCCGGCGACATCGAGTTCGTGCTGCTCGCCCGCGAGTCGATGGAGGGGCCGGCGGCGGCGCTGGCGGAGTTCATCGTCGAGCGCGTCCGGCGCGACTCCTAGTCTTCTTCGCCGGTGAGCAGCCGTCGCAGGCGGCCCAGCGCGCGGTGCTGGGCGACGCGGACCGCGCCCGGTGTCGAGCCCACGGCCGCCGCCGTCTCCTCCGCCGACAGGCCGACCACCACCCGCAGCACCACGATCTCGCGCTGCTTCGCCGGCAGCACGTCCAGCAGCCGGGCCAGCCGCTCGTTCAGCTCGAACCGCAGCGCCCGCTGCTCCGGGCCTGCGGATTCGCTGACGCCGTCGGGGACCTCGGGCACCGGGTCGGCACGGTTGCGGGCCGCCGCGCGGTGGGCGTCGGCGACCTTGTGCTGGGCGATGCCGTAGACGAACGCGAGGAACGGGCGGCCCTGGTCGTGGTAGGACGGCAGCGCGGTGAGCACCGCCAGGCAGACCTCCTGGGCGACGTCGTCGGCCGAAGCGAACGAGCGCTCGTGGCGGCCGACGCGCGCCCGGCAGTAGCGCACCACCAGCGGCCGGATGGTGGCGAGCAGGCGCGCGGTCGCGGCGTAGTCACCGGCGATCGCGGCGGCGACCGGCTCGTCGTGGCGCCGCCAGTGCGGCGGGAAGGCTTCGGGCGGCGCGGCCGCGGCGATCTCCCGGACGAGCGCCCGGCTGCGCACCCGCAGCAGGGTGCCCTCGACGTCGAGGCCGGCGCGCAGCGAGTCGTGCAGCGCGGCGTTGGACGCCCGCAGCAGCTCGGTGATCGCGCGATCCCCGTACTCGGTTGCCGGCATTTCGCTCACCTTTCCCTGTCCCGCTGGTCACCGTGCCGTGCGGCCCGGTGCCGCCGGAGTCGTTCCCGCACGTGGCGGAGGGTGGATCGGACGGTCGCGGGGGCGATCCGGAGCGCGTCCGCGATCTCGGCCGGCGTGAACCCGTCGAGTGACCACGCCAGGACCATGCGCTGCCGGCCGGGGAGGGAGGCGAGCAGGTCGATGAGCCCCGCGTGCTGCTCGACCAGCCCGGCGAGCTCCTCGTCGTCCCGCGGGTCGCCCGCCGGGGTCCAGTCCGCGCGGCCACCGCCCGGTGCGTCGAGCAGCCGCCCGGCGACCCGGCGGACCCAGGCCCGCGGGTCCTCGAGGGTCGGCCACGCCTCCAGCGCGTGCAGCATCGCCTCTGCGGCGACGTCACGCGCTGTCTCGACCTCGAACCCCGCCTTGCACAGGAAGGCGACGAGCTGCGGGAAGTCGGCGCGGAAGAACGCGTCGAACTCGTCGTGACCGTGCACGGACCCCTCACCACCCCTCGCCTCCACTAGGACAGGTGCGCTGAAGGGCCCGCCACGTGTAACGATCCGATCAAGACTGCTCGGTAGGAGTAATGGACCGCGTTGTGTCGGTGACGCGTCGTGACAGCCGGGAGATCGCGAACGGCGGGTTCCGGACGCGCCCGAGGCGGCCGCAACTGCCGTGTTTGATCACCGCCGAGCCGGAAACCCCTACCGGACAACGCAAAGACGGCGGGCCGCCGCGGCCCGGCGGCGGTGCTCCCGTGCCCGGGCGTCGCCGATCGGGTGACGTGATCGACATCGAGATCCCGGGAAGAAGGGCGTACTCTCATGTGTTGCAGTCTTGGTTGCCCGGAGGGTGAGCCGGGGACCGAAGCCAAAACCCCCTTGACCCAGGCGGATACGCTCGCGCGTCCGCCGGTGTTAAGTCGGTTGACGCGCCCCAACAATGGGAAGAAGTGAGAGAAGGAGGTGAACGAAGGAAATGGAAGCCACGATGACGGGCTGGGCGGAACTCGCGGCCTGCAAGGACGAGGACCCGGAACTGTTCTTCCCGATCTCCGAGGTCGGCCCCGGCGCCCGGCAGACAGCACAGGCGAAGGCCGTGTGCGCGCGCTGCCCGGTTCGCGCCGAATGCCTCGGCTACGCGCTCGACAACGGCCTGGACCACGGCGTCTTCGGCGGCACCACCGCGGACGAACGCCGACGGCTGGTGCGGACCGCGCCCCAGCGGCACCGAGCGGCCTGACGTGCGGCCGGTGACCGCTTCCCGGCAGCCTCGAGCATAAAACACGGAATCCGGAAGAAAATCGTTCCGGTCGGTGTGCGCCCGGGTGGGTTGATTCCTCGTGGATCACCCACCCGGGCTTTTTTTCACGCCGTTCACCGACGCCGGATGAACATGCGATTCGCTGCATCTTTCACAACGGCCTTCCAGCGTGCCCGGCCGGCCAGGTCTCCGGCAGGTCCCACGCGGCCGCCGTGGCCGACTCGAACGCCGCCATCGCCGTGATCAGCCCGCCCTCGATCGTGAGGAGCGTGACCCCGAACCACCGGTGATCGTGCTCTCCTGGGCGTTGCAGGTAGCTCGCCACGGCGGGCTGGCGGTTGGCGCGCACCGGGTGCATCCGGAACCGCCCGATGCAGTGCGGTGACGCGGGATCCATCGACAGCGACAGCGCCCGCACGATCGACGCGCGGCTGCCGAACCACAGCGGGTACGGCGGCATGATCGCCTGCGCGTCGTCGCGCAGCAGCCGGGCGACCGCGGCGGGGTCGCCGTCCTGGTACGCCGTGATGAACCGCTTCAGCAGCGCGGCTTCCTCGGCCGTCGGGTCGCCCGCCGTCCACTCGGCACGCCGCGCGGGCAACCGCTCACGCAGCGTCGCCCGGGCCCGCTGCAGCGCGCTGTTGGCCGAGGCGACGCTCGTTTCCAGCAGTGACGCCGTTTCCTTCGCCGGCCAGCCGAGCACGTCCCGCAGGATCAGCGTCGCCCGCTGGCGCGGCGGCAGGTACTGGACGGCGGCGAGGTAGGCCAGCTCGATGGTCTCCCGCTCGACCACGGCGTCGTCGGGGCCCGCGCCGTCGAGCAGCCGGTCCGGGTACGGCTCGAGCCACGGCAGGTCGGCGGCCGCGACCGGGCCGTCCGGCTCGCCGGCCGGGCCGAGCTGGTCGGGCAGCACGCGCCGCGGGCGGCGGGCGAGGACGTCGAGGCAGGCGTTCGTCGCGATCCGGTAGAGCCAGGTCCGCACGCTCGCCCGGCCCTCGAACGCGTCCCGGGCCTTCCACGCGCGCAGGAACGTCTCCTGCGTCAGGTCCTCCGCGTCGGCCAGCGACCCGAGCATCCGGTAGCAGTGCACCTGGATCTCCCGGCGGTGCCGTTCGACGAGCGCCTCGAAGTCGTGACCCACCCCGGCACGCTAGCGCACCGGGGCTGGAAGACTGCGTCCGTGAGCGGAACGGTGCTGGTGCTCGGCGGACGCAGTGAGATCGGGCTGGCCGTGGCGAAACGCCTGGTCAGCGTGGATGTGCGGCGGTTCGTCCTGGCCGCGCGGCCGGGCGCGGACCTGACCGCGGAGGTCGCCGCGCTGCGCGCCGCCGGCGCCGAAACGGTGGACACCGCCGAATTCGACGCCGACGACCTCGGCGCGCAGGGCCCGTTCCTGGAAAAGGTCGCGGCGGAGCACGGGCCGCTCGAAACGGTCGTGCTCGCCTTCGGCGTCCTCGGCGACCAGGCCCGCGCCGAGCAGGACGCGGCCCACGCCGCCGCGATCGTCCACACGGACTACGTGGCCCAGGTCGGCGTGCTGACCCACGCCGCGAACCTGCTGCGCGCGCAGGGCCACGGCCGGCTGGTCGTGTTCTCGTCGGTGGCCGGGGTGCGCGTGCGCCGCGCGAACTACGTCTACGGCTCGGCCAAGGCCGGGCTCGACGGCTTCGCAAGCGGCCTCGCCGACGCACTCCACGGCTCGGGCGTCCAGCTGCTGCTCGTCCGTCCGGGTTTCGTGATCGGCCGGATGACCGAGGGCATGTCGCCGGCGCCGTTCTCCAGCACCCCGGACCAGGTGGCCGAAGCGACGGTGGCGGCGTTGCGCGGCGGCCGCGGGGTCGTCTGGGTGCCCGGGGTACTCCGTCCGGTCTTCTTCGCGATGCGCCTGCTGCCGCGCGCGGTCTGGCGCCGCATGCCGCGCTGAGGCCACTGTGGCCGGTGCCACAGCACTATCCCGTGCGCACTTCGGTACCGTGCGTGGCAAAACCGGCCCCCGCGCTCGGCCGTTCGGGCAGCGTCACAGCATTCCGACAACTTTCTCAGCTGATTCCCAGCTAACGCGGTGATCCTCGAAGGGGGGAACACCGAGGGAAGCAAGGGGAAAGTGTCGTGCTGTTGTCGTCGCGGGGGCGCCGCACCGGCGGCCGGGTCGCGCTCGGCGTCGTCTCGACGGTGGTGCTCGGCGCCACCGGCTACCTGTGGGCGCAGCTGAGCACCCTGGACGCCGGCATCGTCACCGCCGACGTCATCCCGCCGGCCGCGCAGGTCGACAACGATGACAACCCGCCCGGCGAGCCGCTGAAGGTCGCCCAGAACATCCTGCTCGTCGGGATCGACGCGCGGACCGACACGTACGGCAATCCGTTGCCGCAGAACGTGCTCGACGCGCTGCACGCCGGAAGCGGCGACGACGGCGGGGACACCACGGACACCATGATCGTGGTGCACATCCCGGCGGGCGGCGCCGCGGCCACCGCGATCTCGATCCCGCGTGACTCCTATGTGGACATCGCGGGCGGGTACGGCAAGCACAAGATCAACTCCGCGTACAGCCGCGGCAAGAACGCCTCGATGTCCGGATTGCGCGCCCAGGGGCTGTCCGGCGCGCAGCTGGAAGTGGCGGCGAACGCGGCAGGCGCCAAGACGGCGATCCAGACCGTGGAGAAGTTCACCGGCCTGACGATCAACCACTACGCGGCGATCAACCTCGCCGGCTTCGACGCCCTGTCCCAGGCCGTCGGCGGCGTCGAGGTGTGCCTCAAGGCGCCGGTGCACGACAGCTACTCGGGCGCGGACTTCCCGGCCGGGACGCAGACGCTGTCCGGGGCGCAGGCGCTCGCCTTCGTCCGGCAGCGGCACGGGCTGCTCAACGGTGACCTCGACCGGATCGCGCGGCAGCAGGCGTTCCTGTCCGGGATGGCGAAGAAGGTGCTGAGCGCGGGCACGTTCACCGACCCGTCGAAGCTGAGTTCGCTGGTCGGTGCGGTGCAGGGCTCGGTCGTGCTGGACACGGGCTGGGACATCCTGAGCTTCGCGCAGCAGCTGCGGGGGATGACCTCGGGGGCGATCAGCTTCGCCACCATCCCGGTGCAGAGCCTGTCCCTGCCGACGCCGTCCGACGGTGACGCGGTCAAGGTCGACCCGGCGCAGGTCCAGCAGTTCGTCCGCACGGCGATCAGCACGCCGGCGGTCCGGGCTTCGGGCGACGACACGACCGGCGGGGTCAAGCCGGTCGCGGCCACCGGCACCACGACGCCGACGCCGGGGCGGGGCGCCACGGACACGAAGCAGCCGGCGGCCAGTGCGGCCGCCGGCTGCGTGAACTAGAGACTCACACGAAAGCGCTCTGCCCGGTGATCGCCTTGCCGACGATCAGGGTGTTCATCTCGCGCGTGCCCTCGAAGGAGTAGATCGCCTCGGCGTCGGCGAAGAACCGCGCGACGTCGTAGTCCAGCACGATCCCGTTGCCGCCGAAGATCTCGCGACTCCAGGCGACCACCTCGCGCATCCGCGACGTGACGAACGCCTTCGCCAGCGACGAGTGCTCGTCCTGGAAGATCCCCGCGTCCTGCAGTCGGGCCAGCTGCACCAGCATGCCCCAGGAGGCGGTGATGTTGCCGAGGCTCTTCACCAGCAGGTCCTGCACCAGCTGGAAGCGGGCGATCGGCCGGCCGAACTGCTTGCGCTGCTTGGCGTAGTCCAGTGCGAGCTCGTAGGCGCCGATCATCACGCCCAGTGCCTGCCAGGCCACGCCACCGCGGGTGGCGCGCAGGATCTCGGCGACGTCGCGGAAGGAGTTGATGCCCTGCAGGCGGTTCTCCTCCGGCACGCGGACGTCCGTGAGGGTGATTTCGGCGTTTTCGACGATCCGGAAGGCGGTCTTGCCCTGGATCTTCTCCGCCACGAAACCCGGTGTGCCCTTCTCGACGACGAAACCCTTGACGTGGTTGTCGTCGACGTCCCGGGCCCACACCACGACGTAGTCGGCGAAGGTCGCGTTGCCGATCCACTTCTTGGCGCCGTTGAGGATCCAGCTGTCGCCGTCTCGCTGCGCCGTGGTGCGCATGCCGCCGGCGACGTCGGAACCGCCGAGCGGTTCGGTCATCGCGAACGCGCCGATCTTGTCCATCGCGGCCATTTCCGGGAGCCAGCGGTCGCGCTGCTCCTGGCTGCCGCCACTGTAGATCGAGTACATCGCGAGTCCGTTGTGGACACCGAAGAACGTCGCCACGGACGCGTCGGTGCGGCTCATCTCCATCGCCATCATGCCGGTGAGCAGGTGGCTGACCGCCGCCTTGTGCTCGCCGTAGCCCTCGTAGGGCAGCCCGGCGAGGCCGCTTTCGCGGAACATGCCGATCAGTTCCTGCGGGAAGGTCCCGGCCTCCCAGTTCTCGTTGACCAGCGGCTTGACGTCGTGGCGCATGAACTCCCGCGCCTGGACGAGCAGCTTGCGCTCCTCGTCCGGCAGCAGCGCCTCGAAGTCGTAGAAGTCGGCGGTGAGCTTGTCCTTCAGCGGTTCCATTTCAGTTCTCCTCCAAAGCGTTCAGGACGGCCAGCTGCTTGCGGTCGCGCGTCTCGGCCAGTTCCGAGTACGTGGAGGAGCCGTAAGCCTTTTCGACAGCTTCGATGAGCTGCTCCTGCTCTTCGGGGCCCTGGCTGGGGGTGCCCAGCCCGGCCCACATCTGCTTCATGGACTTGCCGATGTGCTCGGCCATGTGCCGGTAGCCACCGGGACCACCACCCAAGTGCGAACCGAGGAACGGCCCGACCGTGGCCCAGCGGATGCCGAGCGAACTCGTGATCACCTTGTCGAGGTCCTCGGGGGTGACGACGCCCTGCTCGACGAGGTAGATCGCCTCGCGGCTCAGCGCGTTCTGCAGGCGGTTGCCGACGAAGCCGGGGATCTCCTTGCGCTCCACGACCGGCGTCCGGCCGAGCGAGGTGTAGAAGTCCACGGCCTTCTGCACCGACTCGTCGCTGGTCTGCTCACCGGGAACGACCTCGACCAGGGGGATCAGGTGCGGCGGGTTGAACGGGTGTCCGATGAGGACACGGCGGCCGTCGATCCCGCCGGTGAACGCCGTCGACGGGATGGCGCTCGACGAACTCAGCAGCAGCGCGTGCTGCGGAGCCTGTTCGACGAGCTGCCGGAACAGGTCCTTTTTGAACTCGGCGTTCTCGGGTCCGTTCTCCTGCACGACATCCGCGTCCCGCACGGCTTCGGTCACGTCGGCGGCGATGTGCACGCGGCCCGCCAGCTCCTCGGCGGTGCTGCCGAGGTGCGGGGCGAACTGCGCCAGTGCCTGCGAGACGGCGTCGGCGAGGTCCGGGCGGGGGTCGGTGACCCGGACGGTCAGGCCGTGGCTCGCGAACAGCGCGGTCCAGGAGAGGCCGATGGTGCCGGCGCCGATGACTGCCGCGTTCTTCACGACTGCGCTCCCTTCAGGTAGTCGAAGACCGGCTTGACCGGGGCGAGCGTCAGGTCGGTGCGGATGTGGCTCGCGGAAACGACCTCCAGCACGGGGAGATCGGCCAGCGGGGCGAGGACGTGCTGGAACAGCTGCAGCCGCGCGGGGCCGGTGTAGGCCTCCTTGACCACGACGTCGGTGATCTCGGTGCGGACCAGCTCCTGGACGCGCGGGGCGCCGTCGTAGCCGGGGATCGTCTTGAGCATGAACGTCGGGACGGTGATCTGGCGCTCGGCCTCGCGGACGTCCAGCTGGTGGTGCTTGTAGCCCATGGTCGCGGTCGCCACCCGCAGCGTCCCGTAGTCCAAAGTGCCCACCAGGACGCCGTTGTCGACATAGAGGTTCGGCGACCCGACAGTCTTCGGGTAGGCGCTGACCTCGCGCCCGGACGCGGTCGCCGGGAAGTTGTCCAGGTACATCGCGTGCAGGTATTCGCCGCGCTCGCCGTCGAAGCCGACCTCGATCGCCTGGCCGGCCTCGGTGTACGGGCCGTAGCCGGAGACGTCGCCCATCTTCATGACTTCGAAGCGCACCAACGGTTCTTCGACCTGCAGCGGCTCGGGCACGACCGCGCGCAGGGCGTCGGCGTCGGTGCGGTAGACGATGTTGAGGTACTCGCGGTTCGTGAACCGCGGGACCACGGGCGCGAACGCCGGGGCGGTCAGCGGGGTCGTCACGTGCTGCCGGACTTCTTCGATCTTCATTCGCCTGTCCACTTCGGAGCGCGGCGTTCGGCGAAGGCGGTCATGCCCTCGCGGACGTCCTTCGACTGCATCAGCTTCTTGATTTCTTCGCGCTGCACGGCCGCGGGATCCGCGGCGCGCACGACCTTCTTGACGGCGGCGAGGGCCAGAGGCGCGTTCTCCGCCAGCTTCTCGGCGAGGCCGACGGCGACCGCGGCGGCGTCCCCGGCCGGCGTCACGCGGTTGACCAGGCCCAGTTCCCCGGCGCGGCGGCCGGTGACGGGCTCGCCGGTCAGCAGGAACTCCATCGCCAGGTGGTGCGGGATCCGCTTCGGCAGCCGGATGACACCGCCGCCGGCGGCAATCAGGCCGCGCTTGACCTCCGGGAGGCCGAACTTGGCGTCCTCCGCGGCGACGATCAGGTCGCACCCGAGGGCGAGCTCGAACCCGCCGCCCATCGCGAAGCCTTCGACCGCGGCGATCAGCGGTTTGGCCAGTTCGGCCTCGGTCAGGCCGCCGAACCCGCGGCCCGGGATTTCCGGCGACTCGCCCTGCAGGGCGGCCTTGAGGTCCATCCCGGCGCTGAAGGTGTTGTCGGCGCCGGTCAGGACGCCCGCCCGGAGCGTGGGGTCGCTCTCGAGTTCGTCGAGGGCGGCGGCCAGCTGGGCCGCGACGGCGGCGTTGACCGCGTTGCGGGCCCGCGGCCGGTCGATCGTGATCAGCAGGGTGCTGCCGATCCGTTCGGTGCGTACTTCACTCATGACTCGCTTCTTTCACAGTTCCGCGAGGACTTCGGCGGTGTCCTGGCCGGCCAGCGGGGCCAGGCGGCGGATCGAGCCGGGCGTCGCGGAGAACTTCACCGGGATGCCGACCGTGCGGATGGTGCCCTCGCTCGGGTGCTCGACGGTGTCCAGCAGGTGGCCGTCGCGGACGTACGGGTCCTCGTGGGCCTTGTCCAGCTCCAGCACCGGGGCCATCGGGATGCTGTGCTTCGCGCACACCTCGGCCCACTCCTCGGTGGTCAGCGCCGGGGCGCACTCGGCGATCCGCCCGGTCAGCCACTCGTTGTCGGCGCGGTCGATAGCCTCGCCGTTGACGCGCGGGTCCCCGGCGAGGTCGGGCCGCCCGGCCGCGGCGAAGAAGTCGCGGAAGTTCTTCGGGTTGTACGGGATGACGCAGGCGAGGCCGTCCTTCGTGCGGACCGCGGCGTGGCCCTTCGTCATCGACAGCGCGAACCCGGTGGGGCCCTCGGCCGGCTCGTAGGTGTGCCCGGCGAGGTGTTCGACCAGGTTGAACGCGAGCAGCGTGTCGGTCATCGGGATCTCGATCTGCTGGCCCTCGCCGGTCTTGTCGCGGTGGACCAGCGCGGCGAGCACGCTGTAGGCGATGGTCAGCGACGAGACCTTGTCGCCGATGATCGTCGGCAGGTAGACCGGCTGGCCGAGCGCCCGGTCGGCCACGTCGACCAGGCCGGAGGAGGCCTGCACGGTTTCGTCGTAGGCGGCGTTGCCGGCCTGCGGGGAGTCGCTGCGGAAGCCCTGCGCGTGGGCGTAGACCAGGCGCGGGTTGCGCTCGGCGACGTCGGCGTAGTTCAGGCCGAGCCGGCTCAGCGCGCCGGGGCGCATGTTGGTGATCAGCACGTCGGCGGTGTCGATCAGCTTGAGGGCCTGCGCGCGCTCGGTCTCGTCCTTGAGGTTGAGGGCCACGCTGCGCTTGTTGCGGTTGACGTTGAGGTTCAGCGCGGTCATGCCCGGCGTGGTGCGGTACTGGCCCACGCGCACGGTGTCCGCGGGGGACTCGATCTTGATCACGTCGGCGCCCAGGTCGCCGAGGATCTGGGCCGCGTACGGGCCCATCACCACGGTGGAGAGGTCGATCACGCGCACGCCGTCCAGCGGTCCGGTCGTCATCTTTTCGTCCTTTCGCGCCTTGCTGGTTTCGCTCTACTTCCGAACGTAGGCGCGGGCGGCGTGAAAGGGAATGATCATGATGCGAACAATGGTATGACTCTGCTGGTCATACCATTGTTTCAGCTGCTGAGCGGCTCGGCGAAGATCGCTTTTGCGGCGTCGACGAGGTCACGCAGGTCGCCGTCGGTGCGATCGCGCCGCCAGAGCAGGCCGGTGTCCAACTGGGGACGGAAGTCGGTGAACGGCAGAACGATGACGTTGTCGAGCCGGTAGCCGTGCATCGGGCTCTTGTCGTCGAGCATGGAAATGGAGAAGGCTTCGCCACTGGAAATGATTTCCGACGTCCCGCCGTAGCCGGTGTTGCTCAGCCGGATACGTTTCTTGACGCCGAGCTCGTTCAATTGGTGGTCGAGCTGCTCGAAATAGGCGGGGACGATTTCCCCTGGTGAGGCGACGTACGGGAACTCGGTCAGCTCGGCGAGGGAAACGGAGTCCCGCCCGGCGAACAGGTCGGCGGGCACGACGGCCCCCAGCCGTTCGGTCATCACGGGCAGCTGCTCCAGCGCGGGATCGGTGACCGGCAGCCGCGCGAGGGTGAGGGCGAGCTTGCCGTCGTGCACGCCCTGCACGAGGTCGGCGGTGGTGCCGGGCCAGCGCTTGAGCTCGTACGTGCCGCGGACCCGCTCGGCCAGGGCGTTGACGCGTTCCCGCAGGTCGGGATGCACGCCGGCGGGCATGCCGAGGAAGACGGTGCTGCGCTGCGGCGTGGTCGCCTCCCGCAGCTTCCAGGGAATGGCGCCGACCCGCTCGAGGACGTCCCGGGCCAGGGGAAGCAGCGCGGCCCCGGCGTCGGTCAGGGTGACGTGGTGGGTGCTGCGGTCGAACAGCTGCTGCCCGAGTTCGTGTTCGAGGTCCTTGATCCGCTGGCTGAGCGGAGACGCGGCCATGTGCAGCTTCCGCGCGGCAGCGGAGAAGTTCAGCTCCTCGGCGACCGCGACGAAGTAACGCAGGTGCAGCATCTCCACCCCCCAACCCTAGCCACCCCCGTGATGCCCCTCCAATCACACGAGATGCCTCCCGGATCACGTGAGATGCCTCTCGGATCACGCGAGTTCCGCTTTCAATCACGCGAGTTCCGGCCCCGATCACGCGAGTCCCGTGTACCCGGACCGGCGCGTACCCAAGGGGACGACTCGCGTACCTGGACGGACGACTCGCGTACCTGGAGGGTCGGTTGGGCGTGACCAAGACCCGGCCTCGCGTGACTGGAGACGGAACTCACGTGATTGGGGGCGTATCTCGCGTGATTGGGGAGCGATCTCGCGTGATTGGCGGGGCATCACGCGTGGGGGAGGGGGACGGTGGTGGGGGTCAGGGGGAACGTGAGGGTGAACGCCGCCCCGCCTTCGGGGGCCGGGCCGGCGGTGAGGGTGCCGCCCATGCGGGTGACCAGGCCGTGGACCAGGGCCAGGCCGATGCCGGAGCCGACCGGGCGGCGGTCGCGGTACCGCGCGTTCAGCACCCCGCGCTCGAACGCCACCGGGTAGTCCTCCGGCGCCAGGCCCGGGCCGCCGTCGCGGACCGACAGGGACGCCGAGGCCCCGTCGGACGAGAGCGCGAACACCATCGGTGCCCCCGCGGGCGTGACCCGCAGGGCGTTCTCCGCCAGGCCGTCGACGACCTGACGCAGCCGGCGCGCGTCCGCCGCCACCAGGACCGGCGACGGAGGTGCCGAGACGGCCAGCGAGACGTCCTCCCGGGCGCACCGCAGCTGCCACACCTCCGCGCAGTCGCGCACCAACGCCGCCATGTCCAGCGAAGCGACGTCCAGCCGGAACTCGTCGGCCCCCAGCCGGGCCAGCTCCAGCAGGTCCTCGACCAGCCGCGAAAGCCGCCCCGCCTCGCGCTGGATCGTCTGCCCGGCCCGGACCGCGTCGGGCCCCGACGCGACGCCGTCCGCGATCGCCTCCGCGAAGCCCGTCACCGCCGTCAGGGGCGTCCGCAGTTCGTGCGACACCGACAGCAGGAACTCCCGCTGCCGCGCCTCGCTGACGGCCAGCGCGTCGGCCAGCGAGTTCAGCGACCCGGCCACCTCCGCCACCTCGCGCGGCCCCTGCACCGGCACCCGCACGTCCCGCCGGCCCGCCCGCAACGATCCCGCGGCCAGCGCGGCCCGGCGCAGCGGACGGCCCAGCAGCCGCCCGGAGACGAAGCCCGCGAACGCCGCCACCACCAGCCCGATCCCCAGCGCCAGCAGGATGTTGCGCACCAGCGCCCGTTGCGTCGCTTCGGCGTTCCGCGCGGGCAGGACCAGCGCGAACGCCGCCCCGCGCGGCCCGACCACCCGCGTCTCGACGAGGTACTGCGACCCCGCCACCGTGACGCGCCCCGAGTGGTCCGCCGCCAGCCCGAGCTTCCCGGCGGCCTGCACGGCGACGCCGTCGCCGAGCGGCTGCCCGCCCGCGCGCCGGACCACGACCGAGATGCCCTGCCCGCGCACGACGTCGGCCACCTTGCCGACGCCCAGCCGGTTGCCGATGCCCGTTTCGTCCAGCTGCGAAGCGACGACGTCGGCCTGCGCGGCCAGCGACGACTGCAGCGCGTTGTCCGCCGTGGTCCGGATCAGCCGGGACGCGACCAGCCCCGCCACGATCACCGCGACCCCCGCGACGGCCAGGCAGACCAGCGTGATCCGCCCGGCCAGGGAGCCCCGGAACCTCATGCCGGGTCCGCCGCGTAGCCGATGCCCCGCACCGTCCGGATCGGGCTCGACGCCCCGAGCTTCGCCCGCAGCTGAGCCACGTGGACGTCGACCGTGCGCGTCCCCGCCGCCGCGGCGTAGCCCCACACCGCGCTGAGCAGCTGGTCGCGCGAAAGCACCTGCCCCGGGTGCCGGAGCAGGTGCGTGAGGAGATCGAACTCCGTCGAAGTCAGGGAAATCTCGGCGTCACCCGCCCACGCCCGCCGGGAGGTGACGTCGACGCGCGCGCCACCGACGGCGAACGTCTCCGCGGCCGGGGCCACGCCGGAAGCGCGGCGCAGCACGGTCCGCACCCGGGCGGCGAGCTCCCGCGGGCTGAACGGCTTGGTCAGGTAGTCGTCCGCGCCGATCTCCAGGCCGAGCAGCCGGTCGAGCTCGTCGTCGCGGGCGGTGACGAACAGCACCGGCGTCCAGTCCCCGGCCGCGCGCAGCGCCTTGCAGATCTCGATGCCGTCCATTCCGGACAGTCCGATGTCGAGCACGACCGCCACCGGCTTGAGCCGCCGGACGGCGTCCAGCGCCCGGCCGCCGTCAGCCTCGACGTGCACGCCGAAGCCGTCGCGCTTGAGGTACATCGCCGCCAGCTCGGCGATCGCGGCCTCGTCCTCGACCACGAGGACGAGGCCGCGTCCCGGTGACCCCATGCCTGCTCCCGTCTCCGCCGTCACTGACGGGGAGACGCTAGCCGGTCAGGGCGAGCCATCGCTGTTCATGTCGGACTCGATGCCGTTGAGTGTCGACTCGATCCCGCTCAGTTCGCCGGACGGCGAGACCGACGACGGCGTGCTGTCGGAAGGCGAGCCCATCAGGTTGTCGCGGCAGGCCGAGCAGCCGAGCGCGATGAGCGCGGCGGCCCCGACCGCTGCCGCGACCCTCGCGCCCCTCACTTGGCCGGCTTGCAGTGCGCGGACGCGAACGCGTCGAGCTTCTGCTTGGCCGCGTCCAGCTCGCCGATGCGGCCCTGCCGCTTGGTGGCGCGCTGGTCGAGCTGGTCGGCGCGCGCGGTGTGCCCGGCCGCCCGCTGGTCGGCCGCCCGCGCCTTCAGGTTGGCGACCGAGCCCTTGACCTCGGCGCCGCCGTTGATCCGCTGCTTCAGGTTGTCGGCCTTCTTCTGCAGCTTCGGGACCCAGTCCGAGCAGACCTGCTGCGACTCCTCGGGGCTGAGCGTGATCGGCGCGACCGGCGCCGGCGACGTGGTCTGGGCCGAGGCCAGCGGCGCCGCCACGAGCAGGCAGGCCGCGCTCGCGCCGCCCGCCAGTGCCAGCCGCGTCCAGGTGGTTCCTCGCATCGTTTCTCCTCGTATCCGTTCCGGGGTACGAGGAGAACTCTGGCCGGGCGGTGTTCGGAGGGCGTCCGCCTAGTGTTCGGGCTTTGTAAGGCCGAGGCTGACCGACGTCCGCGCGAGGTCGAACGTCAGCGTGTCGCCGTAAGCCGGCAACGCCGGGTCGAACAGCAGCCCGTCGGTACCGCCGAGCAGCAGCCCGAGCCGGTGCCCGGCCGGGACGACGTGGTCGAGCGCGGTGAGGCCGAACGTCATCGGGTACGCCCGGCCCGGGACGAGCGGCTCGCCGTGCCGCAGCGACGCGTGGTGCCCGAGGTCCGCCCAGCCGGCCGCGATGATCCGGTGGTCGGCGGAGCCGACGTCGGCGGCCGTGTCGAGGAAGCACGCGCTGTCCCCGCCGGTGCTCGAACCCCAGCACGAGCGCGTCGCCAGGTTCCGCACGCCGCTGCCGTACTCCGCGGTGTTGCGCAGCTGCGCCGGGCCGTAGTCGACGAGCGCGACCCCGATCCGGGCGGCGCTCTTGTCCGACGACACCGTGACCGTCACCGACGGCGTTCCGGCGATCCGCACCGCCGCCGGCAGGGGAGCCCCGGTGAACCGCGCGGCTCCCACGCCGTTCGCCCAGTCCTCGCGAGTGCGGGCGGGATCGTCGGCGACGGTCGCCGTCCCGGAGCCGCGCAGGCCCAGCGTGCCGTCCCCCGAGGGCCGCAACGTCGTCGGGAGCGTGGCGGGCGGCCAGGTCCGGACGTCGGTCCAGCGGTCCGGTGCGGTTTCGAGGTGCACGGCGGGCTCGCGCTCGACGCCGTTGTGCAGCCCGAGCAGCCAGCGGTCGAACCAGCTGTGCAGGGTCTCGACCCACTGCGTTCGCTGCAGGTCGAAGGGGTCGGTGTGGCCGGCCTGGCTCAGCCACGCCTTGCGCGGGACGCCGGCCCGGCCCAGCGCGTCCCAGTAGCCGGCGAACTGGCCGGGCGCGACGACCCAGTCCCCGAAGCCCTGCGCGACGAGCACGCTCGCCTGCCCGGGGCGGGGGACGTAGTGCACGCTCTGCCAGTAGGCGGTGTAGTCGCCGTTGGTGCCCGCGCGCGCCTTGAGGTCCGCCTCGAACGGCTTGCACAGCTCGGCGGCGCGCTCGTTGTAGGTGAACGACGACCCGGTGTTCTCCGGCGTGGCCAGGGGTGCGCCGTTCGCGACGAGCTGGGCGTAGTTGTCCGCGACGCCTTCGATCGGGACGATCGTCTTCAGCCCGGCGACGCCCGAGGCGGCCATCCCGATCGCGGTCGCGCCGTCCTGCGACTTGCCGATCGCGCCGACATTCCCGGTGGCCCAGTCGGCGCGCACCGGACGGCCGCCGCCGGGGGCGTCGAAGGCCTTCGCCCGCCCGTTCAGCCAGTTCACGACCGCGGTGCCGGAGCCGACGTCGTCGAAGCAGCCGGACGACCGGTTCGTCCCGCCGACGTCGGCCAGCACGACCGCGTAGCCGCGCGGCACGAAGTAGTTGTCGTAGAACAGCGGGAACTGCACCGGGGTGCCGTCCGGCGCGTACGTCTTCTTCTGCAGCTCGTTGCCCCGGCCGCAGCACGCGTAGTACGGGCTGACGTCGAGGATCACCGGGACGCGCACGCGCGCGGCCGGCCGGATGACGTCGGCGGCCACGCGGTCGGGCTTGCCGTCGTGGTCGTTGTCGGTGCCGGTCTCCACCCACGCCGTCTCGCGGATCGCGTCGGCGTAGGAGTAGACCGGCCGGCTTTCCGCGGCGACCGCGGCGGGCGCGAGCCCCGCGGTCGTGAGCAACGCGGCCAAGAACCCCAGTATCAGTCGCATCCGGACAGGGGATCACGGTTTTTCGTACATCGCCAGGAACTTCTCCATGGCGGCGTCGACGGCTTCGCGGTCGCCCGTCGTGACGAGGTCGAGCAGCAGCCCGCGGGTGACGGCGAGCCCGAGCCGGGCGTGGGCGGGCCGGTCGGCCGCCGGGACGCCGAGCTGGGCGAGCCGGGCTTCGATGGGGCCGAGCCAGTCGTCGATCACGCCGTCGAGGAACTCCGCCGTGCCCGGGGCGCCACCGAGCGCCTGGCCGTAGAGCTGGAAGAACAGCTTTTCGTTGGCGCGCAGGTCATCGTCGGTGAGCCGGCGCCAGAAGTCCGCCGGGTCGAGATCGGCGAGCGCGGCGCGCTGGCGGGCCTCGACCTCCCGCGCCACCGCCGTGAGCAGGCCCTCCTTCGAACCGAAGTGGTAGATCAGCATGCGGTGGCTGGTGCCGAGGTCCGCGGCCAGCGCCCGCAGGCTCCGGTCCGCGCCGCCGTGGCGGGCGATGTGGTCGATCGCCGCGTCGAGCAGCTTCGCGCGCGGGCTTGTGCCGATCATGTACCAGATGGTACACGTACCAAATGGTACAAAGAATCTCGGTGCACGCCAGGGCGGCCGCCTCGCCCGACGCCGTGTATGCCCTGCTGCGGGACGGCGCCAGCTGGCCGACGTGGTCCCCGTTGGGGTCGTTCGAGCTGGTCCACGAGGGGGCGGACGAGCCGGAGGGCCTCGGTGCGATCCGGCTGTTCAAGACCGGCGGCGTCCGGTCGTACGAGAAGATCGTCGCGCTCGAGCCCGGCCGCCGGTTCGGCTACGCGCTGGAACACGGCCTGCCGCTGCGGGACTACGTCGCCTACGTCGACCTCGCCCCGCGGGACGGCGGCACCGACATCCACTGGCATTCGACGTTCACGCCGAAGATCCCCGGCACCGGCTGGTTCTACCGGTGGTTCCTCGGCTCCTTCGTCAAGCGGGTGGCCGCGGGATTGGCGGCCACCGCCTGAACGGCGTGTTACTCTCCCGGGGAAAGCGAGGGAGTGTGCCGTGGGACCCGATCCGTACGACCGCAACTGCCCGACCCGCCAGCTGCTCGACCGCATCGGCGACCAGTGGACGGTGCTGATCGTCGGCGCGCTCTCCGGCGGCCCGCTGCGGTTCACCGAAATCGGCCGCCGCGTCGACGGCATCTCTCAGAAGGTCCTGACGCAGACGCTGCGCAGCCTGGTCCGCGACGGCATCCTCGACCGCACGGCGTACCCGACGATCCCGCCGAAGGTCGAGTACGAGCTGACCTCGCTGGGCCGCAACCTGTCGGAGCCACTGGAGATGCTCGACCGCTGGGCGCGGCGGCACATGGCGTCGGTCCAGGAGGCGCGGGACGCCTACGACGCGGAGCACACGCCCGCGTCCGCGTGAGACGCGCGTCCAGTTGACAGCTCCTGGACAAACCGTCGCAGTACGGGTTCTGCCGGGCCGCTCGCAGGGACACTGTCGCCGTGCTCAGCGAGACCGTGCCCGCACCCAGCTGGGGAGTCGTCGCCCTCACCGCGTTGTTCGCCTTCGCGGTGACGCTGGTCTCGATCGTCACCCCACCCAGCGGCCGGCGGAGCCTCCTGCGCAACGCCAACGTGCTGGGCACGCTGTTCCACGAAGGTGGGCACGCGCTGGTGGCGATGCTGGTGGGCGGGGATGTCCGCCGCGTCGAGATCGACAGCGCCGAAGGCGGTGCCACGCTTTCGCACGGTCATGCGGGCCTGGGCACGGTCCTGGTCTCCGCCGCCGGCTACGCGATGCCGCCACTGGCCGGGCTCGGGGCCGCCGCTCTCCTGCACCGCGGGCACGTCTCCGCCGTGCTCGTGCTGACCCTCGTGGCGATGGTGTTCCTCCTGCTGCTCGCCAGGGACCCGCGCACCTTCGTCCTGATCATCGTGGTGGGGGCGGTCGTGTACTCGGCCCTGCGCTACGCCCCGGCCTGGCTGCGCACCGCCGTCGCGTACACCGAAGCCTGGCTGCTGCTGACCAGTGAACTGAGCGGTGTGCAAGTCCTCGTCTCGAACCGCCGCTCGAAGGGCTTCCGCGGCCACACCGACGATGCCGCCTTGCTGGCCAAGCAGACCAAGATGCCGTCGCCGCTGTGGATCGGCGGGTGGTTCCTGCTCAACGGCTGGGCCATCTGGCACGCCGCTCCGCTGCTGTTCCCCTAGCGGGCCACCAAACCCGCCTCGTGGGCCAGCAGTCCCGCCTGCGTCCGGTTGGTGCAGTCCAGCTTGACGAGCATGCGCGAGACGTAGCTCTTCACCGTCGCCTCGGCCAGGTGCAGCTTGGCCGCCGTGTCCGCATTGGACAGTCCGGAACCGAGGCAGGCCAGCACGTCCCGCTCGCGTTCGGTGAGGCCGGCGATGCGGCGGCGGGCGTCTTCGCCGCGTTCCCGGCTGTCCGAGGACAACGCGACCAGGCGGCGGGCGGCCGACGGCGAAAGCACCGTGTGGCCGTCCGCGGCCACCCGGACCAGGCCGATCAGGTCCTCCGGCGGCGTCGACTTCACCAGGAACCCCGCCGCGCCCGCGCGCAGGGCCCGGATCACGTAGGTGTCCGCGTCGAACGTCGTCAGCGCGACCACCGCCGGCGGGTCGGGCAGCGCCGTGATCCGCGCGATCGCCGTCAGCCCGTCCACGCCCGGCATCCGCAGGTCCATCAGCACCACGCGCGGGCGGTGCCGGACCACGGCCTCGACGGCTTCGGCGCCGTCGCCCGCCTGCGCGACGACCTCGATGTCGGCCGCCGAGCCCAGGATCGTGCGCAGGTGCGCGCACACCATCGGCTCGTCATCGACCACGAGCACCGGGATCACAGTGCGTGCCTTCCGCTGTCGGGACGTAGGCGGGCAGTATCGCACCGACCCGGAACCCGCCGCCGGGTGCCGGGCCCGCGTCGAAGCGGCCGCCGACCAGTTCGACGCGCTGCCGCAGGCCCGCCAGCCCGGCCCCGGAACCGCTGCCCGTCAGCGCCGGGTCGGGCGGCCGCGCCGCCGCCGTGCTGTCCACCGAGACGTCCAGACCACCGGGGTGGTAACGCAGGGAGACCTTCGCCGACGCGCCCGGCGCGTGCTTGCGCACGTTCGTCAACGCCTCCTGCACCAAGCGGTAGGCGGTGCGCGCGACGGTCGGCGACACCTGCGCCGGATCGCCGTCCACCGCCAGGTCCGTCGGCACCCCGACCGACCGGGACTCCTCGACCAGCCGGGCCGGGTCGCCCGGCTCTTCCGGGCTGAGCGTCCGCGGCCCGGTCTCGATCCCGTTGCGGAGGACGCCGACCAGGTCCCGCAGTTCGTCCAGCGCCAGCGCGCCTTCGCGGCGGATGTCCTCGGCCGCCGTGCGCACCCCAGGATCGGGGGACGTCACGCCGAGCGCGCCGGCGTGCAGCACCATCAGGCTGAGCCGGTGCGTGACGACGTCGTGCATCTCGCCGGCGAGCCGGCGCCGTTCCGCCGCGCGGGCCTGCTCGGCGAGCAGGTGCTGCTCCCGCTCGGCGCGTTCCGCCCGGTCGCGCAGCGACTGCAGCAGCTGCCGCCGGGCCTCGAAGTACAGCGACACCAGCGCCGGCAGCGCGGTGCTGAGCAGGCCGAACGGCGTCGTCGCCCAGCTCGGCGTCCACGGCCGCGCGGCGATCACGGCCAGCACACCGGCCACCCACAGCACGGTCCGCCGGTCCAGCACCCGCGCCGACTGGGACAGGATCACCGGGGTGATCGTCGGGACCGTCGTCAGCGCGAGCGGGTGCACGGGCACGAGCAGGCCGGGCGCGAAGGTGTCGGCCGCGAGCATGGCGGCCGCCGCCGCGGTGACGAACGCGCACACCGGCCCGGGGAACCGGAAGAACAGCACCAGCGTGAGGTCGCAGGCGACCTGCAGGACCAGCCCGGCCGCCGGGCCCCACGCGCCCGTGGTCCGGTCGCCGAGGACGTAGAAGAGGGTGTTCAGCCCGGCGAACGCGAGCGCGGCGCCGATCAGCCAGGCGCCGTCGGAGCGGCTCGGCCAGAGCGGCCGCCGGGCGATGGTCACGTGGTCACGGTAACCGTGCCACCCGGCCGCCGCCCCGCCTCGTGCAACCAAAGTTGCACGTGATCACCCTCCTCGTCGGGTATCGCCGGTGACCCCGGAACCGGTGGACTGGAGCCACGCGGTGAGAGGGAGACGGCGGATGTCCCCGGCATCCGCCGTGCGTACGGTGCCCGCCGGCGTCGCTTCCCTGCCCGGCGCCGGCGGGTCCCGGTCTGCCGAGAGGGGAATGGGATGACTGAGCTGTCGTTGCCCGGCCGGGCCTACCTGCTGGCGTGCGACACCCGGCGCGACCGGCTGCCGGACCGCGACCGCGTCGCGCTGCTGGTCCGCGCGGCGGCGTTGACGGACCTGGTGCTGCGCGGGCTGGTCGCGGACGCGGCGGGCCGCCCGGTGGCCCGCGGCGCCGCCGGCACCGGCCACCTGGTGCTCGACGACCTGCTCGCCGAGCTCGCCGCCGAACCGCACCGGAAGTGGCGCGCGTGGGTGCGCCGCGGCGCCCGCGGGACGCTGCAGTCCCTGGAGGCCCAGCTCGACGCGGCGGGCGTGATCACCCTCCGGACGTCCCGCGTGCTGGGGCTGTTCCCGCGCCGCCGCCCGGCGGTCCGCGACGCGGCGACGGCGGCCGCGCTGCGCGACGAGGTGGCGTCGGCGCTGCGCAGCGACGCCCCGGTGCCGGCCGACGTCGCGGCCCTGACGGCACTGGCGGCCGCGGCCGAGCTGAACGCGGTCCTCCCGCGCGGCGAGCGCCGCCGCCACCGGGACCGCCTGGCCCGGCTGGCCGACCAGGCGGGCGCGGCGGCCCCGGCCCTGCACAAGGTGATCCGCGAGCTCAAGTCGGCCCGCACGGCCTACGTCGCAGCCGCCTCGGGCGGCGGAGGCTGACCAACCGGACGACACGCGTACCCACGCGGACGACACGCCGGACCGGACTCGCCCCGGCCGTGTCGTCCGTCCAGGTACGCGTGTCGTCCGTTCCGGTGCGCGTGTCGTCCGGCTGGGTTCGGTGTGCGCCGAAGCGTCGCCGCCCTAGGTTCGGGGCATGGACGAATTCCGTGCCCTGCACGTCCCCGGCTCCCCGCTGCTGCTGCCGAACGCGTGGGAGTTCGGCGTCGGTGCCTTCCTCGCCGCGCAGGGCTTCCGCGCCCTGGGCACGACCAGCCTCGGCGTCTCCGCGGCGGCGGGGGAGCCCGACGGCGCACCGTCGACGCGCGAGGCGACCGTCGCCCTCGCCACCCGCCTCGCGCGGCTGGACGTGCTCGTCAGCGTCGACGTCGCCGACGGCTTCAGCGCGGACCCGGCCGCCGTCGCCGACCTCGCGGCGGAACTGGCGGCCGCCGGCGCGGTCGGCGTCAACCTCGAGGACGGCCGCGCCGACGGCTCGCTCGCCGCGGTCGAGGTCCAGTGTGCGCTGGTCAAGGCGGTGAAGGACCGGGTGCCGGACCTGTTCGTCAACGCCCGGACCGACACGCACTGGGCGGGCGACCGCTCGATCGCCGAAGCCGAACGCCGGGTCCGCGCGTACGCGGCGGCGGGCGCGGACGGCGTCTTCGTGCCCGGCCTCGCCGAGCCGGGTGACGTCGAGCGGATCGTCGCCGCCGGCCTGCCGCTCAACCTGCTCTTCCTGCCGGGCCGGGTCACCCTGGCCGGGCTGGCGGAGCTGGGCGTCGCGCGGGTCAGCCTCGGCTCGCTCCCGTACCGGATGGCCCTCGCGGCCGCCGCCGGGACCGCGCTGGCCGTGCGCGACGGCCTCGACCTGCCGCTGAGCCCGCCGAGCTACGCCGAAGTCGCCGCCCTGCTGCCGTAAATCGGGTGAACCGGCCCGGCCGGATCTGCTTGCCTGTAGGCATGCGCGCCTTCGGAACCGACTTCGCCGCCCCGCCCGGCTACCTGAACACGCCCAGCGTGGGCATCCCGCCCGCGCCGGTGGCCGCGGCCGTGGCGGAATCGGTGGAACGGTGGCGGACCGGGGCGACCCGGCCGGGCGAGTTCGACGAGTACGTCACGCGGGCGCGGGCCGGGTTCGCCCGCCTGCTCGGCGTCGAACCCGCGCGGGTCGCCAGCGGCGCGTCGGTTTCGCAGCTCATCGCCAACGTCGCCGCGGCGCTGCCCGCCGGCACCCGCGTGCTCGCCGCCGAAGGCGACTTCACCAGCGTGACGTTCCCCTTCGCGGCGAACCCCGGCGTCACGGTGACCGAGGTGCCCCTGGCCGTGCTGCCGTCGCGGGTCGAGGGCCACGACGTCGTCGCGGTGAGCGTCGTCCAGTCCGCCGACGGCCGGATCGCCGACCTCCCGGCGCTGCGGGCCGCGGCCGGGGCCGCCGGGGCGGCGGTGCTGCTGGACGCGACCCAGGCGGCCGGCTGGCTCCCGCTGGACGTCGCCTGGGCCGACTGGGTGGTCGGCGCGAGCTACAAGTGGCTCTGCGCGCCGCGCGGCGGCGCGTGGCTCGCGGTGCGGCCGGACGCGCAGGAGCGCACCCGCGCGGTCGCGGCGAACTGGTACGCGGGGGAGGACCCGTGGGCCACGGTCTACGGCCTCCCGCTGCGCCTGGCCGGTGACGCCCGCGCGTTCGACCTCTCACCCGTCTGGCTGGCCCAGGTCGGCTCGGCGGCGGCCCTGGAGTACTTCGCCGGCCTCGACCTCGCCCAGGTCCAGGCGCACAACACCGGGCTGGCGGACACGCTGCTGGAGAAGCTGGGGCTGCCCCCGCGCGGCACCCCGATCGTGTCGCTCGCCGCCGACCCGGCGCGGGTCGCCGAAGCCGGGATCGTCTCGAGCGTCCGCGGCGGCCGGGTGCGGGTCGGCTTCCACCTCTACAACACCGCTGACGACGTAGAACAGCTTTTACCCGCGTTCGGGTGAACCGCGGATCGCGGGTGAACTACCGTATGGCCCCGTGGTTGGTGCGCATTTCACCCCAGGCCCGTCCGACACGGCCCCGCTGGGCGCGGTTCCCCCGCAGCCCCGCCCGCCCGTGCCGGGGCCGCCGGCGCGCGACACCCGCTCCCTGCTGCTCAGGGGCGCCGGGCTGGTCGCGATCGCCGTCGTCTCCGGGCTGCTCTGGTTCCTGATCCGGCACGACTCGACACCGGACGAGCCGGTCGCGCAGCCGCCGGCGCAGAACACCGGGCAGTTCCAGTTCACCAAGGTCGCCGGGCCGGAGAAGTCCGACGACTGCGTCGAGAAGTCCTACAACAAGACCCAGGACTTCTTCCGGGACAACCCGTGCCAGTCGCTGGTCCGCGCGCTGTACACGACGGAGTCGGGCGGCGCAAAGGCCCTGGTGTCCGTGGTGGTGGTCGGCATGCCCGACTCGTCGAAGGCGCGGGCGCTCAAGACGCTGACCGAGCGGGACGGCACCGGCAACGTCACGGACCTGGTCAAGGACAAGACGTTCGCGGGCACCGGCACGCCGAGCGTGAGCGGCAAGGACGCGGCGTACGCGTCGAAGGTGGAGGGCACGAACACGACGATCGTGCTGGCCGACTTCTACGCCAAGCACAAGGACAAGGCCCTGATCGAGAAGATCGCCGACGACGCACTCCGCCTCGCCGCCGACCTCCACTCCTGAGCACCCCGGGTCGTGAGTGGTAAGGCGAGTTAGAACTCGCCTTACCACTCACGACCGGTGGGTCAGGTGGTCTGGCCGGGCATCGCGATCGCGGCCGGCTTCTCGCCCGCTTCGGAACGCCAGGGGGTGCCGCGGCGGGCGGCCGCGACCAGGGCGTGCAGGGCCGTCGTGCGCAGGCCCGCGTCGTCGGTGTGGTTGACGACCGCCAGCCAGGCCGACGCGCAGTCCGCCTCGGCCGTCGCGACCACCTGCGACGCCGACTTCGCGTCCGTCACCGGGTTCTTCGGCACGTACGCCGCCTCCGGCGCGACCGGGGTCGCCCCGGCCGCCGAGAGCATCGTCTGCAGCAGGTCACGGCGGAGGGCGTGCTCCGCCGCGCCGCTCTTCTCGGCGTCGCCGAATTCGCCCGGGAGGAAGGCGCTGACCAGCCCGTACACCCAGACCGCCGCGTGCTCGGCGGCCAGCGCGCCCTGCAGCGGGTCCACCGCTTCCGGTGGCACCGCACCGGAGGCCGCGGCGGGCGGCTTCGGGGCGTCCTCGCCGGGGCCCAGCGCCGGGGCGGTGCGCTGCAGGGCCGCGCAGCCCGCCGCCACCGCGGCGACCAGCCCGGCGCGGTAGCGCGGCAGCCCGGGCACCAGGTCTTCGGCCTGCTTGCGCGCGGCCGCCAGCCGGTCCTTCAGGTCGCCCAGCGCCGCGGGGGCCGGCGGCGCCGGTGACGGCGACGGCGTGGGCCGGTTCAGCCGGTCCACTTCGGACTTGAGGGCGGCCGCGTGCGCCGCGCGCGCGTCGGCGAGCTGGCCGGCGGCGTCGGCGTCCGCGCCCTTGGCCAGCGCCCGTGCGGCGTCGGCGTCGGCACGGGCGGCAGCCAGCAGCGGCTGCAGCGGGTCGGGGCTTTCGTCGTAGCCGGGCCCGCAGGCGGCGAGGGGAACGGCCAGTGCGGCCAGCGCCCCCGCGCGGAGGGCGGTCCGGCGGGTCAGCTCGGTCGGTCTTCCGGTCACGCCGCCCCATCCTGCCAGGCCCCGGGGCGGCCCCGCCGCTCGCGCGGGCTCAGCGGGCGACCGGATAAGCTGGTCCACCACCGACCCGCGCAACCCAGCCCGAACCAAGGAGAGCCCCACGTGCCAGGAGAACTCGCCAGCCGGCTTCAGCCGATAGTGGCCGAAGCCGTCACCGCCGCGGGTTTCGACCTCGATTCGTTCGAGGTGCAGCAGGCCGGCCGGCGGCAGCTGGTCAAGGTCGTCGTCGACGCCGACGACGGGGTCGGGCTGGACGAGGTCGCCGAGGTCAGCCGCAAGGTTTCGGCGGCGCTCGACGAGAACGACCACGTGCTGGCGAGCGCCTACACGCTGGAGGTCACCTCGCCGGGGCTCGACCGCCCGCTGACCCAGGCCCGGCACTGGCGGCGCGCGCGGTTCCGGTTGGTCAAGGTCACCCCGGCCGACGGCGCGGCCTTCATCGGCCGGGTCGGCCACGCGGGCGAGCACGCCGCCCGCGTCCTCGAAGGCGGCAAGATCCGCGACGTCCGCTACGCCGACGTGGCGAAGGCGGTCGTGGAGATCGAGTTCAAGCAGCCGCCCGCCGAGGACCTGAAACTGCTCGAAGACGACGCGTCCGGCACGAACGCCGCCGAGACGGAGAAGGGGTCGAAGTGAACGTCGACATCGCCGCGCTGCGGGCGATCGAACGGGACAAGGACATCCCCTTCGAAACGGTGATCGAGGCCATCGAGACGGCCTTGCTCACCGCGTACAAGCACACCGAGGGCCACCAGCCGCACGCCCGCATCGACATCGACCGCAAGACGGGCCTGGTGCGCGTGCTCGCGCACACGCTGACCCACGACGGCCAGGTCGACGAGGAGTGGGACGACACCCCCGAGGGCTTCGGCCGGATCGCCGCCACCACCGCGCGCCAGGTCATCCTCCAGCGGCTGCGCGACGCCGAGCACGAGAAGACCTTCGGCGAGTTCTCCACCAAGGAGGGCGAGATCGTCGCCGGCGTCATCCAGCGCGACGCCCGCGCGAACGCGCGCGGCATGGTCGTGGTCCAGGTGGGTGACACCGAGGGCGTGCTGCCGTCCGCCGAGCAGGTGGCCGGGGAGTCCTACGAGCACGGCAGCCGGATCAAGGCGTACGTCGTCACGGTCTCGCGCGGCAACCGCGGCCCGCAGATCACGCTCTCGCGCTCGCACCCGAACCTGGTGCGCAAGCTGTTCGCGCTCGAGGTGCCGGAGATCGCCGACGGGACGGTCGAGATCGCCGCCGTCGCGCGCGAACCCGGGCACCGCACGAAGATCGCGGTCAAGTCCACCGTGGCCGGCGTCAACGCCAAGGGCGCCTGCATCGGCCCGGTCGGCGCGCGCGTGCGCAACGTGATGAGCGAGCTGGCCGGCGAGAAGATCGACATCATCGACTACTCCGAGGATCCGGCCCGCTTCGTCGGGAATGCGCTGTCGCCCGCGAAGGTTGTTTCGGTACGAGTCGTGGACGAGCGGGCGAAGACCGCCCGCGTCGTGGTGCCGGACTTCCAGCTGTCGCTGGCGATCGGCAAGGAGGGCCAGAACGCCCGCCTCGCCGCCCGCCTGACCGGCTGGCGGATCGACATCCGCAGCGACGCCGCACCGGCGGACGACGAGGGTGATCAAGACCACGCCCGTCCGCCGCGGCCCGCCGCGACAACCGGTTCGGCTGAGTGAAGGTCGAAGCGCTAGACTCAGGAGTGGTTCGAAGCCCGCGGCGGGTAGCCGAGCACCAGCCCCACCGGAATTCCCCGGTGCGGACTTGTGTCGGCTGCAAGCGGCGGGCATTGATCGGTGAGCTGCTGCGCGTGGTCGCGGTGGCCGGGCGGGTGGTCGTCGACGAGCGTCGGCGGCTGCCGGGCCGGGGGGCTTGGCTGCACCCCGACCCGGACTGCCTGGCCAAGGCCGAACGGCGGCGAGCCTTCCCGAGGGCCCTGCGGGCTCCGGGAGCGCTCGACGCCCGCGAGGTCCGCGAGCACGTCGGGCGCACCACCCCGCACCACGACCCCGGGACGTCCCCGGGGGCGCGAGGAAGCAAGGAAGCAGGTCGACCCGTCATGAGTCAGCCGTGAAGCTGAAGCCATGAGCGTCAGACAATAAGGACGAGGTCAGCGGGTTCTCCGCCTGGCCTCCCCTAGATGAGGAGAGTTGTGCCAGGCAAGGCCCGCGTACACGAGCTCGCGAAGGAGCTCGGCATCACCAGCAAGGACGTGCTCGCGAAGTTGAAGGAACAGGGCGAGTTCGTCAAGTCCGCGTCGTCCACGGTCGAGGCGCCCGTCGCCCGCCGTCTCCGCGACGCGTATGCGCCCAAGGGCGCCAAGAAGCCCACGCCCGGTCCGTCGGCGCGTCCCGGTCCGCCGGCCGCCAAGCCCGGGCCCGCCGCTCCGAAGCCTCCCGCGCCTGCCCAGCAGGCTCCGGCGGCCCAGGCGGCTCCGGCCCCGTCGGTCCAGTCGGCGCCGGCCGCACCCCAGCAGCAGGCGCCCGCCGCGTCGAAGCCGGCCACCCCGGGGCAGCGCCCCGGTCCGCGGCCCGGCCCGCGCCCGGCCACGCCCGCACCCCAGCAGCAGGTCCCGGCCGCGAAGGCCGAAGCTCCTGCCGCGCCCAAGCAGGACACCCCGGCCGCGCCCGCCCAGGGCGGCACCGGCTCGGTCGTCCCGCCGAAGCCGCAGGGCCCCAAGCCCGGCGGTCCCAAGCCCGGCCCGCGCACCCCGCGCGTCGGCAACAACCCGTTCGGCGTCGGTTCCGGCGCTCCGGCCCCGCGTCCGCAGGCTCCGCGCCCCGGCGGCGGCCAGGGCGGCGACAACCGGCCCCCGCGTCCCGGCGGTGGCGCCGGCGGTGACCGTCCGGCCCCGCGGCCGGGTGGTGGCGCCGGTGGCAACCGGCCGAGCCCGGGCAACATGCCCCCGCGGCCGAACCCCGGCATGATGCCGGGCCGCACGCAGCGTCCCGCCGGTCCCGGTGGCGGCGCCCGCGGTGGCCCCGGCGGCGGCGCCCGCGGTGGCCCCGGTGGCGGCGGTCGTCCCGGTGGCGGCGGCGGTTTCCGCGGCGGTCCCGGTGGCGGTGGCGGCGGCGGTGGCTTCCGCGGTGGCCCCGGTGGCGGCGGCGGTGGCGGCGGCTTCCGCCCGGGTGGCGGCGGTCCCGGTGGGGGCGGCGCCCCGGCCGGCGGCGGCGGCTTCCGCGGTGGCGGCGGCGGTCGTGGCGGCCCCGGTGGCCGTGGCGGTACCGCGGGTGCCTTCGGGCGCCCCGGTGGTCCCTCGCGCAAGGGCCGCAAGTCGAAGCGGCAGAAGCGCCAGGAGTACATGGACAACATGCAGGCGCCCAGCGTCGGCGGCGTCCGCCTGCCCAAGGGCCAGGGCGAGACGATCCGGCTGCCGCGCGGTGCCTCGCTGACCGACTTCGCCGAGAAGATCGACGCCAACCCGGCTTCGCTGGTGCAGGTGCTCTTCCACCTCGGCGAGATGGTCACCGCGACGCAGTCCGTGTCGGACGACATCCTCGAGCTGCTCGGCGGCGAAATGAACTACAACGTTCAGGTCGTCAGCCCCGAGGAGGAGGACCGCGAGCTGCTGGAGACCTTCGACATCACGTATGGCGAAGACTCCGGCGAGGAAGAGGACCTGCAGGTCCGGCCGCCCGTCGTGACCATCATGGGTCACGTCGACCACGGTAAGACCCGACTGCTCGACACGATCCGGAAGACGAAGGTCCGCGAGAGCGAGGCCGGCGGCATCACGCAGCACATCGGTGCGTACCAGATCGAGACCGAGCTCGACGGCAACCCGCGGCTGATCACCTTCATCGACACCCCGGGTCACGAGGCGTTCACCGCCATGCGTGCCCGTGGTGCGAACTCGACCGACATCGCGGTGATCGTGGTGGCGGCCGATGACGGTGTGATGCCGCAGACGGTCGAGGCGATCAACCACGCGCAGGCCGCCAAGGCCCCGATCGTGGTCGCGATCAACAAGATCGACAAGGAAGGCGCGAACCCGGACAAGATCCGGCAGCAGCTGACCGAGTACGGCCTGGTCGCCGAGGAGTACGGCGGCGACACGATGTTCGTCGAGATCTCCGCGCGGCAGAACATCAACATCGACGGCCTGCTCGAGGCGATCCTGCTGACCGCCGACGCCGCTCTGGACCTCCGGGCCAACCCGGACATGGAGGCCCAGGGTGTCGCGATCGAGGCGCACCTCGACCGCGGCCGCGGCCCGGTGGCCACCGTCCTGGTCCAGCGCGGCACGCTGCGCGTCGGTGACTCGGTCGTGGCGGGTGACGCCTACGGCCGCGTCCGCCGGATGGTCGACGAGCACAACGTCGACGTGACCGAGGCGCTGCCGTCGCGTCCCGTCCAGGTCATCGGGTTCACCTCGGTGCCGGGTGCGGGCGACACCTTCCTGGTGGTCGACGAGGACCGCGTCGCCCGGCAGATCGCCGAGCGCCGGTCGGCTCGCACGCGCAACGCGCTCAACGCGTCGCGCCGCAAGCGGGTCAGCCTCGAGGACCTCGACTCCGCCTTGAAGGAGACGAACAGCCTCAACCTGATCATCAAGGGTGACAACTCGGGTACGGTCGAGGCCCTCGAAGCCTCGCTGCTCCAGCTGGACGTCGGTGACGAGGTCGAGCTGAACGTGGTCCACCGCGGTGTCGGTGGCGTGACCGAGTCGGACATCGACCTGGCGACCGCGTCCGACGCGATCGTCCTCGGGTTCAACGTCCGCGCCCAGGGCAAGGCGACTGAGCGGGCCACCCGCGAAGGCGTCGACGTCCGGTACTACACGGTCATCTACCAGGCGATCGACGAGATCGAGCAGGCCCTCAAGGGCATGCTCAAGCCGGAGTACGAAGAGGTCGAGCTGGGCCGCGCGGAGGTCCGCGAGGTCTTCAAGTCCTCCAAGATCGGCACGATCGCGGGTTGCCTGGTCATGTCCGGCGAGATCCGGCGCAACGCCAAGGCCCGCCTGCTCCGCGACGGCACCGTCGTGGCGGAGAACCTGCCGATCAGCTCGCTGCGGCGGTTCAAGGACGACGTGGTCGAGGTCCGCGAGGGCTACGAGTGCGGTCTGACGCTCGGTTCGTACGGCGACATCAAGGTCGACGACGTGATCGAGACGTACGAGCAGCGCGAAAAGCCGCGGGCGTAATGCCTGTGTCCCCGGGTGTGCGGCTTCCGCCGCGCACCCGGGGTTCCCATCCCTACGACACCATCAAAACTGCCTATGTTCGTCGGAGCTCTCGAGCTCGACATCCTGCTCGGCGACGTCCATTCGCTGAAGCAGAAGCGATCCGTGGTCCGTCCGGTGCTGGCCGAGGTGCGCAAGCGCTTCGCCGTGTCGGTGGCCGAAGCCGGGCACACCGACCTGCACCGCCGGACCCTCATCGGGGTGGCCGTGGTCGCCGAAGGTGGCGAGCACGTCCGGGACGTGCTCGACTCGTGTGAGCGGTACGTGGCGAGCCGGCCGGAGTTCGAACTGCTTTCCGCGCGCCGCCGGCTGCTCGGTCCGGACGATTAGCACTTTTCTAGGAGAACGACATGGCCGATCCTGCTCGGGCTCGCAAGCTCGCCAAGCGGATCTCGCAGATCGTCGCGTCGGCGATCGAGCACGAGGTCAAGGACCCCCGGCTGGACTACGTGACCATCACGGACACGAAGGTCACCGGCGACCTGCACGACGCGACGGTGTACTACACGGTCCTCGGCGAGAAGCTGGACTCCGTCCCGGACTTCGCCGGTGCGGCGGCCGCGCTCGAATCGGCGCGCGGCGTGCTGCGCACGAAGGTCGGGCAGGGCACCGGGGTCCGCTACACGCCGACGCTGACGTTCGTCGCGGACACCATCCCCGAGGAGTCGAAGCGGATCGAAGACCTCCTCGCCAAGGCCCGCGAGGCCGACGCGGAGGTCGCGCGGCGCGCCACCGGTGCCCAGCACGCGGGCGAAGCCGACCCGTACAAGGCCCCGCGTGAAGCCGAAGACGACGAGTTCGCGGAGGAGGAGAGCCGGGGCTGACCCGTGCTCTCCCGCCGCGGTCTGCTCGCCGGCAGCGCACTCGCGCTGCTGGCGGGCTGCTCGCCCGCCGAACCCCCGCCCGGCCCGCCGCCGGTGCCGGCCCCGTCCCGGCCGTCGGCGCCGTCCGACCCGGTGACGGTCCAGCGGATGCCCTCGGCCGCCCGCGGCACCGACGTCGACCTGGTCCTGATCACGCCGTCCGGGGTCCCGGCCGCGGGGCTGCCGGTGTGCCTGGCCCTGCACGGCCGCGGCGCCCGGGCCCGGACGTTCCTCCAGCTGGGCGTGCCGGACGTGCTGACCGCGGCGGTCCGCGCGGGCACGCCGCCGTTCGCCGTCGCCGCGGTCGACGGCGACCACTACTGGGTCGAGACGAAGGCCGGCGACGACCCGCAGCGCATGCTCACCGACGAAGTCCCCGCCTGGCTGGCCGGGCGCGACCTGCGCCCGCCCTCGGCGGTGTTCGGCATTTCGATGGGCGGCTTCGGCGCCTTGCGGCTCGCCCGCGCCCACCCGGACCTGAAGGCGGTCGCCACGGCGAGCGCGGCGCTGTTCGTCAGCTGGCCGGACGCCCGCAGCCGCAAGGTGTTCGCGGACGAAGCGAACTGGCGGGACTCCGAACCCTTGCTGCACACGGCCGAGCTGCGCCCCGGCGGGTTGGGCGTGTGGTGCGGCGAGTCGGATCCGTTCCTGGGTGCGGACCGCCGGCTGGTGAAGGCGGTTTCGCCCGCGGTGTCCCGGTTTTCGCCGGGCGGCCACGATGACGAATACTGGCGGGGCGTACTGCCGGAGATCGTGAAGTTCGTGGGGGAGCGCCTGGCATGACCGAGGTGGCCAAAGCCGTCTGGACCGACGCGGCGGCCACGAAGGTTCACCGGTCAGGGTCGTGAGTGGTAAGGCGGGTTCTAACCCGCCTTACCACTCACGACCGGCCGCGGCAGACCAGCACGACCCGGCGAACGTATTTGGTCACCGTACTAGCTGCGGGCGAACAGGATCGCCTGCGAGACTTCCGCGTCCGGGTTCAGCGCCCACTCCGCTTCGACCGTGAACCCGGCCTCGCGCACCCGCCGCGCCAGCCACCACGGCTGCCGCAGGTGCACGTTGACCTGCATCGGGTGCCCGCCGTAGCCCGACGTCTTCACCCGCGTTCCCACGCCGACGTGGTAGCCGATGACCAGCAGGCCGCCCGGCCGCAGCACGCGGTGGAAGTGCCCCAGCGCCACCGGGACCGCCTCGTCCGGGACGTGGATCAGCGACCAGAACGCCAGCACCCCCGCCACGGACGCGTCCGCGAGCGGGAGGTCCGTCATCGACCCCACGTCGAACCGCAGCTCCGGGTGGCTGCGCCGGGCCAGGTCCACCATGCCCGGGGACAGGTCGATGCCGGACACCGCCAGCCCGAGGGACGCCAGGTGGGCGGTGAAGTGCCCGGGCCCGCAGCCGACGTCCACCGCCGGGCCGCCGGCCTCCGCGGCGAACAACGCCAGCGCCGCCCGCATGTACGGCTGCTTCTCGAGCACGCCGGCCACGAACTCGGCGTAACTCGAAGCCACCGTGTCGTACGACGTGCGGGTGTCGGCGAGCCAGCTCACGGGCGCAGGCCGTCGAGCACCAGGGCGAGCCCGTGCCGCCAGTCCTGCGCCGCCGAAGCCGCCGCGAACACCACCGCGAAGTCCACGAGCCGGAAGTCCGGCCGCAACACCCCCGCGTCCTGGGCGCGCGAGACGATCCCCTGCATCCGGGAAGCGTTGGCCTGCTTGGCTTTCTCCAGCCCCGACGCCGGGTCGAACGTCCGGGAGCACACCTCGGTGAAGCCGCGGTCGGACACCTGCATCAGCACCGAACGCTCGACGAACAGGACGAAACCGGCCCACGGGTCCGCGCACGCGAGGGCTTCCTCCAGCACGGCCTCGGCTTCCTGCAGCGTCGGCAGGAACGCGGCTTCGACGAGGTCCGCCCGGGTCGGGAACCGGTTGTAGAGGGTGCCGATCGCGACCTCGGCGCGGCGGGCGATCTCGTCGAGCGGGGCGTCGACACCTTTGGCGCGGAACACTTCCCGCGCCGCCGCGACCAGGGCTTCCCGGTTGCGGCGGGCGTCCGCGCGCAGGGGGCGTTGCTCGACGGTCACGGTCCGCGAGTATAGCCGCGTACGCCTGGGCGGCCCGCCCGGTTGCCTCCTGATCGGAACCTCACAGTGCCCGCTTCGGGCGTCCGCCGGGAGCACAATGGGACCCAGCGGGGGTGAACCCGCACCGAGGCGGCCACCGAGGGAGGTCGGCAAACCATGCACTCCGATCTCTCCCCGTCGGGCCGCACCGGAGTCCTCCTGGTCGGCACCCGCGGGCAGCGGGGCCCCGGGGAGGTGCTGATCAGGATCAGGGGCGGCCTGGAAACCTTCCTTGCCTGGTCCGACACGGAGCTGCCGAAGGGCACGACCGTCCTGGTCGTGGAAACCCGGGGCCGGCGCACGGTCGACGTCGTGGCGTGGGACGCCTCGGATCCTGCTTCCTAGTGTTCGCAGAAGGACAGTCGATGTTCGGTTATCGCGTGCCTGCTCCCAACGAGGCGATGCTGATCTCCGGGGGCAAGAGCAGCAAGGGCGCGTCGCCGTTCCGGGTCGTCACCGGCCACGGTGCGTTCGTCATGCCCGTTTTCCGGAAGGTCCGGTTCCTCACGCTCGCGATGTGCGAGGCGGAAGTGACCGAAGTGTGCGTGACGAAGCAGGCCATCGCCCTGACGGTCCGGGCGGTGATCGCGTTCAAGGTCGGCAACGACACCGAGAGCATCGTCAACGCCGGCCAGCGGTTCCTCTCCGACCAGGACCAGATGTCCGTGCTGACCGGCCGGATCTTCGCCGGCCACCTGCGGTCCATCATCGGCTCGATGACCGTCGAGGAGATCATCACCGAGCGGCAGAAGCTCGCCACCGAGGTGCTCGACGGCTCGGCGGTGGAGATGGCGAAGATCGGCCTCACCGTCGACGCGCTGCAGATCCAGTCGATCGACGACATGAAGCTCGGCTACATCGCCGCGATGGCCGCGCCGCACAACGCCGCCATCCAGCGGGACGCCCAGATCGCCCAGGCCGTGGCGAACCAGACCGCGGCCGAAGCCGAGCAGAAGTCCCAGCGGACGCAGGCCGAGTACGCCCGGCAGACGTCGATCGTCCAGGCGCAGTACCGCGCCGAGGTCGAAGCGGCGCAGGCGCAGGCCGCCCAGGCCGGCCCGCTCGCGCAGGCGAAGGCGCAGCAGGAGGTCATCGACGCGCGCACCGAACTGGCCCAGCGCGAAGCCGAGCTGCGGCAGCAGCAGCTCGTCGCCGAGGTCATCAAGCCGGCCGACGCCGAGGCCGAGCGGATCCGCATCCTGGCGCTCGCCGAGGCGGAGAAGATGCGCGTGCAGGCGGAGGCGGCCGCGTCGAACAACCGGGTCGCGCTCGACCGGATGCTCATCGACCAGCTGCCGCAGATCGTCAAGGAAGCCGGGCGGGGCCTGTCGGGGGCGAACGTCAACATCCTCAACGGCGCCGACGGCCTCGGCGAGATGGCTGCCGGGCTCGTCGGCCAGGGACTGTCCATCCTGGACTCGGTGAAGCGCGGCCTGAGCACGCCGCCCGCCCCGGCCGGCGCGCCGGCGGAGAACGGTCAGGCCCCGGCGGAACTCACGCAGTAGCTCCTTCAGGACGCGGGTTTCACCGCGACGACCAGGTCACGCAGGATGGCCTGGTCGACGCGGTGGGCGAACTCGTCCCACGGGCCGCCTTCGCGGACGTCCAGCCCGGCCTTCCGGAGCACCTCGACGAGCTCTTCCCGCGGCAGCACGGTCGTGTTCCACGAGATGCCGAGCGCCCCGCCGGGCCGCAGCACCCGCGTCCACACCGGAACGGCCGCCGCGAGCAGGTCGCGCGGGCTGCGCTGCAGACCCGCTTCGCGGTGGCTGCCGTGCTGGACGCCGTACGGCGCGTCGGTGACGATCACGTCGAACGAGTTCGCCCGCAGCACCTCGTCGGTGGTCAGCGTGTCGGCGTTGAAGTAGGTGAGCTTGCGCGTGTCGCCCGCTTTGTACGCTTCCTTGTCCAGCGCGTACTCGATGTCGAGCCGCCGCCCGAGCCGGACCTTGTTGCGCCGCAGCTGCCCGGACTCGGCGGTGTGCTTCACGCGCTTGTTCCGCAGCCACGTCTTGATGAAGGCCTCGTACGCCTCGAAGTCCTTGGCGTCGACGTCCAGGCCGGTCGCGTGCAGGCCGTACATCATCGCCTGGTTCAGCGTGGTGCCGCGGCCGCACAGCGGGTCGAGCAGGTACTTCACCTTGCCGGAGAACGGATCCGCGGTCGCCAGCAGCGTGACGTTCACCAGCAGCTTGGTGAACAGCTCGTTCGTCTTGCCCGCGTACTTCTGGATGGTCAGCAGGTCCGAATCGGCCTTCGCCAGCGGTGTCACCCGCACCGGACGGAGGACGCCGTCACCCAGCTCGAACAGCGCGTACAGCGACGAGAGGTTCGACAGCAGCGCGAGGTCGCCTTCGGCCAGCGGCGCCGAGCTGGTGAAGCGGACGTAACCGACGCCGCCGAGCTCGACCTCCTCGATCGCGGACAGCTCGGCCGCCAGGCCCGCGCCGAACACTGCCAGCTCGGCGCGCAGCAGCGCGGGGGCGGAGGCGGCGTAGACCCGGTTGGCCGAGGGGTAGACCAGCATCGCGTACTCAGGCATCCCGCAGAGCGTAGCGTGACGCACTGTGACCCCTACTTCGGCGCAGGACATCCGGGACGCGGCCGCCCTGCTCGCGGCGGCAACCGACGTGACGATCCTCGGCCACGTGCGGCCGGACGCGGACGCGCTGGGCAGCGCGCTCGCCCTCGGCCGGGCCCTGCGGCAGCGCGGGGCGAAGGTGCGTGTCTCCTTCGGCGAGCCGGACGAAGCACCGGAGACGCTGCGGTGGCTCGACGAGGACGGCCTGCTCACCCACCCGGACGACCTCCCGGACACCGAGGCGCTGCTCGTGTGCGTCGACACGCCGACGCCGAAGCGGCTGGGCCGGCTCGCCGGGCGCGTCGAGCTCGCCGGCGCGGTGCTGGTGATCGACCACCACGCGACCAACACCTTCTACGGCACCTGCCACGTCGTCGACGAGACGGCCGAAGCCAGCGCGGTCCTGGTGTTCCGGATCCTCGACGCGATGGGGATCGAGCCGGACGAGCCGATCGCGCGCGGGATCTACGCGGGGATCGTCACCGACACGAGCGGGTTCCGCCGGGCGAGCCCGGAGACGCACCGGATGGCGGCCCGGCTGCTGGCGGCCGGGGCGGACCCGGAGGTGATCGTGCGGCGGATCGTCGACGAGCGGCCGTTCACCTGGCTGCCGATGCTGTCGTCGGTGCTGCGCGAAGCCCGGCTGGAGCCGGAAGCCGCGCAGGGCCGCGGGTTCGTGCACGCGGTGGTGCCCCTCGAAGCCGCGCGCACGGTCCGTGGCGAGGAGGTCGAGTCGGTCATCGACGTCGTCCGCTCGGTGCGCGAGGCGGCGGTCGCGGCCGTGCTCAAACAGGACCCGGCGCAGCCGGATCAGTGGCAGATTTCGTTGCGCAGCATCGGGATCGACGTCTCGGCGGTGGCGGCGGAGTTCGGCGGCGGCGGGCACCGGCAGGCCGCCGGGTGCACCATCGCGGGTTCGGCGGACGAGGTCGTGGCGGGGTTGCGCGAAGCGCTGGAGCGGGCGCCGCTGCTCTAGGCTGGGCGCGGTGGTGGTGCGCTTCGACGAGGAGTTGCTGAAGGACCCGGTGTGCGCGTACGCGCGGCTGCGCGCGGAAGGCCCGGTGCACCGCGCCGAGGCGCCCGACGGCTCGGCGGTCTGGCTGGTCACCGGCTACGACGACGTCCGCGCCGGCCTCGCCGACCCGCGGCTGTCGCTGGACAAGGCGCACTCGGCCACCGGGTACCGCGGGCTGGCGCTGCCGCCCGCGCTGGACCGGAACCTGCTCAACCTGGACGCGCCGGAGCACACCCGGCTGCGGCGGATCCTGGGCCGCGCGTTCACGCCGCGCCGGGTGGCGGCGTTGCGGCCGGTGGTCGAGGACATCGCGGGTTCGCTGGCCGACGCGGTGACGGGCGAGGACCTGCTCGCCGAGTTCTGCGTGCCGCTGCCCATCCGGGTGATCTGCGAGCTGCTCGGCGTCCCGCCCGCCGACGTCACGGAGTTCCGCTCGTGGACCGACGCGGTCCTGGTGCCGGCCGATCCCGGGCGGGCCCGCTCGGCGATGGGCTCGTTGTACGCGTTCCTGACGTCGCTGGCCGCGGCGAAGCGGGCGTCGCCGGGCGAGGACCTGCTGAGCGTCGTCGCGGACTCGCTGAGCGCCGACGAGATGCTGAGCGCGGCCTTCCTGCTGCTGCTCGCCGGGTACGAGAACGTCGTGCACGTGCTCGGCAACGGCCTGGCCGAGCTGCTGTCCCGCGGCCTCGCGCCGACGTCGTCCACTGTGGACGAAATGGTCCGGCACGCCTCGCCGCTGCAGCTGGCGATCCGGCGGTTCACGCGGGAGGACGTGGAAATCGGCGGGACCACGATCCCAGCCGGGGAGACGGTGATGCTGGCCGTGGCCGCCGCCCACCGCGACCCGTCGGTGTTCCCCGACGCCGACGTCTTCGATCCTTCGCGAGCCGAGAACCCGCACGTCGGGTTCGGGTTCGGGCCGCACTTCTGCCTGGGCGCGCCGCTGGCCCGGCTGGAGCTCGAAGTGGGGCTCGGCGCCTTGTTCTCGCGGTACCCGGCGATGGCGCTCGCCGTGCCGTACGCGGAGCTGGAGTGGCGCTCGGCGTTCCGGAGCCGGTCGCTGCGGGCCTTGCCGGTGCGGCTGTCCGGACGCTTCCCGCAGTCCGGAACTGTCGGTGGTGGCGGTTAGAGTCCGGTTCGTGGTGAATGTGGAGGAGACCGAGCGGGTTCCGGCCAAGCGCGTGCTGGGGCTGGCCGTGCCCGCGCTGGGGGTGCTGGCCGCCGAGCCGCTGTACGTGCTGGTCGACACGGCCGTGGTCGGTCACCTCGACGCGCTGTCGCTGGCCGGGCTCGCGCTCGGCGGCGTCGTGCTGGCCCAGGTGTCGAGCCAGCTGACGTTCCTGTCGTACGGCACGACGTCCCGCACCGCCCGGCTGCACGGCGCCGGCCGCCGGGCCGACGCGGTCCGCGAAGGCGTGCAGGCGACGTGGCTGGCGGTGTTCGTCGGGCTCGTCGTGCTGGCCGCCGGGCAGCTGCTGGCCTGGCCGATCGCGCGGGTGCTGTCGGGCAGTGACGAGATCGCCTCGGCCGCCGTGTCGTGGGTGCGGATCGCGCTGTTCGGGGCGCCGCTGATCCTGGTCACGATGGCCGGCAACGGCTGGATGCGCGGGGTGCAGGACGCCGCGAAGCCGTTGCGGTACGTGCTGGCGGGCAACGGCATCTCGGCCGTGCTGTGCCCGGTGCTCGTGTACTGGGCCGGGCTGGGCCTGGAGGGGTCGGCGATCGCGAACGTCGTCGCGCAGGTGATCTCGGCGTCGCTGTTCTTCGCGGCGCTGGTGCGCGAGAAGGTGGGTCTGCGGCCGGACTTCAAGGTGATGCTCGCCCAGCTCGGCCTGGGCCGCGACCTGGTGCTGCGCAGCCTGGCGTTCCAGGCGTGCTTCATCTCGGCGGCGGCCGTCGCGGCCCGGACGTCGACCGAGGCGGTCGGGGCGCACCAGGTGGTGCTGCAGCTGTGGACGTTCCTGGCGCTGGTGCTGGACTCGGTGGCGATCGCCGCGCAGTCGCTGGTCGGGGCGGCGCTGGGGGCGGGCTCGGCGCGGCAGGCGCGCGGGGTCGCGTCGCAGATCACCGGGTACGGGCTGCTGCTGGGGTGCTTCCTGTGCGTGCTGTTCGCGGCGTTGTCGTGGGTGCTGCCGCACGCGTTCACGTCCGACCCGGGCGTGCTGGCGGAGATCCCGCACGCCTGGTGGTTCTTCGTGGCCCTGCAGCCGATCGCGGGGGTGGTCTTCGCCCTGGACGGCGTCCTGCTCGGCGCGGGCGACGCGGCCTTCCTCCGCAACGCGACCCTCGGCAGCGCGGCCCTCGGCTTCCTCCCGCTGATCTGGGCGTCCCTCGGCTTCGGCTGGGGCCTCACAGGCATCTGGACCGGCCTCTCCCTCTTCATGCTCCTCCGCCTGGCCGCGGTCCTGGCCCGCTGGCGCTCCGGAAACTGGGCGGTGACCGGCGCCACCCGCCCGGCGTGATGCCCGCTCGATCACGCGTAATGCCCCGCCCATCACGCGTGTGACCCCGCTGAGCACGGGTGATGCCCGTTACCTGTGGGCAAAACCACCCGGGCCGCGGCTATGGTTCGAGGTTGCTTAGGCGATACAAGTAGTAGGGACGGCAGCGTGGGCGTCCTGCGCCCCAAACCGCCCAACCCTGGAGGACCCTTTGCCCGCCACCGGCCGTGCCACCGCCCGGTCCTGGCTGATCTGGCTCGCCGCCGTCACCGTCTACCTCCTCGCCGTCTTCCACCGGACGTCCTTCGGCGTCGCCGGGCTGCAGGCCGCCGAACGCTTCGGCGTCGGTGCCGCCGCGCTCGGCACGTTCACCGTCCTGCAGGTCGGCGTCTACGCCGCGATGCAGATCCCGACCGGCGTCCTGGTCGACCGCTACGGTCCCCGCCGCGTCCTCACCGTCGCCGTGCTGGTCCTCGGCGCCGGCCAGCTCCTGCTCGGCGTCGCCCACTCCTACGGCCTCGGCCTGCTCGCCCGCGGCGTACTCGGCCTCGGCGACGCGCTCACCTTCGTCAGTGTCCTGCGCCTGGTCGCCGCCCACTTCCCGGGCCGCCAGTACGCGCTCCTGACGTCGTTCACCGCCGCCGTCGGCTACATCGGCAACCTCGCCGCCACCGTCCCGCTGGCCCTCGTCCTCGACAGCGCCGGCTGGACCCCGACCTTCCTCGCGGTCGGCGCCGTCACCGTCCTCTACACCGTGGTCGTGACGCTCCGGGTCCGCGACGTCCCGGCGGGCACCCCCGAGCCCGCCCGCGAAGCCGTCCGCCCCCGCGAGCTCGCCGGCCGGGTCGCCGAGGCCTGGCGGACGCCGGGGACGCGCCTGGGCTTCTGGGTCCACTTCAGCACGATGTTCGCCCCGAACGCCCTGACGCTGCTCTGGGGCGTCCCGTGGCTGGTCCAGGGCCAGGGGCAGTCGAAGGCCACCGCGAGCGCGATGCTCACGGTGTTCGTCTTCGGCTCGATGGCGGGCGGCCCGCTGCTCGGTGGCCTGATCGGCCGCCGCCCGTCGCTGCGGATGCCGCTGGTCGGCGGCTACATCGGCGGGGCCGTGCTGGTCTGGGCGGTGCTGCTGGGCTGGCCGGGGCAGGTGCCGCTGCCGGTGCTGGTGCCCGCGTTCGCCTTCCTCGCGCTCGGCGGCCCGGCCTCGATGATCGGCTTCGCGCTGGCCCGCGACTACAACCCGCTCAGCCGCGTCGGCACGGCGACCGGCGTGGTCAACGTCGGCGGCTTCGTGGCGACGACGATCGCCGCGCTCGCGGTCGGCGTGCTCCTGCAGTGGACGGGCGGCAGCTTCCGGCTGTCGCTGCTGGCGCTGGTCGCGGTGCTGGCCTTCGGCACGGTCCGGATGCTCGTGTGGTGGCGCCGGACCCGAACGCACCTGTTCCTCGCCGAGGCCCGCGGCGAAGAGCTGCCGGTCCGCATCACCCGCCGCCGCTGGGACGCCGCCCTCCCGGAGACGCCGATCGTCGCCGCCTGATCCGGCACAACCGCGCACCCGCGGCGCTCGCAGGCGGGCACGGCCCGCGAGCCACCGGCACCCGCCAGGTGAGCGCAGGAAGGCCATCCGGGCCCGGGTAGGCGATCGCCCCCTGCCCGGCGGCAGGCGAGCGGCCTGATCGATCCGCAATCGGCGGCCAGTAGGGTTTGCCGCGTGTCGAGCCCGAAACCGCCCCGCCGTCCCGCCCCGCCTCCCGGCCTGCTCATCGTCGACAAGCCCGCCGGCATGACGTCGCACGACGTCGTCGCCCGCGCGCGGCGGATCATGGGGACCCGCAAGGTCGGGCACGCCGGCACGCTCGACCCGATGGCGACCGGCGTGCTGGTGCTCGGCATCGAGCGCGCCACCAAGCTGCTCGGGCACCTGGCCCTGGACCGCAAGACCTACCTGGCCACGCTCAGCCTCGGCAGCAGCACCACGACCGACGACGCCGAAGGCGAAGTCCTCACGACCGCGGACACGAAGCACACGACCGACGAGGCCATCGCCAACGGCGTCGAGAAGCTCACCGGCGACATCCAGCAGGTGCCCAGCGCGGTCAGCGCGGTCAAGATCGACGGCAAGCGCGCCTACGCCCGCGTCCGCGCCGGCGAGGACGTCGTCATCCCGGCCCGCCCGGTCACCGTCTACCGCTTCGACGTCCTCGCCGTCCGCCACGAGGACGACCACGTCGAGGTCGACGCCGTGGTCGAGTGCTCCTCCGGCACCTACGTCCGCGCCCTCGCCCGGGACCTCGGTGCGGACCTCGGCGTCGGCGGCCACCTGCAGGCGCTCCGGCGCACCACCGTCGGCCCCTTCACCCTCGCCAAGGCGAAAACCCTCGACCAGCTCGAAGAGCAGCCCGAACTGAGCCTCGACCTCGACGCCGCCGTCGCCGCGGCCTTCCCGAGGCGCGACCTCGACGCCGCGACGGCGAAGGCGGTCCGCCACGGCCAGCGCATCCCGGCGGCGGGCGTCGAAGGCACCTACGGGCTCTTCGGACCCGACGGCCGGGTGCTCGCACTGGCCGCCGACGAACAAGGCGTGTCCCGCGCGGTTGTCGTGTTGCTGCCCGCCTAGGGTGGGTTCGAGAGACGGGAGTGTGACGTGCTGCGGTGGCGTGGACTGGGGGACCTCCCCGGCAGCTGGGGCCGGTGCGTGGTCACCATCGGCGTGTTCGACGGTGTCCACCGCGGGCACCAGGAGCTGATCAGCCGGACGGTGGCGGCGGCGGCCGAGCGCGGCCTGCCGGGCGTGATGCTGACCTTCGACCCGCACCCGTCCGAGGTGCTGCGCCCGGGCAGCCACCCGGCCCAGCTCACGACGCTGCGGCGCAAGGCCGAGATCGTCGAGAGCCTCGGCATCGACGTCTTCTGCGTGCTGCCGTTCACCCTCGAGCTGTCCCGGCTGCTGCCGGAGGAGTTCGTGCACGAGGTGCTGGTCGACCGGCTGCACGCGGCCGCGGTGATCGTCGGCGACAACTTCACCTTCGGCGCCAAGGCGGCCGGCAACGTCGAGCTGCTGCGCACCCTCGGCCGCCGGTTCGGCTTCGCCGCGTACGGCGCCGAGCTGCAGGGCAAGGAACTGTCCCAAGAGGACCAGTCGGCCATCACCTTCTCGAGCACCTACGTCCGGTCTTGCATCGACGCCGGTGACGTCGTCGCCGCGGCCGAAGCGCTCGGCCGCCCGCACCGCCTCGAAGGCATCGTCGTGCGCGGTGTCGGCCGCGGCCACGACCTGGGCTACCCGACGGCGAACCTGTCGACGCCGCGGTTCGCCGCCGTCCCGGCCGACGGCGTCTACAGCGCCTGGTTCACCCGTTCGGCTGACCCCCAGCGCCGGCTGCGCGCGGCCGTCTCGGTGGGCACCAACCCGACGTTCTCCGGGCGCGAGCGGACCGTCGAGGCGTTCGTCCTCGACGTCGACGAGGACTTCTACGGCCAGCACGTGGCCATCGACTTCGTGACGCGGCTGCGCGACCAGGTGCGCTTCGCCGACTCGGCCGGGCTCGTCGCGCAGATCGACGACGACGTGGTGGCGACGAGAAAGGCACTCGAACTGCCCCCGGACGCCCTGACCGGGGACGAATAGGGGATTACGCGTTCACGCACGTGACAGCGATGGCAAGATGCCTACCGGACTGTGCACGGGGTTTAGGGGAGCGGAACTGGTGGAGGACCACAAGATCGTCCAGCGGAACATCGCGTTGCAGCGCGAGTGGTACGGGGAGCCGCTCGGCGACCGCGTGCGCCGGCTCGTCGTCGCGTTCGACGTTTCGCAGGCGTTCCTGGCCGAAGTCCTCGGGATCAGCGCCCCCATGCTCAGCCAGGTGATGAGCGGGCGGCGGGCGAAGATCGGCAACCCGGTGGTGCTGGCCAGGATGATCATGCTCGAGCGCAAGATCCTGGTGCCCGAGGTCGCCGCGGGCAACCGCGAGGCGATGCTGGCCGCGATGGAGGACGTCCGCGACTCCCGGCCCACCGTCGGCCGCGACAACATCCCGGTGGTCAACGAAGACCAGAAGGTCCTCGCCTACCTGCGCGACCTGGCCGAGGACGAGGACCTGGGCGAGGCCGCCAAGCGCCTCGACGACGAGTTCCCGGCCATCGCCGACCTGCTCCGCCGGGCGGGCAACGGCTCCTGATGCCGGTCCTGTTCAGCGCGCTGCTGCCGCCGGACGACGTCCGCGAGGCGATCGCCGGCGCCCTGGGCGAGCCGGACGGCCTCCGCTGGGAGCCGCCGGAGCGCTGGCACATCACCCTCGCCTACTACGGGCCGGACGACGTCGAGACCCGCGCCGCCTGGCTGGGCGAGCGGCTGGCCGGCCGCCCGGCCGTCGACGTCCGGCTGGAAAAGGCCGCGACGTTCCCCGGGGTGCTGTGGTTGACTGTCGCCGGACCGGAGCTGACGCCGCTCGCGCACGCCGCGGGCGCCGGCGCCGAACCGAGGCCCTACCGGGCCCACCTGACGCTCGCGCGGTTCCCCCGGGAAGAACCCGGGCTCGCCGGGCGTTGGACCAGGCGTCTCGCGAACTTCACGAGCCGGTGGTGGCCTGCCACCGAGGTGGCGCTGATGACCAGCGAGCGTGCGCCGGGTGGTCCCCGGTACCGGGTGGCCAGGGCCTTCGCGCTGGACCGCGGCTGAAGAGCCTGTTCAGCGGGCTGGTAACCTCAACGATCGGGTCCGGCTGCAGTCCGTGGCGGCCGTGACCGTCTTCCCGGCGTGCATCCACGTCCGGGGCCGCACGGCACTGATTATCTGCGAGGAGCAACACAAGTGGCGCTGTCCACCGAAGAGAAGAAGTCGATCCTGGCCGAGTACGGCGTGCACGACTCGGACACCGGATCCCCCGAGGCCCAGGTGGCGCTGCTCACCAAGCGCATCGTCGGCCTCACCGAGCACCTCAAGGCTCACAAGCACGACCACCACTCGCGTCGCGGGCTCCTGCTGCTGGTCGGCCGTCGCCGCCGGCTGCTGAACTACGTGATGAAGGTGGACATCGAGCGTTACCGTGCGCTGATCCAGCGCCTCGGCCTGCGCCGATAGCTTTACCCGAGGGGGAGTGACCACAGGTCGCTCCCCCTCGCCACAAACGGCGCGAGCGCGCCCGAGGGTCCGTCCGCCGGTCCTCGGTAGTGGTTCCCGGGAAGCGTCCCGGGAGCTTCGATCGAAGACCGGCCTCATTCCTCGAGCGTCCTCAGGCGAAACGGGTCCCAGGGTGGGAGACTCGCGCCAGTAGAAGGAACTAAAGAGGAGACACACCCTATGACCGACTCCACCGGAGTCACCGTGCACGAGACCGAAGCCGTCATCGACAACGGCCGGTTCGGCACCCGCACCGTCCGCTTCGAGACGGGCCGGCTGGCCCGCCAGGCCGCCGGCGCCGTCGTCGCGTACCTCGACGAAGAGACCATGCTGCTCTCGGCGACGACCGCGTCGAAGCACCCGAAGGAGCACTTCGACTTCTTCCCCCTGACCGTCGACGTCGAAGAGCGCATGTACGCCGCGGGCCGCATCCCGGGCGCGTTCTTCCGCCGCGAGGGCCGCCCGTCGACCGACGCGATCCTCACCGCCCGCCTGATCGACCGCCCGCTGCGCCCGTCGTTCGCCGACGGCCTCCGCAACGAGATCCAGGTCGTCATCACCGTCCAGAGCCTCAACCCGGACGACCCGTACGACGTGCTGGCGATCAACGCCGCTTCGGCGTCGACCCAGATCGCGGGCCTGCCGTTCTCGGGCCCGGTAGGCGGCGTGCGCGTCGCCCTGATCGAGGGCCAGTGGGTCGCGTTCCCGACCTGGTCGCAGCTGGAGAAGGCGACCTTCAACATGGTCGTCGCCGGCCGCATCGTCGGTGACGACGTCGCGATCATGATGGTCGAGGCCGAAGGCACCGAGCACACGCTCGACCTGATCGCCGCCGGTGGCACCGCGCCGGACGAGGTCGCGGTCGCCGCGGGCCTCGAGGCCGCGAAGCCGTTCATCAAGTCGCTGTGCGAGGCGCAGCAGCGCCTGGCTGCCGAGGCCGCCAAGCCGACCGGCGAGTTCCCGGTCTACCCGGCCTACCAGCCGGACGTCTACGAGGCCGTCGCGGCGATCGCCACCGACGACCTGGCCCGCGCGCTGCAGATCGCCGGCAAGCAGGACCGCGACGCCGCGACCGACGAGGTCAAGGCCGCCGTCATCGAGAAGATCGGCCTGGGCGAGGGCGAAGCCTTCGAAGGCCGTGACAAGGAGATCGGCGGGGCGTTCAAGGCCCTGACGAAGAAGATCATGCGCCAGCGCGTCCTCACGGAGAAGATCCGCATGGACGGCCGTGGCCTCACCGACATCCGGTCGCTCGCGGCCGAGGTCGCGGTGATCCCGCGGGCGCACGGCTCGGCGCTGTTCGAGCGCGGCGAAACCCAGATCCTGGGCGTCACCACGCTGAACATGCTGCGCATGGAGCAGCAGATCGACTCCCTTTCGCCGGAGACGACGAAGCGCTACCTGCACCACTACAACTTCCCGCCCTTCTCCACCGGTGAGACCGGCCGCGTCGGTTCGCCGAAGCGCCGCGAAATCGGCCACGGCATGCTCGCCGAGCGCGCCCTGGTGCCGGTGCTGCCGAAGCGGGACGAGTTCCCGTACGCGATCCGCCAGGTCTCCGAGGCGCTGGGTTCCAACGGCTCGACGTCGATGGGCTCGGTCTGCGCGTCCACCATGGCGCTGTACAACGCCGGCGTGCCGCTGAAGGCGCCGGTCGCGGGCATCGCGATGGGCCTGGTCTCCGACGAGGTCGACGGCGAGACCCGGTACGTGGCGCTGACCGACATCCTCGGCGCCGAAGACGCCCTCGGTGACATGGACTTCAAGGTCGCCGGCACCAAGGACATCATCACCGCGCTGCAGCTCGACACGAAGCTCGACGGCATCCCGTCGGAGGTCCTCGCGGCCGCGCTGAAGCAGGCGAAGGACGCCCGCAGCACCATCCTCGAGGTCATCGCCGAGGCGATCGACGGCCCGGACGAGATGAGCCCGTTCGCGCCGCGCGTCACCTCCGTGAAGATCCCGGTCGACAAGATCGGCGAGGTCATCGGCCCGAAGGGCAAGATGATCAACTCGATCACCGAGGAGACCGGCGCCGACATCTCCATCGAGGACGACGGCACGATCTACGTGGGCGCGGCCGACGGCCCGTCGGCGGAGGCGGCGATCGACAAGATCAACGCCATCGCCAACCCGCAGCTGCCCAAGGTCGGCGAGCGCTTCCTCGGCACCGTGGTGAAGACGGCCGCGTTCGGCGCGTTCGTCTCGCTGCTGCCGGGCAAGGACGGCCTGGTGCACATCTCCAAGCTGGGCAACGGCAAGCGGATCGCCAAGGTCGAGGACGTGGTCAACGTGGGCGACAAGCTCCGCGTCGAGATCGCCGACATCGACAACCGCGGCAAGATCAGCCTGATCGTGGTCAAGGAAGACGACGCGAAGCCCGCCGAGGGCGACGCGCCGGCTGCCGACGCCGAGAAGGCCGAAGCCAAGTAGGACGCAAGTTCCGCCGAAGGCCTCCTGATCCGCCCGGTGCAAGTTGTCGTGAGTGGTAAGGCGAGTTAGAACTCGCCTTACCACTCACGACCCCGGCGGCAGGGGGCCTTCGCGGCATCGTGAGTAAGGAACCCATGGCACGGCAGGTTTCCGGGCACGAGCAGCCCGTCGGCACCACCCGCACGCTGGAGTCCACTTCGGACGGTGCGGTCGTCAAGCGCAGTGTTCTCCCCGGTGGCCTGCGGGTGATCACCGAGCACGTCCCCGCGTCGCGCTCGGCCACGGTCGGGCTGTGGGTCGCCATCGGCTCCCGCGACGAGCCGGCCGCCGTCGCCGGCGCCGCGCACTACCTCGAGCACCTGCTGTTCAAGGGCACGAAACACCGTGACGCCACGCAGATCGCCGAGGAGATCGACGCGGTCGGCGGCGAGTTCAACGCCTTCACGGCGAAGGAACACACCTGCTACTACGCGCAGGTGCTCGACGCCGACCTCCCGCTCGCCGTGGACCTGGTCACCGACGTCGTGTTCGACGCGCTGTGCACCGACCGCGACATGGACATGGAGCGCAGCGTCGTCCTCGAAGAGATTTCGATGCGCGACGACGACCCCGAAGACCTGCTGCACGAAACGTTCGTGACGGCGATCCTCGGCGACCACCCGCTCGGCCGCCCGGTGCTCGGCACCGAGAAGTCGATCATCGAGATGTCGCCGGCGGCGTTGCGGAACTTCTACAAGCGCCGCTACACGCTGCCGCGGATGGTCCTGTCCGTCGCCGGGAACATCGACCACAACCAGGTGCTGCGCCTGGTCCGCAAGGCCCTCGGCGAGCGGCTGGCCGGCACCGCGACGCCGGTCGCGCCGCGCGAGGGCCGCGCCCGGATCAAAACGCTCCCGAAGCTGGCCCTGCACACCGACGACACCGAGCAGGCGCACGTCATGCTCGGCCTGCGCTCGCTGTCGCGCCACGACGACCGCCGCTTCGCGCTGTCGGTGCTCAACGCGGCCCTCGGCGGCGGCATGAGCTCCCGGCTGTTCCAGGAGATCCGCGAGCAGCGCGGGCTGGCCTACCAGGTGTACTCGTCGGTCGCGAGCTACGCCGACACCGGGCACATGGCCGTGTACGCGGGCTGCCAGCCCGAAAAGCTCGGCGACGTCGCCGGCGTCATCCGCGAGGTGCTCGACAAGGTCGGCGTCGACGGCCTGACCGACGCCGAGGTGGCCCGCGCCAAGGGCCAGCTGCGCGGCGGGCTGGTGCTGGGCCTGGAGGACACGTCGTCGCGGATGTCGCGGATCGGCAAGAACGAGCTCAACTACGGCCGCTACCTGGGCGTCGACGACACGATCGCCCGCATCGACGCGGTGACCACCGACGACGTGTGTGCGCTCGCTCGCACTTTGTTCGCGCGGCCGGGCGGGGTCTCGGCGGCGGCGGTCGTCGGGCCGTACGCTCACGCCGACGACCTTCCGGACGACCTGCACGAGGTGATCGCTTCATGACCATCAACGTCGGTGTGCTCGGCGCCCGCGGCCGCATGGGCGCGACGGTGGTGAAGGCCGTCGAAAACGCGGGCGACATGAAGGTCGTCGCGGCGCTGGACGCGGGCGACGACTTCGCGGCGCTGGCCGACGCCCAGGTGGTCGTCGACTTCACCCACCCCGAGGCCGTCATGGGCAACCTGAAGTACCTGGTGGAGCACGACATCCACGCGGTCGTCGGCACCACCGGCTTCAGCGAAGAGCGCCTGGCGCAGCTGCGCGCGCTGCTGGCGCCGAAGCCCTCGCTGGGCGTGCTGATCGCTCCGAACTTCGCGCTTGGCGCGGTTCTCGCGATGCGGTTCGCGGCCCAGGCGGCGAAGTTCTACGCGTCGGCGGAGATCATCGAGCTGCACCACAACCGCAAGGCCGACGCGCCTTCGGGCACCGCCGCGCACACCGCCCGGATGATCGCGGAGGCGCGCGCCGAAGCGGGCGTGACGCCGGGTCCGGACGCGACGACGTCGGAGCTGGACGGCGCCCGCGGCGCCTCGGTCGAGGAGGTCCGGGTGCACTCGGTCCGGCTGCCGGGCCTGGTCGCGCACGAGGAGATCCTGTTCGGCGGCGAAGGGGAGACCCTGACCATCCGCCACGACTCCCTCGACCGGACGTCCTTCATGCCGGGCGTGCTGCTCGGCGTGCGCGAAGTGCTGAAGCGGCCCGGCCTGACGGTCGGCCTGGAAAACGTCCTCGACCTGTGAGGGCCCGCAATGTCGCGCTGCTGCTGACGGCGGCGCTGGTCGTCTACCTGGTCCTGCTGGCGGACCGGGCGTTCGCGCTGTTCAAGACGGGCACGGGCGCCGGCATCGCGCTGGGCGCCGGTGTGCTGCTGCTGCCGTTGCTCGGCCTCTGGGTCGTCGTCGTGACCTGGCGCAACGGCCTGCAGATCCAGCGCCTGTCGCGGCGGCTGGACGCCGAGGGCGCGCTCCCGGACGTCTCGGACCTCCCGCGCCGTCCGTCGGGCCGGGTGGACCGCGACGCGGCCGACGCCTGGTTCGGGCTGCGCCGCGCGGAGGTCGAGGCGGACCAGGAGAACTGGCGGGCCTGGTACAAGCTCGCGTACGCCTACGACATCGCGGGCGACCGGCGGCGGGCGCGCGAGACGATGCGGAAGGCCATCGAGCTGGAAGCCGCCTCACGTGCCGAGTAGGTCCGGCGCGAAGATCTCCTCGATCCGCCACCGCCGCGAGGACAGGCCCTGCTCGTGGTGGTACCGCAGGTAGGTGTCGAGCGCGGAGCGGTTGGCCGCGATGCCGTAGGGCCACCAGTCTTCGCCGAACTCGGCGAGGGTGTCGTCGACCAGCGCGTTCGCCCACGGCAGCATGGTCTGCACCTGGTAGAGCCGCCGGCCACGGCGGTAGCGCTCGGCCGCGGCGTCCTTCGCGGCTTCGAACATCGTGTAGACGCGGCGGGCCAGGCCGGGGTCGCCGGCCAGGAGGTCCCGCCGGACGACGACGGTGTGCATGATCGGGAAGATCCCGGTGCGGCGGTGGTAGTCGCGTTCCCGCGCCGGGAAGTCCGGGAAGAGCCGCGCGACGTCCGGGGCGCCGTCGAGCACGCACTGCGGGACGTTCGCGGAGAACAGCACGTCGATCTCCCCGCCGGCGAGCATGTCGTTCAGGGTCCGCGGCCCGGCTGTTCTGACGTCGACGGTGCCGGGGTGCGGGTGCGGGATGAAGCCGAAGGGTTCGGCGGGGTGTTCGAGGCCGCCGATCACCCAGCGGTTCGCCTCGGGCCGGAACCCGTGCTCGTCCATCAGGATCCCCTTGGCCCAGACGCCCGAATCCTGTCCGTAGGTGCCGAACTCGCCGATGGTCCGGCCGGTGAGGTCGCCCGGACCGGTGATCCCCGAACGCGTGTTGACGAAAACGCACGAATGCCGGAAGACGCGGTTGGGGAAGATCGGCAGCGCCACGAACGGGGTGCCTTCTTCGAGCAGCCGCAGGTAGAACGTCAGGCCGAGCTCGGCGACGTCGAAATCGCCCCTGATCGCCCGTTCGAAGATCTCGGGCAGGGTAGCGGCGGTTTCCACGGTGCCGGCCAGGTCGCGGGTCGTGTCGTAGGTGAAGGTGCCGATGCGCATGCTCCCGATCATCGGCGCGCGCGGACCGGGGCGTCCAAGACCGGTTGCGGCAACTCGATACCGTGGGGGTATGGACTTGCGGGTGCTCCGCTACTTCGTCGCGGTGGCCGAGGAACGGCACATCGGCCGGGCGGCGGACCGGCTGCACATGGCGCAGCCGCCGCTCAGCCGCGCGGTGCGCGGGCTGGAGGACGAGCTGGGCGCGACGCTGTTCGAGCGCACGCCCAAGGGCGTCACGCTCACCGGCGCGGGCGCGGTGTTGTACGACGAAGCTGTCGCGCTGCTGGCGCAGGCCGGCCGCATCCGCGACCGGGTGACCGCGGCGGCGGGCGCGGCGACGCTGACGGTCGGCACGCTGGCCGACGCCGCCGAGCACGTCGGCGCCCGGCTGGTTTCGCTGTTCCGCTCGCGCCACCCGCACGTCGACGTGCGCGTGCACGAGACCGACCTCGCCGACCCGACGGCCGGTCTGCGCACCGGCCTGGTCGACGTGGCACTGACCCGCACCCCGTTCGAGCCGGCGGGCATCGGCGTCCACGTGCTGCGCCGGGTCCCAATCGGTGTGGTGCTGCGCGACGACGACCCGCTCGCGAACCTGGCCGCGGTGTCGACGGCCGAGCTGGCCGGACGCCGCTGGGTCCGCCTCCCGGACGGCACCGACCCGCGCTGGACGGCCTACTGGACGGGCGGCCCGGCTGCCGAGGGCGCTCCGGTCGTGCGGACGGTCCAGGAGTGCCTGCAGGCGGTGCGGTGGAACGGCACCGCGGCCCTCGCGCCGGTCGACCAGCCGTTGCCGCCGGGGCTGTGCGTGGTTCCGGCCTCGGACCGCCCGCCGAGCGAGCTCGTGGTGGCGTGGCCGAAGGCGGGACGGAGTCCCCTGGTCCGCAGCTTCGTGCGCATCGCCGCGGAGGTCGAACGGTGACGGTGCTGCTGAAGCTCGTCCTGGCGCCACTGCTGGTGGTGGGCTCGTCGCTGGCCGGCCGGCGCTGGGGGCCCGGCCTGACCGGGCTGCTGGTCGCGATGCCGGTCGTCGCGGGGCCGATCCTGCTGATCACGTACCTGGACCACGGCCCGGAGTTCGTCGCCCGGGCGGCGTCGGCGTCGCTGCTGGGGCTGGTGTCGCTGGCCGCGTTCGCGGTGGTGTTCGCGCGGGTGTCCCGGGCGCGCGGCTGGGCGGGCACGGTGGTGGTCGGCTGGCTCTTGTGCCTGGCTTTGGACCTGGCGTTGTCGTTCGCGCCGGTGCCGGTGTGGGTGGCGCTCGGGCTGGCGTGGGCGGCGGCCTGGGCGGGGATCCGGTCGCTGCCGGCGGCGGGGGAGGCCGGGCCGGTGACGTTGCCGTGGTGGGACCTTCCGGCGCGCGCGGTCGCGACGGCGGTCCTGGTGGTGGTCCTGACGGCCGCGGCGGGACGGCTCGGCCCGGACCTGACCGGCGTGCTGGCGCCGTTCCCGATCGGGACGAGCGTGGTGGCGGTGTTCGCGCTGGCCCAGGGCGGGGCGCCGGCGGCCGCCGCGACCATGCGGGGGGTGCTGCGCGGGCTGGGTGGGTTTTCGGTGTTCTGTTTCCTGGTGGCGGTGCTGGCCGAGCCGATCGGCGGGTGGGCTTTCGTGGTGGCGGTGGCCGGGACCGGGGTGTGGCAATTCGCTGGTCGTTGTCGTTCGTGCGCGATGACAGCTCTTAGCTCTTAGATCTAACATTTCAGTTTCCCGGCGACCCAGCGACTTAGTGATCCAGCGACTCAATGATCCGGCGACCCAGTGGCCGGGCGACCCAGTGACCCAGCAGCCGGCGGCCCTGCCATCGACGGGTGCGCCGCGGCTTCTCTCGCTGAGGCCGTCGGCGTGCGCCACACGAGAGCCCGTCCCCTCGGCGGCCTCACCGTCTCCCGCTCCGCCCCGATCTCAGTGGTGCAGCCAGCCCGCGAAGACCGCGGGTGAAGCCGCTATCAAACTGAAGCGGATCCACCTTCCCGCCAGCCCGGTCGTCAGGAAGGTCGCGAGCCGCATCCGCACCAGGCCCGCCAGCACGCTCGTCGCCATGAACGGCGGCAGGCCCACCAGGGAACTCACCCCGTAGGTCCCGGCCATCCAGTGCGGGTGCCGGTGGCAGCGTTCGCGCAGCCGTTCCACCCACCCGCGGACCCGCTTGGTCCGCAGCTGCCAGCGCACCCGCCGGGGCGTCATCGGGCGCTCGCGGTGCAACCGGTCGTGCAGCGGCTTCGGCAGCTTGATCGTCCCGCGGGCCGCCAGGTAGTACAGCGTCTTGCCGGCGATCTGCCCGACCGCCACCGCCGCCCCGAGCCACAGCCAGTGCAGCCCCGGCTGGCTCGCGCACAGCCCCAGCAAGAACACTTCGGCGTTGATCAGCGGCACGATGGCCGAACCGAACGCGACGCCCAGCGTCAGCAGGATCCAGCTCATCGTGTCACCTCCTGAAAAGCTCTCGCGTTCTTCCAAGTTATCAGTTCGAGATCTCCGCGCACGGGGGTTGACCCCCCTCTTCGGCGGGTGGTCCGCACCAGAAGATCACTTGCCCGACGGCTGCCGGTCACCTCCCGCCGGAACACTGGCGGGGTGGCCGCCGAGCAACCCCGTACGCCCGCTGACCGATTCGGCGCCCTCTGCCGGACCGTCGTGCGCTTCCTGCCACTGGGGTTGTCGCGGATCGTGGCGCCGACGTTTCTCGGCTTCTGCCTCATCAACGGGTTCACCTTCGGCGTCGACCTCGGGCTGCTGACCGTCTTCCACGGCGTGCTCGGCTGGCCGGTGTGGCTGGCGATCACACTGGCGTACGTCTGCGCGTTCGGGCTGAGCTTCGCGCTGAACCGGACGTTCAACTTCCATTCCCACGCCGCCGTCGGGCGCCAGCTCGTGCTCTACATCGTGGCGATTGCGGTCAACTACGCGGCGTTCCTGCTGGGGGTGGGGGCGGGGCTGACGGCGCTGGGCATCGAATACCACGTCTCGCGGGTGCTCGCGGGCGCGTGCGAAGGCGTGTTCATGTACGCCGTGATGCGGTGGGTGATCTTCCGGGACTCAGGCCAGGGACAGGTCGAGGGTGCCGGTGAGCCGGACCTCGCGGACGGTGCGTTCGCCGGTGTCGAGGGTGCGGACGGTGCCGTCGGGGTTCCAGCCGGCCCGCCGGTAGAACCCGAGGGAGGCGTGGTCGCCCTGGGCGACCCAGGCGATGCCGCGGGAGGCCCCGTCGGCCCGCAGGCCCGCGGCGGCGGTCGCGAGTAGCCGCCCGGCGTGCCCGCGCCGGCCCCACCGCGGCTCGACGAGCAGGGTGGCGATCAGGCCGGTGGTGCCGGCGTCGTCGGGCAGGCTCCCGTCAGCCTGGGCGACCTCGTCTTCGGGCGCGCGGCCGGCGACGCAGAAGCCGACGGTGAATTCGCCTTCGGTGGCGAGGTAGACCTGGCTGCCGGGGTAGTCGATGGTCTCAGCCCAGGTCCCGGCCAGGTCGGTGGCGTCGAGCTGGGCGAGGGCCTGTTTGCCGAGCAGGTCCTCGTAGGCGGCGTGCCAGGTTTCGCGCTGGATGCGGGCGATCTCCGCGGCGTCGGACAGATCGGCGGGACGGACGGCGGCGTCGCTCATGGGTCGTGAATCTACTGGTGCGCGTTTTTGTCGGTGGTGGGTGGCACCATGAGCTCACCATGCAAACGATCAGCGTCTCGACGGCCCGGAAGACGTTCCTGGCCGCACAGGGCTTCACCGACCCGCGTCCCTCCGGCGTGCCTTCGCGCCAGCACCTGAAACGGGTGCTGTCGAGAGTCCAGCTGCTGCAGCTGGACTCGGTGAACGTGGCGGTCCGGGCGCACTACATGCCGGTGTTCTCGCGACTGGGTTCGTACGACCCGGCGATGCTCGACGCGGCGGCGTGGGCGAACTCGGCCCGTCGCCCGCGGATGCTGGTGGAGACCTGGGCGCACGAGGCGAGCCTGCTCCCGATCGAGGACTGGCCCCTGATCCGCTCGGGCGCGAAGCGCGACGGCTGGTGGCGGCACTACGGGCCGTTGATCGAGAAGTCGCCGGGCCTGGTGGACGAAATCCTGTCGGTGGTGAAGGAGCTGGGCCCGATCGGCGCGGGCGGCATCGAGCGTGCGGTGGAGGCGGACGCCCAGCGGCGCGGCCCCGGCTCGTGGTGGGAGCGGTCGGAGGTCAAGCGCGTCTGCGAGTACCTGTTCGGCATCGGCCAGCTGACCACGGGCACGCGTCGCTCCTTCGAGCGTCTCTACGACCTCACCGAGCGAGTCGTCCCACCGGAGATCCTGTCCCGCTCGGTCTCGGCGGAGGAGGGCGCGCGGGGCCTGATCTCACGATCGGCGCGGGCGTTGGGCGTGGCGACGGAGACGGACTTGCGCGACTACTACCGCCTCGGCCCGGCCCCGGCCCGCCAGGCGGTGGCGGAGCTGGTGGAGGCGGGAGAGCTGGAGCCGGTCACGGTCCGCGGCTGGAAACAGGTGGCGTACCGGCACACGGCGGCCCGGACCCCGCGGTCGGTCTCGGGCCGGGCCCTGCTGTGCCCGTTCGACCCGCTGATCTGGGAGCGAGCCCGCACGGAGCGGCTGTTCGGGTTCCACTACCGGATCGAGATCTACGTCCCGGAGCCGAAGCGGGTGTACGGGTATTACGTGTTCCCGTTCCTCCTGGACGGCGAGCTGGTGGCACGGGTGGATCTGAAGGCCGACCGCGTGGCGGGCGTGCTGCGGGTCCAGGGAGCGTTCGCGGAGGAGGGCGTGGACGTGGCCCGGGTGCTACCCGAGCTGGCGGCAGAGCTGCGGCACATGGCGGAGTGGCTGGGGTTGTCGGGCGTGGTCGTGGGGGAGCGGGGTGAACTGGCGGCCCCGCTGGGGAAGCTGGTCGGCTCGACCACGATCTGAATTCTGCACGGCATCATCTTCGTCACAAAACCCGGCGCCTGATGAAGACGGCGAGCCGGTCGTGTCACCCATGCCTGCTTTCGGGTCCGGAGGGAATCGAGATTCCGGTCAATTCCCAACCATCGATTCGGGCGGGGTGACTTATTGTCGGAGTCGTCCGAGCTGCGCCCGCCGCCCGGCAAAAAATCAAACCTGATTTTTTCACCGCAATCAGCGCCCATGATCTCTTGTGGGCCGAGCCGTGGCTCGTGAGCATATTACTGTGGCCGCATTTGAGGATCTTTTTTCCTGGCTGTTGACAACGCACTTGATCGACCGCTGCAATGCGCACGGCCGACGGCCTCGTGGTGGTTGAGATCAATTGAAGAGGATGGGTGCCATGGCGTATCAGACAGCCCTGGTTGGTCCGATTGTGTATCATCAGGACAATTCAGGGGTGAACACCGACACGACGGTGTCGATCGAATACCGGCCCGAGCAATACGGTGCCCCGGACGGGGCTCGCATCATCCCGGGCACGGTCACCCAGGGGTACACGGTGTTTCGTGGTCTCGCGTACGTGCAGAACGTGAAGATCACCGAAACCAGCATCGAGTTCGAGGTGTTCTCCCAGGCGGCCGGTGGATTCCCGTTCGGTCACCACAGCGGCTCCATCAGCGTGTCCACGAGCTTCCAGTGGTATCTCGAGGCCTGAGAAACGCTGTCGGATCTTCGGCAGCGGGCGGATTCGCCGGAGCACTTGCTCGGGTATTCCACGCGAACGGGCCGTTCCCGGCACCCCCGCACCGGAAACGGCCCGTTCCTCCCCCTTACTCAGCCCGCCGCGCGCGTCACCACGGCGTTGCCGGTGCCCGTGCGGGCTCGGACCCTCAGCTTCGCGCCGCCCTCCGGTGCCGTGTCGGCCACGTCCAGTTCGCTGGACACCCGGCCCGCGCTGGACGTCAGGTCGACCTCGGCGGACGTTCCGCCGCGGATGCCGATCCGGACCTCGCCGGAGCCGGTGATCAGGTCGAGGCTGCCCGAGCCCGCGTCGGCCACCGACAGGTCGCCGCTGCCCGTGCGGGCCATCACCTCGCCCGATACCGCGCCCAGCCAGACGTCGCCGGTGCCGGTGGCCAGTGTTGCGGAGCCCGCGATCGACGACGCCTCGACCGGGCCGCTGCCGCTGCGCAGCTGCAGGCCGCCCAGTGTCGGGCCGAGCTTGACCGCGCCGCTGCCGGTGCGGATCGTCGCCGAGCCGTCGGCGCGCTCGAGCTTCACCTCGCCGGAGCCGGTCAGCAGGTCGACGCGGCCGGCCGAACCGGTCACCGTGACGTCCGCCGCGCCCGCCCGGACCTCGACGTGCGAGCCCGCCGGCGCGTGCACCTTCACCGCGAGGGCGGAGTTGCGCAGCTGCCACGCCTTCGGTGCGCTCACGACCAGGCGGTTGCCGAGCTTCTCGATCCGGCTCTGTCGCACCGCTTCGGCGGGGGAGGTCGCCGGGTCGACGCCCAGCTGGTCGCCGAAGCGCTCGCCGACCCAGGACAGCAGGCTGTTCACGCCCGCCACCCACGGCTGCTGCTCGCCCTGGTCGTGCCGCAGCTCCACCCGCGCGCCGGAGTCGCCGTCGAGGACGATCTCGACGCGGCCGATCGTGACGCTGACGTCGAGCTCCAGCGGCACGTCGGTCTCGAACTCGTCGATCCGGACGAGGTCGTCGGCCGGTGTGGTCTGTTCTTCGCTCATCGTCGGTTCCCCCTCAGCCTTCGACCCAGCCGTGCAGGTGCGACCCGCTGCCGCCGTCCTTGCCGTGGTGCTTGCGGCCCCCGCCGCCGAGCGCGCCGTGGCCGAGCGCGCCCTGCACCGCCTGCGAAACGAACGTGTTCAGCGAGACGCCCTGGGCGGCGGCCGCGCGCTCGGCCTGCCCCTTGATCTGTTCGACCAGCCGCAGCGTGATCCGGCTGATGTCACCGCCGTCGATCGGTGGCGGCGGTGTGGTGTCACGTGGTGTCTCGCGTGACGTCGTGTCCTCGGCGGTGCCGGTGACGACCACGCGGACGTCCCGGCCGTCGAGCCGGACGTCGACCACCTGGCCCGGCAGCGCGGCCGTGACCTCGGCGGCGAGGTCGGCGAGGGCGTTCATCAGGGTCAGCCGGACGGCGGGCTCGAGCGCGGAGGACAGCAGTGCGGCCGCCCGCCGGGTGTGCTCGTCCCCGGCGGCAGCCGTGTTCGCGAGGTCCTCGCGAAGGTTGGCGATGTACGGGGTCAGATCCATGACACCACTATGACGTCATCCGTGACGTCAGTCAAGGCGGCCGTGCTGTCACCGTGTCCCCCAGGAGTGGCCGCCCCCACGCGGTTAGGCTGCCCGGGAGCCGGGAGAAGGAGTGCTGACGTGGCCGGAACCGTGTCGCCCAGAGTGCAGCTGATCGCGAAGACCGAGTTCCTCCCGCCCGAGGACGTGCCGTGGTCGACGGATGCGGACGGCGGCGAAGCGCTCGCCGAGTTCGCCGGCCGGGCCTGCTACCAGTCGTGGAAGAAGCCGAACCCGGCCACCGCGACGAACGCCGGCTACCTCGAGCACATCATCGACGTCGGCCACCTTTCGGTGCTGGAGCACGGTTCGGTGACCTTCTACATCAGCGGCATCTCCCGGTCGCTGACCCACGAGCTGATCCGGCACCGCCACTTCTCCTACTCCCAGCTCTCGCAGCGGTACGTCCCGGAACGCAACGCCGAGTTCGTCGAGCCCGAGGTCATCGCGAACGACCCGGTGCTGCACGAGAAGTTCCTCGCCGCGACGCAGGCGAGCGTCGACGCCTACACCGAGCTGCTGGCCGGGCTCGAGGAGAAGTTCGCCGACGTCCCGACCGCGACCCTGCGCCGCAAGCAGGCCCGCCAGGCCGCCCGCTCGGTGCTGCCGAACGCGACCGAGACGCGGATCGTCGTCACGGGCAACTACCGCGCCTGGCGGCACTTCGTCGCGATGCGCGCCACCGAGCACGCGGACGTCGAAATCCGCGAGCTGGCGGTGGAATGCCTGCGGCAGCTGCAGAAAGCCGCGGCGAACGTGTTCGCGGACTTCACCATCTCGACGCTGCCGGACGGCACCGAGATCGCCACGAGCCCGAAGGTGCTGGAAGGCTGATGAAGCGACTCGCGATCGACGTCCGGCCCGGCGAGTACGCCGTCGTGCGGCTGCCCGCGGACGCCGCGGTGCCCGCGGAGCTGTTCGAGCCGGGCGAAGCGTTCGTCTCGGTGACGCGGACCCCCGAAGAGCTGTCGGTGATCTGCCCGGCCGGCCGCGAGCCGTCCGGCGCCACGGCGGCCGAGGACGGCTGGCGGCTGCTGTCGGTCCGCGGCCCGCTGGAGTTCACGCTGACCGGCATCATCGCCGCGCTCGCCTCGGAGCTGGCCGCGGCCGGCGTCGCGCTGTTCTCGATGTCGACGTTCGACACCGACCACATCCTGGTCCGAGCCACCGACCTCGGCCACGCGGTCGCGGCCCTGCGCGAGTCCGGCCACGAGGTCGCCCACGCCTGACTTTTCGGGCGCGTTCTGCTGGGTATCCGGGGACGAGGGTGGGAGTCGTCACCCTTGAAAAGCAAAGTTCGGCACGCCTAAACTCCGGTTTGGGTTCCCCGACATCCGGCGAGAGGCAGGCTTCATGGCGGTGACGGAGGCAGTCCGCCCGAGACTGGTCTCGCGGCTGCGCGCCGGTTCGGCCCTGCTCGGGCCCGCGTTCGTCGCCGCCATCGCCTACGTCGACCCGGGGAACGTCGCCGCCAACATCAGCGCCGGCGCCCGCTACGGCTACCTGCTGGTCTGGGTGATCGTCGCGGCGAACCTGATGGCCGTGCTCGTGCAGTACCTGTCGGCGAAACTGGGGCTGGTCAGCGGGATGTCGCTGCCGGAGGCGCTGCGCGGCCGCCTGTCCCGGCCCGCCCGGCTGGCCTACTGGGCCCAGGCCGAGGTCGTCGCCATCGCCACCGACCTGGCCGAGGTCGTCGGCGGCGCGATCGCCCTCAACCTGCTGTTCGACCTGCCCCTCGTCGCCGGCGGCCTGGTCACCGGCGCGGTGTCGCTGACGCTGCTGGCGGTCCAGGACCGCGGCGGCCAGCGGACGTTCGAGCGGGTCGTCACCGGCCTGCTGGCGGTGATCGCCGTCGGCTTCCTGGCGAGCCTGGTCGTCGAGCCGCCGTCGGCCGCGGCGGCGGCCGGCGGGCTGGTGCCGAGGTTCGACGGCGCGGGCAGCGTGCTGATCGCGGCGGCCATGCTCGGCGCGACGGTGATGCCCCACGCGGTCTACCTGCACTCGGGCCTGGTCCGCGACCGCCACGGCCGGCCGGACGGCGCCCGCCGCCGCCGGCTGCTGCGGGCGACCCGGGCGGACGTCGGCCTGGCGATGCTGCTGGCGGGCGCGGTGAACCTCGGCATGCTCCTGCTGGCCGCGACGAACCTCCAGGGCCAGGAGGGCGTCGACAGCATCGAGGGCGCGCACGGCGCGGTCGCGGTGGCGCTCGGCCCCGGCATCGCGTTGCTGTTCGCGATCGGCCTGCTGGCCTCGGGCCTGGCCTCGACGTCGGTCGGCGCGTACGCGGGCGCGATGATCATGCAGGGGCTGCTGCACAAGCGGATCCCGCTGGTCCTGCGCCGCCTGGTCACGCTGACCCCGGCGATCGTGGTCCTCGCCCTGGGTGCGGACCCGAGCGCGGCGCTCGTGGTGTCGCAGGTGGTGCTGTCCTTCGGCATCCCGTTCGCGCTGATCCCGCTGATCCGCCTCACGGCCGACCGCGACCTGATGGGGCCGGACGCCAACCGCCGCCCGACGACGGTCGCGGCCTCGGTGATCGCGGCGATCATCATCGCCCTCAACCTGGTCCTGATTTACCTCACTTTCGCCCGCTGAGGTTGCTTTCCCCCGCCGGGCCACGAATTCCGCGGAACCCGCGGCGCCCGGCGGCGGTCCGACTAGCATCTGCGCGACCGCCGCCAAAAGGAGCACCGTGACCGACGAACAGACCCGGCCCTACCCGCCGCAGCAGGCACCCGCCGTGCCCGGTCAGCGGGTCGTCGCGGGCCGCTACCTCCTGCTGGGCGAACTGGGCCGGGGCGGCATGGGTGTCGTGTGGCGGGCGCAAGACCAGGTCATCGGGCGGCAGGTCGCGGTCAAGGAGCTGCGGCTGCCCGACGCCGAGTCCGCCGCCGTGTTCTCCGAGCGCGCCCTGCGCGAGGTGCGCACCGGCGGGCGGCTCAACGACCCCGCCGTCGTCACCGTCTACGACGTCGTCGCCGACGGCGGGACCACCTTCATCGTCATGGAGCTGGTCGAAGCCCCGAGCCTCGCCGACCTCGTCCGGCAGCGCGGCCCGATGCCCGCCGCGCAGGCCGCGCAGCTGGGGGAGCGGGTGCTCGCCGCGCTGCAGGCGGCCCACGCCGCGGGGATCGTGCACCGGGACGTCAAGCCGGCGAACATCCTCGTCGCGCCGGACGGCCGCGTGAAGCTCACCGACTTCGGCATCGCCCACGCCGTCGACGACCCGCGGCTGACCACCAGCGGCATGATCGTCGGCTCGCCCGCCTTCATGGCGCCGGAACGCGTCGAGGGCCGCGAAGCGCTGCCCGCGTCCGACCTGTGGTCCCTCGGCGCGACGCTGTTCTTCGCCGTCGAAGGCTCGATCCCGTTCGAGCGCGCGACCACCGCCGCGACGCTGCACGCGATCATGACCGAGATCCCGTACCTGACCCGCGGCCACGGCCCGATCGCCGCCGCGATCCTCGGCCTGCTGGTCACCAACCCCGACGCGCGGCTGACCGCGCCCCAGGCCCAGAACCTGCTGACCACGGCCCAGGGCGTGCGGCCCACCCCGCCGCACGGCACCGCGATGCTCGGCGCCCCCGCACCGCAGCCGCCGGCGAAGAAGTCTCACCTCCCGCTGTGGCTCTCGGCCGCGGCCGTGCTGGTCGTGGCCGCCCTGATCGGCGGCTTCTTCGCGGGCAAGGCCTACGAGACGCCCGCCGCCGACAAGCAGAAGCAGCCGACCATGACCTACGGCGTCGGCGGTCAGCTCCGCACCGCCATCGGCGGCTACTACCGGTGCTTCAACACCCCGGTGCAGGACGGCTCGATCATCAGCGAAGAGGACAACAAGACCGAGTGCGGCAACGCGCACACGCTGGAGGTCTACGAGATCGGCAGCCTGCTTTCGGTCGAGAACTGGAGCACCGACGACGCCAAGATCGCGGCCTACCCGGGGCTGCCCGCGGTCACGGCCAGTGCCGAGGCGGCGTGCGCGACCGCGTTCCGGTCCTCGATCGTGCCCGAGACCCAGCGGGCGGACCTCACCTTCCGCGCCCTCGTCCCCACCCAGGCGGAGTGGGACGCCGCGCCGGCGAAGAGCGGCGAGGAGCCGGCGCGGGAGTTCTACTGCCTGCTCGCCCGGGCCGACGGCGGCCCCATCACCGCGCCGATCGTGACCAAGGTCAAGTAGAAGTTCCGCGACGAGCGGCCACCCCCGGGAAATCCTCCTGGTGACCAGGTCGACGCGGTTTTCGTCGGACCGGCGGGGTACCGTCTCACCATGTCCAACCCACCAACCTCAGCGCCCGGACGGCCGTTCGGGCGCGTGCTCACCGCGATGGCCACCCCGTTCGACGCCGACGGCGCGCTCGACCTGAAGCGGGCGCAGGAGCTGGCCGAGCACCTCGTGGAGCTGGGGAACGACGGCCTCGTGGTGAACGGCACCACCGGCGAGAGCCCGACCACGAGCGACCAGGAGAAGCAGGAGCTGATCCGCGCGGTGGTCGAGGCCGTCGGCGACCGCGCGACCGTCGTGGCCGGCGCGGGCACCAACAACACGGCGCACAGCATCGAGCAGGCGAAGCAGGCCGAGGCGGCCGGTGCGCACGGCTTGCTGGTCGTCACCCCGTACTACTCGCGGCCCAGCCAGGCCGGGCTGTTCGCGCACTTCACCACGGTCGCCGACAGCACCGGGCTGCCGGTGCTGCTCTACGACATCCCGCCGCGCTCGGTCGTCCCGATCGAGGTCGACACGCTGCTGCGGCTGGCCGAGCACCCCCGGATCGTCGCGGTCAAGGACGCCAAGGGCGACCTCATCGCCGGGTCCGAGGTCATCGCCAACACCCACCTCGCCTACTACTCCGGCGACGACGGCCTCAACCTGCCGTGGATCTCGGTCGGCGGGGTCGGCGTGGTGAGTGTGATCGGTCACGTCGTCGCGGGCCGGATCCGCGCGATGATCGACGCCTACGAGAACGGCGACACGTCCACCGCGCGCACGAACCACCGCGGCATGCTTCCCGTGCTGCGCGCGATGTCCCGGGTCGGCGGGGTCGCGTTCAGCAAGGCCGCGCTGCGGCTGCGCGGCTTCGACATCGGCGATCCGCGGCTGCCGATCGTCGCCCCGACCACCGAGCAGACGGCCCTGATCGCCGGTGATCTTGCCCAGGGCGGCGTGCCGCTGGGCGACACGGCGGCCCAGGACTGGCATGGTGAGCGGGTGGCACAAGCAGATTCGCGGGCCGCCTACGTGGCGCCGACCTCGCACACCAGCGTTGGGACCCTGCCTCGGTGAGCTCACTTCCCCCTGGTCCAGGCCCCACCAACGCCCCGCCCGAGCTGCCCGAGGGGGCCCTGCGCATCGTCGCGCTGGGCGGCATCGGCGAGGTCGGGCGCAACATGACCGTCTTCGAGTTCGGCGGACGGCTGCTCATCGTCGACTGCGGGGTGCTCTTCCCCGAGGACGACCAGCCCGGCGTCGACCTGATCCTGCCCGACTTCCGCGCGATCGAGGACCGCCTCGACGACATCGACGGCCTGGTGCTCACCCACGGGCACGAGGACCACATCGGCGCCGTCCCGTTCCTCCTGCGCCTGCGGCCGGACCTGCCGATCTACGGCTCGAAGTTCACCAACGCGCTCCTCGCGGCCAAGGCCAAGGAGCACCGGCAGCGGCCGAACCTGATCCAGGTCCGCGAGGGCGAGCGCCGCGACGTCGGCGTGTTCAACCTCGAGTTCTTCGCGGTCAACCACTCGATCCCGGACGCGCTCGCGGTGGCGATCCGCACCCCGGCGGGCGTGGTCCTGCACACCGGCGACATCAAGCTCGACCAGCTGCCGCTGGACGGGCGCCTCACCGACCTGGCCGGCTTCTCCCGGCTCGGCGACGAGGGTGTCGACCTGTTCTGCGTCGACTCGACCAACGCCGAGGTGCCCGGGTTCGTCATGCCCGAGCGCGACATCGGCCCGGTCCTCGACGACGTCATCCGGCGCGTGGACCAGCGCGTGATCGTGGCCTGCTTCGCCAGCCACGTCCACCGCGTCCAGCAGGTCCTCGACGCCGCCGAGCGGCACGGCCGCCGGATCGCGTTCGTCGGCCGGTCGATGGTCCGGAACATGGGCATCGCGGCCGAGCTGGGCCTGCTCAACGTGCCGGACGGCCTGCTCGTCGACCTCGACCAGGCCAGCACGCTGCCGGAGAGCAAGGTCCTGTTCGTCTCGACGGGGTCGCAGGGCGAGCCGCTCTCGGCGCTGTCGCGGATGGCGCGCGGCGAGCACCGGCAGATCTCGATCCGCGCGGGCGACACCGTCGTGCTGGCCAGCTCGATGATCCCGGGTAACGAGACCGCGGTGTTCGGCGTGGTCAACGGCCTGACCCGGCTCGGCGCGAACGTCGTGCACCAGGGCAACGCGAAGGTCCACGTCTCCGGCCACGCGTCGGCGGGGGAGCTGCTGTACCTGTACAACGCGGTGCGCCCGAGCAACGTGATGCCGGTCCACGGCGAGTGGAAGCACCTGCGCGCGAACGGCGAGCTCGCCATCCGCACCGGTGTGGCCCCGGAGAACGTGGTGATCGCCGAGGACGGCGTGGTCGTGGACCTCGTGGACGGCAAGGCGTCCCGCACCGGCCGCGTCGAGGTCGGCCACGTGTACGTCGACGGCCTGTCGGTCGGCGACGTCGGCGAGTCGACCCTGTCGGACAGGCTGGTCCTCGGCGAGGGCGGGTTCATCGCGATCACGGTCGCGGTGGACACCAGCACCGGCCGCGCGGTCACCAGCCCCACGGTGTCCGGCCGCGGCTTCTCCGACGACCCGAAGGCGCTCGACGCCGTCGTGCCGCTGGTCGAGATGGAACTGGCGCGCACGGAGGCCGAGGGCATCACCGACACGCACCGGATCGCCCAGGCGGTCCGCCGGGTGGTGGGCCGCTGGGTGGCCGACACCTACCGCCGCCGCCCGATGATCGTCCCCACGGTCATCCCGGTCTGAGTTTCCGGCGCGGAACGCCTTCGCCTCCCCCTTGCGGCGGCGAAGGCGTTCCGCGTTTTCACGGCGTCACCCTGGCCAGGAGCAGGGCGAAGGCCACGGTGACGGTCTGGCGCAGCAGCGCGCGGCGCGCCCTGCGTTGTTCTTCTCGGGCCGGTTTCATGCGGTCCAGTGTTTCGGCCGCGGGACGCGGGGACATCCCGCTGCGGGCGGGGCCTGCTCCCTCCCCGGGGTGAGCTGTTAGGCCGTCCGGCGCACATGCGGCGGCTTTGCTGCGGGATAACCTTGATCCCACCCCGCCTCGCGCAGAGAGGCCGCGCCGATGGGACGTCACTCGGACGGCAGACGACGCCGGCTGCTCCTGCCCGCCGTCGCGACCGGCCTCGTGCTCGTCCTCGGCGCCGCGGCGTGGGTGACGGTGTCGGCCGTGCGCTCCCAGCCGTCGTGCGAGCAGCCCACGAAGGTCCTCGTCACCGCATCCGCGGACATCGCGCCCGCGTTGTCGCTGGTCGCGCGCGGGCTCGACCTGCCGTGCGGCAGCGTCGAGGTCCAGACCAGGGAGGCGACCCAGGCCGCCGAGCGGCTCGCCCTCTCCGACGGGAGCCCGCGGCCGCAGGTCTGGGTGCCGGATTCGACGCTCGCGCTGCGCCGCGCCCACCAGCTCGGTGCCGCCGACGTCCCCGGGAGCGGCGCGTCGGTGGCCAGTTCGCCGGTGGTGCTGGCCGTCGCCGCCGACGTCGTCAAGGGGCTCGGCTGGCCCGACCACGCGCCCACCTGGGCGGAGGCGCTGGCCGCGCCGGGCGCCGTGCCCGGGATGCCGGACCCGGCCCGCGACCCGGTCGGCGCGGTGGCGCTGCTCGGCCTGCAGGACGCGGTCAAGGCGGCCCCCGAGCCGTCGGCCGCGTACGTCGCGCTGCTGCGGCGCTTCTCGGCCAACACGCTCGGCGACGAGACGGAGCTGATCGCCCGGCTGCCGGGGTCGAGCGACGGCGGCGGCACGGCCGCGGTGACGGCGTTCCCGGCGTCGGAGAACTCCCTGCTGCGCCACAACGTCGAGGACCCGAAGTCCCCGCTCGTCGCCGTCTACTCGGCGGCCGTGCCCACTTTGGACTACCCGTTCGCGGAGCTGGGCGGGATCACCCCGCAGCAGCGCCCGATCGTCGACGCGCTGCGGGACGCGGTGCTCGGCGACGCGGGCGCGGACGCGATCGCGAAGACGGGCTTGCGCGCGGCGGGCGGCCAGGCGCTGCGCGACCACCCGGACGACCCGAGGGTGTCGCCGGCGGGCTTCCGGACGGCGAGCCTGCCGTCCGCGCCCGTCGTCGACGAGCTGCTCAACCAGTGGGCCGGCATCAACCTCAGCGCGCGGGTGCAGGTGCTGGTCGACGTCTCGGGGTCGATGAACGCCCAGGTCCCGGGCACCGGCCTGAACCGGATGCAGGTGACGATGGAGGCGGCGGCGAAGGCGTTGCGCCTGTTCAAACCGGCGACCCAGCTGCGGATGCTGACGTTTTCGACGCGCCTGGACGGCGACAAGGACTACCGCGAGCTGCTCCCGATGGCCCCGGTGGCCCAGCACCTGGCGAGCGGCGCACTGGACAAGCTGGCCCAGGTGAAGGCCACCCCGGACGGCGGAACGGGGCTGTACGAAAGCGTCCTGGACACGTACCGCACGGCCCGCCGCGAGTGGGAGCCGGGCCGGCTGAACCTGGTGATCGTGATGACGGACGGCCGCAACGACGACCCGCACGGCATCTCCCGCGCGGACCTGTTGTCCGAGCTGGGAAAGCTCCAGGACCCCCGCCGCTCGATCCCCCTGATCGGCGTGGGCATCGGCCCGGACGCGGACAAGTCCGAACTCGACCAGCTGACGGCAGCCACGGGCGGCCAGGCGTTCATCGCCCCCGACCCGGCCAAGATCACGGACGTGTTCTTCGGCGCCCTGTCCCGCATCGCCGGCGGCTGAGCCCGTGATCCAGCGGGCATCACGCGTGTCCCGAGGGGCATCACGCGTGATCAGCGGGGCATCACCGCGATGCCCCGCCAATCACGCGAGATGCCTCCCCGATCACGCGTGATTCCCCTTCAATCACGCGTGATGCCCGCCTGCGCACGGCCGGATCGGCGGCGGATGAGGGCGTACACGGCCAGGATCACCGCCAGGCTGATCAGGCTCAGGTACAGCTGGGCCCGCGCGTCCTCGTCGACGAACAGCATTGACGCGACCACCACCAGCGTCAGGACCAGGGTCACCCAGCTCAGCCAGGGGTAGCCCCACATCCGCAGCTTCAGCTTCTCCGGCGCCGTCGCTTCGAGGGACCGCCGCATCCGGATCTGGGAGCCGCAGATGATCGCGTACACGAACAGCGCCACCGCGCCCGCCGAGTTGATGATGAAGTAGAAGATCTTGTCCGGGGACACGTAGCTCATCACCACCGCCACGTACCCGACCGACGTCGACGCCAGGATCGCCTTCCACGGCACGCCGCGCGCGTTCGTGTCCGCGATCCAGCCCGGCGCCCAGCCGTGGCGGCGCAACGCGAACAGCATCCGGGATGCCGTGTACAGCCCCGAATTCAGCACCGACAGCGCCGCCGTCAGCACCACTGCCGACACGATGGTCGACGCCGCCGGGACGCCGAAGCGGCCGAACGCCGCCGCGAACGGGCTCGTCTCGCTGGGGATCTCGCGCCACGGCGTGATCATCACCAGCAGCGCCACCGAACCCACGTAGAACACGATCACCCGCCAGACGATCGTCGACGTCGCCTTGCGGACCGCCGTCTCGGGCTGGTCGGACTCGGCCGCCGCGATCGTCACGATCTCCGCGCCGAAGTACGAGAAGATCACGATGACCACGCCGTGCACCACGGAAAACGGCCCCTTCGCGACGAAGCCGTCGAGCCCGATGTTGCCGACCGAGAAGTCCGCGCCCGGCCAGAGCCCGAGCACGAACAGCAGGCCCAGCACCAGGAACACGACGATGGTGGCGACCTTGATCGACGCCAGCCAGAACTCCGTCTCGCCGAACGACCGCGCCGACGCCAGGTTCGTCGCCGTCAGCAGCAGCATCAGCCCCAGCGAGAACACCCACTGCGGCACGCCGGGAATCCAGCCCTGCAGGATCTTCGCGCCGGCGACCGCCTCGAACGCGACCACGCCGACCCAGAAGTACCAGTACAGCCAGCCGATCGTGAAGCCCGCCCAGCCGCCGAGCGAGTCGCGGGCGTACTCCATGAACGAGCCCAGCGCCGGGGCCGCCGTCGCCATCTCGCCGAGCATCCGCATGACGAGCACGACGAGCAGCCCGCCGAGCGCGTAGGACAGGACGGCGGCCGGGCCGACGGTGTGGATCACCGCGCCGCTGCCGATGAACAAGCTCGCGCCGATGATGCCGCCGAGGGCGATCATCCGGACGTGCCGCTGCCGCAGGTCGGGCCGCAGCCCGGACTTAGTCGCCAAGGTGCTTCCTTCCCGGGTGGGCGTGGATCGCGGAATTCTCCCACCTGGAAACGACGCAGCGCAGAATTTGCGCAACCTCACTGAGCGAGGATGCCGGACTTCCGCTGCACGATGTACGCACCGGCCAGCAGGATCGCCGAGCCGAGCAGCTGCGGCCAGGCGAGCTCCTCGCCGATCAGCACCCACGCCGCGACCGTCGTGATCACCGGTTCGACCAGCCCGAGCACGCTCGCCACCGACGCCGGCAGGTGCCGCAGCGACGAAATGCCGCAGACGTACGCCAGCACCGTCGCGACCAGCACGAGCAGGGTCAGCAGCAGCCACACCGGCGGGTGCCAGGCCCCGAACCCGACCTGGGCGCCGAGCAGCCCGGCCGGCCACGTCCACGGCGGCGCGACGAAGCTGATCGCGACCGCGCCGACCACCATGCCCCAGGTGACCAGTCCCAGCGGGTCGATACCGGCCACCGCGCGCTCGCCGAGCAGGAAGTACCCCGCCGAGCACAGGGCCGCGCCGAAGCCGGCCAGCAGGCCGAGCCCGTCCAGGGTGACGCCTTCCCAGACTTGGGCGACCAGCGCGAGCCCCGCCATGGCCAGCGCGATGCCGCCCCACACCGCGCGCGGCAGCCGGTGCCGCCGCACGAACCGCACCCACAGCGCGATCAGCACCGGCGAGACGAACTCCAGCAGGATCGCGATGCCGACCGGGATCCGCCCTGCGGCGACGAAGTAGAGCAGCTGTACCCCGGCCACGCCGAGCAGGCCGTAGCCGGCCAGGACGGGCAGCTCCGCCCGGCGCACCCGCAGCTTCCGCGGCGCCACCAGCGCGACCCCGGCGAGCAGCACGAACCCGGCCAGCGCGATCCGGGCCGCGGCCACCTGCTGCGGCGTGATCCCGGCCGTCATCACGGACTTGCCCAGCGTGCCCGACGTGCTGAAGAACAGGGCGGCGAGCAGGACGTAGGCGGTGCCGCGGCCGCGGTGGGCGACCCGGGGTGGCGCGAGGACGGGGAGCTCGGTGGTCACCACCGCGACTCTAGATCCTGCCGGCGTCACCGCCGAACCGATTTCCCCGGTTATTCCGCCCGCTTGAGCCCGGTGGCGACGTGCGTGGTGATGGTGGCGAGCCGCCGCCCCTGCAGGCGCAGGGCGTCGAGCGCGACGTCGTCCGGCGCGGCCGACTTGCGGGAGACGAACGAGCCGCCGTAGGGATTGCCGGACTGCATCAGGTGCGGGTCGGTGTAGCCGAGCGGGACGACGATCGCGCCCCAGTGGTAGAAGACGTTGTTGATCGCCAGCAGCGTCGACTCGAGGCCGCCGTGCGCGGTGGACGCCGTCGTGAACGACGTCGCCACCTTGTCCGCGAGCTTTCCCTTGGCCCACAGGCCGCCCGTGCTGTCCAAATAGGACTTGAGCTGGGCGGCCGGGCCGCCGAACCGGGTCGGGCTGCCGACCGCGAGCCCGTCGGCCCACTCGAGGTCGCCGAGCGTGGCGAGCTCGTGGTGCGGCCCGGCGTCGACCCAGGCCTGCCACCGCGGGTTCTGCGCGATCGCCTCGGCGGGCACGGTTTCCGGCACGGTCCGCACCCGCACGTCCGCCCCGGTCTCGCGCGCGCCCGCGGCGAGGGACTCGGCGAGGGCGGCGGTGTTCCCGGTCGAGCTGTAGTAGACGACGAGTATCCGTGTGCTCACGTCGCCGACTCTAGGGGCGCCGCCGCGCGTGTCTCACAGTGCGGACGGCGGCTTCCAGGGGCTGACCGTGTCGGTGGGCCGCGTGGGGTCGTGGAACCTGGGCCGGTCGAGCTCGTCGCGGCGCAGCGGGACCAGGCCGTCGGCGATCGCCTGCATGATCTTCGCGTGCGCGCGCACCCCGGCGCCCGGCCGCTCCGGCTCGACGTCCGACAGGTCGACGGGGTCGCCGAAGTGCACCCGGAACCGCGGCCGGCGCAGGGGAGCGCTGAGCCCGGAGCGGGCCAGCGGGACCAGGTCGGCCGGGCCGTTGACGGTCTCGGTGCCCCAGTAGACGGCCTCGTGCGCGCCCCACTGGCTGATCGGGATCACCGGCACGCCCGCCGCCAGCGCGAGCCGCGCCGCGCCGGTCTTGCCGCGTTCCGGCCACAGGCCGGGGTCGTGGCTGATCCGGCCCTCCGGGTAGACGATGATCGGCTCGCGGGTGGTCTTCATCGCCTCGACGGCCTCGGCGAACTGCCCGACGGCGGTGCCGGCGTGCTTGCGGTCGACCCGCAGGTGCCCGCTGACCCGCAGCGCCGGCCCGATGACGGGCGCGTCGAGGATGCCGCCGGCCAGCATGAACCGCGGGTTGATGCCGATCCGCTTGCACGCGGCCATCAGCACGAAGGCGTCGAACACGCCGATGTGGTTCGCGGCCATCAGCAGCGGCCGTCCCCGCAGCTGGGCGGGCACCCGGCCGGTGACGGTCAGCCGCCCGACGAGGTTCACCAGCCCCCGGTCGATGTTCAGCATGGTCCGCCAGATGGCGGGAGCACGGCGGGGCGGTTCGTCGGTGCGCAGCGCGAGCATGGGGCAGAGCATGGCAGACGCCGATTTCACCCGTTTGCGCACTGGCCGGATCGGTTCACCCGGATGGCCCCGCACCCCTCGGTGTGCGGCAGAAGTTCACCCTGGGCCGAGAGTGGCGCGTGGGACGAACCGCCACGGCCGGTTACCGTAAACAGCATGGCTGGGTCGGCGACGAGGAAGAGAAGCACGGGAAGCGGCGCGAAGGGGGCAGCGGCGCGTAAGCCGCGTACACCCGCGAAGCCACGTACGTCGTCCGCTCGCAAGCCGCCACCACGGGCCCGCCGCAAGACGCCCGGGATCTTCGGGAAGAGCGTCCGCGGGACCTGGAACCTGCTGGCCAAGGGCCTGGGCACGCTGGCACGCACGGTGGGGCGCACCCGCGAGCTCGAGGCGGAACACCGCCGCGACGGGCTGGCGCTGGGCCTGATCGCCCTGGCCATCGTCGCCGCCGTCGGCGTCTGGTGGCGGGCGGCCGGCCCGATCGGAGCCGGGGTGGAGATCGCCACCCGGACCGTCCTGGGCGCCGGGGCCGTCACGCTGCCGCTGGTACTCGTGGTCGTCGCCGTCGCGCTGATGCGGTCCGAGCCGCACCCGGAGACGCGGCCGCGGATGGTCGTCGGCACGATCATGGTCGTCCTGTCGGTGCTCGGGATGCTGCACATCTTCACCGCGCTGCCGGACACCAACGACGGCCGGATGTACGCCGGCGGCATCGTCGGTGCGTTCTCCGGCGGCCTGCTGACCATGGGCGTCACGACCTGGGTCGCCGTGCCGCTGCTCATCCTCGCCCTGTTCTTCGGGGTGCTCGTGTTCACCGGCACGCCGGTCCGCCAGATCCCGCACCGGCTGCGCAACTGGGGCCTCGACGAGGAAGAGATCGCCGAAGCCGAGGCGCAGCGCTCGGGCTTCGCCACCGACGAAGAGAAGGTCACCGACGCCGACCCGAAGGCCGCGCGGCTGCGCAAGCCGTCCCGGCGCCGCCAGTCCAGCGAAGCCGAGCCCGAGCAGCTGGACATCGACGCGATGCTGGCCGAGGCGCCGACGCCGATCAAGCCGCCCAAGCCCAAGCCCGTCGCCGAGGTGCCCGAGAAGAAGCCGAAGAAGCCCGTCGAACCGCCGCTCGCGGTCACCCGCACGGTCGAGGGCGACTACCAGCTCCCGCCCCCCGACCTGCTGAAGCTCGGCGACGCGCCGAAGTCCCGCAGCAAGGCCAACGACGCCATGATCGAGGCGATCACCGGTGTGCTGGAGCAGTTCAACGTCGACGCGCAGGTCACCGGCTTCACCCGCGGCCCGACGGTCACCCGCTACGAGGTCGAGCTCGGTCCCGGCGTGAAGGTCGAGAAGATCACCGCACTGACCAAGAACATCGCCTATGCGGTGGCCACCGACAACGTCCGGCTGCTGGCGCCGATCCCGGGCAAGTCCGCGGTCGGCATCGAGGTGCCGAACTCCGACCGCGAGATGGTCCGCCTGGGTGACGTGCTGCGGGCGCCGTCCACGGTCAAGGACAACCACCCGATGGTGATCGGCCTCGGCAAGGACATCGAGGGCCACTTCGTCACCGCGAACCTGACGAAGATGCCGCACCTGCTGGTCGCGGGGTCCACCGGCTCCGGTAAGTCGAGCTTCGTCAACTCGATGCTGGTGTCGCTGCTCGCCCGGTCGACGCCGGACGAGTGCCGGATGATCCTGATCGACCCGAAGATGGTCGAGCTGACGCCGTACGAGGGCATCCCGCACCTGATCACGCCCATCATCACCCAGCCGAAGAAGGCCGCCGCCGCGCTGGCCTGGCTGGTGGAGGAGATGGAGCAGCGCTACCAGGACATGCAGGTCAACAAGGTCCGGCACATCGACGACTACAACAAGAAGGTCCGTTCGGGCGAGATCACCGCGCCGCCAGGCTCGGAGCGCGAGTACCGGCCGTACCCGTACATCATGGCGATCGTCGACGAGCTCGCCGACCTGATGATGACGGCCCCGCGCGACGTCGAGGACGCGATCGTCCGCATCACCCAGAAGGCCCGTGCGGCGGGCATCCACCTGGTCCTGGCGACGCAGCGGCCGTCGGTCGACGTCGTGACCGGCCTGATCAAGACCAACGTGCCCTCGCGGCTGGCGTTCGCGACGTCGTCGCTGACCGACTCGCGGGTCATCCTCGACCAGCCGGGCGCGGAGAAGCTGATCGGCATGGGCGACGCGCTGTACCTGCCGATGGGGGCCGGGAAGCCGGTCCGCATCCAGGGCGCGTTCGTCGGCGACGAGGAGATCGCCGCGGTCGTCAACTACGCGAAGGAGCAGGCGCAGCCGGACTACCAGGACGGCGTGACGGCGCAGAAGGCGGGCGAGAAGAAGGAGATCGACCCGGACATCGGCGACGACCTCGACGTCCTGCTGCAGGCGGCGGAGCTGATCGTGACGTCCCAGTTCGGCTCGACGTCGATGCTGCAGCGCAAGCTGCGGGTCGGGTTCGCGAAGGCGGGCCGGCTGATGGACCTGCTGGAGAGCCGCGGCGTGGTGGGCCCGTCGGAGGGCTCGAAGGCCCGCGACGTGCTGATCAAGCCGGAGGAGCTGGAAGGCGTCCTGTTCATGATCCGCGGCGGCGGCCCGGTGGACGCCGACGCGGCCGACGACGAGGAGTAGCGGTGCAACCCGTGCTCGCCCGGTTCCGTCCTGAGCACGTGGACCTTCAGCGATTCGTAGCCGGACTGTTCGCCTTCGCCGTGCTCACGGTGGGCGCCGGGAGCTCGGTCGCCGCCGCTCCGGTTCCGGTGCCGCCGGCGGTACCGGCGTCGCCCGCGGCACCGGCGCTGCCGGTGGTGAGCGCGCCCGCCGGGCAGGACGTCACCCTGCGGCTCGGGCAGGAGGCCGCCGTGCAGGGGAAGGACCTGACAGTGCGCTACACCCGGGTCGTCGCCGACTCGCGGTGCCGGCCCGGGATGACCTGCATCTGGCAGGGCGAGGCCACCCTGGCGTTCCTGCTGAAGGAGCCCGGCCGCGGCGAGAGCACCACGGCCGAGCTCCACAGCGGACCCCGCACCGGCCCGCAGGCCACGTCGTTCGCCGCCAGCCGGATCGAGCTGGTGGCGGTGAGCGAGGACGCGGGGGAGGCTACCGTCCGGATCAGCTGAGCGGGGTGCCCCAGTGGTCGAGGTAGGCCACTTCGGACAGCGGGGTGCGCGCGGCGGGCTTGAAGTCCGGGACCGTCGTGTACGCCACCGGCAGCAGCCCGGCCTGCGTGTGGCCCGCCGGGATGCCGAGGATCTCCGCCGCCTCCGCCTCGCGGGACAGGTGGTAGGTCGTCAGCGTCGAACCCAGCCCGCGCGAGCGCAGCGCCAGCTGGAAGTTCCACACCGCCGGGAAGATACCGCCGTAGAACGCCGCGTCGGTGGCGTTGTCGCAGGCCGGGCGGCCGGCCAGGACGGGGATCACGAACACCGGGACCCGCTCGATCACGTCGATCAGGTGCCGCCCGGAGGCGAGCGCCCGCGGGTCGGCGTGCTTCGCCCGTTCCGCGAGGTAGGCCTCGCCGACCTCGCGGAACAGCACGCCGAGCCGGTCCTTCACGCCCTGGTCCCGCACGACCAGCCAGCGCCACGCCTGGACGTTGCCCGGAGTCGGCGCCTGCAGCGCCAGGTTCAGGCACTCCTCGAGGACTTCCGGCTCGACCGGGCGGTCGAGGTCGAGCTTCCGCCGGACCGCGCGGGTGGTGCTGAGCAGGTGATCGATCTCCATGATCACCATCCTGGCTCAGCCGCCGAACTTGCGCACCGCCTCGTAGTACGTCCAGGCCGCGCCCTTGCAAGCGATGTTGGAGCCGCACACGCTCTTCAAATCGGTGTACAGGTTGTCGTCGATTCTCAGCCGGTTCGCCTCGGTGAACCGGCCCTGCTTCTTGTAGTTGCGGTAGCCGAAGTCGTGCCGGTGGCAGCCCGGCAGGAACTTCCAGCCGAACGGGTTGTCCGGGGCCCACGAGCAGCCGTCGGACGACCAGTCGAGCTGGCCGTTGTAGGGCGCGGAGTTGCGGATCGTCTCGAAGTTCGAGAGCGAGGTGCTGAAGAGGTACTGGTCGGTGACCGCCGGGATGTCGACGGCGGCCGCGGTGCCGGTGCCCAGCAGGGCGCCCGCGCCGACAGAAACGGCCACCGTCACGGTGGCCCCCAGGTTCCGCAGTGTCGTGCGCATCGGTTTCCTTGCCGATCGGGGACGAGTGCCCGATCAGCTTCGGGCAGCGCAGTGGCGCACGTCACCGCCCGAAAGGAGGTTTTCACTCACAGTTCGAGCAGCATGCGGGAATTTCCCAGGGTGTTCGGCTTGACGTAGGGCAGGTCGAGGAATTCGGCGACCCCCGTGTCGTGCGACCGCCGCATCTCCTCGTAGACCTCGTGCGACACCGGGGTGCCGTCGATCTCCACGAACCCGTGCCCGGCGAAGAAGCTGGTCTCGAAGGTCAGCACGAACAGCCGTCTGAGACCGAGCTCACGTGCCTCGTCGACCAGCCGGGCGACCAGCACGCGCCCGACGCCCTGGCCGCGGACGGCCTTGTCGACCACGACCGTGCGCAGCTCGGCGATGTCCTCCCAGAGCACGTGCAGCGCGGCCGCCCCGACCACCTCGTCACCCACTTCGGCGACCCAGAACTCCTGGACCGCCTCGTACAGCGTGACCAGGTCCTTCTCCAACAGGACACGGCCCGCGTCCGAATCGACCAGGGCCTTGATCTTGCGGACGTCGGCGATCCGGGCGCGGCGGACGGTCGGGCGGGGCGAGTCGAACGGCACGATGGTCCACCCTGCCACATCGTCCAGTGCGGGCGCCGACACGACCGGGCTACGCCGTCGTCGGCCCGCCCGGGACCGGCGGCTACCCTGAACGTCGTGCCTTCCCCTGCCGCGGACCCAGCTGCCACCCGACGCGTCTCCCTGCTGACCCTGGGCTGCGCCCGCAACGAGGTCGACTCGGAGGAGCTGGCGGGCAGGCTCGCGGCCGGCGGCTGGGAGCTGGCGGCCGATCCGGAGGACTCCGACGTCGTGGTGGTCAACACCTGCGGCTTCGTCGAGTCGGCCAAAAAGGACTCCGTCGACACGCTGCTCGCCGCGTCCGACACGGGCAAGAAGGTCGTCGCCGTCGGCTGCATGGCCGAGCGGTACGGGCACGAGCTCGCCGACAGCCTCCCCGAGGCCGACGCGGTGCTGGGCTTCGACCACTACGCCGAGGTGTCCGACCGGCTCGACGACGTCGTCGCGGGCCGCAAGATCGCCTCGCACACGCCGGGCGACCGCCGCAAGCTGCTGCCGATCAGCCCGGTCGAGCGGCCCGCGGTCGCGGAGACGGTCGAGGTCCCGGGGCACGCGCAGCACGGCTGGGGCCCGCGGGTGCTGCGCACGCGCCTCGACGACTCGCCGGTGGCGGCCCTGAAGATCGCGTCCGGCTGCGACCGGCGCTGCTCGTTCTGCGCGATCCCGTCGTTCCGCGGCTCCTTCGTCTCGCGGCAGCCCGACGAGATCGTCGCCGAGGCGCTGTGGCTGGCCGGACACGGCGTCAAGGAGCTGTTCCTGGTCAGCGAGAACTCGACGTCCTACGGCAAGGACTTCGGCCGCGACGGCGCCACCGCGCTGGAGCGGCTGCTGCCCCGGCTGGCGGAGATCGAGGGCATCGAGCGCGTCCGCGTCTCCTACTTGCAGCCGGCCGAGACGCGCCCGCAGCTGGTCAAGGCCATCGCGACCACGCCGGGCGTCGCCGAGTACTTCGACCTGTCGTTCCAGCACTCGAGCGAGCAGGTGCTGCGCCGGATGCGCCGGTTCGGCTCGACGGATTCGTTCCTGGCGCTGTGCGAGCAGATCCGCGAGTACGCGCCGGAGGCGGGCATCCGGACGAACGTGATCGTCGGCTTCCCGGGCGAAACCGAGCACGACCTTGCCGAGCTCGAGCGGTTCCTGACCGGCGCGCGCCTGGACGCCGTGGGCGTTTTCGGCTACTCCGACGAGGACGGCACCGAGGCCGAGACGTTCGACGGCAAGCTGGACGCCGAAGAGGTGGCCCAGCGCGTCACCCGGATTTCCGCGCTGGTCGAGGAGCTGACCGCGCAGCGCGCCGAGGACCGCATCGGCACGTTCGTCGACGTCCTGGTCGAGCTGGACGACGACGGCGAGCTCACCGGCCGCGCCGCGCACCAGGCCCCCGAGGTCGACGGCGAGTGCGTCATCCTCGACGCGCCGGAGAAGACGCAGGTCGGCGACTTCGTGCGCTGCGAGGTCGTGGATTCGGCGGGCGTGGACCTGATCGTCCGCGCGGTACCGGACGCCGACCGGTGAGTGCGCTCCCCAGCGACGCCGCGGACGAGGGCCTGACCCACGAAGCCTCCGCCCAGGTCCCGGCGCCGACCCCGGTCCCGACGCTCAACGTCGCGAACCTCCTGACGCTGTCGCGCCTGGTCCTGGTGCCGCTGTTCGTGATCGCGCTGTTCGTCGGCGACGGCCACGACACGACCTGGCGCGCGATCGCGACCGGGCTGTTCGCGATCGCCTCGGCCACCGACCAGCTGGACGGCTGGGTGGCCCGCAAGTACGGCCTGATCACCGACTTCGGCAAGATCGCCGACCCGATCGCGGACAAGGCGCTGACGGGCGCGGCCCTGGTCGGCCTGAGCGTCCTGGGCGAGCTCGGCTGGTGGGTGACGATCGTCATCGCGGTCCGTGAGATCGGCGTCACGCTCCTGCGCTTCTGGGTGATCCGCCACGGCGTGATCCCGGCCAGCCGCGGCGGCAAGGCGAAGACGATGGCCCAGATCGCGGCGATCGTGGCGTACCTGCTGCCCCTGCCGGCCGGAGCGGACCCGGTGCGGTGGGCCCTGATGGGGCTGGCGCTGGTGCTGACGGTGGTGACCGGCGTGGACTACCTGGTCCGGGCGATCCGGCTGCGCGCGGCCGGGCGCCGGGTCACCGGGTCGTGAGTGAAAAGGAGGGTTCCAACCCTCTTTCCCACTCACGACCAGCTGCGGCAGACGAGCAGGCCGCTGCCCTCGTCGGCGCGCTGACCGCGCGGGGCGAGACGGTGGCCGCGGCCGAGTCGCTGACCGCCGGGCTGGTCTGCGCCACCCTCGCGCGGGTGCCGGGGGCGAGCGCGGTCCTGCGCGGCGGGCTGGTCGTCTACGCGACCGAGCTGAAGACCGCGCTGGCCGGTGTCGATGCCACCCTTCTGGCGGACCACGGTGCCGTCCACCCCGAGGTCGCCGCGCAGCTGGCCGAGGGTGCCCGTGCCCGCTGCGGCGCCACCTGGGGCCTCGGGCTCACCGGCGTGGCCGGTCCCGCCGCCCAGGACGGCGTCGAACCGGGTACCGTGCACGTCGGGCTGGCCGGGCCGGGAACACGCACAGTCCGGACCCTCGCCCTCACCGGCGACCGGGACTTGATCAGGACCCAATCGGTCCTGGCGGCGTTTGCCCTGCTCGGGGAACATCTGGCGTGAAACACGCGTTCGCCCTTGGCGTACGTGCACACCAACTCCTGCGCCCGGGGCACCGCTCTGGGTAACGTAGGGGGTACTTGTTCGGAAGGGAGGCGCGTGATGACCGTGCTGTTGCGTGAGGCGATCGGTGATCGGCTCCGTCATGCCCGCACCAACCAGCGTCGTACGCTGCGCGACATCTCCCGCGCCGCCAGGGTCAGCCTCGGCTACCTCTCGGAGGTGGAGCGGGGCCAGAAGGAGGCGTCGAGCGAACTGCTCGCATCCATCTGCCAGGCCCTGGACCTTCCGCTCGGCGAGCTGCTGCACAACGTGGCGGCGGACGTTTCGGCCCTCGACAACGTCGAGGTCGCACCGGTCGACGAGCGGATCGTGGAAGGAACGCCCCGCGAGAAGCGGGGCGCCGAGGCCTCGGCCGCCGGCATCGAGGGCGGCCGCCTGATGTCCGAGCTGATCGGGAACGACCTCGCCGACCTGCGGGTTTCCCCGGCGCCGCGGATGAACACCACCCTGCGCACGACGATCGGCCAGCCCAAACTGGCCTCGACCATCGCGGCGTAAGGGCGTGGTGGGGTGAGGTGTGCTCGCGGAGAGCGCTCGCCCTGAGCGCCCTTACGCGTGTCTTCTGGGGGCCGAGCCCCCAGAACCCCGCCGGGGGCAAGCCCCCGGACCCCCGGCCGGCGCGAGTTCGCCGGCCTGCTCTCGTCAAATGTTCCACCCGTTTTCGGCAGACGGCCCCGGGCAACCCGCCCGGGGCCGTCGGCGTTGTCTACGGGTAGTGATCGGGGTGAACCCTGAATTCGGCCGGGTCGCCTGGAACGGACGTGGCCGACCTGACACGATGGAACCCAACGCCGGGGTTGGTGCGTTGACCGTGCAGCAGGGGAGCGACGCCCCACACCCCGAGTACCTAGGCCCGTGGGACGCAAGAAGGCAGGCGGAGGAGATGGCCAACCCGTTCGTGAAGTTCTGGAAGTACATGATGGCGGCGTTCTCGTCGAAGATCGACGAGCACGCCGACCCGAAGGTACAGATCCAGCAGGCCATCGAGGAGGCGCAGCGCAACCACCAGGCGCTGACGCAGCAGGCCGCCTCCGTGATCGGCAACCAGCGGCAGCTGGAGATGAAGCTCAACCGGCAGCTCGGCGAGGTCGAGAAGCTGCAGGCCTCGACCCGGCAGGCGCTGGTCCTGGCCGACGAGGCGCGCGCCAAGGGTGACGAGCAGAAGGCCACCGAGTTCGAGAACGCCGCGGAGAGCTTCGCGACGCAGCTGGTCACGGCCGAGCAGAGCATCGAGGACCTGAAGACGCTGCACGACCAGTCGCTGCAGGCTGCGGCCCAGGCCAAGAAGGCCGTGGAGCGCAACTCGCAGATGCTGCAGCAGAAGCTGGCCGAGCGCACCAAGCTGCTCTCGCAGCTGGAGCAGGCGAAGATGCAGGAGCAGGTCTCCGCTTCGCTCAACCAGATGAGCCAGCTGGCCGCGCCGGGCAACACGCCGTCGCTGGAAGAGGTCCGCGACAAGATCGAGAAGCGCTACACCACGGCGCTCGGCTCGGCGGAGCTCGCCCAGAACTCGGTCCAGGGGCGCATGATGGAGGTCCAGGCCTCCACCACGCAGCTGGCCGGCCAGTCGCGGCTGCAGCAGATCCGCGCGTCGATGCACGGTGACTCGGTCGCGCAGGTGACCGACGGCGGCAAGACGGCCCAGGCGCCGGCGAGCAGCTCGGCCGACATCCAGCGTGAGATCCAGGCGCGCGTGCAGGCCGAGCAGGGCAAGAACCCGGCCTGACCGGGCGGACCGTTCGAAGGGGGCGCGCAATGGGGCAGCAGGGCAGACGACGTGACTTCGGCGAGCTGAGCGCCAAGCTGGAGAAGCACATCGAGAAGCTGCCCGACTACGCCGTGCGCGCCCAGGAGAAGCTCCAGAAGGTGCAGAAGTACTTCCCGCCGGCCGAGCAGGCCGGCGGGAAGCCCGCCCGGCCCAACCCGCTGCAGCGCCCGCCGGTGCGGCGGCCCGACATGTCGGCCTCGCTGTCGTCGATGGCGAGCCAGGTCCCGGCGTTCGCCGAGGCCCGCGCGAAGTGGGACCGCTGGAACCACCCGGCCGCGAAGCTGGAACGCCGCAAGCGCCGGACGTCGAAGGCGATGACGCTGTGGATCATCCTGACGATCCTGTGCGTGGTCGTGACGGTGGCCGCGGCGGTGGGCTGGCTCAGCCCGGCCGGCGTCGCGATGATGCCGCAGGCGATCACCGCCTTCGCCGGTGCCGTCATCTTCGGCACGTTCAGCGTCCGATCCGGCCTCAAGCTGCGTGACCTCAAGCGCACCCCGATCCCGGCGGCGCCCGCCGGCCCGCCCCCGCTGCCACCCGCCCGCTCGGCGGCCCGCGAGCCGACCTGGTCGCCGCGGCGGGCCACACGGTCGCCGCGTCCAGCGACGGCCTGGTGACGTCCAAGCAGGCCCTCACCGACGCCACCGACCGCCTGGCCGGCCTCGCCATGGCGCTGCGCGAACTTTCCTGACCCGCACCCCGTGTGATCCACCCCGGATCTCGCGTGATCAGACCCGGAACTCACGTGATCCGCGGCGGATCTCGCGTGATCGGACCCGGTACGGCTCGGATCACGCGAGTTCCGGCTTTCGTCACCGGATCGGGGCGCGATTGCGCCATCCGGATCTCGAACTCGGCCGTTCGAGGGCCGCCGACCGGGGGAACCGGGTGGTCGTCACCGCGCGTGCGTGATCGTGCGTTTCACCCCGGCGTCGCCCCCTGTTCACCTCTTGGTGCCGAAACCCGCGCGTAATCGGAAACTGATGGCTACGGAAACGTAGGCCACCTAACGTTTCTGTCATGCATGAAGAGGTGTCACTCGCCGGGAGGCCCGCCGTGGACTGAGGTTCGCCGGCGCCGACCGTACACAGTGGACTTTCTCGACCGCCGAGGAAAGGACGCCCCGTGACCACGCTCCCGCCGGACCCGGACCCCGTGCCCACCACCCCGCCCACCGCCTCCCAGCGTGTCATCGCGGCCTTCGAGCGGCTCACCGAAGCCGGCCGCCCCGACCTCTGGACCACCCTCCGCGCCGTCGAAGACGTCCTCGTCGACGCCAAGGCCGTCGACGAACGCGTCACGGCGGGGGAGACTCTGCCGCTCGCCGGCACGGTCATCGCCGTCGAAGACCGGATCGACGTCGCGAAGCAGCCGTCCGCCCACGGTGTCGCGGAAACCAGCGCCCCCGTCGTCGCGCGGCTCACCTCGGCCGGCGCCGTCGTGCTCGGCAAGACCGGGTCCGGCCCGCTCGCCTCGGCCTGGGACCGCACCAAGGTCGGCGGTGACGGCGCCGCGGTCGCCGTCGCGCTCGGCGTCGTCGACCTGGCCCTGAGCACCGGCGGCGCGGTCCCGGCGGCGTTGAACGCGGTCGCCGCGGTGACGCCGACGCCCGGCCTGCTGCCCGCCGACAAGGTCTCCGTGTACGCGAAAGGCCTGGTCGCGGCCCACCTCGCCCTCACCGCGGCGACCGGCGGCGCCCGCACCTGGCCCGCCGACGTCCGCCTCGGCGCCGGCGAGCACCCGCGGATCGCCTACGCCGCGGACCTCCCCCTCGGCGAGGCAGCCGCCCTCGCGCTCAAGACTGTCGTCGCCCGGCTGATCGCGGCCGGAGCGATCCTCACCCCCGTCTCCGTGGCGGAGCCGGGTTTCGACGGTTTCGACGCCCTCGTCGTGCCGACCGTGCCGGACCACCCGGGGATCGCCGAAGCGCTGGGCGACCCGGCCGGCGTCCGGCACCGCCTGGCCGCCTGCACGGCCTTCGCGAACCTCCTCGACGTGGCCGCGGTGACCGTCCCGGTGCTGCCGGGCGACCGCCGCCCCTTCGGCGTCACCTTCCTGACGCGCGCCTTCGAGGACCAGATCGCCCTCGACCTGGCCACCGTCTGCACGGACGAGCCGATGACGCCCTACCCGGAGCCGGGCGAAGACCTCGTCGTGTTCGGCGCGCACCTGCGCGGGCAGCCGCTCAACGCCGAACTCACCGGCCTCGGCGCCCGCTTCACCGGGCCGGTCCGGACCATCGAGGCGTACCGGATGGTCCTGCTGCCGACCGAACCGCCGCAGCCGGGCGTGCTCCCGGGCGGCGGCGGCCTGGACGGCGAGCGCTGGCGCCTGTCGCCGGCCGCGTTCGAGCGGTTCGCCGCCACCCTGAAGGAACCGTTCGTGCTCGACCGCGTCGAGCTGGACGACGGCACCGCCCCGCTGGCCGTCCGGTGCCTGACGGCGGACGGGCCCGGTCTGGACCGCTACGAATCGTGGCGCGGTTACGTGCGCTTCGCGTCTACCGCCGGGCTGCGAGGCCCCGGCTGACCCGGCGCACCAACCCCGGCCCGTGCAGCGCGAAGCCCGTGTAGAGCTGCACCAGCGACGCGCCGGCGTCGACGAGCCGGATCGCGTCGTCCGGGCCCATGATCCCGCCGACGCCGATGATCGGCAGGCTCCCGCCGGTGTGGTCGTGCACGAACCGCACGACCTCGGCCGCGCGGGCGGTCAGCGGCCGGCCGGACAGCCCTCCCCCCTGTCCGGCCAGGCTGCTCTCCGCGGGGGCGATGCCGTCGCGGGCCAGCGTGGTGTTCGTGGCGATGATCCCGGCGACGCCGTGGGCCTGTGCGACCTCCAGCAGTTCGGCCAGTGCCTCGTCGGTCAGGTCGGGCGCGACCTTCACCAGCACCGGCGTCGGCGAACCGCCACCGGCGAGCTCGAGCGACGTCGAACGCAGCTCGCCGAGCAGCTCGGCGAGCGCGGTGCGGTCCTGCAGCTGCCGCAGCCCCGGCGTGTTCGGCGAGCTGACGTTGACGGCGAAGTAGTCGGCGTACGGGTGCAGGGCACGCAGGGAGAACCGGTAGTCCTCGACGGCGTCCTCGAGCGGTGTCGCCTTCGACTTGCCGATGCTGATCCCGAGCGGGACACCGGGTTTCCCGTCGCGGGCGAGCTTGGCCGCCAGCGCTTCGGCGCCCTCGTTGTTGAAGCCCATCCGGTTGATCACCGCGTCACTGGCGGGCAGGCTGAACAGGCGCGGCTTCGGGTTGCCCGGCTGCGCCAGCCGCGTCACCGTGCCCACCTCGACGAAACCGAAGCCCAGCGCGGCCCACGCGGGCAGCGCGCGGCCGTTCTTGTCCATCCCGGCGGCCAGGCCGACGCGGTTGGGGAAGCGCAGGCCCAGCACCGTCACCGGGTCGTCGACGCGCAGCGCGCCGCCGAGCGCGGGCGCGGCCTTGCCGAGCCGGGCCAGGACGGCGATCGTGCGCTCGTGCACCAGCTCGGGGTCGTGGTAGGAGAGCCGGTACAGCGCCGGGCGGACGATCTTGTCGAAGAACACGCCCCCATGCTGCCAAATCGCCCGGGAGCCGCGACCGGAGCGTCACCCCCGCGTGAACGGGACCACTCAGTCGCGGTCCTTCCACTCGTCTTCGAGCATCGCGTAGATGAGCTCGTCGGTCCATTCGCCCTTGACGATCTCGTTCTCCTTCAGGTGCGCTTCCTTGCGCATGCCCAGGCGTTCCATCAGCGCGGCCGACGCGGTGTTCCGGCCGTCGCAGCGGCCGATGATGCGGTGCAGCCCCAGGTCTTCGAAGCCCAGCCGCAGCAGCTCCGTGGCCGCCTCCGCGGCCAGGCCCTTGCCGTGGTGGTCGGGGTGGAAGACGAACCCGATCTCGCCCTGCCGGTGTTCGCTGCTGAGCCACTCGAGGTTCAGGTCGCCGATCAGCTGGCCGGTCGCGGCCAGCTCGACCGCCACCGCCAGCAGCTGCCCTTCCTTCGTCAACGTCGAGCTGTGCACCCGTTTGGCGAGCGCCGCGGCGGATTCGGCGCGGCTGCGCGGCCCCCAGTACAGGTAGCGGGCGACGTCGGCGCGGGACTGGAAGGAGTTCAACGCGTCGAGGTCCTCGGGCGTGAACGGGCGCAGGAGCAGGCGTTCCGTGGTGATCGGGTAGTCGGGCCTGAGCATGCGTCCAGGCTAGCGAGCTTCAGCCGTCCGGGGGACAGAACGGCGGAACGCTGATCGCCGGACGGTCGTCCTGCGACGCCGGGTGGCATGACCTGCACAGATGAGCAATGTAAGGAACCCCCGGGGCGGCTCTCAAGCGCCGTCAAACGCCTGAGCCCGAGCCGGACTGGTGCTCGGGAACCCCGGGGGCACGGTGACTGCCTGGTATTCGCTATCAGGCACCACGTGAAGCAGGCGATGAGCCGAAGGTGGCTCAGTTGTATCGCTGCTCAAAGTCCTCCACGTGCCATCCGCTAGCGGACAGCCACCTCACGAGTCCTGTTGGAATACAACTTAGGACCACCTCCTTTCTCGTGTACCGCCACGCTAGGTGAAGTTCACGGTGGCGTGCAACGTCATTTTTGCGACAGCACAGCGGTGATCTCGGTCCGCAGGACGGCTTTCCGCCGCTCGTCGAGGAAGGACGCGTCGACGGCGTTCGCCGCGAGGCGGGCCAGCTCGGCCGCGGTGAGCCCGAGCGTTTCGGCCACGGCGACGTACTCGCCGGTGAGCGTGGCGCCGAACATCGGCGGGTCGTCGGTGTTCAGCGTCACGACGACGCCGTGGTCGAGCATCCGCCGCACCGGGTGCGCGGCGATGCCGGCGACCTGGCCGGTCCGCACGTTCGACGTCGGGCACACTTCGAGCGGGATCCGTTGGGCGGCAAGGTGTTCGAGCAGGGCGGGGTCGGCCGTGCAGCTGGTGCCGTGCCCGATCCGCTCGGCGCCGAGGTCGTGCAGGGCGGACCAGATCGTGGCCGGTCCGGTCGTCTCGCCGGCGTGCGGGACGCTGTGCAGCCCGGCTTCGCGCGCCCGCGTGAAGTACGGCTCGAACTGTGCGCGCCCGACGCCGAGCTCCGGGCCGCCGAGCCCGAACGACACCAGGCCGCCGGGGCGTTCGCGCAGCGCGAACACGAGCGTCTCCTGTCCGGCCCGGACCCCCTTTTCGCCGGGGATGTCGAAGCACCAGGCCAGTTCCACGCCCAGTTCGGCGGCGCGGGCGCGGCCGCTTTCGAGCCCGGACAGCAGGTCGTCGCCGGGCACGCCGTCGAGCAGGTGGTTGTACGGCGTCACGGTGACTTCGGCGTAGCGGCAGTTCTGGGCGGCGAGGTCCGCCGCCAGGCCGGTCACGAGGGTGTGGATGTCGTGGCGGTCGCGGACCAGCGAGGTGACCGCGAGGTACACGGTGAGGAAGTGGGCGAAGTCGCGGAAGGTGAAGAACGCCGCGAGCTCGCGCTCGTCGGTGGGGACGCCGGCGGAGGGCCGGCGGCGGGCCAGTTCGAGGACGGTCGGCAGGCTCGCCGAGCCGACCAGGTGGACGTGCAGTTCGACCTTGGGCAGGGCGTGCGCGAACGCGCGCAGCGCCTGCCCGGTGAGGATTCCGGGCATGACCGAGCTCCCTGGGAGGTGCGGAAGAGGTGACGGGAAGGAGCGCGGGCGGCTCAGGGAGCGAGGTCGCCGCGTTCGGTGTCGGCCCCGTAGAGCGGGAGCTTGAACGTCGTCACGTGACTCAGCTTACTGCGCCGGGTACGGGCCGGTCTGGTCCTTCGGGCAGAACCACGTCGGCCGCCGCTGGACGTCGTGGCCCTGCTGGCGGACCAGGAGCTTGCCGCCGCAGCGGTAGCAGCCCTGGCGCGTCCGCTCGTAGACCCAGTTCTTGCGGTTGCGGTCGAGGTGACCGGTGGTGCTCTGGTCGAACCGCCCGGAGCGGGCGTTGGCCAGCAGCAGCTTGCGGGCGAGCAGGACCGTCCGCGTGGCGTCCACTTCGGACACCGGCGTCCACGGCGTGACGCCGAGCAGGAAAGCGATTTCACACTTGTACAGGTTTCCGACGCCCGCCATCACGCGCTGGTCGAGCAGCGCGATGCCGAGCTCGCGGGCGGGATCGGCGGTCAGGTTCGCGCTCGCCTGCTTCAGGTGGTCGTCGGTCCACTGTGGATCCAGCAGGTCCGGGCCGAGGTGGGCGATGAGGTCGTGTTCCTTGCTCGTGGCCACGAGTTTGAGGTCGTGGACGCGGAAGCCGATCACCTGGACGTCGGCCGCGGTCAGGATCACGCGGGCGTGGTGGCCGGGCCGCCGCCACTTCGCGCCGGCCGGGTAGACGTCCCACATGCCGTCCATCAGCAGGTGCGAATGCAGGGTCAGGTCGCCGGAGAACCGGGTGAACAGGTGCTTGCCGACCGTTCCGACGCCGAGCACCTCGCGCCCGGCGAGGTCCACAGTGGCCAGCTGGGGCACGCGGAACTCCCCGCGCAGCAACGTCTTCCCGGTCATCGCCTTCGCGAAGCGGTGGGCGACCAGGAACACGGTGTCACCTTCGGGCACAGCTCACCCCGCGGATTCGGACACCTCGGCCGGTGCCTCGGGGGTCTCCGGCGCCGGGCCTTCCGGCCAGTCCGGGCCCTCGGGCTCCTCACCGGCGATGCGGTGGCGGCCCGCCCGGTTCGACCGCAGGATCTTGGCCAGCACCATGTTGAACGTCAGCGCGATCTCCTGCGCGCCCGGCGAGTGCCATTCGTGGATTGGGCTGCACGCGCCCTGCGCCTGCTGCACCGCCAGCCGGTCGGTGATCGCCGTCGGCATCACCAGCGAGCCGAAGTTTTCGCGCAGCTCGGCGATCCGGAACTGGTGCTCGTAGGAGCGCACGCGCAGCTTGTTCACCAGGACGCCGATCGGGCGCAGCCGCGGGTTGAGCTCCTTGCGGATCTTCTCGATCGCCTCCAGGGCGCGGTGCGCGCCGGCGACGGCGTACATCGTCGGCTCGGTGACGATGAGCGCGCTGTCCGCGGCGACCAGCGCCGACTTCGTCAGACGGCCCAGCGACGGCGGGCAGTCGAGGATCACCAGCTCGTACGGTGTTTCGTGCAGCGGCTCGCGGTGCAGCTCGTCCAGCGCGCGGGAGAAGTTCGCCAGGCGCTCGCTGTCGGCCTCCGGGTCGTTGAGCAGCTCCAGCTCTTCCGAGCCGACGAGCACGTCGACGTCCTCGCTCCAGACGCTCGGTGCGATGGCGCGCTGCAGCATCTCCCGGGTGGGGGTTTCGAGCACGTCCGCGAGGGTGGCGTCGGTGAACGGCGGGTCGAGCGAGGTGGTGGCGTTGCCCTGCGGGTCGAGGTCCACCACCAGGGTCCGGGTGCCCCTACGCAGGGCGGCGGACGCGACACCGAGAGCGACCGTCGTCTTGCCGACGCCTCCCTTGAGGCTGAGTACGGCGACCGTGTGCACGTTCTCCAGCCTACGGGTGCGGGCTCCGGGCGCCGCCGGGCAAGGGGCGTTCACTCGAAGGGAGGAGCCCGGGGGACGGCGCGGGGCGGGCACTACCCTGTGCGACATGAAGACGGAGACCGTGGCCGCCCGGGGTTCGGGCGCCGTCCGCCGGGTGCTCGAGGCCGAGATCGAGGCCGCCCGCGCTCGGGGCGCCGAGCACCCCCGCGTCGTCGACGTGGGTGGCGGCAGCGGCGGCTGGGCGGTGCCGTTCGCGGCGGCGGGCTGCCGGGTGACGGTCGTCGAGCCGAGCCCGAACGCGCTGGCCACGCTGCAGCGCCGCGCCGAGGAGGAGGGCGTCTCCGAGCTGATCACGGTGGTCGCGGACGACTCCGACGCGCTGGGCAGGCACGTCGAGGCGGGCTCGGCGGACCTGGTGCTGGCGCACGGGCTGCTGGAGATCGTCGACGACCCGGCCGCGGTGCTCGCGGCGCTGGCGACGGCGGTCGCGCCGGGTGGCGCGGTGTCGGTGCTGGTGGCGAACCGCCACGCGGCGGTGCTGCACCGCGCGCTGGCGGGCCGGGTCGGCGAGGCCCGGCGGCTGCTCGAGAGCGCGGACGGGATCGCCCCGGGCGACACGGTGCTGCGCCGGTTCTCCGCCGACGGCCTGCGCGCCGGCCTGGAGGCCGCCGGCCTCGAGGTCACACTGCTGCAAGGCGACCGGGTGATCTCGGACCTGGTGCCCGGCGACGTCCGTGACGACGAGCTGGCCGCCTTCGAGCAGGCGGCGGCGGGGTCGCCGGCGCTGCGGGACATCGCGGGGCGGCTGCACGCGGTCGCCCGCCTCGGCTGAGGGTTTTCCGGCCGGTTTCCGCCGTCGAGCTCCCGGTGATCGGAAACTGTCGGTGGTGGCCGGTAGCGTCCCCGGCGTGGGGCGAAATGCTGAGTTGCCGGGCGGAATGGGCCGGTTCCGGGTCCGGCCGGGCGAGCCGGTGCCGGACGACACCGGGTGCGGGCTGCTGCACGTCGACATGGACGCGTTCTTCGTGTCGGTGGAGCTGCGGACGCGGCCCGAGCTGGCGGACAAGCCGGTGGTCGTGTCCGGCGGCGGCCCGCGGGCCGTGGTGGCCGCCGCGAACTACCCGGCGCGCAAGTTCGGCGTGCGCTCGGCCATGCCGTTCTCGACGGCGAAGCGGCTGTGCCCGCAGCTGATCAACATCCCGCCGACCTCGGGGCTGTACGGCTCGGTGTCCCGCGGGGTGATGGGCATCTTCCGCGAGCTGACGCCGCTGGTGGAGCCGCTGAGCCTGGACGAGGCGTTCCTGGACGTCAGCGGGGCGTTGCGGCGCCTGGGCGCGACGCCGGCTTCGCTGGGCGCGCAGCTGCGCGCGCGGGTCGAGGCCGAGCACGGGATCACCTGCTCGGTCGGGGTGGCGAAGGTCAAGTTCGTCGCGAAGCTGGCGTCGGGGATGGCGAAGCCGGACGGCATGGTGGTGGTGCCGGCGGCGGAGACCCTGGCGTTCCTGCACCCGCTGCCGGTGTCGGCGCTGTGGGGCGTCGGCGAGCGGACGGAGGAGCGCCTGCGTCGCCTGGGCCTGGACACGATCGCCGACGTCGCGGCCTTCCCGCCGGAGCGGTTGAAGAAGTCGCTGGGCACGGCGATCGGCGAGCACCTGTACCGGCTGGCGCACGGGGTGGACGAGCGCTCGGTGGTGGTCGACGCCCCGGAGAAGTCGATCGGCGCGGAGCACACGTTCGACGTCGACCGCCACGACCGGGCTTCCCTCGGCCTGGAGCTGCTGCGGCTGGCTTCGCGGGTGGGGGCGACGCTGCGGGCCCGGGGCGTGCGCGGCCGGACGGTCTCGATCAAGGTGCGGTTCGCGGACTTCCGGACGATCACGAGGGCCCGCACGCTGGTCTCGGCCACGGACGTGGCGCGGGAGATTCACGCGGTGGCGGTGTCGCTGCTGGAGGAGCACGCGCCGGCGGGGGCGGTCCGGCTGATCGGGGTCCGGGTGGAGGGGCTGGAAACGGGCGAGGCGGGGGAGCAGCTGGTGTTCGAGTCGCCGGCGCCGCGCTGGCGTGACGCGGAGGTGGCGGCCGACGTGGCTCGGTCGAAGTTCGGCTCGGCCGCGGTCCGGCCGGCGTCGTTGCTGGCGCCTCGGGACCAGGAGGGCGATGGGCGCTCGGTCCCGCCTCGGGCGGGCTGATCACGAGCGGTGAGCCGCGGCACGGTCGGCGTTCCCCCACAACGTGGAACACGCGGTAAAACGGTCACGATCGGCGACGGTGACCGTCCGCAACACCCCGCCGGCCGGATTTAGCCCAATTCGATCCCTTCTGGATGCGGGATCGGGTAGTCGTGCGGGCGCGGGCCTCGTATCCTGGACAGTGCCACCCCGCCTGGGGTTGGCTGTTGGGTCCAGGACGTTGCGCGGCCCGGCGCCCGCGACAGCTGTGCCGGAGGAGGAAAGATGCCACTCTCCGAGCATGAGCAGCGGCTGCTCGATCAAATCGAGCGCGAGCTCTATGCCGAGGACCCCAAGTTCGCATCCACGGTGCGTGGCACCCGGTTGCGTCGCCCCGCTCGCCGACGGCGTATTCAGGGCATCGCCCTGTTCGTAGTGGGCGTGGCCCTGCTGGTGCTGGGCGTGGTGGTGCCGCAGTTCCGGGTGGCCGACATCCCGCTGATCAGCGTGCTCGGGTTCCTCGTGATGTTCTTCGGAGTCATGATGGCCGTCACATCGATTCGGCACGGCGCCGACGGAGACGGCAAGGGCGGTGGACCGGGCGCCCGCGGCGGCAAGCAGTCAGGCCGCCGGAGTTCCTTCACCCAGAGGATGGAGGAGCGCTTCCGCCAGCGCTTCGAGGAGCAGTAGCGCCGCAAGACCAGAGATCCGCGTCCCGCCGTTCGGAGGGACGCGGATCTTCTTGTGTGCTCAGCCACCCACGAGGCCGCGGCCAGCTGGGGTGACAGTGGGTGACCCCCACAAGGGTGAGGGCAGCGCAGGGCGGGCATCACACGTGATTGGACGGGCATCTCGCGTGATTGGACGGGCATCTCGCGTGACTGGCGGGGCATCACGGTGATGCCCCGCTGATCACGTGTGATGCCTCCCCAGTCACGTGTGATGCCTCTCGGATCACGCGAGATGCCCCTTGGATCACGGGTGATGCCTCGCTGATCACGTGTGATGTCCGCGCGGAGTTCGTCAGTCGCGGTTGCGGAAGACCGAGCGCGGGAAGAGGCGTCCCTTCCACGAAAGCGGTGCGTTCCGGCGCAGGCTCCGCCGCAGTCCCTCGAAGGCCGGCTGGAGTTCCGGCTGTGGCGTTTCGTCCTCGCCGTACCAGGACCTCTCCAGCACGCCGATCACCGTCCGGAGCCCTTCGCGGCCTTCGTCGTCCAAGTGGTGCTTCGCCGCCAGCTTCTGGCCCGCCACCCGTACCGTGTCGCTGCTGGGGATCGGCAGACCACGGTCGGCGCACTCCGCGCGCAGCTCCGCCCACGCCGCGTCGGCCGCTCCCGGTTGCTGCTGGACTATGCGCTGCAGCCGCCGTCGGCGGACCGCCTCGCGCATCATCGCCGGGCCTGCCACCAGCAGGGACACCAGCACCACCAGCACACCCAGCCACCAGGCGACCGTCGCCGCCAGCAGGCCCAGTGCGGTGATCCACAACCCGGCCGCCAGCAGCGGGAGCCAGCCGAGCAGGGCCTGCGCCCGGGACGGGGCCGCTGTCGGCGCCGGGGCCCGGACCAGCAGCGCGCCCTCGCTCCGGTCGCCGGGTGACGGCCCGGCCTCGTCCGGGAGCGGAACCGGCGGCGCCGCCTGCCGTCTGCGGTCGAACAACCGGCGCAGCAGGGCCGCGACGACCAGCGCGCCCGCGCCCAGCAACGCGAGCACCACCGCGAAGTCGAACAGCCAGCCGTCGCTGCCCGAAGCGTCCTTCGCCGCTTGGGCCGGCAGGTTCGGCTCGGTGTCGCGCGGGACTCCGGTCGGTGCCGCGCTCGACTGGACCGTGCTCGGCGCCACCTGGGTGTCGTCCGGCTGGGTGCCGTCCTGCGGCCCGGCCTGCAGGTACGACGGGGTGATGCCGCGGCCGTCGGACAGCGGCGTCGGGTCGAACGTCACCCAGCCCTTGTCGCCGAAGTACGCCTCGACCCACGCGTGCGCGTCCTGGGTGCTGATCGACAGGTAGTCGTTGACCTGCACGCCCGGCGTGAAGCCGATCGCCACCCGCGACGGGATGCCCGCCACCCGCAGCATCACCGCCATCGCCGACGCGAACTGCTCGCAGAACCCGCGCTTGTTGTTGAGGATGAAGTCGGCGAGGGCGTCGGCGTCGTTGGCCGGCCCGGTGTTCGTGTCGTAGACGAACCCGTTCTGCGCCGTGAAGTACCGCCAGATCGCCGAAGCGCGGTCGAAGTCGTTGGACGCGCCGGTGATCAGCTGCTCGGTCTTCGCGCGGACGCGGTTGTCGACCTGCTCGATTTCGGTGTAGCGCGGCGGCAGGTCGTCGACCCGCGAGGTGACGCGCAGTTCGGCCGCCGTCGGTTCCTTCAGCGACGCGTATTCCGTGTACGACGGCGGAGCTTCGCTGCGCGTCGTGAACACCGTGCCGCTGATCTGGTCGTAGAGGTAGCCGTTGGCCGCGCCGTCGATCACCCGCGGCGCGCCGTAGACTGGCAGCCAGTTGTCGCGCCAGCTCGTCGGCTCGACGTCGATCTTGCGCGCGGCGCCGGTGCCGTCGTCGCCCGGCGCGGCCGGCAGCCGCGGCCCGACCGGGCTGCCCTGCTGCGAACGGCCTTCGTCGTGCAGGCCCCAGCCCTTGTTGGGGTAGTAGGTGTCCAGGGTCATCGCGCGCATCAGGCGCCGGTCGGTGCCGAGGCCGCGGACCTTGAACAGCTCGCGGTTGGCGCCCTGGTCGAGCATGCCGCGCAGCTCGGTGAACGGCTGGATGCCGAAGCCGCCGGAGCCCGCGCCGGGGCCGTTCCCGCTGCCGCCGAACGGCATCCGCCCGACGGTGCCGACCCAGGTGATCGCCCCGCCCAGCAGGCCGAGGACGATCGCCGCGCAGACGACGGCGACCGGCGCCGACAGCACGCCGGGCTTGCCGCTGCGCCCGGGCGCCTCGCGGGTCCGCCAGCGCCGGTGCCGGTGGTTGCCGTCGACGGCCAGCAGCCCGGCGAAGGCGGCGCCGCCGAACAGGAACGTCCACCACGGCAGCATTTCCTCGCTCAGCGCGGCCGGCACGGCGTAGACGCAGAGCAGCACGAGCCCGGTCGCGGCGGGCGCCGCGACGGCGACGGTCAGCGTGTCGACCAGGATCGCGACGAGCCCGATCAGGATGGTGACGAGGCACAGGATCGGCTGGCTGCCCTCGACGGGCGGCAGCCCGACCCGGATCTGCTCGGCGGCGGCCGAGAGCGTGGTCCCGATCTCGGAGAACGCCTCGGGGCCGGGGATGACCTGCAGGATGCCGTGGGTGGTGAACGCCCCGGTGATGAGGAAGAGCAGGACGACGAGCTGCCCGAGGCCGACGAGGACGGTCGGCACCTGCAGCGACCGCAGCGCGAGCCCGGCGGCCCCGATGAGCAGGACGGCGACGAAGAGGTACCCGAACCAGGCGAGCCCGGAGACGACGCTGGTGACGGAGGTGGCGGCGCAGAGGGTGGCCACCCCGGCGGCAACGGGAGCCAGGACGCTGCTGCGCCAGGCGGAAAGCGGCCGCCCCGGCCGGGAAGCGGGCCGGTCGGTGGGACGCGGGGGTGCGGTAGTGCTCATCGCGGGCCCCCGATCAGCGTTCCCCGGCGGGCGCCGCTGCGGCACAACTCCGCCCACACCTGCGGCATCGGCGAGCCCGGGCCCGCGATCACCACGCCCCAGCCCGCCGCGCGCAGGAGCGCCGCCGAATCCTCCGTGGCCGCCGCTCGCTGCTCGGGGGCCGTCACGCCCGCCGACCACGTCGGGGTGTCCAGCAGGACCGCCAGGCTCCGGATGCCGCGCGGGCGGAACTGGGTCAGCTCGTGCACCGCCTCCGTGCTCACCGTGCCCAGTACCGCGATCAGCTCCTGGCCCTCCGCCGGGTCGCCGGCCAGCGTGATGTCGCGCTGGTGGGCCGGCTGCAGGGCCGCCAGTGCGTCGAGCACCACGTGGTCGTAGTGGTCGCCGCCGTCGCCCGGGGTGTCGGCCAGCGTGGCGCCGTGCTCGCTCACCAGCCGGACCCGGTGGCCTGACCGGCGCAAATGCAATGCCGCCGACGCCGCGAACGACACCGCCCACTCCAAGCTCGCCGCCGGGCCGGCACCGTGGTGGGCCGCCGCCCGGTGGTCGAGCAGGACCGTCGTGCCGCCGCGCCACGGGCGCTCCTCGACGCGGACCATGATCTCGTCGCGGCGGGCCGTCGAGCGCCAGTGCACCTTCCGGAGGTCGTCGCCCTGGCGGTACTGGCGGACGATCACGTCGGCCTCGCCCTGCCCGGCGTGCAGGCGGACCGTGCCGTCGTCGCCGACGCCGATGCCCGCGCCGCTCGGCAGGCCCCACAGCGCAACCACCCGCGGGACCACCACCAGCCGCGAATGGCCGATCAGCTCGCGCTCGAACTCGCACAGCCCGAACGGGTCGGTGATGGTCGCGCGCAGCGGCCCCACCTGCTGGATCCCGCGCAGCACCGGCTGCAGGGGATACCGCAGCGCCACCCGGCGGTCGTGCGGGAGCCGTTCGACGACGAACCGCGGGCGCGAACCCAGCGCGTACGGCACGCCGTCTTCGAGGAGGATCTCGCCGGCCGGCAGCCGTCCGCTGCGCCACAGCTCCAGCTGCACCTCGCCGTTCCCGCCGACCGCCACCCGCTCGGGGCGCAGCGCGCGGGTGGCGCCGATGCGCAGCCGGGTCGCCGAGATGAACACGGCGACGAGCAGCGGCAGCGCCACGACGAACACCGCCACCCGCAGCAGGTCGCGCTCGTTGAGCACGAACGAGCACACCGCGGCGGCGATTCCCGCGGCCAGGAGGCAGCGGCCGCGGGTGGTCAGGCCGGACAGGGCACGCAGCATGCGGTTCTCTTCCCCTTCGGCTCTACGGCCGGGAACCCTGCGGCACCGGCACCCGGTGCAGCACCGCGCGCACGACGTCGGTCGCCGACCGCCGCGCCGCGTGGGCCTCGGTGGTCAGGACCAGGCGGTGCGCCAGCACCGGGACCGCGACCGTGTGCAGGTCGTCCGGCACGACGTAGTCCCGGCCCGACAGCGCGGCCTGCGCCCGCGCCGCGCGGACCAGGTGCAGCGTCGCCCGCGGGGACGCGCCGAGCCGGATCTCCGGGACCTGCCGCGTGGCCGCGACGACGTCGACGGCGTACCGGCGGACCTCCGGCGCGATGTGCACGCCGCGGACCGTCTCGATCAGGCGGTGCACGGTCTGGCCGTCGGACACCGGCTGCAGTTCCTCGAGCGGGTTGTGGCCGGCGTGCTCGTCGACCATGGCCAGCTCGGCCTGCTGGTCGGGGTAGCCGATGGAGACGCGCGCGGTGAACCGGTCGCGCTGCGCCTCGGGGAGGGCGTAGGTGCCTTCCATCTCGATCGGGTTCTGCGTGGCGATGACCATGAACGGCTGGTCGAGGCGGTAGGTCGAGGTGTCGACGGTGACCTGGTGCTCTTCCATGCACTCCAGCAGCGCCGACTGCGTCTTCGGCGAGGCGCGGTTGATCTCGTCGCCCACCACGATGTTCGCGAACACCGGGCCGGGGCGGAAGTCGAACTCGCCGGACTGGCGGTTGTAGATGGAAACGCCGGTGACGTCGCTCGGCAGCAGGTCGGGGGTGAACTGGATGCGGCTGACCGTGCAGTCGATCGACCGGGCGAGGGCCTTGGCCAGCGACGTCTTCCCGACGCCGGGCACGTCTTCGACCAGGAGGTGGCCTTCGGCGAGCAGCGTGACCAGGGCGATCCGGATGACGTCGGGCTTGCCGACCAGCACGCGCTCGACGTTGGCGGCGATCCGCCGCGCGGTCTCGTGCAGTTCGTCCAGCGGCACTCTGCCGGGGTGGCCGTGGGCCCGGCCGTTGCCCGAGGGCTCCGCCGGATAAGGCGGCCGCCCGGATGCCTGCTCGCCCGATCCGGGCGCGGCAGACTGGATTCTCGACGTCACTCGACCTCCTGGTGGCGCATGGCCGCGCGCACTGTGCGCACCGCCGGGCCCGAACGGCCCCTCGCTGGTGTCCGCGCGCAGCGACCAGCCTGCCACCCAGTGTGTCAAACCCGGGCGAACCGGGGGGTGGAACCCCGCGATGACACTGCGCAAGCAGCGACGATACCCCGAACGGGTGCCCTTTCACCCGATTCTGGGTGCTCCCGCTGACACCCTGCTCTGTCGTATGCTGCGGTTCGAGGTCGCCCGGCTACGGAGAGGCGTAACCGCTTATGAGCGAGGTGCGAACGAAGCCGCCCTTCGACGTGCGCGGCTTCGCGGTCGCGCCCGAACTGGCCACCGACGCCTACGCGAAACTCGGCGCCCTGCAGGACGTCGTGGGCGAGATGGTCCGCGAAGCCAAGGTGCTCGGCCGGAGCGTGCCGCTGGGCGGCGGGTACGCGGGCGAGATCGGCCGGTTCATGGCCGAGTACGGCATCGGCGGCCAGGGCTCGGCGGTCCAGCAGCTCACGGCGTTCGGCAAGGAGCTGGAGACGCTCAAGCACCGGATCGGCGAGGCGCTGGCGAAGTACCAGCACGCGGACGAGCAAGCGGCCGAAGGCGTGGACTGCACCGGTGGCTGACCGGGTGCGCGGGCGGCTCCGGTGGGGCGCGCCGGTCCTTCTCCTCTTGCTCGGCGGCTGCGGGCAGCAACCCGCCGCCGCCGGGCACCCGTCCGCGTCCGCATCCGCCACGGCCCAGCCCCCGCCGGTCGCCTGGACCGGCCTCGCCGCGCTCGACCCCTGCACGCTGCTCACCCCGCAGGACCGGTCGACCGCCGGGATCGGCGTCCTCGGCAAGCCCAAGGACATCGCCGGCGCCCGCGCGTGCGACTGGACCGTGCCCGGCACCTTCGGCGTCACCGTGACCCTCAGCGACACCGACGGCCTGGCCGACCTGGCGGTCGCGAAGAAGACGGCCACGAAGACGAAGGTCGGCGCCCACCCGGCGCTGCAGGTGGCGGACAAGAAGGCCGCCGACGGCACCTGCGCCGTGCTCCTCGGGGTCGGTGACGGCGCCAGCGTGCAGATCGACGTCAGCAACACCGGCTTCTCGGACACCCCGCTCGCGTGCCGGCGCGCGGGCACGGTGGCCGGGCTGGTCGAACCCAAGCTGCCCTGACCAGGAGGTGCGCCGTGCCCGAACCCCCCGTTCCCACCGCGCGGTACGAGGCCTACAGCCACGAGGCGATGGCCGCGGAGGTCGAGCACGGCAACGATCCGGTCGCCGCCGGCGAGGCGGGCGCGCGCTGGGACGGGCTCGCGAAACGGCTGCAGGAGTCCACCGCCGACGTCGCCGCGCTGGTCGCGTCCTCGGAGGAACACTGGCAGGGCGAGGCGGGGGACGAGGCGCGCGCGGCTCTCGGCCGGGCCGCGCGGTGGCTGTCGCACTCGGCCGCCGTCTCGGCGTCGGTGGGCCAGGCGGTCGGCGCGCAGGCGGAGGTGGCCGCGCGGGCCCGCGCCGACATGCCGCCCCCGGTGACCTACGACCCGGCGTCGATGATCCGCGACGCCGCGTCCAGCGGGAACGTGCTCGTGCTGGCCGGGCTGGCGGGGGAGATGGCGGCCCGCCGCGCCGAAGCGGAAGCCGCGCGGCAGAAGGCGATCGACGTCCTGCGGACGCGCGACACGGCGCTGCGCGGCCACGCGCCCGCCGAGTCGTTCCCCAACCCGCCGTCGCTGGGGCGGGCTTGATCCGGCTTTCGGCGTCGGCGTTCGACATCCTCTGGACCGACCTCGGCCACGCCCGCCCGCCGGAACCGCTGACCGTCCGCAGCGTCGGCGGCACCGACGCCGAGCGCGCCGAGGTCCGGAAGGCTGTGTACGACAACCTGGCTTCGCGGGGCCTCTACGGCGGGTCCCGGCTGGAGCCGGCGCTGGCCACGCGCCTGGAGCTGCTGGCGGCGGCGGACGTGTTCGTCGCGTGCGAGGCGCTGGCCGACATGACGGCGCCGGCGCCGTTCCGCGCGGTGACGGCGGTCCGCGGCCGCCGCGGGGTGCTGGCGACCCAGCCGGAGCAGACGATCGGCCTGGACTCGATCCGCGAAGGCGAGCTCTGCACGGCGATCGTGGACGTCCTGCCGGAGCTGTCGGCCGGTCCGGGCTACGGCATCAGCCTCCCGGCGTCGACGCTGTCGGGTGACGCCGGTTCGGGGACGGCGGCGGCCCAGCTCGAGGAGGTCCGCGCGATCCAGGCCCGGCCGGTGTACGCGGCGGGGCAGTTCAGCGTCAGCCGCCGGTCGGCGTCGGGGCGGGTGGCGCGGGTCGGCGGGCTGACGTGGTTCGACACGGACGTCGGCGCCTACTGCGCGACGAAGACCCCGGGCCGCGGCGACCAGGAGTGGGTGACGGTCACCCCGGTCGACAGCACCCGCCTCGCGGCCCGCGTCGCCGCCCTCCTGACCCCCGAGACCTAACCCGCGCCGCCGCAACGTCGCGAATGACTCATTCGGGACGTCGGAGGTCCCGAATGAGTCATTCGCGACGTCCGGACAGGACTACCGGAGGGCGCGGGCGATTCGCCGCCGCGCGGTAAGCCAGCACGAGCTCGCCGGCCACGGCTCGGGGCTCGGTACGCAGCCGGCTGGGCACTGTCTGCACCACCGCGACCCCCGCGGCGGCGTACCGGTTGTTGCGTTCGAGGGTGGCGGCGTAGCCGGGTTGGCCGAAGTGGAACTCGTAGGAGTCGATCTCCCAGGCCAAGGCCACCGCATCACACCAGGCGTCCGGGGTGGCGATGTACCGGCCACGCTCGTCGCAGATCTCGAAGTTCCACACCGGCTCCGGCAAGCCGGTGCGACGCCAGACGGCCATGGCCGCGGCTTCGGCGGGCGATCGGGCTCCTTTTCCGATCTCCCGGAGCACTTCGCGTGGCAGAGCGCTGCCTCTGTCGCTACCTTGCTCCAGCTCCGCCGACAGTTCGGCCGGGCCGGCCTTCAACTGCTGCACCGCCTCCGCGAGCAAAGCTCTGATCGGCGCGCGTTCGGTCAGCCGCCGGCACTCGTCCAGCACCGCTCGGACCACGGGGGCCAAGGGCAGTTCGTCGAGGGTGACCGGCGCGGGCAGCCGGGTGGTCCGCTCGACGAGAACGTAGCCGCTGCTGGTTGTCTTGAGGTGGGCCGGCAGCAGGAGGTGGATCGGTTCGCCCGGCCGGGCTTCGCGCTTCAGACCCTGCCGACGGCATGACTCGAGGCCGGTCACGACCGCCTCGCTGCCGCCGTACAGCAAGGCCCCTTCGAGCAGTTGCCGCCGGGTCGGCGTGCCCGTGCGGAGCAGGACGACGCCGGGAAGGAGCCGTTGCCACGGTTGGCCGGGACGGCATCGCCGGTAGCTGGTGCGTGACGGGACGCCCAGGTCTTCCAGCTGCGCCACCGTGATCACGCCGCGCCGGCTGGCGCCGAAGAGCTCCTCGGCGTCTCGGGCCCACGATCTTCTGGTCACGGATCGATCGTCCGGCAATCGACCGGGCAGACATACCGGTCGTCGTAATCTGTGGACTACTCCCGGCTACCGGCACAGCCCTGTGGACAACTCGGCCGGCCAAGGTCGCGAATGACTCATTCGGGGCGTCGGATGTCCCGAATGAGTCATTCGCGGCATCCGCGCCACTGGCTGGTGTCCCCACCTGGCCCTACCGGTGTCCCCACTGCCACCCACCCGAGACCCCACTGGGCCCCACCCGAGGTCCCACCGGGTCCCACCGGGCGCCCCACCGGGCCCCACTTGCGTCCCCACCGGGCCCCACCGGGGCGGGGGTGGGTTCTTTCGCGGCCGTTATGCGGACGCTTGGGGTACAGCTGAGGTTGCTCCGGCCCCCGGTGCGGGGGATCTTGGCCACCGCGCCCCACCACGCCCCCCACCGGCACCCACCCTGCTGACCTGCGCAAACGGAACACTCGACGGAGTGGTCCGCGGGTTTGTCGCGTTGACTGTGGTGAAAAGTGGGGTACGGTGGTGCCCAGTGGGGCGGAAGGGAAGCCCCGTGGCCGTCCGGGGTGGTTCGCCACCGTGGACGGTAGGGAGGTGGAGGCCGTGTTCCTCGGCACCCACACCCCGAAGCTGGACGACAAGGGGCGGCTCGCGCTGCCCGCGAAGTTCCGTGACGCCTTGGCGGGTGGGCTGATGGTCACCAAGGGGCAGGATCACTGCCTCTTCGTCTTCCCTCGCGCCGAATTCGAGCAGATGGCGCGCAAGGTCGCCGAGGCCCCGTTCACGAACGAGGCGGTTCGGGCCTACCAGCGCTACCTGTTTGCCGGCACGGACGAGCAACGTCCGGACGGCCAGGGGCGCATCACCATCGCGCCCGAGCTCCGCCGCTACGCGGGGCTCAGCAAGGAGTGCGTGGTGATCGGGGCGATCACCAGGCTGGAGATCTGGGACGCCCAAGCGTGGCAGGCGTACCTGGAGGAACACGAAGACAGCTACGCGAAGGCTCGAGAGGAAGTACTGCCGGGCGTCTTCTAGGCGTGCGGTCGCGGTGCACCTTCGTCGTCGGGGGACGAAGAGGTTCGCCGTCCGCGCGAGGAGGGGAAGCCCACCCGGATGCCGTGAGGCCTCTGTCCGCTCAACAGCCCTGGTGCACCTTCCCCGGTACCAGGTCCGCAGCGGGCGGACAGGGACCTGACGGCATCCGCCATATTTCCCCCGGGCCGCCCAGGCGGAGAAAGGGGGAGGGAACGATGACGGCACCCGAGCACGTCCCGGTGCTGCTCGACCGGATAGTCGAGCTGTTCACTCCCGTGTTCGCCGGCCGCGACGGCGTCCTCGTGGACGCGACGGTCGGCCTCGGCGGGCACTCCGATGCCCTCCTCGAAGCGTTCCCGCGGCTGCGCCTCGTCGCGCTGGACCGCGACCCGGCCGCGCTCGAGAAGTCCGGGGAACGGCTGGCCCGGCACGGCGACCGCGTCGACCTCGTGCACACCGTTTACGACGGGCTCCCGGAGGCCCTCGAAGGGCTGCGGATCGCCAAGGCCGACGGCATCCTGTTCGACCTCGGCGTCTCGTCGATGCAGCTGGACCGCGCCGAACGCGGGTTCGCCTACGCCAAGGACTCGCCGCTCGACATGCGGATGGACCCGACCACCGGGTTCACCGCCGCCGACGTCCTCAACACCTACGCGCCGGGCGAGCTCGTCCGCATCCTGCGGGACTACGGCGAGGAACGCTTCGCGCAGCGGATCGTCAAGGCGATCGTGGCCGCGCGGGAGAAGGAGCCCTTCGCGAACAGCGGGCGGCTGGTCGAGCTGCTCTACGACGCCGTCCCGGCCGCCACCCGCCGCACCGGCGGGCACCCGGCCAAGCGGACGTTCCAGGCGCTGCGGATCGAGGTCAACGGCGAGCTGGAGGTGCTGCGCCGCGCCATGCCCGCCGCGCTGGGTGCGCTCAAGTTGGGCGGCCGGATCGTCGTCGAGTCCTACCAGTCCCTGGAGGACCGGCTGGTCAAGCAGGCGCTGGCCGAACTCGCGAAGTCCCGCACCCCGGAAGGCCTCCCGGTGGAACTGCCGGGCCACGGACCGGAGCTGAAGCTCCTGACGCGCGGCGCCGAGAAGGCCGGCGAAGAGGAGATCGAACGAAACCCGCGGGCCGCCTCGGTGCGGCTGCGGGCCGCAGAGAGGATCGGAGAGCCGCGATGACCGCTCCCGCGAAGTCCCGCCGCCGGGCCGCGCCGGCGACGCGGGGCCGCAGCGACGCCGCCCGCACCTCGACGACCGTCGAGCCGGACCCGAAGGCGCCCGAACCCGGCCGCCGGGCGTCCCGTGGCCGCACCTCCGCGGCCGAGCGCGCCTACGCGCGCCGCGCCCAGCGCGCCGACCTGCTGAAGGACCGCGAGCCGCGTCCGCAGCAGCCGAAGCCCGAAGCCGCCGAGCCGAAGCCGAAGCTCAAGCTCCGGTTGCTGCTGCCCAAGTCGCGGGCGTCGTTCGTGCTGATGATGATGGCGCTGCTGGCCGCCGGGGTGGCGACCACGCTGTGGCTGACCACGCAGGCGATCGCCGACTCCTACCGGCTCGAGCAGCTGCGCACGGCCAACGCGAACCTGGCCGAGCAGAAGGAACAGCTGCAGCGCGACGTCGCGAAGGCCGAGTCGCCCGCTTCGCTGGCCCCCGCGGCCCAGCAGCTGGGCATGGTGCCCGGCGGCGACCCGGCGCGCATCGTCGTCGGCCCGGACGGCCGGACGTCGCTCGTCGGCGAGCCCAAGAAGGCCCAGGCGGACACGCCGGTGGTGCCGGCCGCGCCGCCCGCCGCGCCCGCCGCCGGCACGCAGTCCCAGCAGGGCGCGCCGATCGAGGGCGACCAGCCCGCCGTGCCCGCCGAAGAGCCGCCCGCGCAGCCGGGGGGCGGCCAGTGATGGCCTCGGGTCGCAGCCAGGTCCGGGCGCGCGCCGCCGGCAGCGCCCGCCGGACGTACGCCGCCGGGACGCGCAGCGCCGCCGCGCGCCGCGGCAACGGCGGGCACCGCAGCCGGTTCTCCGCCGTGCGGCTGCTGCTGGTCGCCGTGCTGCTCGTGGCCGGCGTGAAACTGGTGCAGGTGCAGTGGTTCGACGCCGCGGCGCTGTCGGCCGCGGCCGAGCGGCAGCGCGCCCAGACCATCGACATCCCCGCCCAGCGCGGGTCCATTGTGGACCGCAACGGCGCCAAGCTGGCGTTCAGCGTCGAGGTGCGGACGCTTTCGGTGAACCTCAAGGCCCTGCACAAGAGCATGGACGACTTCGCCGCGAAGAACCCCGGTACGGCCAAGACGTTCGACTCCGAAACCGCCGGCGCCGCCAAGTACATCGCGGGCAAGCTGCCGAACGTGATCACCGAGCAGCAGCTGCTCGACCTGTTCCACAAGCAGGCGTCCTTCACCTACCTGGTGAACAACGTCGAGCCGTCGATCGCCGCCGACATCGTCAAGCACTACGCGTGGATCGGCGTCGAGAAGCGCGCGCTGCGCGAGTACCCCGGCGGCAACCTCGCGGCGAACATCGTCGGCGCGGCGAACTGGCGCTCGGACGACCCGGACGTCTCCAAGCACAACCTGCACGGCCTCGTCGGGCTGGAGCTCATCCGCGACAACGACCTCGCCGGCACCCCGGGCCGGATGCTGGTCAACACGAAGAACGGCAGCGACAACGTCGTCATCCCGGGCACCGAGCGCGACATCCAGGCCGCCGTCCCGGGTTCGGACCTCGAGCTCACGATCGACTCCGACCTGCAGTACGAGGTGCAGCGCCAGCTATCGGACTACGTGCGGAACTCCCACGCCAAGGGCGGCCAGGCCGTCGTGCTGGACGCCAAGACCGGCGAGGTCTACGCGCTGGCCAACGACACCACGTTCGACCCCAACGACCAGAGCACCTGGACCACCGAGGACCTCAGCAACCCGGCCGTCACCACGCCGTTCGAACCCGGGTCGGTCAACAAGCTGGTGACCGCCACCGGGGCGATCGAATACGGCGTCGCGACGCCGGAGTCGACCGTCGAGGTGCCCGGCGCCCTGCAGGTGGCCGACAAGACGGTGCACGACGCCTGGACGCACGGCACGCAGACGTTCACCACCACCGGCATCTTCGCCAAGTCGTCCAACATCGGCACCCTGCTGCTGGCGCGAAAGATCGGCGAGGAACGGTACGCGAACCTGCTGAAGCTGTTCGGCCTCGGCCAGCGCACCGGCGTCGGCCTGCCCGGTGAGAGCGCGGGTTCCGTGCCCGCGCGCAGCCAGTGGTCGGCGACCACCTTCGGCAACCTGCCGATCGGGCAGGGCCTCTCGATGACCATCCTGCAGATGGCCGGGATGTACCAGGCGATCGCCAACGACGGCCTGCGCGTCGAACCCCGGATCGTCAAGGCCAAGGTCAACCCGGACGGCACGACCGTGCCCGAGCCGGCCCCGAAGGCGGTCCAGGTGGTCGGCCCGCAGACCGCCAAGACGGTGCGCGACATGATGCGCGCGGTCGCCCAGAACGGGAAGGGCCTGCAGAAGGGCACCGCCCCGACGGCGGCGGTCGAGGGCTACCAGATCTCCGGGAAGACCGGCACCGGCCAGCAGGTCGACCCGCGGACGAAGGCATACAGCGACCACCTGTACAACATCACCTTCGCGGGCATCCTGCCCGCCGACCACCCGCGGTTCGTGGTGGGCATCCGGCTGGACGCCCCCGACACGACGCTGCCGGTGGGGCACTCCGCGGCGCCGCTGTTCCACACGATCGCGTCGTACCTGACGCAGCGGTACCAGATCCCGTTGTCGGACGGGCCCTCGCCGGAGGTCCCGCTCATCATCGCCCCGTAACCCTCGCGCGGCCGGTCGTGAGTGGTAAGGCGAGTTCTAACTCGCCTTACCACTCACGACCGGCCGCGGCAGAGTGTCCACATGAGCTGGCTGCGGGGAAAGTGTTGCGGGGCAACAAGGAGCGGGTGGGGGCCTAGCACATGTGCCTCAGCCGCGCGCAATCGCCGTACCGCGTGCGGGGGGCCGGAACGGGCGCCGGTAGCCTCTTGGCCGTGTCCGTGTCCTCGTCCAGTTCCCAGGTGCCGGAAAGCCCGGTGAAAGCGGTCCCCGCGCCGCCCCGCCCGGCGCGCATCGACCCGGTCCCGCTGGCGACGCTGCTCGCCAGGGCGGACGCTCGCCTGATCGCGGAGAGCCCCGACGCGGCCGAGCTCACCGTCACCGGGACCACGCTGCGCGCGCAGCACGTGCTGCCCGGCGACCTCTTCGCCGCCCTCCCGGGCGCCCGCGCCCACGGCGCCGACTTCAGCGACCAGGCCGTCGCCGCCGGGGCCGTCGCGGTGCTCACCGACGCCGCCGGCGCCGAGCGGCCCGCCCTGCGCGACGCCGGCGTCCCGATCCTGGTGCACGCCGACCCGCGCGCCGCCCTCGGCGAGATCGCCGCCTGGATCTACGGCGAGCCGTCCCTCAGGCTGGCCGTCCTCGGTGTCACCGGCACCTCCGGCAAGACCACGACGTCCTATCTGGTCGACGCCGGCCTGCAGGCCGCGGGCCTGACCACCGGCCTGATCGGCACGGTCGAGACCCGGATCGCGGGCGAACGCCTGGTCAGCGGCTTCACCACGCCGGAGGCGCCGGACCTGCAGGCGCTGCTCGCGGTGATGCTCGAACGCGGCGTCACGCACGTGCCGATGGAGGTCTCCAGCCACGCGCTCGCGCTGGGCCGGGTCAACGGCACCCGGTTCGCGGTCGGCGCGTTCACCAACCTCTCCCAGGACCACCTGGACTTCCACAAGGACATGCAGGAGTACTTCGCCGCGAAGTCGCTGCTGTTCGACGGCCGCTCGACGCACGAGGTCGTCGTGGTCGACAGTGCGTGGGGCCAGGCGCTGCTCACGCCGCAGACGATCACCGTGACCACGGACCCGGGCACCGACGCCGCGTGGAAGGCCACCGACCTGCAGGCCACCCCGCACGGCGAGCAGACGTTCACCCTGCACGGCCCGGGCGGCGTCAGCGCACCCGCCCGGATCCCGCTGCCCGGCGAGTTCAACGTGGCCAATGCCGTGCTCGCGGCGGCCATCCTCAGCACCGCTGGCGTGTCCCTGGAGCACATCGTCACCGGGCTCGCCGAGGTGCAGGTGCCGGGCCGGATGGAGCGCGTGTACGTCGGCCAGGAGTTCACCGCCGTCGTCGACTACGCCCACAAGCCGGCCGCGGTCGCCCAGGGCCTGGACGCGCTGCGGGCCCGCACCGAAGGCCGGATCATCACCGTGCTCGGCTGCGGCGGCGACCGCGACACCGCCAAGCGCCCGATGATGGGCGAGGCGGCGGCCCGCCGCAGCGACGTCCTGATCGTCACCGACGACAACCCGCGCTCCGAGGACCCGGCGGCGATCCGCGCCGCCATGCTCGCCGGCGCCCGCGCGGTCGGCCCCGCCGAGGGCGGCGAGGTCGTCGAGATCGGCGACCGCCGCGAGGCCATCGCGCGCGCCGTCGCGCTGGCCGAGCCGGGCGACATCGTCTTCGTCGCCGGCAAGGGGCACGAATCCGGCCAGGAGGCCGGTGGTGTCGTGCACCCGTTCTCCGACCGCGACGAGCTGGCCGCGGCCATCCGCAACAAACTCGAGGTGAGTGTGTGATCGTGCTCAGCCTGGCCGAGATCGCCGACGTCGTCGGCGGCCGGCTGCACCGCGCCGACCCGGGCGTGCAGGTGACCGGCACCGTGGAGTTCGACACCCGGAAGCTCACGCCCGGCGGCCTGTTCGCCGCGCTGCCGGGGGAAAAGGTCGACGGCCACGACTTCGCCGCGCAGGCCGTCGAGGCCGGCGCGGTGGCCGTGCTGGCCGCCCGTGAGGTCGATGCGCCCGCGATCGTGGTCCCGCCGCTGCCCGCGGGCGAGGCCCACGAGCGGTCGGTCGCGCTGACCGGCGACAAGGACGGCTCCGGCGCCGCCGTGCTGGCCGCGCTGGCCAAGCTCGCCCGGTTCGTCGTGCAGCGCCTGGCCGAGGGCAACCTGACCGTCGTGGGCGTCACCGGCTCCTCCGGCAAGACGTCGACGAAGGACCTGATCGCGCAGCTGCTGGAGCCGCTGGGCCCGACGGTCGCGCCGCCGGGGTCGTTCAACAACGAGCTGGGCCACCCCTGGACGGCGTTGCGTGCCGACGCCGAGACCCGCCACCTGGTGCTGGAGCTGTCCGCGCGCGGGCCCGGGCACATCGCCCACCTCGCCGAGATCGCCCCGCCGCGGATCGGCGCGGTGCTCAACGTCGGCAGCGCGCACGTCGGCGAGTTCGGCTCCCGCGAGGGCATCGCGAAGACCAAGGGTGAGCTGGTCGAGGCCCTGCCCGAGGACGGCGTCGCGGTGCTCAACCTCGACGACCCGCTGGTCGCGGCCATGGCGAGCCGCACGAAGGCCCGCGTGGTGTTCTTCGGCGAAAGCGCGTCCGCGCAGGTCCGGGCCGAGCACATCACCCTCGACGACCAGGCCCGCGCGGCCTTCCGGCTGGTCACCCCGGCCGGCGAGGCCGACGTGCGGCTGCCGCTGCACGGCGAGCACCACGTCAGCAACGCCCTCGCCGCTGCCGCGATCGCCCTGGAGCTGGGATCCACCCCGGCCGAGGTCGCCGCGCGGCTGTCGGCCGTCGAGCGGCGCTCGGCGCGGCGGATGGAGGTCGTCACCCGCGAAGACGGCGTCACGATCCTCAACGACTCCTTCAACGCCAACCCGGAGTCGATGCGGGCCGGCCTCAAGGCCCTCGCGGCGATGACCCGGGACACCGGGCGCCGGTCCTGGGCCGTCCTCGGCGTGATGGGCGAGCTGGGCGCGGACTCGGTCACCGCCCACGACGAGATCGGCAGGCTCGTCGTCCGGCTCAACATCGCGAAGCTCGTCGTGATCGGGCCCGAGGCGGCGGCGATGCACCAGGGCGCGTTCCAGGAGGGCTCCTGGGGCGAGGAGTCGGCTCTGGTACCCGACGTCGAGGCCGCGATCGCCCTGCTGCATGATCAGCTGCGCCCCGGGGACGTGGTGCTGGTCAAGGCCTCCAAGGCCGCCGGTCTCTGGCGGGTCGCCGAGGCCCTCCTCGAACCCCGGGAAACCGACAACTCCGAGAATCGCTCGAACGGTGGTGACGCGTGATCAGCATCCTGATCGCGGCCGCGGCGGGCCTGCTGATCTCCATCCTGCTCACGCCCTACCTGATCCGGGTCTTCTCCCGGCAGGGCTTCGGCCAGGAGATCCGCGAGGAAGGCCCCCAGGGACACAAGTCCAAGCGCGGTACCCCGACCATGGGCGGGGTCGCGATCATCATCGCGATGGTCGTCGGGTACTTCGCCGCGCACCTGATCAACTGGATGTTCAACTCCCGCAGCGGCGCGCCGACGGCGTCGGGGCTGCTCGTCCTGATGCTCGCGGTCGGCCTGGGGATCGTCGGGTTCCTCGACGACTTCATCAAGATCCGCAAGCAGCGCAACCTGGGGCTGAACAAGACCGCGAAGCTGGTCGGCCAGCTGGTGGTCACGGTCGCGTTCGCGGTGCTGGTGCTGAACTTCCCGAACGAGCACGGCATCACGCCGGCGTCGGAGAGCCTCTCCTACGTGCGCGACCTCGCGCTGATCACCTTCCCGTCGGTGATCTTCGTGATCTTCTGCTACATCGTCATCTCCGGCTGGTCGAACGCGGTGAACTTCACCGACGGCCTCGACGGCCTGGCCGGTGGCGCGGCGGCGATGGTGCTGGCCACCTACGTGGTCATCTCGTTCTGGCAGGAGCGGCTGTCCTGCGCCAACGGCCCGGCCCCCGCCTGCTACGACGTCCGCGACCCGCTGGACCTGGCCGTGGTCGCCGCCGCGGCGACCGGCGCCTGCGTCGGGTTCCTCTGGTGGAACGCGGCCCCGGCGAAGATCTTCATGGGCGACACCGGCTCGCTTGCCCTCGGCGGCCTGGTCGCCGGGCTCTCCATGACCACCCGCACCGAGCTGCTCGCCATCGTCATCGGCGGCCTGTTCATGGTCGAGATGATTTCGGTGGTCGCGCAGATCGCGGTGTTCCGGACGACCCGGCGACGGCTGTTCCGGATGGCGCCGTTCCACCACCACTTCGAGCTCGCCGGCTGGGCCGAAACCACGGTGATCATCCGGTTCTGGCTGCTCTCGGCGATCTGCTGCATGTTCGGGCTCGGCCTGTTCTACAGCGAGCAGCTGGGCCTCGGCGGCTGATCGTGGACATCGCTGGCCGTCACGTTCTCGTCGCCGGGGCCGGGGTCACCGGCAAGTCGGTGGTGCCGGTGCTGGTCGAGCTGGGGGCGCGCGTCACCGTCACCGACGGCAACGCCGAGCGCCTGGCCGAGCTGGACGGCCTCGGCGCCGAGCTGGTGCCCGGGCTGACCGAACCGCCTGAGGGAACAGCACTCGTCGTCACCAGCCCCGGCTGGCGGCCGACATCGCCGCTGCTCGTGGCCGCCGCCGAGGCGGGCGTCGAGGTCATCGGCGACGTCGAGCTGGCCTGGCGGGTCGGGCAGCTGCGCGAGCACCCGCCGGCCTGGCTGGTGGTGACTGGCACGAACGGCAAGACGACCACCGCCGGCATGCTCGAGTCCATCCTCAAGTCGGCCGGCGCCAACGCCGTGGCCTGCGGGAACATCGGGTACGCGGCGCTCGACGCGGTCCGCGCCGGGTACGACGTGCTGGCCGTGGAGCTGTCGAGCTTCCAGCTGCACTGGTCCTCGACACTGGCGCCGGACGCGGCCGTGGTGCTGAACCTGGCCGAGGACCACATCGACTGGCACGGCTCGATGGAGGAGTACGCGGCCGCCAAGGGCCGGGTGTACGCCCGCGCCAAGGTCGCCGTGCACAACGCCGACGACGACTGGTCCACCCGGATCGCCGCCGAGCACGCGCCCGAGAGCGCCCGGCGCGTCGGCTTCCAGCTCGACACCCCGCGCGCCGGTGAACTGGGCGTGGTCGAGGACCTGCTGGTCGACCGCGCCTTCGTCGCCGACCCGGCGAACAGCGCCGAGGAGCTGGCGACGCTGTCGGACGTCCGTCCCGCGGGCCCGCACAACGTCGCCAACGCGCTCGCCGCGGCCGCGCTGGCCCGCGCCCACGGCGTCACGGCCGACGCCGTGCTGAAGGGCCTGCGCGAGTACCAGCCCGCCCCGCACCGGGCCGCCGAGGTGGCCGAGGTGGCCGGCGTGCGGTACGTCAACGACTCGAAGGCGACCAACCCGCACGCGGCCGCCGGGTCCCTGCGCGCGCACGAGAGCATCGTGTGGATCGCCGGGGGCCAGCTCAAGGGCGCCTCGGTCGACGAGCTGGTGAGCAGCATCGCAGGCCGCCTGCGCGGAGTTGTGCTACTCGGCGTCGATTCACCCGTGATCGCCGCCGCGGTTGCGCGACACGCGCCGGATGTCCCGGTGAACAGCCTCCGTCCGGGTGACGATGAACCCATGACTGCGGCGGTGAGTGCGGCCAGCGCGATGGCCCGGCCCGGTGACGTGGTGCTGCTGGCACCCGCCGCGGCGTCGTTGGACATGTTCCCGAACTACGGCGCGCGCGGCGACGCGTTCGCCGCGGCGGTGCATGTCCTCCGCGACGACGCAGCGGGGGAGCCGAGTGACGACAGCTGAAAACAAGACCGAAGCACCGCCGAAGCGGCCGCGCCGCGAGCGCAAGGAGAGCGGCTTCGTCGCCGTCCGGACCGCGCTGACCGCGTGGCTTTCGCGGCCGCTGGCGTCGTTCCACCTGGTGCTCGCCCTCACCGGCGTGCTCACCGTGATCGGCATCGTCATGGTGCTCTCGGCGTCGTCGGTCGCCTCCTACAACCCGAAGACCGGCAGCGGCGTGTACTCGCTGTTCGTCAAGCACCTGGTCTTCGTCGCCCTCGGGTCGGTCGTGTTCTGGCTGGGCCTGCGGGTGAAGCTGGAGCGGATCCGGCGGATGTCGGCCACCGCGACGGTGATCTGCCTCGGCCTGCTGGTGCTCGTGCTGACCCCGCTCGGCTCGACGGTCAACGGCTCGCAGGGCTGGTTCAAGATCGGCGAGTTCACCTTCCAGCCGGTCGAGGCCGCGAAGGTCGCGCTGGCCTTCTGGGGCGCGCACATCCTGGTGATCAAGTACAACGTGATCCACCAGTGGCGGCACCTGCTGGTGCCCGTGGTGCCGATCGCGCTGCTGATGTTCGCCCTGGTCATGCTGCAGCCCGACCTCGGCGGCACGGTCACCCTCGCCGTCGTCCTGCTGGCCCTGCTGTGGTTCGCCGGCGCGCCGAAACGGCTGTTCGGCGTCATCCTGGCCGGCGGCCTGGCCGGGGTGCTCGTGCTCGCGCTCATCGCGCCCTACCGGCTCGCCCGCGTGATGTCGTTCCTCTCGCCGGACGCCGACGTCAGCGCCGAGGGCTTCCAGGCCAACCAGGCCAAGCTCGCGCTGGCCGACGGCGGGTTCCTCGGCAAGGGCCTCGGCCAGGGCACGTCCAACTGGGGCTACCTGCCGAACGTGCAGAACGACTTCATCTTCGCCCTGATCGGCGAGGAACTCGGGCTGATCGGCTGCGTCGTCGTGCTCGCCCTCTTCGGCGGGGTCGCCGTCGTGGGCCTGCGGATCGCCACCCGCAACATCGACCCGTGGATCCGGATCGTCTCCGGCACGCTGACGGTGTTCCTGGTCGCCCAGGCCGGCATCAACATCGGGTACGTCGTCGGCCTGCTGCCGGTCACCGGTGTCACGCTGCCGCTGATCTCCTACGGCGGCACGTCGCTGGTGATCACCATGCTCATCATGGGCGTGCTCGCGAACGCCGCCCGGCACGAACCGGAGGCGGTGGCCGCACTGCGCACACAGGGGCCGGGTAAATTCGGACGCCTGCTGCGGCTGCCCGCGCCCGACCCGTACCGCCCGCCCGCCACGCGCAAGGGGGCGGGGCGGCCCGGGGCGAAGGCGGCCCGGCCGGCGCCCCGTGCGGCCCGGCCCGCCCCGGCACAGGAACGACGCAGGTCGGTCCGCGAACCGGTGCGCCGCAGCGCGGCACGGACGAGCACGGCCACGTCTCGCGGCGGGGCCGCGCGGACAACAGCGAGCCGTGGTACCCGGAGTACCGCGAACCGGAGAGGTCATAGGTGAGCAAGCCCGTCAAGGGAACCGAGCGGTCGGCCGCGCGCAGAGCGCCCGTGGTGGTGGTCGCCGGAGGTGGCACCGCAGGACACATCGAACCCGCCCTCGCCCTGGCCGACGCCGTCATGCGGCTGCGACCGGACGCGAAGGTCGTCGCGCTCGGCACCGAGCGCGGCCTGGAGAACAAGCTCGTCCCGGCCCGCGGCTACCCCCTGGAGCTGATCCCGCCGGTGCCGCTGCCGCGCAAGCCGACCCCGGAGCTGGTCCGGCTGCCGCTGAAGGTCCGCGACTCGGTCCGCAAGACCCGCGAGGTGCTGGAGCGCGTCGGCGCGGACGTCGTCGTCGGCTTCGGCGGGTACGTCGCCCTGCCGGCCTACCTGGCCGCCCGCGGGCGCGTCCCGATCGTCGTGCACGAGGCCAACAAGTCGGCCGGCCTGGCGAACAAGGTGGGCGCGCGGTTCGCCCGCCGGGTGGCGGTCGCCGTCCCGGGGACGCCGCTGCCGAAGGCCGAGGTGGTCGGGATCCCGCTGCGGCGCTCGATCACGTCGCTGGACCGGGCCGCGCTGCGGGCCGAAGCCCGCGAGCACTTCGGGCTGGACCCCGACGCGCCGACCCTGCTGGTGTTCGGCGGTTCGCAGGGTGCCCAGTCGATCAACGCCGCGGTGTCCGGCGCGGCCAAGGACCTGGCCGACGCCGGCGTCGGCGTGCTGCACGCGCACGGGCCGAAGAACACGCTGGTCGTGCAGGAGTTCCCGGGCAAGCCGGCGTACGTGCCGGTGCCGTACCTGGAGCGGATGGACCTGGCCTACGCCGCCGCGGACGTCGCGATCTGCCGGTCCGGTGCGATGACCGTCGCCGAGGTGACCTCGGTCGGGCTGCCCGCGGTGTTCGTCCCGCTGCCGATCGGCAACGGCGAGCAGGCGTCCAACGGCCGTCCCGCCGTCGACGCGGGCGCCGCGCTGATGGTCGAGGACGCCGACCTGAGCCCGGCCAAGGTCGCCGAGCTGGTCGTCCCGCTGGTCACCGACGCCGACCGCGTCGCGAAGATGAGCGCGGCGGCGGTCGGCATGGGTCACCGCGAGGCCGACGAGACCCTGGCCCGCATCGTTTTGGAGGCCGCTGGTGCCTGAGTTGCCTGAAGAACTCCGCCGGGCGCACCTGATCGGGATCGGCGGGGCCGGCATGTCCGGCATCGCGCGGATCCTGCTGGCGCGCGGGGCTTTCGTGTCGGGTTCGGACGCCAAGGAGTCGCGCGCGCTGCTGTCGCTGCGGGCCCAGGGCGCGGAGCTGTTCGTCGGCCAGTCCGCTTCGAACCTTTCGGCGCTGTCCGAGCCGCCGTCCGCGGTGGTCGTCTCGACGGCGATCAAGGAGACCAACCCCGAGCTGGCCGCGGCACGGGCCGCGGGCATCCCGGTGCTGCACCGGGCGCAGGCGCTGGCCGGGCTGATGGCAGGCCACCGCGTCGCCTGCATCGCGGGCACGCACGGCAAGACGTCGACGACGTCGATGCTGACCGTGGCCCTGCAGCACTGCCGGCTCGACCCGTCGTTCGCCATCGGCGGCGACCTCAACGAGTCCGGCGCCAACGCCCACCACGGCGAAGGCGGGCTCTTCGTCGCCGAGGCCGACGAGAGCGACGGCTCGTTCCTGACGTATTCGCCGTCGGTCGCGGTCGTGACGAACGTCGAGCCGGACCACCTGGACCACCACGGCACGGCCGAGGCGTACACGAAGGTCTTCAGCGACTTCGTCGGCCGGATCGAGCCGGGCGGGCTGCTCATCGTCTGCGGTGACGACGAGGGTGCCGAAGCGCTCGGCGACGAGGCCGAGAAGCGCGGGCTCCGGGTGCAGCGGTACGGGCGCGAGGTCGGCGGCGTCGACGACGTCCGGATCACGTCCTACGAGCCGCTGCCCGACGGCGGGATCGTGCGGATCGCGCTGCGGGGCGAGCCGGTCGACGTCCGGGTCGCCGTGCCGGGCGAGCACATGGCGCTGAACGCGGTCGCGGCCCTGCTGGCCGGGCTCGAGCTCGGCGCGCCGGTGCCCGGCCTGGTGGCCGGGCTCGCGGCCTTCGGCGGCGTCCGGCGGCGGTTCGAGTTCAAGGGCCGGGCCGGCGACGTCCGCGTCTACGACGACTACGCCCACCACCCGACCGAGGTGGCTGCGCAGCTGCGCGCGGTGCGCACGGCGGCCGGGTCCGGCCGGGTCGTCGTGGTGTTCCAGCCGCACCTGTACTCGCGGACCAAGACGTTCTCGGCCGAGTTCGCGGCCGCCCTGTCGCTGGCGGACGAGGTCGTCGTGCTGGACGTCTACGGTGCGCGCGAAGAGCCCGAGCCGGGCGTCACCGGTGCGCTGATCGCGGACCAGGTGACCGCGCCGGTGCACTACGAACCGGCGTTCGACGTCGCCGCGCCGCTGGCCGCGGGGCTGGCGAAGCCCGGCGACCTGGTGGTGACCATGGGGGCGGGCGACGTCACGCAGCTGGGCCCGGAGATCCTCGCCGAGCTGGACAAGCGCTGAGGCCATGAGTCCGACCAGGGAACGCCGTCCTTCGGAAGAAGACGCACCGGATCGGGCGACCCTGGCCCGGCAACGGCGCGGGCGGCGCTCCGAGGAGGAGCGCCGCCGGACTCGCGTCGCCGCGCGGCCTTCGCCGCGCAACCGGCCCAACCGGCAGGTGGAGATCCGCCGCCGGTGGGTTGCGCTGCTGACCGTGCTGACTGTCGTGGCCGCGGTGTACCTGCTGTTCTTCAGCTCCATGCTGGGGGTGCAGGACGTCGCGGTCACCGGCTCGCGCACGGTGTCCGCCGACCAGATCCGCACGGTGGCGGCGGTGCCGGCCGACAAGCCGATGCTGCGCCTGAGCACGGACGAGATCCGCGACCGGGTGGCGGCGATGCCGGGCATCGCGACGGTCGAGGTGTCCCGGTCGTGGCCGAACACGGTCGAGATCACGGTGACCGAGCGCACGGCGATCGCGTTCTTCGACAGCGGCCCGGGCGGCGACGGCGTCCACCTCGTCGACGGCGGCGGCGTGGTGTTCAAGACGGTGCCGTCCCGGCCGCCGGGCCTGCCCGAGCTGAAGCTGCCGAAGGTGTCGGCGGACGACCCGGTGACCCGTGCGGTGACGGCGGTGCTCGGGGTGATCCCGGAGCAGCTGCTGAAGCAGGTCACGACGGCGACGGCGAAGACGCCGGCGAGCGTGGAGTTCACGCTGGCCAGCGGGAAGATCGTGCGCTGGGGGACGCCGGAGCAGACCGACCGCAAGGCCAAGGTCCTGGCGGCCCTGCTGACCCAGGACGGCAAGGTCTACGACGTCGCGGCGCCCGAGCTGCCCACCATCACCTCCTGAAATCCGGTTTTTCGTGGCCACCGGCTTCTCGTATGCCGTACGATCTCGTACGGCATACGAGAACGAGGAGGGTGCTCATGACGATCCTGGTGACGGGTGCGACCGGCAGTGTCGGCCGGCTCGTGGTCGACGAACTGCTGGCGGCCGGGGTGCCGGTGCGGGCGCTGACCGTCGACCCGGAACGCGCGAACCTGCCGGCCGAGACGGAGGTGGTCGTCGGCTCGCTGGCGAAGCCGTCGACGCTGCCGGTCGCGCTGAAGGGCGTCTCGGCGGTGTACCTGGCGCCGATGGCGCGGACCGTCCGGCGGTTCTGCGAGCTGGCGTCGGAAGCCGGCGTCGAGCGGGTGGTCGCCCTGTCGGGCAGCAGCGTCGGCGACGACCACGAGGGGTCCAGCGGCCACGAGTACGCCGCCGTCGAGACCGCCGTCCGGGACGCCGGGTTCGCCTGGACGTTCCTGCGGCCCGGCGTGTTCATGAACAACACGCTCGACTGGGCGCCCATGGTCCGGGCGGGCGAGGTGGCGACGGCCTACGGCAACGCGACGCAGACGCCCATCGACCTCGGCGACATCGCGGCCGTGGCGGCCCGGGTGCTGACGACCGGCGGGCACGTCGGCGTCACGTACGTCCTCAGTGGACCGGAGGCGATCAGCCTGCGCGGCCAGGTGGAAACCCTGGCCGCGGTGCTGGGCATGGAGATCCGGTTCCGCGAGCTGACTCCGGTGGAGCAGCGCGCGCAGTGGATCGGTTACGGAGTCCCGGAATCGGCCGTCGGCTGGCTGCTCGAGGGCTTCGCCGAGACCCTTCGGCACCCGCAGGTGCCGACCGGCGTCGTCGAGGAGCTGCTGGGCCGCCCGGGGACGACGTACGCGGCGTGGGTGGCCGCGCGGCGGGAGGTGTTCGCCTAGGCGGGCTGCTCGACCGGCTCCCGCGTTCCGGTCCGCTCCGCGCCGATCCCGGCCGCCACGACGAACACCACGCCCGCCGCCGCGCCGGCGTCCGGTACCTGGTGGAGCACGACGAACCCGATCGTCAGGGCGATGGCCGGTTCCAGGCTCATCAGCGTCCCGAACGCGGGGGCGGTCAGCCGCCGCAGCGCGAGCATTTCGAGCGCGAACGGCACCACCGGCAGCAGCACCGCGAGCCCGAGGCCGGTCAGCAGCAGCGGCCAGGTCAGGTGCCCGGCCACGTCCGGTCCGTACACGAGGGTGGCGACGAGGCCCGCCACCGGCATCGACACCGCGAGCCCGCGCACACCCGCCACCTCGTCGCCGACCCGCTGCGTCAGCAGGATGTAGGCGGCCCAGCAGACCGCGGAGGCGAGCGCGAAGCCGACGCCCGCGAGGTCCGCGCCACCCCGCCAGGGCTGGGTCAGCAGGAGCACGCCGATCGCGGCGAGGACGGGCCACAGCCGCTTGCCGCCGCGGCCCCGCGTGACGGCGACGGTCAGCGGGCCGAGGAACTCCAGGGCACTCGCCGTGCCCAGCGGCAACCGGGCGACGGCTTCCATGAACAGCATGGTCATCCCTGCCGTGACCACGCCCAGTCCGCAGCAGGCCAGGAAGGTGCTCCGCCGGAACGACGACGGCCGCGGCCGGACCACGACGAGCAGCAGCACCCCGGCCCACGCCAGGCGCAGCCACGCCGCTCCTTCGGGACCGACCTGGTCGAACAGGCCGACCGACACGGCGAGACCGAGCTGGACGCAAAGCATGGCGGCGACGGCGAGGGACGCTCCGGCGCGGGACGAAGAGGGCACGCGTCCAGCAAAGCCGACCGCAACCGTTCGTGTCCACGTGGCAATCATGGACATACCGTTCACGATTCGTGGACAATGGCGGGGTGGACACTCGCCGGCTCCGGTTCCTTCTCGAGCTGTCCCGCCACGGCTCGATGCGGGCGGTGGCGGACGTGCTCGGCACGACGACGTCCACGGTGTCGCAGCAGATCGCGGTGCTGGCGCGGGAAACCGGCGTGCCCCTGCTCGAACCGGACGGCCGGCGCGTGCGGCTGACCCCCGCGGGACGGCGGCTGGCCGAGCACGCCGTGACGATCCTCGCCGCCGTGGAGGCCGCGCGCGCCGACCTCGACCCCGGCGCCGAGCCGGCCGGCACCGTGCGGGTCGCCGGGTTCGCCACGGCCGTCCGGCGCTCGGTGCTCCCGGCTGCGGCCGCGCTCGCCGCGCACCACCCGAGCGTCGAACTGCGGATCAGCGAGTACGAACCGCACGAGGCCTTCGCCGCGCTGCTGGCCGACGACATCGACCTCGCCCTCACCTACGACTACGACCTCGCGCCGGCCAGTGTGGACTCGGCGCTCACGGCGAGTCCATTGTGGACTTCGTGGTGGGGGCTCGCGGTCCCGGCTCTCGACGCTCTTCGGGTGCGGGGCGACGGGACGCTGGCGGTCTTCGAGGCGTTCCGCGGCCACGGCTGGATCGTCAACTCCCGCAACAGCGCCGACGAGGACGTGGTCCGCCGGCTGGCGGCGATGGCGGGGTTCACGCCGGTCGTGACGCACCGCGCGGACAGCCTGGAGCTGGTCGAGGACCTCATCGCGACCGGCCCGGCCCCCGCGGTCGGCCTGCTGCCGGCGGGCCGGGCGGTGAAAGCGGGGGTCGCGCTGCTCCCGCTCGCCGGCCCGGACGTGCGGCAGCGCGCGTTCGCCTGCACCCGCCGCGGGCGGGAGGCGTGGCCACCGCTGGCGCTGGTGCTCGGGCTGCTGGCGCGCTAGACCCGCGTGCGGGTCATCCCGGCCAGGCCGAGCAGCGGGAGCACGCCGGCGAACACCACGACCGCCGTCCAGCCGCCGAGGTGGTAGGCGACCGAGCCCGCCTGCGAGCCGATCGCGCCGCCGATGAAGAACGTGCCCAGGTAGACGCTGTTGATGCGGGCGCGGGCCGACGGGTCGAGCTGGTAGATCGTGTGCTGCCCGACCACGAGCGTGGTCTGCACGGCCATGTCGACGGCGATCGCGGCGATCGCCAGCAGGACGACGCTGTGCGCGCCGAACCCGGCGAGCGCGAAAGCCGCGGCGCAGAGCACGAAGGCGCCCGCGGTGAGCGGCCGGCTGTGGCCGTGGTCGGCCCACCGCCCGGCCAGCGGCGCGACCGCGGCACCGGCGGCGCCGGCCAGCGCGAAGAGGCCCACGCCGAGCTGGGAGTAGTTGAACGGGGGCGCGGTGAGGACGAAGGCGATGGTCGTCCAGAAGGCGCTGAAGGCCCCGAACATCGCCGACTGGTAGAGCGCGCGGTGCCGCAGGGCGGGGTGCTTGCGCGCCATGGCGAAGGTGGAGCGGAGCAGCTGCCCGTAGGGGACGTCGGTCTTGGGCGCGCGGGGCGGCAGGATGAAGCGCAGCACGAGGGCGAGCGCGGCCATCGCCCCCGCCGAGATCAGGAAGACGACCCGCCAGCCGGTGACCTCGGCGAGGAAGCTGGCGACCACCCGCGAGAGCAGGATGCCGAAGAGCAGCCCGCTGACCACGCGCCCGACGATCCGCCCCCGGATGGCATCGGGCGAGATGTCGGCGGCGAACGGGATGAGGATCTGCACGACGACCGACGTGGCCCCGACCGCGAGCGACGCGATCAGCAGGACGGCGAACCCGGGCGCGACCCCGGTGACGACGAGCCCGGCGCAGGCGACGGCGAGCAGCGTCGCGACGAGCCCGCGGTTCTCGAGCCGGTCACCGAGCGGAACGAGCAGCAGCATCCCGGCGGCGTACCCGATCTGGGTGGCGGTGACAACGCCCCCGGCGGCGGCCTCGCCGACCCCGAAGGTCCCTCGCAGCTCGGCGAGCAGCGGCTGGGCGTAGTAGAGGTTGGCGACGGTCAGTCCACAGGAGACGGCCAGCAGCAGCACGAGCCACCCGGGCGGGGCCTTCTGCTCGGTCTCGGTCATGCGTGCCCCCTCTGGAACCGGTTTGATCGGTTCCCGACGGTACCAGTCAAACCGGTTCCGGCGTACTGTGACCCGTATGACGGAGAGATTCCGCGCCGGAGCGGGCCGCCTGTGCCTGGACTTCATCCGCACGCTGCGGTACCGGGGAACGCCGGCGGAGACGGAGGAGCTGCCGGACGAGCGGGCGTGGGGGGCTTGGGTCGACCAGTTCGGGCCGTTCTCGTCGCCGGTCGTACCGGGGTCGTCTCGTGACGCTCGGGCTGTGCGTGAGGCGGTGTATGAGCTGGTGACCGGTTCGCTGCGGCCGGCGTCGCGGCAGCGGTTGAACCGGTTCGCGGCGTCGCCGGTGCCGGCGCCTTCTCTGGCTGTGTCGGGTGAGTTGCGTTGGCAGGCTGCGGATCCTGGGTCTTCGATGCTGGCTTTGGTGGCCCGGGACGCGTTGGATCTGGTGACGTCGCCGGAGTTTTCGCGGGTGCGGCGGTGCGCGGGGGAGCGGTGCGGGGCGTTGTTCCTGGACACGTCCCGCCCGGGGACGCGGCGGTGGTGCTCGATGGAGGTGTGCGGGAACCAGGCGAAGAAGTCGACATATCGAGCCAAGGCGACGGCTCCCTGAGGCGGGCTTATGCGAAGACGCGATTGAACGTGCCGTGACCTTGTGGGTGCGCAGAGTGCTGGCTACCGTGGCGAACATGGACCTCGTCGAGGAGGCATTGCGTGCGCTTGGGCGCTGAGTGGGCGAGGTACTTCGACGAGTTCAGGGTGTCGGCGTTCCGGCTCGAGACACGGCAGGTCTACGCGATACCGGCCGAGCAGGCCAACGTCGAACTGTTCCTGGCCGGTGGTGACCGCCCTGCCGGCCACAATGCCTCATGGCGTGGCCGTATTGCGAAGATCATCGCGTCCGGTCGAACCGTTCAGCGCGCCAAACTGGTCCGCAGTCCGTTGACCGATTATCTCCGCTACCAGCGTGCGTGGGGAATTCCGGGAAACATCGCGGCCGGCGAGGACTACCGGATGGTCGACATCACGGAGGGCGGTTGGGGGCTGCCCGATCAGGACTTCTGGCTTTTCGACGAGGTGACGGTGGTGCATCTCGACTACAATCCCGACGGAACATTCATCGGCGCCGAGTTGGTTGAGGGAGCCGATCCGGCGCAGTACCGTCATTGGCGAGATTCAGCTCTGAGTCACGGGGTGCCGTTTGGCGAATGGGATGCTGGAGCCGGGCCGGCAGGATGAACAGCGCGCGACCCTGGCGGAGTTGCTGCGCGAACTGCGGCAGGCTGCTGGTCTCTCGGGTGAGAGACTCGCTGCACGGTGTGCGATGAGCCAGGCGAAGATCAGCCGCATCGAGACGGGCAAGATCCTCCCGTCTGTGGTCGACGTCGAACAGATCGTCGCCGCGCTGGCCGTTCCGGCCGATGCCGCCGAAAAGCTCGTGGCGCTGGCCCGGGTCGCGAACGTCGGGTACACGTCGTGGCGGTCGCTGGCGCGCACCGGGCTGTGGCGTGGTCAGCTCGAGATCAAGGCGCTGCACGAGTCCTCGCAGGTGGTCCGGCAGTTTCTGCCCGCGATCCCCAGTGGCCTGCTGCAGACGCCGGACTACGCGCGGCAGGTGCTCACCTCGACCGTCAGGGGGCGGCCGGAGCGTGATGTCGGCAAGATGCTCGAAGCGCGGTTGTCCTGGCAGCGGGTGCTGGAGGAATCGGAGCGGCAGTTCGAGTTCGTGTTGACCGAGCAGGCGGTCCGCTGGCGGCGAGCGTCGCCGTCGGTGATGGTCGGCCAGTCGGCGAACCTCGCTGCACTGAGCGAGCGGAAGAACATCGACCTCTCGGTCGTCCCGCAGGCGGGTGAAATCCGGGCATCTCCGTTGAACCTCTTCGTGATCTACGACGAGCGGCTGGTCACGGTCGAGCTGTTCTCCGGCACTGTTGCATTGCGTGATCCGCGGGACATCGGTTATCACCTCGAGTTGTTCGAGTTCTTCCGGTCGCATGCCCTGAGAGGTGAAAAAGCAACCGATTTCCTTCGATCGGTCGCCGAAGATTTCAGTCGGGAAATCGAATAATCTGTCTATGCGTGTACGCGAGTGGTAGTGGAATTGTCTTGAAGGCAATGCCACGATTCTCGTATGGAAAACATCACTCGCACCTGTGGTGACTGCAGGGGGAAGGGCTGCGGAAGCTGCGATGGCACCGGCACGATCACCATTGTCGAAGACTGACCCGCTTCTCCGCCCCGGCCTCATTCCCGACGAATTCCGGACCGGAACCAGAACTCAGACCTTCTACCGTGCCCCGTACCCCACCGAAGGCCCACAGGAAACCAAAGATCCCGCCGGAAACCGTGCCTGGCTTTTCATGTACGCCCACTTCGTCTTCCGCTGGCCCGAAGGCGCATCGGCCGTCCACGTCAGCCACGGCACGATCGACGGTCCCAGCATGCCCCTCTGGGGCGACGTCAAGATCGCCGGCCGGTGGTCCGGCGTGGTCCTCGCCGGGTTCGGGCGTACCTGGGTCGATGGTCACCTCGCCAAGTTCTCCCGATGAACCGGCACCACCCCGGAACTGTCGGACCCCTCTGGCAGAGTCCTGCCCATGACCGAACGACCCCAGCGCCCCGAGGTCCCGCTCACCGGCGGCGAACGGGACATCCTCACCACCATGCTCGACCACCACCGCGCCACCGTCGCGTGGAAAGCCGGCGGGCTCACCGTCGAGCAATCCCGGCAGGTGCACCTGCCGAGCGAACTGATGACCGTCGCCGGTCTCGTCGCTCACCTCACCCTGAACGAATGGTTCTGGTTCGGCGTCGTCGTCGACGGTGAAGAAGACACCTGGGAAGAGAAACTCGAGCAGGACCCGGACGCCGAGTTCCGGGTCCCGGCCGGGACCACCGTGGAACAGCTCCTCGCCGACTACGAAAAGCAATGTGCCCGCAGCCGGGAGATCATCGCAAACCGCAGCTTCGACGACGAAGTCACGCACAAGGACGAGACCTTCAACGTCCGCTGGGTCCTCACGCACATGATCGAGGAGACCGCGCGGCACGCCGGGCACCTCGACGTGCTGCGCGAGCTCACCGACGGGCTTACCGGGGAGTGACCTTCTTCGGCGGCAACGGGAAGAACCCGCTGGTGCGCTCGACGTAGTGCGCGTACGCCGGGCGGGTGCGGGCCATTCCCTTCTCCAGCATGGGTTTGCCCGTCCCGCGGGCCAGCGTGAACGTCATCGCCACGGGGGACAGCACCGTCGCCGCGCCTGGCCAGGTCGAACACGCCAGCAGGTACAGGCCCCACCACACGCATGCGTCGCCGAAGTAGTTCGGGTGGCGGGTGTACCTCCACAGCCCGGTGTCCAGCACCTTGCCCTTCGACGTCGGGTCGGCCTTGAAGCGGCGTAGCTGGTCGTCGCCGATCGTCTCGAACGCGAAACCCACCGCCCACACCGCGATGCCGAGCCAGCCGAGGATGCCGATGCCCGTGCCGTCCACCGCGAACTGCACCGGCAGCGACACGAAGTACAGCACCACCGCCTGGAACAGGTACACCCGGACGAACATCTTCAGCCGCCCGTGGCCCATCCGCGCGTACCGCGGGTCCTCGGGCAGCTTGTGGTTGCGTAGGTGCAGGTGCACCGAAAGGCGCACGCCCCACACGACCGTCAGGAGGACCACCACGAGCCGCAGCGACAGCGGGCCGTCGCCGAACGGGAAGGCCACGAGCGCGACGATCGCGAACCCGAGCCCCCAGAACGTGTCGATCGTGTCATACCGCTTGCGCGCCAGCGCGATCCCGAACGTCACCGCGACCGCCACCAGCGTGACGGCGGCCGTGACCAGCAGCTGCGGCATCAGCACCACTCCCGCGTCGCCGGCATCCCGGACCGGCCGTGCTCATCGGGCCGCACGGCCAGGATCTGGTCCACACCCATCCGGTTCTCCTCGAACGCCAGCGCCCCGCCCACCAGGTACAGCCGCCAGACCCGCGCGCCCGTCTCGCCGATCAGCGCGACGACGTCGGCCCAGTTCTCCTCCAGGGTGGCGGCCCAGGCCCGGACCGTCCAGACGTAGTGCTCCCGCATCGCGTGCACGTCCCGGACCTCGAACCCGGCCGACTCCAGGTGGTCCAGCGTCCGGCCCACCGGGCGCATGGTCATGTCCGGCGCGATGTAACGCTCGATGAACGCGCCGCCGCCCGGCGCCACGTGCCCGCGCGACATCTGCTGGAGCAGCACGCGCCCGCCCGGCTTCACCATGCGGTGCAGCGTCGCCGCGTACGCCGGGTAGTTGACCTCGCCGACGTGCTCGCCCATCTCGATCGACGCCACCGCGTCGAACGGCGCGTCCGGCAGCTCGCGGTAGTCCTGGCGGCGGACCTCGACGCGGTCCTCGAGGTCGTGCTGGGCGAGCCGGGCGCGGACGTGCTGCAGCTGCTCCGCCGACAGCGTGATCCCGACGGCCTCGACGCCGTGGTGCTTGGCCGCGTGGACCAGCAGCGAACCCCAGCCGCAGCCGACGTCGAGCAGCCGCATGCCCGGCCGCAGCCCCAGCTTGCGGCAAATCAGCTCCAGCTTGTCGTACTGCGCCTGTTCGAGGCTCTGGGACTCCGTGGTGAAGTACGCGCTGGAGTAGGCCATGGACTCGTCGAGCAGCAGCTGGTAGAACGCGTTGCCCAGGTCGTAGTGGTGCGCGATGGCCGACCGGTCGCGCAGCAGGCTGTGCAGCTTCCCGGACAGCCGGGCCTCCTCGGCGGGCGGCTTCGGCGGCAGCCCCGCGACACCGAGCCGGGCGGCCAGCGCGACGGCCTCCGCCCAGTCGCGCGGCTTGAGGTCGACCCGGTTGAGCTCCCCCGTGCGGGTGAGGGCCCAGATCCGGCGGAAGCCGTCGGCGAGGTCGCCCTCGACGTCGAGGTCGCCGGTGACGTAGGCGCGGGCGAGCCCCAGCTCGCCGGGCGCGTAGAGCAGGCGGCGCAGGGCGCGGCGGTTGCGGAGCACGACGACCGGGGCGTCTTCCGGGCCGGCGCGGGTGCCGTCCCAGGTGCGGAGGCCGACGGGGAGTGGCCCGCCGAGAAGCTTCTCGGCGAACGAAGCGAGACGGTGCGCGGTGGTGTTCGGCATGCCCGGGATTCGCTCTCCCGGCCACGGTGGATTGGTGGCCGCCGGTGTCGCGAATGACTCATTCGGGACCTCCGACGTCCCGAATGAGTCATTCGCGACGTCGGAGGCGCGCGGTCCCGCCAATCCGGGCGGCCCGCGGTCCCGAAGGACCGGTGTGGAGATCACGGGAGAACGCATCGGCGTCATCGGCAGCGGGGTGGCCGGACTGACCGCGGCTTACCTGCTGCAACGCAAGTACGAAGTACTGCTGTTCGAGGCCGACGACCGCCTGGGCGGGCACGCGCACACGCACGACGTGCCGAGCACCCACGGCGGCACGATCGGCGTGGACTCCGGCTTCATCGTCCACAACGAGCGCACCTACCCGACCCTGCTCAAGCTGTTCGGCGAGCTCGGGGTCCGGACCCGCGACACCGAGATGTCGATGAGCATCCGCTGCGACGGCTGCGGCCTGCAGTACGCCGGCGCGAAGGGGCTGCCCGGGCTGTTCGCCCAGCGCGGCAACGCCTTCCGCGGCCGGTACCTGCGGATGCTCGCCGAGGTGAAGGCGTTCCACCGGCACGCGAAGCGGCTCTTGGCGGCGCAGGACGCGGGGGACGTCACGCTCGGTGCGTTCCTCGCCATCGGCGGCTACACCCGGTACTTCGTCGACCACTTCATGCTGCCGCTGGTGTCGACGGTGTGGTCGGCCGACCGCAGCGACACCCTCCGCTACCCGGCGCGCTACCTGTTCGAGTTCCTCCGCAACCACGGCATGCTGAGCGTCAAGAACTCGCCGGTCTGGCGGACCGTCGCCGGCGGCTCCCGCGAGTACGTCGAACTCGCGGCGAAGCAGCTCACCGCCGTCCACCTGTCGACGCCGGTGCGGTCGGTGCTGCGGACCGCGGGCGGCGTCGAGATCCGCGACGACGCCGACACCCCGCACCGCGTCGACAAGGTCGTCGTCGCCACGCACGCCGACCAGGCGCTGGCCCTGCTGGCCAACCCGACCGCCGCCGAACGCGAGGTGCTCGGCGCGTTCCGGTACTCGGCCAACGAAGCCTGGCTGCACACCGACACCAGCGTGCTGCCCTCGCTCGCCGACGCCCGCGCCGGGTGGAACTACCGCGCGCCGATCTGCGGCGCCCCGACCGGCGCGGTCCAGGTCAGCTACGACATGAACCGCCTGATGCGGCTCGACGAGCCGACCGGGTACGTCGTGACGCTGAACCCGGGTGACGGCCCCGCGCCGGAGCACCTCCTCGCGCGGATGCAGTACGAGCACCCCGTCTACACGCCGGAATCCGTTGCCGCGCAACGCCGGCTGCCCGAACTCAACGACGGCGTGCTCGCGTACGCGGGTGCCTACCACGGCTGGGGCTTCCACGAAGACGGCTGCGCCTCGGGCGCCCGCGCCGCCGAAAGCCTGGGAGCCGGCTGGTGACGAACGCCCTCTACGACGCCACGGTCGCGCACGTGCGGCGGATCGACCCGCCGCACGCCTTCGCCCACCGCGTCTACCTGTGGCGGGTCGACCTGGACGACCTTCCGCGGCTGCCGTGGTGGCTGCGGCCGTTCGCCCGGTTCGACCGCCGCGACCACTTCGCCGCCGCGGACCCGCGCGGCATCCGGGAGAAGCTGGACGCGTGGCTCGCCGAGCGCGGCGTCGACCTGCGCGGCGGCCGGGTCGTGATGCTCGCCGCCGCGCGCGTGCTCGGGTACGTGTTCAACCCGATCAGCGTCTACTGGTGCCACGACGACGGCGGCCGGCTCGCGTGCGTCGTCGCCGAGGTGCACAACACCTACGGCGGCCGCCACGCCTACCTGCTGCACCCCGACGACGCCGGGCGCGCCCGCGCGGCCAAGGAGTTCTACGTCTCGCCGTTCCAGGAGATGGACGGCGAGTACCGGATGCGCCTGCCGCGCCCGGAAGCGCTGCTCGACCTCACTGTGGCCCTGCGCCGCGGGAACTCGACACCGCTGGTCGCTACGCTTCGGGGAGTTCGCCGCCCGGTGAACCCGCGGTGGCTGGCCCGGCTCGTGCTGGCCCGGCCGCTGCTCCCGCAGCGGGTGTCCGCGCTGATCCGCCGCCACGGCGTCACGCTGTGGCTGCGCAAGGCCGCGGTCGTGCCGCGCACCCCGCAGAACGCCGGAGGACAGCTGCATGGATGAGCCGGCCCGCCCGCGCCACATGGCGCCGGTGCCCTCCGAGAACGCTGACCGGCCCGCGGTGCCGTCCTCGGAGGAGCTCATGGTGCGCGTCGCCAAGGGCGACGAGCGGGCCTTCGAGCTGCTCTACGACCAGCTCGCCGGGCCGATCTACGGGCTCGTCCGCCGGATCGTGCGCGACGCGGCCCAGTCCGAAGAGGTCGCCCAGGAGGTGCTCGTCGAGCTCTGGCGCACCGCGACGCGGTACGCGCCCGAGCGCGGCTCGGCGCTGAACTGGGCGATGACACTGGCCCACCGCCGCGCGGTCGACCGCGTCCGCTCGGCGCGGGCCAGCACCGAGCGGGAGCAGAAGGCGACCTTCGAGGCCGCCCGCGGCCGGCCGTTCGACGAGGTCGCGGAGTCCGTCACCGCGCGGCTCGAACGCTCCCAGGTGCGCCGGTGCCTGTCCTTCCTGACCGACCTGCAGCGCGAATCGGTGCTGCTCGCCTACTACCAGGGCTATACGTATCGCGAGGTGGCCGAAGTGCTGTCGACGCCGCAGGGCACGGTCAAGACGCGGCTGCGGGACGGGCTGATCCGCCTGCGGGACTGCCTGGGGGTGACCGCTTGAGCACGCCGGAGATGCACACCCTGGCCGGCGCCTTCGCCCTCGACGCCGTCAACGACGTCGAGCGCGCGGAGTTCGCCCGCCACCTCGAGCAGTGCGAGTCGTGCGCGCAGGAGGTCGCCGAGCTGCGCGCGACCGCGGCCCGGCTCGGCGCGGCGATGGCCGAGGAGCCGCCGCCGGAGTTCAAGGACCGGGTGCTGGCGGCCATGCACGCCACCCGCCAGCTGCCGCCGCGGACCCGGCCGGGGGCCCACGAGCGGTCCCGGCGGTCGGCGCGGGCCCCGCGCTGGGCGGTGGTCGTGGCGGCCGCGGCCGCCGTCGTCGGGCTCGCCGCGGGCGGCGTCTTCGGCGGGATCGCGCTGACCCAGCAGCAGGAGTTGCAGTCCGCGCAGAGCCGGCTCGACCAGGCGAAGCAGCGCTACGAGCCGGTGGCGGCGCTGCTGTCGGCGCCGGACGCGAAGACCGTGCACGGCGAGGCGCCCATCGGTGGCGGCGTCACCGTCATCGTCTCGAAGTCGCTGAACCGCGTCATGGTGATGGACACCGGGCTGCCGGCCCAGCCAGGCGGCAAGGTCTACGAAGCCTGGCTGATCACCGGCGCGAACGCGCCGCGCTCGGCCGGGGTGATCGCCGCGTCCGACGACGGCGGCCTGGTCGTGGCCGACGGCGTGGGTCCGGTGGACAAGCTCGCGGTGAGCGTCGAGCAGGCGGGCGGTTCGCCCACCGGGACACCCACCGACGTGCTGATGAGCATGCCGGCGCCGGCCTGATCTCGCGCCATAGCAGATCGGGCCGGGGCGGTGCTCCCGGCTCCCCGCTCTTGCGCGCTCGAACGTGTTGTGGCAAAACACCTTTGCGACACACGGCGTGCCTACTGGATTAGAGCGTGCCTGGTGCCTACCGTCCTGCCTAACGTCGGCAGTTGACATAACTCTCAATCTGGGGTTGAGGTTGAGAGTTGATCACCGGCCGGCGGGCTGTACGGGCACAACGATCAGGAAGGCGGACTTCGATGACGCCCCCGCACAACTACCTTGCGGTGATCAAGGTGGTCGGCATCGGCGGTGGCGGCGTGAACGCCGTGAACCGCATGATCGAGGTCGGCCTCAAGGGCGTCGAGTTCATCGCGGTGAACACCGACGCACAAGCACTGCTCATGTCCGACGCCGACGTCAAGCTGGACATCGGCCGCGAGCTGACCCGCGGCCTCGGCGCGGGCGCCGCCCCCGAGGTCGGCCAGAAGGCCGCCGAAGACCACCGCGAAGAGATCGAAGAGGTCATCAAGGGCGCCGACATGGTGTTCGTGACCGCGGGCGAAGGCGGCGGCACCGGCACCGGTGGCGCGCCGGTCGTCGCGCAGATCGCCCGCAAGCTGGGCGCGCTGACCATCGGCGTGGTGACGCGCCCGTTCACCTTCGAGGGCAAGCGCCGCGGCAAGCAGGCCGAAGACGGCATCCAGTCGCTGCGCAACGAGTGCGACACGCTCATCGTGATCCCGAACGACCGGCTGCTGCAGCTCGGCGACATCGGCGTGTCGCTGATGGACGCGTTCCGCTCCGCGGACGAGGTGCTGCTGTCCGGTGTCCAGGGCATCACCGACCTGATCACCACGCCGGGCCTGATCAACCTCGACTTCGCCGACGTCAAGAGCGTCATGTCCGGTGCGGGCTCCGCGCTGATGGGCATCGGCTCGGCACGCGGCGAGGGCCGGGCCATCCAGGCGGCGGAGAAGGCGATCAACTCGCCGCTGCTGGAGGCGTCGATGGACGGCGCCCACGGCGCGCTGCTGTCCATCGCGGGCGGCTCCGACCTGGGCCTGTTCGAGATCAACGAGGCCGCGTCGCTGGTCCAGGAGTCCGCGCACCCGGACGCCAACATCATCTTCGGCACGATCATCGACGACTCCCTCGGCGACGAGGTCCGCGTCACGGTGATCGCCGCCGGGTTCGACGCCGGCGCGCCGACGCACAAGAAGCTAGACCCGTCGACGTTCGGCTCCGGCTCGCGCGCGTCGTCCACCACGGCCTCGGCCGCGGCGGGGCAGGTGTCGAGCCCGCCGTCGCCGCCGTCCGGCGCCACGCCGGTGCCGTCCGCGGGCAGCTCCGGCTACCCGGTGGCGCCGCCGCGGTCGCACTCGCCGCTGCCCTCGGCCACCGGCAACCAGCCGGCCGGTGGGCTCCCACAGCCCGGCGGCGGCTCGCGCGGCTACTCGCCGCTGGGCTCGAACGCGACCCAGGGCAGCCTGCCCGGCCGCGCGATGCCGGTGCACGACGACCCGTCGGACGACGAGGTCGACGTCCCGCCGTTCATGCGGCGCTGATCAGCTGTTCGTGAAGGCCACCTCGAGATCCTCGAGGTGGCCTTCACCGCGTTTGGGAGGATGGGGAGCATGCGGGTTCGGCGAGTGGTCACGACCAGGGCGGGTGGCGCGTCGCGGCCGCCCTACGACAGCTTCAACCTGGGCGACCACGTCGGCGACGACGAGGGCAACGTCTACGCCAACCGGAAGCGCCTGGCCGCCGAGCTGGGCCTGGCCGAGGACAAGCTCGCCTGGATGGAGCAGGTCCACGGCCGGACGGCGACCGTCGTCGACGGCTCGGAGGCTTCCGCGGCGGAGGCGACCGACGCCCTGGTGACCGCGACCCCGGGCGTCGCGCTCGTGGTGCTGGTCGCCGACTGCGTCCCGATCCTGCTGGCCGACGCCGAGGCGGGGGTGGTTTCGGCGGTGCACGCGGGCCGGGTGGGCACCCGGGTCGGCGTGGTCCCGGCCGCGGTCCGGGCCATGCAGGAGGTGGGCGCCGAACCGCACCGGATCGAAGCCCTGCTCGGCCCGGCCATCTGCGGCGACTGCTACGAAGTCCCCGCCGAAATGGCCGCCGACGTCGAAAAACACGTCCCCGGCAGTGCGTGCAAAACGCGCAAGGGGACGCCCGGGCTCGACCTGCGCGCCGGGCTCTGGCGGCAGCTCGCCGACCTGGGCGTCGGCAAGATCGGCGTCGACCCGCGGTGCACGAACGAGGACAAGACGCTGTTCAGCTACCGCCGCGACGGGACCACCGGCCGGATCGCGGGCATCACCTGGATCGAGGCATGACCGGCCGGAAGGCCGAGCTGGCCGAGAACCTGGCCGAGGTCGAGGCGCGGATCGCCGCCGCCTGCCGGGCCGCCGGGCGCGCCAGGGACGAGGTCAAGCTGCTCGCGATCACGAAGACCTTCCCCGCGTCCGACGTCGCGCTGCTGGCCGAGCTCGGCGTCACCGACGTCGGCGAGAACCGCGACCAGGAGGCGGGCCCGAAAGCCGCCGAAGTGCCGGGACTGCGGTGGCACATGGTCGGGCGGCTGCAGCGGAACAAGGCGCGGTCCGTGGTCGGGTGGGCACACGAAGTGCAGTCCGTCGATTCCGCGCGGCTCGCCGACGCGCTGGCCAAAGCGGTGCGTGCGGTTCAAACCGCAGAGATACGTGACGAACCCCTCGACGTGCTGATCCAGGCCAGTCTCGACGACGACCCCGGGCGCGGCGGCTGCCCGCTCACCGAGCTGGCCGCGCTCGCCGACCACATCGCGCAGACGGATGAGCTGCGGCTTCGCGGCCTGATGGCCGTCGCGCCCCTGGGTGCCGACCCCGCCGCCGCCTTCGAGCGGCTCGCTCGCGCGGGGGAGGGCCTGCGCAAAGATCACCCGAATGCCGCAGACGTGTCCGCCGGGATGAGCCATGATCTCGAGCAGGCGATCACGCACGGCTCCACCTGTGTGCGTGTCGGAACCGCGCTGCTCGGTGGCCGCGGTTTAGCCTCGCCGTAGGGAGCTCGCGCGGTCGTCACGTTTCGTGGCCGCCCGCGCGGGGCACTGACGGCGTGGAAACAGTCGGTGCGGGAGCGGCTAGGGCTAGGGAGAGGCATGAGCGCGCTGCAGAAGCTGAAGGCCTACTTCGGGATGGTGCCCGCAGACGAAGACGGCTACGACGTCGAAGACGACTACCGGCGCGGCTACGCGGACGACTACGACTCCTACGAGGAGCCGGCCCCGCGGTCGTCCCGGTCACGGTACCGCGACGTCGACGACACGTACGACGAGCCCGTCAGCCGCAGCCGGTCACGCTCCGTGGTCGGTTCCGAGCCCGCCGTCCACGGTGCACTGGCCGTCGACCGGCAGCCGGAGCCGGTGGCGCGCCTGCGCCCGGTCGTCGAGCCGGTCGTGCGCCAGCCGGTGCGCGACCCGCTGAGCCGCATCACCACGCTCCACCCGACCAGCTACGCGGAGGCGCGGGCGATCGGGGAGCACTACCGCGAGGGCATCCCGGTGATCATGAACCTCACCGAGATGGAGAACGCGGACGCGAAGCGGCTCGTCGACTTCGCCGCCGGGCTGGCGTTCGCGCTCAGAGGGTCGATGGACAAGGTGACCAACAAGGTGTTCCTTCTCTCACCGCCCGATGTGGACGTCACCGCGGAGGACCGCCGGCGGATTGCCGAGGGCGGATTGTTTTTGCGGGGCTGAAGTCGCCGGTACCGCTGAGCGCAAGCAGACGTGACTTTGCCGACCCGATCCGGGGTCGGCCCCCTCAACTGCGTCTTCGAGGAGGACGCCCGGTTAGAGTAGGTACGTGGAAGCTGTGTGGCTGGTCGTCTGGTACGTGCTGTTCGCCTTCTGGCTGCTGCTGACGGCGCGGATCGTGGTCGAACTCGTCCGGACGTTCGCTCGTGAGTGGCATCCGGCCGGAGGGGTTGCGGTCACGCTCGAGACCATCTACACAGTGACGGACCCGCCGGTCCGGTTGTTCAGGAGGATCATTCCGATGGTCCGGATCGGCGGCGTCGGACTGGACTTGTCGATTATGGTGCTGCTGTTGGTTGTGTTCTTCGCGATGCAACTGGCGACTCCAAGTTGATCGGGGAGACTTGGGTGGACCCTGCAGGCCATGGAGTGCGTGAGGTGATCTGATGTCGTTGACCCCCGCTGACGTGCATAACGTCGCGTTCAGCAAGCCGCCCATCGGCAAGAGGGGCTACAACGAGGACGAGGTGGACGCGTTCCTCGACCTGGTGGAGACCGAGCTGGCCTGGTTGATCGAGGACAACAACGAGCTGCGCCAGCAGATGGAACAGCTGGACGCGGAGCTCGAATCGACCCGCAGCGAGCTGGAAAGCGCCAAGGCGAACGTCGGCGCGCCCCCGATGCGCGAAGAGCCGTCGCGGCGCCTGGCGCCGGTGCCGCCGCCGCAGTCAGCCATGGAGCAGACGCAGGCGCACTCGATGGTCGGCGACAGCACCGAGCCGAACGTGCAGGCCGCCAAGGTCCTGGGCCTGGCCCAGGAGATGGCCGACCGGCTCACCGCGGAGGCGAAGACCGAGTCCGACGGCATGCTGGCCGAGGCCCGCACGAAGTCCGAGCAGCTGCTCTCGGACGCCCGGGCGAAGTCCGACTCGATGGTGAACGAGGCCCGCACCCGCGTCGACACGATGCTGAACGACGCGCGGACCCGGGCGGAGACGCTGGAGCGCCAGGCGCGCGACAAGGCGACCACGCTGGAGCGCGAGTCGCAGCGGAAGTACACCGAGACGATGAACAGCCTGAACTCCGAGAAGAGCGGGCTGGGCAAGAAGATCGAGGAGCTGCGCACGATCGAGCGGGAGTACCGCACGCGGCTGCGCGGGTTCCTCGAGTCCCAGCTGCGCGAACTCGACGACCGCGGCTCCGCGGCCCCGGCGTCGGCGTCGTCGAACTCCGGGCAGACGTCCGGTTCGACGAGCGGCGGCCAGGGCTACTCGTTCGGCCCGCGGGCCGAGGCCGGCTGAGTTTCTCCGTAGGACCCACCCCGCCGGCCCGTGCCGGCGGGGTGGGCCACGGTTCGGAGTCGATCCGGCACCGCAGGTGGGCGGGTCGTGGACCGCGCCCGTCCGGTTCGTGTTGTAATGCAGCGTGCTGTACATCGTGCTGGTCCTCGTGCTGGCGGCTCTGGGGTTGCTCGTCACGGCGCTGATCACCGCTTCTTCGCTGTGGGCGTGGGTTTCCATCGGCCTCTCGGTGCTCGCCGGGCTGATCCTGATCGCCGACTGGCTGCGCCGCCGTCGCCGGCCCGCACCCGCACCCAAGGCCGACGTCCCGGCCGAGCCGCCCGCCGAGGCCGCTCCCGAGCCGGAACCCGCCAAGCCAGCCGAAGAAGAACAGACCACCCTCATCCCGGCCGCCGGCGACCTGGGTGACCCGGCTGCCGTGGAAGAACCCGACGCTTCAGCCGAGCCCGAACCGAAGGCCGATTCCGAGCCGGGCGTCGAAGAGACCCCGGACGCCGACATCGCCGTCCTGGCCGACCTCGAGGACGAGGTCGTGGTCGTGGACGAACACCCGCGCTACCACCTGCGCACGTGCCCCTGGCTGGGCACCCGCGACCTGATCCCGATCGGCGTCGGCGAGGCCCGCCAGCTCGGCTTCACCCCCTGCGCCACCTGCACCCCCGACGCCACCCTGGTCGCCGCCCACCGCTGACCGTGATGCCTCTCCAATCACGCGTGATGCCTGTCTGATCACGCGTGATGCCCATACCGGCACGGACGAACACGGCGTCAGGCAGCGAGGTCGGCCACGCCGAGGTGGGTTTCCAGCGCCTCTGCTCCTTCCAGAGTCAGCCGGAGGGCGCGGTGAGCCTGCGCGCGTCGGCGAACCCAGCCAGCCTCGGTGAACCGGGCCGCGACGGCCGCGCCCAGCGCGCCCGCCAGGTGGTGGCGCTGCTCGCTCCAGTCCAGGCAGAACTTCAGCAGCGGACGCCGTTCCACTGCGACGGCCTCCAAGTCCACGCCCAGTGAGCCGAACACCTCAGCGGCCGCGGGGCCCAGCGTGTACGGGTGCTCGCGCAGCGGAGCCGAAATCCGGTCGCCCGGACGCCGTCGCGTGTCGGGTGCGCCGGCCAGCGCGCCCCGGGCGAGCAGCGCCGACGTGACCGCCACCCCGAGCCGGCCCGCGAGGTGGTCGTAGCACGTCCGGGCCGTCCGCAACGCCTCCGCGCGGGTGCCCTCGCGCAACGACGTCACCGGCTGGGACGGCGAGAACCGCGCCAGCGTCTCCAGCAGCTCCGCGGTGTCCGGCCCGGCCAGCCGGTAGAACCGGTGGCGTCCCGACTTCTCGGCGACGACCAGGCCCGCGTCCCGCAGCTTCGCCAGGTGCGCGCTGACACCCGGCGCGGACAGCCGCGCCTCGGCGGCCAGCACCGACGCCGCCAGCGCCCGGCCGTCGGCCAGCGCGAGCAGCACGCGCACCCGCGCCGGGTCCGCGAACAGCGTGGCCGTGCGGGCGATGTCGGCGTCGCCTTCCATGTCCCCAGGATGCTCCCGGCACGCTTCCACCGCGACGGAAGTGTCCGCGCGGTCCACTGGAGGCATGCTCCTGCTCACCATGTGCGCCGGCATGTTCCTCGTGCAGCTGGACGTCACGGTCGTCAACGTCGCCTTGCCGAGCATCGGCTCCGGACTGGGCGCGCACCTCGCCGCGCTGCAGTGGGTGGTCGACGGCTACGCGGTCGTCCTGGCCGCGCTGCTGCTCACCGGCGGTGCGCTCGGCGATGTCTTCGGCCATCGCCGGGTCGTCCTCGTGGGCTTCGCGGTGTTCGGTACGGCGTCGGCCGCGTGCGGGCTCGCCACCACCGCGCCCCTGCTCGTCGCCGCCCGCGCCGGACAGGGCCTGGGCGCGGCGTTGCTGCTGCCCGGCACCCTCGCCGTCATCACGAACGCCTACCCGGGACGCGCCGAGCGCGCGCGGGCCCTCGGCATCTGGGCCGGGGTGTCGGCCCTGGCGCTCTCGGCGGGCCCGGTGCTGGGTGGCGCGGTCGTCGCCGCGGCCGGCTGGCGGCCGGTGTTCTGGCTCAACGTCCCGGTGGTGCTGGCGGCCGCCGTGGCGACCCGGCGGCTCGTGCCGCGCGGTGACCGCGGGCCCGGGCGGGTCGACGTCGCCGGCATCGTGCCGGCCGCGCCCGCGCTCGGGGCCGGTGTCTACGCGATCATCGGCGGGAGTGTCGTCGCCGCCGTGCTCGCGGTGGTCCTGCTGGCGGCGTTCCTGCTCGTCGAACGCCGGTCGGCGCACCCGATGCTGCCCCTGGACGTGGTCCGGCGGACGGCGGCGGCCAACCTCGTTGCGGCGGCGATGAACTTCGTCGGCATCGGCACGATCCTCGTGCTCACGCTGTACCTGCAGGGCGTGCGGCACGCGGGACCGCTGCGAGCCGGGCTCGAAGTGCTGCCGCTGTTCCTCCCGCTCTCGGCCCTGGCGCCGGTGGCGGGCCGGCTGACCGGACGGTTCGGGCCCCGGCCGCCGATGGTCGCGGGACTCGCGCTGGGCGCGCTCGGGATGCTGAACCTGGTGCTGTGCAACGAAAACAGCGGGTACGCGGCCCTGCTGCCGACCTTGCTCGGGCTCGGAGCCGGGATGGGCCTGGTGACGACGGCGGTGGTGACGGCCGCGGTCGGCGGTGTCCCGCCCGGGCGGGCCGGGGTCGCCAGTGGCATCAACAACACCGCCCGCCAGGCCGGCGGCGCGCTCGGGGTGGCGGTGCTCGGTGCCAGGGCGGGCGGCGGCCTGCACGCGGTGGGCCTGATCGCCGGGGTGTTGTGGCTGCTGGCGATCGGCGTGACGCTGGCCGGTGTTCGTGCCCCTCGTGACAACCCGGTTGCGCGGGCCGGTTAACCTGGTAAGCAACACGGCGTCGATCCGGCCATCACCGGGGAGCCTCCGGAAGAACCGAGCAGCACGCTCGCAGTAGAACCGGACGGGTGCGGCCCGTGATAGCCGTCGAATGAGCGGCCCGGGAGCAAGTGCCGGGCAAGCGGGGTGGTACCGCGGAACGCCGGAAGGTGTCTCGTCCCCGTGTGGGTGACCGGTGCGGGAGCCGGTCGTCCGTACGCGAGCGACGAACCGAGGAGCACCCGGATGTACCCCCAGGCCCAGCTCGACGACGGTGCCGGAGTCCCGTCTCAGCCGTCCTTCCCCGCGCTGGAGAAGCAGGTCCTCGCCTACTGGGAGACGGACCGGACGTTCCAGGCGACCATCGACGCGCGGCCCGCGGGCGAGCACGGCGACAACGAGTACGTCTTCTACGACGGCCCGCCGTTCGCCAACGGCCTGCCGCACTACGGCCACCTCCTCACCGGGTACGTCAAGGACCTGGTGCCGCGCTACCAGACGATGAAGGGCCGCAAGGTCGAGCGCCGCTTCGGCTGGGACACCCACGGCCTGCCCGCCGAGCTCGAAGCCATGCGCCAGCTCGGGATCACGGAGAAGTCCGAGATCGAAGAGATGGGCATCGCGAAGTTCAACGAGGCTTCGCGCGAGTCCGTCCTGCGCTACACGAACGAGTGGCGCGAGTACGTCACCCGCCAGGCCCGCTGGGTCGACTTCGACAACGACTACAAGACGCTCGACGTGTCCTACATGGAGTCGGTGCTCTGGGCGTTCAAACGCCTGTGGGACAAGGGACTCGTCTACGAGGGCTACCGCGTCCTGCCGTACTGCTGGCGCGACGAGACGCCGCTGTCCAACCACGAGCTGCGGATGGACGACGACGTCTACCAGACGCGGCAGGACCCGGCCGTCACGGTCGGTTTCCGCCTGCAGGGCAACGGGAACGACCTCGACGGCACCTACCTGCTGATCTGGACGACCACGCCGTGGACGCTGCCGTCCAACATGGCCACGGCGGTGCACCCCGAGGTGTCCTACGTCGTCGTCGAGAGCGGGAACTTCCCCGGCAAGCGGTTCCTGCTCGCCGAAGCGCGCGTTGCCGCGTACGCACGTGAACTCGGCGAGGAGCCGACGGTCGTCGCGCACTACACGGGCGCGCAGCTGCTCGGAACCCGTTACGAGCCACCGTTCCCGTACTTCCTGGGCGCCGACCACGCGCACCAGGTGCTGGCCGCCGACTACGTCACCACCGAAGACGGCACCGGGGTCGTGCACATCGCGCCCGCCTACGGTGAAGAGGACAAGGTCGTCACCGACGCCGCCGGGATCGCCCCGGTGACGCCGGTCGACGCGCAGGGCAGGTTCGACTCGACCGTGCCGGACTACCAGGGCCAGCAGGTGTTCGACGCCAACCCGAACATCATCCGCGACCTGAAGAACGGCACCGGATCCGCGGAACAGCAGGGTGCGCTGCTGCTGCGGCACGAGACCTACGACCACCCGTACCCGCACTGCTGGCGCTGCCGCAACCCGCTGATCTACCGCGCGGTGTCGTCGTGGTTCGTCGCCGTGACGCAGTTCAAGGACCGGATGGTCGAGCTGAACCAGCAGATCACCTGGTACCCGGACAACGTCAAGGACGGCCAGTTCGGCAAGTGGCTGGAGAACGCGCGCGACTGGTCGGTCTCGCGCAACCGCTACTGGGGCACGCCGATCCCGGTGTGGCAGTCGGACGACCCGGAGTACCCGCGCACCGACGTCTACGGCTCGCTCGACGAGCTGGAGGCGGACTTCGGCGTCCGGCTGGACAACCTGCACCGGCCCTACATCGACGAGCTGACCCGGCCGAACCCGGACGACCCGACGGGCAAGTCGACCATGCGCCGCGTCGAGGACGTCCTGGACGTCTGGTTCGACTCCGGCTCGATGCCGTACGCCCAGGTGCACTACCCGTTCGAGAACGCCGACTGGTTCGAGCACCACTACCCGAGCGACTTCATCGTCGAGTACATCGGACAGACCCGCGGCTGGTTCTACCTGCTGCACGTGCTCGCCACGGCGCTGTTCGACCGGCCGGCGTTCCGCGCCTGCGTGTCGCACGGCATCGTGCTCGGCTCGGACGGCGCGAAGATGTCCAAGTCGCTGCGCAACTACCCGGACGTCAACGAGGTGTTCGAGCGCGACGGCTCGGACGCCATGCGCTGGTACCTGATGGCGAGCCCGATCCTGCGCGGCGGCAACCTGATCGTCACCGACAAGGGCATCCGCGACGCCGTCCGCCAGGCCGTGCTGCCGCTGTGGAACTCGTACTACTTCCTGGCGCTGTACGCGAACGCCGAAGGTGTCGAGGGCAAGTGGCGCACGGATTCGCCGAACGTGCTCGACCGGTACGTCCTGGCGAAGACGCACGAGCTGGTCACCGACGTCGAGTACGCGATGGACAGCTACGACGTCGCGGGCGCGTGCCAGACCGTGCGGGACTTCCTGGAGGTCCTGACGAACTGGTACGTGCGCCGCTCGCGTGACCGCTTCTGGGCCGGCGACCAGGACGCCATCGACACGCTGCACACCGTGCTGGAGGTGACGTCGCGGGTGGCGGCGCCGCTGCTGCCGCTGACCACGGAGGTCGTCTGGCGCGGCCTGACCGGCGGCCGCTCGGTGCACCTGACCGACTGGCCGAACGCCAACGACCTGCCCGCGGACGCGGCGCTCGTCACCGCGATGGACCGGGTGCGGCAGGTGGCGTCGTCGGCGCTGTCGCTGCGCAAGGCCAACAAGCTGCGCGTGCGGCTGCCGCTGTCGTCGCTGGTCGTGGCGGCCGAGGACGCTGCTTCGCTGGCGCCGTTCGCCGACATCCTGCGGGACGAGGTGAACGTCAAGGAGGTCGAGCTGACCACCGACGTCGCCGCGCACGGCGGGTTCGAGGTCGCGGTGAACGCCCGCGCGGCCGGCCCGCGCCTGGGCAAGGACGTCCAGACGGTGATCAAGGCCGTCAAGGCGGGCGACTGGTCGTTCCAGGGCGGCGCGGTCGTCGCGGCGGGCATCGCGCTGCGCGAAGGCGAGTTCGAACGGCGGCTCGTCGCCAAGGGCGGCGGCGCGGCCGCGGAACTGCCCGGCGGGTCCGGGCTGGTGCTGATCGACACCGAGGTGACGCCGGAGCTGGCGGCCGAGGGCCTGGTCCGCGACCTGGTCCGGGTCGTGCAGCAGGCGCGCCGCGACGCCGGGCTCGACGTCGCCGACCGGATCGCGCTGACCGTCGACGCGCCGGCCGAGGTCGTCGAGGCGGCTCAGGCGCACCAGGAGTTCCTGGCCTCGGAGACCCTGGCGACGTCGGTGACCTACGGCCCGGCCGCCGACGGCTTCGCCGGCACGGTCGGCGACGGCACGAAGGTGACCGCCGCGGTCGTAAAGGCCTGACACCGGTCGTGAGTGGCAAGTAGGGTTCTAACCCGACTTGCCACTCACGACGGTGGCGGGCACGGGGGAGGGGGACCGGGATGAGTCCTGGCAAGAGACGCGGGATCCTGATCGGCGGCGCGCTGCTGGTCGTCGTGGTCGTGGTGGCGGCGTTCTTCCTGCTGAACAGCGGGGGATCGACGCCGGAAGCCGCCACCGGGGCGACGGCGGTGGAGAGTCCCGGCGCGCACGATCCGAACTCGGCGATCACCGAATACCTGCAGGACCTGTCGGAGAACAACCCGGACGCGGCCGCCCGCCTGACCGACGACAACGCGGCCGCGGCGGTGGCGCTGCGCAGCACGCGGAACGCGCTGAACCCGCGGTCGGTGGCCGGCAAGCTGACCGTCCTGCAGCCGACGCCGGCCGGAGCGGCGAAGACGGGCGGCACGTTCAGCCTGTCGTGGACGCTGAAGCCGGGCCGGGTCTGGACCTACGACGTCCCGTTCGAGCTCGCCCAGAACGGCGGGAAGTGGCTGGTCCACTGGGCGCCGTCGCTGCTGCACCCGAAGTTGGAGGCGGATCAGCGGCTGGTGATCAGCACGGCCGCGCAGGACACCACCGCGGTCGCCGACCGCGACGGCAAGCCCCTGATCATCAACGGGCCCGGCGGCTTGCGCCCGGCGGACGGCAACCCGGCGCCGCTGCTGCGCACGGCGATCACCGGGCAGGTCACCGCCTCGACCGGGGAGGGGTTCGCCGTCGCCCGGGTCGACACGGCCGGCAAGAACCTCGAGACGCTGTTCGGGCAGGCGCCGTCGGGCGGCGAGGGCGGACCGCTGGTGACGAGCCTGAGCCTGGCGGCGCAGGGCGCGGCCCAGGCCGCGGTGGACGGCTACCGGGGCTCGGCGATGCTCGTCGCCCTCGACACGGGGTCGGGCGGCATCCTCGCCGTCGCGCAGAACGCGGCCGCGGGGAACGCGCCGAAGGCCCTCAACGGCCTGTACGAGCCGGGCTCGTCGTTCAAGATCGCGACGTCGGTGGCGGCGATCCAGCAGAGCGGCCTCACCGCGGCTTCGCCGGTCGACTGCCCGGGCGTGGCGACCATCGGCACCCGGACGGTCAAGAACGAGGGCTTCGAGCTGGGCGCGACGGACCTGCAGACGGCGTTCGCGCGCTCCTGCAACACGACGTTCGGGCAGCTCGCGCTCGCCCTGCCGGCGGACGGGCTGCAGAAGGCGGCCGACGAGCTGGGCCTCAACGCCGACTACGAGATCCCCGGCATCGACACCGAGCTGGGCAAGGTCGAGCCGGCGGCGAGCAAGGACGAGCAGGTCGAGGACGGGTTCGGGCAGGGCCGCATCCAGGCCAGCGCGCTCGGCGGCGCGCTGGTGGCGGCGACGGTGGCGTCCGGCGCGGAGATCACCCCCCGGCTGTGGCGCGACCGAGAGACCACGGTGGTCAAGGGCTACACGCCGCCGCCGGCGCCGGTGCTCGCCCAGGTCCGGAAGCTGATGCGCGCGGTGGTCACCAGCGGAACCGGCCACGCCGCCGCGGCCGCGGGCAACGTCTTCGGCAAGACGGGCACGGCCCAGTTCGGCGACGGCAAGCAGGCCACCGGCTGGTTCGTGGGCTACCGCGGCAACGTGGCCTTCGCGGTGGTCCTCGAGAACTCGAACGACTCGGGCCCGGCCGTCCAGCTCGCCACCAAGTTCCTCAAAGCCCTCTGATCCCGAGGGTCGGCTCGCGTACCCAGGGAGTCGGCTCGCGTACCCAGAGGGTCGGCCGGCGAGCCGACCGTCCAGATACGCGAGCCGACCGTCCAGGTACGCGTGTCGTCCGCCTGGGTACGACGGTTCGGCCGCGGGCGAAGTGTGGGGGTCGTAGCGTGGGGGGATGGAGACGATCGCGCTGGCCGAGGTGGCCGCGGTGCTCGCTGACCCGAGCCGGGCCACCATGTGCCTCGTGCTGCTGGACGGGCGGGCCTGGACCGTCGGCGAGCTCGCGAAGGCGGCCGGGATCGCGCTGTCGACGGCGAGCGAGCACGTCACGCGGCTGGCCGGGGCCGGGTTCGTCGTCCGCGTCAAGCAGGGGCGGGCCAGCTACGTCCGGATCGCCGACCCGCGCGTGGCCGAGCTGATCGAGCACCTGGCCCAGCACGCAGTGACATCCGGGGCTCTGCCCCGGGCCGGGGGCTCCGCCACCCGGAACCCCCGAAAGACTGCCGAGCACCGGCCCGTGACCGGGTTGAAGCCGACCCTGCGGGCACGGCGGCTCGGGTTCGCGAGGACCTGCTACGACCACCTCGCCGGTGAGCTCGGCGTCGCCCTCCGCGACGGCATGCTGGCCACCGGCCTCGTCGACACCGCCGACGGGCTGACGCTGACCCCGCGCGGCCGCGAGGTGCTCGGCACCCTCGGCGTGCCGGTCGCGGCCGGGCGGCGGCCGCTGCTGCGTGACTGTCTGGATTGGACGGAACGCCGCGATCACCTGGCCGGGGCGCTGCCCGCGGCCCTGCTCGAGCGGGCCGTCGACGCCGGCTGGGTGCGCCGGGACGGCCACCGCGCGGTCAAGGTGCTGGCGGAGGCGCCGTTCGCGGCGCTGGGGGTCGATCTCGGCGCGTTGACGGGGCCTTAACACACCGGGTGTCCGCCGCGGGGCAGCGGTACACGAACGAGTTAACCCCGCCGCTTCACTATTCTGAGTGCCCCACGGCACTCGGGAGGGAGGCGGCATGGACCAGCTCCCCGTGCTGCTCGGCGTCGGCGGTGTCGTGCTGCTCGCCTCCGTGCTGGCCGTGCGCGTGTCGATCCGGCTCGGCCTCCCCTCGCTGCTGCTCTACCTCGCGATGGGCGTGCTGCTCGGCGAAGCCGGCTTCGGCATCCGGTTCGACAGCCCCGAACTGACCCAGTCGCTCGGCCTCGCGGCGCTCGTCATGATCCTCGCCGAAGGCGGGCTGACCACCCGGTGGTCGGCGGTGAAACCCGCGCTGGGCACCGGAATCGCACTGTCCACAGTGGCCGTCGTGGTGAGCGTCGCGGTCACCGGCGCGGCCCTGCACTGGCTGCTGGGGCTCGACTGGCGGCTCGCGCTGCTGTGGGGCGCGGTGCTCGCGTCCACCGACGCGGCCGCGGTGTTCTCCGTCCTGCGCACGGCGGGCATCGGAAAACGACTCACCGGCGCGCTCGAACTCGAGTCGGGAATCAACGACGCGCCGGCCTACATCGCCGTCGTGGTGCTCGCCGAAGGCACCACTGTGGACTGGACGCTGCCGCTGCTGGTGGTCTACGAACTGACGGCGGGCCTGGTCATCGGCCTCGCCTTCGGCTGGCTCGGCGGGTTCGCGCTGCGCCGGGCCGCGCTGCCGGCGACCGGCCTCTACCCGCTCGCCACGGTCGCGGTGTGCGTCGTCGCCTACTCGTCCGGGCAGCTGCTGCACGCCTCCGGCCTGCTCGCCACCTACGTCGCCGCCCTGGTGCTCGGCAATTCGCGGCTGCCGCACCGGTCGGACACGCTGTCGTTCGCCGAGGGACTGGGCTGGCTGGCGCAGATCGGGCTGTTCGTGCTGCTCGGCCTGTTCGCCTCGCCGGGCCGGCTGCTCGACGCGATCGTGCCGGGCCTGGTCGCGGGCGCCGTCGTGCTGCTGCTGGCGCGGCCGGTCTCGGTCGTGCTGTCCATGCTGCCGTTCCGGCTGCCGTGGCGGGAACAGGCGTTCCTGTCGTGGGCCGGGCTGCGCGGCGCCGTGCCGATCGTGCTCGCCATGATCCCGCTGTCGCACGGCCTGCCGGGCGCGCAGCGGCTGGTCGACGCGGTGTTCGTGCTGGTCATCGTGCTGACGCTGGTGCAGGGGTCGACGCTCGGACCGCTCGCGCGCCGGCTCGGGCTGGCCAAGAAGTCCGAGGCGCACGAGATCGAGGTCGACTCCGCGCCGCTGGACGAGCTGGGCGCCGAGCTGCTGCAGGTCCGGATCCAGCCGGGGTCGAAGCTGCACGGCGTGTACCTGTCCGAGCTGCGGCTGCCGGTCGGGGCGACGATCAGCCTGGTCGTGCGGGCCGGCGCCGGCTTCACGCCGCAGAAGACCAGCCGGCTGCAGGAGAACGACCAGCTGCTGGTGGTGACGACGAGCGTCGTCCGCGACGCCGTCGAACGCCGGCTCCGCGCGGTCGACCGGGCCGGGCGCCTGGCCCGCTGGAAGGGCGAGTCCGGGCGCTGAGCACGCTCTGTGAGCGGCGTCTCAGAATGTGCGACGGGGTTGGCGGCCGGGCGCGCTCTCGGTTACCTTTCGAGCCAGGTCATGAGTGCCAGCGCGAAGCCCCGGCTTGCTGGCCGGCAACCCTCCTACCGCGGTGGGGTGCCCCGGGTGAAGACCGGGCCGGTCGCGCCGTGCGACGGGCAAGCGCGGGCCCCTCGCCGGGGTCCCCCGGATCGCCGAGGAGGCACCCCGATGACTCTCGCCATCGACCGCACCCAGCTCGAAAGCCGCGAAACCCGCGACATCCCCACCGTCGCGGGGGCGTCGCTGCGGGTGCCGCTGGTGACCGGCGGGGACATCGGCTACGCCAACCTCGACCACGCCGCGAGCGCCCCCTGTCTCGACGCCGTCCGCGCGAAGGTCGACGAATTCCTGCCCTGGTACGCCAGCGTCCACCGCGGTGCCGGCTTCGCGTCCCAGGTCTCCACCAAGCTCTACGAGCGCACGCGCGACATCCTGCGCCGCTTCGTCGACGCGCGGCGGACCGACACCGTCGTCTTCACGCGCAACACCACCGACGCCTTCAACCTGCTCGCCCGCAGCCTGTCGCGGCACACCACGGTGATCGTGTTCGACACCGAGCACCACGCCGCGCTGCTGCCGTGGCAAGGGCCGAACGTCCGCCGCATCCCGACGCCGCGCACCCGCCTCGCCGCGGTGTCCGCCGTCGACGAAGCGCTCGCGGACGCCCCGCAGGGCCCGCGGCTGGTCGTCGTCACCGGAGCGTCCAATGTGACCGGTGAGCTGCTGCCGGTGGCGGAAATCGCCGCGGTGGCGCGGAAACACGGCGCCCGCGTCGCGCTCGACGCCGCCCAGCTGGCCCCGCACCGGCGGATCTCGATCAAGGAGCTGGACGTCGACTACGTCGCCCTGTCCGGCCACAAGCTGTACGCGCCCTTCGGCGCGGGCGCGCTGATCGGCCGCGCCGACTGGCTGCGCGCGGCCCGCCCGTACCTCGCCGGCGGCGGCGCGACCAAGCTCGTCACCGAAGACGCCGTCGTCTGGAACACCGGGCCGGAACGCCACGAAGCCGGCTCGCCCAACACCGTCGGCGTGTACGCCCTCGGCGTCGCGTGCGAAACCCTCAGCGCGAGCTGGGACGCGGTGGTGGCGCACGAGCAGGCGCTGCTCGCCCGGCTGCGCAAGGGCCTGGCCGGCATCCCGGGCTGCGCCGAACTGCGGCTGTTCGACGCGCCGGTCGACCGCGTCGGCACGGTCAGCTTCGTCGTCGACGGCTTCGACCCGGGCTGGCTCGCGGCGGTCCTGTCGGCCGAGTACGGCATCGGCGTCCGCGACGGCGCCTTCTGCGCCCACATCGCGGCGAAGCGCCTGATCGGCGTCACCGGCGGGGAGGGACAGCAGGCAGTCCGCGTCAGCCTCGGCCTGGGCAGCACGGAGGAACACGTCGACCGCGTGCTCCTCGCCCTGCGCCAGATCGTCGCCCGCGGCGCCCGCTGGGAGTACGCGAAGGTGGACGGCCGCTGGGCGCCGGTGGGCGACCCGCGGGAGCTGCCGCCGTTCTGCTGAGCGCTAGCCTGGGCCGATGGGGAGAGGGCCGCGCTTCTGGTTTCCGCTGGCACTGCTCGGATTCGCCGAGATCGGCCTGGCCACGGCGCAGCTGCTGGCGCGCCGGAGCCGGGCCGAGAGCGAGTCCGCGAACCTCCTGCTCGGCCCGGCGGTCCCGCCCGGGACGACCGAGTACAGCCGCGCGCTGCGGATGCCCCTGGATTTCCACACCGAGGGCACCGGCCTGCCCATCGGACCCGCGTGGCTGGTCGCGCTCGGCGTGGTCGTCGCCGGCACGGCCGTCTGGTACGCGGTCGCCCGGCGGCCCGTCCGGATGGCGTGGTTCGTCCTCGGCACGGTCGGCGCGCTGCTCGCCGTCCCGCTGCTCGACCTGGTCGGTTCGTGGCAGTTCCGGCTCGGTGACGGCCTGCGCGGCCCGCTGCTGGCCACACTCGGCCTGCTGGCGCTCGCCGCCTACGAACGCAGCCGGTTCGTCCTGCTGACGACGGCGGCGTTCGCGCTGGTCGCCGTGGTGCTCTCGGCGGACATGGCGGGCGTGCTGGTTTCGGCGTCGATCCTGCTCGCCGCCGCCTTCGCCGCCCTGCTGCGCGGCCGCCACGACACCGCCGCCGACACGGCCTGACCAGCGCCGTGGACAATGGAGCGGTGAGCACCGAGCCCAGCCACTCCGAACCCGACACCGAAGCCGCCGCCGAGGCGACGCCCGAGACCGTGCAGGAGACGCCGGAAGAACCGGCGACGCCGCTGCCGAAGCGGCGGGTCGGCTGGGTGTTCGCGGTCGCCGTCGTGTTCTGGGCGATCGACCTGGTGACGAAGAACCTGGTCGTGGCGAACCTGGAGGGCAAGGAGCCGGTCAAGGTCCTCGGCGGGCTGATCTACCTGCAGGTGATCCGCAACCCGGGTGCCGCGTTCTCGATGGCCACCGGCATGACGTGGGTGCTCGCCCTGGTCGCCCTCGCGGTGGTCGTCGCGATCGTCTGGCTGTCGCGGCGGCTGCGCTCGATCGGCTGGGCGATCGGCCTCGGCCTGGTGCTCGCCGGCGCCACCGGCAACCTGACCGACCGCATCTTCCGCGCGCCCGGCGGGCTGCAGGGCCACGTCGTCGACTTCATTTCGGCCTTCGCGCCCAACGGCAAGGGCTTCGCGATCTTCAACATCGCCGACTCCGCGATCTGCGTCGGCGGCGCGCTCATCGTGCTGCTGTCCCTGCTGGGCAAGGACTACGACGGCACGTCGACCAAGGACAAGAAGAAGCTCGAGAAGGAGCAGGCGTGAGCTCGCGGATGCTCCCGGTGCCCGACGGGCTCGACGGGATGCGGGTCGACGCCGGCCTCGCCAAGCTGCTCGGGCTGTCCCGCACGGTCGTCGCCGAGCTCGCCGAATCCGGGGACGTGCTGCTCGACGGCCGTCCCGCCGGCAAGTCCGACCGGCTCTCCGGCGGCGGCCTGCTGGAGATCACCCTGCCGGAGCCGGCGAACCCGGTCGAGGTCGTCGCGCAGCCGGTCGAAGGCATGCAGATCCTGCACGACGACGACGACATCGTGGTGATCTCGAAGCCGGTCGGCGTCGCCGTGCACCCGAGCCCGGGCTGGACCGGCCCGACGGTCGTCGGCGGCCTCGCCGCGGCCGGCCTGCGCATCGCGACGTCGGGCGCGGCCGAGCGCCAGGGCGTCGTGCACCGGCTCGACGCGGGCACCACCGGTGTGATGGTGGTGGCCAAGAGCGAGCACGCGTACACGGTGCTGAAGCGCGCGTTCAAGGAACGCACGGTCGACAAGGGCTACCACGCGATCGTCCAGGGCCACCCGGATCCGACGCGCGGCACGATCGACGCCCCGATCGACCGCCACCCGCGCCACGACTACAAGTTCGCCGTGGTCCAGGGCGGCCGCCCGAGCGTGACGCACTACGAGGTCGTCGAGGCGTTCCGGGCGGCGTCGCTGGCGCACATCAAGCTGGAAACCGGGCGGACGCACCAGATCCGGGTGCACTTCTCGGCCCTGCGGCACCCCTGCGTGGGTGACCTGACCTACGGCGCGGACCCGGTCTTGGCCCGCCACCTCGGCCTGAGCCGCCAGTGGCTGCACGCGAAGACGCTGGCGTTCGCGCACCCGGCGGACGGCCGATGGGTCGAGTTCGAGTCCGAGTACCCGGACGACCTGGCGAAAGCACTGGAAATCCTGCGCGAGGAAAGCTACTAGTCCTCGATCGACCAGGTCAGCGTGCGTTCGTCCGGCTCCGGCCGCGGGCTCCAGCGCACCGAAACCACACGCGTGGCGTCGGGGAGCACGTACACCGTGTGGCCGCCCAGCGTCTCGCCCGGCTTGACGCCGATCTTGTGCGGCGGACGCGAGGTCAGCGACACCGGCGCCTTGCCGATCGCCTGGCCGTCGGCGGCGAGCAGCTCGAGGTAGTTGTCCGGCAGCGACGCGAACGGGATCGACCCGCGGTTGGTGATCTCGGTGTGCACGACCACCGCGCGCTCGCCGTCCTCCAGGCGGTAGCCGGCCGCGCTGAACAGGTAGTCCGCCGGGTCCTGGACTTCGAGCAGCTGCACCGACAGCTGCTCGCCCTCCAGGCCCTGGGTCTCCATGACCTCGCCGAGCCGGCCGCGCTTGCCGCCGGCCGGGGCGGCAGGCTGGTCGCCGCGGGCCCAGGACGCCGTCTGCGGGATGCCCCACGTGCTCACGGCGGGGTCGAGCGGGACCGGTGGCGGGCCCGGCCGGGGTGGCCGCTGCTGCGGGGGCGGGCCGGGGTACCGCCCGGCCTGGACCTGGTGCGGCCCGGACGGCGTGCCCTGGACGTGGTACGGCCCCGAGGGGGCGCCTTGCACGGTGTACGGCCCCGAGGGGGCGCCCTGGACGGTGTACGGCCCCGACGGCGTGCCCTGGACCGGCGGCGGCATCGGCGGCACGGGTTGCTGTGGCACCGGCTGCTGCGGTACCGGCTGCGAAGGCGGGTACTGCGCCGGCGGCCGGTTCGCCCACGACGGCGGGGCCCCGGCGATGGCTGCGCGCAGGCCGTTCGGGTCGCTTTCGACCCCGACGAGCAGGGGCAGGCCGCTGCCGGAGAGGGCGACCAGCCGGTAGGCGACCTCACGCGGGTCCATGCCGACCTTCGCCGCGAGCTCGTGCACGGCCGCCTTGCCGAGGTCGGCGAGCGCGGCGAGCAGGCGGGTATCCACGGGATCGGTCACGGCCACCCCTCGAACGCTACCGCTTCGCCCATCCGCGGTGCCGCAGGCCGTCCGCCCCCGGCGAACGGCCCGCCGTTTCTGTCGGTGATCTCCGTTAGGGTCGGCCGGGAGCACAACAGTCGAAGCTGGGGGTCCTGCCATGACCGCGGTCACCGAACTCGCCGACGAGTTCGTCGAAGCGCTGTTCGCCGCCGATCCGCTGACGCCGGCGCTGCTGGGCCTGCGCCCGGCGGAGCCCGGCCTGCCGGATCTGTCGGCCGAGGCCGAACAGGTGTTCCGCGCCCGGCTCGCGGCGTTCCTCGACCGCGCCCGCGCGCTGACGGCCGAGGACGCCGAGGACCGGGTCACCCGCGAGGTGCTGATCGCCACGGCCGAGAACCGCATCGCCTCGATCGACAGCCGGATGACCGAGTTCACCGTCACCGACCTGTCCATCGGGACCGCGGCCGGCCTGCTCATGGCGCTGCCGATGACCACGGTGACGGCGGGGGAGACCGCGGAGGCCCAGCTCGGAAGGCTCGCCGCGATCCCGGCGTACCTCCGCCAGGCCGCACGGCGGCACGCCGACGGCATCGCCGCCGGCCTGCTCCCGGTCGCCCACCTGGTCGACGCCGCGGTCGCGCACCTCGACCGCTACCTGGCCGACCCGGCGGCCGACCCGCTGCGCCGCCAGCCGGCCCCGGACGAGGCGTTCGAGCGGCGGCGGGACGAGCTGCTGGCCGACGTCGTCCGCCCGGCCTTCGCCGAGTACCGCGAGTTCCTCCTCACCGAGGTGAAGCCGCACGGGCGGCCCGAGGACCGGCCCGGCCTGTCGTGGCTGCCGGGTGGCGCGGAGACGTACGCCGGCCTGGCGCGGATGCACACGACCACCGAGCTCACCCCGGACGAGCTGCACCGGATCGGCACCGACACCATCGCCGCGCTCGCCGTCGAGTACCGCGAGCTGGGGCTGCGGGCGTTCGGCACCGACGACCTGGCCGAGATCTTCGCGCGGCTGCGCACCGACTCGTCGTTGCGCTGGCGCAGTGCGGACGAGCTGCTGGAGACCGCTCGCACGGCCGTCGCCCGCGCGGCCGCGGAGGCCCCGAAGTGGTTCGGCCGGATCCCGGCGCAGCCGTGCTCGGTCGAAGCCGTGCCGTCTGAAGTCGCGCCCGGCGCGCCCGCGGCGTACTACCTGCGCCCGGCCGCCGACGGCTCCCGGCCGGGGATCTACTTCGCGAACACGCACGAAGCCACCGAGCGGTTCCGGCACATGGCCGAGACGACCGCTTTCCACGAAGCCGTGCCAGGGCACCACTTCCAGCTCAGCATCGCGCAGGGGCTCACCGAGCTGCCGCTGCTGCGCCGCATCGGCGGCTTCAACGCCTACATCGAGGGCTGGGGCCTCTACAGCGAGCGCCTCGCCGACGAAATGGGCCTGTACTCCGACGACATCGCCCGGCTCGGCATGCTGGCCGGCGACTCGCTGCGGGCGGGCCGGCTGGTCGTCGACACGGGTCTGCACGCGCTGGGGTGGACGCGCCAGCAGGCCGTCGACTACCTGCTGGAACACACGCCGGAGTCGCGTCCCGAGATCGAGTCCGAGGTCGATCGCTACATCGCGTGGCCCGGCCAGGCGCTGGGCTACCTGGTGGGGCGCCGGGAGATCCAGCGGGCGCGCACGAGGGCCGCGCGGCGGCTCGGCTCGCGCTTCGACGTCCGCGCGTTCCACGACCTGGTGCTGGCCGGCGGCCCGCTGCCGCTGTCGGTGCTGGCCTCCGTCGTCGACGAGTGGGTGGCCGGGCACGGCGACACCGTCGACGGCCTGGCGGCCGAGCTCGTCGAGCTGTCGTTCGAGCAGGAGCCGCTGAATCCGTCGATCCTGGGCCTGCCCGGCGACCACGACCGGCTCGCCGACCAGACCCGGGAAGCCCAGGAGCGTTATCGCGAGGCATACACGGCCCTCGCCGCCCGCGCACGGGCGCTGGCCACCGACGGCTTGACGCCGGAGGAAGCCGTCACTCGCGAGGTGGTGATCGCCTCCGCCGAGGTGGAAGCCGACCGGCTCGGCGCGCGGGCCGCCGACCTCGCGGTCAGCGACGGGCTCACCGCGCCCGCGCTCGGCCTGCTGATGTACCTGCCGTACTACCAGCTGGACGACGAGCAGAAGGCGCGCGGCTACCTAGCCCGGCTCGCGGCGATCGAGCCGTTCCTCGCCGACCTGGCCGGGCGGCAGCGCGAAAGCCTGGCCGAAGGGCTGGTGCCGCCCGCGTACCTCGCGCGCGTCGGCGTCGAGTACATCGACCGCTACCTCGCGGCGCCGGACACCGATCCGCTGAAGGTGGGCACGACAGCGGCCGTCGAGGGCTTCGAAGCCGAGCGGGACAGGCTGCTCGCGGAGGTGGTTCACCCGGCGTATGCGCGGTACCGGGACTTCCTCCGCACGGAGGTCGAGCCGGCCGGGCGGCCGGACACCGCCCCCGGGATTTCCCACGTGCCGGGCGGGGCCGAGCGGTACGCCGCGCTGATCCGCGCGGAGACGACCACCGAGCGCACCGCGCAGGAGCTGCACGACACCGGGCTGGCGCTGATCGAAAAGCTCGGCGAGGAATACCGCGAGCTGGGCGCGAAGGTGTTCGGCACCACCGAACTGCCCGAGATCTTCGAGCGCCTGCGCACCGATCCGGCGCTGCGCTGGCGGGACGGCGAGGAGCTGCTCTCCGCGGCCCGGGAAGCCATCGCCCGCGCGGAAGCCGTGGCGCCGCAGTGGTTCTCGCGCATCCCGGCGGAGAAGTGCGAGGTCGCGCCGGTGCCCGAGGCCGACGCGGCGAGCGGGACGATCGCGTACTACCTCCAGCCGTCGCTCGACGGGACCCGCCCGGGCACGTACTACGCGAACACCCATGAGGCCGGCAAGCGGCCGCGGTTCACCAGCGAGGCGATCGCGTTCCACGAAGCCGTGCCGGGGCACCACTTCCAGCTGAGCCTGGCCCAGGAACTGCAGGACGTCCCGCTGCTGCGGCGGATCGGCATGTTCAACGCCTACGCCGAAGGCTGGGGCCTCTACGCCGAGCGGCTCGCGGACGAGATGGGGCTGTACTCCGACGACGTCTCGCGGCTGGGCATGCTCACGCAGGACTCGATGCGGGCGGGCCGGCTGGTCGTCGACACGGGCCTGCACGCGCTCGGGTGGAGCCGGCAGCAGGCGATCGACTACCTGGTCGACAACACGCCGATGGCGCGGCTGGAGATCGAGGCGGAGATCGACCGGTACGTCGGCTGGCCCGGCCAAGCCCTCGGGTACATGGTGGGGCGGCTGGAGATCCAGCGGCTGCGCGCGGAGGCCGAGCGGGCCTTGGGGGCGGCGTTCGACATCCGCGGGTTCCACGAAGTCGTGCTGGGACACGGCATGCTGCCGCTGTCCGCGCTCGCGAAGGTGGTCGAGGACTGGGTGGCCGGGCGGCTCGACACGCCCGACGGGCTCGCCGACGAGCTGGTGGCGGTGAACTTCGAGCGGCAGCCGCTCTACCCGTCGGTGTTCGGCCTGCCCGGCGAGCACGACCGGCTGCCCGATCCGAGCGCGGAGGCCGAAGCCCGGTTCCGTGCCGCGTACGCGGCGATCGCCGGGCGCGCCGAGGCGATCGACCCCGCCGGGCTGCCGTCGGCCGAGCGCGTCACCCGGGACGTCGTGATCTCCCAGACGAAGACGGCGATCGACGAGATCGACTCCGGCCGCACCGACCTCGCGGTCAGCGACGGGCTCGCGGCGCCCGCGCTGCAGCTGCTGCTCTACCTGCCGCAGACGGTGCTGGACGACGAGCCGAAGGTGCGCGGCTACCTGCGCCGGCTGGCCGAGGTCGGCGACTACCTCGACGCGCTGATCGGCCGTCAGCGCGCGGCGGTGGCCGAAGGGCTGGTGCCGCCGGAGTTCCTGGTGCGCATCGGCATCGGCTACCTCGACCGCTACCTCGGCGCGCCCGGCAGCGACCCGCTGCGCGTGACCCCGCCGCATGCGCTCGACGGCTTCGAGGCCGAGCGCGACCGGCTGCTCGAAGAGGTCGTCCGGCCGGCGTATGCGCGGTACCGGGACTTCCTGGCCGACGAGGTCGTGCCGGTGGCGCGGCCCGAGACGTCGCCGGGCATCGGTGCCCTGCCGGGCGGGCCGGAGCGGTACGCCGCGCTGATCCGCGTCGAGACGACCACCGAACGCACCGCGCAGGACCTGCACGACACCGGCCTGGCGCTGATCGAAAAGCTCGGCGAGGAATACCGCGAGCTGGGCGGGAAGCTGTTCGGCACCACCGATCTCGCGGAGATCTTCGACCGGATCCGGACCGATCCGGCGCTGCGCTGGCGGGACGGCGAGGAGCTGCTGGCCGGGGCCCGGGCAGCCATCACGCGGGCGGAATCCGTGGCCGGGCAATGGTTTTCGCGGGTGCCGGAGCAGAAGTGCCAGGTTGCGCCGGTCCCGGCGGCCGAAGCCGCCAGCGGCACGATCGCGTACTACCTGCGGCCGTCGCTCGACGGGACGCGTCCGGGCGTCTACTACGCGAACACGCACGAGGCGGCCAAGCGGCCGCGGTTCACCAGCGAGGCCGTCGCGTTCCACGAAGCCGTGCCGGGGCACCACTTCCAGCTCTGCCTCGCGCAAGACCTCGGCGGGCTGCCGCTGTTGCGCCGCATCGCGCACGTCAACGCGTACGCCGAAGGCTGGGGGCTCTACGCCGAGCGGCTCGCGGACGAGATGGGGCTGTACTCCGACGACGTCTCGCGCCTGGGCATGCTGACCCAGGACTCGATGCGGGCCGGGCGGCTGGTCGTCGACACGGGCCTGCACGCGCTCGGGTGGAGCCGGCAGCAGGCGGTCGGCTACCTCGCCGAGCACACGCCGATGGCGCGGCTGGAGATCGAGGCGGAGGTCGACCGGTACGCCGCCAACCCGGGGCAGGCGCTCGGCTACATGGTGGGACGGCTGGAAATCCAGCGGCTGCGCGCCGAAGCCGAGCAGGCGCTGGGCGCGGCGTTCGACATCCGCGAGTTCCACGACGTCGTGCTGGGCAGCGGCACCCTGCCGCTGCCGGTGCTCGCCGGCGTCGTCGCGGAGTGGGTGGCGGCGCAGCGGGACACGCCCGACCGGCTCGCCGACGAGTGCCTGGAGCTGATGTTCGAGGCGCAGCCGCTGTTCCCGTCGCTGTATGGGCTGCCGGGCACCCACGACAAGCTCGCCGACCAGACCGCCGAGGCCGCCGCCCGCCACCGCGCCGGGCTCGCCGGGATCATCGCCCGGGCGGAGGCGATCGACGCGGCGGCGCTGTCGCCGGCCGAGCGGGTCACCCGGGACGTCGTGATCTGGCAGGCCCGCACCCAGATCGACGTGCTGGACTCCGGCCGGGCCGACATCGCGGTCAGCGACGGGCTGGCCGCGCCGGCCCTCGAGCTGCTGATGGCGCTGCCGCAGACGGTCCTCGACGACGAGGTCAAGGCCCGCGGCTACCTGAGCCGGCTCGCCGCCGTCGGCACGTACCTGGACCAGCTGATCGAGCGGCAGCGGGCCGCGCTCGCCGAGGGCCTGATCCCGCCGGAGTTCCTGGCGCGCATCGGCGTCGGCTACGTCGAGCGGTACCTCGGCGCGCCGGAGAACGACCCGCTGAAGGTGCCGGTCCACGGCCTGGAAGCCGAGCGCGACCGGCTGCTGGCCGAGGTCGTCCGGCCGGCGTACGCGCGGTACCAGGACTTCCTGGCCGACGAGGTCGTGCCGGTGGCGCGGCCCGAGACGTCGCCGGGCATCGGCGACCTGCCGGGCGGGGCGGAGCGGTACGCGGCCCTGATCCGGGCGGAGACGACGACCGAGCGCACGCCCCAGGACCTGCACGACACGGGCCTGGCGATCATCGAGCAGCTGGCGGGGGAGTACCGCGAGCTGGGCGAGAAGGTGTTCGGCACCACCGACCTCGCGGAGATCTTCGACCGCATCCGCACGGACCCGGCCCTGCGCTGGCGGGACGGCGACGAGCTGCTGGACGCCGCCCGGGCGACGATCACGCGCGCGGAAGCCGTGGCGCCGCAATGGTTCTCGCGGGTGCCGGCGGAGCGGTGCCAGGTGGCCCCGGTGCCCGCCGCGGAGGCCGAAAGCGGCTCGATCGCCTACTACATCGAGCCGTCGCTCGACGGTTCACGGCCGGGCACGTACTACGCGAACACGCAGGAGGCGGAGGAGCGCCAGCGGACGCTGGGGGAGGCGGTCGCGTTCCACGAAGCCGTGCCGGGGCACCACTTCCAGCTGGCGCTCGCCCAGCAGCTGACGGGCGTGCCGCTGCTGCGCCGGATCGCGATGTTCAACGCGTACGCGGAGGGCTGGGGCTTGTACGCGGAGCGCCTGGCGGACGAGATGGGCCTGTACTCGGACGACGTGGCCCGCCTCGGCCTCCTGACCCAGGACTCGATGCGCGCGGCGCGCCTGGTGGTCGACACGGGTCTGCACGCGCTGGGCTGGAGCCGCCAACAGGCGGTGGACTACCTGCGCGACAACACCCCGATGGCCCAGATCGAGATCGACGCGGAGATCGACCGCTACGCGGGCCACCCGGGCCAGGCGCTCAGCTACATGGTGGGCCGCCTGGAGATCGAGCGCCTGCGCGCGGAGGCCGAGCAGGCACTGGGCGACCGGTTCGACATCCGCGAGTTCCACGACACGGTGCTGGGCAGCGGAACCCTGCCCCTCCCGGTCCTGGCGGACGTGGTGGCGGATTGGGTGGCCACACGCGCAGCGGGGAACGGCAGGTGACAACGGTGCCCGGAGGTGCAGGCGGCGGTCCGGCTCGCGCAGGCCGCGCCTTCGGGCTCGAGGTGATGCCGGCCGGCGCCGGCCATGGTGGGCGCGACCCGATGGCCGCCGGAGGGCGGGCGTGACCGATTACCCGGCGGCGCGAGCCGCCCTGGACGAGGAGTGAACGTGACCTGGCTCGACCTTGCCGACGACACGCCGTTCGGCCTGGACAACCTGCCCTACGGTGTCTTCTCCGCCGGTGGGGCGCCCGAGCGGCGGATCGGCGTTCCCGTCGGCGATCACGTGCTCGACCTGACCGCCGCGGCCGCCGGGACCGCCGCCGCGTTCGCGCCCCTGCTCACCGGGGGCGTGCTGAACCCGCTGCTGGCCGCCGGGCCCGCCACCTGGCGGGACGTGCGCGCGAGCGTCACCGAATGGCTCACCGAACGCCGGTACGCCGACCAGCTCCGGCCGCACCTGGTGCCACTGGCCGAAGTGACCACCCACCTCGCGTTCGACGTCGCCGACTACGTCGACTTCTACTCCAGCGAGCACCACGCCCTCAACGCCGGCAAGATCTTCCGCCCGGACGCGACCGAGCTGCCGCCGAACTGGAAGCACCTGCCGATCGGCTACCACGGGCGGGCCGGCACCGTCGTCGCGTCGGGCACGCCGGTCGTCCGGCCGCACGGGCAGCGCAAGCCCCGCGCCGCCGATGCCCCCTCGTTCGGCCCGTCGCAGCGGCTGGACATCGAGGCGGAGGTCGGGTTCGTCGTCGGCGTGCCGTCCGCGCCGGGCACGCGAGTGTCCACAGCGGACTTCGCGGACCACGTGTTCGGCGTCTGCCTGGTCAACGACTGGTCGGCGCGCGACATCCAGGCCTGGGAGTACCAGCCGCTGGGCCCGTTCCTCGGCAAGTCGTTCGCGACGTCGGTGTCGCCGTGGATCGTCCCGCTGGCCGCGCTGGAACACGCGCGCGTCGACGGCCCGACGCAGGACCCGGAGCCGTTCGAGTACCTGCGGACCGGCGAAAAGTGGGGCCTGGAGCTCGCCATGGAGGTCCGCCTCAATGGCCACCTCGTGTCGAGCCCGCCGTTCGCGACCCAGTACTGGACGGCTCCGCAGCAGCTGGCGCACATGACGATCAACGGCGCGAGCCTGCGCACCGGCGACCTGTTCGCCTCGGGCACGGTGACCGGCCCGGAGCGCGACCAGCGCGGCTCGTTCCTGGAGCTGTCCTGGGGCGGCCGCGAGCCGTTCGAGCTGCCCGGCGGGGTGACGCGGACGTTCCTCGAGGACGGCGACGAGGTCGTCATCAGCGCGACCGCCCCCGGCCCGGGCGGCACGCGCATCGGCTTCGGCGACGTGCGGGGGACGGTCGTCGCGGGCTGACGTGGCGGTGCCCACACCGGAAGGAGCCGGGTAACGCGCATAATGACGAGCGACTAAGCGCTCGTTCACCGCGGAAGGACGCCCATGAGGATCGGGACCGGGATCAGCTACTCCGGAGGCTTCGCCGAAAGCGTCGCCGACGTCGTCGAACTGGAGAAGGCCGGCCTCGACGTCGTCTTCGTGCCGGAGGCGTACTCGTTCGACGCGGTCAGTCAGCTCGGCTACCTGGCCGCGAAGACCGAGCGCGTCCAGCTGGCGTCGGGCATCTTCCAGATCTACACCCGCACGCCGACCCTGACCGCGATGACGGCGGCCGGCCTCGACTTCGTCTCCGACGGGCGGTTCATCCTCGGCCTGGGGGCGTCCGGCCCGCAGGTCATCGAGGGGTTCCACGGCGTGAAGTACGACGCGCCGCTGGCCCGCACCCGCGAGATCGTCGAGGTGTGCCGCCAGGTGTGGCGCCGCGAGCGGGTGGTGCACGAGGGCAAGCACTACACGATCCCGCTGCCGCCGGAGCAGGGCACCGGGCTCGGCAAGCCGCTCAAGCTGATCAACCACCCGGTGCGCGAGCGGATCCCGGTGCTGCTGGCCTCGATCGGCCCGAAGAACGTCGCGCTGACGGCCGAGATCGCCGAGGGCTGGCAGCCGATCTTCTTCCACCCGGAGAAGGCGGCCGACGTCTGGGGCGCCTCCCTGGCGGAGGGCAAGGCCAAGCGCGACGCGGCCCTGGGCGAGCTGGACACGTACGTGACGGTGGCCCTGGCCATCGGCGACGACGTGGAGCCGCTCCTGGACTACGTGCGGCCGGTGCTGGCCCTGTACATCGGCGGCATGGGCGCGCGCGGCAAGAACTTCTACAACGACCTGGCCTGCCGCTACGGCTACGAGGCCGAGGCGAAGCTGATCCAGGACCTGTACCTGGACGGCAAGAAGGAGGAAGCGGCCGCGGCGGTCCCGCTGGAGCTGCTGCGCGCGATTTCCCTGGTCGGCCCGGCGGGCTACGTGAAGGAGCGCCTGGCGGCGTTCAAGGCGGCGGGCGCGACGACACTGGTGGTGAACCCGCTGCAGCCGGGCCGCGAGGCGCGGGTGGCGGCGGTGTCGCAGTTGCGCGAGTTGATCGGCTGAGCCGCAGGCTCGCGGCGGCGGTGTCGCAGCTGCGCGAGCTGATCGGCTGACTCGCAGGCCCGCGGCGGCGGTGTTGCAGCTGCGTGAGCTGATCGGCTGACTCGCAGGCCCGCGACAGCGGTGTCGCGGCTGCGTGAGCTGATCGGCTGACTCGCAAGCCCGCGGCGGCGGGTGGCTGCCGGGCGGGATTCCGCGCCCGGCAGCCCGTCGGTGTGGCCCGGAAGCCTGAGCTCACCCCCGGCCGCGGGGGCGCCCCCCGTATTCCACTCTACCGGCGAGCACCGACAATTCTGCGCGCCCAAGCGAGCCCACCACCCGCGCCTCAAGCCGGTGTCGCGTACACCGCCACCCGCGCTCCGCCGAGGCCGGCGCTGTCGTAACTCCCGTCGCTCGTGATCAAGCGCAGCTCCGGTCCCGCCTCCTCCGGCGCCACCAGCGTGCTGTCCGGCTCGTTCGCCGGGAACAGGGCCACCCGGCGGGCCGTGAACCTCGTCTCGTGCCCATGGGAATCGCGGACCGTGATCGCTGCGCCCGGCTTCAAGCGCGCCAGGCGGGCGAAGGCGCCCGAGGCGTAACCGAAGCCCGAGTGGCCCGACAACACCGCGACGCCCGGTGATCCCGGGGCCGGACCGTCGCTGAACCAGCCCACCCCCGCCGCCGTGCCCGGTTGCTCGCGGCGGCCTGCCGTGTGGCCCAGGGCGATCAGGTGGTTCAGCGTCAGGTCGAGGTCGGGGATCAGCAGCGCCGCCGGTGGGGCTCCGGCCACGCTGTCCGCCGCCTCCGCGCCCGGCGTCACCGGGGACGCCGGGGCCAGCACCGACGTGACCCCGAGCAGGACACAGCCCAGCCCGGCCACGACCGCGAGCACCACGGCAGCGGGCCGCACGAGTTCGGAGCGTCGCTCCATCACGTTCCCCTGCTCCACACCGGTTCCGATGTCTCCTGAATCGCCACCCGGCCGCGGGCGTTACCGAATCGTGTCCGGGCGCACAACGATTCACTCAATCGGGCCACTTCACTGTGACCTTCGCGTCAGAAAGGCACGTCCGGAGGGCCTCAATACCGGAAAAGCCCGGCGGAAGGCCGTGAGATCCGACATCATTGCTGGTTTCAAACCGGCGAACTGGGGATATTCACCGGACGGAAGTGAGGTGCGCCGAGCTGTGCGGAAAATCGAAGAGCCCGCGGTGGGGGTGCTGGACGTCGGCTCGTTCAGCGCCCGGCTCGTGGTGGTGCCGGTCGACGGCTCACCGCGGGAACCGCTCGTCAACCACCAGACGCGGCTGCGCCTCGACCGTGAGCTCGACGTCCGTGGCCGGCTCTCCGACCGCGGCATCGAGGCCGTCACGGCCGCCGTCGCCGCCGGCATGACCACCGCCTACCACCACGGCGTCAGCGACGTCTACCCGCTCGCCACCTCCTCGATCCGCGACGCGGCCAACGCGGCCGACGTCGTCCGGCACGTCGCCGGCGAGACCGGGGTCGAGCTGCGGTTCCTCTCCGGCCGCTGCGAGGCCGAGCTGACCTACCTCGCCGCCCGCCGCTGGTACGCCGGTGACGACGGGCCGATGCTGGTGCTCGACATCGGCGGCGGGACCGTCGAACTGGCCGCCGGCCGCGGCGAGAAGGCCACCTTCGCGCGTTCGCTCCCGCTGGGCGCCCGGTCGATGACGCGGGACTGGCTGCCGTCCGAGCGCGTGTCGAACAAGCAGGTCAAGGCGCTGCGTGCGCACGCGCTCGACGTCGTGACCACCACCCTCGGCGCCGCCGACGTCGACGATCCGCGGGTCGTCGGGTGCTCGAAGGTGCTGCAGCAGCTCGCGCGGCTCGCCGGCGCCCGGCCCGGCAAGTGCAAGGAACTGCGGCTCGACGACCTCCGCGCGTGGATCCCGCGGCTCGCCGCGCTGCCGCCGTCGAAGCGGGCCGAGCTGCCCGGCATCTCGCGCAGCCGCGCCCACCAGGCCCTGGCCGGCGCGATCGTCGCGGAAGCCCTGCTGGCGGTGGCCGGCGGCAAGGTGACGATCTGCCCCTGGTCGACCCGCGACGGCCTGCTGCTCAGCCTTCAGGACAAGGCGAGGGCGGCGGCGAAGAGGGCGGCCTGACCGCTGGCCCCGTGCGCGAAAACCGGGTATTCCGGAAGGCATGAGCGAGCAGCAGCGCATCCACGGCCGTGACGACGAAGACGACGAGCTCCCGAAGCTCCCGACCCCCGGGCAGCTGACGCACGACGTGCCGACCGCCCCCGACCCGGACGTCAACCCGGGCGGGACCGAGGAAGTCCCGGCCCCGCCCGCACGGGACGACGTCGTCAGCGACCTTCCACAGTGATGGGATTGGCCGGCTCGGCGTACTGACGCACCGCCTCCGAGTCACGCCGCATCGGCGCCCGGCCCGGGGGCTGCTTCGGCGTCGGGCCCGCGTCGATCTTCGGGATCGGGTACCGCTGCGGCTCGGCCGTGACGGTGATGCGCTCGCCGTGGTGCAGCACCTGCAGGGGCTCGCCGGCCACCACGTGGTAGGTGACCTGGTCGGGGTCGATCTCGACCTGGAACCGGGTGCCGCGGAACATCAGGCGGAAGGTGATCCGCCCGAGCTGCGGGGGCAGCCGCGGGGCGAACGCCAGCGCCCCGCCGTGGTCGCGGAGGCCGCCGAACCCGGCCACCGCGCCCTGCCACGCCCCGGCCAGCGACGCCATGTGCAGGCCGTTGCGGACGTTGTTGTGCACGTCGTGCAGGTCGGTCAGCGCGGCTTCGGCGAGGTAGTCGTACGCCAGCTCCAGGTGGCCCACCTCGGCCGCGATGACCGCCTGCGTGCCCGCCGACAGCGAGGAATCCCGCACGGTCCGTGCTTCGTAGTAGGCGAAGTTTCGGGCCTTCTCCTCCGGGCTGAACGAGTCGCCGCACAGGTGCAGCGCCAGCACCAGGTCCGCCTGCTTCACCACCTGCTTGCGGTACAGGTCGAAGTACGGGTAGTGCAGCAGCAGCGGGTAGTGCGCCGCATCGGTGTTCTCGTAGTCCCACTCGTCGTGGTCGAGGAAGCCTTCCGACTGCGGGTGCACGCCGAGTTCTTCTTCGTAGGGCAGGTACATCGCCGCGGCGGCCGCGCGCCAGGAGTCCAGCTCGACGGTGTCGACGCCGAACCGCGCCGCGACCTCCGGGTGCCGCTCGCACGACTCCGCCGCCGCCTGCAGGTTCCGCCGGGCCATCAGGTTCGTGTAGACGTTGTTGTCCGCCACCGCGGAGTACTCGTCCGGCCCGGTGACGCCGTCGATGCGGAACGTGCCGTGCCGGTCGTGGTGGCCCAGCGACGCCCACAGCCGCGCGGTTTCCAGCAGCAGCTCGGTGCCGTAGTCGCGTTCGAACTCGTCGTCGCCGGTCGCGTTGAGGTAGCGCAGGACGGCGTCGGCGATGTCCGCGCTGACGTGGAACGCCGCCGTGCCGGCCGGCCAGTACGCCGAGCACTCGGCGCCGTTGATCGACCGCCACGGGAACGCCGCGCCGCGCAACCCCAGCTGGTGCGCGCGTTCCCGCGCTTTGTCCATTGTGGAGTGCCGCCAGCGCAGGGCGTCGCGCGCCGCGTCCGGGATGGTGTAGGTGAGCACCGGCAGCACGAAGGATTCGGTGTCCCAGAAGGCGTGCCCGTCGTAGCCGGGCCCGGTCAGCCCCTTGCCGGCGATCGCCCGGCTTTCCCCGCGGGCCCCGGCCTGCAGGATGTGGAACAGGGCGAACCGCACGGCCTGCTGCAGCTCGGGGTCGCCCTCGATCTCGATGTCCGACGTCCGCCAGTAGTCGTCGAGGAACTCGCGCTGCTCGGTGAGCAGGCCCTTCCAGCCCGTCTGCCGGGCGCCGGCCAGCGCCGCCTCGACCTGCGACCGCAGCGCGGGCACCGACCGCTGCGCGGACCAGCCGTAGGCGAGGAACTTGGTGATGCGCAGCCGCCCGCCCTTCGGCACGTCGACCGCGACGGTCAGCCGGGCGAGGTCCTCTTCGGAGTGGATGCGGGCGCGGATCCCGTCGTCCACCTCGATCTTGTGGTCCATCGCCGCGGCCATCCGCAGCCCGGAGCGGCGGGTCTGGTGCACCAGCACGGCGTTGTAGTCCGACGCGCGGTGGAACTCGCCGACCAGCGGCGACTCCAGCGCGGCGGCCACCCGCGGGTCGCTGGTGTCGGACTCGATCGGCTCGTTGGCCAGCAGATCGGACTGGACGACCAGCTGCAGGTCCTCGTCGAGCGGCTCGACCTCGTACCGGATCGCGGCGATCGCGCGCTGGGTGAAGGACACCAGCCGTTCGGTGCGCACGCGGACCCGCCGCCCGGTCGGCGACGACCACTCGGTGGTCCGGCTGAGCGTGCCCTTGCGGAAGTCCAGCACCCGGTCGTGCGCGGTGGCCGCGCCGTAGCGCATGTCGAGCGGTTCGTCCTCGACGAGCAGCCGGATGATCTTGCCGTCGGTCACGTTGACGACGGTCTGGCCCTCTTCGGGGTAGCCGTAGCCCGCCTCGGCGTAGGGGAGTTCGTGCTGTTCGTAGAAGCCGTTGAGGTAGGTGCCGGGCAGCCCGCGCGGCTCGGCCTCCTCGAGGGTGCCGCGCAGGCCGATGTGGCCGTTGGACACCGCGAACGCCGATTCGGTGCGCTGCAGGGCGTCGACGTCCATGCCGCGCCACCGCAGTTCCCACGGCGAGCATTCGTAGCCGCGCGGTTCGGTCATCGGTCCTCCAGCAGGTCGGCGAGGTCGTCCACGACGATGTCGGCCCCGTGGGCCCGCAGTTCCGCGGCCTGGTCCGCCCGGTTCACGCCGACCACGTACCCGAAGCCGCCGGCCTTCCCGGCCTGGACGCCGGACTGGGCGTCCTCGAAGACGGCCGCGTGCGCGGGCTCGACGCCGAGCGCCGCCGCGCCGGCCAGGAACGAGTCCGGGGCCGGCTTGCCCTTGAGGTGCTGTTCGCGGATGACGATGCCGTCGATGCGCGCTTCGACGTACTTGCTCAGGTCGGCGCCGTCGAGGACCTTCGCGCCGTTCGCCGACGACGTCACGACGCCGATCCGCAGCCCGGCGGCCTTCACTGCTTCGAGGTAGCGCACCGAGCCCGGGTAGGGGTTCACGCCGCGTTCGTCGATGATCTTGAGGACCAGCTCGTTCTTGCGGTTGCCGACGCCGTTGACGGTCGGGGCGTCCACCGGGTCGTCCGGTTCGCCCTCGGGCAGCACGATCCCCCGTGACCGCAGGAACTCCCGCACGCCGTCGGCGCGCGGGCGGCCGTCCACAAAGGCCGCGTAGTCGTGGTCGGTGAACTCCGCGAAGCCGGCGCCGTCGCGGGCGCGGAGGAATTCGTCGAATGTCCGTTTCCACGCTTCGCGGTGGAGGATCGCCGTCCCGGTCAGCACTCCGTCGAGGTCGAACAGGCAGGCGGTGATGGTCTCGGGCAATCCCGTCATGCCCGCACGCTACCGGTGTTCGGCGTCGTTCGCGGGCTGTTCGGGGTGTGGGCGCACCCGATGGATGAGTTCGTGGACCGTCGCGTCCGCCAGCCGGTATCGCACTACCCGGCCGGTGCGTTGCGGGGTGACCAGCCCGTGCGCCCGCAGCAGCCGCAAAGCCTGTGACACCGCGGTGTCCGTCATGCCGGTGGCCGCGGCCAGATCCGTGACGCTGATCTCGCGGGCGTAGTGGATGGAGACCAGCAGCGCGAGCCGGGACGGGTCGGCGACCACGGAGAAGCGCCGGGCCCATTCGTCGATGACGGCGCGGTCGCCGAGCCCCTCGACCGCCGCCGCGACGCGTTCCGGGTCGATCAGCTTGCGGTCGGTGCTCACCCCCGGATGATTCCACCCGCGGCGCGGGCGGACCACCGGTGGTGTGGGTCACGCCGCGCTTGACGCTCGCCGTCCCGCGGGCGAGGCTTAAGACAGTTGTCATAGTCGAGGAGCCCGGATGACCGACGTCGAAGCCCAGGTCCGTTCGAAGACCATCACCTGGCAGGACCCGCTGGAGTCCGCCCGGCTCGGGGCCACGATGTCCGGCCTCGAGTACCTGACGGCGATCGCCGAGGGCCGCGTCCCGCCGGCCCCGATCGCCGCCCACTTCGGGATGCGCTGGGACCGCATCGCGGTGGGCGAGGTCGTCGCCGTCGCCGAGCCCGACGAGTCCCTGTACAACCCGATCGGCATGGTCCACGGGGGCGTGGCGGCGACGATGCTGGACTCGGTGATCGGCTGCGCGGTCCACACGACGCTGCCGGCCGGGGTCGGGTACGCGTCGGTGGAGCTCAAGGTGAGCTACCTGCGCGCGATCCACGCGGGCCGCGGGGAGATCCGGGCGACGGGCCGGGTGGTGAAGGAGGGCTCGCGGATCGCCTTCGCCGAAGGCGAGATCCGCGACGCCGAGGGCAAGCTGCTGGCCACGGCGTCGGGGACCTGCGTGATCAGACCGGTTGCTTGACGTCCCAGTGCTCGACCAGCAGGCCGTCCTCGACGCGGAGGATGTCGACGACGGCGGTGTCGCCCACGCGCAGGTGCACGACGACGAGGTCGTCCTCCGCGACGACGTGCTGGATCTGCGCTGCCGCCCCGGCCAGCGGGGAGTTGCGCACGGCGTCGGTGAACGCCTCCCGGCCGGAGGGCAGGCCGGGGCTGTGGGTGACGAAGTCCGGGTGCAGCGCGGCCTTCGCGGCGTCGAAGTCTTTGCGCACGAAGAGGTCTTCGAGGCAGGTGACGACGATCGTGCGGTTGGTTTCGCTCATGCCGCCGATCCTGCGGCCCCGCGCGGCACGTGTCGATTACGCGCGAAGTAATCATCGAGGCGGCCGCACCCGCCGCGCGCGAACGGCGTCAGCACCGCCGAAGCGGCCGATGACCGAGGCCAGCAGTTCCCGGGCGGCCTCGACGCGTTCGGCGCCGTACTCCGCGACCACTTCGTCTTGAAGGTGCTGCCGCAACTCGCGGGTCGCCTCGACGGCGGCCAGCGCGTGCGCGGTCAGGTGAAGCAGCTTCGTGCGCGCGTCCGCCGGGTCCGGTTCGCGCCGCAGCAGCCCCCGGCGCTCGAGGTCCGCGACCGCTTTCGACGCGGCCTGCTGAGTAACGCCCATCCGTTCGGCCAGCGCCGTGATGGACAGCGGCGCGGCCAGGACGTGCTGGATCACGACGCCGTCGTTGAACCGCAGCTCGCCGAAGCCCCGCGCGGCGAGCCGCCGCTGGACCTCGTCGGTCATCGCCCAGCCCGCGAAGAGGGCCGTCAAGGACAGGTCGAGGCTGCTAGGATGCACAACCATGGTTGTGGAATCTAGCAGAGTGCCGGCCGAGCTGGCCGAGGGGTTCGTCCGCGTGGCGCACCGGATCGTGTGGTGCACCTTGGTGACGGTGGACCGGCGGGGCCGCCCGCGGTCCCGGATCGTCCACCCGATCTGGGAGCTGGGCCCCGACGGCCTGACGGGCTGGCTGTTCACCCGCCCGACGCCGGTGAAGCTGGCGCACCTGGCGGCCTCGCCGTACGTGTCGTGCTCGTACTGGGACCCGCAGCACGAGGTGGCGGTGGCGGAGTGCCACGCGGAGTTCGCGGACGACGAGCAGACGCGCAGGTACCTGTGGGATTTGTTCGCGTCGACGCCGGAGCCACTGGGCTACGACCCGAAGATCCTGGGCGGCGAGGACCACCGCGACCCGAAGATCACGGTGCTGCGCTTGACCCCTTGGCGCCTTTCGACCGGCGGCGAGGCCTGGCGGGCGGCTTAGGTCACTTGCCAGGCGAACCGCTCGACCTGCGGCAGCGCACATCCGCGAGCGCCCATTCCGCAAGTGTCCGGTGGTCGCCGGGCGGCACGTGGGCCGGCAGCTTTGCGAACGTGGCGGGGAAGTCCTGCGCAAGGGATCGTCATCGGCCTAAGCCGCACCCACCCGCCGCTCGAACACCAGACCCTCCGCCGCCCTCAGACCCACGCTGATCGCCCCCGTCAGGACCGCGGCCTCGCCCAGCTCGCCCTGGACCACCTTCGGCACCAACGGCGTGAACGCGCGCAGTGCCCGGTCGATCGGCTCCAGCAGCAGGTCCGCCGCCGTGCCCATGCCGCCGCCCAGGACGATCAGTTCCGGGTCGATCACCGCTGCCACCGAGGCCACCGTGTACGCCAGGCGGTCCGCCTCCGTCTCCACCGCGCGGCGGGCCAGCTCGTCGCCTTCGCGGGCCAGGCGAAACACCTCGCGGGCCGATTTGGCCGTGCCCAGGCCGAGGTCGCGCGCCCCCTGGACCACCGACTGGGCCGCCGTCGCCTCCTCCAGGTGGCCGCGGGCCGGTGGGGTGGCCGGCTCGTCCGCCGCGCGGGTGCGGCCGTACGGGAGGTAGCCGATCTCGCCCGCCGCGCCCGTCGCGCCGCGGAACACCCGGCCGTCGACCATCATGCCCATGCCGACGCCCGTGCCGATCGTGATGCAGCCGAACACCGAGGCGCCGCGGGCCGCGCCGCTCTCCCACTCGCCGACCGCCGTCAGGTTCGCGTCGTTCTCCACCATCAGGTCCGGACCTAGTGCCGCTTCGAGGTCGTCGATCAGGCCCGCGCGGCCCCAGCCCGGCAGGTTCGGCGCGTGCCGGAAGCACCGCTTCTCCGGATCCGCGACGCCGGGGGAGCCGACCACCCGGACAACGATGTCGGCCGCCGAAAGACCGGCCTCCGCGACCGCCGAGGCCGCGATCTTCCCGACCGCCGTCACCAGGGCCGCGCCCGAGCGGGCCGTGTTGCGCTCGTCGCGGCGCGCCACCAGCGCGCGCCCGAGGTCCGACACCGCCACCCGGATGTGCTCGCGGCCGATGTCGACCCCCAGCACGTACCCCGCGGTCGGGTCGGCCTCGTACAGCACCGCCGAGCGGCCGGTGCCGGTCGACGTCTGCCCGGTCGGCCGCGCCAGGCCGGCCGCCTCCAGCGCCAGCAGCGCCTGGCTGACCGTCGGCTTCGACAGCCCGGTGTCCTTCGCCACCTGCGGCCGGGTCGCCGGCCCGCCGCGGCGCAGCAGGTCGAGCACCGCCCGCTGGTTGATCTTGCGCATCCCGGCGGGGGTACCGACCGTGGGAACTTCTACGCCGGCCACCCGTGCCCGCCTCCTGTCGTCCTCGTCCTGCCCGTCACGCTAGCCGTCCCCGCCCCGGTCCCGCCGGAATACGCCCGCTCCGGGACCGGTTGACCGCGGTATGAGCACTCCGGTACGCGGCCGGGTCCGCGTGGCACACGGCGCGAAGCGGGTACGGGTGTTCCTCGGCGGGCAGGTCGTCGCGGACACGGTGCACCCCCTCCTGGTGTGGGAAGTTCCCTACTACCCCACGTATTACATCCCGCGCGCGGACGTCGTGAGCGGTGTTCTCACCCCCTCCGGCCGGACGGCGCACTCGCCGAGCCGCGGAGAAGCTGTTCTGTCGACGATAAAGGGTGCCGCGGCTGAGGCGGTGGACGGCGCGCTGGAGTACCCGGATTCGCCCATCGAGGAGCTTCGGGACCACGTCCGGTTCGAGTTCGGCGCGTTCGACTGGTTCGAAGAGGACGAGCAGATCTTCACCCACCCGCGCGACCCCGGCGTCCGGGTCGACGTCCTGCCCAGCTCCCGGCACGTGCGGATCGAGGTCGGCGGTGTCACGGTCGCTGACTCGGTGCGCCCGCACCTGCTGTTCGAGACCGGCCTGCCGACCCGCTACTACCTGCCGCGGGTGGACGTCCGGATGGACCTGCTGGCCAAGACCGAAGTGGTGACGCACTGCCCGTACAAGGGGGCCGCCGAGCACTTCGACGTGGCCGGGCGGGAAGACCTCGCGTGGAGCTACCCGACGCCGCTGCCCGAGAGCACCCGCGTCGCCGGCCTGGTGGCGTTCCTCGACGAGAAGGTGGACGTCTACGTCGACGGCGTCCGGCAGGACCGGCCGAAGACCAAGTTCGCCTAAGCGTCCGGCAGCCAGTTCCCGTGGAAGCCCGCGGGCACCCGCTGCGGGAGGTGGACCGTGGCGACGGGCGCCGCGGCGAGGTTCCCGGCGTCGAGCACGACGAGGTCGCTGCGCTCCTCCGCCGCGTCGTGGACGTAGGTGAGCAGCCAGCCTTCGCCGCGTTCGGCGGGAACGAACACGGCCTCGCCGGGGACGCGCCCGGGCGCGAAGACGTGCTCGGTGGCCGTGCCCGCGTGCAGGTCGTAGCGGCGCAGGACGTCGTGGCCGGTGACGTGCCCGAAGCGCGCGTCCGACCCGGTGAGCCGGTCGTCGATGCGGGGGAACTCGCCCGGCCGGTCGTCCAGCCGGTCCTCGGTGACCGTGCCGGCCGCGAGGTCGATCGTCCAGCGCCACAGCGACGCCGGCGGGTCCTCGTGGCCCGCCCACCACTGGTGGTCGTAGCGCATCACGTGCACGACGATCCGGCCGTCCGGCGTGTCGAACGCGTTGAGCGTGTGGAAGACGTAGCACGGCTCGATCTCCAGCCAGCGCACGCCGGCTTCGGGCCGGTCGCGCCGCAGCACGCCGAGCCGGGCGCCGTAGCCGGTGTCCCAGCGGTAGGGCATGCCCCGGCCGACCGACGCCCGGTCGAACACCACCGGCAGGTCGTAGAACACGACGTGCTCCGCGGTGAGCCCGAAGTCGTGCATCATCGTCAGCCCCGGCACGTCGATCGGCTGCCGGACGACGAGCTTCCCGGCCGCGTCGGCGCGGTAGTAGCCCACGTGCGGCGCGGTGATGCTGCCGTAGCCGAAGAAGTGCAGCTCGCCCGTAGCCGGGCAGATCTTGGGGTGCGCGGTCATCGCGTCGGCCAGCTCGCCGCCGAAGTCGTACACGCCCACGGTTTCCAGATCCGTCGTGATCTCGTACGGCAGCGACGACTCGACGAGCGCGAGCGTGCGGCCGGCGTGGTTCACGACGTGCGTGTTGGCGACGCTGCTGTGCAGGTTCCGCGTGCCGTCTTCGTTGTACAGCTTGAGGTCCGGGTCGTCGAAGCTCTCGGTCCGCACCCAGCGGTTGCGGTACCAGGCGGCGCGGCCGCGTTCGAGGCGGACGCCGTGGACCATGCCGTCGCCGGTGAACCAGTGCTTGCTGTCCCCGCGGGGGTTCGGGCCGTTGCGCAGGTACCAGCCGGTCAGCTCGGGCGGCAGCGCGCCGGTCACCGGCAGGTCGAACGCGGTCAGCTCGTCGTGGACGGGCGCGTAGGCGCCGGTGAGGTGGAAGTCCGAGGTGGTCACGCGGCGGCCCGGGCCCGGACGATGCGCGGGTAGCGGATGGTGAAGGCGACGGGGACGGCGAAGCACAGCACCTTGAGGGCGATCAGCGCGAAGGTGGCGTGCGGCGCGAAGTTCAGCAGGGCGATGCCGGCGATCCCGCCGACGGTGAAGCTCGCCGCCCAGACCAGCGTGATGACCACGTTGACGCGCTTGAAGAGCGGGTTGTCCCAGAGCGCCGCCGGGGTCGACGTGCGGGCGATGCCGAGGGTGAACGGCTGCCCGATGGCCAGGGATCCCCAGGCGGTGAGCGCCAGCCACGCGTCGGTGAGGGCGCCGGTGTAGGTCTTCAGCGGTGACGCGGGGAAGCTGAACGCGACGGCGGTGAGCAGCGTGAAGAAGGCGAACCCGCTCCACTCGATGATCAGCGTGTCCGCCTTGCGGCCGTCGCGGCGGGCGAGCAGGAGCAGCGCGGCGGAGATCACCAGGCCGGTCAGCCCGGACCAGCGCCAGTCGAACTGGGTCGCGACCACGGCGAACGCGATCCACGGGAACAGGCTCTTCAGGTAGTTCACGGCTGTCCTTCCGGACGTTCCAACTCTGACATGTCGAAGCTAGAACGTGCCGGTTGGACATGTCAATAGTGGAATGTCAGAATGGGGGCATGAGCCTTCGACACGCGGTGCTGGGGATGCTGGCCGACGAGCCCGGAAGCGGCTACGACCTGCTGAAACGGTTCGAGCGGGCGATGGCCAACGTCTGGCCGGCGACGCAGAGCCAGCTCTACGGCGAGCTCGGCAAGCTGGAGGCCGCGGGCATGATCCGCGTCCACGCCGAGGGGCCGCGCGGGCGCAAGGAGTACGCGATCACCGAGGCCGGGCTCGAAGAGCTGCGGCACTGGCTGATCGAAGTCGAGCCGGGCGGGCCGCCGCGCAGCGCCGGTCTCCTGCGGGTGTACTTCCTCGGCTCGGTCGCCCCGGAGCAGGCACGCGGTTACCTCGCGACACTGGGCGAGGCGGGGCGCGAGCGCGAAGCGCGGCTCGAGGAGCTGGAGGGCACGATCGACTGGGGTGAGGACAACCAGTCGCTGTACGGGCGGCTCGTGCTGGAGTGGGGGAAGCGGTTTTCGGCCATGCAGCGCGAGTGGGCGGAGTGGGCGGTCAAGCAGGTCGAGTGACCGGCGTATAACGGCCTACCCGGCGCCGCTCAGGCTGCGTGACGGCCGTGGGCCTGGCGCCGGAAACCGCGCGCCCGAGGCCGCGGCGCCACCGCTGTGTCCACAGTGGACCCGGGCGTCGACTCGCCGCCGTCCGCCGTCGCCGCCGGGAGCGGGGTGCCCCGGTCGCGCTCTCCGCGGTGTACCGCGTACAGCAACGCGAGCCCCAGCACCACGAGCAGGTGGGTGGCCAGCCGGGACAGCGTCACCTGACCTGCCGCCAGGTCGCCCGCCGACCACACCAGGAGCACGCCGACGAACCCGGTCAGCAGCGGCAGCTGGCCGCCCGCCGTCGCGGGGCGCAGCGCGGCCGTCAGCAGGCCGATGCCCACCGCCAGATTCCAGGCGCCGCTTTCGTGGCCGAGGTGGATGCCGCCGTGTGCGGTCCCGAGCAGCTCCGCGAACGCCAGCCCCAGCTGGGCGATCGCCACCACAGTCAACGCGATCCGCAGCCCCCAGCCCTCGCCGGACGGCGCGGGCGTGCGCTCGAGGATCGCCGCGGTCAGGTCCGGCACCGGCGGCGCCGGGCGCAGCAGCATCGCGCGCCGCAGCCGTTCCGCACCGGCGAACCACTCCCGGCAGGCTGCGCAGGACGTCAGGTGTTCGTCGGGCGACGCCGGCTCGGCCTCGCCGTCCAGGCGGGCCGACAGCACTTCACGGCATTCCTCGCACTCCATGGTCCAGTAGTCGGACGGCGGATCCGCGGAGTTCCCCGTCACTGCTAAGTTCCGGATCATGACCCACCGTGAGGACGACGACCGCGTCACGGCTCTCGCCCTGTCCGCCGGCCGGGGCGACCGCCGCGCGCTGGAGGAGTGGGTCCGCGCCACCCAGGCCGACGTCTGGCGCTTCCTCGCGCACCTCACCGACGCCGGCGCGGCCGACGATCTGACACAGGAGACCTACCTTCGCGCCTTCGGCAGTCTTCGCCGCTTCGCGGGACGCTCGTCGTCGCGGACGTGGCTGCTGGCCATCGCGCGCCGGGTGGTCGTCGACCAGATCCGGGCGGCCGGCGCGCGGCCCAAGATCGCCGACACCGACTGGGAAACCGCCGCCGAGCGCACCCGCGACCCCGCGGCCGGCTTCGAGGACCTCGTCGAACTCGGCCTGCTGCTCGACGGGCTGGAGCCCGAACGCCGTGAGGTGCTCGTCCTGACCCAGATCCTCGGGCTGTCCTACGCCGAGGCCGCCGACGTCTGCGGCTGCCCGGTCGGCACGGTCCGGTCCCGGGTGGCCCGCGCCCGCGAAGACCTGATCCAGGCCCGGCGCGCCCGCGGGGCCGGCTGAACCAGCCCGTTGCGCCGTCCGGCACTGTGGCGGCGCACACATTCGGCGGCTTCCGCTGTCATCTCGTCACAGAGATGGGCGAACTCGACTACTCCGCGTTGACGACCGGCCAAGGGCTCCTTAGCGTGGCGCGCACCCGCCACCACCCAGCAAGGGATCCCCGATGGCCAGTCCCACCACCGAACAGCCCGAGCCAGGGCAGGTCGGCCGCCGCCGTTTCCTGACCTACCTGGTCGCCGCGCCCACCCTCACCGTCGCCACGAAACTCACCGCCGACGCGGTGGCCCCGGACCGCGCCGAGGCCGTCGTCCCGACCCTGCCGCAGCCGGCGGAGATCCTCGACCTCGGTGACGTGCTGACGCTGTCGTGCGCGCCGACCGCCGGGATGCTCGTGCTCGAGATGACTTCGGACGGCCGGGCGCGGCTGCAGCTGCCGCGCGCGGAGGTCGGCCAGGGCATCACGACGGCGACCGCGATGCTCGTCGCCGAAGAGCTGGACCTGCCGCTCGACCGCGTCGACGTCGTGCTGTCGGACGCCCGCACCGAGCTGCTGTTCAACCAGCTGACCGGCGGGTCGAACACGATGCGCTCGCTCTACGACCCGGTCCGCGGCACGGCGGCGACCGCCCGCGCCAGGATGGTCGCCGCGGCCGCCGCGCAGTGGGGGACCGACGCGTCGCGACTGTCCACACGCGACGGTGCGGTGTGGGCGCCCGACGGCCGCAGCGCCTCCTACGGCGTCCTCGCCGGGCCCGCGTCCCGCTCGGGCCTGAGCGTCGGGGCGATCCAGCCGAAGGCCGAGTCGGCGCACACGCTCGTCGGGACGCCGACCTCGCGCAAGGACGCCCGCGCGATGGTCACCGGCAAGCAGGTCTACACGCTCGACCTCGACGTCCCCGGCGCCAACCCGGTGATGGTGCGGCGCCCGCCGACCATCAACGGCACGGTGCGGAAGGTCAACAACGAAGCCGCGGTCCGGGCCATGCCGGGGGTCATCGACATCGCCGTGGTGCCGACCGGGGTTGCGGTGATGGCCGAGACGTTCGGCCAGGCCCTCGACGGCAAGAACGCCCTCGACGTCACCTGGGGCCCGGGCACGGTGGACGGCGAGAACAACGAGACCATCAAGAAGAAACTGCGGGCCGCCGCGCTCCCGTTCGTGGTGCCACCGCTGCTGACGCAGTACGTCGACGGCGAGTTCGACTTCGCGTTCGCCAGCCACGCGCCGATGGAGTCGAACTCCGCGGTCGCCGACGTCCGTGAGGACAGCGCGACCATCTGGGCCGGGCTGAAGTCGCCGATCGTGGCGAAGCAGACCATCGCGCAGGAGCTGGGGCTGCCGGAGAACAAGGTCACCGTGCACGTCCAGCAGGGCGGCGGGTCCTTCGGGCGGCGGCTGTTCTTCGACGCGGCCCTCGAAGCCGCGCACATCTCGAAGGCGATGAAGAAGCCCGTCCGGCTGATGTGGAGCCGGATCGACGACATGCGCCACGGCCGCGGGCGCGCGGCGAGCTACCACCGGATCCGCGCGACCTTCGCGCTCGGGCAGGTGCTGACGTTCGAGCACCGCGTCGCGAGCGTCGAAACCGACTGGAGCCACGGGCTCGGCGAGATCCTCACCGCGTTCGCGGCGAAGCTGCCGGTCGGCGGCAACCTCAGCTTCGCGCAGACGGTGTTCCTGCTGACCGTCAAGTCGCCGTACAACTTCGGTGTCACCACGCAGCTGCTCAACGAGGTGCCGCTGAAGTTCCACACCTCGGCGTGGCGGTCGGTCTACTCCGCGAACACCCGCGGCGCCGAGGAGATCATGGTCGACGAGATCGCGGCGAAACTCGGCAAGGACCCGGTGGCCTTCCGCCGGGAATTCATCAAGGAACAGCGGCAGCGTGCGGTGCTCGACAAGGTCGCCGAGCTCGGCGAATGGGGCAAGAAGATGCCCGCCGGGTTCGCGCAGGGCATCGCCGTGCACGGCGAGTACAAGTCCTACACCGCCTGCCTGGTCGAGCTCGACGCCCGGGACCCGAAGTACCCGCGCGTCACGAAGGCCACCATCGCGGTCGACGTCGGCAAGCCGGTGAACCCGCGGGGGATCCAGGCGCAGATGCTCGGCGGGCTGACCGACGCGATTTCGACGACGCTCACCGCGGGCCTGCACATCGACAAGGGCCTGCCGCTGGAGGGCAGCTACTCGCAGTTCCACTACGCGCGGCAGAAGAACTCGCCGGCGGACGTGACCGTGCACGTCATGCCCGCGACCGGGGACGACATCGGCGGTGCGGGTGAGCTCGGCCTGCCGGCGCCGGTCGGCGCGATCGCCAACGCCTACGCCCGGGCGACCGGGATCAAGCCCCGCAGCTTCCCGATCACGTTCCCGGTCGACTTCGACCCGTTCCCGCGCTGAGGAGAACCATGCCGAACTACACCTTCGTGGTGAACGGGAAGACCGTCACCGTCGACGCGCCCGCCGACCTGCCGATGCTGTGGGCGCTGCGCGACAAGCTCAAGGTCCGCGGGCCGAAGTACGGCTGCGGCATCAACGTCTGCAAGGCCTGCACCAGCCACCTCGACGGCGAGGCGTTCAACCCCTGCGTCACGCCGGTGTCGGAGTGCGCCGGGCGCGAGGTCACCACGATCGAGGGACTGGCCGACGGCGACGAGCTGCACCCGGTCCAGGAAGCCTGGCTGGAGCAGGACGTGGCCCAGTGCGGCTACTGCCAGCCGGGGCAGATCATGGCGGCGGTGGCGCTGCTGAAGAAGACGAAGAACCCGACCGACGCCGACATCGACGCGATCCAGAACGTCTGCCGCTGCGGCACCTACTTCCGGATCCGGGAGGCGATCAAGAGCGCGGCCGCCAAGATGGCCTGACGCGGATGCGGAGGTTCCACAGAAGAACCTCCGCATTCGCGGTTTCTGTAGCAAGTTCACCCGAACGTGGTGCCACCGTTCGGGTTAGATGTCGGTCTCAGGCCTCGACGAAGAGGTCGGGGACCGGGAGGCACCATGCACTACCAGGCGCTTCTGTCCGACGGGCGCGCGCCGCGCGTCGCCGTCCTCGCCGCCGAGGTCGAGGGGAAGCTGCCCGAGCTGATCGAGAGCACGGTGCGCCAGATCCGCGCCGAAATGCCGGTCTACGCCGACGCCCGGTTCGTCACGCACGCGGAGCTGCGGAACTCGGTGCGCGCCAACCTCGAGCACGTGATGCGCACGCTGCGCGGCTCCGACGTCCCGGACCTGTCCCAGGCCCGCGCGACCGGCCGGGCGCGGGCCCTGCAGGGTGCGCCGCTGCCGGAGCTGCTGCGGGCCTACCGGATCGGGCTGACCGAGGTCTGGCACCGGTTCGTGGAGCTGACCGCCGCGGCCCAGGACCTGGCGGCACTGGTCGCCGCGACAACGGCGATCTGGGCGCTGATCGACGACCTCGCCGAAGCGCTCACGACGTCCTACCGCGACACGACCGCGGAAGTCATGGTGGCCCACCAGAACCGGCGGTCGGCGCTCGTCGAGGCCCTGTTCGCGGGCGGCGCGGCGACCGAGGGCACGCTGTGGGACATCGCCCGCGTGCTCGACCTGTCCCTCGACGGCACGTTCGTCGTCGTCGCGGCGGAGACCCCGCGGCTGGGCCAGGAGCCGCTGCCGCAGGTCGAGGCCCGCCTGCGCGCCCTGCACCACGCCTCGGCCTGGCGGCTCACGCCGGACCTGCAGGTCGGGGTGGTGTCCCTGCGGGACCCCGCCGCGGCCCCGGCGATCGTGGCGCTGGTCCGCGAGCACCCGCTGGGCCGGGTCGGGATGAGCCCGGTGTTCACCGGCCTCGGCAACACCGCCCGCGCGCTGCACCTCGCGCGGGTGGCGTTGTCGAGCATGACGCCGGGAACGCCGGGACTGGTCCAGTTCACCGAGTCACCGCTGGCCGGGCTGGTGGCCAGCGCGCCGGAGGCGTCGGTCCAGCTGGCCCACCACGTGCTCCAGCCGGTGCTCGACCTCCCGGGCGACGAACGCAACGTGCTGCTGCTGACGCTGCGGGCGTGGTTCGACTGCCAGGGATCGGCGAAGCTGACGTCGGAGCGGATGTTCTGCCACCCCAACACGATCCGGCACCGGCTGAAGCGCATCACGGAGGAACTGGGCCGGTCACTGACGGACCCGGCGGACATCGTGGAGCTGGGCGCGGCGCTGCGGGCGCTGAACCTGTTCCCGGAAGCGGCTCACCTGCCGGCGCCGCGTTAGCGGGCCGCCGGGCGGCGCGGAATTGTCGGTGCTGCCCGGTAGCGTGGAAAACGGGGGGCGCCCCCGAGGGCGGGTGAGCTCAGGCGTCCGGGCCGGGGTGCGGGGCGTCGGCCCGGCGGCGGTTCACGTGGCCAGCAGTTCGCGCGTCCGGGCTTGCTCCTCCGCCGGGCCGATCGGCATCACCAGCAGTTCCGTCGCGCCCGCGTCTTCGAGGGATTTCACCTGGCGGAGCACGGTTTTCTCGTCGCCGATGATGGCGGTGTCCGAGATCCGGTCGTGGCCCTCGCGGTCGAGGATCGCGCGGTACGCCGGGACGTTCGCCGCGCCGCCGTAAGTCTTCTCGATCCACGTGCGGCGTTCGTCCACTTCGGACGTCACGCAGATCAGCTGGCCCGAGACCACGCGGGACGCGCCGCCCAGCGTCGGTACGACGAACTCGGCGGTCGCCCGCGGGCCCGCCCACGTCGTGATCACGCCGTCGGCCAGCTCGCCCGCGAGGCGCGTCGACTGCGGGCTCACCGAGCCGAGCAGCACGGCGGGCCGCCGGGCGCCCGGGGTGTTCAGGCCGCCGACGGCCGTCAGCGTTTCGCCGTGGACGTCCGCCTTTTCCCCTCGCAGCAACGGGTTCAGCGCCTCCAGGTACTCCCTGAGGTGCCGCATCGGACGGTCGTAGGAATAGCCGAACTCGTTCTCGATGATGTACTTGTGGCTCAGCCCGATCCCCAGGTGCACGGGCGCGCCGGTGGCCGCCTGCGCGGTCAGGGCCTGTGCGGCCATGGTGATCGGGTGCCGCGGGTACGTCGGGACGACGCACGTGCCCAGCTCCACGCCGGGTGCGGCGGCGCCGAGCGCGGGCAATGCGGTGAGCGCGTCCCAGCCGCCGCGCTGCGCCAGCCACAGCGTGTCGTAGCCGAGCTTCGCCGCTTCGCGGGCTTGAGCCGTCATGGCGTCGAAGCCGACGCCGAGTTCGTCGATCAGGATTCCGGTGCGCATGGGTCCCTCCAGTATCAGTACGCGCGTTCGAGCTGTTTGCGGTCGAGCGCCACGGATTCGGTGAACAGCGCCAGCGCGCGCGGAGCGACGGCGCGCAGCTGCCGGGTCGACACGGCGAGCGGCTCGAAGGCGTGCGCGACGGTGTCGGCGATCAGGGCGGGCGCGGGGGGCGGGCTGCCGCCGAGGAAGCCGTGCAGCACGGCCTGGTAGGCGACGACGAGTTCGCGGACCGGCCGGTCGGTGCGCAGCAGGTCGTTGGCGGCCAGCAGGTCCAGGTACTCGACGAAGGACTCGGCGTGCCGCGGGTCGAGCTTGCCGTGCAGCTTCGGCAGCAGCTTGCCGAGCGTCTCGGCGTCGTCGGCGTACCCGGCCCGCAGCAGCGGGCGCCCCAGCACGTTGCCGTAGTGGAGCTCGGTCAGCCGCGAAAGCCGCGTGGCGAGCGGATCGGCCGCGAGCGCCGCGACGAGGTCTTCGAGCGCCCGCACGGACTCCCGGAGCAGGACGGCGAGGAACAGCTCCTCGCGGTTCTTCCAGTGCAGGTAGACGGTGCCTTTGCCGACGACGGCCCGCTCGGCGACGTCCTCGATGGTGGTCCGCCGGTACCCGGCGCGCAGGAGGAGGTCGGCGGCGGCGTCGAGGATGCGCTCGGCCCGCTCGGCGCGGTCTTCGGCAGGAGGCATGGGCCTATCCTATGACCAGATTTCTCATTTGGTCAAACGTCAGGCTGTCACAAGAGCCCGGCTCCCGGTGTCCTGTGGGCGACCGGATGCCCACAGGCATTGCAGAAAACGTGCAGAGAACGGAAGAGCGCATGAGCAAGGTTTGGTTCGTGACGGGCTCGTCGCGCGGCTTGGGCCGCTGCTTTGTCGAGGCGGCTCTGTCCCGAGGCGACCGGGTGGCCGCCACGGCGCGGTCCACGGCGAGCTTCGGCTCGCTCGTCGCCACCTACGGCGACGCGGTGCTTCCTTTGGAGATGGACGTGACCGACAAGGACGCCGTCTTCGAGAACGTGAAGCGGGCTGCCGAGCACTTCGGCCGCCTGGACGTGATCGTGAACAACGCCGGCTACGCCCAGATCGGAGCGATCGAGGAGCTGACCGAGCCGGAGCTGCGCGGCCAGCTCGAGACGAACGTGTTCGGCCCGGTGTGGGTCATCCAGGCGGCGTTGCCCATCCTGCGCGACCAGGGCGCCGGCCACTTCGTCCAGCTGTCGTCGGCGGCGGGGATCATCGCGATGCCACTCGGCGGCGCCTACCAGGCGTCCCGGTGGGCGATCGAGGCGCTGAACGAAACCCTGGCGAGGGAGGTCGCCGGCTTCGGCATCAAGGTGACGATCGTCGAGCCGGGCGGCTACGCCACCCGCGACGGCAAGAACCCGGACCCGCTCGCCAACGGCCACGTCGCCGAGCCCAACCCCGCCTACGACGGACTCCGCCGCCGGCTGGCCGAGATCGCGGGCGGCCAGCCGGCCGGCGACCCGGCGGCCGCGGCCCGGGCGCTGCTGAAGGTCGTCGACGCGGCCAACCCGCCCCTGAGGGTGCTTTTCGGTCAGGGGTTCTACCCGATGATCCAGCAGGTCTACGCGGACCGGCTGGCGACGTGGGCGGAGTGGCAGGACCTGTCGGCGGAGGCACAGGGGGTGCAGCCGGCCGAAAATGTCGGTGCCCACCGGTAGCGTGGAAAACGGGGGGCGCCCCCGCGGCCGGTGGGAAAGCTCAGAGGGCTCGCGGCCGGTAGGGAAGCTCGGGCCGCCCGTGGCTGGTGGCGAAACTCGGGCTCTCGCGGCTGGCGGGAAACTCAGTCGGCCCACCCACCCAGCGGAGGAGACGGCCCGCCGCCGGTGATCCCGGCAGCGGGCCGCTCTCAGCGGGCTCAGGCGTCCGAGGAACGCTTCCAGAGGTTGATGTCCGCGTCGGTCGCGTGGCCGTCGATCTCCGTCAGCTCCTCCGACGAAAACTCGAGATTGCCGAGCGCGCCCACGTTGTCCTCGAGCTGACCGACGCTGCTCGCCCCGATCAGCACCGACGTCACCCGGTGGTCGCGCAACGCCCACGCCAGCGCCAGCTGGGCCAGCGACTGGCCGCGCCGGGCCGCGATGTCGTTCAAGGCCCGGACTCGGCCCAGGCGGTTCTCGTCCAGGGTGTCCGGGTCGAGGGACTTGCCCTGCGCGGCCCGGGAATCCGACGGGACGCCCTTCAGGTACCGGTCGGTCAGCAGCCCCTGCGCCAGCGGGGAGAACGCGATGCAGCCCGCTCCCGCCTGTTCGAGCGTGTCGAGGAGGCCGTCCTCCTCGATCCAGCGGTTGAGCATCGAGTACGACGGCTGGTGGATCAGCAGCGGCGTGCCCAGCTCGCGCAGGAGCCGCGCCGCTTCGGCCGTCCGCTCCGAGTTGTACGACGAAATCCCGACATACAGCGCTTTCCCCGCGCGGACGGCCGCGTCGAGGGCCCCGACGGTCTCTTCCAGAGGCGTTTCGGGGTCGAAGCGGTGGGAATAGAAGATGTCGACGTAGTCCAGGCCGAGCCGGCCGAGGGACTGGTCCAGTGAGGACAGCAGGTACTTGCGCGAACCCCATTCGCCGTACGGGCCGGGCCACATGTCGTAGCCGGCCTTGGTCGAGATCACCAGCTCGTCGCGGTACGGCCGGAAGTCGGTGGCCAGCAGCCTGCCGAAGTTCTCCTCCGCCGAGCCGTAGGGCGGGCCGTAGTTGTTGGCCAGGTCGAAGTGCGTGATGCCCAGGTCGAAGGCGCGGCGGGTGATGTCGCGCTGGGTCTGCAGCGGGCGGTCGTGGCCGAAGTTGTGCCACAGGCCGAGAGAGATCGCCGGCAGCTTCAGCCCGGAACGCCCGCAGCGCCGGTAGGGGATCGAGTCGTATCGGCCGGAAGCCGCAGCGTAGGTCACGCGGCCGATGCTACTGCGCTGTTCGCCGGCCATCCGGCCTCGGACGCGGCCGGCCAGCCCGTAGGGACGGGTACGTGCCGCTCGAAGGGGGCGGCCTGCTTCGGCCGGATTGCCGAGCGGGCTCGTCGGGTACGCTCCTGGTGAGCGACCGCTTAGGAGGCACGTGGTGGGCACCGGATTCTTCACCTCCGTCGACGACGTGTCGGCGAAGCTGGCCGGGGCGGGCTACCTGGCCTCGACGGCGGTCGCGACCACGGTGTTCCTCGCCGACCGGCTCGGCAAGCCGTTGCTGGTCGAAGGGCCGGCCGGGGTCGGGAAGACCGAGCTCGCCAAGGCCGTCGCCCAGGTCAGCGGGTCGCGGCTGGTGCGCCTGCAGTGCTACGAGGGCATCGACGAGGCCCGCGCGCTGTACGAGTGGAACCACGCCAAGCAGCTGCTGCGGATCACCGCCGGCCGCGACGAGACCTGGGAACAGGCCCGCACCGACATCTTCGGCGAGGAGTTCCTGCTGCGCCGCCCGCTGCTCACCGCGATCTCCTCCGACGAGCCGACCGTGCTGCTGATCGACGAGACCGACAAGGCCGACATGGAGGTCGAGGGCCTGCTGCTGGAGGTGCTCGGCGACTTCCAGGTGACCGTGCCCGAGCTCGGCACGATCACCGCCACGCGCGCGCCGTTCGCCGTGCTGACCTCCAACGCGACGCGCGAGCTGTCCGAGGCGCTGCGCCGCCGGTGCCTGTTCCTGCACATCGGCTTCCCGGACGAGGACCTCGAACGCGACATCGTCCGGCTCAAGGTCCCGGGCATCGACGCCGCGCTCGCCGATTCCGTCGTCCGGGTGATCGCCGCGCTGCGGGCGATGGACCTGCGCAAACTGCCGTCGGTCGCGGAGACCGTCGACTGGGCGCGCACCCTGCTCGCGCTCGGCGCGTCGACGCTGGACGAGCAGGTCGTGCGGGAGAGCCTCGGTGTGGTGCTCAAGCACCAGGACGACATCGCGAAGGCGGGCGCCGGCTTGAAGCTCGAACAGGTCCTGGACGCGTCGTGACCGGCGGCGTGCCGGAGCGGCTCGCGGGGTTCGTCAAGGCGCTGCGGGATCAGGGCATCCCGGCGGGCCCGAGCGAGACCGTCGACGCCGCGGCCGCGCTGGAAGTCCTCGGCCTCGACGACCGCGCGCTCGTCCGCGAGGGCCTGGCCGCGGCCCTGGTCCGCCGCGGCGGGCAGCGTGCGGTTTTCGACGCCGCGTTCGACCTGTACTTCCCGGCCGGGATCGGCGCGCCCGAGCGTGCCCGCGAAGACCGGCCGCTGACGCTGGAAGAGCTGCGGGAGGAGCTGGCGGCCGCGCTCGCCGAGGGCGACCAGCAGGCACTCGGGCAGCTGGCCGGGCTCGCCGTCGAAATGCTGGGGCAGTACGGCTCGGCGTCCGGGCCCGGCGGTGGCTTCTCCGCCCACCAGACCCTGGAGCGGCTCCAGCCGCAGACGCTGATCGCGCGCGTGCTGGCCGCGGTCCGCGGCGGCGGTGCGCGCGGCGAGTTCACCGACCGGCTCGACCGCGACGAGATCCGCCGCCGCGTCGAGGGCTTCCGCGGGCAGGTCCGCGCGGAGGCGCGCCGCCGCGCGGCCGAGGCCCGCGGCCGCGAGCGCGTCGCCAAGCACGCCATCGCGCCCGCGCCGGACCGGGTCGACTTCCTCATCGCGAGCCGCACCCAGCTCGCCGAGCTGCGCCGGACGATCCAGCCGCTGTCCCGCAAGCTGGCCACGCGCCTGGCCGCCCGCCGCAAGCGCACCACCCGCGGGCAGATCGACCTGCGCCGCACGCTGCGGCGATCGCTGTCGACCGGCGGGGTGCCGCTGCGGCCCGCCTACCGCCACCGCCGGCCGGGCCGGCCCGAGATCGTGCTGCTGTGCGACCTTTCCGGCTCGGTCGCCGGGTTCGCGAACTTCACCATGCTGCTGGTGCAGGCGCTGCGCGACCAGTTCAGCAAGATCCGGGTGTTCGCCTTCGTCGACAGCACCGACGAGGTCACCCACCTGGTCACCGCCGGTGCGGCCGACCCCGAGCACCTCGGCGCGCGCATGCTGGCCGAAGCCGCCCTGGTGCGCTGGGACGGCCACAGCGACTACGGCGGCTCCCTGCGCCAGTTCACGGCGAACTGGCTCGACGCGGTCGGCCCGCGCACCTCGGTGCTGATCCTCGGCGATGCCCGCACGAACGGCGGCGACCCCAACCTCGACGCCGTGCGCGAGATCAAGGCCCGCGCCCGGCACGTCCACTGGCTCAACCCGGAGCGCCGGTCGCTGTGGTCCACGGGGGACTCGGCCGCGCTGGAGTACGCCGGCGTCGTGGCGATGCACGAGTGCCGCACCGTGCACCAGCTCGGCACGCTGGTCACCCGGCTGCTGCCGGTGTGAGCCACGCGTCGATGCCCCTCAGCATGGCCGCCTTGGTCGCTTCGGGCGCGAAGGACGCGGTGACGCTCGCGCGAGCGAAGTCCGCCATCGTGGCGTCGTCGTAGCCGAAAGCCTGTTGCACGCGGGCGTACTCCCCGGCCAGGTTCGCGCCGGTGACCGACGGGACGTCGGTGTTGAGCGTGACGGTCAGGCCCGCGCCGAGCAGGCGGGGGAGCGGGTGCTCGGGCAGGGACGGGACCAGCCCCAGCGTCACGTTCGACGACGGGCACACCTCCAGGGCGAGGCCCCGGTCGCGGACTTCGGCGACCAGCGACGGGTCGTCGAGGACGCGGATGCCGTGGCCGAGCCGTTCGGTGCGGCCCACTTCGAGGGCTTCTCGGATGCTGTCGGGCCCGGCGTCTTCGCCCATGTGGTGCAGCAGGTGGATCCCGGCCGCGCGGGCCTTCTCGAAGAGCGTTGCGAAGGGCCGGAGCGAGTGGTTTTCCTCGCCCGCCATGCCGATCGCGAAGACCTCGTCGTACTCGAGGGCGAGGTCGAGGGTGCGCTCGGCGCGTTCGACCGAACGACGCCGGGAGTGGTCGAGCACCAGCCGCCAGTCGAGCCCGCGGCCCTGCGACAGTCCGTTGAGGACGGACACCAGCGGCATTTCCAGGTCGCCGAGGCGTTCCCCGTGCGACGCGGCGGTGAACGTGATCTCGGCGTAGCGCGTGCCCTGGGCGGTTTCGTCCTCGACGTACTCGCGGGCGATGCGCTCGAAGTCCTCCGGCTGTTGCAGACACGAACGGACGAGGGCGTTGTAGTCGGCGAAGGCGCGGAAGCCGTCGAACACCGGAGGCTCGCCCGGGACGTCGACCCCGTTCGCTTCGCCGAGCTCACGGAGCGTGGCCGGGCGGATCGTGCTCTCCAGGTGGACGTGCAGGTGGGCCTTCGGCAGGGCGGCCAGGTCGCGCATGATCGCGAGCCTAGAGCCGCCGGACGACGCTGCGCGCGGCAATTTCCCGGGCCGGCCGGGGTTTGGGTCTCGTCACACGGGGAACCTCCGGGTGGTTCGTCCGCGTTGTCAGGATGACCGGAACCGATGAGGGAGGACCACCGTGGCCCTGCTGAAGAGGCTGACCATGCTGGCCGGCGCGGCCGGCGCGGCTCGTGCGTACGCCAAGAAGAACCCCGAGAAGGTGAACCAGGCCGTCGGCAAGGCCGCGAAGTTCGTCGACGACAAGACCAAGGGCAAGTACCACCAGCAGATCGCCGGCGCGGTCCGCAAGGTGAACTCGGTGACCGGGCAGCCGGGCCCGGCGGGACCCGCCGGACCGGCCGCCCGCTAGGTCACCCGGCCGTCAGCGCCTCGAGGACGCCTTCGCCGTACTTGGCGAGCTTGTTCTCGCCAACCCCGCTGACCGTGCCCAGCTCCGCCAGCGACGACGGCCGCTGCGTGGCGATCTGGCGCAGGGTCGCGTCGTGGAACACCACGTACGCGGGCACGCCCTGCTCCTTCGCGACGGCGGCCCGCCACGCACGCAGGCGTTCGAACAGCGGTGCCGCCTCCGCGGGCATCTCCGCGGAGGCGGCGGCCTTCCGCGTGCTGCGGACCTTCGCGGCGGCGGCCCGCTCGGGCTCGCGGCGCAGCAGCACCTGACGGTCGCCGCCGAGCACCTCCGCGCTGCTTTCGGTGAGCACGAGCGAGCCGTAGTCGCCTTCGACGGCGAGCAGGCCCTGGGCGAGCAGCTGCCGCACCACCGCGCGCCACTCGGGTTCGCGCAGCTCGGTGCCGATGCCGAACGTCTTGAGCGTGTCGTGCTGGAACTGGGTGACCTTGGGCGTGGCTTTGCCGAGCAGGATGTCGACGACCTGGCCGGCGCCGAACTTCTGCCGCCGTTCGTTGCGCAGCCGCACGACGGTCGACAGCAGCTTCTGCGCCGGGATCGTGCCGTCCCACTTCTCCGGCGGGTTCAGGCACGTGTCGCAGTTGCCGCAGGGGCCGGCCTGCTGCCCGAAGTAGTTGAGGATCTGCACCCGGCGGCACTCGACCGTCTCGCACAGCGCGAGCATCGCGTTCAGGTGCGCGCCCAGCCGGCGGCGGTGCGCCTCGTCGCCCTCGGACGTGTCGATCATCTTGCGCTGCTGCACCACGTCCTGCAGCCCGTACGCGAGCCAGGCGGTGGACGGCAGCCCGTCGCGGCCCGCCCGGCCGGTCTCCTGGTAGTAGCCCTCGACCGACTTCGGCAGGTCGAGGTGCGCGACGAACCGGACGTCCGGTTTGTCGATGCCCATCCCGAACGCGATCGTCGCGACCACGATCAGCCCGTCTTCCCGCAGGAACCGCGACTGGTGCTTCGCGCGGGTGCGCGCGTCGAGCCCCGCGTGGTACGGCACCGCCGGGATCCCGTTCTGCACCAGGAACTCCGCGGTCTTCTCCACCGAGTTCCGGGACAGGCAGTAGACGATTCCCGCGTCACCCTTGTGTTCGGTCTGCAGCAGTTCGAGCAGCTGCCGTTGCGGCGAGTTCTTGCCGACGATCCGGTACTGGATGTTCGGCCGGTCGAAGCTCGCGACGAAGTGGCGGGCCTCGTCCAGGTTCAGCCGCGCCGCGATCTCCTTGTGCGTCGCTTCGGTCGCGGTCGCCGTCAGCGCGATCCGCGGCACGTCCGGCCACCGCTCGTGCAGCGCGGAGAGCTGGAGGTAGTCGGGCCGGAAGTCGTGGCCCCACTGGGCGACGCAGTGCGCCTCGTCGATCGCGAACAGCGAGATCTTGCCGCGGTCGAGCAGCCGCACGGTGGATTCGACCGAAAGCCGTTCCGGCGCCAGGTAGAGCAGGTCGAGCTCGCCGTTCAGGAACGCCGACTCCACCTCCTGCCGGGCCGCGTAGTCCTGGGTGGAGTTGAGGAAACCGGCGCGGACACCGGCGTTGCGCAGCGCGTCCACCTGGTCCTGCATCAGCGCGATCAGCGGCGAGACGACCACGCCGACGCCGGGCCGCACGAGCGCGGGAATCTGGTAGCACAACGACTTCCCGCCGCCGGTGGGCATCAGCACGAGCGCGTCGCCGCCGGCGATCACGTGCTCGACGATCGCCGCCTGGTCGCCGCGGAAGCTGTCGTAGCCGAACACGCGCCGGAGGGTCTCCAGCGCGTCGGACGCGGGTGCGAGGTCGGTCTCTGCCACCCGGCCGACTATAGAGCGGGGGTCCGACAGTTCCGGCCCGCCCCGCCGCGGGGTGGCAGACTGCAGGGGTGGAGTACCTGCCCGTGCCCGACCTCGCCGCGTATTTCGGCGGCGAATGGCACCTGGACCGGGAAATCCGCACCGCGGACGGCGACCCGGCCGGGTCGGTCACCGGGACCGCCACCTTCACCGAAGCCGGGGGTGTGCTCGTCTACCACGAGGAGGGCGAGCTGCGGCTCGGCGGCCACACCGGCCCGGTCACCCGGACCCTGCACTACCGCCCGGCCGGCCCCGGCCGTGCGGCCGTGCACTTCGACCACGGCGGCTTCTTCCACGACCTCGACCTGCGCGAAGGCCATTGGATAGCGGACCACCCCTGCCGCGCCGACCACTACCGCGGGGAGTACCGCGTGACCGGCGCCGGGCGCTGGCGGCAGGAGTGGGCGGTGCGCGGGCCGGCGAAGGACCACGTGATCGTCAGCCGGTTCACCCGTTAGACGATGCCGCCGTTGGCGCGCAGCACCTGGCCGTTCACCCAGCGCGCCGGGCCGGCGAGGAACGCGACGACCTCGGCGATGTCCTCCGGCTCGCCGAGCCGCTCCAGCGGCGGCTGCTTGGCCATCCGCTGGATCGTCTCCTCGTCCTTGCCGTCGAGGAACAGCGCGGTCGCGGTCGGGCCGGGCGCGACGGTGTTCACGGTGATGTCGCGGCCGCGCAGCTCGCGCGCCAGGATCATGGTGATCGCCTCGACCGCGCCCTTCGTCGCGTTGTAGATGCCGTAGCCGGGCAGGTTCAGCCCGAGCACCGACGTCGAGGTGGTGATCACCGCGCCGCCGTCGCGCACCCGCCGCGCGGCCTGCTGGGCCACCGCGAACGTGCCGCGGATGTTGGTGCGGTGCACCCGGTCGAGGACGTCGAAGTCGGTGTCGGCGATCGGCGTCGGCGGGTTCAGCACGCCGGCCAGGTGGGCGACGACGTCCACGCCGCCGTAGGTGCGCTCCGCGGTGTCGAACAGCTCCGCGACCGCGGCCGGGTCGGCCACGTCGGCACGGGCCGCGATCGCCCGCCCGCCGTTCGCGGTGATGGCGTCGACGGTGGCCGTGGCCTCCTTTTCGTTGCCCGCGTAGTTGACCACGACCGCCATGCCGTCGGCGGCCAGGCGCTCGGCGACCTGGCGGCCGATGCCGCGGGAGCCGCCGGTGACGATCGCGACGCGGGTGTCGGTGGTGCTCATCGGTTCCTTCTTTCGATCGGGGCGGCGCCCTGCCCGCCGCTTCTGTTATCAACGATAACACTCTGCTGATAGCAGTGTTAAGGATGCTCGTGTCGGTGTCGTCACACCGCGTGGCGCCGCGTGGCATCCGGCCGTATCCACGCCGCCGGTCGGCCGAATCGCGAGGTCAGCGGCGTATGGACGGTTTTCGGACGGGGCGATCCGGGAACACCGGACGCATCGGGGGCTTGACATCCTTGAAGGAGTTTGAGCGATGCCCACATGGCTGATCGTGTTGATCGTCGTCGTGGCCCTCGCGGTGCTCGGCGCCGTGATCTGGCTGGTGACGCAGGAAATGCAGCGAAAACGGCTGCAGCAGCGGTTCGGTCCCGAGTACGACCGCACGGTGGCGGAGAAGGAGAGCCCCCGGGCCGCGCAGCGCGAACTCGCCGAGCGGGAGCGCCGGCACAAGGAACTCGACATCCGCCCGCTTTCGGCGTCGGCGCGCGAGCGCTACGCCCGGGAATGGGCGCAGGTGCAGGAAAAGTTCGTCGACCAGCCGTCCGCGGCGGTCGCCGAAGCCGAGCAGCTCCTGAACTCGCTGATGGCCGAACGCGGGTACCCCACGGAAGGCTACGAGCAGCAGGTGGCCGACCTTTCCGTGCGGCACGCCAAAACCCTGGAGCACTACCGGGCCGCGCACACCACGCAGCAGAAGCGCGACGGAGCGTCCACTGAGGACCTGCGCGACGCGATGGTGCGCTACCGCACCGTTTTCGAGGACCTGCTGACCGACGGCGCCGACGACGAGCGCCACCACGACCACCACGAGCGCCGCAACGGCCACGACCACGGCGTGCACGACCACGACCACGCCGAGCGGCAGGAAACCGGCCGGCACGAGACCGACCGTGCAGACGCGGACCGCCACGAAACGGACCACCGCGAAACCGAACGCCAGGCGTCCGCGAACCCGCGGACCGAGTGGAACGGAGGACGTTGACCATGACCGAGCACCTGACGCGCCACGACGCCGAGGACGACCAGGACCTCACCGGCCGTGCGGACGTTCGCGAGAGCGACGGCTTCCGGGACGACACCACGGACGTACCCGGCCAGGACCGGGCGGACTTCCGCGAGCCGGGCACGGTCGGCCACGACGCCGACCAGAACCTGAGCACCGCCGACCTGGCCTCCGCTTCGGCCGGGCGGCAGGACACCACCGACACCGCCGACACCGCGGCCGCCGGCTCGGGCGGGGACGTTGAGACGCCCGCCGCGTCCGGCGGGGACGTGGAGACGCCGCCGCTGATCGACGAGGAGAAGGTCACCGGGTTCCGCGACCGCTGGCAGCACGTCCAGACCGGCTTCGTCGACGACCCGAAGCAGGCCGTCCAGCAGGCCGACGAGCTCGTCGCCGCCGTGATCAGCGCACTGGCCACCACCTTCGCCGAGCACAAGAGCGAGCTGGAAGGCCAGTGGCAGCAGGGCGAACCGGCCACCGAGGAGCTGCGGATCGCGCTGCGCCGCTACCGCTCGTTCTTCGACCAGCTGCTGCCGCGCTAGCGGGCACCGTTTCCCGGCGGGCATGATCGGGTAGCCCGCCGGGAAACGCGGTCAGCAACGGGAGGCAGCTGGATGAACGTGGCCGAACTGCTCGTCGACGGCTTCAACCGGGTCCAGGGGACGGTGCACGCGGCGGTCGAAGGGCTGACCGCCGAGCAGCTCCGCGCCCGGCTGGACGACGAAGCCAACTCGATCGCCTGGCTGGTGTGGCACCTGACCCGGGTCCAGGACGACCACGTCGCCGACGTGGCCGGGACCGAGCAGGCGTGGACCGGCGAGGACTGGCTTTCGCGGTTCGGCCTGCCCTTTCCGGCCGGCGACACCGGCTACGGCCACCGCCCGGCCGACGTCGAAGCGGTCCGGGTCGCCAAGCCGGACCTGCTGACCGGCTACTACGACGCCGTGCACGAGCGGACCGTCCGGTACGTCTCCGGCCTCGCCGACGCCGACCTCGACCGGATCGTCGACGAGGCGTGGGACCCGCCGGTGTCGCTCGGCGTGCGCCTGATCAGCGTGCTCGACGACGACATCCAGCACGCCGGGCAGGCGATGTACGTCCGCGGGCTGCTGGAGCGCCGGTAGCTCAGCAGACCTCGTAACCGTCGCCGCGGTGGTCGGCCAGCCGCTGCGGACCCGGCCCCGCGACGCCGAGCTGGTCGTCCGGGTTGGCGAGCTTGCAGCTGGCCAGGGACATGCAGCCGCAGCCGATGCAGTTGACCAGCTGGTCGCGCAGCTGCTCCAGCTGGCGGATCCGCGCGTTCAGGTCCTCCTGCCAGCAGCGGGAAATCCGCGCCCAGTCGGTACGGGTGGGCGTCCGGTCGTCCGACAGCAGGGCGAGCACCTCCCGGATCTTCGACAGCGGCATGCCGACCCGCTGGGACATCCGAATGAACGTCACGCGCCGCAGCGTGTCGCGGCGGTAGCGCCGCTGGTTGCCCGCGGTGCGGCGGCTGTGGATCAGCCCTTCGTCCTCGTAGAAGCGCAGGGCCGACGCGGGAACCCCGCTGCGCCGGGAAAGTTCGCCGACCGTCAGGTCGGGCAGCGGCCGGGCCGCGACGTTCGTCATGGCCGGAAGCCAACCACAGCCGCCGCCTTGACTTCAAGGGAGCTTGAACTTTCATCCTGGGACGCGGCAATGTTCCGCTGTGCCGAGGAGGAAGTGTGTCGGAAGCGCCGGTGCGGGTCGCGGTGATCGTGGGAAGTGTCCGGGAAGGACGGTTCGGCCCGGTGGTGGCGGGCTGGCTGGCCGCCGTCGCGGACCGCCACGGCGGTTTCGCGGTCGACGTCGTCGATCTCGCCGAGCCCGGCCTGCCGCTGGTGATGCCCGCGTTCGGCACCCAGCCGAGCCCGGCGGTCGCCGCCGAGGTGGCGAAGGTGGCCCCGCGACTCGAAGCGGCCGACGCGTTCGTCGTCGTCACCCCGGAGTACAACCACAGCTATCCCGCGCCCTTGAAGAACGCCATCGACTGGCACCGGCCGGAGTGGCGGGCCAAACCGGTCGCTTTCGTGTCCTACGGCGGGATTTCCGGTGGCCTGCGTGCCGTCGAGCACCTGCGCCCGGTCTTCGCGGAGCTCCACGCGGTGACCATCCGCGAGACCGTCAGCTTCCACGGCGCCCACGCGCGTTTCGGCGACGACGGCGTGCCGATCGACGACGCGGCGGGCGTCGCGGCGAAGGCGCTGCTCGACCAGCTCGAATGGTGGGCCCGGTCGCTGACCGAAGCCCGGGCGGCGCGGCCCTACCCCGCCTGACGCCATGTCGACATGCCGCTCACGCCTGGCACGTCTGGTAGGGCAGCCGGACGTCCGGCCCGGCCAGGGCGATGGTGCCGTCGACGGAGTTCCCGCCCTGCAGCACCAGGGCGGCGAACGCGGTGCAGACCAGCTGGTTGATGCCGGCGCCGGTGACCAGCCGCAGCGGGAACGAGACGTCGATCGTCGCCGGTGGCCCGGCGGACACCGTGAGCCCTCCGGGCCGCTGCGGGAGCGCGGTCGTGTACCCGTCGGCCTCCTCCTGGGAGGTCGGCCCGGCCAGCAGCATCGCCAAGGTCGACTGGACGGTCACCGGGAAGCCGCCCGGCCGCGTCACCGGAGCCACCCGGCCGTCGCGGACGAAGTAGAGGGTCACGTCCATGCCCGGCCCGTCGTCCACCGGGTTGCGCAGCGTCGGCGCCGGCCCCGCGCCGAGCACCGGCGTCGGCTTGATCCCGCACGCGCTCACCAGCAGCAGCACCGCCAGGACCAGGAGTTTCTTCACCACGCCTCCCGGGGCAGGCGCAGCTCGAACCGGGCACCGGCGCCGGTGTCGGCCGCGACGATGTCGCCGCCGTGCAGCCGGGCGTTCTCCCGCGCGATGGACAGCCCGAGGCCGCTGCCTTCGGACCGGGCGCGGGCGGTGTCGGCCTTGGTGAAGCGGTCGAAGACCCGGGGCAGGACGTCGGCGGAGATCCCGGGCCCGTGGTCGGTGACGGTCAGCACGACGTCACCGGACTCCGCCCGCAGCACCACCTCGACCGGCGGCGCGCCGTGCCGCAGCGCGTTGCCGACCAGGTTCGCCACAACGATGTCGAGCCGCCGCCGGTCGAGCCGCGCGGTGATCCCCGGCGGCAGGTCCAGGGCGAGGTCGGCGCCGGCCTCCCAGCCGCGCGCGGCGAGGCTGTCGGCGACCGCCGCGGCGACGTCCAGCTCCTCCCGGCGCAGCTCCGCCCGCCCGGCGTCGAACCGGGAGATCTCGATCAGGTCCTGCACCAGCCGGGTCAGCCGCCGCGTCTCGGCCGACACCAGCCGCGCCGCGACCGCGGTGTCCGGCGGCAGCTGCTCGGCGTCCTCGTCGAGGACGTCGGTGACCGCGTTCATCGCCGCCAGCGGCGTCCGCAGCTCGTGCGAGACGTCCGCGACGAACCGCCGCGCGTCGGCCTCCATGGCGCGCAGCGTGCCGACCGTGCGCTCCAGCTCCGCGGCGGTGTGGTTGAACGTGGTGACCAGCTGCGCGAGCTCGTCGGACCCCTTCGCCCGCAGCCGCACGTCCAGCCGCCCGCGACCGAGCTGGCTCGCCGCGGTGTTCAGCGCGCGGACCGGCCGCAGCACCTGCCGCGCGGCCAGCAGCGCCACCGCGACCGCGAACGGCAGCGCGAGCGCGGAGTACAGCCAGGCGTTGCGGGCCAGCTCGCCGATGGCGTCCTGCTGGTCGGACAGGATCACCTGCGCGTAGACCTCCAGGCCGCTCGGACGGCCACTGGCGGTCTGCACCGGAACGCCGACGAAGAACACCGGGGTGCCGCCCTCGTCGACGCGCTGGAACTGGATGTTCGTGGTGACGGCCACGGCGTGGCGCAACCCGGCAGGCACCTCGTCGAGCGTGAGCCCCGCCGACGAGTGCAGGTCGTGGTAGACGACGAGGGCCTTGGTGGGTTTGAGGGCCGTCGCGAAGGCGTCGAGCGTGCCCAGGGACGGCGGCACCGACACGGTCGGCAGGTACGCGGTGACCTGGTCGCGCAGCTTCAGCATGGTCTGGTCCTGGATGCCCTCCAGGATCGCCCGGCGCGCGGAGACGTAGCTGGCGCCCGCGGCGGCGGTGGCGCCGAGGATCATGATCACGGCGAAGGCGGCGACCAGCCGGGGCCGCAGCCCGGCGAGCCACGTCCGGATCGGCGGAGCCGTCACGACCGGCCGAACCGGTAACCGAACCCCCGGACCGTCTGCACGTGCTCCGGCTTCGCGGGGACGTCCTCGATCTTCGCGCGCAGCCGCTGCACGCAGGCGTCGACGAGCCGGGAGTCCCCGAGGTAGTCGTGGTCCCACACGGCGGAGAGGATCTGCTGGCGGCTGTACACCTGCCCGGGCGTGCGCGACAGTTCCAGCAGCAGCTTCAGCTCGGTCGGGGTCAGCGACACCGGCGCGCCGCGCTTGGTGACCTCGAGCGCGGCCCGGTCGATGACGAGGTCGCCGTGCCGTTCCTCGGCCCCCGCCGGCTCACCGGGCCGTTCGCCGACCGCCCGGCGCAGGACGGCCCGGATCCGCGCGTCCAGCACCCGCGGCTCGACCGGCTTGGCGACGTAGTCGTCGGCGCCGGCTTCGAGCCCGGCGACGATGTCGAAGTCGTCACTGCGCGCGGTGAGCATGATGATCGGGACCGGGCCCGAGGCCCGCATCCGGCGGCACGTCTCGAAGCCGTCCATGCCGGGCAGCATCAGGTCGAGCACGACGAGGTCGGGCCGGTGCTGCACGAGCGCCTCGATGCCGAGCTCGCCGGATTCCGCGGTGCGCACCACGTGTCCCTGCCGGCGCAGGGCCAGCTGCAGGCCCTCCCGCACCGCCGCGTCGTCCTCTACCACCAGTACCTCGGCCACGGCGCCATTATTCGGAAAAGCGCACGTCGTGGCGACCCGGGCGGATCTTGTAGCAAAACCATGACATCGCACTGACGGGATCCCGAAATGCGCGACGGAGACTCGGGGACATGGCAGTGATCCTTACCGACGCACCCTCCGCGACCCGTCCGGCCGGCCCCGCGCTCGTGACCCGGGCCGCGTCCCGCACGGCGGTCCTGGCGGCGGCCGCGGCCGGGTTCGCCCTGGCGTTCGTCGCGGCCTACCTGTTGTTCGTCCGCACCCAGGCGGGCCGCGGCGTCGAGAACGGCGTCGTCCACAGCGCCCAGTCGACGGCGGCGGTGGGCTGGGCGGCCCCGCTGCGCGAAGCCGACCTGGTGGTCGTGCTCGGCGGGGTGGCGGTGCTGCTGCTGGTGATTTCCCTGGCCCGGCGGCGGTTCGCCCTCGGCGTGACGGCCCTCCTGCTGCTGGCGGCGCCCCTGGTGGTGGCGCAGCTGCTCAAGCTGTACGTGCTGGACCGCCCGAGCACGGATGACCGCCTGGGCGTGGCGAGCCACAACAGCTTCCCGAGCGGGCACGTGAGCGCGGCGATGGCGGTGCTGGTGGCCCTCGCGATCGTCCTGCCCCGCCGGTTCCGGTCGGCGACGCTGGTGGCGGGCGGATTCGGCGTCGCCTGGGTGGCGGCGGCCGCGGTGGCACTGGGCTGGCACCGGTTGAGCGACACCGTCGGCGGCTGCTTGCTGGTCGCGGCGGTCACCTGCGCCGGGGCGGCGGTGGTGTCCGCCCGCCGCCCCGACGGTGACCGCGTGCCGTGGGTACCGGTGCTGACGGGCCTGCTGGCCCCATTGGCGGTGGTACTGGCGAGCTTTGCGGTACTGGCGACGGCAACATCGGGAGCAGCCCAGTTCGTGGCGGCGATGCTGCTGGCGGCGCTGTCGGCGGAGGCGGTGGTGGTACTGCTGGCGGGCCCGTTGAGGCGGGTGACGTTCGACCCGGCGGAGGGCCGCGTGCGGCGGTTGCGGCGGGTGAGCCGGGACGGCGGTCGCTGAGCTGCCGAGTCGCTGAGCTGCTGAACCGGCGGTCCGCGCACGTGGATCGCCGGTTCGCGTACGTGGAGGGTCGGTTCGCGTGCCTGGAGGTTCGGTTCGCGTATCCGGGCGGTCGGTTCGCGTGCTTGGTGGGTCGGTTGGGGTGCCTGGTGGGTCGGTTCGTGTGCTTGGCGGGGCGACTCGCGTGTCTGGAGGGGCGACATGCGTGATTGCGGGGGCATCTCGTGTGATTGGGCGGGCATCACGTTGGGCCGGGCGGGGCGAGCGGGCCAGTTTTGCGGGATTGGACCGCGACAGCGGTTGCGGGGGCGCCTAGCGTTCGGTGGATGGACCCGAGGTTGGCCGATGACCTGCACTCCCTGCCCGATCTTCTTGATGCCGCAAGCAAACTCGCCGGTGCCGCGCTCGCCGGGCTGGGTGAACGGGCCGCGGCCGTTCCGCCTGGGGCGGCGGTTGCCGCGCCGCTTCCGGATGGTGGTGTCGGAGCTCGGGGTGCGCTCGAGGAGTTCTCGCGGCGGTGGGAGCCCGGGTTCGCCGCCAGTGCCGGGCCGCGGTACCTCGGGTTCGTGACCGGTGGGGCCACGCCCGCGTCGCTGGCCGGTGACTGGCTCACCGCCGCCTACGACCAGAACCCGGCCAGCGGGATGGACTCCTCCGCCCAAGACCTCGAACGCGAGACCGTCGGCTGGCTGGCCGAACTCTTCGGGCTGGGCCCGGAGTTCTCCGGTGCGTTCGTCACCGGCGCCACCATGTCCACCGTGACCGGCCTGGCCATCGCCCGCGAGTGGCTCGGCGAACGAGCCGGCGTGACGGTCTCCGCCGACGGTGCCGCCGCGCTCGGGCCCGTCACCGTGCTCTCCGGCTCGCCGCACTCCAGCATCCTGAAAGCGTTGTCGTTTCTCGGGATGGGGCGTTCGTCCCTGCGGCAGGTGCCGACGCTCCCGGGCCGCGAAGCCGTCGATGTCGCGAAACTCGCCGAAGTGCTCGAGACGCTCGACGGCCCGGCGATCGTCGTCGCCAACGCGGGGACCGTCAACACGGTCGATTTCGACGACCTGCGGGCGATCGCCGCGCTCAAGCAGCGGCACGACTTCTGGCTGCACGTCGACGCCGCGTTCGGCGGGTTCGCCGCGCTCGCGCCGGAGCACGCGGCGCTCACCGCCGGCCTCGGCCAGGCCGACTCGGTGGTCGTGGACCTGCACAAGTGGCTCAACGTGCCCTACGACTCGGCCGTCCAGTTCACCCGCCGCCGCGACCTGCAGCTGCGGGTCTTCAGCAACAACGCCGCCTACCTCGGCGAAATCGGCGACACCCCCGACTTCCTGCATCTCACGCCGGAGAACTCCCGGCGGCTGCGGGCCCTGCCCGCCTGGTTCTCGCTCGTCGCCTACGGCCGCGCCGGGCACCGCGAGATCGTCGAGCGCTGTGTCTCCCTGGCCCGGGACCTGGGCGCGCGGATCGACCGCTCGCCAAGCTGGCAGCTGCTCGCGCCGGTGCGGCTCAACGTCGTCTGCTTCGCCCCGGCCGGGGACGCCGGCCAGGAGCGGATCGACGCCCTCGTCCGCGCCATCGCCGAAGACGGGACCACGTTCCTCACGCCGACCGTCCACGACGGCCGGCCCGCGCTGCGCGCCGCCTTCAGCAACTGGCGGACGACCGCCGCCGATGTCGACCGGATCTTCGCCGCGCTCGAACGGCTCGTCAGGACACCGCCTTCGTGAGCGTGCAGCCGGGCCGGGCGAGGTCGAGCTCCGACCCCTTCAAGCACGCCGTGATCCCCGCCACCTGCTGGCCGTAGCCACGCCCGGGCACCGACGTCACGGCCCCGGCCGAGTCGACCTCGCACGGGTTGTTCTCCGTGCACTGCTCGCCGGAGTCGTTGTGGGTGTTGTGGATCCCGGCCACCGTGGTGCCGTCGGGCGCCAGCAGGGCCGAGCCGGACGTGCCGTGCCACGGCGTGCAGTCCGGGCCGGTCGCGTAGCGGATCGACGCGTCCTGCTCGTACCCGCCTTCCCGCAGGTGCGGGACCACAGCTTCGGCGGTGCACTTCAGCCGGGTGCTCGGGTAGGCGAGGGTCAGCGTGTCCCCGGCGTGGACCGGGGTGGACGTCAGCCGGAAGACCTTCGCCGTCCGCAGTTGCGCGTACGTCTTGTCCAGGCGGTAGAGCGCGATGTCGGTGCCGGTCATGGTGGCGTACAGCAGGCGGTTCGCGCGGGCTGTCACCTGCGGGTAGCCCTGCCGGTCGGCGATCGGTGCCGGGAAGTCGGCGGGCCGATCTACCACGGCCGTCCCCGGTGCCGGCCGTGGCCCCGGGACGCAGTGCCCGTTCGTCAGCAGCAGGGCCGGATCGTGCGGCCTCGACGCCGGCGTGCTGACCACCGAGCCGACGCAGCTGGTCAGGTCCACCGCTCCCTCGACGTCCGGGATGACGTCGTCGGGCGGCACGGCAGTACCGCTGACGATGCCGCGGATCCAGTCCGCGTGGCGGGTGACGTCGGTGTACAACGTCGGAGCCTGGTCCCCGGCCGGACCGCTGACCACCCCGGCCAGCGCCCACCGGTCGCCGTCGCGGACCAGCGCCGGACCGCCGGAGTCCATGTTGCCCGCGGCGACGCGGCCGTCGCTGCTGCCGACGCAGAGCTCTCCGGGAGCGGCCACCGGGCAAACCGAAACCGGCTGCACGACGGTGTCGGCCTCGCGGAGCCGGGTCGGGAAGCAGACCGGGTTCGTGCTGTCCGCGCAGCTCATGCCCCAGCCGAGGATGCGGACCGGGGTGCCTGCCGCCGGCGTGGCCGTCGCGATCGGCACCGGCCGGGCCCGGACCGGGGTCCGCAGGTGCAGCACGGCGAGGTCCCGGCCCCAGAACCCGCCGTCGTCGGCGCTGGTCGCGAGCCGGTAGTAGTGGTCGACCTCGGCGACCTCGCCGCCGGACGTCGTGTCGAGCGAACCGACCCGGACCCGCCAGCCCTTCGGGATGCCGGCCCGGGCCCCGGTCGGGTTCCGGCCCGCGCAGTGACTGGCGGTCAGCACCCACTGGGGCGCCAGGACCTCCACCCCGCACCCGTGCCCGTCCGGGCGGGGCGGCCGCGGGAAGGACGGCTGGAACGAGCCCATGAACGAGTAGGCCCGGGTCGACTCGGTACCGCCGAGGATGGCCTGCGCCGGGGCGGCGAGAACCAGCGAGGCGGCCAGGACGAGCAGGGTACCGATCGGCAGAGATCGACTTCGCATGCGGCCAAGGTGCTCAGCGGATGTCTTCCCGGCGTCATCGGCGTGTCACAGGTTCGCGACAGGACCGGTTTCCTGGCTGCGGTCCGACTTCGGCATCAGGTACTTCCACGGCGACGCGCCGGCCCCCAGCTCGCACGGGACGTGCACCAGCGACGGCCGGCCCGCCGCGAACGCCTTCTCCAGCGCGCCGCGCAGGTCGTCCGGGGTGCGCGCGGTCAGGCCGAGCGCGCCGAACGTCTCGGCGAGGCGGGCGAAATCCGGGTTCCGCAGCCGCCCGCCCAGCGCGCGGCCCTCGAAGAGGCGCTCCTGGTCGAGGTGGACGTTCCCGTAGGACCCGTTGTCGAACACGACCGCCACCACGTTGAGTCCATATTGGACAGCGGTGGCGAGTTCCTGGGCGGCGAACATGAAGCCGCCGTCCCCGGCCACCGAAACCACGGGACGTTCCGGGAAGGCCGCCTGTACGCCCAGCGCCGTCGGGTAGCCGAAGCCGAGCGTGCCCTGGTGCCCGCAGGTGATGAACGTGCGCGGGGCGTACACCTCGAACCCGAAGTACGAAGCGAAGCCGACCTGGCAGATCTCTTCGACGAAGAAGCCGTCGCGCGGCAGCACGTCCCGGATCGCGCGGAGGTAGTCCAGTTCCGGCCCGACGTCGGCGAACCGCTCCGCCACCGCCGCCTTCAGCGCGGTGAACTCCGCCGTCCGATCCGTCCGTTGTGGACCGGCGGCCGCGGTCAGCGCGGCCGTGGCGTCGGCCGCGTCGGCGACGATCGCGACGTCCGCCTCGAGCCGCGTCGCCTGCCGCGGGTCGATGTCGAGCAGGATCGTCTTCTGGCCGGCGGGCTTGTCCGGCCAGCGGAACCAGGACAGTTCCAGCCGCGACCCGATGCCGATCACGACGTCGGTCTCGGCCCACCGCTCGAAGCCGGACACGCAGGTGAAGCCGAGCGGGTGGTCGTCGCCCACGATGCCGCGTCCGCCGCGGAACGGCACCACCGGCGCCTGCAGCCGCTCGGCCAGCGCCCGGACCTCGGCGGCGGCGTGCCGGGCGCCGCCGCCCACCATGATCATCGGGTGCTTCGCGCCGGCCAGGAGCTCGGCGGCCTTCCCGACGGCGACCGGGTCGACGGCCGGGCGCGGCAGCGGCAGCGGGCCGGCCGCCTCGGCGGGCGCGCGCAGCCCCAGCACGTCCCACGGCACCGCCAGGGCCACCGGCCGCGGTCGCCCGCCTGCCGCCTCCCGGAACGCCGTCGCCACGGCGTCGGGGACCTCCGCCGGGTGCTCGACCAGCGCCGACCACTTCGTGATCGTGCGCAGGGTCGCCAGCTGGTCCGGCATCTCGTGCAGGTGCCCGAGCCCGCGGCCGAGGTACGCGCGCGGGATCTCGCTCGTCAGGCACAGCACCGGGGCGCTCGCCCCGTGCGCCGAGAGCATCGCGGCCGACGCGTTGAGGACGCCGGGACCCGGCACGACGGTGTAAACGCCGGTGCGGCCGGTCGCCTGGGCGTACCCGAACGCCATGTAGGCCACGGTCTGTTCGTGCCGTCCGCCGACCACGCGGATCTCGCCGCCGGTGCGGGCGAGACTGTCGAACAGGTCGTAGGTCTGGACCCCCGGCAGGCCGAAGACGGTGTCCACGCCGTGGGCCCGCAGCCCGTCGACGATCAGGTCGGCCGCGGTCGGGGCAGGCGGGGGGATCGGCATCGGCGCGGCCTCCTGAGCGTCGTCCGTCGACGGAACCATATATGGTTTCCTACATGATCAGCGCGTCGTCGGGAAGACCGGTCACGAAGTCCCAGCTGGCCTACGAGACGATCAAAGCCAGGATCCTCGACGGCCGCTACGGCCCGGGCTACCGGCTGGTGCTCGACCAGATCGGCCGCGAGCTCGACGTCAGCGCGGTGCCGGTCCGCGAGGCGCTGCGCCGGCTGGAGGCCGAGGAGCTGATCGAGTTCGAGCGGAACGTCGGTGCCCGGGTCGTGGCCATCGACCCCACGGCCTACCAGCACGCGATGCAGACCGTGGCCATCGTCGAGGGCGCGGCCACCGGCCTCGCCGCGCCGCTGCTCACGGCCGAGGCACTGGGCCGGGCCCGCGAGCTCAACGACCGGATGCGCCGCAGCCTCGCCGAGTTCGACCCGCTGGCGTTCACCGCGCTGAACGCCGAGTTCCACGAGGTGCTGTTCAGCGCCTGCCCCAACCCGAACCTGGTGGACCTGGTGCAGCGCTGCTGGACCCGCCTGGCCGCGGTCCGCGACAGCACGTTCGCGTCGGTGCCGGGGCGCGCCCCGGTGTCGGTCGGGGAACACGATCGACTGCTCGCCCTGATCGAGGGCGGGGCCGATCCGGCGGAGGTCGAACAGTTCGCCCGGGCCCACCGGATGGCGACCTTGGACGCTTATCTCGCCCGGGATCGGTGACCCGCCGGTTGTTTCCCCGGCCGCGGGCTGCCAGGGTCGGGGCGTGCCGATCTTCCCCGCCCCGGACGGCACCGGGCTCGCCGTCCACCTGCACGGCTCCGGTGCCGCGCCGCCGGTGGTGTGCCTGCCCGGCGGCCCGATGCGAGCCGGCCGCTACCTCGGCGACCTCGGCGAGGTGACCGACCGGCGCCGCATCGCCGTGCTGGACCTGCGGGGCACCGGCGACTCCGAGGAGCCCCACGACCCGGCGAGCTACCGGTGCGACCGCCAGGTCGAGGACGTCGAGGCGCTGCGCAAGCACCTCGGCCTCGACCGGTTCGACCTGCTCGGGCACTCGGCCGGCGCGAGCCTGGCCCTCCACTACGCGGCCCGGTACCCGGAGCGGCTGCGCCGGCTCGCGCTGATCGCGCCCAGCCCGCGGGCCGTCGGCTTCGAGCTGCCCGCCGCCGAACGACGGCGGATCGTGGCTCGCCGGGCCGGCGCACCCTGGTTCGCCGCCGCATCCACCGCCTATGAGGCGATCGCCGCGAAGACGGCGACGGCCGCCGACTGGTCCGCCGTCGCGCCGCTGTACTACGGCCGCTGGGACTCCGCGGCCCAGCGGCACCACGCCGGGGAACGCGGCCAGCGCAACGGCGCGGCCGCGCGGATCTACAACTCCGCGGGCGCTTTCGAGCCCGGGACGACCCGCGCCGCGCTCGGTGCCGTCACCGTTCCGTGCTGGTGGTGGCCGGTGAACTGGACTGGATCGCCAGCCCGGCGGTCGCCGGCCGCCTCGCCGGGCTGTTCCCGGACGGCCGGGTCGTCGTGCTGCCCGGGGCCGCGCACTACCCGTGGCTGGACGACGCACCCGCGTTCGCCTCAGCCGTGGGCGGATTCCTGGCCTGAGGCCGGGTTGCGGCGGGGCTTGATGCGGACCGCCGGCAGGGCCGGGGCGGGCAGGCGTTCGCCCGGGTAGCCCGTGACGCTGCCGAACTGGTCCGAACCGGCCTGCCACGCTTCGCGGAACGCGGCGATCTCCTCGTGGGTGCGGCCGACGAAGTTCCACCACATCAGGATTTCTTCGGCGAACGGAGTGCCGCCCAGGATGAGGAACCGGGCCGGGGCGGTACCGCGGTTGCTCAGGGTCAGGGAGCGCACGCCGGTGCCGACGTACCCCAGTTCCGCCGCGCGGACACGGGTGCCGGCCACGACGACGTCGCCGCTGTCCACCAGGATGCCGTGCTCGAAGCCGGGGTCCACGCCGAGGGACATGTGGGCGTCCGGGCCCAGCACGACCTCGGCGCCCAGCAGCGGGGTGAACGTCGGGATCGGGGACGTGCGCCCGGCCAGCGAGCCGAGGAACACCCGGATCTCCGCGCCCTCGATCCGGTTCACCGACGGCACGTAGTGGTCGAAGGCCCGTGCGGTGTGCCGGTGGCGCTCGGGCAGGGCCACCCAGAGCTGGACGCCGTGGAGGGTCTTCGTGGCCGCTGTCGAGACCTCCGAGTGGCAGATGCCGTGGCCGCCGGTCATCAGGTTCAGCTCGCCGGGCCGGACCAGCGCGTGCGTGCCCAGGCTGTCGCGGTGCTCGATCTCGCCGTCGAACAGCCAGCTCACCGTCTGCAGGCCGGTGTGCGGGTGCGGGGCGACGTCCATCGCGCCGGGCCCGGTGACCTCGTCCGGGCCGTAGTGGTCGGCGAAGCACCACGCGCCGATCAGGGAGCGCGACCGCTGGGGGAGGGTCCGGCGGACGCGCATCGCGCGGGGGCCGCCCAGCGGGACCTCGCGCGGGGTGAGGACCTCGACGGCCGGGCGGTCGGGGTCGGCGGCCGCGGGCCGGTCGCCACAGGCCAGCTCGGCCGGGGCGGCCTCGGTGTTGCTCATGTCCGCCACGGTAGTCGCGATCCGGGTGGTGCGTGGGTGGGCGGGGTCACGGCGGCGTGGCTGCCGGGTGGGGTGTGGCCGGCTGGTGGCGCGGATGCTGTGGCCGAGCGGGGCCGAGGCGCTTGGCCGGGGTGGGTGGTGCGCCGTGCCCGGCTCGGGCAGCGCCGGGTTGGGATGGCTTCTCGCCGGTTCTGGAAGGGCTGCCGAGGTGGGCGGGGCCGGTGAGGGCCTGGCCGCCGGGCGGCCACCCGGTGGTGGTCCTGCTGGCCGGGTGGGCTGGGCGGGCCGGGCGGGCCGGGCGGTGTGGTTGCTGGTGGGCCACTCCGTGATCGTCCTGCGCGCGGCCGGGCGCTGTCCGGGGTGGGCGGGCCCGGCCGGGTGGGCGCCTTTGCTTTGTGGAGTTGTCAAACACCGGGCCCGTTGCCGGGTCAGGCGGCCGGGCGTTCGTCGGCCGTGATGATCGCCTGGCCTGCCGCCGTCAGGACGGCCGGGACCAGCTCGCCCGGGCGGCCCGGGCGGGCCGCGCGGACCAGGCCCTGGTGGGCCAGCTCGTGGGCCGCGAACTGGTCGCCGCAGGAGAGGCCGTCGATGAACAGGTCGGGTTCGCTGCTGCAGGACACCAGGGCGCGGCCGGCGCCGACCGCTCGCAGCATCGCCCGCTTCCGGTGGTTGACCACGGGGTGCGCCGCCGGTGAGCCGGTCTTCTCGTTCCCGTTCATCTCGGTCCCTCCCGCTCGTGGTTCGGCCTCGTCCTGCCCTTGCGTCGAACCGGAAGACGGGTTTTCGACATCGGGTGGAGCCCGGCCGGAGCGTTCCTTCATCGTCACCGCCGGCGGTCCAGGGTGGGTCGAAACCCCGTCGACGGGCGTTCGGAGGACGGCCGCGAACGGATGGGCTCAGAACGGCGGGTCGCCCACCGCCACCGGTTCCGGGGTCCACGCGCTGCTTCCTTCGCTGCCCGTCGCCCGGGCGGCCTTGATCACCTTCGCCGTCGCGTAGCGCAGGGCCGGCCCGATCTCCTCGACCTCCAGCTCCGTCACCGTGCGCTTCTCGCCCTCCTTCGTGTCGTACGACCGCTGTCTCAGCCGGCCGTGGACGACGACGCGGGTTCCGCGCGCCAGCGACTCCGCGACGTTCTCCGCGTACTGCCGCCACAGGCTGCAGCGCAGGAACATCGCGTCGCCGTCGCGCCAGGTGCCGGATTCGCGGTCGTACAGCCGTGGGGTGCTGGCGACCGTGAAGTTCGCGACCGCCGCGCCGGCCGGGGTGAACCGCAGTTCGGGGTCGTTCGTCAGGTTGCCGACCACCGTGACCGTCGTTTCGCCTGCCATCGGTCTCTCCTTCTGCTCCGGGTGCGGGGTGCACCGCTCTTGCCGTCGAGGAGAGCACGGGGGTCCGACAATTCCGGGCCGGGGGACGAGATGCCGACACCCGGCCGGGCTGGTTTCCTGCCGCCATGCCGACCGCGTTTCAAAAGGAACTGGTGACGCTCGCCCACCGGCTGGCGGACCTGTGCGCACTCGTGGCGAGCGCGCTCGAAGAGGCCACGCGCTCGGTCCTGGAAAGTGACCGCACGCTGGGCGGACGCGTGCACGAGCAGGTCGACGCGGCGGCCGCGCTCGGGGCCGCGTGCGAGGACCAGGCGTGTGCGCTGCTGGCCCTGCACGCGCCGCGGGAGGCGGAGGTGAAGGCGGTTGTCGCCGCCGTGCACACCGCCGCGGATCTCACTCGGATGGGTGGTCTTGCGCGGGAAGTCGCGGAGGTGCCGGGGCGCGTGCCGCCGGACGCACGGGCCGCCCTCGGCCGGCTGGGTGCGCAGGCGGTGGCGGCGGCCCGTGCTTCGGCGGGGTTGCTGGCCGGTGGGGACGGTGCCGGGGTCGACGACGCCGTGGTGCTCGCCGGGGCGGCCGAGCGGGAGCTGCGGGAGTGGGCGGACCGGCGGGAATGGCCGCGCGGGGTCGGGGTTGCGGTCGATCTCGCGCTGCTCGGGGCGGTTTACTCGCGGTTCGCCGAGGGAGCCGTGGTGATCGCCCGGCGGACGCCGGGGTATGCGCCGGTGGGGGTGTGGTGGCCGGACGGCGGCTGAGGCGGCTCAGCGGGTGACCCGCCGAGCCGACGCCGGAAACCTACTGACCCTGCTGCGGGAACTGGCCCTGCTGACCCGGTTGCGGGAACCCCTGCGGCTGCGAGGGGTGCTGCGGATACCCCGAAGGGTGCTGGACGCCCTGCTGCGGGAGGCCCTGCGGAAGGCCCTGCTGCGGGTACCCCGGCGCGGCCTGCGGCTGGGCCTGGTTCTGCTCCTCCTGCGCCTGCAGGCGGACCGCGTCCTCCTTGGGGATCCGGTTTTCGATCCCGCAGAACGTGCACTGCGCCGTGTACTTGACGCTGATCGGGAACAGCGGGATGAAGAACAGCGTGAACTTCGTGACCGCCTTGCGCACCGCGTGGGAGGCGGGGTTGCCGCAGCGGCCGCACAGGAAGGTCGTCATCGCCAGCACGTAGATCCGCGTGCGCCAGCCCCAGATCAGCATCGGTCTTCTCTCTTTCGGTCCTTCGTTCGCCCGGCAGCCTCGCACATCGCCGGGGGCCGGTGGGGCGGTTTCGGCGAACCCGGCGCTAGATTGGGCGCATGCCGAGCGACCTCGCCCTCAAGACGATGAATGCCGTGCACCGCGGCCTGATCAAGCTGACCGGGGGCCGGGTCGGGTGGCAGGTCGCCATGCCCGTCCTCGAGCTCACCACCGTCGGGCGGAAGAGCGGGCAGCCGCGGACCGTGCTGCTGACCTCGCCGCACCAGGACGGTGGCACCTACGTCGTCGTGGCTTCGCGCGGTGGTGACGACGTGCACCCCGCGTGGTTCCTCAACCTGCGGGACAACCCCGACGTCGAGGTCTCGATCAAGGGCGGCCCGAAGCAGCCGATGCGTGCCCGGGTCGCCGACGCGGGCGAGCGGGCGCAGCTGTGGCCGAAGATCACCGCCGACTTCAAGAACTACGCGCAGTACCAGACGAAGACCGAGCGGGAGATCCCGCTCGTCTTCCTCGAACCGCGGTAGGTCACGACCGGGCCTGCAGGTACGCCGGGTCCGCCGCGGGAATCGGCTGGTCCGGGACCCCGGCCAGCAACTGGCTCATCGCGTGGAAGTACGGCGGTGCCGCGACCGTGCCGCCGAACGCGCCGTGGCCGCAGTTGCCCAGGTGCACCGGGGTGCCCGGGCAGATCTCGCGCGGGTGCGGCCCGTCGGCGAAGACCATCGAGGACACCGCGTAGCCGTCGACGCCGCCGACGAACGCGACCGATTCGCTCTGCTGCGTCGTGCCCGTCTTGCCGATGTCGGGGCGGGTCCAGCCCGCCGCGCGGGCCGCTTCGGCCGACGTGCCGCTCGTGGTGTCCTTGCTCAGCCCCGCCTCCAGCGTGTCCGCCACCCCTGCCGGGATCACGCGCTCGCACGCCTGCTGCGGGACCGGCACCGTGGTTCCGTTCCGGTCGGTCACCGACAGGATCGGGTTCGGCGGGCACCAGACCCCGCCGCTCATCAGCGTCGCCGAGACGTTCGCCATCTCCAAGGGGCTCGCCGGGCTGTTGCCGAGGGTGAACGACAGCAGGTTCTCGAAGTACTCCGACTGCGGCAGGCGGTACTGCGGGTTGCCCGACTTCGGGTCCGGTGCGTGACCGGCGTCGTTCGTCGCGAGGGTGGTGCGCAGGCCGAGCTTGTACGCCATGTCCAGCACGGCGGGCATCCCGACCTGGCTTTCGAGCCCGACGAACGCCACGTTCGGCGACGTCGCCAGCCCGTCGGCCAGGCTGATCGGGTCCGCGTAGTGGCCGTCGTTGTGGACGGTGTAGCAGGACGCGTGCGCGTCCGGCACCGGGAAGCACTGGCTGTCCGGGTTGGGCAGCGGCGTGTCCAGGCCCGCCTTGCCGGTGACGAGCGCCGCGGCCGAGGTGAAGATCTTGAACGACGAGCCCGCGCCGAACTCGTTGCTCGCGTCGGCGACGATGTCGGTCGACGTCTGGCCCCGCGCCGGGTCGGTGCCGTAGTCGCGGTTGGCGACCATGGCCAGCACCTGGTGGCCGTCCTGGCCCGGCTGGACGACGGCGAAGGTGTTGGCGACGCCGTCCTGCGTGGTCGGCACGTTCGCGTCGACGGCGTCCTTGGCCACCTGCGAGACGCGCGGGTCGAGCGTGGTCTTGATCGTGTACCCGCCGGTGGCCAGCTGGTCGGCGGTGAACCCGGCGTGCACGAGGTAGCTTTCCGCGTAGGCGCAGAAGAAGCCCGCGTCCGGCGCCGCGCCGAGGCACGTGCCGGACGGCGTGACCGGGCCGTTCGGCAGCAGCCCGAGCGGGGCGGCCTTCGCCGTCGCCGCGTACGAGGCGGGGATGGAGCCGTTGGTGACCATGTCGTCGATGACGAGGTTGCGGCGCTGCAGCGCCTTGTCCGGGTGCGCGTACGGGTTGTAGGTGCTGGGGTTGTTCACCATTCCGGCGAGCAGGGCCGCCTGCGGCACGGTCAGTTTGTCCGCTGTCGTCCCGAAATACGCTTTTGCCGCGGCGCCGACGCCGTACACGGTTCCGCTGAATTCCACGACGTTGAGGTAATCGGCGAGAATGTCGTCCTTGCTCTTCGTTTCGTTCAGCTGGACGGCCATTTTCGCCTCCCGCAGCTTGCGGGCGAGCGAGTCCTCGCGGTCGGCCTGCTGGGCCGCGGGGTCGTTCCGGTCGACGACGTTGATCAGGTAGTTCTTGACGTCCTGCTGGGTGATCGTCGACGCGCCCTGCAGGGCGCCGCCGGTGCTGTCGTTCACCGCCGCGCGCAGCATCCCCTGCAGGTCGACGCCGCCTTCGGTGTAGAACCGGCGGTCCTCGACCGCGACGATCGCCGCCTTCACCGTGGTCGCGATCCCGGCCGCGGCGACCGGGAGGCGGTACTGCGCGTAGAGCGTGGCGATCGGCGTGCCGTCGCGGTCGGTCACCGTCGTGACCAACGGCGGGTCGGCCGCGGCGAGCTGGGCGGAAATGGCGTCCACCGAATCGCTGACCTGATTCGACAGCAGGCCCGCGCCGAGGGCGACGGGCGCCGCCGTCCCGGCCACCAGAATTCCGGCGAGCACACACAACCCGGCAAAAGGGACCACGCCAACACGACGGTTCACGGAATCGAGATTAGGCATCCGGCGATAAAGCTTCCGTTCGGTGAGACATGGGCCTCACCGGGCCAACCTCCCGAGCAGAGCGGAGGCGACCGAAACGGCCGCCACCGTCGCCACGGCCAGCACGGCGAAGTCGGTCCCGAGGTGCGCGGGGGTGCCGATCAGCAGGCCGCGCAGCGCGTCGACCTGGTAGCTCAGCGGATTGACGTGGCTGAGCACCTTCAGCCACGGCGGCATCAGGTCCACCGGGTACAGCGCGTTCGAGCCGAAGAACAGCGGCATCGTGATCGCCTGCCCGATGCCCATCAGCCGTTCCCGCGACAGCACGATCCCGGCGATCACGATCGACAGGCAGCAGAAGAACGCCGAACCGAGCACGAGGGCGACGGCCATGGCGAGCAGCTTCAGCGGGTTCGCGGTCAGCCCGACGCCGAGGATCGCGGCCAGCACCAGCACCATCAGGGCCTGGACGAGCGCGCGGACGCCGGCGGCGAACGCCTTCCCCGCGACGAGGGCCGCGCGCGGGGTCGGGGTCACCAGCAGCTTGGCGAGGACACCCGCGTCGCGTTCCCAGATGATCTGGATGCCGTAGAAGATCGCGATGAACAGCGCCGACTGCGCGAGGATGCCCGGTGCCAGGTAGTCGAGGTACGGGATCGGGCCGGTCGGGATCGCGCGCAGCCGGGTGAACGTCTCCCCGAAGATCAGCAGCCACAGTGCGGGCTGGATCGCCCTGGTGAGCAGCTCGGTCTGGTCGCGGCGCAGTTTCTGTAGCTCCACCAGGCACATCGCGCCGACGCGGGCGGCGAGCACGCGCAGCCGGCGCAGCGGGCCGGGGTCAGCCGAGACGGCGGGCGGTACGGCGAGTGGCACGGACACCGCGGATCCCTCTTTCGTCGCTGTCGAGGCGGTCGCCGGTCACCGACCGGAACACCTCGTCCAAAGTGGACTCAGGGCCGAGGCCGGCCTCGAGCTCGGCCGGGGTGCCCAGCGCGCGGATCCGGCCGGCGTGCATCAGGGCGACGCGGTCGCAGTGCTGCTCGGCTTCGTCCATGTAATGGGTCGTGACGAGCACGGTCATGCCGGTCGCCTCGCGGATCGAGCCGATGCGGTCCCACACCGCCGACCGGGCGACCGGGTCCAGCCCGATCGTCGGTTCGTCGAGCACGAGCAGCCGCGGCGAGCTGACCAGGGCCTGGGCGAGTTCGAGCCGGCGGATCATGCCACCGGAGTACGTCTTCGCCGTGCGGTCGGCGTCGCCGGCCAGCCCGACCAGGTCCAGCGCGCGGTGCACCTGCTCGCGCCGCCCGGCGCGCGGCACGTCGAACAGCCGCGCGAACAGCGCCACGTTCTCGCGGCCGGTCAGCGCGCCGTCGGCGGACAGCTGCTGCGGGACGTACCCGATCAGCCGCCGCACGGCCATCCGGCGGCGGGCGACGTCGACGCCGAAGACCGTGATCCGGTCCGGGCCGGCCGGCAGCAGCGTGGTGATCATCCGCAGCGTGGTGGTCTTGCCGGCGCCGTTCGGGCCGAGCAGGCCGAACACCTCGCCGGGGTGGATCTGCAGGTCGACGCCGTCCACGGCGCGGGTCGAGCCGAACGAGTGGCGCAGGCCGGTGCAGCGCACCGCCGCGGGTTCGGTCATGGCTGCTCCTTCAGGATGCCCACGAGTTTTTCGAGCGAGGGCAGCGCCTGTTCGATGGCGGCGGTGTCCTCTTCGGACAGCCGGGCGAGTGCGTCGGCGACGAGCCCGGTGCGGGCCCGGCGCCAGGCCGCCATCCGCTCGGCGGCCGCGGCGGTGACGGCCAGCCGGGCCGCGCGCCGGTCGGCGGGATCGGCCTCGCGGTGCAGCAGCCCGGCGTCGGCGAGCTGGTTGACCAGCGTGCTGACGGAGTTGTTCGCCAGGTGCAGCTCGCGCGCGGCCGCGGCGACGCCGATGCCGGGGTGGTCGGCCACCACGCGCAGCAGTTCCACCTGGGCGCCGGGCAGCGGGGTGCCCGGCACGCCGGCGCGGACCCGGCGGCGCACCACCCGGCGGATCCCCTGGACGGCGCCCAGCAGCCGGTCGGCGAGTTCGGTCATGCGCCCAAGCTAGCTCTGACACAGATCTATTAGCAACGCTAAATGTCTGGTTGGCGAGGAACGTGCGGCTTTCGTGGGGGCGAAGGGTGATCGGGACCGCTCGAAGCCGAAAGGGACACCGCTGATCGGTGGAACCTGACCGCGTGTGACCGTTCGGCGGCGAAGTGCTGCCGTTCGCCGCGTGCCCGGCCGGTTCTGCGCCGGAACCCGGCGGCGCGGGCGCATGCTGTCCCTTCCGGCCCCGCGTCCCCGCGCCTGACGTCCACAGTGGACACTGCCAGTGCGCCCGGTCCGGCGGCCTCCGAGATGAGGATGGGAACTTTCGTCGTGACCCTGCTGGACAGCAAGCTCGTCCGGTGCTGGACTTCGCGCCCGCACCTGCAGTCCCTCTACACCCTCGCCGCGGCCGCCCCGCGGGTGCGGGCCGCGCTCGGCCTGGCGCCCACCGGCGGTGGCACGGTCGACTTCAAGGTGGACGGGGACGCGCTGGCCCGCACCGCGGCGGAGCTGATCGCCGCGACGTCGGCGCGGCTGCCGGTGCACCCGCTGGTGACGCAGGACCTGCACGGCCGCTCGACGGTCCGGTGCTGGCGCCGCAACCGTGACCTGCGCGTGCTGACCGGCGACCTGGTCGACGTCGCGGACCGGCTGGCCAGGGCGGGGTACGGCGGCTCCCTGCGGTGCGCGACCGTCGAGTTCGCCGAGCCGGCCGGCCGGCGCGAGGGGAAGCTCGCGCTGGTGTACCTGTTCGACCGCGGGACGTTCCACACCGCGGCACCGGGGTCCCGGCCGCTCGACCGGGCCCTGGAGCTGCGCGCCCGGGCCGCGTTGCACGGCGCACTGCCGCTCGAACCCGTCGCGCAGCGGCGGTTCGTCCTCTGAAAATCCGCCGATTGGCGCGGCCGGTGAGCTCTGCGAAGATGCTGCTCTCTTCCGATCGAAGGAGTTGGCCGTGGCTTCTCGTCTCAACCCGTACCTGAGCTTCCGCGACGACGCGCGGCAGGCCATGGAGTTCTACAAGGGCGTCTTCGGCGGCACGCTGACCCTGAACACGTTCGGTGAATTCGGGTCACCCGAAGGAGCGGATGCGGACAAGGTCATGCACGCCCAGCTGGAGGCCGAGAACGGCTTCACGCTGATGGCGTCGGACACCCCGGCCGGGATGGAGCACAACCCGGGCACGAACATCTCGGTGAGCCTCAGCGGGGACGACGCCGACGACCTGCGCGGCTACTGGGACAAGCTGAGCGACGGCGGCACGGTGACGGTTCCGTTCGAAAAGCAGATGTGGGGCGACGAATTCGGCGCCTGCGTCGACCGGTTCGGCATCCCGTGGATGGTCAACGTCGTCCAGGGCTAGCCGCGAGGCGTTGCAGCCGGTGCCCCCGTCGGTGACGATGGAGGAACCGGCGTGGCGTGGCGCCGGGCCGAAGGAGGCCCGATGGCGGGTTTTCCCTGGACGTGTGCGCAGTGCGGCGCGGACAACGACCCCGCTGCCCGGCGCTGCGCGACGTGCGCGAGCCTGGCGCCCGGCCGGGCCCGCGCGCGGGCGCTGTGGGTGCTGCTGACCCTGATGCTGGTCGCCGCCCTCGCGGTGGGCGGGGTCCTGCTGTTCGCCGCGCGCCCGCGGCCCGCGCCGGCCGCGTCGGGGCCGTTCCCGCAGTACACGACGCCCGCGCTGCCGACCACCAAGACCGTCGTCACCACGGCGGACGCCGCCGTCCCGCCGGTCACGCCGTCCACGACGACGGCGGAGAAGCCGTGCCCGGCGGACGCCGCGCACTACCTGCCCGGTGGCCAGGGCACGGCGCTGCTCGTCGCGCAGACCGAGAAGTCGCTCGTCACCATCTGCCGGACGCCCGACGGCCGGATCTTCTACGACGGCCAGGCCCGCGGGCAGGCGGCCTCCGGCGACACCCACATCATGCTGCCGGCCGAGGCGTCCGGGGACGGCTTCGTCGCGGTGAACGGCGACTACCGTTACAAGGTCGGCGGCGGCAGGCTGGTCGTGTCGGCCGGGTCCGAGGTGCTCTCGGACGAGGAACTGACCACGGTGGGCTGAGGGCCGTAGAGCTCGTCCACCGGTTCCGCGTCGAAGCCGAGGTCGGCCCGCATCCGGGCCCGCATGACGCGGTAGCCGCGCTGGCCGGCGTCCCAGGCCGGCCGCATCTTGGTGGTGTCGCCGTCCGGCTCCAGCAGCATCGCGGCCAGCCGCATCCGGGGCAGCGTGGCGTCGCTGACCAGCTGCCGGACGGCTTCCGGCGCGTGCAGCACGACGGGCCCGAGCGCGTGCTGGGCCTCACTGCGGACCTCGCGCAGCTCGGCGAGCTGGTGCTCGTCGAGCTGCTTGCCCGCCTCGCGGACCGCGCGGGCCTGGAACAGCACGCCGTCGAACGCCTCGAGGACGCCCATCAGCTGCGCGTAGGCGTCGGCGCGGGTCTCGTGCGTCCTGGCCTCGCGTTCGCGCTGCCACCGGCGCTCCTCGCGCGCCGCGTCTTCGGTCATCCGCCGGTTCTCGCGGCGTCCCGAAAGGACCTGGGTCAGGATCACCCCGGCGAGGCCGAGCAGCGCGACGACGACCGGAATCCACACCGGGACCTGGGAACCCACGTGCGCACCCTACCCAGGATGTGGGAGTGGCGGCGGCCACCCGGTGCGGATCAGCATGCTGGAGCCATGGCTTCTCCGCTGGACAACCCCACCTGGGCGTCGCTGGCCGGTCCGCACGCCCACTTCGCGGAACGGCGCGGGCGCGTGCTGCGCTACCCGGAAGACGTCGCGCCGTTCCTGGCGCTGCCCGGCGACCCCGGCGAGCAGGACTGGCTCGACGTCGCCGAGCTCGCCGGGCCGGGGGCGACCGTCGTGATCGCCGCGGCCACCGCGCGGCCGCCGTCCGGCTGGGAGGTCCTCGACGAGATCCCCGGCGTGCAGCTGGTCGACGAGGGGGTCGCGGCGGCGCCGGATCCGGAAGCCGTGCGGCTCGGCCCCGCGGACGTCCCCGAGATGCTGGACCTCGTCGAGCGGACGCGGCCGGGCCCGTTCCGGCAGCGGACCGTCGAGCTCGGCACCTACCTCGGCATCCGGCGCGGCGGGGCGCTCGTCGCGATGGCCGGCGAGCGGCTGCACCCGCCGGGCCACACCGAGATCAGCGCGGTCTGCACCGACCCGGCGTTCCGCGGGCAGGGCCTGGCGACGCGGCTGGTGCTCGCGGTGGCCGCGGGCATCCGCGAGCGCGGCGAGACGCCGATCATGCACGCGGCGGCGGGCAACACCGCCGCGATCCGCCTCTACCTGTCGCTGGGGTTCGCCCTGCGGTACCGGCCGGACTTCGTGGCGGTGCGCGTGCCGCTCGCGGTCGCGGTCTAGGCACCCGTCGACGACCCGGGCCGGACGATCATCAGCACCGTCACCACCGCCCACAGCAGGTTGAACACCCCGGTCAGCATGGCCAGCCGGCCCAGGACGTCCGCCGGGGACTCGTCGGCCAGCAGCCGCTTCTGGCGCGGCAGGATCAGCAGGGCGAGCACCGCGGCGGCGACCGCCGTCAGGCCGATCGACACGAGCAGCCACGGGTCGCCCATGACGTGCATCGTGCCGGCGACGCCGAAGCCGAACACCGGGACCGCGATGGCGGCGTAGGCGTACACGCGGCAGATGCGGTGCAGCAGGGTCGCCGACTTGACGTCGCCCCGGCGGACCGCGGCGGGGAACATGCTGGCCGCGACGGCGACCGGGCCCACGGCGAGGATCGCCGCCAGGACGTGGACCGAGAGCAGGATTTTCGACACGCGGCGACGTTATCGATCTTCGCGGACGGCGGGGAGTGGCTGGATTGCCAGGAACCACCGGGATCCGGCCAGGCTCAGCCGGGCACCCACATCGTGACGCGGGTGCCGCGGCCCGGCTGCGAATCCACGGTGCCGTGCCCGCCCACCTCGGCCAGGCGCGCCACGATGGACTGGCTGATGCCGAAGCCCGGCGGCCGGGCGCCGACGTCGAAGCCCTGGCCCTGGTCCCGGGCCACCACCGCGATTCCGCCGTCGCGCTCCTCCACCCGCAGCACGACCTGCTTCGTCCCCGAGTGCTTCACGGTGTTGCGCAACGCCTCCCGGACCGCTTCGACGAGCGCGGTGCGCCGGTCCCGCGAGACCTTGTGGTCGTCGGCGAAGTCCGCGGCGACCAGCTGCGTGCGCAGGCCGTCGCGCGCCAGTTCGGTGGCGACGTCGGCGAGTTCGACCGCGAAGCTGCGCGTCGGGCCCGTCGGCACCGGCTCGGTGATGTGGCGGCGCAGCTCGGCCGCTTCCGCCTTGGCGACCGAACGCAGCTCCGCCAGCCGCGTGACGGCGTGCGCGTCGTCGCCGGGCGCGGAAATGGCCAGCGCTTCGAGCGTCTGCAACACGCTGTCGTGCATGACCCGCCGGGTCCGGCGGCGTTCGGCCTCGCGCCCGCGCCGGAGTCCGATGTCGACCGCGAACCGCGTGCCGACGCCGAGCATGATGAGGATCGCCACGGCGAGCACGATCGCCACCGCCAGCGCCACCAGGCAGCCGATCGACCGCGTCATGGCCAGCTGGTTGCCCAGGGGGAGCCCGCCGGCCAGGGTCAGGACGGCCCGGAGCGGGACGGCGGCCGCGAACAGCCACAGCGCCGCCGGCAGCCCCGACGTGCCCGCCCACATGGCGACCGAGCCGACCAGCCAGGTCCAGGAGACGTCGACGGCGAACGGCTGCACCACGGCCGGGGCGGTCATCGCCACCACGAGGTTGAGGGCCACGCCGACGGAGAGGTCGACGCCGAGGGCGCGGCCGGTGAGCCGGGCGCGCAACCCGCCCGAGCGCAGCACCCAGGCCAAAGCGGCGGTGTTGACCACGACGGCGAAGGCGGTGGCGCCCAGCACCGGCCCGAGCCCGAGCACGCCGTTCGCGGCGGTGAACCCGATGAACACCTTGACGAACGCCGCGATCCGGTAGGCCACGGGGATGGCGACCCAGTAGCGCGCGGCGCGGGCGAGGGTCGCGTCCCCGACGGCGGTGAGGTCGCCGGTGTCGGGGACGGGCTCGGCGGGTTCCGCGGGTGTGCCGCTGCGCAGCAGCGTGCGGACGAACGCGCGCGGCGGTGCGGCAGAGCCCGCCTCGGGCATCGGTGGTCCCCATTCAATCCGGCCGTCCGGGCGGCCTGAGCCTGGCAGCGCGGCGGGGGCCCCGTCAACCGTCCCGGCGCGGAGCCAGCCCGCTGGAGCAAGGGGAGCGACCGGTTCGTGACCCTGGTGATCCAACGGCGTGCACGTGCAGGTGAGCCGGGGTCCGGAGAGGACGCACGAGCCGAGGCGGTGCGCGCGGTCAGTACGCGTGGAACATCGTGTCTTCGCCGTCGTACTCCGCCCAGCCGGGCGAGCCCGTCGTGGCGAAGCGGTGCCAGGCGCCGTTCAGCTCGGTGGCCAGCTCGCGCGGCGGGTTCTCGCCGAGCAGGCCGCGCGGGCCGGAGACGGCGTCGAGCGCGTCGAACACGAACGGCAGCTCGAGCCCGTGGCACGCGCCGAGGCGGCCCTCGAGCAGCGGCGAACCCCACTCGAACTCGTACCGGAACGTCCGGCCGGTGTGGTTCTCGGCGAGGATGCGGACGCCGTCGCGGAAGACCAGGTCGGTCAGGGCCTCCACCAGGACCTCGCCCGCCGTGCGGCCGGACCCGAGGCCGTACGCGTGCAGCACGCCGGCCGGGTCGGGGTGGGACACCGCCAGCGAAGCCACCGCCTGGTCGTCGGTCACCGCCTCCAGCGCTCCGGTCGGCACCAGGTAGAACCGCATCTCTTCGCTGCAGCTGCCGGCGATCAGGTCGACGTCGCGGCCCGCGCCCGCCTTGATCGCCTTGCCCGGGTGCTGCGGCAGGACGTCGTCGCCGACCACCGGGAGGAACGGGCTCAGGCCGTAGCCGCGGTCGTAGCCGAGCGCGTCGCGCAGGTCGGGCGCGCCACCCGGGCGCAGGACCGCGTCCTGCGCGTCGAGCAGCTGCTCCGTCGACACCTTGCGGAACGCCTCCGCGGTCGGTTCCACCTTCAGCTCGTCCGCGACGGCCTTGGCCAGCCGCCGGGCCTGGACGCCGTCGCGGACCATGTCCGGGTGTCCGCTTTGGACGATCGCGCGGTGGAAGAGTCCCGGCGAGAGCGGCGATCCGAGCAGGCAGGCGACGCTGACGGCGCCGGAGGCCGCGCCGAAGAGCGTGACGTTGGCGGGGTCGCCGCCGAACCCGGCGATGTTCTCCCGGACCCAGTGCAGGGCCGCGAGCTGGTCGCGCAGGCCGAGGTTGGTCGTGCCGCCGTCGAGGGGGAGGAACCCGTCGACGCCCAGCCGGTACTGCACGGTCACCAGCACCGCGCCCGCGCGGGCGAACGCCGTGCCGTCGTGGACCGCCGCCGACCCGGCGCCGCCGATGAACCCGCCGCCGTGCACGAACACCAGCACCGGCAGCGAAGCGGCGCCCGGCTGCGGGGTCCACACGTCCACCGTCAGGTACTCCGGCCCCGGCCGCCAGCCGGTGCCGGCCAGCGCGGTCAGGTCGAGCCCCGGCACGTCGTGCCGGCGTTGCGGGGCGGTCGGCCCGGGTCTCTGCGCGTCGCGGACGCCTTCCCACGGTGGCGCCGGAACCGGTTCGGCGAACCGCAGCTCGCCCTCGGGCGCGGCGGCGTACGGAATGCCGCGGAAGCGCACGACGCCGGCGGGGGTGACCTGACCGCGGACCGCGCCGGACGTGGTGGGGACGACGGGGTCGGTCATGCGGGGGTCCTCTCGTGGACGATCAGGGGAGCGCCGTCAGCCTAGGACCGCGGACGGGCCGCCGTCATGGGCGGACCGTCCCTCTCGTTGTCGCGGATGGATAACGGCGCCCGGCCCGCATCGGCCGAACGGACGAAGACCTCGTGAATTCCCGCTGAAGGGCGGGCGGGGCGCCGGCACGCCCCGCCCGCGTGCTCAGCCTTCGAGGAGGTCCTCGATGGTGATCGGGATGTGCCGCACCCGGATCCCGGTGGCGTTGTGGACGGCGTTGGCGACCGCCGCCGCCATGCCGACCGTGCCGATTTCGCCGAGGCCCCGCGCGCCGACCGCGTTGTGCAGCGTGTCGGGGTACTCGACGAACTGCACGTCGACCTCGGGGATGTCGGCGTTGACCGGGAGCAGGTAGCTCGCGAAGTCGCCGTTGGCGAACCGGCCGTTCGCCTCGACTTCCAGGCCCTCGTGCAGCGCGGCCGAAACGCCCCAGATCATGCCGCCCACCAGCTGGCTGCGCGCGGTCTTGTCGTTGATGATCCGGCCCGCGTCGAACACCCCGAGCATCCGGGACACCCGCGCCTCGCGCGTCCACTTGTGCACCCGGACCTCGCAGAACTGGGCGCCCCACGAAGCGAACGAGTGCTTGGTCAGTTCCTCACCGGGCGCCGACGAGCCGGTCACCTCCAGCGACTCGCGGCGCACCGCCCGCAGCAGCTCGCCGAACGTCATCGTCCGCCCGCCGGCGAAGAGGCGGCCGTCGGCGTAGGTGACCTCGGCGCCCTCGAACGGCGCGCCGGGGTCGGCCGCGAGCGCCACCAGCTCGTCGATCGCCTTGGTGGCGGCGATCATGATGGCCGTGCCCGCGCTCGCCGTCGCCGTCGAGCCGCCGGAAAGGCCGCCCGGCGGGTACGCCGAATCGCCGAGCTTCGGCGTGATCCGCTCGGCCGGGATGTCCAGCGACTCCGCGCCCACCAGCGAAAGCACGGTGAGCAGGCCGGTGCCGGGGTCCGCGCCGCTGGTCGAGACGACGGCGGTGTCGTCGGCGTTGAGCGTGATGCCGACGGTGGCCGGGAACCGCAGGGCGGGGAACATGGCGGCCGCCACGCCCGTGCCGACGAGCCAGTCGCCGTCGGTGCGCGTGCCGGCCGGCCGGTGCGCCCAGCCGAAGCGGTCTGCGCCGATGCGGAAGCACTCGTCGAGGTGCTTGCTCGCCCACTGCAGATCCTTGCCCGGCGGGGCGATCGAGTTGTTCCTGATCCGCAGCTCGACCGGGTCCATGCCGAGCGCGACCGCCAGCTCGTCCATCGCGCTTTCCAGCGCGAACGAGCCGGGCGCTTCGCCGGGCGCGCGCATGAACGTGGTCGGCGGGACGTTCAGCGGCACGATCTTCTGGCTGATGGCCAGGTTCCGCGTCGTGTACCACTCCCGCGAGGTGCCGTGCGACGTCGGTTCGACGAACGACCGGGCGGCGTCCGTGCTGCACCACGAGTCGTGCCGGAGGGCGACGAGCGAGCCGTCCCGTTCGGCGCCGAGGGTCAGCTTCTGGATCGTCGCGGCCCGGCCGGCGGTCGCGGTGAACACCTGCTCCCTGGCCAGCGCGGCCTTCACCGGGCGGCCGAGGTCGCGGGCCGCCGCGGCGGCCAGGAACAGCGGCGTCGACACCATCGCCTTGCCGCCGAACGCGCCGCCGACGAACGGGTTCACCGCGTGGACGGCTTCCGCCGGCAGGTCCAGGGCCGTGGCCAGGTACTCCGCCTGCAGGTTCGAGGCCTGGTTCCCGCTGTAGACGGTCAGCTCGCCGTCGTCCCACACCGCGACCGCGGAATGCGGTTCCATCGCGGCGTGGTTCTGGGTCGCGGTCGAATAGGTCGCTTCGACGACCACCGGGCTCGCGGCCAGCGCCTCGTCGAAGGTCTCGACACCGTCTTCGAGGACCTCCAGCGTCGGCGGGGCACCGTCGCGGGCCGGCGGAGCGTCTTCGGCGTCCGCCAGGCCTTCGGCCAGGGACGTCCGCGCCGGGAGGGGGCGGTAGCCGACCTCCACCAGCGCCGCCGCGTCGCGGGCCTGCTCGAAGGTTTCCGCGACCACGAAGCCGATCGGCTGGCCGTAGTAGGTGACTTCCTTGTCCTGCAACGGAACCCAGGCCTCGCCGAACATCGTGGTCGGCGCGCGCAGGGGCAGCGGGTCGAACGGCGAGTACACGGCGAGCACGCCCGGTGCGGCCCGGACCGCGGTGAAGTCCATGGCTTCGACTTCGCCGTGGGCGATCGTGCTGAGCACGACGTAGCCGTAGGCCATGCCGGGGAAGTTGTGGTCGGCGCCGTACTTGGCCTGGCCGGTGACCTTCAGCGGCGCGTCCAGCCGGGCGATCATCGGGAGCTCCCCTCGGTCAGTTCGAGCAGCGCTCGGACGATGGTCCGCTGCAGCAGCGGCACTTTGAACGCGTTCTCGGCCAGCGGCCGCGCGCCTTCGACCGCCGCGGCGGCGGCCGTTTCGAAGCTCGCCTGGGTCGCCGGGGCGCCCCGCAGGGCGGCTTCGACGCCCGTCAGCCGCCACGGCACCGTGCCGACGCCGCCGGCCGCGACCCGGGCGTCGGCGACCACGCCGTCCCGGACGTCCAGCGCGACGGCGGCCGAGCACAGCGCGAACTCGTAGGACTGCCGGTCGCGCACCTTGACGTAGGTGGAGTTCGCCGCCCAGTCCAACCGGGGCACGAACACCTCGGTGATCAGTTCGCCGGGGCGCAGGTCGTTCTCCACGGCCGGCGTGTCACCGGGCAGCTCGTAGAAGTCGCGGAGCGCGACCTCGCGGCTGCCGGTCGCGTCCGTCAGCCGCAGGCGCGCGTCCAGCGCGACCAGGGCGACGGCGACGTCGCTGGCGTGCGTGGCCACGCACGACTCGCTGGTGCCGAGGATCGCGTGCATCCGGTTCGCGCCGGTGAGCGCGGAGCAGCCGCTGCCGGGAACGCGCTTGTTGCACGGCATCGTGGTGTCGCGGAAGTACGAACAGCGCGTGCGCTGCAGCAGGTTCCCGCCGATGCTGGCCATGTTCCGCAGCTGCTGGGACGCGCTCAGCAGCAGGGCCCGCGAGATCGCGGGGTAGACGCCGGGGTGCGCGGCGATGGTGCCCATCCGCTCCAAGGCGCCGAAGCGCAGCCCGTCGGTCGTGTCGATGCCGCGCAGCGGCACCTGGTTGATGTCCAGGACGTGCTGCGGCGTCAGGACGTCGAGCTTCATCAGGTCGACCAAGGTGGTCCCGCCGGCCAGGAAGGTGCCGGGGGTGGCGACCGCCGCTTCGACGGTGGTGGGTGCGGTCAGCTCAAAGGGACGCATCGGCCCGCCTCGCCTGCTCGACCGCCTTGACGATGTTCGGGTAGGCCGCACACCGGCACAGGTTGCCGGACATGAACTCCCGCACGTCTTCGACGTCCTGCTCGACGGCGGCGACCGCCGACATGATCTGCCCGGCGGTGCAGAAACCGCACTGCAGGGCGTCCTGGTCCACGAACGCCTGCTGCACCGGGTGCAGCCCGTCCTCTGTGGACAGTCCTTCGACGGTCGTCACCGGCTCGCGGACGGTGGCGGCCAGGGTGAGGCACGACAGCACGGGCTTGCCGCCGACGTGCACGGTGCAGGCGCCGCACTGCCCGCGGTCGCAGCCCTTCTTCGGGCCGGTGACGGCGAGGCGCTCGCGCAGCGCGTCCAGGAGCGTGACGCCGGGATCGACGTCCAGGTGTTCGGTGGTGCCGTTGACTTCGAGTGAGATGTCCACTGGTCTCTTTCCGCAGAGCCGGGCGGTGTGGTGGGTGGTAGCACGGGGGAGCGGATACTCATCCGCTTCACTCGGACGCGAGGCTAGCGGATTACAATCCGCTTGGCAACGAAGCAGGCACGCTGGAGTTGCTCCAGCTCTCGGCTAGATTCAGCGGGACGGCACGACGACGGGGAGCAGCGATGACGACGGGATCGGTCAGTCCCCGGCGCGCGGACACCCGGCGCAACCACGAGCGCATCCTCGCGGCGGCGGCCGCGTCGCTGGCCGACACGGGCGAGGTGTCGTTCAACGCGATCGCGAAGCAGGCCGGGGTCGGTGTCGGCACCGTCTACCGCCACTTCCCGACCCCGGAGGCGCTGATCCTGGCGGTCTACCGGCGCGAAGTCCGGCACATCGTGGACGTGGTGCCGGTGCTGCTGGAGAAGCACGCCCCGGCCGACGCGATGCGGCTGTGGGTGACCGACCACGTCGCCCACTACATGATGACGAAGAAGGGGCTGGCGGACGCGCTGCGGACCGCGACGGCGTTCCGCGGCGAGCTGCCGGTCGACGCCTACGAGGAAATGCTCGGCGCGGTGGCGAAGATGCTCGAAGCCAACGTGGCGGCCGGGACGGTCCGCCCGGGCCTGACCCCGGTGCTGGTGATGCGCGGCATGGGCGGCCTGCTGTGGCTCGACCCGGACGGCGACTGGCGCCGCGACGCGGCGAGCCTCGCCGACCTGCTCTGGCACGGGATGGCGGCGCAGCCCGGCTGATCGGGCTGTTGTTGTCGGGATTCCGCTCAACGCTGCTCGGCTGCCTTCGCCGGCGGCCCTAGGCCGGCCCGCCGAGGTGGACGGTCACGGTCACCCGGCCCTTCTCGTCGCGGCGCGCCACCGCGTGGCCGGTGCGGTCGGTGTCGTCGAGTTCGAGGGTGAGCGGGCCGCCTTCGCCGGTGAAGTTGCGCCACCACGACTTCGCGTCGGGCATCATCACGCCGATCGTGACCACGTCGCCGGTGCGCCGGTAGCCGACTGGTGTGCTGAAGGTGCGTCCCGACCGGCGGCCGGTGTAGGTGATCTGGGTCAGGTGGCGGCGGACCAGCGGGCCCCAGCGTGGGGATTTCCGGAGCGCGCCCATGCACGTGTTGTAGCGGTGGATGGCGGTTTTCGGGAGCGGGCCTCGGTATCCCACGGCGGCCTCCTTCGGCGGGGTGATGCCACCGTACCGGAAAACGGAGAGGGGTGTTCCGGTTGTGGGGTGTCCCTGTCTGGTTGTCAAGCTGCGGGTTCGGCCGGCCGGGGTGGATTGGGCGGCGAGATAGAGTGCGGGTTCGAGCTGGCGTGTCAGCGGCCAGTTGCACGGTCAGTGATCGCAGCAGGTTCGTCGGTGCCGCGGTTCCGCCCGCGGACTGAGCCTGTTGTCTATACCTTGCTCGCCACCACCAGGTAGTTCTCGGCCTCAAGTGTGAACGTGGTCATTCCGTCCGGAGTCCGACCCGGTGCAACTCGACTTCGAGTTCTTCGTATTGGTAGGGCCAGCTCGGCAGCAGTTCCGAGCGGGCAAGAACCGACCCAGCCGCATCAACCTGCGCGATCGCAATCTCGATGTGGTGCTCGTCCTCCCAGTTCGGCGCAATGTCCCAGCGGTAGACCACGACGGCATCGCGACCGTTCCGGCGGACGAGCCGGTCACTGATGTCGAGCCGGGAACCTCTGACCCTCCCGAGTTTTCAAGTGCGGGAGGTGAGCACCAAGCGCCCGCCACGGCGCAGAAGCCGTGCCATCGACTCCAGAGCAGCAACTCTGCCTCTCGCGCCCTCGGCATGGTGTAGCGAGCAACTCTTGCCAGCCCGCCCGCATTGTCCGGACAGATGCCCCGAACTCCTCAGACAACTCCGCAGTCCGACGAACCATCGCTTCGCTGGCGTCAGTTGCGACAACGTGCATGCCACGACCGGCGAGGCCCACCGCCAACTGCCCGGTCCCGCACGAACAATCGAGGACGTGAGCGTTCGACGGCAGGAGACTGAGGACGTCATCGAACGACGCAGCGAACTCGGCCGGAGCCAGCTTTGCATCGGAGAGGAGCCACTCGTACACCTCGGCAAGCGAGTTATAGCCACTCACACCTACTACCTCCGTCACGCGGCGGACTCACGGTGGCCATCAGTACATCAGCGGCCAAGTCGGTCACCAATGGTTTTCGCAGGGGCAACGCGGCACAATGGCCTGTTCCACTTCTGTGCCGGCGTCGGTTGATCCACGGCCTCAGGTCACGTCAGTCGTAGGTGGCGCTACGTAATCGGGCGTATGGCCAGGGGCCACCAACACTGGCGGTTCCCGGCCCGAGCCGGATGCTCGCCTTTGCTCGACGATCCGGAGCTGCGGGTTACCGGTGCGATGCCGGCGGTCTGCCGCGGTGGCAGAGGATCTCCGGCAGTCGATGTCGGCCGTTCGCCGGATGTGGGCAGAGCGCCCCGCGTGGCTGATCGGGGACCGTGCCTCAGCTGGACGTCGGGAAGGTGAACGCCGCCGCCGTGGTGGTTGGGTGGGGCCAGCGGGTGGTGACCACCTTGGCTCGGGTGTAGAAGCGCACGCCTGCCGGGCCGTGGATCGGGCTGTCGCCGATGAGGGAGTCCTTCCAGCCGCCGAAGGAGTAGTACGACATCGGGACCGGGATCGGCACGTTGACGCCGATCATGCCGATCTTCACCTCGCGCTGGAACCTGCGGGCCGCTTCGCCGCCGGCGGTGAAGATTGCCGTGCCGTTGCCGTACGGGTTGGCGTTGATGATCGCGATTGCTTCGTCGAGCGTTTCGGTGCGGACGATCGCCAGTACCGGGCCGAAGATCTCCTCCCGGTACGCCGCCATCTCCGTGGTCACGCGGTCCAGCAGGGACGGGCCGACGAAGAAGCCTTCCTCGTGGCCGGCCACCTTCAGGTCTCGGCCGTCGACCACCACCGTGGCGCCCTGGTCCGCGGCCCGGGCCACGGCGTGCTCCACGCGCTCGCGGGCCGCCTCGGTGACCACCGGGCCCATGTCGCTCGCCGGGTCGGTGCCGGGGCCGACCTTCACTTCGCGGGCCTTGCGCTCGAGGATCTCGACCAGCTTGTCGCCGGCCGCGCCCACGGCCACGGCTACCGAGATCGCCATGCAGCGCTGGCCTGCCGAGCCGAAGGCAGCGGCCGTGAGGTGGTCGGCGGCGTACTCCAGGTCGGCGTCGGGCAGCACCACCGCGTGGTTCTTCGCGCCGCCGAGGGCCTGGACGCGCTTGCCGGCCGCGGTTGCGCGCTCGTGCACGTACTTGGCGATCGGGGTCGAGCCGACGAACGACACCGCCGCGACGTCCGGGTGGCCGAGGAGCGCGTCGACCGCGGCCTTGTCGCCGTGCACGACGTTGAAGACGCCGTCGGGCAGGCCGGCTTCGGCGTACAGCCGGGCGACGAAGTTCGACGCCGACGGGTCGCGTTCGCTGGGCTTGAGGACGAACGTGTTGCCGGTGGCGATGGCGATCGGGTGCATCCACAGCGGCACCATGATCGGGAAGTTGAACGGCGTGATCCCGGCGACCACGCCCAGCGGCTGCCGGAAGTCGTGCACGTCGACGTCCCGGGAGACCTGGTCGGAGAAGCTGCCCTTGAGCGCGTCGGCGATGCCGCACGCGTACTCGACGACCTCGCGGCCGCGGACGATCTCGCCGCGGGCGTCCTCGATCACCTTGCCGTGTTCGGCGGAGATGACCCGGGCGAGCTCGTCCTCGTGGCGCACCAGCAGCTCGCGGAAGGCGAACATCACCTTGGTGCGCTGGGACAGCGAGGAGGTGCCCCACTGCTCGAACGCCTTGCCGGCGGCCGCCACCGCGGTGTCCACATCGGACGGTTCGGCGAGCAGGACCGCCGCCTGCTGCCGTCCGGTGGCCGGGTCGTGGACCGGTGCCGTGCGGGTCGAGCCCGCCGGCGTGGCGGTGCCGTTGATCCAGTGTTCGATGGTGTGCACGGTGCTCCTGCCGGTAGTTGCGCTCGGGTCGGGGTGGTGCTGCGGGTTCACAGCAGCCCCACCGCGGTGTCGACGGCCTTGGCGACGTCGCCGTCGTGGGGGTAGAGCAGCGAGCGGCCGGCCACCAGGCCCTGCACGGTCGGCAGGGCCAGTGCCCGTTGCCAGGCCGCGAAAGCCGCGTCCGCGTCCTTCACCTCGCCGCCGAGCAGGACGGTGGGCAGGGTCGAGGACGCCAGCACGCGCTCCATTTCGTCCACCACCGGCAGCTTCAGCCAGGTGTAGGCCGAGGAGTGGCCGAGGCCGGCGGCGATGGTGATCGACTTGATCACGGCGCCGGGGGAGAGGTCGTTCTCGAGCCGCCCGTCGACCCAGGTCGACAGGAACGGCTCGACCAGGGCGATCAGCTTGCGGTCCGCCAGTTCGCCGACCGCCTTGGCGGTGTTCTCCAGGACGCCGGGCGTGGCCGGATCGGTCAGGCAGATGCGGGTCAGCGTCTTGCCGCCGTCGAACCGCATCCGCTCGATCGTTTCGGCGTCGTAGCCGGCGAAGCGGTCGTCGATCTCGAAGCTCGATCCGGCCAGTCCGGTCCGGTTCATCGACCCGAGCACCGTCTTGCCGTCGAGCACGCCGAGCAGCAGCAGGTCGTCGATGACGTCCGCGGTCGCCAGGACGCCGGTGACGCCCGGCCGCTCCAGCGCGAGGCACAGCCGTTCGAGCAGCTCGCCCCGATCGGCCATCGCCGACGGGTGGCCGCCCACCGCGTTCGCCCCGCGGGCCGGGTGGTCCGCGGCGACGATCATCGTGCGGCCCTTGTCGTTGAAGGGCGATTTCGCCCGCACGCGGTTCGCGGCCGCCTCGGCGATCGCTCCCGGGTCGTGCACGCGCCGGTCGACGATGCGCCGCAGCACGTCGGTCACGGTTTCACTCTCCGCTCGCAGTCCGGGAGGGCGTTCGTGCCCTCGCCATCGAGGATCGCCGCGTCGAGGAACTTTGTCAAGACATATGGACAACAAGTCATTCCTACAGTGGATGCGGGGGCGGTAGGCTCCGGGGATGAGCAAGGTGGACGTCACCTTCGCGGCCTGGGACCCCGGCCGCGAGATCGTCCTGGACCCGGACAGCCCGGAACCGCTGTACTTCCAGGTGTCCCGCCAGCTGCACGCCGCGATCGAGGACGGCAGGCTGCCGGCGGGCGCCAAGCTGGGCAACGAAGTCGACCTAGCCGCGAGCCTGCACCTGTCCCGGCCGACGATCCGCCAGGCCATCCAGACGCTGGTCAACCAGGGACTGCTCGTCCGGCGGCGCGGGGTCGGCACGCAGGTCGTGCGCACGAAGGTCGCCCGGCCGCTGCGGCTGAGCAGCCTGTTCGACGACCTCGCCGGGCTGGGCGGCAGGCCGGAGTCGGCGGTGCTGGTCAACCGCGTCGAAGACGCCGGTGCCGACGTGGCCGAGCTGCTGGAAGCACCCGGGCTGACGCGCGTGCGGCGGCTGCGGCGGATCCGGTCGGCCGACGGCGAGCCCCTCGCCCTGATGAACAACTACGTGCCCGACGGCGTGCTCGACCCGGGCGACGACGAGCTGCGCGAGCGCGGCCTCTACCAGCTCCTGCGCTCGGCGGGCGTGCGGCTGCACGCGGCCGAGCAGCACATCGGTGCCCGGCTGGCGACCGAGGAGGACGCGGAGCTGCTGAACGAAGAGCCGGGGGCGGCGTTGCTGACGATGCAGCGCACGACCTACGACGACACCGGCCGCGTGGTCGAATACGGGTGGCACGTCTACCGCGCGTCGCGCTACACGTTCAACCTTTCGCTGACCAACGGGCCGCAGTAGGCGACTCGGCCACCCCCAGGCCGCCAGCCTTCGTGGTGAGCTTCCCGTCGACGGGGACGCCGTGCGCCGTCCCGGGCGAGGCCGCGGGCCGGTCGCACGCGGTGGCGGCAACGGCGATGAGCCCGGCGGCCAGCGCTGCGAGGCCGCGCCGGACCGTCACCGCCTTCGCCGGACCGGGACACCCGGGGACCGCAGCAGGACGACCGGTGGACAACGTTCGCACGCGGCTGGTGGGCATGGGCCGCGAGTACCCGTGGCCGGCCGTCCTACGCCACGGCTGTCCGGCGGAGGGCCAGGACGACCGTGTCGTCGGCGTGCAGGACGACGTCGTGCATCCGGGTCACCAGGTCGCGGGGCAGGCCCGCCGTCGACCGGTCGCGGTGGGCCTGCGCCAGCGCCAGCAGGCGGGCCTGACCTTCGTCGATGTCCTTGCGGCTCTCCACCAGGCCGTCGGTGTACAGCAGCACCGTGTCGCCGGGCTCGATGACCACTTCGACGAGCTCGCGGCTGCCCGGATCGGGGAAGCCGACGCCGCGGCCGGGGACCGGGGCCGGCAGCAGCCGCGCCGGGCCCGTCGCGGTGACCACCACCGGCTCCGGGTGCCCGCCGTTCGCGAACCGGGTGCGGCCGGTCGCCGGATCCACCCTGGCCAGCAGGACCGTCGCCATCAGGGCCGGCTCGATCGCGGAGAGGGTGTGGGACGCGTGGGCGATCAGGTCCCGGAACGGGTGCCCCTGCAGGGCGAGGGTGCGGATCGCGTGGGTGACGGTCAGGGCGTGGCGGGTCGAGGTGACGCCGTGGCCGACCGCGTCGACCAGCGTCACGTGGACCTGCCCGTCGGGCAGGACGAACCAGTCGTAGAGGTCGCCGCCGGTCGGGGAGTCCTGGTCCGTCGGGGAGTAGTGCACGGCCAGCTCCAGGCCCGGCACCGACGGCGGCCGCGGGCGCAGCGCGTCCTCCAGCTCGCGGAAGATGGCCGCGTGCGCCCGGCGGAGCTGCTCGTCCCGCTGTTCCAGCTCCACGTACATCGCGAGGACGCCGCTGTTGGTCTCCGCGAGCTCGTGCTTGAGGTCGCGCTGCTCCCGGTCCAGGGTGTCGGCGCGGGCGACCAGCGCGAGCATCTCCTCGCGCGTGGCCCGGTCGTCGTCGGGGTCGGCCGGGGCCGCGGGGCGGCCGCCGGTGAGGTGCCAGGTGAGGGTGTCGCCGTCGCCCCGCTCGGGCAGCAGCGGCAGGGCGTCGCGGCTGCCCTGGCTCACGGCGTGGTCCAGCCGCACGGTCACGGCGAGCCGGTGGTCGGAAGCCGCCGTCGCCAGGTCGACGGTTTCGCCCGCGGTCAGCGCGGGTTCGGCGAGCAGGGTGACGGCGAGCACCAGCCGTCCCCGGTCGTCGGCGGGCACGCCGGCCTGGACGCAGGCGGTGCGGATCCGCCGCCGGATCCGGGCCAGGTCGGGGCGCATCAGGCGGACCGGTCCGCGCGCAGGGCGAGCATGGCCGCGTCGTCGCGCGGGTTCCGGTGCCGGTGGGCGAGGTCCGCGGCGAGCAGCAGCAGGTCGGGGGCCCGGCCGGAGACGCGCCAGCCGGAGCCGACGCCGTCGGTGTGCAGGACCACGACGTCGTCGTCGGCCAGCGTCAGGTGCCGGACCGGCGCCGCCGGCAGCGTGAACCCGACGACGCCGGGGGTGCTGAGCAGCAGCCGGGCCGGGCCGCCGCCGACGCTCGCCCCGCCGACGTTGCCGACCCCGCAGAACTCGAGCCGCCGCGGGGCGATCCGCACGAGCGCGACCGCGGCGCCGCGGGTCGCCCGGAGCGCGCGGTGCATGTTCGTGAGCTGGTGCGGCAGCGGGCGGTCCGGGTTCTCGGTGAACACGCGCAACGCGGCTTCCGCGGCTTCGGCGGCGTCGGGCCCGTGGCCGAGCCCGTCGGCGACGACGGCGGTCCGGCTGCCGGTGACCTCGGCCAGCGCGACGGCGTCCCCGCAGTACTCCTCGCCCTCGCGTGCCAGGCGGAAGTGCCCGGTGGCGCCGCGCAGCGGCGGTGAGGCGGGGTCGAGCAGGCGGGCGGCGGCGAGCGTGCCGTCCGCGGGGGAGGAGGTGATCCGGAACTCGGTCGCCATCCGCTTCACCGCGCCCAGCCCGGCGCCGAGGGTGGCGGTGGTCGTGTTGCCGTCGAGCAGCCAGTGGTCGAGGTCGGCCATGCCGGGGCCGTCGTCGGCGGCCAGCACGTCGACCCCGCGCCCGCTGAGCGACCGCTGCACGAACACCGAGCCGCCGCCGGTGTGCTTGTCGATGTTGCCCGCCAGTTCGGCGGCCACGACGGCGGCGCGGTCGGCCAGCACGGCAGGCAGCCCGGCGTCCTGCGCGGTTTCCCGCGCGACGCGGGCGGCGGCGTACCCGGCGCTGGGGTGGTCGACGCGGATCTGGCGCGTCAGTGCGGTCGCGGTGGCGGTCATGGTTTCCAGCGCACGACCGTGACGGTGGTGCCGCGGCCGGGCTCGGTGTCGAGGTCGAAGTCGTCGACCAGGCGGCGGGTGCCGCCCAGGCCGTGCCCGAGCCCCGCGCCGGTGCTGAAGCCGTCGGTCATCGCCTGCTCGACGTCGGCGATCCCGGGCCCTTCGTCGCGCACCTGCAGCCGGATGCCCCGCCGCCCGGCGCTGTCCAGCACGGATTCCACGGTCATCGTGCCGCCCCCGCCGTGGATGTAGGCGTTGCGGACGAGCTCGCTGGCCGCGGTGACGATCTTCGTCTGGTCGACGATCGAGAAGCCGGCGGCGACCGCGGCGGCCCGGACGGCGTGGCGGGCCGCGAGCAGGTCCTCCTCCACGCGGACGGGGTGCTCACCGGACGGCGTGGTCCGCTCGTCAGGAAGCATGAGGCGCCTCTTCGGCGGCCTCGGCGGGACGGCGCCAGCCCAGCAGCTCCATCGCCTGCTCCGCGTTGAGCGCGGTCCGGACGCCGGTGAGCTGCAGCCCGAGCTCGGTCAGGGTCAGTGCGACGGCCGGGCGCATGCCGGCCACGATCATCTGCGTGCCGAGCAGCCGTCCGGTGCCGGCCAGCTGCATGAGGACGCGGGCGACGAACGAGTCGATGATCTCCAGCCGGGAGATGTCGACGATGACGCCGCGGATGCCTTCGTTCGCGATCCGCGCGGTCAGCTCGTCGGTGAACGCGAGGGCCGTCTTGTCGTCCAGGTCGCTCAGCAGCCCGCTGAGCAGGATGTCACCCAGCCGCAGGATCGGCAGGCCGGCGTTCACCCGGTCACCGGGCGCGCGCTGTCGCCGAGCAGCTGCATCGCGGTCGCCAGCGCGTCGGCCAGCGAACCGCGGGTGACGATGTGCGAGAGGTCGATGCCCAGCTGGGTGATGGTCTGCGCGATCGAGGGACGGATGCCGCTGATCACGCACTCCGCGCCCATCAGCCGGACGGCGCTGACGGTCTGCAGCAGGTGGTGCGCGACCGCGGTGTCGACGGTCGGGACGCCGGTGATGTCGATGATCGCCACCCGCGCCTCGTTCGCCTGGATCGACTCCAGGAGGCTGTTCATCACGACCTGGGTGCGGGCGCTGTCGAGCGTGCCGATCAGGGGCACCGCGAGGACGTGCCGCCACAGCCGCACGACGGGCGTGGACAGCTCGAGCATCTGGCTGTGCTGCTCGCGGATGATCCGTTCCCGGCCGGCGGAGTAGACCTCGAAGGTCAGCACGCCCGCGCTGTCGAGCAGCTCGTTGACCAGCAGCGCGGCCCGGTAGCGCAGCGCGGAGTCGTCGGTGTGCCGCTCGATCGCGCCCAGCATCGTGCGCTTGAGGGCGAGGATCGCCATGGCCGTGGCCGACGGCTGGGCGCCCGCGCGGGCCCGGCGTTCCGAGAGCGAGGTCAGCGCGTCCTGCACCGCCGGGTCCTGGTCGACGATCCGCGACACCGGGAGGGTGCCGGTGAGCGCGTTCCGGAGCGCTTCCAGCAGCTCGACGGCTTCGCGGCGCAGTTCGTGGCCGCCGCCGTCGCCCGCTTCCGGGCCGGCCCAGTCGCGGGCCAAGGCGGTCCGGTCCTCCTCCAGGACGCGCGCCAACACTGTGCGGACCTGGTTGTCGTCCGTGCCCAGCACCGACCCCTCCTCCGGTGTTCGGGGCGCGCTCTGCTGTACGCCAACCTAAGTATTGTCATATAACAACAGTCGTGTCAGCGATGCAAATCCGGGGGGTCCCCGGCCGCTTCGGCCAGCGCCTGGTACTCCGCCAGCCCGGCGGCCAGTGCGGTGCGGCCCGCCGGGCTCATCTTCGTCAGCAGCAGCTCGACGCGGTCCCGGCGCCGCGCCCGCAGGTCCTGCAGGTAGGCGCGGCCGCGGTCGGACAGCCGCAGGGTCAGCTCCCGCCGGCTGCGCGCGCTGGGCAGGCGTTCGAGGAAGCCGACCGCCTCCAGCCGGTCGCACAACCGGCTCACCAGCGGCGGTGTCGAACCGAGCTGTTCGGCGAGTTCCCGCAGGTTGACGCCGTCGTGGCGGTCCAGCGCGACGACCGCGCGCAGCTGCGACACCGACAGCGGGCGCGGCGACACGTCCCGCTCGCCCTCGACCACCGACTCGAAGAGGCGGGCGAGGCTCGACACGGCAGCCGTCCCGTCCGGGGCGGCCTGCTCGCGGGATCGATCCACGGCGTCCACTGTGGCATCTCTATGCTGAACCGGCAGCACAGCTCACGCGACTCGCCGTAGACCGGCACGCCGGAGCGGCGCAGACTCGAGAAGGATCGACCCCCGGCGCCGGTGCGCGCGGACCCCGTGAGCAGCAGGAGGCAGGCGTTGGACAGATCACTGGCGGTGGAGCGTCTCCTCCGTGACGTACCGCCGCACGACCTGCCCGGAGCGCTGCGCTCGGGCCTGGGCGAGCACTTCGGCGCCCTGTCGGTCGAACTGCTGATGGCCGACTACGCCCTGACGGAGCTGTGCCAGGTGGGCGAGCAGCCCTACACGGCGGAGCCGATCCCGGTCGAGGGCACCACCCCGGGCGCGGCGTTCCTCGCGCAGGGGGCGACGTTCGCCCACGACGGCGACCGCGTCACCGGCTACCTGCCGGTCAGCGTCCGCGGCGATCGGCTCGGCGTCCTGGCCGTGACCCTGCCGCAGGAGCCGGAACCGCAGGTCTGGGCCGAACTCGAACGGTTCGCCGAAGCGGTGGCCCACGAGCTGTTCGTCGCCGACCGGGACACCGATCTCTACATCCAGGCGCGGCGCTCCTCGCGGCTGACGCTGGCCGCGGAGATGCAGTGGCAGCTGCTGCCCGGGCGCGCCTGCACCCGGGCCGAGTTCGCGCTCGGCGGCCAGCTCGAGCCCGCCTACGCCATCTACGGCGACTGCTTCGACTGGTCGGCGTCGGCGCAGAAGCTCGCCGTGACGCTGATCAACGGCATGGGGGAGGGCAGCGAAGCGGCCCTGCTGACCAACCTCGCGATCAACGCGCTGCGCAACGCCCGGCGGGCCGGAGTGCCGCTCGACGCCCAGGCGGAGCTCGCCGACCAGGCGCTGTACGCGCACTTCCGCGGCGCCGAGCACGTGGCCGCGCTGCTGCTGGAGTTCGACCTCGCCACCGGTGCGGTGTCCGTGGTCGACGCCGGCTCGCCCCGGCTCTGGCGGCTGCGGGACGGCAAGGCCGAGCGGATCCTGTTCGACGAGCAGCTGCCGCTGGGCACGTTCGACGGCACGATCTACACGGTCGAAGGCTTCCAGGCGGCCGACGGCGACCGGTTCGTCTTCGTCAGCGACGGCGTCTACAACGCGCTCGGCCTGCACGGCGAGCGCTACGGCGACCGCGAGCTGGCGGAGGCGGTGACGGCGACGGCCGAGCTGCCGGCCGCCCACGTGCCCGGCTCGATGCTGCGGGAACTGTCGACCCGGCGGCACGGCAGCCAGGCCGAGGACGACGCGATGGTCGTGTGCCTCGACTGGTTCGGCCCGACATCGCTTTCGGGGCGCGGGGAAGGGCCGGCGCTGACGGTGTCCCGCCCCGGTCCGACGCCGTAACGCCGGATCGGGGCGCCCGGTCGTCCGTCGTCAGGCCTGGATTTCCCGGCGGTCGGACTGGCTGCCGGTGATCTCGATGCGCCGCGGCTTGGCCTTCTCGGCGATCGGGATGCGCAGTGTCAGCACCCCAGCCTCGTAGTCGGCCGCGATGTGGTCGGTGTCGAGGGTGTCGCCGAGGAACAGCTGGCGCGAGAAGACCCCGAGGGGCCGTTCGGAGACCTGCATCTGCACGTCGTCGCCGCCGGGCAGCGGGCGGCGTTCGGCCTTGACGGTCAGCACGTTGCGCTCGATGTCGAGCTCGATGGCGTCCGCGGCGACGCCGGGCAGGTCGAAGCAGACCACGAACTCGTCACCGGCGCGGTAGGCGTCCATCGGCATCGCGGCCGGCTTGGACCAGGTGCCCGCGGTGCCGAAGACCTGCTGGGTGAAGCGGTCCAGCTCGCGGAACGGGTCGGTGCGCATCAACATCGGTGTCCTCCTCCTGGCTTCGACGGTGGGTGTCAACACGCCCTTCTGTTCTAGCATGTCATCCAAACGATGACAAGTCTGAGGTCATCATCAAGATGACAGACTGAATCGCCCGCGGACGGGAACACGGAGACCGAGAGCCGTTTCCGCACCCTGAGGAGCCACCGTGTCCCAGCAGCCCCCGCAGCAGCAGAACCCGCCCGGGACGACCGCCGCGATGACGCCGCGCCCCGACCACGGCGAGCACACCTACCGCGGCTCCGGCAAGCTGACCGGCAAGGCGGCGCTCATCACCGGGGCGGACAGCGGCATCGGCCGCGCGGTCGCGATCGCCTACGCGCGCGAAGGCGCCGACGTGCTGATCTCCTACCTGGACGAGCACGAGGACGCCGAAGAGACGCGGCGCTGGGTGGAGGAGGCCGGCCGCAAGGCCGTCGTCGTGCCCGGCGACGTCGCCGACCCGGCGCACTGCCGGGCGCTCGTCGCGCGGGCGGTCGAGGAGTTCGGGCGGCTCGACGTGCTGGTCAACAACGCCGCCTTCCAGATGACCCACGAGACCCTCGAAGAGATCCCGGACGAGGAGTGGGACCACACGATCGCCACCAACCTGAGCGCGTTCTTCCACCTCGCCAAGGCGGCCGTGCCGCACCTGAAGCCGGGCGCGTCGATCATCGGCAGCTCGTCGGTGAACTCCGACAACCCGACCCCGCAGCTGCTGCCCTACGACGTGACGAAGGCGGGCATCGCGAACATGTGCGCGGCGCTGGCCCAGCTGCTGGGACCGCGGGGGATCCGGGCCAACAGCGTCGCGCCGGGGCCGATCTGGACGCCGCTGATCCCGTCGACCATGCCGGAGGAGGCGGTGAAGTCCTTCGGCGAGCAGGTGCCGCTGGGCCGCGCCGGCCAGCCGGCCGAACTGGCGCCGGTGTACGTGCTGCTCGCCTCCGACGACGGCAGTTACGTGTCCGGGGCGCGGGTCGCGGTGACCGGCGGGACGCCCATCCTCTGACGCCGGCGATCAGCGGCCGCGGGGATCCTCGCTCTCGCCCTGCTCGCTCGGCTGGGTGGCCGCGGCCGCGATCTCCGCTCCCGACGGCTTGCCATCGGGGTGGCCGCGGGTGACGTGGGCTTCGGCGCGCATCCGCGCCACCATCTGCGGGTAGTGCAGCTCGAACGCCGGGCGCTCCGAGCGGATGCGGGGCAGCTCCAGGAAGTTGTGCCGGGGCGGCGGGCTGGTGGTGGCCCATTCGAGCGAGTTGCCGTAGCCCCAGGGGTCGTCGACGGTGATGGGTTCGCCGTAGCGGTAGCTCTTGAAGACGTTCCAGATGAACGGCAGCACCGACAGGCCCAGCAGGAACGCGCCGATCGTGGAAACCATGTGCATCCAGGTGAACCCGTCGCTCGACAGGTAGTCGGCGTAGCGGCGCGGCATGCCCGCGTCGCCGAGCCAGTGCTGGATGAGGAACGTCGTGTGGAAGCCGATGAACGTCGTCCAGAAGTGCCACTTCGCCAGCCGTTCGTCGAGCATCCGGCCGGTGATCTTGGGGAACCAGAAGTAGATGCCGGCGAAGGTGGCGAAGACGATCGTGCCGAACAGCACGTAGTGGAAGTGGGCGACGACGAAGTAGCTGTCGTGGACGTGGAAGTCCAGCGGCGGGGACGCGAGGATGACCCCGGTCAGGCCGCCGAGCAGGAACGTCACCATGAAGCCGACCGACCACAGCATCGGCGACTCGAACGTCAGCCGGCCCCGCCACATCGTGCCGATCCAGTTGAAGAACTTGATCCCGGTCGGCACCGCGATGAGGAACGTCATGATCGAGAAGAACGGCAGCAGCACGGCACCGGTGGCGAACATGTGGTGCGCCCACACCACCGCCGAGAGCCCGGTGATCCCGATCGTCGCGAACACCATCAGCTTGTAGCCGAACAGCGGTTTCCGGCTGAACACCGGCACGATCTCGGTCACGATCCCGAAGTAGGGCAGCGCGACCACGTAGACCTCGGGGTGGCCGAAGAACCAGAACAGGTGCTGCCACAGGATCGCGCCGCCGTTCTCCGGGTCGAACACGTGCGCGCCGAGGTGCCGGTCGGCCAGCAGCGCGAACAGCGCCGCGGTCAGGATCGGGAACGCGAGCAGGATCAGGATCGACGTGAACAGGATGTTCCAGGTGAAGATCGGCATGCGCCACATGAGCATCCCGGGACAGCGCAGGCACACCACGGTGGTGATCATGTTGACCGCGCCGAGGATCGTGCCGAGGCCGGCCACGATCAGCCCGGTGATCCACAGGTCGCCGCCGACGCCGGGGCTGTGCACGGCGTCCGACAGCGGCGTGTAGGCGGTCCAGCCGAAGTCGGGCGGGCCGCCGGGGGTGGCGTAGGCGGAGAGCACGATCGTCCCGCCGAACAGGTACAGCCAGTAGGAGAACGCGTTGAGCCGGGGGAACGCCACGTCCGGCGAGCCGATCTGCAGCGGCAGCACGAAGTTGGCGAACCCGAACAGGTTCGGCGTGGCGTAGAGCAGCAGCATGATCGTGCCGTGCATGGTGAACAGCTGGTTGTACTGCTCCGGCGACAGGAACTGCAGGCCGGGCCGGGCCAGCTCGCCGCGCATCAGCAGCGCCGTCAGGCCGCCGATCAGGAAGAACCCGAACGACGTCGTCAGGTACAGCACGCCGATCGTCTTGTGGTCGGTGGTGCGGATGGTCTTCAGGATCGTCTCGCCGCGCTTCCCCCGGTGCACCGGGCGGTGCGGGATCGGGGCCGGGCGTGCCACCGTGTCGGTCATCGGACTCCCACCTGGTGCTGCCGGGGACGGGCTTGTCCCGCGCGCGTACCCACCCGCGGGCGCGGATACACGCGCCGGACGGGACCGGGTGCGGGACCAGCCGTCCGGGGTAACGGCGTGGGTGGTTAGCCGCGGTACCGCCGGGTAGCCGCCCGGTCTGGCTCCGTCCACCGGCGGGGCGCCGACCGCGGAAAGGAAACCCCATGTCCACCGCCACCCACACCCGCACGAAATCGCCCGTGCAGGTCGCCGCCGCGGTCGTTGCGGTCGTCTTCCTGCTGGTCGGCGTGCTCGGGTTCGTCCCGGGCATCACGACGGACTACGACCGGCTGAGCTTCGCCGGCCACGACTCGATGGCCATGCTGCTCGGCGTGTTCATGGTCTCGGTCCTGCACAACATCGTCCACCTGCTGTTCGGCGTGGTGGGCCTCGCCGCGGCCCGCACCGCGCGCGGCGCCCGGCTGTACCTCGTCGCCGGCGGCGTCGTCTACCTGGTCCTGTGGCTCTACGGCCTGCTGATCGACCACGGCAGCGACGCGAACTTCGTGCCCGTCAACACCGCGGACAACTGGCTGCACCTCGGCCTCGGCGTCGGCATGATCGCCCTCGGCCTGCTGACCGCCCGCGCCGGGCACAGCACCCGGGGGCCGGAGCCGGCCCGGGGCCCGGGCCTCGGCTGACCCCGGACGCCGGCGGCTCGTCACGGGCCGCCGGCGTCCCGGGTGCGTCACCGGGTTCCGCTCTCCCGGGTTCGCAGCAGCACGGTCAGGGCGCGGCCGGCGACCACCACCGTGCCGCCGCCCGGCACCGTGCGCGGGGTGACCGGCTGTTCGCCCGCCATGCCGCCGACCAGCACGCCGCCGATGGACCGGTGGAACACCTCGCCCGTCGCCGAGTCGACGACGATCGCCCATTCCGCGCCGTACTCGTCGTCGGGGACGGTCATCGTGATGTCGTCGTCGTGGGCGTTGAAGCAGAGCAGGAACGAGTCGTCGAGGACCCGCTCGCCGCGGGCGTCGAGGTCGGGGATCGCCGTGCCGTTGAGGAAGACCATGATGCTGCGGCCGAAGCCGGCCTCCCAGTCCCGGTCCGTCATCTCCTCGCCGGCCGGGGTGAACCAGGCGATGTCGCGCAGTTCGTCGCCGCGGCGGATCGGGCGGCCGGCGAAGAAGCGGCGGCGGCGGAACACCGGGTGCCGCCGCCGCAGGTCGACGACGGCCGAGGTGAACTCGAACAGCTCGCGGTGCTGCTCCAGCTGCGACCAGTCCACCCAGGACAGCTCGTTGTCCTGGCAGTAGGCGTTGTTGTTGCCCTGCTGGGTGCGGCCGAACTCGTCGCCGTGCAGGATCATCGGCACGCCCTGGGACAGCAGCAGCGTGGCGATCAGGTTGCGGCGCTGGCGTGCCCGCAGGTCCAGGACCTTCTCGTCCTCGGTCGGGCCTTCCGCACCGCAGTTCCACGACCGGTTGTCGTCGGCGCCGTCGCGGCCGTCCTCGCCGTTGGCCTCGTTGTGCTTTTCGTTGTAGGAGACCAGGTCGTTCAGCGTGAAGCCGTCGTGCGCGGTGACGAAGTTGATCGACGCGAACGGCCGCCGCCCGTCACTCTGGTAGAGGTCCGACGAGCCGGTGATCCGCGAGGCGAACTCGCCCAGCGTCGCCGGTTCGCCGCGCCAGAAGTCGCGGACGGTGTCGCGGTAGCGGCCGTTCCACTCGGTCCACAGCGGCGGGAAGTTGCCGACCTGGTACCCGCCGGGGCCGACGTCCCACGGCTCGGCGATCAGCTTCACCTGGCTCACCACCGGGTCCTGCTGCACCAGGTCGAAGAAGGTGGCCAGCCGGTCGACGTCGTAGAACTCGCGGGCCAGGGTGGCGGCGAGGTCGAAGCGGAAGCCGTCGACGTGCATTTCGGTGACCCAGTACCGCAGCGAGTCCATGATCAGCTGCAGGGTGTGGGGCTGCCGCACGTTGAGGGAGTTGCCGGTGCCCGTGTAGTCCATGTAGTACTGCGGGTCGTCCTCGACCAGCCGGTAGTACGCCTGGTTGTCGATGCCGCGCATGGACAGCGTCGGGCCGAGGTGGTTGCCCTCGGCCGTGTGGTTGTAGACGACGTCGAGGATGACCTCGATCCCGGCCTCGTGCAGGGTCCGCACCATCGCCTTGAACTCGTGCACCTCGCTGCCCGGCGTCGCGGGCATGATCGAAGCGGCGTACTCGTTGTGGGGCGCGAAGTAGGCGATCGTGTTGTAGCCCCAGTAGTTGGCCAGGCCGCGCTCGGTGAGGGCGTGGTCGTGCAGGAACTGGTGCACCGGCATCAGCTCGACGGCGGTGACGCCGAGGGTCTTGAGGTAGTCGATCATCACCGGGTGCGCCAGCCCGGAATAGGTGCCCCGCAGTTCCTCCGGGATGTCCGGGTGCAGCTTCGTCAGCCCGCGGACGTGGGCTTCGTAGACGACGGTCTCGTTGTACGGCACGCCCGGCGGCCGGTCGTTGGCCCAGTCGAAGTACGGGTTGACGACGACCGCGCGGACCGTGTGCGCCGCCGAGTCGTCGTCGTTGCGCTCTTCGGGCCGGCCGAAGCGGTAGCTGAACACCGACTCGTCCCAGTCCACCCGGCCGGTCACCGCCTTGGCGTACGGGTCGAGCAGCAGCTTGGCCGGGTTGCACCGCAGGCCGCGGCCGGGGTCGTACGGCCCGTGGACCCGGAAGCCGTACTCCTGACCGGGGCCGACGCCGGTCAGGTAGCCGTGGTGGACGAAGCCGTCGACCTCCGGCAGCCGAATCCGGGTCTCGGTCCCGTCCGGGGCGAACAGGCAGAGGTCGACGCGCTCGGCGACCTCGGAGAAGAGCGCGAAGTTGGTGCCGACGCCGTCGTAATCGGCTCCGAGCGGGTAGGGGGAACCGGGCCAAGGCTGCACAGGGCCTCCACAGGTGCGCGAGCGAACTCCGCCCGGATACCCGGCCTGCGGTCTCCCGAATCCGTGACGCGCGCCTCTCCGCCCGGGGCCGCCGTGGCGGCGGCCCCGGGCCGGCGGTGCCGGTGGGTCAGGTGAGCTTGTTCTTGACCTGCTTGGCCTTGCCCTTCGCGGTGCCCTTCGCGTCCTGCAGCGGGGCGTAGGTGCCGTACAGCGCGGGGTCGGGCTTGGGTGCGGTGCCGGGGCCGCCGAGGGGTTCGGGGTCCATGAGGTATTCGAGGCCGGCGCCGGTGGTCCAGCCGGCCCCCTTGGCGCCGTCGGGGCCGTCGGACAGGTGCCAGATCGTCTTGTTGTGGGTCTGGTCCTCTTCGTCGAGCAGGGCGTTGGGGGCGATCTCGTCTTCGAGGCCGTCGGCTTTGAGCTCCTCGATGGCGCCGAGCCACTGCTTCTGGTGGACGGTGTCGCGGGCGAGGTTGAACTTGAGCATGGCTTTGACACCGGGGTCGTCGGTCATGTTGTAGAGCCGGGCGGTCTGCAGGCGGCCTTGGGCTTCGGCGGCGGCGTTGGCCCGGAAATCGGCCAGCAGGTTGCCGGAGGCGACGATGTACTTGCCGTTCCAGGGGGTGCCGTTGCTGTCGGCAGGCAGGGCACCGCCGCCGGCGACGATGGCCTGCTGGACGTCCATGCCGCCGAGCATCGCGGCCATGACCGGGTCTTTCACGGCTTCGGCGGTGGTGGTGGCCGGGGCGCCTTCGAGGAGGCGGGCGACCATGGTGGCGAGCATTTCGACGTGCCCGATCTCTTCGGTCGCGGTGTCCATGATCAGGTCCTTGTACTTGCCTTCGATGCGGCAGTTCCAGCCCTGGAACAGGTACTGCATGGTGACGGTCATCTCGCCGAAGGCGCCGCCGATGAGTTCCTGGAGCTTGTGGGCGTAGACCGGGTCGGGCTTTTCGGGCTTGGCTTCGAACTGCAGCAGCTTCGTGTGGCGGAACACGGCATTCCCTCCGTCGTCCGGGTGGCGGTCGGAGGACGGCTTTCCCGGTTAGCGGAGGGTTAACCCCGGCGAGCGGAACGGTCTCTCCCCGCCGGGGAAGCATCGACAACGCCACGGTCGCTGTGATAGTTGAACGCGGAACGTCTGAAGGCGAGTGGAGCGATACGTGAGCGATCACCAGGAGCGGGTGCCGGCCTGCCGGCGGTACCAGTGCGACGAGCCGGCCCTCTGGCGGAGGATGTGCGCGGCTCACTGGGCTCGCTGGCAGAACGGGACCGACCCGCTCGACCAGCCCGGCGACGACGGCCACGCCCCCGAAGCCCGGGTGTGGCAGCCGCCGTTGCGGGAGACCAGCGTGTCGCGGCGGAAGCCACCCGGCCGTCCCCTGTGACGGCGGCCGGGCGGCTCCGCAGCGGGTTCAGCGCGTCCCGGCGACCTCGGCCACGGTCACGCCGATCGGGGTGGCCGGGCGGCCGATGAGCGTGCGGAGATCGGCCGTGGTTTCGGCGAGCAGGCCGTCCCTGGTGTTGGCGTCCAGCGCGACGAGGAAGCCGGCGACCGGTTCCGGCAGGCCCGCCTCGGTGAGCGCCTTGGCGTGCTCGTCGGCCGGCAGGTCGACGTACCGGGTCTCGCGGCCGGTGGCCTTGCCGACCTCGGCGGCCAGGTCCGCGTACGAGTAGGCGGTGTCCCCGGCGAGCTCGTAGACCTTGCCCTCGTGCCCTTCGCCGGTCAGCACGGCGACCGCGGCCGCGGCGTAGTCCGCGCGGGCGGCGCCGGCGACCCGGCCGTCACCCGCGCTGCCGACGAAGCTGCCGGTCTCGGCGGCCTGCTTGATCGTGTCGGCGTAGTTCTCGTGGTACCAGTTGTTGCGCAGGATGGTGGCGGTCAGGCCGGACGCCTCGATGAGTTCCTCGGTCGCCTTGTGCTCCGGGGCCAGTACCAGCGCCGACGTCGTCGCGCGCGGTGCGCTGGTGTAGACGAGGTGGCCCACCCCGGCCTGCTTCGCCGCTTCGATGACCGCCTCGTGCTGCTCGACCCGCTTGCCGACCTCGCTGCTCGAAACCAGCAGCACCTTGTCGGCGCCCTTGAACGCGGTGACGAGGCTTTCGGGGTCGGTGTAGTCCGCGCGGCGCACCTCGACGCCGCGTTCGGCCAGCCCGGCGGCCTTCTCCGGGGTGCGGACCGCGGCGACGACCTGGTCGGCGGGCAGCTTCTCGAGCAGGCCTTCGACGACGAGCTTGCCGAGGTGGCCGGTGGCGCCGGTGACGACGATCATGAGAACTCCTTGAAGGTTCAAGTACCTGGCTCCTGGAGGATGTACTAACTTTTAGAAAGTACCAACTCATTGTTAGTGCCGTCACATCCATCGTGCAAACTCTTGGGTAGTATCGAGGGGTGGATGGACAACGAGGTGACGGCGTGTCCGACGCCGAGCACGAGGCGCTGATCGCCGACGTCTTCAGTGCCGCCTGCGCGTCCCGGGCCGTGCTGGAACACGTCACCGGCCGGTGGGGGGTGCTCGCCCTCGTCGCGCTGAACGACGGCGTCTTCCGGTTCAACGCGCTGCGCCGCCGGGTGCAGGGGGTCAGCGAGAAGATGCTCGCCCAGACGCTGCAGGCGCTCGAGCGCGACGGCTTCGTGCACCGCGACGCGCGCCCGACGATCCCGCCGCACGTGGAGTACAGCCTCACGCCCGCCGGGCAGGAGGTGGCCCGGCGGCTGCTGGCGCTGATCGAGGTGCTCGAAGCCGGTGTGCCCGCCGTGCTGGCGGCCCAGGCGCGGTACGACGAGGCGAAGGGCGCCTGACGCCGGGCGAATCCTCTTGCGGGACAACGGGTCCGCGCGGGACTTCGAAAGCGTCGAAAGTTTTACGCGGCGGAAATCTCCCATTGCACTGTGTCGGCGCGGGCGTTATGTTAGCGCTCACAATCGCTCCGCCTGTGCCGTCCCAGCGTGTCGGTGATCGAGGAGGAGGTTGGCAACGTCGCCGGCCCGCGCACCTGTCGAATCGACGATTTCCGCACCGCACCAGGAGATCACCCATGGCACGACAGCCGAGAACTCCCCGCGTCATCGCCTCCGCCGTCCTCGCGGCCGGCACGCTCGTCGCCGGTCTGCTGGCCGGTGGCGGCACGTCCCAAGCGGCCACGCAGGGCCCGTGCGACATCTACGCGGCCGGTGGCACCCCTTGCGTCGCCGCGCATTCGACGACTCGCGCGTTGTACGGCGCCTACAACGGCCCGCTGTACCAGGTCCGGCGCGCGTCGGACAGCGCCACGCGTGACATCGGCGTGCTGAGCGCCGGCGGGGTGGCCAACGCCGCGACCCAGGATTCGTTCTGCGCCGGGACGACCTGCCTGATCACGGTCATCTACGACCAGTCGGGCCGGAACAACCGCCTCACTCAGGCGCCGCCGGGCGGGTTCCAGGGGCCGGCCGCGGGCGGGTACGACAACCTCGCCAACGCCACCGCGGCGCCGATCACCGTGGGCGGGCATAAGGCTTACGGCGTCTACGTGGCTCCCGGTACGGGCTACCGCAACAACAACACCAACGGCATCGCCACCGGTGACCAGCCGGAAGGCATGTACGCGATCTTCGACGGCACGCATTACAACGGTGGTTGCTGCTTCGACTACGGCAATGCCGAACGCAACAGCCGTGACAACGGCAACGGCACGATGGAGGCCATCTACTTCGGCAACATCAAGGTCTGGGGCTACGGCGCCGGCAACGGCCCGTGGCCGATGAAGAAGGAAGGCGCCATCATCCTCGGCATCGGCGGCGACAACAGCGTCGGCGCCCGCGGCACCTTCTACGAAGGCGTGATGACGTCCGGTTATCCGTCGGACGCCACGGAAAGCGCGGTGCAGGCGAACATCACCGCGGCCGGCTACGCCACGAGTTCCGCGGGCACCGGGCTGACGCCGGGCACGTCCGTTTCGCTGCGCGCCACCACCGCCTGCTGCACCGACCGCTACATCCACCACACGGGGTCCACTGTGGACACCGCGGTGATCGGCAGCGGCAGCTCCGCCACCGAAAAGGGCAACGCGTCCTGGACCGTCCGGACCGGACTCGGCAGCTCGTCGTGCGTGTCGTTCGAGTCGAAGAACGTGCCGGGCCAGTACCTGCGGCACCAGAACTACGAGCTGTACCTGCAGGCCAACGACGGGAGCTCGCTGTTCGCCCAGGACGCGACCTTCTGCCCGGAGGCCGGGCACAACGGGCAGGGTGCGTCGCTGCGGTCGCTCAACTTCCCCGACCGGTACGTGCGGCACTACGCCAACATCGTGTACATCGCCGCCAACGGCGGTTCGAACACCTTCGACAACGCCAACGCCTACAACGACGACGTGAGCTGGCTCGTCAGCTCTCCGTGGTCCTGATATCCGCCCGACGAGGAAGGATGCCCGGATGCGCTTCAGCCGGACCGCAGTCATCCTGGCCGTTTCCGCGTCGCTGCTGAGCCCGGCGGTGGCGGACGCGGCGTCCGCCCCGCCGGGGCCGGTCACGCTGACGGAGTCGTCGCTCCAAGGCGTGCACGGGGTTTCGCCCGACGTCACGGTCCGCAACGTGCTCACCGTGACCGCGAGCGGCACGGCCCTGCGCGTCCGGCTGGGCAACCCGTTCGGGGCCAGCCCGCTGCGGGTGCGGTCGGTGTGGGTCGGGCGGCAGCCGTCGCCCGGGTCACCGGCACTGGCGCCGGGCTCGAACCGCCGCGCGACCTTCGGTTTCCGGCACGCGGTGACGATCCCGCCGGGCGCGAGCGCCTGGACCGATCCCCTGCCGCTGTCCGTGCGGCGCGGCGACCGCGTCGCGGTGAGCGTGTACGCGCCCGGGTCACCGGTCGACGACCACACGTTCCCGCCGCCGGAGACGAGCACGCCGGGGTCGTTCGCCTCGGCCGGGCCGGGTGACGCCGGCGCGGACGAGTCGGGCCGGGCCTACGGCGCCTTCGCGCCCGGCGTGTTGTGGTGGGCGGACGCGATCAGTGCGGCGTCCGCCGCCCGCGGCACGATCGTCGCGCTCGGCGACTCGATCACCGACGGCTACAACGCGTTCGGCGGCGGCCCCCGGTGGACCGACGTGCTCGCCGAGCGCATCGCGACGCGCCCGCCGTCGCGGCGGCTGTCGGTGGCGAACGCCGGGATCAGCGGCAACACCGTCAGCGTGCAGCCGAACCCGTACGACCCGACCGGCCAGTGCTGCGGGCCGCCGGCGCCGGCCCGGCTCGACCGGGACGTGCTCTCCCTGCCCGGCGTGCGGTACGTCCTCCTGCTGGAGGGGACGAACGACCTCGGCGGCGGCGACTACGCGCCCCCGGCACCGGCCGCGCAGGTCATCGGCGCGATGCGGACCATCGCCGGGCGGGTGCACGCGGCGGGCCGCCGGATCGTCGGCGCGACCATCCTGCCGATGTGCAACGCGGCGGGCGGCCCGAAGGAGCAGGCCCGGCTGGCGGTCAACGCGTGGATCCGCACTTCGGGCACGTTCGACGCGGTGCTCGACTTCGACGCGGTGCTGCGCGACCCGGCCGACCCGACGGTGATCCGCGCGGACCGGCGAACCGACTGCTACCACCCGAACGCGGCCGGGGACCGCCTGCTGGGCGACTCGATCGACCTCCGGGTGTTCGGGTTGTGAAGGGCTTCAGGGCCGCTCGGGCCGGTCCGGCTTCGGCGGCCGCGGATCACTGACCGGCCGCGGCTTGCGGGCCGGGGTGGGCCGCGGTTCCCGGGCGCGCGCCCGGCGGGCGCCGAGAACGGTGACGATCAGCTGATCGATGGGGGACATCCGAGCCTCTCCGCAACGAGCGATCGAACCGGTTCGATCATGTTCACCTTAGGGCAGGTGTAGTGCGGACGGCACCGGCCGAACAGCGGAAGCGGTTCGGCCGGTGGTGGGAATCGACGCCGGGTTGTGTGCCGGTTCCGGGCCGGTCGTGCCGGGGCGCCGGGTCCTGGCCGGCCCGTCCGCTAGCGCCGCGGTCGCGCCCCGGTGCTGGACCGCAGGGAGATCGGCGGCTCCAGCAGCGCGTGCCGCGGCGCCGCGTCCCGGTCCGCGATCTGCGCCAGCAGCAGGTCCACCGCGAGCCTGCCCAAGTCCGTTGCCGGGACGTCGGCCGCCGTGAGCGGGGGGTGGAAGTCCTCCGCCAGGCGCTCTGCGATCACGCCCGTCAACGAAAAGTCGCGGGGCACCTCCAACCCCGCCCGGTGCAACGCGCGCTGCACTCCCGGCAGGGCCGCTTCGTTGATCGTCACCGCCGCCGTCACCGCCGGCCACTGGGTCCGGATCTGCTCGAAACAGGCCAGTCCCGCCGCCGCCTCGTCCGCGCAGCACACCGTGCGCGCCCGCAGGCCGCGCGCCGCCGTCGCCGCCAGGAACCCCGTTGCCGACCGGAGGGCCGGGCCGTAGCCCGCCGCGACCAGCTCCGCCGACCGGTTGATCAGCACGACCTCCTCGTGGCCGAGGTCGGCGAGGTGGTGGACGCAGCGCGTGATCAGCCCGCCGTAGTCGACGTCGACCCACCAGGACGCCCCGGGGTGCTCGACGTGGCCGATCGTCACGAACGGCAGGCTCGCCTGGCTCAGCCGCTCGACCCGCGGGTCCTCGAGGAGGATCTCCATCAGGATCACGCCGTCGACGCGCCGGCCGGTCACGATGCGCTCGAACGACCGGTCGTGGTCGCCGCCGCTGGGGGAGAGCAGGACGTCGAGGTCGTGGGCCGCGGCCGCGTCGACGACGCTACCCACGAACCCCAGCTGGACGTCGGTCAGCCGGCGGCTGGCCGGCGGCACGACCAGGCCCAGCGTGCGCGTCCGGCCCTCGGCCAGCGCCCTCGCGCTCGCGTTGGGCCGGTAGCCGAGCTCGGCGATGACGTCGTTGATGCGCTGCACGGTGGCCGCCGACACCGGGCGTTTGCCGCTGAGCGCGTACGACACGGTGCTGCGCGACACCCCCGCGCGCCGCGCGATCTCCCCGATGTTCATGCCACTCCCGACCATCGTCCAGAACCGGTTCGATCGTAGTACACGCAGTATTGCGCAGGAGCCGCCGCGGGGTTTACGGTGACGCGGCCTCGGTCATCGAACCGGTTCGACGACGAACGGGAAGGTCCTCCCATGCAGCGTCACCCGATCATCCGGCTGCTGTCGGCGGCCGTCGCCGCGACGACACTGGCGGCGTGCTCCTCCGGGACGGCCCCCGCCGCCGCCGGACCCTTCACGGTCTGGGACCCGTACCCGCAGTTCGACGCGAGCTCCGCCTGGGCGAAGGTCGTCGACAAGTGCGGTGCCGACGCCGGGGTCAAGATCGCGCGGCAGGCGTTCGACACGACCGACCTGACCAACAAGGTGCTGCTCGCCGCCCAGCAGGGCACCGCGCCGAACGTCCTCGTCGTCGACAACCCCGTGGTCTCGACACTGGCCGAGGGGGGCGTGCTCAAGTCCAATGCGGACAGCGGCCTCGACACCGCGCAGGTCGCCCCCAACCTGCTCGCCGCCGGCGACGTCAAGGGCCAGGCGTACGGCGTCCCGATCGGGGCGAACACCCTCGCCCTCTACTACAACAAGGACGTGCTGACCGCGGCCGGTGTCGACCCCGCGTCCGTGCGGGACTGGGCGTCGCTCGACGCCGCCCTGGCCAAGGTGCACGCCGCCGGCAAGAAGGGCATCACGTTCTCCGCCATCGGCACCGAGGAGGGCAGTTTCCAGTTCCTGCCGTGGTTCTGGGGTGCGGGAGCGAACCTGACCGACCTGGCCTCGCCCGCCGCCACCGCGGCCCTCGCCCAGTGGAAGTCCTGGCTGGACAAGGGGTACGCGCCGAACTCCGTGGTCGGGAACACGCAGACGACCAGCTGGCAGGAGTTCGCGACCGGCGACTACGCCTTCGCCGAGAACGGCACCTGGCAGCTGCAGAACGCGAAGAAGGCCGGGTTCGGCTACGGTGTCCTCGCGATCCCGGCCCGTGCCGGGGGCGCGGCCCCGGCGCCGACCGGCGGCGAGTTCGTCACCGTGCCCGCGCAGAGCAGCCCGGACACCGAAAAGACCGCGGGCAAGATCGCCTCCTGCCTGACCAGCCCGGCCAACGTCCTCGACTCCGACACCGCGCTGACCTACGTGTCCGCCGTGCCTTCGGTGCAGGACAAGCAGGTCGCCGCCCAGCCCGAGTTGAAGGTGTGGGTCGACGCCGTGAAGGTCGCGAAGGGCCGCACCGGCGACAACCTCGGCACCCGGTACCCGCGGATCTCGGAACCGCTCTGGGGTGCCGTGCAGGCCGCGCTCACCGGCGCGAAGGCCCCGGACGCCGCGCTCGCGGCCGCGCAGGCGACCGCCGCGTCGGCGAAGTAGGCCCGCTCGTGCAGGACATCCGCGAACCGGTCACCGTCCGCGCGGCCGCGCGAGCGCCCGGCCGGGTGCGACGGCGGCGGCCGCAGCTGCTCGCGTGGGCGTTCCTCGCGCCGCTCGTCGCCTACCTCGTGCTCTGCTACGGCTATCCGCTGGTCACGAACATCGACCTCAGCCTGCGCAGCTACACCGTCCGCACCTTCGTCCACGGCGGGGCGCCGCTGGTGTGGTTCGACAACTACGCCGGCGTGTTCGCCGACCCGACCTTCCGCACGGCCCTGCTCGACACGCTCGTCTTCACGGCCGCGTCCCTGCTGTTCCAGTACGGCATCGGCCTGGCGCTGGCGGTGTTCTTCGCCCGTCACTTCCGCCTGGGCCCGACGCTGCGGGCGCTGTTCCTGGTGCCCTGGCTGCTGCCCCTGATCGTCTCCGGGTCGACGTGGGCGTGGCTGCTCAACAGCGAGTCCGGGGTGGTCAACGCCGTGCTGGCCTGGTTCGGCGCCGGCCGGATCGACTGGCTGACCTCGCCGTCGTGGTCGCTGGTCTCGGTGATCATCGCCAACATCTGGATCGGCGTGCCGTTCAACCTCGTCGTGCTGCACAGCGGCCTGCAGAACATCCCCGCCGAGGTGTACGAAGCGGCGTCGCTCGACGGCGCCGGGGCGTGGCAGCGGTTCCGGCACGTCACGTTCCCGCTCCTGCGCCCGGTTTCGGCGATCACGCTGCTGCTGGGGCTGGTCTACACGCTGAAGGTGTTCGACGTCATCTGGATCATGACCAGGGGCGGGCCCGGCGGCTCGTCGACCACCCTGGCCACCTGGTCCTACCAGCTCGGGTTCGGCAGCCTGCTGCCGCGGTTCGGGCCCAGCGCGGCCGTCGGCAACGTCCTCATCCTGCTGGCCCTGGTCGCCGGCCTGCTCTACATCCGCGCGCAGCACCGGCAGGAGGCGGCGTGATCCGGCACTGGCGCACCGCGGTGGGCCTGGTCCTCACCGCCGTGATGCTGTTCCCCGTCTACTGGATGGTCAACGTGTCGCTGACACCGGCCGGGCGGATGCGCAAGTCGCCGCCCGACTGGTTCCCCGCCGCGCCGACGTTCGAGGGGTACGAACGGGTCCTGCACGAGCAGCTCCCGTACTTCGCCACCAGCCTGCTGGTCGCGCTGGGGACCGTCGTGCTGACGCTGGCGCTGGCGGCGCCGTCGGCGTACGCGCTGGCCAAGCTCCGCCCGCGCGGCCGCCGGGCGCTGGGTTTCGTGCTCCTGGTCGCCCAGATGATCCCCGGCATCATCATGGCGCTGGGCTTCTACGGCATCTACGTGTCGCTGGGCATCACCAACACCGCGTGGGGGCTGGTGCTCGCCGACTCGACGATCGCGGTGCCGTTCGCCGTGCTCATCCTGACGTCGTTCATGGCTTCGGTGCCGGACGAGCTCGTCCAGGCGGCCACCGTCGACGGCGCCGGCGCGCTGCGCACGTTCTGGTCGGTGGTCCTGCCCGCGAGCCGCAACGGGGTCGTCACGGCGGGGCTGTTCTCGTTCCTGTGGGCCTGGTCGGACTTCGTCTTCGCGGCGACGCTCGACGGCGGTGGCCCGCTGCGGCCGCTGACCCTGGGCATCTACCGCTACATCGGCAACAACAACCAGGAGTGGAACTCCATCATGGCGACGGCGGTGGTGGCCTCCGTGCCCGCCGCGGTGCTCCTCGTGCTCGCGCAGCGGTTCGTCGCCGCCGGCGTCACCGCGGGCGCCGTCAAGGACTGACCCCCTCGGAAAGGACGCTTCTGTGCCCACGGGCGAGTTTTCGCTGCGGGAAATCCCCTTCAGCCACCCGGGATCGTGGTTCGACGTGTCCCCGGTGGTGGCCGAAGCCACCTACGCGGACGACCTGCACCTGGTGTCCCACCGCCACGGCATGCACGCCGTCCTGGCGCTGGTTCCGGAAAGCGGCGGGGAGCGGGCGGCGGTCCCGGCCGCCGCCACGCCGTCCGCGCTCACCTGGGGGGCCGGGGACCGGCGGATCACCGCCGCGTACGCGGGACCGGACGCGCTCCGGATCGCCGGACGCGGCCTCGGGCTGCGGATCCGCGCGGCCGAGCCCACGCTGACCCCGTTCGCCGGCACGTACTTCTTCGCCGACCCGGTCGACGGTTCCGCCGTCTTCACCTCCTACGAAACGGGCCACCGCTACCGCGTCACCGTCCTTTCCGGACACCTCCGGCACGTCGGCGCCGAAGCGCTCGGCTCGGCCGAGCGGGCCGTCGTGCTGGGGGACGGCAGCTGGGAGGTGGTGATCGAGGAACTCCCCGGGGCCCGGGAACCGTACGTGCCGTCGACGGCGTTCGACGGCGTGGTCGCCGCCGCCGGGGCCGCGTTCGCCGGGTTCGCCGATTCGGTGGCGCCCTGGCGTGGCGAGCGGACGCCGGCGGCCGAGCTCGCCTGCTACGTGCTGTGGTCGGCCATCGTGGCGCCGTCGGGGTTCGTCGGCCGTCCGGCCGTGCTGATGTCGAAGCACTGGATGGACAAGGTGTGGAGCTGGGACCACTGCTTCAACGCGCTCGCCCTCGCCGGCGGCCGCCCCGAGCTGGCCTGGCACCAGTTCCAGGTCGTCTTCGACCACCAGGACGACCGGGGCGCGCTGCCCGACTCGGTCACCCACGCCGAGGTGCTGCGCAACTTCGTCAAGCCGCCCATCCACGGCTGGGCCCTGAGCCGCCTGCGCGGCCGCCTGCCCGGCGGCCTGCCGGAGGCCGGGCGCGCCTACCGACGGCTGGCGGCGTGGACGACGTTCTGGCTCGACCACCGCCGCGTGCCCGGCCGGCCGGTCGCCCACTACGAACACGGCAACGACAGCGGCTGGGACAACGCGACCCCGTTCGCCGGGGAACGGCTGGTGCAGACCCCCGATCTGGCGGCGTTCCTGGTGCTGCAGCTGCGGGAGCTGGCCGTGCTGGCCGCCGGGCTCGGCGACGCCGAAGCGGCCGGGCGGTGGCGCGCCGAAGCCGATGGCATGCTGGCAGCGCTGCTGGACGAGCTCTGGGACGGCACGAAGTTCGTCAGCCGCTCGGTGGCGACCGGCGCGGCCCAGGGCGGGGAGAGCCTGCTCGAACTCATGCCGATCGTGCTCGGCGAGCACCTGCCGCCGGCGGTTCGGGACGTGGTCGTGGCGGGGATCGAGGAGCACCTCACCGACATCGGGCTGGCCACCGAGCGCCCCGGGTCGCCGTGCTACGAGGCGGACGGCTACTGGCGCGGGCCGGTGTGGGCGCCGGTCACGGTGCTGGTCGAGGACGGCCTGCGCCGCGCCGGGGCGGTGGACCTCGCCGACCGGGTCAGCGCGCGGTTCCGCGCGGTGTGCGAGAAATCCGGGTTCGCCGAGAACTTCGACGCGCTGACCGGCGACGGCCTGCGGGACCGCGCCTACACCTGGACGGCCGCGGCCTACCTGCTGCTCGCCGGGGACGCCGAAGCGCGGGAAACGCTTTCCGAAAAGTAATAATCCGATTGGTTCGACCACATCGACGATCCGGGCCGTTGAAATCATCGATGCCATTGTCCGAATCGATCGAATGCGGGTGATCGGCGCACCGGATCTTGACCGGCGCGCAACGCGGCTGCAATAGTCGTCCTGCCTCCCGTTCGATTTCCGGGAAAGGATGAACCGATGCACAAAGTCGTGCGTTCCCTGCTCGTTTCGCTCACCGCGGCCGCCGTGGTGGCCGGCACCGCCGGCGTGGCCGAAGCCGCCACCTGGTCGTCTTCGGACAAGTGGGCGACGTGGTCCAACGGCGGTTACACGGTCCGCAACGACGTCTGGGGCGGTGGCGCCGGTCCCCAGACGATCTGGGCCAACTCCTCCAGCAATTGGGGGGTGTGGGCGAACCACCCGAACACCGGCGGTGTCAAATCGTACCCGCACTCGGCGAAGAACGTCGGGCGGACGATCGGTTCCCTGCGCCAGGTTTCCAGCAGTTTCAACGTCAGCCGGCCCGGCAGCGGCGCGTACGAGACCGCCTATGACATCTGGGCGAACAACAACGCCTACGAAATCATGCTGTGGATGAACAAGCAGGGCGCGGTCGGGCCGATCGGCACCAAGCAGACGACGGTGAGCGCCGGCGGCCACACCTGGGACGTCTACCGGGGGTCGAACGGGTCGAACGAGGTCTTCTCCTTCCTGCGGACGTCGGACACGAACGCGGGCACGGTCGACGTCCTCGCGGTGCTGAACTGGATCCGGACCCGCGGCTGGTTCGGGGACGTGACACTGGGCGAGGTCCAGTTCGGGTTCGAAATCACCTCCTCCTCGGGCGGGCTGAACTTCACGTCGAACAGCTATTCCGTGTCCGCCTCTTGATCAGGCACCGCGGGACGCCCGGCCGAAGTCCTGGAGGAACAGGGCTTCCGCCAGGGCCATGGCCGCGATTTCCCGCGGTGCCACGGATTCGTTCGGTGCGTGGATGAGGGCCTGGGGTTCCTCGACGCCGATGAGGAGGATTTCGGCGTCGGGGTAGGTCTCGGCGAGGACGGTGCACAGCGGGATCGAGCCGCCTTGGCCGAGCCGGCTCACCGGGCGGCCGTACACGGTCTCCATCGCGCGGGTCATCGTCGCGTACGCCGGGCCGTCGGTGGTGGCGAGGAACGGGTGGCCGATCGCCTCGACCTCGACCGAGACCTCCACGCCCCACGGAGCGGCCGCCTGCAGGTGCTCGGTGAGGGCGCAGGCCGCGTGGTGCGGGTCGACGCCCGGCGGGATGCGCAGGTTCAGCCGGGCCCGGGCGCGCGGGACCAGTGCCGCCGTCGAGCCGACCACCGGCGGGCAGTCGATGCCCAGCACCGTCAGCGCCGGGCGGGCCCACAGCGCGTCCGCGACTTCGCCGCCGCCCAGCAGGACGGCGCCGGGCGGCAGGCCCGCGTCCGCCCGGAACCGGTCGGCCGGGTACCGGGCACCGGACCAGCGGCCGTCGCCGGGCAGGCCGTGGACCGTCGTGCCGCCCTCGTCGTCGCGGAGGGAGGCCAGCACCCGCACCAGCACCGCCAGCGCGTCCGGGGCGGGACCGCCGAACATGCCCGAGTGCAGTTCGGACGGCAGCGCCTCGACCGAGACGACGACGTTGACCAGGCCGCGCAGGCTGACCGTGACGGCCGGGTGGCCGACCGCCGCGTTCCCGGTGTCGGCCACCAGGATCGCGTCGGCCCGCAGGAGGTCCGCGTGGTCCGGGACGAACGCCTCCAGCCCGCCGGTGCCCTGCTCCTCCGCGCCTTCGACGACCAGCTTGAGGTCGACCGGCACGTCGTCGCCGAGGGCGCGCAACGCTGTGAGGTGCATGAGGATGTTGCCCTTGCAGTCGGCCGCGCCGCGCCCGTACCAGCGTCCGTCCACTTCGGTCAGCCGGAACGGCGGCGTCCGCCACTCGGCGTCGGCCAGCGGTGGCTGGACGTCGTAGTGCGCGTAGAGCAGCACGGCCGGCGCGTCCGCCCGGCCGCAGCGCCGGGTGCCGACCACGGCCTGGCTGCCGTCCGGCGTGTCGGCGAGGCTCGTGCGGAAGCCGGCCTCGGCGAACGCGTCGGCGACCCAGACGGCCGCGCGGTGGCACTCGTCGGGCGGGAACTGCCGCGGGTCCGCCACCGACCGCAGCGCGACGAGCTCCGCGAGTTCCTCCCGCGCCCGTGGCATCAGGGCGTCGATCCGGGTCCGCAGGTCCACCGCGCTCACCCGCCCACCGGGCAGGGACCGGCGTACCGCAGCACCGGCCGCAGGAGCGGCCGCGCTCCCGGGCCACCGGCGGTGTCGCTCGCCGCGCGGGTGAGCGCGGCGTTCAGGTCGGTGCAGACCGCGGACCGGTGGGCCAGGTAGCCCGCCACCAGCAACCCGCCCAGCACCACCGCCACCAGGACGTAGACGGCCGTCCGCTGCGACCGGGTCGATCGTTCGTCCACAGTGGTCATGACGAGCTCACCTCCGGTTGCCGCCACGACGGTTTCCGCAGGCGGTAGAACAGGAACGGCACCAGCAGGCCGAGGCCGAGCGCGCCGCCGGCGACGATCCCCAGGTACACCCACGGGCTGCCGGAACCGAACTGCGACGGCGGGACGAACCCGACCAGCAGCGCGGCCAGCGACGCGCAGAACCCGATGCCGCACAGGCCGAGCAGCAGCGGCGCGCGGAACCCGCGCGGGTGATCGGGGTACTTCCGCCGCAGGCGGACCGCCGCGACGAACATCAGCAGGTACATGATCAGGTACACCTGCGTGGTGATCACCGAGAAGATCCAGTACGCGCTCGACACGTCCGGGATGAACGCGTAGAGCAGCGCGATCAGCGTGGTGACGGCGCCCTGGGCGACCAGGATGTTCTGCTGCACGCCCCGGCCGTTGAGCCGCTGCAGGAACGGCGGCAGGTACCCCTCCTGGCGGGCGATGAGCAGCAGGCCCTTCGACGGGCCGGCCAGCCAGGTTAGCATCCCGCCGAGGGAAGCCAGGACGAGCATGATCCCGATCAGCGGGGTCAGCCACTGGATGCCGAAGCCGGCGAACACGGCGTCGAAGGCCTGCATCACCCCGGCCGTCAGCGAGAGCTGGTCGGCCGGGATCACCCAGCTGATGGCGAGCGCGGGCAGGATGAAGATGAGCAGCACCAGCCCCATCGCCAGGAACATCGCCCGCGGGAACTCCTTGCCCGGCTTGCGCAGCGACGACACGTGCACCGCGTTCATCTCCATCCCCGAGTAGGACAGGAAGTTGTTCACGATCAGGACCAGGCTCGCCAGCCCGGCCCACGCCGGCAGCAGGTGGCTCGCCGACATCGGGGCCGCGGACGGGTGCCCCTGGCCGAGGAACACGATGCCGAGGATTACGAGGAGCGCGCCGGGCAGCAGCGTCCCGATGACGAGCCCGCCGCCGGCCAGCCCGGCCACGCCTTTCGTGCCGCGGGAGGAGATCCAGACGCCGGACCAGTACGCCACGACGATCACCGCGGCCGTCCACCACCCGTTGTTCGCCAGGTCCGGGTCGAAGACGTACGCGAGCGTGCTGGCGACGTACCCGAGCAGGCTGGGGTAGTAGAAGATCGTCATCGCGAACTGGCACCAGACCGCCAGGAACCCCAGCGGCTTCGAGATGCCGAGCGCGACCCAGTTGTAGACACCGCCCGGCCAGCCGGAAGCCAGTTCGGCGGAGACCAGCGACGTCGGCAGGAGGAAGACGATCGCCGGGACGACGTAGAGGAAGACGGCCGCGAGCCCGTAGACCGCCATCGTCGGCGAGGGACGCAGGCTCGCGACGGATCCGGTCGTCATGAGCGCGAGCGCGACCCAGGAAATCCACGCCGCGGCCGGTGGTTTCGCGCGGCCGGCCCCCTCCGGGGGTGGCGGCCCGGCTGGTTCCGTGGACCGGCGTGGTCGGTTGGTGGTGGTCATGGCTTCGGCCTCCCGGGGCTCGCCTCGACGGGTGCCTCATCGTGTTCCGCGCGGCGCGCGGCCGGGTCACCCGTGGCGGGGGAGACCCGGCCGCCTCAGCCGAGGACGGCGTCGAGGGTGACGGCGGCGTCGATCAGGGCCAGGTGCGTGAACGCCTGCGGGAAGTTGCCGAGCTGCTCGCCGGTCGGGGCGATCTCCTCCGCGTACAGCCCGACGTGGTTGGCGTAGGTCAGCATCTTCTCGAACGCCGTGCGCGCCTCCTCCAGGCGGCCCGCCCGGGCCAGAGCGTCGACGTAGGCGAAGCTGCACAGCGAAAACGTGCCTTCGGCGCCGGCGAGGCCGTCCGGGGACGCGGCCGGGTCGTACCGGTAGACCAGGCTGTCGGTCACCAGGCCGGTCTTGATCGCGTCGAGCGTCGAGAGCCACAGCGGGTCCGTGGCCGGGAGGAATCCGGTGCGCGGCATGCGAAGCAGGGCCGCGTCGAGCTCGTCTCCGGTGTCGTGCTGGACGAACGCGTTTCGCGTGCGGTGCCAGCCGCGGTCGATGATCTGGCCGTGGATGCTGTCGCGCTGCCAGGTCCAGTCCTCGACCGGGGCCGGCCTGCCGTGGGTGCCGGCCAACCGGATGCCGCGGTCGAAGGCGACCCAGCTCATCAGCCGGCCGTAGGTGAAGCGCTTGCGGCCGCCGCGGGTCTCCCAGATGCCTTCCTCGGGCTGGTCCCAGTGTTCGCCGAGCCATTCGAGGGCCGCGCGCAGGGCTTCCCAGCCCTGGTGGGGAAGTTCGAACCCGGCGCGGTCGGCGGCGAAGACGCTGTCGAGGGCTTCGCCGTAGATGTCGAGCTGCAGCTGCCCGGCCGCGTCGTTGCCGATCCGGACCGGCGCCGACCCGCGGTACCCGGACCAGTGCGCGAGGCTTTCTTCCCGCAGGTCCGTCGTGCCGTCCACGCGGTACAGCACGGCGAGCGGCCCGCTGGTCCCGCCCCGGCCTTCGCGGATGCGGTCGCCGAGCCAGTTCCCGAACCGGGCGGCCTCCTCCGCGAACCCGAGGGCCAGCAACGCCGACACCGAGAAGGACGCGTCCCGGACCCAGGTGTAGCGGTAGTCCCAGTTCCGCTCGCCGCCGAGTTCCTCGGGCAGCCCGAGGGTGGGCGCGGCGACCAGCCCGCCGGTCGGCTCGTAGGTGAGCAGCTTGAGCGTGATCGCCGACCGGAGCACGATCTCCCGCCAGCGGCCGCGGTAGGTGGAGCGGGCCAGCCACCCGCGCCACCAGTCCACAGTGGACTGGAAGAGGGCTTCGAAGTCGGCGACGCGGATCTCGCGCGGCGGCTCCGCGGAGTCGGTTTCGAGCACGACCCCGCGCACCTGGCCGGCGTCCAGGGTGAGCCGCAGGTGCACGTCACCGCCTTCGATGCGGGTTTCGGCGAGGTGCTCGTCGCCGGGCTCACGGACCGCGTGCAGCACGAGGGAGGTGTCACGCGCGATGAACACGGCCCCGTTCGCGACGAGCATCGCCTGGTGCGGACGGCGGCCGTAGTCGAAGCGGGGCGCGACCACGACGTCGAACGTCATCCGGCCGCGGACGCAGCGCACGAGCCGGGCGATCCGGTGCCGGGTGGTGGCCGGGCCGTCGCACGGCGGCATGAAGTCGACCACCTCGCCGATGCCGTCGGGGCCGGAGAACCGGGTGATCAGCACCGCGGTGTCCGGGTGGTACATCTGGGCACTGGCGCAGGCACCGGCCGGGCGGATCCGGAACCGGCCACCGCGCTCGTCGTCGAGCAGAGCGCCGAAGACCGACGGCGAATCGAAGCGGGGGCAGCAGAACCAGTCGATCGACCCGTCGGTCGTCACCAGCGCGGCGGTCTGCAGATCTCCGATCAGCCCGTGCTCGGCGATCGTGGTTTCGGTCATGGCTCCTCCATCGGCACCGGATCCCCTCACCGGGCACCGTCCCGGGCCGGGACGGCCGCTGCCTCATCCCGGCGGGGTGAGGTGGCCGGGTCGGGAGTGCCGGGGTCGCGGAGGTGGTTGGCGGGCGGGCTGCTGACCGTCAGGCCGCGGAAGTCGCGGAGGCGGCCCCCTGCTCGCCGAGTGGGCGGCAGCCGTGGCCCCGCTGCGGGCGCCGGGGTCGCGGGAGTGGCCAGCGGTCGGGCCGCTGGCCGCCGGAGCACCGCGAAAGCCGCGGAAGCGAGCCCCTGCTCGCCGAGCAAGCGGGCGCCCGGCCGGGCCGGTGCCTCACCCCCGCGGGGTGAGGCAGCCCGGCCCCGGCCGCGCCACCGTGTGCGGCACCCGACGAGGAAGGCCCGCCGATGCTCGTGCTGCCCCTGGCCCTCGCCCAGTTCGTCGCGAGCTACGCCGCGACGACCATGACCGTCGCCGTCAGCGCCATCGCCGCGGACCTCGGGACGACCGTGCTCGGCGTGCAGACGGCGATCACGGTGTTCACCCTCACCATGGCGTCGCTCATGGTGCCCGGCAGCAAACTGAGCGACCTGCTGGGCCGCAAGCGCTGCTTCCTCGCCGGGCTCGCCGTGTACGGCTCCGGTGCCCTGCTGGCTTCGGCCGCGCACGGCCCGGCGCTGCTGCTCCTCGGCTACTCGGTGCTGGAGGGCGTCGGCTCGGCGCTCATGATCCCGCCGATCTACATCCTGATCACCGTCGCCAGCCCCGGCCTCGAAGCGCGGGCGCGGGCCTTCGGCGTGGTCAGCGGGGCCGGCGCGCTCGGCGCCGCGGCCGGCCCGCTCGTCGGCGGCCTGGTCACCACGTGGCTGGGCTGGCGGGCGTCCTTCCTGCTGCAGGTCCTCCTGGTCGCCCTGATCGTCCTGCTGACGGTGCGGGTCACCGAGCCGCCCGCACCGCCGCGCGAGGAGGAGTTCGACGTCGCCGGCGCGGTCCTCTCGGCGGCCGGCCTGTTCTTCGTCGTCTTCGGCGTGCTGCAGACGGGCACCTACGGCTGGCTCGTCTCCCGCGCGGACTTCGCCGTCGGTGCCGTGGTCCTGCTGCCGGCCGGCGGGATTTCACCGCTCTGGCTGTTCGCCGGCATCGGCGCCGCCTTCCTCGTGGTGTTCTTCGCGCACGTCCGCTCGCGGGAACGGGCCGGCCGGGCGGCGCTGGTGCCGTCGGGGCTCTTCCGCGACCGCGTCACCTGGCTCGGGCTGACCACCCAGCACGTGCAGTGGCTGGTCCTGCAGGGGGCGTTCTTCGTCGTCGCGGTCTTCCTGCAGGAGGTCCGCGGGTACGACGCGATCGAGACCGGGCTGATGCTCACCCCGGCCACCGCCGGCATCCTGGGTGCCTCGGCGGCGGCGGGCCGGCTCGCGCGGCGGCACTCCCAGCGCGGTCTCGTCCGCGCCGGGTTCGCCGTCACCGTCGCGGGGCTGGCCCTCGTGCTGCTGCTGGTCCGGGCGGATTCCGGGGTGGCGGGCGCGGTGCCGGGCCTGTTCCTGCTCGGCGCCGGGGTCGGGGTCATGCTGACGGCGTCGGTGAACCTCGTGCAGTCGCGCTTCCCGGACTCCGCCCAGGGCGACATTTCGGGTGTGTCCCGCAGTGTGTCGAACCTCGGCTCGTCGGTGGGGACGGCGCTGGCCGGCTCGGTCCTGGCCGGGACGCCGCACCTCGGCGGGCGGTCCTTCGCCCTCGCCCTCACCACCCTGGGCGTCGTGGCGCTGGCCGGGCTGGCCGCGGCGGTGCGGCTGCCGTCCGACTGATTCGTCCACTGTGGACGCGCGCCGGTGCCGCACCGCGGTCAGGATCACCCGCAGCACCACGCCCAGCACCACCAGGTCCGCGGCCATCTGCACGGTCACCAGCACCCGGGCGGCGGTGGACACCGGGGTGATGTCGCCGAAGCCGACCGTGGCGAACACCGTGACCGTGAAGTACAGGGCGTCGGTGCGGGTCAGCACCGCACCGAAGGACCCCGGCCGGTCCTGGGCGAGCACGTAGTAGGCGTCGGCGAACAGCAGCAGGAACAGCGGCACGATGAGGGCGAGCGCCTGGACGCCCTGCCACGCCGGGAACGGCGAGCGCAGGATCATCCGCACCTCGCCGACCACCAGCAGCACCAGCACGGCGAGACCGGCGGTGAAGGTGACCGCCGTCCACGGCCGCAGGACCTGGTCGACCGGGAGCAGGTAGTAGAGGCAGACCAGCGCGATGACCGTGAGCAGGGGCCGCAGCACGGCCAGGTGGACGAACCGCCACCGCCGGGCCGCGGTCAACGCGCGAGGGCCTTCCGCTTGAGGGCCTGGAACTCCGCGTCGTCGATGACGCCTTGGTCCAGCAGCCGCCGGGCTTCGGCGATCTGCGCCGCACCGGTGTTGTCCGATGTGGACACCGAACGCACGTAGTCGTCGAACCGCCGCTGGGTGGCCACTTCGCGGGCGCGCTGCCGGTCGAGGATGTTCCGGCCCTGCGTGCAGAGGTAGAGCAGCACGCCGACGAACGGCAGCACGATCACCAGTACCGTCCAGCCCGCCTTGCCCCAGCCGGAGACGTCGGCCCGGCGGTACAGGTCGCCCAGGATCACGAACAGCAGCCAGAACCAGGCGATCCAGCAGAAGAACACCAGCATCGTCCACATCAGGCTCAGGAACGGGTACTCCGCGCTCGCCAGGGCCATGACATCTCCTCGTCTCCGGGATCGGGGCCAGGCACGCTCGCGCGTGCCCGGCCCACTCGACACCGATCCCGGGTGCGCCCGCCTCACCCGCTCCGGGTGGGGCGAGGGGTTCAGACCGTGAAGTCGGCGACTTCGGCGTCGAGCAGTCCCCGTTCCTGCGCGATCGTGACCGCTTCGCGCCGGCTGCGGACGTCGAGCTTCGCGTAGATCCCGCGGACGTGGGTCTTGACGGTGTTGGGGGAGACGGTCAGGTCCTGGGCGATCTCGTCGATCGACCGCTGCGTCGGCAGCAGGCGCAGGACGCTGCGTTCGCGTTCGGTCAGCGGGGCCGGCATCGGCGGGGTGCGCAGCCGGCGCCGCAGGGCGAGGACCTCGCCGGCGAACCGTTCCCCGGCGCCGAGGCGGCCCAGCCGGCTGGTGAGGAAGCCGACCAGTTCGGGCGGGGCGAAGACGAACGGGAACCGGACGCCGGCGGGTTCGGCGGCGCGGACCGCGTCGTCGAGCAGCCGGGCGGCCCGGTCGCGCGCCCCGGCCGCCAGCGCGGCCTGCACGCCGAGCAGCGACGCCTCGATCGGGGCCCAGGCCAGTTCCAGCGGGGGCGGGTCGTCGGCCAGTGACCGCAGCACGGTGCTCGCCGCGTGGTGGCGGCCGAGCCGCAGCTGCGTCCGGGCGCGCATCAGGAGCAGCTCGCCCGAACCGGTGAGGAGCGGCAGGGCCCAGCGGACGGTCTCCCGGGCCTGGCCCGCCGCACCCAGCCGCAGGGCCGCGCGCTGCTCCAGCACGGCGCACAGGGCGGCGTACCCGGCGGGGCAGCCGCGCCCGGTCCCGGGACGGGTGCGGGCCCGGCGCATCCGCCGCAGGCCCGCGTGCCAGCTGCCGAGCTCGAACTCGGCGGCCCCGCGCAGGGTTTCGGCGAACATCCGCAGGTCGCGGGCCGCCCGCGCCGGGGCGTCGCCGAGCAGCTGCCCGATCCGCTTCGCGTGTTCGACGCAGTCGGCGGGTTCACCGCGCAACAGGGCCCCGTACGCCATCAGGGCGTGGGCTTGGGCGCCCTGCAGCGACCGCGGGGACTCCTGGTGCGGCAGGCGGCTGCCGGCCCGGCGGGCCAGGGTGTCCATCGCCCGGTAGTCGCCGTCGTGGCAGGCCAGCTCGGCCAGCACGGTGAGGCACCGGGCGACGGTGAAGTCCTGGTGCACCTGCTCGGCGGTGCCGAGGACCGCCACCAGCGCCTCCCGGGCCGGCTCGCGCTGGTCGCGGGCGATGAGGACGCCGGCCCGGTGCACGGCCGCGAGCCCGCGGAGCTCGCTCCCGGCGAACGGCTCCTCGTCGGCCTGCTCGGCGACGCGGAGCGCCTGGGCCGGGGTGCGGTCGAGCTGCGCGAGCCGGGCGTGGGTCAACCGGCGCAGCACGGTCAGCTCCGGCGCCGCCCGGTCCGGCCACGACGCCTCGGCGCGGGCCAGGTACAGCCGGGCCGCCGAGGTTTCGGCCGCCTCCAGGCACAGCGCGGCCGAGATCAGCGCGGCCGGGGCGCCTGCCGCGATCCGCCGGTCCTCGAGCAGCGCGAGGGCCTGCCGCAGGACGTCGTGCTCGCCCGCGACGAACAGGGTCACGGCGTGCTCGCGCAGGAGCTCGCCGACCCGGGCGGGGTTCCCGGACCGGACGCTGTGCAGCAACGCCGGCGCGGGCCGGTGGTGCCCGGCGAACCAGCGGGCCGCGGTCGCGTGCAGCGCCCGGGCCCGGTCCGGGGCCCGCCGCTCCTGCTCGGCGCGCAGGTAGGTGCGCAGCAGCGGCGTCACGCGGTGGTGCGGTGGCGTGCCGGCGGTGTCGACCAGCCCGGTGGCGGGCTCGCCGAGTTCGCGCAGCATCGCCTCCGCGTCCGGCCGGCCGCCGAGCGCCGTCGCCAGCCCGGCCGGAACCTCGTCGCAGATGCTGATCGTGCGCAGCAGTTCCCGCTGTGCCGGGGTGAGCGGGGCGAGGGCTTCGTCGGTCAGGTAGGCGAGCACGGCGTCGTCGCGCCCGGTCTCGAAGTCACGCAGGCTCCCGTGCCGGGCGGCGGACGCCGCGGCGAGCCGCAGCCCGGCCGGCCAGCCCCCGGTGCCGGCCACCAGCCGGGTGACCTGATCCCGCGGAATCGCCCGGTCGGCCGTGGCGAGCAGCGCCTCCGCCTCCTCCGCGGTGAACCGCAGCCGGGCGGCGCCGACTTCGACGAGCCGGTCCGCGAGCCGCGCCCGGCCCAGCGGCAGGGGTGGTTCCCGCCGGCTCGAAACGGCCAGGCACAGCCCGGCCGGCTGGTGGCGGACCAGCGCCTGCAGCCCGTGCCACGGTTCGGGCGCGGTGATCTCCTGCGCGCTGTCGACGACGAGCACCACGGGCTCGGGCAGGGCGTCGAGGGCGTCGGCGACCGTGCTCAGGAAGCCGAGGTCGGTGCTCGGGGCCCCGGGGACCGCCAGCAGCCGCAGCGGAGTGCCGCCGGGGAGCCCGCCGAGGGTTTCCAGGACGGCGGACCAGAAGAGGTGGTCGTCGTTGTCCTCGGCGTCCGCGGACAGCCAGGCGACCGCGCCCCGGCCCCGCTGCCGCGCCCATTCGGCGAGGAGCACGGTCTTGCCGAACCCGGCGGGAGCACCGACGAACACCAGGGCCGCTTCGCTCGCGCCGTCGAGGACGGTGAGCAGGCGCGGCCGAGACACGAGATCCGCCGGCGGGCCGGGAACGGTGATCTTCGTTCTCGGAATTCGTCTTCGGGCCGGGACGTCGCGGCACTGGCGCATCGGTAATTCTCCTTCGTGATCGGTTTCGGGCGAGCCCGCGGATCCTGCCACGCAAAAGCCCCGGCTCACCCCCTGCGGGCGAGGAGAACAACGGCCGGGAGCAGAATCGTGTGGCGGGTGAAAATACGCGGGAATTCATCGGAAAGCGGCCGGCGGCGATTCGCGGGCGCGCAGTTCTGCTGGCTCGGGCCGGGGGAGGCCGTGGTGCTCGACGTGCTGCGGACCGGCCGGATCAGCGTCGGTTCGGTGCTGCTGTGGCTGGTCGTCGCGCTCGCCGCGCTGAGCCCGGCCGCCGAGCTGCGCACCGGCGTCCGCGCCGGGGCGGACCTGGTCGCGCGGCTGGTGTTCCTGCCGGCGCGGGGCTGGTCGGCGGCGATGATGCTGCTCGACGCGGCGATGGTCGCGCACTCCTGGTACGCGGCCGGCCGGTCCCGGCGAGGGCGGCGGGCCCGGTGACCCGGGGTGGCGTCCTCGACCTGACGGCGGGCACGCAGTACGTCTTCCGGGGCAGCGGTGCCATTCCGGACCGGGCGGCCACCGGGGCCACCGATTTCCGGGACGTGGTCGTCGTGCCGGTCCCGCCGGAAACGATCGTGTTCGGCACGGTGGCCGATCCCCGGCGCCTCCCGGAAATCCTGCGGCGGCTCGAGGCGCTCGGGATGCACGTGGTGTCCGTCCACCGGGTCCGCGAACTGCCTCTGGTGGTGCAGCGCGCGTCCCCGTGACGGCGCGGCCGGCGTCCTCACGACCCGGCCGCCGCCGTGACGTGCCCCGACCGGATCGCCTGGCGCAGCGCGGCGTGGTCGCGTTCGTTCTGGTCGGCGCAGGCCACCGCGAACTCCCGGACGGCCTCGGCGAACGCGGGCCCGGAGCCGAGGTAGGCGGCGATCGCGAGCGGGTCACCGGTCCGGGCGTGCGCGCGGGCCAGCGTCCACCCGCACAGCCGGGCGTGGGCGCGCAGGACGTCCGGGGTCATCGTGGTGACGTCACCGGCGTCGTGGTCGTCGCGCAGCCGGCGGACGTGGAAGTCGCCGGTGCGGCCGTCGAACTCCGCGGCGCGCGCCCAGCCGAGGAAGACGTCGCCGGTGGCCTGGATCAGCCGCTGCCCGGTCACCACCCGCCGTCCGGGGCCGCCCGGTGCGGCGCCGCCGGCGTACTCCTCCAGCACGGACGGCCGGGCCTCCTTCAGCTGCAGGAAAAGCGGGTCACCGGTGCCGGTCCGGACGAGCATCGCCACCCAGCACCGCGTGCCTGCCCCGCCCGGCCCGGTCACCGCGCGCGCCGCGTCGGCGAGCCGGTAGCGGTCCAGCAGCGCCCGCCGCGCGGGGCCGAGCGTGCGCCGGTACCGCGCGAGCACGGCACCGAGCCGGTCGGTCAGCGTCGCCGGGTCGCCGTCGCCGGCGAGGTGACCGGCCGGCACGACCGACGGCGGGCACGCGGCCAGCCGCAGGTGCCCGTCGCGGATTTCGGTGAACCGGCGCGCCCCGGGGGCCCGGCGCCGGGCCGGGCCCAGCCGGTGGGCCGCGACCACCCGCAGCGTCCGGGCGTCGGCCGGGGCGAAGAAGATGTCGAGCGGCGTGCGGCGCGCGAAGCCGTGCATCGCCAGGCGGTAGGACTCGACCGCGGCGAGCACCGTGCGACGGCACTGGCCCGCCGGGTGCTCGTTCTCCCGGCCGGTGACCTCGAAGCTCGCGGCGAGCCGTTTGACGTCCCATTCCCATGGCGCGGGCAGGGTTTCGTCGAAGTCGGCGAAGTCGAAGACCAACCGCCTGCCCTGCACGGCGAACAGGCCGAAGTTGGCCAGCTGGGCGTCTCCGCAGGCCTGCACGGTGAACCCGGTCCGCGGGGTGGTGGCCAGGTCGGCCGCCGCCGGCAGCACGGCGCCGCGAAAGTACGCCAGCGGCGACGCGGCCATCCGGCTGTAGCGCAACGGGAGCAGTTCCGGCACCCGATCGGCGTCCTGGCGGGCCAGCAGGGTGAGCGGATCGGCGCGCCGGAGCAGGCCGGGGAACTGCGCGTGGCTCGCCGCGGGCACGGTGCCGCGGGCCGCGCGGGCCCGGGCGATCCGCACGTCGGGTGCCGCGATCTCCTTGTCGGTGAGAGTCATGGGACGGATCGTCGGCCGCGGGACTCCCCGGGGCGTCGCCCGCCGGGGGTGAAGCGGGGAGTCATCCACCACGGGTGACGACCCGCGCCGGGGGTGCGCACCAGGGTGGGGGCCGTGGAGGTGCGGTGATGGCGGAACGGACGACGAGCGGACGGTGGCGCCCCGGCGGGTGTGTCACGGGGATCTCCCCGGTGGCGGCCGCCGCGTCCCCGGCGCCGCGTTCCGCCATCCCGTCGAGCCGGCCGCGGGGCGCTCTCGGGGGAGTGCGCCGCGGCCGGCCGGACCTCCCGCGGGTGGCCGCGGCGGCGCTCGGGGGCGTCGCCGCGGTCCGGCCCGCCTGAGTCACCGCGGTTGCAGGTGCGGGGTTTCGGCGAACGCACCCCGGAGCCGGGCCTCCTCCTCATCGGACAGGTTGGTGCTCAGCAGCGCGGCCCCGGTTTCCTTGAACGGCTCGACGACCCGGTCCAGCACGGTGCCGTCGGACATCACGAACAGCGCGGACGTCCCGGGCGTGACCTGCGCGCGGACGGTCTCGATGAAGCTTTCGTCGATCCCGACGTGGCTCAGCGACCCGGTCAGCGCCCCGATCGCCGCGCCGACGGCCATGCCCAGCAACGGGACCAGGAAGATGAGGCCGAACAGCAGGCCCCAGAAGGCCCCGCCCAGCGTGCCGGCGCCGGTCAGCGCGCCGAGGTCCTTCGTCTTCGGCTTCTTCCGGCCTTCGGGCCAGGTCACGTACGCGGCGTCGGCGATCGAGATCAGCTGCTGCTTCTGCAGCTGCCGGAGCAGATCCAGGGCGTTTTCGGCGCCTTCGACGGTCGGGAACCGCCACACGGTCAAGGTGGACACGACTTCCTCCTCGGTCCGGGAACAGTGGTCTGCCGCACCCTCGCGCCGGGGCCGCCGCGGGTCATCGCCCACGCCGTGTGAGCCGCGGACCGGGCCACCTGATCTCACCTGGGGCGGGCGAGGCCCGGCGGACGCGCGACCGACCATGATCGCCCGGGTCCGCAGCCCGTCCACGAACGAGGAAGGGTCATCATGACCGAACCCATGCACCCCCGGTCCGGAACCACCGGCGCCCGGGCACCCGTCCCGCCGGAGCGGGCGGTCGCCCGGTCGCGGCGGGTCGGCTGGATCTGGTTCGCCGGGGCGATCACCGTCCTGGCCGGACTGTTCAACGTGGTCGAGGGCGTGGTCGCGCTGTTCGACCGCGACTACTACGTCATCGGCCCGTCCGGCCTGCTCGTCTTCTCACTGGCCGGCTGGGGCTGGCTGCACCTGATCGTCGGCATCCTGGTCGTGCTGACCGGGATCGCGCTGTTCACCGGCGCGCAGTGGGCGCGGGTCGTCACGGTCGCGCTGGCCGGGTTCAACGCACTGGCGCAGCTGGCTTTCCTGTCCGCGTACCCGTTCTGGGGCGCCATCGTGATCGCCCTCGACGTCCTGGTGATCTGGGCCGTCATCGTGCACGGCGACGAAGCCACCTACGAGATCTGGTGACCCCGGCGCCGCGGTCGCGCGCCGGTGATCAGTACAGTCGTGGCCTCCGTCCGGCGTCGACCGCGGAACCGGGGCGAATTCTCCCGACAGCCGAGAGGTTGACGTGCCCGTTGTTCGAACGACGACCCCGTTCCGGCCCGTTCCCGGCGTCAAGGCGGCGGTGCCGCGCCTGCCGGGTACCTTCGTGCCCCGTCCCCGGCTCGACGCCCTGCTCGACCGCGCGGCCACCCGGCCCGTCACGGTGGTGCGCGCCCCGGCCGGCGCCGGCAAGACCACGGCGCTGGCCGCCTGGGCCGGCGACGGCCGCGACGTCGCCTGGGTGTCCCTCGACGAAGATGACAACGACGAAACCCGGTTGTGGGCGGCGATCCTCGCCGCGCTGCGCCGCTGCCCGGCGGTGCCGGGTGCGCACCGGGTGCACCGCCTCGGCCCGCCGCCACCCGGGCGGCGGCGGGCTTTCCTGGCCGATCTGGACGACGCACTGAGCGGTCTGGACCAGCCGGTCCGCCTGGTCCTGGACGACTTCCAGGAGATCTCGCGCCCGGAGGCGCTGGACGCGCTGGCGGCCCTCGCGCGGCACCTGCCACCCGGGTTGCGGCTGGTGCTCGCCACGCGGGTCGAGCCGCGGCTGCGGCTGGCCCGGCTGCACGTCGAAGGCGCGCTGTCCCGCGTGGAGGGGACCGAACTCCGGTTCACCACGCGGGAAACGGCCGGCCTGCTGCGCGCCACCGGCGCCGCCGTCGGCGACGACCGCGTCCGCGAGCTCACCGAGCGCACGGCGGGCTGGGCCGCCGCCCTCGGCTGGGCCGCGGTGTCGGTGCGCGAAGCGGAAGACGCCGACGCGCTCGTCGCCTCCGTCTCCGGCGACGAGCGCGCGGTGGCGAAGTTCTTCGCCGACGAAGTGCTCTCGCGGCTGCCCGCGGAGACCTCGGATCTGCTGCTGTGCATCAGCGTGTGCGACACGGTCGGCGCGGCGCTGGCGGTCCGCCTCTCGGGCCGCCCGGCCGCCGGGGCGATCCTGGACGAGGTCGAGCGGAGGATGGCCCTCGTCGTGCGCACGCCGGCCGAAACCTACCGGCTTCCGCCGTTGCTGCGGGGTTTCCTGCGCGCCGAACTGGCGCGGCGGGATCCGGACCGGATGCTGCGGCTGCACGGCGCCGCGGCCCGCTGGTACGCCGGGCGGGGCCGGTTCGGGGAAGCGCTCCGGCACGCCGTGGCCGGCCGGGACCGGCGGCGGGTCCTCGCACTGGCGAGGGATCACGCCGTGCGGCAGGTGCTCGCCGGGGACGGGGAACCGGTGCGGGTCGCGCTCACCTACCTGGGGGCCGCCACGGTCGCCGCGAGCCCGTCGCTGCGGCTGGCCTCGGCGCTGGAGAACATCCAGCGCGGGCAGCTCGCCGACGCGGCCGCCGACCTCGCCACGGCGGCGCCCGACGACGGCCGCTGGCCGCTCGCCGTCCGGCACCTGGCCGTCCTGACGGGCCGGCCCGTGCCGTCGGCGGACGGCCGGGCGGACCGGGAGCTCGACGCGTGGGTGAAGCTCGACCGCGCGTGGCGGTCACTGCACCGCGGCGCCCGCCGGCACGCCGTCACCCAAGCGCAGGAGGCCCTGCGCCTGGCCCACACCGAGCGGCTCGACCACCTCGTGCTGCACAGCAGGCTCGCGCTGGCCGCCGCCACCGCGTTCGGGGGCGATCACCCGGCGATGCGGCGGGCCTGCACGGGCGCCCTCGCCGTCGCCCGGCGGCGGGGCAGGCGCCGGACCCCCGGCGTGGCCGAGTGCCACCTGCTGCTCGCCTACGACGACCTGATGCGCGCCGAACCGGTGGCCGCGGCCCGGGAACTGGCCCAGGCGACGGCGGCGGAGGTGCCCGGCACCGTGCCGCTGCTGGTGCCGCTGCGCGAGTTCTTCGAGGGCATGGTGCGGTTCGACAGCGGCGACCGGCCGTCGGGTTCGCAGGTCATGCGCGCGGCCCGGCGCCGGCTGGCCGCGCTCGACCTGCCCCGTGAGGTCGTCGCCGTGTGCGCGGTCGCGGAGTACCACGCGGCGCTCGCCCTCGGCGAGGCGCTGCACGCGGCGGAAGTGCTCGCCTGGGGCCACGAACGGCTGCCCGGCAGCGGCGAACTGGCGGTCCTGCGCGTCCGCGCCCACCTCGCCGCCGGGGAAACGGACACGGCGGAAGCGGTGTTGCGGGACACCGCGCCGTCGGCCGCGCTGTTGCCCGCCACCCCGGTCGACCGGTGCCTCGCCGAGACCGCGCTCGCGCTGCGCTCCCACCGGCGGACCAAGGCGCTGCACGCCCTCGACCGGGCGCTCGCCCTCGCCCGCCCCAACGGCCTGGTGCGGCCGTTCGCCCTCGCCGAGCCCCGGGTCGGTGACCTGCTGATCGACCACTCCGGCGGGTTCGGCTCGCTGGACCGGTTCGCCCAGGCGGTCCGCGGCCGGCTCGTCCCGCACGCGCCGCCCAGCGGCCTGACCGACCGCGAGCAGGTGGTGCTGCAGCGGCTGCCGTCCCAGCGTTCGCTGGACGAGATCGCGTCCGACCTGACCGTGTCGGTCAACACGGTGAAGACGCACGTGCGGGCGATCTACGGCAAGCTCGGGGTGAACAACCGGCGTTCGGCGGTGGTGGTCGCGCGGCAGCACGGCCTGACCTGAGCCGGTCAGCCTTCGTCGCGGCGGGGCGCGGACAGCAGCGCGTCGGCCCAGCGGGCCCGCGGGTCGACGTCGACCAGCAGGGCCTTGGCCAGCAGCGTCGCGGGGACGGCGAGGACCGCGCCGAGCGGGCCCAGCAGCCAGGTCCAGAACACCAGCGCCAGCACCGTGACCAAAGTGGACAGACCGACCGAGCCGGCGACGAACCGGGGCTGGATCAGCGACTGCACCACGAAGTTCAGCGCGGCGTAGACGACGAGCACGACGAGCAGGCTGCGCCAGCCGCCGTCGAGGAGCGCGATCACCGCGGGTGGCGCCACCCCGATCACGAAGCCCACGTTGGGGATGTAGTTGGTGACGAAGGCGAGCAGGCCCCACAGGACCGCGCCGGGCACGCCGAGCAGCGCGAGCGCGGCGGTGTCGAGCGCCGCCACCAGCCCGCCGAACACGGTCGTCACGAGCAGGTACCGCCGCGTGCCGGTGGCGAAGCCGCGCAGTGCCGCGGAAATCCACGGCCGGTCCCGCGCGATCCGGCCGAGCCGCTGTCCCGCCCAGGCCGTCTCGGCGCTCAGGAAGAGGAGCAGGGCGAACAGGAACGCGAGGTTGGTGACCAGCCCGCCGACGCCGGCGAGCAGGGAACCGGCCAGCCCCACCAGTTTCCCCGCGTCCAGTGACGACAACACGGCCCGCAGTTCGGGTTCGCCGACGCCGAACCGGCCGAGCACGGCCAGTCCGTCGTGCAGCAGTTCGTCGACCCGCCCGGTGTAGCCGGGCAGCAGCGTCGACAGCTGCGCGACGGACACGACCATGACGAGGAAGAAGGCGAGCAGGACCAGGTAGACGGTGACGACCAGGACGGTCACGGTCAGCCAGCGCGGCCATCCCTTGCGCAGCAACCACGTCCGCACGGGATCGAGGGTGATGACGACGACGAGGGCGAGGAAGACCGGACCGGCGAACCAGGCGACGGCCTGCACCCCGGCCAGCACGACCACCGCGGCGGCGGCGCCGAGCAGCACCACGAGCGCCCGCGGGAGCGGGGTGCCACCGGCCCCGGGCTCGCCCTCGGGCGGCCACGGGACCGGCGGCGGGTGCGCGCCGGCGCCGAACCGGTCGGCGAGTCCCCGGAAGGGGCGTCGCACAGGCCGATCCCCGGCCGCGCCCCGGTGCCGCCGGGGCTTGCGGAACCGGTGGGCCGGGAAATCGGTGAGCGAAGCTCGCACCATGCTGACTCCTCCGGGAACGGGCGGCGGCGAAGCCCACGATGGCGGCCGGGGGACAACGGGTCGTCACCCGGCACGGGCGAGGTCGGCGGGGTGCACCAGCGCCGGGGTTTGACGCGCACCGCCCCGGGTACGCGGAAGCCACCAGATCCGCCGACGGAAGAAGCCGCCGATGCCCGTGTTGACCCGTGTTCTCGGTGCGGTGACCGCCGCCTACAGCGTGACCATCGTCGCCGCGCCGCGTGTGCTGGCCGGACCGTGCGGGCTGACCACCTCCACCGGCAGTGTGAGCGCGGACGTGCGGACCTTGATCGCGGGCATCGGTGCCCGCGACGCCGCCATCGGCCTGGCGATGCTGTTCGCGCCCGAGGGGAAGGCGCTCCGGATCGCGCTCGGTGCGCGGGTGGCCTCCGACGCCGCGGACGCCGTCGTCTTCGGCACCGGGCTGCCCGATCGGTCGGCGCGCAAGAAGGTGGCCGCGTTCGCCGCGACCTGGGCCGCGCTGTGCGCCGCCTCGGCTCTCGTCCCCTGACGCCGATCACCGCAAGCGCGGCGCCGTGGTCGGCTAGGGTGGCCGCGTGCATCCGCCGGCGGACGAGCGGCCGCGAGCGCTCGTCGAGCTGGTCCTCCTGCTGCTCTGGTTCTCGCTCTTCGCGTTGCTCGACGCCGCTGCCGGCAAGGACCTCGCGGCCGCGAATGCCCACGCCGGGGCCCTCCAGGCCGCGGAACACGCGGTGCACCTCGACATCGAGCTGAGCGTCAACGCCTGGCTGGCCGGGAATCCGGTGCCGAGCGTGCTCGCGGTGGGCCTGTACCGGCTGTACTACGTGGTGGTGGCCGGCGTCCTGCTGTGGGTGTTCGCCCGGCACGCCGGGTTTTATCGCGAGGTCCGCCGGACGATGGTGGCGATGACGGTCCTCGTCCTGCCGGTCTACTGGGCGGTGCCGATGGCGCCGCCGCGGTCCGCGCTGCCCGGTGCCGTCGACGTCGTGGCCCGGTACGACCTCTTCCACCAGGAGAGCTGGACGCATCCCAGCCACTACACGGCGATGCCCAGCATGCACGTGGGCTGGTCCCTGTGGTGCGCGTATGCCGTGTGGACGGTGCTCCGCGGCACGCATCCGCGCCTGGCGCTCGTGCCGTGGCTGTTCCCGACGCTCATGGCGGCGGACGTGCTCGCCACCGGGAACCACTACGTCCTCGACGTCGTGGGCAGCGTCATCCTGCTGGTTCTCTCGATCCTCGCCGCGGCCGCTTGGGGCCGCCTCGCTGCGCGCCGCCGGCCCGGCGGTCCCTGAGCGGCCGAAACGCCCCGGCCGGGCGAAAGGTTGCCGTACCGCGCTCGCGGAACGTTCCGGTCTCCCCGGGCGTTCTGGCCGGTCCTAGATTCGCGGCAGGAACACGAAGGGGGGAGCCGGATCGCCCACGTGTCGTTCCGGAAGGTGCCCGGCGGCTGGGGCGACCAGCCCGTCGGCGCGCTGCGGCTGGACGGCCGGGGCGCGTACACGGCGCTCGAGGTCCGGGCTGTCCGCCCGCTGCCGGCACCCGGCCGCTCACCGGTCTCTTCCTCGGCTGCGACGCGGGCGGCTTCGGCTCGGAGCTGCCGATCACGGACGACCAGGGGGTGCGTTCAGCGCACAGCGGCGCGAAGGAACGCTGGCCGCGGGGCAGAAGCTGGTGCTCACGGCGTCGGGCAAGGTGCCGGACAAGGCGGCCTACACCGGCACGACGGGGCTGGACTGCGTGGCGAGCGACGGCCACAGCGGCGGCGCCCCGTGCGCGGACGTGACCGCCAAGGTCCCCGGCAAGCGAGCCGATTCCCGCGGCCAGGTCTGGCTCGACAAGAACGGCAACGGCGCGCTGGACGCCGACGAGGGCCTGGCGAACCGCAACCTCGTGCTGCTCGAGAACGGCGCGATCCGCGCCTACGCCCGCACGGACGCCAACGGCTACGCGACGTTCAAGGACATCCCGGTCGGCAACTACCAGCTGCGGGTCCTCGGCCCGTGGAAGCCGGCGCCGTTCGAAGGCGAACTCGCGGTGGTCGCCCCGCCGTACGGCGGCGGGGAGTGGCACCAGCGGTTCGTCGCCGGCTGACGACCGGGACTGAACCGCCCGCGGGCGGTTCAGTCCGGATCGCGAACTTCGAGGTTCAGGTCCCGGCCCGCGACCGAGCGCTGGATGAAGTACGCCAGGTCGCCGACCCGGCGGAAGTAGGCGCGGAGCAGCGGCTCGAGGCCGGGTTCCAGGTCGCGGGTGCGCCGCGCGTTGATCTGGTCGTACCCGGCGGTCGCGTCGGCGAGCATGCCGCGGAACGTCGCGTCCTCTTCGAGGTTCAGCGCGGTCGCCAGCCGTCTGCAGGTGCTGATCATCGCGTCGGCCTGCCGGAAGATGTCCTGCTTCAGGGCGGACATGTGCCGGAGGTCCCGGGGCTTCGCACTCCCGAACGTGGCCAGGCTCCGGCTCAACCCCGACAGGCTGCTGGTGACCGAGAACCAGTCTTCGAGCACGCCGCGGCGGATCGCCGAGCGCCGGTTCGACCGCCGGACGAACCAGTTGAACCCGACCGCGACCACGAGGCTGGCCGTGCAGAAGCCGACCACGCCGGAGATCAGGTTCACCATGATCGGGTGGTTCTGGAGGAACCCGAGGTAGTGCGCTTCGAGGTACAGGCTCGCCGCGAAGGAGAGCACCGCCCCCGCGCCGAGCAGCAGCAGGAGCAGTCGCGGCAACGGCCGATTCACCGGGAACCCCTCCGAAGCCGCGGCATCGTGGTGGACCGGCAGCTTACGACGCGGCGACCCCGGAACGGAATCTCGCCGGCGCATGTCGAGAACGAGCGCCCGGCTCCGACTGAAGGGCACGAGGCGGCCGAAAGAGGCCGCCGCCCACGAGCGGAGCGTGCCCGATGACCAAGGTCACCGCCCAGATGTCGGTGTCCCTCGACGGCTGCTACACCGGCCCACGGGACCCGCAGCACCCCCACGACATGAGCGGCTGGATGCAGGGTCCCGAGGCGCCCGGGTTCTTCCGGGTCACCCGCTGGGCCGTCGACGCCATGGCCTGGCGCGAGCGGCAGGGCTTCGCCGGCGGTGCGCGGTCGGCCGACTCGGAGATCGTCGCCGAGACCTTCGCCGCCGCCGGGGCCTACGTCATGGGGCGGCGGATGTTCGACGCCGGTGAGGTTCCCTGGGGTGACGAGCCGCCGTTCCGGGCTCCCGTGTTCGTCGTCACCCACCGCGCCCGGGCGGTGCTCGAACGCCGGGGTGGCACGTCCTTCACCTTCGTCACCGAGGGGCTCGAACGCGCCGTCGAGCTGGCCAGGGCCGCGGCCGGCGGCAAGGACGTGGCGGTCGCCGGCGGCGGGGAGCTCCTGCAGCAGGTGCTGGCCGCCGGGCTGCTCGACCAGCTCGAGCTGCACATCGCCCCGGTGCTGCTCGGCGACGGGCAGCGGCTCTTCGGCCCCGGTCTCGGCCTCGGCGCGGACGACGGCGTCGAGCTGGTCCCGGCCCGGGTCGTCGACACGCCCGGTGTCACCCACATCCGCTATACCGTCAGCGGGCGGTCGAAGCTGGTGCTCGACGACCGCGGCGCCAGTGGTGACCTGGTCGGACGGCCGTGAGAGAGGAACGATCCGTGAAGTACATGCTGCTGATCTACGGCAACGAGGAAGCCTTCAACTCGGTGGGCGCCGAGACCCTCGCCGAGATCATCCGCGAGACCGACGCCCTCAACCGGGAGCTGTTCGAGTCCGGCGAGCTGGTCGGCGCCTACGGCGTCGCCGACGAGGTGAACACCAAGATGGTCCGGGTCACCGACGGGACACCGGTGATCACCGACGGTCCCTACGCCGAGGCCAAGGAGTTCCTGGGCAGCTTCATGATCGTCGACTGCGACGGCCTGGACAGGGCACTGGAGATCGCCGCCCGCGCCCCGTCCGCGCGCTACTGGGGCGTCGAGGTCCGGCCGCTGATGCACGAGGCCGAAGTGGCGCCGTGACCGGCTGGCAGGCCGTCCGGCGGCTGGTTCCCGAGGTGCTCGGGGTGCTGGTGCGCCGGTACGGCCAGTTCGATGCCTGCGAGGACGCCGTCCAGGAGGCGCTGGCGGCGGCCGCGGCCCAGTGGCCGGTGGACGGGTGGCCGGAGAGCCCCCGGGCGTGGCTGCTGACGGTGGCGTCGCGCCGCCTCGCCGACCAGGTGCGCAGCGACGCCGCCCGGCGACGGCGGGAGGAGGCCGACGCCCTCCGCACCCCGCCCGCCGGCGACGTCGAAGGCCGCGACGACACGCTCACGCTGCTGTTCCTGTGCTGCCACCCGGCGCTGACGCCGCCGTCGCAGATCGCGCTGACGCTGCGGGCCGTCGGCGGCCTGTCGACCGCCGAGATCGCCCGGGCCTTCCTCGTGCCCGAGGCGACCATGGCCCAGCGCATCAGCCGGGCCAAGCACCGGATCAAGGGGACCGGCTTCGCGCTGCCGCCGCCGGCCGAGCGGGCGGCGCGGCTCGGCGTCGTGCTCCAGGTGGTCTACCTGGTCTTCAACGAGGGCTACACGGCCACGTCGGGGACGCGGCTGGTGCGCGCCGAGCTGACGGCCGAGGCGATCCGCCTGGCCCGCGAGCTGCACCGGCTGGTCCCGGGCAACGGCGAGGTGGCCGGGCTCCTGGCCCTCCTGCTGCTGACCGACGCCCGCCGTCCGGCCCGCACGGCCGCGGACGGCGGGCTGGTGCCGCTGAGCGAGCAGGACCGGACGCTCTGGGACGCCCAAGCGATCGCCGAGGGCGTGGCCCTGGTGACCGGCGCGCTGGCGCACGGCCCGGTCGGCCCGTACCAGCTGCAGGCCGCCATCGCCGCCGTCCACGACGAGGCACCCACCGCGGAAGCCACGGACTGGCCGCAGATCCTGGCCCTCTACACGCTTCTCGAGCGCGTCGCGCCCAACCCGGCGGTGACGCTGAACCGCGCGGTGGCGGTGGCCGAGGTCCACGGGCCGGCGGCCGGGCTGGCCCTGCTCGACGCCCTCTCGGCCGACGAGCGCATCTCCGCGTCCCACCACCTGGTGTCCGTGCGGGCGCACCTGCTGGAGCTGGCGGGCGACCACGACGCGGCCCGCGCCGGCTACCAGGAGGCGGCCCGCCGCACGACGAGCGAACCCGAGCGCCGCCACCTCCTGAGCCGCGCCGCGCGCCTGGGGTGACTTCGCGGCGCGTCCGGTGTGGTGTGATTCCGCCGTGAGCCGTGCCGGGGAAGAGACCAACCGCCGCATGCTGCGTGCGCGCGACACCATGGACCGGGACTACGCGAAGCCGTTGGACGTTCCCGCGCTGGCCAGGGTCGCGCACGTCTCGGCGCCGCACTTCGCCCGGACCTTCCGCGCCACCTTCGGGGAAACCCCGCACCGCTACCTGCAACGCCGCCGGGTGGAGCGGGCCATGTTCCTGCTGCGCGCGGGCGACCGGAGCGTCACCGACATCTGCCTGGAGGTCGGCTTCACCAGCCTCGGCACGTTCAGCCGGACGTTCCGGGACATCGTCGGCGAGTCGCCGACGGCCTACCGCCGCCGGGGACCGCTGGCCGGCGTGCCGACCTGCTTCGCGATGGCGTGGATGCGGCCGCGGAGCTGATCGTTTCGGATAAGCACCCCGGCGCGCCCCTGCACTACCGTCGCCCCCATGCTCAACGCAATCACGATTTCGCAGATCTTCGTGCTCGACCAGGACGAGGCGCTCGACTTCTACGTCGGCAAGCTCGGCCTGGAGGTCCACACCGACGCCGACCTGGGGTTCATGCGGTGGCTGACGATCAACGTGCCCGGTCAGCCGGACCGCGAGATCCTGCTGGAGAAGCCGGGCCCGCCCCGGATGGACGAGGCGACGGCGGACCAGGTCCGCGACCTGCTGACGAAGGGCGCGATGGGCGGCTCGCTGTTCTTCGCCGCCGAAGACTGCCGCAAGACCTACGAGACGCTGCTGGCCAAGGGCGTGGAGTTCACCGACGAGCCGACCGAACGCCCGTACGGGATCGACTGCGGCCTGCGTGACCCGTTCGGCAACAGCATCCGGTTCAGCCAGCCCCTGTCGGGGTCCTGAGGCGGGTTCAGGGCGGGGCATCGCCGGGACGATACGTCCTACGGCCGGCGGCGGAAGGAGTCGATCAGCCGCCGGGTCGGTGAGCCCAGGCCGGTCACGGTGTCGTAGCCCGGGGCGTGGACCAGGTTCGAGTCCGCGTACTGCCCCGGGGTGATCAGGTCGACGAACCCGCGTCGCTCGACCGCGAACGCCACCGTGTCCGGCGTCCCGGCGGGGTTGTCGCGGATGGCGTGGTACATCGGTAACGGCCGGGCGTACAGGGCCGGGTTCGCGAACCCGAGTGGCCCGTGCTCCTGCACCAGAAGGGCGGCCACCCCGGCGAAGGCGGGCGACGACAGGCTGGTGCCGCCGCCGTTGCCCACCTTGTAGGACAGACTGCCGTCGAGGTCGTAGCCGGTTTCGCCGACGAGCAGGCACAGATCGGGATCCGCCAGGGCGGCGACGTCCGGGAGCGTGCGCATCGGCGGCGACCCCGCGAACGACGCCGGCACCACACCCCGCTGGTAGAACGGCTGCGGGAACACGGTGCTGGTGCCGCCGCCGGAAGCCTTCCCCTGGTAACCGGGCAGGCCCGGATCCCACGACCGGCCGTCACCGGACAGGGACGCTTCGTCGGTCGCCCAGCCGATTTCCCACAGGTAGGAGTTGCCGGGCCCGATCGCCAGCGTCGTGCCGCCCACCGCGGTCACCCACGGGCTGGACGCCGGGTACTCGACGGACCGGCCGCCGCTGTCGGTGCTGCCGCCGCCGGAGTCGCCGCTGGCGAAGGTGAACGTGATGCCCTCGACCGCGGCCTCCTGGAACGCGCGTTCGTACGCCGCGACGGCGTCCGGGGCGTAGCCGGGGGTGGAGCCGACGATGATCGACCCCGACACGACGTCGGCCAGGTGCCGGTCGACGATCTGCACGATCGAGTCGAGCACGTCGTCGCCGTAGCGGGCACGGGAGCCCACCACGAAGGCGATGTCCGCGCCGGGCGCCATCGCGTGCGCGGCTTGGACGTCCATGGCGAACTCGCCGCTGGCTTCCTCGGGACGGGTGCCGGGCGGGACGTGGGCGGTGAACTGCCCGGGGGCGAACGGCGGCTCACCGTGCTCGGCCGCGAAGCGGTTGGCGTCGGGCAGGGTGTTGATTTCGTTGCCGATGCTGATGATCCCGATCGTGACACCCTTGCCGGTGAGGCCGGTCCCGGTGATCCCGTAGGCGTCACGCACCTGCCGCGGCGTGTACCCGCAGGGCGCCCACTGCGCGGGACGTCCGTAGGCAGCGGGGAGATCCGTGGCCGGGGTGTCGCCGTAGTGGTCCGGGCAGGGACTGACCGGCACCGCGGCGCGGGCGGCCGTCCGGGACCCGGTCCCGGGCGGCGGCACGGGCGGCCGGGAGCCGGTCGCGGCGGTGAGGCCGGTGACGGTCAGGACGTCCGGCCCCACCGCCGCGGGTACCGTGACCGGGTCCACCGCCGCCCGGAACGGGGTGCCGTAGTAGGTGTAGTTGTGGAAGCGCGTGCCGAACGCCTCGGCCGCGGCGGCGACTGTGCCCTGGGCGACGACGGCCCGGGAGCCGGCGCTGACGATCGACAGGCCGCTGCCGCGCAGCCAGGCACTGACCGCGTCGATGCGGTCCTGCGAAGGCCCGAACCGGGCGCGCGTCTGTTCGGGGCTCAGGAAGTGGCCGTAGCGGGGATCACGCGGGTCCGACACCGCCCGCGCGTAGCCGGCCAGCCGCCGGGAATCGCCGTCGAGGAACACCTGGGCGGTGACCTGGCCCGCGGGATCGGCCGGCCCGGCGTCGGTCCCGTCCTGGACGACGTGGGCGCTGCGGGTGCCGTCCAAGCCGCGAACGGGTACCCGCGGCGGCTCGGCAGCGAACGACGGTGCCGCGGGCACGATCAGGAGGCTCGCCAGCAGGATGATCCCGGCCCGTGGTCTCCGCATCGCTGTCCTTCCGTCGGCGTTCTCGAGGCACCCCCAAGGAAGATGCCGGGACCCGGACGATTCGTTGCACCTGCGTCGCCACCGCCTCGGACCGCGTCAGCGGACGCAGCTCCCCTGACGCTGCAGCCATTGCAAGATCGGAGACTGCTCGCAAACGGAGGCAGTTGCGGAGAACTTGGCGTGATAATCCATCAATTCCCAGCGCTTGTCGGCGTCGGTGTGTGCCATGCCGAGTTCTTGAAGGCGCCAGTAGCGCCAGCGTACGACAAAGATGGCCCGGCCGTTGACTGCTTTTCCGCGGTCGAGTTGTCGCAGCTTGATCCAGGCGGCAGCGATGTGCCCCGCGCAGGCGATGTCGGAGTCCATTTGAAGGCTTTGGATCGGAGCGAGAAGATCGGCTGAGACGCTTTCCGACAAGGCACTCGTGAAGTCCGCGGCCGTCGGGCAGGAAGTTTCCGGTATCCCGCCGGTGTCGCCGGAAGCCTGCAGCCCACCGGGCGAGGCGGCTTCTGGTTGGCTACCGGTGTTCCCGGGTGATCCACCGCACGCCGTCGAGGCGGCACCAAGGATGGCGAAAACCACCAGAGCGCCGAAGTAGCCTCGAATGCCGGATCCTTGCCCCATCATGCGCACGGATTCAAGGTCGCGGAGGCGCCGGACGGCGTTACGGCCCCAGGAAATTGGCGATCTGTAACACGAACGCGGCGGCACGCGACGATGAGGTCCATGAGCTGTCGGATGCTGTCGCGCAGGGGGAAGATTCTCCTTGTCCTGTGCGGAGTCTTTCTGGTGCTCGCCACTGCGTTCGTTGGATTCGATGCCCGCGCGCGTGCGGAGTTCCGTGAGGTCAGGGCCGTGGTTGACCGGTTGCAGATACCCGAAGGCGCCATTTCTGCTCGGGTGGTGGAGACGGGTAACGGTATCGCTGCTTACCTCTGCGTCGACGCGGAGTGCCCATCGTTCGCCCGGGGTTTTCTCGTTGCGGTCCCGCCTGGGGGTGATCGAGACGTTGTACAGGAGTTGCTGACAGGGAATGGATACGCGGTAACAACCCCTCCGGTGGACGGGTGTGGCACCGCCGATCAAGGAGATTGTGCTGCCCAGCACCGCAACGCCGCATTCAGCTTGAAAATCACCATCGGGCCGCCGGGCTCCGCGGTTCCTCCGCAAAACCCTCCGCCTGGCACTGTTTGGCGTTCGCTGTGGATCACGGCAATGCACCGATAGTTTCCCTTTTTTCAGATATGCCCGGAGGTGGCTCGTGGTCACACGTTGGCTTGCGGCGGTCATGGCGAGCGGTTGCGTCGGGGCTGTGGCATTGGTGACTGCGCCCGCGGCGACGGCCGAGCCGGGTTGTCAGCAGGTGCTGGTGGTGTTCGCCCGGGGGTCGGGGCAGAATTTCACCGACAAGAAGAGCGATGAGGCCGACACCTTCTACGAAAAGATCAAGGAGAATGCTCCCGGGGTGCGGATCGCCCGAGCCGACCTCGGCAACCTGGACGGGAACAACCGGGTCGACGCGGGTGAATATCCGGCTGTTCCCATGACGCAGTGGTTCGGGATCGACCTCAAGGACTACTTCGACCCGGATGAAGATGCGGCGCTCGACGGCTACAACCGGAGCCGCAAGACGGGGACCGACGAGCTGGTCTCCTTCCTGGAGCACCGCAACTGCCCGGCGGAAACAATAGTTCTGGGTGGCTACTCGCAGGGCGCGGACGCGATCGGGTCGGCGTTGCCGAAGTTGTCGTCGAAGGTGCTCGGCCGGGTCGGGTACGTGGCGCTCTTCGGCGATCCGAAATTCTGGACCGGCAGCTTGGCCAGCAGGCTTTTCGGAGCGAAGGCACCGTGGGTGCGCGGAGATTTCGACGGGTACTTCGACGAAGGAATCCTCGGTGGCCGGGACCCGTACGTACCGGAGTCGCTGGCGAGCCGAACGGGAAGCTGGTGCGACAAGCTCGATGGGCTGTGCACGGGAAACATCCTGCAGTTGCCGCCCACCAGCCACGCGCACTTCGAGTACCCGCAGAGCGAGGTACCCCAGGCGGCGAACGAAGTCGCCGTGGCGCTCCGCAAGCTCCGGCCGGACCTCCGGAGCCGAGTCTTCCCCACGCTCCTGCCGGTCGACCTGCGTCCCACGGAGAAGGTGGATGTCGCATTCGTCGTCGACAGCACCGGCAGCATGGCCGACGACATCGATGCCGCTCGTGCCTCGATCAGCCGGGTGACGGACGAAATCTTCGGAGTGGCGAAGTCGGCTCGGGTTTCCCTCGTCGACTACAAGGACGTGGACGACAGCTACCAGGCGCGAGTCGACGTCCCGTTCACCGAAAGCAAGACGGAGTTCATCGACGCGGTCAACGGCATCGTCGTCGACGGGGGTGGCGATGATCCGGAGTCGATCTTCTCCGGTCTCATGGCAGCCTACGCGCAGAAATGGCGCCCTGGTGCGTTGAAGCTGACCATCTTGATCGGTGACGCGCCGGCGAAGGACCCCGAACCGCGAACCGGATACACGCAAGCTCAGGTGCTCAAGGCGGCGAAGGAGCTGGATCCGGTCGTCATCAACCCGATCCTCGTGGGCGGGAAGGAAGCCACGCGGACCAGCTTCGAGAAGCTGGCGGACGGTTCCAAAGGACAGGTGTACTCGTCGGCGACCGCGGCTGACCTCGTCAAGGCCATCGATGACGCGATGCGCGGGTTCGCCACAGCTCCGGTCGGGCAAGCCGGCGGGCCCTACAAGGCGGCGGTAGGTGAACCGATCCACTTCTCGGCTGCGGGTTCCTTCGACCCCGATGGCAGCATCACCAAGTACGCCTGGGACTTCAACGACGACGGCAAGATCGACGAGACGTCCACCTCGCCGGTGGTCACGCATTCCTACAAGAAGGCATACAAAGGAATGGCGGTGGTCACGGTCACCGGGGACGATGGCAGGCAGAACGCCGCAACGGCCGTCGTCGACGTGGGCGCCGGCCTGCGTGCGCCGAGGTCACCGAGTCCTCCGCTGGAAGTCGTCGCTTCGCAGTCCGGACCTGGTCAGGTCGAAATCTCGTGGCAGCCGCCGGCTTCTCCCGGAGACGCGTCGATCGACGGCTACCGGATCGATCGAACCGACGGTGTGCAGATCGGTGTGGTGCGGTCGGAGGCCCGGAAGTTCGCGGTCGAGGGCGTACCGGACGAGACTCAGGTCCAGTTCACCGTGACCGCCGTGAACAAGTTCGGAAACGGCGCGGCGGGGACGAGCAACCTTCTGCGCACGCAGGCGCCACCGTCGACCAGTGCCCCGGCCACGAGCGCCCCGGCCGGCGTGAAACCGTCCGCGTCGAGCGTGGCGGACGTCCGGCTCTGGGAACGTCCGGTTTTCTGGGGCATCTCAGGATGTGCTGCCATCCTCCTCCTGCTGCTGCTCGGAATCTTCATCCGTTCAGCTCGGCGCAGGCAGCGTCGATGACTTCGGCTGTGGCAGAACCGGACGGTTCCGTTCGTGGACCAGGTGTTGCCCAACCCGAAGGTCCGGCCGACGATGCCGGCCGTGCGGGCGTAGCTTTTCAGCATGAGGATCGGCGAGTTGTCCCGGCGCACCGGCGTGAGTCCGCGCTCCCTGCGGTACTACGAAGCGCAGGGCCTGTTGACCAGCACCCGTTCCGACGCCGGGCAGCGGCACTACTCCGACGCCGAGGTCCAGCGGGTGTCGCTCATCCGGCAGCTGTTCGAGGCGGGCCTGTCCAGCCGGGTGATCGCGATGGTGCTGCCGTGCGTCGAGACTCCCGCCGACGCGGGCGTCGTCGAGTTCGCGTACGCCACGATGAAGCGCGAGCGCGACCGGATCGACGCGGAGATCGCGCACCTGGCCGCGACCCGGGACGCCCTCGACGTGCTGCTCAGCGCCAACAGCCGGCACCGGGCGAAGCTGGCTTGACGGTGTGACCCGCGCCTCAGCCGGTTGCCCCTGACACCGGTGTCAGCGGTCAGGATGGCCGCAGGGCCCGGACGAACCGGGCCGCTCACGGAAGGCGCGGAAAATGGGACAGGCATGGGGTTTCGGCAGGCACGGCGGGCCCGAAGTCCAGGAGTTCTTCGACCGCCCCGATCCCGTCCCCGGTCGCGGTGAGGTGCTGGTCCGGGTCGCCGTCGCCGGGGTGAACCCCCTCGACCACCTCCTGCGCGCGGGCCTGGTCCCCGGGCTCGACGGCGGGCGGCCGTTCCCGCGCGTGCTGGGCATGGAGGCGGCGGGAACCGTGCTCGCCCGCGGCGAGGACGTCGACGGGCTCGACGTGGGGGACGCGGTCTTCGGCTTCGCGCTGACCGGCGGCGGCACCTACGCCGAGACGACGGTGCTGTCCGCTTTGCACACCGCGCGCATCCCGGCGGGCCTGTCCGCAACCGTGGCGGCGACGCTCCCGGTGGCCGGAACGACCGCGGTGGACGCGCTCGACCAGCTCGGCCTCCCGCCCGGCGCCACGATCCTGGTGAACGGCGTCGGCGGCGGGGTCGGCCTCGCGATCGCCCGCCTGGCCGCGGCGCGGGAGCTGAACGTGGCCGGCACCGGCAGCACCGCCAAACGCGCGGCGGCCGAGACTCTCGGGGTGCGCTTCGTCGACTACACCACGGAGGACGTCGTTGCCGCCGCCCGTGAGCTGGCTCCCGGCGGCTTCGACGGGATCGTCGACCTGGTCGGCGGCCCCGCACTGCGAACGGTCGCCCCGCTGGCGCGCGACCCCCGCACGGTGATCGCCGTGGGCGACCAGTCGGTAGCGGAACTCGGCGGCCGGTTCGTCGAGCGCCGCCTCGACCGCAAGAACCTGGAGCGCGCGGCTCGCCTGGCCATCGAGGGCGTCCTCGCACCACCGATCACGGCCGTCCACCCGTTGTCCGACGCGCCGGCCGCCCTCGCCACCGTCGAGCACGGTCACACCGCGGGCAAGGTGGTCATCGAGGTTGCCGGCCTCGGCTGAGCGACACGGTCCGGCGGGCGGTGATGACGGGCCGTCATTCCGGAGCGAGAGCGATCCGCGACGCTCGTTCGCGGACGTCGGCGTCGGAGTGCTCGCGCAAGCCCAGCACCAGTTCGCGCCACGGACCCGTCCAGCCGGCTCGGGAGCCGGCCTGGCCCGCGATGGCGGCCGCCAGCGACGCCTCCGCCGCGTCGGCGGTGAGCGCCTGAGCTGCGCCGAGGTCGGCCCGTTCCGGGTGGTGGCCGGACAGCCAGGTCGCCAGCCGGTCGGCGGCCTGCCAGGCCAGTGCCGGGCGGTTGGCGAGCGCGGCGATCCGGCGGAGGGCCGGGAGCAGGTCGCCGTGGCGGGGTAGCGCGGCGATCGCGAGGGTCAGTGCGTCTGCCCGGTGCTCCGCCCGTTGCGCCAGCGTCGCCGACAGCCGCTCGGCCGCGTCGCGCATCGTCTCGCCGCTGCCGTCCACGCGGGGCGCGAACCGGGCGACGACGTAACGCAGTCGTTGGCGCGCCGGCTGGTCACGGCCCGCGATGACGACGTCGTCCAGCTCGGTCAGCGTGGTGACCATCGCGTGCAGCGGGGCCGGGTCGCCGGTGATCGTGCACGCGGCCAGCACCGCCTCGACCGCCGGCTGCCACGTCGCGGTGCCGGCCAGCTCGCAGACCCGGGCGACCAGCGCGGCCGATCCCTCGCGGTCCCAGTGGCTCCACGCGGGCCAGGCGGTCAACCCGATCCGCGCGGTGTCCGGGTCGGCGCCGGTCGCCACGGCCCGCACGAGCGCGCCGTAGCGGGCACGGTGCTGCTCGGCGATGGTCGCCGGGGTGGCTTCGGTCAGGGCGGTGGCCACCCCGGTCATCGTGGCCGCGTCGGCGAGCCACTGCCACGCGCGGTCGTCGTCGAGCAGCAGGCGCGCGGCCGACACGATCGCGCGGCGCAGGTCGCGATGCAGGTCCGGGTCCGCCCACCGCGCGGCCAGCTCACCGGCCGCGTCCGGCACGCGGTGCTCGGCCAGCAGCCGGATCGCCTCTTTGCGCGCCGTCACCTTCTTGCCCGCCAGCACGGGGCGGAGCGCGGCGCCCAGTTCGGCGGGCGGGATGCTCCGGGCGGCCCGGCCGGCCGCGTAGACCGCGACGCGGGCGTGTTCGGTGTCGGCGTATCCGAGCAGCGGGCCCAGTGCGTCGCCGGGCCGGTCGGTCCAGGCCAGGCCGGCCAGCGCGGCCTCGACCACGGCGACCTCGTCGTCCTGCAGGAACGGCCGCACGTCGTCGAGCGCGGCGCCGGGAAGGCTCGCCAGGCGCCGCACAGCCGAGACCCGCTCCCAGACCGGCTTACCGGGTGTGGTGGCGAGGTCGGCCAGCAACTCGCCGTACCGGGCGACCTGACGCGGCAGCCACTGCCGCAGCGACCCGCCGAACGTCGGCACCAGCCGGACACCGCGGGCGGCGAACCGGCCCTGCGGCGCCTGGTCCAGCACGCGGTCGAGCAGGTCGGTCCGGCGTTCGCTGATCGCGTCCGCGACGGCGGTCACCGTGATCGTGGACGGGTCACCGCGCAGCACCGCCTCGACGCGTTCGTCCCGGGTCGCGGGCGGGGCCAGCCACAGCTCGATCGCCCAGTGCACCGTGCTGTCGTCGGCCGCGCCGGTCGCGGCGCCCACAGCGGCCTGCAGATCGGGCATCGCCCACGCACGCCGGTGCAGGCCCGCGGCCAGCGCCAGCACCAGGTCGTGGCGGCCGGCGCGGGCGTCGGCGGCGATGCGCGGCCGCAGCGCCGACCACACGGCGTGCTCGGCGCCGCGCGGCAGGTCCCGGTCGAGCCGGTGCTGGGTGAGGGTGCGCGCGTGCCCGCCCGACAGGTGCAGGATCCGCAGCCCGCTCTCGACCAGCTCCGGCCGCGTGGTGCGGGTGCCCTCCCGCACCAGGGTGACGGCCAGGGTGCCGGCCGCCTGGCGGGTGCCCCACGACGCGTCCCTGGCCTGGACGGCATCGGCGGCCGGCTTGACCAGTGTGGACGGATCGGCCGAGCGCAGCAGCCGGCCGGGGACCGCGGCGACGGCCGCGAGCGCGGCGTGGCGGACCGGGTCCTGCTCGTTGGGCAGCCGGGTCAGCGACGCCAGCACCCGGGCGACGACGCCGGGGTCCCGGGTCGCGGCGGCCGCCCCGATCAGCAGGGGATAGCCGGCGGCGCGCTCCGCGGCGGCCGGCCGGGTCGTCTCGGCCCGCAGGTCGGCTTCGGCTTCGGCCCACGGCAACCGCGCGGTCGCCTCCCGCCGCAGCACGGGGTGGTCGGCCACGGGACGGGTGGCGAGCAGCCGCCGGGCTTCCTCGTGCCGCGCCCGCCACGGCAGGACGTCGAGCAGCGCGATCGGCAGCCCGGCCTGCTGGAGGGTCCGGTCGCCCAGCGCTCCACCCAGGACGGCCGCGCGGCGCGCCGGCGGGAGCCCGCGCACCAGCGCCGTCAACCGGGGTACCTCGTCGACGAGGGCCCGCGCGAGCGAGGTCAGGGCCTCGTCCGACGCCCGCCGCAGCGCGCGCTCGATGCCGCGACCCGGCCGGAACCGGATGCGCCGCGCGGAATCGGCGAGGAGGCCGACGACCCGGTCGGGATCGGCGGCGATCGCCGCGGCCAGCCAGCGATCGGCGCCGGCCGGCAGCCCGGTCGGCGGCCCCGAACGGGCAAGCAGGCCGGCGACCTGGCCGGGATCGTGCTCGACCAGATGGGCAAGGGCGGGACCGAACCGGGCCCACACGGCGACCCGGCCGCCACCGGCGGCTCCGGCCAGCCGGCGGCGCAGGTCCGCGAGGACGACGGCGGGGTGCCGGCGGGCGAGCGCGGCGAAGTTGGGCACGGCGAAGTCCAGGTCCGGCAGCAGCGCCGCCACCGTGCCGGCTTCGCAGGCCGCCAGCACGGCGGCGGCCTCGCGGTCACCGAAGCGGGCGCGCACGGCGGGCAGCAGTGCACCGGCCCACGCGGTGGCACCGGTGGCCCGCACCGCGCGGTAGAGGGCGTGCCGCCAGGCGGCCGGTGCGGTCGCCAGCGCCCCGGCGACGACGTCGAAGTGCAGGCCGCGGCGGGCGCAGTGGTTCATCGCGAGTCCGGCGACCTGGGCATCGTCCGCGACGAGACAGCGGCGCAGGTGCGTGTCGTCGCCCGCGATGACGGCCATCGTCGCGGCCCAGGCGCGCGGAAGCCCGGGGACGGCGTCCAGTTCCGCGAGCAACGCGGTCAGCTCCGGGGAACCGGCCAGCGTGCGTGCGGTATCGGCGAGAACCCGCCGTCGTGCCGGAGCGGCCAGCGGATCGACCCGGGCGAGGAGGGCGCGCATGTCCATTGCGCCGATTGTTCCCGATCATGAGGAGGCCACCAACGCAATTCCGCCCGCGGCCGGCACACCCGGCCGTTTCTTCCCGCCGCGAACGGGTACGCCGATCACTCTCACGGAAGAGGGACACATGGCGACCGAAAGCCCCGAACCCACGATCGAGCTGCAGGTCGACGGGACCGAGCACCGGCTCACGGTGGACCCGCGGCGCACCCTGCTCGACCTGATCCGCGACCAGCTGGGCGAGCCGGTCGCGAAGAAGGGCTGCGACCACGGCCAGTGCGGCGCGTGCACGGTGCTGGTCGGCGGCCGCCGGGTGCTGGCCTGCCTGACCCTGGCGGTGACCTGCGACGGCGCCGACGTGACGACGGCCGCCGGGCTGGCCGCCGACGGCGGGCTGCACCCGATCCAGCAGGCGTTCCTCGACCACGACGCCTTCCAGTGCGGGTACTGCACCCCGGGCCAGATCTGCTCCGCGGCCGGGTTGCTGGCCGAATTCGCCGACGGCGCTCCGAGCCACGTCACCTCGCCGGTCAGCGCGGCTCCGGAGTGGTCCGACGCGGAAATCGCCGAACGGATGAGCGGGAACCTCTGCCGCTGCGGGGCCTACGCCGGGATCGTCGCCGCCGTCCGGGAGTCGCGATGAAGACCTTCACCTTCGCCAAGCCGGCCACGGTGGCCGAGGCCGTGCGGTGGGCCGCGGAGCCGGGCACGGTGTTCCTCGGCGGGGGCACGAACCTCGTCGACCACCTCAAGCTGGGCGTGGCCCGGCCGGACCGGGTCGTCGACGTCACCGGCGTGACGCCGGAGGACATCCGCGAGACCGAAGACGGCGGCCTGTTCGTCGGCGCCGGTGTCCGCAACAGCGACCTGGCCGCGCACGAGGAGGTCCGGCGACGCTGTCCCGTGCTGGCCGAGGCGTTGCTCGCCGGCGCGTCGGCCCAGCTGCGCAACATGGCCACCACCGGGGGAAACCCGTTGCAGCGCACGCGGTGCCTGTACTTCCAGGACGTCACGACGCCGTGCAACAAGCGCGAACCCGGCTCGGGGTGCTCGGCCATCGGCGGCGCCACGCGCGAGCACGCGATCCTCGGCGCGTCCGAGGCGTGCGTGGCCACGCACCCGTCCGACATGGCGGTCGCGCTGGCGGTCCTGGACGCCCGGGTGCACGTCACCGGGCTCGGCGGCGAGCGGGAAATCGCTTTCACCGAGCTGCACCGGCTGCCCGGCGACCACCCGGAACGCGACACGGTGCTGGCGCACGGCGAGCTGATCACCGGCTTCACGGTGCCCGCGGTCCCGTGGGCGCGCCGGTCGGCCTACCGCAAGGTCCGCGACCGGGCGTCGTTCGCCTTCGCGCTGGTCTCCGTCGCCGCCGGAGTGTCCCTGGTGGACGGGAAGATCGACGAGGTCCGCGTCGCGTTCGGCGGGGTGGCGCACAAGCCGTGGCGGGCCACCGAGGCGGAAGCCGTGCTGCGCGGCGCCCGGCCGGGCGAGGACGTGTTCGCGGCGGCCGCGGCCGCCGAGCTGGCCGGGGCCCGCGCGCTCGACGGCGTCGACGGCGGCAACGCCGTCAAGATCCCGCTCGTCCGCCGCACCCTGGCCGCGGTGCTGCGCGAGCTGACGGCCGAGGAGCCGAAGCGATGACCGAGCTGCTCGAACCCCGCGCCATCGGCACCCCCACCACCCGCCGGGACGGCCCGGCCAAGGTCACCGGGACCGCGCCGTACGCCTTCGAAGCACCGGCCGACCGGCCGCTGTACGTCCACCCGGTGCAGGCCACGATCGCCCGCGGCCGCTGCACCCGGATCGCCACCGTGGCCGCCGAAAGCCTCGGCGGCGTGGTGCGGGTGATCACCCCGTTCACCGCCGAACGGCTGGCGAGCACCGACGACGCCGAGCTCGCCGTGCTGCAGGATCCCGAGGTGCCCTTCCGCGGCCACGTGATCGCCCTGGTGGTGGCCGAGACCCCGGAGACCGCCCGGCACGCTGCGGAGCTGGTGGAGGCGGCGTACGACGTCGAGCCGCACGACGTCGAGCTCGACGTCGGCCGCAGCGACCTGTACGCGCCGGACTCGGTGAACCCGGACTTCCCGACCGACACCGCGCAGGGCGACGCCGACGCCGGACTCGAGCGGGCGGAGGTGACCGTCGGCGAGACGTACGAGACGGCGATGCAGCACAACAACCCGCTGGAACCGCACGCCACGACCGCGTTGTGGGACAACGGGATGCTCACCCTCTGGGACTCCACGCAGGGCGTCCACCCGGTGCGCTCCGCCGTGGCCGGGGTGTTCGGGCTGCCCGAGGAGAAGGTCCGGGTCCGCTGCCCGTACGTCGGCGGCGGGTTCGGCTCGAAGGGCAGGCCGCACGCGAACGTCGTGCTCGCCGCGCTGGCCGCCCGCGCGGTGCCGGGCCGCCCGGTGAAGCTCGCGCTGACCCGGCAGCAGATGTTCGTCCTCGCCGGGTACCGCACGCCCACGATCCAGCGCGTCCGGCTCGGCGCGGACCGGGACGGGCGGCTGCGCGCGCTGCGCGTCGACGTGGTGGAGCAGACGTCGCGGATCAAGGAGTTCGCCGAGCAGACCGGGGTGCCCGCGCGGATGATGTACGCGGCGCCGAACCGGGCGACCAGCCACCGGCTCGCCGCGCTGGACGTGCCGGTGCCGTCGTGGATGCGGGCGCCGGGGGAGTGCCCGGGGATGTTCGGGCCCGAGGTCGCGATGGACGAACTCGCCGTCGCGCTGGGCATGGATCCGATCGAACTGCGGGTGCGCAACGAGCCCGGGCGCGATCCGGAGAACGGACGGCCGTTCTCCAGCCGCAACCTCGTCGCGTGCCTGCGCACCGGCGCCGAGCGGTTCGGCTGGGCGGAGCGGGACCCGCGGCCCGGCGTGCGCCGCGAGGGCCGGTGGCTGACCGGGACCGGCGTGGCGGCGTCGGTGTACCCGGCGAAGCGCTCGCCCGGGTCGACGGCGCTGATCAGGTTCGAGAACGGCCGGTACGCCGTCGAGATCGGCGCCGCCGACCTGGGCACGGGAGCCTGGACGATCCTGCCGCAGATCGCGGCCGACGCCCTCGGCGTCCCCGCGCCGGATGTCGAGGTCCGCATCGGCGACACCGGCTATCCGAAGGCGACGGTCGCCGGCGGATCGTCCGGCACCGCCTCCTGGGGAGCGGCGATCGTGGCCGCGGCGGAGGCGTTCCGCGACAAGTACGGCAGCGACCCGGCCGAGGGCGCCGAGGCGAGCGCGGACACGCCGGAGAACCCGGCGGAGGAGGAGTACTCGATGTACGCCTTCGGCGCGCAGTTCGCCGAGGTACGGGTCGACGCGGACACCGGCGAGATCCGCGTTCCCCGGCTGTGGGGCACGTTCGCGGCCGGCCGGATCGTCAACCCGCTGACCGCCCGGTCCCAGCTCCTCGGCGGGATGACGATGGGACTGTCCATGGCGTTGTTCGAGACCAGCACGATGGACCCGCGCACCGGGCACGTGGTCAACCACGACCTGGCCGGGTACCACATCGCCACCAACGCCGACGTGGGCGACCTGCGCGCCGACTGGCTCGACGAGCACGACCCGCACGTCAACCCGATGGGCACCAAGGGCGTGGGCGAGATCGGCATCGTCGGAACGGCGGCGGCCATCGCGAACGCGGTGCACCACGCGACCGGGGTCCGGGTGCGGAAGCTGCCGATCACGCTCGACGCGCTGCTGCCCGCGCTCACCTGAGGTGGTTCGCCTCCGCGAAGCCGGGCCACCTCGTGAGTGGTGAGGCGAGTTCTAACTCGCCTTACCACTCACGAGCGTGACCGGGAATGAGCCAAGGGCCCGCGAGGAGGTCGGCGAGCCCGCCGCGGGCGTCTTCGAGCACGAGCGCCTCCGCGGCCGCCGAATCGCCCGCGCGCAGGGCACGGACGAGCCGGCGATGGGTGGCGTAGCGGTCCAGGCCGAACGTGTCGTCGACGCTGACGCGTTCGAGCACCCGCGCGCGCCGCTCCGCGCGGGAGAACACCCGGGTCTGGTCGAGCAGGCGGACGAGCACCGGGTTGCCGGCGCACGCCTCGACGAGGGCGTTGAAGCGCTGCATGGCGTCGAAGAGCCGGCCGACGTGCTTCTCGACGTCCTGGCCGGACTCGTGGCGCTGCTTGATGAGGATGAGCAGGTCGTCGGCCTCGTCGAGGATCGCGTCGAGCCCGGCCAGCTGCCCGGGCGTCGCGTGCCGCGCGGCGAAGCGGGCCACCATGCCCCGCAGGCCGACCTCGACCTCGGCGAGGTCCTGGACGGCGACGCCGCCGAACGTCGCCACCTTGACCGTCCGCGGGCCGGACCGTTCGAGGAGGCCGTCCTGTTCGAGACGCCGGATGGCTTCGCGCACCGGCGTCGGGCTGACCGACAGCTGCTCGGCGAACCCGCGCTCGGTGACCTTCTGGCCCGGGCGCAGCTCGCCGGTGGTGATCGCGTCCCGGATCGCGCGGTACACGCGGTCGGCCAGCGTGTCGGTGGTCAGGGCGTCACCCAGCATGGGTCCGAGTCTACGGCAAAGCTGATTTGCAACTCTTGACCATCTTGCTATAGCAAAAGTACGGTGGCGGTCATCGGTCGAGGGAAGGTGCCGACGATGACGTTGACCACCCCGCGCGTCCGGACGGGACGCATCACGTTCTTCGTGGCTCTGGCGGTCTTCGCGCAGGAGTCGACGTGGAACCTCTACGACTCGCAGGTTCCGCCGCTGCTGCGCGAGCACGTCGGCAGCGCCGCGCTCATCGGCGCGCTGATGGGCATGGACAACCTGCTCGGCATCTTCGTCCAGCCGTGGATGGGCAACCGCTCCGACGGGACCCGGACCGCGTGGGGCCGGCGCATCCCGTACCTGGTCGTCGGCATGCCGCTGGCGGCGGTGCTGTTCGTGGTCATCCCGCACGCCGCGGTCTCGCTGCCGCTGCTGGTCCTGGTCATGTTCGGCTACGCGCTCGTCGCGAATTCGTTCAAACCGATCGCCGAGTCCCTGCTGCCGGACTACATCGGGCCCGAGCGGCGCAGCCGGGCCAACGCCGCGGTGAAGATCGCCTCCAGCATCACGGTGATCGTCGCCGCGCTGATCAGCATCTTCCTCATCGACGACTTCCCGAAGCTGTCCTTCGCGATCCCGGCCGTCCTGATGCTGGGGTCGGTGGGCGTACTCGCCTGGCGGGTGCGCGACAGCAAGTCCCCGGGGTACCGGGCGGCGCTCGAAGAGGACCGCGCCGGGCACACCGGGAACGCGCCCCGCGTGCGGATGCGGGACGTCCTGCTGGATCTCGTGCGCGACCCCGACCGCAGCCGGCTGCTGGTCATCGCGGCGGTGCTCGCGTTCGGCAGCGCGTGGTTCGCGTCGCGCTCGCTCATCACCAACTACGGCATGGAGGCGCTGGGCATGTCCCGCGGCGACGCCGGCGGTCTCACGCTCCCCAGCGGACTCGCGTTCATCGTGGCCGCCTACCCGGTCGCCCTGTTCGCCGAACGCTTCGGCCGGTTGCGGGTGATCCTGGCCGGGATGGCCGTGTTCGCGGCGGCGATGGTGCTCGGCACCCTCGTGCGGACGCCTGCCGGCACGGTCGCCGCGATGTGCGTGGCGGCCGCGGGCGCGGCGGCGTTCATGGTCAACATGGCGGTGGTCCTGTGGAACCTGGCGCCTTCGGCCCGCGTGCTCGGGACCTACACCGGGCTGTACACCGTCGGCTGGGCCGGCGGCGGGTTCCTCGGGCCGGCGGTGGTCGGCGGCATGGTCGACGTGACCGGGTGGCCGTTCCTGCTGCTCGACATCGCGGGCGTCACCGCGGTGGCGGTGCTCCTGGTGGCGCGCGTGACGCAGCTGCAGCACCGGCCACCTGCGCCACGGCACGTGGTCAACGGAGAGAAGTGAGGGACATGGAGAAAGTGCGCGTGCTGGCCCCGAGCGGCATGCTCGGGGCGGGCTGGGACCACGCGACGGTCGAGCGCGGCATCGCCATGGGCGCCGACGTCATCAGCATCGACGGCGGGTCCACGGACTCGGGTCCGTACTACCTCGGTGCCGCGACGGCCAAGACGACCGCCAAGGCCGTGGCGCGCGACCTGCGCAGCCTGTTCACCGCCGCCGCGGGCGCCGGCATCCCGGTGATCGTGGGCTCGTGCGGCACGAGCGGGACCGACGCCGGCGTCGACTGGGTCGCCGGGATCGCCGCCGAGGTGCTCGCGGAGGAGGGCCTCGCCCTGAAGGTTGCGAAGATCTACAGCGAGCAGGACGCGGCCGCGCTGAAGGAACACCTCGACGCGGGGCGCGTGCATCCGTTGCTGCCCTTGGGAGAGCTCGACGCGGAGACCCTCGAAAGCTGCACGCACATCGTCGGCGCGATGGGGCACGAGCCGATCGTCGAGGCGCTGCGCGGGGGTGCCCAGGTCGTCCTCGCCGGCCGCGCGACCGACACGGCGGTCGCGGCGGCCTACCCGCTGATGATGGGCATGCCGGCCGGGCCGACGTGGCACGCGGCCAAAATCGTCGAGTGCGGCGGCCAATGCACCGACAACCCGCGCGCGGGCGGTGTCCTGGCCACCATCGACGCGGACGGCTTCACCATCGAGCCCCTCGACCCGGGCGCGGCCTGCACGCCGATCCTGGTGGCCGCGCACATGCTCTACGAGACAGCGGACCCGTTCGAAATGCGCGAACCCGACGGCACGCTCGACGTCCGCGACGCGGTGTACACGGCCGTCGACGACCGCACCGTCCGCGTCACCGGCTCGCGGTTCCACGTCGCCGACCAGTACACGATCAAGCTGGAGGGCGCCCGGATCAGCGGGTACGAGACGATGTCGTTCTCGGCGATCCGCGACCCCCTGGTACTGGCCGGCATCGACGAGTGGGCGGCCCTGATGCGCACGCTGATCACCCAGCGGGTGCACGGGACACTGGGCCTGGCCGCCGACGAGTACGCGTTCGACCTCCGGCTGTACGGCCACAACGCGGTGCTGGGCGAGCTCGAACCCGAAACCGGGCCGCCGCGCGAGGTCGGCGTGATGCTCCTGGTCAACGCACCCGACCAGCCGACGGCGACGGCGGTGGCCAAGATCGCCAACCCGCTGCTGCTGCACCTGCCGACCCCGGCGATGGACTACCTGCCGAGTTTCGCGTTCCCGTCGTCCCCCGCGGAGGTCGAGCGCGGGGCGGCGTACGAGTTCGTGCTCAACCACGTGGTCGACTGCGCGCCACCGGACCTGTTCCGGATCGAGTTCGAGGGGAAAACCCGTGCCTGACACCACTTTGGCGGACCTGGCCCGCGAAGTCCGGTCGAAGAACGCGGGCCCGTTCTGGGTGACGATGGAGGTGTTCCTGCGTGACGCCGGCGGCTATCGCGTGGCGGCGGACGAGACGTTCCTGAACGAGCGCGTGATCGCCGGCCTGTACCGGGTCGACGAGGGGTCGGTCCGGATCTTCCGGATCCCGTCGCTGAACGTCGTGAAGATCTCGTTCCCGCGGCCGGTGGGCCAGGGTTCGGTGCGGGACCGGGACATGCACGCGGGACAGCACCACGTGCCCCTCGCGCGGCTGGTGGTGCCGGCCGGCCGTTCGACCGGCCCCGGGGGAACGCCGTGATCCGTGTCGCGGACCTGCCGGTGGCGCACCCCGGCCGCCGGCTGCTCACCAAGCGCACCCCGTTCTTCGCCGCACCGGGCGAGCAGCGCTGCAGTTACTGCGCCTACGTCCCCACGAGCTGGACGCCGGACGCCGAACTGCCCGTCCTGGTGGCCGTGCACGGCACCGGCCGCAGCGTCGGCGAGCTGCGTGAGGGCCTCATTCCCTTCGCCGAACGGCACCGAGTCATCGTCGTGACCCCGCTGTTCCCGGTCGGCATCGACGACCCCGACGACGTGCACGGCTACAAGCTCGTCGACGCCAACGGGATCCGGTTCGACGTGGTGCTGCTCGACATCCTGGAGCAGGTCCGGTTCCGGTGGACCGCGCGCGTCGGAAAGGTGCTGCTGTGCGGGCATTCCGGCGGCGGCCAGTTCGCCCACCGCTTCCTGTACCTCCACCCGGACCGGGTCGCCGCCGTCGCGGTCGGCGCGCCCGGCGGCGTGACCCTGCTCGACGACTCGCTCGCCTGGCCGGAAGGCATCACCGACACCCGGCGGCGGTTCGGGATCACCGTGGACCCCACCGCGGTCGCCCGGGTGCCGGTGCTGCTGGTCATCGGCGGCGACGACGACGGGCGGGCCGACCTGGCCGCCATGGGCGACCACGGCCGCAGCCGGCCGGAGCAGCTCGACCGGCTGGCCGCAACCCTGGCCCGGCACGGCACGGCGGTCCGGCGGGTCGTGGTCCCCGGAGTGGGCCACAGCGCCGCGGGAACACGACCACCGGTCGTCGAATTCTTCAGCGGCTTGCTGCCCGGCTGAGCCGGCGCCCGCCGTTCCGCTCGACGAGCCTGCGGCACCGCACCGCCGCCCACCGTCAGCTCCCCGCGGCGCAGAAGGTGTCGTCCGGCCGCTTCCCGCTCACCAGGTATTCGGTCACGAGCGCGTTCCCGCACTTGCTGGGCGTGAACAGGTAGGCCCCGTGCCCGCCCTGGTCGATCGTGATCATCCGGGCGCGCTCGCCGAACGCGGCGCGCAGCTTGCGGGCCCCGGACAACGGCGTGCCCGGGTCACGCTGGTTCTGCACCATCAGCACGTTCGCCGGGCCGTCGCCGGTGATCCGCACCCGCGGCTCGGCCGGCGGCGCCCAGTACGCGCACGCCGCGATGTTCGCGCTCGCCGCGCCGAGCAGCGGGTAGCGGACCCGGTCGACCGCGACGTCCAGCTGGTAGCTCGCGATCGAGCGCGGCCACGCCGAGTCGCCGCAGATCACCGCGAACCGGGACGCCAGCAGGTTTTCCACCCCGGTCACCGGTTCCGCCGGCGGCTTCGGGGCCCGGCCCTGGTCGAGCCCCTGCCAGTCCTCGGCCAGCTTCGTCAGGTCCGTTGAGTACAGGCCTTCGAACGTCAGGCCGCGGAAAACCGAGCCCGTGATGCCCTCGATCGGGGTGCGGTCCAGCCGCGTGGCCAGTTCGTGGAACTCGGCCGTCACCTGCGCGGGTGTCGTGCCGAGCCCGTACTCCGGGTGTTTCGCCGCGAAGGCCGCGAAGTCGGGGAACCGGTCCTCCATGCCCCGCCCGAAGCCGCGCATCGCGTCGATGTCGTAGCCGCCCGGCCCGAGGTTGCTGTCCAGCACGATCCGGTCGCTGCGCTCGGGGAACAGCGTCGTGTACACCGCGCCCAGGTAAGTCCCGTAGGACGCGCCCAGGAACGACACCTTCGGCTCGCCGAGCGCCGTCCGGATGCGGTCCATGTCCCGCGCGGTGTTCGCCGTGGTGACGTGCGGCAGCAGCGATCCGGTCTTCGACCCGGCGCACTGCGCGGCTTCCCGCTTCGCGAGCGCGGCCTGCTTCACGACGTCGGCCGGTCCGTTCGCGTACGGCAGGTTGCCGACCGCGATCTGCTCCGGCGTCAGGTCGCACGTCACCGGCGTGCTGTGCGCGACCCCGCGCGGGTCGAACCCGATGATGTCGTAGGTGTCGAGCACTTCCTGGGGCAGCTTCACGTACTTCAGCAGCTGCGGGTAGTCCAAGCCACCGCCGCCGGGGCCGCCCGGGTTGGTCAGCAGCACGCCCCGCCGCTTCTGCGGGTTTTTGCTCGGCAGGCGCGACACGGCGACGTCGATCGTCCGCCCGCCCGGCTCCCGGTAGTCCAGCGGGACCTTCAAGGTCGTGCACTGCAGGTCCGGCGTCGGGAACGCCCCGGCCGGGCACGGTCCCCAGTCCACAGTGTTCGGTGCGGCGGCGGCCGTGGGGACGACGGTCGTCGCGCCGAGCACGGCGATCGCGGTCACCAGCAATACTTTGCGCATCGGAATTCCTTTCGTTCGCACCGCGCTCAGCGGCGCGGTTCCCAGCGGAAGAGCCGCGTCGCCAGCACGACCGCGACGAAGACCCAGGCGAGGGTCGGGGCGAAGAGGAGCAGGGAGCCGGCAGCCGGTTTCCCGCCGTTCCACGCGTCGAGCACCAGCTCGGCCGCCGACCCACCGGGCAGCAGGCGCTTGAGCAGCGTGAGCTCGCCGGTGCCGGTGAGGCCGACCCAGCCGGCCACCGCGATCACGCCCAGGCTGATCGGCAGCGTGGTGACCTGCGCGTGTTCCGGCGAGTTCGTCAGCCCGGCCGTGGCCAGGCCCAGCGCGAGCATCATCACCACGGTGGCCACGACGGCGGCGGCCAGCAGCAGCGGGTTCGCCGGCTTCCCGGTGACCACGGCCAGCACCGCGAGCAGCACGGCGATCTGGACCACCGCGATCGCGGTGACCGGCAGCAGCAGCCCGCCGAGGATCCCGGCGTCCCCGGCCGCGGTCGAGCGCAGCCGCTTGAGGAACAGGTTCTGGCGGCGGGCGGCCAGCGTCGTCACCGTCGTCGTGTAGAGGCCGATGCCCAGCACGAAGAACAACGTCAGCGTCGCGATGTAGCCGAAGCTCCCCAGCTCGGCGAAGACGTCGTGCCGGGCGATGAAGAACGCGCTGAGCGCTGCCGGCAGCACCAGGGCGGTGACCAGCACGAGCCGGTTCCGGAAGAGCTGGCTCAGCTCGGCGCGAGCGATCGTCAGCATGGTTGCTCCTTTCAGGAGTTTTCGATGGCGCGGAAGACGTCGTCGAGCCGCGTCGGCCCGGCCTGCAGGTCGAGCAGCTCCACGGCCTGGTCCTGCGCCCAGGCGAGCAACGTGTGCAGGTCCTTCTGCAGGCCGAAGGTCTCGACGAAGAACTTGCCGTCCCCGCCCCGCGTGGCGAGCAGCGGCGGCGACGGCGCGCGCGCCGGGAGTCCGAAGTGGATGGTCGAGGGCAGCGTCCTGGTCAGCTCGGCGACGGTGCCTTCGCGGTGGAGGGCACCCTGGTGCATGAGCCCGATGCGGTCGGCGCGCTGCTGGGCTTCCTCGAGGTAGTGCGTGGTGAGCACGACGGTGGAGCCGGCTTCGCGCAGCCGGTCGACGGCGTCCCACAGCGCGTCCCGCGACTGGATGTCGAGGCCGGTGGTGGGCTCGTCGAGGAAGACCAGCTCGGGCGTGCCGTAGACGGCGGTGGCGAAGTCGAGCCGCCGCTTTTCCCCGCCCGAGAGCTGCCCGACCTTGGTGCCCGCCTTGCGGGTGAGCCCGGCCACGCCGAGCAGGCGCCCGACGTCGTCGTGCCGTCCGGTGAGCCGCCCGACCAGCCCGACGGTCTCGCGCACGGTCAGGTCGGCGGAAAACCCGCTCTCCTGCAGCATGATCCCCAGCCGCGGGCGGACGGCGGCGCGGTCGCGGGGGTCCTTCCCGAACACCCGGACGGCACCCGAGGTCGGCGCGCGGTGGCCTTCGACCGTCTCCAGGGTCGAGGTCTTGCCGGCGCCGTTCGTGCCGAGCAGGGCGTACAGCTCCCCGCGATTCACTTGGAACGAAAGGTCTTTCACGGCGGGGAAACCGCCGTAGGTGAGGGTGAGGCGATCGACGTCGATGACCGGTGTCGTGGACATGCCCCGGAGTCCACCGTGGATCGGCGCGGCCCGGCAGTGCGGCGGCGTCACCCGGATATGTGACGTGGTGTCACTGGTGGTGCCCGCTCAGCCGGATACGCTCGGCTGGTGGAGGTGCCGACGATCGCGCGCAGGACGTCCTGGACCGGCGGGAAGGTCCAGGAACGGCTGCGCCGGCTGAACCTGATCACGACCGTCCCGCCGCTGGCGCTCGTCGGCGTGTTCCTGCTGCTGGCGACCGCCCGGTCCTGGTGGCACGTCGTCATCCAGGTCGCCGGGCTGCTCGCGGCGCTGGCGACGGCCGAGCGCTGGACCGCGGGTGACTACCTCCGCGTCGCGCGGCCGAGCCTGGCCGTCACCGCGGTGGTGTGGCTGGCCGGGTCGCTGACCGACGACACGGCCGCGTTCTTCGGGCTGTCCGTGGTGGGGTCGTACCTCATCCCGCCGCTGCCCCGCCGCCGGCTCGCCGCGCTGGCCGGGCTGACGGTCCTGATCGCGGGGCTGGGCGCGGCGAACGTCCTCGTGCACGACGACCGGATCGGCTGGCGGCTGTTCCAGTTCGCGGCCGTGCCCGCGGCCGCCATGCTGGTCTCGACCGCGTTCATGTTCGTCAGCCAGCGCTTCTTCGACCTGATCGCCGAGCTCGAACAGTCCCGCGATCGTGAGGCGGACCTCGCGGTCACGCGGGAGCGCGTGCGCTTCGCGTCCGACCTGCACGACATCCAGGGGCACACCCTGCACGTGGTCAAGCTGAAGGTGGCGCTGGCCGAGAAGCTGCTGGACCGCGAACCGGACCGGGCGCGCGAAGAACTGCGTGAGGTGCACGACCTGGTCGGCGACACCATCGTCCAGACCAGGGAACTCGCCTACGCCCAGCGGCGGCTGAACCTGTCCGCCGAGCTGGAGAACGCGAAGAACCTCTTCGAGGCCGCGGGGATCCACGTCCGCGTCACCCGCGAGTCCGAAGTGGACACCACCGCGGGCGAGCTGCTCGGCCAGGTCCTGCGCGAGACGACGACCAACATCCTGCGGCACGCCGAAGCCCGCCAGGTGGGGATCACGCTGTCCCGGCGCGGGATCGCGATCGTCAACGACGGCGCCCCGGACACCGGCCCGCTCGAGCTCGGCGGGCTCGCGGTGCTCCGGCACCGCTTGGCGGAGCACGGCGCCGAGCTGGAAGTCTCCCACTCCGACGGCCGCTTCCGCACCGCGGCGGCCTTCCCGGCGCCGAAGGAGGCCCGACGATGACGACGGTGGTGCTCGCCGACGACGAAGCCCTGCTCCGCAAGGCACTGGCGGCGCTCCTGCCGCTGGAAGGCGAGATCACGGTCCTGGCCGAGGCCGACGACGGCGAAACAGCGGTCGCGGCCACCCTCGAACACCGGCCGGACGTGCTGGTCATCGACCTCGAGATGCCCCGCGTGGACGGCCTCGGCGCGGTCGAGCGGATCCGCCGGGCTCGGCCGGAGCAGGTGATCCTGATGCTGACCCGCCACGCCCGCCCCGGCGTGCTCCGCAAGGCGCTGAAGCTCGGCGTCCAGGGGTTCGTCAGCAAGGCGGCGGAACCGGCCCACATCACCGCGGTGATCAGGACCCTGCACGCGGGCAAGCGCTGGATCGACCCGGACGTCTCGGCCCTCGCCGTCGTCGACGACTGCCCGCTGACCGACCGCGAGCTGGACGTCCTGCGCGCGACCCGCGAGGGGTTCGCGGTGGCCGACATCGCCGGGCAGCTGCACCTCGCGGAGGGCACGGTCCGCAACTACCTGTCCAACGCGATGCAGAAGACCCAGACCCGCACCCGCCACGAAGCGGCCCGATACGCCCGCGAGCACGACTGGCTGTAGCCCAGCACCTCCCGCCAGAACGCCGAAAGCGCTCGCGGGTCGTGGGCGTCGAACGCGGACAGCAGCGGTCCTCGATCCCGCGTCCTTGTCTTGTCCAGTGCGAAGCGGCCATTCGAGTGAGAACACCCCAGGGGAGTGGGACCCACGTTCATCATGGTCCGAACGGTGAACTCGGGTGAGACCGGCGGGGCATGGTGATGACGAAATCGACGGCAGCGGTTCACCGTACGATCGTCGTGGTCGACGTCGAGGGGTTCGGCGGGTGGCAACGGACGAATCACCACCAGCTAGCGGTCCGGCGCGGGCTGTACAGCTGCCTGCGCACCTCCTTCGACAGCGCCGGCATCCCCTGGGAGTCCTGTGAAACGGAAGACCGCGGTGACGGCGTCTTGATCCTTGCGCCGCCGGAAGTGCCGAAAAGCCTCTTCGTGGAGGCACTTCCCGCCCAGGTGGTGGACGCCCTCGCGGAGCACAACCGCCTGCACGGACCCGAAGCCCGCATCAGGTTGCGCCTCGCGGTGCACGCAGGAGAAATCAACTACGACGACCACGGCGTCACGGCTGCGTCGGTGAACTTGACGTTTCGCCTCGCCAACTCTTCCGAGCTGAGGGCCGCTCTGGCCGGGTCGCGGGGCATACTCGCGCTCATCACGTCGAACTGGTTCTTCGACGAGGTGGTGCGGCACAGCATCACCGCCAGGCCCGGCACCTACCGAAACGTGACTGTCGCAGCCAAAGAAACCGTCACCTCGGCGTGGATTGCCCTGCCGGACAACCCGTACAGCGTCAACCCGGCGAGACAACCGAGTCCTGCAGCCGAACGCCGCGTGCTACCGGTACCCCGGCATCTCCCGGCGAGCACCGCCCACTACACCGGCCGCCGCCCCGACATCGCCAAGCTCGACTCGTTGCTCGCCGAGCCGGGGGCGAGCGGGCCCGGGGAAACCACGATATTCCTGATCGTCGGCGCAGCCGGGATGGGCAAAACGGCGCTGGCCGTGCACTGGGCGCACGCGGTGAGAAGCCAGTTCACCGACGGCGACATCTACATCGATCTCCACGGCTACGACCCGGTCGCGCCCACGCCGCTCGAGCAGATCCTGGAGCGAGTGCTCAGGGCGTTGGGTGTCACCACCCGGGACATGCCGGCGGACCTCGAGGGACAGGCGGCGCTCTACCGCTCACTGCTGGCCGACCGGCGTGTCCTGATCGTCCTCGACAACGCCGCCACACCGGAGCAAGTCCGCCCGTTGCTCCCCGGATCGGCCACGTGCCGGGTGCTGATCACCAGCCGCCACCGGATGTCCGGCCTGGTCGCCCGGGAGGGCGCCGCCCGGTTGACCCTCGATCCGCTTCACCCGGCAGAGGCGTACTCCCTCCTCGAGCAGATCGTCGGTGAAGACCGGGTCGCAGCCGACGGTGCTGCGGCTGCCGAGATCACGCGCGCCTGCGCATATCTTCCGCTCGCGCTGCGCATCGCTGCCGAACGCGTCGCCGCGCACCCGAGACTCGCCCTCGCCGAACTGGCTCGCCAGCTGTCCGGCGAACGCGACCGGCTCGACCTGCTGGCCGCGGACGACGACGAGAGCACGGCCGTGCGCGTCGTGTTCTCCTGGTCCTACCGGGCGCTGCCGCCTGCCGTTTCCCACGTGTTCCGCCTGCTCGGCCTGCACCCGGGCCCGGACATCTCGATCCCGGCGGCCGCGGCGCTGACCAACCTCACCATCGAGCAAACCCGGCGCAACCTCGACGCTCTCGCCAGCGTGCACCTGGTGGAGGAGGTCGACCACAACCGCTACCGCCTCCACGACCTGCTGCGGTTGTACGCCGCGGAGCGTGCCGGCGAGGACGAAACCGAAGCCGACCGCAGCGACGCCAAACTGCGCCTGCTGACGTGGTACCTGCATTCCGCCGACGCCGCGGACCGTCAACTCGCACCACGTCGACGCCACGCCCCGCTCGGCGAACCACCCGTCGGCTGCCGTCCGCTGACGTTCGAAACCCAGGGGCGGGCTTGGCAGTGGTGCGAGGCAGAACGCCTCAACCTGGTCGCCGCGACCAGACATGCCTCGGCCGAGTCGCACCTGGACATCGCGTGGCAGCTCCCAACCGCGTTGTGGGGCTACTTCACCCTGCGAACGCCCTGGGTCGACTGGATAATCGCCTACCGGATCGGACTCGCCGCGGCCGAGCAGCAGGCCAACCGGAGCGGATACGCCTGGCTGCTGGCGGGCCTGGGAATCGCCTACCGCAACCTCCGCCGGTACGACGACGCGATCGACAGCTTCGAGCGCGCCCTCGACGTCTGGCGAGAACTGGGCGATCGTTACGCCGAGGCGTGGACGCTGGGAAGCCTGAGCATCGCGTTGTGGGAGCTGGAGAGGTTCACCGACGCCTTGGCGTGTTCCCAGGAGGCGCTCACGCTGTTCCACGCAGTGGACAGCAGATACGGCGAGAGCCAGGCTCTGCACTGCTTCGGCGACGCCTGCCGCGGTCTCGGACGGTACGTCGAGGCGATCGACTACCTCCAGCAGGCACTGCTGTTGCGACGCGGAAGCAGCGACCCGGGTGGCGAATCCCAGATCCTCAAAAGCCTCGGAGACACTTACCGGGACCTCGACGAACTGGACAAGGCGGAAGAGCATTACCGGCAGGCCCTAGCAATGTGGCGAGAGGTGGGCGACCGCTGGAGCGAAGCGAGGAGTCTCACCGCCATCGGCGACGTAGCGAAGACCGTCGGCAACGCGGACACGGCGGTTGAATGCTGGCGCCAGGCACTGTCGATCTGCGAGGAACTGGGTGCTCCACAGACCGCGGAGATCCAGGCCAGGCTGAAACACGCGGCAAACGCGGCTGCGAGCAAGAGGCAGTGAACCGGTAAGCTGCCGTCTGATGCAGAAAACCCGCCAATCCTCCGCGCGACCGGACGAGCGGACGCCGCACGGCGCAGGCTGGCTCCCGCACGGTTTTCACCTCGCCAGCCACTCCCACGGCGACGGTCAGCTGGTGTACGCGGCAGCCGGGGCCTTCACCACCACGACCGAGTACGGGACCTGGATCGCGCCCGCCGACCGGATCACCTGGACGCCGCCGGGTTTCGAGCACTCGCACCGCTTCTACGGCCGGACCGATGCCCGCATCCTCGCCGTCCCCGCCGAGGAGTGCGGCGCCCTGGTCGAGCACCCCTGCGTGTTCGCGGTGTCGCCCCTGCTGCGCGAGGGCGTTCTGGCGCTGACCGGCGACCGGACGAAATCCGCCGACGCGGACCGGCGGCTGCGCGCGGTGGTGCTCGACGAACTCGGCGAGATTCCCGAGCAGTCCTTCCACCTGCCCGAGCCGCGCGACGACCGGCTGCGCGCCGCGACCGATCTCCTGCACGCCGACCCCGGCCGGAACACGACCCTGGCCGGACTGGGGCGGGCCGTCGGGACCAGCGAACGCACCCTCAGCCGCCTGTTCCACACCGACCTCGGCATGAGCTTCCACCGCTGGCGCACCATCCTGCGCATCCACCACGCGCTCATCCGGCTCACCGACGGCGACTCCGTCACCGACACCGCGATCACCTGCGGGTGGTCGAACCCCTCGACCTTCATCGAAGCGTTCACCGCCGTCGTCGGGCAAACCCCCGGGCGCTACCAAGCCGGCCTGCGCGACCGCGAAGAATAGGCATATTGGCGGGTTTCCGTTATCGCGCGTCAGGTTATCGGTGGACGGCAATAGCCGACCTGGCCACAGTGGTGATCATGACTCGAACAGAAGAAAACACCACCGCGGTCATCGTGGGCGGCGGGGTCGCCGGGCTCGCGCTCGGCACCTTCCTGCAGCGCAGCGGAATCCGGTGCGTCATCTTGGAAAAGCACAGCCGCGAGTACGTCGAGAACCGGCAACGGGCCGGTGCGCTCGACGCCCGTGGCGTGCGCATGCTGCACGAATGGGGAGTAGGCGAGGCCGTCGAAGGGGCCGCCCACGATTCTTCCGACGAGCCGATGCCGCTGATCATCGACGGTGAAGAGCGCGAATGGAAGATGGACGACCACGAGGACGCCGAAAGTGTCTTCCTCCCGCAGCAGATCCTGGTCCGAAACCTGATCAGGGTGTTCCTGCGGGACGGTGGCGACCTTCGTTTCGAGGCCGACGACATCTCACTGGACGGTCTCGACACCGAGCATCCCCGGGTGCGCTACCGGGACGTTGCCGGCTCGACCGCGGTGATCGGCTGCGACTTCGTCGCCGGTAGCGACGGCCACCAGGGCGTCAGCAGAGCAGCCATTCCCGACGGCTTCCTCACCTGTCACACCCACGAGTTCGGCTACGCCTGGCTGACTGTCATGACGGAGGTGCCCGCGCATCCACTGGCCGTGATGGCGGTGCATTCCCGCGGCTTCGCCGCACAGATCACCCGCGGTCCGAACGCGAGCCGTGTCTACCTGCAGTGCCCGGTCACCGACACCATCGAGGACTGGCCGGACGAACGCGTCTGGACCGAGCTCGGAAAGCGGTTCGGCGGACCTGTGCCGAGGGGTCCGATCATCAGCAAGCAGGTCGTGCCGCTGCGCGGCGTGGTGTTCAGCCCGATGAGCTACGGCAGGCTCCACCTCCTCGGCGACGCAGCGCACTTGATTTCCCCGATGAGCGCGGAGGGAATGAGCCTCGCACTGCACGACGCCGAAAAACTCGCCCAAGCGATCATCCGCCAGGTCGAAAAAGACGACGGGAGCCTGCTCGAGAGCTATTCGGACACCTGCCTGACCCACACCTGGGAGAGGCAGGCGGCCGCGATCTCGATGACCGACACGATGCACGACGCCGGTGACATCACCTACCGCGGAGAGTTCCTCAAGCATGTCGCACGAGCGAACCTGGAGAACCTCCTCCGGCCACGCAGACACTGACCCCGGCGAACGATCGGATCGAGGCCGTTGACCAAAACCCCCAGCGCCGGCCGGACGGGCCTTCCGAACAGATCTCGTGACGAGCCGCGACCAGCGCTCCCGCTTCACGCCGTTCACGGACTCGGGTCAGCCGATCTGCTGTACCAGTGCGGGGACGAACTTGGCCGCGTCGACGGTGCCCCAGCCCGAGACGATGTCGAAGCCCGTCGCCGCCGAGTAGCCTGGGACGCCGTTGTAGCCGTTGCTTCCCGAGGTCACGTCGACGATGCCCTTGGCGGTTCCGCCGCTGCCGAGTGCGTAGAGCGCCGGGTTGATGAAGCCCAGGCCTTTGCCCGCTTTCTGCGACGCCAGTGCGACGACAGCGGCGAAGAGCGGCGACGACTGCGAAGTGCCTGAGGTGCCGAGCAGCGAGATGTCCGGCAGCGATCGCCCGGTGGCGTGGGTCGTCTTGTCGACCTCGCTCTGCCAAGCGGGTGCACCGTACTCGTGCGAGACGCCGCCGCCCGAGCGCGGCCAGACGGTGTCGGGGGAAGTCCTGGTGCCGTTGGAGTTCTGGTGCAGCACGGTCCCACCGACGGCGGTCACGAAGGAGCTGGCCGCCGGGAAGCTGACGACCTTCTTGCCCCAGGGGGTGTCGTCCTTCTTCGTTCCGGTCGAGCCGTCGTCACCGCTGGAGGCGGTCACCGTGATCCCCGCGTCGGTCGCCTTCTTGAAGTGCGCGTCGAGGGTGTGCAGCTGCGCGGAGCTGTCGAAGTCGTCCTCCGGCGTGCCGAGGCTCATCGAGATCACCGTGGCGCTGTGGTGGTCGGCCAGGTAGTCGATGGCCGTCATCATGTCCGGGAATCCGTCCATGCCCTGGGTTTCCGACGTCGGGGTGGCCACCACGAGGATCTTCGCCTTGGGTGCGAGGGTGTGGAACATCGCCACATCCAAGTCGGTCTCGCCGCCCCAGCTCGAGCAGTCGCTCGGAGTTCCCGGGTCGCTGCAGGCGGGAACCTTGCCGGCGGGCTCCAGGACCTGGACGTCGGCGGCGGGCAGGCCGTGTGACCGGGAATAGCTGTCGATGTAGGCCTTGATGTTCTTGTCGCCGTAGGAAACCACCGTCGCCAGTACGGTGCCGGTGCCGTCGATACCCTGGTCGAACAGTGGCTTCGTGTTGTAGGCGACCTGCAGCTTGTTCACGGTCGCGGCCAGCGCCCGGTCGGTCAGCGCCGCGCGCTCTTCCGGCGTCTTCGCGCCCGCGAGCAGTGACGCCGCGGCGCTGAAAGCGTGGTGCTTCACAGTGGGGGCCGCGGTCGCCGACGTGCCGGTTCCGCTCAGTGACACAGCGGTGGCGACGCAGGCGGACAGCACGAAAACCCGGCGCATACGTGGAACCTTGCCGAACCCAGCAGACATTCTCATCCCTCCGGAGTCCGCACGCTCGACGCGTGCCGGCTGGAGTAAATCGCGGTCGCGCCGCCAGGGGTACGGCCATTGGTCGCTGATCGGCAGATATCCGAACAAAGCAGTAAAACTGACGGAACGGACATCGACAGCCTCGTTTTCGCAGGTCAGCCCTGTACGGCTTCCCCGCCTGGTACGGCTCAAGCCGTACCACCGTCACTGCACTGGTACGGCTCAAGCCGTACCACGAAACCAAGTCGTACCGCACCTGACTAGGCAAAACGAGGCTGGTACGGCTGGTACGGCTTACCCCCTCAGCACCGACAACCGACCAAACCAGAACCGAGGAGAGCCCATGCGCATCACCGCCACCCGCACCGCGACCCGAAGGGCTCACCACCGATGGCCATGCCACGCCAACACCTCACCATCGCCGAACGCTGCGCCGAACTCGCCGTAGCCCGCTCGACCTTCTACGAGTGGCGCGCCAAGAAGCGCGCGCCCCGCTGCATCAAGCTCCCGAACGGAGAGATCCGCATCCGCCGAATCGACCTCGAAATCTGGCTCGACAACTGTGAGGAGGCCGCCTGATGGACACGACCTACGACGTCAAGATCTGGAAGATCGAGACCCGTGTCTGGAAGTCGAAGACGAGCTACCGCGTCGTCTGGTTCGTCGCCGGCGTGCGCTTCGGTGAGACGTTCGAGACGAGTGCTCTGGCCGATAGCTTCCGCTCGGACCTGGTTGCCGCGTCACGACGCGGTGAGGCTTTCGAGCGCACGCAAGGTCTCCCGGTCTCGAAGCTGCGGGAAGAGAACGAAATGCCGTGGTTCGACTTCGCGTGCAAGTACGTCGATATGAAGTGGCCACGGGCCGCCGGGAAGTCGAGGGCGGGGAACGCTGATGCGCTCGCCAGTGTGACGCCGGCGTTGCTCAAGACGACCCGGGGCGCGCCGGACAGCAGGACGCTTCGCCGGGCGCTCACCGGTTGGGCGTTCAACACCAAACGCCGCGATGAGCCGAAGCCGCGAGAGGTTGAGCAGGCGTTGAAGTGGCTCAAGACGAACACCGCGCCGGTGTCGAGGCTCAACGACAAAGCCGTGCTCCGGGAAGTGCTGGAAGTGCTCTCGCTCAAGCTCGACGGAAAGCAGGCTGCCGCAAAGACCGTCAACCGCAAACGCGCAGTTCTGTTCAACGCGTTGGAGTACGCCCACGAACTGAAGCTGTTGACCGCAAATCGACTTTCCGAAGTGAAGTGGACGGCCCCGAAGTCGGTGCGGGCGATCGATAAGCGCGTGGTCATCAACCCGAGGCAGGCGAAGAGCCTGCTGTCCGAAGTGGAGGCACAGCGGATCGAAGGGCAGCCGCGCCGGTCGTCTGGGCCGATGCTGGTCGCGTTCTTCGCCGTCATGTACTACGCGGCTCTCCGGCCGGAGGAAGCGGCCATGCTCCGCAAGTCGGACTTGCAGCTACCCGAAGAGGGGTGGGGCGAGCTGCTGTTGTCGGAGACCGCGCCGATCACCGGCGCCGCCTGGACAGATAGCGGGGAACGCCGCGACCGCAGGCAGCTCAAACAGAGGGGAAAGGGGGAGGTCCGCGCAGTGCCGTCGCCACCGCCGCTGACGGCGATCCTGCACACGCACCTGACCACGCTCGGCACGGCGGCCGACGGGCGGCTGTTCCGGAACCTGACTGGGGGAGACCTGGCCGAATCCACGATCGGCCGGGTCTGGGACAAGGCGCGTAAGGCGGCGTTCTCGGACGACGAGTACGCCTCTCCGCTGGCAAAGCGTCCCTACGACCTCCGGCACGCCTGCGTGTCGACCTGGTTGGCCGCTGGGGTGCCGTCTACGCAGTGCGCGGAGTGGGCCGGCCACTCCGTCGCCGTGCTCCACCAGATCTACGCCAAGGTGATCGCAGGCCTGGAGTCCGCCGCCCACGACCGCATCGAGAAGGCGCTCGACTGGCAGGGCGACGAGGGCCCGACTCGCGGGGGCGCATAGGGGGTGGAGGGTCGTAGACGGCCGGACAGAGCCAGACACGACCGGACTCACGAGAACGGCCCCTGACCGGATAAGTCCTGGTCAGGGGCCGTTCTGTGCTGGTGGGCCACTGTGCCCCCGGTGAGATTCGAACTCACACTGGACGGGTTTTGAATCCGTTGCCTCTGCCAGTTGGGCTACGGGGGCGTGACGTGGTGACTCTACGGGATCACCGGACCCCGTCCGTGGCCGGGTCGGGGAGTGTCATGCTGGCCACTTCGTGGTGAACGCCATCTCTTCCACTGGATCGTTCCCGGTAGGCTTCAGGTTCGCGGAACGCCGCGAAAATGCCCACGTCCCGCCGAGTCTTCAGGAGGACCCCGGTGACCGATCAGGCTACCGAGGCCAACGTGCCGCAGCGTCGGGTGCTCGTCGCGGAGGACGAGGCTCTCATCCGGCTTGACCTCGTCGAAATGCTGCGGGAAGAGGGCTATGAAGTCGTCGGGGAGGCCGGTGATGGTGAGCAGGCCATCTCGCTCGCCACCGACCTCAAGCCCGATCTCGTGATCCTCGACGTCAAGATGCCCAAGCTGGACGGCATCGAGGCCGCCGCCAAGATCACCGGTGACCGGATCGCCCCCGTTGTCATCCTCACCGCCTTCAGCCAGCGGGATCTCGTCGAACGGGCCCGGGATGCCGGGACCATGGCCTACCTCGTCAAGCCCTTCGCGAAGCGGGACCTCGTGCCCGCCATCGAGCTCGCCGTCAGCCGGTTCTCCGAGCTGCAGGCCCTCGAAGCCGAGGTTGCCGGGCTCACCGACCGGCTCGAGACGCGGAAGGTCATCGACCGGGCCAAGGGGCTGCTCATGAGCCGGCAGGGGCTCACCGAGCCCGATGCCTTCCGCTGGATCCAGCGCACCGCCATGGACCGGCGGACCACCATGAAGGCCGTCGCCGAGGCCGTCGTGGAGAGCATCGGGAGCTGATCCACCCGAAAAGGGGGTGGCCGCCGTCGCGGTCACCCCCTTTTTCGTGACGCTCCGGGTGCCCGAAAGGGCGTACTTGGTACCTTTGCGAGCCTTCCCGGCGTGGCCGGGGACCATGATCGACGCCGGGTCCGTAGACTCTGCACACCTTGCGCCGGGCGTCAAGGGGCAGTCTGCGGGCTGCCGGGCACCGAGAGTCACCACCCGCTGGTCGTATTACGACGAGCGGGTGTAAACCATACGTTAATACTCGTGACGACCGTCACGATGTGGCTACAAGAGCACGTGTGACTCTGTGCAACGGCCCCCGGGGCGGCTACTTTCAGCGGCCAGTCAGGTCCCACGCCGGGACAGCCGCCCGACCGGGCGGCCAGGTGGCATTTGGAGGAACGAGTGCAGAAAGCACGACTTGCGAGGGTCATCGTGCTGGCCAGTGTCGGGGCCATCGCCCTCAGCGCGTGTTCGGCGCGGACGGACAGCGGCTCGAACAGCAACAGCTCGAGCTCCCAGTCCCAGGCCGCGGCGCCGTCCGCCGCCGCCGACGCGGCCGACCCGGCCGGCGACGGCAAGGCCCAGTGTGCCCCGACCTCCATCGCGTACGCGGGCACCATCAACGGCGCCAACGCCGCGCTGGGCGTCAACATCCTGAACGGCGCGAAGCTCGCCGTGGACCAGCACAACAAGGCCAACCCGGGCTGCCAGGTCAAGCTGGAGCAGTTCGACACCGAGGGCACGCCGGACAAGGCGCCCGGCATCGTGACGCAGATCGTCAACACGCCGGCCATCATCGGCGTCGTCGGCCTGCCGTTCTCGGGTGAGTCGAAGGCCGCGGGCAACATCTTCAACGGTGCCGGCCTGGTCACGGTCACCCCGTCGGCCACCAACCCGACGCTGTCCCAGAACGGCTGGAAGACCTTCTTCCGCGGTCTGGGCAACGACAACACCCAGGGCCCGGCCGCCGCGAAGTTCATGACCGGCGACCTCAAGGCCAACAAGGTGTGCGTCATCAAGGACGACTCCGACTACGGCACCGGCCTGGCCGCCTCGACCATCCAGGCGCTGGGTGACAAGGGCACCTGCCAGGACAGCGTCAAGACCAAGCAGACCGACTTCTCGGCCGTGGTCAACAAGATCAAGAGCGAGAAGCCGGACGCCGTCTTCTACTCGGGCTACTACCAGGAAGCCGCGCCCTTCGCGCAGCAGCTGAACGACGCCGGTGTCACGGCCAAGTTCGTCGGCCCGGACGGCGTGAAGGACGACGAGTTCGTCAAGGGCGCCGGCGAGGCGGCCGCGAACGCGTACTTCACCTGCCCGTGCGTCCCGGCTGACCAGTTCACCAAGTTCACCGACGCCTACAAGGCCGCGGTCGGCAAGGACCCGGGCACCTACTCGCCCGAGGCCTACGACCTGGCGACGATCCTGCTCAAGGGCATCGACTCGGGCAAGAAGGACCGCGCGGGCATGCTCGACTTCGTCAAGAGCTACGACGGCCAGGGCATCACGAAGCACTTCAAGTGGGACGACAAGGGCGAGCTGTCCAGCACGACCGTGTGGACCTACAAGGTCGAGGGCGGGAAGATCGTCCGCAACACCGAGATCAAGTAGCGCAACGCTTCCGTTCTGATTACCGGGGTGCACGTCCGGCGGCTGGATCCCGCCGGGCCTGCACCCCGGTCCCACATGGAGAACTAGTGTGTCATTGACTCATGACCTGAGCTCGGCCGTGCTGGTCCACAGCGACAGCTGGATCACGTTCGACGTGAACGCGTTCCTGGACCAGTTCTGGAACAACACGTTCGACGGCCTGGCCTACGGCAGCATCTACGCACTCGTGGCGCTGGGGTACACCCTCGTCTACGGCGTCCTGAAGCTCATCAACTTCGCCCACTCCGAAGTCTTCATCTACGGCGTCTACGCCACCTGGTTCACCTTCTACGGCCTCGGTTTCCGGCCCGGCAACACGCCCACGCTGACGGTGGTGGAGCTGGTCGGCTTCCTGTTGCTCGCGCTGCTGGCGTCGATGGCGGTGTCCGGCGGCACGGCGGTGGTCCTGGAACGGGTGGCCTACCGGCCGCTGAGAAAACGCGGGGCGCCGAAACTGGTCTTCCTGATCACCGCGATCGGCGCGTCCTTCGTGCTGCAGCAGCTGATCTTCATCTGGCGCGGCGGCAACCCCGAACTCGGCATCCGCCTGATGCGCAACGAAGAGGTCTTCACGCTCTTCGGCGGCAGCATCACCAACGTCACGATCATCACGGTCGTCGCCTCGATCGTGCTGATGCTGGGCGCCAACTACTTCGTCAACAAGACCAAGTTCGGCCGCGGTATCCGCGCGGTGGCGCAGGACCCCGACACGGCGACGCTGATGGGCGTCAACAAGGAACGCGTCATCATGCTGACCTTCCTCATCGGCGGCCTGCTCGCCGGTGCGGCGGCGCTGTTCTACATGATGAAGATCCCGCAGGGCGCGTGGTACCAGGGCGGCTTCCTGCTCGGTATCAAGGCGTTCACCGCGGCGGTGCTCGGCGGTATCGGCAACCTGCGCGGCGCGCTGCTGGGCGGCCTGCTGCTCGGCGTCGCGGAGAACTACGGGCAGTCGCTGTTCGGTGGCGGCTGGCGCGACATCGTCGCGTTCGTGCTGCTGGTGCTCGTCCTGATGATCCGGCCCACCGGCATCCTCGGTGAGTCGCTCGGAAAGGCCCGGGTATGACCACGACCACGACTCCGCCGGCGGCCGCGACCGCCAAGAAGCGCTCGTTCGGCGAGCGCTGGAACAACCTCAGCCGCGTGCAGCAGTGGGGCATCCTGATCCCGCTGGTGGTGCTCATCTACTTCCTGCCGGTGCTGAACCCGCCGATCCTCACCACCCAGCCGGGGTACGACTTCCCGATCGCGATGTTCGAGGTGGCCCGCTACGCGCTGGTCGCCATCGGCCTCAACGTCGTCGTCGGGCAGGCCGGCCTGCTGGACCTCGGGTACGTCGGCTTCTTCGCCATCGGCGCGTACGTGATGGCGCTGTTCACCAGCCCCGACTCGTCGCTGTCGCACCTGCCGTTCCTCGTCGTGCTGCCGATCGCCATGGCCGTCACGATGGTCTTCGGCGTGATCCTCGGGACACCGACGCTGCGGTTGCGCGGTGACTACCTGGCGATCGTGACGCTCGGCTTCGGCGAGATCGTCCGCCTGCTCGCCGACAACGTCGGCCCGCTGCGCGGCAACTCCGGGTTCAAGGAGGTCGGGCACCCGCCGGGCACGAACGCCGACGGGTCGCCGCTGTTCAACAACTCGAACGGCATTCCCTGGTACTGGCTGTGCGTGACGCTGATCATCGCCGTGCTGTTCCTGGTCGGGAACCTCGAGCGCAGCCGGGTCGGCCGCGCGTGGGTCGCCATCCGGGACGACGAGGACGCGGCCGAGATCATGGGCGTCCCGACGTTCAAGTTCAAGATCTGGGCGTTCATCAGCGGCGCGGCGATCGGCGGCCTCTCCGGGGCGCTCTACGCCGGGCAGCTCGGCTTCGTGAACAACCAGAAGTTCGACGTCGTGACGTCGATGCTGTTCCTGGCCGCGGTGATCCTCGGCGGTTCGGGCAACAAGGTCGGCGTCCTGCTGGGCGCGTGCGTGGTCGCCTACGTCCCGCTGCGGTTCCAGGCGATCGCCGAGTACAAGTACCTGATCTTCGGCCTGGCGCTGATCATCCTGATGATCTTCCGCCCGCAGGGCCTGCTCGGTGCCCGCCAGCGCCTGCTCGCCTACGGCAGGCAGGCGTACCAGCGGCTGCTGGGCCGGGGCGAGCAGATCAGCAGTGACGGTGCGCTGCAGACCGAACCGACCCCGGGGAGCAAGCCATGACCGACCCCCAGAACGGCGGCCCCGAGGTCGTCGCGGAGGGCGGCCTCGTCGCCGAGCTGCAGCACATGACGGCCGAGGAGCGGGCCGAGCACGACGCCGAGGTCGCCGAGGTCGTCGCGCCGGACCGCGAGATCGACGTCGAGGTCGGGCAGACGCTGCTCGAGGTCGACAACGTGACCATGCGCTTCGGCGGTCTCGTCGCGCTCGACCAGATCTCCTTCGACATCCGCCGCGGGGAGATCCTCGGCCTGATCGGGCCGAACGGCGCCGGCAAGACGACGTGCTTCAACGCGATGACGGGCGTCTACCGGCCGACGTCGGGTGAAGTCCGGCTCGAAGGCAACGCGCTCGGCAAGACGTCGCGGCACGGCATCACCCAGCTCGGCATCGCCCGGACGTTCCAGAACATCCGGCTCTTCAGCGAGATGACCGCGCTGGAGAACGTCGTCGTCGGCACCGACGCGCGGCACAAGACCAGCCTCCTCGGGGCGCTGCTGCGGCTGCCGCGGCACCACCGCGAGGAGAAGGCCGCCGTCGAGAAGGCGATGGCCCTGCTGGAGTTCGTCGGCATCGCCGACCGCGCGGCCGACCGGGCGAAGAACCTGCCCTACGGCTACCAGCGGCGCCTGGAGATCGCGCGGGCGCTGGCCACCGAGCCGAAGCTGCTCTGCCTGGACGAGCCCGCGGCGGGCTTCAACCCGGCGGAGAAGGAAGACCTGATGGGCCTGATCCGGACGATCCGCGACGACGGCTACACCGTCCTGCTGATCGAACACGACATGAAGCTCGTGATGGGCGTGACCGACCGGATCGTGGTGCTGGAGTTCGGCAAGAAGATCGCCGAAGGCGTGCCGGCCGAAATCCGCGAGAACCCCGCGGTGATCGCGGCCTACCTGGGGGTGCCTGACGATGACGTTGCTTGAGTTGTCGGACGTGTCCGTCCACTACGGACGGATCCAGGCGGTCTCCGGGCTGTCCATCCAGGTGAACGAGGGCGAGGTCGTCACGCTCATCGGCGCGAACGGCGCCGGCAAGTCGACGACCATGCGGGCGATCTCCGGGATCCGGCCGATCTCGTCGGGGAAGATCACCTTCGCCGGCGAGGACATCTCCAAGCTGCGCGGTGACCTGCGGGTGGTCCGCGGGATCTCCCAGGCGCCGGAAGGCCGGGGCATCTTCCCCGGCATGACGGTGATGGAGAACCTCGACATGGGCGCCTACGCCCGCAAGGACCGCAAGGACCTCAGCGCGGACCTGGAGCGCGTCTTCGAGCTGTTCCCGCGGCTGGCGGAACGCAAGACCCAGATGGGCGGCACGATGTCCGGCGGCGAGCAGCAGATGCTCGCCATCGGCCGCGCCCTGATGGCGAAGCCGAAGCTGCTGCTGCTGGACGAGCCCTCGATGGGCCTCGCGCCGCAGTTCATCCAGCAGATCTTCCGGATCATCACGGAGATCAACAAGCAGGGCACCACGGTGCTGCTCGTGGAGCAGAACGCGCAGCAGGCGCTGTCCCGCGCCCACCGCGCGTACGTGCTCGAAACCGGCCGGATCACCAAGACCGGTACCGGCAAGGAGCTGCTGGCGGACAACAGCATCAAGGAGGCGTACCTGGGCGTCGGCTGACGTCCCGGAAGCCCCGAACCGGCCCCGTGCGCTCCGGCGTGCGGGGCCGGTTCGCGTTCCCGGCGACAACCGGTGGTTGTCGCCGGCGCCGGAACGGCTGTTGGACCCGGCCCGCTCTCCGGCGGTTTGCTTGTCGCACAAGCAGAACGAGGGAGAACGAAATGATGGAAGGGACCGCGGCCGGCGTGCCGTTCGTGGCGGTGCCGCCGGCGGACGAGACTGCTCCGGCGGCCTTGCTGGCGGGCTGGCACCTGATGGATTCGCCGTCCAGCGAGCAGGCGATGGCCGAGGCCGTCCCGATGGCGGGCCTGCAGGCGTGGCGCGTGTACTTCGGGCTGCCCCTGTCCGGGAAGCGGCTGCCCGAGGGCGGCCCCGCGGAGGTGTTCCGGCGGGCGGGTGAGGACGCCGTGCTGAACGTGTTCGGGCCGGTGACCGAGCAGGCGGCGGGCGAGTTCCCGGCGGCGCTGGCCGAGCTGCGCGACCGGCTGCCGGGCGCGACCGGGCCGCTCGGGGTGTTCGGCGGCTCGGCCGGGGCACTGGTGGCCCTGGAGGTGCTGGCGCGCGGGGACGCCGCGATCACGGCGGCCGCGGTCGCGAGCCCGGTCGTCCAGCTGGCGCCGGTGATCGCGGCCAACGAGCGCCGTTTCGGGGTGGCCTACGCCTGGAGCAAACGTTCGCGGGAGGTCGCGGCGCACCACGACTACGTCGACCGGGCACCCGAGCTGACCGCGCCGCTGCTGATCGTCACCGGCGCGGACGACGACGTCGCCGTGCGCGAGCCGGCCGAGGCGCTGCGCGAGAAGGTGGGGGCCGAGCTGGTGACGGTCGAGGGGATGGCCCACGAATTCCCGCCGGGGACACCGGAAGCGGCGCGCGTCGACGCCGCCTTCACGGAGTGGTTCGCGCGGCGGCTGCGAGGCTGACGTCGTCGTCCGGCAGCCACGCGTGCGCCGGGTCCTGGGCGCACCAGTCCTCTTCGCGGCTGGTGCGCCCGGCCAGCGCCAGCAGCCGCCGCAGCGCCGGGTGCGCCTTGCCGCGCCGCCAGACCAGCGACCACGGGAACAACGGTGACGGCTCGAACGGCAGCACCTTCAGATTGAGCTCCGGCGCCAGTTCCATGTCGGCGCCGGCCAGGGTGACGCGCCGCTTGCCGTACCGCGTCTGCTCGAGGGTGTGCCGCAGGTCGTAGCTGACGCCGGAGTCGTCGATCGGCACCCCGAACCGGGTGCACATCGCCTGCAGGTAGGACAGCCACTCGGCGGGGCCGCGCAGGCCGGGCAGCCAGATCCCGTCGGCGCGCAGCTCGTCCAGCCGCACCACGTCCTGCACGGCGAGGGGGTGTTCCGGCGCGAGCAGCGCGACCAGCGGCTCGAGCCGGACGACCCGGTGCTCCAGCTCCTCGGGCAGCGGCCGCTCGCCGCCGGTGACCCGGCCGAAGGCGGCGTCGAGCTCGCCGGACAGCAGCGGCTCGACGGCGTTGGCGAACCCGCCGCCGGCGACCCGGTCGATCTCCAGCCCCGGCTCGCGTTCGGCGAGGCGGCGGAGCAGGAACATGGGGGAGAGCCGGTAGTCGAGGACGTCGAGCCGCAGCGGCCGGTCTTCGGCGCCCACCGCGGCCACCGCCGCGCCGGCCACCCGCAGCAGCTCGCGGGCGTGCGGCAGGAACCGCTCGCCGTCGGCGGTCAGCTCGACCGCGCGGGGCGTGCGCAGGAACAACGGCGTCGCGAGGGCCTCTTCGAGCTTCCGGATCCGCTTCGACAGCGCCTGCTGGGTGAGGAACAGCGCCTGGGCGGCCCGCCCGAAGTGGCGGTGCTCCGCCGTCACCACGAACGCCCGCACCTGGGCGAGGTCGAGGTCCACCGGCTCAGGCGCCCGGCGGCCGGTCCCGGACGACGCAGGTGAGCCGCGCGGTGCAGGTGCGGCGGCCCTCGTCGTCGGTGAGCACGATCTCCGCGGTGATCGTGCCGCGGCCGACGTGCAGCGGCGTCGCCACGCCGGTGACCGTGCCCGAGCGGACCGCCCGGTGGTGGGTGCAGGACAGCTCGAGGCCCATCGCGGCCTTGCCGGGGCCGGCGTTGAGCGCGGCGACCGTGGAGCCGAGCGCCTCGGCGAGCACGGCGTTCGCGCCGCCGTGCAGCAGGCCGTACGGCTGGAGGTTGCCCTCGACCGGGATCGTGCCGACCACGCGCTCGGCCGTCGCTTCCAGCAGCTTCATCCCGACCTTGTCGTTCAGCTGCTGGTCCGCCGCCGCCGGGTCGATGCCCGACAGCCGCTCCACGTCGATGGGGGCGGCACTTTCCGTCACACAAAGCTCCTGTTCCTATGCGACACGTAAGAGTGTCGGACCCTCAGCCTAGACTCGGCCCCGTGAGCCCGAGTGAGAAGACGACCGTTGCCAACGCCACAGGATCCACCAGCCTCGCCGAGCGGCCGAAGCTGCTGCTGATCGACGGCCATTCGATGGCCTACCGCGCGTTCTTCGCCCTGCCCGCGGAGAACTTCAAGACGAAGACCGGTCAGGTCACGAACGCGGTCTTCGGCTTCACCTCGATGCTCATCAACCTCCTGCGCGACGAAGCGCCGACCCACCTCGCGGTGGCGTTCGACCTCTCGCGCAAGACGTTCCGCTCGGAGACCTACGCCGACTACAAGGCGAACCGCAGCACGACGCCGGACGAGTTCCGCGGCCAGGTGGACCTGGTCAAGGACGTGCTCCGGGTGCTCGGCATCCCGTCGCTGGTGAAGGAGAACTTCGAAGCCGATGACATCATCGCCACGCTCACCACGCAGGCGACGGCCGACGGTTTCGACGTCCTCATCTGTACCGGCGACCGCGACGCGCTGCAGCTGGTGACCGAGCACGTCACCGTGCTGTACCCGAAGCGCGGCGTCTCGGAGATGACCCGGTTCACCCCGGACGCCGTCGAGGAGAAGTACGGGCTCACCCCGCGGCAGTACCCGGACTTCGCCGCGCTGCGCGGTGACCCGTCGGACAACCTGCCGAGCATTCCCGGTGTCGGCGAGAAGACCGCGGCCAAGTGGATCAAGCAGTTCGGCTCGCTCGACGACCTCATCGACCGCGTCGACGAGGTCAAGGGCAAGGTCGGCGACGCGCTGCGGGCGCACCTGTCGTCGGTGCAGCTCAACCGCCAGCTGACGGAGCTGATCCGGGACGTCGAGCTGGAGGTCGCCCCGGCCGGGCTGGAGCTGCGCCCGTGGGACCGCGAGGCGGTGCACGCGCTGTTCGACGAGCTGGAGTTCCGCGTGCTGCGCGACAGGCTGTTCGCAACGCTGCAGAGCGCCGAGCCGGAGGCCGACGAGGGCTTCGAGGTCTCGGGCGCGGCGCTGGCCCCCGGCGCGCTGGGCGCGTGGCTGGCCGCGCACGCGCGCACGGGCGAGCCGGTGGCGCTGTCCTTCCGCACGGTGGGCACGTCTGTCCGGTCCGACCTGCGCGCGGTCGCCTTCGCGACGGCTGACGGCGAAGGCGCGTACGTCGACGTCACGGCCATGGACCAAGCCGACGACGCGGCGCTGGCCGCCTGGTTCGCCGACCCCGCCGTCCGCAAGACCGGCCACGACCTCAAGGTCCCGCTGCACGCGATCCGCGCCCGCGGCTGGACCCTCGCCGGGCTGGCCATGGACACCGCACTGGCCGCGTACCTGGTGCGGCCCGGGCAGCGCACGTTCGAGCTGGACGACCTCGCGCTGCGCTACCTGCACCGCGAGCTGCGCTCGGAGACCGACGGCGGCGACGGGCAGCTGTCGCTGCTCGACGGCGGCGCGGAAGGCCTGGAGCAGAAGGAGATCCAGGACGAGCTGGTCAAGGCCCGCGCGATCTTCGAGCTGGCCGGCGCGCTCGAGAAGGAACTGGAGCAGATCGGCGGCGCGAAGCTGCTCGCCGAGCTGGAACTGCCGCTGCTGGAGGTCATCACCGAGCTGGAGATCGCCGGCGTCGCCGTCGACCTGGAGCAGCTGACCACGCTCGAGGCGCACTACCTCTCGCGCGTCACGCAGGCCGCCGAAGAGGCGTACGCGGTGATCGGCAAGCAGATCAACCTCGGCTCGCCGAAGCAGCTGCAGGTCGTGCTGTTCGACGAGCTCGGCATGCCGAAGACCAAGCGCACCAAGACCGGCTACACCACCGACGCCGAGGCGCTGCAAGGTCTGTTCGAGAAGACCGAGCACCCGTTCCTGCAGCACATGCTGGAGCACCGGGACGCGACGAAGCTGCGCACGACGGTCGAGGGGCTGATCAAGGCCGTCGCCGACGACGGGCGCATCCACACCACGCTGCTGCAGACGATCGCGGCCACCGGGCGGCTGTCCTCGACCGAGCCGAACCTGCAGAACATCCCGGTCCGCACCGAGGAAGGCCGCCGCATCCGCGACGCCTTCGTCGTCGGCGAGGGCTACTCCGAGCTGATGACCGCGGACTACAGCCAGATCGAAATGCGGATCATGGCGCACCTCTCACAGGACGAGGGGTTGATCGAGGCGTTCAACTCCGGCGAGGACCTGCACACGTTCGTCGCGTCGCGGGCGTTCTCCCTGCCGCCGGAGGAGATCACGCCGGAGCTGCGCTACCGCGTCAAGGCGATGTCGTACGGCCTCGCGTACGGCCTGTCGGCGTACGGGCTTTCGCAGCAGCTGCGCATTTCCACCGAAGAAGCCAAGGAACAGATGGAGGCGTACTTCGCCCGCTTCGGCGGCATCAGCGACTACCTCCACTCGGTCGTCGGCGTCGCGGCGAAGAACGGGTACACGGAGACGGTCTTCGGCCGCCGCCGCTACCTGCCGGACCTCAACAGCGACAACCGCCAGCGCCGCGAGATGGCCGAGCGGATGGCCCTCAACGCCCCGATCCAGGGCAGCGCGGCCGACATCATCAAGGTGGCGATGCTGAACGTCCACCGCGCGCTCGTCGAGGCGAAGCTGAAGAGCCGGATCCTGCTGCAGGTCCACGACGAACTGGTGCTCGAGGTCGCGGAAGGGGAGAAGGAACAGCTGGAGAAGCTCGTGCGCGAGGGCATGGGTTCGGCGTACTCCCTTGCTGTGCCGCTCGAGGTTTCGGTCGGCTACGGCCGCTCGTGGAACGAAGCCGCCCACTAGCTTTCGCTACTGCGCGTCACGGCCCGGATCACCGGGTCGTGGCGCGGATGTACTCGGGCGGCCGTCGCCGCGCGTCACGCCCACGATGATGCTGGGCGCCATGGCCAGTGACTTCCAGCGACGCAAGATCTCCGGCGTCTTCGGCGCCATGGACCACGACCGCGACGGCTACCTGACGGAGGCGGACTTCCGGGCTCTCACCGCGCGGTGGCTCGACCTCCGCGGCACCGACGCGGGCACGCCCGGCGGGCGGCGGCTCACCGGCATCATGATGGGCTGGTGGGGCACGCTGGACGACGCCGCCGGTGGCGACGGCAAGGTCAGCGTGGACCAGGTCCTGCGGGTCGTCGACGAACTCCCGAAGATGCCGGGCGCGGTCACCGGCACGGCGGAGGCGGTGTTCGAAGCCGTCGACGAGAACGGCGACGGCGTGATCTCCGCGGCCGAGTACCACCGCCTCATCACGGCCTGGAACGGCGTCGAGACGCCGACCGACGAGGTGTTCGCGCTCCTCGACACCGACGGCGACGGCCGGCTGTCCCGCGAGGAGTTCACCGGGCACTGGTACGAGTTCTGGGCCGGCGACGACCCGGCCGCGCCCGGGAGCCGCGTGTTCGGGCGAGTGTGATCCGGCGTTGCGCCGAACGGACGACTCCGTTCGGGTGAGCCATTACCGCTGGGTAAGTGGGTCGGCGCCACCGCGTGGCGATCACGGCGTAGGGTCCGCCGAATGGGGTTCGAGCGTGAGCGACGACGCTGGCGGGTCCGGTTGCACGACGAACTCGGCCGGGTGTGCGGAGCGGGCACGGTACTGGACGAGTACCACGTGCTCACGAGCGCGCACGTCGTCGAGACCGCCGGTGGCCCGCGTGCCGCGTTGAGCGTCGATTTCGTCGGCTTGGCCGAGGCGCTGCCGGGTGCCGCGACCGTCGTCGAAGGCTGCTGGGTGCCGTCCGACGGCGGCGGCCACGGCGATCTGGCGCTGCTGCGCCTGGAACGTCCCGAATCGCGCGTGTTCCGCGCCCCGCTGCACCGGATGCCGCTGGGCGAGCACCAGCTCGTCCGCGCGTTCGGGTTCCCGCCGGGCTCGGTCGGCCGCTGGACGCACGCGCGGCTCGGCGGCCCGGAGCAGACCGGCGGCGAGTGGGTCCGCCTGTTCCGCACCGCCGAAGCCGAACCGCTGGGCCCCGGCTTCGGCGGCACGGCCGTGCTCGACGAGGCGACCGGGCACGTCGTCGGCATGGTCGTCGGCAAGGACACCGGCACGTGGATGGTGCCGGTCGAGACGATGCTCGGGCACCTGCCCCAGCTGAGCATCTGGACCTCGGGCAGCCCGGCGGTCGACGCCAGCTTCTCGCGTCCGGTCGGCGAGGCCGTCGACGTGTCCTTCGTGCAGCGCGTCGCCGACTGGTTCTCGAACGCGGAGCCGGGCACGGTCTGGGTCGTCGACACGGGCGAGGCCGGCTCGCCCGTCGCGGCGGCGCTGCGGTTCGGGATCGTGCTCGCCGACCGGGAACGTTCCCTCGGCGTGCCCGGCCTGCCGCCCGCGCTCGGCGAGATGCCGCCACCGGGCAGCGTCGACCTCGCAGTGGACGCGACCGGCCGCACGGCCGACGCCGTCCGGCACCGCATCGCCGACCGCCTCACCAACGGCGTCGCGGGCCGCACGCTGGTCGTGGACGCGATCGACGACTCCGCCGAGCCCGACCGGCTCGTCGGCGAGGTGCTGGCCCCGCTGGCCGGCCGCGCGGCCGAGCTCGGTCTCCGGCTGCTGCTGGGATTCCGCGAGGAGTCGTCGCCGGGGGTGGCGGCGGTCCGGGCGAGCACGGGCCAGGCCCGCCCGGCCCCGGACGACCTCGCGGGCCGGCTGGAGGTGCTGACCCAGGCGGTGGCGGAGCTGGCGGAGATCGAGGCGTACCAGCTGCGGGTGGCCACGCGCTTCACGGGCGTCGCGATGCTGCCGGCCCGCGCGCAACGCCTTCGCGGAGCACTGAAGCAGCTCCGGTCGGCGGAGGTGGACGGCGACGCGGAGTGGGTGGAGCGCCACATCGACGGCCACGAGCACGCGGTGGCCCCGGCGGTGGAGGACGGCCGCCGCCAGCGAGCGGTGCTGGACGGCCTGGTGGCCCGCCGCGAGGAACTGCGCGCAAGGCTGGCGGGCGACCACGAGCTGGCCCGCGAGCACGCCCTGGAGGGCGACCCGGAGATCGAGCAGGCGTACATCCCGGCGAAGCGGCTGCTGATCGACGGCCCCTGCGAGCTGACGGCAGCGGCAACCGCGGTGGACACGTATGCGGCGGCGGTCCGGGCCCGCATCGAGGACCGCGGCTGAGGCGGCCCGCGGGCGCCCGGCGGCCCGCGGGGCACCCCCGCGGGCGCCGGAATTGTCGGTGCCAGGCGGTAGCGTAGAGAACGGGGGGCGCCCCCGCGGGTCCGCGGCCGGGACCCGCGGCCGAGACCCGCGGCAGAGACCCCGCGACCAGGACCCGCGACCGAGCGGCCCTACTGCGCCCCGGAATTGTCGGTCCCCGCTGGTAGCGTGGAAAACGGGGGGCGCCCCCGCGGCCGCCGGATCAGACGGTCAGCACCACCTTCCCCCGCAGGTGACCGCGCTCGAGCCGCCGGTGGGCGTCGGCGATGCGGTCGAACGGGAACGTCTCCTCCACGTGCACCCGCAGCCGCCCCCTCTCGACCAAATCGGCGAGGCCGCGCAGCGCCACCGGATCCGGTTCGACCGCGATGCCGCTGAAGCGCAGCCCGGCCGCCTCGAACTTCGCGATGAGCGCCGTGTCCTCCTCCGCGACCGCCGTCACGAAATGACCGCCGGGGCGCAGCACCGGAAGCGAACGCGAAGCGACCTCCCCGCCGAGCGTGTCGAGCACGAGATCCACGTCGCGAACCACCTCCGCGAAGTCCGCCGCCGTGTAGTCGATGACCTCGTCCGCGCCCAAGCTCGACACGAACTCCCGCTTGCTCCCACCCGCCGTGGTGATCACGTGCGCGCCCAGGGCTTTCGCGAGCTGGATCGCGAGGTGGCCGACTCCGCCGCCACCGCCGTGGACCAGGACGCGGTCGCCCTCGGTCACGCCACCCAGGTCGACCAGCCCCTGCCACGCCGTCAGGCCGGCCACCGGCAGCGCCGCCGCCTCGACGTGGGTCAACGACGCCGGTTTGCGGGCCAGGTGCAACGCCGGTGCGGCCACGAACTCCGCGTACCCCCCGGCCGCCCGGGGGAACAGCGGCATCCCGAACACCTCGTCGCCGGGCCGGAACCGCCACGTCCGGGACGCCGCCTCGACCACGCCGCTGATGTCCCAGCCCAGGACGAACGGCGGCGGGCCGAGCAGCGGGAACTCGCCGGCGCGCAGGCGCGGCTCCAAGGGGTTCAGGCCGATCGCTTCGACCCGGACCAGGACCTCGGTCGGCAGCGGGCGGGGCTCGGGGGCGTCCACGACGGTGAGGACCTCGGGGCCCCCGAACTCGTGCTGGGTGATCGTTCGCATGCCTTCACGATGGCCGTCGGCCCGTCCGGCGCACCACCGGTGTCCCGCCGGGAAACTCCGGAAACCCGCCACCGTACGGTGGAACCATGATCGGCGATGTGGTGGCCTGCGGGCCGCTGGCCCACGGCGAAGGCGTTCCCGCCCACTCCCACGACTTCGGCCAGCTCCGGTACGCCGCCTCCGGGGCGCTGGTCACCACCACCCGGGCCGGCACCTGGGTGGCGCCGGCGAACCGCATCACCTGGGTACCGCCGTTCCACGTCCACAGCAGCCGCTCGCACGGCGAGACGGACGTCCGGCTCCTGGCGGTGCCCGCCGCCCTCGCCGGGCCGCTGCCCGACGAACCCGCCGTGTTCGTGGCCGGCGCGCTGCTGCGCGAGGCCTACCTGGCGATGGCCGACCACGAGCCGGCCGGCAGCAGGCGCACCCGGCTGCTGCGCGAGCTCGTCCTCACCGAACTCGCCCGCGCCCCGCAGGAGCCGCTGCGCCTCCCGGAGCCGGGCGACGCGCGCCTCAAGGCCGTCACCGACCTGCTGCACGCCGACCCGGCGAACCCGGCGACCCTGGCCCAGCTGGGGCGCCGGACCGGCGCCAGTGAACGCACCCTCAGCCGGCTGTTCGGCAGCGAACTGTCGATGAGCTTCCCCCGGTGGCGCACGCTGTTGCGGGTGCAGCGAGCCGTCCTCGAACTCGGCGACGGCGCCTCGGTCACGGACACCGCGGCGCGGCTCGGCTGGGCGAACCCGACCAGCTTCATCGAGGCGTTCACCGCCCTGGCCGGCCAGACGCCCGGCCGCTACCGGGCGCAGGCCGCCGGCTAACGGCGGCCCAGGCCGCGGATCAGCACCATCACCGCGTCCCGCACCTCCGCGCGGGTCCGCTGCGGCCCGAACACCTGCCAGTCCAGTGCCACCACCAGCATCGTCCCGAACAGCCCGGCCGCCGCCGTCGGGATCTGCACGCCCTCCGGCAGCCGCCCGGCCGCGTCCAGCCGCGACAGCTGCTGCTTCACGATCGAGATGATCTCCTCGCGCAGCAGCGACAGCGTCCCGTGCCACTGGCCCGGCGTCCGCCACAGCTCGCTCACCAGGATCTGCGAGAACCCCGGGTACTGCGCGATGAACTCCAGCGTCGTGTCGACCTGCGCCTCGATCACGTCCAGCGGGTCGGCGTCGGACACCGCCGAGCGCAGCCGGAGCGCGAGCATGTCGACGCCGTACCGCAGGAGCGCGTCGACCAGGCCGTCCTTGGAGCCGAAGTTGTAGTACACCGTGCCCTTCGCGACGCCCGCCGCCGCCGCGATGTCGTCGACGGTCAGGCCGACCAGGCCCCGGCTCTTCGAGAGCTCCAGCGTGGCCTCGAAGAGCTTCTGCTTCGTCCCGCCGCTCACAGGCTCAGCTCGGGCTTGAGGGCCGACACCGTCCAAACGCGACGCTTGCGGGCGGCCAGCGTCGAGACCAGGATCCCGCCCACCAGGTACGCCAGCAGCACGCCGATGTCGCCGAGGAGCCGGCCCGTCGAGGCGCCGCTGTAGAACAGGTGCCGGAAGCCGTCGATCGCGTAGCCCATCGGCAGCACCACGTGCAGCGGGTACAGCGCGTCGGGGATCGTCTGCCACGGGAACGTGCCGCCCGCGCTCACCAGCTGCAGCACCAGCAGCACCAGGCCGAGGAACTTGCCGACCGCGCCGAAGAACGCGTTGAGCGCGTGCACCACCGAGGTGAACGTCAGCGACACCAGCACCGCGAACCCGATGGCCGCCAAGGGGTGGGCGATGTGGATGCCGACCAGCCACGTCACCGCGCCGAACAGGACGACCACCTGCGCGATGCCCAGCAGCGCCGAGGACAGCCAGCCGCCGACCGCGACCCGGAACGGCGCCGCGCCCGCGGTCAGCGCGCGGGTCGAGAGCGGGCGAAGGATCAGGAACAGTACGAACGCGCCGATCCAGGTGGCCAGCGAGATGAAGAACGGCGCGAGGCCGGCGCCGTAGGTTCCCGCCGACGCCTCGCCGTTGGCGTTCACCGCCACCGGGTCCGCGATCGTGTTGGCCGTCGCGTTGCGGGTCGGGTCGTCGGGGTTCGGGATCTGCTGGAGCCCGGCCGCGAGCCCGTCGCGCAGCTTCACCGCGCCGTCCGCGAGCTGGTTCGTGCCGTTGACCGCGGTCTTCTCGCCGTCGCTGAGCTGGGCCGAGCCGTCCTTCAGCTGGTTCGCGCCGTCGGACGCCTGGGCGATGCCGCTCGCCAGCTGCGGGGACGCGGCGGCGAGCTTGGCCGCACCGTCGGACACCTGGCGGGCGCCGTCGGCCAGCTTCGCGAGGTCGCCGTTGGCCTGCTGGATCTTGCCGTTGGCCTGGTCGACGGGGGAGCGCAGCTGGTCGGCCTTCGCCAGGATCGCCTCCACCTGGGTCTCCGGCACGCCCGCGTTGCGCAGGTCGGTCTGCAGCTGGCTGCGGTAGGAGTCGAGCTTGCCCTGGATGTCGGACGACGCCGTCGCGGCGACCGAAGCCGCGTCGGCGACCTTCTGGTCCCCGGCGGCCACCTGCGACGCGCCGTTGGCGAGCTGCTGCGTCTGCGACGGCAGGGAAGCCGTGGCGCTCTTCAGCGTGCCCAGGCCGGTCGCCAGCGTCGACGAGCCGTCCGCCAGCTTGGCGGCGCCGTCGGCCAGCTTCTGCTGGCCGGTCTTGAGCTGCGTGGCGCCGTCGGCGAGCTGCGCGGCGCCGGTCGACGCTTCCTGGATCTTGGCGTAGATCGTGGAGAAGCCGACGAGGAACCGGTCCGCGGCCTCGCTGCCGACCTTCTCCGCGATCGTCTTGCGCACCTGCTCGGCGACCTGCTTGGCGATCGTGCCGGACAGGTAGTTGTTGGCGTCGTTGGTGGTCAGCGTGATCGTCGCCTGCTGCGGCTGGAAGTTGCCGACCGACAGCAGCGCGGCGGAGAACCCGCTCGGGATCCCGATCGCGAAGGAGTACTTGTCGTCGCGGACGCCGTCGCGGGCCTCCTGCTCGGACACCTCGTGCCACTGGAACGTGCCGGACTTGACCAGCTCGTCGGTCACCTCCCGGCCGACGTTGCGCTGCTGGCCGCCGGCGTCCTTCGCGCCGGTGTCGCTGGTGAAGACCGCGGCGGGCAGCTTGTCGAGGCGGCCGTACGGGTCGTAGTTGGCGTAGAGGTAGAAGGACGCGTAGAGCAGCGGCACCAGCACGAGCGCGACCAGCGCGAGCTTCGGCAGGGTGCCGGTCGAGAGGCGGCGCAGCTCGTTGCGCGCGATGCGGAAGGCGTTCATTCGGGGTCTCCGTCAGTGCTCGCGGGGAGCTCTTCGGTGGGTTCGGGGGCGAAGTTCTGCGGCTCCGGCTGCTCGGCCGCGCCGAGGACCGCGGGGGTGCCGGGCAGCGCGGACGGCGGCGTCGTCGCGGTCAGCACGACCACGGCCAGGCCGCGCGCGGCCTGCTCGCGCGCCGGCGCGGCCCAGCTGCCGACGTCGCTGGTGTGCCGGTCGGGCGTGTCGAGGACGAGCACGCGCACGCCCTTGCGCTCGGCGGCCAGCTCGGTCAGCAGCCGCGTGCGCAGCGCCGGGGTGAGGTTCTCGAATCGCGTGCCGGCGAAGGGCGCGGCATCGTGGGCGGCGAGCCAGCGGGCGACGTCCTCCTTGCCGGCCGGGCGGTGCGCCAGCGCCAGCTCCTCGCCGACGACCACGCGCAGCGGCAGGGCGTCGTCGGGTTCGCTGACGCCCGGTGCGTCGACGACGGCGACGAGTTCGGTCAGCGGGGTGTCGACGCCTTCGGCGTGCACCGTGCCGGTGGTCGGCTTCAGGCGGCCGGCCAGCGCGAGGCCGAAGGCGGTGACGCCGACGCCGGGTTCGCCGTGCACGATCGCCAGGTCGCCCTCGCCGACGGTCAGGGAGGTGGGCGGTAACAAGGTGCCGTGGTGCCCTTCGAGGGACACCCGATCGGCTCGGACCTGCACGGTTTCTCCCGCTTCGAGAATTTTGAACTGACCGGTCAGTTCAAAAGCTAGTCCCGGGCGCGGTGGGCGGCAAGATCACCGGACGCACGTCACACTTGTGGGTGGCTCACGGTCACGGCGCTCGTGAGTGGTAAGGCGAGTTAGAACCCTCCTTACCACTCACGAGCGGGTGGCGGCGCACCCTTGCTGCGCCGCGCTCACCGGAGCGCCGACGCCGGGCGCACCTCCCACGTCGTCCACAGCGGGCGGTAGCCCTGCCGGTGCCAGAACACCGAAGACAGCGGGTTGGTCGGGTTGTAGTAGAGGTACGTCCGGGTCGCGCCGCCGCGGTGCAGCTCCCGGTGCACGTGGGCCATCAGCGCCCGGCCGAACCCGCCGCCGCGCTCGCCGGGCGCCGTCACGACGTTGTTCACGTACCCCCAGCGTCCCGGCGGGAGCAGCTCGCCCGCCTCGCTGCCCGGCACCGCGTCGACCCACGCGCAGTGCGCGAACGCGCAGGTCTCGCCGTCCGCTTCGGCCAGCCAGACGGGCGGCTCGTCCTCGGCGAGGGCCGCCCGCAGGGACGGCGCCAGCAGCTCGGCGGTGTTGGCGCGGCGGGGCGCCGCGACGAGCCCGGTGTAGTCGAACGTCGCCGCCGCCAGGTCGAGGGCCGCGGCGAAGTCGCCGGGGCCGGCCCGGCGGATCGTGACGGCCGGTCCGGCCGCGGGCGGGGGAGCGGTCCGCACGCCGACCGCCGACAGCGGGACGAGGCCGTGGTCGAGGAACGCGCGGATCGCCTCGGCGTCCCGGCTGGGCCAGACGACCACGCACGCCGAGTCCTCGCCGGTCACCTCGCCCGCGAGCCGGGCCTTCAGCGCCCGCAGCAGCAGGTCCACGCCCTCGGTGCCGGTCGCGCCGAAGTACGGGAAGAGCTGCCAGGTGTCCGCGGCCGACCACAGCATCGGGACGTCGCCGGGCCCCAGCCGCTGCCGCTGCAGCACGCCGGTGACCTGCGTGCCGCCCGCGGTCGCCGCGTCCAGCCGCTCGCCGTCGGCCGGGGGCGCGGCGGGCGGCAGCAGCGCGTCGACGGCGGCGAACCGCGCCCGGTGCGCCGCGAGCAGCGGCTCGGCGATGTCCATGGTCCCCCCTGGAGAGCGTGCGGTCAGGACCAGGCGGGTCGCCGGATCCACATGGTCCACAGTGGACGATAGCCCTGCCGGTGCCAGAACACCGGCGAAAGCGGGTTCGCCGGGTGGTAGAAGAGGAACGTCCCGCGCGTCCCGGGCCGGACCAGCTCCCGGTGGGCCACCGCCATCAGGGCCCGGCCGATCCCGCCGCCGCGGGCCGCGGGCGCGACCGACAGCGTGTCGACGTACCCCCAGCGGCCCGGCAGCAGCCGCCCGTGGATGCTGTCGCCCGGCGCGGGTGACGCCTGTGCGCAGGCGGCCATCCCGGACGGCACGCCGTCGGCCTCCGCCAGCCAGACCAGCCCGCTGAACCGCAGCGAGCGGACGACTTCCGCGCGCAGCAGCGCCCGGGCGCCCGGGCGCGGCACCGCGGTGCCGACCAGCGACGTGTAGCGCCACTCCGCCAGCCGCAGGTCGGTCAGCGCGTCGACGTCGCCATCCTCGGCGCGCCGGACGGTGACCGTCGCCGGCCCCGGCTCGCCGGGCGGGTCCGGCGGCCGGACCGCCAGGCACGTCATCGGCGCGAACCCGTGCGCCAGCAGCACCGCCGATGCCTCGGCGTCGCGGCTCGGCCAGGTCAGCGTGCACGCGGAGTCCGGGCCCGCCGGCGTCCCGCGCAGCCGCTCGCGCCACGCGCCCAGCAGCGCGGCGAGGCCGGCCGCGCCGCTGTCGCCGGGCACCGCGGTGAGGTCCCGGATCTCCGACGGCCCCCAGAGCGTCGGCCAGGACCCCGGCGCGTGCACGGCGTGCGTCAGCAGGCCGCCCGCCCGGAGCTCGCCCGCCGTCACCAGCAGCGGCTCGCTCGACGGCGACGGCGGGGCCGCGATCGGCGGGAGCAGTGGGTCGAGCGCGGCGAACCGGGCGTTCTGCTGCGCTTCGAGGGAGTTCACGACCGGTGCGTGCGGAAGATCGCGGTGCCCGGGAAGAGCTTGCCGCGCAACGGGCTCCACTGGCCCCAGACCCGCGTGTGGCCCGCCGGCCATTCGGGCTCGACCAGGTCGGTGAGGGTGAACCCGGCCCCGGCCAGCGCGCGCACGTAGTCGCCGAGGGTGTGGTGGTACTCCACGTAGGTCGCGGTGCCTTCGTCGTCGACCTCGACGTACGGCGTGCGGTCGAAGTACGGCTGGGTGACGGTGAGCCCCTGCGGGCCCGGGTCGTCGGGGAAGATCCACCGCATCGGGTGAGTCACCGAGAACACCCACGGCGCGCCCGGCCGCAGCACCCGGTGCACCTCCGCGAACACCGCGTCCACCGAAGCCACGAAGGGGATTGCGCCGAAGGCCGAGCACGCCGCGTCGAAGCTGCCCGACGCCAGCGGCAGGTGCTCGGCGTTGGCCTGCACCAGCGGCACGGCCAGGCCGGTGCGCGCGTTGCCGTCGCGGGCGTGGCGCAGCATGCCGGCCGAGAGGTCGGTCGCCACGGCGTGCGCGCCTTCCGCCGTGAGCCAGCGCGCGCACGCGGCCTGCCCGCAGCCGACCTCCAGCACGCGCTTGCCGCGGACGTCGCCGAGCAGCCGCGCGTCGGCCTCCCGGACGCCCTCGGGGCACCAGACGAAGTCGGCGTCGCCGAGGAACCCGCCGTGCTCGGCCTGGTAGTCGTCGGCGTCGGCGTCCCACCAGGCGAGGTTCGCGGCCGCGGCCTCGGCCCCGCCCACCTCGCGGTAGGCGACCGCGGCGGTGCCCAGCCGGTGCTCCGCGGCGTCGTGGCGCCCCGGCGCGGGCGCCTGCTCCGGTGGCATGATGTGTCTCCGGTCCCGGTGGCCGCCAGCGGCTCCACCTGCGTCCTCGTGCGTGCGGTTTGCTTCCGCGAGGACCTTAGCGAGCCAGGGGGACCCTGATTGTGCCGCCTAGCGGCTGCCGCGTAGGATAAGTGTTAGCGCAGTGGGTTCGCGCTGCCTTCCGCTCAGCTTCTGGTTGGGACTCGGGTCGCGCACCGTATGCGGGGTCAATGCCGCGGTCGTTCACTGGTGGACGTTTGCTCGCAGGGTCGTCGCATGCTCTCCCATCGCGCCGACAACTGCCAACCCTCGATTCCCATCCACCGGAGCAACCCGCCTAATGACCACCGACACCGCCACCGCCCCGACCGCCCCCACCGGGCCCCAGCAGGTCGCCATCAACGACATCGGGTCGGAGGAAGACTTCCTCGCGGCGATCGACAAGACGATCAAGTACTTCAACGATGGCGACATCGTCGAGGGCACCATCGTCAAGGTCGACCGCGACGAGGTCCTGCTCGACATCGGCTACAAGACCGAGGGTGTCATCCCCTCGCGTGAGCTCTCCATCAAGCACGATGTCGACCCGGCTGAGGTTGTCACCGTCGGCGATGAGGTCGAAGCCCTGGTCCTCCAGAAGGAGGACAAGGAAGGCCGTCTGATCCTGTCCAAGAAGCGCGCGCAGTACGAGCGCGCCTGGGGCACGATCGAGGAGCTCAAGGAGAAGGACGAGCCCGTCAAGGGCACCGTCATCGAGGTCGTCAAGGGCGGCCTCATCCTGGACATCGGCCTGCGCGGCTTCCTCCCCGCGTCCCTGGTCGAGATGCGCCGCGTCCGCGACCTGCAGCCGTACGTCGGCCGCGAGCTCGAGGCGAAGATCATCGAGCTGGACAAGAACCGCAACAACGTGGTCCTGTCCCGCCGCGCCTACCTGGAGCAGACCCAGTCCGAGGTGCGCAGCGAGTTCCTCAACGCGCTCGCCAAGGGCCAGGTCCGCAAGGGTGTCGTGTCCTCCATCGTCAACTTCGGTGCCTTCGTGGACCTGGGTGGCGTCGACGGCCTGGTGCACGTCTCCGAGCTGTCCTGGAAGCACATCGACCACCCGTCCGAGGTCGTCGAGGTCGGCCAGGAGGTCACGGTCGAGGTCCTGGACGTCGACATGGACCGCGAGCGCGTCTCGCTGTCGCTGAAGGCGACCCAGGAAGACCCGTGGCGCCAGTTCGCCCGCACCCACGCGATCGGCCAGATCGTGCCGGGCAAGGTCACCAAGCTCGTCCCGTTCGGTGCGTTCGTGCGCGTCGAAGAGGGCATCGAGGGCCTGGTGCACATCTCGGAGCTGGCCGAGCGCCACGTCGAGATCCCGGAGCAGGTCGTCCAGGTCAACGGCGACGTGATGGTCAAGGTCATCGACATCGACCTCGAGCGCCGTCGCATCTCGCTGTCGCTGAAGCAGGCGAACGAGGGTGTCACGCCGGACACCGAGTTCGACCCGACCCAGTACGGCATGGCCGCCGAGTACGACGCCGAGGGCAACTACATCTACCCCGAAGGCTTCGACCCGGACACCCAGGAGTGGCAGGAAGGCTTCGACAAGCAGCGTGAGGAGTGGGAGCGCCAGTACGCCGAGGCGCACACTCGTTACGAGGCCCACATGAAGCAGGTCCAGAAGGCCGTCGAGGCCGACGCCGAAGCGGCGGCGGACGCGGCGACCGGCATCGAGGGTGGCGCGGAAAGCTACACCTCGGGCTCGGCCCCGGCCGACTCCAAGAGCAGCGGTGGCACGCTGGCCTCCGACGAGCAGCTCGCGGCGCTCCGCGAGAAGCTCTCCGGCGGTGCGTGAGCACTAGCTCTCTGAGCCGAACAAAGAACCCCCGGTCCCGAGTGGACCGGGGGTTCTTCGTTCGACGGAGGTCAGCGGTTGCGCAGGCCGAGGCCGGCCATCATCGCGCTGACGCCCTGGCGGTACATCTCCTCGTTCGCTTCGTCGGTCGGCGGGATGAACCAGTCCGCCAGCGGCCGCCGCGAGGCCAGCATCAGTTCCGAGCCGACCAGGCCGTGCATGGTCGTCCACAGCTGGTAGGCCGTGGACCGGGCGTCCGCGCCCCGCGGGCAGACCCGCTGGACGCGGGCGATGAAGAGGGAGAACGTCGTCCGCAGCACCGCCGACCGCAGCGCCGGATCGGGGTCGAACCCGGGGACCGGGCGCTCGAACATCAACGCGTAGCGCGTCGGGCTCTCCCGGGCGAAGCGCCGGTACTCCAGCGCGAGGTGCAGCAGATCCCCGACTCCGTCGTCGCTCGACGGCGGCAGGCCCTCCAGCAGTTCCCGCAGCGAGTCGAAGGTGCGCTCGTACAGGGCGTCGAGCAGGCCCGCGCGGCCGCCGAAGCGGGCGTACACCGACAGCGTCGACGCGCCGGCCGCTTCGGCCACCCCGCGCACGGTCAGCCCCGGGACACCCCGGTTCACCAGCACCGACAGGGCGGCGTCGAGGTAGCGCTCACGGCCCCCGTGATCGGCGGGCCGCATCGGCACGTGCCTGGTGGCCACGGCGCACCCCCTTCGCGGCAGCCCGGCGCAAGCGGCGTCCGGGTGACCCATCCGCAGCAGAAGATACGATATCCGCGGCGTCTTGGGAATGTTCGGGATGTCCGGATCCGCGCGCACCGACACCCTGGAGGACCGACGCCGATGGACCACCCCGAGCCCGGCACCGTCGTCGTCACCGCGAGTGGCGACGGCACCTACACGCAGCAGGTCACGACGGCGACCCACGAGCTCCTCGTCGACGAGCCGGTCGCGGTCGGGGGCGCCGACGCCGGCCCGAACCCGTACGAGCTGCTGCTCGCGTCGCTCGGTTCGTGCACGGCGATCACGCTGCGGATGTACGCCGACCGCAAGGGCATCCCGCTGACCCGCGCGACGGTCCGGCTGCGCCACGACCGCATCCACGCCGAGGACTGCGCCAAGTGCGAAACCGAGCGGGGCATGCTCAGCCGGATCACCCGCGAGATCACCCTCGAAGGGGATCTCGACGACGACCAGCGCGCCCGGCTCATGCTGATCGCCGACAAGTGCCCGGTGCACCGCACACTGTCGTCGGAGATCGCGATCGAAACCCGCTTTTAGGCGGCGCGCACGGTCACCGCGCGGGGCCCGGCCGGGCTGACCGACGGCACCCAGATGCGTTCGAGCGCCGCGGCACGGGCCTTGCGGCGCAGGCCGGCGAAGCTGTGCTTGGCCGGGACGAGCAGGGTGCTCAGCCAGGTCCGGCGGTAGTCCGCCAGCGCTTCGGCCACCGGGCGGTGGCGGAGGCAGTGCACCAGCCCCGGCGTGCCGAGCCGGTGCCTCCCGGCGTGCTTGCTGTCCGCCATCGTTCCTCCGCGTGGGCGCTCTCGTCGCGGGCACCGTACGCACTCGCGTGAGTCCACGTGGGTAAGCAACACGGCGTGTCCGGGTATCGGTTGAGTCACGCGTCACGTCCACCGGCGCCCGGCTAGGGTGATCGTCATGTTGCGTGTGGGGTTGACGGGTGGGATCGGGGCCGGGAAGTCGACCGTGGCGAACCGGCTCGCCGAACACGGTGCCGTGCTGGTCGACTCCGACCGGATCGCGCGCGAGGTGGTCGAGCCCGGGACCGAGGGGCTCGCCCGGCTGGTGGCGGAGTTCGGCGAGGACATCCTGGCCGCGGACGGCTCGCTCGACCGGCCCGCGCTCGCCGCGAAGGCGTTCGCCGACGACGAGTCGCGGCACCGGCTGAACGCGATCGTGCACCCGCTGGTCGGCGCCCGCACCGGGGAGCTGATGGCGGCCGCGGCACCGGACGCGATCGTCGTCCACGACATCCCGCTGCTGGTCGAGAACGGCCTCGCGACGGCGTACCACCTGGTCGTGGTGGTCGACGCGCCGGTCGAGGTGCGGGTGCGGCGGCTGGTGTCGGCGCGCGGCATGGCCGAAGCGGACGCGCGGGCGCGGATCCGGGCGCAGGCGAGCACCGAGCAGCGCCGCGCCGTCGCCGACGTCTGGCTCGACAACGGCGGTCCCGAAGACGCCGTGCTCGCCGAGGTCGACGCGCTCTGGGCGGACCGGCTGGTGCCGTTCGAAGCGAACGTCCGGCTGCGCCGCCCGCGGCCGCCGATGTCCCCGAAGATCGCCGGCTACGACCTCACCTGGCCCGCCCAGGCCGAGCGGGTGCTGGCCAGGGTCCGCGCCGCGGCGGGGCACCTCGCCCGCCGAGCCGACCACATCGGGTCGACGGCCGTGCCCGGCCTGCCCGCCAAGGACATCCTCGACCTCCAGCTGACCGTGTCCACTTTGGACGACGCGGACGCGCTCGGGGACCTGCTGGCCGACGCCGGCTTCCCGCGGCTGGCGGGCGACTGGTGCGACGACGCCCAGGACGGCGAGGGGACCTGGCCCAAGCGCATGCACGTCGGCGGCGACCCGCGACGCCCGGTCAACCTGCACGTCCGCTCGGTGGAGACACCGGCTTGGCGGCTCGCGCTGCTCTTCCGCGACTACCTGCGCGCGAACCCGGACGAGCGCGACGACTACCGCGACGTGAAGCTGCGGCTGGCCGAGGCGCACGCCGCCGACCCCACCTTCGAGGCGTACGCCGACGAGAAGCAGGAGTTCGTCAACGGCGTGTTCGCCCGCGCGGAGAAGTGGGCGGCGGCCACCGGCTGGACGCCCTAAGCCCGCATGTCCCGCAGCTGAGGCCAGATCTCGGCCCAGCTCCCGGTCCGGCCGGTGAGCAGCCAGACCGGCATGTGCTCGCTCGCGTTGCGCAGGCCGAGCCGGTTGCCGACCTCGCCGACGATCCTCGCGTCGCCGAAGTGCTTCGCAATCTTCGACGGGTCGTAGCCGACGAAGAGCACGTTGCGCGTGTCGTCGGCCGGACGGCCGAAGTACCAGAAGCCCCGGCTGGGGCTGGCCGCCTCGGGCAGGCCGTGCTCGGGCCCGTACCGGCCGAGCGCGCCCGCCTGCCAGTACCCGCCGGTGACGATCGCGGTGTCCGGCGGCGCCGTCCGGTACAGGGCGGCGACGTCGGCGGCGAGGTCCGGCCAGCCGACCTCTTCGGCCGCGTAGGCGGGCCGCGGCGCGCCCGGGTGGTCGGCGAGCCAGTGCACCGGCCAGACCGGGAGCGTGTACGGCAGGCTGAACAGGGCCGAGAGCACGAACACCGGCCAGGCCGGCACCCACCGCCACCACCGCGCCGGCTCCCGCGCTTCGAGGTGGACGGCAGCGGCGGCCCACAGCACGCCGAACATCCCGGCCGCGTAGTAGTAGCGCCCGTTCGCGACCAGGAAGACCGCGGCGACGCCCAGCGCCGTCCAGCCGAGGAACCGGTAGGGCCGCAGCTGCCTGCTCCCCAGCAGCACGGCGAGGCCGTAGAGGACGCCGAGCGCGCCGATCACCCAGCCGGCGCCGGCCAGCAGGTCCGGGACGAAGCTTGCGCGGCCGCCCGCGGCGTCGACCTCGGCGCCGACGGCGTCACCCATCGCGAGCTGCGGCCAGCCGTTCGCGCGCTGCCAGAGCAGCGTGGGCACCAGGGAGGCCGCGGCGATCAGGGCCCCGAGCCACAGCTTCGGGCGGCGCAGCAGCTCCCGCGGCCCGAACACGAGCACGGCGAGCCCGGCGACCAGCCAGAACGCGGCGATGAGCAGCTTGCCGTTGAGCGCCACCGCCGTCACGACGCCGAGCCAGACCAGCAGGGCGTCGTCGCGGGTGCGGACCCAGCGGACCACGAGCCACAGCACGAGCGTCCACAGCAGCGGGTCGATCGTCGACGTGGCGAGGTAGTGGCCGCTGCCGACGAACTGCCCGCAGATCGCGTACGCCGCCGCGGCGCGGGCCTGCGCCTTCCGCCGCCCGCCGAGCTCCCGCGCGATCAGCGCGGTGACGACCACGCCGGCGGCGGTGGCGGCGATCGCGGGCAGCCGGAACACCAGGAGCGAGCCGGGGGCGAGGGTGTTCATCGCCCAGGCGAGGGCGGGCACGAGCGGCGGCTGGTCGGCGTAACCCCAGGCCAGGTGCCGTCCGGCGGCGAGGAAGTACAGCTCGTCGCCGAAGTAGCCGTAGCGGCCGGCGGTGAGCAGCAGCGCGGTGGCCGTGCCCGCCGCGAGCAGCAGGACCGGGAGCCGGGCGAACGGGGCGAGCTCGGCTTCGGCCTGGTCGGGGGCCGTGGCCACGGCGTCCATCGTGCTCCTGTTCCTCGTCGGCGCCGGTCTTCCCGCACCCTACGTGCGGGTCCGGCGCCGCCGGGGTCAGGGGTGCCGCCGCCAGGTCAGCGTGATGTCGAGGGTGGCCAGCCAGCCGGCGAGGTCGTAGCCGTGCGCGGCCAGGCCTTCGATGGCGGTGTAGGTGGTCTTCAGCGCGTACTCGGCCTCTTCGGCGGTGACCAGGCCCGCTTCGAGGGCCTGCAGGAGCTCGTCGGTGTCGATCACCCGGAGGGAGAGCTTGTCCTTGAGCACGATGTCGACGTACAGGTCGGTGGCGATCCAGCGCGGGCCGTCCCGGTGGACGCGGACGACGTCGAGGTAGAAGTCCTGGTCGCGTTCGTGGCCGGGGGAGAACCAGAAGTCGGTGAACCGCAGGCCGAGCCCGGGCACCAGCCAGGACTCGAGGTAGTGGAACTGCGCGCGGCCCGGCGTCGGGCGCGCGAGGTAGAGGCCGAACGGCTCCTCGCGGAACTCCTCGACCTCCCGCACGATGCCCTTCGGGTCGGTGTTCGCGCGCGCGGCGGGGTCGAAGACCTCGACCTTCGGGGGGTGCAGTGCGGCCATGCCGGTCATCCTGCCGGGCCGGTCACGAAACGCGAACTCCCGCCCGCGGCGTCACGCGTTCGGGCTAAGGTGCGCCGAGCTTCGGGCGAATCGAGGGGACTGGGGATGTTCGGGATCATCCGGCCGTGCCACCACCGGCTGGCCGCCGGCCTGCACGCGGACTGGCAGGCCCACCTGTGCGGGCTCTGCCTCACGCTGCGCGACGAACACGGCCAGCTCGCCCGCGTGGTCACCAACTACGACGGGTTGATCATCTCGGTACTGGTCGAGGCCCAGACACCCCGCGCGGACGGCCGGCGCGAAGCGGGCCCGTGCCCGTTGCGCGGCATGCGGACGGCGTCGGTCGCCCACGGCGAAGGAGCCCAGCTGGCGGCGGCGGTGTCGTTGGTGCTGGCGGCGGCGAAGGTCGGCGACCACGTCGAGGACCGCGACGGCGCATTCGCCCGCCGCCCGGTGGCCGCGGCGGCGCGCCGGGTCGCGGCCCGCTGGGCTTCGCAGGGGCACCGCACGGGCGGCCAGGTGGGCTTCGACACGACGGTGCTGACGGAGGCGGTCGAAGGGCAAGCTGCCCTGGAGTCGTCGGTGCGCCTCGGCGACTCGCTCCTGCTCGTGACGGAACCGGCCGAGCGCGCAACGGCGGCGGCGTTCGCCCGGACGGCGGAGCTGGCGGGACGGCCGGCCAACGTGGCCCCGCTGCGCGAGGCGGGCCGGTTGTTCGGCCGGGTGGCCCACTTGCTGGACGCGGTGGAGGACCAAGGGGCGGACCTGGCGGCGGGGGCGTGGAACCCGTTGACGGCGACGGGAACGAGCGTGGCGGAGGCCCGGCGGTTGTGCGACGACGCGGTGCTGGGGGTGGAGCTCGCGTTGCGGGAGGCGCAGTTCGCCCAGCCGGCGTTGGTGCACGCGCTGCTGGTCCACGAGCTGCGGCAGGCGGTGCGGCGCGCCTTCGGCCACGGTTCCCACGGCCACAGCCCAGCCGGCCTGCGACCCGAGGCCGGCTCGTTCTCCGGCGAAGACCTGCAGGCCGGGCAGTGCCCTGTGCCGTACCAGGGCGCTTGGCCAGGGGCGCGGCCGGGCGAGCCGGCCGGGCAGCAGCCGCCGCCCGGGTGGATCGGCCCGGGGCCAACGCCGCCGCAGCATCCGCACCAGTCGCCGCCGGGATGGATCGGGCCGGGACCGGCACCGCAGCAGGGTCCGCCCGGCTGGGGTGGTTCCCCGCGGCCGCACGGGTTCCCGCCGCCGGGGCCGGTTCCGCCGCCGGGCGCACCCGGTCCGGGCGGTCCTGCCGGTCCGAACGGTCCCGGCGGCCGCGGCCCGGGTGGCCCGGGTGGTCCCGGCGGTCCTGGTGGCCCCGGTGGTCCGGGCGGCCCCGACGACCCCGGCTCCGGCAAGTCCGGCCCGCATGACGGCAAGGGCGGCGGCCTCTGGTACCCGAAATTCGCCGTCCCCCCGAAGAAGCGCAACTTCTTCCTCGGCTGCGCCCTCACCCCCTACATGTGCTGCACCTGCCAGTTCTGCTGCCGCGATCCCTATCCTGGCCCGTGGAGCGGAAAACCGGTGAGCACGTGCGACGGCTGCGGCGACTGCGGTGGCTGTGACGGTTGTTGCGACTGTTGCAGCTGTTGCGACTGCAGCTGCTGAGGGGAGCAGGACGATGACCGAACCGATGGCGGATCTCCACGACCGGGGCCGCGAGAACTTCGCCGGGCTCGTCGAAGGCGGGAAGGCGCGCCTCGACGCCCTCTTCGCCACCGTCCCGGCGCTCGGCGAGCTGGCCGTCGGCACGGTCTACGGCCACCTGCACGAACGCCCCGCGCTGGACGCCCGCACCCGCGAAGCCGCCACGCTCGCCGCGATCGTCGCCGCCGGGATGGTCGGGCCGCCGCTCAGCGTGCACTTCCGCACCGGGCTGGCCTCGGGCCTGTCGCCCGCGGAGGTCTGCGAAGTGGTCGTCCAGACCGCGGCCTTCGCTGGGTTCCCGCGGGCCGTTTCGGCCGCCGACCAGCTGAACCGCCTCTTCGAAGGGCACGGCCTGCCGATCCCGCCCCCGCCGTCGCCGCGCGAAGTGGTCCTCGCGCACCTGGCGGCGCCGGACGGCGAGGTCGCCGAGGTGCTGGCGGAGTTCCCGCGCACCGAGGTCCAGGCGACCGGCCCCGACCGCGTGCTGGTCTCGTGCTTCGGCGACGACGCCGTCCCGGGCGCGGTCCTGCACTGCGCCGTCGACGGCTCCGATGTCACGTCGATCACGGTGTTCCGCCCCCGCTGACCAGGGCCGACGGAAATTGTCGGTGGGTCGGCCTACTCTGTCTTACGTGGCTTTCGCAACCGAACACCCCGTACTCGCCCAGTCCGACTTCCGGCCCGTCTCGGAGATCCCGCGGACCGGCGGCCGGTTCGAGGTGGTCAGTGACTACCAGCCCGCCGGTGACCAGCCGGCGGCCATCGACGAGCTCGAACGCCGGGTCAAGGCGGGCGAGAAGGACGTCGTGCTGCTCGGCGCCACCGGCACCGGCAAGTCGGCGACGACGGCGTGGCTGATCGAGCGCGTCCAGCGGCCGACGCTGGTCATGGCGCCGAACAAGACCCTCGCCGCCCAGCTGGCGAACGAGCTGCGCGAGCTCTTCCCGCACAACGCGGTCGAGTACTTCGTCAGTTACTACGACTACTACCAGCCTGAGGCGTACATCGCGCAGACGGACACTTACATCGAGAAGGACTCGTCGATCAACGACGACGTCGAGCGGCTGCGGCACTCGGCGACGATGAACCTGCTCTCGCGGCGGGACGTCATCGTGGTCGCGAGTGTGTCCTGCATCTACGGCCTGGGCACGCCGCAGTCCTACCTCGACCGGTCGTCGAAGCTCGCGGTCGGCATGCAGCTGGACCGGGACGTCTTCCTGCGCGCGCTGGTCGACGTCCAGTACACGCGCAACGACATCGCCTTCGCGCGCGGGACGTTCCGCGCGCGGGGTGACACGGTAGAGATCATCCCGGCGTACGAGGAGCTGGCGATCCGCGTCGAGTTCTTCGGCGACGAGGTCGAGAAGCTCTACTACCTGCACCCGCTGACCGGGGACATCGTCAAGGAGGTCGACGAGGTCCGCATCTTCCCGGCGACGCACTACGTCGCCGGTCCGGAGCGGATGGAAAAGGCGATCCAGGGCATCGAAAAGGAGCTCGAGGAGCGCCTGGCGGAGCTGGAGCGGCAGGGCAAGCTCCTGGAAGCACAGCGCCTGCGGATGCGCACGGCCTACGACATCGAGATGATGCGCCAGGTCGGCTTCTGCTCCGGCATCGAGAACTACTCGCGCCACATCGACGGCCGCGGCGCGGGTTCGGCGCCGGCGACGCTGATCGACTACTTCCCGGACGACTTCCTGCTGGTGATCGACGAGTCGCACCAGACGGTCCCGCAGATCGGCGGCATGTACGAGGGCGACATGTCCCGCAAGCGGAACCTGGTGGAGTACGGCTTCCGCCTGCCGAGCGCGGTGGACAACCGGCCGCTGACCTGGGAGGAGTTCTCCGACCGGATCGGCCAGACGGTGTACCTGTCGGCAACACCGGGCCCGTACGAGATGGGCCAGGCCGGCGGCGAGTTCGTCGAGCAGGTCATCCGGCCGACGGGCCTGGTCGACCCGAAGGTGGTCGTGAAGCCGACCGAGGGCCAGATCGACGACCTGGTCCACGAGATCCGAGAGCGCGCGGAGAAGGACGAGCGAGTCCTGGTCACCACGCTGACGAAGAAGATGGCGGAGGACCTGACGGACTACCTGCTGGAGCTGGGCATCCGGGTGCGCTACCTGCACTCGGAGGTCGACACGCTGCGCCGGGTGGAGCTCCTGCGCCAGCTGCGAGCGGGCGACTTCGACGTCCTGGTCGGCATCAACCTCCTGCGCGAGGGCCTCGACCTCCCGGAGGTGTCCCTGGTGGCGATCCTGGACGCGGACAAGGAGGGCTTCCTCCGAAGCGGAACGTCGCTGATCCAGACGATCGGCCGCGCGGCGCGAAACGTCTCGGGCGAGGTCCACATGTACGCGGACAAGATCACCGACTCGATGCAGCACGCGATCGAAGAGACGGACCGCCGCCGCGAAAAGCAGGTCGCGTACAACAAGGAGCGCGGAGTCGACCCGCAGCCGCTGCGCAAGAAGATCGCGGACATCCTCGACCGCGTGTACAGCGAAGCCGAGGACACCGAGCAGGTCTCGGTGGGCGGCTCGGGCCGCAACTCCTCACGAGGCAAGAAGCCAGAACAGGGCGACCGCGTCCGCAGCTCGGGAATGCTGGTGGACAAGGACGTATCGGCAATGCCCCGGGCACAGCTGGCCGACCTGATCCAGCAGATGACGGACCAGATGATGCAGGCAGCAAGGGACCTGCAGTTCGAGCTGGCGGCACGCCTGCGAGACGAGATCTCGGACCTGAAGAAGGAGCTGAGGGGCATGGACGCAGCAGGCATCAAGTAGCACCGGTTCGCCGGGCAGTAGCACCGGGCTCCCGGGCCGCTTCCCCGACCGGAAAGCCGGCCGGGGAAGCGCAAGCGAGGCAACCGGGAAGCGCAAGGCGAGGGTGCCGCCAGCCAGGACCACCAGCCAGCCCCCACCCTGCATCCCGATCCAAAGCCCCAACACGGCCAGCGGCACCGGGTCAAGGCACGCTTTCCCGCCTTGACGCGGTGCTGCTGGCCGTAGTCACAATGGCCAATCGGGATGAAGGGCCCACCCAAGGCAAGGGTTCACCCGATCAAGAACGCCCTTCGGCCGCCAAACTCAAGCCCCCGGAGATCACTCCGGAGCCGGAGCGTTCTCATCCGCCTGAAGCATCCCGAAAACATTCCCCTCAGTATCCTTGCAATAAGCCAGCCACCCCACCCCGGGAACCGGATTCTTCGGCAAAGCCAAAGTCCCCCCAGCCCGGTTGACCTCTCCCAACGCCCGATCCAAATCCGCCACATCGATCGTGTTCACAAACCCATGCACGGGCGCCGAAGCCTCCGGAGCGGGCCCCTGCCGAGGCAGCAGCCCACCATCGATCCCGGCACCCTCCCCGGTGGTGATCATCCAGTAAGGCACCTCCCCCCAGCGCTCGAACTTCCATCCGAACACCGCCGTGTAGAACGCCACCGCGCGTTCCGGGTCGCCAGCGTGGATCTCGAAGTGGACGGGACGAGGCATGCGCGCCTCCTCAGGCCGGGCCGTCAGGTGTCGTGAGAGTACGCCCGGCCTGAGAAAAGTTACAGCCGTGCCCGCGGTGTCAGGTCCGCGTCGAAGTCCGGGAAGCCCGCCGGGGCCGAACGGGCCGTCAACGCCGAGACCGGTGGCAAGCCCGCCCACCGCCGGACCGTCGCCGTCGCCGCCGCGGCCTCGGCCGGGGCCAGCTGGGCGATCTTCGAGCCGTGGTTGCCGCCCTGGACGTAGTAGCGGTACGAGTCGCGGCTGCCGAAACCCAGCTCGAACGGCTCCGCGCCCCACGGGTCGTTGGAGCCGTACACGAACAGCAGCCGCGTGCCGCGGGACTTCACCCAGAAGTCGATGTCCGGCATCGCCAGGTAGTCGAAGCGCGGCAGCCGGATCGACGACGGCACGAACGTCTTGGGCTGGTCCGCGCCCGGGTAGCGCAGCAGGTCGCGGAGGTAACCGTCGTACGCCTCGGGTGACCCCAGCTGGACCGCCGCCTGGTAGTAGTACGGGATGTAGGGCGCCAGGTCCTGGTCGGAGTAGGTGTTGAGGCTCTCCACTTTCTCGTACCAGGCGTAGACGTCGGCCGCCGGTGCGCCCGGGGCCGGCACCGTCGCGCAGTCCGACTGCTTCTGGTACTGCCAGAACGCGAAGTACGAGTCGATCACCGAGATCTCGAGGGACTTGTCCGCCGACCCGACGATCGAGAACGTCAGCCCGCGCTGCGCCGCGTCCGCCGCGGCGATCGCGCCGAGCTCGTCACGCCGCTTGAGTGCGTCACGCTGGATGGCCTTCAACGCGGCCCGGCACGCCGGATCGTTGCCCACCCGCGAGAGGAACCGGTTGTAGACGTCGACCGGGTCGATGACGTCGTTGGGCGCGACGTACGGGATCGTCGCGTCGACGTCGTCCGGGAAGAAGCGCCGGAAGTACGTCGCGGTCATGCCGCCCTTGCTGCCGCCCGTGGCCAGCCACTTGCCCGGGTAGATCGCCTTGAACGCCTGCACCGCGCGGTGCTCGTCCGCGGCGGCCTGCCAGATCGTCAGCTGCTTCGCCCAGTTCTCCGGCTCCGGCCGCGAAGGCGCGAAGTAGCGGTACTCCATCGAAAGCTGGTTGCCGTCGACGATCTGCGTCGGCTCGGACCGGTTCGGGGTGCTGCCGACGTTGTAGCCGCTGGTGTAGGCGACCGTCGGGGCGGCGAAGTCCCGGTGCAGCAGGGTGAACCGCTGCTGGAACGTGCCCGCCTCGGGGTGCCGGTGGTCGGCGGGCTGCGTGTAGGTCAGCTTGAAGAACCGGTACCCGGCCGGTGCCGGGTCCTCCGACACGACGGTCAGCCCCGGGATCCGCTGCAGCTCCGTCTTGATGTCGGGCGCCGCCGCGGCCGCCGGCGCCAGGCCGGCCAGCGCGAGCAGGACCGCACCGGCGGTGAAAAGTCTGCGCATCGAGCACCCTCCCGGCTCACGAACCCTCCGTGGGACCCTCACAGAACCGGCCCGGGTCGGCAATCGGCTGTCCGGGCGCAGAATCGGTCAGGATCCGACTTTCGGCGGGTGGCGCGGCGCCGGGGCGGACGTCCTCCGGCGTGCGCAGTCGCGCGCACCGTGCGAGTTGTCCGGGTGATCGGCGCCACGTTACGGTCCGAACCCGTAGGCACCGGCATCGAGCGAGGGGTCCGCCATGAAGGTTTCCGACTGCCCTACGACCCAGGTCGAGGTCCGCATCGCCGCGCAGCCGGCCGAGGTCTGGTCCTGGCTGCTGGACGTCGACCTGCCGGCCCGGTTCTCGAACGAGTTCCAGGGTGGCGGCTGGCTCGAGGGGTCCGAGCCCGGCCTCGGCGCGCAGTTCCGCGGCCGCAACTCCCACCCGGTCGCCGGGGAGTGGGAGACGGTTTCGACGGTGACGGGGTACGAGCCCGGCCGCCTGTTCGCCTGGGCCGTGATGGACGTGACGAACCCGGCGGCTTCGTGGCGCTTCGAGCTGATCCCGGACGGCGACGGCACGATCCTGCGCCAGCGGGCCCAGATCGGCCCCGGCCCGTCCAACCTGACGAAGATCATCAGCTCGATGCCCGAGCACGAGGAAGAGATCGTCGCGATGCGGCTCGGCGAGCTGCAGGCCAACATGCAGAAGACGGTGGAGGGCATCAAATCCCTCGCCGAGAGCGGCGTGCGCGCCGCCTAGCGCAGCATCCGGTCCACATAGGACTTCACGGCGGCCAGCGCCTCGGCGGACTGCCACATCCGCTCCACCTGCGGGTCGTCCGAGTGGCGGTACTCGGCGATCCGCTCGTGGAACGGCTGCCGGATCTGGGCCTTCGTGTGGGTGAACGGCTCGGCGGGCAGCTCGCCGAGCCGGGCCGCGACGGCGATCGCCCGGTCCAGCACCTCCTCCGGGGGTGCCAGCTCGTCGGCCAGCCCGCGGGCCAGGGCTTCCGGGCCGCCCCAGGTTTCACCCGGGTAGGTGAGCGACGGCAGCCGCGTGGTTCCGTACGCGCAGCGGAGGATCTCCAGGGCCGCCAGCGGGAACGGCACCCCGACCAGCAGCTCGGTCACGCCGATCGTGCCGGCTCCGAGCACCCGGTGGTCGCAGGCCGCCGCGAGGACCGCGCCGCCGGCGATGGCGTGGCCGTTCAAGGCCGCCACCACCGGGCGCGGGAAGCCGAACACCGACAGGAACGCGTCCGAGAGCAGCGGCAGGAACTCCGCCACGTACGGGGCGCCGCCCTCGTCGATGCGCTTGAGGTCGACGCCCGCGCAGAAGATCCCGCCCGTTCCGGTGAGCACGACCGCCCGGGCCTGTTCGGCCTCCTCGAGCCGGAGCACCAGCTCGCGGCACGAAGCCGTGTCCAAGGTGTTGCCCCGGCCGTGGTCGATCCGGAGCACGGCGACGTCGCGGTGGCTGTCCAGGGTGATCGGCACGGCCCGACCGTACCGCGGGGGCGGCGGGCGGTCAGGTCCTGACGCTCAACCGGACGACGCCGAAGTGCTCCCGGCGGGCCAGCTCGGCGACCTCGTCGAGGGCCGGCAGCCTGCCGAGGGGGAACTTCAGCCCGATCATCCGGGCCGCCCGGCGCATGCCCAGCTCGGTCATGCGGTCCAGGTAGATCCGGGCCACCTCGGCCCGGTCCTCGACGAGCACGCCGCGCATCGGGGTCGTCCGGCCGGCGAGCGTCACGTCGACGTCGGCGCCGCCGCGGAAGTTGAGCCGCCAACCTGCCGGTGTCAGCGCGCAGAGGTCACCGGCGACGCGGTGGGCGGTGACCGGCACGCGGTAGCGCTGCCCGGTCCGGCGGCCGGTGAAGGCGAGCAGCATGAACTCGCCGACGCCGCGGCCGAGCGGGCTGGGCAGCACCCCGCGCAACACCACGTTCATCGTCCGCACCAGCGCCGCGGGCGGCTGGTGCCACTCCACTGCGGACGTCATCGATGGAGCGTACGCCCGCCGGTGGCGTCAGCTGGTGATGTCTTTTTGAGCGAACCGCCGCCCGGCGAAGAGGAAGAACACCGTCCCGTAGATCGCCGCCGACAGCATCCCGCTCGCCAGGTTGGTCCAGTCGACGTCGGTCGAGATCAGGTCCATCCAGGAGAACGCGTAGTGCGTCGGCAGGTAGTTGCGGAGGCCCTCCAGCGCGGTGATCTGGTCCAGGATCTGCGACAGGATCGCCACCAGCACCGCGCCGCCGACCGCGCCGAGCGGGGCGTCGGTCGACACGCTCAGCGCCAGCGCCAGCCCGGCCACCCAGGCCAGCTGCAGGATGATGTACACAGTGGACAGCGCGATGGCCAGCAGGCTGTCGCCGAAGGACACCGCGTCGCCGGTCGGGCTGATCGCGTCGCCCGCGCCGTACCAGATCACCCCGACGCCGAGCGACACCAAGGGCAGCAGCACCAGCGCGAACGCCGACAGGAGCCCGGACACGATCGCCTTCTGCCGCAGCACCCGCTGCCGCGGCACCGGCACCGCGAGCAGGTACTTCAGGCTCGACCACGACGCCTCGCTCGCGATCGTGTCGCCGAAGAACAGCGCCACGATCATCGGCAGCAGGAACGTCCCGGACACGAACAGCGCCAGCACGACGAAGTTCGGCGCGGACGCCGTGGCCAGGTCGACGAACCCACCGCTGCGCCGGTTCGGGTTCGACTGCCCGAGTTCGAACGCGATCACCAGGATGAACGGCAGGATCGCGACGAACCCGAGCAGGAACTGCGTCCGGCGCCGCTTCAGCTGGCGCCGCAGCTCGACGCCGAGCCGCAGCGTCCGCCGCGCCGAATACCCCTCGACCGCGCCGTCCGGCCCAACCCCGGCGTGCTCGGCCGACGCGAGGTCGCTCAGCTCGTCGAGCGCGTGCGGATCGGTGTGCACACCCTCGCTCATGATTCCTCTCCGACCAGTTGCAGGAACGCGTCTTCCAGCCGGCGCCGAGGCCCGGCCTGCTCCACCGCGACACCGGCACGCACCAGCGCCGCCACGCCTTCGGCCCGCGGCAGCTCGCCGAGGTTCGCGTGGACGAGTTCGCCCTCGACGTCGACGTCGGTGACCCCGCTCAGCGCCTTGAGCGCCGCGGCGGCCGCGGCCGGGTCGTCGACCCGGAACGTCGCCTCGCCGCCGGCCGCGGCCAGCTCGCCGACCTCGCCCGAGGCCACCAGCGAACCGCGGTGCATGACCACGACGTGCGTGCAGGTCTGCTCGACCTCGGCCAGCAGGTGGCTGGACACCACCACCGTGCGGCCGGTCGCGGCGTACCGCTTCAGCACCTCGCGCATCTGGTGGATCTGGGGCGGGTCGAGCCCGTTGGTCGGTTCGTCGAGCACCATGAGCTCCGGCAGGCCGAGCATCGCCTGCGCGATCGCCAGCCGCTGCCGCATGCCCTGGCTGTAGGTCCGCACCCGGCGCTCGACCGCGTTGCCGAGCCCGGCGATCTCCAGTGCCTCCGCGAAGTGCGCCTTTTCCGCCGGACGTCCGGTCGCCGCCCAGTACAGCTCGAGGTTCGCCCGGCCGGACAGGTGCGGCAGGAAGCCCGAGCCCTCGACGAACGAGCCGATGCGCGAGAGCACCGGCGCGCCCGGGGTGATCTTGTGCCCGAACACGCGGATGCTGCCCGCGGTCGGCGTGATCAGGCCCATCAGCATCCGCAGCGTGGTCGTCTTGCCCGCGCCGTTCGGCCCGAGCAGGCCGAGCACCTGGCCCGGCTCGACCCGGAACGACAGGTCCTTCACCGCGACGAACCCGCCCGCGTACTGCTTGCGCAGTCCCTCGATGACCAGCGGGGTCGCGGCCAGCTCGGGGTCGGCGTCGGTGGCGCGGCGGCGGCGCAGGGCCGCGAAGAGCACCGCGGCGAGGCCGATCGCCAGCGTCACGCCGATCCCCACCAGCTGCCCGACCGGCGCCGGGGAACCGACCGACGTCCCGGGCACGATCGGCACGGCCAGCGCGGTGCCGGCGGCGAGCCCGACGCGGAACACCGCGGGCGCGGCCGGGGCGGCGAACGCCTGGTCGGTGGTGCCGACGACGAGCCGCAGCGAGTGCCCGCCCTCGATCGGCCGGACGATGCCGGGCAGCGTCACGGTGACCTCGACCGGGGTGCCGTCGGCGGGCAGCCCGCTCACCCGGAACGGCGCGATGGCGTTGGCCGGCAGCACGCGCGAGCCGTCCTGCCCGACGTCGTAGAGTTTCGCGAACAGCACCGCGTCCGGCTGCGGGTGCGCCGGGTCCGCGGCGACCTGCAGCCGCACGGTGGACGAACCGCTGACGACGACCTGGCCGTCGAAGGGAGCCGTGGCGAACTGCGCGGCCTGGCCGGGCGGGTCGTTGCTGAACAGCGCGCCGAGCCGGGACGAGCTGCTCGCGACGCCGTTGAGGCCGGGGATCCCGCTGACCGCCGCCGGGTTCGCCCCGGCCGGGCGCACCACCGGCTGCGCGGGCCCGTTCAGCGCCAGCAGCCGCCGTTCGGTGGCCGGCCCGGTCAGCCCGGGGTAGGCGGCGGCGTTGACCGTGCGGACCGACGGCGTTCCGTTGGCGCGCAACGTGCCTTGCACGTCGTAGCTGAAGCCGGTGCCCGGGTCGCCGCCGTCCAGCGCCGTCTTCAGGAAGTCGCCGATCTTGGCGCGCAGCTGCGGCCCCGGCTTGCCGCCGTCGTGGCCGCCGGTGTACCAGATCGTCTTGACCTTGCCGCCCGCCGCCGTGATCTGCCGCGCGTTCGCGTCGGACTGGTCGAGACCGAACAGCGTGTCGCTCTCGCCCTGCACCAGCAGCGTCGGCACGGTGATCTTGCTCGTCACGGACGCGGGGGAGACGCGGCGCAGCAGGTCGACGCTCGCCTGGCTCGCCCGCCCGGTGGTGCCCAGCTCGGTGTAGGCGCGGCAGACCGCGGCGGTGAACCTGCCGCACGGGTCGGCGGGCCCGCCGCGCGGCCCGCCCGCCCCCGGCGGCCCGGCGGGCAGCGCGGCCCCGGCGGCCGCACCGGCCCCGGTCGCCCCGGTGGAGCCGGTGTCGGTCTCCTGCCCGGCTTCCGGCGCCTCGGCGGACGGCGAGCCGCTCGCGGCGGCGCCGGAACCGGCCGAGAAGAAGATGCCGGCCCAGCTCTTCTTGAACACGCCGTCAGGCGTGAACGCGCCGGCGGACGGGGTGCCCGGGGCCGTGGCCGCGGGGGTCGCCGCGTTCGGGACCAGGCCCTGGGCGAGGTCGTTGTAGGTGATCACGGGCGCGATCGCGTCGACGCGCTTGTCCGTGCCGGCCAGCAGCAGCGACAGCGCGCCGCCGTAGGAAGCACCGGTGACGGCGACCTTCGGGTCGCCCGTGGCGTCGAGCGTGACCTGGTGCTGCGCGACGAGCCGGTCGATCAGCCGGCTCGCGTCGGCGACCTCGCCGTCCGGGTCGTTGAGCCCGATCTTGCCGGTGCTCTTGCCGAAGCCGCGCGCGGACCACGTCATCACGACGAAGCCCTTCCGCGCGAGCTCGCGGGCGTCGTCGGCGACGCTGGTCTTGTCCCCGCCGAAGCCGTGCGCGAGCAGCACGGCCGGCGCGGGCAGCGTCGTGGGCAGGTAGGTGGTCGTGTCGATCTTGACCTGCTCGGCCGAGCCGGGGGCGGCGGGCAGGTCGAGCAGCGCGTCCTGGGTGGGCACGGCGGGCGGGGCCGTGTCGCGCGTCGCCCAGAGGACGGTCGCGGCGGCGAGCACCACCACGACGGCGCCGAGCGCCGTGAGGCGGGCCCGGCGGGTGCGCGGGAGCGGGAGTCGGGGCACGACGTGACCGTATGTGAAGTTTCCTGAGAGTGTCCTCCGCTCCTCACAGTGATCACACGTCCGCGACCACCTGGTGGACCGAAGTGACCGGAATTACAGGCCCAACCCGGTGACGTGCGCGATCCCGGCTGGCTTTCGGTGGCGGGAACCGGCAAACTGGACGCGCTGTGAGGGGAGTATTCCTTCGCGGCGGTGTCGTCAGCACGGTGGCCCTGCGCCCCCGGCACCGTCGGCCGGTGTTTTCACCGGCGGGAGAGACCTCCGGTTAGTTGCTGCTGCGCACTATCCGGAGGTTCGAGTTCCATGACTGTCCCCCTGTGGCTGTGGATCGCCACGATCGGTGGCCTGCTCGCGCTGATCGCGCTGGACCTGGTCATCGTCGATCGCAAGCCGCACGAGGTGACCACGGGGGAAGCCGCTCGCTGGGTGATCTTCTACATCTCGTGCGCCGTGCTCTTCGGGGCCGGAGTGTGGATCTTCGCCGGGCACGACCCGGGCGTCGAGTTCTTCACCGGCTACATCACCGAGTACTCGCTGAGCGTCGACAACCTGTTCATCTTCATGATCATCATGGCGTCGTTCAAGGTGCCCGCCATCCACCAGCACCGCGTGCTGCTCGTCGGCATCCTGCTCGCGCTGGGCTTCCGCAGCGTCTTCATCGCCATCGGCGCCGCGCTCATCGAGCAGTTCGTCTGGGTGTTCTTCCTCTTCGGCGCGGTCCTCGTCTGGACGGCCGTCAGCATGCTGCGCGGCAAGGGTGAAGAAGAGGAGTACCACGAGAACGCCGTCACCCGGCAGGTCCGCAGGATCGCCCCGGTGACCGACGACTACCACGGCCACCACTACACGGTGAAGATCAACGGCAAGCGGATGATCACCCCGATGCTGCTGGTGATCGTGGCCATCGGCTCGGCCGACCTGCTCTTCGCCGTCGACTCGATCCCGGCGATCTTCGGCATCACGCAGGAGGCGTTCCTCGTCTTCACCGCCAACGCGTTCGCGCTGATGGGCCTGCGGCAGCTGTACTTCCTGCTCGGCGGCCTGGTGACGAAGCTGGTCTACCTCACGTACGGCCTCGCGGTGATCCTCGCCTTCATCGGGGCGAAGCTGTTCCTGCACGCCCTGCACGAATACCACGTCGTGCCGGACTGGCTGGACATCAACAACTGGGTCTCCCTCGGCGTGATCGTCGTCGTGCTGACCGTGACCACGGTGGCCAGCCTGGCCAAGGCGCGGCGCGACGAGCGCAAGCAGGTCGCGGCTTAACGTCCGGCAAAATCGTTCGCCTCGCTAAGGATATCGGGTACGGTCGGGACGTGCGTCCTGCCGACATCGAACACCTCGTCACCCCCGGCCGTCCCGCCCTGCGCGGGAACCTGCTGCTCACCGCGCTGAAGCAGCCGGACCTGAAAGCGAACGCCGCGCTCGGCGCGGTGCGGCGCGTGTCGCTCGACGGCGGTGAGTCCGCGTGGACCCACGGCCGGCACGACTCCGCCCCGGCGATCTCGCCGGACGGCCGCTGGGTGGCGTTCCTCCGCGCGGGGGAGGGCGACGGCGCCGACGGCAGCCCGCAGCTGCACGTGATGCCGTCGGCCGGTGGAGAGGCGCGCCGGCTGACGTCGCTGCACCTCGGGGCCGGTGAACCGGTGTGGGCGCCGGACTCGCGGCGGATCGCGTTCACCGCCCGCGTGCCCGAAGCGGGCCGCTACGGGACACCGGACGCCGACGGCGAGACGCCGGAGCCGGCCGCCGAGGCACCGCGCCGGATCACGCGGATGGACTACCGGATCGACGACGTCGGCTTCCTGCGCGACCGCCTGCAGCGGCTGTTCGTCGTCGACGCCGTCGCGGCGCTGGACCAGGCCGAGCTCGCCGACCTCGAGCCGCTGACCGGAGCCGGGTTCGACGTGGCCCACCCGGCGTGGACGCCGGACGGCACGCACGTGGTCTTCACCGCGCCGCCGGACTGGGACGCGGCCGAAAGCGACGCCCGCGACATCTGCGCGATCGCCGCTTCGGGCGGTGAGCCGTCGGTGCTCGTGCGGTGCGAGGGCTACTCGGAGCGGCCTGCCTTCGGGCCCGACGGCACGTTGTTCTACTTCGGACAGTCCTTCGAGGACCACCACGAAGCCGCGCCCACCGGGCTTTACGCGGCGACGCCGGAGTTCGGCGCGGGCCCGGTCGCGGGCCGGCGGCTCACCGACGCCGAGACCGTGGACTGCGAGGCCGCGGCGGGCCCGCCGGCCCCGCGCGGGGACGACGTCCTGGTGGCGGTCCGCCACCGCGGCGCGGTCGAACTGCGCGCGGTCCCCGTCGGCGCTTCCGCGGCCCCGCTGGCCGACTTGCCGGTGGTCCACGCGGACCAGGCCGCCGTCCGGTCGTTCACCCTGGACGGCTCGGTGCTGGTGGCGGTGATCGCGACGCCGTCGACACCGGGCGAGGTCGTGCTGCTCGGCGAAGACGGCCCGCGGGTGCTCACCGACTACGCGAAGCCGTTGCGCGACAAGGGCATTCGCCCGATGATCGAGCTGGAGACGACGGCGCCGGACGGCTACCCGGTGCACGGCTGGCTGGTGCTGCCCGAGGGCGACGGCCCGCACCCGGTGCTGCGCGTGGTCCACGGCGGCCCGTTCACCCAGCAGGAGTGGGCGCTGTTCGACGAGGCCCAGGTGTACGCGTCGGCGGGCTACGCGGTCGTGGTCGGCAACCCGCGCGGATCGGCGGGCTACGGTCAGACGCACGGCCACGCGATCACCCACGCGTTCGGCACGGTGGACGTCGACGACGTCCTGGCGCTGCTCGACAAGGCCCTCGAGCGCCCGGACCTGGACGCCTCCCGCGTCGGCATCATGGGCGGCTCGTACGGCGGGTTCATGACGAGCTGGCTGGCCGCCCACCACGGCGACCGCTTCAAGGCGGCGTGGAGCGAGCGCGCGGTCAACGCGTGGGACTCGATGGTCGGCAGCTCCGACATCGGCTACTTCTTCGTCGACGCCTACATCGGCGCGTCGCCGGAGGTGCAGCGCGAGAAGTCGCCGCTTTCGTACGCGGCGCAGATCGGGATCCCGTTCGCGGTGGTGCATTCGGAGCAGGACTGGCGGTGCCCGCTGGAGCAGGCGCAGCGGATGTTCGTGGCCCTGCGCCGGGCGGGCGCGCCGGCGGAGATGCTGCTGTTCCCCGGGGAGGGCCACGAGCTGAGCCGGTCGGGCCGGCCGCGGCACCGGGTCCAGCGCTTCGAGGCGATCCTGGAGTGGTGGTCGCGGCACCTGTGACGCGGCGGCTTCGCCTTCAACGCGACCCCGGCCGCCCGTGCCGTCGCGACCCACGTCGTCGACGGGACGGACCTGCGGGCGGTCATCCCCGGTCCTGGCGGCTCAATTCAGCAGCGTGTAGTTGAGCTCTTCGCAGACGCGGCCCAGCGGGACGTCCAGGCCCGGGTGGTCCAGCGGCAGCAGCACGTCCGGCGCGATCGGGAGCGCGGCGCCCGCCGGGGGGTCCCACAGGCAGATCGCGGGGTCACCGGAGTCCATCGACGAGCGGTACCAGAGGCCGTCGAGGTCGCTGAACGCGCCGCGGATCGCGCGGGCCCACGCCTGCGTGAGTTTCTTCGGCCCGCTGGAAATTTCCTGGGACGCGCCGACCCGCGTCGGCCAGAGGCCGGTCAGGTCGAGCAGGCGCAGCGTGCGCGTCGGGCGGACGACGACGAGCCGGGGGCCGCGGGTGCGGCGGTCGACCGTCGAGCTCGTCTGGAACACCTCGGCGACCGACGTGCGCACGGTGAGGCCGAAGTAGAGGACACCGTTCGCGGGGTCGGTGACCGGCGCGCCGCCGCGGCCGGGCGACTGCTGGTCGAACCGGCCGTGCGGGAGCGGGCCGGTGTAGCGGAACGAGTTCCACTGCTGGGGGTGGTTGCCGTGCGCCGTGAAGATCCGGACGAGCCTGGTCGCGGGCTGGACCGTCACCACGTCGTCGGCGCGGTTCAGCTGCCGGACCAGGACGGATCGGGCGGGCGGCAGCGGGAGCCGGGCCATGGGTCGGGGGTGGTCCGTCCTTGTCGGTGATCTTGCTCGGGGGGTCCAGCCTAGAGTGGCGTGCCGAGCGTGGCGATGAGGCGGGCGACGTGGTCCGGGTCACCACCCGAGAGGAGCCATTGCCGAGGGGTCGCCGGGTGGTCGTTGATGACCAGGTCGGCCTGCGGAGTGCTCATGAAGGCGGCGACGACGAGCGCGGGCTGGTCGTCGGGCAGGGCCTTCAGCACGACCTCGAGGCCGGGGAGCACCCCGGAACCGGCGAACTGCCACGCGGGAAGCCGCCAGCCGCCGTCCTTCCACCCGGTCAGCCTGCCTTCCTTGAGGCGGTGCCGGATCCGGCTGTCGTCGACACCGAGGGCCTTGGCGGCTTCGTTGACGCTGAGCGCGCCCTCGGCGAGCACGGCATGGGCGGCGACGGTCCGCGCCCGGAAGTCGGGCTCGTCTTCCCGCCGGGGGGAGAGGTCCAGCCCGACGTCGGCGAGCGCGGCGCGCTGGTCGGCCGAGAAGTAGTGCGATGGATCGGGGTTCGGTGGGGAGAGTCTGCGCGCCGCATCTTCGACGAGTGTGAGGAACTCGTTCGCGTCAACTTTGAGGCCCGCCTTGGCGAGGATGTTCTCCAGCGCTACAGACATGTGGCTCAGGTTAACCCGAAACAGCGCGCGTGTGCGGGTTCGTGCGGTTTCTTGCCCTGTCTGTGGGTGAATTCACCAGAGATCGACACTTAGGGCACATCATCCAACACGTTGAGTAAGCAACTTCCCGCTAGTGTCCCCGGGCGGGGGTGGGTTGTCCAGTCTCGGGTCGGCTTGACAGTGCCGGCCGGCGGACCTAGGTTGCCGGTGAGTAAACGATTTCCGCTCCGTGCTCGCAGGATCCGGCGTTCCGGCGCCGGTCATGGGGGACACAGGGGGTGGGGCGTGCCCGGGGGCCGGCACGAGCCGGCCCCCGGGCACGTCGCTCCGAACGGGGTGACCCTTCGGGTACGCAAGTCGACTGTCCGGGTACGAGAGCTGACTGGGTGCGCGGGGCGGCGTCCGGAACCCCGGCCTCAGCGGCGGGAGCTCTTCCGCACGATCAAGCGTGCTTCCAGCGTCGTCGTGGTCGCGTCGCGGCTGCTGTCGGAGATCCGGGCCAGCAGGAGTTGCGCCGCCACCCGGCCCACCTCGTACGCCGGCTGGGCGACCACCGTCAGCGGGGGGTCGACCAGCGTCGTCCACGGGGCGTCGTCGAACGAAACTATGCCCACGTCGCTGCCCGGGCGCAGGCCGCGGGCCGACAGCGCCTCCAGGACTCCGATCGCCATCGTGCTGTTCGCGACCAGCAGCGCGTCCGGTGGCGATGGCGCGTCCAGCAACTCCGATGCGGCCAGCCGGGCGCCCTCCGCGCGGTACTCCGCCCGCCGGGACAGGACGTTTTCCTCGCCGACCACGTCCGCGTAGCCCGCCAGGCGGTCGTCGGCCGTGCGGACGCCCGCCGGGCCCGTCAGGCAGCCCACGCGTTCGTAGCCGCCCGCGAGCAGGTGGCGCGTCGCCTCGGCGGCCGCGTGGCGGGTGTCGACCAGGACCTGGTCGCCTGCCGCCGCGGGCAGCGGCCGGTCCACGGCCACCAGGGGCGTGCCCTGGCGGCGCAGGCCCTCGACGCTCGTCGAACGGCCGGTGGGGGACAGCACCACGCCGGCGACCCGCTCCTGCAGCGCGACCTCGATGTAGCGCCGCTCCTTGTCCTCGTTCTCGTCCGAGTTGCAGAGCACCACCGAATACCCGGACCGCTGTGCGAGATCCTCGACGCCGCGCGCGATGGCGGTGAAGAACGGGTTCTCGACGTCGGAGATGATCAGCGCGAGCACCGCCGTCTCCTGACGGCGGAGGTTGCGGGCCAGCCCGTTCGGGTGATACCCGAGCTCGGCGGCCGCCTCCTGGACCCGCGCGGCCAGCGTCGGGTCCACAGTGGACTTGCCGTTGAGCGCGCGCGACACGGTCGCCGTGGAGACTCCGGCTCTCGCCGCGACGTCGCTGATGGTGGCCACGGGCCCTCCCTGATCACTTGTCGAGGGGGAGAATAGCGCTCTTGGTAGTCGTTTACCGTCCGCTTACCTTTTCGGGTGAGCAGCCACTTCCGGTTGTCCGCGCGGGTTACGCCGAACGGAGTCGATCACGCTCCGCCACGTCCACAGTGGAGGGACGGCGGAAGTAGGCACGCGGCGTGAGCCCGGTGAGGGCGCGGCAGTCCCGGCTGAGATGAGCTTGATCGGCATACCCCGTGGCGGCGGCGAGTGCGGCCAGCCCGGAAACGCGCGGCGCCAGGGCGACGGCGCGCTGGAACCGGCTGACGCGGAGGTAGGTGGCCGGGCCGTAGCCGACCGCCTGGACGAACCGCCGCCGCAGCCGCCGTTCGCTCACCGCCACCGGCGCGGCCGGATCTTCGGCCCGAACTGCGGCGGCTTGTGGGCCGGGGCGCGCGAGAATGGCGGCCGTTTCGGCGATCGCGGCAGCTTGTGGGCCGCGGCGCGGGAGGATGGCGCCCGCTTCGGCGATGCGCCAGCCCTCCGGGTCAGTCGCGGCGAGCATGGCGGCAGCCCGCGCCCCACCGGAACCCGGCCGGCCGGACTCCGCGCCGTGACCCGCCCCCGCCAGCATCGCGACCGCATCCGCGACCCGCGCCACCCCCGCATCCAGCCGCGCGATCAACGCCGTCACCGCCGCATCCGGCGATGACGCTGCCGGAAGCCGCCACGCCACCGCCTCCGCCAACGACCACTCACCCGCCAGTACCCGCTCCGCCGCCAGCTCTCCCGGCCGCCCCCACAGCTCGCCCAACGGCACCCGGCGGTCGCGCAGCTCGTCCGCAGCCACGCCCAGCACCGCCGCCGCGTGGCCCGGCCGGAACCTGACTCCGCTCAGCGCCGGCGCCGGCGCCGATGACCACGCCATCGTGTCCGGTCCCGCCACGAACACCTCGCCGTCGCCGGCCACCAGGTCCACGCAGCCGTCGGGGACGATCCGCTTCGGGCCCTCCGAAGCCGATCGCCACAGGCAGCGCGCCACCTCACGCAGCCGCCGCGGTGGGGCTGTCTCCTCGTACACACCTCGATCATGCCTCCGGGGTCCGACAAAACCGGCCCTTCCCGCAGCCACCCGTCCGGGTGAACATCGGATTTTCCGGCGAACCGCGCTAACGCCCCGTCAGGTCACGGCGAGATATACATCGACGCACTCGACGGAAGTGCGCGGGACGAGAGAAGACCTCTCCATGGGTGTTCCCACCGCGACCCGGACCCCGGGCGACTGCGCCGGGCGGGCTCGGTCGGCCGGCAGCTTCGTCGTCGTCCTCGGGGTGCTCGCCGCCGCCTTCGCCGTGTCCGCCTACGTCGTGCCCCGGTCCGCGCGCGGACCCGTCAAGGAGGAGCCCGCCACCGCGCCGGTCGCCCCCGCCGCGGTCCGCACCGTGAGCCACACCGTCGTCTACGAGCTGCTCGGCGCGCACGGCGCCCGCAACGTCACCTTCGCCGCCGCCGGGTCGGCGCTGACCCAGCACGCCGAGGTCGCCACGCCGTGGTCGACGCAGTTCACCCGGGTCGGCCCCGCCGGCCGCACCGAGTTCTACAGCATCGCCGCCCGGAACCCCGGGCCCGGCGAACTGCGCTGCCGGATCGTCGTCGACGGCGTCGTCGTCGCCGAGAAGGCCGAGTCCACACCGGACCGCCTCTTCAGCTGCTCCGTCTAGACGGCAGGATCGGCGGCGTGAACGCCGCGATCACCTTCGGGCCCGCCCTCGTGGCCGTCCTGCTCCTGCTCACCCTCGCCGGCGCCGCCGTCGTCCAGGCCGGCGGGCTCGGCCGGGGACGGGCTGTCCTGATCGCCGCCGTCCGGGCGGTCGCGCAGCTCGCCGTCGTGTCGCTGGTGATCACCGCCGTCCTGCGCTCGGCCCCGCTCACCGGCCTCTTCGTGCTGCTGATGTTCGGCATCGCCGCGGTGACGTCGGCCCGGCGCGTCGGCACCCGCAAGAACCTCCCGTGGACGGCACTGGCCATCGCCGCCGGTGTCGTCCCCGTGCTCGCGCTCGTCCTCGGCGCCGGGGTCGTCCCGCCGAAGCCCATCGCCGTCGTGCCGATCGCCGGGATCGTGATCGGCGGCGCGATGACCGCCACTTCGCAGGCCGCCCGCCGTGCCCTCGACGAGCTGAAAGCCCGCCACGGCGAGTACGAAGCCGCCCTCGCCCTCGGATTCCTGCCGCGCCCGGCCGCGCTCGAAATCTGCCGCCCGTCCGCCGGGCACGCCCTCATCCCCGCGCTCGACCAGACCCGCACCGTCGGCCTGGTGACGCTCCCCGGCGCGTACGTCGGCGTGCTGCTCGGCGGCGCGGGCCCGGTCCAGGCCGGGCTGACGCAGGTGCTCGTGCTGATCGGGCTGCTCGCCGCGGAAGCCGTCTCGATCCTGGTGACCGTGCAGCTCGTCGCGGCCGGGAAGCTCAGCCGAGCGGCGTAGCCAGGTGGGCGGTGTCGTTGAAGCGCCGCACGATCCAGACATCGCCGTGCAGCACCAGGTGCGAGATGGACCCGTTGTCGGCGCCGAGGAACGCGAACCGCTCGACTGAGCGGCTGGCCTGCGCGAACACCTCGCCGATCACGCCGCCGTGGGTGAACACCGCCACGCGCTGGTCCGGGTGCGCCGCCGCGATGCGGGTCAGCGCGCCGCGCAGCCGGGCGCCGAACCGCTCGTCGGACTCCGCGCCCGGGATCACGTCCCAGCGCTGCTCGGTCCACAGCCGGTCGACGATCGGGTGGCCGTCGGCCGTGTACTTGCGGAACAGGCCGTTCTCCCAGTCGCCGAGGTGGATCTCGCGCAGGTCCGGCTCGACGACCGGGGTCAGCCCGAGCTTCTCCGCCAGCGGCGCGGCGGTCTGCACCGTGCGGCGCAGCGTCGTCACGTAGATCGCGTCGATCCGCTCCCCGGCGAGCCGGTCGCCGACGCGCCGGGCGTGGTCACGGCCTTCCGGGGCGAGGTCCGGGTCGGCCTGGCCGCCGACGAGCTCGAACGGGTCGTCGCCGCGGGCCGGGGCCGATTCGCCGTGCCGGACCAGGAAGATCTCCGTCGAACCCGGGGGCGGGCTGAAGCGGTGCTGGCGGTATTCGATCTCCTGCTCGGGCGTGCTCATGGCCCCGACCCTAACCCAGCTGCTTGTCCACGAAACACCATCGCCACGTCTCGCCGGGCTCGAAGCTGCGCATGACCGGATGGCGGGACTCCTGGAAGTGCCGGGTCGCGTGCCGCCGCGGCGAGGAGTCGCAGCAGGCGACGTTGCCGCACTTCAGGCACATCCGCAGGTGCACCCACGTCGTGCCCTCGGCGATGCAGGCGGCGCAGCTGTCGGCCGAACTGGGTTCCTTGTCGGTCCACTCGTGGGCGAGGTGCTTGCACGACCCCGCCGTCGCGGCCGGGGTGCGCAGCTCGCGGCCCTCGGTGTCGGGCTCGGCCTCGTCGCGGTCGAGCATGGACTCTTCGATGTCGAGCCGCTCCAGGACCTTGCGCAGCACGTCGTCGTCGGCGCTGCCGCTGTCGCGGGCCTTGAGGAACTGGTCGCGTTCCACTTCCAGCAGGGCCAGCCGCAGCCGGCGGTAGGCGTCGCTCGGCGTCTCGGCCAGCGCGCTCTGCCTGCCGAGCTGCTCCCACGCCGAGTCGGCGCGGTGCTGCAGCCGGTCCCGCAGGCGCTGGATGATCTCCGGCGGGTCGTCGGGCGACTGGATCTCCTCCAGCTTGGCCAGCGCCGCCCGGGTCATGTCGTGGAGCACGGCCGCCTCCTGCAGCGCGTCCTCCGCCGGATCCGGCCGCGGCAGGCGCAGCCGCCGGATCAGCGGCGGCAGCGTCATGCCCTGGACGGCGAGGGTGCCGGCCACCACGACGAACGCCGCGAGCACCAGCACGGCCCGCTGCGGGGTGTCGGCGGGCAGCACGAAGGCGGCCGCGAGCGTGACCACCCCGCGCATGCCCGCCCACGCGATGACGGCCGAGTACCGCCACGGCCAGATCTTGGCCCGCGGCTTCTTCGGCAGCAGCCGCCGTTCCACGCGCTTCACGGTGCCGATCCCGGCCATCCACAGCACCCGGGTCAGGATGGTCGCGCCGAGCACGGCGACGCAGATCCAGGTGAGCATGGCCAGGGACAGGCCGCTCTCGCCGACCTCGGCGAGGATCCGCCGCAGCTGCAGGCCGATCAGCAGGAAGACCATGTTCTCCAGCAGGAACTGGATGGTCTGCCAGTTCAGCCGGGACGCCAGCCGCGTCGATCCGGAGAGGATCTGCGGTGCCTTGTGCCCGAGGATGAGCCCGGCGATGACGACCGCGAGCACGCCGGAGCCGTGGATCGCCTCGGCCGGGATGTAGGCGATGAACGGCACGGCGAACGACAGCGCGGTGTCGAGCACCGGCTCGTCCATCCGGGCGCGGATGAACGCGGCCGCGAACCCGACCACCAGGCCGACCACCGCCCCGCCGATGGCCGCGCGGAAGAAGTCCGCGCCGACCTGCCAGAGGCTGACCGAACCGGCCAGCGCGGCGATGGCCGTGCGGAGGGCGACCAGCGCGGCCGCGTCGTTGAACAGGCTCTCGCCTTCGAGCAGCCGGATCAGCTTGCGGGGCATGCCGACCCGGCGGGCGACGACACTGGCCGCGACCGCGTCCGGCGGCGCCACCACCGCGCCGAGCGCGATGCCGCCGGCCAGCGGGAGCCCGGGGATCACCGCCCAGGCCGCCACGCCGACGCCGAGCGCGGTGAACACGACGAGCCCGACCGACATCAGCCCGATCGCCCCGCGGTTCTTCCGGAAGTCGACCAGCGACGTCTGGATGGCCGCCGAGTACAGCAGCGGCGGCAGCAGGCCCAGCAGCACGACCTCGGGGTCGAGGTGGACCTCGGGCACACCGGGGACGTAGGAGGCGGCGACGCCGACGACGATCAGGCACAGCGGGGCGGACCAGTCCAGCCGCCGCGCCACCGCGCTGACGACGAGGACGGTCACGACCAGCGCCACTATCTCTGCAGCTACGTGCACGGGCTAATCATTACCCGTCCGCCGCGGCGGGTGTCACCTGGCCAGGTCGGTGCGGGCTTCGGCGGTCGCTCGCGGTGGAAGCCGGGGTGGGGACCGGACGACACGCGTGCCCCGATGGACGACACGCGTACTCAGGCGGACGACACGGCCTGCGCGGTGCCGGGTGCCGTGTCGTCCCTAGGCTGGGCGTGTGACGACGGTGGAGATCGCGGCCGGTGTCCTGCGCGGGTCCGGGCGGGACGGGGTCAGGACGTTCCTCGGCGTGCCGTACGCCGAGCCGCCGGTGGGGGAGCTGCGGTTCCGCGCGCCACGCCCCGCCAAGCCGTGGTCCGGTGAACGCGACGCGACGGAGTGGGCGCCCCGCGCGCCGCAGCCCCAGCTGACCGGGCGTGGCTTCACCGGCGACGAAGACTGCCTCTACCTCAACGTCTACGCGCCTTCCGAACCCGGCTCGTACCCGGTTCTCGTGTGGATCCACGGCGGGGGCGGCGTGATGGGCGCGCCACACCAGTTCGACGCGTCCGCGTTCGCCCGCGCCGGCGTGGTTGTCGTGACTGTCGCCTACCGGCTCGGCGTGCTCGGGATGCTCCACCTGCCCGGGGTCGCCGACTCGAACCTGTCCCTGCGCGACCAGGTCGCCGCCCTCGGCTGGGTGCGGGAGAACGTCGGCGCGTTCGGTGGCGACCCGGACCGCGTCACGCTGGCCGGGCAGTCCAACGGCGGTCGTACCGTCGGGACGCTGCTCGCCGTGCCCGCCACCCGCGGTCTCGTCCACCAGGCGATCGTGCAGAGCGGCACCGGCGTCGGCTCGGTCGTGCACACCCCGGCCGAAGGCGCGGCCGTCGCCGACGCCGTCCTGCGGGAACTGGACGCCCGGCCCGGAGATCTCGCCACGCTGCCGGTCACGCAGATCCTCCAAGCGCAGCAACGCGTTTCGGCGGTTTCGGGCACCAAGGTGACCTACCGCGTGGTCGTCGGCGACGAACTGCTGCCGGAACGGCCGCTGGAGGGCGTCCGGGAAACCCCGCTGCTCATCGGGACGACGGCCGACGAGGAAGACCTGTTCGGCTGGCTGCAGTCGGGTGGCGCGAAGCTGCTGGGCGTCGGCTCGACGATGCTGGACGCGGTCGAAATCGACAAGGCCGTCGCGGTGTATAACGACCTACTCGATTGGCCTCAGGACCAGATCCGCAACCGCGTGCTGACCGCGGGGGACTGGTGGATCCCGGCCATCCGGTTCGCCGAGCGGCAGCCGGCCGCCTGGATGTACCGCCTGGACTGGCGGATCGCCCCGCGCGGCAAGGGGCTCGGCGCCGTGCACGGCCTCGATCTGCCGCTGGTGTTCGACGACATCCGCAACCGCAACTGGCGGTTCCTCTTCGCCGGGCGGACGTTCCCGGCCGAGCGGATGCAGGCGGTGGCGACGGAGATGTTCGGCGCCTGGGTCCGGTTCGTCGCGACCGGCGACCCGGGCTGGCCGCGTTACACGCCCGCCGACCGCGTCACGCGCCTGTTCGACGACGTCAGCTCCACGGTGTCCGATCCGGACCGCGAGCAGCGGCTGCTCTGGGACTGAGCCGGGGCGGCGCGAGACCGCCCCGGCCCGGACCTAGACGGTGATCTTGTCGACGTTCGGGCCGCCGTTGGCGGTCGTCGCGGTCGCCTTGATCTTGTTCGTGCCCGCCGTCAGGGTGACCGGGATCGTGACCGTCTGCCACGTGTCCCAGTTGCCCGTGCCGCCGAACGCCAGCGCGGACGCCACCTTCGTGCCGTTCACCGTGATGTCCATCGGCCGGTTCGCCGTGGTGCCGTTGGCGAACCGCAGGACGACGTTCGCGTTGCCCGCCGCGGCTGCGGAAACGGTGAACTCCACCGCGCTGCCGACCGCGTTGTCGTAGTTGACGAACCCGGTCCCGGTGAACCCGGCGTGGTTGGACTCCGCGACGCCGTTCGTGATCGTCGCGTCCTCGGCCTGGTAGTCCACCGGGTTGCCGGGGCCGGGGTCGACCGTGCCGTCCGCCGGGATCGTCTTCGTCCCGGTGTTCCAGCCCGCGACCCGCACGGACGGCTTGGCGCCCTTGAGGTCCGCGGTCCGGTACGTCGCCGTCAGCGTGGCCGACTCGCCCGGCCAGAGGCTGACCTGGTTGTCGGTCCACCGCACCGGCAGCACCGGCGCGCCCGCCGCGCCGACCACGTGCGCGTCGACGAAGAACGCCGGCACCTTGCCGGACGAGCCGTTCGTCAGCGTCACCTTGGTCGTCGTGGTGCCGTCGCCGTTCGCCGTCGAGGTGGCCGTCGACCCGAGCGAGACCTGGGCCAGGCTGTTCAGCCCCGACAGGTCCGCGTACGCCGTCGTCGGCGTGTAGTACCAGTCGCTGTTGCCCCAGTCCAGGGTGTCGGCCTTGGTGGACAGCCAGTACACGTTCCGGCTGACCTCCTTGCCCGAGGAGTCCGTGAGCACCAGCTTCGCCAGGTACGTCGTCGACAGGCCGCTCACCGAACCGATGGTCAGCGCGGTCGTCTTCGCGCCGTCACCGCCCACCGACACGCTCTTGGTCTGGTCGAACTTCGAGGTGCCGTCCAGGTTGAACAGCTGCACCCGGGCGGTCAGGCCGGACGCCGCGTCGTGGTTGTGGTTCACGACCACGACCGACTTCGTGTCGTACGAGTACTGGATGTGCAGCGGCTCGTTCGCCTTCTTGGCCCCGAAGTACGAGCCGTTCTGGTCGAGGTAGGCGTCGAACAGCTGCCAGTGCAGCGACGTCCAGCCGCTGTTGAGCATCCAGTAGATGATCCCGGTGGCCGGGTTCGAGCTGTCGCTGAAGTTCCGCGAGTGCGACTCGAACTCCGCGCGGACGTTCTCGTACTGCGCCAGCTGCGCCTTCCGGACGAAGTCGTCCAGGCTCGCCGGCTTGCCGTAGCGGCCGGTGAGGGCGTCGCCGAAGAGCTTCAGGTTGGCGAACGTCGAGGACGACGACCGGTGGTACTGCGCGGCCGACGGGTTCTTCCACAGGGTGTCCAGCTCACCGGACGACATCATCCGCTTGAGCGTGTCCATGGTCGGGATGTCCGGCCCGGCGCTGGTCTCGGAGTTGAAGCTCCACGCGCCGCCGAGGTCGCTGTGCGCCTTGTCGTACCAATAGTTCGGCGGGACGTAGTCGTACGGCCCGTTCATCTTCATCCCGGACGACCCCAGCTGCGGCGACGACTTCGCCGACGCGGCCGGGACCACCGGCGTCGCCCAGTCCGCGGCGGACAGCGCGTCGAGGTAGTTCTTCTCGATCGTCGCGTCGGGGGCGAAGTCGCTGCCGATCAGGAACGAGATGACGCTGGGGTGGTCGCGCAGGCGCTCGGCCTCGGCGGTCATCGACGCCTTCGCGACCGGGTAGTCGGCGGCGGTCCAGGGGTCACCCTTCTCGCTGCCGTTGACCTGGCCCTCCCACTTGTCGCAGCATTCCCAGCCGGGCAGGGTCAGCACGCCCATCCGGTCGGCGAGGTCGAAGAACTCGTCCGGCTCGATGTGCCCTTCCAGGCGCACGGTGTTGAGCCCGAGGTCCTTGACGTAGGCGAGCTTGTCCGCCGCGTACTGCTCGTTCCAGCGCAGGAACAGGTCCGGCGAGTAGCCGCCGCCCTTGATCAGCAGCGGCCGCCCGTTGATCGTGTAGGACCGGCCGCCGCTCGAGTTCTTGTTCGCCGTCACCGTGCGGACGCCGAAGCTCGAGTGCGAGGTGTCCGAAGCCGTGCCGCCGACGCTCGCGGTCAGGTCGAGGTCGTAGAGCGGCTGCCCGCCCATCCCGGCCGGCCACCAGACCTGCGGGTTGTCGATCCCGACCACGCCGAACGTGACGGTCTTCTTCTCCTTGGCGGCCAGCGAAACCGTCTGGCTGATCGGCTTGCCCGCCACCGTGCCGGAGACCGTCGTGGACACCGCGGCGGCGCTGTCGTTGCGGACGTCGGCCTTCACCGTCAGGTCGGCGTGGCTCAGCCCGGTCAGCTTCGTGACGACGTGGCCGCCGCGCAGCGCCACCGGGCCGCTGCGCCGCACGAGGACGTCCCGCACGATGCCCATGTTCTGGTCCGGCGGGGTCTGCGCCCAGTCGATCCAGCCCATCGACAGGTCCTTGTCCGGGTCGTTCGGGTAGACCTTGAACGCGACGCTGTTCGTGCCGGCCTTGACCTGCGCGGTGATGTCGAGGTCGTGGCGCGTGTAGGCGCCGGTGACCTCGGCCTTGTCCGCGATCTTCGTCCCGTTGACCCAGACGTCGGCCTTGGACAGCACACCGCTGAAGTCGAGGTACGTGCGCTGGGTGGTGTCGGCGACGGTGAGGTCGGTGCGGTACCACCACGGGACCTTGAAGTCCGCGGTCGGCACGTTCTTCATGTTCGTCGAGTAGAACGGGTCGGCGTACTTGCCGTTAGCCAGCAGGCCGGCGTAGACGGTCGAGCGCGGGCCGACCGGGTACCAGCCCGAGGTGTTGTAGCCGGGTTTGGAGACCGCGGAGTCGTCGCTGACCTGCGCCGACGTCTGGATCAGGAAGCCGGGGACGGCGGTCGCCGGCGCCGCGGCCGCGACGACGGCTCTCGCGGGTTCCTGCCCGGTGGCCGAAGCGACGGTGACCCCGCTGACCGCGACGGCGAGTGCCGCCGCCGCGAGGAGGGTCCGGGTTCTTCTCTGCCGATAGCTCACTAGCGCGCCTCCTAGGCACCCACGGCGGCGGGGGACAGCGGACCATCGTTAGGGAACTTTCCTAACAATTGCGACGATCGTAGCGGTCCGATCACGCCGGGAACAGGGCCGTTTCGTCAGACCCGGGCGGCTTGCCACGCCGCCGCGGCCCGCAGGGCCAGCAGGAGCGGCAGGGAACCGTCCTCCCAGAGCCGCGGCGGGAGTGCCTCGCTGAGCGGGACACCGCCGGCCAGCGCGGCGCCGATCGCGGGGAGGTCGACGTCGAAGAGCGTCAGCCCGGCGCTGTAGAGCCGTTCGCCGCTGCCCGGGCGGCGCCGCGTGACCTCGGCGCTGTCGACGGCCAGCTCGGTCAGCCCGAAGAACTCGGGCTTGGCGCCGCGCTCCATCCAGCGCGCGAACCCGACCACCTTCGTCCCGCGGACGTCCGCGGGCCGGAGCCCGCTCTCCTCGCACAGTTCGCGTTCCATCCCGGCGCGGACCGCGGTGTGCAGCAGCCGGCGCCGCCCGCCGTCGGGCGTGCGCAGGTCACGCGGCTCCAGCGAGCCGCTGCCCGAGGGCGCGAGCAGCAGCCCGCTGACGGAGTTGAGCGACGACTGCCGGACGGTGACCAGCTTGCCGTCGGTGGTGAACGCGACCGTGGAGACGCCGACGAGGTCGGCCAGCGTGCTGCTGCTCAGCTCCCGCAGCGCGCCGGCGGTGTCGGTGAGTTCGGCCTTGCGCAGGTCGTACTCTTCGCCGGTGTCCACGCGCGTGATGCGCAGCGCGCCGAGTTCGTTCGAGCAGACGGCGTCGAAGAACCGCGCCCGGTGCAGCCGGACCGGCGCGGGCCGGGCGCCGGCGGCGGGCAGCGGGTCGCCGCGCATCCCGACGATCGGCCCGTTGAACAGCAGCCGGCCGCGCGCCCGCAGCGGCAGTACGTGCGGCGCGGTCGCCTTCAACGCCGGGGGCAGCCGGTAGGGCTCCTCGGCGACGTCGATGGTGTGGCGTTCGGTCCACAGCTCCCGGTCGATCGCCGCGCTGACCAGCGCCGTGCCGCGGGCGGGCACGGCGAGGTAGGCCGGTTCCGGGTAGGCGGCCGGTGGCGGCAGCTCGGCGGTCGGGAAGGGCGCGGCGATGGTGGTGAACTCGAACCCGGCCCAGCGGCGGCGCAGCAGCCGGACGTCACGGGTGAAGGTGGCGACGCCCAGCGCGAGCGCGACGACGGAAAGCACCACGCCGACCGCGCTCGGCAGGATGGTGACGACACCGAGCACGACCCCCAGCCCGGACGCGGCGAGCGGCCACTCCCGGGCGCCGAGGAAGCCGAGGTAGTCCGCCTTGGCCCGGGCGCGGCGCGTCAGTTTTCCCATCGCCGCCCTGTTTAGCACGAAGGGCTACGCCTCCGCGTCGAGATAGACCCAATGGCCGTCCTCGCGGCGGAACCGACTGTTCTCCTCGACGAAACCGTCCTGGCCGTGGTGGCGGTAGTGCGCCCGGAACTCGACCGTGCCTTCGTTGTGCAGCAGCCCGCCGCCGGAGCGGCCGAGGATCTCCAGCCGCGTCCACTCCTGGCCGGGATCGAGCCGCAGCTGCCGCGGCCGCGTGCCGGGGTGCCAGGTGCGCAGCAGGTACGCGGTGTCGCGCACGGCGAAGGCACTGAACCGCGAGCGCATCAGCAGTTCGGCGGTCGGCGCGGAAAGGCCGCCGTCGTGGAACCGGCCGCAGCAGTCGGCGTAGGACTCGGCGAGGCCGCACGGGCACGGGGCGGGAGGCATCGGGAAATTGTGCCACGGTGGGCCGTGCCCCACCGCGGAGCCCTCATTTCACCCCTGCCATTTGTGGTAAAGGCGGCCGTCCGCGCCGGTGATGAAAGTATCGATCCGGCCGGGTCCCCAGGAAACCGCGGCCGGGCCGAGGGGGTGCAGCAGCAGCCCGCCCAGGGATTCCCAGCCGGACCAGTCGCCGTCGAACCGGTTGTGGCGCAGGGTTCCGTCGATGCCGCGGACGAACATGTCGAGCCGGCCGGGAGCCCGGGAAGCCACGCCGACGCCCGCCGTCAGCGGCCCGCAGAGGGGCTCCCACGCCGACCACGATCCGGCGAAAGCCTTGTGGTACAGCACATGGTCCGTTCCGCGGGCGAAGAGGTCGATCCGCCCGGGGCCCCAGGAAACGGCCGCCGGGTACGACGTGACGACACCGTCGAGGCTCTCCCACTCGGACCAGCCGCCGTCGAACCACCGGTGGTGCACGGCGTTGTCCTTGCCGCGCGCGAAGACGTCGAGCCGTCCGGGCGCCCACGACGACACCGCCGGCGCCGACGTCAGGGCGCCGCCGAGCGACTGCCACGCCGACCAGCCGCCGTCGAACCGGGTGTGGCACAGGACGTTCCCGGTGTTCACGGCGAAGACGTCGATGCGCCCGTCACCCCACGAGACGGCGGCCGGTGCGGACGCCAGTGGTCCGCCCAGCGGTTCCCATTCGGACCAGCCGTCGTGGAAAGCCTTGTGGTACAAGGCGTTGTCCGACGCCCGGACGAACACGTCGAGCCGCCCCGGCGCCCACGAGGCCGCGGCCGGCGGGGACACCAGCTCGCCGCCGTGGTCTTCCCATCCGGACCAGCCCGGCTGCCGGGCGGTGTGCGCCAGCGCGGAGGCGGTGCCCATCGCGGCGTCGGCGGCCGGTTCCGCCGCGGCGGCGGACCTGCGTTTCCTCACGGTTTCTCCTCCGGCGAATCCGCGGGAGAACGACCGGGAAAACCGTGTCCGGCGGACCGAGGCGGAAATTATCGGCGGCGTGGCCCGTGGTCAACCGGCCGGACGGGTGAGGGAAACGGCCCGATGGTGGAAAACGGCGAATTGACGGCGCCTGCTAACCCGCGTTGACCGGTTCCCCGGTCTTGCGCGCCTCCTGCGCGCCCCGCACCGCGAGCCGGTCGGCCCGCTCGTTCTCCGGGTGGCCCGCGTGGCCCTTGACCCAGAGCCACTCGACCTCGTGCTCGCCGACCGCCGCGTCGAGGCGCTGCCACAGGTCCGCGTTCTTCACCGGCTCGCGGGCCGTCGTCTGCCAGCCGTTCTTCTTCCAGCGGGGCAGCCACTGCGTGATCCCGTTGCGGACGTACGTGCTGTCCGTGTAGACGCGCACCTGCGACCGCCGGGTCAGGCTCTCCAGGGCCCGGATCGGCGCCGTCAGCTCCATGCGGTTGTTCGTCGTCGGGGTCGCTTCGCCGCCGTACAGCTCGCGCTCGTGCCTGCCGTAGCGCAGCACCGCGCCCCAGCCACCCGGTCCGGGGTTGCCGCTGCACGCGCCGTCGGTGTAGATCTCCACGTCCACGCGCCGACCCTACCGGGCGGCACCCTCGCGGAACGCCGCCACGCCGGGTTACCGTGAGATCTCCGGAGGGGAGCCATGAGCGCGCAAGAGGACACGGCTGAGGGGGCGCTGCTGGCTTACCTCGCCGACGCCGATCGCGAGTACCTGCTCGCCCGCGGCACCCGCCGCCGGTTCCGCGCGAACGACGTCGTGCTGATGGAGGGCGACCCGTCCGACCACGTCCACGTGCTGGTCTCCGGCTGGGTGCGCGTCTCCACGATCGTCGAGGACGGCCGCGAGGTGCTCTTCGGGCTGCGCGGCCCCGGCGAGGTGCTGGGCGATCTCGCGGCGGTCACCGGGCGGCCGCGGTCGGCGTCGGTGCGCGCGATCGAGCCCTGCACCGTCTTCCAGCTGACCGGCGCGGAGTTCGTCGACGTCCTGCACGCCCGGCCGGCGATCGCCATCGCCACGATCAAGACCGTCGCGGCCCGGCTGCGCGCGGCGGAGTCCGCCCGGGTCGACTCGGCCGCCTTCGACGTCAGCCGCCGGGTCGCGGTGGTGCTGGTCCGGCTGGCCGAGGAACGCGGCCGCACGGTGCCGGAGGGCGTCGTCATCGACGCGCTGTCGCAGGAGGACGTCGCCGCGCAGATCGGGGCGGCCCGGCGGACCGTCGCGCGGGCGCTGCGCGTGCTGCGGGAGCGCGGGATCGTCGAAACCGGCAGGCGCCGGTTCCTCATCCGCGAGCCCCGCGTCCTCCAGGCCTTCGCGCGTTCTGAGCCAAACGGCACACAAGACCGGTGACATCGGACATCTGACGGGCGCCGCCACCCGGCGATCCTGGAACCGGCCGGAAAAGAATCGGATGCCTTCCGGCCGGTTTTCCTTTTTCGAGCGAGGCCGGTGAGCCGCGGTCCTGCGCGTCCACGACCGGATTCCGTCCCTGCGGAATTGCTCTCCGCCTCGGCCCGGGTACCGCGATGAGGAGGTGTGTCTGATGGAGAGCCACTCGATCTGGGCCCTGATCTTCGGGGCCGGCTGACCCGCGGTGGCCCGGCCGGCCGGCTCGTGGGGGGCCGGCCGGCCGGGCATTTCGCGAACGATTCCCCGGTGATCGGCACCTGGTAGCGTGAGTATTTCTTGCGCCGGGAACGCAAAGGGGTGGGAACGACGGACGAGCACACCTTGCCGTTCGTGCGGGAGCTGAACGAACTGCGCCGCGGCCGCGGGCTCGACGCGGCCGACCTGCACCTGCGGATCGGCCCCTGCCTGCGGGCGGCCTGCGCGATCACCGAGGCCGACCAGCCCGCGGCCGCGCGCCACAAGCTCGTGCTGCGGCTCACCGAGTTGTGCGGGCGGCTGCCGGCGGACCTGCGGCTGGCCGCGCTGGCGGCCCTCGGCCTGCACGAGGAGGCGGCCGGCGAGTTCCTCGACCGGCGGATCTCCTGGCTCGCCACGGTCCTCGACCGCGACCCGCGCACCGCCCGCCGCCGGATCGACCTCGCGTTCCGCCGGCTCGACGAGCTGCTCGGCGCGCCCGCCTCCCGCGGTGACCGGCACCCGCTGGCCGGCTGGTACGTCGAGTCGATGAAGGCGATGCTCCGGCTCGACCACGACCCACCCAGCCTGCAGGAGGAGCGCCGGATCGTCGCGGAGACCGACGAGCTGGACGAGCTGATCCTGCCGTTCAGCGTGCCGGCCGGCCCGGGCAGCGGCCCGGGGCCGGGCATCACCGCGGACGCGCTGTTCGGCGGCGAAGTCGTCGAAACGCGCCCGGTTTCGGCCAGCCACGCGCAGTTCGTGCTGCGGCTGCCGAGCCCGCTGCGGCTCGGCCAGCGGCACGAGTACGGCATCCGGTTCACGCCGCAGCGCACGGAACTGCGGCCGTACTACGTCATGACGCCGCTGCGCCGCTGCGAGGAGTTCACGGTGCGGGTCCGGTTCGACCGCGCGGCGCCGCCGTCGCGGGTGTGGCGGCTCAACGGCGTGCCCGGCCGGGTGGTCGACGACGGCGTCGATTCGGGCGACGCGCTGACGGTCAACCGGGTCGGCGAGGTCGGCCTCGAGTTCCACGACCTGCACCAGGGGCTCAGCTACGGGCTGCAGTGGTCCTTCGGCGACTGAGGCCCTCCGGCGGCTGAGCCGTCCGGATGCTGGGACGCGGAATAGCGGCGCGGGCACCGGGTTGGCACCGTCGTAGCCGACGGAAGGGGCCCGCGATGAGCACGTTCACCCAGGAGTGGCAGGACTGGAAGGTTCGGCGCGAGGCGGACCTGGCGCAGCCGCACGGCTGGCTGGCGCTGGTATCGCTCGACTGGCTGACCGACGCCCCGCGGGAGTACCCCGGCATCCCCGGCCGCTGGTGGCAGGACGCGGACGCGGCCTACGTCGACCCGGCCGGCGCGTCCCTGGTGCACGAGGGCGAACCGGTCACCGGCGTCCGGCGGTTCGGGCTGGTCAACAGCGGCGCCGGCACGCGCGTGCTGGCCGGCGACGTCGAGATCGAGGTGGCCCGCCGCTCGGGGTACCTGATCCGCGTCCACGACCCGAAGGCCGAGGTGCTGCGCGAGTTCCACGGGGTCCCGGCGTACGAACCGTCGCCGTCGTGGGTGCTGTCCGGGCGGTTCGAGCCGTTCGACGCACCGCGGCCCACGACGGTGGGCGCCGTCGTGGAGGGACTCAGCCACGTCTACACGGCACCCGGGGTGGTCCGTTTCACGCGCGACGGCGCGCCGCACACGCTGACGGCGTTCAACGGCAAGGACGGCGGGCTCAGCATCCTGTTCACCGACGGGACGAGCGGCGTGACGACGTACGCGGCCAACCGGTCGCTGCCGGTCGGGGCGCCGGCCGCGGACGGCTCGGTGACGCTGGACTTCAACCGCGCGGTGAACCTGCCGTGCGCGTTCACCGACTTCGCGACGTGCCCCCTGCCGCCGGCGGGCAACCACCTGCCGTTCGCGGTCGAGGCGGGGGAGAAGATCCCGTACGAGCGCGGGTGACTCCCCCGCCCGCCGTCAGTGGGCGACGTCGATGACGACGCGGTTGGGCGCGGTGAGCGTGAAGACGTTCACCGCGGTCCGCGACCGCACCCCTAGTCCGACCGAGAGGTGCCCCTCGAAGTCCCCGGTGACGGCAACGGCCATGACGTTGGCGAGGTTCTGCGTCCGGAACTTCGGCGGCCCGGTGTAGGTGGGGTTCCCGGCAGCATCGTGCGCGGCGGCGGGCGTCGCGGTGACGTTGACGAAGAACTGCCCGGTCAGCCAGACGATTTCACCGCTCGGGTCGGCGGTGAGCTCATCGGTGAGCTGGTAGCTGACGGCGGGCGCGGGCCCGGAGCTCAGATCGAGCACGACCCGGTCGAACCCGGCGTTGTTCCCGGTCCGGATGGTGGTCATGGCCGGAATGACGGGCGCGGCGGCCTGGGCGGGCGAACCGGCGATCCCGCCTGCCGCGAGCAAGAGGACGACGGCGGCGAGCGCGCGCCGCTTCGTGGTGGACATGGTGGGCCTCCTGGCGGAGAGAACCGATGGAAGTCGCAGCGCTGGGTTTGCGAGGGACGCCCGGTTCGTCCGGGAAGTTGCCCTGACGTCCTCTATCGTTACCCGGCTGCTCCGAACGTGTCCTCGACGACACCCCACCAGAGGAAGTCCCGGGCGCGCGTCGCCGCGACGAGGCGCTGCCGGTCGCGCAGGTCCGACGCCTCTTCCGCGGCGGCTCCCCGCTCACCCGGTTCGCCGGTGAACTCGACGACCAGGACGGCCTGGAAGTCGAGGCCCTTCGCCCGGTGCACGGTGCCGGCCTTGAGGTGGTCGTCGGGGGCTCCGGAGTAGTCGTCGAGGGACAGGACGGGAATCCCGGCGGCACGCAGGATCCGGCGGCACCGCACGAGGTCCTGGTGCTGGAACACGATCAGCGCGGTCTGCCCGAGCGTGTCCCGCAGCCCGGCGATCCGCCGCGTCAGCTCGGCGGCGAGGTCCCGTTCGGGCCCGCGCCAGGACGCCGTCGTGCCGCCGGTGTTGCCCGCTTCCGCGTGCCGCAGGGTGATCCCGGCCGCGCCGTCGAGGTCGTCGACCTCGTTGCGCGCGTCGAACCGCTGGGCGAAGGCCAGGACTTCGGCGCGGTTGCGGTAGTTGACCCGCAGCACCTCGCCGCGGCCCTGGACCGGGATGCCCGCGTCGGAAAGCCGCCAGCCACCCGGGTAGACCTGCTGCTGGCCGTCGCCGACCAGGAGGAGCTGGTTCGGGCCGGTGCCGCCCAGCTCCTTGATCAGCCGGAGGCCGTTGAGGGTGATGTCCTGCACCTCGTCGACCACCACCGCGGCGTAGCGCGTTTCGAGCGGTTGCCGCCGCAGCTCGGCCAAGGCGAGGTCGATGACGTCGTTGTGGTCGTGCAGGCCGCGCTCGGCGAGCATCTCCTGATAAGTCTCGTAGAACTGCCAGACCGCGGCCTTCTGTTCGTGCCCCAGCCGGACTTCGCGTCCGCGCCGCACCGACGGACGGCGGTACTCCTCGAGCGTGGTGAACCCGCGTCCCTTGATGACCCGGTCGAGTTCGGTCCGCCAGTACTCGTCGTGCCGCTCGATCGGTTCGAGCACGGCCCGGTGGCGCATCCAGGCTCGGCCGAAGGCGGTTCGCACGCCACGGGCGTCGACCTCCACGGCCTGCCCGCGCCCGGCGAGGAACCGGCGCACCCAGGCGTGGAGGTGGAGGAACTCCGCCCGGTCCCCGAGTTCCGGGGCCAGCCGGCGGAAGGCGGCCTCGTGCACGGGCGGGAGGGTGCGCACGAAGGTGGTGAACAGCAGCGGCCCACCGGTCCGCCGGGCGACGTGCCGCAGCCGGTGGAGCGCGACGACGGTCTTCCCGGTCCCGGCCGGCCCGCTGATCCGCGCCGGCCCGCGGTAGTCGCGGGTGACGACCGCCCGCTGGTGCGGGTGCAGGAAGGTCAGCCACGAGTCGAAGGGCCGCAGCTGCGCGGCGGCGACCTCGGCGTCGACGAGGCTCCCGGCGTCCAGGAAGCCGTCGGTGGTTCCGCCGCGTTCCGGGACTCGGACGCGCAACGGGACATAGCCGTCGAAGAACCTCTCGGCCTGCGCACTGATCTCTTCGATCTGCCGCCGGTTGAGGTGTGGTGCGGCGGGCTTGAGCAGCTTCGCCAGTTCGGGCTCGGCGAGCACCCGGAACAGCCCGGCGTCCCGGACGGCGACCGGGGGACCGGGAGTGATCAGCACGAAGTGGACGGCGCTGCCGGCGAGCACACGCCCCCGGCCATCCCGGATGCCGGCGCACCTTTCTTCGGCGCGCCGCACGAGCTCGTGGCGGCTGGAGCCGTGCGGTGGGGCGCCGGCGACGGTGACGGCGAAGATGCCGTCGGGACCGACGAGGAAAGCGTCCGCTTGCTCGTCCAGGGGCGTGGCGCGCACGAAGAGGCGCCAGTTCCCGGCGGTCTCGACGAGCAGGGCGGTGAGGATCCGGCGCCGGTCGCCGTCGAGCTGCGGGATCTTCTCGTTCAGCAGGGCCGAAGCCTGCTGCTGGAGCACCCGCCTGGCGTGCTTGCTCTGCGCCACCGACCCTCCCCGTCGTGACATGCGGTGATCACCCTATCCCGGCGGTCGTTACCAGGGTAAGGCCGATGTCGTCTTCCCCGATCGCTCGCCTGGGTAGATCGTTCGGCGACGCCGTCGTTTGCGCCGGCCCGGGAACGGAGTCTCGCATCAGTAGCAAAAGGGGAAATTAGTGCGCCGTTGCGAGGCAGGCTGAGTGGCCCACATCTGTCTACCTCGGTCCGACTGGCCCTCCGCGCTGCCGCCCGGACTGGCCCATTCGATTGGCTGACTACGCCAGACGGTCAGCCTGCCTTCTTGATCCAAATCGCCTGGGTTACCGCTACTGAGCCAACTCGGTGACCTTGCTTGACGATCATTTTTCTTGCGCCGAATCTCGGATATGGAGATCGTGAACCCTTGGGGAAGGTGTGATGACTATGGTCAAGTGTACGAGCAGTCGATTGGTGCTCGAGCCGTGGCCTGTTGGTTGGTATGCGTAGGATTCGCAGTTCGGCGACCGTCCTTCACGGTCGGATGTTGCGGTTGTCGTGGTTCCATGCACATAGGAAGAGTGAGACTGTCATGTCCGATCAGATCGACACCGGCGTCCTCTATCGGGAGGACAACATCAATGCGCTTTCGAACATGCCATCCAATAGTGTTGATCTAGTTTACCTCGACCCCCCGTTCTTTTCCAACAGGTCTTATGAGGTTATCTGGGGAGACGAGGCCGAAGTGCGGTCGTTCGAAGATCGCTGGGAGGGGGGTATTCAGGTGTATATCGACTGGATGCGAAATCGGGTCCGGCATCTGTATCGGATTCTCAAGTCGACCGGTTCGTTGTACTTGCACTGTGATCCCCATGCGAGCCACTACCTGAAGGTTATGCTCGATGAGATATTCACGGTGACCAGCTTCCGGAACGAAGTGATCTGGAAGCGAACCGGCTCACATAATTCCGCGCGCCGATGGGGTCCTCAGCACGACGCCATCCTGTTCTACTCGAAGTCGGACGCGTTCACGTGGAACAAAGTCTACCAAGCCTATGACCTCAGCTATGTCGAGGAGAAGTTCAAGTACGAGGATGCTCGGGGTCGTTACCAAGACGTGGCGCTTACCGGCCCTGGTCGTCGCGCGGGGGATTCCGGCCTGCCGTGGCGTGGCGTGGACCCGAACTGTAGCGGTAGACATTGGGCAATACCGTCGCTCATGTATGAGTATTTTGAGAAGATAACCGGTCGTTCGCTGAGTTCGTTACCGATTTCCGAACGCTTGGATGAAGCGGACCGGGTGGGTTTGATCCATTGGCCTGCCAAAAGGGGTGGACAGCCGAGGTTCAAGCAGTATCTCCATATCTCTCCGGGGGTTCCGGTGCAGGACGTTGTCGTGGATGTGCACCCGATAAATTCGAGGGCGGCCGAACGGCTCGGCTACCCGACGCAGAAACCGGAAGCGCTCTTGAAGCGGATTATCGAGTCAAGCAGTAATGTAGGAGATATTGTAGTCGACCCGTTCTGTGGATGTGGTACCGCTGTTTCTGCTGCGCAGCAGCTGGGGCGAAGGTGGATTGGGATCGACATCAGCCCTACTGCGATGGAAATCATTCGACAGCGGATGCGCCGGGTGACCAGCTCGCCGATCCAGGTGCTGGGAATGCCTGACTCCGAGGAGTCTCTTCGTCGGCTCAAGCCTTTCGAGTTTCAAAATTGGGTGATACAAAAGTTCGTCGGCACCCACTCGCCTCGACTGTCCGGCGACATGGGAATCGACGGTTACAGCTTCATGGTCAACCATCCAATCCAAGTCAAACGGTCGGATCGAGTCGGCCGTAATGTCATCGACAACTTCGAGACCGCCATGCGTCGCGGGAAGCACGAGGTGGGCTACGTCGTGGCTTTCAGCTTCACGCGTAACGCGCGGGAAGAAGCTGCGCGAGCGCGCTGGGCAGATGGCCTCGAAGTCCGGTTGATCACTGTCAAGAACCTTCTGGAGCCGAGACTCGACGAGAAGATTCCGGAGTTGGCGTCAGTCAGTGAGCTTCCGCTGCCGCCGTCCAGGTCTGCCGCCGCCCGGCCCACGCCGGAAGACCTCATCGCCAGCGACAAAGCCGCCGGTTGACTCCAGTTCGCCGGTCGTGCTCGCGCCACTCCGTCGCGCCTGGTCCGGCAAACTCGACCGGGTTCTTCGGCTGCTGGGTGGTAGGTGCGCGGTCGTTTCGGACGTGACGGACAACGACGGCGGTGTCGGCTCTTCACTGCGCCGCATTCGGCTGGTTGGCCTGCTCTGGCGCCGAACGCCGGGTTACAACGGCTTGGCCAGCCCGCGCCGACCGTCGTCGGTGAGTACGAAGTAGCGGTGGATCTTGTCGGGCTCATCCCACTCGTCCTTGAGCCAGCCGCGCTGCTTCAGCTTGTCCAGCATCGGGTAGAGGCGGTTGCTGTGCACCTGCGCAGCGTGGCGTAAATCTTCGGGGTAGAAGCGGGCTTTCTCAGCTCCCGCGAGGAGCACCGCCGCCAGCCTGCGCATTTCCCGGGTGGACCGCATGGGTCAATCCTAACTCTCGTCGTCCTGCGACGGTGGCCATTGCCTCGGCGGCCAGCGGAACAGGGTCGATCGGTAGGGGCCGCCCGGATGGGTCGGGCCGCTCGGCTGCTGCGGGGGCCAGCTTCCCGCCGAGCCGAGGGTCACATTGCCTTGCTGGCCTCCGGTGAGGCAGCTTCGCCGGTCGCGTCGACGTCGGTTCGACCTGTGTGGCATGAGACGTGTCCTTGCGCTCAGGGGGCGGCGGGTTGATGGGGCCCCGTTGTGGGGCGGGGTTGCCGCGCGTGGGAGAGCTGGGCCTGTCCCTGCCGGGGCCTGGGCGGGTCGGTCCGGGGCCTGCAGGATTGCGCGGCGTAGGCATCGGCCGTCCTTCGATAGAGGCGTGGACAGGTCGGAGATCAGGGAGCGCGGCTCTTCCGCTTCGCCTCGACTCCGCTGCGCACGGCAGGGTGTGGGCGGCTGGAACCCGGCCGACGCGTCCGCCCAACGTGTGGAGGACTGGCAGAACGCGCCGGCCGGGAGCTTCTACTCACCTCGCGCAAGTCGCGTCTGCAGCTCGGGCCGCAGCTCACGTGCGATCCACCGGTCAAGCTCAGCCCGACTCACCGACGCCCTGATCTCCTCGGCGTCCGGCACCTTCTCGGCGTTGAACACGATCGTCAGGTCCTTGCGAGGAATCGTGATCGTCTCCTCGACCACGTTGAGGTCTAGGCAGGCTTCGCGTACTGCGGCCTTCCAGGTCGGAAGATCGCATTCGTCGCCGAGGCGCTCGTGGGTGAAGACGAGCCAGTGGCCGAGTGCAAGTTTCTGCGCCAGCTCGGCCGGGTCGCGGATGTAGTACGGCTCAGCGGGCACCGGGCACCTCCGTGGGCCTGGTCTTGTTGAGGCAGGCGAGGCATGGCGGGTGCGTGCGATGCCCGACCGATTGTCGGGTGATGCTTGGCCGGTCGTGGCCCAGCGGTCCCGGGCGCCGCTGCTCGCACGCCGGGAACACCAGCGGCGGCCAGTCCAGGGCGAGTTGCGCGTGCAGATAAAGGTGCGCGAGGCCGTCAATAAACCCGTGCCATTCCCACCAGTCGCCCTGCGCGGTGGCGCGCGGTACGTCGTCGAGCACCGTCATGTCGCGTACCGATTGATCCTCGGCTGCTGCCGTCGCACCTCGTCCACGGGAGGCGTCTCACCATCGCACGCTGTCACACTATCGAGGCTATGAGCGATAATGCCTGGTAGGAGGAGCCCGGAGAGGTGGCCATTCGCAGGGGGTGGCCAGAAGCGGGGGCCAGAGCGATGATGGCCACCTGCAGGGTGCGAGCCGAGGGAGTACGAGTGGAGCAGCAAGGGGTCGGCGCACTGCTCCAGAACCAGCGCGTGACCGCCGGCCGTTCTCAAGCTGAGCAGGCCGAGGTGCTTCCGAGATCTCGGGCCGGGTCGTCACCCGGAACGAAGTATCGCGATGGGAGCGTGAGCGGCGATTGCCGACGCCCTTCTGGCAGGAGCACATTGCCGCGAGCTTCGGGATCGATGTGCAGGGAATTCGGCGAGCGGTCATGGCGACTCGTGCGGAACAGCGGAAGACAAAGACGGGAGAGGTAGTGCAGCGGCGTGAATTCATCGGAGCAATGGCCGCTCTGGCGATCCCGCTGGCTCGCACCGAACAGCCGACAGCGCGCCGGATCGGACAATCCGACGTCGACGAGCTGCGCCGCCGAACAGCCCGACTCCGCCGCCTCGACAACGTCATCGGGGGCGCCGAAACCTTCCCGGTGTACTCCGCCGAGGTCGATTTCACGCAGCGGCTGCTCCGCGAATCAACCCACGCAACTGAGATCGGTCAGCAGTTGCGAGCGCTGCTCGCCGAGCAGCAGCAACAGGCTGGTTGGGCAGCGTTCGACCACGGTCAGCACGCACTCGCCCAGCGGTTCTACAGCGACAGCCGGAGAGCCGCCGAGGACGCTGGCGTGCTCGACCTTGCTGGAAACGCCCTGGCCTACGCCGCCTACCAACAGACCACGACAGCTCAGAGCGGAACTGCCCTGGCCGCCGACTCCTGCGAGATCGCGCGGCCGATGGCCACGCCGAAGGTCAACGCACTGCTGCTCGAACGGAAGGCGTGGGCTCATGCGACGGCTCGCGAGCCACAGGAGGCTGACCGGGCGCTGAACCTGGCGCGTGAAGCCCTGCAGGTCCGTGACGACCGTCCGGAGCCGGACTGGGTGTTCTGGGTGAACGACGCCGAGATCGACATCATGGCCGGGCGGTGCTGGACCGAGCTGCGCCGCCCGCTGCGGGCCGTGCCGGTGCTGGAGCGAGTGCTGTCCGGCTTCGACGACACGCACGCGCGCGACAAGGCGCTGTACCTGACATGGCTCGCTACGTCCTACCTGCACGCCCACGAGATCGAGCAGGCCGCCGTGACCCTCGCGCGCGCCGCCGACCTGGCCGCCGGAGTCAGCTCGGTGCGTCCGGCGGCCAGGATCGAGACCGTCGCCCGCCAGCTGACGCGGTACCGGTCGACGGCGGCGGTCGGCGACTTGCTCGCGCGGCTGGAGGTCTAGCAGGGCCGGGTGGACTCCTCGGCCCATGCCAGGTAGTCAGCCGAGCCGCGCACCAGCTCGACGGCCGTGACCTCCGGCTTGTCCCATGGGTGGTTCGCGATGATGTGCGCTTCCAGCTCGGCGTAGCGGGCGTCCGTGGTCTTGAACGTCACGTTGAACTCTTCGCCCTTGCCGCTTTCGCCGAGGTGCCAGAAGAACGACGTGACCGGGCCGATGACCTGTGCGGTCCCGGCGAGCCGGGCAGCGACGGCCGAACCCGCCAGCTTCTCGCCGGATTCACGGTCTGGGGTTGCTGTCGTCACGACAAGATGAACGGTCATGACGCGAGCCTAGGGGCCACTCTGAGACGTGGTCAGCTGGCGATGCCGTGGTCGGCGGCCGGCACCTGGAGCACGAACGTCAGCACGACACCGACGATGGCCAGCGTAAGGCGGACGAAGACCAACGTCCACAACAGGATCCGCCGGATCGAGTACGTCCGCCAGCTGCTCCAACGCGGCCTGAAGCATCGGGTCCTCGTCGCTCAGCACCCGGCTCTGGGCGGCGGCCTCGCTGGCGGACAGCCGGGTCGGCACGCGGCTCGTGTCGGACATCGTGATGGCTCCTTGCTCAAGGGCTGCGAGACCAGGTCGCTTGCCCAGGCACCGTTGTTACGGGTGCCTCCGCAGGCCAGCAGCCGGTGTGCGCTGGCGAACCATCGCCTCGCGCCGGGTGGCCTGGTGGCGCTCCAGGCGAATGCTGGAGCGCCACCGGCTGGTGTCGTTAGCCTTGGTGATGTTCATCGCCGCGCCTCCGCCCAGTCGGCGAGCGCGACGCCGAGACGGAAGGCACCCCAGCAGAGGAATGCCCCGGCGAGGGCGCCGCCGATAGCGGCGAGGACGGGGAGCAGGACGACCATGGAGGGCGGCCCCGTCCGGGTACGTCGTCAGCTCACCAGCCGCGCTCGCGCCATTCGCCGAGCTTCGGCCGCTCCGCACCCAGCGTCGAGTCGTCCCCGTGTCCCGGGTAGAACCACGTCTCATCCGGCAGCTCGTCGAAAATCCGCGAAGACACATCGTCCAGCAGCGACGTGAAGTTCTCCGGCGACGAAGTCTTCCCCACCCCACCCGGGAACAGCGAGTCCCCGGTGAAGAGGTGCGGATACCCGGCCGGGTCCCGGTACAGCAGCGCGATCGACCCCGGCGTGTGCCCCCTCAGGTGGATCACCGACAACGTGACCTCGCCCACCGTCAGCGTGTCCCCGTGCTCGACCAGGAAGTCCGGCGGTACCGGCAACGGCTCTGCGTCCAGCGGGTGGGCCGCCGTGTTCGCGCCGTTCGCGCCCGCCACTGCGCCCAGGGCTTGCCAGTGGTCCTGGTGCTGGTGCGTCGTCACGACCGTGCGAAGCGACGGGCGGTCCGGGCCGTGGCCGATCAGGTCCGAGATGCGGTCCGGGTCGTTCGCCGCGTCGATCAGCAGGGCCTCGTTCGTCGCGCGGCACACCAGGAGGTACGCGTTGTTGTCCATCGGGCCGACGGACAGCTTGGTGATGGTCAGCGCGTCCAGGGTGCGGCGGGTGGCGTCGCCGCCCGGGTCGACGTGCCCGGTGTAGGTCTCCGCGATGTTCACCGTGCACACGGTAGTCGTTTCGTTCCAACCTGTTCCACCCGCACAAGCGGCCGCGCGCCGCGGCACGTAGGCTCGTCGCGAACCCGTCAGCCCCGACCTCAGGACGACCGTGCCCACCTCCCCGACGCCGCGCCGGATCAGCTGGGACCTCCTCCGGGTCGTCGCCGTCGTCGCGGTCGTCCTCGGGCACGTCACCCACCAGGGTGCGCTCCTGCACCCCGAGCTCACGGGGTACCCCTTCCGGGTGACAGCGCAGTTCGGTGCCGCGATCCTGCTGGTGATCTCCGCCTTCTTCGTTTGCGCCAGCCTCCGCAAGGGCAATCCGCGCCGGTGGCTCTGGAACCGCGTTGCGCGCCTGGTGCCGGCGTACCTCGTCGCCGTCCTGCTGACCTACGTCGTCACGCGCTGGGCCGCCATCTCCTTCAGCGGCCTGCCCTACCCGCCCGGCGTCACCGGGTTCCTCTTCGGCGTGCCGCAGGGCCCGCCGACGGACCCCTCGCCGTGGTACATCCCGACCTGGCTGGACCTGCTCGCCAACCTCGGCATGGTGCAGGAATGGGGCATCCGGTCGGAGACGTTCTACTACCTGGACGGCTCCTACTGGACCCTGCCGGTGCAGCTGATGGCCTTCACCGGCGCCGCCCTGCTGTGGCCGCGGTCATGGCGCACGCACCGGCTGACCGTCGCGCTGCTGTGGTCCTTGATCCTCGTCCCGCTCGCGCTGCGCTTCCTCGTCTTCCCGCCGGGCACGGCGAGCCCGGTCGTCGAGACCTTCTACTACGGCCTCGGCCTGCACCGGCTGCACGTGTTCGCCATCGGCGTCGCGATCTGGCTCTGGGCGCAGCGACGCCTGAAGACCTGGCACATCGGACTCTTCGTCATCGCCGCCGTGGCCGCGCAGGACCTGCAGGTCTTCCCGTTCCACGTCGCCCTGCCGCAGGACGCGCAGCGCTGGCCGTCCACGATCGGGTTCGCCGTGCTTCTCCTGCTGGTCTGCCTGGCCGCCCGCGGCCCGGACTGGCGGTTCCCCGGGCTGGCCCGGATCGCCCCGGCCGTCACCTGGCTCGCGGGCATCTCGTATGGTCTTTACCTGGTGCACCAGGAACTGGGTTACGTCCTGGCGCGCGCCCTGCTCGACCTCGGCCTCCCCGGCTGGCTGCGGCTCCCCGTCGTCGCCGGCGCCGCCGTGCTGGCCGGCTGGGCGGTCACCGCGGGGGTCGAACGCCCGGCCCACCGGTGGCTCACCAGACGTCGAAAGCCCGAAGAACCGCAGGTCAAGGACGCGGAACCCGTTTTTGTCGGTGGTGGCTCGTAGCATGGATCGCGGCCACCCGTGCAGCCTGAGCCAGGCGCAAAACCGGGTGCGCGACCGCAGCTGAAGAAGACATTGAGAGGACCCTGGCGTGGCTGATCGCCTCGTTGTTCGCGGTGCCCGCGAGCACAACCTCCGCGGCGTGGATCTCGACCTGCCCCGCGACAGCCTGATCGTGTTCACCGGCCTGTCCGGGTCGGGGAAGTCGAGCCTCGCCTTCGACACCATCTTCGCCGAAGGGCAGCGCCGCTACGTCGAGTCGCTCTCGGCGTACGCCCGGCAGTTCCTCGGGCAGATGGACAAGCCGGACGTCGACTTCATCGAGGGCCTCTCGCCCGCGGTGTCGATCGACCAGAAGTCGACCTCGCGCAACCCGCGTTCCACCGTGGGCACGATCACCGAGGTCTACGACTACCTGCGCCTGCTCTACGCCCGCGCCGGCAAGGCGCACTGCCCGACGTGCGGCGAGCCGATCAGCAAGCAGACCCCGCAGCAGATCGTCGACCAGGTGCTCGCCATGGCGGAGGGCACCCGGTTCCAGGTGCTCGCGCCGGTGGTGCGCGGGCGCAAGGGCGAGTACGTCGACCTGTTCGAGAACCTGCAGCAGCAGGGCTACGCGCGCGTGGTCGTGGACGGCACGGTCCACGCGCTCACGGACCCGCCGAAGCTGAAGAAGCAGGAGAAGCACCAGATCGGCGTGGTGATCGACCGCCTGACCGTGAAGGCGGCTTCGCGGCAGCGGCTCACCGACTCGGTCGAGACGGCGCTGCGGCTGGCCGACGGCCTGATCGAGCTCGAGTTCGTCGACCTCCCCGAAGGTGACCCGCACCGCATCCGCGGCTTCTCCGAGAACCTGGCCTGCCCGAACGGCCACCCGCTGGCGATCGAGGACCTCGAGCCGCGCTCGTTCTCCTTCAACTCGCCCTACGGCGCCTGCCCCGAGTGCACCGGCATCGGCATCCGCAAGGAGGTCGACCCGGAACTGGTGGTCCCGGACGACGAGCTGTCCCTGGCCGAGGGCGCGATCGCGCCGTGGTCGGGCGGCCAGAGCGCGGACTACTTCATCCGCCTGCTCGAGTCGCTGTCGGAGACCATCGGCTTCCGGATGGACACGCCGTGGCGGCGGCTGCCCGCGCGCGCCCAGAAGGCGGTGCTGCACGGCGTCGACGAGCAGGTCCACGTCCGCTACAAGAACCGCTACGGCCGCCAGCGCTCGTACTACGCGAACTTCGAGGGCGTCATCCCGTTCCTCGAGCGGCGCCAGGAGCAGACCGAGTCCGAGTACATGCGCGAGCGGTACGAGGGCTACATGCGCGAGGTGCCGTGCCCGGCCTGCCAGGGCACCCGGCTCAAGCCGGAGATCCTCGCGGTGACGCTGCAGCACAAGACCCGCGGCGACATGTCCATCGCCGAGGTCTGCGCGCTGTCCATCGCGGAGGCGTCGCAGTTCCTCGACGAGCTGGAGCTGGGGCAGCGCGAGGCGATGATCGCCGGCGCGGTGCTCAAGGAGATCCAGGCCCGCCTGCGCTTCCTGCTCGACGTCGGCCTGACGTACCTGTCGCTCGACCGCGCGTCCGCCACTCTTTCGGGTGGTGAAGCGCAGCGCATCCGGCTCGCGACGCAGATCGGGTCCGGCCTGGTCGGCGTGCTGTACGTGCTGGACGAGCCGTCGATCGGCCTGCACCAGCGCGACAACCACCGGCTGATCGAGACGCTGACCCGGCTGCGCAACCTCGGCAACACGCTGATCGTCGTCGAGCACGACGAGGACACCATCCGCTCCAGCGACTGGGTGGTCGACATCGGCCCGGGTGCCGGCGAGCACGGCGGCCACATCGTCCACAGTGGACCGTACAAGAAGCTGCTCAAGAGCAAGGAGTCGCTGACCGGGCAGTACCTGTCCGGCCGGCGCAAGATCGACATCCCGGCGATCCGGCGGCCGATCGACAAGAAGCGGCAGCTGACCGTCGTCGGCGCGCGCGAGCACAACCTGCGCGGGCTGGACGTCTCGTTCCCGCTCGGCTGCCTGGTCTCGGTCACCGGCGTGTCCGGCTCGGGCAAGTCGACGCTGGTCAACGACATCCTCGCGACGGTGCTGGCGAACAAGCTCAACGGCGCCCGCCAGGTGCCGGGCCGCCACACCCGGGTGAACGGCCTGAACAACGTCGACAAGCTGGTGCGCGTCGACCAGTCGCCGATCGGGCGGACCCCGCGGTCCAACCCGGCCACCTACACCGGCGTCTGGGACCACGTCCGCAAGCTGTTCGCCGCGACCACCGAGGCCAAGGTGCGCGGCTACCAGCAGGGCCGGTTCTCGTTCAACGTCAAGGGCGGCCGCTGCGAGGCGTGCGCCGGCGACGGCACGATCAAGATCGAGATGAACTTCCTGCCGGACGTCTACGTCCCGTGCGAGGTCTGCAAGGGCGCCCGGTACAACCGGGAGACCCTCGAGGTGCACTACAAGGGCAAGACCGTCTCGGACGTGCTCGACATGCCCATCGAGGAGGCCGCGGAGTTCTTCGAGCCGATCAAGGCCATCCACCGCCACCTGCAGACGCTGGTGGACGTCGGCCTCGGCTACGTCCGGCTCGGCCAGCCCGCGCCGACGCTGTCCGGCGGTGAGGCGCAGCGCGTCAAGCTGGCCAGCGAGCTGCAGAAGCGGTCGACCGGCAAGACGGTGTACATCCTCGACGAGCCGACCACCGGTCTGCACTTCGAGGACATCAACAAGCTGATCGGCGTGATCAACGGCCTGGTCGACAAGGGCAACTCGGTGATCGTGATCGAGCACAACCTCGACGTGATCAAGACCTCCGACTGGATCATCGACATGGGTCCCGAGGGCGGCAACGGCGGCGGCACGGTCGTCGCCGAGGGCACGCCGGAGCACATCGCCGAGGTCGAGGAGAGCTACACGGGCCAGTTCCTGCGGACGGTGCTCGCGGGGGAGTGACGGCTACCGCTCCTTCCCGGTGGTCTGGTGGACCACCGGGGAGAGCGGGCCGTAGTGCAGCGCCCGGATCCGGTAGGCCGAGTTCTCCTCGCCGGGCAGGAGCGACAGGGCGCACGTCGTCGCGTTCGGGTCGGTCACCTCGACCGGGTCGAAGTCCGGCGCGCCCGGCCGGCGGATCTCCAGCAGGAACCCGGCTTCGTCGCTCCACCGGTCGGCCCACGTGAACGTCGCCGTGTCGCCCGAGATCGCCGTGTGCAGGTCCGTCGAGACCGGGCCGGTGTAGGGCTGCTCGCGGTAGTAGAACGGCGTCTCCGGGATCAGGTCCGGGTGGTGGTAGCTCGTCACGTGCGGGGCCAGGAACCGCAGCGTCGTCCACGGCCCGGCCGGGTCGTTCGCGTACTCGACGCGGTGCCCGGCGTCGTCGTCCGGCCAGCTCAGCACGACGTCCGTGGGCGAGGTCAGGGTCGCCGTGAAGGCCGGCGCGGCCGCGGAACAGCCCGCGGCCAGCAGCGCCACCAGGACGAGGGGTTTGACGGGCACGGCGGCCTCCCGGCACGGGCAGGGGCGGCGGTGCGGACGTGATCAGCTTAGGAAGCGCGCCCGCACGGCGACAAGATCGTGCCGATCACCGGGACCCACCAATCCGCCGCCGAACCGGCACCGAACGGCCCGAAACAAGGCTGAACCGTTTCCCGCACCCGTCCGTGTCTCCAGGTGTCGAGGTCCGCCGGACGGCGGTGCCGCCCTCACCGAGGAGAGAACGTCATGAACCGTATCCGGCCGGTGGTCGTCAGCGCGCTGGCGCTGGTCGCCGTCGCCTCGTTGTCCGCCTGCGGTGACATGGCCGATGGCGCGCAAGGGCCGCAACACGGCCAGCCGGGGCACAAGATGCTCCAGGTCGCCACGGTCAACGGCGTGGGCGCGGTGGTCACCGACGCCGACGGCAAGACGCTCTACCGGTTCGACAAGGACGTCTCCTCGCCGCCGACCTCCAACTGCGACGGCGACTGCACCAAGTCGTGGCTGCCGATGCTCGCCGGGGTGGCCACGCCGATGCTCAAGGGCATCCAGGACACCCAGGTGGGCACCGCGACCCGCAAGGACGGCAGCAAGCAGATCACGCTCAACGGCTGGCCCCTGTACGAGTACGCGGGCGACAAGGCGGCGGGCGACATGAACGGCCAGGGCGCGAACGGCACGTGGTTCGCCGTCGCCCCGGACGGCAGCAAGATCACCGCGGGCGGCAAGGCCGGCGGGGCAGGGTCCTGACGGACGACGGTTTCCGGGCAGAACGAGGAAGGACGGGCAGCCGATGAACACCATGGTCGCGCTGCGCTCGGCGCACGCACCGCCGGTGGAGCTGAGGGTTGCAGTACTGTCCTCGCCGACTCAGAACACCGTCGGGAGGACGAGGGTGGCCATAGGAGGCAGGCGGCCTAAGAAGGCCAAAGGCGAAGACCTGATTCGGCAGCTGTACGCCGAACACGGGCGAAGCCTGCTGGCCTACGCGACGAGGCTGACCGGGGATCGGGCGGCGGCCGAGGACGTGGTCCAGGAGACGCTCGTCCGTGCGTGGAAACACGCGGACGACTTGCAGAACGACGGAAAAGGCTCGGTGCGCGGCTGGTTGCTGACCGTCGCGCGCAACCTGGTCACCGACCGGGCACGGGCGCGGGCGGCGCGGCCACAAGAGGTGGCCGAACCGGCCGAAGGCGTGCCGACCCCGGCCGTCGAGCGGGACCACGCCCAGGGCGTGGTCGACTCGATGACCGTGCTCGGGGCGATGGACGGGTTGTCCAACGAGCATCGAGAGGTCCTGGTGGAGATCTACTACCGGGGACGGACGGTGGCCGAAGCGGCGAGAACACTGGGCGTCGCACCCGGTACCGTGAAATCAAGGTCGTACTACGCACTAAGAGCACTCAGAGCAGCGATGATTTCGAGCGGAACGGAGGTGGCGCGATGAACTCGGTGGACGAGAGTCACACGCAGCTCGGCGCGTACGCCCTCGGCGCGCTCGACCCGAACGAGGCAGCCGACTTCGAGCGGCGGCACCTGCAGACCTGCGCGCAGTGCCGGTTCGACCTCAACGAGCTCGTGGCCCTGCGCGACTCGCTCGACGAGGTACCGCCCGAGGCGTTCCTCGACGGGCCGCCCGAGGGTGGGGACCTGCTGCTGCAGAAGACCCTGCGCCGGGTGCGCGACGAGGAAGAACGCGTGGCTCCGGCCCGCTCCGGCGGACGCCGGGGCCTGGCCCTGGTCGCGGCGGCGGTGCTGGTGGTGGCCGCGCTCGGCGGCGGGATCCTGGTGGGACGGCAGACCGGCGGGGGCAGCGAGCCCCTCGCGATCCCCGCGCCGCCGACCGACGTTCCCGGTACGAAGAGCGTCGAAGGGCGCGATCCGACCACCGGCGTGCAGCTGGCGGCCTCGGTGAGCCCGTTCCAGGGCTGGGTCCGGGTCAACGTCGCCGTGAAGGGCGTCAAGGCCGGGGAACAGTGCCTGCTGCAGGTCGTCACGAAGGAAGGCCAGGCGGTCACCGCGGGCAGCTGGAAGGTGTCCGAGAAGTGGGAGAGTTCGGGCTTCTCGCTCGACGGGTCCGCTCTGGTGGCGCCGGACGACGTGAAGTCGGTCGACATCGTCACGGTGGACGGCCGGAAGCTGGTCTCGGCCCAGGTGTGACGTGACGGGTGCGCGCTACCGGTTCCGCAGCACGTGGCTGCTGCCGGGAACCGCGCCCGAGCGGGTGTTCGGCGTGGTCACCGACCTCGCCGGCTACCCGAGGTGGTGGTCGGACGTCCGCGTGGTGCGCCGCGTGGACGACGACACCGCCGAGCTCATTTGCCGGTCCCGGCTGCCGTTCCGGATCACCGTCCGGATGCACCGGGACCACCAGGACGAGCGCACGGGCCTGATGCGGGTCAGGCTCAGCGGCGACCTCGACGGGGTACTGGCCGGTGCGGTCCGCGCGGCGGGCGCGGGCACACTGCTGGAGATCACCCAGGACGTCCAGGCCCGCAAGGAGTTGCTGCGGCGCTTCGACACGGTGGCCCGGCCGCTGTTCCGCGCGAACCACGCGCTGATGATGCGGCGGGGCCACCGTGGGCTTTCCTCCTACTTGGCCTGACCGGCGGTGCAGACCTCCGGCTCGGTGACCGCGACGGAACCAGCATCAGCAGCGCGGGCTCGGCGGGCCAGAACCACTCCGCCCAGTACGACCGCCGCGATCAGGAAGCCCGCGCTCACCCCGTAGGCGAGCCGGAAACCGGCCGCCAGAGCTTCGCGGTGGTCCAGCCCGCTCGAGCTTTCCGTCCGGGACGCCGCCACCGCGGCCAGCACCGCCGTCCCGATCGCCGCTCCCACCTGCTGGGTCGTGTTAATCAGTCCCGACGCCACCCCCGCGTCCGCGGCCGGGACGTCCGCCATCGCCAGGCCCATCAGCGCCGGGATGGCCACGCCGGCGCCGAGGCCCATCAGCAGCAGCGGCGGCAGTACGCCGGCGAAGTACGAGCCTGACACCCGGGTGAGCAGCAGCAGGCCGGCGACCACCAGGCCGAGGCCCGACAGCAGCACGGCCCGCGGCCCGAACCGCGTCGCGAGCCGGTCCGCGAACCCGAGCGACGCGACCGCGATCACCAGCGGCACCGGCAGGAACGCGACGCCGGTGCGCAGCGCGTCCAGGCCCAGCACCTGCTGCAGGTACAACGCCGTGACGAACTGGAAGCCCAGCATCCCGGCGACCATCAGCACCATCACGACGTTGGCGCCGGTCACCGCGCGGATCCGGAACAGCCGCAGCGGCAGCAGCGGCGTGCGCGCCTTCGCCTGCCGCACCGCGAACGCCACGAGCAGCACGACGGCCGCGGCCACCGCGCCCCACGACGACGCCGAAATGCCGTACACGCCGAGCATCACGGCCGCGGTGACCAGCACGGCGCCGAGCACGTCCAGGCCCGCCCGCAGACCCGTTCCGCGGTCCGGCGAGACCACCCGGACGGCCAGCAGTAGCGCGGCCACGCCGATCGGCAGGTTGACGTAGAACGTCCAGTGCCAGTTCAGCGCCTGCGTCAGCGCGCCGCCCGCGATGAGCCCGATCGACGCGCCCGCCGCCTGCGTGAAGCTGTAGACGCCGATCGCCTTCGCCCGGGCCCGCGGCTCGGGGTACATCGTGACGATCATCCCCAGCACCACGGCGGACGCGAGCGCGCCGCCGACACCCTGCGCGAACCGCGCCACGACCAGGACACCCGCGTCCGCGGCCAGCCCGGCGACCAGCGACGCCAGCGTGAACAGGCTCAGCCCGCCGAGGAAGACGCGACGGCGGCCGATCAGGTCGCCGAGCCGGCCGGAGATCAGGAGCAGCCCGCCGAAGGCGACCAGGTAGGCGGTGAAGACCCAGGACAGCCCGGCGGCCGTGAAGCCGAGGTCGGCCTGGATGGCGGGCAGCGCCACCGCGACGATGCTGCTGTCCAGCACGACCATCAGCGACGCGGCGCACAGCACCGCCAGCGCGAGGCCGCGGGAGCGGGTGGGGTGGTTCTCGGCCATGTCAGGCCCCTCCAGTCGAGATTCCCCTGGTCGTCGCCAGGGCACTTCTTGTAACAGTGCCCATCATGTGTGACCATGGGTTCCCGCGTAAGGAGGCACTTCCATGTCCCAGGGGAACATCGGTGTACCCGTCCAGGTCACCGAGATCGACCCGGAGAAACTCGACGTCTGCACCGTGCTGGAGGTCATCAACCGGATCAGCGGCAAGTGGGCGATCGGCATCCTCCTGGAGGCCATCCGCGGCCCCGTGCGGTTCACCGAGCTGGAACGCGCGGTCGAGGGGATCAGCCGCCGGATGCTGACGCTGACCCTGCGCAACCTCGAGCGGGACGGCCTCCTGCGCCGCACGATCTACCCGACCGTCCCGCCGCGCGTGGAGTACGAGGCCACGGCGATGGCGAAGGAGCTGTACCAGTCGCTGAACGGCCTGCTCGGCTGGGCGGAGCAGCACCGCGACGACATCGCGGCCGCGCGCGTCGCCTACGACGCCGCCTCCTGAAGACGTGGAACGGGCCGCGGTGCGAGGTCGGGGGGGACTCGCACCGCGGCCCGCGGTGGCTCGTGCTCAGCGGGGGCAGTGAGCACGAACGTTCAGGGGATCACCTCGCCAAGGCTTCCTCGGGTTCGGGTTCGCGCTCCTCGTCGATCAAGGTGGCCTCGTCGAACGGCGCGGTACCGGCGAACACCCGTTCCGCCTGCTCCCGGTCGAACTCCTTCGTCCAGTTCCCGATGAGGACGGTCGCGACGGCGTTGCCCGCGAAGTTCGTCAGCGCGCGGGCCTCGGACATGAACCGGTCGATGCCGAGGATGAAGCCGACGCCGTTGACCAGTTCCGGCCGGTGCGACTGCAGGCCGCTGGCCAGGGTCGCGATGCCGGAGCCGCTGACGCCGGCGGCGCCCTTCGACGCGATGATCATGAACACCAGCAGGCCGATCTGCGCGCCGATCGAGAGCGGCTCGTCCTGGGCCGCGGCGATGAACAGCGTCGCCATGGTCAGGTAGATCGCCGTGCCGTCCAGGTTGAACGAGTACCCGGTGGGCACGGTGATGCCGACGACCGACTTGCCGACGCCGAGGTGCTCCATCTTCGCGATCAGCCGCGGCAGCGCCGACTCCGACGACGACGTCGACAGGATCAGCAGGAACTCGCGGCCGAGGTAGCGCAGCAGGTGCCAGATGTTGACCCGGGCACCGAGCCACAGCACCAGGCCGAGGACGACGAACACGAACACCAGGCAGGTCGCGTAGAAGCCGATCATGATCACGGCGAGGCTCTTCAGCGCGGCCCAGCCGGTCGCGCCGACCACGGCGGCGATCGCGCCGAACGCACCGATCGGGGCGGCCCACATGATCATCGCCAGCACCCGGAAGACCAGGCGCTGGATGTGCTCGACGCCGCGCAGGATCGGCGCGCCCTTCGGGCCCAGCTTCTGCAGCGCGAAGCCGACGAGCAGGGCGACGAGCAGCGTCTGCAGGACCTGGCCTTCGGTGAAGGCGGACACGAACGTCTTCGGGATGATGTGGAGCAGGAAGTCGACCGGGCCCTCGGAGCCGGTGGCGGACTTCTGGACGCTCTTCACGTCGGCGGGGTTCAGGTGCAGGCCCTCGCCCGGGTGCAGCAGGTTGCCGACGACCAGGCCGATGGCGAGCGCGAACGTCGACATCACGATGAAGTAGACCAGCGCCATGATGCCGACCTTGCCGACCTTCGCCGCCTTGGCGACCGAGCCGACACCGATCACGATGGTGCAGAAGATGATCGGCGAGATCATCATCTTGATCAGGTTGACGAACCCGTCGCCCAGCGGCTTGAGGCCCTTGGCGAAACCGGGGAAGAGAAAACCCACCAGGATCCCGAGCAGGACCGCGACGATCACGGCCAGGTACAGGTAGTGAGTCTTGTCGCGGCGGCGCGGCGCCGCGTCGGGGGTCGGTGTAGGCACCGTTGCCTCCAGCTAGGGGTGTCCAGGTTGCGGCACACTGTAGGCGCAGTTCGGTGATCCGGCTCACTTGTGTTCATTGAGTTCGTGTGATGATCGCACCGTCCCGTTCGGACACCGGCGGGCGCGTGTGCTGGTATGAGGAGGTGCCCCCGACGTTGCGGTCCCGCTGGAGCCTGGCCCGCCAGCTGCTCGTGCTGCAGCTCGCGGTGCTCTGCGTGCTGGCCGGCGCCGGGATCACCTTCGCCTACCTCGACGCGCAGCGGGCGGTGGGCGAGAACGCGCGCGACCAGGTCCGCGTGGTCGCCGTGACGGTCGCCGACGAGCCGGGTGTCGTGGCGGCGGTGGGGACGCCGGACCCGAGCGCGGTGCTCCAGCCGCTGGCGCAGCGCGTGAAGGACCACACCCACGTCGACTTCATCACGATCATGAGCCCGGCCGGGATCCGCTACACCCACCCGAATCCGGCGCTGATCGGGCAGCACTACATCGGCAACATCGCCAAGCCGCAGCACGGCGAGGAGTTCACCGAGACCTACACCGGCTCGCTCGGCCCGTCGGTGCGCACGGTCGTCCCGGTATTCGACGCCGGCCACCGGGTGGTCGCGCTGGTCGCGGTCGGGATCACCGTCGCCGCCATCTCGGCCGAGCTGCGCGAACGGCTGTGGCCGCTGTTCGGCGTCGCCGGCGCGGTGCTGCTGGTCGGGGCGCTGGGCGGCTGGCTGATCAGCGCCCGGCTGCGGCGCCAGACCCGCGGCGTCGCGCCGGACGAGCTGAGCAACCTGTTCGAGTACCACGAAGCCGTGCTGCATTCCGTGCGCGAAGGCGTGCTGCTCGTCGGCCGCGACGGGCGGATCGGCCTCTGCAACGACGGCGCCCGCACGCTCCTCGGGCTCGACGCCGACCCGGTCGGGCGTGAACTGGCTTCGCTGGGCCTGCCCGACGGGCTCGCCGAAGCGTTCACGTCGGCGGAAAACCGCGCCGAGGAACTGCACCTGACGGACTCGCGCGTGCTGCTGGTGAGCACGTCCGCCGTCCGCTCGGGCGGCCGCGCGCAGGGCACCGTCGTCGTCCTGCGCGACCACACCGAACTGCAGACGCTCACCGGCGAGCTGACCACCGCCCGCGGGCTCGCGGAGGCCCTGCGGTCGCAGGCGCACGAGGCGGCGAACCGGCTGCACACGGTGGTTTCCCTGGTGGAGATCGGCAAACCCGAGCAGGCCGTCGAGTTCGCCACCGCCGAGCTGGCCCTGGCGCAGGAGCTGACCGACCGGGTCGTCGGTGCCGTCGCCGAACCGGTGCTCGCCGCGCTGCTGCTGGGCAAGGCCGCGGAGGCGAGCGAACGCGGGGTCGAGCTGACGGTCACCCCGGACACCGTGATCGACGACGTCTCGCTCGGCGTCGAGGCCCGCGACCTGGTGACGATCCTCGGCAACCTGATCGACAACGGCCTCGACGCGGCCGTGCGCGGCACCGGTCACCCGAAGGTCGTGGTCACCGCCCGCACCGGCGACGACGGGCTGCTGCTGCGCGTCGCCGACACCGGGCCCGGCGTGCCCGAGGGCGCCGACGTGTTCCGCCGCGGCTGGTCGACGAAGGCGGAAGACGGCCACGGCCTCGGCCTGGCCCTCGTCGGGCAGGCGGTGCGCCGCTACGGCGGCACGGTCGACGTCGGCCGGGACGGGGGCGCGGTGTTCACCGTGCGGCTGCCGCGGCAGGAGGCGGACCGGTGATCCGGGTCCTGGTGGTGGAGGACGAGCCGGTGGCCGCCGAGGCGCACCGCGTGTACGTGGAACGGCTCCCGGGCTTCTCGGTGGCGGGGGTCGTCCACTCCGGCGGCGACGCGCTGCGCTTCTGCGAACGCGAGCCGGTCGACCTGGTGCTGCTCGACTTCTACCTGCCGGACACGCACGGCCTGGCGGTCTGCCGCTCGCTGCGCGCGGCCGGCCTGCCGATCGACGTCATCGCCGTGACGTCGGCGCGCGACCTCGGCCTGGTCAAGGCGGCGGTGTCGGTCGGCGTGGTGCAGTACCTGCTCAAGCCGTTCACCTTCGCGACCCTGCGGGAAAAACTGGAGCGCTACGCGGAATTCCGCGACGCGTCCGGCGAGGTCACCGGCCAGGCGGAGATCGACCGCGCCCTCGGCGCGCTGCGCACGACCGAGCAGCCCCCGCTGCCGAAGGGCATGAGCGTCCAGACCCTGGAGGCGATCACCGACGCCCTTTCCGGCGCGGCGGACGGGCTTTCGGCGGGCGCGGCGGCGAGTGCGATCGGCGCGTCCCGCGTCACCGCCCGGCGGTATCTGGAGTACTTGGCGGACAACGGCATGGCCCACCGCGAGCCGCACTACGGCCAGGTCGGCCGGCCGGAGGTCTGGTACCGCCTGACCCGCGTATAACGGTCTACACCTCCGCGTCTGCGACTTCCGGCGGTTCCGGCGGCGCTTCCCGTGCGGTACACCGGGAAGATCACCGACCAGGGGAGTGCCGCCATGCGGAAGTGGGCCGGGTTCGTCGCAGCGCTCGTGCTGTCGTTCGGGGTCGCCGTCCCCGCGTACGCCGGCGAGCCGGCGGGGACCGTGACCGAGGTGCAGGTGACCGGGCCGGTCGCGCAGCGGTTCAACCTCGTCGTCCTCGGGGACGGCTACACCGCCGCCGAGCAGCCGAAGTTCTTCGCCGACGTCCAGCGGCACGTCAGCACGCTGTGGTCGCTCGAGCCGTTCAAGTCCTACCGCAGCTACTTCAACGTCTACGCGGTGTCGATCGCCTCGCCCGAGTCCGGTGTGGACTGTGACCCTTCGCTCGGCGCGCCACGCCGGAACACCCCGCTGGACATGGGTTTCTGGGGCGGCTGCAACCCGCAGAGCGTGCAGCGGCTGCTGACCGTCGACGACGCGGCCGCGCAGCGGTACGCCGATCTCGTGCCCGGCACGACCCAGGCGAACCGCCAGATCCTCGCGCTGGGCAACAGCAGCACCTACGGCGGCGCGGGCGGTACGTACGCGACGGCGTCCGGCGGAAACGCGTTGTCCGCGCTCATCTCGCCGCACGAGCTGGGCCACTCGCTCGGCGGCCTCGACGACGAGTACGACTACTACGCGCGCAACGTCCCGGGTGGCGCCTACGAGGGCGGCGAGCCGGACTCGATCCACCACACGCTGCTGACCGAACAGCAGATGCGCGCCCAGCACGCGAAGTGGTGGCGCTGGCTGGGCGAGCCGAGCGAGGCCGGCGGCACGATCGGCCGCTTCGAAGGCGGCTTGTACACCCAGACCGGCGTGTGGCGGCCGAGCGCGCACTCGATGATGAAGACCCTCGGCTACGCGTTCGACCAGGTCGGCCGCGAGCGGATGACCCAGCGGATCTCGGCGAAGGTCCCGCTCGTCGGCGGCGGCACCCCGGCGGGCACGATCGGCGCGGACCGGGTGGTCTGGGTGCGCCCGATGCACCCGGTCGACCACCGCCTGGACGTGACGTGGACCCTGGACGGCAAGAGGCTGCCCGGTCGTGACGCGGTGGACCTGCGTGCCGCGCACGTGAAGCCCGGCCGCCACACGCTGACGGCCACGGTGACCGACCCGACCTCGTTCGTCCGCGACCCGGCGGCCCGCCCGACGGCCACCCGGACGTGGACGGTCGACACGGCGGTGACCACCCCGCCGTCCGGAGGACCGGCGGTCGTGGCGTCGACCTCGTTGCCGGTGGGCGGGCACGACGTGGTGTACGTCGAGACGGGCGAGCCGACCGGTTCGATCCCGGAGGTCTTCTGGTCCCTCGACGGCCGCTACGCCGGAACCGGCACCGACCACGCGCTCAACCTCTCCCGCGGCACGCACACCCTGACGGCGACCACCGGGGGCACGACGGTGACCTGGACGGTGGACGCCACCGGCCCGGCGACGACGGCGGAGCTGCCGCCGGGCGGGGTGTACCACGGCTCGTTCACGATGCGGCTGACGTCACCGGACGGTATGCCGGAGTTCCGCGTGGACGGCGACGGCTGGCACAAGTACTACGGCTGGCCGACGGACCCGGACGCACCGTACGTGTTCACGCCCCGCGGCACGGAGATCGACGGCCTGGCGTACGGAAACCTGGGCTCGGGCGGCCTGACGGTGTCCCCGTTCGCCGAGCGGACGCCGGGGTACGGCACCCACCGCATCGAGTACCGCTCGATCGACGCGGCCGGCAACGTGGGTCCGGCGAAGGCGGTGACGGTGACGCTGCTGCCGTGATCAGCGCGGCCGCCCCGGCACGCCCGGCCGCGTCTGCCAGGGGTGCGGCCCGTCCAGCGGCCGGTACTCCACGCCCAGCGCGTCCAGCCGCGGCAGGTGGTGGTCCCGCAACCGCGGCAGGAACTCCGCGTAGTCCCGCGACCCGCTGCTCCACGCCACCTCCGCGAACGCCGACAGCCGCGGGAACGCCATGTAGTCCACCCGCCGGACGCTGTCCAGGTGCTCGCTCCACACCTGCGCCTGGACACCGCGCAGCCGCGGGCCGGTGAGCGCCGGTTCGTACGTGTACACGTCCTCCAGGGTGTGGACCCAGCCGACCGGGATCGGTTCGCCGGGATCAGGAGACTGCCGGTGGTCCAGGTACACGTGCTGCTCCGGGCACATCACCACGTCGTGCCCGGCCGAAGCCGCCCGGACACCCGCCTCCTCGTTCTGCCACGAGCCGATCACCATCGGGGGGAGGCCGTCGATGTCGAGGACCTCGTCCCAGCCCATCGGCGTCCGGCCGCGGGCCACCAGGTGCTCGGCCAGCTGCCGGACGAACGCGCGGTGTTCGTCGGTCGCGCCCGGCGTCTCGTCGCCGCCGAGTGCGATGACCGGGGACGGGAAGATCTCCAGCAGGTGGTCGAACACCGTGCGGAAGAAGTCCAAAGTGGACGCCGTCGGCGAAAGCAGCGAAGTGCTGATACCCCAGGAAGTCCAGACTTCGTAGGACGACGACGTTCCCAGCGAAGGATAGGCCGCCAGCGCCGCCCGTGCGTGGCCGGGGATGTCGATCTCCGGCACCACCGTGATCGCGCGCGCCGACGCGTACGCCACGATTTCCCGCAGGTCGTCGCCGGTGTAGCACCCGCCGTGCGGACGGCCGTCCTGTTCGCCACCGCTGCCCACCATCGACGACGGCCGCCAGCCGCCCACCGACGTCAGCCGGGGGTACTCCGGGACCTCGAAGCGCCAGCCCTGGTCGTCGGTGAGGTGCAGGTTCAGCACGTTCAGCTTGTGCGCGGCCAGCAGGTCGACGAACCGGAGCACCTCGGCCTTCGTCCGGAAGTGCCGGGCGACGTCGAGCAGGCACCCGCGCCACCCGAACCGCGGGTGGTCCTCGACGACCCCGCACGGCACTGACGCGGGCGCGAACCCGGCCACCCGGAACGCGGCCGGCCCTGCCAGCTGCCGCAATGTCTCCCGCCCGTAGACCTCCCCGGCGGCGTCCGCCACCTCCAGAACCACACCGGTGGGCGAGATGGTGAGGCGGTAGCCCTCCGGCGGCAGGGAAGCCGTCCGGACGTCCACTGTGGACGGCCACGGGCACGTTCCCGGCGCGGGAGTCACCGAGACCGGGCGGGGGAGCAGGGTGTCGAAAGCCATGTCAGCCCTTCACGGCGCCGGCCATGCCGGACACCAGCCGTCGTTGGACCAGGACGAAGAACACGAGCACCGGGATCGTCATCAGCGTCGAGGACGCCATCACCGCGCCCCAGTCGGTGTCCTCCGGCTTGAAGAACACCAGGATCGCCTGCGGCAGCGTCTGGTTCTCCGTCTTGGAAATGATGAACGTCTTGGCGAACAGGAAGTCGTTCCAGGCGTGGATGAACGCCAGCACGCTGACCGCGACCAGCCCGGGCGCCACCAGCGGGAACAGGATCTGCCAGGTGAACCGCACCCGCGACGCACCGTCGAGCTTGGCGGCCTCTTCGAGTTCCACCGGCACCGCGGCGACGAACCCCCGCAGCATCCAGATCGCGAACGGCAGGCTGAACGCCAGGTGCACCAGCACCAGCGAACCCAGCTCGTTCAAGCCGAAAGCCGGTACGACCCCGCCGAGCTGGCGCATCAGGAAGAACAGCGGGATGGTCAGCGCCTCCACCGGCACCATCTGGGCGACCAGCGTCATCACCAGCAGCACGGTCCGGCCCTTGAAGGAGAACCGCGTCAGCGCCACCGCCGAGAGGAACGACAGCAGCAGCGACAGGGCCACGACGACCAGGGCCACGACCAGGCTGTTGACGAAGTACCGCCCGAAGCCCGACACCGTGAGCACGCGCGAGAAGCTGTCGAACGACGGGCTGAACGTCCACGGCTTCGGGTTCGCCGACTGGATTTCGCCCGGCGGTTTCACCGCCGACAGCAGCATCCAGTACAGCGGGAACGCGACCACCCCGGCGATCACCACGGTGACGACCTCGGCGAGCAGCCGCCCCGGACGTTTCACAGCCATGCCGCGCTCCGGCGTTGCGACCGGACGTACAGCCCGGTGACCGACAGCAGCAACAGCGTCATCACGACTCCGATCGCCGAGCCGAGGCCGTACTCCTGCCCGGCGAAGGCTTGCTGGTAGGCGTAGACGTTGAGCACGAGGTTGCGCCCGGCCACGCCGCCGCCGTTGGTCATCACGTAGATCTGGGTGAACACCTTGAAGTCCCAGATGATCGACTGGACGGTCGCGATCATCAGCAGCGGCCGCACCATCGGCAGCACGATGGTCCACGTCGTGCGCCACGCCGACGCGCCGTCGAGCGACGCGGCCTCCAGGACCTCGTCCGGCACGCCCTTGATCCCGGCGTACATCGTGACCAGCACGAACGGGAACGAGCACCAGATGACCTCGGCCGCGACCAGCCCGAACGCGCCGAGCGTGCCGAAGGTCCACGAGTGGTGCTCGAACGGCAGCCCGAGGCCGGTCAGCACCTCGTTGACCAGCCCGAAGTCGGTGTCGAAGAGGAACAGCCAGACGTAGGAGCCCGCGATCGCCGGCGTCGACCACGCGCCCAGCGCGGCCAGGAACAGCAGCATCCGCGGCAGCGAACGCACCCGGCCGGCCAGCACGGCGAGCCCGGTGCCGACGACGAGCGAGCCGGCGACGCAGGCCGCGGCGAACCCGACCGTCTTGCCCAGCACGGTCCAGAACTGCGCCTGGGACAGCAGGTCGGCGTAGTTCGCGAAGCCGAGGAACACCAGGGGTGCGTTGCCCGCGGCCTGCGGCTGGCCGTAATCGTAGAACGAGATCAGGACCAGCTGGTAGATCGGGTAGGCCAGCAGCGCGGCGAGCAGGATCCCGGCCGGGGCGAGGTAGAGCGCGGCGGCCCGGCCGTCCCGCCGCCGCGCCTTCCGGGCGACGGGACGGACTTCCTGGGCCACCACTACCCGAAGGCCTTGTTCATCGCGGCGGCCGCGTCGGCGAGCGCCGCCGCCGGGTCCTTCCCGCCGGTCGCGATCTGCTGGACGGCGGTCGGCAGCACGTTCTGGCTGTCGATCTTCGACCACGCCGGCGTCGCCGGGACGAACTTGGTGCCGGACTTGAGCGTGTCGACGAACGGCTTGAGGAACGGGTCGTTCGCCGCGAGCTTCTGCTGCACCGTGCTCAGCGTGGGCAGGTTGCCCATCGCGGTGTACATCTTCTCCTGGTACTTCGCGCCGCCCAGGAGCTCGACGAACTCCAGCGCGAGGCTGCGGTGCTTGCTCGCGTTGAACACGCCCAGGAGGTTCCCGCCGGCGAACGCGGGCGCGATGGTGCCCGCGGTGGCACCCGGGATCGGCACGACGGCGTACTTGCCCTTCACCGCGCCCTGCTCGACGGCCTTGCGGTTGAAGTCGCCGCCGATCGTCATCCCGGCCTTGCCACCGGCGAACGCCGTCACGCTCTGCGTGCCGGTCAGGTTCGCGCACTGGGCGGGCGGGCAGACGTCGTCCTTGAGCAGGCTCGCGTACTGGGTCACGCCCGCCTTGGCTTGGTCACCGGTGACGGTCGACGTCCACTTGCCGCCGTCGTCCTTCGCGAGTTCGCCGCCGTTGGCCCACAGGAACGGCAGCATCGCGTAGGTGTACTTGCCGCCGACGGCGATGCCGTAGAGGTCCGGCTTGGCGGCGCGGATCCGGCGGGCGGTGTCGGTCAGCTCGGCGAGCGTGGCCGGCGGCTTCAGGCCGAGTTCGGTGAACACGTCCGTGCGGTAGTACAACGCGCGGATGCCGGTGTACCAGGGCAGGCCGTAGGTCTTGCCGCCGGACTTCGCGGTGTCCAGCACGGTCGGGATGAGGTCTTTGCCCTCGCTCCACGCCGCGAGGTCGCCGGTCAGGTCGGCGAGCGCGCCGGTGGCGGCGTAGCTGGAGACGTCGGTGTTGCCGAACTCGGCGACGTCGGGGGCGTTGGCGGGGTCGTTGAAGGCACCGGAGAACTTGTCGGCGCGGCCTTCGACCGGCACCCACTGGACGTCGACCTCGGCGCCGGAGTGCGCGGCCTTGAACTCGGTGATCGCTTCCTTGACCGCGGCTTCCTTCGGGGCGCGGTTGGCTTCGTCGAACAGCCAGACGCGGACGGTGCCGGTCTTGTCGTCCCCGCCGCCGCCCGCGGGCGCGGACTGGGTGGGCGCGCAGCCGGCCAGCAGGGCCAAACCGGCGACGACGGGCAGGGTGCGGCGCAGTCTCATGGTGAACCTCCCGTGGGGCCGTCGTGAGTGGTAAGGCGAGTTAGAACTCGCCTTACCACTCACGAGGCGAAGTAGACGGAGTTGACGCTGCCGACGGCGAGCGAACCGGCGGGCGCGCCGGGCAGGCCGGTGGCCGGGTCGCGCGGCAGCCAGGTGACGGTGCCGGAGCGCTGGTTCGAAACGTAGAACCAGTTTTCGGCCGGGTCGAGGGCCACGTGCCGCGGCCAGTTGCCACCCGTGGGCACTGTCGACACGAGCTTCAGCGTGGCGCCGGAAACGGAGAAGGTGGCCAGCGTGTTGGGGCCGCGGACGGTGGCGTAGGCGAACTTCCCGTCCCGCGACAGGACGATCTCGCCCGGGTACAGCTCGCCGGTGCTCCCGGCGGGCACGGCCGGGACGACCGAGAGCGCTTTCAGCGTTCCGGTGGCCGCGTCCCAGCTCGCCACCGTCACCTCCGGCCGCAGTTCCTGCAGGATGTAGGCGAACTGCCCGGTGCGGTCGAACGCGAGGTGCCGCGGCCCGGCCCCGGCGGGCAGCTTCAGCTGCTGGTGCAGCGAAAGCTTCCCGGCCGAGAAGCCGTAGACGTACACCGAGTCCGCGCCGAGGTCGACCGACAGCACCCAGCGGCCGGTCGGGTCGTTGACGACCTGGTGGGCGTGCGCCTGCCCGGAGTCGGCGTGGTGGGTCACCAGGTCGGTGGCCGCGCCGAGCTTGCCGCCGGCCAGGATCGGCAGCACGACGACGCTGCCCGAGCTGTAGTTGGCGGCCAGCACGTACTTCTCGCTCGAGTGCACCGAAAGGTGCGTCGGCGCACCGCCCTTCGACGAAACCTTGTTGAGCAGCTTCGGGTTCGCGGGATCGGCGATGTTCAGTGCCGAGACGTACCCGTTCGGGTCGCCTTCGTTGGTGACGTACAGCGTCTTGCCGTCGGCGCTGCGGTCGAACCACGACGTGTCGGTGATGCCCGGCACCGTGCGGACGGGGTTCAGCGTGGCGCCGGACCGGGTCGTGACGTCGAGCCCGTGTCCGGTCGCCCCGCTGGTGTAACTGCCGAGGTACACGGTTCCTCCGGCGAAACAGCCTTTCGGCGTGGTGGCCGCCGAAGCGAGCCGGCTGCCGAGAACGGTGGCGGCGCCCGCGCCGGCCGCGGCGCCGAGGAACGTGCGACGGGTGAGTCCGGTCATCGTCTTTGTCTCCCAACGGGTTTCGGCGGTGACGGACTCCAGTATGGTCTAGACCACGGCCATGAGCAATGCCGAAACCCCGAAACCGGACAGGGAAAGCACGGTTTCCAGCGCGGTCCAGGACTTCAGCGTCTGCGGCACGGTCAGGTTGAAGTACCGCGAAACGATCCAGAAGCCGCCGTCGTTGACGTGCGAAGCGATGATCGAGCCCGCCGAAATCGCCATCACCAGCAGCGCCAGCTGGATCTGCGTGTACCCGAGCTGGGCCACGGTCGGCGCGATGATCCCGCTCGTGGTCACGATGGCCACGGTCGCCGAACCCTGCGCGATCCGCATGCCACAGCTGATCACGTACGCCGCGAGCAGCACCGGCAGCCCGGCGTCGTGCAGCGAGTCGGCCACGGCCTTGCCGATCCCGGTGGCCGAGAGCACCGCGCCGAAGAACGCGCCCGCCCCGACGACCAGCAGGATCATCGCGACCGGCCGCAGCGACTTCGCGGCCAGCTCGTTGAGGTCCTTGCCGGTGAACCCGCGCCGCAGGCCCAGCAGCCAGGACGCGAGGAGCACGGCGACGGTCAGCGCGACCGCGGGCGTCCCGATGAACGCGGCGACCCCGGCGAGCGCGGACCCCTTCGGCAGCCAGATGCTGCCGAACGTGCCGGCCAGGATCAGCACCAGCGGCACCGCGATGATCGCGGCGACCAGCCCCAGCGACGGCGGGTTCTCCTCGCGCTCGCCGTCTTCTTCGGCGAACACCATGTCCTCGGGGACGTCGACGGTGATGCGCTTGCCGATCCACGTCGAGTACAGCACGCCGCCGATCAGGAACGCCGGGATCCCGCAGGCCAGGCCCATCAGGATGATCCAGCCGAGCTCGACGTGCAGCAGGCCGGCCGCGGCCACCGGACCCGGGTGCGGCGGCAGGAAGGCGTGCGTGATCGACAGGCCGGCCAGCAGCGGCATCGCGTACAGCACCAGCGACCGGCCGCCCTGGCGCGCGGCGACGTAGACCAGCGGCGCCAGCACGAAGATGCCGATGTCGAAGAACACCGGGATGCCGAAGACGAACCCGGCGACCCCCATCGCCAGCGGCGCCCGCTTCTCGCCGAACGACCGCAGCAGCGCGCCCGTCAGCACCTTCGCGCCACCCGAGCGTTCCAGGATCGAACCGAGGATCGTGCCGAGGCCGATGATCGCCGTGATGTGCCCGAGGATGCTGCCGAACCCCTTTTCCAGCAGGGAATCCGACGCCTTCTGGGCCGACCCGACGATCGTGCCGACCGGCAGGCCCGCGGCCAGTGCCGTCAGCAGGCCGACGACGATCAGCGCGATGAACGGTTCCAGCTTGAGCTTGATGATCAGCACCAGCAGGACGGCGATCGAGACGGCGGCGAGCGTCAGCAGCCCGCCCGTGGTGTGTTGCAGCCAGTGGATCATCGGGCTCTCCGGGGGTTGCGCAGGGAGTGGCCGGCGAGGGCGCCGGTGGGGGTTCCGTCGTCGAGGGCGGCGACGCCGTTGACGAAGACGTGGGTGATCCCGGCGGCGGCCTGCCGGGGATCGTCGAAGGTGGCGGTGTCGGTGACCGCCTCGGGGTCGAACAGCACCAGGTCGGCGGCGTACCCGGCGCGGATCAGGCCGCGGTCGGCCAGCCGCAGCCGCCGCGCGGCCCGCCCGGTCAGGTGGGCGACGCACTCGGCGAGGTCCAGCACGCCGAGCTCGCGGACGTACCGGGCGAGGTAGCGCGGGAACGTGCCCCACGCGCGCGGGTGCGGCCGGGCGCCGACGAGGAGGCCGTCGCTGCCGCCGGTGTGCGTCCGGTGCCGCATGATGGCCTGGACGTTCTCCTCGTGCCCGACGTGCATCAGGCACGACGTCCCGAGCCGCTCGTCGAGGAGGGTGTCGAAGTACAGCTTCGCCGGCTCGGTGCCTTGTTTCGACGCCGACGCGGCCACGCTGTGCCCGACCAGGTGGGCGTTGCGCTCGTTGCGGACACCGTTGATTTCGATGGCGTCCCAGTCGATCGGGACGCCGTGGGCACCGTCCGAACCGGACTCTTCGATCTCGGCGCGGATCCGCTCGCGTTCGTCCACATCGGACAGCCGGGCGAGGGTGGCGTCCAGCCCGCCTTCGGTGGCCCAGCTCGGCAGCAGCGCGCTCAGGTAGGTCGCGCCCGGGAGGTACGGGTAGGTGTCCAGGGAGATGTCGCAGCCGTCGTCGAGGGCGTCGTCGAGCAGCTTCAGCAGGTCGGGCGCCTTGCCCTTGTTGACCGAGAAGTTCATCGTGGCGTGGGCGAGGTGCAGCGGGCAGCCCGACCGCCGCGAGACGTCGATCATCTCGGCGAAGGCGTCCAGCGCGCCCTTGCCGTAGCTGCGGTGGTGCGGGCTGTAGAACCCGCCGTGCTCGCCGACCACCCGGCACAGCTCGACCAGCTCGCTGGTTTCCGCGTACATCCCGGGCGTGTAGGTGAGGCCGGACGACATCCCCATCGCGCCCTCGGCCAGCCCGGTGGCGACCAGCTCCTTCATCCGGTTCAGCTCGGCCTCGGTGGCCGGGCGGTCGTCCCAGCCGACGGCGAGCATCCGGACCGTGCCCTGCGGCACGAGGTAAGCCGCGTTGACAGCGATGCCGCGGTCCAGGCGGTCGAGGTACTCGCCGACCGAGCGCCAGTTCCAGTCGAACCCGGCCGGGTCGTCGTTCCAGCCCGCCAGCTGCTGCCGCAGCGGTTCGAGCACGGTGTCGTCGACCGGCGCGTACGACAGGCCGTCCTGCCCGAGCACCTCGGTCGTCACGCCCTGGGTGATCTTGGCCGGGTGGTCCGGATTGACCAGCAGCTGCAGGTCGGAGTGCGAATGCATGTCGATGAACCCGGGCGCGAGCACCAGGCCGCCGGCGTCGATGATCCGGCCGCCGGTCAGCGAACCGGCGTCGGCGACCTCCGCGATCTTCCCGCCGGCGATGCCGACGTCGTGGCGGGACAGCGGATCGCCGGTGCCGTCGGCGACCAGCGCGTCCCTGATGACGACGTCCATCAGAACCACGTCCGGACGTAGCCGACGACGGTTTCGCCGTCGGCCGCGGTCACCGGCAGCAGCGGCCACTTGTCGAACACCGTGCACGGGTGGGACATCCCGAGCCCGATCCAGTCGCCGACCTCGACCGGGGAACCCGGCGGCAGCGCGAGGAAGGCGTGCTGGTCGTTCAGCTTGGTGATCGTGTGGCCGTCGAGGGGTTCGGCGGGGCCGTCCGGGGTCCGCCGCAGCTGCGGTTCCGGCAGGCCTTCGTCGAAGGAGGCGTCCCGCTTGCCGATGGTGAGCAGCGCGAGCTCGTCCGACGGCTTCGACGTCACCTGCGCCCACGCCCGCAGCGCGGGCCGGAAGGAGTCGACACCGTCGATGCGCGGGTGATCGCCCAGCGGGGAGATCTCGCGGTAGAAGCCGTCGTCGTGGGTGACGTAGGCGCCGCTGCGCAGCACCGGCAGCACGTCGAGGCCGTCCGGCCACGGCTTCGTCAGCTCGTTCGCGACCTGGTCGAAGTACGCGCTGCCGCCGGCGGTGACGATGATCTGCCCGTCGAGGAGTCCCTTGTCCGCCAGCGAGATCGCCAGGTCGCGCAGATCGTCCACATAGGAGCTGATCTTGTGCAACGCGGCTTCGTCGGTGCCGTGGGACAGCGCGCCTTCGTAGCCGCCGGTGCCGCGCAGCCGCAGCACCGGGCTGGCGTGGACCGCTTCGGCGACCGCCAGTGCGGTCGCGGTGTCGCGGACCCCGGTGCGGCCGCCGTCGGCGCCCACCTCGACCAGGACGTCCACCGGCCGCTCGGCGCCTTCGAGGGCCGTGGTCATCAGCTCGACCCCGCGCACCGAGTCGGCCCAGCAGACGAACTCGAAGTCCGGGTCGGCGGCCAGTTCGGCGGCCAGCCAGCGCAGGCCGGCCGGGTCGAGCAGCTGGTTGGCCAGCAGGATCCGGGACACGCCGAACGCGCGGTAGATCCGGAGGTGACCGGCGTTCGCGCAGGTCACGCCCCACGCGCCGTGCTCGATCTGGCGGGTGAACAGCTGCGGCGCCATGGTGGTCTTGCCGTGCGGGGCGAGCACGACGCCGCGGGCGGCGCACCAGGCGGCCATCGTCCGCAGGTTGTGTTCGAGCGCCTCCTCGTCCAGGACGACGAAGGGCGCGAAGAACCCGTCGGTGAACAGGTTGAGCCGGCGGTCCGCGGCTTCTTCCAGCGTGAGCCCGCTCAGTGCGGGGGCAGCGGAGCGGAAGCGCCAGTCGATCCGCTCCTGGCGGAGAGCGGCGAGCGCGGCGGCATCCATCGTGCAAGGCTTCATCGGCGGCGACCTCTGTTGCGTATGTTGCAACGACTGTTGCGCATTTTGAGTGCCATAGGTGTAGCATCCGGGTCGCCACAGGTCAACGGGGTGAAGGGCAGGGAGACGGAAAGTGACGAGCGGGCCCGAGGTGTTGTGCGTGGGCGAGACGATGGCGCTGTTCGTGCCCGCCGAACCCGGCCCGCCGGACGAGGTGAAGCGCTGGGTGCGCACCATCGGCGGCGCCGAGTCGAACGTGGCCTGCAACCTGCCGACGCTGGGCGTGCGCAGCGGCTGGGTGAGCGCGGTCGGCGACGACCCGTTCGGGCGCGCCATGCTGCGCGAGGTCGCGTCCCACGGTGTCGACGTCAGTGCCTGCGTCATCGACCCGACGCGCCCGACCGGGCTCTACGTCAAGGAAAGCGGCGCCGGTGGCAGTCCGGTGCGCTACTACCGGTCGGGCTCGGCCGCGTCCGGGATGGGGCCGTCGCTGCTGGACCGGCTGGACCTCGGCGGCGTCCGCGTGCTGCACCTGTCGGGGATCACGCCCGCGCTCTCCGACAGCTGTCTCGCGCTGGTGCGCGCGCTGCTGGAGTTGCCGCGCGGCGACCGGCTGGTCTCGTTCGACGTCAACCTGCGGCCCGCGCTCTGGACGGGCCGCGACCCCGGCCTGCTCGCCGAACTGGCCGGACAGGCCGACATCGTCCTGACCGGCGACGACGAGGCCCGGCACGTGTGGGGGACCGGTGACCCGGCCGAGCTGCGGGCGCTCCTGCCGGGGCCGCGCACGCTCGTGGTCAAGCACGGCGAGCGCGGCGCGACGCTGGTCGAGGGCGAACCGCTGTTCGCGCCCGCACTGGCGGTCGACGTCGTCGAGCCGGTCGGCGCCGGTGACGCCTTCGCCGCCGGGTTCCTCGCCGCGACCCTGCGCGGCGCCACCCCGCTGGAGCGGCTCCGGCAGGGGCACCTGCAGGCCGCCGTCACCCTGCTCACCCACGACGACGTCGGCGTGCCGCTGCCACCGGAGGTCGTGGATACCCTGCTGCACGCGGATCCGGACGAGTGGCGTTCGGCGCGGCTGACCGGAGAGGGCGTGGTGCTCACATGAGCCAGAGCTTGGACCGCGCGCTGACGCTGCTGACCTCGATCGCGCAGGACGCGCGGACCCTCGACGACCTCGCCGACGAGATCGGCGTGCACAAGTCGACCGTGCTGCGCCTGCTGCGCACCCTGGAGCAGCACCACTTCGTCCGCCGCGAAGGTGCCCGCCACTACCGGCTCGGCAGCGCCATGTTCGACCTGGCCAACCAGGCTCTGGACTCCTTCGACGTCCGGCGCAGCGCCCAGCCCGCGCTCGCCGCGCTCAACGCGCGCACCGGGCACACCGTGCACCTGGCCAGCTACGAGGACGGCGAAGTCGTCTACATCGACAAGTTCGAGGGCCGGCACTCGGTCCGGATGTACTCGCGCATCGGCAAACGCGCGCCGCTGCACTGCACCGCGGTGGGGAAGGTGCTCGTCGCGGCGATGCCCGTGGCCCGCCGCGAGGAGATCGCGCGGTCGATCGAGTACCCGGTGCGGACACCGAACACGATCACCACACCCGCGGAGTACCTGGCGGAGCTGGAGCGCGTGGCCGAGCGCGGGTACGCGGTCGACAACGCCGAACACGAGGACTTCATCCACTGCATCGCGGCACCGGTGCGGGGGACCGGCGGCGAGGTGCTGGCCGCCGCGTCGATGTCGGTGCCGAAGGTGCTGCTCGACTACGAAGGACTGCTCGCGCTGGTGCCCGAACTGCGGGCCGCCACCAGGGAAGCTTCCGTCCACAGTGGATGGACGGAGAACGGAAAGGGGCACTGATGAGCAAGACGGCAGTTTCCACCGAGAACGCGCCGAAGCCGCCGGCGAAGTTCTCGCAGGCCGTCCGCAAGGGGAACCTGCTGCAGGTCGCCGGCCAGGTCGCGTTCGACCCGGCGACGAACGAGATCGTCGGCGACGACGTCGTGGGCCAGACCCGGCAGACGTTCAAGAACATCGAGGCCGTGCTGGCGGAGGCGGGCGCGAGCCTCGCGGACGCGATCATGGTCCGGGTGTACCTGACCGACACCGCGCACTTCGCGCCGTTCAACGAGGTCTACAACGAGCTGATCGGCGACGCCCCGCACGCGGCGCGCACGACGGTGTACGTCGGGCTGCCGGGCGAGCTGCTCGTCGAGATCGACGTCCTCTGCGTGCTGGACTGACCCGGAGCCGGGCGGTCAGCCCAGGACGCTCGTGTAGCCGTTCAGGGCTGGCTGCCCGCCCAGGTGGGCGTAGAGGACGTTCGAGTCGCGGGCGATCTCGCCGCGGCCGACGAGGTCGATGAGTCCCGCCATCGACTTGCCCTCGTACACCGGGTCGGTGATCATCCCCTCCAGCCGGGCGCACGTCTCGATCGCGTCCACAGTGGACTTGTCCGGGACGCCGTAGATCCCGGCGTGGTAGCGGTCGTCCAGCTCGACGTCGGGCAGCTCGCCGCCGCCGATCAGCTCCGCGGTGTTCCGCGCGATGCGCGTGACCTGCTCGCGGGTCTCGGCCGGCTTCGCCGAGGCGTCGATGCCCAGGATGCGCCGGTTCTTGCCGATGGTCGTCCCCGCGACCATCCCGCCCTGGGTGCTGCCGGTGACCGAGCAGACGATCACGGTGTCGAAGAAGACGCCCAGTTCTTCCTCTTGTTCCTCCAGTTCGACGATCCAGTTCGCGAAGCCGAGCCCGCCGAGCCGGTGGTCCGACGCGCCGGCGGGGATGGCGTACGGCTTCCCGCCTTGCGCTTCGACCTCGGCGACGGCGTTTTCCCACGCCTCCTTGAAACCGATGCCGAAGCCGGCCTCGACGAGCCGGACGTCCGCGCCGAGGATCCGCGACAGCTGGATGTTGCCGACCTGGTCGTAGAGCGGATCGTGCCAGTCGACCCAGCTTTCCTGCACCAGCACGGCCTTGAGCCCGGCCCGCGCGGCGGCCGCGGCGACCTGGCGGGTGTGGTTGGACTGGACGCCGCCGATGGAGACGAGCGTGTCGGCGCCCTGGGCGAGCGCGTCGGCGACGAGGTACTCCAGCTTGCGGGTCTTGTTGCCGCCGAACGCGAGGCCGGAGTTGACGTCCTCGCGCTTGGCCCAGACCTTCGCGCCGCCGAGGTGTTCGGTGAGCCGGTCGAGCGGGTGCACCGGCGACGGCCCGAACAGCAGCGGGAAGCGCGGGAAGGCGGCGAGGGTCATCGGTCCTCCAGGAGGTCGGTCCAGATGGTGGAAATCACGGAAACGGCTTCGTCGGCGTCGTGTTTCTCGAGCGCGTCGATGAGCCTCGTGTGGCGCTCGACGGAGTTCCAGGCCAGTGCCGAGCTGAACCGGGCGTGTTCGAGGCGGCGCAGCAGTGGTGTGTAACGGTCGAGGGTCGCGGCGACCGCGGCGTTGCCGGCCAGGCGTACGGGGACGTCGTGCAGTTCGTCGTCCGCCTGCACGGCGGCCGCGATGTCCCGGGCTTTGATGGCTTCGGCGAACCGGTCGTTGGCGGCGCGCATGGCGGCGATGTCGGCCAGGCGGCACCTCGCGGCGGCCTGGCGGACGGCGAACTCGTGCAGCAGGCGGACGATCTCGCGGGCGTCGAGGACGTCGGGGGACATGACTTCGGAGACCCGCGTGTAGCTCTGCGGCTTGGAGTCGACCAGGCCGTCGTCGGCCAGGCGCAGCAGGGCTTGGCGCACGGGGGCCTTGGACAGGCCGAGCTGGTCCGCGAGGTCGGCGTCGCGCAGCGGGGCGCCGGGGGGCAGGGTGCCGTCGACGATGGCGCGCCGGATGCGGTCGTAGGCCTCGTCGCGGAGCAGCGGACGGGCGACCTTTGAGAGACTCACATCTAACATGTTAGATGTCGGATGGTGGCTCGGCAAGATGGTGCGATGTCACTTCCGGGTGGTGTGCCGGGCCGGCAGAACCGCGTCGCGGCCGGTGGTCACGGGCGCCGTGAGCAGAGGGTGACCCGGCCGCCGGGCCGATCCCGGCGTGGCCGAGCGTCGCGAGCCCGGCAGGCCGGTCCGGCGACCGGACCGATCAGCGCGCGTCGCGCCGCCCGGCCGCCGTCCGAGCCGCCGGGTCAGTAAACCGGGCCGGTGTACTTCTCGCCCGGGCCCTGGCCGGGCGCGTCCGGCACGGCCGAAGCCTCCCGGAACGCCTTCTGCAGCGACTGCAGGCCATCGCGCAACGGACCCGCGTGCAGGCCCAGGTACTCCGCGGAGGCCGTCACCAGGCCGGCGAGCGCGGTGATCAGCCGGCGGGCTTCGTCGAGGTCGCGGTGCGGGGACGTCGCGGGGTCGGCGTCGGCGAGCCCGAGCCGCTCGGCGCCGGCCGACAGCAGCATCACCGCCGCCCGGCTGATCACCTCCACGCTGGGGATCTCGGCCAGGTGGCGGTCGTCCGGGGAATAGGGGGCCTGTTCGGAGGGTTGTTCTGACACGTCTGGTACCCTTCCACGAGCGACCAGCCCCCGAGTGATCGGGGGCGGCAAGTGGAGCCCCGCTCCCACCCGCGTCACCGTACAGGTGGCCGGGTCCGGTCTCGCCAGGACGCAAGTCCGAAGCGAAGCAGTGCCCTCCGGGGCACGATCGGAAACAGAGTGGGCCCCGCGCACCGAAACGGTGTCGGGGCCTTCGCTATGTGGGCACCAGGTCGAAACGAGAACAGGAAACATTCCTCGGACCAAGGAGGCCCCATCAGCTCCGAGACACGCATCAACGACCGAATCCGGGTGCCGGAGGTCCGGCTCGTCGGCCCCGCCGGCGAACAGGTCGGCATCGTCCGGATCGAGGATGCGCTGCGCCTGGCGCAGGAGAACGACCTCGACCTCGTCGAGGTCGCGCCGCAGGCCCGCCCGCCGGTCTGCAAGCTCATGGACTTCGGCAAGTACAAGTACGAGAGCGCGCAGAAGGCCCGCGAGTCCCGCCGCAACCAGCAGCTGACCGTCATCAAGGAACAGAAGCTGCGCCCCAAGATCGACCAGCACGACTACGAGACCAAGAAGGGTCACGTGTCGCGCTTCCTGGCGGCCGGCAACAAGGTCAAGGTCACGATCATGTTCCGTGGTCGCGAGCAGTCCCGGCCGGAGCTCGGCTTCCGGCTGCTGCAGAAGCTCGCCGACGACGTGACCGAGCTGGGCTTCGTGGAGTCGTCGCCCAAGCAGGACGGTCGCAACATGATCATGGTGCTGGCCCCGCACAAGAACGTGAAGCCGAAGGCGAAGGCCGAGACGGCCCCCGAGGCGTAAGCGCCGACCAGCACGAGTCCAGCGGCTCACCGGAATCTCCGGTGAGCCGCCGCACGAAAGAGGACACCAATGCCGAAGATGAAGACCCACAGCGGGACGTCCAAGCGCATCCGCAAGACGGGTACGGGCAAGCTGCGCCGCCAGATGACCGGCCGGCGCCACCGCATGGAGAAGAAGTCCAGCCGCGTGACCCGCCGTCTCGAGGGCACCACCGAGGTGTCGAAGACCGAGGCCGGCCGCGTCAAGCGCCTGCTCGGCATCTGATCCCGCAGAACTTGCAGTAACCACCCGGGGCGTCTCCCCTTCGCCCCCTGAGATCGACAGGATGGACCCGTGGCACGCGTCAAGCGGGCGGTCAACGCCCAGAAGAAGCGTCGCGCAACTCTCGAACTGGCCAGCGGCTACCGCGGCCAGCGTTCGCGGCTGTACCGCAAGGCCAAGGAGCAGACGCTTCACTCGCTCAACTACGCCTACCGGGACCGCCGTGCCCGCAAGGGTGACTTCCGCCAGCTGTGGATCACCCGCATCAACGCGGCCGCCCGTGCCAACGGCGTGACCTACAACCGGTTCATCCAGGGCATCAAGGCCGCGGGTGTCGAGGTCGACCGCAAGATCCTCGCGGACCTGGCCGTCAACGACGCCGCCGCCTTCACCGCGCTGGCCGAGCTCGCCAAGGCCAACGTGAACACCGGCGAAGCGAAGTCGGCCTGACCGGCAGCTTTCCCCGACCCGGGGCGGATCCGTTCACCGAACGGACCCCCCGGGTCGTTGCTGCGCGCAAGCTGACGCGGCGCGCGGAACGCGACAAGACCGGCCGGTTCCTGGCCGAAGGCGCCAACGCCGTCGAAGCCGCGCTGGCGGAGGGCACGGTGCACGAGCTGTTCGTCACCTCGCGGGCGGCCGCGCAGCACCCCGGCCTGGTCGACGCCGCCCGTGCGGCGGGCGTCCCGGTTTCGCCGATCACCGACCGCGCCGCCGACGGGCTGTCGGAAACCGTGACACCGCAGGGCATCGTGGCCGTCTGCGCGCTGCTGGACCGGCCCCTCGGCGAGGCCGTGACCCCGGTCGCCAAGCTCGTGGTGGTGCTGGTCGACGTCGCCGACCCCGGCAACGCGGGCACGGTCATCCGCGTCGCCGACGCGGCCGGTGCCGACGCGGTGGTCCTGGCGGGCGACACGGTCGACCCGCACAACGGCAAGTGCGTCCGCGCGGCCGCCGGCAGCCTGTTCCACCTGCCGATCGCGCGCGTCCGCGACGTCACGGACGCGCTGGCAGCCTGCTCGGCCGCGGGCCTGCGGACGTTCGCCGCCCACGGCTACGCCGACGCCGAACTCGATCGGGTGGATCTCACCGAGCCGACCGCGTGGGTGTTCGGCAACGAGGCCCACGGCCTGCCCGCCGATGTCCTCGACCGGACCGACCTCGCCGTCCGCATCCCCCTGTACGGCCGGGCGGAAAGCCTCAACCTGGCCACCGCGGCCGCCGTCTGCGTCTACACGAGTGCGATGGCGGCGCGGCGCTGACCTGCGAGTAGGCTCCCGCGGTATCCATTGTGGCCACTTGGGGGGATCCGTGGGCAGGCTTGCTCGTTCCTATGCGTTGTTCGTCGCTTCGTTCAAGGTATTGCGCGCCCACAAGGGCCTGACCTGGTTCACCGTGCTGGCGGGCGTCGCCGGGCTCCTCGTCGCGGGGGCGTTCCTGACGCCCGCGTTCTTCGCCTCGCACGCCGAGATCACCCGCGACGGCCGGATCACCGCGATTTCGTGGGTGCTGCTCGCGGCCTTCTACCTCGTCGCGGCGTTCGTCTCGATCTTCTTCAACGCCGCGCTGATCTCCCAGGCCGACGTCGCCCTGCGCGGCGGCACCCCGGAAGTCGGCGCGGGCCTGGCCGCGGCCGCGCGCCGGTGGCCGGCGCTGCTCGGCTGGGCCGCGGTTTCCGCGTCGGTCGGGCTCGTCCTCCGGGCGATCGAAGAGCGGCTCGGGTTCCTCGGCAGGCTCGTCGGCTCGCTGGTCGGCCTGGCCTGGCAGCTCACGACGTTCCTGGTGCTGCCGGTCGTCCTGCTGGAGGGCGCCGGGGTGAAGGACGGCGTCAAGCGGTCGGTCGACCTGTTCCGCCGGACCTGGGGCGAGAACGTCGCCGGCGGCGCCGGGATCGGCCTCGTCGGCATGGTGCTCAGCCTTGCCGGCTACGCCGTGCTGCTGCTCGCCGGCCTCCTGCTCGGCGGGACGGCCACCCTGTTCGTCTGCATCGCACTGGCGATCGTGTGGTCGGTGCTCGTCGCCGTCTTCACCTCGACGCTTTCGGGCATCTACCAGACGGCGCTGTACCGCTACGCGGCCGACGGCGTGGTGCCCGGCGAGTTCGCGTCGGTCGACTTCGCGGAGGCGTTCCGCGCCCGCTGACCGTGCGTCCGCACGGTCCCGGGGCGACCGGGGGCGCGCGGACCCGATCCCATAGACTTTTCCCGCCTTTGACCTCTCGCGCGCCGTGTGCGGCGGAGCGCGAACGACCAGTCCCAGCGGACGCCGAGGAGTTATGTCCGGAGCCACGGAGAAGGAAGCCCAGGGCGCGGTACTCGCCCCCGAGACGCTGCAGGCGGCGGTCGAGGCCGCCCAGGCGGCGTTCGCCGCCGCGACCGGGCTCGAAGCGCTGGCCGAGGTCAAGCCGGCGCACCTCGGCGACCAGTCGCCGGTGGGCCTGGCCCGCCGGGCGATCGGCGCCCTGCCCAAGCAGGAGAAGGCCGAGGCCGGCAAGCGCGTCAACGAGGCCCGCCAGGCCATCCAGGCGGCCTTCGACAACCGCCGCGCGGAGCTGCAGGTGGAGCGCGACGAGCGCGTGCTGCGCGAAGAGGCGGTCGACGTCACCCTTCCGTGGGACCGTGTCCCGCGTGGTGCCCGGCACCCGATCAGCACCATCTCCGAGCGCGTCGCGGACGCGTTCGTCGCGATGGGCTACGAGGTCGCCGAGGGGCCGGAGCTCGAAGCCGAGTGGTTCAACTTCGACGCGCTGAACTTCGGCAAGGACCACCCGGCCCGCCAGCTGCAGGACACCTTCTACGTCGGCGAGGAGGACTCCGGCCTGGTGCTGCGCACGCACACCTCGCCGGTCCAGGCGCGCACGCTGCTGCACCGCGACCTGCCGGTGTACGTCGTGTGCCCCGGCCGGACGTACCGCACCGACGAGCTCGACTCGACCCACACCCCGGTGTTCACCCAGGTCGAGGGCCTGGCGGTGGACAAGGGCATCACCATGGCGCACCTCAAGGGCACGCTGGACGCCTTCGCCCGCGCGATGTTCGGCGAGAACTCGAAGACGCGCCTGCGCCCGCACTTCTTCCCGTTCACCGAGCCGTCCGCGGAGGTGGACGTCTGGTTCGAGGAGAAGAAGGGCGGCCCCGGCTGGGTCGAGTGGGGCGGCTGCGGCATGGTCAACCCGAACGTGCTGCGCGCCTGCGGCGTCGACCCCGAGGTGTACTCGGGCTTCGCCTTCGGCATGGGCATCGAGCGCACCCTGCAGTTCCGCAACGGGATCCCGGACATGCGCGACATGGTGGAGGGCGACGTCCGCTTCACCCTTCCCTTCGGAACGGAGGCGTAGTGCGAGTCCCAGTCAGCTGGCTGACCGAACACCTCGATCTCGCGGACGAGGTCACGCCGCAGGACCTGGCCGACGCGTTCGTCCGGATCGGCATCGAGGTCGACGACCTGAGCGAGCTCGGCCCCGTGACCGGCCCGCTGGTCGTCGGCCGGGTCGCCGAGGTCGAGGAGCTCACCGAGTTCAAGAAGCCGGTGCGCTTCTGCCGCGTCGACGTCGGCGAGCCCGCCGACGAAGCCGACGAGCTCGACGACGAGGAACTCGACGACGAGGACGACGAATCCGGCGAGCTCGACGAGGGCCCGCACGGCATCAGGACCCGCGGCATCATCTGCGGCGCGCGCAACTTCGCCGAGGGCGACCTGGTCGTCGTCGCGCTGCCCGGCGCCGTCCTGCCGGGCGACTTCGCCATCGCCGCCCGCAAGACCTACGGCCGGATCAGCGACGGCATGATCTGCTCGGCGCGCGAGCTGGGCCTCGGCGACGACCACACCGGCATCCTGGTGCTGCCGCCGGGCACGGCCAGCCCGGGCGACGACGCGAGCGAGCTGCTCGGCCTGAACGACTCGGTGATCGAGCTGGCGCCGACCCCGGACCGCGGCTACGCGCTGTCGATCCGCGGGCTGGCCCGCGAGCTGTCGAACGCGCTCGACGTGCCCTTCGGCGACCCGGCCCTGCTGGAGGTCCCGGCGGCCGAGGGCGACGCCTGGCCGGTCCACGTCGAGGACACCGACGGCTGCCCGCGGTTCGTGCTGCGCCGGGTCACCGGCCTGGACGCGACGGCGCCGACCCCGTGGTGGATGCGGCGGCGGCTGATGCTGGCCGGCATCCGGTCGATCTCCCTGGCCGTGGACGTCACGAACTACGTGATGCTCGAGCTCGGGCACCCGCTGCACGCGTTCGCCACCAAGGCCATCCAGGGCGACCTGGTGGTGCGCCGGGCGAAGCCGGGCGAGAAGCTGACCACTTTGGACGACGTCGAGCGCGCGCTCGACCCGGACGACATCGTCATCGCCGACGACAGCGGGGCCATCTCGCTGGCGGGCACGATGGGCGGCGCGAGCACCGAGATCACGGCGGAGAGCACCGACGTCCTGCTCGAGGCGGCGCACTGGAACCCGGCGGCGATCAGCCGCACGGCCCGCCGGCACAAGCTGTTCTCCGAAGCGGCCAAGCGGTTCGAGCGTTTCACCGACCCGCAGCTGTGCGCGGCCGCGGTCGAGCTGGCGGCCCGGCTGCTGCGCCAGTACGGCGACGCCGCGATCCAGCCCGGCCGCACCGACGAGGGCACGGTCGAGCCGAACCCGCCGGTCGTGATGCCGATCAACCTGCCGGACAAGGTCGCGGGCGTGAGCTACCAGCGCGGCGTGACGGTCCGGCGCCTGACCCAGATCGGCTGCAAGGTCGCGGTCAGCACGGGCGACGACGGAACGGGCCTGGTCACGGCGATCCCGCCGTCCTGGCGCGGCGACCTCCGCCAGCCGGCGGACCTGGTCGAAGAGGTGCTGCGCCTGGAGGGTTACGACAGCATCCCGTCGACGCTGCCGGCGGCCCCGGCCGGCCGCGGCCTGACCGACGCGCAGCGGCGGGTCCGCGGTGTGGCCCGGGCGCTGGCCGAGGCGGGCTACGTCGAGGTGCGGCCGTTCCCGTTCGTCGGCGACGCGGTGTGGGACGCGTTCGGCCTGCCGGCCGACGACATCCGCCGCAACACGGTGGTGGTCCGCAACCCGCTGGAGGCCGACCGCAACCGCCTGGCGACGACGTTGCTGCCGGGCCTGCTGGACACGCTGCAGCGCAACGTGTCGCGCGGGATGAAGGACGTCTCGCTGTACCACATCGGCCAGGTGGTCCTCCCGGCCCCGAACCCCCTGAAGATCCCGGACCTCGGCGTCGACCGGCGCCCGACGGACGAGGAGCTGGCCCTGCTGGAGGCGGCGGTGCCCCAGCAGCCGCTGCACGTGGCGGTGGTCCTGGCGGGCAACCGGCGCCGAGCGGGCTGGTGGGGCGAAGGCGAGCAGGCGAACTGGGCCGACGCGGTCCAGGCGGCCCGCACGGTCGCGGAGGCGGCGGGCGTCGAGCTGACGGTCCAGGCGACCGACCTGCCGCCGTGGCACCCGGGCCGCTGCGCCCAGCTCCGGGTGGGCGACTGGCCGGTCGGCCACGCGGGCGAGTTGCACCCGAAGGTGGTCGAGGCCCTGGGCCTGCCGCCGCGCACGGTGGCGATGGAGCTGGACCTGGACGCGATCCCGCTCCCGGACACCCGCCCGGCCCCGAGCGTGTCGGGCTACCCGCCGGTGCTCCTGGACGTGGCCCTGGTGGCCGCGGCGGACGTCCCGTCGGCAGACCTGGCCGAGGTCCTGCGCACGGGCGCAGGCGAGCTCCTGGAGGAGATCACCCTGTTCGACGTGTACGCGGGCGAGCAGGTGGGCGAAGGCAAGCGATCGCTGGCGTACAAGCTCCGTTTCCGAGCCCCGGACCGGACGCTGACGGTCGACGAGGCCACCAAGGCCCGCGACGCAGCAGTGGCCGCGGCCGGCGAGCGCTTCGGCGCAACGCTGCGCGCCTGACGCCCCGGCAAGACGCTGGGTGAGGGGCCGGGCAACCGGCCCCTCACCGGAGCCCACCCGCCCCACCAGGTCCACGACCCGACGACGGCCTGGCCGCCCGAGCCGACCGCTGAGGTACGCCGCCCGACCCTCTGGGTGCGCGCCCCGACCGTCCAGGCACGCGCCCCGACTGTCGAGGTGCGCGACCCGACTGTCTCTAGGTACGCCGCCCGACCGTTTGGGTGCGTGAGCCGACCCTCCCGGTACGCCAGCCGACCGCCGAGGAACGCGGCCCGACCGCCTGGGTGCGCGAGCCGACCCTCCCGGTACGCCAGCCGACCGCCGAGGTACTCGGCCCCGCCGTTCGGGGCCGCGCCCCGACCGTCCAGGCTCCAGCCCGGCCAGCCAGCCGCGCCCCGGACCTCCGCCTCAGCCGATGTGCTTGAGCGCCTCCCTCCTCGACAACCCGGACAACCCGGGGTGCTCGTCCACGAACGACCGAACCCAATCCGGCGCCGTCTTCGCGTAGTCCCGTAGCGCCCAGCCGATCCCCTTCCGCAGGAAGAATTCCGGTTCCGCGATTGCTGGCTCGATCGCGTGGCGGAGCAGGTCCGTGTCCGTTTCCTCCCGCGCCCCGACCTGGCAGATGATCGCCGTGCGCCGGCGCCAGAGGTCGGTGTCGGCTGCCCATGCCCGCATGCCCGGTGTCACCCGTGCCCGGTCGGCGCGCAGGATCGGCCCGATGCGGCGGATCGCGAGCTCGTCCACGTAGTCCCACCACGCCCCGGTGACGAGCATTTCCTCGTACATCGCGAGCAGCTCCGGATCCTGCCACCGCCGGTACGCCCGGTATCCGGAAAGGTCGATCGCCGCGTAGCGTTCCTCCCGATATTCGGCGGTCCGCCACAGCTCCAGGACCGTTGCCGAATATGTCACCCGATCGGGCAGTATGTGGTCGGCCAGCACCTGCTTGAGGAGTGCGCTGCGCTGCGGTTTCGGCACTCCGCGGAAGGGCATGGCCGACTTCATGTACGCCTGCATCGCCGGCGCCTTCGCCGCGTCCGCCAGCTCCGCGAGCCCGTCGCGGATCGCCCTGACCAGCTTTTCGTCCGCGCTCATCCGTCCTCCCGTCGGCCACCGGCGGTCCGCAGCGTACTTCCGGCCACCGACAGTTCCGGTGCGCGGCCGACCGCGCAGGTACCGACGAAAGGCGGATGGCGGAAGCCGCGTCGGTCAGCGAGATTGTCCAGGGTTGCCGGTAGTTTCGTCGAAATCTGGCGAACGCTGTCGAATGCGGACGAAAAGGACGACTGTGAAAAGAATCGTTGCCGCCGTTGCCGCCGCGGGGCTCGCGGCCGGGTTGATGGCCGCCGCGCCCGCCGCGTCGGCGGATCCCGGGGCGCAGTTCAGCCCCGCGCCGATCGCCTGGGGCCCCTGCGCGTCGGCGAGCCTCAAGGCCAACGGCGCCGAGTGCGGCTTCCTCGAAGTGCCGATGGACTACGCGAAGCCGGGCGGGGCGAAGGTCTCCGTCGCGGTGTCGCGGATCAAGCACAAGACCGCGCAGTCCCAGGGCATCATGCTGGTGAACCCGGGCGGCCCCGGTGGCTCCGGCCTCGGCCTGTCGGTGCTCGGCAAGTACGTGCCGAACCACGCGGGTGACAACTACGACTGGATCGGCTTCGACCCGCGGGGCGTCGGGTCCAGCAAGCCCGCGATCAGCTGCGACGGGAACTACTTCAGCTACAACCGGCCCGCCTACGTGCCGACCACGGTGCAGCTGGAGAAGACCTGGCTCGCCCGCTCGAAGGGCTACGCCGACGCGTGCCGCAAGAACGGCGCGATCCTCGACCACCTCAAGACGACCGACGTCGCGCAGGACATGGACAGCCTGCGCAAGGCCCTCGGCGAGAAGCAGATCAACTACTACGGCTTCTCCTACGGCACCTACCTCGGCCAGGTGTACAGCACGCTGTACCCGAAGAACGTCCGGCGGATGGTGCTCGACGGCAACGTCGACCCGCGGAAGGTCTGGTACGAGGCCAACCTCGACCAGGACGTCGCCTTCGACAAGAACATCAAGATCTACTTCGCCTGGCTGGCCAAGTACGACGACGTCTACCACCTGGGCAAGACCGGCGACGCCGTCGAGAAGCTCTGGTACGACACCCAGCGCAAGCTCGCCAAGGACCCCGCGGGCGGCGTCATCGGCGGCGACGAGTGGACCGACATCTTCCTGCAGGCCGGCTACTACGTCTTCGGCTGGGTCGACATGGCCAAGGCCTTCGACGGCTACGTGCACAAGGGTGACTGGCAGACGCTGAAGGACCTCTACGACGCCTCGAACCCGCCGGGCAACGACAACGGCTTCGCCGTGTACCTGGGCGTGCAGTGCACCGACGTGCAGTGGCCGACCAGCTGGAACAAGTGGCGAGTCGACAACTGGCTGACCTACTTCAAGGCCCCGTTCGAAACCTGGGGCAACGCCTGGTTCAACGCGCCCTGCGTGTACTGGCCGGCGAAGGCGGGCAAGCCGGTGGACATCGACGGCCGCAAGGTCGCCGGCGCCCTGCTGATCAGCGAGGAGCTCGACGCGGCCACGCCGTACGCCGGCAGCCTCGAGGTCCGGAAGCGGTTCCCGAACTCCAGCCTGATCAGCGCGCCGGGCGGGACCACGCACGCCGGTTCGCTGTCCGGGGTGTCCTGTGTGGACGACAAGATCGCCGACTACCTGGCCACCGGCGCCCTGCCGAAGCGCCAGCCCGGCAACCACTCGGACGTCCAGTGCAGCCCGGTGCCGCCGCCGGTGCCCGACGGCGCCGCGGCGCAGAAGTCGGACAACTCCGCGAAGGCCGCCCAGGAGAAGCAGAGCACGCTGGCCCAGCTGCTGCACTTCTGAGCGGAACAGCCTCATAGCGCTGCCCCGGCCCGGCTCGCCCGGACCGGGGCAGCGTCTTGTCCGCCGGTGTTCCATCGTCGCCTCCTCGTGACGGTTCGTGGTCGTCGGGGACGTTAGAGGAGGGGTCCGACAATTTCGGAGCGAAACCGGCCGTGAGCAGCGCGTGCCCGAAAATTGTCGGGGGTGCGCGCTACCTTCGTGGCATGTCGATCATCGAACAGCGCCGGACCGAGCTCCGGGCACAGGAGAACACCTACAACATCGTGGTCGCGACCAGGACGGACGTCGACCGCGCCGAACCCACGCCCCGGGTGATGATCACCCTGGAAGCCGGCGGCCCCGACGGCGAAGCGGTCGCCGAGGGCAGCCTCGACCTGGACGTGGCGGTGGCGGCCACGGTCGCCGATCTCGTCGCGGAGGAGTTGCTCTCCGCAACCGGCGAGGGCCGGGCGCCGCGGCGAAGATCCGCGGGCCGTCCTGCGCAGCAGGGCCGCCCGTGGAGCGAGGAGATGGACGCGGAGCTGGAGCACCGGTGGATCGCGGGGGAGAGCGTCGCGCAGATCGCGGCGCACTTCGAGCGCACCCCCGGCGGCATCCGCGCCCGCCTCCCGCGCGTGGGCTGCGACCCGGAGAACCCGGGCTGCTACCTGCCGGTCCCGCCGAGCAGGCGGACGGACCTGGACGAGGGCGAACCCACCTGAGTGACGGCGGCAGGCCGGTCCACAGTGGACCGGCCTGCCGCCGCCGGATCTCGACGATCGGGTGAACAACCAGGAGGGGGCAGCCATGGGTCGGCTACTCATCGTTCTTGTGCGGCAGGCGCGTGCGGTGCCTGCCGCGGTGGCCCGCGGCCGGGTGGGGTTGCTGGGTCGTGTCCGGTGTCGGCGGCGGGCTGAACTGCTCGGCGGGGCGGGGTGGCGCTCGTTTCTCGGGCTGGGTCGTGTCCGGTGTCGGCCGCGGGCTGAACCGTTCGGCGGGGCGGGGTGGCGCTCGTTTCTCCGGCCGGGTCGTGTCAGGTATCGGCCACCGGCCGCACCGCTCGGCCGGGTTCCCGGTGACCCGCCGGCCTCAGGACCCGGCGACCGGCCGATCCCCGGCCGCGGCGCCGGCGCGAGCCGCGAGCACCTTGAGGTGCGCCACCAGCTCCGGAGGCTCCTCGACCGTGAACGCACACCCGAGCCCGAGCAGCCGGAACGCCAGCCAGTCCAGCGTGTCCGCGTGGCTGGACCACCGGCACCGGCCGCCGCCGAGGTCGGTCAGCTCACCTGCGGCCGCGCCGAGTCGCGGGGCCACCTCCGCTGCCGGTTCCGCGAGCACGGCCACCGCGCGGTACGTCGGCATCAGGTCGTAGATCCGGTCGATGACGTAGGCCGCCAGGTCCGTGGCGGGCGGCTCGCGGCGCACGGCCCGGCCGCCGGTGGCCTGGGCGTCGTGGATGCGGTCGGCGCGGAACGTGCGCCAGTCCGCCCGGTCGAGGTCGTAGGCCACCAGGTACCAGCGGCGGCCGGCCGCGACCAGGCGGAGCGGCTCGGCGCGGCGCCGGGTCTCGGTGCCGTCGTTCGCGCGGTAGCGGAACCGGACCGTTTCGTGGTTGGCGATCGCGCCCGCGAACACCGTCAGCTGCGCCGGGTCGACCACCGGCCCGGTGGCCGGCACGGCGACCGTCGCCGTGCCGATCGTGCCCACCCGGCGGCGCAGCCGGGCCGGCAGGACCTGCTCCAGCTTGGCCAGCGCCCGCACCGACGCCTCCTCGATCCCGGACACGGACTGCCCCGCGGCCGTCCGCAGCCCCACGGCGATCGCGACGGCTTCTTCGTCGTCGAGGACCAGGGGCGGCATCGCGGTGCCGGCGACCAGCCGGTACCCGCCCGCGACGCCGCGGCTGGCCTCGACCGGGTAACCGAGGTCGCGCAGCCGGTCGATGTCGCGGCGGATCGTGCGCGGGCTGACCCCCAGCCGTCCGGCGAGCTCGCTGCCCGGCCACTCCCGGGGCGTCTGGAGCAGCGAGAGCAGGCCGAGCAGCCGGGCCGGGGTGTCCGTCATCCGCCCAGCATCCCAAGGTGGCGGCCGCCACTTCCCGGCAAACCTGTTTGTTTAGACTTGCAAGGGCGTGCATAATCATGCGTATGACGGTGAACATCGCGGTGGCCGGAGCCAGCGGGTACGCGGGCGGTGAGCTGCTGCGCCTGCTCCTGACCCATCCCGAGGTCGAGATCGGCGCGCTCACGGCCGCCAGCAGCGCGGGCACGAAGCTCGGCGTCCACCAGCCCCACCTCGTCCCGCTCGCCGACCGTGTGCTGGCCGAGACGACGCCGGAGACCCTCGCCGGCCACGACGTCGTCTTCCTCGCGCTGCCCCACGGGCACTCCGCGGCGATCGCGGCCCAGCTCGGCCCGGACGTCCTGGTGGTCGACCTCGGCGCCGACCACCGGCTGGCCAACGCGGGCGACTGGCAGCGCTGGTACGGCGGCGACCACGCCGGCCAATGGCCGTACGGCCTGCCCGAGCTACCCGGCGCTCGCGAGAAGCTCGCCGGCACCAAGCGCATCGCCGTGCCCGGCTGCTTCCCGACCGGCGGGTCGCTGGCCCTGGCCCCGGCGTTCGCCGCCGGGCTGGTCGAGCCCGACGTCACGGTCGTCGCGGTCACCGGGACCTCCGGCGCCGGCAAGAGCCTCAAACCGCACCTGCTCGGCTCGGAAGTGATGGGCTCGGCGAGCGCGTACGGCGTCGGCGGCGCCCACCGGCACACCCCCGAATTCGCGCAGAACCTCTCGGCCGTCGCGGGAGAGAAGGTCACCGTGTCCTTCACGCCCGTGCTCGCGCCGATGCCCCGCGGCATCCTGACCACCGCGAGCGCCCCGCTGAAGGACGGCGTCGACGAGGCCGCCGCCCGGGCGGCCTACGAAAAGGCCTACGACGCCGAACCGTTCGTCCAGCTGCTGCCCGCGGGCGCCTGGCCGACGACCGCGTCGACGCTCGGCTCGAACAACACCCAGCTGCAGGTCGCGGTCGACGAGGGCGCGCGGCGCCTGGTCGTCGTCACCGCGATCGACAACCTCACGAAGGGCACCGCCGGCGGTGCCGTCCAGTCGATGAACCTGGCCCTCGGCCTCCCGGAAACCACCGGGCTTCCCACCACAGGAGTGGCACCGTGACCGTCACCGGCCCCCAGGGCTTCCGCGCCGCCGGCGTCGCCGCCGGGATCAAGGCCTCCGGCGCGCTCGACCTCACCCTGGTCGTCAACGACGGCCCGCTCGACGTCGCCGCCGGCGTGTTCACCCGCAACGTCATCAAGGCCGCGCCGGTGCTGTGGTCGCAGGAGGTGCTGAAGCAGCAGCGGCTGAAGGCCGTCGTCCTCAACTCCGGCGGCGCCAACGCGGCCACCGGCCCCGGCGGCTTCCAGGACACCCACGCCACGGCCGAAAAGGTCGCCGAAGTCCTGCAGGCGGGCGCGATCGAGGTCGCCGTCTGCTCCACCGGCCTGATCGGCGAGCGGCTCCCGATGGACGCGGTCCTGTCCGGAGTGGACACCGCCTTCAAGGCGCTCGACGCAAGCCCCGAGGCGAGCCTCAACGCCGCCAAGGGCGTGATGACCACCGACACCCAACCGAAGCAGGCCTTCGCGAAGCACGACAGCGGCTGGAGCGCCGGCGGCTTCGCCAAGGGCGCGGGCATGCTCGCGCCGAACCTCGCCACCATGCTCTCGGTCCTGACCACCGACGCGGTGGTGGACAAGGAAACGCTCGACCGCGCCCTGCGCGCGGCGACCCGCGTGACCTTCGACCGGCTCGACGTCGACGGCGGCACGTCCACCAATGACACCGTCCTGGTCTTGGCGTCCGGCGCGAGCGGGGTCGAGCCGACCGAGGCCGAGCTCACCGAACTGCTCACCGCGGTGAGCCACGACCTGGTGCTCCAGCTGCGCGCGGACTCCGAGGGCGCCACCAAGGACGTCGACGTCACCGTGCGGGGCGCGGACACCGAAGCCGACGCGATCGCCGTCGCCCGCACGATCGCCGAGGACAACCTGGTCAAGACGGCGCTGTTCGGCTCGGACCCGAACTGGGGCCGGATCGCCATGGCGCTCGGCCGCGTCCCCGCCCGCATCGACCCGGAGACGGTGTCGATCGCGATCAACGGCGTCACCTTGTTCGCCCGCGGCGTGCCGGCCGCGGACCGGTCGGAAGCGGACCTCACCGGCCGGGCCATCGAAATCGTCGTCGACCTCGGTGTCGGCGCGGGCGCGGCGACCATCTACACCACGGATCTATCGCACGGTTACGTCGAAGAGAACAGCGCGTACTCCTCATGACCCAGGAGGCTCTGATTTCCGCGGACGAACGACTCGCGACGGCGGCCGAGAAGGCCGGAGTGCTCATCGAGGCGCTGCCCTGGCTGCAGCGGTTCCACGGTGCCACGGTGGTGGTGAAGTACGGCGGCAACGCCATGATCGACGACGAGCTGAAGGCGGCCTTCGCCGAGGACATGGTGTTCCTCCGGCTGGCCGGCCTGCGCCCGGTGGTCGTGCACGGCGGCGGCCCGCAGATCACCGCGATGCTCAACCGGCTGGGCGTCGAGGGCGAGTTCAAGGGCGGCCTGCGGGTCACCACGCCGGAGACGATGGACATCGTCCGGATGGTGCTCGTCGGCCAGGTCAGCCGGGAACTCGTCGGGCTGATCAACGCACACGGGCCGTACGCGGTCGGCATCTCCGGCGAGGACGCCCGCCTCTTCACCGCCGAGCGCAAACAGGCCACTGTGGACGGTGAGGCGGTCGACATCGGGCTGGTCGGCGAGGTCGCCGAGGTCAACCCGGACGCGGTGCTCGACATCGTCAACGCCGGGCGCATCCCGGTCGTGTCCACCGTCGCCCCGGACGTCGACGGCGTGGTGCACAACGTCAACGCCGACACGGCCGCGGGGGCGCTCGCGGCCGCGCTGGGCGCCGAGAAGCTCGTGGTGCTCACCGACGTCGAAGGGCTCTACGCGAAGTGGCCCGACCGGTCGTCGCTGATCGATCGCATCCGCGTCGACCACCTCGAGCCGATGCTGCCCACCCTGGCCAGCGGCATGATCCCGAAGATGGAGGCGTGCGTGCGCGCCATCCGCGGCGGCGTGCGCCGGGCGCACGTGATCGACGGCCGTCTCGCCCATTCGGTGCTGCTGGAGGTCTTCACCTCGCGCGGCATCGGCACCATGGTCTTCCCCGAAACGGAGCTCCCGTGACCGACCTGCAGTCCAATGAGGACGGCCAGCAGCACTGGCAGTCCGCCCTGATGGACAACTACGGCACGCCCAAGCTGACGCTCGTCCGCGGCGAGGGCGCGAAGGTGTGGGACGCCGGCGGCCGGGAGTACCTTGACCTGGTCGGCGGCATCGCCGTCAACGCGCTCGGCCACGCGCACCCGGCGGTCGTCGAAGCCGTCACCGCGCAGATCAAGCAGCTCGGCCACACGTCGAACCTGTACGTCAACCCGGTCGCGGTCGAACTCGCCGAGGCGCTGCTGGACGTCGCCGGCCTCACCGGCCACGGCAAGGTGCTGTTCGTCAACTCCGGCGCCGAGGCCAACGAAGCCGCGCTGAAGATCAGCCGGCTGACCGGGCGCACCAAGGTGGTCGCGGTCGAAGGCGCGTTCCACGGCCGGACCATGGGCGCGCTGACGCTCACCGGCCAGCCCGGCAAGCGCGACCCGTTCAAGCCGCTGGTGCCCGGCGTGGAGCACGTGCCGTTCGGGGACGTCGAGGCGCTGAAAGCCGCCGTCGACACCGACACCGCGGCGGTCTTCCTGGAGCCGGTGCTCGGCGAGGCCGGGGTGTTCCCGGCGCCGGACGGCTACCTGCACGCCGCCCGGGAGATCACCAAGGCCACCGGCACGCTGCTGGTGCTCGACGAGGTGCAGACCGGTCTCGGCCGGCTCGGCACCTGGTTCGGCTACCAGCAGGCCGGCATCGTGCCGGACGTCATCACCCTGGCCAAGGGCCTCGGCGGCGGGCTGCCGCTGGGTGCGGTGATCGGCGTCGGCGCGGCGGGCGACCTGCTCAAGCCCGGCCAGCACGGCACCACCTTCGGCGGCAACCCGGTCTGCTGCGCGGCCGGCCTGGCCGTGCTGAAGACCATCGCCGCCGACGGTCTCCTCGACCACGTCGCCACGCTGGGCAAGGACATCGCGGCGGGGGTCGAGGCGCTGGGCCACCCGCTCGTCGCCGGGGTGCGCGGGACCGGGCTGCTGCTCGGCATCGCCTTGAAGAAGCCCGTCTCGGCGGCGGTCGCCCAAGCCGCCCAGGCGGCCGGCTACCTCGTCAACCCGGTCGCTCCGGACACCGTCCGGCTCGCGCCGCCGCTCGTGCTCGACGCCGAGCAGGCCGAAGGCTTCCTGGCCGCCCTCCCGAACGCGCTCGACTCCACCACGAAGGACTCCGACTGATGCTGCGCCACTTCCTCCGCGACGACGACGTCAGTCCGGCCGAGCAGAAGGCCATCCTCGACCTCGCCGACGCGCTCAAGGCCGATCCGCTGGGCAACAAGATCCTCGCCGGCAAGTCCATCACGGCGATCTTCGAGAAGAACTCGACGCGGACGCGGTTCTCGTTCGAGGTCGGGATCAGCCAGCTCGGCGGCCACCCGGTGATCGTCGACGGCCGTTCGATGCAGCTCGGCCGCGAAGAGACCATCGAGGACACTTCGCGGGTCCTGTCGCGGTACGTCGACGGGATCGTGTGGCGCACGTTCGCGCAGAAGCGCATCGAGGCGATGGCTTCGGCCGCGTCGATCCCGGTGGTCAACGCGCTCACCGACGAGTTCCACCCGTGCCAGGTGCTCACCGACCTGATGACGATCCGCGAGCGCAAGGGCAAGCTCGAAGGGCTGACTCTCGTCTACCTCGGCGACGGCGCCAACAACATGGCGCACTCGCTGCTGCTCGGCGGGGTCACCGCGGGGATGCACGTCCGGGTCGTCTCGCCGGTCGGCTTCCAGCCGGACCAGGGCGTCATGCTGGACGCGAAGAAGCGCGCGACCGACACCGGGGGCAGCGCCACCGCCTACACCGACCCGTACGCGGCGGTCGACGGCGCGGACGTGCTCGTCACCGACACGTGGACGTCGATGGGCCAGGAGAACGACGGCCTCGACCGGGTGGGCCCGTTCCGCGCCCTCCAGGTCAACGCCGAGCTGCTGAAGAAGGCCGCGGACGACGCGATCGTGCTGCACTGCCTGCCCGCCCACCGCGGCTGGGAAATCACCGACGAGGTACTCGACGGCCCGGCCAGCGCGGTGTGGGACGAGGCCGAGAACCGCCTGCACGCGCAGAAGGCCCTGCTGGTCTGGCTGTTCGAGGAGAGCAGGCGATGACCGGCAGCCGGGTGGGGCGGCAGGCGCGGATCACCGAGCTGGTGTCGACCATGACGATCCGCAGCCAGACCGAGCTGGCCAAGCTGCTGGCCGCCGAAGGCATCGAGGTCACGCAGGCGACGCTGTCTCGCGACCTCGACGAGCTGGGCGCGGTCAAGCTGCGCGGCCCGGACTCGGGGGCGCCGGTCTACGTCATCCCCGAGGACGGCAGTCCCGTCCGCGGGGTGCAGGGTGGCACGTCCCGGCTCTCCCGGCTGCTCGCGGAGCTGATGGTCTCGGCCGACTCGTCGGGCAACCTGATGGTGCTGCGGACGCCGCCGGGCGCGGCGCAGTTCCTCGCCAGCGCGATCGACCGGGCCGCGCTCGAAGAGGTCGTCGGCTCGATCGCCGGGGACGACACCGTCGCCGTGATCGCCCGGGAACCGTTGACGGGCAAGGAACTGGCGGAGCGCTTCGCCACCCTCGCGCAGCGATCGGCGGACGAAGGATCGCCATGATCGCCGACATCTTCCCGGCCGAGGGCGAGTTCCTGGCGCCGGACGAGGTCGTGATCACCTTCGACCACGGGATCCCGGTGGCGATCGACGGCGAGACCGTCTCCGTCGCCGAAGCGCGCCGGATGTTGAGCGCGCGTGGCGAAGCGCAGAGAATCGGGCGCGGCGAAGCGTGCGCCGCACTCGAACGGCGGACCGGCCGCGGATGTGCCAGTGTCCGCCTGGTCCTGTACGACGGCCGGATCACGGTCGCCTGAACACACGAACACCGAGGAGAAGCGAGAACAGTGAGCGGGAACGAGCAGCCGGTGCAGCTCTGGGGCGGCCGGTTCGCCGGCGGTCCGGCGGAGGCCATGGCCGCGCTGAGCGCGTCGACGCACTTCGACTGGCGACTGGCGCCCTACGACATCGCCGGGTCGCGCGCGCACGCCCGCGTGCTGCGCAAGGCGGGGCTGCTCACCGACGACGAGCTGACCGGCATGCTGGCCGCCCTGGACGCGCTCGCCCAGGACGTCGCGTCGGGGGAGTTCACCCCGACGGTCGCCGACGAAGACGTGCACACGGCCCTCGAACGCGGCCTCCTCGAGCGCGCGGGCACGGAACTCGGCGGCAAGCTGCGTGCCGGCCGGTCCCGCAACGACCAGGTGGCCACGCTGTTCCGGATGTGGCTGCGCGACGCCGCCCGCCGGGTCGTCGCGGGCACCCTGGAGGTCGTCGACGCGCTGGTGTCGCAGGCGAAGCGGCACCCGGACGCGATCCTGCCCGGCCGCACACACCTGCAGCACGCGCAGCCGGTGCTGCTCGCCCACCACCTGATGGCCCACGGCCAGGCGCTCCTGCGGGACGTCTCGCGCCTGCAGGACTGGGACGCCCGCACGGCCGAGTCGCCGTACGGCTCGGGCGCGCTCGCCGGCTCGTCGCTGGGTCTCGACCCCGAGGCCGTCGCCGAGGAGCTGGGCTTCGCCACCAGCGTCGAGAACTCCATCGACGGCACCGCTTCGCGTGACTTCGTCGCCGAGTTCGCCTTCGCCGTCGCGATGCTCGCGGTGAACCTGTCCCGGATCGCCGAAGAGGTGATCATCTGGAACACCGCCGAGTTCGGCTACGTGACGCTGGACGACGCCTGGGCCACCGGCAGCTCGATCATGCCGCAGAAGAAGAACCCGGACGTCGCGGAGCTGACGCGCGGCAAGGCGGGCCGGCTGATCGGCAACCTCACCGGCCTGCTGGCCACCCTCAAGGCGCAGCCGCTGGCCTACAACCGCGACCTGCAGGAGGACAAGGAGCCGGTGTTCGACTCGGTCGAGCAGCTCGAGCTCCTGTTCCCGGCGATCGCCGGCATGCTCGCCACGCTGACCTTCCACACCGACCGGCTCGCCGAGCTGGCTCCGGCCGGCTTCACCCTGGCCACCGACATCGCGGAGTGGCTGGTCCGCCAGGGCGTCCCGTTCCGCGTCGCGCACGAGGCGGCGGGCGAAAGCGTCCGCGTCGCCGAGGCCCGCGGCGTCGGCCTGGACGAGCTGACCGACGAGGAGTTCGAGAAGATCAACCCGGCGCTCACCCCGGCGGTGCGCGAAGTCCTCACCGTCGAAGGCTCGGTGCAGTCCCGCGACGGGCGGGGCGGCACGGCGCCGGCGCGCGTGGCCGAGCAGCGCGCGCGGCTCGAGGAGCGCGTCACCGCGGCGCGCCAGTGGCTCAACTGAGGGACTTGCGGAGCTTGGCCCGGACGGCCCGGGTGGCCACCGGGCCGAGCCCGTCCAGCACGTCGACCAGCACGGCCAGCTGCTCCAGTGCGGCCACGGCCTGTTCGGCGCCGTCGGGGTCGACCGTGTCGAACAGGGTCAGGCCGAGGAACCCGGTGGAGACGGCGTGGGCCAGTCCGTCGGGGTCGGCGAGCTCGGCCAGCGGCGAACCGGCGAGCACGCGCTCGAGGGCCGTCCGGACCTCGGTGATCCACTTGTCGAGGCCCTCGCGGGTCGCTTCGGCGAGCCGTTCGCTGCCCTGCGCTCCAGCCAGCGTCTGGGCCAGCAGGGCCAGGTTGCCTTCCGCGCGTTCCGCGGTCCGGATCTCCCGGCCGAGCGACAGCAGCTCGCCGACCGTGGTCACGGCGGCGAACCGGTCCCGGTAAAGGGCGACGCGGGACTCCGTCGCGGAGATGCACGCCTGCGCGACGAGCTCTTCGACGCTGCCGAAGTGGTAGAAGACCAGCGCCTGGTTCGCGCCCGCGGCCGTGGCGACCGACCGCGCGGAGACGGCGGTGATGCCCTGCCGCCGGACGACTTCCAGCACGCCGTCCACGAGCCGCTGCTTCGTGTCCTGCGAACTGGAGTTCCGGCCGGTGCCCATCAGGCCATGACCTTCTCACGAAGCCCGCTGTCGAGCCGGACCGACACGGCGAGCCGGCGCCCCGCGCCGAAGACGCCGGTCACGAAGACGTTCCGGCAGCCACTTGGTCGCGTAGCCGCGTCCGGCCGCAGCGGGCGGCCGAAGGCGCGGTCAGCGGCTGGTCCTCCGGCGCCACGCCGGTCTCCAGCCAGAGCCGCAGCCGGTCGAACGACCACGCCGTCATCCAGCCGAACACCGGCCGGAACACCCGGTCGGCCAGTCGTCCGAAGCGGCCCCACCGGGTGCCGTAGTCGAAGCCGGTGACGAGGCGGACGCCGCCGGGGACCGGGGTGCAGCGGCAGAACCCCGCGCCCGCGCTGATCAGCGACAGCGGGTCGGCGGAGGCGAACCGCAGCACCGACGTGCGGGAGCCGTCCGGCCAGTCCCGTGACGCCGCCCGCACCCCGACCCCGTCGACCGTGACACCCAGGAACCGCGAGGTGTAGCGGAAGTGGCCGTCGACCGGGGTGATCCCGGCCAACCGCAGGTCCCAGCGCTGGTGCAGGGCCGGGTCCTGGGTGTGCCGCCACAGCGTGTCGAGGTCCGTGCGGATCACGGTCTCGACGTAGAGCGCCTTCGGTCGCATCTCCGGCTCCCCTCCGAGGTTTGAGCGACTGCTCAAAAAGACTGTAGAGATGTTTGAGCGATCGCTCAAGGGTTAGGGTGGTCGCGCCAGACAGCCGAAGAGAGGACCCCGTTTGAGCGGCGACGCAGGCCGGTTGTTCACCCGCGACGAACTCGCACTGGACCCGGTCGACCTGGCCCACCTGCTGCTCGGCTCGGTCCTGGAGGCCGACGGGCCCGACGGCACGGTCGGCGTCCGGCTGGTCGAGGTCGAGGCCTACCGCGGCGAGGACGACCCGGCGTCGCACTGCTACCGCGGCCGGACCCCGCGCAACGCCGTCATGTGGGGGCCGGCGGGGCACCTGTACGTCTACTTCGTCTACGGCATGCACTTCTGCGCGAACATCGTCGGCTCGCACGACGGCGTGGCCGGCGCGGTGCTGCTGCGCGCCGGCGAAGTCGTCGAAGGCCTCGACGTCGTCCGCAAGCGGCGGCCGTCCGCGCGGGGGACCGGCGAGCTCGCGAAGGGCCCGGCCATCCTGACGTCGGTGCTGCGCATCGACCGCGCGCAGAACGGCGTCGACCTCACCGACCCCGCCTCACCGGTCCGGCTGCGCGCCGGCGAGCGCGTGCCGGTGGAGCGGATCCGCTCCGGGCCCCGCGTCGGCGTCGCGATGGCCATGGACACGCCCTGGCGCTTCTGGGACGGCGCGTCCGCGGCCGTGTCGACCTACCGCCGCGGTGGGAAGCGGCGGGTCCGACCCGCCAGTTAGTCGGTTGACCAGGTGCGGGAGGATCTACAGGCGTGAGCGAACACATCCTCGACGAGCTGTCCTGGCGCGGCCTGATCGCGCAGTCCACCGACATCGACGCCCTCCGGCGCGAGCTCGACCAGGGTCCCGTGACGCTCTATTGCGGTTTCGACCCCACCGCGCCCAGCCTGCACGCCGGCAACCTCGTCCCGCTGCTCATGCTCAAGCGCTTCCAGCGCGCCGGGCACCGGCCGATCGTGCTGGCCGGCGGCGCGACCGGGATGATCGGCGACCCGCGCGACACCGGGGAACGCACGCTGAACACCCTCGACGTCGTCGCCGAGTGGGCCGGGCGCATCCGCGGCCAGCTCGAACGGTTCGTCGACTTCGACGACTCGCCGACCGGCGCGATCGTGGAGAACAACCTCAACTGGACCGGGCAGCAGACCGCGCTGGAGTTCCTGCGCGACGTCGGGAAGCACTTCTCGATCAACGTCATGCTGAACCGGGAGACGGTGAAGCGACGGCTCGAGGGCGACGGCATGTCGTACACCGAGTTCAGCTACCTGCTGCTGCAGTCGCAGGACTACCAGCAGCTCTACCGGCAGTACGGCTGCAAGCTGCAGGTCGGCGGGTCCGACCAGTGGGGCAACCTCGTCGGCGGGGTCGACCTGATCCGCCGGACCGAGGGCGCGAGCGTGCACGCGCTGACCGCGCCGCTGGTCACCGACGCCGAGGGGCGCAAGTTCGGCAAGTCCACCGGCGGCGGCAACCTCTGGCTCGACCCGGAGATGACCTCGCCGTACGCCTGGTACCAGTACTTCGTCAATGTGGGTGACGCCGACGTGGTCCGTTACCTGCGGATGTTCACCTTCCTCGACCAGGAGGAGATCGCCGCGCTGGCGGAGGACACCGAACAGCGTCCCCACCTGCGGGCCGCGCAGAAGCGGCTGGCGGAGGAGTTCACCACGCTGGTGCACGGCGAGGAGCAGACGCGGCAGGTGATCAACGCCAGCCAGGCGCTGTTCGGCCGCGGCGAGCTCGGCGAACTGGACGAACGCACCCTCGACGCGGCGATGGCCGAGGTGCCGAACGGCAAGGTCGACCCGGCGGGCGAGCCGACGATCGTCGACCTGCTGCTCGCCGGGGGACTGGTGGACAGCAAGGGCGCCGCGCGGCGCACCCTCAAGGAGGGCGGCGCGTACGTCAACAACGTGAAGATCGCGGACGAGGAATGGAAGCCGGCCCGCGAGGACGCCCTCCACGGCAAGTGGCTCGTCGTCCGCAAGGGCAAGCGCAACGTCGCCGGCGTCGCGCTCGGCGGCTGAGCGGCTCCGACGGCCCGAAACAGGGCCCTGACCTGCGGGAACGCGGTTAAGGGACCCCCCTGTTTCGGGCCTCCTCCGGGGGTGTAAAGTTCTCCAAGTCGCCAGGGAAACCGGGTGGCCACCGGGACACGAACCAAGCTCTCGCGGATCGCGATTGAGTGGGTGTCCCACCAAAAACTGCTAGGAATGACTCGCTTCGAGCGAGCCGCTTGAGTGCGGTGAACTCGGGGTGTGTTGCTTGAGAACTCAACAGTGTGCTAGTGAACTAAGCCAGTAGAGCTTATATGAAACCCCCTCGTCGGGGTTTGCTTTGAGAGCAATACATTTGCCTCGATTAAACTGTTCATTGTTGGAGAGTTTGATCCTGGCTCAGGACGAACGCTGGCGGCGTGCTTAACACATGCAAGTGGGGATGAGTGGCG
>NZ_JNYY01000015.1 GCF_000716785.1 Amycolatopsis vancoresmycina
AAGACCGGGCCTCTGCTGGTTGTGATCATGATGTGGTGTCTAGATCACTAGCAGAGGCCCGACCCATACCCACAGACGGCATCAAAAACAGGCTCTTAGAACGGTAGTCATGCCTCGTCGATTCGCTGTGATCGCGTCGGGAGTCGCCTTGCTGACCGGCGCCACCACCGTCCCCGCCCACGCTGCCGGGGTGATCCAGAACTTCTCGGCCACCGCGACCACGTTGAACGCGGTGAACGAGATTTCCTACTTCCCGCTCGGGCCCATCATCCCGCTGCCGGTGTCGATTTCGCGGGTGGTCGACGGCTCACCACAGGTGGTGGCCAGCGGCAAAGGTTTCGTGCAGTACCAGTGCAACGGAACCGCGGTCACCACCTACACCGCCCTCGACCGGCAACTCACGGTGCCCTGCGGCTGAGGAACTTCCGCGGACACTAAGGGTCCGGCGTCGGCTCGTTCGAGAGCCAGGTGCGGGCGTCGGCGACGGTGGGCTTGATGGTCAGGTCGCGGTCGAGGGCGGTCAGCTGCAGGTGCCGGAGCATCGTGCGCTGCGCGCTGACCAGGCAGAACGCGACGCCCGCGGAGGTCGCCGCCTGCGCGAAGATCTGGAGTGCCGCGAGCCCGGACGAGGAGAGGAAGGCGACCTGGCCGAGATCGGCGATGACCGCGGCCGGCGGGCCGGTGAGGGTCGATTCGAGGTGCCGGGCGAAGGTGCGTGCCGTGGCGAGGTCGATCTCGCCGGACACGGTCGCCAGCACCACGCCGTCGTCGCGGGTGATGGACACGGTGAGGTCCGCTCGGCCGTAGTCCCCGCCGGACCGGCTCACCACTGCGTCGTGGAAGCAATTCCGCATTACCATGCTCCTTCTCGTCGGGAACTTCGTTCCTGCCGCGCCCGCCTGAGCAGGACCAGCAGCCACAGCACGCCGATCAGCGCGATCACGCCCTGGCCCGCCCAGGTCGTCACGGTGTACACCGTCGCCGCGTCCCCGGGCGGGACGGCGAGGCCGCGCGGGTCGAACCGCGCCACCTGCCCGGTGAGCACCAGGGTGATCACCAGCGCAATGGCCGACATCGAGTCCCACAGCGCGTGCAGCAGCGCGACGCCGAGGAACGCCGTCGCCAGGCGAAGGCTCAGCACGAAGTGTTCGCGCGTGCTCGGCGCGAACAGCAGCCCGCCCAGGATCGCGGTCCACAACCCGTGCCCGACCGGTGCGAGCAGCCCGCGCAGCAGCTCGGTCGTGACCAGGCCGGTCAGCGACAGGCCCTGCGCGGTGAACAACGACGTGAGCGCGTAGCCCGCGGATTCGAAGGCGGAGAACCCGAATCCGACCGTCGCACCGAGGATGATCCCGTCCCGCAGGGACTTCACGGCCAGCCCGCGCGTCAGCAGCGCGAGCGCGACCAGCTTGACGGCCTCCTCGATGAGCCCGACCCCCACGTACAGCCACGTCGACGGGTACAGCAGGTAGGTCTCCAGCACCGAGGCACCGAGGACGCCGAGCACCCCGCCGACGAGGAAGGTCCGGAACACCAGCTCGGCGGTGATCTCCCCCGAGTCGCGGCGCTCGAACGCCCACGCCACGAACGTCACCGGCACCAGGAAGCTCCCGAGCAGCACGAGGGTCGGCAGCAGGTTGGGGTTGCCGGTCGCGTACGTGACGACGACCGACAGCACCCACAGCAGCAGGCCGACCGTGAAGATCCGCGGCCACGCCCGCCGGCGGGGACGGCGGCTCACCGTGGTCATCGGCGCCTCCCGAACCGCTCGCCGCGCCCGGTGGCCGCGGTGTCGACGAACGCGCGGAACCGTGCGGGGGAGCCGGGTTCGGCGACGCCGTCGAAGCCCTGCGGGCAGCGCAGTGCCGCCCACCGCCGCCCGTCTTCGGATTCGACGCGGTACAGCGCGAACGCCTCGGCGAGCGGCTCGTCGTCCAGCTCGTGCAGCACCGGTGGCGTCAGGCCGGTCAGCTCCAGCCCGCCGCCGCCCGCGGCCAGCCGGTCGCCGAAGGTGCGCAGCAGGCGGAGGAAGTCGTCGCCGGGCTGCTCGACCCGGGACAGGTCGACGACGAAGTCGCGGGCGCCGGCGTACACCAGCCCGGCCAGGTACCCCGCCAGGGTCCGCGCCGCCGCCGCGTCCGCCCGTCCGGCGATCGTGACGACGGCGTAGCGCCCGGGGTGCAGGGTGGAGCTGATGGTGAGGTCGCCCGGAGGCGCCGCGCGGCTGATCAGCCGGTCCAGTTCCGCGAGCGCGAGGAGGGGTCGGGAAAGCCTGGTGATCATGGGAGTCCTCCCGGTGGTGCGAGTTCTTGTGCGAGGCGTTCGTGCACCAGCCGCACGGCCATGGCACCTTCGCCGGCCGCCGAGGCCACGCGCTTCACCGAGCCGTGCCGGACGTCGCCGACGGCGAACACGCCCGGGCTGCTCGTCTCGAGCGGCAACGGCGTGAACGAGCCGCCCGCGTCCGCGCCCGTGAGCACGAATCCGTCCTCGTCGAGGGCGATGTGGCCGGACAGCCAGCGTGTGTGCGGCGCCGCGCCGATGAAGACGAACAACGCGCGGGCGGCGAGCCGGTGCCGCTCGCCGGTGCGGTTGTCCTCGGTCTCGACGCCCGACATCGTCTTGCCGTCCTCGACGACATCGCGGACTTCGGTGTGCAGGTGGACCCGGATCCGCGGGTGGCGGTCGACCTGGTCGACCAGGTAGCGCGACATGTCCGCGCCGAGATCGCCGCCGCGCACCAGCAGGTGCACCACCGGTGAGGTCTGCGCCAGGAACACCGCCGCCTGCCCCGCGGAGTTGCCGCCGCCGACCACCGCGACCGGGTCGGCCCGGCACTGCCTGGCCTCCTGCGGGGTCGCGGCGTAGTAGAGGCACGTGCCCTCCAGGTGTTCGAGCCGGGGGAGGGGCAGCCGCCGGTACCGCGCGCCGGTCGCGATGATCACCGTCCGCGTGACGATCTCGGTGCCGTCGTCGAAGCCCACCGCGTACAGCCCGCCCCGCGGGACGAGCGTGCGCGCCTCGGCCGGAACGGCGACCCGGACCCCGAACTTGGCCGCCTGGATCGCCGACCGCTCGGCCAGTTCCGCCCCCGAAATCCCGGACGGGAAACCGAGGTAGTTCTCGATCCTCGACGTCGTGCCCGCCTGCCCGCCCGCGGCGACGGCGTCGAACGCCGACGTCGCCAGTCCTTCGGAGGCCGCGTAGACGACGGCCGCGAGCCCGCCGGGCCCGGCGCCGACCACGAGCACGTCGCGCACGCCCGCCGGGGGTTCCTCGTGCCGCAGCCCCATCGCGCACGCCAGTTCGGCGTTGCCGGGGTTGCGCAGCACGCCGGCGCCGGGCAGCACCACCACCGGCGTTTCCTCGACGGTGACGCCGAGCCGGCGCAGCAGCGCCTCGGCTCCGCGGTCCTTGTCGAGGTCGTCCAGCCGGTACGGCAGGCGGTTGCGGGCCACGAACTCCAGCAGCCGCCGGGTGTCCGGCGAGTAGCACGAGCCGACGATCCGCAGTCCGTCACCGGAGCCGATGATCAGCGTGCGGCGGACGAAGTAGGCGTGCAGGATCAGGTCGCCGAGCACCGGGTCGCCGAGGACCAGCCGCTTCAGCTCGCCGATGGGGACGACGAGGACTTCGCCGGGTTCCACCGCGACGGCGGTGAAGAACGACGGCTGCCCTTCGAGCAGGCCCAGCTCGCCGAGGAACCGCCCCGGCCCGTGCACCCGCACGGTTCTGGTGTCGTCGCCTTCGCGGTGCTGGATGGCGACCTTGCCACGCAGGACGACGTACCAGGCCGTCGTCCGTTCCCCTTGCGCGTAGAGCACTTCCCCCGGCCGAACCGGACGGCGCTCGCCCGCGGCGGAGAGCTTTTCGAGCTGCTCGCGGGTCAGCCGGGGGAACGCGCCCTGCGGATCCGGGGTCTCGACGAGGTCCGGTGCCGAGACCGTCATACGAACGCCTCGTGCACGTAGCACCAGCGCCAGTTCTCCCCGGGCTCGAACGAGCGCACGATGGGGTGGCCGATGGCGTGGGCGTGCATGCTCGCGTGCTTCATCGGTGACGTGTCGCAACAGCCGACGTGCCCGCAGGTCAGGCACAGCCGCAGGTGCACCCATGAGGTTCCGGTGGAGAGACACTCCTGGCAGCCCTGGGGCGTCCGGGGCACCACATCCCGGACGAGAGCCAAGTGCGGGTCGATGACAGTGGTCATTTCTTCGCCTCCTCCGGCGAGTTCAGCGCTTGGTCGAGCCAGTCGCGCAGCACGTTTTCCGGCGCCGCCCCGGCCTGCCGCCGGACGACCTCGCCGCCGCGGAGCACCAGCAGGGTCGGCACGGCCATGACGTCGAACCGGCGCGCCACGCCCGGCGCGCGGTCGACGTCGACCTTGACGAGCTTCACCTTCCCGGCCCGTGCGCGGGCGAGCCGGTCCAGCGCCGGGCTCACCGACCGGCAGGGGCCGCACCAGGTCGCCCAGAGGTCGACGAGCACCGGGAGACCCGCCTGTTCGGCGATCGGCGCGAAGTCGTCGTCGCCCGCGTCGACCACCCACGGCAGCGGCCGGTGGCAGTGGCCGCACCGGGGCGAACCGTCTGCGACGGCCGGAATCCGGTTGGTCTTCCCGCAGTGCTCGCAGGTGACGGTGACGGTCTTCATGCCGCCTCCTCCGCGGGGGCGCGGAACTCGACGGTCAGGTCACCGTCGACCGCGTCGACCACGATCGCCAGCCCCTCGGCCAGCTCGCCGCGCAGCAGCGCGCGCCCGATCCGCGTCTCGACCTCGTGGGAGATGTAGCGGCGCAGCGGCCGGGCGCCGTACACCGGGTCGAACCCACGCTCGGCGATGAACCGCCGCGCGTTTTCGGTCAGCTCGATCGTGACGCCCTGCTCGGCCAGCCGGCGGCGCAGCTGGTCGAACTGCAGCTCCACGATCCGCTCGATCTCCGGCCGCCCCAGCGGGGTGAACAGCACGATGTCGTCGAGGCGGTTGAGGAACTCGGGCCGGAAGTGGTGGCGCAGCTCCGCCAGCACCGCCTCCCGGGCCTCCGCCTTGATTTCGCCGGACGACGTGACGCCGTCGAGCAGGTGCTGCGAGCCGATGTTGGAGGTCATGATGATCACGGTGTTGCGGAAGTCCACCAGCCTGCCCTGCGCGTCGGTGATCCGGCCGTCGTCGAGCACCTGCAGCAGCGTGTTGAACACGTCCGGGTGCGCCTTCTCGATCTCGTCGAACAGCACCACCGAATACGGCTTGCGCCGCACTGCTTCGGTGAGCTGCCCGCCCTCGTCGTAGCCGACGTACCCCGGTGGCGCGCCGAGCAGCCGGGAGACCGTGTGCCGCTCCTGGTATTCGCTCATGTCGAGCCGGACCATGTTGTCCTCGCTGTCGAACAGCGCCGCCGCCAGGGTTTTCGCCAGCTCCGTCTTCCCGACCCCGGTCGGGCCGAGGAAGAGGAACGACCCGATCGGCTTGCGCGGGTCGCGGATCCCGGACCGGGCGCGGATGATCGCGTCGGCGACCAGCCCGACGGCCTCGTCCTGCCCGACCACCCGCTCGTGCAGGATCTCGTCGAGCCGCAGCAGCTTTTCGCGCTCACCCTCCTGCAGCCGGGACACCGGGATGCCGGTCCACTGCGCGACGATCTCGGCGATCTCGTCCTCGGTGACGACTTCGCGCAGCAGGCGCTTCTCGCCCTGCTTGCTCGCCAGCCGTTCCTCCTCGCCCTCGAGCTGGCGCTCCAGCTCGCGGATCTCGCCGTAGCGCAGCTCGGCGGCCCGGTTGAGGTCGTAGTTCCGTTCCGCCTCTTCGGCTTCGTGACGCACTCGCTCCAATTCGGACCGCAGCTCCTGCACGCGCCGGATCGCCTGGCGTTCGGCGTCCCACTGCGCCTTCTTGGCGTCGGTTTCGGCCCGCAGGTCCGCCAGTTCCCGGCGCAGCTCCTCCAGCCGCGCCTTGCTCGCGGTGTCGGTTTCCTTGGCCAGCGCGGCTTCTTCGATCTCCAGCCGCGTCAGCCGCCGGGTGAGCTCGTCGAGTTCGGCGGGCATCGAGTCGATTTCCGTGCGCAGCCGCGCGCACGCCTCGTCGACGAGGTCGATCGCCTTGTCCGGCAGGAACCGGTCGCTGATGTAGCGGTGCGACAGCACGGCCGCGGCGACGAGCGCCCCGTCCTGGATCTTGACGCCGTGGAACACTTCGAGCCGTTCGCGCAGGCCACGCAGGATGGAGATGGTGTCCTCGACGGCGGGCTCGTCCACCACGACCGGCTGGAACCGCCGTTCCAGCGCGGCGTCCTTCTCGATGTGCTTGCGGTACTCGTCCAGGGTGGTCGCGCCGATCATGTGCAGCTCGCCGCGGGCCAGCATCGGCTTGAGCATGTTGCCGGCGTCCATCGCACCTTCGGTGGCGCCCGCGCCGACGATCGTGTGCAGCTCGTCGACGAACAGGATGATCCGGCCCTCGGCCGCTTTGACCTCGCCGAGCACGGCCTTGAGCCGTTCCTCGAACTCACCGCGGTACTTGGCCCCGGCCACCAGCGCGCTCATGTCGAGCGAAAAGATCGTCCGGTCCCGCAGGCCCTCCGGCACGTCGCCGCGCACGATCCGCTGCGCCAGCCCTTCCACGATCGCGGTCTTGCCGACCCCGGGATCACCGACGAGCACCGGGTTGTTCTTCGTTTTGCGCGAGAGGATCTGGACCACGCGGCGGATCTCGGTGTCCCGCCCGATCACCGGGTCGAGCTTGCCGGTGCGCCCGTCGGCGACGAGGTCGCGGCCGTACTTCTCCAGTGCCTCGTACGCGCCTTCGGGCGTCGCCGACGTGACGCGCTGGTTGCCGCGGACCTTCGTCAGCGCGGTCAGGAAGGAATCACGGGTCACGCCGTGGTCGCGCAGGATCCGCCCGGCCGCCGACGCCGTCCCCTCCTCGGCCAGCGCCAGGACCAGGTGCTCGACGGAGACGTACTCGTCCTTGAGCCGCCGGGCTTCCCGCTCGGCGGCGTCGAGCAGCCCGGCCAGCCGCCGGGTGACGTAGACCTGGCCCGGCTGGGCGCCGGGCCCGGTCACCTTCGGCCGGCGGCCGAGCTCCACCTCGACCGCGGCGCGCAGCGCGTCGACGTCGGCGCCGGTCTGCGCCAGCAACCGCGGTACCAGGCCTTCGGGCTGGTCGAGCAGCGCGAGCAGCAGGTGCTCGCCGTCGGTTTCGGTGTGGCCGAGGCGCCCGGCGACGCTCTGGGCCTCCTGCAGGGCTTCCTGCGACTTCTGGGTCAGCTTGCTCATGTCCATCGCCGGTGGCTCCTGACTCGGGCTTCGAGGACGTCGATGCGGTCGAGCAGGTCGAGCACCAGCCCGAGCGCGGCGTAGTTGAGGGACAGGGTCGTGCGCAACCGCTGGATCCGGGCCAGTCTGGCCACAGTGGACGGTGGGAAGCACGGCCGCCCGTTCGCGTCCGGGGCCGACTCCACCAGGCCGAGCGCCGCGAACCGGCGGAGCAGGTCGGGGTGCAGCCCGGTGCGCGCGGCCACGGTCTCGAGGTCGAGCCGGGCCGGGCGGACGAGCACGTACCGCGCCATCAGGTCCTCCTGGGATCGAAGTCGGACACCGCGGCGAGCTCTTCGTACAGCTCGCGTTCCCGCTTGGTGGGGCGCTTCGGCACCTTGATCCGGACCTCGGCGTAGAGATCGCCCGGCTTGCCCTTCGGGTTCGGCATGCCCTCGCCGCGCAGCCGCAGCCGCCGCCCGCTGGACGACCCGGCCGCGACGCGCGCCTTCACCTCGCCGCCGGGGGTGGTGATCGGGACCGTGGCGCCGAGCGCGGCCTCCGGCGGCGTCACCGGGAGCTCGACGTGGATGTCGCGTCCGTCCAGGCGGTACCGGCGGTCCGGCCGGATGCGGACGACGAGGTAGAGGTCACCGGGGGCGGCGTTGCCGGAGCCGCGCCCGCCCTGCCCGGCCAGCCGGATGCGCTGCCCGTCGAGCACGCCCGGCGGGATCTTCACGTCGTATTCGCGGTCGCCGCCGAGGTTCAGGTGCCGCTGCCCGCCGCGGTAGGCATCCTCGACGGCCAGCTCCAGCGCGGCCTCCTGGTCCGCGCCCGGGACCGGGCCGCCGCGCCCCCGGCCGCCGAAGAAGCCGCCGAGGAGGTCTTCGATGTCGACGCCCTCGAATCCGTCGAACCCACCGCCGGAGGTGGTGTAGCGGACCCGGCCGCCACGCGGTCCGGCACCGGCGCCGACGCGCTGTTCCCAGTCGTCGGGCACCTGCCGGAAGTCTTCGCCGAACCGGTCGTACCGGCGCCGCTGCTCCGGGTCGGACAGGACCTCGTAGGCCTCGCCGACCTCCTTGAACCGCTCTTCGGCCTGCGGATCCTTGTTGACGTCGGGGTGGTTCTCGCGGGCGAGCCTGCGGTAGGCCCGCTGGATCTCCTCGGCGCCGGCGTCCCGGCCGACCCCGAGCGTGGCGTAGAAGTCCCGTGCCACGTGTGCTCACCCCCGCGGTTTGGCCACGGCGACCGCGGCCGGCCGCAGCTGCCCGCCACCGGTCCCGTAGCCCGGCCGGACCACCCGGGCCACCGTGTTCGGCTCGGTGGCCGGCTCGTCGACGACCGCGACCACCTCGTGCCGGGCCGGGTCGAACGGGACGCCGCTCTCGGCGTCCCGTTCGTACCCGAGGCCGGCCAGCAGCTGCACGGCCTGGTCGCGGATCGCCAGCACCCCCTGCACGACGGCGGTGGGGTCGGCTTCGGCGTGCGCGAGCGCCAGTTCCAGGTTGTCGACGACGGGGAGGAAGGCCGCGGCGACCCGGGCCCGTTCGGCCTCGCGCTCGGCGCGCAGCTCGGCCGCGTGCCGCTTGCGCACGTTGTCGGCGTCGGCCATCGCCCGGCGCCAGCGGTCCTCGCATTCGGCCGCCTTCGCCTCGAGCTCGGTGATCTTGTCCGGCCCCGCCGCCGGGACGGGCGCGTCCTGGGGGCCGGACTCGGCGCCCGTCCCGGCGGCTTCCACGGAGGTCCCAGGCTCCGTGGATTTTCCAGTGGTGGCCATGGTTCCTCACGCCCGATCGAAGTCGGCGTCGATCACGTCGTCGTCCTCGGCCGGCTCCGGCCGCGGCGGCGGACCGCCGTTTCCGCTCGGCCGGGCCGCGGTGAGCCCGGCCAGCACCTGCTGCAGTTCCGACGTCAGCTCGCGCACCCGGTCCAGCGGCGCGTTCGACTGGACGGCTTCGCGCGCGTCGGTGATCAGCATCTCCGCGCGCGCCTTCTCGTGCGCCGGCGTCTGCTCGGTGATCGCCCGCTCGGCCTGGTAGGCGACGGTGTCCAGCAGGTTGCGCGCCTCGACCTCCTCGCGCAGGCGCTCGTCGTCGGCGCGGTTGCGCTCGGCTTCGCCGACCATCCGCTCGATCTCGGACTTGTCGAGGTTCGAGCTCTCGGTGATCGTGATGCCCTGCTCGGCGCCGGTGTCCTTGTCGCGCGCGGTGACGTTGACGATGCCGTTCGCGTCGACGTCGAACGTCACCTCGATCTGCGGCTCGCCGCGGGGCGCCGGCCGGATGTCCTCGAGCCGGAACCGCCCGAGCACCCGGTTGTCGGCCGCGCGCTCGCGCTCGCCCTGCAGCACCACGACGTCGACCGCGGGCTGGTCGTCCTCCGCGGTGGAGAACACCTCCGTGCGCCGCGCCGGGATCGTCGTGTTCCGTTCGATGATCTTCGTCATCACGCCGCCGCGGGTCTCCACGCCCAGGGACAGCGGGGTGACGTCGAGCAGCAGGACGTCCTTGACCTCGCCCTTGAGCACCCCGGCCTGCACGGCCGCGCCGAGCGCGACGACCTCGTCCGGGTTGACGCTCATGTTCGGGTCCTTGCCGTTCGTGAGCCGGCGGACCAGGCTCTGCACGGCGGGGATCCGGGTCGAGCCGCCGACCAGGATGACCTCGTCGATGTCGTTCGCGCTCACCTTGGCGTCGGCCATCGCCTGCCGCACCGGGCCGAGGCAGCGCTCGACCAGGTCGGCGGTGATCTGCTCGAACTCGGAGCGCCGGACGGTGGCGGTCAGGTGTTTCGGCCCGCTCGCGTCGGCGGTGATGAACGGCAGGTTGACACTCGTCTGGGCGACCGAGGACAGCTCGACCTTGGCCTTCTCCGCCGCCTCGAACAGCCGCTGCAGCGCCTGCGCGTCCTGCCGCAGGTCGATGCCGTTGTCCGCGGCGAACCGGTCGGCGAGGAAGTCCACGAGCCGGCGGTCGAAGTCGTCGCCGCCGAGGTGGCTGTCGCCCGCGGTGGCCCGCACCTCGACCACGCCGTCGCCGACGTCGAGCAGGCTCACGTCGAACGTGCCGCCGCCGAGGTCGAAGACCAGCACGGTCTCGTGCTGCTGGGAGTCCAGCCCGTAGGCCAGCGCGGCCGCGGTCGGCTCGTTGATGATCCGCAGGACGGTCAGCCCGGCGATCTTCCCGGCGTCCTTGGTCGCCTGCCGCTGCGCGTCGTTGAAGTACGCGGGCACGGTGATCACGGCCTCGGTCACCCGCTCACCGAGGCTCTTGCCCGCGTCGTCGGCCAGCTTGCGCAGCACCTGCGCGCTGATCTCCTCCGGCGAGTGGAGCTTGCCCCGGATGTCGAAGCGCACGACGCCGCCCTCGCCTTCGACGACGGCGAACCCGACCGCCTTGGCCTCGTCGGACACCTCGTCGAACTTGCGGCCGATGAACCGCTTGGCCGAGTAGATGGTGCCCTCGGGGTTGAGGATCGCCTGGCGGCGGGCGAGCTGCCCGACCAGCCGTTCACCGCTTTCGGTGAACCCGACCACCGACGGCGTCGTCCGTGCGCCTTCCGAGTTGGGGATGACCCGCGGCTCACCCGCTTCCCAGACGGCGATCACCGAGTTCGTGGTGCCGAGGTCGATGCCGACCGCCCTGGCCATCACGCACCCCCCGGCGCCGGGGGCAGCTGCGCCAGCAGCGCCCGGGCGTCGTCGGCGACTTCGGCGTCGGCGACGACCTCGTAGCGGGTCGGCGCCATCGCACGCACCGACGCGAAGTCCCGGCGGCCGCCCTGCAGCGCGTGCGCGGCCAGACCGAAGAGCGCCCCGACGACCGCGCCGAAGACCAGCCCGTAGAGGGCGAGCGTCAGCGTGGCGAGGACCGGGGTGAACCAGTTGAACAGGCCGAACAGCCAGCCGATCAGGAGCCCGCTCAGCGCTCCGGAGCCGGCGCCGCGCAGGGCGGCGCCGCCGAGGCCGAGCCGGCCGATGACCTGCTCGACCAGCTGCACGTCGCGCCCGATGATGGCCGTCCGCTGCACCGGGAACCCTTGGTCGGAGAGGTGGTCCACGGCGCGCTCCGCGTCGCGGTAGTCGTCGTAGGAAGCGATCGGGACCCGGTCGGGGGCGTGGCGTGGAGAAGGCGCTTTCGCGCCCGGCTGTGCGGTCATGGCTCGTCTCCAGTGTTCGCGTGTTCTTCGGCCCGAGCTCGAGCGCCGGACGAACATTCGGGTTCTCGGCGATCACGGAAGTGATCTGAACGCGGCAAAGTCGTCGCCGGTGTCACGGTGCCGCCGGATCGTCCTACCGGGAGTGTCCGATTCGAACCGACTTCGTTCCACCGTGGCAAAGGTGCGCACCATCCGCGTGCGCCCGGCAGGTCGAATTTCCGGGAGCTTTGTCGTCCCGGCAGAACAGGTCCCGGCGGCGTAGGGTGCGAAACAGCAGGTCGGTGGCGGGGAGGCTGGAATGACGCCGGAGGACGACACGGTTCCACTCCGCCGGGAAGCCAAAACGGACAGCTGGTGGCGTGCCCAGATGTCAAACCTCTACGGCCTTTCCGCGATTTCGATGATGATGTTCGACGGCCGCGAAGCGGCGGACATAATGCGGCTCGCCACGACCTCGGTTTCGTCGTTGAGTGGTTGCACAACCGATGCGGCGTACCTCGTCGACGACGACGGAACGATTGTCCCGCAGGAAGGTTTCGGGGAGGCGCACCCCGATCTCGACACCGAAATCGGCAAGCTCGACGGGCAGAGCGGGCGGATCGAGCTGGCCGACGGCCACTGGCGCTGGTGCTACGCACTGCGCGGGCTGGGCGGCCTGACGGGCACCCTCGTGGTCCGGGCCGAGCAGCCACCCTCGCGGGACGAGATCTTCCTGGTCGGCTCGCTCTGCCAGCAGGCCGCCGCGGCACTGGCCAGCTCCGCACTGCTCAAGCGCGAGCGGCGGCAGTCGGTTTCGCTGCGGGAGCTCAACGAACAGCTGTCCACGTCCGTGGAGCGGCTCAAGCAGCAGACTCAGGTGCACGACGTGCTGTCCACCATCTCGGCTTCCGGGGCCGGCGAGCCGGGTATCGCGCACGCGCTGCACGAGCTGACCGCGCTGCCCGTAGCGATCGAGGATCGATTCGGCAACCTGCGCGCGTGGGGCGGCCGGCCGGACCCGTACCCGAAGGTCGGTGTGCACCGGCGCGAGGAGCTGCTCCGGCACGCCGCGACCCTGTCCGAGCCGGTCCGCGTGAAGGACCGGCTCATCTCCCTGGTGCGGCCGCGGCACGAGGTGCTCGGCGTGCTCGCCCTGATCGACCCCGGGCGGACGGCCGGCCCGGACCAGGTGTTCGCGCTCGAATACGGCTCGACCGTGCTGGCGCTCGAGCTCTCGCACCAGCGCAGCCTGGCCGAGGTCGAGCTGCGCCTGCGCCGTGACCTCGTGGACGACCTCATCGCCGGAACCGGTGACGGAAGCGCTTACGCGCGAGCCGACGCGATCGGGCACGATCTTCGCCGCCCGCACCACGTGGTCGTGCTGCGGTGGTCCGGCGAGCTGGCCGAGGACGTGGTCGCCGAGGCCACCGGACGCGCCGTGACGACGCTCGGGCTCGCCTCGCTCGTGTCGCGCCACTCGGGCGCGGTCGTGCTGCTGGTCGCGGGGCCGCTGGACGGCGGGGCGCTGTACGCCTCGCTGTCGGAGAGCCTCGGCAACGAGGGGGCGATCGGCATCGGCAGCCGGTGCGAGACCCCGGGGCGGCTGCCCAAGTCCTACGCGGAAGCGGTGCGGGCGGTCCAGATCCGGCGCAGCTCGCACACCCCGAACGGGGTCACCACGTTCGACCAGCTGGGGATCTACCGCATCCTGGACACCGGGCAGAACCACGGCGACGTCGTCGAGTTCGTCCGCGAGTGGCTCGGGAAACTGCTCGACTACGACACCCAGCGCAACGCCGAGCTGGTCGCGACGCTCGCGCAGTACCTCGACTGCGGCGGCAGCTACGGTGACACCGCCGCCGCGCTGATGATCCACCGGAGCACGCTGCGCTACCGGCTCGGCCGGATCCGGGAGATCACCGAGCTCGACCTCAACGACGTGGACAGCAGGCTGAACCTGCACCTCGCCACCCGGGTGTGGCAGGTGCTGCGCGGATCGTCGTGACCGGAGGTGACGATGGACCAGCAGGACCGGACCGATCGCACGGTGACCCTCGGCGGAGCCGCGCTGGCGCCGGGCGACCACCTCTGCGTCTTCCACCGGGGGAAAGCCGACCGGGACCGCCTCCTGCTCCCGTTCCTCACGGAGGGCCTGCTGGCCGGCGACGCCGTGTTCTACCTGGCCGCGGAGGGGAAGCGGGAGACCTTCCGCGAACAGCTGGCCGCCTTCGGCGACCTCGTGCTCACCGAGCCGGAAAACGGCCACCTCCGGGACGGCGAGTTCGCGCCCGACGCCCTCTTCGCGACGCTGGACGGCTGGTCGCGGCGCAAGCTCGGCTCCGGTGACCATCCGTTCGGGCGAATCGTCGGCGACATGAGCTGGGCCGCTCCGCGGCTGAGCCCCGCGCTGATCGGCGAGCTGCTCGCCGAGGAGGTCGCGGTGACCGCGTGGGGGAAGGACTTCCCGCAGGTCGTCCTGTGCCTCTACGACCTGGCCCTGTCGGCTACCGCACGTCCGTGCGCACGGACGTGTGATGCGCCCGCCGGCGGGTACGCGACCCCGAAAGGACCTGCGGGGAAAGGAGCTTGCCTTGGTACAGCACGAGAAGTGGCTGACCGCCGTCGAAGACGTCGCCGAGCTGGACGACCCGGCTGCCGCGAGGGCCGTGCTCGCCGCGGTCGTCGCCGCCCTCGCCCGGTGCCTGCCCGGCACCGGCCGCGCATGGCTGGCCGACCGGCTGCCGAGTCCCGAGGCCGGGCCGGCGCGCGATCCCGGGCCGGCGAACCTGGAGTCGGGCACCGACGTCGAAGCCGCGGTGGCCCGGCAGCTGCGGACCACCCCCGAGCGGGGCCGCTACCTCACCCAGGCGGTCCTGACCGCGCTCACCCGGACCGATCCCGGACTCGCCGAGGAGCTTCGCGGACGGCTCCCGCGCGCCGTCGTCGAGACGCTGAAGCCTGCGGGCGAATCGCCCCGCGACGCGGCGAGCCACCGGCCGGAGGTCCCGACCCGGCTGACGGACGAAGAGGTGGCTCGCGGCCTGCGTCACCTGACCGGATGGTCCGGGGACCGGCACGGGATCGAGCGCACCGTGCAGCTGCCCGCCGAGCGGATCACGCCGCTGGTCGAGCGCGTCCAGCGGGAGGCGCGGGCGATGAACGACCACGCCCACGTCGAGCGGGCCGACGGCGGGGTGACGTTCCGGCTGAGCACCGGCCGGGAAGGCGTCGTCACCGAACCGGATCTGTGGCTGGCCGAGCGGATCGACGAAGCCGTCGCCGCCGTCGGGTCCGGGGGACGGCCCGGTTGAGGGCGGCCGGAGCGGATACCCGGGTGCCATGGACGACTCCGAGAACTGGTGGCGTGACGCCGTCGTTTACGAGGTCTACCCCCGCAGCTTCGCCGACGCGAACGGGGACGGCACCGGCGATCTCGCGGGTCTGCGCGCGCGGCTCGGCCACCTCGCCGACCTGGGCGTGGACGCCGTGTGGACGACGCCGTGGTACCGCTCGCCGATGGTCGACGGCGGCTACGACATCGAGGACCACCGGGCCGTCGACCCGCTGTTCGGGACCGACGCGGACGCGCTCGAGCTGATCGCCGAGGTGCACCGGGCCGGGCTGCGGCTGCTGATCGACGTCGTGCCGAACCACACCTCCGACCGCCACCGGTGGTTCCGGGCCGCGCTGGCCGCCGGGCCCGGTTCGCCCGAACGGGCGCGGTACCACTTCCGGCCGGGGCGCGGCGACGGCGGCGAGCGGCCGCCCACCGACTGGCGCAGCGTCTTCGGCGGTCCCGCGTGGCAGCGGGTGCCGGACGGCGAGTGGTACCTGCACCTGTTCGCGCCCGAGCAACCGGACCTGAACTGGGACCACCCGGACGTCCGCGCCGAGTTCGAAGACCTGCTGCGGTTCTGGTTCTCCCGCGGGGTCGACGGCGTCCGCATCGACGTCGCCCACGGCCTGGTCAAGGATTCGGCGTTCCCCGACCTGGGCGCCGACCACGAAGACCTGATGCGGCCGCCGGACCGCGGCCGGCACCCGCACTGGGACGTCGAAGGCGTGCACGACATCTACCGGGCGTGGCGCAAGGTGGCGAGCGAGTTCGGCCCGGACCGCGTGTTCGTCGGCGAAGCCTGGGTCGCGAAGCCGGACCGGCTGGCGTGCTACGTCCGCCCGGACGAGCTGCACACCGTGTTCAACTTCGACTTCCTGCGCTGTTCGTGGGACGCCGGGGCGCTGCGTTCGGTGATCGACTGCACGGTGCACGCCCTGCACGCGGTGGGGGCGCCCGCGACCTGGGTGCTGTCCAACCACGACGTCGTCCGGCACGTGACGCGGTTCGGCCGCGCGAACACCCGGGTCGAGGACCACCCCTGCCCGCCAGGGCCCGCCGATCTCGCGCTGGGCAGGCGGCGGGCCCGGGCGGCGCTGCTGCTGATGCTGGCCCTGCCCGGCGGCGCGTACCTCTACCAGGGCGAGGAACTGGGGCTGGACGAGGTCGAGGACCTGCCGGAGGACGTGCTCACCGATCCGACGTGGAAACGCTCCGGCCACACCCAGCGGGGCCGGGACGGCTGCCGGGTGCCGCTGCCCTGGTCGGGAACGGCCCCGCCGTTCGGCTTCACCGACGACGGCGGGCCGACCTGGCTGCCGCAGCCGTCGCGGTGGCGGGAGCTGACCGCGCAGGCGCAGCGCGACGACCCGCAGTCGATGCTCTGCCTGTACCGCACCGCCCTCGCGGCGCGGCGGGAGCACCCCGCGCTGGGGGACGGGACGATGACGTGGCTGCCCGCGCCGGAGGGGGTCCTTTCCTTCGCACGGGAGCCCGGGTTCGAGTGCGTGGTCAACCTGTCCGCCGAGCCCGTCGAGCTGCCGGACGGCGCGCGGGTGCTGCTGGCCAGCGTGCCGCCGGAGGGGGGCCGGGTACCGGTGGACGCCGCGGCGTGGCTGGTCAGGCGGTGACGAGCCGGATCCAGCGGTAGCCGTGACCGGCGATGGCCACCTCCGCGGGATCGATCCGGTCGTCGTAGGCGCCGTCCTCGAACACCGCCAGCGCGCGGTCGTCCGGCTCGGCCGGGATGCGGACGCAGGTGCCGGCGGAACCCAGGTTGTGCACGAACACCATGCGGCCCTTCGCCGTTTCGGCCCGGTGCACCAGGACCTCCGACGGCCCGCCGTCGACGGGTTCGTGCCGGCCGACGGCGATCTCCGGGCACTCCTTGCGGGTGTGCAGCACCCGCTCGAACCAGGTCAGCAGGCTGTTGGCGTCACGGCGCTGGCCGAGGACGTTGACCCGTTCGTAGCCGAACGGCCCGCCCTCGACGAGCGGGGCGACCAGCCGCTCGGCCGGAGCGCGGGAGAACCCGCCGTTGGGCCCGTCGGACCACTGCATCGGCGTGCGGATCGCGGTGCGCTCGGGCAGCGCCAGGTCCTCGCCCATGCCGATCTCGTCGCCGTACCGCAGCACGGGGCTGCCCGGCATGGTCAGCAGCAGGCTGTAGGCCAGCTCCAGGCGCCGCCGGTCGCCCTCCAGCATGCAGGCCAGCCGGCGCCGGATGCCCCGGTCGTAGAGCTGCATGTGCGGCTCGGGCCCGAACCGGCCGAGCACGTCGCCGCGTTCTTCCGAGGACAGGCCGCCGAGGTCGACCTCGTCGTGGTTGCGCAGGAAGGTGGCCCACTGGGCGTGGCCCGGCAGCCGCGGCGAGCGCCGCAGCCGCTCCCGGACGGGCCCGGCGTCGCCGCGGGCCAGTCCGAGCATCAACGCCTGGTTGAGCCGGAAGTCGAAGAGCATCGTCGCGCGGCTGGCCTCGTCGTCGGCCGTGCCGAAGTACTCCAGCAGCTCGTCCTCGGGCACGTTCGCCTCGGCGAGCAGCACGGCGTCCCCGCGTTGCCAGGAAACGGTTTCCCGCAGCTGCCGCAGCAGGCCGAAGTCCCGCCGCCCGCGCGACTCGATGAGGAACGGGGCCGCGTCGATCCGGAACCCCGCGACGCCGAGCCGCAGCCAGAAGGTGACGATCTTGGCCAGCTCGGCCCGCACCGCCGGGTGTTCGACGTCGAGCTCGGGCTGGAAGCGGTAGAACCGGTGCCGGTACCAGCGGCCGACGGCCTCGGCGTAGGTCCAGGTCTCCTCTTCGGACCCGGGGAACACGCAACCGTCCCACCGGTCGGCCGGTTCGCGGTCGGCCCACACGTACCAGTCGTGGTGCGGCGCCGCCCGGCCGGACAGGGCCGACCGGAACCACGGGTGCTCGTCGCTGGTGTGGTTGACGACCAGGTCGAGCACGATCCGGAGGCCGGCCTCGTCGGCCTGGCTCACGAGCTCGGCGAAGTCACCGAGCGTGCCGAAGCGCGGGTCGATGCCGTAGTAGTCGGTGATGTCGTAGCCGCCGTCGCGGCGCGGCGAGGGGTGGCACGGGTTGAGCCAGATCGTGTCCACGCCGAGCCGGCCGAGGTAGTCCAGCCGGTCGGTGAGGCCGCGCAGGTCACCGACCCCGTCGTCGTCCGAGTCCTGAAAGGTCTCGATGTCGAGGGAATAGATCACCCCGTTGCGGTACCACCGGTTCACGGTGCGGCGGCTACCCGCCGGACCCCGGGACAAACTCAGTCGTGCGCCCGCGCGAGGTGCTGTCCGCGAAGGATGGCGTAGAGGTGGTCCGGGTCGTGGGGGAAGGGGAATCCCGTGGCACAGGCCCGTTCCGCGTCCTGCCGGATGCCGCGCAGCGCACCGGGGGACAGCTCCGGGATGCCCGGGCCTTCGGCGCGCAGCCACTCGAGCAGCTCGTCCCACCCGGCCCAGTCACCGGCCGCCAGCACCGTCCCCACGGCGGCTCGGTCGAATTCTTCCGCCCGCAGGTCGTCGCCGGTCGTCGTAGCGTCCTTTTCGGTCATGTCACGGCGATACCCGGTGATCCGGCAGGCAAACGCCCGGCCACCGGCGTGCCCGGCCACCGGGCTCGCCGGTGGCCGGGCACGAGAGCCCGTCAGGGCTTGAGGACGACCTTCTCGCAGTTGTCCTGCTTGTTCTTGAACAGCTCGAAGCCGCGGTCGGCCTCCTCCAGCGGCAGCGTGTGGGTGATGATCCGGGTCGGATCCAGCTCCCCGTTCTCGATGCGCCGCAGCAACGGCTCCATGTAGCGCTGCACGTGGCACTGTCCGGTCCGCAGCGTCAGCGACCGGTTCATCCACGCACCGGCCGGGAACTTGTCCAGCAGGCCGCCGTAGACGCCGATCACCGAGACCACGCCGCCGCTGCGGCAGGAGAGGATCGCCTGGCGCAGCGCGTGCGGGCGTTCGGTCTCCGACCGCACCGCCTGCTTGACCCGGTCGTAGGCGGCGACGTGCGCGCTGCCGTGGGTGGCTTCCAGCCCGACCGCGTCGATGCACTTGTCGGGCCCGCGGCCACCGGTCAGCTCCAGCAGCCGGGACCGGACGTCGACCTCCTCGAAGTTCACCGGAAGGTGGCCCGCCCGTTCCGCCAGCTCCAGCCGGTACGGCTCCTTGTCGATGGCGATGACCTTCGCCGCGCCCAGCAGCCGGGCGCTGTCCATGGCGAACTGGCCGACCGGGCCGGCGCCCCAGACCGCGACCACGTCGCTCGAGCGGATGTCGCACATCTCGGCGCCCATGTAGCCGGTGGGCAGGATGTCGGAGAGGAACAGCACCTGTTCGTCGGTCAGGTCCGACTCGATCTTGATCGGGCCGACGTCGGCGAACGGCACCCGCGCGTACTCGGCCTGGCCGCCCGCGAAGCCGCCGGTCAGGTGCGAGTAGCCGAAGATCCCGGCGACCGGGTGGCCGAACATCTTCTCCGCGATCCCGGCGTTGGGGTTGGAGTTCTCGCAGCAGGAGTACAGTTCCGCGGCGCAGGCGCCGCACGCGCCGCAGGCGATCGGGAACGGCACGACGACCCGGTCCCCGACGCGCAGCCGTCCCGGATCGACACCCGCGCCGACCTCGACCACCTCGCCCATGAACTCGTGGCCCATGACGTCGCCGTCCTGCATGGTGGGGATGTACCCGTCGACCAGGTGCAGGTCCGAGCCGCAGATCGCGGTGGAGGTGATCCGCACGATCGCGTCGCGGCGGTTGAGGATCCTGGGGTCCGGGACGTCGCGGACCTCGACCTTGTTGCGGCCCGACCAGGTGTTGGCCCTCATGCGTCCGCTCCCTTCTCGAGCTCGGCGTCCGACAGCGGCTGGGCCGGGCGCTGCGGGAACTCCTTGCGCGCCCGCTTGCCCCACGGGGCGCCGTCGGACCGGACGACCTCGCCGGTCTCCAGGACCTGCTTGAGCCGGCGCAGGTCGTCGTCGAGCTGCTGGTGCGGCTCCTCGCCGAAGTACTTGGCGACGGCCTTGCCGAGCGCGCCGCCGGGGATCTGGTAGGTCAGGACGACGTGCACCTCGGTGCTCTCCCCGTCGGGGGCGGGCGCGAACCGGACGGTGCCGGCGTTCGGCACGTCGGCTTTCCCGGTCGACTGCCACGCGATCCGCTCGCCCGGTGTCTCCTCGGTGATCTCGGCGTCCCATTCGACGGCCTTGCCGAACGGGGCGCCGGCGGCCCAGTGGCTGGTCCGGTCGCCGGTGGCGCGGACCTGTTCGAGGTGCGCCATGAACGACGGAAGGTTCTCCAGGTCGCGCCAGAACGCGAAGACGTCCGGCGCGGATTTGCGGATGGTGGTCGCTGCGGTCAGTTCCACGGAATCTCCTTTGCGTGTGCCCCGCTCCGCCCGCGCGGAGCCGGGGTGGTCCGCGCGGGTGGCCCGCACGGCGGTCAGCAGGTCCAGCGCCGTGATCCCGGCGACGGCGCCGGTGACCCCGGCGAGCCGCCACCGGCGCTGCCCGCCGCGGTGGGCGAGGGCCAGGCCGAGCGCGGTCAGGTCCATCGCGTCGCCCGCGACCCGGGTCCACGCCCAGGCGCCCTTCCGCCGTCCGGCCAGCAGCCCGGCCGCGTGGACCAGCTCCCGCACGCCGACGGCCGGCACCACCGCGCGCGAGGTCGCCGAGTCGTCGACGCCGCTGATCCGGCGCACGGTGTGCGGGGCGGCCAGCTGTGCCACGCCCAGGCCCAAGCTCAGCCAGCCCAGTCGCCGGCCTTGCCGCTGCACCTGTTGTCGTTGTCGTGTTCGTTCTGTTTCCGGGCTTACCGATTGCGTCATGATCGGCCTCCGTTTCCGGGAGCGGCTACCCCTCGGCGATCCGGCTAACCCACCGATCGCGCGGTCGTGGTTTATCGGGACCGCGTCAGGAAATTCGGGCCCGGGGGGACAGCCACGACGAGGAGGCAGACATGAAGGCAGTGGTGTACGAAGGGCCGCGGCAGGTCAGGGTGAAGGACGTGCCGGACGCGCGGATCGAGCGGCCGACCGACGTCCTGGTGCGGATCACCTCGGCGAACATCTGCGGTTCGGACCTGCACATGTACGAGGGCCGGACCGACTTCGAGACCGGCCGCTGGTTCGGGCACGAGAACCTGGGCCAGGTGGTCGAGGTCGGCACCGGGGTCGACAAGGTCCGGGAAGGCGACTGGGTCGTCATGCCGTTCAACATCGCCTGCGGGCACTGCAAGAACTGCGAGCGCCAGCTGACGAACTACTGCCTGACCGCCCAGCCCGAGCCGAAGCTGGCCGGTGCCGCCTACGGCTTCGCCGACATGGGCCCGTACGCCGGGGGACAGGCCGAGCTGTTGCGCGTGCCCTGGGGTGACTTCAACTGCCTGCGGCTGGGCGAGGACGCCGAGCAGCGCCAGACCGACTACGTGATGCTCGCCGACATCTTCCCGACCGGCTACCACGCCACCGAGATGGCCGGCGTGCGGCCCGGCGACCAGACGGTCATCTACGGCGCGGGCCCGGTCGGCCTGATGGCCGCGCTCTCGGCGACCATCCGCGGCGCGAGCAAGGTGATGGTCGTCGACCGGCACGCCGACCGCCTGCGCCTGGCGGAATCGATCGGCGCGATCGCCATCGACGACTCGAAGACCGACCCGGTGCAGGCCGTGCTGGACGAGACGATGGGACTGGGCGCGGACAACGGCTGCGAGTGCGTCGGCTACCAGGCGCACGAGCCCGACGGCCGGGAGCAGGCCAACCTGACGATGAACCGGCTGGTCGCCTCGGTCCGGTTCACCGGGAAGATCGGCAACGTCGGTGTCTTCGTGCCCCAGGACCCCGGGGCCGAGGACGAGCTGGCCAAGCAGGGCAAACTCGCCTTCGACTACGGCATGTTCTGGTTCAAGGGCCAGCACATCGGCAGCGGTCAGGCGCCGGTCAAGAGGTACAACCGGCAGCTGCGCGACCTGATCGCCGCGGGCAAGGCCGAACCGTCGTTCATCGTCAGCCACGAGCTGCCCATCGACCGCGCACCGGAGGCCTACGAGCACTTCGACAACCGTGACGACGGCTGGACGAAGGTCGTCCTGCACCCGGCGATGGCGGGTGCGTGACGTGACCGGAGAGCTGAACGGCCGCCGGATCGCGATCCTCGCGGCCGACGGGGTGGAGCGGGTCGAGCTGGAGCAGCCACGCCAGGCGCTGGACGACGCCGGCGCGAGCACCGTCGTGGTCTCCATCGCGAGCGGCGAAATCCAGGCGCGCAACCACGACCTCGAAGACGCCGGCACGTTCCCGGTGGACCGGCTGGTCACCGACGTGTCGGTCGACGACTACGAAGCGCTGCTCCTACCGGGCGGAACGGTGAACCCGGACAAGCTGCGGATGGAACCGGCGGCAGTCCAGTTCGTCCGCGACTTCGTCCGGTCGGGCAAGCCGGTGGCCTCGATCTGCCACGGCCCGTGGAACTTCGTCGAGGCCGACGTGGCCCGGGGCCGCAGGCTGACGTCGTGGCCGAGCGTGCGCACGGACCTGCGCAACGCGGGAGCCGAGGTGGTCGACGAGCCGGTCGTCACCGACGGCAACATCACGACCAGCCGATCGCCTGACGACCTGCCGGCGTTTTGCGAGCGCATCGTGAAGGAGTTCGCTTCGTAGATCGGATGTCTCGGGCCGTCCGGGTCGTTCTGGTGGCAGCCGAAGTTTCCCGGCTGCCACCAGAACGCCTGTGACGGCGGTCTCAAGCAAACCGCAAGGCGGTGGTTTCCGCGTGGACATCGATGCGGTTGAGATGCCCGACGGGCTGCGGGAGCTGCGCGCCACGCGCGACCGGCAGCGCACTTTGCCCGGCCCCACCGCTGGTCGACCTCTTCGATCCGCACCTGCCGGATCAGGAGATCGATCGCGCGGAGTTCGAGCGGGCCTGGTCCGCGGCGCGCTGGGAGAATGACCGGTAGCGGCTCACGGCAGATCAGTGAGCCGGCTCACCGAACCACCGGCGCAGGGCGACCGACAGGGCGGATATGTCCGGGTTCTCGTCGGCGGCCCAAGCGACGTACCCGTCGGGCCGCATGAGCAGCGCGGACCACGTCACCTGCTGCGCGGGTTTGCTCGACACGATCCGTACCTGCCCTGCCCAGCCATCGACTGCATCCCGCACGGCCGGGTTGTCGGCCAGATCCACCAGCAGCGCACGCCCGTCAGCGCAATGGTCGCCGACGTGCGTGCCGTCGGCCAGCTCGACGTCCGGGGCGGGCGCTCCGACGAGGTCGTGCTCTCCGGGCTCGTACCGGTGCAGCATGCCGGAAAGCTTGGTCAGCACATAGGTCGCGCCGTCGGGCGTGGAGACGAGGTCGCTGAGCACGCTGCGCAGCGCCGAGCTGTGCGCGTCGGTTCGCATCGCGGCGACTTGCGCGCGCGTCCACTCCAGCACCCACTTGCCGACCGGATGCCGCTCGGCGGTGTAGGTGTCGAGCAGATCCTCCGGCGCCGAACCCCGCACCACGGCGGCGAGCTTCCAGCCCAGGTTCACCGCGTCACCGATGCCGAGGTTCTGCCCTTGCCCGCCCAGGGGCGAATGCACGTGTGCCGCATCGCCGGCGAGCAGCACCCGGCCCAGCCGGTACGTGGTCGCCTGTCGTGTGTGGTCGGTGAATCGGGTGGCCGAGTGGATCGCGGTGACCGTCACGTCGACGCCTGCCACCCGCTGCACTGTCGCCTCCAGCTCCGCCGGCGTGATGGGTGCTTCACGATCTTCCGGCGGACCGCCGAACTCCACGGTGACCAACCGTCCCGGGTACGGGCCATGCAGATAAACGCCACCATCGGTGCGATTCCACCCCACCGGCAGGTTTTCGTGCCCGATCATGTCGGCAACGAACTGGCGTGCCGTGACTGCCGGGTCCACGCCGGGGAATTCGAACCCGGCGAGCTTCCGCACGGCACTGCGCCCACCGTCGGCGCCCACCAGCCAGTCGCCCCGAACGGTGCGCCCGTCGCCCAGTTCGACGGTGACACCGTCCTCCTCGGCGGTGAATCCGGCGACTTCGGCGCCACGCAGCACCGTGACGCCGAGCTCGGCCGCACGCTCGTTCAGCAGCGCCTCGATTTCCTGCTGCGACACCAGGATCACGCCGGACGCCGGGCCGGCATGCGTGAACGCCGGACCCGTGAAATCGACCAGCCCGATGTCGACCACGATGCCCGCGAAGTGAGCTCCGACCGGACCGCCGCCCGCAGCGTTCTCGATTCCCTTGGACGCCAGGAACTTCTGCATCCGCTCCACGGCGGCGTCGTGCCGTTCCTGCAGTTGTGGCAACAGGCTACGCCGGTGGAAGGCTCGAGCCGTCGCCAGGTTCACGTACCCGGCTTTCATGGTCGGGTCGATGCCCGTGAGCCGCTCGATCACCAGCACGTCGACGCCGGCCAGCCCCAGCTCGCACGCCACCATCAGGCCCACCGGGCCACCGCCGGCGATCACCACGGAGTAGTCGGCGGCCCGGCTTGATCGACTGCCTGCGGCCGTTGGCGATGAAGTCACGAAAATTCCCCCTGGAGAACTGAAGCAGTCGTTGACTGCGTTAGTGGACTATAGGGAGGCTGTGACACAAACGCAAGTGCCGACTGCGTTAAGGTGGGGGTGTGAACGAGCGACAGCCGGTCCGGCGGCCCGGCGGCCGCGCCGCCCGAGTCGGCGCGGCGGTCCACCGGGCCGTCACGGACCTGATCAGCGAACGCGGCTACGGCAACTTCACCGTCGGCGAGGTGGCCGCCCGCGCGGGCGTGGCCGACAGCAGCATCTACCGCCGGTGGGGCAATCTGGAGAGCCTGCTCACCGACGTGCTGCTCACCCGCCTCAACGCGGTGTCACCGATGCCCGACACCGGGACCCTGAAGGGCGACCTGCGCACTTACGCGGCCCAGGTGGCCCGCGAAATCACCGGACCCGACGGCCCGGCGGTGCTGCACCTGGCCGTCGCGTTGTCGAGCAAAGGCCGGCAGGGCGTGCGGGCCGCTGACAACCTCCGCACCGAACGCACGCGCCAACTGCAGTCCATGCTCGACCGCGCCCACGACCGCGGCGAGCACGCACCCGACGCATTCGACGTGCTGGACCACATCCTGGCCCCGATGTACATCCGCGTCTTGTTCGGCATGGGACCGCTCACCACGGAATACATCGACAGACTCGTCGACCGGCTGCTGTAACCGGCGGCTCCGGTCAGCGCAGCCTGCTTTCGGCGCCCGCCCGAGGGCCGGAACCTCGTAGAGCCCTGCGGCTTCATCACCGAATCGCACCCGATCTGCCGTTGGCTGCGCGTTCGTGCACCCATTCCGGCGGAGAGAGGGATATGGGATGGTCGAAGGGTGGCGAGGACTGCGGGGGAGTTCGACAGCTGGTACGCGGAGCGGACCGGGTCGCCGGTCGCTGACGAGCTCGTGCGGCGGGTCCTGAGGCTTCCGTCGGATCTGCAGTCGACGAGCTTGCTGGGCGGAGCCGGGCTCGATGAGGTTGTGACGGCGCTCGACCTGCAGGGTGAGCGTGTTCTGGTCAATTTGGCGTGCGGGCGCGGCGGGTACGGGCTGGAGATCGCGCGGCGCCGCGGTTGCCGGGTGGTCGGGATCGACTTTTCCGAGGTCGCGATCGAGCAGGCCCGGCGCCGGGCCCGGGAGTTGCGGCTGGCGAGCGGTTGTCGCCGCGACTGCGGCAGATGGATCTGGGCCGGCAGTTGCCGCGGGCCGGGTTCGTGGATGTCGAGGTAACCGACAAGCCGGCCCGGCGGCTGGCCGAGCACGCGCTGTGGCGGGAAGTCCTCACGTTCGAGGCCGGTGACGACCCAGCAGTGCGGTCGATGCAGGAAGAGGCCCAACGAATGCTGGCGACGTTCGAGGGCTTGCGCCGGGTCCTGGCCACAGCACGCGCACCCCGCACAGCCCCGTAGTCAGCCGGACACGGACTCTCGATCAGTGGCATGAGAGAGGGTGCGTTGACGTTGGATGCGGCTTCAGTCGTGCCTTTCACCGGCGAGTGGCAGCGGCGCGGCAGCGTTACGGCCCGGCGGTGATGGACGATTATGTGAGTGTGTCTCGCCGCCGCTGGGTCCCCTGGGTCGCTGCAGGTGCAGTGGCGGCTGCGGGCGGAGGCGGCACCGTGTGGGTCGGGCTGGAGGCGGCGGACAAGCTCGGCAGTGTGGTCGGGGCCGTGTGTAGCGTGCTGGGTCTGGGGTTGTCGGCCTATGGTCTGGTGCGGGCCCGCAACCCTGAGTCTCCGGCTCCGGCAGGCGCTGCGGCGGTGACGAATTCCCTGGCGGATGTGACGACCGCGGAGCTCGTGCTGCAGGCCGGGACCATCGGCGGCGGGGTCGCTGCCGGCGACGGCAATGTCGTCGGGGACCACAACCTGGTGGCCGGGCCGGGTGGGGTTGTCGCCGGACCGGGTGCGCAGGTATTGCTTCCTGCGCTGGTTTCTCCGGCTGAGCCGTTACCACCGCCGGCTGTTGACCTGTGTGTCGGTCGTGACACGCAGGTGGCGGGGGTCGTGGCTGGGTGGAAGGCGGGCCGGTCGGTGGTGGTCGCCGGTGGGCCGGGGATCGGGAAGTCGACGGTGCTGGGCCGGGCGGTCACCGACCCGGCAATTGTCGCTGCTTTCGGGGCGCGCCGGTTCGTGGTGTCATGTGACGGTGCTGAATCGGCGGCTGCTGTGGTGGACAAGATGGCTCTTGTGCTGGGGGTGGCTCCGGGTGAGCATTTGCGGAACCGGGTGTTGGCGTTCGTGCGGGAAGCGCCCTGTGTGCTGATTCTGGACAATTTCGAGACACCGGCGGACGCCGATCCCGCGGGTGCGGTCGGGCTGGTCGCGGAGGTGCGCGCCGGTGCCGCGGATTCGACGGTCGTGGGTATCGGCTACCGCGGCGGCGGCGCACCGGTCGGTCTGACCGGCATGGCCGAGACGGTATTGGGGCCGCTTTCTCCTGCTGCTGCCGCTGAGGTGTTCAGCGAGGTCGCCGGCGACCGGCATCGCGGCGATCCGATGGTCACTGTGCTGGTGGCCGAGCTGGACGGGGTGCCGTTGGCGATCACCCTGCTGGCCACCCTGGCGCGCTCCGAGGCCGGCTTGGACACGCTGATGGCGGCCTGGAGAGCCAAGCGCACCGATCTGCTTGCCCACGCTGCCCGCCCGGATCGGACCTCCAGCCTGCCGGTGTCGATCGAGCTGTCCTGGGACCGGCTCAGCTCGGATGCTCGGACCGTGTTGTCGTTGGCGGCGCTCCTGCCTGACGGCTGGCCACGAGACCGGCCGGGCCTGTACCTGCCCGACGAATTCGCTGCGGGGGTGATCGAGCTGGGTCGCCGGGCGCTGGTGCACAGTGATCACCCACGGCAGCGTTGCCTGGCCCCGATCCGCCGGCACGTAGCCGCTCACCATCCGCCCGAGCCGGCGGCGCTGGCCCGGCTTGTTGCGCGCGTGCAGACTCTCGCTGAGCTGGCCGACCGCGTCGGCGACGAAGCGGGCAGCGAGGCTGTAGCCACGGTGGTGCCCGAGTTCACCAATATCGTGGACGTCATCCAAGCCAGGTTGCCCCACGATCCAGCACCTCTTGCACCACTGGTACGAAAACTGCTGCTATTCCAGCGATTCACCGGGCTCGGCGACGACCGGCTCGCCCGAGAGACGCTGAGCTCCGATCTCGAGCCACTCACCCGAGCCGATATCGCCTCTGCTCTAGGCGAGCTCTATACCGGGCGAGGAGAGAACAGTCGCGCACGCAAGCTGTTCGATCAGGCGTTGCCGCTTTATCGGCGTGCTGGCTCGGTGCTGGGGGAAGCCAACTGCTTGAGCAACCTCGGCGAACTGGAATTCATCGAGTCGGACAACGCCCGCGCTAGCGAGCTGTACGGTCAGGCGTTGCCGCTTTACCGGCGTGCTGGCTCGGTGCTGGGGGAAGCCAACTGTCTGCGCAACCTCGGCGAACTGGAGTTTAACGAGTCGGACAACGTCCGCGCGCGCGAACTTTTCGACAAGGCGCTGCCGCTCTATCAGCGTGTCGGAGATGTGCTGGGGGAAGCCAACTGTCTGCGCAACCTCGGCACCCTGGAGTTCTACGAGTCGGACAACGTCCGCGCGCGCGAACTGTACGGCCAGGCGCTGCCGCTCTATCAGCGTGTCGGAGATGTGCTGGGGGAAGCCAACTGTCTGCGCAACCTCGGCGAACTGGAGTTCTACGAGTCGGACAACGTCCGCGCGCGCGAACTTTTCGACCAGGCGCTGCCGCTCTATCAGCGCGTCGGCTCGGTGCTTGGCGAAGCCAACTGCTTACGCAACCTCGGCACCCTGGAGTTCTTCGAGTCGGACAACGTCCGAGCGCGCGAACTGCTCGACCAGGCGATGACCCTCTACCAACGCATCGGAGACCGGTACTCCCAAGAATTGACCTATACATGGCTTGCGCGTCTACCTTAAGTCACGCGGTAAATTGGGAAACGGCAATCAGTACGCTGATCCTTAAACTTGATAACCATCATTTATCTGCACCTTTGGCTAGCTCATGGCTGAGTAGCGAAGACAGGCTACAGCTTTCACGAAAGGCTATCCAAATTTCGGCAAGACAGCGCGTTGGGTGTCAAATCGCCGATGCCATGTAGGCCATGAGGATATAGTTGGGGTGCGGGTCGAGGTTTGCGGGCGCGGTCGTAGCGCATGGTTGTGCGTGGGTCGGCGTGGCGGGCCGCGATCTGGACGTCGCGTAGGTCGACGCCGGCGTCGCGCATCGTGGTGACGAAGGTGTGGCACAGCATGTGCGGGTGCATCCGCGGCAACCGCACGACCGGGGTCTCGGCCACCCTGCGTAGCCGGCGGGTGGCGCAGTGCCGGTCCATGCGGACGCCTCGTCGGTTGAGCAGGATCGGGCCGGAATCGCGGTCGCCGACGGCTCGGTCGCTCGCCCGTGGGACCGCCGGTGGCAGGGGCACCAGTACACCCTTTTGCCCTTGCCGGCCACCCGCAGCGTCCGGTGTCCGTGTTCCTCGCGATGTCGCTGATGTCTGCGCCGCAGGCTCGAATACCCGGAGGTATAGTAGGCCGAGCATCGCCACCAGCGCGAAGTCAAACGGGTTGACCGGCTCCCGGGCCGCGGTCAGTAGTGCCTCGAACTGCAGGTGCGACGGGCCGAGGGTCAGTAACTCGTTGGGCACCAACGGGCGTCGGACGTATTCAGCTGGCGAGTGCTGGAGCACGGTGTCGATGACGCAGGTGCGGTAGAAGCCGGTGACCACGGACATCCTGCGCGAGACCGTGGAGGGGTTTGAACCGTCGCACCTCTGGGATGGCAGCGAGGATACTGGCCGAGTGTCGAGCAGTGGACGAAGGAAGCGGGCGGCCACGCGCCGCGCCGCGGTCGAAGGCGTAGCGGCCAACCTTGCCGATGAGGACGCGGATGTCTACAACATCATTGATGCCGCCGCCCGGGAGGACGCGGTGATGACTGCTCTGGACCTGACCGCGCTGGCGGCAGCGGCTGTCACGGCCCTGGCCAAGGCGACGGGCCGTACGCCGTTGGAGGCTTTGCGCTCGATCGACCGTGAAGGACGTTGACGAGCTCGGCCGCCATGTCACCGCTGGTCGCGTTGCCCTGAATCGTCGGTCCTTGTTGTCGGTAAATCTTTTGTCAATTTCAGGGTAAGTTCGTTGTTTGCGGCCTGGATCTGCTGGAGTTTGATGGGTTCGTTCAGCGGGCGCAACAGGACAAGAGCCCGTTGGTAGCAGTCCGCCGCATCATCGAATCGGGACAGTTTGCTGTACACAATGCCGAGATCGGTCAGAGCATGGCCCTCGGTGTATCGGTCGCCGATTTCCCGGCAGGCAGCAAGCGACCGTCGATGACAGTCGGCTGCCGTGTCGAGTTGCCCGAGTTCGCGGTACGTGACTCCCAGATCGTTCAGCGTGCGGGACTCACCATACCGATCACCCAGTTCACGGCGTATAGCGAGCGACTGTTCATAGTGGTCGAGGGCTTGGTCGAACCGTCGAAGGTCGCGATAGCTGGTGCCGAGATCGGCGAGTATGCGGCCCTCGGCGTACCTGTCGCGCCCTGCTCGGCACACAGCGAGCGCTCGCCGGTAGGCGGATATGGCGTCACTCAACTGACCAAGATCGTTGTAGGCGACGCCGAGGTTGTTCAGCGTGCGCCCTTCGGCGTACGTGTCGCCGGCCTGCCGGAAGACGGTCAACGCCCGTTGGTAGCAGTCGATTGCCTGGTCGGCCTTTCCGAGGTCACGGTAGGCGATTCCCAGGCTTGCTAGGTTCATTCCTTCTCCGTGTTGGTCGCCGATTTTCCGGCGGATCGCGAGCGCCTGCTGGTAATGATCGAGCGCTTCGCCGAAACGGCGCACTTCCCGACAGGCGATGCCCAGATTACCCAGGCACGCGGCTTCGCCGTGGCGGTCGCGCAGGCGGCGTGCGGAAGTCAGGGCCAACCTGTTGGTGGCAATCCAGTCGGACCAGTGTTTGCGGAGGTCGAAGTAGAAGAACAGGCTCAACGTGATGTCGCGTGCGTGTTCGTCGTGACCGGTCTGGTGGGCGACGGTGACAACGGCCACCAGGTTGGCTCGTTCGGCGTCCAGCCAGGTCAACGCCGCCCCGCGGTCAGGAAACCGCATGACACGGTCATCGGCAGTCAGACGCAGATTCAGGTGCGTGTCAGCCGCGTGGGCCACGTCGCGGTAGTAGCTCAGCAGCCGGGTGAGAGCGGCATCGCGATAGGTCGCCGGCTCATCCTGGTCGCAGCGTTCCTGGGCGTACAGCCGTAGCAGGTCATGCATGCGATAACCCGCCACCTCTGCGGCATGGTGGATCAGATGCGCCCGCCGCAACCCGTTCAGCTCGCGGCGGGTGATGTCCTCTTGCGCGCCAGCCAGCGCTGCCGCCGCACCCAGGCTGACTCTGGGCCCCGGGTTCAGTGCCAGCAACCGGAACAGTCGCGCCTGTTCGGGAGGCAGGTGTCGATATGACGCGTCGAACGCCATCCGTACCGCGACCGAGTCGCCGTAGGCAAGTTCGCCGAGCCGGTCCCGGCCGGTCGAGAGCACATCGACCAGTTCGCCAAGCGACTGGCCGGGTTGATCGGCTAGCAACTCGGCGGTGATCCGCAAGGCGAGCGGCAGGTAACCGCACAGATCCGCCAGCAAGACCGCCGCGTCCGGGTCGTCCCCGACTCGCGCGTCGGTCGGGTGTGCGGCGGTCAACGCCTGTTTGAGGACGGCGATGGCTTCAGCCTGTGGCAGCACGTCTACCTCGACCCGCCGGGCACCGGCGATGGGCAGAGTATGACGACTGGTCACCAGCATCCGGTGTGCAGTGCTGCCCGGCCGCAGTGGGCGGACCTGATCCAGTGTGGCGGCATTGTCGGCGATGATCAGCACCCGCCGGCCTTCGGCGGCCCGGGCGGCGAGCTCCGACCGGTACAGAATCTCCCGTTCGGCGTGACCAGGTGGGATGTGCTCGCCGGCCACGCCGAGAGCCCGTAGGAGGACGGCCAGTCCGGACGTGGCGTCGATGCGCCGTGCGCGGTCGTAACCGTGTAGGTCGATGAACAGCACTCCGCCCACGAACCAGCCCGCCTCCTCGGCGCGCCGGGCCGCCCGCACGACCAGAGCGGTCTTGCCGATGCCCGCCAGACCGGCAACGGTGCAAACCAGCGCTACGTCGGTCGCTGCTTCAGCGGGCGACAGCACCGCTGCCAGCGCGGTCAGTTCGGCCTCGCGTCCAGTGAATCCCTCCTCTGCCGGCAGCCCGGCCATCGCCGCTCGCGTGGGTGCGTGGAAATACACGGCGCCGACCTTTCCGGCCTGCACGACGCCTCCGATGAAATCGCCCGCCAGCTCGTTATGCGACTCGGTCACGACTAGATTATCGACCTGCGTCGTCGTTACCGATCGAACACTCTCATCGACATGAGCGGACATCGTGAGTCTGCGATCTTCGGGGCTGCATTCGACGGGTGGGTGCGACGTCGAAGTCGTCCAGCGCTCCCGAGCATTTCACGGTCCGTTGTGGATCAGCGACGCCCACAGATCTGCGCGCTCAGGGTACTCGGCGCGCAGGTCGAGCGTGGCCTGCCGGACCGCGAGAGCCGCGTTGCCGGCCGACGGCATCCCGTCCAAGTGCCGGTAGATCTCCCGCGCGGCGGTGGCCGCGATGTCGTCGGCGATCGGCCACAACGTGGCGATGACGTGGCGGAAGCCGGCCAGCTGGAAGGCCGATGCGAGGTGCAGTGATTCGTCGGCCTGGTTGATGCCCGGGTTTGCCGTCGAGCAAGCGGACAGATACGCCAGTTCGGCGTCGGCCAGCCGTAGCCGGCTGATCGCGGCCAGCGAGAGAATTCCGTCGTGGAGGCGGATTCCGCTGCGGGAAGGCACGAGCAGGTCGGCATCCGCGTGGCAGGCGAAGTGCGCCCACGTCGATTCGCGCAGCGCGGCGAGGACCGCGTCGGTCGTTGCGTGCTCGCCGGACAGCAGTGGCAGGTCGGGGTGGGCGTTGTGGAGCTGTTCGGCTTCGCCGGCGGTGGCCGGCAGTGGCGCCGAATCCGGGGCGTTGGGGACGGCGACGGTCAGCTGCCTGCGTCCGGTCGTCGGTGGGCGGGACCTGGCGTGGGTCAACGTGCGCAGGGTTGCCGTATATGACGAAGCCACGGCGTCCAGCGCGCCCGGTTCGCCCGGATGTCCGGCGGCGTGCCACGGGAACAGGCTGAGGAGATCAGTCGGCATCCACCACACTCGGGAAGTGGCGGGTAGGGCGGCCAGGATCGGGGCGACCGCGGCGTCCCACAGCCAGCCGGCGATCTCCGGGATGACGCGTCGCCGGCGCAGGGCGGCGGCCAACCCGCTTTGCTGGTTGACGTCGATCAGTTCCTGGATCCGCCGGTGCAGGTCGGCGCCGCCGAGCTCGGGCAGGCGGACGAGGATCGGATCGCCGCCGGCGGTGACGATGATCGCCTCACCCCGGCGCAGGTCCGTGTTGACCACGACCACCGCGCCGTCGGCTGCCGCCGCTCGCAGTTCCGGGAACGTCGGTGCGGCAACGGGTTCAGCGTCGACGTCGAGTTCGGCGGCCAGCAGGATGCCCCGGCTGAGTTCGGCCACTTCGACGGCGCCCTCCGGGTCGTCGATCGCGCAGTGCGCGGCGATGCTTTCCCGCACCAGTCCCGTGTACTGGCCGATCCGGTACTCGCGGTCGCGCCAGTTCGCACCCGGCGGCGGGACCGACGGCAACAGCGCGGCCGCCGAGACCAGCAGTGTCGTGGCACGGACGTGGTCGCCGAGCACGGTCGCCAGCCGGCCGGCCACGTGGTACGAGCGCACCTGCTGCGTCGTCGACGCCGTGGCGGCCGCGCCGGCGATCGTGTCGATGAGCGGACCGAGGCGGTCCTCGTGCAGCGGACGGCCCGTGGTGGTGGCGAACTGGTGGTGCGCCTGGCCGAGATTCGTGGCCACCAGAGCCAGGTCGGGATGGCCGGGTGACAGGCAGGCCAGCGCCTGTTCCTGGAATTCGATACCGCGTTGCATGTCGGCCGCCTCGCCGGAGTGCCGGGCCCGGCGCTGGTGGACGATGTTGAGCTCGGACAGGTAGCGGTACCGGTCGGGGCGGTCGGTGGGCAGCGTGTCCAGCGCCAGGTGGGCGAGTTCGATCGCCCGGTCCAGGTCGGCGAGGTCGCCGTGGTGTTCGAAGCGCTCCCGGTACGCCGCACTCACCATGCGGATGGTGACGCCCCGGGTCGGATCTTCGGCCGGGATGGCGGCCAGCGCCTGCTCGCCCAGTTCGATGGCGTACGTCCGGTCGGCGGCTGCCTCGGTGTGGTCCGCCCGGCTCCGGTAGGCGACGCAGAGGTTCGACAGGGACGTGATCCGCACCGGATGGCCGTCGGGCAGCAGCGCGAGCGCCTCCTCGTCCACGTCGATGGCTTGCTGGAGATCCGACAGCAGGCCGGTGTGCCCGTAAAGCCGTTGCAGCGCGGGGCCGAGGTTGCCCAGCGCGCTCGCCCGGTCCAGCGAACCGGCCTGGTACGTCGCGACCGCCAGCCGGCCGTAGCCGATCGCGCGCCGCAGGTGCGCCAGGTCTTCCGTGGCCTCGTAGAGGTGGCGGCAGGCCAGGTTGAGCATGGACGCCGGCACCGCCCGGCGCACGTCGTCCTCGGGCAGCATCGCCAACGCCTGCTCGCCCGATTCGATGGCCCGGCGGAGGTCGGCGACATCGCCGAACCGCTGGTACCGCTCGCGGTACAGCACGCACAGGTCGGTCGGTGGCCGGTGCAGGTCCGGGTCCGCCGTGCGCGCCCGTTCCTCGAACTCGATCGCCCACCGCAGGTCGGCGACGTCGCCGAGGCGCTCGTACCGGCGGAAGCGGACCGCGCCGACCCGGCTCAGGTAGCCGGCGTGGTCGGGGTGGCCGGCCGGGGTGCCGGCCAGCGCCTGCTCGGCGCAGTCGACCGCGGCGCCCATGTCAGCGAGGTCGCCGGTCCTGATCGACCGGTCGAGGTAGCCGTCGGCGAGATTGGACAAGCACGTCGCGCGCCTCGGGTCGTCAGCGGAATGCGCGGCCAGCGCCGCCGCGGTGAGTTCGATCGACCGCGTCAGGTCGGGCATCGCCCCGGTCCGCGTGTACCGGGCTCGATGGGCCACCCCGAGGTTCACCAGGATTCCGGCGAACTCCGGGTGGTCCGAGCCGAGGACGCGCATCGCGCGTTCCCCCGCTTCGATGGCCCGCTCCAGGTCGTCGGCACGGTGGGTGCGCTGGTAACGCCACTGGTGGCCGACGATGAGCATCGCCATCCGGTTGCCGGCGCGAGGATCGTCGTCGGCGGTCGCGGCGACCGCGGCCGCCAGCAGCGTGATCCCGGCTTCGAGCAGATACGGCTCGGCGGTGCGGAAGGCGGCACGCAGCAGGTCGGTCCCGACCCGGTCCTGGGCGGTCGCATTGGCCGTCGGGCCGATGAGCGGGCGCAGCGGATCGGGCAGCACGGCCGGATTGCCGGCCAGGGGCGCGAGAAAGGTCAGCGCCCTGGCCAGTTCCGCGTGCTTGGCACCTTCGTCAACAGCGGTGGCGCGGAAGAAGTGCAGCCAGCCGAGCACCGCACACGCCGTCGTCCGACGCTCGTCCGTGGCGGACGACGCGATCGCAGTCACCTCGTCCGCGTCGGCGGTGGTCGCCTTCGCGAACAACGCATCCGTTCGGCCCGATCGCCGGAAGTCGGCCAGTCGCTCGGACAACCGAGCCAGCGCCTCGTCAGATGCCACCGGCCAAAACCCTACCTACCCGGGGTCGTTACGGCCAGGGGACCGGCCGAGGCGTTCGGCGAGGAAGGCCAGGATTTCGTCTCGGGCGCGGAGTGTGGGGTGTCCCTGCCGGTCGACGAGGTGGGCGGTGACGACGCTGTGGGGACTCCCGACCACGTCACGGAAGAACGGCGGCGGCTCGGGGTTGGCCGTCTCGCCCGGGATGACGCGTCCGTCGAACGCGTCGCCGAGCAGTGCCCGGTAGGCGGCGAATCGTTGGCCGGTGCACCACCGGTCGTTGTCGAAGCGGTAGGCGAGCACCGTCAGTCCGTCGCGCTGGACGCGTTCGCGCACCATCGCGGCGTCCTCGTCGCTGATCTCCAGTCCGGCGGGGTCGTCCAGGGGCAGTGAGGGATGGTTGACCACGGGGGCGATGACGGCCGGTTCGAGGGTCATGGTGAGCGCGAAGTTGCCGGTGAAGCACAGCCCGATCGCGCCCACGCCCGGCCCGCCGCACTCGGTCAGTGCGGTCCTGGCCAGCCCGCGGAGCCAGGTCGTGATCGGGCTGGTGCCGCCGCCGGCGAAGGCGCGGAACTCGGCGCTGACGCAGGCGCGGCGGACGACCTGCTGCCCGTCGGCGGTGGTGGGGAAGGCGCCGTCGACGCCGAACAGCGAGGGAAGGTAGACCGTGAAACCCGCGTCTCCGATCCAGCGTGCCAAGCGGATGACGTCGGGGCTGATGCCGGGCATCTCCGGCATCAGGACGACGGCCGGCCCGGACCCGCCGACGTAGACGGTCTTGCTCGTACCGCCGGTTTCGACAAGCCGTTTCGAGAAGTCCGCGAGAGCGTCGTCTTGCGGTTCGGTGATCGCCATAGCGGCATCGTCGGGCCGGGGCGGCCGCTCCGGCCAGTGGCGAGATCGCCAGATGTCCGGGTAATCTCGCCAGGTGGTCGCTCCGCTGCGGGTCGGTGTGCTCGCCTATCCGGGTTGCTTCGCGTCGGAGGTCTTCGGGGTTCCCGACCTGCTCACCATGGCCTCGCACATCGCGGCCGGGGATCCGCGGTACGACGTGGCGATCCTGTCCCCGCGGCGGCGCGTGGCCGCCTCCGGCGGGGCGGTGCTCACGGTCGTGCCGGTGCGGCCGGTCGACGTCCTCGTCGTCCCCGGGTTCGAGCTGCATCCCGGACTCGACCTGGACGCGGTACTCGCCTCGCTCAGGCCGGAGATCGAAACCATCAGATCGGCTTCGCAGTCGGGAGTCGCGCTGGTTTCGATCTGCGTCGGCGCGTTCCTGCTGGCGGACGCGGGCCTGCTCGACGGTCGGGAGTCGACGACGTCGTGGCTGTTCGCCGACCGGCTGGCGGACCGGTGCCCCGGTACCGCGGTCAGACCGGAGAAACTGGTGGTCACCGACAGCGGGGTGACCACGACCGGCGCGTTCAGCGCGATGTACGACTTCGCCCTCGGCCTCATCCGCGAGCACGACGGCAGCCGCGTCGCCCGCGCCACAGCGCGTGTCGCGCTCGTCGACGATGCCCGGCCCAGCCAGGCTCCCTACGTCGACACGGACCTGTTGCCGGCCACCGGAAGCCGGTTCTCCCAGGGCGTCAAACGGTGGCTGGACCAGCACCTGCGCGAGCCCTACGACCTCGGGCTGCTTTCCGCGGCCTGCCACGTCAGCACCCGGACCCTCCTGCGGCGCTTCCGCGCCGAAACCGGCCAGACCCCGCTCGGATACCTGCAGGCGGAGCGGGTGCGCCGGGCGAAACACCTGCTGGAGAACACCGAGCGGACCGTCGCCGGCATCGCCGCCGAAGTCGGCTACCGCGACCCCGGGACGTTCAGCGCGATCTTCACCCGCCTGACCGGGCACCGGCCACGGGACTACCGCACGACGTTCCGGCCACCCGCCGAACCCGCCTCCTGACCCACCGACGACAACGGGATCAGCCGGTCACCGCGCTGTTGACCGCGCCGAAGTCGAGACCGCCCGCCAACGCGGTGCAGGTGCCGTGTTCGAGCAGCTCGGCCGCGGCGCGCTGGGCGACGGCGTAGGCGGCCTGGGCGATCGCCGTGCCGACGCTGATCCGGCGGACGCCGGCCGCGGCCAGCTCCGCGACGGTCGGCGCGCCTGGCCAGACCATGACGTTGACCGGCAGGGGGCTCTCCTTCACCAGTGCCCTGAGCGTGTCCAGGTCGACCAGGCCGGGCACGAAGAGGCTGTCCGCGCCCGCGGCGGCGTAGGCGCCCGCGCGGGTCAGGACGTCGTCCAGCCGGCCCTCGGGCGCGCCGATGCCGAACAGGTAGACGTCGGTGCGGGTGTTGATCCACAGCTCGGGCAGGCCGGCCGCGGTCGCCGCTTCACGGGCCGCGCGGACCCGCTCGGCCTGCGCCGGGGCGTCGAACAGCGGACCGCCGGGGGCGGTCGAGTCCTCCAGGTTGATCCCGACCGCGCCGGCCTCGACGACGGCGCGCACGGTGGCCGCGACATCGTCGTAGCCGCCCTCGATGTCGGCGGTCACCGGGACGTCGACGACGCGCACGATCCGCGCGACCAGCGCGGCCATCTCCTCGCGCGTCAGGCCGTGCCCGTCGGGGCGTCCCGCGGACCAGGCGACCCCGCCGCTCGTGGTGGCGATCGCCGGGGCGCCGGCCCGCGCGATGAGGGCCGCGCTGGCGGCGTCCCAGGCGTTCGGCAGCACCAGCGTGCCCTCGTGCAGGACACGCAGCTTCTCGGCGAGTTCCCGCCGGTTCGTGGACATCCGTTCTCCTCTTCGGGGTTCAGCCGTCCGATGTGGACACACCGGCGGTGATCAGGTGGGTGGCGGCGAAGGCGCGCCACGGGTGCCAGGCGGCGGCCGGCCGGCCGGCGTCGGGGTCGAGCACCGTTTTCCCGAGCGTGCGCTCGGTGGCCGGGAACGCGTCGGCGTGGCCGAGCCGCAGCGCGATCTCCTGGGCGGTGCCGGGCTCGATGCCCGGCACCGCGGTCAGCGCCGCGGTGCAGCCGGCCAGGCTCGCGCCGGGCTCGAGCAGGGTTTCGTCGGCGGCCACCGCGGCGGCGAACGCGCGCAGCGTCCGCTCGGTCGCCGCGGACAGCCGGGCCCCGCTCAGGTCCGCCCCGGCCAGCATCCGGGCCGACGGGAACAGGTGGGTGAGGCCGTGGCCGAGGCCCGGCACCGGCCGGCCCGCCACCCCGACCAGTGCGGCCAGCTGCCGCCGCACCCGCGGGCGGCCGCTGTCCTGGCCGAGCACGGCCGCCACGGCGATCTCGAAGGGTCCCCAGGCCCCGGGCACGCGCAGGCCGGGCCGCGCGCGCAGCAGGGGGCCGAGCACCGGGTCGGCGGCGAGCCCGGCTTCGGCCGGTGCCGGGTCGGCGTCGACGCCGAACACCCGCCCGGCGCGCTCGACGACGTGGATGAGGCCTTCCCAGAACGGCAGGTGCGCGGTGAGCAGCAGGTGGTCGTCGCCCCCGCGCGTCACCTCGATGACGCCGGCCTCGCCGTCGAGGCTGATCGTGCGGCGGTAGACGCTGTCCCGGACCGACTCCACACCGGGGACCGCCCGCTCGGCCAGGAACGCGCTCAGCGCCTCCCAGTGCAGGGGCGGGGAGAACGGCAGCCGCAGCACCAGCCCGCCGTCCGCGGCGAGCCGGTCGGCCTTGCGGCGCCGGCTGCGCAGCTCGACCGGGGACGCGCGGAAGACGAGCTTCATGTCCCGGTTGAACTGGCGGAGGCTGCCGAACCCGGACGCGAACGCGATGTCGGCGACGGTCAGGTCGGAGTCGTCGAGCAGGCGGCGCGCGAAGTGCGCCCGCCGCGAGCGGGCCAGCCCGTCCGGCGTCACGCCGAGGTGGTCACGGAAGAGCCGGCGCAGGTGCCGGGGCGAAACCGCGAGCCGCGCGCCGAGGACCGCCTCGGTCCCGGAGTCCAGCACCCCGGCGATGATCAGCTGCACCGCGCGGCAGACCAGCTCCGGCGCGCCGGCGGCGACCGGGCCGGCGACGCGGTACGGACGGCAGCGCAGGCAGGCCCGGAACCCCGCCGCCTCGGCCCCGGCGGCCAGCTCGAACGTCTTCACGTTCTCCGCGAGCGGCTTCGCCCCGCAGCCGGGACGGCAGTAGATGCCCGTCGTGACCACGGCCGAGAAAGTCGTCATGTCCCCAGGTGTAGACGATCCGGCCCGGCCGGCGCCAGCCAGATCCGGACATGGTGCGCGCCCGGGGCGAAGACGTGTCCGGACGCGACCGCGCCCGCTCGCATCGAGGAACGCGCCCTCGAGGATCGCGGCCGCCTGGCCGGGTCCGCGGGCAGGCGCGCGCGGACCCGACCGGGGGGTCAGGTGGTCGACAGGGGCAGCAGTTCGTAGCCGACGGTGGAGACCGTTCCGTCCCGGGCGGTGAGCACCGCGGTGCCGACGATGTCTCCGGCGTCGTTGATGCCGGTGGCGCCGCCCAGCCGCACGTTCGCGGTCGGTGCGATCAGCGCGTTGAGCTCGGTTGCGTGGCCGTTGCGGTAGACGAAGCCGTTGCTGATGCCCGACACGTCGGGGAAGACCGCGTCGTCGCCGACGATCACGCCGGCCGTGTTGATCGCCGTGGCGTGGGCCGTGCCCTGGTTGACTCCGCGGGGGACGTTCAGGTCGATCGCCTTGCCGCCGCTGAACAGCACCGCGTGGGAGTCGAGGAGGGAATGGCCGGCGGGCGACGCCGAACCCACCGCCTGGCCGGCGGTGTTGATCGCCAGCGCTTCGCTCCAGGCGCCGCCGTCGAGCTGGCCGAGCGTGCTGAGGTTTCCGTTGGCCCACTCCAGGGCCACCTGGTTGCCGCCGGGCAGGGTGCCCCCCGGGACCGCCGCCTCGCCGACGACCACTCCGGTGCTGTTCTCGCCGAGCGCTTCGGTGTCGTTGGAGCCACTGAGCGACGGCAGGGTGGTCACCGTGGTGCCGTTCCGGACCCACGGCGTGATCGAGGTGCGGCCGCCCTGCCAGCCCACGATCTGCTGAGCGTTGGTGACGCCGAACGCGTCCGCCGATCCGGTGGGGTTCACGCCGAGATCCGAGCCGGCGCTGCCGGGTCCCGGCCAGATCGCCGGGCGGGTGATTTCCTGTGCGCCACCGGGGATCGCCACGTTCTTCTGGTAGTTGCCCACGATCACGCCCTGGTCGTTGATGGACCGCGGCCTGGCGTCCTGGTTGTTCGTGCCGGGGTCGGCCAGGAACAGGGGCGTCGTCGTCCCGGCCTTGAGGACGAAGCCCTCCTCCCGCCCGAAGCGCGCCGCGTCGAGACCGACACCGATGATGTCACCGCGCGCGTTGATCCCCCGGTATTCCAACGTCTCCGCGGCGCCGAGCACGAGCCGGTACTGCGGAACGGCCGCGGCGGCCGCATCCGGCGCGGCCGCGCCGATTCCCGCGATCGCCGCGGCCGCGGCCACCACGGTCACCTGTGAAAGCCTGCGCATCGAAACCCTCCCTCGATAGTGATGTCCCCACGCAATACGCGCCGGGGTTACGCGGGCCGCGCCGCACGAAGCCGGCCGACCTCCTTTCGGCCCTTCTCCGGCGGGTCGCGAGTTGGTTGACTTCTCGCGTGAGGATCTCGGGTGTGCTGCTCACCGTCCTGCTCGCCACCGCCGGCGTCGTCGTTCCCGTCGCCAGGGCCGAGGCGGACCCGCCGTCCTGGACCGGGCCGCTCAGCACCCGCGGCCGGTACATCGTCGACGCGCACGGTGACCGCTTCAAGCTGAAGGCCGCCAACTGGCACGGTGCGAGCGGCACGTGGACCGGCTCCGGCGCTGTCGACGACCCGGCGAACCACCACGCCGGCGAGATCGCCTACCAGACCCCGCTCGGGCTCGACCGCGCGTCGATCGACACCGTCATCGACGGGCTCGCGCAGCTCGGCCTCAACAGCGTCCGGCTGCAGTTCTCCAACGCGATGATCCACGACACCCGGCCCGTCCCGGACCTGGCCGCCAACCCGGGCTTGCACGGCCTGACGCCGCTGCAGGTCTACGACCGCGTCGTCGACCGGCTGACCGCGCGCGGGTTCGCCGTCATCCTCAACAACCACACCACGACCTCGCGCTGGTGCTGCGGGCTCGACGGCAACGAACGCTGGAACACCGCGCAGACCGAGCAGCAGTGGCAGGACGACTGGCTGTTCATGGCGCGCCGCTACGCCGCGAACAAGCGCGTCGTCGGCGCCGACCTGTACAACGAAGTCCGCCGCAACACCTTCGACGACCCCAACTGGGGCTGGGGCAACGGCACCGACTGGCAGCGCGCGAGCCAGCAGGTCGCCGACCGCATCCTCACCGAGGCCAACCGGGACCTGCTGATCTTCGTCGAGGGCATCAACTGGACCGGCCTGCCGATCGACGGCTTCCCGCACGGCCGCCCGACGCTGGAACCGGCCCGGACGCTGTCGCACACGCTCGTGGACTCCGGCAAGCTCGTCTATTCGGCGCACTTCTACGGCTACACCGGGCCCAACCACTCCGGCGCGACCGGCATCGGCGAAACGCACGACCCGCGCTACCGCGACCTCTCGCTCCAGGACCTGCGGGACACTTTGTACCGGCAGGCGTTCTTCGTCTCGGCCGACACCGGCAAGCACTACACCGCGCCGCTGTGGATCAGCGAATTCGGCGAAGGCCGCAACACCACCGACCCGGCGTCGCGCGCGTTCTTCGAGAACTTCGTGAACTACCTGGCCGAGACCGACACGGACTTCGCCTACTGGCCCGCGGTCGGCTTCCAGGCCGGCGGCACCGGCGACGGCTGGGCCCTGCTCGAATACGACCCAGCCGGACGCCGCATCGACGTGCTCGACGGCACGGACTGGCGCGGCCCCGCCTGGCAGCGGCTGATCGCCGCCCCGTCGCGGACCGGGCAGATTCCGTCGGCCGAGCAGTGGTCGATGCTCAACCTGGACTACGCGGACTTCCAGGAGTCACGCCAGGTCCGCGCGCTCCCGGACTGGAATTCCGGCGCCCGCAAGGGCGTCTGCCCCGACGGGCAACGGCTCGCCGGCCTGGCCCACACCGGCAACCGTGGCCTGTGTACCGGGACGCTCGCCGCGCCCACCGGGTACGTGGTCGTGCGCGACGAGACCTACGTCGACACCGACTGGGCGTCCGGCTACACCAAGACGCAGTGCCCGCCCGGCCACGCGGTCGTCGGGTACAGCGTCCAGGGCGCGGCCTTCTCCGCGGTGCTGTGCGGCCGGTCGGCGACCCCGCTGGGCGGCACCGGCCGCACGGTGTGGTTCGACCGCGGCGACAACCGCCCGGCCGGCGACCCCGGCGGCGACTTCGCGACCGGGAACTACAAGGGCCAGTGCGGGCCGGGGGAGTACGTCGCCGGCGTCGCCTACACCGGCCGCATCGGCTCGGGCCGGACGCCGGACGCGTTGCTCTGCCGGTCCGTGCTCTAGCGTCCGGCGGCGGAACAGCGGTCTCCGATGGTCCGGAGCGCGTCGAGGAGCTCCGGTGGGCCGTCGACCTGGAAATCGGCGTCGATGGCGAGGACGGTCGCGGCGAGCAGGTGCGGGGTGTCCGCGCCGACGTGGGCCAGGCAGGTGTGGTCGTCGACGGCTTCCACGGCGATGCTCGGGGGCAGCCAGTCCACCAGTTCGGCCGCCGGCTTGTGCACGAGAACCCGTGCGCGGTAACGGAAGAGTGCGGCGTCGACGCCTCGGGTGACGTAGGCGGCGAGGTCATCTTCGGGCGGCACCCGGGGCATGAAGCGTGGCCCGGTCGGCGTCCGCGGCTGCATCCGGTCGACCCGGAAAGTGCGCCAGCCGGCGCGGTCGAGGTCCCAGCCGACCAGGTACCACCGGCGGCCGAGGTGCACCAGCCGGTGCGGTTCGACCGCACGGCGCTGGTCACTGCCCTCGCGGGCCCGGTAGTCGAAGCGAAGCCGGTGGTGGTCGGAGCAGGCCGCCGCGATCACGGTCAGCACGCCGGGGGCCACGGCCGGGCCGCCGTGCGGCGGGGTGACGGTGGACGTGCGGAGCAGGCCGATTCGGTGGCGCAGCCGGGCGGGCAGGACCTGGTCGAGCTTGGCCAGCGCCCGGGCCGCCGCGTCCTCGATCCCGGCGACCGCGCCGCCGGCCGCGCTGTTCAGGCCGATCGCGACCGCCGTGGCCTCGTCGTCGTCGAGCAGCAACGGGGGCAGCTTCGCGCCGGGCACGAGCCGGTAGCCGCCGGCCACACCCCGCACAGCGTGCACCGGGTAGCCGAGCTCGCGCAGCTTCTCGATGTCGCTGCGCACCGTGCGCGGGCTGACGCCGAGCCGCCCGGCGAGCTCCTGCCCGGTCCACGAGGGCCGGACCTGCAGCAGGGACAGCACCTGCAGCAACCGGGCCGAGACCGTCTTCACATCGGGTCACCCTACCGCTATTGCGGCAGCAATCCTGCCGTTATCGGCGGTGTCCTGGAGGCATGACGCAAACCACTGCCGCCGCGAGCGTCCGTCCGTTCCGGATCGACGTCCCGCAGGCCGACCTCGACGACCTGAACGAGCGGCTGGCCAGGGTCCGCCTCCCGGACGAACTGCCCGATACCGGCTGGGACCTGGGCGTCCCGGCCGGATACCTGGCCGACCTGGCCGCCTACTGGCGCACCGGCTACGACTGGCGCCGGCACGAGGCCGCCCTGAACGAGATCCCGCAGTTCACCACGGAGATCGACGGGCAGAACGTGCACTTCCTGCACGTCCGCTCACCTGAGCCGGACGCGACGCCGATGATCCTCACGCACGGCTGGCCGGGCTCGATCGTCGAGTTCCTCGGCGTGATCGGCCGGCTCAGCAACCCCCGCGCCCACGGCGGCGACCCGGCCGACGCCTTCCACCTGGTCATCCCCTCCGTCCCCGGCTTCGGCTTCTCCGGCCCCACCCGCGAAAGGGGCTGGAACATGACCCGGGTGGCGCTGGCGTGGGCCGAGCTGATGCGCCGCCTCGGCTACGAGCGCTACGCCGCCCAGGGCGGCGACCTGGGCGCGTTGATCAGCCCCGAGCTGGGCCGGGTCGCGCCCGGGGCGGTCATCGGGATCCACGTGAACGCCGCCACCGTCGGCTTCCAGCCGTCCGGTCCGGTGCCCGAAGCGGTGCGGGCCCAGCTCACCGCCGCGGAGCGGCAACGACTGGCCGCCCTCGGCCGGTTCACCGCCGAGGGCACCGGCTACCGGGCGATCCAGTCGACCCGGCCGCAGACCCTCGCCTACGGCCTGACCGATTCCCCGGCCGGCCAGCTCGCCTGGATCATCGAGAAGTTTTAGGAGTGGTCGGACCCCGCGGCCGCGCGGCCCGAGGACGCGGCCGACCGGGACACCCTGCTCACCAACGTGATGATCTACTGGCTGACCGCGACCGCCGGGTCGGCGGCCAGGATCTACTACGAGGGCCGGAAGCACGCCGAAAGCGGGTGGTTCCCCCTCGCGAACTCCGGGGTGCCCACCGCGGTGGCGAACTTCGCCGGCGACACCGCGATCCGGCGCTGGGCCGAAGAAGCCAACACCATCGTCCGCTGGACCGAGTACGACCGCGGCGGGCACTTCGCCGCCCTGGAAGCCCCCGGCCTGCTGACCCACGACATCCGGGAGTTCTTCCGCTCCCGGCGGTGAAAGCGGTCGACGAGCCGGCCGCGCGTTCCGCTGGGTGGACGTGCTGACCGTCCGGGAGCGGGATCCCGAGAATGCCCGCATGACGGGATTGACCGAGGAGACCGCCTACGACTGGACGCGAGCCGCGCAGTGGCGGGCCGGGCAGGCGCGCCTGCCGGGGCTGAGCCGGCGCGGCCTGCTGCGGCTGACGGCGGCCGGCGGTCTCGCGCTGGCCGCGGCCGGGACCGCACCGGGGACGGCGTCAGCCGCGGGCCCGATCGTGAAGCCGCTGCCACCGGAGCTGTTCGAGGTCTACGGAACCAACGCCGAGACGCGCTGGGAAGCCATGCGCGGCCAGGGTTACCTGACACCGGTCGACCGGTTCTTCGTCCGCGACCACACGTCGACGCCGGTGCTGGACGCGGCCACCTGGCGGCTGACGCTGTTCGGCTCCGGGCTGCACCGCGGGCCGGTCGAGTTCACCTACCGGGACCTGCGCGCCCTGCCGTCCGAGACGGTCACCGCGTTCATCGAATGCGCGGGCAACGGCCGGAGTTTCTTCACCAGCCAGCAGGGGCAGACGGTCAGCGGGACGGCGTGGAAGCTCGGCGCGGTCGGGGTCGCACGCTGGCGCGGCGTCCGGCTCGCGACGGTGCTCGCCCGCGCCGGGCTGACCCGCGACGCCGTCGACGTCCTGCCGGAGGGCCTCGATCCGGACTACGTCACGGGCGGAGTGAACCTCGGCAAGGTGCGGCGGCCGCTGCCGGTGGCGAAGGCGCTGGAGGACGTTCTGCTGGCGTACGAGATGAACGGGCAGCCGTTGCCGCCCGACCACGGTTTCCCGGTGCGGCTGGTGGTGCCGTCGTGGGCCGGGATCTCGTCGATCAAGTGGCTGGGCCGGATCGAGGTGTCGGCGGAGCCGCTGGTGTCGCCGTGGAGCACGCAGTACTACCGGCTGCTGGGCCCGGACTACCCGGCCGAGGGCACGCCGGTGACCGAGCAGGTCGTGAAGAGCGCGTTCGAGCTCCCGTGGGGCGCGACGCTGGCGGTGGGGCAGCGCCAGGTGCTGCGCGGCCGCTCCTGGTCCGGCCACGGCCGGATCCGCCGGGTCGAGGTGAGCACGGACGGCGTGACCTGGGAGCGCGCGAAGCCGATCAGCCCGGCGCTGGAGCGCGGCTGGCTGCAGTGGGAGTTCCCGTGGCGGCCCCGGACGGCGGGGGAGTACACACTGCGGGCGCGCGCGACGGACATCACCGGAGTCCGGCAGCCGGAGGTGGCGCCGTACAACACGCAGGGGTACCTGTTCGGTGCGGTCGTCCGGCACCCGGTCACGGTCGCCGCCGGACGATGAAGCGGCTGGTGCGCGCGCTCGCGCGGGCGTTGACCGGCGTGGGCTGGGTGCTGGTGCTGCCGGTGCCGCCGTTCGAGCCCGGGATCGTGGTGCCGGTGCCCCGCCCGGCGGCCGACGTCCCGCGGGTCACCCTCGTGGACGAGCCGAATCCCAGCTGTCGAAGTAGGTGATCTCCTCGACGGCCGGGCGGGCGGCGGGCCGGAAGTCGCGCTGGGTCGTGTAGGCGACGGCGAGCAGGCTGACCTGCGTGACGTCCGCGGGGATGCCGAGCAGCGCGGCTACGTCGGTTTCGTGGTCCTGGAGGTGGTAGCCGCAGATGGAGCTGCCGAGGCCGCGGTCGCGCAGGGCGAGCTGGAAGCTCCAGACGGCGGGGTAGGCGGAGCCGAAGTACGCGGACTGCGAGAACGTGTCGGCCGGCGGGCGGCCGATCATGCAGGGGATGGCCAGGACGGGGACGCGGTCGAGGTTGCGGACGAGGTGCCGGGCGGAGGCGAGCGCGCGTTCTTCGACGAGGTGGCCGTACTTTGCCCAGGCGGCTTCGGCGGTCTCGCGGTTGTACGCGGCGATCCGGGCCTTGGTTTCGGCGTCGCGGACGAGCAGCCAGCGGAACTGCGCGGCCATGCTGCCCGCCGCGGGCGCCTGCTGGGCGATGCGGAGGCAGTCGTCGAGCACGTCCTGGGGCACTTCCCGGTCGAGGTCGAGCTTGCGGCGCACGGATCGGGTGGTGGTGAGCACGGTTTCGGCGTCCATACTTACAGTGTATGCGTACACTGTAAGTATGTCTCTGACTCGCGAGAAAGTCCTCGACACGGCGCTGCGGCTGGCCGACGAGCAGGGCTTGGCGGCGTTGTCGATGCGCAGGGTCGCCGCCGCGGCCGGCGTCGAAGCCATGTCGCTCTACAACCACGTCGAGAACAAGGGCGATCTGCTGGACGGGCTCACTGCCCGGGTCTTCGAAGAGGTGGCGCTGCCGGATCCCGCGTGGCCCTGGTACGGGCGGCTGCGGACGCTGGCCGAGGGGCTGCACGCGAGCTTCACGCGGCACCCGGTCGTCGTGCGGGCGCTGGCCGCGCAGGACGCGAACCCGCGTTCGGCCGGGGCGTTGCGGGTGATCGACGCGCTCCTTCGCGCCCTGCTCGACGCGGGGCTGGACGAGCAGGCCGCGGCGCGTGCTTACCGGTCGCTGCTGGGGATGCTGTTCGGCTCGGTGCTCACCGGCACCGCCGGGACCGGGACCCCGGCGGTGCGGGCCGAACCCGTGGTGGCGTATTTCCGCCGGATGGCCACGGCGGCGGACCTGCCGAGCCTGCACCGCGTCCTGCCCGCGCTGGAAGCGGGCGACTGCGTCCAGGACTTCGGGTACCAGCTCGAGTTGCTGATCGGCGGGCTGCGTCCGGCGTGAGGCATTACCCGGCTTCGAGGGCGTGCGCCGCTTCGGCGACCGTGCGCAGCGTGGCGATCGGGTCGTCGCCGAGGGGGTAGACGCCGACGTGGTCGGCGCCCGCGTCCCGGTGGGCCAGCAGCCGCGCCGCCACGGTGGCCGGGTCGCCGTGGGCGACGAGCGCGTCGATGAGGCGGTCGCTGCCCGCGTCGGCGAGGTCTTCGTCGGTGTAGCCGAGGCGCCGGAGGTTGTTCGCGTAGTTGGTGACGCCCAGCGCGAGCCCCGGTGGTGCGGACCGGGCGACCGCCCGGGCTCGCCCGGCGTCGCGCTCGGCGATGGCGAAGTGCCCGGGGAGCAGCAGTTTGCCCGCCCCGAGGATCGCCCGCGCCTGCCGGGTGTGCTCGGCGGGCACCATGCACGGGACCGATCCCGCCGTGCGGTCGCGGGCCAGGCGCAGCATCTTCGGCCCGAGCGCGGCCACCACCGTCCGGCCGGCCGGGACACCGCCGGCGGCCAGCTTGTCCAAATAGGACAGCAGAGTGTCGTACGGCGACGCGTATTCGGCGTGGACCTCGCGGTGCCCGATGCCGACGCCGAGCAGGAACCGGCCGGGGTGGCGGGCTTCGATCCGGTGGTAGGAGGCCGCGACGGTGCCCGCGTCGGCGGTCCACGCGTTCACCACGCTGGTCCCGACGGCCAGCCGGGTGGTGGCGTCGAGCAGCCGCTCGACGAGGGCGAGGTCGGCGGGCGGCGAGGCGTCCAGCCACAGGGTGCCGTAGCCGGCTCGCTCGACTTCCGCCGCCGCGGCCGGATTCACTTCGTGCTCGCGCAGGTGGGCGCCCAGCAGCCCGAGATCGATGGTCATGTCCCGACTCCAGCACCGCGGCGGGCCGCGAACCAGGGCCAGGGCGCACGCGCAGCGATAACCTGGTGGCATCGTCGCAGGGAGGACCGGTGGAGCTACGGGCATTGCGGTACTTCGTCACGGTCGCCGACGAGCTGCACTTCGGCCGGGCGGCCGATCGGCTGCACATCGCCCAGCCCGCGGTCAGCAGGCAGATCGCCCGGCTGGAACGCGAACTGGGCGTCCGGCTGTTCGACCGATCGCCGCGGCGGGTCCGGCTCACCGCGGCCGGCCTGCGGGTGCTGGACGCGGCGCGGGAGGCGCTGGCCGCGGCCGACCGGGTCCGGGTCTCGGCGAGCCCGCGGGCGGGCGTGATGCGCATCGGCACCGGCACCGGCCAGTTCACCGCCCGGCTGGAACGCGGGATCGACGCGTTGCGCGAGCAGGCACCGGGATTCGACGTCGTGCTCGTCGACCTGCCGCTGCCCGCGCGCCTGAACGCGCTGCGGCAGGGCGAGCTCGACCTGGTGCTGGCGCGCGGGGTGCGGGCGGCGCCCGGGCTGCGGGTCCTGCCGACGTGGACGGAGTCCCTGTTCGCGGTCGTGTCCGTGCGGCACGCCGCCGCCGGTCGCGCGGCCGTCGGGGTGGCGGAACTGGCCGGCGGTCCCTTCCGGACCGCCCAGGACCACGATCCGTCGGTGGTGCGGGAAATCGGCGCCCGGGTGCGGCCGGGACACCGCGCCGGCACCGTGGGGGACACGATCGTCGAGGTCGGCTCCGACCCGCGCAGCTGGACCGTGCTGCCCGCCGATCAGGTCGCCGAGCTGCGCTCCGGCCGGGTGCGCGCCATCCCGCTCGAACCCCGGACGACGGTCACCGGCAGCGTCGTCGTCCCGGACGACCTCCCGTCCTCCTGCGCCACGGCCCACCGGGCGGCCTTCGGTGACTGACGCCGGGCCCCGCCTGATCCTCCCCGCCGAGCGCCTGCGCACGACCTGGTGCGGTCGTCCGGCGCGCCGGCCGCATCGGCTACGGCATCCGGCCGGGCGCTACCGCACCAGCATCGCCGGGGAACTCAGTGGACCTCGTTCAGCTTTCCCGTCGCGACATCGAAGACGAAGCCGCGGACGGAGTCCTTCTTCGGGATGAACGGGCTGCCCTTGATCCGCGCGATCGACTGGCGGACGTCTTCGTCGAGGTCGGAAAAGGCTTCCGCGGCCCAGGCGGGCTTCACGCCGACGTCCTCCTGGATCGACTTCTTGAAGTCGTCGTCGGTGAAGGTGAGCATGCCGCAGTCGGTGTGGTGGATGAGGATGATCTCCTCGGTGCCGAGCAGCCGCTGGCTGATGGCGAGCGAGCGGATCTCGTCTTCGGTGACGACGCCGCCGGCGTTGCGGATGACGTGGGCTTCGCCTTCCTCGAGGCCGAGGACGCCGTAGACGTTGATGCGGGCGTCCATGCAGGCGAGGACGGCGACGTGCTTGGCGGGCGGCAGGGGCAGGGGCCCGGTGAAGCTCGCGGCGTAGCCGGCGTTGTTGGCCAGGAGTTCGTCGGTGACCGACATGGTGGTCCCTTCCACGTGATGGGTTGGTCCGAGTGGACGCGTCCGGGCAGCCGGGTGCAACCGCGCCCACGACCTGGGAAACCCCGTTCCCCGAACGGGTCAACCCAGTTCCAGGTGCTCGCGCAACGTCGTACCTTCGTACTCGGTGCGGTAGACACCGCGGTCCTGCAGCTCGGGTACCAGCCGGTCGACGATGTCGTCGAGGGCGGCGGGGACGAGGTGCGGGCTGATGTTGAACCCGTCCACCGCGCGCGTGCGGACGTAGTGCGCCCATTCGTCCGCGACCTGCCCCGGGGTCCCGATGAAGCCGTGCTGGCGCGGCTGAACCTCCAGGACGAGCTGGTGGATCGACAGCTTCTTCGCCTCGGCCAGCTCGCGCCACCGCTGGATCCGCTCCAGCTTGCCGGTCCGGTCGGCGACCGAGATCGTCCCGCGTGACGGGTCGAGTTCGCCCTCGGCCGGCTCGACGTCCGGCAGCGGGCCGTGCGGGTCGTACGCCGAGAGGTCCTGGCCCCAGTACTGTTCGAGGAACGCCAGCGCCCGCTGCGGGGTGATCTGGCGCCGCCGGATGTCCTCCGCGCGCTCGGCCGCGTCGGCGGGCGTGTCACCGAGGACGACGGTGGCGCCGGGCAGGATCCGGACGGCGTCGGCGGCCCTGCCGTGGCGGGCGAGGCGGGCGCGCAGGTCTTCGGCGTAGGCGAGCGCCTTGTCGTAGGCGGTGTTGGCGGAGAAGACGACGTCGGCGTACTTCGCCGCCAGTTCGCGGCCGCCGGGGGAGTCGCCCGCCTGGAACAGGACCGGACGGCCCTGCGGGCTGGGCGGCACGGTCGGGGCGGCCCGCAGGCTGACCAGGTCGGTGTGCCGGTCCACCAGCTCCTCGCCGGACCACAGCGCCAGTGCGGCTTCGACGAACTGCGCGGCTCGCTCGTACCGGCGCTCGTGGGCCAGCCAGCCGCCGCGGCGGAAGTTGGCGCCGGTCCAGGCGTTGTCGGTGGTGACGATGTTCCAGCCCGCCCGGCCGCCGGACAGGAAGTCCAAAGAGGACAGCCGGCGGGCGAGGTCGGCCGGGAAGTTGTAGGTGGTGTTCTGGGTGGCGACCAGCCCGATGCGGGTGGTGGCGGCGGCCAGCGCGCTCAGCTGGGTGATCGCGTCCGGCCGGCCGGCGACGTCGAGGGCGTGGACCCGGCCGCGGTTCTCCCGCACCCGCAGGCCCTCGCCGAGGAAGAACGCGTCGAACAGGCCGCGCTCGAGGGTGCGTGCGACCGTCACGTAGGTCTCGATCGCGGTGTGGTCGGCGTTCGACGGGTCGTCCCACAGGAACTGCGGGCCGACGCCGGTGTAGAACACGCCGAGGTGCAGCCGCGCGCTCATGCGAACACGCTTTCCGCGCGCGGGAGGCCGAGCGACGCGCGGAGCGTGGCGCCGGGGCGCGGCGGGGCGGACAGGCCCTCCGCGCGCAGGGCGGGCAGCACCTCGCCCGCCAGCACCGGCAGGTCGGCGGCCAGGTCCGCGAGGTGCAGCCGGACCCCGTCGACGCTCGCGGCGAGCCAGCCCAGCAGTTCGGTCAAGCCGAGCGGGGATCCGGTGTAGTGCAGGCGGTCCTCGTGCGTGCGTGGCCCGGCGGCACCGAGCCGGACCTCGACCTCCGCGAAAACCAGGGGAGCGCCCGTTTCCCGCGCCCGCGCGGCGCGGTGGCGGACGTCGTCGAGGCCCGCGCCACCCACGAGCACGACGTCCGGGCGCGCGGCTTCGGCCAGTGTGTCGGCGGCGAGCACCACCGGCCTGCCCTGCGGTGGCCGCGGGGTGATCAGGGGGCCCTTGACCGAGAACCGGGTCCCGGTGAAGTCGACGTGGTGGACCTTGCCCGGGTCGAGGTACCGCCCGGTGGCGACGTCCTTGACCACCGCGTCGTCGTCCCAGGAGTCCCACAGCCGGCGCACGACTTCGACGGACTCGGCGACTTCGTGGTGCAGCGCGTCCGGGGCGAGCCGCGACCCGCCGACGGTGGCCAGGGCCGCGGCCGAGCCGTCGGCGCCGACCACCCAGGCCGCCCGCCCGTGCGAGGCGTGGTCGAGGCTCGCCAGCTGTGCGGCCAGGTGGAACGGCTCGGCCGTGGTGACGTTCGCGGTCGCGGCGAGGCCGAGACGGTCGGTCAGGGTTGCGACGTAGGCCGCGCGGGTGCCCGCGTCGAGCCGCAGCCCGCCGCGCGGCGGCAGCGGCGAGTCGTCGAACGTGGCGAAGGTGAACCCGGCGCGTTCGGCCGTGGTGACGACGCCGGCCAGTGCGCGGGGGGACAGCCGGTCGGGTGCGGCGCCGTCGCCGTCCAGCTCCACGGCGACGTGCAGGCTGCGAGAAGTCATGCCTCCACAGCTATCCGGTGCACGGCCGCGGTGCACGCACGTTCAGGATGTGGACGGTGTCGCCGGGTGACTCGTCCAGGATCTGGAATCCGCGGCCCGCTCGTTGACCGGGCCCGGTCTGCTTCCTAAGGTTCGTCGTGTCAACGGGAAGCGTCCACGCTTTTCTCCCTTTCCCTTTTCCGGAACAGGTATCCTCATGCCCGAATCCGTCTGGGTCGCCCAGTCTGATCCGCGGGTCCGGCCGCTGCTCGCCGACCTGGCCCGCGAGTATTCGTCGCGCTACCACCGCGTGCTCAACGACGTCCACTTCGAACTCCGCGAGTACCCGGCGGAACGGTTCGCCCCACCGCACGGCGGGTTGGTGCTGCTCCTGACGGACGGCATCGCCGTCGCCGGTGGCGCCTTCCAGCGCTACGACGGGGAAACCGCCGAGCTCAAGCGGATCTGGACGCACCCCGCGCACCGCGGCCGCGGCCTCGCCCGCCGGGTCGTCGCCGAACTGGAGGCCGAAGCCGCCGTCCGCGGGTACGCCCGGATCTTCCTCACCACCGGCCCGAACCAGCCCGAGGCGCGCGGGCTCTACCTGGCCACCGGGTACACGCCGCACTTCGACGTCGACGCCGCGCCCCGGACGCGGTTGCCCTTCTCGAAAGCCCTTCCCGCCGCGGTGGGGGCGAGATGACCAGTGATCTCGGGACGCGGCCCGCTGCCGCCGCGACACCGGACGAAGCGCTGAAGATCGTTCCCGCACGCCATCCGCTGACCTGGGTGGCCGCCGCCGTCGTCGCGGTCCTGGTCGCGATGGCCGGCCACGCGCTGGTGACCAACAAGGCGTTCGACTGGCCGACGTTCGCCAAGTTCGTCTTCCAGAAATCGATCTTGGAAGCGGTCGCGCTGACCCTCGAACTGACGCTGTTCGGGGTGGTGGCCGGGTTTCTGCTCGGCACCGTGCTGGCGTTGATGCGGGTATCGCGGAATCCGCTGCTGCGCGCGGTCAGCTGGACCTACACGTGGATCTTCCGATCGGTCCCGCTCATCCTGCAGCTGCTGTTCTGGTACAACCTCGCCATCCTCTACAACGAGCTCTCGTTCGGCATCCCGTTCGGCCCCTCGTTCGTCTCGGTCGGGACGATGAGCCTGATCCCGCCGTTCCTCGCCGCCGGGCTCGGGCTCGCGTTGCACCAGGGCGCCTACGCCGCGGAGATCGTCCGCGCGGGCTTCCTCTCGGTGGACGCGGGGCAGCGCGAGGCGGCCGCGGCGCTGGGTATCCCGGCCGGGCGGCAGTTCCGCCGGATCGTGCTGCCGCAGGCGCTGCGCACCATCGTGCCGACCGCGGCCAACGAGATCGTCGGCCTGCTGAAAGCGACGTCCCAGGTGTACGTCATGGCGTTGCCGGAGTTGTTCTACCAGGTGCAGGTGATCTACACGCGCAGCGGCCGGGTGATCCCGCTGCTGCTGGTGGCCACCGCCTGGTACCTCGCCCTGACCAGCGTGCTGTCGGTCGTGCAGTACTACGTCGAACGCCGGCTGGGGCGCGGGGCATGACCGCCGAGTACACAGTGGACGTTCGCGGGGTCCACAAGAGCTTCGGGGCGCTGACCGTGCTGGACGGCGTCGATCTGCGGGTGCGCCAGGGTGAAGTGACCGTCCTGCTGGGACCGTCGGGGTCCGGGAAGTCGACGCTGCTGCGGCTGATCAACCACCTCGAACGCGCCGACCGCGGCTTCATCAGCGTCGGCGGCGAGCTGATGGGCTACCGCCGGTCCGGGAACCGGCTGCACGAGCTCAAGGAACGCGAGATCCTCAAGCAGCGCACGAAGATCGGCTTCGTCTTCCAGAACTTCAACCTGTTCGGGCACTTGACCGTGCTGGAGAACGTCGTCGAGGCACCGATCTCCGCGCAACGCCGTCCGCGCGCGGAAGCCGAGGCCAAGGCGCGCGAACTGCTCGACCGGGTCGGGCTCGCCGACAAGGCCGGCCAGTACCCGCGGCGACTGTCCGGCGGCCAGCAGCAGCGGGTCGCGATCGCCCGGGCGCTCGCCCTCGAACCCGGCGTCCTGCTCTTCGACGAACCCACGTCGGCGCTCGATCCCGAGCTGGTCGGGGAGGTCCTCGCGGTCATCCGCGACCTGGCGCGGACCGGGACCACGATGATCGTCGTCACCCACGAACTCGGCTTCGCCCGCGAAGTCGCCGACACCGTCGTCTTCCTCGACGCGGGCCGTGTGGTCGAACAGGGCCCGCCCGCCGAGGTGCTCGACAACCCCCGCCACGCCCGCACCCGGGCCTTCGTCGAAAAAGTCCTTTGAGGAGAGTCATGAGACTGAGAACCCTTCTGCTCGCTTCGGTGTTCGCGCTCGCCGCCTGCGGCAGCCCGGAGGCCGCGACGGCCCCGGAGAAGCCCGGCGGCGTCAACATCACCGCCGACCAGCACCGCGTCCGGGCGCAGAAGGTGGACGCGATCGCCGCGCTCGTCCCCGCCGGCATCCGCACCCGCGGCACCCTGGTCGTCGGGACCACCGGCAACGGCACCCCGCCGCTGTCCTTCCGCGCCGACGACGACAAGACGGTCATCGGCGTCGAGCCCGACCTCGCGCAGCTGGTCGCCGACGTCCTCGGCCTCAAGCTCGACCTGCAGGCGTCGTCGTGGGAGAACCTGTTCCTGTCGGTGGAGAACCGGCAGTTCGACGCCGGGTTCTCGAACATCACGGTGACCGAGGAACGCAAGGACAAGTACGACTTCGCCACCTACCGCAAGGACACCATCGCGTTCGAGGTGAAGAAGGAGAAGGACGTCACCGTCAAGGAGCCGAAGGACATCGCCGGGCTCACCGTCGGCGTGGGCGCCGGGACGAACCAGGAGCAGATCCTGCTGCGCTGGGACCAGCAGAACAAGGCGGCCGGGCTGGCGCCGGTGAAGTTCCAGTACTACCAGGTGACCTCCGACTACTACCTGGCCCTGCAGTCCGGCCGCATCGACGCCTACGTCGGCCCGAACCCGACCTCGGCCTACCACGTGGCCGTCGACGGGACGACCAAGATCGTCGGCACCGTCTCCGGTGGCGGCACCATCCCGGCCGACATCGCGGCGATGACGAAGAAGGACGACGGTCTGGTGAAGGCGCTGCAGCAGGCGCTCGACACGGTGATCAAGAACGGGCAGTACGCGGAGGTCCTCAAGCGCTGGAACCTCACCTCGGAGGGACTGCCGGCCTCCGAGGTCAACCCGCGGGGCCTGCCCCGGAAGTGAAGCGGCTCAGCGGCTGATCGCGGCCGCGTAGTCGAACAGCGTCACGCGGTCGGGAAGCTTCGTCTTGGCCATCAGGCTGGAGACGTGCTTCTCGACCGTTTTCGGCGAGATCAGCAGGCGCCGGGCGATGTCGGTGTTGCCGAGCCGGTGCGCGAGGAGCTGGAACACGTCGTACTCGCGCACCGTCACACCGGCGTCGCGCAGCTCGCGGGGGAGCCGGTGCAGGCCGTGCCGCCGCTGCCGCACCGGCTCCCCGGCCCGCCGCAGGAGGGTGCGGCACGCGCCGGCGACCGCCGGGACCGCCCCGTCGTGGAAGTACTCCTCCGCCTGGCGCAGCCACGTCACCGGATCGCCCCAGCCGTCGGCCAGCGCGGCTTCGGCGACCAGGCGCGCACCGAGGTGCCCGGCCATCCGATACGGCAGAGCCGCTTCCCGGGCTTCCTTCGCCGCCACTTCCGCGCGCGCGGTGTCGCCTTGACGGCCGTGGAGCACCGCCTCCGCGAGGGCGGCGAACTGCCGGTTCCAGCGGAAGCCGCTCTCTTCGGCGGACGCCGCGACGGTGAGTTCCGCCGGGCCGGAGTCGTGGGCGAGAACGCCGAGCAGCAGCTCGATTCCGTGCCGTCCCGCCAGCGGTGAGCCGCCGGGTTCGTGGGCTCGCGCCAGCTTCAGATCGCGCCGGGCCCGGTCGTGGTCCTCTTCCAGCAGGGCGCAGAACGCCTGGCCCAGGCCGAGGCACAGGGCGAGGTCCGGGTGCCGGTCGCCGTCCGCGGCGCGGAAGGCGGTGATCGCCGCGGCCAGGCCGGCCCGGTCGGCCTGGTGCGCCGCGGAGACCGCGCGGACGACGTGCGTTCGCCCGGCCGCGGCGCCCAGGTGGTGCTGCGCCGTCAGGTCCGCCAGGCGCTGCCCGGCGGCGCGGTAGTCCCCGCCGAGCACGGGCCCGTGCAGGATCGCGTCGGCTTCGGCCGCGTGCGCCGCCGCCACCGCGCCGCCGCGCGCCGCCTGCGCGCGGGCCAGTTCCAGGTCGCCGGTGTCGCCGTTCGCCAGCGCCGCGTGCTCACCCAGCCGCCGCAGCACGTGCGTGCGCCACAACGGGAGCCGGTGGGTTTCGGTGAGCTGCCGCGCCCGTTCGAGGTGGTCGCGGGCCACCGCCGGGTGCTCGGCGAGGGCGCTCAGCCCCAGCAGCGCCTGGACGGCGACGGCCGGGTCGTCGTGCCGCTCGGCCTGCTCCAGCGCGGCCGCGGCGAGCCGCCCGGCTTCTCCCGGGCGGCCGGAACGCGGTGCTTCGAGGAGCAGGTGCGCGTGGACGGCGTCGACCGCGGCGCGGTGCCGATCGCCGCCGGCGGGGCCGAGCCGGGCGCGCGCCGCGGTCACCTGGGCGAGCCCGTCGCCGGTCCGGCCGGCCAGGTGCGCCGCCCAGGCCAGCCGCGCGTGCAGCGCCGGAGCCCGGTCGAACAGCCCGATCTCGGAAAACCGGTTCGCCAGTGCGAACGCGCGGCCGGTCTGCCCGGTCTCGCCGAGCGCGTGCACCAGCGATTCCAGGACGGCGCCCCGCAACGGCAGGTCGGGGCTCTCCACCAGCAGCGCATCGGCCTGGTCCAGCAGGCCGACCGCGGCCGCGGCGCTCCCCGCCGCCAGTGCCCGGTGCCCGGCGTCGGCGAACAACCGCCCGGCCGCGGCCCGGTCACCCGCGAGCTGCCGCAGCCGCGCGGCCCGCGTGCACCAGTCGCCGGGCAGGCCGGGGTGCAGCAGCTCCGCCGCGTCGGCCGCGACCCGGGCGAGCTCGGCGCGCCGGGTGGGACCCAGCTGGGTGAGCACCGCTTCGGCCGTGAGCGGGTGTTCGAAGACGTACCAGCCGGCCGCGGCCGGGTCCGGCTTGACGAGCCGGGCCTCGACGGCGGAGTCGAGGAACACCGCCACGGTGCGGTCGTCGGCACCGATGGTCCGCTGCACCACCGGAGCGGGGAACCGGGTGCCGAGGACCGCCGCCGCGGCCAGCAGATCCGCCCCGGCCGGCCCGAGCTTGCCCAGCCGTGCGGCGATGCTGGTGATCAGCGCGGCCGGCACGGTGCCCGCCGGCCGGTCCGCCAGGTGCCAGCCGCCGGGGCCGTCGGCCAGCACGCCGTCCTGGACCAGCTCGTGCAGCAGTTCCTCGACGAGGAACGGGATTCCCGAGCTGAGCTGCCACAGGTGGGCGGCCGTGGCGGGCGGCACGTGCTCGCGGTCCGTGCCGAGGCACGCCGCGACCATCTCGTGGACGTCGGCGCGGCCCAGCCGGCGCAGTGTCCGAAGTGCACAGACCCCCTGCCGGGCGGCGGACCGGGCGATGTCGTGGGCGGCGGAGGCGCCGTCGCGGATCGTGCCGACCAGCAGCACCCGGGCCGAACCCACGTTGCTGACCAGGTACTCCAGCAGGAACAGCGTTTCGGCGTCGGTGTCGTGCAGGTCGTCGAGCACGAGCACGCAGCCGCCGGCCCGGCCCACCACGGTGAGCAGGCGCAGTACGGCTTCGGCGACCACGAGCAGCGGCGGCGCCAGGTCGGCCGCCGGCCCGCTTCGCCAGTCGGGCACCAGCACGCCCAGCGCCGGCAGGTACGGGCCGAGGTCGCCGACATCGATCGGTTCGGCGTCCCTCGTCAGCGAAAACAGCGCTTCGGCCAGCGGCCGGAACGGCACCACCGGGCCGATGGCACTCCCGCTGCCGCGCAGCACCCGGGCACCCCGGGCGGCGGCCCGGGTGGCCAGCTCCCGCGCGAGGCGGGACTTCCCGATCCCGCTTTCGCCGACGAGGAAGACGGCACCGCCGTGCCCGGCCAGCGCGTTGTCGAGCGCCTTGGCCGATTCGCGCAGCTCGGGATCGCGGCCGAAGACTCCGGGCGAGCGGATCAGCATGCCGGTATTGCGCCGCGCTCATCGGAACAATCGTATTCACGCATCGAATCGACCCCCAGGTCTCCGGCCCGCCGTGCGGGCACACCATTGGATACCCGATCGCCGTGCCGTGGCCAAGCGGGACCGGATGCTGGAATTTCCGGTGGTGGGGCGGTTCCCCCACATTTCCGGTTCGGGCGGCGGGGTTTCGGGAGAAGGCGGATCGTCCGTTCGGGGGTTGACAGGACGGCGGGACTGCCGGGGCGCCGGAAGCTCCGTGATCCAGGCCGCACTGTGGTCCGGTCCACCGGTCCGGCCGCACGATCCGCCCTGTTCGCCGGGAATCCGCGGCCGGGCGCGGCCGCCGCCGGGAATTCGGGGGCGCGGCCCCCATGGCGCGGCGCCGCCCGCCATGGGCAGACTGGCGACGCCGCGGCTGGGGTGAAGTGACCGGGGCACTGGGGTGGCACGACGGATCAGGCGCGGAGGAAACAGCCTGGTCCCGTTCCGGGTGGGCGCCTGCCCTTCCGTGGGGAAGATCGGACATTTCGTTCTCGGGCAGGACAGCTCCTGCCCGTGGTAACGCCCATGCCGCGCACGGCAGAATGCGGGGAAACAATTGAGTACGAACGAAATCGCCCGGGTCGGCGTGGTCGGCTCCGGCACGATGGGCGCGGGGATCGCCGAGCTCTGCGCGACGAGGGGGCTCGACGTCCGGCTGGCGGTGTCCCGGGAGTCGTCCCTGACCTCGGCTCCGCGGAAGATCGCGGCGTCGCTCGGCCGCCGCGTCGACAAGGGGAAGCTGACGCCGGCCGAGCGCGACGCCGCGCTCGCCCGGATCACGGTGCGCACGGACCTCGCCGAGCTCGCCGACCGGGACCTGATCATCGAGGCGGTCCCCGAGGACGAGCAGCTGAAGCTCGGCCTCCTCGCCACCCTCGACAAGGTCGCCGGCGACGACACGGTCCTGGCCAGCACCACGTCGGCGATCGCGATCACGCGGCTCGCCGCGGCCACCGCGCGGCCGGAGCGGGTGATCGGCCTGCATTTCTTCAACCCCGCCCCGGCCATGCGGCTCGTCGAGGTCGTTCCGGCGCTGCCGACGGCCGCCGAGGTGACCGAGCGGGTCACCGCCTTCGCCGAGCACACCCTCGACCGGGAGGCGGTCGTCGTCGCCGACCAGAGCGGCTTCGTCGTCAACGCCCTGCTGATCCCGTACCTCCTCGCCGCGATCCGCATGGTCGGCACGGGCTACTGCCCGGCCGAAGACGTCGACCGGGCGATGGAACTCGGCTGCGCGCACCCGATGGGACCGCTGCGGCTGGCCGACCTGATCGGCCTCGATGTCGTCGCCGCGATCGCGGCCGCGCTGCACGAGGAGTTCAAGCAGCCGCTCTACGCCGCCCCGCCGTCGCTTTCGCGGCTGGTCGAGGCCGGCCACCTCGGCCGCAAGACCGGCCGCGGCTTCCACACCTACTGAACCGGGAGACCACCGTGCACTCGTTCCTCAACATCAAGAAGTCCGCCCGGATCAGCGACGACTTCTGGGACGTCACCGACAAGGCCGGCCTGTTCGACGTCGTCGTGGCCGGGCTCGGCGACGGGCGCCACCGCGCGCTCGCCGACGGCCACGAGTTCGTCAACATGTCGTCGTACTCCTACCTCGGCCTCGACACGCACCCGCGGCTGGTGCGGGCCGCGGCCGACGCCGTGCTGGCCGAAGGCGCGCTGAACACCTCGACGTCCCGGATGCGGGTGCGCTTCGGCGCGTTGAAGGACGCCGAAGCCGCGCTGTCGGAGCTGTTCGACGTCGAAGCCGTCACCCTCAACTCGTGCGCCGCCGCGGCGTGGGCGGCGCTGCCGCTGGTCGCCTCGGGACTGTTCACCGAGGACGAGCCGCCGCTGATGGTGTTCGACAAGAACGCGCACTTCTGCCTCAACGCGATGAAGCCGAGCGTCGCCGACGAGACCGAAGTCGCCGTGGTGCCGCACAACGACGTCGAAGCGCTCGAAGCGTTGTGCAAGCAGCACAAGCGGGTCGCCTACGTCGCCGACGGCGTCTACAGCACCGGGGGACAGGCGCCGGTGAAGGACCTGCTGCGGCTGCAGGAGAAGTACGGCCTGTTCCTGGTCTTCGACGAGGCACACGGCATTTCGACGGTCGGCCACCGCGGCCGTGGCGTGGTCCTGGAGGAGCTCGGGCAGATCAACGACCGCACGATCATCATCACCTCGCTCAACAAGGGGTTCGGCGCGTCCGGTGGCGCGATCTTCCTCGGCAGGCGGGGTTCCCAGTGGCGGCTGGACACCGCGCAGCGCAACGGCGGGCCGCTGATGTGGTCGCAGCGGATCAACACCGCGGGCCTCGGCGGGCTGCTCGCGTCCGCCGAACTGCACCGGACCGACGAGCTGACGGTCCTGCAGCAGCGCCTGCAGGACAACATCGCGCTCTTCGACCGCTTGGTGGAGACCGGCGAGCGCGGGGACGGGCTGCCGATCCGGTTCGTCCGGGTCGGCTCGGAGGACGCCACCGTCCGGCTCGCCCAGGACCTGTTCCGCAACGGGTTCTACGTCTCGCCGATCTTCTTCCCGATCATCGGCCGCGGCAAAGCCGGCCTCCGGATCATGCTGCGCGCCAGCATGACCACGGCCGAAATCGAGCGGTTCGCCGCCCTGCTCGGCTCGCTGGGGGACGCGTGACCGCGCTGCTCTCGCACGTCGACACCGGTTCGCCGGAGTTCCGGCGCAACGTCGAGGACTTCGAAGCCAACCGGGAGGTCATCGCCGCGGCCCGGGCCGCGGCGCTGGCCGGCGGCAGCGACCAGGCCCACCGCAAGCACGCCGCCCGCGGCAAGCTGACCGCCCGGCAGCGTGTCGCACGGCTGCTGGACCCCGGCACGCCGCTGCTGGAGATCGGGCAGCTCGCCGCGCACGGCGTCTACGACGAGCCGGTGCCCTCGGCTGCGCTCGTCGTCGGGATCGGGCTCGTGGCGGGACGGCCGTTCGTGGTGTTCGCCAACGACGCCACGGTGAAGGGCGGCACCTACTTCCCGCTCGGCGTCCGCAAGCACCTGCGCGGGCAGAAGATCGCCCGGGAGAACGGCCTCGGCTGCCTCTACCTGGTCGACTCCGGCGGGGTGTTCCTGCCGCTGCAGGAGGACCTCTTCCCCGACGAGGACCACCTCGGCCGGATCTTCCGCAACATCGCCGAGATGTCGGCCGAAGGACTGCCCCAGCTGGCCGCGGTGATGGGCTCGTGCACCGCGGGCGGCGCGTACATCCCGGCGATGTGTGACGAGACGGTGATGGTGCGCGGCACCGGCACGGTGTTCCTCGGCGGCCCGCAGCTGGTGCGCGCGGCGACCGGTGAGGTCGTCGACGCGGAGACGCTCGGCGGCGCCGACCTGCACACCCGCGTCACCGGCGTCGCCGACCACCTCGCCGAGAACGACGACCACGCCCTCGAGATCCTGCGTGAGCTGGCCGCCCGCAGCACCCGGCCGCCGCTGTCACCGCCACCGCGGTCACCCCGGCCGCCGAAGTACGACCCCGCCGAGCTGCCCGGCGTGGTCAGCGCCGGGCTCAAGGAGCACATCCCGGCCCGCGAAGTCCTGGCCCGGCTGGTCGACGACAGCGAGTTCACCGAATACCGCGCCCGCTTCGGCCCGACGATGGTCTGCGGCACCGGGCACGTCGGCGGCTACCCGGTGGGCGTGCTGATCAACGACGGCGTGCTGTTCTCCGAGAGCGCGCAGAAGGCCGCGAACTTCATCGAAGTGTGCGCGCAGCGGGACATCCCGCTGCTGTTCCTGCACAACATCAACGGGTTCATGGTCGGTGCCGAGTACGAAGCCGGTGGCATCACCAAGCACGGCGCGAAGCTCGTCAACGCCGTGTCGTGCGCGAAGGTGCCGAAGTTCAGCCTGGTGATCGGCGGCAGCTACGGCGCCGGGAACTTCGCCATGTGCGGCCGGTCGATGGGCTCGCAGCTGATGGCCATGTGGCCCAGCGCGCGGTCCACTGTGGTCGGAGCGGAGCAGACGGCCAAGGTGATGACCCTGATCCGCGGTGACCAGCTCGCCAAGGAGGGCCGGGAGCTCACGCCCGAGGAGGAGGCGGAGATCCGCGAGCCGATCCTCGCCGCCTACGAACGGCAGGCGCAGCCGCTGTACTACGCGGCCCGGCTGTGGGTCGACGCCGTCGTCGACCCGGTCGAGACGCGGGACTGGCTGGCGCTGTGCCTGGCCATGGCCGCCGACGCGCCGAAGCGGGAGACCCGCTTCGGGGTCTTCAGGATGTGAGGGACGATGCCGAAGCGTGTGCTGATCGCCAACCGCGGGGAGATCGCCCGCCGGATCGCGCGCACCTGCCGCCGCCTGGGCGTGGACTACGTGGCCGTGCACTCCGACGCGGACGCCGGTGCGGCCCACCTCGAGGGCGCGATCGAGATCGTCCACATCGGACCCTCGGCGGCGCGGGAGAGCTACCTCGACATCGACGCCGTCGTCGAGGCCGCGCTGCGGACCGACTGCGACGCCGTCCACCCCGGGTACGGCTTCCTCTCCGAGAATCCGGCGTTCGCCGACCGCGTCACCCGCGCCGGGCTGGTCTACATCGGACCGGACGCGGCCACGATCGAGGCGATGGGGGACAAGGCCCGGGCCCGGGAGCTGATGGCCGCGGCCGGGGTGCCGGTGCTGCCCGGGTCCGAGCACGCGACCGAGTCCGCGGACGTCCTGCTCGCCGACGCCCGCCGGATCGGCTACCCGGTGATCCTCAAGCCGGTCGCCGGCGGCGGTGGCAAGGGCATGCAGGTGGTGCACGGCGACACCGAGCTGCCCGAGGCGGCCGCGGAAGCCGTCCGGCTGGGACGCGCCGGGTTCGGCGACGGCCGGCTGCTGGCCGAACGGTACGTCGCCGCGCCGCGGCACATCGAGGTGCAGGTCTTCGGTGACCGGCACGGCAACGTCGTCCACCTCCTCGAACGCGAGTGCTCGCTGCAGCGGCGGCACCAGAAGATCGTCGAGGAGGCGCCCGCACCGCACCTGTCCGCGACGACCCGCCACGCCCTGCTGGACGCGGCGGTCCGCGGCGCCACCGCGCTCGGCTACGTCGGGGCGGGCACGTTCGAGTTCGTCCTCGACGGCGACGGGCAGTTCTTCTTCCTGGAGGTCAACACCCGGCTGCAGGTCGAGCACCCGGTCACCGAGGAGATCACCGGCCTGGACCTGGTCGAGTGGCAGCTGCTCGTCGCCGACGGCGACCCGCTTCCGCTGCCGCAGTGGCAGATCCACGCCAGCGGGCACGCGATCGAGTGCCGCGTGTACGCCGAGGACCCGGAGCACGGGTTCCGGCCGGCGCCGGGCCGCGCCGAGGTCGTCCGCTGGCCCCGGGACGTCCGGGTCGAGGCCGCGTTCGACGATTCCGGCGCGGTACCGGGGTGCTACGACCCGATGGTCGCGAAGCTCGTGGCCACCGGACCCGACCGGCCCGCGGCGCTCGCCCGGCTCCGCACGGCCATCGAGGACACGACGATCCTCGGGCTCACGACGAACCTCGGGTTCCTGGCCGGCCTGCTGGCCGAACCCCGGGTCGCCGACGGCCGCGTCGACACCCACTTCGTCGACACCTGCACCGCCCGCCCGGCTCCGCACTCCCGGGACGCACTGGCCCTCGCGTGCGCGGCGGCGATGGCGGTGCCGGACCGGCCGGTGACCGCGTCCCCGTGGACCGGCACGATCGGCGCCTTCGACCGGGCCGCGCTCGACCCGGAAGCGCCGCTCGGCCGGGTCGTCCTGCGCCACGACGGCCGCGACCGCGAGGCCCGGCTGCTGTCCCGCGACCGGGCCGGGCTGCACGTCGAGACCGGCGGCCACCGGTTCGCCGTCCTCGCCGAGCGGGCCCCGGACGGGCTGTTCCACGGCACGGCCGGGACCACCCGCTGGACGGGTTTGCCCACCGCGGACGGCTACGAGATCGTCGTCGGCGGCCACCGCGTCGCCCTGGCGCGCCGCACCTTCGACGAAGGCGGCGGCGAAGCGTCCGACGGCGCGGTGCGCACGCCGATGCCCGGGGTCGTCGTCGGCGTGGCGTGCGCACCCGGTGCCCGGGTCGAAGCGGGGGAGCTGCTCGCGGTCGTCGAGGCGATGAAGATGGAGAACCGCATCCTCGCGCCCTTCGCCGGCACCGTCGAGCGGCTCTCTTGCGCCGCGGGCGACGGCGTCACCGCCGACCAGGTCCTGATCACCCTGAAAGCCGAAGGAGACACCCATGTCTGACGCACCGGCCCTGTTGTTCGTCGGCGGCGCCCGGCCGCTGAGCTTCAGCCTCGACATGGCGGCCGAGGCACTGGCCCAGGCGGCGGCGCGCGGGATCCGCGTGCACGTCACGAACACCGCGGAGGTCCTCGAGGCGACGGCGGACGTCGTCGCCAAGGCCGACGGAACGTCCGTCGTCGACGTGCTGCGGCCCGGCGAGTCCGCGGCCTGGGCACGCGGCAGCGGCGAGCGCTTCGACGCCGTCTACGCGCTGCAGGAACTGGCTCAGGTCGCCGTCGCCGAGACGGCCGAAGCGGTCGGCGCTCCCGGCAACCCGCCGGAGGCCGTGCACCGCGTCCGGACCAAGGACGCCTGCCGGGAAGCCCTGGCTGCCGCCGGGTTCCCGCAGCCGGTCGTCCGCCTGTGCGCGGACCTCGCCGAGGCGGAAGCGTTCCTGCGCGACCACACCGGGCCGTGGATCGTGAAGCCCCGCGACGCCATGGGCAGCACCGGTGTCAGCCTGGTGACCGAGGCTGCCGAGCTGCCCGCGGCCCTCGCCCTGCTGCCGGACGCGAAGGCGTTCCTCGTCGAGCAGTTCGTCGAGGGACCGGAGTTCAGCGTCGAGGGCGTCTTCCTGGGCGGCGAGCCGAAGATCCTCGCCGTCACGGCCAAGGAGAAGGTGCCGCCGCCGTTCTTCGTCGAGACCGGGCACGTGCTGCCCGCGCCCCTGCCGGACGCCCGGTGGCGCGAGATCGACGAGCAGGTCTCGGCCGCGCTGAAGACGCTCGGCCTGCGCGTCGGCGGCTTCCACGTCGAACTGTGGCTCACCACGGCCGGAGTCGTGCTCGGCGAGGTGCACGGCCGCTTCGGCGGCGACTGGATCCACCGCATGCTAGCCCACGCCATCCCCGGCCTCGAGCTGTACGGCCTGGTCTTCGACGACATGCTGGGGCGCCCGCTCCCGGAGGTCTCCCTGGAACCGAGCCGTGGCGCCGCCGTCCGGTACTTCACGCCGCCACCTGGGCGGCTCGCCGCCGTCGAGGGCTGGGACGAAGTGCTCGCCCACCCCGCGGTTCTGTATGCCGAGCTGGGCGTGCAGGCGGGCGACGTGATCCGGCCCCTGCACCGCTCCGGCGACCGCGTCGGCCTGGTCGTGGTCGGCGCCGACACCGCCGAAGCCGCGAGCGCGCTGGCCGCCGACCTCGTGAACTCGGTGAAGTTCGTGCCCGAGCCCGAACCCGACCGCCTGCCGGGCCTGTGGGCCCTGCGCTGACTTCGAGGACGACATGAGCACCGACATCGGCATCATCGGCACCGGCTCCGCCCTGCCCGATCGCGTCGTCCCCAACGCCGAGATCGCCCCGGCGGCCGGGGTCGACGCGGCGTGGATCGAACGCAAGACCGGCATCCGCGAACGCCGGCACGCCGCCCCGGGACAGGCCACCTCCAACCTCGCGGCGATCGCGGCCGACCGGGCGCTGCTGGCCGCCGGCCTGAGCCCGGACGACGTCGACCACGTCGTCGTCGCCACCTCCACCCCGGACCACCCGCAACCGGCCACGGCCAGCCTCGTCCAGCACCTCATCGGCGCCCGCTCGGCGAGCGCGGCCGACGTCAACGCCGTGTGCAGCGGGTTCGTCTACGCGCTCGCGATGGCCGAGGGGCTGCTGCACACGCGCGGCGGCGGCCACGCGCTGGTGATCGGCGCCGACATCTACTCCCGCATCCTGGACCCGCGTGACCGGAAGACCGCGATCCTGTTCGGTGACGGTGCGGGGGCGGTCGTACTCGGTGCGGTACCGGCGGGAGGGGGCGTCATCGGCACGCGGCTGCGCGGACACGGCGCCGGCCACGAGCTGATCGGCGTGCGGGCGGGCGGCAGCAGGCTGCCCGCGTCGGTCCGGTCGGTGCTGGACGGCGAGCACTTCTTCCGCATGGACGGCCGTGGCGTGCGCGAGTTCGTCACCGGGCACGTGCCGGGCGCGATCGCGGCCGCGCTGCGCGAGAGCGGGGTGCCCGCCGACGCCGTCGACCACCTCGTCCCGCACCAGGCGAACGGCGTCCTGCTGCGCGACCTCGCGGGCGCGCTCGGCCTGCCGAACGCCCGGCTGCACCTGACCGTCGGGGAGTTCGGCAACACCGGGGCGGCGTCCGTGCCGATCACCCTGGACGCCGCCCACCGGTCCGGTGCGCTGAAGACCGGGGACGTCGTGCTGCTGGCCGGGTTCGGCGGCGGCATGAACCTCGGCGTCAGCCTGTGCCGCTGGACCGCCACCCCGCCGCGACCGGGAGCCGGCGCGGAAAACCACGCCGGAGTCCTGTCCCACCGCTGAGAAAGGCCTTGCATGCCCGCGCTCCTGCCCCGCGGCGGACCACCCCGCCTGCTCGCCGTGGCGACCCTGGTCACGATGACCGGGTACGGCGTCTACCTGACCGCCGGAGTCCTGTACTTCACCCGGGCGGTGCACCTGCCCGCCGGCCAGGTGGGGGCCGGCCTGACCATCGCCGGCGCGGTGTCGCTCGCCGCCGGGATCCCGTTCGGGCACCTCGCCGACCGCCACGGCGCCCGCACGGTCTACGCGCTCACGCTCGTGCTGGGCGCGGTCTCCATGGCCGGGCTCTGCCTGGCCGAGGACTTCTGGTCCGTTGTGGCCTTCGCGAGTCTCGGTGCCGCCGCCCAGACCGCGGGACCGGCGGCCCGCAGCCCGCTCGTGCAGGAGTACGGCGGCGACCGGCCCGCGGAGTTCCGCGGCTACCTGCGTTCGGTGACCAACCTCGGCATCGCGCTCGGCGCGCTGCTGGCGGGCTGGGGCGTCGCGGCCGACACCCGCAACGCGTACCTGCTGCTGATCGGCGGCAGCGCGGTGTCCTACGCGGCGAGCACGGCCATCGTGCTGCTCCTCCCGGCGGTCCCCCCGAAACCGGCCGGGACCGGTCCCCGGTGGGTGGCGCTGCGAGACCGTCCCTACCTGGTGCTGACCCTGCTCGACGGGGTGCTGGCGATCCAGTACCGGGTGCTGACCGCGGCGGTCCCGCTGTGGCTGGTCGCCCGGACCACGGCGCCGAACTGGACGATCTCCGGCGTGATGGTGGTCAACACCGTGATCGTGGTGTTCTTCCAGGTCCGGGCGAGCCGCCGGATCGACACGACCCGGGCGGGCGCGGTGGCGTTCCGGCGGGCGGGGTTCGCGTTCTTCGCCGCCTGCGTGGGGATCGCGGCCATGGCGGGCGCGCCGACGTGGCTGGCTCTCGTTCTCCTGCTGGCGGCGGTCGTCGTGCACACGATCGGCGAGCTCTGGCAGGCCGCGGGCGGCTTCGAGCTGTCGTTCACGCTGGCGCCCCCGCACGCGGTCGGCCAGTACCAGGGCCTGTTCGGGATGGGACTGGGGCTCGGCGTGACGCTGGGGCCGGCGGTGCTGATCGCGCTGTGCATCACCTGGGGCACACCGGGCTGGTTCGTGATCGGGGGCGTTTTCGCGGCGACCGGCCTGGCCGTCCCCGCGGTGGTCCGCTGGGCCGAGCGCTCGCGCCGGCCGTCGGCCGAGCCGCAGGCCGCGTGAGGGCGTGGGCGCTCAGGACAAGTGTGCCGACAGCAGCCAGGCCGGTGCCGACTTGCGGCCGTTGCCCTCATCTCGGACGTCGCGGCCGGCGAAGCCCGCGAAATCCGGGAAGTTCTCGGGGACGTCGGCGTGGATGCGGGCCGGCCGGATCTCGTCGATCGTCCAGTACGCGCCCACCACCTCCCGCAGTTCCGCCGCCGAGACCGGGTTGACCTTGTCCGATGGCACGGTCGCGCTGTCGAAGACCAGCACGAAGTAGGACGCGCCGGGCGCCGCGGCGCGGACGATCGATTCCTGGTAGCCCCGGCGCCGCTCGACCGGCATCGAGTGGAACAGCGTGCTGTCGACGATGGTGCCGAACCGGCCGTCGTAGCCGGTGAACGTACTGATGTCGGCGACCGCGAAGGCGGCGCCGGCCAAGCCGCGCCGGGCGGCTTCCGCCCGCGCGAGCCCGATCGCGGTCGGCGACAGGTCCAGGCCGACCGTCGTGAAACCCTGCTCGGCGAGGCGGAGCGACGTCGCGCCCTCGCCGCAGCCGGCGTCGAGGACTTCGCCGTGGAAGGCGCCCGCGTCGATGAGCGCGGCGATCTCGGGTTGCGGTTCGCCGATGCTCCACGGCGGCCGGAGGCCCGGCCCCATCTCGGGCGCTTGGCCACGGTAGGCGGATTCGAACAACGCTTCGCTGGGTGAGTTCGTCATGCCCCCAGAGTGTCAACCGAGTTGATATATGTCAACATGGTTGACATGGAGAGTCTCCGCGACGAACCCCTCGGCTACCTGCTGCACCGGGTCACCGCGGCCCTGCGGGCCGAAGTGGCCGCCACCGTGCTCGGGCCGGCGGACCTGGCCCACCCCGGGTACCTCTGCCTGCGGATGCTGGCGCGGTCGCCGAAGTCGAACGCCGAGCTGGCCCGCGAGGCCCAGGTGTCGCCGCAGGCGATGAACAAGGTGGTCCGCGAGCTGCAGGAGCGTGGCCTGGTGACGCGACCCGCCACGGTGCCGTCCGGAAGATCGCTGCCCGCCACGCTGACCCGGGAGGGCGTGACCCTGCTGGCGCGCCTCGACCCCGCGGTGGCCGAGGCCGAGGACCGGGTCCTGGCCGGGCTCGGCGACCACGGCCGGCGCGAGCTCCGGCGGCTCCTCGTGGCGGCCTCCCGCCGCTGACGAAGATGCGACGTGTCGTGATTCGGACGCGGCCGCCCTAGTGACGGATCACGGCGCCGGCGCGAGCCTGGTGCGATGCACTGGAGATCATCTGTTCTGGTCGTGGCCTGCGCCGGCACCCTCGTCGCGGGCACCGCCGGAGCCGCGAACGCGGCGCCCGGCCCGCACGCGGCACCGTCACCCGCGGGCCTCGAACGCCATTCGGTCACCCTGCTCACCGGGGACGTCGTCCAGGTCGAGCGGCAGCCCGGCGGCAAGCAGGCCGCCACCGTGCAGCCCGGGCCGGGCCGGGAGAAGATCCGGTTCCACCAGCAGGAGGTCGACGGCCACCTCAGCGTCTTCCCCGAGGACGTCACCCCGCGGCTGGCCGCCAAGCAGGTCGACCGGACCCTCTTCGACGTCACCGAGCTGATCGCCGAGGGCTACGCCGACGAGCAGTCGGCGACCCTCCCGCTCATCCTCGGCTACCGCAAGGGCGCCGACCTCCGGCAAACCTCGGTGGCGGCCGACCTGGGCGTGACGCTGAGCAGCGTCAACGGCCGTTCCGCGCGGGCGAGCAAGGCGAACGCCGCCGCGTTCTGGACCTCCTCGGCGAACAGCGCGATCGAGCGGATCTCCCTGGACCGCAAGGTCCGCGCCTCCCTGGACCGCAGCGTCCCGCAGATCGGCGCCCCCGAGGCGTGGGCCGCGGGCTTCGACGGCACCGGCACCACGGTCGCCGTCCTCGACACGGGTTACGACCCTGCCCACCCCGACCTGGCCGGGCGGGTGACCGGGGCGGTCAACTTCACGACCAGCCCCGACACCACCGACCACTTCGGCCACGGCACGCACGTGGCCTCGACGATCGCGGGCTCCGGCGCCGCTTCGGGCGGCCGGCTCAAAGGCGCCGCGCCCGGCGCGAAACTGCTCGTCGGCAAGGTGCTCGACGACGACGGCTCCGGCTACGAGTCCTGGGTTCTCGCCGGGATGGAGTGGGCGGCGCACTCCGGCGCCAAGGCGGTCAACATGAGCCTCGGCGGCGGCCCGACCGACGGCACCGACCCGCTCAGCCTGGGCCTCGACGCGCTCAGCGAGCAGACCGGCACGCTCTTCGTGGTGGCCGCCGGCAACGACGGCGACCAGGGCGCCTACACGATCGGCTCGCCGGGCACCGCCGACGCCGCGCTGACCGTCGGCGCGGTCGGCCGCGACGAGAAACTGGCGTCGTTCTCCAGCCGCGGCCCGCGCCTGGGTGACAACGCCGTCAAGCCCGACATCACCGCGCCCGGCGTCGGCATCGTCGCCGCCCGCGCCGCGGGGACCGCGATGGGCGACGTCGTCGACGACCACTACACCGCCGCTTCCGGCACCTCGATGGCCACGCCGCACGTCGCCGGCGCGGCGGCGATCCTCGCCCAGCAGCACCCGGACTGGACGGGCAGGCAGCTGAAGGACGCGCTGGCCAGCACGTCCCTGACCGCCTCCGGGCTCTCGGTGTTCGAGCAGGGCGGCGGCCGGGTCGACGTGGCACGCGCGGTGAAGCAGAAGGTGTTCGCCACCGGCACGCTCGACCTCGGCGCGCTCGAGAACGGCACCGCTCCGGTGTCCAAAGAGGTCACCTACACCAACACCGGAACCACCCCGGTCTCGCTGAAGCTCGCGCTCGACGCCAAGTCCCTCGCCGGGGTCCCCGCCGGGGACGGGATCCGGCTCGGAAAGTCCACTGTGGACGTCCCGGCCGGTGGCCGGGTCACCGTCACGATCACCGGCGACCCGGCGAAACTGGCGGCGGGCACCTACAGCGGCCGGCTCACCGCGACCGCGGACGGGGTGGTGGTCCACACCTCGCTCGGCGCGGACAAGACCGCGCCCAGGCACAAGGTCACCCTCAGCGCACTCGACCTGCACGGCAAGCCGGCCGTCGCGCCGTGGCTGCTGATGTACGGCGAGGACTACCGCTTCGACCTGAACACCTGGCTCGGCGGCGGCAGCATGACGGTCGAGCTCGGCGCGGGCGTGTACTACCTGACCGCCGAGGTCGACGGGGGCGGCGACGGCCTGACCGTCTTCCAGGTCGTCCTGCCGGAGCTGCGGATCACCGGCGACACGGCCATCGTGCTGGACGCCCGCAAGGCGGTGAAGGTGGAGATCCAGACCCCCAAGCCGGCCGAGCAGGCCGGGATCTGGAGCTACTACACCTACCGGGAACTCGGGCCGCGCCGGATCGCGAACTACGCGATGCAGTTCGACTACACCCGCGAGCTCCGCGTCACGCCGACGCCGAAGGTGACCACCGGCGCCTTCGAGTTCGGCTCCCGCTGGTCGAGGATCGCGCCACCGTTGACGGTGAACGTCCTCGGCGGCCGCGACCCGCTGACGAACCGCTACCTGCCCGGCTCGCCCAAACTGGACGGCCGGCGGCTGCTGCTAGGGCCTGTATCGAAGTCGTCTCCAGCAAGTTGAGCTGGTGCTGGGCGTGTCGGTGGCCGACATGGGTGAGGTCTCCGGTAGGTGGTTCGTCGACCAAGAAGAACCTGAACACCGGAGACCTCGTGGACACCCTAGCGGTGACGAGGCGGTTCGATCTGACCGACGAGCAGTGGGCAGCGCTGGAGGCGTTGTTGCCCGTGCCGTCGCGGCCGGGTCGGCCGTCGTTGTGGAGCAGACGGCAGTTGATCGACGGGATCCGGTGGCGGGTGCGCACCGGCGCTCCGTGGCGGGACATGCCCGAGGGATATGGGTCCTGGGCAGCGGTTTATGGCCTGTTTCGGCGGTGGCAACGGGCTGGTGTCTGGCAGCGAATTCTGACTGCGTTGCAGGCTCTGGCCGAGGCGGCGGGGCGGATTACGTGGGATGTCAGTGTGGATTCCACGATCGCGCGGGCGCATCAGCATGCGGCGGGGGCGCGGAAAAGGGGGATCTGCAGGCCGAGCCGCCTGGCGGGGTCATCGTCGAGCCGGAGGATCATGCGTTGGGGCGGTCGCGGGGCGGGTGGACCACGAAGCTGCATCTGGGGTGTGAGCAGGGGCAGAAGCCGTTGTCGATCGTGCTGACCGCGGGGCAGCGTGGCGATAGCCCGCAGTTCGTTCCGGTCCTGGCCGGGATCCGGGTGCCCCGTCCGGGCGGTGGGCGGCCGCGGACGCGTCCTGATCGGGTGCTGGCGGACAAGGCTTACACGTCGAAGGCCAACCGTGCTCATCTGCGCGGTCGTGGGATCAAGGCGACCATTCCGAGCAAGGCCGACCAGGACGCGCATCGCAAGGCCAAGGGGTCGAAGGGCGGCCGGCCACCGGCCTTCGACCCCGAAATCTACAAGCAGCGGCACGCGGTCGAGTGCGGGATCAACCGGCTCAAACGCCACCGTGGGGTGGCCACTCGCTATGACAAGCTCGCTGTCCGCTACGAAGCCACCGTCCACGTCGCTGCGATCAACGAGTGGCTATGACCCACTTCGATACAGGCCCTAGCCGTCTCGGCCGGGCAGGGCAAACCGGCGGACTTCAAGAACGTGCGCGGGAAGGCGGCGATCGTCGACCCGGACCCGGCGGACTACGACCGCGACGGGGTTTCCCGCGCGGCCGCGGCCGCCGGGGCGGCGATGGTCTTCATCGTCGTGCCGGACGGCTGGGGCACCGCCTCGGTGCCGTCGGTCAGCGCGGCGCCGTTCCTGCCGATCCCGACCGTCCAGCTCGACCGGGACCAGGGGCTGGCGTTGCTGGCCACCATGAAGTGGTTCCCGGCGCTCCTGAGCCTGCAGGGGGTCCCGGTCAGCCCGTACCTCTACGACGTGGTGCAGACCGAGCGCGACCGGATCCCGGACAAGCCCGTCCACCGGGTCACCGCGGCGAACACCGCGGCCGTCACCACCCACTACCGCCAGACCGGCAGCGGCGGGGAGGCCAAGGAACAGCGGTTCGCCTGGAAGCCGTGGCAGGACTTCGCCGTCAACGAATACCAGCGGCGCGTGGCGACACCGTCGACCCGGGAGGAGTACGTCAGCTCGGGGGACACCCTGTGGCAGCACCGGGTCAGGCACGGCCTGATCTGGGACGAGATGTCCCCGCTCACCGGCGGCATGACCACGGCACCGCGCACCTACGCGAACGGGGAGCACGTCACCGAGGACTGGTTCGCGCCGGTGGTCCGGCCCGCCATCCCGCGGGGCGTGCCGGGCCTGGACTCGACCCGCGAAGGCGACAAGCTCCGGATCCGGATCCCGGAGTTCGCCGACAGCCAGGCCGGGCACTACGGCTTCAACGAAGGCGACGACCAGGCCGGACCGGCGGTCACCTCGGCGAAACTGTTCCGCGACGGGCAGCTCGTGTCGGAACAGCCGTACGCGTTCGGCACGTTCCCGGCCGGCGCGGACCCGGCGACCTACCGGCTCGACCTGTCGGTGCGGCGCGATTCGCCGGAGTGGCTGTTCGGCACCGGCACGCAGACGTCGTGGACGTTCCGCTCGGCCCGCTCGGCGGCACCGGCGCTGCTTCCGTTGCTGCAGCTGGATTACGCGGTCGAGGCGGACGCCGGTAACCGGCTCCCGGCCGGTCGCCAGGCCCGGATCGGCCTGTCCGCCCGGTTCCAGGACGGGATGGCCACGCCGGACGTGCGGTCGATGAAGGCCTGGGCGTCCTACGACGACGGCAGGACCTGGCGCGCGGTCGACGTCAAGCGCACCGGGAAGTCCTACGAGGCCACGATCGAGCACCCGGCGCTCGGGGCCACGAACTCCTACGTGGCGTTGCGCGTGCAGGCGACCGACACCGCGGGCAACGCCGTCGACCAGACGGTGCTGCGGGCGTACGGGCTCAGTTCGAAATAGCGTCGCTCAGGGGTCCCGGGTGCCTTCCGCCGGCCGGCAGGGGGTACCCGGGGCTCGGCTCGTCCAGCCAGCCGAGCTTGCTGGCCTGCCAGGCCAGCTGCATCCGGGTGCGGGCGTCGACCCGGCGCATGAGGTCCTGCAGGCGCCGCTGGACGGTCCGGTAGCTGACGTTGAGCTGGGTCGCGATCGACTTGTCGCTGACCCCGCCGATGAGCAGGGACAACAGCCTGCGCTCGTCGGGATCGAGGTGGGGCGTGGGCGCGGTGTCGCCGATCCGCAGCGGAGAAGCGCGTTCCCAGTAGACCTCGAACAACGCGACCAGCGCGGAGAGCAGGCTGCTCTCCCGGACGAGCGCGGCGGTGGGCTCGCCGGTGCTGTCGTGGCTGACCAGCGGGCACAGCGCCACCCGGCGGTCGGAGATGGCCAGGCGCACCGGCAGCTTCGAGATCGAGCGGGCGATCTCGCCGCCTTCGATGCCCTCCAGGACGTTGACGATCCGGCCGGGCTCTTCGAGCAGGCCGGTCTCGTAGATCACCCGGTACTGCACGCCGCGGGCCTGCGCCAGGGCCTCCTCGACGTTCTCCGACGCCGCCATCGCGACGTTGCCCTCCAGGCAGAACCACAGCGACTCTTCGCGGGCGCCGCGCTGGATGGCCAGCGCCTGCCGCCGGATCGCGTCCACCCCGGTGACGACCTCGACGAGCTGCGCGGAGTCACGCCGCCGCGCGCTGCCGCGGTACTCCTCGGCGAGCTGGGACACCGCGGCCCTGGCCGCCTCCAGCTTCTCCTGGCCGTGCACCAGCAGCGGGCCGAGGGAGACGTCCGGCGGCGCGGACGTGTACTGCCCGTCGGCCAGGTTGACGAGCCCCTTCGCCAGCAGGACGTCCAGGATCGGCTGCACCTCGCCGCGGCCCACGCCGGCCCGCCCCGCGATCTCTTCGGCCGCGGTCCGGTACCCGCCGACGACCACGCGGTAGACCCGTTCTTCGTCGGGTGTCATGCCCAGCGCTTCCAGCACCCTGCCTCCTAGCCACGCGGCCGGCTGTTCCCATCGGCGTCGACGGCTCGCTGACAACGTACAACGCGGCCCGGGACCGCGTTGCGACGCAGGACGCCGGTCACAGCGTGCCGTGGCGGCCGGACGCCACGGCACGCACGGGTGCTTCGAAGAGGTCCGCGATGCGGGCGTAGCCGGCGTCGTTGGGGTGGAACCAGTCGTCGGCGAGGCTGCCGCGGACCGGGCTCAGCGCCGGGCCGCGCAGCTCGGCGACGCGCACGCGGTCGTCGGCGTCGATCAGGGCGTTGATCGCCCGTGCTTCGGCGTTGCGCCTCGGCAGGGTGGCGACCACGGACCGGCCCGGCGGGAGCTGCGCGAGCAGCCGGCCGAACCGCGCGGCGGTCCCGCGGCGGCGCGCCGGGGTGAGCATGTCGTTGGCGCCCACCAGGACGGTCACCAGTGCCGGTGGCATGGGCAGGGCGTGCAGCCGGGGGAGCTGGTGGTCGAGGACGTCGGCGATCCGGGCGCCGGAAGCCGACAGGTTGACGACCGCGAACGGCTCGCCGAGCCGGGCGTGCAGGCGGGGAACCCAGCCACCGTCGGGGGTGCGGGCGCCGATGCCCTGGGTCATCGAGTCGCCGAGCGCGACCCAGAGCGGCCGTCCGGTGGCGAGGGCCGCGCGGTTGGCTTCGTCCCACGCTCGCGCGAAGGGTTCCTTCTGCGCGCGGACCCGGCGGACGCCGGGCAGCACGACAGCGGCAGCGTCGAGCAGCCGGCCCGACCACGTGCGCCTCGGCAAGGGTGTCCTCCTGGTTGGCTTTGCCCGGGCATTCGGAGCCGGCCGCGCCGCGGATGGGACACCGCCTCCGACGAGCCCTCGTCGCCGTTCGGGCGGCAAAGCTGCCCGGTTTACTCTCGTTCGCGCGACGTTCCCAGGCCGCCGTGACGTCAGGTGTAGAAGGTGGTGAGGCCCGCCGGTGATCGGCGGGGAACGGGGGGACAGGGGTGGAGCGGACGACGTGTTGTGTCGTGGGGGGCGGCCCGGCGGGCATGGTGCTGGGCCTGCTGCTTGCGAGGGCCGGGGTCGAGGTCACGGTACTGGAGAAGCACGAGGACTTCCTGCACGACTTCCGCGGCGACACCGTGCAGCCGGCGACCCTGCAGCTGCTCGACGACCTGGGACTGGGGGAGCGGTTCGCGCGACTGCCCCAGACCCGGATCACCGACGTCGTCCTGCCGGACGGGGCCGGTGGGGTCCGGTCGATCGGGGATTTCGGTGCGCTGCGCAAGTGGGGGGTGCGGCACCCGTACGTGGCGATCGTTCCGCAGTGGGACCTGCTGGACCTGCTCGCCGACGCCGCGAGGGCGGAGCCGGCGTTCCGGCTCGCGATGGGGACCGCGGTGACCTCCCTCGTTCGCGAGGGCGGCCGGGTCGCCGGGGTCCGCTACCGCGCGAACGGGGCTGGCGGTGCGGCGGTCGACGGCGAGCTCCGGGCCGACCTCACGGTGGTGTGCACCGGCCGGAATTCGGTGCTGGCCGCGGCGGCCGGGCTGGGCGTGACCGAGTACGGCGTCCCGTTCGACACCTGGTGGTTCCGGCTTTCGCGCCGGGAAGGCGAGCAGGTCGGCCGGCTGACCCGGCGGCCGGGCCGGGGCCGGTTCGCGATCGTCATTCCCCGGGAGGGCTACTTCCAGATCGGGTACGTCGCCCGCAAGGGCACCGACGGCCGGCTGCGTGCCCGCGGCATCGACGCGTTCCGGCGCGACGTGGCGGAACTCCTCCCGGAGTACGCCGACCGGGTCGGCGAGCTGGTCTCGATGGACGACGTCAAGCTCCTCGACGTCCGGCTCAACCGCCTGCGCCGGTGGCACGCCGAGGGTTTGCTGTGCATCGGGGACGCCGCCCACGCCATGTCGCCGGTCGGGGGCGTGGGCGTCAACCTCGCCGTCCAGGACGCCGTCGCGACCGCGGCCCTGCTCGCCGGGCGGCTGCGGCGGGGTGCGGTGCGCGGGGCCGACCTCGCCCGGATCCGGCGGCGCCGGTTGCCGTCGCTGCTCCTGGTGCAGGCGGTGCAGCGGATCATGCACGCCGACCTGGCCGGCGCCCTCGGGTCCGGGCGGCAGGCCGGTCCGGCGGGCCGGCTCCTGACCGCGGCACACTGGGTGCCCGTCCTGCAGACGGCGGCGTTGTACCTGGTCGGCGTGGGGTTGCGCCCGGAGCGGGCCCCGGCATCCGCTCGGCGCGACGGCACGCCGGCCGGTCCCGGCCGAACAGCCGGGCGCGGTCGACGGTGCCGTTGAGGTCACGGCACCCGGCCGGTGAGTCACAACCCGGCTGCAACCGGGCTGCGGTACGCATGCCGGATGGCGCGCTCCACCGCGGGCCCGGACGCAAGGGGGACTCCCGATGAGAACAGCGGTGCTCGCAGCGGTCGTGCTGCTGCTCGGCCCGGGAACAGCGGTGCCCGCGGGCGCGGTGGCCCCCGTCTGCGGGCCCGCGTCCGTGGCCGTCACCGACCAGACCCTCTACGAGGGCACCCCGGCCGCCGAGGAACCCAGCTCGTACACCACCTTCACGTTCACCGTGTCCGTCACGGCGGCCGCGGGGTGCGTGCCGGCCGGCTCGGTCGCCTACAAGACCGAGGACGGCTCGCCCGGCGCGACCAGCCCGGCCGACTACGTCCCCGCCGCGGGACGGCTGAGCTGGACCGGTGACTCCGGCCCGCGCACCGTCGCCGTCCAGGTCGTCAAGGACGCCGTCCGGGAGCCGAACGAGCCGTTCCTGCTGCGCCTGTCCGATCCGGTCGGGCTGGTACTGGCCGACGACCTGGCCGCGGGCGGGATCGTCGACGACGACGGCGGCGACGGGCCCGCGGTCGTGGTCTCCACCGACGGCGGCAAGATCTGCTGGCGGGTCTGCACCGTCGGGGTCGGGCTCGGGCTCGGCGGCCCGGCCAAGGCACCGGTCACCGTGCACTACCGGACCTTGCCCCTCGGCACCGGCGAACCGGCGTACGTGCCGGTCAAGGACGCGACGGTGACGATCCCGCCGGGCGCGTCCGGCGGCAGTGCGGTGGTCGAACTGCTCGACGGCAAACCCGGCCAGCGCGAGTCCCGGTTCGTGCTGGAGCTGTTCGCTCCCTCGGCCGGCACGCTGGGGAACGCGCGGACGGAGGTGACGATCAAGCCTGGCGCTTAGCCACCTCGCCGGCTTCGGCCGTCGCGTTGGCCTGGGTGTACAACGCGGCGGCCGTGGCCCACTGCCGGGCCGCGTCGGCGGGCCGGCCGAGCCGCGCCTCGAGGTCACCGAGATCGCGGTGCAGGTGCGCCTGCTCGTAGCCGTCGGGCACGGTGGCCCGCACGGCCAGCCCGCGGTCCAGGTGCTCGCGGGCGGCGGCGAGGTCGCCCGCGCCGAGCCGGGCCCGCCCGAGGTGCTCCAGCGCGGCCGCCTCGCCGTGCCGGTCGCCGACGTCGCGGCTGATGTCGAGGGCCTGCCCGAAGAAATCCGCCGCGGTGGCGAAGTCGCCGCGGTCGAGGTGGACCCGGCCGGCGTCGAGCAGTGCCTCCCACTCCAGCCAGCGGTCGCCGAGCAGCCGGCTGACCGCGAGCGCCCGGCCGAGGTGCGCCAGCGCCGCGTGGTGGTCCCCGCGCTGCAGGTGCGCCTCGCCGAGCGTGTCCAGCGTGGCCGCCTCGAGCCGGGCATTGCCGAGCGCGCGGAACGTCGTCAGCGCCGCGGTCAGCGGTGCCAGGCTCTCCGAGGCGCGGCCCATCCGGACGTAGGTGTGGCCGAGGTTGCGCTGGGACAGCGCGTGCCCGAGGTCGTTCCCGGCCGCGGCGTTGCGGGCCACCGCGAGCCGGTGCGCGGCAATGGCTTCGTCGAAGCGGCGCAGTTCGGCGTAGGCGTTGGCGGTGTTGTTGTGGATGTGCCCTTCGCCCTGGACGTCCCCGGCGGCCTGGGCCGTCCGCAGCGCGGCCGCGTTGGTCTCCAGTGCCTCCGGCAACCGCCGGGTCATGAAGTACGCGACACCCAGCGCCCGCAGCATCTCCGCCTCCGCCAGCGGGTCGCCGAGCCCGGTCGCGGCGGCGGCGCCCTCGCGGCACAGCTCGACGCGGGTGTGCCAGTGCCCGGCCGTGTCGTAGAAGCTGGTGAGCAGGTACGTCAGCTGCCACGCGGCTTCGGCGCGGCCGTGTTCGCGGGCGAACCGCACCACCGGCAGCAGGTTGTCGCGCTCGGCGGTGAGGAAGGTCAGCGCGCCGTGCCGGTCGGCGCCGACCGGGACTTCGGGCGCGGCGAACCGCGGTACCGGCGTGACCAGGTCGCGGTTCGGGTCGATGGCCCGGTTCGCCGCCGCCACGGCCACCAGGTACCAGTCGACGAGCCGGTCGGCGATCTCCGCGTGGGCGGCCGGGGGCTCGTCGGCCCGCGCGCACTGCCGCGCGAACTCGCGGATCAGGTCGTGGAACCGGAACCGGCCCGGACCGGCGGCCGTGACCAGGTGCGCGGCGGCGAGCCCGGCCGCGGCGCGGTCGCCGTCGGTGCCCGGCACCCCGCAGAGCGCGGCCCCGAGCGCGGCGCTGAACGTGGCCCCCGGGCCGAGGGCGGCCCGGCGGAAGAACCGGGCCTGCGCGGCGGCCAGTGGCCGGTAGGCCGTGGCGAGCACCGCCCGGACCGTGCGGGAATCCCCTTCCACGGCCAGGGTTTCCAGCCGCCCGGCCCCGGCCAGCTCGGCGGCGAGCTCGGCGATCGGCCGCTTCGGCGCACCCACCAGCCGGGCGGCCGCGATGCGCAGCGCCAGCGGCATCCCGCCGCACAGCCGCGCCACCCGCGCCGCCGGTCCCCGCTCGCGCCGCACCCGCTCGGCGCCCAGCACCCGGTCCAGCAGCGCGACGGACTCGGCGTGCCCGAAGGCGTCCAATGCGACCGGGCGCACGGCGTGGCGGGTGCTGAGCGCGGCCAGGTGCTGCCGGCTGGTGACGACCAGCAGGGCCGGGCCGGTGCCCGGGATCAGCGGCAGGACGTCCTCGAGGCCGGCGACGTTGTCCACCACGACCAGGCAGCGGCGGCCGTGCAGCAGCGACCGGTACAGCGCGGCGCGCCCGGCCTGGTCGCCCGGGATGTTCTCGTCGGGCACGTCGAGGCCGCGCAGCAGGTGCGTCAGCGCCCGGGCACCCGGCAGCGGGTCGGCCGGGTCCTCGCCGCGCAGGTCGAGGAACAGCCGGCCGTCGGGGAAGCGGGCCGCGACCCGGTGTGCCCAGTGCAGCGCCAGCGCGGTCTTGCCCATGCCCGCCGCGCCCGAGACCACCACCACCGGCCGCTCGGGCTCGTCGAGCACGGCGTCGAGCGCCGCGAGCTCGGCTTCGCGTCCGGTGAAGTGCCCGACGCCCGCGGGCAGCTGCGAGGGCCCGGTCGCGGCCGGGCCGAGGTCGAGGGCGGGGTCGCGCCGCAGGATCGCCGTGTGCCGGGCCAGGAGTTCGGGACCGGGGTCGACGCCGAGCTCGTCGGCGAGCCGCCGCCGCAGCCGCTGGAAGGCGTCGAGCGCGTCGGTGTGCCGCCCGCAGCGGTAGAGGGCGAGCATGTGCAGCCCGGTCAGCCGTTCCCGGGTCGGGGCGGCGGCGAGCAGCCGGGGCAGCTCGTGGACGGCCTGTTCGTGGTGGCCCAGCCGCAGTTCGGCGTCCCAGAGGTCCTCCACTGCGCCCAGCCGCAGTTCGTGCAGCCGGTCGACCTCGCGCCGGCCCCAGCCGGCGGGCACCGCGTCGGCGAAGGCGTCCCCGCGCCAGAGCGTGACCGCCGCGCGCAGGGTGGTGGCCGCCCGCTCGACGGCGCCGGCCGCGAGGTCGGCCGCGCCCGCGCGGACCTGCTGCTCGAAGCGGTACGCGTCGACCGCCACCGGCGGCACGGTGAGCAGGTAGCCCGGCTCGCGGGTGACCAGGACGCCCGGGAACCCGCAGCCCTCCAGGGCCTGGCGCAGGCGTGCGACGTGGCTGTGCAGCGTCTTGACGGCGGTGCGCGGCGGGTCTTCGCCCCACAGGACGTCGACCAGCCGCGGGATCGGCAGGACGGTGCCCGCGTGCAGCGCCAGCACCCCGAGCACGACCCGCTGCCGCGTTCCGTGCAGGGTCGCGGGCCCGCCCGGGCCGATCGCTTCGACCGGCCCTAGCACGCGCAGTTCCCCGGGTTGGGACACCCCCGTCTCCTTCCCGCGCGGCACCACCGCTCAGCGAGCGTAACCAGCGCGAAGGGGGTCGAAAACAGCCAACCAGCTGATCCGCGGGGGCCGCGACAACCGGTTCACAACCGGTCGCGGTGACGCTCGGTTCGAAGTTCCAGTTCCGACTCTGTGAGGGAAACCGGATGAGCACCAGATCGCGGCCCCAGCGCCGCAGACCGTTGACCGCCGCGTTCGCGTTCGCCGCCGCGGCCGCTTTCCTGCCCGTGGTCCCCGCGGCGGCGGCCCCGGCCGGCGCGCCGCAGGCCAACTCGCCGTGCGGGCCGCTCGACGTCGCGTTCGTCGTCGACGACACCGGCAGCATGGGCCCGGCGCTGACCAACATCAAGAGCGAGCTGGGCAACATCGCCACGGCCGTGCAGGCCAACTCCGGCAACGACTACCAGCTCGGCCTCGTCACGTTCAAGGACGACGTGACGGTGCGGACCGACCTCGCGCCGCTCAACCTGGCCGCGGTCACCCCGCAGATCAACGCGTTGACCCCGGTGGGCGGCAACGGCGAGCCCGAAGCGTCCGACGAGGCCGTCAACACCGCCGTCAACGACCTGCCCGCCGCCGGGCGCCCGCAGACCGGCGACTTCTCCGGGACCTGGCGCACCAACGCGACGAAGATGGTCATCCTGGTGACCGACGCCCACCCGGGCGGCTTCGACGACACCTTCACCGCGGCCGACCAGGCCAACGCCCACCTGCGGGCGGTGCAGGCGGCGAACAAGGGCATCAAGGTCTCGGCGGTCTACGTCCAGACGAACGCGCTGCCCGGCATCTCGACGATCATGCAGGACTACGCCACCACCACCGGCGGCACGTACGCGGCGACACCGGCCAGCGGCGCGGGTGCGGGCGCGGCGATCCTCGACGCGCTCAAGAACTGCCGCAAGACCGACGTGTTCATCAAGGACGCGCCGGCCGACACCGGCGTCGCACCGCACGGCCTGAACCCGATCTGGACGAGCCCGGACATCAAGGTGTGCACGACGCTGCCGCCGTGCGCGGGCACCAACCCGGTCGTCGGCGCGGCGAACTACGTGGTCGTGACGCTGAACAACCCGGGCCCGGGCGGATCCGGCGCGTCGACCGGCCACGTCGAAGTCTCCTACACCGCGCAGGGCGGGGCGGCGCTGTGGCCGACGGACTGGATCCCGATCGGGTCCTCGCCGACGGTGACCGTGCCGGCGGGCACCACCCAGGTGACGATCCCGTGGGCGGCGGTGCCCGGACCGGGCCACTTCTGCCTGCTCGCCCGGTGGATCTCGGCGACCGACCCGATGACCTCCCCCGAGCTGCCCGGCTCCAACACGCTGGTCAACACGCGGAACAACAACAACATCGCGTGGCACAACGTGGACACGATCAAGCTGAGGCCCGGTACGCCGGTGACGCACCCGTTCACCCTCGGCAACCCGGCCGCGGACCGGCCCACCCCGACCGACCTGCTCATCACCCAGCCGGGCAAGCCGTTCGCGGGCGGCCCCGGCAAGGTGGTGATCGACCTCGGCAAGGTGCTGGCCGAGCGCTGGCGCCAGAGCGGCCAGAAGGGCATCGGCGTGCGTCAGGTGGGGGAGACGCAGGTCGAGATCACCGGCGGCCAGCAGGCGGTGCTGCAGGGCCTGCTGATCCAGCCGAAGGAGCGCCTGGAGACAGCGGTGACGTTCACGGCGGCGGACGCGGCGGCGGGCACGGACTTCGTGGTCCGCGTTTCCCAGTCGTCCGGCGATGAGGACCTCGGCGGCGTCGAGTTCCAGCTGTCGGCCGAGGGATAACCCGGATCCGGGCGGCCACCTCGATCGGGCGAGGTGGCCGCCCGGCGTGCCGTGCGGCGGTGGCGCCGCAGAGCACGGACAACAGGTCGCTGTGTCAGTTCAGCAGGTGTGTAAGAGGGTTTTCACCTGTTCCGCGGGGCCGGCCAGCGGCCGTGGATGCGTTCTTGGCCGGGGTGCGGGTGGTGCACAGTCCCGGAGGTCGGCCGCAGCCGTTCGCGGGTGAGCACGGCCAGCCGCAGCAGGGGGCCGACCAGCCGGTCGTAGAGCCGGGGCAGCAGCCGGAAGCCGGTGATGACGAGCGGGTTGCCGGGGCCGATCGGCACCGACACGTGCCGGCGGGGCCGGTCGGCCAGCCGGGTGATCGCCGCGGCCACCCGTTCGGGGGCCAGGACGGGCCAGGGTGGGCGGACGGCGTGGCCGGTGTAGTTGGCGGCCTGGTAGTAGATGGGGGTGTTGATGCTGCCGGGGCTGACGATGCAGACCGACACGCCGGGCTCGTCCCGTGTTTCCTGCTGCAGGGTGCGCAGCACGGCCCGCTGCCCCCACTTCGAGGTCGCGTAGGCACCCATCTGCGGGACGGTGATCGATCCCAGCAGCGAGTTGACACCGATGAACGTGCCGGCGTGCTGGCGGCGCAGGACCGGCAGCACCGCGCGGGCCAGGTGGAGGGTGCCGTGCACGGCGGTGTCGACGACGGCGGTGAACACGTCGGCCGGCATCGCCTCGACGCTGCCGTACCCCATGACCGTCGCGGTGTGCACGACGACGTCGATCCGGCCGTGCCGGTCCAGCGTCCGGGCGACGATCCGGCCGGCGGCCGCGGGGTCGGTGATGTCTTCGGCGAGGGTGTCCACAGTGGAGGCTCCGGCGTGCCGGCAGGCGGCTTCGGCGGCGTCGAGCGCTTCGGCGCTGCGGGAGACGAGGACGAGCTTGCCGGCCCGGCCCGCGAACGCGACCGCGGTGGCCAGGCCGATCCCGCTGGTGGCGCCGGCGACCACCACGATCCGGCCCGTCGCGGCGCGGGCACGGTCCGGTTTCAGGCGACTGCGCATGACGCTCGGGCTACCCGGCCAAAACGACGACAAACCGATGCGAGCAGTGCCCGCTCAGCCGGAGCGCCGCTGGGTCGTGACGCCGCGGCGGAGGTCGCCGGGCAGCGGGCGGACGCGCTGGAGGTCGCGGCGGGTGGTGGAGTGCAGCTGCCAGGGCACGCTGGTCACCATGACTCCGGGTTCGAACAGCAGGCGGCCTTTCAGGCGCAGGGAGCTCTGGTTGTGCAGGATGTTCTCCCACCAGCGGCCGACGACGTACTCGGGGATGTAGATGCAGACGACGTCGCGGGGGCTGCCGCGGCGGAGGTTCTTGACGTACTGGACGACCGGCCGGGTGATCTCGCGGTACGGGGACTCGATCACCTTCAGCGGGAGCTTCATCCCGCGTTGTTCCCATTGGTGCTGCAGCTCGCGGGTGTCGGCGTCGTCGACGTTGACGGTGATCGCGCTGAGGGTGTCGGGCCGGGTGGCGCGGGCGAAGGCGATCGCGCGCTGGCTGGGTTTGTGCAAAGTGGACACCAGCACGATCGCGTGGACGCGGCTGGGCAGCAGCTCGAACTCGTCGTCGGGCCGGAGTTCCTCGCGGACGTGGGTGTAGTGGCGGTGGATGGCGCGCATCAGCAGGTACAACGCGGGAATGGCGATGACGACGAGGTAGGCGCCGTGGGTGAACTTGGTGATCAGGACGACGATGAGCACGAGTGCGGTGAGCAGCGCGCCGAGGGCGTTGATCAGCCGTGACCGCTGGGCCGCCCGTCGTTCGCGGCTGTCGGTGGGGCCGGCGAGCACCCGGTTCCAGTGGCGGACCATCCCGGCCTGGCACAGCGTGAACGAGGTGAACACGCCGAGGATGTAGAGCTGGATCAGGCGGGTGGTGGAACCGTCGAAGGCGAAGATCAGGATGCCGGCGACCAGTGACAGGGCGATGATGCCGTTGGAGAAGGCGAGCCGGTCGCCGCGGGTGTGCAGCTGGCGGGGCAGGTAGCGGTCCTGGGCCAGGATCGAGGCCAGCAACGGGAACCCGTTGAACGCGGTGTTGGCGGCCAGGATGAGGATCAGGGCGGTGGCGGCCTGCAGGATGTAGAACAGCACCGTGTGGTCGCCGCCGAAGACGGCGGCGCCGATCTGGCTGATGACGGTGCGCTGGGGGTCGGTGGCGCAGTCACCGCGGAAACCGGCCAGGTCGCAGGTGTTCTCGGCGATGTGCACCTTGGTGATCAGGGCGAGTGCGGTGATGCCGCCGAACATCACCACGGCGGTGACGCCCATGGCGGTCATCGTGCGGGCGGCGTTGAGCGCCTTCGGTTTCCGGAACGCGGGCACGCCGTTGGAGATGGCCTCGACGCCGGTGAGCGCGGTGCAGCCGGACGCGAAGGAGCGCAGCAGCAGGAAGACCAGGGCGGCGCCGGTCAGCCCGACCTGCTCGGGCCGGACGTCGTAGCCGGCGCTTTCGGCCACCGGAGCGTGCCCGGTGAAGGTGCGGCCCAGCCCGACGACGACCAGCAGCATGACGGTGGCGATGAACAGGTACGTCGGCGCGGCGAAGGCGCGGCCGGATTCGCGGATGCCGCGCAGGTTCATCGCCATCAGCAGGACGATGAAGCCGATGTTGAGCGCGATCCGGTAGTCGTTGAGTTCGGGAACGGCCGAGATGATGTTGTCCACTCCGGACGCGACCGAGACGGCGACGGTCATGATGTAGTCGACCATCAGCGCGCCGGCGACGACGAGCCCGGCGCGGCTGCCGAGGTTGCGGGAGGCGACTTCGTAGGAGCCGCCCCCGCTGGGGTAGGCGCGCACGACCTGCCGGTAGGAGATCACGACGACGGTGAGCAGCACGGCCACCGCCAGCCCGACCCAGGGAGCCAGCGTGAGGTAGGCGAGGCCGCCGATGCTGAGGATGAGCAGGATTTCCTGGGTGGCGTAGGCGACCGAGGAAAGCGGGTCGCTGGCGAAGATGGGCAGCGCGAGCCACTTCGGCAGCAGGGTCTCGCCGAGGGTGTCGCTGCGGAACGGCCGGCCGACGACCAGCCGCTTCAGCCATGAGGTGGGTGCCGGCACGTAGGGAGCGTGCCTGGTGGCGTGGCTGTCCGGCGTAGAGAAAACGTCAAGATACCGGTATCGGCGTAGGGAAATCGTAAGTGTCGTTCCCGTGCTCGTCAGATTCCCGTCAACGACCCTGGTCGCCGCCGGGCGGCTGCCTACGGTTCGGCACGTCGTCCCCCCGGGAGCTGCCATGGCCGAAACCGCTCTCACGCGCGTGATCTGCTGCCCCGGCGCGGTGGAACTGCTCGACGAGCTGGCCTCCGGCGACCGCGCCTTCGCCGATCTCCGCCGGGTCGTCCCGCGGCGGATGCTCGAATCCGCGTTGCGCGTCCTGGCCGCCGAGGGAGCCCTCCGGCGGACGACGACGGGAACCTGGGACGGCCGGCCGGGCGGCGAGGTGGTGTTCTGCCTCACCGCCGCCGGCTGCCGGATGGTCGACGATTTGTCCGATTTGGACGTCTGGGTTGCCGCGTACGAGCGTCACCTCGACGGGTAGCCGGGCCTGGGCCGGACAGCGGTTCGCCGGCACCTCCGTCAAGAACGCGTCAACGCGCCGTGAGGACGCATCAAGACTTTGTCAGGTGGCCTCCGAACCGAAGCTCCGGAGGGACACGCTTTCGTCAGTCCGGTCCCCGTTCGGGCGACCTCGGCTTGTCGTGCGCCGGAAAGGAGCAGCCGCATGGCCGATCTGGTCGACGTCCTGCAGCCCCACCTCGCGGTCGCGGCGGCCAGGCACTGACCCGTGACGACAGCGGACGCGAGCCCGCCGAAGCGCCGCCGCGGTGAACTGCGCATCTACCTCGGGGCCGCCCCGGGCGTGGGGAAGACCTTCGCGATGCTCGGGGAGGCCCGCCGCCGGGCCGGCCGCGGCACCGATGTCGTCGTCGGCCTGGTCGAGACGCACGGCAGGCGCAAGACCGCCGAGCTGCTGGAGGGGCTCGAAGTGGTGCCGCGGCACACGCTGGCCTACCGCGGGCACGACTTCGAGGAGATGGACGTCGACGCGATCCTCGCCCGCGCCCCGGAGGTCGCGGTCGTGGACGAGCTGGCGCACACCAACGTCGCCGGCTCCCGCAACGAGAAGCGCTGGCAGGACATCGAGGAACTCCTGGACGCCGGGATCGATGTCCTCTCGACGGTGAACGTGCAGCACCTGGAGAGCCTCAACGACGTCGTCGAGCGGATCACCGGCATCGCCCAGCAGGAGACCGTGCCGGACGAGGTCGTGCGCCGCGCCGGGCAGCTGGAGCTGGTCGACATCACGCCGGAGGCGCTGCGGCGGCGGCTCGCGCACGGCAACGTCTATCCGGCGGAGCGGATCGACGCCGCGCTCGGCAACTACTTCCGGCCCGGGAACCTCACCGCGCTGCGGGAACTGGCCCTGCTGTGGGTGGCCGACCAGGTCGACGTCGCCCTGCAGCGTTACCGCAGCGAACGCGACATCACCGACACCTGGGAGGCGCGGGAGCGGGTGGTCGTGGCGATCAGCGGCGGCCGGGAGAGCGAGACGCTCATCCGGCGAGCCCGGCGGATCGCGCAGCGAGCCGGAGCCGAGCTGCTCGTGCTGCAGATCCTGCGCGGCGACGGCCTGGCCGGTGTCTCCCCGCAGGCGCTCGCCGAGTACCGAAAGCTCGCCGAAGACGTCGGCGCCACCTTCCACACGGTCGTCGGTGACGACGTCCCGACCGCGCTGCTCGACTTCGCCCGCGGCGTGAACGCGACGCAGGTCGTGGTGGGCACCTCCCGGCGCTCCCGGGTGGCCCGGCTGTTCGACGAGGGCATCGGCGCGACGGTGGTCCAGGAGTCCGGGCCGATCGACGTGCACATGGTCACCCACGACGAATCCGGCGGGCGGCTGCGCGCGAAGCTGTTCCCGCGCAGCTCCCTGGCCCGGCGGCGGCAGCTGCTGGGCTGGGGGCTCGCGCTGCTGCTGCCCGCGGTGGCGACGCTGATCGGCGTCGTGCTGCGGCAGACGCTGATCCTGTCCACCAACGTGATCGACTACTTCCTCGCGACGATCATCGTGGCCCTGGTCGGCGGCCTCGGGCCCGCGCTGTTCGCCTCCATCGCGAGCGCGCTGCTGCTGAACTTCTTCTTCACCCCGCCGCTGTACACGCTGACCGTCGACGCCCAGCAGAACGTCATCACGCTGGTGGCGATGGTCGTGGTCGCGGTGGCGTTCGCGCTCGTCGTCGACCGCGCCTCGCGCCGGGCCGACGCCGCCGCGCGGGCGCGGACCGAGGCCGCGCTGCTGGCCTCCTACGCCCGGACCGTGCTCGGGGGCGGCGATCCGCTGCAGCGGCTGCTGGAAAAGGTGCGGGAGAACTTCGGGCTGGAATCCGTTTCGCTGCTGGAGAAACGGGACGACGAATGGGTCCGCGCGGCGTGCACGGGGGAGCGGCCGTGCGACGATCCGGACGAGGCCGACGTCGACGTCCCGGTGACCGACGACGTCCACCTGGCCCTGCGGGGACGCACCTTGCCCGCACACGACCAGCGGGTCCTGGAAGCGGCCGCGGGTCAGGCGCTGCTCGCGCTGCGGCAGCAGCGGATGGCGGCGCAGACGCAGGAGGCGCAGCGCCGGGCGGCAACCACCGAGCTGCGGACGGCGCTGCTCTCGGCGCTCGGCCACGACCTGCGCACGCCGCTGACGTCCATCAAGGCCGTCTTCGGCGGGCTGCGCGCGCACGACATCAGCTTGTCCGAAGCGGACACCGAGGAACTGCTGAGCGCCGGCGAAGAGTCGACGGACCGGCTTTCCGGGCTGGTCGACAACCTGCTGGACTCCTCGCGCCTGGCGACCGGCGCGGTGCAGCCGGTGCTCCGGCCGATCGGGTACGACGAGGTCGTCGCGACCGCGCTGGCCGCGGTGGACGGCGGCGCGAAGGTCGCGGTCGACATCGACGACCGGCTGCCCGCGGTCACCGCCGACGCCGGCCTGCTGGAACGGACGATCGCCAACGTGGTCGACAACGCACTGCGCCACGGCGGCGGCGAGGTCGCCGTGCGCGCGAGCACCTACGGGGGCCGCGTCGAGCTGCGGATCGCCGACCACGGTCCCGGCTTGCCGAAGGGCGCGGCCGACTCGGCGTTCGCCCCCTTCCAGCGGCTCGGCGACCGCAACACCACCACCGGGGTCGGACTCGGTTTGTCGGTCGCGAAGGGGTTCGTGGCGGCGATGGACGGGGACATCCGGGCCGAGGACACCCCGGGTGGCGGCCTGACGGTCGTCGTGTCCCTGCCGGCGGTGCCGCGATGACGTCCGTGCTCGTGGTCGACGACGAAGCCGCCCTCGTGCGGGCGCTGCGGATCAACCTCACCGCCCGCGGCTACTCCGTGGTCACCGCCACCGACGGCGCATCCGCCCTGCTGACCGCGGCGACCGAGCGCCCGGACCTGGTCCTGCTCGACCTGGGGTTGCCCGACATCGACGGCATCGAGGTGATCCGCGAGCTGCGGACCTGGAGCGCGATGCCGATCATCGTGCTTTCGGCCCGGGACACCTCCGCCGACAAGATCCGGGCCCTCGACACCGGCGCCGACACCTACGTGACCAAGCCGTTCGGGATGGAGGAGCTGTTCGCGTGCCTGCGCGTCGCGGAACGCCGGCTGGCCCTCGGCGCGCCCGAACCGGATCTGGTCGTCGAGACGGCGGCGTTCACCGTGGACGTCTCGTCGAAGACCGTCCGCCGGGGTGCCGTGGCGGTGCACCTGACCCGCACCGAATGGGCCATCCTCGAACAGCTCGTCCGCAACCCCGACTCGCTCGTCAGCGGTACGCACCTGCTGACCACGGTGTGGGGGCCGGAGTACGCGGACCGCGGGCACTACCTGCGTGTCTACCTGGCACAGTTGCGGCGCAAGCTCGAACCCGACCCGGCCCGCCCGCGGTACCTGATCACCGAGACCGGCATCGGGTACCGCTTCGCCCCGGAGGATCCGCCGTGACCGGAGGCCGACGGCGGGCCCTGGTGCCGCTCGTCGCGGCGCGGCTGGGCTTCGCACCGGCTGCGTCACCGAAGGATCCCGCAGGGCGAGCGCACGTGGCAGCGCCGCCAGTGCGTCGAGGACGACCTCGCCGGCCACGCAGTCCGGCTGGGCCGTCTCCCGGAGTCCGTGGTTCCTCGCAGCGACGCTGCTTGACGGTTTTCCCTGTGTTCCTCGGCCACTCAGGACACTTTGCGGTGGTAGGCCGCGGTCGCGAAGGCGTAGGCGACGACAAGGATGCCGGCGCACCAGGCGAGGGCGGTCCAGATGTCGGTGCCGACCGGTGCTTGCGTGAACAGGGCTCGGATGGTGTTGACGATGGACGTGACAGGCTGGTGTTCGGCGAACCAGCGCACCGGTCCGGGCATCGTGGCGGTGGGGACGAAGGCCGAGCTGAGGAACGGCAGGAAGATCAGTGGGTAGGAGAACGCGCCGCCGCCTTCGGCCGTTTTCGCGGTGAGGCCGGCGATCAGCGCGATCCACGTCAGGGCGAGGGTGAACAGGAGCAGGATGCCGGTGACCGCGAGCCAGGCCAGGACGCCGGCGCTCGTGCGGAAGCCCATGAGCAGCGCCACACCGACGACGATCACCAGCGAGATCAGGTTGGCGGCCAGCGACGTGAGCACGTGCGCCCACAGCACGGCCGACCGGGCGATCGGCATGGCGTGGAAGCGCTCGAAGATCCCGCTCTTGAGATCGGTGAACAGCCGCAGGGCGGCGTAGGCGATGCCCGAGGCGATCGTGATCAGCAGGATGCCGGGCAGCATGTAGTTCACGTAGGAGGCCGATCCGGTCTGGATCGCGCCGCCGAAGACGTAGCCGAACATCAGCATCATGGCGACCGGCGTGATGACGGTCGTGATGATCGTGTCCAGGCTGCGGGTGATGTGACGCAGCGACCGTCCCCAAAGGATGGTGGTGTCCGTGGTCATCGGTTCTCGCTTTCCGTGCGGGTGCCGACGACGGCGAAGAAGACGTCTTCGAGGGTCGGCTGCTTCTCGACGTATTCGACCTCGGCCGGCGGGAGCAGCTGCTTGAGCTCGGCGAGCGTGCCGTTCACGATGATCCGGCCCTCGTGCAGGATGGCGATCCGGTCGGCGAGCTGCTCGGCCTCGTCCAGGTACTGGGTGGTCAGCAGCACGGTGGTGCCGCGCGCGGCGAGGTCCTTGACGGCGGCCCAGACCTCGACGCGGGCTTCGGGGTCGAGGCCGGTGGTCGGCTCGTCCAGGAAGATCACCGGGGGATCGCCGATGAGGCTCATCGCGATGTCCAGGCGCCGTCGCATGCCCCCGGAGTACGCCGACACCTTCCGCGTGGCCGCGTCGGTGAGGGAGAAGCGGGCCAGCAAGTCGTCGGCAACCTTGCCGGGCTGAGCGAGGCGCCGGAGCCGGGCGATGAGGACGAGGTTCTCCCGGCCGCTGAGGATCTCGTCGACGGCGGCGAACTGCCCGGTCAGGCTGATCGCCGCCCGCACGCCGTCGGCCTGGGTGACGACGTCGAAGCCGGTGATCGCGGCCGTTCCCGCGTCGGGTTTCAGCAGCGTGGACAGGATCCGCACCACCGTGGTCTTGCCGGCTCCGTTCGAGCCGAGCAGGGCGAAGATGCTGCCCCGTGCGACGTCGAAGTCCACGCCACGCAGGACGTGGAGCTGTTTGTACGACTTCTCGAGGCCGCGTACTCGGATCGCTGTCATCGGTCATCCCCTCATCCAGCTAGTCAGTAGTGCTGAGTACTGGTATACAGTAGTACTAGGTAGCGGTGCCAGGGCAAGCCCGGAGGAGCGATGGACGACCTGACGGAGATGTTGAAGGGCACCCTCGAAGGCTGTGTGCTCGAGATCATCGGCAAGGAGGAGACCTACGGCTACGCCATCACGCGCCGGTTGAACGACCTCGGCTTCGGCGACGTCGTCGAGGGAACCGTGTACACGATCCTGTTGCGCCTGGAGAAGAACAAGCTCGTCCAGGTGACGAAGCGGCCGTCCGAGAAGGGGCCGCCGCGCAAGTTCTACGCGCTGAATGACGCCGGTCGCGAAGAGCTCGGGCGGTTCTGGGCGAAGTGGCAGTACGTCTCCTCGCGCATCGACGAACTGAAGGAAGGTGGGGAATGAACTTCTGGGAGACCATCACCGGCAGCGACCTGACCCGGGAATACCAGGCTTTCGAAGCCCGGGCCGGGGCGTTGCCGGAGGACTACCGGGCGGCGTGGGAACAGATCAAGGCGAACCTCTTCCCGTACGGGGATTTCTCGGGCCGCAATCTGATGCCGATCCTCGACGGCGCGCTGGGACTGCTCGAAGAAACCGCGGCGGAGGGACAGAGCATCCACGACGTGCTGGGAGACGACGTCGAGGGTTTCTGCGCGGCGCTCGCCGGCGGTGAAGGCGCCAAGAACTTCCGTGACCGGTGGCGGAAACAGCTGAACCGGAATGTCGCGAAAAAACTGGGCCGGCTGGGAGGCTGAGATGGGCATCCAGGACGTCATCGAAGGCAAGAAGCAGTGGCGGGCGCATCTGGCTCGGGTCAAAGCGCTGCCGCCGGACTACCAGATCGTCTACAAGGAGATGCAGAAGTACCTGTTCAAGGTCGGCCCGGTCGACCTGCTCGAGGGAAACCTGCTCTCGGGGATCGTCGACTTCTTCGCCGAAAGCGCGGCGACCGGCCGGGGAGTCCTGGAGGTGATCGGCGAGGACGTCGCCGCCTTCTGCGACGAGCTGATCAAGGACTCGCCGACCTACGCCGACCGCTACCAGGAGTCGCTCAAGGACAAGGGTGGGCATTAGCCGGAAAGCGGTGTGAAACCACGCTGAAACCGCGGTTGCGCACTCTCGTCCCAGCCGCGACCACCGAGGTCGCGGCGGACGAGAGGAGAACCGTGACCACCCCGGCGATAGCGGCCAGCGGGCTGCGCAAGTCCTTCGGCGACCAGGTCGTGCTCGACGGCATCGACCTGCAGGTCGCCGAAGGCACGATCTTCGCCCTGCTCGGGCCGAACGGCGCGGGCAAGACGACCGCGGTGCGGATCCTGTCCACCCTGATCCGCGCCGACGGCGGGCGGGCCTCGGTCGCGGGGCACGACGTGGCCGCCGAGCCGGACGGGGTCCGGGCCGCGATCGGCGTCACCGGGCAGTTCTCGGCGGTCGACAACCTGCTGACCGGCGAGGAGAACCTGCTGCTGATGGCCGATCTGCACCACCTCGGCCGGGCCGAAGGCCGGCGGAAGGCGGCCGTCCTGCTGGAGCGGTTCGACCTCGTCGAGTCCGCGGGCAAGCTGGTCTCGGCCTACTCGGGCGGGATGCGGCGGCGGCTCGATCTGGCGATGACGCTCACCGGAGAGCCGCGCGTGCTCTTCCTCGATGAGCCGACCACCGGGCTCGACCCGCGCAGCCGGCACACCATGTGGGGGATCATCCGGGACCTCGTCGCCGGCGGCGTCACCGTCTTCCTGACGACGCAGTACCTGGACGAGGCCGACGAGCTCGCCGGCCGGGTCGCGGTGCTCGACCACGGCCGGGTGGTCGCCGAAGGCACCCCGGACGAGCTCAAGCGGCGGGTCGCCGGCGGGCACGTCCGGCTGCAGTTCGCCGACGCCGCCGCCCTGGACGCCGCCGCCCGGGCGCTGGGGGAGGGGACGCGGGACGAGTCCGCGTTCACGCTGTCGGTGCCCGGCGACGGCGGGGTCCGCTCGTTGCGCGGCCTCCTCGACCGGCTGGACGGCGCCGGCGTCGACGTCGGCGGCCTGTCGGTGCACACCCCGGACCTCGACGACGTGTTCTTCGCCCTCACCACCGAGAAGGAGGCCGTCCGATGAGCTACGCGGTGCGCGATTCGGCGACCATGCTGCGGCGCAACCTCAAGCACCTGCGCCGGTACCCGGGAATGATGATCATGGCCCTGGGAATGCCGGTGTTGCTCCTGCTGTTGTTCGTCGGGGTGTTCGGCGGCGCGATGCAGGCGGGCGTCCGCGGCGGGGCGTACGTCGACTACCTGGTGCCGGGCATCCTGCTGATGACCGTGGGGTACGGCGCGTCGATGACGGCGCTGGCGGTGAACCGCGACATGACCGAGGGGATCATCGCGCGGTTCCGGACGATGGCGATCGCGCGGGTGTCCGTGCTGACCGGGCACGTCCTGGGCGCGGTGCTCCGCACGGTCACCAGCGCGACGCTGGTCGTCGGGGTGGCGCTGCTGTTCGGGTTCCGGCCCGCCGCGGGACCGGGCGGCTGGTTCGCCACGCTGGGACTGGTGCTGCTGCTGGCGTTGGCGCTCACCTGGCTCGCCGTGGCGGTCGGGCTGGCGGCGAAGAACGCCGAGGGCGCGAACCTGTTCATCCTGCTGGTGCAGGTGCTGCCGTTCGTCAGCAGCGCGTTCGTGCCCACGGACACGATGTCGGGAGCCGTGCGCTGGTTCGCGCGCAACGAGCCGTTCACGCCGGTCATCGACACCCTGCGCGGCCTGCTGCTGGGCACTCCGGCCGGGAGCGTCGCGTGGATCGCCGTGGCGTGGTGCGCCGGGTTCGCCGTCGCGGGGTACGTCTGGGCGCGGCTGCTGTTCAGGCGCGATCCCGCGGCCTGACCGCCAGCGCCGCGATCGCCGCCGCGCGCAGGTCTTCGCGGCCGAGGCCGGCGTATTCCGACCGCGCGTCGGCGTACGCCGGCTTGTCGGCCTGTTCGGCCAAGGCGCGGATGCGGGCCGAGGACATCGTGGGGTGGAAGCCGCGCGCGTACCGGAAGCGCTCGGCGAGGGCGACCAGGCGCACCGCCGCGGCTCGCTCGCCGGGCGTCTGCGCGCGGTCGAGGTCGGCCAGCGCCAGCGCCAGCAGCACCGCACCGCAGACCGGGACCGACATCGCGGCGTCGCCGAGCAAGCCGGGCAGCGCGCGGGGGAGTTCGCCGGTGATCTCGGTGACGAGGTCGAGCCGCCGGTGGTGGGCGTGGGCGACCACGGTGACGGCCTGGGTCTCCCACGCCCAGCCGTCGGCGCCGGGGCCGGTGTCCTTCGTGGACCGGAGCCGTTCGGCGGCCTGCCGCCACAGGCGCAGGCCGGTGTCGGTGTCGCCGCGGGCGAGGAGGATTTCCGCGCGGGCGCCGACGTCCACCATGGACGCGCCGGCCGCCTCGCCGCCGCCGGTCAGCATCGCCCGTTCCAGCCAGTGTTCCGCCTCGTCGATCGCGCCGACCTGGAGCTGGGCCAGGACCAGGGCGCCCCGGATGCGGGCGGCGCCCGGCCAGGTGCCGGTCTCGTCGAGCACGGCGAGCACGGTGCCGATCGACCGCCGCGCGTCTTCGCCGCGTTCCAGTTCGAGGCACAGTTCGCCGACCCGGGCGTGGGCGACGGCGCGCATCCACGGCGAGTCCCGGTGTTCGAACACGGCGACCATGCGCTCGGCCGCGGCCAGCGCCCGCTCGGGATCCTCGAGCGCCGACCACGCGTAGCCGGCGACGCCCTCGGCCAGTCCGGCGACGAGGGGATCGTCGTCGTCGCACAGCGCGAACAACGGGCCGAAGTCGGCCGCCGCCACGGCCCGGATCACCGTTTCGGCGGCGTGCACCAGCGTGCCGGGCGCGGCGGGCGGGAGCCGGCGGAGGGCGGCCAGCGAGCGCGTCGGCCGGGGGCCCTGCAACAAAAAGCTGTTCACCGCGCTCAGCACCAGCGCCGCGCGGGTCGCCGCCACGAGATCGGGCTCCGGACGGAAGTGCGAGAGGAGCCAGGCGGTGTCCTCGACGAGCGCGGCCATCCGGCCGAAGTTCGACTCGAACGTCCACAGCCCGGCCAGGACGGCGGCGGTCGCCGCCACGACCGGGCCGTCCTCGTGGTCGATTCCGTGCCGCAGGGCGTGCACCAGGTTGTCCTGCTCGGCACCGACCCGGCGCATGGCCGGCACGAGGTCGGCGGCGAACAGGGAATCGTGGTGGGCCAGCGCGAAGTCCACGGCCCAGGCCAGGAAGCCGGTGGTGGCCTGCTCGGTTTCGCCGGCTTCCCCGCGGCGGGCGGCGCTGAACTCGCGGACCGTCTCCAGCATCCGGAACCGCGTGCCCGCCGGGGTGTCCAGGACCTTGACCAGCGAGTGGCCGGCGAGCTGGTCGAGCAGGCCCCACACGTCGACGTCGAGCAGGTGCCGGGCAGCCTCGGCGGTGAAGCCGTCGGGGAAGACCGACAGGGCGCGCATGGCGGCCTGCCCTCGCTGGTCGAGGAGGGTCCAGCTCCAGTCGATGACGGCGTGCAGCGTGTGGTGGCGCGCCGGGGCGTCGCGGGCGCCGCCGCGCAGGAGGACGAACCGGTCACCGAGGTGACCGGTGAGCTCGGCGACCGACATGACGCGGCTGCGGGCCGCGGCCAGTTCGATCGCGAGTGGCAGGCCGTCGAGGTGGGCGCACAGCTGCCGGACAGCCTCGTCCGGCAGGTCGACGTCCGGGCGGATCGCCCTGGCCCGCTGCCGGAACAGCTCGGCGGCGGCCGCGGGGGTCAGTTCCGGCAGCGCGTGGACCGCCTCGGAGGTGAGGCCGAGCGGGGTCCGGCTGGTGGTGAGCACGCGGAGGTCGGCGCTGAGCGCGACCAGCGCCCGGACGAGCTCGGCCACGCCGCGCACCACGTGTTCGCAGTTGTCGAGCACCAGCAGCGCCGGGCCGGCGCCGAGCGCGTCGAGGATGCCGGTCACGGCGTCACGCGGGACCGCCGGGCGGCTCCCGGGCGGGCCCGCCTCCGCTCCACTGACCGCCGTGGCGGCTTCGGCGGCGACCTCGTCGTCCCGGGTGATGCCGGCGAGCGGCACGAAGTGCACGATCCGCTGCTCGGCCCGGCGGCTGACGGCGTGGGCCAGCCGGGTCTTGCCCAGCCCGCCCGCGCCGACGATCGAGGTGACCCGGGACGTCCGCAGCAGCCCGGCGACGGCGGCCAGGTCGGCGTCCCGGCCGAGCAGCGGGTTCGGCTCGTGGGCGACGCCGTGGCGCACCGCGGGTGCTTCGCCCTGCAGGAGCTGCTGGTGCAGCTGACGCAGTGCGGGTCCGGGATCGCTGCCGAGTTCGTCGCGGACCGTGCGCCGGTAGGTCTCGTACCTGGCCAATGCGGCAGCGGGACCGGCCGTCGCGGCTTCGCTGCGCAGGAGTTCCGCCAGGAGTTCCTCGTCGCGCGGTCGTTCCGCGGCCAGCTCGGCGAGCTCGTCGACCGCTTCCGCGGCCCGGCCCAGCCGCGAGCGGCACAGCGCGCGGGCGCGGACCAGCCACCGGCCGGTCGACGCGCGGGCCGTCCGCAGCGCGGCGAGCGGGTCGGCGCTGCCGGGGTCCTCGTGCGCGGTCCAGAGCGCCAGGCCCGCCTCGGCCTGGGCGAGCGCACCTTCGTGGTCGCCGTCGCGGGAAAGCCGGGCGCAGGCGGCCGCGCTGAGGACCAGTGCGCCGGCGTCGATCCGGCTCTCGGCCAGGGTGAGCCGGTAGCCGGACGGCGTGGCCTCGATGACGTCGTGGCCGAGCTGGGCTCGCGCGCGGGACACGAGAACCTGCAGCGCCTTCGCGGGGTGCTCCGGCTGCCCGTCCGGCCAGAGTCCTTCGATCAGGCGGGCGGTGCTCGCGCCGGTGCGGAGGTCGTCGGCGAGCAGGGCGAGCAGGCTGCCGAGGCGGGGGCTGGTGATTTCCCGGCCGCGGTAGGCCACCCGCGGCAGCAGGACCAGCTCGATCGTCACCGCCTCAGGCTAGCCCGGGGAGCTGCTCGGCGGAGGGTTCGCTGGGGAACAGGACGGGGCGGGCCGCCCGCCGTCCCGGCTTCGATCCGTCCACAGTGGAGGCGTTCGAACGCCGGGCGGCGCTCGAGGGGGCGGGCACCGGATGCGGGTCTCCTCGGCCACTTCTTCCGGCCGCTCGCGTAGGCTGAGCGCGGCGCGCCGGGAAGTCTGGTCGGCATCCGGGATTCGGATCGGGAAGGACCGGCTCATGCGCGGGGTGGAAACCGTCCTGTTCCTCGTGGTCGTGGCGACCGTGGTGGCCACGTTCGCCCGGCGGTGGCGGGTGCCGGCGCCGTCGCTGCTGGTCGTCGTCGGCGTGGCGGCCGGGCTGCTGCCGGGGGTACCACTCGTTCAGGTGACCCCGGACGTGATCAGCCTCGTCGTGCTCCCGCCGCTGTTGTTCGCCGCGGGGGAGGAGCTGCCGTGGCGGGACCTGCGCGCGGTCGGCCGTCCGGTCGCGGTCCTGTCGGTCGGGCTGGTGCTGTTGTCGGCCGCGGCGGTGATCGGGGTGGCGGTCGTGGTGACGCCGTTGCCGGTCGGGATGGCGTTCGTGCTCGGCGCGGTGCTGGCCAGCACCGACCCCGTCGCGGTGACGGCGCTGGCGCGGCGGTTGGCGCTGCCGCCGCGGGTGCAGGCGCTGATCCAGGCCGAGAGCCTGTTCAACGACGCGACCAGCCTGCTGCTGTTCCGGGTGGCGCTGTTCCTGGCCGTCGCCGGCGGGGCCGCGTCCTGGGGCCGGACGCTGAGCGAGTTCGGCCTGCTCGCGGGCGGCGGGGTGGCGGTCGGGGTGCTGACGGCGCTGGGTGCGTTCGTCATCCGGCGGCGCACCGAAGACCCGGTGCTGGAGACGGTGATCTCCCTGGTCACGCCGTATGCGGGGTATGTGGTGGCGGAGTCGGTCGGCGGGTCGGGCGTGACCGCGGTCGTGGTGGCGAGCGTGATCCTCGGGACCCAGGCCGAGCGGCTGACGACGGCCCGGATCCGGCTGCAGGTCGGCGCGGTGTACCAGACCGTGGTGTTCCTGCTGGAGAGCGTGGTGTTCGGCCTGATCGGGCTCCAGCTGCCGGCCCTGGTGCGCCGGGTGACCGGCGGGGGTGCGTGGTGGCTGCTGCAGGCGCTGGCCATCGCCGCGACCCTGGTCCTCGCGCGGCTGCTGCTGGTGTTCGTGCTCTCGGCGCTGCGGCAACGACGGCAGGACGGCCGCATCTCCTGGCAGGTGCCCGCGGTCGTGTCGTGGGCGGGCGCGCGGGGTGTCGTGCCGCTCGCGGCGGCGCTGTCGCTGCCGGTGGCCACTTTGGACGGTGCCGAGCTGCCCGCGCGTGACCTCGTCCTCCTGCTGACGACGGCGGTGATCGTGCTGACGCTGGTGGTCCAGGGCTTCACGCTCGCCCCGCTGGTCCGCCGGGCGGGCATCGCGCTCGACCCGGCCGACCTGCGCACCGAGTACGGCACCGCGCGCCGGAAGCTCGCCGAAGCCGGCCTTTCGCACCTGGACCACCTGGCCGAGACCGAGTCGGCGCCGGCGTTCGTGGTCGACCGGCTGCGGGCCGGCTGGCAGGCCCGCCTGGACCACATCCGGGGTGACACCGGCGAGGAGGCGGCGGACTGGGTGCGCGGGATCGACTACCGAGCCCTGAAGCGTGAGCTGATCGACGTCGAGGCGGCCGAGCTGACCCGGCTGTTCGAGGCGGGCGAGATCACCGACGGCACCCGGCGGCGCATCCAGCGGCTGCTGGACCTGGAGCACGCCGGGCTCGAGGACTGAGCGGCCTGCCGGGGGATCGGCGTCCGCCGTGTAAGGCATAATTTTCGTCGTCATGCGCGAAACTTGCTGAAATCAGTCTGACTCTTGCCAAGAATTGGCCGAATGCCTACATTCCTGTCACCGACGTACTCGTGCACCGGCGGACGAGAGGAACGGCATGGAGATCTCGCGCAGGAGGTTCATCGGCTCGGTGGCCGCGGCGTCGGCCTGGGGAGCGCTTTCTCTCACCGGCGCGCCGGGCGTCGCGAACGCGGCGAGCCCGCCCGGCGACGTCGTCGGCAAGATCACCGTCGGTTACCAGGGCTGGTTCGCCTGCGCCGGGGACGGCGCCCCGATCAACGGCTGGTGGCACTGGGGCCAGGACTGGGGCCGGACGCCGTCGCCGGGCAACAACGTGATCAAGGCGTGGCCGGACATGCGCGAGTACACGCGCAGGTACCCAACCGCGTACGGCAACTTCGGCAGCGGCGAGCCCGCGACCCTGTTCTCGTCGTACGACCAGCAGACCGTCGACACGCACTTCCGGTGGATGGCGGAGAACGGCTGCGACACCGCCGCGCTGCAGCGCTTCAACCCCAACAGCGCCGAAGGTGCGACCCGCGACGCGATGGCCGCGAAGGTGCGCTTCGGCGCCGAAGCGCACGGCCGGAAGTTCTACATCATGTACGACGCCACCGGCTGGGCGGCCATGCAGTCCGAGATGAAGGCCGACTGGACGGCGAAGATGTCCGCCCACACCGCCTCCCCGGCATATGCCCGGCAGAACGGCAAACCGGTGGTCTGCATCTGGGGTTTCGGCTACAACGACGGCAACCACCCCTGGGACGCGAGCACCTGCCTCGACGTCGTGAACTGGTTCAAGGGCCAGGGCTGCTACGTGATCGGCGGCGTCCCGCGGGAATGGCGGACCAGTGACGGCGGTTCCCGCCCCGGGTTCGGCGGCGTTTACCGCGCTTTCAATATGATCTCACCGTGGATGGTCGGGGCCATCGGCAACGCCGGTGACTCGGACTGGATGTACCAGAACCTCAACGTCCCCGACGTGGCCGACTGCGCCGCCAACGGCATCGACTACCAGCCGTGCGTGCTGCCCGGCGACGTCTCGGGCCGCCAGCGCGCCCACGGCGACTTCATGTGGCGCCAGTTCTACAACATGATCCGCGCCGGCGCGCAGGGGCTGTACATCTCGATGTTCGACGAATACGGCGAAGGCAACCAGATCGCCAAGACGGCGGAGAACGCGTCGATGACACCGGCCGGCTCCGGCCTGCTCGCCCTCGACGAGGACGGCACCGCCTGCTCCGCGGACTACTACCTGCGCCTCACCGCCGACGGCGGCCGGATGCTCAAGGGGCAGCTCGCCCTGACGGCGGTGCGGCCCACACCGCCGGTCCTGCCGTCCACCGGTTCGACGGATCTGGCCCGCGCCAAGGTCACGGCCGAAAGCAGCCACGTCCAGGGCTATGTCTCCGGCAATGCCGTCGACGGAAATCCGGGTACCTACTGGGAAAGCGCGAACAACGCGTTCCCGCAGTGGATCCAGGTCGACCTCGGCGCGGCGACGACGGTGAGCCGGATCGTGCTGGCCGTGCCGCCCGCTTGGGGCGCGCGGACCCAGACCCTGTCGATCGCCGGCTCGGCCGACGGCAGCACGTTCGACACGTTGGTCGCACCGGCCGGGCACACGTTCGACCCGGCAACCGGCAACAGCGTCACGATCACCGCGTCCGCCACCGGCCGGCGGTACCTCCGCCTCGCCTTCACCGCCAACACGGGCTGGCCCGCCGGGCAGCTGTCCCGGCTGGAGGTCTACGCCTGAAGCGCGTTGCGCACCGACACTCCCGTGATGATATTGGACACCTACAATGGGAGGGGCACGAGAGGAGGCGGCAATGGCTGTCGACGTGCAGTCCGAGATCGTGATCGACCGCCCTCGCGACGAGGTCGCCGAATACGCGATCGATCCGTCCCACGCGCCGGACTGGTACGCCAACATCGAATCCGTGGAATGGGAGACCCCGGCGCCGCTGGGCGTGGGCTCGCGGCTCGCGTTCGTGGCGCGGTTCCTGGGGCGCCGGCTGGCCTACACCTACGAGATCGTCGAGCTGGTTCCCGGTGAGCGGCTGACGATGCGCACGGCCCAAGGTCCGTTCCCGATGGAGACGACCTACACCTTCGCCGCACACGGAAACACCGGCACTCACATGACCTTGCGCAACCGGGGAGAACCGAAGGGATTCTCGACGATCAGTGCGCCGCTGATGACCACGGCGATGCGCCGGGCCAATCGCAAGGACCTGGCAACCCTCAAGGCGCTGCTGGAGCGAGGTCCCTCATCGCCCGCGAGCTGACCGAACTCCTCTGTAACGCCTGACCCCGGTCGAGGCACTGAGTCTGCCGTCACCACTCTTTCGACGGCACAGCGTGCCCGACCACCGGAGGCGTTACATGACGGAGAACGTGCCCGGCGCCGTCCGTGACCGGCAGAGCGCGTGATGCACGAGTGGACCGTGCGGGCGGCGATCCTCGCCGACCTGGCGGGCATCGCCCGGGTCGCGGGCCTGAGCGGCCTGGGCCGCCACGAAACCGGCGCCGATCCGGACTACGTCCGCCACCTGCTGGCGCACGGACGGCTCGCCGTGGCCGAAGCCGCGACCGGGGAGATGCTCGGCTACGCCGCCACGATCCCGGTCGGCGACCGCACCATGCTGACGGATGCGTTCGTCGTGCCCGGCAGGCAAGGCGCGGGCGTAGGCGGTGCGCTGCTGGACGAAGTCCTCGCGCCCGGCGCGCCCCGGATGACGTTCAGCTCCCAGGATCCCCGGGCCATCGCCGCCTACAGCCGACGCGGCCTCTCGGCCACCTGGCCGCTGCTCTACCTCCGCGGCAACCCCGGGAAACTCGCGACGCCGGCCGGGTGGTCCGTCGAGGCGACCGACCCAGCACGAGCGGCGCTCACCGAACGGCAGTTGACCGGCACCGATCGCAGCGCCGACTACGAGTACTGGAGCAATCGCCCGGACGGCGCCGCGTTCGTGGTGCGCGCAGCGGACGACGTCGTCGCAGCGGGCTGCCTCGGCGGTGGCGGCGATGAATTCGGGCTGACCCATCTGCGCTGCGCACCCGAAGCCGACGCCACCGGCGCCGTCGTCACCGCCCTGACATCGGTGCGAAGTCCCGCGCTGGTGTGCCTGCCCGCCACGCACGCCGCTGTTTCCCATCTGCTCGAAGCGGGTTTCGCCATCACCGACTTCGACCTGTTCATGACCACCGAACCCGCCCCTGCCCCCGGCCACGGCGTGTTTTCGCCGGGCCTGTACTGAGGAGCCGTCATCGCTGCCGACCGAGCACCACTCTTCTGCGACACCGCACTGGCCGAGCGCATCGAGCGGGCCGAGGCTCAGCTCATCGCCCAGTGCAGCGAAGCCACCCACCGCCGGGCGGACACCGCCGGTTTCGTCCTGCCGATCGCGGGCGGCGTGGCGAGCTTCGCCGAGACCGGTTCACCCTGCAACAAAGTCGCCGGCCTCGGCTTCGGCGGTGTCCCGACCGAGAGCGAACTCGGCGAGATCGAACAGGCCTTCGCCGCCTTCGACGCGCCCACGCAGATCGAACTCGCCCACGTCGCCGACCCCGCGATCGGCACCCTGCTCACCGGCCGCGGCTACCGGCTCGAATCGTTCGAGAACGTCCTCGGCCTCGCCCTCGACGACCGGCATCAGCGCGTCGCGCCACCCGGAATCGAAATCCGGCCCAGCGGCGACGACGAGTTCGAAACCTGGCTCGAAATCATGGCCGACGCCGTCGCCCGGCCCGACACCCAAGGCGTGCCCTGGCACGAGGAATTCCCGCGCGAGGTCTACCTGAACGCCGAACGCGACTTCGCCACCGCCGGGGTGACCCGCTACGCGGCCCTGCGCAACGGCGTCCTCGCCGGTGGCGCCGGCCTCCGCGTCGCAGACGGCATCGCGCAGTTCGCCGGCGCGGCGACCACCCCGGCACATCGCCGCCAGGGCATCCAGTCCGCGCTGCTCTCGGCCCGGCTCGCCGATGCCGCGGCAACGGGGTGCGACGTCGCGGTCATCACGACCCAGCCCGGGTCGAAGTCCCAGCAGAACGCCCAACGCCGGGGCTTCGACCTCCTCTACGCCCGCGCGATCCTGGTGAAGCAGCCCTGACGAGGATGCCCCGCCGGAGCGTCGTCAGCAGATCGCGACGACGCTGTTCCACCAGGTCCACACACCCGGTGAGGTCTGGAGAATGATGTGCCAGAACCGGAACGTGCTCGGCACCGGGTAGTTGCGGTAGTAGGTGCTGGTCTGGCCGACGAAGTCGTACGACGCGATCTTCCCGTTGACGACCGCGGCGAACGTGCCGGGCGCGGTGCACTGGTCCTGGCCGTACTGTTCCGTCGCCGTGATGGTCACCGGACCGGGGTTGATGATGATCGGGTCGTAGGGGCAGATCGTCCGGTCGGCGGACGTGAAGTACCCACGAGAGCCGACGCCTTCGGAGTGGAGGTAGTACTCGACGGTGTGGGTGCCGTAGACGTGGGTGCCGACGAACATGTGGGTCCGGTACGGCGGGACGGTCTCGCTCCAGCTGAGCCGGTCGCAGATGTTGATCGTGGACGTGGCGGCCGCCGGGGTGGCCCCGAGCAGCGCGCCGAGTGTGACGAGCACGACGAGGATGCCGATTCCGCGTTTCATGACGTTTCCTGGGGGAGTCGGTGAAGAGCCCGATGAAATCGCGCGGCCGCTGTCCTCATTCATAGGGGGTGGGTGCCCGGTCGCGCTACCGCCGTGCGGCGGATCTTCGGTCGCTCGACGGAGAAGGTGACGGACACGCCTTCGATCAGCCAGCCTTGGGCCGCGGCCTGGCAGGTGCGTGCGCAATTCAGATGAGCTTCGAGGTACGCCCACAAAGGCTCAGGTTCGGGCGGAAGGTTGTCAGTCATGGCGTGTCATACCTGTTTCGCGGTCACGGCTTTCGCCGGTGCACGACGTGTCACGAAGTCGTGCAGGAACGCTGCGACCAGGCCGCCCGCGAGGGGCGCGGCGAGGTATACGACCAGCTGCGACCAGGGCACGCTCCGGCCCGTCAGAAACAGCACGACATCCGGGCCGACGGTGCGGGCCAGGTTCACCGATGCGCCGGTGAGCGGTCCGAACACCATGATCTGGGCGGCCAGCGCCAAGCCGATGCCGAGCCCGTGCACGCCGCGTGGGGCGTCCGGCGAGACGGCCAGCGCGAACACGGCGGTGACCAAGATGAAGGCCCCCAAGGCTTCCGCGAGCATGGCCTGTCCTAATGAGACACTCGGTCCGAAGGTCGTCGCGCCGAGGCCCGCGTCGAGTGCCGTGCCCGTATACGCCGCATAGACCAGTACCGCGGCGAGGATTCCGCCGAGAAGCTGAGCCACCAGGTATCCCGGAACCTCGCGCCAGGCAAACCTGCCGCGCGCGGCCAGGGCGACGGTGACGGTCGGATTGAAGTGGCCGCCGGATGTCGCGCCGAAGGCGTAGATGGCCACGGCGAGCGCGAGACCGTGCGCCAGCGCGACGATCAGCAGCCCACCGCCGCCGGCCGAGGCGGCTTTGACCGCCACGGCTGCGCCGATACCGAATGTGCACAAGATTGCGGTGCCTGCCAGTTCTGCGATCAGCCGGCGAACCAGTGCGACGTGCACGGTGACGAGTCCTCTCCTACCGGGGCAGCGACGTGGCCCAATGGACGTGCTGGCGTCTCCAACCTGCCGCGAGCCGACGTCGCGGCATACCGCCGAACCCAGTGAAGAGTCTTACGGATCCCTTACGCGACAACGTCGCTCACTCGGCGGCACCATTTTTCGCGCCGTCGTGCGAGCTGTCGAATCCCGCCGTGGCCGGCTCGGTGGCGATGGCGCGCCCGATGCCCGAGACCGCTCCGGTGACCAGGGTGCGGGCCGTAACGGCGGCGGAGCCGGCCCGGGGCGCCGGTCGTACTTCCGGGCGATCCGGGCCGGCCGGTCGTTTCGTACCATCAGCGGGTGAACGCCGTGCTCCGCTCGCTGTGGGACGAACCCCGGCCGCCCGATCCGCCGTCGCGGGTGTGGCGCGACTGGGCGCTGCTGGGTGTGCTCGGGACGGCGGTGCTGCTCGAAGGCCTGTTCCGGCCGGACATGCCGTGGCGGGTCCTGTCCGTGGTCGTCGCCGCCGCGCTGGTGCCGGCCCTGCTGTGGCGCCGGACCAGGCCGTTGCCGGTGTTCCTGGTCGCCTCCGGCACCACGGCCGTGGTCACGCTGCTGACCGGCGGGGCCGCCCCGTCGGCGTACGCGACGGCCGGGCTGCTGCTCCTGCCGTACGCGCTGGCGCGGTGGGGCTCCGGGCGCGAGATCGTGCTCGGGCTGGGGACCGTGCTGCCCGAGACCGCCCTGCCGGTCGCGCTCGGGCAGAAGAGCGTTGCCGACGCGGCGGGCGGGCTGGTCGTGCTGTTCGCGACCGTCGCGCTGGCCGCCGCGTTCCGGTACCGGGCACGGGCGCGGCTGCGGGAACTGGACCAGGCCAAGCTGCTCGAGCGGGAACGGCTGGCGCGCGACCTGCACGACACGGTCGCCCACCACGTCTCGGCGATGGCGATCCGCGCCCAGGCCGGCCTCGCGATGATGCCGTCGCAGCCGGACGCCGCGGCCGAAGCGCTGCAGCTGATCGAAGCCGAAGCCGCGCGCGCCCTCGACGAGATGCGCACCATGGTCCGCGTCCTGCGCCGCGACGAGCCGGCCGACCTCGCCCCGAACCCGCGGATCGCCGACCTGGAGAACCTCGCCAGCCGGGCCCGGCCGTCCGTCGACGTGACGGTCACCGGCGACCTCGGCGACCTGCCACCGTCGATCGGCAGCGCGATCTACCGCCTCGCCCAGGAATCGGTCACGAACGCCCGGCGCCACGCCCGGCACGTCACCCGGATCGAGGTCCGGGTCACGGCCGACGACACGGCGGTGCGGCTGCGCGTGAGCGACGACGGGGACCCCGGCCACCCGGGCTCGCCCGGCTACGGGCTCGCCGGGATGATCGAGCGGGCGGGCCTGCTCGGCGGGACCTGCGAAGCGGGCCCGAACCCGGGGCGCGGCTGGACCGTCACCGCCGTCCTGCCCCGCGGCGGGGCGGCGGCATGACCATCCGCGTGCTCGTCGCCGACGACCAGGAGATCGTCCGCACCGGCCTGACGATGCTGCTCGGCGTCCAGCCGGACATCGAGGTCGTCGGCGAGGCCGCCGACGGGGAGGCGGCCGTCGAGCTGGCGCGGCGCCTGCACCCGGACGTGTGCCTGTTCGACATCCGCATGCCCGGCACCGACGGCATCGAGGCCACCCGCCGCCTGGCCGGCCCCGGCGTCGAGGACCCGATGGCCGTCGTCGTCATCACCACGTTCGACCTCGACGAGTACGTCTACGCGGCGCTGCGGGCGGGAGCACGGGGGTTCCTGCTCAAGAACGCGGGCACGCAGCTGCTCGCCCAAGCCGTCCACGCCGCCGCGACCGGCGACGCCCTGATCGCGCCCAGCGTCACCGCGCGGCTGCTCGACGCCTTCGCGGGGACCGGGGTGCCGAACCAGCCCGTCGAACCCCTCACCGACCGTGAAGAGCAGGTCCTGCTCAGCGTGGCGCGCGGGCGCACCAACCGCGAGATCACCGAGGAGCTCTACATCACGCTGAGCACGGTCAAGACCCACATCGCGAGCCTGATGGCGAAGCTCGGCGCCCGCAACCGCGTCGAGATCGCCATCTGGGCCTACGAAACCCGCCGCATCGGCGGCGCGGCACCCCCGCCACGCCGAAAGTACTAGAGCCGGGCCGTACTTGAGGCCGGTCGAGGTCCGGCCCTCGGACCGATGAACCGCGGGCCGTCGGCGGTCATGCTGGGCGAAGCCGTCCACACATGACCTCCGAGAGGGGTTTTTCCTTGCTGCCGAACAAAAAACCGGAGTGGCTCGTCCCGGCGGGACTGCTGCTGCTCAGCGCGATCCCGGTGGCCGCGGGTTCCGCGCGCGTGGCCGAACTGGCCGGCGGTGCGCGGGTCACCGCGGACAACGCGCGGTTCTTCGCCATGCCGCTGCCCGTCGTGCTGCACATCTTCGGCGCGAGCATCTTCTGTGTCCTGGGCGCCTTCCAGTTCGTCCCGGCGTTGCGCCGGCGCAGGCCCCGCTGGCACCGGGTCGCCGGACGGCTGCTGGTGCCGTGCGGGCTGGTCGCGGCGCTGTCCGGACTGTGGATGACGCTGGGCTACGAGCTCCCGCCGGGCGACGGCGACCTCCTCATGGTGTTCCGCCTGCTCTTCGGCACGGCGATGGCCGGGTCGATCGTCCTGGCGACGGTCGCGATCCGCCGTCGCGACGTCCGGCGGCACCGGGTGTGGATGACCCGCGGGTACGCGATCGGGCTGGGCGCGGGCACGCAGGTGCTCACGCACGTTCCGTGGGCCCTGCTGGTGGGCGTGCCCGGCGAGGTCACCCGGGCGATGCTGATGGCCGCGGGCTGGGTGATCAACCTGGTCGTGGCCGAGTGGGCCCTGCGCCGACGACCGCGCGCGGCCGTGATCAATCCGCAGATGCGGTCATTACTGCCCTGAGATGATGCTTTTGCGCATCGTATGCCCACGGTAGCGTGCAGCCCTGGCTCTCTGCACCGGCTCGTCGCGGCGACGGTCAAGACGCGCCTGTCCGGTGGCCACGAGCTGACCGCGTCGACCCGGGAGGCCGTCGCCGAGCTGGGGCTGGCCGAGGGGAGCCCGGTGGTGGCGCTGGTCAAGTCGGCGGAGATCTCGCTGGCGACCGGCTGACCCGCCCCGGCTCCCGATCCACCATAACGCCGTTTCCACGGACCTGTCCGCCGGTTCGTGCCGCAGTTGCGGCCGAGCTGTGCCCGAACGGTGGATGCGCGCCGGTCGCGCGCCGACTTAGCGTGGAACGATGGCCGACCTCCTGGTCACGGGCGACGGCGCCCGGCGAACCATCGCGATCGACGAACTGCGCGCCCGCGCGCTGGTGCGCCTCGACGTCGACTACGTGACCCGCCGCAAGCGGGAGCGGCACGAGGTCCAGGGCGTCCACCTGTACGACGTGCTCCGGGACGGTCCGCTCCCGCTGGACCCGAAGCACAAGATGTCCGGCCTGACCGTGGTGGTCGTCGCGGTCTCCGCCGACGGGTTCCGGGTGGTGCTGTCGCTCGCGGAGATCGACCCCGAATTCGGCCACTGCGCGGCGTTGCTGGCGACCCGCTACAACGGTGAGCTGCTCACCCGCCCGACCCTGGTGATGCCCGGTGACCTGCGGGCCAGCCGGTACGTCCGCGACGTGGCCCGGTTGTGCCTGCTCCGCGTCGAAGCCGACGAACGGCAGGCAGACCGCGTGCTGCCCCGAGCCCACGGCTAACCTTTCCGACTCATGGAGCCAGGACTGGACGCCGAACGGCTGGCGCTGGGCACCTTGTGCGCGGAACTGCCGGCACTCCGCGAAGAGTGCCTCGCACTGGGTGCGAAGGAGCAACACCTGCTGACCCGCATCGAAGCCGAGGCGCGGGCCCGCCGGCCCGTCACGGACCTGCTGCGGGAACTCGTCGGGCCGGACGTCGTGCGCGGTCTGAGCACCGGACTGCCGGGCGCGGGCCCGGGACGCGCCGACGACGAGCGGTTCGGGTGCCCGGACGGCGCCTGCGACCGGCTGGCGCACACCGTGCCGGCCGGCCCGGTGCCGCGGTGCGCGGTCACCGGCCGGTCGATGACCCGTCGCTGACGGCTCTTCCGGCGAACGCCACCGGCGCGGCGCCGCCGGCCACTAGGCTCGTGCGGTGCTTGCTGGTCCGGAGGTGAGGCGGCGGTCGTGGGCAGGTTCTTCGAGGAGCTGGCGAAGAAGCTGGCGGAACGGTGGCTCGCGCTCCTGGTGCTGCCCGGTGCGGGATTCCTGGCGGTCGCGGCGGTGGGCGGGTGGCAGCGCCACCGGGCCGCCCTGGACTGGTCGCGGTTCCGCCAGGGGACCGGCACCCTCACGGCGGCGGTCTCGCGGCTCCCGGTGGGCTTCCAGCTCGTGCTGCTGGTCGTCGTGCTGCTCGGCGCGGCCGGGGTCGGCCTGGCCGTGCAGGCCATGGCGGGCCTGACGCGGCTGGTCTGGCTCGGCCGCTGGCCGGCGCCCCTGCTGCGGTGGCGGGTGCGGGCGCGCCGGCGGCGCTGGCTCGACCTGGTGGGGCGGCGGCGAGCCGTGAGCGGGGAAGCGCCCGAGCGCCGGGCGACCGCGGATCGCCTCGCCGGGAAGGCCAACCGGATCGCGCTCGCCGAACCCGGCCGTCCGACGTGGATGGGCGATCGCGTGCACGCGGTGGAACAGGTCGCGCTGGCCCGGTTCGGCCTGGACCTGACGTTCGGGTGGCCGCGGCTGTGGCTGGTGCTGCCGGACACCGTGCGGGCGGAGATCACCGCGGCCGAGGCGAGTTTCGCGGCCGCCGTCGCGACCGGCACGTGGGCGCTGCCGTACCTGGCGCTGGCGGTCTTCTGGTGGCCGGCGGCGGTGGCGGCGCTGGCGTTCGGCGTCACCGGGTGGGCGCGCGCCCGCGCCGCGATCGGCGACCTGGGTGCGCTGTCCGAGGCCGCGGTGGACCTGCACGGCCGCACGCTCGCGCGGGCGCTCGGCGTCGGCGATCCGGACGAACCGGGGGTGCTCACCCCCGAGCAGGGCAGGAAGATCACCGAGATCGTCCGGAAAGGACGATGACGTTCGCTGGGGGAACGGTGGAAGCCGAAGAAAGCCCGCTCATGCAGTGGAAGCTGACCGAGCACGGCCCGCTGGACGAGCAGGTGCACATCCAGGTCGGCACGCGGGGACGCGAGTACTACGTGGACCACACGGGCTTCGGCGACCGGTCGTTCCCGGACAAGGGAACGGCCTGGGACGCGATCAAGGACCTGATGCGCCGCCACCGCGGGACGTGGCGCGAAACCCCGTGCGACCGCACGCCGTTCGAGGAACTCCGTCCGCCGGACGGCTCCCGGGTGCTCTACGACACCGGCGGCAACTGCCTGTTCGGGCACTGGGGCGAGGACAAGGACGACCGCTGGAACCGGTACCTCGACGCGCTGGACGGCGGCCGCACCTTCCACCTGACCGAGGCGCACGCGCTGTTCGGGGGCGGCATCGAGGCGGTGACGTACACGGAGCCGGACACCGGTGCCGAGCGGCACGCCGTGACGACCGCGGTGGACCCGGGCTCGGACTACTGCGTCGTCGACTACCCAGACCGGGAGGCCGCGGCCGCGGCGTACGAGAAGGAGGTGCACGGCCACGCGGACGGGGAATTCGGCTACCGGGCGAGTGACCTGCCCGAGATCCCGGTCGATCCGGACTCCCGGCTCCCGAACGATCTGCGGATGCTGGACGACGGCACGGTGATAGCCGAAGCCGACTACGAGTACCTGTACGGCCCGCCGCCCAGCCGGATCACCTGGCCCCGCACGCCGTCCTCCGTGCCGCCCGGACGCGTGCGCGGCATGACGGCCGCGCCCCGGGACTGGGGACCGGGTGAGGCCCGCGTCGAAGACGTCACCCCGGCGGCGTGGCACGAGGAGAACCCGGGACTGCGGTCCAAGGCCCTGGCGCTCCTCGCCCTCGCGGACGGGCGGGTGCTGCTCGCCTCCGGGCACGACGGCACCGCCCGCGTGTGGAGCGCCCGGGACGGCGGGCAGCTGCGCGATGTGGTCGGGCACAGCGAATGGGTGCTGTCGGTCGCGCTGGTCGTGCTCGGGGACGGCCAGGTCGTGCTGGCCACCGGCGGGAAGGACGGGCTGGCCCGGCTGTGGACGGTGCAGGAGGGCCTGCCGGTGCGGGAGCTCGAGGCGCACCGCTCGCCGGTCAACGCGGTCGCCTGGGTCTGCCCACCCGGCGAGGTCCCCCGGCTGGTCACCGGGAGCGACGACGCGACGGTGCGCGTGTGGGATCCGGACACCGGCCGCGAAGTCGCCACGTTCGAAGTCGGCGAGCCGAGCATCGACATCGTGTGCTCGGTCGCCACCGCCGTGCTGCCCGACGGGCACGTGTGCGTCGTGGCCGGGACCGACGACAGCATGACGGCGTCGGTGCACGTCTGGGACGTCACGGCCGGGCAGCGGCTGCACCGGTTCACGATCGAGCGGGACGACGACGGTATCCGCGGGCCGCGGGTGGCCGTCGTGACGCTGGCCGACCGGTCGTTCCGCGTCGCCGTGGCGGTGGGCGGCACCGTGCGGGTGTGGGACGGGCTGACCGGCGAGGTCGTGCGGACGTCGTCCCTGCCGGCCGCGCGCGAGTCGGCGGTGGCGATGGCGGTGCTGCCCGACCTCCGGGTGGCGGTCGCGGCGACGGACGGCGGACGCACCGTCGTCTGGGACGCCGAATCCGGGGCGCAGCTGGCCACGGCGACGAGCGGACGGCCGGCTTTCCCGCCCGCGGTCGCCCTCGCGGCCCGGCCGGACGGCGGGTTGCTGCTGGCGGTGGGACGCCGGGACGGCGCACCGGCGCAGCTGCTCCGGCTCGATCTCTGAAGGAGCCGCCGATGCAGATCGACGAGCTGATCGCCCGCGTAGCGGACTGGCTGGCGCCGGGGGCCCCGCTGTTCGGGCCGGACGCGGAAACCGAGTCCGCGGCACTGTGGCGGACCGTGCGCGCGATCGACCGCGCCACGGCTCCGCCGCCGCTCGCCGACCGGCTCCACCAGGCCCACGTCCTGCTCGGGCGGTTCCACCACCTGCGGTACCGGGCCCGGCGAGAGCCCGTGGACCTGGCGAAGGCCGTGGTGTGCCTGGAGTTCGTCGCCGGCGACCACCGGTACGTGCCACCGGACCTGGAAGCCCTCGTCGGCCGGTTCACCGATCCGGCCGAGCAGGCGGAGGCCGGAACCGGCCTGCTCGCGGCGTCACTGGCGAATCCGGCGGAGGCGTTGCTGGACGCGGGCATCCAGCTCGTCACGCCGTCCGCACCGGACCGGCCGGACCTGTTGTCCGTGCTGTGCCTCGCGCATCGGCGCCGTTACGAGCGGTCCGGCTCGAGCACCGACCTCGAACGGGCCATCGAGACCGGCGAGCAAGCCGTGGCACTCGCGCCGGAGGCCGAAACGTGCGCTCGCCTGGCCGAGGCCTACCGGTGCCGTTACGCGCTGCACGCCGATCTCCCGGATCTGCAGCGCGTGATCGACCTGCTCGAACAGGGGGCGCACCCGGACGACCGGGTGCTGGCCACGGCCTACCGGCTCCGCTACGACCGGACCGGCGAGGCCGGGGCGCTGGACCGGGCCGTGGTCCACGGCGAGCGAAGCGCGGACGCCGTCGAATTGAGCGTCACGTTGCTGCGCCGCTTCCGCCGGGACAGCTCGCTGCCGGACCTGGTGCGCGCGGCCGCGCTGGCCGCCGCCGAGCCTGAGGTGGCCACCGGGCACGCGGCCGAGATCGCCGCGGTGTTCCTGGCCAAGCACGAATACGGCGGCGAGCGGGCGGACCTGGAGCGCGCGGTGCGTCTCGGCGAGCAGGCCCTGGCCGCACTCCGGGACGACGACCCCGGCCGGCCGGAGCTGCTGCGCATGGCCGCGGTGGCCCGGCATCGCCGCTACCTGAGCGAAGGGTCCGAATCGGACCTGGAGCGCGCGACCACCCTGGCCCGGTGGGCCCACGGCGGCTTCCCGGCCCACCAGCCCGGCCGGGCCGAAGCCGCGGTGACGCTCGCCGCGATCCACCTGACCCGGCACGCCCGCAGCGGGGTCCGCGCCGAACTGGAGCGCGCGGTCGAGCTGGCCGAGCGCCTCGTGACCGACGGCTGCCCGCCGGAGTGGACGGCGACCCTCAGCCGCGCCTGTCACGCGCGCTACCGGGTCACGGCGGTCCGAGCGGACCTGGACCGCGCGATCGAGCTCGGGGAACGCGCGGTGTCCGCCACCGACGTGGCCCGGCCCGCCCGCCTCGCCGACCTGGCCGCGGCCTACCGCACCCGCTTCGGCGCCGGCGACCTGAGCCGGGCGGTCGAGCTGGGCACCCAAGCTGTCGACGGAACGCCGGAGGAGCACGTCGACCTGCCGTGGCGCCGGTCGGCGCTGGCGGAGGCCCGGCTGGACCGGTACCGGGTGGAGCGGGACGTCGCCGACCTGACCACGGCCGTGGAGCTGAGCGAACGAGCGTGGCGGCACGCGGACTCGAACGGCACCGAGCACCCGGGAGGGATGCGGCTGGCCGCCATCTTCGCCGAGGCATTGCTCGCCCACGTGGAAAACGGCGGGCCGCTGCAGCCGGAACTGCTCCGGGAACTCGTGCGGAACGTCACCGGGTCGCGCGCGGCGTCCCCGGTGGACCAGGTGGCCGCCCGGCAGGCGGTCGGTGAGCTCGCGCTGGCCGCCGGGCAGCCGGGCGTCGCGGCGCCGGTCCTGGACTCGGCGATCGCCCTGCTGCCGTCCCTGCCGCCCCGGGAGGCCGGCTGGGCGGACCGGCAGCAGCGCGTGGGCGACCGGCTCGGCCTGGTCCAGGCGGCGGTGTCGGCGCACTGCGCGACCGGCGACCCGGCGCGGGCGATCGAGACGGCGGAACTGGGCCGCGGGGTGCTCCTGGCGGCGGAGGCGAACACCCGCGCCGATTTCGCCGGACTGTCCGAACGGCACCCCCGGGTGGCCGACCGGTTCGAGTGGGTGTGCGAGCGGCTCAGCACGCCCGGCTTCCCGGCCGGCGAGCGGAAGCGGTGGTGGTCGGACTACGACGCTCTCCTCGTCGAAATCCGCGCCCTGCCGGGCTTCGAGGAGTTCCTCACCGCACCGCGGGAGCCCGGCCTGCGGCCGGAGGTGGGCACGGCGGTGCTCGTCAACGCGGGCCGAAAGGGCGGCCACGCGGTCCTCGTCCGCGCCGACGCCGCCCCCAGCACGGTCGCGCTGCCCGGCCTGCGCGACGTGGACGCCCGGGTGGCGGCGCTGCTGGACGCGGTCGCGGACGAGTCACTGACCGGCCGGCTGCGCCGCCGCCGCGTCGTGCCGGAGACGCTGACGTGGTTGTGGGACGCGGTCGTCGAACCCGTGGTGCAGGCGTTGCCCCCGTCCGGCGCACCCCATCGGGTGTGGTGGGTGCCGACCGGCGCACTCGGCTTGCTGCCGCTGCACGCGGCGGGCCACCCGGGGGAGCCGGGCGCCCTCGACGCACTGGTGTCGTCGTTCGTCCCGTCGTTGCGCGGATTGCGCGACGCCCGCAGGAGGCCACCGGCCCAGGGCCGCCGCGGCCTCGTCGTGGCAATGCGGCACACACCGGGCCACCCGGACCTCCCCGGCGCGGCAGCCGAAGCGGAGTCCCTGCCCGGATTTCCTTTGCGCGACAACGACGCGGTCACCGGTGAGGTGCTCACGGCCTTGACGAAGTCGACGTGGGCCCATTTCGCGTGCCACGCGATCACGGACCCGCTTTCCCCGGCCGAAGGCGGCCTGCTCCTCCACGACCGCATCCTGAGGTTGCCGGAGATCGGCGCCCTGCGCCTGGAGGAGGCCGAACTGGCCTACCTGTCGGCGTGCGCGACGGCCAACCACGGCGTCCGCCACGCCGATGAGGTGCTGCACCTGGCATCGGCGTTCCAGCTGGCGGGGTTCCGGCACGTGGTGGCCACCTTGTGGCCGCTGGGGGACGAGATCGCCACGGCGGCGGCCCAGTCGTTCTACGACGGATTGCCGACTACGCCGGTCGCCGACAACGCGGCGACAGTCTTGCACCGGGTGACCCGTGAGTTGCGGGCGGAGCACCCGGACCGGCCGGACCTCTGGGCCGCCCTTGTGCACAGTGGCCCCTGAGTGGTCCGGGGATCAGGCCCGCCGCAGGGCCGATGGTCCCTCACCGCGGTGACCGACGGCCCCGGCGCCGGTGGCGTTCGACGGCGGTGGCGGCTACCCCGTCCGCGCTTTGCTGGGCACACCACGAACCGGCACCCCGGCTGTCGGCTCGTGGTGCCGGCGGAGAGCTCCTTCGTGGGCACGGGACCGAACGACGCCGGCCTGAAGCCCGGTGAACCGGAGCGTGCCGAAGCGTGGGGTGCGGCGCTGATCCGCGCCGGTTCCTGACGAACGCCTGGAGGCAGCGCGGTGAATCCCCCAGCACTGACCGGTACGGCGGAGTGTCACGCGCTGCCGGTGTCCGCCGTCGCAGCGCGGCTCGGGGTCGACCCCGAGCGGGGGTTGAGCACTGAAGAGGCCGAGGCGAGGTTGGCGCGCTTCGGCGACAACGTCGTGCGCGTGCCCGCCGGGCCGGGACCGGTCCGGCGGTTCCTGGCGCAGTTCCACAACCCGCTCATCTACGTCCTGCTGCTGGCGGGCGTGGTGACCTGGGTGTTCGGCGGGCACGTCGACGCCGGCGTGATCGCCGGGGTCGTCCTGCTCGACGCCGTCGTCGGGTTCGTGCAGGAGTCCCGCGCCCAGCGAGCGCTGGACGCACTGTCCAAAATGGTCCCGGTGATGGCGACGGTCGTCCGGGACGGGGTCGCGCACCGCGTCCCCGCGGCGCGGCTGGTGCCGGGCGACGTCGTGGAGCTCGCCGCGGGCGACCGCGTGCCCGCCGAGGTCCGGCTGGCCGAAGCGCACCAGGCCGAGGTCGACGAGTCCGCACTGACCGGCGAGTCCGTGCCGGTGGTCAAGGGCACCGGCGTGGTGCCGCCGTCGGCTCCGGTCGCCGACCGCAGCGGCTCGGCGTACTCGGGAACGCTGGTGACGAGGGGGCAGGCCCGCGGGCTGGTCACCGCGACCGGCGGCGCCACGCAGCTGGGCGGCATCCAGCACCTCGTAGCCACCGCCGAGGTCGTCGAGACGCCGCTCACCCGCAAGCTCGCGCGGTTTTCGCGCCAGCTGAGCGTGGGGATCGTCGCGGTCTCGGCCGCGGCCTTCGTGCTCGGCGTCCTGCGGGGCACGCCGGTGCCGGAGATGTTCACCGCGGTGGTCGCCCTCGCCGTCGGCGCCATTCCCGAGGGGCTGCCGGCCGCCGTCGCGATCGTGCTGGCCATCGGCGTCGTCCGGATGTCGCGGCGCGGCGCGGTCGTGCGGCACCTGCCCGCGGTCGAGACGCTCGGCGGCACGACGGTGATCTGCACGGACAAGACCGGCACCCTGACCCGCAACCGGATGACGGTGACGACCCTGGCGGCGGCCGGCGAACCGGTTCCGGTGGCCGAGGCGGGGGAAACGCTGCGCGAGTGCCTGGTCGCCGGCGTCCTGTGCAACGACGCGGAGCTCGGCGAAGGTGATCCCACCGAAATCGCATTGCTCGGTTCGGCGATCGCGGCGGGGCTGGACCCGGACGCGATCCGGGCGGCCGCGCCGCGCACGGACACCGTGTCGTTCGAGTCCGAAACCCGGACGATGACGACGGTCCACAGTGGAGTCACCTACCGCAAGGGCGCGGTCGAAGAGGTCGCGAGCCGCTGCGAGGACGAAATGGTGCCCGGCGGTGATGTGCGTCCGCTCGACCGGGACGCGCTGGACCGGGTGCACGGATCGCTGACCGCGCAGGGCCTGCGTGTGCTGGCGTTCGCCCGGATCACCCCGGGGACCACGCCGGTCCTGCTGGGCCTGCAGGCCATGCACGACCCGCCGCGGCCGGAGGCGATCACCGCGGTCGCGGCCTGCCGGAGCGCGGGCATCGACGTCAAAATGATCACCGGTGACCACGCCGGAACGGCCCGCGCAGTCGCCGGCGCCGTGGGACTTGCTTCCGGCCGGGTCCGCACCGGCGCCGAGCTGACCGCGTTGCCGGAAGCGGAGTTCGACGAGACGGTGGCGGATACACAGGTGTTCGCGCGGGTGTCGCCGGGGCAGAAGCTCGACCTGGTCCGGGCGTTGCAGCGGCGCGGGCACGTGGTCGCCATGACCGGCGACGGGGTGAACGACGCGCCGGCGCTGCGCCGCGCGGACATCGGCGTCGCGATGGGCAAGGGCGGCACCGACGCGGCCCGCCAAGCCGCGGACATGGTGCTGACCGGCGACGACTTCGCCTCGATCGAGGCGGCCGTGCGGGTGGGCCGCGGCGTGTTCGACAACCTGCGCAAGTTCATCGCCTGGACGCTGCCGGCCAACATCGGCGAGGGCATGGTGGTGCTGGTGGCGATCCTGCTCGGCACGACACTGCCGATCGTGCCGGTGCAGATCCTGTGGATCAACATGACGACGGCGGTGTTCCTGGGCCTGACGATGGCGTTCGAGCCGGCCGAGCACGGCGTGATGCGGCGCCCACCGCGCCCGCCCGAACGCCCGCTGTTCACCGGCGCCCTCCTGCGGCGGATCGTGCTCGTGTCGCTGCTGCTGGTCGTGGCGGCCTTCGGCGCGTATCGCCTGTACCTCGGTTCGGGGGCTTCGGTGGCGGAGGCCCGGACGACCGCGATCAACGTGTTCGTCGGCGTCCAGGCGGCTTACCTGCTCAGCTGCCGCTCGCTCGACCGCCCGGTGCTGCGGGCGTGGCCGGGGCACAGCCGGATGCTGGTTCTGGGCCTGGGCTCGACGGCCGGGCTGCAGCTGCTGCTGACGTACGTGCCGGCGATGAACACGTGGTTCCACACCGCGCCGGTGGGGGTGTCGTCCTGGCTGGGCGTGCTCGGTGCCGCCGTGGTGGCGTTCGCGGTGGTGGAGGCGGACAAGCTGCTGTGGCGCCGGTACGCGGCGCGAGCGGCCGAAGGTCACCGGACGCGGGGACGAACGACCGCAGCGGTCGCGTCCTCGCGAGCCCTACCTTCGGGTTCACGAACTGGCCCTTCGGGAGGGAACGTCATGAGCGCAACCGGAAACGCGCCGATCGTGGTGGCCGTGGACGGCTCGGAATCGGCCGCCGCGGCGGCGCTGTGGGCGGCGGGGGAAGCGGCCCGGCGGCACGCTTCGCTGCTCGTCTTCACCGCTTACGGCTACGAAGACACCTCGTTCGGCGGGAAGGTCTACCCGCCGTCGGACTGGCTGGCGGTCAAGGAGGCCGAAGCCGACGAGGTGCTGCGCCACACGCGGGCGACCCTCGAAGCGGCCGTCCCGGGGCTGGCGGTCGACATCGAGGCCAGTGCCCGCGGGCCGGTCCCGGCGCTGCTCGCGATGTCCGCCCGGGCCCGGCTGCTGGTCACCGGCGCGCCCGTCGGCCCGATCGCCGGGCTGTTCAGCGGGTCTCCCGACGTCGACCTCGCCGCCAAGGCCCACTGCCCTGTGGTCGTGGTGCGCGGCAGGGAGAGCGTCGACGGCCCGGTGGTCGTGGGTGTCGACGGCAGCCCGCTGAGCGAAGCGGCGATCGCCTGGGCGTTCGAGGAGGCAACGCTGCGCAATGCACCGCTCGTGGCCCTCCACATATGGCACGACGGCGACGGCGCCGGGCTGTTCAGCGACGGCAATGTCGCGTTCCAGGGCGAGTCCCTGGAGGACTCCGGCCGGCGGCTGCTCGCCCAGCGGCTGGCCGGGTGGCAGGAGAAGTACCCGGACGTGGCGGTGGAACGCCGCGTCGAGCACGACAAGCCGCGCCACCGCCTGCTGTCCGCGAGCCGCGACGCGCAGCTGGTCGTCGTCGGCAGCCGCGGCCGCGGTGGCTTCACCGGGCTGGTCCTCGGCTCGACGAGCCAGGCCCTGCTGCACCACGCGGGCTGTCCCGTGCTGGTCGTCCGCACCGAGAACGCCTGAAGGAGTGCCTGCCATGACCACGGTTTCCGCGGTGATGACCGCCGACCCGATCACCGTCTCCCCGCAGACGCCGTTCAAGGACATCGCCGGGCTGCTGACCGGCAACGGGATCAGCGCGGTCGGGGTGATCGACCGGACGGGCACGCTGGTCGGCGTCGTCTCGGAAGCGGACCTGCTGCCGCACCTGTGGGACGACCCGAAACCCCGCCGCCGCGCCCGCAGGCTGGCGCGCAAGGCGACGGCGTGCACGGCGAAGGACCTGATGACCAGCCCGGTCGTCACGATCGACGCGGATGATTCGCTGGCCGTCGCGGCGGCAAAATTCGCGCGCACCGGTGTCCGCCGGTTGTTCGTGCTGCGCAACGGAAAGCCGGCGGGCGTGGTGTCCCGCCGTGATCTGGTCCGTGTCTTCACGCGCGGCGACGCGGACCTCGAACGCGAGGTGTGCGCCCGGATCCGGCAGCTGGGCTGGGGACCCGACCGGGTCGGGGTGGAGGTGCGCGCCGGAGTGGTGACGGTGGTGGGCCGCGTGGAGCGGCGCAGCGACATCGACCCGGTGACGCGGTCGATCGGCGACCTGCCGGGAGTGGTGGAGATCCGCAACCGCCTCGACTACGTCTGGAACGACGTGGCTTGAGCGGTGCGAGGAAAGGCCGTCCCGCTGCGCGCGTTCTTGAACCGGTTCGTGCCCGCGATGCCACGCGGACAGGCGGATTTGGTCCCCGGTGAAAGGGACTTCGGGCCCTGACCGGCGAGTACCCGCCCCACCCATGCTGAACCTCCCGGACAGCAGGAGGAACTCATGACCGCAAACCGGCCGGTGCTCGCCGGGGTGGATGCCTCGGCACCGTCGTTGGCCGCCGTCCGCTGGGCGGCGCGGGAAGCGGGGCGGCGCGATACCATCCTGCGCCTGCTGCACGCCTGCGTCTTCGAGGAGACCCACGACCACGACGAACTCCTGCTGGAGCACGTCGACCGCCGGCTGCGCCGCGCGGCCGGGATCGCCCGCGACCAGGCGCCCGGCGTGCGGGTCGAGACGGCGGTGCGGCTCGGGCTCGCCGCCGACCTGCTGCTCGAAGAGGCGGTGGACGCGGCACTCGTCGTCCTCGGTTCGCACGGCCTCGGTGGCTGGCGCGGCGCGCTGATCGGTTCGGTCGCGCTGCGCGTGGCTGCCGAAGCGCCGTGCCCTGTCGTCGTGGTGCCCGGGCACCAGCCGACGCGGACGGGACCGGTCGTCGCCGGGATCGACCGGTCCGAGTCGAGCGAGCACGCCCTGCGGTTCGCCTTCGAAGAGGCGGCCGCGACGCGGGCGCCCGTGCTGGTCGTGCACGCCGGGGACGACGACGCCGGCCTGGTGGCCCGGGTCGCCGCCTGGCGCCGCGAGTACCCGGACCTCGAGGTCCGCACCGAAGTGGTGCCGGAGCGGGTCCCGGCCCGCGCGCTGGAACACGCCGCCCCGGACGCCCGGCTGATCGTCGTCGGCACGCGGGGGCGCGGCCCGGTCGCCGGCGGAATCCTCGGCTCGACCGGCAACGCCCTGCTCTCGCGGGCGGTCTGCCCGGTCGCGGTCGTGCACTGAACGCCTGAGGAGAGGAGCCGTCGTGAAAGCACGCGACATCATGACGAGGCCGGTGGTCCGGGTCCGGCCCGCGACGCCGGTCCGCGAAGCCATCGTGCTGCTCACCGAGCACTGCGTCGCGGCGCTGCCGGTGGTGGACGAGGACGACGCGGTGCTCGGCGTGTTCACCGAAGCCGACGCGCTCCGCAGCGGCCTCACCGGTGGGGCGCCCGACGTGCTGGTGGCCACGATGATGACCGCGCCGGCGGAGACGGTGCGGCTGGACACGGACATCAGCGAGATCGCCCGGCGCATGCTGGGCGACCGGCGCCGCAGCATTCCGGTCGTCGACGACGAGGGCGTCCTCGCCGGCATCGTCAGCCGCCGCGACATGCTCAGCCCTCTGGTGCGCCAGGACGACTCGATCGCTTCGCACCTCAACGCCTTGCTCACGGACTACAGCGGGAACCGCGACCGCTGGGCGGTCTCGGTCACCGGCGGGATGGTGACCATTCGCGGCGCCTTCGCCGACGAGGCCGAGCGCCGGGTCGTGGCGGCGCTGGCGAAGACGGTCTGCGGCGTCGTCGGCGTGGAGCTGGGGGAAGAAGCGTCGGTGCGGACGTGAAGATCCCCGAACGGGGCGAGTCCGGCGGTACATCCACGAGGAGGCTGGCCATGTCCGGGTTCGTTGACGGCGCTGTCGTCGCCGGGATCGACGGCTCCGCGTCCGCGGTGCAGGCCGCGGTGTGGGCAGGCGGGGAAGCCGTCCGCCGCGGGCGTCCGCTCCGGCTGGTTCAGGTCTACGCGCTGCCGCAGGTGAAGGCACCCGTCGCGTTCGGTACCCATGAGCAGGTGCGAGCCGGGTTGGCCGAGCGGGCCGAGGGCTGGCTGGCCGATGCGAAGGCCGCCGTGCTCGCCGGGCACCCCGGTCTGGAGTTGGTCACCGCGGCCCGCGAATGGAGCCCGGTCACGGCGCTGGTTCAGGAGTCGCAGCACGCCGAGCTGGTCGTGCTCGGCTCGCGGGGGCTGGGCGGGTTCACCGGCGTGCTCGTGGGCTCGACCGCCGTCGCGGTGGCCGCGCACGCGCACTGCCCGATCGTCGTCGTCCGCGGCCGGAACCCGCACGAGCTGCCGCCGCGCACCGGGCCGGTGGTCGTCGGCTCCGACGGTTCCCCGGACAGCGAGGCCGCGATCGCGTTCGCCTGCGAGGAGGCGCGGCTGCGGGACACGGCGCTGGTCGCGGTGCACGCCTGGAGCGACGTCCTCGCCGACGGCATGCTGCGCCCGCACCCGCTGCAGGAGAACGCGGCCGAGATCGAGGCCGCCGAGCGCGGCAAGATGGCCGAGCAGCTCGCCGGCTGGCAGCGCAAGTACCCGGGGCTGGCGATCGAGCTGGAGGTCGTCCGCGGCCGCCCGGTGCGCACGCTGCTGGAACGCGGCGAGGCCGCGCAGCTGATCGTGGTCGGTTGCCGCGGCCGCGGCGGGTTCACCGGCATGCTGCTCGGCTCGACGAGCCAGGCGCTGATCGCGCATTCGCCGTGCCCGGTGGCGGTCGTGCGGCCGGGCGGGAGCACGAAATGAACTCCGCTCGGAGCGCTGCGGGCCGTTGAGCGCCAGTTCGGGACTTCGTCCACTGTGGACTGGATCTGGCGAAGGGACGTAAGTCCTCGCGACCGGTGACCGATGACGGCGGTGGCCGGGGACCGGTCTTCCTAGATTGGTGGCGACCGGAAAGGAATTCCCGATGCGAGCACGCGACCTGATGACCACGCCGGTGATCACCGTGCACCCGTGGACGTCCGCCAAGGAGGCGGCCGAGCTGCTGTCCGCGCACGGCTTCACCGCACTGCCGGTGGTGGACGACGACGACCGGCTGGTCGGCATCGTCACCGAGGCCGACCTGATCCGCGGCCGCATCCCGGCCGACCCCCGCTACGTCCGCGAACCCGTCGAAGCCACCGCCGGCAAGACCGTCGGTGACCTGATGACCACCCCCGTCACCGCGATGAGCACCGGCACCGACGTCGCCGACCTGTGCCAGGCTCTGGTGGACGCCCGGATCCGGGCGATGCCGATCGTCGACGGCTCGGCCGTCGTCGGCATCGTCACCCGCGGCGACGTCGTGCGGGTGCTCGCCCGGGACGACGTCGAGATCGCCAGGGACGTCCAGCACCGCCTGGAGGTCTACGGCGGCAGCGGCCGCTGGCACGTCGACGTCCACGACGGGTTCGTGCACATCACCGACCAGTTCGACGACGACTCCGACCGGCACGTCGCCCAGGTGCTGGCGCTCGCCGTGCCCGGGGTCGTCGCCGCGGAAACCGCCTACGCGGGTGAGGAGCAGAAACGATGACCGCCACCGATCCGAGGATCACCGTGGGCGTCGACGGCTCGGCCGGGTCGGCGGCCGCCGTCACGTGGGCGGCGGCGCTTGCCTCCCGGCGCCACCTCCAGCTGAAGATCGTGCACGGCCTGCAGGTCGCCGGTCTTTACTACGGCGGCGGGATGACCGGCATCGGCGCGGCGACGCTGTTCGAGGCGGTTCAAGCGGACGGTGAACGAGCCGTCGCCGAGGCCCGTGCTCTGGCCGCGGTGGTCGACAAGGACCTGGCCATCGTCACGGAGCTGCCCAACGATCCGCCGGTGCCGATGCTGATCGAGGAGTCGCGACACGCCCGGATGCTCGTTGTCGGCCGGACGGGGACCGGCGGGTTCGCGGACATGCTGCTCGGGGGCACGGCGGCTTCGGTCGTCAGCCACGCCCACTGCCCGGTGGCGGTCATCCGCGGCCACCACGACGCGGCGGCCGGTCCGGTCGCGGTCGGCATCGACGGCAGCCCCACCAGCGAGCAGGCCATCGCCGTCGCGTTCGAGGAAGCGTCGCTGCGGGGCGTTCCGCTGGTCGCGGTGCACGCCTGGAACGACGTCACCTACGAGGACACCCGCGGCACCGCCCGCATCCTCACTCAGCCGGAAACCCTCGAAGAAGGGGAGAACCGGCTGCTGACCGAGCGGCTTGCGGGCTGGCAGGAGAAGTACCCCGACGTGGAGATCCGCCGGCAGCTGGTCCGGGACCGGCCGCGGCACGTGCTGCTCGAGGCGAGCGAAACCGCGCAGCTGGTGGTCGTGGGCTGCCGCGGACACGGTGGTTTCACCGGGATGCTGCTGGGTTCGACCAGCCAGGCGCTGGTCCAGCACGCCCAGTGCCCGGTGCTCGTGGTCCGCCCGGAGCCGGCGAAGTGACCGCGCTCGACGCCCGGCCCGCGGTGCTCGGCAGACCCGAGCTGGCCCAGGTGGATGCGCTCTGGCGGGCGGCGAACTACCTGTCGGCCGGCCAGATCTACCTGATGGCGAACCCGCTGCTGCGCGAGCAGCTGCGGCCGGAGCACGTCAAGCCCCGGCTGCTCGGGCATTGGGGGACTTCACCGGGCCTGAACTTCGTCTACGCGCACCTGAACCGGGCGATCCTTGCTCACGACCTGAACGCCATGCTGGTCACCGGCCCGGGCCACGGTGGCCCGGCGCTGCTGGCCAACACCTGGCTCGAAGGCAGCTACACCGAGGCGTGGCCCGAGGTGACGCGGGACGCCGCCGGGATGGCCGAGCTGTTCCGGCAGTTCTCCTTCCCCGGCGGTGTGCCGAGCCACGTGGCCCCGCAGGTGCCCGGGTCGATCCACGAAGGCGGCGAGCTCGGTTACTCGCTCGCGCACGCTTTCGGGGCCGCGTTCGACAACCCCGGCCTGCTCGTCGCCTGCGTGGTGGGAGACGGCGAAGCCGAGACCGGGCCGCTGGCGACGTCGTGGCACGCCAACAAGTTCCTTGACCCGGCCCGTGACGGCGCGGTGCTGCCGATCCTGCACCTCAACGGCTACAAGATCGCCAACCCGACCGTGCTCTCGCGGATCCCGCCGGCCGAGCTGGACGCCTTGCTGCGCGGCTACGGGTACTCGCCGATCTACGTCGAAGGTTCCGATCCGCAGTCGATGCACCAGGCGATGGCCGCGGCGCTCGATTCGGCGATCGCGACCCTGGCCGAGCGGCGCGGGGTGTGGCCGATGATCGTGCTGCGCAGCCCCAAGGGCTGGACCGGACCGTCCGTTGTGGACGGCAAGCCGGTGGAAGGGACCTGGCGTGCCCACCAGGTGCCGCTGGCCGAGGTCCGGACGAACCCGGACCACTTGAAGCAGCTGGAGGACTGGCTGCGGTCGTACCGCCCGGCCGAGCTGTTCGACGAGTCCGGCCGCCCGGTCGCCGACGTCACGGCGATGATCCCGGCGGGGGACCGCCGGATGGGCGCGAACCCGCACGCCAATGGCGGCATCCTCCTGCGTCCGCTCACCCTGCCGGACACTTCGGCCCATGCGGTCGCGGTTTCGGCCCCGGGAGTGACGGTGGCCGAGCCCACCCGGGTGCTGGGCCGGTTCCTGCGGGACGTCTTCGCGCTCAACGCCGACCGGGCGAACTTCCGCCTGTTCGGCCCGGACGAGACGGCGTCCAACCGGCTCGACGCGGTCTACGACGTGACGGCCAAGGAATGGCAGGCGGCGATCGAGCCGGTCGACGAGCACCTGGCGCGCGACGGCCGCGTGCTCGAAGTGCTGTCGGAGCACCTGTGCCAAGGCTGGCTGGAGGGGTACCTGCTGTCGGGCCGGCACGGGCTGTTCTCGTGCTACGAGGCATTCGTGCACATCGTCGACTCGATGGTCAACCAGCACATCAAGTGGCTGCGGGTGCACCGGCAGATCCCGTGGCGGCGGCCGGTGGCGTCGCTGAACTACCTGCTCACCTCGCACGTGTGGCGGCAGGACCACAACGGGTTCTCCCACCAGGACCCGGGGTTCGTCGACCACGTGGCGAACAAGAGCGCCGAGGTGGTGCGGGTGTACTTCCCGCCGGACACGAACACGCTGCTGGAGGTTGCGGCGCACTGCCTGCGTTCCCGTGACTACGTCAACGTGGTGGTGGCGGGGAAGAACGACACGCCGAACTGGCTCGACGCCGAGCAGGCCGCATTGCACTGCGCGCGGGGGGTGAGCATCTGGGAGTGGGCGAGCACGCACACCGACCGCGAGCCCGACGTCGTCCTCGCGTGCGCGGGCGACGCTCCCACCCTGGAAGTCATGGCCGCGGCGAAGATCCTCCGGCAGGAGCTGCCGTCGCTGGCCGTGCGGGTGGTGAACGTCGTGGACCTGATGCGCCTGCAGCCCGAGTCCGAGCACCCGCACGGCCTTTCGGACCGGGGGTACGACGCGCTGTTCACCCCGGACCGCCCGGTGATCTTCGCCTACCACGGCTACCCGTGGCTGATCCACCGCCTGGCCTACCGCCGCACCGGCCACCACGAACTCCACGTCCGCGGGTACACCGAGCACGGGACGACGACCACGCCGTTCGACATGCTGGTGCTCAACCACCTGGACCGCTTCCAGCTGGTGATCGACGTGCTCGACCGGATCCCCGGCCTGGCGGCGACCGCCGGCGTCCTGCGGCAGCGGATGACGGAGGCACAGGGCAGGCACCGCCGTTACATCCGCACCCACGGTGAGGATTTGCCGGAGGTGCGCAACTGGACCTGGGAGGGCTGAGCGCTGACCGCCGCGGCCGTCCTGGCCGCGGCGGTCAGTCAGGGGATTACCGGTAGTCCCCCATGCTTTGCACTGCGCGCCGGATGTCTTCGGCAGCATTCCTCAACATGTGCGCACTGTCCTCAAGGCCAACGAGCTTACCTGCGGCGTTGTTCAGGACCTCCGCGTTGTCACCGAGGTGGGAAAGGTTCGTCGCTGCGTGGTAGAGCAGCTCGGCGGCGTCGAGGTTGACCGGAGAGCTCGCGGTCCGAGCTGCGTTCAGCTCGGCGCGCAGTTCTTTGAGAAGAGCGGCCGCCTCGACGTCACTCTGCTCCAATCTGGCCAGAGTGCGCTTGATGTCGTCCTCGCGGGCTTCGATCGCCAGATTGATGATTTCGGCCAGGCGGTCTTCGGTGAGGTACCGGAGGCCGCGCAGCTGCTGGATGCCGTCGCGTTCACGACCTGTCTTCCACTGCCGCAGCAGGTCTACGGGCCACTTCTTCGCGGCACCTTTTTCGTCGATCACCTGGTGGTGCGGGTGACACAGGAAGATCAAGTTCTCGAAGGCGTTGCGCTCGTCATCGGTCATCCTCGGGTCGTAACGCTCGCCGGCGGCTATCAACGCGCAGATGTGCGCGATCTCCAGTGCGATCTTGTAGGTGCCTTCGACCTCACGGACAATCGGTTCAGGGCATCCTGGCCAGTAGCACGTGCCGGCGCTCAGAGAGATCAAGGCTGCTCGGTCGCCCCGGGTGTAGTCGCGGTTCCCGCTCAAGGCATCTCCTATGACAGACGAAGTCTCCTCACGCTAGCCATTGAAGGCCGGAAAGTACCTGACAAATTCAGGACGGATCGCTAAGGCACGCTTACAGACCTGCCGGCAGAGACGCTCACGGCCGGGAGCTCGGCGAATTCCGCCGGTCGATGGGTCACCACCAGCGCCGAGCGGCCTGCGGTCGCCTTCAGGATGTCGGCCGCCAGAGCCGAGGCCGTCGGGGCGTCCAGGTGGGCCGTCGGTTCGTCCAGCAGCAGGATCGGCCGCTCCGACGCCAACGCCCGAGCCACCCCGAGGCGCTGACGCTCGCCGCCGGAGACCGGGGTGCCGTGCGCTCCCAACGCCGTGTCGAAACCCTCCGGCAGCCGCGAGAACCACGATGACAGCTGCGCCCGGCCCAGCGCGGCCCGCAGCTCCGCGTCGGTGGCCGAAGGGCGGGCCAAGCGGAGGTTCTCGCGCAGCGTGCTGTCGAACAGGTGCGTCTCCGGGCCGCACCAGGCGATGCGTGCCCGGACCGAGTCGCCGTCGCAGGTCAGGGTGTTCGTGCCGGCCAGCAGGACCCGGCCCGCCGAGGGGTCCAGGTAGCGCATCAGGGCCGCGAGCACCGTGCTCTTGCCCGCGCCCGAGCGGCCCGTCAACGCCACCCGGTGGCCGATGTGCAGGTTGACGTCCTGGACCGCGTCCGCCGGGGCACCCGGCCAGCGGACCGACAGGTGCTCGGCCGCCAGGGTCGAGGCCACCGGCGCCGGAGCGGCGGCAGGCGAAGGCGCCGGGAGCGTGTCCAGTTCCGCCAGCCGGCGTGCCGAACCGGCCGCGCCGAGCAGCCGCTGGGCCGCCTCCGGCAGGCCGGCCACCAGCTCCGCCGTCGCCAGCGGGGTCAGCGCCAGCACCGCCAGTGCCGGGCCCGGGACCGCCGCCAGGATGCCCAGCACCAGGCACGTCACCGACGTCAGCCCGACGCCCAGCGTCGCGATCCCGCCGCCCAGGCCGCGCCACACCGCCGACCGGCGCTGCAGAGCCGTCAAGACGCCGTCGAGCTCGCGCAGCCGCGCGTGCCGCCGGGTCGCCGCGTCGTGGGTGATCAGGTCGGCCGATGCCTGCAGCAGCTCCACCGTCCCGGCCGTCAGGTCCGCTCGCAGACCCGCCGTCGAGCGCAGCGCCCGGCGAGCTGCCAGTGCCGCGACGACCGGCGCCAGCACGCCGGCGATGGCGAAGCCCGCAGCCGCCGGAAGCAGCGCGCCGGGCAGGATGACGCCGAGGGTGACCGCGGTCGCCGACAGCACCAGGAACGTCGACACGCCCGGGACCAGGCCGCGGACCAGGACGTCCTGCTGGCTGTCCACATCGGACACCAGCCGGTGCAGCAGGTCGCCGCGGCGCAGGCGCGCGGTGCCCGCCGGGCCGATCCTGACCAGCTGGGCCCACACCCGCACCCGCAGCTCCGCCAGCGCGCGCAGGGCCACGTCGTGGGAGAGCAGCCGCTCGGTGTAGCGGAAGAGGCCCTTGGCCAGGCCGAACGTCCGCACCGCGACGATCGCCACCAGCAGGCTCAGCACCGGTGGGTGCAGGGCCGCACTCGCGATCAGCCACGACGATGTCGCCGTGAGCGCGACCCCGCAGCCCAGCGCGGCCGTTGCGGCCAGGCAGGCCAGCGCCAGCCGCAGCCGGTGCGGCCGGATCGCCTCGCGCAACGGCCGCCACTTCGGCACGTCGACATGGGATGGCGAGCCGATCGGAGTCGCAGCCGGTCGCGAGATCGGCCGCGTCGGGGCGGTGTCCGGTACAGCGGGAAGGACGACCGGCTCGCCGAGGGAGATCACCCGGTCGCAGCGGGCCAGCACGGCCGGGTGGTGGCTGACGATGACGGCGGTCCGGCCGGCGAGCACCTTCGGCAGCCGCTCGAGGATGGCCGCCTCGGTCTCCGCGTCGACGCCCTCGGTCGGCTCGTCCAGCAGGATGAGCGGCCGGTCCAGGAGCACCGCGCGGGCCAGCGCGACCCGGCGGCGCTGCCCGGTCGACAGCCCGGCACCCAGTTCACCGGCCATTGTGGACAGCGGGACGTCGAGTGCCGCGGTGTCGGCGGCGGCGAGCACGGCGTCGTCGGACGCGTCGGGGGAGCCCAGGCGGATGTTCTCCGCCACCGTCCCGGCGATCAGGTGCGGCTGCTGCGGTACCCACGCCAGGTGCCGGTGCCAGGTGGCCCGCCCGATGTCGGCGAGGTCGGTGTCGCCGACGAGGATCCGGCCGCCGTCGGGCCGTCGCCAGCCCAGGAGCAGATCGAGCAGCGTCGACTTGCCCGCCCCGCTCGGCCCGGTCACCCCGACCACCTCACCGGGCGGCAGGCGCAGGCAGAAGCCGTCGAGGATCGGCCCCGACCGGCCCTCGGCCGTGACGTCTTCGCAGCGCAGCGCAACCCGGGTGAGGTCGGGGACCGTGCGGTTTCCGGCGTCGTCGGACGGCGTGCCGGCGAGCGCGATGATGTCTTCGGCCGCGGCGAGCCCTTCGGCGCTGTCGTGGAACCGGGCGCCGACCGCCCGCAGCGGCAGGTACACCTCCGGGGCGAGGATCAGCACGACGAGCGCCGTCTGCAGGTCGAGTTCGCCGGCCAGCAGCCGGAGCCCGATCGACACGGCGACGACCGCGACCGACAGCGTCGCCAGCAGCTCCAGCGCCAATGCCGACAGGAACGCGACCCGCAGCGTCCGCATGGTGTGCCGGCGGTACTGCCCGGTGATCTCCCGCAGCGACCGGATCTGCGCGCGGGCGCGGCCGAACGCGGTCAGCTCGGCGAGCCCGGCGACCAGGTCGAGGAAGTGGTTGCCCAGCACGGACAGGGTCCGCCACTGGCGCCGGACGTCGCGCTGGGTGTGGAGTCCGATGAGGATCATGAACACCGGGATGAGCGGCACCGTCAGGCCGACGATCACCGCGGCGGCCCAGTCGGCGGCCAGGAGCCGCACTCCGACGACCAGCGGCACGACCGCCGCGATCAGCAGCTGCGGCAGGTAGCGCGCGAAGTAGCCTTCCAGCCGGTCGACGCCGTGCGTCGCCAGGGCGGCGACCTCGGCGGGGGAGCGGCCGGCCCGCCGGGGCCCGATCCGCAGCGCGGCCGCGATCACCGTCTCGCGCAGCTGCGAGAAAGCCCGGGCGGCGGCGCGGTGCGCGGTCGTCTCGGCCACCCACGCGGTTCCGGCCCGGGCCACGACGACCGCGGTCAGCAGCCCGAGCGGCAGCAGCAGGCTCCGGAGCGGGAAGCCGTCGAGGAAGGCCCACGTGATCGTCTTCGCGAGCAGCTCCGCCTGGGCGAGCACCAGCATCGCGGTGAGCACACCCAGCCCGGCGCAGGCGAGGACGAACGGCCGGACCGCGCTCGCGTGGCGGAGCAGCCGCGGGTCGAGGGGCTTCACCGGCGGCCCGCGGGCAGGCCGCCGCCGGCGGGGATCGACGCGCGGCTGATCCGCTTGCGGAACACCCAGTACGTCCAGGCCTGGTAGGCCAGCACGATCGGGGTGAACACGACCGCGACCCAGGTCATGATCCGCAGCGTGTACGGCGTCGAGGACGCGTTCGTCGTGGTCAGGCCGAACGCCGGGTCGCTCGTCGAGGGCAGTACGTCCGGGTACAGCGACCAGAACAGCGTGAAGGTGACCGCGATGATCGCGGCCGCCGTGCTCGCGAAGGCGAACCCGTCCCGCTCGCCGGCGGCGAACAGCACCGCCGCGACGAGCAGCAGCGCGGCCAGCGCCGACGACAGCCAAGCCCAGCCGCCGTGCTCGATCGCGGTGTAGCCGAGGAAGACGCCGCCGAACACGATCGCCGTGCCGCCGAGCGCGCGGCTCAGCGACTGAGCCCGGCCGCGGATCTCACCGGTGGTCTTCAGGGTGAGGAAGACCGCGCCGTGGAAGGAGAACAGGCTGAGCGTCGCCAGCCCGCCGAGCAGCGCGTACGGGTTGAGCAGGGTGAAGAACGTGCCGGTGAAGTGGTGCTGCGCGTCGAGCGGGACGCCGTGGACGATGTTGCCGAAGGCGACACCCCACAGCAGGGAGGGTGCGGCGGAGCCGAAGACGATGATCCAGTCCCAGGTGTTGCGCCAGCGCGGGCTGTCGAGCTTGCCGCGGAACTCGAACGCGACCCCGCGCAGGATCAGCGCCACCAGCACGAGCAGCAGCGCGAGGTAGAAGCCGGAGAACAGGCTCGAGTACCAGAGCGGGAAGGCGGCGAAGGTCGCGCCGCCGGCGACGAGCAGCCAGACCTCGTTGCCGTCCCAGACCGGGCCGATCGTGTTGATCAGCACGCGGCGGTCGGTGTCGTCGCGGCCGAGGACGCGCAGCAGCGTGCCGACGCCGAAGTCGAAGCCTTCGAGGACGAAGTAGCCGGTCCAGAGGACCGCGATGAGCAGGAACCAGATGTCGGTGAGGGCCATGACGGGGTCTCCGGCGCTAGTAGGCGAAGGCCGCGGGCCGCGGCTCGTCGGTTTCGGGTGCGGGCGCCTCCGGCGGTGGGGGACCGGCCTTGGCGTAGCGGACCATCAGGACGCCGTCGACGACCGCGAGCACGCCGTAGAGCACGGTGAACACGATCAGCGAGGTCAGCACGGTCCCGGCGGAGACGGTCGGGGACACCGAGTTCGCGGTCTTGAGCACGCCGAACACCGACCACGGCTGGCGGCCCATTTCGGTGAAGATCCAGCCGACGCTGTTGGCCAGGAAGGGCAGGGCGAGCCCGGCGGTCGCGACGGGGAAGAACCAGCGGGCGCGCGGGGTGCGGCCGCGGCGGAACAGCCAGAGCCCCACCAGCGAGATCAGCAGGCACAGGAAGCCGAAGCCGATCATCAGCCGGAACGTCCAGTAGGCGACCGGGATGTCCGGCCGGTATTCGCCGGGGCCGTACTGCTGCTGTTCGCCCGCCTGGAGGTCGTTGATGCCCTCGACGCGGCCGTCGAAGTGGCCGGTGGCCATGAAGGACAGCACGCCGGGGACGCGGATGCTGAACCGCTCCTGCGAGCCGTCGAGCGAGCCGATGGTGAACAGGGAGAACGACGCGGGCGCGACGGTGTCGTAGAGCGCTTCGGCGGCGGCCATCTTCATCGGCTGCTGCTCGGTCATCAGCCGGGCCTGCAGATCACCGGTGACGATGACGCCCAGACTGGCGACCAGCACGGTGACCAGCGCGAGCTTCATCGACGGGCGGTACACGTCGGCGTTGCGGCCCTTCCGCAGCTGCCAGGCGCTGATCCCGACGACGAACATCCCGGCGGTCAGGAAGCACGCGGTGATGGTGTGGGCGAAGGCGCCGACGGCGGTCGAGTTGGTGAGCACGGCCCCGAAGTCCTTCAGTTCCGCGCGGCCGGTGGCGGGGTTGACCGCGTAGCCGACCGGGTGCTGCATCCAGGAGTTGGCGGCGAGGATGAAGTACGCCGAGAGGACCGTGCCGATCGAGGCGAGCCAGATGGTGGCCAGGTGCAGCTTCTTCGGCAGCTTGTCCCAGCCGAAGATCCACAGGCCGAGGAACGTCGACTCGAGGAAGAACGCGAGCAGGCCCTCGATGGCCAGCGGCGCGCCGAAGACGTCGCCGACGAACGTGCTGTGGTCCGACCAGTTCATCCCGAACTGGAACTCCTGCACGATGCCGGTCGCCACGCCCATGGCGAAGTTGATGAGGAACAGCTTGCCCCAGAACTTCGTCATCCGGCGATAGCGGTCGTTCCCGGTGCGCACCCAGGCGGTCTGCATCCCGGCGACCAGGAAGGACAGCCCGATGGTCAGCGGGACGAAGAGGAAGTGGTAGACGGTGGTGATCCCGAACTGCCATCGGGCGATGTCCAGGGCGCTCATCCGGTATCTCCTGCTCGGTCGCGGGTCACCCGGCGAGCATCCGGTGCCGACGGCGTCCGGCCTTAGGGTCCTTGGTCACTTTCCGGACGGTCCCGGGTCCCTGCCCCCGCGGGTCCGGCGGTCGTACGCTGAGCGTGTCCGACCCGTTCTTGGGAGGTTGTCCATGCTCCGCGTGTTCCTCGTCGACGACCACGAGGTCGTCCGCCGTGGTGTCGCCGACCTGCTGGACGAGGACGAGAACCTCACGGTGGTCGGCCAGGCGGGCAGCGTGTCGCAGGCGCTGGCCCGGATCCCGGCGCTGAACCCGGACGTGGCCGTGCTGGACGTGCGGCTACCGGACGGCAACGGCATCGAGCTGGCCCGCGAGCTGCGGTCCAAGCTGCCCGGGCTGAAGTGCCTGATGCTGACGTCCTACACCGACGAGCAGGCGATGCTCGACGCGGTGCTGGCCGGCGCGAGCGGGTTCGTGATCAAGGACATCAAGGGCATGGACCTGGTCTCGGCGGTCCAGGGCGTCGGCGCGGGCAAGTCCCTGCTCGACGCCCACGCGACGGCGGCGTTGATGGCGAAACTGCGGGACAGCCAGGCGAAGAAGGGCCCGCTGGCCGACCTGTCGGACCAGGAACGGAAGCTGCTGGAGCTGATCGGCGAGGGGCTGACCAACCGGCAGATTTCGGAGCGGATGTTCCTGGCCGAGAAGACGGTCAAGAACTACGTCTCCCGGCTGCTGACCAAGCTCGGCATGGAGCGGCGGACCCAGGCCGCGGTGCTGGCCACCGAGCTGCGCAACCAGAGCGGCTGAGCGCGGCCGCCCCGGTCGCGCTAGGCCCCCAGCGGCGACGGCTCCATCAGGACGTCCGCCAGTGAGCGCCGCGGTGTCCACGGCACCGGCGTGCCGCGGCCGAGGCGCAGCACGATCTGTGGCCACAAACCGCCGCCGAGGAGCCGGCGCAACTCCGCCCGGATCGGCGGGACCTCGACCGGCTGGGAGATGAACGACGCGTCGAGCCCGGCCGCGGTCGCCGTCAGCAGGACCCGCTGCATCGCCTGACCGGCTCTCAGACGGTCGGCCTTCGTGTCGTCGAAGGAGCCGATGACCACGACCAGGGGCTCGGAGTCGTCGGGGCGGCCGCGGTCGCGGGAGCCGAAGTCGCGCAGCACCCAGCCACCGTTGTTCGAGGGCATCGACCCGGCGGCGTTCTCGGGGACCCCGTCGCGGCTGTCCGGGGCGCGCCCGGTCCACTGCTGCCACTCTGCGAGGAACGCCGGGTCCGCGAGCTGGGCGTGGTGGCCTTTGTGGACCAGCTCGCGCAGGCCCTCCAGCTGCTGCCCACTCAGCCGCGGCAGCCACGCCTGCTCGACTTCGGCGGCGTGGCGCAGGCGAGCGACCACGGACGCCGGGATGGCGTCCGCCTCGAACGGCGTCCGGTTCGTGTGCCGCCGGGGGATCGCGTCCGCCAGCTGCACCAGGCGGCCGTCGGGACGGCGGGCCGCGAACGGGCGGACCACGGCCAGCAGCGCCGGGTCGTCGCGCCGGGGGAACAGCGTGGTGGCGGGATGGGCGCCGAGAGCCGCGATGGCCGTGCGCAGGTTGAACAGCGCCGCCCCGCACGAGAGCAGCAGTTCCCGCCGGTCGGCGTCGGCCACGGGCAGCGCGCGGTCCGGATCGGCGTGCAGCTCCAGGCCGGCGTGAGTGCAGCGGAACCGCCAGGGCTGCGTGTTGTGCGTCGACGGCGCCAGCACCGCAGCCCCGATGGCCGACTTCACCTGATCGGGGTCGAGCAAGCCGATCGAGGTGATGGGTAGTGTCATGGTTTCCCCTCGGTGCCGGGGACCGGCACGCTGTCGATCCGGAAGCTTCCGTCGACAGTCTCTCGCCCCGCGGCGCCGCGGAAAGGGGACAAAGTCACCGATGACGCGGAGGACTTGGTGGGTGAAGCCGGGCAGGAGCCACGGCGGATGGCGGGCACGCTGTCCGGCCTGCGGCTGCGCGAACTGCTGCGCGACCTGCAGGACCGGATCGAGCTGCTGATCGGCACCCGGGACAAGATGGACGGCCTGCTCGACGCCGTCCTGGCCGTCGCGTCCGGGCTCGAGCTGGACACGACGCTGACCCGGATCGTGCAGGCGGCGATCGAGCTGGGCGAGGCGAAGTACGGTGCGCTCGGCGTGCTGGCCGGAGACGGCAGCCTGGCCGAGTTCCTCTACATCGGGATCGACGACGAGACGCGCCGGCTGATCGGTGACCTGCCCGAGGGCCACGGCGTGCTGGGCGTGGTCATCGAGGAGGCGAAGCCGCTGCGGCTGGAGGAGATCTCCGCCCATCCGGCCTCCGTCGGCTTCCCCGCCCACCACCCGCCGATGCACTCGTTCCTCGGCGTGCCGGTGCGCGTCCGCGACGAGGTGTTCGGCCGGCTGTACCTGACGGAGAAGAAGAACGGGGAGCCGTTCACCGACGACGACGAGGTCGTGGTGCAGGCGCTGGCCGCGGCGGCCGGGATCGCGATCGAGAACGCCCACCTCTACGAGCAGGCGCGGGTGCGCCAGCAGTGGCTGGCCGCGACCAGCGAGGTGACGACGGAACTGCTCGGCGGCACCGACCCGGCGGAGGCGCTTACCCTGATCGCCAGCCGGGCGCTGGAGCTGACCGGCTCCGACGTCACGATGCTCGCGCTGCCGAACTCCGGGCGCCTCGACGTCGACGAGGACTGGGGTGACGACGTCGACGACCTGACGGTCACCGTGTGCGCGGGAACGCGGGCGGCCGAGCTGTCGGGGACGCGCATCGACGTCGAGGAGAGCGTGCCCGGCTCGGTGTACCGGGACCGGACGCCTCGCAGCGTGCCGGAGCTCGCGCTGCGCGAGCACCGCTTCGGGGCGGCGATGGTGGTGCCGCTGCGAGCGGGCGACCGGACCACCGGCGTGCTCATCGCGGCCCGGGAGGCCGGATCCGCCGGGTTCGAGTCGGCGCAGCTGCCGGTGGTGGCGTCGTTCGCCGACCAGGCGGCGCTGGCCCTGCAGCTGGCGGCGCAGCAGCGGGCGGCGCGGGAGCTGGACGTGCTCGGCGACCGCGACCGGATCGCCCGCGACCTGCACGACCACGTCATCCAGCGGCTGTTCGCGGTGGGCTTGTCGATGCAGAGCACCCAGCGGCGGACGAAGTCCCCGGAGCTGCAGAAGCGGCTGGGCGACAGCATCGAGCAGATGCACGAGATCGTCCAGGAGATCCGCACGGCGATCTTCGACCTCCACGGCGGCGCGGCGGGCGCGACGGGCCTGCGGCTGCGTCATCGCCTGCACGACGCGATCGCCGAGCTGACCGACGACGCCCCGCTGCAGCCGACGGTCAGCATGTCCGGCCCGATCGACACGGTCCCGGCGCAGCTGGCCGAGCAGGTCGAGGCGGTGGTGCGCGAGGCGGTCAGCAACGCGGTCCGGCACGCGGAGGCATCGACGGTGTCGGTGTCGATCGCGGTGAAGGAGGAGACGATCCGCGTGGTCGTGGCCGACGACGGCAAGGGGCTGGCGGAGGGGATTTCGCCGAGCGGGCTCGGGAACCTGCGGGACCGGGCGGAGGCGTCGGGCGGGACGTTCTCGCTGGGCAATGGGCCGGAGGGCGGGGTCAGGATCGAGTGGTCGGCCCCGGTGGCCTGAGCGGTCAGTAGCTCCGCACGCGGCCGGCTTCCAGCAGTTCTTCGGTCAGCTCGGACATCTCCCGGTGCAGCTTCGGTGACGAAAGTCCTCCCGCTTCAGGCAATCCGGCCGCGTCGCCTGGCCACCGGACCGAGGTCTCCTTGCCTTGCGACCCCGAAGACCCTTTCCTGCGCCACTTGCGAGGCTGAAGGAGCGGACCCGTGCGTGTGCTGACGCTGAACCCCGGCTCGTCGAGCATGAAGGTCTCGCTGGTCGACAGCGGCACCGCGGTCGCCGAGGACCTGACCGGCCCGGCCGTCGTGGGCCGCGCGGTCCGCCGGTGGTCCGAGGTGGACGCGGTCGCCGTCCGGTTCGTCCACGGCGGCTCCCAGAAGGCGCCCGCGCGCGTGGACGACACCCTGCTCGCCACCCTCGAACGGCTCACCTCCCTGGCGCCCAACCACCAGCCGCTGTCGCTGGAGGTCACGCGGGAAGTCCGTCGCCTGCTGCCGGACGTCCCGGTGGTGGCCTGCTTCGACACGGCGTTCCACGCGCGGATGCCCGAAGCTTCCGCCCGGTACCCCCTCCCGCGGGCGTGGACGGCGCAGAACCGCTTGCGCCGCTACGGTTTCCACGGTTTGTCGTGTCAGTACGCCCTGCGCCGCACCGGCGAACTGCTGGGCCGGGCACCCGAAGAACTGCAGCTGGTGTGCGCCCACGTCGGCGCCGGGGTGTCGGTGACCGCGATCCGTGACGGCCACGGCGTCGACACGAGCATGGGCTTCACCCCGCTCGAAGGCGCCATGATGGCCACCCGGTCCGGCTCGGTCGACCCGGGCCTGCTGCTGCACGTGCTGCAGACGGCGCCGATGAGCCCGGCCGACATGGCCGACGCGCTGTTCCACCGCTCCGGGCTGGCCGGGATGACCGGCACCGACGGCGACCTGCGGCGCGTGCTGGCCGCGGCCGCCCGCGGCGACCACGACGCTTCGGTGGCCCTGGACGTCTACCGGCACCGGCTGGGCCGCGAGATCGGCGCGGCCGCCACGAGCTTGTCCCGGCTCGACGCGGTCGTGTTCACCGGTGGCGTCGCCGAGCACCAGCCGTCGGTGATCACGTCGGTCGTCGACGGGCTGGCGGTGCTCGGCCTGCGCGCCGGGGACGACCCGCACACCGACGCCGACCGGATCGTGACGGCGGCGGATTCGGCGGTGCCCGCCTTGATCGTGCGGCCCCGGGAAGACCTGGAGCTGGCCCGCGGCGCCGAAGAGGCGCTCGCCCGAGTGTCCGTGAGGTGACTCCCGTGCACGTCCTGCTGACCGAAGCGTCCTTCGGTGCCCCCGGCTGCCTGGTCAGCCGCCTCGACGTCCGGGCCGCAACCAGGCACCTCCCGGTGCGCCCGGGCAGATGACCGCGTTCCGCTGGGACACCTCGTCCCGGGCCGTGCTCGGCGACGCTCTGGTGCGGCTGGGCCCGAACCGGTGCGTCGCCGAGGTGCGACCGGACGAAGTCGTCCTGACCGAGCCGCTCTCCCGGCGCGACCGGGCGGGCACCACCGCCCTGCTCGAATGCGGCGCGGCGCTGTCGACCATCTGGACCGTCGTCCGGGTGCTGGGCCGCGATCCGATCTTCGTGTTCCCGCACGACGCGGACCGGCCGGCTGTCGCGGCCGTCGTGCGGACCGGCGGGCCGCGGCCGCCGTCCAGCGGCGAGTGGGCCCGGTACGTGGCGCTGCGCAAGCTGGGGGAGCCGGAGCTGCGGCCGGTCAGCCTCGCGGTGTTGAGCGCGCTGGCCGACGACGGTTTCTGGCCGGAGACCGAGGTACGCATCGTGCGGCCCGCCTGGGTACCGGCTCTCGAGCAGCTCGGCGCCGACGTCACCGGCCAGTCGGCCCTGCTCGTCACCACCCCGGACGACAGCCGACGGCACCACGTTCTCGCCGGCGCCGCGCTGCACGGCACCCGGCTCGCCGCGGCCGTCCGCGGGTTCTCGTCCCGGACCGTGCGGCTGCCCCACCTGACGGCCCTCGAACGGACCCGGCAGAGCGAAGTCCTGCCCGGCATCCCCCAGGGACTGCTGCTGATCGGCCTCACCAGGAGGAAGGCACGATGACCACGCACCTGAAGCCCGAGCCGGCCGAGGCGCCGCCGATCGACGCCAGCGAGCCGGTCTCCCGGCTGCTGCGTGACCTGCGGACCACGCCGAGCGGCCTGACGGCCCGGGAAGCCGCGCGCCGTCTGCAGGTGAGCGGCCCGAACGCGCTCCCGTCGCACGGCGGCCACCGCTGGCCACTGGCCCTGCTGCGGCAGCTGATCCACCCCCTCGCGCTGCTGCTGTGGGTTGCGGGCGGGCTGGCGTGGGTCGCCGGGACGACGAACCTGGCGATCGCGATCGCCGCCGTCATCCTGCTCAACGGCCTGCTGGCGTTCGTCCAGGAACAGCAGGCGGAGAAGGCGGTCGAGGCGCTGGGCAAGTACCTGCCCGACCGCGCGCCGGTGCTGCGCGACGGCCAGGTCTGGCACGTCCCCGCGACCGAGCTGGTCCCCGGCGACGTCCTGGTCCTGGAGGAGGGCAACCGGATCCCGGCCGACGCCCGGCTGATCGACGGCACGGTGGACGTCGACGCGTCGATGCTGACCGGGGAGTCGGTGCCGGTGACCCGGACGGCCGACGCCCGCGACGACGCCGCACGTCCGCTCGACTCGCCGGTGCTCGTCTTCAGCGGCACGGTCTGCGTCGCGGGGGCGGCGCACGCGGTCGTCCACGCGACCGGCCGGCACACCGAGATCGGCCGGATCGCGTCGCTCTCCTCGCGGGTCGGACGGGAGGAAAGCCCGCTCGAACGCCAGGTGCGGCGGGTGGCGTGGCTGATCGCGCTGGTCGCGGTCGTCGTCGGGGTCGGGTTCCTGCCGCTGGGCTGGCTGGCCGGGCTGTCCTGGCCGGCGGCGTTCGTGTTCGCGATCGGCCTGCTGGTCGCCAACGTTCCGGAGGGCCTGCTGCCGACCATCACCCTGGCCCTGGCCGCGGGGGTCCGGTCGATGGCGAAGGCGGGGGCGCTGGTGAAGCGGCTGTCCGCGGTCGAGACGCTGGGGTCGACGACGGTGATCTGCACCGACAAGACCGGGACGTTGACGCGGAACGAGATGAGCGTCGAGGAGGTGCACTCCTTCGGGGACGCGCTCGTCGAGGCCCTGGTGCGGTGCAGCACCGCGGATGTCACCGGATCGAGCGGTGACCCCACTGAACTGGCGCTGCTGCGGTACGCGGGCTCGACCGGTGCCGACCTGTCCGCGCGCAAGGCGCTGTACCCGTTCGACCCGCGCCTCAAGCGCATGTCCACTGTAGACCTCGTCGGGGATGCCCTGTGGGTTTCGACGAAGGGAGCGCCGGAGCAGGTGCTGCCGCGCTGCACGATGCCGGTCGGAGAGCGGACCCGCCTTCTGGCGCTGGTCGACGAGATGGCGGGCCGCGCCCTGCGAGTGCTGGCGGTGGCCGGCCGCCGGGTGCCCGCGTTGCCGGGCAGTCGCGAAGAGACCGAGACCGACTTGGACCTGCTCGGCCTGGTGGGGTTGGTGGACCCACCGCGACCGGAGGTGGCCGCGGCGGTGGCGGACTGCCATTCGGCGGGCATCCGGGTGCACGTGGTGACCGGCGACAACGGCCGCACGGCGGCGGAGATCGCCCGCCGCGTGGGGATCGGCGCGGACCGCGTGATCAGCGGCGAGGAGCTGGCCGAGCTCCCGGAGCCGGCCCTCGACGAAGCGCTGACCGCCAACGGCGAGATCGTGTTCTCCCGCGCGGCACCGGAGGACAAGCTGCGCATCGCCGACGCGTTGCGCGACTGCGGCGAGGTCGTGGCGATGACCGGGGACGGCGTCAACGACGCCCCGGCGTTGCGCCGTGCGGACATCGGCGTGGCGATGGGCATCGGCGGTACGGACGTGGCCAAGGAAGCGGCGACGGTGGTGCTGACCGACGACAACTTCGCGACGATCGTGGCCGGCGTCCGGGAAGGGCGGCGGGTGTTCGACAACGTCCGGAAGTTCGTCCTGTACATCTTCGCGCACGCGGTGCCGGAGGTGCTGCCGTTCCTGCTGTTCGCGGTGTCGGGCGGGATGATCCCGTTGCCGTTGACGGTGTTGCAGATCCTGGCGATCGACCTGGGCACGGAGACGCTGCCCGCGTTGGCGCTGGGCCGCGAACCCGCGGAGCCGGGCTTGATGTCCCGCCGCCCGCGCCGCCGTTCCGAAGGCGTGGTCACCGGCCGGATGCTGCTGCGGGCCTGGGGGATCATGGGCCTGGTGTCGGGGGTCCTGGTGCTGGGAGCGTTTTTCGCGGTGCTGTACGCGGCGGGCTGGCACCCGGGCGCCGACGTCACCTCGGGGGCGTTGCACGCTGCATACCTGCAGGCCACGACGGCGAGCTTCGCGGCGATCGTGTTCTGCCAGGTGGGCACGGCGTTCGCGGCGCGGACCGAGCGCGTGTCGCTGCGTTCGGCGGGCTTGACGACGAACCGCCTGCTGCTGGGCGGAATCGCGTTCGAGCTGGTCTTCGCGGCGGCGTTGATCTACCTGCCGCCCCTGCAGGCGCTGTTCGGGACCGCGGCGCTGCCGGGTTGGGTGGTGGCGATGCTGCTCCCGATGCCGGTGATCGTGTGGGGGTTGGACGAAGTGTTCCGCTGGGCCACTCGCCACTCGGCCTGAGCAGGACCTGATCGGCAAGGCAGTCACCTTCGAGTGTGCGGCCGCGGCTCGAGGCGCTCAGACCGACGTGAGGCGATTCGCTGCCTCCGGGGTGATGACCACGACCGGGCACCGCGAGTACCGCACGCACTCGCGGCCCACGCTGCCCAGCACCAGGTCCGCCACAGCCCCGCCCCGATGAGCGCCGAGCACCAGCAGGTCCGCGTCCGCCGACGCCGTCACCAGCTCCGTCGCCGGGTCGCCGTGGACCGTCCGGGTCTCCACCGCGGCCGTCGGCTCGACCCCCAGGTCGCGCACGTGTTCGTCGAGCGAGTAGCCCGCCTCCGGTACCCGGCCGTGCGGCTGGATGGCGAACGACGTGCCGGGCAGCAGTGCGTCTCGCGGCCGGACGAGGATCGCGCGGACCGTGTCACCCGCGTGGGCGCCGATCTCGAGGGCCCACCGCAGCGCCGCGTCGCCGCGGGGTGAGGCGTCCATGCCGACGATGATGACGCGACCAGTGCTCATGACTTCCCTCTTTCCTCCGTGACTGCGCCATCGTGCGTCCGGCGGACCACGCCTCGGTAGGGGACGAATTCCGCCGGGGGCGAGGACTTTGTGCTCCGGTGCCGGTCCCGCCGGCCCCGCGACCATGACTCCGGCGGAGCACCCGGCTCCGCGCCGAGGAGTGACCGCGATGACCGTCCTGACCACGGAGCAGCTCGGCGTGCTCGCGCGCGCCGTCAGCCGGGCGCCTTCGGTGCACAACAGCCAGCCGTGGCAGCTGCTCGTCCGCGGATCCGAGGTCGACCTGCTCGAACGCCGGGAAGTCGAGCTGCGCCGGCACGACCCGTCCGGCCGGGACCGGGTGCTCTCCTGCGGGGCTGCCCTGACCAACCTCGAACTGGCTGTTCGCGCACTCGGCCGGGACTGCCACGTCGGCCTGCGGGACGACGGCGACGTCGTGGCCACGGTGACGATCGGCCGCCCGCGCGCGACCTCCGCCCGCGCCTACCTGCTGTACCAGGCGATCGGGCGCCGCCGCAGCCACCGGCACCGGTTCTTCCACAGCCGGGTGCCGGCGACCGTGCAGCACGCGCTGGTCGTCGCCGGGGAAACCACCGGCGTGCACGTCGTCCGGCCCGCGCGGCTGGACAAGCTGGCCGAGCTCCTCGGCTTCGCCACGCGGGTCCTTCGTGACGACCGCGGCTACCAGCGTGAGCTCGCGGTGTGGACCGCACACACCCGCGGCTGGGACGCGCACGGTGACGGCATCGCCGAGGGCGCGCTCGGTTCCGAAGCCTTTCCGGCCGCGGGTCTCGTCCGCACCACCACGCCGGTTCCGGACGACGCCGTGCTCGCCGATCGGCTCGCCGCGGAAAACCTGCTGATCTTCTGCACGGACGGTGACAGCCGCCCGGACCGATTGGCCGCCGGCATGGCGCTGCAGCGCGTCTGGCTCACCGCGGCGTCGAAGGCACTGGTCGGGTCGGTGCTCACCCAGCCTCTGCACCTGACCGGCTTCCGCGCGCGGCTGGTGTCCGAACTGGCCCTGCCCGGTGTTCCGCAGGCGATCTTCCGCTTCGGCTACCCGGCCGTCCCGGCCGCTCCCTCACCCCGGCTCCCGCTCGGCGAGCTGTTCCGGCCTCCAGGAGGACCGCGATGACGTACGCACGCGACCTGGCCGAGATCCGGCTCGCCGACGACGAGACCGTCGGGGGCGAGGGTGCCAACCTCGGCGAGCTGATCTCCGCCGGGTTCCCTCGTGCCGGGTGGCTTCGTCATCTCCCGTGACGGTTGTCGGGCCGCGCTGGAGAAGGCCGACGGGCTCTCATCGTCGGAGCCGGGCAAGTTTTCCCGGAGGGTACGGGTCCGGTCGAGCATCCCGCCAACCGGCCGAAACCCGGAAGGTCTTTGGTCCTCCCCGGTCGTGACGCGCGGCCGTCGCGGCGCCCGGCGGGTGCCGGTGATGCTGTAAGCAGCTGTTTTCCCAGACACCGGAGCCCGACGATGAGCCGACCACTGCCCAGCGTGTTCGACCAGGCCCTCGCCTCGGCCGTGCGCGCGCCGTCGCCGCACAACACCCAGCCATGGCGGTTCGTCGTCGAGCACGAGGTCGTCGAAGTGTGGCTGGACCGGGAGCGCGTCCTCGGGGTCGCCGATCCGCACGGGCGCGAGGCGCGGCTCGCCTGCGGTGCGGCCGCCCTCAACCTGCAGATCAGCCTGCGGGCCAACGGGCTCGCCGCGGTCGTGCGGCTGCTGCCCGATCCGGCCGAGCCGGACCTCGTCGCGGTGATCCGGCTGGACGGCAACGAGAAGGCGACAGCGGTCGAACGCCGGCTCGCCGAGGCCGTGTTCCGCCGGCACACGAACCGGCGGCCGTTGCTCGATAAGGCGGTGCCGCCGGTGGTGCGGGCCGCGCTGAAGTCGGCGGCGCTGCAGGAGGGCGGCCAGATCGAGTACCTCGACGCCTCCGGCCGGTACACCCCGGTCGCCTCCTTGGTGCGGCAGGCCGAAGCGCTGCAGGCGGACGACGACGAGTTCCGCGCCGAAGCCGCGTTCTGGACCCACCGGGAGCCCGAGAGTCCCGACGGCGTGCCGAAGGTCGCCTCCGGCCCGCCGCCGCACGGACCCGGGGTCGTGTCGCTGCGCGCGTCGCACGAAAACCAGGATCTGCCGGCGCGCGAGTACGAACAGGAACCGCTGCTCGGCGCGGTGCTGACCCGCGACCGGGGCCCGCACGCGGAAGTGCGGGCCGGGATGGCGATGCAGCGGGTCCTGCTCACCGCGACCGCCGAAGGACTGGCCACTTCGTTCCTGTCGCAGCCGTTCGAAACCCCGCGCACCCGGGAGGCGCTCGACCGCCTCTTCTCCGGCGCCGGGCAACCACACACGCTGCTGCGCATCGGCTACGGCTACCCGACGCGGCTGACCGGGCGCCGTCCGGTGCACGAGGTGCTGACCCACCGGACCACGGCCGGGTGATCATCCCGACGACGTGCCCGCCGGCCTGCAAGCGGGGGAGCGCACCCCGGTGACCGCGACCCTGCTCGCCGACGGTCCCGAACCGACGGTGAGCCCGCGCTCCGGCATCGCCGACCACGACCGCAAGACCCGTTCTTGAGACGAGGAGCAGGTGAAACCCACATGACCACGGCAAATCAGGGCGACATCGTCGTCGGCGTGGACCACTCGGCGATCAGCGCGGCCGCACTGCGCTGGGCGGTGTCCGAAGCGGCGGTGAGCGGCCGGCAGGTCGTCGCGCTGCGTGCGTGGACGTTCGAGCCGGTCTACGACCTCGGCGCGGCGGTCGCCGGGACACCGCAGGCCGTCGCCGACCGCGAACGGCACCAGCTCGACGAGGTCGTCGGCGAGGTGCGCGCCGAGCACCCGGGCGTCGCCATCCGGGCCGAGCTGGTCGAACACTCGCCGGCGGTGGCACTGGAGGAGGCGTCGAAGACCGCGTCGATGCTCGTGCTCGGCAGCCACGGCCACAGCCGGCTGCTGAAACTGCTCGTCGGCTCGGTCGCCGAGCACTGCCTGCACGAAGCGGGCTGCCCCGTCGTGGTGATCCCGGCGCGGACGGTCCCGGAGAAGGACGCGACGCCGGAGCCGGAGTCCGCAGTCGGGTACTACCCCGGGCCGTTGCTGTGACCCACGAAGAAGCGGTCACCGTCCAAACCGGACGGTGACCGCTCTTCGTCGCCGGGCTTGACCCCGGCGACGGCGGATCCGCCTTCGGTGATCGTGCCGACCGCTTCGTGGCTCAAGATCCGGCCGCGCTCGACCTCGGGCACGTCGCCTTTCGGGCAGGGGAAAGGGCGCCCGCCCGCCGGCGGGCGCCCTGGGCCGAGTGTTCAGCGCAGCCACGTGCGGTCGCCGACGAGGCCGGCCCACCGGCGGCCGAGTCCCCAGGTGTCGCCGGCCGCCGCGGCGGCCAGCGCGATCAGGACGAGCGCGTAGATGACGTGGTAGTCGACGATCGGGTTGGTGGAGTGCGTGGCCTCGCCGGTGCTCGTGGTCCGGGCGAGGGGCCACTCCGCGGCCCACATCATGAGCATCATCAGCGCACCGGCGGCGGCGCTGAGCCGCAATCCGATACCGGCCATGACGGCGAGGCCGATGCCGGCCAGGCCGAGCATGAACAGCCAGTCGGCCCACCACGTGCCGGCCCAGGAGTGGAACATCGACTCGAACGGTCCGGCGTGGACCCCGCTCAGGAAGCCCTTGGTCGGCGAGCCGCCGTTGATCCACGCGCCCTTCGCCGGGGTGGCGTAACCCCAGCCGAACAGCTTGTCGAGGAACGCCCACAGGAAGACGAACCCGGTGGCGACGCGCAGAACCGCCAGGGACTTCCCGGCGGCGGCCGGCCCGGCGACGAAATCGGTAGCCGGTGCCGGTTCGGTGACCCGGTGAGCCGTCTTCTTTTCGTCCGGCTGGATGGACATGGCAAACCTCCGCTCTTTCGTTGCTGGGCCCAGTTTCTTCGGGTTCCCCCGCGGTTTCCGGGGCCGAAGGTCCCCGGCTGGGAGGTCCTTGGGTGCCGGCTGCCGGGGCTCAGGTCGCCCGGAAGTGTTCGAGCGGCTGCAGCACGTCATCGAGGGCGCGTCGCGGCGTTGCCGGCAGCGGCTCGGCGTTGGCGGGGGCCCAGCCGGTCCGCAGCACCATCTGGGGGAACGACCCGCCGGTGACGCGCTCGGTCACGGTGTCGCGGACGTCCGGCAGTTCCAGCGGCTCGGTCAGCGGGCACGACGACAGGCCGAACGCGTTCGCCGTCAGCAGCACCGCACTCGTCGCCTCGCCCGCCCGCAGCCGCGACATCCGGTCGTCGGAGGCGGTGCTCAGCACGAGCAGGACCGTCTCGCCGTCCTCGGCCGTGGCGCCGGCCGGCTGGGCCAGGAGCGGGTCGGCGAAGGGGCGGGTCCGGAGCGCGCCCGGGGTGTCGTCCGGTGCCGGGGTGTTGCGGGCCGGGACGCCGTCGGGTGAGAAGTGGCGGCCGCTCCAGGCCGCCAGTTCGGTGCGGTACGCCGGGTCGCCGGCGTGCCGGTCCGCGGCCTCCTCGATCGCCGTCGCCAGGTAGTAGCGCGCGGAGTTCTCGGCGGCCCGCAGTACGGTGCCTTCCGCCGCGGCCGCCCGGGACATCGCTTCGACGTGGCCGCGCGGGACGGCCCAGGAGCTGTGCCGGCGCCGGTCGGTCCGCCGCCGGGGGATGGCGGCGGCCATCGCGATCTCGTCCTGGGACGGGTCGTGCGGGTGCAGCGTGACAGCCGCCAGGTGGTCGGGTTCGCCGGGGTTGGGCAGCCGGTGCACCTCCGCGGCCCAGCCGAGCGCGGCGAAGCCGACCCGGGCGTGGTGCAGCGCGGCGCCGCAGCTGAGGATCAGGTCGCGGCCGTCCGGGTCGGTCTCGGGCAACCGCCGGCCCGGGTCGGCGTAGAGGTGCAGCGAGCTGTCGCCGAGCCGCCAGGACCACGGCTGGGAGTTGTGCACCGAGGGCGCGCGGACCGCCATGGCAACCGCGGTCTTGACGGTGAAGTCGTCCGGGAATGCTCGGTCCATCATCGGCTTTCCTCGTTGTCAGGGATGGCTTCCGGCTCGACCTTCGCACCGCGGCGCCCGCCGCCGGGAGGGCCGGAGTGCCTTCGCCCCGGGGACTTTCGGTGCAAGTGACGAAAGGCCCTGCCGAGGGGGCCCAACGACGCCATCCGCCGGCGCCCGCACGAACGTACCGTCGTGCTCCGGACAGACCGGTCCGATGTGGCCGGTGCACGACCCCCGGCGTTGGAGAGTGATTTCCCTGCTCACCGGAATCGACCGTGACCACGGCCTGCGCAGCGGCCTGACCGGCTACCTGGCCGCGGTGAGCGCCGCGGTCGGCGTGGGGGAGGAGTCCTGCACGCTGGACCTCGACGCCCCCACCTCGGCGTACATCGCCCTCGACGAGCGGCTGTCCCGCCACCCCGGCCGGGACATGGCCCTGCTGTGGGACGAACGGCACGGCTGGGCGTTCGCCATGGAAACCCATTCCGGCGAGGACCTGCTGGTGCTGGCCTACCTCGGCGGCGAGCTCGTGCCCAGCCCGGCCCGGGTCCGCGGCTTCGTCACGGCGATCCGATCCGCCGGGGGCGCGTCCGCTCTGCCCGTGCCGCCGGATCTGCGCGGCGACCGCGGCGACCTGCTGGGCCGCCTGCGCCGGCACCGGCGGCTTTCCCCCTACCTGTGCGGAATCGGGTGATCGTATGTCCACTGTGGATGCGCAAGGTTGGACGCCCGCCGAGACCGAAGTGCTGGTCCGGTCGATGATGCGGGCGCCGTCGGTGCACAACACGCAGCCTTGGCTGCTGGAGGTGGCTGCGGGGGAGCTGTCGGTGCGCGAACGCGCCGAACCGGCACTCCCGCACCACGATCCGCAGGGGCGGGACCGCGCCGCGTCCTGCGGCGCCGCCGTGGCCAACCTCGAGCTGGCGGTCCGCACACTCGGCCGGTCGTGCGTGGTGGCGTTCCTGCCGGAGGACGAGCAGCCGGACCTCCTCGCCCGGATCGCCGTCGGCGAACCCGCCGCACCGGCGGCCGAGGAGCTCCGCCGTTACGGGGCGATCGCCCGCCGGGCCAGCCACCGCGCACCGTTCGAAGGCGTGGCCGTGCCGCCGGCCGTGGTGCGGCGGCTCGTCGCGGCCGGCGGGGCGCACGGGGTGGAAGCCCGGCCTGTCCACGAGATCGCCGTCGTTGCCCGGTTGCTCCACTTCGCCGCGGAAACCTTCCGGGAAGACGGCGCCTACCAGCGCGAACTGTCGTTGTGGACGATCCGGGACGAGCCGGCCCACCGGCACGGCGTCGGAATCCCCATGAGCCGGATTCCGGCGGGTTCGGTGCCCTGGGCGGGCCTGGTCCGCCGCGCGACCGAAATCCCGGAACCACCCGAACTCGAGCGCCGCCTGGCCGGCGAGACGCTCCTGCTCTTCGTGACCGTGGACGATTCGCGGTTCGACCACGTCCGGGCCGGCTACGCGATGGAACACGCCTGGCTCGCGGCCGTCGACCTCGGCCTGGCCGCCGCGGTCCTGACGCAGCCGCTGCACCTGGCGCAGGTGCGCTCGGCGCTGTGCGAAGACCTCGGGCTCACCGGCTTCCCCCAAGCCCTCCTGCGCATCGGCTACGCCGCGGAAGCGGATCCGCCCAGCCCGCGCCGAGCGGTCGACGAGGTGCTGCAGCGCGGCCCGCGTCCTGCTTCACTTCAGTGAGGGCTGTACTGTTCCACGCATGCTGACCTGTGAGACCCGGGAATCGGCCCTGGCCCGGCTGGGGCGCGCGCTGGCGGATCCGACGCGGTGCCGGATCCTGGTGGCGCTGCTGGACGGCGTCCGGTACCCCGGCAAGCTCGCCGAGAAGCTCGGCCTGACCCGCTCCAACGTGTCCAACCACCTCTCCTGCCTGCGAGGCTGCGGCCTGGTGGTCGCGACCTACGAAGGCCGCCAGGTGCGGTACGCGCTGGCCGACGAGCACCTCGCCCGCGCGCTCGGCGAGCTATTGCAGGTCGTCCTCGCGGTCGAGCCCCGCGAAGAATGCCTCGACGAGCCCGCGGCGGCGAAGGCGGCGGCGCGATGAGCCAGTCGCCGGAACTGCGCGGGGAGAACCTCCTCGGCGACACCTGCTCGGACGGCTGCTGCGCGTCACCCGACGAGGTCGAGCCCGAACGGCGGCAGGTTCTGACGCGCCGGGTGCGGTGGCTGGTCGCTGCCACCATCACCTACAACGTCATCGAAGCGATCGTCGCCATCTCCGCGGGCACCATCGCAGACTCCATGGCGCTGATCGGTTTCGGGCTCGACTCGGTGATCGAGGTCGCGTCCGCGGCCGCCGTCGCGTGGCAGTTCTCCGGGAAAGACCCCGAAGCGAGGGAGCGAACTGCGCTCAAGGTCATCGCGGTGTCGTTCTTCGCCCTGGCGGCCTATGTGACGGTCGAGTCGGTCCGCACGCTGTTCGGTGGCGCGTCGGCCGAAGAATCCAGGGTCGGCATCGTGCTGGCCGCGGTGTCCCTGCTGGTGATGCCGCTGCTGTCCTACGTTCAGCGGCGCGCCGGCCGCGAACTCGGCTCGGCCAGCGCGGTCGCCGATTCGAAGCAGACCTTGCTGTGCACCTACCTGTCCGGTGTGCTCCTGGTCGGGTTGCTGCTCAACGCCTGGTTCGGCTGGTCGTGGGCCGACCCGCTGGTCGCGCTGGTCATCGCGGCGGTGGCGGCCAAGGAGGGCCGCGAAGCCTGGCGCGGCGAGCACTGCTGCTGAGGGTGCCGCGAAGGCCTGCGCCCACGTCGCAGACTACGTGGGCGCAGGCTCACGGCGCTGTGATCAGAAGGCAGTCAATGCGGACTGCGAGTGAGCCGCCTGCGATGCCGGGGTGTCGGTCGCGCGGCGGGCGCCGCCGGTGAGGGGCAGGCCGCCGGTGGGGGCGAACATGCCCATGGTGAAGGTCGAGCCGCTGGGTGCCGTGGCGATCGGGACGATCGGGAAGGCGTTGCCGCCGGCTCGGACGGAGGTGGAGATGTAGTCGCCGAACATGCGGCCCTGGGAGGTGTTCGGGATCCAGGACAGGTTCATCGGCCCGGCGACCTGGGTGGCGGTGCTCCAGCTGGTGCCGCCGTTGGTGGAGGAGATGAAGCCGGCGTCGAGCTGGCAGGTGGCGGCGGTGCAGTTGGCGGTGGGGTAGAAGTAGTAGGTCAGGCCGATCCGGGCGCTGGCGCCCGACGTCGAGGCGTCGACGCCGATGCCGGGGACGAAGTGGTCGACGGTGCTGGTGGTGGCGTCGATCGGCACCCGCGTCGGGGCGCCCCAGGTGGTTTCGCTGGTGGACTTGCTGAGCACGATGTCGTTGCTGGCGCAGCCGGAGCGGAACCGGCAGTCCGACCAGGTGACGTAGGCGGTGCCGGCGCTGTCGATTTCGGCGCTGGGCAAGGCTTCCTCGCGCAGGCCGCCGGCGGCGTCGTGGTGGCTGACGCTCGAGACGAGGACGGTGGAGCGCCAGCTGGCGCCGCCGTCGATGGAGCGGAAGCTGCGTATCTGGTCGTTGAGCGAGAGGTAGGGCACGAGGACGGTGCCGTTGGGCCGGACGACGGGCTGGCCGCCGAGGCCGGTGGCGCTGTCGCCGGTGGCGCGGGCCGGGCCCCAGGTGAGGCCGCCGTCGCTGGAGGTCTTCATCCGCAGCGCGTCGCCGGAGCTGGTGATGTCGTATTCGGTGTAGCAGTTGCCGAAGAACGGGCTGCTCGCGGTGTTGTCGCAGACGATCCAGTTCTTGTCCAGCGAACCCGTTGCGGTCGTGACGGGGTTGCCGAAGGTTTTGCCGCCGTCGGTCGAGCGGCTGGTGAACACCGGGTCGCCGGGGCAGTTGACGCCGAGGGAGGAGATCAGCCAGACGTTGTGCTTGGCGTCGAAGGCGACGGCGGCGTCGCTGATCTGGCCGCAGGCGCCGCCGGTGTTGGCGGTGGTGCCGGGCAGGAAGCCGGAGGTCCAGGTGGCGCCGCCGTCGGTGGAGGTGGCGAACCCGATGTCGGAGGAGCCGCCGCCGGAGACGCGGCCGACCTGGAAGGCGGAGACGATGGTGGTGCCGAACGCGAAGGTGTCGGGTTCGACCTCGGTTCTGTGCTGGGCTTGGGCGTCGGTGAACGGATCGGAGCTGACCTGGGTGACGGCGACGTTCGCGGACGCGGACGTCGCGGACACCAGCAGCCCGCCGACCACGACGGCCGGTAACAGAGTGGCGGTGATGAGTTTTCGGGATAGCGGCATGACGCGTTCACCTTCTGACGTCGAGGTGAGGCGGGCAGCGGGGTCGCCGCTGCGGGCCATGACGGTTGTCGATCCAGCCACTCGAATGCGCCGCGGTAAAGGCTCTCGACCGATCCAGACCCGTTCGGGTGCGGCTGAACGGCGGACGAATTGGCCATGCGTTTACCTGATGCGGAAATGACCGCCGGAATGCCGGTGACGATCTGTACTCCCGCTTTTGACCGGTATTTCCGGTTGTGGCCGGCCACGCGACTTGGCCGTCGCGGCGGGTTACCCGCCGAGCCCCAGTAGCGGCGCGTCGCCCCAACGCGACTGTCCCGGAGTGAAGCCGAAAACGCGGCGGGTGGCCGTGATCGTGTTGTACTCGGGTGCCGGGGTTCTCCTGCTGGATGTCGTGCTGACCCGGTTGCCGAACCAGCGCTGGTGGCCAGGCTGGGCGGTGGTCGGCGGCTGGCTGGGCCGGTGGTGGCCCCTGCTCGTCGCGATCGTGCTGGCTGCCACCGCCGGCGCCTTCCTCAGGCTCGGCGCCCGACGGCCCACCGCGACCACATCCACCTCGATCCGCTGGGAGTCGGAACCAGGCCGGCCAGGTCTGCTGCCGCGCACCACGGTGACACCGGGTCCTCCGCCGGTGCGGCGGTGGAACTGGACCGCGGTCACCTCGATCGTGACGGCAGCCACCGCCCTGGCCGCTCTGGTGTTCACCGCGCAGTCGCTGTCTGCGACCCGCGAGCAGATCACCCTGTCCGAACAAGGCCAGATCACCGATCGCTACACCAAAGCCATCGACCAACTGGGAACTCAGGGGCCTGATCACCTGCAAACCCGCCTCGGCGGTATCTACGCCCTGGAACGCCTGGCCGGCGACTCACCGCGCGACCAGCCCACCATTGTCGAAATCCTCAGCGCCTTCCTCCGCAGCACGCTGCCCACCGCTGCCGATCACCTCAACGGGGCCACCAATTGCCCGGCTACGACAATTCTGCAGGTTGACATGAGGGCCGCGTTGTCGGTGCTCGGCCGGCGCAACCACGCCTACGACAAACGAACGACCACCGACCTGCACGATGTCTGCCTCGTCGGCGCGGACCTCAGCGGGACGCAGCTGGAGGGTGCGAATCTCGACGGCGCGGACCTCACCCACGCCAACCTCTTCGCCGCTCAGCTCACCGGCGCGAACCTCTACGGCGCGGACCTCACCGGCGCCGACCTCAAAGTCACGTTCCTCGACGACGCGGTACTGATCGCCGCCAACCTCACTCGCGCACGGCTTGAAGGCGCGTTCCTCGCCGAGGCAAACCTCACCGACGCGAACTTCGACGGCGCGAACCTCACCGACGCTGTGTACGACAACAACACCATCACGCGAGGTGCCACAAAGAACGACGCCTCAGGAGCCTGGTGGTGAACCAAGGAATGACACCCTTCAGATCGCCCGTTCCGGAGGACGGAGGAAGAAGGGCGCGGCGAGCAAGAGCAGCCCGAAACAAGCTGTCACGGGTGCCGCCCCGGTCGCCGCCGCCACCAGTTGGGTTGCGCCGATTGCGGCGGCGGACGTCGCGAGCAGCCGGATGCCGAGGCGGAACGCGCGCGGGTGGGGTGTTACGGCCAGCTCGGCCACGGTCCGGCCCACCTGGATCACCGCCAGCGCCCACGTCCCCCACCACGTCAGGAGCAGAAGGAGGCGGATCGGCGCGGGGAAGGGGCCTCCCACCTCGTGGACAACGGCGACCACGGTGCTGCCCAGCGCAGCCGGCGCCGTGAGCCGGAGCATCAGGCGTCGCCCCGCGGAGGGCGCCGGTCGGGGACCGATGAACAGCAAACCGGCGACCACCGTGAACGCGCAGCTGTTGAGTACCCCGGAAAGGGTGCGGGTGTCCTCGATGGCCAAGTTCGTCACGAACCAGCCGATCCCGGTCACCATGACGGCCATCGCGGCGATCCGGGCTTGGCGCTGAGCCGGGGAGGTTGCGGGCCACGCGGCCGGGTGCAGCCACATGCCCACCGCGCTCATCAGCACGTTCGGCCAACGTCGCGGGTTTGCCCGGAGCTCCGCCGCGAGGTCGGCGCCCCAGCGCTCCCGGAAGGCGCGGGGGTACAGGCGGACCGGCCAGGGCTCGGCGGTCATGCGGGCCGGACGCCGAGGCGGCGCAGGCCCGCGTCCGCCACCCGGGCCATCGCGCGGAGTTCGCGTTCCAGGACGGCTCGGCCCTGGTCGGTGATCCGCACCGGACGCTGCCTGCCCTCGCCGTCGAGGGCCTCGATCAGTCCTTTCGCCTCCAGCCGGGCGAGTGCGCCGTAGAGGCTGCCCGGGCCGAGCCGTTTGCCGGTGAGCTCGTCGATGGCGGTGTTGATGGCGTAGCCGTGCCGCGGTCCGTCGGTCAGCGCATACAGCACCAGGATCTGGGCGTCGTTCGGCATGCCTGCTCCTCCGAGGTAGTACGTTCAGCGTACTACGTGCGACGTACCATCGAGGGCTCAGTGAGCCGGAGGCTGGACCTCCACCTCGGGGTAGGGCGACGGGCCCGTGAGCACTGGTGCGGGCCGGCCGCGGGTCACGTGGTCGGCGAACGCGCCGAGGTAGGCGTCGACGAGGGCTTCGGAGCCGGCGATGTCGCCGAGCGCGAGTGCCGACCGGATCGGTGCGGCGAGGTAGTAGGCGTTGTAGTCGCTGAAATCGAAGTGCTCGGCACCGCGGATCCGGTAGCGCCAGACCGGGCCGGTGCTCGCGGCCAGCATGGTCCGAGCGGTCCTCAGGTCCGCTTGGTCGGCGGGCGCCGACGGAACGCACATTCCGGTGATGCAGGAGTTTTCGCTGCCGATGAGCAACGCCGGTTTGGTGAGTCCGGTGTGGACGACCGTGCCGTACTGGGTGCCGTCGAGATCGGCGGCTCCGGCGCAGTGCGGATCGGACCGGCACGCCTCCAGTGCGGCGGCCCCGCCGAAGGAGTGACCGATGTAGACGGTCACGGCCGGGTCGGCGAGCGGCTTCGCTTGTGCTGCGGCGAAGCGGGCGTCCGCGGCCCAGAAGTCGACCAGCCGGTCGCCCGCGGCCTGGGCCGCACCCTGGTGCAGGTCCGCAGCCTCGAACGCCGGCGGGTTGCCCGCTTCGCTCGCCGTCACCGTAGTCCCGTCGAGCACGCTGAGGTTGGCGCTGTAGGTGGGCGTAACACCCAGGACGAGATACCCGCGCGACGCCAGGGATTCCGCGAACGCGGTGTACTGCGGCGCCGAGAAGCCGAGGCCGGGTTCCAGGACGATCACGGGGAACCGGCCCGCGGCCGCCGGTGCGTCGGCGGTCGAATGGGTGCGGACTTCGTCGAAGCTCGTTTCACCCCAGCCCATCGGAGCGTCCAGGTGCAGCCCTGCCCACAGGCCGGGGGTGTACGGGGCGGGATTCGAGCCCGCGGAGACCGTCGCGGGGTACCACATCCACACGGACAGGCGGCGCGGCGTGCCGGGGTGCGGAGCCAGGGGATCGGCGCGGGTGTGATCGGTCCACTCGGCGATCGTGCGGCCGACCGGATACGGCCCGGCCGGAGCGGGCAGCGTGACCGGCCGGGCCGCGCGGACGGCGGCATACCCGACGTAACAGCCACCCGCCAAGACCACGGCGACGACCAGCATGAGAAGAACCCGGAGTGCACGAGTCACGCCGCGATAGTACACGGCGCGTAGTACGTGACACGTAGTACGGGGGCAACCTTCGAAAAATCCACTGTGGATGGACAACGTTCGCTTGTTCACCTGCTGTTCGTGCTGTGCTCCTCCGGTGGCCGGATCGGGGGCGTGGGATGCCGGGGACGCCCGCACGAGGAGGAACCCTTGACCCGGAAAAGAATTCGCGCCGCCGCCGTGCTCACCGCGCTGGCGCTGCTCCCCATCACGGCGCCCGCCGCCTCGGCCGCCGGCGCACGCCACGTGCTGCTGATCTCCGTCGACGGCATGCACCAGGCCGACCTCGTCGCCTACGCGGCCGGGCACCCGAACTCGGCGATGGCCGGTCTGCTGGCGCGCGGGACGGCTTATCGCAGTGCGAGCACGCCGGTTCCGTCCGATTCGTTCCCCGGTCTCATCGGCCAGCTGACCGGCGGTGATCCCGCGGCCACCGGAATCTACTACGACGCCACGTACAACCACCGCCTGCTGCCGGCCGGGACCACCGACTGCAGCGGCGCGCGACCCGGTGCGACGGTGAACCTCACCGAGGACCTCGACCGCGACCAGAGCAGGCTCGACGCCGGCCAAGGCCTGACCGGCCTGCCGGACTCCGTGCTGTCGATGACCGGCACCCCGCAGACCCTGCTGAACCCGGCCGGTCTCCCGGTCGACCCGCGCACCTGCCGTCCGGTGCTGCCGCACGAATACCTCAAGGTCGACACCGTCTTCGAAGTCGCCCGCCGCGCGGGGCTGCGGACCGCGTGGTCGGACAAGCACCCGGCCTACGAAATCCTCAACGGACCCTCGGGCGGCGGGATCCAGGACCTCTTCACCCCGGAAATCAACAGTACGGCCCCGGCGGACACCGGCGACTGGACCTCCGACAACGCCGCCACGCAGCAGTACGACGCCTACAAGGCGCAGGCCGTGCTGAACGAAATCGACGGCTTCGACCACTCCGGCACCCACCGTGTCGGCACTCCGGCGATCTTCGGGCTCAACTTCCAATCCGTGTCCACGGCCCAGAAACTGCCCCTGTCGGGCGGCCGGCCCGGCGGGTACCTGCCCGGCGGCACGGCGCCCGGACCGGTCCTGACCTCGGCACTGGACTTCGTCGACACGCGGATCGGCGCGTTCGTGACCGAACTGCGCCGCCGGCACCTCGACCGCACGACGGCGATCATCCTGTCGGCGAAGCACGGGCAGTCGCCGACCGACCCGGGCGCACTGACCCGCGTCGACGACGGCAAGCTGCTCGACGGCCTGAACGCCGCTTGGAAAGCCGCCCACCCCGGCGCCGGTGACCTCGTCGTCCAGGCGACCGACGACGACGCGATGCTGCTCTGGCTCGCCGATCGCTCGCCGGCCGCGACGGACTTCGCGAAGCGCTACCTGTTGGCGCAGAACGGCACCGGAACGGACCGCGACGGCGCGCCCAAGGCGTTCACCGATTCAGGTCTCCGGCAGGTGTACGCGGGTGCGGACGCCGCGCGCTACTTCGGGGTCCGCCCGGGAGATGACCGGGTTCCCGATCTGTTCGGTGTCGTGCAGTACGGCGTCGTCTACACCGGCGGGAAGAAGAAGATCGCCGAGCACGGCGGGGTCGCCCCGGACGACCGGGCGGTGCCGCTCGTGGTGAGCGGTCCCGGCATCGGACGGCGGACGATCTCCGCCCCGGTGGCGACCACGCAGATCGCGCCCACGATCCTCCGGCAGCTCGGCTTGGAGCCTCGCTCGTTGCAGGCCGTCCGCATCGAAGGCACGCAGGTGCTGCCGGGCCTGGGCTGATCGCGGTCAGCGGCCGATCTGCGCGATCTCGATTCCGTCGTGCAGGTCGGCCGCGCTGTCGAGGGCGGTCTCGGCGGACAGGCCCGCGAGCCCGACGACCAAGGCGCTCAGCAGCACCACCGGGACCCGGCCGCGAACCCGCGGTTGGGGCGTCAGCAGCGCCGAAACCCGGCGGGGGACCGGGCCACCGGTCGCGGCGAGCGCGAACCCGTGGTGCGGCCGGCCGGCGAGGGCGGCTTTGGCCACCGCGTGCGCGACCACCGTGCGGTCGCCGATCCGCTGGGCCGCGGCTTCGTCGGCCCAGCGCTCGAGGGCGAACCTGGCCGGCGCGCTCAGCGGCCGCAACAGCGGGTTGAGGGTCACCGACAGCGTCAGGGCGATCAGGAACAAGTGGTGCCGGAACGCGAGATGAGCCTGTTCGTGGGCCAGCAGCGCGGACCGTTCCTGCGGGTCGAGCGCGTCGAGCATGCCGGTGGAGACCGCGACGCGCCCGCCTCGTCCCGGCACGGCGAAGGCCACGGCATCGGCGCCGGGCAGCAGCACGATTTCGCCGCCGCCGTGCCGGTCCAGCTCACGCGAGAGGCGCCGCGCCCACCGCACGTACCGGATCACGGCCCGCGTCAGCAGGACCACGAGCACGCCGAGGACCGCGCCCGCGGCGATCGAGGTGGGGACGTTCACCCCGTTCTCGGCCTTCAGGGCCTGGGGCGACCAGTGGCCGAGGCCGGCGACCGCGGGCAGCAGGGACAGTCCGGACAGCGCGAGCAGCGCCAGCACCGCGGTGCTGCCCGCCGCCAGGACCAGGCAGGCGCCGGTGAGCAGCCAGCTCGCCGTCCGCGGCGGCAGGTGCGGTCCGGCCAGCCGGGCCGCCGGCCACGCCAGGAGCGGCAGCAGCAGCGGGATCAGCAGGTCGGCCGTCATTTCTTGCCGCGCAGCAGGCTTCGCAGCAGGGCCTCGTCCGAGTCCGACAGCTGGGTGACGAACCGGGCGAGGACGCTGTCGCGGTCGGGCTCGCCGTCGAGGACCTTGGCCATCTTCCGGGCCGCCAAGCCGGCTTCGTCGTCGACGGCGTGGTAGCGGTACGAGCGTCCGTGCTTCTCCCGGGTCGCGGCGCCCTTGTCGTGCAGCCGGGTGAGGATCGTCACGACCGTCGTGTACGCGAGGTCGTCCGCCAGCTTGGCCTGGACCTCGGCGGGTGTGAGGGGCTCGGCCGCGTTCCCCAGCACGCCCAGCACCTCGGCCTCGAGCGTTCCGGGTGCGCGGCGCGCCGGTTCCTTCCGCATCCCTCGAATCTACCCTGCGGCCGGATCAGCGGAGGGTGAGCACGGCCAGGGCGCCGGCGCCCGCCAGCACGCAGTACAGCGCGAACCGGCTCAGCGTCCGGGTGTGGAAATAGCGGGTGAGAAACCGGACCGCGAGGTACGCGCTGGCGAACGACGCGACGCTCCCGGCGAGCACCTGGCCGTGGATGCCGGTGCCCAGCGGCCCGAACAGGTCGGGGATCTTGAGCACGCCGGCGGCCAGGATCACCGGTGTCGCCAGCAGGAACGAGAACCGGGCGGCGTCCTCGTGCGACAGCCCGCGCAGCAGCCCGGCTGCCATCGTGACCCCGGAGCGGCTGATCCCGGGCAGCAGGGCCAGCACTTGCGCCGTGCCGATGAGGGTGCCGCGGCCGAAGGACATCCGGGACAGCCGTTCGTCGGCCTGGACGTCCGCCTCCGCGGCGGCGCCGGGCGCGTCGGCGGCGGGTTCGGCCGCGGCCGCCCGCCGGCGCAGAAGTTCGGCCAGGTACAGCAGAACGCCGTTGACGATCAGGAACACCGCGGCCGGTACCGGTTTGCCGAGCGTCGTGCGGAACAAGTGCTCCAGCAGCAGGCCGCTGACGCCGACCGGGATGGTCGCGAGGATGATCAGCCAGGCGAGCCGCTCCGCGGAGGTCTGCACCCGGCGGTGCCGGATCGAGCTGACGAACCCGCCGACGATCCGCACCCAGTCCCGCCAGAAGAACAGCAGCAGGGCGGCCGCGGTCGCGACGTGCAGGCCGACGATGAACGCCAGGTACGGCGACTCGGGCGCGGACACGTCGAGGTCCCGCGCCCACTGGCCGCCCACCACGGCGGGGATCAGCACGGAGTGGCCGAGGCTGGAGACCGGGAACAGCTCGGTGACGCCTTGGAAGGCGCCGACGACGATCGCTTCGAAGTAGTCCAGCACGATGCCTTCCCGGGTGAGCGTGACGACCTGTCCCTCGGGATACTACACGCAAGTAGAAGTTGATCTGCTCGGCGGGCGCTCGGCTCTCACCGAACGTTAACGATCGAGAGTTAGCCTCGGCGAAGCGATTTCACCGACGGGAAAGAAGAATCATGACCGAAAACGTGACTGCCGAGGCGATCCGGTGTTCGGACGCGGAACGTGAGCAGGTCCGGCGGGCCCTCTACGCGGCAGCGGGCGAAGGCCGCCTGACGATGGACGAGGTCGAAGAACGCCTGGGACAGCTCGAGACCGCCCGCTTCCGGCACGAACTCTCGGCCATGACGACGGATTTGCCGTCGGTTCAGGAGCAGAGTCCCTTGGCGGGCTGGCGGGCGATTCTGGCTGCGGCCGGACGCGCGTTCGCGGCCGACATCGCGGTGCTGCGCGGACGTGCTCCCGAGCCGTCACCCGGCCGGCGCCGGTTGCTGATCATCGTGGCGGCGCTGCTCGGCCTGCTGATCGCCGCCGCCCTGGTGATCGGCGTGGTGCACGGCTTCGCAGACGGCTCCGAACCGCACGGCGCCCACGGTTTCGACCACGACTGAGGAGGGACCCGGCACTGGGAAGATCCGAGCGGGGCTCGCTATGGTGGCGGGGCAGCTGGTTCGGTCTCCGCGAGCACGTGGCGGTGACCGAGGCAAGAGGGAACCCGGTGGGAATCCGGGACTGCCCCGCAGCGGTGAGCAGGAACGACCGCCGTCAGTCCCGTCGAGGGACGAGCACTGAGCCACCCGGCTTGGGAAGCGACGGCCAGTAGGAACCCGGCGTACGCGCCGGAACGCCCGCGAGTCCGAAGACCTGCCGGCTGCGCACCCCACGACCGTGGGGTGCTGGCTGCGACCTCGCGGGCAGGTCACGCCGGATCACGACCGTTCCGGTCGCGGTTTGCCGTGCGCTCCCGCAGGTCCACGCGGACTCGCGAAGGAGAGCCCCCGTGACCAGTACCACCCCGACCAGCCGCGCCACCGTGCACGGCTACCCGCGCCAAGGCGCCGACCGGGAGCTCAAGAAGGCCGTCGAGGCCTACTGGAAGGGCCGCATCGACGCCGACGCCCTGCTCGCCACCGCCCGCGAGCTGCGGCTGCGGAACCTGGCCGAACTGCGCGACGCCGGTATCGACGAGATCCCGAGCAACCACTTCTCGTGCTACGACCACGTGCTGGACACGTCCGTGCTGCTCGGCGCGGTGCCCGAGCGCCACGTCACCGCCGTCCCGGACGCCTCGACCCCGGCCGGCGAGCTGGACCGCTACTTCGCCATGGCCCGCGGCACCGCCGACGCGCCGCCGCTGGAGATGACGAAGTGGTTCGACACCAACTACCACTACCTCGTGCCCGAACTCGGGCCGGACACGGCGTTCACCCTGAACGCGGCCAAGCCATTGGCCGAGTTCGCCGAGGCCCGCGAGCAGGGCGTGACGACCCGTCCGGTGCTCGTCGGCCCGGTGACCTTCCTGTTGCTGGCCAAGGACCCGACCGGCACCGACGGCTTCCGGCCGCTCGACCTGCTCGACCAGGTCGTCCCGCTCTACGCCGACCTGCTGCGGCAGCTGCGCGAGGCCGGCGCCGAGTGGGTCCAGCTCGACGAGCCCGCGCTCGTGACCGACCAGCCGGCCGACGTGCTGGCGAAGGTCGCCGAGACCTACGCCACCCTGGCCGCCGAGCCGAAGCGGCCGAAGATCCTGCTCGCGTCCTACTTCGACCGGCTCGGCGACGCCCTGCCGGTACTCGCGTCCTCGCCCGTCGAGGGCCTGGCGCTGGACTTCACGAACAACGCCGCGGCCAACCTCGACGCGTTGGCCGCGGCCGGCGGGATCCTGGACAAGCGGCTGGTCGCGGGAGTCGTCAACGGCCGCAATATCTGGGCCGCGGACCTCACCGCGGCGCTGTCCACGCTGGGTACGCTGCTCGGGCTGGCCGGCTCGGTCGACGTCGCGGCGTCGTGCTCGCTGCTGCACGTGCCCTACGACGTCACCCTGGAAACCGATCTGGACCCCGAGATCGCGGGCTGGCTGTCGTTCGCGCGGCAGAAGCTCGCCGAGATCGTCACGCTGCGCCGTGGCCTGACCGAGGACCGCTCGGCGATCGAGGACGTCCTGCGGGCCAACGCCGACCGGCTGGCCTCCCGGGCGGCGTCGCCGATCGTGCGGGTCCCGGCTGTGCGGGAGCGGGTCGCCGCGGTCACCGAGGCCGATCTGCATCGGGCGAGCCCGTACGGCAAGCGCCGCTTGGCCCAGCAGGACCGGCTGCACCTGCCCGAACTGCCAACCACGACGATCGGCTCGTTCCCGCAGACCGCTGAGCTGCGCAAGGCCCGGGCAGCACTGCGGGCGGGGAACCTCGACCAGGACGCCTACCGCGAGGCGATGCGCGCCGAGGTCCGCGCGGTGATCGCCGAGCAGGAGGAACTCGGGCTGGACGTGCTGGTGCACGGCGAGCCGGAGCGCAACGACATGGTCCAGTACTTCGGCGAGCAGCTGACCGGGTTCCTGGCCACGCAGCACGGCTGGGTCCAGTCCTACGGCACCCGCTACGTCCGGCCGCCGCTGATCGTCGGCGACGTCGCCCGTCCCGAGCCGATGACCGTCGAGTGGGCCACCTATGCCCAGAGCCTGACCGAGAAGCCGGTCAAGGGCATGCTGACCGGCCCGGTCACCATGCTCGCCTGGTCGTTCGTCCGTGACGACCAGCCGGAAGGCGACACGGCTCGGCAGGTCGCGCTCGCGTTGCGCGACGAGGTCGTCGATCTGGAGGCGGCGGGGATTTCGGTGATCCAGGTCGACGAGCCTGCGCTGCGCGAAACGCTGCCGCTGCGCACCGCCGACCGGGCGGCGTACTTGGACTGGGCTGTCGCGTCGTTCCGGCTCTCGACGGCCGGGGTGCGCGACGACACGCAGATCCACACGCACATGTGCTACGCCGAGTTCGGGGACGTCTTGCAGGCGATCATCGACATGGACGCCGACGTGACCAGCCTGGAAGCGGCCCGCTCGAACATGGCGATCGTCGCCGACCTCGCGCGCGCCGGCTACCCGAACGAGGCCGGGCCGGGGGTCTGGGACATCCACTCGCCGCGGGTGCCGTCGGTCGAGGAGATCGCCGGCCATCTGCGTGCCGCGGTCGAGGCGTTCCCGGTCGAGCGGTTGTGGGTCAACCCCGACTGCGGCCTGAAGACCCGCGGATACCCCGAAGTGCGGGCCACGCTGGCGAATCTGGTCGAGGCGACCGGGCAGCTGAGGGCGCGGGCGTGACGAGCGTTTCCCCGCGGCGGGCGGTCATTCCGCCCGCCGCGGTCCCGGCGCCGCGCACCAGCCTCTCGACCTGACCGGGGAGCGGCGCACTCACTTCTTCGATTTCCGGCAATACGGTCACACCGCGCGCATCGGGGAGAATTCGGCAGCCATTCACGGCCGCGGTGTGAACGCGGTATCGGGTGCCGGATCGACGAAAGTCCGTTCCGCATCGTTGGTTCAGACCAATACGCTGAATTTTGCCGCCGGTCACGGGAATCGCCGGAAACGCAAAGGGACGCCATGGATGCCTACCTCTCGCCGCGAACGTCTTCGCCCGTTCTGGTCGGACGGCAAGCGGAGCTGGATCGGATCGTCGCCGCCGTCCTCGACCCGCCCGCCGTGGTCCTGGTCGAAGGGGAAGCGGGTATCGGGAAGAGCAGGCTCCTGCGCGAACTGGCGGCCGAACTCGGGGGCCGGCCGGTGCTCACCGGGCACTGCCGGGGGCGGGAGCAATTCCCCTACGGTCCCGTGCTCGAAGCACTCGCCGCCCTGGGACCGCTGCTCCCCGCGCCGGCGGCGTTGAACCCGGTGACCGGTGCGCTCCGGCCGCTCGTGCCCGAGCTCGACTCGTTCCTGCCGCCGGCCCCCGGCGCGCCGGCCGAGGCCGGGGTGCGGCGGCACCAGACGTTCCGGGCCGTGCGCGGGCTGCTGGACGCGGCCGGGAAGGTCGTGCTGCTGATCGAAGACCTGCACCACGCCGACGAGCGCTCGCGCGAACTGCTGGGCTTCCTCGCCGAAGACCCGCCGCCGCGGCTGTCGCTGGTGGGCACCTACCGCAGGCACGACTGCCCGCTGGGCCTGCCCCTCGGCGTCGCCGTGCGCCCCGTGGCCGGCGTCGCCGTGACCCGGGTGGCGCTGCGGCCGCTGACCCCTGCGCAGACCCGCGTCCTGGCCTCGACGTACCTGGGCGGCGAGCCGGTCGATCTCGACTTCGCGGCCCGGTTGCACGAGCGGACGGCCGGAATCCCGCTGCTGGTCGTGGAAACCGTGCGCGCCATGGGCACCGGATCGGCCCGGCCGGACGGCCTGGCCGTGCCCGACGTGGTCCGCGAGGCGGTCGCGGAACGCCTGGCGGGACTGCCGCACGCGGCGGTCGCCCTCGTGCGGGCCGCGGCCGTCGCCGGCGTGTCGGTGCCCGAAGCCGGTCTCGCCGAGATCGCCGGTCTGGAACTCGCCGACGCGGGCCCGGCTCTGGTGGCCGCCTTGGCCGCCGGGGCCGTGGTGGAGACCACGGCGGGCCGGTACGGCTTCCGGCACGCGCTGGACCGGCAGGCGGTCTACGCCGGCGTCGCCGGCCCGGACCGCACCCGCCTGCACCGGCGGGCCATGGCCGTGCTGGCGAAGTGGTGCCCGGCGCCCCTGGCGGAGCTGGCGGCCCACGCCCGCCACGCGGGCGAACACGCCGAATGGGTGCGCTACGGCGAAGCGGCGGCCGAACACGCGCTGGCGGCCAACGACGTGCCGAGCGCGGTGGCGGTGCTGCGCGACCTGGTCGCCGATCCCGCCCTGGCGGCCGCCGACCTCGCCCGGCTGGCCCGCCGGCTCGGCCAGGTGGCCGCCCACGGCGTGGACCACGCCGCGCTCGTGAGCGTCCTGCGCGCCCTGCTCGACGACCGGCGCGTCCCCTCGGACGTGCGGGGTGAGCTGCGGCTGGCGCTCGGCCTGCTGCTCTTCCGCCAACCGGCGCTGGACGACGGCCGGGCCCAGGTGGCGGCGGCGATCGGCGAGGTCACGGCCGGCTCGCCGGTGGCCTGCCGGGCCGCGGCGGTGCTGGCGAACCCGGTGCTCGGTGCCGCCCCGCTGGCCCACCACCGGCGGTGGGCGGCCGTGGTGCGCCGGCCGGCCGACCCCGCTCTGCGGTTCGCCGTGCTCGCCGACGACGTCGCCCTCGACCTGATGACCGGGGTGCCGGGAGCCGGGGACCGCGCCGAGCGGCTGAGCACGGCCGGCGACCGTCCCGAGGAACGGCGGGAGCTGGCCCGCATGCACGCGAACCTGGCCTACGCCGGCCTGCTGACCGGGCACTACCGGCGGGCCCACCGGTGGCTCGACGCGGCCGAGCGGCTCGTCGCCGGGGTCAAGCTGCCGTTCACCGCCGCCGCGCTGCGCGGAACCGGGTTGTGCTTGGCCTGGCGCACGGGCGCCTGGGCCGGGCTCGCCGAAGCGGCGACCGGACTCCAGGCGAGCTATCCGGCCTTCTGGCCCGTGGTCAGCGAAATGTCGTACCTGCTGGGGGTGCTCGACGCGGCCGGCGGAGACTGGGTCTCCGCCGCCGACGGCCTCGACCGGCCGGACCTCACCGATCCCCACCGGACCCTCATCCCCGTCGTCCTGGCGGTCCACGCGGCGAAGGTGTGGATGCTGCTTCGCCGCCGTCGGGTCGAAGCCGCTATCGCCGAGGGGGACCGCGGCCTGGCCGTGCTGCGCGGCAAGCAGGCGTGGGCCTGGGCGGGGGACCTGCTGCCCGCGGTGGTCGCGGCCCGGACCGCACACGGCGACGACGTGACCGGGCTGGTGGCCGAACTGGACACCGGACTGTCCGGAGTGGACGCGCCGCTGGCCGCCTCGGCTTCGGTGTTCTGCCACGGGTTCCGGCTCGCCGCCGCCGGAGACCCCGCCGCGGTCACGACGTTCGAAGCGGCCGCGGACCGCTACGCCTCGCTCCCCGCGCCGTATCCCGCGGCCCGCGCGTTCGAGGAAGCGGCGCGGCTGCGACTCGCCGCCGGCGCCGGCGCACTCACCGAGGCCGCCGCGCGCTACGAACGGCTCGGGGCCACCGCCGATGCCGCGCGGTGCCACCAGACGCTGCGGTCGTCCGGCGTCGTCAACCCCTCCCGCCGCGGCCGCAGCGGCTACGGCGGTGACCTTTCGCCGCGCGAACAGCAGGTGCTCGGCCTGCTCCACCAGGGGCGCACGAACCGTGACATCGCCGAGGCGCTCTCGATTTCCACCCGGACCGCGGAGTTCCACGTGGCGCGCACCCTGCGCAAGGTCGGGGCCCGGTCGCGGCAGGACGTCGTCCGGCCGCGGGCGACAGCGCCGGAATAAGACCACGGCGTCCGGGAAAAGTACCCGGATCAGGTAGCGGTACGAGCTGTTCCCGCAGTTGTTTCCGGGACGGTGCTCATCGACAGTGAGTTCATCTTCTCCGGCTGTCACTCACACGACTGATTCGTCCCCGAATCGTGTGCCGCGACCGTGAGCGAGAGATGTCCGCATTTTCACATTTCCGGCCGGTGCGATCCACCGCCCGGGATAGGAGCACGTCGTGAAACCACCCAGCCGTCTCCTCACCGTGGGAGGCTCCCTGTCGGCGGCCCTGGTCGTCGCCGGGGTCGTCGTCGCGTCACCCGGCGCCGCCGAACCCGGCGCCGCCCCCTCGGCCGCCGACGCCGTCGCCAACGCCACCTCCGCCGCCGACGCGCTCGTGGCCGCGCACCCGGCCGCGCTGCACGCCGGGCCGCAGGACGCGTTCGTCCGGCGCGGCGTGAGCTCCTCGAACGGGAACCAGTACGTCAGCTACGACCGCACGTACGCCGGTCTGCCGGTGGTCGGCGGCGACTTCGTCGTGGCCACCGACGCCCGCGGCGCCGTCCAGTACCTGTCCGTGGCCCAGGACCGGACGCTCGGCGCCGTGCCGACGACGGCCACGGTCACCCAGGCACAGGCCGAATCGGCCGCCCGCGGCCGGCTCGCCTCCGTCACGAAGGCCGAACCGTCCCGGCTGGTGATCGACCTGCTCGGCGGGAAGGACGGGCGCGCGGCCTGGGAGTCGACCGTCGACGGCACGGACCGGGCCGGGGGACCGAGCCGGCTCACCGTCTACGTCGACGCGCTGACCGGCGCCGTCCTCGACACCCGCGAGCACGTCGCGCACGGCGACGGCAACTCCGCCTACAACGGCCCGAACCCGGTGCACATCGACACCAGCCGGGGCGGCAGCGGCTACGTCATGCAGGATCCGCAGATCTCGAACCTCAGCTGCGCGGACTACAACACCGGCCAGGTGTTCACGAAGGGCTCGGACAGCTGGGGCAACGGCAACGCGGCCGACAAGGAAACCGGCTGCGTGGACGCGTTGTTCGCCACGCAGACGGAAAACCGGATGCTGGCCCAGTGGCTGGGCCGCAGCGGCCCCGACGGCAACGGCGGCGCGTGGCCGATCCGGATGGGGCTCAACGACGTCAACGCCTACTACGACGGCACGTCCGTGCAGATCGGGCACAACCAGGCCGGCCAGTGGATCCCGTCGATCGACGTCGTCGCCCACGAGATGGGGCACGGCATCGACGACCACACGCCGGGCAGCATGTCCCAGGGCGGGACGCAGGAGTTCGTCGCCGACACCTTCGGCGCCTCGACCGAATGGTTCGCCAACGAGCCCAGTCCGTACGACACCCCGGACTTCACCGTCGGCGAGGAGGTCGACCTCGTCGGCAACGGGCCGATCCGCAACATGGCCGACCCGTCCCGGGTCAACAACGACCCCGACTGCTACAGCTCCTCGGTGCCCGGCGGCGAGGTGCACGCGGCCGCCGGTCCCGGCAACCACTGGTTCTACCTGGTGGCCGAGGGCAGCAATCCGGCCAACGGGCAGCCGCAGAGTCCCACCTGCAACGGTTCTTCGGTGACCGGCGTCGGCGTCCAGAAGGCCATCACGGTCATGTACAACGCGATGCAGATGAAGACCTCGGCCAGCTCGTACCCGGCCTACCGCAAGTGGACGCTGCAGGCGGCGAAGACCCTCGACCCCAGCTGCGCGGTGTTCACCACGGTGAAGAACGCGTGGAACGCGGTGAGCGTGCCGGCGCAGTCGGGTGAGGCGACGTGCAGCGGCGGTCCGACCACCACCCCGCCGACGACGACGGGCGGCACGACCCCGCCGACCACGCCGCCCGCCGGCTGCGGCGGCGTCGCGGCCTGGAGCGCCACCAAGGCCTACGTGCCGAACGACGTCGTCTCCTACAGCGGTCACAAGTGGACGTCCAAGTGGTACTCCACGGGCGCGGAGCCGGGAGCCCCTGGCTCCTGGGCGGTCTGGGGTGACGACGGTCCCTGCTGACCGGCTGTCCGGTGGTGCCGCGGCCGGGGACCCCGCGGCACCACCATCCTCAGCGTCCTCACAGAGGAGAAGGCGGATAATCCCGCATCGGCCGGTTCGCCGCGAACCGGCCATTTGCCGATGCGGAAAATCGGCGATTTCTTTTCCGGAACGGAGTCCGGCGAGTTTCGGCTCGGCCGGGGAAAACGACTTTCGTGGGTGGAAAGAAAATGTCGCACCGTCTTACGCTGTCGAGGCGCGCTTCCCGCACCGGTGTGTCATCGCCCCATCCCACGAGCATGGAGATGACTCATGTCCACTGCACATCCGGCTTCCCCGGTCCGGCGTGGCGGCACGATCTGCGCCGCCGCGTTGCTCGCCGCCGGGACCGCCCTCCTGCCGCCCTCCGCGGCGTTCGCCGCCCAGCCCATGAACGTCCGGGCCGCGACCGCGCTCGGCGGACAGCTCACGAACCGCCTCGGCGACCGCACCGTGGGCGCCTACTACGACCACGGCCACCTGGTCGTCACGGTCACCGACGCGGCGGCGGCCGCCGATGTCCGCACCGCCGGCGCCGAGCCGCGCCCGGTGCCCTTCCGCCGGTCCGAACTGGCCGCCGTGACCGGCCGGCTGAACCGGTCCGACCGCGTTCCCGGCACGGCGTGGCGGATCGACCCCCGCACCGGCCAGGTGCGCGTGACCGCCGACCCCACCGTCGCCGGCGCCGCGCTCGCGAAGCTGACCGCGGAGGTGCGCGGCTTCGGCGCCAAGGCCCGCTTCGAGCGGACCGCACGGCTGCGTCCGCTGCTCACCGGCGGAGACGCGATCTGGGGTCAGGGCCTGCGCTGCTCCCTCGGCTTCAACGTGCACGACTCGAGCGGCAACCCCGGCTTCATCACCGCCGGGCACTGCGGGGTCGCGACGAACGACTGGTGGGCCGACTCCGGGAACTACGAGCACATCGCGAGCACCCAGCGCGCCGACTTCCCGGGCACGGACTACTCGTACGCCGCCTACGACCCGGGTGCCGACGGCCCCAGCGCGGTCAACACCGGCCAGGAGATCACCGGCGCGGGTGACGCCTCGGTCGGCGAGCCGGTGACGCGCAGCGGCTCCACCAGCGGCGTCTACTCCGGCACGGTCACCGGCCTCGACGCGACGGTGAACTACGAGGAAGGCTCCGTCTACGGCCTGATCGACACCGACGTGTGCGCCGAGCCGGGCGACAGCGGCGGCGCCCTGTTCGACGGCGCCACGGCGATCGGCCTGACCTCCGGGGGCAGCGGCGACTGCACGTCCGGTGGCGAGACGTTCTTCCAGCCGGTCCCGGCCGTGCTGCAGGCGTACGGGCTCAGCCTTCCGTGACCGACCGGGCTTTCCGCCGTCCGTCCGGCGGAAAGCCCGGCTCGCCCGGCTGTTCAGGTGGTCGTGCCGGTCACCAGCCGACGGCCACCAGCAGCCACTGCGGGTCTCCGTGCGAGACGAACGAAGACTGCGAAGCCACGTCGTCGTACGGGAAACCGTACGCGAGGCCGTTGATGGCGTGGTCGTGCCAGAACTTCGCGTAGTAGTTCGCCGGGGCCGCCTGGTAGTAGCGGGCCGGGTCCTGCCACTGGGACTGCGGCAGGTGGGCCGTGTGCCGGTTCAGGGCCGCGCACAGGTCGGGGTTGCCGGCCAGCGACCCGGCGCAGCCGGTGATGTTCGACGTCGGCTCGTTGACCCCTGCCGACTGGGCGTACGCGGTGAAGTAGTTCGCGTACCTGCCGCCGGTGCGGAAGTCCGGTGCGCTGCCGGGGGCCGGGATCCGGTAGGGCGCGTTCACCGTGGCCAGGCCCTGGAACTCGGCCGGCACCCCGGCCTGGAACTTGGCGAACGTGGCCGAGCGGTCCTCCTGGAACGTCGGGTAGTCGTCGCCGACCTGCACGTCGTAGCCGTCGTGGGCGTGCAGCCGCATGGCGAGCTTGAGTGCGAAGGCGTCCACCCGGGTGGTGTTGCCGTTGAACACGTCCGCGCCGACGGTGAACTCGATGAAGTCGGCGTACTGGCCGTTCGGCGTACCGAGGTAGAAGTACATCCGCCCGGCCGAGTTGGCCGGCATGTCGATGTAGGGCTGCTCGGCGATCGAATGGGTCTGGCCGCCGAAGTTCCAGTACACCTGGCTGTCGGGGTACTTGCCGTTGGTCCGGTTGAGCACCTTGACCGTGAGCACGTTCCGCGCGGCCGGGATGCCGGCGGTGTCACCCCAGAACGAGTCCGGCGGCGTGCCGGTGCCGGGTGGCGTCGTTCCGCCGCCGGTGCCGAAGACCTGGAACTCCCACAGCGACACGCCGTACGGGGTGGCCCGGGCGGTCGTGGACAACCGCACGTACCGGCCGGAGCCGGTCACGTTCAGCGTCTGCGTGCCGCCGGTGCCCGAGGTGGTCTGGTACACCGTCGACCAGCTGGAAGCGTTGTCGGACACCTGGATCTGGTAGGCGGTGGCGTAGGCGGCTTCCCAGCGCAGCACCACCTGGCTGACGGTGGCCGCGCCGCCGAGGTCGACCCGGAGCCACTGCGGATCGCTGAACTGCGACGACCACCGGGTGGCGGTGTTGCCGTCCACCGCGGCGGACGCGGGGGTGCCGGCGTTCTCCACCGACGACGCGGTGACGGCTTTCCCCTGCGAGATGAGCGTGCCGGCGGCGCTCGCCGACGGGACGGCGAGGCCGAGCGCGCCGGCCGCGAGGGCCGCGGCGAGCACCGCCAAGCGGGTGCCGGGTCCGCGGCGACGGCGCCGCGGCGGGGCGTGGGTGACCATGGTTCCTCCTGGCTGGGGAAACGGTCGGACCGGCCGCCGGCGAGGCGACGGCGCGGCCCGGCTCGTCCCGGAACGCCGGGCGGATGCCCAGGAGGGCCGGCGGGAACGATCGGTGAAAAGGTTCATACCAGTCGGCCCGGCTGTCAACCCTCCACCGGATTCACCCTGGTCGCCACCACCTCCGGCCGGTTCGAGCAGGTGCGGTCGCACCCCACCCGAGGTGCCGCACCGCGTGGTGCCACCCGGCCCCCGCGACGCCTCGGTACGTGGAGCCACGGGTCGTCGGCCTCGGCCTGGGTAACCGGCGTCGATGACGACGCGATGGCGGGAACGGCTGCGAGCGACGGGCGCGGCGGCCACCGGGCGGCTCCGGCGGGCCCGGTGGTCTGTCGCGCAGACCGCGGTCGCGGTCGGCGTCTCCTGGTTCATCGCGCACGACCTGCTGGGCCACCCGCAGCCCTTCTTCGCGCCGATCGCCGCAGCCGTCTCGCTGTCGGCCAGCGACATCCTGCGGGGCCAGCGGGCGCTGCAGCTGATGAGCGGGGTGGCGCTGGGCATCGTGCTGGGCTCGGCCGCGGAAGCGCTGGCCGGCACGAGCGCCCCGGCGTTCGCGCTGGCCGCGCTCCTGGCGATGTACAGCGCCTTGGCCTTCGGCGGCGGTCCGTTCGGCCAGGGCCTGATGTTCGTCAACCAGGCCGCGGCGTCGGCGATCCTGATCCTCGCGCTGCACCGGCCGGGATCCGGGACCGAACGGCTGGTGGACGCGCTGATCGGCGGCGGCGTCGTGGTGGTGATCGCGGTCCTGCTGGTGCCCGCCGACCCGCACCGGCTGCTCGGCGAAGCCACCGAAGACCTGTTCGCCGAGCTGCGCGACGCGCTGTGCGGCCTCCGGCTCGGCGGCCCGCCCTCGGCCGGCGACGACGTCGACCGGGAACTGGCGGCCGGCCAGCGGATCCACGCGCGGCTGGCCGCACTCGACCAGGCCCGGGGAACCGCCCGGCAGGCGGTGCTCGTCGCGCCGCGCCGCTGGAAGGCGCGCGCGAGCGTGCACCGCGCCATCGCCCGCAGCCGGCACTTGACCTTGCAGGCCAACGCGGTGCTCACCCTGGTCCGCGTCACCCGGGCCGCCGTCGACGCGGGAGAGGATCTGCCGCGGCCACTGGGCGAGGCGATCGCCGAACTCGCGCACGCCTGCGACGTCCTGGCGACCGGCGGCAGCCGGGATCGAGCGGTCGCGGCCGCCACGCGAGCCCGGGACCTCCTCGACCCGGCGCGGCACGCCGGCCCCGGCTACCGCGGCACCGCGGTGTACGCGGTCCGAGCCTGCGCGCGCGACCTGGTGGCCGCAGTCGGAACGTGACGGGGGCCGGTCAGGAGGCGAGCGTGACGGCGGCGTCGGGTTCGACGACCCGGAAGCTGAAGCTCTCCTCCAGGTAGAGCGTCACGGTCTCGGCGTCGTGGTGGCTGTAGCCGACCGCCAGGTCCTGGCCGAGCTCGAGGGAGAAGCCGCCGCTGCCGAGGCTGACGAGCAGGGCCCCGTCCAGGCCGGGCGCGCGGACCACTTTGCCGCCGCCGAGGACGCGGCGGAGGTGGTCGAACAGCAGGTGGCCGCCGTGCTCGGTGCTTTCCACGATGCGGGTGTAGCCGCCGGGGGCGATGGCGAGCCCGTAGGGTCCCTTGATCCCGGCCTGGCGCAGGGTGTCGACCGCGCGGGCCACGACACCGGGGTAGGCGTCGGGGTCGTCGCCGAGCGACGCGGTGTCGTACGGCGAGGCCTCGGTGATGCCGGTGATGCCGACCGCGGCCCAGCCGTGGAAGACGGCCCGGTTCTCGATCATCGCGATCTGCTTGGCCGCGCGGTCGAGGTCGTCGAACTCGAGGTCGTCGGCGCCGCGTTCGGCGTCGTCGAGCTCCGCGCGCGACACCGTGAACGGCACCCGCACCTCGGTCAGCGGCAGGACGCGGCGTTGCCGGACCACCGCGCCTTCGCCGATGTCGGCCAAGGTCGCGGCGGCGACGGTGGTGGTGCGTCCGAGGTCGGTGGCGGAGTGCCGCCAGCCGTGCGGGCCGGCCACGTCGACCAGGCGGCGGGCCGCGAGGTGGGTCTGCAGCCGCTCCTTGGCCTCGTCGTCGACCTCCTGCCAGCCCGCGTCGGTGATCGGGGCCAGGTCGCGCATCAGGTGGTTCATGTCAGATGTTCCCGTCTGTTTTGCAGGCTTCACGGGGCTGGGAAGATGGGATGGGCCGCTCGGTAAGCCGGTTGGACTGTGATGCGGTGAGAGCT
>NZ_JNYY01000016.1 GCF_000716785.1 Amycolatopsis vancoresmycina
CCTCATCTCCTACCTCGTCTCCGCCTACTACTCCGCCGCCGTCCTCGTCCCCGACGCCCTCGCCATCCTCGAATCCGCCGAAATCGGCCGGGAGGAGTAACCAGGACACGGGTAACGGCCCGGGCGGCGACTCGCGTGTCGCCACCCGGGCGGCGCCGTCCCGCTGGCAGGATCGGCTCATGGAACGTGTGCTCGGCATCGGTGGGTACTTCATCCGCGCCTCGGACCCGGCCGCCCTCGGCGCCTGGTACCGGGACTGCCTCGGCCTCGACACCGACGAACACGGCGCCTGGCAGCAACAGGCCGGCCCCACCGTCTTCGCTCCCTTCGAAGCCGGGACCGACTACTTCGGCTCGCCCACCCAGCAGACGATGCTCAACTTCCGGGTCCGCGACCTCGACGCCATGCTCGCCCAGCTGCGGGCATCCGGCGCCGACGTCGCCGACGACGTCCAGGACATGGCCGGGGTCGGGCGGTTCGGGTGGGTCACCGATCCCGAAGGGAACCGGATCGAGCTCTGGCAGCCCGCCTAGAGCACGAACCCGGCCGGGAACGGGTCGGACGGGTCGAGCAGGTACGTGGCCGTGCCGGTGATCCACGCCCGGCCCGAGAACTCCGGCACCACCGCCGGCCCACCGCCGACCGTCGTCTCGGCGACCAGCTCGCCGGTGAACGTCGTGCCGATGAACGACGAGTTCTCGAACGGCGTGTGCAGCGGCAGCTCGCCGCGCGCGTGCAGCTGGGCCATCCGGGCCGACGTGCCGGTGCCGCACGGCGATCGGTCGAACCAGCCGGGGTGGATGGCCATCGCGTTCTGCGACGCGCGGGCGTCCGAACCGGGCGCGAGGAACTGGACGTGCTTGCAGCCGCCGATCAGCGGGTCCTCCGGGTGCTTCGGCGGCCGCTGTTCGTTGATCGCCGCCATGATCGCCAGCCCCGCGCCGAGGATCCGGTCCTTTTCCGCCCGGTCGAACGGGATGCCCACCGCGGACAGCTCCAGGATCGCGTAGAAGTTCCCGCCGTAGGCCAGGTCGTAGCGGACGGAACCCAGGCCGGGCACCGAGACCTCGGCGTCGCGCTCGGCGAGGAACGATGGGACGTTGCGCAGCTTGACCCGCTCGGCGCGGCCGTCGCGGACGGAGACCTCGGCGTGCACCAGCCCGGCCGGGGTGTCCAGGCGGACCACCGTCGTCGGCTCGGTCACCTCCACCATGCCCGTCTCCACCAGCACCGTGGCCACGCCGATCGTGCCGTGGCCGCACATCGGCAGGCAGCCCGACACCTCGATGTACACCACACCCCAGTCGGCGTCCGCCCGGCAGGGCGGCTGGAGGATCGCCCCGCTCATCGCGGAGTGGCCGCGCGGTTCGTTCACCAGGAACTGCCGCAGGTGGTCCAGGTGCGCCATGAAGTACCGGCGGCGCTCGGCCATCGTGGCACCGGGGATCGGGGCGACGCCGCCGGTCACCACCCGGGTCGGCATGCCCTCGGTGTGCGAGTCGACCGCCGTGATCGCGCGCGAGGAGCGCATCTACGCCACCCCCAGCGCCGCGAGCGCACGGCCCATGTCGGCGCGGACCTGCTCGCGGTGGGCGTCCGACAGCGGTCCCCGCGGCGGACGGCACGGCCCGCCGCGGCGGCCGACCAGGTCCATCCCGAGCTTGATGGCCTGGACGAACTCGGTGCGCGAATCCCAGCGGAACGCCGCCACCAGCGGCTCGTACAGCGCCCGCGCCTCCTCCAGCTTGCCCGCCGTGGCGAGCTCGAACAGGCGCGCCGACTCGGCCGGGAACACGTTGGGGAACCCGGCGAACCAGCCGGTGGCGCCCATCAGAAGGCTCTCCAGGACGACGTCGTCGGCGCCGCCGATCACGGCCAGTCCCGGCGCCCGCTCGCGGATCTCCAGCACCCGGCGGACGTCGCCGGAGAACTCCTTGACGGCCACGACGTTGTCGATCTGCGCGAGCTCGGCCAGCAGGTCCGGGGTGAGGTCGACCTTGGTGTCCAGCGGGTTGTTGTAGACCATCACCGGCAACCCCGCTGACGCCACCGCCTCGAAGTGGGCGAGCACCTCGCCGCGGTTGGCGCGGTAGAGCGTCGGCGGCAGGCACAGCACGCCGTGCGCGCCGTCCTCGGCCGCCGCCTCGGCCCAGGCCCGCGCCTGGTGCGCGCCCGGGGCGTGCACGCCGACGACGACGATCCCGTCGGCGCCGACGGCCTCGATCGCGGTGCGCGCGACGCGGCGGCGTTCGTCGTCGGTGAGCGAGGAGTACTCGCCGAGGGAACCGTTCGGGCCGACGCCGCGGCAGCCGTTTTCGACGAGCCAGCGGCAGTGCTCGGCGTAGGCGTCGTAGTCGACGGCCAGCCCGGCGGGTGCGGCGTCGTCGGCCCGGTAGGGCAGCGCGGCGGCGACGACCACGCCGCCGAGGTCGCGGGTGCTCATGCTGGGGTCTCCTTCGGATCGGCGAGCTCGCCCAGGCGGATCGGCTGGGCGATCGGACGGTGGTGCCGCTCGGCGCCGCCGCACAGGTCGGCGACGGCGGCGCCGCACATCCGGCCCTGGCACGGCCCGAGCCCGGCGCGGGTGCCGAGCTTGAGCGCGTGCGGGCCGGGTGCGGCCGGGTCGGCGACAGCGCTTTTCAGGTCGCGGTAGGAGGTTTCCTCGCAGCGGCAGACGACGGTGTCGTCACGCAGCCAGCCGGGCCACGCAGCGCCGATCGGGTGCGCGGCGGCCAGTAGCCGGGCGAAGGCGCGTGTGTGGTCACGCTGCTGCAGCAGGGCACGGCCCGGCGTTCGCCCGGCGGCGGCCCACCCGGCGACCGCGCCTTCCGCCGCGGCGGCGGCCGCACCGCCGATGCCGGTGAGCTCCCCCGCGGCGAACACGCCTTCGACGCTGGTGCGCTGGTCGTCGCCGACCCGGACGAACCCACCGTCGAGGACGCAGCCGGCCGCGACGGCCAGTTCGGGTTGCGGCACGAAGCCGTGGCCGACGCAGAGGGCGTCGACCTCGTGGGTGCGTTCGGTGCCGGGGACGACCGACCAGTCGGACCGGACGCGGGCGGTGACGGCTTCACGAACCCGGTCGTCGCCGCGGGCTTCGACCACCGCGCGGCCCGTGCGGTACGGGACGCGGTGCCGGGCCAGCTTGGCGGCGTAACGAACAAGTTCGTTCATCTTGCCGGCGTGCCCGGCCGCCCGCCACGACCATCCACTGAGGACAGTGCGCGCCGGGTTCGCCTCCAGCACGGCGAGGACCCCGGCACCGACGTCCAAAAGGGACTCGGCGACCGGCAGCAGGAACGGGCCGGCCCCGGCGACGAGCACCCGCCGCCCGGCGGCGACCCGCTCCCCCTTGGCCAGCGCCTGCGCGGCACCGGCGGTGAAGACGCCGGGCAGCTGCCAGCCGGGGAACGGCAGGACGCGGTCGTGCGCGCCGGTGGCCAGGATCAGCGCGTCAGGCTCGAGGGTGTGACGCCGCCGGTCCGTCCCGTCGGCCGGGCCGCGCAGGACGTGAACCCGCTTGCCTTCCACGGCCCAGACGGTGGCTTCCGGCCACCATGCGCACCGGCTCAGGAGCGCATCGAACCGCTGTGACGCTCCGCGGTGGTACTGCCCACCGGGCGCGTCCGCCTGGTCCAGGACGGTGACCTCGGCCCCGGCGGCGAGCGCGTGCTCGGCCGCCGCGAGCCCGGCGGGCCCGGCGCCGACGATGACGACGTGCGTCACGCGCCCTCCTCCCGGGACTGGGTCCGGATCTCGTCGCCGTCGGCGGCGCGGCGGCGGCAGGCGCGGACGTCGGCGACGCCGTTGACGGTGAGCAGGCAGTCGAAGCAGGCGCCGATCCCGCAGAAGACCCCGCGCGGCGCGCCGGACCGCGTGGTGCGCCAGGACAGCCGCCCGGCGGCGAGCAGCACCCCGGCGACGGTCTGCCCGGCCAGGCCGGTGACGGTCTCGCCGTCGACGGTGATCGCGATCGGCTCGCTCACGCCAGCACCGCCGGACGGTCCACAGTGAACTCGTCCACCGGCATCGACGGTTGCTCGCCGGTCAGCAGTTCGCGCAGCAGGCGGGCCGTGCCGGCGCTCAGGCCGATCCCCGCCCCCTCGTGACCCGTTGCGTGCCAGAGGTTTCCCAGCCGCGGGTCTTCGCCGAGCACCGGCAGGTGGTCGTCCACATAGGGCCGGAAACCGCCGTACGCGCGCATGACCGCGGCGTTCGCGAGGGCCGGGAACAGCCGGACCGCCTTGGCCGCGATCGCGCCCAGCACGTCCGGGCGGATCGTGTCGTCGAAGCCCACGCGGCGGCGGGACGAGCCGATCAGCACCGTGCCGCCCCGGGTCGACTCCACCACCGCCGACGTCTGCAGGTCCCCGCTGCCCGTGCCGACCGCGCCGACGTAGTCCGCGTCGTAGACCTTGTGCCGCACCACACCCGGCATCGGCGTGGTCACCAGGACCTCGCCGCGCCGGGGCCGGACCGCGATCGGCGCGCCCAGCCGGGCCGACACGGGCCCCGACCACGGTCCCGCGGCGTTCACCACCACGTCCGCCGCGACCACTTCGCCGGCCACGCGGACCCCGGTGATCCGGCCGCCCTCGACCCGGGCGCCGGTGACCTCGGCTTCGGTGCGCAGCCGGGCGCCGTGGTGCAGCGCCGAGCCCAGCAGGGCGAGCGCGGCACCGGCCGGCTGGACCTGGGCGTCCTGCGGGTAGTGGACCGCGGCGGTCACCTCGCGGGTGAGCGCGGGTTCGGCCGCCGCGACGGCCGCCGCGTCGAGCCGCTCGGTGCGGACCCCGGCCGCGGCCTGCGTCCCGGCGAACGCGAGGAGCGCGGCGGCGCCGGCTTCGGTGGTGGCGACGACGATGCTGCCCTTCGGGTCGAACTCCGTCGCGGCCGCCGCCCGGGGCTCGAACTCCGCCACCAGCTGCGGCCACAGCCGGGCGGACAGCTGCGCGAGGGCGAGTTCGGCACCCGGTCCCTTGTCGGAGACCAAGATGTTGCCTTCGCCGTGCGAAGTGCTGCCGCCCGCGGGGCGGCCGCGGTCGAGAACCAGGACGTCGAAACCGGCCAGGGCGAGCTCCCTGGCGCACGCCGCGCCGACGATGCCGGCGCCGATCACCACCACCCGCGTTCGGTTCATCGACCCTCCAGCGTTCGGTATAGCGAACGATAGGTCTCGGCCGGGACGGGTGTCAATCCGTCATGACGGGGTGCGGCCGGCCGTCGAGCCGTTCGTCCGCGCGGTACTGCAGGAGCAGCACCGAGTGCACCGGCGCGGCGAGCGCGGTGTAGCTGTGCGGCTCGCGGGCGTCGAACGCGACGTAGTCGCCGGGCCCGAGGTCGACGGTCCGGCCGGCCACCTCGACGCGCAGCTGGCCCGCCTGCACCACGGTGTGCTCGACGCCGACGTGCCCCTGCGACCGCTGCGGCGCGTCTCCGCGGACGACCTGGTCGTACACCTCGAAGACGCTGTCGGCGGCTTCGATGCGGCGCAGCGGCCGCAGGTCGACGCCCTCGCCGCGGAGGACCTCGACGTCGGCGGCCCGCACCACGGTCAGCCCGCCGCGCGGCCGGTGGTCGAGCAGGTCGGAGATCGCCACCTCGAGGACGCGGGACAGGCTGAACACGGTCTCGATGGTCGGGTTGCCGGTACCGCCCTCCAGCTGCGACAGCGTCGCCTTGCCGATGCCCGACCGCCGGGACAGCTCCGACAGCGACAGGCCGCGCGCCGACCGGGCCGCGCGGAGGTTGACCGCCAGCATGTCGCGGATCGACTCGTTCGGTAAAGCGTCCACCGGCGACGTCCTTCGTTCGGTTTGCCGATCGGGGTCATGATGCCACGGCGCTAGGGTGGACGGATGGACCAGTCGATCCTCGCCCTGGCCGACCTGGCGACACCCATGGCCATCCGCGTGGCGGCGACGCTCGGCCTTGCCGACCACGAGGGCACCGCCGCCGAACTCGCGTCCGCCACCGGCGCGTCCCCCGCGGCGCTGGCCCGCCTGCTCGATCACCTGGTGACGGCCGGGGTGTTCGCGTTCGAGTCCGGCCGCTACCGGCCCACGGACCTCGGCGCGCAGCTGCGCACCGAAGCCGCCAAGGTGCTGCTGGACATCAACCGCGCCGGCGGCCGCGCGGACCTGGCGTTCGCCGACCTGCTGGGCACGATCACGACGGGCGAGCCGGCGTACGAGCGCCGCTACGGCCGCGGTTTCTGGGCGGACATCGACGCCGAGCCCCGCCTGCGACGGTCGTTCGACGCGCAGATGGGCTGGCGGTTCCGGGACCACGCCCCGCGGATCGCCGGACGCTTCGCCTGGAGCCGCTTCCCCCGGATCGTGGACGTCGGCGGCGGCGACGGCGTGCTGCTGGCGGAGATCCTGCGCGCGCACCCCGAGGTCCGCGGCGAGGTGCTCGACCTGGCCCCCTCGGCCACGGCGGCGGCCGAACGGTTCGCGGCGGCCGGGTTCGGCGACCGGGCGAGCGCGGTGGCCGGAAGCTTCTTCGACCCGCTCCCCCCGGCGGCCGACGCGTACGTGCTGTCGGACATCCTGCACGACTGGGACGACGACCACGCTGCCCGGATCCTGACGCGCTGCCGCGAGGCGGCGGACCCGTCCGGAACGGTAGTGGTGATCGAGCCGCTGCACGAGGCGGCGGGCACGGCGATGGACCTGTTCATGCTGATGTGCTTCGGCGGCCGCGAGCGAACACCGGCCGAGCTGGAGACGCTGGCGGCGGACAGCGGCCTGGTGTTGCGCGAGACGGTCGCGGTGTCCGACGGCCGGACGGCCCTGGAGTTCGGGGTGGCCGGTCGTGAGTGGTAAGACGAGTTAGAACGCGTCTTACCACTCACGACCAGCCGCGGCAGAGAGTGGGCCGAGGCGGTACTACCTGCTGTAGGTCAGGCAGTTGGCCGCGTGCCCGCCGTCGCCCTGGCCGACGCGGATGCTCGACGCCGTGCACTCCAAAGCCGAATTGTGGCGGCAGTCCGCCCGGGAGCAGGCGCCGACCTGCGCCACGACCCGGTCCAGGCCGCCCTTGGTGTTCAGCGGGACGAACGTGCCGCAGTCCGCCGAGCCGTTGTCGCCGCCGACCGTGATCGCGAACGCGTGGCAGCCGTCGTGGTTGTAGGAACAGCCGGTCACCGTGCACTCGTGCACCGCCGGCATTTCCGTGGTGGTCATCCGCACTCCTGGTTCCGTGGTGGGAAAGCAGTCGATCTCCCGACGCTCCCACCGCGGCCGCGGCCCCGCAACGCGCGGGCCGCGGCCGGGTGAACCTGCGTACCGGGCGGGTGAAAACCGCGCCCGACCGGGGATCAGTGCGAGATGATCTTCGGGTCGCTCGTGCTCGGACGCCCGTTCTCCAGGTGCCCCGCCACCCGGCGCAGGAAGCGCGGGTCGTGGTCCGAACTCACCGAGACGTCGTACCAGTTGCCGCTGCGGTGCGTGTCCACCGCCTCGACCGCCCGCGCGCCCGGCCGCAGCACGCGGGTCGTCGAGCGGCGCCCGTACGCGTCCGTCAGCGTCAGCCGCACCGGGGACGGGCCGTTGTTGGTCAGGACCAGGGACAGGTTCCCGCTGCGGCCTTCCGGGCGCACGCTCACCTCGGGGCCGGCCGCGCCGCCGCCCCGGAACCGGCGGACGAACCCGTTCGGTCCGTACGCCGTGTAGTCGTAGCCGCCGGACACCGGCAGCGTCGCGGCGAGCGAGCAGCCGGCGCCCGCGGTGTACGTCCGCGGTTCGCCGCCCGGCGACGCCACGTAGAACGTCGCGCCCGCGCGGCCCTGGTTGGCGAACGTCAGGTGCAGCCCGTCGGCCGCCACCCGGGCGTCGGCCGCCAGGTCGTACGGGAGGGCGCGGGCCGGGCGCTGCCCCGGCTCCTGCTTCGGCAGCACCGTGCGGGCCGGGACCGCCGGCACGTAGTCCGGGTGCCGTTCGCGGTCGGGCGGGAGGTAGCCGGCGGTGTCCGGCAGCGCCGGGACCGCCGCGTCGGTGCGCGCGAAGTCGAACGCCGAGGTCAGGTCCCCGCACACCGACCGGCGCCAGGCCGTGATGTTCGGCTCGTGCACGCCGAACCGGCGCTCCATGAACCGGATGATCGACGTGTGGTCGAACGTCTCCGAGCAGACCCAGCCGCCCTTGCTCCACGGCGACACGACCAGCATCGGCACGCGCTGGCCGAGGCCGTACGGGCCGGCCGGGTTCGACGCCGAGCCGGGGTAGATCTCGCCCGCGGTGTCCACAGTGGACTGGCCGGCGGTCGCGTACGGCGGGACGACGTGGTCGAAGAAGCCGTCGTTCTCGTCGTAGGTGATGAACAGCGCGGTCTTGCTCCACACGTCCGGGTTCGCGGTGAGCGCGTCGAGCACCTGCGCGATGTACCAGGCGCCGTAGTTCACCGGCCAGTTCGGGTGCTCGCAGAACGCCTCCGGCGCGGTGATCCAGGAAACCTGCGGCAGCTCGCCGGCCTTGACGTCGGCGCGGAGCCGGTCGAAGTAGCCCTCGCCCGCCTTCGCGTTCGTGCCGGTGCGGGCCTTCTCGTACAGGGCGTCGCCGGGCTTGGCGTTGCGGTAGCTGTCGAAGTACAGCAGCGAGTTGTCGCCGTAGTTCCCGCGGTAGGCGTCGTCGATCCAGCCCCAGCCGCCGGCGGCGTCGAGGCCGTCGCCGATGTCCTGGTAGATCTTCCAGGAGATCCCCGCCTGTTCGAGCCGCTCGGGGTAGGTCGTCCAGGAGTAGCCCTTTTCGTCGTTGCCGAGGACCGGGCCGCCGCCCTTGCCGTCGTTGCCCGTGTACCCGGTCCACATGTAGTAGCGGTTCGGGTCGGTCGAGCCCATGAACGAGCAGTGGTAGGCGTCGCAGATGGTGAACGAGTCGGCGAGGGCGTAGTGGAACGGGATGTCCTCGCGGGTCAGGTACGCCATCGTGGTCGAGCCCTTGGCGGGCACCCACTTGTCGTACTTGCCGGCGTTCCACGCCGCGTGCGTGTCCTTCCAGCCGTGCGGGAGGTCCTGGATGAACTGCAGGCCCAGGTTGTCCGCTTCGGGGCGGAACGGCAGGATGTCGCGCTTGCCGTCCGACTGCTCCCACACCGACTTGCCCGACGCCAGCGTCACCGGCCGCGGGTCGCCGAAGCCGCGCACACCGCGCAGCGTGCCGAAGTAGTGGTCGAACGACCGGTTCTCCTGCATCAGCACCACGACGTGCTCGACGTCCCGCAGCGTCCCGGTGCGGTGGAACGCGGGGATCTCCGCCGCGCGGGCGATGCTGGTGGACAGCGCGGAAAGGGCGGCGGTACCGCCGGCGAGCTGCAGAAAACGTCGTCGGTTGACGTCCGTCATGGGGACTCCGGGGGTGTCGTGGTGGCGAGCCGGGTCAGTATGGGCGGCGAAGAGCGAACCTGTCCCGGGACCGAGGCTAACGCCGGGCGAAAGCCTGGTTAACGCCTGCGAGCGGACAGGCCGTTGACAGAGATACGGAAGTACGTACTAATGTAGTGCTTCACTATGAATGACGTACCCAATCTCGCCCGCGACCCCGACGACCGCCTCTACTCCCCCGGCGTCCGCAGCGCGCTGGCCGGGTTCACGCTCGACGAGGACACCGGCGCCCTGGAGGCCGCCGCGGCCGTCCGCACCGCCGCGCGGAGCCTCGACCAGCTGCGGTCGCACGGCACCGGCAGCCGCGGCCTGAGCCCCGGCGCCCTCGACGTCCTGATCCGGCTCGGCACCGGCGGCTCGAACGTCAAGGACCTCGCCGCCTCGGCCGGGGTGAGCTCCCGGAACGTGACCGGCCTCGTGGACACCCTGGAACGGGCCGGGTTCGCCGAGCGGGTCCCCGACCCGCGCGACCGGCGGTCCGTGCTGGTCCGGATCACCCCGGACGGCCGGAGCTGGCTCGAGGAGTTCCGGCGGCCGTCGCAGCTGGCCATGGCCGCGCTCTTCCGCGGGTTCACCGCCGCCGAAACGGCCCAGCTGCGGCACCTGTGCCTGCGGCTGGCCGAAAACCAGTCCCACCTCGCCCGGCACCTGGAGGACCGATGACCACCCGCGACACCGTTCAGGCCTACCACCGGGCCCGCTTCGCCGGCGACGTCACGGCGGCGGCCGCACAGCTGGCGGACACGTTCACCTTCCGCAGCCCGCTGATCGCCTCCGCCGACGCGCGCGGCCACCTGGACGGGCTGGCCGGGTTCGTCGGGATCGTCACCGGGGTCGACCTGATCAGCGAGCTCTACGGCGAGTCGGAGGCCACGCTCGTCTACGACGTGCACACCGCCACGCCGGTCGGCACCCAGCACACGGCCGAGCACTTCCGGTTGCGGAACGGGAAGATCGAGGCCATTTCCCTCGTTTTCGACGCGACGCGCTGGCGTCCGCTGATGGCCGCGGTGACCCGCCCGGACGCCCGGGAACGGGGTTAGCCGGTCCCGCTTCCGCCCTGCGGAGGTCCGAGGGGGGTCGACCTGCGAGCGGAAGCGGGAGTTCGAGGCCGGTACGGGGGTCGCCTCGCGGCGAAAGGCACAACACGGCTCCGTCATGACAGGTATTCCGTGAAGGCAAGGGGTGAGGCCCGGGGACACCGCCGTACCGACACCCATTACAACGTCGCGCCACCGCCGGTGTTCCGGACGGCGGGCGTGACGTGCGTCGCTCGGCCGGCCGGTTCGCGCGTGCGGACCGCCCGGCGTGTCAACGCCGGCACCGGAGCGGCCGCCGCGAGGAACACCAGGGCCACCAGCAGCCAGCCCGGCGCACCGAGCCCGCCCACCGCGAGGGTGAACACGCCGGGGCCCACCATCTGCACGGTCGCCGTGGCCGCTTCGGTGACGCCTTGGTACGCGCCCTTGGCGTCTTCGCGCATCAGCCGCACCGACAGGCCCCAGTTCGCGGCCACGTACCCCAGCTCCCCCACGACGTGCAGCAGCGCGGCCAGCACCACCACCGTGACGGCACCCGCTCCGGCGCCACCCGCCGTCGTCGCCAGCAGCACGCAGCTCGCGGCGAGCACGACACCGGACACCACCGCCGTCCGCGCGGCCTGGTGCACCGTGCGCGCGAACCGCGCGAACGGCACCTGGAACAGCGCGATGCCCACCGAGCTCAGCACGACCACGACGCCGCCGAGGCCCAGCGGCAGGTGGGTCCGGCCGGCCAGCCACAGCGGCAGCCCGGCCGACAACATGGCCCAGCACAGGGAAAGCACCGCCGTGGCCGCGACGACGGCCAGGTACGGCCGGTCGCCGAGCACCGTCCGGATCGCCGGGCGCCCGGCCGGGCGCGGGGCGGGCGCGGGCACCCGCAGCGTCGCGACGGCCAGCACGAGGAAACTCGCGGCGTTGACGGCGATCGCGAGGGTGTACGCCCCCCGCGTGTCGGCGGTCAGCACGAGGGCGCCGAGGCCGGCTCCGGCGGCGTACCCGACGTGCTGGGCGACCCGCTGCTGCGCGAGCACGCGCACCCGTTCCGCGGGCGCGGTGACCAGGCCGGTGATCAGCGCCGTCCGCACCGCGGTCCCGCCGGTCGCGAGGGCGGTGAACGGGATCGTCACGGCCAGGAACGACCAGGTGCCGCCGACCGCGAGGTAGGCGGCCATCGCGGCGCCGCGGACGAGGGTGAGCACGACCAGGACCGGCCGCGCGCCGGCCCGGTCGGCGAGTGCCCCCAGCGGTACCGCGGCGGCCATGCCCGCCGCGCTCGCCACCGCCAGCCCGGCGCCGACCGTGACCGGCGGGAGGCCGGCGATCCGGGTGAAGTACAGCGCCCAGATCGTGAACCACAGGCCGTCGCCGAGTGCGGAAACCCCGCGGCCCCAGAGGAGACTTCGCATGCAATCACCCTTCACGGAGACGTGAAGAGTAACCACGGCCGGCCCGGTGGTGCAACAATCATTCAGGGTCTCGTGAAATATGCTAGGCTCGCGCGCGGAAGGGAGCGGTGATGGGCGGACTGGTCGAGGCGGGCAACGCCGTCCAGGGCGCGATCGTCGAGCTGACGCGCGAACTGGCCGATCCGGTGCGGCTGACGGCCCTGCAGGTGCTGGCCGCCGAGGGCCCGCACACGATGGTGCAGCTGGCCGACGCCCTCGGCGTCACGGCACCGAGGCTGGGCAACCACCTGGCGCGGCTGCGGGCGGCCGGGCTGGTGACGGTCGAACACGCCGGGCGGCACGCCCTGTACCGCGTCGGCCGCGAGGACCTGCTGCCGGTGCTGACGGCCCTCGCGCACTACGCGGGCAAGGATTCCCTCGCGTTGCCGGACCGCGCCGAGTCGGGCGCGGACATCGCCCACACGTGTTACGACCACGCCGCCGGAAGACTCGGCACGGCGGTGTTCGCCCTCCTCGTCGACCGCGGCGCGGTAGTGCCACCGGACGGTTCCGCCTCGGAGGTGTCGCTGGGCGAGGACCTCTCGGCGTTCGCGGACCTCGGCGTGGCACCGGCGGAGGTGGACCCGGGCCGCCGCCGCCCGGCGACGGCCTGCCTGGACCGGACCCACCGGGTACCGCACCTGGGCGGGGTCCTGGGGCACGAGGTCCTGGCGGCGTTCGTCGCCGACGGCCTGGTCCGCCGGGGCGCCGGGGACCGGGAGCTGCGGATCACCGCCCGCGGGCGGCGCCGGTTCGCCGCGCTGCTACCCGGGTTCGCCTGAACACTCGCCGAAGATCTCCCCCAGCACCCGGCGCGGCTCCTCGTCAGCCGACTGCGTGCACGCGACCAGCGTCTTCCACAACGCCCAGCCCCGCCCGCGCGCCCACGCCGCCTCGTCAATCGACAGCCGCTCCCGGAACGCCGCGCGCCCCGAAGCGGTCAGCAGCGTCCACGCGATCGCCGTGTCGCATGCCGGGTCGCCGACCCCGCACGTCCCGAAGTCGATGACCGCCGCCAGTTCGCCGTCCTCGAGCAGGAGGTTCCCGGGCGCGATGTCGCCGTGGAACCAGCGGTCCACCCCTTCCCAACGCGCAGCCACAGCCGTCGTCCAGATCTCCCGGGCCAGCCCCGTGTCGACCTGGCCCTCCAAGGCTGCGAGCGCACGCTCGACCGACCCTTCGTACGTCTGCAGACCGGCGCCGCGGAACCAGTTGTGGATCCCCGGCTGCGGCCCGCCGGCCGCGTCGACACCCTGCAACGCGGCCAGGAATCCGGCCAGGTCGAGCGCGAAGCGGACCGGGTCGGCCACGCCGTCCGGGCGAGCCGGTTCGCCGGACAGCCACGGGTAGACCGTCCACTCGAAGGGGTAGCCGGCGCCGGGACGGCCCGCGGCGACCGGCACCGGGACGGGCAGCGGCAACCGGGGCGCGAGCGCAGGCAGCCACGTGCGTTCCTTGCCGACGGCCAGCGCGTACTCGGCCGCGCTCGGCAGGCGGGCCACCAGTGCGTCGCCGAGGTGGAACGTGAAGTTGTCCCACCCGCCCCTGGCCACCGGCCGGACCGGGAGGCCGGCCCACTGCGGGAACTGGACGGCGACCAGCCGGCGCACCTGTCCGGCGTCGACGGTGATGCGCTGCGGGCGCGGAAGATCGGGCACGTCCCGATTCAACCCGGCGCGTCCACCGGTTATCGGGCCCGCGTCGCCGCCAGGTACTCCCGGTTCAACGTCGTGATGCTCGCGAACGGGATGCCCTTCGGGCAGGCCGCCACGCACTCGCCGGTGTTGGTGCAGCCGCCGAAACCCTCCGCGTCCATCGCCTCGACCATGCCGAGCACCCGCTGGGCGCGTTCGGGGCCGCCCTGCGGCAGCAGGTTCAGGTGGGTCACCTTCGCCGCGGTGAAGAGCGTCGCGGAGCCGTTCGGGCAGGCCGCCACGCAGGCGCCGCAGCCGATGCACGTCGCGTTGTCGAACGCCAGGTCCGCGTCCGGCTTCGGGACCGGGGTCGCGTGCGCGTCCGGGGCGCTGCCGGTGGGCGCGCTGACGTACCCGCCCGCCTGGACGATCCGGTCGAGCGCCGACCGGTCGACGACGAGGTCCTTGACCACCGGGAACCCACTGGCGCGCCACGGTTCCACGTCGATGACCGCGCCGTCGGCGAAGGAGCGCAGGTGCAGCTGGCACGACGTCGTGCGTTCGGGCCCGTGCGCCTGCCCGTCGATCACGACGCCGCAGGAGCCGCAGATGCCCTCGCGGCAGTCGTGGTCGAACGCCACCGGTTCGTCGCCTGCCTCGATCAGCCGCTGGTTCAGCACGTCGAGCAGTTCCAGGAAGGACATGTCCCGGCTGACGCCGTCGACCGGGTAGGCGACCATGCGGCCTTCGGCGGCCGGGCCGGCCTGCCGCCAGATGCGGACGGTGAGGTTCACGTGTAGCTCCGTCGGGTCGGGTGGACGTGTTCGAAGACCAGTTCCTCGCGGTGCAGCACCGGCGGCGTGCCGTGCTCCCAGGCGGCGACGTGGGCGAAGTTCTCGTCGTCCCGCAACGCTTCCCCCTCGGGGGTCTGGTGTTCTTCGCGGAAGTGGCCGCCGCAGGACTCCTCGCGCACGAGGGCGTCGACGAGCATCAGCTCGGCCAGCTCCAGGAAGTCCGCGACGCGGTTCGCCTTCTCCAGTTCCTGGTTGAACTCCAGGCCGCCGCCGGGGATCCGGACGTCGCGCCAGAACGCGGCCCGCAGCTCCGGCACCCGGTCCAGGGCCTTGCGCAGGCCCTCGCGGGTGCGGGACATCCCGCAGTGGTCCCACATCAGCAGGCCCAGTTCCCGGTGGAAGGAATCCACCGTGCGCGTGCCCTTGACGGCGAGCAGCCGCGCGATCCGGGCGCGGACCTCGGCTTCCACCCGCGCGACCGCGCCGGGATCGACGTCGCCGAGCCGCGTGCCGCCGAGGTAGTCGTTCACCGTTGCGGGCAGCACGAAGTAGCCGTCGGCGAGGCCCTGCATGAGGGCCGACGCGCCGAGCCGGTTGGCGCCGTGGTCGGAGAAGTTCGCCTCGCCGATCACGAACAGGCCGGGGATCGTGCTCTGCAGGTCGTAGTCCACCCAGAGGCCGCCCATCGTGTAGTGGATGGCCGGGTAGATCCGCATCGGTACCGCGTACGGGTCCTCCGCCGTGATGCGCTGGTACATGTCGAAGAGGTTGCCGTAGCGGGCTTCGATCGCCGGACGGCCCAGGCGCGCGATCGCGTCGGCGAAGTCGAGGTAGACACCCAGCCCGCCGGGACCGACGCCGAGCCCGGCGTCGCAGATGTTCTTCGCCGCCCGCGAAGCGATGTCCCGCGGGACGAGGTTGCCGAAACTCGGGTACAAGCGTTCGAGGTAGTAGTCGCGTTCGGCCTCGGGGATCTCCCCCGGCGGCCGCGGGTCGCCCGCGCGCTCCGGCACCCAGATGCGGCCGTCGTTGCGCAGGGACTCGCTCATCAGCGTCAGCTTCGACTGGTGCTCCCCCGACCGCGGGATGCACGTCGGGTGGATCTGCGTGAAGCACGGGTTCGCGAAGTGCGCGCCACGTTTGTGCGCCCGCCAGATCGCCGTCGCGTTGGAGCCCTTCGCGTTCGTCGACAAGTAAAAGACGTTGCCGTAGCCGCCGGTCGCGAGCACGACGGCGTCCGCGAGGTGGGTGGTGATCTCGCCGGTGACGAGGTCGCGCGCGACGATGCCGCGGGCCCGGCCGCCGTCGACGACGAGGTCGAGCATTTCGGTGCGCGCGTGCAGTTCCACGTTCCCGGCGTCGATCTGCCGGGACAGCGCCTGGTACGCGCCGAGCAGCAGCTGCTGGCCGGTCTGGCCGCGGGCGTAGAACGTCCGCTGCACCTGCACCCCGCCGAACGACCGGGTGTCGAGCAGGCCGCCGTATTCGCGGGCGAACGGCACGCCCTGGGCCACGGCCTGGTCGATGATCTGCGCCGACACCTGCGCCAGCCGGTACACATTGGACTCACGGGCGCGGAAGTCGCCGCCCTTGACCGTGTCGTGGAAGAGCCGGTACACCGAGTCGCCGTCGTTGCGGTAGTTCTTCGCCGCGTTGATGCCGCCCTGGGCCGCGACGGAGTGCGCGCGCCGCGGCGAGTCCTGGAAGCAGAACTGCACGACGTGGTAGCCCTGCTCGGCCAGCGTCGCGCCGGCCGAGCCGCCCGCCAGCCCGGTGCCCACGACGATCACCCGGTGCCGGCGCCGGTTCGCCGGGTTCACCAGTTTCGCGGCGAACTTCCGTTCGTCCCAGCGGTTTTCCAGCGGACCGGCGGGGGCCTTGGTGTCGGCGATCGGGTCGCCGGTCACGTAGTCCGGCATCAGTGCACCACTCCCGTCATGATCGCGACCGGGACGAGGGCGTAGCCGCCCGCGACCACGACCGCCGTCGTGCTGCCGAGGATCTTGATCGCGCGTTCGCGGTTCGCGCCGACACCCAGGGTCCGGGCGGCGCTGGCGAAGCCGTGGCGGATGTGCAGCCCGAGCATGGCCAGGGCAATGAGGTAGATGACGTTCACCCACCAGACCCGGAAGTCGGCCACGAGGTTGTGGTACGGATCGCCGGGCACGAAGTCCCGGTTCACCGCGCCCACGGTGAAGTCGAGGATGTGCCAGACGACGAACACCGCGAGGGTCGCGCCGCCCCAGCGCATGGTCCGCACCGCGAAGGTCGCCTGCGGCCGCCGGTGGACGTAGCGGACCGGGCGGGCGCGGAGGTCGCGGCGGGCCAGCTGCGCCGCCGCGGTGACGTGCAGGACGAGCGCGACGAGCAGGACCGCGCGCTGCAGCCACAGGAACCACTCGGCGCGCAGCACCGGCTCGCCGATCGTGCGGAGCCAGGCCGCGTAGTGGTTGAGCTCGGCCGCGCCGAGGAACGTCTTGAGGTTGCCGACCATGTGCGCGAAGACGAAGGCGAGCAGGAGCACGCCCGTCACCGCCATGACGGCCTTCTTGCCGATCGTCGACGCCCAGAACCGCCGGACGCCCGGGCGCCGGTCCGGCGCGAGCTCGGTGACCACCCGATCGACGGTAGGAGCACGCTGATCAGAGGTCAAAGACATGATAACTCTGATCTCCATAGCCGTGGGCTATCGTGACCGAGTGCAGTTCCAGCAGCTCGCCTACTTCGTCGCCGTGGCCGACCACCGGCACTTCACCCGCGCGGCCGATCAGGCGCGGGTCGCCCAGCCGTCGCTGTCCCAGCAGATCCGCGCGCTGGAACACGACCTGGGCGCCCCGCTGTTCCACCGGATCCGCGGCAACGTCTCGCTCACCGAGGCCGGCGAAACCCTGCTGCCGATCGCGCGCCGGATCCTCGCGGACACCGAGGCCGCCCGGCGGGCCATCCGGGAACTGGCCGAGCTCGACCGCGGCCGCGTCCGGCTGGGCGCGCCGCCGAGCCTGTGCACCGGCCTGCTGCCCGCGATGCTCGCGGCGTTCCGCCGCCGGTACCCGGGCATCCAGCTGGAGCTGCACGAAAGCGGCTCGGGCGACCTGCGGCAGCGGCTCGCCGAGGGCGCGCTGGACCTGGCGCTGCTGGCGGGCACCCGGACGGCGGCCGGCCCCGGCCTGACGGCGACACCGCTGCTGCTGGAGGAACTGGTGGTGATCTCGCCGGCCCCGCTGGCGGGCGACCGGCTCGGCATCGAGCAGCTGGCCGACGTCCCGCTGGTGATGTTCCGCCGCGGCTACGACGTGCGGGAGGCCACGGTGAACGCCTGCCGCGCGGCCGGGTTCGAGCCGTCGTTCGCCATCGAAGGCGGCGAGATGGACGCGGTCCTGGAGCTGGTCCGCGCGGGTGTCGGGGCGGCGGTGGTCCCGCGCACGGTCGCCGGCGACCGGTTCCCGGTGACCCGGTTCGCCCCCGGCGCCGGGATGACCCGCGTGGTGCAGCTCGCCCACCGCGAGGACGTGGAGCCGACCCGGGCGGTGCGCGCCCTGCACACGGCGATCGTGGGGTTCGTGGCCGACCCGGCCCGCCGGGCGAGCCTGCCGCCGGGCATCGAGTCCCTTGTGCCGCGGCCGGTCGTGAGTGAGAAACAGGGTTAGAACACTGTTTCTCACTCACGACCCCGACCGGGCTAACCGAGGCCGAACCGCGCCGCGAACGCCGCCAGCTCCTCGCGACGGCGGGCGGGTTCCGCCGTCCCCGGCGTGACGACCACCCGCGTCACGCCCTGCGCGGCCAGCTCCTCGACGTCCTCTGTGGACATGTCCAAGCTCCCCCACCGCGTGTACTGCAGGGCATCCGGGTCGCGGCCCGCCTCCTGCGCCGTCGTCCGGGCCAGGTCGAGCTGGCGGCCGCGTTCCGGTGCGGTCAGCCTGCCGCCCGGGAAGTAGCCGTCGCCGCGCCGGCCCGCCCGGCGCGCTGAAGCCGTGCTCGACCCGCCGACGTGGACCGGGAGCGCGGCCAGCGGCTTCGGGAAGCTGCAGACCCCCTCGAAGGAGAAGAACTCGCCGTCGAAGTCCACGCCCTCCTCGCCACCGGCCCACAGCAGCCGCAGCACGTCGATCGCCTCGTCGGCCCGGCGGCCGCGGGTCGCGAAGTCCACTCCGGCCGCCCGCGCCTCGCCGGGCAGCGCGCCGACGCCCACCGTGAGCAGCCGCATGCGGCCACCGGAGAGGACGTCGACCGTCGCCAGCCGCTTGGCCAGCACGACCGGATGGTGGTACGGCAGCAGCAGCACGCCGGTGCCCAGCAGGATGCGGTCGGTGACGGCGGCGACGAAACTCAGGCACTCCAGCGGATCCGCGTACGGCAGCGACGGCGGCAGCTCCATCGGCCCGATCTTCGCGCCGGGGTGGAGCGCGACGTGCTCCGGCAGGTACAACGACTCGAACCCGCACTCCTCGGCGTCCCGGGCGAACCCCGCGATCATGTCCGGGTCCGTCCCGAAAAACGGCGTGCTGTAGCTGATTCCGAACTTCACCCCGCCGAAGCTAGACGTTGACGCCGGCGTCAAGGCAACACGCGGCCCGTCCCGCGATCGGGCGGCCCGGGGTTTGACCGCCGTCCACCGGGGAACGCCGCGGGGACGGTCGGCCGGCGGAGGTTCGGAGTGTTCGGAGCGTTGTTCGCGGTGACGAAGGCCGGGGCCACGCTGGCCCTGGCCGGTCCGGTCCTCGTGACGCAGCAGGCGAAGAAGGTGGTCTCGGCGCTCGTCCCGGCCGCCGGGGAACTGGCCGCGGGCGCGGCCGGGACCGCCGGGGAAGCGACCCGGGCGACCGGCCGCACCGCCGTGCGCGCCACGCGGGTCGCGCGCAACGCCACGGGCACCCGCACCGCCGTGTGGCGGGCCGGGCGGCGGCTCCACGTGCCGCTGCGGCCCGGTGCGCACGCCGACGTCGGCGCGTTCGCCGCCGAGCTGGCCGGGCACGCCGACGTCGCCGGGGCCTATTGGGACGGTGGGCTGGGCAGCGTGGTGGTCTACCTGGCCGAGGAGGAGGCAGCGGACCGCGTGCTCGGCTGGCTGGCGAACCGGTGCGAAAAGCACGGGCTCACCCCGGCCGAACCGGGTGACAGCGCCCCCGCGCACCCCGGCGACACCTACGGCGTGCGGGCGGCGGCGCTCGCCTTGGCGATGGACGTCGCCGGCCTGGCCGTGTCGGCGGGCGCCCGCTCGGTGCGGCTGCACCCCGGCGTGCGCGCCGCCGCGTCCGCGGCACGGGAACACCCGGCCGTCCGGGCCGCGCTCGACGAACGGTTCGGCTGGTACACGGCCGAACTGGCGCGGGCGGCCGGGTCCGCCGCGGTGCGCGGGCTCAGCCAGGACCCCGAGGAGCTCGCCCTCGACGCCGTCCTGCGCGCCGGCCAGCTCACCGAGGCGATCGCCCGGCTCACCGCGTTCGACGCCGCGCACGACGAGCTCTGCTCGCCGGACCGGCCCAGCCTCGGCGTGACCCCGCCGCCACGGCGGGTCCGCGCGCCCATGGAGGACTACGCCCGCTCGGCCGTCGGCGGCGGCCTGCTCGCCGCGCTGGCCGACCTGCTGGTGCGCCGCGACCTGCGCGAAGCCGCCGAAGCGTTCCTCACGACGTCCCCGATGGCCGCCCGGTACGCCGACACCGCGTTCCACACCGCGATGGGCACGGCGTTCGCCCGCGAAGGCGTGCTCGTCCGCGACCCCGACCGGCTCAAGGCACTGGACACTGTGGACACCGTCGTGCTGCACGCCGACGCGCTGCACGGCGACGAGGGCCTGGACCCGCACGCCGAAGCCGTGCTGGACGCGGCCCGCCGGGCCGAGGCGCGGGTCGTCATCACCGGGGCGGCCGCCCGCGAGCGGCTCGGCGAGTTCGCCGCGCTCGCCGACGACGTCACCGACGAGCCGTTCGCCGCGCTGGTGAAGCGGCTGCAGGACGACGGCCGGGTCGTGCTCACCGTCGGACGGCCGCCCGCGCGGTGCACCCCGGGCTGCGACGAGGTGGCCGGCCTGTTCGCCGGTGACCTCTGCGTCGCGCTCGCCGACCGGGACGCCCCGGTGCTGTGGGGCGCCGACCTGATCGTCCGGCCGGGACTGACCGGGGTGTGGCGGGTGCTGCGGGCCGCGGCCGCCGCGCGGGCGAACAGCAAGCGGGCCACGCGCGTGGCCACCGCGGGCGGCCTGATCGGCGGCCTGCTGCTGATGTCACGCCGCCGCCGTCCGCTGGTCCCGTTCCTGCCCCGGCTGGACCCGGTCCTGCTCGGCGGCCTGACCGGGCTGACCATGGGCACGGTCGCCGCAGTGCGCGTCGCCGCGGCCCGGCCACCCGCCGGCCGCGCCCGGATCGCCTGGCACGAGCTCACCGGCGACGAGGTCCTCCAGCGGCTCCAGGCCGCGGCCCCCGAACCGACCCACCGTGACCTGCTGACGCGGCGGGTGCGGGCGGCCGCCGTCGCGGTGGCCCGGCACCCGGCCGCGGCGCCGGTCCGGTTCGGGACGGGCCTGGCCACCGACGTCGCCGCCGAGCTGAACGACCCGCTCACCCCGGTGCTGGCCCTCGGCGCGGTCGCGTCCGCGGTGGTCGGTTCGCCGGTCGACGCGCTGCTGGTGGCCGCGGCGATGGGCCTGAACGCCGTCGTCGGCGGGGCCCAGCAGTTCCGCGGCCGCCGCGCGCTGGCGAAGCTGCGCGACGACGAACGGCAGCGGGCCCGCCGGGCGGGCGGCCGGGTCGTCGACGCGCGGGCGCTGCGGCCCGGCGACCGGATCGAGCTGCGCACCGGCGACGTCGTCCCGGCCGACGCCCGCCTGCTCACCGCGAACGACCTCGAGGCCGACGAATCCGCGCTGACCGGCGAGTCGCTGCCGGTCGCCAAGCAGCTCGACCCGGTGCCGGGCGCGCCGATGGCCGAGCGCAGCTGCCTGGTCTTCGCCGGCACCACGGTGGTCAGCGGGGAGGGCACGGCCGTGGTCGTCGCGGTCGGCCCGGAGACCGTGGCCGGCCGGGCGGTCGAGCTGGCCACCCGGACCGCCGCCGCGGTGGGCATCCAGGCGCGGCTGCAGGAGCTGACCCGGCGGGCCCTGCCGCTGACCATGCTCGGCGGCGCGCTCGTCACCGGCCTGGCGGCGATCCGCGGCCGTCCGCTGCGCCGGGCGCTGGCCGGCGGGGTGGCGATCGCCGTCGCCGCGGTGCCCGAGGGGCTGCCGCTGGTGGCCACGGTGGCGCAGCGGGCGGCGGCCCGGCGGCTGTCCGCGCGCGGCATCCTCGTCCGGGCCCCGCGGGCGCTGGAAGCACTGGGGCGCCTGGACGTCGTCTGCTTCGACAAGACCGGCACGCTGACCGAGAACCGGCTGCGCGTGGTCACCACGACCGGGCCCGGCGGCGAGGCGCGCGAGCCGGAACCCGGTGACGCGGTGCTGCGGGCCGCCGCCCGCGCCTGCCCGGGCACCCTCGACGACCCCCACGTCCGGGCCCACGCCACCGACCACGCCGTGCTGGAAGCCGCCGGCCCGGACGGGGACTGGACCGAGCTCGCCGGGCAGCCGTTCGAGGCGAACCGGGGCTACTCGGCCACGGTCGGCCGGGCCGGGGACGGCGAGCCGGTGCTGGTCGTGAAGGGCGCCCCGGAGGTCGTCCTGCCCGCCTGCACCGGCGCGGCCGAGCCGGCCCGAGCCGCGGAAGCGCTGGCGGACAAGGGGCTGCGGGTGCTGGCGGTGGCGACCCGGACGGCCGGACCGGAGCTCGGCGAGCTCGCGGACCTGGAGTTCCTCGGCTTCCTCGGGCTGGCCGACACGCTCCGGCCGACGGCCGGACCGCTGGTCGGCGGCCTGCGCGCGGCCGGCGTGGCGCCGGTGATGCTCACCGGCGACCACCCGAACACCGCGCGGGCCATCGCGACGTCGCTCGGCTGGCCCTCCGACGCGCCGGTCGTCACCGGCGACGAACTGGCCCGCCTGGACGGCGCCGGCCGGGCGCGGCTGCTGTCCGGCGCCGGCGTGATCGCCCGCGTCGCGCCGGAACAGAAGCTGCAGGTCGTCGAGGCGCTGCGCGAAGCGGGCCGGGTGACGGCGATGGTCGGCGACGGCGCGAACGACGCCGCGGCCATCCGCGCCGCGGACGTCGGCATCGGCGTGCGCGCCCGGGCGTCGACGGCCGCCCGCACCGCGGCCGACGTCGCACTGACCGGCGACGACCTGACCGTCCTGCTGGAGGCGCTGGCGGAGGGCCGCGCGCTGTGGCGCAGCGTGTCGGACGCGGTGGTGATCCTGGTCGGCGGCAACGCGGGCGAGATCGGCTTCTCGGTGCTCGGCACGCTGCTCTCGGGCGACTCGCCGCTGGGCACCCGGCAGCTGCTGCTGGTCAACCTGCTGACGGACCTGTTCCCGGCGATGGCGGTGGCGGTGACGCGCCCGGACGACGACGGCGGCCGGGGCGGCCTCGGCGAGGGCCTCAACCGCGCGATCACCGCCCGCGGCGTGACGACGGGCATCGGCGCGACGACGGCGTGGCTGCTCGGCCGGTACACCCCGGGAACGGTGCGCCGCACGAGCACGATGGCGTTGTGCGGCCTGGTCGGCACCCAGCTGGCCCAGACCCTGCGCGGGCGCCGCCACAGCCCGCTGGTCGTGGGCACGGCGGTCGGCTCGGCCCTCGCCCTGGCGGCGATCGTGCAGACACCGGGGGTGAGCCAGTTCTTCGGCTGCACCCCGCTGGGCCCGCTGGCCTGGGCCGGCGTCGGCGCGGGCGTCGCCACCGGAGCACTGGCCGGCTCCCTGCCGGTCCTGCGCTCGAACCCAGCGTGAGCCCAGCCGTTCCGGCCCGCCCCGGTAGCGCTGGCGCTACCGCCGGTTCGGTGGCCTGCACTCCTGATCTTCCCGACGGATTTCGGCATCGTGAGCGAGGTCGATCCGGACGGAAGGAGCAGAAGATGCGCAAAGGTGTGGTGGTCTTGACCGTGGCGGGGCTGCTGGGGGCCGCGGCCCCGGCGGCGGTGGCGGCACCGCCCCGGGACCCCGTCCAGGAGAAGCTCGATGCGCTGGTGGGCCAGTTCCCGGCCGCGCTGGCCTCGGTGACCCGCGGCGGGCGCACGGTGTCGCTGGTCGCCGGTTCGGCGCGGCTCGGCAGCCGGGTCCCGGTGCCGGCCGACGGGCGCGTACGGGCGGGCAGCAACACCAAGACGTTCACCGCGGTGGTGGTGCTGCAGCTGGTGGCCGAGGGCCGGGTGGAGCTGGACGCGCCGATCGAGCGGTACCTGCCCGGCCTGGTGCCCGGCGGCTCCGCGATCACCGTCCGGCAGCTGCTGCAGCACACGAGCGGGCTGCCGAACTACACCGAGTACCTCGGCCTGGAGGACATCGCGAAGCTGCGGCACCGGTACTTCGAGCCGCACGAGCTGCTCGCCACGGCCTTCGCACACCCGGCCCGGTTCGCGCCGGGGACGAAGTGGGAGTACAGCAACACCAACTACGTGCTGGCGGGCCTGCTGGTCCAGCGGGTGACCGGGCGGCCGGTGGCGGAGCAGATCACCGAGCGCGTGATCCGGAAGGCGGGCCTGCGGAACACGTACTGGCCGACGGTGGGCGACCAGGACATCCAGGGCCCGCACCCGCACGGCTACGCGCGATCGGGCGGCGAGGTGATCGACGTGACGGAGCTGGATCCGTCGTGGGGCTGGGCGGCCGGCCAGCTGATTTCGACCCCGGGCGACCTGGCGCAGTTCTCCCGCGCCCTCCTCGGTGGCCGCCTGCTGCCGGCACCCCAGCTGGCGGAGATGCGCAAGACGGTGCCCGCACCGCTGCTCCCGGGCTGGCGCTACGGCCTGGGGCTGTTCCGAGTCCCCCTCAGCTGCGGCGGCGAGTACTGGGGCCACGGCGGCGACATCCACGGCTACGAAACCCGCGGCGGCGCCACGGACGACGGCCGGGCGGTGGGCCTGGCGGTGACGGCGCTGCCGGGCACTTTCGGCGACGCGGACCAGGGGGCGCAGGCCGTGGTGTCCACAGTGGACGCGGCGTTCTGCCGTTAGCCGGGGTAGCCGCCGGGCCGGTCCCCGCAGGCGGGAAACACGGGACAGTGCATGTCCACCGTGCCGGGCCGGCGGTCCGGCTGAAGCCGACGACCCGCGGCGACACCAGCCCCCCGACGGCGGCGGCGAGGTCAGGAGGTGCCGACCTCGTCGGCGCGGCGGGCGCGGCGCCCGGGAACCTCGACCCCGAGCAGCGACGCCGCCTGCACCGGCAGCTGGACCGGAGACGACGGTGCTTCGGCCGTCGCTGGGATCCAGCCGGTCTTGAGGCTCAGCAATGCCGCCGACGCCGTGAGCTGGCCGGCGCCGAGCACCGCCCGGGTGCGGCGCCGGCTTTCCCGGTCCCGGCCGTATTCCGTCACCCTTCGCGGGGCGGTGGGTCCAGGACACCGATGTACCAGCGGTTGGGGCGGGGATGCCGGTCGAAGGGCTTCACCGAATACGTCGTGTAGCACCAGGACACCAGGACCTGGCGTGGCTCCAACGTGATCTCCCGGTGCAGCGCCACTTCCTTGCCCGCGCCGCTCACCACGAAATCGAGGCGATGGGTTCCGGGCGGGAGGTCGACCCACCGCACCGATCGGTCGTCGACGCTGCCCGCGTACAACTGACGGCGGCCTTCGCGGACGTACACGAATCGGAGATATCGGTAGCCGTTGCGGTTGCTCGAGGGGATGACCGCGTACGCCAGCAGCCCCGTGCGGCCTTCGCGGCGGGCTTTCCGCAGCTTCCGGCGCGCACTCCACTTGAGCTGGCGTGGCTCGAGCGGACGGACCTCGCTGGTGTCGGTCATCCTGGTCACTTTCCTCCGGTGGCGGCGACGCCACCTTAATGGTGGTTCAGGTCGTTGGGGTCCTGGGGCGAGTTGAGGTTGCAGCCGCCCGCGATCGAGTAGCCCAGTGACGCGATGTTCTGCAGCCAGGCGCCGACGTTGAGGCCGCGTTTCGCCTGGCGGTAGCCCCAGCGGCCGATCGCCGAACTGGCTCCCTCCGCCAGCTTGCCCGCCGCCTTCGCGCCGGCGCCGAAGACGTAGCCGGCCGCGCCCGTCGCGACACTCGCCACACTGACCACGCAACTCGCCGCGTTGCTGGTCTTGCACGTGTACCGGGCGTCCGCAATGGACAGTGCGGTGTCCGCGTAGAACAGCCCGTTGGCGAGCATCGACGCGCCTTCCGTGACGCCGACGCCAATCGCGGTGTCGGCGAGCAGGGTGCCGCCGACGAACTCCCCGACCACCGGGATGGCCAGCGACGCCACGGCGAGGCCCACCTCGAAGGCCGTCTTGTGCTCCCAGACGAAGTTCGCCGCCGCGCAGGCCCAGCCGAACCCGGACCAGCACATCCCGGACAGATCGGTCAGGTTGACCGGATTGCCCGCGACGTAGGCGTACGCGCTGTGCGTGCTGTCGACCTGCGGGTCGACCGTCAGGAACTCCGCGGTGCCCGGGTCGTAGTACCGGGCGCGCAGGTAGACCAGCCCGGATTCCGCGTCGGTGTACTGGCCGGTGTACCGGAGCGGCGTGTCGGCGGAACCGGACGCCGTCGTCGTGCCGTACGGCGTGTAGGTGTAGCTGCCGGCCACCGCACCCGCGCCGGTGAGCAGCGCGAGCGTCGAGCCGACCTGGTCGTGGACGTACCAGAACGCCCCGGCCGCGCCGACCTGTTCGATCGGGAGGCCGTCGGGGCCGTAGAGGTACTCGTTCGTCCCGTCGTTCAGGACGTTCGGCGTCGAGCCGGCGTCCCAGACGAACGTGGTCGTCGTCCCGCCGGACGTCTTGGACATCCGCAGGCCGTCGCCGTTGTAGCCGTAGGTCGCCGACGTCGTCCCCCGGGTGAACGCGTTCAGCCGCCCCGCCTGGTCGTAGCCGTAGGTGGCCGGGCCCGCTGTCTTGCGCTCGCCCGAGGCGCCGAACGTGTAGCTGACGGCACCGGCCGGGACGGTGCCGCACCCGGACGTGCCCGCCGAGCCGCTGGGCAGCGTCCAGCAAAGCTGCCCGGCTGCGTCGAACGCCTGGGTCACGGCGCCGAGCTGCACCGGGTTGTCCGCGGCGTCGTCGGTGTAGGTGTTCGAGCCGTCGGAGGCGAGCTGCTCCTTGGCGTTGTACCCGAACGTCTGGGTGGCCGGGCCGACCGTGCGGGACGCCAGCTGGCCGGCTGGGTCCCGGCCGTAGGTCGCCGCCACCGCCGTGGTCGAACCGGTCACGGCGGTGGTGCTCGTCAGGTGGTCGCTGTCGTCGTAGCCGTTGGTCACGGTGGTGCCGTTCGGGTACGACGCCGTCTTGACGACGCCGTCGCCGTCGTAGCCGAAGGTGGTCTTGTTCCCGTTCCAGTCGGTCACCGTCTTGAGCCGCTCGGCGTCGTCGAACGTCCGGACCACCGTGCTGGTGCGCCCCGGGTAGGTGATGCCGGTCTGGTTCCCGTTGTCGTCGTACCCGTACCCGACCGTCGCGCCCGAGCCCTGCGTCTGCGAGGTGACTTCGCCGAAGGTGTTGTAGGTCCAGATCGACGTGCCGGTCCCGTCCGTCATCGTCGTCCGGTGACCGGCCGGGTCGTAGCCGTAGGTGACCTTCGGCGTCACGCCGTCGGAGTAGGTCATCGACTTGAGCTGGCCCGCCGGGTCGTACCCGTTCGTCGTGACCCGGCCGGCGGGGTCGGTGGCGGTCAGGGCGTGCCCGGCCGGGTCGAAGTGCACGGCCGACGTGCGGTTGTCCGGATCGGTGCGGGAATTCTTCCGGCCCTGCCCGTCGTAGCCGTAGGTCGTCTTGGCACCGAGGCCGTCGATCGTGTCGGCGACCGTCCCGTCCGGGTTGAAGTCCGTGATCGAGGTCGAGTTGTCCGCCTGGGTGACCTTCACCGCCTGCCCCACCGGGTCGAAGGTCGTGACGGTGGTCTTCTGGTTGGCGTCGGTGGCCGACGTCCGGTGGCCGTCGGCGTCGAAGTGCGCGGACGCGGCGTGGCCGAGCGGATCCGTTGTCAGCGTGACGTTCCCGTAGGCGTCGTGGCCGTAGGTCGTGCACCCCTTGGCCGGCGGGGTGCAGCCGGTGGTGACGCCGGCCGCGCTGCCGTTCCCGTCCACCGTCGAGACGAGCAGGCCGGTCGACGTGTCGAACCCGGACTGCGTCCTGTCCCCGGCGGCGTCGGTCACCGACACCCGGTCACCGAAGGCGTCGAACGCGACGCCGGTGGTCTTGCCGTTGGGGTCGACCGCGCGGGTCTGGTCGGCCGGGTGCGCCGGGTCGTCGTAGTAGAACGCGGCGGTCCGGACCGGCGCCGGCCCGAAGTTGCCGGTCGTGGATTCCACGACGTTGTTCGCGCGGGTGACCGTCCTCGACGTCAGGTCCAGCCCGCCGCTCACGCCCGAGGGGACGTGCCCGGCCTGGTCGTACTGGTTGACCGTGGCCACCCCGTTGGCGTCGATGGTCTCCAGGAGGTTCGCGGCGTCGTCGTAGACGTAGTCGGTCGTGAACCCGAGCGGGTTCGACTCGGAGGTCTTGTTGCCGTGATCGTCGTAGGTGAACGTGTGCAGGGCGCCGTCGGGGTCGGTCTGGGTGGAGACGCCGAGGGTGACCGGGTCGTAGGTGTAGGACGTGGTCCCGGCGTCGGGGGTGCCGTAGCCCAGGGTTTCCGAGACCAGCAGCCCGTTCTGGTAGGTGTCCAGCTTCCGGTGGCCGCTCGGGTCCGTGACGAGGGTCTGCCCGGCGGCCAGGCCGCCGTCCGGGCCGTAGGTGAACGTCGTGGTGTGCCCGTTGGCATCGGTTTGCGTGTGGACCCGCTCGGCGCTGTCGTACACCATCGACGTCGTCGCCGAGGCCGGCCCGCCGAAGTTGGCCGGGGACCGCATCGACGTCATCAGGTGGTTGCCGTCGTAGGTGTACTGGGCGTGGTCGTCGTCCTTCAGGACGGGGGCCCGGGTGGTGCCGACGCCGTAGACGTCGGTCAGGTTGCCGTTCGCGTCGTAGCCGTAGGTCACGGTCCGGCCGGCCGCATCGGACAGGCCGCTGATGTGGTTTCCCGTCCAGCCGAGCGTGTAGGCGCGGCCGCCGGGGTCGGTGATCGTGGCCAGGTGACCGGCACCGTCGTAGGCGAGCGTCGTCCGGTAGGCCGGCGACGCCTTGCTCCCGGCGAGGTCCGTCTCCGCCGTCAGGTGCCCGCTCGCGACGTCGAAGGTGAAGATCTCCCTGCCCCGCCGCGTGTAGGTGTAGGTGCTTCCGGACTTCACCAGCGCCGCGTCGAACCGCGGCGCGGCCGGGGCGAAGGCGCTCCCGGTCGCGGTGAAGGCGACCGCGGACCCGTCCTCCTGCTTCACCGTCACGTTCCCGGTGGCGGAGTCGGTGTTCGCGGTCAGGTTGTACGAATACGTCCAGCCCCAGCCGAACGGCCCGTCCGCGGCGAGGGTCTTGTTGGGCCCGTTCGGGTCGGCGATGCTCCCGGCGTAGCTGCGGGTGAAGTTCAGCGGCAGGCCGCGCCCGGGAGTGGTCAGGTCGGTGAATTCGTCCCCGAAGTAGCCGGTCGCGGTGTCGACCGGGTCGCCGGCGGTGCGGCGGGCGCAGCCGCAGGCGATGAACGCCGGATTGCTGCCGCGCGGCTCGTCCTGGATCCCGGGCGGGCCGCCGATCGGCTGGCCCGGCGTGCCGCCCTGCGGCACGAACGCGATCGCGTCGAAGGCGACGTCGAAGTCCGAATAGCCGTAGCCGCCCTGGTCCTGGGAGCTGCCGTTGTTGTTCAGCGTCACGTTCGCGCCGTTCTGCATGGCGAACGTGCCGATGGTGACCCACTGCTCCGAGTTCCACGCCTGGTTCACGCGGAACTTCCACGGCGAGACCCCGCCGCCCGGGTTGATGGTGTAGACCACATTCGTGGCCTGCGCGCCGAGGCCGGGCAGGTGCAGCTTGACCTTGTAGTACTGCAGCGACGGCAGGTTCGGGGTCCACACGCCGGTGTTGATCAGCGCCGGGTTCGAGCCGTCTTCGGTGTGGGTGAAAAGGACCCGGCCGCCGAGGCCGGTGCCGAGCTGGTGGGTGTCGATCGCGCCGATCGGGTCGCCCGCGGAGTTCGTCCCGTACGTGTAGGTGAACGTGCCGTTGCTCGACCAGTTCGCGCCGCCGCAGCCCTGCAGGTTCAAGCGGTTCGGCTCGTCGTCGACGATGATGGCGCCGGCCGGCACCTTGGCCGTGTCCTGGCTGCACGTCGGCGGGTTCTGCGTCGGGTTCGCCGGTTCGGAGCCGCCCGACACCGCGTACGGGCTCGTCGCGCACGTCGTCGCGCAGCTCGGGATCCACGTCACCGGGTTGTGCCACCAGCACTGGAAGTCGTCCAGCATGCAGTGGCTCGCGCCCGGGTTGGAGGTGTTGGTGCTGGTGGGATCGCACTGGTTGGCCGCCGGCGAGCACATGGCGGTGTAGGGGGCGGGCTGCACCCAGTGCTGGCCGCCGTTGTACGTCGGCTTCGCGTACGCCGGGTTGCTGTAGCGGATCAGCGGGCTCGCGGTCCAGCCGAGCACCCGCTCCTGGTACGGCCAGCTCGCCGGGTGCGCCGCGTCGGCGTAGGTGTCCTGCAGGTACGGGTCGCGGTTGGGCGGGTAGTCCAGGTTGGCCGGGTTGTTGGTCCAGCCCAGGCCCCACGTGCCATGCGGGCCGGTGCAGGACGGGCCGGGCGTGCAGCCGGTGGTGTTGCCGTTGGCCGCGTTCGGCTGGACGCCCGAGTTGTACGCCCAGGCCGCGAAGTACCAGTTCTCCAGGTAACGCGGGTCGGCGTTGTTCGCGGTGATCCCGGCCGCGTAGAGCTGGTTCCAGGTGGTCTCCAGGATCTGCAGGCCGGCGGCGATGTTCTCCTGGTAGTCGACCGCGACCTTCCACTGGCCGTGCTCGGACAGCGAGTGGTCGCCGATGTGCATGCCGTCGGTGACCTGGCTGATGCCGTACCCGCAGTCGGAGGCGGCGTAGTTGATCGAGACGATGTCCCCGCCCGCGCCGTAGTAGCTGGCGATCAGCGGGTCGCCGGCCGTGCCGGCGGGCGCGTGCCACGACGCCTGGGACCAGTTCGACTCCTGAGCCATGATGCCCTCGAAGATGGACCGCGGCACCGAGTTCGAGCCACCCGCCGGGTGCGACAGCGGGATCAGCGGGAAGTCGCTGTTGGGCGCGTAGGCGACCAGGCCCAGGTTGCCGAAGCCGGCCGGGCGCGTGTACGCGCTGCCGGTCAGCAGGCCCTGCTCGGCCAGCTGCACCGCCCAGTTCACCTGCGCCGGGTTCGGCTGCATCACCTGCCGGTTGGCGGCCAGCGGCGGCACCGCGCACTTCGGCGTCTGCGCCTGGGTGGTGTTCGGCGCCGCCTTCGGCGCCGCCGCGTCGCCCTGCGGGCTCAGCCGGTTCTGGTGCGGTGCCTGGGTGGCCTTGGGCGCGGCGGAATACGCAGGCACGGCGGTGAAGGCGGCCCGGACGGCAGCCGGGACGGCGGGGGCGAGCACCTTGCCGGTGTTCGTCGCCAGCAGCGCGGGCGACGACTTCCGGCCGTCGCCGTCCGGGCCGAGCAGCGCGTCACCGTCCAAAGAGGACGCTTCGGCGCCGTGCGCGAGCGGGCCGTCGCCCACGCTGCGCACGCCCGCGGCGGCCAGCGCGGCGGGCGCGGCCGGGACGGCACCCGAGAGCACGGCGTGCCCCGCGCGGCCCTGGAACAGCTGCACCCGGCCCAGGTCGCCGGAGCCGAGCGGGGTGACCACGCCGCCGTGCTCGTGCGCGGCGGTCGCGGTGCGGGTGCCCGGCGTGGTGTGCAGGAAGCTGACGCCGCCGTCGGCGGCCGGGCGCACGTCGTAGACGTCACCGGGCAGGGTGGCCACCACCGCGGGATTTCCCTTGGCGGGCACGGAAACCAGCCGGTTGCCGGCCACGCCGACGATCCCGGACGCGGCCGGGACCGCGGAGGTGATCTGCCCCGGCGTGGTCACGTCGGCGTCGATCTTGCCGGTGGCCAGGCTCGCGGTGAGCAGCCGGGTCCGCCCGTCGAGGGCGACGGTGAACACGGCGCTGCTCCCGGTGCCGCAGCCGGGCGAGTAGTACTTGAGGCCGACGCCGCCGGCCAGTGCGTGCACGGCCCCGGAGCCGAGGTCGACGGAGTAGGCGAAGGCGCCGTGGTCGCGCGCGGCCTGGGTGTTCACGGCCGAGGCGGGCAGGATCGCGACGGCGGCGTACTTCCCGTCGCCGGACACGCACTGGTAGCCGGTCCACGAGCCGTCGTCGAACCCGGCCGGGTGCAGCAGCGCGACCTCCCGCCACGCGAACCCGGCGGGTTCCCGGCCCAGTTCGACGTGGTAGCCCTGCGCGTCCCCGTAGCCGTCGACGGCGACGTCGGCGGATTTCGCCGCGCCCGGCCCGAAATCCGCCGGTTTCGGCGCCGCGGCGGACGGTGCGGGTGCGGGTGGTTTCGGGGCCGCGTCCGCGACCGAGGTGGCCGCCCCGACGAGGGCGAGCACCGTGCCCAGCACGGTCAGCACCCGGAACCCGGACATTCTTCGCGCGCGATCGATCCCACCGGACACGGCAGATCCTCCCCCTGAAACGAGCGGCACCGGAAATCGGGCCACCACGGGAAAATCTAACTGTCCGCCTCGCGGGACCCATCACCCATTGGAGTGATCTTCGAATCCGGGCGGCATTACCTTTTCTTGGGATTTCCCGTGTCCCAAAAGGACAATCGCGTCGAAACGGGATTCAGCGCGTGCGGGCGCGCAGATGGGCTCGTTCGCCCTGGCGGCCGAAGAGGATGAGGAGCTCGACCGGCTTCCCGTCCGCGGTGCCCAGCCAGTGCGGGACGCTCGTGTCGAACTCCGCCGCTTCGCCGGGCGGCAGCACCAGGTCGAGCTCGCCGAGGACCAGCCGCAGGTTCCCGTGGAGCACGTACAGCCATTCGTGCCCCTCGTGGATCCGGTGGTCCGGCACGGGCGGCGGATCGGCACCGGGGATGACCATCTTGTACGCCTGCATCCCGCCCGGCCGCCGGGACAGCGGCACGAACGTCATGCCGTGGCGGCGGATCGGCGAGAGGTGGATGCGCGGGTCGCCGGTGCGCGGCGCGCCGACGAGGTCGTCGAGCGGGACGCCGTAGGCGCGGGCGAGCGGCAGCAGCAGTTCCAGGCTCGCCCGCCGCTGCCCGCTTTCCAGCCGGGACAGCGTGCTCTCCGACACCCCGGTGGTGCCGGCGACGTCCGCCAGCGTCAGCCCGCGGTGCCGGCGCAGCGCCCGCAGCCGGGGGCCGACGGCGTGCAGCACGTCCTCGAAGTCGTCGCTCACCCGGCCAGCTTGCCGGAACCGCAAGAAAGCGTGCCAGAACCGCCAGGGCCGGGTCAGGGTGGGCTCGTGCCGACATCGACTACCTGCGCCCACCCGCCGAAAGGAGCCACGATGCCCAGGACCCGGCGGCGGGACACCCCGCCCCCGCGCACCGGACCGGCCGAGAAGGAGGTGCTGCGCGGTTTCCTCGACCACCTGCGGGCCGCCGTGGCCGCCAAGGCGCGGGACGTGCCGGAGCCGCAGGTCCGGACGCCCGGCGTGCCCTCCGGGACGTCGCTGCTGGGCCTGGTCCGGCACCTGGCGCACGTCGAACGGTTCACCTTCCTCGGCGAGGAACCCGCCTCCTGGCCCGGCACGTTCCGGCCGGACCCGGAGGAGACCGTCGCCTCGGTGCTGGCGGACTACCGCACCGCGTGCGCGCGGGCGGACGCCGTCATCGACGCCTGCCCCGACCTGACGCAGCCGGTGGCCCGCCCCGGCCGCGCCGCGCCGTCCCTGCGCTGGGCGCTGGTCCACATGATCGAGGAAACCGGCAGGCACGTCGGCCACGCCGACATCCTCCGCGAGCTGATCGACGGCAGCACCGGCCGGTGACGAGCTCCGCGGTGGCCGAGCCGGCGGCACCGACCATCCACTGTGGACAGTTCAGCTGTTCCACATCTCGGCGGTGAGCCGGAGGAACTCGCTGCCGTCACCGGCGCTCAGCGCGGCGGCGCGGTCGGGGTAGCTGTCCAGCACCCGGTTCGCCCCGGTCAGCAGCAGGGCGCGGCTGACCACCGGGTTGCCGCCGGTGACGATCCGGAGGCGGGCGCTCAGCGCGGCGGCGTGGTCGGCCGCCTCGCACAGCACGCGGACCCCCGCCGCGCCGAGGAAGTGCACCTCGGCCAGGTCCAGGAGGAGCACCCGCGGTGCCGGGCAGCGGTCCAGCGCGGCGCCTACGGCCCGCACGACGAGCAGCACCGTGCCGGCATCGAGCTCTCCGGCCAGTGCCAGCACCACCGGCTTGCCGGGCGAGCACGACACCCGCAACCGCCCCGCCGGGGCACCGGACGACGTCACGCGAGCACACCCATCTTCGAGGACCGGCACGAACAGGACGCGGCCCCACCCGCCCCACATCAGGTTAATGACGCTCCCCCGCTGATCACAAGCCGTGACCGCGTCGGTCGACCCGATCGTGTTTCACCGGGACCGGGCGGGGGAAGCCACGCGGGGCGGTCCGCTCTCAAGGAGGTTGTCATGGCGGCAACACCCGATCCGGCGTCGACCGGGGTGCGCACGCTCATCCCGGCGCGCATCGACCGGCTGCCCTGGTCCCCGTTCCACACCCGGATGGTCGTCGCCCTCGGGGTGGCCTGGATCCTCGACGGCCTGGAGATCACGGTGGCCAGCGCGGTCGCCGACACGCTCACCAAGCCCGAGACGCTGCACATGTCGTCGGCGGCGGTGGGCCTGCTGGCGACGATCTACCTGGCCGGCGAGGTGGTCGGGGCGCTGTTCTTCGGCAGCCTGTCGGACAAGCTGGGCCGCCGGAACCTCTTCATGCTCACCCTGGCCGTCTACCTGGTCGGCAGCGGCCTGACCGCGCTGACCCTGGGCAACGGGGCGGGCTGGGTCGTCTTCCTCTACGCCACCCGGTTCGTCGCCGGCATGGGCATCGGCGGCGAGTACGCCGCGATCAACTCCGCCATCGACGAGCTGATCCCGGCCCGCTACCGCGGCCGGGTGGACATCGCCGTGAACGGCACCTACTGGGCCGGGGCGGTGCTCGGCACGCTCGGCACGTTCATCCTGCTCAACCGGATGGACCTGTCGCTGGGCTGGCGGCTGGGCTTCCTCATCGGCCCGGTGCTCGGCCTGGTGATCCTGCTGGTGCGGCGGCACCTGCCGGAGAGCCCGCGGTGGCAGATCATGCACGGCAGGGCCGAGGCCGCCGAGGAGTCGATCCGGCAGATCGAGCAGGAGGTCGAGCACACCGGCCGCAGCCTGCCGCCGGTCGACGAGTCGAAGGCGATCGAGGTGACGCCCGCCGAGCGGATCGGGTACCTGGCGCTGGCCAGGGTGCTGTTCCGCGACTACCCGTCGCGGGCGATCCTCGGCGCTTCGCTGATGATCAGCCAGTCGTTCCTCTACAACGCGATCTTCTTCACCTACACGCTGGTGCTGGGCAAGTTCTACGGGGTGTCGTCGGCGGCGACGCCGATCTACCTCATCGCGTTCGCGGTGGGCAACCTGGTCGGCCCGTTCACCATCGGCCACCTCTTCGACACCCTCGGCCGCCGGAAGATGATCTCCGGGACCTACGTCGTCTCCGGGGTCCTGCTGGCGATCACGGCGGTGCTGTTCTACGCGGGCGCGCTCAACGCGATCACCCAGACGATCGCGTGGTGCGTGATCTTCTTCTTCGCCTCCGCGGGCGCGAGCGCGGGCTACCTGACGGTGAGCGAGATCTTCCCCCTGGAGGTCCGGGCGAAGGCGATCGCGGTGTTCTTCGCGATCGCGCAGTGCTTCGGGGCGCTGGGCCCGGTGATCTACGGCGCCCTGATCGGAACGGGCGAGCACCCGGTCCGCCTGTTCATCGGCTACCTGCTCGGCGCGGCGGTGATGATCGCCGGCGGCCTGGTGGCCCGGTTCCTCGCGGTCGACGCGGAGGGCAAGTCCCTGGAGGACATCGCCCAGCCCCTGGCCGCGGCCGGCCGCCGTGGCCGCACCCGCGCCGAAGGAGCCTCCTCGCCGTTCTCGACCTGATCCATCCCCCGGCCCGAACGTCGCGAATGACTCATTCGGGACACCGGATGTCCCGAATGAGTCATTCGCGACATCGGCGGCGAGCGGGCCGGGCCGGGCCGGTTTAGTCTCGGGAGACCGCGGGTAGCCCGGCCGCACATGATCGGGAGGTGGACGTGGGACCACGGAAGTGGCTCGAGCTGTGGCCCGTCTACCGCCAGCTCACCGGCACCGACCCCCTCGGCCGCGGCAAGGCCGCCGAGTCCCCGCACTCGGCGGCGCTGGCCCCGCGCACCGCGAGCGCCGACCGGGTGGCCAAGTCCGTCTGCCCCTACTGCGCCGTCGGCTGCGGGCAGCAGGTCTTCGTCAAGGACGAAAAGGTCGTCCAGATCGAGGGCGACCCGCACAGCCCGATCTCCCGCGGCCGGCTCTGCCCCAAGGGCTCGGCCAGCAAGCAGCTGGTCACCGGGCCGCAGCGCGAGCAGAAGGTCCGGTACCGCGCGCCCTACGCGACCGAGTGGACCGAGCTCGACCTCGGCACGGCCATGGAGATGGTCGCCGACCGCGTGCTCGACGCCCGCCGCAAGGGCTGGCAGGACACCGACGACCACGGGAAGCCGCTGCGCCGCACCATGGGCCTCGCCAGCCTCGGCGGCGCCACCCTGGACAACGAAGAGAACTACCTGATCAAGAAGCTCTTCACCGCGCTGGGCGCGATCCAGATCGAGAACCAGGCCCGCATTTGACACTCCGCCACGGTTCCCGGTCTGGGGACCTCCTTCGGTCGCGGTGGCGCGACGGACTACCAGCAGGACCTGCAGAACGCCGACTGCGTCGTCATCATGGGCTCGAACATGGCCGAGGCGCACCCGGTCGGGTTCCAGTGGGTGATGGAGGCGAAGGCCCGCGGGGCCGAAGTGCTGCACGTCGACCCGCGGTTCACGCGCACCAGCGCGCTGGCCGACGCCCACGTCCCGCTGCGCGCCGGGACGGACATCGCGTTCCTCGGCGGGGTGATCAACCACATCCTGAGCAACGACCTGGACTTCCGCGAGTACGTGGTCGCCTACACCAACGCCTCCTTCCTGGTGTCCGAGGACTACCGCGACACCGAGGACCTGGACGGCCTGTTCAGCGGCTACGACGAGGCCAAGGCCGCCTACGACCCGGCCACCTGGCACTACGAGAACACCCGGCCGAAGGAGTCCCCGCACGGCAAGGAGACGTCGGCGTCCGACCAGCACGGCTCGGGCGGCCCGGTGCTCGAGGGCGGCAGCGAGGAGATCGCCGCCGACCCGACGCTGCAGCACCCGCGCTGCGTGTTCCAGATCCTCAAGCGCCACTTCGCCCGCTACACCCCGGAGATGGTCGAGGCGACCTGCGGGACGCCGAAGGCGCTCTTCCAGCGCGTCTGTGACGCCTGGACGCGCAACTCCGGCCGCGAACGCACCGCCGCGCTCGTCTACAGCGTCGGCTGGACCCAGCACAGCGTCGGCGCGCAGTACATCCGGGCCGGGTCGATCATCCAGCTGCTGCTCGGCAACATCGGGCGGCCCGGCGGCGGGGTGTTCGCGCTGCGCGGGCACGCCAGCATCCAGGGCTCGACCGACATCCCGACGCTGTTCAACCTGCTGCCCGGCTACCTGCCGATGCCCACGCCCGAGCAGGCCACCCTCGACGACTACCTCGAGACCGTCCGCGGCGACAAGCAGAAGGGCTTCTGGCGCAACGCCGACGCGTACACGGTGTCGCTGCTGAAGGAGTACTGGGGCGAGAAAGCCACCCCGGACAACGGCTTCTGCTTCGACTACCTGCCGCGGATCAACGGCGACCACGGCACCTACCGCACGGTCATGGACATGGTCGAGGGCAAGGTGTCCGGCTACTTCCTGCTCGGGCAGAACCCGGCGGTCGGGTCGGCGCACGGGCGGCTGCAGCGGCTCGGCATGGCCAACCTCGACTGGCTGGTCGTCCGCGACCTGACGATGATCGAGAGCGCCACCTTCTGGAAGGACGCGCCGGAGATCGAGACCGGCGAGATCGTGCCGGAGCAGTGCCGGACCGAGGTGTTCTTCTTCCCCGCCGCGTCGCACGTCGAGAAGGAAGGCACCTTCACCCAGACCCAGCGCATGCTGCAGTGGCGGGACAAGGCCGTCGAGCCGGCCGGGGACCAGCGGTCCGAGCTGTGGTTCTTCCACCACCTCGGGCGCCTCGTCCGAGAGCGGCTGGCGGGCTCGGACGACGAGCGCGACCGGCCGGTGCTCGACCTCGCCTGGGACTACGAGGTGCACGGCGACGAACCCTCCGCCGAGGACGTGCTGCGGCGGATCAGCGGCCAGGACCTGACCACCGGCAAGGAGCTCGGCGGCTACCTCGAGCTCAAGGCCGACGGCAGCACCTCCTGCGGCTGCTGGATCTACAGCGGCGTCTACGCCGACGGCGTCAACCAGGCCGCGCGCCGCAAGTCGCGGTTCGAGCAGGACCTCTACGCCCTCGAGTGGGGCTGGGTGTGGCCGCTGAACCGGCGGGTGCTCTACAACCGCGCCTCCGCCGACCCGCAGGGCCGGCCGTGGAGCGAGCGCAAGGCCCTGATCTGGTGGGACGCCGAGCGCGGCGAATGGACCGGCCACGACGTACCCGACTTCGAGAAGACCAAGCCACCGGACCACGTCCCGCCGCCGGACGCCGTCGGCCCGGCCGCCCTGCGCGGCGACGACCCGTTCATCATGCAGTCGGACGGCAAGGCGTGGCTGTTCGCGCCGTCGGGGCTGGCCGACGGCCCGCTCCCGACGCACTACGAGCCGCACGAATCGCCGTTCCGCAACCCGTTCTACGCACAGCAGGCCAACCCGGCGCGAAAGGTCTACGGCCGGCGCGACAACCCCTCGCACCCGTCGCCGCCGGAGCACGGCGGCGAGGTGTTCCCGTTCGTCTTCACCGCCGCGCGGCTGACCGAGCACCACACCGCGGGCGGGATGAGCCGGACCCTGCCGTACCTGTCGGAGCTGCAGCCGGACCTGTTCGTCGAGGTCTCCCCCGAGCTGGCGAAGCTGCGCGGCCTGGCGCACCTGGGCTGGGCGCACGTCGTCACCGCGCGGGCGGCCGTCGAGGCGCGGGTGTTCGTCACCGACCGGATGGCGCCGCTGCGGGTGCAGGACCGGGTGGTGCACCAGGTGTGGATGCCTTACCACTGGGGCACTTCCGGGCTGGTGTCCCGTGACGTCGTCAACGACCTGTTCGGCGTGGTGCTGGACCCGAACGTGTTCATCCAGGAGAGCAAGGTGACCACCTGCGACGTCCGGCCCGGCCGCCGGCCGCGCGGCGCCGAGCTGCTCGCCCTGCTCGCGGAGTACCGGGACCGCGCCGGCATCACGGCGGAGACGGGGACGCAGGTGGCGACCGTGCACGAGACGCGGCACGTGGAACCCGGCCACGAGGAGGACGGGACATGAGCATCGAGGACCGGCTGTCCGGCCCGCTGCCGGACGTCGCCGGGGAAGCCGGGCACACCGGGCACCCGCCGCGGGTCGGGTTCTTCACCGACACGTCGGTGTGCATCGGCTGCAAGGCCTGCGAGGTCGCTTGCAAGGAGTGGAACGCCGTTCCCGAGGACGGGCTCGACCTGCTCGGGATGTCGTTCGACAACACCGGCGCGCTCGGCGCGAACTCGTGGCGGCACGTCGCTTTCATCGAGCAGCAGCGTCCGCTCGGCGAGCAGTCGCCCGGGCTCGAAGGGCTGCCGACCGGGCCGTCCGCGATCGACGTGACCACCGCGTTCGTCGCCGACGAGCTGCGGCAGGCCCCGCTCGGCGGCGGCGAGCTGGGCACCTCTCCCCTGCCGCGCGCGCCGGAGGACCTCGGGATGCCGTCGTTCGACCTGCCCGGCGCGAAGACCGGCGCCGAGGGCCGGACCGACTTCCGCTGGCTGATGGCGTCGGACGTGTGCAAGCACTGCACCCACGCCGGCTGCCTCGACGTCTGCCCGACCGGCGCGCTGTTCCGCACCGAGTTCGGCTCGGTCGTGGTGCAGCAGGACATCTGCAACGGCTGCGGCTACTGCGTTTCCGGCTGCCCGTACGGCGTCATCGACCGCCGTCCCGGCGACGGGCGGGCGCAGAAGTGCACGCTCTGCTACGACCGGCTCCACGACGGCCTCGAACCGGCGTGCGCCAAGGCGTGCCCGACCGACTCGATCCAGTTCGGCGAGCTCGACGAGCTGCGCGAGCGGGCGGCCCGCCGGGTCGAGCAGCTGCACGAACGCGGCGTGCCCGAAGCCCGGCTCTACGGCCACGACCCGGCCGACGGCGTCGGCGGCAACGGCGCGTTCTTCCTGCTGCTGGACGAACCCGAGGTCTACGGGCTGCCGCCGGACCCGGTGGTGCCGACGCGCGAACTGCCCGCGATGTGGAAGTACGCCGGGATGGCGGCGTCGGCGCTGCTCGCCGCCGCCGTCGCGTCGTTCGGGTCGTTCGGGTCGTTCGGAAGGAGGCGCCGGTGACCCCGCGCGAACCGCGCAGCGACGCCGGAGCCGCCGACACCCGTGCCCGCGTGTTCGGCGGCCGCCGCAAGCGCGGTGGCTCCGGCGAAGAGCTGATGGTCCCCAGCGCCGAATTCCGGTCCTACTACGGGCGGCCGGTGCTCAAGCCGCCGGTGTGGGAGTGGAAGGTGCCGGCGTACCTGTTCACCGGCGGCGTCGCGGCGGGCACGTCGCTGCTGGCCGCGGGCGCGGACCTGACCGGGCGCCCGTCGCTGCGCCGCGTGGGCCGCACCGGGTCGCTGGCCGCGCTGCTGGCCAGCGTGTACCTGCTGGTCGCCGACCTCGGGCGGCCGGAACGCTTCCACCACATGCTGCGCGTCGCGAAGCCGACGTCGCCGATGAGCGTGGGAACCTGGATCCTGAGCGCCTTCGGCCCCGGCATGGGGATCGCGGCGGCGGCCGAGGTGCTGCCCGCCGGGCTGCGCCGCCGCCTGCCGGGACGGCTGCTGGGCGCGGTGGCCCGGCCGGCCGGGCTGGTGTCGGCGGCCGTGGCCCCGGCGGTGGCGTCCTACACGGCGGTGCTGCTGTCGCAGACGGCGGTCCCGGCCTGGCACGAGGCCCACCCGCAGCTGCCGTTCGTGTTCGCCGGCTCGGCGGCGGCGAGCTCGGGCGGGTTCGCGATGGCGCTGGTCCCGGTCGAGGAGGCCGGCCCCGCGCGGGCGCTGGCGGCCTTCGGCGCGGCGACGGAGCTGGTGGCGTCGAAGGTGCTGGAGCAGCGGCTCGGGCTCACGGCGGAGGCGTACACGACGGGCAAGGCGCACCGGCTGCGGAAGTGGTCGGAACGGCTGACCGCCGCCGGCCTGCTCGGCACGCTGCTGGGCCACCGCAGCCGCGCGGTCTCGGTGGCGGCCGGGGCGGCCCTGTTCGCCGGAAGCGCCTTGCAGCGCTTCGGGGTCTTCGAAGCCGGGGTCGAGTCCACAAAGGACCCCAAGTACGTCGTGGTGCCCCAGCGGGAGCGCGCCGGCCGGCGGTGACGGCGCCGGTCAGTCCGTCCGATGTGGACGTCCGGGGAGCAGCCGCGGCAGGACGGCCAGCCAGTCCAGCGCCGCGGCGACGCTGCCGTGGATCGGCAGCACGTGGTCCAGCCCCAGGACCCGGATCGGCCGCAGGACCGGCCGCCGGTCGGCGGCGATGGCGAACGGCACCCCGCTCACGTGCGCCTCGGAGGCGGCGACCAGCAGTTCCGTGATGCCGCCGGACCCGCAGAACCCGACGCCGGTGAGGTCGAGGACCAGGGCCCGCGGAGCGAGGTCGAGCTCTTCGCCCAGCCGGCCGCGGAGCCGGCCGAGGGCGGCCAGGTCGACGTCGCCGCGCACGGTGACGATCGTGGCCTCCGCGGTGGCCGTGACCCGCAGGGTCATCCCGGCCGGGACGTCGATGGGGCGGCTCGGGACGGCGAGCTGGTCGAGCACACGGCCTCCTCGGAGCGAGGGACGCCCGGGGACGGATCCCGGCGTCGCGCAGGGTGGACGGCTCCCTGCTGAACCGCGACACCCCCACCGTACGCCCCACGGCGGGCGGCGGGCACCGCGCGGGATTCACCGGTCCCGGCGGCTTTCCGGCGGATCTTCACCCCGGGCTTCGGCAAGGGCGGCCACCGGCCACATTGTCCACAATGGACTGCGCGGAATTCGTCGAACGGGCCGATCATGGTAACGGTTCCCGCGCGAGTGACCGAACGAACTCCCCGCCCGCGCCCGTTCTCTGCTAAAAAGGCCCTCGTTCACGAAGTTCGCCGAGCGACGCAGGGGTACGGGTGGCTTTCGAGGAGCAGCTCGTGAGCGGGCGGTACCGGATCCTGGGACGCATCGGCCGCGGTGCGATGAGCGTCGTGTGGCAGGCCAGGGACGAACGCCTGGACCGCGTCGTCGCGGTCAAGCAGTTCCTGCCCGAGCCGGGGACCGGGCCGGCGCCGGCCGGGATCTGCGACCGGGCGATCCGGGAAGCGCGGCTGGCGTCCCGGCTGCGGCACCCGAACGCGATCGCGGTGTACGACGTCCTCGAGGACGCGGGCTCGATGTACCTGGTCATGGAGTACGTGCCGGCCCGCTCGCTGACCGACGTGCTCGTCGAGCGGGGCGCCCTGCCGCGGTGCGACGTGGTCCGGCTCGGGCGGCAGCTCGGGGCCGCGCTGGCCGCCGCGCACGGGGACTGGATCGTGCACCGGGACGTCACCCCGAACAACGTGCTCGTCTCCGCCGACGGCACCGCCCGGATCACCGACTTCGGGGTGTCGCGCGCGCTCGGCGAGCACCTCGCGGCCGAAGCCGACGTCATCGTCGGCACCCTCCCCTACCTGGCCCCGGAGGTCGCCCGGGGTGGCGAAGCCGGCCTGCCGTCCGACGTCTACGGGCTCGGTGCCACGCTCTACACCGCCCTCGAAGGCACCCCGCCGTTCGGCACCAGCGACGACCCGATCACGCTGCTGCGGCGGATCACCGAAAACCAGCTCGTCCCGCCGCCGCACGGCGGCCCGCTCACCGGCGTGCTGATGCGGATGCTCGAACGCGATCCCGCCGCGCGCCCCACGATGCAGGAGGCGGTCGCCCTCCTCGCCGAGGTGGGGCGGCCGGCGACCGCGGCGGCACCCCGCCGTCCCGGGCTGCGCCGCGTCGCCGTGGCCGGGGCCGCCGTGTGCGTGACGTCGGCGTGCGTGGCGGCCGGGCTGGCCTTCACCGGTGAGCCGGAGACCACCGCGGCCCCCGTCGAACGGCCCCCGGCGACCGTCACCGCGGACCACACCGTCAGCGCCACCACCACCGCACCCGCGCCGCCGCCGTCCCGGATCACCGAGGCGCCACCGGCGCGCCCGGCCGCCGCGGGGTGCACCGCGCGGTTCGCGGTCACGAACTCGTGGCCGGGCGGCGCCCAGGCCGAGGTGACCGTGCACAACGACCGGCCGACGCGGCTGTCCGGCTGGACGGTGACGTGGGCCGTGCCCGGCGGCGCCGTCGTCCGGAACCTCTGGAACGGGACCCTCACCCGGGCCGGCTCGACGGTGACCGTCACCGACGCGGGCTGGAACGCGCTGGTCGAACCGGGCGCGTCGGCGTCGTTCGGGCTGATCCAGGACCTCGCGGACGGCCGGGCCGCCGTCCCGGTCCTCGCCTGCCGCCCGAACTGACCGCGGAATACCGTTACCGTTCCGACACAACCGGATCGGCCTTTTCTCCGTAGCGCCGAAATGCTTTCCCGGTATCCGGAGCGAAATCGTCGAAGGCGATTTCGCGAACCACCCGCGTGAGTGAATTCCCCGCGGACGCCGAACGCCGCGCCCGGGCGGGCCGTGTTCCCGGCGACGGCAACCGCAGGAGGGGAGCGTGCCCGTGGACGACGGGACAGTGATCGCCGGCCGCTACCGCGTGCTCGGCCGCGCCGGGCACGGCGCGATGGGCACCGTGTGGCGGGCGCGGGACGAGCGGCTCGACCGCGTCGTCGCGATCAAGCAGCTGTTCGGCGACTCCGGCACCGACGCGGCGGCCGCGGACCGCACCCGGGCCCGGACGGTCCGGGAGGCCCGGGTGGGCGCCCGCCTGCGCCACCCGCACGCGGTGGTCGTCTACGACGTCGTCGAGCACGAAGCGGCGTCCTACATCGCGATGGAGTACCTGCCGTCCCAGACGCTCACCGAAGTGCTGGAAGACGAAGGGCCGCTGGTGCCCGAGTACGTGGCCGAACTCGGGCACCAGCTCGCCTCGGCGCTGGCCGCGGCGCACGGCGAAGGCGTCCTGCACCGCGACATCAGCCCGAACAACGTCCTCGTCACCACCGACGGCGTCGCGAAGATCACCGACTTCGGGGTGGCGCACGCGCCCGGCGAGGGCACGGCGACCGGAGGCGGGCTCGTCGTCGGCACGCCGGCCTACCTGGCCCCGGAGGTCGCGGACGGCGCCGACGCCGGCTTCCCGTCCGACGTGTACTCCCTCGGCGCGACGCTCTACACCGCCCTCGAAGGCCGGCCGCCCTTCGGCACCGACCACAACCAGCTGGCGCTGCTCAAACGCGTCGTGCGCGGCGAGGTCCGCCCGCCGCGCACCGCCGGGCCGGTCACCGACGTCGTCCTCCGGCTGCTGCACCGGGATCCGGCGGCCCGGCCCACGATGGCCGAAGCGGCCCGGCTGTTCGGCCGCCGCGCCATCGGGGGCGCGCCGGCCCCGGTCCCGGCTCCCGTGGCCGCCGAGCCCGTGCCCGTGCGCCGCCGGCGTGCCCGCGCTGCGCTCGCGGGGACCGTGCTGGTGCTGACCGGGGCCGGGATCGTGGCGGCGACGTCGATCCCGGCGCGGTCCGAGCCCGCGAGCGCGCCCGCCCAGCTCGCTTCGGCACCGTCCACCACCCCCTTCGCCGCGGGGCCGCCCGGCTGTGCGGCGCGCTACCAGGTCGTCAAGTCGTGGGACGGCGGTTTCCAGGGTCTGGTGACCGTGCGCAACAGCGGGCGCGCCGACCTCGCCGGCTGGACGGTCAGCTGGCCGACGCCGCCCGGGACGGCCATCGACGACCTGTGGAACGGCAGGCTGCTGCGGACCGGTGCCACCTCGGCGATCGCGAACGCCGAGTGGAACGGGGTGCTGCGCCCCGGCGAAACGACCACGTTCGGCTTCGTCGCCCTGGCTCGCGCCGGCCGCCGCGGACTCCCCGTGACCGACTGCCGCCCCGCGCGGTGAGACTGCGCGTCCGGCCGCCGACGAAGGTGGCTTGACCAGTCCCGTTGGCCGCCATTATGGTCAGCCTTCCCCTTTCGTGTTAACGCTAACGCTCCACCGGACAACGGACCGGACAATGGCCCGGGAAAGTGCTCGAACAATGACGAATCCCCGCGACGCCGCGGACGAACCGGGCGGAGCAGGCCGCGGTGCGGTGACGATCACCGACGTGGCGAACGCGGCCGGCGTCTCGGCGAGCACGGTGTCGTACGTGATCACCGGCAAGCGGACGATCTCCCCGGCGACGCGGCGGCGGGTCGAGCAGACCATCCGCGCGCTCGGCTACCGGCGCCGCACCGGCTCGCCGCCGCAGTCCCCGGCCCGGGCCGGGGTGCTGGCGATCGCGGTGCCGCCGCACGGCGACCGGCACGTGGGCGCGGAGATGGAGTTCTTCTCGGCGGCCGCGGGCGCGGCCCGCGAACTCGGCTTCGACCTGCTCCTGGTCACCGACGAACAGGGCACGACGGGCCTGCACCGGGTGACGTCGGCCGCGCTGGCCGACGCGGTGATCGTGCTGGACGCCGCCGACGGCGACCCGCGGGTGCCCGTCCTGCTCGCCTCGGGCCGCCCGGCGGTCCTGGTCGGCGCGCCCGGGCGGCACCACGGGCTGGCCGCACTGACGCTCGACTTCCGGCCGGCCGCGCAGGCGTGCCTCGACCACCTGGCCGGCCTCGGCCACCGCTCGATCGTCCACCTGGGACCGTCCCCCACGGCGCCCGGCCACCGGCGGCGCTACCTCGAGGACTTCACCGGCCACCTGCGTGAGGCCGCGGCCCGCCGAGGCGTGGAAGCGCTTTCCCAGCCGTGCGAGCCGACGGCCGAAGACCTCGGCCGCTGCCTCGGCGAGCTGCTCGGCGCGGGCGGCCCGACCGCACTGGTGGTCCACGACGAAGCCGCGCTGCCGCTGGTGCCGCTGGTGCTGCGGAACCGCGGCCTGCGGGTTCCCGAGGACGTGTCGGTGGTGGCGGTCTGCTCGGCGACGGTGGCCGAGCACCAGCGCATCCGCCCGACGGCGGTGGTGATCCCGGCCCGCGAACTCGGCGCGCTCGCCGTCGACCGGGCGGTCCGCCAGCTCGACGGAACCCCGGCCACCGAACCGGAAACCGTCCTCCCGGACCTGGTCACCGGCGCGACGACCGGCCCAGCGCGGAACCGGTCGTGAGTGGTAAGGCGGGTTCTAACTCGCCTTACCACTCACGACCTCCTGGGGCAGCAGCGGCGGGCCGCCGAACCGGTTTCGCGGCCGGTGGCCTCACGACGACGCGACCGCGTCGGCGCCGCAGGATTCCCGGACCACCAGCGTCGGCCACAACTGCAGGCGGTGGACCGGACGCCCGGCCGGGTCGGCGAGGCGGGCCAGCGCCAGCTCCGCGGCCACCGCACCCAGCCGGTGCTTCTGCGGGCACACCGCCGTCAGCGGGGGGTCCGAGGCCGCCGCGACCTCGTCGTCGTAGGTGACCACCGCCAGCTCGCCGGGCACCGCGATGCCGCCGTCGCGGGCCCGCTCGATCAGGCCGATCGCCTCGCGGTCCGAGTGCACCAGCAGGGCTCCGGCCCCGGCGCGGCGGCACCGGTCCAGCAGCGCGTCGTACTCCGCCGCCCAGCCCGGGGTGCCGTAGACCGGGACGTCGAGATCCGGCGACGTGGCGGGGTCCAGGCCCAGTGAGCCGATCGTCTCGCGCCAGCCGGTGCGCAGCGCGCGGCTGGTCGGGCTGGACCGGGACGTCACCAGGCCGACGCCGCGGTGGCCCAGTGACACCAGGTGCCGCACGGCCAGGCCCGCGCCGAGCGCGTGCGCGGTCGTGGCCGCGTCCAGGGCCAGCGTGGGCAGTTCCGGCGGCGGCAGGCGTTCGACCAGGACCACCGGGACGCTGAGCGAACCCAGCCAGCGCAGCAGGTCCAGCGCGCCGCGGCCGCTGGTGGCCGGGGCGGCCAGCAGCGTCTGCACGCCGCGTTCGAGCAGCTTGGTGACCTGACGGCGGTCCTCCGCCGCGTCGTAGCTGGACGCGCGCAGCACGAGGCGCCCGCCCGCCGCCGCCACCGTCGTCTGGGCGCCCTGAACCACCGGCGGCCAGTAGTACTCCACCGACGGCGTCACCATGCCGACCAGCGCGCCGGGCACGACCGGGCCGAACATCGAGCCGGCGGCGCGCCCCGGCTCGGGCGGGCCGCCGCGGGGCCGGGTCAGGGTGACCCCGCCGTGCACCCGCGTCAGCAGCCCGCGGTCGGCCAGTTCGGTGACGTCCCGGCGCACGGTGACCGCGGTGACGCCCAGCCGCTCGACCAGCTCGGTGAGCCGGACCGCGCCGTGTTCGCGCACCAGCGACAGGATCAGCTGGTGCCGTTCCGAAGCGAGCATCACCGGACCCGCTCCAGCCGGACCCGCGCGGGTCCGGCCCGCACGAGCAGGGTCAACCGGCTCAGGTGCGAACCCCAGGCGGCCCGCAGCAGCGGGTCGGCCAGCGGCCGCCGCTCGAGGTCCGCGGTGGTGTGCCGGGGATCCCAGCTCAGCCGCACCCGGACCCCGCCCGAGGACACCAGAGCCTCGCCGTCGGCCAGCTCCACCTCACCCGCCAGGACGTGCCGGAGCCGCACCGGCCGGACGCTGTCGTCGTCCGCCACGACGACGTGCGCGGAAGGACCGCGGACCAGCCGCACCGACCGGATCCAGCGCGCCACCCCCGGGTAGGCGCCGGCGAGGTCCGCGGTCAGGGCGGCTTCGGACGCGGTGAGCGCCGCCCGGACGTCCCGCGCCCCGGCCGCCTCACCGGGCTGCTGCGTGACGCCCGGCTCGGGGACGTTGTGCCACTCGCTGCGCAGCGGCCAGGCCCGGTACCGGTCCGGCCCGAAGCTGGCCGCGGTGTAGGTCGGCTGCCCGGCGTCGGCCACCACCGGCACGCCGTCGACCGCCACCCAGTAGGACCCGACGTCGAGGTGGTTGTGCCGCTCGCCGTTGTACCCGGCCTTGACCGCCACGGTCAGCCCGCGCGCGGTGCCCGCCGTCTCCCGGGCCACCAGCACCTGCACCCGCGGCAGCCACTCCTCGCGCGCCAGCCAGGGTTCGCCCGGTTCCGCCGCCGCCACCGCCGCGCGCCAGCCGGGGTCGGCCAGGCCCGCGAGAGCGCGGCCCAGCCCGGCCGACGGCCACACGAGCCGGCCGCCCGCCCGGGCCCGGCCGGCCGCGAACGCGCACACGGCGGTGTCACCGAGCCGCTCGCCCCACCGGTGCAGGACGTGCCACGGCTGGGCCGGCGGCAGGCGGGCCGGGGCGTCCCCCGCGTTGACGTACGCGTCGCCGCCCAGGTGCATCCGGTGCGGGAAGCGGATCAGGTCCCCGAGCACGGGCAGGTCCGGCCCCTCCTCGCCGCAGCGGGCCAGCAGGTCGAGGCATTCCAGCAGGCGGCAGGCACCGTGCCACCAGTAGGCGACGCCTTCGTCGACACCGCCGTCGTCGGGCAGCACGGCGACGTAGTGCCCGAGGCCGTCGACGACCAGCCGGACCAGCCGCCGTCGCCGCGCTTCGTCGTCGACGAGCAGGAGCGCGGCGGTGAGGACGGCGCTGTGGATCCACGGGTTCCAGTTGTGCGCGTCGCCGTCCAAGCCGAGCCAGTGCCAGTCGCGGATCCGCTCGAACGGCGTCAGGACGCGGAGCTCGACCTCCCGCCGCAGACGTTTGCGCAGCCCCGGAGCCCGGTGGTCGAGGTGCGGGCCGAGGGCGTGATCGGCCCAGGCGAACAGGGACGCGACCTCGGCCGCGCCCAGGTCGAGGAACGGGTCGTCGGGGTCGGCCAGCACTTCGCCGCGCCCGGCCGCGTGCCGGTCGTGCGGGGCCCAGCACCAGGTGGTCGCCTCGGCGAGGGCGGCCAGCCCGTCGATCGCGGCGTCCAGGAACGGCACCTCGTCCGGTGGCGCCTCGCCGGTCAGCACCGCGGCCAGCACCAGCGTGGTCACGCGGTCGCGCAGCTCGCGGGCGGCGTCTTCGTAGTCGGTCCGGACCCCGTCGCGGAACGTGCGGGCCCACGCCGTGGCCGTCAGGACGGGCGCCGGCCGGGCGAGCAGCGCGCGGGCGTCGGCGAGCACGGCGGCGCCGTCGGCCGCGTCCCAGACCGCGCGGTCACGGACGTCGGGGAAGCCGAAGCGCGCGCTCCGGACCATGGCGTTCCTTCGGTTCTGATCGTTTGTGATCGCTTTTGCGCCGAAATGTTGACTCGCACTATGGCACACCCCGACAGTGACAGCCATCACTTCGACGGAGGAGCAATGACGCTTCGGCGATCGGCCGGCCTGACCCGCCGGACCTTCCTGTCCGCCACCACCGGGCTCGCCGCCGCCGGGCTCCTCGGCGGCTGCGCGTCCCCGACCACCACGGCCTCCGGCGCGACCCGCGTGCGCATCTGGTCCTGGCTCACCGGCATGGACAAGTACGTCGCCGCGTTCAACGCGGCGCACCCGGACGTCTCGGTGGAGCTGAACGTGATCGCGTCCGGGCTCAAGGGCGGCTACGCCCAGCAGGCCAACGCCCTGCGCGCGCACAACGCCCCGGACATCCTGCACACCGAGTACCAGGGCCTGCCGCAGCTGCTGACCACCGGCGGCCTGCGCGACCTCACCGCGGACCTGGCGGACCTCGAACGCGGCTACTCCCCCGCCGCCTGGCAGGGCGTGCGGCCGGGCGGGCGCACCTGGGCGGTGCCGATGGACCTCGCCCCGATGGTGCTCTACCACCGCAAGGACCTGTTCGACCGGCACGGCATCGCGGTGCCGCGCACGTGGGCGGAGTTCCGGACCGCCGCGCAGGCCGTGCAGACGGCGGACCCGGCCGCGCGGGTGACGACGTTCCCGCTCAACGACGGGTCGTTCTTCGCCGGGATGTGCTGGCAGGCGGGCGATCCGTGGTGGCGCGTCGACGGCGGCGCCTGGCGGGTGGACATCGACGGCGCAGGCACCCGGCGGACCGCGGACTACTGGCAGGGCATGATCGGCGACGGCCTGGTCGCCACCGCCCCGACCGGCGACCAGGACTGGATCGGCGCGATGCACACCGGCCGGCTGTGGGGCCTGCTCGGGGCGTCGTGGAGCGTCGGCACGCTCGTCAAGTCCATCCCGAAGGACACCGGCCGGTGGGCGGTCACCACGATGCCGACCTGGGACGGCGTGCCGTCCACCGGCGTGCAGGGCGGCAGCGCGTTCGCCGTCTCCGCCGAAAGCCGGGTGCCCGAAGCGGCCGTGAAGTTCCTGCGCTGGCTGAGCACCGACCCGGCCGTGGCGAAGATCGGCACGACGTTCACCACGCCGTTCCCGGGTTACCTGCCGAGCCGGGACGTCGCCCGGAAGGCGTACCGGGGCGGGTACTTCCTCGGCGACCCGGTGTACGACGTGCTCGACGAAGCCGCCCGGCGCGTCCCGGACTGGACGTGGGGCCCCAACGCCCTGCGGATGTTCTCGGCCGTCGTCGACCACCTGGGCGGGGTGAAGACCGGCGGCACGACCCTGGCCGCCGCCGTCCGGCAGACGCAGGCCGACGCCGTCGCCGAGCTGCGCGAGCGGGGATTGACCGTGTGGGAAGGGAAAGCCTGATGACCGTCCTCGTTCCCGAGCGCGCCGCGAGCGCCCCGGCACCGGCGAGCCCGAGCGCCCCGGCGCGCGGCCGCCGTGGCCGCGGGCGCGCCGGCCTGGTGCTCGCGGCGCCGTTCGCGATCCTGCTGACCGCCACCGTGCTCGTCCCGATCGGGTACGCGCTCTACCTGAGCCTGTTCACCGATCGCCTGTCCGGCCTGGGTTTCTCGGGCCCGCGGCAGGCGTTCGTCGCGCTCGGCAACTACGCCGGCGTGCTCACCGACCGCGCGTTCCACGCCAGTCTCGGCAACGTGGCGCTGTTCGTCGTGGTGCACATCCCGATCATGCTGGGCCTGGCGCTGCTCCTGGCGCTGCTGGTCGACTCGGCGGTCGTGCGGCTCAAGCGCGTGTGGTCGCTGGCGGTCTTCCTGCCCTACGCGGTGCCGACCGTGATCACCGGGCTGATCTGGGCGTACCTCTACAGCCCGAACTCCGGGCTGACCGCGCTGCTGCCGGTCGACCCGCTGGGCAAGACCGGCATCCTGCCCTCGATCGTGAACATCGCGACCTGGCAGTGGGTCGGCTACAACATGATCATCTTCTACACCGCGCTGCAGGCGGTCCCCCGTGACGTGCTCGAGGCCGCGCGCGCCGACGGCGCCGGGGGTGTCCGCACGGCGTGGTCGGTCAAGGTCCCGATGATCCGGCCGACGATGTTCGTCGCCCTCGTGTTCACCGTCATCGGGTCCCTGCAGCTGTTCACCGAACCGCTGGTGCTGCGCGGGTTCACCGGTTCCGTGACGAGCACCTGGTCCCCGAGCCTGTACGTGTACGAAGCCGCGTTCATCGCCAACGACTACGGCCGCGCGGCCGCCGCGTCCGTGCTGCTCGCGCTGGTGTCCGCCCTGCTCTCGGCGCTGGTCATGCGCCTGTCCGCCCGGAGGTCCCGGTGACGCTGTCTTCAACCGGTTCGCGGTGGACGTCCCGCACGGTCGTGCACGTCCTGCTGGTGCTGGCCGCGCTCTACGCGGTGCTGCCGCTGGTCTGGCTGGTCACCTCGGCCACCAAGTCCGTCGGCGACTTCTCCACGACGGGAGCGTTCGAGCTCGGGCAGTGGAACCTCGGCACCAACCTCGGCGCCCTGTTCACCCAGGAGAACGGCGTTTTCCTGGCCTGGATCCGCAATTCGCTGCTCTACGCCGGCCTCGGCGCGGTGCTCGGCTCGCTGATCTGCGCCGGGTGCGGGTACGCGATCGCGAAGCTCGACTTCCCGGGCCGGCGCGTGCTGTTCGCCGTCACGCTGGCCGGTGTCCTCGTGCCGACCACCGCGCTGGCCCTGCCGCTGTACCTGCTGGCGTCCCGGCTGCACGTGGTCGGGACGTTCTGGGCGGTGTTCGTCCCGTTGCTCACCAACCCCTTCGGCGTCTACCTCGCCCGGGTCTACGCCGAAGCCGCGGTGCCCGGCGAGGTGCTCGAAGCCGCGCGGACCGACGGCGCCGGCGAGCTGCGGACGTTCTTCACCATCGCGCTGCCGATGATGCGACCCGGCCTGGTGACGATCTTCCTGTTCCAGTTCGTCGGGATCTGGAACAACTTCTTCCTGCCGCTGGTGATGCTCACCGACCCGCAGCTGTTCCCGATGAGCCTCGGCCTCTACCAGTGGAGCACGCGCGTGACGCAGTTCCCGCAGTACAACCCGCTCGTCGTCACCGGCTCGCTGCTGGCGGTGCTGCCGCTGGTGGTCGCGTTCGTGCTGCTGCACCGGCAATGGCGGTCCGGGCTGGCCGCGGGCAGCGTCCAGTGACGCGGCGCCCGGAGACGCTGCTGGTGCTGGGCCGGGACACGATGCGGCTGCAGTTCGGCGACGCGGAACTGGCGCGGCTGCGCGCCGCGGCCCGGCTCGGCGATCCACTGTGGACCGGCGAGCTCGGCTCGGCGGCGGTGCGGGCCCGGCTGGCGGAGGTGGAGGTGCTGATCACGTCGTGGGGCTGTCCCCCGCTCGACGAACAGGTGCTGCGGGCCGCGCCGAACCTGCGCGCGGTGCTGCACGCGGCCGGCAGCGTCCGCGACCACGTCGGCGCGGCGGTGTTCGACCGGGGCCTGCTGGTCACCACGGCCGCCGGCGCCAACGCCGAGCCGGTCGCCCAGTACACCCTGGGCGCGATCCTGTGGGCGTTCAAGAAGGTGCCGTTCCTGGCCGCCGACGCCCGCGCCTTCCGGGAGGACTGGCGCTACCGCGACCACCGCGGCGAGCTGTCGGGCCGGGACCGCACGGTGGTGCTGGTGGGCTTTTCGCGCGTCGGACGGCGGGTCGCCGCGCTGCTGCGGCTGCTCGACCTAGCCCGGGTGCTCGTCGTCGACCCGGTCGCCGGCCCCGAAGAGATCCGCGCCGCCGGCGCCGAACCGGCCACGCTCGCCGAAGCCCTGCCGCAGGCGGACGTCCTCAGCCTGCACGCGCCGTCGCTGCCGGAGACCCGGCACATGATCGGCGCCGCGGAGCTGGCCGCGCTGCCCCCGGGCGCGGTGCTGGTCAACACCGCACGGGGAGCGCTGGTGGACACGGCGGCCCTCGAACGCGCCTGCGGCGACGGCCTCCACGCCGTCCTCGACGTCACCGAGCCGGAGCCGCTGCCCGCCGCGTCGCCGCTGTACGACCTGCCCAACGTGGTGCTGACGCCGCACGTGGCGGGCTCGCTGGGCACGGAGACCCGGCGGATGACCGCCGAGGCGCTCGGCGAACTGGAGCGGTACGCCGCCGGGCTGCCGCCCCGGGCGCCGGTGACGCGGCATTCCCTGGCGGTGCAGGCGTGACGGCCTTCGAGCACCAGCGGCTGACCGCCGTCGAAGACCGGCGCCTCTCGCCCTACACCGGCTGGACCCGCGAGCACTGGACCGCCCTCGCCGACCGGATGCTCGCCGCGGTCGTCCCCCACCGCTCCCCCGGTGGCGCCCGGATCGACCTGCCCGGCCCGGCCAGCCGCAACGGCCGCGTCTCCGACGGCCTGGAGGGGTTCGCGCGGACGTTCCTCCTCGCCGGGTTCCGTGTCGCCGGGGAGCGCGGCGCGGACCCCGGCGGGCTGCTCGAGCCGTACGCGCGCGGGCTGGCGGCCGGCACCGATCCGGCGTCCCCGGAAGCGTGGCCGCGGCCCGACGAGCTCGGACAGTCCAAAGTGGAGGCCGCGTCGATCGCCCTGGTGCTGCAGCTGACCCGGCCCTGGCTGTGGGACCGGCTCGACGACCCCGTCCGGGAGCGGGTCGTCGCCTGGCTGGCGACCGTCGTCGGGCAGCCCTACCCGCCGATCAACTGGGTGTGGTTCCGGATCGTCGTCGAGTCGTTCCTGCGCGAGGCCGGCGGCCCGTGGTCGGCCGCGGACGTCGAAGAGGACCTCGCCGTGCACGCCTCGCTGCGGCGGCCCGGCGGCTGGCTCAGCGACGGCGACGAGCGCGCCTACGACCACTACACGGGCTGGGCGCTGCACCTGTACCCGCTGCTGTGGACGCACTTGTTCGACGTCACCGGCAGCCTGTGCCCCGGCTCGCTGCGCCACCGGTGGGCCGCGGACCTGCGCGAGTACCTCGACGACGCCGTGCGGCTGGTGGGCGCTGACGGCTCGCCGCTGCTGCAGGGCCGCAGCCTGGTCTACCGCTTCGCCGCCGCGGCACCGTTCTGGGTCGGCGCGGTCACCGGGACGTCCCGGCTGGCCCCGGGCCTGACCCGGCGGGTGGCCGGCGGGATGGTGCGGCACTTCGCCGGCCGGGGCGCGTTCGAACCGGACGGGCTCCTGTCCCTCGGCTGGCACCACGCCTGGCCGTCGATGCGCCAGGCGTACTCCGGGCCGGGCTCGCCGTACTGGGCGGCCAAGGGCCTGCTCGGGCTGGCGCTGCCGGCGGACCATCCCGTGTGGACGGACACCGAAGAGCCGCTCCCGATCGAAACCGGCGACGTCGCCCGTGTCGTCGCCGCGCCCGGCTGGCTGGTTTCGGGACGGCGCCGCGACGGCATCGCCCTGGTCGTCAACCACGGCACGGACCACGCCCGGCCCGGCGACCCGCGGTCCGACGCACCGCTGTACGCCCGGCTCGGCTACTCGACGGCCACCGTGCCCCCGCTCGGTTCCCTGCCCGACAACACGGTCGCCGTGCTCGACGCGGACGGCCGGGCGAGCCACCGGGCCGGGTTTTCGACGTGCTACACGGCCGAACTGCCGGGCGGGGTGCTGGCGGCGGCGTCCCGGGGCCGCGTCCGGTGGGTCGACCCCACCGGCGACGACGCACCGGACCACGGCTCGGGCCGCCGCGGCCCGGTGGTGCCGGGGCCGGTGCTGACCGTCGTTTCCGTGGTGCGCCACGGGATCGAGGTCCGGCTCGCGCGGCTCGGCGCCGGAACCCGGCCGCTGCGGCTGAGCGGGTGGCCGGTGGCGGCCGCCGCCCCGCCGCGGGTGACCCGGACCGCCGGGTCCGCCACGGCGGACACCCCGCAGCTGCGGTCCGCGGTGCGGGCCCTGCGCGGCTTCGCCACGGCGGACGTGGCGGTCGAAGCCGGCACCTCCCCGCTGGGCGAGTGGACGGCGATCCCGTTCGTCACCACGGCCGGTCCCCCGGCACCCGGCGAGGTGCTCGCCGCCGTGGTCCTCCTGGACCGCGGCGGTCCCGCCGGCCCCGACCCGGTCCTGACCGTGACCGGGGATCGGGTGATGCTGACGTGGTCCGACGGTCTCACCACCGAAGTCGTCATCCCCTGACCGGTGCCGTCACGGGGTCCGGCGGCGCAGGGTCGCCGCCCCCAGCAGCAGCGCGAGGACCGCGCAGCCGGCGACGATGCCGACGTTGCGCAGCAGCGTGCCGTCGATCTCGGGCGAGCGGGTCACGTGCGTGAGGGCGTCCACGGCGTAGGACAGCGGCAGGACGTCCGACACCGCGCTCAGCACCCAGCCCATGTCGCCGCGCGGGACGAACAGCCCGCACAGCAGGAACTGCGGCAGCACGAACACCGGCAGGAACTGGATCGCCTGGAACTCGGTGCGGGCGAACGCGCTGACGAACAGCCCCAGCGCGGTCCCGAGCAGCGCGTCCAGCACCACGATCAGCAGCAGCGCCCAGACCGGGCCGGCGATGTCGAGCCCGAGCCAGGTCAGGGCGATCCCGGCCGCCACGACCACCTGCAGGACCGCCAGCAACCCGAACGCCAGCGCGTAGCCGAGCAGCAGGTCCAGCTTGCCGATCGGCAGGGTCATCAGGCGCTCCAGCGTGCCGGTCGTGCGCTCGCGCAGGGTCGTCACCGAGGTGAGCAGGAACATGATCGTGAACGGGAAGATGCCCAGCAGGGCCGGGGCGACCGCGCTGAACCGCTGCTCCGAATTCAGCACGTACCGCAGCAGGATCATCAGGACGCTGGGCACCGCGACGAGCAGCACGACCGTGCGCGGGTCGTGCCGCAGCTGGGTGAGGATCCGCCGGGTGGTGGCCAGTGCGTTCACCGCGCCACCCCTTCCCGGCCCTTGATCAGCCGCAGGAAGGCCTGTTCGAGGTCGGCGGCGCCGGTGCGGGCGCGCAGCTGGGCCGGGGCGCCCCTGGCCAGCAGCGTGCCCCGGTGCAGCAGCAGGAGGTCGTCGCAGCGGGCGGCTTCGTCCATGACGTGGCTGGAGATCAGCAGGGTGGTCCCGGCCGCCGCCAGCGTGTGGAAGAGCGTCCACAGCTCGTCGCGCAGCTCGGGGTCGGAGCCGACCGTCGGCTCGTCCAGCACCAGCAGCTCGGGCGTGCCCAGCAGCGCCACCGCCAGGTTGGCCCGGCCGCGCTGGCCGCCCGACAGCCGGCCGACCAGGGTGCGGGCCGACGTGCCCAGCCCGGTCTGCGCGATCACCCGGTCCACATCGGACGGACCGGTGCCGAGCACCGCGGCGAAGTAGCGCAGGGCCTCGGTCACGGTCAGGTCGGCGTAGATCGCCGGGTCCTGGGTCGCGTAGCCGATCCGCCGCCGCAGGTCCGGGCTGCCCGCCGCGCGGCCGAGCACGGTGACCCGGCCCGCCTCGACGACCTGCACGCCGACGATCGACCGCATCAGCGTGCTCTTCCCGCAGCCGTTGGGCCCGAGCAGGCCGGTGACGGTGCCCCGCCCGACGGTGAACCCGATGCCGCGCAGGACGTCGTGCCCGCCGCGGCGGACACGCAGGCCGGTCACCTCGATCGCCGGTTCGTCCATGGCCCGCTCCTTCCCGCCCCTCATGGTGCGCGCCCGGGCGGGCCCGGGCAAGACCGGCCACCCTTCTCTCCACAAAGGACGGTGACCGGACCAGCCGGCGCACTGGTCCGGCTACGAAAGGGCAGCTTCGTGGTCCGTTAGTCCCCAACCCGGGCCGCCGGATGTTGACCCGGCCGGAAGCGGTACCTACCGTCCGGCGGACACGAAAGCCCTTTCCAGGAGGTGCCATGCTGTCGAGGCGTACCTTCGTCACCGCGGGCCTGGCGGCCGCCGCGGCCGGAACGTCGCTGTGGTCCGCACTGGCCGCGCCGAGCGCCCGTGCCGCCGCGGCCCTGCCGCTGACGCTGAAGAACAATTCCGGCAGCGGCACCGTCTACGCCTACATCAGCGGCGCGGACACCGCGGGCCGCCCCGGGTTCGTGACCGCCGACGGCCGGTTCCAGGCGCTGCCCAACCCGTCTTCGCCGGTCACCCCGATCCCCGACTACGCGATCCCGCTGACCGGCTCGGGCGCGCAGCGCACGGTGACGCTGACCGACTACCTCATCGGCGGCCGGGTGTGGTTCTCGGTGGACAAGAAGATCCAGTTCTTCGTCAACCCCGGGCCCGGCCTCGTCCAGCCCGGCTTCACCAGCTCGGACCCGAACTGGCAGACGAACTGGACGTTCTGCGAGTTCACCTACAACAGCGCGAACCTGTACGCGAACATCAGCTACGTCGACATGGTGGCGCTGCCGGTGTCGATGGCCACCACCGGCGCGGCCGGCGCCCAGTCGGTCAGCCCGCTGCCGAGCGGCGCTCTCGGGAGCATCGCGGACGGGCTGCGCGCGCAGCACAACGCCGACGGCGCACCGTGGGACCGGCTGGTCGTCACCGACGGCAGCGGCCAGGTGGTGCGGGTGCTCGCGCCGAGTCACTCCCCGGCCGACTTCGGCGGCTACTGGACGAACTACCTCAACGCCGTCTGGGACCACTACCGCTCGACGCCGCTGACGATCAACGGGCAGGGCGGCATCGGCTCCTACACGGGCACGGTCAGCGGGGACGCGATCGTGTTCGCCGGCCTGAACACCAACGGCGTGCCGTTCACCAAACCGAGCGCGGCGGACATCTTCGGCTGCGCGAGCGGCCCGCTGTACAACTCCGGCAGCGACGCCCGCGGCGCGGTCGCCGCCCGGCTGGCCGCGGCGCTGAACCGCAGCAGCCTCCTGGTGGCGGGCGGCAACAACCAGCCCGACGGCGTGCCCCCGTCGCAGTACTACCGCGACGCGACGACCAACCACTACGCGCGCCTGGTGCACCAGTACGCGTCGATCGGCTACGCGTTCCCGTACGACGACGTGGGCCCGACGGGCGCCCAGCCGGTCGACGGCCACCTCCAGGACCCGGCCCCGACGTCCTGGACGGTGTCACTGGGCGCGGGCGGCGGCACGACCCCGCCGCCGGGCAACGGCGGTACGAGCGCGTACTCGACGATCCAGGCGGAGGCGTACACCGCCCAGAGCGGCACCCAGAACGAGTCGTGCACGGACACGGGCGGCGGCGTGGACGTGGGCTGGATCGCGAACGGCGACTGGCTGAAGTACCCGGGCATCGACTTCGGCTCCAGTTCACCGAACCAGTTCGTCGCCCGCCTGGCCTCGGGCGCGGCGGCCGGGGTGAGCGGCGCGATCAAGGCGCGGCTGGACAGCGTGTCGGGGCCGGTGATCGCGGAGATCGACTTCGCGAACAACGGCGGCTGGCAGCAGTGGCAGACGGTCCCGGCCAACATCGTCGGCGCGGCGACGGGGGTGCACGACCTGTACCTGACGTTCTCGGGCAGTTCGTCGGACTTCGTGAACGTCAACTGGTTCACCTTCACCCGCTAGCGAGCCGGCCCGCGCGCCCCGGCGGTGGCGCGCGGGCATGATGGCGGCCATGCCGCACCGTGTCCTGCTCGCCGACGACGATCGTGCCATCCGGGAATCGCTCGTCCGGGCGCTCGACCTCGAGGGTTACCACGTCACCGAGGTGACCGACGGCGTCAGCGCGCTCGCCACCGCCCGGCGGGACGAATTCGACGTCATCGTCCTCGACGTGATGATGCCCGGTGTCGACGGCCTCGGGGTCTGCCGCGTGCTGCGGGCCGAGGGCGATCCGACGCCGATCCTCATGCTCACCGCGCGGGTCGAAACGCCCGATCGGGTGGCCGGGCTGGATGCCGGGGCCGACGACTACCTGCCCAAGCCGTTCGAACTCGACGAGCTCCTCGCGCGCCTGCGGGCCCTGCTGCGGCGCACGTCGCCCGAACCGGAAGCGCGGCGGACCGTGCGGCTCGGGGAGCTCGCCGTCGACCCGGCCGCACGGCGGGTGTGGTGGCAGAGCACCGAGATCACCCTCTCGAAGACCGAATTCGACCTCCTCGAACTGCTCGTCCGCAACGCCGGGATCGTCCTCGACCGGGCCACCATCTACCAGCGGATCTGGGGCTACGAGTTCGGCGCGGACTCCAAGAACCTCGCCGTCTACATCGGCTACCTGCGGCGCAAGCTGGAGCAGGCCGGGGCCGCCGGCCTGATCCACACCGTGCGCGGGGTCGGCTACTCGGTGCGGCCGTCGTGAGCCTGCGCAGCCGCCTCGCCATCGCCTTCGCCGGGGTCGGCGCCGCGGTGGCCATCCTCGTCGGGCTCTTCAGCTACCAGGCCGCCTCGCAGCGGATCGACGCCGAGCTCGACCGGTCCCTGCTGACGACGTCGGCGGAAATCGCCGCCGGGGCGACGCAGGTCCTCGCGCCGAGCCCGGTCACCCGCGGTCCGGACGACGACGACCACGACGAGGCCCAGCCCATGGCCGCGCAGGCGATCGCGCCGGACGGCGGCGTCCACCCGCTCGGCGGCCGCCGGGTGCGCCTCCCGGTCGGCGACGCCGACCGGGCGCTGGCCGCGACCGGCGCCCTCGGCGACCACCGCTACACGGACTTCACCGCGGGCCGCGACGACTACCGGGTGATCACCGTGGCCCTCGGGCCCGGCCGGGGTGCCGTCGAGCTGGGCATCGACGTCGACGAGTCCCGGCACGTCCTGAAGGGCCTGGCCGCCCGCATCACCGGGGTCAGCGCGCTCGTACTGGCCGCTGCCGCCCTGGCCGGGTGGCTGCTGGCCCGGCAGATCACCCGGCGGCTGGTCCGGCTGACCCGGGTCACCGAGCAGGTCAGCGACGGACGGCTCGACGACGTCGCCGTGCCCACCGGCGGCCGCGACGAGGTCGGCAGGCTCGCGACGTCGTTCGACCGGATGCTCGGCCGGCTCGCCGACGCCCGCGCCGACCAGGAACGGCTCGTCCAGGACGCCGCCCACGAGCTGCGGACCCCGCTGACCAGCCTCCGGACCAACGCCAGCGTGCTGCGCCGGTTCGCCGAGCTCAGCCCCGAGTCCCGCGCCCGGCTGCTCGACGACGTCGACGGGGAGACCCGCGAGCTGACCCACCTCGTCGACGAGCTCGTCGAGCTCGCGACCCGGCGCTACGAGGCCGAGGAACCGGCGCCGGTGGAGCTCGGCGAGATCGCCGGCCGCGCCGCCGAGCGCGTCCGGCGGCGGTCCGGGCGCGCCATCACCGTCGAGGCCGATGCGTCCGCGCTGACCGGCCAGGCGAAGGCCCTCGAACGCGCGGTCGCGAACCTGCTGGAGAACGCCGTGAAGTTCGCGCCCGAGGGCCCGGTCGAAGCCGTGGTGCGGGACGGCCGCGTCGAGGTGCTCGACCGCGGACCCGGCATCGGCGACGGCGACGCGGCCCGGGTGTTCGACCGCTTCCACCGCGCGGACGGCGCCCGCGGCCTGCCGGGCTCGGGCCTCGGGCTGGCCATCGTGCGGGAGATCGCGCTGGCCCACGGCGGCACGGTCTTCGCGGAGCCGCGCCCCGGCGGCGGCGCGGTGGTCGGGTTCACCGTCGGAGCCGATCTTCTCTTACCGAACTCTCACCCCGGTCACGTCGACGGCTAACCGGGCTCGGGAAGGGTGGATCCGGTAACGATCACCCGAGGAGCCCGATGTCCACCACCCTCGCCACCCGCCGCCTCGCGCGGCCGGTGGATCGCGCGTGGCGGCGTGACGCGGCCGGGCTGACGGCCTGGCTGAGTGTGCTGTTCGTGGTCGCGCTCTGGGTGTCCGGCCGCGGCCTGCAGGACCTCGCGACCGGCTTGCTCACCTCCGCCGGGCGGCTGACCGGGCTGCTGTCGGCGGACCTGCTGCTGCTCCAGCTGCTGCTGATGGCGCGGATCCCGTGGGTCGAACGCAGCTACGGCCAGGACGAGCTGGCCCGCCGCCACCGGCTCGCCGGGTTCACCTCGATCACGCTGCTGGCCGCGCACGTCGTGCTCATCACCCTCGGCTACGCGGCGACCGACCGCTCCGGTGTCCTGGCCGAGACGTGGGCGCTGGTGACGACCTACCCCGGCATGCTCCTGGCCACTGCGGGCACTGCCGCGCTGGGCATGGTCGCGGTGACGTCGGTGCGCGCGGCCCGGCGCCGGCTGCGGTACGAGTCCTGGCACCTGCTGCACCTCTACGCCTACCTCGGCGCCGGGCTCGCGCTCCCGCACCAGCTGTGGACCGGCGCCGACTTCACCGCCTCCCCGGTCGCGACCGCCTTCTGGTGGACCGCCTACGCCGCGGCCGCGGGCGCGGTGCTCGTGTTCCGGGTCGGGCGGCCGGTGTGGCTCAACGCGCGGCACCGGCTCGTCGTCGAGCAGGTCGTGCCCGAAGGCCGCGGGGTGGTCTCGGTGTACCTGCGCGGGCGGGACCTCGGCCGGCTGCCCACCGCCGCCGGCCAGTTCTGCGTCTGGCGGTTCGCCGGTCCCGGCTGGACGCGCGGCAAGCCGTTCTCCCTCTCCGCCGCCCCGGACGGGCACCGGCTGCGGATCACCGCCAAGGACCTCGGCCCGGGCAGCCGCCGCCTCACCACCCTGCGGCCGGGCACCCGGGCGTTCTTCGAAGGCCCCTACGGCCGGCTGACCGCGACTGTCCGCAAAGGACCGAAGATCGCGCTGTTCGCCGCCGGCATCGGCATCACGCCGATGCGTGCGCTGCTGGAAGAACTCCCCTACCGGCCCGGGGAAGCCGTGCTGTTCCACCGTGCCGCCCGCCCGGAGGACCTGCTGTTCCGGCAGGAACTCGAAGACCTCGCCGCCCGCCGCGGGATCCGGATCCACCACCTGCTCGGCCGGCGGTCGCCGGATCGCCCGTCCTGGCTGCCCGCCGGGTACGCCCCGGTGCCCGACGAGCAGGTGCTGCGCCACCTCGTGCCCGACATCGCCGACCACGACGTCTACGTCTGCGGACCCGACGCCTGGACCGACGCCGTGCTCGACGGCGCCCGCCGCGCCGGCGTCCCCGCCGACCGCGTCCACCACGAGCGGTTCGCCTGGTAGGAAAGGACTTCCGATGCGCAGGATCGCCATCGCGGCCGCGGCGACCGTGTCCGTCGTCGTGCTGCTGTTCAGCTACCGCACCAGCACGGACGCGACGCCCGTCGCCACCGGCCGGACCCAGCCGTCCCGGACCACGAGCCCGTCCGCGGCCGCCACCGGCACCGCCGCCGACGGGACGTTCACCGGCGACGCCGCCGACACCCGCTACGGCCCGGTCCAGGTCCGGATCACCGTCAGCGGCGGCCGCATCACCGCGGCGGACGCCGTCGAATACCCGCAGGAAAGCGGGCGTGACGTCCGGATCAACTCCGCCGCCGTGCCGGAGCTGAACCAGGAGACGCTGCAGGCCCAGAGCGCACAGGTCGACACGGTCAGCGGCGCCACCTACACCTCCGAGGGCTACCAGCAGTCCCTGCAGTCGGCGATCGACCAGGCCCACCGGTGACCACCGCGCCCCGGCGGTCCTGGACGCGTGCCGTCATGGGCACGCAGGCCAGCCTGCACCTGCGCGGACGGCGCGTCGACAGCGATCCCGGCGTCGAGCCCGCCGTCGCCGCCGTCTTCGGCTGCCTGCGGTGCGCCGACGAGCTGTTCAGCACCTACCGGCCGGACAGCCAGGTGAGCGCGATGCGCCGCGGGCTGCTGCCGCGGGCCCGCCGGCACCCGTGGGTCACCGAAGTCGTCGCGCTGTGCGAAGAAGCCCGGGACCGCACCGAAGGCTACTTCGACGCGTGGCTGCCCGGCGGCTTCGACCCGTCCGGGCTCGTCAAGGGCTGGGCCGCGGAGAAGGCGGCCGCGCACCTGGCCGGCCTGTGCGGCTTCGACCACTACCTCAACGTGGGCGGAGACATCACCGCCCGGGTCGGCGTGACCGCCGCCCCGCCGTGGCGGGTCGCCGTCGAAGATCCCGTGGACCGGACGGCGTTCCTGGCGATCCTCGAGCTGCGCACCGGCGGCGTCGCGACGTCCGGCACGGCCGCCCGCGGCCCGCACATCGTCGACCCGCACACCGGCGCCCACCCGGGCGACCTGCTCGCCGTCACCGTCACCGGCCCCACCCTGCTGTGGGCCGACGTCTTCGCCACGGCGGCCTTCGCCCGCGGCGGCGAGGACGTCGAGGCCTGGGTGGCCACCCAGGCCCCCGGTTACGAGGTCGCCACGCTCGCCCGCGCACCCTGAAGACGTCCTGCCCCGAACCCCGATCCCTCCACAAAGGACACCATGACCACCGTCAACGGCCTGCCCGCCCACATCCTCCTCGTGCACGCCATCGTCGTGCTGCTGCCGCTTTCCGCGCTGCTGCTGGTGCTCAGCGCGCTGTGGCCGGCCGCGCGCGCCAAGCTCGCCCTGCCCAACGCCATCCTGTCCGTGGTCGTCGTGCTCCTCGTGCCGGTCACCACCGACGCCGGCGAGTGGCTCGAACGGCGGGTCGCGCGGACACCGCTGGTGCGCACCCACACCGAGCTCGGCGACACGGCGATCTGGGTGGCGCTCCCGGTGGCCGTGCTGGCGCTGCTGGTGTGGTGGCGCGCGCGGGAAACCACGGCGAAGGGCCGCCGCACCTTCCTCGCCCCGGCTTCGGCGGCGGTCACCGTGGTGCTCGCGGTGCTGTCCGTCGCGGCCGCCGGCGCGGCGGTCTTCGACGTCTACCGCATCGGCGACTCCGGCGCCCAGGCCACCTGGCAGGGCCAGGTGAACACCGCGCCGGCGCCGGGCGAGCACTGATTCCGTAACGGCCGTTGCGTCCCGCGCGACCCATCAGTGCCGGAGTGGATCCGCTGCCGAACGGACGACCGGCGGGGTGGAGGCACGACCATGCGGAACCGCAGTACTGCCGATTCGTTGCAAGTCCACGTCGTGGCCGGGTCCGCCGTCGTGCTGTTCGGGATCGACCTGCCGAAGCGGGCCACCAAGGGCCTGCTCGGCTTCGCCATCGAACGCACCGATCCGGCCAAAAAGGAACGTTACTGGCTCCGCGGCATGAAGGTGTTCGAGGAAACTTCGCGCGGAATTCCCCCGGGCACCTCGGTCAGCCTGCGCGAGCACCCGGTGCAGGGGTTCCAGTGGGGCGACTACACCGCCGAACCGGACCACGAATACACCTACCGGGTCGTCGCGCTCTACGGGAAGCCGAAGAACCTCGAGGTGCGCCGCGAGGTCACGGTGACCGTCCGCACGGAACCGGTTGACACCGGGACGCACGCGATCCACTTCAACCGCGGGGTCGCCGCCAGCCAGGCGTACGCGCAGCGGTTCGGGCGGCCGCCGCGTCCCGGCGACCGCAGCGACCCGGCCTACACCTGGCTGTCCCGCGGTCTCGAGGAAGCCCTCGTGAAGTTCGTCGCCTCGGCCGGCGGCCCCGGGTTCGCGCTGCGCGGCTCGGTCTACGAGTTCTCCTACCCGCGCGTCCTCGAAGCCCTCAAGGCCGCCGCGGACCGCGGTGCCGACGTCAAGATCATCTACGACCGGCGGGGCCGGCCCAGCACGGATCCGAAGCGCGCCAAGGTGTGGCAGCAGTCCGAGCCGGCCATCGCCGCCGCCGGGCTCGGCGCGTGCATGATCCCCCGGGAGACCAACAGCGCCATCTCGCACAACAAGTTCCTGGTCCTGCTGCGGGACGGCGAACCGCAGGCGGTGTGGACCGGATCGACCAACATCACCTGGGGCGGCCTGTTCGGCCAGTCCAACGTCGGGCACCTCGTCCGCGACCCCGCGATCGCCGCCGGGTACCTGGCCTACTGGACGCGCCTGTCCACCGACCCGGACTACGACGAGATCCGGCCGGCCGACACCACCGCCACGCCCACCCCGGCCATCCCGCCGCCGGCCGGGATCACGCCCGTGGTCAGCCCGAGAACCACCCTCGACCTGATCGACTGGTACGCCGGGGTCGCCGGGCGGGCCCGGAAGTCGTTCTTCATGACCGCGGCGTTCGGCGTGCACGACAAGATCGCCGAAGCCATCGCCGTCGAATCCGACGTGCTGCGCTACCTCGTCCTCGAAGAACCGCCCGACAGCGGCGACGTCGAATTCACCCGCGACCACGACGTCAAGGTCGCCGTCGGGTCGCTGCTGAGCACCGACATCCTCGACCGCTGGACCAAGGAACAGCTGACCGGCCTGAACGTCCACGTCCGCTACACCCACACGAAGTTCATGCTCGTCGACCCGCTCGGCGACGACCCGCTGGTCATCACCGGCTCCGGCAACTTCAGCGACGCCTCGGTCCACGAAAACGACGAGAACATGCTGGTGATCCGCGGCGACACCCGGGTCGCCGACAGCTACCTCGGCGAGTTCATGCGGCTGTTCAACCACTTCTACTTCCGTTACCTGCAGCAGAAGTTCCGCGACGACGACCCGGAGAAGGTCGTCCACCTCGCCCCCGACGACAGCTGGGTTCCGCGCTACTACAAGCGCGACACCCCCAGCTACCGCCAACGGCTGCTGTTCCGCTGACCCGAGGAGAACCCGATGCCGCTGCCCGGCTACGGCGTCCTGATCGGCACGCTGGTCTCGTTCACCCGGGAGGACCCGAACGACTTCGGGTCCTGGTACCACGGCAAGCTGACCGTGCAGGCGCCGCAGGGCGCGTACGAATGCGCGGTCGACGTGTCGACACCGAGCGGGGTTCCCGTGCAGTACCGGGAGGTCCGCAACCTCGACGCGGGCCTGTTCGCCGCCGTCTCCGGCCTCGGCCCCGGCTGGCACCCCCTGGCCCGCGACGCGACGTCCGGCGCGCTCGACTACCTGCGGTCGCCGATGCTGCGCGGCCGCGGCTGCCTGACGCTGGTCGCGAGCCCCCTGGCGGCGGCGGTCAACGCGATCCTGCGGTCGCCCCGGTTCGGCTGGGTCGAGAGCACCGCGGACAACGCGCTGGACCTGCTGGAGCAGCGGCTGGCGGGCTGCCGCCGGGTGTACGTGTTCGGGGCGCCCTACAGCCACGGCCTCGGCGTCCACGACATCCACTACAACCAGGGCGACCCGCCGGGGCAGTTCCAGCACCTCGACGGCATCTGGCAGGACGGCGGCACGGTCATCGAGTCGGCGGCCGGCGAGCTGACGGCGTTCCTGACGAAGTTCAAGACCCAGGTCCTGACGACCGGCGACAACGGTCTCCCGGCCTGACGCGGGTCGCTCCGCCCCGGCCGGCCGGTACCATTCGCCGTGATCACGGCGGTGGCCGTGCCGATCGGAAGGCCGGGATGACGGGCGAACACGAGGTCGAAGCCGCCGAGCAGTGGTTCCGGCGGCGGGGGTTGCCCGCCGTCGTCCGGGGGCGGCCGGCGCGGCTGCTGCTCCGCACCACGCCCGCCGTCGTCTTCGTCGCCGCCTGGCAGGTGCTGACCGCGGTGCTGTCCGCAGTGGACGGACAGACGGACGCGGAGTTCGACCGGCTGATGGAGAGCGACGCCTTCGCGCTCGGCTACACCGCCCTGCTGGTGGGCCTGGTCGTCCTGCCGGCCGTGGGTTCCTGGCTCACCGCCCGGTGGGTGCGGCGCAAGCTGGTCGACCGCGGCGGGACGGTGCCGTCTTCGGTGCTGGCGGCCGGGTTCGTGCTCGTCGTGCCCGTCGCCGACGGGATCATCGAGGGCGACTCGATCCCGCTCGGCCTGGTGACCCAGCTCGCGATCCTGGCCGGCCTGTTCGCGGCGGCGTTCGCCGGCGTCGGCTCGATCGTCGGCTGGGCGCTGCGCGCGGCGTTCCGCCAGACGCAGCTGCTGGGCGAGCTGACCAGCCGGGCCCTCCCGCTGCTCCTGCTGTTCACCGTGTTCGGCTTCTTCACCACCGAGATCTGGCAGGTCGGCGCGGCCCTGCCGCGGCCGCGGATGTGGCTGGTGGCCGGGCTGTTCGCGGTGGTCGCGGTGGTGTTCCTGCTGGCGATGCTGAAGGACGAGGTCTCCCGCCTGACGCAGTCGCGCACGGTCCCGGTCGGCCTGGACAAGCTGCGCGGCACCCCGCTCGCCGCCTTCACGGCGGACGGCGAGCGGGTCCCGCTGACGAAGCTGGAGCGGGCGAACATGATCCTCGTCCTGGTGCTGACCCAGGTGCTGCAGACGCTCGTGCTGGCCGCGCTGGTGTTCGTGTTCTTCGTGGTGTTCGGGATCATCGCGGTGCAGCACTCGGTGATCAAGGCGTGGGTCGGCCGCGACCCCACGAGCGGCACGCTGTTCGGCATCCAGCTGCCGATCCCGCAGGAGCTGCTGCAGGTGTCCCTGTTCATCGCGGCGTTTTCCGGCCTGTACTTCGCGGCGTCGACGGTGACGGACGCGAAGTACCGCAGCGCGTTCTTCGACCCGCTGGCCGACCACCTGGCGGTGAGCCTCGTGGCCAGGGACCGCTACCTGGCGCGGCTCGCTCAGGCATGACTGTGCGCCCCGCCGCCGTGGGGCAGCGGCCAGGCGGCGGGCTGCTCCTCCGGCACCGTGAACGTGCGCTCGAACCGGAGGAACGGCTGCGTCGGCGGCGCCGGGACGACCGGCGGGCGGCCCGACCGGAACGGGTACGTCCGCAGTTCCGGGTTCGTCCGCGGTGACGGCGCCTTCTGCTCCTTCGTCGGCACGCCCGCGTAGCGCAGCCGCGGCAGCAGGCGTTCCTGCTTCATGATCACGCTGTGCGGCGCGACGTACGCGTATTCACCGATTTCCGCGCCGTACAACGGAACCGTGCCGTGGGACAGGGTCGAATGCGCGCCGACGTACACGTGGCCGATCTTGAGGACGCGGTCCTCGAACGTGTGCGCCTGGAACATCGCGCTGACCGTCGCGCCGTCGCCGAAGTGCAGCATGTCGGGGTCGACGACCTGGGCGAACCCCTCGCCGAGGACCACGCGCTTGCCGATGCTCATGCCCGTGCGGCGCAGGTACAGCGGCAGCATCAGGGTGCCCTCCAGCGCCGCGAGCACGCCGCTCGCGATGACACCCCAGGCGACGTAGAGGAAGTCCCAGCGGCTGCACCAGCACGACCACAGCGGGTGCACGCCCGGTTTGACCCGGCCGAGCAGCCCCCACTTGAGGGCCAGGACGAGCACGCACGGCAGGATCGCGGTCAGCACCGCCACGACCGCCGCCCCCGGGAAGACGAACGCGGCGAGCGGCAGCACCTGCACCGCGTACGCGGTCATCACGAACCACGCCGTCAGCACCGCCAGCGGGACGACCGGGAGCGCGAACCGCAGCCACTCCCAGAACACCCGGGTGACCACCCTGGCGAACGACGGGTCGTGGGTCAGGCTGCGGTCCGTTTCGACGATTTCGCGGCGGGGCAACAGGATCGGCGCGTGGCCGAACCAGGACGTGCCGGGCCGCATGATGCGGTCGTCGGCGACCGTGCAGACGCCGATCAGGATGTCCGGTGGCAGCCGCTGCCCGCCCGGGATGACCGCGTGGTTGCCGAGGAACGTGTCGTGCCCGAGGCGGACCGGGGCCAGTGTGACCGTGCCCTGCTGGATGCGGGGCCCGCCCAGGTAGATGCCGTCGGCGAAGAACGTGTCCGGCCCGATCTCGACCAGCTCCGGGACGACGTCGATGATCGTGCTGATCTCACAGCCGCGGCCCACCCGCATCCCGGCCCAGCGCAGCCACACCGGCCAGAACAGCCCGCCCGACAGCCAGTTCCCCGCCGTGGTGACCAGCCCGGTCTTGAGCGCCACCCGGATGTAGGCGAGGCTCCAGCGGCTGATCACGCCTTCGCGGACCCGGCCGAGAATCCGCGCGCTCAGCGCCTCCAGCCACACGCCGGCCAGCAGCGAAAGGCAGGCCGACAGCGCGAACACGGCCATGAACTGCCCGTGCGCCCACGGCTGCGTGAACGCCGCGAGCACGTCGGGGTAGGTGATGCCGAAGGCCAGCACCAGCGCGACCATGACGGCCGAGAACGGCAGGGCGAACAGCCAGCCGAACGCCGCGCGGGCCGCGACGGTCGCCAGGCCGTGGGCGAACGGCGAAAGCAGGCTGCCGGTGACGACCGGGACCGGCGCGCGGGGCGCGGGCCCGGCGTCGTGCGCGGGGACGCCGTCCCAGCGGCGGCCGTCGGGCACGGCGGTGCCGGACGGCAGCGACGACAACGCGGTGAGCCAGGCGCCCCGGCCGAGCCGGGTGTTCGGCGACATGCCCGCCCGGACGTCCACCGTGGCCCCGCCGGCGACGGTGATCCGGCCGATCGTGAGGTGCCCTTCGGCCAGCTGGACGGTGCCCAGGGAGGCGTCCTGGCCGATGGTGGCGTCGTCGCCGATGTCGAGCAGGTCCCAGCCGCCCTGCACGACGTCGACACCGCGGTGGATGTGCACGCGCTTGCCGATGCGGGCGCCGAGCGAGCGCAGGGCCATGTTCTGGAACTCGGTCCCGGCGATGGTCCCCCACGGCACGAACCGCAGCAGGTGCCGCACGATCCACAGCCGCAGGTGGAACCCGCTCCACACGGGCACCCGCATCGGCTCGAACCGGCCAATCAGCAGCCGTTTGGCCCGCACGGCGAAGAACACCGCCACCGGCGTCCAGCCGAAGCCCGCCACCAGCAGCGCGACCGGGGCCAGGACGATCAGCGGGACCAGCCCGATCCGCTCGGCCAGCCAGGGCAGCGCGACGAACGCGGCGAACCAGCCGAGCGGCGCGGCGATCGCCAGCTCGGCGAGCAGCCAGGCCGCCTGCGCCACGGTGATCGCGACGGCGCTGCGCGCGGGCGCCGCGACCGCGTCCAGCTCGTCGTGGGTCACCGGCGCGGCGAGCTTCGCCAGCCCGGACACCGTGCGGGCGCGGTAGACGTCCCGGACCGCGATGGCCTCGGTGAGCGGGTTGCCGCGCAGCTTCGAGATGAGCATCGCGGCCTGCAGGGAGCTGCCGCCCAGGTCGTCGAAGAAGTCGTCGTCGACGCCGACGCCGGTCGTCTCGAACACCTCGCCCAGCGCGCCGGCGATGAACTCCTCGAGCTCGTTGCCGGACGCGGTGGTCGTGGCCGCGTGCCGCCGGGCGGTGGCGAGGACGGGCAGGTCGGTGCGGCGCAGCTTGCCGCCGGCGCTGCGCGGCAGCGTCTCCACGGCCCCGAAGACGGCGGGGATCATGTACGCGGGCAGGGCCTTGCGCAGGTGTTCCTTCAGCTCGGCCGGGTCCGGCAGGCCGCCGGGCCGCTCCGGCACCAGGTGCGCGGCGATCACCTGGCCCGCGCCCTCACCCTGGACCCGGCAGGCGGCCTCGCGCACACCGGGGTGGCGCGCGAGCGACGCCTCGATCGCCTCCAGCTCGATCCGGTAGCCGCGCAGCTTGACCTGCGAGTCGATCCGGCCGTGGTAGAAGAGCGTGCCGTCCGGCCCGGCGGAGACCAGGTCGCCGGTCCGGTAGAGCCGGCCGAGCCGCGGGTGCTGCGGGAACTTTTCGGCGGTGAGCTCCGGTTTGCCGTGGTAGCCGAGCGCCAGCCCGGCGCCGGTCATGCACAGCTCGCCCTTTTCGCCGGGCTTGACCGGTTCGAGCCGGTCGTCGAGCACCAGCGCGCGCATGCCGGGCACCGGGCGGCCGATCGCGACCGGCTTCCCCGGTTCGACGTCCGCGCGCAGGCACGTCACCGTGCACTCGGTCGGCCCGTAGCCGTTGACCATCCGGCGCCCGGGTGCCCAGCGCTCGGCGACGTCGGCGGGCAGCGCCTCGCCGCCGACGTAGAGCAGGCGCAGCTGCGGCAGTTCGCGCCGGGGGTCCTCGCACGCGGCCGCGCGCAGGAGCGTCGGGGGCGGGCAGAGCACCGTGATCCGTTCGTCGCGCAGCCACGGCACGAGGTCGGGGCCGAGGCGCGCGGTCTCGTCGTCCATCACCACGGCGGTGGCCCCGCACGCCCACGCCATCCAGGCTTCCTCCACGGAGGAGTCGTAGGCCGGCGACGAGCCCTGGGCCACCCGGTCGCCGGGCCCGAGGCCGAACTCGGCGACGTCGGAGCGGATCAGGTTGACCACGCCCTGGTGCCCGACGAGCACGCCCTTCGGCTTGCCGGTGGTCCCCGACGTGTAGATGACGTAGGCCAGCCCGGCCGGCGCCGCCGGGGCGATGACCGGCTGCGCCGCGGGCTCGGCGGTGCCGTCGACGCGCTGCACCGCGCCGGCGTACCCGGCTCGGGCGGCCCGCTCGTGGCCGGCCCGGTCGGTGATCAGCAGCGCGGGCGCGGCGTCGGTGAGGATGTGCCCGAGCTGTTCGTCCGGGAAGGACGGATCGACGCAGACGTAGGCCGAGCCAGCCCGGAGCACGCCGAGCTGGGCGAGGTAGAGGTCTTCGGTGGTGCGGGAGAGCAGGATCGCGACGATCCCCGGGCGCCGGACGGCCCGGTGCACCGCGCGCGCCACGATCGCGGACCGGCGGTGCAGGTCGCGGTAGGTGGCGGTCCGCCGCGGCCGCCCGCCCGAAGGCGGGACGTCCACGGCGACCGCGTCCGGCCACCGCCGGGCCGACTCCTCGAAGAAGTGGTGCAGCAGGGCGGGGCCGGCGTCGTGCGGCTGGGGCGCTTGGCTCACCGTCACACCCCGGCGGGTTCGGGGATCCGGCCGTCCAGCACGGCGAGCAGGTACGGCGAGAGCAGCTCGCGCAGGCTCTCGCGGCGTTCCGGCGGCAGGTGGCGGAAGCCCTGGATCGTCCCGTCGCACCCGGCGGCCCCGCACCGGCAGGTGAACGGCTCGGCCATGTCGTATTCGGTGCTGGCGTAGTGGAAGGTGATCTCCGACCAGGCCGGGATCGGCCGCAGGCTCAGCACCGACCGGCCGCGGATCACGGCCGTCGGCTCGCAGGCGTGGTTCATGAACCGCCAGTAGTACCGGTCCAGCACGTCCTCGAGCGGGCAGCCGGCCGGCATGTCGACGTGGCTGTGCGCGTCGAGCTGGACGGTGTAGCGCGTCGGCGTGGCCGTCACGTCGCCTTCGAGGGTGAACAACAGCGCGCGGGCGGGCACCGCCTGGTTGGTGACCAGCCGGTACTCGCGGTCGTTGCGGACGACGGCTGCCCGTCGCGTGTCCTCAGCCATCCGTGACCTCCTGGGAAGTTGACCCGAACACCGGAGGCCACGTCGGCCGCGCCCGGAGAGTTCAGCTCCGCCACCCGGCCCGCTCTCAGGATCTTCTCAACGACGCTCTGGTAGCCGCGGTCCGGCCGGCACCCGCATGCGAGGATCGCGGGGTGTCTGCGACTTCCTCCCGTACCCCCTCGTTCTGGGACGACGCGGTCGTCTACCAGCTCTACGTCCGCTCCTTCGCCGACAGCGACGGCGACGGCGTCGGCGACCTCGGCGGGGTGATCCGGCGGCTGGACCACATCGCCGGGCTCGGGGCCGGCGCGATCTGGCTCAACCCGTGCTACCCCTCGCCGCAGGCCGACCACGGCTACGACATCGCCGACTACCGCGGCGTCAACCCCGAGTACGGCACCCTCGAAACGTTCGACCGGCTGGTCGCCGAGGCGCACGCGCGCGGGCTGCGGATCTTGCTGGACCTGGTCCCGAACCACTGCTCGGACCGGCACCCGTGGTTCACCGCGGCGCTCGCCGCCGGCCCCGGCTCCCCCGAGCGCGCGCGGTTCGTCTTCCGCGACGGCCGGGGCGACGCGCCGCCCAACAACTGGCAGTCGGTGTTCGGCGGGCCGGCCTGGACCCGCGTCACCGAACCCGATGGCACGCCCGGCCAGTGGTACCTGCACCTGTTCACCCGCGAGCAGCCGGACTTCGACTGGCGCAACGCCGAGGTGCTGGCCGAGTTCGACGACATCCTGCGGTTCTGGTTCGACCGCGGCGTGGACGGGTTCCGCATCGACGTCTGCCACGGGCTGATCAAGGACGCGGCCCTGCGCGACTGGGACGGCGGCGGCTACAACGCCCACAGCTGGAACCAGCCGGAGGTGCACGGAATCTTCCGGCGCTGGCGGGCGCTGGCCGAGGGCTACGACCGCGACCTGCTGCTGGTCGGCGAGGTGTGGGTGCCCGACCCGGGCGACCTCGACGACTACCTGCGCCCGGACGAGCTGCACCAGGCGTTCTCGTTCGACCTGCTCGTCCAGCCGTGGGACGCCGGGGCGCTGCGCGGCGCCGTCGAGCGCGCCGCGGCCCGGACCGCGGTGCACGGCGCACCGGCGGCGTGGACGCTGGCCAACCACGACGTGCACCGGGCGGTCACGCGCTACGGCATCGTCCGCCCCGAGCCCGCGCCCCCGAGCAACGACGCGTTCGCCGCCCTGATGCGCCCCCGCGGCGAGGTCGACGTCAAGCTGGGCGAGCGGCGCGCCCGGGCGGCGCTGCTCCTGGTGCTGGCCCTGCCCGGCTCGGTGTTCCTGTACCAGGGCGAGGAGCTCGGCCTGCCCGAGGTGCTCGACCTGCCGGACGAGGCCCGCCAGGACCCGGTGTTCCACCGCAGCGGCGGCCGGGAGAAGGGCCGCGACGGCTGCCGGGTCCCGCTGCCCTGGTCGGCGGCCGCCCCGGCGTTCGGCTTCGGCACGGGCACGCCGTGGCTGCCCCAGCCGGACTGGTTCGCGGCGTATGCGGCGGACGTCCAGGACGAGACGTCGACGCTGCACCTCTACCGCCGCGCGATCCGGGCCCGGCACGAGCTCGGCCTCGGCGAGCCCGGCGAGGTGGCGTGGCTCGCGACGGGCGAGGACACGGTGCTCGCGTTCCGCCGCGGCGAGGTGGTGTGCGTGGTCAACACCGGGGCCACGGATTTCACGCCCCCCGCGCAGTGGGGTGCGGTCGTGCTGCACAGCGGCGAACCCGCCGTCGTGGCCGCGGACACCGCGGCGTGGCTGGCCCCGGCCCGTTCGTAGGCGGGTGATCGGGCGCGGAAACCGCTTTCCCGTCCCTCACCCGAGTGATCTCGGGCGCGGGCCGAGCCGGTGAATTCACAGCCGCGGTCAGCCGCCGGGCACCGGCTCGGAACCCAGCGCCGCCAGGAGGTCCGCCACGCGGTGGTGCGCCTCCAGGGGGTGCCGCAGCCGGCCTTCCGGGTGGATCTTGTAGTGGTTGCGCCGTCCGACGCGCTCGCGCTCGAGGTAGCCCTCCGCGATGAGGTCGGCGAGGATGAGCTGCACGCCGCGTTCGGTGATCCCCACGCGCCGGGCGATGTCGTGCAGCGTCCGATCCGGATCCGCGGCCACGCACAGCAGGACGTGCGCGTGGTTGCTGAGGAACGTCCACGAAGCCATACCGGCCACAGTAGACGTCCGAACTTGACAGACGAAGTGGAGTTCGTCATTCTGGTGGCAGCGGAGGGGAGTACCCGCCAGGTCCGGCATCGTCAGTACGGCTGCCCGAGTGCAGCTCGGTGCCGGCGTCACCTTCGGGTGGCCGGGGAGACCTCCGGTTCGTCACCGAACCGGAGGAGTGTGTCGTGACCGTCCCGCTGTGGGCCTGGGCCGCCGTGCTCGGCGTCATCCTGGCCATGCTCGCCATCGACCTCGCCGCCCACCGCAAGGCGTCCGTCGTCGGCGTCCGCGAAGCGCTCGCCTGGTCCGGCGTCTGGGTCGCGCTGGGGCTCGCCTTCGGTGCCGTGGTCTGGTGGATCTGGGGCGCGGAGTTCGCGGGCCAGTACTTCGCCGGCTACGTCATCGAGAAGTCCCTGGCCGTCGACAACGTCTTCGTGTTCGCGATCATCTTCGGCTACTTCGCCGTCCCCCGCGAGTACCAGCACCGCATCCTGTTCTACGGCGTCGTCGGCGCGCTGGTGTTCCGCGCGGTGTTCATCGCCGCGGGTTCGGTGCTGATCGCGAGTTTCGCCTGGATCCTCTACGTGTTCGGCGCGTTCCTGGTCATCACCGGCATCCGGATGGCGCTGCACCGGGACGAGGCGGTCGACTACGGCAAGAACCCGGTGCTGCGGGTGTTCCGCCGCATCGTCCCGACCACCGACGGCGACCACGGCGGCCGGTTCCTGGTGCGCCAGGGCGGCCGCTGGGTGGCGACGCCCCTGCTCGCGGTGCTGGTGCTGATCGAGGTCACCGACGTCGTCTTCGCGGTCGACTCGATCCCGGCGATCTTCGCGGTGACCCAGGAGCCGTTCCTCGTGTTCACGTCGAACGCGTTCGCGGTACTGGGGTTGCGGGCGATGTACTTCCTGCTGGCCGACGTCATGCACCGGTTCGTGTACCTGAAGCTCGGGCTGGCGATGGTGCTGGTGTGGGTGGGCGTGAAGATGCTGCTGCTGGACGTGTGGAAGATCCCGACAGCGCTGTCGCTGGGCGTGGTCGCCGCAATCCTGGCGACGGCGATCGCCGCCAGCCTGCTCCGGACCCGCACCGCGGCGGCGGAGAAGGAAATCCGCTGAGAACGGCCACGGCCGGCACGCCGGACTGGCCGGGCGTTCTCGCGGCGATCGCCGTCGCCGCCGGGCTGTTCGTGGTCCGGCGCGGCTGCTGCTCGCTCACCGAGCGAGCCGGGCCGGCAGGCCGGCGGCCGTGACGAGCCCGGGGCCGTGGAACTTCACCGCCCGCGAGAAACGGCCGTCCCGCACCGTGAACACCCACAGCCCGTCGGGGCCGTCCGGGCGGTAGCTGCCCGCGGCCGGCTGGCCGTTCGCGCGGGTGGGCAAGAGCCGGGCGGCGCCGCCCGGTGCGGAGAACGCGCGCTCCAGGAACGGCAGGCACACGTCCACGCCCTTGAACCACAGCGGGTGCGGTACGGCTTCGAGGGTGAAGTCGTCGTGGATGACGGCCCGCAGCGCCACGGTGTCCTCGGCCTCGAACGCCGCGATGTAGCGGTCGAGCAGCGCGCGCTCGTGCTCCGGGCCGGGCGGCGGCCGGTCGTCCAGGTCCAGCTCGTCGAGCCGGCCGCGGGCCCGCTGCAGGAGGCTCTTCACCGCCGGGACGCTGACGCCGAGGGTGTCCGCGATCTCGGTGGCCTGCCACGAGAGCACCTCGCGCAGCAGGAACGCCGCGCGCTGCCGGGCCGGCAGGTGCTGCAGCGCCGCGACCAGCGCCAGCCGGACCGACTCGCGCCGCACGACGACCTCGCCCGGATCACCGAGCACCGCGTCCGGCAGCGGCCCGAGCCACGCGACGGAGTCGTCGGCGAAGGCCCGCACACCGGGGTCGTCCGACGGCGCGCCGAGGCCGGCGGGCAGCACCCGCCGGCTCCGGTGGTTCAGGTGGGTCAGGCACGCGTTGGTGGCGATCCGGTAGAGCCACGTCTTGAGCGAAGACCGCTCCTCGAACGCGGCGACCCCGCGCGCGGCCTTGAGCCAGGTTTCCTGGACGACGTCTTCGGCGTCCTGGTAGGACCCGGTCATCCGGTAGCAGTGCGCGACCAGCGCCGGGCGGAGCGAGCCGAACTTGGCCTGCAGCCACTCGGTCCCGTGAATCGCTTCGGAAGACACACACCCTCCTGCTCGTCGGGGACATCGTCGGTCAGCGAAGGGAATCTCGCAGCTCTGCGAGCGCCCCGCGCATCGCGGCCAGGCCGCCGCGGTGGAACCGCGGCCCGTAGGACACCCTGGCGACTCCCAGCGACGCCAGGGTGTCCAGGTCCAGCGCCGGGCCGGTGTTCCCGTTGACCGGCCCGGGCACCCCTTCGACCAGCCGCCCGACGTCGTCGGCGGCCGACATCCCGATCGGGTACACGCAGTCCGCGCCCGCCTCGCGGTAGGCCCGGCCGCGGCGGATCGCCTCGGCCGTCCGGTCCGGTTCGGGGATCCCGCTCGGCGGCAGGAAGACGTCGACCCGGGCGTTGAGCACGAGCGGGACACCCGCCGCGCCGGCGGCCGCGCGGACCGCGGCCAGCCGGTCCGCCTGGGCCGCGGTGCCGGTGAGCCCGCCCGCCCGGTGATCGGTGTCCTCGAGGTTGCAGCCGGCGGCGCCGGCTTCGAGCAGCTCGGCCACCAGCTGTTCCGGCGCCAGGCCGTAGCCCGCCTCGGCGTCCACGGTCACCGGCACCGGCACGGCGCGGGCGATCCGCGCGGCGGCGGCGAACATCTCGCGCCACGGCGCCCGTTCGCCGTCCTGGTGGCCGAGCGTCTCCGCCACCGCGACGCTGGACGTCGCCACCACCGGGAACCCGGCCTCGACGACGAGCTCGGCGCTGGCCTCGTCCCAGGCGTTCGGCAGCACCAGCAGCTTCCCGTGGTGCAGCGAGCGCAGCAGTTCGGCGTGGGTCTTCAGGTCAGGCATGGTCGTGCTCCTCCGGTTCGCGCCGCGGGATGGCCCAACCGGCCAGCGCCCCCGCGGCGGCGAGGACGGCGCTGACCACGGCGGCGGCGGTGAAGCCGTCGGTGAAGGCGCCGGGCGAGGCGTAACTGCCCGTCAGGGAGAACCCGAGGACCAGGACCGCCACCCCGAACGCCCCGCCGAGCTGCCGCATCGCGCTGAACGCCCCGGACGCCTTGCCGAGGAACCGCGGCGCGACCGAGGTCAGCACCGCGCTCTGCGCGGCCGGCAGGCACAGCGCGATCCCGGTGCCGGACAGCACCAGCGGCACCGCGATCGCCCAGTACCCGATCGCGGGCGCGGCGACCAGGGCGATCCACAGCATGGCGAGACCGTGCAGCCCGAGCCCCCCGACGACGAACGGCCGTTCGCCGAACCGGCCGGCCAGCCGGCCCGCCACCTGCGGGACGACCGTCGTCGTCAGCCCCCACGGCGCCAGCGCGAGCCCGGCGGCCAGCGGCCGGTACCCCAGCCCGTCCTGCAGGAACTGCGCCATGAAGAACACCGCCCCGAGCGCGGACGCCCAGTGGAAGAAGATCACGGCGTTACCGGCGGCGAACCGGCGCGAGCGGAACAGGTGCAGCGGCAGCATCGGGTGCACGGCGCGCCGCTGCCGGACGGCGAACGCCCCGAACGCCAGCAGGCCACCCGCCACGGGCCCGGCGACCGCCACACCGGTCCAGCCGGCCGTGCTGCCCTGCGCCAGGCCCCACACCACGCCGAACGAGCCGGCACCGGCCAGCACCAGGCCCGGGACGTCGATGGCCGGATCCGGGCCGCGGCTCTCCTCGATGCGGGTCAGCGCGAAGCAGACCAGGGCGATCCCCACCGGCACGTTGATCCAGAAGATCCACGGCCACGAAACCCCCTCGACGACGGCCCCGCCGAGCAGCGGCCCGAGCGGCACCGCCACCCCGCTGACGCTCGCGAAGACACCGAGAGCCGTGGGCCGCTGCTCCGGCGGGAACGCCGCGCCGAGCAGGGCGAGCGCGAGCGGCATGACGAACGCGGCCCCCGCGCCCTGCAGCACCCGGCCGGCGATCAGCGTGCCGGCGTCCGGAGCGACCGCGCAGATCAGCGACGCCCCGGCGAACACGGTCACCCCGGCGGCGAAGACCCGGCGCCTGCCCCAGCGGTCACCGGCCGCCGCCGCGGTCACGAGGAGGACGGCGAAGCTCAGGCCGTAGGCGTTGACCGTCCACTCGAGTTCGGCGGCCGACGCGCCGAGATCGGTCCGGATCGCGGTCAGCGCGGTCGCCACGACCAGCGCGTCGAGCACGACCATCAGCGACGCGACCGCGGTGACGGCCAGCACCCACCGCCGCCGGATCCGCTCCGCGGCCGGGGCCGGTGTGGGGGAAGTTCTGGTGCCCAACGGTGTCTCCTCCTGCTCCGGTCACCGGCGTTCCGCCGCTTCCGAAGACGTAGACACCGCACGCGGCCGGGAGGAATCGGTGCGTGGCTCAGCCGACCGAGCCGGCCGGCCTCGGACCAGTCGCGCCGAGGTTCCCGCTATGTCCGGAAGTCTGCCTACTGGCGGGCGCACGAGCGGCGGCTGAACGGGTTCCCGCAGTTCACCACCGAGATCGACGGGCAGGACATCCACTTCCTGCACGTCCGCTCGCCCCGGACAAGGTCGTCGGGGTGCACGCGAACGGGCTCGCTGCGTTCACCGCGCCGGACGCCGGAGCGGAGCTGACCCGAGGCCGAGCGGGCGCGGCTGAAGCAGGTCGAGTACCTGCGGCCCCCGGCCGGCCTGGATCGTGGAGAAGTTCCGCGAGTGGACCGACCCGGCGGCCGAGCTGCCGGAGGACGCCGTGGACCGGGACCTGCTGCTGACCAACGTGATCCTCTACTGGGTGACGGGCACCGCCGGTTCCGCGGCCAACTGCTACTACGAGACCGCGCGCGCGGGCGCCTGGAGCGCGGCCGGGCGGTCGCCGGTGCCGACCGGGGTGGCCGTGTTCCCGCGGGACGTGTCGATCCGCAGCACCCTCGACCGGGACCACACCATCGTGCACTGGTCCGAGTTCGGCCGCGGCGGCCACTTCGCCGCGATGGAGGCGCCCGACCTGCTGGTGGCCGACGTCCGGGCGTTCTCCGGCACGCTGCGCCGGCCCTGGATAGTCCATTGTGGACTGAAAGTCCGGGCCGCCCCCGGCAGGCGGGGTGGCCCGGCCGGGGTGCATGCTGGGGTGGTGAACAGCGACCACTCACGGGCTGAACCACGGCGGCACCGCGAGGCGGCCGCCGACCGGCGTGACCGCACGGCCGACGAGCGCGAACGGGCCGCCGACCGCCGCGAAGCCACGGCGGACCAACGCGACCACATCGCCGATGAACGCGACCGCATCGCCGACGAGCGCGACCGCATCGCCGACGAGCGCGAAAGGTCGGCCGACGAGCGCGAGGTGGAGCTGACGCGCCTCGAACAGCGCACGGACCGGGCCGCCCGCGACACCGCCGCGGCCGCCCCGGACGCCACCCAGCGGGCCCGGGAGTCCCTCAAGCGCTCCCGCGACCGCCAGACGTCGAACGCGGCGGCCCAGGACCGCGAGACGGCGGCCCAGCAGCGGGAGGACGTCCGGACCGTGGGCGAGCAGGATCGGATCGATCGCGAGGTCGCCCGCACCGAACGGCGAACGGCCCGGCTGAACGACGAACCACCGGCCTGACCACCCGAGCCGCGAATACACCGGGCCCAGCGCGAAACCGTCCGGCCGAGCCGCCGCCGCCGCGACCGGATCCACCACGGCACCCCCGGCCGAGCCGGAGCCGCGACCACACCGGACCCACCGCGAAACCGGCCGCCGAGCCATCACCGAACCCGCCGCGGCGCCACCCGGCCGAGCCACTGCCGCGACCACACCGAACCCACCCCGAAACCGCCCGCCGAGCCACCACCGAACTCACCGCGGCGCCACCCCGCCGAGCCACTGCCGGCCCGCGACCAACACCGGCCCCACCACGGCACCACCCGGCCGAGCCACCACCCGGATCAGAGCGGCACCTCCACCTCCATTCCCATGATCCGGGTGACCGTGCGGCGGCGCAGCCAGCCCCGGGCCGGCGCGCCGTCCCGCACCTCGCCGAGGAACGCCCTGCGCTGGGCCGAGGTCGCCGACCGCCAGCGCATCGCGAGCACCGGGCGGACCGGGGCGATGAACGCCTGCACCCGTTCGTGCGCGCCCGCGATCCGGGCTTCGTATTCGCGGTCCGGGCGGTAGGCCAGTTCCAGGTCGATCAGGGGCGCGGCGCCGCCGGCGTGGTGGTGGCAGCGTGACAGCATCCGCGCGAGCTCGTCCATCGCGCCCCGCACGCGGCAGGGCATCTGGTCCTGCCAGCGTCCGAGCCGCGGGACCGGCGACGGCGCGGCCGTCACCTCGTCCGCGAGCACGACCAGCGCCCGGACCGCCGATCCGGCGAGCTCAACGCGGATCCGCCTGCCCTTCGCGTCGACGAAGAACCGCGGCACCCGGCCGGCCACGACGGTGCCCGACCGCAGCCGGACCCACTCCTCGACGGCGTCGGGCGACGGACAGGAGGACACGAACGTGAACGCCAGCTCGTCGCCGGCGAGGTTCATCGTCACGGGGAACAGGGAACCGAGGTCGTGCACGAACGCCGAGCCGATGACGAGTGCGGCGCGGGAGCCGCCTCCGGTCATCGCCTCCTCCTCCCGGGCTACACCTGGAGATCCGCTTCGATGCGTTTGAGGTAGTGCCGGGCCAGCGCCAGGTTCGCCCGGTCGCGGTCCAGCACCAGGTACAGGAACAGGGAGTTCCGCGCGCCGACCGTGTTCATCAGCCGGATCAGGTGGTACTGGCGGTGCAGGGTGATCAGGATGTCCTCGATGGTGTCGTTGAGCGCCAGCGAGGACATCACCCGCAGTTTCGACCGCACGACCTCGGTGTTCCCGGCCGCCGCGACCTCCAGGTCCAGCCATTCGCCGCCGCCGCTGGTGCCGAGCGACATGCCGCTTTCGTAGTCGACCAGCGCCACGCCGACGGCGCCGCTGATCGACATGGCTTCCTTGAGTGCCGTGTCGATGTTCATCATCATGCTGCATCCTTTCCGTGAAACGAGTGGCCGGTGGGCTACGCGGCCAGGATCGAACCGATCCGCTCGATGACGGGCCGCGATTCGAAAAGCAGGCGCCCGACGTTCAGCCCCTTGTCCCCCAGCACGACCATCAGCGCGAGCCGCCCGATGGCGTAGACGGCCATGTACCCTTCGCTGCCGAACACGACGGTCTGGTGGAGCGTGCCCTTGCCGGTGATTTCGGCGGCCTGCCTGGCGATCCCGAGATCGGCCGCGGCGAGCGCGGAGATCTTCGCCGGATCGATGTCGTCGGCCGCATCGGCGATGATCGGAATGCCGTCGACCGCGGCCAGCACCGTGTCGGTCACCCCGGCGACGCTTTCCCGCAGGGTACGCAGCTCGCCGGCCAGTGCTTCGAAGTCCAAGACTTTTTCTTTCTGCTCCGGAATTGCGGAAGACGAGTGCGGCGACCCTACCGCCGTCATTACTCCCCGCCAATCGGCGTCCGAGTACCACTCTGCCGTTTCACTCGATCGAGTGAAACGATTCTCGCGCTGTAACAGAAAGAAATTGACAAACGGCGATCATTTCGCCGTGCATTCGGCCGATCGGCGGCTCACCATGGGCCGGAAAGGGCCGGCCCCGGGCGCGGAGCCCGGGGCCGGACGGCTTCAGCGCAGCGGCTCGAGCGCCTTCGCCAGCGGCTCCAGCACGGCCGGGGTGTGCGGCGGCGGGAGGTAGACGATGGCCAGGTCCACGCCCACCGCACCGAGGGCCTCCGCTTCCGCGGCGACCTTCGCGTAGTCGAGGTCCGGCCCCAGCCGGACGTGCGAGGACAGCGTGATCTCGGCCGGGTCGCGCCCGACGTCCGCGCAGTGGCGGTGCAGCACCTCGCGCTTGCGGGTGAACTCCTCCGGGGTGCCGCCGACGAAGTTCCAGTGCTGGGCGTACTTCGCGGTCGTGCGCAGCGTGCGCTTTTCACCGCTGCCGCCGATGCAGATCGGCGGGTGCGGCCGCTGCACGCCCTTCGGTTCGCACCGGGCGTCGGTCAGCTGGTAGTGCTCGCCCCGGAACGTCGTCGTCTCCTGCGTCAGCAGCCCGACCAGGACCTCGCACGCCTCCTCGAACCGGTCGCTGCGCTCCTTGACCGAACCGAGCTGCATGCCGTACGCGCCGGACTCCTCTTCGTTCCAGCCGGCGCCGACGCCGATCTCCAGCCGGCCGCCGGAGACGATGTCGAGCGTGGCCGCCATGTTCGCCAGCAGCGCCGGGTGGCGGTAGTGGATGCCGCTGACCAGCGTGCCCAGCCGGAGCCGCTTCGTCGCCTGGGCGAGGGCCGTGAGCGTCACCCAGCCTTCCAGGCAGGGGCCGGTCGGATCGGAGAAGATGGGGTAGAAGTGATCGAACGTCCAGCCCGACTCGAACAGCTCGATTTCGTCCGCGGCCTGCCAGACGGCGAGCATGTCCGCCCATGCGGTGTCCTGCGGTGAGGTCTTGATGGCGAATCGCATGATCTTCAGCGTAACCCTGGAGTTCCTCCAGAATGCCTGCTCAGGCGCCCCGGAGGTTTTTGTCGGTGGTGCCCGGTACCGTCCTCGACGTGAACGCTCAGGAACGCATCCGGGACCTCGCCGACCGCATCACGGTGCTGCGCGACGCCTACTACCGCGGGTCGCCGCTGGTGGCCGACGCGGAGTACGACGCGATCGAGGACGAGCTGCGGAGCCTGCTCGCGGCGCACCCGGAGCTCACGCCGGACCCGAACCCGCTCGACCAGGTCGGCGCGCCCGCGGTGCTGCACGCGCCGATCCGGCACTCGCGCCCGATGCTGTCCCTGGAGAAGGCGACCAAGCCCGAGCAGGTCGAGGCGTTCTTCGACCGCTTCCCCGGCCAGCCGGTGGTGGTCATGCCGAAGCTGGACGGGCTGTCGCTGGCCGTCGTCTACGAAGACGGGCGCCTGGCCAGGGCGGTCACCCGCGGTGACGGCACGACGGGCGACGACGTCACCGTGCTCGTGCGGGCCCTGACCGACGGGATCCCGGCGCAGGTCGGCGCGCCGGGCCGGGTCGAGGTGCGCGGCGAGGCCGTCATGCTGCGCTCGACCTTCGCCGCCTACAACACCGCGCACCCGGACAAGCCGCTGATCAACCCGCGCAACGCCGCCGCGGGCACGCTGCGCGCGAAGGACCCCGCGACGGTGGCCGAGCGGCGGCTGCGGTTCTTCGCCTTCGACCTGTACACCGAGCCGGACAGCGCGGCGGCCGACCTCGGCAGCGCGCTGCACGCGCTCGGCTTCACCGCGGCCGACATGCGGCGCTGCGCCGACGCGGCCGCGGCGCAGGACGTGATCGGCGAAATCGAGCGGCAGCGCAACGACCTGGACTACGACCTCGACGGCGCCGTGCTGCGGCTGGCGAGCCGGGACGCCTACGCGGCGGCCGGCACCCGGTCGAGTTCGCCGCGCGGGGCGCTGGCGTTCAAGTTCGCCGCGGAGGAGAAGACCACCGTGCTGGCCGACGTGGTCTGGGACGTCGGCAAGACGGGCAAGATCGCGCCGGTCGCCTGGCTGGAACCGGTGTTCGTGGGCGGCACCACGGTCACCCGCGCGACACTGGCCAACCAGGAGGTGATCCGCGCCCGCGGCATCAGGATCGGCGACACCGTGCTGGTCCGCCGGGCCGGCGACGTGATCCCGTTCGTCGCCGGGGTGCTCGACGCCTCGAAGCGCACCGGCGCCGAGCGGGAGATCGTCCCGCCGGACGCGTGCCCGTCGTGCGGGCAGCCGCTGACCGAGCAGGGCAACAGCCGGGAACTGTTCTGCACCAACGTCTCCTGCCCGGCCCAGACCGTGCGGCGGCTGATCCACTGGGCGTCACGGGCGGCGGCCGACATCGACGCCATCGGCGGTGTCTGGATCGAACGGCTGGCCGAGGCCGGGATCCTGGAGCACCCGTCGGACTTCTACAGGCTGACCAAGGAGAAGCTGCTCGAGTTCGACCGCATCGGCGAGGTCTCGGCCACCCGGATGATCGAGTCGATCGACGCGAGCCGGTCGGTCGGCCTGCGCCGGGCGCTGATCGGGCTGGCCATCCCGATGGCGTCCGAGGGCACGGCCGCCCGCCTGTGCCGGGCCGGGTTCGGCTCGCTGGAGGACGTCGCGGACGCGGGTGCCGAGGGACTGGTCGCGGTGGAGGACATCGGGCCGAAGGTGGCGGCGTCGCTGATCGAGCACCTGACCCGGCTGCGGCCCGAGCTCGAGCGCCTGCGGGCGGCGGGCGTTTCCCTGGACGTGCGCGAAGAGGACCTCCCGCCGGTCGTCGCGGCCGGCGCGCCGCTGGCGGGCAAGACGGTGGTCGTCACCGGCTCGATCAGCGACCCCCGCTCGGGCGAGAAGGTACCCCGCCCGACCTTCCAGCGGCTGTGCGAGAAGGCGGGCGCGACCACGGCGACGTCGGTGTCGGCGAACACGGACCTGCTGATCACGGGCGCGGACGTCGGGGCGAGCAAGCTGACCAAGGCCGAGAAGCACGGCGTCGAGGTGGTCGACCAGGGCGAGATCTGGCAGCAGCTGATCGCGGCGGGCATCGTGTAGCGGCGCTGTCCCGGTGCACGGACGGGTCATCCGTTCGGGCAAAGCCGGCGCGGGCGACACTGAAGGGGGCAATCGGCCTCGTTCGAAGGGACGCTCGATGACCACGCCGCCGACCGACCGCGCGCGCACCCGCCAGCTCAGCGTGCACGAGTTCCTCACGGCACGGGGCTGGCACCTCGACGGCGAAAGCGACCCGGCCGAGGTGCGGTTCGCCGACGACGTCCACGCGGGCTGGCACTACCCCGCCACCTACGGCGGTCAGCGGATCAACGAGGTGGCGGACACCACGCCAGTGCCGTTGCAGGGCTGCTTCACGTTCGGCGACGAGGGCGAGGAAGTGTTCAGTGTGACCCCGGCGGGCAACCTGCGCGGCAGCGGTTGCGCCGAGCACGACACGCAGGAGCGGTGCTTCCCCTTGACCGCGGAGGGTGCGGTGGACCTGACGGAGATCGCGCCCCTGCTCGACACCCTGGAACCCCGGGCGCGCGCCCTCGATCCGCGGGAGTTGATCGAATGCCGGTACTTCGGGCCGTGTGAGCGGTGAGGCCGGGTCCGGTCGGCGAGGTGCCGCGCGGGGCCCCGGGTTCGGCCCGGCCACCGGTCCGGTCTCCGGGGAGGCGCCGCCCGTGCGGCGCCCCGGGTTCGGCCCGGTCACCGGAGAGGCGCCGCACGCGCGGCCCCGCGTTCGGCCCAGCCACCGAGATCCCGTTGCCCGGCCTGATGATCTGCCGACCGCTCGGCGTGAGGACTGCGGCACCCCCTTCCACGGCCTAGGCTGAGCAACGCCTGACCGATCAGAGGAGTTCGCCACCGTAGCTTCGCTCCGCGAAAGGGTCCCCGCCATGTCGCAGCAGGTGAACCAGGAAACTTCGGCCGCGGGCGGGGTGAACCGGCGCAGCGTGCTCGCCGGCCTCGCCGGTGGGGTGGCCGCCGCCGGGCTGCTCGCCCAGCCGGCCGCCGCTGCCGGAACCGCTGCCGGAACCGCCGAGACCGCCGGGGCGCCCGAGCGCGATCGCCGCGTCGAGGCGCTGCTCAAGCAGATGACCCTCGCCGAGAAGATCGGCCAGCTCCAGCTCGTCGGCGACGAAACCGCTGCCCGCGCCGCACTCTCCGGCGGCGGCCTCGGCGGTGTCTTCTCCGTCGTCGGTGCCGCGAAGCTCAACGCCCTCCAGCACATCGCCGTCGAACGGACGCGGCTCAAGATCCCGCTCATCTTCGGCCTCGACGTCATCCACGGGTACACCACCAACTTCCCGATCCCGCTCGCCCAGGGCGCGAGCTTCGACCCCGCCGTCGCGGGCACCGACGCCACCATCTCGGCCAAGGAGGCCCGCAGCAGCGGCATCCACTGGACCTACGCGCCGATGATGGACGTCACCCACGAGCCGCGGTGGGGCCGGATCGCCGAAGGGTACGGCGAAGACCCCCACCTGGCCGCCCGGTTCGCCGTCGCCAAGGTCCGCGGCTACCAGGGGGACGACTACTCCGCGCCGGACCGGGTGGCCGCCTGCGCCAAGCACTTCGTCGCCTACGGCGGCGCCGAAGGCGGCCGCGACTACAACACCGTCGACGTTTCGCTGCAGCGGCTGCACAATCTCTACCTGCCGCCGTTCAAGGCCAGCGTCGAGGCGGGCGTCGCGACCGTCATGGCGAGCTTCAACACCATCAGCGGCGTCCCGGCCCACGGCAACGGCTACGTCCTGCACGACGTCCTCAAGGGCGCCTACGGCTTCCGCGGGTTCGTCGTCAGCGACTACACCGGCATCGAGGAACTGATCCTGCACGGCCTGGCCGGCGACGGCGCGGACGCCGCGGCGGCCGCCCTGCCCGCCGGTGTCGACATGGAGATGGTCAGCACCAACTACGCCCGCTTCGCCGAACGGCTGCTGGCCGAGCGCCGGATCACCGGCGAGCAGATCGACGACGCCGTCCGCCGGATCCTGCTCGTCAAGTTCCGGCTCGGCCTGTTCGAGCGCCCCTACGTCGACGAGGCAGCCGAGGTGAAGGCGCCGTCGCCGGCCGCGCTGGCGGCGTCGCGGCAGGTCGCGGCGCGGTGCATGGTGCTGCTCAAGAACGACGGCCCGGTGCTGCCGCTGGCGAAGACCGTCGGCTCGGTCGCCGTCGTCGGGCCGCTCGGCGCGGCGACCTACGACCTCAACGGCACCTGGGCGGGCCTGGGCACCGGCGCGGGAACGACGCCGCCGGTGACCGTGGTCGACGGGATCAAGGCCGCGGCGCCCGGCGCCACCGTGAGCTACACCCCCGGCTGCACCGTCGACGGCACCGACACCAGCGGATTCGCGGCCGCGCAGCAGGCGGCGCGCGCCGCCGACGTGACGGTCGTGGTGGTCGGCGAAACGGCCGCGATGAGCGGCGAAGCGGCGGCGCGCAGCACCATCGACCTCCCGGGCGTGCAGCAGCAGCTGGTGGCCGCGATCGCCGGGACCGGCAAGCCCTTCGTGGTCGTGCTCGTCAACGGCCGCCCGCTGACGATCCCGTACCTGCACGACAACGCTCCCGCCATCCTCGAAGCGTGGGCCCCCGGCGTGCAGGGCGGCCACGCGATCGCGGACGTGTTGTTCGGCGTGGTGAACCCGGGCGGCAAGCTGCCGGTGAGCTTCCCGCGCGCGGTGGGCCAGATCCCGGTCTACTACAACCACGAGAACACCGGGCGGCCCGCCGACCCGGCGAACAAGTACACGTCCAAGTACCTGGACCTGGCGACCGGGCCGCTCTACGAGTTCGGCCACGGCCTGTCCTACACGACGTTCCGCGTCGACGGCCTGCGGCTGTCGGGCACGCGCCTCCCGGCCCGCGGCGGCCGCATCGACGTCACCGCCACGGTCACCAACACCGGCGCCCGCGCGGGCGACGAGGTCGTCCAGCTCTACCTGCGCGATCCGGTCGCCAGCATCGTCCAGCCGGTCCGGCGCCTGCGCGGCTTCCGCCGGGTGACACTGGCGCCGGGCGCATCGACGCCGGTTTCGTTCACCCTCACCCCGGACGACGTCGGGTTCTACGACAACGCGGCCCGGTTCCGGGTGGAGCCGGGCAAGATCGAGGTGTACGTGGGCACGAGTTCGGCCGCGACGCTCACGGCGAGCTTCACGGTCGTCTGAACCGCCCTCGTAACACCCGGCGACAACCGGGCGACCTCAACACATGTTCGAGAGGTTCACCGACCGCGCGCGGCGGGTGGTCGTTCTGGCTCAGGAACACGCCAGGATGCTCAACCACACCCACATCGACACCGAGCACCTCCTCCTGGGGCTGATCCACGAGGGTGAGGGGGTCGCCGCCAAGGCGCTGGCGACGCTGGGCATCGCGCTCGAGGACGTCCACCAGCAGGTCGAGGAGATCATCGGCCAGGGCCAGCAGGCGCCGAGCGGGCACATCCCGTTCACGCCGCGCGCCAAGAAGGTGCTGGAGCTGTCGCTGCGGGCGAAGGACGAGGTCGGCAACGAGGAGCACAAATCGCCATCCGCCATCGAACAGTTCGGCCGCAACCTCACCATGCTCGCGGTGAGCGGCGACCTCGACCCGGCCATCGGGCGCGCCAAGGAGATCGAGCAGGTCATGCAGGTGCTGTCCCGCCGGACCAAGAACACTCCCGTGCTCGTCGGCGAGCCCGGCGTCGGCGCGACCAACGTGGTCGAAGGTCTCGCCCGGCTCATCGCCCAGGGTGAAGTGCCGGAGACGCTGAAGGACAAGCAGTTGTGCACCCTCGACCTCAGCTCACTGGCCGCCAAGCCGCCCGAGGACCTCAAGAAAGCGATCAAGGAAGTCCGCACGCGGGGTGACGTCATCCTGTTCGTCGACGAGATCCACACTCTCGTCGCCGCCGATGCCGACCCCCAGCTGGCGGATGCACGGGCCTTGCTCAAACCGATGCTGACCCGCGGCGAACTGCGGGTCATCGGCGCCACCACCGCGGACGAGTACCACCGGTACGTCGAGAAGGACCCCGCGCTGGACCGCAGTTGCCAGCCGATCCAGGTCGGCGAGCCGACGCTCGAGCATGCCATCGAAATCCTCAAGGGTGTGCGTGACCGGTACGAGGCACACCACCGGGTCTCGATCACCGACCCGGCTCTCGTCGCGGCGGTCACCCTGGCCAGCCGGTACGTCTCGGACCGGCCGTTGCCGGAAAGCGCGCTGGATCTCCTGGACAAAGCCGGTGCCCGGATGCGCATCCACCGTACCGCCCAACGTCCGGATCTGCGCGAGCTGGACGAGAAGCTCGCCGACGTGCGCCGCCAGAAAGACGACAAGATCAACGACCAGGATTTCACGGCTGCCGCGGAACTGCGGGACACCGAGAAGCGATTACTGAAAGAAAAGGCTGAGCGCGAGAAACAGTGGCGGGAAGGCGATCTCGACGTCATCTCCGAGATCGACGAGGACGAGATCATCCAGATCCTGGCCGAGGACACCGGAATCCCCGCCGAGACGATCCGCAACACCTGGTCACCGGCGGCCGAAACCCACCAGGAACCGCCCGGTGACGAGAACGCGTACCACCTCCTCAACGACCAGCCCGTCGCCGACGCCGCCGAAGACCTCCTGGGCGCCACCGAAACCGCGCGCGGGATCGCGTCGATCCTGACCCGCACGCCGTCGCCGTTCGTGATGGCGATCGACGGTGGGTGGGGCACCGGCAAGAGCACCCTGCTGCGCCAGATCGAGGCCGCGTTGCCGGAAAGTCCCGACCTGGTAAAGGTTTCCTTCAACGCCTGGACGGCGCAGGCCGACAATGCTCTGGACTCCCTCATCAAGTCCGTGATCATGAAGCTGGACGCGCGGCTGCTCCGGCGCTGGATCCGCAAGCTCTCGAAAAGCCGCCACACGCTCACCCTGCTGCGGCTCGCGTTCTCCGTCGCGACCCGGTTCTTCGGCATCTCGCGGCTGGCCGACGAACTGTGGGCCAAGCTCGAGGTGAACGCCAAGTCGCGCAACGAAATGCGCGACTGGATCCAGAAGATCCTCGAAGACTGGACCAAGGACTCCCGGCTGCGCACGGGCCGCAACCTGGTGGTGTTCGTCGACGACCTCGACCGCTGCTCCGACGCCGTCGTGGTGCAGATCTGCGAGGCCGTGAAGCTGTACCTCGCCACGACCGGGGTGGTCTTCGTGATCGGCTGCGACCTGTCCGTGCTCGCCCGCGGTGTCTCGACGTCGGCGCGCGGCGGCGAGGGCGAAGGCCGCACCTACCTGGAGAAGATCGTGCAGGTGGTCTACCGCATCCCCGTGCCGGACCGGACGAGCACCGTGCAGCTGGTGCACAGCTACGCCAAGCAGGCTGGTGTCGGCGGGTTCGTGGACGAGACCGTCACCAAGATCCTGGTGGAGCGGACCGAGGGCAACCCGAGGCGGATCAAGCGGATCATCAACAGCTTCGTCCTGCAGCAGAAGCTGAGCCCGGCCTGGCGGAAACCCCCGCTGGGCAGCGGCAGGCTCATCATCGTCATCGTCCTGCAGCACCTCTACCCGGCCGTCTACGAATCGCTCGTCAGCACCCAGACCGGCGCGGACCCGATCGGGGAGTTCCTCGACTACGCCGCGGTGCGCGGCCGCGTGACCGATCCGCCGGGGGCGAGCGACATGTGGTGGTCCACCGCCGGCCGGGTCTTCCGCCGCCACGGCATGATGCTCCCGGGCCGCGCCCCCGAGGCGCGCACCGAGCTCATCACGAACCTGGAGCGCCTGGAGCGCGAGCTGCCCGCCCACTTCGTCGAGCTGGCCACCAACGAAGCCCTGACCACGCTGTTGCGCGAACTGGGCGACCTCGAGACCCGCCTCGCGGTCCGCGCGCAACTGGTGAGCCGCCCGTTGAGCACCGGCTCGTTCCCGGCCGAGGCCCTCGATGCGGCGCCGGAGTCCTCGGCCACCGCGTGATCCCTTCGTTGACCGGCGCCCGGCGTACTCCGTAGGTTCGGTGCGGAACGAGGGAGGTCCGGGATGAGCCACCTGGTGCGGTTCGCCGACGGTCCGGGCGGCGTCCGCGTCGGCCTGCTCACCGGCGAGCAGCTGCGGCCGCTCGCGGTGACGTCGATGGGCGACCTGCTGCGCCGGCCGGTGGCGGAGATCCGCGAGCTGGCCGAGACCGCGGGCGAACCCGTGTCCGCGACCGGGGCGCGCCTGCTGCCGCCGCTGGACGGGCGGATGGAAGTGTGGGCCGCCGGCGTGACGTACCTGCGTTCCGAAGAGGCCCGCCGCGAGGAGAGCGCCGACGAGGACGTCTACGCGCGGGTGTACCGGGCGGAGCGGCCGGAGCTGTTCTTCAAGTCCGCCGCCTGGCGCGTGGTCACCGACGGCGAGCCGATTGCCCTCCGCGCGGATTCCGCCAACAACGTGCCGGAGCCGGAGCTCGGCCTGCTGCTGACCGGCACCGGCGAGATCGCCGGGTACGTGGTGGTCGACGACGTCAGCTCCCGCAGCATCGAAGGCGAGAACCCGCTGTACCTCCCGCAGGCCAAGATCTACACCGGGTCGTGCGCGGTGTCGGCGCGGGTGCGGCCGGCGTGGGAGGTGCCGGACCCGCGGTCGCTCGCCATCCGGATGCGCATCCTGCGCGACGGGCACGAGGTGTTCGCGGGCGAAGCCGGCACCGCCCAGCTGAACCGCGAACCGGCCGACCTGGTCGAATACCTGTGGCGCGACAACGACTTCCCCGACGGCGCCGTGCTCTCGACCGGCACCTCCGTCGTGCCCGGGCTCGACCTCGGGCTGCGGCCGGGAGACGTGGTCGAGATCGAGATCACCGAGATCGGGTCGCTGCGCTCCCCCGTGGTCCTGGGCGCGGACGACGTGCGCCGGGTGCTCGCCGCGCGCCCGGGGTAGGGCCCCGCGGTCAGACGAGCAGAACGCGCCGGCCCCGGGTGTGGCCGGCCTGGCTGTCGATGTGCGCCGCCGCCGCGTCGGCGAGGGGGTACGCCCGCTCGACCGGGATGTGGAGTTCTCCGCGGGCAATCAGGCCGACGGCCTCGGCGAGCGCGTCCGGCACGCTGCCGGCCACCCCGGAGAACCGGACGCCGAACTCGGGGGCGCGCAGGTCGGCGATCGTGATCACCTTCGCCGGATCGCCGGTCAGCGCGGCCAGTTCGCCGAGCACGCCCGAGCCCGCCAGGTCCAGGGCCGCGTCCACCCGGCCGAGCGCCCGGACGCGCTCCACCCAGCCCTCCCCGTAGGTCGTGGCCGCCGCGCCCAGGCCGCGCAGGTAGTCCTGGTTCGCCGCCCCGGCCGTGCCGATGACCTTGATCCCGCGGACGCGGGCGAGCTGCAGCACCGCCGTGCCCACACCCCCGGACGCGCCGCTGACCAGCAGTGTCTGCCCGGCCGCCACCCCGGTTTCGCGCAGCACGCGCAGCGCGGTCTCGACCACCGACGGGTATCCGGCCGCCTCCTCGAACGTCAGCCCCTCGGGCATCCGCGCCCACGCCGACAACACCGCGAACTCCGCGTACGTGTTCCTGCCCTCGCCGAAGACGAAGTCGCCGGCCCGGACCCCCTCGACGCCCGCGCCGACCTCGTCCACCACCCCGGCGGCGTCCAGGCCGACCCCGGCCGGCAGCTCGATCGGGTGCGCGCCGAGCACCTGCCCTTCCCGCAGCCGCCAGTCGACGGGGTTCACCCCCGCCGCCCGCACCGCGATGCGCACCTGGCCGGGACCGGCGTGGGGTTCCTCCGCGTCCACCAGGCGCAGCACCTCGGGACCGCCGAACTCGCTGAATCCGATCATCTTCATGCCGCGACCGTAGCACTAACGGTTAGTGTTTTGAAACGGTTAGCTTTACGTACCTGCTAGTCTCAGGCCGTGACCGCGCCACCCGGGCGTCGCGAGCGCAAGAAGGCCGCGACCCGCCAGAAGATCGCCGGAACGGCCCTGCGCCTGTTCCTCGAGCGCGGCTACGACCCGGTGGGCATCCGGGACGTGGCCGCCGAAGCCGACGTCGCCGTCACCACCGTCTTCGCCCACTTCGCCTCGAAAGAGGCCCTGGTGTTCGAGCAGGACGAGAACTTCGAACACCGGCTCACCCAGGCCGTCGCCGAGCTCGCGGGTGAACCGCTGATCCCCGTGCTGCACCGCGAAATCCGCGCCATGGTCCGCCACTGCGCGGCGCCCGGCCGGGCGCCCGTCCGGGACATGATCGGCTCTTCGCCCGCCTTGCGGGACTACGAGGACGCCATGTTGCTGCGGTACGCCGAGTCGCTGGCCGCGGCCATCACCGCCGCCCCCGGCCTCGACCGCACCCCGACGGCGTGCCGGGCCCTCGCGCGCTTCGTCATCGACGCGTACGCGATCGCCCGCGACGCCGCCGATCCCGAAGCCGCGCTGGGCGAAACCTTCCGGATGATCGAAGCGGCGTGGAACGCGTGAGGCTTCGCCTACATTGGACGGCATGATCTCGACCGCCGAGAAGGCCACCCTCCTGCAGGAGCTGCACGCCGCTCCCGAGCTGCTGCTCGTCGTCAACGTCTGGGACGCCATCACCGCCAAGGTCGTCGCCGAGACGCCCGGGACGAAGGCGCTCGCGACGCCGAGCCACGGCATCGCCGCCTCGCGCGGCTACCCCGACGGCGAGAAGATCCCCCGCGACGAAATGATCGCCGAGGTCGCCCTCATCGTGCGCAACGCCGGCGACCTGCCGGTCACCGCCGACCTGGAAGCCGGCTACGGCGACCCGGGCGGCACGGTGGCGCGGGCGATCGAGGCCGGCGCCGTCGGCGCCAACCTGGAAGACCGGATGAAGCCGCTGGGCGAAGCGGTGAAGGCCGTCGAAGCCGCCGTCGCGGCCGCCCGGTCGGCCGGCATCGACTTCGTCCTCAACGCCCGCACCGACGCCTTCCTCAAGACCGACCCCGACACCGCACTGGCCGAAGCCATCACCCGCGGCCGCGCCTACCTCGACGCGGGCGCGTCCAACTTCTTCGTGCCCGGCAAGCTGGACGAGAGCCAGGTGGCGCGCCTGGTCGAGGAACTGGGCGAGCGGAAGGTCAACCTGATCGGCATCCCCGGTTCGATTTCGTTGGCGCGAGCCCAGGAACTGGGCGTGTCCCGGGTGTCGTACGGCCCGTGGAGCCAGAACGTGGCACTGACGGCGTTGGCCAAGCTGGCTGAGGACGTCTACGCGGGCGGCGGGCTTCCGGCGGACACCCGCAAGCTCAACTGACCCGGCTTCGCCCGCACCGGGGCTGATCGGAGTCCGCCATCCGTCGACGGCACCCTTCCCCCGGTTGCGGGAAACCGTTGGTCGAATGGCGGTGATTCCGCATTGATTCCCACCTGTTCGGACGAGTGAGCACACAGAAAGACTCAATTACGATATGAGGGTCGTGTTTGAAACTCACACCCAACGATCGAATTGGAGTCACGGATGTCGCGGCGCTTTATTCTGCCCATTTTCGTTGCTGCCGCAGTCATCGGCGGGTTGGCCGTCGAATCGACTGCGGCTTCGGCGGAGGTCCAGATCAAATCGTCGTGCCGGGTGACCACGGCCAGTTCCCTGTCGCTGTGGAATGACCCGTGGTTCGGTTCCGTGGTGGGCACGTGGGGACCGAACCACGTGTTCACCGAATACGGTATCGAGGGCGCCAACCGCTACCGCACCGCGACGGCGTCGGGCGCGACCGTGTGGGTTTCCGCGGATCCCGCGTGGTCGCGCCCCTGCTGAAGCTGGCCGCGGCCGGGGCAGCCTGACGGCTCGACGCTCAACTGACCCCGATCAGCGCCTGTCCCGCCGCCGCGCCAGGGCGAGCAGCGTCAGTCCGGCCGCCACCAGCGCGAGCAGCGTGGCTGCCTGCGCCGGCAGCGCGGCGACGCCGGTTCCGGCGAGGCCGTCGTGCGGTCCGGTGCCACCCGGCGGGGTTCCGACCGGCGTGACGCTCACCGAGCTGGCCGGCGATGAGGTGACCGGCGTCGTGGTCGTGGCGGCGCTCGAAGAACCGGTCGTCGTCGAAGTCGGGGAACCGGTCGTCGTCGGAGTCGGGGAACCGGTCGTCGAAGTCGGGCTCGGCGAAGTCGAAGGGGTAGGCACCGTGGAGCTGGTCGGCGGCCGAGCCCCGCAGTGCGCTTCGACTTCGCCGAGGTGCAACGACGTCAACGGACCGTCGTACACCGCTTTCCCGTCGCCGTCCTTCAACGAAGCCGTCACGTCGATGTCCAGGCCGGCCCGCGCGTAGTCCTGACGGCTCTGCGCGGCCGGATCCTGGAACGGCGTGACCACGACCACCAGCGTGCTCCGGCCGACCTCGGGAGCACCCAGCTCCGCACCGGTCACGCTCACCTCGTTCCGGCCCGCGTGCAGCACGTGCCCGAGCACCGAGATCACGCCGCTGTTGGTGCGGTTGTAGGCGAGCGCCCACGGCCCGACCGGCGGCGGCACGCATTCGGCGTACGAATCGAGCGACGCCACCCGGAGGAACGGCTTTCCCTTGACCTTCAGCTCCAGTGCCGTCAGCTGTGCCTGGGCCCAGTTCTTGGCCGGGTCGGCCGACGTCCGGGTCTCCTTCGTCGCGATGCCGATCCTGTCCAGCATCCCGTCCGGATCGCCGAAGTCCCCGTTGTCGACGTCGCCCAAGGCGGCGGATTCCGCCACCCCGTACCGGCCGGTGTAGGCGTCAAGACCGAGCGCTTCGACCGGCGACGTAGTCAGCCGGACGAGCGTGGCGGTCGCGGGCGCGGAGGACCGCGGCACCGGCACGGCCAGCGCAAGCGTCACGGCGCCCGCGGCGACGGCCAAGCCGGTCAGGACGTGGGTCAGGCGGAGCGAAGGCACCGGATCAACAAAACACAGCTGATCACGACGGACGACCGGGATCACTGGTTCGGTGGCGCTGATCAGCCGATGGTGTGACGCCGCCGGCGCGGCACACCGTTCTTGTTCTTCAGGGAGCGGTACTGGTGGTCTTCATGCCGAGGACACGCTCAACGGTCCGCGGGCTCCGAGCCGGGCTCGGTCCCGGGCCAGGTCTGCGGAGCGGGACCGAACGCCCGCCGGGCCGCGCGGACCGCCAAGGCGGCGACGGTGGCGTCGGCACTGTCGCCGATCACCGCGCCGATCCCGAACGGAGCCTCCCGGCCGAGCACGATGACGCCCTGCTTGGTGCCGTACTCGGTGACGAAGTTCTTCCCCAGGACGCGGTCCGCTCGGCCGCCTTGCCCACGATGGTCGACGAACTCGACTGGCCGAGCAGAACCCCCATCACCAACGTCCGCCGACGCTCGATCTCGTCCAGCCGGACCCTGTGGACCTCGGCGACCGAGAGCACGAACAAGACGCTCAGTTCAAGCGAGGAAAAAGCCTCGCCCGCCGACAGCGCCAGCGCGACCCCGGTACCGGCAGCAGGCGCCGCCGCCGTCGCCCCGGCCGCGGCGCCCCCACGTCGTCACCTTGACGCCCAGTTTCGCAGCACCCCGCCAAGGCCCATCGATCACCCACGCCCGGCGCCCGAAACAGCGAGAGGCGGTGCCTACACTGGACGGCGCAGGGACCCGGCAGTCAGTCATCCGTCGTCTGGCGCGGCCAGGCCAGTCCAGCGAGGTGAGCAGAGCGGATGGACTCAGCTGCCGAGGCCGTGACCAAGGTCGACTCCCCCGACGACTCGGGTGCTCGCACGTTCGACCGGTTCCACTGGCAGGCATGCATGGCCGCAGCGGACGGACTGGCTGCTTACCGGGACAGCCTGACATCGGAAGGGGCGCTTCAGGCCGGCTTGGAACGATCCGTGCTTTGCGAGCGCCACGAGGATTGGGTCGTGATCAGCGGTCAGCAGGCCGAGTTGGTTTCAGCCAAGCATCGCGATCCCGAGGTCGGAGCATGGAAGTCCATCAACGAACTCGTCACCGACGGCGGCCTGGCCCATCTCTTCGCCCGGTGGGCCACCCTCGGAAAGAAAGTGCGCGCACGGTTGGTCACGAACTCTGCGCTGGCCGCCGGTGGACCACGACTACTGCAAAACACCATAGCCGAACTCCGAGATTTCTGCGACACAGGCGCACCCGCCGGGACAGACGAAGCTATTCTCCAGTTCATGAAAGCGTTGCGCAGGAACGGGCGGGACCTGCCTCCGCATTGGAGAGAGCCCGGCGCCGGATCCAAGACGACTCCCGAGGCCGAGAAGAAATGCTTCGCCGAGGTCTGCGAATTCTTGTCCGTTCTGGACATCGACGACAGACGGCACTCCCGCGACGTCGTCGACAAGCTTGCTCCAAGCGAATTCGTCAAGCCTGTCCTCGATCAGCTCGGACGTACTGACGCAGACCCGAACACGATTTGGCTTGCCGTTCGAAACCTGTTCATCGAAGCCTCGCGGCGCCACAAACCGATCCCCTCCGCCGGTCTTCCCATCATTCTCACGTCCGTCCTGAACGGTGGACGCACTCCTGAACAGCTTCGCAACGACGACGATCTAGCAGCGCGCACCGTGACACTGACCGATATCGACGCAGCTGTGCGGTCCATGATCGCGCCGCTGCCGCAACAAGCCGCGACAGCCCACGCGATCGATGTTCGAGTGGACTCGATCCACGCCATGAGCAGCGGGTGGTTCCATGCTTTCTCCAGGCAAGACGCTTGGGCAGCCGCCCGCCTTGCCGCCAGGTCGACGCTACCCCGCGATCAGGAAGCAATGGACGCGCTCTTCAGTGAACAGCTCGCATTGGGCGCGTACGTCCTCACATCGTTCGGCTGCCCCGCCGCCGTCATGTTGGCATGTCACAACAAAACTCGGTACGACGTGGTGATTCGTGACATCAGCGTCAGCGAGAGAGTTGTCGGCAAGATTATTGACGGTGTCGTTTTCTGGATCGAGAGCGGGGGCTGGAACGAGCACCCGATAACGTTCAACCTTGACGCCGCATACCCGCGCGCTCGCCTGGTGAACGAGGGAACCGATCTCGGAAGTTACTTCGAAAAGCGCAGCATCTGCGTGCAGGCCGGAAAGCAGGTGACCATTCCGGTCATGCTGAACTCGACACGAGCTTCGCACGTATTCAAGTTGCGCGTCAAGTATGACATCAACGGCTCCCGCCACGCGCTTACCGTAGACAACAACGGGCAGCCTTTCCGGGTGTCCCCCGTGATCATGCACGGTGGCGAACCGGTGGAAGCACTCCCCGCCGCCGAACGCGATCACCTCCGCAGCCTCAGCTACCTTGACGCATACCTCATGCACTACGACGCTCATCAGGTCAAGATCGGAAAGTGCGCTCCGGAAGATTTTCCGGGCTATTGGCGCGAAACCGATCCGGCTGACTAGAACTTGGTCTCCCGGCGCCGATGCGACGATGAACATCCGCTCACGCCACTGGTCGGGTATCCGCCCGGCGAGTCACCGACCGTGCTCCAGCCGCCTGGCGATGACCAGGGAAGCTCCGTGGCCCGCCGCCCGTCGCTGCCCGCCCTTCATGTGGGAAACCATCCCACTTCCGGCAGGTCATCGTCATTCTCTGGACAGCGCAGATCTCCTCGAGTGCCTTCGGCAACACCCGCGGACATGGAACTGACTGGTCGTTGAGTCCTCCGTTCGGGGTATACCGGGATGGTGCTTCCGAATGTGCGGCGTAGTGGCGAGATACTGACTTGATGCCTGACGATGCGGATGTGCCGCCGGACGGAGTGGCGAACTCCGTAGGCGGTGAGGTCAGCGGATCGGTGGTGCAGGCGGGCAGTGTCACCGGTGGGGTGCACATCGGTGACGTCAACCTACGGACCGGCGCGCCGGTGCGTACCCGGTACCGCGAGCAGGTCAAGCAGATCGCGCCCAAGGAGTTGGTCAACCGCGAGGCCGAGCGAGCCGATCTCGCCGCATTCGCCATTGACCCGGCGTGCGCGGGCAGCTACGCACTCTGGCGAGCCCCGGCCTGGGCAGGCAAATCGGCCCTGCTTTCGTGGTTCGTCCTCAATCCCCCAGCCGGTGTGCGAGTGGTGTCCTTCTTCATCACCGCACGGATGGCGAGTCAAAACGACCGTGGGGCGTTCGTGGAGAACGTGCTCGAACAGCTTGCCACGCTGCTGGACGATCCCCTGCCGGCGTTGCTCACCGTCCACACTCGCGAGGCGCACATGCTCGGGTTGCTCACCGACGCCGCCCACGCCTGCGAGGACCGCGGGGAACGGCTGGTTCTGATCGTCGACGGGCTCGACGAGGACCGCGGGGTGACGACCGGTCCGGACGCTCACAGCATCGCCGCCCTGCTGCCGGTAGAGCTGCCGGCCGGTCTGCGGGTGATCGTCTCCACCAGGCCGCAACCGCCCATTCCCCCGGATGTGCCTGATCACCACCCGCTGCGTGACGCCGGTATCGCCCGCACGCTGGCCATCTCCGAGAAGGCGACGGCCATCCGCGCGGAGATGGAACGCGAGTTGAAAGAACTACTCACCGGCACGCAGCTGCAACAGGACCTGCTCGGGCTTCTCGCCGCGGCAGGTGGCGGCCTGGGCCCTCGCGAATTGGCCGAGCTGACGGGCCAGTCTCTGTGGGAGGTCGACGACCACCTGCGCACCGTCACCGGCCGCAGCTTCGCCCTCCGGGACGCGCAGTGGCAACCGGACTCCACGATCTACGTACTGGCTCACGAGGAACTCCAGACGGCCGCGACAGCCATGCTCGGCGACACCAGGATCGCGGGCTACCGCGACCGGTTGCACCGGATGTACGCGCGCTGCCGCGCGAGGGGGTGGCCGCCGTCCTCACCGGAATATCTGTTGAACGGCTACTTCAACATGCTCAAGGCGGCCTGCGACCTTCCGAGAATGATCGTTTGCGGCACTGACCTGGCTCGCCACGACCGAATGCTGGACATCTCCGGCGGCGACGTCACGGCCATCGCCGAGATCATCAGCACCCAGGAAGCCATCGCAGACGGAGGGCTCGCGGGAACCGCTGCGGTGTCGGCCATGGTCAGGCTGGCAGTGCACCGCGACCACCTCCGCAAGCGCAACTCCTACATCCCGCTTGAGCTGCCCGCGGTTTGGGCAGCTCTCGGCCACGTCCACCGGGCAGAGGCCCTCGCACAGTCCATCACCAGCCCACCTTGGAGACGCAGAGCGCAGGTGGCACTGGTCGGAGCGCTCGTGGACACCCAGGAACTCGACCAGGCCGAGCTGGTGGCGCATTCCATCACCAACGTGGTCGAGAAGTACCAGTCGCTCGTCATGGTGATCGAGGCACTGGCCAAGGCCGGTGCGTACGACCGGGCGCGCACCCTGACCAGCCTGATCACCAATCCGGTGGCACGCAGTCAGGCCCTGGCCGCGGTGGCGGGGGCGCTCGCCGTCGCCGGAGAAACCGACCACGCCGAGGCCTGCGCCAGGGCGATCACCAACCGATCCTGGCTGATTCGCGCACTCACCTCGGTCGCCACGGCGACCGCGGAGAACGGCGACGGCAGGCGAGCGTGCGTACTCGCCATGGAGGGCGCTGCCCTGGCCAGGAAGCTGTCCAACTACGACGAAGAACGCGCAGCCCTGGATGCATTGGCCAAGGCACTGACCGTTGCCGGTCACGAGGATCAAGTGCGCAGGCTGACGCTGCGGACCCACAACAAACCACAGGACCGTCCGCCGGCCTCGAAGCCGGACGAGGAGAGCCCGGGACACGAAGGGATACCGGTCGAAGAGGTCGGTAACTGCGAAGAGCTGGTTGCCCTGGCCAAGAAGGCCATCATCGGTGGTAAGCCGGAAACAGCACATGCCGCGGCTACCGAGGCCGAAGCACTTGCCAGGAGGATGAGCAATCCGGTCGGTGACGGCCAGGCGCTGGTCACCCTGATCAAGGCCGCAGCCACCGCGGATGACCTGGACCGGCTGCTCGCGCTCACCGAGCTGATCACCCGCCGCTACAAGAGGGTCCAAGCGCTGGTCGTGCTGATGAACCTGGTGGAGAAGAACTCGGTCCGGGCGCGCGCGCTCGGAACCACCGCCGAGAAGTACGCCCTGTCGATCGAGGACAGTTTCGAGCGAAAGCAGGCCCTGCTCTCGCTGGTGAAAGCCGCGGTGCCGATAGGCGATCTCGGCTGGGCGGAAGCATTGACGCAGTCGATTCCCGCGTCCGTCGAACACACCGAGGCGCTGCACATCCTGACCAAGGCGCTGGCGGCCAACGGGAATTCGGATCGGGCGCTGCAACTGGTCCAGGTCGGGGCACCCGGTGAACGGTGCCGGATGCTGATCGGCATCGCGTGGGCCATGGTGAGCGCCGGGGACCGTGACCGCGTCCACGAGCTGGTCATCCGTACCGCCGCTCTCGTCCGCACGATCGCCGTTCGCGTCGAAAGAGTCCGGATGTTGGCCAGGCTGGCCGAGCTGACGAGCACCGTGGGACGTCCGGAACTGACCGAGCGTCTGTTGCAGGAGGCTCGAGCACTGGTCGGAGGGATCGAAGACCGCCTCCTGATTTCGGCCGGGTTGATCGGAGCAGTCGCCACCCTCGGCGATTTCGCGCGCGCAGAGAGGCTCGCTCTGACCATCAGCGATCCGGTCAGGCGACGGGCGGAGCTGATCGAGTTGAGAGCAGCTGTGATCGATCACCCCGATCGCGTGGCCGCGTTGACGATCACCATCGATGCGCTCCTGGAATCTCGCGCATCCGGGGGTGCGCCCTCGGTGCTGGATTCGCTGATCGCCAAGGGTGACCTCGACCGAGCCACCCAGCTGATCCGCTCGATACCCGACTCCGACAAGCGATGCGCCGCGTGGGCGGCGTTGGCCGCACACCTCGGGCCTGCGCACTGCGCGGGCCCCATCGTGGCGATTCTTGCGTTGCAGCCGTGGGAAAAGGCACTGGAATCAGTAGTCGAACACCAGCCGGCGGCGCTGACTGCGCTGATCGACGAACTGCTGGCCATCTCGGTTCCCACACCGAACCCATCAGCCTGACCGCGCTACACCGGCCCGCTCCTTTGACGAGGTTCGACGCGCTCGTCCCTCGTTCGTGTACCACGCAGCGAATGCCCGGGTTGAATTGCGATGCCGCCACGGCACGGACGAATGCGGCGCTTCGACGTCGCGTCTTTACCGCAGCTGCCGCAGCAAGTCAAGACCACAGCCCACTACCACTCTGCAGCGGTTAGCCCGAGCGGAGCAGGGGCTTCATGATCTCGCAGGCGCGGTTATGATCCTGCGCATGCTCGCACCACTTTGGTGACCAATCTCGCGTATCGTGCGGTGACCAACCGCTTAGTAGGCTCGCGGGCACGAGCCCGCTTCTCAACGACGAGGAGGTCCCCCGTGACCGATTCCCCTTCCCGCGTCGCCGTGGTCACCGGTGCCGGCCGTGGCATCGGTGCCGCCGTCGCCGCCCGGCTGGCCGATGACGGGTTCGCCGTCGGGCTGCTCGACCTCGACGAGGCCGGCGTCAAGCAGGGCGCCGAGGCCATCGTCGCCAAGGGTGGCAAGGCCGTCGGGGTGGCCCTCGACGTCGTCGACGCCGAGCAGGTCGAGGCCGCCGTCACCCGGGTCGCCGACGAGCTGGGCCCGCCCGTCGTGCTCGTCAACAACGCCGGGATCACGCGTGACAACCTCATCTTCAAGATGACCGAGCAGGACTGGGACTCCGTGCTCGGCGTGCACCTCAAGGGGTCGTTCCTGATGACCCGCGCGGTGCAGAAGTACATGACGCAGGAGAAGTACGGCCGGATCGTCAACCTCTCCAGCACCTCGGCGCTCGGCAACCGCGGCCAGGTCAACTACTCCGCCGCGAAGGCCGGCATGCAGGGCTTCACCAAGACCCTCGCCATCGAGCTGGGCAAGTTCAACGTCACGGCCAACGCCATCGCGCCGGGCTTCATCGCCACCGACATGACCGCGGCGACCGCCGAGCGGATCGGGATGAGCTTCGAGGACTTCAAGGCCGCCGCCGCGTCGCAGATCCCCGTGCAGCGCGTCGGGACGCCCGACGACATCGCGCACCTGACGTCGTACCTGGTCAGCGAAGGCGCCGGGTTCGTCTCGGGCCAGGTCGTCTACGTCGCCGGCGGACCGAAGGACTGAGGCCGATGCGCGAGTTCGAGAACCTGGACGCCTTCGCCGCGGCGGTCGGCGAGCACCTCGGGTACAGCGAGTGGGTGAAGGTCACCCAGGACCGGGTGAACCTGTTCGCCGACGCCACCGACGACCACCAGTGGATCCACGTCGACGAGCCGATGGCGACCGCGGGCCCGTTCGGCGGCACGATCGCCCACGGCTTCCTGACGCTGTCGCTGCTCTCGGCGTTCGGCCCGAAGATCTACCGGGTCAACGGCATCAAGATGGGCATCAACTACGGCCTCAACAAGGTCCGCTTCCCGCAGCCGGTGAAGGTCGGCTCGAAGGTGCGCGCCGGGGCCGAGCTGGTCGAGGTCACCGACATCCCCGGCGGCAAGCAGGCGGTGTCGAAGTGGACGGTCGAGATCGACGGCGAGGCGAAGCCCGCCTGCGTCGCCGAATGGGTGACGCGGTTCCTCGCGTGACCGGCCCGGGACGCGTCGCTTCCCCGGGGAAGTGACGCGTCCCGCCGTCTCTGTACCTCATACCGACTAGTCGGTATGCTCTCCCGGACGGAGCTTGAGGAGGCTGGATGAACCCGCCAGGACTCGACCTGGACCGCCTGCGCGCCCACCTGGACGCGCAGCGGCCCGGGATGGTCGCCGGGGAGCTGACCGCGGACGTCGTGGAAGGCGGCCGGTCGAACCTCACCTACGTGGTCGGCGACGGCCGGTCGCGCTGGGTGGTGCGCCGCCCGCCGCTCGGGCACGTGCTGCCCACCGCGCACGACATGGGCCGCGAGTTCCGGGTGATCTCCGGCCTGCGCGACACCGCCGTGCCGGTGCCCGAAGCCCTGCTGCTGTGCGAGGACGCCGACGTCCTCGGCGCGCCCTTCTACGTGATGGGCTTCGTCGAGGGCACGCCGTACCGGACCGCCGGCCAGCTGGGCGAACTCGGCCCGGACCGCACCCGGGCGATGGCCGACGCGCTGGTCGGCACGCTCGTCGACCTGCACGCGGTGGACCCGGCCGCGGTCGGGCTGGGTGACTTCGGCCGTCCGGACGGCTTCCTGGAGCGGCAGCTGCGGCGGTGGAAGAAGCAGCTCGACGCGTCCCGCAGCCGCGACCTGCCGGGCATCGACGAGCTGCACGACCGGCTCGCCGCGGCGGTGCCGGTGTCGGGAACGCCGTCGATCGTCCACGGCGACTACCGCCTCGACAACGTCCTGGTCGACGAGACCGACCGGATCGCCGCGGTGCTCGACTGGGAGATGTCGACACTGGGCGACCCGCTGACCGACCTCGCGCTGCTGGTCGCCTACGCCGAGCGCGACAAGGTGTCGCTGCCGTTCGTCTCCAACGCCAGCTCCGCGCCGGGTTACCCGAGCACGGACGAGGTCGTCGCCCGCTACGCGGAACTCTCCGGGCGGGACGTCTCGCAGCTGAACTGGTACGTCAGCTTCGCGTTCTTCAAGCTGGCCGTGATCCTGGAGGGCATCTACTACCGCTTCAGCAAGGGCCAGACGGTCGGGGCGGGTTTCGAAGGCGTCGGGGCCGGGGTCGCCCCGCTCGTCGCGCACGGCAACGAGATTCTCAAAGAGGAGAAGTAATGGACTTCGCGTTCGACGAGAAGACCGAGGAGCTGCGCGGGAAGCTCCTCGAGTTCATGGATTCCCACGTCCACCCCGCCGAGCCGGTGTTCGAGCAGCAGCTCGCCGAACGCGACGACCCTTGGGCCATCCCGCCGGTCGTCGAGGAGCTCAAGGCCGAGGCGCGCCGGCGCGGCCTGTGGAACTTCTTCCTCCCCGGCGAGCACGGCGCGGGCCTGACGAACCTGCAGTACGCGCCGCTGGCGGAGATCACCGGCCGCAGCATCCGGCTCGCGCCGGCCGCGCTCAACTGCGCCGCCCCGGACACCGGGAACATGGAAGTGCTGGCCATGTTCGGCACCGAGCAGCAGCAGAAGCAGTGGCTGGAACCGTTGCTGAACGGCGAAATCCGCTCGGCCTTCGCGATGACCGAGCCGGACGTCGCCTCCTCCGACGCCCGCAACATCGAGACCGCGATCCGGCGTGACGGCGACGAATACGTCATCACCGGCCGCAAGTGGTACATCTCCGGTGCGATGAACCCCGCGTGCAAGATCTTCATCGTGATGGGGAAGACGGATCCCGAAGCCGCGCCGCACAAGCAGCAGAGCATGATCCTGGTCCCCCGCGACACCCCCGGTGTCACGGTCAAGCGCGGCATGCACGTGTTCGGCTACGACGACAGCGACCACGGCGGCCACGCCGAGGTGCTCTTCGAGGACGTCCGCGTGCCGGTCGAGAACCTCATCGCCGGCGAGGGCGACGGCTTCGCGATCGCCCAGGCGCGGCTCGGGCCGGGCCGCATCCACCACTGCATGCGCGCCATCGGCATGGCCGAGCGGGCGCTGGAACTCATGTGCCGCCGGGCGATCTCGCGCGAGGCGTTCGGCAAGCCGATCGCCCAGCAGGGCGTGGTGCAGGACTGGATCGCCGAATCGCGCGTGCGCATCGAACAGCAGCGGCTGCTGGTGCTCAAGACCGCGTGGCTGATGGACACCGTCGGCAACCAGGGCGCGCACACCGAAATCCAGGCCATCAAGATCTCCACGCCGGCCGCGGTCGAGTGGATCCTCGACAAGGCCGTGCAGGTGCACGGCGCGGGCGGGGTCAGCCAGGACTTCCCGCTGGCCGCGATGTGGGCCGGGAACCGCACGCTGCGCCTGGCCGACGGGCCGGACGAGGTCCACAAGCGCTCGCTGGCCCGGCGCGAACTGAAGAAGTACCTCTCGGAGGGCGCGAAGTGACTGTCACCGCCGAAGACCTGACCCGCCAGGCCACCGAATTCCTGGCCTCGCACGACCCGCGCGATGTTGTCCCCCTGGAGTTCCTGCGGGCCCGGTTCGACGCCGGGCTCGCCTGGATCCACTTCCCCGCCGGGCTCGGCGGGCAGAACGCGCCGCGCGCGCTGCAGTCCGTTGTGGACGGTGTGTTCACCGGCGCGGGCGCGCCGGACAACAACCCCCGCCGGATCGGCATCGGCCTCGGCATGGCCGCGCCGACCATCCTCGCCTTCGGCACGCCCGAGCAGCGCGAACGCTTCCTGCGTCCACTGTGGACCGGCGAGGAGGTGTGGTGCCAGCTGTTCTCCGAGCCCGGCGCCGGTTCCGACCTCGCCGCCCTCGGCACCCGCGCGGTGCGCGACGGCGACGACTGGATCGTCACCGGCCAGAAGGTGTGGACGTCCGGGGCGCACGAGTCGCAGTGGGCGATCCTGGTCACCCGCACCGACCCGGACGTGCCCAAGCATCAGGGCATGACGTACTTCCTGTGCGACATGACCGCGCCCGGGGTCGAAGTCCGGCCGCTGCGCCAGATCACCGGCGAGGCCGAGTTCAACGAGGTCTTCCTGACCGACGTCCGGATCCCGGACAGCCAGCGCCTCGGCGCGGTCGGCGAGGGCTGGAAGGTCGCGCAGACGACGCTGATGAACGAGCGCGTCGCGATCGGCGGGCACGTCCAGCCGCGCGAAGGCGGGCTGATCGGGATCGTCGCGAAGACCTGGCGCGAACGGCCCGAGCTGCGCACGCCGGAGCTGCGCGACCGGCTCGTCCAGCGCTGGGTCGAGGCGGAAACGCTGCGGCTGGCGGGCACCCGGCTGCGCCAGCAGCTCGCCCTCGGCGCGCCCGGGCCGGAGGGTTCGGCCATGAAGGTCGCCTTCTCCGAGCTCAACCAGGCCCTGACCGGCCTGGAGGTCGAGCTGCTCGGCGAAGAGGGCCTGGCCTACGACGACTGGACGTTCCGGCGCCCGGCGATCGTCGACTTCACCGGCCGCGAAGCCGGTTACCGCTACCTGCGCGCGAAGGGCAACTCCATCGAGGGCGGCACCTCGGAGGTCCTGCGCAACATCATCGCCGAGCGCGTGCTGGGGCTGCCCTCGGAGCCGCGCGTCGACAAGGACGTCGCCTGGAAGGACCTGCCCCGATGACTGACCTCCTGTACTCGGACGTCGAGGAAGACCTGCGGGCTTCGGTCCGCGACCTGCTGAAGGACAAGGCGTCGGCCGAGGCGCTGCTGGCGCGCGCCGAGACGGCGGAGCCGTACGACCTGAAGCTGTGGCGGACGCTGGCCGACGAGGTCGGCGTGGCCGGGCTGGCGGTGCCGGAGGAACTGGGCGGACACGGCGCGTCGGCCCGCGAAGTCGCCGTGGTGGCCGAGGAACTGGGCCGCTGCGTCGCGCCGGTGCCGTTCCTGGGCAGCGTGGTGCTGGCGACGACGGCGCTGGTCCGCGCTTCGGCGGACGAGTTCGTCCGGCGGCTGGCCTCGGGTTCGGCAATCGGTGCGCTGGCCGTGCCGCTGTCGACGGCGCCGGGCGCGGGCTTCCCGTCGTCGGTGACGGCGAACCCGGACGGCGCCTTGAGCGGCCGGGTGGGCACGGTGGCCGACGCGTCGGTGGCGGACCTGCTGGTCGTCCCGGCCGCCGGCCCCGACGGCCCCGGGCTCTACGTCGTCGAGGCGTCGGCGGCGACGGTGTCCGAGCTGGTCTCGTTCGACCTGACCCGCCGGGTGGCCGACGTGACGCTGTCGAACGCGCCGGCGGTGCTCGTGGCGTCGGGCCCGGAGGCGGCTTCGGCGTTGGAGAGCGCGCTGCTGTTCGGGGCGGGCATCCTCGCGTCCGAGCAGACGGGCGTCGCCGAGTGGGCGCTGACCGAGACCGTGCGCTACCTCAAGGGGCGGTACCAGTTCGGCCGCCCGGTCGGCGGGTTCCAGTCGCTCAAGCACCGGCTGGCGAACCTGTACACGGACCTGGTGCTCGCCCGCGCGGCGGCCCGCAACGCCGCCGACGCGCTGGCCACCGGCACCGACGTGCCGATCTCGGTGGCGGTGGCCCAGGCCCGCAACGCGCCGATCGCCGTCCGCGCGACGGAGGAGGCGATCCAGCTGCACGGCGGCATCGGGATGACGTGGGAGCACCCGGCACACCTGTACCTGAAGCGCGCGAAGGCGGACGAAATCGCCCTCGGCACCCCCGGCAGGCACCGGGCCCGGCTGGCGGACCTGGTCGACCTGCCCGCGTAGGTCGCCGGCGGAAACGGCCCGTTCCCGACGCGGAACGGGCCGTTTCCGCAACTCATTCGGCCGTGCCGGACGCGGCGATGGCTGCCGTACGCTGAGTCCCATGGCGCAGGCCATCCAGAAGCACCTCAACCAGGCGCTGATGCGTATTCCCCGGCGGGCGGAAAGCGCCGACCGGTCGACGCTGGCCGCGACCTACGTCGCCGCCGGATCGTTTTCCGCGATGATCAATTCGGCCGACCACCAGCTCCTTTTCGGCCGCCGCGGCACCGGCAAGACGCACGCGTTGCTGCACCTGCAGGAACTCGCCGAGGGCACCGGGGACCTCGCGATCCACCTCGACCTGCGGACGATCGGCTCCAGCGGCGGCCTCTACGCCAGCACCGCGCTGAGCCCCGCCCAGCGCGGCACGCAATTGCTGGTCGACACCCTCGAAGCCGTCCACGACCGGCTTTTCGCCGTCGCCGTCGACGGCAATTTCCCGAATCAGGACGCGCTGGTGCGCGGCCTCGACGCGCTGGTGTCCGCCGCCACCGAAGTGGAAGTCGTCGGCGAAACCGAACAGGAGCAGACTTTCGGCGGCGCCGTGGAACGGGAATACTCCGCGGAATTGAGCGTCACCCACGGCGGCGGCGCCCGGGCCGGCGCGCGGCGCAAGGCGTCGGCGACGGCGTCGAGCCGCCGCAAGCGCACCGGCGTCGAGCAGCACCGCGTGCTGTTCGGCCCGCTGAGCCGGGCCGTGCAGACCGTGGCGGACGGGGTCCGGCCGGCCCGGCTGTGGCTGCTGCTGGACGAGTGGAGCAGCGTGCCGCTCGACCTGCAGCCGTTCCTGGCGGACCTGCTGCGCCGCAGCGTGCTGCCGGTCCGCGGCATGACGGTGAAGATCGCCGCGATCGAGCACCGCGCCCGGTTCTTCGTCCCGCTCGACGACGACTACCTGGGCATCGAGGTCGGGTCGGACGCGGCGTCCGCCGTCAGCCTGGACGACGCGCTGGTGTTCGGCCGGTCGCCCGCCGCGGCCCAGGCGTTCTTCCGGGAGCTGTTCGGCAACCACGTCCGGCCGATCCTCGCCTCGATGCTGCGGACGCCGGTGCCCGGCGCGTTCGTCGACGCCGCCTTCGACGGTGGCGCGTTCCCCGAGCTGGTCCGGGCGGCCGAGGGCGTCCCGCGCGACGCGATCAACATCGCGGCGCTGGCCGCGCAGCACGCCCACGACGGGAAGATCACGCTCGCGCACGTCCGCCGGGCCGCGCGGGACTGGTACCTGCGGGACAAGCAGTCGGTGATCAGCCGGGACGACGACGCCGACCGGGTGCTCGGGCTGCTGGTGGACGAGGTGGTGGGCCGGCGCCGCTGCCGCACCTTCCTGCTGCCCGCGCGGGACCGCCCGGCCGCGATCGACACGCTGTGCGACGCGCGGCTGCTGCACATCCTCAAGCGCGGCGTGGTCGACCCGCGGCGCCCGGGGCGGCTGTACGACGGGTACGCCATCGACTACGGCTGTTACGTGGCGCTGCTCGCCGGGAACCGCCGCCCGGCCGACGTCTTCACGGTCGACAAGGCCGTGGTGGACCTCGAGCGGCTGGGGTCTTCATGAAGAAACTTCAGTTTCGCGGGGAATTTTCGCTCAGATGAGCGAAAATTCTGTGAGCCAGGCCACTCCGGGCGCAAACGTGTGACAAAAGTGCCCGGATCCCCATGGTTCTCGCGGGGGATGCGGATCTAGCCTGTGCGCCATGGAATCAGCCGTCGCCCCGACGGACGCCGCCGCGCTGGAGGAATTGACCATCGCCGTCGGCGGCCACCACCACACCGCGCTCGCGGCCGGCCCCGAGTCGGGCGAGCTCGTGCTGCTGCTGCACGGCTGGCCCGAGTTCGCGGAGGCGTGGACCGAGCAGCTGCACGCGCTCGGCGAGGCCGGCTACCGGGCGCTGGCGGTGGACCAGCGCGGGTACGCGGCGGGCGCGCGCCCGGACGGCGTCGAGCACTACGCCCTGGATCTCCTGGTCGGCGACGTACTGGCGTTCGCCGAGAGCCAGGGCGCGGACCGCTTCCACCTGGTCGCCCGCGACTGGGGCGGCATGGTGGCCTGGGTGTTCGCCACGGCCCACCCGGACCGCCTCCGGTCCCTGACGGTGCTCTCGACCCCCCACCCGGCGGCCCTGCGCCAGGCGGCGGCCACGGACGACGGCCAGTTCCACGACCTGGGGTACATCCGCTTCTTCCGCCGCGAAGAAGGCAAGGCCGAGAAATACCTCTTACGCGACGAAGCGGCGCAATTACGGGCTGTTTACAGCCGCCGCATTCCCCGGGCGATCGTCGAACGCACCGTCGAGCGCCTTTCCGAACCGGGCGCACTGACGGCCACGTTGAATTGGTACCGCGGAGCGACGAACGACGCGTTCGACATCCCGGCGGGCCGCATCCGGGTCCCGACGCTGTACCTGTGGGGCCGCGAGGACCCGTACCTCGGCCAGAGCGCGGCGGAGCTGACGGTCCACCACATCGACGCGGAGTACCACTTCCAGATCGTCGAGGGCGCGAGCCAGTGGATGGCGATGGAGGCCCCGGACGAGGTCAGCGCGCTGCTGCTGGACCACGTGCAGCAGCACTAGCCCGCCGGCGGCCGCAGGGCGTCCAGGAGCAGGTCCGCGTAGTGGTCGCCGATCTGGCGGGCCGTCAGCGACCCGCTCCGGCGGTACCACGAGCCCAGGTGGTGCACCGAGCCGAAGAAGAAGTCCACCACCACGTCGGCCGGTTTGTCCGTGCGGAACTCGCCCGATCGCTGGCCCTCCTCGACCAGGCCGCGGAAGCGCTCGTGGTACTTGCGCCGCTCGGCGCGGACCGCCTTCTGCTTGTCCGGGGACAGCTGGTGCATCGACTGCAGGAAGATCGTGTTGTCGTCCAGGTTGTCGATGCTCGACACCACCACGTCGGACGCCGCCGCCGCGAGGCGTTCCCGCAGCGGTGCGCCCGACGAGGCCACGCTCTCCAGCTGGCGGGTCTGCTCGCGCAGCACCCGTGCGTAGATCTCGTAGAGCAGGTCGTCCTTCGAGCCGAAGTAGTGGTACATCGCGCCCTTGGTGACGCCCGCCGCCTCGACGATCTCCTGGACCGAGGTGCGGTCGAAGCCCTTCTTCGCGAACAGCTTCGTTGCGTGCTCCAGCAGCCGCCGGGGGACGGCGGCCTGGTCGTCGCCGGTGGCTTCGCCCGGCTTGCGGGTGCTTGCTCGAGTCACCGCTGGACCCCCTCTCAGGACGCACCAGGATAACGCCACGACAGGAACCGCCGCGGGTTGTCCACGAGCATCGTCGTGATGTCCGCTTCGGACACCCCGCGCTCCCGCAGCGCCGGCAGCACGTCCCGGGTGATGTGCAGGTAGTGCCAGTTCGGCGCGATCGACGGCAGCTGCGCCGCCGGGAGCCAGTCGATGTAGCAGGACGCGTCGTGCGAGAGCACCATGCTGCCCGCGTAGCCGCGTTCGCACAGCGCCGCGACCGTGTTCACCCGCTCCTCGAACGGCAGCAGCAGGTCCAGGCCGAACCGGTCCATGCCCAGCAGCGAGCCGCGGTCGGCCAGCTCCGTCAGGTACCCCAGGTCCGCCGAGTCACCCGAGTGCCCGAGGAGCACGCGGGTCAGGTCGACGCCTTCGGACGCGAACACGTCCTGCTGCTCCAGGCCGCGCCGGGTGCCCGCGTGCGTGTGCGTCATGATCGGCGCGCCCGTTTCGGCGTGGGCGTGCGCCACCGCCCGCAGCACCCGCTCGACGCCCGGGGTCACCCCGGGTTCGTCGGTCGCGCACTTGAGCAGGCCGGCCTTGACGCCGGTGCCCGCGATGCCGTCCCGGAGGTCCCCGACGAACATGCCGACCAGCGGGTCTTCGCCCTGCAGCAACGTGCCCGGCCCGCGGAAGTGCAGGTAGTGCGGCACGTCGTGGTAGGTGTACAGCCCGGTCGCGACGACGATGTTGACGTCCACCTCGGCCGCCACCCGCTGCACGCGCGGGATGTACCGGCCGAGGCCGATCACCGTCGGGTCGACGATCGTGTCGATCCCCGCGTCCTTGAGCTCCTTCAGGCGCCGGATCGCCTCCGGGACGTGCTCGTCCTCGCGGAACCCTTCGTGCTCCGGGTAGTTCTCGGCGAACTCGGGGCTGAGCACGAAGAGGTGCTCGTGCATCAGCACCCGGCCGAGCGCTTCCGGCGCGATCGCGCCGCGGACCGTTTCGACCACCGCGCTACCCCCGGGCCCGCAGCTCGCGGCGCAGGATCTTCCCGCTGGTGGTCTTCGGCAGCTCGTCGAGGACTTCGATGGTCCGCGGGTACTTGTAGGCCGCGAGGCGCTCCTTGCACCAGGCCACCAGCTCGGCCGGATCGGCGTTCGCGCCGGGTGCCGGGCTGACGTACGCCTTGACCGTCTCGCCGCGGTATTCGTCGGCGACGCCCACGACGGCGGCCTCGCGGACCGCCGGGTGCGTGTAGAGGACGTCTTCGACCTCACGCGGCCAGACCTTGAAGCCGGACGCGTTGATCATGTCCTTCTTGCGGTCGACGACGTAGACCCAGCCGCGCTCGTCCATGAACCCGATGTCGCCGGTGAGCAGCCGGCCGCCGGGCAGGGCTTCGGCCGTGGCCTCGGGCCGGTTCCAGTAGCCCGAGACGACCATCGGGCCCTCGACGGCGATCTCGCCCGCCTGGCCGGGCGGCAGCTCCTCGCCGTTCTCGCCGAGGATCCGGACGATCGTGTCCGGCACCGGCAGGCCGATCGAGATGGTGCCCGACGCCGGGTCGATCGGCGCCTCGAGGGTGCCGGGGACGACGACGCAGCCGGCCGTGGTTTCGGTGAGGCCGTAGCCGTTGTGGATGTAGTGCCCGGTCTTCGCGCGGAACGCCTCGACGACGGCGGGCGGCAGCGCGGCGCCGCCGGAGTACAGCAGCGCGAACGACGCGAAGTGTTCGCGGCTGAAGGACGGGTGGGCCATCAGCGCCATGTAGGCCGTCGACGGACCGACCGTGTACGACGGCTCGTGCTCCAGGAACGCGTCGAGCACGACCCCCGGCTCGAAGCGGTACGCCAGCGCGAGCGTGCCCTCGATGTCGATCGCGGAACCCAGCTCGCAGACCATGCCGGTGATGTGGAACAGCGGCGCGAGCCCGAACAGCGTCGACCCCGCGGGCAGGCCGCTGAACGAGCCGAGCCCGGCGGCGTTGGTGCCGATGTTGCCGTGGGTGTTGGTGGCGCCCTTCGGCGTGCCGCTGGTGCCGGAGGTGTAGCTGATCAGGGCGGTGTCGCCGAGCGCGAAGGCGGGTTCCGGCGGTTTCGGGCCCGGCGTGGCCGCGGCTTCGAGGAGCTCGGTCGCGCCCGGGGTGGCCTCCCGCTCGACCTTGGCCAGGACGCGCTCGTCGTCGCGGGTCTGGAACTCCAATTCGCTCGTGGTGAGCGCGATGCCGACGCCGTTGGCGGCCGCCGTCTCGCCGATGTAGGCGTTCCAGCCGCGCTGCGAGCAGACGACCGCCTTGACGCCGGCGTCGGTGAACACGTGCGTGAGCTCGCGTTCGCGGTACATCGGGTTGACCGGCACCACGATCCCGCCGGCCTTCCACGCGCCCAGCAGGGCGACCACGAACTGGGGGATGTTCTGCAGCACGAGGGCCAGCCGGTCGCCGCGGGCGAAGCCGTGGGCCGTCAGGTACCGGGCGACGCCGTCGGAGAGCTCGTCGACCTCGCGGTAGCTCAGCCGCGCGTCGAAGTACGCGATCGCGGCCCGGTCCGGGACGTGGTCGACGGCCCGGCGGAACGCCTCGGGCAGCGTCGTCGGCTTCGCCGGCTCCGCGTCCCGCACGCGCTCGTCGTAGCTCGCGAGCCAGGGCTTCGCGTCGTACCAGCTCATCCAGTGACCTCCTTTGGACACCGACCGGTCGGTATGCCGACGCTAGGAGGACACGGCGGCCCGCGTCAAGCCCCACGCGGACGCGCCGAAATTGCGCGGAACAATTCCCGCGCTCCGAAACAATGCGGCCAGATGCCGCCGTCACCGAGGTACACGTACCCCGGTTCGGAATGGTTCACATCTTCTTTTTCGCACCGGTCACACTGGACAAACCCCAGGTCCGCACGCCACCATGGGCGTCGGCGACCAGTTGGGTCCGCCCCATCAGATAACTCCGCCGTATCCCCCGAACACGGCGGAGTGCCCATATGTTCACGCTAACTCACGTACGAAAACGGAGTCATTCATGCCTGCTTCCGGTGGACGACACCGCCTCTCCCGGCGGACGAAGATCGCGACGGGTGCCTTCGCCCTCGCGATCGCAGGCGGGGCGCTGGCGGTCGCGACGACCTTCGGCGACCCCGGCGCCGCCAACGCCGCCTCGGGCGGTCAGGCGGCGGTCGGCCAGATCAGCTGTCCCGACGTGGCGAGCAAGCTCCCGGCCATCCCCGCCCAGGCGCAGGCCGAGGTGCAGCGCAACCTGGACCTGCTGAACACGCAGATCAACGAAGCCAACAACCGCCTCAAGACGACCGTCGGCCAAGGCGGCCCGAACTTCGTCCAGAACGCCATCCTCGGCCCGCTGGCGGACAAGCGGAAGTCGACGATCGACCGCATCGCCATCTCGATCGGGCGCCGCGCCGAGAAGCCGCAGGGCCTCGACGGCCTGGCCACCTGCTCGGTCGGCGGCGCGGGCGCCGCCGTTCCGGCACCGGCCCAGGGCACCGGCAACGGCGGCCAGAACAGCAACAACGGCCAGAACGGCACCAAGGGCACCAGCGGCAACACGGGCAACGCCGGGGTCGGCAAGATCTCCTGCCCCGACGTGGCGAGCAAGCTCCCGGCCATCCCCGCCCAGGCCCAGGCCGAGGTGCAGCGCAACCTCGAGCTGCTGAACACCCAGATCGACGAAGCCAACAACCGCCTGCAGACGACCGTCGGCCAGGGCGGCCCGAACTTCGTCCAGAACGCCATCCTCGGCCCGCTCGAGGACAAGCGCGTGGCGACGATCAACCGGATCGCCACCGCCATCGGCCGCACCGCGGCCAAGCCGCAGGGGCTCGACGCGCTCGCGCCCTGCAGCCGGTAACGCGCCAGGCCCGGCGAGGGGTGCGCCTCGCCGGGCCGCGGAACCCCGCCGGGCCGGACCCGTTCGCGGGATCCCCGCGGTCCCGGCGCCCTGCTAGTGCGGTGACCGGATACGTTCGCCGGGTTGCGCTGGAACCCTGGTGGTCTGCCATGGCTGGGCGGGGGGGGGGAGGGGGGGGTGAAAACACCCTTCCCCCCCCCCCCCCCCCCCCGGGGACCCTCCTGGTTCTCGCCCCCGTCGCCGTGAGCCGGCGGGGTGCCCCGGCGACCCGATCGCGGTGCCGTCGCGCCGCCGCCGTGCCGGCCGCCAAGACGGCGAGCCCCACGACGTTGACCGCGGCACCGACCCACAGCGGCGAGACGAACCCGAGCCCGGCGGCCAGCGCCAGCCCGCCCAGCCAGGCGCCGAGCGCGTTGCCGATGTTGAAGGCCGCGATGTTGGTGCCGGACGCCATCGTCGGCGCGTCGTCGGCGTACCGCATGATCCGCAGCTGCAGACCGGGGGCGGTGGCCAGGCCGACGGTGCCCATCAGGAACAGCGAGATCATCGTCAGGACCTGGCTGTGCGCGGTCAGCGCGAACACCACGAGCACCGCCGTGAGCAGGGCGAGGATCACGATCAGGGACTTGTCCAGCGCCCGGTCCGCCGCCTTGCCGCCGAGGAAGTTGCCGGCGAACATGCCGACCCCGAACAGCACCAGCAGCCACGGCACCGTGCTGGTGGCGAAGCCGCTGACCTCGGTCAGCGTGAAGGCGATGTAGGTGAACGCGCCGAACATGCCGCCGTAGGACAGCACGGTGATCGCCGCCGAGACCCAGACCTGGGGACGGCGGAACACCCCGAGCTCACCACGGACGCTGGTCCGGGCGACGGCCTCCGGCTGCGGCACCAGGACCCAGATGCCGATCATGGTGATGACACCGATGACCGTGATCGCCCAGAACGTCGAACGCCAGCCGAGCTGCTGGCCGAGCAGGGTGCCGAGCGGCACGCCGAGCACGTTGGCCACGGTCAGGCCACCGAACATCAGCGCGATGGCGCTGGCCTTCTTGTTTTCCGCGACCATCTCCGCGGCGACCACCGCGCCGACGCTGAAGAACGCGCCGTGGCACAGCGCCGCGATGATCCGGCCGAGCAGCATCACCGAATAGACCGGCGCGACGGCCGAGATCAGGTTGCCCGCGATGAACAGCACCATCAGCCCGAGCAGCACTTTCTTGCGGTCGAACCTGGTGATCGCCAGGGTGAGCGCGATGGCGCCGACCGCGACACTGAGCGCGTAACCCGAGACCAGGTATCCGGCCACCGGTTCGGTGACCCCGAAATCCGCCGCCACCTGGGGCAACAGACCCACGATCCCGAATTCGGTCAGCCCGATGCCGAAGCCTCCCAGCGCCAAGGCGAGAAGCCCGATAGGCATGACTCTACCCTCCATCCCATTTGCTCACTGCACAAACCTCGTGGGTGAATGACCTCATCAACAATCACCGTCCAGCGTAGGCGCACTGCCGAAACGGGCGCCGCCATCGTAGGTGGAATCATCACTACGACCTTCGTGACATCGCGAAAACCTTGGTGACACGCCCGGCCTGCCTCATCGGCTTCTCCGGCACCGAATCGCTTGAGCGCGGTGCCCGGCGCTCATACCGTCGATATCGAACACACATCACGTGCGCCATCGAACAGACATCGCCTGCGACGTCGTCACGCGCGACGCCGGGCCGGCGAGATACGGGGCAAACAGTCAGAGTTCCCCGTTTCCGCCATGGACAAACCCGGGAGACACCATGAGGTTGGTTCGTTCCTGTTCACGCTCGACCCCGGACCCGCGCGGAAACCACCCGCGGCCCGGGGTTCCGGGGCGCGTCGCGGGCGTCTTCCCCGGTCTCGGCAGCCGCGCCGCGTACCGGGATCTCGGCCGTCACCTGCTGGACTCCGGGAGCCCTGAGGTGCTCGGGATCTACCGGCAGGCCGCGCGGGCACTGGGTTTTCCCGACCGGCCGGACAAGCTCCTGCCGATTCCGGAGAACCTGCCGGCGGGAAAGCTGGCCCAGCAGGCCTTCATCGGAAGCGCGATCCTGGTGCACAGCCTGGCCCTGGAAGCCCACCTGCGGAACACGGCGGCCCGGAACGGGATCCACCTCGATTTCGTGGCTTACACCGGGGAAAGCTTCGGGATCATCACCTCCGCCGTGGCGAGCGGGGCGCTGTCCGTCGGTGACGGCGTCCAGATCGCGCGGGCTTTCACGCCGCTGATGCTGGTGGCCGCCGAGGGCGAGGTGCCCGACGAGCCGGTCGCCCGCGAAGTCGCCGTCCACCTCCCCGATTCGCTGCGCGGCCGCGGGCTGGTCCCCGAGCCGTTCCACGTCATCGCCCTGAACGGGGCCACCGAAGACCTCGTCGACGCGCTCGACGAGCTCGGCAGAAAGTTCCCGAAAGCGGATGTCGAGATCCACAAGCACTATTCGGACCGGCAGGCGAACGTCTACGTGCGGTCCGGCGTCAAGGCGGATTTCGACGCGTTCACCGCGGGACGGCCGGGAATCCGGTCGGAAGAGCTGAAGAAACCGACGAAATTCCTCGCCCACTCCGAGCGGATGAGCGGCGTGCGCGAGGCGCTCGACGGTTTCATGGCCGCGAACGGCATCGTGTTCGCCGACCCCGGCGTCCCGGTGGTCTCGAACCACGGTCCCGGCCTGCTCGGCACCGCCGAGGAGGTCCGGAACGGCATCCTCGCGATCACCGACGAGGTCATGGCGTCGCGGGAGACCGTGGCCACGCTCGGCGGCCTCCGGCCGGACCTGGTGGTCGAGCTGGGGCCGGGTGACAAGTCCGTGCGGCTGCTGCACGACAACGGCACCGCGGACCCCGTGACCGCCTACACCGGGACCGCGGGTGCGGCCGACCCGGTGCTCCGCGTGCTGAAGCTGGTGGACGACCTGCTGGCCGAGCTGGGCCGGCTGCGCGGCTCGGGGGACCGCCTGGCCGACCGGCAGCTCGGCACGCTGCGTGAGCTCTTCCGGCTGGCCTCGGCGGACTCCTTCGGCGAGCGGTACCTCCTGCGGGTCATGCGGCGCGTCATCACCGACGAGATGCTCCGCCCCGAGCGGGCCGCCGCACCGGCGTTCTACGAGCTCCTGGAGGTCTTCCAGCACACCTACCGGCATCGCGGCGACGTCGACACCGGCCGTGGCGAGCTGGTCCTGCGGGCGCGGCAGAAGAAGCAGCTCACCGGCGACCACCCGGGCCGGGTCCGCACCGAGCTCAGGATCGTCGACCGGACGGGTGACGTCGTCGACCGGGATGCCGGCACGGCCGGGCAGCCCGAGGTCGTGGTCGTCCACTTCGACGGGGGCACGGACCACGACCAGGCGGCCGTCGAGCGACGGCACACCCTGTTCCGGGCGCTCCGGCACGACCGGCCGGCGCTGTTCCGCCAGAACGACTGCTACCTCGAAGGCAGCGACCTCGCCGGCTGGCTGGCGGCGCTGGCGGCCGCCGGCGCGGCGCCGGTGGCCGACGTCGTGGCCCTCCACGAGCTGGCGCTGAGCGCGGACCCCGGGCTGGAAGCCGCGCTGGACGGGCTGGTCTCCTCGCTCGACCGCCCCGAGCTGCCCCTCGTCTCGCCGGAGGGCGTCCCGCTGTGGTCGGCGAAGGACCTCGCCGCTGCCACGCGTGCCGTCGTCCTCGACGGCGCTCTCGACGCCGGAGTCCGGCGGATCCGCCTCGACGGGAACTGCCTGATCCTCTCGCTCGGGTCCGCGCTCGACCCCGCCGGCTTGGACCTGGGGCCGCACCGCGCCGATGTCATCGGTGTGTCCTCGCCGTCCGGCAGCCCGGCGCTCGACGAGTTCGAGGACCAGTGCGTCCTGTCCATGACCGTGGAGAACGAGAAGGTGCTGCGCTACGCCCAGGGCCGCCGGGTGCTGACCGGCACGGTCAACGCCTACGTCGGCATCGGGGAACGCGTCCTGGGCTTCGGTGCCGGCGGCAGCGAGTCCATGACGATCTTCCTGCGGAAGGACGGCGAGGACCGGACCACCGTCCGCAAGATCCTGAGCGAGGCGCTGACCACGGTCGGCTGGAACCCGGACGGCCAGGGCGTGATGCTGCCGCCGTTCACCAAGGCGAAGAAGCAGGCGGAGTACCTGCAGGCCCTGCCCGAGCCGGTGCGCCGGTACTTCCCCGAGGTGTACGACATCGCCGAGCGGGTGATCCCGGCTCCGCGGGGGGACGGCACGGCCACCTGCAAGGAAGTCGTCTACGAGATGAGCTACGTCCCGGGCGTGGAGATCAGCCGGTTCGTCGAACGGAACTCGCCGCCCCCGGCCGTGGTCGCCCGCCTCTACGAGCAGGTCTTCCGGGTGCTGAACCGGAACGTGCACACCGTGAACCGCGTCCCCGCCCCGGGCGAGACCCTGGACATCTCCTACTTCCGCAAGATCGAGGACCGCCTGGCACTCTGCCGTCGCACGGCACCGCGCACCTTCTCCCCGGAGCTGCTCGACACCGAACGGATCGTCATCGACGGCGTCACCTACCTCAACGTGCCGGCGCTCCTGGCCCGGTTCCGGGCGCACCCGGAGTACCTCCGGATCCTGGAACCGCGGTTCCACTCCCTGGTGATGGGCGACACGAACACCGAGAACATCAAGATCGAGGACCCCGCGCCGCTGCTGCACGCCCAGCGGCTGATCGAAACGGGCGCCCCGCGCCGGGAGATCGACGCGGCGCTGGCGGCGATCACGGCGGAGTCGGTCGGGATCAAGTTCCTGGACCCGCGGGCCATCGGCTTCAAGAGCGACGGCGGCGACACCCGTGACGACGCCATGTACGACAACAAGCCCTGGCACAACTCCCTCGGCCACTACGACGAAATCCACTACGAGCAGTTCGCCCTGCGGGTCCGGACCGGCCCCGGACGGACGCCCCGGGTCGACATCGACTTCGCGGCGGAGAACCCGTACCGGAAGTCCTACCGGGTCCGGGACGTCGTGGCCAAGGGCGAAGCGGTCGACCCGGCGCAGCCGCGCGGGCTGGAGGACTACTTCGACTCCGTGATGACGGCCGTGCAGCGGGACGACCCGGAGTCCCAGCACCTCAAGGACCCCCACTGGGTCATCCGGCTCGTCTTCGTGATGGGCACCCATTTCGCGGCCATGCCGCCGTTCCACTTCCAGGCCGAGCTGGACGGGACGCTGACCGACACCCACCAGGTGCAGCGCCGGCCGGTGGCCATCTACTGCGAGGGCGTCAAGTGGCTGAACTGGGCGCTGGAAATGCTCACCGGGGACCGGACGGAGTTCCTCGGGGCGGCGGTGCCGGCGCCGGCCCACCTGGACCACACCCGGCGGCACCCGGGGCAGACCCCGCACCGCCGCGCGGTTCCCGGCCACCACACCCCGCGCACCCCGCAGCCGAGCACGCGGCCGGCGGCGGGTCCTCGGCACACCACCCGGCTGTCGCACACCCGAGAAAAGGAGAGCTGACCCATGGACAGTGCATCGCCGGTGCTGCCGGTGACCGGACTGGACGAGCTGACCACCGAGTCACGCATGATCGCGACGCCGTGGAGCCGCATGGTGCGCGGCATCGGGCTCGGCCAGTACCCCATCGACCACGACCCCGTCGCCGCCGAGCGGATCCGGCGCACGTTCGACCTGCTGGCGGTGAAGGTGCCGCCGACGCATTCGTACACGCGGTTCTCGCGGCTGCTGGCGGACCTGATCCTGAACGTGACGGACCCGGCCGTCGACTTCACCCGCGTCGACGTCGGTTCGGCGGCCGGCGACGTCGTGGACGCCGTGCGGTCGGAGGGGAACGCCTACTACCGCGTCACAGCGGGCTGCATCCTCATGGCCGCGTTCGCGAAACTCGGCCTGGACCGCAAGCTGCTGGTCAACGAGTGGCTGGACTTCCCCGCGGAGATCCTCGCCGCGACCGACCGGATCCGGCCGGACGGGATCAAGGACGAGAACAGCGGCCGGCACGGCGACTACGAGCGGCTTTCCGCCTACACCGCGGTGTTCCTCGCCTTCGGCCAGCTGGGCCTGGCGGACCGGCTGGTCACCGGCGAGCGCAACCACGTCCGCGAAGCGCTGGACCTCCTGGAGCGGATCCCCGCGCCCTTCTTCCGCGGGCGTGGCGGGTCCATGCTGCTCTCGGCGGTTTCGCTGCTGGGCTTCGACCAACACGTCTTCGATGGGCCGCGGGACTACCTGAAGGAGACGCTGGACCACCTCGACCGCGCCGACGAACTGGCCGTCCCGCCCGCCTTCCCGCAGCCGATGACCGCGGACTTCGGGAAGATCTACCCGCTGGTGACGATGCTGAACGCCATCGCGATGGCCGGCCGCCCCGAGTACCTGACCTACCGGAAGGACCGGCTGGCCGAGGCGAAGGACCTGCTGGGCCGGATCGACCCGGTGGAGCGGACCCACATGGCGCTGTACTACCTCGTGGCCCTGCACAACCTCGGCCGGCTGTCCGGCGAGGTGCCGGACCTGGACGCCTTCGTGGAAGACGTGCTGGGACAGTGGGACGAAGCCGATCCCGGCGCGAACTTCTTCCGCAACGGGATCGCCTACCCGTACATGATCGAAACGGCCATGCTGGCCGGGCGGCCCGACCTGATCACCGGCGAGGGCCTGGACCGGCTGGTGGGCTCCTACCCCGACCTGGACCGGACCGAACTGGACCGGGTCAACCGCCCCTACCCGTTCAGCTACGCGCTGAACATGCTGGGCGAGATCGGCGAAGCGGGACGGCTCTACGCGCCGTCGGCCCGGTACGGCGGCCGATCGGCCGTGGCCTGGGTCACGAGCCGGCTGTCCGAGGGTGGCCGCGCGGAAGGGAACCGGCTGTACATGCTGGACCACGCGCTGGTCAGCTACGCCCTCCGCCTGCGCGGCCGCCACAGCCCCGAGCCGGAGGTCTTCCGCAACTTCCGGTTCCGGCTCTCGAAGTGAGACACCGGAAGAGAATCCCCGGCCTCCTGTGGTGGCCGGGGATTCCGCGTACCTGGAGCGTCGGTCACCGGTGTATACCGGCGAAGGCGACTGAGTGCGCCAGTGGTGCGGGCGCCCGCTCGCACTCGGGGCGCCAGGTGCCCACGTGCACCCACTGCCGCCGCCACTGCAGCGTGGCCAGCACCGTCGACCGCGAACACCGCGGGCACGGCTGGGGCGTCGAATCGACCCACATCTCCGCCACGGGAAACCTCCAGTGCTATCGCTGGTTCTCGATACCTGGAGGATTCCGGCCCGGCGCTACGCCGCGGTTACGTGTCCGTCCTCAATGGACTTCCCGGTCAGTGGTCGATGGCTTCGATGAAGCCGGCCTGGACCGCCTTGTTGATCGCGTCGACCCGGGAGGCCGCGCCCAGCTTCCCGTAGATGTTGGTGAGGTGCCGTTTCACGGTGCCCTCGCTGATGAACAGGCGCGAGGCGACCTGGGCGTTGCTCATCGCCGCGGCGACCAGCCGGAGGACCTCCAGCTCCCGTTCGGACAACAGCGTTCGCTGCGCCTGCCGGCGCTCCAGCGACTCCATCGTCGCGCGCGGAACCGACAGCAGCACGTTGTCCTTGGAGCGGCTCACCGACCGGATCGCGGAGATGAGCTCGTCGCGGGCGATGCTCTTCACCAGGTACGCCGCCGCGCCGCTGTCCAGGAGGTCACGCACGACCGCGGGTGCGTCGTGCATGGTCAGGATGACCACGGCGGTGTCCGGGGACATCCGCCCGACCCGCTCGATCACCACCTTCGCGCTCGGGCCGGGCATTTCGACGTCGAGCAGCAGGATGTTCGGGCGGTGCCGCTGCACCAGCGTGACGGCCTCGTCCCCGTCGGCCGCCTCGCCGGTCACGGCGAACTCCGGGTCCGTGGTCAGCAGTTCGCACAGCCCCTGGCGGAACAGGGTGTGGTCGTCGGCGACGATGATGGTGACCTTCGGTTCGCGCGCCACGGTCATCGCCCGGCTCCGAGGTGCGCGACGGCGATGGAGATCGTGGTCCCGGTGTCCGGTGACGCGGTGATCGTGAACGTCCCGCCGAGGAGCTCGAGGCGCTCGCGCATGGAGGAGAGCCCGACACCCGACCGGGCGACCAGCGCGGCGGCGAGGTCGAACCCCTGCCCGTCGTCCCGCACCGAAGCGTGCACTTCCGCGTCGGTCACCGTCACGGTCACCTCCAGCGTGCGCGCGCTCGAATGCAGGACGGCGTTCCGGATGGCCTCGCGGAGCACGAGGTACAGCTCCTCGCACGCGTCGTCCGGCAGTTGCTCGTCACCGGTCACCGACACGGTCGTGTGAATGCTCGACGGGACCCGGGCGGCGACGTAGTCGTCGAGCGCCTTCGCGAGACCGCCGACCTCCACCGCGGATTCCCGCAGTTCCGTGGCGAGCCCCCGGATCAGGTCGAGGGCTTCGCGCAACGCGGTGCGGGCGGTGACGATCCGCGTCATCGCGCGCGCCGGGTCCGTGGCGGCATAGACCTCGTACAGGTCGAGGTCCTGCAGCACCACGCCGACCGAATGCGCCGCGCGGTCGTGCAGTTCCCGGCCGATCCGGCGCCGTTCGTCGCGGTGGGCGTGGTTCATCTTTTCGAGGAGGAAGCTCGCGTAGGACACCGCGCCGATCCCGACGCGGAGCATGATCGACTCCTGCAGCACACCGGCGGCGGTGCGCAGCCCGGTCTCCGGGTCGCCGTCGGCCCGGGTCCGGTCCAGGACGATCGGGAGGAGGACCTGGTACATCGTCACGGCAGCGTGCGCCGACTCGATCGGGTGAACTCCCCGGACGGCACGGCTGGCGCCGATCTCCACGCTGAGCCGCTCCCCCTCGCCCTGGGGCGGCACGGAACCGCCGAGCGCGGTCTCGATGTCGTCGAGCACGGATTCGGCCTGGCGCAGCAGCTGGGCGGTGGCTTCCGGGATATCGGCCAGCCGATTACCCGCCGCCTGCAGGTGGTCGCGGAACGAGAGCACCGCCGCGTGCCGGAGCTCGGCGGGAAACATCAAATTCTCTTCGGCCACGCGGGGATTGTCTCACAGCAGCGAAGCAACCCCAAGGCAGCCGAACAAAACGATGTGCGCGCAGTATTGCGTCACCATGAACACCCGATAAGGACGGCGTTCCGCGGACCGGGCACCGCGGCTCAACGGCGCGAGCACCGTGACAGAAAGCGCTACCGAACCGGCGAAGACGACCGCCGCGGCAGGAAGCACGCCGATCGCCTTGACGGCACAAAGAATGACGAACGTCCAGCCGACCGAGCTCGCCGCAATCGCCATCACCACACGGGCACGGCGACCACCGAGGAGGACCGGCAAGGTCCTTCGGCCCGCCAGCCGATCACCCTTGGCGTCGGCGAGATCCTTCGTCGAACCCCCCAGTCCCATCCAGAGGGACATCATGAGACCGAAGAGGAACATCGGCTCGCTGAGCGGTCCACCGCCGGCCGCCGACCAACCGGCCAGATAGGTCAGCATGCCCAGCGCGGTCACCGCCGCGACGAACCCGGCCAGGTTCGCCTTCAGCGGCCACGGCCCCAGCGAGTAGGCCCAGCCGACGCCGAGCATCGCCGCGGTCAGCAGCACCTGAAGCGGGGACACGACCGCCGCCAGGGCCAGCCCGGCCGCGGCCAGGCCCGCCACGATCCCGGTGGCCGACCGCTGGGGCAGGTCGCCGCGCGCGATCGGGCGCGCCGTGCCGTTGGCGCGGTCCTCGACGACGTCCGCCACCCCGTTCACCAGGTAGATCGCCCAGGTCGTGGCGAGCCAGCCGAGCCCGGCCGCCACGAGTTCGAGCCGGCCGGCCGCGCCGTGCGCACCGCCCGCCCCGCCGAGGGCCGCGCCCGCGGCGAACCGGAGCAGGAAAATGGCCTGGACCACCGGCCGCGCCTCCTGCCACCCGAGCCGCCACCGGCCGCGGAGCCGCCGCAGCCGGGACACCGGCGCGGACCGGGCCGGGTCGGCCCGGGGATCAATGTGGACCGGACTGCGCGAAAACACCGTTGTCGACATCGGTCACCTCCACCGGCCAGATGACCGGCAAAAAGCGCAGCCAACCGGAGATTGCGCTTTCTGCGCCACAACGGGCAGTGTGGGCATTGCCGGAGGTGGCGAAGCAATACGACGTTGGTGATACTCCACATCGACCATCGTCCTGAAACGGATCTCCCATGGTGCTTCGGTTCTTGAGCGGCCGATGACGAACGGCTAACGTCCGGACGGTGAGTTCGATTTGTTGTTCGCGTGCATTTGATCTACGTATGTGATCCATGATTTGATCGGGGCTGACGTCATGCGAGGAGACACGGGTTCAGGAGTTCCGGAAGTCCGGGGCGATCACGGTGATCACGGTCCGGCAGTCGCGGTCCGCTGCTTCGGCGCCTTCGAGGTGTACCTGGCCGGCGAGCCGGTGGTGTCCTGGAGCGCGGGCAAGGCCCGCAGCCTCTTCCAGTACCTGCTCGTGAACCGCGGCCGGGTGGTGCGGCGGGAAAAGCTCTTCGAGACGTTGTGGCCCGCTGCCGCGTGGTCGTCGGCGGCGAGCTCGCTGCGGGTGGCGGTGCACGCCGTCCGCCGGGCCCTCGAACCGGCGACCAGCGGCCGTCCGGTCGAGATCGGCAACCTCGCGCACGGTTACCGGCTCACCGCCACGGATCTGTGGCTGGACGTCGACGAGTTCGACAGCGCCCTGCGCGAAGCCCACGCCGCCGAGGCACGGGGTTCGCGAGCACGGGCCGTGGCCTGGTACCGGCGAGCCGCCCGCTTGTACACCGGCGACTTCCTGGCCGGGGAGACCGGGGACTGGGTCGTCGAGCAGCGGGAGTACTACCGCGCTCTGGCCCTCCACGCACTGGCCTCCCTGCGCGCCGACGCGCTGCGCCGGGACGACCACGCCGAGGTCGTCGGCCTGTGCCGCCGGATCCTGGACATCGACCCGTACCAGGAGGAGACGTACCAGACGCTGATGGTCCTGCACGCCCGGCGCGGCGAACTCGGCCAGGTGCGCAACTGGCACCGGATGTGCGTCCGGCGCCTGCGCGACGACCTGGACGTGCGGCCGACCGAGACCACGCGGCGCATCTTCGCCAGGGGTGTCCGGGGCGAGCTCCGCGCTTCCGCCCCCGCCACGGCCCGGACCGGCCGCGCGCGCCCCGGCACGGCACCGCGGCCGAGAAGCCGCCCCGGCGCACGGCCCGCGTCCTGGACCGCGGGACCACGTCGATGAACGGCTCCCGGCGGGTCAGCGGGCCAGCAGCGCGCTGATCCGCAGGAACCCCTTCGCCGTCATCGTCACCCGCACCTCCGTGGTGCCGACCGGATCGAAGGCGAACGACGTCGGGTCGTTCGCACCGGTCCCCCACGTGATCCGCAGGTTCCGCACCGGCTCGAAGCCACGAGCGGTGCGGTACGCGACTTCGGCCGCGACCGGCAGCGCCAGTTTCGCGTCCACGACGAAGTTCGCGGTCACGGCGCTGATCCGCTGGGCCGACGGCCAGGCCAGCGACACCCAGTCTTCGGCGCGCGGCCTGCTCACCGCGTTCAGCGTCGAAGTCGCCGGCTTGAGGTAGTAGTTGGACCAGCCGGTGGCCGGGTTCCCGTCCAGCATCGCCGACGGCAGCGTGTCCGGCGCGCCCGAGTAGCTCGCGTCCGCGGTCGAGACGACCGGGACCGCGGCCACCTCGGCCGCCCGCGCGCCCGGGCCGTTGCGCTGCCCGGAAGACGTGCCGGGCAAGGTGAGTTCGCCCGGTGCCAGGCCAGGAGCGCTCGCCGTGACGGTGATCGGCCCGCGGCCGCCGGTCGCGGCGATCACGGCGACGGCCAGCCCCTTGAACGCCGGGATCGTCGGCTGCTGGTAGCCCTGGGCGAGTTCCTGCCGTCCATTGTCGACACCGGCGACCCGGCCGGGCCCGGTGGCGGTGAACCGCAGCACCGGCCCGTCGGCGGGCACGACGACACCGTGGGCGTCCACGACGGACGCCGTCACGAACGTCATCGCCCCGGCCACCACACCGCCGCCGGGGGCATCGACGCTCAGCTTGACCGCGCGCGGCGGCCCGGCCGTGACGAGCTCGTCGCGCGCCACCTCGCGGCCGCCGGCCCGGGCGATCGCGGTCAGCGTGCCGGGTGCGAAGGGCACGGTCCAGGTCAGGTGCAGCTTGCCGGTGCCGCCGTTCGGGCTGGTGTAGCTGCCGGAGGGGGCGTGCTTGTCGTCGCCGGACGGCTCGCTCGTCTCCAGGTACGGCCGTCCGTCCACTGTGGTCTTGTGGTCGAACTTCTTCACCCCGAGGGACTTCCCGTTCAGCACCAGTTCGACGGTGTCCACAGTGGAGTAGACCCAGACCGCGACGGGCTCGCCGGGCCGGTGGTTCGTCCAGTCCATCGGGGTCAGGTGCACCATCGGCGCGGTCGTCCACTGGCTGCGGAACAGGTGGAAGGCGTCCTTGGGCAGGCCGGCGCTGTCGACCGCGCCGAAGAAGGACGTCTTGACCGGGAAGACGTCGTACGGTGTCGGCTCGCCGAGGTAGTCCTGCCCGGCCCAGAGGAACTGACCCTGGCAGTACTTCCGGTCGCGATCCTTCTTCAGCGAGTACTCGCCGCTGAGCGTCCACGACGCCAGGTTGTTGTCGTAGGACGACGTCGCCCGCTTGCCCGGGGTGTGGTTCTCGCCGGTGTTGAGCAGCTCCGGTTCCTGGTAGCACCCGCGCGTCGAGGTTTCCGACGACGTCTCCGACTCGAAGAAGAACTTGTCCGGGTACTGCCGGTGCAGCCCGTCGACGGACTCGGCGTTGTTGTAGTTGACGCCGAGGCCGTCGAGCTGCTTCAGGATGAGGTCCTGCGGCGAGCCCGGCGCGGGCACGCTGCGGTAGCGGTCGGTGCCCATGACGATCGGCCGGGTCGGATCGATCGCCCGGACGGCGGCGATCAGGCCCGCCGCGATCTCCGGGCCGCCCGCCATCGACGCGTCCGGCACCTCGTTGCCGATCGACCACAGCACGACCGCGGGCGAGTTCTTGGCCGCGTGCACCATTTCGGCGATGTCGCGGCCGCTCCACTCGTCGAAGTCGCGGTGGTAGTCGTACTCGAGCTTGCCGGTCCGCCAGCAGTCGAACGCCTCGACCATCATGACGATCCCGAGCCGTTCGCACACCGTCACCAGCTGCGGGTCCGGCGGGTTGTGCGCGGTCCGCAGCGCGTTCACGCCCATCGCGAGCATCAGCCGCATCTGGTGCTCCAGCGCGGCCGGGTCGATCACCGCGCCGAGCGCGCCCTGGCTGGCGTGCAGGTTGACCCCGCGCAGTTTCATCGGCACGCCGTTGAGCGAGAACCCGTTGTCCGGGTGGAATTCGGTGTGGCGGAAGCCGAAGTCCACAGTGGTCGTGTCGAGTACGCGCCCGGCCACGACGACGTCGGTGCGCAGCCGGTACAGCTTCGGTGCGCCGGTCGACCACAGCTGGGGACGCTCGACCTGCAGCCCGGACAACGTGGTCGCGGTCCGCCCGGCCGCGACCGCCGCGGCGACCGAGCCGGTCGCCACCACGCGGCCCGCCGGATCGGTGACCGTGGTGCGCACCTGCGCCGTCACCGCGGCACCGGACTCGTTCGCGACGTCCGTGGCGACCCGGACCGTGCCCCCGCCGGCGGCGATGTCCGGCGTGGTGACGAACGTGCCGTGCCGGGCCACGTGCACCGGCTCGGTCACCACCAGGCGGACCCGGCGGAAGATCCCGCTGCCGGAGTACCACCGGCTGCTGGGCAGGGGGTTGGTCGCGCGCACGGCGACGACGTTCGGCGTGCGCCCGTCGGTGTGCAGCCGCCCGGTGAGGTCGAAGGCGAACCCGGTGTAGGCGTACGGGTGGTGGCCGAGGAGTTCGCCGTTCAGGTACACGTGGGCGTCCGAGTAGACGCCGTCGAACTCCACCGACACGCGCTTGCCGTCGAGCGACGGCGGCAGCGTGAAGCTCTTGCGGTACCAGCCGAGGCCGCCGCGGAAGAAGCCGGAGCCGCTGTTCGTGCCCTGGTCCGTCGGCGGGAGCTCGATGCTCCAGTCGTGCGGGACGTCGACGAGCTGCCACGCCGAGTCGTCGAAGCCGGGCTTCGGCGCGTCGGCGAAGCGGCCGCCGGGATCGGTGACGCCGTCGGGGTTGGCCAGTGCGAACCGCCAGCCGGTCGTGAAATCGCTTTCCCGCGCCGCGGCCGGCTGCGTGAGCGCTTCAGCGGCCCGGGCGACCGGCGCGACCGCCGACACGGCGACCGCGGCGCCGGCACCGCCCAGGACGACCCGTCTGCGGAGACCACTCGGTTGTTCCGGCATCGGGCGAGCCCCTTCCAGCGCGGCGATGTGCGGGCGGAAAGCACTATGGCACAGAGGTTTCCGGACAATCAAAGGGTTCGATAATTTCGAACTCCGGACTCGACTTCAGCCCAAGCAACCGCTTAGTATGGAGCGGACCCCGAGGAGGCGGCGATGTCCACTGTGGATGGTGTGCGGTACGGGACGGACGGCGCGGTCGCGACGTGCACGTTCGACAAGCCGGACCGCAGCAACGCGATGGACGTCCCGATGCAGGCCCGCTACGGCGCCCTGCTGCGGCAGGCGGACGCGGACCCGGACGTCCGCGCGGTCGTCGTCACCGGGGCGGGCCGGGCCTTCTGCCCCGGCGCCGACCTGGGCCTGCTGGACACCATCGCGGCGGGTCCGCCGGTCGAGGGCGGCGAGAACTTCCGGGACGTGCTGGCGGCGGCGTCGGCAGGCGTCCCGGTGGTCGCGGCGATCAACGGCGGCTGCGCCGGCCTGGGGTTCGTCATCGCCTGTTCGGCCGACGTCCGGTTCGCGGCCGCGGGCGCGAAGTTCACCACCGCGTTCGCCCGGCGCGGCCTGATCGCCGAGTACGGCATCGCGAAGCTGCTCCCCGAGCTCGTCGGCCAGGGCCGGGCCCGGGACCTGCTGCTCTCCGGCCGGACGTTCACCGCGGAGCAGGCCCTGGACTACGGCCTGGTCCAGGAGGTCGTCCCGGCCGGTGAGCTGCAGCTGCGCGCGCACGCCTACGCGACGGAGCTGGCGACCCACAGCGCACCGCGGTCGATGGCGGTGATGAAGGAGCAGTTCGCGCGGGAGGCGTTGCTGCCGCTCGCCGAGGCGGCCCGCTCCGCCACGGAGCTGATGCTCGAGTCGTTCGGCCGCCCTGAGCTGGCCGAGGGCCTGGCCAGCTGGAACGAGCGCCGTCCGCCGAGGTTCCCGCCGCACCGATGAGTTTTCGCCGTCCCGGCCGTCGGTACCGGCATGGCCAAACTGCTCTACGCGTTCAGCTGCTCGATCGACGGTTTCATCGCCGGCCCGGGCGGAGACATGTCCTGGTTGACGCCCCACCTGCACCCCGACCCGGTGGTCGACGCCCTGATCCCCCGCATCGGCGCCCTGCTGGTGGGCCGCCGCACCTACGACGGCGACGACCCGCACCGCGGCGGCCCCGGCGAAGGCCAGGCGTTCGGGGGCGGCTGGGAGGGGCCGCAGTTCGTGCTCACCCACCGGGCGGCTCCGGCGGTTCCCGGCGTGAGCTTCGCCGGCGACCTGGCTTCGGCGGTGGCCGCGGCCAAGGCGGCCGCCGGGGACAAGTACGTCAACGTCCTCGGTGCCGACGTGGCCCGGCAGTGCCTGGACGCGGGTCTGCTCGACGAGATCCTCGCGCTGCCGGTCCCGGTGCTCCTCGGCGGCGGGGTCCGGATGTTCGACCGGCCGGGCCCGGCCGTCGAGCTCGAACCCCTCGCGGCGCACTGGTACCGCGTGCTCGGGTAGCCGGTGCGCGCCGCCGTCGCCGCGACGGCGGCGCGCACCCGGGCTCACAGCTCGCCGACGGCCTCTTCGACCTTGCGCTGCAGCTTGTTCATCCCGCCGAGCCAGCGGTCGGTTTCGGTGGCGCGCGCGGCGTAGTAGCCCGCGACCTCCGGGTGCGGCAGCACCAGGAACCGCTTCTCCTCGATCGCCTCGAACAGCGCGTCCGCGACCTGCTCCGGCTCGATCGCCGAGGCGCCCATCAGCAGCTGGCCGGCGGTGCCGGTGCTCTCCAGCATCGCCGTGCGCACGCCCTGCGGGCAGATCGCCTGCACCGTGATGCCGCGGTGGCGGTAGGTCGCGGACAGCCATTCCGCGAACGCCAGCGCGCCGTGCTTGGTCACCGAGTACGGCGCCGACCCGAGGCTGGTCAGCAGCCCGGCGGCGGACACCGTCGCGACGAAGTGCCCCTTGCCGCGCTCGAGCCACGCCGGCAGCAGCAGGTTGGCCGCGCGGACGTGGGACATGACGTTGACGTCCCAGGTGCGCGCCCACACCTCCTCGCCGCTCTCCGCGCCGCCGAAGGGCGCGATGCCCGCGTTCGCGCAGAAGACGTCGATCTCGCCGAGCGCCGAGCGGGCGCTGTCGATCAGCTTCGTGACGCCGTCCAGGCTCGCGACGTCGCCGGCGAACGCCGTCCCGCCGACTTCGGCGGCCACCTCCGCGGCCCGGTCGCCGTCGAGGTCGGCCACGACCACCCGGGCCCCGCCGGCGGCGAAGCGGCGGGCCAGCGCGGCCCCGATGCCGCCGCCACCCCCGGTGACGACGACGCCGGTCACAGGCCACCGCCCAGGGTCACGCCGCCGTCGAGGACGACCGTCTGGCCGGTGATCCAGCCCGCGTCGTCCGACAGCAGGAACGCCACGGCGCCCGCGATGTCGGACGGCACGCCGAGCCGCTTCATCGGGTACGCCGCGGCGACCTCCTCCTCGCGGCCCTCGTACAGCGCGGTCGCGAACTTCGTCTTGACCACGGCCGGGGCGACGGCGTTGACGCGGATCTTCGGCCCGAGCTCGGCGCCGAGCTCGACGGTCAGCCGGATCAGCGCGGCCTTGCTGACGCCGTACATGCCGATGCCCGGCGAAGCGCCGAGGCCGGCGACGGAGGCGACGTTGACGACGGCACCGCCGTGCTCCCCCATCCACGCGTCGCGGGCGCGCTTGGTCCAGCCCAGCGGCGCGAGCACGTTGACGGCGAGGATCTTCGCCGCGGCGGCGGGGTCGATGTCCAGGGCAGGGCCGTAGGCGGGGTTGATGCCGGTGTTGTTGACCAGGTAGTCCAGCCGCCCGAAGGTCTCGATCGTCTTGGCGACCGTCTCGTCCTGGTGGTCGGTGTCGTCGGCCTTGCCGGCCACGAACATGGCGACGTCGGGGCCCCCGAGCGAGCCGACCGCCTCCTCCAGCGCCTCCGGCTTGCGCGCGGTGAGGCACACCTTGGCGCCCCGCTCGACGAGCGTCTTCGCGATCCCGAGGCCGATGCCCCGGCTGGCCCCGGTGACGATCGCGACGCGATCCTTGAACGAGTTCACGGGTCTCCTTCGGCTGTGGTGCCCGGCACATACCAAGCAGTCGGTCAGGGGCCATTATGCGCGATGCGCCCCGGGTCTCAAGGCGGACACACGTCACACCCGCCGCCGGGATGATGTCCGGAACGTGACCTTTCCCCGATACCTTCCCCGGATCACGACACCGAGGGGGCCCCGTGCGCAGGACCGGCTTGTCGATCGCCACGGCCGCGCTGGTCCTGGCCGCCTGCGACCCCGGACCCGGCGGCACCCCGCCGACGGCCCCCGCGACGCTCACGGCTCCGGTCACCGACATCGCCCAGCTCGTCGCGGCCGCGCGCGCCGGCATCGCCGAAGCGCCGTCCGCCACCTTCGGCATGGCTGCCGTGCTCGGCACGGACACCAAGGAGTCCACCGGCTCGCTGAGCTTCGACGGCCGCACCAGCAGCCTCACGATGGTGGTCGACGGCAGCGAAGTCCGCGTGATCGGCCGGAAGACGTTCACCCACACGGCGTCCCTGCCCGGGAAGGAGTGGATCGGCACCGACCCGGACAGCACCGACCCGATCCTCCGGGCGGCCGGCGCCGCGGTCCCAGTGATCGTGAAGCTGCCCGACCTCGGCCGGGCCCTCGAGGAGATCGAACGGACCGGACGGCTCGTGTCGGCGGACCAGACGCGGCTCGAGGCCGGGCCGGTCAACCACTACGTCCTGGAGCTCGACGCCGCCAAGGCGCCCGAGCTGTTCCCCGAGTTCGCCGAGCCGCCGGTGGACGGCAAGCCGGCCAAGATCACCACCGCCAAGCTGCCCGCCGAACTGTGGCTGGACGCGGCGCGGCGGCCGGTGCGGTTCGCCGTCGACCTCACCGCCGGGGCCCCGGCCGGCGCGCACGGGGATCCCACGCTGCGGGCCACGACCGACTACCGCGACTGGGGCAAGCCGGTGGACATCCAGCCGCCGCCCGCCGACCAGGTCGTGGACCTCGGCGAGCTGATGAAGAAGATGGGGACCTGAGCGGCTTCACCGCACGCGGAGCACGAGCTTCCCGGTGGTCGAGCCCGATTCGAGGCGGTGGTGCGCCGTCACCGCGTCCGCCAGCGGCAGGGATTCGACGTCGACGCGCAGGGTGCCGTCCGCGACGGCCGCGACGGCGCGCCGCAGGGCCCGGCCCACGGTTTCCGGGGCGACGGCGGACAGCGCGGCGAGGTTGAAGCCGGCCACGGTCTTGTTCGTGAACCACAGCTCGTTGGCGGAGATGCCGGCGTCTTCGGCGCCCGAGGCGTTGCCCATGACCACCAGGCGGCCCATCGGCGCCAGCCGGTCGAGGCTCGCGCGCCGCGCCGCGCCGCCGACCATGTCCACCACGACGTCGAACTCGCCGGTGCGGCCGACCTCGTCGCGCAGCACGACGTCGTCGTAGCCGTACGCCCGCGCCGCGTCGATCTTCGCCTCGCTGCCGACGGTGCCGACCACCCGGCCGGCCCCGAGCAGCCGGGCGACCTGCCCGAGCTGGCTGCCCACCCCGCCGGCCGCGGCGTGCACCAGCACGCGCTCGCCGCGCTTCAGCCCGGCCACCAGCTCCAGCACGAGGAAGGCGGTGGTGCTGTTGGACGGCACCGCGGCCGCCACCGCGGGGTCGATCCCGCCCAGCGGGGCGACGAGGCCGGCGGCGGTGGTGACGACCTCGGCGTAGCCGCCGCTCGCCACGATCGTCAGCGCGGCCACCGGCTCCCCCACGGCCAGGCCGGTCACGCCTTCGCCCAGCGCGCGGACCCGCCCGGAGACCTCGATGCCGGGGACGAACGGGAGCGGGACGTCCACCACGCCCTGCCGGTAGAGGATTTCGGCGAAGTTGGCGCCGGCGTGGCCGACGTCGATCGAGACCTCGCCCGGTCCGGGCTCGGGGACCGCCACGGACGCGAGCCGCAGGACCTCGGCCGGCCCGAACTCGGGGATGGTCACGGCCTTCATGCTGTTCGTCATGCGGCCAGCCTGCGGCGGCCGCGGGGGCCGGACCAGGCCCGGCCCGGCCTGGGTCTGCCAGGACCAGGCTCGGCGCGGCACCACGAACGGCCCCGCGGGAAACAACGGCCGCCCCGCCACGTTGTACCCGGTGATGACCGCACCACTCCGGCTCTGCATCCTCGGCGACTCGCTGGCGGCGGGTGTCGGCAGCACCCGCGAGGCCGACACCCTCGGCCCCCGGCTCGCCCGGCGCCTGCGCGACGCGGGCCACGCCCTCCACCTCCGGGTCCACGGCGTGCCCGGAGCCCGCTCGGCCGATCTGGACCGCCAGGTCGGCGTGGCCCTCGGCGGCGGCGTGGACCTGGCGCTGATCGTGATCGGCGCGAACGACCTGGCCGGGTTCGTCTCGCCCGCGGTCGGCGCCCGGCAGCTGCACGACGCCGTGGCGCGGCTCGTCCGGGCGGGCGCCCGGGTCATCGTGGTGCCGGCACCCGACCTGGGGATCGTCGCCCGGGTACCCGGGCCCTACCGGCAGCTGGTCTCGGCGGCCAGCGGCCACTACGCCCAGGCCCAGGCCGAAGCGGCCATCCGGGCCGGCGGCGCGGTGGCCGCGGCGGGCCCCGAACTCGCGGCCCGCTTCGCCGCGGAACCGGCGCTGTTCTCCGCCGACCGCTTCCACCCGTCGTCCGCCGGGTACGGCGTGATCGCCGACGGGCTGGCGCCGCACGTGCTGGCCGCGGCCGCGCAGCTCGCCGCCTGAGCCGTCAGCGGCGCGCGGACAGCTCCGCCGGGTGCAGCTCGTACAGCGCGTACGCCTTGCGGATCACCGGCTGGGCCACGTTCCGCACCCGCACCCCGCCCGGCGTCACGCCCTGCTCGCAGCCGAAGTGCGCGTGGCCGTGCAGCGCCAGGTCCGCGCCCACCTCGTCGATCGGCTCGCACAGCAGGTACGACCCCAGGAACGGGTGGATCTCCGGCGGCTCGCCGTGCAGCGTCCCGGGGATCGGCGCGTAGTGCGTCAACGCGACGACGACGTCCGTGTCCAGGCTTTGCAACGCTTTCCGCAACGCATCCGCCGACGCCATCGTGTGTTCGACGAAGTCCTTCATCTCGCGCTCGCCGAACCGGCTGGCGCACTTGCCCGCGAAGCCGCCGCCGAAGCCCTTGACGCCCGCGACGCCCAGGGAGCCGTCCGGCAGGTCGAACCGGACCGCGTCGCCCTCGAGCACCGCGACGCCCGTCTCGCGGAGCAGGTTCGCGATCGGCTCGGCGGCGTCGCTGTGGTGGTCGTGGTTGCCGAGCACCGCGGCGACCGGCACGCCGAGCCCGGCGATCTCCTCCGCCACCACGCGGGCTTCGTCGAGGGTGCCGTGCCGGGTGAGGTCTCCGGCCAGCAGCAGGACGTCGGCGGTGCCGGCGAGGTGTTCCAGGGCCGGCCGGAGCAGGCCACGGGAGTCTTCGCCCAGGTGCACGTCCCCGACCGCGGCGATCCTCATCGGCCGATCTCCTCCGCGCTCGCCGGTTCACGGACGTCCGCCACCCGGACGTCGTTGTGCACCAGCTCTCCGGTCAGGTACTCGCCGACCACGGCGTCCACCTCCGCCTTCCGCGCCGGGCAGGTGACTTCGCCGGTCAGGTGGACGTGCTCGCCCCGCACGGTCACGTGCACGCCGAGCTCGGCGGTGCGGGGGTCTTCGGCGAGGGCCCGGCTGAGCCGGGCGACGAGGTACTGCGGTGCTTCGGGCACGAGAGCCTCCTTCGGGTCGATCACGGCCAGGTCGCCGAGCAGCGCCAGGAACGCCCGGGCGTAGGGCGACGCCGACACCTGCACGGCGACGTCGGTCCAGTCGACCTGTTCGCGCAGGTCGCGGGCGATCCGCAGGAGCGGGGCGAAGTCGCAGCGGTGCGCGCTCAGCACGAGCAGCTTGTCCACCAGCAGGTCGGTACCGGAGACGACCGGCGCCGCGGTGGACCCGACCCGCATCAGCGCGGCCCGGTCGAGCAGTTCGTCGGTCACCGGGCGGTGGTTGGGGCCGTGGATCAGGTCCACGAGGATGTCGCCGTCGTAGACCTTCGTCAGCCAGTCCTCCGGCGGGTGCACGCGGCGCAGGCCGGCGGCGGTGAGCACCTCCGCGGCCCGGTCCGCGTCGCCGGGTTTGAGGAACAGGTCGACGTCGTGGTCGGACGGCGGGCCGCCCCTGGCGTACACGGCCAGTCCGCCGGCGACGGCGAACCGGATGCCCGTGCCGTCCAGCGCGGTCACGACGCGGGTCAGGCTCTGCAGCAGCGCCTCCGCTTCCATGGCCGGGGGTTACCCGCCCGCGGGGCGGCCCTAACCGCGGTTCACGCGGCCCGCTCCCGGATCCACGCGCGGGCGCCGTCGATCGTCCGGTGCAGCGCCAGCGTCTCGTCCAGCTGGGTGATCTGCAGGGCGCGCAGCACCGGGCGGCCGGCGGCGACCACCGCGAACGGCAGGCCCGCGGCCTCGGCGGCGGCCACGACCTCGGCGATGACCTGCAGGCCGGCGGAGCCGCAGAAGGTGACTCCGCCCAGGTCCACGATGAGCGCACCGGGTTCCCCGGCCAGCGCCGCCCGCGCGCCCGAGCGCAGCACCGGCGCGGTGCCGAGGTCCAGGTCGCCCTCCGCCGCGACGACGGCGGCTTCGGGCACGGTGCGAAGGTGCACCGTCAGCACGGGCGCCGGGTCGTCGGGCACGATGCCTCCTCTTCGTCGGATGCCCCCGACCCTAGAACGGTTGCATCGTTTTGTCATCGATTCGCCGGGTAACCGGGGAACGGACGATCCGACCCCGAGGAAAGGACAGGCCGCGATGAGCACCGTCACCGAATCCGTCGACGTCGAGACCGACGTCACCACCGCCTACAACCAGTGGACGCAGTTCGAGTCGTTCCCGCGGTTCATGGAGGGCGTCGACGAGATCCGGCAGCTCGACGACACCCACACCCACTGGAAGATCAGCGTGGGCGGGCAGACCCGGGAGTTCGACGCCACGATCACCGAGCAGCACCCGGACGAGCGCGTCGCCTGGAAGTCGGACTCCGGGCCGACGCACGCGGGCGTCGTCACGTTCCACCGCCTCGACGACCGGCACACCCGGGTCACCGCGCAGCTCGACATCGACCCGGACGGCTTCGTCGAGAACGCCGCCGACAAGCTGGGCATCCTCGACCGCCGCGTCAAGGGCGACCTCGGCCGGTTCAAGACGTTCATCGAGGAGCGCGGTGGCCAGGAGACCGGCGCCTGGCGCGGGAACGTCGACCGCCCCGGGAACTGACAGCCGGTGGACCGGCCCGCACCCGCCCCCGCCGGCACCTGGACGGCGGGGGCGGTCGCGCGGATGCTGGGCCTGCCCGCGTCCACGCTGCGGGCGTGGCACCGCCGGTACGGCCTCCCGCTGTCCGCGCCGCAGCCGGGCAGCCACCGCCGCTACGGGCGGGCGGACGTCGACGCGCTGCTGCGCATGAAGCACCTGATCGAGCAGGGGTTCAGCGCGGAAACCGCGGCCGCGCGGGCGTTCCACCCGGACAGCGGCACGGACGTGGGCACGCTGCTGACCGCCGTCCGGCGGCTGAAGCTCGACACCGCCGTGGCGCTCCTCGACGCGCACCTGCCCGCCCGCGGGGTCACCGGCACCTGGGACGGCCTCTGCCGCCCGGCGCTCGACGCCCTCTGCGGCCCGGACGCCGGGTGCATCGACCTGGTGCACGGGCTGTCCTGGGCGATCGCCGCGGCCCTGCACCGCATCCCGGCCCCGGCCGGGACGGCGCCGCCGGTGCTGCTGTCCTGTGTGGACGGTGAGCGGCACACGCTTCCCCTCGAAGCCCTGCGCGCGGCGTTGGCCGAGGAGGGCCGCGCGGCCCTGTTCCTCGGCGCTTCGGTACCGGAAATCGCGCTCCGGCACGCGATCGACCGGGTCCGGCCCGATGCCGTCGTGCTGTGGAGCACGCACCCGGCAGCTCCGCCGAGCGGGCTTCGGACGCGCCGGCTCGTCGTCGCCGGGCCCGGACGGCCGCCGGACAGCCTTCGCGAAGCCGTTTCGCTGCTGACCGCTGCGGACTGAGCCGCCGCTCGGCCTCGATCGCCGCGGTTCCGGACGCGGCTTTCCGGCCTCCGGTGGGGATTTTTCCGGATACACCCGGGCGGAGCAGCCGGCCTGGCCCGCGTTCACCGGGCGTCCGGCGGCCCGGACCCGATCGGGCGGCCCGGCACGCGCGGCCCTCCGCCGTTCAGGAACCGTTCAGTCCGGCTCCGTGCCGGAACCCGCTGTGCCGCAGGGGTTTCCGGAGATCACGGGGTGGCCGGTGCCGGGCGCCGCCACGTATGGTCGTCCGGCACGACCCCGGGAGCGCTCCCCGATCGGCCCCGACGAAGGAGGACAACGTGGTTCCCCGCACACCATTGCTCTCCCTGGTGGTCACGGCGGTGATCGCCGTGCTGCTGGGCGGCGTGCTCACCGGCGTCGCCGCCGCGCACGGGTCCGCCACCGACCCGCCGTCGCGCAACTACGGCTGCTGGAACCGCTGGGGCAGCGACTTCCAGAACCCCGCGATGGCGACCAAGGACCCGATGTGCTGGCAGGCGTGGCAGGCCGACCCGAACGCGATGTGGAACTGGAACGGGCTCTACCGCGAAGGCGTCAAGGGCAACCACCAGGGCGCGATCCCGGACGGCACGCTGTGCAGCGGCGGCCGCACCCAGGCGCCCCGCTACAACGCTCTCGACACGGTCGGCGCGTGGCAGACGGCGAACAAGGACAACCGGTTCACCCTCACCGTCACCGACCAGGCCCACCACGGCGCCGACTACCTGCTGGTGTACCTCACCAAGCAGGGCTTCGACCCCGCGACCCGGCCGCTGGGCTGGGGCAACCTGGAACTGGTCGCCCGGACGGGCCGCTACGCGCCCGCGGGGCAGTACCAGGTCGCGGTCGACGCGGGCACCCGGACCGGGCGGCACGTCGTCTACACCATCTGGCAGGCGAGCCACCTCGACCAGTCGTACTACTTCTGCAGCGACGTGACCTTCTCCGGCCGCTGACCGCGCGCACGGCGGTGCCCGCACCCGTGATCACCTCGGGTGCGGGCACCGGGACCCGGGCTAGTGGGCCTTGTGCTGACCGCGGCCCGCCGGGGCGCGGCCGTTCGCGCCGTCGGTCTTGGCCGCCTGCGTGGCCTTCTCGCCGGCCGCCGGGGGCTTCGGGGCCGCCGGCTTCTCCCCCGGCTTCGGCGCGAGCGTCTCGGCCGTCGCCGGCTTCGCGGCCGGCTTTTCCGACGGCAGCGGCGCCGCGGTCTCCGCCGGCTGCGTGGCCGGCTTCGGCGTGACCTCGTTCTCCGCCAACGGGTTCGACCGGCGGACCTTGGCCACCGCCACGACCGCCGCCGCCAGCGCGCCCAGCGCCAGCAGCCACGGCCAGCGCGTCCGCTTGGTGCGCTCGCCGCGGGCCACGCTCTTGGCTTCCTGCAGCGCCACCGCGAGGTCGCGCTTCGCCGTCGCCACCGTCTTGCGGCGGCGGCGGCCGGACTCGCCGGCCGAGCTCATCACCGTCGCGACCGCCTGCGCCGCCTTGCGACCGGGGTCGCGCAGCTTCGCCGCCCGGGCCAGCACCTCGTCGCGGGCCGCACCGGAGTGGGCCAGCACGTCGCGGCGGGACGACCGGGTGCTCTTGTCGAGGTCCTTGGTCGCCGCGCGGCCGACCTTCGCGAGTTCGTCCTTGCTCTCGGTCAGCTTCCGGTCGGTGATTTCGACCGCCCGCGCGGCCGCGGCCGCCCCCACCCGCGCGGCCTCCGCGGCGAGGTCCCGTACGCCGGCCGCCGCCGTCTTCACCGATCGCCCGACCGGGGCGTCGCCCTGGCTCATGTGATCACCTCTCACTCGTCCAGCAGGCATGGCCTGCTCAGCTCACACCTCTGGGCTACCCAGCGGCGGGCCGTCCGGAACCTCGGCCACCCATCGGCGTCACGAACCACCGCTGCGGCGCCGCCGGTAGTCCGCCGACTTGGCCTTCGTCCCGCAGGCGGTCATGTCGCACCACCGGCGCCGTCCGGCGTGGGAGGCGTCGAGGAACAACCGGCTGCAGTCCGGGTGGGCGCACTCGCGGATCCGCGCGGCGTGCGGGCCGGCGAGCAGGTCGATGGCGTCTCTCGCGAGGGTGGCCAGCGCCTGCCCGAGGTCACCGCGGTACTCGACCGTCGCGCCCGTCCAGTGCGGCACCAGCGGCGGCCGCGCGGCGAAGGCGTTCAGCTCCGCCCGGTCGGTGTCACGCCCGGTTTTCCGGCACAGGCGGTCGACGGTTTCGCGCAGGGTGACGGTCCGGCGGAGCCCGTCCTCGTCGACGGCGATGCCCGGCCCGAAGCCGGCCTCGGCCAGCCAGCGCGTGACGTCGGCAGGGGTTTTCAGCAGCTCACGCGGGTGCTCGCGGTGCCGGACCTGCAGCGTGGTGGTCAGGTCGAGACAGGGGCGGCCGCCGAGGAAGGAGAACACGTCACCATATTGACCGGTGACGCGGTCGCCTGCCAAGCTGGCGTCACCGGACAGTGGGGTGACGGAGGTGCGATGGCGGGGCTGGCGCGGTACCTGACGGCGGCGGTCCTGGTCCGCGGCGCGGACAGCGGAGCCACGGTGGGGCTCCTCCTCCTGGCCGCGGACCGCCACCAGCCCGCGGCGGCCGGCGGGCTGCTGGTGGCGGCGCTCAACGCACCGCACCTGGCGGGCCCGTGGCTGGCCGCTCAGCTGGACCGGGCACGCGACCGCCGCCACCTGCTCGCGGCGGCGTACGTGGGGTACGGGGTGGCGCTGGCGGCGGGCGCACTGGCGCTCGGAAAGCTGCCGACGGTGGTGCCGATCGCGGCGGTGGCCCTCGCGGGAGCCTGCGGGCCGCTGCTGACGGGCGGGTTGAGCAGCGTCCTGGGCGATCTGGCCTCGACGCGGGACGCACCTGCACCGGCCGCCAGCGGGGCAACGAGGACCTTGGCCAGCGGTCCGGGCGGCGGCCGGGCAACGGGCGCGGCGGAACCCGCTCCGAGCCGCCGAGGCCGGACCGCATCCCGCGATCCCGGCCCCAGCCGCGCACTCACCCGCACCGGCGGCGCAACCAGGACACTGGTTCGCGGCCGCAGCACCCACGCAAGCGGCACCGCCGACAGCACGGCCGGCCGCCGGAGCCGGGGGTGGGATGCGCTCACCTACGGCGTCGGCAACACCGCCGGCCCCGCCGCCGCTGCGAGCCTCACCGCGCTCGCCGGCCCGCTCCACGCCGTCCTCGTCCTGGCCGTTGCCGCGCTCGCCGGTGGGGTCCTCGTCCTCACCCTTCCACTCCGCGGCCGCGCCACCACCGCCTCCGCCGTCAGCCTCCGGGCCGGGCTTGCCGTTCTGGTCCGGCGGGCGCCGCTCCGGCGGGTCACTGTCCTCACCCTGCTCGGTGCCGTCGAACTCGGTGCCCTGCCCGTCATCGCCGTGCGGTTCGGGGCCGAACTCCACGGCACTGCCGCCGCCGGGGCCGCCCTCACCGTCGCCTACGGCGGCGGGAGCCTCCTCGGCTCCGCCCTCGTCACCGTGTGGCCGCTCAACGGCGAACCCGAAGTGCTCACTGCGCGGCTCTTCGCCGCCATGGCCGCCGCCACCGCCCTGTGTGCGCTCGCTCCCGGTTACGGCGTGGCCCTCGCCGGGTTCGGGGTGCTCGGCCTGCTGAACGCCACCTCCTTCACCGCGACCCTCGCCGCCCGCGGGGCCTACGCCCCGGCCGGGGCCCAGGCGCAGGTGTTCGTCACCAGTGCCGGGCTCAAGGTCGCCATGGCGGCCGCCGGGGCCGCGCTCGCCGGGGCCGCCGGCCAGCGCGGCCCCGTCCTGCTGCTCGCCGCCGCCGCGACCACCGGTCTCGCGGTGGTCGCGGCCCGGCTCGACGCCCTGATCAGGCCGGCCGGACGTCCAGCGGCAGGTGACGCACGCTGACGATCACCGACGGGTTCTGGAACACCACCGGGGCGTCCGTCGCGACCGCCAGGTCCCGGTACCGCTCGAACAGCACCTCGAACGCGATCCGGCCCTCCAGCCGGGCCAGGGGCGCGCCGAAGCAGAAGTGGATGCCGTGGCCGAACGTCTGGTGCGGGTTCGGGGTGCGGGCCGGGTCGAACGCGTCCGGGCGGGTGAACACCGCCGGGTCGCGGTTGGCCGCCGCCAGGTCCGCCATCAGGATCGCGTTCTCCGGGATCCGGTGGCCGCCCAGCTCGACCTCCGCCGTCGTGCGGCGGCCCAGCTCCGGGAACGGCGGCAGCAGCCGCAGCACCTCCTCCAGCGCCGGCGGCAGGCCGGCCGGGGACGAGCGCAGCGCCGCCGCGATCACCGGGTTGCGGTCGAACGTCACCACCGCGTTGCCCAGCAGCGCCGTCGTGGTGATGTGGCCGGCGATCAGCAGCAGCGCCACGAACCCGACGATCTCCTGGTCCTCGAGCCGCTCGCCGTTGAACTCCGCCTCGACCAGCCGGCTCGTCAGGCCCGGGCCGGGGTGGGCGCGGTGGTGGCGGATGTGGTCGAGGATGTAGGCGTTCATCTCGCGGATCGTCGGGGCGATCGCGTCCAGCGCCCGCTGGATGTCTGCCATGTCGGCCGACTCACCCAGCTGGTCGCCGCTGAACAGCACCTGGGCCCAGCGGGTGAACAGCGGGCGGTCCGCCACCGGGACGCCGAGCAGCTCCGCGATCACGATGATCGGCAGCGGGTACGCGAGCGCGTCCACCATGTCGAAGCGGTCCTGCCCGGCGACCTCGTCCAGCAGTTCGCCGGCGATGACGCGGATCCGGGGGGCCAGGCCGGCCACCACGCGCGGGGTGAACGCCTGGCTGACCAGGGTGCGCAGCTTGCGGTGGTCCGGCGGGTCCATCCCGACGAAATTGCCCTTTCGGAACGTCTCGAAGTCCTCCTGGACCGGGGTCAGCCCGCTGAAGTCGGACGAGAACGTGGCCGGGTCGGACAGCACCCGCGAGACGGACGCGTGGTCGAGCACCCGCCACAGGCCGCGCTCCTCGTCGTGGTGCACCGGGCCGCGTGCACGCAGCTCGGCCGCCCGCGCGAGCAGCTCCTCGAAGGCGAAGGAGAGGCCGGATTCCTGGGTTGTCATGGGGTTTTCTCCTCGGTCGTCGTGGGCTCGGGTGCGGGGACGAGGGTGTCGGCGCGGGGGAACCGGCGCAGGGTGGGGCTGACCGTGACGACCAGCGTCACCAGCGCGATCCCGGCGGCGCACAGCAGGACGGCGTCGGTGCCGGGGAACGCCTGCACCACCAGGCCGCCGAACGCGGGCCCGGTCGCCGCGGACACCCCGCCGATCACGCCCATCACGCTGGTCAGCCGGCCCCGCAGCCGGTCGGGGGTGAGCAACAGCTGGTACGTGCCGATCGTCGTGTTCGCGGTCGGCGGGAGCAGGGCCATCGCCACGAACAGCGCCCCCAGCAGGTAGCCGTCGTGGATCGCGGCCGCCAGCGGGGTCAGCAGGGTCAGCACCCAGAACACGCTGACGATCGAGACGTACGGCCGCAGGCGCCGCTGCAGGGCGGGCGCGATGAGCGACCCGAGCACGCCGCCGACGCCGAGCATCGCGGCCATCACGCCGATCTCGCCCGACGTGACGCCGCGTTCCTTGGCCAGCACGATGATGACGATGTAGTAGGCGCTGAAGAAGAAGTTCAGGCTCACCGCGCACGCCACCGTGACCCGCACGTGCCGCTCACTCCACACCCAGCGCAGCCCCTCGGCCATCTCCCGGCCCAGGTGGCCGCCGCCGGCCGGCGCCGCCGCGGGCTGCGGCGCCCGGACGAACAGCAGCGCGACCAGCGAAACGAGGTGGACGAACACGTCGAAGGCGAACGGGACGGCCCGCCCGAGCCCGTAGAGGAACCCGCCGGTGGCGGTCCCCGACAGCTGGCCGAGCGCGCCGCGCGCGGAGTTCATCGCCACCGCCGTGGGCAGCTGGGCCGCCGGGACGACCCCGGCCAGCATCGCGCCTTCGGCCGGCCCGAACAGCGACCGGCAGCAGCCCATCACCGCCGCCACCGCGACGAGCTGGGGCACGCCCACCACGTCCCACCAGATCGCCGCCGCCAGGCTCCCCACCGCGAGCGCGTAGACCGCCTCGCAGCCGAGCAGGATCTTCTTGCGGTCCCAGCGGTCGGCCAGCGCGCCCGCGGGCAGCCCCGCGACCAGCTGGGCCATCGCGTCGACGCCGAGCACCAGCCCGGACAGCGCCGGCGAGCCGGTCACCGTCAGCACCAGCAGCGGCAACGCGATCATCGACGCGCTGAACCCGGCTTCCGACAGCGCCTGGCTGCCCCACAGCAGCTGGTAGTTCCGGTTCCGCGAAAGGCGCGTGGTCACCGCCGCTCCTTCCGGCGGGCCGGGGCCTGGCTGTCGGCCGCGATCCGCCGCAGGGCGGTGGCGAAGTCGCCGGCCACCGCCTCGACGGTCCGCCGGTCGTGGCGGCCGGGCTGGTAGATCAGGGAGAACACCAGCTCGCCGTCCTGGACCGCGCCGACCAGGTCGAGCAGGTGCGGGTGGTGCTCGGCCGGGTCGTGGTCGCGGCCGAGCGACCCGCGGACGGCGGCGTACAGGCTGTCGGACGCCGACGCGGCGGCCCCGGAGCCGTCCCACTGCCCGAGGTAGTTGAACGAGATCTGCGGCTGGGCTCCGGCGAGCCGCTCCCGCACCTCCGGGGCGCCGAGGTGGCGCAGGGCGCCGAAGCCGAACCCGTTGCCGGGCACGGCCCGCAGCTGCTTGCGGACGGACTTGACCAGTGTCCGCCAGTCCGGCTCCTCGGTGTCCGCTATGGACAGTGCCACCGGGAACAGCGTGGTGAACCAGCCGACCGTCCGGTTGAGGTCGACGCCGTCGAGGACGTCTTCGCGGCCGTGGCCCTCCAGCGCGATCGCCACGTCTTCGCGCCCGGTCCACCGGGCCAAAGCCCAGGCCAGCGCGGTGAGCAGGACGTCGTTGACGCGCGTGCGGTAGGCCGCGGGCGCCGAGCGCAGCAGGGCGTTCGTGTCGGCGGCGCCGAGCGTCACGACGACCTCCGCGGTGCCGGTGACCGCCGTGTCGTGGTCCACCGGCAGCTCGCCGGCGGGTGGCAGGCCGGTCCAGTACGCCAGTTCGCCGTCGAACCCGCCGGCGCGGACGTGGTCGCGCAGCCGGTGCGCCCAGTCCCGGAACGACGTGGTCCGCGGGCCGAGGTCGGCGGGGACGTCCCGGACGGCCTGCCGGTAGGCGGTGTCGAGGTCGTCGAGCAGGATGCGCCAGGACACGGCGTCGACCACGACGTGGTGCGCGGCCAGGAACAGCCGCGGCCGCCACGCCGGATCGGCCGTCACCAGGACGGCGGCCAGCAGCGGGCCGTCGGCGAGGTCGAACCCGGCGTGGACGGCGTCGGCGATCCGCTCCAGCGCGGCCGGCCGCCCGGCCTCGGGCACCCCGGTCAGGTCCTCGTGGCGCAGCCGTGGCCCCGGCTCGACGTCGGCGTTGTGCTGCTGCCAGCCCGTTTCGGTGCGGGTGAACCGCATGCGGAGGGCGTCGTGGTGGGTCCACACCGCGGCCAGCGCCCGCTCGAGCGCACCGGCGTCGAAGCCGTCGGCGAGCTCGACGAGCATCGACTGGTTGAAGTGGTGCGGGTTCACGGTGTGGGTGGCGAAGAACCAGTCCTGGATCGGGGTCAGCGGCACGTCGCCGACGACCGGCCCCTCCGCCGACGCCTCCTCGGTCACCGCGCCGGCTTCGGGCGCCAGTGCGGCGACGGTCTGGTGCAGGAAGATGTCCTTTGTGGACACCCGAAGCCCGGCCTGCCGGGCCCGGGACACGACCTGCATGCTGAGGATGGAATCCCCGCCCAGCTCGAAGAAGTTGTCGTGCGTGCCGACCCGGTCCAGGCCGAGGACCTGGGCCCAGATCTCGCACAGGGTCCGCTCGGCCGGGGTCACCGGCTCGACGTGGCCGGTGGCGGGCTCGGCAGCGGCGGCGACCACGGGCAGGGCACGGCGGTCGACCTTGCCGCTCGGGCCGAGCGGCAGCGCCGGCAGCTCCGTGAGCGCCGAGGGCACCAGGTGCCCGGGCAGCGACCGGCCCAGGAATTCGCGCAGGCCGGCGGCGCCGACCGGGTCCGCGCCCGGTTCGGTGACGAAGCAGGCGACCAGGCGCTTGTGCCCCGAGGAGTCCTGCTGGACCGCGGCGACGGCGGCGGCCACGCCCGGGTGCCGGGTCAGTGCCGCTTCGACTTCGCCGAGTTCGATCCGGAAGCCGCGGACCTTGACCTGGTCGTCGGCCCGGCCGGTGAACTCCAGCTGCCCGGCCGCGGTCCACCGGACGACGTCGCCGGTGCGGTACATCCGCTCCCCCGGCGCGCCGAACGGGTTGGCGGTGAACCGGCCGGCGGTGAGGCCGGGCCGGTCGAGGTAGCCGCGGGCCAGGCTCGGCCCGGCGACGTACAGCTCGCCCGCCACCCCGATCGGCACCGGCTGGAGCGCGGCGTCGAGGACGTAGGCGCGGGTGTTGGGGATCGGCCGGCCGATCGGGGGCGGGGTGCCCGGGACCAGCGGGCCGCTCCAGGTCGCGACGACGGTCGACTCGGTGGGGCCGTACGCGTTGATCATCCGCCGTCCCGGGGCCCAGCGGTCGACCAGCTCGGGCGGGCAGGCGTCGCCGCCGACGACGAGCGTGCGCAGGTCCGGCAGGCCGGCCGCCGGCACGGTGGCCAGCGCCGCGGGCGGGATCAGGGTGTGGCTGATCCGGTGGGCGGCGAGGAACTCGGCGAGGGGTTCGCCGAGCAGCGGCTCGGGCGGCACGACGACGAGCGCGGCACCGGACGCCCACGCCAGGCAGAGCTCCAGGATGGCCGCGTCGAAGCTCGGCGAGGAGTAGGCCAGGACGCGGTCGCCTTCGGCAACCCGGAGGTGTTCGGCTTCGGCGGCGGCGAACCCGGCCAGCCCGGCGTGGGTGACGACCACGCCCTTCGGACGGCCGGTGGAGCCGGAGGTGTAGATGACGTACGCGGGGTGCTCCGGGCGGACGGGGACCGCCGGGGCGGGCTCGCCGTCGAACAGCCCCGGGTCGTCCAGGGTCAGCACGTCCACGCCGTCGGGCACCGGGGGCGCCAGGCCGTCCAGGGTCAGGACCAGCGCCGGGCGGGCGTCGGCGAGCATGAACGTGATGCGCTCGATCGGGTAGGTCGGGTCGACCGGGACGAACGCCCCGCCTGCCTTCCACACCGCCAGCTGCGCCACCACGATCTCCGCCGACCGCGGCAGCGCCAAGGCCACGATCCGCTCCGGGCCGATGCCGCGCGCCACAAGCACCCGCGCCAGCCGGGCGGCACGGGCGTCCAGCTCGGCGTAGGTCAGGGATTCGCCCGCGATGACCGCCATCGCGTCCGGCGTCCGGCGGGCCCGGGCCGCGACCAGCTCGGGCAGCGTCTCCGGTTCCACGAACCGCGCCGTTTCGTTCCAGGCGCCCACAACCAGGTCCCGCTCGGCCGGGCCGATCAGGGGCAGCCGGGACAGCGGCCGGTCCGGGTCGTCGGCGACCCCCGCGAGCAGCACGCCCAGGTGCGTGGCCAGGCGGTCGATCGTGGCCGCGTCGAACAGGTCCGTGTTGTAGGTCAGCGCCGCCCGCAGCACGCCGTCGTCCGGCTGGAACTCCAGTGTGAGGTCGAAGTTCGCCGCCGTCGCGGGCTGCGGGAGTTCCTCCGTCTCCAGGCCCGGCAGGCGGGTCGCTTCGCGGGGGCTGTTCTGCAGCACCACCATCACCTGGAACAGCGGCGTGCGGCTCGGGTCGCGGCCCGGCTGGACCGCGTCGACGACCCGGTCGAACGGCAGGTCCTGGTGGTCGAAGGCGGCCCGGACGCCCGCGGCGACCTCGTCGAGGAACGCCGTGAAGGCCAGGTCCGGCCGGACCCGCGACCGCAGCACCAGCGTGTTGACGAAGAACCCGACCAGGCCCTCGAGTTCCGGCCGCTCCCGGCCGGAGGTGACCGTGCCGACCGCCACGTCGTCCTGGTTCGCCCAGCGGCCGAGCAGCACCTGGCACGCGGCGACGAGCGTGGTGAACAGGGTCGTCTCGCGCTGCCGGCTCACCTGCTCGAGCCGCGCGGTCACCGCCGCCGGGACGGCGATCTCGTGCGTCGCGCCGCGGGTGGTGCGCACCGGCGGGCGGGGCCGGTCGGTGGGCAGTTCCAGCGGGGTGAGGTCGCGCAGGCGCTCGGTCCAGTACTCGGTCTGGCCGGCCAGCACGCGCTCGGCGAGCCGGCCGCGTTGCCAGGCCGCGAAGTCCGCGTACTGCACCGGCAGCGGCGGCAGGTCCGCCTGCTCGCCGCGCAACGCCGCCGCGTAGCACGCGCCGACCTCTTCGGCGATGAGCCCGTTCGACCAGCCGTCGGTGACGATGTGGTGCACCGCGACCGTGAGCACGTGCTCCTGCGGCGCGAGCCGGATCAGCTTCGCCCGCAGCAGCGGCCCTTCGCTCAGGTCGAAGGGTTGCTCGCCGTCGGCGCGCAGGATGTCCGCGAGGTCCTCCTCGCGGGCGTCGACGACCGGCAGCGGCACCGGCGCGGGCGGGTGCACGACCTGGACGCCGTGGCCGTCGGCGGAGCCGAACGTGGTGCGCAGCGGTTCGTGCCGGGCGACCAGGGCGGTGAACGCCCCGGCGAGCGCTTCGACGTCCAGTTCGCCGCGCAGGCGCACGGCGGAGCTGGTCACGTACTCGGTGCCGCCGGGCTCGAACTCGTCGAGGAACCACAGCCGCTTCTGGGCGAAGGACTGCGGCAGCTCGCCGTCGCGCGGCACCGCCGGGATCGGGTCCTGAACCGTGGCGCCGACCGTTTCGATGGCCGCGGCGAGCCGCGACACCGTCGGGTGGGCGAACACCGCCCGCGGCGACAGCGACACGCCGCATTCGGCCAGCAGCCGGGACACCAGCCGGATGCTGAGGATCGAATCACCGCCGAGTTCGAAGAAGTTGTCCTGCGCGCCGACCCGCTCGACGCCGAGCAGCCGCTGCCAGATCCCGGCGACGGCGCGCTGGGTCGGGGTGGCCGGCTCGGCGTAGGGCCGCTGCGACGGCACCGGGCCGTCCGGGACCGGCAGGGCGCGGCGGTCGACCTTCCCGTTGCGGTTCAACGGGAGTTCGGGCAGGACCAGGACGACGGCCGGGACCATGTATTCGGGCAGCGCCGCCGCGGCGTGCGCCCGCAGCTCGGCCGGGTCCGCATCGCGCTCGAGGACGACGTGGGCGAGCAACCGCCGGGTGCCGGCGGCATCGGTGTACACGGTGGCGACCGACTGCGCGACCGCCGGGTGGGCGGCCAGCACGGCCTCGACCTCGGCGAGCTCGATCCGGAACCCGCGCAGCTTGACCTGGTCGTCGGAGCGGCCGAGGAAGACGAGGTCCCCGCCGGGCTCGCGCCGGACGACGTCGCCGGTGCGGTACATCCGGTCGCCCGGCGCGCCGAACGGGTCGGCGACGAACCGCTCGGCGGTCAGGCCGGGCCGGCCGAGGTAGCCGCGGGCCAGGCCCGCGCCGGCCAGGCACAGCTCGCCGGGCGCCCCGGCGGGCAGCGGCCGCAGGTCCGCGTCCAGCACGTACGCGCGCATGCCGTCGAGCGGGCGGCCGATCGGCACGGGCTCGGGCACGCCGGTCTCGCCGGGGATCCGGAAGGAGGTGGCGAAGGTGGTGGTTTCGGTGGGGCCGTAGCCGTCGACCACGACCAGGCCGGGGCAGGCGGCCTGGACCGCGCGCACCACGGCGGGCGGGACGACGTCGCCGCCGGTCCACACCTCGCGCAGGCCGCGCAGGCAGTCCGGGGCGTCCTGGGCGAGCAGCCGGAAGAGCCCGGCGGTCAGCCACGCCGAGGTCACGCCGTGCGCGGAAACCGCGCGCCGCAACGACTCCACGGTCAGGTCGGGGCCGTCGGGCAGGACCGCCGAGCCGCCGTTGAGCAGCGGCACCCACAGTTCGTAGGTGGAGGCGTCGAAGGCCAGCGGCGAGTGGGCCAGCACCCGCGTGTGCGCGCCGCCGGCGAAGCGGCCGTCCTGGGCCAGCGCGGTGATGTCGCGGTGGCGCACGGCGACGCCCTTGGGGACGCCGGTGGAGCCGGACGTGTACATCACGTAGGCGAGGTTTTCGGGCCCGGCCGTCGATTCCGGCGCCGTGGCGGACCGCTGCTCCCCCACGGTCAGCACCGGTCCGCTGTGGACGGCTTCGGCGGTCGCCACCCAGGTGTCCCCGGCCACGACGACCGATACCCCGGCTTCGGCGAGCACGGCCCGCAGCCGCTCGTGCGGCGCCCGGGTGTCCAGTGGCACGTAGGCCGCGCCCGCCTTGAGCACGGCGAGTTCGGCGACGACGTGGTCCACCGACGGTTCGAGCAGCAGCCCGATCCGGTCCTCCGCACCCGCGCCGAGCCCGGCCAGCCGGTGCGCCAGGTGGTTCGCGCGCTCGTCGAGCCCGGCGTAGGTCAGGACCTGGTCGCCGGCCAGCACGGCGGGATCGTCCGGCCGGCGCCGCACCCGGTCGGCGAACAACGCGGGCACGGTGGACGGCGTCCCGGCGGCGCTGCGGCCGTGGGCGTCGGCGAGCACCCGGGCGCGTTCGGCCGCGCCGGTCCACGGCACCCGCGCCAGCAGCCGTCCGGGGTCGGCGGTGAGGGCGTCGAGCAGCAGCACCAGGCGGTCGGTCATGGCCGTGACGGTGGCGGCGTCGAACAGCGCCGGGTCGTAGGCGAGGTCGAGGGCCAGGCTTTCCTCCAGGGAGGCGCGCAGGCACAGCGGGAAGTTCGTGGCGTCGGCCGAGGCGACCTCGACGACCCGCGGCGCGCCCGCGGTGGCGGGTTCGCTGATCGGGTAGTTCTCGAACACGACCATGCTGGCGAACAGGTTCTGCCCCGCGGCGACGTCGCTGAGCGGGCGCAGCCGGGCCAGCGACACGAAGTCGTGGTCGCGGGCTTCGCTCTGGACCGCCTGCAGCTGCCCGAGCCACCGCGCGACCGGCTGGGTGCCGTCGATGCGGACGCGGGTGGGGATGGTGTTGATGAACAGCCCGAGCATGGTCTCGACGCCGGCCAGATCGGCCGGGCGGCCGGAGACGGTGGTGCCGAAAACGACGTCACGGTCGCCGGAGAGCATCGCCAGCAGCAGCGCCCAGCCGCCCTGCACCACGGTGTTCACGGTGAGGCCGTGCGTCCTGGCGAACTCCCGCAGCCGCAGCGTCGCGGCCGGGGCCAGTTCGATCCGGACCGAATCGGTGGACCGCGACTGGTGGGCTTCGGCCGGCTGGCGGTCGTAGGGCAACGCCGTCGGGGCCTCGAAGCCGGCCAGGGTGTCCCGCCAGAACGCGTCGGCCGCGGCCTGGTCGCGCTCGGCCAGCCAGCCGAGGTAGTCCCGGTAGGGGCGCCGGGTGACGAGGGCGGGCCGGACGCCGGCGGTCGCGGCGGCGTACTGCTCGCAGGCTTCGGCGAAGACCTGCGCGGAGCTCCAGCCGTCGAACAGGACGTGGTGGGAGGTCCAGACCAGGTCGACCTCGTCGCCGGGGAGGGCGGCGATGGTCAGCCGGGTCAGCGGCGCCCGGGTCAGGTCGAACGGGACGGCCCGGTCGGCCGCCAGGACTTCCTGCAGCGCGGTTTCGCGGTCCGCCGGGCTCAGGTCGCGCCAGTCGTGGTGACCGACCGGCAGGGTCGCGGCGCGGTCCACCACCTGGACCGGTTCTTCGACACCCGTCCAGACGAGACGGGTGCGCAGCACCGGGGTCCGGTCGACGACCCGCTGCCAGGCCGCGGCGAGCGCGGCGGGGTCGGCGACCCCGGCGAGCCGGATGCGGACCTGCTCGAAATAGGCCGGGGAGCCGTCGTCGAGCAAGGTGTGGAACACCATCCCGGCCTGCAGCGGCGTGAGCGGGTAGACGTCCTCGACCGCGCGGCCGTCGCCGATCAGCCGGTCTACTGTGGACTGATCGAGCCGGGCCAGCGGGAAGTCCGACGGCGTGCGGCCGCCGGCGCCCGGCGTGGCGCAGTGCTCGACGATTTCGCGCAGCGCCGCGAGGACCTGCTCGGCGAGCCCGCGGACGGTGTCTTCGCGGTGGATGCCGGGGGCGTAGGTCCAGGCGAGTTCGAGCTGCCCGCCGTCGACGATGCCCACCACGTCGAGCAGCGCCGTGCGCGGCCGCCGCGGGTCGACGTCGTCGCCGAGGTCGCCGCCCCAGCCGCGGTACAGCCCGTCGGTGTCACCGCCGGTGGTCCACTGGCCGTGGTAGTTCAGGGATATCTGCGGCACGGGCCCATCGCGCAGCGGCGAGTCCGGTGCCAGCCACCGCAGGGCGCCGTAGCCGAGGCCCTTGCCGGGGATGGCCCGCAGCTGCTCCTTGACGGATTTCAGCGTCGTGCCCCAGTCCCCGGCCGCGCCGACGGTGAGCGCGACCGGGAATTCGGCGGTGAACCAGCCGACCGTGCGGGAGAGGTCGAGGTCGGCGAAGATCTCTTCGCGGCCGTGGCCCTCCAGGGAGACCAGGACGCGCTCGCGGCCGGTCCAGCGGGCCAGCACGCGGCCGAGCGCGCTGAGCAGCACGTCGTTGATCTGCGTGCGGTAGACCTCGGGGACCTGGCGCAGCAGGGCGTCGGTGGTGCCGGGGTCCAGGCGGACGGTGATCGTGCGGGCGCTCCCGGCGGTGTTCTCCCCCTCCGCGTCCACCGGCAGCGCCGGGTCGACGCCGTCGAGCACTTCCGTCCAGTAGGGCAGTTCGGCGTCGAACGCGTGCCCCGCGAGGCGGTCCGCCCAGCGGAGGTAGCTGACCGGCGCCGGGCCGAGGTCGATCGGCTGCCCGGAAACCACCTGGCGGTAGGCGGTTTCCAGGTCTTCCAGCAGGATCCGCCACGACACGCCGTCGACCACCAGGTGGTGCACCACCAGCAGCAACCGCGGCGGCTCTCCGGGGGACGTGATCAGCACGGGCGCGACGAGCGGGCCGTCCCCGGCCTTCAGCGTGGCGCGGGCTTCGGCCGCGACCGTGCGCGTGTCCACATAGGACACTCGACGCAGGGCCGGGATTCCGGCGCCGGGGTCGAACTCCTGCCGCCGGCCGTCGCCGGTGAACCGGGTGCGCAGGGCGTCGTGGCGGGCCAGCACCGCGCCCAGCGCGGTTTCGAGGGCCGGGAGGTCCACGTCCGGGTCGAGTTCGGCGAGCGTCGACATGGTGAAGTGGTCGTGGTGGCCGGTTTCGAAGAACCACCGCTGGATCGGCGTGAGGGGCGCCGAGCCGGTGAAGGCGGCTTCGGGCTCGGCGGCCGGTTCGGCGGCGACGAGCGCGAGCTCGGCGATGGTCTGGTGCCGGAAGACGTCCCGGGAGGTCAGCCGCAGGCCGTGCCGCCGGGCCCGGGACACGACCTGGATGCTGAGGATGGAATCCCCGCCCAGCGCGAAGAAGTTGCCGTCCACCCCCGGCTCCGCGATCCCGAGGACGTCGGCCCAGATCCGGGCGAGCAGCCGTTCGGTGTCCGTGCGCGGGGCGGTCCGGCCCTCGGCAGGCGCCGGGTGGACGGCGGGCGCGGGCAGCGCCCGGCGGTCGACCTTGCCGCTGGTGGCCAGCGGCAGCCGGTCCAGGGGGACGAACACCGACGGCACCAGGTGGTCGGGCAGGGTCTCCTTCAGCGCCGCCCGCAGCCGTACCGGATCCGCCGCGGAGCCCGGGACGACGTAGGCGACCAACCGGCCGTCACGGGCGGCGACCACCGTGTCCGCGACCTCGGGCAGGGCGCGCAGGGCCGCCTCCACCTCGCCCGGCTCGATCCGGAAACCGCGGATCTTCACCTGGTCGTCGACCCGGCCGAGGTACTCCAGGTGTCCCTCGGCGGTCCAGCGGGCGCGGTCACCGGTGGCGTACCTCCGGCTGCCCGGCGGCCCGAACGGGTTGGCGCGGAAGCGGTCCGCGGTCAGCCCCGGCCGGCCGAGGTAGCCGCGGGCCAGCTGGACCCCGGCCAGGTGCAGCTCGCCGGGCACGCCGATCGGCGCCGGACGGCCGCGGTCGTCGAGGACGTAGGCCTGCACGTTCCCGAGCGGGCGGCCGATCACTTCGCGCGCGGTCTCGCCGATCCGGCTCAGGGTGGCGTCCACCGTGCACTCGGTCGGGCCGTAGAGGTTGAACGCCGTGACGCCGTCGAGGTCGCCCAGCTCGCGCCACAGCGCCTCGCCGACGGCTTCCCCGCCGATCAGCAGCACCGGCGGCCGGTGCCCGTCGAACCCGGTGTCCAGGAGGTGGCGGACGAACGACGGCGTCGAGTTGACCAGGTCGATCCGGTGCCCGGCGACGTACCGGGCGAGCAGGGCCGGGTCGAGCCGGGTGTCGCCGTCGATCACGTGCAGCTCGTGCCCGGCCGTGAGCATCAGCAGCACGGCTTCCCAGGACGCGTCGAAGGAGAACGCGGCGGTCAGCGCCACCCGCAGCCGGTCCTTCCCGGCGGCGGCGGTGAACTCCGCCGCGTGGTCGACGGCGAAGTTGGCCAGGGCGCGGTGGGTGACGAGGACGCCCTTCGGCGTGCCGGTGGAGCCGGAGGTGTAGATCGCGTAGGCGGCGTGGTCCGGGGTGAGCGGCGCGAGCCGGTCGGCGTCGGTGAGGTCCGCGGCCGGTTCCTCCGCGGCCACCGGTTCGGTGATCACCAGCACCGGCCGGGCGTCGGCCAGCAGCGCCTCCCGGCGCCGGGCGGGCAGCTCCGGGTCCAGGGGCAGGTGGACGGCACCGGCCTTGAGGACGGCGAGGACGGTGACCACGAAGTCCGCGGACCGGGGCAGGGCGACGGCGACGAGCCGCTCGGGCCCGGCCCCCCGGGCGACGAGCACCCGCGCGATCCGGTTGGCCCGGGCGTTCACCTCCGCGAAGGTCAGCGTCGTGTCGCCGCAGACCAGCGCGGTCGCGTGCGGGGTACGGGCGGCCAGCGCCTCGAACAGCCCGGCGACGGTCGTGTCCGGCACCGGCCGTCCGGTCGCGTTCCACGTCTCGACGACCAGGGCCGCTTCGGCCGCGGGCAGCAGCGGCAGGGTGTCGACGGGCCGGTCCGGGTCGGCGACGACCGCGGTGAGCAGGACCGTGAGGTGCTCGGCGAAGCGCGCCATCGTCGCCGCGTCGAACAGGTCGGTGTTGTAGTTCAGCAGGCCACGCAGGCCGTCGGGCCGTTCCTCGAATTCGACGCTCAGGTCGAACCCGGCGGTGGTCATGGGCAGGGCCAGCTCGCTCGCCGTGAGCCCGGCGAGGGCGGGCAGGCGGTTGCCCGCGTTCTGCAGGGTGACCAGGACCTCGAACAGCGGGGTGCGGCTGGGGTCGCGGTACGGGGCGAGCTCGTCGACGATCCGCTCGAACGGGACGTCCTGGTGCGCGAAGGCGTCCAGGACGGTCCGGCGGACGGTGCCGAGCAGTTCGCCGAAGCTGCGTCGTCCATCCACATTGGACCGGAGCACGACGGTGTTGACGAAGAGGCCGACCAGGTCCTGGACCTCCGGGTGGTCGCGGCCGGAGGTGACCGTGCCGACGGCGACGTCGTCCTGGCCGGACCAGCGCCGCAGCACCAGCTGGCAGGCGGCGGCCAGCGCCGTGAACAGGGTCGTGTCGCGGTCGTGGCTCAGCCGGCGCAGCCCGGCGAGGGCTCCGGCGTCCAGGGTGAACTCGTGCTCGGCGCCGTTCGAGGTCCGGGTCGCCGGGCGCGGGCGGTCGGTCGGCAGATCCAGGGGACGGAGGCCGTCGAGCTCGTCGCGCCAGAAGCCCAGCTGCTCGGCGAGGAAGTCGCCGGTGAGGCGTTCGCGCTGCCACGCGGCGAAGTCCGCGTACTGGACCGGCAACGGCGGGAGTTCGGCCCGCTCGTCGCCGTAGAGGGTGGCCAGCTCGCCGACGAGGACACCCATCGACCAGCCGTCGGTGATGATGTGGTGCAGCGCCAGGACGAGGGCGTGGTCGCCGGCGGCCAGCCGGACCAGCCGGGCCCGCAGCAGCGGGCCGCGGGCGAGGTCGAACGGCCGGGCGAGGTCCTCGGCCAGCAGCCGCCGCAGGTGCTCCGGGCCGCTCACGTCGGTGACCGGCAGCGCGAGCTGCCACGGCTCCCCCACTTCCTGGCGGGGCCGTCCGTCGGTGGCGGGGAACGTGGTGCGCAGCGACTCGTGCCGGGCGATCAGCGCGGTGAGCGCGCGGGCGAGCGCGTCCGGCCGCAGGTCGCCGCGCAGCCGCACGCCGAACACCGTGACGTGGTCGGTGCTGCCGGGGGCGAAGTCGTCGAGGAACCACAGGCGCTGCTGGGCGAACGACAGCGGCAGCTCGCCGTCGCGGGCGACCGGCGTGATCGCCGCCGTGACCGGGGCGGCGGACGCGGCGGGGAGGGCCGCCGCCAGCGCTTCCACCGTCGGGTGGTCGAACACGGTCCGCGGCGACACGTCGACGCCGAACGCTTCGCGCAGGGCGGAGCTGAACCGGATGCTGAGGATGGAATCCCCGCCCAGCTCGAAGAAGTTGCTGCTCGCCCCGACGCGGTCCAGGCCCAGCGTGGCGGCCAGGACGGCCGCGACCGTGCGTTCGGAGTCCGTCCGCGGTTCGACGAACTCGCCGCTTTCCGCCGCGGCCGCGGCGGGTGCCGGGAGCGCCCGCTGGTCGAGCTTCCCGTTGCGGGTCAACGGGAGTCCGTCGAGGGTGACGAACGCGGACGGCACCATGTAGTCCGGCAGGGAGCGGCTCAGGTGCTCGCGCAGCCGGGCCGCGCTCGGCGGGGCGTCCGGGGCCGCCGGGACGACGTAGGCGACCAGCCGCTTGCGGCCGGGTTCGTCCTCGCGGGCCAGCACCGCCGCCGAGCCGACGTCCGGCAGGGCCAGCAGGGTGGCCTCGATCTCGCCCGGTTCGATGCGGAAGCCGCGGATCTTCACCTGCTGGTCGGCGCGGCCGTGGTAGCGCAGGGCGCCGTCACGGGTGCGGGACACCCGGTCGCCGGACCGGTACATCCGGGAGCCGGGCGCGCCGGACGGGTCGGCGACGAACCGGGCGGCGGTCAGGCCCGGGCGGCCGAGGTAGCCGCGGGCCAGGCCGTCGCCGGCCACGTACAGCTCGCCGGGCACCCCGGCCGGAACCGGGTTCAGGTCCGCGTCGAGCACGTACCCGCGCAGGTCGGGCAGCGCGGTGCCGATGATCCCCGGGGTGTCCACATCGGACACGAGGTCGTGGTGGGTGACGTGCACGGTGGTCTCGGTGATGCCGTACATGTTCACCAGCCGCGGCGCGCGGTCGCCGTGGCGGGCGAACCAGCCCGCCAGCCGGCGGGTGTCCAGTGCCTCGCCGCCGAAGATCACGTACCGCAGCGAAAGCCGGGTGCCGGGGTCGTCTTCGTCGGCGCGGACGAGCTGGTAGAACGCCGACGGCGTCTGGTTGAGCACGGTGACGCCCTCGGCGGCCAGCAGGCGCAGGAACTCCCGCGGCGACCGGGACACGACGTGCGGCACGACGACGAGCCGGCCGCCGTGCAGCAGCGGACCCCAGATCTCCCACACCGAGAAGTCGAACGCGTAGGAGTGGAACAGCGTCCAGACGTCGTCGGCGCCGAACCCGAACCGGGCTTCGGTCGCGGCGAACAGGCGCGTGACGTTCCGGTGCGGGATCACCACGCCCTTGGGCAGCCCGGTCGAGCCGGAGGTGTAGATGACGTAGGCGGGGTGGTCCGGCGTGCCGCGCGGCGGCGGGTCGGTGTCCGGGCCCGCCTCGACGTCGACGTCTTCGGGCGTGAGGACGGCGACGGGCTCGGTGTCGGCGAGCATCCGCTCGACGCGTTCGGCCGGGGTGGCCGGGTCGATCGGCAGGTACGCGGCCCCGGCCTTGAGCACGGCGAGGATCGCCACGACCTGCGCCGCCGACCGCGGCAGGCGCAGCGCGACGAACCGTTCCGGGCCGGCGCCGAGCGCGATCAGCCGGTGCGCCAGCCGGTTGGCCCGCGCGTTGAGCTCGGCGTAGGTGAACCGGGTGCCGTCGCCGGTGAGCGCGACGGCGTCCGGCCGGGCCGCGACCTGGGCGGCGAAGAGTTCCGTGATGGTCGGCGCGGGCAGCGACGGCGGCTGGTCTTCGACCAGGCGGGCGCGGTCGCCGTCCGACAGCCACGGCAGCCGCGCGATCGGCCGGTCCGGGTTCTCGGCCATGCCGAGCAGCAGGGTCTCCAGCCGGGCCGCCAGTGCGGCGGCGGTTTCGTCGTCGAACAGCGCCGGGTCGGTGGCGAGCTCGAAGCCGAGTTGCCGGTCGGCGTAGGCGCGCAGGGTGACCGGGAACGTCGTGGCGTCGAGCGCGGTCACCTCCCGCAGCGTGACGCCCGCCTGCGCGGCGGCGTTCTCGTCGAAGGGGTAGTTCTCGAACGCGACCATGCTGTCGAACAGGTTCTCGCCCGAGGGGACGTCGCTGAGGGCGCGCAGCTTCCCGAGGGCGAGGAAGTCGTAGCGGCGGGCCTGGTTCTGCTCGTCCTGCAGCCGCTGCAGCCAGGCCAGTACCTGCTCGCCGCTGTCGATCCGCGTCCGCGTCGGGACGGTGTTGATGAACATCCCGATCATGTTCTCGACGCCCGGCAGGTCGTCGGGACGGCCGGAGACGGTGGTGCCGAACACGACGTCGGATTCGCCGCTGGAGTGGGCCAGCAGCAACGCCCACACGCCCTGCACGAGCGTGTTGACGGTCAGGCCGTGACGCCGGGCCACGTCCCGCAGCCGGGCAGTGTCCTCTGTGGACAAGGACACCCGGTTCGTGCGCGACGAACGGGTGCGGTGGGCCTGGGCCGGGGGCCGGTCCCAGGGCAGCGGGGTCGGGGCGGCGAACCCGGACAGCACCGTGCGCCAGTGGTTCTCGGCCGCCGTGCCGTCCTGGGCGGCGAGCCAGCCGAGGTAGTCGCGGAACGGCCGGTGCGCGGGCACGCGCGGGATCCGGTGCTCGGTAAGGGCGGCGTACTGCTCGCACACCTCGGTGAAGATCTGGGCGAGGCTCCAGCCGTCGAGCACGATGTGGTGCGAGGTCCACATCAGCAGGACGCGGTCGTGGGTCAGGGCGACGACGGCCAGGCGCATCAGCGGCGCGCTGGTGAGATCGAGCCCGGTGGCGGCGTCTTCGGCCGAAAGCCGGTCCAGCTGCTCGGCCTGCTCGGCCTCGGACAGGCCGCGCCAGTCGTGGCGGGTGATCGGGACGACCGCCCGGCGCCGCACGACCTGCAGGGGCTCCTCGACGCCGTCCCAGACCAGTTCCGTGCGCAGCACCGGGGTGCGGTCGGCGACCTGCTGCCAGGCCTGGGCGAACGCGTCGGGTTCGCGGACGCCGTCCAGGAGCATCCGGGCCTGGTCGACGTAGGCGTCGGCGGCGGGGTCGAGCAGGCTGTGGAACAGCATGCCCGCCTGCAGCGGGGTGAGCGGGTAGACGTCGTCGACCTCGCGGCCGTCGCCGACCAGGCGGTCCACTGTGGATTGATCAAGGCGGGCGAGGGGGAAGTCCGACGGCGTGCGGCCGCCGCTGCCGGGCCGGGCGCAGTGGGCGACGATCTCGCGCAGCCCGGCGAGCATCGCCTCGGCCAGGTCGCGGACGGTGGCTTCGTCGTTGACCTGGTCGGAGTAGGACCAGGTCAACGACAGCTCGCCGGACTCGACGACACCGGTCACGTCGAGCTGGTAGGTGCTCGCCTCGTCGGGGGCGATGTCCGGGCCCGGGCTGTCGTGCCGGCCGCGGAAGAGCCCGTGGTCACCGGCCTTGGCGTCCCAGCGGCCGTGGTAGTTGAAGCAGATCTGCGGCAGCGGGAACGCCTGCAGGGCGTGCCCCGGCGCACCGGCGCCACCGAGGTAGCGCAGCGCCTCGTAGCTCAGGCCGCGGCGCGGGACGGCCCGCAGCTGCTCCTTGACCGCCTTGAGCGTGGCGCCCCAGTCCCCCGACGGCGGCAGGTCGAGCGCCACCGGGAACTGCGTGGTGAACCAGCCGGCCGTGCGGGACAGGTCGACGCCGTCGAGGACGTCCTCGCGGCCGTGGCCCTCCAGGGCGATCAGGACGCCGTCGTCGCCCGTCCGCCCGGCCAGTGCCCGGCCGAGTGCGCTCAGCAGGACGTCGTTGACCTGGGTCCGGTAGGTCGCGGGCACCTGGTGCAGCAGCGCGTCGGTGTCTTCCGCGCCGAGGGTGACGGTCAGCGTGCGGGTCGAGCCGGTGGTGCCCGCGCCCGCGTGGTCGGCGGGCAGCGCCGCCGGGACCCGGCTCGCCACCCGCGTCCAGTGCCCGAGGTCGTCGTCGAACCCGCCGGCCCGCACGTGCTGCTCCAGCAGGTGCGCCCACTGGGTGAACGGCGTGGCCGTGGCCGCGAGCCGGACCGGTGCCCCGGCGGCGACCTGGCCGTAGGCGGTTTCGAGGTCGCCGAGCAGCAGCCGCAGCGTCACGCCGTCGGCCACCAGGTGGTGCACGGCCAGGAACAGCAGCGGCGGCCGGGTGCCGCGGGCGAGCAGCGCCGCGCCGGCGAGGACGCCGGTGGCGAGGTCGAGGCCGGCCCTCACCTGCGCGGCCGCGGCCTCGATGCCGGCGCGCTGCCCGGCGTCGCCGAGCGAGGCCAGGTCCCGGATCCGCAGGATCCCGGTGGGCGGCGACGGCACGACCTCCTGCCGCCACTGGCCGTCGACGGTGAAGAACCGGGTCCGCAGGGCCTCGTGGTGGGCGACGACCGCGTCGAGGGCGGTCCGCAGCGCCTGCTGGTCGACGTCGGCGGGCAGCTCCAGCAGCTGCGACATGGTGAAGTGGGCCAGCGGGCCGTGGGTGGCGAAGAACCAGTGCTGGATCGGGGTCAGCGGGGCCGGGCCGGCGACCGGGGCGGCCGCCGGGGTGGCCGCCGTGGTGGCCTGCACCGCGGTCGCGAGCCCGGCGATGGTCTGGTGCAGGAAGATGTCGCGCGAGGTGAGCCGCAGGCCGGCCTGCCGGGCCTGCGCGACCACCTGGATGCTGAGGATCGAGTCGCCGCCGAGGCCGAAGAAGTTGTCCTCGACGCCGATGCGGTCGTTGCCGAGCACCTCGGACCAGATCGCCACCAGCTGGTGCTCGACGGCGGTCCGGGCCGGCACGTAGGTCCCGCCGCCGTCCGCCGGTGCGTCGGGGGCCGGGAGCGCCCGGCGGTCGACTTTGCCCTGCGGGGTCAGCGGAATCGCGTCGATCGGGACGAACGCCGACGGCACCAGGTAGTCGGGCAGCGTGGCCCGCAGGGCGGTGCGCAGGCCGTCCGGCGTGACCTCGCGGGTGCCGGCGACGTAGGCGACCAGCCGGGCGTGCCCGCCGTCCGGCCGGTGGGCCACGACGACGGCGGCCGCGACGCCGGGCAGGCGCACCAGCGCGGCCTCGACCTCGCCCGGTTCGACGCGGAACCCGCGGATCTTCACCTGGTCGTCGAGGCGGCCCAGGTACTCGAGCTGCCCGTCGGCGGTCCAGCGGACGCGGTCGCCGGTGCGGTACATGCGCTCGCCGGGCGCCCCGAAGGGGTTCGCGACGAAGCTGCCGGCCGTCCGGCCCGGGCGGCCGAGGTAGCCGCGGGCCAGCTGCGCCCCGGCGAGGCAGAGTTCGCCGGGCACCCCGGCGGGCACCGGCCGCAGGTCCTGGTCGAGGACGTAGGCGCGGGTGTTGGCCAGTGGCCGGCCCAGGACGGGACGCGGTGTTCCGCCGACCCGGCACGAGACGGCGTCCACTGTGTACTCGGTCGGGCCGTAGAAGTTGTGCGCCACGGTGACTTCGGCGGTGGCGAGCTCGCGCCAGAGCGTGTCGTCGAGGGCTTCGCCGCCGAGCATGAGGATCTTCGGCCGGTGACGCGGGTCGGTCAGCAGCCCGGCGGGGATCAGCCGGCGCAGGTAGGTCGGGGTGAGGTCGAGGAAGTCGATCCGGCGCTCGGCGATGTAGCCCACCAGCGCGTCCGCGTCGAGGCGGGCGTCGTCGCCGATCAGGTGCAGCTCGTGGCCGTCGGCCATGAGCAGCGGGCCCTCCAGGGACGTGTCGAACGACAGCGTGGCGGTCAGCGCGACCCGCAGCCGCCGCCCGGGAACGGCGAAGTCGTTGCGGTGGTTGAAGAGCAGGTTCGTCAGGTTGCGGTGCGGGACGGCCACACCCTTCGGCCGGCCGGTCGACCCGGACGTGTAGATGACGTAGGCGGTGTTGTCCGGCCGCAGCGGCGCGACGCGGTCGGCGTCGGTGAGGTCGGTGGCGGGGTGGTCCAGGTCCGCGGCGGCGATTTCCGCCGGTCCGAGGAGCAGCTCGGCACCGGAGTCGCGCAGCAGCAGCTCCTTGCGGTCGGCGGGCAGCGCCGGGTCGATCGGCAGGTACACCGCACCGGCCTTGAGCACGGCGAGGAAGGCGACGATCGCGTCGGCGGTGCGCGGGAGGGCGAGGGCCACGACCCGCTCGGGGCCGGCGCCCAGCGTGACGAGGTGGCGGGCCAGGCGGTTGGCCATCGCGTTGAGTTCGGCGAAGCTGAGGGCGACGTCCCCGGCGACGAGCGCGGTCTCGTCCGGGCTGCGCTGGGCCTGCGACTCGAACAGCTCGGTGACGGTCGCCTCGGGCACGTCCAGCGCGGTGTCGTTCCACTCGGTGCGCAGCCGGTCTTCCTCGGCGGCGGTGAGCAGCGGCAGCTCGCCGACCGGGCGCCGCGCGTCGGCGGCGATCGCGGTCAGCAGCACGGTGAGGTGCTCGCCCAGCGCGACGGCGGTCCGCTCGTCGAACAGGTCGGTGTTGTACTCCAGCGACCCTTCGAGCGCGTCGGCGGACGGCTGGAACTCGACGGTGAGGTCGAAGTTGGCGGCCCGGCGGGCCACCTCGACCGGCTCGGCGGTCACCCCGGCGAAGTCCACCGGGCCGGACTGGCTCCCGTGCAGCAGCACCATCGCGTCGAACAGCGGGGTGCGGCTGGGATCGCGGTCCAGGCGCAGCGCTTCGACGAGCTTTTCGAACGGTGCTTCGGCGTGCTCGAACGACTCCAGGACCGTCGTGCGGACGGCGTCGAGCAACTCGCCGAACGGCGCCTTCGTGTCCACAGTGGACCGGATGACGACGGTGTCGACGAAGAACCCCACCGTGTGCTGCAGCTCGGGCCGGTTCCGGCCGGACACCACGGTGCCCACGGCGATGTCGGTCCGCCCGGTGTAGCGGGCGAAGAGCACCTGGCAGGCCGCGACCAGCACGGTGTAGAGCGTGGTGTCGTGGGCCCGGGCCAGCTCGGCCAGCCCGGTGGCCACCCCGGCCGGGACGCGGAAGTGGTGGATGGCCCCCGCGGTCGTGCGCACCGCGGGCCGCGGCCGGTCGGACGGCAGGTCGAGCGGTTCGACGCCGGCGAGCTGCGTCGTCCAGTAGGCGAGGTGCCGGTCGAGCGCGGGCCCGGCCAGCCGGTTCCGCTGCCACACGGCGAAATCGGCGTACTGGACCGCCGGCTCGGGCAGGTCCGCGGGCTCGCCGCGGACGGCGGCCGCGTAGAGCGTTGCGAGCTCGCCGACGAGGATGCCCATCGATTCGCCGTCGGTGACGACGTGGTGGGCGGTGACGAGCAGGACGTGGTGCTGCGGCCCGGCGCGCACCAGCAGCAGCCGCACCAGCGGCCCGCGGCGGAGGTCGAACGACCGGCTGTATTCGGTCTCCAGTACCTCGTCCAGGTCGGCGGGCCGCAGCGCGGGATCGGTGGTGAGGTCGACCATCCGCACCGGGATCTCCGGCTCGGCGTGGATGACCTGCACCGGGGTGCCGCCGGTGTCGTCGACGGTGGTGCGCAGGGCCTCGTGCCGGGCCACCAGCTGCGCGAGCGCACCGGTGAGCGCACCCGTGTCGAGCGGCCCGGTCAGCCGCAGCGCGACGGCGCTGTTGTATTCGGCGTCCCCCGGGCGGAACTCGTCGAGGAACCACAGCCGCTGCTGCGCGAACGACAGCGGCAGGGCGTTCTCCCGCGGCGCCCGGCCGATGACGTCGGACCGCTCCGCCCGGCCGGCCAGCCGGCGCTTGAGCGCCTCCCGCAGCTCCGCGGGCAGCGCATCGATGCGGCTCTTCCTCGAGGTGGTCATCGCTTTCGTTTCCTCACAACACGAGTCGGGGTGGTTCGGGGTGGCTCCGGGCTCCGGCCAAGGTCGCGAATGACTCATTCGGGACGTCGGAGGTCCCGAATGAGTCATTCGCGACCTTCCGGCGCGCTGCCGGTGCCCTCGTCCGGGGCGGTGCTCAGGAGGCGCGGCGGCGGCGCCGGGCGACGCGGCCGCCGGCCTGCATCGCGCTGACGGTTCCGGTGGCCGGGTCGGTCAGGAAGCGGCCGCCGATGATGCGGCGGCCCGTGCCCGGTTCGCGGACCGAGAACGACCCGTCGCGCAGCAGGGCCAGCTCCGGGTAGACCTCGCCGTCGACGACCAGCACCGCGTCGCCGTCCGCGCGGACGTCCACCTGGTACTCGAGGTCGCCGTTGGTGTAGTGCCCCGTCAGGTCGGCGGCCGGGCGGGCGGCCCGGTCGAGGTCGCGGGGCAGCTCGTAGTCGCCCACCGGCAGGCCCTCGGCCCGCAGCGCCGCGACCAGGTCCGTCCACAGTGCCGCGCCCGTGTTCCCGTTGGTGGTCAGCGCGACGACCCGGCCGTGCGCGGCGTCGACCCGCAGGTGGCAGGACGTGCCGTCGGCGGTGCCGTCGTGGCCGGTCCAGTCCGCGTCCGCGCCGCGGTAGCCGGCCAGCCCGAGCCCCCAGCTGTCGGCCAGGCCGAACGGTTCCGCCCCCGGCACCGGCCGGCGCATCAGCTCGGCCAGGTCGGCCGGCAGCGGGCCGTCGCCGCCGCCGAACATGCCGCCGAACGCCGCCAGGTCCTCGGCGCTCAGCGCGAGCGCCCCGGCCGCGGCCTCGGCGGCGGTCAGGGTTTGCGCGACCGGCCGGGCCCGGCCGGTCGCCGCGTGCACGGCGTGCCCGCTGACGTGCGCGCCGGCCCGGCGCCGCGCACCCGGCTCGACGACGAACGCGGCGTCGATCCCGAGCTCGTCGAGCAGCAGCGTCTCCACCGCCTCCCACCAGCTCATCCCGGTGATGGCCTCGACCACGTACCCGGTCAGCACGTAGCCGACGTTGGAGTAGGAGAAGCCCACCCCGGGCGGCTGGACGAGCCCGGCGTCGCGGCACGCCCGCAGGTAGCGGCGGGCCGAACCGCCGTCGGCGGCGGCGCCGAGCGCGGCCGGCAGCCCGCCGGTGTGGCTGAGCACCTGCCCGACGGCCGGTCTGCCGACCTGCGGGCCGAGCCCGTCCAGGTGCTCGCCGAGCGGGTCGTCCGGGTCGAGGTCGCCGTCGGCCACGAGCAGCATCGCCAGCGCCGCGGTGAACGCCTTGGTGATGGACCCCACCGGGAACTTCGCCTCGGCGGTGACCGCACCGGCGGTGACGGAGTCCGTCCGGCCGCCGTCGGTGACGACCAGCTGGGCGGCCGGTACGCCGTGCTTGTGGGCCAGGCCGGCGAGCAGCCGCTGCAGCCGCCCGCCGGCCGCGGGTCCGGGGACCCGCAGGGTGGACTGGGTGAGCGTTGTGGGAGTGGGCATGGGGTGGGGACCTTCCGCGTCAGGACAAGGGGAACCCGGGTCGTGAGTGGTAAGGCGGGTTAGAACCCGCCTTACCACTCACGACGGGCGTGGTGGGCTCAGGCGTCGGCGGCCATCTGCCGCTGCAGGCTCAGCGGCCGCATGTCGGTCCACACCTCGTCGACGTGGTCCATGCACTCCTGGCGGCCGCCGCGGAAGCCGTCGGCGCGCCAGCCCGCGGGTACCTCGTTCGCCACCGGCCACAGCGAGTACTGGCCCTCGTCGTTGACCAGTACCTGGAACTCGGCGTCGTCCTGCATCGGTTTCACCTTTCCTGTAAGGGTTTTTCGGTCAGTTCTCGTGGCCGGCGGCGAGCCGCTCGAGGTCGGCCAGCACCCGCTCTTCGACGAGCTCGGCCAGCGCCAGCACGGTGCCGGCGGTGAGCACGTCCTTCGGGGTCAGCTCGACGTCGAAGGCGGACTTCGTCATCGAGGTGATCCGCAGGCTGCGCAGCGAATCGCCGCCGAGGGCGTAGAAGTTGTCTTCGACGCCGACGCGGTCGAGGCCGAGCGCCTCGGCCCAGATCGCGGCGAGGACCTCTTCGGTCTCGGTTTCCGGCGCGGCGTACCCCGCGCTCTCCTCCGGCGCTTCCGGGGCCGGCAGCGCCCGCCGGTCGAGTTTCCCGTTGGCGGTCAACGGAAGCGCGTCGAGGCGGACGAACGCGGCGGGCACGAAGTGGGCCGGCAGGGTCGCGGCGACGTGCTCCCGCAGGCCGGACGCGGTGCCCGGATCGGCCACCACGTAGGCGATCAGCCGCTGGTCGGCCGCGACGACAGCGGCGTCGCGGACGTCCGGGTGCTTGCGCAGCACCGCCACGATCTCGCCGGGCTCGATCCGGAACCCGCGGATCTTGACCTGGTCGTCGGCGCGGCCGAGGAACTCCACTGTCCCGTCGGCGCGCCACCGCACCAGGTCGCCGGTGCGGTACATCCGCGCCCCCGGCGCCCCGAACGGGTCGGCGAGGAACCGGGTGGCGGTCAGCCCCGGCCGGTCGAGGTAGCCGCGGGCGAGGCCGGCGCCGGAGACGTACAGCTCCCCCGCGACCCCGATCGGCACCGGCCGGAGCGCGGTGTCGAGGACGCGGACGCGGGTGTTGCGGATCGGGCGGCCGATCGGCGGGGTGGTCCCGGGTTCGAGGGGGTCGCTCCAGGTCGCCACCACCGTCGTTTCGGTGGGCCCGTAGGCGTTGATCATCCGGCGGCCCGGCGCCCAGCGGGCCACCAGGTCGGCCGGGCACGCTTCGCCGCCGACCACCAGGGTGCGGAACGCGGGCAGCTCGACGTCGGGCACGCTCGCCATGGCCACCGGCGGGATCAGCGCGTGGGTGACGCGTTCGTCGCGCAGCACGGCGGCCAGGTGGTCGCCGAGCAGCGGCCCGGGCGGCGGCACGACCAGCGCGGCCCCCGCCGGGAGCGCCATGCACAGCTCCAGCACCGACGCGTCGAAGCTCGGCGAGGAGAACTGCAGCACGCGGTCGCCCGGCCGGACGTCGAAGTGCGCGATCTCGGCGCCCGAGAAGCTCGCCAGGCCGGCGTGGGTGACGACGACGCCCTTGGGCGTGCCGGTGGAGCCCGAGGTGTAGATGACGTACGCGGGCGCGGTCAGGGCCACCGTCCGCCCGAGCGGGTCCGCCGGGCCGTGCGCCTCGGAGCCGTCGAGGACCAGCGGGTCGGCCACCGGCAGCGGCGTCCCCGGCTGGGTCACCACGACGACGGGGTGCGCGTCGGCGAGCATGAACGCGATCCGCTCGGCCGGGTAGTCCGGGTCGACCGGCAAGTAGGCGGCGCCGGTTTTCAGCACGGCCAGCTGCGCGACGACGATCTCCACCGAGCGCGGCAGGGCGAGCGCGACGATCCGCTCGGGTCCGGCCCCGCGCGCGGCCAGCAGCCGGGCCAGCCGGTCGGCGCGGGCGTCGAGTTCGGCGAAGGTGAGCTGCTCCTCGCGCGAGATCACGGCGACGGCGTTGGGCGTGCGGGCCGCCTGGGCCTCGATCAGCTCGGTGAGGGTGACCGGCGGGACCTCGTGGGCGGTGTCGTTGAACGCGTCCAGGACCTGGTCGCGTTCGGCGGCGGTGAGGACGTCGAAGGCCCGCAGCGGCCGGGCCGGGCCGGCGGCGATCGCGTCGAGGAGGTGTTCGAGCTGTCCGGCCAGCCGCTCGATCGTCGGCTCGTCGAACAGCGCCGGGTCGTAGCCCAGGCCGAGCGACAGCCGCGGGCCGGGGGCGGCCACGACGCTGAGCGGGTAGTTGGTCGTCTCCATCGCCTGCAGGTCGCGCAGCCGCACGCCGCCGGCGGCAGCGTCATCGGCGGTGACCGGGTAGTTCTCGAACACGACGAGGCTGTCGAACAGGTTCCGGCCGCCGCCGACCCCACTCCACGCCTGCACCGCGGTCAGCGGGACGTGCTCGAACCGGCGTGATTCCGCTTGCGCGGCCTGCAGGTCCCGCAGCCAGCCGGCGACCGGGGCCGCCGGGTCGGCGGTGACCCGCACCGGCAGGGTGTTGATGAAGATGCCGGTGATGTCGTCGACACCGGCCAGCCCGGCCGGGCGGCCGGACACGGTGGCGCCGAAGCAGACGTCGGCCTCGCCGCTGTGCCGGGCCAGCAGCAGCGCCCAGGCACCCTGCACGACGGCGTTCAGGGTGAGCCGCTCGCGCCGGGCGAACGCCGCCAGCCGGCCGGTCGCCGCCTCGCCGAGGTCGCGGCTGACCCACGTCGACGAGCTCGATTCGTGCGCCCCCACGGGAATCCGGTCGTAGGGCAGCGGCGTCGGCTCGGTGACGTCGCCGAGCTCGCGGCGCCAGTACTCCTCGGCGCCTTCGGCACTCTGGTTGCTCAGCCACGTCACGTAGTCGGCGAACGGGCGGCGGTGCGGCAGCGCGGGTGCGGTGCCGTCGCGCAGGGCCGCGTAGGCGGTGCAGACGTCGGCGAGCACCTGGAAGACGCTCCAGCCGTCCAGCAGGACGTGGTGGAAGGTCCAGAGCAGCTGGACGGCGTCGCCGGGCAGCCGGGCCAGGGTGACCCGCAGCAGCGGCGCGGCCGTCAGGTCGAACGGCACGTCGTGATCGCGGGCGAGCAGCTCGCGCAGGGCCTCCTCGCGGTCGCGGTGCCGCCAGTCGAGCTCGGTGACCGGCACCCGTGCCTCGCGGTGGACCACGAGCAGCGGCTCGGGGACGTCCTCCCAGACGACGCTGCCGCGCAGCACCGGCGTCCGGTCCACGACGTGCTGCCAGGCTTCGGCCAGCAGCCGCGGCTCGGCGACGCCGTCCAGGACGGCGGTGACCTGTTCGAAGTAGACGCCCTGGGCTTCCTGGGACAGGCCGTGGAAGACCATCCCGGCCTGCATCGGGGTCAGCGGGTGGACCTCGGTGACCCCGCGGCCGTCGCCGGCGATCCGGTCGACCTGCCGCTGGTCCAGCCCGGCCAGCGGGAAGTCGCTCGGGGTGCGGCCGCCCGCGCCCGGCGCCGCGCAGTGGGCGACGGCTTCGCCCAGGGCGGCCACCAGGTCCGCGGCCAGCTTTTCGACCGTGGCGGCGGTGTGCGTGTCGCGGTAGTAGGACCAGGTGAGTTCCAGGGAGTCCCGGTCCACCCGGCCGACGACGTCGAGCAGGTGCGCCCGGCCCGCGCCCTCGCCGACCGCCGAGTCCAGGCTGCCGGCCGCGCCGTCGAGCCGGCCCAGGTAGTTGAAGCTGATCTGCGGCGCGAGCGCGGGTGCGGTCCCGGCCAGGTACCGCAGCGCGCCGTAGCCGACGCCGCGGCGGGGCACCGCGCGCAGCTGTTCCTTCACCGACTTGAGCAGGGCGCCCCAGTCGCCGCCGATGCGCAGCGCGACCGGGTACAGCGAGGTGAACCAGCCGACCGTGCGGGACAGGTCGACGTCGTCGAACAGGTCCTCGCGGCCGTGGCCCTCCAGGTCGACCAGGACGCCGTCGCGGCCGGTCCAGCGGGCCAGCACCCGGCCCAGCGCGGCCAGGAGCACGTCGTTGGCCTGCGTCCGGTAGCCGCCGGGCACGTCCTGCAGCAGCGCCCGGGTCAGCTCGGGATCGAGCCGCGTGGTGACGGTGGCGGCGCCGGTGCCGGTGGCGCCGCCGTCGACCGGCAGGGTCGCGTCGACCGCGAGGGCTTCGCGCCAGTACGGCAGTTCGCCGTCGAACCCGCCCGCGCCGGCGTGCGCGGCGAGGCGGTTGGCCCAGTCGCGGAACGCCGTCGTCTTCGGCGGCAGCGGGCCGCCGCGGTAGGCGGTTTCCAGGTCCTCCAGCAGGATCCGCCACGAAACGCCGTCGACGACGAGGTGGTGGACCGTCAGCTGCAGCACCGTGGGTTCCAGGAGTTCGGCGGTCAGCAGCGGCCCGCTCGCGATGTCGATGTCCGCGCCGAAGAGCTCGGCCGGTTCGGCGGCGGCGTTTTCCTGGCCGCCGCCGGTGAACCGCATCCGCAGGGCGTCGTGGTGCTCGGTCAGGGTGGCCAGGGCCGCGCGCAGGGACTCGACGTCGAACGGCTCCGCGCGCTCGATCCGGACCGACTGCGTGAACCCGTCCGGGTCGCCGAAGTCCCCGGCGAAGAACCAGTGCTGGATCGGCGTCAGGGCGGCGGGACCGGTGACCGGGCCCTGCTCGGCCACGGTCACCGCGGCCGAGCCCGCCGCGACGGCCAGCGCGGCGACGGTCTGGTGGGCGAACAGGTCCCGCGGGGTGAGCGCGAGGCCGTGGCGCCGGGCCCGGGAGACGACCTGGATGCTGAGGATCGAGTCGCCGCCCAGCTCGAAGAAGTTGTCCTCGACGCCGACACCCGGCACGCCGAGCACATCGGCCCAGACCTCGGCGAGCGCGCGTTCGGTGTCCGTGCGCGGCGGCACGTACCCGGCCATCGGTTCCGCGGCGGGCTCCGGGAGCGCCTTGCGGTCGACCTTCCCGTTGGCGCTCAACGGAAGCGCGTCGAGCGTCACGAAGGACGACGGCACCATGTAGTCGGGCAGGTCCTGCTGCAGCCACGCGCGCAGGTCCGGCTTCCCCGCCGTGACGACGTAGGCAACCAGCCGCCGGTCCCGGGCGACGACCACGGCTTCGGTGACGTCCGGGTGGGCGGCCAGTGCGGTCTCGATCTCGCCCAGCTCGATCCGGAAGCCGCGGATCTTCACCTGGTCGTCGGCGCGGCCGACGAACTCCAGCACGCCGTCGCCGGTCCAGCGGACGACGTCGCCGGTGCGGTACACCCGCTCCCCCGGCGCGCCGAACGGGTTGGCCACGAACCGTTCCGCGGTCAGCCCCGGGCGGCCGAGGTAGCCGCGGGTCACGCCGGTACCGGCGATGAACAGCTCGCCCGTCACGCCCGGCGGGACCGGCCGCAGCCCCTCGTCCAGGACGTAGGCGGCCATGTTGTCCAGGGGCCGGCCGATCGGCATCGCGTCCGGCACGGCGGCTTCGGGCGCCAGGAAGTACCGGCTGGCGAACGTGGTCGTCTCGGTGGGGCCGTAGCCATCGACGACGGTCAGCCCGGGGCAGGCGGCCCGCACCTGGCGGACGGCGGCGGCCGGCACGACGTCGCCGCCGGTCCACACCTCGCCCACGCCACGCAGGCACGCGGGATCCTCCTGCGCCAGCAGCCGGAACAGCCCGGCGGTCAGCCACAGCGCCGTGACCCCGTGCCGGGTGACGACGTCCCGCAGCACCTCGGCGTCCACGTCGCCGGGCGGGGCGACGACCACCCGGCCGCCGGTCAGCAGCGGCACCCACACCTCGTAGGTGGAGGCGTCGAACGCCTGCGGCGAGTGCAGCAGCACGGTCCGGTGCGCTTCACCGGCGAACGAGCGGTCCGAGGCCAGGCCCACGATGTCGCGGTGGGTCACCGCGACCCCCTTCGGCTTGCCCGTCGACCCGGACGTGTACATCACGTAGGCCAGGTTCCCGGGCCGCACGGGGACCTCCGGCACCCCCGCCGAACCGGTCTCGTCCACCCGGACCACCGGTCCACTGTGGACGTCCTGATAGGACTCCTGGGCGATGACCACGGACACGTCCGCTTCGGCCAGGACCAGGCGCATCCGGCTCGCCGGGGCGCGGAGGTCGACCGGGACGTAGGCGGCACCGGCCTTGAGCACGGCCAGCTCGGCGACGACGAGCTCGGGCGAGCGTTCCAGCAGCAGCCCGACCCGGTCCTCCGCCCCGACCCCCAGTTCGACCAACCGCGACGCGAGCCGGTCGGCGCGGGTGTCGAGCTCCGCGTAGGTCAGGTCGCCGACCGCCGTCGCGTCCGGGGTCCGGCGGACCTGGTCGGCGAACCGGCTCACGACGGTGGCTTCGGGCACCGGGTGGGCCGTGTCGTTGAACGTCCGCAGGACGAGCTCGCGGTCGGCGCCGGTGAGCAGGTCGAGTTCGCCGACCCGGCCGCCGGGATCGGCGGCGATGCGCGCCAAGGCCAGCGCCAGGTGGGCGGCGAGCCGGTCGATCGTGGCCCGGTCGAACAGGTCCGGGTCGTGGTCGAACGCCACCGACAGCCGCTCGCCCGGCGTGACGACCACGCTGAGCGGGTAGTTGGTCGGCTGCAGGTCGCCTTCTTCGTGCAGGCCGATCCCGTGCCCGGCCAGGGCGTCGGCGTCGAACGGGTAGTTCTCGAACACCAGGATGCTGTCGAACAGCGTGCTGCCGCCCGCCCAGCCCTGCAGCTGGGCCAGCGACACGAAGTCGAACCGGCGGGACCGGGCCTGCGCGGCCTGCAGCTCCCGCAGCCAGTCCGAAACAGTCAGTCCATCGTGGACGGACACCGGGGCGGGCAGGGTGTTGATGAACAGCCCGACCATCGACTCGACGCCGGGCAGGTCGGCCGGCCGCCCGGACACCGTGGTGCCGAAGACGACGTCGGATTCGCCGCTGTGCCGGGAAAGCACGAGCCCCCAGGCGCCCTGCACGATCGTGTTGAGCGTGAGACCGGCGCGCCGCGCCAGCTCGCGCAGCCCGTCGGCGGGCACCGACACGTGCACCGAAGCGGCGGACCGGGCGCGGTGCGCCTCCACCGGACGGCGGTCGTAGGGCAGCGGCGTCGGCGTCCGCAGCCCGGAAAGCTGCTCGCGCCAATGGGTTTCGGCGGCCGTGGTGTCCTGGTCGCCGAGCCAGCGCAGGTACTCGCGGAACGGCGGGCGGTGCCCCGGCGCGCTGGAGCCCGCGTACCGGGCGCAGACCTCGCCGAACACCTGCGCGGCGCTCCAGCCGTCGAGCAGCACGTGGTGGAACGTCCACACGACCAGCACGTCCCCGCCGGGCAGGCGGGCGAACGCCAGCCGCATCAGCGGCGCGGCCGCCAGGTCGAACCCCTGGGCGCGGTCCGCGTCGAGGAACCGCTCCTGCTCGCGTTCGCGCTCGTCGCCGCCGAGCGCGGTCCAGTCGAGGTGGACGACGGGGACACCGGCGGTGCGGTCGACGACCTGCAGCGGTTCGTCGAGGCCGTCCCAGACGACGCGGCTGCGCAGCACCGGCGTGTCCGCGACCACCCGCTGCCACGCGCGGGCGAGGCGGGCGGGGTCGTCGATGCCGGTCAGCCGCAGCCGCACCTGGTTGAGGTAGGTCCCGGCGGCGCCGTCGACGAGGCTGTGGAAGACCATGCCCGCCTGCATCGGCGTGAGCGGGTAGATGTCCTCGACCCCGCGGCCGTCGCCGGCCAGCCGGTCCACTCCGGCCTGGTCGAGCCGGGCGAGCGGGAAGTCCGACGGCGTGCGGCCGCCGGCGTCCGGCCGGGCGCAGTGCTCGACGATCCCGGTGAGCGCCTCGAGCAGGGCGCCGGCCAGCCGGCGCACGGTGGCTTCGGTGTGCACGCCCGGCGCGTAGTGCCAGGTCAGCTCCAGCTCGTCGCCGACGACCGCGCCGATGACGTCCAGCTGGTGCGGCCGGGTCTGCCCGGGGTGGGCCGCGCCGCCGAGGCCGCCGCCGTGGTCGAACCGGCCCAGGTAGTTGAAGCTGATCCGCGGGTCGATCTCCGGGACAGTGCCGGTGAGGTAGCGCAGGGCGCCGTAGCCGATGCCCCGGCGGGGAACCGCGCGGAGCTGTTCCTTCGTCGCCTTGAGCGCGTCACCCCAGTCGCCGCCGGTCGCGGTCAGCTCGACCGGGAAGATCGACGTGAACCAGCCGACCGTGCGGGAGAGGTCGAGGCCGGGGAACAGGTCTTCCCGGCCGTGGCCTTCGACGTCGGCCAGCACGCGGTCGCGGCCGGTCCAGTCCCGCAGGACCCGGCCGAGCGCGGCCAGCAGGACGTCGTTGACCTGCGTCCGGTACGCCGCCGGCACGTCGTGCAGCACCGCACGGGTCGCTTCGGCGGGCAGCCGCACGACCACGGATTCCGCCGAGCCGTAGGTGTTCTCGCCCGTTCCGTCGACCGGCAGCACCGGGTCGGCGCCGATCGCCGCCCAGTGGGCGAGTTCGTCGTCGAACCCGCCGCCGTCCGCGTGGCCGGCCAGGGTGCGGGCCCAGTCGCCGAAGGACGTCGTCCGGGGCGGGAGCTCGCCGCCGGCCAGCAGGGTTTCCAGGTCCTCCAGGAGGATCCGCCAGGACACGCCGTCGACGACCAGGTGGTGCGCGGTGAGCGTCAGCGTCGTCCCGGCCAGCCCGGCGCGCAGCAGCGGCCCCTTTTCGAGGTCGATGGTGGCGTCGAGGACATCGGCGACGTCGTCGGTGTAGTGCTGGCCGCCGGGGGTGAACCGCAGGCGCAGGGCGTCGTGGTGCCGTTGGAGGTCCTGCAGCGCGCGGCGCAGCACGGCCGGGTCGGGCGGCTCGGGCAGTTCCACCGAAACGGACTGGACGAACTGCTCCGGGTGCACCGGCCGCGGGTCGAGGTACCAGTGCTGCACCGGTGTCAGCGGGACCTCGCCGGTCATCGGCCCGTCGTGCGCCGCGACGGGCGCGGCCGGGGTGGCGGCGAGGGCGAGCGCGGCGACGGTCGGGTGGTCGAACACCTGGCCGGGCATCAGGTCGAGCCCGGCGCGGCGGGCGCGCGACACCACCTGGATGGACAGGATCGAGTCGCCGCCGAGCTCGAAGAAGTTGTCGTCGGCGCCGACCCGGGCCACCCGCAGCACCTCGGCCCAGATCCCGGCGAGCAGCCGCTCGGCGTCGGTGGCGGGTTCGCGGTAGCCCGGCGAGGCGGCGAAGTCCGGTGCGGGCAGCGCCCGGCGGTCGACCTTCCCGTTTTCGCTGAGCGGCAGGGCGTCGAGCGGCACGAACACGGCCGGCACGAGGTAGTCCGGCAGCGACCACAGCAGGAACTCGCGCAGGTCCGGTGTCCCGGCCGCGACGACGTAGGCGACGAGCCGTTTGGTGCCGGCGGTTTCCGCCGCGACGACGACGGCCTCGGTGACGTCCGGGTGGGCGGTCAGCGCGGTTTCGATTTCGCCGAGTTCGACGCGGAAGCCGCGGATCTTGACCTGGTCGTCGGCGCGGCCGACGAACTCCAGGACCCCGGCGCGGGTCCAGCGGACGAGGTCACCGGTGCGGTACATCCGCTCCCCGGGCGCGTCGAACGGGTTCGCCACGAACCGTTCGGCGGTCAGCCCCGGCTGCCCGAGGTAGCCGCGGGCGAGCCCGGTACCGGCCAGGTACAGCTCGCCGACCGCGCCCGGCGGCACCGGCCGCAGCCCGTGGTCGAGGACGTGGGCGGCCATGTCGTCCAGGGGGCCGCCGATCGGCACCACGTCCGGCACCACGTCCCCGGGTGCCACCGCGAACCGGCTGGCGAAGGTCGTCGTCTCGGTCGGGCCGTAGCCGTCGACGACGGTCAGGCCCCGGCACGCGGCCCGCACCTGGCGGATCGCTTCGGCGGGCACGACGTCCCCGCCCGTCCACACCTCGGCCGCCCCGGCCAGGCAGGCCGGGTCTTCCTGGGCCAGCAGGCGGAACAGGCCGGCGGTCAGCCAGAGCGCGGTCACGCCGTGCGCGCCGATCAGCCGGCGCAGGGCGTCCGCGTCGATGTCGCCCGGCGGCGCGACGACCACGCGGCCGCCGTTGAGCAGCGGTACCCAGACCTCGTACGTCGAGGCGTCGAACGCCAGCGGGGAGTGCATGAGCACCGTCCGGTGCGCGGGGCCGGCGAAGCTGCGGTCGCGCGCCAGGCCGGTGATGTCCCGGTGGCTGACGGCCACGCCCTTCGGCGTCCCGGTCGAGCCCGAGGTGTACATGACGTACGCCAGGTTCGTGGGCCGCACCACGACATCGGGGGCTTCGGCCGGGCCGTCCCCGAGTTCGCCGACCCGCAGAATGTGTCCACTGTGGACGTCCTGCGCGAGCGCGCGGCCGGCGTCGTCGGTGATCAGCACGCGCACGCCGTCGAGCAGCGTCGTCAGCCGCTCGCGGGGCGCTCGGGCGTCCAGCGGCAGGTAGGCGCCGCCGGCCTTGAGCACCGCCAGTTCGGCGACGACGACGTCGGCCGACCGGCCGAGCAGCAGCGCCACCAGGCCGTCCCGCCCCGCTCCGGCGCCGAGCAGGCGGTGGGCCAGCCGGTTCGCCCGGGCGTCCAGTTCCGCGTAGGTCAGGGTTTCCCCGCCGGTGACGGCGACCGCGCCGGGCGTGCGGCGGACCTGCTCGGCGAACAGCTCCGGCACGGTCGCGGCCGGGTGGTGCTGCGCGGTGTCGTTCCACCGCGCCAGGTCGTGCCGCTCGGCCTCGGTGAGCATGCGCAGCCGCGAGATCGGCTCGTCCGGCCGGGCCGCGAGTTCGGCCAGGAGGATTTCCAGGTGCCCGGCGAACCCGGCGACCGTCTCGGCGTCGAAGAGCGCGGGGTCGTAGCCGAACAGCAGCTCCAGGCGGTCCTCGCCGGGGTAGGCGACGACGCTGAGCGGGTAGTTGGTCGTTTCGACGCCCCGCAGTTCGCGCAGGCCCAGCTCCGCGGTCACCGGGTAGTTCTCGAAGACCAGCAGCGTGTCGAACTCCCCGCCCCAGCTCTGCAGCCGCGCCAGTGACAGGTGGTCGAACCGGCGGGCCTCGGCCTGCGCGGCCTGGAGGTCGCGCAGCCAGTCGGCGACGCGGGCCTGCTCGCCGACGTCGGCGACGACCGGCAGCGTGGTGATGAACATGCCGGTGATCTCGTCGGCGCCGGGCAGTTCGGCGGGCCGCCCGGACACCGTGGTGCCGAAGCAGACCTCCGGCCGGCCGCCGTGGCGGGCCAGCAGCACCGCCCAGGCACCCTGGACGAGCGTGTTGAGGGTCAGGCCCTGCCGCTGGGCGGCGGTCCGCAGCGGCGCCGCGGGCAGCTCGACCCGCAGCGACGCCGTCGACTCGACGGCGTGGCCGTCGGGGGTGCGGTCGGTGCGCAGCCGGACAGGCTCGGGCCGGCCCGCCAGCTGCGCGCGCCAGAACCGTTCCGCGGCCGGCTGGTCCTGCCCGGCCAGCCACCGGACGTGGTCGGCGAACGGGCGCCGCGCCGGCAGCGGGCGCCCGGCGTGCGCGGCCGAGACGTCCGAGAGCACCTGGAACAGGCTCCAGCCGTCGAGCAGCAGGTGGTGGAACGTCCAGACCACGCGGACCTCGGTCGGCGAGACCCTGGCCAGCAGCAGCCGCATCAGCGGCACGGAACCGAGGTCGAGGCCGGCGGCGCGGTCGGCGGCCAGCACGGTCTCCGGGTCCTCGGGCGCGGTGGTCCAGTCGCGGTACTCGATCGGCAGGGTGACCTGCCGGTGCACCACCTGCACGGGCTCGTCGACGCCGTCCCAGACCACCTGGCTGCGCAGGACTGGCGTCCGGTCCGCCACCCGCTGCCAGGCGCGGCCCAGCGCCGCCGGGTCCGGGACGTCGCTCTGTACGAACGTCACCTGCTGGAGGTAGGCGTGCCGGCCGCCGCCGGTGAGCCGGTGGAAGAGCATGCCGGCCTGGGCCGGGGTGAGCGGGTAGATGTCCTCGACGTCGCGGCCGTCGCCGGCCAGCCGGTCCACCCCGGCCTGGTCCAGGTGCGCGAGGGGGAAGTCCGACGGCGTGCGGCCGCCGGCGCCCGGTTTCGCGCAGTGCGCGACGATCCCGGCCAGTCCCCGGGCGAGGTCGTCGGCGGCCGTGCGGATGGTGGCTTCCTCGTGCAGCTGGTCCGAGTAGAACCAGGTGATCTCCAGGCGGCCCCCGGTGACCCGGGCGACGACGTCGACGGCGTGCGCACGGACGTCGGCGGGGTGCTGCCGGAGTTCCAGGTCCCGTTCGAGGCCCCGGTACAGCTCGCCCCCGGCCTCGAACCGGCCGAGGTAGTTGAAGCTGAGCCGGGGCCTCACCGCGGGAGCGGAACCGGTGAGGTGGTGCAGCACGCCGTAGGACAGGCCGCGGGCGGGGACCGCGCGCAGCTGTTCCTTGACGGACTTGAGGAGGGTGGCGACGTCGCTCCCGGGGACGTCGAGCGCGACCGGGAACAGGGAGGTGAACCAGCCGACCGTGCGGGACAGGTCGACGTCGTCGAACAGGTCCTCGCGGCCGTGGCCTTCGAGGTCGACCAGCACGCGCTCGGCGCCGGTCCAGCGGCGCAGGGCTCCGCCCAGCGCGGCCAGGAGGACGTCGTTGACCTGCGTCCGGTAGACGCCGGGGACGTCCTGCAGCAGCGCCCGGGTCAGCTCGGCGTCGAGCCGGGTGGTGACCGTGCGGGTGCTCGCCACCGTGCCGTCGCCGTCGGTGTCGAGGGGGATCTGGGCGCCGTCGACCGCCTGCCAGTACGGGAGGTCGCCGCCGAAGTCGTGCCCGGCGAGCCGGTTCGCCCACTCCTGGAAGGCCGTCGTGCGGGCACCGAGGGCGCGCCCGTGGTAGGCGTGGTCGAGGTCCTCCAGCAGGATCCGCCACGAGACGCCGTCCACCACCAGGTGGTGCACGGCCAGGCGCAGGGTCGTGCCGGTGAGCTCCGCGCTGACCAGCGGGCCGCGTTCGATGTCGATCTCCGCGCCGAAGACGTCGGCCTCGGCCGGCTCGGCGTGGTGCTGCGTCCACCCGCCGGCCGTCTTCCGGAAGCGCAGCCGCAGGGCGTCGTGGTGGGCGACGACGGTGTTGACCGCCGCGCGCAGCCGGTCTTCGTCGACGTCTTCGGCGAGCCGGACGCTCAGCTGCTGGACGAAGTGGTCCGGGTCGGCCGGGCCGGTGTCGAGGAACCAGTGCTGGATCGGCGTGACGACAACCTCGCCGGTCGCCGCGGGCCGCTCGGCCGCGGGCGCGGCGACCCCGGCCGCCGCGGCGAGCGCGGCGATCGTCTGGTGCCGGAAGACGTCCTTGGTGGTGATCCGCAGGCCGGCCTTCGCCGCTTCGGACACGAGCCGGATGCTCAGGATCGAGTCGCCGCCGAGCTCGAAGAAGTTGTCCTCGACGCCGACCTCGGGCAGGCCGAGTGCGTCGGCCCAGATGGCCGCGAGCAGCCGCTCGGTCTCGGTCCGCGGGGCGACGCGGGTGGTGCCGCCGGTGAAGTCCGGGGCGGGCAGGGCACGCCGGTCGAGCTTGCCGCTGGGGTTCAGCGGCAGGCGGCCGAGCGGCACGAACGCCGACGGCACGAGGTGCGCGGGCAGCGAGGCACCGAGGAACTCCCGCAGGTCGGCGGGTGCCTCGGGCACGACGTAGGCGACCAGCCGCTGGTGCCCGCCGTCGGTGCGGGCGACGACCACGGCCTCGGTGACGTCCGGGTGCTGCCGCAGCGCGGTCTCCACCTCGCCGGGCTCGATCCGGAACCCGCGGATCTTGACCTGGTGGTCGGCGCGGCCCAGGTACTCCAGCTCACCGCGCGCGGTCCAGCGCACGACGTCGCCGGTGCGGTACATCCGGGCGCCCGGCTCGCCGAAGGGGTCGGCGACGAACCGGCCGGCGGTCAGGCCCGGCCGGCCGAGGTAGCCGCGGGCCACCCCGGCGCCGCCGAGGTGCAGCTCGCCGGGGACGCCGACCGGCACCGGCCGCATCCCGGCGTCGAGGACGCAGGCGCGGAGGCCGGCGATCGGGCGGCCGATCGGCGGGGTGCGGTCGGTGTCGTGGTACCACGCGGTGGCGTACACAGTGGACTCGGTGGGCCCGTAGATGTTGGCGATCCGGCTGCCGGGCAACGCCTTCCGGATGTCGTGCAGCGCGTGCAGCGTCAGCGCTTCGCCGGCCAGGACCACAGTGGACGGCCGGACCGACACCGCGCCCTGGGCCAGCAGCTGCGCGAACGCCGACGGCACGCCGCTGACCAGGCCGACCGGCCGGCCGGTGTCCTCGCCCTCGCCGAGGGCCAGCACGTCCCGGACCACCTCGACGGTGGCGCCGGTCATCAGCGGCGCGAAGATCTCGAACACCGAGACGTCGAAGTTCAGCGACGTCGAAGCGACCACTGTGGACCCCGGCCGGAAGACGTCCCGGAAGTCGTTGCCCGCCCACGCCATCAGGTTCGCGGCGCTGCGGTGGGCGACCACGACCCCCTTGGGGCGGCCGGTCGAGCCGGACGTGTGGATCACGTAGGCCGGGTGGTCCGGGTTCGTGGCGCGGCCGAGCGGCTCGCCGGAGCAGCCGTCGAGCAGGCCGGGGTCGTCGAACGCCAAGGTGGGCACGGCGCCGGGACCGCGGCCGTCCGGCGTGAGCAGCAGGGCCGGGGCGGCGTCCTCGAGGATCAGTTCCTGGCGGTCGGCCGGGTAGGCCGGGTCGACCGGGAGGTAGGCGGCGCCGGACTTGAGCACGCCGAGCAGCGCCACCAGGATCCGCTCGGTGCGCGGCAGCGAAACGGCGACGAACCGCTCGGGCCCGGCACCCCGTCCGGCCAGGATCCGGGCCAGCCGGTTGGCCTGCTCGTCGAGCTCGGCGTAGGTGAGCGAGCGGCCCTCGCAGACGACGGCGACCGCGTCCGGCGTGCGGGCCGCCTGGGCCTCGAACAGCTGCGGCAGCGTGGCTTCCGGCGCGGCGGGCACCGGACCGCGGGAGAGCTCGGCGAGGTGGGCCAGCTCGGCGTCGCCCATGATCGGCAGCCCGGCCACCGGCCGGTGCGGCTCGGCGACCACGGCCGCGGCCAGCGTCCGCAGGTGCCCGGCGAACCGGTCGATCGTGGCGGCGTCGAACAGGGCGGTGTCGTACTCGATCGCGAAGCCGCGGCCCTGCGGCTGGAACTCCAGCACCAGGTCGAACCGGGCCCGGGGGCGGGGCAGATCGTGCTCGCCCAAGCGGAGGGCGCCCGCCTCCCGGGGCCGGACCAGGTCCTGCTGCAGCACCAGCAGGACCTGCACCAGCGGGGTCCGGCTCGGGTCACGGGCCGGCCGCAGGTCGTCGACGACCTGGTCGAAGGGCACTTCCGCGGCGGCGAAGGCCGCCAGCGTCGTTTCCCTGACCCGGCCGAGGAAGGTGTCGAACGGTTCTCCCCGGTCGATCGCGGACCGCAGGACGAGGGTGTTGACGAAGAAGCCGGCGAGCCGTTCGAGCTGGTCGTGGTCGCGGCCGGACACCGCGGTGCCGACGGCGACGTCGTCCTGCCCGGTGTAGCGGGCCAGCAGCACCTGGACGAGCGCGGTCAGCGTCGTGAACAACGTCGCCCCGGTGTCGTGGGCCAGCTCGGTGAGGCCGGCGGGCAGGTCGTACCGGCGGATCGCGCCTTCGGTGGCGCGCACGGGCGGGCGCGGCCGGTCGGTGGGCAGGTCCAGGGGCTCGAGCCCGGCGAGCTGCGCCCGCCAGTACGCCAGCTGCCGGTCGCGCAGCGGGCCGGCCAGCCGCTCGTGGTGCCAGCGGGAGTAGTCGCGGTAGCCGATCTCCAGCGGGTCGAGCTTCTCCCCCGCGTACAGCGCGGCGAGCTCGTCGACGAGCAGGCCGACCGACCAGCCGTCGGTGACGATGTGGTGCTGGCTCAGCAGGAGCACGTGGTCTTCGGGGCCACGGCGGAGCAGCAGGGCACGCGTGAGCGGCCCGGTCCCCAGGTCGAACGGGCGGTCCAGCTCGGCCGCGAGCTGCCCGTCCAGGTCGGCTTCGGCCTCGGCCTCCCGCAGGGGGATGGTGCCCTCGTCGGCGACGACCTGGACGCCTTCGCCGTCGACGGTCCGGAACGTCGTCCGCAGTGACTCGTGCCGCGCGGCCAGCGCGTCGAGGCAGGCACGCAGCGCGTCGCGGTCCAGCGGGCCGGTGAGGGTGAGGCCGACACCGGCGTTGTACTCGGTGCTGCCGGGGTTCTGCCGGTCGAGCACCCAGAGGCGGCGCTGGACCGGCGACAGCGGCACCACGGCGTCGTGCGGCACGGACGCGATCCGGCCGGCGGCCGGGGTGTCACCGTCGGGCAGCAGCTCGGCGAGTTTCGCGATGGTGCGGGCGTCGAACACCACCCGCGGCGAGAGGTCGGCGCCGAACCGGGCGCGGATCCGGGCGAGTGCGCGGGCGCCGAGGATCGAGTCGCCGCCGAGCTCGAAGAAGTCCGCGTCGACGCCGATGTCCGGGACACCCAGGACGTCGGCCCAGATCTCGGCGAGGGCCCGCTCGGCCGGGGTCCGCGGCGGAAGGTGCGCGGCCTGCACCTGCGCCTGCCAGTCGGGTTCGGGCAGCGCGTCGCGGTCGAGCTTGCCGTGGTGGGTCAGCGGCATCCGCTCGAGCGGGACGATCGCGGCCGGGACCATGTAGGGCGGCAGCCGGTCGGCCGCGGCGGCGCGCAGCCGCGCCGGGTCGGCGTCTCCGGCGAAGTAGGCGACCAGGCGCTTGACGCGGTCCTCGCGGGCGACGACGACCGCCTCGCGGACACCGTCCTGCGCGAGCAGCAGCGCTTCGATCTCGCCGGGTTCGATCCGGAAGCCGCGGATCTTGACCTGGTGATCGGCCCGCCCGACGAACTCCAGCTCGCCGGTGGTAGTGCGGCGGACGACATCACCGGTCCGGTACATCCGAGCGCCCGGCGCGCCGAAGGGGTCGGCCACGAACCGGCTCGCCGTCAGCCCCGGCCGGTCGAGGTAGCCGCGGGCCAGGCCCGGGCCGGTGACGTAGAGCTCGCCGATTTCGGCGGGGCGCAGCGCGTCGTCGAGGACGTAGGCGGTGGCCTCCGGCAGCGGGCGGCCGATCGGCGGCGTGCCCCCGGGGACCAGCGGGTCGCTCCAGGTGGCCACGACGGTGAACTCGGTGGGGCCGTAGGAGTTGATCATCCGGCGCCCGGGGGCCCAGGTCCGGACCAGTTCAGGCGGGCAGGCGTCCCCGCCGACGATCACCGTGCGGAAGTCCGGCAAGGCGTGCCCGGCCGGCAGCGTGGCGAGCGCGACCGGCGGGATGAGCGCGTGGGTGACCCGGTGCTCGGCCAGGACCTCGGCGAGCCGGTCGCCCAGCAGCGGGCCGGGTGGCGGCACGACCAGGGCCGCCCCGTGCGGCAGCGCCATGCCGAGCTCCAGGATGGACGCGTCGAAGCTCGGCGAGGAGAACTCGAGGACCCGGTCGCCGGGCCGCACGTCGTACTGCTCGCGCATGGCGGCGAAGAAGCCGGGCAGGCCGCGGTGGGTGACGAGCACGCCCTTGGGCACGCCGGTCGAGCCGGACGTGTAGATGAGGTAGGCCGGGTGGTCGACGTGCAGCGGGCGCGTCCGGTCGGCGTCGGTGAGGTCGGTGTCCGGCTCGGCCCGATCGTCGAGTTCGCCGAGGTCGAGGGTGGCTTCCGCGTGCCCGCGGCCCACGACCAGCACCGGCCGCGCGTCGGCCAGCATGAACGCGATCCGCTCGGCGGGCTGGCCGGGGTCGACGGGCAGGAAGGCCACGCCGGCCTTGGCCGCCGCCAGCTGCGCCACGACGAGGTCGGCCGACCGCGGCAGGACGAGCGCGACGACGCCCTCCGGGCCTGCGCCGCGGGAGACCAGCAGCCGCGCCAGCCGGTTCGCCCGTGCGTTCACCGCCGCGTAGCTCGTCGCGACGCCGGCGCCGGTCAGCGCCGTCGCCCCCGGAGTGCGGGCGACCTGCGCTTCGAACAACTCGGCCAGGGTGCGCACGGGCACCGATCTGTCGTCGTCGGCGGCGGGAACCGAGACGTCGTATCGCGGCATTGCGGAAACCTTTCGAGCACGGGTGAGGGCGGCGCAGGGGCCGTCGATGCGCGGGGAGAGCACATCCGGATCGGGCCTGCGACCAGGCGATTCACGAATTGCGATGGAGCAGCGGGCCGGTTCCGGCCGTCGACCCCCCGAGGCCGGGAACCGGTTCTTTTTGCCACTCGTTCAACAAATCGGCCCGGCGTGCCACCCGCCGGGCGAACCCGCTGGAACGAGCGCAAGACACAGTGATCCTTTCCACCCGGACCGCCGCGGCGAGACTCGGAAACAGTTCCGATATCGGCGGTCACCCCCGCGGTGCGATTGCGCACCAGCGACCGCCGAACGCGTGCGACAACCGGCGTTCTTCGTGCAACAGGTCGGTCATCCGGCCGTCAAGTACCCCCAAGACCAGCCGGATTGGCATCACGCTACCCAGAGAACGCGTTGCTCGTACCGCCGAACGGAGCATTGGCGAAAATGTCCAAAAATCGCATCGCTAAGTCCGGACAGCGAGTAGTTCGTCGTCGATTTTTGTTCACTCTTCTGCCGGAAAATGTTACCTCGATTGGGAGGTTTGAGTTTGCTGCAGTGCGCCTACCTGCACCGATCCGGCGCCAGCCGGGTGACGAGCGGAGCCAACCGGGCGGATACCCCTGCAGAAGCAAGTATCGAAATTCGTGGTCCACGTTACGGGACGTCACCCGATTGGCGGGTAACACGGACATCCGCGAAAAGATCGCGTCACGGATGCACCCGGCGCAGATCTTCACGGTCGCCGTCAAGCGGACAAACTTCACGCCGTAATGGTGACCCGGCGATTGCCGCGCCTTGCGACCCGCGGCCGGCTACCCCTACGGTCGGCGAGTCGACGAAGGGGAGGCGGCGTGCGCGTGTTCGCAGCGGTACTGGGAAGCCTGCTCATCCTGGCCGGCGGCACGCCCGCCGTGGCCGGCCCCGGCTGGTCGCCGGCACCGATTGTCTGGACAACCTGTCCCGACGACCCGGACAGCCCCGCCCCGCCCGACGGCGAGTGCAGCACGCTGCAGGTGCCCCTGGACTGGGCGCGGCCGTGGGGCCCGTCGATCAGCCTCGCGGTGGCCCGGCACCGGGCGTCCGATCCCGCGCACCGGCTCGGCGTGCTGCTGGCCGATCTCGGCGGCCCCGGCTCGTCGAACGCGGAGTTCGCGCTGAGCCCCGGCCTCTTCAGCCCGGAGGTCCAGGCCCGGTTCGACGTGGTCGGCTTCGACGTGCGCGGCACCGGCCGCAGCGAGTTCGTCAAGTGCGCGGACACGACCGCCCCGCCGGACGACGAGCCGGCCGGCCGCGCGCAGTTCGACGCGCTGCGCAGCTACCAGGAGAAAGCGGTTTCCGACTGCCGCGCCCGCAACCTCCCCGTCTTCGACCACGCCGACACCGGCGTCAACGCCGAGGACATGGACGCGGTCCGCCGCGCGCTGGGCGAAGCCCGGATCAGCTTCCTCGGCATTTCCTACGGCACGCTGCTCGGGCAGCAGTACGCCGAGAAGCACGGCGACCGGGTCCGGGCGCTGGTGCTCGACAGCTCCATCGACCACAGCGCCGGCCTGGAGCGCTTCCTCGGCGACCGGGCCGCCGCCGCGGACGACCTGCTCCGCCAGTTCGCCGCGTGGTGCGACCGGACGGCGACCTGCGCGCTGCACGGCCGGGACGTCCTGGCGCTCTGGCCGCGGGCCCTCGCGGTGGCCGACGGGCTGCCGGCGCCGCACAACTGGCTGCGCGACCGGGTGTTCAAGGACATGTACGGGCCCGACTGGGCCGACGCGGCCCAGGTCATCGACAGCACCCTCGCCGGGCAGCCACCGGTGACCGCGCAGTTCGAGTACAACTACGACTCGATCCGCCTGGCCGTCGTCTGCCAGGACTTCGACCTCCGGATCCGGGATTTCGCGCAGTACCGCGTGCTGCACGCCGAAGAGCTGCGCCGCGGGCCGCTGATGCGCGGCAGCATGCTGGGCCACAGCGAGGCGATGGCGTGCCTGGGCGTCCACGGGCCGCCGTCGAACCCGCCCCACCGGCTGAACCTCTCGCGCGCCCCGCAGGTCCTGCTGCTGAATTCCCGGTACGACCCGGCAACGCCGTACGCCTGGGCCCTCGCCATCCACCACCAGGCACCGGCGAACACGACGTTGCTGACGTACGAGGGCTCGGGCCACGGCGTCTACCCGCGCACGGCCTGCACCCGGGCGGCGGTGGACCGCTACCTGCTGACGCTGGAACCGCCGCGGCACGACGTCAGCTGCCCGGCCTGACCACGCGACGGCTCGCGCCGATCCTTTCCGGCGCTCTCCCACCGCCCGCCCCGGCCATCGGTGATACACCAACGGAAATGGTATCCGCCCCGGAATTTTCGCGACAATTCCGTCGCCGGGTTCGCGCGAATTCCGCCGTACAATGGCCGGATGAGCAGCCAGGAACAGCAGGCCCTCGACGCGCTCTACGACGTCGACAACGTGCTCACGATCGATATCGTGCTGCCGCAGGCGGACTGGGACGCCGTGCGGGGCGAGCAGCCCGCCGGCGGGGTGTGCAACTTCGACTGGGCCGGCGGAAGCCGTTACACCTGGCGGAAGGCGACGTCGGTCGAGATCTCCGGGACGAAGTTCCCGGCGCGGACCTCGTTTCCCGACGTCGGGATCAAGAAGAAGTCGTTCTGCGGTTCGATCGACAGCGACAAACCCTGCCTGCACATCGACTTCGGCAAGTTCCTCGACGCGAACAAGGGGCCCGTCCAGCAGCTGATCGGTTCGCGGTACCTGACGCTCAACAACTCCGTGCAGGACCTCTCCTATCTGCGGCAGCTGCTCGGGTACAAACTGTTCGAGCTCGCCGGTCTCCCCCATTCCCGCGCCAACTACGCGCGCGTGCTCGTGAACGGCACGCCGATCGGGCAGGGCGTGGCCCGGGTCAACAGCCCCGGTGTCTTCGTGAACGTCGAACCGATCATGCCCCGGTACATCGAACGCAACTTCGGGGACCACAAGGGGAACCTGTACGAGATCGAGCACCAGGACGACTTCGTCGACGGCCGGTTCTCCTTCGTCGGCGTGGAACCGCTGTCGAGGTTCGACGACAAGGCCGACCTGCGGTTCGCCATCGACCACCTCGCCGCGCACGGGCTCGCCGGCGCGGCCGACGTCTTCGACCTCGACCAGTTCACCCGGCTGTACGCGATGGAGTTCTTCCTCAAGCACTGGGACGGCTATTCCCGGAACACCAACAACACCTACGTCTACAACGACGTGGACGCCGTCGCGCAGCCGGGCGTGGACGACATCGACTTCAAGCTGATCCCGTGGGGCCTCGACCAGACCCTGCAGCCCGCCCGCCACTTCCGCCTCGACACGGCCGGGCTGCTCGCCAAGCTGGTGCGCGACGACCCCGGGCGGCGGGCGCAGGTGTTCGACCGGATCCGCGAGTACCGCGAAACCGTGTTCGGCCGCCGGACCCAGCAGGAGGTCCTCAAGCCGCTGCTCGACCGGATGGCGGCGGTGCTGACCGGGCTCGGCGTCCCGGACGTGCCCGCCCAGCTCACGATCGTGCGCAAGCAGCTGCGGCTGGCCACGTCCGCCGGCTACCTCTGCGGCGGCCTGCCGGGCGCCGAGGGCGCGTACGTCCGCGACGACGTCACCAACGAATGCATGCACGCCGGCGCCTCCGAGGCGGTCGCGGACGGCTTCGAGGTCACCCACCGGCTCCGGCCGGCGAACGTCGACGACGCGGACCTGTGGTGCTTCGCCCCTTCCGGCGGCGGTCAGGGCGGCGGGCAGTCGGTGCGGAGCAAGGCGTCCGGCCGGTTCCTCCACGCGACCGCGACGACGTCGGCCCAGGGTCACCCGCTGCTCGCCACGCAGGCCGCGGACGACGCGTTTTCGGTCGTCCCGGCCGACCCCGCCGACGACGAATTCACCTCCGGCGGCCGGTTCACGCTGAAGAACGTCCGCACCGGCCTGAGCGCGGCGTTCGGCGCGGACCCGACGCCGGCCGGGAAACCCCGCGTGTACCAGGACCCCGCGCCCACGCAGCTGTACTTCACCTGATCAGAGCACCGCGTACCCGCCGGCGTCGTCGACGACGAGGAGCCGCTCCTCGCCGTCGACCGTGAAGGCCGTGACGCCTTCCGGCTTCGCGGTCCGGTGGAAGGCGACGTCGAGCAGCTCGACCCGGCCGCGGCCGGGGTGCCAGGTGCCGAGCCGGAACGGCGCGTCGCCGTCGCTGGCCGACCGCCCGAGCAGCACCAGCAGGTCCCCGGCCCGCCCGGCACCGGCCAGGTCGCGGATGCCCCACGGCACGGCCGGGTCCGGCAGCGGCAGCGCGACCACCTCGGGCGCCCCGAGGACGGCGGTCGTCCACCGCGCCGCGCCGACGTCGGCCGGGACCCGGACGACGGTGGCTTCGCCGGGCGTGGCCGGCCCGCGCAGGCCGAACAGCAGGGTGCCCGCGTCCCAGGCGAGGCCCTCGACGTTCAGCCCGCCCGCATCGGGCACCAGCCGCCCGGCCGCGGCGAACTGCGGGAGGCGCGCGAGGAACCAGGCGCGGAAGCCGTCCATCGGCTCGGCGGGCAGGTCACCGTCGCGCCGGTAGCGGACGCGCACGAGACCGTCGCTGACCCGGTCCCCGTTCCCGGCGCACAGCGAAGAGGCGACGACGAGGAAGGTTTCCCCGGCCACGTCGGCCCGCGTCAGCCCTTCGGGATCGCGCAGGGCGGTCCGGCCCAGCCCGGCCAGCCGCCGCCGGTGGATCCGCTCGACCGTGGTGATCCGGGGGTCGAAGGTCAGTTCGAAGAGGGAGCCGGGATCCTTGTTGTCGACGAAGACGAAGTGCCGCGAGCCGACCCGGACCACGCCGGAAGCGTTGAACGGCACGGCGCCGTTCTTCTCGGGGAAGGGCACCGGCCTGACCTTCACGACGGCACCTCCCCGGACCCGCGTCCGATACCGGCTGAGTCGCGGACCCCGGCCGTGCCGTTACGGCCGGCGCGGCCGCCATCGATTTCGGCGCCAACTGCCCCCGGACGCGGTGCTCGGTGATTAGGGTTCCGGGGTGGACCGAGTGGAACTGGGATTGCTGCAGGCGCTGCAGATCTACGGGCGGGTGCCGTTCAGCCAGGTGGCCGAGGTGCTCGGCGTGTCGGACCAGACCGTCGCGCGGCGCTACCAAGCGTTGCGCGCCTCGGGCGCCGTCCGGGTCGTGGGGCAGACGGCGCCGGACGCCGTCGGGGAGGAGTCCTGGCTGGTCCGGGTCGCCTGCACGCCGGGCGCGGCCGACGGGCTCGCCCGGGCGCTGGCCAACCGGCCGGAGACGTCGTGGGTGCACATCGCCTCCGGCGGCTCGGAGATCGTCTGCATGGTACGCACCCCGGCGCAGGCGGCGACGTCGTCGGTGCTCGCCCGCCTGCCCCGCACGCCGCCGGTGACCCAGGTGAGCGCGCACTGCGTCGTGCACGTCTTCTTCGGCGGCCCCACCAGCCAGCTGACCAAGTCCGGGCCGCTGACCCGGGCCCAGGCCGAGCAGTTCCGGCCACCGGACCCGGTGCTCCCGGACGACCCGGTCGAGCTGACCGGCGGCGACCGCGCGCTGCTGGCGGAGCTGGCCCGCGACGGCCGCACCGGCTTCCGCGAGCTCGCCGCGGCGACCGGCTGGTCGCAGACGACAGTCCGGCGGCGGCTCGGCGAGCTGCGCGACTCGGGGGCGCTGTACTTCGACGTCGACTTCGCGCCCGAGGTGCTGGGGCTGCGCACGGCGGCGTCGCTGTGGCTGTCGGTGGCTCCCCGCCACCTCGAGTCCGCCGGGACCGCGCTCGCCGGGCACGCCGAGGTGGGGTTCGCCGCGGCCACGACCGGGCCGGCGAACCTGTACGTCAGCGTCCTGTGCCGCCACCCCCGCGCGCTCTACGGCTACCTCACCGGCCCGCTGGCCGCGCTGCCCGGCGTGTCCGCGGTGGAGACCGCCCCGGTCATGCGGACCCTCAAACGGTCGGAAACCGCCGTCCAGTCTTCGAAATAGGAGGATAACGCCGAAATTCGCGGCTTTCCTGGGGTTGTTCCGGCACGGCGATGACAGTGGGGCCCGTCCTGGTGCCCTCTCTGATCGGAGACCTCCCATGTCCCTCGGCCTCGGCCTGCCCGTCGCCCGCCCCGAACGGCTGCTCGACTGGGCGAAACGCGCCGACGACGGCCCGTTCCGCACCCTCGGGCTGGCGGACCGCCTCCTCTGGGACAACCCCGAGCCGCTGGTCACCCTGGCGGCGCTCGCCGGCGCGACGAGCCGGATCCGGCTGCAGACCGAGGTCCTGCTCGCCCCGCTGCGCGAACCCACGCTGCTGGCGAAGCAGGCGGCGACCCTGGACCGGCTGTCCGGCGGCCGATTCACGCTCGGCCTCGGCGTGGGCGGGCGTGCGGACGAGTTCGAGCTCGTCGGCGTGGACCTGCGCACCCGTGGCCGCCGGTTCGACGAGCAGCTGAAGCTCATGCGCGACATCTGGTCCGGCGGCCCGGTCGGCCCGGCCCCGGCCCGTCCCGGCGGTCCCGAGGTGCTGATCGGCGGGTTCGCCGAGCCGGCCCTCGACCGCGTGGCCCGGTTCGCCGACGGACTGCTGTGCGCGACCGCGCTTTCCGCGGCGGGCCGGCAGTTCGAGTACGTCGAAGCGTCCTGGGCCCGCGCCGGGCGGCCCGGACGGCCGCGGCTGGTGGGGCAGGTGACCGTCGCACTGGGCCCGGAGTCCACTGTGGAGGAAGCGCGCGAGCAGATTCTCGCCTACTACGCGTTCGATCCGCAGCTGGCGGCCGCGACGGCCGGCCGCCTGCTGACCACCCCGGCGGCGATCCGGGACGCGGTCGCGGAGTTCACCGCACTGGGCGCCGACGAGGTGGTCTGCTACTGCTGGTCACCGGACACCGACCAGGTGGACCGTCTCGCCGACGTCCTCTGCTGACCACGGGTGCGGCGGCGGCCGGTGGGCACAATTCCACATTCCCCCGTTCCCGCCGGCCGCCGCCGTGAAATTTTCATTCGTCGGCTCCGCCTTTCAGCCGAACGGTTCGGCGGATCCGCGCCGCCTCTTGTGAGCGTGAACATCCGATGCCACACTGCGTTCACCGTCACCCAGGAAAGGCGGCGGCCGGAAAGTTCCGCGGTGAATGGTGCGCCGGCTCCCGGGAATGCGTGACCGGCCCGCAACCCCGTACCCACGAAACGAAGGTGTGAACATGAAGACGAAAGCGCGGTCGTTCTCCCGAGCCGCGGCGGCTTCCGCTTTCCTGGCGACGTCCCTGGGGGTCTCGCTGGTGCTGGCCTCCTCTGCCGCCGGCGCGGCCTCGACGCTCGGTGCCGCGGCCGCCCAGACCGGCCGGTACTTCGGCGCCGCCGTTGCGGCGGGCAAGCTCGGCGACTCCACCTACGTGAACATCCTGAACCGCGAGTTCAGCATGATCACCCCGGAAAACGAAATGAAGTGGGACGCCACCGAACCCAACCGCGGGCAGTTCAACTACAGCGGCGGCGACCGGATCCTCAACCAGGCGGTCAGCACCGGCAAACGGGTGCGCGGGCACGCTTTGCTGTGGTACCAGCAGGAACCGGGCTGGGCGCAGCGCATGGAGGGCTCCGACCTGCGCGCCGCCATGATGAACCACGTCACCACGGTCGCCACCCACTACAAGGGCAAGATCTACGCCTGGGACGTCGTCAACGAGGCGTTCGCCGACGGCGGCAGCGGCGGCCGGCGCGACTCGAACCTGCAGCGCACCGGCAACGACTGGATCGAAGCCGCCTTCCGCGCCGCGCGCGCCGCCGATCCGGACGCGAAGCTCTGCTACAACGACTACAACACCGACGGCGTCAACGCGAAGAGCACCGGCATCTACAACATGGTGCGCGACTTCAAGTCCCGCGGTGTCCCGATCGACTGCGTCGGTTTCCAGTCCCACCTCTCCGGCAACCCGCCCGGTGACTACCAGGCCAACCTGCAGCGGTTCGCCGACCTCGGCGTCGAAGTCCAGATCACCGAGCTCGACATCTCCGGGTCGAACCAGGCCGGCGCCTACGGCACGGTGACCCGCGCCTGCATGGCCGTCTCCCGCTGCGCGGGCCTCACGACGTGGGGCATCCGCGACACCGACTCCTGGCGCTCCGGGGAGAACCCGCTGCTGTTCGACGGCAACGGGAACAAGAAGGCCGCCTACACCAGCGTTCTCGACGCGCTGAACGCCGGCGGCCCGACCGTGCCCACCACCCCGACGACGCCGACCACCCCGACCACCCCCACCACGCCGACCACCCCGACGACCCCGACCACCCCCACCACGACCACGCCGGTGCCGAGCGGCTGCAGCGCGTCGGTCTCCCTGAACCAGTGGAACGGCGGGTTCGTCGCGAACGTGAAGGTCACCGCGGGTTCCACCGGCCTCACCGGCTGGCGCGTGACGACGAACCTGCCTTCCGGCGCCGCCGTCACCAACTCCTGGAGCGCCGGGAACAGCGGCACCACGGGCAGCGTCACGTGGACCAACGTCAGCTACAACGGCACCGTCGCGGCCGGGCAGTCGACGGAATTCGGCTTCCAGGGCACCGGGACCGCCGAAGGGGTGACGGCCTCGTGCGCCGCAAGCTGACCTGCCTGCTGGCCGCCGTCGTGGCCGCGCTCGCCGTCGTGCCCGGCGCGGCCCACGCCGACAACCCGATCGTGCAGCACATCTACACCGCGGACCCGGCGCCGCTGGTGCACGACGGCCGGGTCTACCTCTACACCGGCCACGACGAAGACGGCTCCACCTACTTCACCATGAAGGAGTGGCGCGTCTGGTCCTCTTCGGACATGGTCAACTGGACCGACCACGGCTCGCCGATGAGCCTGTCGACCTTCAGCTGGGCCAAACAGGACGCCTGGGCGGGGCAGGCTGTAGAGCGCAACGGGAAGTTCTACTGGTACGTCCCGGTGGTCAACCGGGCCACCGGCCGGATGGCCATCGGCGTCGGCGTCGCGGACAGCCCCACCGGGCCGTTCCGCGACGCCCTCGGCCGCCCGCTCGTCGAGAACGGCGAGATCGACCCCACGGTGTTCATCGACGACAACGGCCAGGCGTACCTCTACTGGGGCAACCCGAACCTCTGGTACGTGCGGCTGAACGCCGACATGACGTCGTACTCGGGCGGTGTCAACCAGATCCCGCTCACCACAGCCGGGTTCGGCACCCGCCCGAACGGGGGCAGCCGCCCGACGATGTACGAGGAAGGGCCCTGGGTCTACAAGCGCAACGGCACGTACTACAACGTGTTCGCGGCCAAGTGCTGCTCGGAGTTCATCGCCTACTCCACCGCGCCCGGCCCGACCGGGCCGTGGACCTACCGCGGCACGGTGATGCCCACGCAGGGCAGCAGTTTCACCAACCACCCCGGCCTCGTGGACTTCAAGGGCAGCTCGTACTTCTTCTACCACAACGGCGCCCTGCCCGGCGGGGGTGGCTACACCCGCTCGGTGGCGGTGGAGAAGTTCGCCTACAACGCCGACGGCAGCATCCCCACCATCACCATGACCACCGGCGGGCCACCGCCGGCCGACACGCTGAACCCCTACACCCGGCAGGAAGCGGAAACGATCGCCTGGGGCTCCGGCATCGAGACCGAACCGGCCTCCGAGGGCGGCATGAACGTCGGGTGGATCGAGAACGGCGACAGCATCAAGGTCCGCACCGTCGCGTTCGGCGCCGGCGCGAAGTCGTTCACCGCCCGGGTCGCCTCCGCGGCCGCCGGCGGGACGATCGAGCTGCGCCTGGGCAGCGCCACCGGCACGGTCGTGGGCCGCTGCGCGGTGGCCGGCACCGGGGGCTGGCAGACGTGGACGTCGGTGTCCTGCCCGGTCACCGGCGCCACCGGCACCCAGGACCTGGTCCTGCGCTTCACCGGCGGGAGCGGCTACCTGTTCAACGTGAACTGGTGGCAGTTCGCCGCCTGAAATTTTCGTCGAGCGAAGGAACACCATGTCGTTACGTTCGCCGGTCCTGGCGGCGGCCACCGCGGTCGCCGCCGGGGCGGCCGCGACCCTGGTCGCGCTGTCCGCCCCCGCCGCGGCCGCCACCGGCTGCTCAATCAGCTACACGAAGACGTCGGAGTGGCAGGGCGGGTTCGGCGCGTCCGTGTCGATCACCAACCTCGGTGACGCGGTCAGCGGCTGGACGCTCGAGTGGTCCTTCGCACCCGGCCAGCAGGTGGGCCAGCACTGGAACGCGACGCTCACCCAGGACGGCACGCAGGTGACCGCGAAGAACGTCGCCTACAACGCCGCCATCCCCACCGGCGGCAAGGCGGAGTTCGGGTTCAACGGCACCTTCTCCGCGAGCAACCCGGTTCCCTCGTCGTTCCGGCTCAACGGCACCACGTGCACCGGCGGCGTCGACACGCCGACACCCACGACGACTCCCACCACCCCGACCACCACGACGACGCCGAACCAGCCGGGCACCTTCACGAACCCGGTGGTGTGGCAGGACTTCGCCGACGGCGACATCATCCGCGTCGGCGACACCTACTACTACTCGGCCTCCACGATGCACTACTCGCCGGGCGCGCCGATCCTGCGCTCCTACGACCTGGTGCACTGGGAGTACGCCGGCCATTCGGTGCCGAAGCTGGACTTCGGCGCCAAGTACGACCTGAACGGCGGACGCGGGTACGTCCGCGGCATCTGGGCGTCGTTCCTCAACCACCGGGCGAGCAACAACACGTTCTACTGGGGTGGCTGCATCGACTTCGCCAAGACCTACATCTACACCGCCACCGCGGTGGACGGCCCGTGGTCGCGGCACACGACGATCGACAAGTGCTACTACGACGCCGGGATGCTCATCGACGACGACGACACGATGTACGTCGCCTACGGCAACACCACCCTCAGCGTCGCCCAGCTGTCCCCCGACGGGAAGACGGAAGTCCGTTCGCAGCAGGTGTTCCAGACGCCGTCGAACATCGGCACCCTGGAGGGTTCGCGGTTCTACAAGCGCAACGGCAGCTACTACATCTTCGCCACGCGCCCGGCCAACGGCCAGTACGTCCTGAAGGCCAGCAACCCGTTCGGCCCCTACACCGTGCAGCAGGTGCTGCTGGACCTGCCGGGCCCGATCCAGGGCGGCGGCGTGCCGCACCAGGGCGGGCTGGTGCAGACGCAGAACGGCGACTGGTACTACATGGCTTTCGTCGACGCCTACCCCGGCGGGCGCGTCCCGGTGCTGGCCCCGATCACCTGGACGGCCGACGGCTGGCCGCGGCTGCAGACGGTCGACGGGCGCTGGGGCGTCACGTACCCGAAGCCGAACCTGCCGCCGCCACCCCGCCAGGTCGAGCCGATGACCGGCACGGACACCTTCCAGGGCACCGCGCTCGGGCCGCAGTGGGAGTGGAACCACAACCCGGACCCGGCGAAGTTCTCGGTCGGCAACGGGCTGAAACTGTCCACCGCCACGGTCACCAACGACCTGTATTCGGCCCGCAACACGCTGACCCGCCGCATCCAGGGCCCCACCTCCACCGCGACGGCCACGCTGGACCTGACGTCGATGCGGGACGGCGACCGGACCGGGCTCGCGATGCTGCGCGACTCGTCGGCGTGGATCGGTGTCAAGCGCGACGGCGGCCGCAACCGCGTCGTCATGGTCACCGGACTGACCATGGACGGGAACTGGAACACGACCGGCACCGGCACCGAGGTCGCGGCCGCGGACCTGCCGGGCACGAAGATCTGGCTGCGCGCCAACGCCGACATCCGCCCCGGCACCGGACGGCAGGCCCGGTTCTCCTACAGAACGGACGGGGTGACGTTCACCCCGCTGGGCAGCGGGTTCACGCTGAACAACGCGTGGCAGTTCTTCATGGGCTACCGGTTCGCCGTGTTCGACTACGCGAGCCAGTCGCTCGGCGGCGCGGTCACCCTGCAGCGGTTCGACCTGACCACGCCGTAACCCGTTCGGCGGTAAACCGGACGCCCCGGGATTTCCACCGGCCTGCACCACGGACTCGCCGCCGTCGCGGTGGTTCACTGGTCACCGGAGCCGACCCCCAGGGCTCCCGGGCCGCCGGGCCGCACGCCACGAAGGTGGCCGCCGCACCGGCCCGGCGGCCACCCCTCGGCGGGCTACTTCCAGGACTCGATTTCGGCGATCACCTCCCGGGTCAGCCGCACCGCTTCGTTGGACTTCTTGTCCGCCGCCACCCCCGCGTGGATGCCCACGGCGGCGGGCGAGCGCTCCTCCAGGTACGGCGACACCGGGGCCCCGCTCTGCCCGCCGGAAGTGGAGATCCGGTAGTTCAGGATGCGGGTGCCCGGCGGGCTGAGCAGCTTGCCGCTGTCGTACCACAGCGAGTTCTCCGGCGCCTTGTCGTCGGGGTAGCCGGCGACCTGCCACGTCGCGGCCTCCAGGCCGGTGTCCGTCGCGGGAAGCATCTGGTACAGCGTCACCTCAGATGGCAGCGGCGCCGCCAGCCCGAGCAGGCAGTAGTCGTACGGCCGGCCGCCGGAGGGGTACTGCCCCGGGTAGGTCCACGCGGTCGCCTTGACCACGCCGAACGGCGTCCGGGTGGCGTCCCGGGCGGCCTGGAACGTCACCGCGACGGCCCGGCCGCCGTTGGCCTGCTTGTAGACCGCGTGGGCCGCGGTCACCACGTACCGCGGGGCGATGGCGAACCCGGTCGACTCCCAGATTTCGCCGTCGGGCATCGTCGCCGACACCAGGCCGAGGCCCGACCAGGGCGGCTGGGTGGTCTGCTGCACCCGCTCCCGGCCGTCGGGGTGGAACGGGATGCCGACCTGGGCGTGGGCGCGGACCGGCTGGTGGAACACGGGCAGGGTGGTCGTCATGGCAGTCCTCCTTGGGGTTTCGCGGTCAGACCTTGACTCGCCGGGGTGCGGTCGAACGGCTCACGCGCGGCGCCGGCACCAGGCCGCCGGTCACCATTTCCTCGACGCGCGCCAGTACGCGGTCGACCTCTTCCGGCGATGCCGCGGTGATTTCCGGGCTGCCGTCTTCGCGGATCCCGGCCACCGACGCGAATTCGGTGAGCGCCTGGGTGTTCAGGTACGAGACCATCGTCGAGTACTGCTGCGGCGTCCACTCCCCGGATTCGACCTTGGCCATGTAGAGCAGCAGTTTCTTCCGCTTGGCCTCCTTTTCGGTGTTGATCCGCTGCTGCAGCCCGTCGTGCTTGGCCTTGGTGACGCAGCCCTGCTGCATCAGCTGCAGGTCGTAGAAGTGGCTCTCGGTCGACGCCGCGCACGGCACCGCCAGCGCCATCGAGCTGTTGAACCGGACCGGCATCATGCCCTCGAACGTCACCGTCTGGTCGAAGGTGATTTCCTGGTTGAAGAAGTTGCTGACGTACCCGACGTTGATCGACGTGGTGAACGGCAGCAGTTTCGACGCCCACTTCTCGTCTTTCGTGGGTTCCTGCGGGGTCGGGTTGGGTTCGAACTTGAACATCCCTTCGCCCGCGGTGATCTGCTTGTTGATCGCCTCGAAGAGGGTTTTGGTGCTGTTGAGCATCTGCCAGCCGAACTCGTTGCCGCCGCCGCCCTGGACGTACCGGATCTGGACGACGTTGTTCGTGATCAGGTCCTGGGTGATCTTGTCGATGCTGGTGCCCAGGTTGAACCAGCCGATGTTCAGCCCGACATCGACCTTCGTGCGGGTGTACTCCCAGACCCGCCGGAGGTCGGCGTGGATTTCGGCCACCCACGGGTCGGCGTAGAGCTCGGCCTCGCCGGAGAGGTTGATCGCGAAGTCCGGCCGCGGTTCCGCGTTGTCCTGCTCGCTGCCCACCAGTTCGGCGAACAGGCTGTTGCCGCTGCCGATCTGGTAGCCGGTGCTGGCGCCCAGCGACATCTCGTTGGGGAAGGTGGCCGAGCCGCCGGTGCCCATGTCCACGATGTGCTTGGCGAAGATCGGCTGCACGGTGACGTTGTTCAGCACCAGCGGCACCAGGTTGGGTTTCTTGACGCCGTAGACGTCCCCGATCACCTTGCTGATGTTGGCCCGCTGGGCCGTGGTGATCTCCGGCACGGCGGTCCCGGACAGGTTGCCGCCGACGCAGCTCTGGTAATCGCCGTTGCCCATGTCGACCCAGTACGGCTTGGCGTTGATGCCGTAGTAGTCGACCTTGAAGTTGCGCAACGTCTCGCCGAGGACCGAATCGATCCGCAGCGGGAAGTAGTGGAACATGTCCTGCTTGTCCTTGTCCTGGTACGCGACGACGCCATCCGCCGCGGCAGGACGGTTGAGCCTTCCGGCCATGGGAAACTCCCGAAACGAAGGAAAAGGTGAAGGGGCAGGTGCGCAATTTCGGTGGCCACCGGTTCCGCGCCTCATCGACGGTACGCAGAATTCGCGTGGCTCCATCAGTCCACGAACTGATGAGCTTCCCTCACCGCGGGTCACGACGGCTTCCCGATCGCCCGGGATTTCCCCCGGTCCGGCAGAATCGTGCCGCCAAGCGGACCGCTTTCCCCGTGGCGAGGCCACGGCGGCTTCCCCGCCCCGCCACCGGAAACCGGGCCGGCACCCGCGCCGCCGCCCGGTGAACATCGCTGCTCCACGTGAGGGAAACGCTTACCGTTCGGGGAAATCCCGGCGCGGCGCGGGTCAGCGGTCCGCGTCCCGGTTACGCCACCCGGAGGACCGGCGCCGATCGATCCGGGTGGTTCCCGCGTCAGAACCCGAGCGCCGCCGCCAGCAACGCCGCCACCGCGGCCCGGTGTTCGGGCCGGTCCGCCCACCGCAGCAGCCTTCCGGCCTCCACCACCACGCCGAAACCCGCGTGCACCAGCACCCGCGCCTGGCGCGCGTCCAGCTCCGGGCGCGCCTCCCGCAACTGCTGCTCCCACACCGCGATGTGCTCGCGCTGCGCCGCCACCAGGGGGCGGCGCAGCGCCGCCGGGAGGCCCGCGATCTCCGCGTCGGCCACGCTGGTGAGCGCGTGGTGCTCGAAGCTGTAGGCCACGTAGGTCGCCGTCAGTGCGGCCAGCGCGTCGTGCGGGCCCGCCGTCCCGCGGACGTTGTGCTCGACCGCCTGGGCCAGCAGGCCCGCGGCCTGCAGGCAGGCCGCGGCCAGGATGTCGGCCTTGCCGGGGAAGTACCGGTAGAGCGCGGACGGCACCAGGCCCACCGCCTCGGCGATCCGGCCGTTCGTGACCGTGGCGAAGCCGTCCCGCTCGAACAGCGGGACGGCGGCCGCGAGGATCTCCGACCGGCGGGTGCGGGGCACGGGCGCGGCCGGGAGTTCGACGACGCGCGCGTTCGCCGCCGGAGCCGTCGCGGCCACGCGCAGCGCCGCCTCCTGCAGGAGGGTCTCGGCGCGGCGCTGGGCGATCGACGTGTGGTGCATCGTGACGGACCCGATCGCCCCGAGCGCGGCCACCGCCCGCAGCTGCTCGCCGGGCCACGGGTGCGCGCGCCGCACGGCGTCCGCGACGCGGCCGACCACCGACGCGAACTTCGCCCGCAGCAGCCTGCGGTCCGCGCGTTCGAGGTACCGGGCTTCCCACCGGTACACGCCACCGGACGCGCGGTGGGCGACGGTGACCCGGGTGACGGCGGCGAGGACGTCCGGCAGCCCGGCGTCCGCCGGGACCTCGCCGAGCGCCGCGACCAGCCGGTCCGCCATGACGTTCGCGCACTCGGCGAACAGCGCGTACTTGTTCGGGAAGTGCCGGTACAGGGCGGCCGCGGTGATGCCCACGCGCGCCGCGATCTCCTCCATCGACGCCGCGTGGTAGCCGCGCTCGCTGAACAGCGTGGCGCCCGCTTCGACGATGAGCTGCCGCCGGTTGCGCGGCCGGACGGCCGCGGCGGGCCCGGCCGTCACCGCGGCCGCCGGGGCGAGGTGCGCGGGGCCATGGGTGCCATCCAACCACAGCGCGGCTAGGTCTTGCCGACCCGCGAGCGACCTCTTATGTTAATGAGGAATCTCGTCTTGATGCCCTGCCGCACGATGGATCACGACCGCTGAACGGCCTACTGCCTACCATGGAAGCTAGGTAAGTAAATGAGCAATCTCAGCAGGAGGAACGTCCTTACGCTCGGTGTCGCGCTGGGTCTGGTGAGCGCGGCGAGCGTCGTCCCCGCCTGGGCGGCCGGCGCCGCCGACCCGTGGTGGGTCTGGGACGACGAGGTGGACCGCCTGGTCGCGGGCCTCGTCGACGGCGGTCAGGTGCCCGCCGTCAACACCGCGCTGCGGTCGTGGGTGAACAACGGCGACCCGCTGCCCGCCGGGCTGCCGTCGGGCCTGGCCGGCTGGCTCGGGCGGGTGAACGGGCTGCCGTCCTGGGCCGACGCCGCGAAGCTGCGGCGCGCCGCCGACTTCAACCGCCGCAAGGACACCTACCTGTTCATGCTGTACGGCCTCGGCAGCGGCATCATGAGCACGGTCATCCCGCGGGAGGCCCGGTCGGTCTACTGGTCGGCGGGCGGGGCGAACATGCAGGACCGCGCGGCCAAGACGTTCACCTTCGGCTACGACCTCAGCGACCTCAACGCGTTCGAACCCTCGGGCCAGTTCGTCGTCACGGCCAACAAGACTCGGCTGGTGCACGCGGCGGTCCGGCACCTGCTGCCGCAGTCACCGCACTGGCGGGCGGTCTCCGACGAGCAGGTGCCGATCAGCAACGGCGACATCCTGGTCACCTTCCACAGCCTCGGCACCTTCGTGCACCGGAAGCTGCGCGAATGGCACGTCCCGATGTCGGCCGCCGACGAGGAGGCCTTCCTGCACCAGTGGCAGGTCGCCATCCACCTGCTCGGCGTGCGCGACGAGTTCATCCCGAAGACGTGGGCGGAGGCGGACGCGCAGTCGGCCCAGGTGCTCACCCCGCTCCTGGCCCCGACGACCGAGGGCAAGGAGCTGGCCGAGGACCTGCTCGGGCTGACCGCGCAGATCGACCTCGGCGTCACCCGCGGGTTCCTCAACGAGTTCGTGCGGTACGTGCTCAGCGACGAGGTCGGCGACTGGCTCGGCCTGCGTCGCGACTACGCGGCCGCCGCGCTGGTGCGCACCGGGTGGCCCGCCTACATCGCGTTCCGCGAGGGCCTGCTGCCGATCGCCCCGGCGGGTTTCTACCTGTTCGACCAGTTCCTGCGCGCGATCGCCATGCTGTTCCTCAACAAGGCGTCGTCCCCGGCGAGCACGCCGATCACCATCCCGACCGGGAACCGGCCCGGCGCCTGACGGGGTGACCGCTCCGGTCACCGGACCGTGACCCGGTGACCGGAGCGGGGCCGGTCAGCAGAAGTACTGCGCCAGGACGTAACCGCCGTACGGCGAGTTGATGTGCCACCACACGTTGTCGTTGTGGTTGTCGACGTTCACCCGGACGCCGTAGCCGATCGTCTCGCCCGGGATGGCCGGGCCGCCCGCGTACGAGCGGACCGTGACGCTGTCCGCGCCGCACTGCCAGCGGACCTCGTCCACCGCGCTGCCGCCGGCGCTCGCGATGCCCGGGGTACCCAGGCAGATCGCCGCGGCCACCAGCACACCCGCTCCGATGACGTTCTTCGCACTGCGCACGATCGTTTCCTTCCGGTCAGTCGTTGTCGTTGTAGAGGGAAGCCGGCCGCTGGACGCAGCCGATCGGCAGGAACCCCCAGCCGAGCACGGTGTCGCGCACCACGGCCGCCTGGCCGTCGCGCGTGGTGAAGCGGTAGCGGACGCTGCTCTGCGGCGCGCCCGCCGCCGTCGCCCAGTGACCGCCGTTCGACGCGAAGTCGGTTCCGTAGAAGTAGTTGAAGTACAGCGTGCACGCCGGGTTGGCCGGCACCGAGCTGCCGTCGGTCGCCTGGTGGGCGGGGGCGTTGTAGTCACGGCCCACGGTCAGGCGGTGCGAGATCGTCGCCTGCGTGGTGGCGGAGCAGCTGTCCGCCACCGGCCCGGCGTCGGCGCCCATCGAGCCCGGGAGCACCCAGCCGCACATGTTGACCGTCGACTGCGCGCGGCCGAAGTGCCAGTTGGCGCTCGTGGTGACCTCGTCGTCGAAGGTGTCCCCCGGCATCGCCCGGCCGACGTAGTACCCGCTCGGCTTGTTGACGATCCAGCTTCCGCCCCCGTCGATGGGTGCCCCCGTGCTCGGCGACGGCGCGGTCTTGATCCGGTGCACCTCCCCGGCCTGCGCGGCGGGCGCCGCCGTCAGCAGCGCCAACCCGAGGGAGACAGCCAGTAATCGGAGTTTTCCCATCGCACCTCGTTTCGTTCGGTAATCGGTGACCTCACCGAATGGATCCTGGTGAACGGCCGACAGCGGCGGCTAGGGTTCGGGACGCACCCGGACGGATCCGGACGAGAAACGGAGCGAAGATGCCGACCGGAACGACGACGCAATTGATCGGTGATCTGCACGGGATCCGCCGCAGAAACGGCATGCCGAGCTTCGCGGAACTGGCCCGAAGAACCGGCTTCCCCCGCAGCACGCTGCACGACGCGCTCCGGGGTGACCGCCTGCCCGCCTGCGACCTGGTGGTGGCGGTGGCCGAGGCGTGCGGCGAACCGGGCCCAGCCTGGAAGGAACGCTGGATCGCCGCGGCGGCCGCCGAGCAGGACGGCCGTCCGGCACCGTCCGGCGGCCGTCCGCACCCGTCCGAACCGCCGCCGACCAGGCGGATCAGCGTCCGGACGGCCCTGGTGGTGAGCGCGGCGGCGGCGCTGACCGGCGCCGGCGTGGCGCTGCTCGGCACGGCGGACGAGCCGTGCGTGCCGGCCCGCGACTACCGGGTCACCCGCGCCGGAGCGGTCCTCGACGCGGCGGGCAGCCCGATCGGCGAGGTCCGCACCGCCGACGTCGTCCAGGTGCGCACGCTGACCCACGACCGCTACCCGCACCGCTACTTCGGCACGGTCGCGCGCACCGGGATCAGCGGGTACGTCGACGAGGCCAAGCTGACGTTCACCGCACCCCGCTGCACGTCGTGATCGCGACCCGGGAACCCGCGGCCCCATTCCCGGTGCCGTAGGATCGGCTTCTTCTCGCGGGGGCGGCGATCTTGGGGGAGTTCGATGACCGGCAACAGTTCTCCGGCGAACAACGTCGAGGGAAATGCCGCGCAGATCCTGCAGGCCCGTGACATCACCGGCGACGTTTACGTCGGCAAGCGGCCCATGCGGCCGCGGTGGTGGCTGATCGGCGGCCTGGTGGTCCTGCTCGCCGCCGGCACCGGCGCCGTCGTCTGGCTGCAGCCGTCCGGGCCGGCCGGCCTGCGCGTGACCGCGGACCTGTCGGCCAACGACGCCGGGCCGTGGGGCTACGCGAGCGAAGACCCGGGGTTTCCCGGTCCCGAGCTGGCCGCCCGGCTCGCCCGCCCCGGCGCCGTCACCGATTCCGCGCTGGCGCACGACGTCCGGGTTTCCGGCGGCGCGAGCCTGCTGCACCAGGTCATCCGCCTGCACCTCGAGGGCCCGCGGACCGGGCAGGTCGTCGTCACCGACATCCGGGCGGTGATCCGCAAGCGGCGGCCGCCGTTGAGCGGCAGCCTCGTGTGGTCACCGCCGCAGGGAGCGGAGGATTCGGCGCAGACGCTGCTCGAACTGGACGACCGGTTCCCCGTCCTGCAGTCGGCCGTGCGCGACGACGTCCACGACCGGAACATCCCGGCGGGTCCGTACTTCCCGACGCACACGATCAAGCTCACCGGTGGCGAAACCAGCGAGGTGATCGTGACCGCGTCGGCGGCCAAGGGCGCCTACGAGTACGCCCTCGCCGTGTTCTCCCAGTCCGGGACGGAGATCAAGCAGACGATCGTCGACGACGGCGGGGAGCCGTTCCGCGTGAGCGGATTCCCCTGCAGCGGCCGGGGGCAGGCGGCGTACCGCACCTTGTACTTCGGCCAGGCCGACACCACCGTCTCCCGCCAGCCGGATCCGCAGCACTTCGACGGTGTGAGCGAATGCTGATCAGGGGAGGCTCCGTGCGGAGAAGAACCCGGTGGCTCGTCGCCGGTGCGGTGCTTTTGCTCCTGCTCGGCGGCACCGGCTGGCTGGCGTACCGTGGGAACGATCCGGAAGCTGCTTTACCGCCACCGGACGAGCCGGTGTGCGGGGCGATCAGGATGGTCGACCGGACTGGCCGCCCCATAGCCGAACAGCTCGTGGTCCCCGTCGCCGCCGTCCACGACGCAGCCTGCCACCGTGACTACGAAGCGCTGTCCGAGTGGATGGAGAACCCGTCCGGCACCCGCATGGCCGAGCTCCGGGCGAACGACGGCGCCCCGCTGACGATCCTCGCGCAGACCCTCGAAGGCGCCGCGATCACCGATCAGGGCGGTCTGACCTACTGCCACCCCCATGGCGCGATCGCGGTCTTCTCCCGCGGAACCCCAGCCCACCAGGGCCAGCTGACCGTTTTCACCCTCACCGGCGACAACCCCATGTCAGCAGCCTGCTACGACGCCAGCCCCCGGTAGACCGGGACCGAGACCCGCCGGGCGGGCCCGGTCCACGGCGTGCGCCCCCACGGCTTGGCGACCGAAAGCCACGTCATGAACAGGAAAGCCACGAGGTTGAGCGCCGCACCGTAGGCCAACGGACCGGCGGCCGGGCTCTCCAGCCCGCCGGCGGCCCGGTTCTCCTCCACCCAGACACCGAGGCCGAACGTGCTGTACCCGATCACCGCCACCGTGAGCACCAGCTTCACCAGCACCCACCAGTAGCGGGCGACGCCCCACTTCGTGACCACGCACAGCACGAGACCGCCGGCGAGACTGGCGAACGCCGCCGGGATCACCACGAAGTCGTCGATCTTCTCGATCATCAGGTAGCACACGATCCGCACGTCCGGCCGGTCCGTGTAGCCGGCCGTCATGGCCAGGACGACGTTCGCGGCGCCGGCCCCCAGCCAGCCGACCGACACGGCCACGTGGACGAAGACCAGCAGCTGCCGCAGGCGCTTGCCCGCGGTCCACCCCCGCAGCACCATCAGCGTCCCCTCACGGGTTGAGCACGACGATCGCCGCGTTGAGCGCCGTGGCGAACAGGGTCCAGGCCAGGTACGGCAGCTGCAGCGCGGCGGCCGCCGCCGAGCGCCGCCGGAACACCACCAGCGTTCCGGCGACCACCACGTCGAGGACGACGATCTCCACCAGCGCCAGGGTGTACGCGCCGGCCGCGAAGAACAACGGCGTCCACGCCGCGTTGAGCACCAGCCCGGCCGCGTACCAGGCGAATTCGCGGCGGGTGCCCGAAGCGCGCCAGAACAACCAGCCCGACACCGCGATCAGCACGTACAGCACCGTCCACACCGGACCGAACAGCCAGGACGGCGGCGCCCAGCCCGGCTGCACGAGTCCGTTGTAGACAGTGCGGGACTGCGTCGCGGCCAGGCTGCCGACGACGGCCACCACGGCGACCGCGGCGAGGAAACCGGCCAGGGCCAGCGGGGACCGGGCGGATCGGGGCAGCGTCGTCATGCCGGGTCTCCCGCGGTCGAACCGATCAGCCCGGTGGCGGGGGCGGCCGCGGTGCCGAGCAGGTGCGCGAGCGCGTCCGCCAGCCGCGGGTGGCGGAACTCGTGACCGGCGTCGAGTAGCCGCCGTGGCTCGACCCGCTGGTCGGCGAACGCGAGTTCCCGGGCGCCGTCGGCACCGAGCAGCAGCCGCGGGCCGAACGCGGGCACCTTCAGCAGCGTCGGCCGGTTCAGCACCTTGCCGAGGACCCGGGTGTATTCGGCGTTGCGCACCGGCTCCGGGCTCACCGCGTTGACCGCACCGGACAGGCCCGGATCGGTCACCGCGCGCAGGTAGACGTCGGCCAGGTCGTCGATGCCGATCCACGGCATCCACTGCCGCCCGCTGCCGAGCGGGCCGCCCAGCCCGGCGGCGAACAGCGGGTACTGCAGGCGCAACAGGCCGCCGCGCGGGCTGAGCACCAGCCCGGTGCGCACCCGCACCACCCGGTGCCCCGCCACCAGGGCCGGTTCCGTCGCCGCCTCCCATTCGGCGACCACGTCGGCGAGGAACCCGGTGCCCCGCTCGCTTTCCTCGGTGAGAACCACATCGCCGCGGTCGGGCCCGTAGTAGCCGACCGCGGACGCCGAGACGAACACCTTGGGCCCGCCGGCGGTCCGCGCGGCCAGTGCGGCGAGCGCCCGCGTCGGCGCGATGCGGCTTTCGCGCACGGCCCGCCGGTGCCGCTCGTCGAACCGCCCGGCCACCGAGGCGCCGGCGAGGTGCACCACGGCGTCGACGCCGTCGAGCAGGTCCGCGGCGGGGTCATCCGGCTGCCACTCCCGCTCGCCGTCCGCCGCGACGGGCCGCCGCACCAGCCGGACGACCTGGTGGCCGCCGGTGGTCAGCAGGGCCGTCAGCGCGGTCCCGACGAGCCCGCTCGCCCCGGTCACCGCCACGGTCAGCGGCTCGTGCCGGTACCGCCGGTGCGCGGCCAGGTCGGCGGCCAGCTGCCGGTGCCGGTAGGCGAACATGGCCCGCAGGAAGGCCTCCGGAACCGGCGTGTCGACCTGATCGGTGACGGCCGTCCGGTCGGGCCCGGCCGCCTCGAAGCGGTGCGTGTGCCGCCACCGCAGCAGCGGGCTGGCCAGCCGGTCGACGAACTGCCGCGGGGGCGCGTAGCCGGCCGCGTCGTGGGCGGCCACCCACGGAAGCCCGCCGGGCAGCAGGAGTTTCGCGGTGCCGTCGCGCAGGGAACCGGCTTCGGCCCCGACTCGCACGGGCTGCCACGGCGGGGTCAGCCTGGTGATCGCGCCGGGCCGGGCGTGCCAGGCGAAGACGTCGTCGACCGCCGACCGGACGACCGACCGGAACACCTTGACCACAGCCACCCCTCGATGCGCAGACGCTGCAATGCACCGAATCCTAGGACGAATTCGGTCAGTTCGCCCGGCGAAGTGTGGTAATGCGATGCAGATTCGATGCAGTTCAGCCTTCGGTTCGCTGGGTGACGATCGTGGTCGGGGTCAGCTGCGCGGGCCGGCCGGCCATCGCCGCGGTCACCGCACCGACGCTGACGTCGAGCGCGAACGCCCAGCTGAACACCACGAGGATGTCGCCGAGTGTGCCGGTCCAGGCCGGTTCGAGCCAGCGGTAGGCGGCGAGCGACAGGACAACGGCGAGCACCGCGAAGCGCGCCAGGCCCACGGCCCAGCGAACGCCGGTGACGAGGACCTGACGCCGGCCCAGGGAGACCCGCGATCGCGCCACCGCGCGCCGCGCCGGGACGTGCAGCGCGGGCCGTGCCGGCGTCCCGGTGAAACCGGCGGCCGCCTCTGCGTCCGCTGACCGGCCGAGCTCGGTCACCCCCAGCTCCAGCAGTGCGGGAAGCTGAGCGGCGGCCGCGGAAAGGGGCAGGGATCCGGCCAGCGCCGCGCGGACAGCGGCCGCGGCGGCCGCGCCCGGTGTGCGCTTGGCTTCCGGGAGGGCGGCGGCGAACACCTCGACGGCCTGCCCGAGCCGGTCGACGAGCTCGGCTTGCGCGTGCGCGGCGCCGTACGCGGCGGTCACCACAGCGGCGGACGAGGCGTCGGACGCGGGAGCGGTCAGCGCCGCCAGCTGACGAGCCCGGCCGGCGACCGGGCCGAACACGGGAGCGGGCCGGGCGGTGAGGACCTGCGCGAGCTGTCCTGCGCCCTCGGTGATTTCGTCCTGGTACTGGCGCGCGCTCCCGGCGATCAGGCCGACGTCCGTCTCGAGTTCGTCGAGCGCGGTCCGCGCACGGGAGAGGTTTCCGCGGTCCAGCAGCCCGTCGAGCTCGTCGAGGCGCTTCCGCGCCTTGGCCAGGAGGCCGGCCCACGGCACGGGTCCGGGCACCGGCCGATCCGGGCGCACCACCTTTTCGAGCTCGGGCAGGGCCGAGGCGACCTCCGCCAGTCCGGTGTCGAGTTCCTCGAGCGCGGTGTTGGCTCGGGTTTCGGCCTCGGTGACGAGGGTGTCCAGTTCTGCCGCCGGGCGCAGCAGCCACCGGCGGGACTTCGCGTCGAGGTCGGTGAGCAGGGCGCCGATTTCCCGGCGGAAGTGGTCGTCCTCCCGGCCGGCGGTCAGCTCTGCGAGCCGGGCGGCGAGCTCGGTGGCGCGGCCGGCGGCCGCGGCGCGGTCCTGCACGGCCACCAGGATCCGGCGGACGGACACCCCGGCGAACAGCCCCAGCAGGGCGAACACCACGATCAGCGCCGGATCGCGCCGGGTGGTCACCCGGAACTGCACGGTCAGCGGCCGGGCCAGCTGCGCGGAGTCGAGCTGCACGGTGCGGGTCACGGTCCCCAGCGGTGGCGTGCCGGTGATCCGGTACGGCAGCGTGAGCGCGGCCGGGCCGGTCACGGGCATGGCCGGGCCGGTGACCACGACCTGGTCGGCGCTGCTGTCCAGCCCGGTCACGAGGAGCTCGGTGATCCGCGTGTCGGGCCCGGCCCCGACGTGCAGTTCGGGCAGCTCCTCGCGGGTACCGCCGATGCCCCACTCCGGGAACCACACGGTGCGCTTGACCTCGATCGCCGCCGTGGCCTGCAGATCGGCTCCTGGCCGCTTGAAGACGACGTCGACGAGTTCCGAACGCCCGCCGTCACCGACGGCGACCGTCGCCGTGTAGTCGCCGACGCGCTTCAGATCGTCGACGCGCACGTCGAAGCGCAGCGCCGGCACGGCGGGCTCGATCCGCACGCCGATCGCCTGCATCGTCTCCGCCGGAACGGGCCTGCCGTCCCGCACGACCCGGACGACCCGGGCGGTGAGTCCCGTGACGGCGACCCCGGGTGCCGGGGTGAGCGGCAGCAGCACGACCGCATCGGCTTCGGCAGGCAGCGTCGCCGACGCCCCGGACGACAGCTCCACCAGGTCGTCCGCGCTCGCCGGGCCGGCCGCGAGCACCACGGCACCGATCGCGAACGCACCGGCGAGCAGGATCGACCGCCTCATGAGGCCTCCAGGACGACGTCGGCCGAGCCGAAGGCGACGAACGCCAGCGCCGGCACCTGTTTCTCCGCGAGGAGGTGCTGCCGGGCCGCCTGCATGGCCGCTCCGACGCTGGCCCCGCTCCCGGCGAGCGTGGCGACCAGGCACCGGGCGAACTGGCGGGCGTGATCGGTCATGATCACGCATTCGGTCGCGACCACCCCGCTGGCCCCGACCGCGGTCAGCGCCGAGACGTGGTTGGTGAGGTTGCCGGGAAGCAGCACGCCCGAGCCGCAGGCCAGCAGCAGGATCAGCGGCGACGGCGCGGTCCACGACCCGGAGACGACCCGCTGTTCGGTGATCATCCGCGGGGTCAGCCGGATTTCGGCGGTGCCGCAGTCGATCTCCTGCGTGTCCGCGTCGTGGTGACCGAGGATGGTGACGACGGGCGCGCGGTCCCCCGGGTCCCACAGCAGGGACAGCAGCCGGTGTTCCTTCCCGAGTTTCCGCGGCGCACCGATCGCGGCCAGGTCCGAGACCAGGCCGGTCACCTCGGCGTCGACGACGCCCAGCGCGAGGTCGACCTTGAGCTTGCCGCGGTGGGGTACGAGGTGGCGGGCGAGGTCGCCGGACCCGTCGAGGCGTTCCTCGACCTGGTGGCGCACGCCCCAGAAGCCGCGGGCGCAGATCACCCGGCTTTCGCGGTGGTGGCCGCACCGCTTCCCCGAGCCGGGCGGGTCGAATCCCCAGCACACGGGTCCTTCCGGAGGGCCCGCCGGCAGGAGCCAGTCGTACAGCAGGGTCCACGGCACGGAGTGGTGCCGCTCCGCGCGGGTGATCTGGATGATCTCGTCGGATCGGAGGGTCAGCTCGCGAAGCGGCTCCCCCGCCGCACCGGGCAGTTCGCCGAACAGCGCCGCCCAGACCGCCCAGCCGCCCTCGGCGAGGGCGCGCAGGGCCGCGTCCGGCCCGAGCGTTCCCCGGGCCGCGTCCGTCATCGTGTCGCGCAGCGCGGGGAGGACCCTCGTCCGCACGTCGTCGTTCACCGGGAAGTGGAACACGGTTCCGGTGGACTTGACGAACACCCGGTGCCGGCCGTCACCGGCGTCCGCGTTGACGACCAGCGAAACGTACCGCGGCCGGAAGTCGGCCACATTGGCCCACGCCGTCGTCGCGGAGTACTCCAGCCGGGCCGCGGTCACCTCTTCGTCGAACCACTGCTCCCGTTCCCCGACCCGGGCGACCAGCCGGTAGGTCTGGATCAGGTTGTCCCGGTGCAGGACGTTGACCCGCACCCACGCCTCGCCGGGCTCGGCGGGTGCGCGCAGCTCGAAGACGACGGTCTCGGACGGCCCGGCCGGGGGCAGCCGCAGCGGCCGCACCGGCGGACCGTCCACGGTGAACCCGCCGGTGTAGATCACCACTTCCAGTTCGTGCCCCGACGCGGAATCCGGCAGCAGCGGGTCGATGCCCGGTTGCGGCCCGCGTACCACCGACCACGGCGACCGGCCGCCGATCCGCGCGTCCAGCAGGTACTGCCCGCCTGCCTGCAGCGCGCACCGGTCGCCGACGAAGGGCGTCTTTTCGGCCGCCTCGATGCCGGCACCGCGGCGGAGGGTCAGGTCGAAGACCCGCGGCGGGTCCGGAAAGATGTACTTCCAATCGAATTCGATTCTGTTGTACCGCGCCCGCGGGAAATCCCTCCGGAGCAGCACATCCGCGCTCAGCAGCCCGACGACCGCGGGCAGCGCAGCCAGCACCAGCAGCCACACGAGTTGCGCCCGGCCCGCTTCGACCAGGACGGCGGCAAGGACGAAGGCCAGCGTCGTCACGACAGCGACCAAGGCCTGCAGCCAGCGGATGCGCACCGCTCCTCACCTCCCGCCACACGCGGTCACAAGGGTGAGTCGCGCGTGCGCCGGACGGCGTAACCGGGTCAGCCTCACACTTCGATCACGAAAGCGGCCGGCCTACTCCCCGGCCACGCCGTCCCCGTTCTCGATCGGCTTGGGCTGGTCCTGCCGGGGCAGCGTCTTGGTGCCGTCCCGCTGGGCTCCCCAGTCCTTGAGCACGTCCAGGATCTGCGCGGCCGGCATGACCCGGAGCAGGGCGTCGACGCTGTCGCTGCCGCCCCCGCCGCTGATGATCTGCGGGACCTGCGCCTTGGCGTACTGCGCCAGCACGCGCTCGACCCCGACGTACTCCGGCCCGAGCTGCTCGGCCAGCACCTTCACCTTGACGTACTTCAGCTTCTCGCGTTCCTCCTCGACCTTCACCCGCATCATCTCGATCTCGGCGAGCACCTTCTCGTTCTTCTTCTCCGCCTCGAGCTCGGCGAGCCGGGCGTTCGCCAGGGCGATCGCCTGTTCCTGCAGGGACACCCGCTTGCGGCGCTCGTTGATCTCCGGGTCGTCGCACTCGAACTCTTCGAGGTTCGTGCTCGTCGCGATGACCCCGATCGGGGCCAGCGCCTGCCGCACCTCACCCGTGAGGTCGTTGCAGAGCTCGTTGTACTTGGTGATGAAGTCGAGGATCGTCCGCTCGCCCGAAACCCGCCGGAAGTAACCGTCCACAGTGGACACCAGGACCTTCTCGACGAGCTGCTTCACGGTGGCCAGCCCGCCGATGTCCTTCGTCGTGCCGAACCGGAGGACCAGCTGCGGGGCCACCTCCCGCGGGATCTGCACGGTCTGCTTCATGTCGAGGCGGACCGTGTGACCCTGCACGTTCAGCACGATCTGGTCGAGGGAGGCGTCCAGGTTGTCGTCGGACTTCTTGTGCTTCGACCACTCCAGGATCAGCTCGCGCGTCGGGATCCGGACGACGTGGGCGAACCAGGGGTTGAGGGAATAGCGCCCGGAGTCGTGCAGGGTCTCCTGCTGGACGCCCTTCCGGCCGCCGCCGGCCAGGAAGACCCACGGTTCCTGGAAGCTGTGGTGCCCGGGCACCGGCGGCGCCACCGACGAGCGGTTGCCGGGGCCTTCGACACCCACGTGCGTCACGACGACGCCGGTTTCGGCGACCTCGAGCTTGATGTCGCGCAGGTCCGCGAGGTCGATGCCCTCCCGCTCGGCCACTTCCGGCGTTTCGACGGTGATGACCTCGAACATCTCGGTGTTGATGTCGTAGTGGCCGCCGGTGAGGATCTGCTGCTGCGGCCCCTGTTCGCCACCGCCGGCGAGGAAGCTGACACCGTCCCGGAAGAAGTCGCACTCGACGTGCTTGGCCAGCTGGCTGCCGGGCGCCCGGATCCCGCCGACCTTGGCCTTGACGACGCCGATCGTCCCGTCCGGGACGCGGGTCCGCGGCACGGTGACGACGTCGAACAGCTCGGTGTTGATCTCGTAGGTGCCGCTGGTGAGGACCTGCTGCTGGGCCCCACGCTCGCCGCCGCCGGCGAGGAACGTGACGCCGTCCCGGAAGTCGTCGCACTCCACGTGTCTCGGCAGGGAGCCCTTCACCCGGCAGTTCCGGTCGACCTTGGCCTTGACGATGCCGACCATCCCGTCCGGCACGGTGACCCGCGGCACGGTCCGGACTTCGTGCAGGAAAGGCATCAGCCAGGTGCGGCTGTTGGACCGGAGCGTCCGTGCCTGGACGCCCCTTCCCCCGCCGACGCTCACCGCCGAGTCGTCGTCCCCCTCGGCCCGCCGGCCGAATTTCCGGACGACGATCCCGACTTCCCCGGCGGGAACGGTGTGCAGCCCGGCCACCCCGAGGTACCCGGCGGCGGCGAGCAGCACGATGAGAACCACGAATTCCACGTCACCACTCCGATTTCCGCAGCTGTCCGTGAACGGCCATGATCATGGACGCCCACTCGTCGTGCCATTCCGGATGTGTTTCGCGCTCCGGATTGCGCAATGTCGGGTAGAACGGCCCGCCCGCCTCCGCCCGCCGCGTGAACGCGGGATACGGGGGCGAAACCTCTTCCTGGTCCGCGCGCCAGCCGATCCGCACGCACACCTCGCGGAATTCGCGGCGCTTGGACAGTTCCAGGCCGGCCAGCCGCTGGTGCTGGGCGCGGAATCCCCAGGTGCCGCCGGAGGTGTCCGCCCACGCGGCGTCCAATTCGGTGATCAGCGCAAGCGGGAGCCGGGCGCCGTCCGACGCGCGCAGCCATCCGCTGCGGCCGCGGCCTGCCGCTTCGGCCAGCACCAGCGTGGTCACCGTGTCCGCGTGGTCGACTTCGCCGTCCTCGAGGAGTTTCCGGATCTGCCGCACCCGGTCCGTGAGCGCCGGATCCAGTCCGGGTTCGGGCTCCGGCGGCGGCGTCGCGGGCGGCGGCGACGTGCGTGCGGGCGCCGGCTCGGGCCGTTTCGGGAACGGGATCCGGAAGGGCTCGGCCCGGGTCTCGGGCGGCCGCGGCGGGAGCGCCGAAACCCCTGGTACGTGGAGGTATGCGGGTTCCCGGAATTCCTTGACCTCGATCCGGACCGGCCGGAACTGCCCGGGCCGCAGCCCACCGAGCCCCGATCCGACGACCTTCCGGTAAACCGGGCCGGAGATGATCTGCGCGAGGTGCGCGCGGGGATTCTCGTCCAGCGCGGCCCGCAGCGGCTTCGAGTCGAGCAAGCGGGCGGTGATGATCGAAGCCGGCCCGGCCCAGCCGAGCGGGCCGGCGGTCATGACATCGCTGTGCATGGCGACGCGCAGCCGGATCCGCATTTCCGGTTCGTGATCTTCGTTGTGGTCCGCGAGCCGGATGTCCAGTTCGTTGACGAACCCGCGGACGACCGCGATCAAATCCACGTCGGGCGGCACCATCGCCAGTTCGCCGTCGCCGCCGGGCTGCCGGTCCCACCGGTCCCGGCCGATTCCCGCGCTCTCCGCCGCCTCCCCCAGAATTCGATCGAGTTCCCGCTGCAGCACGACGTGCCTTCGGACGGGCCGGTCACTGTACTTCTGGATGTCGACTCCGAGCACGAAACGTTCGAAGAGAGACACGCAACCTCCTGCGCGGCGCCCCGACCGCTCGAACCGACGAGAGTGACCGGCCCGACAATACTCCCTTCGAATGCCGCTTCTGTGCCAGAAGGCACACAAGCAATAGTTTTTTTCCGCAAGCGTTACTCTTCCACGGCGCGGCCGGCGTTCGCGCGAAGAACGGGCATCGCCAGATCGTCGACGACGTGTTCGGCGAATCCCTCGTCCAGCGGCAGCCGCCACAGCCACCGCATGAACATCACCGACGCGACGACCTCTTCGAACAGCCCGGCGTCGGCCGGGCCGGGCAGTTCCCCCCGTTCGACGGCCCGGCCGACCGCCTCCGCCGGGAGCCGCGCGCCGCTGGAGAACCGGGCCTCGAGCTCGTCGACGAGCTCCGGGTCGGCGGCGCGGGCCTGCACGAGGCCGACCGCGAGCCGGCCGTCGAACCCGGTGAGCACGTCGGCGAAGCGGCGGGTGTGGGCGAGCAGGTCGCCGCGGAACGTGCCGGTGTCGACGGTCCACTCGGTCTGCGTGCCGTGGTAGCGGGCCATGGCGGCGACGGTGATCTCCCGCTTGTTGCGCCACCGGCGGTAGATCGTGGCCTTCGACGTGCCCGACCGGGCGGCGACGGCGTCGATCGTCATCGACACGTACCCGGCCTCGGCCAGCAGCTCCAGCACGGCGTCGAGGATGCGGGCGTCCCGGGTGGGATCCAGGGGGCGAACACTCATGCCGTGAGCATATCAGTGCACTTCACAGCGCTGAACAGTACGAAACCGTTTCGTACTGTAGGGTCGACGGCGACTCCGAGAGGAAGGGACACCATGACCGTCACCTCCTACGCGGCGCACTCCGCGGGCACCCGCCTCGAACCGTACGGCCGCGAGCCCGGCCCGCTCGGCGCGCTGGAAGCCGACGTCCGCGTGACGCACTGCGGCGTCTGCCACAGCGACATCGGCCAGATCGACGACGAGTACGGCATCACCCGCTACCCCTGCGTCGCCGGCCACGAAGCCGTCGGCGTGGTCGAAGCCGCCGGCAGCGCGGTCGACACCGAGCTGCTCCCGATCGGCACCCGGGTCGGCGTCGGCGCGATCGCCGGGGCCTGCTTCCGCTGCGCCTTCTGCCTCAGCGGCCGGCACAACCTCTGCCCGCAGCGCGACGACACCGTCATGCGCGGCGACGGCGGCGCCTTCACCGAGCTGCTCCGCGTCTCCGACTGGCGCACCGCCTACCCCATCCCGGACGCCATCCCTTCCGCACAGGCGGCTCCGCTGATGTGCGCCGGTGTCACCGTGTTCGCGCCGCTGCTGCGCCACGGTGTCCGGCCGGTCGACCGGGTGGCCGTCGCCGGGGTCGGCGGGCTCGGCCACCTGGCCCTGCAGTTCCTGGCCCGGTGGGGTTGCGACGTCACCGCCATTTCGCGGTCACGGTCCAAAGAGGACGAAGCCCGCTCGTTCGGCGCGACCTCGTTCATCGCCACGGGCGAAGAAGGCGCTCTCGAGGCCGCGGCCGGAACGTTCGACTTCGTCCTCTCGACGGTGTCGGCCGACCTGCCGTGGGACGCCTACCTGGACCTCCTGGTCCCCCAGGGCAGGCTGAGCATCGTCGGCGTCCCGCCGGAGAAGATCGCGGTGCACCCGATGAGCCTGCTCCCGGCCGAGAAAACCGTTTCCGGGGGCGTTCCGGCCTCCCCGGCGGAAACCAGGCTGATGCTGGACTTCGCCGCCCGCCACGGAATCGGCCCGCAGGTGGAGCTGTTTCCCGTGGCCGAAATCAACGACGCGATCGACACCGTCCGGGCCGGCCGGGCCCGCTACCGCGCGGTGCTGACCCTCGTTTGACGCGGGTCACGGCAGCAGATCGGGACAGATCTGCCTCGTCAGGGCGAGCAGATCCGCCTTTTCCTCGATCTCCGGGCCGTCGGCGCGCAGCAGTTCCCGCACCGTGCGGTCCACCATCGACGGCGGCAGCCGGTCGCGCAGGATCCGGAGCTGGTTCAGGAAGAGCACGCGGAACCGCCGGCGCGTTTCGTGGTCGTAGGGCGCGAAACCGTGCACGGCGTGTTTCAGGCAGGGGAAATACGCGGCCGCCAGCTCGTCGGCACCGGCTCCGCTCCCGGACTTGAGCCAGAGGGTGATCAGCGCGTTCGCGGGCGAAAGGGGTCGCGCGTCGCCGAAGCCGTAGAACGTGGTGATCATGTTCCCGTAGCCGTCCGCGAACGGCGCCAGTGCGTGGACCGCGGTGTCGCCTTCGACGCTGCACAGGAACTCGATCTCCGACGCGAGCGTGTCGAAGGAGAACCGGATCCACCCGCGGTAGCTGTCCTCCCCGATCGGCTCGGCGTTCGGCTGGAACCGGTAGGACCAGTAGAGGTCGATGTCCGGCTCCGGGGCCTCGGACCGGGCCGCCCCGTTCGTGACCCGGACGACTCTCCTGCCGTCCTGCCGGCCGCGGAACAGCGTCAGCGCCTCGACGAGTCCGTGCCGTCCTTCGGCGGACAGCTGGGCGGCCCACAGCGTCGCGGTCTTCGTCCACTCCCGGACGGGATGCTCGACATCGGGGAAGAGCTGGTCGGTCGTGACCTCGAACGGCGGTCCTGTGACCAGCAGCAGGCACAGGTTCGCGGAATACCGGGCACAGCGCGCGGGCACCAGGACCCGGTCCGGCCGGTAGCCGGAAAGGGTGGAGTCCCTCGGCAGCAGCGCGGCGCGGAACAGCGTCAGGAGGGTGTCGTACACCGGGCGGAAGCGCGGCGCCGCCAGCTCGGCCACGATACTGCCGATGAAGGCGGGCACGGTCTTCCGGTCCGTGAGCGAGGCGAACGACAGCAACGCGTGGAAGAAGTCGTCGTTGTCGCGCCGCCCTTCGGCGAGGGCCAGCAGTTCCCGCACGGTGAGCCGGGCGATGAGGTACTCGCCGAACGTCGGGTGCATGAACTCGTACGTCCGCAGGCGGAGGTGCTCGTCCTTGCGGGCCTGCGCGGTGTGGATGAAGTAGAAACTGCTGATCACCACCCTGGCACTGGCCTCCCCCACCGGCAGCGCGGCGAGATCGGCGTCGAGCTCCGCCGCGGTGACCCACTGCCGGCCGCGGTTGAACATGGCGAACGCCGCGACCGACAGCCGGACCAGCTCCCCTTCGACCAGCCGCGTCACCTCCTCGTCGGGCTCGTCCGCGTGCTGCTTGAGCACCTCCCGCCGCGCGAACCCGGTCAGCAGGCCCTCGTAAAGCTGCACCTGCCCGATGGCGTCCCCGTGCTCCGCGAGCGGGCACTCGGTGCGGTCGTAGATCGCCAGGAGCAGGAGCAGCAGGGGCTGGCGGGCCAGCTCGGCGTGCGGCCGCAGGACGTCGACGGTGAGCGCCGTGCCGTTGAGGCGGCGCCACGGGCCCAGCCACTGCTCGATCTGCTCGTCGTCGAACGGTTCGAGCAGCAGGCTGACCATTCCGCCGACCGGCCGGGCCCGGTCGGCCACCGACACGCGGCTGGTGACGATCACGACGACCGGGTGCTGCAGATCGGCCTCCCGCTGCTGGAACCGGGCCAGCCGCTCGAGGAAGTCGGACTGGCTCGTGTTCGTCGCCTGCAGGAGTTCGTCGAACCCGTCGAGCAGGATCACGGGCACCGCGTCACCCGCCGAGCGGGCGACCTCGCGCCAGGGCAGCTGCTCCCCGGTCGAGATGCGGAGCCCCTGCTCGATCTGGGTCTGCACGTCGCTGTCGGCGGAAACCTCGCGCAACGGGACCGGAACGGCCAGGAAGTCGCCGGCCGGCAGCCGCGCCGCGAGCACTTTCGCCAGCATCGACTTCCCCGACCCCGGCTGGCCGAGGACGACGAGGGGCGCCTCGGTGGCCGACGGCGACGTCAGGTGCCCGATCAGGAACTCCTGCAGGTCGGTGCGGACGGGCTGGCCGTCCCACCACCCTTCGTCGGCGATGTTTTCGTTCCCCACCTCGGCGGCGACCCGGAAGCGGGGGTTCACGTAGGCCTCGGCGACGGTGGGCAACCGGATGCCGGCCGGGGTCGCCGGCAGCAGCGGCCGGGACAGCACCGCCTCGTGGAACCGCGCCAGCCTCGCCCGCCGGTCGTCGGGGGTCCGCCCGGACGCGATTTCCGACAGCACCCGGGTGACCCCCGCCAGGCCGGCCCGCAAGCGGCGGAGCTCGGCCGTGACCGCCTGGTGGTCGGCCCGGCCCGCCCAGAAGGCGACCTCGGGGAAATCGCCGGCCAGGCGCCGGAACATGTCCTCGTACGTCGTGACCGCCTTGGCCGTGGCTTCGCCGAGCACCGCCGTTTCGGTGGCCCGCCTGCCCCGCTCGTCCAAGCGGTCCCACCCGGCCAGCCCGGTGAGGAATTCCAGCACCTCGCCCGCCATCCGGGTGTAGTGGCCGGCCAGGGCTTCGATCGTCTGCTCGTAGGACCGGTGCGGCGCCAGCACGGGCGCCGGTGTGCGCAGCAGTGCGGTGGTGAACCGGTCCGGCGGGGTGAGCCCGAGGCCGGCGAGGTCGAAGGGCAGGCGAACCGACGCCACGGCGTCGAAGAACGCCGCCACCACGATGACGCTGTGCGCGGCGGACAGCTGTTCGCCGCGTTCCACCCGGCTGCTGCCGCGCAGCCGTGTGCTCAGCCGGGACACCAGTTCGCCGGTCAGCCGGCAGAATCCGGACTCCGCGTCGAACAGGCTCACCGCGACCGCGGACCCGGTGGCGGACAACGCGAACAGGGCACCGCCGGTCAGCTGGTCGAGGGCGGTCACCACCTTGTTCGGTGCCCCGCCACTCAGCACCAGCACGGCGTCCGCGTAGCTCATAGCCCTCGACATCCCGCCACCTCCACCCGGTAGTCGGCGGGACACGGGGCGGTGTTGCGGTATTGCGGCTTCCGGTCCGGCGGGGGTTCCCGCATTACCCCCTTGACGCGCGCCGCCACCCGGTACGGTGCGCTCGCAGGAGGTACGCATGCCCTCGATCCGCGACGTCGCCAAGCAGGCTCAGGTCTCCACGGCCACGGCTTCCCGGGCCCTGCGCGGGCTTCCCGCGGTGACCGCCGAGACGCGGGCGCGAGTCGAACGCGTGGCCGCCGAACTCGGTTACGTCATCCCGTTCAACGCCTCGAGCCTCGCTTCGGGCCGGACCAATTCCGTCGGGATCGTGGTGCCGTTCGTCTCCCGGTGGTTCTTCGGCACGGTGGTCGCGGGTGCGGAGACCGTGCTGCGCGAAGCCGGCCTGGACCTCGTCGTGTACGGGGTGCCGGGCGCGCCGAGCCGGGAACGGTTCTTCGCCGAGCTGCCGGTGCGGCGGCGGGTCGACGCGGTCCTCGTGCTGTGCCTGCCGCTGACCCGGTGCGAGGCCGACGCCCTGCTGGCGCTCCGGATCCCGGTGGTCCTCGTCGGCAGCACCGCCGACGGCATCTCGTCGGTGCGCATCGACGACGTCGCCTCCTCGGCCCGGGCGGTGCGGCACCTGGTCGAGCTCGGGCACCGCCGGATCGGGCTGCTCGGGGAAAGCGACCCGCCGCCCCACGGGTTCACCACGCCCGGCCTGCGCCGCAACGGCTACCTCCGGGTCCTGGCCGAAGCGGGCATCGAACCCGACCCGGACCTGGAGGTGGCCGGCCGGTTCACCGCCACCGAAGGCGAAGCCGCGATGGCCCGCCTGCTCGCCCGGCGGAACCCGCCGAGCGCGGTGTTCGCGATGTCCGACGAGATGGCGTTCGGCGCGCTGCAGGCCCTGCGCCGGGCCCGGGTCGACGTCCCCGGCGGCATGTCGGTCATCGGCTTCGACGACCACGAGCTGGCGGCCGCCCTCGACCTTTCGACGATCGCGCAACCGGTCTTCGCCCAGGGGGAACGCGCGGCCGGGCTCCTGCTCGACCAGCTGCGGCGGCAGGCCCCGCCCGCGGACGTCGTGCTCCCGACCGAGCTGGTCCGCCGGGGCACCACCGGACCGGCGGCCGCGCTGAACTGACCGCCGTCAGCGCTCTTCCGCCACCCGCCGGCGGGACCACGCGCCGGCGTCGGTGGTGTAGCGGACGAGGAGCCGCGCGAACTGGAGGCGTTCCTCCGGCGGCCAGCCGGCAGTGATCTCTTCGAACACCGCGCGCTGCTCGGCGGCGAACCGCGTCCGCTCGGCCTCGCCGCGTTCGGTCAGCTCGAGCACGGTCCGGCGGCCGTCGGCCTGGGACGCCGCCCGCCGCAGCAGGCCGTCGGCGATGCAGGCCGCGACCGTGCGGCTGGCCACCGGCTGCACGACGCCCATCTCCGCGGCCAGCCCGCCGACCGTCAGCTCGCCCGGGGCGTCGGCGACCACGTTCAGCACCAGGTTCCGGGACAGGTCGCGGCTCGAGGCCGGGGTGCGCCGGCGCAGCCGGGACAGGGCCGGGCCGACCTGGTCCAGCAGCGGGTCTTCGGCGGAACTGGTCACCCGCCGGATCGTAGTACCCCCCGCATTTGCATACCAGTGGCAAACTCCATAGCATTAGGTATGCAACTGCGACGAGAAAGCGAGGCCGCCATGGCCACCACTGCCATCACCGGGGCCCGGGTGTTCGACGGGGAGAAGCCGCTGGGGGTGCAGACCGTCGTCCTCGACGGCCCGAAGATCCGGCGGATCGGCGGCGACGTGCCCGAGGGCGCCGAAACCGTCGACGGCCGGGGCGCGACCCTGCTGCCCGGGCTCATCGACGCCCACGTCCACTCCAGCCCCGGCTCCCAGGCGCTGGCGCTGCGGTTCGGCGTCACGACCGAGCTGGAGATGCAGGGCTTGCACACCCGCGAAAACCGGGCGCACATCACCGAGGACGACACGGTCGCCGACATCCGGTCGGCGGGGTTCGGCATCACCCCGCCCGGCGGTCACCCCAGCGAGCTGATGCCGGAGGGGTTCCGGCCGGCGGGCGACCTGCCGCCGGTGAGGCCGCTGATGCCGTTCTCCACCACACCGGAGCAGGCCGCAGCGTACGTCCCCCAGCTGCTGGCGCGCGGTTCCGACTACATCAAGTTCATGATCGACGACGGCAGCGTCGAGGGACACCCCGGGCTGCCGATGCTCGACCAGGCCACGCTGAACGCGGGCGCCGCCGAGGCCAGGAAGCACGGCGCCCTGACGGTGGCCCACACGCTGACCCTCGACGCCACCCGGATGGCCGTCGAGGCGGGCATCGACGGCGTGGTCCACGTGTTCATGGACCGGCCGCACACCACCGAGATCGTCGACCTGATCGCCGGGGCGGACATGTTCGTGGTGCCGTGCATCTGCCTCGACGCGTCGATGATGGGCATCACCGGCAGCACCCTCGCCGACGACCCCCGCGTGGCCCGCCGCCTCGACGTCAAGTGGGACGAAACCCTGCGGTCGAGCTACCACCGCTACCCGCAGGGCAAACTCGAGGACGTCCTGGAGACGGTGCAGGCATTGGCCACGGCGGGCGTGGACATCCTGGCCGGCACGGACGCGTCCATGCCCGAAACGTTCTTCGGCGGCCTGGCCCACGGCGCCAGCCTGCATCAGGAACTGCAGTACCTGGTGGCCGCGGGTTTGACGCCCGCGCAGGCCCTGCGCGCCGCAACGGCCACGACGGCCCGCCGGTTCGGCCTCTCCGACCGGGGCCGGATCGCCGAGGGCCTCCGGGCCGACCTCCTGCTGGTGGACGGCGACCCGGCGGAGAACATCGCGGACACGCTGAACACCCGCGCCGTCTGGCGCCGTGGCCGCAGGCTCGCGCAGGCGTGACCACGGTTCTTGTGCTGTCCGGCAAGGTGAATCGGGCGCGGCTGCCGGACGTTCCCGTCCGGCGGGTCAGCGCCGGGACGGGAACGGGCGGCCCCGGTCAGCCGATGTTCTTCAGAAACAGGGACTTCGCCGTGCTCGTCTTCGAGTCGTCGACGCCGTGCCCGTGGGTGTAGTCGCGCTGTTCGTTGTGCGCCCAGTCCGCGATCGGCTTGCCGCCGACGTCGAGGTGGTGGAACGCGGACCCGTCCCAGCCGAACTGGTAGATCTTCGCGTGGTCGGCGTAGTACGGCGTGTACGCCGCGCCCGCGGTGATCTGCTTGGTCATCGTGTTGGCGAAGAAAACGTTGCGGGGGCCGGAAGAACCGGACCACTTGACCGCCTTCTGCCCGGCCGACCAGTAGATCGGGAACCACGCCGAGTCGTCCGGTGCGTCGCCGCCCTCGTCGCCGCAGTGCGCGGTGCAGTTGCCCGAGCGGTGGGCGTAGGAGACGTTGTTCGTGTTGTTCTCGAACAGGTTGTTGCGCTCGTAGCCGCCGTGGATGTTGAAGTCGGAGTCGATGTCGTTGCCGATCACCACGTTGCCCGAGGCCGACCACTGGAAGGTGAAGTGCCGCAGGTCACGGGTCGTGTTGCCGGCGTAGAGCGAGTCCCACACCCGCGAGCCGCGGAAGTAGCCGTTGCCGCCCTTGCCCTTGTTCCACGAACCGTCCAGCTCGTTGTTCACGATCTGCAGGTTCTTGGCCTCCTCGGTCACGATCGGGTGCGACCCGGTCATGATCGCGTGGATGCCGCGCACCCACGAGTTCGCCGCCCACTTGAACACGATCCCCTGCATGGCCAGGGAAGGGGCCAGGTTGCCGTAGTTGTCCTTGGCCTGTTCGGGCGTCACGCCGGGCGGCGGCGCCTGGGTGAAGGCGAAGTCCTCGAAGCCGACGCCGACGACCGGGTCCACGATCGGCGCCGCCTTCGACGCGTACACCGTGCCGTCGATCGGCGCCGAACCGTCCGAAGTGGAGTCGACCGGGACGTCGTACTCGAGCGGCTTGTCGACGGACACCGTGTGGTTCTTGGTGTCCACGGCGGTGACGGTGAACCACTGCTGGCGCATGTGCAGGTTCTGCAGCGGCCACGTCGTGGGCACCGCGTTCATCGACTGGTAGAACTTCATGCTGTTCGCGGCCCGGATGTTGACGAAGCCGCCGACCTTCAGGCTCGCCGTCTTGGCGCCGGTGGCCAGGTAGACGGTCCGGTCGCCGGTGCGCGCGGCGAAGCCCTTGTCGCCGGGCTTTTCCCGCAGTTTCAGGCCGGCCTTCCAGTGCACGTTGACCGTGCCCTCGAAGAGGTCCTTCCGGTTGGCGGGCGCGGACGCGTACTGGTCGGCGTAACTCGGTTCCACGCCGCGCGACTGCACCCGGAACAGGCCGCGGCCGGGCCACAGCCAGCCCCCGGAGCCGTCCTCGTAGTTCATTTCGTGCTGGTCCCACTGGTCGCCGTCGGGGGTCACCACGTCGTATTCGGTGTTCTTGTCCGGCCGGTACACGAACTTCGTCCGGTCGGTGCCGGCGCCGCGGAGGATCAGGTAGCTGGCGTCGACGTGGATTTCGTGCGTGACGTCCAGCGTGCCGGCCGGGAACGTGATCAGGCTGAGCTTGCCGTAGCCCGCCGAGGGCGAGCACGAGGTGTGGATCCGGTCGATGGCCGCCTGGATGCCGGCGGTGTCGTCGACCCCGTCGTCGGGCTTGACGCGGTAGGTGGTGGCGAGCTGGGCCGCGGTGATCCGGCAGCTCGCGCTGGGGTTGACCGCGTCGGCGCCGGGCAGGTCCTGCCCGCCGCGGAAACCGGCCTTGCTCCAGTCGTAGAGGCCCGGCACCGGCGCCGCGCGGTTGCCCGCCGACGTGTCCAGGGTGGTCAGTGCGCCCGAGCCGGGTGCGGCGACGGCAGCCGGGGCGAAGCCGGCCGCAACGCACACGGCGGCCACGATCAGTGGTGCGGATTTTTTCCTGCGGGACAACGGAAACCTCCATAGCCGGGCTGGTTGGCACCAGGACTGCTCGAAGGCGGCGGTGAGACGACCATACCGCCGCCTCCCCCATTAGTAAAGTAACCTTCCAAATGGGGACCGGGCCGGCTCAGCGGAAGCCGGCGGCGTGGTCCGCGGCCCACGCGGCGAAGTTCCGCGCCGGGCGGCCGGTGACGTCCCGGACCGTCCCCGTCGTCGGCTGCGGCCGGCCGACCAGCGCCGCCAGCCGCCGGATCCGGGCTTCGATCACCTCGGCCGACCCGGCGCTGCCGAGCCCGCGGGCCTCGAACACCGCGGTCAGCTCGCGGCGGTAGCCGTCGAGGTCCTGGGTCTCGACGCGAACCGGACGCCCGGCGACGCGGCGGATCAGCGACACCTGTTCCCGCACCGTCAGCGACTCGGGCCCGGTCAGCTCATACACCGCACCGATGTGCCCGGAGGTCAGCGCACACGCGGCGACGGCGGCGATGTCGGCTTCGTGGATCAACGCCGAATGCGAGTCCGGGAACGGGTCGCGCACCACACCGCCGCGGACGGACGCCGCCCACAGCAACCGGTTGGCCGCGAACCCGCCGGGACGCAGGAACGTCCACGGGATGCCCGCGTCCCGCACCGCCTGCTCGGCTTCGCCGTGGGCGCGGGTGATCGCGTCTTCCGACGTCGCGTCGGCGCCCAGGGCCGACAGCAGCACCACCTGCTCCAGCTCACCGGCCCGGGACAGGAACCCGTCCAGACCGGCCGTGCCCGCGTAGACGAACGCCTTCGTGACGCCGTCGAGCGCCGCGTCCCAGCCCGCGGGCCGGGCGAGGTCGGCCGCGACCACCTCGACCCCGCCGGGCAGCCGGGCCCGGCCCGGGTCGCGGCCGGCCGCCCGGACCTCGTGTCCGCCTTCGAGCAGTTGTCCCACCAGCGCGCGGGCGACGTTCCCGCGGGCGCCGGTCACCAAGATCGTCACGCCCCCGAGCCTCGCCGCCGGGGCGCCGAGCGGGGTAGGCACTGGCGGTACCACCCCGGCGCGGGGTGATGATGGCAGCGTGGACAGGGCGGAACTGAGCGGCTTCCTGCGCAGCCGGCGGGCGCGGCTGCAGCCCGCCGACGTCGGCCTGGAACCCGGCCCGCGGCGGCAGGCACCGGGGTTGCGGCGCACCGAGGTCGCCCTGCTCGCCGGCATCTCCATCGACTACTACGTCCGGCTCGAGCAGGGCCGCGGGCCGAACCCCTCGAAGCAGGTCCTGACCGCGCTCGGGCGGGCGCTGCGGCTGACCGGCGACGAACACGCGTACCTGCGGCAGCTGGCACGCCCGGCTCCCCCACCCCCACCGCGACCGGTCCCCGGCAACGTCCTCCGGCTGCTGGACCGCCTCGCCGACGTCCCGGCAATGGTGATCGACGCGGCCTACGACGTGGTGGCCTGGAACCGGCTGCTGGCCGCCCTGATCGGCAACCCGGCCACCTGGCCACCCAGGCGGCGCAACCGCCTGCGCCGCCTGTTCGACACCACGGACACGATCACCGGCAACCGCCTGGAGCTGGCCCGCCTGTGCGTCGCGGACCTGCGCGCGGCCGGCCGCTACCCGGCCGACCCCGCGGTCCGCGAGCTGGTCGACGAGCTGCTCGGGGAGAGCCCGGAGTTCGCGAGGCTGTGGGCGGAGCGGGAGGGGGTGGTCCCGCGCACGCTGACCAAGGTGACGAACCACCCGGTTGCGGGCCCGCTCGAGCTCGACTGCGAGATCCTCGCGGTCCCCGGCCACGAACACCGGCTGCTGATCTATACGGCAGCGCCGGGCTCACCGTCCGAGGAAGGGCTGAAGCGGCTGCTCACGGGGTGACGGCACGCCTCCCACGGTGAGCGGCGACCGTGCCTCAGCGATCCTGGCCCAGCTTGTTCAGCTGGTACCGGCTCACCGAGTCCGTCTTCTCGTCGCGAAGCGTCAGGTACACGACACCGTTCGCCTCCACATCGGCGGTCAGCACGATGTCACCGCCCGTCGCCACGACGGGGATGGTCCCGAAGACCAGGCCCGATGATCGCGGAATCTCGACGAACGTCATCTCGTGGGTGGTGCCGGCCTTGCCGGTCAGGCGGAAGCTTTCGGCATCCCTGGTCGGGATCGTCCTCGACGAATCCAAGAGGGTCATGACTTCTTTGTTGCTTCCGGCGTCGGGGGACACCAGGTGCAGGCTGCCTTCCTTCCCCGACACGCGAACGCCCACCCCGAACCGCAGCGCGTTCAGCAGCAGGAAGCCCCGCTGGAACCCGGTCAGCACGCCGGCCTGGGTGCCGAGACCGTGCGCCACGGCGGTCTCCTGGTAGCTCGAGACGACTTCGGCACCGGGGAGGACCGAGGCGATCTGCTCGGACACGGTGAAGATCTTCGTGCCCTGCCCGGCCAGGAGGACCTTCCCGCCGCGGCTGATCCACGCGCTCACGTCCTCGCCGAACCGGAGCCGGGGGAAGACGGCGCCGAGGGTCGAGCGGATGGTGTCGTTCAGCTCGGCGGTGAGCTGCCGGAACCGCGCGCGGTCGAGTTCGATGCTGATGTCGACCAGGCCGTGGGAACCGCCGTCGAGGTCGGTCAGCAGCATGGTCGTGGCATCCCGGTAGCCGAGGTCCCGCTTGGCGCGCTCGGCCTCCCGGCGCAGCTTGTCGCGCACGGTCGACGTCAGTTCGCCGTGCCACCCGTGCACCGTCCGCAGCTGGTCCTCGGCGTAGGCCACCAGCGCGTCGTCGAAGTCGAGCCCGCCCACCTCGTTGCTGCCGGTGACCGCCCTGACCTCCGCGATCCCCTCCCCGGCTTCGACCAGCGCGACGTCGAACGTGCCCCCGCCGAGGTCGACGACCAGGTAGTCCTGCTCCTGCTCGGGGGTCGCCATCAGGGTCAGCAGGGACGCGGCGTTCGGCTCCCCGATCATCCGGGTGACGGTCAGGTCGGCCAGTTCGAAGGCTTGTTCCAGCGTGTCGATCTGGCGCAGCGTGAAGTTCGCCGGGTGGGAGGCGAGGCACCGCCGGACCGGCGTGCCGAGCGCCTCCTCGGCGTTGCGCCGGAGCGATCGCAGGATCAAGCCGACCGCGAGCACCGGTTCGATGCTGCGGCCGTTGACGGAATAGCCGGCCGAGCGCCCGAGATCGCGTTTCGCGTGCCGGATGGTCGACGACGGCCGGTACGGCGTCGCCTCGACGGCCGCGGCGCCGACCAGGTAGTCCATGTCCGGCAGGAAGTGCAGCACGGAGGGCACCAGCGGCCGTCCGTCCGGCCCGGGGAGCAGCAGGACGTCACCTTCGGGCCGGTACCACGACACGACGGAGTAACTCGTGCCGAAGTCGATGGCGAGCAGCGGATCGTCGACGGCACCGGGAGGAACCACCGGAGCGACGCGCCTGGCCCGCCGCTCGGTGCCGATCGGCGTCGTCGCGCGCCACTGGTTGCGCGTCCGCTCGGAGACGAGTTCGAGGTGCTGCACGCCGAGCGGCTCGACCCGGGAGTGCGGTCGCTGGTCGGGCTTCCCGTGTGCCCTGGCCAAGGCCGGCACCTGGGTCGAAAGGTAGGCATCGAGTTCGTGGATCGTCCGGCACCGGCCCGCGGGACTGAACGCGGAACACAGCGCTTCGGTGAAGACGCCCGCCCTGATGCCGTCGACCTCGTACGACACCCGCCCCGGACGGCACGAGCAGAAGGAGACGACACCCGGCGGGCACAGGGCGTCGACGTCCACGCGAGGCAGCGACGCCGAAGCCGCCTTCCCGCCGTCCAGGACGTTCCGGCAGGCATCGAGGAACAGCACGAGGTGCGGCGCTGCGGCCGCACCGAGGTAGCGCACGATCACGTCGAACCGCAGGGCCGTGTCCTCCACGGCCGCCCGCACGCAGTCGATCGGCAGCAGGTACTGCGTGTTGTCGCCGGCTTGGAAGCCGTGGCCGGAAAAGAAGAAGTAGAGGATCCCGTCGGGCCGGGGATCGGCCGCCATCCGGGTGAGGTGCCGCAGCAGGTTGGTCCTCGTCGGCCGGTGCGACGCCGGCATGTTGTCGTGCAGGAGGACGAGGTCTGCATCGTCGACGCCGCAGACCGTGCGCAGCGTGTCCGCGACCCTCGCCGCATCGGTCTGCGCGTGGCGCAGCGGAGCGATGTCGGGGTCCTCGTAGCCCGCGCAGCCGACCACGAGCGCGCGGTTCACGTCCCGGTGCCCTCGGTACGGCGGAAGACCAGCTTCACTCCCCCCTTGATTTCGCTGGAGAAGGACCCGACGAGCCGGACTTCGCCCTTCGCGGTGAGGTCCAGGTTCACCTCGAAGGCATCGAGCCCGAACGCTTCCGATGCCTCCCCGGCCCGCCGGAAGGCGTTGGCCAGCCGCGAGCAGACGGCCGACAGGTTCCGCGCCAGCTCTTCCGAGTCCAGTTCACCGATCCGCCCCGCGACCTGGCGCGCGGTCGAGAACAGGCCCTTCTCACCGTCGACGCCCGGATCCACCCACACGATCGGGATGCCGGCTCCGCTCACCGCCGTCACTGCCTCGCCCTCGCCTTCGTCCGACGCACCAGCTTGCACCGGAAAGACTCGGGATGATCAAGCATCGTGTTACGACCGCGTCCTGGGTGCCGCTGACAAAGCGGCCGCTTACAATGGCGGGCAGCGGATCGGCCGTCGGGGCCGCCGGTGGGGCGGGGCGATCTGGGAGGATCAGCGGATGACGATGTCGCTGTCGGCCGAACTGTGGCCGGACGTGCAGCCCGAGACCGCGCGGCGGCTCATGCTCGCCGGGGTCGAGGCCTTCGCCAAGCGCGGGTACCACGCCACCACCACGCGGGACATCGCCGGGGCCGCGGGGATGTCGCCCGCCGCGCTCTACGTGCACTTTCCCTCCAAGGCCGCGCTGCTGTTCGCCATCAGCCGCTACGGGCACGAGCAGACCCTCGCGCTCGTCGAGAACGTCGTCGCCAAGGAAGCCGATCCGGTGGCGCGGATCCGGCTCATCGTCGAGGACTTCGTGGCCTGGCACGCTCGGCGGCACACCGTCGCCCGGGTCGTCCAGTACGAGTTGCAGGCGCTGCCCGAGCAGGAGTTCGAGGTGGTCGCCGAGCTGCGGCGGCGGATCGAGCGGATCGTGCGGGAAGTCATCGCCGCGGGCACCGACGCCGGCGTGTTCACCGTGTCGGACCCGCACGTCGCCGCGCGGGCCGTGCTCTCGCTCGGGGTCGACGTCGCCCGCTGGTACACCGAGCGGGCGCGGCAGACACCGACCGCGCTCGGCAAGGAGTACGGCGGGCTCGTGCTGCGCATGCTCGGCGTGATGCCCGTCACAGACTGAGCGGTCGTTCAACACCCCTCGCCAATAGCGGTCACACTCTGTCCGCTTTCTCTGCCAGAGTGACTCCGTGCCGAAACTGGACACGCGCGCCCTCAACCGCGCCACGCTCGCCCGCCAGCTGCTGCTCGAACGGGCCACCCTCCCCGTGCACGACGCCGTCGCACACCTCGGCGGCCTGCAGGCGCAGGAGCCGCAGGAACCGTTCACCGGGCTGTGGTCACGGCTGCGCGGCTTCGCCCCGGCGGCGCTGGACGAGCTGCTGACCGGGCGGCACGTGGTGCGGACCCACCTCATGCGCCGGACCGTGCACCTGCTCACGGCGGGCGACGTGCTCGCCTGGCGGACCCGCTTCGACGCGATGCTGCGCCAGCGCGTCCTCGGCACCTACCGCCGCGAACTCGCGGACGTCGACCTCGGCGAGCTCGCGGCCGCGGGCCGGGCGGTGCTGGCCGACGGCGAGCCGCGCTCGATGGGCGAGCTGGCCAGGGCGGTCGCCGGCCGGTGGCCCGCCGCGGGGCCGCGGCCGCTCGGCGAGATGCTCGTCGCCGCGCTGATCCCGATGGTCCAGCTGCCGCCACGCGGGCTGTGGCGGACCAAGGCCGGCGTGCGCAACCTGCCGCTGCCGGCGTGGCTGGGCCGTGACGGCGACCCGCTCGACCCGGCCGACGGTGTCGGGCAGGTCCTGGTGCGCCGCTACCTGGCGGCCTACGGCCCGGCGGCGACGGCGGACCTGCGCGCGTGGTCCGGCCTGGCCGGGCTGCCGGCGGCGGTGAAGGCGGTGCGCGAAGAGCTGGTGGCCTTCCGCGACGAGCGCGGCCGCGAGCTGCTCGACCTGCCGGACGCCCCGCGCCCCGGCCCGGACACGCCGGCACCGGTCCGGTTCCTGCCGGCGTTCGACAACGCGATCCTCGGCTACGACGACCGCACCCGCATCATCGACGACGCCCACCGCGGGCTGTCGGTGGCGGGCGAGCGGGTGGTGCTGGTCGACGGCCGGGTCACCGCCACCTGGACAACCGACGGTGACGCGGTCGTGGTGCGGCCGCTGCGGCGCCTGACCGCACGAGAACGCCGTGAGGTGGCCGCCGAAGGAAGCGAACTGGCGGCGTTCCTGACCGACGGCGAGAGCGACCGCGCGCGGGTGGAACCGAGCTAGGGCCCGACCGCCCGCGCGAACCGCTCCGCCACCTCCCGCAGCCGCTCCACCAGTCCCGCCGGTGCCTCCTCCACCACGAAGTCGTACCCCCACTGCGCCAGGTGGTACGGCACCGCGTCCAGACTGTTCGCCCCGGTCCGCACCCGGCAGCTGTGCTCGTCGACCGCCTCCACCACCCCCGCCGTCGGCGGGATCCGGCGGGCCAGCACCTCGGCCGGTGCGGCCACGCGCAGCACGAACTGGTGCGAGTACGGCGCCGTCGAGATCTGCCGCGAGACGTACTCGGCCAGGTCCGGCGCCGGTGGCTCGCGCGGGGCGAACCGAAAGCCCGCCGACGGCACGCCCGTGATCCGGTCGACCCGGAACGTCCGCCACGCCTCGCGGCCGAGGTCGAACGCCACCAGGTACCAGCGCCGTCCCGTGTGGACCAGGCGCAGCGGCTCCACCGACCGGTCCGTCGAGGCTCCCGTGCGGTCGCCGTAGCCGAAGCGCAGCCGCTCGTGGTCGCGGCAGGCCGCCGCGATCGCCGTCAGCACCGACGCGTCCACCGTCGGCCCCGCCCCCGGCAGGGAGAGCGTCGCCGCGTGCAGGGCGCCGACCCGGGGGCGCAGGCGCGCCGGCAGCACCTGCTCCAGCTTCGCCAGCGCGCGCACCGACGTCTCCTCGATGCCGCTGACCGTGCCGCTCGCCGCCGTGCGCAGGCCGACCGCGACCGCCACCGCTTCGTCGTCGTCGAGCAGCAACGGCGGCAGGGCCGCGCCCGCGCCGAGCCGGTAGCCGCCCGCCACGCCCGGGGTCGCGTGCACCGGGTAGCCGAGGGACCGCAGCCGCTCGACGTCGCGGCGGATCGTGCGGACGTCGACCTCGAGCCGGGCCGCCAGGTCCGCGCCCGGCCAGTCCCGGCGGGCCTGCAGCAGGGACAACAGCCGGAGCAGGCGTTCCGAGGTGCCGTACATGGCACGCAGTGTGCCAGACATCGAGGACAGATCCGGTCCGCGATCCGCCGGATAGTGCAGTCGGGCGGTCAAACACTTGCCAGGCGCCGCCCCGGCCGGAAAGAGTGGCGCATGCCGATCGACCCGCACGCCCTGCTCGCCGTCGCCCGCGAAGAAGCCGAGCTCGGCAAGGCCGAAGGCGGCGTGCCGATCGGGGCCGCGCTGTTCGACACCGCGGGCACCCTGCTCGGCCGCGGGCACAACCGGCGCGTGCAGGACGGCGACCCGTCGATGCACGCCGAGACCGCGGCCTTCCGCAACGCCGGCCGCCGCCCGCACTACCGCGACACGATCATGGTCACCACGCTCTCGCCGTGCTGGTACTGCTCCGGGCTCGTCCGTCAGTTCGGTATCGGGCGCGTGGTCGTCGGCGAAGCGGAGACGTTCCACGGCGGGCACGACTGGCTCGCCGGGCTGGGCGTGGAGATCACCTTGCTCGACGATCCCGGCTGCACCGCGCTGATGACGGAGTTCATCGCCGCGCGCCCGGACCTGTGGTTCGAGGACATCGGGGTGGAAAAGTCCGAATAGGACAGTGCTGGACGAGGAGCCGGTATGCCGTCAACCGTTCCGCTCGTGGACCTGTCGCCGTGGTTCGCGGGCACGTCCGAGGGCCGCGCCGACGTCGCCGCCCGGATCGACCACGCCCTGCAGGAGTCCGGCTTCCTGCTGGTCACCGGGCACGGCGTGCCGGACGGCCTGCGCACGCGGACCCGTGAGCTGGCCCGGCAGTTCTTCGCGCTGCCGGAGGACGTCAAGCAGCGCTACGCGGTCACCGTCGGCGGCCGCGGCTGGCTGCCGCCCGGCGTCGAGGCCAACGGGTACGCGGAGGGCACCGAGACACCGCCGGACCTCAAGGAGTCCTACTCCGCGGGTGCGGACGCCAAGCTCGGCGTCGCCGAGATCGACGGGTTCTGGTTCCAGCCCAACGTGTGGCCGCACGAGGTGCCCGGCCTCGGCGAGGTGGCCACCGAGTACATGCGCCGGATGCGGGCGCTGTCGGACCACCTGCTGGAGATCTTCGCCGCGGCGCTCGGCCTCGCGGAGAGCCACTTCACCCGGCACACCGCGCACCCGACGTACACCTTCAACATCAACTGGTACCCGCCGATGACCCACGTCGGGCCGCCGGAGCCGGACCAGTTCCGGATCGGCCCGCACACCGACTTCGGCACGGTCACCGTGCTCGACCGCCAGGCCGGGCTGGGCGGGCTGCAGGTCTGCACGGCCGACGGCGGGTGGGAGGACGCGCCGTTCCACCCGGACGCGTTCACGGTGAACATCGGCGACCTGATGGCCCGCTGGACCGGCGACCGCTGGCGGTCGACGCGCCACCGCGTCCTGCCGCCGCCGGCATCGGCCCCGGACGAGGACCTGGTGTCCCTGATCTTCTTCTACGAAACCGACCACGACGCCCGGATCACGTCGCTGGCGCCGCCGCTGGGCACCCGGACCTACCCCGAGGTGATCGCGTCGGAGTACCTGCGGGAGAAGCTCGACGCCATCACGATGAGCTGACGTCCGGTTCGGCGCAGACCGTCCGGTTGCGGCCCGCCGCCTTCGCCCGCAGCAACGCCGTTTCCGCGGCCGGCAGCGCGTCCGCGAGGCCGCCGGCCGCGCAGCCCGCCACGCCGATCGACACCGTCACCCCGACGAACTGCGGGCCGTCGCCCGACGCCTTCAGCGCCACCAGCGTCGAGGCGATCCGCAGCCGGATCCGCTCGGCGATGGCCATCGCGTCGAAGGCGCCGGTGCCGGGCAGCAGCACCGCGAACTCCTCGCCGCCCGAGCGGCCCACGAGGTCGGCGGCCCGGACCTCGTCGCGCAGGGTGCCGGCGACCGCGCGCAGGACGGCGTCGCCGATGCGGGCGCCGTAGCGGTCGTTGAGCAGGCGGAAGTGGTCGAGGTCGAGCAGCAGCACGGCCGGGCCGGGACCGTGCCCGCCGAGCCGGTCCAGCCGGGCCTCGGCGGCGCCGCGCCACGACGCGGCGGTCAGCACGCCGGTGCCGGGATCGAGGGTGACGTGGTCGCGGCGCCCGGCCCCCAGCCCGCCGCGGTGCAGCACGACCGTGGCCCCGGCCAGCAGCGGCACCAGCAGCGGCGCGGCGCCGGCGGCCCAGGCGAGCGGGAGGCCGAACGCGGTCATCGCGGCGTCGAAGGCGTGCCCGGCGGCGGCGTCGCGGGGACGGCGGGGCCCGTCGGCGCCGGTCACGAGGGCGGCGTTCACCGCGAGGAACACCACCCCGGCGACGGTGAGCAGGCCGACGGTCCGGGCGTCGAGGGCCTCGCCGAGCGGCCGGACCCCGGTCGCGGTGAGGAAGGCACCGGCGGCGAGCCCGGCCAGCGCCGTCGCCGCGGCGCCGAACACCTGCCGGTACCCGGGTCTTCTGCGGACCCGGAACCACTGGTGCAGCGCGGAGAGCACGACCAGCGCGACGGCGAGGCCCGGCCGGAGCACGAGCACCCCGGCGAAGATCCACGGCGTGTCGACGCCGGGGCCGAGCAGGGTGTCCTCGCGGTGGCGTTCCACCGGCCGCGCGAGTTCGGCCGACACCAGCATCCCGCCCAGGAGCAGCGCGAACGGCCCCAGCATCGCGGGCAGTGGCGGGAAGCGGAGGGCGGCGAGCACGACGGCGGCGACGGCGAGCGCGTCGACCCCGAGGAGGTAGCAGACCTGGCCGCGGCGCGGCAGCCGCCACAGCGCCCAGCGCTGCAGGACGAGGGCGGGCAGGAACCGGCCCGGGCGGCGTTCCCCGCCGGCGGCGACCGTGGAATCCCCCACCATTTCGGCAAAGTAGCCGGAATGCGGGCCGGTGTCGATCCGCCTTCAGGGGAATTTCACATCGGTGGTCCGGACGACTCCGTGGGTCATTTTCCGACCGACGGAGGGTTGACACGCAATATTGGTCTAGTCCATTGTGTGGTGGCACACAGCACTCCTCCCGGGTTGATCCCGCCGCCTCAAACCGGAGGTGCTCCACCTGCGCGTTCGGAGGACCCCCATGAAATCAGTGCGCCGTCTGCTCACCTTCGCGGCCGCGGCTTCGGCCGCAGTGGCGACGACGGTCGGGCTCGCCCCGCAGGCCATGGCCGCGGTCGACCCGGTGCTCGCCTCCCCGTACCTCTACCAGTGGGGCGGGCAGACCAGCCCGACCGCCGCGATGTCCGCGACCGGCGTGAAAGCGTTTACGCTCGCGTTCGTGCTGTCGGACGGCTCCTGCAACCCGAAGTGGGACGGCAGCCGTTCGCTGACCGGCTCGGACAAGACGATGATCCAGAACATCCGCAACGCGGGCGGGGACGTGATCCCCTCCTTCGGCGGCTGGTCCGGCACGAAGCTGGGCTCGAAGTGCACGTCGGCGTCGGCGCTGGCCGGCGCGTACCAGAAGGTGATCGACGCCTACGGCCTCAAGGCGATCGACCTCGACATCGAGAACACCGACGAGTTCCAGAACAACACGGTCCAGGACCGCATCCTCAACGCGGTCAAGCTGACCAAGCAGAAGAACCCGAACCTGAAGGTCGTCATCACCATCGGCACCACCACGACCGGCCCCGACTCGTGGGGCAAGCGCCTGATCAACCAGGCCAAGGCGATCGGGGCCCCGGTCGACGTCTGGTCGGTCATGCCGTTCGACTTCTCCAGCGGCGGCGACATGGCCGCGCACACGAAGTCCGCGGTCGACGGGCTGAAGAACCAGCTCAAGACCACGTTCGGCTGGAGCGACGACACCGCCTACCGGCACAGCGGCCTCTCCTCGATGAACGGCAAGACCGACAACGCGGGCGAGACGGTCACCGTGGCGAACTTCAATTCCATCCGCAGCTACGCGGCGAGCCACCACCTGGCCCGCTTCACGTTCTGGGCCACCAACCGCGACTGCAGCGGCGGCGGCGAATGCAGCGGCATCACGCAGGACAAGTACGCGTTCACCAAGGTCGTCGCCGGCTACACCGGCTGACACGGGCCCGTAGTGGGGCAGTCGGAGGCCCTCTCACCGGCATCGGGGTCGGTGAGGGGGCCTTCGCGGGTCAGTGCCCCCAGCCGCCGCAGTAGTACGGGTTGCACGGGTAGGAGTTCCACGGCGGCGGGCTCCAGGTGGGTGGTCGCACGCTCGTCGTCGGGGACGGCGGCGGCAGCTCGACCGTCACGGTCGGCGTCGGGGTCGGCGTTTTGCGCGCGTGCATGACGACCGGGGACGGCGTGGTCGTTTCGGTCGGCACGGCCAGCACGGTCGAGGACGAAGGCACGGCGCTGGCCGGCTGCAGCTGCGGGAACTGCGTGGACCCGGGCACCGGATCCGACCGCGTGGCCAGCACGAGCACCAGCCCGCCGAGCACGACGATCACCGCCGAAGCCAGCGCCATCCGCGCGGCCCCGCTCGGCCCGGGTTCGCCCCCGGTGTCCCGGCGCGCGGCCAGCTCGGCGGCCCGCGACCCGGGTTTGCGCGGCCGCGCCCCGGTCTGCCGGAGCAGTTCGTCGACCGTGACCCGGTCCCGCCGCCTGCGCGCACTGCGCGTCATGCACGACCTCCACCTGATACCCCCGCCGCCGCGCTCGCCCGCGGCGGCCTGATCCGGGTGGATAGTAGAAACCCTTGCAGGAAAAGTAAACGCGCTGATCGCCGCGGTCTCGTTACCGTTCCGAGACAACCGGATCGCCCTCCCGGCCGTAGCCGTCAACGAGCGGGCAACCCCCCTGCCGCCACTGCCGCGAATGACTCATTCGGGACCTCGGACGTCCCGAATGAGTCATTCGCGACGTTCGAACCGGCGGTGCGACCTCAGCGAGGCACGAAGCGGCGCCGCAGGCCGGCCACCCGGCGGGTCACCGGGGCGAACTCCGGCAACCTCAGCACCGCCAGCAGCCCGAACGGCACCGCCATCCCCAGCAACCCCTGCACCGGCAGCTTCACCCACGCGCCCGGGATCACCCCGAGCGACGCCGGCACCGCGTACCCCGCCAGCACCGCCGCCACCACGCCGAGCCCGCTCACCGACAACGTGATCAGGCCGACCCGCAGGGACCGCTTGCTGCGCAGGTGGCCGAGCCGGACCCACAGCCACACCTGGCCGAGGACCGCGCCGACCACGAACCCCGCGCCGTTCACCAGCATCACGCCGTAGACGATGTGCTCGCCGTCGAGCAGGCCGCGGCAGAGCAGCAGCAGGGGGATCTTCACCGCCGTCATCACCAGCATGATCAGCGTGGGCGTGCGGGCGTCCTTCATCGCGTAGAACACCCGCAGCTGCAGCATGACCAGCGCGAACGGCAGCAGCCCGACCGCGGAGACGGCCAGGGTCTGACCGAGCCGTTCGGCGTCGTCCAGGGTGCCGCGGCCCCAGGTGAAGATGGCGATGCCGATCGGGGTGCCGACCACGGCCAGCACCGCCGAAATGGGCACGAACAGCACCGTCGACATGCGGGAAGCGAGCGAGAGGTCGCCGACGAGGGACACCGTGTCGCCGTCCGCGGCGGCGCGGCTCATCCGCGGCATCAGCGCCGTCAGCAGCGAGACGCCGAGGATGCCGTACGGCAGCTGGAACAGCAGGGACGCGTAGCTGTAGGCCGTGACGCCGCCGCTGTTGCCGCCGGTCAGCACGCGGGTGGTGATGACGAACCCGACGTGGCTGACCACGACGTAGCCGAGGATCCAGGCGGCGAGCCCGCCGAACTCCTTGATCCGCGGGTCGAAGCCCCAGCGCCAGCGGAACCGGAACCCGGTGCGCAGCAACGCCGGGATCAGCACGAGCGCTTGCGCGACGATGCCGAGCGTGGTGCCGAGGCCGAGCACGAGCAGCTTCGGGTCGCTCATCCGGACCGGATCGAGGGTCAGCTCCCCCGGCACCAGCGCGAACACCACGAGCGTGCCGGTGACGACGACGTTGTTCAGCACCGGCGCCCAGGCCGGCGGGCCGAAGACGTTCTGCGCGTTGAGGATGGCCGAAAGCAGCGCGAACAGCCCGTAGAACAGGATCTGCGGCAGCAGCAGGTACGCCAGCGCGGTGGTCAGCCCGGGGTTCGCGGTCGGGGACGATTTGTCGACGTAGAGCGCGGTGAACAGCGGGGCGATCGCCACCGCGACGGCCGTGCCGGCGACGAGCAGCACCAGCGCCATCGTGATCAGCCGCTGCGTGTAGGCGCGGCCGCCGTCCGGGTCGTCGTGGGAACGGACCAGCAGCGGCACCACGACACTGGCCAGGACGCCGCCGAAGAGCAGCTCGAAGACGATGTTCGGCAGCGTGTTCGCGACGGTGAAGGAGTCGTTGACGACCCCGGTCCCGACCACGGCGGCCAGCAGCAGTTTCGCGACGAACCCGGTCACCCGGCTGACGGCGGAGGCGACCGCCATCCGGCCACTGGAGCGGGCCAGCGACGAGCCGGCCCCTTCCCCGCGGCCGGCGCTGACCGGCGACGCGGGCGGCCGCGCGACGATCTGGCCGGCGAACTCGTCGTAGGGCCGCCGCGAGACGTCGAGGTCACGGGTCGGCCAGTGCGGGCCCCGCAGCTCGCTCGGCAGGAAGACCGTCGCCTCGTCGTCCACCGGTGGTGGGTGCTCCGCCATGGGGACAAGACTGCCAGGTCAAGGGCACGCACGGGAGACCGAACACCTGTTCGACCCCGCGACGCTGCGTGACGCTCAGGCAGCGACGGTGATCGCCAGCGCGGCCCGGCCGGCCTCGGTCAGCTCGGCGGCCACGCGCCCGGTGCCGCCTTCGACGGCGGGCCGCAGGTAGCCGCCGTGGGCGAGGGCGTGCGCGGTCATCTGGTCGCAACAGGCGAATCCGTCGATGAAGAGGTCGGGCTCGCAGCTGCAGGACATCTGCGCACGTCCCGCGGCCACCGCCTTCAGCATCGCCATCGCGCGGTGGGTGAGCTCGACTCCTGAACCGGACACCGGACTGCCTTTCTCGTTCGTCACTACAACGGGTTATTCGCCCGTTGGGCCGATTGTGTTACTTGCGGCAGTATGACGTTTGGGGGGCGGGTCGGGTTCCGTCCGGTCTCGGTGTCGCTTGGCTTGTGGTCGGGTTCTAGGGCAAAAGATGTCCTCGCCGGACGGGCAGGCTCTGGGATGACCTTGGGTTTCGTCTTTGCGCTCGCCTTTTCGTGGGGGCCGCGGGAGGTCATCCCGTCGCCTGATTGAGGCCTATCACTTTGAGCCAGGCCCGCAAGGTTGCGCTTCTGTCTCGCGGTCGTTGGTGGGTTGCGGGCCTGGCTCAAAGTGATTTTTCGGCCTCAGGCGACGGGATGACCTCGCCGCTCCTTTGGCTGGTTGCTCAGCCGAGGCGGAGCTCCAGGGTTCGGGCCCACTCGCGGACGATTTGGCTTCGTCTGCGGGTGTCGTCGGTCAGGAGGTTGGCCAGGCCCAGGCCTCGGGCCAGGTCCAGGGTGGCCTGGACCAGTTCGCGCACGCCAGGGCGGGACTCGTCGACGCCCAGCAGCTCCACCGTCACTCGGTGGGCCTCGCGGCCGACTCGGGCCTCCAAGGGCACCAGTACGTCGCGGAGGGCCTCATCGGTCGCCGCCACCGACCACAGTTGCAGGGCCGCTCGGAACAGCGGGCCGGTGTACAGGTTCAGCACCATCTCCACCACGCGCTCGATGCGGGACGCGCCGCTCGGCAGGTCGGCCGCCTGGGCGCGTAGCTCGTCGATCTGGGCCTCGCCCAGCAGGTCGACCGCCGCCACCACGAGGTCCTCGCGGGCCGGGAAGTGGTGCTGGGCCGCGCCGCGGGAGACGCCCGCCCGCTCGGCTATTCCGGCCACCGTCACGCCGTGCCAGCCGCGCTCGCCGAAACTGTCGAGCGCGGCTTCGACCAGGCGCCGCCGCGTGGTGCGGCTGCGTTCCTGCTGGGGTTCGCGGATTCCGGTCACTAGTACGACTTCGGGAGGCCGAGGCTGTGCTGGCCGACGAAGTTGAGCACCATTTCGCGGCTCACCGGGGCGATCCGGCCGAGCCGCACCGCCGTGACCAGGGTGCCCAGGCCGTATTCGGTGGCCAGGCCGTTGCCGCCGTGGGTCTGTACCGCCTGGTCGGTTGCCCGGATTGCTACCTCGGCTGCGGCGTACTTGGCCATGTTGGCCGACTCGCCCGCGCCGAAGTCGTCGCCGGAGTCGTAGAGGGACGCGGCCTTCTGCGTCATCAGCTTGGCCAGTTCCAGCTCGATCTTGATCTCCGCCAGGGGGTGCGCGAGACCCTGGTGGGCGCCGATCGGGGCGCCCCAGACCTGCCGCTGGTTGGCGTAGCCGACCGCCTTCGCCAGTGCGTACCGCGCGATGCCCAGGGAGAACGACGCGCCCATGATGCGTTCCGGGTTGAGGCCCGCGAACAGCTGCGCGATGGCCGCGTCCTCCTCGCCGACCAGTGCCTCGGCCGGGAGCTTGACGTCGTCGAGGAACAGCGAGAACTGGTTCTCCGGCGCCACGATGTCCATCGGGATCTTCGTGTACTCGAAGCCCTCGGTGCCGGTCGGCAGGATGAACAGCGCGGGCTTGAGCCGGCCGGTCTTCGCGTCCTCGGTGCGGCCCACCACGAGGACCGCGTCGGCCTCGTCGACGCCGGAGATGTAGACCTTGCGTCCACTGAGGACCCAGCCGTCGCCGTCGCGCTTGGCGGTGGTGGTGATCTTGTGCGAGTTGGAGCCGGCGTCCGGCTCGGTGATCGCGAACACCATCCGCTTGGTGCCGTCGGCGATGCCGGGCAGCCACTGCTTCTTCTGCTCTTCGGTGCCGAAGCGGGAGATCACGGTGCCGCAGATGGCCGGCGAGACCACCATGAGCAGCAGCGGTGAACCCGCGGCGGCCAGTTCCTCGAGGACGGCCGCGAGGTCGGCGATGCCCGCGCCGCCACCGCCGTACTCCTCGGGGATGTTGACGCCGAGGTAGCCCAGGCGCCCGGCTTCGTCCCAGAGTTCGTGCGTCTTCTCGTCCGCGCGGGCCTTGCGGGCGTAGTACTCGTGCCCGTACTTGGCGCCGAGTTCGGCCACGGCCTTGCGAAGCGCGATCCGCTCCTCCGGCTCGATGAAGTTCATCGCGTTCATTCTGCTTCTCCCACCACCGCGAGGATCGTGCCCACTTCGACCTGCTGTCCCACCGTCACCGGCAGTTCCGCCACCACGCCGTCGGCGGGCGCGGCGATCCGGTGTTCCATCTTCATCGCCTCGAGCCACAGCAACGGGTCGCCCGCCTTGACCGGATCTCCGGCCTGGACGGCGAGCCGGACGACCGTGCCCGGCATCGGCGCGACCAGCGAGCCCGCCGCGAGCGCCGCGTCCGGGTCGGCGAACCGCGGCGCGGCCTCGAGTGCCACCGAGCCGAGCGCGGAGTCCACATAGGACACACCGTCGTGGCGGGCGACGTCGAACGTGCGCCGCACCCCGGCGACGTCGAGCACGACCCGGCCGGGCTCGTTCGACACCAGCTCCACTTCGAAGCCCTCCGCCCGGAGGCCATCGCGGGTCAGCGAGTAGACCACCTCGTGCTCGCGGCCGGCCACGGTGAAGACCTTGCGCTGCCCGGCCGAGCGGACGTTGCGCCAGCCGCTGGGCAACCGGGCCTGCGTGGTCGCTCGCGCCCGGTTGGCCGCCGCTTCCGCCAGTGCCGCGGCGAGCGCGGACAGCCGCTCGGTGCCGGGCGTGGCCAGCGGCGCGGCGAGCGTGTCCAGGCCGTGGCGGTCGAAGAACGCCGTGTCGGTCTCCCCCGCCAGGAACGCTTCGTGGCGCAGGATGGTGACCAGGAGGTCGCGGTTGGTCACGACGCCGTGGATCTTCGACGCCGCCAGTGCCTTCGCGAGCCGCCGGGCCGCCTCGGCCCGGGTCGGCGCCCAGGTGATCACCTTGGCGAGCATCGGGTCGTAGTGCACGCCGACCACCGAACCGGTTTCGAATCCGGAGTCGAGCCGGAGACCGGGTCCGTGCTCGAACGAACGGTCCACATCGGGCACTTCGAACGTGTGCAGCGTGCCGCTCTGGGGCTGCCAGTTCGCGGCCGGGTCTTCGGCGTAGAGCCGGACTTCGATGGCGTGGCCCACCGTCGGCGGCGGGTCGGCCGGGAGCCGCTCGCCCTCGGCGATCCGCAGCTGCAGCGCGACGAGGTCGAGGCCGGTGACGTTCTCGGTGACCGGGTGCTCGACCTGCAGCCGGGTGTTCATCTCCAGGAAGTAGAACCGGCCGTCGGGCCCGGCGAGGAATTCGACCGTGCCGGCGCCGACGTAGTCGATCGCCTTGGCCGCTTTGCGCGCGGCGTCGAACAGCTCCTCGCGCATCGCCGCGTCGACGAACGGCGACGGCGCTTCCTCGACGACCTTCTGGTGGCGGCGCTGGATGGAGCACTCCCGCTCCCCCACCGCCCACACCGTGCCGTGCCGGTCGGCGAGGACCTGGACCTCGATGTGGCGCCCGGTTTCCAGATACCGCTCGCAGAAGACGGTCGGGTCGCCGAACGCCGATCCGGCCTCCGCCTTGGCGCTTTCCACGGCCTCGGCGAGTTCGGACAGTTCCCGCACCACCCGCATGCCGCGGCCACCACCACCGGCGGATGCCTTGACCAGCAGCGGCAGGTCATCGGAGGTCACCGACGCCGGGTCCAGTTCGGACAGCACCGGCACCCCCGCGGCAGCCATCAGCCGCTTGGACTCCACTTTGGAGCCCATGGTCTCGATGGCTTCCGGCGGCGGCCCGACCCAGGTCAGCCCGGCGTCGAGGACGGCCCGGGCGAAGGCGGCGTTCTCGGACAGGAAGCCGTAGCCCGGGTGGACGGCGTCGGCGCCGGTCTCGGCCGCGGCCTTGACCAGTAGCTCGGCCCGCAGGTACGTCTCGGATGGCGCGTTGCCGGGCAGCCGGACGGCCGTGTCCGCCGCCAGCGCGTGCGGGGCGGCGGCATCGGCGTCGGAGAACACCGCGACCGTGCCGATCCCGGCGTCGCGGCAGGTGCGGAAGACGCGGCGGGCGATCTCGCCGCGGTTGGCGACCAGCAGGTTCTGGATCATCGCTCGCTCACATCCGGAAGACGCCGAAGCCCTCGGCGCCCTTCACTGGTCCATTGTGGATCGCGGACAGGCTCAGGCCCAGCACGGTGCGGGTGTCGCGCGGGTCGATGATGCCGTCGTCGTAGAGCATGCCGGAGAGGAACATCGGCATCGACTCGGCCTCGATCTGCCCCTCCACCATGGCGCGCATGGCCTTGTCGTGCTCCTCGTTGTACTCCTGGCCCCGGCTTTCGGCCGCCGCGCGGGCCACGATGGACAGCACGCCGGCCAGCTGCGCCGGGCCCATCACCGCGGACTTCGCGCTCGGCCACGCGAACAGGAACCGCGGATCGTAGGCGCGGCCGCACATGCCGTAGTGCCCGGCGCCGTAGGACGCTCCCATCAGGACGGACAGGTGCGGCACCTTCGAGTTCGACACGGCGTTGATCATCATCGCGCCGTGCTTGATGATCCCGCTCTGCTCGTACTCCTTGCCGACCATGTAGCCGGTCGTGTTGTGCAGGAACACCAGCGGCGTGTGGATCTGGTTGGCCAGCTGGATGAACTGCGCGGCCTTCTGCGACTCCTCGCCGAACAGCACGCCCTGGGCGTTGGCGAGCACGCCGACCGGGTAGCCGTGGATGCTCGCCCAGCCGGTCACCAGCGACGAGCCGTAGAGCGGCTTGAACTCGTCGAAGTCGGAGCCGTCGACGACACGGGCGATGACCTCGCGCGGGTCGAAGGGCACCTTGAGGTCGGTCGGGACGATGCCGAGCAGGTCCTCGGTGTCGTACAGCGGCTCGGCGTAGTCCGGCTTCGGCGTCGGGCCCTGCTTGGTCCAGTTGAGCCGCTTGACGATGTTGCGGCCGAGGCGGATCGCGTCCTGCTCGTCGGCCGCCAGGTAGTCGGCCAGGCCCGAGGTCCGGGCGTGCATCTCGGCGCCGCCGAGCGACTCGTCGTCGGACTCCTCGCCGGTGGCCATCTTGACCAGTGGCGGGCCGCCGAGGAACACCTTCGCGCGTTCCTTGACCATCACGACGTAGTCCGACATGCCCGGCAGGTACGCCCCGCCCGCGGTGGAGTTGCCGAAGACCAGCGCGATCGTCGGGCAGCCTGCGGCCGAAGCTCGCGTGATGTCGCGGAAGATCCGGCCGCCCGGGATGAAGATCTCCTTCTGCGTCGGCAGGTCGGCGCCGCCGGATTCGACGAGGTTGATCGACGGCAGCCGGTTCTGCGCGGCGATGTCCGCGGCGCGGAAGCTCTTCTTGGTCGTCCACGGGTTGCTCGCGCCGCCCTTGACCGTCGGGTCGCTGGCCGAGATCAGGCACTCGACGCCTTCGACGACGCCGATCCCGGTGACCAGGCTGGCGCCGACGCGGTAGTCGGTGCCCCAGGCGGCCAGCGGCGACAGCTCCAGGAACGGCGAGTCCTCGTCGAGCAGCAGCTCGATGCGTTCCCGCGCGAGGAGCTTGCCGCGCTTGCGGTGGCGTTCGACGTACTTCTCGCCGCCGCCCGCGACGGCCTTGGCGTGCTCGGCGTCGATCTCGGCGAGCTTCTCCAGCATCGCCTCGCGGTTCGCGCCGAACTCGGCGGCCCGCGTGTCCACTGTGGACCTCAAGGTAGTCACGAGGTGTATCCCAATCGCTTCGCGGCCAGGCCGGTGAGGATCTCGGTGGTGCCGCCGCCGATGCCGAGGATCCGGACGTCGCGGTAGTGGCGCTCCACTTCGGACTCGCGCATGTAGCCGAGCCCGCCGTGCAGCTGGACGGCTTCGCTGACCACCCATTCGGCGGCCTCGACGGCGGTGTTCTTGGCGAAACAGGCTTCGGCGATGACCTCTTCGCCCGAGACGTGCCGGATCGCGGCCTGCCGGGTGTAGGTGCGGGCGACGTCGGTCTTGCGCGCCATCTCGGTGAGCTTGTGCTGCACGACCTGCCGCGAGATGAGCGGGCGGCCGAACGTCTCCCGCAGCCGGCACCAGTCCAGCGTCAGGTCGAGCGCCCGCTGGGCGTGCGCGTACGCCTGCACGGCCAGGGAAAGCCGTTCGGTGACGAACTGGGTGGCCACCTGCGCGAACCCGCTGTTCTCGGCCCCGACCAGGTTCTCCACCGGCACCCGGACGTCCACGTAGGACAGTTCGGCGGTGTCGGAGCAGAGCCAGCCCATCTTGTCGAGCTTGCGGCTCACGGTGAATCCCGGTGTCCCGCGTTCGACGACGATCAGCGAGAGCCCGTGGGCACCGTCGCCACCGGTCCGCACGACGGTCGTGACGAAGTCGGCGCGGCAGCCGGAGGTGATGAACGTCTTGGCGCCGTTGATGACGTATTCGTCGCCCTCGCGGACGGCGGTGGTCCGGATCCCGGCGACGTCGGAGCCGCCGTCCGGCTCGGTGACCGCCAGCGAGCCGATCTTGGCCCCTTCGAGGGTGGGCCGCACCCAGCGCTCGAGCTGGACCGGGTCACCCGCTTCGGCGATGTGCGGGACGGCGATGCCGCAGGTGAACAGGGACGCGAACAGGCCGCCGGAGCCGCCCGCGTAGTGCATTTCCTCGGCGACGACCAGGGCGTCCAGGTAGTTGCCGTCGCCCCCGCCGACCTCCTCGGGGAAGGCCACGCCGAGCAGCCCGAGTTCCCCGGCCTTCCGGTGCAGCTCACGCGGCAGCTCGCCGGCGCGCTCCCAGTCGTCGAGGTGCGGCAGGACCTCCTGCTCGACGAACTTCCGCACGGTCTTGCGCAGCTCGGCCCGTTCGGGCGTCCGGAAGGGGTCGGTCACAGCAGGACCTCCGGGACGTCGATCGTGCGCGACCGCAGCCACTCGCCGAGGGCCTTGGCCTGCGGGTCGAACCGCGCCTGCGACGCGACGCCTTCGCCGAGGATGCCCTCGACGACGAAGTTCATCGCCCGCAGGTTCGGCAGCAGGTACCGGGTGACCGGCAGGCCGGCGGTCTCGGGCAGCAGCAGCTTGACCTCCGCGACGGTGAGCCGGTGCACCAGCCACCGCCAGGCTGCCTCCGACCGCACCCAGACGCCGACGTTGGCGTTGCCGCCCTTGTCGCCGCTGCGGGCCCCGGCGATCGTGCCCAGCGGCACCCGCCGCACCGGCCCGTGGTCGAGGGGTTCGGGCAGCGCCGGTTCATCCACTTCGGACAGGTCCCGAGTGGACACCGAGGGCGCTATGTCGACACGCATCCCGTCCGGCAGGACGGCCACGTGCGGCACCTTCTCCGCGGCCACGTAGGCCGCGGTGTAGACCCCGTACGGCGAGGCGTCGGACGGCGGCGCCGTCACGTGGAAGCCGGGGTAGCTGGCCAACGCCAGTTCGACGGCGGCACCGGTGAACGCGCGCCCGGCGACCTTCGGATCGGCGTCCTTGACGGCGACGTGCAGCAGGGCGCTCGCGGTCTGCTCGGTGTCGGCGTCGGCGTGGTCGGTGCGGGCGAGGGTCCACCGGACGCCGGCGGGCGGCCGGTCCTTCATGGACGCTTCGAGCTGGTCCTTGACCAGAGCGGCTTTCGCCTCGATGTCGAGTCCGGTGAGGACGAACGTGGTCTCGTTGCGGAAGCCACCGAGGGTGTTCAGGGCGACCTTCAGCGTCGGCGGCGGCGCTTCCCCGCGGACGCCGGAGATGCGGACGCGGTCGGGTCCGTCCTGGCTCAGTGACAGCGTGTCGAACCGGGTGGTGACGTCCGGTCCGGCGTACCGCGCGCCGGTGATCTCGTACAGCAGCTGCGCGGTGACCGTGCCGACGTTCACCACGCCACCGGTGCCCGGGTGCTTGGTGATGACGCTGGAGCCGTCGGCCTCGATCTCGGCGATCGGGAACCCGGGCACGCCGAGGGTGTGCTCGGTGAAGAAGGCGTAGTTGCCGCCGGTGGCCTGGGCACCGCATTCGATGACGTGCCCGGCGGCGACCGCGCCGGCAAGGGCGTCGAAGTCGTCGCGGGCCCAGCCGTAGTGCGCGGCGGCCGGGCCGACGATGACGGAGGCGTCGGTGACGCGGCCGGTGACGACGACGTCGGCGCCCGCGTTCAGGCACTCGGCGATGCCCCAGGCCCCGAGGTAAGCGTTGGCGGTCAACGGTTTCCCGAGGTCCAGCTCGTCCGCGCGCGCAACGAGGTCGTCGCCTTCGACGTGCGCGATCTTGACGTCGAGGCCGAGCTCGGCGGCCAGCTCCCGCAGCGCGTCCGCGAGCCCGGCGGGGTTGAGCCCGCCCGCGTTGGCGACGATCTTGACGCCCTTTTCCCGCGCCAGGCCGAGGTTCTCCTCCATCTGGCGCAGGAAGGTCTTGGCGTAGCCGCGGCTGGCGTCCTTCATCCGGTCGCGGCCGAGGATGAGCATGGTCAGCTCGGCCAGGTAGTCGCCGGTCAGGACGTCGAGGGGCCCGCCGGTGAGCATCTCGCGGACGGCGGAGAACCGGTCGCCGTAGAAGCCCGAGGCGTTGCCGATGCGGTAGGTCATGCGAACTGCCCCGGCTTCCGGCCGTTCCCGGGCGGCCCGGCGAAGGCCTGCGCGATGCCGAGCCATTCCTCGACGTCGGCGCCGTGGGCGACGAGCCCGGTGTCGGCGGGGTGCCGCCGCTGGGTGACGACGAGGCAGAAGTCCAGCGCGGTACCGGTCAGCTTCTGCTCGGCGTCCTCGGGCCCGAACGCCCAGGTGGAGCCGTCGGGCGCGGTCAGTTCGACCCGGAACTCCCCGGCCGGCGGCGCGAGCGAGTGCACCTTGTAGGCGAAGTCGCGGGTCCGGGTGCCGAAGCGGGCGATGTGCCACAGCCGCGCGGTCGGCTCGCGGGTGAGCCCGAGCGCGTCGAAGACGTCCTGCCCGTGCGCCCAGGTTTCCATCATCCGCGCGGTGGCCATCGAGGCGGCGCTCATCGGCGGCCCGTACCAGGGCAGCTTCTGCCCGTCCGGCACCGCCGCCAGCGCTTCGGCCAGCAGCCTGCGCCCTTCACGCCAGTCTTCGAGGATCTCCCGCGGCGGCCGCTGCGCCCCGGCCTCGGCCCCGTCGTCGACGTAGGTCTCCCCGGTTTTGAGCAGCTCTTCGACCTCGGCCTGCCAGTCCTCCGGATGCGCAGCCGCGATCAGCGCCTTCCGGTCGGTCCAGGCCAGGTGGGCGATCTGGTGCGCGATCGTCCACCCCTCGGCGGGCGTCGCGCGCACCCAACCGGCCGCGGGCAGCGCCGCAACCACCTCGTCGATCGTCCGTGTCTCCGCGTCGAGATCCCCGAGGATCACGCCGAGGTCCGCCATCGCCCGCCTCCTTGCGTCCTGCGGCCAGCGTGGCATCGGCGGCCGGAAAAATCAAGCACGCCTGATTGTTTTGCGGTCACCGCGGACGGTGTCACGCACTGTCGTGGTCCCGGTGCTAGTACCGCCACAGGTAGAAGCGGCGGAGCACCGCGATCGCCCGCCCGCGGTCGGTTTTCGAGACGCTCCGATCCCGGCTCAGGTCGTCGATCAGATCGATGATCGTCATCCGATCCAGGTCGATGTTGCCGACGGGATCCACCCGGAAGTCGTCCGACGTGGACGTCCGGACGTCCATCGCGCCCGACAGCCGCGTGTATTCGCCGAGCATGAGGTTGGCGAGCAGCTCGGCCGCGTCGACCCGGGCCACTCCCGTCACACCCCGGTCGCCGATGAACCCGAGGAGGAGGCGGACCCCAGCGGGCTTGTCGATCGTTCCCTGCAAGCCGGCCGCGAAGACCCGGGCCCGATCACCGAGGGAGTGGTCGCCGACCAGCGCCGTCACCGCCTCGGCACCGCGGCGGCCGCCGACCTGGAGCATGATTTCGAGGACCCGCAGCCTGCCGTCGTCGTCGAGCGTCGTGTCCCGGACGAGCGCATCGAGCAGGTCCATCGGGTGGTACGCCTCCATGGCGGCCAGCATCTCGACCGCGCCGATGCGCACGTTGTGGTCACTCGCGCGCTGCGTCGCGATGCGTTCGAGGTCCCGCAACGCGTCGGTGTCCCCGCGTTCGGCCAGCGCACCGGCCGCGCGGATGCCCACGTGCGGATCGACCGAGAGGTCCGACGCCAGTTTCGACAGCACGCTCTCGGCTTGGGAACCACCGTGCCTGACCAGCGCGCGGACCGCCTCCTCGCGCACGTAGACCGGGACGTCGGCGGCTCGGGCCAGGCCGCCGAGCAACTCGCTCCCGCGTGCCTCACCCGCACCGGCGAGGACACCGGCGGACCGGACCCGCGAGTACCCGTTCACCCCGGGGTCCAGGGCGAGCTCGGCGAACAGCTCGGACGCCAGCGCCGCGTCGTGCTCGCGGAGGATCATGACCGACGCGACTCGTTCGCGCCCGGCCAGCGTGGCGTCGCGGGCGAGGTCGACGAGCAGGCGGGACACGTGACCCGGGTCCAGCGACCCGACCCGTGCCGCGAGGGTGGCCCGCATCCGCGAGCCGATCGACTTGTTCCTCGCCAGCTCGTCCAGCAACCCGACCGCGGCGGAGGCGTCGACGTCGACGTCGATGACCGCTTCGGCCGCCCGGGCCCGGACGGCGGGGTGGAGATCGTCGTCGCGGGCGATCGAGCGCAGCCGGTCGATCGCGTTCTCCGCCCCGGCGGCGGCCAGGAGGCGGAGGGCCAGGAAGGCGTTCTCGAACCGCTCCCGATCGCCCCGCACGACTCCGCGAGTACGACGTGAAGGTGCGGAACCCACCGGGCCGCCCAGGCTCCGGACCAGGTCGGCGAGCTTCCGCGCCATCGCCTGCACGACGTCTCGCGGGACATTGGTTCCGAGGCGGAGCAGCACGGCGATGAAACCGCACCCGGCCAAGCCGCCGAAGCTCACCAGGCGGAGCAGGTGGTCGACGACCGCGTCCGGCACGCCGCCGCACTGGTCGAGGACGAAGCCCGTGAACGAGGTGTCGACCTCCGGTGGCGGCGGCACCCGGCGGTTGAGGATCCGTTCGGCGAAGGTGGTGCGACGTCTTCGCCCGAAGAGCGCAGCCAGCGACTCCAGGCAGGCCGGCGCCGAGCGCGTTGCGTGGGTGGCCGCCAGGAACTCCCCGACGGTCTGGTGGAAGAAGGACAGTTCACCGCCGCGGAGGATCACCAGGCCACTGCGCTGCAGCAGGCTTTGCAGGTACTCGCGCCAGACGGTCGGCGGGACTCGTTTGGGGCACTCGGCGCCCGGCAGCCCGGAGACGATGTCCAGGATCGACGCCGAGCTGCCGGCGTGCATCTCCGCCGCGGACCGGGAGATCAGCTCGGGCAGGCGTTCGAGGGTCCGCCAGCCTTCGCTCAGCGCCTCGTCGCCGTAGCGCGCCAAGCTGGCCCGGACCTGGGCCTGGATACCCGACGTGTCCGCGCTCTGCATGCGTCGCGTCAGCTGCTCGACGTACTTGCGGAAGATCTCTCCCCGGCTGGCCGGCAACGGCGCGTCCGGGTTCGCCCCGTGCAACTGGCAGAGCAGCGCCGCCATCAACGGGGTCCGGGCCAGCCCGAAGACCCTGGTCCGCCGCACCGCGCCGGCGAACCGCTCGGCCACCCGGTCCGGCTCGGCCAGCCCGAGCACCCGGAACCAGTCCGCGGAGACCCGGTTGAGGTCCGACCAGGTGAACGGCTCCAGTTCGTACACCGGGGCCTGCGCCCCGAGGACGGAAAGCTCCCACTCGGGCAGGGGCCGGGTGGCGATGACGAACCGGTACTGCCGCCCCCGGCCGCCGTCGGAGATCCCGTCCAGGGCGGCCAGGAGGTTGCGGCGGCCGGCCGGGTCGGTGATTTCGTCGAGTCCGTCGACCATGACGAGCCACGGCACGTCCTCGTACGGGCCCTTCGTGAACAGGTCGTCCGGCAGCTTCTCGAGGAGGCCGAAACTGCTCAGTTCGGCGGTCGCCGCCTCCGCGAGGGCCGCCGCCAGCGGTTTTCCCGCCAGGGCGGCCGCGGACACCAGGATCGGCAGCGAGGTTTCGAGCTCGCCGGCCCGCCGCGCCTCCACCGCCCGGATCAGATGGGTGCGGAAGAGGCTGGTCTTGCCCCCGCCGGGTGCGCCGACGACCACGCAGATGCGGTCGTTGTCCATGATTTCCTCGGCGGACATCCGGCCCGACACCCGCCGGGACGGCGGCATGGACGCCCACGAAGCAGCCTCGCCGGCCAAGGCCGTGACCGGGCTGGCGACCAGCTTCCCGGAAGCGGCCGACCGCGCACGGGTCCCTTCGAGCCGGACCCGCTGCCGCACGTAGACCTCGGTCAGCGGGGGCGTGTTCCCCGGCAGCACGCCCGGGTAGGGGTGCTCTTGAGCCGCCCGGACCGCCGCCGCGACGTAGTCGTCGATCAGGCCGTGCGCGGGGCTGCCCGCCTGCTCGGGTCCCCCCCGCGCCCGGCTCTTGGCGGATCGGCCGGGCTGGGCCGCCTCCAGCAGGTCGGCCCAATACCGTTCCGCGGGAGCGGTGACCCCCGCCAGTTCGCTCCACACCCGCACGAGCGCGAACACCGCGGCCAAACTGCCTGCCGATGGCGTTTTGGCTTTGGCGAAATTCTCCGGCAGCCAGTCACTGAGCCGCTGGCCGCGGAAATCGGCGACGAGATACGGAGATCTGCGCAAGATCCGTTCGGTTTCGTCCTGGGACAGCGGACGAAGACCCGCCTTGCGACGCGCGGCGTCGGCCGTGCCCCGGAGGGCGCGCAACTCGTCGTACAACCGCCGCTCACTCCGTGTAGCGATGGCTCCCTCCCCGCTCCCGTCCTCGCCCGCAGCGGGTGATTCTTCCGCCGGAAGAAGCGTGCAGCGTAGCCCACGAACCGCCCGCTCCACCCGCACTCCGGGCCAACTCGCCGGAAACCGAAGCACGATCCTCCGCCACGAGCACACGGCCGAGGAGGCACTGATGCACAGCCGCAAACGGGTCCACACTGACGGCGAGCCGACGGCAGGAGGAATCGTCGCCGCCGCGCGCCGAGAATTGTCCTCGCGCGTCGCGGAAACCGGTTCCCCCGCGCGCACCCCGGTGATCCGCTTCGCCTTCACCGGCGGCCGAGAAGCACTCTTCCGAATTGTTTCGCTGTTCGTCCCGCGGGTCTGCGCCGCCGCGACCGGCGGTGCTTCGGCGTCGGCGAGCGACCGTGTCACCCGGGACGTCGGCAAGGCGGAACCACTTCCGGCACCCGCGCGCCGGAAGGAGCGCAGCCGTGAACGACGGTGAGGCCGATCCCCGCGGAGCCACTATTGACATCTTGCCAGTAGCGTCCGGCTGCAATAGCTTCGTCGCATGGCCGACTACGCCGAGATCACCTACGCCGTCGAGGACCGGGTTGCCACGGTCACCCTCGACCGGCCCGAGGCGCGCAACGGCTACACCATCCGGATGGCCGACGAGCTCGCCGCCGCCATGGACCGCGCCGATCGGGACGAGGACGTCCGCGTGGTCGTGCTGACCGGTGCCGGCCGGGACTTCTGCGTCGGGGCCGATCTCTCCCAGGGCGGCTTCGACTTCGATCCCGCCGCCGGTCCGGATGCCGCGTGGCAGGAGCCCGCCGGCCGGTGCTCGAAGCGGATCTTCACCATGCACAAGCCCGTGATCGCCGCCCTGCACGGGGCCGCCGTCGGGGGCGGGCTCACCATCACGCTCTCCTGCGACTACCGGCTCGCGTCGGCGGATTCGCGGTTCGGGTTCGTCTTCACCCGGCGCGGCATCTACCCCGAAGGCGCCTCCGCGTGGTTCCTCCCCCGGCTCGTCGGGATGGGCACCGCGCTCGACTGGATGATCAGCGGGCGCGTCTTCGACGCGGCCGAAGCGTTCGAAAAAGGTCTGGTGCACCACGTTTTCCCGGCCGGGACCGTGCTGGACGAAGCGCACAAGCTCGCCGCGGAGATCGTCGAGAAGACCGCGCCGGTGTCGGTCGCCGTCACCCGGCAGCTGCTCTACCGGATGGCGAGCGCGGATTCGCCGTTCCCGGTGCACGAGCTCGACTCGAAGCTGATCGGCGGCCTCGGCACCAACCCGGACGCCGTCGAGGGCGTCCTGTCGTTCCTGCAGAAACGGCCGCCGTCGTTCGGCATGCGCGTCGAGCAGGACCTGCCCGACTACCTGCCCTGGCTGGAGAAATGACCCCGTACCCGCCGCAGCCCTGGACCCTGGTCGCCGACGCCCACGTCTCGATCTGGCGGGTCCCCGCGCGTGACGTGCACCCGGGCGCCCTGTCCGTCGCCGGGTACACCAGTGTCTTCACCGCCTGGATCGCCTACCGCGAGCCCGGGCAGCTCAGCTACCACGAGCTGCTCGCCGCCGTCCCGGTGCGCGGCAAGCGGACCACCTGCACCATCACGCAGATCTGGGTCGACTCCGAAGTCTCCCTCGCCGGCGGCCGCGAGCTGTGGGCCATCCCGAAGGACCTCGCCGCCCTCCAGTTCACCGACCGCACCTGCACCGCGGCCACCGGCGACGACTGGATCGCCACCGCGGCCTTCACCCCTCGGCCGGGCTCGCCGCTCGCCCTTCCCAGCCGGTTCGACGTCCTCCAGGACCGCGGCGGCACCCCCGTGCGGACGCCGGTCGGCGCGAAGATCCGGCCCGGGCTCGCCGCGGCCGACTGGACGATCAACGCCCGCGGCCCGCTCGGCTACCTGGCCGGCCGCCGGCCGTTCCTGAGCCTCTCCCTGCCCGGCACCGACCTGCGGTTCGGGGCCTGAGCAGCACCTCTGGGTGATCACACCACCCCGCCAGAGTGAACTCACGACACGCCATCTGGGGTCCCGCGCGCACACCGACCCCAACATGTAGTCTCTGGTGACCGGCAGCCCCCAGCGACGGGGAGACCGCTGCAGAGGGTGGCCGGGCAGCTTTGGAGAACCTGCAGCACACGGCCTCACGAGGCCGTGTGGCGATCGAACGCGCCCGAAATCAGGAGACACGCATGTCAGTCGAAACCGGTCAGCGGCCCTCCGCGACCGCCTCACCCACCGCGATCCGGGTCATCCGGCGGGACGGCAGCGTGTCGCCGTTCGACGCCGGGAAGATCTCGGTCGCGCTGACCAAGGCGTTCCTCGCGGTCGAGGGCGGCGACGCCGCCGCGTCCTCCCGCGTGCACCACGTCGTGGCCGAGCTGACCCAGCAGGTCGAGACCACCCTGCTGCGCCACGCCGGCCCCGAGACCGCCCTGCACATCGAGCAGATCCAGGACATCGTCGAGCTCGCGCTGATGCGCGGCGAGCACCACAAGGTCGCGCGCGCCTACGTCCTCTACCGCGAGGAGCGCGCGAAGGCCCGCGAGGCCGCGAAGCCCGCCGCCACCGAGGTCGCGCTGAACGTCAAGGGCACCGACGGCGTCCTGCGCCCGCTCGACTGGGCCCGCGTTTCCCACGTCGTGGGCGAGGCCGTCGCCGGCCTCGACGACGTCAGCGCCGAGCCGGTGCTGGCCGAGGCCAAGCGCAACCTCTACGACGGCATCAGCGCCGACGAGCTGGCCCTGGCCCAGGTCCTGGCCGCCCGGGTGCTGGTCGAGCAGGAGCCGAACTACTCCTACGTCTCGGCCCGCCTGCTGCTGGACAAGCTGCGCGGCGAGGCGCTGAGCTACCTCGCGCAGAAGCCGCGCCAGGCCAGCCAGGACGAGATGGCGACCGAGTACCCCGCGTACTTCCGCGCCTACCTGCGCCGCGCGATCGAGCTGGAGCTGGTCGACGGCGAGCTGCAGCGCTTCGACCTGGACAAGATCACCGCCGCGATCCGCCCGGAGCGCGACCTCGACTTCGGCTTCCTCGGCCTGCAGACGCTGTACGACCGGTACTTCCAGCACCACGACGGCACCCGCTTCGAGCTGCCGCAGGCGTTCTTCATGCGCGTCGCCATGGGTCTCGCGATCCGGGAGGACGACCGCGAAGCCCGCGCGATCGAGTTCTACGAGCTGCTGTCGAGCTTCCACTTCATGGCCTCGACGCCGACGCTGTTCAACTCGGGCACCACGCGCCCGCAGCTGTCGTCCTGCTTCCTGACCACGGTGGACGACGACCTGGACTCGATCTTCCAGGCGTACAAGAACAACGCGCTGCTGGCGAAGTACTCGGGCGGCCTCGGCAACGACTGGACCCCGGTCCGCGGCCTCGGCGCGCACATCAAGGGCACCAACGGCCAGTCGCAGGGCGTCGTGCCGTTCCTCAAGATCGCCAACGACACCGCTGTCGCCGTCAACCAGGGCGGCAAGCGCAAGGGCGCGGCCTGCGCGTACCTCGAGACGTGGCACGTCGACATCGAGGAATTCCTCGACCTGCGCAAGAACACCGGTGACGACCGCCGCCGCACCCACGACATGAACACCGCGAACTGGGTGCCGGACGAGTTCCTCCGCCGCGTCGAGGCCGACGCGCAGTGGACGCTGTTCTCGCCGAACGAGACGCCGGACCTGCACGACCTGTACGGCAACGAGTTCGCCGCCCGCTACCGCGAGTACGAGGCGATGGCCGAGCGCGGCGAGATCAAGGTCTTCCGCAGGATTCGTGCGGTCGAGCTGTGGCGCCGCATGCTGACCATGCTATTCGAGACCGGGCACCCGTGGATCACGTTCAAGGACCCGTGCAACTTGCGCTCGCCGCAGCAGCACGTCGGCGTCGTGCACTCGTCCAACCTGTGCACCGAAATCACGCTGAACACCACCGTCGACGAGGTCGCGGTCTGCAACCTCGGCTCGGTGAACCTGCTCAAGCACGTGACTGCCTCGCCCGCCGGCGATGGAGGCACTAACACAGTCGGTTTGGACACCGCGCGGCTCGAGAAGACCGTGCGCACCGCCGTCCGCATGCTGGACAACGTGATCGACATCAACTTCTACACGATCCCGGAGGCGCGCCGCTCCAACCTGCGCCACCGCCCGGTCGGCCTGGGCATCATGGGCTTCCAGGACGCGCTGTTCGAGATCGGCGTCCCGTTCGCCTCCGACGAGGCCGTGAAGTTCGCCGACGTCTCCATGGAGCACCTCTCGTACTACGCGATCTCGGCGTCGACCGACCTGGCCGAGGAGCGCGGGCAGTACCAGTCGTTCGAAGGCTCGCTGTGGAGCAAGGGCATCCTGCCGATCGACTCGATGCAGCTGCTCATCGACGCGCGCCAGGGTGACGGACTCGACGTCGACACCTCGTCCACTTTGGACTGGGCGCCGCTGCGCGAGCGCGTGAAGACCGTCGGCATGCGCAACTCCAACGTGATGGCGATCGCGCCGACCGCGACGATCTCCAACATCTCCGGCGTCGGGCAGTCGATCGAGCCGCTGTTCCAGAACCTGTTCGTCAAGTCGAACATGTCCGGCGACTTCACCGTCGTCAACCCGCACCTGGTCAAGAGCCTCAAGGAGCGTGGGCTCTGGGACGAGGTGATGGTCAGCGACCTCAAGTACTTCGACGGCAGCCTCGGCCAGATCGACCGCGTCCCGGACGACCTGAAGGCGCTGTACGCGACGGCGTTCGAGATCGAGTCGAAGTGGATCGTCGACGCCGGTTCGGTGCGCCAGAAGTGGATCGACCAGGCGCAGTCGCTGAACCTGTACATCGCGGCGCCGAGCGGCCGCAAGCTCGACCAGCTGTACCGCTACGCGTGGCACAAGGGCCTCAAGACCACGTACTACCTGCGGGCGCAGTCCGCGACGCACGTGGAGAAGAGCACCCTGCGCGGCACCGACGGCAAGCTGAACGCCGTCTCGGCCACCCCGGCCCCGGCGGCCGCCGCCCCGGCGCCTGCCCCCACGCCGGCGCCTGCCCCGTCGCCGTCGCCGTCGCCGAAGCCCGAGCCGGACGTCGACTTCGTGGCCACCGAAGGCGCCGCCTGCCGCATCGACGACCCCGACTGCGAAGCCTGCCAGTAAGCCCCCTCCCGCGGCTTGTCGTGAGTGGTAAGGAGGGTTAGAACCCTCCTTACCACTCACGACCCCGCCTGCCCGAAGTGAGCGATATGACCAACGTGGAGACGACGGACGCGACCGGCCTCGGGGAGATCGAGGTCGGCGCCGCCCGGATCAACGTCGACGACAAGCGCATGATCAACGCGCGCGCCGACGTCAACCAGCTGCTGCCCATGAAGTACAAGTGGGCGTGGGAGAAGTACCTCGCCGGCTGCAACAACCACTGGATGCCGACCGAGGTCGCCATGCAGGCCGACATCGCGCTGTGGAAGTCGCCGGACGGCCTCACCGAGGACGAGCGGCAGATGCTCAAGCGCAACCTGGGCTTCTTCGCGACCGCGGAGTCCTTGGTGGCCAACAACATCGTGCTCGCGGTGTACCGGCAGATCACCAACCCCGAGTGCCGCCAGTACCTGCTGCGCCAGGCGTTCGAGGAAGCCGTGCACACGCACACCTTCCAGTACATCTGCGAGAGCCTCGGCCTGGTCGAGGGCGAGCTGTTCAACATGTACCGCGAGGTTCCGTCCATTTCGGACAAGGACGCGTGGGCGCTGAAGTACACGCAGAACCTGGAGAACCCGGACTTCGAGACCGGCACGCCGGAGGCCGACCAGGCGTTCCTGCGTGACCTCGTCGCGTTCTACGTGATCTTCGAGGGCATGTGGTTCTACACCGGCTTCGCGCAGATCCTGTCGCTGGGCCGCCGCAACAAGATGGTCGGCATCGCCGAGCAGTACCAGTACATCCTGCGCGACGAGTCGATCCACCTGAACTTCGGCATCGACTGCATCAACCAGATCAAGATCGAGAACCCGCACCTGTGGACCGAAGAGTTCCAGGCCGAGGTGCGCGGGATGCTGCAGGAGGCGTGCGAGCTGGAGGTCAACTACGCTCGCGACACCATGCCGCGCGGCATGCTCGGGCTGTCGGCGCAGCTGTGCGAGCAGTACATGCACTTCATCACCGACCGCCGCGCGCAGCAGATCGGCCTCCAGCCGATCTTCGGCGAGACCGAGAACCCGTTCCCGTGGATGTCCGAGGCGATGGACCTGAAGAAGGAGAAGAACTTCTTCGAGACCCGCGTGATCGAGTACCAGTCGGGCGGCGCGCTCGACTGGGACTGAGTGCCCGATGTTGCCGGCCCCGCCCTGGCTCGCCAGGGCGGGGCCGTTTCACGTCCACACCCGCGCGGCGATCTCCGCGTCGAGCGGGCTCATGTCCGGGCCGGCGGGCTCGCGAGGCGACCACCACCGGAAGCCGAGCCCTTCCTCGCTCAGGGCGAGCCGGGGCGCGGTAGCGAGCTCGGCCCGGTAGACGGCGAGCAGCTCCCGGCGCGCAGGATCGACCAGATCGAACTCCGCCACGGCGGCGAAGGTCAGCACCACCCCGCGGAGGCCGGTCTCCTCGGCCAGCTCGCGCGCCGCGGTCTCGCGGGCGGTCTCCCCGGGCTCCCGCATCCCACCGGGTAGCTCCCACTGCCCGCGGCGGGCGTCGAGCATCATCAGCACGGCACCGGCGTGGCCGGCCACGACCAGGGCGGCGGCCACCGCCGGCAGCTCGCTTTCGGCCACGCGGCGCACGTCGAGCAGCACGTTGCCGGCGCGGTCTCGGAGCGGAAGCGCCACCCCGTCCTCAATACGCGAAGCGGCGCACGGTCTCCGGGTGGATGACCAGCCGGAGCTGCTCCCCCTTCAGCATCTCCTCGAGGTCGGCCGCACGGACCGGGTCGTCGAGGTCCCAGTACCGCGCCGCCAGCCGGGCCGCGAGTTCGTGGGCGCCGCCGGACTCGATCGAGACCCGGCCGGTGACCGCAACCCACCGCTCGCGCTCCCCCACCGGCGCCGCGACCACGATCGACGCGCGCGGGTCGCGGCGTGCGCGGCGGACCTTGAGCGCGTCCGCTTCGCTGAACAGCTGGATCGTGCCGTCGTCGGCCGCCTCGAACCACACCGGGCGGGGTTCGCCGGTGGCCACGGTCAGGAAGCCGTGCAGCGGGCGGCGGAGGAACTCGAGGTCGTCGGGGGTCAATTCGCTCATGCCTCCAGTGAACCGCAAACCACCCGAAAAGACGGCCGCACGGGTGTTGTCAGACCGTCAACAAGGGTGCATCGTGGAGGGGTCGCCGATCTCGACGGGGAGATGGTCACTTTGCCGGGCACCGTGAGCCGAGCCGCCGAAGCACTGCGCGAACGCGTTCCGCCGCTGACCGCGCTCCCCCTGCCGCACAAGGTCGACGAACGCTGGCTGGCCTCCCGCTGGCCCGTCAAGGAACTCGCGACGCCGCCCGCGGGCAGCGGCCTCAAGCCGGTCCTGGGCGACGAAGGGCCGCCGGTGGTCGGGCACATGCTGGAGATGATGCGGTTCGGCCCCGCGTTCGGCCTGCGCCGGTACGAGCTCTACGGCCCGGTGTCGTGGACCGCCGGGTTCGGCCGCCGGATCGTCGCGCTGTCCGGGCCCGAAGCCACGCAGATCGCGCTCGTCAACAAGGACAAGGCGTTCTCCCAGGAGGGCTGGAAGTTCTTCATCGAGAAGTTCTTCGAGCGCGGCCTGATGCTGATGGACTTCGGCGAGCACCACCTGCACCGCCGGATCATGCAGGAGGCCTTCACGCGGCCGCGGCTGGCCGGCTACGTCGGCGAAATGGGGCCCGCGCTGCGCGAAGGCGTCGCGGGCTGGGGCGCGACCGAGCGGCCGCGGCTGTACTGGGCGCTCAAGCAGCTGACCCTCGACGTCGCGACCCGCGTGTTCATGGGCATGCGCAGCGGCGCGGACGCGGCCCGGATCAACCGCGCGTTCGTCAGCTCGGTGCGGGCCGGCACCGCGTTCGTGCGCTTCCCGGTGCCGGGCGGCCGGTGGTCGGCGGGGCTGCACGGGCGGAAGGTCCTCGAGCGCTACTTCGGCGAAACCCTGCCCGCCAAACGGCGTTCCGGCGGGGACGACCTGTTCGCCGCCCTCTGCCAGGCCACCACCGAAGACGGCGACCGGTTCTCCGACACCGACATCGTCAACCACATGATCTTCCTGATGATGGCCGCGCACGACACGACCACCATCACCAGCAGCGCCATGGCCTACTACCTGGCCAAGCACCCGGAGTGGCAGGAACGCGCCCGCGCGGAGTCCCTGGCCCTCGGCGACGACATCCCCGACATCGCCGCCGTCGAAAAGCTCGAAACCCTCGACCTGGTCATGAAGGAGGCGCTGCGGCTGGTGGCCCCGGTGCCGTCACTGACCCGCCAGACCGTCAAGGACACCGACGTGCTCGGCCACTACATCCCGGCGGGCACCCTGGTCGGCGTCTCCCCCACCGTCAACCACTTCACGCCCGAGTGCTGGACGAACCCCTTCGCGTTCGACCCGGAACGCTTCGCCGAGCCGCGGCGCGAGGACAAGTCGCACCGGATGGCGTGGATGCCGTTCGGCGGCGGCGCGCACAAGTGCATCGGGCTGCACTTCGGCGGCCTCGAGGTGAAGTTGCTGATGCACGAACTGCTGCGGGCCTACCGCTGGTCGGTTCCGGAGAGTTACACCGCACGCTGGGACTACGTCTCCCTGCCGGTGCCCGCGGACGGGCTCCCGGTGCACCTCACCCGGCGCTGACCCGGGAGCCGTCCACCGCTGCATACAGTAGGTAACGAAAAGTTACCGGTTGTGGAGATTCGTTCACTCGTTCAGCCGGTAGACACCCCGTTACGCACATGATGGCGTGGCATCGATCGTGGGCGAGAGCTGCCTGGTGTGGCTGCATGATCCCCGACACCGTGTCCGACCTGGCCATACCTGTGCGTGAAGAGGTGGAGTGTGCCTGAGCCCGGTGCCGCGCCAGCACTGCTGGACGTGGCGCGCCGGTGGGCGGCGACGTTGGCCGACACCAAAGGAGTAACACTTCCCACGAAGGAGCTCGAATCCCTGCTGCTGGAGGTCGCGAACGACGCGGTCGACCAGGCCGGCTCCCGCCACGACGGCGCGCTCCTGCGGTTCAGCGCGCTCTACGCCGCGTCGCCGATGGGGATCGCGCTCGCCGACCCCGACGGCGCCATCGTGGAGGCCAACCTCGCCCTCGGCCAGCTGCTCGGCTGTTCCCCGGATCGGTTGCGCGGCAGGCGTCTCACGGCCCTCGGCTCCACCGATCACGACGTCTCGCGGCTGGAAGCGGGGCTGGCGCAGGTGCGCGCGGGGCGTGAGCGCTACCAGGAGCGGATGCTGCTCGACCACGCCGAGGACGGCCAGCTCTGGACCGACGTCACCCTCGCCCGGCTGCCCGGCGACCGGCCGGGGTCGGTCTACCCGGTGCTGATGGTGTCGGACGCGAACGAGCTGCACCTGCTGCAGGAACGGCTGCTGCACCAGAACGTGCACGACCCGCTGACCGGGCTGCCGAACGCGTCGTCGTTCACCACCAAGCTGGAGGCCGCGCTCGGCGCCGGCGCGCGCGACGACATCGCCCTGGTCTACCTCGACGTCGACGGCTTCAAGGTGATCAACGACGGGCTCGGCGCCGGCGTCGGCGACCAGGTGCTGCGCGGGGTGGCGAACAAGCTGTCGGCGGTGTTCACCGGCCACCACGACGGGTTCGTCGCGCGGCTGTCGGGCGACGGCTTCGCGGTGCTGCTGCGCGGCGAGCTCGCGGCGACCGAGGTCGTCGGGCTGGTCGAGCGCGCTCTGGAGGACCTCAACGAGCCGATCTACCTGGGCGGGCACGGCATCGGCGTGAGCGCGAGCGCGGGCATCGTCGTGCGCGCGGCCGTCGAGGGCGGCGCGGCGGAGCTGCTGCGGGCGGCGGAGATCGCGCTGCACCGGGCCAAGGAGGCCGGCAAGGCGCAGTGGATGCTGTTCGACCCGGAGCTGGACGCCCGCGACCGCGGCCGCTACCAGCTGGGCGCGGTGATCGCGGGAGCGCTGGAGAACGGCGAGTTCTCCCTCGTGTACCAGCCGACCGTGAAGCTCAAGCGTCCGGACGAGCTGGCGGCCATCAACGCGGGGCTGCGGTGGAACCACCCGGAGAAGGGCGAGCTCGGGTCCGAGGAGTTCTACCCGCTGGCCCAGACGACGGGCATGACGGTCCCGCTGGGCCGCTGGCTCCTGGCCGAGTCACTGGCGGCCACGGCCCGCTGGCGCGCCCGCCTGGGCGACGCGGCCCCGGACGTCTGCGTCCGCCTGCCGGCCCGGCTGGCGATCGACCCGGACCTGGTCCTGCTGGTGAAGGAGCAGCTGGACAAGCACGAGCTGCCGGCCCGGGCGCTCAGGCTGTGCACGGACCGCGACTCGATGCTCGACCCGCGGGGCGAGGTCCTGGATTCGCTGGCGGTGCTGGCGGACCTGGGCGCGCAGCTGGTGCTGACGATTTCGGGCTCGGCGGACCTGGAGCTGATCCCCCAGCACCGCCTCCCGGTGAAGCACGTGATCCTGTCGGGCCCGGTGGTCGACGCGCTGGACACGGACGACCCGGCGGAGCCCGACCTGCGGCACCTGACCCAGCTGATCACCCGGGCGCGTGAGCTGCAGCTGCGGGTGGGCGCGGAAGGGGTCCGCACGCACGAGCAGGCGGCCCGGCTGCGGCAGCTGGGCGTGGTCGCGGCGCGGGGCCCGTTCGTGTCGGATTCGGCCACCGGCGACGAGGTCGACGAGCTGATCAACCGGCACCCACGGCGGTAGGCCGGACCAAGCCGGTGGCGCGGCGGCTCCGAACACCCGGCAGGATGGGTGTTGCCGCCGACGAGAAAGGACGTCCATGGACGCCGGAGACCTCGCCCCCGATTTCACGCTGCCCGACGACCAGGGCCGGGAGCGCACGCTCTCGGACTTCCTGGCCACCGGGCCCGTGGTCCTGTTCTTCTACCCGGCCGCGATGACCGGCGGCTGCACCGCGGAAAGCTGCCACTTCCGCGACCTGGCCGCCGAGTTCGCCGCCGTCGGCGCGCACCGGGTCGGGATCAGCCCCGACGGCGTCACCAAGCAGCGCCAGTTCGCCGAGGCCAACAGCTTCGACTACCCCCTGCTGTCCGATGTGGAGGGTGAGGTCGCGAAGCAGTTCGGCGTGTGGCGGAAGCTGCTGCCGCTGCACACCAAGCGGGCCACGTTCGTGATCGGCGAAGACCGGAAGATCATCGCGAAGATCAAGAGCGAGCTCAATTTCACCGTGCACGCCGACGAAGCGCTCAAGGTGCTGCGGGAGCGGAACAAGGTTTCCTGACCAGCCGCCACACGTGGTTCGTGCCGCTGCACGAAGGCGCCAGTGGCTTTTCCGCCGGTTCCGAACGCACCTTCGTGAACCCGAGCCGCGCGGGCACCGCTCCACTTCGGACGTTCCGCTCGTCGTGCTTGATCTCGACGTACCCGGCGCCGAGGCGGAACGCTTCCGCCGTCAGCAGCCGGACGGCCCGGGTGACCAGGCCGCGGCCGACGAAGCCCTGGGCGAGCCAGTAGCCGATCTCGACGCCGCCCTCGCGCGCCATGACGCCGACGGCCCCGGCGATCGAGCCGTCCACGCGGATCGCGAAGTCGTGCGCTTCGCCGCTCGCCCAGTTCCGCCGGGTGGTGCGCAGGAATTCGGCGGCGTCCCCGGCCGGGTAACCGCCGCTCGCCCAGATCAGCCACGGGCGCAGGTGCCCGAGGGACCCGCCGACCGTCGCGGTGAGCTCCGGCTCGTCGGCGAACTGCCAGCGGGCCAGGGTGAATCCGTCTTCGCGGTAGGTCTCGGCCGGGGCTTCCATGCACCTCATGGTGCCCCGGCCGGGACATCGGGCGCGAACTAATTCACGATGACGCTGTCCGGGACCTCGCTGTCGTTCTTCAGCGCGTCGAACAGCTGCTTCGACTTGGCCTTGTCCCAGTTCTCCGCCGAGCCGCTGGTCACCGGGACCGTCGTCGTCACGACGCCGCCGGAGGAGATCCCGCGCATCGCGATGGCCAGGCCGGCCAGGTTGTGGACGTGGTCGCCCGAGTCCATCGTCAGCGCGTCCGGCGCCGAGGACAGCAGCGGGAAGAAGTCGAACGGGTTCAGCAGCGTGCCGGGGCTCGCGATCTGGCTCACCAGCGCACCGATGAACTTGCGCTGGTTGGCGACGCGGTCGAGGTCCGAACGCGGGGTCGCCGCGCTGTGACGCATCCGGACGAAGCCCAGCGCCGACCGGCCGTCCAGCGACTGGCAGCCCGCCTTGATGCTGATGCCGGTCATGGTGTCGTCCATGTCCTTGTCGATGCACATGTCGACGCCGCCGATCGCGTCGACGATCTTGGCGAACCCGCCGAAACCGATCTCCGCGTAGTGGTCGATGTGCAGGCCGGTCGCGCCTTCGACGGTCTGCGCGAGCAGCTTCGGGCCGCCGAGCGAGAACGCCGCGTTGATCTTGTTCTTGCCGTGGCCGGGGATCGACACCTGCGAGTCGCGGGGCAGCGACAGCAGCGTCGGCTTGGTGCTGTTGTCCGGCAGGTGCGCGACCATGATCGTGTCGGTGCGCTGCCCGCCGCCGGCCGCGGCGACGTCGCCGGTGGCGAGCCGCTCTTCGTCCGCCTCGGTGAGGCCCTCGCGGCTGTCCGAGCCGACGATCAGCCAGTTGGTGCCGGACGCGGCCACCGGGCGGCCGGAGTAGTCGGCCAGCGCGTCGACGCGCTTGATCGAGAACTCGAGGTAGACCCAGATCCCGGCGAGGAACACGACGAACACGAGCACCAGCGCGCCCAGGACCTTGCCGATGCTCCAGCGGCGACGCCGGCGCGGCGGCCGGGACGGCGGGTAGTCGTCCTCGGGCGGACGGCGCGGCGGGTCCTGGCGCGGGGGCGGCGGGGCGTACTCGGGTTCGCGGGTGCCCATCGGGCGGGTGCGCTCGTCGTACGGGCTGCGGCCCCGCCCGGGCAGCGGCATCATCTGCGCGCGCTGGTGGTCCCGGGACCGGCCGGCAGGCGGCCGGGGCGGCGGCATCCGGCGCCCGCCGTCGTCGCCACGGTACGTCATCACCATCACCCAATCCCGATCCGGACAAAACTGTCGGCGTCAGTACACCGCACGTCTCCGCTAGGAGGACGTGCGGTACCGGGGTCGGGTTGCCGCGGGAGGTTACCGGCCGGTCGCCTCGTAGCCGAACTGGTGGACCTTGAGGTACCCGGACCGGAACCCGGCCTCGGAATAGGCCAGGTAGAACTCCCACATCCGGCAGAAGACGTCGTCGAACCCGAACCCGGCGATGTCGGCCCAGCGGTGCAGGAACCGTTCGCGCCACCACCGTAGCGTGCGCGCGTAGTCCTGGCCGAACTCGCGCATCCCGGCCAGCTTGAGCCGGGCGTTCGCCTTGACGCCGTCCTCGATCGAGCGCACCGACGGGATGATGCCGCCCGGGAAGATGTACTTGTGGACCCAGGTGTAGGCGCGGGACGCGGCCAGCATCCGGTCGTGGTCCATGGTGATGGCCTGCAGGCCGAACCGCCCGCCCGGGCGCAGCCGCTCGCCGATCACCCGGTAGAACTCCGGCCAGTAGGCCGCGCCGACGGCCTCGATCATCTCGACGCTGACCACGGCGTCGTACCGGCCGCTCGACTCGCGGTAGTCGCACAGCTTCACGTCGACGCGGTCGGCGAACCCGGCCGCCGCGATGCGTTCGGTGGCCAGCGCGCGCTGTTCCTCCGAAATGGTCAGGGACGTCACGTGGGCGCCGCGGGCGGCGGCGCGGATCGCGAGTTCACCCCATCCGGTGCCGATTTCGAGGACGTCGCTGCCTTCGCGGACGCCGGCGTAGTCCAGCACGCTGTCGATCTTGCGGTGCTGGGCGGCGGTGAGGTCGTCATCGGGACCGAACAGGGCCGAGGAGTACATCATCGACTCGTCGAGGAAGGCGCCGAAGAGGTCGTTCGACAGGTCGTAGTGCCGGTGGATGTTGGCCCGCGCGCCTTCGAGGGTGTTCTCCTCCGACGGCGGCTGCGTGCGCTCGGCGATCCGCCGGAACTTCTGCAGCACCGGGGGCACCAGCGTGGCCATCCGCTCGGCGAACGGCGTCAGCACCTCGGCCAGCTCGGACGCGGTCCAGTCCCCGGCCATGTAGGCCTCGCCGAAGCCGATCTTGGCGTCGACGCCGAGGCGGTGGAAGAACGCCTCCGGCCGCAGAATGCGCATTTCGGGCGATTCCGGCCCGCCGGCGCCGAGCACCGTGCCGTCCGGGAACGTCACCCGCACGTCGAGCGGGCGGACCGCGCGGCGGAACAGCGCGGCGGCGATCCGCGCGCGCAGGGCGGAATGGGGCGGGGTGGCCAGGCCCGGCCACCGGGACTCGTGCGGAACGTCCCGGGCCGACGCCCGGTCAGCGCTCGAAGTGGTCACGGTTCTCCCTCCGGCCGGCCAGGTGCGCCGGTGATCGATCCTAGTCGCCGCACCCCCGCGGCGCGTTTCGCCGAATGCCCTGTTCGGGGCGTTTTCACACCGGTATCCGCAGCCGCCCGGGCCCGGTCTCGGCCCAGGCCGCGCGGAGGGCACCCCCGTCGTCCCCGGCGAGCAGGTCCAGGGTGAACGCCACGGTCAGCCTGGTCCACACCCGGGCCCGGCGCAGCATCGCGTGCCCTTCCCCGGCGATCTCGAACCGGGCGACGCGGGCGGCGACGCCCGCGGCCCGTTCGGCGAAGGCGTGCGACTCCGCCGGGCTCGTCATCCGGTCGCGGGTGCCGTGCACGATCAGCACCGACCGGCCGGCGACGGCGCCGACCGGCTCACCCCGCGGCGTCCACGGCGCCAGGGCGCAGACCCCGCGCACGGCCGGGTCGTCGGCCACGCGCAGCGCCACCCGTGCCCCCATCGAGTGACCGACCAGCACGACCGGCAGGCCGGGGTGGTCGGCGTGGATGCGTTCGAGCGCCCAGCGGGCGTCGGCGACCGGGTCCTCGGCGGGCGCGTTCCAGCCGTAGCGGCGGTTGCGCAGCAGGCGGACCTCGACGCCGTGACGGCGGCCCGCCCGATGCAGGGCACGGGCGATCGGGACCATCCGCAGGTACGCCAGCTTCCAGGGCGGCACCGCCCCCGTACCGAGCTCCGCGCCGCCGTGCAACACGAGCACGACCGCTTCGGTCCGCCCGCGCGCCGGCCACCGCGACACCGCCGGTTCCGCCTCGCTCACCCCGCGTCCTCCTCATCGCCCGCATCCGGGTCAACCCCGCCCGTCCACCGGGCTATTCCACCGCGCACCACCATCTTCGCGGTAGATTCGGCGCCCGATCCCCGACGGAAGGGTGGGTGTGGTGAGCGCCACGGACATCGCGGGCAGTGTCGCCAAGCAACTGGCGGACGTCGAGCAGGCCAACGCCGAGGCGGTGCGCGCGGCGGCGGACCTCGTGCTGGGGGTGATCCGGGCCGACGCACTGGTCTATACCGCCGGCGCCGGGCACTCGCTGGCCGCGGTCGCCGAGACGTTCTACCGGGCCGGCGGGCTGGCCTGCGTCTACCCGCTGTACCACCCGGAGCTGCTCCCGCTGCACGGCGCGGTGCACAGCACGCAGACCGAGCGGCGCACCGGCCTGGCCGCGGAGGTGCTGGCCGAGCGCGCGCCCGGGCCGGCCGACGTGCTGGTGGTGTTCTCGACCTCCGGCGTCAACCCGTACCCCGTCGAGCTGTGCATCGAGGCGCGCGAGCGGGGCGCGGCGGTGATCGCGGTGACGTCGCGGGCGTGCGTCGCGGCGGCCCCGCGGCGGTCGTCGAGCACGCTGGTCGAGCAGGGCACGGTGGTGCTGGACTCGCTGGTCGTCCCCGGTGACGCGAGCTACCCGCCGGACGCGCCGCGCATCGCGCCGCTGTCCACTGTGGTCAACGCGTTCCTGTGGAACCTGGTCCTGGCCCAGGTTTACGACCGCGGCACCGCCGAGGGCCTCGACGTCCCGCTGTGGCGCAGTTCCAATGTGGAGGGTGGCGACGAGGCGAACGCCGCACTGCTGGCGAAGTACGGGGAAATCGTGCCGCGCCTGCGGTGAACCGGGTGAAAAAGCACCGGCCGGGCACGTCTTGACGGCGCGTGCCCGGCCGCCCTAGCGTCGACATACCGACTGGTCGGTGTGGATCGGTCGCCACTCCGAGGGAGGTCCCATGGACAGTGCCACGGTGCACGGCGAGTGCGCCCCGGGGTTCGAGCCGGTGCGCGCGGCTTTCGAGGAGAACTTCCGCAGCCGCGGCGAGCTGGGCGCGGCCTTCACCGCCATCCGCCACGGCGAAGTCGTGGCGGACCTGTGGGGCGGCTGGTCCGGGCCCAAGCGGACCCGGCCGTGGCAGCCGGACACCCTGGCCAACGTGTGGTCGACGACCAAGGGCATGACGGCGATCTGCGCGCACCGGCTCGCCGACGCGGGCGAACTCGACGTGGACGCGCCGGTCGCGAAGTACTGGCCGGAGTTCGCCGCCGCCGGCAAGGGCGAGATCCCGGTCCGGTGGCTGCTTTCGCACCGCTCCGGCGTGCCCGGGATCGGCCTGGACCGGCCGGTGGCGGTCGAAGAACTGTACGACTGGGACCTGATGACGTCGCTGTACGCCGCCCAGGAACCGCTCTACGAGCCCGGGTCCGCGGGCGGCTACCACGCGCTGGCCTACGGCTGGCTCGTCGGCGAGGTCGTCCGGCGGGTCGCCGGCCAGGGCGTCCGCGAGTTCTTCGCCGAGCAGGTGGCCGGGCCGCTGGACGCCGACTTCTCGATCGGCCTCGCCGCGGACGCCGACCTCGGGCGCTGCGCGACCCTGGTGGACCCGGTGCTGACCGAGGAGATGGCGAACGCGCTGGCCACGGCGTTCGCCGCGGCCGGCCCGGTCGCGCAGGCGGCGCTGATGAACCCCCGCCTGCAGGGCCACGACGCCAACGAACCGGCGTGGCGGCACGCGGTCATGCCGGCGTTGAACGGCCACGGCACGGCCCGCGCGATCGCGACGATCTACGCGGCGGTCGCCGACGGCACGCTCCTGTCCCCCGCGGCACTGGCCAGGGCCCGCGAGAGCCAGGGCAAGGAGATCGACGCGGTCCTCGGCCTCCCGAACGAGTGGGGCCTCGGCTTCTACCTCGGCAGCGACGCCCGCGGCTTCGGCCCCAACCCCACGGCCTTCGGCCACGACGGCCTCGGCGGCTCAACCGGCGGCGCCGACCCGGAAAACGGCATCGCCTTCGGCTACACCCTCAACCAGCTGGGCCCCCTGATCCGCGACGACCCCCGCAAAATGGCCCTGGTCCAAGCCCTCTACGAGTCCCTCCCCAACACGTAACCCGCGTGATCAGAGCCGGAACCCACGTGATTGAGCCCGTAACTCGCGTGATTGAAGCCGGAACTGGCGAGTTCCGGCTTCAATCACGCGACATCCGGCTTCGATCACGCCGGTTCCGGCTCTGATCACGCGACGGCAGGTTCCTCGTCGGCGAACTGGGTTGCGTGGAGGGTTGCGTAGCGGCCGTTGGCCGCGAGGAGCTCTTCGTGGGTTCCGCGCTCGACGATTTCGCCGTGTTCCAGGACCAGGATGCGGTCGGCCGCGCGGACCGTCGAGAGGCGGTGGGCGATGACCAGGGCCGTGCGGCCCGCGAGGGCGTGCGTGAGGGCCTCGGCGACCGCGGCTTCCGACTCGGAGTCCAGGTGCGCCGTCGCCTCGTCCAGGATGACGACCTTGGGCTGGGCCAGCAGGAGACGCGCGATCGTGAGCCGCTGACGCTCGCCGCCGGAGAGGCGGTAGCCGCGCTCGCCCACCGTCGTGTCCAGGCCGTCGGGCAGCGAATGCACCAGCTCGCCCAGCCGCGCGCGCTCCAGGGCCGCCCAGATCTCGTCGTCGGTGACGTCCGGCCGCGCGTACGCCAGGTTCGCCCGGATCGTGTCGTGGAACAGGTGCCCGTCCTGGGTCACGACGCCGACGGTCTCCCGCAGCGAAGCGAACGTCAGGTCCCGGACGTCCACATCGGACAGCCGCACCGCCCCGGCGTCGACGTCGTAGAGCCGGGGCAGCAGCGACGCGATCGTCGACTTCCCCGCGCCCGAAGACCCGACCAGCGCGACCATCTCCCCCGGCTCGGCCCGGAACGAGATCCCGTGCAGTACCTCTTCGCCGCCGCGGTGGTCGAGCGTGGCGACGTCTTCCAGCGACGCCAGCGAGTACCGGTCCGCCGCCGGGTACCCGAAGCGGACGTCCGAGAACTCGACCGAGACGCCGCCCGAAGCGGCCGGCAGCGCCCGCGCGCCCGGCTTCTCCTTGATCATCGGGTCCAGGTCGAGCACCTCGAAGACCCGCTCGAACGACACGAGCGCCGTCATGACGTCGACGCGGACGTTGGCCAGCGCGGTCAGCGGCGCGTAGAGCCGGGTCAGCAGCAGGGCGAGCGCGACGACCGTGCCCGGCGCGAGCTTGCCGGTCAGCGCCAGGTACCCGCCGAGGCCGTAGACCAGCGCCTGCGCCAGCGCCGAAACCAGGGTCAGGCTCGTCATGAACCAGCGGGTCAGCATCGCGGTCCGGACGCCGATGTCGCGCACGCGCCCGGCCCGCAGCGCGAAGTCGTCCGCCTCCTGCACCGGCCGGCCGAACAGCTTGACCAGCGTCGCGCCCGGTGCGGAGAACCGCTCGGTCATCTGCGTGGTCATCCCGGCGTTGAGGTTCGCCGCCTCCCGCTGCAGCCCGGCCATCCGGCGCCCGAGCCGCCGCGCGGGGATCACGAAGATCGGCAGCAGCACCAGCGCGAGCAGCGTGACCTGCCAGGACAGCGTCAGCATCACGGCCAGCGACAGCGCCAGCTGGATGACGTTGGTGACCAGCCCGGACAGCGTCGCGGTGAACGTCCGCTGCGCGCCGATGACGTCGTTGTTGAGCCGCGAGACGAGCGCGCCGGTGCGGGTGCGGGTGAAGAACGCGATCGGCATGCGCTGCACGTGCTCGAACACCGCGCGCCGCAGGTCGAAGATGATGCCCTCGCCGATCCGCGCGGACTGCCACCGTTCGACCAGCCCGAACCCGGCGTCGGCGACCGCCAGCACGGCGATGACGACGGCGAGCCAGATCACCAGCGGCAGGTCGCGGCCGCCGACGATCGCGTCGACCACCTTGCCCGCCAGCACGGGCGTCGTCACGGCCAGCACGGCCGAGACGACGGTCAGCACGAGGAAGGCCAGCAGACGCCGCCAGTGCGGCCGCGCGAAGCGGGCGACGCGCTTGAGCGTGCCGCGGCTCAGCGCCTTGGGTGTGTCGCCGGCGCGCATCGCCGAACTCCACAACCCCCACATGTTGTCCACGGGAACCCCCAGTCTCGGAAACCTCTACAATAGCTGAGGTTTTCGGCGGATATGACCTGGACAACGTCGCCGTTGCCCGATTGCTTCCCCGAGCCGTTCACTCCGCGCGAACGACCCGCTGCAGGGCGGCGCGCAGCCGCTCGGCGTCTTCGGCGGACAGCGGTTCGAGCAGCAGCGCCTCCGCCTGCCGCGTCACCTCTTCGCCGGCCACCCGGACCCGCTCGCCCTCGGGCGTCAGCGTCACCAGGCGCTTCCGGCGGTCCCCCGGCGCCACCTCGCGGCGGACCAGGCCCTTGGCCTCCAGCTCGTCGACGAGCGCGACCATCGTCGTCCGGTCGACACCCAGGCGGGCGGCACCGTCCTGCTGCGACTGCGCCGGCCCGGCCCCGAAGAGCGCCAGCAGCGCGAGCTGCCGCCCGGTGACGCCGAGCGGCGCGTACAGCGGCTCGGCGAGCTCGGCCAGCCGCAGCTGGGCGTGCTTGAGCAGGTAGCCGAGCCGCCGGGTGACGGCGGGAGGAGCGCTGGACATGGGAGAACTCTACACCTACGCTGATCGTCAGTAGAGCTGATGATCAGGAGTCCAACATGATTACCGTCGGCCTGAAGCCGCCGCAGCAGCACATCGGCATCGCCGCCCTCCGCGAGACCTGGGCGATCGCGGACGAAGCCGGTTTCGACGGCTGCTGGGTGTTCGACCACCTCGCCCCGATGGGCCCCGACCGCACCGGCGACGTCTTCGACGGCTGGAGCCTGCTGGCCGCGATGGCCGAAGCGACCGGCCGGGTGCGGATCGGCTGCCTGGTCTCCGGCAACACCAACCGGCACCCGGGCACGCTCGCCAAGCTCGCCGCGACCGTCGACCACCTCTCCGGCGGCCGGCTGGACGTCGGCCTCGGCGCGGGCGGCGACGCGCTGACCGACGCGATGATGGGCACACCGACGCCGCCGGCGGTCGAACGCGTCGAACGGCTGGCCGAAACCTGCGAAATCCTCCGTCTGCTGTGGACGCGGCCGGAGACCACCCACCGCGGCCGCCACTACACGCTGACCCGCGCGATCAGCGACCCGAAGCCGGTGCAACGGCCGAAACCGCCGCTGTGGCTGGGCAGCAGCGGCGAAAAGCGCGGGCTGCGGGTCGTCGCCGAGCACGCCGACGTCTGGCTCAACGCCGCCCTGCCCGGCACGGAAACCGCCGAGCTGCAACGGCTTTCCCGCGTCCTCGACACGCACTGCGCGGCGGCCGGGCGCGACCCGGCAACGCTCCGGCGGGCCGTGCAGTTCCGGCTGCCGTCCGATGCGGACAGTGCCCTGCGGCTGGCACGCAGCTACGTCGAGGCCGGGTTCACCGAGCTCGTCCTGATGCCCGCCGGCCGCGACGGCGTCGTCGCGGCGTCGGAGGCGGCCGCGAAGCTGCTCCCCCGCCTGCGAGACGTCGGCTGAACCGGACGAAGGCGCCTCGGTAGCCTGGCGACGTGGAAACGGAGGTGGGCCAGGCGCCCGCATGGCGGCGCGCGGCCCGGCTCTTCACGGCGCCTTCGCGCACCGAAGAGGCCGCGCTCCTGCGCTGGGACCTGGGCTTTTACCTGGCCTGCCTGGCTTTCGCGCTGCCGACGGCACTCCTGTCCGAATTCTACGGTTACCGCGTCTGGGGCAACTTCGCGACGGTGGCGTACGGCCTCGGAGCGGCGCACAGCGGCTACCTGTTGCTGTCGGCCCGCCGGGGGCGTACGCCGGGCGGCGTACTCGGTTCCCGCTGGTGCGCCGTCGCCGCCGTCGCCCTGTTGGCGATGATCCTTCCGTTGGCGCTTCTGGTGATTCGCCGCCTGACCGGGGTGGACTGGCTGATCACGCCGTTCTCCTGGGCCGCGCAGCCCGAGGTCTGGGTGATCGAGCGGTCCGCGGATCTGCTGCTGCACCACGGAACCCCGTACGTCGACGTCACCGCGCTCGGCCGGGCGCCGGTGGTAAACGATTACACGCCCTACGGCCCGGTGATGGCGCTCTTCGGCCTGCCGCGGGCACTCTTCGGCGGTACGCCGCTGACGGACGCGCTCACCGACGCCCGCTGGATGTTCGCCCTGGCCGCCTGCGCGTGCGTGCTGGGCACGCTGAAGCTGCTGAAGTGGCCGCGCGTGCCGGTCGGAGCCGCGCAGCTCGCGCTGGCCTGCCCGCTCACCGCGCTCACCTGGGCCGTCGCCGGCCCGGACCTCGCGATCGTCGGGCTGCTGGTGCTCAGCTGCGCGCTGGCCGCCACCGGGCGCGTCGCCTGGTCCGGCCTGGTGCTGGCGCTGGTGATCAGCGCGAAGCTCATCGTGGCGCCCGCGGCCGCGGTGCTGGCGGTGCTCGTGCTGGTGCGCCGGGGGAACGGGCTCGACGGGGCGGCGCTGGGCCGGTTCGCGGCGGCGCTGGTGGCGACGACGGCCGCGCTGCACCTGCCGGTGTACCTGGTGGATCCGGCGGCGTTCGTGGAGCACGTCTTCCGGTTCCCGCTCGGGATGGGCGTCGTGCGGTCGCCCGCGGCCAGCCCGCTGCCGGGCCACCTGATCGCCGAGACCGGCGTGATCGGCCAGGTGACCGCCTTCGTGCTGGTCGGTGCCGCGGCCGTGGCCATGCTGGTGTGGCTGGTGCGCCGGCCCCCCGCGAACGGCTCCGGCGCACTGCTGCGCATCGCCGTCGGACTCGGCGCGTTGATCCTGCTCACCCCGGCCACCCGCTACGGCTACCTGGTGTACCCGCTGGTCCTGCTCGGGGCCCACCTGGCGTTCCGGGTGGCCGAAGTTCCCGCTGCGCCCCCCGCGCAGCAGTCCGCGACTTCTACTTCTTCTTGACCCTGGTGGCCCCGCCGCGCCCCCGCAGCTGGACGCCGGACTCCGACAGCACCCGGTGGACGAACCCGTAGGACCGCCCCGTCGACTCCGCCAGTGCCCGGATGCTCGACCCCTTCTCGTATTTCTTCTTCAGGTCAGCGGCCAGCTTGTCGCGCGTGTTGCCGGTGATCCGCGCGCCTTTCTTGAGATCAGCCACGTCGATCGCCTTCCCGCCGAGAGTGTTCTGGGCCACATATCGGCCCCTGCCGGGGCAATGATCGAACACTGAGCGCCGGAATGCCAGACGACAGCCGCGAAACAGCCGAAATTGCGATCACATTGGGCCATTCCAGTGCTCTGCGGCGAGTGATCTTGCACCCGAATGGACGCACCGCTCAGGCGAGCTGGACAAGTTCGAGGTAGTCCGCCGACCAGTGGTCCTCGGTTCCGTCGGGCAGCAGGATGACCCGCTCGGGCTCGAGCGCCTCGACCGCGCCCGGGTCGTGCGTCACCAGCACGACGGCGCCGGCGAAGCTGCGCAAGGCGTCCAGGACCTGCGCCCGGCTGGCCGGGTCCAGGTTGTTCGTCGGCTCGTCGAGCAGCAAGACGTTGGCAGCGCTGGAGACCAGGCCCGCCAGCGCGAGCCGGGTCTTCTCGCCACCGGAAAGCGTGCCTGCGGGCTGGTCGAGTTGTTCACCGGTGAAGAGGAACGAGCCGAGCAGGTTCCGCAACTCCTGCGCGCCGGTGTCCGGAGCGAGATGTCGGATGTTTTCCCACACCGACGCTTCATGATCAAGAGTTTCGTGTTCCTGTGCGTAATAGCCCAGGCGCAATCCGTGACCCGGAACGACGGATCCGGTGTCCGGGGTTTCCATTCCGCCGAGCAACCGGAGCAAAGTCGTCTTTCCGGCACCGTTCAGCCCGAGTACGACGACCTTCGAACCGCGGTCGACGGCGAGATCGACACCGGTGAAGATTTCCAGTGAGCCGTAGGACTTCGAGAGCCCTTCGGCGGTCATCGGGGTGCGGCCGCAGGGCGCCGGCTCGGGGAACTTGATCCGGGCGACCTTGTCGGCCTGCCGGGTGTCCTCGAGGGAGGACAGCATCTGCTCGGCGCGGCGCGCCATGTTCTTGGCCGCCACGGCCTTCGTCGCCTTCGCGCCGAGTTTCGCGGCCTGCTGCTGCAGCGCCGACGCCTTCTTCTCGGCGTTGGCGCGCTCGCGGCGGCGGCGCTTCTCGTCGGTGGCGCGCGCGTCGAGGTAGCGCTGCCAGCCCATGTTGTACAGGTCGAGCTCGCCGCGGGTGGCGTCGAGGAACCAGACCTTGTTGACCACGTCGGCCAGCAGCTCGACGTCGTGGCTGATCACGACCAGGCCGCCGTCGTGCTGCTTGAGGAAGCCACGCAGCCAGTTGATGGAGTCCGCGTCGAGGTGGTTGGTCGGCTCGTCGAGCAGCAGGATCGTCTCGGACTTGCCGCCGGCCCCGGCTTCGGCCGCGGCGAACAGGATCCGCGCGAGCTCGACGCGGCGGCGCTGGCCACCGGAGAGCGTCCCCAGCGTCTGCGCCAGGATGCGGTCGGCCAGGCCGAGGTTGGAGCAGATCCGCGCGGCTTCGCTTTCGGCGGCGTACCCGCCGAGGGAGGCGAAGCGCTCTTCGAGCCGGGCGTAGCGGTTGATGGCCTTGTCGCGCGCGGCGTCGTCGACGAGCTCGGCCATCGAGGCCTGCGCCTTCTCCATGTCGCGCATCAGCTTGTCCAGACCGCGCGCGGAGAGCACGCGGTCCTTCGCCGTGACCGAAAGATCACCTTCGCGCGGGTCCTGCGGCAGGTAGCCGAGCTCGCCGGTGCGGCGGACCTCGCCCGCGTGCGGCTCGCCTTCGCCGGCGAGGACCTTCAGCGAGGTGGTCTTGCCCGCGCCGTTGCGGCCGACGAGGCCGATGCGGTCGCCGGGCTGGATGCGGAGGGTGGCGCCGTCGAGCAGGATGCGCGAACCCGCGCGCAGCTCAAGGCCGGTGGCCGTGATCAAGGGAACTCCCGTGGAAAGGGGGCGTACGGAGGACAGCGTCGGGCGGCCGCACGGGCCGCGGCGTCACTCCAGCTGGATATCCACGTAGCCCAGTGTACGGGCCGCAGTCCACCGGTTTTCTCCAGTGTGCGGGGAGTCACCGGCTCGTGAGTGGTAAGGCGCGTTCTAACCCTCCTTACCACTCACGACGGCGCGCGGAGGGTGACCTGCACGGACAGCGCCCGCACGGCGGCCTCGCCGAGGACCGCCCGGCTCGGGTCGCCGACGTCCAGCACGCGGGGTTCGGCGCGGGCGAACAGCGGCGCCAGCCGCCGGTCTTCGCGCAGCTCGCCGAGGGCCCGCCGGTCACCGCCGAGCACCACGGCGTCCACTTCGGACAGCCGGGGCAGAAGCACCTCGAAGGCGTCCCGCGCGGCGGCCTGGAGCGCCTGCCGCGCCTGTCCTTCGCGACGCCGGGCGAAGCGCTGCTGCGACCAGCCGCCCGCGGCCGAGCGGCCGTGCACGAGGTGCCGGTCGGTCCGGGACACCTCGACGCGGCCGTCGCGGACCACGCCGACACTGTGCCCGCCGAGCCGCACCAGCAGGAGCGCGATCCGCCGCGGCCGCAGGGCGTGCGCGACGAGCGCGTCGACAGAGGGGTCTTCGAGGGGCTCGAAAGGGACGGCGGCGGTCGCGGTGGTGCCGTCGCCCGCGGTCACCCGGAGCCCGTCCGGCGCGGCTTCGGTGGCCGCGATGCCGCCGTGCCGGCCGGCGAACCGCTCGAAGAAGCCGGCCAGTCGTTCCGGCGGCACCTCGACCGTGTGGCCGCCGCCCGCGGCTTCCCGTGGCTTCACGAAGAAAACGGTACGGGGCCGCCGCGATCACCGCGACGGCCCCGCACCGGGTACTGCCTACAGCGGGTGCACCGGGCCGTTGTTCGTCACGCCCCGGACGTTCGACGGCGCGCCGGCCGCCGGGGGCTGCACGAACCCGTTGATGTGCAGGGCCACCGCGCGGATCGAGCCGGTGTCGCTCGCGGCGGCGTCGACCACCGAGAACGTCCACGTGCCGTCGGCGGCCGCGCCGGCCAGGTTGCCGGTCAGGGCCTGCGTCGGCCGGTACGAGCCGGTGAACGGCGCGTTGGACGAGGTCACCGTGCTGAACGCGGTCGCCGCGTTGTCGGCGAAGACCACCTGGCACAGGTTCTTGCCCGAACCGCCGTTGCGCTGGAACACCGTCGCCTTGGCGCCCGAAGGCGCGGTCAGCGTGCCGACGAGGTCACCGACGTACGAGTGGTTCAGACCCACCGTGGTCGACGCCGGGTCGGTGCTGCAGCTGGTGCCGTCCACGGAGAACGTCACCTTCGACGCGCGGCCGACCCCGGTGACCGGGATGGTCACCGACGCCCCGACCGGGCTGTTGTCCGGGATCGCCACCGGCGCCCCGGTGTAGGCGAAGTCCTTCGCGACCGGCGACGGGGTGCCGACCGGCAGCGAGAACGTCGACGTCGTCGGCGAGTGCGCCCCCGCGAAGGTGACGCGGGCGTTCAGCACCACCGGCACGCCGAGCTGCTGGCTCGCCGGGACGGTGATGGTGAAGTCGTTGACGCCGGTCTGTCCCGGGCTGATGGTGCCGTAGGACTTGGCCCGCGGCGCCACCGTGACACCCGGGGTCGGGCTGGTGAGCACGACGCTGGTGGACACCGCGGTGCCGTCACCGTCGTTGGTCACCGGCAGCGTCACCTTGGCGGTGTCGCCCGGGTCGAGCGCCGAACCACCGTCGGCCGGGGTGACCGTCGGCTGCTTGGCCACCGCGAGCGGCTGCGGGCTGGCACCGGTGTAGGCCAGCACCTTGTCCGCGAGGATGACGCCGGAGCCGGTGAAGTTGTCGCGGCCCGGCTTCTCGATGTCGATCGCGGTGTTGATCAGCGCTTCCCGCACCTCCGCGGGCGGCAGGCCGGGGTTGCCGGACAGCACGAGCGCGGCGATCGCGGCCGCGTGCGGGGCGGCGGCCGAGGTCCCGAAGAACGGGTTGAACCCGGTCACGCTGGTCTGCACGCCGTCGGCCGCGGTGATCTCCGGCTTGTTCCGGACCTCGCCGCCGGTCGAGGACACGTTGCCCGGGGTGATCGGCGTGCCGTTGGCCTCGTAGAACACCCGGCGCGGGCCGTCGGAGGTGAACCGCTCGGCCTTGGTCGCGCCGCTGAACGAGCCCGGGAACGGGCCGGCCGGGTTGGCCGGGTCGCCCGGTTCGAGCGGCCGGCCGAACGCCGCCGCGGCCGGGGCGGCCGCGACGCTGAAGGCGTCCCGCGCGGCCGAGTGGCCGACCGTCACGCCCGGGGTGTTGTACGCCTTGAGCCCGTCCGCCGAGTCGGAGAACCGGCCGCGCAGCGCGGACAGCGACAGGTAGCGGTTCTGGCCGGAGAACTTCACGATGGCCAGGCGCAGCCCGGTGCCGCCGAACGTGGGCGTCTGCAGGATCTCGTACGGGTCCTGCGTGCCGTCCTGGACGTTCTGGCTGAAGCTGACCACGGCGCCCGCGGAGTTGAGCAGGTAGAGGTCGTAGTCGTTGGACGACGCACCGAGCGGGTCCGACCAGTGCAGCGTCACCGGGACGCCGGCCGAAGACGCGTTCGAGATCGGCTCGTAGATCTGGGTGCCCGCGGCGCCGGCGAAGTTGTGCGCGGTGCCGGCGAACTTGCCGATCGCCTTGCCGGAGTCGACGAAGTCGCCTTCCCAGTGCCCGGCGGTGCCGCTGGCGACGTTGCCTTCGTTGCCCGCGGAGGAGAAGTACAGGGCGCCGTCGGCGGTGACGTCGTTCACGGCCTGGGCGATGATCCAGTCCTGGAACGGCGATTCCTTGAAGTAGATGACGTCGTCGACGATGACGTCGCAGTGCGACTGGAAGCGCAGCTTGCGGATGTTGTCCGCGAAGCTGGCGTCGGAGTTGAACGCCGAAGCGAAGCCGAGCGCGGCGCGGGGCGCGAGGTCGTGGATGATCTCGAGCATCGCGGTGCCCTCGTCGCCGTCGCCCTCTTGGCCGGCGATGACGTCGACGTCCGGCGGGAGCTCGCCCCTGGCCTGCGACGCGGCGAGGGAGTCGACGCCGTCGGACAGCGCGCACGCCTTGACGCCGACACCAGTGACGCCGAACTGCTGGCGTGCGATGTCGGCGTTGTGCGCGCGGTCGCCCTCGCTGGTCAGGGTCGCGGCCGCGACGGCACTGCGCTGGGACTTGGCGGCGACGGCCTTCTGCAGCTCGCCGGCGATGCGGTCGGCCTTCTGCTGCTTGGTTTCGGTCCTGGTCTCGGATTTGCCCGGCGTCGTCGCCGGGGTGGCCAGCTCGCGGGCGGTCATCGCCTGGTCGGCCTGCTCGACGCGCTTGACGTCGTCGCGCGCGGCGATCTCGCTGACCTTGGCCACCGGGAGCTCGGCCCGGACGCTGGCGTACCGGTCGGACACCGCGCGGATGCCCGCCCCGGCCTTCGTGAGCCCGGCGATGAGGTCGGGCGAGACCTTGCTCGCCCGGATGTCGACGACGACGGTGCCGCCGTCGCTCACGCCGGACTGCAGCGCGTTCAGCTGCTTCCCCAGCCCCTTTTCGGCGACCAGCAGCTTGCTGTCTACTTTGGACTCGGTGGCGGTGCGGCCCGCCTTGACCGCCTGCAGCGCGGCGATCTGCAGTTGCGCGGTTTCACTGAAGGTGTCCGGCCCGGACGCGGGAGCGGCCCCCGCGACGGGCGGCGAAACGAGGCCGAGGGCGGCGAGCAGTGCCGCGGCCCCGGCGGTGAGCACAGTGGATCTCGATCTGGTGGAACGGGTACGACGCACGTGCGCCCTCCGATTCTCCAAGGCGCGTGCCCCGACTCACGCTGACCGACGCCGGTGATCACCGGCTGGATCCAGCTAAGTACCGGTAGTTCTCCGTAAACATCAGCCGTTCGAGTGACAAAGGACGGATAATTTCCCGAATACGCCGGATGACGTAGGCCGTTCAGCGCAGCGGTGAACCGGTCACCGGACACGCACCGGACAAATGATCGTCCCACCGCCCTCCGCAAGGGGCGACCACGGACTGGGAAGTCCACAAGCAACACGCCGCCGCGTGCAACCGGCGGGGGCGCAGGGAAAATCCGTTACGGCGCCGTCAGAGGACGAACGAATCCGACCACGGCTGCGCAGCGCGCCCGGACAACGCGTCCAGCAACGTCACCGCCTGCTTGTCCGTCAGCGACGCCACGAAGTCGACCACCGCCCGGCCGCGCGCGAGCCCGCGCACCGCGTCCGCGCCCGTCACCGGCTCGCCCGTCGCGCCCACGAGCAGCTCCGGTGCCGTGCGCGCCAGCCCCGCGTACTCCGCGCGCGCCAGCTCGACCAGGTCGTGCAGCCGGCGCGGCAGGCGGGACACCTCGTCGCGGTCGAGCAGCCACGCGTCGAGCGCGTCGACCAGGCTCGTCACCAGCCCGGCCTGGCCGCGCTGGTGCAGCGCGAGGTCGGGGCGCAGCAGCACGAACCGGCGGTGCACGAACTTGAGCACCTGGACCTCGTGCCACTGGGCGGGGCGCAGCGAGACGTGCCCGGTGCGGGTGGACGGCGAGGCCAGCAGGAACACGCCGTCGACCAAGCGGGCCGTCCAGTTCGCGGAGAACGCCGCCGTCGCCTGCTCCGCCTCGATCGAGCCGTCGAACTCACCGGCCAGCAGGCCGTCCACCAGTTCCGCGCGGACCCGCGCGACGGCGGCGGCGAACGCGTCGTCGTCGACGATCCACGCGTCCTTGGCGTGCATGCGGCGGCGGAGGCGTTCCAGCGAGCGGCCCGGGCGGCGCAGGTCCGCGTGCAGCGTCTCGTCGTCCAGCGCGGCGAGTTCGGCCGCGTGCTCGAGCCACTCCCCCAGCTCCGCCGCGACCGGCGCGTGCTGCAGCACCCCGATGCGGTGGAAGTCCTGCAGGTCGTGGATGGCGTAGGCGATGTCGTCGGCAGTGTCCATCACGGACGCTTCGACCGTCTGCTGCCAGCCTTCGACGCGGCCCGCGAAGGCCGCGCGCGCCTGCTCGAAGTCGTCGAGTTCGGTGGCGTAGGCGGAGAACTTGGCCGCACCGGTGCCAGGCAGGTCACCCGGCTCGGCCGCCCCGCGCGGCGGCACGGCCAGCGCCGACGGGTGCGGGTCGGGGTGGTGCAGCCGCAGCCACGGGTACTTGAGGACGGCGGCGCGCACGGCGGCGGTCAGGTCGAGCCCGATCGCCGACGGCCCGCGCACGTCGGTGGTGGTGATGATCCGGAACGTCTGCGCGTTGCCCTCGAAGCCGTCGGCGAGGCCGAAGCGGTGCCGGGCGATCCGGTCGAGCGTCTGCTCCCCGAGGTGCCCGAACGGCGGGTGCCCGAGGTCGTGGGCGAGCGCGGCGGCCTCGGCGACGTCGGGGTCGCAGCCGCCCAGCTTCTCGGCCAGCCCGGCATCGGGCCCGCTGGTGACCCGCTCGGCGATCGCGCGGGCGACCTGCGCGACCTTGAGGCTGTGGGTGAGCCGGTTGTGCAGCAGCCCGGCCCCGCCGGCGCTGACGACCTGCGTAACGCCGCCGAGCCGCGCGAAGAACGGCGACGCGGCGATCCGGTCGCGGTCGATCCGGAACGGGCTGGTCGCCAGGTCGGTGAACCCGCCGACGTTCGCCACGGGATCGCGCCGCGCGGCCCGCGGGTCGGTCTCCTGCTCCATGCACCCGACCTTATCCCGCAGGTTCCCCCGAACGGCGGGCAGGCGCGTGGGTACCCCACCGGTATGTCCCGACGGATGGTCACCACCCTGGCGGCACTCGCCCTCGCACTGGCCGCGTGCGGCGCCCCGCCCGCCACACCCGGCACGACGACGACCTCGGCTTCGACCGGGACCTCGGCCCCGGCGAAGCTCATCAAGATCCCGGACGTCTCCGGCATGAACCACCAGGACGCCCAGAACGCGATGCAGCGAGCCGGGTTTACAACCTGCGCGAGGTCGACGGCACCGGCCAGGGCCGCGCGCTGGTCATCGACCGCAACTGGCGCCAGACGGCCCAGGACCCGCCGCCCGGCACGGAAGTCGCCCCGGACACGGTGATCACCCTGACCGCGGTCAAGTACACCGACCACTGACCCCGTGTCGCCCCTCCAATCACACGTGATGCCCGCCCAATCACGCGTGATGCCCCTCGGCGCACGCCGGATGGCTGTCCGGCTTCGTGCGACGAGGGGCCACATTCGTGATCAGAGAGGCATCGCGCGTGATGGGAGGGGCATCACTCGTGATCAGGGGGTCGGCACGCGGGTCAGGACTCCGGCGGGGTCGTGTACGCCTTCAGCGTGCGGTCGGCCGCCGCGCGGGCCTGGGCCGGGTCCGCGCCCGCCGCGACGTCGGCCTCGTACCAGGCGTCGTTCGACGCCGTCATGAAGCGGATGCCCTCGGGTGACATCATCCAGGCCATCGCCGCCTCCGGGTCGACGGCCGTGCCCGGCGCTGACAGGTGCAGGACCAGGCCGACCAGGGCGCTGTCCCAGCCGATGCCCACCGCGCCCGGGCCGAACTCCTCCCAGCGGTCGTCGACGTGCGCCACGTGCTCCAGCTCGAACCGGGTCCCCGACCCCTCCGGCGTCAGCCGGACCTCGATCCAGCTGACGTTGCCGCCGAACTCCCACGTCGCGGCGAAGCTGTTCGGCGGGTCGCAGCGCTCGACCGTGCCGCCGGCGTTGCCCTCCAGCTGGTACTTCCCGCCGACCTTCAGCTCGCCCCTGACCGGCAGGAACCAGCGCGGGATGCGCTCGGGATTCGTGCAGGCGTCCCACAGGTCGGCGACGTCGGTGTCGTAGACCTGGCTGATCGTGAGGACGCGGGCCTCCTTCCCCTCGAGCACCCGGTCGCCGAGCGTCCGGCGGACGGCGCTGATCTGGTGGCTGACGTCGATCACGAACCTTCTCCTTCGGTGAGGCGCCGGGCACGTTTGCCGCGGGCGATTTCGGTGGCCAGCGCGTCCAGCGGCGGTGTCCAGTACCGGCGGAACCGGTCGAGCCAGCCGTCGATGTCCCGCAACGGTGCGTGACCGACCGCGTACAGCCGTCTCGTCCCGTCCTGGCGGACGACGGCGAAGCCGTTCTCCCGCAACACCTTCAGGTGCTGGGAGACGGCCGGCTGCGAGATGCCGAACTCGGCCCGGATCACCTCGGTCACCGCGCCGGCGGCCCGCTCGCCGTCGGCCAGCAGCTCGAGGATCCGGCGGCGGACCGGGTCGCCGAGGACGTCGAACGCGTGCACCCGGCGAAGCTACAATAGCCCACTTATATAAGTCAAGAGTGAAACAGCTACTCCGATCTGAGGAAACCGGGTGCCGCCCCGATGAACATCAGTCGACATCGGTTCCGCTTCGCCGCGCGACCCGCGACGATCGGCCCGTGAAGTCGCCACGCGCGGTCCGCTTCGCCTTCCAGCCGCTGTACAGCCTCCACACCGGAGGCGTCGTGGCGCACGAAGCGCTGGCCAGGCCCGGCCACGGAACGGTCCCCGAACTCCTCACCCAGGCGCGCCGGGAAGGCCGGCTCGCCGAAGCCGACCTCGGGCTGGCGGTCGCCGCCGTCCGGCAGGACGCCGAAAACCCGACGTCACTCCCCCTGCACCTGAACCTCTCCGCCCGCACCCTCGCGGCGCCGCAGGCGATGTACGACGACCTCCTGGCCGAACTCGGCGACGCGGGCCGCCGCACCCGTGACGTCGTCCTGGAGATCGGGCCGCCGTTCGCGCCGCTGCCCGCCGGCCGCGCGCTCGCCGGCATGCGGGCGCTCACCGAACTCGGCTTCCGGCTGGCCCTCGACGGCCTCGGCCGCGGCGACCTGCCGCTGGCCCTGCTCGTCGAAGCGCCGATCGACCTGGTGAAGCTCGACCGCACGGTGCTGCACGGGCTGCCGGACGACCCGGCCGCGGTCGCCGTGGTCGAGGCGCTGCTGCACTACACCAACCGCACCGGCACCCGGCTGGTCGCGACCGGGCTGGAGACCGACGCGCAGCTCGACGCGGTCCGCGACCTCGGCGTCCGGATCGCGCAGGGCAACCTGCTGGCCCCGCCGACGGCCGCCGGCCCGGCCCCGGCGCTGCTCACCCGCGGCCGCCGGACGCACGGCCCGGGCGCGCCGGCACCGTGCGTCGGCGACTTCCTCCGCCCGGCGACGACGTTGCCGGAAACGGCGACCTGCGACGAGGTCCGCGAGGTGCTGGCGGCGGCCGACGCGCCGAGCGGCGTGGTCGGGGTGGACGAGCTGAACCGGCCGCGCTGGTCGGTGGACCGGACGCGGTTCCTGGTGGCGGTCACCGGCCCGTACGGGCACGCGCTGCACGCGAAGCGCCCGGCGGCCCGGCTCGCGGACACCCCGCACACGATCGAGGCCCGCGCGGGCGCGATGGAGTTCCTCGAGCTGGTCACCGACGCCGACTGGGGCCGCACCGGCGACGACGTGGTCGTGGTCGACGAGCTCGGCCGCTGCCTGGGCGTGGTGCTGGTGACCGAGGTGGTCCGCGGCGTGGCGGAGGCGAAGGTCGAGGCGGCGGCGGCGCTGAACCCGCTGACCCGGTTGCCGGGCAGCGACACGATCGCCCGCGACGTGGCCCGCCGCATCACGATCGGCGAGCCGTTCGTGGCGGCCTGGCTGGACATCGACAGCTTCAAGGAGGTCAACGACACGGCCGGCTTCGCGGCGGGCGACAACCTGATCCGCGAGCTGGGCGCGGCGCTGACGGACCTGTCCGGCGGCCTCCGCCGGATGCGGGTGAGCCACGTCGGCGGCGACGACTTCCTGGTGGTTTGCGACGTCGACGAGATCGCGACGGTGGCGGGCGCGCTGCTGGACCGCGGGTGGTCGGCGGAGGGCCTGCCGGTGACGGTGTCGCTGGCGACGCTGGTCTGCGCGAGCGGCGCGATCGGTTCGTACCAGGAGGTTTCTCGGCTGCTGGCGCCGCTGAAGAAGCGCGCGAAGGCGGTGCCGGGGTCGAGCTGGGTGCTGAGCCGCCCGGGTTCGGACCGGGTGGAAGTGCTGCGCGGCATCGGAACCCGCGGTTTACAGGCGGCCGCCGGCTGACCAGCCGAGGGTGAGCTGCGCCGGGATCGCCGCGGCCGCCCAGGCCACGTACTCCTCGTGCGCCCAGCCGCACACCGTCGTCAGGTGGTCGTACGCCTCGTGTGACGTGATCAGGCCGATCGCGTCGGCGAGCCGTCCCGCCGATCCGCCTTCCGGCGCCAGGCCCGCCGCCGAGAGGCGGTGCACGATCTCCGCCCGGCGGGCCACCGCCAGCTCCGCCCGGACCGCCGCCACCTCCGCGTCCGCCGCGGCCGCCGTCGTGAACGCGCGCCAGATCGGCAGGGACCGGCGCACCCCCGCGGCCACGTTCGACACCACCGACGGCAGGTCCGCCGGGCCGGCCGGGCCCGCCAGCGCGTCCAGGTCCATCGCGTCCGGGTCGCCCGCGAAACCGTCGCGGAACGCGGCGAGCAGCAGCTGCGGCTTGCGGCCCGTCTGCGTCACCGTCTCCAGGCTCACCCCGGCCTCGGCCGCGATCTGCCGCATGCTCGTGCCCGCGTAGCCGCGCGCAGCGAACAGCTTTCCCGCCGTCGCCACCACATGGGCCCGCGTCCGGCGCGCCCGGGCTTCGCGCACCGATGATGCGTAACGGCGTCGCGCGCCTTCGGGTATCGTCATCAATTGGATGGTACAACGTATCGCTCAAAGGGGGAACCATGAGCCGCGTCCTCGTCTGCGTCCAGCCCGCCCGCGGCCACGCCGGGCCGGCCAAACCGATCGTCGAAGCCCTAGTCGCCGCCGGGCACGAAGGCTTCGTCGTCACCGGCGCGCGTTACCGGGAGGCGTTCGAAAAGCTGGGCGCCACCGTCGCCCTCCTGCCGCCGGAGGCCGACTTCGACGAGACCGACCTGAACGGCAGCGTCCCCGGCCGCGCCGGGAAACGCGGCCTCGGGCTCGCCCGCTTCGAACTGGCGAACTTCGTCCGCGCGATGCCGCACCAGCTGAGCGTCATCGACCGGCAGCAGGCCGACGTCATCCTGTGCGACCCGCTGATGATGGCCGGGCTGGCCCTGGTCCGCCGCGAACGGCGGCCGCGCCTGCTGACGCTCGGGTTCCTGCCGTTCCTGCCGCCGGTGCCGACCGGCCCGCCCGGCCGGTTCCGGGGCCTGACGCTCAAGGCGCTCGCGCCGCTGGTGACCGGGCCGGCGCAGAAACTGGCGGCGGACCTGCTCGGCGGCGACCCGGGCCTGCTGTTCACGGACTGGCCGCTGCACAGCGACGGCGTGCTCCAGCTGACCTGCCCCGGCTTCGAGTACCCGCGCCCGGGCGCTCCCCTGCACTTCATCGGGCCGACGACGGTCAGCGCGGCGAGCGAGCACCCGCTGCCGCCGTGGTGGGGCGACCTGGACGGCGGCCGGCCGGTCGTGCACGTGACCCAGGGGACGGTGGCGAACGACGACCTCGGCCGGCTCGTCGAGCCCACCATCGACGCCCTGGCCGGCGAAGACGTCCTGGTCGTCGCGACGACGTGCGGCACGCCGCTGCGGCCCGGGCCGCTGCCGGAGAACGCGCGGGTGGCGGACTTCCTGCCCTACGACGAGCTGCTCCCCCGCTGCGCCGCCATGGTCAGCAACGGCGGCTACGGCGGCGTCAACCACGCCCTCCGCTACGGCGTGCCGCTGGTCGTGGTCGGGGCCAGCGAAGACAAGCGCGAAGTCGCCGCCCGGGTCGCCTGGTCCGGAGCCGGGATCGGCCGCGCTCGCGCCTCGGCTTCACCGCGGACGCTGCGGCGGGCCGTCCGCACGGTCCTCGACGACCCGCGCTACCGCACCCGCGCCCAGGAGCTGGCCGCGGAAATGGCCGCGGGCCCGACGATGGCCGAAGTGGTCAAGCTCATCACCGAGCCCTCCCGCGGCTTGTCGTGAGTGGTAAGGCGAGTTAGAACTCGCCTTACCCTGTCTCTTATACACATCTGACGCTGCCGACGATCTACTCTGTTTCCAGTCCGAAGTGGTTGTACACAGTGGACACTGTGCCGATCGGGTCCGCGACGAAATCCTCGTACTGCACGTCGAAGAACTGCGCCGGGTCGTGCCGCGCGCGGGCCCAGCCGAACTCGTCGGCGCCGCGTGCCCACAGGTCGAGCTGCCCGCGCCCGATCACCTCGCCGCGGAACTTCGACGACCAGCCGTCCGCGGCCTTCTCGGCGAGGCTGCACATCGACGCCATGATCGTGCGCGGCGACCGGTGCGTCTGGATCACCAGCGCGTCCGGGTAGTTCGCCATCAGCGCGTCCAGCGCGAACAGGTGGCTCGGGTTCTTCAGCACCCACCGCTTGCCCGCGTCGGGAAGCCCGATCAGCTGCAGGTTGCGCTTGTGCCGGGCGTAGGCGTCCGTCCAGTCCTGTTTGGCCAGCCAGCGCGAGTACCGCGGCAGGTACGCCAGGCACTCGAAGGACACCGACCGCATCGACTGGCGCAGCAGCTGCCAGCACTCCTCCACCTGGTCGGCGGACATGTGGTGTACGCCCATGAACTCCGGGTGCTCGACGTGGTGGCGTTCGTAGCCGGCCTGAATCCCCTGGAAGATCGGGTTGTCCGCCCACGTCTCCCGCGGCGGCCGCGGCTGCGGGACCTCGGCGAGCCACACCTCCAGACCCTGGTGCGCCGGGTCCTCGGCGAGCAGCCGGTGCAACGCGGTGGTACCCGTGCGGGGCAGCCCGGTGACGAAGATCGGCCGCTCGACGCGGACGTCCGCGTACGCCGGGTGCTGCTTCCACGACGCCTCGCTCAGCAGCCGCGCCACCAGGGCGCCGCGCAGGAACGCCCGGTGCACCTTGTTGCCGTAGGGCGTCAGCTCCTCGTCCGCCTCGTACGACTCCAGCAGCACGCGCAGGCCCTCCGCGTACTCGTCCGCGCCGAAGTCGGCGAGCCCGGTGAGCTTCGACGCCGAGGCGTGCAGGTCGTCGAAGGTGCCGACGTCTTCCCGGCCGGGGCGCATGGATCCTCCTAGTGGTGGTACTCGCCGCCGTTGACGTCGAGGCACTGCCCGGTGATCGCGCGGGCCATCGGCGAGGCGAGGAACACCACGGCGTCGGCGATCTCGTCGGGCTCCGGCAGTTTGCGTAGGTCTATTGTGGACGCCGTCTCGGTGTAGACGTCTTCGGGCGTGATGCCGCGTTCCTTGGCCAGGTATGCGAAGTACCACTGGAGGTTCGGCCCCCAGATGTACCCGGGCGCCACGGTGTTGACGCGCACCCCGTCCGGCCCGAACTCGCTGGCGAGGCTCTGGGACAGCGACAGCAGCGCCGACTTCGCCATCTTGTAGGCCCCGAACGTCCGCCGCGAGTGCCGCAGCACGGCGGAGTTGATCATCACCAGCGAGCCCTTGCTCTCCTTGAGCGCGGGCAGGAACAGCCGGGTCAGCCGCAGCACGGAGATCGCCGCGGTCTCGAAGCCCGCACGGACCGCGTCGAGGTCCACAGTGGCCAGATCGGTCAGCGGCGGGACGGCGAAGGCGTTGTGCACCACCGCGTCCACCCGGCCGAACGCCTTGACCGCCTCGGTCACCAGGTTCGCCGCGGAGTCGGCGTCGTCGATGTCGGTGCGGACCGCGACCGCCCGGCGCCCGAGGTCGGTCACCTCCTTCGCCACCTCGGTGAGCCGCGACTCGGTGCGGGCGGCGAGCACGACGTCCGCGCCGGCCAGCGCGCTGCGCACGGCGATCGACCGGCCGAGCCCGGGCCCGATCCCCGAGACGACGACCACCTTGTCCTGCAGCAGGTTGTCCACGCTCACCCCAGCATCCGGGCGGCGACGGCGTCCTGCCGGGCCGCGATCCTCGCCGCCCACTGCTCCGGCGTCACCCGCGCATCGGCGTGGTACGGCAGCCGGTCGGGCAGTTCGTCGGTCTTGACCACTTCGACGACCGGGCCGTCGCCGGGGCCGAGGTCGCGCGCGAGCCGCTGCCAGCGGATCTGCACGTACCCCCGGTCGTGGCCGGTCAGTTCGAGCCAGTTCGCCAGTCCGGGATCGCGTTCGGCGATCACGAACCGGATCCTGCCGTCGGGATCGACGCGGGCCTGGTCGGCGGTGAGGCTCGTCTGGTGGTTGATGTAGTCGAGCGAGACGTACCAGAGGCTGCCGAGCTGGATGCCCTGGTAGGGCGCGTCCGCGCAGCGCGGCACGGTGACGATCATCGCCTCTTCGGGGCCGAGCTCGTAGTGCCCGGCCGAGGAGAACTGCGTCGTGAGCCCGCCCGGCGTCGAGCGCGGCTCGGTCAGCGTGTTCACCGGCAGGTCGTAGTAGAACCACTTCGGGAAGGCCAGGAACGTCTTCAGCCGGCTCAGCAGGATCTTGCCGGTGACGCCGTAGCGCTTGGCCAGCGCGGCGCGGTCCGGCACCGGCGGCGCCTGGCCCGCCGTGTCGACGCACCGGATGCGGATCTCACCCCGGCGTTCGGTGGCCCAGTCGCTGTAGACCTCGCGGACGACGAGCATCGACGAGCCCGCGCCGAGCGTGAAGTAGTTCGGCCCCGGGTTCTCGCGGGCCGGGCCGAAGCGCAGCTCGAACCGGCCGTCCGGGCCGATCTCGATCTTCCGGTCGTCGAACGCGGCGAGGCTGTCGGGCACCTCCACCGGCGAGTAGTCGCCGTTGAGGACCTGGAAGCTCAGGTCGGCGGTGGTGCCGCGGACCCCGGTGACCAGGTACTCGCGGTCGTCGCGGATGTTCGCGTTGAAGTACAGCGTGTCCGGGTTGTCCAGGCCCATCTTCGTGTAGGGCCCGGTGGACGCGGTGAAGTACGGGAAGTCGCGCTGGTAGGCCCACGCCATCTGCAGCGACGCCCGGATGCTGCCGGCGAGGTAGTCGTAGCCCTCGAGGAGGTCCTGCTCGGTCCGCACGTGCGGGGCTTCGGCGATCAGCTTCTCGGCCTCGGCGATGGCGTCGGCGAACGGCCGGGTCAACGAGAACTCGTTCTCGATCATGCCGGAACGGCCCAGCGGTTCGCGAGCAGCCGGTAGCCGGGGAGCGCGTCCCACGACTGCATCGACTCGTAGGTGCGGACGTACCCGATGTGGGACATCCGCCAGACGCCGTCGTGGTCGCGGCGGTAGGTGTCCTCGTAGAACGCGGCGCCTTCGATGATCACCTTGTGGTCGGGCACGATGACCTTGTCGGTGAACGACCACCGCCCGGTCGCGGTGTCGCCGTCGACGTCGATCTCGGGCTGACCTGCGTGGTGCACCGTGATGATGCCGTTGCCGAGGCTCTGGGTGAGGAATCCGACGATGGCGTCGCGGCCTTCGAACTGCTTCCCGTCGCCCCCCACGGCGTGCGTCCCGTAGTTCGCGGTGGCGTCGGCGGTGAAGGTGCCGGCCACCTCGTCCCAGAGTTTCAGGTCCACCCCGCGCAGGTACCGGTACTTCAGCCGCTTGATCTCTTCGAGTACGACCAGGTCCATGCCACTAGCGTCCCGCACCGCTTGACCGATGACAAGAACATGTTCTACTTTTTTCCGGTGTCCGTGACCTCGTACGAGCTCTCGCACCTGGCCGCGCTCGAAGCGGAGGCCGTGCACGTCTTCCGCGAGGTCGCGGCGACCTTCGAGCGCCCGGTCCTGCTGTTCTCCGGCGGCAAGGACTCGGTGGTGATGCTGCACGCCGCCGCGAAGGCGTTCTGGCCCGCTCCCCTGCCGTTCCCCGTGCTGCACGTCGACACCGGGCACAACTTCGACGAGGTCATCCGGTTCCGCGACGAGACCGTCGCCGCCCTAGGCCTGCGCCTGGAGGTGGCCAGCGTGCAGGACGACATCGACGCCGGCCGCGTCGTCGAGGAGACCGGGCCGCGGGCCAGCCGCAACCGGCTGCAGACGGTGACGCTGCTGCGGGCGATCCGCGAGGGCGGGTTCGACGCCGTGTTCGGCGGCGCCCGCCGCGACGAGGAGAAGGCCCGCGCCAAGGAGCGCGTGTTCAGCTTCCGCGACGAGCACGGCCAGTGGGACCCGCGGGCGCAGCGCCCGGAGTTGTGGAACCTCTACAACGGGCGGCACCGGCGCGGCGAGCACATCCGCGTCTTCCCGCTGTCGAACTGGACCGAGCTGGACGTCTGGCAGTACATCCGGGACGAGCGGATCGCGCTGCCGCCGCTGTACTACGCGCACCGGCGCCCGGTGGTCCAGCGCGACGGCATGCTGCTCGCGGCCACCCGCTTCCTGTCCCTTGTGGACGGCGAGACGCCGTACGAGGCGACCGTGCGCTTCCGGACCGTCGGCGACGCCACCTGCACCGGCTGCGTCGAATCCTCCGCGTCGACACCGTCCGAAGTGGTCGCCGAGGTGGCGGCCACCCGGGTCACCGAACGCGGGGCCACGCGCGCCGACGACCGGATTTCCGAGGCGGGCATGGAAGACCGCAAGCGAGAGGGTTACTTCTGATGCAGCTGCTGCGGATCGCCACCGCCGGGAGCGTGGACGACGGCAAGTCCACCTTGATCGGCCGGCTGCTGTTCGACTCGAAGGCGATCTTCACCGACCAGCTCGCCGCCGTCGAGCGCGCCAGCCGGGACCGCGGCGAGGACTACCCCGACCTCGCGCTGCTCACCGACGGCCTGCGCGCCGAGCGCGAGCAGGGCATCACCATCGACGTCGCCCACCGCTACTTCGCCACGCCCAAGCGGAAGTTCATCATCGCGGACACGCCGGGACACCTGCAGTACACGCGGAACATGGTGACCGGCGCGTCCACCGCCGACCTGGCGCTGATCCTGGTCGACGCGCGCAAGGGCGTGCTGGAGCAGTCGCGGCGGCACGCGTTCCTGGCGTCGCTGCTCGGGATCGGGCACCTCGTGGTCTGCGTGAACAAGATGGACCTCGTCGGGTGGTCGCAGGAGCGGTTCGACGAGATCCGCGAGGACTTCCGCCGGTTCGCGATGAAGCTCGACGTCGCCGACCTGACGTTCGTCCCGGTTTCGGCGCTGCACGGCGACAACGTCGTCCACCGCAGTACCAGCATGCCCTGGTACGAAGGCACTTCGTTGCTGCACCAGCTCGAAGAAGTGCACGTCGCCTCCGACCGAAACCTGATCGACGCGCGGTTCCCGGTGCAGTACGTCATCCGCCGGTCCGACTTCCGCGGCTACGCGGGCACCATCGCGGGCGGGGTGTTCAAGCCGGGTGACGAGGTCGTGGCGCTGCCGTCCGGGTTCACGTCGAAGGTGCTCGCGGTCTGGGGCCCGGGCGGGCAACCCCTGGAAGAGGCGTTCACCGGACAGGCGGTGGCGGTCGAGCTGGCCGACGACCTCGACCTCGGCCGCGGGGCCATGCTGTGCCGCCCGGGCAACCGCGCGGAATCGGCCCGCGAGGTCGACGCCCTGGTCTGCTGGTTCTCCGAGCGCGCGGCCCTGACGCCGGGCGCGACCTACGCGGTGCGGCACACGACCACCGAGACGCGGGGCACGGTGGAGAAGCTGGAGTACCGCCTCGACGTCACCACCCTGCACCGCGACGAGACGGCGGAGGCGTTGCGGCTCAACGACATCGGCCGCATCCGGCTGCGGACGCGCAGCGCACTGCTGTTCGACCCGTACCGCCGCAACCGCGCCACCGGCGGCTTCCTGCTGGTCGACGAGCACACCGGCGACACGGTCGCGGCGGGCATGATCACCGGCGCGGTCGCCTCCCCGGTGGTCTGGCACACGGCGGCGGTGCGGCGCGAGGACCGCCCGACCCGCGGCGCGACGGTGTGGCTCACCGGGCTGTCGGCGTCGGGCAAGTCGTCGGTGGCGGTCGAGCTGGAGCGCCGCCTGGTCGCGGCGGGCCGCCCGGCGTACCTCCTCGACGGCGACAACCTGCGGCACGGGCTCAACGCCGGGCTGGGGTTCAGCCCGGAAGACCGGGCGGAGAACGTCCGGCGGGTGGCGGAGGTGGCGCGGCTGTTCGCGGACGCGGGCGTGGTGGCGATCGCGTCGCTGATCAGCCCCTATGCGGCGGACCGCGCCTCGGCTCGCGCCATCCACGACGGGCTGCCGTTCGTGGAGGTCTTCGTCGACACGCCCCTGGAGGTGTGCGAAGCCCGCGACCCGAAGGGGATGTACGCGAAGGCCCGCGCCGGGGAGATCACCGGCTTCACGGGCATCGACGCGCCTTACGAGCGTCCGTCGTCGCCGGATCTGGTGCTGCGCCCGGGCGACGGCGACCCGGCGGCGATGGCCGCGGCGATCCAGGCGCTGCTCGACGAGCTCGGCTGAAACCCGCTTGCCCGCGCACCTTAGGGTGGGCCTCATGACGACGGTCAGGAAGGTCCAGATCACCTTCGACTGCGCGGAGCCCGAGCGCGTCGCCCGGTTCTGGAGCGAGGTGCTGGGGTACGAACTGCACAGCTCGGGGCTGGCCTGCAGCGACCCCACGGGCGTGGGGCCCCGCCTGTACTTCCAGCGCGTACCGGAAGGCAAGGTCGTGAAGAACCGCGTGCACCTCGACGTCCGGGTCGGCACGGGCCTCGTCGGCGAAGCGCGGCTCGCGGCGCTCGAGGCCGAGTGCGCCCGGCTGGAGAAACTCGGCGCGGTCCGCGGGCAGCTCCTGCTCGCCGACGAGGAAAACGAGTCGTGCCAGAACATGCAGGACGTCGAGGGCAACGAGTTCTGCCTGGACTGACTCCTACTCCGCCGCCAGGACGAAGAACAGGAAGCTCGGGAAGGTGTCGAGGATTTCGAAGTCGCCTGGGAACAGCTCCCGGGCGGCCGGCACCGGGTGCGGCTCGCTGATCACCGCGATCCGGAACCCCGCCGCGGTGAAGGCGTCGGTCATCGCGTGCAGCGGCTTGTTCCAGAACGTCATGCGCGCCTTGCTGCCGTGCAGTTCGAACTCGTCGGTCCAGGTGTACCGCTCGAAGTAGTCCGGGCGGGGCCCTTCGGCGCGGTGCGTCAGGTTGACCATCATCGGGTGGTTGACCGACGCGATGAGCCGGCCGCCGGGCTTCAGGACGCGCCGCACCTCGGCCAGCGTCGGCGTCCAGTCCCGCAGGTAGTGCAGCACCAGGGACGCCACGACGTCGTCGAACTCCGCGTCGCCGAAGGGCAGCGGCTCGGCCAGGTCGGCGACCCGCAGGTCCGCGCCGTCGCCGAGGCGCCGCCGGGCGTGCGCCAGCATGCCCGCGCTCTGGTCGATCCCGGTGACGGCGGCGCCCCGCTCCCGCAGGGCCGCGAACAGCGGGCCCGAGCCGCAGCCGGCGTCCAGGATCCGCCGTCCGGCCACGTCCCCGGCCAGCGCCAGGGCCGCGGGCCGCTCGTAGTAGGCGTTCATCAGGCTGTCTTCGTTCTCGGCCGTGTACGCCTCGGCGAAGTCGTCGTATGCGGCAGTCATGCGGTCCATCCTGCCCGAATCAGCCGGACGGCGTCACGAAGCCGGAATCGTACGCCCGGACCACCGCCTGGGTCCGGTCGCGCGCCCCGAGTTTCGCCAGCACGTTGCCGACGTGCGTCTTCACCGTCTGGACACCCAGGTACAGCTCGCCCGCGATCTCCACATTGGACAGTCCGGCGGCCATCAGCCGCAGCACTTCGCGCTCGCGCTCGGTCAGCCCGGCCGACGCCAGGCCGTCGCCGGCCGGGGCGGGCGCGTGCTGGGCGGCCAGGCGGCGGATCGCGGCCGGGAACAGCAGCGACTCACCAGCCACGACCGTCCGGATCGCCGCGACGATCTCCTCCGGCCGGGCCCGCTTGAGCAGGAACCCGCTCGCGCCGGCGACGAGGGCGTCGTAGACGTAGTCGTCGTTCTCGAAGGTGGTCACCACGATCACCTTCGGCGGCTCGTCCACAGTGGACATCAGGTGCGTGGTGGCGCGGATCCCGTCCACCGCGGGCATCCGCACGTCCATCAGCACGACGTCCGGGCGCAGCCGGGCCACCAGCCCGGGCACCTCGGCGCCGTCGGCGGCCTCACCCACGACCTCGAGCCCGGCTTCGCTGTCGACGATCGCGCGCAGCCCGGCGCGGATCAGCGGCTCGTCGTCGACCAGCAGCACGCGCACGCTCATCGCCCGCTCCCCCACGGCACCCGCACCACGACCTCCCACCGCTCCCCCACCGGCCCGGCCGACAGTTCGCCGCCGAGCACCGCCACCCGCTCGGTCATCCCCCGCAGGCCACGGCCGCCGCCGGTCCGGTCCGGCCCGTTGCCCAGCGGGTTGCCGACCCGGGCGGTCAGCTCGTGCGCGCCGACGCCGACGACCACCGTCACCGGGACCCCACCGGCGTGGCGGACCGCGTTGGTCAGGCATTCCTGCAGGATCCGGTACACCTCGCGGGACACCACCGGCGGCACCGCGGCCAGGTCGCCGCCGATGTCGGCGGTGACCTCGGTGCCGGCCAGGCGGGTCGTTTCGAGCAGGGCCGGCAGCGCGGTCAGCGCCGGCTGCGGTGCCCGGCCCGCTGGTTCCTCGCGCAGCAGCCCGAGCACGTGGTCGAGGTCGTCGAGCGCGGTGCGCGCCGACTCCTCGATGGCGGTCAGCGCGCGCTCGGTGAAGGCCGGGTCGGTGTGCAACGTCCGCCGCGCGGCGCCCGCCTGGATCGTCACGACGCTCAGCGCGTGCCCGACCGAGTCGTGCAGCTCCCTGGCCAGGCGGTTGCGTTCGGCGAGCTGCTCGGTCCGCCGTTCGAGCCGGGCGATCCGGTCGGCGGCGGTCGTCCCGAGCAGGACGGTCGCGGCCCGGCGCAGCAGCCCGCCGACCACCCGCACGGCGTACACGAGCAGCACCAGGCCGCACAGGAAGGCGACCGGCAGCCACACCGACGCCCAGCCGGTCGGCACGGTGACCTGGTCGCCTTCGCCTGTCTGGAACAGGTGGCCGGTGAAGACGGCGCTGACCGACAGCCCGATCGCGACCGGCGCGGCGAGGCTGAAGAAGCTGACGGCGCACCCGGCGACGACGTGCAGCACGAACATCGCCGCGGCGCGCCGCCGCCCCGGCCGGGTGGGCGGTTTGGCGGGCGCGTCCGGCACCGGGTCGTCGAGCAGCTCGCGGACCGCGGTCGACTCCAGCACGTGAACCGCGGGCAGGAACGCCGTCCCGGCGAGGATGGTGAGGGTCAGCAGGCCGCCGACGACGGTGGCCCGCCCGAGGGTGGTGACGAAGGGCAGCAGCGACGGCACGGCGACGGCGGCGAACAGGATGTAGGGCACGCTGATGGCGCCGCCGAGGACGAGGTAGACCCAGCGGCGGTAGGTCGCCTTGCTCGTCAGGATGCGCACCGGCCGATCTTCGCAGCCCGGCACCCCGGCGCGCCTCCCTCCCGCGGTGGAGCCGGATCAGTCCCCGGATTCGGCCGGGGTGACCACGGTGCGGCGGAAGTGGGTGAAGATGACCGACGTCCGGACGTCGACGATCTCGCGGCGCTGGGTCAGCCGGTCGAGCACGAACCCGCTCAGCTGGTCGTTGTCGGCGACGGCGATGTGCAGCAGGAAGTCGTCGCTGCCGGACATGACGAAGACCGACAGCACCTCGGGCAGGCCCTCGACGAAGGCCCGGAAGGATTCGATGACGGCCCGGTCGGGCGGCCGCAGCCGCACGGCGACCATCGCCTGCACGGGCCGGCCGATCTTCTTCAGGTCGACGTCGACGGTGTGCCCCCGCACGACCCCGCGCCGGGTCAGGTCCCGCACGCGTTCGAGGCAGGTCGACTGCGCGATGTGCAGCCGGCGGGCAAGTTCCTTGTTGGTCTGCTTGGCGTCCTCCTGGAGGAGGGTCAGCAGCGCCGTGTCAAGTTCGTCCATCGCGCTCCTGCTCCCGGGCGTCGGCTCGTATTATTCGCCTTTTTGGCTTGATTGCCGAATCTAGCACGGCTTTACCCGGAAGGTTCCTGTTCGCTGGCTACCTTCAGCGGCATGATCACCGATTCCCCGCGCACTCGCCTCGCGGTGCCCGCGGTCCTGGGCGCCGCGCTGATCTGGAGCAGTTCGTTCGCGGTCACCAAGGTGGCGCTGGCGGAGGTCCCGCCGATGACGCTGGGCGCGCTGCGGTTCACCCTGGCGGCGGCGATCCTCGGCGTGGCGGTGCACGCGGGTCCGGGCCGGCAGCGCCTGCCGACGCTCCGGCAACGCGGGTTCATCGGCTTGACCGGGCTGCTGGGGATCACGGCGTACTTCGCGCTGGAGAACGTGGGCGTCGACCTGGCGACGGCGTCGGACGCCACGCTGATCGTGGCGTCCTACCCGATCGTGACGCTGGCGTTGTCGGGCCGCACGGCGTTTTCCGCGGTCCGGCTGACGGGCATGCTGGTGGCGATCGCGGGAGTCTGGCTGGTGGTCGGCGACCGGGACAGCGGACATTCCCTGTGGGGCGACGTGCTGTTGATCGCGGGCGGCGTGGTCTGGGCGGCGTACAACATCCTGGCCCGGCGGGACGGCTCGGGCGCGTCGCCGATCGTGGTGACGTACTACCAGACCCTCGCGGGGGCGGCCGGGTTCGTCCTGCTGTCACTGTCCGAAGTGGACCAGTGGGGTGTACCGAGTGGAGGGACCTGGCTGCGGGTCGGGTTCCTGGCGGGGCTCTGCTCGGTGGCGGCGTTCCTGTTGTACAACCACGGGCTTCGCGGGCTGGAGCCGAGCGTGGCGGTGAACCTGCTGAACGTCGTGCCGGTGGCGGGGCTGGGGTGGGCAGTGGTGCTGGCGGGCGAGACGCTGACGGCGACGCAGGTCCTCGGCGGCGCGGTCGTCATCGCCGGGGTGACGCTGAGCCTGCACGGGAAGAAAGCTAACGCTTGAGTTCCATCGCATCCGACAGAGCTTCGGCGTTCTCTCCTGGGAACAACTGCTTGATCCCGGCGATCGCGATGAGCCGGTTGCGCATTTCGGCGTCGCCGAGCAAGTCGAGGACTTCGAGCGCTCGCTGCAGGTTGTCGCTCTCCTTGAGGTTGTCGCCCGCTTTCTCGAACCACGAACTGGCTCGCTTGTCCGCAACATCAGAGCGCTGGTACAGGAGCGCCGCGATCGACGTGTTCACGACACCGGCCACGCCGGAGACGATCGACGCGTCCAAGCTGGCGAAGTACGCCATGACCGCACCCGCCAGAATGGTCGCGAAGCCCATCGCGCCGAGCACGAGACTGAACCAGAACGCGATCTTCGACCGGCTCAGCGCCTCATCGGCATAACGGGTATACCGGTTCACGTCACGAGAGGCTGCATCTACGGCGTTCGCGACGATTTCCGCCGCCACACTCTTCAGGCGAACCTGCTCGCCCCCTGGCGGGCCGGGCAATCCTCCGGCCCCATCGGGAACCTGCTGATGACGCTCGTCCGCAGCGGAAACGCGCTCCGACGTCCAGCGTTCCGCGTTTTCCTTCGCTTCCGAGACCTTGCTCGCGGCCTGCTCGCGTAGTTCGATACCGAGCCGACTCTCCAGGCCACTGTCGCGACTCTGCCGCCGCGCGAAGATGAGCGCCAACAGGAGCCCGACAAGGGGCACCGCCGCAGAGGACAAGAGTGTGGAGTAGCTCATGTCTCTCCTTGGCCGGACTCTCGTTCTGACGACAGTCAGTCGTCAGCGCAGGAAGAGCCGTTACAAGGCAAAGGGGTGGCCCCCGAACCGGAGGCCACCCCGAACCCGATCAGTAAGCCACCGCGCGGCTCTCCGCCGCGGCCACCAAACCGTTCACCCACAACGACTGCACCTTCGCCGCCTCCGCAGCCGACGGCTTCGCGTTCTTGCACGCCGTCCCCGGACCGTGGCCCGACATCAGCTCCGTGCACGGTCCGCTGTAGTGGTCCGGCAGCCCGAGGTTGTGGCCGAGCTCGTGCGCGGCGATGCGGGTCGGGTCGAAGCCCTCCGCCACCTGGCTCGTGTCCAGGTAGATCTGGCCGCGGCCGTGGCCGTTCGTGTTCGTGTACGAGCCGCCGCTGCTGATCTCGTGGAACACGATGGTGGCGCTCGTGTTCCGCTTGACCAGCTTCACGTCGGTGACCGCCGCGTTCCAGTTCGCCGCGCCCTGGTCGATCTGGGCGAGGTAGTCCGGCGCGCCCGAAGAGCTGTAGTACAGCGTCGTGACAGCCGCCGCCGAAGCGGCCGGGGCGGTGGCCAGCCCCAGGCCCAGCGGGGCCGCGACCGCCGTGGCCAAGGCCACGACCCGGCCGATCACGCGTCCGTTCATCGTGTCTCCTTCGTCCGGTTCAGGGAGCACTTCACCGTGGTTCGCGCGATCAGGTTAGAAGGCCACCACCGGCGCGGCCACGGCCGAAAGTCGTTCCCTCGCGGGAGGGAGCCCCCTCCCGCGGCCGGTTGAGCCGCCGGGCCCGGCCGCCGTGGTCTGCTCGGTCCCGACGGAAGGGAACCGATGGACATCCTGCTGGGCCTGCTGACCCTCCCCCTGTACGTGCTCCTGCTGTGGCCGCTGGTGGCCGCGTCGCGGCGGGTGCTCGGCGTCCGGATCGGCGCCGTCCGCGCCCTGTGCGCCGCCGCGTTCGGCTGGCTCGTCGCGGGCGGTATCGGGCAGGCGTTCCCGGTTTCCCTGCTGCACCACGGCGGCGCGGCGCTGGGCCTGCTGATTCCGTTGGCGGGCAGCGCTTTCCTCGCGACGCTGATCTTCCTGTTCGTCGCCGAGCTGGCCCTGCCGCACGGCATCGGGCTCGGCCGGCTGCGGGGCCGGCTCTCCCGCACCCGCCGGTACGCGCAGATCAGCCGGATCGCGGTCAAGCACGGCCTCGGCCGCTACCTGACCGGCCGGCGCGAACCCGGCCTCGCGCCGGGACGGCACGCCAAGCTCGCGCGGTCATTGCGCCGGGCCCTCGAGGAGGGCGGCGTGACGTTCGTGAAGCTCGGCCAGCTGCTCTCCACCCGCGCGGACCTGCTGCCCCCGGTGTTCGTCGACGAGCTCGGCCGGCTGCAGGACCAGGTCGCACCCGCCCGGGCCGAGGCCGTGTGGGCCGTCCTGACCGACGAACTCGGCGGCTCCCCCGACGACGTCTTCGCCGAGTTCGACCCGGAACCCCTGGCCGCCGCGTCGGTCGCGCAGGTCTACCGCGCCAAGCTGCGCAGCGGCGAGGACGTCGTCGTCAAGGTCCAGCGGCCGGGCGTGCGCGAGCAGGCGGACCGCGACATCGCCATCCTCCGGCGGGTGGCCGCGGCGCTCGAGGACCGCGCGGACTGGGCGCGTTCGCTCGGCGTCGCCGAGCTGGCCGACGGGTTCGCCGCGGCGCTGGCCGAGGAGCTCGACTTCACCATCGAAGCCCGCAACCTCACCGCGATCGCCGCCGCGGGCCGCCAGGACATCGCCCTCCCGAAGGTCCACAAAGGACTTTCGACCGAGCGCGTGCTGGTGATGTCCCGCCTGCACGGCCGACCGCTCGCCACGGCGAAAGACACCCTGCCGGCCGCCGAGCGCACCCGCCTGGCGCGCTCGCTCCTGCGCTGCCTGCTCGACCAGGTGCTGATCGGCGGCGTCTTCCACGCCGACCCGCACCCGGGCAACCTCATGCTGCTGGCCGACGGGCGGCTGGGCCTGCTCGACTTCGGCTCGGTCGGCCGGCTCGACACCGGCCTGCGCGGCGGCCTGCAGAACCTGGTGCTCGCCCTGGACCGCGGTGACCCGGCGGGCCTGCGCGACGGGCTCCTCGAAATCGTCGACCGCACCGGCGAGATCGACGAACAGCGCCTCGAACGCGCCCTCGGCGCCCTGGTCGCCCGGCACTTCGGCCCCGGCCGCACCCCGGACCTCGACCTGTTCACCGGCCTGTTCCGGGTGGTCGCGGACTTCCGGCTGAGCGTGCCGCCGCCGGTGGCCGCGGTGTTCCGCGCCCTGGCCACGGTGGAGGGCACCCTCGCCGCGCTGGACCCCGGCTTCGACGTCGTCGCCCAGGCCCGCGCGTTCGCCGCCGAGCAGGTCGGCGCCGGGCTACGGCCGGGCCCGCTGGGCCGCACGGCGATCGGCGAGCTGACGGCACTGCTGCCGGTGCTGCGCCGCATCCCCCGCCGCCTCGACCGGATCGGCGCGGCACTGGAAGAGGGCCGACTGTCGGTGAACGTCCGCCTGTTCTCCGACGAGCGCGACCGCGAGGTCGTCACCGGCCTGGTCCACGAGGTCCTGCTGGCGTGCACCGGCGCGGCAACCGGCCTGATGGCGGTCCTGCTGCTGACCGGCTCGGGCGGTCCGCGCATCGCCGCGGATCTGACGCTGCACCAGGTGTTCGGTTACAACCTGCTGGTGATCAGCGCCCTGGTGGGCCTGCGGCTGCTCTTCGTCGTCTTCCGGCGGTCCGGACGAGCGTCACGACCAGTCCGATGAGGCCGGCGAACAACAGGACCGCACCCCCGAGCAGCCACCAGCGCAGCGCGGGGTACAGGGTGTCTTCGAACGGCGCGCCCGGCAGGCCCGCGTCGGTGAAGGCGGTCGTGCGCGCCAGCGGCGCCGGGTGGGTGATCCGGCCGGTGCCGACGACGAACCCGGTGACCGCGGAAACCGGGACGACACCGAGGAAACGCGAATCGCGGGCGCGGCCCCGCTCGTCCCCGAGCAGGAACACCTGGCCCTCGTGCAGGCGCACGAGGTACGGCGTGGTGGCGGCCGCGTCCTGCGCGTACTGGTCCTGGCTGAGGTAGTTCTCGGTGATCGGCTTGCCGTCGACCGTCAGCAGTCCGCCGGTGCAGCAGGCGACGACGTCCCCGCCGACCGCGACGACCCGGAAGACGCTGAGCCCGGCACTGTCCGGGTGGGCGAACGCCCCGCGGTCGAACATGACCACGTCCCCGCGGTGGACCTCGTCACCCTCGCGGGCGCGCACGAGGGCCGAGCCGCCGGGTTTCAGCGTCGGGTTCATCGCCACGCCCGGAACCTGGTAGTCGCGGTAGGTGAAGAAGACGATCCCCACCTGGGCCACGGTGGCGCCGAGCCCGAGCACGGCAACGACGATCCACACCACCAGGGCGGGCGAAAGCAGGCGCGGCGCCGGCGGCCCGGGCGGCGCCGGGGGGAACGCGAGTTCGGTCACGCCGATCTATCGTCCGCTCACCTGCGGCGTTACCCCGTCCGCGGCGCGTACATGATGACCGCGACCCCCGCCAGGCACAGCAGCGCACCGAGCACGTCGTAGCGATCCGGCCGGTATCCGTCGGCGACCATCCCCCACCCCAGCGAACCCGCCACGAACACTCCGCCGTACGCGGCGAGGATGCGGCCGAAGTGGGCGTCCGGCTGGAGGGTCGCCACGAAGCCGTACACCCCCAAAGCCACGACGCCCCCGCCGATCCACAGCAGGCCGCGGTTTTCGCGGACGCCCTGCCAGACCAGCCAGGCGCCGCCGATTTCGCAGACGGCCGCGGCCAGGAACAGGAGGATCGACCGCAGGACCACCCCGGGATACTAGCTTCCGTGCCGTTCACGCTGTGTCACCCGGCCGCCGTCCTCCCGCTGGCGAGGCGGCCGCTGGTCCCGTCGGCGCTCGTCGCCGGGTCGGTCGCGCCGGACGTCTTCTGGTTCGTCCCGCGGCTGCCGGGGGTCGGCCTGACCCGGACCCACGAGTTCGCGTCGGTCCTCTGGCTCGACCCGTTCCTCGCCCTGGTCCTGCTCGCCGTCTTCCACGTGCTGCTGAAGCGACCGCTCCTGACGCTGGTGCCGCGACCGCTCGCCGAACGGCTCCCCCGCCACTTCAGCTGGAAGCACCCGGGCTGGATCGCCTTGTCCCTGGCGATCGGGGCCGCCACGCACGTCGGCTGGGATGCGTTCACCCACGAGCACGACGGGTTCGCGTTCCTGCGGATCCCGCTCGTCACCGGCGTCGACGTCGGCCGGCTGATCCAGCTGGTCAGCACGGTCGCCGGCGCCGCGGTGCTCGCCTGGTGGCTCGTGCGCTGGTACCGCGCGGCGCCGGTTCGCGCGGTACCGCCGGGCACCCGCCACCGCACGGCCGTCGTGGCGTTCCTGGGAGCCGGCGCGGTCACCGGCGTCCTGGTGCAGCTGCTGCCGTTCCTCGCCCACCATGACCCGATGACCCGCGCGGGCGTGGCCGGGAACGCGACCTATCGTGCGGTCACCGGCGCCGGCAGCGGGTTCCTGGTCGCGCTCATCCTCTACGCGCTGACCTGGCACGCGCGGTACACGTCGTTATACACCAAGCGGGCCACCTCGGAAGGTGACCCGCTCGACGCGAAACCGCTCAGACGGTGAAGCCGAGGGCGCGCAGCTGTTCGCGGCCGTCCTCGGTGATCTTCTCCGGGCCCCACGGCGGCATCCAGACCCAGTTGATCCGGAAGTCCTTGACCAGGCCGCCGCTGGTCAGCGCGGCGTTCGTCTGGTCCTCGATCACGTCGGTCAGCGGGCAGGCCGCCGACGTCAGCGTCATGTCGAGGGTGGCCGTGTTGTCCGGCTCGACGCGGATGTCGTAGACCAGGCCCAGGTCGACGACGTTGATCCCCAGCTCCGGGTCGACGACGTCGCGCATGGCCTCTTCGACGTCCTCGATCTTGGCGAGGTCGAGGTCCTGCTTCGCGGTGGTCTCGGCGTCGAGGTCGGCGGCGGTGCGCCCCTCACGAGTGGCGGTTTCTTCAGTCATGCCTTTTCAGCTCCACTGCTCGTCCGGGCGACGGCGTCCTTGAAAGCCATCCAGCCGAGGAGGGCGCACTTCACGCGGGCCGGGTACTTGGCGACGCCCGCGAAGGCGACCCCGTCCTCCAGCACGTCCTCGTCCGGCTCGACCTTTCCCTTGCCCTGCATCAGTTCCACGAAGGCGTCCATGGTGGTGAACGCCTCCTCGACCGTGTGGCCGACGACGAGGTCCGTCATGACCGACGTCGACGCCTGGCTGATCGAGCAGCCCTGGCCGTCGTAGGAGACGTCGGCGACCTTCCCGTCGTCGAGCTTGACCCGCAGCGTCACCTCGTCGCCGCAGGTCGGGTTGACCTGGAACGACTCGGCGTCGAACGGGTCGCGCAGGCCGCGCCCGTGCGGGTTCTTGTAGTGGTCCAGGATGATCTCCTGGTACATGCTCTCGAGGTTCACTGCGCCACCCCGAAGAACTTCTGCGCCTCGCGGATCCCGGCCACCAGGGCGTCCACTTCGGACAGATCGTTGTACAGGTAGAACGACGCGCGCACGGTCGCCGGGGCGTTGCACGCGCGGTGCAGCGGCCACGCGCAGTGGTGGCCGACGCGGACGGCGATGCCGAGGCTGTCGAGCACCTGGCCGGCGTCGTGCGGGTGCACGCCGTCGATCACGAACGACACGGTCGCGCCGCGGTCCTTCAGGTCCGTCGGCCCGATGATCCGGACGCCCGGGATCGCGCCGATGCCCTCGATGGCCGCCGCGGCGAGCTGGTGCTCGTGCGCGGCGATGCGGTCCATGCCGATGGCCGAGAGGTAGTCGACGGCCGCGCCGAGGCCGATGGCCTGCGACGTCATCGGGACACCGGCCTCGAACCGCTGCGGCGGCGGCGCGAAGGTCGAGCCCTCCATCCGGACCATCTCGATCATCGACCCGCCGGTCAGGAACGGCGGCATCGCTTCCAGCAGCTCGGTACGTCCATAAAGGACGCCGATGCCGGACGGGCCGAGCATCTTGTGGCCCGAGAACGCGGCGAAGTCCACGCCCAGCTCGTGGAAGTTCACCGGGAAGTGCGGCACCGACTGGCAGGCGTCCAGCACGGTGAACGCGCCGACGGCCTTGGCCTTCTCGACCAGCAGCGAGACCGGGTTGACCGTACCGAGCACGTTCGACTGGTGCGCGAACGCGACCACCTTCGTGCGCGGCGTGATCAGATCGTCCACATCGGACAGATCGAGGCGGCCGTTCGGCGTCACCTTGAACCACTTCAGCGTCGCCCCGGTGCGCTGGCACAGCTGCTGCCACGGCACGAGGTTCGCGTGGTGCTCCATCTCGGTGACGACGATCTCGTCACCCGGCCCGACCACGAACCGCGCGGCCTCGGGACCGGCGGTGGCGGCGTTGCCGAACGAATAGGCGACCAGGTTGATGCCTTCGGTGGCGTTCTTGGTGAACACCAGCTCCTCGGCGTCGGCGCCGACAAACTCGGCGATCTTCGCCCGCGCGGACTCGTACGCGTCCGTCGCTTCTTCGGACAGCTGGTGCGCGCCGCGGTGGACGGCAGCGTTCGACGTGAAGACGTAGTCGCGCTCCGCGTCGAGCACCGCCGTCGGGCGTTGCGACGTCGCCCCGGAGTCCAGGTACACCAAGGGTTTCCCGTCGCGGACCGTGCGCGACAGGATGGGGAAGTCGGCCTTCAGGGCCGCCACGTCCAGTGGCAAAGAACCGGCCGAGGTGGTGGTCATCGGGCCGACTCCTCTCTTCTCGGTGTGGGGTGGAACGTCAGAGCGCGGCGGGCTCGGGCTTGCCCACGTACTTGACGTAGCCGTTCTCCTCCAGCTCGTCCGCCAGCTCCTTGCCGCCCGACTCGACGATCTTGCCGCCGGCGAAGACGTGCACGAAGTCCGGCGTGATGTGCCGCAGGATCCGGGTGTAGTGCGTGATCAGCATGACGCCGACCTCGCTGTTGGCCTTGTACTCGTTGACGCCCTCGGAGACGATCCGCAGCGCGTCGACGTCGAGGCCGGAGTCGGTCTCGTCGAGGATGGCGAACTTCGGCTTGAGCAGCGCCAGCTGCAGGATCTCGTGGCGCTTCTTCTCGCCGCCGGAGAAGCCCTCGTTGACCGAGCGCTCGGCGAACTCCTGCGAGATCTCGAGCTTGCCCATCTCCTCCTTGACCTCCTTGACCCAGTGGCGCAGCTTGGGGGCCTCGCCACGGACCGCGGTGGCCGCGGTGCGGAGGAAGTTGGACATCGACACGCCCGGCACCTCGACCGGGTACTGCATGGCCAGGAACAGGCCGGCCCGCGCGCGCTCGTCGACGCTCATCTCGAGCACGTTCTCGCCGTCGAGCAGCACCTCACCCGAGGTGACCTCGTACTTCGGGTGGCCGGCGATGGCGTAGGACAGCGTGGACTTGCCCGAGCCGTTCGGGCCCATGATCGCGTGCGTCTCGCCCGACTTGATGGTCAGGTTGACGCCCTTGAGGATCTCCTTGGCGCCTTCCTCGGTGGTCACCGAGGCGTGCAGTTCCTTGATTTCCAGCGTTGCCATTCTTCGTTTTCCTAAGTCAGAGAGGGCGGTCAGGCGCCAACGGCTTCGAGTTCGGCTTCGATCGCCGCTTCGAGGCGCTCGCGCACCTCGGGGACGTCGATCTTGACCAGGATCTCGTGGAAGAACCCGCGCACGACCAGGCGCCGCGCGGCTTCTTCGGCGATCCCGCGCGACTGCAGGTAGAACAACTGCTCGTCGTCGAACCTTCCCGTCGCGCTCGCGTGGCCGGCGCCTTCGATCTCGCCGGTCTCGATCTCGAGGTTCGGCACCGAGTCCGCGCGCGCACCCGGCGTGAGCACCAGGTTGCGGTTGAGCTCGTAGGTGTCGGTGGCCTCGGCGGCCGCGCGGATCAGGACGTCGCCGATCCACACCGTGTGCGCGTCTTCGCCCTGCAGCGCGCCCTTGTACATCACGCGCGACTTGCAGTTCGGCACCGCGTGGTCGACGAAGAGGCGGTGCTCCTGGTGCTGGCCGGCGTCGGCGAAGTACACGCCGAGCATCTCGACGTCGCCACCGCGGTCCGCGAACGTCGCCGTCGGCGAGACGCGGACCAGGTCACCGCCCAGGGTGATGACGATGTGCTTGAGCGTGGCGTCGCGGCCGAGCTTGAGGTGCTGCTCGGAGACGTGCACCGCGTCGTCGGCCCAGTCCTGGATGCTGACGACGGTGAGCTTCGCGCCGTCCCCGACGACGAACTCGACGTTGTCGGCGTAGGTGCCGGAGCCGGCGTGGCTGATCACCACGGTGGCGTCGGCGAACTGCTCGAGCCGCACCTGCAGGTGGCCGTAGGCGACCTGGCCCGCGCCGGGGCCGGACACGTTCAGCTGCACCGGCAGCGCCGGCTTGGTCTCCTTCGGCACGGTGACCAGCGTCGCGCGCTCGAACGAGGAGTACGCCTGCGCGGCGATCCGGTCGCTCGGCACACCCGCGACGCCCAGCCGCGCGTCCCCGCGCTCGACGGACTCGACCTTGACCTCTTCAGAGGTCGCGAAGTCCACCTTCGCGGAGCCGGTGGCGACGGCGCTGCCGTCGTGGAGGCCGCGAAGGCGCTTCATCGGCGTGAAGCGCCAGTTCTCCTCACGGCCGCCCGGGACCTCGAAGGCCTCGACGTCGTAGGAGGTGAAGCGCTCCGCGCGGGAGGCGGCCGGGATGACCGCCCCCTCGCGGAGAGCCTCGGAAACGTTGTTCTCGGTAACCGACATGACTAGCCGACGGACCCTTCCATCTGGAGCTCGATCAGGCGGTTCAGCTCGAGCGCGTACTCCATCGGCAGCTCACGGGCGATCGGCTCGACGAAGCCGCGCACGATCATCGCCATCGCCTCGGCCTCGTCGAGGCCGCGCGACATCAGGTAGAACAGCTGGTCCTCGCTGACCTTGGACACCGTGGCCTCGTGGCCCATGGACACCTCGTCGTTGCGGATGTCCACGTACGGGTACGTGTCCGAGCGCGAGATCGTGTCCACCAGCAGCGCGTCGCAAACGACGCTGGAGCGCGAGTGGTGCGCGCGCTTCGCCACGCGGACCAGGCCGCGGTAGGAGGTGCGGCCGCCGCCGCGCGCCACCGACTTCGACACGATGGTCGAGGACGTGTGCGGCGCGAGGTGCTCCATCTTGGCGCCCGCGTCCTGGTGCTGGCCCTCGCCCGCGAACGCGACCGACAGGACCTCGCCCTTGGCGTGCTCGCCCATGAGGAACACCGACGGGTACTTCATCGTCACCTTGGAACCGATGTTGCCGTCGATCCATTCCATGGTCGCGCCCTCTTCGCACTTGGCGCGCTTGGTGACCAGGTTGTAGACGTTGTTCGACCAGTTCTGGATGGTCGTGTAGCGGCAGCGGGCGCCCTTCTTGACGATGATCTCCACGACCGCCGAGTGCAGCGAGTCGGACTGGTAGATCGGCGCCGTGCAGCCCTCGACGTAGTGCACGTACGCACCTTCGTCGACGATGATCAGGGTGCGCTCGAACTGGCCCATGTTCTCGGTGTTGATCCGGAAGTAGGCCTGCAGCGGGATCTCGACGTGCACGCCCTTCGGCACGTAGATGAACGAGCCGCCGGACCACACCGCCGTGTTCAGCGCGGAGAACTTGTTGTCACCGGCCGGGATGACCGAGCCGAAGTACTCCTGGAACAGCTCGGGGTGCTCGCGCAGGCCCGAGTCGGTGTCCAGGAAGATCACGCCCTGCTCCTCCAGGTCCTCGCGGATCTGGTGGTAGACGACCTCGGACTCGTACTGCGCGGCGACACCGGCGACGAGGCGCTGCTTCTCCGCCTCGGGGATGCCCAGCTTGTCGTACGTGTTCTTGATGTCCTCGGGCAGTTCCTCCCAGGAGGTGGCCTGCTTCTCCGTGGACCGCACGAAGTACTTGATGTTGTCGAAGTCGATCCCGGAGAGGTCGGCCCCCCAGTTGGGCATGGGCTTCTTCTCGAAGAGCTTGAGCGCCTTCAGTCGCGCTTCGCGCATCCACTCCGGCTCGGACTTCTTCGAGGAGATGTCGGTGACGACGTCCTCGTTCAGCCCGCGACGGGCGCTGGCGCCCGCCTCGTCGGAGTCCGCCCAGCCGAACGCGTACTTGCCAAGGGACTCGATGGTCTCTTCCTGGCTCAGTGGCGCGGTGGTGGGAGTGCGCTGCTCGGCAGCGGCAGTCATGCGGGTTTCCCTCCATTCGGGATCCGTGCTGTGTGCCCCTCGGGGGACACCGTTCTCGCCGGCTCGGGATGGGCCGGCTGACCCGCCGTGACGGGTACGTGGGTGGTGCACGCGGAGTCCCCGCGTGCGATGGTCGCCAGCCGCTGGACGTGGGTGCCCAGCAGCTGCGCGAACGCCTCCGTCTCGGCCTCGCAGAGCTGCGGGAACTCCGCGGCCACGTGGGCGACCGGACAGTGGTGCTGGCAGAGCTGAGCGCCGACGTTCTGGCCTGGTGCCGGGGCACCGACCTGGCGGGTCGACGCAGCGTAGCCTTCCCTGCTCAGCGCGGTCGCGAGGGCCTCCGCGCGCGCCGCCGGATCACCCGGTCCGGTGATCGCGGCGCGGTGCGGGCCGACGAGCTTCTCGATGCGGTGCTCGGCGAAGGCGCGGACGGCGTCCTCCCCGGCGTGCTCGGCCAGGAAGCGGATCGCGGAGACGGCCAGGTCGTCGTAGGCGTGCCCGAAGCGGGCGCGGCCCGGCTCGGTCAGCAGGAAGAGCTTCGCCGGACGACCCCGGCCTCGGGGTCCGCGGCGGGGCGCGTCGCGCGTTTCAGCTTCGCCATCCGCGAGAAGCGCGTCCAGGTGCCGGCGGACGGCCGTGGGGCTGATCCCGAGCTGCTCGGCGACCACGACGGCCGTCATGGGACCCTGTTCGAGCAGCAGCCTCGCGACCTCGTGCCGGGTCTTGCCCTCGGCGCTGACCTGCGACGGGACGTGCGGGTGCGCGGCGCGGGGCATGTCGCCGCCCGCCTGGTCACCCGCCTCCGTCTTTTTCACAACACAAGTGTGTCTTATTTCCGGATGACCCGCAAAGGCGGGCCCCGCGGCAGTGATCCGACTCACTCCGGGGCGGACCGATACCCTGCACCCGTGGCAGTGGGCGAACATCCTGCGCAGCAGGGACGGCAAGTGGCGGAGCTGGACACCGGGCGTGCCCATCCCGTCACGCTTTCGCCCGTCCGCCCGCGCGAGCCGCTGCCCCTGGAGGCCGCCGAGCTGCGCGGGCTGAACGTCGTCCGCCGCTTCGGCACGGTCGGGTCGCTCTTCCTCGCCGTCGGCTCCCTCGGCGCCGGCGCCGCCCCGGTGATCAACCCGGTGCAGGAGATCCCGGTGCTGCGGCTGTTCACCCGGATCCCGACGGTTTCGCTGGCCATCGCCATCTCCGGGATGGGCATCCTGGTGCTGAGCTGGCTGATGCTGGGCAGGTTCGCCCGCCCGGACCGCGCCCGGCTCGCGTCGCAGGGACAGCTGGCCCGCACCATCGCCCTGTGGGTGCTGCCGCTGCTGGTCATCCCGCCGCTGTTCTCCCGCGACGTCTACAGCTACCTCGCGCAGAGCGAGATCGTGCACCGCGGGATGGACCCCTACGTGCTGGGCCCGGCGCAGGCCCTCGGCGTCGCGGACCCGTTCACCGCGGGCGTGTCGAACATGTGGCGCGAGACGCCGGCCCCGTACGGACCGCTGGTGCTGCGCCTCGGCGGCTGGCTGGCGCCGCTGGCCGGCAACAGCATCGCGGTCGGCGTGCTGCTGCAGCGGCTGCTCGCGCTCGCCGGCGTGGTCCTCATCGTCTGGGCGCTGCCCCGGCTGGCCCGCCGCTTCGGCGTCCAGCCCGCGACCGCGCTGTGGCTCGGCGCGCTGAACCCGCTGCTGATCTTCCACTTCGTCGCCGGCGCCCACAACGACGCGCTGGCCGTCGGCCTGATGCTGGCCGGCCTCGAGGTCGGCATCCGGAAGCTGCCGATCCGGGTCAAGGGCGACACACCACCGCCGCTTGCGCGCGGCGAGCTGCTGTACATCGCGCTCGGCGTGGCCATCATCACCCTCGGTGTCGCGGTCAAGCTGCCCGCGGTGTTCGCGCTGCCGTTCTTCGCGGTCATGGTGGCGCGGCGCTGGCACGGCCGGCTCAAGGACCTGTTCCACGCCGGCGCGCCGATGGCGCTGTGGTTCGGCGTGGTGCTGGTGGCGGTGTGCTTCGGCACCGGCCTCGGCTTCGGCTGGGTGGGGGCGACGTTCAGCACGCCGGGCCTGGTCCGCTCCTGGATCTCCCCGACCGCCGAGCTCGCCAACCTCTCCGGCGTCCTCGGCATCGCGCTCGGCCTCGGCAACCACACCGACGCGCTGGTGCCGATCCTGGGCGTGCTCGGCTACCTCGTCGCGCTGGCGATCACGTTCAAGTTCCTCTGGGACAGCTTCAAGTGGCGCTACCGGCCGATCATCGGCCTCGGCGTCGCCCTCGGCGCGGTGATGATCCTGCAGATCAACCTCCAGCCCTGGTACGTGCTGTGGGCGGTCATCCCGCTGGCCGCGGCGGCCGGGACGTCCCGGTTCCGGGTGGCGGCGGCGGTCCTGTCGGCCGCCCTGCCGTTCCTGCTCCCGCCGACCGGCAGCACCTTCGACGGCCGTCCGTACGTGCTGCCGTTCGCCTACGTCGCGGCGATCGTCGTCTGCGGCGGCGGGATGCTGGTCGTGCGGCGCCTCGCGCCCGTGTTGCTGTCCCGGCCGTCCCCGCCGGTGCCCGCGCCCGCCGACGCCGTATCGTGACCCGATGTGAGTGTCCCTGCCGTCGAGATCAGCGGGCTGGTCAAAAGCTACGGCTCCACCCGCGCGGTCGACGGCCTCGACCTGCGGATGGAGCGCGGCAGCCTGCTCGCGCTGCTCGGCCCGAACGGGGCCGGCAAGACCACCACCGTCGAGCTCTGCGAAGGCTTTTCGAAGCCTGACGCGGGCTCGGTACGCGTGCTCGGCCTCGACCCGGTGCGCGAGTCGGCGGCCCTGCGCCCCCGCGTCGGGATCATGCCCCAGGGCGGCGGCGCGTACCCCGGCGTGCGCGCCGACGAAATGCTGCGGCTGGTGGCGTCCTGCGCCGCTTCGCCGCTCGACCCGGCCTGGCTGCTGGACGTCCTCGGGCTGGCTTCCGTGCGCCGCACGCCGTTCAAGCGCCTTTCCGGCGGCCAGCAGCAGCGCCTTTCCCTGGCGTGCGCCCTGGTCGGCCGGCCGGAACTGGTGTTCCTCGACGAGCCGACGGCCGGCATGGACCCGCAGGCCCGCCGGCTGGTCTGGGACCTCTTGGGCGCGTTGCGCGCCGACGGCGTTTCGGTGCTGCTGACCACGCACCTGATGGAAGAGGCCGAGGCACTGGCCGACACGGTCGTGATCGTGGACCACGGCAAGGTCGTCGTCTCGGGCGCACCGCAGTCGCTGACGATGGACGAGACCGGCAGCGCGGGCCTGCGGTTCAAGGCCCGCACCCGCCTCGACACGGCGTTGCTGACCGCGGCGCTGCCGGAGGGCTACGCGGTCCGCGAGTCCGCTCCGGGCACGTACGTGGTGGTCGGCTCGGTCGACCCGCAGGTGGTGTCGACGGTCACGGCGTGGTGCGCCCAGCAGGGCGTGCTGCCGGAGGAACTGCAGGTCGGCAAGCGGACCCTGGAAGAGGTCTTCCTCGAGCTGACCGGACGGGAGCTGCGGGCGTGACTTTTGCTGCGGGGACCTTCACCCCGGCACCCGGCCGGGGATCGCTGGGCCGGATGCTGCGCACCCATGCACGCGTCGAGGTCAGCCTGACGTTGCGCCACGGCGAGCAGGTGCTGCTGACGCTGCTGATCCCGCTGGCGTTGCTGATCGGGTTGTCCCTTTTGGACATCCTCCCGGCGTCCTCGCTGGGGTCCGTGCCGCGGGTGGATTGGATCACCCCGCGCATCCTGGCGCTGGCGGTGATGTCCTCGGCGTTCACCGGCCAGGCGATCGCCCTCGGGTTCGACCGCCGGTACGGGGTGCTGAAGCGCCTCTCGGCGACGGCGTTGCCGAGGTGGCTGCTGGTGGCGGGGCGCCTGGCGGCGGCCCTGGTGGTCGTGGTCCTGCAGTCGGTGATCATCGGCGTGGTGGCGGCGTTCCTCGGGTGGTCGCCTTCCCTTTCGGGTATTCTGTCGGCGGTTCTGCTCCTCGTCCTGGGCACGCTCGCCTTCGGCGCGCTGGGTGTGTTGCTGGGCGGGGCGTTGCGGGCCGAGGCGGTGCTGGCGCTGGCGAACATCGTGTGGTTCGTGCTGCTGCTGGCGGGCGGGATCCTGCTGGCGCCGTCGTCGCTGCCTTCGGGGCTGGCTCGCGTGGTGGAGCTGCTGCCGTCGGGGGCGCTGGCGGAAGGGATGCGGGCCGCTTTGGTGGACGGTTCGTTCGCGCCCGGGCCGATGGCGGTGCTCGCCGGGTGGGCGGTGGTCGCCGGGGCGGTGGCCTCGCGGACGACCAAGCTCACCTGACGACCAGCTCAGGCGAGTTCGTCGGGTCCCACTTCCAAGCCACCCCGACCCGCGCCCCCGGCGGCAGGCTTCGAGCGGGCAGATCGACGTACCTCGAAGACGAGACCGGCAGTATCCGGCGCGAGCCCGCGGGTGGCTCCTCCTGCATGTCGATCTCGGACGATCCCACGTAACTCCAGCACTTCGGGGGCACGCTGTCACTCGAGAACTGCACCCTGATCAACACTTCCCGAGCTCCTTGGCAGGTGATCGTGGTTTCGGTGTAGCTGGTGAACCGAGCGGGGTGTGCGTAGCGGCTCCTGGTGGCGAAGAAGCCGTATTCCCCTTCGTCGAGCGGAACCGCCAGCAGCACGTCGACGAGCCACGCGTCACCTTCTTCCGAGATCTTGACCGGCTTGACCTTGCCGATCGTGCAGTTGAGGTACGGCTCGACGTTGACCCGGCCGCTCCCGGCGTGGGAGATCCCCTGGAGCGCCGCCGCCCGGACGCGGAAGCGGTCGACCCCGTCGCTCGTGGCCCTGATCCAACGTTCGACCGTCCGGACCTCCCGCGTTCCCTTTCCGCTGACGAACGAGGTGACGACCAAGCGGTCCAGGTACACCGGGTCCCAGAGATCGTTGTGCGCTTCCCCTCGCGGGAGCGGCGTCTTCTGCGTCGCCATCCACAGCGTTCGCAGCTCGGACTCGTCACCCTCCAGGAAGCGACCCACCTTTTCGACGAGCTCCCAGGCAGGAACCCGGGACCCCCGGAGCATCTCGTTGACCGTCGTGTGGCTGACCCCGCCCACCCCGCCGGCGATCTTCCGGGTACTCGGCTTTCCCGCCTTGAGGTGCAACTTCCGGAGCGCCGACGCAAGCAGTTCTTCGGGTGTCACGGGCACCACCTCCACGAAGGGTGTGACCGCTCATCGTAAGAAGCTGTAAAACTACTGTAAACCGCCGTAACAGTGGGATTTTTACTTGATCTTACGTTCGCTGTCATCGTGGTTCGCCTACGTTAATGCGGACAAGGAAGTATCCCGATGCCCAAGTCGAACCGATCTTCGTCGCGCACTGATCGAGCACGAACCTTGGTCACCTTCGGCGGGACGACCGTCGTGTCACTGGGTTCGGCAGCCTGCCTTTTCGCGTGGCTGAACGGCGAATCGCTCACGGTAGCGGCCCTGACTTCCGGCGCGGCGGTGGCCGCCCTGCTGAACGCACTGGTCGCGATGGCGACGTTCCTGGCCGGGCACCCGCGGGACGCGAGCCGGAGAAATGCTGCCGAACCGGAGGGCGCCGATTTCCGCCGTCAGGACCAAGGTCCCTTGCGGCCGCCTTCGGGCTCTGGGCGTCCAGACCTGCCGGAAGCGTGATTTCCGTGCGCTCTACCATCGATACCGTGCCCTTCACCAGCCTCGTCGCCCGTCTGCCGTTTCCTTCCGCCGCCGTACAGCGGGCCGTCGGGATCGCCGCGGTCCTCGCGCAGGCGCTGATCGGGGTCACCGGATCCATCGTGCGCGTCACCGGGTCCGGGCTCGGCTGCCCGACCTGGCCGCAGTGCGTCGCGGGCAGCCTGGTGCCGAAGCACGACTCGGGGATCGACGCGCTCAACCAGTGGATCGAGTTCGGCAACCGGCTGCTGACCTTCGTCGTCGTCCTGGTCGCTGCCGTCGCGGTCATCACGGCGTGGCGAGTGCAGATCGATCACCCGGAGCGCAAGCGCCTGGTCAAGCTGGCCTGGACGATGCCCGGCGGCGTCGTGCTGCAGGCCGTCGTCGGCGGTCTCACGGTGCTCGCGAAGCTGGAGTGGTGGACGGTCGCGATCCACTTCCTCGCGACGACCCCGCTGGTCTGGCTGGCCGTCCTGCTGCTGCGCGCGTTCCGCGAAGGCGACGAGACCCCGCGCCTGCTGGTCCCGCCTGCCGGCCGCACGATCCTGGTCCTGCTCGCCGCCGTCATGTGGCTGGTGCTGGCGGCGGGCACCACGGTGACCGGCGCAGGCCCGCACAGCGGCGACATCAACACCCACCGCCTCGACGCCCCGGTGGAGGCGCTGGCCCAAGTCCACGGCGGACTGCTGGTGCTCTACCTGCTGCTGCTGGCGGTGTTCGGCCTGCAGCTGCTGCGCATCGGCGCCCCGAAGAGCCTCTGGCGGCGCTACACGGTGGTCTGGGTGGTCGCCGTCGCGCAGGGCGGGCTCGGTTCGCTGCAGTACGCGCTGGGCGTGCCGGAGGCGATGGTGTCGTTCCACGTGCTGGGCGCGATGGCGGTCATCATCGCGACGGCGTCGCTGTGGACGGGCAGCCGCGACCGCGGCCCGGTGACGTCGCTGACGGCGGCGCCGAAGGAGCTCACGGCCGCCTGACGGCTACGCGGCCTTAACTCCGCGTCGGCGTGGCCGTCCGGTGCGTGAGCTACTGTTCGCGCCATGACGTCGCGCACCGCGCCCAAGCCGCTCATCTCCCACCGCCGCGGCACCGGCGAGATGATCGTGCTCAAGACCTTCCTGCTGGTGCCGTTCGCGGCGCTCCTGATCGCGGTCCCCCTGGTGTGGGGCTGGGGCATGACCTGGATCGACCTGATCCTCGCGACGGGGTTCTACGTGTTCGCCACACTCGGCGTGACGGTCGGCTTCCACCGCTACTTCACCCACGGCGCGTTCAAGGCGTCCCGGCCGCTGCGCGTGGTGCTGGCGATCGCGGGCAGCATGGCGGTCCAGGGTTCGGTGATCTTCTGGGTGGCGAGCCACCGCCGCCACCACGCGTTCGCCGACCGCGAGGGCGACCCACACTCGCCGTGGCTGTTCGGCACTTCACCGGCGGCCCTGCTGCGGGGCTTCTGGCACGCGCACATGGGCTGGATGTTCGGCCGCGAGGTGACCAACGCGGACCGCTTCGCCCCGGACCTGGTGGCGGACTCGGACGTGCGCTGGGTGAACCGCTACTTCTGGCTCTGGATCACGTTGAGCCTGGCCCTCCCGGCGGGCCTCGGCGGCTTGATCTCGTGGTCCTGGTGGGGCGTGGTGACGGGGTTCTTCTGGGCGGGCTTGGTGCGGATCGCGTTCCTGCACCACGTGACGTGGTCGGTGAACTCGGTGTGCCACCTGATCGGGGAACGGCCGTTCGCCAGCCGGGACAAGGCGGCGAACTTCTGGCCGCTGGCGTTGCTGTCGATGGGCGAGTCCTGGCACAACTCGCACCACGCCGACCCGACGTGTGCGAGGCACGGGGTGCTGCGGGGGCAGGTGGATGTCTCGGCGCGGGTGATCTGGGCGTTCGAGCGCTTCGGGTGGGCGACGAACGTGCGATGGCCGCGGGCGGATCGGCTGGCCGCAAAGCGGGTCTGATCACTCAGGGTAGCCGAGGCTTCTCTACCGTGTCCGAGGATGCCCGGTATCTTCCCGCTACCTAGTGCAAAGAGGCGGGATGAAGCGAGTGAAGTTCAACAGCATCAGCCGGGCGCGGCGGACGATCGCGGTGATCGCGGCGGTCGCGGCCCTCTGCTTGGCCAGCGGCGGAGAAGGCGGCGGCAACACGGGGAACAGTGGTCACCCCATGCACCTCGCCGGAGGCGGCGGCAACACCGGAAACAGCGTGGACCTGGGCGGCAACACCGCCAACTGACCGATCCGGCCTGCCGAAGCACCGGCCTTGAAGTCCCCGTCACCAAGCGCGAACTCGCCTCGGTGACGGGGATTTTGCTTTCGCCCCGCCGCTCGCCACCCTTGCCTTTGGGGTGCACTAGTACGCATCATGCAGGTAGAGCACCGACGAAAGGATGCACGAGGTCGGGTCGTCCCCAAGCGGATCCAGCCTCCGGTTGCGTACCGCAAGGTGATCTTGAATATTGCAACTCTCCGTGTCGACGGATATGTGGAGGAGAGAGCACGTGGAGCACCGGAACGTTCGCAACGGCCGTGGCATCGAAGGAGGGGGCAACACAGGAAATTGAGCATGGCCCAGCGCCAGCTCTCTCCGGGGAGGAAGGAAGCCACACCGACGCGGTGTGGCTTCCTGTCCGTTCACGCCAGCTGCTGCCGCACCGCCGACGCGAACCGCACCGCCGCGCTCGGGTCCGCCTGGCGGAACCCCAGTGACGGCTCCGTCAGCTCCAGCTCCAGCAGCAACGGCTTCCCATCCGCGCCGCGCACCAGATCCACCCGTGCGTACAGCAGTTCCGCCCGCAAAATCCCCAGCAGGGCCGATGCCGCATCCAAGACGTCCTCAGCCAGCGCCACGGCGTCCGCGGGCGGCGACGCCGGTGCCAGCTCCTCCGACAGGTACAACCCCGAAGAGTCCATTTCGGACCCCAGCATCGCGCCCTTCGAGAAGGCGTGCGAGTAGATTCCCCCGAGGTAGACCAGAGCCAGCTCGCCGGAAGTGTCCACACTGGACTGGTACGGCTGGATCAGCGCCGCGTGGCCCTCGGCGTGCAACGCGGCGACGTGCGCGGAAGCGTCAACGCCGGCAGCGAACCGCGCCGCTCCGCGGGATCCCGCCCCCACCGCCGGCTTGACCACGAATTCCGACGACGGGAAGGAAGCCGGGGAACCCGGCACGACCAGCGAGGTGGGCACCACGGCCACCCCGGCGTCGAGCAGCTCCACCAGGTACGACTTGTCCGTGTTCCACCGGACGACGGCGGCCGGGTTGAACAGCGACGGGACCGATTCGCACCACGACAGGAACTCCGGGCGCCGGGACGCGTAGTCCCACGTCGCCCGCAGGATCACCGCGTCGGCGGAAGCGAAGTCGTACGCGGAATCCCAGGGCGCCCACGACACCGAAAAGCCCAGCGAGGACAACGCGGGCACGACGGCGTCGTCGTCGCCGTCACCCGAAGGGAGTTCTGCGCAGCTGACCAGGACCGCCGTGGGGCTCACTTGCCCGCCATCTTGCGGCGGTGCTCCGGGCCGATCTTCGTCGCCTTCACCGTCTCCGCGTCCCAGGCGGCCGGCGAGAGGTCCTCGACCGCCTCGACCAGGGCCTCGCCCGTCGCCACCGAAGGGACCACCACGTCGCCGAGGGCGCCGTCGGCTCCGACCAGGACCACGCGGGCCCCGGCCCGGCCGATGTTCTCCACCACCGCGCGGGACGGCTTGCCGTGCGCCTGCACGAACTTGCGGGCCGCGGCCAGCTGGGCGCCGGTCGGCGCAACGACGGTCTCTTCTGAAGTCACGTCCCGAACGATAACCAACGAAGCGCCGGAACGCGGAACAGCGTGGCGTCGGCCATAGTTGCACCCGGGAGAACCCGACCCGAGGAGGACGCATGCCCACCGCAGTCCAGGTGACGAAGACCGGCGGCCCGGAGGTGCTCGAACCGGCCGAAGTGGACGTCCGCGCGCCGCGGGACGGCGAACTGCTGGTCGACGTCGCCGCGGCCGGGGTCAACTACATCGACACCTACCAGCGGCAGGGCATCTACCCGATGGAGCTGCCGTTCGTCCCCGGTCTCGAGGGCGCCGGCACGGTCGTCGAGGCGGCCGAGGGCACCGGCTTCGCGCCCGGCGACCGCGTTGCCTGGCAGGGCTCGATCGGCAGCTACGCGGCCCGGAAGCTCGTCCCCGCCTCGGTGGCGGTCAGGGTGCCCGACGGCGTCTCGCTCGAGACCGCCGCCGCCACCATGCTGCAGGGCATCACCGCGCACTACCTGGTCGCCTCGACCTTCGAGGTCAAGCCGGGCCACGACGTGCTCGTGCACGCGGCCGCGGGCGGCGTCGGCCTGCTCCTGGTGCAGCTGGCCAAGGCGCGCGGCGCCCGCGTCATCGGCACGGTGTCGACCGAAGAGAAGGAACGGCTCGCCCGCGAGGCCGGCGCCGACGAGGTGATCCGCTACGACCGCGAGGACTTCGCGAAGCTCACCCGCGAGCTGACCGGCGGCGAGGGCGTCGACGTCGTCTACGACGGGGTCGGCAAGGACACCGTCGACGGCAGCCTGGCCAGCCTGAAGGTCCGCGGCCTCCTCGCGCTGTTTGGCGCGTCCAGCGGCCCGGTCCCCCCGCTCGACCCGCAGCGCCTCAACTCCGGCGGCTCGCTCTACCTGACCCGCCCGACGTCCGTGCACTACACGCGTACGCGCGAGGAGATCGACTGGCGGTCGAAGGAGCTGTTCGACGCCATCCTCGCGGGCGAGCTGACCGTCCGTGTCGGCGGCAAGTACCCGCTGGCCGACGCCCGGCAGGCCCACGAGGACCTCCAGGCCCGCCGCACCACCGGCAAGCTCCTGCTCATCCCCTGACGCCGGCACGCCGAAGGCCGCCCCGGGAAACCCCGCGGGCGGCCTTCGCGCGAGTCAGGCGGCGGGGACCGAGACGGCGTCGGTGACGAAGACGAGGGTCTCGTTCGGCTTGATGCCGCGGCCGCCCTCGCCGTACGCGAGGTCCGGCGGGATGATCAGCAGGCGGCGGCCGCCCTGCTTGATGCCCTCCAGGCCCTTGTCCCAGCCCGGGATGACCTCGCCGGCGCCCAGGTTGAGGTCGAACGTCTGGCCGCGGTCGAACGAGCTGTCCAGCTTCTTCTTGTCCGACCACGTCACCAGCAGGTAGTTCATCTTCAGCTGCTGGCCGGCCTTCGCGGCGCCGCCGGTGCCCTCGGACAGGTCCTTGGTGATCAGCTTCTTCGGCGGGTCGCAGTCGTCCGGGATGGTGATCGTCGGCACCTCGCCGAACTTCCCCGTCGTCTTGACGTCGTCCGCCGTGCACTCGCGGCCCTTGCTCTGGGTCGCCGGTGCGGCGCTCGACGGCGGGACCGACGGGCCCGCCGGGGCGGCCGTTTCGGTCTTGGCCTGCTGGCCGCACGCGGCCAGCGACAGCGCCGCCGCGGCGGCGACCACGATCTTCCCGATCTTCTGCATGCCGGGCACCCTAGCCAAGCACGGAGAGTGCCGGGACGTCGTCACCCGTGGTGACCACCCCGAGGCGCCGCGTGGCCCGCGTGAGCGCGACGTACAGGTCGTTGAGCCCGCGCGGCGAGCCCGCAACGACCTCGTCCGGCGCGACCAGCACCACCGCGTCGAACTCCAGGCCCTTGGCGCGCTCGACGGTCAGCACGCTCAGCCGTTCGCCCGGTGAGCCGAGCAGCGCCGAAACCGCTTCGAGGCGGCCGGGCGGCACCAGCACCGCGACCGTGCCGCCGTCCACTTCGGACAGTTCACGCGCCACCAGCCCGGGCAGCTCCGCGGCCAGGGAAGCCGGGCGCACCGACCACGGCGGCACCCCGGTCTCGCGCACCGAAGACGGCGCCGAGAGCGAAGGCGAAACCTCCGCGAGGACGCGCGCCGCGACGGCCATGATCTCGGCCGGCGTGCGGTAGTTCACGGTCAGCTCTTCCAGGCGCCACCGGTCCTCGACGTACGGCGAGAGCGCCTCGCCCCACGACCGCGCGCCCCCGGCCGCGCCGGTCTGGGCGACGTCGCCGACCAGCGTCATCGACCGGTTCGGCGAGCGCCGCATCAGCAGCCGCCAGTCCATCGCCGACAGCTCCTGGGCCTCGTCGACGATCACGTGCCCGAACGTCCAGGTCCGGTCCTGCGCGGCCCGCTGGGCGGCGGTCAGCTCGCTGCGCGCCTGCTGGCGCTCGGCGAACAGCTCGGCGTCGAGGACGTCGGAGACGCGCAGGAGCTCCTCGTCGATGATCTCCTCGTCCTGTTCGAGGATGTCGAGCACGCCCTCGGCGTACGCGCGGTCCTCGCGCTCACGGCGTTTGCGCTCGACGCGGGCCTCGGTGTCGTCGACGCCGATCAGCTCGGCCAGCTCGTCGAGCAGCGGCACGTCCGCGGGCGTCCAGCGCGCGTCGCGGGGGCTCTCCAGGAGGGCCTGATCCGCCGGGGACAGCAGCTTGCCGGCGGCCCGCGCGAGGCGTTCGCGGTCGGCGAACAGGTCGTCGAGCACGCCTTCCGGCGTCAGCACCGGCCACAGCTCGTCGAGGGCGGCGATGACGTGGTCGTCCGCGGCCAGCTCGGCGCGGATGTCCTGCAGGTCCTGCCCGTCGAGGAGGTCGGCACCCAGTTTGCGGGCGGCCTGGCGGGTCAGGGCGTCGAGGACGTCGGAGACGAACAGGCGCCGCGCCGGGTTGTGCGGCCGCCGCGAGCGACGGGCGCGGGTGCGGGCGTCGGTGCAGGTCTTGCGGTCCAGCCGCAGCACGTCGTGCTCGTACTCGATCTCCAGCAGGGGCTCGGGCACGCGCTGGCGGTCGCGAACCGCGTTGGCGAGCACCTCGGCCAGCACCAGGCGGCCCTTGACCTCGGTGGTCTCGCGGGGTTCGACGCCGTCGGCCTGCAGGCCCGGGTAGAGCTGCCCGATGGTGGCGAGCAGCACGCCGGTCTCGCCCAGCGACGGCAGCACCTGGCCGATGTAGCGCAGGAACGTGCTGTTCGGGCCGACGACGAGCACGCCGCGGGTGGTGAGCTGCTGGCGGTGCGTGTAGAGCAGGTAGGCCGCGCGGTGCAGCGCGACGGCGGTCTTGCCGGTACCGGGGCCGCCCTGGACGACCATGACGCCGCCGAGCGGCGCGCGGATGATGCGGTCCTGCTCGGCCTGGATGGTGGCGACGATGTCGCTCATCTCGCCGGTCCGGCGCTGTTCGAGCGCGGCCAGGAGGGCGGCTTCGCCGGCCAGCCCGAGGTCCTGGCCCTGGTCGGCGGCGGTGAGGTCGAGGACCTCGTCGTCGAATCCGGTGACCTTGCGGGTCAGCGACCGCAGGTGCCGCCGCCGTCGCACGCCGTCGGGGGACGCGGCGGTGGCGAGGTAGAAGGGCCGCGCGACGGGCGCCCGCCAGTCGACGAGCAGCGGCTTGTAGTCGTCGTCCTCGTCGAAGAGCCCGAGGCGGCCGATGTAGGTGGTTTCCTCGGCGCTCTCGGGGACGAAGTCGAGCCGCCCGAAGGCCAGCCCCTGCTCGACGGAACCGAGCTGGGCGAGCCGGTCGGTGTAGAGGGTGGTGGCGACGTCGCGTTCGGTGCGGGCCTGCGGGGTGCCGCCGGTCTGCCGCAGCGTCTCGTCGAGGCGGCGCTGGGCTTCGAGGCGCTCGGCGTCGAGCTTCGCGTAGAGGGTGGTGACGTACGCCTGCTCGCGGGCGAGCTCGGCGGAGAAGTCGTCCGAAGACAAAGATCCTGCTTTCGCCTCAAGGAAAAAGAGCCAACGAAGTGTAACGGCGGTCGCCGCGCGATCATTCCGAGCCGAGGGCGCAGTACGGGGAGACCTCGCCCGACCGGACGGCGGGCAGCACCTTCTCCCCAGGAGCGCACGACACTTCCTCTGGCAGCAGTTGCGCGCCTCCGGTGATGCGCCCGTCGGGGCCCCGGAACAGCACGGCGGCCCCGCGACTGGTCAGGGCCCGGCAGTTCGCCGAGTGGTACCGGACACCACCGGGGACGACGGTCGCGGTCACCGGCGTGAACCCGCCGAGGGCTTCGGGCGCGAGCCAGACCACGGGCCCGACCGCGGGCTGATCGAGCGCCACGCCGACCCGTTCGCCGGGCGTGAGGAGGGGCACTTCGACGGTCCGCGAGCCGGACGTCACGGGGATCCGGTAGGCGGCGAGGGCGCTGGTGTTCTCGAGCACCGCGGCACCCGGGCCCTGCTCGACGACCCGGACGACACCGCCGTCGGGGGCCGGGCCGGGGACCGCGGTGATCTTGGCCGGGATGGCGCAGCCGGTCCCGAGGAGCCGGTTCTGGTCGAGGTCGAGCCGGCCGCGGCCGAGGAGGGCGAGGAGCCCGAAGACGACGACCGCGGTGACCGCGATCCCGGCCCGTCTCAGAGCCGGAGTCAGAACGGCAGGCCGAGCGTGGGCAGCCCGATGGCCGAGTCCACCGCCAGCGCCACGAACACGATCATCAGGTACGTGTTCGACCGGTGGAACAGCGCCATCGGCTTGGTCTCCTCGCCGCGCCGCACCGCCGCCTGCAGGCTGTGCGCGTAGAAGAGGAACCAGCCGCCCGCCAGGATCGCGAACGTGCCGTACAGCCACGACGTCACCGGGAGCAGCAGCAGCGTCCACGCCACCATCACCCACGAGTAGATGACGATCTGGCGGGCGACGTGCTGGGCGGTGGCGACCACCGGCAGCATCGGGACGCCCGCGCGCTCGTAGTCCTCGCGGTACTTCATGCCCAGCGCCCAGGTGTGCGGCGGGGTCCAGAAGAAGATCACGCCGAACATCACGAACGCCGGCCACTGCACGGTGCCGGTGACGGCCGCCCAGCCGATGACCACCGGCATGCAGCCCGCCGCGCCGCCCCAGACCACGTTCTGCGACGTGCGCCGCTTCAGGCCGAGCGTGTACACGAAGATGTAGAAGAGGATGGTCGCGACCGCGAGGATCGCCGACAGCAGGTTCACCGTGAAATAGAGCACGGCCGCCGAGGCGACGCCCATGACGAGGCCGAAGATCAGCGCGCCGCGGCGCGGCACCGAGTCCTTGACCAGCGGACGGCGCTTCGTGCGGTTCATCACCTTGTCGATGTCCGCGTCGATCACGCAGTTGAGCGCGTTCGCGCTGCCCGCGGCCATCGTCCCGCCGACCAGCGTGGCCAGCACCAGCCACGGCGAGGGGATCTGACGGCCGGCGAGGAACATCGCCGGGATGGTGGTCACCAGGAGGAGCTCGATCACCCGCGGCTTGGCCAGCGCGGCGTAGGCGCCGACGACCCGGCGGAGGCTCCGCCGCTCACCGTGCGGTCGTTCCCCGGTCGGGTGCACGGCGCTGGTGTCTTCACTGCGTCCGTGCGCAGCGTTCACCGGCGACATTTCACTCCCTGCGTCAGGTTCGGGCGGGACCAGTCCGGGTAGCCGAAGAACCAGCCCTACTGAACCCTCGAACGATGTTAGACGTGGTGAATCCCGTGGGTGATCGCGGGTCCTCGACCGGCCGAAGCACTAGGCTGGCCGCGACGGGCCGCGATTGCCCCTGCGCATGGCCGCGAGCAGGAATATCGTCCCTTCGGGATCGATTGAGATAGGTAGCCGCGCGCACGGGTAACCGGAACGAGGAAGACCAGCCGCAACCATCATGACCGGGAGTTGGAGTTCAGTGTCCGAAACCGCCACTACCAGCGAGAACAACCCACTCCTCCGGCGCAACGTGCCCGCCGACTGGACCGACACCGACACCCGCGCCGTGGACACCGTCCGGGTCCTGGCCGCCGACGCGGTCGAAAACTGTGGCAGTGGCCACCCCGGCACGGCGATGAGCCTGGCGCCGCTGGCCTACACGCTGTTCCAGCGCACGCTGCGTCACGACCCGAACGACCAGCACTGGCCGGGCCGTGACCGCTTCGTCCTTTCGGCCGGTCACTCCAGCCTCACCCTCTACATCCAGCTGTTCCTCGCCGGCTACGGCCTCGAGCTCGAGGACCTCAAGCAGCTGCGCAAGTGGGGCTCCAAGACCCCGGGTCACCCGGAGTACCGCCACACCGACGGCGTCGAGACCACCACCGGCCCGCTGGGCCAGGGCCTGGCGAACGCCGTGGGCATGGCGATGGCCGCCCGCCGCGAGCGCGGCCTGCTCGACCCGGACGCCGCGCCCGGCGAGAGCATCTTCGACCACCACATCTACGTGATCGCCTCCGACGGCGACATCGAAGAGGGCGTCACCTCCGAGGCCTCGTCCATCGCGGGCCGCCAGGAGCTGGGCAACCTGATCGTCTTCTACGACGACAACAAGATCTCGATCGAGGACGACACCAACATCGCGCTGTCCGAGGACACCGTGAAGCGCTACGAGGCCTACGGGTGGCACACCCAGGTCGTCGAGGGCGGCGAGGACGTCGTCGCGATCGAGGAGGCCATCAAGGCCGCCAAGGCCGAGACGCAGCGGCCGTCGTTCATCGCGCTGCGGACCGTCATCGGCTACCCGGCCCCGAAGAAGATGGGCACCGGCAAGGCGCACGGCGCCGCGCTGGGCGGCGAAGAGGTCGCCGCGGTCAAGGAGATCCTCGGCTTCGACCCGAACCAGTCGTTCGTGGTCGAGGACGACGTGCTCAAGCACACCCGCCAGGCGGCCGAGCGCGGCCGGGCCGCGCACGCCGAGTGGCAGGAAAAGTACGAGGCCTGGGGCCAGGCGAACCCGGAGCGCAAGAAGATCGGCGACCGGATGAAGACCCGCTCGCTGCCGGAGGGCTTCGCCGACAACCTGCCGAAGTGGGAGCCGGACGCCAAGGGCATCGCCACCCGCAAGGCTTCCGGTGAGGTGCTCAACGCCCTCGCCGAGCCGCTGCCGGAGCTGTGGGGCGGGTCGGCCGACCTGGCCGAGAGCAACAACACGACGATGAAGGGCGCCGACTCGTTCGGTCCCGAGAAGGCCGCCACCGAAATGTGGCAGGCCAACCCGTACGGCCGGACGCTGCACTTCGGCGTCCGCGAGCACGCCATGGGCTCGATCCTCAACGGGATCGCGCTGCACGGCGGCACCCGCCCGTACGGCGCGACGTTCCTCATCTTCTCCGACTACATGCGCCCGCCGGTCCGGCTGGCCGCGCTGATGAAGGCGCCGGTCACCTACGTGTGGACGCACGACTCGATCGGCCTCGGCGAGGACGGGCCGACGCACCAGCCGATCGAGCAGCTCTCCGCGCTGCGCGCGATCCCGGGCCTCAACGTCGTGCGCCCGGCGGATGCCAACGAGACCGCGTACGCGTGGAAGGCGGTGCTGGAGGACATCCACCACCCGTCCGGCCTGGCGCTGACCCGCCAGAACGTGCCGGTGCTCGAGGGCACCAGCGCCGAGGGCGTCGCCAAGGGCGGGTACGTCCTGGCCGACTCCGACGGCACCCCGGACGTCGTCCTCATCGCCACCGGTTCCGAGGTCCAGCTGGCGGTCGAGGCCAAGAAGACCCTGGACGCCGACGGCGTCAAGGCGCGTGTCGTGTCCATGCCGTGTGTCGAATGGTTCGACGCGCAGGACGCGGCCTACCGCGAATCCGTCATCCCGGCCGCCGTGAAGGCCCGCGTGTCCGTCGAGGCGGGGATCGCCCAGTCGTGGCACCGCTTCACGGGTGACGCCGGGGTGAACGTTTCGATCGAGCACTTCGGTGCGTCGGCCGACGCGGCCACACTGTTCCGTGAGTTCGGGTTCACCGCGGAAGCCGTCGTCGAGGCCGCCCGTCGCTCGATCCAGAACACCAAGAATTCCTGAAGGGGATGACAGTAATGAGCAACGACAAGCTCGCGGCTCTGTCCGAAGCCGGCGTATCGATCTGGCTCGACGACCTTTCGCGTGAACGCCTGAACACCGGCAACCTGGCCGGCCTGATCCGCGACAAGCACGTCGTGGGCGTGACGACCAACCCGACGATCTTCGCCAACGCGATGTCGAAGGGCGACGCCTACGACGAGCGCACGCGCGAGCTCGCCGCCCAGGGCGCCGACGTCGAGGCGACCATCCGCGACCTGACCACGACCGACGTGCGCAACGCCGCGGACCTGTTCCGCGACGTCTACACCGCCACGAACGGCGTCGACGGCCGCGTGTCGATCGAGGTCGACCCGCGCCTGGCCAAGGACTCCGACAAGACGGTGGTCGAGGCGCAGGACCTGTGGAAGACCGTGGACCGGCCGAACGTGCTGATCAAGATCCCGGCCACCGAAGAGGGCCTGCCGGCGATCACGAAGACCCTGGCCGAGGGCATCAGCGTCAACGTCACGCTGATCTTCTCCGTCGAGCGCTACAAGAAGGTCATCGAGGCCTTCTTCGCCGGTCTGGAGCAGGCGAAGGCCAACGGCCACGACCTGCGCGGCATCCACTCGGTCGCCTCGTTCTTCGTGTCCCGCGTGGACACCGAGATCGACAAGCGCCTGGACGCGATCGGCACCGACGAGGCCAAGGCCCTGCGCGGCAAGGCGGCCGTCGCCAACGCGCGGCTCGCCTACGCGGCCTACGAGGAGCTGTTCTCCAGCGACCGCTGGAAGACCCTCGCAGCCGACGGTGCCCACGCGCAGCGTCCGCTGTGGGCCTCGACCGGTGTGAAGAACCCGGACTACTCCCCCACGCTCTACGTCGACGACCTGGTCGTGAAGGACACCGTCAACACGATGCCGGAGAAGACCCTAGACGCGGTCGCGGAGCACTCCGAGCTCAAGGGTGACCAGGTGACCGGGCGCGCCGCCGAGGCGCAGGAGGTGTTCGACAAGCTCGAGGCCGTCGGCATCGACATCCGCGACGTCTTCCTGACGCTGGAGAACGAGGGCGTCGAGAAGTTCGAGAAGTCGTGGACCGAGCTGCTGGACACCGTGAACGGGCAGCTCGAGCAGGCGAAGGGCTGAAGCACGACATGACGACAGGCGAAAAGACCGGCGTCGAGATCGTGGACGCCGCACTGGCGGAGCGTGCTGCGCCCCTGGCCGAGCGGCTGGTCGCCGACCAGGCCGCCTCGAAGCTGGCGGCGCAGGACGCGACGCTCTGGGGGCCGGACGCCGAATCCGAGGCGTCGATCCGGCTGTCGTGGACGACGCTGCACAAGTCGTCGCGACCGCTGATCGGCGAAATCGAGGCACTGCGAACAGAGTTGCGGTCCGAGGGCGTCGACCGGGTGGTGCTGGCCGGCATGGGCGGCTCGTCGCTGGCGCCGGAGGTGATCACCGCGACCGACGGCGTCGCGCTGACCGTCCTCGACACCACCGACCCCGGCCAGGTCGCGGACGCCCTCGCGGGCGACCTCGAGCGCACGGTGATCGTGGTGTCGTCGAAGTCGGGCGGCACCGTCGAGACCGACAGCCACCGGCGGATCTTCGCGAAAGCGTTCGCCGACGCGGGGATCGACGCGGCACGGCGGATCGTGGTCGTCACCGACCCGGGCTCGCCGTTCCAGGCACTGTCCGAAAAGGAGGGTTATCGCCGGACCTTCCTGGCCGACCCGCACGTCGGCGGCCGCTACTCGGCCCTGACCGCGTTCGGGCTGGTCCCGGCCGGGCTGGCCGGCGCGGACGTCGCCCGGCTGCTCGACCAGGCCGCTTCGGTGGCCGACGAGCTCGCCGCGGACTCCGCGGACAACCCGGCGGTCAAGCTGGCCGCCGCGTGGGCCGCCGCGCACGAGGCCGGTGCCGAGAAGGTCGTCCTCGCGGACACCGGCTCCGGCATCAAGGGCTTCCCGGACTGGGCGGAGCAGCTGATCGCCGAGTCCACCGGCAAGCAGGGCACCGGCCTGCTGCCGGTCGCGGTCGAAGGCCCGGAGGCGCCCGGCTTCGCCGACGCCGGGTCCGACGCCACGCCCACCGCGGTCGGCACCCCGCAGGGTGCGGCGAAGCTCGCCGTCACCGGCTCGCTGGGCGCGCAGTTCCTGCTCTGGGAGTTCGCGACCGCGCTCGCCGGGCGGCTGCTCGGGATCAACCCGTTCGACCAGCCCGACGTGGAAGCGGCCAAGAAGGCGGCGCGGGCGCTGCTGGACGACCCGGAGAAGCTCAAGGGCGGCGAGGAACCGTCCAACGTGGACGGTCCGGTCGAGATCTTCGGCAGTGCCGGCGTTTCCACGGACGGCAGCCTCACCGACGTGCTGACCGCGTTCTTCGCTTCGGCGCCGGACGCGGGCTACATCGCCGTGCAGGCCTACCTCGACCGCCTCGACGACGCGTCGACGTCCCTGCTGCGCGGCGAAATCGCCAAGCGCACCGGGAAGCAGACGACGTTCGGCTGGGGCCCGCGGTTCCTGCACTCCACCGGGCAGTACCACAAGGGCGGGCACCAGAACGGCGTCTTCCTGCAGCTCACCGGCGCGGTCGAGCACGACCTCGACGTGCCGGACCGGCCGTACACGCTGGGGCAGCTGCAGCACGCCCAGGCCCTCGGCGACGGGCAGGTGCTCGCCGAGCACGGCCGCCCGGTGCTGCGCCTGCACCTCACCGACCGGGCCGCGGGCCTCGCGGCCGTCGTCCGCGCGGTACAGGAGGCCGGCGCATGACGTGGACCAACCCCCTGCGCGATCCGCGGGACAAGCGGCTCCCGCGGATCGCCGGGCCGTCCAGCCTGGTGATCTTCGGCGTCACCGGCGACCTGGCCCGCAAGAAGCTGATGCCCGCCATCTACGACCTGGCCAACCGCGGGCTGCTGCCGGCGGGCTTCTCGCTCGTCGGGTTCGCCCGCCGGGACTGGGAGCACCAGGACTTCGGCGAGCTCGTGCACGACTCGGTCAAGGAGCACGCGCGGACGCCGTTCAAGGAATCGGTGTGGAACCGGCTCGCCGAAGGCATCCGGTTCGTCCAGGGCACCTTCGACGACGACGAGGCCTTCGACCGGCTCGCGCAGACGGTGAAGGACCTCGACGAGGAACGCGGTACCGGCGGCAACACCGCGTTCTACCTGTCGATCCCGCCCGGCGCGTTCCCGGTGGTGACCAAGCAGCTGGCCCGCTCCGGGCTGGCCAACGCGGACGCCAGCACCTGGCGCCGGGTCGTCATCGAGAAGCCGTTCGGGCACGACCTGAAGAGCGCCGAAGAGCTCAACGCGATCGTCAACGACGTCTTCCCCGAGGAGTCGGTGTTCCGCATCGACCACTACCTCGGCAAGGAGACGGTGCAGAACATCCTGGCGCTGCGCTTCGCGAACCAGCTGTTCGAGCCGATCTGGAACGCCAACTACGTCGACCACGTGCAGATCACCATGGCCGAGGACATCGGCCTCGGCGGCCGCGCGGGGTACTACGACGGGATCGGCGCCGCCCGGGACGTCATCCAGAACCACCTGCTGCAGCTGCTGGCCTTCACCGCGATGGAGGAGCCGCTGTCGTTCGAGCCGCGGGCCCTGCGCGCGGAGAAGATCAAGGTGCTCTCCGGTGTCACGCCGGTCGGGCCGCTGAGCAAGACCACCGCGCGCGGCCAGTACGCGGGCGGCTGGCAGGGCGGCAAGAAGGTGCCCGGCCTGCTGCAGGAAGAGGGCTTCGCGAAGGACTCGAAGACCGAGACCTACGCGGCGGTGACCCTCGAGGTGCAGAACCGCCGCTGGGCCGGGGTGCCGTTCTACCTGCGCACCGGCAAGCGGCTCGGCCGCCGCGTCACCGAGATCGCCGTCGTGTTCAAGCGGGCGCCGCACCTGCCGTTCGACTCGACGTCGACCGAGGAGCTGGGGCAGAACGCCCTGGTCATCCGGGTGCAGCCGGACGAGGGCATCACGCTGCGGTTCGGCTCGAAGGTGCCGGGGACCACGATGGAGGTCCGCGACGTCACGATGGACTTCGGGTACGGGCACGCGTTCACCGAGTCCTCCCCCGAGGCCTACGAACGCCTGATCCTGGACGTCCTGCTGGGTGAGCCGTCGCTGTTCCCGGTGAACGAAGAGGTCGAGCTGTCCTGGAAGATCCTCGACCCGATCCTGGACCACTGGGCGAAGGAAGGCGCGCCGGAGCAGTACGCGCCCGGCACGTGGGGCCCGGCCTCCGCCGACGAAATGCTGGAGCGCACCGGCCGGAAATGGAGGCGCCCGTGATCATCGACCTGCCGTCCACCACGACTTCGGCACTCAACAAGAAGCTGGTGGAGATCCGCGAACAGGGCGGGCAAGTCGCGCTCGGGCGGGTGCTGACGCTGGTGATCGTGGCCGACGACGACAGCAAGCTCGAAGAAGCGATCGAAGCCGCCAACGGCGCGAGCCGGGAGCACCCGTCGCGGGTGATCGTGGTGGCCAAGGGCGCCCGCACGGCGGCCCCGCGCATCGACGGCCAGATCCGCGTCGGCGGCGACGCCGGCGCGAGCGAGGTCATCGTGCTGCGGCTGTACGGCCCGCTGGCCGCGCAGGGCCAGAGCGCGGTGGTGCCGCTGCTGCTGCCGGACGCGCCGATCGTGTGCTGGTGGCCGGGAGCCGGCCCGAAGGACCCGGACAAGGACCCGCTCGGCGAGCTGGCCCAGCGCCGGATCACCGACTCGGCCGCGGAGAAGAACCCGGTCAAGGCGCTGACCACGCGGGCGAAGGCGTACACCGAAGGCGACACCGACCTGGCCTGGACGCGCCTGACGCACTGGCGCGCCCAGCTCGTGTCGGCGCTGGACCTGCCGCCGTACGAGAAGATCACCGGCGCGACGGTGACCGGCGAGGCCGATTCGCCGTCGACCGAGCTGCTGGCGGCCTGGCTGGCCGAGTACCTGAAGGTGCCGGTCAAGCGGGTCAAGAGCTCGGGCGCGGCCGGCATCATCTCGGTGACGCTCGACCGCCGCTCGGGCCCGGTGGAGCTGCACCGCCCGGACGGCCGCGTGGGCACGCTGACCCAGCCGGGCCAGCCGACCCGCCGGATCGCGCTGCAGCGGCGCAGCACGCAGGACTGCCTCATCGAGGAACTGCGCCGGCTCGACCCGGACGAGGTCTACGAAGCGGCCCTGCAGGGTCTGGGCAAGATCACGTCGGGCACGAACGGCAAGACGGGCGCGCCGGCCAAGGCGGACGTCACCTCGCCGGCCACCGCGGCCGGCTCGGCGGCTTCGGGTGCGCACAAATGAGCAAGACGGAAGTGGTCGTCTACGCGAACCAGGACCTGCTGGCCGCCGCGGCGGCGGCGCGCCTGGTGACCCGGCTGGTGGACGTCCAGGCGGCCAGGGGATCGGCGTCGCTGGTGCTGACGGGCGGCGGCACGGGCATCGCGGTGCTGTCCGAGCTGCGGGCCTCGTCGGCCCGCGACGCGATCGACTGGTCCCGCCTGGACATCTACTGGGGCGACGAGCGGTTCGTCCCGGCGGATTCGGACGAGCGGAACGAGAAGCAGGCCCGCGAGGCCCTGCTGGACCACGTCCCGCTGGACCCGAAGCGCGTCCACGCGATGGCGCCCTCGGACGGCGAGTTCGGCGACGACGTCGACGCGGCGGCCGCGGACTACGCCTCGCTGCTGGCGTCTCAAGCCGGACCGGAGGACCACGGCGACGTGCCGTCGTTCGACATCATGCTGCTGGGCCTCGGGGGCGAAGGGCACACGGCATCGGTGTTCCCGGAGTCCCCGGCGGTGTACGAGACGGAGCGTTCGGTGGTGGCGGTCCGGAACTGCCCCAAGCCACCCCCGACGCGTATTTCCCTGACCCTCCCGGCAATCCGCCGCGCCCGCGACGTGTGGCTGATGACGGCCGGCGAGGCGAAGGCGGACGCGGTGGCGCTGGCCTTGGCGGGCGCCGGTGAGGTGCAGCTGCCGGTGGCCGGGGCCCGCGGGCACCGCCGGACGCTGTGGCTGCTGGACCGGGCCGCGGCGGGGAAGCTGACGAAGGTGTATCAGCCGCCTACGGCTTGAGTTGTTTTCTCGGGTGAGGGCCCCTGCTTCGGCAGGGGCCCTCACCTCTTTCCCGCCCGCGTCACTCCGTTCGCCAGCCCCGCTCCAGCCGGGCGAAGATCTCCTCCGCCGCCCGCCGCCGGTGTGGGTGGGCCAGGATCAGCTCTCGCGACGCCAGCGCGAACCGCGCCAAGGCCGCGCACGCGATGTCGTCCTCCGGGGCGCCCGACTCCTCGGCTATCGCGCGGGCCAGGGTCGTCTCGTGGCGCATCCACATGCGTCTCGCGTAGTCGCGCAGGGTCGGGGTGCTTTCGATCAGCCTGATGAACTGCTCGTCCGGGCCGACCGCGATGTCCCGCAGCATGTACTCGCGCAGGGCGTCCACGATCGTGTGGGCCGGCGGGCGGCCGAGCACCGCCTGGACCAGTGCCGCCTCGATGTCGTCGTCCTGGTCGAACACCAGGGCTTCCTTGCTGGGGAAGTGCTTGAACAACGTCGTCACGGAAACGTCGGCCGCGTCCGCGATCTCCTTCACGCCGACCTGGTCGTAGCCGCGCTCCAGGAACAGCGCGAGTGCCGCGTCGGCCAGCGCCTGGCGGGTCTGCGCCTTCTTGCGCTCGCGGCGCCCGATCACTTCCGTCATGACCGCCAGCCTACGTGATGGTGGACTCACTTCGAAAGTTGAGTCGTTGCACTTTTTTAGTCACTATGGTTTTCTCGGATCAGGCCCCGGACGAGCCGGGGCCCCGAACCTCCAGGGGGAAGCCATGAACTCCATCGCGATCGTCGGCGCCGGCCTCGGCGGGCTCGCCTGTGCGCGCGTCCTGCAGCTGCACGGCCTCGACGTCACCGTCTTCGAACAGGAACCTTCGGCCGACGCCCGTCCCCAGGGCGGCACGCTCGACATGCACGGCGACACCGGCCAGGTCGCCCTCCGCACCGCCAAGCTGCTCGACGAGTTCCGCGCACTGGCGAGGCCGGAGGGCCAGCAGATGCGCGCCCTCGATCCCCGCACCGCCGAGGTCGTCATCGACGAGACGCCCGAGGGCGACTTCCGCCCCGAGATCGACCGCGGCCAGCTGCGCGGGATCCTGCTGGACTCCCTCGCCCCCGGCACCGTCCGGTGGGGCCGGGCGGTCGCCGACGTCGCCGGTGCCCGGCTGACGTTCGCCGACGGCGCCTCCCACGACTTCGACCTGGTCGTCGGCGCGGACGGCGCGTGGTCCCGCGTCCGGCGCGCGCTCACCGGCGTCCGGCCCGGGTACAGCGGGGTCACGTTCGTCGAGTTCGGCCTCGACGACGCGGATCGCCGTCACCCGGAGCTGGCCGCGCGGACCGGCCAAGGGACGATGATGACGAAGGTCGGCGGGAAGGCCCTCGTCGCCCAGCGCACCAGCAGCGGGCACATCCGCTGCTACGCGACGTTCTACGCGCCGGAGGACTGGGCCGCCGGCCTCGATTTCGCCGACGCGGCCGCGGTGCGCGCGCACCTGCTGGAGCGCTACGCCGGCTGGCACCCGGACGTGCTGGCGTACGTCCGGGACCACGACGGCGGGTTCACCCACCGGCCGCTGTACGTCCTGCCCGTCCCGCACGCCTGGACGACCACGCCCGGGCTCACGCTGCTCGGCGACGCGGCGCACCTGATGCCGCCGCTCGGGGTCGGCGCGAACCTGGCCATGCTCGACGGCACCGAGCTGGCGACGGCGCTGGCCACGGCACCGAGCGTCGAGGAGGCGGTCCGGGCGTACGAGGCCGGCATGCTGCCGCGGTCGATCGAGACCGCGAAGGCGTGCGCGTCGGGCCTGCACGACCTGCTGAGCGACGACCTCGGGTCGATGGCGGCCTGAGAGCTACCGCCGGGCGACCACACGTGGGTAACATGATTCCCACGATGTGGTCGTCTTGGCGCACAGTGGGAAACGACATTCCCACACTGAGTAGCACCCGTCGCCAGCTATCCCCCGGACGGCCCAGTCGATTACGGAATCCGGACGCCGGAGCACCGACTGCGGGTGAAACTAACCGTCTCCGTACGCCACCTCGTTAGCATCCGCACATTTGTCTGCCGCTGCGCGTCCCGATCCGGCCCTGAGCGCCTCTCACCAACAAGTCCACAAGACGAATGGGGTCGCCAGCGATGAGTACAGAGGGACTCTCGATTCCAGGCATCTCGATCGCGAGCTCGGGGCCGTCGGCCGCCGAGCGGGTGCGAAAGCGAGGGCTGAGCGTGTTCGGCTCGGTGCCGCGCCCCGCTGTCGTCACGTTCGCCATCGAGGCGGCCGCGGTCATCCTGGCCGTGCTCGACGTCTGGCTGGTGATCCCCGAGAAGGCCCAGCCCTACTCGATCTGGCTGTCCGGCGCCGCCTGCCTCGCGGTGGTGTTCCGGCGCAAGTTCCCGTTCCTCGCCGTGCTCGTCGCGGTCCCCGGCTTCCTGGCCGGCTGGGCGCAGCTCGCGTCGATGATCACGCTCGGCATGCTCGCCACCCGCCGCCAGCTGCACTGGCAGGTCTGGGTCGGCGCGGCGCTGGTGTGGATGTGCCGGTTCGTGCAGTGGCCGCTGGAGGACTTCGCCCAGCTCAGTTGGCGCGAGCACATCCTCGACGGCATCTACGGCGTGCTGGTCGCCGGTATGCCGATCGCCATCGGCCTGCTGATCGGCGCGCGGGCGGAGGTGTCGAACAAGCTCGCCGAGCTGGCCACGAGCCGCGACCGCGAGCGCCGCTTCCACGCCGACGCCGTCCGCGCGGAGGAGCGCGCCCGGCTGGCCCGCGAGATGCACGACGTCGTCTCGCACCAGATCACGCTGATCGCCATGCAGGCGGGCGCGCTGCAGGCCCAGACCACCGACGACCGCGCGCAGGAGACGGCGCAGGTCATCCGCACGCTGTCGAAGCGGACGCTGGAGGAGCTGCGGTCGCTGCTGAGCGTGCTGCGTGCGGGCCCGGACGACGACGGCCCGCGCCCGGGCATCAACGACCTCGACCGGCTGATCCGGACGTCGGAGGTCCCGGTGCACCTGTCGGTGGAGCACCTGCCGGAGGCCCTGCCCAACCAGGTGTCGGCAGCGGCGTACCGGACGGTCCAGGAGTGCCTGACGAACGTCCACAAGCACGCCCCGGGCGCCACGGCGACGATCCGCATCCAGGGCGAGCACGGCGCGCTCAAGATCGAGGTCCGCAACGAGCGGGCGAACCGCCCGGGCGAGGCGTTGCCCTCGGGCGGCCACGGCCTGACGGGCCTGGCCGAGCGAGCGCGCCTGCTGGGCGGAAGTTTCGAGACATCGGGCACGGAGGACGGCGGCTTCCGCGTGCGGGCGCGGTATCCGCTGGACCGCTGACCTCCGGCCCCCGGTATCCAGCTTACCGGCGGACACCGACGATTCCAGACGGCTTGCGGCCGCGAGCGGAGGATTTCGGACGAAAACGACCGAAATCCTCCGCTCGCAGCATTTCCGGGCCGAAAACTGTCGGTGGCCCCCGGTAGCGTGGAAATCGGGGGCTGCTCAGTGCCGGAACACGAATGCCCCTCGCCAGGACCAGTGATACACCAGCCCCCGTCCCGCGCCGATCACGTGTGGCTGGAGGGGCATCAAGCGTGACTGGAGGGGCATCTCGCGTGATCCGAGGGGCATCGCGGTGATGCCTTCCCCGTCACGCGTGATGCCCCGGAGCGCACGCGTGATGCCCGGCTGATCACGTGTGATGCCCCGGAAAGCACGGCGAGGGCCGGGTGGGCGCACGACAAGCCACCCCGAGGTGACCCGGGGTGGCTTTCGGCTGGAAACCGCTTAGATGATTTCCCGGCGCTTGCGCAGGCGGTCGAGCGCCTCCGCCAGGATGGCCTCGCCGTCGGCGTCGCTGCGCCGCTCCTTCACGTAGGCGAGGTGCGTCTTGTACGGCTCGGTCCGCGGCGCGGCCGGCGGGTTCTTCTCGTCCTGGCCGCCGGGGAGACCGCAGCGGGGGCAGTCCCACTCGTCGGGGATCTCCGCGTCGAGCGCGAACGACGGGCGAGCCTCGTGCCCGTTGGCACACCAGTAGGAGATGCGGCGGCGCGGCGCCGACTCACCCCGTTCCGATTCGCCCGTAGGACCGGCACCCACCCGGGTGCCCCGAATCGCGTTACCGCCAACCATGAATCCTCACACCTAGGAATCGGCGGCGCGCCCCCCAATAGGCACGCCGAATCGCTGCGTCCCGCCGTCTCGACCCGGTCGCGGCCGACGGACGGGACGCCGGACGCCTCACACCTTGAGCAGCAGACCCAAGCCCACGATGCTGATCAGCCAGACCGCGCCCAGCAGCAGGGTGATCCGGTCGAGGTTCTTCTCGGCCACACTCGACCCGGCCAGGCTGGACTGCATCCCACCGCCGAACAGCGACGACAGGCCACCGCCCCGGCCACGGTGCAGCAGCACGGCGACCACCAGCAGGACGCTGGAGACGATCAACAGGATTTGCAGGAACAGCTTCATGTCATCCTCTGGGCTCTAGGAGAATGCAGGGGTACGGCATGGTCGTTTCCGACCACCACCGTACCCCTGGACTCGTCCACTGCTGTGTGACGGACCGGATACACAGGCTACCCGGTCGTGGCCTCGATCAGGGCAGCGGCCCGCCCGCGGCGAGTGCGCAGAGTTTCGTGAACTCCTCACCGTCCAGGCTCGCTCCGCCGACCAGGGCACCGTCGATGTTCTCGCAGGCGACCAGCTCGCTGATGTTGCCCGATTTGACCGATCCCCCGTAGAGCACCCGGACGGACGAAGCGACCTCGTCGCCGTACTTCTCCAGGAGGGTCGCCCGGATGGCCTTGCAGACCTCCTCGGCGTCGGCCGACGACGCGACCTTGCCGGTGCCGATCGCCCAGACCGGCTCGTACGCGACCACCACGCCGGAGACCTGTTCGGCCTTGAGGCCCTTCAGGCCCTCGATCAGCTGCGTCGTGGTGTGGTGGATGTGCTCGCCGGCCTCGCGGACCTCGAGCTTCTCCCCGATGCAGAGGATCGGCGTGATGCCGTGCTTGAGCGCGGCCTTGACCTTCTTGTTGACCAGTTCGTCGGACTCGGCGTGGTATTCGCGCCGCTCCGAGTGCCCGACCGTGACGAACTTGCAGCCCAGCTTGGCCAGCATCGGCCCCGAGATATCGCCGGTGTACGCGCCCGAATCCTGCGGCGCCACGTCCTGCGCGCCGTAGGTCAGGGACAGCTTGTCGCCGTCGACCAGGGTCTGCACGCTGCGGATGTCGGTGAACGGCGGCAGCACCGCCACGTCGACCTTCGCGTAGTACTTCTCCGGCAGCGCGAAGGCGATCTTCTGGACCAGCGCGATCGCCTCGAGGTGGTTCTGGTTCATCTTCCAGTTGCCGGCGATGAACGGCTTGCGTGCCACTAGTTCTTCTCCTCCAGGGCCGTCACGCCCGGCAGTTCCTTGCCCTCGAGGTACTCCAGCGAGGCCCCGCCGCCGGTGGAGATGTGCGAGAAGCCGTCCTCGGGCAGGCCCAGCTGCCGCACCGCGGCCGCCGAGTCGCCGCCGCCGACCACGGTGAACGCGTCGCTCTTCACCAGCGCCTCGGCCACCGCACGCGTGCCGCCCGAGAACGCCTCGAACTCGAACACGCCCATCGGGCCGTTCCAGAACACCGTCTGCGCGTCGGCCAGCTTGCCCGCGAACAGCTCGCGGCTGCGCGGGCCGATGTCGAGGCCCTGGCGGTCGGCCGGGATGGCGGTGGCGTCGACGGCTTCGTGCTCGGCGTCGGCCGAGAACTCCGTCGCCGCCAGCACGTCGACCGGCAGCACCAGTTCGACGCCGCGCTTCTCGGCCTCGGCGAGGAAGCCCTTGACCTGGTCGAGCTGGTCTTCCTGCAGCAGCGACTGGCCGACCTCGTGGCCCTGGGCCTTGAGGAAGGTGTACGCCATGCCGCCGCCGACGAGCAGCCGGTCGACCTTCGTCAGCAGGTTCGCGATGACGCCGAGCTTGTCGGACACCTTCGCGCCGCCGAGCACGACCACGTACGGCCGCTTCACGTCGTCGGTCAGCTTCTTCAGCACGTCCAGCTCGGCCAGCACCAGGCCGCCCGCGTACGCCGGGAGCACCGAAGCGACCTCGTAGACCGAGGCCTGCTTGCGGTGCACGACGCCGAAGCCGTCGGAGACGAACGCGCCGCCCGGGACCAGCGCGCCGAGCTCGGCGGCCAGTTCGGAGCGGTCCACGGCGTCCTTGCTGGTCTCGCGCGCGTCGAAGCGCACGTTCTCCAGCAGGACGACACCGCCGTCGGCGAGGCCGCCGGTCAGCGCCTTCGCGGACTCCCCGACCAGGTCACCGGCCAGGGCGACCTCGGCGCCGAGCAGCTCCGACAGCCGCTTCGCGACGGGCGCGAGGGTGTACTTCGGGTCCGGCTCGCCCTTCGGGCGGCCGAGGTGCGCGGTGACGACGACCTTCGCGCCCGCGTCGGCGAGCTTCTTGATCGTCGGCAGCGCGGCGCGGACCCGGCCGTCGTCGGTGATGCGGTCCCCGTCGAGCGGGACGTTCAGGTCGGACCGCACGAGCACGTACCGGCCCTGAACGCCCTCGCCCAGCAGGTCGTCGAGGTTCTTGACGCTCATCGGGTTCAGGCGAGCTTCGAACCGACGAGCTTGACCAGGTCGGCGAGGCGGTTGGAGTAGCCCCACTCGTTGTCGTACCAGCCGACGACCTTGACCTGGTTGCCGATGACCTTGGTCAGCGGCGCGTCGTAGATGCAGGACGCCGGGTCGGTGACGATGTCGGCCGAGACGATCGGGTCGTCCGAGTAGCGCAGGATGCCGGCGAGGGGGCCCTCGGCGGCGGCCTTGTAGGCGGCGTTGATCTCCTCGACCGTGGCGGCCTTCGACAGCGTGACGGTGAGGTCGGTGGCCGAGCCGGTCGGGACCGGGACGCGCAGCGCGTAACCGTCCAGCTTGCCCTGCAGCTCCGGCAACACGAGGCCGATGGCCTTGGCGGCGCCGGTCGAGGTCGGGACGACGCTCAGGGCGGCGGCGCGGGCGCGGCGCAGGTCCTTGTGCGGGGCGTCCTGGAGGTTCTGGTCCTGGGTGTACGCGTGGACCGTGGTCATCAGGCCCTGCTCGATGCCGAAGGCGTCGTTGAGGACCTTGGCCAGCGGGCCGAGGCAGTTGGTCGTGCAGGACGCGTTCGAGATGATGACCTGCGAGCCGTCGTACTTGTCGTCGTTGACGCCGAGCACGATGGTCAGGTCCTCGCCCTTGGCCGGCGCGGAGATGATGACCTTCTTGGCGCCACCGGCGATGTGCGCCTTGGCGGCGTCGGCGTTGGTGAAGAAGCCGGTCGACTCGAGGACGACGTCGACGTTCAGCTCGCCCCAGGGCAGGTTGGCCGGGTCGCGCTCGGCGAGGGCCTTGATGGTCTTGCCGTCGACGACGATGCCCTCGTCGCTGACGCTGACCTCACCCGGGAACCGGCCCAGGATGGAGTCGTACTTCAGCAGGTGGGCCATGGTGGCGACGTCGCCGAGGTCGTTGAAGGCGACGACCTCGATGTCCTGGCCGCTGGCCTGCACGGCGCGGAAGAAGTTGCGGCCGATGCGGCCGAAGCCGTTGACACCTACGCGAACGGTCACTGCTGCCACTCCTCTGAGGATCGGCCGGCACCCCGGCCGTGACTTGCGGGCTCGCGGCCACCCTAGCGTGCGGGCATGCGCGTCCCTGACTGCCCTGACGAGACTTCCACCACTTGGCGAACGGGTCAAGAATCGATTAAGAACCGACTCCGCTCCGGAGCGTTCCGGCCGGGTGGACCACGGCGGACCACCGCACGCCGCCGGTCCAGCCGCCGGGACCGGTTCCGGCTGATCAAACCGGGTGCACGGCGACCCGCGAGCGGAGTCGTGGCAGCCCTGAGCCAGGACCTTGACCGATTCAGCCCGCAAGCGCTTCCCGAGGGGTGCCGGAGCGGCCCGCGCGACGGCACGTGAGGTCGGTGACTCGACCGATCCAGCGACCTCTCGCGGACGGTCCCCCCGATCGGGCTCATCCGGCCAGCTCCCGTTCCAGCGGGGTGCGGAACCGCGGTACCGCGCGCACGTCGCCGAACCAGGCCGCGCACTTCTCCGCCGCCGCCTCGATCGCCGCGGCGGCCTCGGCGCCCACGTCCTCCAGCAGCCGGAACACCACCTCGCCGGTGGCCCGCTGGGCCCAGCCGCCGACCACCCTCCCGGACGCCCAGACCGTCGGGCCGACGTTGCCGCTGCGGTCGAACAGGGCCGCCCGGTGGGGGCCGAGGAACCAGTCGCGGTCCTGCCAGCCCATCGGGGTCGGGTCCAGCGCCGGGAGGAACGCCACCCACGGCGGTGGCGACGGCACCGGATCGACGTCGTCCGCCAGGACCACCCCCGGCGCGCCGCCGAGGTCGACCTCCACGGGCGACAGCGCCGCCAGCGCCTTCTTCGTCTGGCCCGCCGTCCAGCCCGTCCACCACCGCAGGTCGGTGACCGGGGCCGGGCCGTACGCCCGCAGCCAGCGCCGGGCCAGCTCGGCCCGGGCCGCCTCCGGCTCCCACGCGCGCAGCCCGCCCGGCACCCATTCGTCCAGGACCTGCCAGACGTACTGCGTGCTGGTCCAGCCGCCGCGGGGCCGGCCCCGTGCGATGCGGCCGCCCGCGGCCAGCAGGAACAGCACGCGGCTCGTCACGTTGCCGATCGCCTCGTACGGTTTGCCCGCCGCCATCAGCAGCTGCTGGCGCAGGCGGGGCTCGTCCTCGCTCAGCTGCTGCGCGGTCGCCGAACCGCGGGCGCGCAGGGCCGCCTCGGCCGACGCCTCGACGTCCTTCAGCCACGCGGCCGGCTCGGGGACGTTCTCCGGGTACCCCTGCTGCCCGAGGTGCTGTTCGAGCAGTTTCCGCTGCTTCACGAGGATGTCCGCCGAACAGCCGGCCTGCACCAGGGCCGCGGTCTCCAGGTCCGTCACGAACACCGTGCGGCGCATGCCCAGCAGCCGCAGCAGCGAACGCTCGTCGTACAGCGCCCGCTCGACCTCGGCCACCGCGGGGCCGGCGAGCCGCGCCGACGCCGAGAGGTGGACGGTCGCCGGGTCGGTCGCGTGCAGCGCGACGACCCCGGCGACGGCGTCGGTCACCGAGGCCGCGGGCGCGGCCAGGTGGTGCCGGACGGCGAGGCGGGCCCGGCGCTGGTCGGTGCTGATCTTCGGAGGCACCCGCTTTTCCTACCACCCGCCACCGACAAAACCGCCTGTCGTCGCGGCCGGCCAGGCGATAGCCTCGCGGCATGGTCTCCGGTGCGCACCTCGCGGCGTTCGCCGCGCTGACGTTCCTCATGGTCGTCGTCCCCGGGCCGAGCGTACTGTTCACGATCAGCCGCGCGCTCACGGTCGGGCGGCGCGACGCCCTGCTGACCGTCCTCGGCAACGCCACGGGCGTGTACACGCAGGTGGTCGCGGTGGCGTTCGGGCTCGGCGCGCTCGTGACGACGTCGGCGGCGGTGTTCACCGCGATCAAGGTGGCCGGCGCGCTCTACCTGGTGTACCTGGGGATCCAGGCGGTCCGCCACCGCCGGAAGCTGACCGACGCGATGGCCGCGAAGGTGCGCGCGACGCCCGGGCGCGTGCTGACCGTGCTGCGCGACGGCTTCGTCGTCGGCTTCGCGAACCCGAAGTCGATCGTGTTCCTGGCGGCGCTGCTGCCGCAGTTCGTCGACCCCGCCGCCGGGTCCGTCCCCGCCCAGATGCTGGTCCTCGGCCTGTGCCTGCCCGCCATCGCGCTGGCCACCGACAGCGCGTGGGCGCTGGTCGCCGGCACCGCCCGCGCGTGGTTCGCCCGCTCGCCGAAGCGCCTCGAGATGGTCGGCGGCACCGGCGGCCTCGTCATGATCGGCCTGGGCACCGGCCTGGCCTTCACCGGCCGGGGTGACTGAGCACCAGGTCGAGCAACCCCGGGAACGCGGCGTCGAATTCGGGACGGCGCAAGCGGTTCAGCCGCCGCGGGCCTTCGTCGCGCTGTTCGATCAGGCCCGCCGCGCGCAGCACGGCGAAGTGGTGGCTGCGGGTCGCCTTGGCCACCGGCAGGTCGAACGTCCCGCACGCCTTCGTCCACTCCGGCACGGCCGCCAGCTCGCGCAGGATTTCGCGGCGCACCGGATCGGCGACGGCGGCCAAGGCGTCCTGCAGCGTGACCTCCGCCGGCCGGACGTGGGTGAGCCCGCGGGCCCGCGCGGTGTTCGATGACTGTCGTACACTCATCAGGTCGACCTCCATCGAACACTCTAGGAGCAGCCGTGCCGCGACACCTCGACGCCACCTTCGGCCCGGACGCGCGCAACCGGCTCGCCGAAGCCACCGAACCCGGCCGCGAAGGCGCACTGGCCGCCCTCGAATCCTTCTACTACGCCTTCAACCAGCGCGATCTCGCCGTGTTCCGCCGCGTCTGGACGACCGATCCCCCGGACGACCCGGTTCTCCGCCTACGAAGCGGGTCGTTGGGTGCAGGTCCACCACCACGGCAGCATCGACGACGCCGCCGAGCTGGCCGCCTACCAGCGGGCGATCCGCGGTTAGGCCAGCGCCTTCACCAGCTCCGGCCACCACTCCCGCGGCAGCCCGCCGAGCGGGACGACGACCTGGTCGGCACCGGCGGCCCGGTACTCCCGCAGGCGCGCGGCGACCCCGTCGAAGTCACCCCACACGGTGAGGGCGTCGACCAGCCGGTCCGACCGGTCCGCGATGTCCGCGTCGGTGAAGCCCATCCGCCGGAAGTTGGCCGCGTAGCCCGGCATCCCGGCCAGGAACCCCAGCGAACCGCCGCGCACCACCTCACGCACGCGAGCCACGTCGGTCTCCGCGACGACGTTGAGCAGCACCGCGAGCTGCCGGTCAGCGCCCAGGATCTCCCGGGCCGAAGCGACGTAGTCCGTCGTCACCAGGTACGGGTACGCGCCCGATGCGCGGTCCCGCGCCAGCTCCAGCATCCGCGGGCCGAGCGCGGACAGGATCCGCGCGGACCGCGGGACGACGTCCTCGATCTCGTCGAGGTAGTCGCCGAGCGTGGCCAGCGGACGCGCCCCGTGCGCCCCGCCCAGGCCGACGACGAACCGCCCGGCGGGCAGGTCCGCGTAGGCCGCGGTCACGGCCGCCGACGGCACCCGGTCCACCGACAGGATCCCGCTCGCCACCTGGATCCGCGAGGTGCGCCGGACGACCTCGGTGATCTGCGGCAGGTTGTTGCCCTGCCCGCCGGCCAGCCAGAGCGTGTCGTAACCCAGCTCCTCCAGCTCGGCCGCCACGTCCGTGCCGGTGTCCAGTGCGCTGTGCGTGGCCCCCAGCGGCCCGAGTTTCGTCATGCGCCCGGCAACCACGGGGCCCGGGAAGATGTTCCCGTCAGGCCGGTTGTTCGTCCTCAGCGGAATCGGCAGGATCTTCGGCCCGCGTGAACATCCGGGTCGCCGACAGCCGCGCGACGCCGTCCGGTTCGCCCAGGTCCTCCAGGGAGTTGCGGATCGTCGAGTCCACCGACAGGTACTTGCGGCCCGCGCGCAGGTCGGCGTCGTTGCGCAGCCGCACGATGAGCGGGAACTCCGCCAGCGCGCCCGCGTCGAACAGGCCCGTCGTGTAGATCAGCTGCACGCCCAGCGCCTCGGCCACCGCCCGCTGCAGTTCCAGGAGGTACCCGGCCGACGCGCGGCCGATCGGGTTGTCCAGGAACAGCACGCCGGAATGCCGGTTGCGGACCTTGCCGCGGTTGTTGGCCCGCAACGCGGCGAGCGTGCAGTACAGGATGATCGCCGCGGTCAGCTGCTGGCCGCCCGAAAACACGTCGCGGATCTCCGAGACGCGCTGGCGTTCGGTGCGCAGCACCGAGTCCGGCTTGAGCATGTCGACGCGGAAGCCCTTGGGCGCCGCGGCCCGGACCCCGCGCAGCACCAGGGAAAGCCCGTCGCGCTTGACGTCCCGGCCGTCGGCCGTCTTGCCCACCGCGGCTTCGTCGACGACCTCGCCGAGCTTCTCCGTCAGCGCGTTGTCCTCCAGCTCGGTGAAGCGGATGCGGAGGAACTCCTGCCCGGACCAGTCGCCGAGGCCGTCCGGCAGCCGCGAGACGCGCTGGGCCGACCGCAGCGTCCGGAGTGCACCGTCGACCATGCCCTGCAGGCGGGTGATGATGCCGCCGCGGTGCCGGTCGATCTGGGCGAGGTCGTCGGTGAGCGACCGCAGCCGCGGCCGCAGCGCCTCGGCCCACTCGGCGGCGTGCGCGGGCAGCTGGTCGCGCTTGACCGAGATGACCTGCTGCCGCACCGGCGTGCTCAGCTTCTCGAACCGCTTCTCCGTCGCGTACTGCGCGAGCTGGTCCGCGGCCGCGCGCACCCGCCGGTCGCCGGTGTCGGCGGCTTCCTGGGCCTCGTTGAAGGTCGCGTTCAGCCGCGCGTGCTGGGCGCGCGCGGTCTCGACGTCGCCGTCGTAGGCGGCCGCGTCGGCGTCGGTGACCAGGTGCCCCATCGACTCGGCGAGCAGCGAGAAGCCCGAGGCGGAACTGCGCGCGGACTCCAGGGTGGCTTCCGCCGCGGCCCGGCGCTCCTGCAGCTCTTCCCACTTGCGCGCGGCCGCGGACGCTTCCAGCCCGGCCGCGTCGATCAGCTCCAGGCCGTGCTCGATGTCCCGGGGCTTCTCGCCGGTGACACCGTTCTGCAGCGGCAGCGCGTCCAGCTCCGCACGCCGGGTCGAAACGAGCCCGATCGCTTCGGTGCGTTCGTCCTCCAGGCCGTCGACGACGCGGCGGGCGCGCGCCAACGCGGCCGCGCGGGCCGACGCGTCGGAGCCGTCGGGCGTCTCCAGGAGCTCGGCGGCCCGGGCCCGGACGGCCTCGTCCAGTGACTCGACGGCCGAGCCCGCGGCGGCTTCGGCGGACTCGGCCTGTTCCAGCTCGCTCCGCAGGTCGCTGCCGACCTCCACCTTCGCGTAGGCGTCGGACGCCGACGCGTACGTCCGGCGCAGCGCGTCGACCGGCTCCGACGGCGCCGGGCCGTCGGTGGCGTCGGCCGCTCCGGGCACTTCGGCGAGTTCGGCGCGCGCGGTGGTCGCGGTCCGCCGGTGGCCGTCGGCGGTGCGCTGCTCCTCCCCCGCCTGCTCGCGCAGCCGCGCGGCCTTGCCCGCCGCGTCGGACGCCTGCAGGTCGGCCCGCTCGGCGATCTCGGTGGCGCGTTCGGCTTCTTCGGTCCACTCGGCGATCCGCGCGCTGCGGACGCCCAGCTCACCGAGCCGCCGCGCCTTCTCCTCGGCCTCGGCGGCGGCCGCGCGCAGCTCCGGGACGCGCTCGCGCAGCGACGCGGCTTTCTCGCTCAAGCGCGCGAACTCCGCGTCGGCCTGTTCCAACGCGGTCCGGGCGGTCTCGCGCGCGGTCCGGGCGGCCTGGGCCTGCTCGGCGAGGGTGGCGATCGCGCCCGGCGGGTAGTCCTCGCGCCACGTCGTGAGCTTCCACGTCAAGGCGCCGTCGGCGGACAGCTTGGCGGACAACGCTTCGAGGCGCCGCTGCCGCTCGGTGTGCCGCCGCGCGACGGCTTCCCGCTCGGCGTCGGCGGCTTCTTCGTCGTACATCGCGGGGTTCGGCGGGACGAGGAACTCGACGCCGGGCGCGGACGGGGTCTCGGCCTGCAGTGCCTCGGTCGTCCCGACGGCGATGATCGCGCTCGGCAGCAGCCGCCGCTGGGTCAGCACCTCACGCGCGCGATCGGCGTGCGCGGCGTCGTTCAGCAACACGCCGGACACCAGCTGCGGCAGGCTTTCCAGCACCTCGGCCCGCCGGGAAGCGTCCAGTTTGGACAGATAGCGCCAGCCGGACCATGCGGTGATCCCGGCCTCTTCCAGTGCACCGAGCGCGGCCTGGACGTCCTCCGGCGGTGGCAGGAGACCGCCGGACCCCAGCGCGGCCAGTGCCCGCTCGTCGGCGGCCTCCTCCATCCGCAGCGCGGTCTGCTCCTTCTCGACGGCCGCGCTCGCCTCACGCAGCCGTTCCAGCAGGACCGGGAGGTCGCTTTCCAGGCTGACGTCGTCCGCGCCGAGCAGCTCGACCAGGCGGCTTTCGGCGGCGAGGGCGTCGGTCCGGCGGTGGGCGCGGTCCAGGTCCTCGGTGGCGCGTTCGAGGCGGTCCTGGGTGGTGCCCGCGAGCTGGTGGGCCTCGTTCACGGCCCGTTGCGCCGCTTGGAGATCCGCGCCGACGCGGTCCAGTTCCTGTTCGCGCCGGGCCAGGTCCGCGGCGGCCTGCTCGGCCGCCGAACGCGCGGTCCGGGACGCTTCGGCGACGTCGGCGCCCGAAGGCAGCAACCCGGCGCGTACCGCGGCCTGGACCTCTTCGCGCAGCTCCGCGATCCGCCCGGTGAGGCCCCGCGCTTCGGCTCGGCGGGCAGCCGCGAGGTTCGCGGCTTCGTCGCGCTCGGTCTGCGCCTTCTCGGCTTCGGCACGCAACGCGCCCGCGTGCGCTTCGGCCTTGTCGGCCTGACGCTGGGCGTCCTGCGCCAGCGCGTGCAACCCGCGTGCCAGCGCCGAAGCAGCGTCATTGCGTGCCTTCAGCGCCGGGCGCGCCTTCTCCTCGCGGCTGCCGACGAGCTCGCGCAGGTCCTTCGCCTTGCGCGCCGCGTTCAACGAGTTGAGGACAGTCGCCGTCTCGCGCCACGCCTCGGCTTCGGTCTTCGCCGAAGCGAGTTCGGCGTCGACGCGCTTGCGGGCCTCCTGGGCCTCGTCCAGGCGCAGCACCGCGACCAGGCGGCGCAGCTCGGTGACGGCCGCGGCGAGCCGCCGGTGGTCGCCCTCGGCGAGCTTCTCCGCGGACTTGACCTCGGTGACGTGGTCTTCGAGGCCGGACAGGCGCGCGTTCTCGAGCTCGTTGCGCGCGACGACCCGGCCCGCCAGCTCGGCCATCGCGGCCTTGGCGGACTCGGCGATCTTCCGCGATTCGGCGGCGACGCCTTCTTCCGCGGCCAGCGGGCCCAGCAGGTCCAGCGCGCCGGCCACGAAATCGCGTTCCGACAGCAGATCCCCGCGCTGGGCGAGGTTGTGCGCGTAGGTCGCGACGACCTCGGCGAGGTCCTTCGGCTCCTCTTCGGAGATGACCGCGCGCAGCAGGAACTCGACGAAGGCGTCGTCGGTGCCGAAGGCGAACGCGTCGGCCGCCTCGCCTTCGCCCGCGTTCATCGCGCGCTGGTAGCGGAACAGCTCGGTGTCGAGGCCGAGGTCGTCGAGGCGGCCGGTCCATTCGTGGTGACGGCGGGTCCAGGACAGTTCCAGCTCGGGCTCGGCGAGCTGGGCCGCGGTGAGCTTGTCGTGGAAGCCGGACATCGTGAGCAGCCGGCCGTCCTGCGTCATCGGCAGGGAATCGAGCCCCAGCGCGGCGGTCGGGCGGAAGCAGTACCAGGAGTCGGCGAGGTTCTCGGAGTCGGCGGACACGACGTGCCCGCGCCATTCCGACACCTTGCCGGTGATGATCCGGTGGCCGCTCTCGACGTGCAGCCACTCCAGCACGACGTGCGAGACGTCCTTGGCGGCGACGAACTTCTCCAGGACCTTCGTGCTGGTGGTGCCGACGACCTGGCGGCGGCCGGGCAGCATCACCGAGAAGATCAGCTTGATGAGCACCGACTTGCCGCCGCCGTTCTCGAGGAACAGCACACTCGCCGGCGAGGGGCGGCGCAGCTCGGCCGGGCCGGTCGCGTGGATGCCCGCGCTGAACAGCGCGTCCTGCTTCGGCGCGGTGATCTTGGCGCCGACGCCGCTGAAGTCGAGCACGACGTTCTGGTAGCGGGCACCCGCGGGGCCCACCGAGTGCAGGCGGACCCGCGAAAGCTCGTACATCTACTCCCCTTTTACAGCGTGTCGGACGCCGCTGCGCGCAGCGTGCCCCCGGCGTTCGCGACGGCCACGACGTCGAGCGCGAGCAGGTCGTCGAAGGCGGCGTCGGCGGCGAGTTCGCGGACCTGGATCTGGTAGCGCGGTGTGGTCCGGTAGGTGCCGCCCTGTTCGTCGCTCACCGGGACCAGGAAGCCCTGGTCGGCGAGGAAGCGCAGGGCGCGGCTGACCATGCCGCGGGTGGTGTCGGCGGCCAGGCGGCCGTCCTTGGTGGCCGCGGCCGCGGGACGGCGGGCGTACGCGCGCCAGGCCTGTTCCAGCTCGGGCGCGTCGGCCAGGGGGTCGTTGTTGGCCTCGGCCGCCGCGGCGCGTTCGTCGAGCATGCGGGCGGCTTCGCGGACCATCGCGTCGACCTGTTCGACGCTGACGCGGCCGATGTAGGTGTCGTTGGCGAGGTCGTCGGGCCGCGGGTAGCCCAGGGCCGCGGTGGCGAGGTGGATCAGGCCGTGCAGCACCTTCTCGGTCTCGCGGCGCTCGCGGATCTTGGCCTGGCGGGCGTAGGAGTCCATCTTGATCTCGAAGACGGACTCGTCGGTGGCCGCCAGCACCGCGCCGGCCTGCTGGTTGACCTCGAGGACCATCAGGCCGAGCCCGGCGGCGACGGCGTGGGTGAGGGCCTTGAACGCGTTGTCCTCGCCGTAGCGGCGCACGAGGTCGCCGTAGACGACGTCACGCGCGGGCAGCTGCTTCGGCCGCATGCCGAAGGCGACCAGCCGGGCCGCGGCTTCGGCGTCCACGCTGCTGTGGGACAGCGCCATTACGCGACTTCCTCTTCTTCGTCGGCCCGCTCTACGGCGGCGGTGGACAGGAGCAGGTCGGCGCCGCCGAACTCCGGGTCGTCCAGGAGGGTGCCGTCGTCGACGGCCAGGAGGACCTGGCGGTCGCCCTGGCGGCGGGCCGCGCCGACCCCGGGACTGTAGGCGTGGACCGCGCGCAGCGCGACCAGGGCGGCGAGGCCGGGCTGGCGGCTGCGGCGGGCTTCGTCGAGCAGCCCGGACAGCCGCCGCGGCACCTCCGGCAGGTCGAGGAGCTCGTCGGCCGCGCGCCAGACGTCGTCGCCGAACTTGTCGGTGACCTCGGCGGGCATCAGCTCGGGTTCCGGGATCTCCCCCACCAGCTGGTCGCGTTCGGGTGCCGGGCGCAGGAGCAGGGAGACCAGGCTCGACAGCGACGGCACCACGGGCGCGGCGATGCCCGCGACGGCGTGGAAGAAGTGTTCGGCCGGGGCGACGGCGTCGGCCAGCGGCAGGCCGAGGGTGGGCACGAGGAGCTGGCCGAACAGGTCGATCGTCGCGCGCTGGGGCGGGCCGGAGAACTGCTGGCGGTCCTGTTCGGCGCGGAACACCGCACCCGCGTCGGCCAGCCGGGACTGCAGGCGCGTGTGGCGGCGGATGCAGTCGCCGACGATGTCGACGAGTTCGGCGGCGCGGCGCTTCTTGTCGAGGTCCTCGGTCTCGTCGCGCGCCGTGGTGATGTTCTTGAGGATGGCGTTCTCGGCGCGGAACCGGGCTTCGATGTGGCTCAGCGCGCTGTCCAGGAGCTCCGGGACCTCGCGTTCCCAGTCGACCGAGCGGACGTCGCGGCGGGTCGCGTCGAGCTTCGCGCGCAAGGTCTCGCCGTACTGGACGGTCCGGTAGCGGGCCTGCTCGGCGGCGAGCTTCGCGTCGGCCAGGCGGCCGCGGTTGATGAGGTTCTCGAGCTTGACCTCGGCGGCGATCTGCGCGGACTCGACGTCGGTGTCGAGCGCGCCGACCAGGACGTTGATGGCCTCGTCGGTGGCGCGCAGGTAGACCTCGCCGTCCCGGGCGGCCAGCTCGACGAGCAGCTTGAAGTCGAACTGGCGGCGCTGGTAGCCGCCCGGCCCGATCGAGCCGTAGACGCGCCGGAAGCCGCGGTCGGTGGTGCCGACGTTGATGAGGTTGTCCAGGACCCACTTGGCCACGCGGACGTGCTCTTCGGGCATCCGCGAGGGCGCCTGCTGGGCGATGAACGGCAGCAGCCGGTCGATGACCTCGTCGTGGCCGGCACCGGTGTCGAAGTCCATCGCGATGGTGACCTGGTCGATCGTGTGCAGCGCGATCTCGGCCATCTGGTAGATCGTCGCGTCGGCCCAGTCGAGCTTCGCCTTGCGCGCGTCCAGGTCGTGCAGCGGCGCGGTGCAGGCCAGCGCCTTGAGGCGGCGCGTCAGCCCCTCGTCGGCCAGGCCCGGTGTCCCGGTCTCGTCGTCTCGCACAGCAGGCCAGGCTAGTCGGCCACCCTCTGCGCACGCTCAGGTGACGGGCTAACGTCCCTCCTATGCGTGAGATGAGCCGTGACGAGTGGTGGAAGTTCGCCTCCGAAGGTACCCGCACCGGCATGCTGGGTCTGGTCAGGAAGGACGGCTCGCCGATCGTGACGCCGGTGTGGTTCCTGCTGAACGAGGGCCCGGACGGCGACGAGCTGATCTTCACCACCGGCACCGAGACGCTCAAGGGCAAGGCCATCGCCCGCGACGGGCGCATCTCACTCGCCGTCGACGACCAGAAGCCGCCGTTCTCCTACGTCCAGTTCACCGCCGAGGCGCGGCTGACCCACGACCTGGACGACATGCTCGCGTGGGCGACGAAGCTGGGCGGCCGGTACATGGGTGCCGAGCAGGCCGAGGCGTACGGCAAGCGCAACGCCGTCCCCGAGGAATCCCTCGTCCGGGCGAAGATCACCAAGGTGATCGCGCGGGCCGACATCGCCGGCTGACCATCATGGGCTCTTCGAGCCAGGTCCTTCCCGTCCCGCACGCGCCAAGGCGGCTCGGAGCACGAACTCGTGCGGGTTCTCCCCCACCCGTTCGGCTGCCTGTTGAATGCGGTTCCACACTGTTTTTTCAATGACGACTTCGCCGCGGCTTGGTTCCTTCACCGGCGTCCGTACGGCCTGCTCCCACAGCGCGCGCCAACGTTTGAGGTCGTAGACAGGTTCGGCGGCCCGCGCCGGACGCGCCATCCTGATCAGAACTTCGAGCACGACCGCCAGATCGACGAAGTTCGAAGGAACGTTCCGTCCTCGCCGCCAATCGCTCACGCGCTGGTTGGAAATCCGCACGGGCCGCCCGAACATGTCCGCCTTCCGGGCGGCATTGACCTTTCGGGCGAGGCTGGTCATCGGAGGACTTCCTGCCGCTTCGTACAGACGCGAAAACCATTCGACGAACAATTCGCGAGCAGACCGCTCTTCGGACGCAGAACCACGCACTGTCAGCACCCCTCCCCGGCTGCCGAACCCCAGTCCCTCCCGGACCGGGAAACTCACTATAGCGCTCCAAACAGCGGAAATGCACTCAAGATCAACCTTAAGACTTCCCTAAGTCGCCTTCCGTCCGCGATCTTCGACCTCGCAACCCGGCTGAACCGAACCCGCGATCAGCGCGGTCCCCGCGGTCGCGTCATGGAGGTCCCAGTGAAGCGATTCCTGCTTACCGCCGCGAGCGCGGTCGCGCTCGGGCTCGCAGCTCCGGCCGCCGCTACGGCGGCCGAGCCGGCTGCGCAGCCGATGGCCTGGCCCACCGGTTGTCACGACGAAGTACTCAACGACCACATGACAGGTGCCATCTGCACAAGCAGCAACGGCGGAGCTTACCAGGCGATTGCGATTTGCAAGGACAGAAGCAGCGGCAAGGTGAACTTCTATTACGGCCCCTGGCGTACGTCAGGTACGTCCTACGCATACTGCCAGGGCAACTCCTATGTCGACTCCTCGGGCATCAGCACTTCGCCCACCGTTCCGTAACCGAATCCGAGGAGGCCGCAATCATGAGCAAATTCTCGCTGAAAACCATGACAATCGGATCCGCGGCGGCAATGGCGCTCGCGCTCGCCCCGGCCGCCGCCGTCGCTGCACCCGTTTCGGACAACAACGCCGGTTCCGTGGCCACCTGGCCGACTGGGTGCGATGACTACCAAGTCGGCAACGGCTGGGAAGCACGGTGCACCGGTGGAACGGGAAAGTACCAGGCGATTGTCTACTGCGTACCGTACGGCGGAGGCCAAACAGTCATCCGCAGCAGCGCCTGGAACCACGCTCCCAACCTTGCGCGCGTCTACTGCCCGTCACTGACGTACGCAACGAGCGGTGGTATCAACACCACCCCCGATCCGTGACCGAGGCATGACGTTCCTGGCCTGAACCGGCAGGTCAGGCCGGAATGACGTCCACCCTGTTGCGATGTCGTGAGCGGCGGAGCGAGGGGCCCTCACCCGAAGGCGCCCCTCGCTCTTCACTCAGCACTCCGACTGCCTCCGCAGAAGTGGTCAGGACCGCAACGCAGTGGCCGATCCCTCGTCCGGGCGAAGATCACCAAGGTGATCGCGCGGGCCGACATCGCCGGCTGACCCCAATTCGCTGGTAATCTGCCCCCGGGGGTGGGGGTATGCCTTCAGGGGACAGACGCGACGCCGTCAGGGCGATCGTCAGCGCGGGCCAGCGCGAGCTGGTGGCCGAGCTGGAACGGCTCGACGGCGGGCGCTTCGGCCGGTCCGGCCGCACGCGGCGGCTGGAGAACGGGGACGTCTTCGAGCGCGCCGTCGTCAGCGCGGCCTTCTCGGACGAGTTCTTCGCGGCCGGCCTGTCGGTCGTGCTCCACCCGCGCAACCCGTACGTCCCGGCGTTGCAGGCGCACTTCCGCTACCGCGAAACGGCGGACGCGTGGTGGTTCGGCGGCAGCGTGGACCTCCTCCCCTGCTACGGCTTCGCCGCGGACGCGACGCACTTCCACCGCGTCCTGAAGGGCTACTGCGGCACGCTCGACCCGGCTTTCCACGCGCAGGCGAAACGGGCCTGCGACGACCGGTTCCGGCTCCCCCACCGCGACGAGGCCCGCGGGATCGGCGGCATCGCCTTCGACCACCTGCGCCTCCCGGGCCCCGACGGCTGGCGGCGCACGGCCGCCTTCGCCGCCGCCGGCATCGCCACGATCGCCCCGGCGTACTTCCCGATCGTGCGACGGCGGAAGGACCTCCCGTACGGCGAGCGCGAACGCCAGTGGCAGCTCTACCGCCGCGGCCGGTACGTGGAGTTCACGCTCGTCCACGACGCGGCGACGGCGGTGCAGGCCGACGCGGAGGCCATCCTGATGGCGCTGCCGCCGCTGGCGCGGTGGGAAGCGGAGTTCACGCCCGAGCCGGGGAGCGCAGAGGCGGAACTGGCGTCGTTCCTGGTCCCGCACGACTGGGCGGCCGAAACTGTCGGTGCCCGCCGGTAGAGTGGAAAACGGGGGGCGCCCCGGCGGCCTGGGCCCGATTCGCCGCACCTTGCTCAACCCGGCGGCCTGGGCCCGACCCGCCGCGCTCTGCCCGCCCCGGCGGCCTCTGCTCGATCAGCAGACCTCCGTCCGCCCGGCGGCCCCCGCCCGCCCCGCCGCACCCTGCCCGCCCCGGCGGACTGGGCTCGATCCGCTGCCCCCTGCCCGCCCCGGCCGCCACGCCTCTCCCCGGCGGCCCCCACCCGCCCCGCCGCGTCCGAACACCCCATCGCCACATTGCGCCGTCCGGACGTACCGCCCCGCTGAGCGGGAAACCGTTGACACGCAGGGTGAGCCACCATGTCGAGTATTGACAGGGCCCGCTCCCAGGGTGTGTGATCTGTCCCATAGATAGGAAACTTTCCTAACTATTGCCGCCGGTGGTCCGCCGACCATTCCGCCCCGGTCACCCCCTGTCCCCCGACAACGCAGGAGGCTCCCAGTGGCACCCCGTCCACCGTGGCGCGCGGTACTGGCCGGTACCGCCGTCGCGGCGCTCGGCTTCACCGCCGTCACTCCGGTAAGCGCTTTCGCCGCCGACACCGACTACGAAGCCGAAAACGCCACCATCTCCCAGGGCGCGGTCGAGTCGAACCACGCCGGCTACAGCGGCACCGGCTTCGTCAACTTCGACAACGTCGTCGGCAGCTACGTCGAGTACTCCGTGAACGCCGCCCAGGCGGGCACGCACACGCTGACCTTCCGCTACGCCAACGGAACCGCCGACAACCGGCCGGTGAAGCTGACCGTCGACGGCGGGGACAAGGGCACCGTCGACTTCCCCGCCACCGGCGCTTGGACCACCTGGAAGACCGTCACCGCGACCGTCCAGCTCACCGCCGGCGTCAACAAGGTCCGCACCACGGCGACCACCGCCAACGGCGGCCCGAACGCCGACAAGCTCACCGACACCTTCACCGCGCCGACCGACGGCGAACCGCCGTCGGCGCCGTCGAACCTCAGCGCGAGCAACATCCTGCCCACCGCGGCCACCTTCACCTGGACCGCCGCGACGGACAACGTCGGCGTCGTCCGCTACGAGATCAACCGCGGCGGCAACGTCCTCAAGACCGTCGACGGGAACACGACCAGCGCCACCGTCGACAACCTGACCCCGAACACCGCCTACGACATCTCCGTCGGCGCGTTCGACGCGGCCGGGAACCCGTCGCAGCAGAGCAACGTCGTCACCTTCACGACGCCGCCGAGCAACGACACCACGCCGCCCACCGTGCCGGGCAACCTGCGCACCACCGGCGTCACCGCGAACAGCGTCTCCCTGGCGTGGAACGCTTCCACGGACAACGGCGGGACCATCGCCGGGTACGACGTCTACCAGGGCGCCACGAAGGTCGCGACCACGACTTCGCTGAGCACGACGGTCACGGACCTGAACCCGAACACCTCCTACACCTTCACCGTGAAGGCCCGCGACCCCGACGGCAACACCTCGGCCGCGAGCAACGCCGTCACGGCGAAGACGAGCGCGCCGGGCGGCGCCGGGGGCATCCCCGAGTACGACAAGGACATCGCGAAGGTCGACCTCGCCTGGTCGGTGGACTTCCTGCCCAACGGCAACGCGCTGGCGACCGAACGGGACCGGTTCGAGATTCTGCTCGTGACGCCGTCCGGCCAGAAGACGACGCTGGGCAAGGTGCCGGGCGCGGTCGGCACGAACGGCGAAGGCGGCCTCCTCGGCCTGGCGATCTCGCCGAACTGGGCGAGCGACCACGCGATCTACCTGTACCACACGGCCTCCGGGGACAACCGGATCGTGAAGATGACCTACGACGGCAGCACGCTGTCCTCGACGTCGACGCCGGTGCTCACCGGGATCGCGAAGAACCGCTACCACAACGGCGGCCGGATCAAGTTCGGCCCGGACGGCAAGCTGTACGCCACCGTCGGCGACGCCAAGAACAGCGACAACGCGCAGAACAAGAGCTCCCTCAACGGGAAGATCCTGCGGCTCAACCCGGACGGCTCCGCGCCGAGCGACAACCCGTTCTACGCCACCGGCGGCAACGCCCGGTACGTCTGGAGCTACGGCCACCGCAACCCGCAGGGCCTGGCCTGGGACTCCCGCGGCCAGCTGTGGGCGGCGGAGTTCGGCGAAAGCAGCCAGGACGAGCTCAACCTGATCCAGAAGGGCGGCAACTTCGGCTGGCCGAGCTGCGAAGGCACGCAGGGCAGCTGCAGCGGCTACATCGCCCCGAAGAAGACCTGGCCGACGTCGCAGGCCGGGCCGAGCGGGCTGGAGATCGTCAACGACTGGATCTACATCGCCGGCGTCACCGGCGAGCAGCTGTTCGCCACCCAGATCAACGCGGCGGGCACCGGCGTCGGCACGGTGTCGACGCTGTTCTCCGGCCGCTGGGGCCGGCTGCGCTCGGTCACGAAGACCCCGGACGGCGGGCTCTGGCTGACCTCGACCAACAACGACAAGAACGGCGGCACGCCGTCGGTGCTGGACAACGTGATCGTGCGGCTGAAGTTCCCGGGCGGCGGCACGCCGAGCGGCTTCAAGCTGACCAGCTCCGCCTTCGCCGACAACGCCACCATCCCGGACAAGTACACCTGCGCCGGGGACGGCACGGCGGGCCAGGACCCGTCGCCGCCGCTGGCGTGGGGCGCCTCCGACGGCGCGAAGGGCTACGCCGTCGTGTTCGCCGACGTCGCCAACAGCGGGAACAAGCTGCACTGGGCGATCTGGGACGTCCCGGCGTCGGCTCGCTCCCTCCCGGAAGGGCTCGGAGCGGGCTACACGGTGCCGAACCAGGGCGGCGCCAAACAGAAGGCGATGGGCAGCGGGGCGAACGCGCAGAAGTTCTTCGGCCCCTGCCCGGGCGGCTCGAGCCACCCGTACACGTTCACGCTCTACGCCCTGAACACCGCCACGGTCCCCGGCCTGACGTCGTCCTCGACGATGGCCCAGATCGAAACGGCGATCAAGGGCGCATCGACGGGCAGCGTCGTGCTGCGCGGCAAGTCCAGCGCGGCGGCCTGAAAGCCGCGGCAGGGGTGACCGGAGCGGCGCCGGTCACCCCTGCCGCCCTTACTGCGTCCCCGCCACCCGGCGCAGGTGGGCGTCGACGTCGAAGCCGTGTTCCTCCAGCCGGCGGCGGGCCAGCAGGAGCTCGTCGGGGGTGAACAGCTCGGCGTACTCCTCACGCAGCATGACCGCCTCGGAGCTGCGGCCGAGCTGGTTCTTCTCCCAGAGCACGGTGAACCCGCCCGCGGTGCCGGCCCCGCGCAGCAGCAGCCGGGCCGCCTCGACGCCGCCGTGCTCGCGCACCATGCGTTCGAACTGGGCGGGCCGGTAGCCGTAATCCTTCGCGAGAACCCGGCATCCGTCGAGCAGATCCTCGGTGAACCGCGCGGCGAGCCGGGGATCGGCCGGGACGGATGCGGCTGGTTCGGGCATGGGACACCTCTCGACGAACGGCTTCCCTGATTAATCGCGAACCGGGCCGGTTTCGCTACGCCGTTCGGGGAACGAATTCACGGCGAGCACTCTCCGTGTCACCGGAAGCGAACAAATCGGGCGAAACCGCCGGTACCCGCCGTCAGCCGTCCGGCGAAGTCCACAGTGGACACCGGAGCGGGCCTCACCAGCCGAACAGGCCGCCCATGATCCGGGCGCAGCGGGCCGTCATCGCCCCGGCGTCCTCGTCCGGGCGGTCGATCCACCAGCTGATCAGCGAGTCGACCACACCCGTCCAGACCTGCGCGACCGCCTCGATGTCGACCGGGTCGGCCAGGCCGCGCGACGTCAGCAGCTGCGTCGCGCCCAGCACCGCGAAGGCGTCGAGGCGCCGCCGGTAGTCCGCGGCCGCGGCGGCGATGTCCCCGGTGGCCGGCACCGTCGCGTCGCGCAGGAGGCGCCAGGCGTAGCGGTCGTGGTCGAAAGTCGTGAAGATCGCCGCCAGGACCTTCAGCGGCATCTGGTCGGGCTCCCCGCCGGCGGCCATGGTCGTCGCGACGCCCTCGGTGAGCCGCCCGCCCGCCCGGTGCAGGCAGGCCAGGTAGAGCCCGTCCTTCGAGCCGAAGTACTGGTACAGCAGCGGCTTCGTGACCCCGACCCGGCGCGCGATCTCGACCATGGACGCGCCCGCGTAGCCGGCCCGGCCGAACTCCTCGGTGCCCGCCACGACGAGCTGCGCCTCGCGCTCTTCGCGGGGCATCCCCTTGGTCCCGACCGGCCTTGACTCCGTCACACGCGAGAGCCTACCGTGCGTAAAGTGACCCTTGGGTAAGTTACCGTCAGGTCAGATGAAGGAGGCGGCGTGGCCGAGTTCCTGGCGCACCTGCGCGACCCGGTGCTGTTCGCGGTTCCGGTGTTCCTGCTGTTCGTGACGATCGAGATCGTGGCGGTGCACGTGCTCGGCCACGACGACAACGTGGTCGGCTACAGCGTCGCCGACACCCGCACGAGCATGCTGATGGGCACGGTGGCGGTCGGCGTGAACGCGCTGTTCCGGCTGGTGATGCTGGTCGTGTTCGCGGCCCTGTTCGAGCTGGCGCCGGTGCGGTTCGACCCGCGCGACTGGTGGACGTGGGTGCTGATGCTGCTCGGCCAGGAACTGGTGTTCTACGCGTACCACCGCGCCAGCCACCGGGTGCGGCTGCTGTGGGCCGGGCACCAGGTCCACCACTCGAGCGAGCACTACAACTTCTCGACGGCGCTGCGGCAGAAGTGGACGCCGTACTTCCAGCTGCCGTTCTGGTCGGTGCTGGCGCTGTGCGGCATCCCGCCGTGGATGATCCTGACGGGCCTGTCGATCGACCTGGTGTACCAGTTCTTCGTGCACACGGAGAAGGTCGGCAGGCTGCCCCGCTGGTTCGAGTACGTGTTCAACACGCCCTCACACCACCGCGTCCACCACGGCAGCGACGAGGAGTACCTGGACGCGAACTACGGCGGCATCCTGATCATCTGGGACCGGATGTTCGGCAGCTTCGTCCCCGAGGGCCGCCGTCCGACGTACGGGCTGACGAAGAACATCGGCACGTACAACCTGCTGCGCGTGGGCTTCCACGAGTACGGCTCGATCCTGCGCGACCTGCGCGGGGCCCGGACGTGGCGGGAGCGGGCGGGGTACGTGTTCGGGCCACCCGGCTGGCAGCCCGCCGGTTTTCAGTCAGCCGCCCACTCGTAGGACAGCTGATAGCGATCGGCCGCGAGGACCATGTCGTTCATCTCCACCGGCACGCCGTCCTCGCGGTGGGCCACCCGCGTCACCGTCACGACCGGCACACCCTCGGCGAGCTGCAGGAGCGAAGCTTCTTCCGGCGTCGGCATGCGCGCGCCGACGTGCTCAGTGAACGACGCCAACCGGTGCCCGGCTTCTTCGAGCCGGGCATACGTGCCGCCCGGACCGGTGTCGACCTGCTCGATCGCGGTGTCGCGGGTGAACTCCCGAGATAGCCGCGAAACGGCGAGCTGGACAACGAGCCCGTCGGCGCGCATCACCCGGTCCCGCACCGCGATCTCCGTACCGGCTTCGACCGCCAGATAGCCGGCGACCCGGTCGTCAGCGCGCTCGAAGGAGACCTTCACCGAGGCCGACGGCGTGAAGCCGTGTTCCGCAGCGTCCGCGAGGAAGGCACCCCGATTCCGATCCCGCGCTGCACGCGAAAGCCGAGACCGCGCGAGACGTTGCACATTCGCAGGCGGACGCACGAATACACCCCGTCCATGCTCGGAAGTCACCAGACCTTCGGACCGGAGCAGATTCACCGCATCCCGGACCGTCGGCCTCGAGACACCGTACCGGTCGACCAGGTCACGTTCACTGGGTAGCTGCTCACCGGCTGCCAGCCGGCCAGAGGTGATCTTTTCGCGCAGATCGGCAGCGACCTGCCGGAAGGCCGGGACTCCACTTCGGCGATCCACCATGCAGCCATCCTCCCACTGGGTAACTCGTCTTGACCAGTTGACACCCACCTGCCACTGTACTCGTATTGACATCCTTACCAGTTTGGGGAGAAGCCATGACTGTCGCCGCCCGATCGCTCATCCCAGACGAGTTGTTCGACCGGCTTGCCGATCGGATCACCGTCAGCGAAGACTTGCCGCCCGACCTCGCGGAGCGGGTCGTCGATCAGACGCTGGCCTTCCTGTGCGCTTGTGCGACCGGCCGCGGTCCGGGGCTGGCACCGTCACCGCTCGTGGACGTCGGATGGCACGCCTTCATCCTGCACACCAGGGAATACGCCGAATTCTGCAACCGGGTGGCCGGTGGCTACATCCACCACGTGCCCGAACCGGAGCGCGACATCTCGATCGCGGACCGGCACCTCAAGCTGAGCCAAGCCGTTTCCGCCATCGCCTCGGCCGGCTTCCCGGTGGACCCGGACCTCTGGTCGCTTCGCGCGGCAGACTGCACCAGCGGCGACGACGGGTGTCGCGCGTCCGGCAAAGAAGGCAACGAAAACACCGACACGAACGGAAGGTGACACCTCTGTACGACTGGAAAGAGCTGCCCGCTGCGGTTCGCGACGTGGTGCACGACCACCTCGGTCCGATCAGCGAAACCGTTCCGGCAGCGGCGATGCGCAGTTCGAGCGTTGCCGTGACCCTGCGGCGCGATGGTCGTCCGTCCGTGTTCCTCAAGGGGGTCCGGGGTGTGTCGGCCGCGATGCGCTGGCTGCGCAACGAAGCCGAGATCGCGCCGCTCCTCGGCGGGCTCGCGCCGGAGGTCCTGTTCCAGCAGGATGTCGGCGACTGGCTGGTCGTCGGCTTCGCCCACGTCGACGGGCAGCCCGCCGCTCTCGGACCGGAGTCACCGGATCTTCCCGCCGTCGCTACCGCAGTGAACCGGATCGGTGCGATCGAGGCTCCCCACCTGCGATCGCTGGCCGACCGTTGGAAAACGCCTTGGTGGCCGCGCCTCGCCGCCCGGGCGGAGCTGTCCGGCGCCCTCGATGTGCGCCGGCTCGCCTCCTGGGAGGAGAAGGCGCCGGAGCTGCTGACCGGCTCCTGCCTGCTCCACACCGATCTGCACGCCGACCAGTTCCTGCTGGGTGACGACGGCGGAGCCTGCGTCGTCGACTGGGGCTGGCCCGCTTCCGGCGCGCCGTGGGTCGACCCGGCGTTCCTGGTGATCCGGCTCGTGGCCGCCGGTCACCGTCCGGCGGACGCCGAAGCCTGGGCGCGTGCGCACACACGCTGGGCTTCGGCGTCCCCTGACTCCGTGACGGCCTTCGCCGCCTGCGTCGCGGGATTGTGGACCGGCAAGGCCGCCACCGAATCCCTGGCCCGGACGGCTCGTGACTACGCGAGCTGGCGGCTCGCGCTCACCGCCTGAGTTACGCGATGTCCCGCAGCCGGAGGCTGTTCAGCGGCGGGCGTTCCGGGGACGTCAGGTCGGTCAGGACCAGCTCGCGGTCGAACCCGTCCGACGAGCCGCGCCGGAACTGGGCCAGCATCGTCGCCGGGGGCGTTGCCGTGATCAGGCGGCCGTAGCGCTCCAGCCGGTCGAACAGCGTCTGCATGATCTGGCCCGCCATCCGGCCCAGTGCCTGGGTGCTCTGGTGGCGGTGCACGCGGTGGCCGAGGTCGACCTGGGCCAGTGCGTCGAGGCCGCGCCGCTCCAGCAGGTCGATCAGGTGGCCGATCTCGACGCCGTAGTTCGCCACGAACGGGATGCTCTCCAGCACTTCGCGGCGGCCCGCGTATTCGCCCGCGAGGGGCTGGACGAAGCCCGCCAGCTCCGGCCAGAACATGTTGAGCAGCGGGCGGGCGACGAGCTCGGTGACCCGGCCGCCGCCGTCCGCCTCCGCGCCGAGGGGGCGGTGGTAGAACCCCTTGACGTAGGCGACCGTCGGGTCTGTGAGCAGCGGGCCGAGCAGCCCGGTGACGTAGTCCGTGGTGAAGTCGTGGAGGTCGCCGTCGACGAAGACGACCAGGTCGCCGCTCGTGGCCGCGACACCCTTCCACAGCGCTTCGCCCTTGCCCGGCAGGCCGCCGAGCGCGGGGAGCACGGCGTCCTGCGCGACGACGTCCGCCCCCGCGGCCGCGGCCACCTCGGCCGTCGCGTCGGTGGAGTGGCTGTCGACGACCAGGATTTCGTCGACGAGCACGCCGTGGAGGTCCTCGCGGATGGCGGTCACGATCGCGCCGACGGTGGCTTCCTCGTTCCGGGCCGGGATGACCACCGACACCGTGGCCCCGCGTTTGGCCTCGACGAGGTCCGCGGTCGTCCAGTCCCCGGTCCGGCTGCTGCGCCGGGTGAGCCAGGTGCCGATCTCCGGCGAAACCTGCAGCATGCGTTTCCCCTTCCCTCGTTCACCTCCGAGGTTCGAGGTCCCGCGTTTCGGCGGCCGTTCCGCGGTGCTACCGGGGTGTTACGAGATGGCAGGCCGCGTTAAACCGGCTGACGGCTGCGGGCGCCGCGGCCTAGGGTCGGCGCCGATGAGCCAGTACTTCAGCATCGACGGCACCGACGTCTGGAACCCGTCCAACGGGCCCGGGACGCTCTTCGTGCACCTTGCCGCGGCCCACGTCCCGCTCGGCGGGCCGCACGGGATCGGCACCACGCCCGGCGATCCCGACGACCACCCGATCGACGGAACCGTCTTCGCGGCGTTCGCCGACGCGCTCGTCGCCGAGTACCGCGCGACGTCGCACCCGATCAAGCGAGCGCTGCTCGAAGGGTTCGTGGCGACCGCGGCGGTCATGGCCCGGCGCGGCGGGCTCGCCCTGCCGGCGCTCGACGGACCGGCCGGCCACTCGCCGCGGGACGTCCCGGGTGGCGGGGCGGCCGGGCCGGACCGGCTCGCCGAGCTCGTGGCCGAGTACGAACGGGCGATGCCGGTGTGATCGAAGCGATCCGGCCGTTCCGCTGGGACCTCGTGCGCCCCGACCACCTCGGCACCCTGCTCGACGGGGTTCCCGAGCCGGACCTGTGGTTCCTCGACGACCTGATCGACTGCGCCGCGAAGGTGGTCGCGCGGTCGGAGGACGGCGAGCTGCACTTCGTCGGCCGGTCCGCCGACTCCGTCTTCGACCTGCTCGGCGGCGCGCTGCCGGATCCGGGCCGGCTGCACCTGCTGCCGCTGTCCACCGGGTGGATCGACCACCCGCTGCTGGGGCCGCTCCGCCCGGCGGAGGTGGCGCAGCTGCGGGCGAACCTGGCCGCCCACGGCCTCGCCCCGGAGCGCCTCGCCCGGGGTTCCCGGCCCCTCACCTTCGTCGACGCCGTGTCTTCGGGCGGCTCTTTCGGGCACCTGGTCGGGATCCTGCGCGACTGGGCGGCCGGCGAACGCGCCGACTGGCCCGCCATCCGGCGGCGGATCCGGATCGTCGGACTGACCTGGCGCACGGCCACCAGCCCGAAAACCCGCCGCTGGCAGCAGCACGCCGAGTGGGTGCGGGACCTGCCCAGCGGCTCGATCCGCAACGTCTCGGTCGACGCGGCGGTGCTCGGCTACCTCGCCGACCACCAGCACAAGCTCGCCCCGTCGTTCCGGCGGGACCGCTGGCACGACGGGGACATCCGCGAACCCGCGCACGACGACCGCACCCGCCGGGCGCTGGCCGAAGCGGTCGCGATCGTCGAAGCCGGGCGCACGCGGGCCGTGCGCGAGCGGCTCGCCCGCGCGATGAGCCGCGAACCCGCGATCGCCGAGCCGTGGCTGCGGGACCTCGTCAGGCGTCTTCCTCTTCGAGCATCTCCGGCGTGACCGCGGACTCCGTGTCCGGGATGCCCAGGTCCTTCGCGCGCTTGTCCGCCATCGCCAGCAGGCGGCGGATCCGCCCGGCCACCGCGTCCTTCGTCATCTGCGGGTCCGACAGCTGGCCCAGTTCCTCCAGGGACGCTTGCCGGTTGGACAGCCGGAGCCGGCCCGCCGCCAGCAGGTGGTCCGGGGCCGTGTCGCCGAGGATCTCCAGCGCCCGCTCCACCCGGGCCGCCGCCGCGACCGCCGCGCGGGCCGAGCGGCGCAGGTTCGCGTCGTCGAAGTTGGCCAGGCGGTTCGCCGTCGCGCGGACTTCGCGGCGCATCCGGCGCTCTTCCCACTGCAGGACGCTCGCGTGCGCGCCCAGGCGCGTCAGCAGCGCGCCGATCGCGTCGCCGTCGCGGACCACCACCCGGTCCGCGCCGCGGACCTCGCGGGACTTCGCCTGGATGCCCATCCGGCGGGCCGCGCCCACCAGGGCCAGCGCCGCCTCCGGGCCGGGGCACGTCACCTCCAGCGACGACGAGCGGCCCGGCTCGGTCAGCGAGCCGTGCGCGAGGAACGCGCCCCGCCACGCCGCTTCCGCGTCGGCCACTCCCCCGGACACCACGGCCGCCGGCAGCCCGCGCACCGGGCGGCCGCGCTGGTCGATCAGCCCGGTCTGGCGGGCCAGGCCCTCGCCGTCCTTGACCACGCGCACCACGTACCGGGTGCCCTTGCGCAGGCCGCCGCTGGCGGTGATCACGTGGACGTCCGAATGGTGGCCGTACAGCTCGTGGATCTCCTTGCGCAGCCGTCGCGCGACCGAGCCCGTGTCGAGCTCCGCCTCCACGACCACCCGGCCGGCCACGATGTGCAGGCCGCCGGCGAAGCGAAGCAGCGACGCGACCTCCGCCCGGCGCGGCCCGATCTTCGTGATCTCCAGCCGGCTCAGCTCGTCCTTCACCGCGGCGGTCATCGCCATTCCTGCCCCTCCCTGCCTTTCGCTCCTCCCCCGTGCTCCCCGCCGAGACCGAGAGCCTCCCGCATGCACAACGCGAGCGCATCAGGATCATGCCGTCCCGGCACTTCGGGGTCGGCCACCGCCCCCAGGTGCGCCCGGCCGCCGAGCCGTTCCGCCGCGCGGCGGAGATTCGCCGGGTCGGGCACGGAATCGCGGTCCGCGATCACCGCGTCGACCCGCAGATCGGGCGCGTGCTCGAAGAGTACGTCGAGGTGGCGCTCCGGGGAGAATCCCGCGGTTTCCCCCGGCTGGGGGACAAGGTTGAGCACGAGTGCCTTCGTCGCGGCCGTCCGCACGAGCGCGTCGCGCAGCCCGGGCACGAGCAGGTGCGGCAGCACGCTGGTGAACCACGAACCCGGCCCGAGGAAGACGACGTCGGCGTTCAGCACCGCTTCCACGGCCTCGTCGCACGCCAGTGGCGGGCGCCCGGCGCGGCCCGGCGAGCGCAGGCTGACCCGCCGCACCTGACCCGGGGTGGTGGCCACCGCGACCTGGCCGCGGATCGTCCGCAGCGCCGCCGGGTCCTCGCTGTCGAGACCGCTGACCTGGCCTTCGATTTCGAGGGGTTCCGGCGACATCGGCAGCACGCGGCCCGAGACGCCCATCAGCCGGCAGGCTTCGTCGAGCGCGGCGACCGGGTCGCCGAGCACCTCGAACAGCCCGGCCAGCAGCAGGTTCCCCACCGCGTGGCCGGCCAGCGCACCGTCGCCGCCGAAGCGGTGCTGGAAGACTTCGGCCCACAGCGTGCCGCCGTCCTCCGCGGCGAAGGCGGCGAACGCCTGCCGCAGGTCGCCCGGCGGCAGCAGGCCGAGTTCGCGCCGCAGCCTGCCGGACGATCCGCCGTCGTCGGCCACGGTCACGATCGCGGTGACGTCGGGGGTCACCCGCCGCACCGCGGACAACGTGGCGTGCAGCCCGTGGCCGCCCCCGAGGGCGACCGCGCGCACGTTATTCACGACCAAGGTCGCGGTGCACCACCTTCACGGCCATACCGTCCTCTTTGGACAGACGCTGGGCGAGTTCCACGGACAGCGCCACGCTGCGGTGCTTGCCGCCGGTGCAGCCGACGGCGAGCGTCAGGTACCGCTTGCCCTCGCGCTTGTAGCCGGCGCCGATCAGCCGCAGCAGCTGGTGGTAGCGGTCCAGGAACTCTTCCGCGCCTTCCTGCGAGAGGACGTAGTTGCGGACCTCGCCGTCGAGGCCCGTGTGTTCGCGCAGCTCCGGGATCCAGAACGGGTTCGGCAGGAACCGGACGTCCATCACCAGGTCGGCGTCCATCGGCAGGCCGTACTTGTAGCCGAAGGACAGCACGGTGACCCGGGTCTGGGTGCTCGCCTCGGAGCCGAACGCGTCCTCGATCTTGGCGCGCAGGTCGTGCACCGACAGCGACGACGTGTCGAGCACCAGGTCGGCCTCTTCGCGCAGCGGCTCCAGCAGCGTCCGCTCCGCCGTGATGCCGTCGGCGAGCCGGCCGTCACCCTGCATCGGGTGGCCGCGGCGGACGGCTTCGAAGCGCCGCACCAGCACCGCGTCGGTCGCTTCCAGGAACAGCACGCGCGGCTTGTAGCCCCGCGCGTCGAGGTCCTTGATGACCGAGGCGAGGTCGTCGGTGAACGCGCGCGAGCGCACGTCCATGACGACGGCCACCTTCGTGATCGCGCCGCGCGCCTGCGCGCCCAGCTCGACCATGGTGGCGATCAGCTCCGGGGGCAGGTTGTCGACGACGAACCAGCCCAGGTCCTCCAGGCACTTGGCCGCGGTGCTGCGGCCGGCGCCGGAGAGCCCGGACACGACCGCGACCTCCATGCCGGACCCGCGGATCTCTTCTTGCGCACTCACTGTCTTCCCTTACTCCCCTGCTCCTGTGCCGTTGCTCGCGCCGGACTCCCCGGCCAGCGCGGCGACCACGGCCTCCGCGGTGCGCCTGCCGAAGCCGGGCACCGCCTCGATCTCTTCGATCCTGGCCTGCTTGAGCTTCTTCACCGAGCCGAAGTGCTTGATCAGCGCGGTGCGGCGAGCCTGCCCCAGCCCGGGCACACTGTCCAATTCGGACGTCTGCAGCCGTTTGGAGCGCTTCTCGCGGTGGTAGGCGATGGCGAAGCGGTGGGCCTCGTCACGCAGCCGCTGCAGCAGGTACAGCCCCTCCGACGTCCGGGGCAGGATCACCGGATCGGGGTCGGCGGGCAGCCAGACCTCCTCCAGCCGCTTGGCCAGCCCGATCACCGAGATGTCGGTGATGCCGAGCTCGGCCAGCACGTCGGCGGCCGCGGTGGCCTGCGGGCCCGCGCCGTCGACGACCAGCAGGTTCGGCGGGTAGGCGAACTTCTTCGGCCGCCCGGTCTCCGGGTCGAGCCCCGGTGTGCTCGACTCTTCCGAGGTTTCCTTGAGGTAGCGGTGGAAGCGGCGCCGGACGACCTCGGCGATCGAGGCGACGTCACCCTCCGTGGCCGCCTCCCGCAGCGCGAAGCGCCGGTATTCGGACTTGCGCGCGAGGCCGTCCTCGAAGACGACGAGCGACGCGACGACGTCGCTGCCCTGGATGTGGCTGATGTCGATGCACTCGATGCGCAGCGGCGCCGTGTCGAGGGCGAGGAACTCCTGCAGCTCCGTGAGCGCCGCCGAGCGCGCGGTGAGGTCACCGGCGCGGCGCAGCTTGTGCTGGGTGAACGCCTCCCCGGCGTTGCGCTGGACGGTCTCGGCGAGCGCCTTCTTGTCGCCGCGCTGCGGCACCCGCAGCTGGACGCGCGACCCGCGCAGCCCGGTGAGCCACTCCGCCACCGCGTCCGCGTCGGCGGGCAGCTCGGGCACCAGGACCTCGCGCGGGACGACCGGGCCGGAGTCGACGTCGTCGCGCGCGTCGAGCTCGGCCTCGTCGCCGTAGAACTGGGTGAGGAAGTGGTCGACCAGCGCCGGGACGTCCATCTCCTCGGCCTTGTCGATCACCCAGCCGCGCTGGCCGCGGACGCGCCCGCCGCGCACGTGGAAGACCTGGACGGCGGCCTCGAGCTCGTCGTGGGCGAAGGCGACGACGTCGGCGTCCGTGCCGTCGCCGAGCACCACGGCCTGCTTCTCCATGGCGCGGCGCAGCGCGCCGAGGTCGTCGCGCAGCCGGGCGGCGCGCTCGAACTCGAGCTCCTCGGACGCGGCGGCCATCTCGGCTTCCAGGCGCTTGATCATGACGTCGGTCTTGCCCGCGAGGAAGTCGCAGAAGTCCTCGACGATGTCGCGGTGCTCGTCGGCCGACACCCGGCCCACGCACGGCGCCGAGCACTTGTCGATGTAGCCGAGCAGGCAGGGGCGGCCGATCTGGCCGTGGCGGCGGAACACCCCGGCCGAGCACGTGCGGGCCGGGAAGACGCGCAGCAGCAGGTCGAGGGTCTCCCGGATGGCCCACGCGTGCGCGTACGGGCCGAAGTACCGGACGCCCTTCTTGCGCGCGCCGCGGTAGACGTGCAGGCGGGGGAACTCCTCGTTCAGCGTCACCGCGAGCACCGGGTAGCTCTTGTCGTCGCGGTAGCGGACGTTGAACCGGGGGTCGAACTCCTTGATCCAGTTGTACTCCAGCTGGAGCGCCTCGACCTCGGTGGTGACGACGGTCCATTCGACGCTCGCGGCCGTGGTGACCATCTGGCGCGTGCGCGGGTGCAGGCCGGAGAGGTCGGCGAAGTAGGAGTTCAGCCTGCTCCGGAGGCTCTTCGCCTTGCCGACGTAGATGACCCGCTTGGTCGCGTCGCGGAACTTGTACACGCCAGGGGCATCCGGGATGCTCCCCGGCGAGGGACGGTAGGTGGTCGGGTCAGCCACCCCCCCAGCGTATTTGGCACCACCGACAGTTCTCGCACGCCCCCGTCCGGCCGCGGTCGGGGGGCGTCCGCTGTCCGATCCGCCGGAAGTCGGGTCTTCGTCCGGTCACGACCTTCGTCGGTGCCCTCGCAGGTGACGCGGTGGTTACTTTCCGACCACCGATCCGGTCCCCCTGTCGAAAGGATCACCACCGTGAGCTCTCTCCGCCTCATCGGTGCCGCCTCCGCGGCCGCCGTCGCCCTGACCTTGGCCGGCGGCGCGGTCGCCGCCGCGGGCGTCCAGCCGAACATCGTCGGCGGCAGCACCGCACCGACGGTCTCCTGGGGTGCGCAGGTCTACGTGAACACCGCCGGGCGCGACTACCAGGGCTTCAACTGCTCGGGCACGGTGATCGCGGCGCGCTGGGTGCTGACCGCGGTGCACTGCCTCGACCAGGACGGCTCGGGCATGTACGTCCGGGTCGGCAGCAACACGCTGCTCTCGGGCACGAAGATCGCCGTCGACAACGAGTACGAGTCCCCGAACGGCGACATCGCGCTGCTCCACCTGGCCTCGGCGACGAGCACGGCACCGATCTCGCTGGGCAGCTCGGACCCGGCGACCGGCAGCACCAACCAGATCTACGGCTGGGGCCGCACCACCCCGACCGGCCCGCCGGCGACGTCGCTGAAGACGGCGAACGTCCAGGTGACCGGCCGCTCCACGGACGCCTACGGCGGCCGCGCGATCCAGAGCGTCGGCATCAACGGCTCGGCGTGGAAGGGCGACTCGGGCGGGCCGGAGGTTTCCGGCGGGGTCCAGGTCGGCGTCGCGTCGACGGTCCAGAACCAGAGCGGGTCGACCACGCGCGGGACGAACAACTACGCGAGTGTGGCGGCGAGCCGGTCCTGGATCCGGACGACCGCGGGCGTGTGAGTTCGCGGGGCGGCGCTTCGGCGCCGCCCCGATCTTGTCGGTGGTGTGTGGGATGCTCGCGGGCATGCGGATCGCCACCTGGAACGTGAACTCCATCGTCCCCCGCCTGCCCCGCGTGCTGGGGTTCCTGGAGGAGACGGCGCCGGACGTGCTGTGCCTGCAGGAGCTGAAGACCACGACGGAGAAGTTCCCGCTGGCCGAGGTCGAGGCGCTCGGGTACGAGGTGGCGGCGTACGGGCTCGGGCGCTGGAACGGCGTCGGGATCGTGTCGAAGGCAGGCCTGTCGGACGTGGTGCGCGGGCTGCCGGGCGAGCCTTCGTTCGAAGGCGCGGCGGAGGCGCGGGCGATCGGCGCCATGTGCGGTGGGGTGCGGGTGTGGTCGGTGTACGTGCCCAACGGGCGTGAGCCGGACAACCCGCACTACGCGTACAAGCTGGAGTGGCTTTCGGCGCTGCACTCGCTTGTGGCTTCGGAGATTGCGTCGGGGCCGTTCGCGGTGCTCGGGGACTTCAACGTGGCGCCGACGGACGCGGACGTGTGGGACATCGCGTTGTTCGCGGAGTCGACGCACGTGACGAAGCCAGAGCGCGACGCCTTGGCCCGGCTGCGGGACTTGGGGTTGTCGGACGTCTTCCCGCGGCCGCTGAAGTACGACCACCCGTTCACGTACTGGGACTACCGGGCCGGGAACTTCCCGAACAACAAGGGCATGCGGATCGACCTGGTGTACGGGAACGAGCCTTTCACTTCCGCGGTGACGGATTCCTATGTGGACCGGAACGCGCGGAAGGGGAAGGGCCCCTCGGACCACGCACCGATCGTGGTCGACCTGGACCTCTGACACGCAACCGGTCGTGAGTGGCAAGGCGAGTTCTAACTCGTCTTACCACTCACGACAGTGAAGGCCTGCTCAGCCGCCGGTGGCTGCGCGGTGCAGCTTGCGCAGGGCGCGCACCGCTTCCACCGCCCGGTCCCGGTCCACGGCCTGCACCGCCATCACCGCGTGGTACTCGTCGTCCGGCAGCTCCAGCCGCGCCCACGACGCCCCGTCCGGGAAACTCACCGACAGCACGTCACTCCACGCGAAGCGGCGCGTGATCAGCACGTTCCGGACCTCGATGCCCTCCGCATCCGCCCGGACCCGGGCGATCGCGAACAGCATCACCCCGCACGCCAGCAGGATCCCGATGCCCACCATCGCCGCCTGGTCGGAGCGCTGGAACCGGACCCCCGTGTCGCCGTTGCGCAGCAGCACCGCCACCACGACGAACACCGCCAGCAGCGCCACCGCCAGCACGCTGCACATGATCAACGCGCGGCGGGGGCGGATCACCAGGAGAGTCTTCACGGTCACACGAAACCCCGCTCGGTCCACGGCTGGCGCAGGCTCCGCAGCACGTGCGCGGAATCCAGCGCCGCCACCGTCGCCTCGTAGCCCTTGTCCTCCTTCGAGCCCGGACGGCCCGACCGGTCGACCGCCTGCTCGTGCGTGTCGCACGTCAGGACGCCGTTGCCGACCGGGGTGCTCTCGTCCAGCGCCACCCGGGTCAGGCCCGCCGTCACCGCGTCGCACACGTACTCGAAGTGGGGGGTGCCGCCGCGGATCACCACGCCCAGCGCGACCACCGCGTCGTGGTTGCGGGCCAGTGCCTGCGCCACCACCGGGAGCTCGACCGCGCCCGCGACGTGCACCACCGTCGGCTCGTCCTCCAGCTCCGCCTCGCGCGCCGCGACCAGCGCCCGCTCCAGCAGGACGTCGGTGATGTCCGCGTTCCAGCGGGTGGCGACGATGCCGAGCTTCAGCGACTTGCAGTCGGAGAGGTCCAGCTTGACGTCCGGACGGCCTTCGCCGCTCACAGTGTTCCCCCATCCGCGGGCTCGGCCGCCGCGCCCACCTGGTCGTAGTGCTCCAGCTGGGCCAGGTCGTGGCCCATCCGGTCGCGCTTGGTCCGCAGGTAGCGCAGGTTCTCCGGGTTCGGCGAGATCGGCAGCGGCACCCGCCCGGTGACGCGCAGGCCGTAGCCCTCCAGGCCGATCCGCTTTGCCGGGTTGTTCGACAGCAGCCGCATGGTGCGGACGCCGAGGTCGCAGAGGATCTGGGCGCCGGTGCCGTAGTCGCGGGCGTCGGCCGGGACGCCGAGCGCGAGGTTCGCGTCCACGGTGTCCGCGCCGTCGTCCTGCAGCTGGTAGGCCTGCAGCTTGTGCAGCAGGCCGATGCCGCGGCCCTCGTGGCCGCGGATGTAGAGCACGACACCGCGGCCTTCGGTGGCCACCGCTTCCAGGGCCGCCTCCAGCTGGGGGCCGCAGTCGCAGCGCAGGGAGCCGAAGACGTCGCCGGTGAGGCACTCGGAGTGGACGCGGACCAGGATGTCCTGGCCGTCGCCGATCTCGCCGTAGACGAACGCGACGTGCTCGATGCCGTCCAGCAGCGAGTCGTAGCCGACCGCCCGGAACGTGCCCGCGGCCAGCGGGATGCGGGCCTCGGCGACCCGCTCGACCTGCTTCTCGGTGCGGCGGCGGTAGGCGATCAGGTCGGCGATGGTGATGATCGCCAGGTCGTGGTCGGCGGCGAACACCTCGAGCTCGTCGCGGCGCGCCATGTCGCCTTCGTCCTTCTGCGACACGATTTCGCAGAGCACGCCCGCCGGCGCGAGGCCGGCCATCCGGGCCAGGTCGACCGACGCCTCGGTGTGCCCGGGGCGGCGCAGCACGCCACCTTCCTTCGCGCGCAGCGGCACGACGTGGCCGGGGCGGCGGAAGTCCTTCGCGGTCGACGCCGGGTCGGCCAGCAGCCGGATCGTGTGCGCGCGGTCGGCGGCGGAGATACCGGTGCTGATGCCCTCGGCGGCGTCGACCGTGACGCTGTACGCGGTCCCGCGCGCGTCCTGGTTCGTGTGGTACATCGGCGGCAGGTCGAGCCGGTCCGCTTCGGACTCGGTCAGCGCCACGCAGACGTACCCCGAGGTGTAGCGGACCATGAAGGCCAGCAGCTCGGGCGTCGCCTTCTCGGCGGCGAAGATCAGGTCGCCCTCGTTCTCGCGGTCCTCGTCGTCGACCACGACGACCGCGCGGCCCGCCGCGATGTCCGCGATCGCCCGTTCGATGGCGTCGGCGTCGAACACCGCGCCGGTGCCGCACGGGGTCCAGCCCGCCTCGGGCTCTGCCGCGCTCGTCTCACTCATGACCGCTCCTCCGTGCCGCTGTCCCGATTCTGCACCTGGTCGCGGATGTGCGCCTCGGCCAGCTTTTCCACGTACTTCGCGACCACGTCGACCTCGAGGTTGACCAGGTCGCCGGGCTCGCGGCGGCCGAGGGTCGTCGCGTCCAGGGTGGTCGGGATCAGGGCCACCGAGAACCGGTCGGGGCCGATCGCCGCGACCGTCAGCGAGACGCCGTCGACCGCGATCGAGCCCTTCTCGACCACGTACCGCGCCAGGTGCGCGGGCAGCGCGAACGTCGTGACGCCGTTTTCGTCGCGGCCGAGGAACGCGCCGGTCCCGTCGACGTGGCCCTGCATGATGTGCCCGCCGAGCCGGCCGCCCGCCGGCGTCGCGCGCTCCAGGTTGACCCGGTCACCGGTGGCGACCTTGGCCAGGCTCGAACGCTGCAGCGTCTCGTCGACGACGTCGACGGTGAACTCGCCGCCGGCCACCTCGACGACGGTCAGGCACACCCCGCTGACCGCGATCGAGTCGCCGTGCCCGGCGTCGCTGGTGACCAGCGGGCCGCGGACGCGCAGCCGGGCCGCGTTGGTCAGCTGCTCGACGGCGGTGACTTCGCCGATCTCCTCGACTATGCCGGTGAACACGTGCCCTGCCTCCTCGTGAGCCGGTCTGTGAGCCGGTGCTTCCATCCAACACCCGACGCGGCCCGGTGGCTTCTCCGGTGCCGCCGCGAGCGTCAGCCGGCGCGGCCGCGGGCCGCCTGCTCGCGCAGCGCGGCGACCGCCTTGCCCGGGTCGGCCGCCCCGTAGACGGCGGATCCGGCGACGAAGCAGTCGACACCCGCTTCGGCGGCCTGCTCGATGGTGTCGGCGTTGATGCCGCCGTCGATCTCGACGACCAGCGTCAGGTGCCCGGTGTCGACCAGCCGCCGCGCGGTGCGGACCTTCGCCAGGACGTCGGCGATGAACGACTGCCCGCCGAAGCCCGGCTCGACCGACATGACCAGCAGCGTGTCGTAGTGCTTGAGGACGTCGAGCCACGGCTCGAGCGGGGTGCCCGGCTTGATCGACAGGCCGGCCTTGGCGCCCGCGCCGCGCAGGTTCTTCGCCAGCGCCACCGGGTCCTTCGCGGCCTCGGCGTGCACGGTGACGTTGTAGGCGCCGGCCTCGGCGTACCCGATCGCCCAGCGTTCCGGGTCCTCGATCATCAGGTGGCAGTCGATCGGCAGGTCGGTGCTGTCGATCAGGGCCTTGGCCACGGGCAGGCCGAGGGTCAGGTTCGGCACGAAGTGCGCGTCCATGACGTCGACGTGGACCCAGTCGGCGCGGGCCTCCCCTTCACCGGCGACGGCGGCGATCTCCTCGCCGAGCCGGGCGAAGTCCGCCGCGAGGATGCTGGGTGCGATCAAAGGTCGGTCTGCCACGTCCCGAGTGTAGGAGGCCGCTGCTAACGCTCGCTAACCGGTTGTGACCAGTATCTGGCTCCCGAGAGGGAGGTCACGGGCCCCCGCCGCGCCCTAGCCTCGACCGCATGTCCGGTTTTGCGAGATCCCTGCTGCGCCCCGGTGGCTACCGCAGCGTCCCCTACGCCGTGCTCGGCGCGGTCCTGGCCGTCCCGGTGGCGCCGTTCGCCGTGCCGTGGGCGCTGCTCACCGGCGAGGGCCGGTCCCGGGCGCTGCTGACCGTGGTGGCCCTCGCGGTGCTCCTGGGCCTGCTGGGGCTGACCGGCCCGGTGCGGCGGTTCGGCGTCGCCGTGGCGAACGGCCTGCTCGGCACCGACCTGCCGGCCCCGGGCCGGGCGCGGCCCGCCTGGCCGGACCGGCTGCGGTCCGGGGCCTGGCTCGTCCTGCACAGCGGACTCGGCGGCCTCCTGCTCGTCGTCGATGCCTTCCTGGCGCTCGGCGTCCTCTCCCCCGCGATGTGGCTGAGCGGTGACCAGGCCGAGTTCACGTTCTTCGGCGCGAAGGCGGTCGCCGGGCCGTGGATGCTGCCGGTCGCCCTGGTCATGCTCGGGCTCGTCCTGCTGGTCACCGCGGCCGCCACCCGTGCCTTCCAGGCGGGCGCGACCGCGCTGCTGGGCCCGTCCGCGGCCGAGCGCGCGGCGCTGGCCGAACGGCGGTCGGCCGTGCTCGCCCAGCGCAACCGGCTGGCCCGGGAGCTGCACGACTCGATCGGGCACACGCTGACGACGTCGACCATCCAGGCGGCGGCCGCGGCCGAGCTGGTCGAGGCCGACCCGGCGCAGGTGCGGCGGGCGCTCGGCACGATCGAAGAAGCGTCTCGAAGCGCCCTCGAGGACCTCGACCACGTCCTCGGCCTGCTTCGCGAGGAGCCGGCCGCGAAGGAGCCGACGCGGACGCTGGCCGAGGTGGACGTCCTCGCCGTGCGCGCCCGCGAAGCCGGGCTCGACGTCCGCCTGGCCGTCACCGGGCCGGTCGGGGCGCTGCCCGCCGCGGTGTCGCGGGAGGGCTACCGGATCGTCCAGGAAGGCCTGACCAACGCGCTGCGCCACGCCGGCCCGGGCACGGTCGACGTCCGGGTCGAGGCCGGGCCCGACCGCCTCGGCATCGCGGTGGTCAACGCGCTGCCCGGCGACGGGCCGCGGACCGGGCGGCGCGGGCTGGCCGGGCTCGCCGAGCGCGTCGAAGCCCTGCGCGGCGAGCTCGACGCCGGCCCGGACGGGCAGCAGTGGCGGCTGCGGGCGTCCATCCCGCTGCGGGCGGGCGCGTGACGCCGTCGGTGCTGCTCGCCGACGACGAGCCGCTGGTCCGCACCGGGCTGCGGGCGTTGCTGGAGCAGCAGGGCCTGCCGGTGGTCGGCGAGGCGGCCGACGGCGGCGAGGTCCTGGACGCGGTGCGGCGGACGCGGCCGGACGTCGTGCTGATGGACGTCCGGATGCCCGGCGTCGACGGCATCGAAGCCACCCGCCGGGTGCTCGCGGCGCTCGCCGACCCGCCGAAGATCCTGGTCGTCACGACCTTCGACAACGACGACTACGTGCACGAAGCGCTGCTGGCCGGGGCCAGCGGATTCCTGTTGAAGCGGGCGCGCAAGGAGGAGATCGCGCACGCCGTGCGGACGGTCGCCACGGGCGAGTCGCTGCTGTTCCCGGAAGCGATCCGGCGGCTGGTGAGCGGCCGCGCCGCGGGCGGGAAGCACGCGCGGGCGGCGAAAACCCTCACCCGCCGCGAAGCCGAGGTGCTCCGGCTCATCGCCACCGGACTGTCCAACCAGGACATCGCGGCCGCGCTGGTGATCAGCCTCGAGACCGTGAAGACCCACGTGGGCAACATCTTCGGCAAGCTCGGGGCGGCCAACCGCAGCCAAGCGGTGGTCATAGCGTACGAATCGGGCGTCGTCCGGCCGGGGCACCTCGCCGGTCAATAACCGACGTGCTCCGCGTCACCCGCGTGAAGCCATGAGTTCGGCCGACGGCCACCCTCCCGTCACCTTCAGTCCCTCCACGGCACACATGCGGCAGGACTAATAGCCCGTGTCCGAAATCCGGGCCGTAACCCCCGAAGTCCCCGAAGTTCGCGAATGAGGAGAAACATGGCTTCGCTGTTCGCCGGCCGCCGCCGGTGGCTGGTCGCGGGCGCGCTCGGCGCCGCGCTGGTCGCCGCCGCCCCGGTCGCCCTCGCCACCAACGGCTCCGACAACGCCGACGCGCGCTCGTTCGCCGGCACCGGCGACCGCACCGCCGACGTCCGCGCCGCGATCCAGGGCGGCCACGCCCGCAACGTCATCCTGTTCCTCGGTGACGGCATGGGCCAGTCGGAGATCACCTCCGCCCGCAACTACGAGCGCGGCGCCGCCGGCCGGCTCGCCATGGACGAGCTGCCGCTGACCGGCGACTACACCACCTACGCCGTGGAGCAGAACAACCCGGCCAAGCCGAACTACGTGACCGACTCGGCCGCGTCCGGCACCGGCTGGGCCACCGGCGTCAAGACCTACAACGGCGCCATCTCCGTCGACGCCTACGGCAACGACGTCCCGACGATCCTGGAGATCGCCAAGCGCAACGGCCTGCGCACCGGCGACGTCACCACCGCCGAGGTCCAGGACGCGACCCCGGCCGTGCTCGGCTCGCACGTGATCAACCGCGACTGCAAGGGCCCGGTCGAGACGACCGCCAAGTGCGCGAAGAACGCCAAGGAGAACGGCGGCAACGGCTCGATCGCCGAGCAGCTGGTCCAGACCCACCCCGACGTCCTGCTGGGCGGCGGCGCGAAGTACTTCAACCAGACCGTGACGGCCGGCAAGTTCAAGGGCAAGACCGTCCTGGACCAGGCCAAGGCGGCCGGCTACAACGTGGTCAACACCGCGGCCGACCTGGCGAAGGCGCCGAAGGGCAAGCCGGTGCTCGGCCTGTTCGCCGACGGCAACATGCCGGTCAACTGGACCGGCCCGGCGGCCGTGCACGGCGGCACCGCGCCGGCCCGCTGCACCCCGAACGCGAAGGTCCCCGCGACCCAGCCGAAGCTGGCCGACCAGACCCGCAAGGCGCTGGAGCTGCTCGACGACCGCCACCGTGACAAGGGTTTCTTCCTGCAGGTCGAGGGCGCGAGCATCGACAAGCAGGACCACGCGGCCGACCCGTGCGGCCAGATCGGCGAGACGATCGACTTCGACGCGGCGATCGCGGCGGGCACGGCGTTCGCCCGCAGCCACCCCGACACGCTGGTGCTGGTGACCGCCGACCACGGCCACAGCAGCCAGATCGTCGAGCCCACCGCCACCCCGGGCCTGACCGCGACCCTGATCACCAACGAGGGCGCGAACATGACGCTGGCCTACGGCACCGCGGAAGCGGGCGGCTCGCAGTCGCACACCGGCACCCAGGTGCGCATCGCCGGCCTGGGTCCGCAGGCGGCCAACATCGTCGGCCTGACCAACCAGACCGACCTGTTCGGCACGCTGAAGCGCGCCCTGAAGCTGCGCTGAGTGGTGGGGTGGGCCCCCGGGTTTCCCGGGTGGCCTGCCCCATGCCCCCTGGCGTCCCGGATCCCTAGCGTGGGGAACACCGAGACACCAGGGGGTTTTCTCATGCGGAAGTCATTGCGGGTCGTCACGGCCGGCACGCTCGTGGCGCTGCTGGCCGCCACCACGGCGGCACCGGCACTGGCGGCGGCGAACCCGGTCCAGGCGAGCCTGGACACGCTGACCGCCCAGGACGGCGTACCGGGCGCGGCGGCGGTCGTCCAGGACGGCCACCGGACCCAGGTCACCCGCAGCGGCGTCGGCGACGTCGCCACCGGGAAGCCGTTCCCGCGCAACGGTTCGTTCCGCGCGGGCAGCGTCACCAAGACGTTCGTGGCAACGGTCGTGCTGCAGCTGGTCGCGGAGGGCCGGGTGCGGCTGGACGCACCGGTGGCGCGGTACCTGCCGGGGCTGCTGCCCGACGAGCGGATCACCGTCCGCCAGCTGCTGCAGCACACGAGCGGGCTCTACAACTACACGGACGACCTCGACCGGAGCGACCCGGAGGCGCTGCGCCACCGCGGCGCCGAGCCGGCCGAGCTGGTGGCGATGGCGCTGAAGCACCCGGCGCTGTTCCCGCCCGGCACGAACTGGTCGTACTCCAACACGAACTACATCGTGGCGGGGATGATCGTGGAGAAGGTGACGGGGCACGCGCTGGCGGCGGAGATCGCCCACCGGATCACGCGCCCACTGGGCCTGCACGACACGTACCTCCCCGGCCGCGGCGACGAGAAGCTGCCGTCCCCGCACGCGGTGGGCTACCTGCCGTTCGCCGGGAAACTGGTGGACTTCAGCGACTTCGACGCGACGATCGCGGGAGCGGCGGGCGGCCTCGTGTCGACCCCGGCGGACCTCGACCGGTTCTACGGCGCGTTGTTGGGCGGACGGCTGCTGCGCCCGGCGGAGCTGGCGGAGATGCGCCGGACGGTACCGGCGCCGGGCCTGGGAATCCCGGGCGCTCGCTACGGCCTCGGTCTGGGCAGCATCCCGGTGTCGTGCGGCGTGGTGTGGGGGCACGAAGGCGGGATCATCGGGTTCACGAACTTCGCGGGCGTGGGCCCGGACGGCCGCCGGGCAACGGTGGTGCTGAACGAGAACCCGACCCCGGCTGAGACGAACAACCACCTGCTCACGGCGGTCGATGCGGCGGTGTGTTCGTAGGCCGGTTCGGGGGTGGCCCGGTGGCCCGGAATTGTCGGGGCCGCCGGTGGCCCTACAACGGCGGGGCCACCGGCGGCTCGAAAACGCCGTTGGCGGGCGGCCGAACCCGCTGGTGGCCCACTGGGCGCCCCGGAATTGTCGGTGGTCACCGGTAACGTGGAAAACGGGGGGCGCCCCCGCGGGCCGGTGTCCGTTCGCCGCGTCCGCCGGGTGCTCAGGGCAGCAGGTCCAGCACTTCGGTCCACGGCCGCCGGACATCCAGGCGGTGCAGTGTCACCCCGGCGCCCGCGAGGGTGTCGAGGTGGCGCTGCCACGCCGGGTGGTGCACCCGGGTGTCCTGGATCTGGTACGCCACCACCACCGTGATCCCCGGCGCGCCCAGCACGTCGCCCAGCACCGTCAGTGCCTGGTTGTCCGCGATCCCCAACGCCAGCTTCGCGACCGAATTCGCCGACGCCGGCGCGAACAGGAACACCGACGGGTCCGGGTGCGGCCGCGGCTCGCCCGGCAGCCGGGACACGCTGCGGACCGGCAGGTCGGTGCACGCTGCGACTTCGTCGAGGCGGCCGGTGGACTCCAGCCAGCGCATCGCCGTCGGCGTCAGCGTGATCGCCGGGCGCCAGCCGCGGTCGGCGGCCGGGCGGACCAGCTCGGCGGCGAACCGGGCGTCCAGCCCGCCGCACGAGCCGGCGACCAGCCCGAGGTCCCTCACGGCTTGCGCAGGACGGCGCAGAACATCGCGTCGGTGCCGTGGCGGTGGGGCCACAGCTGCACGTACGGGCCGTCACCGAGCTGGGGCACGTCCGGGAAGAACGGGCGGGCGTCCAGCACCTCCGCCTTCAGCCGCCGGGCCGTCTCGCCGAAGACCCCTTCGGTCTCGGCCAGGTGCGGCGAGCAGACGACGTAGGTGAGCGCGCCGCCCGGCCGCAGCAGGTCGTAGGCCGCCGTGATCAGCTCGCCCTGCAGCTTCGTCAGGTCCGCGACGTCGGACGGCTGCCGCCGCCAGCGCGCCTCCGGCCGCCGCCGCAGCGCGCCGAGGCCGCTGCACGGCGCGTCCACGAGGACCCGGTCGTAGCCCGGCTCCAGGCCGCTTTCACGCCCGTCGCCCACGTGGACCTTCACCGGCAGGCCGCTCGTGGCCTTCTCGACGAGCTTCGCGCGGTGCGGCGCCTTCTCGACGGCGTCGACGGTCGCCCCGCTCAACGCCGCCAGCGCGCCGAGCAGCGCGGCCTTGCCGCCGGGGCCCGCGCACAGGTCGAGCCAGCGCTCGTCGGAGCCTTCGAGCGGCACCTTCGTGGCGGCGATCGCGCACAGCTGGCTGCCTTCGTCCTGGACCGCGGCGAGCCGCTCGCGGACCGGCTCGGCGTCGGCCGGGTCGCCGGCGCCGGCGGGCAGCCGCACGCCGTAGGGCGAGTACGGCGCCGGGTCGCCGCCGGTGATCGCGGCGAGTTCGTCGGCGCTGATCTCGCCGGGGCGGGCGACCAGGTGCACCTCGGGCCGCGCGTCGTCGGCTTCCAGCGCGGCCTTCAGCCCGGCGCCCTTGTCACCGAGCGCTTCGGCGAACGACCGGGCGATCCAGCGCGGGTGCGCGGTGCGCAGCGCGTAGGCCCCGATCGGGTCGGCCGACTCGTCCGGCGCGAGCTCGTCGAGCCACGCCGCTTCGTCCTTTTCGGACACCTTGCGCAGGATGGCGTTCGCGAAACCCGTGGCCCACGAACCGGCTTCGGCGCGCACGAGGTCCACAGTGGACGTCACGGCGGCATGCTCGGGGATGCGCGTGCGCAGCAGCTGGTAGACGCCGAGGCGCAGCGCGTCGAGCACCGCCGGGTCCGTTTTGGACAGTGGACGTTCGGCGCAGGACTCGATGATCGCGTCGAGCAGGCCCTGTGCCCGCGATGTGCCGTAGGCCAGTTCGGTGGCCAGTGCGGCGTCCCGGCCGTTGATCCGCCGCTCGCGCAGCAGGTCGGGCAGGACGAGGTTGGCGTAGGCGTCCTTCGTCCGGACGGCCGCGAGGACGTCGAACGCGGCCTGCCGGGCCGGGTCGACCTCCGGCGGGCGGCGCGGGCCCTCCTTGCGCGGTGCCGGGCGGCCCCGCTGCGGCCGTGACGGGCGTCGTTCTCTGTGGTCGTTCACCGGAGGCGCTCTCCCTGGTCGATCCTCGTTCCGCGCGCCCAGTCGGTGGCCGCCATCCGTTTCTTGCCGGGTGCCTGGACTTCGCCGAGCCGCAGCGGCTTCGTCGCCGTCCCGACCAGCACCCGTTTGCGTTCGACCACGATCTCGCCCGGCGGCGGGCCGGGTTCGTCGACCACCGTGACCGGGCCGAGCTTGAAGCGTTCCCCGCGGAACTCCGCCCACGCGCCCGGGTCCGGGCTGACCGACCGGATCTGCCGGTCGACGGCCGTGGCCGGGTCGGCGAAGGACACGCGCGCGTCCTCGACCGTCACCTTGGGCGCGTAGCTGACCCCTTCGGCGGGCTGCTCGCGCGCGACCAGGCTGCCGTCGGCGAGACCGTCCATGGTGGACAGCAACAGTTTGGCCCCGGACTCCGCGAGCCGCCCGAGCAGGGCGCCGGCGGTGTCGGTGGCGCCGATGGCCTCGGTGACGACGCCGTAGACGGGGCCCGCGTCGAGTTCCTTGACGATCCGGAAGGTCGAGGCACCGGTGATCTCGTCCCCGGCGCGGATCGCGGCCTGCACGGGCGCGGCGCCGCGCCACGCGGGCAGCAGCGAAAAGTGCAGGTTCACCCAGCCCAGCCGCGGGATGTCGAGGGCGGCCTGCGGCAGCAGCGCCCCGTAGGCGACGACCGGGCAGGCGTCCGGCGCGAGCTCGGTGAGCCGCGCGAGAAAGGCGGGGTCCCCGGCGCGCGCGGGGGTGAGCACCTCGATGCCGTGTGCGTCGGCGAGGGCACCGACGGGCGACCGGACGACCCGCCGGCCGCGCCCGGCCTGCGCATCGGGCCGCGTGACGACGGCAACGACCTCGTGCCGCCCGGAATCGAGCAGGGCGCGCAGGGTGGGGACCGCGGGATCGGGGGTGCCGGCGAAGACGAGCTTCATCGGCCCACCCCCGGCGGGAGCAGGGTGTCAGGTGGCTGGAACATCGGACCCGAGTCTAGAAGGCCCCCTCCGCCAGGGCGCGCCCAGCTCGGGCCTGGGTGTCCACAGGGTAACCGTGATGTGGACAACCGGGCCCGAGCTGCGGCTTTTCCGGGGTTCTCGTCGGGAGGTGCCGATAGGCTGGACAAGGGCACGCCCCCCAGGGAGGGCGGGGGCTCGCTTCCGGGCCGCTACCAGTTCGCCGGCCACACCACCTGAGCCGCGCCGGTCCCCCGCCGCACCGGTTCCGCCGCCGCCAGCCAGCGGCCGTCGCGCAGCCGCTCCACTCCGGTCGCCGCGCCGATCTCCGCCGGGGCCGTCGAAAAGCCCTGGCCCCTCGCCTTCAGGTCCGCCGTCTCCGGCTGGTCCAGGAACGCCTGCTCCACCTGGGCCGCCGCCGCGTTGCGCTGGGACGCCCTCGGGGCCGCGATCGCGTTCTCCAAGGACAGGCCGCGGTCCAGGCGGCCCAGGATCACCTGCAGCACCGTCGTGATGATCGACGCCCCGCCCGGGGAGCCCGTCGCGAAGAACGGGCGGCCGTGGTCCAGGACGATCGTCGGGGCCATCGACGAACGGGGGCGCTTGCCGGGGCCCGGGAGGTTCGGGTCGGGCACGCCCGGCGTCACCGGCGTGAACGAGAAGTCGGTCAGCTCGTTGTTGAGCAGGAACCCGCGGCCCGGCACGACGATGCCACTGCCACCCTCCTGCTCGATCGTCAGCGTGTACGCCACGACGTTGCCCCACTTGTCCGCCACCGTCAGGTGCGTCGTGTTCTCGCCCTCGTACGGCGTCGGCGCGGCCGTCGCGCCCGCGGCGCACGGGGCCGGGTGGCGGGGGTCGGCCGGGGCCACCGGGCTGGTCGCCGCCTTGTCCTTCGAGATCAGGCACGCGCGGGTGTCGGCGAACCGCTGGGCGAGCAGCTCGCGCGCCGGGACGTCGACGAACGCCGGGTCGCCGATCCAGCGGTTGCGGTCGGCGAAGGCGAACCGGGTCGACTCCAGGAAGTACTGCAGGTAGTCGGCCTTGCTCGCGTGCTTCAGGTCGAAGTTCTCGAGGATGTTCAGCGCCTCGCCGACCGTCAGCCCACCCGACGACGGCGCCGGCATGCCGTAGACGTCGAGGCCCTCGTAGCGCGCGTGGGTCGGGTCGCGCTCGATGGCCCGGTAGGCGGCGATGTCGGCCGCGGTGAGCTTGCCGGGGCGGACGTTCAGCGTCGAGGCTGGGTCGACCGGCGGCTGCTGCACGGTCTTGGCGATGTCCGCGCCGATCGGGCCGCGGTACAGCGCGTCGACGCCGTTGCGCTCGAGCTGCGCGTAGGTCGCGGCCAGGTCGGGGTTCCGGAAGACGGTCCCGGGTGCCGGCGGCGCACCACCCGGCAGGTACAGCGACCGCGTCGACGGGAACGCGGCGAACCGCGCCGCGTTGTTCGCGATCTGGGTCTGGAACGTCTGGTCCACGACGAAGCCGGTGCGCGCGAGGTTCTCGGCCGGCCTCAGCGACTTCGCCAGCGACCGCGTCCCCCACTTGCGCAGGGCCTCGGCCCAGGTCGCGGGGGTGCCGGGCACGCCGACGCTCAGCCCGCTGGTGACCGCGTCGGCGAACGGCAGCGGCTTGCCGTCTTCGACGAAGAGGTTCTCGTCGGCGGTCTTCGGCGCGGTCTCGCGGCCGTCCAGGGTGTGCACGCGGTGGGTTTTGGCGTCGTAGTAGACGAAGAACCCGCCGCCGCCGATCCCGGCGGAGAACGGGTCGGTGACGCCGAGCGCGGCCGCGACCGCAACCGCGGCGTCGACGGCGTTCCCGCCGTCGCGCAGCACCTGGGTGCCGATCGCGGTGGCGTCGGCGTCGATGCTGGCGACGGCACCCCCGAAGCCGACGGCGACCGGCGACTTGGGCGTGGGTGTGGCCGCGGAGGCGGGTCCGCTCGCGACGGTGGTCGCGAGCGCGGCGGCAGCGGCGATGACGAGGATGCGGCGGCATCTGTGCGCGGACATGCGGGCGAGTCTGCCCCTCGCGTCCGGTTGCTTCAAGACGGCAACGGACGCGATTCGCCCGTATTGTCAACTTTTCACACGCTTTAGGGGTTCGAGAAATTAAATCACATGGAGCAGTGACGTTCCGGCTCTAGCTGTAACAGAATCGTGCGGCGCGGCCTGCACACCGCGCACCTGCGAGGGCAACCGGAAGGAACACCGAAGATGACTGCACCAAGACGGACCTGGCGCCGCCTGTTCGGCGCCGCGCTCACGGTCTCGGCCGCGCTGCTGGTCGTGACCGGCGGCAGCGCCGGCGCCGCCCCGGCGCCGGACAACCACGAGATGGGTGCCTCGATCCGCGCCCACGACGGCGTGGCCCCGGCCGGCCTCGCGCCGGCGGCGGTGGACTCGAGCGTCCCCGGCATCGACGTGAGCTCCTACCAGGGCAACGTCAACTGGTCGTCGTACTGGGGCGCGGGCAAGAAGTTCGCCTACGTCAAGGCAACCGAGGGCACCGGCTACCAGAACCCGTACTTCAGCCAGCAGTACACGGGCTCGTACAACGTCGGCATGATCCGCGGCGCCTACCACTACGGCCGCCCGGACACCTCGGGCGGCGCGGCCCAGGCGGACTACTTCGTCGCCCACGGCGGCGGCTGGTCGAAGGACGGCAAGACGCTGCCGGGCACGCTGGACATCGAATGGGGCCCGAACAACGCCTGCTACGGCAAGACGCCGGCGCAGATGGTGGCCTGGATCAAGGCGTTCAGCGACGAGTACCACGCGAAGACGACCCGCTGGCCGGTGATCTACACGGCGACGAGCTGGTGGAGCCAGTGCACCGGCAACACGGGCGACTTCAGCTCGACGAACCCGCTGTGGGTGGCGCGCTATGCGTCGACGGCGGGCACGCTGCCGTACAACTGGGGCTTCTACACGTTCTGGCAGTACAGTTCCTCGCCGATCGACCAGGACACGTTCAGCGCGGACATCACGCGCCTGAAGGTGCTGGCGACGGGTTGAGCCACGCGGGGGCGCGCGTGGCGCGCCCCCGCACCGCCCGGCGACGGCGGCCCTCCGCCGATCCCCGACTTATGCGGGTTCCGCGGGTGCCGCGGCCGGCGGAAGACTCGACCGCGTCGCCCACGACGTGGAGGGAAACCCGTGCGCCTGTCCGCCCTGCTCCCCCTGCTCGCCGCCGTCCCGCTGTTCTCGTTCCCCGGGGTGGCCGTGGCCGCGCCCGGCTGCTTCGACCCGGCCGCCGCGCTGACCGTCGAGGAGCAGCGCCTGACCGCTTCCCTGCCGGCCGGCGGCCCCGCCGTGGGCCCGGAGCTCGTCCGGCTGGCCGGGCTGGACCCGCTCGTCGCCGGGGTGAAACACGCCCTGTGCGCGGCCCGCACCCCGCGGCGCGCCGAACGCGTCGTCACACAGGCCGGCGACCGGCTGTGGCGGACGGCCGTCGAGCGTGCCCAGGGCCGCCGCCCGGACCTGGGCACGCTCGACCGGTTCGACGACCGGCCGCTGTACTGGGCGCGGCTGCAGCTGAGCAGCGCGATCCGGCAGTGGCGGCCGACGTTCGCGCTGCCGGACCGCGGCGCCCTGCTCACGGCGTTCGACCGGGGTGCACGCGGCCTCGACGACGCCCGGTTCCCGCTCGGGCCGGCGCGGCGGGTCATGGTGAGCGGCTTCGACCCGTTCCAGCTCGACGGCACCGGCGTCCGGATTTCCAACCCGGCCGGGGCATCCGCGCTGCAGCTGGACGGCCGGATCCTGAACACGCCATCGGGCCCGGCGGTGGTGCAGGCGGTGAACTTCCCGGTGGTGTGGGGCTACTTCGACGAGGGCATCGTCGAGGCGGCGTACGGCACGGCGTTGCGCGACCGAGCCCGACGGCCGGACGTGATCATGACGATCAGCCAGGGCCGCCCGGGCCGGTTCGACATCGAGCGCTGGGCGGGAGCCTGGCGCGGCGGCTTCCCGGACAACAACAACGCCTCGGTGACGGGCGGCGTCCCCCCGGCGGCGGGCTGGCCGCAGCCGGACGTCCAGTTCATCGAGACGACGTTGCCGTATGCGCGGATGCTCGGGGTGACGGGCGCGTATCCGGTCAACTTCAACCAGGCGTTCTGCGTGTGGCCGGACGCTGCACACCCGGGCGAGGGAACACCGGAGTGCCGATCGGACGCCCCGGCCCCCGGGGAGATCGCGGCTTCGGGCGGCGGCGGGAACTATCTTTCGAATGAATCTATGTATAGAAGCAACCGGCTGCGTCTCGGCCTGGGATTGACGGCCCTGCCGGGCGGCCACCTGCACACGCCGGTGCTGGGCCAGCCGACGGCCCCGGACGCTTTGACGGACACGGATTTCGAAGCGCGGCGACAGGCCATCGCGGCCGAGGTGGTTTCGCTGGTGACGGCGGCCGCCGGGGGTGACCGGACTGCGGTCGCCCCGGTGCGGGTCACGGATTCCCCGCGCGCCGCAATGGAATCCCTGCCGGGCACGGTTCTCCCGCGCTGACGGGTTTACTTTCGATCGGCAGAAAGGGCCGGAACTCACACCACACAAAAGAGCGCCCCATTCGCCGGTAACGGTCCTCTCTGATGACGCGGACGAGGGAAGCCCCCGGAACCGACCTCACCGACGGCGCGAGGCCGGCCGAAACGAGAAACGCACCTCTTCCTCGTCCCCGGCTTGTCGTGAGTGGTAAGGCGAGTTAGAACTCGCCTTACCACTCACGACCGGTGGCGGCGGGGCTGTCGGAGCAGTCTGGTAGAGATCACGGCGTGAGCAGTTCCGAGCCCGCTGCCCTCTGGGACCTCCCGGAGCAGCCGCCTTCGCCGAAGGCGGCGCCCTCGCGCGCCCGGAAACCGGCGAAAGCGCGGACCACCAAGGGCGCACAGTCGCCCGCGCCCGAGCGGCCGGTTGCGCGGGTCGTCGTCGACATCCCGCTGGCCCACCTGGACCGCACCTTCGACTACCTGGTGCCGGAGAAGCTGCACGAGACCGCCGTGCCGGGGTGCCGGGTGCGCGTCCGGTTCGCCGGGCAGCTGGTCGACGGCTACCTGGTCGAACGCGGCGAGACCAGCGACTACGGCAGCAAGCTGGCGTTCCTGGACCGCGTGACGTCGGCCGAGCCGGTGCTGCCGCCGTCGCTGCACGCGGTCTGCCGGGCGGTCGCCGACCGCTACGGCGGCACGCTGTCCGACGTCTTGAGGCTCGCGATCCCGCCGCGGCACGCCAAGGCCGAGGGCGAGCCGCCGCTGCCGCCCGTGGCTGCCCCGGACGCGCCCGACACGACGGCCTGGGCGCGCTACCAGCGCGGTCCGGCGTTCCTGGAGGCCCTCGCCGAGGGGAAGCCCGCGAACGCCGTCTGGCAGGCCCTCCCGGGCGAGGACTGGCCGCGCCGGCTCGCCGAGGCGGCCGGGACCGTGGCGGCGGCCGGGCGGGGCGCCGTGCTGGTGGTGCCGGACCACCGCGACCTGACCCGCGTGCACCAGGCGTGCGCGGCGCTGCTGGGCGAGGACGCCGTGGTGGCGCTGATCGCCGGGCTCGGGCCCGCGGAACGGTACCGGCGCTGGCTGGCGGTGCTGCGCGGCGCGGTCCGCGTGGTCGTCGGGACGCGCGCGGCGATGTTCGCGCCGGTCCACGACCCCGGGCTGTTCGCCGTCTGGGACGACGGCGACGACCTGCACCTCGACCAGCACGCGCCGTACCCGCACGTCCGGGACGTCCTGATGGACCGCGCCCACGCGGCGAAGGCGTCGCTGCTGGTCGGCGGGTTCGCCCGGACGGCCGAAGCGCAGCTGCTCGTCGAGTCCGGCTGGGCCGCGCCGGTCCTGGCCGACCGCGCGACGCTGCGGTCCGCGGCCCCGCGCGTCACGCCGGTCGGCGAGGACTTCGACGTCGCCCGCGACGAGGCCGCCCGGGTCGCGCGCCTGCCGGCGGTGGCGTTCGAGGCGGCCCGGCAGGCGTTCGCGGCCGACCTCCCGGCGCTGGTCCAGGTGCCGCGGCGCGGGTACGTGCCCGGCCTGGCCTGCGGCCACTGCCGGACACCGGCCCACTGCCGCCGCTGCGCGGGCCCGCTGGCCCTGCCGGGCGGCTCCCTCGACGGCCGGCCGAAACCGCCCGCGTGCCGCTGGTGCGGCGTCCCGGAAACGGCGTTCCGCTGCCCGGCGTGCGGCTCGGTCCGGCTGCGCGCGGTGATCGTCGGCGCCAAGCGGACGGCGGAGGAGCTGGGCCGGGCGTTCCCGGGCATCCCGGTCCGCACGTCCGGCGCGGCGGAGGTGCTGGAATCGGTCCCGGGCAAACCGGCCCTGGTGGTGTGCACGCCCGGAGCGGAACCGGTGGCGGAGGGCGGCTACGGCGCGGCGCTGCTGCTGGACGGCTGGGCCCTCCTGGGCCGCCAGGACCTCCGCGCGGCGGAGGAGGCCTTGCGCCGCTGGATGGCAGCAGCGGCTTTGGTGCGGCCCGCCTCGGCGGGCGGCCGCGTGATCGTGGGCGCCGAGGCGGGACTGCCGGTGGTCCAGGCATTGGTCCGCTGGGACCCGGCCTGGCACGCGGGCCAGGAGCTGGCGGAACGCCGCGAGCTGGGCTTCCCCCCGGCCATGCGGATGGCGAGCGTGGAGGGCAGCCCGGACGCGGTGGCGGCGCTGCTCGCGGACCTGCCGTTGCCCGAGTCCGGCGAGGTCCTGGGCCCGGTCCCGATCGGCGAGGTCGACGAAGAGGGCAACGCGGACCGCGAGCGAGCACTGGTCCGGGTGTCGCGCGCCGAAGGCAAGGCGCTGGCGGCCTCGATCCACGCGGCGGCGGCCCGCCGGGACGCGAAGAAGGCCACGGAACCGATCCGCGTCCAGGTGGACCCCCTGGACCTGATCTAGGGGGTGTGCTGCCCCGGCGAGGCGACCAGCCGCTCACGGTGAAGGCCACCTCGAAGAGTTTCGAGGTGGCCTTCACCGGATCGTGCGTCAGGCGCCGGCCGCGGCCTTGAGGGCCTCGGCGCGGGCCGTGCTCTCCCACGGGAGCCCCAGCTCGGGGCGGCCGAAGTGGCCGTACGCCGCCGTCGGGGCGTAGATCGGGCGGAGCAGGTCGAGGTCGCGGATGATCGCCGCCGGCCGGAGGTCGAAGACCTCGGTGATGGCCTGCTGGATCTTCGACGGGTCGACCGTCTCGGTGCCGAACGTCTCGACGAACAGGCCGACCGGGGCCGCCTTGCCGATCGCGTACGCCACCTGGACCTCGGTCCGCTGGGCCAGGCCCGCGGCGACGACGTTCTTCGCCACCCAGCGCATCGCGTACGCGGCGGAGCGGTCGACCTTGGACGGGTCCTTGCCCGAGAACGCGCCACCACCGTGGCGGGCCATGCCGCCGTAGGTGTCGACGATGATCTTGCGGCCGGTCAGGCCCGCGTCGCCCATCGGGCCGCCGATGACGAACCGGCCGGTCGGGTTGACCAGCAGGCGCGCGCTCGACGTGTCGATGCCCAGAGCCTCGATCTCCGGGCCGACGACGTGTTCCTTGACGTCGACGCTGAGCATCCGGTCCAGGTCGATGCCGTCGGCGTGCTGCGAGGACACCACGACCGTGTCGAGGCGGACCGGCTGGTCGCCGGCGTACTCGATGGTCACCTGGGTCTTGCCGTCCGGGCGCAGGTACGGCAGCACGCCGTCCTTGCGGACCGCGGTCAGCCGCTTCGACAGCCGGTGGGCCAGCGCGATCGGCAGCGGCATCAGCTCGGGGGTGTCCGAGCAGGCGTAGCCGAACATCAGGCCCTGGTCGCCGGCACCCTGGCGGTTGATCTCGTCCTCGTCCGACTCGACCCGCGACTCGTACGCGGTGTCGACGCCCTGCGCGATGTCGGGCGACTGCGAGCCGATCGCGACGTTGACGCCGCAGGAGTTGCCGTCGAAACCCTTGGCGGAGGAGTCGTAGCCGATCTTGAGGATGACGTCGCGGACGATCGTCGGGATGTCGGCGTAGGCCTCGGTGGTGACCTCACCGGCCACGTGCACCTGGCCGGTGGTGATCAGGGTCTCGACCGCGACGCGGCTGCGCGGGTCCTTCGACAGCAGGCCGTCGAGGATCGAATCGCTGATGGCGTCGCAAATCTTGTCGGGGTGCCCTTCGGTCACCGACTCCGAGGTGAACAATCTGCTGCTAGACGCGGTCACGGTGGCCGTCACTTCCTCACCTAGTCGTCGGATGCCCGGAAACTTAGGCACCCCTTACCTGTGCAAGCGTACTGACTATCGCTCGGGGGACGGTCAACGCTTCATGAAGCTCACAACAGCGTCCCACACAGTGGACGCCAGTTCAGCCTTCGGCGCGAGAGGTAGGGGTTTTTCCGTGGCATCGGCCCCTAGGAGCCAGCCCGAATTGTCCTCGGTGCCGAACGCCTTGCCGTCCCCCACGGCGTTGACGACCAGCAGATCCGCGCCTTTCCGCTTCAGTTTCGCGCGGGCGTGGTCGAGGACGCTGCCGTGTTCGTCGCCGGTTTCCGCGGCGAATCCCACGACGACCTGCCCGGGCCGCCGGTTCTGCACCAATTCGGCGAGAATGTCGGCATTCCGGTCGAGCGTGATGACCGGGTCCGGCTGGTCGTCGGACTTCTTGATCTTGTGCTCGGCCCGGTTCGCCGGCCGGAAGTCGGCGACGGCGGCGGCCATCACGACGACGTCCGCGGACCGGGACGCCGCGTGCACCGCCTGCCGCAGCTCCTCGGCCGTCGAGACGTGCTCGACCACCGCACCGGCCGGATCCGGCAGCGCGACCGTGTGCGCGGCGACCAGGGTGACGTCGGCGCCGCGCTGGGCGGCGACGCGGGCGAGCGCGTAGCCCTGCTTGCCGGAGGAGCGGTTGCCCAGGTAGCGGACCGGGTCGAGCGGCTCGCGGGTGCCGCCCGCCGAGATGACCACCCGGACGCCTTCGAGGTCGCGCGGGAGGGCGTCGGGGCGGGCCAGCAGCAGCTTCGCCAGGTCGACGATCTCGGCCGGGTTCGCCAGGCGGCCCTTGCCGGTGTCGGCACCGGTCAGCCGGCCGGAGTCCGGCTCGGTGACGACCATGCCGCGCGAGCGCAGCAGGGCTACGTTGTCGCGGGTCGCCGGGTGCTCCCACATCTCCGTGTGCATCGCCGGGAAGAACGCGACCGGGCACCGGGCGGTGAGCAGGGTGTTCGTCAGCAGGTCGTCCGCGAGGCCGTGGGCGGCCTTGGCGAGCAGGTTCGCCGTGGCCGGGACGACCAGGACGAGGTCGGCTTCCTTGCCGACGCGGACGTGCTGGACCTCGGGCACCTCGGTGAACACGCCCGTGTGCACCGGGTGCCCGGAGAGGGCTTCGAAGGTGGCCGCGCCGACGAAGTTCAGCGCGGCTTCGGTGGGGACCACGCGGACGTCGTGACCGGACTCGGTCAGCCCGCGCAGCACCTCACACGCCTTGTAGGCGGCGATGCCGCCGCCCACGCCCAGGACGACGCGGGGTTTACTCACCCTCGGTGTGCTCGAGCAGGCCGCCGTGGATCTCGCGCAGCGCGATCGAGAGCGGCTTCTCGCGCGGGCCCGGCTCGACCAGCGGGCCGACGTACTCCAGCAGACCCTCGCCCAGCTGGGCGTAGTAGTCGTTGATCTGGCGGGCGCGCTTGGCCGAGTAGATCACCAGCGCGTACTTCGAGCTGACCTTCTCGAGCAGGTCGTCGATGGGCGGGTTGGTGATGCCCTCGAGCTCTTCGGTCAGGATGGCCTGGGTGGTCACTCGTGAGGCTCCGAATCTTCGGCAGACTGATCAGTAATCAAGTTTAGCAAGTGCTCAGCGGCCTCTCGCACGTCGGCGTTGACGAGGCGGTGGTCGAACTCCCCCGCCGCCGCCAGCTCGCGCTCCGCCTCGGCCAGCCGGGCCTGCACGGCGGCCTCGTTCTCGGTGCCGCGGCCGGTCAGCCTGCCGACCAGTTCGTCCCACGACGGCGGCATCAGCATCACCAGCCGGGCCTCCGGCATGGCCGCGCGGACCTGGCGGGCGCCCTGCAGTTCGATCTCCAGGACGGCCGGGCGGCCCTCGGCGAGGGCCTTCTCGACCGGCTCGCGCGGGGTGCCGTAGCGGTTGCCCGCGAACTCGGCCCACTCCAGCAGCCTGCCGTCGGCGACCATCGCGTCGAACTCCGCGCGGTCGACGAAGTGGTAGTGCGCCCCGTCGATCTCACCGGGGCGCGCCTGGCGCGTGGTGACCGAGACGCTGAAGTAGATCTCGGGCTCCAGCTTCCGCAGCTCGCCCACCACGCTCGACTTCCCGACCCCCGAAGGCCCCGAGACGACGGTGAGCCGGTGCCGGGAGTCGTCCCCCGTCACCGGCTCACTGCCGCGGTCGGCGCCCCGGCTCACCGGGTAGTCCTGACCGGCGCCGTTCACTCGCCGCTGAACTCGGCCAGCAGCGCCTTGCGCTGCCGGTCGCCGAGGCCGCGAAGGCGACGGCTGGGGGCGATCTCCAGTCGTTCCATGGTCTGCTGCGCGCGGACCTTGCCGACGCCCGGGAGGGCCTCGAGCAGAGCCGAAACCTTCATCTTGCCGAGGACTTCGTTCTCCTCGGCCTGCTTCAGCACGTCGACCAGAGTGGTACCGCCCCGCTTCAGCCGCTCCTTCAGCTCAGCACGGATGCGGCGGGCGGCGGCGGCCTTCTCCAGCGCCGCAGCGCGCTGTTCCTCTGTCAGCTGGGGAAGTGCCACGTTTTCCTCCGGTAGTTCTCAAAACTGGGTGGGTGACGCGACGGTACCCACCCGTGAGCACCGGCCACAATGCGGGGGTGCCTGGTGGGGACCAGTTCCGACCCCTGCTATTGGCCGTTTTCCTGCGGGTCGGCCAGCAGTTCGGCGACCCGTTCGACCGCTTGGCGCAAAGCCCGTTGCTCCGGACCGTGCTTCAGGATGTCCCGGGACGATGCGGGCAGGACGCCGGGGAGGGACGACCCGAAAACCGCTCGCAAATCGGCCACAGTGGCTCCCTGGGCGCCGAAACCGGGTGCCAGCACCGGACCGTTCAGCCGCGAGAGGTCGAGCTCTCCGGGCGGAACGGTGGCCCCGACGACGACACCCACATCGCCGAACGGTTCCGCGCCTGCGTTGAGCGCCGTCGCGGAGTCGACGATCGCCTGCGCGACCGTGCGCCCGTCGGGCAGCTTCGCGTTCTGCACGCCGCCCGCTTCCGGGTTCGAAGTCCGGGCAAGCACGAAGATGCCGCGGCCCGCCGAGGCGGCCGTCGCGGCGCAGGCGTCCAGCGAGCCGAAGCCGAGGTAGGGCGACACGGTGATGGCGTCGGCCGCGATCGCCGCGCCGTCGGCGACGTACGCGGCGGTGTAGGCCGCCATCGTGGAGCCGATGTCGCCGCGCTTGACGTCCAGCAGCACCAGCGCACCGGCGTCCCGGGCGGTTTCGACGACCCGTTCCAGCACCCGGACACCGGCGGCGCCGAAACTTTCGAAGAACGCCGACTGGGGCTTCACGATCGCCGTGTGCGCCGCCAGGACCTCCGTGGCGGACAGCGCGAACCGTTCCAGGCCCGAGACGTCCACCGGGAGCCCCCACGCCTCGATCAGGCCCGGGTGGGGGTCGATCCCGGCGCACAGCGGGCCGCGGGCCGCGACGGCCTTGGCCAGCCGCGCCCCGAACCGCTCTCCCCCGCTCACGACTTCGCCTTCAGCGCCGCCTGCAGCTCCTGCAGCGACCGGACGCCGATGTCCCCGCGGATCAGCGCCTCGATGCCGTGCACGGCCGCCGCGGCGCCCTGGACGGTGGTCACGCACGGGATGTCACGGGACACCGCCGCGGTGCGGATTTCGTAGCCGTCGACGCGCGGACCGCTGTTCCCGTAGGGGGTGTTGATCACCATGTCGACATCGCCGTCGAGGATCACGTCCACGATGTTGGGCTCGGCCTCGGTCGAGCCTTCGTAGTGCTTGCGCACCACCGTGCACGGGATCCCGTTGCGCCGCAGCACTTCCGCGGTGCCGGAGGTGGCGAGGATCTCGAAGCCGAGGTCCGCCAGCCGCTTCACCGGGAACACCAGCGAGCGCTTGTCGCGGTTGGCGACCGAGACGAACACCCGCCCGGACGTCGGCAGCGAGCCGTACGCGCCGCTCTGCGACTTGGCGAACGCCTTGCCGAAGTCGACGTCGACGCCCATCACCTCGCCGGTGGACTTCATCTCCGGGCCGAGCAGCGAGTCGACGCCGTGGCCCTCGGGGGTGCGGAAGCGGTGGAAGGGCAGCACGGCCTCCTTCACCGCGACCGGCGAGTCGGCCGGCAGCTGCCCGCCGTCGCCCTCGGCCGGCAGGACGCCGTTCTCGCGCAGGTCCTTGATCGTCGAGCCGGTCATGACCAGCGCGGCGGCCTTGGCCAGCGGCACCGCCGTCGCCTTGGACACGAACGGCACCGTGCGCGACGCGCGCGGGTTGGCCTCCAGGACGTACAGGACGTCGTCCTTGAGCGCGTACTGGACGTTCAGGAGCCCGCGCACGCCCACTCCGCGGGCGATCGCTTCGGTGGAGCGGCGGACGGCCTGCAGGTCGGTGTGGCCGAGCGTGATCGGCGGCAGCGCGCACGAGGAGTCACCGGAGTGGATGCCGGCCTCCTCTATGTGCTCCATGACACCGCCGAGGTAGAGCTCCTCGCCGTCGAAGAGCGCGTCGACGTCGATTTCGATGGCGTCGTCGAGGAACCGGTCCACGAGCACCGGGTGCTCCGGGGTGACCTCGGTGGCGCGGCGGATGTAGCCGGCCAGGGTCTCCTCGTCGTAGACGATCTCCATGCCGCGGCCGCCGAGCACGTAGGACGGCCGGACGAGCACCGGGTAGCCGATCTCGTCGGCGATCCGCTTGGCGCCCTCGAAGGACGTCGCCGTGCCGTAGCGCGGCGCGGGCAGGCCGGCGTCGGTGAGGACCTCGCCGAACGCGCCGCGGTCCTCGGCCAGGTGAATGGCCTCCGGCGGCGTCCCGACCACCGGGACACCGGCGTCGGCGAGCTTCTTCGCCAGTCCCAGCGGGGTCTGGCCGCCGAGCTGGACGATCACGCCGGCGACCGTGCCGGACGCCTGTTCGGCGTGCACGACCTCGAGGACGTCCTCGAAGGACAGTGGCTCGAAGTACAGCCGGTCGGAGGTGTCGTAGTCGGTGGACACGGTTTCCGGGTTGCAGTTGACCATGACGGCCTCGAAACCCGCCTCCCGCAACGCGATCGCCGCGTGCACGCAGGAGTAGTCGAACTCGATGCCCTGGCCGATCCGGTTCGGGCCGGAGCCGAGGATGAGCACCTTCGGCTTGTCCGACTGAACGGCCACTTCGGACTGAGCTTCGGGGTCGGACTCGTAAGCCGAGTAGTGGTAAGGCGTCTTGGCCGCGAACTCGGCCGCGCAGGTGTCGACGGTCTTGAACACCGGCCGCACGCCGAGGCGGTGGCGCAGCGCGCGGACACCGTCCTCACCGGCCAGTTCCGGCCGCAGGGCGGCGATCTGGCGGTCCGACAGGCCGGTGCGCTTGGCGCGGCGCAACAGGTCGCCGTCGAGTACGGGCGCGTCACGGACTTCGGCGCCCACTTCACCGATGAGGGCGATCTGGTCGATGAACCACGGGTCGATGCCGCTCGCCTCGTGCACCTGCTCGACGGTGGCGCCGAGCCGCAGGGCGCGCTCCACTTCGTACAGCCGGCCTTCGTGCGGCGTGCGCAGGTCGTCCAAAGTGGACTCCAGCGTGGCGCCTTCGGGGTCGGGCAACGTCCAGAAACCGGTCGCCTTGGTCTCGATCGAGCGCATGACCTTGCCGAGCGCTTCGGGGAAGCTGCGGCCGAAGGACATCGCTTCGCCGACGCTCTTCATCGTCGTGGTCAGCGTCGGGTCCGCGCCCGGGAACTTCTCGAAGGCGAACCGCGGCATCTTGACGACGACGTAGTCCAAAGTGGGCTCGAAAGCGGCCGGCGTCTCACCGGTGATGTCGTTCTGGATTTCGTCGAGGGTGTACCCGATGGCGAGCTTCGCGGCGATCTTGGCGATCGGGAAGCCGGTGGCCTTGGACGCCAACGCGGAGCTCCGCGACACGCGCGGGTTCATCTCGATGACGACCATCCGGCCGTCGGCCGGGTTGATCGCGAACTGGATGTTGCAGCCACCGGTGTCGACGCCGACCTCGCGCAGCACGGCGATGCCGACGTCCCGCATCACCTGGTACTCGCGGTCGGTGAGGGTCATGGTGGGCGCGACGGTGACCGAGTCGCCGGTGTGCACGCCCATCGCGTCGATGTTCTCGATCGAGCAGACGACCACGACGTTGTCGTGCTTGTCGCGCATCAGCTCGAGCTCGTACTCCTTCCAGCCGAGCACGCTCTCCTCGATGAGCACCTCGGTGACGGGAGATTCGGCGAGCCCGGTGGAGGCCAGGCGTTCGAGGTCCTCGGGCGTGTGCGCCATGCCGGACCCGAGCCCGCCCATGGTGAAGGACGGCCGGATGACGACCGGCAGGCCGAGCTCCTCGACGGTCGCGCGGACCTCGTCCATGTCGTGGCAGACGCGCGAGCGCGGGACCTCGGCACCGATGGTGCGCACGATGTCCTTGAACTTCTGCCGGTCCTCACCACGCTGGATGGCGTCGATGTCGGCACCGATCAGCTCGACGCCGTACTTGTCGAGCACACCGCGCTCGTGCAGCGCGACGGCGCAGTTGAGCGCGGTCTGGCCGCCGAGAGTCGCCAGCAGCGCGTCGGGGCGCTCTTCGGCGATGACCTTCTCGACGAAGTCCGGCGTGACCGGCTCGATGTAGGTGGCGTCGGCGAACTCGGGGTCGGTCATGATGGTGGCCGGGTTCGAGTTCACCAGGGAGACGCGCAGGCCTTCGCTGCGCAGCACCCGGCAGGCCTGGGTGCCGGAGTAGTCGAACTCCGCGGCCTGCCCGATCACGATCGGCCCGGAGCCGATCACCAGCACGTGCTGGATGTCCGTCCTCTTCGGCATCAGGCCTTCTTCTCCATGAGCGAAACGAATTCGTCGAACAGGGGGGCCGCGTCGTGCGGGCCGGCCGCGGCTTCGGGGTGGTACTGGACCGAGAACGCCGGGACGTCCAGCGCCCGCACGCCCTCCACCGTGTCGTCGTTGGGGCAGTAGTGGCTGATCTGCGCCGCCCCGAACGGGGACTCGAAACGCTGCCCGGGCTCGCCTTCCAACGCGAACCCGTGGTTCTGGGCCGTGATCGCCACCGACTTCGTCGCCACGTCGATCACCGGGATGTTGATGCCGCGGTGGCCGTAGCGCATCTTGTACGTCCCCAGGCCGAGCGCGCGGCCGAGGACCTGGTTGCCGAAGCAGATGCCGAACAGCGGGATCTCGCGGCCCAGCACCTGCTTGGTCAGCTCGGTCGCGTGCGTCGTGGTGGCCGGGTCGCCCGGGCCGTTCGACAGGAACACGCCGTCCGGCTCAAGAGCCAGCAGGTCGTCCAAGGTGGACGTCGAGGGCAGCACGTGCACCTCGATGCCGCGCTTGACCATCTGGCGCGGGGTGTTGGACTTGATGCCCAGGTCCAGCGCGGCCACGCGGAAACGCGGCGAGCCGGAAGGCGAGACCACGTACGGCTGGGGCGTCGACACCTGGCCGGCCAGGTCCGCGCCCTCCATCTTCGGGCTGTCCAGCACCGAAGCGACCATGTCGTCGACCGTGCCCAGCGCGTCGCCGGAGAACACCCCGGCCCGCATCGCGCCGCGCTCGCGCAGGTAGCGCGTCAGCGAGCGGGTGTCGACCTCGGCGATGCCGACGATCCCCTGGCGCACCAGCTCCTCGTCCAGCGAGCGCTTGGAACGCCAGTTGGACGGCGTCCGCGCGGGGTCGCGCACCACGTAACCGTTGACCCAGATCTTCGAGGACTCGTCGTCCTCGTCGTTCCAGCCGGTGTTGCCGATCTGCGGCGCCGTCTGCACCACGATCTGCCCGTGGTAGGACGGGTCGGTCAGCGTCTCCTGGTAGCCGGTCATGCCGGTGCAGAACACCGCTTCGCCGAGGGTTCGCCCCTGCGCGCCGTAGGCAGCGCCGCGGAACACCCGGCCATCTTCGAGTACCAGTGCGGCCTGAGCGCGCGCGTTCACTGGGCACCTCCCTTGATCTTGAGCTGTTCGATCCACTGTGGATAGTCGTCGAGGTCGTCGCCGCGGAAGCCGGTGTCGAGTTCGGCGTCACCGAGCTTCCAGGTGACGACGAGCAGCGCGTCCGTGCCCATCACCTTCCCGGCGATCTTCGTGTCGCGCCGGACGCCGGTGACGGCGTCCCGCGGGATCCAGAAGTCGGGCGCTCCGCCGCGTTCGACCGCGATACCCCCGCCGTGCAGCCGCCAGACCGCGCCGGTGCGCAGGCCCGCGCCGCGGGTGACGATCCGGTTCTGCCACTCCCCCGCGATCGTCGTGGCGAGGTAGACGCCGGTGGACTCCAGCAGGACGGCACCCGGGTCCGCGGGGATCGCGGGAAACGGCGGCACCTGGGCGCTCTGCGAGCGGGACTTGCGCCGCCAGCCGACGTACATGCCCCAAAGGCAGAGCAGGAAGAAGGCGACGATCGCCAGTACGAGCCAGAAGCGCTCCATCAGCCGATCTTCCCGTCCCGCGCGGTGATCCGCCCGCGCAGCAGCGTCGCGGTCACCACGCCGGGCAGCCGCATTCCCTCGTACGGGGTGTTGGCCGCGATGCTGGCCAGCTCCGCGCCCCGGACGGTCCACTCGGCGTCCGGGTCCACCAGGGTCAGGTTCGCCGGCTCGCCGACCTCGATCGGACGGCCCTGGTCGGCCAGGTTGCCGATCTCCGCGGGCCGCTCGCTCAGGACGCGGGCGACGCCGCGCCAGTCGAGCAGTCCGGTCCGGACCATGGTTTCGGCCACGATGGACAGTGCGGTCTGCAGCCCGAGCATGCCGGGCCGGGCTGCGCTCCACTCGGTGTCCTTGTCCTGGACCGCGTGCGGCGCGTGGTCGGTGGCGACGCAGTCGATCGTCCCGTCCGCCAGGGCTGCACGCAGCTTCTCGGCGTCGGATTCCGTGCGCAGCGGCGGGTTCACCTTGTTCACCGGGTCGTAGGTGGCCAGGCGCTCGTCGGTGAGCAGCAGGTGGTGCGGGGTGACCTCGGCCGACACCTTCGTGCCGCGGTCCTTCGCCCAGCGCAGCACGTCCGCGGTGCCCGAGGTCGAGACGTGGCAGACGTGCAGCCGCGCGTTCGCGTGCAGGGCGAGCAGGCAGTCGCGGGCCACGATGGACTCTTCCGCCGCCGCGGGCCAGCCGGTGTAGCCGAGCCGGGCCGCGCGCTCGCCCTCGTGGGCCTGGGCACCGACGGTCAGCCGCGGCTCCTCGGCGTGCTGCGCGATGACGACGTCGAGCGCGGTCGAGTACTCCAGCGCCCGGCGCATCAGCAGCGGGTCGGCGACGCAGAGGCCGTCGTCGGAGAACACCTTCACCCGGGCCTGGGAGTTCGCCATCGTGCCCAGCTCGGCGAGCTTCTCGCCCTTGAGGCCGACGGTGACCGCGCCGACCGGGTGGACGTCGACCAGTCCGACCTCCTGCCCGCGCCGCCAGACGTGGTCGACGATCACGGCGTTGTCGGCGACCGGGTCGGTGTTGGCCATGGCGAACACCGCGGTGTAGCCGCCGAGCGCCGCCGCGGCCGAGCCGGTGTCGATCGTCTCGGTGTCCTCGCGGCCGGGTTCGCGCAGGTGGGTGTGCAGGTCGACGAAGCCCGGCAGCAGGACCTGGCCGTTCGCCTCGATGACTTCGGCGTCTTCGGGTGCTTGGACGGTGCCGATCGCGGTGATCACCCCGTCCTCGACCAGGACGTCGACCGGGTCGCCCTCGCCGTACGGGCGGGCCCCCTTGATCACGGTGCTCACGCGGCGGCTCCTTCGCTGGCCAGGAGGTGGTAGAGGACCGCCATGCGCACGTGGACGCCGTTGCGGACCTGTTCGGTGATGGCCGAGGCCGGGGAGTCGGCGACCGCGCTCGCGATCTCCATCCCGCGCAGCATCGGGCCGGGGTGCAGCACGACCGCGTGGTCCGGCAGCAGCTTCTGCCGCCGTTCCGAGAGGCCGTAAGCGATCGAGTACTCGCGAGCGCTCGGGAAGAACCCGCCGTGCATGCGTTCGGCCTGCACGCGCAGCATCATCACCGCGTCGACCGCGGGCAGCTCGGCGTCCAGGTCGTGCGAAACGGTCACCGGAAGGCTCTCGACGCCGTAGGGCAGCAGCGTCGGCGGCGCGACCAGCACCACCTCCGCGCCGAGGCCCGAGAGCAGGTGGATGTTCGAGCGGGCGACCCGGCTGTGCAGGACGTCCCCGACGATGGCGATCCGGCGGTCCTTCAGCGACCCGAGGCGCTCCCGCAGCGTGGCCGCGTCGAGCAGGGCCTGCGTCGGGTGCTCGTGGGTGCCGTCGCCGGCGTTGACCACCGACGTGCCGGGCTCGGCCAGCCACTCCGAGAGCCGCTGGGCGGCGCCGCTGGCGGGGTGCCGGACGATCACGCAGTCGGCGCCCGCGGCGGCCAGCGTCAACGCGGTATCACGCAGGGATTCGCCCTTGTTGACCGAGGAGCTGGAGGCGGAGACGTTGATCACGTCCGCGCTCATCCACTTCCCGGCGATCTCGAACGACACCCGGGTGCGGGTCGAGTTTTCGTAGAACAGGGTGATCACCGTGCGGCCGCGCAGCGTCGGCAGCTTCTTGACCTCGCGGCCGAGCAGCGTGTGCTTGAGCTCGTCGGCGGTGTCGAGCACGGCCGTGGCCAGCGCCGGGTCCAGGCCGTCGGTGGCGAGCAGGTGCTTCACGAGTCCTCTCCAGCAGCAGTGTCGGCCGAACGCAGCAGGACGGCGTCGCGGCCGTCGATTTCGGCCAGCAGGACCGACACGCCCTCGGAGCGGGCGGTCGGCACGTTCTTGCCCACGTAGTCGGCGCGGATCGGCAGCTCCCGGTGACCGCGGTCGACCAGGACGGCCAGCTGCACCGCGCGCGGGCGGCCGTGATCACGCAGGGCATCGAGCGCGGCCCGGATGGTCCGGCCGGAGAAGAGGACGTCGTCGACCAGGATCACGACGCGGTCGTCGATGCCGTCGGTGGGCAGCTGCGTCTGTTCGAGCGCGCGCGGCGGGCGGCGGCGGAGGTCGTCCCGGTAGAGGGTGACGTCGAGGGCGCCGGTGGGCGGGCGGACCCCGGAGAACTCGCCGATCTTGTCGGCGAGGCGGACGGCGAGCGGCGTGCCCCGGGACGGGATGCCGAGCAACACGGGCGGGGTAGTGCTCTCCGCACCGTTCGCGGTCTTTTCGATGACCTGATGGGCCATTCGGGCGATCGTGCGCGCGACATCGCCGGCCGTCAGGAGCTCGCGCTCCCCGGCCGAACCAGCCGCGTCACGCGGGCGTGACGACAAACCGGACTCCTTCCCCGCCTCACCGGACGGGTCCTTAAAGGACGTCTGTTCCCCTGCTGGTCGGGGCTTTCCCACCGACAGTAGCAGGCACTTTGCTCAGTCTTCCGGGTGGTGTGAGGTGATTCGCGACAAGCTCGCGCTTGACCTGGTGACAACAATGCGTAACCATTACTCTGAGTATTCGACTCAGCGAGTCCCCCGGCCCGGTCACCTCGACCGGGAGGGGGTGAAGAACGGAGAACGACCAGATGGGCGATTACGCCAAGGCGCTCGGGGCCAAGCTCCGCGGGATCCGCCAGCAGCAGGGCCTGTCCCTGCACGGGGTCGAGCAGAAGTCCGGTGGGCGCTGGAAGGCCGTCGTCGTCGGCTCGTACGAGCGTGGCGACCGCGCCGTCACCGTGCAGAAGCTGGCCGAGCTGGCCGACTTCTACGGTGTGCCGGTGGTCGAGCTGCTGCCCGAGGGCCGGGTCCCCTCCGGTGCCGAGCCCGCCACCAAGATCGTGATCAACCTCGAGCGCCTGCAGCAGCTGCCCGCCGAAAAGGTGGGCCCGCTGGCCCGCTACGCGGCCACCATCCAGAGCCAGCGCGGCGACTACAACGGCAAGGTGCTCTCGATCCGCACCGAGGACCTGCGGTCCCTGGCGATCATCTACGACATGACCCCGGGCGAGCTGACCGAGCAGCTCATCGACTGGGGTGTGCTCCCGCCGGAGGCGCGTCCTTCCAAGGAGGACTGATCGCGGGTGCGCGAAACCGACGCAGTGAGCGTTCCCGGTGGGGCACCGGAGACGCTCACTGACTTCGTCGGGGGGCTCGCGACACTCAGAGAACGGCGCGGAGGCGGTCGGCGATCGTGCCGATCCGGCCCAGCACGCCGTTGACGAACCGCGGCGAATCGTCCGTGGACAGTTCCTTCGCGAGGCCCACGGCCTCGTCGATCGCGACCGGGTCCGGCACGTCCTCGGCCCAGAGCAGCTCGTAGACCCCGACCCGCAGCACCGCGAGGTCGACCTTCGGCATCCGCTCCAGGGTCCAGCCCTGCGCGTGCTCGGCCAGCAGCTCGTCGATCCGGGCCTTCCGGCCGGTGACGCCCTCGACCAGGCTGATCGTGTAGTCCGCGATCGGGTCGACGTCGGTCGCGCCGACCCGGTCGGCCAGCAGCGTCACCGCGTCGGTGTCGCGCTGCGCGGCCTCGTACAGCATTTCCACCGCGCGGCGGCGCGCCTGCCTGCGGCTGATCGCGCCGCCGCGGTTCGGGTGGGGTTTCGACGTCGGCATCAGCTGGAGACGCGGCCCAGGTAACGGCCGTCGCGGGTGTCGACCTTGATCTTCTCGCCGGTGGACAGGAACAGCGGGACCTGGATCTCCGCGCCGGTCTCCAGCGTCGCCGGCTTGGTGCCGCCGGTGGAGCGGTCGCCCTGCAGGCCCGGGTCGGTGTGCTGGACCAGCAGCTCGACCGACGTCGGCAGCTCGACGTACAGCGGCTCGTTCTCGTGCACCGCGACCTGGACCTCGGTGTTCTCGAGCATGTAGTTGGCGTTGTCGCCGACGACCTCGGCCGGCACGGTGATCTGGTCGTAGGTGTCACCGTCCATGAACACGAAGTCCTGGCCCTCCTTGTAGAGGTAGGTCATGTTCCGGCGGTCCACCGTGGCCGTGTCGACCTTCGTGCCCGCGTTGAACGTCTTGTCGACCACCTTGCCGGTGAGCACGTGCTTGAGCGTGGTGCGCACGAAGGCGCCACCCTTGCCCGGCTTGACGTGCTGGAACGCGGTGACGGTCCAGAGCTGGCCGTCCAGGTTGAGGACGAGCCCGTTCTTCAGGTCGTTGGTCGTGGCCACGAGCTTGCAGTCTCCTGTGTCGATCTTCCGGTGTTCGGGGCCGCCGTCAGACGACCACGAGGTTCTTGGTGCTCAGGGTGAGGAGTTCGGGCTCCCCAGCCCGCACGACGAGCGTGTCCTCGATGCGCACGCCACCGCGCCCCGCGAGGTACACGCCGGGCTCGACGGTGACCGCCATACCGGCGGCCAGTGTACCGACGCCCGTCGCGGCGAAGCTGGGCGCCTCGTGGATCTGCAGGCCGACGCCGTGCCCGAGACCGTGCGCGAAGTGCTCGCCGTGGCCCGCGTCCTCGATCACGTCCCGCGCGGCGGCGTCCACATGGGACACATCGGCGCCCGGCACGACCGCGTCGACGCCCGCCGCCTGGGCCGCGTGGACGAGGTCGTAGACCTCCCGCTGCCAGTCCGCGGGCTCGCCGAGGACGAACGTGCGGGTCATGTCGGAGTGGTAGCCGTCGACGGTGGCGCCGAAGTCCAGCTTCACGAAGTCACCGCGCTTGAGCTCGGCGTGCGTCGGCTGGTGGTGCGGGATGGCGGAGTGCGCGCCGGCGGCGATGATGGAGGCGAAACTGGGCGCGGACGAGCCGTGCTCCAGCATCCGGTTCTCCAGGTCACGGGCGATTTCCAGCTCGGTCCGCCCGGGCCGCAGCCCCCCGGCGGCGAGCAGGTCGTCCAGTGCCCGGTCGGCGGCGGCGCACGCCTGGCGCAGGGCCTCGATCTCGGCCTCGTCCTTGACCTCGCGCAGCTGCTCGACCAGGCCGGGGGTGCGTTCGAGGGGCACCTGCTGCTTCAGGGCTTCGTAGGTCTCGACGCTGACGTGCTGGCTTTCGAAGCCGACCCGCCCGTAGGTCTTGGTGTCTTTCGCGGCGCGGGCCACGAGCGCGGCGGCGCTGGCCCGGTCGACGACGGTGTCGAGGTCGGGCACCTCGGCGGCGGCCTGGGTGGTGTAGCGGCCGTCGGTGCAGAAGAGCGTCTTGGCGTCGCCGTCGGCGTGGAGCAGAACGGCGGCGTTCGAGCCGGTGAAGCCGGTGAGGTAGCGGATGTTGAGCAGATCGGTGACCAGCAGCGCCTCGACACCGGCTCCGGTCAGGAGCCCGCGCAGCGCCGTACGACGTCGTCCATGAGTTTCAGGCACGGGTTCACCCTAGTTCCCCGGGGGCCGGGTGACTGGCCAGTAGGCCGCCTACACTCCGCAGGATGAGCGCCTGGGTGATTCGCGGACTGGGGATGGCGGTGCTGCACGGCGCGGCCATCACGTTGCTGGCCAAGTACGCGGTCTACCACCCGACGGACCAGACGCTGGTGGTCTCGCTGGCCTTGGCGGTCCTGGTCGGGGCGGCGGCGCTGTGGAGCGCGCTGGACGCGTGGCGCGGCCTCCCGGACCGCGGCCGGGTGTGGTTCATCGCGGCGCTGGTGGCGGGCCCGGTGGCGGGGATCCTGTACGTGATCGGCCGGGCGGTGTTCGTGGACCAGACGGGCGTGTCGGAGCTGGGCGGAGCGCTGACGGGCGGAGCGGCGTTCTCGGCGTTGCTGGTCCTGATCCCGGCCGGGCTGGGGTTGTTCGTCGGCGGGCGGATCGGGCGGTCGCCCAAGTCCGGCGAGGAGCCGCGAGCCTAGTTCGCGCCTTGGTTCTCTGCCGCGGCTGGTCGTGAGTGGTAAGGCGCGTTCTAACTCGCCTTACCACTCACGAGGCCGGGCGCTCAGCCGACCAGGGAGGCGCCCTTCGGGTAGGCGTCCCACTGGGCGCTGCTGACCGGGCGGGCCGTCGAGGCGTTGTTGCCCACGATGCCGCCGTCGGGGACCCGCCAGCGCTTCCGGTCGTCCAGCACGAACGCGAAGCCGCGGTCCGGCGCCTCCACCGCCTCCGCGCCCGGGCGCAGGCTGGCCGTCACCGGGAGCGTCGCCAGTGCCGCGGGTGCCTTCTCCAGGACTTCGCCGGCCAGGGCCACCGCCACCGTGCGCCGGTCCACCCGCACGCGCGCGCCCGCCCGGACCAGGTCCATCGTGCGCTCCGGCGAGGGGGCCGTCACGCCGTCGAACGTCGCGGCCACCCGGCCGGGGTTCGCGCAGGCCTGGCTGCCCAGCAGGTCCAGCCCGAAGTGCCGCAGGTCGCTCGGCGCGTTCGCGCCGCCGAGGGTGGTCGCGCGCACGACGTCGAACGGCACCCGGTCGCACGGGTCGGCCGACGACAGCGGCGCGTGCCCGTCCGCGCGGCGCACCAGCCCCGGCCCCTCCTGCCACGGCCCGGGGATCACCACCGGCTGGAACGGGTGCTCGGTGAAGTCCGCCGTCCAGAAGGTGAGCGTCGTGCCGCCGTCGGTCTCGTGCGCGACGACGAACGCGGCGAGCGCGCCCACCCACATCAGGTCGGCGCTGAAGCCGTCGACGATCGACCGCGCCCGCGGCCCGGACGTCGACGCGACCGGCACGAACCCGCCGACGTCCAGGGCCTGCACCCCGGAGCCGAACGCCGGGTCGCGCGAGCGGAGCAGGAACTGCCCGGCGCCGTTGGCGCCCGCGGCGCGGCCGGTGGTGTCGGTGAACATCAGGTAGAACCAGCCGTCGAGGTAGACGACGGAGGGCTGCCCGGCCCCGTAGACGTTCGCGCGGTGCACGTCGTGCGACGGCCCGAGGATCGGCCGCCCGCCCGCGGCCCGCGTCCAGTGGACGCCGTCGGGGCTGGTGGCGAGCCCGATCGCGTTGCCGAGCGCGTGGTCCCCGGCGGCGCCGGTGTAGTACAGGTAGTACGTCGAGCCGACGCGCAGGACGGACGGGTCGCAGGTGTGCATGCCGTCGAACTGCCCGGGCGCACCCGAGAAGACGGCCGCGGGAATGCCGCCGCCGGGTCCGGCGAACGGGCCGTCCATCGACTGCGCCTGGGCGTAGAGGATGTCGTCGCCGGCGGGCCCGGCGCCGCCGTACTGGCTGCACCACCACATCCGGGTCTGCCCGCGGTCGAGCATGACGGAGGGACCGTAGTTGTAGACGGCATCCGCCCCACCGGCGGCGATCACGCCACCACTCTGCCGGGGGTCACCCGAAGCGAGCTTGACATCGGTGGGCCGCGGCGCGGCGGTCTTCCCGCCGGCGATGGCAGGCTGCTCCCCCGCCGCTTGGGGCTGGGCGTAACCCTGGGTGCAGCCCGCGAGCAGCAGCCCCGCCAGCACGCTGGCGAACAAGGCACGAGCGGGTCGCCGACCCCCACGACGAAACGGGCACACGGCACCGGAGTGTAGCGAGAGCCCACCCGTCCGGGCGGCGGCGCTCCCGCTCGGGTGTCATCCGATCCAGACAGCCCGGCTCGGGCAGCCACCCCGGCTCGAACGTCGCGAATGACTCATTCGGGACGTCCGAGGTCGCGAATGAGTCATTCGCGACGTTGCGGCGCGGCCGGCTCAAGGGGCGACGGGACCCTCCGCCGCGACCAGCTCGACCTCGAACCCGGACTCGTTCTCCAGGTAAGCCGCGTAGTGGGCGGCGCCGCCCGCGTGCGGGTACTTCTCCGCGAACAGCGGGCGCCAGCCGTGCCCTTGCGCCCGGGCTGCCAGGGCGTCGACCTGGGCTCGGGTGGCCACGTGCAGCGCCAGGTGGTTCAGGCCCGGCCGAGTGCGCTCGTGCTGCGCCGCGCTCAGGCCCGGCGACTCCTCGACCACCACGTAGGTCGCGCCGAGCCGCCAGCTCACGCCCGCCGGCCAGCGCTGGAACTCGCGCCAGCCCAGCTCGCCGAGGAGCCAGCCCCAGCTGCGTTCCGCCTCGGCGAGGTCCGGCACCCACAGCTCGACGTGGTGCGGCCGCCCGTGCACCGCCGGCAGCGCCACCAGCACCCGGTGCAGGTCGCCGTAGTGGACGCCGCTGCCGACGTCCAGGAACCCCAGGCGGCCGGCCACCCGTCGGCTCGCCGCGTTCCGCTCGTGGACCAGTGCCCAGACCGCCGGGAGCCCGAGCGTGCCGAGCCCGTGGTCCAGCAGCGCGCGGGCGGCCTCGGTGGCCAGGCCCTGTCCCGCGTGCGCGCCCGCGACGTAGTAGCCCAGCTCGGGCACCTCGCCCGGCAGCTCCCACGACGGCCGCAGGTGCGCGACGCCGATCACCTCGCCGTCGCGCTCGATCACCCAGTGGCCCTGGCCCGCCGGGCCGCGGTAGGCGAGGCGGCGGTCCACCATCGCGCTCGCCGTGGCTGGGTCGGAGAAGTCCGCCGCGAAGTACCGGCTCATCTCCGGGTCGGCGAACACCTTCACCACGGCTTCGCGGTCCGCCTCGGTCAGTGGCCGCAGCGTCAGCCGCGGCGTCGCCAGCAGGGTCATCCCGCGTGGGTGGCGAGCCAGCGCAGGGCGAGCGGGTAGCCGTCCACGCCGAGACCCGCGATCACCGCGGTCGCGATGTCCGAAAGCACGCTGTGGTGCCGGAACGCCTCCCGCTTGTGCACGTTCGAGATGTGCAGCTCGATCAGCGGCGCGGTCAGCTGCGCCGCGGCGTCGCGGACCGCGATCGAGTAGTGCGTCCACGCGCCGGCGTTGAGGACCACCGGATTGCCGCCGTCGGCGGCCTCGTGCAGCCAGCCGACCAGCTCGCCCTCGAAGTCGGTCTGCCGGACCTCGACCTCGATCCCGAGCTCGTCGCCGGTCTTGACGCACAGCGCCGCGAGATCGTCGTGGGTGGTCGAGCCGTAGACCGACGGCTCGCGCTTGCCGAGCCGGCCGAGGTTGGGGCCGTTGAACACGAACGTCTTCACAGCAGGACGCTCCCGCCGCTGCGGGTCGGCGTCTCCGCCGCGATCGCCGAGTACGCGGCCGCCAGCAGCGCCGGGTCCGGGCCTTCGAGCCGGCCGGGCTTGCCGACGCCGTCGAGGACGACGAACCGCAGCGCCCCCGAGCGGGTCTTCTTGTCGCCCTTCATGGTCTCCAGCAGCTGCGGCAGCGCGTCGGCGTCGTAGGTCGTCGGGAGGCCGAGCAGCTTCAGCACGGACGCGTGGCGTTCGGCCGTGGCGTCGTCGAGCCGGCCGGCCAGCCGCGCCAGCTCGGCGGCGAACACCAGGCCGACGCTGACCGCGGCGCCGTGGCGCCAGCGGTACCGCTCGCGGCGCTCGATGGCGTGGCCGAGCGTGTGCCCGTAGTTGAGGATCTCCCGCAGGTCGGACTCGCGCAGGTCGGCGGCCACCACGTCGGCCTTGACCTGGATCGACCGGCGCACCAGCTCGGCCAGGACGTCGCCGGCCGGGTCGAGCGCCGCGGCCGGCCCGGCCTCGATCAGTTCGAGGATCCGCGGATCGGCGATGAAGCCGGTCTTGACGACCTCGGCCATCCCGGCGACGAGCTCGTTCGGCGGGAGCGTCTCCAGGGTGGCGAGGTCGACGAACACCGCGCTCGGCTCGTGGAACACCCCGACGAGGTTCTTGCCGGCCTCGGTGTTGATGCCGGTCTTGCCGCCGACCGAGGCGTCGACCATGCCGAGCAGCGTGGTCGGCACGTTCACCAGCCGGACCCCGCGCATCCACGTGCCCGCGACGAACCCGGCGAGATCGGTGACCGCGCCGCCGCCGAGGCCGACCACGACACCGCGGCGGTCCAGCCCGATCCGGCCGAGCACCTCCCAGCAGAAGCCCGCGACGGTCAGCGACTTGCCGTCCTCGGCGTCCGGGATTTCGACGCGGTGGGCGTCGAGGCCCGCGGCGTTGAGCTCGTCGCGGATGGCCTCGGCCGTGGCGGTCAGCGTGGGCGGGTGGATCAGCGCGATCTTCGAGGCGTCGGCCAGGTGCTCGGTGAGGTCGCCGAGCAGGCCGCGCCCGACCACGACGTCGTAGGGCTGGGCGGTGGCGACCGGGATGCGCACCGGATCTGACACGGGGTGACTCACTCCTTGGCTTCGGCGGGAGCGGCGAGCTCCGCCACGAGGTGCGCGACGATCTCGGTGGGCGACCGGTCGTCGGTGACGATCTCGACGGTGGCGACCTCGCGGTAGACGGGCACCCGCTCGTCGAGCAGTTTCTTGAAGGTGGCGCGGGGGTTCACCCCGGCCAGCAACGGCCGCGCGGAGGACAGCCCGGTGCGCTGCACCCCCGCCGCCAGGCCGACGTTGAGGAAAACCACGGTGTGCCGGGCGAGCCGCGCCCGGGTGCCCGGGGTGAGCGGGGCGCCGCCGCCGAGGGAGAGCACGCCGTCGTGCTCCGCCAGCGCGGTGGCGACCGCCGCTTCTTCCAGTGCGCGGAAGGCGGGTTCGCCGTCTTCGGCGAAGATGTCGGAGATGCTGCGCCCGGCCCACGCGACGATGTCGTCGTCACTGTCCCGGAACGCGACGCCGAGCGAAGCCGCCAGCAGCGGCCCGACCGTGCTCTTGCCCGAGCCGGGCGGGCCGACGATCACCGCGCGAGGACTCACCAGCGCTCCTCGAGGGCTTTGAGGTACGCCTCGGCGTTGCGCTTGCTCTCGGCGAGCGAGTCGCCGCCGAACTTCTCCAGCGCGGCGTCGGCCAGGACGAGCGCCACCACCGACTCCAGCACGACCCCGGCGCGCGGCACCGCGCAGACGTCGGACCGCTGGTGGATGGCCACCGCGGGCTCACCGGTCTTGACGTCCACTGTGGACAGTGCTTTGGGGACGGTCGAGATCGGCTTCATGGCCACCCGGACGCGCAGCGGCTCGCCGTTGGTGATGCCGCCTTCCAGGCCGCCCGCGCGGTTGGACCGGCGGGTGACGCCGACCGGGCCGGTGCCGCGATCGATCTCGTCGTGCGCCTGGCTGCCCCAGCGGCGGGCGGTGGTGAAGCCGTCGCCGACCTCGACGCCCTTCATCGCCTGGACGCCCATCAGGGCGCCGGCCAGCCGCGCGTCGAGGCGCCGGTCCCAGTGGACGTGCGAGCCGAGGCCCGGGGGAAGGCCGTAGGCGAGGACCTCGATCACGCCGCCGACGGTGTCACCCGCCTTCCGCACGGCGTCGACCTCCGCGACCATCGCGTCGGTGCCCTCCTGGCTGAACGCGCGCACCGGGCTTTCGTCGATGGCGGGCAGGTCACCCGGCTGCGGGAGCGGCCCTTCGGGCGCGTCGGCGCCGCCGATGGAGACGACGTGGCTGAGGATCTCGACGCCGAGCAGCTGTTGGAGGAAGTTGCGCGCGACGGTGCCGAGCGCGGTCCGCGACGCCGTCTCGCGGGCGCTCGCGCGCTCCAGGACGGGACGCGCCTCGTCGAAGCCGTACTTCTGCATGCCGGGCAGGTCCGCGTGGCCCGGGCGGGGCCGGGTGAGCGGTTCGTTGCGCGCGAGGCCTTCGAGCACCTGCGGGTCGACCGGGTCGGCCGCCATGACCTGTTCCCACTTGGGCCACTCGGCGTTCTCGATGTGGACGGCGACCGGGCCGCCCTGGGTGAGGCCGTGGCGGACGCCGCCGAGGAACTCGATGTGGTCGGTCTCGAAGCCCATCCGCGGGCTGCGGCCGAAGCCGAGCCGGCGCCGGGCGAGCTGCTCGGTGACGTCGGCGGTGGTGACGGCGACCCCGGCGGGCATGCCTTCGAGCACGGCGGCCAGCGCGGGTCCGTGCGATTCACCTGCGGTGATCCAGCGCAACATGGGCTCAATCCTGTCACGGGCGGGGTGCGGGGCATGCCTCCGGTCATGCCGAGCCGGGGAAGAGGGCGCACAGCCAGGTGGCGGTGAGCAGCGCGGGCCCGTGGGGAACGCGCGGGTTCCGCCGCACGGCGGCGACGGCCAGGCTGAACAGCGCAGCCAGGACGGCCGCGGCCGCGAGGGCGGCCCACCCGGCGGCCCCCAGCACGACGCCGAGGCTGCCGGACAGTTTGACGTCGCCGGCGCCGAGACTGCCCGGCGCCCTCCGGCGGACCAGGGCGTGCGCGCCGCCGAAGAGCACGGCACCGACAGCCGCGCGGAGGGCGTGTGACGGCCCGCCACCGCCGAGCGAAGCGGCCCCGACGGCGGTGCCGAAGAGCGGGTAGGCAGGCAGGGTCAGGACGTCGGGCAGCCGGAGGTGCCGGAGGTCGGCGAGGGCGAGCGGGACCGCGACAACGGTCAGCAGGACGGGCACGGGCAGCCACGACGCGGACCAGCCGCCCGCGAGCCAGCGCGAGGTGGCGACGGCCACGCCGAGGGCGGCCAGGACGGCGGTGAGGGGCAGCGGGATCGGCGCAGAGGCGCGCTTCAGCAGGGCCGCGGTGGCGGGTGCGGTGGCGGCGCCGGTGGCCGCCGCGGTGGTGGTGACGAGGAGCGGGAAGGTCATGGATCCAGCCTGCTGCGGCCGGGACGAGCGGGGCAATCACCGGTTTCCGCGAACGGAGGGTTCGCGACGTTTTCGGCCCGGAATCACTCCTGTGGGCGACGGCCGCGGCGGGGCTTCGGGGGCGCGGAGGGCTGGGCTTCGCTGAATTGGTGGGGCCGGATCGCGTACTTGGACGGTCGACTCGCGTGATTGGAAGGTCGACTCGCGCGCCGGCTGGGTCAGCTTCCGTACCCAGACGGACAACTCGCGTACCCAGACGGACGACTCGCGTGACTGGAGCCGCAACTCACGTGATTGGGAGCGGAACTCGCGTGACTAGAGGGGTATCTCGCGTGATTGGGGAGGCATCTCGCGTGATTGGAGGGGCATCTTGGGTGATTGGGGGGAGGGGATCCGGGGCCCCCTGCGGCCCGGATCCCCTCCGTCAGAGGGTCAGGCGGAGGAGGGCCAGGCCGCTTCCCGTGCGGACTTCGAGGGCCGTCAGGTCCGAAGCCTTCAGGGCCGTGCCGATCACGATGCGGGCCGTGTTGTCCGGGACCGCCTTCCACGTCGCCAGCTGCGTCTCCTGCCCCGAGCGGGAGATCGCCACCAGGACGTACTCGCCGCTGCTGCGGTCGCCCGTGTAGCTGCACGACATGTCCACCTGCGTGCCCCACGAGAAGGCGTCGAGGCGGGCGTCCGCGCGGACCGGGAACGCGCCCAGCGCCGTCATCGCCAGCGCAGGCGGCGCAGGCGGCGGAGCGGGCGAAGGCGCCGAAGCCACCACTGCCAGCGCGACGCACGCCGACACCGCCAGCGCGGCCGATGCGGACGTCACCGCCGTGCGGATCCGGCGGCCGCGGCGGACGCGGCGCAGCACCGACGGCAGCAGGTCCGGTGGGGGCGGCGCAAGGTCGGGCGGCACCGCCGGGGCGTCGACCCTGGCCAGCAGCCCCGGCAGGCCCGCCAGTTCGCGGACCGAGGCCGCGCAGCGGTCGCACGTGCGCAGGTGCTCCTCGAAGCGCTGCCGGTCCTCGGGGGACAGCGCGCCCAGCACGTAGGCGGCGTCGAACGTCGCGAACGGGTCCTCGCTCACTGGGTCACCCCCCTCTCCTCGAGCACCAACCGCAGCGCGCGCAACGCGTAGTGCGTACGCGACTTGACCGTCCCTTCGGCCACGCCCAGCTTCAGCGCGGCGTCCGCCACCGAATAGCCGTGGAAGTAACACAGGACCAGCACCTCGCGGTGCCGTTCCGACAGCTCGGCCAGCGCCTCCGCGACCAGCCAGCCCTGCACCGCGCGGTCGGTGCCGTCGGCGACCGTGCCCTCCGGCGGCCGGTCGGTGACCACCTCCGACCGGTTCGACGCCGACCGCCAGCCGTCGATGGCGATCCGCCGCGCCACCGTGAACAGCCACGCCCGCGCCGAGCCCTGCGACTGGTCCAGCACCGACGGCGACCGCCAGGCCCGCAGCAGCGTCTCCTGGAGGACGTCCTCGGCCCGGATCCGGTCACCGGAGGTCAGGTGCAGCGCGTAGGACCACAGCGCGGCCGCGTGCTCCTCGTGCAACGCGCGCATCAGCGCTTCTTCGGCGACTTCTCCCACGAATTCAGGCCGAGACCCGGCGCCGGTCCTTCACGAACAGCAGCGCCAGGCCGCCCACGATGCAGACCGCCTCCGTGATGACGCCCCAGTACTCCGGCTGGCTGTTGAACTGGTCGTGGTTGCCGGCGAACCCGACCGTCGCGGCCAGCAGGTACGCGCCGAGCGTCAGGGCCCCGAAGCCGAACGCGCCCAGCGCGGGCAGCCAGTGCCGCCAGGCCAGTACCGCGATCGCCAGCACGAGCCCGGCGATCGCGTCGAGCAGGAACAGCGGCCCCACGATGCCCGGGTAGTCCTCTGTCCACAGGAAGTAGTGCACGCCCGCCGAACCCAGCAACGCGGCCGCCACGACGATGCGCAGAACCCAACTCACCATGATCGTTCCTCCACTCCACACCCACTCCGGTAGATACACGGAACAGGGGGCGATCCGGTTCACCGGGAATTGAACCGAACGGGTGCCGATCTCGTTCAGTAGGGCATGACAGCCGAACTGCACTCCCGCCGCACCGTCCTGTCCACCGGCGCCGCCGTCGCCGGTGCCGCCGTCGGCGCCGTCGCGCTCTCCGCCTGCTCGTCCGAGCCGGGCGCCAAGTCGGGCACCGCGCAGGCGCCGATCGCCGCCGGCACGCCGCTCGTCGCGCTCTCCGACGTCCCGGTCGGCCAGGCGAAGGCCGCCAAGGCCCCGGACGGTTCGGACGTGATCGTGGCCCGGACGTCCGAGTCGGCCGCCGCCGCGTTCAGCGCCGTGTGCACGCACCAGGGCTGCACGGTCGCGCCGAAGGGCGCCGACCTGGTCTGCCCGTGCCACGGTTCGGTGTTCAACGCGCTCACCGGCGAGGTCAAGCAGGGCCCGGCGAACAAGCCGCTGCCGTCCGTGCCGGTCAAGGTCGAGAACGGGAAGGTCGTGACCGGCTGAGAGCCGGGCGCACGCGAAGGGCCCTTGTGGACGATCGTCCCCAAGGGCCCGGCGTGTGACAGAGAGAACTCAGGCGTCCCAGCTGAACAGCCGGCCGGCCGCCGCGATGTCGCGCCCGGTGTCCAGTCCGGACAGCACCTCCGCCGACGCGTCCAGCGCGACGACCGGGACGATCGCCGAGTAGCCCGCCGCGGTCACCGCCTCCGGGTCCCAGCTGACGATCGGCTGGCCGGCCCGCACCTGCTCGCCCTTGACGACGTGCAGCGTGAAGCCCTCGCCCTTCTCCTTGACCGTGTCGATGCCCAGGTGGACCAGCACGGCCTTGCCGTCCTCGGTCGCCACGACGTAGGCGTGCGGGTGCAGCGTCGCGACCGTGCCGTCGACCGGCGCGACGGCGTCCGAGCGGCCGCCCGAAGGCTGCACGGCGATGCCCGGGCCCACCATGGCCTGCGCGAACACCGGGTCCGGGACCTCGGTGATCGGCACCACGCGCCCGGCGACCGGGCTGAGGATCTCCAGGCTCACAGCAGGTCCTCGATGTCGCTGGCGATCGTGTCCGCCTCCGGCCCGACGATCACCTGCAGGGCCGTCGACCCCATCTTCACCACGCCCATCGCGCCGGCTTTCTTCAGCGCCGCTTCGTCGACGAGGCTCATGTCCTCGACCTCGCAGCGCAGCCGCGTGATGCAGCCCTCGACCTCGGTGAGATTGCCCGCGCCGCCGAGTGCCGCGAGGATCTTTTCGGGCCTGTCATCCGCCATCGCGGTCTCCTTGATCACTGTTTGTTCCCAACCTGACGCGAACCGCGTGTCCACCTGTACTACGCCGTTCGTCCGCTTGCACCCCGCCGCGGGCCACGAACGGATAACGGTGGTTGACACCCGTCCTCGCAGCGGAGCATCCTGCCCCATCAGATCATTGGTCTAGACCGGAACGTACCAATGTTCCGGGCCGGATGCGAGCACCGGTCCCCGGTGCCGCGAGAACGAGGAGGGTGACGCCGATGAGCGCGGCCGCGCACGTCCCGCCGCCCGACAAGGTTGTCAACGGGCCCACGCCCAAGCACGCCCAGCTGCGGGAAATCCTCCGCCGCACGGTGGAGCGCGAGCTCCCGCCGGGTGCGCCGATCCCGTCGGAACGCGAGCTGGCCCAGCGCTACGGCGTGTCGCGGCTCACGGTCCGGTCGGCGATCGGCAAGCTGGTCGAGGAGGGCCTGCTCGCCCGGGTCCGCGGCAAGGGTACGTTCACCGCGGCCCGGCGGATGGAGCTGCAGCTCTACCTGATGTCGTTCACCGACGACATGCGGAGGCGGGGGCTGACCCCGACGACCGAGGTGGTCTCCGCGGCCACCGAGGTGCCGCCCACCGCCTCGGCACACGCCCTCGGCCTGGCCGAGGGCGCTCCGGCGCACCACCTGGTGCGGTTGCGGCACGCCGACGGCGTGCCACTGGCCGTCGAACGCGGCTGGTACCACGCGGGCCGGGCGCCCGGCCTGCTCGAACTGGACCTGACCCAGTCCATTTACTCGCAGCTGGCCGAGACGTACGGTGTGCGTCCCGACCAGGCGTGGCAGACGGTCTGGGCCGAAGGCGCGGACCGCGAGACGGCCCGGCTGCTCGGCATGCGCGCCGGCAGCCCGCTGCTCGTGTTCCGGCGGGTCTCCAGCGCGAACGGCGACCCGATCGAAGACATCACGTCCTGGTACCGGGGAGATCACTACCAGGTGACCATGCAGTTGGACCGGAACACCCCGGAACCCGGTCAACCACCCCACTATGGAGGATCCAGATGAGTTCGACCACCGCGGAGGGGGCGAAGAAGAGCGGCAGCGGTCTCGCCGGTCTTCAGCGCTTCGGCCGTAGCCTCATGCTTCCGATCGCCGTGCTCCCGGCGGCGGGCATCCTGCTCCGGTTCGGCCAGGACGACATGCTCGGCAAGGACGGCCTGGGCTGGAACAAGGTCGCTTCGGTGCTCGGCGCCGCGGGCGGCACGCTGTTCAACTGGCTGCCGCTGCTGTTCGCGGTCGGCATCGCCGTCGGTTTCGCCAAGAAGGGCGACGGCTCGACCGCCGTCGCAGCGGTCGTCGGCTTCTTCGTGTTCAGCGCCGTCGTCCAGGTGTTCGCCCCGCTGAGCGACCTGCCCGGCTACAAGGCGGGCGCGACCGAGCTGGCGCCGATCAAGTGGCCGTACTCGGTGCTGGCCGGTGTCGTGGTCGGCATCGTGGCAGCGTTGCTGTGGCAGAAGTACCACCGCATCAAGCTGCCCGCCTACCTGGCGTTCTTCGGCGGCCGCCGGTTCGTCCCGATCATCACCGCGGGCGTCATGGTGATCCTCGGCGTGATCTTCGGCCTGGTCTTCCACTGGGTGAACAGCGGCATCGAGTCCGCCGGCGACGCGGTCACCGCCTCCCCGATCGTCGGTGGCGGCATCTACGGCGCGCTGAACCGCCTCCTCATCCCGGTCGGTCTGCACCAGCTGCTGAACGTCCCGGTCTGGTTCATCTTCGACGGCGGTGACATCAACAACTTCGTCGCGGGCAAGATGTCGGCGGGCGCGTTCACCACGGGCTTCTTCCCGATCTTCATGTTCGCCCTGCCCGCGGCCGCGCTGGCCATCTGGCAGACGGCCCGCCCGGCGCAGCGGAAGGTCGTCGGCGGTGTGATGATCGCCGGCGCGCTGACCTCGTTCCTGACCGGTGTCACCGAGCCGATCGAGTTCTCGTTCATGTTCGTCGCGTGGCCGCTGTACCTGTTCCACGCGATCATGACCGGCACCTCGCTGGCGATCTGCAACGCGCTGGGCATCCACCAGAGCTTCAACTTCTCCGCGGGCGCGATCGACTACCTGCTCAACTTCGGCGCCCCGGCGGCGCAGAAGCCGTGGCTGCTGATCCCGATCGGGCTCGTCTACGCGGTGATCTACTACGTGGTCTTCCGGTTCGCGATCGTCAAGTTCAACCTGCGGACCCCGGGCCGCGAGGACGACTCGATCGAGGCCGACCTCGACCGCACCGCCGCCGCGTAACATCCGTACCGACGTAGGAAACCGTAGGGAGAGGACGAACATGCCGGAGAAACGCGTCGCCGTGGCCAGCAAGGTGGGGCTGCACGCCCGGCCGGCCGCGCTGGTGGCGAAGACGGCCGCGGCGCAGCCCGTCGCGGTGCAGATCGCCAAGGCCGGCGGGAACCCGGTGGCCGCCGGCAGCGTGCTCAACCTGATGACCCTGGCCGCCGGCTACGGCGACGAGGTGATCATCAGCGCCGAGGGCGAGGGCGCCGAGGAGGCCGTGGAAGCGGTCGCCCAGCTGGTCGCCACCGACCTGGACGCCTGAGGCACCACCCCCGCGAAGGCCCCCGCACCGGCTCCCCGACAGCCGGTGCGGGGGCCTTCGCGGCGTTTCGTAGGCTGGCGGCATGGAGAGTGTGCGCCTGATCGACGAGTGGCCGGTGGACAACGCCGCGACGGCCGTGGTTTCGGCCGGCGGAGACGTCGTCGGCAGCCACGGCGACACGGCGCGGAAGTTCCGGCTGGCTTCGGTTTCCAAACCGCTGACCGCCTACGCCGCCCTCATCGCGATCGAAGAGGGCGTCGTCGAGCTCGGTACCCCGGCCGGCCCCGAGGGTTCGACCGTGCGGCACCTGCTGGCCCACACCTCCGGGCTCGCCTTCGACGCGCACAAGGCGATGGCCGAGCCGGGCACCCGGCGCCTGTACTCCAACGCCGGGTTCGAGCAGCTGGCCGACGCGCTGGCCGAGCACTCCGGCATCCCCTTCGCGCAGTACCAGGCCGAAGCGCTGTTCGCGCCGCTCGGCATGACGTCGACCACGCTGGACGGCTCGCCCGCCTCCGGCGCGGTGTCCACAGTGGACGACCTGGCCGCGTTCGCCGCCGAGCTGCAGGCACCGAAGCTGCTCGACCCGGCCACCGTCGCCGAAGCGACGAACGTCGTGTTCCCCGGGCTTTCCGGCGTGCTGCCCGGGTTCGGCCACCAGAAGCCCAACGACTGGGGCCTCGGCTTCGAGATCCGCGACCACAAGAGCCCGCACTGGACCGGCGCGCACAGCTCGCCGCGGACGTTCGGCCACTTCGGCCAGTCGGGCACGTTCCTCTGGGTGGACCCGGACGCGGGCGCGGCCTGCGTCGCGCTGACCGACCGCGCGTTCGGCCCGTGGGCCGCCGAGGTCTGGCCGCGCTACACCGACGCCGTGCTGGCGGACCTGGGCGCGTGAAGCGGGTCCTCCTCGCCGCTCTCCTGCTGCTCGCGGCCTGCAGCGCGCCCCAGGCCGCACCCGCACCGACGACGTCCCCGGACGCACCGGAGGCTCCCGCGGCGCTCGGCACGAACGGCGCCGCGGTCCCGGTCCTGCGGTGGACGCCGTGCCACGGGCAGTTCCAGTGCGCGGCCGCGGCCGTGCCGCTGAGCTACCGCGAGCCGCAGGGCGCCACCCTCTCGCTGGCCGTGATCCGGCTGCCGGCCGGCGACCCGGGACGGCGGCTCGGCTCGCTGTTCTTCAACTTCGGCGGCCCGGGCACCGACGGCGTCGGCGAGCTGACGCGGTTCGCCGCCCGCTACCCGCCCGAGCTGGGCGCCCGGTTCGACCTGGTGAGCTTCGACCCGCGCGGGATCGGCGGCTCGGCAGCGGTCAGCTGCCCCGGCGCGGACCAGCCGGCCGGATCGCCGCTGCGGCAGCCGGAGGCGTTCTGGGCCGCCGCGGCGGCGACCGGCAAGGCCTGCGCGGCCGGCGGCGCCCTGCTGAGCCACCTCTCCACGGCGAACGTCGCCCGGGACATGGAGCTGCTGCGCCAGGCCGTCGGGGACGCCTCGCTGAACTTCTACGGGTACTCCTACGGCACCTACCTCGGCGGTACGTACGCGAACCTGTTCCCGGACAAGGTCCGCGCGATGACGCTGGACGGCACGCTGGACCTCGTCGCGAACGCCACCGGAAAACCGGGCCAGGAGCACCAGCCGGTGGACGTGCGGGCCGACGTCGCCGGGGCCCAGCAGCAGGAGCTGGACGAGTTCTTCGCGGTCTGCGCCGCGGCTGGGCCCAAGTGTGCCTTCTCCGGCGGCGATCCGAAGGCGAAATTCGCCGGGATTTTCGCGCACGCCTCCCGCGGGCCGGGCGTGGGCTCCCTTATGAAGACCGTCAGCAGCGCGTTGTACCAGTCCGGCCGGTGGAAGCGGCTCGCCCAGACCCTGGCCGCGATGCCGGCGGACCCGGGCGCCGCGTCGCCGGTCCTCGACCCGTACGTGCCGGTGCACTCCCCCGGCTTTCTGGCCGTCCAGTGCCTCGACAGCGACAACCCGCAGTCGCCTGGGGACTACGCCGCCCTCGCCGCCCGGGAAAGCGCGCGGCAGCCGTATTTCGGGCTCGGCGCGGTGTACTCGATGGCGCAGTGCGCCGGCTGGCCGGCCCGCGACGAAGACCGGTACACCGGGCCGTGGAACCGGCCGCGCCGGAACCCGGTCCTGGTGCTGAACAACCGGTTCGACCCGGCGACGCCCCTGCACAACGCCGAGGCGACGGCGGCGGAACTCGGCGACGGGCGGGTGCTCGTCGTGGACGGCTACGGCCACACCTCCCTGGACGTCCCGAGCGCGTGCGCCTCGGCCGCCGTGGTGCGGTACCTGGCGGACCTGGCCACCCCAGCGGCCGGCACCACCTGCGCACCCGACACCGTCCCGTTCCCCTGACCCGCTCGTGAGTGAGAAACAGTGTTAGAGCCTGTTTTTGATGCCGTCTGTGGGTATGGGTCGGGCCTCTGCTAGTGATCTAGACACCACATCATGATCACAACCAGCAGAGGCCCGGTCTTCTT
>NZ_JNYY01000017.1 GCF_000716785.1 Amycolatopsis vancoresmycina
GCGGGCGGGTGATTTGTTCGCGGATGCGGCGAAGGCGTTGAAGAACATCAAGCCGGGTAAGGCTGCGCCGCCGCCGAAGCACGCCGACATCAAGAGCGGCCCGAAGAACGGCGACAGCACCACGGCGTCCGGCGCGAAGGGCGACCCGCCGCCCAAGACCGACGCGCCGCCCAAGACGGATCCGCCGCCCAAGAGCGACCCGCCGGCCGACACCCCGCCACCGCCGAAGAACGACGCGCCGCCCGGGGGCACGCCGAAGGGCGGAGCCGGCGGCGGCAAGCCGAAGGAGGACGGCCCGCGCGACCGCGCGGTGCCGGACGACAAGAAGGTCTGCGTCTCCGACCCGGTCGACGTCGCCACCGGCGAGGTCGTGCTGGCCCAGATCGACCTGACCCTGCCCGGCGACGCGGGCGACCTCGTGCTGTCGCGGACCCACCTGTCGGCCTACCGCGCCGGCCGGTGGTTCGGCCGCTCCTGGGCGTCCACACTGGACCAGCGGCTGGAGGTCGGCCGCGCGCAGGTCCGGTTCTTCGCCGAGGACGGCATGGTCCTCGGGTACCCGCTCCCGGACGGCGACGAGCCCGTGCTGCCGATCGAGGGGCCGCGCCACCCGCTGCGCCGGACCGCCGCCGGCTACCGGCTCTCGGCCGGTGCCCGCGACCTGGAGTTCGCCGGCGAAGGCCGGGTGCTCCCGCTGACGGCGATCGAACAGAACGGCTCCCGCACCACCATCGACCACACCGAAAGCGGGGTCCCGCGGCTGCTGCGCCGGGACGACGGCACCGAGATCGCCGTCGAAGCCGGCGCCGGCCGGATCACCGCGCTCGGCGTGCCCGGCGGCGCGCCCGTCGTCCGGTACGGCTACAACCGGCTCGGCCAGCTGACCCAGATCGCCGGGTTCAGCGGCCGCCCGGTGAACCTCGACTACGACGTCGACGACCGGATCGTCGGCTGGCAGGACCGCACCGGCACCTGGTACCGCTACGTCTACGACGCCGAGGGCCGCTGCGTACGCAGCGTCGGCGCCGGGCGCTACCTCGACGGCACGTTCGCCTACGACACCGGACGCCGGACCACCCGGCACACCGACGCGCTCGGCCACACCTGGACCTACCGGCTGAACGAGGCCGGCCAGCTCGTCGAGCGCACCGACCCGCTCGGGCACACCCGCCGCTACTCGTGGACCCGCTACGACGACCTGCTCTCGCAGACCGACGAACTGGGCCGGATCACCTTCTACGGCTACGAAAACGGCGTGCTGGCGACCGTGACGCGCCCGGACGGTTCCGAGGTGCGGCTGACGCCCACCGCGACCGGCGAGGTGGAGCTGCGGGCCGGCGGCGCCCGGGTGGTGACCGCCGCGGCCGACCCCTACGCCGCGCTCCCGGGGGTCTCCACGCGGTTGCGCATCGACGGCCCGGCGGACCCCCTCGGCGGCGAACCGGTGTTCACCGCGGCGGCGCGGCCGGGCGACCGCGACCCGTTCGGCAGGCCCCGGCTGGTGCACACCGCCTCCGGCGGCGCGGCCCGGCTCGGCTGGACGGCCGAAGGGCAGCGCTCCTGGCGGACCGGCCCCGACGGGGCCCGGGAGAGCTGGCGCCACGACGGCGAAGGCCGGGTCGTGGAGCACCGCGACGCCGCCGGGCGGACGACCCGGCGCACGTACGGCCCGTTCGGCCTGCCGGTCGAGGAGTTCGACGCCGCCGGCGCGCGCACGGCGTACCGCTACGACGCCGAGCTGCGGCTGGTCGCGGTGACCAACCCGCGCGGGCAGACCTGGCACTACACCTACGACCCCGCCGGACGGCTGGTCGAGGAGACCGACTTCGACGGACGCCGGCTCGCCTACGCCTACGACGAGGCCGGGCAGCTGCGCCGGATGACCAACGGCCTCGGCGAAGTCACCGAGTACGCCTACGACGTGCTCGGCAACGTCGTCGAACGCCGCACGGCCACCGGCGTCACCGGGTACGCCTACGACGCGCTCGGACAGCTCGAGTACGCGGTCGACAACGAGTCGGTCGTGCAGATCGTGCGCGACGAACGCGGGCGCGTCCGCGAGGAAACGCTGAACGGCCTCGGCGTGCGGTGGACCTACGCGGCCACGAGCGTCCGGCGGCACACTCTGTCCGGTGTGGACAGTGAGTGGCACTACGACGGCGACCGCCCGGTGTCCCTCCGGATCGTGGGGCACGAAATCGCCTTCGAGTACGACGAAGCCGGCCGCGAGATCGCTCGTTCGGTCGACGGAACCGAGGTGCTGCGCCAGGTGTTCGACGCCGCGGACCGGCTCGGCGAGCAGGTGATCGCCGGGCTGGGGCGGCGCGCGTACACGTACACGCCGGACGGCAGGCTCGCCGCGATCGACGACCCGCGGCCGGTCCGGTTCGGGTTCGACCCGGCGGGCCGCGTCGCGGAGGTGCACGCGCCCGAGGGCGTCGAACGCTTCGCCTACGATCCGGCGGGCCGGCTCGTGCCGCCGCCCGGGACGCGGTACGGCCACGACCCGCAGGGCCGCGTCACCGGCCGGGTCCTGGCCACCCCGGCCGGACCGGCGGAATGGCGGCTGGTCTGGGACGAGCTGGACCGGCTGATCGCCGTCGTCGCCCCGGACGAGTCGTTCTGGACCTACCGCTACGACGGGCTCGGCCGCCGGTTCGCCAAGCGGCGCTGGGTGCTCGGCGACGACGGCGCCCCGCGGCAGACGGCCGAAACGTGGTTCGTCTGGAGCGGCGCCGAGCTCGTCGAGGAGATCGAGGTGGCCGACGACGGGTCCTCGCGCGTGCTCACCTGGGAACGGCACCCCGGCGACGGCCGCCCGGTGGTCCAGGTCGAGCAGCGCGGCGCCGAGGTGCGCTTCCACTCGGTCGTGACGTCACCGGCGGGCACGCCGACCGAGCTCGTCGCTCCGGACGGCACGCTCGGCCGGCAGATACGCACGAGCTTCTGGGGCGAGCTGCTGCCGTCGAGCTCCGGGAGCGCGCCGATGCCGCTGGCCTTCCCCGGCCAGTACCGCGACGCCGAGACCGGGTTGCACTACAACGTCTACCGCTACTACGACCCGCGGACCGGGCGGTACCTGAGCCAGGACCCGCTCGGCCTGGCCGCGGCACCCGACCCGGTGGCCTACGTCGGGCAGCCGCACCTGCAGGGCGACCCGCTCGGCCTGGTGCAGAGCCCGTGCGGCAAGACGGGCGGCCCGAAGGCCCCGGACAGCCCGGCGGGCGGCGGCGACGCGGCGAAGCTGCCGCCGGGCGCCAAGAAGCCGGACGGCCTCGGCGAGTTCCGCGACCCGGACGGCAAGATCCGGCCGCACAACATGACCGACGAGCAGTACGCCGAGTTCTCGAAGAAGTGGGACGAGATGATGGCGCCGGGCAAGGACAAGTCCTGGTTCTGGTCGGGCGGGCACATCAAGGACGAGCACGTCGACCCCGTCACCGGCGCCAAGATCTCGGACTCGAAGTACCACGGCTCGATCGAGGACCCGGCGATCGGCATGGCGAAGAAGAACGGCGGCAACACCCTCGAAGGCATCCTGAAGGACAACGGCGTCGAGATGCCGAAGTTCTCCGACAACCACCCGAACGGCGAGAAGGTGTGGAAGGACGCGTCGAAGGCCTTGGCCCACAACGCGGAAGGCGACGTCCACATCGCGCTGCCGAACACGCCGGGCAAGTCGAGCGGCTGGCCCGGCCACGGCGACGAGCTGGGTTCGCGCCGGCCGAACAACGTGTTCGACATGGACGAGTTCCCGATCCTGCGGCACAACCCGAAGGTCGACAAGGTCTGGGCCCACGACACCGACTTCCCGGACGAACCCCCGGTGCTGATCTGGGACCGGACCACCCGCTGAGGGCGCCTCAGGCCGGGGTGCCGAGGCGCTCGACGAGCATCTTCCGCACCTCGTCCGCGATCTCGCCGCCCGCCGCCGTGGCCACGGCCTGGGTCACCGCCGGGACCAGGTCGGCCACCAGCTTGCCCTCCAGGGCGTCGGCGAGCTTCTGCGCGTCGACCGGGTGATCCGGGCTGTCCGTGATCAGCTTCGTGACCGCGTCGAGGGACGACCCGAGGGCCGTCAGCTTCGCGTCCATGTCCTTGATGAACGCCGCGTAGTTGCGGTTCCCGTTGACGTCGAAGACGTTCCCCCACATCAGGTGGGCGAAGTCGTCGCTGGTGAAGGGCATGGCAGCCTCCGGGTCGAGGTGGTTTCCGGTGTAGGACTCGTCGAAGTCGACCGCACCCGCCGAGCCGGGCAGGGTGCCGCCGCTGGTGTACTGGTGGACGTCGTAGCGGCCCGGGTAGCGGCCCGGCCCCGGTGCTTCCGGGCGGGCGCCGTAGCGGGCGATCACGATCACCAGCCCCGGCACGTCCCACTGGTCGGGCCGCAGCACCGCCGCGAACGACGCGCTCAGGTAGACCGCCGGGCGGAAGCCCGCCGCCGCGATCCGCCGGCAGAACGCGATGGCGAACTCCGCGGCCGCCGCGTCCGGGTGGAACGGGGCCTCGAGGTCCAGCAGCGGCACGACCCCCGTCGCGCCGAGCCGCCGGACCTCGCCGGCCAGGACGTCCGCCTGCCGCTCCGGGCCGGGGGCGAGCTGGGCGTAGTGGTAGCCGCCGACCGGGATGCCCTGCGCCTTCGCGCCCGCCACGTGCGTGTCCGGCCGGTAGACCACCCCGCCTTCGGCGTGCTGGTAGGGCGCCCCGCCGTCGGACACCTTGACCCAGGCGAACGCGATGTCGCCGGCCTGGTCCCAGCGCAGGCCGCGCTGGTAGAACGGATGGACGTCGGTTCCCCTGGCCATCACGGATCTCCTCTCATCGCGCGCAGAACAGCGTCATGTCCAGCTGCAGCGGGACCGCCGGCGACGGGACCGCCTGCAGCACGAAGGTGGACCTGAGCACGGTCCCGAGCCCGAATTCTTCTGTGCGACAACACTTTCCCTTCCGCTACTGCCCCGGCTGGAGCGTGGCGACCGGGCAGGACGGCGGGACGTCCCACCGGTTCCCGGTCGAAACGATCGACGGCGGGAAGCCGCCCGCCGCGCGTTGCGTGCACTGCAGCGACCGGGCCGCGCCGCGCGCCGAGTTGAGCGCGACCGTGACCCCGTGGAACGGCTCCGGCCGCGAATCCAGGCGGACCGCGGCGAAGTACGGGCCCGGCCCGGTCACCGTGTTGCCGGTGATCGTCGCGTCTTCGATCGGCCCGCTGATGCCCTGCAGCGCGATCCCGGACCCGTCCGGGGCCGCTTCGGTGAAGGTGATGTCGTTGTCCCGGACGCCGATCTCGTGCACTGAATCGCCGTAGACGCCGTCCGCGTCGCCGTCCACCGCGATCGTGTTGCCGGTGATCGTCACCTGGGCCGGGAACCCGCCGCTGTGCGGGGTGACCCGGATGCCGGGGCCGGCCACGCCGTGCCGCCGGATGACGTTGCCGGCGATCTTGTCACCGGTGGCGACGTTCTGCGAGTCGACGACCCCGGCCCCGCTCAGCGCCGTCACGTCGAAGGTGTTGTCCGCCACGACGACGTCCTGGGTGCGGTACAGGGACAGGCCCTTGCCGCCGAACGTGTTGCCGGTGATCGTCGCGTGCCGGTAGGACGTCAGGGACGCGCTGAAGGTCACCGTCGAATCGGCGAAGGAGTTCCCTTCGAGCCGCAGCCCGTCGTCCCAGTCGCCGCCGGTGGCCTCGCCGTCGAACGCGGTGTCGCCGATCTGCTCGCCGAAGTGGTTGCCCAGGACCGCCAGCGAGAACACGTTGCGCTGCACGCCGATCCCGGAGCGCGCGCAGCTGACGAACGAGCCGCCCGCGATCGTCACGCGCCGGACCGCGGTGGCCGGGGTGTTGCCGAGCAGCCGGACGCAGTCGCCCTTCCGCGCCCCGGGCGCCGCCGGGTGGTGGAAGACGACGTCCCGCACCGTGACGTCGGTGACCGGCAGCGAGCAGGTTCCGTTCGCGGCCGAGCAGACGCCGGAGCCGATCTCGATCGCGTGGGTCTGCTCGTCGGTGTTCGTCGCCGCCGAGGTGTCGATCGTGAGCCGTTCGACGGTGGTGTCGCTCGCCCCCGGGTCGAGCGACACCACCGAGACCGCACCGGCCTGCTGGTCGCCGGCCAGTTCGAGCACCGTGCCCGGCCCGCTGCCGGTGATCGTCACGTGCGCGCTGTGGGTGGACAGCGCGGCGAACCGGTCGTAGGACCCCACCGGGGCGCGGGACACCCGCCAGCGCCCGCTGCCCAGGCACACCGTGCCGCCGCCCGCGGCGCCCGCCGCGTCGATGGCGGCCTGCACCGGCGCCCGGTCGTCGGCGCCGTCGTCCGGCACCGCGCCGAAGACCGCGGGGTCGAAGCACCCACCGGTCCCCGAGCCTGCCTTGGGCACCGCGGCCGCCGACACGACGACGGCGGTGCCGACCGAAAGGGCGGCGATCGCCGTGGTCACCAGCAGCGCCCGCCGTCGGATCCGTTCCATCACAACACCTTTCACCAGAAGAAGAGCCAGCGGTCGCCGAGCCGGACACCGTGGCCCTGGTGGGTCACCCGGCGCTGGCCGGGTTTCCGGCACCGCGAGCCGGAAATCCGGTGCCACAGCTCGGTTTCGGTGAAGACCATCGTTCCGGCGCGGTAGGGCACGGTGACCGGCTCGCCGCCGCCCCGGCGCCCGGGCGGCGCGCCGGGCACGTCGGCCTCCAGGTCCAGGCCGCTTCCCCCGTCCGGCAGCACGAACGGCACGGTGAAGTTGACCACCGCGGTGATCGCGGCCCGGCGGGCCACGAGGGACGGCACCTGCGTCTCGAGGGAGTCAACGTGCCAGCCGCCGCCGGGGTACTCGCCGGGCTCCGGGAACTCGAACAGGTGGAAGCCCGGGACTGCCAGGTCCTCGGCGTACACCACCGGCATCCCGTACCGCTGCTCGAAGAACACCGCGACGCGCTCGTGGACGAGCCGGAAGTGCCGGTACAGCAGGCGGTTCTCCGCGCGGGCGCAGGCCGCGTAGTAGCCGGGGCGCTCGCGGTTGAGGTAGAACGCCTCGCCGATCGTGCTGAGGCTGGGCACCTCCCGGGCTCCGTGCCGCAGCCCGGCCGGGACGGCGGCCACGGCGGCGGCGACCTCGGCCACTTCGCCGGGGGTGAACAGCTCGACGCCGAAGGCCCGCGCGCCGCCGAACCGGATCTCTTCGACCGGGCGGGCCCCGGTGTCCACTGTGGTCATACGGCACGCTCCTGGCACAACGCCGCCGCGGCGAGCAGCCCGGCGACGGCCGCCGCGATCGGCTGGCCGGTCCTCGACTCGTAGTAGGTGAACCCGGGCGACGGGTTGACCTCGAAGCAGTACCACTCGCCGTCCGGCGTGCGGCGCAGGTCGACGCCCGCCACCGGGAGCCGGAGCCGCTTCGACAGGTCCTGGCAGCGGGCCGCGACGCCGGCGGGCAGGTCGATGCCGGTCAGGACCGGGTCGCGGTGCCCCTGCACCCGGGCGTAGCGGTAGTCGTCGGCATCGCTGTCCACCTCGGCGGCGAACACCTCGGCGCCGACGACGTGCACCCGCACGTCGGTGCCCGGCACGTGCCGCTGGAACTGGGTCGGGCAGGTCGCCACGTCCGCCATCCGGGCGGCGTCGGCGGGCCCCAGCCGGCGCACCCGGCTGCGGACCCCGCTGGCCGACTTGACGATGACCTCGCCGTGTTCGCGGGCGAACGCCTCGACCTGGTCCGGGTCGTTCGTGACCAGGGTCGGCGGCACGAAGAAGCCGGCCGCCGCGATGGCCCGCAGCTGGTACGGCTTGGACCCGTTGCTCGCCGCGGCGGCCGGCCGGTTCAGGACGTAGGCGGGGGTGCGATCGGACCAGGCGGTCAGCACCTGGTCGACGCCGGCGGCGTGCCGCCACTCCGGGGAGGACGGCGTACGCGTGCGCAGGGCGGGCAGCCGGGTGCTGTCGTGCGGGCGCAGGTAGGCGGCGTGGACGCGGTCGAGGTCGAACTCCTCGCCGTCGACGGTCACCACGGTCCGGCTGAACCGGCCGCCGTCGACCCGCACGGTCGTGTCGAGCACCCGTCGCTGGTCGAGGAACCGGACGGGGGCGCCGAGCTGCCGCAGCCGCTCCCGCACCGCGGCGATCGGGTGGTCCCGCAGCAGGCCCCACAGCAGGATCGTCATCCGGCCACCGCCGAGACGTCGTCCGCCGGGACGCCCCGCAGCGCGGCCGCGACGGCGTCGGCCACCTCGGGGACGGCCAGGTCCGGCCAGGCCGAGATGTCCCGCACCCGGGCGTGCGGCCCCGGGCCGGACACGGTCGCGGTGAGCAGTGGCGTACCCGCCAGGCGGGCGAGTCCGGCCAGCCTGCGGCCCACCGCGGGGTGCACGCCGCCGACCCAGGCGTCCCCGATCACCTGCACGCGGACGCCGTCGTCCCACGCCGGGACCGCGGCCGGTGGCGCCGTGGCGAGCTCGAGGCTGAGGTGGACGGCGTCGACCCGCAGGCCCACCGACGCGGCCGCGTTCGCCCACTCTTCGGGGTACCACGCCGGACCGTTCAAGCACCTCGGGGTGGGCGGGTTCAGCACCGGGGCCGGGCACGCGTCGAGCCAGGCGAGCAGGAACGCGGTCAGCTCGGCCCCGGCGTACGCGCGGTCCCGGGGGTGCACCCTGGCCAGGTCCGCGCCGGTGATCACGCCCAGCCGGTTCACCACGCCGGTCACCGGGATCGGTGTCCCGTCGGCCGCCGCCAGCCCGGTGGTGACCCGGCCGTCCCGGTCCACGTCGAGGCGCCACCGGGCCTGGTGCAGGTCGCCGACGGTGAGCAGGAGCGCGTCGCCGCCCCACCGGAGGGCAAGGGCGCGGGCCGCCGGATCCCGGTCGTGGGCGAGGATCAGCAGCATCTCAGCTGTCCTCCTCGGGGTCGGCCAGCGCGTTCCGGCCGACGTCGGGGCGGTCCGCCAGCGAGATGAACGTGCGGTCGCCGCCTTCGTTCTCCTCCGACGCGGGCGGCAGCGGGTCCGGCGGGACGGCCCCGGCGAGTTCGGTGAACTCCTTGGACCCGTCCTTCTCCCCCTCTTTTTCCTTGTCCTTCTCCTTTTCCTTGATCTCCTTTTCCTTCTCCTTGTCGTCCTTGCCCTCCTTTTCCTTGGTGTCCTTGCCTTCCTTCTCCTTTTCCTTTTCCTTCGTCTCCTTGGTTTCCGCCTTGTCCTTGAGGGGGTCGATCCGGCGGTCGAGCGCGGTGATCTTCACCTGCAGCTCCTGGACCACGCCGAAGAGCTCCAGCCGCAGCTCCTTCATGCAGTTGCTGACCGTGCGCAGGGCGTCGGCGATGTCGGCCAGGTCGTCTTCGATCGCGTGGAACCGCCGGTTGAAGCCGATCTCGGTGGGCGTCTCCCCGGCCTGCACCACGGTCACGCCGTCGACGAAGTCCGGGTGCGTGAACGAGGGTTCGAAGTGCACCTCGCACTGGGGCGCCACTTGGGGCACGGTGGTCTGGAACACGAACGGCGGGGTCACCGTCGTCGTGAGGCCGGCACCGGACTGCCGGGCGATCGCCCGGCCCAGCACCGCGACGACGTCGTCCTCCGCGACGCCCGCCGACCGCAGGGCGTCGACGATCGGGTGCGCCGGGACGCCGTGGACGAGCTGCTCCTCGCCGGTCCTCTCGGGTTCGTCGCTCATGAGCTCTCTCCTTGTCCTGCCCGGGCCGAAGGCGCCAAGCGGTAGTGCCGGTAGGCCCGGGCGGCGGCGATGGTCAGGCCCGTGGACTTGCCGGAGCCGTCCACGTCCAGGTGGCGCCGCCGGATCGCGAAGGTGTCGGCCCGCACCCCGGCGGGCGTCACCAGCTCGACGATGTTGAGCAGGTGCTCGTACTGGCGCAGGGTCAGCAGCGCGCCGTCGGGCAGCGACGGCCGCCACGTGTACGGGTTGTTCGCGCCGGAGTGCTGACCCAGCACGCAGGACACGACGCTGATCCCCTCGTTCGAGACCGGGATCCTGACGACGGACCCCCGCCTCGACGAGAGGGTGGCGTGCTGCGTCCCGAGCCCGCGCACCTGCCACCGGTGGATCAGGGTGTGCTCCCCGGCCAGGTTGCTGCCCGCGAGCGGGAGCCCGGCGACGCCGAACAGCAGCGCGAGCGTCCCGGCTCCGGTGACCAGTGCGACGACGCTGCTCGCGCCGGCGTCGGCCGCCGTGGTGAACACCGGGCTCAGCACGCCGGAGTTCGCGATCACGGCGGCCGTGCGGGTGGCCCCGAGGTCGAAGAGCACGTAGTCCCGCGGTGACACGGTGCCCAGCTCCCGGGTGAACGCGGTGACGTCGGTGACCTTCGGCAAGCTCCGGCTGTCGAGCGCGGCGTCCAAGCCGGGGACGGTGGTCGTCGGCCGCGCGCCCGCCAGCACCGCGGCCGGGTTCGCGACCGGGGTCAGCTGCGCGCCCGCGAGCGCGGTGATCACCGAAACCACCGGCACGTCGTGCTCGGGGTCGGTGGCCGAGACCAGCCGCGCGGTCAGGGTCAGCGGGACGTCGCCGTCGGAGTCGGGTTCGACGTCCATGACGAGCGGGCCCATCGGCGCGGTGCTGACGAACACCGTGCCGTCGGCGCCCGGCTCGACCGTGCGCAGGCCGCAGGCGCGCAGCAGCCACGCCCCGGCCGGGTCCGCCGCCCTCGGCTGCGGCACCAGGTCCGGGTCCTTCAACTGGCCGGCCGCGGTGACCGCGGCGTCGAGCTGAGCGGCGACGGGCGCGGCGAGCAGCGCCCCGAGCCCGAGCTCGAACCGGGATCCGCCGGCGTTGTCCTGTCCTTTGAGGACACGGGGCCACGGCCGCGCGCCCAGCTGGGCGCACCGCCGGTCGAGCGTGGTCAGCGCCTCGGCCACGGCGGGCGCCACCGGCTGGAAGGGTTCCACCTGCCAGGTGGCGAGCGCCGCGCGCAAGGTGTCGATGCGGGCGACCTCATCGGGTGGCAGCAGGCGGTTCGCGTGGCTGTCGTCGCCTTCCGTGCTGCCGGCGGGCCAGATCAGGTGCACCCGCCGGATCGCGTTGAGCAGCGCGGGGATCTTGCCCGGTGCGCCGGGGGCGACCAGCCGCAGCGCGATCAGCTGCGGGTCCACCGACTCGTCGGCGGTCACCGGGCTCGCCACGCCGACGTCGGCGAGGAAGCCGCCCAGCGCCGAGTCGATCCACGGCTTGCCGGGCAGCCGCACGCCGCGGAGCACCCGCAGCCGGGCCCGGTAGGACGCGTCGTCCTCGCGGGTGCCGGGCGGCTGGAGCGGCCGGGTGGCGGGGCTCTGCCGCCCGGCGTCCCAGAACAGCTCGTCGGCGAACCGCGGGCAGGACAGATCGGCGCCGAGCCGGTCGAGCGCGTTGCCGCTCGCCACGTCCAGGGTCCGCATCGCGCGGATCTGCCGCGCGGTCCGGCGGATCCGGCCCTTCTCGTCGAGCAGCACGGTGAGCAGCCGCCCGAGCACGCCTTCGACGAGGTCGAACCGGACGGCGGCGATCAGCTGCGCCGCGCTGAGCCCGGTGCCGGTCCGGCCGCCGCGAAGTCCGCGCGCCAGCACGGAGAACGGGGCAACGGCGTCTCCCTTGCCCGCCGGTGGCACGGCGGCGACCAGCGCGGTGCCCGCCGCGGTGTGCGGCGCGAACGTCACCACCGGAAGCGGCTGCGGCTGACCGTTCCCGGACTGCAGGGCGGGCAGGATCGTCAGCCCCTGAGCGTCCACATCGGACAGTACGGTGCACAGCACCAGTGGCTGCCTGGTCGCGACGGCGACCGCGGCCTCGGCCTGCCCGGTGGGGCCCGGCGGCGGGGACGCGTGCAACGCCAGCGGCCGGGGGGTCGCCGCCGTCGACAGCGGCCCGATCAGTTCGGCCGCCGCGGCGGCCAGCACGCCGGCGCCGAGGCCGGCCGGGTCGAGCAGCGAGGTCGGTACGGGGTTCGTCATGGCTCACCGCACCGTCAGCCGGCCGGGCGAGTCGACGAAGACCGCGATCTGGTCGGCCCCCACGATCAGGTTCTCGTCCACGTCGAGCTCCTCGGGTGCGGTGTTGTCCTCGCCGCCGGACCCCACGGCGTCGATCGAGCGCGGGAACCGGACCAGCTGGAGCCCGTTGACGTCGACGATGCCGGGCTCCGCCATCAAGGCCGCGGACAGCGCGGCGGCCCGGACGGGTTCGGCGAGGGTCAGGCCGTCGACGACCCCGCGCAGCCGGGCCGCCAGCCGCTGCTTGAGCGCGAGCGCGGCGGGACTGAGGTTGCGGCTGGCGAGCGACCCGGACGGCAGCGGCAGGCCCGAGGTCACCACGTCGACGTCGACGGTGAAGAACACCTGCTCCGCCCGCACCACGTCGGGGAAGATCCCGACCGGGCGGACGTCGCGGATGGCCTGCTGCACGGCCGCGCGCAGCCCGGACGCGCCGTCCCAGACCGCGGCCTCGGTGGGCGCGACGAGCACGGTGACGAAGAACGGCGACGACAGGTCACGGTCGGCCGCGAACAGCCGCTCGAAGAAGGTGAACTGGCCGAAGATCGACTGGGACAGGTCGAGCCCGCCGGCCCCGTCGCGCACCGCGACCTGCCGCACGCCGGGCACCAGCGACACCGTCGCCGCGATCGCCTCGGCCGTCCACAGCGACCTCGGCGCGTTCAGCAGTAGCGCGCGGTAGCGGTCGTCGTCGAACTGCGCGTCGCCCCCGCTCAGCGCCTGGCTGTGCTGGACCCTGACCAGGCCCTGGCCGATCGACGACACCGTGGGGTGCAGGCCCGCCGCCACGTCGGCCGCGACCATCGGGGCGAGTTTCGGGTCGGCGATCTCCCACCGGTCGATCCGCTGCGGGTGCCCGCCCCCGGCGTCGGTCACCGCGGGGTCGAGGTTGCCGGCCGGGCCCGGGTCGAAGCTCGTCACCGGCGCGACGGCCGACGTCACGCCGGCGGTGAACTGGACCCCGGCGGCGAGCGCGATGCGGTGCCCGCCCGGGGTGGACAGCCGCGAACCGCGGGGCAGCACGAGGGTCGCCACGCCCGCCGGCAGCGCCTGCGACAGGGTCAGCGTGACGGCCCCGGTCGCGGTGCGGAACGGCCGGGTGATGCCGAGTTCCGCGCCCAGGTCGGACAATGCGCGGCCGCGGGCCGTGCTGACGAAGCTGTCGTCGTACTCCGCCGCCAGCGCCGCCCAGGTCCGCGCGTCCTCCAGTGCGGTGACCTCCAGCAGCTTGCGCACGACGCTGCCGCTGGTCAGGTCGATGGCCGGGTCGATCAGCTGCTGGGCGAGCGCGATCTTCTCGGCCAGCAGCCGCGTGAACGGCTTGGGCAGGAACCCCGACGGCGTGACGCCGAACGCGCCGCTGCCGGTGGAGCGGGTGACGCTCTCGTCGACGGCCAGGACGTCGGTCAGGTCGATGCTGGTCTCGGAGCTCATGGTGTCCTCCCGGGAGTGCCGGACGCGGCGACGCCCGGGGTGTCGACGGCGCCCCACTCGGCGCCGGTGGCGAGGCCGCCGGTGGCCAGCGTCGCCGGGTCGCCGGTGATCGCTTCGAACGAGACGGTGATGGCGAACGACCGCGAGGCCGGGCCTTCGGTCGGCGTCGGCGTGGTCAGGTCGACCACCCGCCGCACCCGCGGGTCGGCGGCCACCATCTCGATCACCGCGCTGCGCAGCCCTTCCCGCGCGAGCACCGGCGACGTCTGGCGCACCAGCGGGGTCAGGCCGAGGAAGCCGAACCGCACGTTGAACGGGTCGCTGCCGCGCAGCGTGGTGAGCCCGATCGCGAGGTCCTGGCAGAGCGCGTCCACCCCTTCGACGAGGTCGAGGTCGACGCCGGTCGCGCCGGCCCGCAGCACCAGGTCGCGGGCGGTGTCCGCGCGGTCGGTCAGGTCGGCGCGCGGCCCGAACCCGAGCAGCCGGCGGCGGCGGACGGCGGAGTCGTCGCCCGGCGGGGGCGGTGGCAGAGCAGCGGTCATCATCGTTCCTTCACGAAGCGGTGAGCTTGTCCTGGCCCGCGTCGACCGTGACGGTCTTCGCGGGGTCCGGTGGCGGGGTGAACGGGGCGTTCTCGGTGGTGGCGCGCAGGGCGTCCAGGAGCACCGGCGCGCCGCCGGCGGTGAGCAGCCGCGCCGCTCCCGGGTTGGGGGCGGGTGCCGACGTCGTCTTGCACGGCGTCGGCGGGGCTCCCTGCGGGAAAACGCACCCCAGGTAGGTCGCGGTCGCGGCGGCCTGGGAGAACAGCAGCACCGGCTTCCTGCCGACGGTGAGCTTCGCGTCGCCGGCCGGTGCCGGGCGGACGCCCTGGTGCGCGCAGGTGAACGTGCCGGAGATCGTGACGGGGAAGGCCATCAGCTCACGTCCATCGTTCCGCCGGCCAGCGCCACCCGGACGTCCTTGGCCCGGAAGTCGATCTGCCCGTCGCCGGCGTCGAAGGTGATCGACGAGCCGGTGATCGTCACGCTCCCGTCGGCCCGCAGCAGGATCCGCGCGGGGGTCCCGGATTCGGGCTTGGTCTCGATCAGCACGCTGCCGGCGGGCGCGCCCGCTTCCGGGTCCGGCCGCTGCGGGACGGGCGTCAGGCCGCCGGGGTCGTCGACCACGCGCAGCACGAACCGGGCCGTCTCGACGACCCGGTTGCCCCGGCGGTCGGTCAGGTCGTGCGCCGCGGCACCGTCCAGCGGCACCTGGTCCACTTCGGACGGTGGCGAACCGTCGTGCGGCAGGTGTTCGGGCGCTTCGACGTTCGCCGGCAGGGCCAGCCAGTAGTCGCCGGCCTGGGCCGCCGGGCCCGCGCCCAGCACCCACAGCGCCCCGGCGTCCACGTACTCCCCGGGTCCGCCGGCGCCGTCGACCAGCAGCGCCCTGGTACCCGGGTAGCGCGGCAGCACCAGGCCGAAGTTCCCCCACGCGAACGGCGTCGCGTAGGGCACCCGGTGCGCCTCGGCGGGCGCGTCCCGGCTGATCACGACCCGCTGCGCGGTGCTGCCCGTGCCGTCGCCGGGATCCCGGGAGACCCAGAAGTCGCTGGTGTGCCGGGTTTCCGTCGCCTCGGCGGCCACGTGGTCGTGGACGAGGCCGACGTGGGAACGGGCCCGCTGCGCGACACCGGAGGTGAGGCTGGCCGTCGCCCCGCGGAGGCTGACGGCGAAGGCCTGCGCGGGATCCGCGGCCGCCTCGCCGACCTGGGGTGCGGCCCGGACTTCCGGCGCGGGTGTCCCGCCGAGGTCCCAGCCGTCGTCGCCGTCGGCCAGCACGAACGCCTTCGCGACCGTGAGGAAGCCTTCCTCGCGGGAAACCCGGTGGCTGACCTCGGTGATCCGGCAGTGCACCGGCGTGGCGCCCGGGCCGGGGTCGCCGAACGGCCGCACGTTCAGCGAGCCGAGCAGCGTCGCCCCGATGCTCGGCGGCTCGACCTTCGGGAAGTCCTCCGGCGGCAGTTCGACGACGAGCGTGTCGCCCGGCTTGAGGTCCGGCCGCCCGAGCGTGGTCACCGACACCGTCAGCCGGGACTGCGGCGCGTCCGGCCGGTTCCCCGCCGCCTGCTCGCGCGGGCGGGCGGACCCGCGCTCGATCACGAGCAGCCCGCTGTCGTCGTCGACACGGCGTTCCGCCGGCAGCTGCGGTCCGGCGTCGCCGGCCCACACGCCGACGTGCAGGACGCCGTTGCGGATCAGGGCGAGCGGCTGGCCGTACCGGCGCAGCAGCTTGCGCGCCTGGTCCTCCAGCACCCCGGTCAGCGCCTGCAGGCAGGTGCCCTCCCGGACCGGGATCTGCACCGGGGCGCCCGCGCCCGGCGGCGGGGGCACGTCGGCGAGGCCGTAGTACCGGACCAGCTCCACGCCGGCCTTGTCCGTGATCGCGCGGACCGCGTCCTGGAGTCCCGGCTGGGGCACCGGATCGGCGTCCGTTCCGGACAGCTGAGCCGTCACCAGCTCGCGCCCGCTCACCACCGCCTCGAAGCGGCGGGTGCCCGAGCGGCGCCACAGCCGGTCGACGCGCAGGACGGCGACCAGGCTCAGCGGCGGCGGGTCCGGGGTGATCGCCCCGAGCGGGTGGTCGAGGCCGGTGAAGCGGGCCAGGTCGCCGGCCACCCCGGACGGCGAATCCTGCCACCACAGGTGCAGGGAGGCGGCCAGGTGCTTGCCGGGCGCGACGTGGATGTCCTGGTAGTCGGCGTCGGTCAGGCCCTCGAAGACGATTTCGTACGCCCCGCCGGTCAGGTCGGCGGGCAGGGTGGCCGACACCGACCCGGTGTAGGTCTCGCTGCCGAGCGTGGTCAGCGTCCGGCCGGTCTCCTCCTCGAAGAACACGACGGCCCAGGCGGGCACCGTGCCCGGCGTGACGTCGGGGCCTTCGGCGGTCGCGATCAGGGTGCTGCGGCTCATCGGTGCCCTCCTTCGGTGGTCAGGGGTTCGGGGCGTTGAGGACGGGGATGCCGGGGTCGCCGCCGGACCGCGGCGGGCCGGTGTCGGGCGCGGGCCCCAGGTCCCGCCACCGCAGGGCGAGCCTGCTGCCGAACTGCCCGGGGCTGCGCAGCGTGCCGATCGTGACGACCAGCAGGTCGACGGTGACCTCGACGGCCGCCACGGCGCCGAGCCGCAGCGCGAACGGCACGCCGGCCACCACCGGGACCGTCTCGCCGATCACCCCGCCGGACAGCAGCGTGAGGCGCGGCCACGCGGCCCCGTCGTCCCGGGCGGCGGCCGGATCGACGTCCGTCCGGGTGTCGAAGACGACGGCCTGCGGGTCGGCGGACAGGACGCTGCGGGCGACGCCGAGCGGGACGGCGAGCACGAGGCCGCGTGCGCCGTCGAGGTCGACCCGGACCGGCAGGCCGGCGGTGAGCTCCTGCTTGAGCTCCCGGGGCGCGGCGGGCCCGCTCGCCGGGACGTCGGGGCCCGGCAGGGCGGGCACGGCGAAGGGCGGCCGGCTGATCAGCCCGGGCAGCGCGAACACGGTCATCGTCGTCCCCTTCAGACCGGCAGCGCGTCGGTCAGCGCGCCGACCCCGACCGAGGCGACCTCGAGCAGCTTGGCGAGGCTGCCCGGCCGGGGCAGGTGGATCAGCTGCATCGACACGTCGATCGCCTCGCGCCGCCCGGCCGCCTGGGTGAAGGTGAGCGACTGGACGGCGAGGTCGGTGCGGATGGTGGCCGCGGTGATCAGCACCAGCCCGCCGACGGCGTTGCGGGTCAGCCGGGACAGCGCGGTGCCCTGCCGGCTGGACTCGGCCAGGTTCTCCAGCGCCACCTTCCAGGCGAACCGCGACGGGCCGAGCAGCACCGCGCTGAAGGACAGCGTGTCGTCGTGGGTGACGACCGCGACCCGGCGCCTGCTGCCGCCGATCTGCGGCACGAAGTACGTCGACGCGATGGACAGCTGGGTGACGGCCCAGAGCGGGACCGGCACGATCCCGTCGGACAGGATGGCGCTCGGCGTGTGCTGGCCGGGTTCGTAGCCGCTCACGGGGCACTCCCTTCGGGTGCGGGCAACTCGATGCGGCGCTCCGGCGCGATGGGACCGCGTTCATTGAGGTTCTGGAAGGACAGGTACTTCCGGGCCGCGCCGGTCAGCCAGGACAGCTCACCGCCGGCGTTGGTGACCACGCGGCCGACGCCCTTGCGGGCGAGGATCTTGCCGATCCGGCGCTGCACGCGGTCGCTGGTGATCTCCTCGGGCCGCACCCGTGAGACGTACGCGCTCACTTCGGCCGACGCTTCCGCCGCGCGCCGGACGGCGTCGGCGAGCTTGGGCGGCAACGGGACTTCGTCGCGGTGGAGCCAGCTCCCGAACTCGGCGACGTCGGCGGCCATGTTGTCGACGATGTTGTCGATGAGGCTGCTGACCTCGCCCAGCCCGCGGCTCGACAGCGCCTTGTTGTCGCCGAACCACACTTCGCCGGTCCGCGTGTCCACGGCGACGAAGTCGGTCCCGCCCACCGTCACGTTCAGGTCGGGCACCTTGATGATCCAGGCGTCGTCGGCGAGCTGGAAGGCCGCGGTGCGCTCGCCGAGCAGGCCGCGCACGTGGGAGCGGGACAACGCCCGCACATACCGCTCCAGGGTCGCGACCGGCTTGCCCTCCGCCCGCTTCGCCACGGCGTAGCGCAGCCAGTCCGAGGCGAGTTTCGCCAGCTGTCCCGGGCTGCGCGCGGCGAGCTCGACGACGGCCGAACTGCGGCCCAGCCGCCGGGTGATCTCGTCCTGGGACGGCAGCCCGATCTCGGCCGCCGCCCGGTCGAGGACCTCGGCCCGGGTCCGGGCCTGGGCACTGCCGGTCCCGTCCGGGCCGACGTCGTGCAGGACTTCGCGGTGGACGTCGTTCAGCCGCCGCAGGGCGGCTTCGAGGTCGGTGCGCCGCTGCCCGGTGATGCCGTGTTCGGCGCAGAACCGGTCGATGCGCCGGGAAATCTCGGCTTCGTTCTCCCCGAGCACCACCAGCCGCAGGAAATCCGGGTCGAGGACGTTGGCCTGGTTGACCAGAGTCCGCTGCTCGGCCGGGAGCTCCCGGTACGCGGCGTGCACCCGGGCCGTTTCCGCCTGCGCGCGGCCCGGACCCGCGCCGAACGCGTAGTCCAGGCCCGGGTTGCGGACGTCGTCGAGCGCGTCGAGGGCGTGGCCGATCGACTCCTCGTCCATCCCCTTCTCCGCCAGCGCGCGCCGGAACGCCGCTTCCGCCCGGGGTTCGCCGCGCAGCGCGGCTTCCAGCCGGTCGGGCGCGAGCAGCCGGGCCCGGTCGAAGGCCACCCGCCGGTCCGCGGGCAGCGCCCGCACCCGGGCGGCCCGCCGTCGCCCGGCCTCGGCGGGCGAGGCGGGGGCCGCGTCCGGGGCGAGCCGTTTGTCCGGCAGGTTCGGGCGGTCGCGGGCCCACCGCTGCGGATCGGCCAGCGCCTGGACGTCGTCGGCCAGCGCCGCTTCGAACACCCGGAGGTTCTCCAGGTCCGCTTCGGTCAGGGGCTGCCGGAAGAGCCGTTCGTAGAGCTCGTGGACGCGCCCGCGCAGTTCCCGCACGTTCGCCATCGCCGTCTCGAAGTCCCGGACGTACCCGAGGCCGAGGATGTCCAGCGACGAGCCGAGCGACCGGTCCCACAGCTCCCGCAGGCGTTCCTCGGTCAGCCGGGTGCGCTGCCGGACCTCGGCCAGGCCCTCCAGCAGGCGCGGGTGCCCGCTCAGCGCGGCGTGCGCGCCACCCGGCGGCTGGGGCGTCACGGCGCACCTGCCCCGGCGGCGCGGGCCGCCGCGGTCATGATCGCGCGCAGCTCGTCGCGGGAGACCTCGCCGTGGAGGTCTTCGTGCACGACGGCGTCGACGAACCGCTCGATGGCCGAGGACAGCACGAGGTTGAGCACGTACCCCTTGACCGCCTCCCGCAGGAAGGCGCTCACCAGTTCTTCGGCGGTCACGACGGCGAACAGGTGTTCCGCTTCCTGCTTGGCCAGCCGGATCGCGGCGATGGCCGCCACCCGCCGTTCGGCGCCCGGCAGCGCCAGCCGCGCGGCGCCGGACAGCCCGCGGGCGAGCGGTTTCGCCGCCGGGAGGAACGCGAGCGCGGCGCCGATCCAGGCCGCCCACAGCTCGGCCTCCGCCTGGGCCCTGGTGATGATCTCGTCGCCGCCGAGCAGCGCCCGCTGGATCCCGCGGTGCTCGTAGGCGGTCACCAGGGCACCGGCCGCCTGGGCGGCCCCGAGCAGGAACGCCGCGGGCGGGCAGAAGACGGCGAGGAACGGCAGGCCGACGAGGCTGAAGAACTCGGTGAGCTCGGCCTTGCCCAGCTCGGCCGCCGCGAGTTCGTGCAGGGCGTCGACGTAGACGGCCTGGTAGCCGAACATCGGGCGCAGGCGCTCGTCGGCCTTCCGGTGGATGCCGGTCAGCCGGGCGCCGATCTCGTCGGTGCGGTCCTCGACGAAGCTCGCCAGCCCGAGCGCGATCGTGCGGTCGCGGCGGACCCGCGCGGTGCGTTCGAGGTTCTCGCGCCGGACTTCCTTGAGCACGGCGGAGAATTCGGCGTCCACCGCTTCGGTGACGGCGTTGCCCGCCTGCTCGCTGCGCTCGTCGTCCCGGCGCTGCGCGTCCGCGAGCCGGCTCGCGACGTCGGAGAGGTCCTTGATCTTCTCGAGGAACGGGTCGATCAGGAACGCCTCGTCGCGGGCCGTGCCGATCGCGAAGGCCAGCTGCTCGTCGCTCCACCAGCGCCCGTGGGCGTCCTTGGCCCAGTACTGGCCGTCGACGGCCGCGACCGCACCCGCCGGGCTGCTGTCCGGCGCCGCGTCGCGGATGGCGGCCACGACGTCGGCGCTCGCCCGGCCCCAGCCGGCGTGCAGGTTCGGGGCGCGCCACGCGAGCCCGGGGTTGCGGTTCCGCGCCTTCGCGACGCCGATCCGGCGGCGCAGATCCTCCAGCTCGGCGCTCGGCGCCAGCACGATCACCAGCAACGCGCGGGTGAACCGCATGTACTGCGGGAAGTTCGTGGCGTCCAGCCTGCGGTCCAGCTCGACCAGGCTCTTCTCCAGCACTTCCAGGAGGACGTCCTGGCAGGCCGAGACGAACAGCTGCCCGACGGCGTCCCGCCGCACCCGGAAGAACAGCTGGTGGAAGTGCGCGGCCCACTGTCCACTGTGGCCGGCCAGCGGGCAGCGCAACGACTTGGAGCGGTCGGCGGAGTACATCGCGTCGACGTAGGCCGCGGCGAGGTTGGTGGTGAGGACCGAAGCCTCGGCCAGCCGGCGCAGTTCCGCCTGCCGGCCCCGCGTCCCGCCGCCGGCGACGCCGAGGCGTTCGCTCTGCCTGCCGATTTCGGCCGCGGCGACGATGGCGAACGAGCCGGCGTAGCCGCCCGGCGGCATGGCCAGCCGGGTGGCGATCTCGCCGATCAGCGCGGCCAGGTGCTCCCGGTCGGCGGGCCACTCGCTCAGGTGCGGCTCGCCGAGGTAGGGCGCCCGGAGGTCGGCTTCGCCGGCCGTGGACAGGTCCAGCGGCGCGCAGTCCGTCCCGTACCCCTCGCGGACGACCTCCTCGGTCAGCACCACCACCGGCAGCGTCCCGCTGGTGAACGACGCCGGCGCCACGTGCCACTGCACGTGGGCCCCGACCTTGCGGAACTCGTAGATGGCCGCCGGGCCCGGCCAGGCGAACTGCGGCACGCCGGGTTTCTCCAGCTCCAGCTCGGCCAGCGCGGCGTGCCACTTCTTCTCGTCGCCGACGAACCGCCAGAACCGCAGCTCGTCGGCGTCCAGGGCGCCGGCGGGCCGTTCCCCGCCGCCGAAGCGCGCGGGCACGAACAGCTTGAAGTCGCCCTCGATCCGCCGCGTCGGCTGCCCGCCGTTGGCGACGACGATCGCCTGCCGCGGGCTGCCGCCGATGCGCGCGATGACGAGGACCTCGCCGGGCGGGTCGCCGTGGTAGTGGCCGAGCACGGCGTCCCACGCCTCCCCGAGGGTGGCGAAGGACCGCAACCGCACGGCGACCGGGACCTTCCGCGCGGTCCCGGCCGGCCCCTTGGCGGCACCGGCCGACGGGGCCTGCAGCCGTGCGGTTGCGGTCTGGAGCGCTGCCCGGGTGGCGGCCGACAGATCGGCGGCCAGTGCCTGGGGCAGCGCAGCACCGGTGAACCGGACCGTCACCGCGGGCGGTCCGTCGTCCCAGGCCGCGTCGCGGACGGCGGGCACCCGGCTCGCCCGCTCGGCCGCACGGACGGTGGCCTGCTCGGTCGCGTCGCGCAGCAGCCGGGCCAGTTCCGCCGGCGGCCGCGCGGGATCGAGGTCGAGCCGGATCCGGACCGGCACGCGAACGGTCGTCATGACAGCCCCTCCAGGGCCGCGGTCAGCCGCTGGATGGTCGTGTCGGCCGGGCGGTCCGGTGCGACCAGGCGGACCTCGACCTCGACCGGGAACTCGAGGACCAGCCCGCCGGGCCGCGCGGTGGCGTGCGCCCCCGGCTCGTCCCACCACTGTCCGGGCGGTGGCAGCAGGCCGCCGGCACCGGCTTCCGGGGCATCGGACACGGAACTCCCCCTCTTACCGCGACGCCTGCAGCGGGCCGGAGGTCTTGGTGCCCCCGGCGTCCGTCGCGTCGACGTGCATGGAGAAGCCGGAGAACGTCGCCTGCGGGGCACCCGTCACGGTGGCCGCCGTCGGCGAGGCGCTGGTGATCACGCACCGGCTGAGCACGATCGTGGAGAACGACCAGTCGTCGCCGCTGCGCTCCTGCATCGCGATGCTGAACTCGGTCGCGTTGAGCGCCAGCGCGGTCAGCTGCGCGGTGGCCGGGCCGATCGCGTTGACCGTCAGCGAAAAGGTCAGCGAAAAGGGCTGGGTGACGACGCCGACGTGGGTGCGTTCGATGCTGTGCAGCGGCTCGGCCGTGGTGGCGAACGTGGGCGTGAACGACTGGATCGGCGAAATCTCGTGGTCGACGCCGCGGTCGTCGGTGTAGTGCACCGAGAGGCGGGTGTTCCAGCTGGCTTCGGGACTCGACATGCTGGGCTCCTGGTCAGAACTGGGGGGCGAGTGTCACGTTGAGCCGGTGCACCGCGGGCCCGTACGTGATGCTGATGAGGACGGACACCTGGCGGGTCTGGCGGGCGGTGACCACCTGGGCCTGCTCGGCGGCGCTGCGGGCGTTCTCCGGCAGCGCGAGGATGGCCAGCAGCGGGATGGTGACGGAGAAGTCGTCGATCACCGCGCCGAGCTGCAGCGGGCCGAGGATGCCCTCCACCCGCACGCGCACGGCGGTCAGGCCGGCCTTGGTGATCCGCGCGTCCCCCACCGAGCCGATCAGCCCGGCCCGCAGCCGCGCCTCGGCGTCGTCGATCACCCGGCGGGTGTCGGCGTAGCCGATCGCGGGGTCGGACGAGAACACGCCGCCGTCGCCCATGAACAGCCCGGTGCCCGGCACGAGCGCCGGGTCGATCAGCGGGATGACACCCTGGCCGGCCAGCCCGGTGACCTCGGCGGGCACGTACTGCTGGGTGATCGGCACGGTGAAGCCGCGGACCTGCTTCAGCACGAGGCTGGTGGCCGGGGCCAGGCCGGCGACCGCGCCCATGACGGCCGCGGCGGCGTCGGCGACCGGGTTCGGGCTCGCCGTCTCGTCGGTGGTCGCGCCGCGCGCGGCGACCAGGATCATCCGGCCGGTCGAGCTCTTCAGCGCGCCGTAGGAGCCGGTCGCCAGCACGGTGTCCACATAGGTCGCGGTCTTCGCGATGGCCGGGTCGATCATCGCGACCGCGATCCGCCGGTTGCCCGCCGCGGACGTGTTCTCGACGTGCTCGGCCAGCGCTCGCAGGCCGGTCGCGGGGGTGCCGCCGTTGGTGGCCGCGCCGACCGTCGTTTCCCCGGCCAGGCAGACGAACGTGACGTCGTCGGCGGCCTCCAGGCCCGCGAGCGCGGCGGCGTAGTTGCCGGCCGCCGGGGTGCGGACGCCGTAGACCTTGCTGGGCCGCGGGTCCTGGGCGAACACCAGGTCCAGGCTGCGGGTCAGCGGGGTCGCCGCGCCGGCCTTGCCGAACAGCGCGAGCGCGTCGTCGTGGGCCGTGACGACCAGCGGCGTCGACGCGGGCGCGGTGGCGCCGTCGGCGTTGCCGACCACCGCGACCACGCCCGGCGAGCGTTGCGCGACCGGGACCAGCGCGCTGGTGTCGATGGTGACGTCGACAAAGGGGAAAGCCGGTTGCACGAGGGTGGCCATACCGATCTCCGAACGTGGTTCTGACGTGGTCGATGCGCGTTTGGCGCGGGATTTGGCGGTCATGTGGGCTCCGTGAAGGTGATGACGGCGACGCCCTGGCCGGCGAGCCAGCCCCGCGCCGCGCGCAGCCGGTCCGCCCGCCGCTGCTCCGGCGTCGTGTCGCTCTGCGCCCCCGACCAGCCGGGGTCGTCGAACGTCGGGTCCGGGACGACCCAGCAGACGAGGCGGTCGAACCGGCGGTCCGGCGCCCCGCGGGGGACGTCGGCGGCGGCGTAGCGGGCGGCGCCGAGCCGGGCCACCGCGGTCGCCCGCAGCAGGTCGCGGGGGCTCGTGGTGGCGTCCGCGGCGAGGAACGCGACGAGTACCGGCAACGGGACCGGCACCGGGGCCGGGTCGTGCTCCGGCGGGCTCATCGCCACGGTGGTGCCGAGCGCGATCCGGCTGTCCACTTCGGACTCTTCGGTGGTGACGTCCACAATGGTCCCGCCGGGGCGCGCCGTGCGGACCACGACGGCGCCGGTCCACACCGCGTCGGCCGCGGCCGGCGGCGCCTGCCCGGTGTCCCAGGAAGCACTCACCTCCCACGGCACCGGCTCGCCGGTGCGGCGGAACTGGGCCAGCGCGGACACCCGGGCGCCGAGCGGCACGGCGAGGTCGAAGCGGTCGAACGTCGCCGTCGCCGGTTCCGTGACGAGCGCGGGGTCGAGCTCGTAGGCCACCGTGGCGATCGCGAGCAGCGCCTCGGCGGTCAGCACGGAAGGGCGGGCCACCGGATCGGCGAGCCGCAGCACGATCTCACTGGCGACGTCCATGGGCCCACCGTGACAAGGCCCGTCGACAGCCGGTCGACAACCGGTCGACAACGCCGGGATTGGGCCGAACGGACCTGTATCCACGCCGCGGCCCGGTCCTCTTGAACAGGGTGGGGATGGACGACCCGGCGGGCGAGGCGGCCGAGGAGCGGGCACGACCGGAGTTCCGCGTGCTCGGCCCGTTCGAGGTGCTGGTGCACGGCAGGCCGCTCGACCTGGGCGGTCCCCGGATCCGCACGCTGCTCGCGCTGCTGATCGCGAACGCCGGCCGGGTCACCGGGGTGGACACGATGGCGGACGCGCTGTGGGACGTCGACGCCACGCCCGGCACGCCGCGGACGGTCCGGACCTACATGTCCCGCGTGCGCCGCTCGCTGGCGCCGGTCGCCGCCGACCTGATCGAAACCCGCGCGGCGGGCTACGTGCTGCGGCTGGAACCCGCGCTGCTCGACGCCCGCGAGTTCGAACGGCTGGCGGCCGCCGGGCGGGCGGCGCTGGCGGCGGACCCGGTGACGGCGTCGGACCTGCTGACCCGGGCCTTGGCCCGGTGGCGCGGTGACGCCTACGAAGACTTCGCCGGCACCGTGGCGTTGCTGGCCGAAACCCGGCGGCTGCAGGCCTTGCGGCTCGGCGCCCTCGAAGACCGCGTCGACGCCGACCTCGCCACCGGCGCCGGCGAGGCGCTGATCGGCGAACTGACCGCGCTGACCGACCGGCACCCCGGCCACGAACGGCTGTGGGGGCAGCTGATGACGGCCCTGTACCGCGCGGGCCGCCAGGCGGACGCGCTGGACGCGTTCACCCGGGCCCGGACGGTGCTGGTCGACCGGTTCGGGCTCGACCCCTCGCCCCGGCTGGCCGGGATCCACCGCCGGATCCTCGACAACGATCCCGCGCTGTTCCCGGCGCGCCCGGTCGCCGTCCGGCCGGCCGGGGCGGTCCGCAACGACCTCCCGGGCGACATCGCCGACTTCGCCGGCCGCGAAACCGAGCTCTCCCGGCTGCTGTCGGCCCCGGGCGGGGTCGCGCACTCCGCGCCGACGGCCGTCGTGATCGAGGCCATCGACGGGATGGCCGGCATCGGCAAGACGACCTTGGCGATCCACGCCGCGCACCGGCTCGCCGGGCGCTACCGCGACGCCCAGCTGTTCATCGACCTGCACGGGCACACCTGCGGCCAGGCCCCGACCACCCCGGCGGCGGCGCTGGACACGCTGCTGCGGGCGCTCGGCGTGGCCGCGGACCGGATCCCCCGCGAACCGGACGCCCGCGCGGCGCTCTGGCGCGCGGAGCTCGCCGGCCGTTCGATCCTCGTCGTGCTGGACAACGCCGCGGACGCCGCCCAGGTCCGGCCGCTGCTGCCGGGCAGCCCGGGGACGCTGATGCTGATCACCAGCCGCCGTCGCCTGGTCGGGCTGGAGGCGGCGCACATCCTGTCGCTGGACGTGCTCCCGGAGGCCACCGCGATCGCGTTGTTCAGCGGCATCGTCGCCGACGACCGGGCCGCCGCCGAAGCCGACGCCGTCCGTGACGTCGTCGCGCTGTGCGGGCACCTGCCGCTGGCGATCCGGATCGCGGCGGCGCGGCTGCGGACCCGGCCCGCGTGGACGGTGGCCCACCTGGCCGACCGGCTGCGCCAGGCGGGCCGTCCGCTGGCCGAGCTGTCCGCGGGCGACCGCAGCGTCGCCGCGGCGTTCGCGTTGTCCTACGCGCACCTGGACGCGGCGCAGCAGCGCATGTTCCGGCTGCTCGGGCTGAACCCGGGCCCGGACATCGACGTCCCGGCGGCCGCGGCGCTGGCCGCCGTGCCCGCGGCCGAAGCCGAGCGGCTGCTGGAAAGCCTCGTCGACGACCACCTGCTCCAGCAGCCGGTGACCGGCCGGTTCCGCTTCCACGACCTGGTCCGCCAGCACGCGCAGGCCACCGTGCAGGCCGACGAGCCGGAACCGGCGCGGACCGCGGCGCTGCGCCGGCTGGTCGCCTTCCACCTGCACACCGGCCACCGCGGCAGCCGCCTGCTCGACCAGCAGCACCCGCCGATCGACGTCGGCGAGCCGCCGCCCGGCTGCGTCCCGGCCCCGCTGGCCGACGACACGGCCGCGATGACCTGGTTCGACGGCAACCACCAGTGCGTGCTCGCGGCGCGGCAGGCCGCCGAGGACGCCGGCTGGGACACGTGGGTGTGGCAGCTGGCCTGGACGCTCGACAACTTCCACTACCGCCGCGGTCACCTCCAGCCCAACATCACGTCGTGGCTGGCCGGCCTGGCCGCCGCCGAGCGCCTCGGGGACGTGGCCGTGCAGGCCCGCGCGCACCGCCGCCTCGGCCTGGTCTACGGCCCGTTCGGGATGCCGGCGGAAGCGTTGCACCACCTGAACCGTTCCCTGGCGCTGGCCGGCGAGATCGGCGACACGCTGGGCCAGGCGGGCGTCCACTTCGTCCTGGCGCTGCACTGGACGAACGAGAAGGACGACGAGCGAGCGCTGGAGCACGCCACCAGTGCGCAGGAGCTGTACAGCGCGCTCGAAGACGGCAAGTGGGAGGCGCGCGCGTTCAGCCTGATCGGCGCGTGCCTGAGCCGGCTGGGCCGCCACGAGGAGGCGCGAACCCACGCCGAGGCGGGCCTGGCCCGCTGTCGCGAAAGCAACGACGTCTACGGCCAGGCCGACGCACTGGACAGCCTGGCGGCCATCGCCGCCGACACCGGCCGCCACGACGAGGCACTGGACCGGTCCCGCCAGGCGTTGTCCTTGTGGCGCCACCTGGACAACACCTACCGCCAGGCGGCGACGTTCGCCGCCATGGGCGACGCGCACCAGTCACTGGGCCACGCGGACCAGGCGCGCGAGGCGTGGCAGGAAGCAATCACCCTGTACCGCGCGGGAAACCTGCACCCGGCGGCGGACGAGGTCGAGAAGCGCGCGGCGAACTGGAGCCGGACCCCCACCGGGAACGTGTAGCGAACGTATGGGCGCCCGGTACGGCGGCTCGATAGATTTCCGCCTCGGGTTCGACGGCACGCCGTCCGCCGGGGACGTCGCCGACGTTCCCGGGCTCGCGCGGCTCTTCCGGCAGCTGCTCGGCGAACTCGGTCGGCGGTGGATCGCGGCGCAGATGAGCGTCGACGAGCAGGCGGCCCGCGACACCGGCAACGCCTCGGCGCACCGCGTCGGCGGGCACCCGATCACCGACCTCTCCGCCACGCCGCCGGCCAAGGTGGCCGACCTCGTCCTCGGCATCCCGGGCCGAGCGCGGATCCCGGGCCGCCCGGCGGCCGCGGTCAGTGCGCCCGGGCGTTCAGCGATCCCGCCAGCCGCCAGGTCCGCAGCCGGTCCCGTGCCGAACGCATCCCCGACTGGATCAGGACGATTTCCGTGGCGCCTGCGTCGAAGTAGCGGCGCAGGCCGGCCTCCACGACCCGTTCGTCCCCGATCAGGGCGAGGTCCGCGGCGTGCGTGGCGCCCTCGACGTCGAGGATCCGGCGGTAGGACGGGATGTCGCCGTAGTAGCCCAGGTGCACCGCGGCGATCTGCCGCACCGGGCCGGCGTCGTCGGTGACCACCGCCGGCACCGCCGCGATGACGCGCGGCTGCGGGCGTCCGGCGTCGGCGGCCGCCTTGGTGAGGACGGGCACGATGTGGTCCGCCAGTGCGCGCGGGCCCGCCAGGAACGGCAGGGTGCCGTCCGCCAGCTCCCCCGCCACGCGCAATGCCTGGTGTCCCATGGCGGCGACGACGATCGGGACGTCGCCGCCGCCCGGGACCGTCGTGGGCAGCGGCGGGCAGGCGGTCAGGGTCTCGCCGTCGAACAGCGGGCGGCTGCCGCCGAAGATGTCGCGCAGGACGGTGAGGGATTCGCGCAGGGACGTGATCGGCGGCGGGTATTCGAAGCCGAACGCCGGTTCCAGCAGGCTCCGGACGCCCATGCCTAGGCCGAGGGTGAACCGGCCGCCGGTGGCGGCCTGCGCGGTCTGCGCCTGGGCGGCCAGGTGCAGCGGGTGCCGGGGGTAGAGCGGCACGACCGCGGTCCCGACGGCGATGCCGGGCACCTCCCGCCCGGCCAGCGCGGCGAGGGTGACGGCGTCGTGGTCGAAGAGCTGGGAGAACCACACCGAGCGCAGCCCGGCGGCCGCCGCCTCGCGGGTCTGGGCGAGGAGTTCTTCGACGCTGTTGGCGGCCCCGGAGAGGTCGCCGGCGGGCAGGGCGGCACCGATGGTCATGGGGTTCCTCCGGGATCAGGCTGCTTCGGGAAGGTCGGGCTCAGGACACGTCACGGCGCCGGCCGGCGTGATCCGGGGCGGGATTCGCGTGCTTGAACCCGGAACTCGCGTGCTTGAAGCCGGAACTCGCGTGATCGGGGCCGGAACTCGCGTGGTCCGGGCGCTGCCGGTCCGGGGGCGCGTCACGCCTCCTCCGGGTAGTCGGACTCGCGGCGCCACGAGATCGGGCGCGGGCGGGGCAGGCGGCGGTGGCCCGCGCGGCCCGCCGACCGGAGTGTGCCGTCGGGCTGGGCGCGGTCGGCCGCCAGGTCGAACTGGTTGCGGCCCAGCGTGATCCGCGGTGACGCCGTCCGGTTGCCGGGCACCGGCACTCCCGGCACCGGTACGCCCGGCATCGGGTCGGCGGCCCCCGAAGCCCGTGCGCGACCGACTCCGGCGAGGACTTCACGGACCAGCTCGTCCCAGCTCGCGCCGCCCGCCTGCTCCCCCGCCGTGAGCGCGCGGGTGATGCGGCCGGCCGCGTCGGCGAACCGGCTCTCGCGGACCGCGAGCTCGCCGAGGGACCGTTCCAGCGCCGCCTCGGCCCGCCGGTCGCCCGCCGGGACCACCACGCCCAACGCCGTTTCGCCGCTTTCACGCCAGTCCGCGTACCAGCCGCGTTCGCCGGCCAGGTCGGCCACCGCCAGCGCGAGTTCCGCGCAGTAGCGGGGTTCCCCGGCGTCGGCGGCTTCGCGCACCGCGGCCAGCAGGCCGGTGTGCTCGCGGTCGTACCACGTGCGGGGGTCGCCGGGGCCGGACGGCACCGGCGTCCGCGGCACGCCCTCGACCTCGACGCCACGGGCTTGGTCGGCCAGGTGCAGCCACGCGCCGAAGAGCCGCCGCGACGCCGCCGCCCGCGCGGGAAGGGGTTGTGCCGCCAGCAGTTCGAGGGCGAGCAGGCGGGTCAGCGGCGGCAGCCGGTAGCGGGTGCCTGCCACGTCGACGAGCCGCGCGTCGACGAGCGCCTCCAGCGCGTCCGCGGCTTCCGCCGGGCCGACGTCCGCCAGCGCCGACGCCGACCAGCCCGGCCAGCTGCCCGCGGGGAGCAGGGCCAGCCGGGCGAACAGGTCCCGCGCCGGGGCCGGCAGCTCGTCGAGGCCGCGCCCGACGGCGTCGCGGACGCCCGTGCCGAGCCGGCCCAGCCGGTCGTCCTCGGCCCGCAGCCGCGCCACCGCGTGGGCCAGCGTGCGGCCGGGCCGCGCGGCGACGTGCGTGGCGGCGCCGGTGACGGCCAGCGGCAGCCCGCCGCACAGCTCCACCAGCTCGACCGCGTCGGACAGCTCGGCGGTCACGCGGTCCTCGCCGACGAGGGCCGACAGCAGCTCGACGCCTTCCGCGCCGTCCAGCACGTCCAGCTCGGCCACGGTCACGCCGGGCCGCGACGCCACGCGGGCGTGGGTCGTGACGAGCAGCCGGCAGCCGCGGGCGTCCGCGACGAACGGCGTGACGCGCGACAGGTTCGCCGCGTCCTCCAGCACGGTCAGGACCCGGCGGCCGGCGAGCACGCTGCGGTACAGGGCGGCGCGGCCGTCCAGCTCTTCGGGGACCTCCGCCGCGGGCAGGCCGAGTGCGTGCAGGAACCGCGCGAGCACGTCGGCGGCGTCCTCTTCGGCCAGCCGCGCGTAGAGCACGCCGTCGGGGAAGGCGGGTGCGGCGCGGTGTGCGGCTTCCGCGGCCACGGCGGATTTGCCGACCCCGCCGCGTCCACTGAGGACAGTGACGACCGCGGCACCGGGGCCGTCGTCGGCGAGGCCGCGCCGGAGCCCGGCCAGCAGCCGCTCGTGGCCGGTGAAGTACGGCAGGCGCGCCGGCAGCATCCGCGGCGGCGCCCAGCCGGCCGCGGGCGCCTCGCTCGACCCGGCGAGGATGTCCTGGTGCAGCTCGCGCAGGGCGGCGCCGGGCTCCAGGCCCAGCTCGTCGACGAACCGGCGGCGCACGGCCCGGTAGGCGGCGAGCGCCTCGACCCGGCGGCCGCAGCGGTGCAGCGCGGTCATCAGCTGCAGCACGAACCGCTCGCGCAGCGGGTGTTCCTCGGTCAGCACCGAGATCTCCCCGACGACCTCGCGGTGCAGCCCCAGTTCCAGCTCGGCGTCGAGGCAGTCCTCGAGCACCTCCACCCGCCGCTCGGCGATGCGCACCTGGTGGGCCCGCACGACACCGCTGTCGATGCCGGTCAGCGGGTCCCCGCGCCACAGGGCCAGCGCCTCGCGGAACGCCGCCCGCGCATCTTCCGGGCGCCGCGCGGCCCGGCCGCGGGCCACCAGTGCCTCGAACGCGTGCAGGTCCAGTTCCCCGGGCGCGAGGTCGAGGCAGTACCCGCTGCCGCGCGCGGAGATCCGCTCCCCCAGCCCGGCCGTCGCCAGTGCGCGGCGCAGGGCCGACACACAGGTCTGGACCTGGGCCCGGGCCGTCGCGGGCGGCGCGGCGCCCCACAGCGCGTCGAGCAGCACCTCCAGCGGCACCACGCGGTTGCCGTTGAGCAGCAGCAGCGCGAGCACCACCTGCTGGCGGCGGGCGGTGACGACGACCGGCTCGCGGCCGTGGACCTGCAGCAGGCCGAGCACGCGGAAGCCGGGGCCGGAGGTCGGTTCGGGGATGACGCGGAGCCCGGGGGCTCCGGGTGTCGGCACGGTGGTCTGCACGGTGTTCCCTCCGGGGTCAGACGAGGACTTCGGGCGGCGCCGGGTGCCCGAGGAAGGCGGTGGGACTGGCGGTCAGGCCGTACGCGCCGGCCTGGAAGATCGCGATCAGGTCGCCGATCGCCGCACCGGGCAGGGAAACCCGGTCGCCGAGCAGGTCGAGCGGGGTGCACAGGCAGCCGACCACGGTGACCGTCTCTTCGGGACCGCCGGGCGCGGTCGCCAGCGCGAGGGGGTAGTTGCGCCGGATGGCCTGCCCGAAGTTGCCGGACGCGGCCAGCTGGTGGTGCAGGCCGCCGTCGACGACGAGGAACGTCGTGCCGCGCGAGACCTTCCGGTCGACCACGCGGGTGAGGTAGACCCCGGCCTCGCCGACGAGGTAGCGGCCGAGCTCGATGACCACGCGGGCCTCGGGCAGCGCGGGCCGCAGGGAAACATCCAGGAGCTTCGCCAGGTTCTCGCCGACCTCGTCGAGGTCCAAGGCCGTGTCGCGGGCGGTGTAGGGAATCCCGAAGCCGCCGCCCAGGTTCACCGACCGCACCGGGCCGGGCGCCGCCTCGGCGAGCTGCAGCACGAGGTCGACCGTCGCGCGCTGGGCCTCGCACAGGCTTTCCGCGCGCAGGTTCTGGGAGCCGGCGAAGACGTGGAAGCCCTGGAAGTCCAGGCCCGCGGCGCCGACTTCGGCGAGCACGGCGGGGACGCGTTCGGCGTCGATGCCGAACTGCTGCGGGCCGCCGCCCAGGCGCATGCCGGACCCGCGCACGGCGAAGTCCGGGTTCACCCGCAGCGCCACGCGCGGGGTGAGGCCGAGGCGGTCGCCCGCCTCCCGGACGCGGGCCAGCTCGGTGGTGGACTCCAGTTCCACCGTGACGCCGGCGGCGACCGCGCGGGCCAGCTCGGCCGCGGTCTTGCCGGGACCGGCGAAGCTGATCCGTTCCGGGGGGATGGTCGTGTCGAGCGCCTGCCGCAGTTCCCCGGCGGAAGCGACGTCGAGGCCGTCGACGAGGCCGCTCAAGTGGTGCAGCAGCGCGGGCATCGGGTTCGCCTTGACCGCGTAGCTCAGCTCGACGTCCTCGGGGAGGGCGGCCCGCACCCGCTCGACGCGGGAGGTGACGAGCGAGCGGTCGTAGGCGAAGAAGGGGGTGGTGCCGACCCGCGCCGCGAGCCGGTCCACGGGCACGCCGCCCACGGTGAGCACACCGCCGGCGCGGCGATGCGGCGCCGCCGCGGCTTCCGTCGTGTTCGCCATCGCTTTCCTTTTCTTCGAGCACGGGTGAAATGGCAATCCGAAAACGCACCACCGTCGTTTCCGTGGCGGTACGGGGACCACTGAAGCAACTACCCACCCACCCGGGCATGGGTAGTCCTCACCCAGATTCGGCGGCCGGGTGGGGATGGGGGCACCCAGGTGTACCTGCTGTGCCCGAGCGGTCACTCCCGTGACATCACCCATGACCTCAAGCCAGCCCGTTTCCGCAGGTCAGCGCGATTGACCACACCGTTCGGCGCAGTCACCCGCCCCGGTTGCCCCAGTCGGGTGGCCGCTGCCGGTGGCAGCTTCCTGCCGTCGCCTGCCTGCCACCGCCGTCCTCGCGGACACCCCTTGACGAACGGGGTGCGCAGCCCGCACGATCGGAATCCACCGGCCAACCGGGGAATTCCCGGAACCGACGCCACGACGCACATTCCCGATTTCCGCGATCCCTTCCGACGATGGGTGAACTATGTCTTCCCTGCCTGCTCCCGGTGAGCCGATCGCGGTGGTCGGCATGTCCTGCCGGCTCCCCGGCGCCCCTTCCCCGGCGCGGCTGCGCCGGCTGCTGGCCGAGGGCCGCGAGGCCGTCGGCCCGGTCCCGCCGGGCCGGTGGGCGGACGGCGACGGCACCGGGCGCGGCGGCTTCGTGTCCGATGTGGATGGTTTCGACGCGCCCTTCTTCGGCGTCTCCCCGCGCGAAGCCGCGGCGATGGACCCGCAGCAGCGGCTGGTGCTGGAGCTCGCGTGGGAGGCGTGCGAGGACGCCCGGATCGCGCCCGGCACGCTGCGCGGCAGCGGCACCGGCGTGGTCGTCGGCGCGATCGCCGCCGACTACGCGCTGCTGCACGACCGCCTCGGCGCCGGCCCGCACACGCTCACCGGCACCCACCGCAGCCTGATCGCGAACCGCGTCTCCTACGTGCTGGGGCTGCGCGGCCCGAGCCTGACCGTCGACTCGGGACAGTCGTCGTCGCTGGTGGCGGTGCACCTGGCGGCCGAGCAGCTGCGCCGCGGCACCGCGGCCGTCGCGCTCGCCGGCGGCGTGAACCTCAACCTCCTGCAGGCCAGCACCGAGACCGTCGACCGCTTCGGCGCGCTGTCCCCGCAGGGCCGCTGCCACACCTTCGACAGCCGCGCCGACGGGTACGTCCGCGGCGAAGGCGGTGGACTGGTCCTCCTCAAGCCGCTGAGCGCCGCGCTCGCGGACGGCGACCGCGTGCACGCCGTCCTGCTGGGCGGGGCGGTGAACAACGACGGCGGCGGCGACGGCCTCACCGTGCCACGGGCCGGAGCGCAGACCGAGGTGATCCGGCTGGCCTGCGCGGACGCCGGTGTCACCCCGGCCGACGTCCAGTACGTCGAGCTGCACGGCACCGGCACGCCGGTCGGCGACCCGATCGAGGCGGAGGCCCTCGGGGCCGCGTTCGCCGGGGACCGTCCGGCGCCGCTGCAGGTCGGTTCGGTGAAGACCGTCGTCGGCCACCTCGAAGGAGCCGCCGGGATCGCCGGGCTGCTGAAAGTCTTGATGTGCCTCAAGGAACGCCGTCTCACGCCGAGCCTGAACTTCGCCACGCCCAACCCGGCGATCCCGTTCGAGGCGCTGAACCTCGAAGTCGTGCGCGAAAGCCGGAACTGGCCGCGCCCGCAGGAGCGGCTCGTCGCCGGGGTGAGCTCGTTCGGCGTCGGCGGCACCAACTGCCACCTCGTCGTCGCCGAAGCTCCCCCGGCCACCCCGCCGGAAGACGTCGTCGCCGAGGACGTCCCGCTGGTGCTTTCGGCGCGTTCGGCCGCCGCGCTGCCCGCCCAGGCCCGCGCCCTGGCGGACCACCTCGCCGAGCACCCCGAGCTGGGGCACGGCGACGTCGCCCGGTCGCTGCTGCGCACCCGGGACGCCTTCGAGCACCGCGCCGTCGTGTTCGGCGACCTCGCGTCGCTGGCCGCCGGTACGCCCGCCGACAGCGTCGTGACCGGGCGGACCGTCGACGGCGCCGACGTCCTGGTGTTCCCCGGGCAGGGTTCGCAGTGGCCGGAAATGGCCCGTGCGCTGCTGCGCGACTCGCCCGTGTTCGCCCGCCGGCTGGCGGAGTGCTCGGCCGCGCTGGCCGGGTTCGTGGCCTACGACCTCCTGGCGGACCTGCGCGACGGCACCGCCGACCTGGACCGCGTCGACGTCGTCCAGCCCGCGCTGTGGGCGGTCATGGTGTCGCTGGCCGAGGTCTGGCGCGACGCGGGCCTCACGCCGTCGGTCGTGGTCGGGCACTCCCAGGGCGAGATCGCCGCCGCCACCGCGATCGGCGCGCTGTCGCTGGCCGACGGCGCCCGCGTGGTCGCCCTGCGCAGCCGGGCGATCGCCGGGATGCCGCGCGGCGGCGGGATGATGTCGGTCGGCGCGCCCGAGGACACGGTCGTCCCGCTGCTGCCGGCCGGGGTGTCGGTGGCGGCGGTGAACGGCACCCGGTCGGTGGTGCTGTCCGGGCCGTCCGGCGCACTGGCGGCGTTGCACACCACGCTCACCGGAGCCGGCCACCGGGCGAAGATCCTGCCGGTCGACTACGCGTCGCACTCGGCGGCGGTCGACCCGCTGCGGGAGGAGATCCTGCGGCTGCTGGCCCCGGTGCGGCCGGTGTCCACATCGGTCACGTTCGTTTCGGCGCTCACCGGAAAGCCGTTCGACACCGCGGGTCTCGACGCCGGGTACTGGTTCGAGAGCCTGCGGTGCCCGGTCCGGTTCGCCGAGGCGACCGCCGGTGCCCTGGCGGCCGGCGGCGCGCGGTTCGTCGAGTGCAGCCCGCACCCGGTGCTGCTGGGCAGCATCGAGGAGACCGCCGAAGCCCAGGACCGCACCGTGGCCGTGGTCGGCACGCTGCGGCGGGACGACGGCGGCGGCGACCGGCTCCGGCGCAGCCTCGCCGAGGCGTTCGTGGCCGGCGCCGGGGTGCGGTGGGACGTCCCGGGCGAGCGCCTGGTGGACCTGCCGGCGTACGCGTTCCAGCGGACCCGGCACTGGCTCGGCGAAGAAGCCGCCGCCGCCCCGGTCACCGTCGACCCGGCACAGGTCGCGGAGCTGGTGCTCGCCACGGCCGCGGCCGTCCTGGGCCACGCCGACGCGGGCCGCATCGACCCCGCGAGCACGTTCAAGGACCTCGGCTTCGACTCGGTGAGCGTGGTCGAGCTGCGCACCCGGCTGCAGGCCGCGACCGGTCGCAAGCTGCCGACCACGCTGCTGTTCGACTTCCCGACGCCGAACCACCTCGCCGCGCACCTGCGGGCCCGGCCGGGCGAGCCCGCTCCCGCGGCGGAAACCGCGCCGCAGCACGGCGATCCGATCGCGATCGTCGCCATGGGCTGCCGCTTCCCCGGCGGCGTCACCTCCCCCGCCGAGCTGTGGGACCTGGTTTCGGCGGGCGGCGAGGCCGTCACCGAACTGCCCGCGAACCGCGGCTGGGACCTCGACACGCTCCTCGGCGAGGCGGGCCCCGGCTCGTGCGCCACCCGGTTCGGCGGCTTCCTGCACGACGCCGACCGGTTCGACCCCGCCTTCTTCGGCCTCAGCCCCCGCGAAGCGCTGGCGATGGACCCGCAGCAGCGGGTGCTCCTGGAAATCAGCCACGAGGCGATCGAGCGCGCCGGGCTCGAGCCGGACGCCCTCGCCGGGACCGACACGGGTGTGTTCGTCGGCGCGATGGCCATGGACTACGGCCCGCGGCTGCACGAGCCGACCGGATCGGTCGACGGCCACCGCCTGACCGGCACCTCCCCCAGTGTCGCGTCGGGCCGGATCGCCTACACCTACGGGCTGCGCGGCCCCGCGCTCACCGTCGACACCGCGTGCTCGTCGTCGCTGGTCGCGATCCAGCTGGCCGCCGACGCGCTGCACCGCGGCGACTGCTCGCTCGCCCTCGCCGGCGGCGTCACCGTGATGGCCGCGCCCGGCAACCTCGTGGACTTCACCCGCCAGAACGGCCTTTCCGCCGACGGCCGCGCGAAGGCGTTCTCCGCCGGCGCCGACGGCACGGCGTTCGCCGAGGGCGCCGGGATGCTCGTGCTGGAGCGGCTGTCCGACGCCCGCCGCCACGGCCACCCGGTCCTCGCCCTGCTGCGCGGCGGCGCGACCGGCTCCGACGGCGCCAGCAACGGCCTCACCGCGCCCAACGGCCAGGCGCAGCAGCAGGTCATCCGCCGCGCGCTCGGCGCCGCCGGACTGTCCACTGCGGACGTCGACGTCGTCGAGGCGCACGGCACCGGGACGGCGCTGGGCGACCCGATCGAGGCGCACGCACTGCTGGCCACCTACGGGCAGGACCGCGAAACGCCGCTGTGGCTGGGGTCGCTGAAGTCCAACATCGGTCACACCCAGGCCGCGGCCGGGGTGGCCGGCGTGATCAAGATGGTCGAGGCCCTGCGGCACGACGCGATCCCGCGCACGCTGCACGCCGACGTGCCGAGCCCGCACGTCGACTGGGCGAGCGGCCGGGTCGAGGTCCTGTCGGCGGCCCAGCCGTGGCCCGACCACGGGCGCCCGCGCCGGGCGGCCGTGTCGAGCTTCGGCATCAGCGGGACCAACGCGCACGTGGTGCTGGAATCGGTGCCGGCCGGAGCGCCGGCCGCGGCGCCCGCCGGGCCGCTCGTCTGGCCCCTGTACGCCCACACCGGCACCGCACTCCGCACCCAGGCCGCCCGGCTGCGCGCCTACGCCGAAACCGCGTCCGATGACGACATCGCGGCCACCGCGGCGATCCTCGCCCGCCGCCGTCCCGGGACCTGCCGCGCGGTCGTCGTCGCCGAAGACCGCGCCGAGCTGGTGGCCGCCCTCGGCGCGCTCGCCGACGGCGCCCCGCACCCCGCGCTCGTCACCGGCACCGCGGCGGGCGACACGAAGCCGGTGTTCGTCTTCCCCGGACAGGGTGCCCAGTGGCCGGGGATGGCCGCCGAGCTGCTCGCCGCGGACGCGGACTTCGCGCGGCTGCTCACCGACGCCGCCGAAGCGCTGCGCCCGCACACGGGCTGGTCGGTGCTCGACGTGCTCACCGGCGACGGCGGCGCGCCGGGCCTGGAGGGGACCGAGGTCGTGCAGCCGGTGCTGTTCGCCGTCATGGTCGCCCTCGCCGGACTGTGGCAGGCCGCCGGGGTCGTTCCGGCCGCGGTGGTCGGCCACTCCCAGGGTGAGCTGGCCGCGGCCGTCGTCGCCGGGGCGCTGCCGCTCGCCGACGCCGCCCGGATCATCGCCGTGCGCAGCAGGCTGCTCACCGCCGAGCTCGACGGCACCGGCGGGATCCTCGCCGTCGGCCTGCCGGTGGCGCAGGTGCGGGAGCGCCTGCAGCCGTGGGCCGGGCGCCTGTGGCCCGCCGTGGACAACGGCCCGGCGGGCACCGTGGTCGGCGGCGACCTGGCCGCGATCGAGGAGTTCGCGGCCGCCTGCGCCGACGTCCAGATCCGGCGCACCCCGGTGGCGTACGCGGCGCACACCCCGCACGTCGAGGCCGTCCGTGACGCGCTGCTCGCCGAAATCGGCGAGCTCGCGCCCGCCGACACCGCGACCACGATCTGCTCCTCCTGCACCGGCGGCTTCCTGCCGGGCTCGGAGCTGACCGCGGACTACTGGTACCGCAACCTGGCCGAGCCGGTCCGGTTCGACGCCGCCGTGCGCGCCTTCGCCGGCTACCGGCGGCCGCTGTTCGTCGAGGTCAGCCCGCACCCCATCCTGGCGGGCGCGGTGCAGGAGATCCTGGCCGACGCGGACGTCGACGGCACCGCCGTGGGCACCCTGCGCCGCGGGGAAGGCGGGCGCCGCCGGTTCCTGCTCGCCCTCGCCGCCGCGCACGTCCGGGGCACCGCGGTCGACTGGCCGCGGCTGCTCGGCCCGGTCACCCGCCACCCGGACGTGCCGACCTCGGCGTTCGACCGGCAGCGCTACTGGCTCACCGACGGCGGAAGCGGCCTGCTCGGCACCCCCACCCCGGTCGCCGACGGCGACGGCCTGGTCGCCACCGGGCGGCTCTCGCTCACCTCGCTGCCCTGGCTGGCCGGGCACGCGGTGCGCGGCACGGTCCTGTTCCCCGGCACCGGCTTCGCCGAGCTGGCCCTGGAAGCAGCGGACGGCGGGAGCGTCGAGGACCTGACGCTGGCAGCACCGCTGGTGCTGCCCGCCTCGGGCGTCGTCGAGGTCCAGGCCGGCCTCGGCGGCGCGGACGAGAACGGCCGCCGCCCGCTGACCATCCACTCGCGGCTCGGCGACGGGCCGTGGACGCGGCACGCGACCGGCACGGTGGGCCCCGCGCAACCGCCGCCCCCTCCCCTGCCGGCCTGGCCGCCCCTCGGGGCGGAGCCCGTCGACCTCGGCGGTGCGTACGCGCGGCTCGCCGGACGCGGCTACGAGTACGGGCCCGCGTTCCGGGGGCTCACGGCGTTGTGGCGCGACGGCGACGACCGGTACGCCGAGGTGGAGCTGCCCGCGGAGGGCGAGTTCACCGCCCACCCCGCGGTGCTCGACGCGGTGCTGCACGCCCTCGTGCTCGACGGCACCGAACTGCTGCTCCCGTTCTCCTTCGGCGGGCTGCGGATCACCGCGCCGCTGCCGGGTTCGGTGCGGGCCCGGCTGTCCGGCTCGGCCACGACCGGGGTCGAAGTCACCCTCTACGACACCGACGGCACCCCGCTCGGCGGCGTCGAGTCGCTGCTGCTGCGGCCGGCCGCCGAGGCGAGTGCGGCGGCCGAGCTCTACCGGGTGGAATGGACGCCGGCCGCGGTCGGCGGCGGCACCGACCGGGAGTGGACGGTGATCGGCACGGAGCTGCCGGAGGTCGTCCCGCCGGTCGTGCTCACCACCGCGCACGAGCTGCCCGCCGTGCTCGGCCTCGTGCAGCGCTGGCTGCTCGACGAGCGCTGCGACGGCTCGCAGCTGGTGTTCCTGCAGGACCCGGGCTCGCCCGAAGGCGCGCCGGTGTGGGGCCTGGTGCGCTCGGCGATCGCCGAACACCCCGGCCGCTTCGCCCTCGCGGGTGCCCGGCCCGGCGCGCCCCTGTCCGCGGCGCTCGACGCCGGCGAGCCGCAGTTCGCCGTCCGCGACGGCGCGGTGCTCGTGCCCCGGCTGGCGCGGTACGCGGCCGAGCCCTCCACAGTGGACTTCGGTGGCGGCACGGTGCTGGTCACCGGCGGCACCGGCGGGCTCGGCGCCCTGGTCGCCGAACGGCTGGTCACCACGCACGGCGTCCGCGACCTGCTGCTGGTTTCCCGCTCCGGCGGGGACGTCCCGGCCCGGCTGGCCGGGCTGGACGCCCGCGTCCGGGTGGCGGCCGCCGACGTCGCCGACCGGGCCGCGCTGGCGGCCGTGCTGGCGGGCGAGACGCTCACCGGGGTGGTGCACGCCGCCGGTGTCCTGGCCGACTCGACCCTCACCGGGCTCACCCCGGCCCGGCTGGAGACCGTGCTGCGGCCCAAGCGCGACGCCGCCTGGCTGCTGCACGAGCTCACCGAAGGCCAGCCGCTCGCCGCGTTCGTGCTGTTCTCCTCGATCGCCGGGGTGCTCGGCAACCGCGGCCAGGCGAACTACGCCGCCGCCAACGCCTCCCTCGACGCGCTGGCGGAGTACCGGGCGGCCCGCGGGCTGCCGGGCGTGTCGATCGCGTGGGGCCTGTGGGACACCGCCACCGGCATGACCTCGGCGATGACCGCCACCGACCGCTCGCGCCTGACCGGCGTCCGGCCGATCAGCGAGGCACAGGGGCTCGCCGCGTTCGACGCCGCGCTGGGGCTGTCCGGCACGGTCGTGGCGTCCACTTGGGACACTGCGGCGCTGCGGGCGGCCGACGAAATCCCTGCCGTCCTGCGGAGTTTCGCGCCGGTGCGCCGCGCTGCCGCGGCCGCGCCGGTCGCGGCCGGGCTGGCGGGGCAGCTCGCCGGGCTGGACCGGGAAACGGCGGCCGCGACGGTGACCGGCTTCGTCCGCACGGAGGTCGCCACGGCGCTGGGGCACCGGTCGCCGGCGTCGGTCGAGGTGGCGAAACCGTTCAGCGAACTGGGGATCGACTCGCTGACGTCGGTGGAGCTGCGCAACCGCATCGGGGCCGGCACCGGGCTGCGGCTGCCCGCGTCGCTGCTGTTCAACCACCCGACGGTCGAGCTGCTGGCCGCGCACCTGCTCGGCGAGCTGCTCCCACCGCCGCCGGACCCCGCGCAGCGGCTGCGCGAGGCCCTCGGCGAAGTCCTGCCCGGCGCCGACGCCGAGGACCGCGTCCGGCTGGCGGACGTGCTGCGGGAGGCACTGGCCGGCCTCGGCGCGGAGCCGGCGCTCGACCTCGCCTCGGATGACGAGCTCTTCGCCTTCATCGACAAGCTCTGACCTTTTGCGAACGAATAGGGGTTCGGTTATGACCGGCGAAGACAAGCTTCGCGACTACCTGAAGCGGGCGACGGTCGAGCTCGCGGGCGCGCGCCGCCGGCTGGCCGAGTACGAGGCCCGCGAGAGCGAGCCCATCGCCGTGATCGGCATGTCCTGCCGGTTCCCCGGCGCCCCGGACGTCGACGCGTACTGGAAGCTGCTTCGCGAAGGCCGCGCCGCCGAAGTCGGCGACGTGCCCGCCGGGCGGTTCGACCACCTGCCCGACACCGGCGGCACCCGCCGCCGCGGCGCCTTCCTGACCGAAGTGGACGGCTGGGACGCCCCCTTCTTCGGCTACGCCCCGCAGGAGGCGCTGCGGATGGACCCGCAGCAGCGGCTGCTGATGGAGCTCGCGTGGGAGGCGATGGACGACGCCGGCACCCCGGCGCCCCGGCTGCGGGGCAGCCGCACCGGCGTGCTCCTCGGGTTCTCCGACGCCTTCCAGTACGGCCAGGTGGCGGCCGAACGCGAAGGCACCGGCGTGTACGCCGACCCGTACATGGGCCAGGGCAGCCTCGCCAGCGTCGTCGCCGGGCGGCTGGCGTACCACTTCGACCTGCGCGGGCCGGCGTTCTCGCTGGACACGGCGTGCTCGTCGACGCTGGTCGCGGTGCACCTCGCGGCCCGCGCGCTGCGGGCGGGCGAGTGCGACTACGCGCTGGCCGGCGGCGGGTTCCTGGCGCTGCACCCGTTCCTGTACGTCTACAGCAGCCGCAACGCGCTGCTGTCGCCGACCGACCGCTGCCACACGTTCGACACCAGCGCCGACGGCTACATGATGGGCGAGGGCGGCGGGATGGTGGTGCTGGCGCGGCTGTCCGACGCCCTGCGCGACGGCCACCGCATCCGCGCGGTGATCCGCGGTTCGGCGGTGAACCAGGACGGCCGCAGCAACGGCCTGACGGCCCCCAACCGCAGCGCCCAGGTCGACGTGATCCGCCGGGCACTGGCCGACGCGGGTGCCGCCCCGGCCGACGTCGACTTCCTGGAGGCCCACGGCTCGGGCACGCCGCTGGGCGACGAGATCGAGCTGGGCGCGCTGGGCGACGTGTTCGGCGAGCGGCCAGCGGACCGGCCGCTGCCGGTCGGGGCGGTGAAGACCAACATCGGCCACACCCACACCGCGGCCGGGATCGCCGGGCTGATCAAGACGGTCCTGGTGCTGGAGAACGGCGAAGTGCCGCCGAACCTGCACATGAGCGACCCGGCGGAGCAGGTGCTGGCGAACGCGACGGTCCGCCCGTCGGCCGGCTTGACGCCCTTGCCGGACCACGACCGCCCGGCGGTGGCGGGCGTCAGCTCCTTCGGCTGGTCAGGGACGAACGCCCACCTGGTTTTGGAAGCGGCGCGGGTGGTCGTGAGTGAAAAAGAGGGTTCTAACCCTCCTTTTCACTCACGACCCCCCGGCGCCGAACTGGTCCCGGTTTCGGCGGCGTCGGAAGCCGCGCTGCGCGCGCAGCTCTCTCGGCTCGCCCGGACCGCGGGTGATGCCCCCTCAGTCACGAGTGATGCCCCGCTGATCACGCGTGATGCCCCGGCGAGCACGGCCGTGACCCTGGCCGACCTCGCCCACACGCTCCGCGAGGGCCGCGCGCACCTCGACCACCGCCGTGCCGTCGTCGCCACCAGCCTCGAGGATGCTGCGCGGCAGCTGACCGCCGCCGCACAGGCACCCGGCGTCCACCGCAAGCCCGGCTCGCCGAAGGTCGCCTACCTGCTCCCCGGCGTCGGCGACCAGTACCGCGGCATGGCCACCCAGCTCTACCGCGACGAATCCGTCTTCGCCCAAGCCGTCGACGAATGCTGCGCCATCGCCGCCGACCGGTGCGGCGTCGGCCTGAAGGCCGCCTTCTTCGCGGAGCCGGTCGCCGCCGCCGCGCCGACGTTCTTCGGCGCCGGGCAGGAAGACGAACTCCTCGACCGCGCCGAAGTCGCGCACCCCCTCCTCTTCACCGTCGAGTACGCCCTCGCCCAGCTGCTCGCCGACCGGGGTGTCAAGCCCGGCCTGCTCGTCGGCTACAGCCTCGGCGAGTACGTCGCCGCCTGCCTCGCCGGGGTCTTCACCCTCGCCGACGCCCTGCACGTCGTCACCGGGCGGGCCCGGCTGATCGGGCGCGCGCCGGCCGGGCGGATGCTCGCCGTCGCCGCGTCCGCGGAGCAGGTCGCCGAAGCCGTCCGCGGCACCCGGGTCGACGTCGCCGCGCTCAACGGCCCGCAGATGACCGTCCTCAGTGGACCGCCCGGGGAGATCGAGGCGGCCGCGGCGAGCCTGAAGGCCGCCGGGCTGGCCGCGCGGGCCCTGCGCTCGGCCCACCCGTTCCACTCCACCCTGCTGGAACCCGCCCGCGCCGAGCTGGCCGAGCTGGTCGCCTCGGTGCCGCGGCAGGCACCGCGGATCCCCGTCGTCTCGAACGCCACCGGCACCGTCCTCACCGACGCCGAAGCGATCGACCCGCAGTACTGGGCCGGCCACCTGTGCCACCCCGTCCGGTTCGCCGACGGGGTCCGGCACTGCGCCGGCCAGGACGTCGACGCCTACGTCGAGCTCGGCCCCGGCCAGACCCTCGGCGGCCTGGTCCGCCAGAACCTCACCGAAGGCAGGCCCGCCGTGCTCGGCACCCTGCCCGCGCCCTGGCCCGTCGAGAACCGCCCGGCCGAAGGCACCGCGCTGCTGGAGACCCTCGCCCGCCTGTGGGAACTCGGCGTGCCGGCGAAGTTCGGCACCGGGCACGCCGGCCGGACCGTGTCGCTGCCCGGCTACCCCTTCCAGCGCACGAAGTTCTGGCCGCAGGCGACCCGCACCCAGGCCGGGCCGGCGGAGGAGAACGGCCGGCTCTACGCCCCGGTCTGGCGCCTCGACCCCACGCGGCCCACGGCCACCCCGCAGGGCTCGCTGATCACCACGAACGCCGAACTCGCCGCGCTGGCCGTGCAGGCGGGGATGACCGTCGGCACCGACCCCGGGACGCTGCCCCAGCCCCTGCACGTCGTCCACGAAGGCGGGTTCGACGAGCTCCTCCGGACCGTCCAGGCCCTCGACGGCCACGACGTCCGCCTGCTCACCGTCACCACCGGCGCGACCGAGATCACCGGCGGCGACCTCACCGACCCGGACGCCGCCGCAGTGCACGGCCTCGGCCGCGGCGTCCGCGCCGAGTACCCAGGCCTGCGGTGGCGCGGCGTCGACGTCGAACCCGGCACCCCGGCCGAGCACCTCCTGGCGGAGCTGGCCCGCCCCTGGACCGGCGACGCCGCGGCAGAACCGGTGCTCACCGGCTGGCGCGGCGGACGCCGCCGCCTCCAGGAGTACACCGAGATCACCCTCGACGACGTCACCCCGGACTGGGGCGGCACGCACGTGATCACCGGCGGCACCCGCGGGCTCGGCATGATCGTCGCCCAGCACCTCGCCCGCCACGGCGCGAGCAGGCTCGCCCTGATCGGCCGCACCGGCGAGGCGGACCCGAGCGACCTCGCGGAGCTGACCGCCGAGGTGCTCGTGCTCAAGGCCGACGCCGGCGACCCGGACCAGCTGCGGAAAGCACTGGCCGAAGCCCGAGCCCGGTTCGGCGAATTCGACTCGATCGTGCACGCCGCCGGCCTGCCGGGCGGCGGACTCGCCCAGCGCCGCACCGCCGGGGACATGCACCGGACACTCGCCCCGAAGGTGCACGCGGTCGGCCCGCTGCTCGAAGCCCGGCCCCGGCGGCTGGTGCTGTTCTCCTCGATCGTCACGGTCGTGGGCGGCATCGGCGAAGCCGACTACTGCGCGGCCAACAGCGTCCTCGACGCGCACGGCGCCGCACTGTCCACAGCGGACACCCAGGTGGTCACCGTGGCCTGGGGTCACTGGCAGCACGACTCCTGGGCCGACGCCGCCACCGGCGAAGCGCGCCTCGCCTACCGCCGCCGCTACGGCTTCTCCGCCGAAGCCGGCTGCGCCGTGCTGGACAGGCTCGCGGGGAACGGCTTCCGCGGCACGGTGGTCGCGCTGCGCCAGGACCTGACGGCGGCCCGCCGCGAGCTGGCCGAGCTCAACGACCTCGGCGGGCTCCTCGAAGCGGCACCGGCGCCGGAATCGCGCTACCCGCGGCCGCCGCTGCGCACCGAGTACGCCGCCCCGCGCGGCGAACTCGAGACCGACATCGCCGGCGTCTGGGGCGAGTTCCTGGGCATCGACGCGGTCGGCGTGCACGACCCGTTCTTCGACCTCGGCGGCAACTCGCTGGTCGGCATGGCGATGGTGGCGGCGCTGGAGAAGCGCCTCGGCCGCAAGATCGCGCCCGCCGTCCTCTTCGGCCACCCCACCGTGGCCGCCTTCGCCGCCGCACTGACCGACACCGACGCCCCCGCCCCGCGGGCGGCCACCACCGGATCCGCGCGGGGCCAGCGCCGCCGCCTGGCCGGCACCCGGAAATGAGGGACACCGTGACCGACACCAGCAGCGAGATCTCGCCCACGGACATCGCCGTGGTCGGCATGGCCGGCCGCTTCCCGGGCGCCGACGACGTCGGCGCGCTCTGGGAGACCGTCCGCGCCGGCCGCTCCGGCATCACCCGCTTCACCGACGCGGAGCTCCTGGCCGCGGGCGTCCCCGCCGACCGGCTCGGCGACCCGGCCTACGTCAAGGCGGGTGCCGTCGTCACCGGCGTCGAGGACTTCGACGCGGGCTTCTTCGGCATCAACCCGAAGGAAGCCCAGATCCTCGACCCGCAGCACCGGCTCTTCCTGGAGCACAGCCAGCACGCCCTGGAGGACGCGGCCTGCGACCCGGCGCGGTTCGACGGCGCGATCGGCGTGTTCGCCGGCTGCGCGTGGAGCACCTACCTGACCCACAACCTGACGCCGGCGAACGCCGCCGGTGAGATGGGCGAGATCGCGATCGCCCTTGGCAACGACAAGGACACCCTGGCCACCCGGGTTTCGCACACCCTCGGCCTGTCCGGTCCCGCGTTCAGCATCCAGAGCGCCTGCTCGACGTCGCTGGTCGCGGTGTGCGTCGCGGCGAGCAGCCTGGCGAACTTCGAATGCGACGTCGCGCTCGCCGGTGGCGTGTCGATCGGCGTGCCGCACCGCGTCGGCTACCTCTACCAGCAGGGCGGCATCGCGCCGCCGGACGGCGAGTGCCGCGCGTTCGACGCCGCGGGCCTGGGCGCCCCGCTCGGCGGCGGCGTCGGCGTGGTCGCGCTGCGCCGCCTGGAGGACGCGCTCGCCGACGGCGACCGGGTGTACGCGGTGCTGCGCGGCTGGGCGGTCAACAACGACGCCGGCCGCAAGGTCGGCTTCACCGCACCCGGCGTCGAGGGCCAGGCCACGGTGATCGCCGAGGCGCTGGCCGCCGCCGGGCTGGAGCCGGAGGACATCGGGTACGTCGAGGCGCACGGCACCGGCACCGCACTCGGCGACGCCGCCGAAATCGCCGCGCTGCAGCAGGTCTTCGCGGGCCGGTCGGTGCGGATCGGCTCGGTGAAGACCAACGTCGGGCACCTCGACCGCGCCGCCGGCGTGACCAACCTGATCAAGGCCGCCCTCGCGCTGCACCACGAGGAGATCCCGCCGACGCGCAACCTCGGCACGCCGAACCCGCAGCTCACCGCGGGCGACGCCGAGCTGACCGTGGTCACCGAGCGCACCTCGTGGCCGCGCACCGACGTGCCGCGTCGCGCCGGGGTCAGCGCGTTCGGCATCGGCGGCACGAACGCCCACGTCGTGCTGGAAGAGGCACCGCTCCTCGCTCCCACGGCGGCGACCGGCCCCGAGCTGCTCGTGTGGTCGGCCCGCTCGGCCGCCGCCGCGGACGCGGCCACCGCGAATCTCGCCGCCCACTTGGAGACCTCCGGCGACGCGCTCGCCGACGTCGCCCACACACTCCAAAGTGGACGGACGACGTTCGGGCACCGGCGGGTGCTGGTGGCCGGTTCGGCTGCCGAGGCGGCGCAGGCACTCCGCGAAGGCGCGGTGTCGGCGTCGAGCGACGCCGGGACCGGGCGCCGCGCCGGGTTCCTCATCGCGGGCACCGGCGAGCAGTACCCGGGCCTGGCCGCGGAGCTGTACGAGACGGAGCCGGTGTTCCGGGCCGAGCTGGACCGCTGCCGCGCCCTGCTGGACACGGACTTCCTGGCCGGCATGCTCGGCGAGCGCGAAACCGCGGGCGGCCTGGCCGCCTTGCTGGGCCGCACGACCGGGACGGACCGTCCGGGCGACCGCACCGACGTGCTGCACCCCGCGCTGTTCGCCGTCGAGTACGCGCTGGCGCAGCTCGTGCGGTCGTGGGGCGTCGAGCCGGGCGTCCTGGCCGGCTACAGCCTCGGCGAGTACGTGGCCGCCTGCCTGGCCGGGGTGCTTTCGCTCGAGGACGCGCTGAAGCTGGTGGCGCACCGGGCCAAGCTCATCGCCGCGCTGCCCGGCGGGGCGATGGCGGCCGTGCCGCTGGCCGACGGCGACGTGCGCGCCCGGATCGCGGGCACGGACCTCGACATCGCCGCGCTCAACGGCCCCCAGCTGACCGTCGTGTCCGGCACCCCGGACGCGATCGCCGCGCTGAGCGCGTCCCTGGCCGCCGACGAGATCCCGTGCCGGCCGCTGGCCACCACGCACGCCTTCCACTCCCGGCAGCTCGCCCCGCTGCGCGACGAGCTGACCGCGTGGATCGCCGCGAACGTCACCCTCAACGCACCCACGATCCCGTACGTCTCCAACGTGACCGGTGAGCTGGTCACCGAGGCGCCTGAAGCGGCGTACTGGGCCGAGCACATGTGCGCGCCCGTCCGGTTCGACGACGTGCTGGCCACCCTGCTGGCCGACGAGGACACCGTGCTGCTGGAGCTCGGCCCGGGCCGCTCGCTCGGCGCGATGGTGCGCGGGCACCGGGCGTGCCCGCCGAAGCGCTGGGCGTCGGTGATCCCGACGCTGCCGGGCGCCGACGACCCGGTCCCGGCCCCCACGGCGCTGGCCGAGGCGGCCGGACGGCTGTGGCTGGCCGGCGTCGACCTCGACTGGACCGGTGTCCGCGGCGGCCGCGGTGCCCGGCGGGTCGGCCTGCCCGGGTACCCGTTCCAGCGCGAGCGCTACTGGATCGACGCCCCCGGCACGGTCACCCCGGAGGTCCCGCGCCTGGCCGCCGAGCCCGACGAGCACGTGCAGCTGCTGACGCCGTCGTGGCGGCCGCAGCCCGCGCCCGCGGCCGGGACCACCGGCCGGGTCGCGATCCTGCCGGACACCGGCGGGGTGGCCGCGGCGCTGACCTCGCTGCTCGGTGCGGTGGCCGAAGTGGCCGACGCCGACACGGTGGTCGACCTGTCGGTCCTCGACCTGGACGACGACGTGGCGGCGGTGCACGCGGTGTCCCGCACCCTGGCCACGGCGGCGGGGGACGGCTCGCGCGCGGTCCGGGTCCTCGTCGCCACCCGCGCCGGCCAGGCGGCCGGGGACGGCCCGGTGCGCCCGGCGCAGGCGGCCGTCGCCGTGCTGCCGGTCGTCGCGAACCAGGAACACCTGAACCTCGACGCCGGCACCGTCGACCTCGACCCCGCCCACAGCCCCGCCGAGGCCGCCGCCGTGCTGGCCGCGGAACTGCGCTCCCCCGGCACCCCGCTGGTGGCCTACCGCGGCGACCAGCGGCTCGTCCCCGGCCACCGGCCGGCCGAACCCGCCGCCCCGCCGGCGATCCGCGCCGGCGGCAGTTACCTCATCACCGGCGGTCTCGGCGGGGTCGGGCTGACCATCGCCGAGCACCTCGCCACCCGCGGCGCGCGCCGGCTCGTCCTGGCGAGCCGCAGCGGGGGCACCGAAGCCGCGGTGGCCCGGCTGCGTGCCCTGGGCGCCGAGGTCGACACCCCGCGCGTGGACATCGGCGATCCCGCCGCGGTGCGGGCGCTGCTCACCGAGCGGTTCGACGGCATCGTCCACGCCGCCGCGGACTCGGACCCCGCCGGGTTCCGCGCTCTGTCCGAAGTGGACGAAGCGGGCATCGCCCGGCACTTCGCCGCCAAGGTCGGCGGCGCTCGCACGCTGGCTGCGGCCCTCGACGAGCTGAGGGAACCCGATCGTCCCGAGTGGACACTTCTCTTCTCGTCGACGTCGGCCCTGCTCGGCGGGGTCACCTTCGGCAGCTACGCCGCCGCCAACGCGGCGCTGCTGGCCGAGGCCCACGGCCGTCCCGGGTGGCTCGCCGCCGCCTGGGACACCTGGCCCGGCACCCTCGAACGGCTCGACGCCCGGCTCGGCGCCTCCATGGCCCAGCACGCGATGACCCGCAGCCAGGCGCTGGCCGCGTTCGACCGCCTCACCGCCCACCCCGGCCCGGCCGTGATCGTTGCCGCCGGCGGGCTCGACGAGCGCCTTCCCGGCGCCCGCGTGGTCGCGAAGCCGACGGCCGACCGGTTCCCGCGGCCCGACCTGCCCCAGCCCTACGTCCCGCCGATGAGCGCCACCGAACGCGGCCTGGCCGAGGTCTGGTCGTCCGTGCTCGGTGTCGAACCGGTCGGCACCCGGGACAACTTCTTCGACCTCAACGGCAACTCGCTGCTCGCCCTGCAGATGCTCGCGCTGGTCAAGGAACGCTTCGGGGTCGCCATCCCGACCGTGACGCTGTTCGAGCTGCCGACCGTGCAGGCGCTCGCGGCAACCTTGGACGAGCAGGCTCCGGCGCAGGTCGTGGCCCCGGCGGCGCCGGTCGTCGTGGCGGATCCGGACGACGACGAGCTGGACCGGCACATCGCCATCGTCGGCATGGCCGGCCGGTTCCCCGGCGCGGGCACGATCGACGAGTTCTGGCGCAACCTCTGCGACGGCGTCGAGTCGATCACCTTCTTCACCCCCGACGAGCTGATCGCCGCCGGGGTCGACCCGGCGCAGGTCCGCGACCCGGCGTACGTGCCGGCGCGGCCGGTGCTCGACGACGTCACCGGCTTCGACGCCGCGTTCTTCGGCCTCAGCCCGCGGATGGCCGCGCTGACCGACCCGCAGCAGCGGCTGTTCCTCGAGGTCTGCTGGGAAGCCCTGGAGGGGGCCGGGTACGCGAAGCCCGGCGAACGCGGCCGGGTCGGCGTGTTCGGCGGCTGCAACCTTTCGACCTACCTGCTCGGCATCGCCGGGCAGTTCACCTCCGACGCCGACGCCAGCATCTACGAGCTGGTGATGGGCAACGACAAGGACGCGCTCACCACCACCGTGTCCTACCTGTTCGACCTGCGCGGCCCGAGCATGGCGGTGCAGACGTTCTGCTCGACGTCGCTGGTCGCGGTGCACACCGCGATGCGCAGCCTGCGGGCCGGCGACTGCGAGATGGCCCTCGCGGGCGGCGTCTCGGTCCGCGTGCCGGACCGGATCGGGCACCTGCACTCCCCCGGCGGCCAGGAGTCGCCGGACGGGCACGTGCGCACCTTCGACGCCCAGGCCCACGGCAGCATGTTCGGCGACGGCGCCACCGTCGTCGTCCTCAAGAAACTCGGTGCGGCGCTGCGCGACGGCGACCACATCTGGTCGGTGATCCGCGGTTCGGCGATGAACAACGACGGCGCCCTCAAGGTCGGCTACACCGCGCCGAGCGTCGGCGGGCAGTCGCGGGTGATCGCCGACGCGATGGCGGACGCGCGGGTCGCGGCCGAGGACGTCGGGTACGTCGAGGCCCACGGCACCGCGACCGAGCTGGGCGACCCGATCGAGGTCGCCGCGCTCACCCGGGCGTTCGGGGACACCGCCGAGAAGCAGTACTGCGCTTTGGGTTCGGTGAAGCCGAACGTCGGGCACCTCGACCGCGCCGCCGGCACGGCCGGGCTGATCAAGGCGTCGCTGGTGGTCCGCGAGGGCCTGATCCCGCCGACGCTGCACTACACCGCGCCGAACCCGGAGATCGACTTCGAGCACAGCCCGTTCCGGGTGGCCGCCGAGCTCGCGCCGTGGAACACCGGCGACGGCCGCCCGCGGATCGCCGGGCTCAACTCGCTGGGCATGGGAGGGACCAACGTGCACGTCGTCGTCGAACAGCCGCCGGACCGGCCCGCGCCGCCCCCGGGCGACCCGGACACCGAACGCCGTTACCAGGTGGTGCCGGTCTCGGCCCGCACCGCGGACGCCGCCGACGCGGCGGCCCGGCGCCTCGGCGAGCACCTCGCCGGGACCCCGGACGCGCGCCTCGCGGACGTGGCGTTCACCCTGCAGGAGGGGCGCAAGACGTTCGAACACCGGCGGGTGGTCGTAGCGTCCGATGTGGACGGTGCGGCGGCGGCACTGGCCGGCGCCCCGGCGACCCGCGTGGAGCCGGTGCAGGACCGGCCGGTGGCGTTCCTCTTCGCCGGGGTCGGCGAGCAGTACCCGGGCCTGGTGGGCGAGCTGTACCGGCGTGAGCCGGTGTTCCGCGCGCACCTCGACGAGTGCCTCGGGCACCTCGACGGCGACCTCGTCACCGGCGCCCGCGGCGGCGGGCCGAGCCTGGCCGCGCTGCTCGGCCGCGGCGGCGACGAAGACCCGCGCGCCGCCCGGCTGCAGCAGACCGAGCTGGCGCAGCCGCTGATGTTCGCCGTGGACTACGCGCTGGCCCGGACGCTGATGGACTGGGGGCTGCGGCCCGCCGCGATGCTCGGCTACAGCCTCGGCGAGTACGTCGCCGCCTGCCTGGCCGGGGTCCTCTCCCTCGGAGACGCCCTGGCGCTGGTCGCCAAGCGCGCGGAGCTGATCGCCGCGCTCCCGGGCGGGTCCATGGCCGCCGTTCCGCTGTCCGTCACCGATCTGGCAGTCCGGTTCGATCTCGCGGGCCTCGACATCGCCGCGGTCAACGGTCCCGAGTTGGTCGTGGTGGCCGGGGAAAGCGCGGCGATCGAGCGGCTGGCCGCCGACCTGCGGGCCGCCGATGTCCCGTGCCGCCCGCTGCGCACCAGCCATGCGTTCCACTCGCGGCTGCTGGCCCCGGCCGCGGCGGAGCTGACCGCATGGATCGCCGCGAACGTCACCCTGAACGCGCCCGAGCTGCCCTACCTGTCCAACGTGACCGGGTCGCCGGTGACCGCGGACCTGGCGACCGACCCCGGGTACTGGGCGCGGCACATGTGCGAGACCGTCCGGTTCGCCGACGCGGCCACCGAACTCCTCGCGGACGAGCACCTGGCCGTGGTCGAGATCGGTCCCGGCCCGTCGCTCGGCGCGCTGCTGCGCGGGCTGAGCCCGGCGACGCGCTGGCCGCTGATCACCGCCACGCTGCCCGCCGCCGACGACCCGCGACCGGCCGACGAGGTGCTCACCGACGCGCTCGCCCGGCTGTGGCTGCTCGGCGCGGACCTCGACTGGTCCGCCTACCACGGCCGGGGCACGGCGACGCCGGTCTACCGCGGCACCGCCCCGGGCCGGGTGCCGCTGCCGACGTACCCCTTCCAGCGCCAGCGCTACTGGATCGAGGCCAAGCCGGCCACCGGGACCCACCGGATCGAGACGCCCGCGGACGGGCCCCTGGAGGAGTTCGACCGGATCCCGCTGCTGCCGGAGGAGCAGTGGATCAACCTGCCCACCTGGCGCCAGACCTCGGCCGCGCCCGCCGCGCCGCAGGCCGCGTCCTGGCTGGTGTTCGCCCGTCCCGGCCTCGCCGAGGACGTCCTCGACGGGATCCGCCGCACCGGCGACCCGGTGACCGTGGTCCGGCCGGGCGCGGGGTACCGGCCGGGCCCGGACGCCACCGTCCGCCCCGGCGACGTCGACGACCTGCTCAAGCTGCTGCGCGACCTCAAGCGCGGCGGCACCCGCCTGGACCGGGTCGTCCACCTGTGGAACCTCGACGACGGCGACTCGCTGTCCCTCGGCCTGCACACCCTCGTCGCGCTGGCCCGCGCGGCCGGCGAACTGGGCCTGGGCGGCTGGACCCTGGATCTGGCCGCCACCGGCACCCAGCGGGTCCTGCACGACGGCGAGCTGCGGCCCGACGCGGCCACCCTCGTCGGCCCGAACCTGGTCATCCCGATGGAGTACCCGGGGGTCCAAACGCGACTGATCGACGTCGACGCGGCCGCCGGTGCCGCCGCCGTGGTCGCCGAGCTGCACCGCCCGGCGCCGGGCCGGACCGTCGCGCTGCGCGGGTCGCGGCGCTGGCTGCCCGGCTACGAAGTCCTGGCGCCGCAGCCGATCGAGCAGGCCAAGGACGTGCTCCGCGAGGAGGGCGTCTACCTGATCACCGGCGGCCTCGGCGGGATCGGGCTCGCGATGGCCGAGCGGTTGGCCCGCGACAGCCACGCGAAGCTGGTGCTGTTCGGCCGCCGCGGCCTGCCGCCGCGCGAGCGCTGGGCCGGGATCGCCGACGGCACCGACGAGGTGCCCGGCACGATCCGCGACCGCGTCGCCCGAGTGCAGGAGATCGAGGCCCTCGGCGGTGAAGTCGTGGTCGTCGAAGGCGATGTCGCCGAGGAGGCCGACGTCCGGCGCGCGGTCGCCGTGGCCGTCGAGAGGTTCGGGGCGCTGCACGGCATCCTGCACACCGCGGGCGTGCCGGGTACCGGGCTGATGCAGTTCAAGCAACCCGGCGACGCCGACCAGGTCCTCGCGCCCAAGCTGCCCGGCTCCCGGGCGCTCAGCGCGGCCACCGACGGCCTGGACCTCGACTTCGTCGCGCTGTTCTCCTCGATCACGTCGGTCACCGGCGGTGGCCCCGGCCAGGTCGACTACTGCGCCGGCAATGCCTGGCTCGACGCCTACGCCGCCTCCCACGGCGGCCGCACGGTGTCGATCTCGTGGGGCGAGTGGACCTGGAACGCCTGGGACGAGGGGCTTTCCGGGTACGAGGAGGACATCCAGACCTACTTCCGCGAGCACCGCGCCAAGTTCGGCATCGACTTCGAGCAGGGCTGGCGCACGCTGCTGCGGGCACTGGCCTCGGGCGAACCGCACGTCGTAGTGTCCACTCAGGACCTGGACGCGGTGACGGCGGTGGCGGCCCGGTTCAGCGTCGACGCCGTCACGTCGGCCGCACACGGCGGCTCGACCGCCGACCGGCACCCGCGGCCGGAGCTGGTAACACCGTTCCAGGAGCCCGAGGGCGACGCCGAACGCGCGGTGGCGGAAGCGTGGTGCGAGGCACTGCGCCTGGACCGCGTCGGCGCGTCCGACAACTTCTTCGAACTCGGCGGCACGTCCCTGCTCGGCATCTCGCTGCTGGCGACGCTGCGCACCAGCTTCCCGGACGCGGAACTGCCGCCGCACATCATCCACGAGGCCCCGACCGTCGCCGCGCTCGCGAAGATCGCCGCCGGTGACCGCGGGACCCCCGAACCCGCACCCGACAGCGCCGCGCAGGGACAGCTGCGCCGCTCCGGCATCAAGGCCGCGGCCGCCCGACGGCGCCGGGCCTGAAATCACCCAGTCCGCACACCAGAAAGGGAACAGTCATGGCAGTCACGGGAGTGGTGGGCGCCGGCGTCATGGGCATCGGCGTCGCCCAGGACTTCGCCGCCGCCGGCCACGAGGTCGTGCTGGTCGACAAAGACGAGCGGATCCTCGACGAGGCGCGGGCCGCGATCACCCGCAACTGCCGGCTCAGCCGGCTCATGGGCGGCCCCGCGCTCGACGCGGACGAGATCCTCGCCCGGATCACCACCGCGGTCGGCCTGGCCGCGCTGGACAAGACCGAGATCCTCGTCGAGAACGTCACCGAGGACTGGGACATCAAGGCCGCGGTGCACGCCGAGCTCGACGAGGTGTGCGGCCCGGACACGGTGATCATCGCCAACACCTCGGCCGTGCCGATCACCCGGATCGCCTCGGTCGGCAAGAACCCGGGCCGCGTCATCGGCGTCCACTTCATGAACCCGGTGCCGCAGAAGCCGGTCGTCGAGCTGATCCCCGGCTTCCACACCACGCCGGAGACCATCCTGCGCACCCGCGAGCTGCTCACCAGCATCGGCAAGCGCTGGGTCGACGTGAAGGACGCCTCGGGCTTCGTGTCCAACCGCGTGCTGATGCTGACCGTCAACGAGGCCGCCTACCTGGTGCACGAGGGCGTCGCCACCGCCGAGTCGGTCGACGAGGTGTTCCGCGGCTGCTTCGGCCACCCGATGGGCCCGCTGCAGACCGCCGACCTGATCGGCGTCGACACGATCCTCTACAGCGTCGAGGTCCTCTACGAGCACTACGCCGACTCCAAGTACCGCCCCTGCCCGCTGCTCAAGCAGATGACCGACGCCGGCCTGCACGGCCGCAAGACCGGCCGCGGCTTCTACACCTACAGCTGAATCCCGTCACCCAGAAGGAGAACACCATGTCCGAGACCACCGGCGACATCCTCGCCTTCATCACCGGCCGCTTCCCCCAGGCCGAGATCACCGCCACCGAGGACATCTTCTCGCTCGGCTACATCAACTCCCTGTTCGCCATGGAGCTGGTGATGCACCTGGAGAAGACCTTCGCCGTCACCATCCCCAACGAGGAACTGCGGATCGACAACTTCCGCACCGCGGCGGCGATGACCGAGCTGGTCGGCCGCCTGCGCCCGGCCGCGACGGTGGGCTGACCCGTGACGGAGGTACTCACCGCGGTCCGCGCGCCCGGCCGCGAGGCCGCACGGGCCTTCGTGGACGAGCACATCGTCCCCTTCGCCGACGCGTGGGACAAAGCCGGGCGGATCCCCGAGGACGTGCTGGACAAGATCGCCGAGGCCGGGCTGTGGGCGCCGTTCCTGCCGCCCGCACTCGGCGGCTCCGGCCTCGACATGGTCACCCTCGGCGAGATCCACGAGGAGGTCGGCCGCGGCTGCTCGTCGGTCCGCAGCCTGCTGACCGTGCACACCATGCTCTCCTGGGCGTTGCTGCGCTTCGGCACCGAGGCGCAGCAGCACCGGTGGGGCCCGGAGCTGACGAGCGGCCGCACCCTCGGCGCGTTCTGCCTGTCCGAGCCCGGCGCGGGCAGCGACACGGCCGCGATCACCACCACCGCGACCCCGGACGGGGACGGCTGGCGGCTCGACGGCCTCAAGAAGTGGACCACCAACGGCCAGCGCGCGGACCTGTTCCTGGTCTTCGCCAAGGGCCCGGCCAGCACGATCGCGCTGCTCGTGCCGCGCGACACCCCCGGCGTCACGGTCACCCCGATCGACGACATCCTCGGGACGCGCTCGTCGATGCTGGCCGAGATCCGGTTCGACGGCGTCCGGCTCGGCGCCGACGCGCTGCTCGGGCCGAGCGGGTTCGCCTCCGGCATGGTCCTCACCGGCACGCTCGACCTCGGCCGCTACAGCGTGGCGGCCGGGTCGGTGGGCATCATCCAGGCGTGCGCCGACGCGTGCGCCGACTACACGAGCAAGCGCACGGTCGGCGGCACGCCGCTGAAGGACCTGCCGCTGATCCAGGCGAAGCTGTCGGACATGGTCACCGACGTCCGCGCGGCCCGGCTGCTGCTGGCCGAGGCCGGCCGGCTCAAGGACCGCGGCGACGCGGCCACGATCATGGCCACCTGGGTGGCGAAGTACTTCGCGTCGGTCGCGGCCGCCAAGCACGCGTCGGAGGCCGTGCAGGTGCACGGCGCCAACGGCTGCAGCGGGGACTACCCCGTGGCCCGGTTCTACCGGGACTCGAAGGTCATGGAGATCATCGAGGGCAGCACCGAGATCCAGCGGATGACCATCGCCGCCGAGGCCTACCGGAAGCAGGTACCGTGACCAGTCTCGTTTCTCCGGCACCCGCGGCGAAGCCGGTGCAGGGCAAGATCAAGTGCGTGGTGTGGGACCTCGACAACACCGTCTGGGACGGGGTCCTCCTGGAAGACGGCGACGTCCGGCTGCGGCCGTGGGTGGTCGAGCACGTCAAGCGGCTCGACGCGATGGGCGTGCTGCACTCGGTCGCCAGCAAGAACGACCACGAAGCCGCGATGGCGAAGCTGCGCGAATTCGGCCTGGACGAGTACTTCCTGTTCCCGCGCATCTCGTGGAACGCGAAGTCGGCGTCGATCGGCCAGATCGCGCAGAAGCTCAACCTGGGCTTGGACGCCTTCGCGTTCGTCGACGACCAGGAGTTCGAGCGGGCCGAGGTGGCTTTCGCGCTGCCGCAGGTGACCACTGTGGACATCCTGGAGGCCGACGAGGTGTTGCGGCGCCCGGAGTTCGCGCCGCGGTTCGTCACCGACGAGTCGGCGCAGCGGCGCGGGATGTACTTCAGCCAGCTCGCCCGCGACGACGTCGAGGCTGACTTCGCCGGCACCGGCGAGGACTTCCTGGCCAGCCTGGACCTGCGGTTCACCATCGCGCCGGCCCGACAGGAGGACCTGCAGCGGGCGGAGGAGCTGACGGTCCGGACGAACCAGCTCAACTCGACCGGGCGGACGTACTCCTACGACGAGCTGGACGCGCTGCGCTCGTCGGACGACCACGTGCTGCTCGTCGCGTCGCTGACCGACAAGTTCGGCTCCTACGGCAAGATCGGCCTGGCGCTGCTGGAGAAGGGCACGCCGGACTGGCGGCTCAACATGATGCTGATGTCGTGCCGGGTGATGTCCCGCGGTGTCGGCACGGTGCTGCTCGGGCACGTGATGGGCCTGGCCCGGGCGGCGGGCGCGGGCCTGCGCGCGGACTTCGTCGAGACCGGCCGGAACCGGATGATGCAGATCACCTACGCGTTCAGCGGGTTCCGCGAGGTGTCCCGCGAGGGCTCGCACGTGGTGCTGGCGGCGGACCTGGCCGAGATCCAGGAGCCGCCGGGGTACGTGACGCTCGAGGTGGAGTCGTGACGACGGCCGTCGCGAGCCGCTGGCTGCCGTTCCCCGCGACCGCGGGGAACGTGCGGCTGTACTGCCTGCCGCACGCGGGCGGCTCGGCGTCGGCGTTTCGCGCGTGGATCGGCCGGCTGCCCGGGGTGACGGTGTGCCCGGTCCAGCCGCCCGGCCGCGAGACGCGGCAGCGGGATGCCCCGCACACGTCGATGTCCTCGTACGTCGCCGATCTGGCGGATTTCGTCCTGTCCGCCGAGGGGCCGTACGCGGTCTACGGCCACAGTCTGGGGGCGCTGGTCGGGTTCGAGCTGGTGCGGGAGATTTCCCGCCGTGGGGCCGAGCTGCCGGTGCACCTGGTGGTGTCGGGCTGCCCGGCCCCGCAGTGGCTGACCCCGGACGACCCGATCGTGGCGGGCATGGGTGACGCGGAGATCGTTTCGCTGCTGCGGACGCTGGGCGGGACGCCGGAGGTGTTCCTGAACGACCCCCGCGTGCTGCGGCTGATCCTGCCGCCGATCCGGGCGGACCTGACGGTGAAGAACACCTACGGGTACGTGGCCGGCCCGCCGCTGGAGGTCCCGGTGACGGCCCTGGCGAGCACGTCGGACGTGCGCGCGAGCGTGGAGTCGGTGCTGGCGTGGCGGGAGCAGACGGTCCGCCCGTTCCGCGGGCACGTCCTCGAGGGCGGCCACTTCGCGGTGCTGGAGCAGGAGGACGTGACGCTGGCCCACCTGGCCACCGCCCTCCGCCCCTGGTCCTGAAGAGGCATCACGCGTGCTTGACGAGGCATCACGCGTGTCCGGAGGGGCATCACGCGTGATTGGCGGGGCATCACGTGTGAAACCTCGCGAATCGGGGTACCGCCCCCACAACGTGGTGGGTCCGCCGCCAATACCCCTGGCGGCGGGCCCATCACCCGACTCCAATGGCGGCTTTCGCCACCGGGCCGGCCAGGGTAGTCAGAATAGCGTGACGTCACCGCGAAGACCGGCCGAAGCACTCCGCCTTGCGCAGCGGATCAGCTGGTTGCTGCGCGCCAATCGCATTCACGCGCCGGAACCGGAAATGCGACGATTACGGGGTTTTGCCGAGACGTGGGCCGCGGTTTTTCCGGGCGTTCCGCCGTCGATCGACATTTTGTCCCGGTGGGAAAACAGCACCGCGCTCGTCCCCCACGCCGCCGTCCGCCGCTACGAGACCATGCTCGGCATCCGCGGGGAAGCCCTGGTCGCGATCACCGACACCGTCGCCAGGTACTACCGCGGTACGGCCGACGCGGCGCCGCGGCTCGCCCGGTGCGAGATCGCCGACGACATTGCCGCGCGACGGCTGGACACGCTCGTCGACCTGGCCGTGACGGGCGGGAACGTCAGCGGTCCGGAATGGAACGAACTGACCGCGCTCCTTTGCCGGACGCCGTACGCAATCCTCAGCCCGAAGCGCACCTGGGAAACATTGTCGGAACGGCTGCTGACCGAAATGGCGATTTCCGACGGGGTCAAGTGGATGCACCGCGCCGAGGCCTTCCAGCGGCTGATGGCGCACCCGGTCGGCGGCGCCGCGGCCATCGCGGCCGCGGCGTCCGCGTCGGCCGATCTCGGCGTGCAGAGCATGGTCGGCACGGTGTCGGTCTTCGACTCGACCGCGGCCCCCGCGGCCGCCGGCCTCGTGGTCGGTCACCTGGCTTCGCCGCTGACCGACCGGACGTTCGCCGGCGCGCTGCTGGCCTGCTTCCGCAAAGTCGGCCAGGGCCACTTCCGGAGCGGGCAGCTGGTCGTCGTCTCCGACCTGCTGACCGACCTGCTGGGCGGGCCGGTCTCCGCCGGCTCCGCGGCACTGGCCGGGGCCATCCTCCGGCAGCTGCCCCTCGGCCTGCGGCAGCGTGTCCCGGTCCGGATCTGGAACGTGCTCGCGGCCGAGCTGCCCGGGCCGCCGGAGTGGTCGGCGACCGACGAGATCGCGGCCGCGGTGGCGGCCACGGACACCGAGGCGTGGGACGACGCCGTCCTGCGGGAGCTGATCCGCGAAGCCCTCTTCGCCGACGTCTTCGACCAGCGCCTGTACGCCCAGTTCATGATCTACAGCACGCCCTGCCGGGCCCCGGTGGCGCGGGAACTGGGTGCGGCCCTGCGCCACCGGCGCCGCGACAAGGACTGGGCCGTTCCCCTGGTCGAAGCGCTGCGGGTCATCGGCGGTCCGGCCGAGCGCCGCGACATCGAGCTGCTCGTGCTGGACCGGGCCCTGCCGGCCGCCGTCCGGGACACCGCCGCGTCCGCGCTCGGGCACGTCGGCGGGACCAGCCCCGACGCCTTCTGGGTCACGGCCCTGGCTGCCACCCGGCTGAACTACCACACAACGGCGGGACAGCCGGAGATCTCGGTCCTCGACCGGCTGGTCTACGCGATGGGGATGGCCGGCGCGGACGGCGCCTTGAGCCGGGTCTCGGCCACCCCCGACCTCCCGGTGCGGATTCGTGCCTCGGCGCGGTGGTGGCTCTCCCTTTCCCCGTGCCTCAGGCAAAGCGCGCGGACGTGACGCGCTCGGCCCCGGTTCAGGAACCCCGCTCGGCGATCCGCGCCGCGAGCAACCGGACCGTCGGCAGCTCGACCACCGCCGTCGCGGGCAGGTTCCAGTGGGCCGCGATGCGGACCGCGCCCGCCGAACGGCCGCCCAGCTCGAAGAAGTTGTCGTCCGCGCCGATCTCCTCGTAGCCCAGTGCCGTCGCCCAGCGGGCTGCCACCTCCTGCTCGAGGCCCGGTTCCGGCTCCACGAACGGCGTGCCCAGCGCCGGCCGGGGCCGCGCCGCCGCCGTCAGCCGGACGGTCTCCGTGGCTCGGACCGGCTGGAGCAACGGAACACCGGACAGCACCACTTCGGTCAGCTGGTCGGCCGCGGCCACCGCGGCGAGCACCGCCGGGGCGGGGTCCGAAGTGGACACGACGGTGGTCCACCGTCCGCGGCCGGTGAGACGGGCCACGCGGGCGTGGGCCGCCAGCGCGCGTCCGGCGGGATCCGGCCGGACGAGCAGGATTCCCCGGCCGCCGCCCAGGTCCGGCACGTCCCGGTGCACCTCGGCCTCGGCGTGCCCGGTCAGCTCGTACGGCTCGTGGTGCAGCCGCCACGACTGGTCTCCGCGGACGGCCAGCGAGGGCTCGGTGTGCAGGACGGCGGCGAGGACCTGGTCGAGGTCGGCGTCGGCGCCCACGTCCACGTGCCGCGGGGTCAGCGCCGTGAGCGCCGCGTGCGCCGGCGTGGTCAGGTCGGGGCCGAGGACACCCACGGCGCCGGCGGTCAGCGTCACCATCCCGGGCCACAGCCCGGCCGCCACCTCGGCCTCCCCCGGTGAACCGCCCAGGGCGAAGCCGTGCACGACCGTACGCGGGACGACCACCAGCGAGCGCAGCAGCTCGGGCAGGTCGCCCGGCCCCACGACGAAGTCGCCGGTGTCCAGGAACGCGAAGCCGGACCCCGGCCGCACGGTGGTCACCTCGCCCCCCGCCAAGGTGATGCGGGAGGCCAGCGCCTCGGCCACCGGGTCGGCGGCGAACACCAGCCACGGCCCCGCCGCGCGCACCCGGCGCTCCAACCCGGTCACCGGCTGCGGGTCGAGCCGCCACGACGGCACGTGCGCAGCCGGACGCGCCGGGCGTCCGGGATCGACCCAATACCGCTTGCGCTGGAACGGATACGGGGGCAGCTCGACCCGCCGTCCTTCCCCGCGGTGCAGGGCGGGCCAGTCCACCGCGCAGCCCGCGAGCCAGAGCCGGGCCAGTGTCTCGAGGACCCACTCGCCGGCCGAACCGCCCTCGACGACGATCGTGTCGGTGGCGCTCTCGTCCAGCCGGACACCCAGCCGGGTCAGTCCGGCGGTCAACGCCGCCAGCGCCCCCTCGCGGGTGGGCGCCGGTGCCGGAACCCCGGCCCCGGCCAGCAGGCGGTGGGCCGCCGCGGCCGCCGCGCCCCACTCCGCGCCGGAGCTCGCGGCCAGGCGGAACCGCGGGTCGCGGCGACGGGTCTCGCCGTCGATCCACCGGCCCGGGTCGGCCAGCGCCGCCACCGCGTCCGGGACGTCCCGGACCACCACGGCCCGGCGGAGCGCGAAGTGCCCCCGCGACACCTGGAGCGTGAAAGCGACGTCGCCGAGGTCCAGGTCGGGGTGCGCAGCGAGGTGGGCACGCAGCCGCGAGGTCACCTCGTCCAGGGCCGCGGCGTCACCGGCGGAGAAGGTGAGCAGCTGCGGGCCGTCGGCGGGCCGGGGCTCCCGCACCGGCGGCTGTTCCAGGACGACGTGCGCGTTCGTCCCCCCGACGCCGAACGAGCTGACCCCCGCCCGGCGCGGGGTGCCGTCCTCGGGCCACGGAACGTCCGCGGGCAGCACGGTGAACCGGTCGCCGAGCGCGGGGTTGGGCGTGCGGAACCCGGCGGTGCCCGGCAGGACACCGTCACGCAGGTTCAGCGCCGCCCGGATGAGCGAGGTGACGCCGGACGCCCGGTCGAGGTGCCCGATGCTCGGCTTGACCGAGCTCAGCACGCACGGCGCGGCCCGCCCCGGCCCGAACACCCGGTTCAGCGCGGCGAGCTCGATCGAGTCGCCCAGCGGCGTGCCGACGGCGTGGCACTCGACGTACCCGACCGTCTCGGGCTTCACCCCGGCCACGGCGAGCGCGGTGTCCACCACCGCGGCCTGCCCGGCGACGCCGGGGGCGGGGTAGCCGGCCCGGTCCCGGCCGTCGTTGTTGACCGCCGAGCCGAGGATCACCGCGTGCACGACGTCGCCGTCGGCGAGGGCGTCCTCCAGGCGCTTGAGGGCGACGACGGCCGCGCCGGACCCCATCACGGTGCCGTTCGCGTCCGCGTCGAGGGCGCGCACCCGGCCGTCGGGGGAAAGGATGTCGCCGTCGGCGTGGACGTGGCCGCCGGCCTGCGGCAGCGGCAGCGCGGCGCCGCCGGCCAGGGCCAGGTCGCACTCGTAGGTCAGCAGGCTCTGGCACGCCAGGTGCACCGCGACCAGCGAGGTCGAGCAGTACGTCTGCACGGTGATCGCCGGGCCGCGCAGGCCCAGCTTGTACGACACGAGCGACGTCAGCGAATCGCGCTCCACGCCCGCGGACAGCAACGGCTTGCCGTCCGGTTCCGCGGCGAGGCCGCCGAGGTTGCGGGTCAGGTAGTCGGGGAACGCGCAGCCGGCGAACAGCCCGACGGGCACGCCGGGCTCGGTCGGCCGGTAGCCGGCCCGTTCCAGGGCCTCCCACGAGCATTCCAGCAGCAGCCGGTGGTGGGGTTCCAGGGTTTCCGCCTCCCGCGCGGAAAGCCCGAAGGCGGCGGCGTCGAACGTCTCGACACCGCCGGCGACGGGCCCGCCGACGCGGACGTGCCCCGGGGTGGCCGGGTCCACGCCCGCGGCGGCGAGCTCGTCGCCGGTCAAGTCCCGCAGGCCGGGGATCCCGGCCGCGAGGTTGCGGCGCAGCTGCTCGACGTCGGCGGCGCCGGGGAACCGCCCCGCCATCCCGACGAGCGCCACGGCGGATTCGTGTGCCGGTTCCGTCACAGCAGGTCCTTTCGGTGCTTCAGAGCAGGTGGCTGCGGCCCCAGCCGTGGGCCAGCCGGTAGGTGGCGAACGCGCCGGTGGCGAGCCCGATCCCGAGCACGATCAGCGCCGGGCGCAGCATCGCTTCGGCGTTGCCGGCCATGGCCGCGCGGATCAGCGACAGCCCCCAGTAGCCCGGGGAGAACGGCGCGATCGCCTGCGCCCACGACGGCATCAGCGAGACCGGCAGCAGCGAACCGCCGAGTGAGCTGATGGTGATCGCCCCGAGGTCGACGGCGACGATCAGGTCGCCGCGGCTGCGGACCACAGTGGACAGTGCCGCGCCCATGGCCAGCAGCATGAACCCCCACAGGCACATCGCGCCGAACACCAGGCCGGGCGACACCGGGAACGGCATCCCGACCACGAGCCAGCCGTAGACGATCAGCACGCCCTGCTGGACCAGCAGCACGACGAACACCGGGATCGCCTTGCCGATCAGCAGTTCCGCGCGGGCGGCCCGGCTGGCGCGCAGCCGGTCCCAGGTGCGCCATTCGCGTTCGACGAAGATCGCGTTGCCCACGATCGCCATCGCGAACACGGAGAACATCACCAGCTGCCCGGTCACGGCCTCGACGGCACCGGTGCCCAGCGCCTTCACGTACAGCGGCTGGAACAGCACCATGAAGATCATCGGCGTGATCAGGTAGCTGATCAGCTGCGAGGGGTCGCGCAGGCGCAGGATCGCGTTGTAGCGGACGAGGGCGCCGGCCCGGGAGAGGGAGTCAGTGCGCGTCGACATCGGTCGTCACCGCCAGGGAGTGGTAGAGGTCGTCCAGGCTGGGGTTGCGCAGCTCGACGGACTCGACCGGCCGCTCCACCTTCGGCAGCAGCTCCAGCAGCGTGCCGGTCGGGTCGGTGGTCGAGACGGTCAGCTGCTCGTCGGCGGTGCGCACGCGGACCTCGCCGGGCAGGCCGGCGAGCAGCTCGTCCGCGCCGCCGCGGGCGATCACGCGGCCCTCGGCGGCCACCGCGATGGTGGCCTGCAGGTCGGTCAGTTCGGTCAGGTAGTGGGTGGTGTAGACCACTGCGGCTCCCTCGCCTGCTCGTTGCTTGACCACGTCGAGCAGCGCCTGACGGGTCTCGGGGTCGGCACCGGCGGTCGGCTCGTCGAGCAGCAGCAGCGCCGGCCGGTGCACCAGCGCCGTCGCGGCCTGCGCCCGCCGCTGCTGGCCGCCCGAGAGCAGGCCGCAGGTGCGGTTCAGGAAGGTCTCCAGCCGCAGCGCGGCCGTGAGGTCGTCGATCGCCGTGCGCAGCGCGGCCCGGCGCAGGCCGGCCAGGCGGCCGTACAGCTCGAGGTGCTCGCGCACGGTCAGCGGGCGGTAGAGCGCGATGTGCTGCGGCGAGATGCCGATGCGGTCGCGGGCGCGCGTCGGCGTTTCGCCGTCGACGAGCACGGTTCCGCTGTCCGGGCGCAGCAGCCCGGACACCATTTCGACGAACGTGGTCTTGCCGGCGCCGTTGTGGCCGACCAGTCCGACGATCTCGCCCGCGGCGACCTCGAGGCTGAAGCCGTCGAGGGCCTGCACTTCGTCGTAGCGTTTCCGGAGGTCGATTGCTTGCAACATAGGGATCGCTCCTTGCGATTCACGGCTCTTGCACTGTCGCACGAGGACGGTGGGAGCAGCGGGCTCCCGCGGTGGCAGGAAACTGCCGTCATTCGGTGCCGGCGGGCACCGCGCTCAGCGCCTCGCGCAGCGCCACGCGGTCGAACTTGCCGTTGACCGACCGGGGCAGCTTCGGCAGCGCCTCGATCCGCCGCGGCAGCATGTACGCGGGCAGTTCCTTCGCCAGCGCGCGGGACACCGCTTCGGCGTCGGCCTCCGGCGCGACCGCCAGCACGATCCGCTGGCCCAGCACCGGATCCGGCACCCCGAACGCGGCCGCCTCCCCCACCAGGCCCGTCGCGTAGGCGGCCTCTTCGACCTCGGCGGGGCTGACGCGGTAGCCCGACGTCTTGATCATCTCGTCGGTCCGGCCGACGAAGTACAGGAACCCGTCCTCGTCGCGGTAGACCGTGTCGCCCGACCACACGGCGATCTCGGGACGCACCAGGCCGTCCGGGCCCGGCACCGGGCGGAAGCGTTCCGCGGTGCGGCCCGGGTCGTTCCAGTAGCCGAGCGCCACGAGCGCGCCGCGGTGCACCAGTTCGCCGTGTTCGCCGGGCAGGCAGGGCGAGCCGTCGGCGCGCAGCACGAGGATTTCGGCGTTCGGGATCGCCTTCCCGATCGAGCCGGGACGGCGGTCCGCCTCGGCCGGGTCGAGGTAGGTGGAGCGGAACGCCTCGGTGAGGCCGTACATCAGGAACGGTTGTGCCTTCGGGAAGATCTCGCGCAGGCGGGTCAGCGTGGCGCGCGGCATGCGGCCGCCGGTGTTGGCGAAGTACCGCAGCCGCGCGGTCGCCTCGGCGGGCCACTCCTGCGTCACCAGCTGCAGCCACAACGGCGGCACGCAGGTGAGCGCGGTGACGCCGTGGCGGGCGCAGAGCCGCACGACTTCCTTGGGCAGCAGGTAGTTCACGAGCACGACGTGCGCGCCGGCGGCGAAGGCGGTGGTGAGCTGGCTGAACCCCGCGTCGAAGCTCAGCGGCAGCGCGGCGAGCACGACGTCGTCGCGCGTGTGGCCGAGGTACTCCGCCACGCTCGCGGCCCCGGCGAGCAGGTTGCGGTGGGACAGCACGACGCCCTTGGGGCCGCCGGTGCTGCCGGAGGTGTACATGATGGCGGCCGGGTCCTGGTCGATCACCGCGCCGGGCACCGCTTCCGGCTCGGCCGCGGTCAGCGCGTCCCACGCGGGTTCGCCGAACACGACGACCGGGGTGCGCTCGGGCACCGCCTCGCGGACCGTCGCCCGGCGCTCGGCGGTCGTGAGCACCACCTTCGGCGTGCAGTCGGTGGCGACGTGGGCGATGTGCCGGGCCTTGAACAGCGGGTTCAGCGGCACCAGGACCGCACCGGCGGCCGCGGCGGCGAACAGCGCGACGACGGTCTCGAGCCGCTTCTCGGCGTACACGGCCACCCGGTCGCCGCGGCGCACGCCGAGCCGGTGCAGGCCGCGGGCGACCCGCGTGACCTGGTCGGCGAGCTCGGCGTAGGTCAGCGTCCGGTCCTTGTACGTCACGGCCGGGTCGCCGGCCGCGCCGCGGGCGAGCAGCTGGTCGAGCCGCACCGGGGCGGCGGCCTCAGACATCGGCGGGCTCCGGGGCGACGAACTCCGCGACGGCGGCCCACAGGCTGCCCGCGGTGGCGAAGGTGTCCTCGGTGAGCAGTTCGTCGGGCAGCTCGAAGCCGAAGGTCTCCTCCAGGTCGGTGACGAGCTGCACCACGCCCATCGAGTCGAGCCCGAGCGCGGCGAGGTCGTCGTCCTCGGCGATCCGGTCCCCGAGCGCGTAGGGCAGGTGCGCGATCAGGATCTCGAGGAACCCCGGCGGGATGGGGAGTGTGTCAGGCATTTCGTCACCCTGCTTCGCTTTCGGCGGTCAACCGTTGTCCTCCCGAGGACACCACCGGCCGGACTCACCGGGCCATCACGCCGCTCTCGTCCCGCCACTGCCGGTCGAGAGCGGGGTGAGAGTGCACCGAGAAGGGCGGCTGCGACGGTGGGAAGCGCAGAAGCCAGACCCTTGGAGGCACGATGTCGACGGCCACTCTCCCGCCGCCCGGGGCGTTTTCCGTGCCCGAGCCCGATCCCGAAGCCGAGCTGTACCGCTACGCGGCCCGCTGCGGCCGCATCTCGTCCGTGGACACCGCGGCCGCCCACCTCGGCCTGCCGGCCGACACGGTGCAGGCGGCCGCGGCCCGGCTGGTCGAGCTGCACCTGCTGCGGCCGGGAGCGGACGGCGGCCTGGTCCCCCGGGAACCGTCGGCGGCCGCGGAGCTGGTCGTGACGCCGCTGGAGCGCGCGATGTACGAGCGGCGGGAAATGGCCGACCGGCTGCGCGAGCGCATCGACGGCATCACCCGGGCCCCGGCGGGTGCCGCGGGCACTCTCGACCGCGTGGAGGGTGTCGCCGAGATCCGCGGCCTGATCAAGCTGGCGGCCGAGGTGTGCCGCGACGAGCTGGTGGTCCTGCACCCGGGTGAGGCGGCCGACGACCTGGTCGACGAGCTGCTGGACGCGTGCTGTTCGGTACTGGGCGACGGCGTCGGCGTGCGGGTCGTGTGCCCGCACCGCAGCCGCGCCGGCTACGCGGCCCGCGCCCGGTTGACGCAGCTGGCGGACCGCGGGGCGCGCATCCGCACGCTCAGCCGGGTCCCGGAAGCCGCGGTGGTCTTCGACCGGTCGCTGGCGGTGACGCTGGACGTCGCCGACCTGTCCGCCCGCCGGGTGCGCGACCAGGGCATGGTGCGGTTCCTGCTGGGCCTGTTCGACCAGCTGTGGGACGGCGCGACGCCGTTCTCGGCCGAGGACCAGGGCTACAGCGGCGAGATCGCCCACGACCTGCAGCAGGCCATCGCGCGGTTGATGGCCCAGGGGCTGACGGACGAGGTCGTGGCGCGGCGGCTCGGGATGTCGGTGCGGACGTGCCGGCGGCACATCGCCGCGATGCTGCAGAACCTGGACGCGGTGTCGCGGTTCCAGGCCGGGGTGCAGGCAGCTTCCCGCTTCACACTCGCCTGAGACGCCCGCTCGTCGAGTGTCGCGAATGACTCATTCGGGACCTCGCACGTCCCGAATGAGTCATTCGCGACGTCGCTGCCCGGCCGGACTCGCCGCAGCGCCCACACGAGAAGGGGCCTTCCGCTCGCGGAAGGCCCCTTCTCTCTGCCCGCCCTACCATCCGGCCGCCTCGGCGACCACACCGTAGGTGCGTTCCAGGTCGGTCATCCGGTAGATGCCGGCCTCCGGGATGCGGATGCCGTACCGGCTCTCGATCCGGGCGAGCAGCTCGATCACCACCACCGACGTGACCCCCAGATCGCCCGCGAACGATGCCGCAGCGGCCACTTCGGTCGGGGCGACCGAGAACAGGTCGGCGGCCAAGGCCGCCAGTTCGTCGAACCGGGCCGGGACCGGCGCGGCGAGCGAAGGCGTGGCCGCGCGGCGGAACGGCCGTGGTGGGCGGGCACAGGCCGCCGCCGCGACCGCGACCACCAGGTCGGCCTGGTGGCTCAACGTCACCACGATCTCCTCCAAGCCCGCCTCTTCCGCGATCTCCGCCGCGCCGCCGCCGAGGGTCACCAACGGCGCTCCCCAGTCGTCGTTGGTGACCTCGATGTCACGCCAGCGCAGGCCCTGGCCGAAGCCACGGCCCAGCATCTTGCACGTGGCCTCCTTGACGGAAAACCGCCCGGCCAGCCGTTCCAGGGACCGTTCGGCACCCATCCGGGCGGCCTGCTCGAGCTCCACCGGGGTGAAGACCAGCGTCCGGTACCGGTGGTGCGCCGCGACCTCCGCGAACCGCGGGATCGACATCAGGTCCACGCCGATTCTCATCCACTCCGCCCCCCGAGCAGGCTCGCCGTGGCCGCCGGGACCAGCCGCAGCGCGGAGACGTCGACCGCGAGCAGCGAAAGCCAGCCCTCGCGGATCGGCCCGCGCGTGTGCAGCAGGACGCGGTCGCCGTCGGCGACCACCCCTTCGGCCAGCGCCGCGCAGAACGCCAGCCACGCGTCGCACGGGCCGCGGCCGGTGAACCGGTGGTCTCCCGGCAACGCCGGTTTTCCTTCGCCGCAGCCGGAAACCGTCAGCGCGGCGGCGCCGCGCCGTACCCGCAGGCCGACCGCCGCGAACCGCGGGTGGCCGCCGTCGGAGTCGGCGAACAGCGGCTCGTCGCAGACGATCGCCGTCGCCTCCGTCTCGACCGCCCACTCCAGCAGCCCGAAGACGGCCGTGCCGCCGAGCTCGTCGAGGTGGGACAGGCCGACGTCGTCGCCCGCCCAGCCGCTGCGGTGCACCAGCCCGGCCAGCGCGGCCACGTTCGGGTCGCGCAGCGGCCCGGACCGCACGAAGAACAGCGGCTGCGGCAGCGCGGGCGGCCCGAGGGCGGCGAGCACCTCCGCCGCGACGTCGACGTCGTCGTCCTCCGGGATCCGGACCATCAGCCGGGACAACGGGATCCCGGCGGCGGCGAGCCGCTCCGGCGGCACCAGGTCGGCGGCGCCGGGCAGGGCCGACAGCGGCACGTACTCCTCGCGCCGGGCCGCGGCGAACGCGATCGTGTCGATTCCGAGCTCAGGCATCGGCGTCTCCCGCCTGGTACCCGCGCGCCACGTGCAGGCGGTGGATGTTGCTGGTGCCCTCCATGAACTCGAACGCGTGCACGTCCCGCGTCCACTTCTCCAGCAGCGGGTGCTCGATCAGGCCGGCCGGGCCGAGCGCGGCCGACGCCCAGTGCGCCGTCCCCACGGCCAGGCCGACCGCGCCGAGCTTCGCCGCGCTGGAGAGGTAGCCGCGCTCGGGGTCGCGGTCGATCCGCGCCGCCGCCTCGTACACCAGCTCCCGCCCGGCTTCGGCGCGGGCGAGGGCGAGCTGGCCGCCGGGGGCGTTCTTGCGGTGCTCCAGGACGTACTCGACCATCGCCAGCGCGGTGCCCACGGCGGACGCGGCGATCCGGACCCGCATGTGGTTGAACGTCGTGATGGCGGCGAAGATCCCGCGCCGCGTCACCGGCAGGTGGTCGCCGAGCAGGCGGCCGGCGGGAATGGACACGTCCGAAAAGGACAGCCGGCTGATGTACGCGCCGCGCAGGCCGATCATGTCCAGCTTCTCGCCGTGCCAGCCGGCCGCCGGGACCTCGACCAGTGCCGCGCGGATCGACAGCGCGCCGCGGCCGGTGCGGCCGAACACCACGCCGACGCTGCCGCGGGCGGCGTTGCCGACGTAGCACTTGCCGCCGTTGAGCCGCCAGCCGTCGCCGTCGCGGTCGAAGCGGGTCTCCATCGCGGTCGCGTCGTTGCCGCGGCTCTCCTCGGTCATCGCGAAGAACGACCAGCGGCGGCCGCCGTGCATCCGGGTGAAGAACCACTCCTGCTGCTCGGGCGTGCCGAGCAGCTCGACGAACACCCCGGCCAGGCCCGGTGACGGGCAGGCCAGGATCGCGCCGACGTCGCCGCGGGCCAGCTCGATCAGCCCGGCCACGTTCTCCAGGCACGAGCCGCGTTCCATCGCGCGCAGCAGCGGCGTCGACGGCAGCGACTCGCGGTACTGCGGCGGCGTGTCGGCCTGCCGCACCATCTCGAACACCGGCGAGTTGTAGTGCTCCTCCATCGCGTCCGGGTCGACGTCGATGGCCAGGGCGCGCGACCGCAGGTCCGTCGCTGCCTCCCGGCTCAGGTCGCGGACCGCGCGGACGCGTTCGCTCAGCTCGATCATGCCGGTTCTCCTTCCGGTTCCCGGTCCACCCAGGTGCCGGCCACCAGGGCCGAGACGTAGAGCGACCGCGCGGGTGAGGTGGCCAGGAAGCCCGAGGCGCCGAGGTGCTGGGCCACCCGCCAGCCCAGTTCGTCCAGCTCGCGGTGGACGTCGGCGACGGCGGCCGGGTGCCGCTGCGAGCGCACCTGGGCGCGCAGCCGTTCCACCGCGGCCATCACGTCGCCGATCGCGCCGGCCACGAGCTGCTTGCGGATCAGCGGTTCGTCGCCCGACGTGCGGTTCGACAGGTGCTCGACGACGTGGTCGAGCACCGAGCGCAGCACGCCCAGCCGGACCGCGGCCAGGCGCCGGCCGAGGTCGGCCAGCTCGAGCGCGTCCCGCTCCTCGCGGGGACGGCCCGGGCAGGCGAGGAAGACGATGTCCTCGCGATCGGCCAGGCTGTGCGTGCGCACTTCGGCGCCTTCGGGCACGGCCGCGGCGGGCACGGCCGCGTACCGGCCGGGGGCCAGCCGGTCGGCCGGGGTGGCGGGCAGGGCCGCGGCGAGACCGGCGGCGAGGCCGTCGCTGCGTGCGGTTCGCTCGCATTCGAGCAGGCTGGTGGTCACTTCTCCTCCACGACCTCGACGATCACCGACTGGAAGTAGGCGCCCTGGCCCACGGAGACCAGGGCGCAGCGCTGCCCGGGACGCAGCCGTCCGGCCGCGTCGGCGTGCTGCAGCGCGAGCAGCGAGTCGACCCCGAAGTTGTGCCCGCGCTCGGCGACCAGGTCCAGCGGGATCTTCTCGAACGGGAACCCGGACAGGCCGCTGAAGGTGCGCCAGAACATCCGGTTGGACAGGTCCGGCAGCACCCAGTCCACATCGGACAGTCCGAGCCCGGCGGCGCGGGCCGCGGCGGCCACGACCGCCACCGCCTGCTCGCAGCAGACCTTGCCGAAGAGCGTGAACTCCTCCTTGGTCATCCGCAGGCTGCGGTGGAACCGGGTGTCGCGGGCGCTCGCGCCGCCGAGGTAGCGGTAGCGCGCCGGGCCGCGGGACACGACGAGCGCCGCGGCCGTGTCGCCCGCGACGGTCGTGCCCGGGATGTAGCGGCCGCGGTCACTCGCGCTGCCCTGGTCGCCGCCGAGGACGAGCACGCGGTCGTCCGGGGCCGCGCCGGGGCGGGCCAGGTAGCGCCGGGCCAGTTCGACCGAGCGCAGCACCGACGTGCAGTTCACGTGCGAGACCCCGAAGAACGGGACGCCCGGCAGGCCGAGCGCGTCGCGCAGCCGGTCCGGGAACTCCCCGCACAGGTCCAGCTCGGCGATGAGCAGGGTGTGGCCGTAGAGCACGAGGCTCGCCGCCCCGCCGCCGAGCGCGGTCCGCCCGGCCTCGGCCAGGTGGTCCGCCATCCGCTCGCCCGGCGCGAGCACCGGGCTGTCGCGCAGGCCGTAGATGCGGCCGAACATCCGCCGCTCCAGGGGTTTGGCGCCCGACCGCACGAGCACGTCGTCGACGGCCTCGACGCGGCCGGGCAGCCGCACGGCGACCCGGGACAGCCCCGTGTCCATCAGTGCTCCCTTCCCGGCACGAGCAGGCAGCTGCAGAACGTGCCGCCCGCCGGTTCGAAGTCGGCCAGCAGCACCGGTTCGCGCAGCGGCCAGACGCGGGCGAGGCCCGCCCACACACCGGTGCACCACAGGTCCGGGACCGCTTCGACGCGGCTCGCGTACGGCGTGCCCGCGAGCCGCTGGGCCAGGCCCGCGCCGGCCAGCACCCGGACGCCCGGGTGCCGGTAGAGCACGTCGGCCAAGGCGAGGGTGGGGGTGTGCGGCCCGGACTCGTCGAGCCGCACCTCCGCCAGCTCCGTCACGGCGACGTCGCCAGTTGCGCCGGCCCGCAGCAGCACCGCCGCGTCGGGCCGGTGGGTGGCCGGGTGGCCGCTGTCCCACAGCACGGCGTTCTGGTCGAACACCAGCAGCGCCGCCGAACTCGCCTCGCCGAGCCGGCACATGCCGTCCAGCAGGCGCAGCGCGGTGAACGCCGCCCCCGGCCCCGGCCCGGCGACCGAGCACGGCTCCGGGTTGCCGGGCAGGCGCCCGGCGAGGTAGCAGCCCGCGACCTCGGAGTGGTACAGGTCGGGCGAGTGGTAGGCGAGCACCACCGCGTCCAGCGGCGGCAGCGGGGCGTCCGCGTCCGCCAGCAGGGCCTCGGTCATTTCGATGAACCCGTTGCCGGTGCGGGCCAGGAAGTCCTCCTGGTCCGCCGCGGCGCCGAAGGTCTCGACCATGAGCCGGGCCAGCTCCGGGCGCATCCCGAACACCGGCTTGGCGCGTTCGGCGAACACCCGGTGCGTGACGCCGCTCAGGTGCACCCCGGCCGGGCGCGGGGGTACCGCCGCCCGGCCCGGCGGCGCGAGCGTTTGGAGGGACATGGCTCAGACCGCCGCGGCGGCCCTGGCGAAGGCCGACTCGATGTAGTCGGTCAGGCTGCCGACCGTGCGGAAGACCTCCGGGCCGAGCTCGTCCGGGTCGATCTCGAGGCCGATCGTGTCCTCGAGGCTCATCAGCAGCTCGATGACGCTGGTGGAGTCGAGCGCCAGGTCCTCGAACAGGCGCAGCTCCGGGGTGACGCCGCCGATCTCCTTGTTGAGCACGGCGGACAGGGCGATCTCCAGGTGGGCGACGATCTCGGTGCGGTTCATCTCGGCTCGCTTTCCGTGCTGGTGGTGGGCTGGTGCAGGTGCTGCTTGCGCAGCAGGTCCGCGGGCTCGTCGCGGTCGCGGACCAGGAAGGCCGCACCCCCGCGGACGAGCACCTCGGCGGGGAACCCGTGGCTGAGGAACAGCCCGGGCGAGGCCGACGGCCCGTAGGCGCCGGAGTTCAGGACACCGACCAGGTCGCCGGGGCGCAGGTCGGGCAGTTTCACCTGCTTGAGCAAGGTGTCGTTGGGCGTGCACAGCGGGCCGGTGACGGTCCACGGGCCCGGCTCGACGGTGTCGTCGGTGTCGTCGCCCGCCGCGCGCGGGGTGAGCAGCACGGCCGGGAAGTTGCGCTTGACGAACGAGCCGATGCCGACCGCGGCCATGTGGTGGTGGGTGCCGCCGTCCGCGATCGCGAACCGCTCCCCCATCGACTCCTTGACGTACCGGACGCCGAGCACGTAGACCCCGGCGCGGCCGGCCAGGAACCGGCCGGACTCCATGATCAGCCGGGTCGCCGGGTGCGCCCGGTGGAACGCCGCCAGCATCGGGTTGATTTCCGCGGCCACAGCGGCCGCTTCGAGGTCGTCCTCGCCCTCGAAGTAGGCGACCCCCAGGCCGCCGCCGATGTCGACGGCCTCCAGCCGGATCCCGGTCTCCGCGACGACCCGCTCGGCCAGGTCCAGTGCGTAGCGCGTGTTCTTGCCGATCACCTCGGCGTCGAGGATGCGCGTGCCCATGTAGACCTGGATGCCGGCGACGTCGGCGTGGCGGTACTCCGCCAGCCGCGGCCCGGCGGCGAGGACCTGGGCCTCGTCGATGCCGAACTGGCGGGGCTTGCCGCCCATGGTGAGCCGCGACCCGCTGATCGCGCAGGTGGGGTTGATCCGCAGCAGCACCCGCTGCTGCTTCCCGAGCTCGGCGCCGAGCCGTTCGATGTCGTCCAGCTCGTCGAAGGATTCGCAGACGATCGCGTAGACGCCGGTGTCCAGGCACGCCCGCAGCTCCTCTTGGCTCTTGCCCGGGCCGAGGAAGATGATGTCGTCCGGGCGGGCCCCGGCCTTGAGGACCGTCTGGAGCTCCACAATGGACGAAACCTCGGCCCGCGCGCCACCGGCGTGCAGGGCCGCGAAGACGCTGATGTTCGGGTTCGCCTTGAGGGAGTAGAAGACCTCGATCGCCGGGTGCAGCACCGCGCGCAGGCCGGTGATGGTGGCGTGCAGGACGTCGCCGTCGTAGACGTACAGCGGCGTGCCGAAGCGCGCGGCCAGGTCCTGGTAGTCGATGCCGGTCATGCTTCGGTTCCTGCCATTTCCGCCAGGCGGCGCTCGGCCTCGGTCCGGACGGCGAGGGCCTCCTCGGGCGAGTCCCCGACGCAGATCGCGTAGAGACGGCCGTGGAAGGAGCCCTCGCCGGTGGCCGCGGCGTTGAGCGTCGCGAAGTTGTTGACCAGCACGCCGGTGTCGCCGGCGCCGGTGAAGAACAGGTCGCCGAGCGCGGTCTCGACCTCGGCGAAGGTGTGCTCGCGCTGCAGCTTCAGCGAGAAGGTCGCGGCGATCGCGTGCCGGCCTTCGGGGATGAACTTCTCGGCGATCCGGCTCTGGTAGGTCGACATGTTGAACCGGGCGTTGATCTCCAGGCACGGGTAGAGCGTGCCGTCGGCGGCGAGCATCGCGTCGACACCGACCATGCCGAAGAAGCCTTCGTCGTGCAGCGAGCGCCCGATCTTCTCGACGGCTTCGGCGAGTTCGCGCGCGGCGACCGGCGGCAGCTCCACCGGGAAGCGGTGGCCCTGGTGGACACCGTTCTTGAGCACGGCGGCCTTGACCGTCTCGAACCGGACGCCGCCGGTGCGGGAGACGACGAACTGGTAGTTGAGGTCCTGGGCGTGCTCGATCCAGGACTCGACGACCAGGTTCGCGGGCGCGTCGGCGCCGCGGCGCTCGATCAGGCGCAGCAGCCGGTTCGCGCCGCGCTCGTCCTCGACCACGACCATGCCGCGCCCGGAGACGCCGAGCGACTCCTTCACGACGACCCGGCCGCCCAGCGCCAGCTGCGCGGTGAGGGCCTCGCGCAGCTCGCCGACCGTGTGCACCACCCGGCCGGGCACCTGGCGCAGGCCGAGCGAGTCGACCAGGCCGCGGCTGAACACCTTGCCGTTGACCGCCTTGCAGATCTGCGCGGTCGACCCGGCCAGCGGCAGGCCGCTTTCCTTGGCCAGCGCCTCCTCCGACGCCGAGATGCCCAGCGGCATCAGGTAGGTGTTGCCGTCGGCCAGCTCCCGCAGCCGGGACAGCAGCTCCGGCGAGTTGAGCGCGTCCTCGGTCACCATCGCGTCCGGGTCGTTGTGCTCGGCGATCAGCGTGGTGCCGTCGGCCGCGCCGATCCGGGCGAGGTAGCCGGCGAACGCGGCGTCCATGGGTGCCTTGAGCACCACCAGGTCGCCCTCGCCGGCGAGCAGCGCGCCCATCTCCTCCATGCGGTTGACCGTGGCCCCCGCGAACGAGATGCCGGCGCCGGGCAGTTTCGGCTCGCCCACCGCCCAGCTGCGTTCCACCTCGAAGTTGTTGACGAAGACGAACCGCGCACCGGCGTCGCCGGTGAGGTCCTTCTTCAGCCGTGCCACGAAATTCATCCCTGGTTCCCTTCTCCGATCTCGACGACGGCCGCCGCGAAGGTCGCCCCGAGGCCGGCCGAAGCCAGCAGCACGAGGTCCCCCGGATCGACCCGCCCGTCCGCGCGCGCCGCCGCCAGGTTGATGAACGGGTCGGAGCTGTAGCAGTGGGCGTACTTCCCGACGTTGTCCAGGAACACGCGGTCGCGCGGCACGCCGAGCACGCCGGTGATGCGTTTCCAGGACAGCTTGTTGACGTTGTGCGGCAGGATGGCGGCGATGTCCGCGGCCTCGACCCGGGCGTCGTCGAGGGCGTCCTGCATGACCTGGGCGAGCGCGTCCGGGTAGACGTGCTTGTACTGCAGCTGCAGTGCTTCGTCGCAGTCGATACCGCGGTAGAACTGGCCCAGCACGGTGAGCGCGCGCCCGAGGACGCGGTCGCCGCGCGGGTCCGGGCCGAGCAGCACCGCGGCGGCGCCGTCGCCCTGGATGGTGGTGTCGCGGATCAGCCGGGCCTCGTGCATCAGCACCTTGTCGCCGGTCAGCACGAGCACGCGGTCGCCCGGCGCCGCGGTGGCCAGCAGGGACCGGGCCACGTGCAGGGCGTGGATCCCGATCACGCAGTTGAGGTGCGACAGGCTGAACGCGGTCGCGCGGTGCAGCCGCAGCCGCTGCCGCACGTCCTCCAGCAGGCCGGGGGTGGCGACGGCGACGTGCTGCATGGTGTGCGCGTGGACCAGGAACCGGACCGAGTCGCGGTCGGCCCCGGCCAGCACGCGCTCCCCCGCGCCGGCCAGCAGGTCGGCCAGTTCGAGGCCGTCGGCGACGGCGACGCGGTCGAGGCCGAGGAAGCGGGTGAAGAAGCGCAGCTGCGTCGCGTCGAGGCCGAGCGGGCCGGCCAGGTCGGCGACCGGCAGGCTCGTCTCCGGCACGAACGACGCCACCCGTTCCAGGCGGGGTGCTTCGAGCAGGGACATGATTTCCTCCGATCTTCGGCTCAGCCGCGGGCCGGCACGAGCTCGTGCGCGAGCGCGGACAGCGGGCGGGCGGTGGTGAACGGGACGAGCCCGGCCGACCAGCCGCGCTCGTGCAGGGCCTCGACCACGCGGGGCAGGCGCAGCACGCGCCCGCCCGCGCCGAGGTAGCTGCGGGCCGGGTCGACGTCGCCGAGGCCGTTGACCTGCGCGACGACCTCGGTGAGGACGCGTTCGGCGGGCGCGGTTCCGGCCGGCTCGGGTTCGGCGGGCGCCTCTGGTTGCGGCGTGGCCGGGGTGAAGCCGATGAGCGCGGCGGCCTCGCTGACGCGCAGATCGGTACCGGGGTCGCGGTGGGCCTCGACGAGCCGGGCGTAGCCGCGCAGGAACTGCTCGACGGCGTCGGCGTCCATCACCGCGTCCAGGGCCTGCAGGGCGAGGGTGATGCCGTCGGCCCATTCGTAGACGCGCAGGTAGCTGTCCGAACCGGCCTGTGCCCAGTCGGCCGGTGCCGCGTTGACCGCGTACCGGTCGCGTTTGGTGCGGCAGGACCGCGGGGCGTTGTCGAGGAAGTTCAGCTCCGCGACCACGCGCACGCCCTTCTCGGCGATCAGCTCGTACACGCGGTCGTAGGGCACGTGCGCGTTCGCCATCGCCTGGCTGACGCGGGTGGCGGACTCCTTCACCACGGCCGAGAACCGCGGATCGCCGCCGAGGTCGGCGAGCACCGGCGTCGGGTAGGACAGGCACGTGACGGCGCCGCCGAAGCCGCTGGCGTCCCGCTGGCTGGTGTACATCCGGTGCGCGACCAGCGTTTCCCCGGTGTACGCGGCGAGCGTGACGGCATAGGCGGCCAGGTGCACGGCCGAGGGCCACACGTGCTCGCGCGCGGCGATCGCCCGGGCGGCCGGCAACAGCGACGGGACGGTGAGGGAGCCGCTGTGTGCGGCCCCGGAAGCCTTCCGGCGCTTCGAGAAGACGTCCGCCGGGAGCTTCCCGGCGAGATCGCGCCAGTGGCCGAGTGCGGGTCCGACGTCGGCGTCGGTGCGGCTCTCCTCGAAGCGGGCGAGGTCCACCGGCTGGTGTTCGACCGGGTCCAGCACCGCGGGCCTGCCCTCGGTGCGCGCGGCCAGGAGCTCGTCGAGCTCGGCGGCCAGGCGGTCGAGGGCGACGTCGTCGAAGGCCAGGTGGTTGAAGACCAGGTGCAGGCGCACCAGCCGGCCACCGGCGGTGACCACGCAGGCCCGCAAGGGCCACTCGCGGGCCAGGTCGAACGGGGTACGGGTGAGGCGGGCGATGACGTCCACGGCGTCCTCCGCGGTCGCCTCGACCACCGGCTGCGGGGCCGGCGGCTGCACGACCTGGCGCGGCCAGGCGCGCCCGTCGGCCGCGGTGCCGGTCAGGTCGTAGACCGTGCGCAGGACCTCGTGCCGGCGCACCAGGTGCGTCAGCGTGGCGCGGACGGCCGCGACCGTGCAGCCCGCGGGCAGCGGGTAGCTGGTGCCGATGTGCGCCTCGTGCCGCGACTGCGCCGGCACCCGCAGGTACCGCAGCAGGTGGTGGTGCTGCCCCCAGCAGAGGTTCGCGCTTTTCGCGACAGGCATCCGACCCTCCAACCGTGAATCGTCGTGGTACGCCGATGGTGGGCGGCCAGGGCGGAAATGGTTAGCCCCTGGCGGTGGCACGTTCTCCGTGGCACGAACATGACACCGGTCGGTGCGGAGTTTTCCTTGACCGGCAACGGTTCGTCGGTGAATCTGGGTTGGCCCCACCGGAACGCAGGAATCGCGGACCGGGATCTGCGGGGAATCCCATCAACGGAATGAGGAAACACGCATGTCGAAGGAAGCTTCGAAGGTCGCCAGCAAGGTCGCGTCGAAGGTCGCCGTGAAGGAGGCCTCCAAGGTCGCCGTCAAGGAGGCGTCCAAGGTCGCGGTCAAGGAAGCGTCGAAGGTCGCCGTCAAGGAGGCGTGACCTCCCGGCGGGTCGGCGGCGCACCACACCGGAAGCGCCGCCGCCCCGCCGATCCGCCGGAGGGTCGTGAGTGGGAAACAGTGTTCTAACCCTGTTTCCCACTCACGACCAGCCGCGGCAGACCACTCACCCGCCAGCTTCGTCCACCAGCCCGGGAGGGGCCATGACCTCGATCGCGCCCGCCGCACCGCCCGCCGCCACCCCGGCGGACCGCGCGCTGCCGCGCTGGTCGGCCCGCGCCTGCGCGGCGCCCGACCGGTCCGCCGTGCTCGCGATGTTCGCCGAACCCGGCTTCTACTTCCGCACCGACCGGCCCGCCACGCGGCCGGAGTGGGAGATCCTCGAGCTCCTCGGCGACGACACGCGCGTGCTCCTCGCCGACGGCGAACCCGCCGGCCTGTACGCCCTCGAACAGGAGGGCAGCGAACACGGCTGCCACTACCTGCTGCACCTGCGCCTGCGCGCCGGCGCGCCGGCGCACTGGTGGCGCGACGCCTACCGCGAGATCGTGCGGGCCCTGCGGTGGCGGCACGAGGTGGTGCGGCTTTCGGTCCGGTTCCCCGAGTTCGACCCGGTGGGGCTCGCCTTCGCGCGGTCCGCCGGCCTCACCGAAGAGGGCACGCTCGCCGGCGTGACCACCCACGAAGGCCGTCGCCGCGGCACGGTCTTCTTCTCCCAGCTCTGGGCGGAGTCATGAACCTGCGCGGATACCGCGGCACCGACCGCGACCTGCTGACCGGGCCGTGGCTCCCCGGCGAGCTGCTGGGCCTGCCGATGCCGGACTGGCCCGTCCTCGCCGAACCGGCGGAGGTCCCCGAGCCGGCCGGCCACGACGAGGAGCTGTGCGTCACCGACGACGCTTTCGTCCGCTACACCGGCATCGACTGGGTGCACCGGCGGGCCCGCCTGGAAATCGGTGTCCACAGCGGACTGTCCGATGTGGACGCGATACTGGCCGGGGCGATCGAGCACGGCTTCACCGGCCTGAACCTGCGCCGCCTGCACGGCTGGGTCACCCCGGCCGCCCGGCCGGGCACCGGGGCACTGACCGCGGCCGGGTTCCGGCGCGAGGCGGTCGTCCCGGCGGCCGTCTGGTTCGACGGCGCACCCGCCGCACGGGAGATCTGGGGGATGAACCGCCATGACTGAGCTGAGACCGCTTTCGCCCGCCGAGGCCGCGCGGGGCCTGCGCCGCGCGGGTGACGCCGCGCGCGGGTTCCTCGGCACCGACCCGGTGACCCAGAACGACGCCCTGCTCGTGCGCGAGCTCACCCGCCGCGAGGCCCAGGTGTACGCCGCGGGCGGCGCGCTGGTCGGCTGCGTGCCGAACCGGGCGCAGCCGCGCCAGGCGTACGTCTCGAGCACGTCGGCCGGCCCCGAGCCGGTGCGCGCGCTGCTCGGGCACCTCGCCACCTACCAGCGCCGGACGTCGTTCGTCGCGCTGGTCCCCGAAACCGGCGCCGCCGCGTTCACCGGGGCCGGGTTCGCGCGCACCGGCGTGCTGCCCGGTCACCGCTACGCCGGCCACGCCTTCCACGACGTCCTGGTCCTGGTGAAGGAGGAGTCATGCCGATCGTGACCGTCCGCCACTTCACCGAGGAGGACATCCCGCTGCGCACGGAACTGCTGCGCGAAGCGCGGTTCACGGCCAACCTCACCGACTTCGCCGTCGGCTCCGACGACGACGGCCTGCAGGCCCGGCAGCTGCGCACCATCACCGAGGAGCACCGCACCAAGCGGATGTTCACCGTGTGCGGCCCGCGCGACCGCGTGATGGGCTTCGCGTGGATCACCTCGATCGACTGGCGCGCGCAGCGCTGCGAGCTGTCCTTCGGCGTGCTGCCGCGCGACCGCGGGCTGGGCGCGCTCGCCGTCTACGCCGTGCACCAGCACCTGCGCGACGAGCTGAACATGCGCGTGATCGTCAACCAGGTCCTCACGCACAACACCATGTTCCTGTCCGCCGAGGCCCTCGAAGCCCAGCACCAGGTCCGGTGCGAACGGGATTCCTACACCGTCGGCGAATGGCGCACGGCGTGCTACTGGACGCTGTCCGACGAGGACGTCCGGGCGCACCAGGCGTCCGCCGGGGACCGCCGCCGCGAGCTGGCCGAGCGGATCCGCGAGCGCATCGAGGCCCGGTCGTGACCGGGCGGGCCGGGTACCTGCGGACGCCCGCGGTCTCCGGCGGCACCCTGTACTTCGCGTGCGAGGACGACCTGTGGTCGGTGCCCGCCGAGGGCGGCCGGGCGCACCGGCTGACCGCGGGCCCCGGCGAAGCGCGCCGGCCGCGGATTTCCCCGGACGGCACGGAAATCGCGTTCGTCGGCACCGACGACGGGCCGGCCGAGGTCTACGTCATGCCCGCCGAGGGCGGCCACCCCCGGCGGCTGACCCACCAGGCGGGCCGCTGCCTCACCGTCGGCTGGCACCCGCACACCGGCGAGGTGCTCTACGCGACCGACGCCGAGCAGCCGTCCGGCTTCGGCGCGCGCCTGTTCTCGGTGCCGTCGGCGGGCGGTCCCGCGCGGCCGCTGCGGCTCGGCCCGGCCGACACGATCGCCTTCGGCGACGGCGGGGTCGTCGTCGGCCGCAACACCGCGGATCCCGCGCGGTGGAAGCGTTATCGGGGCGGCGGCACCGGCGAGCTGTGGTACGCCGAGCAGGAGTCCGGGCCGTTCACGCGGCTCGTCGCGCTGCCCGGGAACGTCGCCGACCCGTGCTGGGCCGGCGGCCGCGTGCACTTCATCAGCGACCACGAGGGCATCGGCAACGTCTACTCGTGCCTGCCCGACGGCACCGACCTGCGCCGCCACACCGACCACCACGACCACTACGCGCGTGGGCTCACCACCGACGGCACCCGCTTGGTCTACACCGCGGGCGCCCGGCTGCACCTGCTGGACGAGCTCGGCGCGCGGCCGGTGGAGGTCGATCTGGGCGGCGCGGCGCCGCAGCGCGGCCGCCGGTTCGCCCCCGCGGGCGAATACCTCGACGGCGCGCGCCTGAGCCCCGACGGCACCCGGCTCGCGGTGACCGCGCGCGGGAAGGCGTTCACCTTCGCGCACTGGGCCGGGCCGGTCCGCGGGCACGGCAGCGCCGACGGCGTCCGCTACCGGCTGCTGCGGTGGCTGGCCGGCGGGCGGCAGCTGGTCGCGGTGGCCGCCGACGAGAGCCCGGACGAGCGGATCGTGCTGCTGGACGCCGAGGGCGGCGAGGACGCCCCGGTGCTCGTGGCCGGCGGCGTCGGGCACATCACCGAGCTGACCGCCTCCCCCGCGTCCGGGCTCGTCGCCTTCGCGACCAGCCGCCAGCGCGTGTGGATCGTGGACACCGCCGACGTGCTCCCCCGGCCCCGGCTGCTCGACGCGAGCCGGCACGAGCGCATCGAGGACCTCGCGTGGTCGCCCGACGGCCGCTGGCTGGCCTACACGTTCCCGGAGTCGCCGCGCACGTCGTCGATCAAGCTCGCCGACACCGCGTCCGGGCGCACCCACCGGGTCACCGAGCCGGTGGTGCGCGACGCGCGCCCGGCGTTCGACCCGTCCGGGCGGTACCTGTACTTCCTCGGCCAGCGCGACCTCACGCCGGAGCTGGACCAGGTCCAATTCGACGTCGGGTTCCCGTTCGGGTCGCGGCCGTACCTGATCACGCTGCGGGCGGACGAGGAGTCGCCGTTCGAGACGCGGGCCGCCGTGCCCGGGCAGGCCCTGCCCGCCCCGCGCGGCGACGGCCGGGTCGAGATCGACTTCGACGGCATTTCCCGGCGGGTCGCGGCGTTCCCGGTGCCCGAAGGGCGCTACAGCGACATCGGCGCCCTCCCCGGCCGCGTGCTGCTGCTGTCGGTGCCCCTTTCCGCGCCCGACCCGGCACACCCGGACTCCGGCGCCGAGGGCACGGTATCCCTGGTGGAGCTGGCCTCCGGCCGGGTCACCGCGGGCTGCCTCGGCCCGGTCGACGAGTTGGACGTCCGCGGCGACGTCGTGCTGCACCGCACCGACAGCCGGCTGCGGGTGCTGCGCGCTGACGCCGCCGGCGACCCGCCCGACGGCGAGGAACCGGGCCCGGCCACCGGCTGGGTCGACCTCGGCCGCGTCAAGGTGCCGTTCGACCCGTCCGCGGAGTGGCGGCAGATGTTCCGCGAAGCGTGGCGGCTGCAGCGCGAAGGCTATTGGGACGCGCGGATGTCCGGCCTCGACTGGGACGCCGTCTACGACCGGTACGCGCCGCTCGCGGAGCTGGTGTCGTGCCGCGCCGAGCTCTCGGACCTGATCTGGGAGCTGCACGGCGAGCTCGGCACATCGCACGCGTTCGAGCGCGGCGGCGAGTACCGCACCGGGCCGGACGAGGCGCAGGGCTTCCTCGGCGTCGACTGGGACACCACCGCGGACGGCTCGCAATGGCGGATCGCGCGGATCCTGCGCGGCGACCCGTGGAACCCGAAGGCCGGTTCGCCGTGCGCCCGGCTGGGCGCCGACATCCGCGCGGGCGACGCCGTGGTCGCGGTCAACGGCCGCCGGGTCGGCCCGGCGGGTCCGGGCGAGCTCCTGGTCGGCCAGGCCGACCGCGAGGTGGAGCTGACCGTCCGGCGCGGCGCGGCCGAGCACCGCGTGGTCGTGCGGGCGTGCGCGAGCGAAGCGCGGGCGCGGTACCTGGACTGGGCCGAGGGCAACCGCGCCTACGTGCGGGCGGTGTCGGGCGAGCGGCTGGGCTACCTGCACGTGCCCGACATGACGCGCAGCGGGTACGCCGACTTCGTCCGCGGGTTCCTGACCGAGCTCGACCGCGACGGCCTGATCGTGGACGTCCGGTTCAACACCGGCGGCCACGTGTCGCCGCTGCTGCTCGACCGGCTGGCCCGGCGCCGCACCGGCACCGAGCACGGCCGGTGGAGCGGGACGGCGCCGTACCCCACGGAGTCGCCCCGCGGCCCGATGGCGACCCTGCTCAACGAGCACACCGGGTCCGACGGCGAGATCTTCGCGCACGTCTTCCGCGCGCTCGGGCTGGGCCCGCTGATCGGCAGGCGCAGCTGGGGCGGGGTGATCGCGACCTGGCCGCGGCACCGGCTGGTCGACGGCACGGTGACGACGCAGCCGGAGTTCCGCTACCGGTTCGGCGACGCGGGCGGGTCGCTGGAGAACCACGGCGTCGAGCCCGACCTGGCCGTGGTGCCGGCCCCGGACCGGCTCCTGCCGGGCGAGGACGACCAGCTCGCGGCGGCCGTCGCGCACCTGCTGGCGGAGCTGGGCTCACCGTCGGACGAGCTGCCCGTGCCGCGGGCCGCCCTGCTGCTGCCGCAGGCGCCATGATCGTCGACGTCTGGCTGGTGCCGGTCCGCTCCCGGCCGGAGTGGCTCGGGGTGCTGTCGGAGTCCGAACGCGCCCGCGCCGCCCGGCTGGCGGCCGCGGACGTGTTCACGGCTTCCCGTGCGCTGCAACGCCTCTGGGGCGCGTCGGTGCTCGGCGTGCCGCCGTCGGAGGTGGTGATCGACCGGTCGTGCGAGCACTGCGCCGACCCCGCGCACGGCCGGCCGCGGCTGGCCGGGGCCCCGTCGTTTTCGGTGTCGCACACCGGCCGGTGGCTGCTGCTCGCGACGGCGGCGGCCGGGCTGGTCGGAGCGGACATCGAGGACCCGGCCCTGGCGGCCGACCCGGCCGGGCTGGCCGGGGTGGTCCTGTCGGCGGCCGAGCACCGGGAGTTCGCGGCCGCGCCTCCGGCGGAGCGGGCCGGGCGCCTGCTGACGGCGTGGACGCGCAAGGAGGCGGCGATGAAACTCGCCGGGCTGGGGCTGGCGGCCGCCCCGGCGCGGGTGGACGTGCGGGGGCCCCTCGCCCGTGCGGGGGTCCCCGGATGGCCGAAGGAGCCCGTGCATCTGCGGTCGCTGCCGGTGCCCGGCGGGCACGTGGCGGCGCTGGCCACGACCGTGCCCGTGCGGGCCGTGCACCGCCGTGACCTGGCCGAACTCACCGCACCGGCGCTCGCGGGACGGCGGTGAGCGACCGGGATCGAAGGCAGACCCCAGACCTGGGTACCCAATCTGGGTAGGAGTTACCCATGCGCCCGCATCTCCCAGGATGCGAGTCTCATCGGCGTGAGCCAGACAGTGGAACGTCCCGAGCAGGCCCCCCGCGAGGCACCGGCGTGGTGGACCGCCGCCCGCCTCCCCGGTGAGGCCGGTGCGCGGCCCGCCTGGGCGCTGCTCGCCGACGAGGTCCTGGCCGCCCTGCCCGCCGAAGGTGACTGGCCCGCTCCGGCCGGCGCCGACGACCACCTCGTCTTCCGGCACGCCGTGCTTCCGTTCCTGACCGCCACCCGTGTCCTCCTCGTGCAGCGGGTGCCCGCCGCGGAACGCGTGTGGGCGGGTGTCGAGAGCTGGCTCGCCGGGCAGCTCACCGCCCTCGCGGCCCGCACCTTCGTGCTGGAACTGCACACCGCGAAGAAGGCCGGCCTGCTGCGCGGCGCCACCGGGCGCGACCGCTTCGTCGACTTCCTGCGCCTGCTCGGCAGCCGCGGTCACCTCACCGGTGTGCTGGCCCGCCACCCGGTGCTGGCCCGGCTGCTCGCCCAGACCTGCCTGCGCACCGCCGACGCCGTCGCGGAGCTGCTCACGCGGTTCGCCGCGGACCGCGACGCCCTGCGCGCCGGCCTCCTGGCGGGTAGCGCGGCCGAACTGGCCGAGCTGACGCTGGGCGCCGGCGACGTGCACTCCGGCGGCCGCGCGGTCGCCGTGCTCGGCTTCGCCGACGGACGGCGGCTCGTCTACAAGCCGCGGCCGCTCGGCCTGCTCGCCAAGTGGGGCGACCTGCTGCGCTGGTTCGCGCAGGCGCGGCCCGGGCTCGCGCCGCGACCGCTGGGCGTGCTGGCCCGCGACGGCTACGGCTGGGCCGAGTACGTGCCCGCGCGGCCGTGCGCCGACCAGGCCGGGGTCGAGCTGTTCTACCGCCGCCAGGGCGCGCTGCTCGCCCTCCTCTACGCCCTCGACGCCACCGACATGCACTGCGAGAACCTCATCGCCGCCGGCGACCAGCCGATGCTCGTCGACGTCGAAACCCTGTTCCACCCGGCGTTCACCGCCCTCACCCGCAACGGCCCGGACCCGGCCGCCGCCGCGCTGCGCCGCTCGGTCGCCCGCACCGCCCTGCTGCCCACGCTGATGCTCGGCGAGCACGGCGCGCTCGACGTGTCGGCGTTCGGCGGCGGCAACGGCGAGCCGAGCCCGGTGGAGGTGCCGCACTGGGTCGGCGCCGGGACCGACGCCATGCGCCTGGCCCGCGGGCCGCTCCCCTACGCCGGCGGCGCGAACCGCCCGGTGCTCGCCGGCACCGAGGTCGACGCCGGGATGTACCGGCAGAGCCTGCTGAGCGGGTTCCGCGCCGCCTACGAGTCCCTGGTGGACCGCCGCGACGAGCTGCTCGGCGGCGTGCTGGACGCGTTCGGCGGCGAGGAGATCCGCCTGGTCATGCGGCCGACGCAGGTCTACGCGACGCTGCTGACCGCCGCGACGCACCCGGCGCACCTCACCGGGGGCACCGCCCGGCCCGAGGCGTTCGCCTCGCTCGCCGACGACCACGGGAAGGCCCACCTGCCCGCGCTCGTGCCCCACGAGATCACCGAGCTGTGCGCCAGCGACGTGCCGGTGTTCACCGCCGCCGCGGGGTCGGTCGACGTCACCACCGGCACCGGCGCGGTGCTGCCCGGCCTGCTCGCCGCCAGCGGCCTCGACCAGGCCCGCGCGAAGATCGCGCAGCTGTGCGCCGAGGACCTGCGCGAGCAGGAGTGGTTCGTCGAGGCCACGCTCGCCACCCGCCGCCCGGAGGTCCGCCACCGCGCGGGGGCGCCGCTGCCCGGCGCGGTCGCCGCCGTCGTGCCCGACAGCCAGCACCTGCTCGCGCTGGCGTCGGCGATCGGTGACGACCTCGTCGCCCGCGCCGCCCACGACGACGGCCGGGCCAACTGGGTCGGCCTGGAACTGCTGGACGGCAGGCACTGGCTGGTGCTGCCGATGGGCGCCGGGCTCGCCGAGGGCTACTGCGGCACCGCGCTGTTCCTGGCCCAGCTGGGCAAGCTGACCGGCACCGCCCGGTACTCCGAACTGGCCGCGAAGGCCGTGCGCACGCTGCCGATGCTCGTCGAGGTGCTCGCCGAACACCCCGAGCTGGCCCGCGAAGTCGGGTCCGGCGGGTTCTTCGGCCTGGGCGGCATCTGCTACGCCCTCGCCCGCCTGGCGTCGCTGCTCGGGGACAGCGCCCTCGCCGCCTGCCTGCCCGCCGCGATCGCCGCGACGGCCGCCGCCGACACGGCCGCGCCCGCGGGCGTCGGCGAAGGCACCGCGGGCGCGCTCGCCGCGATGCACGCCGTGCACGCGGAAAGCGGGCTGGCGGAAGCGGCCGAACTGGCCGCCACGCTCGCCCGGCGCCTCGCCGGTGCCCCGCGCCCGGCTTCCCCCGGCTTCCTGTGGGGCGCGGCGGGTGTCGACTGGGCACTCGGCCGGGGCGGCCGGACCGCGGTGGATCCCGTGTCCGGTGATCCGGGCTGGTGCTCGGGCGTGGCCGGCCGGATCCTCGCCGCGGCCGCCGCGCGCGGGGCCGCCGGGCCGCCGCCCGGCGCGGCCACCCAGGCGGCGGACAGCTTCTCGGCCGCGGTGGCCGCCCGGCCGCCGTCCGCCGACCAATCCCTCTGCCACGGCGAGCTCGGCACCCTGGAAGCGCTCGTGGTGCTGGCCGGGCAGGGACACGAACCGTCGGTCTCCGCGCTGCGGAGGGCGACCTCGCGCCTCGTGGGCGCCATCGAAGGACACGGGCTCCAGTGCGGTACTCCGCACGGCGTAGCGAGCCCTGGCCTGCTGACCGGAACCGGGGGTATCGGTTTCGGGTTGTTGCGGGTCGGTTTTGCCGAACAAGTTCCGTCGGTTCTCCTCTTGGAGCCGTCGGGACGCCCTCAGTAATTGCCTCGGAACACCTCATCCTGGGAGTGCAGATGCGCAACGACACCAACGCCGGCGAATTCGACCCGACCTCCGCCGGCTCCGAGGTGGACAACCCGCTCGGCGACGCCACCCCGGGCGCGGAGCCCGCCGGCAGAACGAAGATCGGTGTCCGGGCGGGGATTCTCGCCGGCCTGACCCTCGGCGTGGCCACCGCCGCGGTGGTCACGATGGACATCAGCACCGTGGTGAGCAACCACACGCACGCGTGACGTATGCGGAACGGCACAAAGCGTGACAACATGCGAAATCTTGCCGTCCGAACAGTGGAATCTCCACCGGAAGACCACCGAATCCGTGACTCCGGTCTCTAAGGTTGGCGCATGCGCACCCGTGCCCCCGCTCTCGTCGGCCGAGGAACGGAGATCGACGAGATCGAGCGGGTGTTGGCCGACGCTCGCCGCTCGTCCGGCTCGGCCGTGTTCGTCACGGGGGAACCCGGGATAGGCAAAACCCGGCTCGCCGCCGAAGCGGTGGGCCGCGCCCTGGACGCGGGGCTGGTGGTGTTGCGGGGACGCGGCAGCACCACCGGGCCCGCCGTACCGTTCCGGGCGCTCACCGAGGCACTGCTGTCACTGGCCCGCACCGGCGGCCACGAGCTGGTCGAGCAGCTCGGGCCGTACCGGTCGGTGCTGGGCAGGCTGATCCCGGACTGGGCCGCCGGCGCCGACACCGCGGGCGACTCCTCGCTGGTCGTGCTGGCCGAGGCGACGCTGCGGCTCACCGGGCTGGCCGGGGCGGGCCGCGGCTGCCTCTTCGTCGTCGACGACCTGCAGGACTCCGACGTCGAAACCCTCGCCGTGGTGGAGTACCTGGCCGCCAACGTCCGCACGCAGCCCGTGGTCGTCCTGGCCACGCTGCGCGCCGAACCCTCGCCCGCGCTGGAGTCGGCCCACGCCGTCGCCCGGCGCGGCGAGGGGTTCCTCATGCCGCTGGACAGCCTCGGCCCCGCCGAAGTGCGGGAGGTGGTGGCGTCGTCGCTCGGCGCCGAGCCGGGCCAGGTGTCCGCCGAGGTGGCCGAACGTCTCTTCGCCGACAGCGCGGGCAACCCGCTGGTCGTCGAGGAACTGCTGCACAGCATGGTGGCCGCGGGCGAGCTGGTGAACGGCGCGGCGGGCTGGCGGTTCACCGGGCACAGCCGGGGCGCGGTGCCCTCGACCCTCGTCACCATCATCACCCGCCGCGCCGACCGCCTCGGCGAACGCGGCAAGCAGCTCCTGGCCATCGCCGCGGTGCTCGGCCGGCGGTTCCCGCTTTCGGTGGTCCAGCGGGTGAGCGAACTGGACGACCACAGCCTTTTCGGACACCTGCAGTCCGCCGTCGCCGCGCAGCTGCTCATCGCGGACGAACGCGGCGAAGACTGGTACGCCTTCCGCCACCCGCTCACCGCCGAAGCCCTGCTGACCCTGCTCAACCCGGCCGAACGCGTGGCCCTGTCGGCGAAGGCGGCCGACGCCGTGGTCGAGCTGCACCCCGACCTGCCGGGTGAGCTGTGCAGCCTCGCCGCGTCGCTGCGCCTGGGCGCCGGGGACCGCTGGGCGGCCGCCGACCTGTACCGCGAAGCCGCCCGCCGCGCGCTCGCCGAAGGCGCACCGGGGTCGGCGATCGCCGTGCTGGAGCACGCGGTGAACCTGCTCGGCGACGACGCCGGCCGCCGCGGCGAACAGTCCGGGCGGTACCGGGACCTGCTGGAGCTGCTGCTGTTCGCGCTGGCGGAGGCCGGCCAGTTCGACCGCGCGGTGAAGGTCGCCGGCTCGCTGCGGCCCGCCGACGGCCGGGACGGCGCCCGCCAGATCCGCGTCCACGTGCGGCTGGCGTGGGCGGCGCAGGTCGCCGGCCGCTGGGCGGAGGGGTTCGAGCAGGTCGCCGCGGCCCGGGCGCTGCTCCCGGAAGCGGGGCTGGACGAGGAGTCCGTCGCGGTCGACGCGGTGGACGCGTACCTGTCGATGTCCGGCCCGGCGCCCGACCGGGTGCGCCGCAGCGAAGAGCTGGCCCGCCGCGCGGTCGACGGCGCCGAGCGGATCGGCTCGCCGTCGACGGCGTGCCAGGCGCTGTACGCGGTCGGGTTCGTCGTGCGCGAGCGGGACATGGCCGAGTCGGACGAGTGCTTCCGGCGGATGCTCGACAGCGCCGCCGACCACCGGCTGACGAACTGGCGCAACTACGCGCTGGTCGGCCTGGGCGGCAACGCCTGGCTGTCCGAAGCGGACCCGTCCGGTTTGGAGACCGCGCGCGCCGAGGCGTTGCGCACGGGCGGGATCAGCCTGGCCTACAACGCGGAAGCGGTGCTGGGCCTCAATTCCGTGCTGTGCGGCCGGTTCGGCGAAGCCGAGCACCGGCTCGACGCGTGCTACGCGGAGGCGTCGCGGATCAAGCTGTTCGCGGTCAGCCGGTACGTCCAGATGGCGCAGGCGGTGCTGGCGGGCCACCGCGGCGACCGGCGCGGGATGGAGTCCGCCCTCGCCGAGTTCCGGCGCGACGGCGGGGACACCGGTCCCGAAGCGCCGCTCGCCCGCGGCCTCGCGCAGGTGTTCTGCTCCCTGCTGGAGGAGGACCGCGACACGGCCCGCGCGGAACTCGAGACGCTCGCGGCCGACCAGGCCCGCCAGCAGAGCACGTTCCACCTGGCGGGCACGCACGGGCTGAAGCTGCTGCTCGACGTCATCGCCGGGGACGCAGGCTGGGACGAGCACCGCCGCATCGCCGCCGGCGCGGCCGGCGGGATGCGCTGGAACCGCCAGTTCGTCCTGCTGGCCGAGGCGGTCCTGCACGGCCGCGGCGACGCACCCGAGGCGGCCGCGACGGCGATGCACCGGGCGGCGCAGGCGGCCGCCCCGTTCGGCATCGCCCGCCCGCTGGGCCTGCGCCTGGCCGCGGAACCGGCGGTCGACCACGGCTGGGGCGAACCGGCGGACTGGCTCCGCGAAGCCGAAAGCCGGTTCCACGGCGCGGACGTGATCCCGGCGGCCAGCGCGTGCCGGGCCCTGCTGCGCCGGGCCGGGGCCTCGGTGCAGCAGCGCCGCACGGGGACGGAACGGGTGCCGGAGAGCCTGCGCGCGATCGGCGTGACCCTGCGCGAGTACGAGGTCTTCGAGCTGCTGGCGTTCCGCCTCAGCAACAAGGCGCTGGCGGCCCGGCTGCACATTTCCCCGCGGACGGTGGAAAAGCACGTGGCGGCGTTGCTGATGAAGACGTCGGTCCGCGACCGGGCCGAGCTGGCCGGTTTCGCCGCCCAGCATTCATCGGCCTCGGAGGTCTGACCGGCGCCGGCCCGGCCGAGTGGTCGTGAGTGTTAAGGCGAGTTCTAACTCGCCTTACCACTCACGACCGCTGGGCGTCGCTCTGGTGAGGTTCGAGTGGGGGTCACCCGACTCGGTGCCTTGGGGCGCGGTTCCGTTCCGCCGGGCCGGTTCCCGGGCAGTCCCCGCAGGACGGAAACCGGCTGCAGAACAGGAGAATCGCCATGCGACGCATCACTGCCACGATCGGTGCCCTGGTGTTGACGACCGGAGTCCTCTTCGGAGCGGAGGGCGTCGCTTCGGCGCAGTCCGAACCCGTGCCCGTGCCGCTGCGGTGCGTCGGCAGCTCGCTCGCGATGTTCGCCACCAACGCCCTCTGCGTCGTCCCGCGCACCTACCCCATCCTGCTGATCCCGGCTTCCTGACGGTCAGCCCAGAGCGGCGTCCATCGACCGGGTCGGGATCGCGTCCAGCGCGGCCAGGGTGTCTTCGTCGAACGCGATCCCGGCGGCGGCGATGTTGGCTTCGAGGTGCGGCCGGCTCGCGGTGCCCGGGATCAGGTGGACGTTCGGGGCGTGCTGCAGCAGCCACGCCAGGCCGATCTGCTCCGGGGTGTGGCCGAGGGCCCGCGCGGCGGCCTGCACCGCGGGCTCCTCGGTCACCTTCGGCAGCCCGGGGAACGCGCCGCCCAGCGGGAAGAACGGGACCCACGCGATGTCCTCCGCGACGCACAGCTCGAGCATGTCCTCGTCGTCGCGGCTGACCAGGCTGTAGGCGTTCTGGACGCAGGCGATGCCGGCCGGCAGGGCGCGGCGCAGGACGTCGAGGGTGACGCTGCTGAGCCCGATCGCGCCGATCTTGCCCTCGTCGCGCAGGGCCGTCATCGTCGCGAGCTGGTCGTCGAGGTCGACGAGCTGGTCGCCCTCGGCGAGCAGGCCGGGCCCCCGGTCGGCGCGGCGCAGGTTCACCAGCGGGATGCAGTCGAGCCCGAGCGCGCGGAGGTTGTCCTCCACGCTCGCGCGCAGGTTTTCGGGGTGCTGCGCGAGCCGGATCGGCCGCGGGGCGCCGGGGTCCGGGTCGGCGCCGACCTTGCTGGCGACCAGGAAGTCGTCGCCGGCCCGGAGCGCGTCGCGCAGGACGTCGTTGACGAAGCCGTTGCCGTAGAACTGGGCGGTGTCGACGTGGTCGACGCCGAGCTCGACGGCGCGGCGCAGCAGCGCGAGGGCCGCGGCGCGGTCGTCACTCAGGCGGTCGAGCTGCATCGCGCCGAAGCCGACGCGGAAGACGGTGCGGCCGGCGAGCGCGGCGCGTGCGGTGGAAGGCATGGGTGTCCCCGTCCTCGTGCGATGATGGGTGAAGCGGAGGAACCTCCGTTCAAGCCGAACCGTAGCACAACCGGAGGTGCCTCCGCTTTGCCGTCGTCCGAACCCGGCCGACCCGTGCGCTCCGACGCGCGCCGCAACCGGGACAAGCTCGTCGCGGTCGCGCGAGCCGCGTTCGCCGCCGCCGACGGAACCGTCGCCCTCGAAGCCGTCGCCCGCGAGGCCGGCGTGGGGATCGGCACGCTCTACCGGCACTTCCCGACCCGCGAGGCCCTGGTCGAAGCCGTCTACGCCGCGGAGCTCGACGACGTCACGGCCGGCGCCCCGGCCCTGCTCGAGCAGCTGCCGCCGGAGCAGGCGCTCCGCGCCTGGATGGACCGCTACGCGGCGTTCGTGGCCACCAAACGCGGGATGGCGGACGTCCTGCGCGCCGGCGTGGCGTCGGGCCGCATCGCCACCCCGGTGACGCGGCAGCGCATCACGGCCGCGATCGGCTCGATCCTCGACGCGGGGGCAGCGGCGGGCACCCTGCGCGCCGCCGACCCGGAGGACGTCACGCTGCTCCTGCTGGGCGTGTTCCTGTCCACCGGGAGCGAACCGGACCCGGCACGGACCGGCCGGATGCTGGACCTGATCGTCGGCGCACTGCGCCCCTAACCCACCCGCACCGGGAAATCCGGCAGCGTCAGCGCCGAATGCTCCGGCCGCGGCGTGCGCTGCGGCGCCGAGGACAGCTGCCGGAGCGCGGCGTTGCGCTCTTCGAGTGCCTCCGCCGTCGCCGGGAAGAGCGTCGCCTGGCCCTCGCCCACCATCGCCTGGTTGCGCTCGACGAAGTCCCGCAGCCGGTTTTCGTACGCGGCGAAGGCCGCCTCGTGGTCCGGGATGGTGGCCAGTGCGTGGCCGAGCACGTACGCGCCCACGAGGGCGAGGCTGGTGCCCTGGCCGGTGAGGAACGACGGTGCGTACGCGGCGTCGCCGACCAGCGCGACGCGGCCCGCCGACCAGCGCGGCAGGTGGATCTGGCTGACGACGTCGAAGAACAGGTCGTCGGCTTCGCGCATCGCCTGTACCAGGCGCGGGACCTCCCAGCCGTCGCCATCGAAGGTCCGGGTGATCAGGTCGCGCTGGGCTTCGGGGTTGCGGAACGCCTCGATCGGCGCCTCCGGCCGGGCGAACACCAGGAAACCGTGGACCTCCTCGCTGTCGAGCACCGCGTACAGCGCCGCGCCCTTGCCAGGCGTGGTCCACGTGACGCCCTCGCGGGACAGCCCGAAGTCGTTCGGCATGGTGAACCCGGCGAAGCTGTAGCCCAGGTAGCGGTGGAACTGCGCCTCGTCGCCGAGCACCAGCCCGCGGGTGTTCGAATGCAGGCCGTCGGCGCCGATCACCAGGTCGTAGGTTTCCTCGCGGCCGCTCCGGAACGTGACGTCGACGCCGTCGCCGTGCTGCGCAAGGGTTTCGACGGTGTCGCCGAACCGGACGTCGGCGTCGTCGCGCACCAGGTCGTACAGCGCGTGGATCAGGTCGCCGCGGCGGATTTCGAGGTCTTCGCCGTCGATGCCGCCGATGACCACGTTCGGGTCCAGCGACGCCACTTCGGTGCCGTCGGCGTCGAGGAAGGTCAGCCGCCGCGTGGAGATGTGCAGGTCCCGCAGGCGCGGCAGGATGCCCATCCGCCGGACGGCGTCCAGGGCCGTGCCGCGGATGTCGATCGGGTATCCCCCGGCGCGCAGGTGCGGCGCCTTCTCCACGAGGGTGACCGCGAAGCCGGCCTGGCGCAGCCAGAAGGCCAGCGCGGGGCCGGCGATGCTCACACCCGAGATCAGGATCTTCTTCACGGCAACTCCTTTAGCTAAGTTAGGTATGCAAAGTGGAGGTGCGACAATGCCCCTCGATCACCCCCGACCCGGTCAACTATATACCTAAGTTAGCTATCTAAGAGGTGTGATGGGCGACACAGAAACCGGCGAGCTGCGGTCCGTGCTGCCCCGGATCCTGCAGCTGGGCACCCTGATGAACCGCAGCGGGCTCGGCGAACGCGCGATGCGGCAGATCGGGGCCGACCTCGACCGGCCCGGGCTGTCGATCCTGGTTTCGCTGCACATGACCGGCAAGGCGCTGCGCGTCGGTGAGATCGCGGAGCGGATGCAGGTCGCCGGGCCGCACGTCACGCGGCACCTGCACGTGCTCGAACGGCGGCGGCTCGTGCGCGGCCTCGCCGACCCCGACGACCGGCGCGCCCGGCTGGTCGAGCTGACCCCCGAGGGCGCCGAGATCGCCGACCGGTACTTCACCACGCTGCTCGGCTGGTTCGGCGACGCGCTGTCCGGCTGGGCACCGGAGGACCGCCGGACCTTCTACGACCTCCTCCTGCGGTTCACCGACGACTTCGCGGCCTACCTTTCGGCGACCAGCGAAGAGTGAGCCCGGACGCGCGTCAGCCGTCCGGGTGCTCCGCGGCGAGCCGGGCGACGGCGTCGAGCAGCACCCGGGCGTGCAGTTCGAACAGCCCGTTCAGGTCGACGCTGTCGCCGCCGATCTCCCGGGCGATGAAGAACCCGTCGGCCGCCGACATCGCGTAGACGGCCAGCAGCCGCGCCTGCCCGGCGGCCAGGCCGGGCGCGAGTTCGCCGATGATCCCGACCAGGCGCCGGTGCGCGATTTCGCGGACTTCGAGGAACTTGCGGCGGGCACTGGGTTCCTCGGGACGGCGTTCCAGCGTCAGCAGCAGGCCGAGGCGCAGGAAGTCCGGGGTGTCCAGCAGCGCCTTGCCGATGCGGCCGGCCAGGTCCACGGCACGGGCTTCCGGCGGCCCGTCGCCGCCGGGCAGGGTGAACGCGGCCAGCCAGCGGTCGAAGCTGCGTTCGATGACCGCGGCGATCAGCTCGTCCTTGTCCTTGAAGTGCCAGTAGATCGAGCTGGCCGGCAGCCCGCAGCGGGCGCTGACCTGGGCGATGCTCGTGCCGTCGTAGCCGCGTTCGCCGGCGATCTCGGCCGCGGCGTCGAGGATCTTCCGCCGGGACTCCTCACCGTTGGCGCGCCGCCGCCGTCCACTGCGCTCGTCGGGCATCGCGTTTTCCTCCTTGACCGGGTCCGGACCCGAGCTTACTGTAGCGACCATTCCATTAGTTACCGGAGTGATCACTACAGGAGGCGCGCCGAGTGTCCGACATCCCCTCGTACGACGTGGCCGTCGTCGGGTACGGCCCGACCGGCGTCACCGCGGCGAACCTGCTCGGCGCCCGCGGGCTGCGGGTGGTGGTGATCGAGCGCGACGCCGAGATCCACCCGCGGGCCCGCGCCATCTCCACCGACGAGGAGGTGCTGCGGATCTGGCAGCAGACCGGCCTCGCCGGCGAGCTGGCCCGCGACATGCTGGCCGGCCTGCCGATCGAGTTCACCGACCGGGCGGGCGAGCCGTTCCTGGCCGCGAAGTTCCGCACCGCCGGGCACGGCTATCCCCCGCAGCTGTTCCTCTACCAGCCCGCGCTGGAGCAGACGCTGCGCGCGGGCGTCACCCGGTTCCCGGACGTCGAACTCCGGCTGGGCCACGAATGCCTGCGCGTCCGGCAGGACACCGGCGGCGCCGAACTGCTGCTGGCCGCCGGGGACCGCCTCGAGCGCGTGCGGGCGTCCTGGGTGATCGCCGCGGACGGCGGGTCGAGCCCGATCCGCGGGCAGCTGGGCATCGGCTTCGACGGGCGCACCCACGAAACCCGCTGGGTCGTCGTCGACACGCAGGTGCGCCGCCCGTGGCCCGGGCACGACCGGCTGCGCTTCCACTGCGACCCGGCCCGGCCCGCCGTCGACTGCCCGACGCCGCTGGGCCACCACCGCTGGGAGTTCCCGGTGCTGCCGGGCGAGGACGAGACCGAGCTGGCGGGCGACGCCGCGGTGTGGCGCCTGCTCGGCCGCTACGGCATCACCGGCGAGCACGTGACGCTGCAGCGCGCGGTGGTCTACCGCCACCACCTCCGCTGCGCCGCCCGCTGGCGCGCGGGACGGGTGTTCCTCGCCGGCGACGCGGCGCACGCGATGCCGCCGTGGATCGGGCAGGGCATGGCCGCGGGGGTGCGCGACGCGGCGAACCTGTGCTGGAAACTCGCGTCGGTGATCACCGGCGAGCTGCCCCCGGCGGTGCTGGACACCTACGAAACCGAGCGCAGGCCGCACGTCCGGGCGGTCACCCGCCGGGCCGCCCGGGTCGGCCGCGTCATCACCGAGCGGCGCCCGGCCGTGGCGAAGGCCCGCGACCTGCTGGGCCGCCGGATCGGCCGGGTCCCGCTCGTGCACCGGCTGCTCGTCGAGTCCAGCTGGGTGCCGGAAGCCCGCTACCGGCACGGGTTCTTCGGCCCGCGGCACCGGGCGGCGGGCCGCAAAGTACCCCAGCCGTGGGTCCTCGACCCCGACGGCCGGCGCCGCCGCCTCGACGACGTGACCGCGGGCCGCTGGGTCGTCCTCGGCGCCTCCGATCCTCAGTGGACGGTCTCCTTCGCCGTCCTGCCAGCGGGATCGGCCGCCCGCGCCGGATGCCTCGTCGACGTCGACGGCGTCCTCACCGCCTGGCTCGCCCGGCACCGCACGGACACCGTCGCCCTCCGGCCCGACGGTTTCGTCTACGCCGCCGGCCGGCCGCTCGCCCCGCCACCCACCACCGTCCCGAGGAAGCAGCCCGCATGACCACCCGCACCGAACGCACCGTCCGCGCCGGCGACCGCGAAATCTTCGTCGCCGAAGCCGGGGCCGGGCCCGCCGTCGTGCTGCTGCACGGTGGTGGTCCCGGGGCCACCGGGGCCGCCAACTACCAGGCCAACATCGAGGCGCTGGCCCGGCGGTTCCGGGTCGTCGTCCCGGACCTGCCCGGCTACGGACGGTCCACGAAGGACATCGACCGGCGGGATCCGTTCGGCTCGCTGGCCGACGGCGTCCGCGGCCTGCTCGACGCGCTCGGCCTCGAAACCGCGCACCTGGTCGGCAACTCCTACGGCGGTGCGGCCGCGCTGCGGCTGGCGCTGGACACCCCCGGGCGGGTCGGCCGGCTGGTGCTGCTGGGGCCCGGCGGCATCGGCACCACCCGCGAGCTGCCCACCGCCGGCCTGAACCGGCTGCTGTCCTACTACACCGGGGACGGCCCGTCGCGGGCCAAGCTCGAGGCGTTCGTCCGCGGCTATCTCGTCCACAATGGACGTTCGGTGCCGGACGAGCTGATCGAGCAGCGGTACCAGGCCAGCATCGACCCCGAGGTCGTCGCCAACCCGCCGCTGCGGCGCCCGGCCGGCGTGCGCGCCCTCTGGCGGACGGACCTCACCCGCGATCCGCGGCTGCGCCGCCTCCCGACGAAAACCCTGGTGGTGTGGGGCACCGAGGACCGGGTCAACCGCCCGTCCGGCGGGTTCCGGCTGGCCACCACGCTCCCCGACTGCACGCTGCTGCTGGTGCCCCGCACCGGCCACTGGGTGCAGTGGGAGCAGGCGCCGCTGTTCAACGCCGCCGTCACCGCCTTCCTCACCGGGGAGCCCGCATGACCGTCTTCGGCGCCGTCCACCTGGGTTACGTCGTCATCGAGACCCGCCGCTTCGCCGACTGGCGCCGCTTCGGCGCCGACGCCATCGGCATGCACGCCGACGAGCTCGACACCGGCGCGCTCCGGTTCCGGCTCGACGAGCGCCAGTGCCGTTTCCTGCTCCGGTCCGGGCCCGCCGAAGACGTCACCGCCCTCGGCTGGCAGGTCGACGACCACGAGACGTTCGACCGGATCCTCGCCCGGGTCACCGGCCACGGCGTCCCGGTCACCGAGGGCACCGCCGAGGAAGCCGCGCTGCGCGGGGTGGAACGGCTCTGGCGGTTCCCCGGCCCGAAGGGCCTCGCGCAGGAGATCTTCGTGGCGCCGGTGCTCGCCGCCGCCCCGCCGGTGCTGCGCTCGGCCGGGTTCGTCACCGGCGAAGGCGGCCTCGGGCACGTCGCGCTCACCACCACCCGGCCCCACCAGCTGCGCGGGTACTACGACACGGTCTTCGACGCCCGGCTGTCGGACTACATCGACGAAACCATCAGCGGCGTCAAGCTGAAGATCCGGTTCCTGCGCGTGAACCACCGCCACCACTCCGTCGCCATCGCGGCCACGCGCGGGCTGCGGATCGACCCGGTCCGCACCCGCGTGCAGCACCTGAACATCCAGGTCGCCGAGCTCGACGACCTCACCCGGTCCTACCAGCGCGTCCGGGACCTCGGCTTCGGCATGGCGCTCTCGGTCGGCCAGCACACGAACGACCGCGAGCTGTCCTACTACGCCCGCACGCCGTCCGGGTTCGAATGGGAGGTGGGCTGGAACCCGGTCACCGTCGACGAACGCACCTGGGAGCCGGCGACCCACCGCGGGATCAGCGTCTGGGGCCACACCCCGGCCGGTGAAACAGTGCTGGCGAAACTCGCCCAGTTCCGCACCGCGGCTCGCTCCCTGTGGCGGCCGGAAGCCACCGTGCCCGCCCTCAGCGGCCCCGGCATCCCGGACGACTGAACCATTCCCCGCCGCCCTGGATATTAGCCGTAAAAATCCGTCCCACCGTGCCCACTAGTGGACAATACCGGCCCGCCCGCCGAAGTTGTCCACTAGTGGGCAAACCCTTGCTGTCCAACGTAAGCGCTGGTGAACATACCTTTCGTGCCGGGGGCGAGCCGCCGCCGGGGCGCGATCGGGCAACCTTCCGCAGACATCGCAAGGGGGACACCGTGACCCTGATTCTCAAGACGAAGCCCGGCGACTACTCCGCGGAGCTGCCCGCCGAATTCTCCGCGGGTGCACTCTCCGACTACCTCACCGCCTACTGCGCCAACCCCCTTTTCCGCAGCGCGCGATTCGAAGAACTCGAGATCGACGACGACCCCTACCGCCGGCCGGTGCGGCCCGAGGACCTCAGCTTCCTGCGGTTCGACCGCCCCTTCGGGCGCGCCGACGCCTCGCAGCTGTCCGCCCTGATCGGGCACCGCATGCTGCTGAACATCCACGACACCGCCAAGCCGATGTACGCGGCGGACATGACTCCCGAGCGGTGGGACGAGCACCGGCTGTTCTACGGCGAACGCAACCGCGTGCTCGGCGAGCTCGTGCGGCCCCTGCTGGAGGAGCACCTGTTCGGCTTCGTCCGGGAGGCCGTCGCCGAGCAGGCCGCCGACCGGCCCGAGCCGGACGTGGCCGGCCTGCGTGGCCTGCTGACCGACCTGGCCGAACGGCGCGGCACCGCCGCCGAAGCGCTCGTCGGCCTGGTGGCCGGGGCGAAAGCCGCCGGCGAGGCCGCGAAGATGACGGCGGTCCAGCTGCTGGCCGGCACCCTCAACGCCCCGCTGCGGGTCAGCCCGCTGATGATCCCGGCCGGCAACGCGCTCGCGGCCATGACCAGCGCGCGCCGCGAGCCGCACCCGATCGACGACGTCCTGGGTGCCGTCCTGGACGCGTGCGGGTTCGGCCTCGAACCGCACCGCTACTACCAGTACTACCTGCCGTCCACATTGGCCGCGATGAACCACCTGAGCGGCGCCGCCCGCGATCCCGGCCGGGTCTTCGAATTCCTCGGGGCCATGTGCGTGCGCACCCTGGACTCGCTGGCGCTGATCGGCGGGCACGGCGCCCGGCTGGCCGAACTCGCCGGCCCGGCGGACTCCTCCCGCACCGAGGCCGCCATGGCCCGCACCGCGCCCGAGGCGGAGACCGCCGCAACCGTCGAAGCGATCACGCGCACCGTCCTCGAACCGCTGTCCCACCGCTTCGGCCCGGCGGCTTTGGCCGCCTTCGACCGCGGTGCCCGGGAATACGCGCTCCTGCTGGACGTCCACCACGACGACCTGACCGTGCAGCTGCGCTGGATCGACAGCGCCGAGGCCTACCGGGCCAAGGCCGAACGGCTGCAGGCCGCCATCGACGAGCACCACGTCCCGGTCGCCCTCGACACGTTCGTCGAGTCCTGGGAGGAGTGCTCCACCACCCACGTGCACGACGACGACCGGTTGCTGGTCATCGAAAGCGGCGAGATGGAGTTCTGGAACTGCTTCTCCGGCATGCACAAGTTCCGCGCCGGCGACAAGCTGTTCATCCCCAAGCACCGCCTGCACGGCTCGGTCGTGCTGTCCGGCGAATGCGTCTACCACCAGCCCGTGATCACCGCCGAGCTGGACCAGCGCTATGGCTGAGCGGACCGCCGGCGTCCTGCTGCCCGAGATCCCCGGCAAGCGGCTGTTCAGAGCCGACCGGGCCGAGCTGCCGCAGGACGCCCCGGCGTGGCTGGTCCGGTCCGCGGAGGTGTTCCGCGCCGACGTCGGGCACGCCGAGTACCCCTGCCACTTCGGCCGCAACGCCCTGCACCTGGGCGAGCTGTTCGGCACCTGGGTCGGCGAGGACGGCGACCTGTCCGCGGTGCGCGACGACCTGGTCGCCTTCCTGGACGCCTCCCGGCCCTTCGCCCACCGCCGGATGGCGCTGGCCGCCTTCTTCGCCCCCGAACCCGGCGCCGGGCACGCCGAGCACGGCCGCCGGTTCTGGACCGTGCTGCGCCGGCTGGCCGAGACCGACGACCGGCCGTGGCCCGACGAGATCCCGGTGGCGCCGGAACACAGCCGCTGGGAGTTCTCCTTCCACGGCGTCCCGATGTTCGTCTTCGCCGCCGCCCCGACGCACGTCGCCCGCCGCAGCCGCAACCTCGGGGACGGCCTGGTCATGCTGTTCCAGCCGCGCAACGTCTTCGCGGGCATCGAAGGCGGCAGCCCGGCCGGGATGGTCGCGCGGCGCCGGATCCGCGAGCGGCTCGCGGCGTGGGACACGATCGAACCGCACCCGTTCATGGGCAACTACGGCGACCCGTCGAACTTCGAGTGGAAGCAGTACTACATCAGCGACGCCGACGGCGGGGCGATGTACGAGACCTGCCCGCTCACCCACGAGGTCCCCGACGACACCCACGGTTTCGTCCACCGGCAGTTCGAGCAGCAGGCCGCGAAGACGCCCACGGCGGTCGCGGTCATCGCCGGCGACGACGTCCTCGACTACCGCACGCTGGACCGGCGCGCCAACCACCTGGCCCGCACCCTGCGGGCCGAGGGCGTCCGGCCCGAGCACCGGGTCGGCGTCGTCGCCGACCGCAGCGCCGACACCGTCGTCGCGTTGCTCGGCGTGCTCAAGGCCGGGGCCGCCTACGTGCCCGTCGATCCCGCGCTGCCCGAAGAGCGGACCGTGCTGATGCTGGACGAGTCGGGAGCCGATGTGGTCGTCGCCCCCGGCCGGCTGCTCGGCCAGATCCCGGTGGGCCCGCGCCGGCTGGTCGCGGCCGACGGTGCGGGCGGGGTCGCCGACGAGCCGCCGTCCCGCGAGGCCACCCCGGACAACCTGGCCTACGTGCTCTACACGTCGGGCTCGACCGGCACGCCCAAGGGCGTCATGGTCACCCACCGGCAGCTCGCGCTGGCCACGCTCGCCCAGCGCGTGCCCGACCGGCCGTGGCCGGAGGCGTTCCTGCTGCCGATCTCGTTCTCCTTCGACGCCTCCGGTGTCGGCCTGTGGTGGACCCTGACCAGCGGCGGCGCCCTGATCGTCCCGGCCGACGGCGACCACCGCGACCCGGGACGGCTGCGGGAGCTGATCCAGCTGTACGGGGCCACGCACCTCGACTGCACCCCGGCGCTCTACGACCTGGTCCTCGGCACCGACCCGGCGCCGCTGGCCGGCCTGCGCTGCGCGATCGTCGGCGGCGAAGTGCTGCCGCCGTCGCTGGCCGCCCGGCACCGCGCCCTGCTGCCGGAGTGCCTGCTGGAGAACAACTACGGGCCGACCGAGGTCGCCGTCTGGGCCGTGACGCACCTGATCCGCGACGACGTCCCCGACGGGCGGGTGCCGATCGGGCACGCCATCGCCGGCACGCACGCCCACGTGCTCGACGACGCCTTCGCCCCGGTCGCCGACGGCGAGGTCGGGGAGCTGTTCCTCGGCGGCGGCAACGTGGCCCGCGGCTACCAGCTGCGGCCGGGGCTGACCGCCGAACGCTTCCTGCCGGACCCGGCCGGGTCCGGCACCCGGATGTACCGCACCGGCGACCTGGTCCGCCGGAACGAGCACGGGGCCCTGGAGTTCCACGGCCGGGCCGATTCCCAGGTCAAGGTCCGCGGGCACCGGGTGGAGCTGGGCGAGGTCGAGGCCGCGCTGCGCGCCCACCCGGACGTCGCCGAGGCGGCCGCCGCGCTGGGCACCACGGCGGGCGAGCCGGTCCTGGTCGCCTACCTCAGCCTGGTGCCCGGCGTCCGGTTGTCCGACGCCGCCGTCCGCGCGCACCTCGCCCCGCGGCTGCCCGTCTCGTTCCTGCCGTCGCGGATCGTGCGGCTGGCGGCCCTGCCGCGGCACGCGAACGGCAAGCTCGACCGGGCCGCCCTGCCGGACGTCGCGGAGGCCGGGCGATGAAACTCGTGATGCTGCGCCCGGCCTTCCTGCCCGCCGACGTCGGCTCGCTGCGGGCCGGGCCGGTCACCGACGCCGTCGCCGAGCTCGGCCCGCTCGTCGCCACCCGGGCGCTGGACGACGCCGGGCTGCTGGCCCGGCTGGCGGCCGTTCCGGTGCGGCCGCCGGGGACCAAGCTGGACCGGTCGGCGTTCACCGGCGTCCTGACCCGCAAGGAACAGCACTTCGCCGTGCACGACGGGTTCTTCGGCGTCTTCCGGGCCACCGACGCCGCGCCCGAACTGCTCGCCCACTGCGCGCTCGTCGGCTACCGCACGGTTCTGCGCGAGGCCGTCCGCTGCGGCACGACGCTGGACGACGAGCAGTGGGGACGGCTGCGGCACGGCATCGAGGCCGTCCTCGCCTACGCCCTCGGCCTGCCCGCCGTCGCACCGCGGCCCGCCCAGGCCCCGGCCGGGACGGCCCCGCTGGACCCGCACCGGCGCTGGCGCAGCGGCCACCACGTGTTCTTCCCGCTGATCCAGGGCATCGTGCTCGGGCTGGGCTGCTTCCAGTCGGCCCTCAACGCCGGCCGGGCCGAAGATGCCGACGAGGCCCTGGAGTTCGCGACCGCCGCGATGTCGGCGTCCCGCGACGCCATGCGGTTCGCCGCCGACTTCCCGCCCGGCGACTACCGCGGGGCGGTCCGGCCGGCGATGGCGCCGCCGCACCTGCCGGTCGGGCTGTCCGGCGTCATGTCCGAGGACCACGACCTGCTCATCCGCCGCTTCCGCGAGCTGCGCGAGGTCTTCCCGACCCTGACCGGGCCGCCGGCCGCGCGGCGCGAAGAGTTCATCACCGCCGTCGAAGCCACCTACGACGCCCACAAGGGCGTCTGCGCGCGGTTCGACGGCGACCACGTCGTCAGCCTGCGGATGAGCGCGTCGAGCTCGGCCAAGGCCGTCGGGGTGCTGGAACAGCTGGAACGCTCCCGCCTCAACACCTTGAGGTCACTGTGACGCCTTCCGAAACCCTCGCCGAGCTGCTCGTCCGCCGCGGCGCCGAGCAGCCGGGCCGCGAAGCGCTGACGTTCCTGGGGGACGACGGCACCGCGGCCGCAATCACCTACGCCGAGCTGGACGCGCGGGCGCGGGCCATCGCGGCGCTGCTCGACGGCACCTGCCGCGCCGGCGAGCGGGCGCTGCTGCTGTACCCGCCGGGGCTCGACTACGTCGCCGGGTTCTTCGGCTGCCTGTACGCCGGGATCATCGCGGTGCCCGCCTATCCCCCGCTCGACTCGCGGCAGGCCGCGCGCCTGACCGGGATCGCCGCCGACGCCACCCCGGCCGCGGTGCTGACCGGGGCGGCGTTCCTGGACCCGGCGCGCGCCCTGCTCGAACCGGTGCTGCGCGAAGCCGGGGTGCCGGCGGCGTGGCTCGCCACCGACACCGCCCCGGCCGCCGGCGCCCGGCCGGGGGTGCGGCACAACGCGGACCGGATCGCGTTCCTGCAGTACACCTCCGGCTCCACCGGGCAGCCCAAGGGTGTCGTGATCACGCACGCCAACCTGCTGCACAACTCCGCCTTCATCCGCGACCGGTTCGGGCACACCGCCGAGAGCCGCGGGGTGATCTGGCTGCCGCCGTACCACGACATGGGGCTGATCGGCGGGATCCTGCAGCCGGTGTTCGCCGGCTTCCCGGTGACGCTGATGTCGCCGTTGAGCTTCCTGCGCGAGCCGGCGCGGTGGCTGCGCGCGGTCTCCGACCACCGCGCGACCACCAGCGGCGGCCCGAACTTCGCCTACGACCTCGCGGTCCGCAAGACGACGCCGGAGCAGCGCGAGGCCATGGACCTGAGCCGGTGGACGGTCGCCTTCACCGGCGCCGAGCAGGTGCGTCCGGCCACTTTGGAGGCTTTCGCCGACGCCTTCGCCGTCGCGGGATTCCGGCGGCGGGCGTACTTCCCGTGCTACGGGCTGGCCGAGGCGACGCTCATGGTGACCGGGGTGCGCTTCGACGAGGATCCCGAGGTCACGGCGTTCTCGGCCGGTGCACTGGCCACCGGCCGCGCGCAGCCGGCCACCGGCGGCGGCCCCGCGCGGCAGCTGGTGTCCTGCGGAACGCCGCCGTCCGACGGCGGGGTCGCGATCATCGACCCGGCCAGCGGGGCGCCCGCCGCCGACGGGACGATCGGCGAGATCACCGTCTCCGGGCCGTCGGTCGCCGCCGGGTACTGGGGCGGCCGCGACGACGGCGTGTTCGCCGACGGCCGGGTCCGCACCGGCGACCTGGGGTTCCGGCACGGCGGCGCGCTGTACGTCACCGGGCGGCACAAGGACCTGATCGTCGTCCGCGGCCGCAACATCGCCCCGGACGACGTCGAGCTCACGGCGGCGGCCGCGCACCCGGCGCTGCGGCCCGGCTGCGGCGCGGCGATCGCCGTCGAGCTCGGCGGCGAGGAGGCACTGGCGGTCGTGCACGAAGTGCAGGGCCCGAAACCGGTGCCGCTGACCGGGATCGCGGACGCGGTGCGGACCGCCGTGCTCGCGGAGCACGGCGTGGCGGTGCGCCGGATCGTGCTGCTGGGCAAGGGCGGCCTGCCGAAGACGTCGAGCGGGAAGGTCCGGCGCGCCGAGTGCCGCCGGGCGCTGGCGGCGGGCGAGCTGCCGGTGCTGTTCGACGACGACCCGGCCGCCGAAGGGCTGCGGGAGTCCGCCGCGACGGTGCTGGGCCTGGCGGACCTCGACCCCGACGTGCCGCTGGCCGCGCTCGGGCTCGACTCGGTCAAGGCCGCGGAGCTCGCGGTGCGGGCCGAAGCGGCCGGTGTCCGGCTGCACCTGCCGGACCTGATGGCGGGCGCCGACCTGCGCACCCTCGCCGCCTCCGCGACGGCGGCCGAGGCCACCCCGGCCGACCGCGTCACCGGCGCGCTGACCGAGGGCGAACGCGCGATGTGGTTCCTGCACCGCCTGGCCCCGGAGTCCACGGCGTACCACATCGGCCACGCGGTGGACATCGCCGGTCCCTTCGACGAAGACCGCTTCGCCGCCGCCCTGGACGCCGCGATCGCGCGGCACGCCGCCCTGCGCACCCGCTTCGGCGTGCGCGACGGCGAACCGCACCGGATCACCGGCGAGTCCTCTGTGGACTGGGCGTCGATCGACGCCGCCGGGTGGCCCGAGTCCCGTGTGGACAGTCTGCTCCGGACCATGGCCGACGCCCCCTTCGACCTGGAAACCGGGCCGCTGTGGCGGATCCGCCACTGGCGCCTGGACGCCGGGCGGCACGTGCTGGCGCTCGCCGTCCACCACATCGTCGCGGACCTGTGGTCGCTGACCGCCCTGGTCCGCGAGCTCCTCGAAGGCGTGCCGGACACCGGACCCGCGCCGGCCATGACCGCCGCGGTCCAGGCCGAACGCGCCTACCTGGCCACCGCCGAGGCCCGGCTGGCGCACGAACGCTGGCGCCGTCGCCTGGCCGATCCCCCGGAACCGCTCGACCTGCCCACCGACCGGCCCCGGCCCGCGGTCCAGGGGTTCGCCGGGGCACGGCACCTGCAGGACCTGCCGCCGGAAACGGCCCGCGCGGTCGACGCGCTGGCCGCGGCGGAGCACGTCTCCCCCTACACCGTGCTGCTCGCTGCCTACACCTGGCTCCTGCACGCCTACACCGGTGCCGCCGACCTCGTCGTCGGCGCGCCGGCGCCGGGCCGGCTGACCGGGGACACCGCCGGGGTGCTCGGGCTCGCCGTCAACGTGGTGCCGGTGCGGTGCGAGCTCACCACCGGCGGCACGTTCCTCGACACGGTCCGGCACGTCGCGGCCCGCGTGCGGGAGGCCCTGTCCGGGCAGCGGATCCCGCTGCCGCGCCTGGTCGAGCTGGCCCAGCCCGACCGGGATCCCGGCCGCAGCCCGCTGTTCCAGACGTTGTTCGCGCTGCAGCAGGCCCCGGCGGGCGACCCGCTGGCCGCGCTGCTGCTCGACGCCGGATCCGCCGAGGCCGGCGGCCTCCGGCTCACCCCGCGGCCGGTCGCGGTCACCGGCGCGCAGCTCGACGTGTCACTGGAGCTCGTCCGCACGGCCGGCACGCTGCGCTGCGGGCTCACCTACGACACCGCGCTCTGGGACGCCGACACCGCCGCCCGGTTCACCGGGCACTTCGCCGCGCTGCTCGGCCAGGCCGTCGCGAACCCGGCGACCACCGCCGCGGAGATCGACCTGCTGCTGCCCGCCGAACGCACCGCCGTCGAAACCACCTGGAACGCGCCGCGCACCGCGGTATCAGGCGAACTCTTCCACGAAGCGGTCGATCGGCAGGATCCGCACGCCCTCGCGGTCCGGGACGGCGACCGTGCCGTCTCCTACGGGCGGCTGAAGAGCTGGAGCGACACCCTGGCCGCCCGCCTGCGCGAGCTCGGCGCCGGCTCGGAGGACCGGGTCGGGGTCCTGGCCGGCCGCTCCGCCGAGTTCGTCGCGGCGGTCCTCGCGGTGCTCAAGGCGGGCGCGGCCTACGTTCCCCTGGACCCCGACCACCCGGCCGCCCGGCTCGTGGCCCTCGCCCGGGACGCGGGGATCAGCCTGCTCGCCGGTCCCGGACCGGAGGCGGCCGCACTGGCGGGCCGCATCGGCGGAGTGTCCACTGTGGACTGGACCGAGCCGGACTTCGAACTCGATGCGCCGCGCAAGATCGCGCGTCCGGACAACGCCGCCTACGTCATGTACACGTCGGGCTCCACGGGCGAACCGAAGGGGGTTTGCGTCACCCACACCGGTGTCGTCAACCTGCTCGACGCTCTGGCGTGCGAAGCCGGCGACGTCTGCGCGTGGTGGACGAGCGGCGGCTTCGACGTCTCCGTGTTCGAGATCTTCGGTGCCCTGCGCGCCGGGGCCACGGTCGACGTCGTGCCCGCCGCGGTCCGGCCGCACGCCGAGCGGTACGTGGACTGGCTCGGCGAACGCGGGATCACCCACGCCTACGTCCCGCCCTTCGCCCTGAACGCGCTGGAGGCCCGGGTTTCGCGGCTGTCGCTGCGGAAACTCGTGGTGAGCGTGGAGCCGACCCCCGAACCGCTGCTGCGCCGCATCGCCGCCGCGGCGCCGGGGCTGTCGGTCGTCAACGGCTACGGCCCGACGGAAGCCACGATCTTCGCGACCGTGCACGAACTCGACCCGGACGGCACCGGTACCGGCATGGTGCCGATCGGCCGCGCGGTGCCGAACTGCCCGGTCAGGGTGCTGGACGCCGACGGCCGGGCGGTCCCGGTCGGCGTGCCGGGCGAGCTCTTCGCCGGCGGCGCCGGCCTGGCCCGCGGCTACCTCGGGCGGCCCGCCGCCACCGCGGAGGCGTTCGTGCCGGATCCGTTCGCCGGACGGCCGGGCGCCCGGATGTACCGCACCGGGGACGTCGTGCGGTACCGGCCGGACGGGTTCCTCCGGTTCCTGGGCCGCCGCGACCAGCAGGTGAAGCTGCGCGGCGTGCGTATCGAGCTCGGCGAGGTGCAGGCCGCGCTGGCGGCGCAGCCGGAAGTGGCCTCGGCGCTGGTGACGCTGCGGCGGATCGGCGGGCAGCCGGTGCTGGTCGGGTACGTCGTCCCCGCCGGTCCCGGCGGCCCGCCCGACCTCCGGGCGCGCCTGCGGGCGCTCCTCCCGGCTCCGATGGTGCCCTCGGCCGTCGTCGTCCTGGACGGCTGGCCGGTCACCGTCAACGGGAAGCTCGACCGCCGCGCGCTGCCGCTGCCGGAATCCGTGCGCGGGCCCGGCTTCGAACCCCCGGACGGCGACCGCGAACGCACCGTGGCCGGCATCCTCGGCAAGCTGCTCGGCGGCCGCCGCGTCGGACGGCACGACGACTTCTTCGACCTCGGGGCGCATTCGCTGCTGGCCGCGCAGGCCGCGCTGCAGATCGGCGGCGCGCTCGGGCTCGACGTGCCCGTGGTCGCGCTGTTCAGCCACCCGACCGTCGCCGGGCTCGTCGAAGCCCTGCCCGCGGTGGCCGTCCCGGTCGCGCCGATCACCGCCCTGCCCCGTGCCCACGAGGACCCCGCCGCCCTCGCCGCGCGCATCGCCGCGCTGCCCGGCGACGTCGTCCGGCTGCTGACCGACGAGGTGAGTGGAGCATGACCGACCTGTCCGTTCCCCGGCGCCTGCTGGCCGAGCGCCTGCGGGCCGACGCCGAGCGCGGCGTCACGACGTTCCCGGCGACCGCCGCCCAGCGCCGCATCTGGCTGCTCCACCGGCTGGCGCCGCACAGCTCGCGCTACACGATGCCGGCCGCGCTGCGCCTGCACGGCGAGCTGGACGTCCCGGCGCTCCGGCGTGCGCTGACCGCGGTCGCCACCCGGCACGAGGCGCTCCGCACCGTTTTCCCCGCGATGGACGGGGTTCCGGTGCAGCGCGTCCACGCGGAGGCGAGCCTGCGGCTGGAGGTCCGGGAGCCCAACGGCGTGGCCCCGGCCGACGCACTGCGGGTGGCCGCCGCGGAGGCCTTCGACCTCGCCGCCGCCCCGCCGGTGCGGGCGATCCTGTGGCCGGTCGCGCCCGGCGAGCACCTGCTCCTGGTCGCCGTGCACCACATCGCCGCCGACGCCTGGTCGCTGCCGATCCTGCTCGCCGACCTCGCCGCGGCCTACCGCGGCGAACAAAGCCGGGCGCCGCTTCCGGTCCAGTGCGGCGACTACGCGGTCTGGGAGGCCGGCGCCGACGCCCGCGCGCAGGCCGACGCGGCGGCCGGGTACTGGCGGCGCGCCCTCGCGGACCCGCCCGAGCCGCTGAACCTCCCGGCCGACCACCCGCGTCCGGTGACCGAGGCGGGCCCGGCCGCGACGCACCGCACCGAACTCCCGCCCGCCCTCACCCGGCAGCTCCGGGACCGCGCCCGCACCGCCCGGACCACGGTGTTCACCGTGCTGCACGCCGGGCTGGCCGCCGTCCTGCACCGCTTCACCGGCGCCCGCGACCAGATCATCGGCGTCCCGGTCTCCGGCCGCACCCGGCCCGAAACCGCCGCGCTGGTCGGCTGCTTCGTCAACACGCTGCCGCTGCGCACGTCCTGTGCCGCCGACAGCGGCTTCGCGGCCTTGCTGGAGCAGGTCCGCGATCGCACCCGCGAGGCGCTCGCCCACCAGGCGGCACCGCTGGAGCGCATTGTCGCCGAGAGCGGTGCGAAGCGGCTTCCCGGGCGGGCGCCGCTGTTCGACGTCGGGCTCACCCTGCAACCCCGCCTCGACGTCGCCGGGTTGTTCGCCGGGCTGCGCGCCGAAGCGGTGCCGCTCGACGCCGCCGAGGCCAAGTTCGACCTCGGCTGCCTGGTCGAGGCGGACGGCGACACCCTGCGTCTCGCGTGGGAGTACCGCGCCGACCTGCTCGACGCGGCCACCGTCGGCTCGATCGCCGCCTGCTTCACCGCGCTGCTGGCCGAAGCGGTGGCCGATCCGGACCGGCCGCTCGGTGCGCTGCCGCTGACGCCGGACCCGGCCGAACCCCCCACGGCGGTGACCGGGACGGTCGTCGGCCTGTTCGCCGAGGTGGTCGCCGCGAACCCGGACGCGACGGCGATCGTCGACGGCGACCGCACCCTCGCCTACCGCGACCTGGACCGGCTCACCAACCGGATCGCCCGGGCACTGCGCGACCGCGGCGCCGGCCCGGAAACCCCGGTCGGGGTGTGCCTGCCGCGGTCCGCGGACTTCGCCGTCGCCTGCCTGGCCGTGCTGAAGGCCGGCGGCCACTACGTCCCGCTCGACGCCGGTCAGCCGCGCGAGCGCCTGGACCGCATGCTCGCCGACGCCGGGATCACCCACGCGATCACCGCCTCGCCGGTCCCGGAGTTCCTCGCTGCGACCAGCACCCTGGCGATCGACCGGCCCGGGGAATGGGCCGGGCAGCCGGACACCGCGCCGGAAACCTTCGTGCACCCGGACACCCTGGCCGCGCAGATCTTCACGTCCGGTTCCACCGGCCGTCCCAAGGCCGTGGCCCTCACCCACCGCGGCGTCGTCGACCTCGTCCGGCCCGGCGGCTACAGCGGGCTGGGCCCGGACCGGACGCTGCTCTGGCTGTCGTCGGTGTCCTTCGACGCCGCCACCTGGGAAATCTGGGGGACGCTGCTGCACGGCGCCCGCGGCGTGGTGCACCCCGAACTGGCCTTCACCGCCGAGGCGATCAGCGCGGCCGTCCGGGCGCACGGCGTCACCGCCGCCGTCATGGCCACCGCGCTGTTCCACGCGATCGTGGACGAGGACCCGGCCGCGCTGCGCGGCCTGCGGACCGTGCTGATCGGCGGCGAGGCGCTGTCGGTGTCCCACGTCCGGCGGGCACTGGCGGCCGCGCCCGGCCTGACCGTGATCAACGGGTACGGGCCGGCCGAAGCCACCACCTGCGTCACCGCGCATCCGGTGTCCGAAGTGGACAGCGGGCTGCCGGGCGTGCCGATCGGGCGCGCGGTCAACGGCAGCCGGGTGGAGCTGCGCGACGCCGACGGCTACCCGGTGCCGCCCGGCGCGGTCGGCGAGGTGTGGCTCGGCGGTCCCGGACTGGCCCGCGGCTACACCGGCCAGGCGGCTCAGACGGCCGAGCGGTTCGTGCCGGGCCCGGACGGCGGCCGGTGGTACCGGACCGGCGACCTGGCCCGCGAGCTCGGCGACGGCACGCTGCTGTTCCGCGGCCGCGTCGACGCGCAGGTCAAGATCCGGGGCCACCGGGTCGAGCCGGGCGAGATCGAGGCCGTGCTCACGCGGCACCCCGCGGTCTTCGCGGCCGCCGTGGTCCCGCACCGGCTCTCCCCCACGGACAACCGGCTGGCCGCGTACGTGGTCACCGACGGCGGCGGGGATCTGCGGCCCTGGCTGGCCGAGGTGCTGCCGTCCTACCTGGTCCCCGCCTCGCTGGCGGTCGTCGACGCCCTTCCGCTGACCCGAAACGGCAAGCTCGACCCGGCCCGGCTGCCCGCACCGCAGTGGGCCGAGCACGCCGGGCCGGGGCGGCCGCGGACCGGGACCGAGGACGCCGTCGCGCGGATCTGGGCGGAACTCCTGGACCTGGACCCGGCCGCGATCGGGCCGGACGACGACTTCTTCGCCCTGGGCGGCCATTCGCTGCTCGCCTCGCGCCTGGTCTCCCGGCTGGCCGCCCGGCTCGGCGCCGAGGTCGACCTGGCCGAAGTGTTCACCCGCACGACGCTCGCCGCGCTGGCGAACGTCGTGGCGGCGGCCGGGCCGGCGCCGTCGGCCGGGGCGATCGAGCCGGGACCGCGTCCGGCGCCCCTGTCGCACGCCCAGGAGCGGCTGTGGTTCCTGGCGCGCCTGGAACCCGGTTCCCCGGCCTACCACCTGCCGCTGGCGGTCCGGATCACCGGGCCGCTCGACGCCGCCCGGCTGGCCGGCGCGTGGGACACGGTCATGGCCCGCCACGAAGCCCTCCGCTCGGTCATCGAGGAACGCGACGACGGGCTGTTCGCCGTTCCCGCCGCACCGGCCACACTGGAGTACGCCGAGCAGCCCGACCCCGGCTTCGCGCGGCGGCCGTTCGACCTCGCGCACGACGTCCCGGTCCGGGCGCTGCTGGCCCGCGTCGGCGAGCAGGAGCACGTGCTCTCCGTCGTCGTCCACCACATCGCGGCGGACGGCTGGTCGGTGGCGATCCTGGCCGACGAGCTGGGCGCGGCCTATTCCGGCCGGACGCTCGGCACCGTCGTGCCGTACGGCGATTTCGCGCACTGGCAGCGGAACCGGCTGACCGGGACCGCCCTGGACACCCTCACCGGCTTCTGGCGCTCCACATTGGACGGTGCGCCGCTCGTGCTGGAGCTGCCGGCCGACCGGCCGCGGCCGCCGCGCCAGTCGTTCGAGGGCGCTTCGGTGCCGGTCACGATCCCGGCCGGGACGGCCGCCCGCATCCGGACGCTGGCCGCCTCCGCGGGCTGCACCGAGTTCATGGTGCTGTCGGCGGCGTTCGCCGCCACGCTGTCGGCCTACAGCGGGCAGCACGACGTCCTGTTCGGGACGCCGGTCGCCGGTCGCCCGCACCCCGACGTCGAACGCACGGTGGGCAGCTTCGCCAACACGGTGGTGCTGCGGGCCGACCTGTCCGGCGAGCCGACCGCCCGGGACCTGCTGGCGCGGGTGCGGCGGACGTGCCTGGCGGCGTTCGCGCACCAGGACCTGCCGTTCGAAAAGCTCGTGGAGGCGCTCGCGCCGGAGCGGGACCTGTCCCGCAATCCGGTGGTCCAGACCCTGCTCGCGCTGAACACGGCCACCCCGCCGCGGCCGGCCCTGCCCGGCCTGCGGGTGCGGCCGGTGGCCGCCGAGCTGCCGGTCGCGCGGTTCGACCTGGCGCTGTGGCTCGCCGACGGCGACGACGGCGGGATCGGCGGGTTCGCCGAGTACGACACGGCGCTGTTCGACCGGGAGTCCGTGGCCGGGATGCTCGCGCACTTCGCCGAGCTGCTGACCGCGATGACCGCGGACCCGGACGTCGTGCTCGAGACGGTCCTGACCGACGCCGACGCCCGGCGCCTGCGCACCTGGGGCGGCGGATCCGCGCCGTGGGCGGGGGAATCGGTGCCGGCCGCGGTCGCGCGGACGGCCGCGGCCGACCCGGACCGCCCGGCGATCGCCGCCGAAGACGGCTCGGTGCAGACCTACGGGCAGCTCTGGCAGGCCGCCACCGGCGTCGCCGCGCGGCTGCGGTCGGCGGGCGTCACGCCGGGGGCCGCGGTCGGCATCTGCGCCGGGCGGTCCGCGTCGGCGGTCGCGGCCCTGCTGGGCTGCGGGCTCGCCGGGGCCGCGTACGTGCCCCTGGATCCGGCCGCCCCGGAAGCCCGGCTGGCGCGGATGGCGGAGATCGCCGGAATCGCCGTGGTGCTGGCGGACGCGGAATCGGCCGGGCGCATCACCTTCGCGCCGGTCCTGCCCGTCGACGCCGGATCCGACGGCGGCACCGCTGCGCCATCCGTGTCCGAAGTGGACGGCCCAGCCTACGTGCTGTTCACCTCCGGCAGCACCGGCGAACCCAAGGGCGTCACCGTCCCGCACTCCGCGCTGACCGCGTTTCTGGCCGCGATGACCGGCCACGAGCCCGGCCTGACCGCGCGCAGCCGCCTGGTCGCCGTCACGCCGTTCACCTTCGACATCGCCGCGCTCGAACTCTTCGGCCCGCTCACCGCCGGCGCCTGCGTCACGCTGGCCGAGCCGGCCACCACGCACGACGGCGTCGCGCTCGCCCGGTTGCTGGAGGCCGCCGACTGCGACGTGCTCCAGGGCACCCCGGCCACCTGGCGGCTGCTCCTCGACGCCGGGTGGCGGCCCTGGCCGGGCTTCCGCGCGCTGTGCGGCGGCGAGGCGCTTCCCGCGGACCTGGCGGCCGAACTCCGCGCGCACGGCGCCGAACTGTGGAACCTCTACGGCCCCACCGAAACGACCGTGTGGTCGACGGCCGGGCGCGTCGGCGACGGACCCATCGGCATCGGACGGCCGATCCCCGGCACCACCCTGGCCCTGACGACCGCCACCGGGGCGCGGGTCCCGGTCGGTGCCGTCGGCGAGATCCGGCTGTCCGGGGCGGGCGTGGCCCTCGGCTACGCCGCCCGCCCCGCCGCGACCGCCGAGCGGTTCGTGCCCGGCGACGGCGGCGAACGCTGGTACCGCACCGGCGACCTGGCCCGCTTCGACCACAGTGGACGGTTGCGGCACCTCGGGCGCGCGGACGCGCAGCTGAAGATCCGCGGCCACCGCGTCGAGCCCGCCGAGGCCGAAGCCGCCCTCACCGCGCACCCCGGCGTGCCGGCCGCGGCCGTCGTCGCCCGCGAGGGCCGGCTCGTCGGCTACTACCTGCCCGATCCGGCTTCCGGCGGGCACGTCGGCCCGGGTGTGCTGAAGACCCACCTGGGCACCCTGCTGCCCGCCTACCTGATCCCCGACCTGCTGCTGCCGCTGCCGGAGTTCCCCCTGACACCGCACGGGAAACTCGACCGCACCGCGCTGGCCGCAAGGCCGATCCGGCGGCCGGCGGCCGACGCGGACCCCGGGCCGCGCGACGGGCTGGAAGCCGTCGTCGTCGAGATCTGGTCGGACGTGCTGGGCCGGTCACTGGCCGCGGGCGACGACTTCTTCGCCGCGGGCGGCCATTCCCTCGACGCCGCCCGCGCCGCGACCCGGCTGTCGGCCGCGCTCGGCGTGGAGATCCCCGTCCTGGCGGTGTTCGAACACCCCAGCCCGGCGGCGCTGGCCGGGTGGGCGCGCGCCCGGACCGCCGGCCCCGCCGACCCGGTCCCGGTGCTGCCCGGCGACGGCCCGTTCCCGCTGTCCTCGGCGCAGGAACGCCTGTGGTTCCTCGCCGAATACGCCCCCGAGTCCCCGGCCTACAACGTGCCGCTCGCGGCCCGCCTCACCGGCCCGCTCGACGTCCCGGCGTTGCGCCGGGCGCTCACCACCCTGGTCGCCCGGCACCCCGCGCTGCGGACGGTGTTCGAAGCCGGCGGCAGCCAGCGGTACCTCCCGCCCGGGGAGGCGGCGCTGCGGCTGGTCGACCTCACGGCAGCGCCAGCCGACCGGCACCACCACCCGGCTGCCGAGGCCGAAGCCCAGACCATCGACCTCTCCACCGCCGCCGACCGCGCGGCCGCCCTCGCCGGTGCCGCGGCCACCCGGCCGTTCCGCCTGGCCGAAGGCGAACCGCCCTTCCGCGCCACGCTGATCCGGGTCTCCGAACAGGACCACGTGCTCGTCCTGGTCCTGCACCACATCGTCGCCGACGGCTGGTCGGTTTCGGTTCTCGCCCGCGACCTCGCCGCCGCCTACGCCGGTACCGACCTGCCGGAACCGGCGGTGCGGCACAGCGACTACGCGGCCTGGCAACGCAGCCGCGCCGCCCGTGCCGCCGGGCAGCTCACCCGGCGCTGCGAGGACCTCGCCGGTGCCCCGCACACCCTCGAACTGCCCGCCGACCGGCCGCGGCCGCCCGAGCGCCGTCACCACGGCCGCACCCTGCCGCTGACCGCGGGCACCGGTCTCACCGAAAGCGTCCGCGCGCTTGCGCGGGACGCCGGCGTCACCGAGTTCATGGTGCTGCTGGCCGCGTTCGCCGCCACGCTGACCCGGTTCAGCGGGCAGGAGGACCTGCTGATCGGCACCCCGGCCGCCCAGCGCAGCACCCCGGGCACCGCCGACGTCGTCGGCCTGTTCGCCGAGACCCTCGTGGTGCGCGCCCGCACCGGCGGCGATCCGACCGTGCGCGAGCTGCTGGGCCGAGTCCGCCGCGCCTGCCTGGACGCCTACGCCGCCCCCGATGTCGCGTTCGAAACCCTGGTGGACGCGATGGCCCCGCAGCGCGACCCGGCCCGCAGCCCGCTGTTCCAGGTGATGATCGCGCTGAACAACGCCCCCGGCGCGCTGCCGCGGCTGCCCGGCCTGGCCGTCGAACCGGTGCCGGTGCCGAACCACACCGCCAAGTTCGACGTCGTCCTGAACCTGCTCGACACCCCCGAGGGCATCGGCGGCGGGTGCGAGTTCGACACCGACGTCTACCAGGAACCGCTGATGGCCCGGTTCGTGGAGCACTACCTGCGGACCCTGCGGGAGTTCACCGCCGGTCCCGACCGGCCGCTGTCGGCCGTCGGCGCACTGAGCCCGGCCGAGGAACAGACCTGGCTGCGCGACTTCAACCGCGTACCGGCCCGCTACGACCCGCAGGTGTGCCTGCACGCCCTCGTGGAGGCCCAGGCCGCCGCGACCCCGGACGCGGTGGCGGTTTCCCTGGCCACCGAACCCGGGCAGCCCCGCCCGAAGCTCACCTACGCCGAGCTCGAGGACAGCGCCAACCGGCTCGCCCGGCACCTCCTCCGCCGGGGCGTGCGGCCCGACGACGTCGTCGGCGTCGCCCTGCCGCGCAGCCTGGAGGCCGTCGTTGCGCAGTACGCGATCCTCAAGGCCGGCGCCGGGTTCCTGCCGCTCGACCCGGCCCAGCCCGCCGCGCGGCTGGCGGACATCCTCGGTGACGCCGGCGCCCGGCTCGTCGTCACCGACGCCGACGGCGACGACGTGCTGCCGCCGTCGCCCGGCCGGGTCCACGTCGACCGGGACGGCTGGCGGGCCGAGGACGCGTCGCCGCCGTCCGTGGCCGTGGGTCCGGGACACCTCGCCTACGTGGTCTACACCTCCGGGTCCACCGGCAAGCCCAAGGGCGTGCAGATCGAACACCGTGCGATCGCCAACAACCTGCTGTGGATGCAGCAGGACTGGCCGCTGGGCGCCGCGGACCGGATGCTGCACAAGACCACCACCACCTTCGACGTCGCCGTCAAGGAGGTGTTCTGGCCGCTGCTGGCCGGCGCCGAGCTGGTCCTGGCCAAGCCCGGCAGCCAGCGCGACCCCGACTACCTGGTCGAGCTGATCGAGGCCGCCGGGATCACCATCACCCACTTCGTGCCGTCGATGCTCGAACTTGCGGTCGAGGTGCTCGACGCGGCAGGCACGGGTTTCCCGGACTCGTTGCGGTACGTCATGTGCGGCGCCGAGACGCTGCCGGTCGCGACCCAGGAGGCGTTCTTCGCCCACGGTTCCGCAGACCTGCTGCACATGTACGGCCCCACCGAGACCGCGATCGCCGTCACCGGCTGGACCTGCAAGCGGGCCCAGTCCCGCAGCCGGGTGCCGCTCGGCGGGCCGATGCCGCTGGTGGAGCTCTACGTCCTGGATCGGCACGGCCGGCCCGTCCCGCCCGGGGTCTGGGGCGAGCTGCACGTCGGCGGCTGCTCCCTCGGCCGCGGCTACCTCGGCCGGCCCGCGGAGACCGCCGCGGCGTTCGTGCCGGACCCGTTCCCGGGCCGGGCCGGCGCCCGGCTCTACCGCACCGGCGACGTCGTCCGGCACGGTCCCGACGGCCTGCTGGAGTTCCGGGGCCGGGCCGACGACCAGATCAAGATCCGCGGCTTCCGGGTCGAGCTCGGCGAAATCGAAGCCGTGCTGGCCGCCGAGCCGGACGTGCGCCAGGCCGCCGCCGTGCTGCGCGGCCGCGGCGCCGACGCCCGGCTGATCGGCTACGCCGTCCCCGCGCCGGGGGCGGACCTCGATCCCGCGGACCTGCGCCGCCGGTTGCGCGGCCGCCTGCCGGACTACATGGTGCCCGCCGACGTCGTGGTGGTGCCCGCGATGCCGCTCGGCGACAACGCGAAGGTCGACCGGGCGGCGCTGCCCGACCCCGCACCGCGGCGGCGGACCGGGCCGTCCGCGGCCCCGCGCGACCCCTTCGAGGCGGCTGTCGCCGAGGTGTGGGCCGAACTGCTCGGCATCGACGCGGTCGGCGTGGACGACGACTTCTTCGTCCTCGGCGGCAACTCGCTGCAGGCCGCGCGCATCGCCGCCCGGCTGCGGGAACGGTTCGGCTGCGAACTGCGGCTGCGGGACGTCTTCGTCGAACCGACGGTCGCCGGGATCGCGCGGCTGCTGCGCGCCGCCGGCCGGACCACCACCATCACCCGGCAGCAGCGCCGGGCCCGTCCCGCTCACTCCGGGGGAAAGCCGTCATGACGACACTGCAGGACCCGGCCGTGCCCGACGCCACCGCCGAGGACGTGTTCCCGCTGTCCTTCGCCCAGGAGCGGATCTGGTTCCTGGACCAGCTCGACCCCGGCAGCGCCGCGTTCACCATCACCGCCGCGCTGCAGGTCCGCGGCCGGCTCGACGCCGCCGCGCTGGACCGCGCGCTGACCGCGCTGACCGAGCGGCACGAGGTGCTGCGGACCCGCTTCGACCACGACGGGACCGCGCCGGTGCAGCTCGTCGCGCCGGAGCAACCGCCGGTGCTGCGGCTGGTCGACCTGAGCGGCCTGCCGGTCGAGCAGGCGCGCGCCGCGGCAGGCGCCGTCGCGGACCGGCAGGCGCGGTCGTCGTTCGACCTGCGGGAAGGGCCGCTGCTGCGGACCGCGCTGGTGCGGATCGCCGACGGCGAGGGGCTGCTGCTGCTCGTGCTGCACCACACGGCCTGCGACGGCTGGTCGGCCGACCTGCTGGTCCGGGACCTGGCCGAGCTGTACCGCGCGCAGGTGCGCGGGTCGGCGCCGGACCTGCCCGAGCTGCCGATCCAGTACGCCGATTTCGCCGTGTGGCAACGGGAAACCCTGGCCGAGAGCGGCCTGGACGAGCAGCTCGCGTACTGGAAGCAGGAACTCGCCGGCGTCCCGCGGGTGCTCGACCTGCCGACCGACCACCCGCGGCCGGCGGAGCAGGACTTCGGCGGCGCGATGGTGTCCCGGGAGCTCGGGCCGGCGCTGGCCGAGACCCTGGTGGCCGCGGCGCGGGCGGAGGGCGCGACGCCGTTCATGCTGCTGCTGGCCGCCTACCAGGCCGTGCTGGCCCGCCGGTCCGGGCAGCCGGCGTTCCTGGTCGGGACACCCGTTTCCGGCCGCACCCGCCCGGAGACCGCCGAGCTGCTCGGCTGTTTCATCAACCTGCTGGCGCTGCCCGCCGACGCGGCGGGCGACCCGGCCGTGCGTGACCTGCTGGCGCGCGTGCGCCGCACCTGCCTGGCCGGGTACGCGCACCAGGACCTGCCGTTCGAGCACCTGGTGACCGAACTCGACCCGCCGCGCGACCTGGGCCGCGCGCCCTTGGCGCAGGTGCTGCTGGCCGTGCAGGACGGGCTTTCGGGCGAGGTCGACGTCGAGGGCGCCACCCTCGTCCCGGCGCCGGTGTCCGGCGGCGTGGCCAGTTACGACCTGACGCTGGACGCCCAGCTGGCGCCCGAGGGGTTCCGGCTGAACCTGGTCTACGCCACGGCGCTGTTCGAAACGGCGACTGCCGAAGGGATCCTCGAGGACGTCGTCGCGGTGCTGACCGCGATGGGCGGCGACCTCGGTGTCCGGCTCTCCGAGCTGCCGATCGGGGCCGGGCTGCCCGAGGCCGCCGAGCCGGCGGCCGGCGAAGGCCGCCGGCTCGCCGCCGAGGTGCTCGGGCTGGCCTCGGTCGAGCCGGTCGTCGAGGTGACGGGCGAGCGGGTCGGGCCGGTCGCGATCTGCGTCCGCGACGACGCTCGCCGCGCCGCGGCCCGCCGGGCGGCGTGCGCGCGGGGTGCGCTGTTCCTCGAGCTGGATTCCACCGCACCGCCCGCGTACGTGGCTCGCCACCTCGGACCGGCGACGGTGCTCGTCACCGACCGCGACGACCTGGCGGACCTGCCGGTCCGGGTGATCGCCCCGCCGGACGACGGCCGTCCGCCCGAACCCCGTGTGCTCACCGAAGCCCGGCCGGGCGGGGAAGACCTCGTTCCGGCTCAGCTGAGCCGGAACCTGGTGTTCCCCCGGCGCGCCCTCACCGGCACCACCCCGGTCCTCGGCCTGACGGACTTCACCGGCCGTCCGGCCCTCCCCGGCGCCCGCGGCGAACTCTGGCTCGCCGGTTCCGCCGAACCGCTGCACCACCTCGGCGGCGCCGCCCGCACCGCCGAACTCCTGGTTCCCGCGCCCGGCGGTGCACGCCGCCTCCGGACCGGGCGCACCGCACGCCTGGCCGGCGGCCGCGTCGAACTCCTCGGCCCGCCGGACACCTCGGAGCTCGAAGCGGTCCTGCGCGCCCACCCGGACGTCACCGCCGCGGCCGCCGTCATCACCGCGGCCGGCGAGACCGTCGCCGTGCACGCGCCCGCGGTGGTGTCCGAAGTGGACACTTACCTGGCGGCCGAGCTCCCCGCCGGGCTGCTCCCCGACCGGTGCCTCGGCCTCCCCGAACTGCCGGACACGCCCGAAGCGCTGCTCGCCGCCACCGCGCAGCGCACCAGCGGTTACGAAGGCGCCGCGCGCCCGCGCACCCACCTGGAGCGGGCGATCCTCGACTGCTTCGGCACCGCGCTGGACCGCCGCGACATCGGCATCCACGACGACTTCTTCGACGCCGGCGGCACTTCGCTCACCGCGGCGCGCCTGATCGTCGCCCTGCCCGAGGCCGTCGGGATGCCGGTGCCGCTGAAGACGCTGTTCACGAACTCCACCGTCGCCGCGCTCGCCGCCGCCCTCGAAGACCCGGAAGGCCCGGGCGCCCCGGACAGCGCCATGGCCACCGCCCGGCGCGACGAACAGCTGCCCGCCGGCGTCGCCCCCACCGGGGCGCCGCGGCCGGCGCCGCCGGACGGCGGCCTCGGCTGCGTCCTGCTCACCGGCGGCACCGGCTTCCTCGGCGGCCACATGATCGCCGAGCTCCTGCGCCACGGCGCCACCGAAGTCGTCTGCCTGGTCCGCGGCGAAGAGCCCGCCGAGCGCCTGGCCGCGAACCTCGCCGGTTACGACCAGGACGACGTCGACCCCGCGAAGCTGACCGTCCTGCCCGGCGACCTCACCCTGCCCCGCTTCGGGCTGGACGAGGCCGGGTTCGCCGAGCTCGGCGACCGCCTCGACGTCATCTACCACTGCGCCGCGCACATGAACTTCATCCTCCCCTACCGGGTGCTGCGCGCCCCGAACGTCGTGGGCACCACGGAAATCCTGCGGCTGGCCTGCACCGGGCGGCCGACGCCGGTGCACTACGTCTCGACCATCGACATGCGCGTCGGCGACGTCCTGCCCGAGCGGCCCGGGCCGCTGGAAGCCGGGACCTCCGACGGGTACGTGCTCAGCAAGAAGACCGGCGAGCACCTCGTCCTGGAAGCCGGGCGGCGCGGCCTGCCGGTCGGGGTGTACCGGCCCTGGCTGATCACCGGCGCCACCGGCACCGGCGCCGTCGGCGTGCGCGACCAGCTGGCGCTGTGCCTGGCCGGCAGCCTGATCGCCGGCCTGATGCCCGAGGACACCCCGATCCCGCTGCACGTCCTGCCGGTCGACCTGGTGTCCGCGGCGATCGTCCGGCTGTCCCGGCTCGCGCCCCGGCCGAACCCGGTGCACCAGTTCTACAACCCGCAGGTGGCGCCCATGGAGTCGATCCACGAACACCTCACCCGGACCGGGTACCGGTTCGACACCGTGCCGTACGCGCAGTGGCGGGTGCAGCTGGCCCGCCGCACCGCCGGCCGCCTGGACGGGCTGGCGGCCCTGCTGTCCATCGACGGCCCGATGACCGGCGACCCGGACGTCGTCGAGATCGGCAACACGCTGTCCGGCCTCGGCGGCGACGCCGGGTTCCCGGACATGGACGTCGACTACGTCGCCAAGACGGTCGCCTTCCTGGTCCGGCAGGGCATGGTGCCCGAGCTGAGCGAGAGCGGGGTGCAGTGATGACCACCGGCCCCTGGCTGCGCCGCGCCGCGGACCCCGCAGACGGCGCCGTCCGCCTGTTCTGCCTGCCCCACGCCGGTTCCGGGCCGGCCCGCTACCTGCGCTGGGCGGGCCGGCTGCCCGGTGTCGACCTGGTCGGCGTCTGCCTGCCCGGCCACGAGCGCCGCGTCGCCGAGCCACCGCTGCGCCGCGTCCCGGACCTCGTCGACGCGCTCGCCGACGCCCTCGCACCCCACCTCGACCGGCCGTTCGCGGTGCTGGGCCACAGTTTCGGCGGTCTGCTCGCCTTCGAGCTCGCCCGCCGCCTGGAAGCCGGCGGCGCCCGGCCGCGGCACGTGTTCGTCTCCGGAGCGGCCTGTGCGCGCAGCAGCGAGCCGCCGGTCGCCGGCCTCGGCGACGCCGCCTTCGTCGCCCACGTCCGCCGCCTCGGCGGCCTGGACCCCGACGTCCTGGCCCACCCCGACCTCGTCGACCTCGTCACCCCGGCCCTGCGCGCCGACTACGAGGCCGCCGAAGCGCACACCCCGGACCCCGCCGCGACCCTGATCGCCCCGATCACCGCGCTCGGCGGGCTGCACGACCCCGCGGCACCGCCGGGCACCCTGATCGCCTGGGGACGGCACACCACGGGCCGGTTCACCCGCATCACCCTGCCCGGCGGCCACTTCGCCTTGTTCGACCAGGAGCACAACGTGCTCCGCACCGTCCGGACCACCCTGGCCGCGCACGCGACCAGTGCGCACCTGAAGGAGGCAGCACGTTGAGTCCATCGAGAAGGAACCTGACGCCGCGGGGCCGGCTCGGCCTGCATTCGGCCTCGCTGGCCGGCGCGCTCGCGCTGGCCGTCGTGGTCCTGCAGGTGTCGGTCGCGGGCGCCGGCACCCTCCCGCCCCTCGGCGCGGCCGTCAACCCCGGTACCGGGGTGTGGGTCACCGCCGGCCAGGGGAACCCGCCGCACGACCAGACCCTGTCCCTGCCCGGCCTGTCCGGCAGCGCCACCGTGGCGTTCGAAGCGGACGGCACCGCGCACATCGCCGCCGGCACCGACGCGGACATGTACCGGGCGCTGGGCTACACGCACGCCCGCTTCCGCCTGTTCGAAATGGACCTGGCCCGGCGCCAGGCCGAGGGCCGGCTGGCCGAGACCACGGGCGACCCGGCCGCGCTGAACTCCGACAAGTACGAACTCGACCTCGGCCTGCTGCGCGCGGCCCAGCGCGACTGGAACGCGATGACCGCCGGTTCCCCGGCACGCGCGGTGCTCAGCGAATACGCCGAAGGCGTCAACGCCGCCATCGCGCAGCTGAAGCAGGACAACGCCCTGCCGCTCTACTACAAGCTGATGGACTTCCCGGTCGAGCCGTGGACGCCGGTCGATTCCCTGGCCGTGCAACGGCTGGAGACCCAGACGCTGTCCTTCGACCCGCTGCCGACCGCGTTCAGCTACATCGCCGGCGCCTTCGGCGAGCAGAAGTTCGAGCAGCTCTACCACGCCGTCGGGCAGAACCCGCAGTACCCGTACGACCCGGGCCCGTACCGGAAACTGCCGCTGACGCCGATCCCGGCGCGCAACGACGGGGCCCCGGCGCCGCCCGCGGGCACGACCGGCGGTGGCGGCACGCTGCCGGCGCCGTCCGGAAGCGCGGGGCCGCCGGACGGGTTCGCAGTCGGCACCTCGCCGCAGGCGATCGAGGCGTCGGCGCAGTTCCAGGACCGCATCGCCCAGCTGCCCGCGAACGCCGTCCACACCATCGGCAACAGCAACGCGTGGGTGGTCTCGGGCAAGCACACCGCGTCCGGCAAGCCGATCATGGCCTCCGACCCGCACCTGAACCTGACCGTCCCGTCGATCTGGTACCAGGTGGAGCTGCGCTCGCCGGGTTACCAGCTGGCCGGCGTGACCGTGCCGGGGATCCCGGCGGTACTGGGCGGCAAGAACCAGCACATCAGCTGGGGCCTGACCAACTCCCAGCGGCCGGGCACGTTCTACTACCTGGAGAAGACCGACGCGGCCCACCCCGACCAGTACTTCTGGAACGGCCAGTGGCGGCCGATGACGAAGATCGTGAGCAAGATCAAGCAGCACGACGGCTCGACGGTCGACTACACGACCCGGATGACCGTGCACGGCCCGGTGATGACGGTCCAGGGCGTCACCGCCGCCGTGTGGTTCACCGGGACGCTGCCGAGCGACAACTTCGACAGCATGCTGGCGCTGGAGAAGGCCACCGGCTTCGACCAGTTCCACCAGGCGCTGCGCGGCTGGAACACCCCGGCGCAGAACTTCGCCTACGCCGACGACGCCGGCAACATCGGCATCGTCAACGCCGGGCTGCAGGCGCAGGTCCCCGACCGCTGCCTGCCGTTCCTGCCGATGGCCGGGACCGGGGAGTGCGACGTCACCGGGAGCATCCCGTTCGAAGCGCTGCCGAGCACGTACAACCCGCCGTCCGGGTTCGCGCAGACCGCGAACCAGCGCGAAGTCGGCACCGACTACCCGTACTACTACGGCCGCGGCTACGACTTCTTCGACCAGGGCTGGCGGTCCACCGAGATCACCAAGGCGCTCACCGGCGCCACCGGGGTGACCTCGCAGCAGATGCAGGACCTGCAGATGTCCATGGTGGACGACGTGGCCCGCGCGCTGCTGCCGACCGTGCTGAAGGACCTGCAGGCCGGGTCGTGGGACCCGGTGCAGGCCCAGGCGCTGGACGCGCTGAAGAACTGGGACTACCAGCTGACCGCCGACTCCACCGCGGCCACCGTCTGGGGCCGGTTCATGGTGCTCTACGGGTACGCGGTGTGGCACCCGGTCTGGCAGCAGTACAAAATCCCGGCGCCGCCGCGGGACGTGTTCACCCCGCGCACCAACGACAGCACGTACGCCGTCGACGGGCTCAACGGGCTGCTGATCAACCTGAGCATCGACGACACCGCCAACCCGCTGTTCGCCCCGCCGGGTTCGAACACCCACACCGCTCCGGAGGTGATCCGGCAGGCGTTCACGGCCGCGGTCGCCGACCTGAAGAGCAAGCGCGGGACCGACGTGCGCACCTGGAAGCTCGGCGACGGCCACAAGGTGATGATCGCTTCGCTGCTGCAGTCGCCGGTGCTGGACCTGGGGCCGTACGCCTCCGGCGGCAGCGGCCGCACGATCAACTCCGTGGTCAGCGCCGCACCGGTGCGGCACGGCAAGCCGCTCACCGGCGTGGCCGTCGGCGGCGCCAGCTGGCGCATGGTCGTCGACTGGGGCACCGGGCAGTCCGTCGGGATCTACCCCGGCGGCCAGAGCGAAAACCCGGCGTCCCCCTGGTATTCCGACCGGCTCGCCGACTGGTTCGCCGGACGCAACCGACCGATCCTCGAGGGCGAACCCGCCCTGGCCGCGACGAAGGGGCGGACATGGACACTCAATCCCTGACCGGGCAGGCGCCCGGCCGGAGCACCACGGCAACCGCACCCGGCACCGCGACGCGCAGCCGAACCTGGGTCCGCGTCCTGGCCGTCGCCGCCGCCGGCGTCGTCCTCGACTGGGGTGGCAACCAGCTCGGCTGGTGGTGGGTGACCGTGCTGACCGGCGTCGCGGCCGCCCTGCTGCTGCGCGGCCGCGCGCTGGCGGTGGTCACCCTGGCCGTGCCGCTGCTGAGCTGGGGCGGCGAGCTGGTGTGGCGGTGGACGACGACGGACACCACGCGGATCTCCCGCGTCACCATCGGGCTGGCCGGCGTCGGCGACGACGCGGCGTGGCTGGGCTACGTCCTGACGCTGGCGTACGCGGTCCTGCTGTGCGCCGCCGGGGTCTGGGTGGCCGCGGCGGCCCGGCAGCTGGTCCGCGCGGCCCGGGACGGGCGGCGCAACCCCATCGAACAGAAGGAGGCGGTCACCGATGCCTGAAGACGAGGACAGCCGCGAATACGCGGTCGTGATCAACCACGAGGAGCAGTATTCGATCTGGCCGGCCGGCCGCGAGCTGCCCAGCGGCTGGACGGAGGTCGGCGTCCGCGGCCCGAAACGCGACTGCCTGGACCACATCGAACGGGTGTGGACCGACATGCGGCCGCTGAGCCTGCGCACGGCGATGGCCGCCGCCCAGTCCCCGGGAGAGTGAGGGTGCTGCGCTACAGCCGGGCCTACCCGCCCGAAGCGGTACGGGCGTTCGAGCCGGCGTCGGACTGGGTCGCCACGCACGCCGTGGCGGGGCCGCTGTTCCTGTGGGACGACCTGAGCGTCACGGCCGACGCGTTCGCCGACGAGCCGGCGTACCGCGACGAAAGCCCGGAGTGGCAACGGTTCTGCCGCGAGCAGCTCCGGTTCGCCGTCCCGGACGACGTGGGCTGAGTTCCGGTGGCGGCGGCGCGCGCCGCCGCCACCCCCTTTCCGGTGCCGTCCGAGGAGACCGCCGATGAGTGCCGACCACGAAACCAGCCCGGCGAAGGACGTCGAGCCCCGCCCGTCGCCGTTCGCCCCGTTCCGCCGCCGCGACTTCCGGATCCTGGTGGCGGGGCAGTCGCTGTCGACGCTCGGCGACATGGTGTACCTGGTCGCCCTGCCGTTCGTGATCCTCGGCGCCGGCTACGCGACCTCGGGCCTGAGCCTGACCCTCACCGGGTTCGGCGTGGCCCGGATCGTCACGGCGCTGCCCGGCGGCGCGCTGGCCGACCGGTTCGGCGCCCGGCTGGTGATGCTGTGCGCCGACCTAGCCCGGTGCGCGGCGCTGACCACGCTGACCGTCGCCGCCGTCCGCGGGGCGCCCGCGCTCGGGCACCTGGTCGTCACCGGGATCGTCCTGGGGGCCTGCGAAGGCGCCCACATCCCCGCGTACCGCTCGATCACCCCGGCGCTCGTGCCGGACGCCGAGCTGACGGCGGCGAACTCCATCGGCATCGCGGCCAACCTGTTCGCCAACGTGATCGGCCCGCCGATCGGCGGCGCGCTGGTCGCGCTGGTGGCACCGTGGCCCGCGATCGGGGCCGACGCTTTTTCCTTCGCCGTCTCCGCGCTCGCACTGCTGGCCATCCACCGGGCTCCGGCCCCGCCGGACCGCCCAGGGACCGCCGGATCGGGGTCCCTGCTCGGGTTCGTCCGGTCGTCGCCGTTGTACCGCACGGTCCTGCTCATGACGGCGGTCCTCGGTGCGTCGGTCGGCGGGACGCTGGAGGTGGCCCTGCCGGTCCTCACCCGCACGCGCCCCGAACTGGGCCCGGCGGGCTACGGCTGGCTGATGGCGGCACTGGGGATCGGCATGCTGGGCGGCGGCGCGTCCGCCGGTGCCCTGACCCGCGGCCGCCGCCAGGGCCCGTTGGTGATCGCGACCCTGGCGGTCAACGGCGGCCTCCTCGCCGCCCTCCCCCACGTCGGCGGCCTCCTGCCGATGGCGGCGACGATGGCTGTGGTCGGCGCGCTCGACGGGGTGCTGGCGGTGCTGGTGATGACGGCCACCCAGCGCATGCCACCACCGCGGCTGCTGGCCCGCGCCCAGGGTTTGATCAGCCTGGTGACGTTCGCGATGTTCCCGGTGTCGGTGGCGGCGGCCGGGCTGGTCCTGGGCCGGTGGTCGCCGGCCGCGATGTTCCACCTGACGGGCCTCGGCTTCGGCGCGGTGGCGGTGTGCGGCATCGCCAGCCGTAGCCTTCGCCGCCTCTGAGGGACACCGTGGCTGGGGGAATCGCCGGCCGCGGTGTTCTCACACCAGTCCGCGTTTGGCCGCCGCCACGCCGGCCTCGAACCGGCTCGACGCGTGCAGGCGGTCGCACAGGGCCGTCACCCGGCGGCGGTACGTGCGGACCGAGATCTCCAGGCGGCGGGCCGCCTGTTCGTCCTTGAGGCCCGCCGACAGGCACCGCAGGATCCGGACCTCCAGCTGGGACAGCTGCGGCGGCACCGCGCCCGCCGGTGGCGCCGGCCGGGCCTGCTGGAACGCCCAGGTGGCCACCGCGAGCACGGCGGGGGCGCGCAGGACCGTCCGGTCCTGTCGCAGGGGAAACACCACGGCAATCGAGTCGACCACGGCCAGCCAGGTCGCCAGGCCCGGCAATATCCGCACCTCGACACCCGGAAGATCCGCGGCGGGCGGCCGTTCGATCTGCAGCAGCTGCCCGGTCTGCGGCGATTTCCGTAGCCACGACTCCTCCACCTCGTGCAGGCGGCGGAGGATTTCCCGGTCGGCGCGTTCGGCACCGGCGCCGGGGTCCTGGTCGTAGCGCCCCAGCACGTCGTCGACCGCGGCGTGCAGGCGCGCGGCGAGGTCGGGGCAGCCGGCTCGCTCGAGCGCCCAAGCGGTCTCCGCCGTGGGTACGTTCGCCTTCCCCAGCATCGATCCCCCTCCCCAGGCCGGATCACCCGGCTCTGCCCCCGAAGATCGCCACCGGTGCACCGGGCGGAAAAACGCACGAACCGCCCAAAACGGTTTCTCGCAGTTCGCCGCACCCCAGCAGACCGACGATCGTAACACCACCCTGACAGACGCCGTCGACAATTCGTCGACAGCCCATCGACGCGATCTTTGTTTCGGGGAATGCCCGAAATCCTTTTCCCGCCGAGGCAATCGATCACATCCGCCGGGCGAGATCGCGCGCGACGCCGACCGCGATCTCCCGGGTCCGGACCGCGAGCGGGGATTCGGTGCGCCCGGCCGGCCGGTACAGGGCCAGCGAGCGGCTGGGCGACGGCTTCAGCGCATGAATTGCGAGTTGCTCGTCGGACCAGGCGTCGTGCGCGTGCAGGGCGAGCCACGGCAGCACCGCCCAGCCGATGCCCGCCCGCACCATCGACAGGATCGTTTCGTGGCCCGTGGTGCGGAACACGATCCGCGGCTGCGCGCCGGCGCGGGCGAGCGTCCGCTCCAGCCACCGCTGGTGGTGGGTGGGCGGCCAGGCGACCATCGGCACGCCGTCGAGGCGCTTCACCCGGACCGGGCCGCCGCCGACCGCGCCGGCGCCGGTCACCAGGAGGTAGGGCTCGTCGAACAGCTCGACGCGCTCGACGTCGCCGCCGACCGGGCCGTCGTGGAACAGCAGGTCGAGCTCGCCGATCCGCGCGTCCTCCGGCGGCACGTCGGACAGCCTGATGTCGCAGCCGGGGTGTTCGTCGAGCAGCCGGCGGATGACGGCGGGCAGGATCAGGTTCGACACGCTCTGGAAGGTGCCGATGTCGATGCGGCCGTGGCCCGCCCGGAACCGGCCGACGGCGTCGGTCAGCGCCGCGGCCTTCGCCAGCAGTTCGCGCCCGTGCGCCAAGACCACCTCGCCGAGCGGCGTGATCCGGACCGGTTTCGGGCCGCCGGGCCGGTCGAACAGCGGGCCGCCGACGGCTTTCTCCAGCGCGGCGATCTGCTGGCTCACCGACGACTGGGTGTAGCCCAGCCGCACGGCCGCCTGCCCGAAGGTGCCTTCTTCGGCGACGGCGGCCATCGTCCTCAGGTGGCGCAGTTCGAAGTCGGCCATAACACCGAAGTATAAGCGAAAACGATCGATTTGATCGTAAATCATCGCTTTTCATGATGGATCAACCCACCTAGCGTCATGGCCATGACGACTTCGAACACGATCGCCCCGGGGCTGCCCCGGCTGGTCTGGGCGTTGGCGGCCACGCACTTCGTCGGCCGCGCCGGTGGTGTGGTGCGGTCGTTCCTGGTGCTGTACCTGACGCAGGCACAACACCTTTCGCCCGCGACCGCGGGCTCGGTGGTCGCGGCGGTCGGCGCCGGAGACATCGGCTCCCAGCTGCTCGGCGGCTGGCTGGGCGACCGGATCGGCCGGCGGAACACGATGCTCGCCGGGTTCGTGGGCGGCGCCGCGGCGCTCACGGCACTCGGCTCGGCGGATTCGCTGCCCGGCATCTGGGTCGCCGCCGCGGGGGCCGGGCTGACGCTCGAACTGTTCCGCCCGGCCGGGTCCGCCGCGGTGGCCGACCTCCCTCCGGCACAACGGATCCGTGCGTTCGGGCTGCTCTACTGGGCGGCTAACCTCGGCTTCTCGGTCGCGGCGGTGACGGCCGGGGTCCTGGCCCGGTACGGGTACGGGCTGCTGTTCTGGGTCAACGTGGCGGCTTCGCTGACCGCGGCCCTGATCGTCTGGCGCCGGGTGCCGGAAACCCGCCCGGCGGGGGCGGCGCGGACGCGGCGGGCGCTGCTGCCCGTGGTGCTGCGCGACCGGCTGCTGCTCGCGATGCTGGCGGTCCACGTCGGCCACTTCACGGTGTTCCTGCAGACGTTCACGACGTTGCCGCTGCTGATGGCGGCCGCCGGCCTCGGTCCCGCGGCCTACGGGGCGGTGCTCGCGTTGAACGGGATCGCCGTCGTGGTCCTGCAGCCGTGGGCGGTCCGGCTGCTCGCCGGCCGCGACGGCAGCACGGTGTCGGCCGGCTCCATGCTCCTGGTGGGGCTGGGCGCCGGGCTCGGCGCGGTGAGCCACGGCCTCGCCGGGTTCGCGGTCTCGGTGCTGGTCTGGACCCTCGGCCAGGTCGGGATCGCGGTCCGCTTCGGCGACACTTTCGCCGCGCTGGCCCCGGCCGAGCTGCGCGGCGGGTACCTGGGCCTCGCTTCGGCAGCCTGGAGCGTCGGCGCGGTGCTCGGCCCGCTCGCCGGGACGGCCCTGCTCGGCCTCACCGGCCCGACCGTCCTCGGCGCCGGGTGCGCGGCAGGCGGGATCGCCCTGTTCGCCGTCCGGCGGGCGCTCGGGCCGGCCGTGCGCCGCCGGACCCGTTGATTCCTCCGCCGAAAGGCATTGCCCATGAGTACGTGCGTGGTGGCCGCAGCCGCGGGCGACCGGCTGGACCCGGTCGTCGTCGGCCACTCGTTCGGCGGCTTCACCGCGCCGCCGGCCGCCGACCGGCTCGCCGTCGGGCTGCCGCTGCTGGTGGCCGGCATGATCCCGGCACCCGGCGAATCCCCCGCCGCATGGGGAAGCAAGCCCAGGCGGCCCGCGACGGGGGCCGGACCGGCCACGAGGACCCGCACGTCGGCTTCCACCACGACGTTCCGCGCGCCCTCGCGGACGAGGCACTGGGCCGGGAACGGGCGCATTCGTCGCCGGCCGCGATGCAGCAGCCGTGGCCACCGGCCGCGTGGCCGGACGTCCCCACCCGGTTCGTGCTGGGCAGCGAAGACCGCTCCTTCCCGCCGGCGTTCCTGCGCGCGCCGGCCGCCGGACGGCTCGGCTCGTCGCGGACGAAATCGCCGCCGGGCACTGCGTCGCGGCCCCCCTCACCGACCACGCCGACGCGGTCGCGGGCGACCGGCCGGACCGGGCAGGCTAGGTTGCGCGCATGAGTCTTCTCGATGACGTCGCCGAGCGCGACGGCTGGCGGTGCTGGGTCTGCGACGAGCCGGTCGACCCCGGGATGTCGGTGAACGACTCGCGGGGCCCCAGCGTCGACAGCCGGACCGCGGACCGGAAGGCCAAGGTGCCCGAGCGGCTCGCGCACCGCGGGTGCAACACCCGCAAGGGCGCGGTCAAGGTGGTCATCCCCTGGCCGGACCGCCTGCACGTGGCCGACCCCGCGCCGCTGATCACGGTGGCCGGGCGGCTGGAGCGCAAGGGCGGCCGGGAGACCGTCGCCCGCTGCCCGACCGAGCAGGACGCCCGGGAAGCGGCGGACTGGCTGGTGGACCGGTTCTCGCGCCTGCTGCCCGGGGTGCCCGTCACCGCCGGTGTCCAGGCGGGCGGCGGGCAGTTCCTCGTCGTGGTGGCCACCGGCCGCCGCTGACCGCCGCGGTGGACCGCGGGACCCGCGCCGTGCTAGAAGTAGAACGTGTTCCAGTTCTGCCGGTGCCGGGAGGTGCGGGGATGGGCGTCCCGACGGTGACCGACCTGCTGCTGGCCCGCGCCGGGGACGACCGGCCGGGCCTGCGGTTCGAGGACGAGACGTGGTCGTGGGCCGAGCACGTCCGGGCGTCGGCTCAGCAGGCAGCCGGCCTCCGGGCGGCGTTGCGCCGGGACGAACCGCCGCACGTCGGCGTCCTGGCCGACAACGTCCCGGCGTTCTCCGTGCTCCTCGGCGCCTGCGCGTTCGCCGGGGCGGTGCTGGTCGGGCTCAACCCCACCCGGCGCGGCGAGGCACTGGCGCGGGACGTCCGGCTCGCCGACTGCCAGGTCGTGCTCGCCGAGCCCAAGTACCGGCCGCTGCTGGCCGGCCTGGACCTCGGCGGGGCCGGCGTGCGGGACCTGGGTTCGTGGCCGCCGTCCGCGGACCCGGCCGAGCCCGTCCCGGCGGCGCCGGACGACCTGCTCATGCTGATCTTCACCTCCGGCACCAGCGGCGACCCGAAGGCCGTGCGCTGCACGCACGGCAAGATAGCGTTTCCCGGCGCGATGCTCGCCGAGCGGTTCGGGCTGTCCGCATCCGACACCGTCTACGTCACGATGCCGATGTTCCACTCCAACGCCATCATGGCCGGCTGGGCGGTCGGGCTGGCGGCCGGCGCGGGCATCGCCCTGCGCCGCCGCTTCTCCGCGTCCGGCTTCCTGTCCGACGTGCGGAAGTTCGGCGCGACCTACGCCAACTACGTCGGCAAGCCACTGTCCTATGTGGTCGCGACGCCGCCCCGCCCGGACGACGCGGACAACCCCCTGCGTCTCGTCTACGGCAACGAAGGGGCGAGCGCCGACCTGGTCGCCTTCGCGGAACGCTTCGGCTGCAAGGTCGTCGACGCGTTCGGGTCCACCGAGGGTGGCGTGGGGTTCGCCCGCACCGGCGACACCCCGCCCGGCTCGCTCGGCCGGCCGACCCCCGACGTGGCCATCCTGCACCCGGAGACCGGCCGGCCGTGCCCGCCGGCCGAGTTCGCCCCCGACGGCAGCCTGGCCAACGCCGGCGACGCCGTCGGCGAGCTGGTCAACACGGCGGGCGCCGGCTGGTTCGCCGGGTACTACCGCGACCCGGTGGCCGACGCGGAGCGCCTGCGCGACGGCCGGTTCCACACCGGCGACCTGGCCTACGCCGACGCCGACGGCTACTGCTACTTCGCGGGGCGGCTCGGCGACTGGCTCCGCGTCGACGGCGAGAACCTCGGCACGGCGCCGATCGAGCGCATCCTGCTGCGCCACCCGTCGATCACCGACGCCGCCGTCTACGCGGTGCCGGACCCGGTGACCGGCGACCAGGTGATGGCCGCCATCGTCACCGGCGGCGCGCCCCTCGACCCGGCCGGGTTCGGCCGGTTCCTCGCCGGCCAGCCCGACCTGGGGCCCAAACAGGTGCCGAGGTACGTGCGAACGGTCCAGGAGCTGCCCCGGACCTCGACGTTCAAGGTCGTCAAGCGGCAGCTGTCCGCCGAGGGCCTGAACTGCGCCGATGTCCTCTGGGAGCGCACCGGGCCGGACATCGCTTACACCACCGCCGGGTAGCCGTCCCGGCCTTCGCCGGCTCCCTCGCGTGCCGATGCACGCCCATCCGCAGGGCCATCGGAACACCCCGAACCCCTGCAAAGACAACAAAACCTCGGACATCGGTCACCTGACGGATGTCTGGAAACCGCCTCTCCGAGAAACATTGCTCTACGGAGTTACCCGCTCCGGCCTCGACGACCGAGGAGGAGCGATGTCTCGTGCTACCAGCACCGTCTCCACACTGGTGATCTTCGTTCTCGCCATCAACCTGCGGCCCGCGGTGACCAGCCTCGGTGCCGCACTGCCCGACATCTCGGTCGCCGGAAACCTCGTCGGCGCGGTGCTCGTGGCCCTGCCCCTGTGGGCGATCGGGCTCGGCGGGTGGGCCACGCCGTGGCTGTGCAGCCGGGTGGGCCCGCACCGGACCGTCTCCGTCGCCCTGGTCGGGCTGGTCCTGTCGCTGGCCGGGCGGGTGCTCGGCGGGCCGGTCGAACTGCTGGCCGGGACCGCGCTCGCGTGCCTGTCCATCGCCGTGCTCGGCACCATGTTGCCGCTGCTGGCGCAGGGTTCCGCCGCCTTCACCTTCGGGCTCGGGTTCGGGAGCACGGCCGGCGCGCTGGTCACGCCCACGGCTGTCATGTCGTCGTCGTGGCGGGTGGCGCTCGGGGTGTGGGCGACCACGGCACTGGTGGCCCAGCAGGTCTGGCAGCGCACCCCCGGCGAATTCGGGTCGCCGCGGGCCGCCACCGGAGCGCCGCCCGCCACCGCGCTGACCATCCACTTCGGACTCATCTCGACGGTGACGTTCCTGGTCATGGGCTGGCTGCCCGGCATCCTGCGCGACGCCGGTGTCCCGCCGACGACCGCGGGTGCGTGCCTCGCGCTGTCGATGGCCATGGGGCTGCCCATGATGTGGCTGGTCCCGGGCTGGACCCGCCGCTGGCGCAACCAGACCCTGCTCGTCGTCGCGCTGGCCACGCCCAACGTCATCGGCGTGACCGGCCTGCTCCTCGCACCCGCGGCCGCGCCGTGGCTGTGGGCCGCGGCCACCGGTACCGGCATGGGCGCCCTCGCCTTCGTCCTGACGACCGTTTCGCTGCGCTGCAAGGACAGTTCCCTGTCGCTGTCCGCCGTGGTCCAGGGCTTCGGGTACCTCATCGCCGGGTTCGGCGTGCTGGCCTGCGGCTGGCTGCACACCAGCACCGGCACCTGGCAGACCCCGTTGCTGCTGGTACTGGCGGTCCTGCTCGGCCAGATCCTCAGCGGGCACGCCGCGGTCTCACGCCGGACCACGGCACCGCTGGTCGCGCCCCCGCTTTCCCTGCCCCGCCAAGGGGACGCACCCGAGGTCGGCGTGTGATCCCGCGGCTCAGCCGGAGGCGGACTGGTGCCGGGCCGCCTCCCGGGCGATGTCGATGCGCGAGTGCACCTCGAGCTTGGTGAGGATGTGCGAAACGTGCGTGCCGACCGTGCGCGGGGACAGGTAGAGGCGGGCCGCGATCTGCGGGTTCGACAGGCCTTCCACGACGAGCGCGGCGATCCGGCTCTCGGTCGGGGTCAGGCTGTCCCAGCCGCGCGTGGCTTTCCGGTGCTTCACCGTCGGGCCGCTGCGGATGCCGAACGAGCGGAACAGGGCGCGCAGCCGCGCCACGTCCCACTGCGCGTCCAGCCCCGAGTAGAGGTCGATGGCGTGGGTGAAGGCGGCCCGCGCCGAACCGCGGTCCTCGGCCCGGGCCTCGGCGAAGGCGACCGCGGCGGCTTCCAGCGCCTTGGCCCGCGACAGCGGACGGCCCGCGTCGCGGTAGCCGTCGGCGGCCCGCAGCAGCATCGTGCCGTCCCGTTCGAGCAGCCCGCGGCAGTACAGGACGAGCGCGCGGCGGTGCGGAACGGCGGACTCGGCGCCGATCGCGCCCACCCTGGCCTCGATCTTCGCCGCGGCCCGCACGTCGCCGATCGCCGCGGCCAGCCGGGCGGCGTCCCCCAGCAGGTCCTCCCCGGTGACTTCGCCGGCCGGCACGGAAGTCAGCACCGCGAGCGCGCGTTCCGGGGCACCGGCGTGCTCGAACGCGAAACTCCTGGCTCGCACCAGGGGTTCCACGACCTCGTCGCCGATGTGCTGGGAGTACAGCGCCGCGACGTCGAGGTGCCGCCGGGCCGCGGCCGTCTCGCCGCGGTGGAAGTGGATGATCGCGGCGACCCCGTGGTCGCAGCACACCACGTCCGGCTCCTTGCGGTCGTCCGGGACGACCTCCACCTCGGCGAGCGCGTCGTCCCACCGGCCGGCGGCCAGCAGCAGCCGCCCGAGCGCGCTCTGGGCCTGGGCCAGCCGCGCGATGCTGCCGGTGCGGTCGGCCAGTTCCCGCGCCTGGCCGGCGGCGGCGAGCGCGTCGGGGTAGCGGTCGAGCGCGCCGAAGGTGACCGACTGGTTGATGCGCAGCTGCAGCGTGAGGTCGATCAGCGCGGGGTCGCCCCGCACGATCGCCATCGCGCGGTCGAACAGCGGCAGCGCGTCGGCCCACTCGCCCCGCGACATCGCGACCTGCGTCAGCACGTGCAGCGCCCACCCGGTCGCCCAGCGGTCCTCGGTCGGGCCGAGCTCGTCCAGCGCCGCGGTCGCGACCCGGCGAGCGGCGTCCATCTCCCCGATGTAGCGGTGGGTGCGCGCGATGAGCACCAGCAGCTTGGCCCGGTGCCGCGGTTGCAGTCCCGGCCGGGTCAGTGCGTGCTTCAGCTCGGCCAGGTACTCGGCGGCCCGGCCGGTCCGCCCGCGGCACTGGACGACCGTCGTGTGCAGGTCGACGCGCACGTCGGGGTCGCGGACGCGGTCCAGTGCGCGGCAGGCGATCCGCTCGGCCTGGGCGATGTTGTCCAGCTGGTAGTAGGCGTCGGCCAGCCGGCAGGCCAGCGCGCCGGTCACGGCGTCGTCGAGGGGCGTGTCCCGCACCGCCCGGCGCAGGAGCGCGACGGCGACGACGGGCGCCTGCCCGATCAGCGCCATGGCCACTTCGAGCAGCCACTGCACGGCCCACGCCGGCACCGGCACCCGACTGTCCGTTGTGGACACCATGGGCAGCAGCTGCCGCGCGACCCGCTCGACCGGGGCCTTCGCCTCGGCCAGCGCCCACGCGGCGTCCTGGTGCCAGGCGATCCGGACCGCCGTCGGCATTTCGTCGTACAGCGCCCCGCGGATCAGCGGGTGCCGGAACTCGAGGTCGTCGCCCGCCGCCACCAGCACCCCGGCGGCGCGGGCCTCGTCGAGGGCGGGCAGCAGGGCGGCGAGCGGGGAGTTCGTCACGGTCACCAGGTCCGCGACCGAGAAGCCGACGCCGAGCAGGGCCGCGGCCCGCAGCACGCCCAGCGTCGATTCGGACAGGAAGCCCAGCCGGTCCGCGATCGCTTCCGGCAGGGAGTCCGGCGTGGCCGCGCCGGTCAGCTCCACCACGCCCGCGGTGTCGACCTCCAGGCGCGAGCTGCGGGCCAGCGCGTCGACGAGTTCGGTGAGGTACAACGGGTTCCCGGCGGCGCCGTCGGCCAGCCGCGCCAGTTCGGCGCCCGGTTTGCCCCCGGCCAGCGCGGCCACCAGCTCGAGCACCGCGGGTTCGGCCAGCCGGCTCAGCCGCAGCCGTTCGCCCGCCCCAACGATCCGGAACAGCGACCGCAGGTCGTCGCGGCGGGGCACCGGGCGCAGCACGCCGACCAGCAGCAGCGGGAGCTGCCGGACCGAGCGGGCGAGCCGGCTCCACACCGCCACCGTCGTGCGGTCGGCCCACTGCAGCTCGTCGACGACCAGCACGGCAGGCTCGTCCTGGCAGAGCTCGTCCACCAGCGCGATCAGCTGTTCGGCGGCCGCGGCGGCGAGATCGGCGCCCTTGCCGGCGACGGCACCGCCGCCCAGCAGCTCGGAGATGGCGTCACGACGGGGATCCCGGGTGACCGGCGTGATCTCCAGCGCGTCCAGGAGCGGCAGCAGCGGCAACGCCTGCCCGAGTTCGTCGCCGGCGCCCCAGTACACCTGGCAGCCCGCCTCGGCGGCGGCCGCGCAGGCGGAGCGGACCAGTGCGGACTTGCCGATCCCCGGCTCGCCGTCCACCAGCACGGCCCGGCCCCGGCCGTCGGCGACGTCACGGATCCAGGTGACCAGCCGGGACAGCTCGCCGTCCCGGCCGACCAGCAGCTCTGTACCCTCCGTGAGCGGTCGCACACGGCGATTTTAGAAGTAAAACCTGTTCCCCAACAAGGGGCGCACCGGGTCAGGGCGGAACTTCTACCGTTAGTCGAGGCTTCCACGCAAGGAAACATCCCATTCGATAAATGCGCCGATTCGTGATCCCGGCGTGATTTCAGCACCGGCCGGAAACAGATCACCGCCCGGCCGCGGCGGCCCGGACAAAACGACGGACGACCGCGTTCCGGCCGACGAACTGCCTGCCCACCGGGACATCGCGCGCCCTTTCCCGGCCCGGGCGGCTTCCCAGCCGCGGCCGCCCGGCACGGGAAGCGGCCCCCGTTCGACGTTTTCGACGACAACGCGACCCCTCTCTCGAGCCCCTGTGGGCGACCTTCGCGCGAATACGGGCAGTGACGATGCTCCGGTTCGATATTGCCGGATCCCGATCTCCGGATTCGCCGTCGTCCCGTTGTTTTCCGCCCCACCTTGCCGTCCCCCGCTACGTTTTCCGCACTCCACCGGTCGGATACAGCCCGTGTCCGGCGGAGACCGGCCCGCCCCCGGCCCGCGCCGGGACTGGTCCGGACCAGCGGCTGCCGCGTGCCGCGCGGCGCACCGGAACCCGGCCCGAATCCCCGGCCCGGGCGTTCCGCGGTCCGGAATCGGTGGCCGCCGATCATTCCGCCGCAGCAATTCGTAGCATCCCTCGATACCCGGGTACAAAGCACAAGATCGTCGATCAAGTACCCGTGCGGCCATTCTGGTGAAACCCTGCCTCCGGTGCACATCACGCATTGTCAAGTGCAGGCGGGGTGCCTACAGTGGCCAGCTTGATGTCGGGGAGTAAATCACGCACCCGCCTGTTAATCGGTACACCGACTCTCATCTCCTTCGAGGAGCATGCCTTGTGTTTGGAATCGCCAGGAGCAGTGGCCGGGGTCGCGCTCGCCACGCTGTGCTCGCCCTTGCGGCCCTCACGGCCGTCTCGGGCTGCGGCGCGCTCGGCTCGGACACCTCGAGCGCCGCATCGACCGGCAGCAGCCTGGAAAAGGCCACGCTGAAGGTTTCCATCCTGCCCACCACGGACCTGGGGCCGTTCTGGCTGGCCCAGGACAGCGGCTACTTCCAGGCGGAGGGCCTCACCGTCGAGTCCGTCGTCGCCGCCAGCGGCCAGGCCTCGCTGGCGAAGGCGATCTCGGGCGAGGCCGACATCGCGTTCTCGACCTACCCCCCGTTCTTCACCGCACGCAGCAGCGGCGCCGCCGACATGGAACTGGTCGCCGACGCGACGTCGGTCAACCCGAAGTCGAATGCGATCGTCACGGTTCCGAATTCGCCGGTGAAAACAATCTTCGACCTGGCGGGCCGGAAGATCGCCATCACGGCCAAGAACACCGCTTCCGACCTTCTCACGCGGTCGGTGATGCAGGACCACAACGTCGATTACAGCAAGGTGAAATGGGTGCTGATCCCGCTGCCGAACATCGCCGCGGCGCTGAACCAGGGTGACGCCGACGCCGCCTACCTGCCGGAACCGTACGTGACGCAGGCCGCCAAGACAGCAGGCGCGATCCCGGTGGTCGACATCAACACCGGCGCCACCCAGGACTTCCCGCTGACCGGCTACGGCGCGACGAAGACGTGGGTGCGGGAGCACCCGAAGACGCTCGCCGCGTTCCAGCGCGCCATGCAGAAGGCGACCCACGAGGCCCTGATCGACCGCGCCAAGGTCGAGCCGCTGCTGGTGCGGTTCGCCAAGATCGACGAGGACACCGCCAAGCTGCTCACCCTGCCGGGCTACGGCTCGATCCTGGATTCCCGGCGCCTGCAGCGGGTGCCGGACCTGCTGCTGCAGCTCGGCGCCATCCCGTCGCCGATCGACGTCAACTCGATGATCGCGCCCCAGGCCGGGAGATGACCCGATGGTGACCACCGCCATCCCGCGCTTGACCTTGACACTGTGACAAGGTCTTCACTGCGGGGAGGAGGTGGTCACCATCAACCGCACAACCGACACGCACCTGCTCGACGCGCTGGGCGCCGCGAACTCGTCGGCCCGGCTCCGGGCCGCACTGGCGGCCGGCACCCGGGCCGACCCCGGGTTCGCGGCCGCGCTCGTGGCCCGGTGCGCGGTCGAGCCGGACTTCTTCGTGCGCGACATGCTCACCTGGGCGCTGACCCGCCTGCCGGCGGACGTCACCGTGCCCAGGCTCGTCGCGGAGCTCCGCTCCGGGCGCGCGCAGGCCCGCAGCCAGGCGCTGCACACGCTGTCCAAGATCGGCGACCGCACGGTGTGGCCGTCGATCACCCGGTCGCTGCTGCACGACCCCGACGACGAGGTCGCGCGCAGCGCGTGGCGGGCCGCGGTCGTCCTCGCGCCGCCCGAGGCCCGGGACGACCTGGCGGTGGCACTGGCGCTCCAGCTCGGCCGGGGCGACCGGGCCGTGCAGCTGAGCCTCAGCCGGGCCCTCGTCGCGCTCGGCGACGTGGCCGAGCCGGCGCTGCGGCCGGGGCTGGCGAGCCCGGACGCGGCCGTGCGTGCGCACGCCCGTGCCACGCAACGGCTCCTGGACGACCCGGACGCCGGGTTCGACCTGGCCGTCGACGAGGCGAAGCGGATCGTCGCGCTCGGCCCCGAGCGTGCCGGGGAAGCCGCGTGCTGATCGGCGAAGTGGCCCGCCGGTCCGGGGTGAGCACGCGGATGCTGCGGCACTACGACTCCCTCGGGCTGGTGCGGCCGACCGGCCGCACCGTCGGCGGCTACCGCGAGTACTCCGAGGCGGACATCCGCCGGATCTTCCACGTCGAAGGGCTGCGCTCGCTGGGGATGTCGCTGCGGCAGGTCGCCCGGGCGCTGGCGGATCCGGCGTTCACGCCGTCCGCGCTGGTCGGCGACCTCATCCGGCGGACCGAAGACCGGCTGCGGCGGGAACAGGAACTCCTGCAGCGGCTCCGGGCGATCGACGCCTCGGAGCCGTCCGGGTGGGACGGCGTCCTGCACGTCGTCGAGCTCCTGCACGGGCTCGATTCGCCCAGCCCGTCCCGGCGGCAGCAGGCCGCCCTCACCCCGATCGAGGACGTGCCGCTGCTGGCCCGCGCGGTGCTGTCCGAGGCGCACCCGAACGTCGCCGGCGCCCTGCGCTGGGCACTGGCCCGCGCGGGCGCCGACGGCGTGGCGGGCGTGGCCGAAGGGATGCGCTCGGCCGACCCCGCCATCCGGCGGCGTGCGGTACTGGCGATCGCCGAGCTCCCCGGCGACGAGGCCACCGCGCTCCTCGCCGGCGCCCTCGACGACCCGGACCCGGACGTCCGCCGGCACGCCGCACTGGCCGCCGGCCGCCGCGGCACCACTGCTGCGGTCCCGGTCCTGGTCGCCATGGTGGCCGAGGGCACCAACGACGTCGAAGCGGCGGAGGTGCTGGGCACGCTGGCCGTGGACCCCGGGCAGGGCGAACGGATCCTGGACGCGCTGGCCGGGGAGCTCACCGCGGGCCCCGCGGTGCGGATCCGGGTGGCCCAGGCGCTCGCCGAGCTCCCGGGCCCGCTCCCGCAGGCCCTCCTGCGGCAACTGGGCGACGACGAGGACCGGGCGGTCGCCCTCATCGCGTCGGCCCTCGCCGATGCGCTCGGCGAGCGGACGTGACCGGAAGCCGTGCCCGCGCAGATCAGTGGCGGCAGCCGGGATTCCGCGATCAGGCGTACGCGCCGGCCTGCAGGCGGGCGACGGCCGCGGTGAGGATGCGGATGCCCTTCACCGACCCGGGGTCGATCCCGGTGACCTCCCGCACCCGGCGGAGGCGGTAGTCGAGGGTGCGGGGGTGGACGTGCAGGCCGACGGCGGCGCGGAGCCGGTTCATGTCGTTGCGGTAGTACGCGTCGAGCGTCGCCACCAGGTCCGGGCCGTTCGCCAGGCGCCGCGCCACGTCGCGCAGCCACTGGTCCACCTCGGGCACCCGCACGACGCCGAGCTCGACGAAGACGTCCCCGATCCCGGGCAGCACCTGCGGAACCCGTTGCACCGGCGCGACTTCCGCGATCCGGCGCGCCATCGACACGGTCTCCGGCAGCCGCCCCGCCGGGCCGGCCGCGACGCCGACGCGGCAGGCTCCCTGCACCGCCTCGGCGATGTCGCGCACCACCGGCAGTGCGTCGTCGCCCGGCGTCTCCTGTGAAGCGCACACGGGCAGCAGGACGAGCAGCTCGTCCGGCCGCCGCCAGGCGATCGGTACCGTGTGCAGCTTGAACACCGACTCGACGAGGTCGCCGGGGTCGTCGTCACGGCCCGGCGGGCGGCCGGGGAACCGCAGCACCACCGCGAAGTAGTGGTCGTGCAGGCAGATTCCGAGGTCGTGCGCGAGGCCGGGTGCCGAGAGGTCGCCGGCCAGCAGCAGGTCGACGAGGTCGTGCAACCGCTTTCCCACCGAAAGCCGCAGCCGCTGCACGGCCAGGTACCCGTCGAGGTAGCGGCCGCTGCCGCGGGCGCCCTGTTCGCCGAACCAGGCCGTGAGGCGCAGCAGCTCGTCGAGGTCGTCGCCTTCGGCCACGTCGTTGATTTCGCGCAGCATCAAGGTGGCGTGCAGGGCGAGGACGTGTTGCGCCGCGCCGGTGGACAGCCCCTCTTCGGCCCGTTTCCGGCCGATGTCCCCGATGAAGGACAGGTCTTCGTCGGAAAGCCGCCTGCCGTCCCGGACCAGTTCGACCGTGTGGCGGCGGAACCACACCGCGTAGTCCAGCATTTCGGCGCGGGAACGCGGATCCGCGGCCCGCAGCCGGTATTCCGGGAGCTCGCGTTCGTAGGCGACCAGCTCGGCGCGCGCGTTGGCGTCCGATCGTTTCATCAGCTCGTCGAGCAGGCCACTCATCTCGATCCGTCCTCCCCGTCAGAGCGATCGGAGTGATCAGAGCGGCTCGATCCGGCCGAGGCCCGGCACCATCGGCCCCCGGCCCGTCCATCGACGGCCGGTGTCGCCGTGTTACGTGCGGGGGTCGAGGAGCTCCGTGGGCAGCCCCAGGTTCTCGACGATCCGCGCAACCGCGTCGCCGAGCTGCACGAAGTCTTCGCCCAGGGGGTCGAGGACCAGGCGGCGCACGGTCGCGACGTGCGCGGGCGCCGACGCCGCCAGGTGCGCGCGGCCGGCGTCGGTCAGCGTCGCGGTGGTGAACCGCCGGCCCTGGCCGGTGCAGACCTTCCGCGTCACCCAGCCCCGGTCCTCCAGGCGCGCCACGGCGTGCGAGATCCGGGGCAGCGACCCGTTGGCCATCTCGGCGATCTCGCTCATCCGCAGGGTTTCCGCCGGCACCGCCGACAGCCGGGCCAGGATCATGTAGCCGAGCAGGGTCAGGTCGGCGTCGCGCAGCAGCTGGCTTTCCAGCGCGCCCGGCAGCGTGAGCAGGACCTTCACCAGGTTGATCCACGCCCGCCGTTCGTCTTCGCCGAGCCAGCGCACGGACTCCTCGTCACTCACAGCTTGACTTTAACACGCAACCCAACCTACCGTTTGGGTTGAACACGCAACCCAAGGAGGAGCGATGACGACCACCCCCAAACCCACCGCGGTCACGGCTCTGCGCCTCGGCTTCGCGCTCCTGGCGGCCGCCGCGGTGAACACGGTCATCGCGCTCGGCGCACTGTCCCTCGACGACGGCGGAATCGGCATGGGCCTGTCCCCCGCGTCCTACCTGCCCGCCACGGCGGCCGGCCTCCTCCTGGGCACGATCGGCTGGTTCGTGCTCGCCCGCCGCGCACCGCAGGCGCTGCGCGTGGTCGTCCCCGCGGTCCTCGTCCTGACCTGGGTCCCGGACCTGCTGCTGTTCACCGCGGGCGCCACCGCCGCCAACGTCTTCGGGCTGATGCTGATGCACCTCGTCGTCACCACAGCGCTGGTCACGGCGCTGCGCCCGACCCTCAAGCCCGCCGAACACGACGCCCAGCCGGTCCAGACCACCAACTAGTAGCCCTCCGCCAACCCCGTCGTGAGTGGTACGGCGGGTTAGAACCCGCCTTACCACTCACGACAACTTGCACCGAACCGAAGCGGCGGCTAACTCACCGACAGCACCGTGCGGGAGCCCAGCCGCCCCTTTCCAGGCTCCCGGGCGATCTGGCCGGCCGCCACCGCGGCCGTCAGCGCGCCGATCGCGTCCTCGGTGCGGTAGATCGTCTCGAGCAGCGTGAACCGCTGCAGCTCGGCGACCGTGCCCGTGCCCCGCCGGTCCAGTTCCGCCAGCAGCGCCCGGCGCAGGGGCAGCAGCTGCGGTGTCAGCGAGATGTCGACCAGCGCGCCCTCCGCGTCACGCGGGTCGCGGTAGCGGATGCCCGCGAACTCGTCCACCGCCCACAACTCGTTCTTGAACGTCGCGAGGTGCCGGCTGTCGGCCGTCGCGAAGACCAGCGTGCGCGCCTGCCCCGTCTCGGCCACCAGGTCCACCGCGACCACGCAGCCGAGGCCCGCCGCCCGCAGCCGCTCGCGGTCGTCCGTGCCCGGCTCCGCCGCGAGCAGGACCTCGTGCGCCTTGCCCCGCAGCAGCGACGACGGCCAGGCACCGGACAGGTGCGCCAGCATCGGCCCGGACACCTCGACGTCCCCGAGCCCGGCCGCCGTCCGGACCGCGAGTCCCTCCGGTGCCCCGTCCGGCGCCGGGCGGCCGACAACCACCGCCGTCAGGTGATGACCGGCCAGCCGGTCGGCGAACTCGCCGAAGACCCGGAACGCGTCGGCCGCGAAGTCCCCGCACTCGACGTACGTCCCGCCACGCTGCGAGCGCAGCACGGTCGCCGTCCACGCGTCGAGGTACCGCACCAGCACGTCACGCTCGACGGAAACGTGCGGGTCAGGACGCCGGACGCGCTCGGCCACCTCCCGGTTCTACCGCACGCGCTCCCCCGCCGCCAGAACCCGACCGGGCCCCCTTGCCCGCAGCGTCGCTTTGTTCTATAACTACTATAACAGCTCACCAAGGGGATGCGCGTGATCATCAGCCTCGACCTGTCCAGCGACGTGCCGATCTACCAGCAGCTGCGGGATCGCGTCGTCGAGGGCATCGCGGCGGGCACGGTGCGGGAAGGCGAGTCGCTGCCGTCCACGCGGCAGCTCGCGGCGGACTTCGGGATCAACTTCCACACCGTGAACAAGGCGTACGACCTGTTGCGCCAGCAGGGTTTTGTGCACCTGAACCGCAAGACCGGGGCCGTGATCGGCCCCACCGCCGCCGACGCGGCGTTCACGGACGGCTGGTCGGCGCGGGCGCGCACGCTGCTCGCGGAGGCCGTCGCCAAGGGTGTGCCCGCGGACGAGGTGCTGGCGACGTGCCGCGCCCTGCTCGCGAACTTCGGGGAACAGCAAGGGGATGAGGAATCGTGACGACGACCGGTGTGGTGGCGCACCTGGTGCTGGTGGCGCTGCTGGGGTACCTGGCGTGGCTGACGCCGGTGCTGTCCGCCCGCAGCGTGCGGTTCGGCGTGCGGGTGCCGGACGACCGGATCGAAGACCCGGTGGTGCGGCGGGAAACGACCCGGTTCCGCACCGGGGTGCTGGCCACCGCCGGCGTCCTCGCGGCGGCCGGCACCGGGCTGATCCTCGCGGCGGGCATCGCCGTGCTGCCCGCGGCCATGCTGGCGATGCTGGTCGTCTGGTACCTGCTCTACTTGCGGGCCAACCGGGTGATCACGGCCGCCAAGCGCGACCAGGACTGGTACGCCGGCGTCCGCCAGGGCGTCGCCGTGGACACGTCGCTGCGCAACGACCCGCCGCGCTTCCCGTGGGCTTGGCTGCTGCTCCCGGTGCTCGTGGTGGCCGCGACGGTGGTCGTCGGCGTGCTCCGGTACCCGGACCTGCCGGACCGGCTGCCGGTGCACTTCTCCGGCGGCACCGCGGACCGGTTCGCGGCGAAGTCCGTGGGCAGCGCCTTCGGGATCGTGTTCGTCCAGGCCGCGCTGACGGTGATCCTCTGCGTCTCCGGCGTGCTGGCGTTCCGCGGGCCGGCCGACGTCGACCCGGCGCGGCCCTCGGCGTCCGCCCGGGCGCACCGCAAGTTCGTGTCCCGGCTCGGCACGGCGCTCGTCGGCCTGGCCACGCTGATCGACCTCGGGCTGTTCGCCGCCGCGTGGGCGACCTGGGCCGCCCGGCCGGACGCCGGTCTCCTGCTGCCGCTGACGATCGGGCCGGTCGCCGTCGGCGTGGCGCTGCTCGTGGTCGTCGTGGCCCGGCGCGACCGCGACGGCGGATCCGGCGAGCACACCGGCCTGTCCCACCGCGACGACGACGGCAACTGGATCGGCGGCGTGCTCTACCGCAACGCCGACGACCCGTCGTGGTTCGTGGCGCGGCGGTTCGGCGTCGGCTGGACCGTCAACATCGGCAACCCCGTCGCCCTCGTCACCTGCCTCGGCCTGACCGCCGCGGTCGTCCTGCTCGGCCTCTTCCTGCCCTTCATCATCCGCTGACCAAGGGGGAACTCCCATGCACACCCTGCTGGCCGCGGCGCTGGTCGCCGCGACCGTCGCACCCGCCGGCGGCCTTCCGGCCACCGACCGGGAAATCACGTTCCAGTCCGACGGCGTCGCCGCCCACGGCACCCTGCACGTGCCGGCGCACCGCCCCGGCGCCCGGCTCGCGGCCGCGCTGCTGCTGCCCGGCAGCGGGCCGACCGACCGCAACGGCAACCAGCTGCCCACGCTCCGGCCGGACACCCTGGCGCTGCTGGCCGATGCACTGGGCCAGGACGGCGTCATGACGTTCCGGTTCGACAAGTACGGCAGCGGGACAGCGCACACGCCGCCGCCCGCCGGTGCCGGCTACGGCGTCTTCATCAGCCAGGCCAGAGCCGCGTACGCGACTCTGCGCGCCCAGCCGGAAGCGAACCCGGCTGCCATGCTGGTCGTCGGCCACAGCGAGGGCGGCATGAACGCGCTGCTCGTCGGCACTTCGGTGTGGCCGCGGCCGGCCGGGCTGGCCCTGGTCGCGCCGCAGGACCAGCGGATCCTCGACCTGATCGCCGCCCAGGTCGGCGCCCAGCTCGACGCCGCCCTGCCGCCGGAGCAGGCCGTGGCCCAGAAGAACCTGATCAGCGCCTGGATCGCCGCCTTCCGCGCCGGCGAGCCGGTCGCCACGGACGGGATGCTGCCGTCGGTCGCCGGGTTGTTCCGCACGCTCGCGGCGCAGGAGGCCTTCCTCCGCAGCGACGACGCGATCTACCCGCCCGACGTGGCCCGGAAGGTGCCTCGCGGGACGCGGGTGCTCGTGACGTGCGGGACCGCCGACCCCAACATCCCCTGCGACACCTTGCCGCCGTTGCTGAAGGCGCTGCGCGGCGAGCGCCTCGCCACCCTGGACGGCGTCGACCACCTCCTGCACCCGGCCGGCAGCCCGGTCGAAGGACAGCCACTGGCACCGGCTTTCCTCGCGGCGCTGCACCAGTGGGCGAGGCCCTGGTCGACGCGGTGAACGTCCAGAACTCCGGCGGGTCTGGAGTTCTCCGCGCGGCAGCGTCACACTGGTCTCGGTTCGCGAGAATCCGAGGAGGGCTGAGGAATGCCGACAGCCATCGAATACGCGGTGGTGGCGCACCAGCACGAACAGAACGGGTGCGGCGGCGGCCCGCCGGCGCAGAACCTGACGCACACCGCCGTGACACTGGCCGGTTCCGTGACGCACGTCGACGTCGTCCCGGCGGCGCCGGTGGAAGGGTGGCTCGTCACCGGGCTGCCCGCGGTGCTGCTGGTGGCGGTCGCGGGTCTGGTCTGGCACCGGCGGAAGAACCACCTTCGCTGACTTCGGGCCGTCGTCAGGCCGCCGGTCCGTCCACAGTAGACGGCGCCGGCAGCGCGAGCAGGGCGGCGATCACCGACACCGTGTCCCCGCGCCGCCGCCACACCGCCCGCTCGGCCGGCCCGCTCCCGGTGCGGGCCGCCGATGCCTCGAGTTCGCCGTGGATCTCGATGCGGTCGCAGAAGCCGGGCCACCCGTAGGTGCCGACGATGATCGTCAGCTCCCCGCGGGCGTCGGCGATGTGCTGGAACCGGAAGCCGCGGGCGATCAGCGCGCGCAGGCCCTCCTCGGCCGTCCTCACCCGCGCTCCCGCTCGTCCGGGGCTCGCCGGGCCTTCGCGGAGGCGGGCGGGGCGGCCGCGCGGGCGGGCGCGGCCTCGACCGGCCGTCCCGGGTCGGGCGGGGTGCGGCCGCTGCGCGCGTTCTCCGTCCAGCGTACGGTCATGCGGCCGTACCGGCGGTGTCGCGACGACGTGACACGGATCCTCCACGTGGCTCGATGCGGCGGACCAGCCTGCCGGACCGGGCCGGGCGCGCGGATTCCCGCCGGACGGGAGTTTTCCCCGGATTTTCCGCGTGATCCGCGGTGCTGCCACGGAAAGCCGTGATGCGCTACGGTGGTCCGCCATGGGTACCAGCGCGGCGAAGCCCGGGAGCAAACCGGAGCGGGAACGGCTCCGGCACCAGCTGCTCGCCGGCGGGTCGAGCCCGGCGCGGATCGCCGCGGAGATGGCCGGCCGCTGGCAGTTCAACCCGCGCCAGGCCTGGCGGTACACCCACGGCCTGTCCCAGACGGCGGTCGCGGCCCGCTGCAACGACCTGCTCGGCGACCCGCGTGCCCCGATGACCGGCAAACGGATCAGCGAGTACGAGGCGTGGCCGCAGCGTGGCATCCGCCCCACGCTCCACGTCCTCACCCTGCTCGCCCGGGTCTACGGCACCGAGCCCCGTGCCCTGCTGGGCGAGGACGAACTGCCGCTGCTGCCCGAGCCCGAGCGCCTCGTGCTCGACCAGCTCCCGCCGGCCGCGGAGCCCGCCGCTCCCCCGGTACCCGGGCGACTCGACGCCGCCGCGGTCCGCGCCGCCGCCCACGCGTCCGGGGCGCACGCCGAACTCGCCGAAGTCACCGAGGTCGGCGCGATCACGCTCGAACAGCTGGACCACGACGTCGTGCAGCTCGCGCGCAGCTCCATCCTGACCCAGCCCGCCGAGATCTTCGGCGAGCTCGTCCGCGTGCGCGACCGCGTCTTCCAGCTGCTGCAGCGGCGCGCCCACCCGGCCCAGCAGTCGCACCTCCACCTGCTCGCCGGCCAGCTGTGCGGGCTGCTGGCGAGCGCCAGCCTGGAGCTCGGCTGTTACGGCGCCGCCGCCGAACAGTCGCGGGCCGCCTGGGTCTACGCGGAAATCATCGGCCACAACGGGCTCAAGGCGTGGCTGCGCGGCACGCAGGCGCTCATCGCGTTCTGGTCGGGCAACCCGCGGGAGGCGGCGCACCTGGCCAGGGCCGGCCGCGAGCACCTGCGGCACGGCACCGGCTTCGTGCGCCTGTGCAACATCGAAAGCCGGGCCTGGGCCTCCCTCGGCGACGCCCGCGAGACCCGGACCGTGATCAGCATGGGCCACCGCGCCCGCGAGCAGGCCACCGAGCCCGACGAACTGCACGACCTCGTCGGCGGCGAATTCGGCTTCGACGAGGCACGGCAGTCCTTCTGCAACGCCGGCGCCTGGGTGCAGGTGGGCAAGCCGGTGCTGGCCATCGAAGCGGCCGAGCGCGCCCTGCGCCTGTACGCGACGGACGCCGAGCGCAACCGCCGCTACGGCGGCGAGGCGTCCACCCGCCTGGAGATGACCGACGGCTACCTGGCCGTGCGCGAACTCGACGCCGCCGACGTCGCCCTCGACCCGGTGATCAGCACGTCCGCCACGGCCGGCGTCGCCCACCTGGCCACCCGCCTGTCCGACATCTGCACGACGCTGGACACGGCGCCCTACCGGAACTCCCGCGAAGCCCGCGAACTCGCCGAACGGATCCGCGCGCACCCGGCCCTGTCCGGTCCCTGACCGCCGGGCGTTGCAACCGGGCGCCGAAATCCGACTCTCCCGGCATGACGCGCAACGGGCTGCTCGTGGCCACCGGGATCGTCCTGCTGGTGGCCGGGCTGGGCTGGTGGACCCTGCAGGTGACGCTGCTCGAACCCGGCGAACGCAGCAACGCGAGCGGGTACGGGCAGTTCGTGCTGGCGGCCTTCGGGGTGGTGCTGACGGTCTGGCAGGTCTTCGGCGCCAAGGTCCGGTCCGGGCGCGCCGCGGTCGACGCCGACGCCCTCGCCGACACCCTCGCCGCCGTCGTCCGGCGCCAGTGGACCACCGCCGCGATGGAACGCGGCTTGCTCCAACCCGAACCCTTGCCGATCCGCTGGCACCTGAGCAGCCAGCCGGTGGCGGGACCGCCGGCTTCGGCCACCGCCCGGGGCTCCTTCCCGCCGCTGCCGGGCCTGAGCCGCACGACGCCCGCCAAGCTGCGTTCGGGCACGCACCGGACGCTGCACCGCGTGTACGGCGGGCTGGCGTCCGGCCGGCTAATCATCGCCGGCACCCCGGGAACGGGGAAGAGCTCGGCGGCGATCCTGCTGCTGCTGGACGCGCTCAGCTACCGCGACCAGGTCGGCCCGGAGCAACGTCGTGCGGTGCCGGTCCCGTTCCTGACGACGTTGCAGGGCTGGGATCCCGAACAGACGTCGGTGCGGGACTGGCTGGCCGGCAAACTCGTCGACGTCCCGGCCTTCAGCGGACGGCACCGCCGCCGGTCCGCGGCTGCCCTGCTCGATTCCGGCCGCATCGCGGTGTTCCTGGACGGCCTCGACGAAATCCCGGAGGACGACCGGCCGGTGGTCCTGCAGGCCCTCAGCAGGCAGGCGACCTTCCGGATCGTCCTGCTGACCCGGACCTCGGAACTGGTCGTCGCGGCGAGGAGCGGGATCTTCACCGGCGCCGTGGCCCTCGAACTCGCCCAGCTGAAACCCGGTGACGTCACCGGATACCTGAGGCGCTGCCTGGTCGACCCGCCGCCGGCGCCGTGGGAGAAGTTCCTCGCCACGCTCGCGTCCGGCACCGATTCCGTGGCCGCGCGGGCACTCGACAACCCGCTGTCGATCTCGCTGGTCCGCGACGTCTACCGCAGAACCACCGACGACTCGTCCGCACCCGGCGTCGACGACCTGCTCGACCGGAACAAGTTCCCGACGTCCGAGTCCATCGCCGAGCACCTCCTGGACCAGGCGGTGGCCGCGGCGTACGAACCGCAACCCGGCCGGGCCCGGTCGCGGTACCCGGAGGAGACCGCCCGCCGGACCCTGGAGTTCCTCGCGGCCAAGCTCAGCGCCGGAAACACGCGCGACCTCACGTGGTGGAGCATCTCGCACTGGACACCGGTCGTGGCCCGCATTCTGCTCGGCGGGCTGGCCGGCGCGGTCGCGACCGCCGCCGCCGGAACGCTCGCCCTCCTCGAAATCAGCCTGATCCTGGCCCGGAACCTGGCCATCAGCGCGCCCGTCGCGACGGCCGTTTTCGCGGCAGTGGGATTTGCCGTCGGCGCAGCGACCCACAGCAAGACGCGCGGGAAACCGCGTCAGCTGAATCTCTACGGCGGGGGCCAGGTCAACTGGAAGTCGAACACGGTCAGCAGTATTCTGCTCAGCGTGATCATCGGCCCTCTCGGTGGCCTTTTCTTCGCCATCTACGACAGTGACCTGACAGTCGGGGTAATGGCCACCATATTGCTCAGTGCACTCCTTCTCTGCATGTTCATGCTCATGTCTTCCCTGGAGGACAAGCTGTTGACCCGCGAGCCGTTGAGAACGATCGATCCGCGGTACCAGCTTCGCCAGAGCTTGATCACCGGAATGACTACCGGAGTCAGCGCCGGACTGCTGACTTCGGCGGTTTCATGCGGATCAGCGGAAATCACGAATATCGTGGAGAACTGGAACGATCTTCCAGCGGTAAGGGAATTCGCGGTGGTGATGCTCACGCTCGGCGTGAACCTGGGGATCGCGCTCGGCGCCGTCTGCTCGACCGGCTGCATCACCGCCCTGGCCCAGCTCTACTTCTTCCTGACCGGCAAAACCCCGCTACGCCTGGCCCGCTTCCTCGACGACGCCCGGGACCGCCAGCTCCTCCGCACCGTCGGCTCCGACTACCAGTTCCGCCACGCCACCCTCCAGGACCGGCTGGCGGGCACCGCACCCGGCTGATCGCGTACCGTGGCGGGTCCCGGAGCCGTCCGATCGGGAGAGGCGAGTGTCCGACCAGGCCCACAACGCGATCGGCGGGTCCGTCGACGGCAACGTCGTGCAGGCACGGGACATCGGCAGTCTCACGGTGCGCTCCGGCCCGGAAACCGTGGTCATCCACCAGCACGCGCCGGACCCGGGGTGGCCGCGCCGGTTCGGTGTCGTGCCGCCGCTGGCGCACTGCTACCAGCGCCGGGCCGTGCTCGGCGAGGCGAGCCCGGACGAGCGGGGGTTCGTGCTGTCCGGGCTCGGCGGGGTCGGCAAGACGCAGCTCGCCGCCGAGCACGCCGAACGCCGGTGGGCGGCGGGCGAACTCGACCTGCTGATCTGGATCACGGCCGAATCCCGTGGTGCGATCCAGTCCGGCTACGCGGCCGCCGCCGGCCTGACCGGGCAGCGCAGTGACGACGCCGGGCAGGACGCCAGCCGGCTGCTCGCCTGGCTGGCCGGGACCACGGTCCGCTGGCTGGTGGTCCTCGACGACGTGGCCACCGTCGCCGACCTGCGCGACCTGTGGCCGCCGGCCACCGGGACCGGGCAGTTCGTCGTCACCACCCGACGCCGGGACGCCGCGCTCGGCGGCCGCCGGCGGCGGCTGGTGGGCGTCGAACTCTTCACGCCGACCGAGTCGATGGCTTACCTGACCGAAAAACTCGCGGAGCGGCCGGACCTGGCCGACGGCGCCGCCGCGCTCGCCGCCGACCTCGGCCACCTGCCGCTCGCGCTGGCCCAGGCGACCGCCTACCTGCTGGACGAGGGCCTGACGTGCGCCGCCTACCGCACCCGCCTGGCCGACCGGCGGCGGGCGCTGGCGGACCTGCTGCCGGAACCGGACGCGCTGCCCGACGACCACCGCGGGCCGCTGCCGGCGGCGTGGTCGCTGTCCGTCGAACGCGCCGACCAGGCCCGCCCGGCCGGCCTGGCCCGCCCGCTGATGGAGCTCGCCGCCCTGCTGGACGCCAACGGCATCCCGGTCGCCGTCCTGACCGCGCCGCCCGCGCTCGCGCACCTGGCCGGGGTGACCGGCCACGACGTCGACGCCGAATCGGTGCGCAGTGCGCTGCACACGCTGCACCGGCTGAGCCTGGCCACCGTCGACGCCGACGTCCTGCGGATGCACGCTCTGGTGCAACGCGTCGTCCGGGAACGGATGCCGGCGTCGCACCGCACGTCCGTCGCCGTCGCCGCCGCCCGTGCGCTCCTGGACAGCTGGCCGGCGCCGAAAGGCGGCACCCCGTTCGAGCAGACCCTGCGCGCCAACGGCCTGGCCCTGCACGCCAACGCCGCCGGCGAGCTGATCACCACCGACGCGTACCCGGTCCTGGTCCAGGTCGGCCGCAGTCTCGGGTACAGCGGGCTGGCCGCGGAGGCGGCCGCGTACTTCGAAGATCTCCTGGCCACGGCCACCGCGGCGCTCGGGGACGGCCACCCGGCCACGATCGCCGTGCTCCGCCACGTCGCTCGCTGGCGGGGCGGCCGGGGCGACGCCGCCGGCGCGGTCGCCGCCTTCGACCGCGTCTACCGGCACCTGCTCGGCGAACGCGGTGCCGACCACCCCGACACGCTGCTGGCGCGCAGCAACCGGGCCCGCTGGCGCGGCGACGCGGGCGACGCGGCCGGCGCGGTCGCGGAACTGGAAGCGGTGCTGGCCGATCTGACCCGGGTGTTCGGCCCGGCGCACCCCCACACCCTGACCACGCACCGCATCCTGGCCCGCTGGCGCAGCGAGGCGGGCGACCCGGCCGGGGCCGTCGCCACCCTCGAAGCGCTCCTGCCGGAGACGGCCCGCGTGTTCGGCCCGGACGACCCCAACACGTTGCTGGCCCGCGGCGATCTCGCCCGCTGGCGCGGCGAAGCCGGTGACGCACCGAACGCGGCCGCGGAGTTCACCGGGCTGGTCGCCGACCTGAGCCGGGCGCTGGGCCCGGAGCACCCCTACACGCTGCTCGCCGGGTACCACCGCATCGCCTGGTCGCGCGCGGCCGGGCGCCTCGGCGACCCGAAGGCGGAGCTGGGCGCGCTGCTCACCGTGATGAGCCGGGTCCTGGGCCCGGACCACCCGTACACCCGGACCGCGGGGCACGCCTTCGCACAGTGGTGACGTTCACCGGTCGCCGCCCGGGTCGGCGAGCCCGAGGATCCAGGCGCTCCAAGCCGTGCCGGCGCGCTGGTCCGGCAGGGCGAGCGCCGTCGAGACCCGTTCCACGCCTTCTCCCACCGCCCGGAAAACGCTTCGGCCTCGTCTGCCGCGAAGGGAGCCCGCCGGCCGAGTGCGATCGCCCGGGTGGCGCAATCCGTCGGTTTCCGCCCGGCTTGCCGCCCGGCGGTGTTAACTTCCGTCCGTCATCCGCGGCCCGAGCGAGGTGTTCCTGTCACCGTGACACCGCACATGGACAAGTTCGCCGCCCACCTGCGCATGCTGAAGGACCGCAGCGGGCAGGGTTTCGAACGGCTCGGCCGCCAGGCCGGCGTCAGCGGCTCCAGCCTGCACCGGTACTGCTCCGGCAAGAGCGTGCCCGCCGACTACCGCGTGGTGCACTCGTTCGCGAAGGTCTGCGGCGCGTCCGCGGACGAGCTGCGCGAGCTGCACCAGCTGTGGGCGCTGGCCGACGCCGGCCGGGACGACGAGGCCGCGCCGGACGACGTCGAGCAGGTCGAGCCCGCCGAGGCCGCCGGGCGCGCCGAGTCGTCGCGGTTGCGGCGCTGGTCGGTACCGGTGGCCATCGCGATCGTCGTCCTGCTGGCCGGTGGCCTGTTCTGGGTCACCGCCGACGGGTCGGGGTCGCCGCCCGGGCGGTACGCCGACCGGGTGCTGTTCTCCGCCGCCTGCCAGCCGCCGGTGAGCATGGGCCAGCACGACGAGTGCGTCACCGAGGTGCAGAACCTGCTGGTCGCCGCGCACGGGCGGCTGGCGGTCGACGGCTCCTTCGGCCCGGAGACGCTGCGCCGGGTCACCGCGTTCCAGGTGCTGGCCGGCCTGCCCGCCCGCGGCGTGGTCGACGAGGCCACCAAGAACGCCCTCTACGACCACCGGACCAGCATGGCGGGCTGGTCGCCGCCGATGGTGGAGCAGCGGATCCGCGCGGTGTTCACCGAGACGCCGGACACCGCGGTCGCGATCGCCCGCTGCGCGTCGTTCCTCGATCCGCTGTGGGTGCTGCCGAACACGAACGGCAGCCGCAACTGGGGCGTGTTCCAGATTTCCGACGGCCGCCTGCTGGAGCTGGGCGGCACGCCCCGGCAGGCGTTCGACCCGGTCTGGAACATCGAGGCGGCGCACCGGCTGTGGCGCGCGCACCACGACTTCCACGACTGGCCGGCCTGCGCGGCGGCGCTGGCGGACCCGCAGCACTGACCACGGCCGGGCGCCGGGAACCCCCAGGTTCCCCGGCGCCCGGCCGCCGGCTCAGACCGTGCCGTTCTCCCACCACCACGAGCGGCCGAGGTCGGCCCGGCTGTCCACGTGCTGGTGGTCGGTGTTGTAGGTCTCCAGCCCGGAGAACCCGCAGGTTTCGGCCTTCTGGTAGACGGTCTTGTTGGCCACGCCCGGCACGTTCAGGTCGGCCGCGGTGCCGTACAGGTGCATGCTGTCGCTGGCGCCGCCGATCTCCGCGTTGTGCGCGATGCTGCGGAACCCGGAGTTGACCGTGATCGCCTTGTTCCCGAGCTTCTTGCGCAGGGCCTCCAGCTTGTACATGCAGCGCCGGGCGTTCTCCTTGGCGGTGGCCGCGTTGACCTTGCCGCCGTTGAAGGTGCCGCTGTCCCGGTCGGTGAACTCGCTGAAGTTGAAGTGCACGGTGGAGCCGTCGCTCTGCTCCAGCGCGTTGAGCGCGGCCTGGGTGGCCGGGCCGGCCTGGGCGTCCACGCCGAGGCCGTAGGCCGCCTGGAACCGGCGGACCGCCGCCGCGGTGCCGGGCCCGAACTCGCCGTCGATCGAGACGCGGCTCTGGCTGGCGTGGTCGGCCGCCCAGCCCGCGACGCGGATCTGCAGTTCGGTGACGTCGGCGCCCGTGTTGCCCTGCACGAGGGTGCGGGACCACGAATACGCCTGGGCGGTACCGGTCAGCAGCAGCGGGCTGACCGCCGCGGCCGCGCCGAGCACCACCGCGCCGCGCAGCGCCGTGCGGCGGCTCATGGAGTGGGTCATTCTCGTCCTTTCCTTGCGGGGATTCACCGGTTGGCGAGCTGGTCGAGATCGGCCTGGGTGCCGTTGAAGACGTCGCCGGTGGCGGGCGCGGGGATGCCGTCGGGGATGGCCGCGTCGGTGTACTGCCACATCAGCCAGGTCCGCGCCCCGGCGGGCAGCGCCGGCTGCGTGACGGACTGCCGGTAGTCGGCGAGCTGCATCGGATAGCCGGACAGCGCCGTGGTGCCCCCGAGGCAGGCGTCCAGGAACGACTTCTGGGTGTAGATGATCGGCGTCCGCCCGAACGCCGCCTGGACCTTGTCCAGCCAGGCCTTGGCGTCGGCGACGGTGACGTACGGCGGGCAGCCGCCGGAGCCGTCGTCCTTCCACTCCAGGTCGAACACGGGGGGCAGGTCACCGGCGCGCTTGCCGGTGTACCCGGTGGCCTTCACGGCGGCGATGAACCGGTCCGCCTGCGCGCCGCCGGTGTTCGCCGCCGTGCCCGTGTAGAAGTGGTACGGCCCGGCGGCCAGGCCGGCGTTGCGCGCGGCGGGCAGGTCGGTGGCCAGGTACTCGTCGGTGACGTTGAGGCCGCGGGTCGCCTTGACGGTCGCGAACTCGACGCCGGACGCCTTCACCGCGCCCCAGTCGATGGCCGCGCCGCCGGGGTGCTGGTACTTGGCCGTGTCGACGCCGTCGATCGGGTGCCCGGCGGGCTTCGGCGGCGTGCAGTAGGTGTTGCGGCTCGACCAGTCGGCGACCTTCGCCCAGGTGGTGGGCCCGGCGACGCCGTCGGCACTGGCGTTGACGCAGTGCTGGAACTGGATCACGCGGGTGCGGGTGCCGTCCCCGAACTGGCCGTCGATCGTCAGCGGCGGGTAGTGGCCGGGTTCCATGGCGAGGTTGAGCCGGCACTGGAGTTCCTTGACGTCCGTGCCGCTGGACCCGCTTTGCAGGGTGGGGCGGGCGGTGGACAGGCCGCACACGACGCTCTGCGCGGTGCCCGCCGTGCCGGCGGTGGCGCACTTGCGCGGCCGCGCGGCCCACGAGTTCAGCGCGGCCCAGGTGTTCGGGCCGATCTCGCCGTCCACGCTCAGCGCGGCGCACTTCTGGAACACGCGCACGCGGGCGTCGGTCGCGGGGCCGAAGGTGCCGTCGGCGCCGATGGGCGAGTACCGGCTCGCCTTCGTCGCCAGGTTCAGTTCACACTGCGCTTCGGTGACCGAGGCACCGGTCGCCCCTTGTTTCAGGGTGGGCTGGGCACTGGTGTGCCCGCACACCGCACCGGGTTCGGCCGCGACCGCGGTCGCTGCGGCGGCGGGAACCACCAGCAGCACCGCGACGGCCAGAGCGAGTCTCTGCATGCGGTGAAGGCTGGCAGCGGCGGGCCCGCCGGTCGCCGGTCGGCGCCGGATTCGGGACGCCGGGACGATCCCACCCCGTGGACCAGCGGAAACGCCGGTCCCGTGGGACGCCGCCGGGACGCGGGCTACCCCTGGACCGCGGCGCGGGAGTCCGGGACCCCGGCGTAATCGGGCAGCTCGACACCGTTGAGCGCGCGATCGATCAGCTCGGTCAGCCCCTCGCCGTCCGGTTCCCCGCCGTCACGGATGTGCGCGTGCAGCCGGCCGATTTCCTGGTTGGCCTCGACGAACGACCGCATCCGCGTCTCGTAGCCCGCGAACCCGGCCGCCGGATCCCACCCGGCCGCGGCCAGCTCCCCCGCCAGCAGGTAAGCGCCGACGAGAGCCAGCCCCGTGCCCTGCCCGGACAGCGGCGACGAGCTGAACGCGGCGTCGCCGAGCAGCGCCACCCGGCCGCTCGACCAGCGGTCCAGCACCACCTGGGCGACCTGGTCGAGGTAGAAGTCCGGGGTGCCGTCCAGGTGCGCGAGGATCTCCGGGGTCCGCCAGCCCAGGCCGGCGACCTGCTCGCGCAGCAGCCGTTTCTGCCCCTCGACGTCGCGGTGGTCGACGTCGAAATCGGGCGCGGTGAAGGAGAACATGGCCATCGCCCGGGTGGCGTCCCCGATGGGCCGCAGCATGGCGGAGCGCCCGGGCTCCTGGTGCTCGACCAGCCAGCGGTCGAGGCCGAACTCGTTGGGCACGCTGTAGAACGCCATCACGTGCCCGAGGTGGCGGACGAACCGCTCGTGCGGCCCGAAGACCATCGCCCGCAGCGCCGAGTGCAGCCCGTCCGCCCCGACCACGAGGTCGAACCGCCGCCGGTCGCCGCCCGCGAAGGCGACGTCGACGCCGTCCGCGTCCTGGACCAGCTCGGCGATCCGGTCGCCGAAGACGTACTCGACGCCGTCCCGGGTGTCGTCGTACAGGACCTGGGACAGGTCGCCGCGCAGGATTTCGATCTCCGAGATGTAGCCGTCGCCGCCGTCGTCTTCCGCGCGGAAGGTCTCCAGGACGGTGCCGTCGGCGGCCACGGTGTGCGCGCCGGCGGTTTCGGTGCGGGCCGCCCGCACGGCCGCGTCCAGCCCCATCCGCCGGATGACCTCCCTGGTCACCCCGCGCGCGTCCACCGCCTGCCCGCCGGGCCGCAGCCCGGGCGCCCGCTCGACAACGGTGACCTCGGCGCCGCGCCGGTGCAGCCAGTGGGCCAGCGCCGGCCCCGCGATGCTCGCTCCCGCCACCAGAACCCTGACCCTGCTCACTGCGCCCCCCTGCTCCCGGTTCACGGCCGGGAGCGTATCGCGTTCGCCGGACCGGCCACCCTGATCACCGCGAGCCGCGACCACACCGCGCGGCTGTGGGACCGGGCGACCGGCGCCGCGGTGGGCCCGCCGCACCGGCCCTCGCCTGAACGGGCGCGAACGAACGTCCGGTCACCGGACCACGTGCGGTTCTCCCGCTGCCGCCTCCGCAAGGGCGGTGTCGCGCAACTGGCGGCGTGAACTGATCCCCAGCTTCGGGAAGATCTTCCGCAGGTGCCATTCGACCGTGCGCGGGCTCAGGTACAGCCGGGTGCCGATCTCGGGGTTCGAGTAGCCCTCCGCGGCCAGGCGGGCGATCTGGAACTCCTGGGCCGTCAGCTCGCCGGCCGGCTCCGCCGTGCGTTTGCGCGCCGTCTCGCCCGTCGCCTGCAGCTCGCGGCGGGCGCGGTCGGCGAACGCCGCCAGGCCCATGGTGGACAGCTGCTCGTGGGCCGTGTGCAGGTGCGCGCGGGCGTCCGTGCGGCGGCCCTCGCGGCGCAGCCATTCGCCGTACAGCAGGTGGCTGCGGGCGAGGTCCACCCGGAGCGTCGTCCGCTCGAACCACCCGATCGACTCGCGGTAGCGGTCGTCGGGATCGTTGCCGCACAACGCGTTCACGCGGGCGTCCAGTCCCTTCGCCTCCGCGGTTCCGGCCGCGCCGGCGCGCTCCGACGACCGCGCTGCCGCGGCCTTCAGCAGGACCTCGTCCCCGGTGCGTGACGCCGCCTCGGCCAGTTCGGCGGTGGCGAGGCCCTGGAACCCCACCACGTCGAGGTCGAAGAGGCGGCGGGCCGCGGCCAGCGCGGCGTCGTGGCGGCCGAGGCCGTTGTACAGCACCGCCCGTCCGTAGTCGGCGAAGGTCGCCAGGCGGAGCCGTCCGTGCGCCGACGCTTCGCGCGCGGTGTCCTCGAACGCCGCCTCGCCGCGGAACGCCTCGAGCAGCATCGCCGCGTAGCCGACTGGCGCGGTGCCGGTCACGTCGGCGAGCACGCGGTCCTCTTCGGCCGCGGCCGCCGCCGCGGTGAGCTCGCCCGCGAACAGCTCGTTGACGCCGCGGAAGTTGAGCGCGAACTGCAGTTGCACCAGTGCACCGGCGTCGCGGGCGAGCTGGACCTGACGCGCCGCGAACGCCCGCGCCGCGTCGAAGTCCGCGGCCTCCATGGCGATCATGCCGCCCGCCCGGTTGCCCAGCAGCCACCGCACCCGCCCGGTGTCCTCGGCGGTGACGTCCAGTGCCCGCACCGCCGCCAGTGCCCGGGACAGCAGCGGCGCCGCGGCCCGGTAACCGCCGGTGAGCCGGGTGACCAGGGCGTCCAGGACGAGGTCGGCCGCGCGGGGCGGTACCGGCGCCGGGGGTGCGGCCCGGGCCGCTTCGGCCGCCGCGGCGAGCGCGCCGGCGTCGGCCCACAGCGCCGCCGCCAGCGCTTCCAGGTACGTCTCCCGCGCCCGGTTCGCGTCGAGCGGGGTGAGCTGTCCGGCCGCCCGCAGCAGCAGGCGGGCCGCGTCGCCACCGCGTCGCCGGTCGAACGCGATCTGCCCGCGCAGCCGGTCGGCTTCGGCGGCGCGCCCGGCGTCGGGCGGTCCGGCCGCCGCCGCGTCGAGGAGGCCGAGTGCTTCGTCGAGCGCGCCGGCGTCGCGCTTGACCGCCGCCGCCGCGAGTTCGCGGTCCGCGCGCCGGGCCGGCTCGGGGGTCAGCAGCGCCGCCTGCTCGAGGAACGCGGCCGCGGCGACCAGGCCGCCGCGGGCCTGCGCCCGGCCCGCCGAGCGTTCCAGGTCGGCGGCGACGTCCTCGTCCGGCGAGACGGTCGCCTGCGCGCGGTGCCAGGCCCGGCGGTCGGGGTCCCGGTCCGGGTCGGTGACGTCCGCCAGGGCCCGGTGCACGTCCTGCCGGTCACCGGCCGGCGCCGCCCGGTAGACGGCCGACCGCACCAGCGGGTGGCGGAACCGGACCCGGCGGCCGAACTCGATCAGCCCGGTCGCCTCGGCCGCGGTGGCGGGGTCGGCGCCGAGGCCGAGCCGGCCGGCCGCGGCCCAGAGCAGCGTGGCGTCGCCGAGCGGCTCGGCGGCGGCGATGAGCAGCAGTCGCCGGGTGTCGGCGGGCAGCGGCTCCAGCTGCTGGACGAAGCACTGTTCGATGCGCCCGGCGAGGGGCACGGGCGAGCCGAGGGCGTCGGCCGCCGTCCACGCGCGGGGCAGTTCCAGCAGGGCGAGGGGGTTGCCGTGGGTTTCGGCGATAATCCGGTCGCGGACGCGGCCGTCCAGCGGGCCCTTGAGCACCGAGGCCAGCAGCGCCGCCGACTCGGCCTCCCCCAGGCCGCCGACCGGGAGCTCGGGCAACCCGGCCAGGTCGGGCTCGTGGCCGCCGTCGCGCACCGCGAAGACCACCGCGATCCGCTCCGCGAGGAGCCGGCGGGCGACGAAGGCGAGGACCACCGCGGACATCCGGTCGAGCCACTGCGCGTCGTCGACCAGGCAGAGCAGCGGCTGGTCCTCGGCGACGTCGGCGAGCAGGGTCAGCACCGCCAGCCCGACCAGGAAGCGGGTCGGCCGGGCGCCGGCGGTGCGCCCGAAGGCCGTGCCGAGCGCTTCGCGCTGGGGCCCGGGCAGGCGGTCGAGCCGGTCGAGGAACGGCGCGCACAGCTGGTGCAGCCCCGCGTAGGCCATCACCTGCTCGGCTTCTACGCCGGCGGCGCGCGCGACGCGGAAGTCCCGCGCCTGCGCGCCGGCGTACGTCAGCAGCGCGGTCTTGCCGATCCCGGCCTCGCCGCGCAGGACGAGCACCTGGCCCCGCTCCGACCGGGCGCCGTCCAGGAGCCGATCGAGCGCGGCGCACTCGCCGTGCCTGCCGATCAGCGCAGGTCCACGCCCCGGCATGCACACCTCCCACGGCCCGGCCCGCGACGGCGGGCCGAGCCGAACAGTAGCGCAGCGCGGGCCCGGCCGATCAGGCGTCGCGGTCTGCCGCGTTGCGCGCCTCGATGGCTCTGGCGGTCTTGGCCAGCTCCCCGCCGAGGACGCGCTTGCCCACGAGCCCGAGCAGGCCGCCGAGCAGCCGGCCCTTGAGGTTCTTGCCCTCCCGGACCACCACGGCGTCGACCTGGGTCGACCCGTCCGCCTGCCGGGTGAAGGTGTAGGTGTGCCCGGACGCTCCGCCCCACGTGTTGGAGTCGGTGGTCGTCATGACGACCCTGGCCGGATCGGACCAGTCGTAGCGCAGGCGTTCCCAGATGCCGCCCGAGCCTTCGGTGACGTCGGCGTGGCCGGGTCCCTGCTCGTGCACCTTCAGGTACTCGTTCGCGCTGCGGCCGAAGAGCTTGGCGCGCTCCGGGCCGAAGTCGGTCAGCCCGGCGAGGAACTGCTCGGGTGAGGCGGTGGTCTGCTGGCGCAGGTGGATCGTGGACATCTCTCGTGCTCCTGGCTGGTGCGGGGGTTCAGGCGTGCTGGTGGTCGGTCATGTACTGGGCGTACCAGGCGGGCCATTGTTCGTCGTACTGCCCGGTTTCCTTTTCGTGTTCGCCGTGGGCGGCCGCGGCGTCGCG
>NZ_JNYY01000018.1 GCF_000716785.1 Amycolatopsis vancoresmycina
CCCCCCACCCCCTCCCCTCCTCCTGCTCCCTCATCCCAACGCTTCCCCCACCTCGTCGACCGTCAGCCACGGCTCCGGGGCCAGGATCTTGGCCACCTGGGGTGCGAACGCCGGGGAGGCGACGATCACCTCCCTTGTCGGGCCGTCCGCTACCACCTCGCCCTCGGCCATGACCGTCACTCGGGTGGCCGCCGTCGCCACGAACTCGACGTCGTGGGTGGCCAGGAGCACCGCGCGGCCCTGCGAGGCCAGCTCTCGCAGGATCGCGGCGAAGCGCCTTTTCGCGTGGTAGTCGAGGCCTCGGGTTGGCTCGTCGAGCAGGACCAGCGGTGGGGCCGCCGCCAGCTGGATCGCCAGCACCAACGCCAGTCGCTGCCCTTCCGAGAGGTCGCCGGGGTGCGCTTCACCGGCTACTGCCGGGGCGAGCCTGTCCAGCAGGCCCCGGGCCGTTCCTGCCGGTACCTCGGACTCGGTGTCCGCCTGTGCGCACTCGGCGTCCACCGAATCGAGGTACAGCAGGTCGGCCGGGGACTGCGGGACCAGGCCGACGCGCTGACGGGCCACTCGTGGCTTGAGCGTTGCCGGGTCCGCGCCGCCGACGTCGACCTTCCCCGCCGACCTCGGGCCGCTGCCCTGCACCGCCCAGAGAAGCGACGACTTGCCGGAGCCGTTGCGTCCCATCAGCGCGACCACCTCACCCGGTCCGACACGCAGGTCTACCCCACGTACCGCCAGGACATCTCCGTATCGGACCACCACCCCTCTCACATCCAGTGCCGAACCGGTCACCGAGAGACTACGACCCACCACCGACAATTTCCGCAGCCGCGATCGCAGGGGCCCCGCGACCCGGCGGGCGTCCCGGACCGACAACGGCAGCGGTGACCAGCCCGCCAGCCGGCCCAGCTCGGCGATCGGCGGCGCGATCGACGACGTCGCCAGGATCTCGGCCGGCGGGCCGGACCGGACCGAACCGTCGCCCGGCAGGTACAGCAGCCGGTCCGCGTACTGGGCCACGCGCTCCATCCGGTGCTCCGCCACGACCACCGTCGTGCCCAGGTCGTGCACCAGGCGGGTGATCGCCGCGAGGACGTCCTCCGCCGCCGTCGGGTCCAGTGCCGACGTCGGTTCGTCGAGGACCACCACCGACGGGTGCGCCGTCAGGACCGAGCCGATCGCGACGCGCTGCTGCTGGCCGCCCGAGAGCGTCCGAAGTGGACGGTTGCGCAGGTCGGCGATGCCCAGCAGGTCGAGCGTTTCCTCGACCCGCTTGCGCATCACGTCCGGCGGCACCGCCAGCTGCTCCATCGCGTACGCGAGCTCCTCCTCGACAGTGTCGGTCACGAACCCGGCGAGGGGGTCCTGCCCGACGACGCCGACCGCCGACGCCAGTTCGCGCGGCGGGTACCGGGACGTGTCGCGCCCGGCCACGAGCACCCGGCCGGCCAGGTGGCCGCCCGTGAAGTGCGGGACGAGCCCGTTGAGCGCGCCGAGGAACGTCGACTTGCCCGCCCCCGTCGGCCCCGCGACCAGGCACAACTCGCCTTCGTCGACCGTCAGCGACACGTCCGACAGCACCGGCCGCGAGGCGTCCGGGTAGGTCACCGTGACCCGCGAGAACTCGATCACCGGGCAACCTCCGGAGCCGGGGGTGAAACGACCGCGGGCAGCGCCGCGACCAGCACGGACACCACGTGCACCCAGGAAACCTCCGGCCAGCGCAGCGGGCTCAGCGAAGGGAACAGCCGGTCCGGGTCCACCCGCGCGGTCACGAACAACAGCGCACACGCCGCGACGCCGGACGCGACGACCAGCGTCTCCGGCCAGCGCCACGGGTCCGGCCGGTACGCCGTGCGGCGCACCCGGCGGCCGCCGACGACGAAGCCCACGACGGCCACCGCGAGCCCGGCCGCCAGCAACGGCACCCCGAGCCAGGCCGACGACGTCCCGTCGAGGACGCCGTAGACACCGACGCACACCCCGACCAGGCCGGCCACGACGCAGGACGCGATGAACGCCCGCAGCCGGGCGCTCAGGTACTCCCGGCGCCCGTAGCCCCGGGAGTCCATCGCGGCCGCCAGCCGCAGTGACCGGTCCATCGCGTCCTCCAGCACCGGCACCACGATGCCCTTGACCGCCCGCAACCCGCGAGTCCGGCCCGCGCGCAGCCGCCGGGCGCGGCGCACGCGCTGCACGCTCTCGACGAGCTGCGGGGCGACCGTCAACGCCACCGTCACCGCCGTGCCGACCTCGTACAGCGCGCCGGGAACCGCCTTGAGCAGGCGTTTCGGGTTGGCCAGGGCGTTCGCCGCGCCGATGCAGACCACCATCGCCGCCAGCCGCAGGCCGTCGTAGAAGCCGCCGAGCAGCTCCTCCGCCGACGTCGGCCCGAGCAGGGACAACCCGGTCGTGAGCGGGATCCGCGGCAGCGTGAACAGCACGTGGCCGCCGTCTTCGCCGCCGACGAGGATCCGGAACAGCACGCGCGAGGCGACGATCAGGGCGCCGACGTAGACGTACAGGCGGAACGCCAGCGCCCAGGGCGCGTCACTCCGCCGGTTCGCGACGACGAACCCGGCGACGGCGATGACCAGCCCGAGCAGCAGCGGGTTCGTCGTGCGGCTGGCGGCGACGGCCAGCGCGAGCGCCCAGGCCCACCAGGCGCCGGGGTGCAGGGCCCTACTGCGCACGCCGGCGGCGGGCGACGACGATCCCCGCGCCGCCGACCAGCACGATCACGACGGCCCCGACCACCAGGCCCCACGGGAAGGAACTGCCCTCGCCGGACGCAGCGGGTGCCGTTGTGGCCGCCTGGCGCACCGGCGGCACGCGCGGCGGCGCCGGCATGTCGTTCACCGACTTCGGCCGCGCGAACGCCCAGCCCTCGAACCCGCCCGGGGCCGGCTTGGCCGTCTGGGCGCCTTCCTGGCTCGACGTCCAGCTGCCCCCGGCGGTCGCGTGCCAGTAGCTCCAGTACGCCGTCGCCGACGGCATCCCCGCGCAGGATTCGACGTCCGGGCCCGGCTTGCCGTTGATCCGGCAGGCCACGGCGAGGCCGTACTTCTGCGAGCCCGCCACGTCGATCCCGGCCTCCTGCAGGGCGGCGATGCCGTTCGACGGCGTCCCCGGGGCGCAGCGGACCAGCGACCCGGGCCCCAGGTCGCCGAAGTCGACGACCACCGTGACGCCGCCGCCGTCGGGGCAGGCCCCGTCGGTGCCCGCCCCCGACGCGGGCGCGGCACCCACGAAGGCGGCGCCGAACAGGAGCGCGCAGACAACGGCGAAGCGGGAGGCGATCATGCAGGCACTTTAACCAGGTCGGCGCCCGCCGAAGGTGCGGTTCCGGCGCGACGCGGGACACACCTAGACTGCGGGCCGTGGGACAGCTCATCGCGGACGGACAGCTGCGCGTCGGCCTGGTCGGCGCCGGCCCGTGGGCGGCGACGGTGCACGCGCCCGGACTGGCGGACCACCCCGGCACCGCGCTGACCGCGGTCTGGGCGCGGCGGCTGGAGGCGGCGCAAGCGCTTGCGGAGACGCACTGCGCGGCCACCGCGGCCAGCGTCGAGGAGCTGTTCGCGCAGGTCGACGCGGTCGCGTTCGCGGTGCCGCCGTCGGTGCAGGCGGAGCTGGGCGTGCGCGCCGCCGAGGCCGGGAAGCACCTGATCCTGGAGAAGCCGATCGCCGCCGACCTCGACGGCGCGCAACGGCTGGCCGACGCGGTCGCGGCCGCCGACGTGGCCGCGCTCGTCGTGCTGACCCTGCGCTACTCGGCGCAGACCCAGGAGTGGCTCGCCGGCCTCGCCCAGGCGGGCGGCTGGGCGGGCGGCGGCGCGCGCTGGCTGTCCGGCGCCCTGCTCGGCGGCCAGTACGCCGCCTCGGAGTGGCGGCAGGACGACGGCGGCGCGCTGTACGACATCGGCCCGCACGCGCTCGACATGCTGGACGCCGCGCTCGGCCCGATCACCGAGGTCGTGGCGGCCCGGCAGAGCCCCGGCGACCTCTGGCACCTGATGCTGGCCCACGACGGCGGCGCGATCAGCACGGCCACGCTCTCGCTGCGGCTGCCGGTTCAGCCGACCGTCGTCGAGGTCGCCGTCTGGGGCCAGCACGGCTACCGGACGCTCGGGCGCAAACCGGGCTCGGCGCAGGAGTCCTACACCGCACTGCTGGACGACTTCGCGGCGATGATCGCGAGCGGCACGACGACGCACCCCTGCGACGTCCGGCGCGGGCTGCACCTGCAGGCCCTGCTGGAGCAGGCGCGCCACCTCGCCGCGAAGTAGTACACAGGCACACTTCGCGCGTTTCCCCTGCGCCACAACGGTTCTCTCACCGCACCCCGAATTCATCCACAGGGTTGTCCACAGTCTCCACTGTGGACAGTGCGGCCCCCTGACCGAACCACGACCGGACAACCGGCGCCACCGGAAAGATCACCGAATAGTGCGGTCGGCTCGGAATGCCGAGCCGATCTCGTGATGCGAAGGTGATCTTGGGTCGTTCCACCGCGCATCGAATGTTTCGAGGGGTTCACGCATGGAAGCTCTGCTGCGCGCCTTCTGGGGGATGGTTCCGGTTTCGGCCATCGCGCTGCCGTACGCGCTGCTCGGCTGGCCACTGCTCGCGGCGAGGCGCCGCCGACGAATGCCCGCCCGCCGCGCGACCGCGACGGCCGCCGTCGACTGCGCCGCCACCTTCGTCGCTTTCCTGGTGTTTTGCCTGGTCACAATGCCTGTCGGGGACGCCGCGGACAGCACGCTCGACCTCGTGCCCGGCGCCGACGTCACCGCCGCGCTCGCCAGCGGCGGCTCGCTCTGGCAGGTGATCGGCAACGTCCTGCTGCTGTGCCCGCTCGGCGCGCTGCTCCCGCTGCGGATCCGCCGCCTGCGGGCGCTGCTGCGGGTGGCCCTGGCCGCACTGATCGCCTCCGTGCTGGTGGAGGGTACGCAATATCTGATCCATGACGGCCGCGTGACGTCGACCGACGACGTCCTGCTCAACGCGGCGGGCGCGACGCTCGGAGCGGCCCTCAGCCGCCGCGGCTGGCGCTGGCTCGACGCCCCGGTGGCGATCCCCCTGCCGCGTCGCACCATCTGCGAAGCGCCCACGCTCAGCCTGCGGGTGCCGCGCTCGGTGTGGGACAAGCGCTACGCGGCCATCGCGCACCCGGAACGCCGGTAAACCGGTTGCCGGCCGTGCGACCATGGCCGGGAAGAGCCATTTCGAGATCAAGGGACTGCCTATGCCTGGCGCCGCCTTCGGCGTCGGCCCCCGCTAGGCCCGACGCCCAGCGCCCCGCCCGCAGGCCGGTCACCGGCTGCGGCTCCTTGACGTGCTCTCGAAAGGCTCCCCATGTCCGCCATCCAGACCTATGTCCGCAAGACGGCGCCCCGCGGCCGGGCGACCGAGCGGGTCGGCCCGTTCCTCGCCATCTTCTCGCCGGACACGGCCCACCCGATGCTCAACTACGCGATCCCGGACGACGGCGCGAAGCCGACCGCCGCCGAGATCGACGCCCTGACGGAGGCGTACCGGCGGCGGGACCTGCTCCCGCGGCTCGAGTACTTCACCGACGTCGCCCCCGACCTGGAGAACTGCTGGTCGACGCGGGGTACGAGCTCGAACGCCGGGTACCGCTGATGACCTGCGCACCGGCCGTGCGGGTCGACAAACCGGTGCCGGACGGCATCCGGCTGCGCGCACCCGAGTCCGCCGAGGATTTCCGGCGCATGCGATCGGCGCAGAACATCGCCTTCGGCGAACCCGCGGAAGCCGGGGAGGCCGGCCAGCCGAGCGCCGGGGTGCGGTACCTCCTCGCGGAATCCGACGGCGTGGTGGTCGGCGGCGGGCTCGCGCTCGAAATCGTCGACGGCACCACCGAGATCGCCGGGATCGCCGTGCTCGAGGCGTACCGCGGCCGCGGGATCGCCGCGGCGCTCACCGCGCGGCTGACCCGCGAGGTGCACGACGCCGGGGCGCACACGGCGTTCCTCACCCCCGGTGACCTGGGGATCGGGAACGTCTACGCCCGCGTCGGCTACCGGCCGGCGGGCGAGTGCGTGCACCTGTCGCTGAGTTAGTCGTCGAAGCGCCCGGAGCGGCCGCGTTTCACGTCGCTCCGGCGCTTCTTCGACGCCAGGCGGCGCTCCTTCGAACCGCGGGAGGGTTTCGTGGGACGCCGCTTGGCCGGCGGCGGCGCCGACGCGTCGAGCAGCAGGTTCGCCAGCCGGCCGCGCGCGGCCTCGCGGTTCTGCAGCTGCGAGCGGTGCTCGCTGGCCGCGATCGTCAGGACACCGTCGACCAGCCGCGAGCCGAGGCCGGCCAGGACCCGCTCCCGCAGGTGCTCGGGGATCGACGGCGACGCAGCGACGTCGAAGGACAGCTCGACGCGCGAGTCCGTGGTGTTCACGCCCTGCCCGCCCGGGCCGGACGAGCGCGAAAAGCGCTCGCTCAACTCGGCTCCCGGGATCGTGAACCGGGAGCCGACCACCACGTCTTCGGCTGCCACGTCAACCAGTGTGACAGCCGGGTCGAGCGGATATCAGAACCGCGGGTGGTCGCCCGAAAGCACCGCGCGCGGGCCGTCGACGTCGCCGGCGGGCTGGACGTCGCCCAGGATCCACGCCGGGACGTGCCGCGCGGTCAGCATGGCCAGCGCCCGGTCGACGTCCTCGGCGCCGACGATCGCGACCATGCCGACCCCCATGTTGAACGTCTTCTCCAGCTCGGCCCGCTCGACCTTGCCGCGCTGGCCGATCAGGGCGAACACCGGCGCCGGCGTCCAGGTGCCGCGTTCGAGCCGGGCGACCAGGCCGCGCGGCATGACCCGGGCCAGGTTGGCCTCCAGGCCGCCGCCGGTGATGTGCGCGAACGTCCGGACCTCGGTCTCGGCGGCGAGCGCCAGGCAGTCCTTCGCGTAGATGCGCGTCGGCTCCAGCATCTCCTCGCCGAGGGTGCGGCCGAACTCCTCGACGTGCCCGTCGAGCGGCATCCGGGCGATGTCCAGCAGCACGTGCCGGGCCAGCGAGTAGCCGTTCGAGTGCAGGCCGGACGAGCCGAGCGCGAGCACGACGTCACCCGGGCGGACCTTCTCCGGCGAGAGCAGCTGGGACGCCTCGACCACGCCGACGCCGGTGGCCGACATGTCGTAGTCGTGCTCGCCCATCAGCCCCGGGTGCTCCGCGGTCTCGCCGCCGAGCAGCGCGCAGCCGGCCTTGACGCAGCCCTCGGCGATGCCGCCGACCAGCGCCGCGATCTTCTCCGGGTGCACCTTGCCGACGGCGATGTAGTCCTGCAGGAACAGCGGCTCGGCGCCGGTCACGACCAGGTCGTCGACCACCATCGCGACCAGGTCGATGCCGACCGTGTCGTGCTTGTCCAGCGCCTGCGCGACCGCGATCTTGGTGCCGACGCCGTCGGTCGACGACGCGAGCACCGGCTCCTTCCACTTGTCGAGCTTCAGCGAGAAGAGCCCCGCGAAGCCGCCGACGCCACCCAGGACCTCGGGGCGCGTGGCCCGCTGGGCGTGCGGCTTGAGCAGCTCGACGGCTTGGTCACCGGCGTCGATGCTGACTCCGGCGGCGGCGTACGTGGCGCTCGTGGACTCGCTCACGGTGGACGGACTCCCTACTGGAAGGAACTCAGGGACGCCGGACGGCGTCTTCGGCACCGTACCCGGCGGGACTGACGGGGGTCGCCGCGCCATTGACCGCGTCGAGGCTTTCAAGCAGGTGCTTTCCGATCAGCGCGTCCTCCGGGAGCGGGATCGGGTACTCGCCGGAGAAGCACGCCGTGCACAGCCGCGACTTCGGCTGTTCCGTCGCCGCGACCAGGCCGTCCAGGGAAATGTAACCCAGGGAGTCGGCTCCGATCGAGCGCCGGATGCCGTCGGTGTCGACACCGTTCGCGACCAGCTCGGCCCGCGACGCGAAGTCGATGCCGTAGAAGCACGGCCAGCGCACGGGCGGTGACGCGATCCGGACGTGCACCTCGAGCGCGCCGGCCTCCCGCAGCATCCGGACGAGCGCGCGCTGGGTGTTGCCGCGGACGATCGAGTCGTCCACCACGACCAGGCGCTTGCCGCGGATGACGTCCCGCAGCGGGTTCAGTTTGAGCCGGATGCCCAGCTGGCGGATGGTCTGCGACGGCTGGATGAACGTGCGCCCGACGTAGGCGTTCTTCACCAGGCCGGTGCCGTAGGGGATGCCCGAGCCCTGCGCGTAGCCGATCGCGGCCGGGGTGCCGGACTCCGGCACCGGCATCACCAGGTCGGCCTCGACCGGCTGCTCGGCGGCGAGGCGGCGGCCGATCTCGACGCGGGTCGCGTGGACGCCGCGGCCGGCGATCGTGGTGTCGGGGCGGGCGAGGTAGACGTACTCGAAGACGCAGCCCTTGGGGTCCGGGTTCGCGAACCGGGAGGAGCGCAGGCCGGCGGCGTCGATGGCGATGAGCTCGCCCGGCTCGACCTCGCGGACGAAGGACGCGCCGACGATGTCGAGGCCCGCGGTCTCGCTCGAGACGACCCAGCCGCGCTCGAGCCGGCCGAGCACCAACGGGTGTACCCCGTGCGGGTCACGGGCCGCGTACAGCGTGTTCTCGTCGGAGAACACCAGGCAGAAGGCGCCCTTCAGGGTGGGCAGCAGCTCCATGGCCGCGGCCTCGATGCCCTTGTCGGCGGCGGTCGCGGCGAGCAGGCCGCAGATCAGGTCGGAGTCGCTCGACGAGCCGGTCAGGCCCGCGTGCGGCTTGAGGCCGGCGGCGATCGTGCGTTCGCGCAGCTCGGCGGTGTTCACCAGGTTGCCGTTGTGCGCGAAGGACAGGCCGCTGCCGGTCTCGGTGGTGCGGAAGATCGGCTGCGCGTTCTCCCAGATGGTCGCGCCGGTGGTCGAGTACCGGCAGTGCCCGACGGCGATGTGGCCCTGCAGCGACTGCAGGATCTGCTCGTCGAAGACCTGGCTGACCAGGCCGAGGTCCTTGAAGACCACGATCTGCGAGCCGTCGGAGACGGAGATGCCGGCGGCCTCCTGGCCCCGGTGCTGCAGGGCGTAGAGGCCGTAGTAGGTCAGCTTCGCGACTTCTTCCCCGGGAGCCCAGACGCCGAAGACGCCACACTCCTCACGGGGTTCCGGTTCGGGCTGGTCGGACACGAGCTGCGGGTCGGAAACCACCGAGGAGCTCCTGGGAAGACGTGGTCAGGCCGATTTCAGTGTAAACGGTCCGATCGACGGCCCGGCCCCGCCCGACGTGGTTCTGACCACTTCGGACAGGGGCCGTGAGCCTGCACGTCTAGCACGCGTCCGGCAGGGAGAGGATCTCCGTCAGCACCTGCGCGCCCTCGCCGCGGCGCCGCCACAGCCACCGCTCCGGCTCGAAGATGTTCTCCTCGGTGCCGGGCATCCTGATCGCCACGACGTCGTCTTCGGCGTTGAGCCGGACCACGTCCACCACGTCGTCGTGCACCCGCACGCCGACGACGGCGAGGACCTCGCCGCGCTCGTCGGCCGGGTGCACGAACTGGTAGCCGCGAGCCACCAGCTCCTGCAGTCCGGTTTCGATGTCGAAGACGGGGGCGACGACCTCAGCCGAGGACATCGTCGAATTCGCCGTCCTTGGCTCCCGCCAGGAACGCCGCCATTTCCGCGCGCGTGTACACGAGCGCCGGGCCGGTCGGGAAGCGCGAATTGCGCATCGCGATCTCCCCGTTGGCCAGCGGCGCGACTTCGACGCAGTTGCCGACCGCGCCGCTGTAGCTCGCCTTGCGCCATTGAGCACCGGACAGCCGATCGGCCGGGATGCCGTTCTCGAATCGCTCAGCCATGGTCCCACCTCTCGATGCGGAAGATCTTCCGGGGCTATGCATCTGCATGTGCATTTGCCCGCGTATCCGAGGCTAGCACGTTCGCATGCAGCGGTAAATGCACGTGCAGAATTTCTTGCAAAGTTCTCTGACGGTAAAGAATCCCACGTTCGCGGTTAACCTATCGGGTGATAGTTGTCAGCACGAACGGCCTAATCACTACTGCCGGTTACTAGATCTCCTGGCGGCGCTTCGCGAGCATCGAACGGCTCCGCTCCGGCGTCTCCGCGTCAACGGCCAGCATGTCGAGCGCTCGGCTGTACTTTTCGATCTCTTCGCGCTTCTCGATGTAGTGCGCGCCGGTGAGGTATTCGACGTACGCGATGTTCGGCAGTTCCGGCTCACCGAACCGCAGCAGCGAAAACGCGTGCTCGGCGGACAGCCCGCTGCGCGAGTACGGCAGCACCTGGACCGACACGTGCGGCAGGGCGCTCATCTCGAGCAGGTATTCGATCTGCTGCTTGAGGACCTTGACGCCGCCGATCGGGCGGTACAGCACCGACTCGTCGAGCACCATCCACACGCGGGGCGCGTCCGGCCTGCTGAACATCTTCTGCCGCCGCATGCGCAGGGCGACGAGCTGGTCGACCCGTTCGTCGGCCATCTCGGGCCGGCCGTGGCTGAAGATCGCCCGCGCGTACGGCTCGATCTGCAGCCGGCCCGAGACGTAGATCGGTTCCCAGATCTGGATTCGCGCGGCGGCTTCTTCGAGACCGACGAGGTCGGTGAACCAGTTCGGCATGGTGTCGCCGAAGCGCCGCCACCAGCCCGGCTCGTTCGACTGCTTGACCATGTCGAGGAACGTGCGGCGCTCGGTCGGGTCGTCGACGCCGTACATCGTGAGCAGGTCGGTGACGTCGCGTTCCTTGAAGCCGACCCGGCCCAGCTCGAGCCGGCTGATCTTCGACTCGGACCCCCGGATGTTGTAACCGGCCTGCTGACGGGTGATGCCGGCTTCCTCCCGGAGCCGGCGCAGCTGGGAGCCCAGGATCATCCGGCGCGCCGTGGGGCCGATGTTCTGTTCACCTGCGGACGCGTTCACCGCGTTCATTCCCGGACCTTCCGCGCTCACGTCACCAGGGGGTTCTAGCCCGACTACCGAAAGTACACGTTGGGCCGTCCTGCGCAAAGAGGTGACCCGGTTTACCGCATGCGTGTGGAGTCCTACTCTACGTAGGGTACGAGACTTTCGACACAGAACTTGCGAGGTTCAACATGCCCGACGCCGCGACCCGAACCGAACGAGTTCCCGTGGGGGTCGACCCGACCCGAGCGAGCATCGCGCGCGTGTACGACGCCTTCCTGCTCGGGAAGGACAACTACGAGATCGACCGGGAGGTCCTGCACAAGGTGCAGAAGGCCGCCCCGGAAGCCCAGGACCTGGCGTTCGAGAACCGCGGCTTCCTCATCCGCGCCTGCCGCTTCCTCGCCAGCCAGACCGGCATCACCCAGTTCCTCGACCTCGGCTCGGGCCTGCCGACGGCGGAGAACACCCACCAGGTCGTCCAGCGGATCAACCCGGAGACCAAGGTCGTCTACGTCGACAACGACCCGGTGGTCCTCGCGCACGGCCGGGCGCTGCTGGAGGAGAACGAGCACACCCACTTCGTCGCCGAAGACATCTTCGAGCCGCAGCGGATCCTCGAGAACGAGGTCGTCCGCGAGCACATCGACTTCAGCCAGCCGCTGGTCCTGCTGCAGATGGGCACGCTGCACCACTTCAACGGCGACCACGACCGGCCGGCCGAGATCATGCGGGAGTACGTCGCCGCGCTGCCCGCCGGCTCCTTCGTCGGGCTCAGCCACTTCTTCGACCCCGAGAACGAGGACTCCGCGACCGCGCGCCGGATGGAGGACTTCTTCCTGCACAGCCCGATGGGCTCGGGCACGTTCCGGACGCAGAAGGAGATCGAGGCGCTGTTCCCCGGCCTCGAAATGGTCGACCCCGGCGTGACGCTGTGCGCCGACTGGTGGCCGGACGGGCCGCGGCTCAAGGAGCTCAACGTGGCGCAGCGGACCATCGCCGGCGGGGTCGGCCGCAAGCCGTGACCCGCGCTCCCCGTCCGACGCCTGCGCCCCCAGGTCGCGAATGACTCATTCGGGACGCCGGAGGTCCCGAATGAGTCATTCGCGACGTCAGCGCTGCTGGACGCGGACCGCGCGGGTGCCCGGGAGTCCGGGAGGTCCGGGACCCGTCCGTCAGAACCGGACGAGGGGGAGCCAGTGGGAAAGGTCGGCCCGGGTGCCCGACGCGGACACCCGGCCGTCCGCCACCGCCGTGGTCCAGTCCAGTCGGCCGGTCGCCAGTTCGAGCCACGTCCGCGGGTCGGTTTCGATCACGTTCGGCGGGGTGCCCCGGGTGTGGCGCGGGCCCTCGACGCACTGCACCGCGGCGAAGGGCGGCACCCGCACCTCGACCGTCCGGCCCGGCGCGTCCGCCGCCAGCGCGCGCAGGGACAGCCGGACCGCCGCGGCCAGTTCCGGGCGCGCCGGATCGGGCGCATCACCCTGCAACCACGGGGAAATCGCCAGCACCGCCGCACGTAACTGTCCGGGGTCGACCGAACGCGAAGAGGCCATGGGCAAACAGTAGAGTGGCGCACCAAGACTTGGCAGGCACACCCGAGAACGTGGGGATGACGATGGCGCAGCGGGACGAGGCGGATCGGATGGTTTCGCAGCAGCCCACCGGAAGCGGAGCCGATCGCCCCGGCAGGCACGGCAAGCAGAACCGCGCCTCGCGGCGCGAAGGCCAGCAGGCGCGGCGCGCCGGCAAGCACGGCACTCCCGAGATCACCGCGGAGATGCGCGCGAACGCCCGCGCCAACCCCGACAGCTGGCTCTACGTCATCGACGAGGCCTTCGACCCGAACGGCCCGGTGCCGTCGTGGGCGGTCGTCGGCGCGTACCCGGTGAACGGCGCCGGGGACGTCGTGGCCGACTTCCACCCGAACGACCGCTACCGGCCCTCGCCCAAGGCGCTCGGCTTCCCGGACCCGGCGAACGACCTCGAGCACCTGCTGCAGCTCGTCCGGACCGAGCACCGGCCGCCGTCGGACCTGCCGAAGGTCGTCCTCGACGCGACGCTGTTCGTCTACGCGATGTCGCCGGTGCAGCGGACCGTCATCGGCTTCCACAACACCGACGGCCGGGTCATGGTGCCCGCGTACACGCGCAAGTCGCTGGTGCCGAGCGAGTGGCCGCACGCGCGAGCTGTGCTCGGCCGCGACATCGTCAGCCTGCTCGGCGGCCACCCCGTCGCGATCAACCCGCACGACCTGATCACGGCCGTCGTGCCGGCGGAGCACCTGTTGAAGGCGCTCGCCGACGAACGCCGCTGACCTGCGGATCCAACTCCATCGGGTGACCACCCGAGTCGCCGATCCGGCGGCTCGGGTGCATCGTGAGGCTGAAGAAGTCTGACGAGACGGATGGGGTGCAAGAGGGTGAAACGTCGTTCGCTGGTGCCCTTCGCCGCCGCTGTCCTGCTCCTCGCCGGGCCGTGCCCGGCGACCGCCGCGGACGGCTACGCCGGCGCCGAGGACCACTTCGCGGGTTCGCAGATCGCCAAGGTCGAGGGCGTCGGGGAGGCCCCCGACGTGCTGTACGGCGGCGACGAGCAGCAGCTCGGCCACGACGTCAGCGGGCACCAGGGCCCGGTCGACTGGGCCGGCGCGGCCGGCTCGGGCGCGAAGTTCGTCTACGTCAAGGCGACCGAGGGCACCGGCTTCGTCAACCCGCAGTTCGCGCAGCAGTACAACGGCTCCTACAACGTCGGTCTCATCCGCGGCGCCTACCACTTCGCGCGGCCGGACATCTCCGACGGCGCGTCGCAGGCGCGGTACTTCCTGGCCCACGGCGGCGGCTGGTCGGCCGACGGCAAGACGCTCCCGGGCGCGCTCGACGCGGAGTACAACCCGTACGGCGAAACGTGTTACGGCAAGGACGCCGCGGGCATGGTCGCGTGGATCCGGGACTTCTCCGACACCTACTTCGCCAAGACCGGGCGGCTCCCGACGATCTACACGTCGACGAGCTGGTGGAAGCGCTGCACCGCGAACAACGCCGGCTTCGGCGGCAACCCGCTGTGGATCGCGCGCTACAACACCTTCATCGGCGAGCTGCCCGCGAGCTGGACCAGCCACGCGATCTGGCAGTTCGCCGACCGCGGCACGCTGCCCGGCGACCAGAACTGGTTCAACGGCCCGGTGGCGGGGCTGCTGGCCCTCGCGCTGGGCTGAACGGCCCAGTATTCCGGGTAATAGGTGTTAACCAGTCACCAATTGAAGATCGACTTCCGGAGAAAATCACCCACACGTATACCCAATTTCACGGAACTGAGTGACAAACGCCACTTCGTCCCTAACAATCGTGCTCGGGCGGCTACCTGCAGTAAGCCGCCCTTCGCGAGGGTATCTGTGAAGGGATCCGACATGTCCACATCCCGAAGAGGGCGGCTGTTCGCCGCCCTGGTCGTCCCGGCCACGCTGCTCCTGCTCGGCAGCACGGCCCAGGCGACCCCGTTCTCCCCCGAAGTCGACCCCGTGGCCGCGATCAACGCGGACATCGCCGAGCACAACCACGATCTGGGGTCGCAGATCCGGCGTGTCGAAGGCGACAAGTCGACACCGGAGACGAAGCAGGCGGCGCAGCAACCGCAGCCGGCGCAGGCCGTCCCGAACCAGGTGCTGGCCACGGTGGCCGGCATGGACGTCGCCAGCTACCAGGGCAACGTCGACTGGGCGAGCTGGTGGAACCAGGGCAAGCGGTTCGTCTGGACCAAGGCCACCGAGAGCACCAACTACACGAACCCGTACTTCGCGCAGCAGTACAACGGCTCGTACAACCAGGGCTTCATCCGGGGCGCCTACCACTTCGCCACGCCGAACACCTCGAGCGGCGCGGCGCAGGCGACGTACTTCGTCGCGCACGGCGGCGGCTGGTCGAAGGACGGCAGGACGCTGCCCGGGGCGCTGGACATGGAGTACAACCCGTACGGCGCGACCTGCTACGGGCTGAGCAAGGCGGCGATGACGGCGTGGATCCTCGACTTCCACGACACCTACCACGCCAAGACCGGCCGGTACCCGGTGATCTACACGTCGACGAACTGGTGGGGCCAGTGCGTCAGCGGTGACTTCTCCAGCACGGCCCCGCTGTGGGTCGCGCGGTACTCGTCGTCGGTCGGCACCCTGCCCTACAACTGGGGCTTCTACACCGTTTGGCAGTACACCTCGAGCCCGCTCGACCAGGACACCTTCAACGGTGCCTACGACCGGCTCCAGGCCCTCGCCAACGGCTGAGCCATCCCCGGCCGGCTCCCGGTCGTGAAGGTTTCGCGTCGCCGCGACCGGGAGCCGGTTTCATGCCGTACCGTCCGAGCTTGCAGAATGCTGCAGCCACGCCCGGGGGAACCGCACGCGTCCACCGGACGTCGGAAGCGCACGAACACCTCCAGCGCCCGGAAGGCACGGACCGATGACCTACCCGCCTCAGCCGGGCCAGCCCGGCCAGCCCGACCCGTACGGCCAGCAGCCGCAGTCCGGCGGCTTCGCGCAGCAGCCGTACCCGCAGCAGGGCGGGTGGGATCCCAACCAGCCGCAGCAGCCGTACCCGACCCAGCAGTACCCGCAGCAGGGCTACCCGCCGGCGTCGGGCGGTTTCCCGGCGAACCCGCAGCCGGCGTGGGGTGACCCGTACGCGCAGCAGCAGTGGGCGGACCCGAACGCGCAGCAGCAACAGCAGCAGGCGTGGGCGGACCCGAACGCGCAGCAGTACGGGCAGCAGACGTGGGACCCGAACGCGGGCGGCCAGGTGTCGGGCTGGGACCCGGCGACCGGCGGCTACGGGCAGGGCTTCGGCGGGCCGCCGGCGCCGCCGAAGAAGAGCAAGACCGGGATGTGGATCGCCATCGGCGCCGCCGTGGTCGTGGTGCTGGCCCTGGTGGGCATCACCGGGTTCGTCGCCCCCGGGTTCTTCCTGTCGAAGGAGGACACGGCCGCGCCGCCGGCGTCGAGCACGTCCGCCAAGCCGACAGCGCCGAAGCCGACAACGCCCAAGAAGTCGGCTACGGCTCCGAAGCCGTCGACGCCCAGCGGCGGCGAAGGCGCTTCGGACGCCAAGGCCGTGCTGCAGGGGTTCATCGACAAGCTGAACGCGGGCGACAACACCGGCGCCGTCGCGCTGGGCTGCGCGGACTCGAAGGACCTGCTCCAGTCATGGCTCTCGACGTTCCTCAAGCCGCCGCTGCAGCTGCAGCTCGGCGACGTCCCGAACGACAAGTACCTGGTCGAGGGCCAGGTCACCGGAACGGCCGCGGGCAAGCCGGTCAAGGGCACGCTGAGCGCGACGAACTTCGACGACAAGGGCTTCTGCGTCAGCACGATGCTGGTGTCCTGAGCCGGTGAAGCTGTGGCGATCGCCGCTGGCGTGGACGTTCTTCGCGTCGGTGGTGCTGTTGCTCGGGGTCGGCGGCTGGCTGCTGACCGACCCCGCCACCAGCCGCAGCGACGCGCTGAAGACGGGCGGCCTGGCGGGCGGCGCGATCGTGGCGCTGTACGCGCTGTGGCTGAACGACCGGCGCCGCCGCGTCGAGGAGCGACGCCAGGACATCGAGCGGCAGCGGCACGAGCTCGAGTCGCAGCGGGCGGAGCAGGACCGCTCCCGGGTCGCCGACGAGCGCTTCGCGAAGGCGGTCGAGCTCCTCGGCCACGCGGCCGACCAGGTCCGGGTGGGGGCGCTGCACGCGTTGGCGGGGCTGGCCAGGAGCCGTCCGGACTACACGCAGACGGTGCTGGACGTGCTGTGTTCGTACCTGCGGCGGCCGTTCGAGCACCCGCGGTACGACAAGCAGCTGGACCGCAAGGAACGCGACGGCACCCGCGGCACGCCCGAGCAGGAGCAGGAGCTCCAGGTGCGCCTCACGGCGCAGCGCCTGGTCAGGGAGCTCCTCCCACCGGCCGACGCGCCGGACGCCCCGGACTACGACCTGGACCTCACCGGAGCGGTCGTCGAGTACCTCGATTTTTCCGGCCGCCGCATCGGCGGAATGCTGCTGCGGTACGCGGCATTGCACAGCAGCACCAACTTGAGCGGCTGCCGGTTCACGGGCAGCGTGTACTTCACGGCGGCGGGCACGGACGCGGGTCGTCTGATCGGGTACTTCCGCTGCCGGGGCGCGGTGTTCGAGAGGCACGCTTGGTTCAGCGGGACGCACTTCGCCGAGCTCACCGACTTCACGGACACGACGTTCGCGGGACCGACGACGTTCAAGGATGCGCGGTTCGATAATGACGCGCTGTTCACTGGGGTGAAGGTGACGGGGTCGCTCGATCTCCGGCGGGCTTGCTTCCGGGGGCAGACCGACCTGCGGTTCGGGGTGCTGCCGGAGTCGGTTTCGCTGTACAACACTTTGGTGCGGGCGGAGAAGGATGTTCAGCTGCCCGGGGTTTGGGGGGTCGAGGAGCGGCGGGACGGGGAACGGCGAATCGTCGCCAAGGTGGGCTGAGTCTTGCTGTGCCCCCTCGGGGACCTCAAGCAGCCCCCGCCCTCCCAGGGGGGCGTCCCCGAGTCCAGTCTATCGGTGGGGTCCGACAAAAACGCCGGAACGGCCCGCGCGCGCCCGACCTGTCCACAACCACACCGGGCTGTGGACAGGTCGAAGGCTCAGTTGAACAGGGCCGGGAGCGTGCCTTCCCATGCCTCGCGCAGCTCGTCGAGCGTGAACTCCGTGATGCCCTGCAGCTCCAGCGTTCCCGACTCCGGGTCCACCACGCCCGTCTTGCGCCACGGCAGGCCTCGGGCCGTGCACATCTCCGTGAAGCGCAGCTCCTCCGTGCGCGGGACCGCCACCAGGACCCGGCCCGCCGATTCCGAGAACAGCTGGACGAACGGGTCCTGGTCCGCGTCCAGGAACACCCGGGCGCCGCACTGTCCGATGAGGACCGTCTCGACCAGCGTCTGGATCAGGCCGCCGTCGGACAGGTCGTGGGCCGCCGAGATCATTCCGTCGCGGGAACCCGCCACCAGGATTTCACCCAGGAGCTTTTCGCGGGCCAGGTCCACGCGGGGCGGGACGCCGCCCAGGTGGCCGTGCAGCTCTCGGGCCCACGCCGAACCGTCCAGCTCGTCGTGCGTTTCGCCCAGCAGCAGCAGGGTTTCGCCCGCCTCCGCGCCGATGCCCGTCGGGATGCGGCGGGTCACGTCGTCGATCACGCCGAGGACGCCGATCACCGGGGTCGGGAGGATCGCCGTCGAACCCGTCTGGTTGAAGAAACTGACGTTGCCGCCCGTCACCGGGATGCCCAGCTCGACGCAACCGTCCGCCAGGCCGTGCACCGCCTGCTCGAACTGCCACATCACGCCCGGGTCCGTCGGCGCGCCGAAGTTCAGGCAGTCCGACACCGCCACCGGTGTCGCGCCGCCCGTCGCCACGTTGCGGTACGCCTCCGCCAGCGCCAGCTGCGCGCCGCGGTACGGGTCCAGGTACACGAACTTGCTGTTGCAGTCCGTCGCCACCGAGACGCCGCGGCCGGTCGACTCGTCGATGCGGATCATGCCCGAGTCCGACGGCTGCGCCAGCACGGAATTGCCGCGCACGTACCGGTCGTACTGCGACGTCACCCATTCCTTGGACGCCTGGTTGGGCGACGAAATCAGGCGAAGAACGTCCGCGCGCAGTTCGTCCGGAGTGGACGGACGCGGCAGCTTCGCGGAGGTGTCCGCGATCAGGGCGTCCTGAGTGGACGGTCGCTCGATCGGCCGGTCGTACACCGGGCCCTGGTGGGCGACCGTGTGCGCCGGGACGTCGACGACGACCTCGTCGTGCCAGGTGATCACCAGGTGCTCGCCGTCGGTGACCTCGCCGATGTCGGTGGCGATGACGTCCCACTTGCGGCACACCGCCATGAACGCCTCGACGTTCTCCGGCGCCACGACCGCGCACATGCGCTCCTGTGACTCGCTGGAGAGCACCTCCGCGGGCGTCATTCCCTTGGCGCGCAACGGAACCCGGTCGAGGTAGATCTGCATGCCGCCGTCGCCGGCCGCGGCCAGCTCGGACGTCGCGCAGGACAGGCCGGCGCCGCCGAGGTCCTGGATGCCGACGACCAGCTTCTGCGCGAACAGCTCGAGGCAGCACTCGATGAGCACCTTCTCGGTGAACGGGTCGCCCACCTGGACGCTCGGCAGCTTCTTCCGGCCGGACGCCGACTCGTCACCCGAAAAGGTGTCACTCGCCAGGACGGAAACGCCGCCGATGCCGTCGAGGCCGGTGCGGGCGCCGAACAGGATGATCTTGTTGCCGGTGCCGGAAGCGAACGCCAGGTGCAGGTCCTCGACGCGCATCGCGCCGACGCACAGCGCGTTCACCAGCGGGTTGCCCGAGTAGGACGGGTCGAACACCAGCTCGCCGCCGATGTTCGGCAGGCCGAGGCAGTTGCCGTAGCCGCCGACGCCGGCGACCACGCCGGGCAGCACGCGCTTGGTGTCGGGGGCGTCGGCCGGGCCGAAGCGCAGCGCGTCGGCGACCGCGAGGGGCCGCGCGCCCATGGCCATGATGTCGCGGACGATGCCGCCGACGCCGGTCGCCGCGCCCTGGTACGGCTCCACATAGGACGGGTGGTTGTGGCTCTCCACCTTGAAGGTGACCGCCCAGCCCTCGCCGATGTCGACGACGCCCGCGTTCTCGCCGATGCCGGCCAGCATCTTGGCCTTCATCTCGTCGGTGGCGGTCTCGCCGAAGTAGCGCAGGTGCTTCTTGGAGGACTTGTAGGAGCAGTGCTCGCTCCACATGACCGAGTACATCGCCAGCTCCGCGTCGGTGGGCCGGCGGCCGAGGATCTCCCGGATGCGGGCGTACTCGTCGTCGGCGAGCCCGAGCTCGCGGTAGGGCTGGGTGTGGTCCGGGGTCGCCCCGGCGCGCTCGGTGGTGTCAACGGTGCTGGTCACGGTGTCCGTGTCAGGGTTCGCCACGGCCGTCAGGATACGTGCCGCCCGGTGGCGCCCCGGACGGTGGGCCGCCGAAATCGGCCGGGCCCGGGGCGGTGTGAGCGAGGCGACATCGTGACGGCCGCGGTGTGGACAACTCACGTGGGCGGGCGGCGCGCGGCCCGGAATTGTCGGTGCCCGCGAGTAACGTTGAAACCGGGGGTCCCCCAAGCGGCCGGGGGCCATCGCCGAGTACCCGAGTGGGTGCACCGGCGGGCGCGAAACGGCGCCCGAGCGGCCGTGGCCCGGGAAAATCGGTCGCCTTCTCCGCACCCTCGGCTTACCGTCGGGAATCGTGCTTTCCGCCACATATCCCTTCCCGCCGCTGCGGCTGCCCGCGTGGCCGACCGCGAGACGCTTCCTGCTCGCCGTGTTCCGGGCTCGGCTCGGGTCGGTGCTCGGGGCGGCCGCGATCGGTGTCGTCTGGGCGCTGCCCGGTGCGCTCGTGCCGCTGGTGATCGGCCAGGGCATCGGCGCCGTCGGTGCGCACGACGGTGCCGCCGTCTGGCGCTGGGCCCTGGCCGCGGCCGCGCTCGGCGTCCTGCAGGCGCTGTCCGGGACCTGGCTGCACTTCCTCAACTACGGCCTCTGGCTGCACGGCGCCGGCTCGACGCAGCGGACGGTGTCGGCGCACACCACGCGCGTCGGCGCCGCGCTGCGCGAACACACCACCACCGGGAACCTCGTCGCCGTCAGCACGACGGACATCAACCACATCGGGAACACCGTCGAGATGACCGGGCGGGCGTTCGGCTCGCTGCTGGCGTTCGTCGTGGTCGCGGTGTGGCTGATCTCGACGTCGCCGCTGCTCGGCCTGGTCGCGCTGGTCGGCGTGCCGCTCGCGGTGCTCGGCATCGGGCCGCTGCTCGCGCCGCTGCAAAAGCGCAAGGCGAAGCAGCGCGAGAAGCGCGGGGACGTCAACGCGCTCGGCGCGGACATCGTGTCCGGCCTGCGGATCCTGCGCGGCATCGGCGGCGAGCGGCGGTTCTTCGCGCGCTTCCGCGAGACGAGCCAGCGGGTGCGGCGGTCCGGCATCGAGGTCGGCCAGGCCGAGGCGTGGCTGGCCGCGGCGGAGATCGCGCTGCCCGGCCTGGTCACCGTGGTGATCACCTGGCTGGGCGCGCGGCTGGCCGTGGCGGGCGAGATCGGCGTCGGGCAGCTGGTGTCCTTCTACGGCGTCTCGGCGTTCCTGATCTGGCCGGTCACCGCTGCGACGGAGGCGGTCGGCTCGATCACGTCCGGGCTGGTCGCGTCGCGGAAGGTCGTCGCGCTGCTGGCCATCCGCCCGAAGCTGGCGGACCCCGAGACGCCGGTGCCGCTGCCCGAAGGGCCGCTTGAGCTGGTGGACACCGAGTCGGGCGTCCGGGTCGCGCCGGGCCGGCTGACGGTCGTCGACTTCGGCGCCGACGGCGAGGCGGTGGCCGACCGGCTGGCCCGGTTCGCCGACCCGGCCGAGGGCGAAGAGGTGCTGGTCGGCGGGGTGCGGGCGGACCACGTCGCGCTCGCGGAGCTGCGGCGGCGGGTCGTCTACGCGCACAACCAGGACATCTGGTTCTCGGGCGTGCTGCGCGAGCAGCTGACGCCGGCGCGACCAGGCGACGTGGGCATCACCGAAGCGCTGTACGCGGCCGACGCCGACGACATCGTCGACGCCCTGCCCAACGGCGTCGACGAGGTGATCGGCGAGCGTGGCCGCGAGGTGTCCGGTGGCCAGCGGCAGCGGCTGAACCTGGCCCGCGCGCTGGCGGCCGACGCCGACGTGCTGGTGCTCGACGAGCCGACGTCGGCGGTCGACGCGCACACGGAGGCGCGCATCACCGAACGCGTCGCGGCGCTGCGCCGCGGCCGGACGACGGTGGTATTCAGCCAGAGTCCCTTGTGGACACACGTGGCGGACGAAGTCTTCACGGCGAAGGTGGTGACGGTATGAAACGGCTTCCCACGGCGTCCCGGCGGGACGTCCGCCGCTGGGCGCTGAAGACGGCGGCGACCCACAAACGCGAGTTCGGCCTGCTGCTGGGCTCGCTGGCCGTGGCCACGCTGATCGGGCTGGCCGGGCCGCAGCTGCTCGGCGCGCTGGTCGACGACGTCGCGGCCGGCACCACGACCGGGCACGTCGACGTGCTGGCGGCGGCGTTCGTCGCGATCCTCGTGCTGCAGGCGCTGGCGCGGAAGATCGCGCGGATGCGCGGTGCGGTGTTCGGCGAGCTGGTGCTGGCCGAGACGCGCGAGGAGTTCGTCGGGACGGCGCTGCAGCTGCCGCTCGGCACAGTCGAGGCGGCCGGGACGGGTGACTTGCTCAGCCGGGCGACCACCGACCTCGGCCGGATCGACCACGCGGCACGGTTCGCGGCGCCGGAGATCCTGGTCGCGGCGGTGACCGTGGTGTTCACGGTCGTCGCGATGGTGCTGACGTCGCCGCTGCTGGCGCTGGGCCTGCTGGTGGCGCTGCCGCTGCTGGTGCCGGTCAACGTCTGGTACCAGCGGCGGATCCCGGCGGTCATGCAGTGGATGCTCGACCGCTGGGCGGACCTGACCACCAGCGTCCACGAGACGGCGGAGGGAGCGCGCACGGTCGAGGCGCTCGGGCTGGCCGAGCGGCGGATCGGCGCCGCGTACGACGCCCTCGACCAGAGCATCCTCGGTGAACGCCGGATGCGGGTCCTGCAGTTGCGGTGGCTGCCGTCGCTGGAGATCAGCTACGTGCTGCCGCTGGCGGTCATGCTGCCGCTCGGGCTGCTCGCCTACACGCGCGGCTGGGCCGGGCTCGGCGAGATCACCACGATGCTGCTGTACGTCCAGGCGATGTCGGCGCCGCTCAACGAGGCGCTGTTCTGGCTGGAGGACCTGCAGGTCGCAGCGGCCGCGGCGCGCCGCATCCTCGGCGTCCACGCGGTCACGGCCGAGGAGTCGCCGAAGGTGACCGACGTGCCGCGCGGCCGCGACATCGACGTGCACGACGTCCGGTTCGCCTACACCGCGGACCGCGAGGTGCTGCACGGCATCGACCTGCGGGTCCCGCGCGGCGAGCGGCTGGCGATCGTCGGGCCGTCCGGCGCGGGCAAGTCGACGCTCGGGCGGCTGCTGGCCGGCATCGCGGCACCGTCGTCGGGCTCGGTGCGGATCGGCGGGCAGGACGTCTCGGCACTGGCCGACGACGTGCTGCGCGGCGAGGTCCTGCTGCTGACCCAGGAGCACCACGTGTTCTCCGGGACGCTGCGGCAGAACCTGGCGCTCCCGGCGCGTCGCGAAGGCGGCGACTGGACCGACGACGAGCTGCTGGCGGCGCTGGCCTCGGCGGGCGCGTCGGACTGGGTGGCGACCCTGCCGTCCGGGCTCGACACGAAGCTGGGCTCGGGCGAGCACCCGGTACCGGCGGCGATCGCGCAGCAGCTGGCGCTGGCCAGGGTGGTGCTGGCGGACCCGCACACCCTGGTCCTCGACGAGGCGACGTCGCTGCTGGACACGGGCTCGGCGCGGGACCTGGAGCGGTCGCTGAACAGCGTGCTGTCGGGGCGGACGGTCATCGCGATCGCCCACCGCCTGCACACGGCCGCGGCGGCCGACCGGGTCGCGGTGGTCGAGGGCGGCCGCATCACCGAGCTGGGCCCGCACGACGAACTGCTGTCGGCGGGCGGCTCGTACGCCCGGCTGGTGGCGGCGGCGAGCTAGTCCGGAATGTCCGGACCGGCGGACGTGTTGCTCCCCGGTGGATGGCCGGTCTACCTGGGGAGTGACATGTCGTCGTTCGTGATGACCGCCGCGGAGCGCGAGGAGTTCCTGAGCGGGGTGCACGTGGGAGTGCTGGCGGTGGAGCGCGCCGGCCGGGCACCGCTGGCGGTGCCGGTCTGGTACGACTACGAACCCGGCGGCGAGCTGCTGATCTGGATGGCGCGCGACACGGTCAAGGACCGGTCGATCCGCGCCGCCGGCCGGCTGAGCCTGGTGGCGCAGGACGAGAACCCGCCGTACAAGTACGTGACGGTCGAGGGCCCGGTGGTGGCGAACGACGAGCCGCCGACGCGCGAGCAGGCGCTGCGCATCGCGAAGCGGTACTGGCCGGCGGACCAGGCGACGGCTTACGTCGACTCAGCTCTCGGAGAGCGGTCGATCCTGGTGCGGGTCCGGCCGGAGAAGTGGCTGTCGAACGACCAGAGCAAGTGACCCTGCCGGGGCTGTGGACAACTCACGTCCGCAGCCCCGGAACTGTCGGTCCCCACCGGTAGCATGGATACCCGGGGGGCCGAGGGCCGCCCTCAAGCCTTGACGAGCGCGTCCACCGCGCTGAAGAACATGCCCAGCCCGTCGTCCGACGGCCCGGTCAGCGCGTCGATCGCGTGCTCCGGGTGCGGCATCAGCCCGACCACGCGGCCGTTCTCGCTGCGGATCCCCGCGATGTCGTTGCGCGACCCGTTCGGGTTGCCGCCGACGTACCGGAACACCACGCGGCCCTCGCCCTCGAGCTCGTCCAAAGTGGACTGCTCGGCCATGTAGCAGCCGTCGATGTTCTTCATCGGGATGAGGATTTCCGCGCCGGCGTCGTACCGGGTGGTCCACGCCGTGTCGGTGTTCTCCACCCGCAGCCACTGGTCGCGGCAGATGAAGTGCAGTCCCTGGTTGCGGATCATCGCGCCCGGCAGCAGGCCGGCCTCGCACAGGATCTGGAACCCGTTGCAGATGCCGAGCACCGGCATGCCGGCGCGCGCCGCCTCGATCACCGGCGTCATGACCGGCGCGAACCGGGCGATCACGCCCGCGCGCAGGTAGTCGCCGTAGGAGAACCCGCCCGGGACGACGACGGCGTCGACGTCCTTCAGGTCCTCGTCGGCGTGCCACAGCGGCACGGCCTCGCCGCCGGCGTAGCGGACCGCGCGGGCCGCGTCGCCGTCGTCCAGCGTGCCCGGGAAGGTGATGACGCCGATGCGCGCGCTCACGCGTCCACCCGCTTGATGGTCCACTGCTCGATCACCGGGTTCGCGAGGAAGCCTTCGGCGATCTTCTCCAGCGTCGCGTCGTCGACCGTGTCGTCGACCTCGATCTCGAAGTGCTTGCCCTGGCGGATCTCGGTGATCCCGGTGAACCCCAGGCGGCCGGCGGCGCCGAGCGCGGCCTGTCCCTGCGGGTCGAGGATTTCGGGCTTCGGCATGACGTCGACGACGACTCGGGCCACGGCAGGCTGCTCCTTATTCACGCAGGTCGTGGATACCCCGCGAGCATAGTTCACCCGCTCGAACCCCTGGCGGGGCCCACCGCGAAACCTAGACTGGCCCACGGCGCCGGGCTGCGCCATGATGAGTCGTTGACATCTCGCCAACAGGAGGCACCGTGGCCGTCCAGGAGTCCTACGACTACGTCATCGTCGGCGCCGGCAGCGCGGGGTGCGTCCTCGCCAACCGCCTCACCGAGGATCCTTCGGCCCAGGTCCTGCTCCTCGAAGCGGGCGCGGAGGACACCGCGGACGAGATCCACATCCCGGCCGCGTTCGCGTCCCTGTTCAAGACCAAGTGGGACTGGAACTACGAGACCGTCGAGCAGAAGCACACGGGCAAGACGTCGTACTGGCCGCGCGGCAAGATGCTCGGCGGCTGCTCGTCGATCAACGCGATGATCTACATCCGCGGTAACCGCGCCGACTACGACGGCTGGCGCGATTCACACGGCGCCACCGGCTGGGGCTGGGACGACGTCCTGCCGTACTTCAAGCGCGCCGAGGGCAACCAGCGGCTCGGCGGGCCGCTGCACGGCACCGACGGCCCGCTGCACGTCGAGGACCGCCGGTTCACCCACGAGCTGTCGCACGCCTGGGTCGACTCGGCCGTCGCGTGGGGCCTCAAGCGCACCGACGACTTCAACGGCGAGAGCCAGGAAGGCGCCGGCGTCTACCAGGTGACCTGCAAGAAGGGCCGCCGGTGGTCGACCGCCGACGCGTACCTGCGCCCGGCGCTCGACCGGCCGAACCTGACGGTGAAGACCCTGGCGCCGGCGACCCGCGTAGTCTTCGAAGGCACCCGCGCGGTCGGTGTGTCCTATTTGGACAACGGCGTGGAGCACACGGCTCGCGCTTCGGCGGAGGTGATCTTGAGCGGCGGCGCCGTGAATTCGCCGCAGCTGCTGATGGTTTCCGGGGTCGGGCCGGCCGAGCACCTGCGCGAGCACGGCATCGACGTCGTCGCGGCGCTGCCCGGCGTCGGCGAGAACCTGCACGACCACCCGGCCTGCGGCATCATCTGGTCCACTCGCGACACGACCGACCTGGTCGACGCGGCCACTCCTCGTGGCCTGGTCCGCTACCAGCTGACGAAGCGCGGGCCCCTGACGTCGAACATCGGCGAAGCGGGCGCGTTCTACCCGACCACGGACGGGTTGCCGGCGCCGGACATGCAGATCCACGTGGCGCCGACGTTGTTCTACGACAACGGGTTGCGCGAGCCGACGGTGCCGGGCTTCACGTCGGCGGCGACGCTGGTGGACGTCGCGAGCCGCGGGCGGCTGCGGCTGAAGTCGGCGAACCCGTTGTGGAAGCCGGAAATCGACCCAGCTTACTACTCGGAGCCGCGCGACATGGAGACGATGATCGCGGGGTTGCGGGCGTTGATCGAGATCGGGAAGTCGGAGCCGCTGCGGCGGTTCCTGGACCGGCCGTTCCTGCCTTCGCGGCACGATTTGAGTGATACCGAGCTGGCGGACCACGTTCGGGAGCACACGCAGACGCTCTATCACCCGGTGGGGACTTGCGCTATCGGGTCGGTGGTCGATCCGGAGCTGCGGGTGCAGGGGGTCGAGGGGCTGCGGGTGGTCGATGCGTCCGTGATGCCGGTGGTGCCGCGGGGGAACACCAATGCGCCGACGATCATGGTGGCGGAGAAGGCGGCGGACCTGATCCGGGGGAAGTCGGCGTAGGTGTGGGCGGCCCTCGGCCCCCCGGTATCCAGTTTACCGGCGCCCACCGACAGTTCCGGGCGGTTCCGGGGCTGTGGACTCGGCTTGTCCACAGCCCCGGGCCGCTCAGCGCTTGCCGTGGAGGATCGTCACCAGCTTCGCCACCAACGCGTCCGTTGATTCCTTGCGGCTGAACGACGTCAACGTCAACGGTGCCGTGAACCGCTGGCGGGCGATCGCCTTCGTGCGGGCGAACTCGCGCAGGCCCTCCGGCCCGTGGATCCGGCCGAAGCCCGAATCGCCGACTCCGCCGAACGGCAGGGAGGCGATGCCCGCGAACGACAGCGGTGCGTTGATCGCCGTCATGCCCGTGCGCAGCTTCTCCGCCAGCTCCACGCCCCTCGACTTCGAGAACACCGTCGAGCCCAGGCCGTACTTCGTGCTGTTCGCGCGCTCGACCGCCTCGTCCATGTCGCGGACCTTCGCGATCGTCACCGTCGGGCCGAACGTCTCCTCCGTGACCGCTTCCGACTCCTCCGGGACGTCCACCAGCACCGTCGGCTGGGCGTACCGGTCGCCGACCGCGTCTTCGCCGCCCAGGACCGCCTTGCCGCCGCGGGCCAGTGCGTCCTGGATGTGCCTCCTGATCACCGCCAGCTGGGACGGCATCGTCACCGGGCCGTACTGGGCCGCCTCGTCCGAGCCCGCCCGCACGTCCTTCGACTTCTCGACCACCTTGGCCACGAACTCGTCGTGGACCTTCTCGTGCACGTAAACCCGCTCGACGCCGATGCACGTCTGGCCCGAGTTCGAGAACGCGCCCCACACCGTCGCGTCCGCCGCCGCGTCCAGGTCCGCGTCCGCGTCGACCAGGACCGGGTCCTTGCCGCCTGCCTCGATCACCACCGGGGTCAGCGTCTCGGCCGCCGACGCCATGATGCGCTTGCCCGTCGCCGTCGAACCGGTGAACGCGATCTTGTCGACGCCCGACGACACCAGCGCCGCGCCCGTCTCGCCGAAGCCGGTGACCAGCTGCAGCACCGGCTGCTCCGGCACGATCTCGGCGAACGCGTCGACCAGCCACTTCCCGACGCCCGGGGTGTACTCGCTCGGCTTGAACACCACCGCGTTGCCCGCCGCGAGCGCGTACGCGATCGAGCCCAGCGGGGTGAACACCGGGTAGTTCCACGGGCCGATCACGCCGACCACGCCCAGCGGCTGGTACTCGACCGTCGCCGCCTGGTTCGACATCAGCAGGCCCGCCGACCGCTTCTGCTTCCCGAGCACCTTGCGGGCGTGCTTGCCCGCCCACGCGATGTGCTCGATGGCCAGGACGCTCTCCAGCTGCGCGTCGGCGATCGGCTTGCCCGTCTCGTCGCGGACCACCTGGCACAGCTGCGGCAGCCGCCGCGTCAGCACGCCCTTCCAGCCCTTGAGCCGCTCGGCGCGCCCGGCGAACCCGAGGCCCGCCCACCACTCCGCCGCGACGCGCGCCCGTTCGACGGCCGCCTTGACGTCTTCGGCGGTGTGGATCGGGTACGTTCCGACCACCTCGTCGGTCGCCGGGCTGAGCGAGTCGAAGGTCTCGCCGACCGACGTCGGTTTCGGCTGGACGGCAGTCATCGGCGTCTCCCGTAGGTCGAGGGTCAGCCCAGGTTACGACGTTACTGACACCGTGCCAATAGCTCGTGCGGGCTTCCGCACCAGCATTGCACCGGCGATCGCCGCGGCAAAGACACCGAACAACGGAGCCACCCACAGCGGCAGCACGCCGACCGCCAGCGAGCCGAGCCCGAAGCCGCCCGCCTGCACGATGAAGCTCAGCGAGAACCCCGCTGACCTGCGGTTCTTCGGCAGGAGCCGCTGCAGGTTGACCGAGGTCGCGGCGACCAGCGGGCCGGTGCAGGCGCCGATGACCGCGACCGACGCGAGCAGGCCCGCCCAGCCGAGGTCCGCGGCGAGCACGAGCCCGCCGGCGACGAACCCCGCGAGGAACAGCCGCGGATCGCCGGTCTTGCCGCGCCACGCGTAGAGGGCGCTGCCCGCGATGCTCGCCGCGCACAGCACCGCGATCACCACCGGCGCGGCCGTCTCCGGCGCGCCGAGGCGCTGGACCAGGGGCAGCGGCGCCACCTCGATCGTCGACAGCAGCAGGCCGACGGTGAACGCGCAGCACAGCCACGGCAGGTAGGTGCCGAGCCCGGCCGGCGGGACGTCGGCGGCGGATTCCACCCGATCGCCGGACCCCGGGCGGCGCGGGACGAGCACGGCCGCGGCCACGCAGGCGACGGCCATGGCGGCCAGCGGGACGACCGTGCCGGCCAGGTCGAGCAGCGCGACCAGCGCCGGACCGCCGATGAGCACGCCCTCGAGGAGCATCGAGTCGACCGAAATCGCCCGCGGCAGCAGCGCGTCGTCGACGGTGTCGGCCAGCAGCGTCCGGAACCCGCCGGACAACGCGCCGGCCGAGATCCCCGGCAGCAGGACGAGCGCGACGAGCACCGGGGCGGGCGCGTGCGCGGCCGCGGCGAGGGCGGCGAACCCGGCGGCGGTCAGGAGCAGCAGCGCCGGCAGGCCGCGGGCCGGGCCGACGCGGTCCAGCAGCCGCCCGACCGGCACCGCGCACACCATCTCGGCGGCGACGTAGACCGACATCAGCAGGCCGCCCAGCCGGTACGAGCCGGTCGTGGCCGTGGTGAGCAGGGTGAACGCCAGCGGCGCCATGGTCCCGGGGAGGCGCGCGAGCTGCACCCCGGCCGACCAGCGCCAGTAGGCGCGGTGGGTGAACAACGACATGTCCCCACGCTCTCCCGGCGCGGTGCTGCGGCACACTGATTCGGGTGAGAGCGAATCAGTCGTGATCGAGCTGTCCCTGACGGCGGCCGGGAGCCAGCGCGTCCGCTTCGCCATCTCGCCGCTGGAGGAGGTCCTGGGTGCAGTCCAGACCTTGCTCGGCCTCCGGCGGCATCCCACGCCGCTGCCATGGCTCGCCGGCGTCCCCGATGTGCCCGAGCTGAGGGCGGTGCTGAGCGCCCGGCACTACATCACCGAGTTCCTGAGCCCGCCGCCCGACGGCCCCGAGACCACCGCCGAAGCCCAGCTCGCGGTGGTTCGCGCGACGCCCCCGGAGCAGGCGGCGCTGGAGCTGGGCATGGTCGACGCGGACCTGTCCGGGCTGCCCGCCGACCCGGCGGCCGCGCGCGACCTGCTCGCCGGCCAGCTGGAGACGGTGTGGCAGGCGGTGCTGGCCCCGCACTGGCCGCGCCTGCGCGAGCTGCTCGCGGCGGACATCGCGCACCGGACGCGGCAGCTGGGCTCCGGCGGGCTCGCCGCGATGCTGGCCGAGCTGCACCCGCGCGTCCGGTTGTCGGGGACGTCGGTGCTGGTCGACGTCCGGGCCCGGGAACGCCTGTCGATCGATTCGCGGGGGTTGCTGCTGATCCCGGCGGTGTTCGCGTGGCCGAACGTCGGCGTGGTGACCGTGCCGCCGTGGCAGGTTTCCCTGCTCTACCCGGCTCGCGGGGTGGCTTCCCTGTGGACTGCGGCAGGTTCTCCGCCCGAACCGCTCGCGGAGATCCTCGGCCGGACGCGGGCCTTGCTGCTGACCACGCTCGACCGCCCCGCGGCGACGACCGAGCTGGCCCGGCGGCACGGGCTGGCGCCGGCGACGGTTTCGGCGCACCTCACGGCGCTTCGCGGGGCGGGGTTGCTGGCTTCGGAGCGGCGCGGGCACCGGGTGCTGTACCGGCGGACGGAGCTCGGCGACGCGTTGCTGGCCGGAAAACGGGACTAGGCTGGAATCGACCACCCGTGAAGGAGAACCATCGATGCGTATCGTCCATTTCGGACACGCCTGCCTGTTGCTGGAGACCGGCTCCGAGCGGATCCTGATAGACCCCGGCGTCTTCTCCACCGGGTTCGAAGGTGAGCGGGAACTGTCCGCCGTCTTCGTCACGCACCAGCACTTCGACCACCTCGACGTCGAACGGCTTCCCAAGGTGCTCGAAGCCAACCCCGGGGCGCGGCTGATCGTCGATCCCGGCTCCGCGCCCGAGGTCGGGAAGCTCGGCCTGGAGTTCGACGTCGCCAACGTCGGCGACGCCTTCACCATCGGCGGGACCTCGGTCAACGCCGTCGGCGGGGAGCACGCCGTCATCCACTCCGACATCCCCGTCATCCCGAACATCGGGTACGTCTTCGACCACGGGGCGTTCTTCCACCCCGGCGACTCCTTCTTCGTGCCCGAGCAGAAGATCGACGTCCTGGGGCTGCCCACCGGGGCGCCGTGGCTGAAGGCCGGGGAAGCCGTCGACTACCTGCGGGCCGTGGCGCCCCGGGTGGCCGTGCCCATCCACGAAGCCGTGCTCGCCAACCCCGCCATGCACTACGGCCTGTTCGGGAACCTCGCGCCCGAAGGCACCGAGGTCAAGGTTCTGGAACGGGCCGAACCGGCGAAGTTCTAGTCACCCACGCCTCGACGCCGTCGAGGAACCGGTCCACGCCGAAGGCGAGTTCCGCCGGCAGCCCTTCGGGTTCGTACCCGGGGCCGCCGGCGGCTTCGGCCTCGTGGACCGCCGTCAGGGCCGGGTACTCCGCCGGGTCCAGCACCGCCGCCAGGGCCCGGGCCAGCTCGCCGTCGCTGCGGGGGCCGGCCAGGTCGAGGCTGATCTGCGCCGTGCCGCGGACGACCGCCGTCAGGTGCAGCGCCGCCGCCCGGGCCTCGGCGCCCGCCAGGCCCGCGGCGAGCAGCGGCCGCAGCAGGCGGTCGAGCCAGGCCAGCTGGTTGGGCCCCACCGGCGTGTGGTCCAGCGGAACGCGCAGGATCCACGGCCGCGTCAGGAAGCCCGCCCACAGCGCGCCCACCCACTGCCGGACCGCCGTGCGGAAGCCGCCGTCGAGTTCCGGTGGCCGCCCGGCTCCGACGTCGGCGGCCACCTCGAGCAGCAGGTCCTTGCTCGGGATGTGCTTGTAGAGCGCCATCGTCGAGTAGCCCAGCTCGGTGGCGATCCGCTGCATCGACAGCGCCTCCAAGCCGTCCGCGTCCGCGATGCGGACGGCGGCCTCCGCGATCCGGGCCACGCTGAGCTGCGGCCGGGGCCCGCGCCGGCCCCTCGCTCGCCCGGACCACAGCAGCTCGAGGCTGCGCTCCACACCGGCTGAGTCCATGCGCCCATCCTAAAACTGTGTATGTCCTACACTGAAACGTATGACATACACAGTTTCGAAGCAGCCTGCCGCCAAGACGACCTGGCTGGACCGGCCGTGGATCGTGCCGCTCCTGCTGGTCGTCGTGGCCTTCCTGGCCTTCTCGGTGCCGCCGTACCTCACCCTCGACCCGGCCCAGTCCCGCCTCAGACCGCCCGACCACAACGCCGTCTACTACCCCGCGCTCGTCGCGCACGTGCTGTTCGGCACGGTCGCGATGACGACCGCCTGCTTCCAGATCTGGCCCGCCTTCCGCGCCCGCTACCGGCGCGGGCACCGGATCACCGGCCGGATCTACGTCTTCGCCGGCGCCCTGCCGGCCGGCCTGCTCGGGCTGTACATCGGCTGGCACACCGCGGCCGGCCCGTCGGTGCGGGTCGCCAACCTGGTGGGCTCGGCGCTGTGGCTCACGGTCACGCTCACCGGTCTGCGGCTGGCCCGGCAACGCCGGTACGGCGAACACCGCCGGTGGATGGCACGCAGCTTCGCGCTCAGCATGTCGATCGTGCTGAGCCGGGTCGTCGACGTCGTCGCCACGATCGTGCTCACGCCGCAGGTGGACACCACCTTCCGCGGCAGCGAGGACCTGATGCGCTACAGCGCCGCCAGCATCGGCGTCTGGCTCAGCCCGCTCCTGCTGCTCCTGCTCACCGACTGGCTGCTCGAACGCCGCAAGCCGCGTCAGGCGGCTACCGCGCGCAGCGAACCGTAGGTCGCGCCGAACGCGCGGTTCTCCAGCGCCACGTCCACCGCGTCGAGCAGGGCCTGGCGGAGGCCGGGGCGGGTGAGGTCCGTGGCTTCCGCCCCCAGCCGGACCAGCCCGCCCCGGCGAGCCGACCGCGCCGCCGCCAGCACCAGCGCGAAGCAGCGCACCGTCTCCGTGCGGTGCGACTGGCTCGTGAACTCACTCACCCGCGCGCGGCGCACTTCGCCGGTGACGAGGTCGCGCACCGCGCCGAGGTCCGCGCACAGCCGGAACCCGTGCTCGGCCAGCGCCTGCAGCGTGCCCTGGGACGCGATCCAGCGCGGCGGGGCGAAGCCGTCGACCGACAGCCCCGCCGCGTCCAGCGACGCCTTCGCCGCGATGAGCCGCAGCCGCGCCTCGTGCGCGGGCAGCGTCGCGAATTCGGCCTTCTTGCCCAGGTAGACCGTGCGGTGGGTGGGCGCGACGGTGTGGTCGTAGCCGTGCAGCAGCACGGAATCACCACGGCGGGCGCGGGTGCGCACCCACTCCGTCACCGGGCCTTCGCCGGTGCGGGCGGCGTACAGCAGCGAGAGCGGCACCTTGCGGCGGTCGAGCTCGGCCGCGAGGTCGGCGCACCGGTGCAGCGTGCGCGGGGTGATTCCCGACAGCGAAACCAGCAAGCGAGCGTCCACGACCACCATTGGGACGCACCCGGCTGACGTCGCCGTGAACTGCGCAGAACGGGCGGGCGACCGTTGCCGGAAGGGTCAGCCGCCTTCGCGCAGCCGCGACACCGCCACCGCGATCCGGCCGCGCAGATCGGGATCGGCGACTTGGCCGTCGGCGACGTCGGCGCGCGAGACCGGGATCCGGGCGCACGCCTCCTCGACGATCTTCGCGCCCGCGTACGTCAGGACCTTGCGCAGCGAGTCGTGCGCGTCCCGGCCGCCGGTCGGCGCCGCGATCGACGACGCGTTGATCCAGGACACCGGCTTGCCGTAGATCTCGCCGCCGCCGACCGTCCAGTCCAGCAGGTTCTTGAACGAGCCGGGCAGCCCGCCCGCGTACTCCGGGGTGCAGATCAGGATCGCGGACGCTTCCTTGATCGCCGCCCGCAGGGCCGCGACCGCCGGGGGCAGCGGGTCGCGGTCGTCATCGGGGTTGAAGTGCGGCAGGTCGCCGAGGCCGGTGTACGTCTTGCTCGCGGTGAGGGTCGCGGCGGTCCCCAGCACCGCCGCATTGCCCGAGCCTGCTCGCAGGCTGCCGCAGATCAGCAGGATCACGAGGCCAGTCTGCCAGCGAAAGGCCGGTGATGCGGTGGTACGCCTCGAGGTACCGGTCGCGCGTGGCCGTCACCACCTCGGGCGGCAACGGCGGCAGCGGGGACACGCAGTCCCAGCCGGAGGCCGGGTCGACCAGCCAGTCGCGCACGTGCTGCTTGTCGAACGACGCCTGCGGAACGCCGGGCTGGTGACCGTCGGCGAGCCAGTAGCGCGCCGAATCCGGCGTCAGCACCTCGTCCGCGAGCACCAGGCCGCCGGTCGCCCCGATGCCGAACTCGAACTTCGTGTCGGCCAGCAGCAGGCCCTGCTCCGCCGCGTGCGCGGCGCCCCGGCGGTAGAGCTCCAGCGACGCCTCCCGGACCTCCTCGGCGAGCGCCCGGCCCAGCACCGACACGAACGTGTCGAAGTCGATGTTCTCGTCCTTGTCCCCGGGCTTCGCCTTGGTGGACGGCGTGAAGATCGGCTCGGGCAGCCGTGCCGACTCGGTGAGGCCGGGCGGCAGCGCCAGCCCGCACACCTCGCCCGACCTGCGGTAGTCGGAGTACCCGCGGCCGGTGAGGTAGCCGCGGACGACCGCCTCCACCGGCAGCATGTCGAGCCGCTCGACCACCAGCGCCCGGCCACGGACCGGCGCGGGCACCAGCGGCCCGTCCCAGGCCACCAGGTGGTTCGGGAGGACGTCGGCCAGCTCGCGGAACCAGAACACGCTCATCGCGGTGAGCACCCGGCCCTTGTCCGGGACGTGGGTGGGGAAGACGCGCTCGAAGGCCGAAATGCGGTCGGAGGCGACGACCAGCAGGCGGTCGCCGCCCGCCGCGTACAGGTCACGAACCTTGCCGGAAGCGAGCCTCCGGCCCGTGGGGAGGGGTGTCACGCACCGAACCCTAACGGGCACCCTGTGCCACCATGGATGATGCTGGCATGGCGTACGACTGGATCTCGGTGACGACCGACTACGGCCTGCGCGACGGCTTCGTGGCGGCCTGCCACGGCGTGATCGCGCGGCTCGCGCCCGCCGTGCGGGTGATCGACGTGACGCACGAAGTACCGCCCCAGGACATCCGGCACGGGGCGATGGCGCTGGCCCAGACGGTGCCGTTCCTGCCGCCGTCGGTCCACGTGGCCGTCGTCGACCCGGGCGTCGGCACGACCCGGCTCGGCGTGGTCGTCGTCGCCGGGGACGGGCTGCTGGTCGGGCCGGACAACGGCCTCCTGCTGCCGGCCGCGCAGGCCCTCGGCGGCGTCGAGGCGGCGTACGAGCTGGCCGAGCCCTCGCTGCGGCTGCCGACGACGTCGGCGACGTTCCACGGGCGTGACGTCTTCGCGCCCGCGGCCGCGCACCTCGCGCTCGGCGTGCCACCCGCCGACTTCGGCGACCCGGTGGCCGGCCTGGTCGCGATGCCGGAGCCGTTCGTCGCGGCGTTCCCCGGCAAGCTCGTGTCGGAGGTGCTGACCGTCGACCACTTCGGCAACGTCCAGCTGGCCGCGACCCCGGCGGACCTCGAGCTCTCGGGCCTGTCGGGCGCGGTTTCGGTGCACAGCGAGCGGGTGGCCGTGACGACGGTGCTCGGGCGGACGTTCGCGGACGTGCCCGCCGGCGCCAGCGTGCTCTACACGGACTCGGCCGGCCGCCTCGCCGTCGCCGTGAACGGCGGTTCCGCGGCCGCGGTGCTCGGGCTCGGGCCGGCCCAGGAGTGCACGATCACCTCGTCGCCGACGGCGACCTGACCCGGCCGCAGCACCGCGGCCTGCACCCCGAAGACGACCCCGCCGTCCGGACCGCGCCGGTAGGTCGCGAGGGTGCGGATCGGCTCGGGGCCGGCCTTCGCGCCGGTTTCCTGGTCGATCATCGGGACCGTGCAGCGGACGCACTGCTGGGCGTAGCCGAACTTCGCGGTGCCCGCGGACAGCTCGCGGGTTTCGTCTTCGCGGTGGGGTTCGGCCCAGCCGGCGAGCACGATGTTGGGGCGGAAGCGGTCCATCGGCACGGGTTCGCCCTGCCCGGCGGCGATCCGCTCGTTCAGGCTGTCCAAAGAGGACTCCGAGGCGATGAGCAGCGCGTGCCCGTCGGCGAATGCGGCCGTGCCCGGGGTGTGGCCGCCGGTGACGCGGTCGTGCCCGGGCGCGATGCGGATCAGCTCCGCGGGCCGGCCGAGCAGGTCCGAAAACCACTCGTCGGCCTCGTCGCCTTGGCGGACGCCGTCGCCCTGCCAGCCGTACGTTGAGGCCGGGCGCCGCGGGCCGTCGAGCCGGATGGGGAACACGACGTCGTCGCGGCCGGGGGCGGACAGCGCGAGCCGGTCACCGAGCACCCGCGGCCGGACGGCCGCCAATACCGGGTGCGGCCGCTGGGTGAGCACCCCGCCGTCCGGCGCGACGAGCTGGAAGACCCGGTCGTGCGCGAGCCCGGCGGGGGTCACTTCGGCGGACGGCACGTCGGTGCCGGCGCAGGCCTTGACCGGGTAGTACGTCAGCCGCGCGATTCTCGCCACCTTCGCAGGCTACCCGGGCTGCAGCCGCCGAAGCGCCCGCCGTTCAGAGCACCTGCGAGAGGAACCGCTGCAGCCGCGGGCTCTGCGGCTCGTCGAAAACTTTCGCCGGCGGGCCCTGCTCGACGATCCGGCCCGCGTCCATGAACGCCACCTCGTCGGCGACGCTGCGGGCGAACCCCATCTCGTGCGTCACCACGATCAGCGTCAGGCCGCGCTCGGCCAGGCCCGCCATCAGGTTCAGCACGCCCTTGACGAGCTCCGGGTCGAGCGCGCTGGTGGCCTCGTCGAAGAGCATCACCTCGGGGTCCATCGCCAGGGCCCGCGCGATCGCCACGCGCTGCTGCTGGCCACCCGACAACGCGCTCGGCCGGTACGGCGCCTTGTCCGCCAGGCCGACCTCGGCCAGCCGGGCGCGGGCGATCTCCGCCGCCTCCTCCTTGCCCAGCTTCTTCACGCTGCGCAGCGGCAGCACGATGTTGTCCAGCACGCTCCGGTGGCCGAACAGGTTGAAGTGCTGGAACACCATGCCCACGCGCTGGCGCAGGGCGTCCGGGTCCGACCGGATCACCGACTCGCCGTCGAGCAGCAGGTCGCCGGAATCCGGCTCCTGCAGGCGGTTCACGCAGCGCAGCAGCGTCGACTTGCCCGAGCCGGACGGCCCGATCACGCACGTCGTCCGGCCGCTTTCCACCCGGAGGTCCACCCCGCGCAGGACTTCGAGCGTGCCGAAGCTGACGTGGATGTCCCGCAGCTCCACACTGGACGAACGCACCGCCGTCGTCGTCACGAGCTGACCTTCCCGCTGGCGACCAGGTCCAGCTCATCACCCTCGCCCGGCTCGTCCGCGCGCACCTTGCGGCCGGTCCGGAGCTTCTTGTCGATGTAGTTCACCAGGTGCGTCAGCGGCACGGTGATCACCAGGTAGACGAACCCGGCCGCGACCAGCGGCGACAGGTTGCCGGTGTTGGCCGCCAGGTCCTGGCCGATCCGGAACAGCTCGCGCTGCTCGGACAGCAGGCCGAGGAAGTACACCAGGCTGGAGTCCTTGATCAGCGCGATGAACTGGTTCACCAGCGCCGGCAGCACCCGCCGCACGCCCTGCGGGATGATCACCAGCAGCATCGCTTTGCTGTAGCTCATCCCCAGCGCGCGACTGGCCTCCAGCTGTCCTTTGTCGACACTCTGGATGCCGGACCGGAAGATCTCGCCGATGTAGGCGGCCGCGATCAGGCTCAGCGCCAGGATGCCCAGCGGGTACGGGTTCGTGCCGACGACGTCCCGCGCGAGCGTGCCGAGACCCTGGCCGATCACCAGGATGGTCAGGATCGCCGGCAGCCCGCGGAAGATGTCGGTGTACACCCGCGCCGGCCAGCGCAGCCAGATCTTCGTGGACAGGCCCATCACCGCCAGCACCATGCCGAGCACGGTGCCGATCAGCGCGGACGTGACCGCCAGGACCAGCGTGTTGAGCAGGCCGGTCTTCAGCAGGTCCGGGAAGACCTGCCAGATGTACTCCCAGTTCAGGAAGGTGTCGAAGAACTGATCCATGGGTGGATTACTGCCCCGGCTTGAACTCGGCGGGCACCGGCGCGGTGGGCTCGAACTGGTCGTGCACCTTGACCCACGTGCCGTCCGCGATGACCTTCTTCAGGCCGTCGTTGACCTTGTTGATCAGGTCCGTGTTGCCCTTCTTGAACGCGAACCCGTGCGGGATGGTCGTGGTGATCGCCTTGGTCACCTTGAGCTTCGCGTCCGGGTTGTTCTTCGCGTAGTCCTCGGCGGTGGCCTGGTCGAACACCGCGCCGTCGACCGCGCCGGTCTTCAGCGCGGCCAGCGCCGCGGCGTCGTTCGGGAACCGGACGGCCTGCGCGGCCGGGGCGTTGGTGCCCAGCCAGGTGTCCGAGACCGTGCCCTGCACGACGCCGATCCGCTTGCCGGACAGGGAGTTCTCGTCGGTGATGCCGGCGGTTTCCTTCGCCTCGATGCCGAGGGCCTGGTAGTTGTACGCCGCCGAGAAGTCGACCGTCTTCTTGCGGGCGTCGGTCTGGGAGATCGCCGAGCTGCCGATGTCGAACGTGCCGTTCGCGACCTGGCCGAGCAGCGCCGAGAAGTCGGTGGCGACGAACTCCAGCTTCAGGTTCTCCTTCGCCGCGATCGCCTTCAGCAGCTCGTTGTCGAAGCCGGTGAAGGTGCCGTTCTCCTGGTAGGCGTTCGGCTTGGAGTCGCTGAGCGTGCCGACGCGCAGGGTCTTGTCACCGCCGCCGGCCGAGCCGCCGCCGCACGCGGTCAGCGCCGCGAGCAGCGTCGCCGCGATCGCCGTGACCAGTGTCTTCTTCATGCTTCTCCTAACCCTGGAACCCGGCCGGCACCGGAGCGGTCGGCAGGAACTGCTGGTGCAGCTTAAGCCAGGTCCCGTCGGAGATCACCTGCTTGAGCCCGTCGTTGATCTTGCCGAGCAACTCGCCGTTGCCCTTCTTCACCGCGAAACCGTGCGGCACGTCGGTGGTGAAGCTCTTCACGACGACGAGCTTGGCGTCCGGGTTGTCGGTGACGTTCTTCTCGGCGATGCTCTGGTCCAGGATGTACGCGTCGACCGCGCCGGACTTGAGCGCGGTCAGCGCGGCGGCGTAGTCGGGGAACCGCACGGCCTGGGCCGTGGGGACGGTGCTGGTCAGCCAGTGGTCGCCGACGGTGGCTTGGATGACGGCGACGCGCTTGCCGGCCAGGCCCTTCTCGTCGGTGACCGGCGTGCCCTGCTTGGCCTGGATGCTCATCGTCTCGAAGTCGTAGGCCGCGGAGAAGTCGACGGTCTTCTTGCGCTCGTCGGTCTGCGCGATCGCCGAGCTGGCGATGTCGTAGCGGCCGGAGGCGACCTGCCCGAGCAGCGCCGAGAAGTCGGTCGCGGCGAACTCCAGCTTCAGGTTCTGCTTGGCCGCGATGGCCTTCAGCAGCTCGTTGTCGAAGCCGGTGTAGTTGCCGTCCTTGAGGAAGATGTTCGGCGGCGCGTCGCTCAGCGTGCCGACGCGCAGAGTGGTGGAAGCGCTGTCCGAGCCACCACCGCACGCGGTCAGCGTGAGGGCGGCGGCCAGCACGGTGACGATCAGCTTCTTCATGTCACGCACCCGCGTTCTTGACCGGGAGGCCGGGGCCGCCCTGCTGGAGTTCCTTCGACAACGGCGTGTTCTTGTAGAACTGCGCGTAGATCCGGGCGACCGTGCCGTCGGCGACGGCCTTCGCGAGCCCGTCGTTCAGTTTGTTCAGCAGGTCCGCGTTCTTCTTGGCCACGGCGAACGCCGACGGGGTGTCCTTGTCCTCCACCGTGTACCCGAGCTCCAGCGGCACACCCGGGTTCTGGTCCAGGTACTTCTGCCCGATGTCCTGCGGGACGACCCAGCCGTCGAGGGTGCCGTTCTTCAGCTGCGCGAAGCCCGCGTTGTAGTCCGGGAAGCGCACGACCTGGGCGCCGGCCACCTTGCCGCCGGCGAACTCGTCCTGCACCGAGCCCTGGACCACGCCGAGGCGCTTGCCGGACAGCGCGGCGACGTCCTTGAGGTTCGCGCCCTTCGCCGTGACGACCGTGGTGAAGCCGGTGTTGTAGCCGTTGGAGAAGGCGACCGTCTTCTTGCGCGCCTCGGTGCTGGAGATCGTCGAGCTGCCGATGTCGAACTTGCCGTTCGCCACGCCCGCCAGCAGACCGGAGAACTCCGTGCCGACGAACTCGACCTCGAAGCCCTCACGCTTGGCGATGTCACGCAGCAGTTCGTTGTCGTAGCCGGTGAAGCGGCCGTTCTCCAGGTAGATCGACGGCGGGGCGTCGCTCAGCGTCCCGACGCGCAGGGTGGTCGACCCCGCGCCGGAGCCACCGCAGGCGGCGAGGGTCAACGTCAGCGCGCCCGCGGTCAGGACGGCGGCGATTGTGGACAGCGTGGATCTCATCGCTTCTTCCATGGTGAGGACTGGCGCTTCGCAGCGCTCCGTGGTCAGCGATCGAGATTAGGGATTTCGCCCGTTCGAGTGGATTCGTTCCACTCCGTGGACGGGTGCGTCAGCTCACAGGATCGGCTGCGGCGCGTAGCCCGCGGCCTCGGGGAACCGCTCCAGCACCGCCGCCACGCGCTCGGCCACCTGCGCCACCTGCCGCCCGGCCGTCCCGGTGAACGAGATCCGGTCCGCGAGGAGTTTGTCCAGCTCACCGCGATCGAGCGGGATGCGGTCGTCGGCGGCGAACCGGTCGAGCAGGTCGTTCTCGGCGCGGCCTTCGCGCATTTCGAGCGCGACGGCGACCGCGTGCTCCTTGATGGCTTCGTGGGCCGTCTCACGTCCGACGCCCGCGCGCACCGACGCCATCAGCACCTTCGTCGTGGTGAGGAACGGCAGATAGCGATCGAGCTCACGCTCGATCACCGCCGGGAAGGCACCGAATTCGGCCAGCACCGTGAGGAACGTCTCCAGCAGGCCGTCGAGGGCGAAGAACGCGTCCGGCAGCGCGACGCGGCGGACGACCGAGTCCGAGACGTCACCCTCGTTCCACTGGTCGCCGGCCAGCTCGCCGATCATCGACAGGTAGCCGCGCAGCACGACGGCGAGCCCGTTCACGCGCTCGCAGGACCGGGTGTTCATCTTGTGCGGCATGGCGGACGAGCCGACCTGGCCGGGCTTGAAGCCCTCGGTGACGAGCTCGTGGCCCGCCATCAGCCGGATCGTCTTGGCCAGGCTGGACGGCGCGGCGGCGAGCTGGACCACAGTGGACAGCACGTCGAAGTCGAGCGAGCGCGGGTACACCTGGCCGACGCTGACGAACCGCCGGTTGAAGCCGAGGTGCGCCATCACGCGGTCCTCGAGCTGGTCCAAAGTGGACTCGTCGCCGAGCAGGTCGAGCATGTCCTGCGCGGTGCCGACCGGGCCCTTGATGCCGCGCAGCGGGTACCGCTCGATGAGGTTGTCGAGCCGCTCGAAGGCGACCAGCAGCTCGTCGGCCGCGGTGGCGAACCGCTTGCCGAGGGTGGTGGCCTGCGCGGCGACGTTGTGGGAGCGCCCGGCCATGACGGTGTCGGTGTGCTCGACGGCGAGGACGGCCAGCCGCGCCAGCACGGCGGCGACACGGGTGCGCACGAGCTCGAGGGAACGCAGCAGCTGCAGCTGCTCGACGTTCTCGGTCAGGTCGCGCGAGGTCATGCCCTTGTGGATGTGTTCCTCGCCGGAGAGGTCGCTGAACTCCTCGATGCGGGCCTTGACGTCGTGGCGGGTGACGCGCTCGCGGGCGGCGATCGACTCGAGGTCGACGTGCTCCAGCACCCGCCGGTACGCCTCGACGACGCCGTCGGGCACGGCGACGCCGAGGTCCCGCTGCGCCTCGAGGACCGCGATCCAGAGCTGCCGCTCGAGCACGACCTTCTGCTCGGGCGACCAGAGCCGGACCAGCTCCGGCGAGGCGTAGCGGGCGGCGAGCACGTTGGGGATGCGGGGCTTGTCCGTCACGCCCTCACGATACCTGCGCAGGTCAGCAGGGTTGCACCTGGACGTCGGAGGCCTTCACGTAGACGAGCCGGTGGTTGTAGGAGAGCTGGAGGTACTTCGTCGCGCCGGTGACCAGCGTGTGGTTGTCCGGCACGGCCGCCGGGTCGAAGCGCGCGTAGTAGTTCTCCGCCTGGAACTCGCCGGTGACGACGTAGCTCTGGCCCGCGGGCAGCGTCCACGGGATGGCGCCGACCGTCCAGATCGGGTCGAACGGGATGTCCGCCGGGTACTCGGACTGCTCGGGGAAGGCCCGCCCGTACAACGGCACCGACGTGGTCGCGGTGGCACGCTGGCCGCGGGCGGGCACGGTCGCCCGGTGTCCGGGGTTTTCGAACCACGCCTTCTGTCCGCCGTACCAGATCGCCGTCCAGCCGTCCTGCTCACCGGCGAGGGCGTAGGTGCGGCCCGCGACGGCCTTGTCGCTCCAGTCGTCGATCGCGGTGGTGCCCGGCGAACCGTCCGGGTGCACGACCGGGTCGGTGATCAGCGGCGAGGCGGCGTCCGGCGCGGTGTGGAGATAGACGAAGTTCGCGCCGTGGGCCGGCAGCGGTGTGCAGGTGGTGCCGGTGCACGTCGTCATCGGCGGCTGGTTCGCCGCGTAGTCCGGCTTGATCGTGACGGCCTGGCTCGCCGGGCCACCGGTGGCGTGGACCGGCGCGCCGAGCAGGTCCAGGTAGTGGTTCCAGTCCCAGTACGGGCCCGGGTCCCAGTGCGCCGCAGCGAAGTTCTTCGTGCGCTCACGGGAAACGTCCTCGTGGCCGATGATGTGCTCGCGGTCGAGCGGGATGTGGTACTTGGCCGCGAGGTACTTCACCAGGTCCGCGGAGGCGCGGTACATCTGCTCGGTGTACCAGGTGCCGCCCTCGGCGGCGATGCCCTCGTGCTCGATGCCGATCGAGTGCTCGTTCACCGTCCAGTTGCCGGCGTGCCAGGCGACGTCCTTGGTCGGCACCATCTGCGTCACCTGGCCGTCGGACGAGCGGATCACGTAGTGCGCGCTGGATCCGCTCGACGGCTTCTGGAAGGTGGCGATGGCCTGGTCGTACGGGCTCACGCCGCTGCCGGGAACGCTTTCGGTGTCGTGGATGACGATGTACTTGATCTGCTGGCCGTCGGCGGGCCGGTTCGCGGGGTCGTAGTTGCCGTAGTTGTTGGGGTCGCTGTGGTCGGCGCTAGACCAGTCGTAGGCGGCCGGGACGAATCGGCAGTCCAGGTCGGCCGGGCACTCGGGCGACGGGGTGTCCTGTGCGGACGCGGTGACGGGCACGGCGGCGGTGATCACCAGCGCGAACACCGCGGCAGCAAGGCTTCTCACGGGGAAGGTCACATGTCATGTTCCCAGAACCGCCGGAAGCGTTCACCACTCGGCGAAGCCACCGTCGTCGTGCCGCCACACCGGGGAGCGCCAGGCGTGCCCGGCCTCGTCCGCGCGGCGCACGGCCTCTTCGTCGACTTCGATGCCGAGGCCGGGCTTCAGCGGGCGGGCCGCGTAGCCGTCCTGGAAGGCGAAGACCGAAGGATCCGCGAGGTACGCGTGTTCGCGGCCCTCGTGGTAGTGCATGCCCGCACTCTGTTCCTGGATCAGGAAGTTCGGGGTGGCGAAGGCGACCTGCAGCGACGCCGCCAGCGAAATCGGGCCGAGCGGGCAGTGCGGTGCGAGCGAAGCGCCGTACATCTCGGCCAGCGCCCCGATCCGCCGCAGCTCGGAGATGCCGCCGGCGTGCGACGGGTCGGGCTGGACCACCGCGACGCCCGCGTCGAGCACCGGCTTGAACTCCCAGCGCGAGTACAGCCGCTCGCCGACCGCGACCGGCACCGTGGACGCCTCGACGACCGAGCGCAGCGCGTCGCCCTGGGTCTCCGGCAGCACCGGCTCCTCGACGAACATCGGCTGGACGTCCTCGAGCAGCTTGACCAGCCGCCGCGCCATCGCGGGCGAAACCCGGCCGTGGAAGTCGATCGCCAGGTCGCGGTGCGGGCCGAGCACCTCCCGCGCTTCCCACGCGCGAGCGACGGCGGCATCGGCCTCGGCGGGCGACGCGATCGGGGCCAGCGGGCCGGCGACGTTCATCTTCACGGCGGTGAACCCGGCCTCGACCTGCGCGGACACGGCCTCGCGGATGCCGGACGGCCGGTCGCCGCCGACCCAGCTGTACACCCGGACGCGGTCGCGGACCGGGCCGCCGAGCAGCTCGTGCACCGGCGCGTCGCGGACCTTGCCCGCGATGTCCCACAGCGCGTGGTCGAACCCGGCGAGCGCGCTGGAGAGCACCGGGCCGCCGCGGTAGAACCCGCCGCGGCGCAGCACCTGCCAGTGGTCCTCGATGCGCAGCGGGTCCTGGCCGATCAGCAGCTCCGACAGCTCGTGCACGGCCGCGCGCACGGTCCCCGCGCGGCCCTCGACGACGGGCTCGCCCCAGCCGCTGACCCCTTCGTCGGTGCTGACCTTGAGGAACAGCCAGCGCGGCGCGACCAGAAACGTCTCGACGGCGGTGATCTTCACCCGTGTCCTCCCGGCTACGCGGAATCCTTGGCGGCGGACCACCCGCCGTCGACGGTCAGTTCGGCCCCGGTGACGAAGGACGCGGCGGGCGACAGCAGGAAGGCGATCACGTTCGCGACCTCGTCCGGTTCGCCGAGCCGGCCCGCCGGCGTCGCCCGCGCGCTGCGTTCGCGGTCCTCGGGCGAGATTCGGGCCCACGCCTCGGTGAGCACCGGCCCCGGCAGCACGGAGTTCACCCGCACCTCGGGCGCGTATTCGACGGCCAGCTGCCGGGCCAGCGCGACGAGCGCGCCCTTGCTGGCGGCGTAGGCGGGGTGGCCGGGCAGCCCGAAGTGCGCGTGCACCGACGAGACCAGCACGATCGCGCCGCGCCGCTCCCGCAACGAGGGCAAGCACGCCTTCACGGCCAGGTAGGTCCCGGTCAGGTTGACGTCGAGCTGCCGCTGCCACTCGGCGCGGCCGATCTCGTGCAGCGGCCCGGTGCTGGGCACGTAGGCGTTGCTGACCAGGGCGTCCACCTCGCCGATCGCGGCCCAGGTCGACTCGTCGGCCACCGAGCCGCGGATCGGCGTGACGCCGCCGGGCAGCTCGGCGATATCGACGCCGAGCACGCGGTAGCCGTCGTCCAGTAGTTTCCGCGCGGTCGCCGCCCCGATCCCGGACGCCGCTCCGGTCACCACCGCTGTGGGCATGGCCCCTCCTGTCTCCATCCAGACAATAAATCCTAATTTAAGATTTCACAAGGTAGACTACGGTTCATGAGCCACCGGTGGGAGATCATGGCGGACGTCGTGCGCCAAGGGGTCGTCGGAATCGTGCGCACGCACGACGCGGAATCCGCCGTGGAAGCGGCCCGCGCGGCCCTCGAAGCCGGGCTGCGCTCGATCGAGCTGCCGCTGACGAACCCCGGCGCGCTGGACGCGATCTCCGGGCTCGCCGCCGCCTACCCCCACGCGACGATCGGGGCGGGCACGGTGCTCGACGAGACGTCCGCGGTGCTCGCCATCCGCGCCGGCGCGCGGTTCCTGGTGTCGCCGTCGGTGGACAGCGCGGTGATCCGTACCGCGCACCGGTACGGCGTGGCCGCCCTCCCGGGCGCCGGTTCGGTCACCGAGATCGTGCGCGCGCTGGAAGAAGGCGCCGACGCGGTGAAGGTGTTCCCGGCTTCGGCGCTGGGCCCCTCGTGGGTGTCGGACGTGCGGGCGGCGCTGCCGCAGGCGCCGTTGGTACCCACCGGCGGCATCGCGCCGGCGGACGTGCCAGGCTGGCTCTCCGCGGGGGCGGTGGCCTGCGGGATCGGCTCGGCGCTGACCCGCGGCACCGCGGCGGAGATCGCCGCCCGGGTCGGGACGCTGGTGAGGAGCGCGCATGGCTGAACTGGTCTTCGTCGGGTGCTACACCGGAGACGCCGGCAACGGCACCGGGATCACGACGTTCGAGCGGTCGCCCGCGGGCGAGCTCACCGAGATCGGTTCCCTGCCACTGGAATCGCCGTCGTGGCTCACGCGGCACCCGTCGTTGCCGGTGCTGTACGCGGCCAACGAAACCGCCACCGGCGGCGTGACGGCGTTGGCCGTCTCGCCCTCGGGTGAGCTGTCGGTGCTGGGCACGGCCGAGACCGGCGGCGCGCACCCGTGCCACCTGGCGGTCACGCCGGACGGCCGGTTCCTGTTGTGCGCCAACTACACCGGCGGCAGCGTGGCGGTGTTTTCGCTGTCGACCTCAGGTGCGCCGGAGTCGCGGATGGCGCTGGTCGAACACCGCGGCAGCGGCCCGGTGGCCGACCGCCAGGAAGCGGCCCACGTGCACATGGTGGTCCCGTCGCCGGACGGTTCCGTGGTGAGCGCGGTCGACCTGGGCACCGACGAGATCCGCAGCTACACGCTGACGTCGTCGGGTTCCCTCGAGCCGCTGGCGGTGTCTTCGCTGCCGCCGGGCACGGGACCGCGTCAGCTGGTGCGCCGCCCGGGCACGGACCTGGCGTACGTCGTCGGCGAGCTGGCCGGGACGCTGGTGACGGTCCGCGAGACGTCGCCGGGCGCGTTCGAAGTGGTCGGGACCACGCCTTCGACGCTGTCTCCCGTGCAGCCCAACCTGGTGGCGCACCTGGAACTGGCCGAGTCGCGCCTGTACGTGTCGAACCGCGGGCCGGACTGCGTGACGGAGTTCGCGCTGGACGACGCGGCGGCGGTGGCGGACCAGCCGTGCGGCGCGAACCCGCGGCACTTCGCGCTGGTGGACGGAACCTGTTACGTGGCGGCGCAGTCGGAGGACGCGATCACGGCGTTCACGCTGACCGCGTCCGGCGAAGCGGAACTGCGTTACCACCCGACGGGTTCGCCGACGTTCGTACTACCGGTTTCGCTGCCCTGACTACGTAGGATGCAGCGGTCACGACCTGCCAGCCTGGGAGGCCCTCCATTGAGCGAACACCGGCCACGCGGGTTGCACGGTCAGACCGTCGAGACCCTGGCCAGCCGGATCCTCTCCGACGAGTGGGGTGAAGGCACCGTCCTCGACCTGCCCGCCCTCCGCGAAGAGCTCGACATCAGCCTGACCGCGCTGCGGGAGGCGCTGAAGGTGCTGGCCGCCAAGGGCATGATCGACGCGCGGCAGAAGCGGGGCACCTTCGTCCAGCCGCGCGAGAAGTGGAACATGCTCGACGCCGACGTCATGCGGTGGCAGACCGCGGCCGCCGACGACCCGGCCCTGCTCGACGAGCTCACCGAGGTGCGGGCGGTCGTGGAGCCCGCCGCGGCCCGGATCGCCGCCGGGCGCGCGTCGGAGGAGGACCTCGAAGGGCTGCGGGCGGCGCTGGCCGACATGGCCGCCGCCGTCGACGACCCGGAGGCGAGCGTCCAGGCCGACCTCGCCTTCCACCGGCGGCTGATGGCCGCCACCCACAACAACTTCCTGATGCGGATGGAACGGGTCATCGCGATCGGGCTGGCCGAGCGGGACAAGCTGGTGCACGGCGCGGCGACGGCGGAGGACCCGGTGCCGAGCCACCGGAAGGTGGTCGACGCCATCGCCGCGGGCGACCCGGCCGCGGCCGAGCAGGCAATGCTCGCCCTGGTCACAAAGGCCCGCGACGACCTGGAAAAGGCCCAGCGCACCCGCTCGTGAGTGGTAAGGCGAGTTCTAACTCGCCTTACCACTCACGACGGGCTGCGGCAGGGGGCTCAGGCGAGGGCGGCTTGGAGCATGCGGGCCGCTGCCGCGCGGGGCTCCGGGTCGACCGCGATCAAGGCGTTGACCACCGCGCCGTCGACCAGGGCGACCAGCCGTTCCAGCTCGGTTTCGGAGACCGGGGTGCCCGAGCGGGCGAAGATCTCCGTCAGCAGCTCGTTGAGCTGGGCGGACAGCGTCCGCATCAGCGGCCGCAGGTAGGGGCGGCGGCCGGTCGCGACCAGCCGCTCGTACCGCAGCAGGACCGCCTCGGCGTCGGCCGCCTGGTCACCGCTCTCCGGGCCGAGCAGCATGTCCAGCACCAGCTCGACGGTCGCCTGCACGCCGCGGTTGCGGGTCGCGAGCTCCTCCAGCCGGCGGCGGCCGGTGGCCAGCTCGGCGTTCGAATGGTGCTCGACGGCCGCCGTGACCAGGTCTTCCAGCGAGTCGAAGTAGTACGTCGTCGACGCCAGGGGCAGGCCGGCCCGCTCGGCGACCGCCCGGTGCCGCACGGCGTCGAACCCGCCTTCGACGAGCAGCTTCGCGGCGGCCTCGACGAGCGCGGCGCGCCGTCGTTCCCCCTTGGGGGTGGTCGCAGCGGTCATGGCGGGTCATTCTGCCAACCGGGCGGAGCCGGGCTCAGAACTGGGGCGCGAGATCGTGCGCCAACCGGTCCACCTGGCTCGCGTACGGCGCCGACGCACCCGCGGAAGGCACGCTGACCAGCACCAGCACCCCGCCGGACGCGGTGCCCACCTGGGCCGTCACCGTGCCGGCGGGCTGGGACTTGTAGGCCACCGGGATGCCCTTCGGGTACACCGCCGCGGCGATTTCGCCGCCCGGAACCGGGAACCCGGCGGACCGCGTCACCGTCGAACAGGCGCCGCCCGGGACGGCCTGGGTGGCGACGACGTGGCCGGGGAGCTCGCCAGCGAGGGCAGTGGCGAGCTCCCCGTCCACCTGTTCGCACCCGGAGGCGCCTTCGGCCAGCTGGCCGGTCTTCCCCTCCCCGGGACCCCCCTGCTGGGGTACCTGGGACGAGAAGTTCGGTGACTCCCCCTCGATCTGAGGACGCATCGGCCCGTCTCCCGGTTGCCCGGAGGCGGCGTCCGACTGCCCGGCGTTGTCCTTGGCGGCGGTCAGCGAGCCGGGGTTACCCCCGGAGGTCACGCCGTATACCCCGAACCCGGCGACGATCAGCACGACGGCGCCCAGCCCGGCGGTGAGCCGGTTCCGGCGGCGCACGGTCTGCCGCCGGGATTCGCGGACGACGTCGTCGCGGGTGAACGCCGGCGGCGGCGCGTCCGGCGGCGCGGCGGAGAACAACGAGCGCAGCTCCTGCTCATCCATTGGTCTCCACCTCCCGTTCGAGGACCTGCCTCAGGTTCGCCAGCCCGCGCGCGGTCTGGCTCTTCACGTTGCCTTCGCTGCAGCCCAGCGCCTGCGCCGCGCTGGTCACGTCGAGTCCTTCGAAGAACCGCATGACCAGCACCGCCCGCTGCTTGGGCGGCACTTCCTTCAACGCCGCGAGCAGGTCCTCCCTGGTCGCGACGAGGTCGTCCAGACCCGGCGTGTCGTCGGCGGGTTCCGGCAGCGTTTCGGTCTGCCACTCGCGCCGCCACGGCCGCCGCGATTCGTCGATCGACGCGCGGACGAGCGTCGTGCGCACGTACGCGTCGGTCGCCGCGCGATCCCTGATCTTCTTCCACCTCCGGTGCAGTGCCACGAACGCCGTCTGCGCGAGGTCGTCCGCCTTGTGCCAGTCACCGCAGAGCATGTACGCGGTCCGGCGCACGGCGTCCCGCCTGGCGGCGAAGTACTCCGCGAACTCCTGCTCGTCGCGCTGGTCCACGCGCAGTCGTGCTCCGCTCTGTGGTCGTCCGGCCGGTAAGACGGAATCAGGGGCGTCCACGGTTGCACGGATCGCGGGAGTCCCACCACTCCGGGGCTCGTTGATCCCCAGGAGGCAGGTGTGATGTGATCGCCTTGTGACCTTCACGCTGCCGCCGCTGGACTTCCGCTCCGACACCGTCACCCGGCCGGACGAAACGATGCGAGCGGCGATGGCCTCCGCCGAGGTCGCCGACAACGTCCTGGAACACGACCCGACGATCGCCGCGCTGGAGGAGCGGGCCGCACACGTCCTGGGCATGCCGGCCGCGCTCTGGGTGCCGAGCGGGACGATGGCCAACGTGATCGCGCTCAGCCTGCACCTGCAGCGCGGCGACCGGTTCCTGGCCACCCGGGGCGCGCACGTGCTGACCAACGAGCTGGGCTCGGCCGCGTGGCTGGCGGGCGGCATGCCGGACGTCCTCGAGCACGACGGCGGCCCGGGCCGCCCATCGCCCGACGCCCTCGCGGCCGCGATCGGACAACCCGGGCCGTACTTCACATTACGGACAACACTGCTCTGCCTCGAGAACACCCACAACGCAGCCGGCGGGGCGGTGACCCCGCCGGACGAGCACGCCCAGCTGCTGTCCGTCGCCAAAGAAGCGGGCCTGACCGTGCACCTCGACGGCGCCCGGCTGTGGCAGGCCGCGGTCGCGCTCGAGGTGCCGCCGGCCGCGCTGACCGTCGGCGTCGACACCGTGTCGGCCTGCTTCAGCAAAGGCCTCGGCGCGCCGGTCGGCTCGGTCGTCGCCGGGAGCAGGACCTTCGTCGAACGCGCCCGCCGGATGCGCCAGATGCTCGGCGGCGGCGTCCGGCAGGGCGGCGTGCTGGCCGCGGCCTGCCTGATCGCGCTCGACCGCGTCCCGGAGCTGGCCGAGTCGCACGAGAACGCCCGGCGGCTCGCCGAGGGCCTGCGCGAGCACGGCTGGCCGGCGAACGAACCCGACACCAACATCGTGCTCGCCGAGGTGCCCGACATCCCGACCGCGCTGGCCTGGCTCGACTCGCTCGGCGTCCGCGCGGTGCCGATGGCGGGCAAGGTCCGGTTCGTCACCCACCGGGACCTGAGCGCGGCCGACGTCGAAGAAGCCCTGCGCCGCATCAAGACCGGCGCCCGATAACCGCGGGGGACCTCGTGAACTGGATCGTGTTCGACTACGGCGACGTGCTCAGCAAGCCGAGCGCGGCGCTGCCGGACCTGGCCGCGGCGATGCGGGCACCGCTGCCGGAGTTCCTGAAGGCGTACTGGGAGTACCGGATCCCGTACGACGCCGGCAGCGCGCCGCTGGAGTACTGGCAGGCCATCGGCGACGCGGTGGGCGTGCCGGTCGACGAGCCGCTGTCGGCCGAGCTGACCCGCATCGACGTCGAAGGCTGGGGTCAGCTGGAGCCGGCTTCGATGGCGCTGCTCGAAGGGCTCGCCGAAGCCGGCGCGAACCTGGCGCTGCTGTCCAACGCGCCGATCGCGTTCGGCGAATGGGTCCGCGCGCAGGACTGGGCGCGGCACTTCCGCGTGACCCTGTTCTCGGGTGACGTCCGGTGCGTCAAGCCGGACGCCAAGATCTTCCGCCTGCTGCTCGAGGAGCTCGGCGCCGAACCGGCCGACTGCCTGTTCTTCGACGACCGCGAGTCCAATGTGGAGGGAGCACGGGCGGTCGGGCTCCGCGCCCACGTCTGGAACGGCGCCGACGCGGCCCGCGCCTGGCTGGACTGAGCGGCTCACCCGCACCGCACGGCCGCCTACCCGCCGTGATCCCGATGACCTAGGCTGGGGCACCCGACTTCCCCACGGTAAAGGTGCCCATGGCGGAGAGCGAACGACCGTCGGCGCGCGTCGACTTCGAGCGGCCGAGCATCGCCCGCGTCTCCGACGCGCTGCTGGGCGGGCAGGACCACTACGAGGCCGACCGCGCGGTGTTGCGGCAGATCCTGGCCATCGCCCCGGAAGCCCCGGCGATGGCGCGGGAGGAGCGGCAGTGGCTGGTCCGGGCGGTCCGCTACCTGACCGAGCGGCTGGCCGTCGACCAGTTCCTCGACCTCGGCTCCGGCTTCCCGACGGCGGAGAACACCCACCAGGTGGCGCAGAAGTACAACCCGGAAGCCCACGTCGTCTACGTCGGCGACGACCCGGTGGTGGAAGCGCACGGGCGGGCGCTGCTCGTCGACAACGACTTCACGCACATCTGCGGCACCGACCCGCTGAACCCCGGCGAGACGCTCGCCGGGGTCACGCGGTTCATCGACTTCGACCGGCCGGCCGGGCTCGTGCTGTCCGGGGTCGTCGACCACATCGCCGACCTCCAGCAGGCGCAGCAGGTGGTCAAGTCCTACGTCGGCGCACTGGCACCGGGTTCGTACCTGCTCCTGCTGCACCGCCACAACCCCGCCGACGGCTCCCCCGCGGCGGCCGTCGCGGCGTCCCTGCAGGACCGGTTCGGCCGCAGCGGGCTCGACACGCAGTACCGGGCGCGGGCCGAGATCGCATCCTTCTTCGACGGCCTCGACCTGCTGGAACCCGGGCTGACCGCACCGCACCTGTGGTGGCCGGACGGGCCGCGCCTGGCGCCGCTGACGCCGGTCAACTGGACGGCACTGGGCGGCGTGGCGCGAATTTCCTAATAACGGTTGATGCGCCGCGGGTCCTTCTTGCCGCCGGTGATCGCCTTGTAGCCGGCGGCGCCCAGGAAGGCGATGCCGCCGATGATGGCGATCCACAGGACGGCCTTGAACACGAAGCCGATCACGGCGCCCAGCACCATGAACGCCACCCAGGCGACGATCAGGCCGCCGACGATCTTCCAGAACATGGCTCCTCCGACTCTTCCCCGTGGCCCCACCGGCCCGATGACTCAACAGTGCCATCTCCGGCGGGGAAACTCCCCTCGGACGGCCAACGTTCGGGGTTAAATCAGGGTTCCCCCTGGCCGAGCCAGGCACCGAGGCGGCGGACCCCCTCGTCGATGTCCGCGGCGCTGCCGGCGAAGGAGAACCGGACGAACTTGCCGCCGTCGACCGGGTCGAAGTCGACGCCGGGGGTGATGGCGAGCCCGGTGTCGGCGAGCAGCCGTTGGCACCAGCTCAGGCTGTCGTGCGTGTACGCGCTGACGTCGGCGTACGCGTAGAAGGCGCCGTCCGCGGGGGCGAGCTCGCCGAGCCCGATGCGCTGCAGGCCGGCGAAGAGGCGATCGCGGTTTTCGCGGTACCGCTCGACGTGCGCGTCGGCTTCCGCGTACGACTCCGGCGTGAAGGCGGCGAGGGCCGCGTACTGCGAAACGGCGGGCGGGCAGATGGTGAAGTTGCCGGTCAGGACGTCGATGGCCCGGTGAAGGCGTTGCGGCGCGAGCATCCAGCCGAGCCGCCACCCGGTCATCGCGAAGTACTTCGAGAAGCTGCCGAGCACGATCGGCTCACGACCGTACTGCCACGCGCAGTCGAGCTCGGCGCCGTAGGAGATGCCGTGGTAGATCTCGTCGCTGATCAGCTGCACGCCGTGCGAGGAGCACCAGCCGGAGATGGCGGCGAGCTCCCCGGGCGGCAGCACGGTCCCGGTGGGGTTGCTGGGGCTGGCGACGATGAGCCCGTCGATCGGCCCGAGCTCGTCCAGCAGCGCGACGGTCGGCTGGAAGTTCGTCTCCGCGGTGGTGGCGAACTCGACGACCTCGCAGCCGAGGACGGAGAGCAGGTTGCGGTAGGCGGGGTAGCCGGGCCGCGCCATGGCGACCTTGGCCCCGGGGTCGAAGGCGCTGAGGAAGGCGAGCAGGAAGCCACCCGAGGAACCGGTGGTCAGGACGACGTCGTGCGCCTGGACGTCGACGTCGTACCGCCGCCGGTAGTGCCCGGCGACGGCCTCGCGCAGCTCGGGGATGCCGAGCTGTTCGGTGTAGCCCAGGGTGCTTTCCCGCAGGGCGGTTTGCGCGGCCTCGAGCACGGCCTTCGGCGCGGGCGCGGAGGGCTGCCCGGCAGCGAGCGACACGAGATCGCCGTGACTGCGCTGCCGGGCCCCGGCCGCGGAGAGGACGTCCATGACGTGGAAGGGCGGCACACCGGCCCGCAGCGCGGGCCCGGCGAAGGCTCCGAGGTCGACCATGCGGCCAGGCTAGTAGCCGCGGTAGGCACCACCGTGGGCCATGGCCTTGATCCCGGGCACGTTGTCGAGGCTCCCGTACCGGTCGAAGGAGTACCGGACACCGGCGATGATGTTGTCGACGGGGTTGTAGATGTTGTCGTGGCCGGGGAGCTTGTGGGCGTTGAAGGTGGAGTCGATGCACTGCATGAGCCCCTTGGACGGGTGCCCGGCGGCGGCGTTCGAATCCCAGTTGTTTATCGCATTCGGATTTCCGCCGGATTCATGCTGAATGATCGCCCAGATCTTCGGGATATCCGCATCCGTCACCGGAATACCAGCGGCCTGGAGAGCCTTCATGGCTTCCTGGATCCATTGTTGCACATTCCCCGGAGGCGGCGAAGAAGGCGGCCCGCCACTCGGGCCGAGGCCACCACCGCCCCCGCCGCCACCGCCGCCACCCCCGCCACCGCCGTGGTGGGACGCGCCGTTGCTGTGGATGCCGCCGGTGCTCTGGGGTGGCGCGGCCGAGCTGCTCGGCAGGGGGACCTGGTCGTAGCCGCCCTCGATCTGCTGGGACATCAGCTTCTGCGAGGCCTTGATCGCCGTGTCCGCCTGGGTTTGCAGGCCGGTCACGTCGCCGTCGTAGCCGGCGGTGATGGTGTGGATGTCCGTCTTCGCCGTCGCCAGGATCTCCGCCGAGCTCGGGCTCGGACCCGGTTCGCCCTCGTGGTGGGCCGCTCTTTCCGCGGCCTGCGCGTTCTTGATGTCCGTTTCGGCCTTGGCGTTGCGCTCGTTGACCGCCTTCTCCGCGGCCAGCTGCTTGTCCTGGACCGTCTTCTTGATCTGCGCCAGGCTCGACTGCAGGTCGTCGAGGTCCTTGGCGACGTCCTCGAGGTGGGTCTGCACCTTGGTGCCGGCGTCGCGGACTTGGCGGACGTACTGGAAGAACTGGTCGGCCGCCGGGCCGGCCCACACGCTGCCGTTGAGCGCGTCAGTCGAATTCTTAAGGGACGCATTGTGGTCGCCGGCGTTCTTACCCGCTTCACGGAACTGCGTTGCCGCCGCCGAAATCTTTTCCAGGTCGACCTTTTCGACCTGGTCCACCTTCTTCATGAAGGCGTCCCAATTGTCCGGCGTTCCGGCGCCGCCCGGGTTCAAGCCCACTCTCGTGCCCCCTGCTTACTTGTCGACGTGCAGCTTCAGGTCGCTCGCCCCGACCTGGTCGGTTTCGGCGATCAGGCCGGCGGCCTTGCGCATGGCGTACCCCAGCGCCTCCATGTGCTTGCCCGCGGCGTCGAACTGGCTGTGCACGCCGTCCTTGAACTTGCCGACCGCGCCGTGCGCGTCGCCCGTTTCGTCCATCCCGCCGAAGGGGCTTTCCTTCTCGTGGTCCAGCCCGGTGACCTTGTGCTTGGACTTTTCGAACTCGTCCTTCAGCTTCTCCACCTGGCCGGCCGCGATGGCCATCGAGTCCGGGTCGTAGACAGGCACGGTTCGTCATCCCCTTCGCCAAACTTGTCTCCGCCCGATCAGACGTCGCCATGACCAGGACGGTTCCCGCGCTCACTCTATGACTTCGCCGGGAGCGCAGGCACGGATCTCCGCGAACTTCCACCCGGCGGGGCTCAGGCCTCCGCCATCAGCTCGCGGATCCGGGTGGCCAGCAGGGCGTTGTCGGCCGGGGTGACCGTCGCCCACTCGCGGGCGTCGCGGTCGCGGCCCACCTGGAACAGGTAGCGGCCCGCGTCCGTGTCGAAGAACGCCACCACCCGGCCCGCCCGGTGCACCACGCCGTCACGCGAAGTGCGTTCCGCGCCGAACTGGCCGCGGGCCTCCTGGCCCAGCAGCATCCCCGACAGCTCCTGGGCCTGGAACAACGGCACGCCGCGGTCCTCCAACGCCGTCACCAGCGCCTTCGCGTCGCCTTTCGCGGCCGCGTCGGCGGACTTCACGACGTCGTACGGGAGGCTGACCGTCTGGCCGATGCCCGGGCCGAGGTCGCCGGCCACCGAGACCGCCGCTTCCGGCAGGCCGTCCTCCGTCGCCGGGATCAGCCAGACCTCGCCGCTGTCCACCACCGCCAGCACCGCCTGGCTGCGCAGGCTGACCGCGCGGCCGCGGATTTCCCGTTCCGCCCACACCCACACGTCGATCCCGAAGCCCGGGCGCGCCAGCAGGTGCAGCATGTCGGCCAGTTCGCCGGACGGCCGTCCGTTGCGGGCCAGGCGCCGCTCGCTCAGCGACACCCACGCCGACTCCACCAGCTCACGCCGTTCGGTGCGGGTGGTCCCGGCGCTCGGCACGTCCAGCGCGACGTGCCGCCGGGGCAGCGCGAAGGACTCCCAGAGCACGTCGAACTCGAGGGCCGACAGCACGAGCGACACGGTCAGCGCACATCCCCGCCGTGGTCACCGATCACGTCGGGCGAAACCATCCGCTGGTCGGCGAACAGGTCCTGGTCGTCGACGCCGAAGCGGCGGACGTGCTCGGCGTCGTCCTCCTGCGGTGCCGCCTCCGACAGGTACTTCGCCTCGCCGGGCTGCTGCTTCGGGCTGATTTGCTCCGACTTCCGCAGCGCGACGGCCTCCTCCTCGGGCAGCTCGCCGACCGGCAACGGCCGCACCGGCCCCTTCGGCCCGGTCTTCTCCCGCCGCAGCCGCTCCTTGTCGCCGCTCAGCGCGCCGCCGGCCGCGCCCGCGCCGATCGCCGCCGCACCCGCGCCCAGCTCGCCGGGCGTCGCGCCGGGCTTGCCCGGCACCACGCGTTCGCCCGTGTACTGGCCGGGCGCGAGCGGCGCCTGCGGCATCGCGCCGACCGTGCGGCCCTTCGCCAGCAGCCCGTCCGGGCCACGCCCGGCCGAGCTGTCGATGCCGGTCGAGCCGCCGGGCGTGCCCCCGCCACCGCCGAGGGACTTGATCGGCGCCGTCGCCGGGGCCGACCCGGGCGGCAGCGCGCCGGGCGCGCCTGGCGTGCCCGGCGGGACGAACTGTTCGCCCTGGCCCGCGGTCAGCGGGCCGGGGGTGAAGCGGCCGGCGGGGTCGCCGGACTGGCCGCGGCCCGGGGCCTGGACCCAGCCGGGGCCGGGCGACACAGTCGGCGGCTTCACGCCCGACGGCGTCGTCGACGAACTCGGCGTCGTGTGCTGGACGGGCGCGGCGCCCGCCGAGCCGGTCTGCCGCGGCTGCTGCACCACCGGCCGGGACGGCTGCTGCTGCGCCGCGATGCCGTAGGCCGGGGTGGGCGGGTCGGCGTGCACGGTGTGGGACACCGGCTGCACCACCGGCGGGTCGACGTGCACCGACCGGACCTTGTCGGACGCCGGCTTCACGCCGCCGTCGGGCGTCACGCCGACCGCGGCGCCGGCGACGTCGAGCACCCCGGGCGTGACGCCGGGGACGGCCAGCTTCAGCGACTCCGGGTCGGACAGCGACTGCGTCGACAGCAGGTTCGTGCCGCTCTGCTGCGCGTATTCGTTCAACGCCTGCTGGGCCTGGGCCTTGGCGTCGTTCGCGGCCTCGACCTGCCGGGCGTGGTCGGTTTCGAAGCCGATCAGGCTCAGCAGCACGCCGTCGGTGAGGGTGTAGCCGCCCGCGCCCTTCCGGACCGTCTCGGCGTCCGGCAGCTTGTACTTGGTCCGGTTGAACGCCTCGCCCTGCTCGAACACCATTTCCGCGGCGTGCGCGACCTTCGTGGTGGCGTCCTGGGAGAAGCCGGCCTGCTCGGTGAGCACCTGGCTCGCCGCGCCACCGGCCTGGCTCTGCCATTCGACGCCGAGCTTCAGCAGCTGCGCGCGCAGCGTCTGGTCGGTGTGGGCGAGCGCGGTCGCGACGGCCTTCAGCGCGTCGACGGCGGTGCCGATGCTGCCGGTGCCGTCGCCGTTGACCATCCGCGTGATCTGCGTGGCGATCGCGGTGTTGGTCCAGCCGTCGAACCGGTGGTTCTGGATCCCGGCCGCGAGCTCGGAGAATTCCACGCGCCCTCCCTAGTTGCGTGCTTTCAGGGTCTGCAGCGCCACGTCGGCGGCGTGCGCCGACATCTCGCACAGCTGCGGCTGGGTGAACCCGCCGCGGGTGATGGGGAACGTCCGGATGGTCAGCGTCTTGCCCTTGGCGACGCCGACGAGGGTGGTGCAGTCGGCCGGATCGGTGGCCGCGCGGTAGCTCGTCAGCGCCGGGTAGCCGCCGACGGCCTTCGGTTCGGTGGTCAGGCTGTTCTTGCGCCGGGCCCCGGTGATCCACTGGTCGAGGTCCGCGGCGACCGCGCCGACCTCGTAGCCGTGGAAGGGTTCGGCCTTGTCGGCGTCGAACACGCAGACCGGGCCGTCCGCGCCGTCGGCCTGGCGGGGCACGCTGCTGATCTTCATGGCGTCGAGCTCGACCTGCGGGAACAGCTCGCACAGGTCGACACCCTGCAGCGGCAGGTCGGCCGGGCGCTGCGGCAGCTGGGCGGCCTTCGCGCTCTGCGACGCCGCCGTGGCGGCCGTCTCGACCGGGTACGGGGTGCCGTCGGTGCCCGCCGAGCAGCCGGCGAGCGCCGCCGTCGCGAGCACGCCACCGGTGAAGCGCAGCGCGTGGTTACGCACCATGCCTGCCGCGGTCACCGAACACCGCCGCCTTCTCCTCTTCGCCGACCTTGTAGTCCTTCGCCGCTTCGCGCAGCTGCGAGACCAGGCGCTTGAGGCCCGCGACGTACTCGCGGACCTGGCCGGCGTAGGAGCGGTCGCCGTCGGCGATGAGGGAGTTCCACGCCTCGATCGACTGGGTGCTGATCACGTCCGCCGACGGCGCGTCGATCCGCAGCTGGTCCAGGCGGGTGATGAGCTGGTCTTCGAGGGCGTTGGCCTGCTCTTCGACGATCCGGGCGACGTCGAGCAGCTTGTCCGGGTGGACCAGGACGTCCGCGGCCGCCGGCGCCACGGGGACGGCCGAGCTGAGGTCGTACGAGGGTCCTGACATGCGCTCCCCTGACGTCATACGGACAGTGACCGGCCGGTTCCCGTCGAGGCTACCAATCCGCGTGCGGCGGCAGCCCTGAGTTTGGACGAAGAGCGGGCCCGGCCGGTTCCCCCGATCCGTTGAAATCAGGCGCGCTGCTTCGCCGTCGGGGCGCCGACCTCGCCGTTCGCGGCCTTCAGGGCGATGTCGGTGCGGTGGTGCGAGCCGGCGAGGTGGACCTTTTCGACGGTTTCGTACGCGTGCTTGCGCGCGGACTTCAGCGTCTTGCCGGTGCCGACCACCGACAGCACGCGGCCGCCGGAGGAGACGACGGCGCCGTCGTCGCGGCGACGCGTGCCGGCGTGCAGCACGCCCTCGAGTTCGGCACCGGTGATGACATCGCCGGTGCGCGGCTTGCCGGGGTAGCCGTCGGCGGCGATCACGACGGTGACCGCCGCGCCGCCGGACCACTCCAGCGGCGGGTGCTCGGCGAGCTTGCCGGTGGCGGTGGCGTGCATGAGCCCGGCGATCGGGGTGCGCAGCAGCGCCAGCACGACCTGCGTTTCGGGGTCGCCGAAGCGGCAGTTGAACTCGATGACCTGGGGGCCGTCGGAGGTCAGCGCGAGCCCGGCGTAGAGCAGGCCGGAGAAGGAGGCGCCGCGGTTCACCAGCTCGTCGGCGACCGGCTGGACGACCCGTTCGACGAGCTCGTCGACCAGGTTCTCGGGCGCCCACGGCAGCGGCGCGTACGCACCCATGCCACCGGTGTTCGGACCCGCGTCGCCGTCGCCGACGCGCTTGAAGTCCTGCGCGGGCAGCAGCGGCACGACGGTGTTGCCGTCGACGAAGCAGAAGAGCGACGCCTCCGGACCGTCCAAATAGGACTCCAGAAGCACGGGGTGCCCCCCGTCGAGCAGCATGATGGCGTGCTTGCGCGCAACGTCGTAGTCGGTGGTGACGACAACGCCCTTGCCGGCGGCGAGCCCGTCGTCCTTGACCACCCAGGTCGGCCCGAAGCGCGCGAGCGCGGCATCGAGCCGGGCGGGGTTGTCGACGACCTCGCACCGAGCGGTCGGCACGTTCGCGGCGGCCATGACGTCCTTCGCGAAGGCCTTGGAGCCCTCGATCCGAGCGGCGGCGGCCGACGGACCGAAGCAGGCAATCCCGGCCTTCCGGACAGCATCGGCAACCCCGGCGACGAGCGGCACCTCAGGCCCGACGACGACAAGGTCGGCCTGCCAGCTCTTGGCGAGCCCGGCAACGGCCTCGGGATCAGCGGCATCAACCCCGAGCTGTTCGGCGACGGCGGCGGTCCCGGCGTTACCGGGAGCGCAGGCCAGAGCGGTGACGGCGGGATCACCGGAGGCCGCGAGGACGAGGGCGTGCTCACGGGCGCCGGAGCCGATTACCAGTACGCGCACGCCGCACAGCGTATCCGGCCGGGTTTGCGGGGGACATTGCGCCGTCCTCGGGGGTGGCTTGGGTCGGGGGTGGGCGATGGGGCTGGGCGCGCGGGGTGGTGGCCGCCGGGGTGACTTGGCCGGGTGGCTTGGTGCGGCGAGTTTGGCCAGCGGGCCAGGCGGCTTCGCCCGGCGGGCCGGGCGGCTTGGCCCGGCGGCCCGGGTGCGCAGCGCGCCGACCGCCGCTGCCTGGTCGGCTCGCCGCCTGCCGGGCTTGTCCACAGGTAGCCAAGCCAAGCCCCCCGCCCCGCCGCGCCGGGCGACCTGGCCGGGCGGCTTTGTCTGGCGGGCCGGGCGACCTGGCCGGGCGGCTTGGCCCGGCGGCCGGGTCCGCAGCGCGCCGACCGCCGCTGCCTGGTCGGCTCGCCCCCGCCTTGTCCACAGGTCTCCGCCGATGGGGACAACCTCGGCTTGCGGGTCGGCGATCCGCAAGTTCTGTCGGCCCCCGCCGATACGCTGGAAGCGGGGGCAGCCCCCAGGGAGGGCGGGCCGTCCCCGGGGCCGATGGGTGAGCCGCGCCGCTCACAGCCGTCCCCGCCCCGCCGTGCCGCAGGCCACATCCTCGCGAACAGGAGTCCACGCGCCGTTTACCGCGTCGACCGGCCAGGTACGTACTTCGGACGCTTGCGACACCGAGGGTGGCGCGGGTACATCCAGGGCACACCCTGTGTGAAAAGAGGTCACCAGATGAAGCGCAAACGTGTCGGTCTGCTCGCGCTGGCCGGGTTGGCGTTGCTGAGCGTCACCGGCGTTGCCGCGGGGGCGGCGACCGCCGCCGAAAGTGGGTCCGGCGATGCGGTCGCGCGGGGGCGGGGCCACGATGACCCCGTGATCATCGGACACCGCGGCGCGCCCGGGTACCGGCCGGAGCACACCCTCGCCTCCTACGAGCTCGCCTTCCGGATGGGGGCCGACTGGGTCGACGTCGACCTCGTGCCCACCAAGGACGGGCAGCTCGTCGCCCGGCACGAACCCGAGATCGGCGGCACCACCGATGTCGCCAAGCACCCGGAGTTCGCCGGCCGGAAAAAGACCGTCGTGCTCGATGGGGTTACCACCACCGGGTGGTTCACCCAGGATTTCACCCTCGCCGAGCTGAAGACGCTGCGCGCGGTCGAGCGGATCCCGCAGAACCGGCCGCACAACACGCTGTACAACGGGCGCTACCAGATCGCCTCCTACCAGGAGGTCCTCGACCTGACCCGGCGCCTCGGCCGCGAGCTGCACCGGACGCTGGGCACCTACCCCGAGGTCAAGCACTCGACGTTCTTCCAGTCGATCGGCAACCCGACCGAGCCGAAGCTGGTGTCGATCCTCAAGCGCAACGGCCTCGACCGGCCGGACGCGCCCGCGATCATCCAGTCGTTCGAGGTGTCGAACCTGATCGCGCTGCACAAGCAGCTCCGGACGCCGCTGCTGCAGCTCACCTCGGCCTCCGGTGCCCCGGCGGACTTCGTCGCGAACGGCGACAAGCGGACGTACGCCGACCTCGTCACGCCGCAGGGGCTGCGCGAAGTCGCGAAGTACGCGAAGTACCTCGGGCCGGACAAGGCGCAGGTCATCCCGCGGGACAAGAGCGACAACCTGGGCACGCCGACCGCGCTCGTCGCGGACGCCCACCAGGCCGGCCTGAAGGTGCAGCCGTACACCTTCCGGAACGAGAACCCGTTCCTGCCCGCGAACCTGCGCTCGTCGGCCGCGCCGGACGCCTTCGGTGACGTCTTCACCGAAGAAGCCGCCTTCCTCAAGGCCGGTGTCGACGGCTTCTTCGCCGACCAGCCGGACACCGCCCTCGAATCGCTGCACGCCTTCCTGGGCCGGTAAACGCTTTGCCGGGAAGGGCGCTTCCGGGGACGCTGAGTCCGTGGAAGCGCCCTTTTCCGGTGTCGTGCTGGTCACCCGCGGCGACGAGACGCTGCTCGCCGAGGCGTCCGGGTACGCGCACATCGCCCACGGCGTCGAGAACACGATCGGCACGCGGTTCGCGATCGCCAGCGGTACCAAGGGGTTCACCGCGCTGGTCGTCGTGGGCCTGGTCGCCGAGGGACGGCTGAGCCTCGAGACCACCGCCCGCGCAGTACTCGGCGACGACCTGCCGCTGATCGACGAGCGCGTCACCGTCGAGCACCTGCTGACGCACACCTCCGGCATCGGGGACTACTGCGACGACGACAACCCGCCCGAAACGGCGCCGCCGGGGCTCGTCACGTCGGCCGACTACCTCGCCGCCCTCGACGGATATCCGCAGAAGACGCCGCCCGGCAAGGAATTCCGCTACAACAACGGCGCCTTCGCCGTCCTCGGCCTGATCGCCGAACGGATCGCGGGCATACCTTTCACCGACCTCGTCCACGACCGCGTGTGCGCGCCGGCCGGGCTGACCGACACGGCGTTCCTCCGCTCGGACGCGCTGCCCGCCCGCACCGCCACCGGCTACCTGGAAGACGGCCGCAGCAACGTCTTCAGCCTCCCGGTCGTCGGCCACGGCGACGGCGGGATCTACAGCTCCGCGCCGGACTTCCGCCGGTTCTGGCCCGCCTTCCTGGCCGGCCGGATCGTGCCGCCCGAGTGGGTCACCCGGATGCTGCGCCCGCACGCGGCGGGTTACGGCCTCGGCTTCTGGCTGCCCCGGCCCGGCGTGGTCCGGCTGGCGGGCGGCGACCACGGCGTCGCGTTCCGGAGCACGCACGAGCCGGCGTCCGGGCTCACCGCGACCCTGATCTCGAACGACCACCGAGGTGGCGGGCCCCGGCTGCGGCAGCTGGACGAGTTCTTGACGAAGGCTTGACACCCTCCGGCACCGGGGCTACCTTCGGCGAATTCAATGGTCTGGCCGCATACCTTTCAAGAGGTGCCCGATGGATGTTTCCGACCAGCAGACCACTCCCGACCACGCCGACGACGACAGCGCCCGCCTGCACCAGCTGGGGTACGCGCAGGAACTGAAACGCACGATGTCGGCGTTCTCGAACTTCGCCGTCTCCTTCACGATCATCTCGATCCTCTCCGGCTGCCTGACGCTCTACGGCTTCGGCATGAAGACCGGCGGCCCGGCGGCGATGATCTGGGGCTGGCCCCTGGTCGGGCTGTTCGTGATCCTGGTCGGGCTCGGCATGGCCGAGGTCTGCTCCAGCTACCCGACCGCCGGCGGGCTGTACTACTGGGCCGCGAAGCTGGCGCCGAAGAACGGCCCCGCGTGGTCGTGGTTCACCGGCTGGTTCAACCTCATCGGGCAGATCGCGGTCACCGCGGGCATCGACTTCGGCGCGGCGCTGTTCCTCAACGCGTTCCTCGACCTGCAGTTCGGCTACGAGGCGACGCCGGGGCACACGATCCTGCTGCTCGCGATCATCCTCGTGGTGCACGGTCTGCTGAACACCTTCGGCGTCCGGATCGTGGCGATCCTCAACAACGTCAGCGTCTGGTGGCACCTCATCGGCGTGCTGGTGATCGTCGGCGTCCTGGTCTTCGTGCCGGCCAAGCACCAGGACGCCTCGTTCGTCTTCGGCAGTTTCGTCAACCAGACGGGCTGGGGCTCGACGTTCTACGTCTTCGCGCTGGGCCTTCTGGTGGCCCAGTACACGCTGACCGGCTACGACGCGTCGGCGCACATGACCGAGGAGACGAAGAGCGCGGCGACGGCCGGGCCGCGCGGCATCGTCATGTCGATCGTGGTCTCGCTCGTCGCGGGCTGGGTGCTGCTGATCGGCCTGACGTTCGCGATCCAGGACTACGACGGCGCGGTCGGTTCGGCCACCGGCGTCCCGCCCGCGCAGATCTTCATCGACGCCACCGGCGCGGTCACCGGCAAGTTCCTGCTGCTGATCTGCATCGGCGCCCAGCTGTTCTGCGGCATGGCGTCGGTGACGGCGAACTCGCGGATGATCTACGCCTTCGCCCGCGACGGCGCCATCCCGGGTTCCGGCTTCTGGCACAAGATCAACAAGCGGACGCAGACGCCGACCAACGCCGTCTGGCTCGCCGCGGGCGGCGCGCTGCTCCTGGCCCTGCCGTACCTGTGGAGCGCGACGGCGTACGCGGCGGTGACGTCGATCGCCGTGGTCGGGCTCTATGTGGCCTACGTGATCCCGGTGTTCCTGCGGGTCCGCCGCGGCGACTCGTTCGAACCGGGTCCGTGGACGCTCGGCCGGTGGGGCAAGCCGATCGGCATCGTCGCGACGGTGTGGGTGGCGCTGATCTTCGTGCTCTTCATGCTCCCGCAGGTCTCGCCGGTGAACGTGGATTCCTTCAACTACACGCCGATCGCGTTCCTCGTGGTGCTGGGCGGCGCGGCGTTGTGGTGGGCGGTCTCGGCCCGGAAGTGGTTCAAGGGGCCGAAGGTCCAGGGCTCCGAGGCGGAACTGGCTGCGGTGGAACAGGAACTGAAGGAACTGGGCTGAGTTGTCGTGAGTGGTAAGGCGAGTTAGAACTCGCCTTACCACTCACGACCGCGTTCACTCGGCGGGCGCACCGATGGTGTCCTCTCGTTCGGCGTGGCGGCGCAGCAGGTCGTACTGGCAGCCGAGTTCGTAGGCCTGGTCCTCGTACTCGCGCTGGGCGGCCAGGTGCGGCCGGACGCAGTCGCTGTAGTGGCGCAGGTCGTCCTGTTCCAGGGAACCGTCGCGGAACGCCGTCCAGAACACCAGCGTCGCCGACACGACCATGACGAGCGCGACGAGCACCGCCATCAGCACCGCGAGGCCGTTCATCCCGGACAGCAGCCCCTCGGTGGACACCCGGACGAACATCACCACGCCCATCAGCCCCACCAGCAACCCCACGGTGAGCAGGCTCAGCTTGGCGCCGGTGGACAGCTTGCGCCACTCCAGCTGGCGGCGGTGGTTCTTGTGCTGGCGCTGGTTGTGGCCGAGGTGGTGCAGGGCGGTGGCGGCGCCGACGGTGGCCAGCACCGAGATCACCACGCTGATGAGCAGGGGCAGGCCGAGCGGGGCCGTCCAGTCGACGTTGAACACCGAGCTGGCCAGCCACACCATGATCGGCAGGTCGACCACGGTGACGGTGAGCATGGTCAGCACCCGGGTGAGCCGGTTGACGCGGCGGTGGCGCAAGCTGCCGCGCACCTGCTCCAGCTCGATCAGCCCGTCGAGGAGCCCGGCCCTGGCGTGCGCTTCGGCGACCGTCAGGTTCTGCCCGTGCGGGCCGACGACGTGGTCGTCCATCACCCGGTCGGACAGGTAGCGCAGCTCCCGGATCCGGGCGAGCAGCCGGTCCGCCTGGGTGATCGCGGTGCCTCCGGCGTGCTCCCGCGGGCGCCGCGGCTGCGGGAGCGGCAGGTTGCGCATTTCGTCGCTGCTGGTCATGGCGGTACCTCCTCGTCTGCTAGTAAGCGATCTCCACCCGCCGCATCGCGGCTGCCACGGTTTCGTCGAACCGGCCGCCGGCCATCGCCGTCCGGCCGGGCTGGGTGCCGACGCCCGCCGCGTCGACCGGCCGGCGCACCCCGGCCTCGCGGAGCGCGTCGGACACGACCCGGGCGCGCAGGTCGGCGAGGGCCTGCCGGCCGGCGGCGGTCGACCCCGGCGGATCGGCGGCGTAGCCCCGGACGACCACCGGGTCGGACCTGCCCGCCGCGGTGATGCTCCTGGCGAGGGCCCGCAGCAGGTCCAGGGCGTCCGGGGACAGCACCGCGGAGTCACCCGTGAACCCGAGCGCGCTGTCGGAAACGGTGGTGCTGACCCGACCCGCGGGCCCGACCACCGACGTCACCCCGGGCACGGGCACGACCGGCGTGGCGACCGTGGCGCGGGGCGGCTCGGCGGCGACGCGCTTGTCGTCGAAGTCGCAGCCGGCAGCCTTGGCCCGCGCGCAGATCTTTTGCCAGTACGACAGGAGTTTGTCGTGGGCGAGCCCGGGCAGCGGCGGCTGCGCGCCGGCGACACTGCCGAGCCCGGTGAACAGCACGTGCCAGTTTTCGAGGTGCGGCAAGGCGTTCTTCGCGGCGAGCTGGTCGGCGACCACGTCCGGGTCGGCGTCCCAGCCGACCTGCCGCAGGTCGAACGCCCCCGCCGTGCTCAGCCCGCTGCTCACCACGACCAGCCGCCCGGGCGTGACCCCGCGGACGGCGGCGTCGATGCCGCCGAGCAGGTCGAGCCCGGGCCGCGCGGCGGCGGTGGCCGCGACAGCGTCGGCGACGGCCTGGACGTTGCGCTCGACGAGCGACGGCCGTTGCAGCCCGTGCTCCAGCGAGCCGTCGGCCCGCCTCGGGGTCAGGACGAGCGGGCGCGAGTCGGCGGCGTCGGCGGCCGAGACGAGCGCGACGCTGCTGTTGCCGGACCCTTGCGGCGAGGCGTTTTCGCTGTTCGCGGCGTCGGTGAGGACCTTGCGGGTCACGTCGGTGACGGCGGGCCGGGGCTCGTTCGCGGTGGCGCTGACGACGATGACGACCCGGTCCCCGCCGGCGGGGTTGACCGCCTTCGCGGGCACGGCACACCCGGCAACTGACAGCGTGAGCAATCCCAGCGCGACAAATGCCGGACGGCGGCGGTTTCCGGTGTCGATCTGCCCGGCTTCCTGCGGAATCCGCAGCGCGAGCGCGGGACTGGTGGGGCGGATTTCGTGGCCTGAACCGAAGTTGCAGGGCTTCATGGCGACCTCCCTGGGGCCGATGAGGCAACCACAGGGTGACATTTGCCGAGTAACGATGTCAATTGACGTAACGACAGAGAGGGCAGACGTTTTCCCGGCAGTCACCTCGACGCTCTTTCGCTTCGGAGTCGAGCGGCGGTCGAAGCCGGGGAGTCGTTACCTGATCGGCCTAGTGGAGGAGGTACCCTCGCCCGCGGCAGGTGAACCAATCGTGACGTCCACCCGTGCACCTGCCATGGCATCGCCCGGAGTTTGTCCAACAAGTGTCAAGTTCACGACGTCATTTGGCAGGGGAAGGGTAGGCTTGGCTGATGGCGAAGCCCGACGCCGCCGTCGAGGGCGTCCGAAACGTCTTTCTCAAGCTGCGCACCCGCAGCGGCCTCAACGTCGAGCGGCTCAGCGCGACGGAGGTCGATGTCGCGCTGCTCGCCGAGCTGCCCGTCGTGCGCCGGTACGCGCGTGAGCACGCCGTGTCCACCGACCAGGCCATCGTCGACGTCGTCACCCGGGTCACCGCCGACCTCGAGCCGACCGACCGGCTGATCGCCGACGCCGTGCTCGCCCTCGGCGTGCTCGACGACCTGCTCTCGGAGCAGCCGAAGCTGCAGGGGCTGTACGCCGACGACCTCGGCGAGCGGCGCAATGCGCTCGCCCAGCACTGGGCGGCGTACCACCGCCTGCTCGGCGTGACCGACGTTCCCCCGGCGCCGACCGTGCGCACCCTGCGCGGCTCGATCGAGGCACGGGCGCTCGTCCGGCTCGCGGAGCGCTGCGTGCACAGCCCGGAAGCCTCCCTGCTGGAGCCGGCCACCGACTCCCGCGAGCCCAGCAACTCGATCGTCGTGGTCGGGGGTGCGGTGACGGACGTGGTCGTGGTTTCCGACGACCTGCCCGGGATCGGGGCCGCGGTACAGGCGACCTCGTTCGAGGAGCACCCCGGCGGCAAGGGGCTCAACCTGGCGGTCGCCGCACGGCGGTTCGGCCTGCGCGCGCGGCTCTGCGCCGCCATCGGGGGCGACGAAGCCGCCCGCGAGCTCACGCGCTACATGCAGCAGGAAGGCCTTTCGACCGAGCTGATCCGGACGACACCGGGCGAGGCCAATCCGCGGGCTTTGATGCTCGTGACACAACGGGGTGAGACCCGTTACCTGGGCTGGATGAACAAGGGTAAGGTCTCACTGTCCACAACGGAATTCGAGCAACCGCGCACGAAACGAGCAATTGCCGACGCCGATGCGGTGCTGATCACCTTGGAACCACCGGTGGAAACGGTGCAATGGGCGCTCGACACGGCCGCCCGGCAATCACCGAAACCGCTGGTCCTGTTGCAGGCTTCACCACCCATGGAAACACCGCAACAGCTTTACCGGCACCTGCACGGCGTCGATTACCTCGTCGGCCGTGAAGGCGAACTGCGCGGGCTCCTGTCCTACCCGGGCCGGCCCGATTCGGTCGACGCGCTCGCCGAGGAACTGCTCACCCTGGGCGTGGAGACCGTCTGCGTGGTGGAGAACTTCGGCGCCAAGATCCGGACCCGCAACCGGTCCCGGGACATCGAGGGCCCGAACGTTCCGCTCGAAGACACCCCCGGAGCGCGGGAAGCGTTTTCCGCGGCCCTGACCTTCCAGCTCCTCAAGGACGGCGGAGACCTGACCTCGGACGCCCTCGAATGGGCGATCCAGGCGATGACCGTCAACCTCACGCTCGAGGAGATCACCGACTCCATGCCCGGCACCGAAGACGTCGACCGGCTGTGGAAAAAATCCGACGTGGAGAACCCGTGACCGAGGTCGTGGAGCACAGATTGCAGGATGCGGACGGCGATTTCCGGATCGTCGTCCTCGACGGTTCCGAACTGCCCACTCCGGCGTGCGCGGCGGTGTTCGGCGACCCGCAGGACGGGTGTCTCGTACGGATCCAGTCCCGGTGCCTCTACGGCGAGATCTTCGGATCCGTCAACTGTGACTGCCGGTACCAGCTCGACAAGTCGATCGAGGCGATCAAGCAGCACTCCGGGGTCCTCATCTACCTGGACCAGGAAGGCCGGGGTGCCGGGCTGCTGACGAAGGCGCGCGGATACCGGATCTGCCAGGACACGGGCGTGGACACGTTCGCCGCGTACGCGGCTTTGGAGTGCAAGGCCGACTCCCGGTCGTACGCGGACGCGGTGGCGTTGCTGAAGCAGCTGGGGCTCAGGGAAATCACGCTGCTCACCAACAACCCCGGGAAGCTGGCCGGCCTCGACGTCGGCGGGCTCAAGGTGCGCCACCGGCCGCTGGTGATGCCGGAGCCGGGCGCGCACACGCTCGCCTACCTGGTCGCCAAGCGCGACAACCAGGAACACATGCTGTCCGTCGCCGCGCGGCTGAGGTGGCGCGTCATCCGGTTCGCCGGATCACGCTGGTTCAGCCGTCGCCGGGCTGCGCTGCGCAAGGCAGCGGCAGGCCCTACCCAGCCCGCGAGCGCGGAGAAGGCCGCCGCCTGACCGCCCGGCCCCGGACAGCCCGGTGCGGCTGTCCGGGGCAGCCAGCGCCCTCAGGTCGTCGCGGGGCGGGACTCGCTGGCGGCCGGGCTGACGTCCGGTGCCGGGCTGTGGTGGCCCGGGCGGACCGCCGTCACCGCCACCGCGCCCAGTGCGCCCACGCCCGCGAACGCGTAGAAGCCCCACGGGTACGCGATGCCCGCCGTCAGGAGTGCGCCGCCGAGGACCGGGCCCGAGATCGCGCCGATCCGGCCGATGCCCGCCGACCAGCCGAGACCCGTGGCGCGGATCGCGTCCGGGTAGATCCGGCCGATGTACGCGTACACCAGCACCTGGGCGCTGAACACGAAACACCCGGTCAGGAACACCGCCGCGTACAGCCCGACGGCCGGCAGCTTCACGCTCAGCAGCGCGAGGAACAGCGCGCCCGCGCAGAACCAGACCGTCGCCGAGGGGCGGATGCCGACCCGGTCGGCGACCCGGCCCGCGACGAGCAGGCCCACGATGCCGCCGACGTTCAGCGTCAGCAGCAGGCTCAGTGCCGCGCCCAGCGGGTAGCCGGCCTGGCGCATGATTTCCGGCAGCCACGTGTTCAGGCCGTAGACCAGCAGCAGGCCCATGAACGACGTCACCCAGAACGCGATCGTGGCGCGCAGCAGGCCGCCGCGGAACAGGCCGGCGACCGCGTGCCCGGCCGACCGCTCGGTCTCGCGGACCCGCTGGAACGTCTCGGACTCCGGCAGGAACTTCAGCATCAGCGGGATCAGCACCACGGCGGGCAGCGCGCCGGCCACGAACATCGCGCGCCAGCCCAGCGGGGAGATCAGCACGATGCCCAGCAGCGCCGTCAGGACCGCGCCGACGTGGTAGCCCGTCATCACCGTGGTCGTCGCGCTGCCCGCCCTGCCGTGGCGCGCGTACTCCGTGACCAGCGTGATCGCCGTCGGGAGGCAGCCGCCGAGGCCGAGGCCGGCGACGAACCGCAGCAGCCCGAACACGAACGTCGACGGCGCGAACGCGCACAACAGCGTGCACAGCGAGAACAGCGCCACCGAGATGATCAGCGACTTCCGGCGGCCGATGACGTCGGTGACCGTGCCGATCGCCAGCCCGCCCAGCATCATCCCGGCGAGCCCGACGGTCGACACCACCGCCGCCGTGCCGGGGGTCAGGCCCCAGACGTGGCCGCGGAGCAGGACGGGCAGCACGGTGCCGAGCACGACCAGGTCGAACCCGTCGAGCAGAACGGCGGTCCAGGCCAGGGGCACGACCCAGGAGCGGGTGCCAGGGGACATCGGGTACCTCCGGATGTGCGTCGGTGCACGTCTTCCGCACACGTGTGCGGATTGCGCACAAGTATGCACCGGGGGTCCGACAGAATCCAGCGCGGTTCCATTGGGCGGAAGTCGGGCAGGGCCGCGCGACCTGCGGAAAGATCCGGCGGGTGGAAATCCTGACGCTGATGGGCGTGCTCGCGGGCTCCCTCGCGCTGACCGCGCTCGCCCGGCGCTGCAACCTGTCCGCGCCGCTGCTGGTGGTGGTCGTCGCGCTCGGCGTCGCGCTCATCCCCGGGGTGCCGCGGCTGGAACTGGAACCCGAGCTGGTCCTCACCGTGGTCCTGCCACCACTGCTCTACTCGACGTCGCTCGAGAGCTCCGTGACGCACTTCAGGACGAACCTGCGGCCGATCGTCGCGCTCGGCGTGGTGCTGGTCGGCGTGACCGCGGTGGTCGTCGCCGTCGTCGTGCACCTGCTGCTGCCGGACGTGCCGTTCGCGTCGGCGCTGGTCCTCGGCGCGGTCGTGGCGCCGCCGGACGCGGTGACGGCGGTGGCCATCGGCCGCAAGCTCGGCCTGCCCCGGCGGGTGATGACCGTGCTGACCGGCGAAAGTCTGGTGAACGACGCCGCCGCGCTGACGCTGTACAAGGTCGCGCTCGCCGCCGTCGCCGGGATCGCGGGCTCGGCCGGGCACGGGTTCGCGGTGTTCGGGGTCGCGACCGTGCTGGGCATCGCCGTCGGCCTGGCGATCGGCGGCCTGGTGGTGCTGATCCGGCGGCAGCTCGACGACCCGCTGGTGGAGTCGGCGTTCGGGATCATCGTGCCGTTCGCCGCGTACGTCACCGCCGAGCACCTGCACCCGTTCAGCGACGACTTCAGCGGTTCGGGCGTGCTCGCCGTCGTGGCCGCGGGCCTGTACCTCGGCCACCGTTCGGTGTACGCGTCACCGGCCACGCGCATGCAGGACCGGTCCGTGTGGGCGTCGATCGACGTCCTGCTGGAAGCGCTCGTGTTCGCGTTGATGGGGCTGCAGCTGCCGTTCGTCCTCGAAGACGCCCAGCACGCGGCCCGCGACAACGGGACGCTCGCCCTGGTCGCGGTGGCCGTGCTCGCGGTGACGATGTTCGTGCGGGTCCCGGCGGTGTTCGTCTCGGCGTACCTGCCGCAGACGGTCCGGCTCTTCGGCCGCGACCGCACGGCGCCGTCGTGGCGCACGCTGGCGGTGGTGTCGTGGACCGGCATGCGCGGGGTCGTCACGCTCGCCGCCGCGGCCGGTGTCCCGGCGGGCACCCCGGGCCGCGAGGAGATCCAGCTGTTCGCGTTCACGGTGGCCATCGGGACGGTGCTGATCCAGGGCCTGACGCTGCCGCCGCTGATCCGGGCGCTGAAGGTGGAGGACCCCGAGGAGGCGTCGCGGGACGAGGCCGAGGAGCTCGCCGCGCGCGAAGTCGCGAAGAAGGCCGCGCAGGAACGGCTGCGCGAGCTCAGCCGCGAGCGGCTGGCTTCGCTGGACCTGCCCCAGGAGAAGGTCGACCGGCTCAAGGAGCGGCTCCAGCGGCTGATCGACATGCGCTACCGGTTCGCCAAGGCGGCGATCACGCTGTCCGGCGAGGAGCAGGCCGGCAATCCCCAGGCGCAGTTCGCCAAGGCCCGCCGCGAGCTGCTGATCACCCAGCGCAAGGCGATGATCGAGGAGAACCGCGCCGGCCGGCTCGACGACGAGGTGCTGCGGAAGGTGCTGCGGGAGCTGGACCTGGAGGAGATGTCGGTGACGACGACCCTCACGAACCGATTGAGCTGACGACCTCCCAGGTCCGCAGCCGCTCTTCGCTCGAACGGATGCCGGTCTGCGAGACGAGGACGTCGGTCGCGCCGGCGTCGTAGTAGCGCTGCAGGCCGTCGAGGACGGTCTTCTCGTCGCCGATGAGCGCCAGGTCGGCCGGGTGGCCGACGCCTTCCACGTCAAGGATCCGCCGGTACGACGGGATCTGCGCGTAGAAGCCCATCTGCTCGACGGCGAGCGCCCGGACGGCGTCGGGATCGTCGGTGACAATGGCCGGGACGGCGGCGATGATCCGCTTGCCCGCCGGGAGGGCCGGGACGATCTCCTCGGAAAGCGCTCTCGGCCCGGCGAGGAAGGGTGGCGTGCCGTCGGCGAGCTCACCCGTGACGCGCAGCGCCTGCGGCCCCATCGCGGCCACGATGATCGGGATGTTCCCGCCACCAGCCACTGTGGACGGACCCGGCGGGTGGGCCCGGACGGTCTCGCCGTCGAAGTCGACGGCTTCCCCGGCGAACACCCGCTTCAGGACGGTCAGGTACTCGCGCAGGTGCCGGATCGGCGGCGAAGATTTCCGCCCGGCGCGCGGAGCTGAACACCCCCCGCCCTTCCCTGGGGGGCGTGCCCGGCTCCAGTCTATCGGCACGCACCGACGCCAGCGGCGATTCGCGGCGAATCAGGCCGAGTTATCCACATGCGCCGGCGCTATCCACAGATTTCGGTGAACAGCGCTTTTGCGCCCCGCGCACCGATACGCTGGAAGCGGGACCGGCCCCCCAGGGAAGGGCGGGGCGCGCTCGGGAGTCGGCGGCAGGCCCGGCGTGCGCGAGCAAGTCGTCGGCGAGGTTGGCGGCGGACCCGGTGTCCCCGGCGGGCAGCGTGGTCATGCACCCAAGTCAGCGAGCGGCGCCAGCGGTTTCCGGCTTCCCAGGACTTGAGAACCCGAGCGGAGCCCGCGGGTTTCGCCCACTCTGTGGCGAAATACCGATCACCGAGGAGCGTCCCATGTCGCTGACCGAAGTCATCGAAGGCACCCGCAAGGCCGTCGACGCGGATCCCCACAACGCCGCCGTCTCCTTCAGCGTCGACCACGTCCTGAAGCCCGGCACCAAGACCGAAGTCGAAGTGAAAGTGCGGGACCACGCGTTCACCGTCGACGAGCCGGCCGCGCTCGGCGGGACCGACCAGGCCGCCAACCCCGTCGAGTACGCGCTCGCCGCCCTCGGGTCGTGCCAGGTCATCACGTACCAGTTCTGGGCGGCGAAGCGCGGGATCCCGATCGACTCGATCAAGGTCACCGTCGACGGCGACCTCGACCTGCACGGCTTCTTCGGCTTCTCCTTCAACACCCGCCCCGGGTTCGGGGACGTCCGGGTGTCGGTCGAGCTCGAAGGACCGGCGAGCCGGGAGCGCTACGAAGACCTCAAGCGCGAGGTCGACGAGCACTGCCCGGTGCTCGACCTGTTCCGCAACGAAACGCCCGTCAGCACCAAGCTGACCTAGACGAACTGGTGCCGCACGATCGTCTGGTCGCGGCCCGGGCCCACGCCGATCGCCGAAATCCGGGCGCCCGACAGCTCTTCCAGGCGCTCGACGTACGCCCGCGCGTTCGCCGGGAGCTCCTCGAACGTGCGGCACGCCGAAATGTCCTCGAACCAGCCCGGGTGCTCTTCGTAGATCGGGATCGCGTGGTGCACGTCGGTCTGCGTCATCGGCATGTCCTGGGTGCGGAAGCCGTCGACTTCGTAGCCGACGCACACCGGGACCTTCTCCAGGCCGGACAGCACGTCCAGCTTCGTGAGGAAGTAGTCGGTGATGCCGTTGACGCGCACCGCGTACCGCGCGATCACCGCGTCGAACCAGCCGGTGCGCCGGGAGCGGCCCGTCGTCACGCCGAACTCGCCGCCCTGCTTGCGCAGGTACTCGCCCGACTCGTCGTGCAGCTCGGTCGGGAACGGGCCCGAGCCGACGCGGGTGGTGTACGCCTTCAGGATGCCGAGCACCGTCGTGATGCGGCCCGGGCCGATGCCCGAGCCCGCGCTCGCGCCGCCGGACGTCGGGTTCGACGACGTCACGAACGGGTACGTGCCGTGGTCGACGTCCAGCAGCGTGCCCTGTGAGCCCTCCAGCAGCACGGTTTCGCCGCGCTCGAGGGCCTGGTTGAGCTGCAGGCGCGTGTCGGCGATGCGGTGCGCGAACTTCTCGCCGGCCGCCAGCACCTCGTCGGCGACCTGGTCGGCGTCGAGGGCCTTGCGGTTGTAGACCTTCACCAGCACCTGGTTCTTGAACTCCAGCGCGGCTTCGACCTTCTGCCGGAAGATCTTCTCGTCCAGCAGGTCCTGCACGCGGACGCCGACGCGGGCGATCTTGTCCTGGTAGCACGGGCCGATGCCGCGGCCGGTGGTGCCGATCTTGCGGCTGCCGAGGTAGCGCTCGGTGACTTTGTCGATGGCCACGTGGTACGGCATGATCAGGTGCGCGTCGGCCGAGATCAGCAGCTTGGACGTGTCGACGTCCCGCGCTTCCAGGCCGGACAGCTCCTCGAGCAGCACCCCCGGGTCGACCACCACGCCGTTGCCGATGACGTTGGTCACCCCCGGCGTCAGGATGCCCGACGGGATGAGGTGCAGGGCGAAGTTCTCGCCGTTCGGCAGGACGACCGTGTGACCGGCGTTGTTGCCGCCCTGGTAGCGGACGACCCACTGGACGCGGTCACCCATCAGGTCGGTGGCCTTGCCCTTGCCTTCGTCTCCCCATTGGGCACCGATGAGCACGATGGCCGGCATGTGACACTCCAGGTGTTCGACGACTGAGGTTAAGTGTCCCGGACGGACACCGGTGGCGCTGCTAAATGCCGGTGCATGACTGTAACGGAGGACCCGCGGGTGCGCGGAATAGTGGTGGCCTGTGGCGACGAGGCGGCCGGCTTCGAGGAGGTCGACGACGTCGAGTCGATCCGCGTGCCGAGCCGTCCCGGCAAGGCGGAAATCGACCCCTTGCTGGGCGAACACGATCACCTGGTCGTGTCGGGCACGGACGCGGACCTCGCCGCCGTCGTGGTGCGGCTGCTGCGGAAGGACGCCGTCTCGGGCGTGTCGGTCGGGTTCGTGCCGTCGTCGCCGGACTCGTCCGTGGCCGCGCTCTGGGGGCTGCCGAAGACGCCGCTGCAGGCGCTGGCGCTGGCGTTGCGCGGCGAGGTCGACCCGGTGCCGCTGATCCGCGACGACGTCGGCGGCGTGCTCGTCGGGCGCGGGCAGCTGCGGATGGTCCGCGGGGTGGCCTACGCCGACGAGCAGGTGGCGCTGCGCGGGGCCGCCGCGGCCATCGAGGTGACGCCGGACCCGGGCGGGCCGGGGATGGCTGTGCGCGTCGTGAAGGGGACGATCTTCAAGCGGCCGTCGACGCTGTACTCGCGAGCGTTCCAGATCGGCTGCATCCCGACCCGGCCGGTGCGCGACGACGTCGTCTACGAGCGCGCGGTGAACAAGTGGACCTGGTACCGGCACACCGAGGACCTGAGGCTGGTCCGAGGCGCCGTTTGACGGACAGCAACACGTCACCTATACGTGTTGTACGCGCCATTCGCATGCCTCAGGGTTAGCTGTCCCCACTTCTGACACGGAGGCAGCAAAATGCCAACCAGGCGTGCTGTTCGTCATTCGTTCACCGTGCTTGCGGTCACCGCGGTGCTGTCCGGCACCCTGGCCGGCGTCGCCGACGCGACCCCGCCGGGCATCCCGTCGGCGACCACCGCGAAGTCCGAGCTCGCGGCCCTCACCGTCAAGGCCGACGGTTCGCAGACCGGCTACAGCCGCGACAAGTTCCCGCACTGGATCGACCAGGGCAACAGCTGCAACACCCGCGAAGTGGTGCTGAAGCGCGACGGCACGAACGTGGTGACCGACTCCAGCTGCGCCGCCACCTCCGGCAAGTGGGTCAGCCCCTACGACGGCGCGACCTGGACGGCGGCGTCCGATGTGGACATCGACCACGTCGTGCCGCTCGCCGACGCGTGGCGCACCGGCGCGTCGGCGTGGACGACCGCGCAGCGCCAGGCGTTCGCGAACGACCTCACCGACCCGCAGCTGATCGCCGTGACGGACAACGTCAACCAGGAGAAGGGCGACAAGTCGCCCGACGCGTGGAAGCCGCCGCTGGTCAGCTACTGGTGCACCTACGCGAAGATGTGGGTCGCGGTGAAGTACAAGTTCAAGCTGACGGTCAACTCGGCGGAGAAAACGGCGCTGACGGACATGCTCGGCCGCTGCTGACCCGGCCTCGTGAGTGAGAAACAGTGTTCTAACACTGTTTCTCACTCACGAGACCAGCACGGGCGCGAAGTCAAGGGGCGTTCGTTGCGGTGCCAGGCTTTGGGACTCCGGTTCGCCTGGTGAGACGGCCTTCAGCGCGTGGTTAGCGTCGGCGGTTGAAGACGCAACCACTCCCGCTGGAGGCCGTCCGGTGTCCCTGCTTCCCCGTCCCCGCGCTGCCGCGGCCTTGCTCGTCCTGCCCCTGCTGCTGACCGCCTGCGCCGCCGCCGGCACCGAACAAGCCGCGTCCGGGCCACCCAAGCCCGGCGGCACCCTGCGCCTGGGCATCTCGTCCGCGCCCGACTGCATCGACCCTCAGCAGGTCGCCACGAACGCGTCCATCAACGTCGCCCGCCAGCTCGTCGACTCGCTGACCGACCAGGACCCGAAGACCGGCGAGATCAAGCCGTGGCTGGCCGAGAAGTGGGAGGGCAACGCCGATTCGACGGCGTTCACCTTCCACCTGCGGCCCGGCGCGACGTTCTCCGACGGCAGCCCGGTCGACGCCGCCGCCGTGAAGACGAGCTTCGACGGCATCAAGGCCCTCGGCACCAAGGCCCAGCTCGGCTACGGCTACCTCGCCGCGTACAAGGCGTCGACGGTCGTCGGCCCGCAGACCGTGCGCCTCGAGTTCTCCGCGCCCAGCGCCCAGTTCCTGCAGGCCAGCTCGACGGTGTCACTCGGCGTCCTCGCGCCCGCGGCGTTCAAGAAGACGCCGGAACAGCGCTGCCAGGGCGACGGCCTGGTCGGCTCCGGGCCGTTCGTCTTCGAGAGCCTCAAGCAGAACCAGGAAATCGTGCTGGCCAAGCGCAAGGGCTACGCGTGGGACTCGTCGCTGTTCAAGCACCAGGGCGAGGCATACTTGGACAAGATCGACTACAAGATTGTGCCCGAGCCCGGGGTCCGCACCGGCAGCCTCGCCTCCGGCCAGCTCGACGCGGCCACCGACATCCAGCCGGTCGACGAGCCCCAGTTCACCGGCAACGGCTTCAGCGAGAACATCCGGCCCAACCCCGGCGTCGTGTTCAACCTGCACGCCAACACGACCCGCGGGGTGCTCACCGACGAGAAGGTGCGCCAGGCCGTGCTCAAGGGCGTGGACCGCGCCGAGGTGGTGAACACCGTGCTGACCCCGAACTACAAGGCGGCCACGAGCATCCTCGGGTCGGCGACGCCGCTGGTCAGCGACCTGTCGCAGCAGCTGGCGCACGACCAGAAGGGCGCGGCCGCGCTGCTGGACGGCGACGGCTGGGTGCCCGGCGCCGACGGGATCCGCACGAAGAACGGGCAGCGGCTGAGCGCGTCCGTCGTGTTCTCGCCGGTGTTCAACCAGAACCGCAGCGCGCTGGAACTGATCCAGCAGCAGCTGCGCAAGGTCGGCTTCGACCTGAAGATCGAGCAGCACACCATCGCCGAGACCACGCAGATCCAGCTGTCCGGCAACTACGACTTCCTCTGGTACAACGTCACCCGCGCCGACCCGGACATCCTGCGCGGCCAGTTCTCCACGAAGGCCGGCAATCGCAGCAAGCTGGCACCGGGCAACCCGCTCGACACCGCCCTCGACGCCCAGTCGTCCACAGTGGACATCGCGAAGCGCAAGCCGGCCGCCGACGAGGCACAGAAGCTCATCATCGAGCACGCCTACGCCATCCCCGTGTTCGAGCTGACCCAGGTCGTCGCGCTGAGCTCGAAGGCGCACGCCGTCGACTTCGAGGCGTCGTCACGGCTGCAGCTGTTCGACGCGTGGCTGTCGTGAGGCGCTACCTGCTCCGCCGCGTCGGGCAGGCGGTGTTCGTGCTGTGGGCGGCGTTCACGCTGTCGTTCCTGATCCTCTACCTGCTGCCGGGTGACGCCGTTTCGGCGAAGCTCGCCGGCGGCGAGGGCGGGGCGTCGATGACGGCGGAGCAGGTCGCCGCGGCCCGCGCGGAATACGGCCTCGACTCGCCGTTGCCGGTGCAGTACCTGAACCGGCTGGTCGCGGCCCTGCACGGCGACTTCGGCCGCAGCGTCGCGACCGGCGACGACGCGACGCACATGGTCGTCACGGCGCTGCCGCCGACGCTCGCGGTGACCGGGCTGGCGCTGGTGTTCGCGGTGCTCTTCGGCGGCGGCACGGCGTTGCTCGGCACGTTCACGCGGTTCCGCTGGCTGCGGCAGGCGTTGCTGTCCCTGCCGTCGCTGGCCATTTCGCTGCCGCCGTTCTGGGTCGGGCTGCTGCTGATCCAGTTCTTCTCGTTCCGGCTGCGGCTGCTGCCCGCGCTGGGCACCCAGGGGTTCGCCGCGCTGCTCCTGCCGGCGATCACCCTGGCCCTGCCGACCGGCGCGATCATCGGCCAGGTGCTGGCGAAGAGCCTGGCCACACAACAGGAACAGCCGTACGCGGAGATCGCCGCGGCCAAGGGTGCGAGCCGCTGGCGGGTCCACTTCGGACACCTGCTGCGCAACGCGGCCGTGCCGACGCTGACCGTCGCCGGGGTGGTCGCGGGCAACCTGGTCGCGGGTTCGGTGATCACCGAGACGGTGTTCTCGCGCGACGGCGTCGGCCGGATCACCGCGGCCGCCGTCACCGCGCAGGACGTCCCGGTGGTGCAGGCGGTGATCGTGCTGGCCGCGCTGGTGTTCGTGGTGCTCAACCTGGCCGTCGACCTGCTGTACCCGGTGCTCGACCCCCGCATCGCCCGTACCCCGGCGGTGGCCCGTGGTTGACCTGGCTCTCCCGAAGCGCCGCGTGAAGGTGCCGCCCGGGTTGGTGGTGGCCGTCGCCGTGCTCGCGTTCGTGCTGCTGGCGGCCTTCGCGCCGGCCCTGCTGACCGGGGCCGACCCGATCACCGGCGTCCCGAAGGAACGGCTGCAGGGCCCGTCGCTGCAGCACCTGTTCGGTACCGACGAGACCGGCCGTGACGTCTACGCGCGGGTGGTCCACGGTGCGTCGCTCTCGCTGCGGGCGACCGCCATCGCCGTGCTCGTGGCCCTGGTCGCCGGTTCGGCGCTCGGCCTGCTCGCCGGGTTCCGCGGCGGCTGGCTCGACACCGCGATCATGCGGGTCGTCGACGTCTTCCTGGCCATCCCGCCGATCCTGCTGTCGCTGGCCCTGGTCACGGCGCTGGGCTTCGGCACGACGAACGTCGCGATCGCCGTCGGCATCGCGAACCTGGCGTCCTTTGCGCGGGTCATGCGCGCGGAGGTGCTTCGCGTGCGCAACGGCGTGTTCGTCGAGGCGGCGCGGGCTTCCGGCGTCCGCTGGTCGGGCGTGCTGCTGCGGCACGTCCTGCCGAACGCGGCGGGCCCGGTACTGGCGCTGGCGACGCTCACCCTCGGCACGGCGGTGCTCGAGGTGTCGGCGCTGAGCTTCCTCGGCTTCGGCGCCACCCCGCCGACGCCGGAGTGGGGGTCGCTGGTCGCGGGCGGGCGCAGTTTCCTGGCCACGGCCTGGTGGATGACGACGTTCCCGGGGCTGACGGTCGCGGCGGTGGTGCTGTCCGCGAACCAGCTGTCGCGTGCGCTGGACGGAGGAGACCGATGACCCTGCTGCGGATTTCCGGCCTGGCCGTGTCGTACAAGGACGTCCCGGCCGTGCGGGACGTCGGGTTCGACGTCGGCGCGGGCGAGGTGGTGGCCGTCGTCGGCGAGTCGGGCTCGGGCAAGTCGACCACGGCGCACGCGGCGATCGGCCTGCTCCCGCGCGGCGGCCGCGTCGACGGCGGCTCGATCACCTTCGACGGCCGGGACCTGCTTTCGCTGTCGTCCCGGCAGTGGCGCTCGGTGCGCGGGCGCGAGATCGCCCTGGTGCCGCAGGACCCGGCGGTGTCGCTCAACCCGGTGCACCGGATCGGCGACCAGGTCGCGGAGGTGCTGCGGATCCACGGCCTCGCGGACCGGCGATCGGCGTCCGTGCAGGCGATCGAGCTGCTGGAACGGGCCGGGGTGCCGTCGCCGGAGCTGCGCGCGCGGCAGTACCCGCACCAGCTGTCGGGCGGGCTGCGGCAGCGCGTGCTGATCGCGGCCGCGCTGGCCGGCCGGCCGAAGCTGATCATCGCGGACGAGCCGACCTCGGCGCTGGACGTCACCGTGCAGCGGCGGATCCTCGACCACCTGACGGCGCTGGCGCTCGACTCGGGGACGGCGATCCTGCTGATCACGCACGATCTCGGCGTCGCCGCTGATCGCGCGTCGCGGATCGTGGTGCTCTCGCAGGGGTCGGTGGTGGAGGAGGGCTCGTCGGTCGTCAGCGCGCCGACGCACCCCTACACGCGGCAGCTGCTGGCGGCGGCACCGAGCATGACGAGCGCTTCGCGTGAACCGGCACCGCCCGCCGAACCGCTGGTTTCGGTGCGCGACCTGGCGAAGACGTTCGACGGCGGCATCCGCGCGGTCGACGGCGTTTCGTTCGACATCCCCCGCGGCCAGACCCTGGCCCTGGTCGGCGAGTCCGGCTCGGGCAAGTCGACGACGGCCCGGATGGTGCTGCGCCTGGAGACCCCGTCGGCGGGCTCGGTGGTGTTCGACGGCCAGGACATCACGACGCTGGGTGGCGCGGAGCTGCGCCGCCTGCGACGGCGGATGCAGATCGTGTACCAGAACCCCTATGCGTCCCTGAACCCGAAGTTCTCGATCGAGGACGTCGTCGCGGAGCCGCTGCGGGCGTTCGGCCTGCCGCGCACCGCTGTCCCGTCGCTGCTCGACCAGGTGGCTTTGCCGGCGTCGGTGGCGCGCCGCAAACCGGCCGAGCTGTCGGGCGGCCAGCGTCAGCGGGTGGCGATCGCGCGGGCCCTGGCGTTGCAGCCGGACCTGCTGGTGTGCGACGAACCGGTGTCGGCCCTCGACGTGTCGGTGCAGGCCCAGATCCTGCGGCTGCTGGCGGAGCTGCAGTCGTCGCTGGGGTTGTCGTACCTGTTCATCTCGCACGACTTGGCGGTGGTGCGGCAGCTCGCGGACCACGTGGGCGTGCTCCGGGACGGCGTCCTGGTGGAACTGGGGCCGGCGGGGCAGGTGCTGGCGCAGCCACGGGCGGAGTACACGAAGGAACTGCTGGCGGCAATTCCGGGACGTGCGGCGCAGGAGGTCAGTACGCTCGGGTGAGTGCGGATCCTCTTCACGTGCCGCCCGGCGTACGGCCACCTCTTCCCGCTGCTGCCGCTCGCCGACGCCGCGAAAGCCGCCGGGCACGACGTCGTCTTCGGTACCGGGGACGACTTCGTCGCCAAGGTTCGGGACCTCGGGTTCGAAGCCCACCGCGCCGGGATCGGCATCGGCGAGGCCGAAACCGAGGCCAAGCGGCGGCACGGCGAGGACGCCGGTTTCCTCGACGTCGGCATCACGATGTTCGCCGAGCTGCTGCCGCGCTCGCTGCTCGACGACCTCACCCCGCTGCTCCCGGTCCTGCGGCCCGACCTCGTCATCCACGAGATGAGCGACGTCGGCGCGGGGATCGCGGCCCGGCGCGCCGGGCTTCCCGCCGTCTCGGTGGTGATCGGGCGGTCGATGCCGCCGGACATCCTGGCCGTCGCCGCCGAACGGCTGCGGCCGCTGTGGGGTGAGCTGCCCGCCGACGCCCTGCTGGGCGACGCCTGCGTCGACGTCTGGCCCGACAGCGTCCGCGATCCCGGGACCGCAGCCGTGCCGCGGGTGTTCCGGATGCGCCCGACGCCGTACGACCCCGACGTCCCGCTGCCGCCCCTGCCGGACGACGGCTTCGTCTACCTGACGCTCGGCACCGTCGTCTACGGCGCCACCCAAGTACTGCGCGGGGCGATCCGCGCCCTGTCCGAGTTCGACGTGCTGGTGGCGCTCGGCCCGGGCGATCCCGCGGCCTTGGGTGAGCTGCCGGACCGCGTCCGGGCCGCCGGGTTCGTGCCGCAGGCCGAGGTGCTGAAGCACGCCGGTCTGGTGGTGCACCACGGTGGCACCGGCACCACCCTCGCCGCCCTCGCGGCCGGGCTGCCGCAGCTGGTCCTGCCGCAGGGCGCCGACCAGTTCGCCAACGCCGACACCCTCAGCACACTCGGCGCGGCGAGGGCCCTGGTCGGCGACGCGGTCCGGATCGACGCCATCGAGACAGCAGCCCACGCCCTCCTGACCGACCCGAAGCCGCGGGAAATCGCCCAGGGCGTCGCCCGGGAAATCGCCGGAATGCCCGCCCCCGAGGTGGTGCTCGGCGAGCTGGTCACCTGGGCCTCGTGAGTGGTAAGGCGAGTTCTAACTCGCCTTACCACTCACGAGCGCCAGGATCTCGCGGGCTACGGCGTCGTTCTGGCGGAAGGACAGGGCGTTCGTCCGCGGGCGGGTGAACGCCGCCGCCGAGCGGGCGCTCGTGTGGGGGCCCACCGAGAACCGGTGCGGGTGGGCTCGTCCGGTTCCGTCGAGCAGGCGGGAGTCCGACACTCGCGTGTGGATCCGGCCCGACCGCAGCAACGCGCCCGTCACCGGGTCCGCCACGGTCTCTTCGGCCAGTTCACCTGCGTCCCGCAGCTGCCGGAGGAGGCCGTCGGCCGCGCGGGTCACGCTCGGGCCCGGCAGCCGCGCTTCGACGAGCGTGCGGGCCTCGACCGTCTCCGGGTGGCTCGCTCCGGACGCCACGAACACGCCGCGCTCGGCCGAGACCTGCATTTCCGCGCCCACGAAAGAAACCAGGCCCGCCTCCTGGAGCGCCAGCAGTTCCTCCAGCCGGCGCGGGGGCGGGCCGCTGGCGTAGTACGAGAAGAACCCGTGGAACCAACCGTCCATATCGGACACTTGAGACGCGGCGTCCAGCCGTCCTTTCCGGACCAGCGTGGGCAGCTGGCCGTACACCGACAGCAGCGCCATGAAAGCACCGAGGTCGGCGCTGAACTCCTGGTCCGCCCGGCGCGCCAGGTCGGCCTCGATGTACTCGCGCAGTTCCTTGCCGAACTCCTCGGCCGTGCCGGACGTGCGGCCCGCCAGCGGCCGGTCCAGCCGGTCGAGGTCGAGCCGGTCGGCCTCGGCGGGCACCGCGCGCGCGACGAGGTCCAGCATGCCGGGCGAATCCCAGGCCAGGTCGGCGAAGGCGTCGGCGAACACCGTGAAGTCCAGGCGCACCCGCTCGGGGTGTCCGGTGAACAGCTCGCTGTAGTAGCCCCAGGCCAGTTCCTTCGCGACCAGCGGCCAGACGTCCCGGCGGAAGTCCAGCGCGTCCCCGGACAGCGAGTCGATGGCGTAGGCGTCGAAGAACCTGGGCAGCCGCAACGGTTTCCCGAGCAGCCGGTAGCCGATCTTCGCGTGGTACGGCACCCCGCGTCGCGAGCCGACGTGCAGCACCGGCTCGGCGCCGCTCGGGTGGTAGCGCAGGCCACCGCAGGGGCGTTCCTCGAACCGGCCGCCGCGGCCCTCGGTCAGCAGCAGCATCAGGTCGACGAAGGCCAAGCCGAAGCCTCGCACCAGCACGGTTTCGCCCGGGGCGATGGCGGAGTAGTCGACGTCGGCGGTGTAGCCGGCCGGGTAGTAGGCCAGCCCGTGCCGCGCGGCGAACGCCACCAGCTCGCGCTCCCGCTCGTCGGGTTCCGCGTCGAGGTGCCCGACGGTGAACACGACGGCGTCCGCGACGACCGCCGAGCCGTCGGAGAGGCTGACGGTGTTCCCGGCCACCCCGGTCGCCCTGGCCGCGTGCTCGACGACGTCGACACCGCCGGGGAGGTCCGCCACGACGTGCCGGTACACCCAGGTCAGGTAGGCGCTCTGCAGGCGCCGGGTGGGGAAGTCGAAGGGGTCGAGCGCGGTCAGCTCGGCGACGACGTCGGCGGGCACCTCGGCCTCGAGCCCGCCGTCACGCACCATCCGCGCCCACTCCAGCAGCGACGGCCCCGGCCGCACCGGGCCCGCCATCGTCACCGAGTCGTCGGTGAACATCGTGACGTCCTCGGGCATGGAGTTCATCCGCAGCAGCGGTGACTGGTCGTAGCGCCACACCCGGCCGGGGCCGGGCGGGAACGGGTCGATCAGGTGCACTTCGAGCCGGCGGCCGCCGAGCAGCTCGCCGGCGTTCGCGCCGAGCCGTTCGAGGACGCCGACCCCGCGGGGTCCGGCGCCCACGACAGCCAGGGTGAACGGCGGGAGATCAGCCACGAACCCGAAGCTACGCCGGGCTTTCGCGACCGGACGGCCTTCCCACAGGGCGGAACCCATCCGGGCCGCCCGCGGCTCCGAACTCCCGGGGTACGCCGGCGAAAGGAGCGAACTTGACCTTCGTCCACCGAGGCGCCCGGGCCTCAGCCGCACGCCGCCACCTGCGAATACTTGCCCGATGAGATCGGCTCGCCGCACCGCGTCCACACCGCGCAGGACGTGGTCGGCACCCTGCTGCGGGGGAACTGGGCGATCTTCGCCCACGAATGGGCCGATCCGGACGGGATCGACCCGGAGCACTGGCAGGACGTCGTCGAGGCCGCCGCGGAGGCGGCCGGGGTCGACGTCGAGTTCGTGGTCATCCCGCGCCGGTCCCTGACCGTCGTGTTCAACCGGGCCGCGCCGCCCAGCTTCGAGCAGGTCCGGGCGTCGATCGAGGTGATCGAGGCGCACCGGCGCTAGTTCCACCCTGCGGACGTCGTTGCCGCTCCCGCTCACCCGGGCGTAGCCCTGGCAGTACCGAGGCGAGAGAAGGTGAACGGAATGCCGGTGGAGTTCCTGGGCATCGGGGGCACGCACGACGGGTCCGAGACGCACGCCCGCTCGGGCGGGGTGTTCGACAAGGAGTACACGCTGCGCCTGGCCCGCGCGCACGAGGACTTCGGGTGGGACCGGGTGCTGTTCGCCTACGGCTCCGGCTCGCCCGATCCCGCGCAGGCGGCCGCGTACGTCGCCACGAAGCTCGACAAGCTGCAGATCCTGCTCGCGCACCGCGCGAACGTCTCGTACCCGACGTTCGCGGCGAAGACGTTCGCCACGCTCGACCAGATCTCCGACGGCCGGCTCACGGTGCACTTCATCACCGGCGGCAACGACCACGAGCAGCAGCGCGAGGGCGACTTCCTGACCAAGGACCAGCGCTACGGCCGGACCCGCGAGGCCATCCAGATCATCAAGCGGGCCTGGACGTCGGATGAGCCGTTCGACTTCGACGGCGAGTACTACCGCTTCGCCGACTACGTCAGCGACGTCAAGCCGGTGCAGCAGCCGCGGCCGCGGGTGTCCTTCGGCGGCTCCTCACCCGCCGCGTACGCCGCCGGAGGCGCCGAAGCGGACATCTACTGCCTCTGGGGCGAGCCGCTGGCGCAGACCGCCGAGCAGATCGAGTCGGTCAAGGCCGCCGCGAAGGCCGCCGGCCGCACCGACGTGCCGCGGATCCAGGTCGCGTTCCGGCCGATCATCGCGCCCACCGAGGAGCTGGCCTGGGAGAAGGCGTACGCCACGGTCGGCGCTATCAAGGACCGGACCAAGGGCGGGCAGCCGCTGACCCGGCGGCACAAGCTCACCGAGCCCGAGAACACCGGCTCGCAGCGGCTGCTGGAGATCGCGGCGCAAGGCGAGCGCTTCGACCGGGCCCTGTGGACGCCGACCGCGGCCGCGACCGGCGGCGCCGGCAACTCGAACGCACTGGTCGGGACGCCGGAGACGGTCGCGCAGGCCCTGCTGGACTACTACGACCTCGGCGTCGAAATCCTGTCCGCCCGCGGCTACGACATGCTCGGGGACACGATCGACTTCGGCCGCCACGTCATCCCGATCGTCCGTGAAGAGGTCGCCAAGCGCGACGCCGCCCGCGCGGCCGCCCCCGCCCGGATCCCCGCGGAGGACGCCCTGGCCGTCGACGGCTGAGCCCCCGTCCCACCCGGTAGCCACCTCGCGAACGCGAGGTGGCTACTTTTGCCTCTGGCGACCGACCAGCGGGTACGGAATGATCCACCGGTGACTCCTGGGCGACCGGTCAGACACTGCGGGCTATCGTCTGACCCGTTCGGGAAAGCTCCGTGACACCTTGGATACCAGCGAAAGAACCTAGAGATTTACCCACTGTCACGGGACACTGGCTGGGGGAACTCACGTACCGTGACGGCCTGGTGACCAGCCGGTCAAATCGACGACTGGTCCGAGGCGGGCACGGTCTGCACACGGAGTCGGAGAAACGCATGGCAGCACCGCCGGACCGGGTCACGTTCCGCGAGGTGTTCGGGATCGCCGAGTTCCGGGCGCTCTGGTTCGCGGAACTGTTGTCGATCGCCGGTGACCAGCTGGCGAGAGTCGCGCTGTCGATCCTGGTGTTCACCACGACCGGTTCCGCCACGCTGACGGGCCTCACCTACGCGCTGACCTTCGCCCCGTCGCTGATCGGCGGCATCTTCCTGACCGGTCTCGCCGACCGGTTCTCGCGGCGCACCGTGATGGTCGCCGTCGACCTGCTGCGCGCCGGGCTGATCCTGCTGGTCGCCGTGCCCGAGCTGCCGTTCTGGGTGGTCTGCGTGCTCGTCGGCGGCGTTTCGCTGCTGAACCCGCCGTTCAAGGCCGCCCAGCTCGCGCTGCTGCCGCAGGTCCTGGAGGGCGACCGGTTCGTCGTCGGGATGGGCGTGCGGACGATGACCGTCCAGACGGCGCAGCTGCTCGGGTTCGCCGGCGGCGGTGCGCTGCTGCTGGCCCTCGACCCGCACGTGGCGCTGGTGCTCGACGCCGTCACGTTCCTGCTGTCCGCGGCCTTCGTCCGGTTCGGCGTCCGCCCGCGGCCGGCCGCCGCGAAGGCGGAGACGCGGAAGTCGTTCTTCGCCACGATCGGGGCCGGTGGCCGGGTGGCGTTCGCCAGCCCCGCGCTGCGGACGCTGGTGCTGTTCACCTGGCTGATGGGCCTGCTGCCGGTGTACGAGGGGATCGCCGCGCCGTACGTGGCTTCGGCGGGCGGGGGCCCCGAGCTCGTCGGGCTGCTGCTCGCGGCCGACCCGGTCGGCAGCGTGATCGGCACGTTCGTCTTCACGCGGTGGGTGCCGGCCGACGCCCGGCCGAAGCTGATCGCGCCGCTGTCGGCGCTGTGCGGGGTGCCCATGCTGGTGGGCTTCGCGCAGCCCGGACCGTGGGTCTCGATCGTCCTGTTCGTCCTGTCCGGGGCGTTCGGCGCGGTCGCGCTGCTGCAGGCGACGGCGTCGCTCACGCTGGCTGTCCCGGACGAGAACCGCGCGCAGACGATGGGGCTGTCCAACACCGGGCTGACGACGATGCTCGGCGTGAGCCCGCTCATCGGTGGCGTCCTGACGGACTACGTCGGGGCGCAAACGACTGTCGGCATCTTCGGCGTTGCCGGATTGATACTTACCGCGCCGCTCGCCCTGGCGTGGCGGCGAGCGCGGCTTTCAAGGGCAGGCGGAGGCGGGCACGACTTTGAGACCCAGCGCGCCGAACACGCCTGAACACGCTCGACACGCTGGCTTCGTCATCGCGACCTTGCGGCGCGGCTCCGGCTCACTGATCTCTGGAACGCATCGCTGGCCACCCTTCGATCCGGCGTCCCGGAAAATGTACACACCTAAGGCCCTTGTGGACAGACGGCAAACGGGCTGAAACTGTCCGTGAGTGGTTCATCACCACCACCGAGCGCAAGGGTTTGGGGGAAAAATGGTCACATTGGGGGAACGGTCTGGACAAGGCGTGATTTCTGGTGTTGCGGGCTGGGCGCTGTGGCGGCGGCCGCCCCGCTGGATCGCTGTCACGCTCGCGGCGATCGCAGTACTGGTGGGCTGGACGGCCGTCGCCACGGTCACCACCCCGGTCACGTTGAAGCACCTGGGCATCCTGGGCCTGCTGGGGGCCCTCGCACTGGCCCAAACCGAGGTCAGCCGCCGGATCGAGCGCCAGCGCCGCATCCTGAGCGACGGCCCGCACATGAACATGACGTCGGTGTGGCTGCTGCCCGCCGCGCTCCTGCTGCCGACGCAGCTGGTCACCTTGCTCGGGGTGACGCTGTACGTCGGCCTGGCCCTGCGCAGCTGGTCGGGCACCCGCCCGGGCCAGCCGCACCGGGTCGCCGCGAACGCCACCAGCGCGACGCTGTCGGCGTGCTCGGCCGGGCTGGTCACGCTGTACTCGCCCGAGCTGAGCGTCGTCACCGTCTCGATCGCGGTGCTGGTGTACTTCGTGGTCAACGCGGCCCTCACCGGACTCGGCCTCTACCTGGCCAACCCGGCCGAGGCGACGGTCGAAAGCTGCCTCGGCGGGATGGACGACAACCTCCTCGAGCTGTCCACGCTGTGCGTCGGCGGCCTGCTGGTGATGGTGCTCGGCCATGAGCCGCTGCTGTCGGTGCTGGTCATCCTGCCGCTGTACGTGCTGCAGCGGTCCGTGCTGGTCAAGCGGCTCGAAGAGCTGGCCACCACGGACCAGAAGACGCAGCTGCTCAACGCCACCACCTGGCAGGACGGCGCCCAGCGCGAGATCTCGCGCGCCGAGCGCGAGAACGGCAGCTTCGGCGCCATGATGATCGACCTCGACCACTTCAAGCGGATCAACGATACCTACGGGCACCTCGCGGGGGACGACGTGCTCAAGGCGGTCGCCGCCGTGGTCAAGCAGGAGACCAGGGCGCACGACCTGGTCGGCCGGTTCGGCGGCGAGGAGTTCGTCGCACTGCTGCCGTCGACGTCCAAGGAGGACGCCATCGTCACGGCGGAGCGGATCCGGCAACGGGTCAGCGAGCTGATCATCAGCACCACGACCAACGCGGGCGCCGCCGTCGACATCGAACGGCAGACGGCGTCCATCGGCGTCGCCGCCTACCCGCTGGACGGGTCGTCGATCGAGGAAGTGATGGCGTCCGCCGACGCGGCCGTGTACGCGGCCAAACACGGCGGGCGAAATAGGGTGGTGGGGTCGGCCGCGGCGGCGTTGGCCGCGGCTTAGCGCCCTTGCCTACCGCAGCCGGTCGATGACGTCGCTCGCCTTGGTCTGGAGGCGGGCGACGCCACCGACGGTGAATTCGGTGAGCAGGTCGATCAGGGCGTCCTGGTCCGGCGGCTCGCCGTCCCAGGTGGCCTGGACCAGTGATTCGGTCATCGCGAAGAAGAGCGTGACGAGCGCGCGGTCGGCGCGGCCGGAGTCGATGCCGTGCGCCGCCCACCGCTTGCGGCTGGCGTCGGCGTAGACGACGGCCAGCCTCTCCCTCAACCGGGTGAGAGCGGGGTCGCCGGCGCGCTCGGCCGCCCGGAGCACCCCGTACGCCTCCGGGCTGTCGGCGACGAAGGTGACCATGTTGGCGTAGTTGGCCCGCGCCCAGGCCCGCAGCCCGGGCTGCGTGTCGGCCACCGAAGGCCCGGCGATGGCGGTGAACGCGCTTTCCTCGGTCAGCGCCACGACCTCGGCGAACAGCGTCGCGCGGTCGCCGAACTGCTCGTAGACGGCCTGCCGCGAGACGCCGGCTTCGCGGGCGATCTGCTCGATCGTCGCGCCCTGCATCCCGTGCTGCGCGACGACCCGCGCGGTCGCCTGCAGCACGCGGGCGCGCTGCTCGGAAACCGGGAGCTTGCGCGGCCGCCCGCGCGGAGCCGGGCTTGACATGTGGTCCACCTCACGTGATTCTTTTTCCGACACCTCTGTCTGAAAAGGTGTTCCCCGCGCACTCGACCTGCTCAACGAGGAGCAAGCATGCGTATCTTCTCCCGCCGCGCCCTGTCTGCGGCCGTCGCCACGGTTTCCGTTCTGGCACTGGCGACGCTCGGCCCGCCCGGCGCCTCGGCCGCGTCCTTCTACGATCCCCCGTCCCCCCTCCCCGCCCTCGGCAACGGCGACGTCATCCGGCACGAGGCGTCGACGTTCTACATCGACCCGATCCAGCTGATCAAGGCCGACGCGGACGTGCAGCGGATCATGTACCTCAGCCGCGACACGCACGACACGCCGATCGCCGTCACCGGCACGGTGCTGACCCCGCACGCGGCCTGGCACGGCTCCGGACCGCGCCCGATCGTCTCCTACGCCGTCGGCACGCAGGGCGAGGGCGACGACTGCGCGCCGTCGAAAGCGCTTGCCGCGGGCTTCGAGTACGAAGGCCCGTTCATCGCCGGGCTGCTGACGCGCGGCTACGGCGTCGTCGTCACCGACTACGAAGGGCTCGGCACGCCCGGGGACCACACGTACGTCAACCGCGCTTCGCAGGGGCACGCGGTGCTCGACGCGATCCGCGCGGCGCAGCGGCTGCCGGAAGCGGGCCTGCCGGACGACGGCCCGGTCGCGATCGCGGGCTACTCCCAGGGCGGCGGCGCGTCGGCCGCGGCGGCGGAGCTGCAGCCGAGCTACGCGCCCGAGCTGAAGCTGAAGGGCGCGTACGCCGGAGCAGTGCCGGCAGACCTCGCCGAGGTCGCGAAGAACCTCGACGGGCACTACGCGGTCGGGTTCCTCGGGTTCGCGCTGGTCAGCCTGAACTACGCGTACCCGGAGCTGAACATCCCGGCGCTGCTCAACGCGCGCGGCAAGCAGCTGTTCGAGCAGGTCCGGACCGAGTGCACGGTGGAGGCGATCGCCGCGCACGCGTTCACGCAGTCGGCGTCGCTGACCAGCGATGGCCGCTCGCTGACCGCGTACCTCGGCGAAGAGCCGTACCGGTCGCGGGTGGCCGAGCAGAAGATCGGCTCGCTGAAGCCGTCGGCGCCGGTGCTGATCGTGCACAGCGCACTCGACGACATCGTGCCCTACGCGCAGGACCGCGACCTGGGCCGGACGTGGTGCGGCAAGGGCGTGAAGTTGCAGTTCAGCACGTCATTGGTGCCGACGCACGTGCTCGGCGCGGTGCGGGCGTACCCGGAGGCGTTCGCCTGGCTGGAGGGCCGCTTCGCCGGCCTCCCGGCACCGGTCAACTGCGGCTGGTTCTGAGGTCTGCCGCGGCTGGTCGTGAGTGGTAAGGCGCGTTCTAACGCGCCTTACCACTCACGACCGGTGGGTCACTTCAGGCCGGTGGCTTCCGCGGCGGCGGGGTCGGAGTCGGCGAGGAAGGTCTTGCAGCGCTCGTACTCCTCGGTCTCGCCGATCTTGCCGGCGGCCTTGCCGAGGACGGCGAGGGCACGCAGGAAGCCCTGGTTGGGGCGGTGCGACCACGGCACCGGGCCGAAGCCCTTCCAGCCGGCGCGGCGCAGCTGGTCCAGGCCCCGGTGGTAGCCGGTCCGGGCGTAGGCGTACGCGGCGACGGTCTCGCCCGCGTCCAGGGCCTTCTCGGCGAGCGAGGCCCACGCCTCGCTGTAGTCCGGGTGTTCGGCGGCGACGGTGGCCGGGTCGGTCCCGGCGTCGAGCGCGGCCTGGGCGGCGGTGTGCTCGGGCAGCAGCGTCGGCTCGGGGCCGAGCAGGTTGTGCGTCATGGGGCCATTCTGCCCCTAGAGGAAGAGGGTCCCCAGCACCCCGGCTCCGGCCAGCACCAGGGCGGCGACGAGCACGCCCGCGACAACTCGTTTCGGCATCATGGCGCGACACCATGCCAAGGGGTGGCCGCTCAGGGCAAGTTCGTGACCCCTACGGGTGAACCCCGATTTTCGCGTCCTTTGCCACGGTCTTGGCCCACTCGTGACCATGACCGGCCATGATGTCCGGCATGGCCAAGGCAGTCGACGTCCCGGTGGACGTGATCCCGCGCAGCCCGATCGGCAAGACGCGGCTGTTCTTCACGCGGCACTGGCACCGCGGCGCCCCGGGGCAGCCGACCCCGGACTGGGTGCTCCGGTTCTGCTACGGGATGTGGCTGACGGCGTTCGCGTTCAAGCTGCTGGGCTCGTCGTGGGACATGTCGTGGCACTTCCGCTGGCTGCGCGACGACCTGGCACCCCCGCACCTGATCAACACGGTCGGCACGGTGATCATCGTGGTGCTGGTGGCGATCCACAGCTACACGGGCCTCGGGTGTGACAAGCGGTCGTTGCGCCTGATGCAGATCGGGCTGCTGACGTTCCTGGTGGCGGCACCGCTGGACGTGATCAACCACCGCGTCAACGGCCTCGACCTGACGGCGTGGAGCCCGTCCCACATGATGCTGTACCTGGGCACGGGCATCATGCAGGCGGGCGTGCTGCTGGGCTGGCTGAAGTACGCGCCCCCGGGCCGCTTCCGGACGGGCGTGCTGCTCGGCCTGTGGGCGTTCTTCCTGGAGAACACGTTCTTCCCGAACGGCCAGCAGGAGTACGGCATCCTCGGCCTGCGCGCGTGGGAGCGCGGCGAGCCGGAGGCGGAGAAGTCGCTGCTGGACTTCGCGGCCAACCAGATCGGCCACCCGGTCGACCGGACGGCGGTGCTGCACTTCACGATGCCGATCCCGTCGTGGGTGTATCCGTTGTGGGGCATCGGGGTGATGGCGCTGATCCTGGCCCTGGCGCGTCGGACGCTGGGCTTCCGCTGGGCGGCCACTTCGGTGGCGCTGGCGTACGTCGCTTACCGGTCGGTGATGTGGCCGTTGTTGCTGGGGCTGGGTTTTCCGGTTTCGACGGTGCCGTTCTACCTCTTGTTCGTCGGGTTGGCGGTGGACTTGGCGTTCGCGATGAGCTCGGGTGTTCTCCAGGCCGGCGCGGGGGCGCTGCTGGTGACGGCGTTCGGGTACGGGGCGTTCTGGGTGCAGTCGCAGTTCCGCCCGTGGGTGCTGGGGGACGCGCACACGGAGTCGGCCCCACCGGCGGCGTACTGGACGGCTTTGGTGGTGCTGGGCGGGGTGTTCGCCCTGTGGGCGGCGGCCGGCCCGGCTTCGCGGCGGTGGTCCGCAAGGCGGGTAACGGTGTAGCACGCGGTGCTACAATCACGTGGTGAACGTCATCAGCCAGCGCGAGTTCCGGAACAACTCGGCCGCGATCATGGACGCGGTCGAGGCCGGCGAGACGTACCACGTCACCCGCAACGGCGTGGAGATCGCCGAACTGCGGCCGGTGTCGCGCCGGAAGCAGTTCACCGCGGCGGAGCTGGTCGAGCGGCACAAGCGACTGCCAAGGGTCGATGCAGCCGAGCTGCGTCGAGAGGCCGGCGAGTTCTTCGGCGACGATCGCCTCGGCGATGACGACAACCCGTGGGAGCGCAAGCATGGCTGATCGTCACGCCGCCGGGGTGCTGGACACCTGCGCCTACCTCGAGCTCGGCACGCTTGATCCGGCGGCGCTTCCGGAGTTCCCGGAGATCACCGCGGTGACCATGGCCGAACTCCACCAAGGCGTTGTCATGACAGCGGACCCGGCCGCGAAGGCCATCCGGAACGAGCAGCTGGGCGCTGCCATCGTCGAGTTCACCCCGTTGCCGTTCGACGGCGAAGCCGCCGCGCGCTACGGCACGCTGGTCGCGCTGACCATCGCCGCAGGCCGATCGCCGCGACCCCGCCGGGTGGACCTGATGATCGCGGCGATCGCCTCCGTGCGTGGCCTGCCGCTGTACACCCGCAACGCCAAAGACTTCCGCGGCCTGGAAAGTCTCCTCGAAGTCGTCGAGGTCTGAAACGACGAAGGGGGCCGCCACTCAACCGTGGCGGCCCCCTCTTCGCGCGAAAAGACCTACTTCAGCTTCGTGCCCGCCGAGCCCAGCGCCTGGCAAGCCTCGACGACCCGAGCCGCCATCCCGGCCTCAGCCGCCTTCAGGTATGACCGCGGGTCGTACACCTTCTTGTTCCCGACCTCGCCGTCGATCTTCAGGACCCCGTCGTAGTTCTTGAAGAAGTGGTCCACGATCGGGCGCGTGAACGCGTACTGCGTGTCCGTGTCCACGTTCATCTTCACCACGCCGTACGACACCGCCTCGCGGATCTCCTCCGGGAGCGAGCCCGATCCGCCGTGGAAGACCAGCTCGAACGGCTTCGAGCCCTCCGGGAGGCCCAGCTTCTTCGACGCCGCTTCCTGGCCGCCCTTCAGCACGTCCGGGCGCAGCTTCACGTTGCCCGGCTTGTACACGCCGTGGACGTTGCCGAACGTTGCCGCCAGCAGGTAGCGGCCCCGGTCGCCCGCGCCCAATGCGTCGATCGTCTTCAGGAAGTCGCCTTCGGCCGTGTACAGCTTCTCGTTGATCTCCGCCTCGACGCCGTCCTCTTCGCCGCCGACGACGCCGATCTCGACCTCGAGGATGATCTTCGCCGCCGCCGTCTTGGCCAGCAGTTCCTGGGCGATCTCCAGGTTCTCGTCGAGGTCGATCGCCGAGCCGTCCCACATGTGGGACTGGAACAGCGGGTTCTGGCCGTTCTTCACGCGCTCGGCCGAGATCTCGATCAGCGGGCGGACGAAGCCGTCCAGCTTGTCCTTCGGGCAGTGGTCGGTGTGCAGCGCGACGTTGACGTCGTACTTCGCCGCGACGACCTGGGCGAACTCGGCCAGCGCGGTCGCGCCGGTCACCATGTCCTTGACCTTCTGGCCGGACGCGAACTCCGCACCACCGGTGGAGAACTGGATGATGCCGTCGCTCTCCGCCTCGGCGAAGCCGCGGATGGCGGCGTTCACGGTCTCGGACGAGGTCACGTTGATGGCCGGGTAGGCGAACTCGTTCGCCTTGGCCCGGTCGAGCATCTCCGCGTAGACCTCGGGGGTGGCGATGGGCATCGTTACTCCTCCTTGGCACAGGGTGGTCCCGACCGCATCGTACGAGGTGTACCGCCGCCGCACACCGGTCCCCGGCGAGAAACTTCCCCGCACGTCGAATCGGTTCAGAAGGGGGTGCTTCCGGCCGCCGGGCGCACCGGCGGCCGGACGGAGATCACAGCAGCTCGGACGCCAGCGCGCGGTACGCCGGCCACGGGTCCTCGTTCAGCACCTGGACGACGACCTGGTCGGCCCCCGCGTCCAGGTGGGCCGACAGCCCCCGCGCGATCGTCGCGGCGTCGCCGTGCAGCGCCAGCGCGTCGACCAGGCGGTCGCTGCCCTCGCCCGCCAAATCGGAGTCCGTGAAGCCGAGTTTCCGCAGGTTGGCGACGTAGTTCGACAGCCCGAGGTAGTACTTGACGGTGTTGCGGCCGATCGCGCGGGCCTCGTCGGCGTCTGTCGACAGGACGACCTTGTGCTCCGGCGCCAGCAGCGGCCCCGCGCCGAGGATTTCGCGCGACGAGCGGGTGTGCTCCGGCGTCGTCAGGTACGGGTGCGCGCCGGCCGTGCGCGTTCCCGACAGCTCCACCACCTTCGGCCCCAGCGCCGCCAGCGCGCGGCCGGAAACCGGGACACCGGCCGCGTCCAGGCCGTCCAGGTAGTCGACAAGCGCCGCGTACGGCTTCTTGTACTCCTTCGTCGCTTCGCGGTGGCCTGCGCCGACGCCCAGCAGGAAGCGGTCCGGGTACTTGCCCGCCAGCCGCTCGTACACCTTCGCGATCGACGCCGGTTCGTCCTGCCAGATGTTCACGATGCCGGTCGCGATGACCAGCGAGTCCGTCGCCGCGAGGAGGTCGTCGACGGAGTCGAGGTCGCCGGCGCCGGGCGAACCGCCCAGCCAGATCGCGCCGTAGCCGAGCTTCTCCGCCTCCGCCGCGAACTTCGCGTCGACGTTCGCGTGGTACCGCCAGATCCCGAGCTTGCCCAGTTCGATAGCCATAGAACACCCCAACGCACGAAGTACCGGTTTTCCTCCCGGTTCCCACGACCCGGGAAGACTAACGTCGGGAGCATGACCAAGCTGGGCAACACCGACCTCGACGTCTACGGCCTCAACCTCGGCGCGAACGTCTTCGGCTGGACGGCCGACGAGCCGCAGTCCCACGCCGTGCTCGACGCCTACGCCGCCGCCGGTGGCAACTTCGTGGACACCGCCGACCTCTACGGCGGGGGCGGCCGCTCCGAGGAGATCCTCGGCGGCTGGCTGGCGGCGCGCGGCTGGCGTGACGACTTCGTCGTGGCCACCAAGGTCGGCGGGTGGCCGCAGCGGCCGGGCCTGTCGGCGGAGAACATCCAGGGCGCGGCCGAGGACTCGCTGCGGCGGCTCGGAACCGACCACATCGACCTCTACTACGCCCACATCGACGACCGGGACACGCCGCTCGAGGAGACGCTGGGCGCGTTCGACGCGCTGGTCCGCGCGGGCAAGGTCCGCTACCTGGGCGCGTCGAACTACACCGCCGAGCGGCTCGCCGAAGCACTGTCCATTTCGGACCAGAACGGCTTCGCGCGGTACGCCGTGCTGCAGCCGCACTACAACCTCGTCGAGCGGGACTACGAGCGCGATCTCGCCCCGGTCGTCGAGCGGGAGGGCCTGGCCACCCTGCCGTACTTCGCCCTGGCGAAGGGCTTCCTCACCGGCAAGTACCGCTCGAAGGACGAGACCGGCGACAGCCCGCGTGCCGCCCGCGCCGCGTCCTATTTGGACGCCGGCGGCGAGCGCGTGCTGACCGCGCTCGACGAAGTCGCGGCCGCGCACGGCGTTTCGGTCGCCACGGTGGCGCTCGCGTGGCTGCGGCAGCAGCCGACGGTCGCCGCCCCGATCGCCAGCGCCCGGACGCCCGAGCAGCTCGCCGACCTGACCGCTTCCGTGGCGCTCGAACTGACGGACGCCGAGGTGACCGCGCTGAGCGACGCCGCCAGCTGAACATACTCACGGGTAGCTTACTGTGGGTAAGTTGAGGTACGGTGCCCTCAAGTGACGTCTAGGAGGGCACCGTGGCCAACCCGTTTTCGCTGCTGAGCGGCACCAAGAAGGTCGACGGCAAGGTCGTGCTGATCACCGGCGCGGCCCGCGGCATCGGCGCCGGGCTCGCCGAACGGCTGGCCGCCCGCGGCGCGAAGGTCGCCCTCGTCGGCCTCGAAGCCGAGGAGCAGCAGAAGGTCGCCGACCGGATCGGCCCGAACGCCCACGCCTGGGAAGCCGACGTCACCAGCTGGGACGCCCTCGAAGCCGCCACGAAGGGGGTTGTCGAGCACTTCGGCGGGATCGACATCGTCATCGCCAACGCCGGCATCGCGACCGCGGGCTTCGTCCGCTCGGTCGACCGGGCCGCGTTCGAGAAGGTCATCGAAGTCGACCTGCTCGGCGTCTGGCGGACGTTCCGCGTCACGCTCCCGCACGTCATCGAGCGCAAGGGCTACCTGCTGGCCATCTCCAGCCTCGCCGCCATCACGCACGCGCCGGGGATGGCCAACTACGCCGCCGCCAAGGCCGGCGTCGAAGCCTTCTCGAACAGCCTGCGCGCCGAAGTCGCCCACCTGGGCGTCAAGGTCGGCGTCGCGCACCCGACGTGGATCCGCACCGACCTCGTCGAAAGCGCCGACGCCCACCCGGTGTTCGGCAAGCTCCGCGCGTCGATGCCCGGCCTGATCGGCAAGACGTACCCGCTGGACGTCGCCCTGGACGACCTCGAAGCCGGCATCCTCAAGCGCGCCCGGACCATCCACGTGCCGCGCTGGGTCGGCGGCCTCAAGCTGCTCCGCGCGTTCCTGCCGCCGATCATCGAGATCGGCTCCCGCAGCCGGGTACCGTCGGCGGACAAGGCCGCGCTGGCCGACATCGAGGCCCGCGGCGCGTTCGAGTCGGCGGTCACCGGCCACGGCGGGCGGGCCGCCACCAAGGGGTGAAGATGTCCCGTCGCGACCAGATCAGGATGACCGAGGACGAGGTCCGCGCGTACCTCGCGGAGCAGAAGGTCATCAACGTCGCCAGCGTCGGCCCGAACGGCCGCCCGCACCTCGCGCCGCTCTGGTACTTCCCGCACGAAGACGGCGTCGCGACCTGGACGTACGGCACGTCGCAGAAGGCGAAGAACCTCCGCCGCCTGCCGGAGGCGACGGTGCTGGTGGAGGACGGCGACAGCTACGAGAAGCTCCGCGGCGTCTCGTTCGAGGCCGACGTCGAGCTCGTCGAGGACACCGCCGAGGTCACCCGGATGGGGACCGCGCTGATGCAGCGGTACTCGGGCGCCAAGCCGGGTGACCCGGCACCGGCCGAACTCCAGGCCTTCATCGCAGGTCAGGCGGCAAAACGCGTCGGGCTCGTGTTCCGCCCGACCAAGGTCGTCAGCTGGGACCACGGCAAGCTCGGCGGGACGTACTGATCGGTAGGGAGTACTTCCAAGTAACTGTTACCTGAGGTAACGTCATCTGGGCAGCCAACTCGACGCAGCGGAGGCCGACAGATGACCGAGCGGTTCAAGGTCGTGATCGTGGGCACCGGGTTCTCCGGGCTCGGCCAGGCGATCCAGCTCGAAAAGGCCGGCATCCGGGACTACGTGATCCTGGAGAAGGCCGCCGAGGTGGGCGGGACCTGGCGCGACAACTCCTACCCCGGGTGCGCGTGCGACGTGCAGTCGCACATGTACTCGTTCTCGTACGAGCAGAACCCGGACTGGTCGCGGTCGTTCTCGCCGCAGCCGGAGATCTTCGACTACCTCAAGGGCGTCGCGGACAAGTACCGGCTGCGCGAGAAGATCCGGTTCGGCGTCGAGCTCACCGGCGCGCACTGGGACGAACGCGAGCGCCGCTGGACGGCGACGACGAAGGACGGCCGCGAGTTCGTCGCGCAGTTCCTCGTCTCCGGCGTCGGCGGCCTGCACATCCCGCAGGTCCCCGAGCTGCCCGGGATCGAGAACTTCCAGGGTCAGACCTGGCACTCGGCGCGGTGGAACCACGAGTACGACCTGCGCGGCAAGCGTGTTGCCGTCGTGGGCACCGGTGCCAGCGCGGTCCAGTTCGTCCCGAAGATCGCCCCCGAGGTCGCCGAGCTGACGCTGTTCCAGCGGACGCCGCCGTGGATCATGCCCAAGCCCGACCACGCGATGCCGTCGTGGGCGCAGACGCTGTTCAAGCGCGTCCCGGGCACCCAGCGCCTGTACCGCAACGCGCTGTACTGGCTGCTCGAAGCCCGCGCCATCGGCTTCAACGGCCACCCGGCGATCATGAAGGCCGGCGAGCTGATCGCGAAGCGGAACATCGCGAAGGGCATCCAGGACCGCGCGCTGCGCAAGAAGGTCACGCCGGACTACACGATGGGCTGCAAGCGCGTCCTGATCTCCAACGACTACTACCCGGCGCTGGCGCGGCCGAACGTCGACGTCGTCACCGACGGCATCCGCGAGGTCAAGGCGCACTCGATCGTCGACGCGGCCGGCGTCGAGCACGAGGTCGACGCGATCGTCTACGGCACCGGCTTCAAGGTGACCGACGCGCTGGAGTACCTCGACATCACCGGCGTCGACGGCCGCAACCTCGCGAAGGAGTGGGCGAGTGAGGGCATGCGGACGCACAAGGGCATCACCGTGTCCGGCTTCCCGAACCTGTTCTTCCTGCTCGGCCCGAACACCGCGCTGGGCCACAACTCGGTGGTGTTCATGATCGAATCGCAGTCGCGGTACGTCGTGGACGCCATCAAGCTCGCCGACTCGCGCGGCGCCGCCGCCCTCGACGTCCGGCCGGGCGTGCAGGACGAGTTCCAGCGGGAGATCCAGGACAAGCTGGTCAAGGGCGTCTGGACGCAGGGCGGCTGCAAGAGCTGGTACCTCGACGCCCAGGGCGTGAACCGGACGATCTGGCCCGGCTTCACCTGGCGCTACTGGCTGGAGACGCGCAAGGTCGACCCGGCCGACTACGAACTGTCCGGCCGAGCGTCATGACGTCCGAAGACGAGCAGCTCGTCCTGCACGCGCGAGACGTCGAGTTCGACTGGGCAGCGCTGCCGTCGCACTGGATCCCCGGCGAACCGCAGGCCACGCACACGATCAACGTGCTGCACCTGGCGCTGCCCGAAGGCGAGCGCTGGTTCGTCGAGGTGTTCAAGCAGGCGCTGCCGCTGATCCGCGACGAACGGCTCAAGGAGGACGTCCTCGGCTTCATCGGCCAGGAGGCGGTCCACGCCGAGGCCCACGACGGCGCGGCGGCGCACCTCGAAGCGGCGGGCGTGCGGGTGCGGCCGTTCGTGGCCCAGATGGAGTGGCTGTTCCGGAAGCTGCTCGGCGACCGCGACCTGACCGGGCAGGCCGCCGAGGAGTGGCTGGTCGAGCGGCTGGGGATCATCGCCGCGATCGAGCACTACACGGCGTTCCTCGGCCAGTGGGTGCTCGACGCGCCGCTGGCGGCGGCGGGCGCCGACCCGGTGATGCTGGACCTGCTGCGCTGGCACGGCGCGGAGGAGGTCGAGCACCGGTCGGTGGCGTTCGACGTGTTCATGCACCTCGACGGCCGGTACCCGCGCCGCGTGCGCAGCATGGCGGCGGTGACGCCGGTGCTGGCCTGGGTGTTCCTGCGGGGGACGCGGTACCTGATGCGCAACGACCCGGCCCGCCCGGGCCGCGCGTCCCTGCGGGCGTACCGGCGGGCGGCCAGACGGGGGCTGCTGCCGACCGGACGGGAGCTGGCGCGGGAGATCCGGCCGTACTTCCGGAAGGCGTATCACCCGTCCGAGACCGGGAACACCGAGCAGGCGGTGGCCTACCTGGCGAGCTCGCCCGCGGCCCGGGCGGCCGGGTGACCCTCGGCCGTCCCACGCGGCTGGACGGCAGCGCCCGCACCGATCACCTGATGTCCACTTTGGTCGGTGTCGTGGGCGTTTACCGCCGCTTGTCGCAATTCAGCGGACGGCGGCGGCCGCCCGTCCGCGCGGTGGACCGGAACCTTTCGCTGGTCGTCGAAACGATCCGCCCCGAGGCCGAGGACGTCGTCAGCCTGCGGCTCACCAACGGCACCCCGCTGCCCGCCTGGCGACCGGGTGCGCACGTCGACGTCGTGCTGCCGTCCGGCCTGACCAGGCAATACTCGCTCTGCGGCGACCCCGCCGACCGCTCGCGCTACCGGATCGCCGTCCGCAAGATCGGCGCCGCCTCCGGCGAAATCCACGCCCTCACGCCGGGCACGCGGCTGACCGTCAAAGGCCCGCGGACGGCGTTCCCCTTCGTCGGCGAAGGGCCGTTCCTGTTCGTCGCCGGCGGCATCGGGATCACGCCGATCCTGCCGATGGTCCGCCAAGCCGTCGCGCGCGGCGCGGACTGGCGGCTGGTCTACACCGGCCGCAGCCGGGCGTCGATGCCGTTCCTCGGCGAGCTGCCGGACGACGACCGCGTGTGGATCCGCCCGGACACCGAGTACGGCATTCCGGCGTCCGGCGCCGAACTGCTCGCCGGGCTGCCCGAAGGCGCGTCCGTGTACTGCTGCGGGCCGGTGCCGATGATCACCGGGGTCCGCATGGACCTGGCCCGGACCACGGCCGTCCACTTCGAACGGTTCGCGCCGCCGCCGATCGTCGCCGGGACGCCGTTCCGGCTCACTTTGCGCAGGTCAGGCGAGGTCCTCGAGGTGCCGGGCGACCGGAGTGCGCTCGATGTCCTGCGCGAGGCGCGCCCGGGGACGCCGTACTCGTGCCGCCAGGGCTTCTGCGGGACGTGCGCGGTGCCGACGGCCGACGGCGGATCCATGCGGATCTGCGTCGACCGCGGCACCGCCGTGCTCGACCTATGACTCCGCGGGCAGCCAGGCGCCGATCACCGGCTTGAACTCGCGGACGCTGCGCTCGGCGATGACGCCTTCCAGGAAGTACGGGTCCCGGTCGATCGTCTCCTTGAGGTGCGCTTCGTCGTCGGCCTGGTACAGCGTGACGCCGCCGGTGCCGTCGCCGAGCGGCCCGGCGACCGCGACGCGGCCCTCCCCGGCCAGTTTCGACAGGAACTCGCGGTGGCGCGGCCGGACGTCCGGCATCTTCTCCTGGACGTAGGTGATTTCGACGAGGAACCAGGCCATGTGGATCTCCGGGGTCGGCACGGGCGGGACGAACCCGACGCTACCCGCGTCACAGTTCCGTACCAGCGGCCGATCTGTGGCACCGGCATCTGAACCCGATAGGCTGGGCGTGCGTCAGTACCTGTGTGAGCGCTGTGAATACCGTGAACCTGCTGACGCGGCACACCGTGCAAACCGGGGTCGAGAACAGGCAGGGGTTCATGCTCGAGGGCAATGCGGAACGCAGCGTCGAGGCGACCCTCGGCCACCTGCGGGTCATGGACGGTCCGGCCCCGGCGCAGACCGCCGCGCCACTGACCCTCGAAGACCTCTACCGCCAGCACCGCATGCGGCTGGTCCGGCTGGCGATTCTGCTGGTCGACGAGCCCGCGACGGCGGAAGACGTCGTCCAGGAGGCCTTCACCGGCCTGCACCGCAACTGGGGCAGGCTCCGGGACGCGGCGGCCGCGGTCGGCTACCTGCGCACCGCGGTGGTCAACGGGTCGCGCAGCGTGCTGCGCCGCCGCAAGACCGCCCGCGAGTACGTGCCGCCGCACGCGGTCAACGCGCGGTCCGCGGAGAGCCTCGCGATGCTCTCCAGCGAGCACCAGGCGGTGGTCAGCGCGCTGTCCAAGCTGCCGCCCCGCCAGCGCGAAGTGCTGGTGCTGCGGTACTACGGCGGGCTGAGCGAGGCCGAGATCTCTGAGGCCGCAGGCATTTCCAAGGGTACCGTTAAATCGACCGCCAGCCGGGCGCTCGAGGCACTCCAGAAGGCCATGCAGACCCCACAGTGACCCGGGTGGACCATTCCGATCACTGAGTCGTATCACCATGCTTGGTCCAGACCAATATATGCTGGGGGGCGTGAGAGGCGCCGGAGATTTCGTGATCATGGGCGGCCGGGTGGCAACCCCGGACCGTTTACTCGACGACGGCTGGGTGGCCGTCTCCGACGGGCGGATCGCCGGCGTGGGTTCCGGGACCCCGCCGTCGGGCGAACACGTCGACGTCGGCGGGGCACTCGTCGTGCCCGGGTTCATCGACACCCACTGCCACGGCGGGGGAGGTGCTTCGTTCACCTCCCTCGATCCCGAGGAACTCCTGACGGCGGTGCGAGCGCACCGCCGTCACGGCACCACCACCATGCTCGCCAGCCTGGTCTCCGACCCGGTGGACATCCTGCGCGACCAGGTCGCCGCGCTGCGCGAGCTCGTCCAGGACGGCGAGGTCGCGGGCATCCACCTGGAGGGGCCGTTCATCTCCAAGGCCCGCTGCGGCGCGCACGACCCGGAGACGCTGCTCGAACCGGACACCGGCACGGTCGAGAAGCTGCTGCGCGCGGGCCAGGGCGCGATCCGGATGGTGACCATCGCCCCCGAGCTGCACGGCGGCGTCAAGGCGGTCCGGCAGCTGGCCGAGTCCGGCGTCATCGCGGCCATCGGGCACACCGACGGCGTCGAGGAGCAGCTGCTGCCGGCGATCGACGCGGGCGCGACGGTCGCGACCCACCTGTTCAACGGCATGCGGCCGCTGCACCACCGCGAACCGGGCCCGATCGGCGCGCTGCTCGACGACGAGCGCATCACCATCGAGCTCATCTGCGACCTGGTCCACCTGCACCCGACGGTGGTGCGGCTGGCGGCGAAGCACGCGGGCCGCAACCGCACGGTCCTGATCACGGACGCGATGTCGGCCACGGACGCGGCGGACGGCCGCTACACGCTGGGCCGGCTCGAGGTAGACGTCCACGACGGCGTCGCGACGCTGGCGGACAACGGCTCGCTGGCCGGCAGCACCCTGACGATGGACACCGCCTTCCGCAATCTGGTCGGGGGTGCGAAACTCGGCATCCTCGACGCGGTGCACGCGACGTCGCAACGGCCCGCGGAGCTGCTCGGCATCGCCGACCGCACCGGGATGCTGTGCTCCGGCTACCAGGCCGACATCGTGGTCCTCGACCAGGACCTGCGGCCGGCGAAGGTGCTGCGCCGGGGAGAATGGGTCGCCGAGGTGGGAACGGCTACCTTGAGCACGTAGGTTTCGTTGCGAGCGGACGGGGCTCCGGGGCGGAGCCCCGGCGGGGGTGTGGGGGCATCCCCCATTGGACAGAGACGGGCGGAGATGAGCGAGCCGAAGGACCCCGAGCAGTTGCTGGCGGACGCCCTTCGCGCCCAAGCGGTCTTCGCCCCTTCGGCCTCCCCGGCTCGCGAGCCCGAACCGACCACCGAAGCCGTCCCGACCAGCGCGATCAACGAGCTCCCGTCGGCGTACGGGCTGCTCTCGGGCGCGAGCGCGGACTCACTGGAGCGCGAGCGCGCGGCCCTGGACGCGGAGGCACCGACGGCGTTCGCCCCGCGCCCACCGGAGCCGGTGCGCACCTCGGCGCAGCTGCCCGCGTACTGGATCCTGCTGCTGGCGGTGCTGCTGGGCCTCGCCGCGGGGTCCGTGGTGGGCCTGCTGACGCTGGTCTGACCGGGTCTCAGTAACGACTCAGGGTGACCCTGTACCGTTTTTGGGGTGATTCTCGCCCAGAGCACGGTCAACACGATGTCGCTGCTGCCGTCATGGCTGGACCCGCAGCACCTGCTGAGCGGCCTGACGACGCCGGTCATCGCGGTGCTGTGCCTGATCATCTTCATCGAGAGCAGCATCTTCCCGGTGCTGCCCGGTGACTCCCTGCTGTTCACGGCGGGCCTGTTCATCGCGAACGGCACCCTGAACGCGCCGTTGTGGCTGGTCTGCGTCCTGGTGACGGTCGCCGCGCTGCTCGGCAACGTGGTGGGCTACTACCTCGGGTACTTCGCCGGGCCGAAGCTGTTCAACCGGCCGGACTCGAAGTTCTTCAAGAAGGAGTACGTCGACAAGACGCACGAGTTCCTGGAGAAGCACGGTCCGAAGGCGGTGGTGCTGGCCCGGTTCGTCCCGTTCGTCCGCACCTTCATCACGTGGATCGCGGGCATCGGCCGCATGGACCCGAAGCGCTACTTCACGTACACGGTGATCGGCGGCATCCTGTGGGCCGCGGGCATCACGATCCTGGGCTCCCTGCTGGGCAACATCTCGTTCATCAAGGACAACGTCGACGCGATCTTCGTGCTGATCGTGCTGGTGTCGGTGGTCCCGATCGGGCTGGAGTACCTGAAGTCGCGTCGCGAGAAGAAGGCGGTCGCGGAGACCGACCCCGAGGTCACGCAGCGGATCCCGCGCATCAAGGACTGAGGTCCGGCCCAGCCCCCGGGCGCCACCCCCGATGTCGCGAATGACTCATTCGGGACATCGGAGGTCCCGAATGAGTCATTCGCGACCTTCGTGCGCTCCGGCGACCTTCGTGCGCTGCGGCCGAAACTGTCGGACCCCCGCGGTAACGTGAAAACAGGGGTCCCCCGGGCGGGGACCCCTGCCGACGGCTCAGGTCATCGAGAACATCGAGCCCGGGTTGAACAGGTTCTCCGGGTCCAGCGCCTGCTTGATCTGCCGGTGCACCCGCATCCCCACCGGCCCGATCTCCCGGGCCAGCCACTCGCGCTTGATCTTCCCGACCCCGTGCTCGCCCGTCACCGTGCCGCCCAGTGCCAGCCCGACCTCCAGGATCTCGTCGAACGCCCGCTGCGCCCGCTCGAACTCGTCCGGGTCGTCGGGCTGGTAGACGATCGTCGGGTGCATGTTGCCGTCGCCCGCGTGGCCCACCACCGCGATGCGCAGGCCCACCTCGGCGCTGATCTTCTCGCAGCCGCGGATCAGCTCCGCGATCCTCGTCCGCGGGACGCACACGTCGTCGGTCAGCCACAGCCCGTACGTCTCCAGCGCCGTCAGGACCACCCGGCGGGCCTGCAGCAGCATGCGGCCCTCCTCCAGGTCCTCCGTCGTGTACGCCAGGTCCGCGCCGCAGTCGACGCAGATCTGCTCCAGGGCCGCCAGCTCGCGGCGCGCGACCTCGCCGCCCGCGTCCGACTGGCCCAGCAGCAGCGCCTGGCAGTCCGAACCCGCGCCGAGGTCCGTCTTCAGGTACGCCTCGGCCGCCTTGATCGAGGACGCGTCCATGATCTCCAGCAGCGACGGCACCAGCCCTTCCCGGACGACGCGGGCCACGGCCTCACCCGCGGCCTCGGTCGTCGAGAAGCCCGCCACCAGCGTCGCCGGCGCCTGCGGCAGCGGCTTGAGCTGGACCGTTGCCTGCGTGATCACCCCGAGCGTGCCCTCGCTGCCCACGAACAACCGGGCCAGGTCGTAGCCCGCGACGCCCTTGACCGTGCGGCGGCCCGTCTTCAGCAACGACCCGTCGGCCAGGACGACCTCCAGGCCGAGCACCGAATCCGTCGTCACGCCGTACTTCACGCAGCAGAGGCCGCCGGCGTTGGTCGACAAGTTGCCGCCGATCGTGCACCAGTCGTAGCTCGACGGGTCCGGCGGGTAGAACAGCCCGTGCTTCTCCACCTCGGTGCGGAAGTCCAGGTTGACCACGCCCGGCTGGACGACCGCGAGCCGGTTGCCCGGGTCGATCTCGACGATCTCGTTCAGCTTGGTCAGCGACAGCGTGACGCAGCCGTCGATGGCATTGGCCGCGCCGGACAGGCCGCTGCCCGCCCCGCGCGGCACGATCGGCACCTTGGCCTCGGCGCACGCCTTGACGACCGCCTGCACCTCCGCGGCGTTCGCGGGCAGCACCACGGCGAGCGGCGTGCCCGACGGCGCCAGCGGCATCATGTCGCGGGCGTAGGAGGCGGTGACGTCGGTGTCGGTGAGCACGGCGCTCTTGCCGAGCAGGTCGCGGAGCCGGGTGACCAAAGCTTCGTTGCTCATGGCCTCATCGTAAGCCCGCACAGTCCGCAGTGCGGAAATTTAGTTTCGAATCCGGCCGGAACGGAGCAGCCGTCAGCGGACCAGACCCAGGAGCTTCTCGATGTGGATGGTCAGCACCACCCGCTGGTCGGCGACCATCGCCTCCCGGTATTCGGCCCAGTCCGGGTGCTCGCCCGCCGCCCGCCGGTAATAGTCGACGAGGGCTTCGACGGTGTCGTCGTCGGGCGCCGCGGCGGGCGCGGTGAGCGAAGCGCGCCCCTCGGCGACGACGTAGCTCCAGCCGTCCTCGCTGCCCACGTGGTACGTCACCCGCGGGTCGCGGCGCATGTTCTTCGCCTTGGCCCGGGTCTCGGTGATCGACGCCGTGATCGTGTTCGCCTCCGGGTCGTACAGGTGGGTGATGGTCGACAGCTGCGGCCGGCCGTCGCGGCGGATCGTGGCCAGGACGCCGTGGCGGCGTGCCGCGAGGAAATCCTTAAACGCTGTGTCGTCGGTCATACCCCTTGAAACCGGCGCCCGCCGGCTTTGTTCCGAAGGGAGGCCGGCGAAATCTGCTTGCATACGGCAACTAAAGTGTGTTGTGCCACATCACGAGGTACTCCGCTTGCAGAACGGCTGTTTAAGGCACATCCTTGCCTCAGGCAACTAGTTGCAGCCGCCAACCAACGCCGTGAAGGATCACCATGGCACCCACCAGCTCCGCCACCCGGCCCACGGCCGAACTGGACCTCGCCGACCAGCTCGGGCACGAGCTCGTCCGCCTGGTCCGGCTGATCAACAAGGCGAAGTCGCAGGTCGCCAAGCAAGGTCCGGACGGCATCGAACGGGCGGCGTACGCGATCCTCTTCACCCTCATCCACGAGGGCCCGCAGCGCACCAGCCGGCTCGCCGAGTCGCTCCACTCGGAGATCTCGACGATCAGCAGGCAGTCGAGCTCGCTCGTCCAGCACGGACTGGTCGAGCGCCAGGCCGACCCGGAAGACGGCCGGGCCTGCCTGCTCGCACCGACGACCGAGGGCATGCGGGTGTTCGAAGAGAACCGCAAGCAGCGCAACCAGTGGCTGGCCGAAGTGCTCGGGGACTGGACCGACGGGGAAATCCAGACCCTGAACCGCCTCTTCGCCCGGCTGAACACAGGTATCGAGAACCACTCTCCACAGCTGGCCGACGCGCACGCGTCCGCCGGTGCACCGGCCAAGGGGGCCAACGCATGAGCACCACCACCGAAACGGCACCGGCCGAGGCGGGACAACCGCCACGGCTGAGCCACCGCCAGATCGTCACGATCCTGAGCGGCCTGATGTGCGGCATGTTCCTCGCCGCGCTCGACCAGACGATCGTGGGTACCTCGATCGTCAAGATCGCCAACGACCTGCACGGCTTCGACCTGCAGGCGTGGGCGACCACGGCGTACCTGATCACCTCGACGATCGTCACGCCGATCTACGGCAAGCTGTCCGACATCTACGGCCGCAAGCCGTTCTACCTGACCGCGATCGGCATCTTCGTCGCCGGTTCGCTCGCCTCGACCTTCGCGACGTCGATGTACCAGCTGGCCGCGTTCCGCGCGGTGCAGGGCCTCGGCGCCGGCGGTCTGATGTCGCTGGCCATGACCATCCTCGGCGACATCGTGCCGCCGCGTGAGCGAGCCAAGTACCAGGGCTACATCCTGGCCGTGTTCGGCCTGTCCACCGTGCTCGGCCCGGTGCTGGGCGGCTTCTTCGCCGGCATCGACAACCTGGCCGGCCTGCACGGCTGGCGCTGGGTCTTCCTGATCAACGTCCCGATCGGCGTCATCGCGCTGTTCGTCGTGGCCAAGGTGCTGAACGTGCCGCACACGCCGCACAAGCACAAGATCGACTGGTGGGGCGCGCTGACGATGATCGTCGCGGTCGTGCCGTTCCTGATCGTGGCCGAGCAGGGCCAGAAGTGGGGCTGGGGCGACCAGAAGGCCATCCTCTGCTACGTCGTCGGCGGCGTCGGCGTGATCGCGTTCATCGTGGTCGAGCGGCTGATGAAGGACGCCGCGCTGATCCCGCTGCGGCTGTTCAAGAACTCGACGTTCACCGTGGCCATCATCGGCGGTGTCATCGTCGGTGTCGCGATGTTCGGCGCGATCACGATGATCCCGCAGTTCATGCAGGTCGTGCAGGGCTACACGCCGACCGAATCGGGGCTGCTGATGCTGCCGCTGATGGCGGGCATCATGCTCAGCTCGATCGTGTCCGGCCGGCTCACCGGGAAGACCGGGCGCTACAAGATCTTCCCGATCATCGGCACCATCCTGATCGCCGGCGGCGCGTTCTTCTTCGCCCAGGTCAAGTACGACTCGGCGCTGTGGCACCCGCTGGTCGCGGCGGCCATCATCGGCCTCGGCCTCGGCCAGTGCATGCAGACGCTGATCATCGCGGTGCAGAACGCCGGCCCGCGCAGCGACATGGGCGTCTCGACCGCGGCGGCGACGTTCTTCCGCCAGATCGGTGGTACCGCCGGTGTCGCGATCTTCCTGACGGTCCTGTTCAACACCCTGCTGCCCAACATCACCAAGGCGTTCGGCGGGCAGCTGCCCGCCGGGGCCGGCGCGGGCATCGGCAGCCTGTCGGAGAACACCAGCGGCATCCAGAGCCTGCCCGAGGCGATCAAGACCCCGGTGCTGATCGGCTTCACCGAGTCGATCACCACGGTGTTCTACATCGCGGGCGCGGTGGCCCTGCTGGCGACCGTGGTGCTGCTGTTCATGAAGGAGATCCCGCTGACCAACGCGGCCCCGGCCGCGGCGGCCATGGAGGGCGGCGAGGCGCTGCTCGAAGACCACGCCGACGAGCCCACCGAGATCGTCGAGCCGGTCAAGCCGGTCGACCGCGAGCCGGCACTGGTCGGCGGCGGGCGGCACGCGCTGAGCAGCAACGGGCACGGCGACTACCAGGCCGTTTCGGGCGCGCTGCCGATCACGAACTCCGTCGCGGAGTCCGAGCTCGACACGCCCCTCGGCGCGGGCGGCCTGCCGGTGACCGGCCACGTCCGGCGCCAGGACGGCAGCCACGTCGCCGGCGCGGCGCTGACCCTCATCGACCAGCGCGGCCGCCAAGTCGCGCGGGCCACCGGGTCCGCCGACGGCAGCTACTCGGTGCCGAGCCAGGGCCCGGGCGCGTACGTGCTCATCGTGTCCGCGCACGGCCACCAGCCGCAGGCGTCCAGCGTCGTGATCAGCAACGGGCCGGCCACGGTCGACGTCACGCTCACCGGGTCCGGCGAGCTGACCGGCACGGTGAAGGCGGCCGCCACCGGGCAGCCGCTGCCGAACGTGACGGTGACGCTGACCGACGGCCGCGGCGAGGTGAACGGCGCGTTCATCACGACGACCGACGGCACCTACGCCTTCGTCGGGGTCGGCGCCGGGGCGTACACCCTGGTCGCCAGCGGTGCGGGCTACCGGCCCGTCGCGCTGACGCTCACCGTGCCCGACAGCGGCGTGCTGCGCCACGACGTCGAGCTCGCCAGCTCGGTGCTGCTGTCCGGCACCGCGCGGACCGAGGGCGACCGGATCGTGCCGGACGCGCGGATCACCGTGCTCGACGCCGAAGGCAACGTGGCCGCGGTCGCGCGGACCGACGGCGAAGGCCGGTACGTGGTCAGCGACCTGCCCGCGGGGGCGTACACCGTGGTCGCGAGCGGCTACCCGCCGGCGACCAGCCAGGTGGAGCTCACCGGCGGCGAAGCCGACCACGACGTCCGGCTGAGCTACGACCAGGCCCTCGACGAGCTGGTCGACCGGTCATGACCGGCCTGCGCGCGTCGCTGCGCACGGCCGAGGGCTGGGTGGTGGAGCACGCGGTGCTCACCGTCACCGACCCGGCCGGGCGGCAGGTCGCCCGGCAGGCGGCCGACGTCCGCGGCGAGGTCGTCACCGACGCCCTCGCCCCGGGTGTCTACACCGCCGTCGTCACGGCGGCCGGGTACACCCCGGTCGCCCGGACGGCCCAGATCGCCTCGGACGGCAGCGGCTCGCTCGGCGACGTCGTGCTGGCCCCGGTCGCCGAGGCGATCGAGCTGCCGCCCGCCGGGCCGTGGGTGATCGACCCGATCCACTCGTCGGTGGTCGCGACCGCCCGGCACCTGGGCATCGCGAGCATCAAGGCGCGGTTCCCGGACGTCTCGGGCCGGATCGAGATCGGCCGCCCGGCCGAGCGGTCGTCGGTGCACGCCGAGATCAAGGCGGCGAGCATCGAAACCGGCATCAAGATGCGCGACGACCACCTGCGCTCGCCGGACTTCCTCGACGTCGACGTGCACCCGGTCATCACCTTCACCAGCACCGGGCTGCGCCAGCGCGGCGCGGACTCGTGGACGCTGCTGGGCGAGCTGACGCTGCACGGCGAGCGCCGCGAGATCGAGCTCGAGCTGACCTACGGCGGCTGGGGTCCCGACCCGTGGGGCGGCGTGCGCGTCGCGTTCCACGCCGAGACGACGCTGCACCGGAACGACTTCGCGATCAACTACAACGCGATGGTCCGCGCCGGGGTGGCGGCGGTCGGCACGACCGTGAAGGTCGAGCTGGACATCGAAGCGGTGCAGGGCGAGACGCTGCCGCAGTTCTGAGCCCGTCTCCGGAAGGCCCTCTCACCGCTGGGTGAGGGGGCCTTCACCGTTCGTGAAAGCTGAAACTCCCGGAGAGCGCGATTTGACCGTTCGCCGCGGACCGTTCACCTGGGCCACGTAGGCTCGCGGGGTGAACGTCGTGAGCACCGAGGCCGCGGGCGTCGGCGTGAGCTGGCTGGACACCGCCGGACCGCTGCTCGTCTGGGTGATCGTGCTGAGCTTCGTGCTGGTCGAGTGCGCGCTGATCATCGGGCTGTTCCTGCCCGGTGATTCGCTGCTGTTCGGGGCCGGCGTGGTGCTGGCGCAGCACGGTTCGGACGCGAACGCGTGGTTCCTGTCGGGAGCCGCGCTGATCGTCGCGGTCCTCGGCAACCAGATCGGGTACTACATCGGCCGCGGCAGCGGGACGAAGCTCATCGCGCGGCGCGACGGCAAGGTGCTGAACCGGCACAACCTCGAGCGCGCGCAGCGGTTCCTGGACCGGAAGGGCTTCTTCGCGATCGTGGCCGCCCGGTGGATCCCGTGGATCCGCACGCTGGCCCCGCTGATCGCCGGCGCCGCCCGGATGGACCCGCGCCGGTTCATGGCGGCGACCGCGCTCGGCGGCCTGCTCTGGGTGCCGACGCTGGTGCTGCTCGGGTACTACGGCGCCGGCCTGCTGGACGCGCTGCCGTGGCTGAAGACGGCCGCGCTGTGGATCAGCATCGCGTTCTTCGTGTTCGGCACGGGCTACGGCGTGCTGCGCTACCGCCAGGAGATGCGCCGCCCGGTGGACCAGCCGGACGACGCGCGGACCTGACTCAGAGCTGCGGGTCGGTCCAGATCTCGAGCTGGATGCCGTCCGGGTCGCGGAACACGATCACCCGCGACCCTTCGAACGTCCGTGACGGCGCGACCGGCACGTAGGACACGCCGAACTCCGCCAGCCGGCTCTCCCACTCGGCCAGTTCGGCCGCCGAGTGCACGCGGAACGCGACGTGGTCCAGGCCGGTCCGGCGCTCGTCGAACCCGCGCCTGCCGGTGTCCGCGTGCTGCACCAGCACCACCGAGAACTCGTCACCGGCCGAGCGCAGCACGACCTTGCGCAGTCCCGTGTCCGGCTCTTCGCGCCGGGTGACCTCCTCGAGGTCGAGGACGCGCACGTACCACGGCACGCTGCGGTCCACGTCGGTCACGGTGAGCGCGAGGTGGTGCACGGACATGAGTTTGGCCATGGCTTCCGAAGCCGTCCTTTCGCGTGGCGGCTTCCCAGAGTTGCACAGCGTTCGACCACCAAAACGCGAGTGACCAAGTTCCCCGTCCGATCGTGATCTCGCCGTCTCCGGCCGTCTCAGCAGGCGGACAGAACCCACTCAGTGCGATCGCCCTGCCACCTCGGGTCACGGATACGATCCAGCACGGCCAAGCGCCCTTCGCGCTCGATCCGCCGGGTCGTCACCCGGTCCGGGTAACAGCGCGTGAACATGTTCGTGAAGTGCGTCCCGTAGTGGATGGCCTCGTCCCCGCCCGCCAGCGGCCGGACGGTGGCGCCGAACGACGGCTCGTGGAAGTACGCCAGCGTGTACCGCTCCCGGTCCGCGAGCCGGACCTTGTGCGGCGTCGACAGGAGGCGGCCGCCGGTGAGGAACTGCAGGATGTCGCCGGGGAAGACGGTGAACACCCCCGCCTCGGGCTCGACGAAGTGCCACGGCTCGGCGTCCTGGTACATCCCGGCCGTGCTCTCCGCCGGCAGCCAGTTGCGGTTGCGGTGCTCCCCGGCCACCGGTGGCCGGATGTAGAGGCCGCCGACGTCGTCCTGCGCGGCGATCACGAGCAGTCCGTAGTCGGTGTGCGCGCCGATCCCGCGTTCGGTGGTCGCCGACCGGGCGGGGAACCGGAGCACGCGCATGTGGTGCCAGCCTTCGCGGGTGAGCCGGGTCAGCCGGTCGATTTCCGCGCCCAGCCCGAGGGCGACGAGCTGCAGCACCTTCTCGCCGATGGCCCCGACCTCCTTCAGGTGGGCCGTCATCGCCGTCCGGTAGCCCTCGTCCGGCCACGGCACCGGCCCGTGGCACGGCCAGCCGCCGGTGACGCGGATGTCGGTGAGCGGGATGTCCGGGCACACCGTGAAGATCTCGGAATAGTCGGCTTCGCCCGCCGTCACCTCTTCACCCGAAGCGATGTATCCGCTGTAGGTGAGGTCGCTGACGAACTCCGCCTTTTCCGGGAGGGATTTCGCGAAGAACCGCCGGCTCGCGGCGAGCGCTTCGGCGGTGATGCGGGCCTGCGCGGCGGTGGCGGCGACCTGGAAGATCCCGTCGTCCTCCCAGGTCCGGACCAGCTGCCTGCCCAGTATCCGATCGACTGTCGTCCCGACCACCGAATCGGGCAGCTCGAACGTGCGCATTGTGTTCACCTTTCGCGCGGTTGTGGGAACGCCCACCACACGAAAGCCGGGAAATCCCGGTTCACAAGGATCAGCGGCCGCCGCCGACGTCGAGAACGGCGCCCGTCGTGAACGACGACGCTTCCGAAAGCAGGAACAGCACCGCTTCCGCGATTTCCGCCGGCTGCCCCGCCCGCCGCATCGGAATCTGCGGTGCGTACCGCGCCATCCGGTCCGGCAGGCCCGCGGCCGCGTGCAGGCCGGTGTGGATCATGCCCGGCCGGACCGCGTTGACGCGGATCCCCTCGCCGGCGACCTCCTGCGCGAGCCCGAAGGTCAGCGTGTCCACAGCCGCCTTCGACGCGGCGTAGTGCACCCACTCCCCGGCCGAGCCGGTGCGCGCGGCCGTCGACGAGATGTTGACGATCGCGCCGCCGTCGCCGCCGTGGCGGGTGGACATCCGGCGGACCGCCTCGCGGCAGCACAGGAACACCCCGGTGACGTTGACGTCGAGGGTGCGCCGGACGACGTCGACCTCGTAGTCCTCGAGCCGGCCGGGGGTCTTGCCGACGATGGCCGCGTTGTTGACCAGCGCGGTCACCGGCCCCAGCTCGGCGGCCGCGGCGAACAGCGCGCGGACGTCGTCTTCGTCGGAGACGTCCGCGCGGAAGGCCAGCGCCTGACGGCCCTGCGCGCGCACCTCTTCGGCGACGGCTTCCGCGGGCGCGGGGTCGCCGGAGTAGTTGACGACGACGTCGTGGCCGCGGGTGGCGGCCAGCGTGCAGATCGCCGCGCCGATCCCGCGGCTGCCGCCGGTGACGATCAGGGTCAAATCGCGAAGTTGGCCAGCGGCAGGTTCTCCAGAACCAGGTCCGCGCGGTCCCGCGTCTGCGAGATGAGGTCGGCGTTGCGCTGGTCCGAGCCGAGCGCGCGCTGCCGGGCCTCGACCAGCGAACGGCCGTACCGGCGGTGGCGCGACACGAGCCGCTCGATCCGCTCGGGCTCGTCCGGCGCGAGGAACCAGGCCTCGGTGAGCAGCGGCCGGATCGCGCTCCACGGGTCGTCCGGCAGCAGCAGGTAGTTGCCCTCGGTGATGACGAGCTGGACCTCGGGCGGTACCGCGACCGCCCCGGCGATCGGCTCCTCGATCTCGCGGCGGAACTCCGGCGCGTACACCGTTTCGCGGCCTTCGGCGAGGCGGCGGATCAGGTGGTAGTAGCCCGCGGCGTCGAACGTGTCCGGGGCGCCCTTGCGCTCGGTGCGGCCCAGCCGGCGCAGCTCGACCTGCGCGAGGTGGAAGCCGTCCATACCGACCACGGCCGCGCGCGAGCCGAGCGCGTTGGCCAGCGCCCAGGCGAGCGTGGTCTTGCCGGACGCGGGCGAGCCGATGATGCCGAGCACGTTGCGCTTCCCGCGCACGGTCAGGCCCTCGGCCCTGGCCAGCAAGTCGTCGAACGCCGTCATGTCGTGTTCCTTCCTGCGATCGCGGTCGTCCACGACCGCGGTCCCACATGCCGCACCCGTTCGGCGGCCACCTCGTTGGCGAAGCGGATCCGGTCCGGCACCGTCGGTTCGCGCACCACGGCCACGGCGAGCGCGCCGTGCCAGACGTCGCCCGCCCCTAGTGTGTCCCGCGCTTCGACGGCGGGCACAGGCACCTCACCCGAGCCGCCGTCCGCAGTGGACCAGCGGACCGGGCGCGGCCCCGCGGTGGTGATCACGGTCGGGACGCCGCGCTGGTGGAGGCCGGGTTCCGGCGCGGCGAAGTGCGCGGAGCAGGCGGCGATGTCCACCAGCGGCAGCAGCTCGTCGAGCACGGGTTTCCAGCTGCCGGCGTCGAGCACGACCGGGACGTCGCCGGCCGCGCGGGCGACCGACAGGGCGAGGTTCGGGTGGTGGCCGTCGACGAGCACCACGTCCGCGTCGACCGAGCCGCTCCAGGAGGCTTGCGACCCGGCCGCGTTGCGCGAGACGACCGTGCGCTCGCCGTCGCGGTCCCGGACGGCGGCCGCGCTGACCGGCGGCGGCCCGGTCCGGCCGGGATCGAGGTCGGCGACCCGGACGCCGTGGGCCTCGAGGTCGGCGCGGGCGAGGGCGGCCAGCGGGTGCGCACCGAGGACGGTCAGCAGGGTCGCCTCGGCGCCGAGCGCGGCCGCCGTCACCGCGGCGTTCGCCGCGGGCCCACCCGCGGCGACGTCCACCTGCAGCGACTGCACCTTCTCGCCCGGCGCCGGCAGCTCGGCGACCCGCTGGACGACGTCCACCGTGCACAAACCCGCCAGCAGCACCCTCACTTCAAGCCGGCCACATGGGTCGCTGCGGCGGCTTCTTCCACTTCGCCGTTCTCGTTGAGCCGCAGGGCCCCGGTGAGCAGGCCGACGACCTGGTTCATCGAATGCGTCTTCGGCGAGACGACCGCGACGCGCTTGCCGAGGCGGTGCACGTGGATGCGGTCGGCGATGTCGAACACGTGCGGCATGTTGTGGCTGATCAGCACCACCGGCAGGCCGCGGTCGCGAATCCGGCCGATCAGGTCGAGCACCTTGCCGGACTCGGCGACACCGAGCGCGGCGGTGGGTTCGTCCATGATCACGGCCTTGGTGCCGAACGCGGCCGCGCGGGCCACCGCGACACCCTGGCGCTGACCGCCGGAGAGCGTCTCGACGGGCTGGCTGATCGACTTGATGTTGATGCCCAGCTCGTCGAGGATCCGCTGGGCCTCGGCCCGCATGGCGCCGGTGTCGAGCTTGCGGAACAGCCCGAGCGGTCCCTTGAGGCGCTTTTCCCGGCCCAGGAACATGTTCGACGCGATGTCGAGCGCGGGCGCGACCGCGAGGTCCTGGTACACCGTTTCGATGCCGTAGTGCCGAGCGTCCAAAGGGGACTTGAAGTGGACGGTCTTGCCGTCCACTTTGATCTCGCCTTCGTCCGGGATCACCGCGCCGGACAACGCTTTGATGAGCGAGGACTTCCCGGCGCCGTTGTCGCCGACCACGGCGAGCACCTCGCCGGGCAGCAGGTCGAAGTCGGCGCCGTCGATGGCGGTCACCCGGCCGTAGCGCTTGACCAGGCCACGCGCCTGCAGGATCGGTTCGGTCATGACTGCTGCTGCCTCCTCGCGATCCGGTCCACCACGACGGCGGCGATGAGCAGGGCGCCGGTGGCGAGGTCCTGGTAGTTGCCGTCGACGTTCATCTGCGTCAGGCCCGACCGCAGCACCGCCACGACCAGCGCGCCCATCAGCGTCCCGAGCACCGAACCGCGGCCGCCGAAGAGGCTCGTGCCGCCGAGGACGACGGCGGTGATCGAGTCGAGGTTGCCCAGCTGGAACTGGTTCGGGTCGGCGTTCGGCGTCCGGCCGAGCGCCTGCCACGCGGCGATGCCGAAGGTCAGCCCGGCCACGATGTACACCGAGAGCACCGTGCGGTTGACCTTGATGCCGGACAGCCGCGCGGACTCCGGCGCGTTGCCGACCGCGTAGACGTGCTTGCCCCACGCGGTTTTCGTGAGCGCGTACCAGATGCCGAGGTACATCAGCAGCGCCAGCGTCATGCCGTAGGTGATCGGGATGCCGCCGAAGAGGTAGCGCTTGGTGCCGAGCCACTGCAGCAGCCCGTCGGTCACCGGCACGGCCTGGCCGCCGGCGATCAGCTTCGACACCGCGGTCAGCATGGTGAACGTGCCGAGCGTGATGATGAACGCGGGCAGCTTGATCCGGGTGGCGAGCCCGCCGATGAAGATGCCGACGATGATCGTCAGCACGACCCCGGCGAGCAGCGCGACGAACCCGTTCGTCCCGGCCGCGGCGAGCTTCGCCATGATCAGCGTCGCGACGACCATCGATGCGGCGTTGGACAGGTCGATGCCCGCGATCAGGATGACGAGCGTCTGGCCCAGCGCGAGCGTCCCAACGACCAGGGACTGCTGGACCACGGTCGACAGGTTGTCGAGGTCGAAGAACGTGTCCGTGGCCAGCGAGAACACCACGATCGCGACGACCAGCGCGAGCGCCGGGCCGACCGCGGGGGCGCGGAGGAGGAACTCGCCGAGCGACTCACGTTCCTTGGTTGCCACTGCCGTGGTCATTTGTTGCCTCCCCAGCAGTTCTGCAGGCCCCAGGCGGAGTCGTGGCTCTCGATGCCGGGCAGGGGCTTGTCGGTGATCACGGCGGACCCGGTGTTCACGAACCCGGACGGCTTCTTGCCGGTCTTGGCGTACTCGACGGCGGCGAGCACCCCCTGCTCGGCCATCTTCTTCGGGAACTGCATGACGGTGGCGGCGAACTGGCCGTTCTTGACGTTCTGGACGCCTTCGCAGCCGCCGTCGATCGAGCCCATCACGATCTGGCCGGTCAGCCCGCGGGCCTTGAGCGCCGCGTACGCGCCGCGGCCCATCGGCTCGTTCATCGAGTAGACGGCGTTGATGTCGGTGCTGCGCTGGAGCAGGTTCTCCATGCCCTGCTGGGCGAGGCTCTGGTCGCCGTTGGCCGCGGTGTGGCCCTTGATCTCCGGCGAGCCGTCGGTCAGCCCGATGCCCTTGAGGAAGCCGCCGTGGCGCTGGGTGTCGACCGTGCTGCCCGCGGTCCCGTCGACCATCAGCAGCTTGGGCGGGACGCCCTTGAGCGCGGCCTTGACGTAGGCGCCCTGCTGCTCGCCGGCCGCGAAGTTGTCGGTGGCGAAGGTGGCGTCGACCGCGTCGGCCGGTTCGGTGGCCGTGTCGAGCGCGATGACCAGTACCCCGGCGTCGCGGGCGTCCTTGATCGCCTTGAGCACGCCGGTGGACGAGCTCGGCGTGATCAGGATCGTGTTCGCGCCCTGCTGGCGGAGGTTCTCGATGGCGCGGACCTGGCCGTCGTTGTCGCCGTCGAACTGGCCGGCGAGCGCGCTGAAGTCGGCGCCGTTGGCCTGCGCGGCGGCTCTCGCGGCGTTGCGGAGTTCCACGAAGTAGGGGTTGGTGTCGGTCTTGGTGACCAGGCCGACCTTCGCCTTGCCGCTCCCGCCGGTGTTCGTGTTGCCACCCCAGTGGCGTTCGACCGTGCACCCGGTCGTCGCGGCGAGCACGGCGGCCAGCGTCAGCGCGGTGAGACTTCGCTGTCTCATGGGTTCCCACCCTTTGTTCGGTTCGAGGCTTGCCGATGGACCGGAAGGTAGACAGACTGCTGCGTGGACGCAAGCGTTTGCGCAAACGCTTGCCGGGAAGGATTGGTATGCCCCAGCCGAGATCATCGCGGCCGACCCAGCGGGACATCGCCGAGCTCGCCGGCGTCTCGATCACGACCGTCTCCCACGTCGTGAACGGAACGCGCGCGGTCGCCGAGGACACCAAGGCGGCCGTGCTGCGGGCGATCGAGACGACCGGCTACACCGGCGACGCGATCGCCCGCTCACTGGTCACGGGCGGCACGCGGTCGATCGGGATGGCGATCTCGCTGGTGGCCAACCCGTACTTCGCGACGCTGATGCAGGCGATCGAGCGGGAGGCGTCGGCGCACGGCTACACCGTCCTGCTGGCCGACACCCACGACCGCGCGGACACCGAGCGTGACACCGTGCGGGCGCTGCGCTCCCGTCGCGTCGACGGCCTGCTCATCACCCCCGCCCCCGGCGACGGCCCGGTGATCGGCGAGCTCGTGTCCCTCGACGTGCCGACGGTGCTGATCGACCGGCTGTCCACCCGCACCGACGTCGACCAGGTCGGCTCGGAGAACATCCAGGCGACGTCGGCGCTGACCGCGCACCTGGCGACGCTCGGGCACCGGCGGGTCGGGATGATCAGCGGCGTGCCCGGGCTGTCGACGAGCGAGGAGCGCGTGCTCGGCTACCGGCTGGGGCTGGGCCGGTCCGGGCTCACGTGGTCGTCCGAGCTCGTGGCCTGCGGAAACTCCTCGCGCGAGGGTGGCGCACTGGCGTTGAGCACGCTGCTGGCGCTGCCCGAGCCGCCGACGGCGCTGGTGGTCGGGAACGACAGCATGATGGTCGGCGTGCTGCACGAAGCACGGCGGCGCGGGCTGCGGATCGGGCGCGACCTGCCGGTGGTGGTCTACGACGACGTCGAGTGGGCGGACCTGGTCGACCCGCCGCTGACGACGATGGCGCAGCCGATCGAGGAGATCGGCCGGCAGGCGGTGCGGCTGCTGCTGGCCCGGATCAACGACCCGGCGCGCAAGGCCGAAACGGTCCGGCTGGCCCCCACCCTGCGTCACCGTGAGTCGTGCGGCTGTCCCCCGGTTCACTCACTTCAGTGAATCTGGGTTCCTGACACTCCCGCGCGGCCGTTCAGCGGATACTTTGCGGCTGAGCGTCTGCGAGGGCTTATGACCGCACTTTCGCCGGAGCTCCGGTTGTGGGACCCCCCGGTCACCTACCGGATCGGCGTCGCGATGGGTGTGCACGCGAACCCGTACTCGGGTGAGCTGCTGCGCGCGATCAGGGCGGCCGCGGCGCAGGCGGGGTGTGACGTCGTACTGGCCGACACCAGCGACACCGCGAGCGAAGAGGCCGCGGTGGTGCGCGAGCTGCGCGCGGACCTGGTGGACGGCGTGCTGCTGGTCCCCTCGGCCGGCGGCGAAGCGGTGGTCAACGGCCTGGTCCGGATGGGCGTGCCGACGGTGCTGGTGGACCGGGTGGCCGCGCGCAACGACGTCGACCAGGTGGGTACGGAGAACGTGCACGCGGTGGCGTCGCTGGTCCGGCACCTGACGTCCCGCCGCCACCGCAAGATCGGCCTGGTCTCGGGCGACGAGGGCCTGGAGGTCAGCCGCGAGCGCGTCCGCGGCTACCGGCTCGGCCTGGAGCAGGCGGGCCTGCGCTTCAACCACGAGCTGGTGGCGTGCGGGTTCTCGGACTCGGGCGGCGCCACCCGCGCGACGGCCAAGCTCCTGGACGGCTGGCCGTCCCCGACGGCCCTGGTGGTGGCGGACGAGTCGATGCTGGTGGGCGTCCAGTACGAGGCCCACCGCCGCGGGATCCGGATCGGCTCGGAGCTGGCGGTGGTGGGCTACGGCGACATGGACTGGGCGCGCCGGGTGAGCCCGGCGGTGACCACGCTGGTCCAGCCGGTCGCGGACCTGGGCCGCCGGGCGGTGCAGCTGCTGATGTCCCGCATGGCCGACCCGGACCGCCCGCCGGAGTCGGTCTGGCTGACCCCGAAATTCCTCCACGGCGCCTCCTGCGGCTGCTGAGGCTCACGAGACCTTCGCGGCGGCCTCCAGGAGCATCCAGCCGCCGACCTGGACCGACAGGTCTCGCTCGGGGGCGTCCTCCGGGAGGGGCCAGGGGGCCGGGCGGTCCCAGTACGCGCTGAACACCAGGCCGGGTGCCGCACCTGACCAGCACGCCTCGGCGGAGTCGAGGACCAGTGAGCGGGCCGTCTCGGCTTCCCGGCCCGGGAGGGAACGGGCCGCCAGGGCCAGGTATCGGGCCAGGATCGCCGCGAACAGGCCACCGTCGCCGCCGCCCTGGCCGCGGATCACTCCGCCGGGCGCGAGGTGCTCCGCCACCGCACGGACCGTCCGAGCAGCATCGTCCACTAAGGACAACTCCAGGCACGCACCGAGGTAAACCCCCTGGCAGTACGTGTAGATGTGCTTCACCAGCTCGCCCGTGTCCGCACGGATCCCGTCCCAGACCAGACCGGACTCCGGATCGACCAAAGTGGACGTCAGCCACGAAGTCATCTCGCGGGCCCGGGCGAGATTGCCGGACCGGGCGTGGAAGATCGCCGCCGGGCCGTTGGCCGGGGCGTTCTTGAAGTCGTCGCCTCGGCGCCACCAGATCCCGCCGCCCGCCGCCGACGTCCAGCCCGACAGCAACTGCGTGTCGATGGCCGCCAATGCCGGGCCGACGTCGATGCCGAGCGTGGAGACCCGTTGCAGCGCAAGGCCGAGCCACGCGATGTCGTCGTAGTAGTCGTTGGTCCAGCGACCGAAGTTGCGCAGCCGCACCGAACGCACGAACGACCGGATCAAGGCGAGCCGACCGGAAGCAGGCGCTCGCAGCTGCGCGTCGACCAGGGTGTCCAGCAGGTGGGCCTGCCACCAGTAGTTCCAGTGCCAGTGCAGCCGCTGATCGACGGCGGCCGGCCAGCGGCTGCGCCCGAGGACCGTGCCGGGCAGGCCCCACACCCGGCGCAGGTGCCGCGAAGTCACCGCGCGTTCCGCGGCCGAGACGTCCATGACGCAATCGTGCCTTGCCCATCGACATACCGCTCGGTATGTTCGGTGGTCATGACGACGGCCCACGTCACCTGCCCGCTGTGCGAAGCCACCTGCGGTCTCGAAGTGACGCTCGACGCGAACCAGCAGGTCACCCGCGTCAAAGGTGACGACAAGGACGTCTTCTCGCGGGGCTACATCTGCCCCAAGGGCGCGTCGCTCGGCGCCCTGCACCACGACCCCGACCGGCTGACCGCCCCGCTGCTCAAGCGCGACGGCGAGTTCGTCGAGGTCAGCTGGCAGGAGGCGTACGACGAGATCGCCCGCCGCCTCCCGCCGATCATCGAACAGCACGGCCGCGCCGCCGTCGCCGTGTACGCGGGCAACCCCGGCGTGCACAACATCGCGCTGACCCTCTACGGCCGCGTACTCTACAAAGCGTTGGGCACCAAGAACTTCTACAGCGCCACCTCGGTCGACCAGCTGCCGAAGCACTACTCCGCCGGCACGATGTTCGGCGACCCGCTCGCCATCCCGGTGCCCGACCTCGACCGGACGCGGCACCTGCTGATCCTCGGCGCCAACCCGCTCGTCTCCAACGGCAGCCTGATGACCGCGCCGGACATCCGCGGGCGGCTGCGCGGGATCCGCGAGCGCGGCGGCAAGATCGTCGTCGTCGACCCGCGCCGCACGCGCACCGCCGCGTTCGCCGACGAGCACCACGCCATCCGCCCCGGCACCGACGCGCTGCTGCTGTTCGCGCTGGTCAACGTCCTGTTCGCGGAGAACCTCGTCGCCCCTGGCCGCCTCGAAGACCACCTCAACGGCCTCGACGACGTCCGCGCGCTGGCCGAACCGTTCACCCCGGAGGCCGTCGCCCCGCGCACCGGCATCGATGCCGGCGAGATCCGCCGGATGGCGCGGGAGCTGACCTCGGACAACGCCGTGGTCTACGGCCGGATCGGCACCACGACCCAGGCGTTCGGCACCGTCGCGAGCTGGCTGGTCGACGTCCTCAACGTGCTCACCGGCCACCTCGACAGCCCGGGCGGCGCGATGTTCCCGCTGGCTGCGTGCCAGCCCACCGGGAACCGGCGCCCGTTCGCCGTCGGGCGCTGGCGCAGCCGCGTGCGCGGCCTGCCCGAGGTCGTCGGCGAACTGCCGGTCGCGACGCTCGCCGACGAGATCGAGACGCCGGGCGAGGGCCAGGTTCGCGCGCTGATCACGGTCAGCGGCAACCCCTGCCTGAGCACGCCGAACGCCGGCCGGCTGGCCGCGGCGCTGGAAAGCCTCGACTTCATGATCTCGGTCGACGTCTACCTCAACGAGACGTCCCGGCAGGCCGACGTCATCCTGCCCGGCCCGTCGCCGCTCGAGCGCCCGCACTTCGACCTGGCCTTCTACCAGCTGTCCATCCGCAACATCGCCAACTGGACCCCCGCGACGCTGCCGTCGGCGCTGCCGCAGGAGTGGGAGACCATGCTGCGGCTCACCGGCATCGTCGCCGGTCAGGGGCCTGAGGCCGACGTCGCGGCGCTGGACGACTTCGTCGCCGCCGACGTCGCCCGCCGCGCCGGGCTGGCGGTCACCCAAGACCGGACCGGGCCCGCGCGCCTGGTCGACCTGATGCTGCGCGCGGGGCCGTACGACGTCACGCTCGCCGACCTCGAAGCCGCCCCGCACGGCGTGGACTTCGGGCCGCTGAAGCCGCGGATCCCGGAGGTGCTGTGCACCGCGTCCGGGCGGATCGAACTGGCGCCGGCGGAGATCGTCGCCGACGTTCCGCGCCTGCGGGAAGAGCTCGCGAAAACCGCGGACGACGGCCTGGTGCTGATCGGTCGGCGGCACCTGAGCTCGAACAACTCGTGGATGCACAACCTGGCGCCCCTGGTCCGCGGCGGCAACCGCTGCACGGTCCAGGTCCACCCGGCCGACGCGACCCGACTCGGCCTCACCGACGGCGGCCTCGCGTCGGTGACGTCCCGCGCCGGGAAACTGCAGGTCCCGGTGGAGGTCACCGACGAGATCCGGCCGGGCGTGGTGAGCATCCCGCACGGCTGGGGCCACGACGCCGACGGCTCGCGGACGCGGGTCGCGAGCGCGAACCCCGGCGTCAACTCGAACCTCGTCGCCGACGAGACGCTGCTGGACGTTCCGTCCGGAACGTCGGTGTTGAACGGCATTCCCGTCGAGGTCACCCCCGTCTGACCCTTGACGTGCCGGGGGCCATCGAGGATTCTCGACGCGGCATGTTTACGTGAACATCGGAGTTCGCATGGCCCGCTTCCGTCGCTGCCTGCTCGCCCTCTTGCTCGTTCCCCTCTTCGCCGTCCCGCACGACGCCGTCGCCGCCACCAACGGGTTCCGCGGCGTCAACTGGGCGGACGCTCGCGACAACTACGTGGACGGCTGGGTGATCCCGACCGGCCTCACCGCCGGGGACAGCTACGACAGCGTCCGCGGCAAGGCCGACGGCATCATCACCGGCTTCCAGCAGAAACTCGGCGCGAACACCGTGCGGCTGCCGATCAACCCGCAGAGCGTCAATTCCGACTGGTGGGGGCGGTACAAGGGCGCCGCCGACTCGGCCCTGGCCCACGGCATGAAGGTCATCTTCGGCTACTGGGAAGCGAACAAGGACGGCTTCGTCGACGACGTCAACGCCTGGAACACCATGTGGGACAAGGTCACCAGCGACTACGGCGGCAACGGCAACGTCTACTTCGAACCGATGAACGAGCCGTTCGGCTACAGCCTCAACGACTGGGTGTCGCTCTGCTCGACCTGGCTGTCCCGGCACTCGACCATCCCGCGCGGCCGGGTGCTGATCAGCGGCACCGGCTACAACGACAACGTGACCGGCGTCGGCGCGGCGAGCGCGCTGGACGGCACGCTGCTCTCGCTGCACTTCTACGGCTTCTGGGCCTCGGACACGACCCGCTCGGCGTGGACGGCGAACCTCAGCAACCGGCTCGGGTCGTACTCCGCCCGCACGATCATCGACGAGGCAGGCGCCCCGATGACGACCGGCCTGAACTACTCGGCCGGCCACCAGGACGGCAACAACTTCACCGCGTACTTCGCCGCCACGACGGACCTCGCGCGGTCCCGGCAGATCGGCGTCGTCTACTGGCCCGGCCTGCGGTCGGGTGACACGTACTCGATCACGCGGCAGAGCGGCAGCGGCCTGGAGACGAACAACGCGACGGGCGTGGTCCAGCTGCGCTGGGGCTGGGGCCTGTAGGCGTCACCAGGCACGGCCGAGGTCGGCGTGCTGCCGGATCCAGGCGTGCATGACGATCCCGGCCGCGACCCCGGCGTTGATCGAACGGGTGGTGCCGAACTGCGCGATCGACACCACCAGCGACGCGGCCTCCTGCGCTTCGCCGGAGAGCCCGGGGCCTTCCTGGCCGAAGAGCAGGACGCACGCACGCGGGATCTCGGCCGTCTCGACCGGCTGCGAACCAGGGGTGTTGTCGACCGCGACGACGGCCAGCCCCTGCTCCGCGGCGAAATCCACCAACCCCGAGACGTCGTCGTGGTGACGCAGGTGCTGGTAGCGGTCGGTCACCATGGCCCCGCGCCGGTTCCAGCGCCGCCGGCCGACGATGTGCACCTCGGCCGCGGCGAACGCGTTCGCTGTGCGGACCACGGTGCCGATGTTGTGGTCGTGCTGGAAGTTCTCGATGGCCACGTGGAACGGGTGCCGCCGGCTGTCCACATCGGACACGATGGCTTCGCGGCGCCAGTAGCGGTAGGCGTCGACGACGTTCCGGCGGTCGCCGTCCCGCAGCAGCTCGGGGTCGTACCGCTCGTCCGACGGCCACTCACCCGGCCACGGGCCGACGCCGACCTCTTCGCGGCTGACCCATTCGGTGGGCCCGGGTGTGGTGTTCACCCGGCGATTGTCGCTCAGCCCAGGTGGACCGGGCGCACGTGGGTTTCCTCGTCGTGGCGGTGGCGCCACCGGTGGTAGACGCCGACGTAGGAGTAGGCGACGACCACGATCGCGACGATCCCGATCGCCGGCAGCCACGACTGCGGGAACACCGTGCCGTAGAGGTAGTAGGCGTTGAAGCCGCCGGGCAGGTCGCCGAGGCCCTGCTGGTGGCGGAAGAAGTTCTCCAGCGCGGTGAGCGGGCACGGCACCGGCGTCACGTTCACCAGCACGCCCCAGGCCGCGGCGAACATGTGGACGAAGATCAGCTTCGGCCAGCGCCAGGCGAGGAAGCCCCCCAACCCGATGAGCAGCAGGGCCAGAATGTGCACCGCGACGGTCACGTCGGCCAGGAACTTCGCCATCGCACCCCCCTCCACCGATCCCCCTACCAGCGACTTTACTCCGCCGCCCGGGATCGTCCGCCTCTATGGATGCCCAGCGGTGTGATGTTTAACCCAGCGGAGCAACCCGTTCACCTGCGTGGTGACGGAGGCGTTACGCCGGGTGGGAATTCCGGCGGCCGCTTCGCGGGGTACTGCGTCGGCTCCTCGTGGGGGTACTGGTCCGGCGCACCGTCCGGTTTCTTCCGGTTCGGGTCATGTGGGCGCTGCGGGTCCTCCTCCATGCCCCGACGGTACGCCGGGGTCAGCGCGCGCGAGACCCGGTTTTCGCGGTCAGCCGAATTTCCAGCCGCACGGGGAGGTCCCCGACTTCGAGGGCCTGCCGCAGCCGTGGCACGGCGTGCTCGGCAACCCGTTGCCGCAGCGCGGCGGGATCGGCGTCCCGGCCGGTGGTGACGACGAGGTCCAGTGCGGGAGCGTCCCGCGGCCCGGACAGCCAGGCCGACGCGGCGAGGACGCCCGGATAGGTCTCGACATCGGCCGCGACCGGAGCGGCGGCGGTCGCGGAACCCAGCACGGTGGCGCCGGCGTCCCCGGTGGTCCGCCAGGTGGTGGCCTTCGGACGGCGGAACGCCTGCGCGGCCAGCCACCGCAGGCAGAGCAGCCCCAGCCCGACGGCGCCGGCGATGACCAGGTAGAAGACCCAGGTGGGCGGCGGAGCGGTACCGGGGACCAGCGGTGCGGAGGGGTCGAGGAGGCGGAGTTCCCCGAAGTGCGTGGCCACGGCGAACCCACCGGCGGCGAGCAGGACGAGGCCGATCAGGGCGAGGAGGGTGCGGTTCAGGGCGGCTGGGCGGTTCATCACGCACCTCCGGAAGTGATTCCGAGCGCCTCGGCGCCGCTCACCGCTCCGGTCGAACGAGAACCAACCCGCCCGCAACCGGCACCGACCCCCTGCGCTTCCTGCACCACTCCGTTCACCGCCGACCTCCTCGTACCCGTACCCGTACCTCCGGCACCTTCGCCGGCCCCACCCGCTCCAGGCGCCCTTGGACCGCGGTCCGGACCGCCTCCGCCAGGCCCTCCCGGTTCGTCCGGTTGGTCCGGACCTTCACCCGGACCTTCCGGCGCCCCAGCCGCAGCCCGGCGGCCGCCACCCCGTCGACCGACTCGGCCGCCGCTCGCAGCGAGCGCTCCAAGCCGTGGCGGGGGGTGCCCGCGTCGATCCCCGCTGCCGACGCGAGCGCCACCACCACCGGGCGGCCGCGGAGGAGGGCCGCCGCCAGGAGTGCGCACCCCGCCAGAACCGCTGCCCCGCCCCCGACGAGCACGGGCAGTTCGTTCCAGGACGTGGCGTGCACCCGGGCGGCGACCGCGTCGTACGACAGCACCGGCCGCTGCCCGAGCAGCCGCTGCACCAGCGCCGTCGTCACCAGCGTGCAGACCGCCAGCACCACCAGGGCCGTCAGCGCCGCCGGCACGCTCCGCCTCGGCCGCCTCACCGGGCACCGCCGGCGATCGTGATGTCCACGCGCTCCACGCGGAGCCCGGTCAGGTCCGCCGCCCGCTCGCGCAGGTGGACGCGGACCCGCTCGGCCGTCGCCGCGATCGGGGCCGGGTAGGTCACCGGCAGCCGGATGTCCAAAGTGGTCACTTCTCCGTCCACAGTGGCCTCCGCGGTGACGGCGCCGTCCACGCCGCCGACCTCACGGGCGGCGCGGGCGGCGATGCGCCGGACCGCGCGCGGGGCCACCGTCGTCACTCCGCGTTCCACCGCTACCTCCGATCGCGGGCGGCGCCCACGAGGGCGGACACGTCGAGTTTGCCGTCGGCCCAGCGGCCGGCCAGCAGGCCGAGCCCGCCGAGCAGCAGCACCGCGACGAAGGCGCCGAACCCGCCGAAGCCGGCCGCGAAACCCAGTGCCACGCCGAAAAGGAGGCCGATCAGGGTCGCGTTCACGTCACTGCACCCGGTCCGAGCCGGTGGATTCCTCGTCGTCGCCCGGGATGTGGACGTCGGTGACGTTGATGTTCACCTCGACCACCTGCAACCCGGTCATCTGCTCGATCGCCGTGATCACGTTGCGGCGCACCGAACGCGCGAGGTCCGCGATGGCGACGCCGTACTCGACGAGCACCTGCAGGTCGACCGCGGCCTGCTTCTCGCCGACCTCGACCGACACGCCCTGGCCGACGCTGGCGGACGCGCCCGGGATGCGGTCGCGGATCGCGCTCAGCGCCCGCGCCGCGCCGCCGCCGAGGTCGTGCACACCACGGACCTCGCGCGCGGCGAGCCCGGCGATCTTCTGCACCACCGTGTCGGCGATGGTCGTGGTGCCCTGCTTGGTGACGAGCGCGGACTCGGTGGTGGTGGCCACGGTGTTCTTCTCGGCCGTCACGGTCATGGTGGTCCTCCTTGGATGTCCTGCGGGACAAGGCTTTTTCGCCTTGTTCGTAACTGAGGACACCCCCGGTCGGGGAACCGTCACTGTGACGTGGGTCTCACGCGAAAGCGGCGCCGTCTAGGTCGGTGACCACCAGCTGCAGCCCCGCTTCCGCCCACTCGGTACCCGCCAGGACCGAGCGCACGGCGTCCGCCGCGCGGTCCAGCAACGGCGGGATCGGCAGCCGGGTCGCGATCAGGCGGATCCGGACCACGTCGGTGTCCAGTTCCACCGCCATGCCGTCCCAGTCGACCGGCAGCCACGTCGTGCCCGGCGAAACCGGCGTCGCCGGGCGCAGGCCGTCCACTTCTTTGAGCACGCCGACGATCTTCTCGACGGCGTCGTCCGCCGTCACCGGACCGCCGGTTCGATGTCCATGATGGACACCGTCACCTCGTCGACGACCAGCCCGGTCTGCTCGGCCACGAACCGCGTCACCGCGCGCTGGACCGCCCGGCCCACCGCGGCGGCCTGGTCGGCCGCCGCGGTGACCAGGTCGATGTGGACGGTCACCCGGCCGTCCGCGGTCCGGACCCGGACGCCGTCCGACGGCGCCGGGTCGAGGCCCCGCCACCGCTGGCGGGCCGCGCGCGTCCACGCCGTCACCAGGCCGCGCAGGCCCGGTTCGAGCCGCACGACTCCCGGCGTGGTGATCGCCGCCCGTGCCGCCACGCTGGCGATCACCGGATCGGCGACCACGTAATCGACGCTCATTCCCCCGGCTCCTCATACAGGTCGTCCACGAACAGGTCGAGCTTCGCCAGCGTCAGGCCCACCCGGGCCGCGGCCGCCGCGGTCACCCGCTCCCGCACCTTCGCCAACGCTTCGCCGCCCGTGGCGTTCCGCAGGCTCAGCGCGAGGGTGAGTTCGACCTCGACCCCGCCGGGCACGGTCCGCACCCGGCAGCGCCGCGCCCGGACGCCGTCGACGGTGTCCGCCGCGTACCGCAGCACCGCCGCCACCGCCTGCTCGCTGACCTCGACGAACCCGGGTTCCGGGGTCGGCAGCCGCACCATCGAGCCGCGCCGCACCTCCGCCCGCACGGCCGACATGATCCGGCCGAACAGGTCCGGCGAGGGCGCGTCTTCCTCGGCCACCAGTTCCGACGTCGCTTCGCGCAGCGCCAGCAGGCTTTCTCGGGCGGCCCGGCAGTGCGGGCAGGTCAGTTCGTGTTCGTCGGCCAGCCCGGCGCCGACCGCGTCGAGCCGCTCCCACACCTGTTCGACATCGCGTTCGCAGGGCAGTTCGTAGTCCGTCATCGCCATGGCTTCATCACCTCCGCCAGCTGGGCCCGGGCGCGCGCGATCCGGCCGCGGACGGCCGTCGCGTTCGCGCCGACGGTTTCGCCGATCTCTTCGTAGGACCGGCCGTGCACTTCACGCAGCAGCCAGCACGCCCGTTGCTCGGGGGTCAGCTGCTCCAGAGCCGCGTTCAACGCCGCGAGCTGGCTGCTCACCTGGACAGCCCGCTCCGGTTGCAGATCGGTCCGCGGCGACTCGGCGGTGTCGAGGTCGACGTCGGCCTGGGGTTTGCGCGCGCGGATCGCGTTGAGGCAGCGGTTCGTGGTGGCCCGGTAGAGCCAGCCGACGAAGGCGGCGTCCTCGCCGAGCTGGTCGAGCTTGCGCCAGGCGTTGAGGAACACCTCCTGCACGACGTCCTCGGCGTCGCCGCGGTGCGCGAGCATCTTCACGGCGAGCCGGAACATCGGGCCCTGGTAGCGCAGCACGAGCTGCTCGTACGCCCGGACGTCCCCGTCCCGCGCGCGGCCGACGAGAGTCACGTCGTCGAGCGGCGTAGTCGTCGTCACGGCACCTCCTCTGCGGGAGGACACCGGCGGGCGGAAATCGTCACGCACCGATTCTGGGTGACGGTTGTCACCCGGGCGAGTCCGTGACGATCGCGCGTCCCGGTGGTCTTCACGGCACCAGGGCGCCCCGCCGGGGCGCCGCCGGACCGGGAGGTGCCCCATGTCGCTGGGCGACAAGATCAGCAACAAGGCCGAGGAGCTGGGCGGCAAGGCCAAGGAGGCGGCCGGCCAGGCCACCGGTGACGAGCAGCTGCAGGCCGAGGGCCAGGCGGACCAGGCGAAGGCCGGCCTCAAGGGCGCGGTCGAACACGTGAAGGACGCCGCGAAGGACCTGTTCGGGAAGTGAGCCGCACGGACCGGGGACCGCGGGTCCCCGGTCCGCCGCGTCAGTTCAAGCCGAGGTCGTCCTGGCCGAGGATGTACCGGTACTCGAGGCCTTCCTTCTCGATGGCCTCCCGCGCCCCGGTGTCGCGGTCCACGACGGTCGCGACGCCGACCACGTCCGCGCCCGCCTCGCGCAGGGCCTCCACCGCCGTCAGGACGCTGCCGCCGGTCGTGGACGTGTCCTCCACCGCCAGCACGCGCTGGCCGCGGACCTCCATGCCCTCGATGCGCCGCTGCATGCCGTGCTCCTTGACGGCCTTGCGGACCACGAACGCGTCCAGCACGACCCCGTCGTTCGCCGCCGAGTGCAGCATCGCCAGCGCCACCGGGTCGGCGCCCAGCGTCAGGCCGCCGGCCGCCACGTAGTCCCAGTCCGCCGTCAGCTGGCGCAGGAGCTTGCCGATCAGCGGCGCGGCCGCGTGGTGCAGCGTCGCCCGCCGGAGGTCGATGTAGTAGTCGGCTTCCTTGCCGGACGCCAGGGTCACTTTTCCGTGCACCACGGAAAGATCGGTGACCAGCCTGGCCAGTTCGAGTTTCGCCGCTTGATCCAACCCGGGGTTCGCCACGGCCGTGAGTCTTACACACGGCCGCGTTCACTCACCGACGGATGTGGCCTCGACCGCACGCCCGCGCGTCGCCGCCCAGGCCGGGACCAGGATCGCCACCAGCGAGAGCACCACCGCGATCGCCAGCACCACCAGGTAGATCGCCACCGGGCCCGACGGCAGCAGCGACCCGGTCACCACCAGGCAGAACGGCACGATCGCCCCGGCCGCGACGAGCGTGCCGAGCAGCACCGCGATGGTCGCGATCAGGCCGCCTTCGACCCCGGCCATGCGCAGCACCTGGCCTCGGGTGAAGCCGCTCAGCCGCTGCACCCCGAACTCGCGGCGCCGCCGCGCGGTGGCCGTCACCAGCGTGTTCACCACGGAGATGACCGTGTACGCGAGGATCATCCCGACCAGCAGGTAGTTGACCCAGGCGCCGACCTCGTTGCCCTTGGCGTGCGCCGCGATGAGCGCCTCCCGGTCGCCGACGAACACCGGCAGCCCGGCCGTCGCCTCGCGGAGGCGGGCCGTGAGGGTCGCCGGGTCGACGCCGGGCGCGGCGCGGACCAGCAGCTGCGGTGCGAGCCCGAGGGTCGTGTGCGGGGCCAGCAGCGTGGCGGGCAGCACGAGCCGTTCGAACCCCGGGCGCTGGTTCACGACGGCGGTCACCCGCACGTCCACCGGCGTGCCGTCGCCGAGCTTCAGCGACAGCGTGTCGCCGACGTGGTGGCCGAGCGTCGCCGGCACCTCGACGGCGGTCCCGGTCAGCTCGCTGACGCCCAGCGCGGGCCGGCCGTCGTCGTTCTGGCCGTCGTCGAACGGCTTCTCGACGAACACCGTGCTCGTCACGTACTCCGACGCGCCGGCCACGCCCGGCACCGCACGCACCCGGTCCAGGACCGCCGGGTCGAGCCCGCCCGGCGCGCCGACGACGGCGTCCGCGCGCAGGTCCTCGGTGAACGCCTGGTTCGAGGCGGCTTCCTGGGTGGTCTGCAGGTAGATGTTGGCGGTCGCGATGCCGACCGCGAGCATGATCGGGGTGACCGCGCCGGCCGCCCGCACCGCGCCGACGCGGGTGTTGCGCAGCGCGACCCGGCCGTTGACGCCGGTGAGCGCGTGCACCGGCCAGCGCAGCAGCGTCGCCACCAGCTTCGTGACGCCGGGGCTGATGGCCGCGAGGCCGAACGCCCACAGCATCACCGCCGGACCGGCCGTGCTGGCCGCGACCGGGCCGGTCATCACCGCGACCGTCACGATCGCGAGCGCCGTCCCGCCGCCGAAGCACAGGATCGCGGTGACCAGCCGGATCGGCGTCAGCCAGCGCCGCTCGACGGCGGCTTCGGCGAGCGCCTCGGTCGGGCGGACCCGCGAAGCACGCTGTCCCGCCACGAAGGCCGCGGCGACGACGGCCAGCAGCGACGCGCCCGCGGCGACCGTCGCCGGGACCCAGCCCTGCTCGAACCGCAGCACGTCGGGCACGACGTGGTGGTCCGTGAGCTGCCCGAACAGCCAGTTCCCGAGCACCGGCCCGAGCGCCACCGCGGCGGCGACGGCGAGCAGCCCGACGGCGAACGCCTCGCCGAGCACCATCCGCCGCAGCTGGCGCGGGGTCGTGCCGACCGCGCGCAGCAGCGCGAGTTCACGCTGGCGCTGCTGCGTCGACAGCGTGAGCGTGCCCGCCACGACGAACACCATGACCAGCACCGACAGCCCGCCGGACACCGCGGCCAGCACGATCAGGTTCTCGCCGCTCTTGCCGGTCTCGGGGAACTCCAGGGCGCCGCGGTCGACGCCGGTCGTCACGACCCCGGCGTCCCCGACCGCCGCCGTCACCGCGGCGACGTCACCGCCGAAGACGCCGATCGCGTCGAAGCGGCCCGGATACCCGGAGAGCTTGTCGGCGTCCGAAGGCGCGAAGAACAGCGCGGAGTCCCGCATGGCCTGCGGCGCTTCGGCGATCCCGGAGATCCGGTACTGGCCGACGCGGCCGTGCGCGGCGACCGGCAGCGTGTCGCCGACGGCGAGGCCGAGCCCGGCGTCGACCACGACTTCGCCCGGCTTCGGCGCCTCGCCCTTCAGCGCGTACGGCGTCAGCACGGCGGAGTCCCAGGCGTGCCCGAGCACGCTCGCGGCGCCGATCTGCGCCGGGAAGCTGACCTCGCCGACCACGTTCGTGACGCCCGGGACCGCGCGCAGGCGATCGGCCAGCGCCGCGTCGAGCCGGACGCGCTCGGGCAGGGTCGCGGTCTCGGTCCGGTGCTTGTCCTCCGGATCCAGGGTCGCCGGGTTTTCGCGCGGCTGCTCGAACGTCTGCTGCCCGCCGACGACGATCGGGGCCGCGGCCAGCCGCTGCACCGGCGTCTCGGACCGGATGCCGGTCTCCATCAGGCCACCGCACGCCGAAACGACCAGCGCGCCGAAGAACACCGCGACGAACGTCGCCAGGAACCCGCCCTTGCGCAGCCGGAGGGTCCGCACCGCGAGCTTGAACATCAGGCCGCCACCCGGTCCCAGGCCCCCAGGTGGGTCATCCGCTCGGCGACGGCTTCCGCGGTCGGCCGGGCCAGCCGCCCGGCGATCCGGCCGTCGGCCAGGAAGACGACCTCGTCGGCGTAGGACGCGGCGACCGGGTCGTGGGTCACCATGATCACCGTCTGGCCGCCACCGCGGACGGAGTCGCGCAGCAGGCCGAGCACCTCGGCGGCGGTCCGGGTGTCGAGCGCGCCGGTCGGCTCGTCGGCGAACAGCACGGCGGGGCTGGTGACCAGGGCCCGCGCGATCGCGACGCGCTGCTGCTGGCCGCCGGAGAGCTGGCCGGGCAGGTGCTTGCGGCGCCCGTCGAGGCCGACGTGCGTCAGGATCCGTTCCACCAGCCGCTTGTCCGCGCGCTTGCCGGCCAGCTGCAGCGGCAGCACCACGTTCTGCTCGACCGTCAGTGCCGGGAGCAGGTTGAAGGATTGGAAGACGAAGCCGACGCGGTCGCGCCGCAGCTTCGTCAGGTAGGTCTCGTTCTTGCCGTCGAGGTCCTGGCCGTCGAGCACGACCCGGCCGGACGTCGGGCGGTCGAGACCGGCCGCGCAGTGCAGGAACGTGCTCTTGCCCGACCCGGACGGGCCCATCACCGCGGTGAACCCGCCGCGCGGGAACGCGATCGAAACCCCGTCCAGCGCGACCACGCCGCCGTACACCTTGCGCACGGCCTCGAGCCGAACCGCCTCAGTCGTCATGCTCGAAACGCTATGGCGGTGCGGCCGCCGGCACAGTGAAGGACACCGCAGTCTTCAGGTGGGGTAAACCCCACCCTCAGGTCCGGCCGCGGCCGCCGCTGATCCGGCGCAGCACGGCGCGCGGCAGCAGGCCGCCGAGCGCGACGACGGCCTTGTACTGCAGGCTCGGCACGGAGATCACCTTGCCGCGGCGCAGGTCCGCGAGGGCCTCGTTGACCACCTGTTCGACACCCAACCAGGCGATTTTCGGGCCGGGTTTGCCGATGCCGGCGCGCTCGTGGAACTCGGTCGCGGTGAAACCGGGGCAGAGCGCCATCATCCGGACACCCTTCGGCAGCGACACGGCGATGCCTTCGGTGAAGGAGGTGACCCAGTTCTTGCTCGCCGTGTACGTCGAGCCGCGGCCGCTGAAGAACCCCGCCACGCTGCTGACCTGGATGATTTCGCCGTGACCGCGTTCGATCATGCCCGGCAGCGCGGCCCGGGTGAGCCGCAGGACGGCGGTGACGTTGACGTCGAGCTGGCGCTGCAGCGCGTCCGGCGGGATGGTCCAGAAGTCGCCGTTGAGCCCGAAGCCGGCGTTGTTCACCAGGAGGTCGACCGGGCCGGTGGCGAGCCGCTCCTCGACCGCCGCCCGTCCGTCCACTTCGGACAGATCGGCGGGGAGCACCTCGACCGCGACACCGTGGCGTTCCCGCAGTTCAGCGGCGTAGGACTCCAGCCGCTCGACGTCACGGGCGACGAGCACCAGGTCGTACTTTTCGGCGGCGAGCGTGCGCGCGAACTGCGCTCCGATGCCCGCCGTGGCGCCGGTGATGAGGGCGGTGGTGGTCATGTGGGTGAACATACTCGCTGGTCACGGGCGGACGTGCGTTCGATCGGACGGGGAAGTATGGTCCGCCGCATGGGTAAGCACAGCAGGCGCAAAAGCGGCTATCTGCCCAAGGTCGCCGCGGGCGCGGCGCCCGTCGCGCTGCTCTTCGCGGCCCCCGCCACCGCGCTGGCGAGCCCGGCCGAGCTGACTCTGCCGCTCGACCACCGCGCCGACAGCACGTTCGGGCGGGACGTCTCGACGACCGGCGAGGACGACTCGTCGGTGGTGCGCGAGACCGTGACCGCGACCCGCCACGACTTCCTCGCGAAGGAGATCGCCGGCGCGGTGCTCGCCAACGACTTCACGGAGTCGATGACCGCCACCCGCGAGGAGCAGCAGACGGAGACGTCGGCGGCCTCGCAGGAGTTCGAGGCGCTCACCCGCACCGGACGGCACACCCTGCGGCTCGGCCAGGTCCGCGCGGTCACCGCGAACAACCAGCGGCTCGGCCAGGCCGACGCGCGGGACCTGTCGTTCGCACCCCTCGGCGGCTCCGCCGGCCGCCGGATCGGCCTCGGCGAGGGCACGAACCACGGCGTCTGGCTGACCGACGGCGTCGACGTGCTGAGCCAGAACGCCGAACAGCTCGACACCGGCCTGCACGGCAGCTTCGCCGGCGACCTCCAGGGCGCGCTGTCGGCCCGCCGGTCGTCCGGCCAGGCCGTCGACCTCGGCCGCCTCGGCGCGGTGGGGATGACGTCCGAGCAGCACGCGACGGGCCAGCTCACGGGCGTCCTCGACCTGGGCCAGAAGCACGAAGCGGGCGGCCAGCTGGGCCCGGCCTGGGGCCTGGTGAAGACGAGCCAGTCCCTCGGCCCGGCGGGCCCGGAGGGGTCGATCCGCGGCGACCTCGGCGTGGACCACGTGGTCCACGCCGAAGGCGGCACGACGTCGGTGCGCGGCACGCTCGACCGGTCGGCGTCGCTCAGCGTGCTCGACCGGCCGGCGTTCGGCCTCTAGCTTTCGCTCGGCTTCGGCTCCGCGGGCGGCTGCGGCACCGGCGTCCCGGCCGCCGGGGTGCCCGGCGCGGTGGCCTCCGACGGGACCGGGGCACTCGCCTGGTGCCGCCCGGCGTCGTAGTCCTCGTCGAACGGGTCGACGATGTCCGCGATCTCGCCCAGGTCGCGCAGCAGGCGCTCCAGCCGCGACGGGCCGGCGGTCGGGACGACGCTGGCGAGCACCCACTCGTTCTCCAGCCAGGCCACGCCGACGTCGCCGCCGAGCTGGTCCGCGGCGTCGACGAGCTCCTGGGTGATCACCACACGGGCGCCGTCCGCGTCGTCGGCGAACGCGTAGCGCGAGCCGATCGGGCCGAGCATCTCGGGCATGTCGGCCCGCTGGAACGGCACGCTCGACAGCCACATCTCGATCGGGATCCGGTGCTTCTTGTTGCAGCGCACCGCCACGACGACCGCCGGGATCTGCCCCTCGGTCTCGATGTCGAAGATGAACACCGGGCGGCGGCCGTCGGAGGTGAAGGTCGAACCCGCGACGACGTTCACGGCGGCGTCCGCGCCGAAGTACCCGATCGCGCCGTTGGACCACTGCTGCGGCAGCCGCTCGTCCTCCTCGACGAACTGCCAGCCGCGCAACTGCGCCCAGCGCATGCGCTCGCGGTTGCGCGAGCCCTCCTTCGCCCGGTCGGCGGCGAGCAGCCCCAGCCCCGCCACCAGGGCGACGGCCGCGATGACGAACCAGATCCACGCCGGAATACCCACGACGGCCAGGGTATCGCCTGTTACGCCGGAGGGATGATCGACGGTCCCCGTGTCGCCGGGCCCATTCGGAGCATTTTCCGCGGCCGCCAGGTCGACAAATCGCCACAAGCCACTGTGGACGTCCCGGCCTCGCAGTCTGCCGCGGCTGCTCGTGAGTGAGAAACAGTGTTCTAACACTGTTTCTCACTCACGAGGCGGTCAGGCGCGGGTGACGGTCAGCGCGTCACCGGCTTCGAGTTCCGGGGCGTCGACGCGGACCGTGTCGCCGTCGCGGATCTCGCCCGACAGCAGCTCCTTCGCCAGCTTGTCGCCGATCGCCGACTGGACCAGCCGCCGCAGCGGGCGGGCGCCGTAGATCGGGTCGAAGCCGTTGAGCGCGAGCCACTCGCGGGCGCCGTCGGTGACGTCCAGGTTCAGCCGCCGCTGCGCGAGCCGCGAAGCCAGCCGGGCCACCTGGATGTCCACAATGGACGTCAGCTGCTCGGTGCCGAGCGAGTGGAACACGACGATGTCGTCGAGCCGGTTGAGGAACTCCGGCTTGAACTGCCGCTGCACGACCTCGAGCACCGCGTCCCGCCGCTGCCGCTCGTCGAGCCCGGGGTCGGCGATGGCCTGCGAACCGAGGTTCGAGGTCAGGATCAGGATGGTGTTCCGGAAGTCCACCGTCCGGCCCTGCCCGTCGGTCAGCCGCCCGTCGTCGAGGACCTGCAGCAGCACGTCGAAGACGTCCGGGTGGGCCTTCTCGACCTCGTCCAGCAGCACCACCGAGTACGGGCGGCGCCGGACGGCCTCGGTGAGCTGGCCGCCCTGGTCGTAGCCGACGTACCCGGGCGGGGCACCGACCAGGCGCGCCACCGAGTGCTTCTCGGCGTACTCGCTCATGTCGATGCGCTGCATCGCGCGCTCGTCGTCGAACAGGAACTCGGCCAGCGCCTTGGCCAGCTCGGTCTTGCCGACGCCGGTCGGGCCGAGGAACAGGAACGAACCGGTCGGCCGGTCGGGGTCGGCGACGCCGGCCCGGCTGCGGCGGACGGCGTCCGCCACGACCTGCACGGCCTCGGGCTGCCCGATGACCCGCCTGCCCAGCTCCTCCTCCATCCGGAGCAGCTTGCCGGTCTCGCCCTCCAGCAGCCGGCCCGCCGGGATGCCGGTCCACGCGCTGACCACGTCCGCGACGTCGTCCGCGCCGACCTCCTCCTTGAGCATGACGTTCTGGTGGCTGGCCTCGCTCGCCGCGGTGGCCGCTTCGAACTCCTTCTCCAGCGCGGGGATCCGGCCGTAGCGCAGCTCGGCGGCCTTGCCGAGGTCGCCGTCGCGCTCGGCGCGCTCCGACTCGCCGCGCAGCTGCTCGAGCTGCTCCTTGAGCTCGCGGACGCGCTCGATCGAGCCCTTCTCGTTCTGCCAGCGCGCGGTCAGCGCCGTCAGCGTTTCGCGCTTCTCGGCCAGTTCGGCGCGCAGAGCGGCCAGGCGCTCCTTCGACGCGGCGTCGCTCTCCTTGGCGAGGGCCATCTCCTCGATCTCCAGCCGGCGGACCGCCCGCTCGACCTCGTCGATCTCCACCGGCCGCGAGTCGATCTCCATGCGCAGCTTCGACGCGGCCTCGTCGACCAGGTCGATGGCCTTGTCCGGGAGGAAGCGCGCGGTGATGTAGCGGTCGGACAGCGTCGCGGCGGCGACCAGGGCGGCGTCCGTGATCCGGACACCGTGGTGCACCTCGTAGCGCTCCTTCAGCCCACGCAGGATCGCGATGGTGTCCTCCGGCGACGGCTCGCCGACGAGCACCTGCTGGAAGCGCCGCTCCAGCGCGGCGTCCTTCTCGATGTGCTGGCGGTACTCGTCGAGCGTGGTCGCGCCGACCATCCGCAGCTCGCCGCGGGCGAGCATCGGCTTGATCATGTTGCCCGCGTCCATCGCGCCGCCCTCGCCGGTCGCGCCGGCGCCGACGATCGTGTGCAGCTCGTCGATGAAGGTGATGACCTCGCCCGCGGAGTCGGTGATCTCCTTGAGCACGGCCTTCAGCCGCTCTTCGAACTCGCCGCGGTACTTCGCGCCGGCCACCATCGACCCCAGGTCGAGGGCGACGACGCGCTTGCCGCGCAGCGATTCGGGCACATCCCCCGCGACGATGCGCTGGGCCAGCCCTTCGACGATGGCCGTCTTGCCGACGCCCGGCTCGCCGATCAGCACCGGGTTGTTCTTCGTGCGCCGCGACAGCACCTGCACGACGCGGCGGATCTCGGTGTCACGCCCGATGACCGGATCGAGCTCGCCGGCGCGGGCGCGCTCGGTGAGGTCGACGCCGTACTTCTCGAGCGCCTTGAACGTGCTCTCCGGGTCCGCGCTGGTGATCCGGGCCGAGCCGCGGACCTTGGCGAACGCCTCCTGCAGCGCGTCCGGCGTCGCACCGTGGCGCTTGAGCAGGTCGGCGACCTGCCCGCCCTCGGTCGCGAGCCCGACGAGCAGGTGCTCGGTCGAGACGTACTCGTCGCCCAGCTCGGTGGCCAGCTTCTGGGCGCGCGTCAGCGACTTCACGGCGTTGGTGTCGAACTGCGGGCTCGACACGGTTGCCCCGGTCGCGGACGGCAGCGCCGCGATGAGCGGCTCGAGCTCCTTGTGCACCACCCCCGGGTCGGCCCCGACCGCGGTCAGCAGCGGTGCGGTCAGTCCCTCACCCTGCGCCAGCAGGGCGCCCAGCAGGTGGGCAGCCGACACGTGCGGGTTGCCGGCCATGGTGGCCGCCTGCGCCGCGGACGAGATCGCCTGCTGGGTCTTCGTGGTCGGGTTGAAAGCGTCCATCCCTCACCTCATGCTCGGTACTTCAAAAGTCCTGGTGACAGGCCTGACCGTGACCTGACACTATCTCTAACGCACGAAAACTTGAGTCTGTTCCGCTCAACTTCGACCGGGCGCGACGGCGCTCGCCGGCAACCGCGAGCCGAGCATCCCCAGCCCGGCCACGGCCAAGCCCGCGCACGCCCCGACCAGCACCCAGGGTAACCAGTCGGCGACCGAAAACAACGAGACCACCGCGGGCGCCAGCACCTGCGCCACGGTGAACGCGTACTGGTACGCAGCGAGATAACGTCCGCGGGCGACCGGTGGTGCCGCCGCTTCGGCGAGCGCCCCCGACCGGGGCCCGAAGACCAGGTCACCGGCCGCGAACACCAGCGTCGACGCGAGCAGGTAGGCCACCTGCCAGCCGTCGGGCACCAGCAGCACACCCAGGCTGACCACGCACCAGAGGGAGAACAGGGCCGAACCGGCCCGCATCGCCGCGATCCGCGTCAGCCGGGCGGTGAGCTTCAGCGCGAGCGTGCCGCCGACGCTGGTCACCACGGTGAGCAGGGCGAGGATCGCGCCCGGCAGCCAGGCCGGCCCGTGCAGCCGGTCGAGCACGAACACCGGCGTGCCGATCAGGAAGAAGTCCAGCGACAGCCCGAAGAGCCCGCTGAAGACGATCAAGGCGAGGTACGGCCGGTCGCGCAGCACCCGGACCGACCGTTCGCGGTCCCGCCGGTGCGGCCGCGCGATCCGGACGAAGAAGACGAGGACCGACGCGGCCACGAAGAACGTCAGCGCGTCCACGGCGAGCGCGATGCGGTAGCCCACGTTCCCGAGCCACGTCAGCAGCAGGCCCGCCGCCAGCCCACCGAGGCCGAAGCAACCGGCCCGCACCATCCCCACCTCGGCGAACGGCCGATCCTTCGGGACGTCGCCCGCGACGTCGGCGATGAGCACGAACAGGGAGCTGTAGAACAGCTGCTGCCCGGCGGACAGCAGGACGGCGGCCGCCATGATCGGGCCGGCGCCGTCGGCGAGGAGGTACGCGCCCGCGCCGCCGGCCTGCAGCAGCTGGGCGCCGACCACCACGGCCCGTGGCCCGACGCGGTCCACGAGCCGTCCGGCGAGCGGCGGGACGACGAGCCCCCCGACGGCACCCAGGGTGACGGCGGTGCCGGCCACGGCCAGCGGCACCCCGATCACCTGCGTCACGTAGACCAGTGCCAACGGGAGGAACAGACCTGAGCCGAAGTTGTCGATCCCCAGCGCGCACAGCAGTGCGACCCGGTCACGCGTCACCTTCCGACGTTAACCCTGGGGAATGCCCCTAAGTCAGGACCGAACGGACAGTTTCGGGAGCGCAAAAAGCCACTTCGGGTGTGCCTCTGCGGACCCGTGTCACTTGTTCGTGTCAGCCAGGCAGGCCGCGCTGCCGAGCGCGCGCCGGAGGTCGGTGTTCATCTCCGCAAGTCGCGCGGTGAGGTCGGTGACGCGCTCGTCGTCCCAGCCGCCGAGCGCCTTCTCCATGAACTCGAGGTAGTTGACGCGCCAGCGGGCGAGCTCGGCGCGACCCTTCTCGGACACGCTCACCAGCGACGCCCGGCCGTCCTCGGGCGCGGGACGGCGGTCGACCAGGCCGGCGGCGGAGAGCTGGGTGATCTGCCTGCTGACGACCGAGAGGTCGACGAACCGGCGCTTGGCCAGCTCGGAGGGCCGGGCCTCGCCGTTCTTCGCCAGGTCGGACAGCAGCATCGCGGCGGCCGGGTGCAATCCGGGCTCGCTCTGCCAGGCTTGCATGATCCAGGCGTGCTGGAGCTGGGAAGCGGTCTTCAGCTCGCGCATGAGCTCGACCCGGACGTCGTCGTCGGTGTCGTCGAAGCCCATCGGAACCTCCCTTAGTTGTGCCATACAAGTTTATTGCCGGACGCTTGCTCGGGACAACCATCTCTCCGGTGAGGTCGCCCACGCCGCACCGGCGGTGATACACCCGGTCGGAGCAACAATGCGGGCAAAAGGCCGCCCGGCCGCTACCCTGCGGACGGGCGGCGCGCGCGGCGCATTCCGGTGACATTGAGTGACGAGGTGGCAGCAGTGGCGAAGGACCCGGGAGGCGGTCCCCGACCCGTGAACAACCTCCCATGACCGCCGATTCCGTCAGCCCGCTCCCCAGGTCTTCGGCCCCGCGCGAAGCCCCCGCGGCCGTCACGGCGATGGTCCGGCTCATCCGGGACAGCTGGGCCAAGTCGGAGCCGTACATCGCGGACATCTCGCAGTTCTTCTACGGGATGCTGTTCACCCTCGCCCCGACCACCCGCGACTTCTTCCCGATCAACATGGAGATCCAGCGCGGCCGGCTGGTCCGCGCGCTGGTGCACATCGTGCAGATGGTCGACCGGCCCGACGACCTCGCGCCGTTCCTGCGCCAGCTGGGCCGCGACCACCGCAAGTTCGGCGTCGTCCCGCGGCACTACGAAGCCGTCGGCACGGCCCTGCTGGCGTCGCTGAAGAACCACCTCGGCCGGGAGTGGACGCCCGAGGTCGAACGGGCGTGGGCCGAGGCGTTCACCATCGCCGCCCGGGCCATGCAGGACGCGGCCGCGTCCGACACGAACCCGCCGTCGTGGTCGGCCACCGTCGTCGAGCACCGGCGGCTGACCTGGGACCTCGCCCTGGTGCGGCTGGTGCCCGACCAGCCGGTCCCGTACCACCCCGGCCAGTACGTGAGCGTCGAAGTGCCGCAGCGGCCACGGCTGTGGCGCTACCTCTCGCCGGCGAACGCGCCGCGCGAGGACGGCGGCATCGAGTTCCACGTCCGTGCGATCGACGGCGGCTGGGTGTCCCGCGCCATCGTCAGCCACACGCAGCCGGGGGACGTCTGGCGGCTCGGCCCGCCGCTGGGCAGGCTGACGGTCGCCCGGGAGTCGTCGCGCGGCGTGCTGATGGTCGCCGGGGGCACCGGGGTCGCGCCGCTGCGGGCGATCCTCGACCACCTCGCGCTGTGGGGCGAGAACCCGAAGACGCACCTGTTCTACGGCGGTCCGGCCCGTGAGGACCTGTACGACCTCGAAGAGCTGCGCGCGCTCGCGGCCACGAACCCGTGGCTGAACGTGACACCGGTGGTGGAGCGCGGCGGCGACGTCCCCGGGTTCGAGCAGGGCACGCTGGCCGAAGCCGTCACGCGGTACGGCGCCTGGCCCGGTCACGACATCCTCGTGTCCGGCTCGCCGGCGATGATCCGCGCGACGGTGTCGCGCATGCTCGTCGCGGGCAGCGCGCTGGACCAGATCCAGTACGACCCGTTCACGATCGACTAGCGGTCCGACCGGTCGTTCCGGTGGACAATTTCGTTACGCCTCGGGAATCAGCAACGGGTAACGGATTTATCCGGCACGCGTGATCATTTTTACGCTGCGACAGACGGGGTTGACCCCGCGTGGCCGAATTGCTCCGTTCGAGCGGGAACGCGCGTAATCACGCGCATCTGCACGGGAATTCGCCTACAGTCGGGAACCCTCGGGGGCGGCACCGCACAGCGACGCCGCGTGCACGGCCTGAAAAGTCTTTGCCGGACTGGAGATTACCGTTCCCGATGAGTGCTGAATCCGTGAAGGTCTCCGCAATGCCCGAACCGTTGCCCGTTTCGGCCGTGGAAGGTCGTGAACTGGCCCGGTTGATTCGTGAAAGCTTTGCGGAGATCGAACCGAAAGCCGACGAACTGGCGCAGTACTTCTACGGCGCGTTGTTCGTGGTCGCGCCCGACTGCCGAGATCTTTTCCCGGTCACCATGACGACCCAGCGCAGCCGGTTGCTGCGCGCGCTGGTGTACGTGGTGCAGATGGTCGACCGGCCCGACGAACTGGTCACCTTCCTCGGGCAGCTGGGCCGCGACCACCGGAAGTTCGCCGTCGTGTCCCGCCACTACGACGCCGTCGGCGTCGCGCTGATCGCCGCGTTGAAACGGTTCCTCAAGGAGAAGTGGACGCCCGAGGTGGAGTCCGCGTGGACGACGGCCTACGGGCTCATCGCCAAGACCATGCGCGAGGCCGCCCAGGCGGAAACCGGGCCGGCCGCGTGGTCGGCGACCGTGCTGGAGCACCGGAAGCTCTCCCGCGACGTCGCACTGGTGAAGGTGCGCACCGAGGGCCTGCTGCCGTACCGCGCCGGTGGGTACGTGAGCGTGGAAGTGCCGCAGCGGCCGCGGTTCTGGCGGTACCTCTCACCGGCGAACTCGCCCCGCGGCGACGGCCAGCTCACCTTCCACGTGCGCGCGGTGCCCGGCGGCTGGGTCAGCGGCAGCATCGTCAACCACACCAAGCCGGGGGACGTCTGGCGGCTCGGGCCGTCGATGGGCGTGCTGAACGTGCGGCCGACCTCGACGAAACGGCGGCTGCTCATGATCGGCGGCGGCACCGGCATCACGCCGCTGCTGGCGATCCTCGACGACCTGTCGCACTGGAAGCGGAACCCGCCCGTGCACCTGTTCTTCGGGGGCAAGCGGCCGGAAGACCTGTACGCGCTGGACGAACTCCGCCGGATGGCGGCGACGTCGAAGTGGCTGACGGTCACCCCGGTCACCGAGGAGGGCGCGCTGGCCGGCGGCGACCGCGGCACGCTCGCCCATGCCGTGACCCAGCGCGACGGGTGGCGCAACCACGACATCCTCGTTTCCGGTTCGCCGCCGATGATCCAGGCGACCGTCGCGAAGCTGCTGGCCAAGGGGATCGACCTGGACCGAATATCCTACGACCCGTTCACCCTGGACTGAGATTTGTCCGAAATGCGCTGAGAGACTCTCAGCGTCCCGCGCCGGACCGGGAATTCCGCGTTATCTTCGCCGATATGGAGATGACTATTCCGGTTTCGGACGGCACGATCGGCGGCTACCTGGCGGAACCCGGGGGTGCCGGACCGCACCCGGGTGTGGTGCTCATCCACGACGCGTTCGGGCTGAGCCAGGACACGAAGAACATCACCGACCGCTTCGCCCGCGAGGGGTACCTCGCGCTCAGCCCGGACCTGTATTCGCGCGGGGGCATGCGCCGCTGCGTGCGGCGGGTGTTCTCGGACATGTTCGCGCAACGGGGGCGGACCTTCGACGACATCGAGGCGTCCCGCACGCTGCTCGCCGAGCGGCCGGACTGCTCGGGCCGGGTCGGCATCGCGGGCTTCTGCATGGGCGGCGGCTTCGCCCTCGTCGCGGCGTCGCGCGGCTTCGAGGCGTCGGCGCCGTACTACGGGCAGTTGCCGAAGAACCTGTCGGTGCTGGACGACGCCTGCCCGATCGTCGCGAGCTTCGGCAAGAAGGACTTCGGCCTGCGCGGCGCCGCGGCGAAGCTCGAGACGGCGCTCACCGAGCGTGGCATCCCGCACGACGTCAAGGAGTACCCGGACGCGAGCCACGGCTTCGCCAACAAGATCGACACCGCGGCGCCGGTGAACCTGCTGCTCAAGGTCGTCGGCTTCACCTACCACCACGAATCGGCCGAAGACGCGTGGCGCCGGGTGACGGCGTTCTTCGGCGAACACCTGCAGCAGCCGGCCCCACCTTCGCACTGAGCCGGACGGAGCAGCGAAATCGTCGAACGGCGGTAGTTCGTTGACCGTTGTGTACGAATCGACTTATGGTCTAGACCACATCTTCCCCGGATGTGCTCGTTCGTCCTTCCTGGCGGAACGACGCTGTTCCCCTTCGAGGAGCCGAAATGACCTGGAAACGAAAGCTCTTCGCGGCCGCCGCCGGAGCCCTGCTCGCGCCGGTGCTGGTGGTCGTCCTCCCCGCCGCTTCGGCGAGCGCCCACGGTTACGTGTCCGACCCACCCAGCCGGCAGGCCAACTGCGCGGCCGGGAAGGTCCCCAACTGCGGCGAGATCATCTACGAACCGCAGAGCGTCGAAGGCCCGAAGGGACTGCGCAGCTGCAACGGCGGCCTGTCCCAGTTCGCCGAGCTGGCCGACGAGTCGAAACCGTGGCCGGCGAAGTCGGTGGGCACCACGGTGACCTTCAACTGGGTCTTCACCGCCCGGCACTCGACGTTGAACTACGAGTACTACGTCGGCAACACCCGCGTGGCGGTGTTCAACGGCAACAACCAGCAGCCGCCGTCGACGCTGTCGCACACGGTGAACCTCGCCGGGTACTCGGGCCGGATCAAGGTGCTGGCCATCTGGAACATCGCGGACACGGCCAACGCGTTCTACAGCTGCATCGACCTGCAGGTCGGCGGGGGCGGCCCCACCACCACGCCGCCGCCGACCACCACCACGACCCCGCCCCCGACCACGACGACGCCACCGCCCACCACGACGACCACCCCGCCGACGGGCGGCACCTGGGCGGCGGGCACGGCGTACAAGGCGGGTGACGTGGTGACCTACGGCGGCGCGAGCTACCGCTGCCTCCAGCCGCACACGGCGATCGCGGGCTGGGAGCCACCGAACACCCCGGCGCTGTGGCAGCGCCTGTGAGGTTGGTACTGGTCGCCGTCGCGCTGCTGCTGACCGGATGCGGCAGCGGCACGACGGCGGCCACCCCGCAGTACAACGCGGCCGACGTGATGTTCCTGCAGATGCTGATCCCCCAGAACGAGCAGGGCATCGAGATCGTGCGGCTGGCTGCGGACCGCCCGGTCCCGGCCGCGGTGAAGGAGCTGGCGAAGGCGATCGAGCTGACGCAGCAGACCGAGGTGTCGGACATGCGGCGCTGGCTCCACGACTGGGACCAGCCGGCGACGATGGACATGAACCCGCAGGCCCACACCGGCCACGGGGGCATGAAGATGACGGCCCCGGACCTGGTGGGAGCGTTGCGGGCGGTCCCGGACGCCGAGTTCACCCGCCGGTTCCTGGACGTGCTCACCGGCCAGCAGCAGGGCGCGGTCGAGCTGGCCCAGACGGAAAACGGCACGGCGGGCGGTGTGAACGCCCAGGCGCGGGACCTGGCCCGCCGGGTGATCGAGTCCCGGACGGCCGAGGTCAAGCAGCTGCTGAACGTCAAGACGTGATCCCGCGGCGCGGCCGCGAGCAGCCGGGAGGGATTGCTCGCGCGCGAAAAGGGCCTCCCCGGTCACCCCGGGGAGGCCCTTTTCGCTTGCCGTCAGCGGCGCTTGGGCCGCCAGACCACCATGGCCGTCTGCTGGTTGAGCGGCACCAGGTCCCGGCGGTAGGACGCGTGCGCCGCCGCCGTGGCCTGTTCCGCGGCCACGTACGCCGCGGCCAGTTCCTCGGTCAGCTCGGTGATCCGGGCCCGCAGCGCGTCGACCTGGTTCTCCAGCTCGATGATGCGCTTGATGCCCGCCAGGTTGACCCCGTCCTCCTGCGAAAGGCGCTGGACCTCGCGCAGCAACGCGATGTCCCGCATCGAGTAGCGCCGGCCGCCGCCGGCGGTGCGGCCCGGCGACACCAGGCCCTGCCGGTCGTACGTGCGCAACGTCTGCGCGTGCATCCCCGCCAGCTGGGCCGCCACCGAGATGACGAACACCGGGGTCTCTTCGTCCCCTTCCTGGGGAATCCCGCCGAACACCACTCTCACCTACCTTGCAGCAGCTCGGTGATCTCGGGCCGGGGGTCGTGCCCGGCCATCGCCTCGGCGTACGCCTGCAGTGCCTCGCGCGCCTTGTCGTCCAGTTTGGCGGGGATCGCCGCCTGGAGGGTGACGAGCAGGTCACCCTGCGAACCGTCGCGCTTGGCGATGCCCTTGCCGCGCACGCGCAGCACCCGTCCGCTCGCCGTGCCCGGCGGCACCTTGAGCGAGACCTTGCCTTCCAGCGTCGGCACCGTGATCGTGGTGCCGAGCGTGAGCTCCGTGAAGTCCACCGGCACGGTGATCGTCAGGTCGAGCCCCTTGCGGCCGAACAGCGCGTGCGGCGCCACGTGCACCCGGACGTACAGGTCGCCGGCCTGCGCCCCGCCCCGGCCGGGTTCGCCCTGGCCGGCCAGCCGGATGCGCTGGTCGTCGTCGACGCCCGGTGGGATCCGGACGGTCAGCGTGCGGGTCCGCGTGCTGATGCCTTCGCCGCCGCACTCCGGGCACGGGTCGTCGATGATCGTCCCGCGGCCACGGCAGTCGCGGCACGGCTCCGAGAACGCGAACGCCCCCTGGCTGCGGCTGACCAGCCCCGACCCGGAACAGGTCGGGCAGGTCCGCGGCGACGTGCCCGGCCGGGCGCCGTTGCCGCCGCACGTGGCGCAGGTCGCCGGGCTCGACAGCCGCAGCGGAAGGGTCGCGCCCTTGACCGCCTCGGTGAAGTCGATCCGGACGTCGGTCTCGACGTCGGCACCGCGCTGCGGCCGGTTCGCCGTCGCGCCCGCCGTCGTCCGGCCGCGGCCGAACAGCCCGCCGAGGATGTCGCCGAGCCCGCCGAAGCCGCCCTGCTGACCGGCGCCGGCCTGGCCGAAGATGTCGCCCATGTCGAAGCTGCCGGTGCCGCTTCCGCCGCCGGGGAAGTTGAACCCGCCGGCACCGCCGAACAGCCGCCGCGCCTCGTCGTACTCCTTGCGCTTGCTCGCGTCGGAGAGCACGCCGTAGGCCTCGGAGACGGCCTTGAACTTCTGCTCCGCTTCCGCGTTGCCGGCGTTCGCGTCCGGGTGGTTCTCCTTGGCCAGCTTCCGGTAGGCCTTCTTGATTTCGTCCGCGGTGGCGTCGGAGGAGACGCCCAGTTCACGGTAGAAGTCCTTACCGATCCATTCCCGTGCACTCATCGGGCGTCTCCTCCTCCCACTTGGTTCCGCTTACTGCTGTTGCTCATCGACTCCGCCGCCGAGTGGCAGCTCGCCACCGACGGACGGGTCCCCCGTGGCCGCGCCGGGCTCGTGGTCGGTCACGCCGACCAGCGCCGCCCGCAGTACGCGGTCCCCGAAGCGGTACCCGCGGCGCATGACCACGGTGACCGTCGGACCCGCCACGTCCGGCGAGGTGTTGTGCTGCACGGCTTCGTGCACGCTCGGGTCGAAGGGCTCGCCCTCGGCGCCGAACGACTCCAGGCCCGCGCGCTGCAGGCCGCTGATCAGCTTGTCGCCGACGGCCTTGAACGCGCCGGTGAGGTCACCGTGCTGGTCGGCCCGCTCGAGGTCGTCGAGCAGCGGCAGCAGGTCGTTCACCACGGTCGCCTTCGCGCCGATCACGACCGCCTCGCGGTCACGCTCGACCCGCTTGCGGTAGTTGGCGTACTCGGCCTGCAGGCGCTGGAGGTCGGCGGTGCGCTCGGCCAGCTCCTTCTCCACGTCGGAGACGACCGACACCGAGTCGTCCACAATGGACTCACCCAGCGAGGGGCCCGCGTGCTCCACGGGCGCCTCGTCGGGGTCCGGCGCGGCGTGGGCCGGACCGGGCGGGCGGACCTGCCCGGTCTGGGGGTCCACCCGACGCCGGTCCCGCACGACCACCGGCTCCTCGGGGCCTCGGCCCTGGTTCTCGGATTCGTCGTAGCTGTGGGTCACTTCTTCGGGTCCTCTTCGACGATCTCGGCGTCCACCACGTCATCGGCCTTGGCCTGGCCGCCGGCCGCACCGGCGTCCCCGGCCGCACCCGCGGCGCCCTCGGCACCCGGCTGAGCGGCGTTCGCGTTGGCGTACAGGGCGGTGCCCAGCTCCTGCGAAGCGGCGTTCAGCTTCTCGATCGACTCGCGGATCTTGGTCGAGTCCGTACCCTTGAGCGCTTCGTTCGACTCGTCGATCGCGGACTTGACCTTGCCCTTGAGGTCCTCGGGCAGCTTGTCGTCGTTGTCCTTGAGGAACTTCTCGGTCTGGTAGACCAGCGTCTCCGCCTGGTTGCGGGTCTCGGCCTCTTCGCGCCGGGTCTTGTCTTCCTCGGCGTGCGCCTCGGCGTCCTTGACCATGCGCTCGATGTCGTCCTTCGGCAGCGCGGAGCCACCGGTGATCGTCATCGACTGTTCCTTGTTCGTGCCAAGGTCCTTCGCGGTCACGTGCACGATGCCGTTGGCGTCGATGTCGAAGGTGACCTCGATCTGCGGCACGCCACGCGGGGCCGGCGGGAGACCGGTCAGCTCGAACATGCCGAGCTTCTTGTTGTGCGCGGCGATCTCGCGCTCACCCTGGAACACCTGGATCTGCACCGACGGCTGGTTGTCGTCCGCGGTGGAGAAGATCTCCGAGCGCTTGGTCGGGATCGTGGTGTTGCGCTCGATGAGCTTGGTGAAGACGCCACCCTTGGTCTCGATGCCGAGCGACAGCGGCGTGACGTCCAGCAGCAGGACGTCCTTGACCTCGCCCTTGAGCACACCGGCCTGCAGCGCGGCGCCGACGGCGACGACCTCGTCCGGGTTCACGCCCTTGTTCGGCTCACGCCCGCCGGTCAGCTCCTTGACGAGCTCGGCAACGGCCGGCATGCGGGTGGAACCACCCACGAGCACGACGTGGTCGATGTCGCCGACGGAGATGCCCGCGTCCCGGATGACGTTGTTGAACGGCGCCTTGGTCCGGTCGAGCAGGTCGCTCGTGATCTTCTGGAACTCGGCGCGCGAGAGGGTCTCGTCGAGGAACAGCGGGTTCTTGTCCGCGTCCACGGTGATGTACGGCAGGTTGATGCTGGCCGAGTTCGAGCTGGACAGCTCGATCTTCGCCTTCTCCGCCGCCTCGCGGATGCGCTGCAGCGCCATCTTGTCCTTGGTCAGGTCGATGCCGTTCGTGGCCTTGAACTTGTCGACCAGCCACTTGACGATGCGCTCGTCCCAGTCGTCACCACCGAGGTGGTTGTCACCGGAGGTCGCGCGGACCTCGACGACGCCCTCGCCGATCTCCAGCAGCGAGACGTCGAAGGTGCCACCACCGAGGTCGAAGACCAGGATGGTCTGTTCCTTCTCGCCCTTGTCCAGGCCGTACGCCAGCGCGGCGGCGGTCGGCTCGTTGACGATGCGGAGCACGTTCAGGCCGGCGATCTGCCCGGCTTCCTTGGTGGCCTGCCGCTGCGCGTCCTCGAAGTACGCGGGGACGGTGATGACGGCGTCGGTGATCGTCTCACCCAGGTACGCCTCGGCGTCGCGCTTCAGCTTCATCAGCACGCGCGCGCTGATTTCCTGGGAGGTGTAGTTCTTCCCGTCGATCTCGGTCTTCCAGTCGGTGCCGATGTGCCGCTTCACGGACCGGATCGTCCGGTCGACGTTCGTGACGGCCTGGTTCTTCGCCGGCTGACCGGTCAGCACTTCACCGTTCTTGGCGAAGGCGACGATCGAAGGGGTGGTCCGGGAGCCTTCCGAGTTGGCGATGACCGTCGGCTCGCCGCCCTCAAGGACGGCGACGACCGAGTTGGTCGTGCCGAGGTCGATGCCGACCGCTCGCGCCATGGTGCTTTCCTCCTGTGTACGGCTGCTATGTTCGTGACCTGCAGGTTCATTCTCGCCTTGAGCGAGGCCCTGGCAAGTTTTATCGGGCCTCCGCGCACCTCGTCAAGCCGGACTTGAGTCGACTGCGCTCAACCTCTGTACCCAGCCTAACGAGGCGGTTCGGGTTCTTGTTCCCGGGTTCGGCGTCCGAGTGCGCCCGGATCGGGTGTGACGCCGCTCACCCGCCGGTCCGGCCCCGGGCAGGCAGCCCGCGACCAGCAGCGCAGCCGACGCGGGCGCCGCTCGGCTACCGTCGGCACCCACCGCGGACCGCGGCACCGCTGCCGTCCCGAGCCCGCCCCCTCGGCCCCGCCCCCGCCGG
>NZ_JNYY01000019.1 GCF_000716785.1 Amycolatopsis vancoresmycina
GAGCAGCCAGCGGCTGGAGATGCCCTGCATCTGGGGGACGGATTTGGTGGTGGTGGCCAGGGTGCGGGCCGCGGCCCGGCTCAGGCTCGAGGGCGCCTGTTCGTCGGTGTTCAGGGCATCCACCGGATCGGTGACAGTCACAGCGAAACCTCACTCATTGGTAGCGCGGATTGGTGGCGTGCCAGGTGAACCCGCCGCCCATCCAGGACCGGACGCCCACCAGGAACCGCTGCAGCTCCGGTGACGGCACCGCCATCAGGTCCCGGTGTCCGTCCTCGAACTCGTGGACGATCCGGTTGTGCAGCTCGACGGTCGCCTCGACCGCCTCTTCGACCGGGCAGCCGCGGTCGGCGGCGATCTGCAGGACCATGTTGCAGACCGGTTTTTCGTCGGCCGCGTCCTTGGCCACCGAATGGAGGTCGTTGACCAGCACCGACGCGGTCCCGGCCCGCATCATCGCCTCGCGCACGCGGGGGTCGTAGTAGAACGGCGCGGCCAGTTCGTAGCCGCCGACGGCGTCGACCAGGGTCATCGACGTGTAGAAGCTGTCGTGCTGGCGCGCCGCCAGGTACTCCCACGCCGGTGGGTAGCGGCCGGTGTGGCGCCAAGCCGCGTAGGCGTCCCAGCTGACGAACATCGAGAAGGTCGCGTAGCAGACCCGCTGCACGAGCACCGGCGAGCCGTGCCGGCCGAGGTGGTCGATCGCCGAGTGCAGCCCGACGAGGATCGGGTCCGACCGCAGGGCCTCTTCGAGGGGCGCCGAGAACTCCCCGGCCGGCGCGACCGGGTCCATGGCCGCCATGACGAGCGCCAGGCGCGGCGGCAGTTCGGTCGGCGCCGCGCCCAGCGTGCTGTCGTCGGCGTAGTAGTCGTCGGCCGCCCACCAGACCGCGTTGAGCTGCGCCGCGACGAGCAGCCGGTCCGGGTCGTCGCAGTCGGCGTGGGCGAGCATCACCAGCCGGCCGAACCCGCCGCCGGCGATCTGCTCCAGGCCCTTGCCGGTGAACCCGCAGCCGGCCGCCCACGCGACCAGCCGCCGGTCCACCTCCGCGGCCAGGCCGTCGTCGACCCGGCCCACGACCGGGCAGTACAACGGCGGCGCGCTGCCGTCACCCCACGGCAGGTAGGCGTACGCCGGGTCCGGCCCGGACGCGGGCGCGAACTGCGTCGCGATCCGCGCCGCCGACGTCCCGAGGCCGAACGGCACCGCCGCCGCCCCGCCGGAAGTCCACTGTGGACAGGTGCTGCGCTCCCCGGTCACCCCGCTCGCCTCAGACGCGATCGGCGGCGATCAGCAGGTAGTGGAAACTGCCCTCGCGGTAGGCGGTCAGGAACGGCTTCTCGACGCCGGTGGCGACCGACGACTGCTCGCGCAGCTCCCAGTAGGGGATCGTCGCCGCGGTCAGGTCGACGACGTTGATCGGCACGAACCCGTTGGCGGCCAGTGCCTTGAAGTAGTCGCCGCGGGCGTGGATGTTGCAGATGTAGTGCTGGTCGATCTGGCTCACCGCGCGCGACCGGCCGCCCGTGACGTCGTTGTAGCACCCGGTGATCGTCACGTACCGGCCGCCCGGTTTGAGCTGCCTCGCGTGCTCGGCGAACAGTTCGTTCAGGTCCACGTACATCGTGCTCTCGTTGTTCCAGATGCCCTGGAACACGCCGGATTCGAACCCGGTGCCGAGCATGTTCTTCAGGTGGTAGCGGACCGAGCCGTCGATCCCGCGCTGCCGCACGTGCTCGTTGGCGAACCCGACCTGCTGCTCCGAGATGGAGATGCCGTCGACCTGGCAGCCGAACCGCAGGTGCGCCATGACGCTCGTGCCGCCGCGGCCGCAGCCGGCGTCGAGCAGCCGGTCCTCCGGCGTGATCGGGCCCAGGTGGTCGAGGAGGACGTCCGCCTGCGCGGTCTCGAGCCGGTGCATCTCGGCGATGATCGCCTCGTCGCGCGTCGCGACCGGGGCCTCGAGCACGGCCGGGTCGTAGTCGCCGAGGCCGTAGTGGTGGTGGTAGAGGCCGTCGACGTCGCCCAGCCGGAGGTTCACCGGATCCTTCTCCGCGTTCCAGTAGTCGGCGACCGACTGCTGGTACGCGGTGCGGGTCACGGGCTTCTCGAGAGCGGTCATCGATTGAACTCCTCGGTCGTTTCCTTGACAGGAAAGGGATCCGATCCCTCATGGGAAACGCTAGTGCCGGGAGTTTCGGGTGGACAAGAAGCTTCACTCCCGCTGCCCGAGTGTGGCCCGTCCGGCCCAGCGGGGCCCGCGCCGGGGTGTGCAGCGGGGTGGGTTCAAGGCCCCGTTCGGGACCGGGGACACCTCGACCGGCTGACGGTTCGCCACCGTCCGTGTCAACCCGCTCTGAGCTGCCCGCGAGCTGACGCCGAAGAGCGTCTCGCCGCGTGCCACGCTCACCGGCCGGGCCTGGCCCCCTCCGTCGTGATCCCGGCGAGGAAGTGCCGTTGCGCCACGAAGAACACGATGAGCAGCGGCACGGTCGTGAGGACGCTCCCGGCCAGCACGATCTCCCACCGCTGCTCGCCGGCCTGGCCGAACTGGTCCGACAGCGCCTTGAGCCCGCGGGGCAGCGTGTAGAGCGCCGGGTCGCGCAGGTAGATCAGCGGCTTGAGCAGGTCCGACCAGCTGGCCTTGAGCTCGAACACGAAACTGACGATCAGCGCCGGGCGGCACAGCGGCACCGCGATGCGCCAGAACAGCGTCCAGTGGCCCGCGCCGTCGACGCGCGCGGCTTCGAACACCTCGCGCGGCAGGCCGAGGAAGAACTGGCGCAGCAGGAAGATGTAGAACGCGCTGCCGAACAGGTTCCCGGCCCACAGCGGGACCTGGGTGTGCGCCAGGCCGACGCTGTTCCAGATCAGGTACACCGGGATCATCGTCACCGCGGCCGGCAGCATCATCGTGGCCAGCACCAGGCCGAAGAGCGCGTTGCGGCCGGGGAAGCGGAAGTACGCGAAGCCGAACGCCACCAGCGAACTGGTCAGCGTCACGGCGACCGCCGCCGCGAGCGACACCACCACGCTGTTGACCAGCCAGGCCGCGACCGGCGCCGCCCGCCAGATCTCGGCGTAGTTGTCCCACGCCCAGGTGCGGGGGATCAGCAGGTTGTCGAAGACCTGCGCGCGCGGCTTCACCGACGCGCTCAGCAGCCAGACGAACGGGTACAGGAACAGCACGGTCGCCGCGGCGACCGCGCCCCACCGCAAGACGCGGCGGGCGGTCACCGGTCACCGCCTTCGTAGTGGATGAACCGGCGGCTCAGCCGCACCTGCACCAGCGTGATCGCCAGTATCACGACGAACAGCAGCCACGCCATCGCCGAGGCGTAGCCGAGGTGCAGGAACTCGAACGCCTGCTGGAAGAGGTAGATCAGGTAGAACAGGGCGGCGTCGTTGCTGTAGGTCGCCGCCGCCGCGGAGCCGTAGAACGCGGTGTAGGCCTCGTCGAACGACTGCAGCGCCGCGATCGTCTGGACGATCAGGGTGAAGAACAGGGCCCCGCTGATCATCGGCACGGTGATCCGCCGGAACCGCTGCCACGCCGACGCGCCGTCGAGCTCGGCGGCCTCGTACAGCTCCCGCGGCACGCCGCGCAGCGCGGCCAGGTAGATCACCACCGTGCTGCCCACCGACCACAGGTGCATGAGCACCAGCCCCGGCTTCACCCACGGCCCGTCGGTGCTCCACTGCGGCCCGTCGATCCCGACCAGCCCCAGCGCGGCGTTGACCAGCCCGGCCTGGCCGTTGAACAGGATCAGGAACAGCACGCCGACGGCGACCTTCGGGGTGATCTCGGGCAGGTAGAACACCGTGCGGAAGAACCCGGCCGACCGGCGGCCCGCGCGCGTGAGCAGCGCCGCCAGCGCCAGCGAGACGGCCATCGTGGCGGGCACCGACAGGACGGTGTAGACGAGCGTGTTGACCAGGCTCGTGCGCACGGCCGGGTCTTCGACGAGGTGCCGGTAGTTGGCCCAGCCGACGGCGCCGGGCGGGCGCAGCGCGTCGTAGTCGGTGAAGGAGAGCACCAGGCTGGCGACCATCGGGACCGCCATGAAGATCACGAACCCGATCATCCACGGCGACAGGAACGCATACGCGGCCCAGGTTTCCCGCGTGCGCCGCCTCACCGGCGGGCCACCGCGGCGTCGAGCGCCCGCTGGGCCTCCTGCTGGGCCTGCCGCAGCGCCTCGGCGGGCTGCTGTTCGCCGGACAGGACCCGGTTGACGGCGTTCTGCCACGCCGTCTTGAACTCCGATCCGGCCGGGGACGCGGGCATGGTGAAGGCGCTGTCCTGGGCCTTGAGGACCGTCCGGACGGCGGCGTCGAACGCCGGCCGGTCCCGCAGCTGCCCGAGACTGCCGAAGATTTCCTGGTCCGCGACGCGGTTTCCGGTGTAGACGCCGGTGAACGCCTTGCCGGTGGCCTGGCGTTTCCCGGCGCGGGCCTTCGCGGCGGCGACCCACGTCGGTGCGTCGGTCATCGTCTTGATCCAGGCGCAGGCCTGGTCCTTGTGGGTGCTGCCGGCGGGGATCACCCACGCGCTGCCGGTGACCCAGTCGATCGGGGCGCCGGCGCCGTCGGTGAACGGCGCCGCGGACACCCGCACGTCGGGCGAGTAGTCGGCGAGGACGTTGAGGTACCAGTCGTCCATCAGGGTGGCCGCGAGCTGTCCCTGCCGGAACGGGTTCTTCTCACCGAAGAAGTCGAACGAGTCGCGGAACGCCTTCACCGCACCCCAGCCGCCCTGGGCGTCGATCAGGGACTTGGCGTACGTCAGGGCGTCGGCCAGCCGGGGGTCGTCGAGGTGGGCGGTGCGGCCGTCGTCGCTGAGCATCCGGACACCGTTGGCCCTGGCCCACAGCGGGAGGAACTCCGGGATCTTCGGGTCGAAGCCGATCCGCGACAGGGTGCCGTTCGTGCGGGTGGTCAGCTTCTGCGCGGCCGCGGACAGCTTCGCCCGGTCGGCGGGGGCGAGGTCCTGCGGTGTGAGCCCGGCCGCCGCGACGGCGTCGTCGTTCACCAGCAGGACCCGGTTGTCGTAGAACTCCGGAATTCCGTAGACCGTGCCGTCGAGGGTGGTTTCCCGCAGGGCGGCGGGCCGGTACTGGCCGACGTCGATGTGCTGGTTCGCGATGCAGCCGGTGAGGGGTTCGAGGGTGCCGCGGGCGGCGTAGGTGCCGAGCAGCTGCCGGTCGAGGTAGACGAGGTCCGGCGGGGTGTGCGAGGCGACGGCGGCGAGGAACTGCTGGGCGTCGAAGGCGCCGCCGCCGACCTTCACCGTGGCCGGCGCGATCGCTTTGCCCGCCAGGTCGGCCCGGGTGGTGGCGATCTCGTCGCCGAGCCCGAACCCCATCGTCGTCAGGGTGGCCGCCCCGCCGGTGTCACCGCCGCTGCCGACCCCGCCGCACCCGGCGAGCAGCACGACCACGCCCGCACCGGCCAGAAGTTTCCGCACCATCGCGCACCCCTCCCAGAGGGGCGGCGGTTACCCACCCGGCGAGCGGTCCAAACCAGTGGGGTCAGTGCGGGTCGGTGACCCAGGGGTTGGCCCGGCAGACGGCACCGTCGGGCCGGACGTTCGCGGCGGCCCCGGGTTCGGCGCGGTTGAGGTTCGCGAGGTAGGTGTTGGAGAGCCCGAAGGTCTGCTGCATCATCACCGGCGCCGGCGCACCGGGGGCGGGGCAGCCGACGTGGCCGAGGCCGAGGGCGTGGCCCATCTCGTGGTTGACGGCGTAGGCGCGGTAGCCGGCGAGGTCGCCGTCGTAGGAGTGGGCGCCGCGGAGCCACCGGGCGAGGTTGAGGACGATCCGGTGGTCGCGGGTGAGCCGGCACGAGGAGTCGAAGGGGATGGTGAAGCCGCAGAGGTCGGGACGCCGGGCGGTGCCGGGACTGGTGAGGCTGATCCGGACGGCGGGCTCGGCACCGGGATCGGCGAGCCGCCGGAAGGTGACTTCGCCGAGCCCGGTCCAGCCACGGGGATCGGCGAGGATGGCGTCGACGTCGTCGGCGAAGGAAGGAACGTCGACACCGTCCTCGACTTCGACGGTGTAGGTGAGGACCCGGTCCCCGGTCCCGATGTCGCGGCCCGGCCCGGGAATGACGTGCCAGGTACCGGCGCCGGACTCGGTGACGGGAACCCCGTCGGGCAGGGCGGCCGGTTCGGGCGGAGGAGCGGGGTGCGCGGCGGGAACCGGGGTGACGGCCTGCGCGGAGGCGACCCCGGAGACCCGCCGCGGTTCGGCAGCCCGCGGCGTGAGGAGCAGGGCGAGAGCGAGGGCAACGGCGAACACGAGCACGGCGGGCGGCCACCAGGCGGACGGCGCCGGCGCGGGCGGCGGAGCGGAAGCGGGGATGACGAGGGGGGAGGGGGCGGCGGGCCGCGGGACGCGCGGAGCGGGCGGGCCGACGGAGATGGCGGGTGCGATGAGCAGGCTCTTCCTTGGGACGTGGGTGGATTCCGGTTCTGGTGCCTCGGGTTCGGCGGGAGCCGGTGCTTCCGGGGCGGCCGGGCTGGCCGATGGTGGTGCCGGTGCGGCGACTTCGGCGGAGATCCGCGGGGCGCGCGCGGATGCCGGAGTGGGAGGTGCCGCGGCCAGATCCGCCGGGCCGGGCCAAGCCGGGGCGGCCGCGGTAGCTGACTCCGGCGCCGGTTCGGCGGGGGTGATGGAGGCGGGGGTTGCGAGAATCGCCGGAGCGTCGGCATCGGCTGGTGCGGTGGATGCGGGTGCCGCGAGAATCGTCTGCGCTACCGGCGTTTCGGCCACCGCAGCCGAAGTCAACCCCGCCGCAACCGGATCACCCGCGGGCGTCGGCTGCTTCTGCGCCGGAATCCGCGGGATCCGCGGCGACCGGGGTGCCGCCGTCGCGCGGGCGGCCTGGCTGCGGCGGCGGGGCTGGGGCAGCCAGTCCACGCGGGCCGCCGGGGTCGGGTCAGTAGGCAAGGGCCACGCTCGCACACGCCGGCGCCGGCGCGCCCTCGGACCGGGGGTAGGACACCGTCGACGGGTCTCCGTCCGACGTGTACCGGTGGCCGCTCGGGGCCGCCAGCTCGTCGAGCCAGTGCGTCGAGCCGTACTCCGCTTCGCGGCCTTCGGACTGCGAACGGATCCGCGGGATCGCGCCGGCGTCGAACGACGAAGCACACGGTGACGGCGCCGGCCCGGCACCCACCAGCAGCACCCCGGCGTACGCGTAGCCGGGCCCGCGCTGCGCCAGCTCTTCGCGGCGCGGGTGCATCCCGAACGGCAACGCCAGCGTGGCCGGCTGGTAGCCCGGGATCGCCTGGCGGATCAGCGCATCTCCCTCCGTGATGGCCGTGGTCGCCTCGCTCTCCGTCGCCTTGTGGAGGTTCGTGTGCCGGCGCGTGTGGTTGCCGATCTCGAACCCGTGCTCGGCCAGCCACCGCAGCGTCCGGCCGTCGCCCGGGTCGGCGAACGGGTGCTCGTTGACGTACAGGCTCGCCACCGGGCGGAACCGCGGGTGCGCCGCCGCGACGTCCAGCAGGATGCGGATCGCCGTGCCCGGGGCCGGCTGGCCCTGCGGGGTCAGGCTGAACGTGCTCGGGTCGCCGTCGTCGAAGGTCAGGACCACCGGGTGCGCGCCGGCCGGCAGGTCGAGCCGGCGGGCGGCCAGGTCGGCGGCCGTGATCGGCACGTAGTTCTCGGCGGCGAGCCGCTCGAGCTCCGCGGTGAAGTCGGCGGGCGTGCGGTCGTACACCGAACGCGGCTGCGCGGCGAGGCGGTGGTACATCAGGACCGGCACGCGGCCGAGCTCGTCGGCGCCGACCTGCCGGGCCACGGCGGGCGTGACCCGGACCGGGGCCGCGGACGGCGCCGGCCGCGACGGAGCGGGCGCCGGGGCCGGCGCCGGGCCGCCACAGGCCGCCACGGCGAGGAGCGCGGTGAACCCGGTACCGAACCGGAAAAGGCAACGCATGCGGGAAGTGTGCTGCCGGCCCGGAGCGGGTGCGGGCCGGGCCACCGGGTCGGGTGAGCGCGGAATTGCCGTGCCCCGCCCGGAAAACCGCGTTTCCGCAGGCCGGGACGCCGAGCGCGGAACCGGCGCGAGCACGATGCGGTGATCGGCGCGAAACGGGTTTGGTCAAGATCGCGATCGGGTATTTCCCCGCGATGGTCCCGAAAAAGGCGGTTGCCGCCGAACGAACCTTCGATCGACGTCTGGTCCTCACCGCCGCACTCGCGGGCTTGGCCACGAGCGCGTGCGGCGCGCTGCAGCGGGGGCAGCCGCTCGCGGTGCCGGCACCCGCGGCCGCGGCCGCCGCGGCTCCACCGCCGCCACCGCCCCCGAACCCGCTCGAAACGAGCCTGCTCGTCGGCTACTGCGGAGCGCCGGGCGCCAAAGCCCTCGGCCGCATGACCGGCGACCTCGCGGAGGCGAGCCGCGGCCTGCGCCGGCAGATCGAGGCGTTCCCGGCGGGCCGCCCGATCACCCCGGTCGTCGAGCTGATCGCGACCACCGTGCACCGCTCGCCCGGCGCGGACGGCATGTACCGCAGCCGCTGCGACGAAGGGACGGTGCGCGACTACCTCGACGCCGCGCGGGCGCTGAAAGGCCTGCTGCTGCTGAACATCCAGCCCGGCCGCGCCGACTTCCTGCCCGAGGTCAAGGCCTACGAGCGCTGGCTGACCGAGCCCGACGTCGGGGTCGCGCTCGATCCCGAGTGGGCCGTGGAGCCGGGCGTGGTACCGGGGAAGAAGTTCGGCCGCACGACCGGCGCCGAACTCGACGACGTCGCCCGCTACCTCGGGGCCCTGGCGGACGCGCACCGCCTGCCCGCCAAGGTGATGGTCTACCACCAGGTCGCGGCGTCCGTGGTGCGCGACGAGCAGCTGCTGCACGCCCACCACGGGGTGTCAGTGGTCAAGGTCGTCGACGGCATCGGGTCGGCCACCGCCAAGAAGGCGACGTGGAAGACGCTGATGACGACGATGCCCGGCCACGTCCGGCCGGGGTTCAAGCTGTTCTTCGAGGAGGACACCCGCCGCGGCGCGGCCCTGATGAGCCCGGCGGACGTCATGGCGCTGAACCCGGCCCCCGCCTACGTCGTCTACGAATGATCCCCGGCAGACCAAAGCCCGGTGCGGTCCGCCGCACCGGGCTTCTTCTTGTTCCGCAGGGTTTCGTCGGCCACGGGCGACGAAAGCCCGGCGCGGGAGGGGAACCGCGCCGGGCCGTCGCCGGCTTGTCCGTCCGGGGGTCCGGCCGGCTCAGCCGACCGGGACGGGCAGCCCGCCGAGAAGGTCGTTCACCAGCGCGGAAAGGCTGATCAGCACGCGCTGCAGCAGCGCGTTGAGCAGGGCCGACACCGGCGGCAGCGACTGCCGGGAGTGCAGCTGGGCGGCGAGGTCGTCGACGCCCTTGCGCGCCTTCGCGGTTTCCTGCTGCGCGGTGGCGGCGCTGTCCTTGGCCGCGGCCTGGATGGTGTACCGGTTGCCCTGAGCCAGATCGGAGAGCAGCGGGTCCAGCCGGGAGAGGGTGGCCTGCGTGCCGGGCACGTCCCCGCGGTCCGCCCGCGCCGCCAGCTGGTCGCGCAGGCCCTGGACCTCGGCCGCTGCGCTGGTGGTGCTCGACGATCCGGTTCCGCCGGGCCCGCCCGCGGTCGCCACACCCACCCCCGCCAGCGTCACCGCGGCGGCGGTGACGAACACCGTGAGCGCTCGGGTCAGTGCACTTTTCATGTCGTACTCCTCCGGATTGTGCGTTGCCGACTGCGATCATCGTGAGCGCCGATCCGCGATAGCGCGAGCGGATGTCCGGGGGCCGGCGGCAACGACCGATTTCGCACGGTGTACGGCCCCGCGACGGCACCGGAACAAACATCAAGTTCGCGTGAAGCACGTCGGAAGCCGTTTTGCGCTTTAACTACGGTCTGTAATACCATCACTCGTGCGTGTCGGCAGGTTACGATATTCGGCTGAATCGGCCCGATTTTCTTCACCTCGGGTGCGACTGGCGCCGGATCCGGGTGACAACGCGGTTTCACCCGTTCGTGAGGTTTAGGGAAAGAAAGAATGGGTAATCAGGCGCGTTTGCCGTGCGCACGAAAAGACACCCTTAAGAAGGGTACGACGAAAAAACACTTCTGGCACGCCGAGTCACTCGCTAATCTGGGTGGCGGTCGCGGGCCGGTTTTCCGGTCGTCCACGCGGCCGCCTCGGTGCCGAGACCTGACAACTGGGCGCCAATCGGAGAAGCAGGAAACGCAGAACGTCCCGACGCCGTCGGCGCCGGGACGTTCTGCGCGAAGAGAAGAGAGAAGGGGGATCCGCGGTGCGGGGCACCAGGGGTACTCGGCCACCCGGCGGAGACCGGGCGCGGGGTACCGGTGACGCCCAGCCGATCGGCGGGCTCCGCCACGGGGCGAGTGGATGCCGGGTGCGGAGTGCTGGTGGCGCTCGGGTGCTTGGTGGGTTGCGCAATGGGCCGAGTGGGTGGCGGCCGTGGGTTGCTGGCGGTGCTCAGATGCCTGGTGGCTTCCGCCGCGGAGCGGGCTTCCGCTGGCCGTCGGTTGCTGCTGGTGCTCGGGTGCGTGGCGGGTTCTGCATTGGGCCGTATGGCGGGCCGCCGTGGGTGGCTGCTGGTGCTCGGGCGCTTGGCGGGTTCTGTTGCGAGCCGGGTGGATGCCGGGTGTGTGGCGGGTTCCGCACTGGGCCGTATGGGTGGCGGCCCCGCTCTACCCCCGTAACCCAGCCACCCAGCGGGTTCCGCCAAGCCGGTGGCTGCCGGGCGCGAAGCGCCACTGACGCCCGGGCGCCCGGCGACCCCCGCCGCGAGCCGGGCACCTGCCGGCCGCGGGGTATCCCTCAGGCGCCCGGCGGGTTCCGTCGCGGGCCGGCGGGCGGGTACGTGTTGGCCGGCGGCTCCGCTGCTGCCGCCGGGTATCCCGCCATCGCTCCCGGTTTGGGGCCTCGCCTGACCAGGCCCGCCAGGCCCAGCAGGCCGACCAAGCCCAGCAAACCCCACAACCCGTTGTCGTCGTTGTCGTCCTTTGCCGTGTCGTGCGCGTTGCCGTCGTCGGTCTGCGCGTGCCATGCCGGGGCCGCGAACTCCGGGGCCGCCGATGCCGGCAACGCGCCGGTCAGGGCGATGGCCGCGGCCGTGACGGCTCCGCAGAGCAGTTTCCGTGCCGTGTGCGTCATCTCGGTTCTTCCTTCCGTGCCGAGGTTCCTTCCCCGGCGGCGTACCCCCGCCGCCTCCGTTCATTCCCGCTGTCACGGGAACGAGCGAAGCCGCCGGGACCCGGTTCCGGCCGCTTTCCCCGCGTTTGTAAGATGGTTCCCGGTTCAAGACCGAGCCGGGCAGGGACGCGTTGTGCGTGTACGTCCGCCACCGGCCGTCCTTCCCCTTCTCAAGCGCAGCAGTGCATCCGAGCCGGGCCATTCCGTCCACTGCCGTGGACCGGGGGAGTAATGAACACTGATCTCGTCGTCGCGCCGCTCGGCGCGACCTTCACACCACGCCTCATCTGCACCACCGGCGACCGCCTGATCCACCCGGCGGACGGCCGCAACGACCTCGCCAGGATCGTCGTGCGCTGGGCCCGTGCCTGGGTCCCCGAAACCTGGCCCGCGCGCCAGTACTTCGCCGCGCTGGGTATCGGTGACGAGGAAAACCCCTGCTACGGCGACGAAGCCGTCGTCGGCTGGCACCTGCTGCAGCCGCGGCCGGACTCGCTCGCGTGGCGGGTGCGGTCGGGCGAGATCGACGTGACCACCGCGCTCACCGCCGAAGCCGAGGCCTGGCCCGAATAGCACGCCCTCCCGAGGAGCTCTGCGCCGCCACCACCGTGGTGACGCAGGGCTCTTTCGCGTGCCCGCGTTCTCCCTTGCCCCGCAAGCGATTCCGGCGGACGATGGTGGGAAGGCGTTGGCCGGCCGGAAAACCCGGTTAACCCGATCGGACCACCCTTTGCGCGGTCAGAGGCTCGCGGTACCCACACGATGGTGGCACGGAGTGGAAACGGCGCGCGGGCCTCAGTACGTTTCCACCACGCAGGACGGACAACACACTTTTACCGCCGTCCTGATTCTCCGAAATCGTTCACCGAGGAGCAATCCATGCTGAAGAAGATGGGCTTCGTCGCGGTCACCGCGGCGGCCGGCGCGTTCCTGGCCGGCGGGGTCGCCGCGGCCGGCACCCCGGAGGGGCACGAGCACCACCACCACGGTCACCACTACGGCGACTACGACCAGATCGGTCAGGTCGGCCTGGTCAACCTGAACAACACCGACGTGCTCCACAACGTCAACGGCACGCTCGGCGTGTGCGGCAACGACATCAACGTGCTCGGCGTCCAGGTGCCGCTGCACGACGTCGCCAACGGCATCGGCGTGCCGATCCTGTCGCCGGGCGCGCACGCGGCCGAGGGCGAGTCCCCGTACAACTGCGCTTCGGGCGGCCTCGCCGACGGCGGCACCGACCAGGGTCACTGAAAAATCTCCGTGCCGGAGCCGCCCGCTGTGTGTGCGGATGCCGGCTCCGGCACGGAGCCGGCGGGTTGCGCCGCCGCCGCGCCGCGTGCCCGGAACTCGGAGCGAGCTGCACACTCCGGTTCCGCGTCCCGGGCACGCCGCGACGCCGGACGACGCCGGCCCGGGTGGGACCGGCCGCGACGCTGGAGAAGTGTGCCGGTCCCACCCGGCGTGCCCGCACCCTAACCGACTTCACCGGGCCCGGCGAACCGAAGCCGGGCCCGGTTCCCTTCCCCCGATCCCCTGCCGGACGGTCCGGCGGGTTTCCATAAGGAGTTCTCTCCCGTGATCAAGCAGTTCGGCTTCGTCGCCACCGCCCTCGCCGCCGGGATGGCGGTGCTCGGCGGATCCGCGTCCGCGACCACCGTCAGCGTCGCGGGCCACCCGGTCGACTCCACCGACCAGTTCGGCCTGATCGGCAACGTGCAGAACCTCGACGCGGTGCACAACCTGAACCTCGTCGGCGGGGTCTGCGACAACGACATCAACGTGCTCGGCGTGCAGGTGCCGCTGCACGACGTCGCCAACGGCATCGGCGTGCCGGTGCTCTCCCCGGGCGAGCACGCGGCCGAGGGCGAGTCCCCGTACAACTGCGCCGCCGGTGAGATCGCCGACGGCGGGACCGCCCAGGGCAACTGACCGATCGCGGTCCGGACCGCCGTGCGGGATTCCCGCGCGGCGGTTTTTCACGTCCGGTCGAGCCGGTGCACGGCCACTTCGCGCACGACGAGCAGCACCGCGGCCGCGACCGGGACCGCGACGAACGCGCCGACCACGCCGAGCAGGGCGAACCCGAGGAGCACCGCGACCACGGTGACCAGCGCGGGGATCCGGACGGCGCGGCCGACGACCTTCGGCAGCAGCACGTAGTCCTCCAGCAGCCGGTAGGCGACGAAGAAGCCCACCGTCGCGAGCCCGGCCGGCACCGACACCGTGAACGCGACGAGGCTGGTGCCGGCCCCGGCCGCCACCGAACCCGCGACGGGGACGAGGTCGAGCACGGCGACGAGCACGGCCAGCACGAGCGAGTAGGGCACGCCGAACACCTGGAGCCAGGCGAACGTCAACGCTCCGGCGACCAGCGACACCACGACGTTGCCGACGAGGTACGCGCCCACCTTCCGGAAGACCGCGTCGCCGATCAGGATCACCCGCGGCCGCCGGGACCGCGGGGCCAGCCGGTACAGCGCCGTGCGGATCCGCGGGAAGTCGGCGACGAAGTACGTGGCGAGCACGACGACGATCGCCGCGTCGGCGAGCAGCCCGGCCAGCGACCTCGCCACGTCCGACGGGCGGACCGACCGGACGGCGGCTTCGAGCCCGAAGGTTTCGTTGGCCTGGCCGAGCAGGGTGGTGTGGTCGCGCAGCAGGGCCAGGTAGCGCGGAACGCCGTCCTGCAGCTGCGTCGCCTGGTCGGCCAGCGGCACGGCGGCCGCGGCGAGCGCCCCGCCGAGCACGGCCACCCCGGTCACGACGACGACGGCGGTGGCGAGCGCGCGCGGCATCCGGCGCGCGAGCCGGGCCGTCACCGGCTCGAGGCCGACCGCGAGGAAGAACGCGACACCGATCAGCAGCAGCGCGTCGGAGGCGGCGAGCACGACCTCGACGACGGCGACGGTGACGACCACCCCGGCCGCCGCGAGCATGCCGGTGAAGAACGGCGACCGGCGGTCGAGCGGTTTCCCGGGTGCGCCAAGGGGTTCCGCCTGCTGGGCGGCCGCTCCCTCGGCCTCGCCGATCGGGTGCCCGGCGCGGTACGCCCCGCGTCCGCTCGTTGCGTGCATGCGACGGCGGCTACCCCCGCCCGGCCCGCGCGAATCCACCCGATCCGGGCGCGCGGGCAAGTCCACGCTTCCCGGTGACGGCGGCCGCCTGCCGTTGCCGGAAGCGTTGGGGTGTCAAGAGAATCGCGTATGCGTCTCAAGGGTTTCCCGCTCGCCCTGGTCCTGGCCGTCACCGCCGCGTTCGCGGTGGCCCCGGAAGCCGCGGCGATCAGCGCGCCGCGGCTGCTGATCAACCAGGACTTCCCCGATCCGGACGTCCTCAAGACCGCCTGGGGCTACTTCGCGTTCTCGACGGGCACCGGCGCGACGCGGATCCCCTTCGCGACGGCGCCGGCACCGGAAGGGCCGTGGCGGGTCGCCGGGGACGCGCTCGGGGCGGTACCGGTGTGGGCGAAGCCGGACGGTGGGTTCTGGGCACCGGATGTCACGCAGCTGGCGGACGGCACGTTCGTGCTGTACTTCGCGGCCGCGCAGCAGACCGGCGGCGAGATGTGCCTCGGCGCCGCGACGGCGGCGAAGGCGGCGGGCCCGTACACGCCGGCGGGCGACCGGCCGCTGGTGTGCGCGCCCGAGGACCACGGCGACATCGACCCGCAGACGTTCGTCGACACCGACGGCTCCCGCCACCTGCTCTACAAGAGCGACGGCGCGGCGACCGGACCGCCGGCGGCGATCTGGACGCAGCGGCTGCAGGCCGACGGCCGCACGCTCACCGGCCCGCGCACCGAGCTGCTCCGGGCCGACCTCACGGCGGAGAAGGCCGTCGTAGAGGCGCCTTCGGTGGTGAAAACGGCGTCCCGCTACCTGCTGTTCTATTCCGCGGACACGTTCCAGAGCACGGGCTACCACACGAGTTACGCGTCGGCGCCGGCGTTGGCGGGCCCGTTCGTGAAGGCCGACGCCCCGGTCCTGTCGACCGGCCTCCTCGGCGGCAAGGTGGACGCCCCGGGCGGCGCCGACGTGGTGGACGGCCACATCTACTTCCACGGCTGGCTGGGCGGCGGCCGCACCGCGCGGGGCCTGTACGAGCTGCCGATCTCGGTGGCCGGCGACGTGCCGAAGCTGGGCTGAGCGTGTCACTCATACGGGTAGCGCTCCGGTTGGCCGGCGCGGGGCCGGATATCCGGGAGCGAGGGAACGGAGGAGAGCGATGACGGTGTGGTGGGGTTTGGCGGGCCTGCTCGGCCTGCTGGGGTGCTGCGGTCTGGTCCGCGGCCACCGAGCGAACGGCGCGATCGACGACGACCCCCTGGCCCGCTACCCGGCGGCCCGCGAACCGGCGACCCCGAACGCGGACGCGGCCCACACACCGCTGATGACCCCGGCGATCACCCCGGACATGCTGGCGGCCCGGCAGCATGCGGAGCCACGGCGGGAGGGAGCGGTGCCCGGGGCGGGGAGGATGGCGGGGGAGATCCCGGCTCCGCGGCCGGTGGAGGAAAGGCCGCCGGTGCGGGAGGAGGTTGCGGCACCGCAAGGTCAGGCGGAACACTATGCGCCGGGCCCGCGGGTCGTGACGGAGATGCCTGTGCCGCAGGGCGGTCCGCATCCGGCGGCGGAGGCCGCGGTCGACGGAGATGCCTGTGCCGCAGGGCGGTCCGCACTCAGCGGCGGTGCCGACGAGCGCCGCGGGGATCGGTGTCGATGAGCGGGTTTCCGCGGTGGCGCAAGAACCCGCGGAAGTGCCGAGCCCGCAGCCGCAGACCGCGGGTGGTTCCCAGCCGAAGCATGCGCTCGGACCGGATGAAGAGCCGGAGATCCCGCAGGCGCGGTCCGGCCCCGAACCTCGGCCGACCGCCGACCAACCGGAGCCGCAACCCCAGAAAACCCTTGCCCCGCAAGCAAAAACCCCGGTCGGCCCGTTCCTGCGCGGGCTCGCCAAGCTCTTCCGGCGTCCCTGACCCTCAGCCCGGCAGCGCCACCACCTCGGTGACCCCGGCCAGCAGGTCGCCGTGGTCGTCGATGCGGTCGAGGACCTCGTCCGCCGTGAACGTCAAGTGGGTCACGTGGCGGCACGCGCGGACCTCCTCCCACGTCACCGGGGTCGATGCCGTCGGGTGGTCGCGGCCGCGCAACGAATACGGGGCCACCGTGGTCTTCGCCGGGTTGTTCTGGCTCCAGTCGATGAACACCCGGCCCGTCCGCTGGGCCTTCGCCATCACCGCCGTCACCGACTCCGGTGTCTCGCGCGCCAGGCGCTGGGCGAGCCGCTTCGCGTACGCCGACGGTGCCGCCGGGTCGTCCGTGCGGATGCCGCAGTACAGCTGCATCCCCTTCGAGCCCGACGTTTTCGCGTACGGCCGCAGCCCGTCCGCCACCAGCACGTCGTGCAGGCGCTCGGCCACCCGGCAGCAGTCGACGATCGTCGTGCCCGGGCCCGGGTCGAGGTCGAACACCAGGCGGTCCGGGGGGCGGCGGGCGCCCGACTCCACCGTCCACTGGGGTACGTGCAGCTCGAGCGCCGCCATGTTCGCCGCCCACACCAGGCCCGGCAGGTCGTCGAGGAGCGGGTAGTCGATCGTGCCGCCGCTGCCGGCCAGCCGGACCGTGCGCAGCCAGTCCGGGGCGCCCTTCGGGACGTTCTTCTCGAACCACTTCTGGCCGTCGACGCCGTTGGGGTAGCGGATGAACGTCACCGGCCTCCCCGCGAGGTGCGGCAGCAGCACCGCCGCGACCCGCGAGTAGTAGTTGATCACCTCGCCCTTGGTGAACCCGGCCGCCGGGTACAGCACCTTGTCCAAATTGGACAGGGTGAGCCGCCGGTTCCCCGCCTGGACGGTGATTCGCTGCCCCGAAGGCTCGGGAGGCGGCGGCGCCGGCGCGGGCTCGGCCGGCCCCGCGCGCGGGGCCAGCACCTCCGCCGGGTCCTTGTCCTGGCGCAGGCCGCGCCAGGCGGTGTGGCGGACGCGGCCGCCGCGGGTGAACTGGCGGTAGACGATCTCGCCCACCAGCCGCGGCTCGACCCAGTGCGCGCGGCCGGTGTCCTCCCGCGGCGGCGGCGTCGCGAACGGCGGCGTGCGCCGCTCGATGGCCTGCAGCTGCTTCATCAGGTCGGCGCGGCCGGCCTGGCTGAACCCGGTGCCGACGTCGCCGAGGTAGACCAGGTCGCCGCTGCCGGGGTCGTGGGCGCCGAGCAGCAGCCCGCCGAGGGTGCCGGTGAAGCTGCGCTGGCCCGGCCGCCAGCCGCAGACGATCACCTCCTGCGTCCGGATCAGCGGGTGCTTCAGCCACGAATCCGGGCGCTGGCCCGGGAAGTAGGCCGACGAACGCAGTTTCGCGACGACGCCCTCGTACCCGGCGGCCCCGGCGTGCGCGAGGAAGTCCGCGGGCGTGCGGCGGTCGGCCGCCAGTTCGTCGAAGGTGACCGCGCGGACCACCGAAATGCGGTACGGATCGGGCATCGGCAGTTCCGCCAGCAGCCGGCGGCGCTCGTCGTAGGGCAGGGCCAGCAGGCTGCGGTCACCCAGCCGGAGCAGGTCGAAGGCCAGGAACCGGACCGGGACGTCGGTGAACTCGAGCCCCTTCGGCCCGCTCTGGTGCCGCACCCAGCGGCCGCGGCGCTCCTGCATCCGCTCGAAGTCGATCCGGCCGTCGTCGCCGTAGACGACGACCTCGCCGTCCAGGTAGGCGGCTTGCCCGTCCAGTGCGGGGGCGAGCACGCCGGCGAGGTCGGCGAACTCCGCGGTGAAGTCGATGTTGTTGCGGCTGGTCAGCACGGTGGTGCCGTCCGGCGCGATCCGCATGGCCGCGCGGTAGCCGTCCAGCTTGTACTCGTAGGCCCACTCCGGGCCGCTGCGCAGCCGTCCGCCGTCGGCCTTGGCGAGCATCGGCTCCAGCCAGGCCGGAACGCGCGATGCCTCGTCTGCCGCCATGTCGACCTCCGTCACCTTGCGCGATCAAGGTAACTCGTTCGGCCTAGCTTTGCTGGGTTTTCGCAGGTGAACGCCGCTTGAACGCGTGTTCGGCCCGCCTTTTCAGGCCGGCAGGAGGTCGTCGACGGCGCGGCGGAGGGTCGCGCGCACCTTCTCGGGATCGTCGAGTTCGCCGCCGTGGAGGGCGCCGTCGCGCAGCAGGACGAGCACGCGCGCCGCGTGGTCGGGCTCGGGGTGGCCGAGTGCCGCGGCCTGCTCGCGGAGGACGCCGAAGAACCACTGCCGGTGGTCCTCGATCACCTGGCGCACCTGGTGCCCGGCGTCGGGGTATTCGGCGGCGGCGTTGAGGAACTGGCAGCCGCGGAAGTCTTCGCCGCGTGTCGCGTCGCCGACCACCGCCATGGCGTCGACCAGGCCTTCGCGCGGGGGCTTGCCCACCCGCGCCGCGTCGACGGCCACGCGGATCCGGCGGCTCGTCTCGGCGAGGTAGGCCGCGACCAGGTCGTCCTTGGTCGGGTAGTGGCGGTAGAAGGTCGCCCGGGTCACGGCCGCCTCGGAAACCAGGCGTTCCACGCCGACGGCGTGGATGCCCTCGGCGTAGAAGAGCCGGGTGGCGGTCGCGAGCAGCCGGTCCTTCGGGTGCGGCTCGGCAGTCGTCATCCCGTCAGCATAGAGAAAGACCGATCGTTCTGCTAGAGGGTGTTCGTCACGTTGCCACGGCGGTCCGGGCGGGCCAGAGTAGTCGACAGAAAGACCGATCGTTCTCGCTAAGGAGCCAGCCATGAGCAAGCCCACCATCGTCCTGGTCCACGGCGCCTTCGCCGACTCGTCGAGCTGGACCGGCGTCGTCGCGAAGCTGCAGGAGCAGGGCTATCCGGTCAAGGCGGTGGCGAACCCGCTGCGCGGCGTCGAGTCCGACGCGGCCTACGTGAAGGACGTCGTCGACGGCGTCGAGGGCCCGGTCGTCCTGGCCGGCCACTCCTACGGCGGCGCCCTGATCACCCGCGCGGCCACCGACACGCCGAACGTCCGTGCCCTGGTCTACATCGCCGCCTTCCAGCCCGACGCGGGGGAGAGCGTGTTCGAGCTGTCCGGCCGCTACCCCGGTGCCAAGCTCGGCCCGGAGACCACGAACGTCCTCGTGCACGACGGCGAGCCCGAGCTGTCGATCAAGCCGGAAGACTTCGCCGAGGTCTTCGCCGCCGACGTCCCCGCGGCCACCGCGGCGGTCCTGGCGGTGACCCAGCGGCCGGTCGCGCAGCAGGCGCTGGCCGCGCCGTTCGAGGGCACCCCCGCGTGGACCAAGCTCCCGTCGTGGACGCTGGTCGCGAACCAGGACAACGCCATCCCGGCCGCGGCGCAGGAGTTCATGGCCGAGCGCGCGTCGTCGACGGTCCGCCGGATCGACGCCTCGCACGCGGTCGCGGTGTCCCAGCCGGACGTCGTCGCCGAGGTGATCCTCGCCGCGGCCGCAACCGCCGAGTGAGTCAGCGGCTGAGGGCGGTGGTTTCGGCCAGGCGTGACAGCTTTTCCGGGTTGCGCACGGCGTAGAGGCCGGTGACGAGGCCGTCGTCGACGCGGACCGCCACCACGGTGTCGATCTCGCCGTCGCGCCGCAGGAGCAGCGCCGGGTAGCCGTTGACCTGGGCCGCTTCGAGGGTGCCGCCGGCGAGGTTGCCCAGGCCGGCGGCCAGCAGGCGGGCCACGTCGGCGGCTCCGGAGACCGGTGACAGCGTCGCCTGCACGACGCCGCCGCCGTCGCCGAGGAACACGACGTCCGGCGCCAGGACGTCGAGCAGGTCCCGCAGGTCGCCCGTCTCGACGGCGCGCCGGAACGCTTCGAGCGCGTCCCGGGTCGCGGCCGCCGAGACGGTCCCGCGCGGCCGGCGCGCGGCGACGTGGGAGCGGGCGCGGTGCGCGATCTGGCGCACCGCGGCCGGGCTCTTGCCGACGGCTTCGGCGATCTCGCCGTAGTCCAGCGCGAACACCTCGCGCAGCACGAACACCGCCCGCTCGGCCGGCCCGAGCGTCTCCAGCACCAGCAGCATCGCCATCGACACGCTGTCGGCGAGCTCGACGTCCTCGGCGACGTCGGGTGCGGTCAGCAGCGGCTCGGGCAGCCACGGCCCGACGTAGGACTCCTTGCGCCTGCCGAGCGCTCGCAGCCGCATCAGCGCCTGGCGGGTGGTGATCCGGACGAGGTAGGCACGCTGGTCCCGCACCGCGGCGAGGTCCACGTCCACCCACCGCAGCCACGTCTCCTGCAGGACGTCTTCGGCGTCGGCGGCCGAGCCGAGCAGCTGGTAGGCGACGGTGAACAGCAGGTTGCGGCAGCCGAGGAAGGCTTCGGTGGCGGGGTCGGCCATGGGGGCTCCTCTTCGTTTCCGGGTCCGCCCACCAGATGCCGGGCGCCGCCGCGGTGTGACAGTGATCGTCGTCACCCGCCGGGCCTGTCACGCGGCGGGGGCCGCCGGCATCTCGTGGCCGTCCGGATCGACCACGAGTGAGGACCACCCCATGGAATCCCGGTTCACCCTGACCGACAACGAAATCGGCGCCCGGTTCGCCAAGCGGTTCGGCACCGCCAGCCTGGCCGTCATCCAGTCGCCGCTGGAGAAGGTCACCCAGGAGCTGGTGTCGCTGCGCGTCAGCCAGATCAACGGCTGCGGCTGGTGCGTCGACATCCACACCAAGGAGCTCGCGGCCGCCGGCGAGCCCGCCGTGCGGATCCACCTGGTCGCGGCCTGGCGCGAAGCCACGGTGTTCACCGAAGCCGAGCAGGCGGCGCTCGCACTGGCGGAGGAGGGCACCCGGATCGCCGACGCGGCCCCCGGCGTCTCCGACGAGACGTGGGCCCGGGTCCGCAAGCACTACGACGACGACCGGATCGCCGCCCTGGTCGCGCTGGTCGCGCAGATGAACGCGGCCAACCGGCTCGCGGTGATCGTGCACCAGAAGGGCGGCGCCTACGAGCCCGGCATGTTCGGCTGAGCCGCCGGTTCGTGCTTCGCTGAGGGCATGACGAAGGCGGAGCGGTGGCGTCGGTACTGGGACCGCAAGTCCCCGGCCTACGACGAGGAGATGGGCGTCTGGGACCGCCGCCTCTTCGGCGACTCGCGCGAGTGGGCCTGCGGGCAGGCCACGGGCGAGGTGCTGGAGGTGGCGGTCGGGACCGGGCTGAACCTGCCCTGCTACCCGGACGGGGTGACGCTCACCGGCCTCGACCTCAGCGAAGGGATGCTCGCCATCGCCCGTGACCGGGCCCGCGGGCTCGGCCGCGAGGTGACCCTCCGTCAGGGCAACGCCGAGGAGCTGCCGTTCCCCGACGCCTCCTTCGACACCGTGCTGTGCACGTTCGGCCTCTGCGCGATCCCCGGCCACGCGGCGGCGGTCCGGGAGATGGTCCGGGTGCTGCGCCCGGGCGGCCGGCTGATCCTGGTCGACCACGTCGCCTCGACGTCGCGGGTGGTGCGCGGCATGCAGTGGCTGGTCGAGCTGGGGAGCGTGCCGCTGGCGGGCGAGCATTTCCGGCGGCGGCCGTCGCAGCTGGTGGAGGGGCTGGGGCTGCCGGTGGAGCGGCGGGACCGGTTCAAGCTCGGCCTGGTGGAGCGGCTGGTGGCCCGCAAGGTCAGCTGATCAGCACGCTGTCGTGCAGCCCGGCCAGCAGGGCCGCGGCGTCGTCGTAGGTCGCAACCGCGCCGGCGTCGGTGAGCTCGGCCGCGCCGACGCCGCCGGAAAGCACCGAGACCGTGCGGACGCCGGCCTTCGTGGCGGCGTGGACGTCCCAGACCGCGTCGCCGACGAAGATCGTCTCCTCGGGCGAGGTCCCGGCCTTGTCGAGGGCGGCGAACACCGGCTCCGGGTCGGGCTTCGTCGCGTCGACGTCGGCGCCGGAGACGATCCCGGCGACCACGTCGTCGACGTCGAGGACCTTGCGCAGCACGTCGAGCTCGTCCGGCCCCGCCGACGTCGCCAGCACCACGCGGATGCCGCGCCCGGCCAGCTCGCGGACCAGGTCCTGGGCGCGGTCGAACGGGCGCAGCAGGTCCGCGGTCTCCAGGTAGAAGCGGCTGTGCAGCTCCTTCGCGCGGTCGCCGACGCGGCCGGCGTCCTCGTCGCCGAGCAGGGTGCTCAGCAGCTTGCCGGAGCCCTTGCCGATCGCGCGGTGCACCCGCCAGGAGTCGACGTTCCGGCCGAGCTCGTGGAACGCCCGGCGCCAGGCGTGGACGTGGAGGTAGTTGGAGTCGACGAGCGTGCCGTCGACGTCGAACAGGACCGCGGTGGCGATGGCCGGCTCCTCGGGTCGGTGCGGTTCTCCGCGCGGGTGGCGGGAGGACGAACGAGTACCCCGGCCGGGAGGGAAGTACACCTGGTGTGGTCCGGCTCGGGCCGGGGAAGTGCCGTGTTTGACGGGTTCGGCAGGGGTTACCCGATCGGCTGATCCGCGGAGGAGGTGGTCGCCGGTGCTCGCGCGGCACAACTCGGTGTGGCTGGTGCCCCGGCAGGGTGCGCTCGCGAAGGTGGCCGTGGTCGGCGTGCTCGACCGGGCGACGTACCCGCAGCTGCGGGACCGGCTGCTGGAGTTCGCGGTGGATTCCGAGAACGGGGTGCTCGTCGACATCGAACGCCTGGAGCTGCGCGAGCCCGCGCTGACCCGGGTGTTCAGCCTGGTCGCCCTGCGGATCGGGGACTGGCCGGCGGTCCCGTTCGCCCTCGTCACCGGCCGGCCGGACCAGCGGGCGGTGCTCGCCGCCGGTGCGGTGGACCGCCGCGTGCCGGTGTACGCCGACGCCGACGCCGGCACCGCGGAAGCGGCGCTGACCCGGCCGGCCCGCCGCCGGGCCGGCCGGCTGCTCGACCGGTCGGCGCGCGCTTCGGCACTGGCGCGCGCCTTCGTCCGGGACGTCTGCGCGGAGTGGATGGTGCCCGAACTGGCCGAGGACGCCCAGCTCGTCGCGACCGAGTTCGTCGAGAACACGCTGCGGCACACCGATTCCGAGCCCCGGCTGCGGCTCGAGCTGCGCCGGGGGATGCTGGCCGTCGCGGTGTCGGACACCGGGCCGCGGGCCGCAGTGCTGCGGGAACGCCCCGACCCGGTGGGAGCGGGCCTGGGCCTGCGGCTGGTCACGAAGGTGGCGAAGACCTGGGGCTGCAGCCGGCGCTCCGGCGGCAAGACCGTGTGGGCCGTGCTGGCCCGCCGGTGAGCCCCGGCACGGCAGGCCGTGCCGGGGCGCGGTGATCAGGAACCGGGGCCGGAGTAGATCTCCGCGGCCGGCGGCTCGGAGACGGTGGTCGGCTTGTTCCAGTCGCTGAACTCCATCGCGCCGCTCTTCGGGTCCTGCATGCGCAGCAGGTAGTGCGGTTCGGTGGCGGCCACGGTGGCGGTGCCGTCCGGGCTCGTGAAGCTCAGCGCCGGCGCGCCGGCCAGCGTGGTGGGCTCGCCGCCGGTGAAGGTCGACTTCTCCAGTTCGCCGAGGGTGCCCTGGGTGAACGACTTGTAGTCCAGGAACACCTTGAAGGCGTCGGCGATGCCCGCGCCGACCTTGGCCGTGGACGCGACCCACTTGCCGGTGAGCTGCTTGGCGGCCGCCGCCGGGACGCCGGCCTGCTTCACCAGCGAGTCGGTGAACTTGAACCAGTACTTGTCGCCGATGCGCAGGACCGGGATCTCCAGCCCGTCCTTGACCACCGTGCCGCCGGCGCTGTCCGGGTTGAGCTGCAGGTCCAGGTTCACGTTGCTGCCGTCCTGGGCCATCGTGCCCTTGACGTGCACGGCCGACGCCTGCTTGGCGGCGTCGGCGACAGCCGGGCCCACCTTGGCGGCGTCGAGGGCCGGGGCCGCCGGCGCGCTCGGGGACGGCGCGGCGGACGACGAAGAGGCGGCGGCCGGCGCCGGCGTGCTCGGGGTGCCGGAGCAGCCGGAGACGAGGGCGAGGGATCCGGCCGCGAGGAGCGCGGCCAGGCGGAGGCGAGGCATGGGTAGTCCGTTCGTGAGGGCCGGGGCGTCCCCGGGCACGAACGGGCTATCGTCCGAACGGGTGATTCGTTACAGAGAGCCGTCGACCCGACGGCGCGGCCGGAAGTCGCGCTCGGTCTCGACCTCGCCCTGCGCGGTGTGGACGACGTGCCCGACCCGGCGCTTGCGCGCGATCTGCCGCCCGGCCAGCACGGCGTCGATGCGGCGCAGGGAGGTGTTGGATGCCCGCACGCCGCCTTCGACCCGGTTCTTCCACAGTCCGTCTTCGAAGTAGGTGTGCACGTCACCCTCCGCCACGACGCCGCCTCCGATCGCGAGTCTCGCCAGCGACCCGGTTGCCCCGGGAGGTAGCGGACAAACGTGGCCGGGGCGTCAGGACAGCCCGAGTACTCCGATCGCGTTGTCCTTCAGGATCAGCGGCCGCACCTCGTCCTTGATCTCCAGCTCGGCGAAGTCGGCGAGCCAGCGGTCCGGGGTGATCACCGGGAAGTCGGAGCCGAACAGCACCTTCCGCTTCAGCAGCGTGTTGGCCGCGCGCACCAGCTGCGGCGGGAAGTACTTCGGCGACCAGCCGGACAGGTCGATGAAGACGTTCGCCTTGTGCGTCGCCACCGAGATCGCCTCGTCCTGCCACGGCACCGACGGGTGCGCCAGGATCACCGTCAGCTCCGGGAAGTCGGCGGCGACGTCGTCCAGCAGCATCGGGTTCGAATAGCGCAGCTTGATGCCGTGCCCGCCCGGCAGGCCGGCGCCGATGCCGGTCTGCCCGGTGTGGAACAGGGCGGGCACGCCCAGCTCGGCGATCGCCTCGTAGAGCGGGTAGTACCGGACGTCGTTGGGCTCGAACGCCTGCAGGCTCGGGTGGAACTTGAACCCGCGCACGCCGTGCTCGCCCACCAGCCGCCGCGCGCGCAGCACCGCGGCCTTGCCGGCGTGCGGGTCGACCGAACCGAACGGGATGAGCACGTCGGCGTGCTCGGCGGCCGCGTCGGCGATCTCTTCGCTCGACAGCGCCGGATGCCCGGTCGCGGCCGGCGCCTCGACGGTGAAGACGACCGCGGCCATGTTCCGCGCGCGGTAGTGCTCGGCGATCGCGGCCACCGTCGGCGTGCGGTCCTGGCCGGCGCGGAAGTACTTCTCGGACGCGTCCAGTAGTTCCTGGTCGAGGGCGAAACAGCCGTGACCGTCCTGTTCGACGTGGGTGTGCACGTCGATGGCGGTCAGCGAGGAAAGGTCCACGAGGGGCTCCAGGTCAGGGCAGGTCGGGCTGCGCGGCCTTGGCGGCCAGCAGGTGGGCGAGGACGGCGTCGCGGGCGGCGGCGAGCCGGTCGTGGCCGGTGCCGGCCAGTTCGGCGTCGACCCCGGCGACCAGGGTTTCGGCCAGTTCCGGCGTCAGGTGGACGCGGCCGAGGTCGCGCCACCACGCTTCGGTGGGCGGGCCGAGGTGGCGCAGGACGTGCGCGAGCCCGCCCGCGCCGCCGGAGAGGTGCTGGTTGGCGAACGGGCCGAGCACGGCCCAGCGCAGGCCGGGGCCGTTGGCGATGGCGGCGTCGATGTCGGCCACCGTCGCGACCCCGCGTTCGACGAGGGAGTACGCCTCCTGCCACAGCGCGGCCTGCAGCCGGTTCGCGACGTGGCCGGGCACCTCCCGGGCCAGCCGGATCGGCCGCTTCCCGAGCGAGGTGTAGAACGCCATGGCCCGGTCGACGACCTCGGGCGCGGTGTCGCGGCCCGGCACGACCTCGACCAGCGGGATCAGGTGCGGCGGGTTGAACGGGTGCCCGACGACGACCCGCTCGGGGTGGCGCGGGCAGCCGCGGGCGATGACGCTCGGCAGCAGCCCGGACGAGCTGCTCGCCAGGATCACGTCCGGCCGCGCGGCTTCGTCGAGGACGGCGAACAGCGCGTGCTTGACGTCCTCGCGCTCCGGCCCGTTCTCCTGGACGAAATCCGCGGCCGCGGCCGCCTCGCCGGCGTCGGCGGCGAACCGCAGCCGATCCGCCGGCACGCCGTCGAGCGCAGCCCACAACCGCTCCTCGGCGCCGGGCGCCGGATCGGTGGCGACGACGTCGAAGCCCCGCTCCAGGAAGAGCGCGGCCCAGCTCGCGCCGATCACGCCGGTGCCGACGACCGCGACGGTGCTCATGCGGACGCCCCGAAGTGGTCCAGTGCGGTGGGATCGGCCAGGACGTCCCGGCCGACGACTTCGTCGACGGGCGCGCCGAGCAGGAGTCTCTTCACCGGCAGCTCCAGTTTCTTCCCGGTGCGGTTGCGGGGGATCGCCGGGACGGCGGTGATCGCGTCCGGCACGTGCCGCGGCGAGAGCGCGGTCCGCAACGCCGACGCGATCCGGCCGCGCAGGGCGTCGTCGAGCGAGAAGCCGTTGCGCAGCGCGACGAACAGCCGGAGGTCGCCGTTGCCGCCCGCGGGGTCTTCGAGGTGCACGACGAGGGAGTCGGCGATCTCCGGGAGTTCCTCGACGACGGCGTAGAACTCGGCGGTGCCCAGCCGGACGCCGCCGCGGTTGAGGGTGGCGTCCGAGCGGCCGGCGATGACGCAGCTGCCCTCCGGGGTGAACCGGACCCAGTCGCCGTGCCGCCAGATCCCGGGGTAGGCCGAGAAGTACGTCTCGCGGTAACGCTCACCGGAGTCGCCCCAGAACCCGACCGGCATCGACGGCATCGGCGCGGTGATCACCAGTTCGCCCAGCTCGCCGACCACCGGCGCACCGCGCTCGTCGAACGCCTGCGCGTCGACGCCGAGGCAGGGGCCGGCGATCTCGCCCGCCACGACCGGCTGCAGCGGGCCGCCCTGGACGATGCCGCTGCACACGTCGGTGCCGCCGCTGCCGACGTTGAGCAGGACGCCCGGGAGCTTCTCGTGCACCCAGTGGAAGCCCTCGGCGGGCAGCGGGCTGCCGGCCGCGCCGAGCTGCCGCAGCGCCGACAGGTCGTACTCGGCGGCCGGGTCGAGGCCCGCTTTCCGGCACGCCATCAGGAATCCCGGGCTCGCGCCCAGCAGCGTCGCGCGCGTTTCCGCGGCCAGGCGCCACTGCCACGCCAGGTCCGGGTGCAGCGGGTTGCCGTCGACGAGCACGATCGACGCGCCGGTGAGCAGGCCCGAGACCAGCGCGTTCCACATCATCCACGCGGTGGTGGAGAACCACAGGATCCGGTCCCCCTGCCGCAGGTCCCAGCTGAGGCCGTGGTTCTTGAGGTGCTCCAGCAGGATGCCGCCGTGGCCGTGCACGATCGCCTTCGGCTTGCCCGTGGTGCCGGAGGAGAACAGCACGCACAGCGGGTGCGCGAACCCGACCGGCTCGAACCCGGGCGTGCTCTCGGTGAGCAGATCGGCCCAGGCGAGCGTGCCGGGGAGGTCGTGGCCGCCGTAGGGGACGTGCACGACGTGCTCGACGGTGGGCAGGCCGGCCCGGATCGCGGTGACCTCCTCGCGGCGGTCGACGTCCTTGGCGCCGTAGCGGTAGCCGGACACCGTCAGCAGCACCCGCGGCTCGACCTGGCCGAACCGGTCGACCACCGAGCGGGCGCCGAACTCGGGCGCGCAGGACGCCCAGATCGCGCCGAGGCTCGCCACCGCCAGGTAGGCGACCACCGTCTCGGGGATGTTCGGCAGGTACGCCACGACGCGGTCGCCGCGCCCGACGCCGAGCCGGGCCAGTCCCGCGCGGGCGCGCGCGACCTGGTCCCGCAGCTGCGCCCAGGTCAGCTCGGTGCGCTCCCGCGTCTGGGAGTAGGCGATGACCGCGGCCGCGTCGTCCGGGCCGTGGCCGAGGGCGTGCTCGGCGTAGTTGAGGGTCGCGCCGGGGAACCACTCCGTGCCGGGCATGGCCCGGTCGGGGACCACGGCGGTGGCGGGGGTGGCGAAGCGGACGCCGAAGAAGTCCTTGATCGAGGACCAGAAGCCGTCGAGGTCGGTCACCGACCAGCGGTGCAGGTCCGCGTAGCCGTCGAAGAACCGCCCGCGGCTTTCCAGCCAGCGCAGGAACCGGCCGATTTCGGTGGTCTGGCGCGCGTCGGGCGCGACCGGGCGGAGGATCACGGGACGACCTTCCCCGCGCGCTTGTCGAGGAACGCCTGCATCCGTTCCTTCGCCTCGGCGCTGCCGCCGGCGACCGCGGCCATCAGCGCCTCCATCAGGTACCCCTCGGCCGGGTTGGCCTCGGCGATGCGGGGCAGCGCCTGCAGCACGGCGAAGTTGGTGATCGGCGAGTTGTCCGCGATCTTGCGGGCCAGGCCCAGCGCGTGCTCCAGGCCGTTTTCGGCGCGGTAGTGCGACAACCCGGCCGCGTGGCCCTCGTCCGCGTCGAGCACCCGGCCGGTGAGCATCATGTCGGCCATCCGGTGCGCGCCGATCAGCCGCGGCACCCGCACCGACGCGCCGCCGCCGACGAACAGCCCGCGCTGCCCCTCCGGCAGCGCGTAGAACGCCGAGGACTCCGCGACGCGGATGTGCGCGGCGGCCGCCAGTTCCAGGCCGCCGCCGACGACCGCGCCCTTGAGCACGGCGACCACCGGCACCCGCCCGCGTTCGAGCCGCTCGAACGCGCGGTGCCACATCATCGAGTGCTCCAGGCCCTCGAACGCGTCCCGCTCGGTGAGCTCGGCCAGGTCCAGCCCGGCGGAGAAGTGGTCGCCGACGGCGTCGAGCACGACGGCCTTGACCCCCGGCGGCGGGCTGCCGAAGAACGACTCGAGGCCGAGCACGGTCGCGTCGTCGAGCGCGTTGCGCTTCTCGGGACGCGCCAGCCGCAGGACGGCGACGTCGTCCCGCAGCTCCAGGCGCAGCGTCGGGGGCAGGAGGGGGCTGGTCATGCGGATCCGTTCGTGAAGGTTTCGGCGGCGCGGGCGCGCAGTTCGACGCGGCGGATCTTGCCCGTCGCGTTGCGGGGCAGGGCGTCGGTGAACTGCACGTGCTTCGGGATCTTGTAGCGCGCCAGGTGCTGCTCGAGGTGGGCCCGGAACGCCGGTTCGTCCAGCTCGGCACCGGGCCGGACGACGACGAACGCGGCGCCGGCTTCGCCCCAGCGCTCGTCGGGCACGCCGACCACGGCACAGGCGTCGACTTCGTCGAGCCGGACCGCGGCGGCTTCGATCTCCGCCGGGTACACGTTTTCCCCGCCGGAGATGATCATGTCCTTGACCCGGTCGACGACGTGCGCCCAGCCGTCGTCGTCGACGCGGACGACGTCCCCGGTGCGGAACCAGTCGTCCTCGACGAAGCTCGCGGCCGATTCCCCGGGCCGGTTCCAGTAGCCGCCGAAGACGTGCGGGCCGCGCACCAGCAGCTCGGCCGGTGTCCCGTCGAGCGGCTGCGGCGTGAGCCCGGGGCCGAGCGCGGCCACGTCGGTGAAGAAGTGCGGCACCCCGGCGGCGACCGGGTGGTCCAGGGTGCCCTCGTGGGTGGCCATCGAGACGCCGGGGGAAGCCTCCGTCATGCCGTAGCCCTGCAGGAGCTTGACGCCGCGGTCGAGCCACGCGCGGGCGACGCGCTCGGCGACCGGCGACCCGCCGTAGAGCACGCAGGTCAGCGAGCTCAGGTCGGTGCGGGGCCAGTCCTCGTGGCGGCACAGCATCTCCAGCATCGTGGGGACCGCGGAGAAGCTGGTGATCCCGGCTTCGCCGATCCGGGCGAGGATGGTGCCCGGCTCGAACCTGGCCACCGGTTCCACGCTGCCGCCCTTGAACAACGTCGGCAGCGTGATCTGGCCCAGCCCGACGCAGTGGAACAGCGGCGCGATGCACAGCGCCTTGTCGGTGCCCAGGACGTCGAGGTGGGCCAGCTGGTTGACGGTGTTCCAGGTGAGGTTGCCGTGGGTGAGGACCGCCGCCTTCGGCCGTCCGGTGGTGCCGGAGGTGTAGAGCAGCAGGCACGGGTCTTCCAGCCGCACCGGGGTTTCCGGAGCCGGTCCGGCCTCGGCCAGTTCGGCTTCGAAGGTCCCGGCCGTGGCGAGGACGACGCCGCCGGGCAGCCCACCGGCCGCCGCCACCAGGTCGGCGGTGTCCGCGCTGTGCACCAGGACTGAAGCGCCGCTGTCGTCGAGCATGTACCGGATCTCGGCGGGGGAGAGCCGGTAGTTCAGCGGGACGAAGATCGCGCCGCAGCGGGCGGTGGCGAACAGCGTCTCGAACACGGTGATGGCGTTGACGCCGAGGTAGGCCACGCGGTCGCCCGGCCGCACACCGAGCCGGGTCAGCGCCCCGGCGAGCCGCTGCACCCGGTCGGCGAGCCCGGCGTAGGTGAGCGACCGGCCGGCCTCGGTCAGCGCCGTGCGGCCGGGGTTGATCCGCGCCCGCCGTGCGGGCCAGCTGCCCAGGCCGAAGTCGGGGAGGTGCACCGAAGCCTCCTTCACCACCGCAGCACCGGTTTGATCGCGGTGCCCGCGAGCATGTCGTCCACTGCCTGCTGAATCTGCCCGAACTCGTAGTGCGTGACCAGCCTTTCGAGGGGGAACCGGCCCGCGGCGACCAGTTCGGCCAGCGTCGGCACCAGCGCCTGGGTGTCGGCGTCACCCATGGTGAGGCCGGTGACGTGCCGTCCGGGGAGCAGGAAGTTGACGTCCACCCCGACCTCGGTGCCGAACGCGGGCGCGCCGACGACGACCGCGGTGCCGCGCGCGGCGAGGGTGCCGATCGCCGCCGCCAGGACACCCGCGTTGCCGGTGGTTTCGACGACGCCGTCGACGCCGCGGCCGCCGGTCAGCTTGCCGACCGTCTCGGCGAGGTCCTCGCCGCCGGTGTCGATCGTGTCGGTGGCGCCGAGTTCGCGGGCGAGGCCGAGCCGGCCGGGCACGCGGTCGACGGCGATGATCCGGGTCGACGGCGTCAGGCGGGCGGCCATCACCGCCGACAGCCCGACCGCGCCGGCGCCGGTGACCAGCAGCGTGGCGCCCGGCCGCGGGGCGAGGACGTTCCAGACCGCGCCGGCGCCGGTCATGACGCCGCAGCCGAGCGGGGCGAGGAGGTCCAGCGGCGCGTCGGCGGCGACCTTGACGACGCTGCGTTCGTCGGCGACGGCGTGCCCGGCGAAGCTGGACTGGCCGAAGAAGTGCCCGCCGAGCGGGGTGCCGTCGCGGGAGATCGGCGTGGTGCCGTCCGGGCGCTGCCCGCCGAGCAGGTTGGCGGGCAGCCAGGTTTCGCAGTAGGCGGGGTGGCCGTCGCGGCAGTTCGCGCAGCCGCCGCAGGAGGTGTAGCTGAGCAGGACCCGGTCGCCGGGCCGGACGCGGGTGACGGCGGCGCCGGTCTCCTCGACGATCCCGGCGCCCTCGTGCCCGAGCACGCCGGGCAGCGGGAAGGGCAGGGCACCGGCGGCGACGCCGAGGTCGGTGTGGCACACACCGGTGGCGACGATCCGGACCCGCACCTCGTCCGGGCGGAGCGTGTCGAGGGCCACTTCGCCGAGGGTGAAGCCGGAGCCGGCGGACTCCACGACGGCCGCGGTGGTTCTCGTGGGGGACATGGGCTTTCTCCTGGGTGGGCTCAGGCGAGGGAGATGACGACGGACTTGGTGCGCGTGTACGCGTCGAGGGATTCGGGGCCGTATTCGCGGCCGAAGCCGGAGTCCTTGACGCCGCCGAAGGGGATCGCCGGGTCGAGCATCGCCCAGTCGTTGACCCAGACGATCCCGGCCTGCAGCCGCGCGGCGACGCGGTGCGCGCGGGCGAGGTTCGTCGTCTGCAGCCCGGCCGCGAGTCCGTAGGGCGTGCTGTTGGCCAGCGCGATCGCTTCGTCTTCGGTCGCGAAGCGCTGGACGGTCAGCACGGGACCGAAGATCTCCTCCCGGATCACGCGGGAGTCCGCCGGCAGGTCGGCGATCACCGTCGGCTGGAAGTAGAAGCCGCCCTCGATGTCCGGGCGGCCGCCGCCGGTGACGATCCGGCCGCCGTCGGCGCGAGCCTGCTCGACGTACTCCTCGACCTTCGCCCGGTGGCGTTCGCCCGCCATCGGGCCGACCACCGTCGCGGGGTCGAACGGGTCGCCGACCGGCACGTGCGGCACGGCTTCGGCGAGCGCGCCGAGGATCGTGTCGTAGAGCGCGTCGGCGACCAGCAGCCGGGGCCCGCCCATGCAGAACTGGCCGGTGTTGAAGACGAACGCCTTGATCACCGCGGCGACGGCCTGCTCGACGTCGGCGTCCTCGAACACGAGGTGCGCCGCGTTGCCGCCCAGCTCCAGGGTGACCGGCTTCAGGTGCTGCCCGGCGACGCCCGCCGCGTGCCTGCCGACCGCGGTCGAGCCGGTGAACGCGATCTTGTCGACCCCGGGGTGGCTCAGCAGGGCGTCCCCGATCTCCGAGCCGAAGCCGGTGACCACGTTGAGCACGCCGTCCGGCACGCCGGCCTCGGCGAGCAGCTCGGCCATCAGCAGCGCGCTGAGGGAGGTGTCCTCGGCCGGTTTGTGCACCACGGTGTTCCCGGCGGCCAGCGCGGGCGCGATCTTCGACGTCGACAGGATCAGCGGGAAGTTGAACGGCGTGATCGCGGCGACCACGCCGAGCGGTTCGCGGCGCGTGTAGGCGTGCGAAGGGATCGGGATCTGCCGCGTGGCGCCGTCCACGCCCTGCGCGAGAGCCGAGTAGTACTCGTACTGTTCGGCGACGGTCTCGACGTCGACGGCCCGGCACAGCGAGATCGGCTTCCCGACGTCGGCGCTTTCGAGGGTCGCGAGCTCGTCCGCGCGGGAGCGCACCAGGTCCGCGGCCCGGTGCAGTACGCGAGCCCGTTCCCGCCCCGGCGTCGCGGCCCAGCCCGCGAACGCCTGCCGGGCCGCGTCGACCGCGGTGCCGACGTCGGCGGGCGTCGCGCGGGCGAGGGTCGTGAGGGTCTGCCCGGTGGCCGGGTCCACGGCGTCGAAGCGGTCCGCGGTCTCCGTCCACCGGCCGCCGACGAACAGCCGGCCCGGCTCGACGGCCGGGCGAGGCCGGGTGCCCGGCCGCTCCTCCACTGCGGTCATCGTCCGACTCCTCACTGAGCGACGTCTATATCAGGAACCCTGACATCGGCCAGGATGCGCGGGCGGGCCCGCCGCTGTCAAGGGCGCCGTCTCCGAGGCTCCTCGCGCGAAGCAATTTTCCGCGGCCGAAATTTGTCCGGCCGTTAACCGGACCCGAGGTGGACGGACCAGTTTTTCAGCGGAAAAACGGATATTTCACCGGGGCGGCCGGGAAGCGTAACGGCTGGTTGGAAGGGTGCGACTCACCACTGCCCGCGAAACGGCCGTGGTGTTTCCGCGACCTGGAAAGCCGGAAAGAGGTTACCCGTGAACCCGACGATTTCCCGGCGGTTCGCTCGCCGGACCCTGCCGCCCGGCGCGGCGGTGTTCGCTCTGCTGACCGCCGCCGGGACCGCCGTCGCCGCGACCTTCGCCGCGGGTGTTCCGGTCCGGGTGCCCGACCACCCGCTGGGCGGCGAGGCGGCGTGCGCCGCGCTCGTCGCGCAGCAGGAGGCGCGCGGCAGCGTCAACTACCCCGCGTCCGAGGTCGAGCCGTACCTCGCCGCCGACCCGGCCGACCCGCGCCACCTCGTCGGCTCGGTCCAGCAGGACCGCTGGAACGACGGCGGGTCCAACGGCCTCACCACCGTCGTCTCCCGCGACGGCGGGGTTTCCTGGACGCCGGCCGCCGCGCAGCCGCGGTTCAGCATCTGCGCCGGGGCGGCGGCCGGCTCGCCCGGGTACTTCCAGCGCACCACCGACCCGTGGGTCGGCTTCTCCGCCGACGGCCGGGTCGTCTACTCGATCGCGGACTCGTTCAACGCCGACGGCCCGGCGTTCGGCGGCGCCAGCGCGATCCTCGTCAGCCGCTCCCTCGACGGCGGCGACCACTGGGAAACCCCGGTCACCGCGCGCCTGGACACCTCGACGCAGGTGCTCAACGACAAGGAGTCGGTGACCGCGGACCCGCTGCTGCCCGACCGCGCCTACGCGGTGTGGGACCAGCTGGTCTCCCCGCAGAGCCACGCCAACCCCAGCGCGTACAACCACGCGTTCACCTACCGCGGGCCGAGCTACTTCTCCCGCACCACCGACCAGGGCCGGACCTGGAGCACCGGCCGGATCGTCTTCGACCCCGGGCAGAACGACCAGACGATCGGCAACCAGATCGTCGTGCCTGCCACCGGCCCCGGCCGCGGGGTGCTGATCGACGGCTTCGACCTGATCGCCAACAGGGGCGGCGCCTGCCCGTTCACCCACGGCGGGCAGCACTGCCACGGCTCGTCGACCTCGACCGCGGCGGTCATCCGGTCCGCCGACGGCGGGACGACGTGGTCCGGCGCGATCGGCATCGACACCCAGGAGGTGGCGTCGGTGACGATCGCCGGCCACCCGGTCCGCTCCAGCGACGAGCTGCCCGAGTTCGCCGTCAACCCGGTCAACGGGCACGTGTACGCGGTGTGGCAGGACTCGCGGTTCAGCGCGTCCGGCGCGGCGAAGATCGCCTTCGCGCAGTCCACGGACGGGGGACTGACGTGGGGTGCCACGATCCGCGCCGACCAGTCGCCGGGTGACACCCCCGCGTTCGTGCCGCAGATCCACGTCACCGCCGACGGCACGATCGGCCTGAGCTACTACGACCTGCAGCACGCGACCGCGGCGCAGCCCGGGCTCACCGACAGCTTCATCGCCCACTGCCACGCCGCCACGAGCGACTGCGGCAACCCGGCGAACTGGGCGGTCAACGGGCAGACCCGGCTGACGGCCGCCTCGTTCGACTTCACCACCGCGCCGGACGCGGGCGGCTACTTCCTCGGCGACTACTCCGGGCTCGCCGGAACGTCGTCGTTCACCGCCTACTTCGGCGTCGCACGGCCGGTGGCGGTGAGCGGGGTGTCGGACGTCTTCGCGAACCACGCCGGCTGAGAGGTTTTTTCGCGGTTCACCCGGATGGGTGGTTTGAGAAACGCGCGTGCGGGTCGCGTGCGGAGGTGCCGGGTTCGGCCGTTGGCGGGGTTGCGCCGTTCGGATCAAGGACTACGCTGCGAAGTGCGGTTCAGCAAGTACCAGCCGCCGTCCCCCGAACTTGCCAGCGACCGAGCGGGTCGGTCGAAAACGCCCCGCTCGTCACGTCATCTGCGAATGAGGCGTGGAAAAATGTTAGTCGTCCAGCCCCCCGCGACGGCGATCCCCGTAGCGCCGCCGGCGCGTGCACAGCGCAGTGCGTTCGACATCCAGGTGATCCGCCCGTACTTCGGGGCGGTGATGGTCCGCATCCGCGGCGCCCTCGACGCGGACAGCGCCCCGCAGGTCCGCTCGGCGCTGGACACGTGGGCCCACCGCCGGTTCCCGGTCCTGGTCCTCGACCTGTCGGAGGTCGACTTCCTCGACGGAGCCGGCCTGGCCGCCCTCGGCGGCATCCAGGCCCGCACGGTCCGCGAGAACGCGACCCTCCGCATCGTCACCGGCGACAACCGCGTGGTGCGCCGCGCGCTGTCGGCCAGCGGCCTCGACCACGCCCTCAACGTCAGCCGCCTCCCCTCCGGCTGGGAACGCGCCACCGAAATCCCCAGCCAAAGCTGACACCTCCCGCCGCGACTCCACGGTCACCCGGCCGTGGAGCCGCCGCCACGCGTGTCGTCCGTCCAGGTACGCGAGTCGACCGTCCAGGTACGCGTGTCGTCCGTCCAGGTACGCGAACCGACCCTTCCGCGGGTGGTCCGCCGTGGTCGCTCAGGGCCGGTCGAGGCCGGCCAGCTCGGCGAACGGCCGCCGCACGCGGACCTCCGGGCCGGACAGGTCCAGGTCCGCCCACTCCACGTACCGGCTGTGGCGGTGCAGCCGGCGGATCAGCGCGACCAGCGCCTTCGGCCCCCGCTGGTCGTGCCGCTGGTACCCGAACAGCCGCACCCGCGTGCGGCCCACGATCACCCCGCGCACCACCAGTTCCGGCAGCCCGTCCGAGCGGGGGACCGCCTCCGCGCGGATCTCGCGGATCGCGCCCAGGTCCCGGCCGTTCGCGTCGCGGGCGCGGCGGCCGAGCAGCTCACCGGCTCGCACGGCCCGCTCCCGGGATCCGGCCGACGATCTTCCGCCGCAGCCAGTCCTCCGACGGGCTGTCCGTCGCCTGCGCCACCGCCGTCGTCACCACGATCGTCGGCTCCACGCGGCGGATCGCGTTCAGCGGGATGCGCTGCGGCGCGCCCGCCCGGAAGCCGCGGCCGATGTGGTGCAGCAGCCTGCCGATCGGGCCGCCGATGCGGTCGGCGAGCGCCTCCGGGCCGACGAGCAGCGCGTCGACGACGTACGTCCCGCCCTCCGCGCGGAGCTCGAGGTCGTCGACCTTGCCGACGACGGTGCCGTCCTCACCGGTGATCTGCCGGTCGAGCAGCGAGTCGCTCAGATCGACGAAGCCGCGATCGGTCCACGGGTTCATTGGCCTGCTCCGGTGAAGATCATCAAGGGGATCGCCGTCACCGCCGCGACGACGATGATGACCAGCGTGCCGACGCCGACGATGTTGCTGAAGCGGCGGTTGGCGTGCTTCCCGAGGTACTCGCGGTCGTTGGCCACGATCAGCACCGGCAGGTAGGTCAGCGGCAGCGCCACCGCGGAGAAGATCAGCGAAATCTCGGTCAGGCCCACCGGGTCGATGCCCGTCTGCACCACCAGCACCGCGAGCAGCAGGCCGGCGCCGACGGTCAGGTGGAACCGGGCGGCGTTGCGCGGCGCGCGGCGCTTGCCCCAGTCCCAGCCGAAGTACTGCGCCAGCATGTACCCCGACGACAGCCCGGTCTCCAGCGCCGCGCCGAAGGTGGCGGCGAAGATGCCGATCAGCACGATCACCAGCCCCGCGGTCCCCAGCGCGAGCGTCACCGGCAGCACGATCTGGCTGACCTGGCTGACGTCGACCCCGGCCGGGAACAGCACCGTCGCCGCGCACGCCATCACGGCGATGGCGAGCAGGCCGCCGAGGGGGAAGCCGAGCAGGACGTTGGCGCGCTGCACGGACAGGTCCTTGACCTGCCAGCCTTCTTCGACGCCGCCGGAGGAGAAGAAGAACACCTCGTACGGCGTCATCGCGGACGCGAACAGCGCGACCGCGTGGTAGGCGTAGGTCGGCAGCGCCTCGTCCGGCGGCGGGGCCAGCCCGGCGACCTGCGAGCCGAGCGACGACCAGTCGGGGTGCAGGAAGAAGATCGCGACGGCGAACACGCCGATCGCGAGCCCGCCGAGGCCGAAACCGGTTTCCATCCGCTCGAACCCGACGCGCCAGATCACCAGCCAGACGAGCACGCCGATCGGCAGCACCCACACCAGCCGGTCGACCCCGGAGGCCAGCTCGACGGTGATCGCGACGCCGCCGATCTCCGCGCACACGGTCAGCAGCGTGATGAGGAACGACCCGGCGAGGTTGAGCAACGCCATCCGCGGGCCGAGGCGCTCGCGGATCAGGTCGAACACCGGGCGCCCGGACACGGCGACGACGCGCCCGGACATGTCGGCGTAGACGCAGATCCCGAGCACGCCCAGCACGGTCACCCAGACCATCGCCATCCCGTAGCGGGCGCCGACGACGCCGCTTTCGACGAGGTCGCCGATGTCGACGAAGCCGCCGACCGCGGTCAGGATGCCGAGGGTGACGGCGAGGAGCTTCTTGCTCACGACGTCACGCCCCAGCGGGCGAGTTCGCCGATCAGGCCCTGCAGTTCGGCGTCGATCTCGTCGAGGCCCCGGTCGGTGCCGTCGCCGAGGCCGTCGTCGAGCCGGTGGGCGAGCGCGACCCCGCGGTCGGTGATCGACGCCAGCGCGGCGCGGGCGCGGTCGTCGGTCAGCTTGCCGGCGTCCTGGCCCGCGGATCCGAGTGCGTCGGCGGTGTCGCGGACGGTGACCGCCAGGCTGGGCACCGGCGGGACCGCGGCCCGGTCGGCGGTCACCACGAGCCGCAGGAGTTCGAGCTGGCCCCGGATTTCCCGGCCGGCGTGCACGGTCTCGGCCTGGGGATCCGCCCCGCAGCCCGCCACCAGGGCCGCGACCGCGACGAGCGCGCTCGCCGCGCGGAGCCGAAGCGCATTCACGGCCGCGGGATACCCGATCGTGGCAGCGGTAAACGCTCCTCGCGGGAGTCTCCACGGTGGACAGACAGGCGGCCGAACCGGGGCCAGAGCGGGAAAAGGCCGCGTGAAGATGGCTTCCGAGCGGACGCCGGACCGGACGAAAACGACCTTCCGGTCACGGCGGCTTGCGCTAGGACCTGGCCCGGCGCCACAGCGCCAGCGCCGCCGCGGCGAGCGCGCTGCCTCCGGCGGCGACGAGGCCGTGGTGGTGGCTCGCCCACAGCTGGAGGCTGCGCGGGGCCGCCTTGCCGTCGAACTCGCCGTGGGCGCCGAAGTCGCGTCCGCGGTCGGCCGGCGCCCACAGGTTTTCCGGCTGGTCCACCGGCTTCGGGTCGCCGGTCTGCTGGGACCGGTACCCGGTGCGGGCGAGGTAGCGGTCGAGGATCCCGGGGGCGACGGCGTTCGCGACGAGCGTGCCGACGGTGCTGCCGCCGACCCAGTACTCCCGCCGCCCCGGGTGATCGGCGGCGTGCACCACCGCGCGGGCGGCGACTTCGGGCTGGTAGATCGGCGGCACGGGCTGCGCGTGCCGCGGCAGCTTGGAGCGGACCCAGGAGAACTGCGGCGTGTTGACAGCCGGCATCTGCACCATCGTCGTGCGGACGTGGCTGCCGTCGTGCAGCAGCTCACAGCGCAGGGCCTCGTTGAAGCCCTGGATGGCGTGCTTGGCGCCGCAGTAGGCGCTCTGCAACGGGATCCCGCGGTAGGCGAGGGCCGACCCGACCTGCACGATGGTGCCCCGATCGCGCGGCTTCATCCGCCGCAGGGCGGCGGTGGTGCCGTGGACGTAACCGAGGTAGCTGACTTCGGTGACGCGCCGGAACTCGTCGGGCTCGATCTCCTCGAACGGCGCGAAAACGGACGTGAAGGCGACGTTCACCCACACATCGATCGGCCCGAGCTCCTTTTCGGCCCGCTCGGCGGCGGCATCGACCTGCCCGAAATCGGCGACGTCGGTGGGGACGGCGAGCGCGGTCCCACCGGCCGCGGTGACGTCGTCGGCGGCGGCCGCGAGCCCGGCTTCGCCGCGGGCAAGCAGGGCGACCCGGGCGTGCCGGGCCCCGAAGGCCCGGGCGACGGCCCGGCCGATGCCGCCACTCGCCCCGGTGACGACGACGACCTGGTGCGGGGTTGCGCTGGTCATGGGCCCTCCGATCGGAAGCAGGCTGTCGGGTGCGGAAACGGAGCCGGCCCGGTCGAGCTGCCCGGCGTGGGCCCGGCTGCCGGAGCCGGGGCCGCGCCCACTTCGCGCGTCACCGCAAGCTCCGGCGCACCGCGAATCCCACCGCGGCCGCGGCACCCGCGCCGAGCGCGGCCACCACCGCCGTCCGCCTGCGCCGCGGTGGCGAAGCCGACGGCGGCCGGTCGAGGCCGCTCGCCAGCAGCTCCGCCAGGTGCACCCCGTCCCGCCCGCCGCTGTCGAGCTCGTGCAGCTGGGTGCGGCAGCTGAAGCCGTCGGCGAGCACCGCGGTCTCCGGCGAAGCGTCACGGACGCGCGGAAGCAGCACCCGCTCGGCGCACGCCTCCGACACCGCCCGGTGTCCCTTCTCGAACCCGAAGTTGCCCGCCAGGCCGCAGCAGCCCGAGTCGAGGTGCTCGGCGTCGACGCCCGCCGCTGCGAGGAGCTTGCGGTCCGCGTCCCAGCCCAGCACCGCGTGCTGGTGGCAGTGCACCTGCGCGATCGCCTTCGCGTCCAGGCGGGGCGGGCGGTAGCCGGGAGAGTGCTCGGTCAGCAGTTCGGCGAGGGTGACCGTCTGCGCGCGCAGCCGCCGGACGTCCTGGTCGCCGGGGAACAGGTCGGCCGCGTCGGCGCGGAACACCGCCGTGCAGCTGGGTTCCAGGCCGACGACGAGCCCGCCGTCGTGCAGGTGCGGGGCCAGTTCGCGGACCGTGCGGGCCAGGACGTGCTTCGCGACGCCCAGCTGCCCGGTCGAAATCCACGTCAGACCGCAGCACAGCGCCGCCGACGGCAGCTTCACCCGCCACCCCGCGTCCTCCATCAGCCGCACCGCGGCCTGCCCGACGTGCGGGTGGAACGAGTTGGTGAACGTGTCCGGCCACAGCAGCACCGTTCCGCGGGCGCTGGTGCCGGACGGCCCGCGCCGCGCGAACCACTGCTGCAGCGTTTCCCCGGCGAACATCGGGACTTCGCGGTCCTCGACGCCCGCGGCCAGGGTCGCCAGCCGGGACAGTCCTGGCGTGTGCGTCAGGGCGTTGACCACGCGCCCGGCCCGCAGCCTGCCCACCACCTGGGCGAACGCCGGCAGCCAGCCCATCGTGAAGTCCGAGCGCGGCCGCCGCCACGGCCGGCCTTCGTAGTGGTGGGCGAGGAACTCCGCCTTGTACGTCGCCATGTCCACATTGGCCGGGCAGTCGGTCTTGCACCCCTTGCAGGCCAGGCAGAGATCGAGGGCGTCCCGCACCTCCGTGGAGCGCCAGCCGTCGCCGACCGGGCTGTCGCCGTGGCCGTCCAGCATCTCGAACAGCAGCCGCGCCCGGCCGCGCGTGGACTGCTCCTCTTCGCCGGTCACCTGGTACGACGGGCACATGACCTGCCCGCCGCCGGTGGTGTGCTGCCGGCAGCGGCCGACGCCGACGCAGCGGTTGGCGGCCTGGGCGAACGAGCCGCCGTCGTCGGGGAAGCGGAAGTACAGGTCCTGCGGATCGGCGGGCGCCCAGCTCGCGCCCAGGCGCAGGTTCTCGTCGAGCCGGTAGGGGGCGACGACTTTGCCGGGGTTCATCCGGTTCCCGGGGTCGAAGACGGCCTTCAGCCTGCCGAAGGCGAGCACCAGGTCGGCGCCGAACATCTTCGGCAGCAGTTCGCCGCGGGACTGGCCGTCGCCGTGCTCGCCGGAGAACGAGCCGCCCAGCTCCGCCACCAGGTCGGCGGCGCGTTCCATGAACCGCCGGTAGGTGGCGACACCGTCGGCGCGGTAGAGGTCGAACGGGATCCGCGTGTGCACGCAGCCCTGGCCGAAGTGGCCGTAGAGGCTCGGGCCCGTTTCGCCGGCGTAGCCGAACTCTTCGTACAGCGCGGTCAGCTTCCGCAGGTACTCGCCGAGCCGTTCCGGCGCGACGGCGGAGTCCTCCCAGCCTTCGAAGGTGTCGGGCCGGCCCGGCAGGTGCGCGGTGGCGCCGAGCCCGGCCTCGCGAACCTGCCAGAGCTCCTCTTCGCGGGCGGGATCGTCGAGGAATTCGACGTCGGCCTCGTGCTCGGTGTCGTGCAGGGCGTCGAGCAGCTCGTGCGCCTGCCGCTCGGCTTCTTCGTGCGTGGCGGCGGCGAACTGCACCATCAGGAACGCGCGCCCGTGCGGCAGCTCGCCGAGCGCCTCCGGGTTCATGCCCTTGATCTGCTCGTCCCGGATCAGCTTGTGGTCGACGCCTTCCAGTGCGACCGGCTCGTGCGGGAGCACCGCGGGCACGGCGTCGGCGGCGGTGGCGATGTCCCGGTAGCCGAGCACCACGAGGGTCCGTTCCGGCAGCACCGGGACCAGCTCCAGCTCGGCCCGCAGCACGGTGACCAAAGTGGACTCACTGCCGACGAGCAGCCCGGCGACGTCGAAGTGGTGCTCCGGCAGCAGCGAGTCCAGGTTGTACCCCGAGACGCGGCGCGGGATGTCCGGGTACCGGCGGCGGATCTCCTCGCCGCAATCGTCGCGCAGCCGGCGCAGCTGCCGGTAGATCGCGGCCCGCGGATCGCCGTGCCGCTCGATCGCGGCGTACTCCTCGTCGGTGGTTTCCCCGCACCAGAACCGGGTTCCGTCGTAGGTGACGACTTCCAGGCGGGCGATGTTGTCGACGACCTTGCCGGTCCGCTGGGCCGTGGCGCCGCAGGAGTTGTTGCCGATCATCCCGCCGAGGGTGCAGTTCATGTGCGTCGCCGGTTCCGGCCCGAACCGCAGGCCGGTGTCCGCGAGCTGCCGGTTCAGTTCGTCGAGCACGATGCCCGGTTGCACCACGCAGGTTCGTGCGTCGGTGTCGACGGACTCCAACCGGTTGCAGTACTTGGAGAAGTCGAGCACGACGGCGGTGTTGGTGCACTGGCCGGCGAGGCTGGTGCCGCCGCCGCGGGACAGCACCGGCGCGCCGAACTCCCGCGCCACCGCGAGCGCCGCCACCGCGTCCTCCGGCGTCCGGGGCAGCACGACCCCGATCGGGACCTGCCGGAAGTTGGACGCGTCGGTCGAGTACGCCGCGCGCGTCCCGCGGTCGAACCGCACTTCGCCGGTCACGCGCTCCCGGAGCGCGGCGGCGAGACCGTCGAAATCCTGGCGTACCACCGGATCGGGCAGCTGAACGCCGGCCATCGCGGGTCCTCCTTCAGAGTGCGTATCCGGCCGCGGCTTCGGCCCGGAAGGTCAGCCCGTGCCCCGCCTCGGCCATCGACGGCGCCACCGTGCCGCCGGCCGGATCGAGGCAGCCGTCGAAGAAGAGCCGCTCGATCCGGTCGTGGTCGGCGAACCACTCGATGTGCCGGAAGTTCGGGGTGGTGACGGCAGCGTGCGCGGAGAGGTTCGGCGCGCAGTGCGCCGAGACGTCCCGGTTGACCGCGGCGGCGAGGGCGGTGGCCCGCCGCCACTCGGTGTAGCCCCCGCACCGGGTGACGTCGATCTGCAGGCAGTCGACCACCGGCAGCATGCGCGCGAAGCAGGGCAGGTCGTAGCCGTACTCCCCGGCGGCGATGTCCGGGCCGCCGGGGACGCGGGCCGCCGCGAGCCCGGGCAGGTCGTCGCTGGAAACCGGCTCTTCGAACCACGTGACGCCGTATTCCCCGAGCCGCTCGGCGACGCGGCGCGCCCGGCCGGGGGAGTAGGCGCCGTTGGCGTCGACGTACAGCGCCGTGTCGTCGCCGATCGCCTTGCGGGCCAGCGCAATCCGGGCGAAATCGCGGTCCGGCGACTCACCGATCTTGATCTTGACGCGCGGGATGCGCTGCTGCCGGACCCAGTGGTCCAGCTGCGCGGCCAGCTCGTCGTCGGTGAGCGTGGTGAAGCCGCCGCTCCCGTACACGGCGGCCTCGTCGTGCACCCGGCCGAGCAGCCGGCTCACCGGCAGCCCGAGCGACCGGGCGGCCGCGTCCCACAACGCGATGTCGACGGCGGACATCGCGCACGAAACCAGGCCCGCCCGCCCGAGGTTGCGGATCGCGTGCTGCATGGCCGTCCAGCAGGCGGGCACGTCGAGCACCGGGCGGCCGCGGACGGCCTCGGCGAGCACGCCTTCGACCAGCGGCACGCAGGCCGCGTCGGCGTACGTCCAGCCCAGCCCGCGGATCCCGCCGGCTTCGGCGTGCACGACGACGATCGTGGTGGCGTCCCAGGTCAGCGTGCCGTCGGCCTCCGGGGCGGGGGCCGGCACCCGGTAGGCCCGGGCGCCGACCCGCTCGACCGTCGTCACCGGTGCTTCCCGGGCAGGAACTCTTGCAGCTTCGTCTTGACGCCCTGGGCGACGAGGTGGAACGCGTCGGGGTCGCCCTTGAGGACGGCCTGGGCGGCCGACTTCACCTGCTCGAACGTGGCGTGCGGCGGGATCGGCGGCACGTCCGGGTCGCAGCGGACGTCCAGCACCGCCGGCTTGCCCGCGGTGAGCGCGGTGTCCCAGGCCGGGGCCAGCTGCTCCGGCTTGTCCACCGTGACGGCCGCGAGCCCCAGCGACAGCGCGAAGCCGGCGTAGTCGACGTCCGGCAGCGTCTGGGACTCCTCGAACTTCGGTGCCCCGCCCATCGCGCGCAGCTCCCAGGTGACCTGGTTGAGGTCGTTGTTGTGGAACACGCAGACCACGCACCGCGGGTCGCTCCAGAGGTGCTGGTAGCGGGCGATGGTGATCAGCTCGGCGAGGCCGTTCATCTGCATGGCGCCGTCGCCGACGAGGGCGATCACCGGCCGGTCCGGGTGGGCGAACTTGGCCCCGATCGCGTACGGCACGCCCGGGCCCATGGTGGCCAGCGTGCCGGACAGCGACCCGCGGATGTCGCCGCGGATGCGCAGGTTGCGGGCGTACCAGTTGGTGGACGAGCCGGAGTCCGCGGTGACGATCGCGTTCTCCGGGATCCGCTTCGACAGCTCCGACACGACGGCCATCGGGTTCACCGGCTGCGCTTCGACGGCGGCTTCCTTGTCGATCGTGTCCCACCAGGACGCGACGTTCTTCTCGATCGTCTCGCGCCACTTGCGGTCCGGCTTGCTCGTCAGCCGCGGCAGCAGGGCGCGCAGGGTGGCCGCGCTGTCCCCGACCAGGTTGACCTCGGTCGGGTAGCGCATCCCGATGAACCGGCCGTCGAGGTCGATCTGCACCGCGCGCGCCTGTCCGAAGTCCGGCAGGAACTGGCTGTACGGGAAGTTCGAGCCGACGATCAGCAGCGTGTCGCAGTCGCGCATCAGCTCGTAGCTCGGCCGGGTGCCGAGCAGCCCGATCGAGCCGGTCACCCACGGCAGGTCGTCGGGCAGGACGTCCTTGCCCAGCAACGCCTTCGCCACGCCCGCGCCGGTGACCTCGGCGACTTCGCGGACCTCCTCGGCCGCGCCGCGCGCGCCCTGGCCGACCAGGATGGCGACCTTCTCGCCCGCGTTGAGCACCTCGGCCGCCGCGTCGATGTCCCGCTCCGCGGGGATCGAGCGGGACCACGCCGTGCCCGGCGGGCTGGAGGGCACCTGCTTGAACGCGTGCTGCGGCGGGGAGTACGGCTCCTCCTGCAGGTCCGCGGGGATGATCAGGGCGGTCGGGCAGCGGGACGACTCGGCCGTCCGGATGGCCCGGTCGAGTGCGTTCGGCAGCTGTTCGGCCACGTTGACCTCGACGAGGTACTCGCTCGCGACGTCCTTGTAGAGCGCCTGCAGGTCGACTTCCTGCTGGTAGCTGCCGCCCATCGCGCTGCGCGCGGTCTGCCCGACGATGGCGACCACCGGGACGTGGTCGAGCTTCGCGTCGTAGAGGCCGTTGAGCAGGTGGATCGCGCCCGGGCCCGAGGTGGCCATGCAGACGCCGACCTTGCCGCTGAACTTCGCGTAGCCGACGGCCGAGAAGGCCGCCATCTCCTCGTGCCGGGCCTGGACGAACCGGGGCTGGTTGTCCGCCTTGCCGAACGAGGCGACGATCCCGTTGATGCCGTCGCCCGGGTAGGCGAAGACCTGCTCGACGCCCCACTCGCGCAGGCGCTGGAGCAGGTAGTCACCGACTGTCTGGCTCATGAGTACTCCCTTTGGCGTGCGATGCCGCTTCGGTGAGCGCTTCGTGGACCCGGCGGGCCACGACGGCGGGCCGCGGCCGTGCCGGTTCGGGCCACCGGGCCAGGACCGCGGGCTCTTCCGCACCGTCCGGTTCCACGGCGAGGGACCAGCCGCTGTCGGCGGTCCACTGCAGCATCAGGAACCGGCCCGCGTGCCGGGCGGCCAGTGCGATGTAGGCGGTCGACGGGCTGCCGGGTTCGCTCCACGACGCTGCCGGTTCGACGCGCAGCAGTTCGGCGACGGTCTCGACGTAGTCGCGCAGGGCCGTGGCCTCGACGTGCCCGGGATCCGGTTTCACCGGCGCGGACGCCTCCTTTCGTGGTCGCCGTCGGCGCTCACGAATCGCTGTACCCGCTTTCGTCGTCTATCATACTTGCGTGACGCAAACGTGGCAGCCGCAAGACGGCACCGACGCGGCCCTGGCGGTGTTGCGGGCGATGGTGATGATCGCCGACGCCACCGTCGGGCGGAACACCGAACAGCTGACGCTGACCCAGTTCCGCGCGCTGCGGGTGGTGGTCGACCGGACGCCGGTCACGATGGGCCGGGTGGCGCGCGAACTCGCGCTGAACCCGTCCTCGGTCACCCGGGCGTGTGATCGGCTGGTAGCCCTGAACCTGCTGGAAAAGGCGCCCAACCCGCTGAACCGGCGGGAGACGCTGCTGGCCCCGGCCGCGGCGGGGCGGCAGCTGGTGGACCGGGTCGACCGCGACCGCCGCCGGGTACTGGCGGACGTCCTCGGCCGGCTCGACCCCCCGGCGCGCGCCGCCGCGGTGTCCGCTTTCGAGCGGTTTGCCGGGGCCGTCGAAGCGGACGAAAGGGATTCGCGTTCATTGTTGCGCGGCGCAACTTAAGGTCGGCGGAAAAACGTTTGGCCACCGGCGGACGGGGTATCCCGGGCGCCATCAGGCCGTGATCGGAGGTCCTTGCGGTGGGAAAGCGCGACGGAATCACCGAGCCCTGGGGGACCAGGACGCCCTACGGCCCGGGCGAGCCGTGGCCGGTCCGGGTGGACAGCCACCTGGCCGGCGGCCTGCGGCCGGCCGACGTCGACCGGTGGGTCCGCAGCGCCGCGGTGCTGCACTCCAACGGCGACGGGCTCGACATCGCGGTCAAGGACGGCCGGATCGCCGGCGTCCGCGGCCGCGCCGACGACCGCGTCAACCACGGCCGCCTCGACCCGAAGGACCTCTTCGCCTGGCAGGCCAACTCGTCGCCGGACCGGCTCACGACGCCCCTCGTGCGCAAGAACGGCGAGCTCGCCGAGGCGAGCTGGGACGAGGCGATGGACCTGATCGTCCGGCGCAGCAAGGATCTCCTCGACGCCCACGGCCCGGGGTCGCTCGGCTTCTACACCAGCGGCCAGCTGTTCGCCGAGGAGTACTACACCCTGGCCGCGATCGCCCGTGGCGGCCTCGGCACCCACCACCTCGACGGCAACACCCGGCTCTGCACGGCGACCGCGGCCGCGGCGCTGAAGGAGTCCTTCGGCTGCGACGGCCAGCCGTCGTCCTACACCGACGTCGACCACGCCGACGTCATCGCCCTCTTCGGCCACAACATGGCCGAAACGCAGGCCGTCCTGTGGACGCGCATCCTCGACCGGCTCGCCGGGCCGAACCCGCCGTCGGTGCTCTGCGTCGACCCGCGCGACACCCCGGTCGCCCGGGCGGCGACGCTGCACCTGGCGCCGCTGCCCGGGACCAACGTCGCCCTGATGAACGGCATCCTGCACGAGATCATCGAGCACGGCCGGGTGGACCGCGCGTACGTCGAACGCTGCACGGTCGGCTACGACGACCTCGCGGCGACGGTCGCGGACTACCCGCCCGAGCGCGCCGCGGAGATCTGCGGGCTCGACCCCGGGGAAATCCGCGAAGCCGCCCGGCTGCTCGGCTCGGCGGACCGGCTGCTGTGCACGGTCCTGCAGGGCTTCTACCAGTCGCACCAGGCGTCCGCGGCCGCCGTGCAGGTCAACAACCTCGTGCTGCTGCGCGGGATGCTGGGCAGGCCCGGCGCCGGTGTGCTGCAGATGAACGGCCAGCCGACCGCGCAGAACACGCGCGAATGCGGCGCCGACGGCGACCTGACCGGGTTCCGCAACTGGGCCAACGACTCGCACGTGGCCGAGCTGGCGGCGCTGTGGAACGTCGACGCCGGCAAGATCCCGCACTACGGGCCGCCGACCCACCTCATGCAGATGCTGCGCTACGCCGAGACCGGGACGCTGCGGTTCCTCTGGGTGTCGGCCACCAACCCCGCCGTCTCGCTGCCCGAGCTGCACCGCATCCGGTCCATTTTGGACTCGTCGCGGCTGTTCCTGGTCGTGCAGGACGCCTTCCCGACCGAGACCGCCGAGCTGGCCGACGTGGTGCTGCCCGCGGCGATGTGGGGGGAGAAGACGGGCACGTTCACCAACGTCGACCGCACGGTGCACCTGTCGGAGAAGGCGGTCGAGCCACCCGGGCAGGCCCGCCCGGACCTCGACGTCTTCCTGGACTACGCGCGGCGCATGGACTTCCGCGGCAACGACGGCGAGCCGTTCCCGCAGTGGCACGACCCGGAAAGCGCGTTCGAGGCGTGGAAACGCGCGTCGGCGGGCCGGCCGTGCGACTACAGCGGCCTGAGCTACGCCAAGCTGCGCGAGGTCAGCGGCGTCCAGTGGCCGTGCACCCCGGACAGTCCACACGGGACCGAACGGCTCTACGCCGACGGGAAGTTCTTCGCGCAGCCCGGCTACTGCGAAAGCTACGGCCGCGACCTCGTCACCGGGGCGCCGGTGGAACCCACCGAATACCGGGCGCTGAACCCGGACGGCAAGGCCATGCTCAAGGGCGCCGAGTACCTCCCGCCGCACGAGACACCGGACGAGGACCACCCCTTCTTCCTGGTCAACGGCCGGACGATCCACCACTTCCACACGCGCACGAAGACCGGCCGGACACCGGAACTGCGCGCGGCCGCGCCGGAGGTGTGGCTCGAGGTGTCCGAACGCGACGCGGCCGCCGCCGGGCTCGCCGAAGGCGACCTCGCGGAGGTTTCGACACCCCGCGGTGCCGTCCGCGCCCGGGTCCGCATCGGCGGCATCCGCGACGGCGTGCTGTTCCTGCCGTTCCACTACGGCTACTGGGACACCGGGCACCCGGCGGGCAAGGACGGCGACCGCGCGGCCAACGAGCTCACCTTCACCGACTGGGACCCGGTGTCCAAACAGCCCCTGTTCAAGACGGCCGCGGCCGCGCTGCGCCGGGTCGGCCCCGTGCCCGCCCCGGCCGCCGGGCCGGTGCCCGCGACCGTCGACGAGGAGGTCGTCCGATGAAGCTCGACCTCGTCCTGCGGGAACTCCACCGCTCGGAGCGGGCGCTGGCCAAGGACCTGCTCAAGACGTCCGGCCGGCACCACGCCGAGCACGAGATCCACCACCTCGCCCGCGACCTGGCCGGCTGGTCGGCGGCGCACGTGCGGGACATCGCCCGCGCCGGCCGGGACCACGGCCTGGACCTCGGCGAGGACGTGCCCGGTCCCGGTCCGCTGGAGCCGGTGCGGACGGCACTGTCCGAGCTGGGCGGCCGCCGCCCGGAGCCGGGTGTGCTGCTGCTGGCGGACCTGCGCCGCCTGCACCGCCGCGCGGCGGGCGTGTCGCTCGACTGGGAGTTGCTGGCGCAGGGCGCGCAGGCGGCGAAGGAGCCCGGGCTGCTGGCGCTGGCGAGCCGCTGCCACCCGCAGACGCTGCGGCAGCTGAAGTGGGCGAACGCGATGCTGAAGGCGCTCTCGCCGCAGATCCTGACCAGCTAGGTCAGCCGTGACGGGCGGACCGGGAGCCCGACGGCGGAGCGGTGCGGTTGCGCAGGAAGGCCAGCGGGTTGTCGCCGAGGCTGTCGATGGCCCTTCGGCGCACGATCGTGCTGACCGCCGTCATCCCGACGCCCCAGACCGCGACCACCCCGACCACCGCGGGCGCGGGCAGGACGCGGCCGAGGTGGGCGAGGTTCACCGTGACCACCAGGGCGGCGATCCGGGCCGCCCGCTGGTACCAGCGGCCGGGCTCGGCCGAGAAGACGCGGGTGCCCGCGATGTAGACCGTCAGGCCCGCGGTGAGCAGCCAGGCCGACGCGGCCGGCGGGGACTCGTGCAGCGAAAGGTTCACCCCGGCCGCGATGAGCAGCAGCGCGAACGCCGGTGTCAGGTGACCGCCCGCGTACAGCGAATAGGCGAGCGCCGGGTTGCCGCCGGAGAGGCCGAGCATCTTCTCGGAGAGCTCCGCGGCGGAGGTGAAGTACAGCCACCACAGCGCGCCGGCGAGGACCAGTCCGCCGACCATGGCCGCCCAGTAGGCGAAGTCGTCGGCCGGGCGTTCGAGCGCTGCCGTGCCGACCGTGATCACCAGCTCGCCGAGCAGCAGGATCATGAACAGCCCGAAGCGTTCGGCGAGGTGGCCGGAGTCGACGGCCAGGTTCGGGTCGCGCGGCCCGTCGAACATCGCCTGCCGCCGCTCCCGGGCGGTCGTCCGTTCCCCGCGGTGCCGGTGCCGGCCGCCGAGGAGCAGGAACCCGGCCTCCTGGATCAGCGCGAACGCCCAGATCCCCCAGCCGTTGGGCACCACCGCCGACACCGCGAAGAGGACCGCGGAGATCGCGTACCCCGTGCTGATCCGGCGCTGGTCGAGCCCGGGCCGCACCGGCCACCGGTGGGCGGCCGCCAGGAGCACGCGGACGGCGGCCATGGCCGCCACGAAGACCGTGGGGTGCCCGTCGAAGACGTGGTGCACCTGGGTGGCGGCGATCGCGCACGGGATGGTGCCCGCCAGCACGAACAGCCGGTCGGCCGGGCGGCTGTCGTCCCCGCGGCGGTTGTAGAGCACCGCGAAGCCGATCCACGTCCACCACAGCGTCGCGAACAGCCCCAGCGCGCCGGCGATGCGGGCCCAGTGCGGGTCCGCCACGATGCTGTGCGCCACCTGGCCCACCGCGAACACGAAGACCAGGTCGAAGTACAGCTCCACCCAGCCGACCCGCTTGCCGTGCGCGGCGCCGGTCTCCAGGTCCACATCGGTCACGGCGGGGATTCTGCCGCACCGCGGGCCCGGGATGCCCACCCGGGCCGGGCGGGAATTAATAACCCACCATTCGAACAATGGCGGAATCGGCCCCGGTTGCCGCTGTCGGTAATTCTGCCGCCGCGGTAACCCGGCGCGGGTTAACCCGTCGGTAGGGCCCGGAGCTGCGCGAACGTGCTTGAACAGTGTGCAAGCTGCGACCATCGGAACACAATCAGTGAGCCGCTGAAACAATTCGAACCCCGCGCTCGGAAACGCCGCCGCGCAGGGTTGACAAGGACGCCGGGCGTGATGTCTTCTGCTGGTCGGCCTGATCAACGCCACGTCACTGGGGATCCGCGTCCTGTCCGAGTTCGACGTCAGCCGTGCGCACGCGGCTGGGAATCGAGCGATTCCGCCATGCACGAAAGCAGATCCACGCCCCGCCGTCCGGCGGACGCCGCGTGGTGGCCGGCGCACTGGAGCGTCCGCACCAGGATCAGCGTCGTCCTGCTGCTGCCGGTCCTGGTCGCGGTGGCGCTCGCGGAAATCCGGATCCAGGGCGAACTCGACCGGGCGACGGCGCTCAGCGCGGCCCGCGACCGGCTGCCGGTGCTGCACGACACGATCGACCTGACCGCGTCGCTGGGCCAGGAGATGGTCGCCGCGGTCGCGGTCCCGGCGGGTGCGCCGGACACGCTGACCGCGGCGGTCGACGCGAAGGTGGCCGCGATCCAGCGCGACGCCGGTTTCGCGCCGCTGCCCGCCGACACCGGCCGGGCGCTCAACACCGCGCTGGGCAAGCTCGCCGGGATCCGCGCGGCCGGCGCCGGCGGCGGCGACGTCCGCACGAAAGCCGCCGGCTACAACGACATCATCAGCACACTGGGCGACCTCGTGCCCGCGATCGTCCCGGCGGGCGACGGCAGCGCGGAGACCACCCGGCTGCTGGTGCACCTGCGTGGCGAACTGGCCACCGAAGAGACCTACCGGCGGGCCGCGCAGACCAGCCCCGACGACGCTTCGCTGCGCCCGGCCGTCATCCGGACCGCCGCCGAGCAGGAGGTCCTCGCCGAGCAGGTCGAGCACCAGCTGAGCGGCGCCCGGCTGGCGAAGTTCACCGCCGCGACCGGCGCCGCCGACCGCAGGCTCGACGCCCTGCAGGAACCGGGCGGCGGCCGCCCGCTCGCGTCGCTGCTGCCCTCGATCACCGCCGAGGCCGCCGGGGTCACCGGCGTGCTGGACGACGTCGCGGCGCAGCTGGCGGCGAACGTGGCGGCGGCGGCCGACGACGCGAGGTCGGACTCGCTGCGCGACACGGCGCTGGTCCTCGGGGCGCTGCTCGGCGCGCTCGCGATCGCGCTGCTGGTGGTGCGGTCGCTGGTCACGCCGGTGCGCCGGCTGCGCGCGGCCGCCCTGCGCGCGGCGAACGAGCAGCTCCCGGAGACCGTCAAGCAGGTCCGGGAGGGCCACGACGTCGACTGGCGCGCGGTGCCGGACTCCGGGATCCGGACGGAGGAGGAGATCGGGCAGCTGGCCCGCGCGTTCGACGACATGCACCGCCAGGCGGTCCGGCTCGCCGTCGAGCAGGCCGAGCTGCGCAAGCAGGTCAGCGAGATGTTCATGACGCTGTCGCGGCGCAGCCAGTCGCTGGTCGAGCAGCAGCTGTCGATCATCGAGGACCTGGAGGCGGGGGAGCAGAACCCGCGGCGGCTGGACGAGCTGTTCCGCATCGACCACATCGCGACCCGCCTGCGCCGCAACGGCGAGAACCTGCACGTCCTGGCGGGCGGCCGCCCGGTCCGCCACGGCCGCGAACCGGTCCCGGCGCGCGACCTGCTGCGTGCGGCGACGTCGGAGGTCAAGGACTACCGGCGGGTGGCGCTGGGCAACGCGCCCCGCGGCTCGGTCCAGCCGGAGGCGGCGGCGGACGTGGTGCACATCCTCGCGGAGCTGCTGGAGAACGCGACGCGGTTCTCCCCGCCGGAGCACAAGGTGGCCCTGACGGCCGACCGCGGCGCGGACGGCGGCCTGCTGATCGAGGTGGTCGACCAGGGCCTTGGCATGACGCCGCAGGAGCTGACGACGGTGAACGACCGGCTGGCGGCGGCCGGCACGGTGGGCCCGGAGACGACCCGCCGGATGGGACTGTTCGTGGTGGGCAGGCTCGCGGCCCTGCACGGGGTGACGGTCCGCCTGCGCGCAACCGGAACGGCGGCCCGCCACGCGGGGGTGACGGCGAGCGTCCACGTCCCGGGAGCGCTGGTGCTGGCGGACCTGGCCCGCCCGATCGGCGCAGGCCGCCCGGCGGCGCGCAACGGCCACACGCGGACGCCGGAGGTCCCGGCGCAGGCGTCGACGCCGATCTTCGAGCAGGTGGTGACGAGCTGGTTCACCGAGCCGTCGGCCAAGCCGGTGGCCCGGCGGAACGGGGCGGCGCCGAAGGTTGGGACGCCGGTGGAGTGGCCGCCCGAGCCCGAGCCCGAGCCCGAGTCCGAGCCCGCCGGCCAGGTCACGCGCATCGAGCCGGTGGGCGAGACTTCCGGCACCCACTGGGCAGTCCCGGCGGACACAGCAGAAACTGCGGCGCCCGCCGATCCCGTGAGCTGGCCCGGCCTCGCCGAAACCCCTCCACCACACCGAGCCGCCGAGGCCGAGCCCTCCGCCGAAAGGCCGGGTCAGGCCGAGCTCGCCGCCGCACCGCCGGTTCAAGCCGAAACCACCGTCGTCGGCAGCTGGGACACCCCCGCCGACCGCACGCGGCAAGCCGCCGAAAGCGCTCTCCGGCCCGCCGCCGCGCAGCGGCTCACCGAGGCCGGGCTGCCCACCCGGCGGCCCGGGGCGCAGCTCGCGCCCGGTGCGGTCGTCCCGCGCGTGCGGGAACAGGCCGGTGGGGCGCCGTTCCGCGATGCCGCCGCCGTGCGCAGCAGTCTCTCCCGCCACTACCAGGGCATGCGCGCGGCCCGGCGGGAAACCGCCGCCCGCGCCGGGGAATCCGGAAAGGACGAAGGGGATCCGCGATGACGGAACTGCACGCCCGCCGCTCCGAGGCGCCGGCCCGGTCGCTCGGCGGGACACTGGCCGTGCCCGGTTCCGCCGTGCCGCCCGAACGGACGGCGACGCTGAACTGGCTGGTCAACGGGTTCGTCCAGGACGTGTCGGGGATCGCGCACGCCGTGCTGGTCTCCGCCGACGGCCTGCTCGTGGCCGCCGACGACACCCTGCCCCGCGAGCGCGCCGACCAGCTCGCGGCCATCGCGGCCGGGCTGTCCAGCCTGTCGCTGGGTACCGCCGAGCTGTTCACCGCCGGGCGGGTGGTGCAGTCGGTGATCGAAATGGAGCAGGGGTTCCTGCTGCTGATGAGCGTCGGCGACGGCTCGAACCTCGTCGTGCTCGCCTCGACCGGCTGCGACATCGGGCTGGTCGGCTACGAGATGACGATGCTGGTCGAGCGGGTGGGGCAGAAGGTCGACGTGCCCGCGCGCGAGATACCGGTGGCCCAGGACCACCGGTGATCGACGACGCGCCGGGGGGCGAGCCGCGCCGCAGCGCGGCACTGGCCCGCCCCTACGCGTGGACCGAAGGCCGGACGGCGCCGGCGGTCGAGATCGCCGTCGAAGCGCTGGTCGAGACCACGGCGGCGGGCCGGGCCGAAGCCGGCTACCTGACGTCGAGCGCGCAGGCGGAGATCCTCGAGCTGTGCCTCCGGCCGCGGTCGCTGATGGAGATCGCCGCGCTGCTGGCGCTGCCGCTCGGGGTGGTCCGCGTGCTCGTGGCGGACCTGATGGAGGACACCCTGGTGATCGTCCGCGACACGCTGTCGGACACCGCCACCTGGGACGAGCGCCACGACCTGATGGAACGCGTGCTGCACGGGCTGCGCGACCTGTAGCCCCGGGAAGGACTCGACATGGAACACTTCGCGCTGGGGCACTGGCTGCTCGTGCTGGCGTACCTGACGTCGGTGGTCGGCTGCGCGCTCGGCCTGGCGTGCGCGGTGCAGGCCCGGTACGCGGCCGACGCCCGCCACCGCCTGCGGTGGCTGGTGCTGGCGGCGGTCTCGATCGGCGGCGTCGGCATCTGGCTGATGCACTTCGTCGCGATGCTCGGCTTCAGCACCCCGGGCATGCCGGTCCGCTACGACATCTTCCGCACGGTGCTGTCGGCGGTCCTGTCGGTGTCGGCGGTGTTCGCGGGGCTGCTGGTGGTCGGCGGCCGCGCGAAGTTCGGCTGGTGGCGCCTCGCGCTCGGCGGCGTGGTCACCGGCCTGGCGGTGAACGTCATGCACTACACGGGAATGTCGGCGCTGAGGGTGAAGGGCGACTTCGGCTACGACGGCGGCCTGGTGGCGCTGTCGGTGGTGATCGCGGTGGTGGCGGCGACGGCGGCGCTGTGGTTCGCGGTCTTCCTGGACCGGCTGTCGTTGCGGCTGCTGGCGGGGTTCGTGATGGGCGCGGCGGTGACGGGCATGCACTACACGGGCATGGCGGCGGTCCGGATGAACATGGACATGAACGCCCAGGACCCGGCCGGGGTGGAGGTGTTTTCCTTCCTGTTCCCGGTGTTCGTGGTGGCGGCGATCGCGATGGCGGTCCCGCTGTGCGCGGTGCTGCTGGCCCCGGCGGTTTCGCCGAAGGCCACCGCGGAAGACGTCGTCGCGGTGTGAAACGGCCCGCGGGGAGCACCCCCGCGGGCCGTCACTTCACCTCCTCACAGGCTGCACAGCAACGAACACGCCTTCGCCGCCGACCAGTCCGTTGTGGACGGAGGGGTGCCCGGCGGGACGTTCACCGGCACGTAACTCACCTTCGCCTTGTTGGTGATCGGGAACAGGTTCAACAGGGCGTACGTCGCGCAGTACACCTGTTTCGTCTCGCCCGCCTGCAGCGTGAACGGGCCTGTCTGGCACGACGGCTCCACCGTGTCCACCACCTGCGCCGACGTGATGCCCACCGGACCCTGGTTCGTCACCGTGATCCGCCAGTACGCCGAGGCCGCGAGCACCCCGAGCAGGCCCACCGGGGCCTGTTTCGCCCACGGACCGGCACCGCCCGGGCCGCAGTCGGCCGGGTGGATCGCCGTGCAGATCTCCTTCTCCACGGTCACCTTCGGCGTGCACGACGCGCCCGGCGCCACCGGGAGCGTCACCGTGTTGGAACTGAACGAACCCGTCGAGTCCGTGCCCGTCGCCGTGTTCGCCACCGAGGTCACCGTGCAGTCCGCCGAGATCGTCGTGCGGAAGCACAGCTGCGGGGCGTCGCCCGTGAAATCGACCACCAGCGAGCCGCTGAAGCCGGTTCCGGAGTGCAGGACCAGCGTTGTCGTCACCGTGATCGACGGGTGCGCCGCCACCGGCACGCCGGTCAGGTCGACCGAGCCGTCCGGGGCGAAGCCCGGGGTCGGCACCACGGCCCCGTCCTGGTCGACCACCGTCACGCGGGACGCGGCGAAGTCGACGTTCGCCGGGTCGACGCCCGTCAGCCGGGCCGACGTGTAGCCCTGGACGTGTGAGCCTCCGTCGCAGTAGAAGTCACCCGGACGCAGGGTCACCTGCCCGCCGGAGCGGACGCACGGCGTCGCGCCGGTGGCCGGGTCCATCGAGAACAGGATGCCGGCGTCGCCCAGGCCGATCAGGCAGCCCGACGGCGGGTCGTACGCGTAGCCGTAGTCCCGCGTGGCGCCGCCGTTCACCGACGGGTGGGTGATCCGTGCGGGCAGTCCCGCGCACGGCGCGCCCGTCGTCCAGTCGTGGCACACGGCCGCCCCCGCGATCCCGCCGTTCCAGACCGGGAGGTAGCTGCGCAGGTGACCGCCCGGATCGGTGACGACCTCCGGGTCGAAGACGTACGTCCCGTTCGGCAGCGCGGCCGCGCCCGGCGGGGCGGGCAGGGCCGAGCCGTCGAGGGCGTAGCACGTGGTGACGTTGGTGCCGCCGGTCGTCGACGCGCACGCGCCCACCGGGGCACCGGTCGTGCCGAACGCCGTGTAGGCGTTGTAGTTGTAGTTGCCCGCCGGTCCCGTCGGCCGCGAAGCGGCCCAGCCGGCGCACGCGGTGGCCGTCGCCGGGTCGAAGCAGCCCAGCGACGGCTGCTGCGCGACGCCCGGGTTCGAGGTCGACGCGAACACCTTGCCCGCCACCGGGGTCACCGAGCCGTAGACGTACGGCTGGTTGGCGGCCGGCACGATCGGCGCGAACGGCTGGCCGCCGCAGGCGCTCTGCGTCGTGATGGTCCAGCAGGTCACCGCGCCGCTGCTGACCAGGCCGTAGAGGTTGCCGCCGGTTTCCGCGAACCCGGTGATGCTGGTCACCGGCGGCGACCCGCCGGTGGCGGCCAGCGGCCAGTACCCGCAGTTGGCCGCGGCGGCCATGTCGAGGCAGGCCACGCCGACGGACGCCGCCGTGACGGCGGGGTAGTAGACCTTCCCGGGCGTGCCGGGGTCGCGGACGTACTGCGAGACCATGGTGCTGGCGATGTCCCCGGCCCCCAGGGTGCCGAGCGGGCCGGGCGCGGTGTTGAGCACCTTCGGCCACGGGCCGCCCGGGCACCGCGCGCCGGTGGCGAGGTCGGTGCAGACCACCTTCGGCGAGGTGGCCCCCAGGTGGTGGTAGATGTTCCAGCCCTGCAGCGCGCCGCCCGGGGTGCGGTACAGGATCGGCGAGAAGCCGTCGCCGCCGGTGGCGGTGGTGACCGCCTGCACGGGCGGGGTGAGGGCGCCGGAGAGCTGCGTCGAGTCCGGGCCGGCGGCCGGGTTCGTCGCGCGGACCGCGGTCACGCCGGACGCCGGTTCGGTGCCGGTGAACGTGCTGCCGTCGGTGGACCACTCCGGTGTCCAGCCGGGTGGCGCGTGCAGCGAACCGGGCTGGTAGGCCTGGCCCGCCCCGACGGCGTCGGTGATGGTGGCGGCGCCGGTCGTGGTGGCGTGGTCGTCGTAGCCGATCACCCAGTTCGCGGTGGCGCCGTGGGAACCGGCGCCCTGCACGGACTTCGTCAGCGCGGACACCGGGGCGGGGTCGGCGGCCGCGGGCAGCGGGACGGCGGCGGCCACCGTGAGCACCAGGGGCAGGACTGTCCCCAGCATGCGTCTTCGCATGGTCGGTCCTCGATTCTCGGGAATGCGCGGGAAACGATTTCCCGGCCGAAGGAAAATCCTATGCCGCGTGGCCGACGTGGTTGAAGAGTTCTCACCCGGGCGCCGAAAAGGCGATGCGAACAGCGCAATTCGATGGTGTTTCACCGGGCTGGGCACGTGCCGTGACGACGGGGTTTTCCGGTAGGCGTCACCCGGATGCCGGTCTCGCCTCACTCGTTCGGGTAACGAGGGGAGGCTAAGAACCCGCGTTTCCGGCCCTCGGTGAAGATTTATTTACCGGGAACTAACCGGATTCGGCGTCGAAGCGGAGGTTCGAGGTGATGCGGTAGCGGTCGCCGCGGTAGACCGACCGGGTCAGTTCGACGATCCGGCCCGTCGTGTCCCGGGTGAGCCGTTCGATGTGCAGGATCGGGGCGTACACGGCGATTTCGAGGAGCTCGGCCTGGTCCGGGTTGGTGACCGCGGGTTCGATCGTCTGCACCGCGTCCTGCACGGCGATCCCGAACCGTTCCCGCAGCAGCCGGTAGAAGTTGCCCGTCTCGAGGTCGCCCGGCTGCAGGCCGGGGACGAGGACGGCGGGCAGCGCCAGGTTTTCGATCGCGATCGGTTCGTCGTCGACGTCCCGGACCCGGGTGACGCGCAGCACCGGCGCGTCCGGCTCGAGGTCCAGTTCGGCGGCCAGCGACCGCGGGGCGGGTGACACCGCGAACGCGACCACCCGGCTGGTCCAGTGGCCTTCCGCGGGCGGCACCGCCAGCCCGGTCGCCAGTTCCTGGGTGACCTTGTGCGGGCTGGTGAACGTGCCCCGGCCGCGCTGGCGCACGAGCAGCCCGGTGCGGGTCAGCTCGTCGATGGCCGCCCGGACGGTCGGGCGGGAGACGCCCAGTTCGGCGGCCAGGTCCCGTTCCGAGGCCAGCCCGGTGCCGGGGCCGGCGTTTTCGATCACCTTCAGCAGGTGCCGCCGGACGCGGTCGCGCTTGGCGGTGGGCGGCCGGTCCGCCGGTTCGTCCCTTTCGTTTCGGGGGTTCCGGGTGGCGGAGCCCCCGGCCGGGGGCGAAGCCCCGGAGGTTCCAGCGGTCAAGGCATCGTCTTCTCGGACACGGGGACCGCGCCGGCGAACCGGACGCGCTCCTTCGGCAGGGCACCCAGCGCTCGCAGCCGGCCGAGGTGGCCGGTCAGGCGCCGGTGGAAGTCAGCATAACCGCGGCCCGGCGGCGACCACGCCCGCTCGGCCAGCGCGCACAGCCGCGGGAAGGCCAGGTGCCGCACGTGGTCGGGGGTCGGCGCGTGCTCGGTCCACAGCTGGGCCTGCGTGCCGAGCACCCCGGGCCCGGTCCCGTCGCTGACCGGCAGCCCGCCGGCCAGTGGATCGAAGCGGTAGACGTCCGCGAGCGTCGTCACGGGCTCGCGTGGCGGTTCGCCCGGCTCCTCGCTCTGCCGGTAGTCGAAGTACGTCGAGGTGTGCGGCGCCATCACGACCCGGTGGCCGCGGGCGACGGCGAGCGCGCCGTGGGCGGCGTCGCGCCACGCGGTGACGACCAGCTCCGCGGGCAGCCGTCCCGCGGCGTGGCCGGTCTCGTCCCAGCACACCGCCTGCCGGCCCAGTCCCGCGACGATGTCGTGCAGCCGGCCGAGGAACCACGGGTGGAGTTCGGCGGGGGCCACCCCGAGGCGGGCGGCGGTGGCCTGCGCGGCCGTGCTGGTTTCCCACTGCGTCGTCGGGCATTCGTCGCCGCCGATGTGCAGGTACGGCGCCGGGAACACCTCGGCGACCTGGGTGAGCACGTCCCGGCAGAAGGCGAAGACGCCGTCGTGGACGCCGAGGATGTCCGGGCTGATGCCCCACTCCGTCCACACCGGCTGCGGCACCGAGGGCCGGTTGCCCAGCGACGGGTAGGCGGCCAGCGCGGCCCGGACGTGCCCGGGCAGGTCGATCTCCGGCACGATCCGCACGCCGCGCTCGGCGGCGAAGGCGACCAGGTCCCGCAGTTCCCGCCGGGTGTAGAAACCGCCGTGGGGCACGCCGTCGAAGACGCCGCTGCCCGCCGGCCCGACCATCGATTCGGCCCGCCAGGCCCCGATCCCGGTCAGCCGCGGCCACCCGTCGATCTCGATCCGCCAGCCCTGGTCGTCGGTCAGGTGCAGGTGGAGCACGTTGTACTTGTGCAGGGCGAGCAGGTCGACGAACTCGCGGAGGAACTCCAGCGGCATGAAGTGGCGGGCGACGTCGAGCAGCACCCCGCGCCACGGCAGCCGGGGCGCGTCGCGGATCGTCAGGCACGGCAGCCGCGGGGACAGCTGGCGGACCGTCTGCACGCCGGCGAGCAGGCCCGCTTCCGTGGACGCGGTCAGCAGCGCGTGCCCGGGCGTGACCTCGAGGGTGTACTCCTCCGGCCCGAATCCCGGTCTAAGCGCCAGCCGGATGCTCGGTCCATTGTGGACCAAGGGCAGGCCGGTGTAGGCGGCGAGCAGCCGGGCCGGGCCCCGGGTGCCGGGGCCCGCCAGGATCCCGGTGGGCACGCAGGAACCGGCGCGGCGGGTCAGCCGCGCGGGGAAGGGGATGAGCATCAGCCCTTCACCGCGCCCGCGGTCATGCCTTCGACCAGGTGGCGCTGCACGAGCGCGAAGAAGACGACGACGGGCAGCGCGAACAGCGTCGACGCGGCGATCAGGCCGCCGTAGTCGGTGCCCGTGCTGGTGCTGAACGAGACCAGCCAGACCGGCAGGGTGTACCCCGAGCTGTCCTTCATGATCACGTAGGCGAACAGGAAGTCGTTCCACGCCGTGATGAAGGCGAACACGCTGGTCGCGATCAGCCCGGGCAGCACCAGGGGCAGCAGGACCGAGCGCATCACGCGCCCGCGCGTCGCGCCGTCGACCATCGCCGCTTCCTCCAGTTCGACCGGGATGCCGTGCAGGAAGCCCCGCAGCGTCCAGATCGTGAACGGCAGCACGAGCGCCACGTAGGTCAGGACCAGCCCGAAGAGCGTGTCCAGCAGGTGCGCGCTCTTCAAGCTCAGGAACAGCGGGATGACCAGCGCGGGCACCGGCACCATCTGCAGCACCAGCACGCCGATCAGGAAACCGCGGCGCCCGAAGAACCGGAACCGCGTCAACGCCGTCGCCGCGAGGAAGGCGACCACGATGGACAGGACGACTACCGCGACCACGACCACGACGCTGTTGAGGAGGTCCTGGACGAACCCGGGCTTCGCGAGCGCGCCGGCGAAGTTGCCGAGCGTGACGTCGACCGGCAGGAACTCCGGCGTGGGCTGCAGGATCCGGCCCGCGGGCTTGAACGCCGTGAGCACCATCCAGTAGACCGGGAAGATCCACACGAGACAGAAGACCGCCGCGGTCGCGTTGCGGCCGATCCGCCGGATCACAGGTTCTCCCCGGAGCGCGCGAGCCGGCGCACGTACACCGCGGTCAAGCCGACGAGCAGCGCGACCGAGACGACGGCGATCGCCGCGCCCTGGCCGAAGTCGTTGCGGCTGAAGGCGCGGGTGAACGTCCAGATGCCCAGTGTCGTCGTGCCGCCGCCGGGGCCGCCCTGGGTGAGGATCCAGATCTGGTTGAACACGGTGAAGTCCCAGATGACCGAGAGGATGGTGACCAGGCCGAGGATCGGCTGCAGGAAGGGGAAGGTGATGGTGCGGTGCACCCGCCACGGCCCGGCGCCGTCCAGCGCCGCGGCTTCGTAGTAGGACCGCGGGATCTGCGTCAGGCCGGCGTGCAGGGTGAGCGCGACGAACGGGACCGACTGCCACACGACGAGCAGCCAGACGAGGGTGAACGCCGACGCCGGGGTCGTCGTCCAGTCGTGCTGGGTGAGGTCCCCGAAGCCGAGCTGCGTGAGCAGCCAGTTGACCACGCCGTAGCCGGGCTGGAAGAGCCACTGCCAGACCAAAGTGGACGCCACGTTCGGCAGCGCCCAGGCCGCGATCAGGCACAGCGTCACCGCCGTGCGCATCCCGCGGCCGAGGCGCTGCAGCAGGAGGGCGACGGCCAACCCGATCACCAGCGTCCCGGTCACCAGCGCGGCGCAGAACCCGACGCTGCGCGCGAGGACCGGGAGCAGCTGGGGGTCGGCGAGCACGGCGGTGTAGTTGTCCAGGCCGGCGAAGCCCGTCTTGCCGGTGAACAGCGACCGCAGGCCGTACTCCTGCAGCGAGATGACCACCAGCCGGACGAGCGGGTAGCCGAGCACGAGCCCGAGCAGCGCGGCGGCGGGCAGGAGCAGGCCGTAGGGCAGCAGGGAAGGGCGTCGCGTTCTTTCCCGGGTGCGCGCTTTTTCCAGCAGCACAGGGACTCCTTCGCGGAACAGGGGCGGGGTGACCCGGCAGGGACGGCGGTCGGCCGGGCCACCCCGCCGGTCAGCGGGCGCCCAGCGCCTCGGTGAGGTGGGCGTCGAACTCCCGGGCCGCGTCGGCCACCGGCCGGCGTCCGGTGGCGATGTCGGCGAAGAACGTGTTGATCGACTTGTCGCTCTCGATGGTCGCCCAGCCGGGGGCGGCCGGGGTGGCGACGCTGGTCTTCGCCGCGGTCGCGAAGGCCGCGTTGAGCGGCGGCAGGGTGGGCGTGATCCGGTCGATCAGCTCGGTGGAGATCGGGGTCCAGCCGTCGATGCCGGAGACGGCGTCCCGCTGCACGGCCGGGTCGGTCGCCGCCTTGAGGTAGGCCAGCGCCAGGTCCTGGTGGCGGCTCTTGGCGGCGACGGCGAGGTCCGAGCCGCCGAGGAACACCGGCTGCGTCTTCCCGGGCGTGGCGCTCGGGAACGGGAAGGTGCCGAGCCGGTCCTTCAGCTCGGGCTTGTTCTTGAGCACGGTGTTGACGCTCGTGTCGAGGATGGTCGCGGCGCCGCCGGAGGAGAAGATCGCGGCCTGGTCCGGGGCCTTCGTGTCGACGTTGCGGGACGCGGGGGAGGAGTAGGCGTTCTGGAAGTCCTTCCACGCCTGCAGGCCCTTCAGCGCCTCCGGGCTTTCGAGCGCGCCGGCCCACTTGCCGTCCCGCTGCACGGCCAGCTGCCCGCCGGCGTCCCAGACGAACTGCAGCGCACCGAACCAGTACCGGCCGGGGAAGTGGAAGGCCGAGTAGTCGGGCGCGGGGTGCTTGGTCTTGATCTTGTCCAGGGCGGCGGTGAGCTCGGCCAGGGTCTTCGGCGGGGCGGTGACGCCGGCGTCGGCCCAGACCTGCTTGTCGTAGATCACCGCCCGGTTCCCGGCGAACAGCGGCGCGGCGTACAGATGTCCGTCCACAGTGGCCGGTCCGGCGAGGCCGGGCAGCCAGGTCTGCCCGGCGGCGAGGGTGTCGCGGTGCGGGTTGAGGTCGGTCAGCGCGCCGTTGGCGGCGAACAGCGGGACGTCGGTGTTGCCGATTTCGATGACGTCGGGCGTGTTGTCCTGGGCCAGCGCGGTGCTGATCTTCGTGTTGATGTTGTCCCATTCCTGGATCTGCACGGTGACCTTGGCGCCGGTGGCCTTCTCGAAGGCGGCGTTGACGGCGGCGGTGGCCTTGTCGCTGAGGTCGCCGTTCATCAGCCAGACGGTCAGCGTGCCACCGCCACCGGCGGCGGGAGCGGGGGTGTCGGTACCGCAGGCGGCGGCGGTCACGGCGGCGACGGCCAGTGCGGCGGCGAGGATGCGTCTGCGCATGGGGATTCCCGGAGGCGTGAGGTGGGTGCGGTGCGGGGGCTCGTGAGTGGTAAGGCGCGTTAGAACGCGCCTTACCACTCACGACCGGTGGGTCAGCAGTGGCCGAGGTCGCGCCACTGGGCGGTGAGGCCCGGCTCGGAACCCTGGGTCCACCAGTTCGCCTGCCAGAGGTGGGCGTTGTGCTTCGCCCGCTGGCCTTCGAGGTACACCGTGCCCCAGTCCCATTCCGGCGCCGTCGAGCAGTCGGCGGGCTGGGACGGGGTGGTCGGGGTGGTGGGCGTGGTCGGCGTCGTCGTGGGCGTGGTGGCCGGCGGCGGGGTGGTGCAGCCGCTGACGGTGTCCACATGGGACGTTCCGGCGCTGCGGTACTGCCCGGCCTTCGCGACCGCGTCGGCCGGCGAAACGACCTGGTTGCCCGCGTAGTACGTCCAGTCGACCTGTTCGGTGTAGACGCTGTTCCCGCTCGTGTGGCCGGCGGTGTCGATGAACCACATGTTGTAGTTGATGGACATCGGCGTGCGCGGGTACACCGGGTCGCCCTGCGCGTCGGTCGTGTGGTCGGCCGTCAGGACGCCATCGATGTAGTACTTCACGTGCCCGCCCGACACCTGCGTGACGATGTCGTGCCAGCCGGCGAAGCTGCGGTTCTGCGCGGTGGACGTGCGCAGGCCGTCCCAGGTCGGGTTGTTCCAGTAGGTGTACCAGCTGGTCTGGTAGTCGGCCTGCGGGCCGCCCCAGCCGCCGTTGGGCAGGTACTCGGAGAAGTCGAGCTCGCTGTAGAGCGGGTCGCGGTCGTACCGCAGCGGGGAGATCGTGAAGTAGGTTTCGTTGACGTGGTCGCCGTCGGGGCCGCTGTCCGGCGCGTCGGTGAAGCGGACCCGGCTGGCGTACGTGCCGTCGAGGAACCGCAGCTGGTTCTGGTAGAGCTCGGCGTGCGTCGTGCCCGCCGCGCTGCCGTCGGTGGTGGCGGTCAGCTGGGCGACGCGCTCGCCGCCCACGGACGGGAAGCTGACATTGCCGGTCAGCCACCGCGCGCCGGGCACACCGGGGCTGCCGACGTCGTTGCGCGTGGTCCAGCCGGCCCCGCCGAACGCGGGGTCGGTGGGCGAGGCGTAGTGGAAGTCGTCGAACAGCACGCCGCAGTCGGCCGCCGCGGCCGCCGGGCTGGCGGCGGCCCCGCCGGAGAGGAGCAGGGCGGTCGCGGCCACGGTCGCGACGCTCGTCAGGACTGCTGTCGTGGTGCGGGTTGAGCGGGACATGGGTCGCCTCCTGGGAATGCCGTCCGCGGGGAGCGCCGATTGGTCTAGACGAATCAGGTGGCCAGTACCTTCCTCTTGACCATTGGTAAAGTCAAGAAGGGAGCAGAACTTACCTTTGGTAATTTCTGCGGGGGTGGCTCAGCGCGCGAGCCCGCCGGGGCCGCAGAGCAGGTGCCGCGGCCGCAGCCCGGCGCCGCCGACGCCGGACACCCCACCCGGCACCCCGCACCGCGCCAGGTGCGCAGGGCAGCGGGCGCCCGCGCGGCGGTAGCTGCCCCGGCCGCCGGAAGCCGTCACGAACCCACCTCGCGCAGCGGGACCGCCATGATGGGGGCGAGCCGAGCGGAAGGACAGCGCATGGAGCTGACCGAGGAAGAGGCCGGGATCGTCGCGGTCGTGCGGGACTTCGTGGACCGCGACGTCCGGCCGGTGGCGCGGGAGCTGGAGCACGCCGACACCTACCCCGAAGCGCTCATCGAGCGGATGAAGGCGCTCGGCGTCTTCGGGCTCGCCGTCCCCGAGGCGTGGGGTGGGACGCCGGTCTCGGCGCGGTGCTACGCCGAGGTCACCGAGGAACTCGCGCGCGGCTGGATGAGCCTCGCCGGGGCGATGGGCGGGCACACCGTCGTCGCCGAACTGCTCGCCGGGCACGGGACCCCCGAGCAGCAGGCGCGCTACCTGCCCCGGATGGCCACCGGCGAGGTCCGCGCGACGATGGCCTTGACCGAACCCGGCGGCGGCTCCGACCTGCAGGCCCTGCGCACCACCGCCCGCCGCGACGGCGAGTCCTATGTGGTCGACGGCGCGAAGACCTGGATCACCAACGCCCGGCGGTCGCAACTGGTCGCCCTGCTGTGCAAAACCGACCCGCACGCCGAACCCGCGCACGCGGGCATCAGCATCCTGCTCGTCGAGCACGGCCCCGGCTTCACGGTTTCCCGCGACCTGCCGAAGCTGGGGTACAAGGGCGTGGAGAGCTGTGAACTGTCCTTTGCGGACTTCCGGGTGCCGTCGACCGCGCTGCTGGGCGGCGAAGCCGGCCGCGGGTTCGCACAGATGATGCGCGGGCTGGAGCTCGGCCGGATCCAGGTGGCCGCCCGCGCGCTCGGCGTCGGCCGGGCCGCGCTCGAGGATTCCCTGCGGTACGCCCAGGAACGCGAGACGTTCGGCAAGCCGATCTGGCAGCACCAGTCGGTCGGCAACCACCTCGCCGACATGGCCACCAAGCTGGAGGCGGCGCGCCAGCTCGTCCACCACGCCGCCCGCCGCTACGACTCCGGCGAGCGTGCCGACCTCGAAGCCGGGATGGCGAAGCTGTTCGCCTCCGAGACGGCGATGGAGGTCGCCCTGAACGCGGTCCGGATCCACGGCGGCTACGGCTACTCCACCGAGTTCGACGTCGAACGCTACTTCCGGGACGCGCCGCTGATGATCGTCGGCGAAGGCACCAACGAGATCCAGCGCACCGTCATCACCCGGCAGCTGATCCGGCGCCACCGCACCGGCTGAGGCGGGATCGAGCGTGGGGGGCCGCGCCGTCTTGGGGGGAGGGGGCGGCGCGGCCCCGCCACGCTCTGCCGGGCCACGCGAGGGGGGCGCCGCGTGCCGGCTGGTCCGAAGTGCCCTAGCGGGTCCGGTTCGGTGCCGAATGGACCGTCCAAGGAGGATTGCCGCATTGTGGCCGCCAAGTGCCGATGTGCACCCATTGGCGGCCCCACGGGTGGGACATGAGGACGGTCGGGCGCCGGCACCGGGGGCAGGTCTGCGGTGCCGAGTCGATGGACACTCGTCCTCCTCCGGGTGGTGGCTGGTCGCGGGGAAGAGGATCGTCCGAACGGGACCGGAGCGGACCGGGGAAACTACCCGGATCGCTACGCGGGTCGCCCGGACTGGCCCGCCAGCCACGAAGCCACCTGGGTGCGGGAGGTGAGGCCGAGCCGCACCAGGATGTTCTCGACGTGCCCCTCCACGGTCCGTCCGCTGAGGACGAGCGCGGCCGCGATGTCCTTGTTGCTCATCCCGCGCGCCACCAGCTCGGCGATCTCCCGCTGCCGCCGGGTCAGCCCGCCGGGCGGGGCCGCTCCGGCCGCCGGTGCCGCGGGCGGCCGCTCGCCCAGCGCACCCCGGACGATCTCGTCGAGGCCGGAGGCGGCCGCTTCGGCGAAGGCCGCGTCGAACGCCTCGTCCCCGAGCGCCTTGCGGGCCAGGGCCGCGCACTGCTCGTCGACACCCTGGTAGGGATTCGTCTCGCCGACGCGCGCGCCGCTGAGCCGCCAGGCCGAGGCGGCGCCCCCGAGCAGCCGGGCCACCCGGTCGTGCGCCCCTTGCGCGGAGTGGCACCACGCGAGCGCCTCGACGAGGAACGCGAGCAGCGTGCGGTCCGGCAACCGCAGTGCGATCGCCTCGCGCAGCAGGTCCGCCGCCGCGGCGGGCTCGCCCGCCCGCCACCGGTGGATCGCGACGGCCCACAACGCATAGCCGCGTGACCACTGTGCCCCGTGCCGGTCGGCCAGGGCGAGCGCCTCTTCGGCGGCGGCCGCGCCGCGCGAGTCGCCGAGGAAGAACCGCGCGGCGGCGAGCAGGACCAGCGTGTCGAACACCAGCAACGCGTCCCCGGCCGTGCGGTACCCGGCCAGCGCCCGTTCCAGCAGTGCGGCGCCGCCCGCCAGGTCGCCGGCGAAGAACGTGGCCATGCCCGCACATTCCGCGTGGCCTGCCCGGAGCCGTGCGTCGCCGAGCTCCTCGGCGAGTTCGTCCAGCTCCGCCAGTAGCTCGGCGTGCGGCGCCCCGGTCTGGATCGCGAGGAACGCCATCGCGTACAGCCCGCGGGCCCGGACCAGCGTGCGCTCGCCGCACAGTTCGAGGCCGCGCCGCAGGTGAGCGCAGCCCTCCGGGACGAGGCCGCCGCCGTACCAGAAGTTCCACAGCGACGCCGCGATGTCCAGCGCCTGGGCCGCCCGTCCGGGGTCGGCGAGGCAGTGTTCGAGCACGGCACGGAGGTTGGTGTGTTCGCGCCGGAGCCGGCCGACCCATTCGGTCTGCTCGGGGCCGAATCCCTCGGCCCGGTAGCGGCGCGCGAGGTCCGCGTAGTACCCGGCCTGCCGGGCCCGCACTTCGGCCTCGTCGCCTGCTTCGGCGAGCCTGGCGCTGCCGTACTCGCGGACGGTCTCCAGCATGCGGTACCAGGCGTGCCGCCCGAAGGTGCCGTTGCGGCGGCTGAGGACGGACTTGTCCACCAGCCCCGTGACGACGTCCAGCGTGCCGGCTTCGGCGGGCGCGCAGACGTGCTCGGCGGCGTCGAGGTCGAAGCCGCCGGGGAACACCGACGCCTGCGCCCACAACCGCTGTTCCGCGCGCGTGCAGAGCTCGAAGCTCCAGCCGATCGCCGCTTCCAGGGTCCGGCGGCGGGGCCGGGCGCCCTGCGGTGCGGAGGTGAGCAGGCCGAGCCGGTCGTCGAGCCGCTCGAGGACCTGGTCGACCGACAGCACGCGGACGCGGACCGCGGCCAGTTCGATGGCCAGCGGGATGCCTTCGAGCCGGCGGCAGATCCGGTTCACCGCCGCCCGGTTGCCGGGGGTGAGGGCGAACCCGGGCGCGACGGCGGCCGCGCGTTCGGCGAACAGCGTCACCGCCTCGGCCGGGCCGGCGCCGGTGTCCGCGGCCGGGACGGGCAGCGGCTCGACGTGCAGGATGTGCTCGCCCTCGACGTGCAGCGTGTGCCGGCTGGTGGCCAGCACCCGGAGGCCGCCGGCGCCCGCGAGCAGTTTCGCTACCAGGGTCGCGCACTCGTCCGCGACGTGTTCGCAGTTGTCCAGCACCAGCAGCAGCTGCCGGTTTTCGAGGTGTTCGGCGAGCCCGGCCGCCTGGTCGCTGGTGCCGCGCAGGCCGAACGCCGTCGCCACGGCGTTCGGTACCAGGCGGGGATCGCCCAGGTCGGCCAGCTCGACCAGCCACACGCCGTCCGGGAAGGCCCGGCGCACGTCGGCCGCGACCCGCAGGGCCAGCCGCGTCTTGCCGACACCCCCGGCGCCGGTCAGGGTGACGAGCCGGGCCGCCGACAGCAGCCGCTTGGCCTCCCCGAGCTCCTGCCGCCGTCCGACGAAGCTGGTCAGCTCCGCCGGCAGATTGCCGGTGCTTCGGCGGGGTCGGGCACCCATGCGGAGAGTCTAGGTCCGGACGGACGCGGCTCAAGTCGAACCGGCGGGCGGCAACTACTTCGTCGCAGATATTGTTAACAATCTCATCGACGATTAGGGTGCGGGTATCGAGACCCGAAGCGACGAGGAAGCACCGTGATCATCGACTGCCACGGCCACTACACCACCGCACCGCCCGCCCTCGCGGCGTGGCGGGACCGGCAGATCGCCGCCCTGGACGGCGGCGGCCCCGCGCCCGCCCGCGCCGACCTGCGGATCAGCGACGACGAACTGCGCGAGACGATCGAGCCGAACCAGCTGCGGCTGATGGACGAACGCGGGATCGACCTGACGATCTTCTCGCCCCGCGCCTCCTTCATGGCCCACCACGTCGGCGGCTTCGAGACCTCGGCGGCGTGGGCGGCGATCTGCAACGAACTCTGCCACCGCGTCAGCGCCCTCTACCCGGAGCGGTTCGCCCCGGCGGCGATGCTCCCGCAGTCCCCGGGCGCCGACCCGGCCACCTGCCTGCCCGAGCTGACCCGCTGCGTCGAGGAGTACGGCGCCGTCGCGCTGAACCTCAACCCCGACCCGAGCGGCGGCCACTGGACGGCCCCGCCGCTCACCGACCGGTCGTGGTACCCGGTGTACGAAAAGATGGTCGAGTACGACATCCCGGCGATGGTGCACGTCAGCACGAGCGTCAACCCGGCGTTCCACACCACCGGCGCGCACTACCTCAACGCCGACACGACCGCGTTCATGCAGCTCGTGCAGGGCGACCTGTTCACCGACTTCCCGGCCCTGCGGCTGATCATCCCGCACGGCGGCGGCGCGGTGCCCTACCACTGGGGCCGGTTCCGCGGCCTGGCGATGGCGCTGGGCAAGCCGGCGCTGGAGGAACACGTGCTGGACAACGTCTTCTTCGACACCTGCGTCTACCACCAGCCCGGTTCGGACCTGCTCTTCGACGTCATCCCGGCGCGCAACATCCTGTTCGCCTCGGAGATGATCGGCGCGGTCCGCAGCGTCGACCCGCGCACCGGCCACCACTTCGACGACACCCGCCGCTACGCCGAAGCCGCGAACCTGTCCGAAGAGGACTGGGCGGCGATCCGGGAGCACAACGCCCGCGCCGTCTACCCGCGCCTGGACGCGCTCCTGAAGGGCCAGGGCCGGTGACCGCGGCCAAGACGCCGGGCTGGCTGGACTGGAACGCCGAACCGTCCACACCGGACTTCCGGCTGCCGCCCGGCGCGGTCGACGCCCACTGCCACGTCTTCGGCCCGCAGGCGCGGTTCCCGTTCGCCCCGGAACGCAAGTACACCCCGTGCGACGCGAGCAAGGAACAGCTCTTCGCGCTGCGCGACCACATCGGCGTCGCCCGCACCGTCATCGTGCAGGCCACCTGCCACGGCGCGGACAACTCCGCGATGCTCGACGCCGTCCGTGCCGCCGGCGGACGGGCGCGCGGGGTCGCGACCGTCCGGCCCGACATCGGCGAAGCCGAACTGCGGCAGCTGCACGCGGCCGGTGTCCGCGGTGTGCGGTTCAACTTCGTCAAGCGGCTGGTCGACGCCGCGCCCCACGAAGACCTGAGCGCGATCGCGAAGAAGATCGCCCCGCTCGGCTGGCACGTCGTGCTGTACTTCGAGGCCGCCGATCTGCCCGGACTCGAAGGCTTCTTCGGCACCCTGCCCGTGCCGCTGGTGATCGACCACCTGGGACGGCCGGACGTCACGAAGCCGGTCGACGGCCCGGAATTCCGCCGGTTCCTGGACTTCGCCGCCGCCCACGACGTCTGGGTCAAGGTGAGCTGTCCCGAGCGGCTCACCGTCACCGGGCCCCCGGCCTACGCCGACGTCGTGCCGTTCGCCCGGCGCGTCGTCGCGGAGTTCCCGGACCGGGTGCTGTGGGGGACCGACTGGCCGCACCCGAACCTGAAGCAGCACATGCCCGACGACGGACTGCTCGTCGACCACGTCCCGCGGATCGCGAACACCCCCGAAGCGCAGCGGAAGCTGCTCGTCGGCAACCCGATGCGCCTCTACTGGCCCGGCGAAACCGCCTGAACCCCCCGAAGGGCCTGCAATGCAGCACGCCAATGCGCTCCACCGGCTGAACCGCCTGCCGATCGCCCGGTTCCACAAGTTCACCCTGCTCGCCGTCTCGTTCGCCTACTTCTTCGAGTTCGCCGACATCAACAGCTTCGCCACCACCGCGCCCAAGCTGATCAAGCTCTGGGGCGTGACGGTGGACCAGGTCGCCTACGTGACGTCGGCGTCGTTCGTCGGGATGTTCTTCGGCTCGATCATCGCGAGCACCGTCGCCGACCGCTGGGGCCGGAAGAACGCGCTCGTGCTGACGACGGTGTGGTTCGGCGTCTTCTCGTTCGCGGCGGTGTTCTCGTGGGACATCGTGTCGCTGGGCGTGTTCCGCGTCCTGACCTCGGCCGGCCTGTCGGCGATGACCGTGGTCGCGGTGATCTACGTCAACGAGCTGTACCCGGCGGCGAACCGCGGCAAGTACCAGGCGTACGCGATCGTGATCGGCATCTGCGGCACGCCGGTGACCAACCTGATCGCCAGCGCGGTCGTGCCGCTCACCAGCTGGTCCTGGCGGCTGGTCTACCTGTGGGGCGCGCTCGGCGTCCTGCTCGTGCTGGTCACCCGGCGCCTGAAGGAGTCGCCCCGCTGGTACGAAAGCCGCGGCGAGCACGGACGGGCCGACGCGGTGCTGCGGGAGATCGAGGCGCAGGTCGCGGCGGAGAAGGGCCCGCTGCCGGAGCCGGCGCCGCCGATCGAGGAGGCGCCGGTGGCCAAGGCGCCGCTGCGATTGTTGCTGCGCCGGAAGTACTTGCTGCCGACGCTGCTGCTCACCGTCTTGTGGGTGACGCAGACGATCGGGTTCTTCGGCTATTCGAGCTGGGCGCCGACGCTGCTGGCCAAGGAGGGCTTCAGCGTCGAGAAGTCGGTGTTCTACGTGGCCCTCACGACGGTCGGCGCGCCGCTGGGCTCGTACTTGGCGGCCCTGGTCACCGACCGCTTCGAGCGCAAGTGGTGCCTGGTCGCCTTCGGGACCGTGATCGCGCTGTGCGGGCTGCTGTACGGCCTGACGTTCGACCCGGTGCTCATCGTGGTGTTCGGCTTCCTGGTCAACATGTTCGAGCGCGGGTACACCGCGCTGGGGTACGCGTATTCGCCTGAGCTGTTCGACACGCGCGGCCGCTCGCTGGGCACCGGCGTGTCGTACGGCCTCGGACGGCTGTCGAACGCGGCGGGCCCGCTGGTCGTGGCCGCGCTGTACAACGGCAGCGGCTACCGGAGCGTGTTCTTCTTCATCGCCGGGACGTGGCTGGCCGGCGCGGTGGTGCTGGCGGTCTTCGGACCGCGGACGCGGCAGGCGCGGCCCGCGCGCGCCACCGCGGCGCCGGCCGGTGTCTAGAACGCGTACCGGACGCGCAGGTAGGGCGCGTGGACGGCGATGAGGTCGAGGAGCTCGTCCAGCAGGGCCCGCTTGTGGCCGGCCCGGTAGCGGACGTTCACCCCGCCGCCCTCGCTGCGCTTGGTCTCCTGCAGGTCGGGCCGCCACAGGACCCGCTCGGCCTTCGGGTGCCAGCCGAGGTTGACCTCGTGCAGGCCGCGGTTGTGCGTCAGCATGATCACCTCCGCGGCCAGCTGGGCCTTGGTGGCGTCGTTCGTGGCGTCGCCGAGGTCCTGCAGCAGCCGCGTCCAGTCCGCGAGCCAGCCGTCGTAGACGACGACGGGGCTGAGGTTGACGTGCACCTCGTACCCGGCGGCGGCGAAGTCGTCCAGGGCGCGCAGCCGGTCGGCGATCGGGCTGGTGCGCAGGTCCAGCAGCTTCGCGGGCCGCTCGGGCATCAGCGAGAACCGGATCCGGGTGCGGCCGCGCGGGGCCAGGTCCAGCAGCCCGCGGTGGACGTACTTGGTGGCGAAGGACGCTTTCGCGGTGGGGTGCCCGGCGAACAGGCCGATCAGGTCCGCGACGTTGTCGCTGACCAGGGCGTCGACCGAGCAGTCGGAGTTCTCACCGATGTCGTAGACCCACGCCGCGGGGTCGCACTGGTTCGGCTCCGGCTTGGGCCCCTGCCGGGCGATGTGGCGGGCCAGGTACCCGGTGATCTGCTCGATGTTGGCGAAGACGGTGATCGGGTTGGAGTAGCCCTTGCGGCGCGGGACGTAGCAGTAGGCGCACGCCATGGCGCAGCCGTTGGACGTCGACGGGGCGATGAAGTCGGCCGAGCGCCCGTTGGGCCGGGCCGTCAGCGACTTCTTGATCCCGACGACCAGGGCCTCGCGCTTGATGCGCACCCAGCGGCGGACGTTCGTCTCGTCGCCGTGCAGCTCGGGGATGCGCCAGTGGCTGTCCACCTCGACGACGGTGGCGCCGGGGAAGCGGTCCAGCACCTGGCGCCCGCGGGGGAGCTCGGCGGCGGCCGGCTCCACGTAGATGCGCGACGGTGCGAGCAGCTTCTCCCGTTCGAGGGTCGCGTCGTCCACGAGCGGTTCACCTGCGCAGTTCCGGGGCTTCCGAGCCTACCCGGGCGAGGTGCCGGAGCTGATCCCGCGCCGCGGTGGCCACGTCGTGGCGCACGCCGAGCTCGCCGAGCATTTCGGCGGCGGCCGTCATCTCGGCGGTGCGGCGGACGGCGTGCCGGTGGGACCCGTCGACCAGGCGGTCCACGGTGGCCGCGTCCGCGGCGGTGAGCTCGCCGACGACGATCTTGCGCAGCCAGTCCTCGCAGCCGGCGGCCCGGGCGGCCTGCAGGGCCTCGACCACGGCGGCGGACATGCCCTTGAAGAAGACGCTCCGCAGCAGCTTGCGTTCGGCGGCGAGCCCGGCCTCGCCCGGCATGACCTCGACCGCCGCGCCGAGCGGGTTCAGGAGCGCCGCGACAGTGTCGGCGGCGGGCCCGGTGGCCAGCATCGGGACCCGCAGCCCGCGACCGGGGACGGGGGCCATGATCGCGACGTCGGCGAAGGCGACACCGCGTTCGGCGGCGAGGGTGGCCAGCCGGCGTTTGGTGCCGGGGGATGCGGTGTTCAGGTCGGCCCAGGCGGTGCCGGGGCCGAGGCCGGCGAGCCCGGCCTCCAGCGCGTCGAGGGCGGCCGACGCGCTGTTGACGCTGAGCACGAGGTCGGCACCGCGGGCGGCGTCGGCCTCGGACTCGGCGGCCACCACCTCGCCGGTGGCGGCGACGGCCGGGTCGTACCCGCGGACGGTGACCCCGGCCGTCACCAGATCGCGGGCGAACGCGCCCCCCGCTTCGCCGAGTCCGAGTACCGCGACGGTTCCGGTCATAGCAGAATCCTCCTTGCCAGCTACGATCGAGTACACGATGTGCTCGACAAAATTGTCAACAAAAACGGAGCCGAGGTTATGACCGACAGTGTTGCGGACCGGCAGCCGGGGGAGCGATCCGCGGTGGCGGCGATCCGCGACGCCATCGTCCGCGGCGAGTTCGTGCCCAACCAGCGGCTGGTCGAGGCCGATCTGTCGGCTCAGTTCGGGGCGAGCCGGGCGACCGTGCGGGCGGCGCTGATCGAGCTGGCGAACGAGGGGCTCGTCGAGCGGGTCCAGAACCGCGGGGCCCGGGTGCGCGCGGTGTCGCTCGAGGAGGCCGTCGAGATTTCCGAGGTCCGCATGATGCTGGAGTCCCTGTGCGCGGCGAAGGCGGCGGAACGCATCTCGGACGCCGAGGTGGGCGAGCTCCGCGAGCTGGGCGAGCGCATGCAGATGGCGGTGGCGGGTGGCGACGTGGTCGGGTACTCGGGCCTGAACCAGCGGCTGCACCGCCGGATCCGCGAGATCGGCGGCCAGCACACGGCGGCGCAGGTGCTGGAGCGGCTTCGCGGGCAGAGCGTGCGGCACCAGTTCCGCCTGGCGATGCGCCCGGGCCGGCCGCAGGTTTCGCTCCCGGAGCACCTGGCGATCATCGACGCGATCTGCGCGAACCACCCGGAGAAGGCGGCCGAGGCGGCGCGGGTCCACCTGGCGAGCGTGATCGAGGCGCTGAAGGCGGCGGACGCCGAAGTCTCCCCGCTCCACCCCTGACCCGCCGGCGGAGCTCCAGGTGGGCCGGCTGAGTATGCGGGTGGGCCCACTTCGCCGCCAAAATTGTTGACAATTTCGTCAACCGGATCGTACGGTAAGCGTATGAAGCCCGTCATCGTCACCGATCCGCCGCGTGCCGACCTCGAAGAGGTGACCCGGCTGGCGGACTACGGCGTCGCCACCGTGCACGAGGCGCTCGGCCGCTCCGGGCTGCTCGGGGCGGACCTCCGGCCGATCCAGGACGGCGCGCGGGTCGGCGGCACCGCCGTCACCGTCCTCTGCTGGCCCGGGGACAACCTGATGATCCACGCGGCCGTCGAGCAGTGCCGCGAAGGCGACTTCCTCGTCGTCACCACCACCTCGCCGAACCGGGACGGCCTCTTCGGCGAGCTCTTCGCCACCGCGCTGCGCCGTCGCGGGGTGCGCGGGCTCGTCACCACCACCGGCGTGCGGGACGTCGCCGACCTGCGGGCGCTCGGCTTTCCCGTGTGGTCCGCCGCCGTGAGCGCGCAAGGCAGCGTCAAGGCGACCGCGGGTGCGGTGAACGTGCCCGTCGTCGTCGGCGGGCAGCTCGTCCGGCCCGGTGACGCCGTCCTGGCCGACGACGACGGTGTCCTCCGCGTGCGCCGGGAAGACGTCCGGACCGGACTGCAGCGGGCCAGGGCCCGCCTGGAAAAGGAAGCCGACGCCAGGGAAGCGTTCGCGAACGGCCAGCTCGGCCTCGACCGCTACGGCCTGCGCGACCGGCTCGAAGCCCTCGGCGTCCGCTACCTGACCGCCGAGGAGTACGAAAAGGAGCAGGCATGACCGGCGTGCGCTGCATGCTCATGCGCGGCGGCACCTCGAAGGGTGCCTACTTCCTCGCCGAAGACCTCCCCGCCGACCCGGCCGCCCGCGACGACCTGCTGCTGCGGATCATGGGCACCCCCGACCCGCGCCAGATCGACGGCCTCGGCGGCGCCCAGCCGGTCACCAGCAAGGTCGCGATCGTCTCGGCGGCCGCCGAGCCCGGCCACGACGTCGACTACCTCTTCCTGCAGCTCGGCGTGGCGGAGCCCACCGTCTCCGACCGCCAGACGTGCGGCAACCTCCTCGCCGGCGTCGGGCAGTTCGCCGTCGAACGGGGGCTCGTGCCCGCCGGGCACGGACGCACCACCGTCCGCGTGCGGCTGCTCAACACCGGTTCGATCGCCGTCGCGACCTTCGCCACGCCCGGCGGCGAGGTCGACTACCGGGGTGGCACGGCCATCTCCGGCGTGCCCGGCACCGCCGCCCCCGTCGAGCTCGCCTTCACCGGAACCGAAGGGTCCGTGTGCGGCAGCCTCCTGCCCACCGGTCACGTCCGCGACGACGTCGGCGGCATCGAAGTGTCCTGTGTGGACAACGGGATGCCGGTCGTGGTGGCCCGCGCCGCCGACCTCGGCGTCACCGGGTACGAACCGGTCGGCGACCTCGCCGCCGACACCGCGCTCGCCGGCCGGATCGACGCCCTGCGCACCGAAGCCGGGAAGCTGATGGGGCTCGGCGACGTCGGCGGCAGCCCGGTGCCGAAGACCACCCTGGTCGCCGCGCCGCGCGACGGCGGCGCGATCTGCACCCGCACGTTCATCCCGGTCGAGCCGCATCCGTCGATCGGGGTGCTGGGTGCGGTGAGCGTCGTGACCGCGCTGCTGCTCGACGGCGCCGCCGGCCACGAACTGCTCGTCGCCCCGGCCGGCGGCGAGCCCGTCGAAGTCGAGCACCCGAGCGGCAAGCTCGCCGTCGGCATCGAGTTCGACACCACCGTCACCCCGCCCCGGGTCCACCGGTCGGCGATCCTCCGCACGGCCCGGAAGTTGTTCGACGGCACCGTTTTCCCCCGGTCCTGAGGAGCCAGCCTTGCCCGACCCCTCGCCCCGCCACGAGATCGCGCACCTCGGGCACGTCGAGCTGTTCACCCCCGAGCCGGAGCAGAGCCTCGGCTTCTTCGTCAACATCCTCGGCCTGACCGAGAACGGCACCGACGGAGACTCGGTCTACCTGCGCACCTGGGACGACTACGAGCACCACAGCCTCAAGCTCACCGCGGCGAAGACGTCCGGCGTCGGCCGGACGGCGTTGCGGGCCTCCAGCGAGGAAGCGCTCGACCGGCGCGTGGCGGCGCTGGCGGAGTGCGGCCTCGGCGTCGGCTGGGTCGACGGCGACACCGGGATCGGCGCCACGTACCTGTTCCGCGACCCGGACGGCCACGAACTCGAGCTCTACTGGGAAACCGAGCGCTACCGGCCGCCGGAGCACCTGCGGCCGGCGCTGAAGAACCAGGCCCAGGCGTACCCGGGCCGCGGTGTCGGCGTCCGCCGCCTCGACCACGTCAACTACCTGGCCCGGGACGCGGAGGCCAACGGCCGGTTCGTCTGCGACGTCCTCGGCGGCCGGGTGACCGAGCAGATCCGGCTCGACAGCGGCGTCGTCTCCGGGCAGTGGACGCACTTCGCGCAGAAGTCCTACGACCTGGTCTACACCACCGACTGGACGGGCTCGCACGGACGGCTGCACCACATCGCGTTCGCCACCGACACCCGCGAAGACGTCCTGCGCGCCGCCGACATCGCGCTCGACAACGGCGTCCACATCGAAACCGGGCCGCACAAGCACGCGATCCAGCAGACGTTCTTCCTCTACCTCTACGAACCCGGCGGCAACCGCATCGAGCTGTGCAACCCCACCGGGCGGCTGATCTTCGCGCCGGACTGGGAGCCGGTCACCTGGACCGAGGCCGAACGGGCCAAGGGCCAGGCGTGGGGCCTGAAGACGATCGAGTCGTTCCACACCCACGGCACGCCGCCGGTGCCCTGACCGGTTCCGCGGCGCTCAGCTCGTCTCGCGCACCTCCAGGTGGTGCGGCGCGACGATCGACCGCGGCGGCTCCGGGTCCGCCGCCTGCCGCGCCAGGCGGTCGAGGGCGAGTTCGGCGATGCCGTCCTTGTCCGGGGACACCGTCGTCAGCGCCGGCACGCTGTAGCGGCCGTCTTCGATGTCGTCGAAGCCCACCAGTGCCACCGACTCCGGCACTGCGACGCCGCGGTCGGCGGCGGCCCGCAGGGCCCCCAGCGCCAGCTCGTCGGTGAAGCAGAAGACCGCGTCGGGCGGTTGGTCGGCGTCCAGCAGCCGCAGCATCGCCCGGTGGCCGTCGGCGCGGTGCAGGCGCCCGACCGGCACTTCGAGCTCCGGCTCGGCCGGCAGCCCGGCTTCGGCCAGCGCCTGCCGGTAGCCCGCGAGACGCTGGCGGGCGGTCGCGTTCAGCGAGCGCGGCTGGATGCCCAGCGCCGCGACGCGGCGGCGGCCCGGCGCCAGCAGGTGCGCGGTGGCCTCGCGGGCGGCCGCGACGTTGTCGATGGCGACGTGGTCGACGCCGGCCGTGCCGTCGTGCTCGCCGAGCAGCACCAGCGGGACGGGGTCCGTGCGCGCGGCCAGTTCCGCGGGCGCCACCGCCCACGGGCTGAACAGGACGCCGTCGACGAGCTGGCTGCGCTTGCCGTGCAGCAGCTCCTTCTCGCGCTCGGCGTCGCCGTCGGTCTGGTCGATGAGCACGGTCAGGCCGCGGGCGCCGGCGACGCGCACGGTCCGCGCGGCGAGCTCGGCGAAGTAGGGCGAGTCGATTTCCGGGATCACCAGCGCGACCAGCCCGGTCCGGCCCTGGCGCAGCGTGCGGGCGGCCAGGTTGGGCCGGTAGCCGAGCGCGTCGATGCTCGCCTGCACCCGTTCGCGGGTCGCCGGGGCCACGTAGCGGAACCCGTTGACCACATTGGACACCGTGCGCACCGACACGCCGGCGTGCTCGGCGACGTCGCGCAGTTTCGGATTCACCGGCGCATCGTACCTCTTGCAACGTGGCATGCCACGTTGCAAACTGACTTCGCCACGCCGTCGTGCCCTTCAGGAGGCCAGGATGACCGCGACCGTTCCCGCCCCGCTGCCCGCGGCCGAACTCGCCCGCCTGACCGGGCGCCTGCACGCCGACGGCATCATCGGCCTGCCCGGCGCGTTCACCCGCGACTGGGTGCGGCGGCTCGGCGAAGACATCGACGTCGCGTTCGCCGAGGCCCGCGCCCGGCCGGACGGCGCCGTCGGTCGCGGCCCACACCGCTTCTACGTCGAAATCCACCCGGAGCAGCTGCGCGGGTTCGCCGACCTCGTCACCCACCCGTGGATCACCGCCGTCGCCGAGTCGGTGCTGGGGCCGGCGTACCGGATCGTCGAGGTCGGCTTCGACGTCCCCCTCGCGGGCGCGGTCGACCAGCCGTGGCACCGGGACTTCCCGATGCCCGCCGAAACCGCGCGCGACCGCAGGCTGACGTCGCTGGCGGTCAACGTGACCGCGGTCGACACCGAGCCGGACATGGGGCCGTTCGAGATCGCCCCAGGCACGCACTGGGACGACGGCAGCGCGTTCGAGCACGGCATGTTCCCGCCGCGGGCCGCCTACCCGCGCTACCGCGAGCTCGCGGCGCGCAAGTTCCCGAAGATGGGCGACATTTCGATCCGGTCGGCGCTGACGGTCCACCGCGGCACCGCCAACCGTTCGGCCAAGGCGCGCCCGGTCCTGGTCCTGGGCCTCGACGCGCCCGGCGCGGGCAACGACGCCCGCCACGACACGGCGGTGACACCGGGGTTCTGGGCGGCGCTGCCGGAATCCGTGCGCGCCCACCTGGACTGCCCGGTCGTCGACGTCCTGCGGCCGATCACCCAGAAGCACACGATCGAGGGCCTGGTGATGGGGGAATCGGGGGACGCGGGCTGAGCCCGATGTTTGCCCCGCGCGGACGAGGGCATCACGAGGCCATGGCTGAAGCGGGAATCACCGAGATGTCGGGCCGGGCCGGGGTCGTCGCGGCCCTGCGACGCGTACTGCTCGCCTTCGGGGTCGGGGGTGCGCTGGCGTGCCTCGCCTGGATGGCGTTGTGGCTGGCCATGCACGTCTGAACGTCCAGGCTCCGGCCACGTGGGTGCCCGCCGTGGCCGGAGCCTGGTTTCACTGGCAGGCTTCGCAGTCCGGGTCGTCGATGCGGCAGGCGGCGCCGTCGGTGAGCGGGAAGTCGAAGTCCTCCAGCACGGGGACGGTGGCGGTCTCTTCCGGAGTGGTGGTGGCGGACATGGCCCTCCCTTGTGGACGAACGGTTACGCCTGTGTGTAGCGCCGAAGATCGCCGGGCATTCCGTGACGCGCGCCACAGGACGCGGTGCCGCCCGGCCAGGTGATCTCCGGAACCGCCGTCGGCGGGCGTGCCGCACCTGCGTTACCGTCGCGGTCGGGGGGGCCGGGGGAAGGCGGCAGATGACGATCGACCACGCGGACGGCCCGGTGCGCAAACGGGGCCGCCGGGCCCACCGGCCCGATCCCGGCGACGGCCCGGTCGCCGCCTTCGCCCACGCGTTGCTCTTGCTCAAGGAGACGGCGGGCGATCCGTCCTACGACCGGATGCGCACCGAATTCGGGGCGGTGGCGTCGAAGTCGGCGCTGGCGGCCGCCGCCCGCGGGCTGCAGCTGCCCAGCTGGGAAACCACCTGGGAGTTCGTGCGGCCACTGGCGGTCACCGTGCTCGGCGAGGACGAAGCACAGGCCCGGCGCGAGTGGCGGGCCCGGTGGACGGCGGCCCGGCCGGACGGCGGCGACCCGGGACCGGCACCGAAGCACGGCCGGCACGGGTGGCTGCTGGTCGCCACGGTGGTGGCCGTGGTGGTGGCGGGTGCCGTGGTCGCCGTGAGCCGGCCGCGGTCCGGCGGCGGGGAACCGTCGCTGCCGATCGCGGGCGACGCCTCCAGCCTGGTCGCCGACGTCACCTACCCCGACGGCAGCCGGGTCCCGGTGAACCAGCGGTTCGTCAAGACGTGGCGGCTGCGCAACGCCGGCACGGTCGCGTGGCACGGCCGGTTCCTGCAGCGCCTGCCCCCGCTCGACGGCCTGGACGTCTGCCACACCGATCCGCGCGTGCCGCTGCCCGACGCCGAACCCGGCGCGGACGTGACGGTCAGCGTGCCGGTCCAGGCCCGCGGCACGCCGGGGGCGTGCCAGGTGTTCTGGAAGATGGTCGACTCCGGCGGGCGGCTCTACCTGCCGCAGTCGAGCGGCATCTACTTCCAGGTGGAAGTGACCGGCTGAGCCCGCGGGCCCAGCCGGCCGGGGCTCAGATGAAGTAGTCCACGTTGGCGACGAGGCTGGTGCCCATGCCCTTCACCCGGACCTCCAGGTTCGACGCGGTGTTGGCGGGCCACTTGACGGTGCCGACCCCGGACTGCCCGCAGCCGATGCCCTGCCAGGCGTCGGGGTGGGCCGCCTTGCCCATCCGGGCCTCCACGCACGCGGCCTGGTTGGTGCCGGACTGCGTGTTCCACTCGACCCGCAGCTTCCCGCGCCAGCCGCTCGCCGGGCTGGTGTACGAGCAGTGCCGGGACACCGGGCCCCACTTGGCCACCGCGCCGGTGGCGGTGCCGGAGCACAGTGCGGACGTGCCGAGCGAATCGGCTCCGGCGGGTGCGGCGGTCAGGGTCGCCAGCGCGACGGCGGTCCCGATGACGGCGGCCGCGCGGCCGCGGGCCGCCTTGCTGCTCTGGGTGCGCATGGGAATGTCCGTTTCCTTTCTCGACACCGGCGCTCTGCCGGTGTCACGGAGCGTCGCAAGGCGGCGGCGAACGGGACAACAACCCGGCTGTCCGGGGAATGTCCGCGCACATCAGGACATTTCCGTGTCCGGCGGCGGCCGGGTGGGTAGTCCTCCCATCGGTTGCTCTCGGTGCCGGTGGAAGGTGGGTTTTCGTGCCGCAGTGGGTGGAGGCGGGGCTGTGGGGCCTCGTCGGCGGGGCCGCGCTCGTGCTCGGCGCCGCCGCGGCGTGGTGGGTTCGCGTGCCGCGGCGGGTGGTCGCCGGGATCATGGCCTTCGGGGCCGGGGTGCTGATCTCCGCGTTCGCGTTCGACCTGGTCGACGAGGCCCAGCAGGCCGGCGGGCTCGGTCCCACCGCGGGCGGCTTCCTCGGCGGCGCGGCGGTGTACGTCCTGATCAACGTCCTGCTCGCGCGCCGCGGCGCCCAGCACCGCAAGCGTTCCGGCGGCCGTCAACCGTCCGAACAGGACACCGCGGGCAGCGGGGCGGCGATCGCCGTCGGTGCGCTGCTCGACGGCGTCCCGGAATCCGTCGTGCTCGGCCTGTCCCTGCTCGGCGGCGGCGGGATCGGGGTCACCGTGCTCGCGGCCGTGTTCATCTCGAACGTCCCGGAAGGACTGTCCAGCGCGGCCGGCATGAAGGCCGCCGGGCGCAGCGCCCGGTACGTCTTCGGCGTGTGGACCGGCATCGCGGTGGCCAGCGGGGTCGCGGCCCTGGTGGGCAACCTGCTGCTGCGGACCGCGTCCCCCGCGACCGTCGCCGCGATCACGGCGGTGGCCGCGGGGGCGATCCTGGCCATGATCGCCGACACCATGATCCCCGAGGCGTTCGAACGGACCGAGCTCTACACCGGCCTGCTGGCCACGATCGGCTTCCTGACGGCGTTCGTCATCGGCCACGCCGGCTGAGCGCGACCGCGACCGCGACCCCGGCCGCGGTGAACAACACCGTGGCCACCGGGCTCAGGTACTTCGACAGGCTCGGCGCCGTGCTCGGCCCGGCCAGCCACGACGTCAGTGCGACGGCGTAGACCGCGGCCACGGCGGCGGCCCACCAGCGGTGCGCCCGGCGGCGCAGCGAACCGATGAGCACGACGGCGATCGGCACGGCGGCCAGGAAGGCGAACTGGCCGGCCACCATGACCGGGACGGCCCAGGCCGCGACGAGCACGGCCGCCGGGGTGCGGGGCGGGGCGGTGACGGTCATCGTGGCTCCTCAGCGGGCTTCGGCGGTGGTCTTGAGGTCGGCGAGCCAGGCGTCGAGCCCAGGAGCCAGGTAGCGGATCGCGGTCGCGGGGTCGGCCTCGATCTGCGCACCGGTCCAGCTCTCTTCGGTGCGGACGAGCACCCCGCCGCGCACCGGCGTGAACGTCCAGACGTGCACGCCGCGGTCGATGCGCAGCCCGTCGCCGATCGCCGGGCCGGTCCAGCGCACGCACCGGCCGGGTTGCAGCTGCTCGACGGTCGAGGTGATCACCAGCGTGGTCGCGGGCGTGCTGGGCGTGGCGGGTGCCGGCGTGGTCCACCGGAACCGCGAGCCCGGCCGCAACGGCCCGGGGTCGAGCCGTTTCGCGCTGGTGACGGCGGACTGCCACGCGGGCCAGCCCGCGACATCGGTGTGCAGCTGCCAGGCCGTCCGGGCCGGGGCCTCGACCAGCGTCTCGGTCCGGTGGTGGAGCCGGGCCGCGGGGTCGATGCCGGCGCCCCGGCAGGTGAGGGACGCCGAGGCGGCGGCCGGGGTGGCGGGGCTCAGGAGACCCGCGGTCAGGGGAAGCAGCAGCAGTGCGGAACGCAACCGGTGGACGTTCAAGGTTCTCTCCCTGTTGTTAGCGCCTGTCTCGATAGTTAGAAGCTATAACTCAGCCGGCGTGAGTGTCAATAGGAAAAGTGATAGCCTCTAACGGTGACGGAGAACGGGACCTCGCGGGAGCGCTACCGGGCCCAGGTGCGCGCGGAGATCAAGCGCCACGCGTGGGAGCAGATCGCCGCGGCCGGGGTGCCCGCGCTGTCGCTCAACGCGATCGCCAAACAGGTGGGCATGAGCGGCCCGGCGCTGTACCGGTACTTCGCGAGCCGCGACGAGCTGATCACCGCCCTGATCCGCGACGCCTACCGCAGCCTGGCCGACACAGTCCGGGCGGCCCGCGACGACGGCGCCGGGTTGCGCGGGCTGGCGCACGTCATCCGCGACTGGGCCCGCGCCGATCCGCAGCGGTACTTCCTTGTCTACGGCACGCCCGTGCCCGGCTACCACGCGCCGGACGACACCACCGCGATCTCGTTCGAGGTGATGGCCGTGCTGCTCGACGCCTGCGCGGCGGAGGCGGGCGACGCGCCGCCGACACCGTTCGAGGAGCACCTGGAAGCCCACCGCGAGTGGGCGGGCGGCCACCCCGCCCCGCCCGCCGTCCTGCACCGCGCGCTGTCCTTCTGGACCCGCCTGCACGGCGTGCTCTCGCTCGAGCTGGCCGGCCACTTCGCCGGCATGGGGTTCGACCCGGACCTGCTGATCACCGAAGAGCTGGCCGCCCGGTGATCACCCGGTCTGCGCGCGGATCCAGTCCGCCACGACGTCGACCCGGGCGATCGTCTCCGGCCCCGGCTGCGGGCACGGCGGCCCGGTGTTGACGATGGCCACCAGCGTCGCGCTGTGGTCGTCGTCCGAGACGAAGAACGGGCCGCCGGAGTCCTCCGGGCACGGGCCGTTCTCCACCGTGCGGGTGCCGACCGGCTGGGCCTCCAGGGTGGCCTGGCCGATCGCCGACACCCGGAACCGCCCGCGTTTGAGGTGGTCGGACGGGCCGAGCACGGTCGCCGAATGCGAACCCCAGCCGGCGAACTGCAGCTGCCGGCCGACCGCGGGCCGCGTTCCGGCCAGCGCCACCGGGGCGATGTCCTGGATCGGGCGGGCGAGCTTCGCCACGGCCAGGTCGTTCACCGGCGACTGCCGGACGTCGACGACTTCGGTCGTGTAGCCGCCCGGATCGGAGTCCTTCAGCCGTCCGACGGTCACGGTCATCGTGTACGGCGGCTTCCCGCCGATCCGGGCGTCCGCCAGGTCGTGGAAGCAGTGCCCGGCGGTGACGATCCACTGCGGCGCGACCAGCGAGCCGCTGCAGGCGCCGCTGCGCACGCCGCCGCCCGGGACGGGGATGTCGTCGGACGTCAGCTTCGCGTTGAAGGGCAGGACCGGGTTCGGCGCCGGCGGCGGGGGAGTGGTGGTCACCGGCGCCGGCGTGCCGCCCACGCCGTACCCGCCGGTCGCCGCGGCCAGCACGGGCCCGGTGCCCGGGACGCCGGTCACGGTGTGGGCGAACGCGAGCGCGGCCCCGGCCAGCAGCCCGGTCGTCATGGCGCGGGCACGGAAGAGCCGCCGTCGATCCGAAGGTGTCCTCACACTGGGAAGCACGGATGGGAGCGCCGAACGGTTGAGTGCCCGGCCGGGATCTCCCCGCCGGGCACTCGACCGCCCGTCAGGGGCGCTGGCCCACCTCGTCCACGAACGTCTTCACCGTCACCGCGCTCTCGGGCGTGCCCAGGAACTGGTACGTGGTGGCGTCGAAGACGAGCACCACCGGCTTCGCCTTCGGGCTCGAGCCGGGGGAAACCGGCCACGTGATCCCGACGCCGGGGCGGCCGGCGCCGTCGGTGACGTGGTCGAGCGCCGTCAGGCCCGGCACCCTCGCCGCCGCCTCGAACAGCGCGGCGTAGGACGCCGGCGGGAGGACCTGCTCGTAGGCCAGGCCGTAGACGTCCTTGCCCATGGAGTTGACGTCGCCCTTCCGGTCGCCTGCTCCGGCCTCGAGGTAGGCGAGCATCGCGTCGGCGGTCGTCGGCAGGTCCGTCCGGTAGACCGACCGCGGGGTGCAGTCCTGGAGCATTCCCTCCTTGCGGGGATCGTTCGTGCCGTACATCGGCGCCTTGCCGTTGCGGCAGCCCCCTTCCTTGAAGCCGGCGATCAGGCTGTCGCGGGTGCCGTCGACCGAAAACCAGACCTCGCGGACGTGGTGTTCCGGCTCCTCCGTCCGCACGTACAGGAACTGGTCGGGACGCGGCGGCTTGGCCGGCTCCTTGAGGGCCGTGCTCGCCGCCGCGGTCAGCACCTTCACCGGGTCGGCGTGCGCCACCCCGGCCCCGACGCCGACCTGGTCGGCGGGGGCCAGCGCGACGACGGCGGTGATCGCGGCGGCCAGGCCGATCGACGCGCCGGCGGCCCAGAAGAACCGGCCCGGCCGGCGCCGCCGTTCGCCGCGGGCCGCGGCCAGCAGCCGGTCCCGGGCGGGGGCGAGGTGCTCCGCCGACGCGAAGCCGATGGTGTCCGCGCGCTCGCGGATCAGGTCCAGGTCATCCATGAGCGGAGGTCTCCTTCACGAGGTCGAGGCGGCCGAGCTCGGCGCGGACGCGGCCGCGGGCCCGGTTGAGGCGTGATTTCACGGTGCCGACGGGAATGGCCAGCGCTTCGGCGACTTCCTGGTAGCCGAGCCCCTCCGCGGCGACGAGCAGCAGCACGTCCCGTTCGCGGGGCCGCAGCGCGGCCAGCGCCCGGTCGAGCCGCCGCCCGAGGGCCTGCGCGCTGACCTGGTCGGCCACCCGGTCGGCGTGCCCCTCTTCCGCGGGCGGCGGCCCGACGGCCAGCCGGAGCTTCAGTTCGCGCACCTCGGTCCGCCGCTGCCGGGCGACGAGGTTGGTGGCGATGCCGTAGAGCCACGGCCGGGCGTCGGACCGGTCCGGGTCGAACTTCGCCCGCTTGTCGAACGCGATCAGGAAGGTGTCCGCCAGGACGTCGTCGGCGGTGGTGGGACCGAGCCGCCGCGCGAGGTAGCGGTGGATGTGCCGCGAATGCCGGTCGAAGATGACCGCGAACAGGCTCGGCTGCTGCCGCGACCGCGCGATCACGCTCGCGTCGTCGTCGGCATCGGTGTCTTCCGGGGTCATCGCCCGCCTTTCGCTCCGGTCGGTGTCATCGGCTCTTCACGGACCGGGCGGATCGGGTTCCGGGATCACCGGCGTTCGGCGGCGAAAGTGACGCAGTTCACTCAGGCGCAGGGGTCGTCGTCGGCGAGCAGGCGGCGGTTCGCCTCGCCGAGGCCGTCGGCCAGCGCGGTCAGCTGGTCCGGGGTGAGGACGTCGATCAGGAGCTCGCGGACCAGGGCGACGTGGCCGGGGGCGGCCCGCTCGAGCCGGGTCGCGCCCTCGTCGGTGAGCACGGCGTAGACGGCCCGGACGTCGCTTTCGCAGGCGCGACGGCGCACCAGCCCGGCCTGTTCCAGCTGCCCGATCTGGTAGGTCAGCCCGCTCTTGGAGTTCGACACCGCGCAGGCGAGCTCGGCCATCCGCAGCTCGCGGTCCGGGGCGCCGCCGAGCCGGGCGAGGATCTCGTACTGCAGGTGGGACAGCCCGGCGTCGCGCTTGAGCTGCTGGTCCAGCCGCTGGTGGAGCAGGGTGGCGGTGGTGCGGAACGCGGCCCAGGCCCGCTGTTCGCCGTCGCTCAGCCACCGTGGACGACCCATGCCACCACGGTACCCGGTGTTCAAATTCGAACGGGCCTACCGCCGGGCCGCCGCCGTCGCCAGCTGTTCGGTGATCTCGGCGAGCAGCTCGCTCGCCGCCTTGTCGAGCGCGGCCAGGTCGGCCAGCGTCGTCTCGGTCGTCGTCACGGGCACAGTTCCTCCTCCACGGCGTCGTGCCGGGCGATGACGGCGGCGGCGAAGGCGGCGTGCACGCGGAGGTACTCCTGCAGGCCCACCGCGGAGTCCGCCCAGGTGTGCCAGCGGACGTGGGCTTCGGCGACGTCGATCTTCGCGGCCGCGGCGACGGCCGCGGGACTGGTGCCGGCGAGGATCGCCTGGTGCATGAGCGACGGTGACACGGTGTGGGCGAGCTCGGCCAGCGCGGCGAGGCGGGCGAGCTCGGCGAGGGCGTCGTGCGAGACCGGACGGCGCCGCGGCCGGGGGACCGGGCGGGAGTTCTCGAGGCCGTCGGTCAGGACGCTGGTCATCAAACGACTCCTGAGGCGGAAGCAGCTGAAGCAACCCGAACGGCGGATGTTTACCCCGGTCAAGCCGGGGTAAACACCGCCGCTCGTGATCTCCGTCTCATCAGGACGGGTGAGGCTCAGCTGAAGCGGACCGCCCCGCAGTGCCACGGGATGCGCTGCGGCCGCACGCTTTCCAGCGTCGGGACGACCGGGGCGATCGTCCCGTCGCGACGGAAGGTCAGCTTGTCGATCGTCGTTTCGCGGTGCGTGCCGTCGCCGCCCGGGATGCCGAAGCGGTGGTACGCCAGGTACCAGTCGTCGGTGCCGGGGACCTGCAGCATCGAGCTGTGCCCGGTGCCGAGGACGCCCAGGTGGGTGTCCTTGCTCAGGATCACGCCGCGGTTGGTGAACGGCCCGGTGGGGCTCGGCGCGGTGGCGTAACCGACGCGGTAGTCGGGGCTGCGGGTGTCGTCGATGGACCAGCTGAGGTAGTAGGTGCCCTTGCGCTCCACCATGAACAGCCCCTCGCGGAAGTCGTCGAGGCCGGTCAGGCGGGTGATCTTCGCCGGGTCGTAGGACACCATGTCGTCGTTCAGCGGGACGACGTAGGCGTTGCCGTTGCCCCAGTACAGGTACGGCTGTCCGGTGTGGTCGAAGAACACCGCCGGGTCGATGGCCTGGCCGCCGTCGGGGTTCGTCGCGATCAGCGGCTTGCCCGAGTCGACGAACGGCCCGGTCGGGGAGTCGCTCACCGCGACACCGATCTTGGCCTCGGCGCAGAAGTAGAAGTAGTACTTCCCGTTGTGCTTGGCGATCGTCGGCGCCCAGGCGTTCTTGTCCGCCCAGCCGACGTCCTTGCCGAGGTCGAGGATGACGCCCTCGTCCTTCCAGTCGACCAGGTTCTTCGACGACCACGCGGAGAACTTCGTGCCGCTCCAGCCGTCGAAGCCGTCGGTGGTCGGGTACAGGTAGTAGGTGTCGCCGAACGCGACGATGTTCGGGTCGGCGTGGTATCCCGGCAGCACCGGGCTGCGGGTTTCGTGCGCCTCGACCGTCCACACGCGACGGTCGCCGCCCGCGCCGGTGACCGTGAACTGCTTGGGCGAGCTGAGGTCCACCGGCTTGTCCGGCTTGATGGTCGCGCCCGGCGCCAGGCCGAACTTCGGCGCCAGCCGGCGCAGGTCGGTGCCCGGCTTGACGGGCAGCACGACCGTCCCGGCGCCGGCGTCGATGACCGCCGGTGTCTTCAGCGCGTCGAGCTGCACCGACCGGATCGCGGTGCTGTTCGACGGCAGCGTGGCGACCTCGGTCCCGGACAGCGCCCGGTTGTACAGCCGCACGTCCTTCATCTTGCCGGTCAGCGTCTTGTCGCCCGCGTAGGTCGAGCGGCCGAGGTAGTTCGCCGCCGTGACGCCGCCGCCGAGGTCGGCCGGCTTGATCGTGGCGTTGGCGTTGCGGCCCACTTCGACGCCGTCCAGGTAGAGCACCTCGACGCCGTTGCCGACCGTGAGCGTCACGTTCTTCCACACCCCGCGCGGCAGCCCGCCGCCGGAGTCCGCCCCCTGTTCGGTGGTCCAGTTCCCGGTCGCGATGGCGCCGCGGAAGCCGCCGCTCGCGGTGCCGCCGGTGGTGAACAGGTAGCCGTTGCCGGTGCCGTCCTTCGCCGTGTTCCCCAGGCCCCACAGGAAGTACGGCGTCTGCTGGTTCGGGTCGACCAGGACGTCGGCCGACACGGTGGCCGCGGCGGCGCCGGTGAGCAGGTTGTTCGGCAGCTGCACGTGCCCGTTCTTGCCGCCGAACGCGAGCGAGCCGCCGGCCCAGGAGACGTCACCGGCGAGGGCGCCGTCGTAGCCGTGGCCGGTGGTGTCGGCGGCGACCGTGCCCGACTTCGCGTCCAGCGGCCAGTGCGCGACCAGGCCCTTCGCGTCGGCCTGCACCGGCGCCGGGGGCGCGCTCAGCCGGTTCATCTCGGCCTGCGTGACCGGCAGGACGGTGCCGTGCCGCGGCGACGCGGGCAGGTGCGCACCGGTGGACATGGTCCACTGGCCGGAGTTCAGGTCGGTGGTCTCGAACGGGACGTACCCGCGGCCGCCGAACTCGTCGATGAACAGGTACCACTTGTTCTCGGTGTTGGACTTGAACCCGGTCGGCCCTTCGCCCGCGGAGAGGCCGGGACTGGTCGCGGTGGCCTTGCCGATGCAGTCGGCGACGAAGCCGTAGTGCGGGTCGAGCAGGTCGGTGGCCTTCTCCTCGGTGATGAACTTGCTGCACGGCGTCGAGGAGGTGTTGTTGCGCTCGTCCTTGGTGAAGCGGTAGTAGGTGTCCTGGTTCTTGATGACCGTCGAGTCGATCACCGAGTAGCCCGGGTCGATCCACACCTGCGGCGCGCTGAAGGTGACGAAGTCGCGCGTGGTCGCGTACATCATCCGGTTGTAGCTGTCCCCGGTGTGGTTCGGGTCGTTCTCCGCGTAGAGCTTCGAGGCCCAGTAGACGACGTAGGTCCCGCGCTTGGCGTCCCAGAACGCTTCCGGCGCCCAGGTGTTGCCCGCGGTCGGCGGCGAGACCTGCACGCTGCGCTGGCGCGACCAGTGCGCGAGGTCGGTGGACTCCCAGACCATGATCGACCGGCTCCCGGTCCGCTGCGCGGCGTCCCACCCGCGGCCGGCGTAGATCCGCAGGTCGGTGGCCAGCAGGTAGAACTTGTCGCCGTCGGGCGAGCGCAGGATGAAGGGGTCGCGCACGCCCAGTTCGCCGAGGCTCGACTTGAGCACGGGCCGGCCGTTGTTGAGCTCGCTCCAGTTCAGCGGGTCGTTGCCCTTGCTGAGCGCGGAGTAGATCTGCTCGCCGTCGGAGGTGCCTTCACCGGTGAAGTAGAAGAAGCTGTAGCCGGCGAGGGGTTCCTGGACCGGCTTGGGGACGACGGTGGCGGCGAACTTCCGCGTCGTGCTTTCGCGGCCCTGGCTGACCTTCGCGGTCAGGACGACCTTCGCGGGCGCGGCGCCGGTCGCCGGCCGGGTCACCTCGCCCGTGGGGGTGATGACGGAAGGAGCGGAGGACGTCCAGCTGACGCTGGTCCCGTCCGGACCGGCGGTGGGCAGGGTGAGGTTGCCGCGGACGTCGTCGACACCGGGCACGGAGAGCGCGCTCGCGGCGGCGCGGAGCGCGGTGCCGGCATCGGAGGGCGGAGCGGCACCGGCACCGGTGCTGCCGAGGGGCACGAGTGCGGCCGCGACGGCCAGCACGACGCCGAAACGGCGCGGGGAGAACAACTTCATCGTTGTCGGTTCCTTCGGGGCGCGTCGAGGACCAGCGCATGTTAACGTTAACATGATCTGGGGTACGCTGACTGTAGGTCGGTCTCGGCCGGTGGTCAAGAGCCGGACGGCTGCAGGGTCGTGAGTGGTAAGGCGCGTTCTAACGCGCCTTACCACTCACGACCCCGCAGCGGCGGCCGGGCTCGGCGGATTCGGGGCCGCCTTGGTCTACCCGGCGTCGGCGAGCCGGCGGGCGATCTCCCGGCCCGGATACGGCGTCTTCCGGCTTTCCCCGTGCAGCGCCACGTAGAACTCGTTCACCACCGCAGCCACCGGCGCGTAACGGCCCAGCAGTTCGCCTTCCTCCGCCGGGAGACCAGGCACCACCCGGCCCGCGGCGCACTCCCGGACGAAAGCGTGCCGGGTGCGGAAATCCGGCCCGCCGACCTGGCGCCGGGCGATCGTGTTGACCAGGTGCGTCAGCACGTACGCCCGGTCGTGCGTCGTGTGGGCGGCCAGGAACTCCGCCTCCGCGGCCGACAGTTCGAAGTCCGGGAACGCCGCGAGGCCGAAGTCGGTCAGGTGCAGCCGCTCGCCGTCGGTGAGGACGTTCGCGAAATGCGCGTCGAAGTGCTGGATGCCCTGGCCCGCCAGGAAGTCCGTGATCGCGCGCAGGTCGCGGTGGGCGACGCCGAGGTCGTCCGGGTGCTCGCCGAGCCGCTGCGCGAGGGTGCGTGGGACGTGCTCCAGGAACAGCACCAGGTCCGCCGTCGCGTCGTCGAGGGCTTCGAGCCGGCGGCGGACGCCCGGGTCGTCGTGCCAGAACGCGACGTCCGCGGCGCGGTCCGCGCGGGGGCGGGGCAGGCCCGGGAGGATGCGCCAGTGGTGCAGCAGCGGGAAGTTCTCGCACTGTCCAGAGTGGACCCACGCGCTCGCCGCGCGGTGGGCCGCCAGCTCGCGCCACGCCCCGCCGCCCGCCGAACCCACCCCGTAGTGGGACCACGGGGGCAGGCCGTACAGGTCCGCCGTCGAGCCTTCGTGCCGCCGCTCGACGTCGGTGAGGGGGACCCGCTTGACGAAGACGGGCTCGCCCGCCACGGTGAGCTCCCAGGTCGACCCGCCGATCCCGGTGGCCAGCGGGCGGGCGGCGGCCAGGACGTCGCCGGGGGCCGTCGCAAGCACCTCGGCGATCCGGGTGTGGCGGGCCAACCTCGTCATCCTTCGACGGTACTCACGGGCGGACCACCGTGACGGCGAGCCGCCGCGGGCCGTGCTCCGCGTGGTCGAGGGCCGCGGCGATGTCGTCGAGCGCGAACTCCGTGACGGAGAACTGCCCGAGGTCGAGCAGGCCCGCGCAGGCCAGGGCGATCAGGCTCGCGGGCGCCGTCCGCGGGTGCATCCACTGGCCGCGCAGCGTGATGCTGTTGCGCATCAGCCAGCGGTACGGCACGGCGAGGTCGTCGCCGACGCCGCCCATCAGCACGACCCGGCCCCGCTCGCGGACCGCCATCGCCGCGGCGAGCACGGGCGCGGGGCCCGCCGACGGCGGCAGCAGGTCGAGAACGACGTCGATCGGGCCCGGTGCCGCGCGGCGCAGGCTGTCGTCGTCGGCCAGGTGCACCGTCCGGACGCGCGGGCCGAACCGGCTCTCCAGGTCCGCCAAGGCGGCCTCGTCACGGCCGGGAGCCACCACGCACGCCGCGCCCATGGCCAGCGCGACCGCGACGCCCGCGCTGCCGAAGTGGCCGGTCGCGCCGCTCACCAGCACCGTTTCCCCGGCGCGGAGACCGGCCGCCAGCAGGCCGCCGTACGGAACCATGCAGACGGTCAGCGCGGCCCAGCGAGCGGCTTCGGCCGGCTCGAACGGCCCGAGCGGGACCGCGTTCTCCGTCGGCAGCAGGAGCTGCTCGGCGTACGCGCCGTGGCCGTAGTGCCGCTGCAGGAAGAGACCGCCGTCGCCGCGGCCGCTGAGGCCCTGGAGGGTGATGTCGGGGGTCAGTGCGTCGTCGCGTGACCGGATCGCCGGATCGCACAGCACCCAGTCGCCGGGGGCCAGGCGGGTCGCGTCCGGCCCGGTCGCGCGCACCCGGCCGATCGCCCCGGCCCCGGGCACGACCGGGAGCGTGAGCAGATAGTTCCGCTCGCCGCGGAACACCTCCGCCGCATACGGCAGCACCGGCGCCGCCACGACGTCGACGAGCACCTCACCCGTGCCCAGCACCGGCGCGGGAATCTTGTGCAGCGACAGCGGTTTGCCGAATTCTTCGAGCACCGCGGCTTTCATTTCGTCCATGACGACGATCGTCGGGCGAACCCGGCACCGCAACCAGCCCTGGTATCATCCTGGGATTGCCGAATGCCACGCGGAGGTCGTCATGCCGGACGCGGCCCGGGCCGGGCTGGGGGAGTTCCTGCGGTCCCGGCGCGAACGGCTCAGCCCGGCCGCGCTCGGGCTGCCGGACCGGCGACGGCGGCGGACACCGGGCCTGCGCCGCGAAGAGGTCGCCGAACTGGCCGGCATCGGCGTCGACTGGTACATCCGGCTCGAACAGGGCCGCACGGTCAGCCCGTCGTCCGAGACGGTCGAGGCGCTGGCGAGCGCCCTGCGCCTCGACCCCGCCGAGCGCGCCCACCTGCGGGAGCTGGCGCTGAACCCGGCCCGGACGCCGTTCACGCCCGAGCGGGTGCCCGAGGCCACCCGGCGGCTCGTCGAAAGCCTGACCGAGCCCGCGTACATCACGGGCCGCCGCTGGGACCTGCTGGCGTGGAACCGCGCGGCGGACGACCTGTTCGGCGATCTCGCCGCGAGCCCGGAAGCCGACCGGAACATCCTGGTCTGGCTGCTGCTCGGCGAGCGGTCCCGGCGGTTGTTCGGCGACGGCTGGGCCGCGCAGGCCCGGCACGTGGTCGCGCAGTTCCGCGCGGCGCACGACCTGTGGGCGGGCGATCCCGCGTTCACCGAGCTGGCGGCCCGGCTGCAGGCCGGCTGCCCGGAGTTCGCGGCGTGGTGGGGCCGCCACGACGTCGGCCACAGTGGACCCGGCCGGAAGACGCTGTACCGGCCCGAGCCGGAAGACTTCGACTACGCGACCTTCCAGGCCGCCGAAGACCCGGCGCTGCGCCTGACGATCTACGCGCCCACCAGGGGCAGGTAGACCTCGTCGACGAGCTCGACGAGCACGGCGTCGTCCACTGTGGTCAGTCCGCGGGTGAGGAACTCGTGGCGCAGCAGGTCGAGGGCCACGGTGGCGACGCGCGGGCGGCGGGCCCGGGGTGAGGCCTCGCCGCGGGCGACGGCTCGTTCGACGATCGCGAGCCAGGGTTTCGTACCGCTTTCGACGGCGTGCCGGTGCAGCTGTTCCCGCAGCTGCGGTTCGTCGCCGACACCGGTCAGGAGCCCGCGCAGGACCCGGGCGGCGGGGGAGGTCTGGCCGCAGTTGATCGCCCGCAGCAGGGCCAGCGCGTCTTCGCGGAGGCTGCCGGTGTCGGGTGGATCGAGGGTGTCCGCGGCCAGGTGGCGGTAGGCGGCGACGCCGAGCGCGGCCCGGTTCGGCCAGCGGCGGTAGATCGCGTTCTTGTTGGTGCCGGCGCGCTGGGCGACCCGTTCCATGGTCAGGCCGGGGTAGCCCGTTTCGGCGAGCTCCGTCGCGGCCGCGCGCAGGATCGCCTCCGCCAGCTCGGTGCCCCGGCGCCGGGTCCGCGGTGTCGCCATGGCACCAGTCTACGGTACGGTACGGACCGTACCTTAACGACTGGAGGGACTATGCGAGCCAAGGGCATCGGCTACGACACCGGGCTGGCGCGCGGCGGCCGGTTCAACCGCCCGTTCGACCCGGAGCTGGTCCGCCGCGAGCTGGCGATCATCCGCGACGACCTGCACTGCACGGCCGTCCGGCTGATCGGCACCGACCTCGACCGCATCGAATTCGCCGCCGTCGAGGCCGCGGCGCTCGGGCTGGAGGTGTGGTTCTCGCCGTTCCCGTGGGACCGCACGCCGGCGGAGATCCTGGACCTCCTCGCCGACGGCGCGGCCCGTGCCGAACGCCTGCGCCGCACGGGGGCTGAGGTCGTGTTCGTCACCGGCGCCGAGCTGAGCCTGTTCAACCACGGCTTCCTGCCCGGCGACGACATCCCCGCGCGGGTCTCGCACCTGCTGGCGTCACCGGAGCTGCGCGACAGCCTTCCGGTGCGGGTCAACGAGTTGCTCGCGCGTGCGGTCGAGTCGGTGCGGGCCCGCTTCGGCGGCCGCGTCACGTACGCGGCCGTTCCGCTGGAACGCGTCGACTGGACGCCCTTCGACATCATTTCGGTGGACGCCCACCGCTCCAAGGAGGTCGAGCACGTCTACCGCGAGGGCGTCCGGAGCCTGGTCGCGGCGGGCAAGCCGGTCGCGATCACGGAATTCGGCGTGACGCCGTACCGCGGCGCGGCGGACCTGGGCGCCCGCTGCGGCGAAATCCTCGAGTACGAAGACGACGTCCCGGTCCGGTTGACCGGCGAGTACGTCCGCGACGAGGAGGAGCAGGCCGGCTACCTCCGCGAACTCGTGGAAATCTTCACGGCGGAGGGCGTCGACGCGGCGTTCGCCTGCACGTTCGTCTGCTACGGGCTGGTGCACCGGGCGGACCCCCGGACCGACCTGGACATGGCGAGCTGGGGCGTGGTGAAGGTGCTGGAGGACGGGACGGGGACGACGTACCCCGGCGTTCCGTGGGAGCCCAAGGCGGCTTTTGGCGCGCTGGCGGACTGCTACGCCTGAGCCAGGAACTCCGCCATCGCCGTCGTCAGGGCCGCGCTGCTCATCGCCGTGAAGTGGGTGCCGGGCACCCGGGCGAACCGGCCGTTCGGGAGGGCCGCGGCGAGGGCGTCGGCGGTGGCGTGGCCGTCGTCCTCGTCGCCGACCAGGACCAGGGTGGGTGTCGTGATCCGGTGCAGGTCCGGCGTCGGCACGTGGGTGCCGAGGACGTGCCGCAGCGCCACCGGATCCCCGCCGCCCTGCCGGAGCCAGTACGCGGGCGACCCGGGCTCGACGGGCTCGCCGTCGATCAGGGCGGTCAGCGCGCGGTGGTAGGTGCCGGTGCGGGACGTCGTGCGCTGCACGGCGTCGAGGCCCTGGCCCGCCACGACCGCGCGGCCGGGGCGGGCACCGCGGGCGAGCAGGCGCAGCACCACCCGGCCGCCGTACGAATAGCCGCCCAGGTCGTACTCGCCGACGCCGAGGTGGGCGAGCAGCGCGAGGCCGTCGTCGGCGAGGACGTCGGGCGGGTACGCCGCCGGGTCGGCCGGGGCGGCGCTCGCCCCGTGGCCGCGCAGATCGGGGAGGATCACCCGGTGCCCGTGCTCCGCGAGCGTCGCCGCCGGGCCGAGCCAGTCGCGGCCGGAGCCGGTGAACCCGTGGAACAGCACCAGCACCCGCCCGGTGCCGAGTTCGCGGTAGGCGAGCTCCCGGCCGTCGCCCGCCCGGAATTTCTCCATGCCGCCCAGCGTACAGCGATCCGATGATTTCTTGGCGAACCACCGTCGCAACTGGGTTGGCGTTGACAAGTAGCCGTCGGCCTTCTACGTTCAAAGCGCAAGACATCGGATGTCCAGCCCGGTTTGCCGGGTCCGTCCGCCGACCGATGTGCACCCCTGCCGAACTGCTCGTCAGGAAGGACACACCGACGATGCCGGAATTCCCCCGCCGGACGGCCCTGCGATCCCTCGCCGTCTCGCTCCTCGCCGTCCCGATCGTGCTGGGTACGGCCGCCCCCGCCCACGCGGCCCCGCTGTGGCACCCCGACCCCGCCACCGACGGCCTGAAGGCCTTCGAGGGCATCGAGGCCGACCGCGGCAACCGCCACCCCGACCGCAAGTACGTGGTCGTCGAAGGCGATCACTACCGGTTCAACATCTGGAAGGACGACCGCGACACCACCGGCGGCGGCGACCGCCAGCGCACCGAGTCGAAAGGCATGGTGCAGAACGGTTCCCCGCTGAAGATGCACAACGGCGAGACGTGGACGATCTCCTACGAGATGTACATCCCGGCCTCGCTGCACGGGACCAGCAAGTTCACCCACATCTTCCAGACGAAGACGCCGTCGACCAACGGCGGCCCGTGGGTGACGCTGGACCTGACCCGCAGCGGCAGCAAGGAAATGCTCAACGCGCGCGCCTACGCCAACTCGGGTTCACCGAGCATCGCGGCCACGGACCTGTCGCCCCTGCGGGACAAGTGGATCACGATCGAGTGGACGTTCACGCCGGGCGCGAAGGGCAAGGCGGCGTGCGTCATCCGCAACGGCACCGGATCGGGTGCGCCGGTCGCCGCGCAGGGCAGCATGAGCAACGTGAACATCCCCGACCAGGGCGACTACGTCCGCCCGAAGTGGGGGATCTACCGGTCGGTCGAGAGCGCCTCCTCCGACATCCTCGACACCTACCTGCTGTTCCGGAACTACACGGCGGCGCGCAAGTAGCGTGGCGAAGCCCGCCGGTCCGGGGTGACACTGGCGGGATGAAGGTCGTCGACGGGCAGCGGAGCACCTACCGCCCGTCGACGGCCTCGCCACCGCCCCTGCGCCGCGGTCCGCTGCTGGTCACGGCCGTTTTCGCGGCGCTGGGCGGCGCCCTGATCCCGGCGGCCGCGGTGCCCGCGCTCTGGCGGATCTGGCAGCTTTACGCGATGTTGTTCGGCGCCGTCGCGGCCGTCGAACTCGTCGCCGTCGTCGCGGTGACCGGGTGGCCGACGCGCAAGACGGCGCACTTCGGCGCGCTGACGGCGTTCGGCGGCTTCGCCCTCTGGGTGCTGAGCAGGCCGCTGGGGCTGCTCACGCGGTTCGACCCCTGGCAGCCCGCGGACACGGTCGCCGGGTTCACCGACTGGGTGGCCGCCGGGCTGCAGGTCGTCGCGGTGGCCGGCTTCCTGGTCGTGGCCCGGCGCCGGGCGCACCCCCGCCCCTCGGCGCTGCGGCGCGTGTCGGCGTGGATCGTGCTGTTCCCGGTGCTGCTGCTGGTCATCGTGACCGGTGCGGCGGGCACCCTCGCGGCCAGGGACGGCCTCACCGGCACCAGCGCTTCGACGCTGCTCGACAGCGGCCCGGGCACGGTCGAATACTGCCGTCCCGGCGGGATCCCGCTGGCGATGGACATCGCCCGGCGGCCGGGCGGCCCGCCGGCCCCGGTGGTGCTCTTCCTGCACGGCGGCGGACTGGTCTTCGGCAACCGCAAACCCACCGGCCCCGGCGCCCTGCTCGACGGCTCCCGGGCCGGCCCGCTGCGCGACGAGCTGACGGCCCGCGGGTTCGCGGTCGCCGCGATCGACGTCCGGCTCGCCCCCGCGGCACCGTGGCCGGCCCCGCTCGCCGACGCCCGGTGCGCGGTCCGGTTCCTCAAGGCCAACGCGGCCGCCTTGGACGTCGACCCGGCCCGGATCGCGGTGTTCGGCACCGGCACGGGCGGCACGCTGGCGTCCCTGCTCGGCGTCGAACGCGGACCGGACACCGGCCAGTACGCCGGTCAGGACAGCACGGTCCGCGCGGTGGCCGCGGTTTCGGCCCCCGCGGACTTCGACCTCGCGGGCCTGGACCCGCGCACCCGCGCGTCGATCCTCCTCGCGCTCGGCCGTTCACCCGCGACGCTGCAGGCGGCGAGCCCGCTGGCGCACGCCGGCCCGGGCGCCCCGCCGTTCCTGCTCGACGGCGGCCGCAAGTCGGGCGAGCTCGCGGCCCGGCTGCGCGCGGCCGGGGTTCCGGTGACCGAAGGCCCGGTGTCCGATCGCGACATCGCCGCGTTCTTCGCCGCGGCCGCGGCGTGAAGACTTGCGCTGGAGCGCGCTCCAGGTCCTAGCGTGGGGCCACACCGACCACGTCAGGAGCACGTTCCCATGGAACTCGGTTTCCACCTCCCCATCTTCGACATCGACGGCGGGACCACCGCCATCGCCGGTGAGCTCGCCCGCGTGGGAGCCGCCGCGGAGGAGGCCGGGGCGACCTGGCTGTCCTTCATGGACCACTACTTCCAGATCGAGCCCACCGGCCTGCCCGCCGAGGCGCACATGCTGGAGGGCTACACGACGCTCGGCTACCTCGCCGCGCACACGTCCCGGATCGACCTGGGCCTGCTCGTCACCGGCGTGACCTACCGGCACCCCGGCCTGCTCGCGAAGATCGTCACCACGCTCGACGTCCTGTCCGGCGGCCGGGCCACCCTCGGGATCGGCGCCGCCTGGTTCGAACGCGAGCACCAGGGGATGGGCGTGCCGTTCCCGCCGGTCGCCGAGCGGTTCGAGCGGCTGGAGGAGACCCTGCGCATCTGCCGGCAGATGTGGGACCCGGCGGACAACGGCCCGTTCGAGGGCAAGCACTACCGGCTGGCGGAGACGCTCTGCTCGCCGCAGCCGATCAACCGGCCCCGGGTGCTCATCGGCGGCGCCGGCGAGCGCAAGACCCTCCGGCTGGTCGCGCAGTACGGCGACGCGTGCAACCTCTTCGGCAGCTCGCCGGCCGACGTCGAGCACAAGCTGGACGTGCTGCGCCGCCACTGCGACGACGTCGGCCGCGACTACGACACGATCCGCAAGACGATCCTGGCGAACAACCCGCGGCCGACGCCGGAAACCCGCGACGACTTCGTCCGCTCGATGGCCGACTACGCGAAGCTGGGGGTGCAGACGGCGATCGTCACCCCGACGACCGGCTCGCCCGCCGCGTGGATCGAGGGCATGGCGCCGGCGGTGCCGCAGCTGGCCGAACTCGGCTAACCGGCCAGGATCCGCGCGGTGACCAGCTCCGGCCGTTGCAACGGCAGGGCGTGGGTCGCCCGCGGCACGATTTCGACGTCGAACAGCGGGTTGAGCGCCTGCACCCGCTGTTCGACTTCGCGCGCGGTGTGGATGACGCTGCGCTCGCCCAGGACGAGGCGGACGGGGACGGTGATCGCGCGCAGCTGGTCGTCGCTGAACAGGTACTGCGCCGGGTGGTGGGCGCGGTACTTCAGGCCGCCGAACAGCAGCGGGCGGAAGGTGCGCCGGACCGCCGCGCGGGGGCGGGGGTCGAACCAGGTCGCGATTTCCCGCACGCTCCACCGGATGAAGCTCCACCCGATCGGCGCGAAGCCGGGCGGCTCGACGGCGACCACGCCCGCGATCCGGTCCGGGCTGCGGGCGGCGAGGGTGAGCGCCAGCCACGCCCCGCGGGACACCCCGGCCAGCAGGAATTTTTCGTGGCCGAGCGCGTCGAGGACGTCGGCCAGCCAGTCGGCGCAGTCGTCCCCGGTTCCGGTGGCGCGTGTCTGGTGTGACCGGCCGGGTTCGCCGATCGTGTCGACGGCGTACACGCGGTGGTGCGCGGCGAGGTCGGCGACGTGCGGGTACCACGACAGGGACGTGCCCATGGCACCGGACAGCAGCACGATCGGCGGTCCTTCGTCACCGCTCGCCCGGACGCGGGTCGGCCCGTAGCGCGTGGTTACGTCGAGGTCCTGCACCGGCACGGGCCAGAGAGCAGCGATTCTGTCGTACGCGGCCAGGTACCGCTCTTCGCTGCGTGCGTTCTTGAATGCGCCGATCATGATCCCTCCCCAGGTTTCATGGTGCAGATGCACGATAACAGATCGTGGCCAGTTGTGGCAGAGTGATCGCGTGCCGAAACGCGTGGACCACCAGCAGCGCCGTGGTGAGATCGCGGAGGCGCTGTTCCGGGTCGTCGCCCGGGGTGGGGTGCCGGCGGTGACGCTGCGTGCCGTCGCGGCGGAGGCCGGGATCTCGATGAACCTGGTCCAGTACTACTTCCCGGCCAAGGAGGCCATGCTGCGGTTCGCCTGGCGGCGGGTGGTGGAGCTGAGCGTCGAACGGGCGGCGGCCGAGGTCGGCCGCGCGCTGGAGACCGGCGACGAACGTGCGGTGGTGCGGGCGTACCTGGCCGCGGTGCTGCCGTCCGACGACCGCACGCGCCTGCTGGCGGCGGTCCAGATCGCGTACTTCGCCGCCGACGTCACCCGCGGCGGCCCGCACCCGGACGAAGAAGCGTTGCTGCCGCACCTGGTGCGCGGCCTGACCGAGCAGATCGCGGTGGCGCAGCGGGGAAAGCGCGTCAGCGCAGCACTGGACGCAGGCATGGAGGCCGGCGCCCTCGCCACGATGGCCGCCGGTCTCGTGACCGGAATCCTCGGGGGAGCTTACACCGCCGAAGCGGCTTTCGCTCTCGTCGACTACCGGATCGCGCAATTGTTCCGTCCATAAAGGACGGTGAACCGACCGGCCGGCGCGGCCGTGTGCCCGGGTGAGGTGGCGACCCGAAAGGAGGGGCTGATGCCCCACACGCGCACCGCAGGACGACACCGCAAACCCGCGACGATCGGGCTGGCGGCGCTGCTGGGAGTCGCGGGCGCAACCGCGACGGCCATCGCCCTGACCAGCCCGGCGGGCAACGCGGCGACGGAGAACTGCGGCGGCCTGGACACGGCGTTGCAGAACAACCTGAGTTTCATCGCGGGCCAGCAGGCGGCCCCGGACGCCCAGTCGCCGGCCCGCATCGCCAACCGCCAGGCGGTGGTCGCCCAGATCCAGCAGCGGCGCGAGGCCGCGGGCTGCGCGGGCCAGGTGAAGGCGAACGAGGTGGTGGCCCAGTGCGCGGCCATCGCCGAAGCGGCCCAGAACGCGGTGGCCGACGGTGGTATGGCGGGCCGGAAGGCCGCGGCCGGCAAGGGCCAGGAGAAGGGCATGGCCGGCGTCGACGAGAACGGCATGGCGGGCAAGAAGAACGCGGCGGCCGGGAACGGCGAGGCCGACGAGAACGGCATGGCCGCGGAGAACGACGCGGCGGGCATGAACGGCATGGCGGCGAAGAAGGGCGCGGCGGCCAAGAAGGGTGCTGCCGACGGAAACGGCAAGGCCGGTCGGCAGAACGCGGCTGATCAGGACGCCGCTGCCGCCTGCGAGGTGGTCCAGAAGTGCGTGGCCCAGGCCGCCGGTGCGGCCGACGCCAACGGGATGGCGAACCAGAACGGCAAGGCCGCCGACCAGAACGGCATGGCCGACGAGAACGGCATGACCGAGCAGAACGGTATGGCCGGTAAGAGCAAGGCCGCCGACCAGAACGGCATGGCCGACGAGAACGGTATGGCCCAACAGAACGGCATGGCCGGTAAGAACATGGCCGCCGACCAGAACGGCATGGCCGACGAAAACGGTATGGCCCAACAGAACGCCATGGGCGGCAAGAACAAGGCCGCTGACCAGAAGGGCATGGCCGCGCAGGAAGGCATGGCCGGCCAGAACGGCAAGCAGGATGCCGCCGACCAGAACGGCATGGCCGCCCAGCAGAACGCGGCCGAGCTCTCCGCGCAGGACTGCGCGGCCCTCCTGAACTGCGTCTCCCAGGCCGCCGATCCCGCTGCCGCGGCGCAGCAGCCGGGCATGGCCGCCGAGGACAAGAAGGCCAAGAACAAGAAGTCCGGCGTCGATGCCGGTGCGGTCGCCGCCCAGTGCGTCGCCGCCGGCACGGCCTCGGCCGAAACGGTTCCCATGGGGCGCTGACCGGCCCCCGGCCCGGACCGGGCGACCCCCGGTCCGGGCCGGAAACCGCCCCGATCCGGTGACCGGCGGGAACTCCGGCACGTCGCCGTTCGTTCACCACGCAGAGCGCAGTACCCTGGCGTTCGGAAACGACCGACGACAGCACGAGGCTTCAGTGACCACCGACCCGGCGGCCGAGGACGCTTCCCTGCGCGAGGCGGCCGACGAGCTCGTCGTCGCCGGGCAGCTCCCGCGGTTCCTCCTGATGTACAAGTTCGCCATCGAAGAGCTGATGACGAAGCTGCGGATCCTCAGTGAGGAGTTCGACTTCGTCCACCAGCACGACCCGATCGAGCACATCACGAGCCGGGTGAAGCGGCCCGAGGCGATCAAGGAGAAGGTGCACCGCCGCGGGCTCGGCGGCGACTGGGTCTCCGCCGCCCACGTCCTCGACGACATCGCCGGGATCCGCGTGGTCTGCCCGTTCGTCTCCGACGTCTACGAGGTCGCGCGCATGCTCACCGCGCAGGACGACGTCGAGCTGCTGCGCACCAAGGACTACGTCGCGAGCCCGAAGGCGAACGGCTACCGCAGCCTGCACCTCATCGTCCGCATCCCGGTGTTCCTCTCCGACCGCGTCGAAAAGGTCAAGGTGGAGGTGCAGCTGCGCACGATCGCCATGGACTTCTGGGCGGCGGTCGAGCACAAGCTGTCGTACAAGTACCGCGACAGCGTGCCCGCCGACTTCGCGGGCGAGCTCGCCGCGGCGGCCAGGACCGCCGCCGACCTCGACGCCCGGATGGCCGCGCTGCACGAACGCATCCGCTAGCTAGCGCGGCGCCATCGCGCCGAGGGCGTCGAGCAGGATCCGCAGCCCGAATTCGAACTCCGCTTCGTGGTCGCACACGGCCAGGAACGGCGCCGCCGCGGCCACCGCGGGCAGCCCGGTTCCTTCGAGGTCCGCGAGCCGGCGGCCGCTGTACGTCGGTGCGGTTTCGACTTCCCGCATCAGCGTGCCGATCAGGAACGCCAGCACGGTCCGCAGCCCGTGCACCGCGCGGTCCGGCGGGAACCCGGCCGCGAGCAGCGGCGCGAGCACGGCTTCCACCGGCGCCAGCGCCGTCATCGACGCGAGCCGCCGGGTGAGCACCAGCGGTGCCGCGCGCGCGTGGCCGAGCATCGCGGCGCGGAACCCGTGCGCCAGCGCGGACATCGTCTCCCGCAGGTCCGCGTCCGGCGGCGGCGCGGGGATCGCGGCCAGCAGGACCTCGGCGATCCCGTCGAGCAGCGCGTCCTTGCCGTCGACGTGGTTGTACAGGCTCATCGGGTCGACGCCGAGCCGGCGGGCGAGCTTGCGCATGCTCACGGCGTCCAGGCCCACTTCGTCGACGAGCGCGAGGGCTTCCCGCAGGATCCGTTCCCGCGACAGGCTCCCGGTGTCCTTGGGCGGACGTCCGCGGCGGCCGGTCACGGAGCGAGCACCGCGGGCAGGTGCTCGAAGCCGCGCAGGATCCGCGTCGACCGGCGGCGGCCGCCGGGCAGCACGCGCAGCCCGGGGAACCGGTCGAAGATCGTGCGCAGCCCGATCTCGCCCTCCATCCGCGCCAGCGAGGCACCCAGGCAGTGGTGGCGGCCGGCGCCGAACGACACGTGGTCGCGCGCGCCGGCCCGGCTGACGTCGAAGACGCCCGGGTCGGCGAACACCCCGGGATCGCGGTTGGCGCCGGCCAGCACGGTGGTCACCAGCGCCCCGCGCGGCAGCGGCACCCCGGCGACCTCGGTGGCGCGCGTGGCCAGCCGCCCGGTCAGCAGGACCGGCGGGTCGTAGCGGAGCACCTCCTCGACGGCGTTGCCCCACAGTTCGGGCCGTTCGCGCAGCACGGCGAGCTGGCCGGGGTCGCCGGCGAGCAGGGCGATCCCGCTGCCGAGCAGGTTGACGGTCGTTTCGAAGCCGGCCGCCAGCACCAGGCCGGCGGTGGACTTCAGCTCGGTTTCGGTGAGCCCGACCCCGCCGTCGCGGGCGGCGACGAGCTTGCTGAACAGGTCGTCGCCGGGGTGCCGGCGCAGGTGGTCGAGGTGTTCGCCGAGCCAGGTGTCGAACTCGGCGAGCGCGGTCTCGACGTCGCGGAAGGTCCGCCAGCCGAGCCCGAGGTCGAGGCTGGGCGCGGCGGCCGCGCCGAGGGACAGCACCTTGCCGAGGTCGGACGGCGGCACGCCGAGGATCTCGCTGATGACCGTCACCGGCAGCAGACCGCAGTAGGCCTCGACGAGGTCGAGCGGCCGCGCGGGGTCGAGCCCGTCGAGGAGGCCGTCGGCGATTTCCTGCACGCGGCCGCGCAGCTGTTCGACGGCCCGCACGGTGAACACGCCGGTGACGAGCTTGCGGTACCGCGTGTGCTCGGGCGGGTTGACGGCGAGCAGCGACGGCGGCCGCACGGGGTGCAGGTGCTGCGCGGCCGACCAGTCGGCGAGCCGCCCGAGCGCGGAGCCGTCGGACCCGATGATCCCGACCCGGAAGTCGTCGCTGGAGAGCACCTCCCGCACGGCGGCGTGCGTGGTGGTCATCCACCCGAACCGCGTCCGCGCCAGGGGCCCGGCGGCCCGGATCTCTTCGAAGAGCGAGGTGAGATCCCGCCCGTCGGCCGCGGCGACGACCATGCGTCCCTGCAGGTCCCCGCGCCGGGCCTCGCGGCGCAGGACGGTGCGGGGGAGCGCATGGCCGAGCCCCCAGCGCACGACGGGTTTCGTCCAGGCCAGGGCTCCGGTCATGACAGTCCCTCCGGTCGGCGTGCCTACAGTGTAGGTTATCGCCGGCCGGGCGAGGTGTGGGCGAAGCCGGGGCCCACCGGTGCCAGCAGCACCGCCAGCGCGATCAGCTCCGTCAACGCCATCCCGCGTTCCACCAGCCCGAGCGGGATCAACGTCCACCACCGCCCACCCTCGACGGCCGCGACCACCACCGCGCCCAGGATCACCGCGAACCAGCCCAGCGACGCCACCGCCAGCACCCGCGCCAGCAGGCGGCGTCCCGGCGAGGACGGGAACGCCGCCCGCGCCGCCACCAGGACCGCCAGCGGCAACGCCACGAACGCCACCACGCTCGCGATCCGGTGCAGCGTGCCGCCGAAGTCCGCGCGGGAGACCGTGGCCCAGTCTGGCTTGGGGAACGCCACGATGACCAGCAGCCCGACTGTCCACAGTGTCCCCAGGATCGCCGCCGGTACCGGCAGCCGCCCTTGGCGCTGCAGCACCGCCAGTCCCGCCGCCGAGCCCAGGGCGACCAGGACCACCGCCAGGTCGAACACCCACTTGTGGTCGGACAGGCCGTACTCGCTGATCGTGCGGCGGGTGACGCTGATTTCGTCCGTCGGCGGGATGACCTGCAGCAGCAGCACCAGACCCGCGCCGACCACCAGCGCCGCGATGCCGGCCAGGGAGACCGCTCGTCGCGCAGGGATCGTGACCATGGACCGACAGTAGCCGACCGGTGGTTGAACTCCTCGTGAAAAAGGGCTGGTCAGCGTGTACGACTTACGGCGGTTACCGCAGCCGGATTTCCTCCATTATGGTCGCTCGCTACCGGTAGGTCCGTCCTGCCGGCCTCGGTCAAGGAGGTCGCTTCCTGTGGGGAATTCACCAAGACGGCTGGTGATGCTGGCTTCGGCCGTCGCACTGGCCGGAACGTTCGTCGCGCTGCCGGCCGGAACCGCCGGCGCCGCGCAGAACATCCTGCGTGCCGACAAGTCCGTCGCTCGCTCGTGCTTTGCGAAACTGCAGCCCACGGGCACCGCGGGCACCGATCGCCGCGAGGTCACGTCCACCGTGGACGGTCTCGTCCAGGCGCGGCTCAAGCCGGCCCAGGGTGCCGAGGGCGACTGGGACGTCGCCGTGTTCGACAAGGCCACCGGTGCGGTGGTCGCCGCCTCGGCGGCGTTGCGCACCCACGAACTCGCCGAAAGCTTCGTCAAGAAGGGGCAGGCACTCGTCGTCCAGGGCTGCCGGTACGGCGGCCCCGCCGACCGGGCCCAGCTGGGGATCGACTTCCTGGCGCTGACGCCGCAGGGCACGCCGACGGGCGCCCAGCGCGCGGAACTCGTCCGCGTCGAGACGCCCACGCGCGCCGACAAGAACAAGCTGACCGCCCTCGGCCTCGACGTCACCGAAAAGGGCGACGCGACCGGCGTCGAGGTCGTGCTCGCCGGCGACGCCGACCGCAAGACGCTGAAGGACAGCGGCTTCAAGTCGAAGGTCATCGAAGCGGACCTGTCGGCCAAATCGGTCCAGGACGCCAAAACCGACCGCCAGTACGCCGCGACGACGGCCGCTTCGGCGCTGCCCTCCGGGCGTACCAGCTACCGGCACCTCTACGAGTACAACTTCGAGATGAAGGAACTCGCCCGCAAGAACCCGAACCTGGTTTCGGCGTTCACCATGCCGGAATCGACGTGGGAGGGCCGGGACGTCGTCGGCGTCGAAATCGCCACCGACGTCAAGAACATCACCGACGGCAAGCCGGTGAACTTCACCATGGGCGTGCACCACGCCCGGGAGTGGCCGGCCGCCGAGCACGTCATGGAATGGGCGTACGAGCTGGTCAACGGCTACTCGCGGGACGCCGCCATCCGGTCGCTGGTCGGCAAGACGCGCAACATCGTCGTGCCGATCGTGAACCCGGACGGCTTCGAGATCTCCCGCGAGGCCGAGCCCAAGGGCGACTTCACCCGCTTCGACTACGAGATGAAGCGGAAGAACTGCAACGTCAACGACTCGCCGCCGCAGTTCGCGACCGGCGTGTGCAAGGCGAACCCGGGCGGCCGCCTGCGCGGCACCGACCCGAACCGCAACTACGCGGGCTTCTGGGGCGGCAACGGCGCCGAGATCGCCTGGAGCGGTGACACCTTCCGCGGGTCCGCGCCGTTCAGCGAGCCCGAGGTGCGCAACGTGCGCTCGATCGTGGCTTCGCGCCAGGTGACCAACCTGCTGACGATGCACACCGTCGCGGCGCTGGTGCTGCGCCCGCCGGGCGTGGCGGACGTCCGCGCGCCGCTCGAGGAGCCGGCCTACAAGGCCCTCGGCGACAAGCTGGCCTCGCGCAACGGCTACACGAGCGAGCCGAGCTGGGCGCTCTACGACACGACCGGCACCACCGAGGACTGGTCGTACTGGGCCACCGGCGGCTGGGGCTTCACGATCGAGGTCGGCGGCAACGGCTTCCACGGGCCGTACGCCGACAGCGTCGTGGCCGAGTACGCGGGCCTCGCCCCCGCGGCCGGCGCCGGCAAGGGCGGCAACCGCCAGGCGTTCCTGGACATGCTGGGCAACGCGGCCGACCCGCAGCAGCACTCGACGCTGATCGGCTCGGCGCCCAAGGGCTACCAGCTCAAGCTGCACAAGACGTTCCAGACGCCGACGTCGCCGGTGATCCAGCCGGACGGCTCCACCAAGCCGCCGATCTACTACACCGACGACCTGAACTCGAAGTTCACCGCCACCGGCGGGCGCTTCGCGTGGTCGGTCAACCCGTCGACGCGGCCGTACGTCGCCGGCCGGTACGGGCGCGACCCGCAGGGCCCGGCGCAGCAGGGCTTCCCGGTCACCAACCCGGCGGGCGTGCCGGCGATCAACCAGAACTACCCCGTCGACCCCGCGGGTGACTCGTTCACCTTCCACGTCGACGGCCTGCCGAAGGTCGACAACGGGAAGTTCAGCGTCAACGTCAACTGGAAGAGCACCTCGACCGACTGGGACCTGTACGTCTACGACTCGGCCGGCAACCTGGTCAGCTCGTCGGCGAACGGCGGCACGACGTCCGAACACGCCGTGCTGTTCGACCCGCCCGCGGGCGACTACCGGGCCGTGGTGGTCAACTACGACCAAGCCGACCCGAACGCGGTCGACGACTGGACCGGTGACGTGTCGTTCTCGTCGCCGATCCCGCCGACGTACGGGACGAAGGAGGCGTACCAGCTGACGTGCTCGTCGCCGAGCGGCAAGCTCGTCGGCGTGGCGGACGTCTTCGCCGACCGCGGCCAGACGGTCGACGTCGGCGAGGTCTGCACCCGGTCCGCGCACGCGCAGAAGCAGCGCGCGTCGGGCGGCGTGCGGTAGTTCCCGGTTCGTTCGTGAAGGCCTCCTCGTTCGCGCGAGGGGGCCTTCACGGCGTTACGGCGAGGGTGATGCCCAAGGCGACGAGAACCGTGCCCACGACGCGGCTCAGGGCCGGTTTCGCGTGGGCGTACCAGCGCTGGGTGGCGGGCGAGGAGAACAGCAGGGCGACGCTCAGGTGCCACCCGGCCGAGGCGGCGACGATCAGCGCGACCGCGGCGGCCTTGACGGCGGTGGGTTCGGTGGGCGGCAGCGCCGCGGTGAGGACGCTGCCGAAGAACGCCGCGGCCTTCGGATTGGTGAGGTTGCTGAGCACGCCGCGGCGGAACGCGTTGCCGCGGGCTTCGGGCGGGGCGGTTCCCGGGGTCCTGGCGGTCAGCCACAGACGGAGGCCGAGCCAGGCCAAGTAGCCGCCGCAGACGACCCGCAGGGCGGTGGCGAGCCACGGTTCCCGCGCGAGCAGCGAGCCCAGCCCGAAGACGGCGACGGCGGCCAGCAGCCCGCCCGCGGCGACGACACCGAGCGCAACGGCGACGGCGGCGCGCCGGCTCCCGGCGGCGGCCGTGTGGGCGATGAGGACGAAGTTGGGGCCGGGGGAGACGGCGGCCGGGAGGTAGGCGAGGAGGACGGTGCCGAGGGTCGCGACGGGGCTCATCGCGCCGGAACGCCTTCGCCGGTCCTGGGGCCGGCGTCGTGCGGAAGGCGGCGGGACGACCCCGGAACTGTCGGTGTCCTCGGGTAGCGTGGAAAACGGGGGCTGCTCACGCGGCCCGGCCGCCGCCGACGACCTGGTCGCGCATCGTCCGCAGCGTCTCGTGGTCCACAGTGGACGGATCCGCGGCCAGCCACTCGCCGATCTCGTGCAGGAACTCCTCCGGCGTCATCGGCGCCACGGGCAGGTCGCCGGGGTCGGCCGTGGTCAGGTCGCCGCTGCGGCTCGGGTACACGATCATCGCCCCGCGCAGCGCCACGCCCGGCAGCAGCTCGCGGTAGGCCGCCAGGCTCTCGGCGAGCCGGCTGCCGCCGCCGCGGAACGGCCGCCCGTTGCGCAGGAGCCGGCCGTCCTCGGCCGTCTCGTAGTGCCCGGGCAGCCACAGCTTCGACTCGATCAGCACCAGCCGCTTGCCGCACAGCACCGCGTGGTCCACGTCGGCGAACACCGAGCCCGGCCAGGCGAGGCCGTGGAAGATCCGGGCGCCCGGCAGCCGGGTCAGGTAACCCTCGAGCAGGTCGGCCGTGAGCCGCTCGGCCAGCTCGTCGCGCTCGGTGCCCGGCGCGCCGAAGACGGTGCGGCCGCCGAACTCCGCGGCGTACGCCTCGCGGGCCTTCGCGGCCCGCAGGTACCCGCGCGCCAGGCGCTGGACCAGCAGGGCCGTGCCGGCGGTGAGCAGCAGCCAGACGATGAGCACCGGCGTGCTGAACCCGACGCCGGTGACCAGCGGCAGCAGCACGAGCACCATCCCGGCCACCGCGACGACCACCGGCGTGTGCCCCGGCCCGCGGCGGCGGCCGTGCCGCATCCGGGTGTCCTCGACGGCGATGTGCCACCAGCTCAGGTCTTCGGCGTCGAGGTCGGGCAGGTCGGGGACGAACCCGGGCTCGTCGCCGAACCGCCGCCGGGGGCGCGGCCGGACCGGCACCGCCACCGGCACCACGGTGGCGCCGCCGTCGTAGCGCGCGCGGGCCGCCGGGTCGCTCAGGACGTCGTAGGCCTCGCGCAGCAGCCGGAACGTGCCGACCGTGCCGCCGCCGTCCGGGTGCATGGTCTTGGCCAGCCGGCGGTAGGCCGTCTTGACGTCGGCCGCCGTGGCGTCCCGGCGGACGCCGAGCACCTCGTAGTAGTCGACCTCGGGCACGCGGGCGTTCACCTCCGGATGGCTGCGCGAAGACTTTATGGGGTCGGGTCGCGGGCGCTGTCACCGCCTCGGCGGCGCGCCGGGGTGATGCTCCTCGGTGCAGGTCAGGGGCGTGTGCAGGGTTTTGCCGCTCGTGGTGGGGAATGCGGCGGTGGTGCCCGCGGGGCGGCGGGGGCCGGCCCGGCACTGTCCATTGAGGACTGAATGTCACCCGGAAGTGTTGTTGCGCTGGGGAAAGACGGGTTCTCCGTGACGTTTCGTAGTCTCAATCCACTCGAATGGCCGTGAACATGTGTTCGAATGTTCGGCTAGTCTGGGGGCATGTCCTCGACACCCCTCAGACGTGACGGGCCCACCGCCACCCCACCTCGGCAGCGGGCCCGTCACCCTCGTCAGCGCTCGCGCAGCAGGTACCGCTGCAGCTTGCCGCTGGCGTTGCGCGGCAGCGCGTCCAGGAACCGCACCCGGCGCGGGTACTTGTACGGCGCGGCAACGGCTTTGGCGTGCTCCTGCAGGGCGTGCACGACGTCCGGGCCCGGGGCGACGCCGGGCCGCAGCACGACGAAGGCGGTGACGACGGCACCCCGGTCCGGGTCGGGGGTGCCGACCACCGCGCATTCGTCGACGTCCGGATGGGTCAGCAGCACCTCTTCGACCTCGGGAGCCGCGATGTTGTAACCGGAAGAGACGATCATGTCGTCGCTGCGCGCCACGAACCGGAAGTAGCCGCCGGGCTCGCGGACGTAGGTGTCGCCGGTGATGTTCCAGCCGTCGCGCACGTAGCCGGTCTGCCGCGGGTCGCCGAGGTAGCGGCAGCCGGTGGGGCCCTGGACCGCGAGCAGCCCGGGCGTGCCGTCCGGCGCGGGACGGCCGTCGAGGTCCAGGACGGCGGCGCGGAAGCCGGGGACCACCTTGCCGGTCAGGCCGGGACGCACGTCGTCGTCGGCGGCGGAGATGAACACGTGCAGCAGCTCCGTGCTGCCGATGCCGTCGATGAGCGGCCGTCCGACGACCTCGCGGTACCGCTCGGCCACGGCGGCGGGCAGCGCTTCCCCGGCGGAGACGGCGCGGCGGACCCCGGCCAGGAGGGGGCCGTCGCCGGCGCCGAGGATCGCGCGGTAGGCGGTGGGCGCGGTGAACAGCACCGTCACCGCGTGCTCGGCGACGGCCGACGCCAGCTCACGGGGGGTCGCGCGCTCCAGCAGGAGCACCGACGCGCCGGCGTGCAGCGGGAACACCAGCAGGCCGCCCAGGCCGAAGGTGAAGGCCAGCGGCGGGGTCCCGCAGAAGACGTCGCCGCCGGTGGGGCGCAGCACGTGCCGGGAGAAGGTGTCGGCGATGGCGAGCAGGTCGCGGTGGAAGTGCATGGTGGCCTTCGGCGTCCCGGTGGTGCCGGAGGTGAAGGCGAGCAGGGCGACGTCGTCGGCGGCGGTCGGCACGTCGGCGAAGGTCGCCGGGTGGCGGGCGCAGCGGCCGGCGAGTTCGGTGCCGTAGGACACCGCGGGCAGGCCGGGCGGCAGTTCGTCGAGGAGGCGCTCGTCGCACAGGGCGACCGTGGGCTGCGCGCGTTCGGTGATCTTGCCGAGCTCGTGGCGGCGCAGCATCGGCATCGTCGTGACGGCGACGGCCCCGGCCTTGAGGACGCCGAGCCAGCACGCCGCGAGCCACGGCGTGTTGGTGCCGCGCAGCAGCACGCGGTTGCCGGGCACGACGCCGAGCTCGGCGCTGAGGACGTGCGCGACCCGGTTGGCGCGCGCCAGGACGTCGCCGTAGGTCCACGTCTCGGCCGGCGAGCGCAGGCAGGGACGGTCCGGCCCGAGCCGGGCGGCGGTGCCGTCGAGCAGCACCGTCGCGGCGTTGAGCTGCTCGGGGTAGTGCAGCTCCGGCAGGTCGAACACGAGCCGCGGCCACTGCTCGGCCGGCGGCAGCCGGTCGCGGCAGAAGGAGTCGGTGTGAGCGCTGGGAGTAAGCCTCATCGCAGCCCCTCCGTCTCGGCTGTCCCGGCCGCAGGATCGCCCGGCCCAGGGCAATGTAACACCGGTTGCGACCGTCGAGAAGGCGCAATGTCGCACGGTTGACGACGGCTACCCGGGGGCGATGAGGAGTGACGCTCAGTCGGCGGCCAGCGCGTCGAGTTCGGCGATGATGGCGGGGTAGGCCTCCGGGCAGCGATCGACCAAGTCCTCGACGACGTGGGCCCAGTCGTCCTCGGTCAGCTCCTTGAGCAGCGCCTCCTCGGGGGACAGGTCCTTGGTGGGCGGTCCGAAATAGCGGGCGGGGACCACGGAGATCGCCGTCTCGTACCGCCGTTCCCCGATGAAGGTGCCTGCGCCGGAGGTTTCCTCGGCGACCTCGGTCAAGCTCCTGATCCGGGTGGAGCACAGCCTCACCACCCGTCGTGCCTGCCCGGCCACCAGCCTGAATCCGGCTTTGAGGTCTTCCTCGGCCGGTGGGGCGACGGCCGCGAGGCGGCCGATCAGGTCGCGCGTGCGGGCGCGGTCACCCCAGTCCGCCGTGACCGCGATCATCCGAAGCAGGCCGCTCATCGTGTCGATGGGATCGGTGAAGGCCTCGACGAGTTGCTCGGCCTCGTCCAGCAGATCCCCGTCACGCGTGTCGCGGGCCACCAGCAGGACCGCGGCCGCGCGGTCCCGGAGGTCGTCAGCCTTCCGGGCGACGGCTCGCGCGCGTTCGGGGAGACCGGCGGCCAAGGCAGCTCGGATGAGGTCGAGCCGCGGCCGCCACTCCAGGGCCGGGTCGGCCACCCGGGACAGCGCCCGCTCGGCGCGGTCGAGTTCAGCTGCCGCCACCGCGCCTTCGGTGACGGCAGCCCACGCGGAGGCGCGCGCTTTCGGATCGGTCAACCGGGCGGCTTGGTGTTCCGCCCGGTCGAAATCCCCGTGGTCGGCCATGGCCATGATCCACAGCACGGAGATCCCCTGGTCCCGCACACCGACGAGCCCGCGGGCCCGGCGGCTGCACCGGGAGCAGGGCCGCGATGCTGTGGCCGTCCGGGCTGCCGTCGCGGCCCAGGTCTTCGTCGAGGCCGTCCACGACCAGGGCGAACTGTTCCCCGCGACGGCGGCAGTCCTGCGCCACCTCGGCGAGCAGACCCCGCAGCTGGGCCTCGCGGGTCGCATCCGTCGACGGCGGGAGCGGGGTGCCGCGGACCGCGCAGAGCTGCTCGAGCACGTTGTCGACGAACGCGCGGCGATCGCTCTGGCCGGGCTGGCTCCCGGTGATGAAGAACGCGACCAGCCGGACCCCGGGCGGCGGGTTCAGCACGAACGTGGTCAGCAACGCGGACTTCCCCGACCAGGCATCGGCCTGCCACCAGGCATACGCGCCCTCGGTGTCCGGCGAAGTGCAGAACCGGGCGAGCTCCGCGAGTTCGTCCTCGCGATCGACCAGGCTCGGCGGCGCGAGGGACTCGACGCGGGTCAGGTAGTGGCTCCGCACGGGACCGGACCCGCCGGCGTGCACGTCGCCCCGTACCGTCCCGACCTGGACCACCGGCCCCGTGAAGTGGCCCGAAGCGGAGTTCGTCACCTCGCCATCATCCCGGGCCGGGGACCGCCGGGCCGCGTTGTCCGGGAACTGTCACGTCCGCCGCCGACGAGTGGTTTCGGCCGCCGTGCCGGTGGTAGCCGGGGGGGCATGGTGAGTGTCGGCTACTTCCTATCCTCCGAAGAGTTCTCCCCGCGTGAGCTGGTCCGGCAGGCCCGGCTCGCCGAGGCCGCCGGGTTCCGGCGGCTGTGGATCTCCGACCACTTCCACCCCTGGCTCGGCGAACAGGGGAACAGCCCGTTCGTGTGGTCGGTGATCGGGGCGCTCAGCGAAGTCACCTCGCTGCCGATCTCCACCGCCGTGACCTGCCCGATCATCCGGATGCACCCCGTGCTGGTCGCGCAGGCGGCCGCCACCGCCGCCGTGCAGTGCGAGGGGCGGTTCGGGCTCGGGGTCGGGACCGGGGAAGCGCTCAACGAGCACGTCACCGGGCAGCCGTGGCCGCCGCCGCAGGTGCGGCTGGAGATGCTCGAAGAGGCCGTCGACGTCATCCGCGCCCTGCACAGCGGCGAGGAGGTCAACCACCGCGGGCAGTACTACACCGTGGACCACGCCCGGCTCTACACCCTGCCGGACGAGCCCGTCCCGATCTACGTCTCCGCGTTCGGCCCCGAAGCCACCGAGCTCGCCGCCCGCACCGGCGACGGCTTCTGCACCGTGACGCCGGACGCCGGGCTGGTGCGGAAGTACCGCGAGGCGGGCGGCGGTGACCGGCCGGTGCAGGGCGGGCTGAAGGTGTGCTGGGCGAACTCCGAAGCCGAGGGCGTCCGGACCGCGCACCAGCGGTGGCGCAACGAACTCCTGCCCGGGAAGCTGCCCTCGACGCTGCCGACCCCGGCCGACTACGAGGCCGCGGCGAGCCTGGTGACCGAGGACATGGTGCGCGAGCAGTTCGCGTGCGGCCCGGACGCCGACCGGCACGTCGAAGCCGTCCGCGAGTTCGCCGACGCCGGGTTCGACGAGGTGTACGTCCAGCAGATCGGGCCGGACCAGGACGCGTTCTTCGAAGCCTGGCGCACGCAGGTGCTGCCGCGGCTGGCCTGAGGCGGATCACCCCGGCGTGGCGCGCGTCCCGGGCCGCCGCCCAGTAGCGTTTTCGATCATGGCCGAGACGCCCGAACCCCCGCCCACCTTGGCCGATTCGCGCGCCTTGCTGCTGGGCTACCTCGACCACAACGCCACCGCCGTGTTGCGCAAGCTCGACGGCCTCTCCGACCGCGACGCCCGCCGCAGCGTGGTGCCGTCGGGGTGGACGCCGCTGGGCATGGTCAAGCACCTCGCCTGCACCGAACGCTTCTGGGTGCGGTACCTGTTCACCGGCGAGGACGTCGACTTCACCTGGCCCGGGACCGCCGACCGGGAGGGGTTCGGCGCCCCGGCGGAATCCGCCGCGGACCTCACGGCCTTCTTCCGCGCCGAGCGCGAGAACTGCGCCCGGCTCGCCGCGGTGACCCCACTGGAGGGCCGGGCCGCCCGCACGGTCCGCCGCGGCGGCGCCGAAGAGCACCCCACGTTCGCGTGGATCCTGTTCCACCTGGTCCAGAACTTCGCCCGGCACGCCGGCCACATGGACGTCGGCCGCGAACTGATCGACGGCGTGACCGGCCGGTGACGTCAGGCCGGGGGCGCGACCGTCGTGTCCGGCCGGCCCGCGCGGCGCAGCGCGTCGGCGACGAACCCGCTCGCCTTCAGCTCCTCCACGAGCTCGCGCAGGAACGCGATCGTCTCCGGACGGCGATCCGGGGTGGTGCCGACCGCCTGCCGGATTTCCATGAAGCGCTCGGGGAGCACCCGGGTCGCCGGGTGGGCGGCGGTGTAGGCGGTCATCGGCTGCCGGATCCCGGCCGCGACCTCGAGCCCCTGCGCCTCGAACGCCGTGACGCCGTCCTCGCCGCGCACGATCGTCGCGTGCCGCAGGGTCCGCGTCAGGTACAGGTCGTAGGCGGACCCCTGCTTCACGCCGACCCGGACGTCCGGGCGGTCGACGTCGGCGGGTGAACCGAACGGCGAGTCCTGCGCCACGACGTACACGCCTTCGATGACGACGTACGGCGCCGTGAACGCCACCTCGGCCGCGCGGGCCGGCTCGATCGCCAGGAAGCCGAGGTCGGCCGCCCCCGAGGTCAGCGCCTCGAACGACTTGCGGGCCGCGTCGAAGCAGACCAGCTCCACCGGCACGGCCAGCCGCGCGGCCACCTCGCGCGCGAGGTCGACGGTGACCCCGCCCGGCTCCTCCGGCGTGCCGTGGGCGAGCACCGGATTGCCGAGGTTGATGGCGGCGCGCAGGGTGCCCGCGGGCGCGAGGTCGGTGGCGACGGCGGAAAGGTCTCCCATGATCGGCGAGCGTAGCGCGGGCCGCTCAGGCCGGCGGCGGCTCGTCCGCCGTGGTCAGCGCGAACACCGTCTCCTGGTGGTAGACCTCGCCCGGCCGCAGGACCGTGCCCGGGAAGTCCGGGCGGTTCGGGGCGTCCGGGAAGTGCTGCGCCTCCAGCGCGAAGCCCGCGCCGCGGTGGTAGGGACGGCCGCTGGTGCCGGTCAGGCCGGCGGTGAGGTAATTGCCCGAGTAGAACTGCAGGCCCGGTTCGGTCGTCCGGACCGTGAGCAGGCGGCCGGAGGCCGGGTCCCACGCGCGGGCGGCGAACGGCGCGCCGCCGTCGAGCACCCAGTTGTGGTCGTAGCCGTGCCCGATCGCCAGCTGCGGGTCGGGCTCGCCGAGCCGGGCGCCGATGGGCACCGGCCGGCGGAAGTCGAACGGCGTGCCCTCGACCGGGGCCGGCGCGCCGGCCGGGATGAGGTCCTCGCCGGTGGGGCAGTACCGGCTCGCGGCGAGCTGCAGCCACTGCTCGTGGACGTCGCCGGAGCCTTCGCCGGCCAGGTTCCAGTAGGTGTGGTTGGTCAGGTTGACCACCGTCGGCGCGTCCGTGGTCGCGCGGTAGGTGATGCGCAGCCGGTCGCCGGCGTCGACGCGGTAGGTGACCTCGGTCTCGAGCCGGCCGGGGTAGCCCTGGTCGCCGTCCGGGCTGACCAGGGTGAGCCGCAGCGCCACGCCGTCGTCGTCGCGGACCTCCGTGGCCGACCAGACCCGCGTGTCGAACCCGGCGGGGCCGCCGTGCAGGCTGTTCTTGCCGTTGTTGAGCGGCACCCGGTACTGGACGCCGTCGAGGGTGAAGGTGCCGCCGGCGATCCGGTTGGCGAACCGGCCGATCAGCGCGCCGAGGAAGACCCGGTCGGCGCCGGGCCGGTTGTTGGCGACGTACCCGGCGAGGTCCGGGAAGCCGAGGACGACGTTGCCCGGCCGGCCGTCGCGGTCCGGCGCGTCCAGTGACTGGATGACGCCGCCGTAGTCGAGCACGCGCACGGTCAGCCCGCCGGGGCGGCCGAGCGTGTACCGGTGGACGTCCGTGCCGCCGGCGCGGCCGAAGAACTCCCGGGTCGGTGCGGGTGCGGGCATCGGCACGTCCTCCAACCGGCTGTTAGCGCTAACAGCCTCGGGAAACCCTAGGCTCGGGTGTCCCGCGCGGTCAAGCGTGGTCGGCCGGGGTACCCAGCAGCCGGTGGGCGGTCAGCGCCAGCTGGATCTCCAGCCGTTTCGCCGGATCCGCGAGGTGGTCGCCGAACAACTCGCCCAGCTGGCTCACCCGGTAGCGGACCGTCTGCGGGTGGATCTTCAGCGCCTGGGCGATCTCCGGGGTGCTTCCGTTGTGCTCCAGCCAGCACAGCAACGTCTCGGCCAGCCGGGTCCGCTGCTTCACCGTCAGGCCCGCGAGCGGGGCGAGGACCTTCGCCGACAGCTCGTCGAGCAGGAACCGGTCGGCGAGCAGCCAGTGCGTCGCCAGGTGGTCGGCCGTGTGGGTGACCGGGTGGTCGCCGGCCAGGCCGCGGCGGACCAGGTCGAGCGTGCGGCGGGCCCACTGCAGCGACGTCGCCGCGTCGGCCGGGCGGACCCGGGGGCCGACGGCCGCGCGCCAGCCCGGCAGGCGGCCTTCGAGGCCGCGCAGGTCCCGCTCCGGGTTCGGGGTGAGCAGGCACGGCTCGGGACCTTCGAGGTCGAGCAGCACGTCGGCGGCGACCTGCGGGGTCGGCGGCGGCTGCTGCTCGGTCCGCGGATCGAGCGCGACGACCGCGACCCGGTCCGGGATGGGCCACTGCGCCGCCTTGGCCATCGTCGCCAGCGCGGCCGGGGACGACGGCGGGGTCGCGAGCAGCAGTTCGAACAACCGCCGGCGACGGCGCTCCAGCGTGCCCGTCGCCATCGCCTGCGCCAAGGTGTACCCCTCGACCGAGTACGAGGAAATCTCTTCCACGTAAGCGAATATGGCTTCGGCGCCGACGCACAGCACCGCCGCCGGGAACCGGTGGGCCTGGCCCAGTTCGGCCACGTACCGCCACGCCGCGCGGCCGCCCGCGCGGTAGGCGGCCTGCAGGGAGTTGAGGCTGCCGCCGTCGTGGTGGACGCGTTTCCCGATCTCCACGAACAACTTCGGCCAGGTGTCCGGTGTGGACACCGGATCGCCGATGCTGTCGATGCAGCTGCCCACCGCCTGCTCGATCGCCAGCACGATCATCTTGCCGAACTCGCCTTCGAGCGGCTTGGCGTATTCCGGCACGGCGTGCTGGACCTCGTCGAGGATCCGCCGGGCGAGCGGATCGGCGTGCGGCCGGAACCGCCGCGCGAGTTCCGCCGGCAGCGAGCACCACAGCTGACGCGCCCGGCCGGTGCCCCGCGGGTGCGGGATCGCCGCCTGCGTGATCGTCCCGGTCATGGCACACCCCGCAGCTCATGGGAAGTCCGCGCCGGCGTTGGCGCGACGCCATGTACTCACACGGGAACGGGATTGGCAACCGCCACCCCTGCCGCCGGATCGGGTTCTGTCACCGCAGGACCAACGGCCGCCCCGGCAATTGTCACCCGCCCGACAAAGGCCGGAACACTCATCGCGGCAAAGGTTTCCGCGATCCGATTTGTGAACCGGGACGGTATCTTCGCGCCCCTGCTGGTTGTTAGCGTGATCAACCGGCACGCAAAGGAGAACACCGATGACGGCGCTCGTTTCCTGGTGCTTCCGCCGGGCCGGCGTCGTCGCCGTGCTCTGGCTGGTGGCACTCGGCGGGCTCGCGGCCGCCGCGGTGCACACCGGCGCGGCCTTCCGCGACACGGTGGAACTGCCCGCCGCGGACAGCACCGCGGCGGCGCACCTGCTGGGGAGCACCGGATCCGCGGAACGGGTCGTCGTCCGTGCACCGGACGGGCCGGTCGACCGCGGCCCGGGCCGCGCCCGGCTCGACGCGTTCGCCGCCCGGCTGGCCGAGCTGCCGCACGTCGTCTCCGTCGCCCCGCCGCCCGGCGAAGTGTCGGCCGACCGGCGGACCGCGGTGCTCACCGTGCGGTTCGACGCGCCGGCCGCGGACCTCGGGCAGGGCACCGCCGACGCGTTCGCCGCCGTCGTCCGGGGCGCCTCGGGCCTGACCGCCGGTGCGTCCGGCGAACTCGCCGCGATGACGGCCGCCGCGCCGGACCTGGGCAACGCCGGGATCGGCCTGCTCGCCGCGGCCCTGGTGCTGCTGGTGGCCTTCGGCTCGGTGACCGGCGTCCTGCTGCCGATCGTCACCGCGTCGGTCTCGGTCGGCTGCGCCCTGGCCGCCGTGACACTGTTGTCGCACGTCATGACCATCCCGAAGATCAGCACCGAAATCGCCGCGCTGCTCGGGCTCGGCGTCGGCGTCGACTACGCGCTGTTCGTGCTCACGCGGTTCCGGCAGAGCCGCCGGGACGGCGCCGAGCCGGCCGCGGCACTGGCCGTGGCGGCGGCGACCTCCGGCCGCAGCGTCGTCTTCGCCGGTGTCACGGTGGGTGTCTCGCTGGCCGGGATGGTCACCGTCGGCCTGCCGTTCCTGGACGGGATCGCGGTGGCGGCCGCGGTTTCGGTGCTGCTGACCGCGTTCGCCGCGCTCACCCTGCTGCCCGCGCTGCTGCGGCCCGCCGCCCGCCGGATGCGCCCGGGACCGGACGGCGCGGACGGCCACTGGGCCCGGACGGCGCGGGCGGTGACCGCGCGGCCCGGCCCGTACACCCTCGCCGCGCTGCTGGTCGTGGCCGTCCTCGCGCTGCCCGCGACCGGCCTGCGGCTCGGCGTCCCGGACGCCGCGCTCGACCCGCCCGGCAGCGTCACGCGGACCGCCGCCACCTTGCTGGCGGAGGGGTTCGGGCCGGGCGCGGACGCGCCCTTGCTGGTGACGGGAACCGACGGCGCCTCGGTGGGCATGCTGCGGGAAGCGCTGCTCGCGAGCGCCGACGCCGGCCCGCCCACCCCGCTGCCCGGCGGCGGCTGGCTGCTCACGGTCGTCCCGCGGACAGCACCGGACGACCCGGCCACCGGCGCGCTGCTGGCTTCGACGCGGGTGATGGCCGACGTCATCGCCGGGCCGGGCACGCACGTCGGCGGCGCCGTCGCGGCCCGCGCGGACTTTTCCGCGGCCATCACCGGGCGGCTGCCGCTGTTCCTCGCCTCGGTCGTCGGGATTTCGGTGCTCCTGCTGGCCTGGGTTTTCCGCAGCGTGCTGATCCCGCTGACGGCGGCGGTGATGAACCTGCTGACCGCGGCCGCGACGACCGGCGCGGTGGTGTTCGCCTTCGGCGCCCCGATCGAGCCGTACCTGCCGGTGTTCCTGTTCGCCGGGCTGTTCGGGCTGTCGATGGACTACGAGGTCTTCCTCATCGCCCGCATCCAGGAAGCGTGGCGCCGCCACGGCGACACGCGGGCGAGCTGTAACAGCCGGGGCTTCGCCCCGGGCCGGGGGCTTCGCCACCCGGACCCCCTGAAAGCGGCCATCGTCGACGGCATCGCCGCGACGGGCCGGACCATCACCGCGGCCGCGTTGATCATGGCGCTCGTGTTCGTGTCGTTCGCCTTCGTGGACGCCCGGGTGGTGCGCGAGGCCGGCGTCGGGCTGACCGTCGCCGTGCTGCTGGACGCCGTCGTGGTCCGGTGCGTGCTCGTCCCGGCGGTGATGAGCCGGCTGGGCGCGGCGAACTGGTGGTTCCCGGGACGGCGGGCCGTGGCCGTCCGCGAGCCGATGGGGAGCGTGCGGTGACGCGGCGGACGTTGACCGTGCTCGCCCTGGGCGCGTTCGTGACCACGCTGGACAACACGATCGTCGCGGCGGGCGCGCCGTCGATCGCCCGCGACCTGGGCCTCGATGTCGGTGCCCTGCAATGGGTCGCGCTCGGCTACATGCTGCCGTTCGCCGGGCTGCTGCTGGTGGCGGGTGCGCTGGTGGACCGCTGGGGCCGCCGCCGCACGCTGACGGCCGCGTTGCTCGCGTTCGGCGCCGGGGCCGCCGCCGGCGGGCTCGGCGGGACGCTGTGGCTGCTGGTCGCCGCCCGCGTGCTGCAGGGTGCCGCGGCCGCCTTCCTCGTGCCGGGCCTGCTGAGCCTGCTGCGGACGAACCTCGACGCGCGCGGCCGGACGCTCGGCGCGGCGGTCTGGACCGCGTGCCTCGCGGCGGCGCTGGCCCTCGGCCCGCCGCTCGGCGGGGTGCTGAGCGAATACCTCGGCTGGAGCTGGATCTTCTTCGTCAACCTCCCGTTCGTGGCGGCGATGCTCGTGCTGCTGCCGTCGACCGCGCCGCCCGGCCGGGCCGCCGGCACCCGCGCGCCGCCGCTCGGGGCGATGGCCGCGGTGACGGCGAGCCTGGTGCTGCTCACCACCGCGCTGGCCGAACCGCGGATCGCGCAGCCCCTGGTCGCCGCGGGCGTGCTGCTCGCCGCCGGGTTCGCCGTCCGGGAACGGCGGGCGCGGGAACGGCTGATCCCGGCCGCCCTGACCGGGAACCGGGTGTTCGCGGGCTCGCTCGGGCTGCAGCTGCTGTGGGGCCTCGGCATCTCCGGGATCTTCTTCTTCACGCCGTTGCTGCACCAGGAGTTCCTGGGCCTCGGCCCGGTCGGCGCCGGGCTGCCGCTGGTGCTGGTCGCGGTCGCGGTGGCGGCCGCGACCCCGCTGGTTCCGGCGGTCACCGCCGGTGCCGGTCCACATCGGACGGTCGCGGCCGGGCTGGCGGTGGTCGGCGCCGGGCTGCTCGCCCTCGCCGCGGTGAACCACCTCCCGCAGCTGTGGCCGCGGGTGCCGGGCATGCTCCTGATCGGGGCGGGCTCGGCCTTCACCGTCCCGATGACGTCGCACGCGCTCGACGTGGTGGACCAGCGGTATTCCGGCACCGCTTCGGGACTGCTCACCGCGGCGCGGGAACTGTCGAGCGCCCTCGGTGTCGCCTTGATCGGCACGGTGCTGACGGCGGTGCGCGCGGCACGGCTGGAATCCGGCGTGCCCGCCGGGGCCGCGCTGGCCGGTGGCTACACCGCCGGGCTGCTCACCGCGGCCGGGCTGACGTTCGCCGGCGCCCTGCTCGCCGCCCGCGTGCTGCGGGACGGTTCGCCGATTATCTCGTCGCCGCATGACAAACGCGCTGTCCCGTAACCCGTTTCCCCATGAGTATCCCGGCTCGATCCGTTGACAACCGCACGGGCGCGGCTATTCACTGCGCCGGTAAACGCTCTCTGCGAGGACGCATGGAAACCTTTTCCCCGCCGGTTCCGGTCACCGGCGACGGGTCGTTCGCGACCCTGCTGGGCCACTGGGCGCACCGGCTCGGCGACCGGATCGCCGTGACCCACCTGGACCACCGCGGCGGCGGGGACGGCCGGGCGCACACGCTGACCTGGCGCGAGCTCGACGACCGGGTCGAGGCGGTCGCGGTGCGGCTGTCCGAAGTGGCCGGTCCGGGCGCGCGGGCGGCCGTGCTGGCCGGGCAGTCCGCCGACTACGTCGTCGCGTTCCTCGGTGCGCTGCGGGCCGGGCTGATCGCCGTGCCGCTGTTCGCGCCCGGCCTGCCCGGGCACGCGGGGCGGCTGGCCGCGGCGCTCGCCGACTGCGGCCCGCGCGTCGTGCTGACCACGGCCGGGGAGCGCGACGCGGTCACCCGGTTCCTCGCCGGTTCGCCGGTCGATCCGGTCGTGCTCGCCGTCGACTCCGTGCCGCCGGCCGCCGGGGCCCGCGACTGGCCGGAGCCCGATCCGGACGCCCCGGCGTACCTGCAGTACACGTCGGGGTCCACGCGCTCGCCGGCCGGGGTCGTGCTGACCCACCGCAACGTGCTCGCCAACGCACGCCAGGCGTGCGCGGCCTACGGTGCCGAGAGCGGGACGACGTCGACGGTCAGCTGGCTGCCGCTGTTCCACGACATGGGGCTGATCCTCGGCATCGGCGCGCCGATGGCCGGCGGGCTGGAGTCGGTCCTGATGGACCCCCTGGCGTTCCTCGAACGGCCGGCGCGCTGGCTGCGCGCCCTCTCCGCGAGCCCTGGCGCGATCAGCGCGGCACCCAATTTCGCCTACGCCTACTGCGCTTCCCGCGTCACCGAAGCCGAGAAGGTCTACCTGGAGCTCAGCCGGGTCGTCTCGCTGATCAACGGCAGCGAACCGGTGCTGCCGGCCACGATCGCGAAGTTCCACGACGCCTTCGGCGAATGCGGGCTGCGGCCGGAGGTGCACCGGTCGTCCTACGGCCTGGCCGAAGCGACCGTGCTGGTCTCCGTCACCGGCGCCGGGAAAGCACCGCGGCAGGTGACGTTCGACCGGGCCCGGCTGGCGGCCGGGTACGCCGTGCGGTCCGGACCCGGTGCGTCCGCGACGACGCTCGTCTCGTGCGGCAAGCCGGCCGGGCAGCGCGTGCGGATCGCCGACCCGGTGACCGGCGAGCCCGCCGGACCGGGCGAGGTCGGCGAAATCCGGGTCAGCGGCCCGAATGTCGGCCGCGGCTACTGGGGACGCGCCGAAGCGTCGGTGGCCACTTTCGGCCTGCCACCGCTCGATCCGGACACCGGGGAGGGCTGGCTGGCGACCGGCGACCTCGGCGTGCTCTTCGACGGCGAGCTGTTCGTCACCGGCCGGCTGAAGGACCTGGTCGTCGTCGACGGCCGCAACCACTACCCGCAGGACATCGAGCAGACCGTGGAAGCGCACCCGGCCGTGCGGCCGCACTCGGCGGCGGCCTTCGCCGTCGACGCCGGGGACGGCGAAGCCGCGGTCGTCGTCCTGGAACGCGCGAAGGACACCGACGCCGAGGTCGCCGAAGCGACGGCGGCGCTGCGGGCGGCAGTGTCGGCGGGGCACGGCCTGCGCCTGCACGACGTCGTCTTCCTGCCCCCGGGCGAGGTACCGCGGACCTCCAGCGGCAAGATCAGCAGGGCGCGCTGCCGGAAGTCCTACCTGGACGGTGCGCTCACCGCGCGGCGGCTCGGATGAGCGCGCCCGACGCGGCGGCGATCCGCGCCTGGCTGACCGCCCGGATCGGCGACGTCGACCCCGGACGGCCGCTGCACGAAACCGGACTGTCCTCACGGGACGCGACGACCCTGGCCGCCGACCTCGGCCGGTTCGTCGGCCGCACCCTGGCCCCGACGCTGGTGTGGCAGTACCCGACGATCACCGCGCTCGCGGACCACCTGTCCGATGTGGACCCTGCGGCGGAGTACGTGCCGCTGCCGGAGGACGGGGAACCGATCGCCGTCGTCGGCCTCGGCTGCCGCCTGCCGGGCGGGATCGACTCCCCGGAGGCGTTCTGGCGCTTCCTCGACGCGGGCGGTGACGGCATCGGCGACGTCCCCGAAGGCCGGTGGGAGACGTTCGCGCCGGCCGAAGACCTCGCCGGCGTGCCCGCGCGCGGCGGGTTCCTCGACGACGTCGCCGGGTTCGACGCGGCGTTCTTCGGCATCACCCCGGGCGAGGCCGTGGCGATGGACCCGCAGCAGCGGATCCTCCTGGAAGTCGCGTGGGCGGCGCTGGAGCACGCCGGGATCCCGCCGTCCGCCCTGCGCGGCAGCCGGACCGGGGTGTTCGTCGGGCTGTCGGCCACGGAGTACGGCTCGCTGACGATGACCGACGTCACCGGCGTCGACGTCTGGTCCGGGACGGGCGCGGCGGCGAGCATCGCCGCGAACCGGCTCTCGTACCTGCTCGACCTGCGCGGGCCCAGCCTCACCCTCGACACGGCGTGTTCGTCGTCGCTGGTCGCGGTGCACCAGGCGGTGCAGAGCCTGCGGCGCGGCGAGAGCGAGCTCGCGCTCGTGGCCGGGGTGAACGTGCTGCTGTCGCCCGGGATCACGGCCGGGTTCCAGCGCGCGGGCGTGCTCGCCGCCGACGGCCGGTGCAAGCCGTTCGACGCCGGCGCCGACGGCATCGCCCGCGGCGAAGGCTGCGGCGTGGTCGTGCTGAAGCCGCTGCGGGCGGCGCGCGGCGACCGGGTGCTGGCGGTGATCCGCGGCAGCGCGGTGAACTCCGACGGCCGCTCCAACGGCCTGACCGCCCCGAACCCGGACGCCCAGGTCGCTTTGCTGCGGGACGCCTACTCCGCGGCGGGCGTCGATCCGTCCTCTGTGGACTACGTCGAGGCGCACGGCACCGGCACGCCGCTGGGCGACCCGCTGGAGGCGGGGGCACTGGCCACGGTGCTCGGGGCCGGGCGCGAACCCGGCCGCCCGGTGCTGCTCGGGTCGGTGAAGAGCAACCTGGGCCACCTCGAAGGGGCGGCCGGGATCACCGGGCTGCTCAAGGTGGTGCTGGCGATGACCCACCGGCGGCTGCCGCCGAGCCTGCACTTCCGCGCGCCGAACCCGCACATCGACTTCACGGGTCTGCGGGTGGTCGCCGCGGGCACGGACTGGCCGCGGTATTCCGGGACGGCCCGGGCCGGGGTGTCGGCGTTCGGCTTCGGCGGCACCAACGCGCACGTCGTGCTGGAGGAGTGGCCGTCGTTCCCGCCGCGGGCCGGGGACGGCGGGCCGCAGGTGTTCGCGCTCTCGGCCCGGTCGGCGGAGGTGCTGCGGGCCCGGGCGGGCGAGCTGGCGGACTGGCTGGCGGAGGGCGACCTGCCTCTCGACGCGGTGGCGGCGACCCTGGCGCACCGGCGCGAGCACCTGCCGGTGCGCGGCGCGGTGGTCGCCGAACGCCGTGACGACGTGGTCGATGCCCTGCGGGACTTGGCGGACGGGCGGGGAATCACCGGGGACGACCCGGCCGGAGCGCCCGTCTTCGTGTTCTCCGGCTACGGCTCGCAGTGGTCCGGCATGGGCCGCGAACTGCTCGGCTCCGAGCCCGCCTTCCGCGCCGAAATCGACGCGCTCGACCCCATCTTCCGCGCTGAAGCCGGGTTCTCGTTGCGGGACGCGCTTCAGCGGGAACTCCCGGATCTCGCCGCGACCCAGCTCACCCTCTTCGGCATGCAACTCGCCCTCGCCGCCCTGTGGCGGGCGCACGGCGTCACCCCCGCCGCCGTGCTCGGGCACTCCCTGGGCGAGGTGGCTGCCGCCGTCGTGGCCGGGGCCCTCGATGTCGCCTCCGGGCTGAAGGTGATGGCCGCCCGGGCGCGGCTGCTCGCCGAAGTCGATGCCCGGGGCGGTGGGGCGATGGCCGTCGTCGAGCTGTCCGCCGCCGAACTGGCGGACTTCCCCGGCGTCACCATCGCCGTGTACGCCTCGCCGATCCAGTGCACCATCAGCGGGGCCGCCGACCGCGTCGACGCCGTCGTCGCGCACGCCGAACGCCTCGGGCGGCTCGCCCGGCGGCTGCCGGTCGGCGGGGCCGGGCACTCCGCCGCCGTCGAGCCCGTGCTCGGCCGCTTCCGGGCCGCGCTCACCGGGCTCACCGCCCGGCCGCCGGAAATCCTTTGCTACAGCAGCGTTCTGGAGGATCCGCGCGAGACGCCCGCCTTCGACGTCGAATACTGGGCGGCCAACCTGCGGCGTCCGGTGCGGTTCAGCCAGGCCGTCGCCGCCGCGGCCGGCGACGGGCACGCCGTCTTCCTCGAAATCTCACCGCACCCCGTCGCGCTCGCCGCGATCGAACAGGCCGGCGTGCTCGGCCTGCCCTCGGCGAGTCGCCGGACCGGCGAGCGGACCGCGTTCCTCACCAGCCTCGCCCGGCTGCACGTCCTCGGCCGGCCCGGCGTGCTCGCCGCCCGCCCGCAGACGCCGCCGATCGAGCTGCCCGGCCCGGTGTGGCGGCACGAACGCTTCTGGCCGCGCCGGACCGTCCGCGGCGGCGGCGCGCATCCGCTGCTCGGCGTGCACATCGAGGACCCGGGCGGCGGTCACCTGTGGCGCGGGGACGCCGGCACGGCCGGGTTGCCGTGGCTGGCCGACCACACCGTGGCCGGGAAGCCGGTGTTCCCGGCCACCGGCTTCCTCGAGCTGGCCCTCGCCGCCGGGCCGGGCCGGCACGTCCACGACCTCGAGCTGACGGAACTCCTGCCGCTCGGCGAGCACACCGAGGTCACGACGAGCCTGCGCGGGTCCGAGCTGGCCGTGCACACCAGGACCGCCGGAGGGCAGTGGGTCCGGCACGCCACCGCCCGGATCGGCACCGGCGGCACGCCGTCCGCGCCGTTCGGGGAGACCGGGGGCGAGCCGGTCGACGTCTACCGGGCGCTGGCCGACCTGGGCCAGTCCTACGGCCCGGCCTTCCGCCGCCTGCGCCGGGTCACCGCCGCGCCCGGCCGTGCGTCGGCGTCGATCGCGCAGCCGGACGCCGGCCACCCCGCCTACGTGCTGCACCCCGCGCTCGCCGACGCCTGCCTGCACGCCTTGGCCGCGGCCGTCGGCGAGGCGGACGCGCTCTACCTGCCGCTCAGTGTGGGCGAAGTCGTGGTCGCCGGTGATCCGCGCGGCGGCGTGCGGGTGGACGCCGTGCTCCGGGAGTCCGGCGAGGGCGTGCTGGGCAGCGTCCAGCTGGTCGGCGCCGACGGCGTCGTCCTGGTCGAGTTCCGCGACGTCTACTGCCGCCGGTACCGCGACGCGGCGTTGACGCGGTTGCTGTACGAGGCGGCCTGGCAGCCGGTGCCGCTGCCGGCCGCGACGCCGCGGGCGCACCGCTGGATCGTGCTGTCCGGCGACGAGCGGGCGTTCGCGGGCGACGACGTCCGGACCGCCCGGCTCGGCGACCGGGCCGAGCTGGCGAAGCTGCTGCGCGACGGCGAACCGACGGCGGTCCTCGCCCTGCTCGGCAGCGCGACCGGGCCGGATCCGGAGCGCGGCGCGCGGCTGGTCGAGACGGTGACCGGGATCGTCGCCGAACTGGCCGAACTGCCGGTGGCGCCCCGGTTGTGGCTGGCCGGTGACGGCGATCCCGGCCTGGCCGCACTCCGCGGGCTCGTGCGCGTGCTGGCGTTCGAGCACCCCGAACTGCGGGTGACCCTGGTCGAGGGCGGTGCGGACCGGCTGCCGGACGAGCTGCGCGCGGACGGGCCGGACGACGAGGTCGCCTGGCACGACGGCGTGCGGCACGCGCGGCGCCTGGTCCGCCCGGACGCGAGCGACCCGGTGCGGGCGCCGGTCCGCGACGGCGCCTACGTCATCACCGGCGGGCTCGGCGGCCTCGGCCGGGCCGCGGCGAGGTGGCTGGCCGGGCGAGGGGCGACGCGGCTGGTGCTCAACAGCAGGCACGCCGCCGATCCCGGCCTCGGCGACCTCGGCGCCGACATCCGGGTGGTGCCCGGCGACATCGCCGCGCCGGGCACGGCCGAAACCCTGGTCGCGGTGGCCGTCGAAGGGGGCGTGCCGCTGCGCGGGGTGCTGCACGCCGCCGGCGTCCTGGCCGACGGCGCCGCGATCAGCCTCGACGCCGAGGCACTCGACGCCGTCTGGCGGCCGAAGGCGCTGGGCGCCTGGCGGCTGCACGAAGCGACCGCCGGGCACGACCTCGACTGGTGGCTGGTGTATTCGTCGGCGGCCGCGCTGTTCGGGTCGCCGGGCCAGTCCGTCTACGCCACCGCGAACGCGTGGGCCGACGCACTGGTCGCGTGGCGCCGGGCCCAGGGCCTGCCCGCGGCGACGATCGGCTGGGGCGCCTGGGGCGAAACCGGCGCCGCGGCCGGCTCGGCCAACCCGGTGCTCGACCCGCTCGGCACCGGGGAAGCGTTGTCCGCCCTGGAGTTCGTGCTGGCGCGCGACCGCGCGGCGACCGGCGTCGCCCGCGTGGACTCCGCAACCGTGCTGGACCTGTTCCCGCGGCTGGGGGAGCGGCCGTTCTTCGGGCTCTTCTCGCCGGGGACCGCACAGTCCACTTGGGACGGCATGGACACGTTGCGCGGGAGCTCACCCGACGTCGCTCACGCCGCCATCGCCGACCACCTGGCCACGCTCGTCGGGGATCTCCTGGGGCTGGGCGAGGTGGACCGGACCGTGCCGCTCACCCGGCTCGGGCTCGACTCCCTGTCGGCGATGCGGGCCCGGGGCGCGGTGGAACGCGACTTCGGGCTGCCGCTGCCGATCCCGCTGCTCCTGCGCGGGGCCAGCCTGGTGGAGCTCGCCGGGCACCTCGCCGAGCAGGCGGGCTTCGGGCCCGCCGCACCGGCCGTCAGGGTCGTCACCGGGCCACGGGACCCCGCCGAACGCTGGGTCGCCCGGCACTGGCGGGCCGTGCTGGGCGGCCCGGAACCGGGCGTGCACGACGGCTTCTTCGCCGTCGGCGGCGACGCCGAGCGCGCCCGGCAGCTGGAAGCCGTGCTCGCGGACCACCTCACCGCCGTCCCCGGCGACCTCTTCGCGACACCCACGATCGCCGCGATGGCCGACCTGCTGCGCGCTGAACTCGAAGGCCACGGCGGCGGCCCGGTGCGGCTGCTGCGCGACGGCGTCGGCGAGCCGGTGTTCCTGTTCCACCCGGCGGGCGGGACGGCGAGCGTGTACCGCGAGCTCGCCCGGCTGCTGCCGGAAGGACCGCCGGTGTACGGGTTCGAGCGCCTCGACGACGAGGACACCGTCGAGGGCAAGGCGGCCCGGTACGCCGGGCTGATCCGGGACATCCGGCCGCACGGGCCGTACCGGCTGGGCGGCTGGTCGTTCGGCGGCTGCCTGGCCTACGAGACCGCACGCCTGCTGGGCGGGGCCGAGGTGGTGGTCCTCATCGACACCATCCTGCCGCTGCCCGCGCCGGGGAAACCGGCGGAAGAGCTGCTGCTGGACCGGTTCGACCGGTTCGCCGAGCACATTTCCCGGACCTACGGCGTGCCGTTCGCCATCCCGCGCGAGGAGCTCGCGGACCTCGGCGAGGACGCCCAGATCGAGTGGGTGTTCGCCAAGCTGACCGAACTGGTGCCGGACCTGGGCGCCGGTGTCCTGCGGCACCAGTACGAGTCCTATGTGGACGCCCGGGTGGCCGAACGCTACCGGCCGGCGCCCTACGACGGGCGCGTGGTGCTGCTGCGCGCGCAGGAACCGCACCCGCTCACCACGGCTTTGGACCCGCGGTACCTGCGCACCGACGACACCCTCGGCTGGGACGAACACTGCCGCGCACTCGAAGTCGTGCGCGTTCCCGGCGACCACGTGTCGATGATCGACCCGCCGCACGTGGCGGTGCTGGCCGAGCGGCTCGGGGCGGTGGTGCGCTGATGGACGAGCTGACCCCGACCACGGCGTTCCGGATCGCCGACCTCGCCGCGCGGCAGGACGAAGCCGTGCGGATCGCCGAAAAGCGGGCCGTCGACCGGCAGCACGCCAAGGGCAAGCTGACCGCGCGCGAGCGGATCGGCCTGCTGCTGGACGCCGGGTCCTTCGTGGAGCTCGACCAGTTCGCCCGGCACCGGTGCGCCGAGTTCGGGATGGACGCCAACCGGCCGTGGGGCGACGGCGTCGTCACCGGGCACGGCACCGTCGACGGACGGCAGGTCTGCGTCTTCTCCCAGGACTTCAGCGTCTTCGGTGGCAGCCTGGGCGAGGCGTCGGGCGAGAAGGTTCTCAAGCTGATGGACCTGGCGATGACGATCGGCTGCCCGGTCGTCGGTATCAACGACTCCGGCGGCGCGCGGATCCAGGAAGGCGTCGTCTCGCTGGCGTACTACGCCGAACTCGGCCGCCGCAACGCCCACGCCTCCGGCGTCATCCCGCAGATCTCGATGATCATGGGCCCGTGCGCGGGCGGGGCGGTCTACGCGCCGGCGATCACCGACTTCACCGTGATGGTCGACACGACGTCGCACATGTTCGTCACCGGCCCGGACGTCGTGCACGCCGTCACCGGCGAGCACGTCACCGCGCAGGAACTGGGCGGCGCGGCCGTGCAGAGCGAAATCGCCGGCAATGCCCACCACCGGGCCGTCGACGAGGAGGACGCCGTCGAGTGGGTGCAGACGCTGCTCGGCTACCTGCCCGCCAACAACCTCGACGCCGGGCCGGAATACGCCGACGACACCAGTCCCGTGCTCACCCCCGCCGACCTCGCGCTCGACCGGCTGGTGCCGGACTCGCCGAACCAGACCTACGACATGACCGAGCTGATCGCCGCGCTGGTCGACGACGGCGAGTACACCGAGGTGCACAGTGCCTTCGCCGCCAACATGATCTGCGCGTTCGGCCGGATCCAGGGCCGCTCGGTCGGCGTCGTGGCGAACCAGCCGCGACACCAGGCCGGCGTGCTCGACATCGACGCGTCGGAGAAGGCCGCGCGGTTCGTGCGCTTCTGCGACGCCTTCGGCATCCCGCTGCTCACCCTCGCCGACGTCCCCGGCTACCTCCCGGGCCGCGACCAGGAACGCGGCGGGATCATCCGCCGCGGCGCCAAGCTGATCTACGCCTATTCCGAGGCGACCGTGCCGAAGGTGACCGTCGTCGTGCGCAAGGCCTACGGCGGCGGCTACGCGGTGATGGGCTCCAAACACCTCGGCGCCGACGTCTCGATGGCGTGGCCCACCGCGGAAATCGCGGTGATGGGTGCCGAAGGTGCGGTGCGGGTGCTCTACCGGCGCGAACTGGCCGCCCTGCCACCGGACGAGCGGGAGGCGGCCCACCGCCGGCTCACCGAGGAGTACCGCAAGCGCCACGGCGGCCCGTACCTGGCCGCCGAACGCGGGTACGTCGACCAGGTGATCCCGCCGTCGCAGACCCGCCTGCAGGTGGCGCGGGCGCTGCGGACCCTGCGCACCAAGCGGCAGACCCTGCCGGCCAGGAAACACGGAAACATCCCCCTCTGAGGAGCTCCCATGAAGCGGATCGCCCTGCTGGTGCTGTCCGTCGTCCTGCTGGCCGCCGGGGTGACGCCCGCCCAGGCGAGCCCGGCCGTGGCCGACGACGGCGCGAAGGTCGTCCAGGAGACCTGGCTGGACGCCCGGACCGTCGACCTGCAGATCAGTTCCCCGGCGCTCGGCACGACCGGGATGGTCCGGGTGATCGTGCCGTCCGGCTGGGCCGCGCAGCCCGCGCGGACCTGGCCCGTGCTGTACCTGCTGCACGGCTGCTGCGAGCCGGTCGACTACCGCTCGTGGGACCAGTTCACCGACGTCAAGGCGTTCACCGCGGCCAAGGACGCGCTGGTCGTGATGCCGACCGACGGTCCGGCGGGGATGTACACGAAGTGGTGGAACTTCGGGCTGAAGAGCACCCCCGACTGGGACACCTTCCACACCGCCGAAGTGCGCCAGATCATCGAACGCGGGTACCGCGGCGGGACGCGCCGGGCGATCGCCGGGCTGTCGATCGGCGGGTACGGCGCCATGGCGTACGCGTTCAAGCACCCCGGGATGTTCGGCGCGGCCGCGTCCTACAGCGGTGTCCCCAACACGCTCTACCCGGGCATCCCGGTGTGGATCATCGGCATCCTGGCCAGGGCCGGCATCTTCAACTACCTGAACCTCTGGGGTGATTCGTTCGGGATGCAGCCGATCTGGCAGGCGAGCAACCCCTACGACCACGTCGACGCGCTGCGCGGCACCGCGCTCTACCTCTCCTGCGGCAACGGGCAGACCGGGCCGCTCGACCCGCCGGGGCAGGCCGACGTCCTGGAGCCCTCGGCGCTGCTGTCGTCCCGCAGTTTCACCGACCGGCTGCAGGCGGCCGGCATCCCGGCGACCGTCGACTACTACGGGCCCGGCACGCACAGCTGGCCGTACTGGCAGCGGGCCCTGCACCAGTCCTGGCCGGTCCTGGCCGGCGCGCTCGGCCTCCCGGCCTGAGCGGATCCCTTTCCCCGATGGAGGTTGTGGTGAAGCATGCCCGTTGTCGCGCCGTGCTTTCGGCGCTCCTGACCTGCTGCCTGGTGGCGCTGGGCGTCGCGGCCGCGAACCCGCCCGCCGGCGCGGCACCCCTGCTGCCCGGGCCGTTCGACGACTCCTTCTACACCCCGCCGTCCCCGCTGCCGGCCGGGAAACCGGGTGACGTCATCCGCTGGCGGCCCGCGGTGCCGCTGCTCAACGCGCTCAACGCCGACGCCTGGCAGGTCATGTACCTGTCGACGAACGCCCTCGGCAACCGGGACGCGGTGACCGGGACCATCCTCGTGCCGAAGGGCGCCGACCCGGCCAAGGCGCCGATCATCGGCTACGCCGTCGGCACGCAGGGCCCGGCGTTCAAGTGCACGGCGTCGAAGGCGATGGAACGCGGCACGCTCTACGACCAGCCCGCCATCAACGACTCGCTGGCCAGCGGCTACGCGGTCGCGGTGACCGACTACGAGGGCTACTCGCCCTCGACCGTGCCCACCTACATCACCGGGCAGTCCATGGGGCCGGCCGTGATCGACTCGGTGCGGGCGGCGCAGGACCTCCCGGCCGCGCGGCTGGCCAAGAGCGCCAAGGTGATCTTCCAGGGGTACTCGCAGGGCGGCGGCGGATCCATGTGGGCGGGGGAAAAGCAGCCCACGTACGCCCCGGAGCTGAACGTCGTCGGCGTGGTCGCGGGCGGTGTCCCGGCCGACCTGACCGAGGTCGCCAAGGGGCTCGACGGGTACATCGGGTTCGGGTTCCTGGCCTTCGCGGCGGTCGGGCTCGACGCCGCCTACCCGGACCTGAGGCTGGATTCGTTCCTCAACGACACCGGCCGCCAGCAGCTGGCCGACGCCAAGAAGAACGCGTGCACCGCGGAACTGCTGCTGAACTACTCGTTCAAGAAGATCGGCGACTTCACGACGTCGAACCCCTTGGGCACGCCCGTCTGGCAGGCCCGGCTGGCGCAGAACAAGCTGGGCGCCCACCCGCCGCGGGTGCCGGTGTTCCAGTACCACGCGAGCACCGACGAGATCGTCAACACCCCGCAGGCGGAGACGCTGCACCGGGCGTACTGCGCGGCCGGCGTGCGTGAGCAGTGGACGACTTACCTCGCCGAGCACGCCAGCGGAATCCTGGCCGGGAACGCCGACGCGCACCAATGGATCGTGAAGCGGTTCAACGGGGAAACCGCGCCGTCGAATTGCTGAGGAAACCGTGCAGGCCACCTCGGGAATTCCGGGGTGGCCTGCACGGGAGTCAGGCTTTGCCCGCGACGAAGGCCGCGGCGTCGCCGGCCTGGTTGCCGTAGCTGAGGTGGGCCAGGATGTTCAAGCCGCCCGCCTGGCAGATCGGGTCGCCGTCGGCGCAGTAGTCCTTGGTACGGCTCTGGTACGTGCCGGTGACCGAACGGCCGATCGCGCGGATCGGGTTGCCGAACAACACGATCGCCGCGATCCGGGGCGCCAGGTCCGCCGGGATGGTGGCGACGATCGGGCCGCCGACGATCGCGCCGTCGCTGCTGATGCCGATCGAGTTGTCGACGACGTTGGCGCCCTGCGAGTAGCCGGCCAGGACGAACCGCTGGGCGGGGCAGGCGGCGGCCTGCGACCGCACGTGGTCGACCAGGTCGGTGTTGCCGCGCTGCACCGACGCGGGCTCGCCGAGGTCGGCCGGGTAGTCGACGCGGTAGCCGCTCACCGACCGCGGGCGCAGCCGGTTCTGCACGGCCTGGAAGACCGGGTCGCCGACGATGATGCCGAGCGTGCCGGGTTCGCCCGTGCCGCGGGCCACTGCCACGTCGACGTCGGTGCACGCCGCGGCCGACGCCGTCGGCGCGGCCGCCACGGTGAGCCCGGCGACGGCGAAGCCGGCGGCGGCCGCGGCGGAAAGCAGGCGTTTCTGGGGAGCGCTCATCACTGATCACACCTCGTTGTGGGAAAAGGGGGTCGGCAAGCGCTTTCCGGTCAGCCGGAAAAAGGGGTCGACGCTTGCGGTGAATGCAGCGTCGCAGCGCTTGCCGAACCCGGCAAGAGGTGTTTCCGATCCGGCCCGGGAATTGTCCGGCCGGTGACAAACAGTCCCGGGTGGACGCTCAGGTGACGCACTGCCCGGCGGGCTGCGGCCGGTCGACGTGGTCCAGCAGCGCGGGGTCCAGGCCGCGCAGCGCGGCCATCACGAACCCGGTGGCCAGCTCGCCCGCGGCGATCGGGTCGAGCCCGGGGGAGTGGGAGACGTGCATCGCGGCTCGCCCGACGAGGCCCACCATCATCGCGGCGAGCAGGTCCGCGCTCGGGCCCACCGGCCGCCCGTGGGCGACCAGGTGGTCCCGGATCTGGCCGAGCACGAGCGCGGCAACGGTGTCGGCCAGCGCGCGGCGCTCGTTCGACATCTCGTCGACGGCCGAGTCGAACATCAGCCGGAAGCTCTCCGGGTGCGCGCCGGCGTAGCTGAACATGGCCATCACCGCCCGCCGGACGCGCTCTTCCAGCGGGCGCGGGTCCGCGGTTTCGTAGGCCTGGACGACCCAGCTGCGCACCGCGGCCACCTCCCGGCTGACGGTGGCGCGGAACAGCGCCGCTTTGTCGCCGAAATGCGCGTAGAGGGTCGGCTTGGTGGAGTCGGCGCGGTCCGCGATCAGCCCCATCGTGGCCTGCGCGTAGCCCCGTTCGGCGAACACCGCGCGGGCGGCGTCGAGCAGTTCGTCGTCGGTGGGCCGGGCGGCCGGGCTGCGGCGGGGGCTGGATCGATCAGGAGGGCTGGGCCGGCTCATGGAGGTGTACTGTACGGTCTCCCTGCTTTACTGTCAGGTAAAGCACGCTCCGTGATATCCGGGGCTTCGCCCCGGGCCGGGGGCTCCGCCACCCGGACCCCCGAAAGAGTTGCGATCGCCGTCCCCGGTGGAGGAACCCTGGTGTCCCGCGACAGTGCCCGGCAAAGCGTCCCGGCTCCCCCGGACGCCGGCGAGGAAGTTCTCCGGAGGAAAGAGCTGGCCGCGCTGATGCGCCCGGCGTTGCCGGGGCTGGCCGACGGGATCGTCCGCGAGGTCCTGCGGGCGGTCCCGGTCTACGCCCGGCCCGGCGACGGCGCCTACGGCCGGGTGACCCGCCACGGCGTCGAGTGCGCCGTCGAGCTCTTCGTGGACCTCGTCGAAGATCCGCAGGCTTCGCGCGAGCGGCTGTTCGAGACGTGCCGCCGCCTCGGCGCGGGCGAAGCGCGCGCAGGCCGGAGCCTCGACGACCTGCAGGCGGCCTACCGCGTGGGCACCCGGGTCGGCTGGCGCTGGATCATGCGGCTGGGCCGGCGGCACCGGCTGTCGTCGGCGATCATGGCGCAGCTGGCCGAAATGTTGTTCGGCTACGCGGACGAACTCGCCCGGATGTCGAGCCGCGGCCACCGCGAAGCCCGCGCGGAGATCGAGGGCACCCGCGCCGGCCTGCGACGGCGGCTGCTGCGGCTGCTGACCGGCCCGGGCACCGTCCCGGACGCCGTCCTGGCCGAGCTCGCGTCGGCCGCGGGCTGGCCGGTGCCCCGCGAAGCGGCGGCGGTCGCCGCCGAACGGACGGTCGGCACCGCGTGGGGGCCCGACGTCCTCGCCGACCTCGACCCGCCGCAGCCGTACCTGCTGCTGCCCGCCCCGGTGGCGGCGCGGACCCTGACCCGGCTCGGCACACGCGTCGCGGTCGGGCCCCCGGTGGGCCTCGGTGCGGCGGCGCACTCCCTGCGCTGGGCGCGCACCGCCCTGCGCCTGGTCGCGGACGGCGCGCTCCCCGACGCGCCGGTCACGTGGTGCGCGGACCACCTGACGGACCTGTGGCTGCTGTCCGACGCGCCGCTGGCCGAGCAGGTCGCCCTCCGGCAGCTGGCCCCGCTGGACCAGTTCCCGGACCGGACGCGCCGGCGGCTCGGCGAGACCCTGCTGTCGTGGCTGCAGAACGGCGGGAACTCCGAGAAGATCGCGGTGGCCCTCTCGGTGCACCCCCAGACGGTCCGCTACCGCGTGCGCCAGCTGAGACAGGCCTTCGGCGACCGCCTCGACGACCCGGAAGCGCGGTTCGCCATGCAGGCCGCGCTGCGGGCGTCCGGGTTCCGCTCGTCCGGAGCCTGACCTTCCGGCGGCCCGCCTGCTTGTCCCAAGCGAGAACATGTTCTAGTTTTGGGGCGGAAGGTGGTGTGCCGGTGAAGACCGATCTCGGGTTGGCCGGCGCCGTGGTGCTGGTCACCGGCGGCGTCCGGGGCGTGGGCAAGGGGATCACCGCGGTGTTCCTGGCCCAGGGCGCGCACGTCGTCACCTGCGCGCGGCGGGAAGCCGCGACCGAGGCGGAGTTCGTCCGGTGCGACGTGCGCGACGAAGAACAGGTTTCGGCTCTCGTCGGCGGGATCGTCGCCCGGCACGGCCGCCTGGACGTGGTGGTGAACAACGCCGGCGGGGCGCCGTACGTCTCGGCGGCGGACGCGTCGCCGCGGCTGCACGAGAAGGTCGTGCAGCTGAACCTCCTGGCACCGCTGCTGGTCGCGCAGCACGCGAACGCCGTGATGCAGCGGCAGGCGGCCGGCGGGTCGATCGTGATGATCTCCAGCGTGAGCGGGACCCGTCCGTCGCCGGGCACCGCCGCCTACGGCGCGGCGAAGGCCGGGCTGGACAGCCTCGCGGCCAGCCTCGCGGTCGAGTGGGCGCCGAAGGTCCGGGTCAACGCCCTGGACGTCGGGATGGTGCGGACCGAGCAGTCGCACCTGCACTACGGCAGCGAAGCCGCGGTCGAGGCGGTGGGCAAGACCGTGCCGCTCGGGCGGCTCGCCGAGCCCGAGGAAGTCGGGGCCTGTGCTGCGTTCCTGGCTTCCCCGCTGGCTTCCTATGTGTCGGGGGCGACGTTGCGGGTGCACGGCGGGGGAGAGGTGCCGGCCTTCCTGGCCGCGGCGGACGTCAACCATCGGGAGGATTCGTGAGCGGGTTGTGCCGGGGCCGGGTGGTCGTGGTGACCGGGGCCGGACGCGGGATCGGGCGGGCGCACGCGCTGGCGTTCGCGGCCGAGGGCGCGTCGGTGGTCGTGAACGACGTGGACGCCGGCGCGGCCGCCGAAGTCGTCGACGCCATCGGTGACGCGGCGGTGGCCAACTCCTCCGACGTCGCGGACTGGGCCGGGGCGAAGGAGCTGATCGGGACGGCGCTGGCGCGGTTCGGCCGGGTGGACGTGCTGGTCAACAACGCGGGGTTCCTGCGCGACCGGATGCTGGTCAACCTCGGGGAAGACGAGTGGGACGCGGTGGTCCGGGTGCACCTCAAGGGGCATTTCGCGCCGCTGCGCCACGCCGCGGAGCACTGGCGGGCCGAGGCGAAGGCCGGGCGCACGCCGCAGGCCCGGGTGATCAACACCAGTTCCGGTGCCGGGCTGCTGGGCAGCGTGGGTCAGGGCAACTACTCGGCCGCGAAGGCCGGGATCGCCGGGCTGACCACCGTCGCGGCCGCCGAGCTCGCGCGCTACGGGATCACCGTGAACGCGATCGCCCCGGCCGCGCGGACGCGGATGACCGAAGGGGTGTTCGCCTCGATGGCGCGGCCGGACGAAGGCTTCGACGCGATGGCGCCGGAGAACGTCTCGCCGCTGGTGGTCTGGCTGGGCAGCGAGGAGTCCGGCCACGTCACCGGCCGCGTCTTCGAGGTCGAAGGCGGGAAGGTCGCCCTGGCGCAGGGGTGGCGGCACGGCCCCGAGGTGGACAAGGGCGATCGCTGGGACCCGGCCGAGCTCGGCCCGGTCGTGAAGGAGCTGCTCGAGCGCGCGCCCGAGCCCGAACCCGTCTACGGAGCGAGCTGATGGGCATCCTGACCAAGCGCGACGGCCACATCGAGGTCGTCACCGTCGACTTCCCGCCGGTCAACGCGCTGCCCGTGCGGGGCTGGTTCGACCTGGCCGACGCGCTCACCCAGGCGGGCCGCGACCCGGACGTGCACGTGGTCGTCCTCCGCGCGGAAGGCCGCGGCTTCAACGCCGGCGTGGACATCAAGGAGATCCAGCGCACCGACGGCTACGACGCGCTGGTCGGCGCGAACCGGGGCTGTTACGCGGCTTTCGGCGCGGTCTACGACTGCGAGGTCCCCGTCGTCGCGGCGGTGCAGGGATTCTGCCTCGGGGGCGGCATCGGCCTGGTCGGCAACGCGGACGTGATCGTCGCGTCCGAAGACGCGACCTTCGGCGTCCCGGAGGTGGAACGCGGCGCGCTGGGCGCGGCGACCCACCTGGCGAGGCTGGTGCCGCAGCACCTGATGCGCACCCTGTACTTCACCGCCCGCAAGATCACCGCCGCCGAGCTGCACGCGCACGGCTCGGTCTACCGGGTCGTGCCCCGCGCGGACCTCGACGAGGCCGCCCTGGACATCGCGCGGGACATCGCGAAGAAGGACCCGCGGGTCATCCGGGCGGCCAAGGAGGCCCTCAACGGCATCGACACCCAGCAGGTGCACCGCAGCTACCGCTTCGAGCAGGGGTTCACCTTCGAGCTGAACCTGCTCGGCGCGTCCGACGAGGCCCGCGAGGAGTTCTTGAATGGCCGATAAGCGCACCGCCCTCGACGACGTGGCGGCCGAGCTGAAGGACGGCATGACCGTCGGCATCGGCGGCTGGGGGTCCCGCCGCAAGCCCATGGCCCTGGTTCGCGCGATCCTCCGCACGCCCGTCAAGGACCTCACGATCGTCTCCTACGGCGGCCCGGACGTCGGCCTGCTCTGCGCGGCCGGCAAGGTGAAGCGGGTCGTGTTCGGGTTCGTCACCCTGGATTCGATCCCGTACGACCCGTGGTTCGGCCGCGCCCGCGAGACCGGGGCGGTCGAGGTGACCGAGTACGACGAAGGCATGTTCGGCACGGCGCTGTCGGCGGCGATGCAGCGGCTGCCGTTCCTGCCGGCCCGGGCCGGGCTCGGCTCGGAGGTGCTGCGCGCCAACCCCGGCCTCCGCACGGTCCGCTCGCCCTACGACGACGGCGAGGAGCTGGTCGCGGTCCCCGCCCAGCACCTGGATGTGGCGCTGGTGCACCTCAACCGCGCCGACGCCCGCGGCAACGCCCAGTACCTCGGCCCGGACCCGTACTTCGACGAGCTGTTCGCCCTCGCCGCGGACAAGTGCTTCGTGTCGGCGGAAAGGGTCGTGGACACCGCCGAGCTGACGGCGGGCGGGCCGGTGCAGTCGCTGCTGCTGACCCGCGGGGCGGTCGACGGTGTCGTCGAGGCGCCGCGCGGCGCCCACTTCACCACCGCGGTGCCGGACTACGGGCGGGACGAGCGGTTCCAGCGGCACTACGCGGCCTGCGCGAAGGATCCCGAGGCGTGGCCGGGGTTCGCGGACCGGTTCCTGTCCGGGGACGAGCGCGGCTATCTGTCCGAAGTGGACAAGTTCGAGGCGGAGGCGGTATGAGCGCGACCCGGGCGGAGGTCGCCGTCGTGGCGGTGGCCGAGCTGTTCCGCGGTGACGGCGAGATCCTGGTCAGCCCGATGGGCCTGATCCCGCAGCTGGGCGCGAAACTCGCGCGGCTGACGTTCGAACCGGACCTGCTGATGTCCGACGGCGAAGCGCAGCTCGTGACGCCGGACGGGGTCGTCGAAGGCTGGCAGCCCTTCCGCAAGATGCTCGACACGATCGTCCCGCACGGACGGCGGCACGTCGTCATGGGCGCCAACCAGATCGACCGGTACGGCAACCAGAACATCTCCGCCATCGGCGACCACGCCCGGCCGAAGAAGCAGCTCCTCGGCGTGCGCGGCGCCCCGGGCAACACGGTCAACCACCGCACCAGTTACTGGGTGCCCCGGCATTCCACCCGGGTGTTCGTGGAGACGGTGGACGTCGTTTCGGGCGTGGGGTACGACAACGCGGCCAAAGCCGGGCCGTCGGCGCAGAAGTACCACGACGTGTACCGGGTCGTGAGCAACCTCGGGGTGTTCGACTTCACCGGCCCGGACCACGCGATGCGGGCGGTGTCGCTGCACCCGGGCGTCACCCGCGACGAGGTCGCCGCGGCGACGGCGTTCGAACTCGACTTCACCGGCACCGCGACCACCCGTGACCCGGACGCGGGAGAACTGCGGCTCCTCCGCGAGGTCGTCGACCCGAAAAGCCTGCGGGACAAGGAAGTTCCGGCGTGAAGACCGCACTCACCCGGCTGGCCGGCGTCGAGCACCCGGTCGTGCAGACCGGGATGGGCTGGGTCGCCGGGCCGCGGCTGGTCTCGGCGACCGCGGAAGCCGGCGCCCTCGGCATCCTCGCCTCGGCCACGATGACGTTCGGCGAGCTCGAATCCGCCGTCGCCGAGGTCAGGAAACGGACGGACAAGCCGTTCGGCGTCAACCTGCGCGCCGACGCCGTGGACGCCGGGGACCGGGTGGACCTGCTCATCCGCGAAGGCGTCAAGGTGGCGTCGTTCGCCCTCGCGCCGCGGAAGGAGATGATCGCGAAACTGCGGGACCACGGCGTCGTCGTGATCCCGTCGGTCGGCGCCGCCCGGCACGCCGAGAAGGTCGCCGCCTGGGGCGCGGACGCCGTCATCGTCCAGGGCGGCGAGGGCGGCGGGCACACCGGGGGCGTCGCCACCACGCTGCTGCTGCCTTCGGTGCTGGACGCCGTCGACATCCCGGTCGTCGCCGCCGGCGGGTTCTTCGACGGCCGCGGGCTCGCCGCCGCCCTCGCCTACGGCGCCGCGGGCGTGGCGATGGGCACCCGGTTCCTGCTCAGCAAGGAGAGCACGGTCCCCGACGAGGTCAAGCGACTCTACCTGGAGCAGGGGCTCACCGGGACGGTCGTCACCCGGCGCGTCGACGGCCTGCCGCACCGCGTGCTGCGCACCGAACTCGTCGACCGGCTCGAACGCACCGGCCGCGTCCGCGGCCTCGCCCAGGCCGCCCGCAACGCCCTGCGCTTCCGGAATATCACCGGCCTGTCCCCGGTTGCGATGGTGCGAGAAGGCTTTGCGATGAAGCACGGCAACGATCTGACGTGGAGCCAGCTGGTCATGGCGGCCAACACCCCGATGCTGCTGCGGGCGGGGCTGGTCGACGGCCGGACGGACGCGGGAATGCTAGCGTCGGGACAGGTGGTGGGCATGATCCACGACCTGCCCACGGTGGCGCAGATCGTCGAGGGCGCGGTGGCCGAGGCGGGTGAGATCCTGCGGCGGCTCGGCCGGCAAACGGGAGGATGAGAGAGCGGTGCTGAAGGTCGGTTACAAGGCGTCGGCGGAGCAGTTCGGGCCGCGGGACCTGGTCGAGTACGCCGTGCGCGCCGAAGAGGTGGGTCTCGACTCGGTGTGGGTGTCCGACCACTTCCTGCCGTGGCGGCACGAAGGCGGCCACGCGCCGTGGGCACTGGCCTGGATGCCGGCGGTGGCCGAGCGCACGAAGCGGGTGCAGATCGGCACCAGCGTGCTGACCCCGACGTTCCGGTACAACCCGGCGGTGATCGCCCAGGCGTTCGCGACGATGTCCCTGCTGTCGGGCGGCCGCGTCATCCTCGGTGTCGGCACCGGTGAGGCGCTGAACGAAATCGCCGTGTCCGGCCGCGAGTGGCCGGAGTTCAAGGAGCGCTTCGCCCGGCTGCGCGAGTCGATCAAGCTGATCCGCGAGCTGTGGACCAGCGACAACGTCAACTTCAAGGGCGACTACTACGAGCTGGTGGACGCCAAGATCTACGACCGGCCGGAGCAGCCGGTGCCGGTGTACGTCGCCGCCGGCGGCCCGGTGGTGGCCAAGTACGCCGGCCGCGCGGGCGACGGGTTCATCTGCACCTCGGGCAAGGGCATGGACCTCTACACCGAGAAGCTGATGCCCGCGGTGAAGGAAGGCGCGGAGGCGGCCGAGAAGACCGTCGAGGACGTCGACCGGACGATCGAGATCAAGCTGTCCTACGACCGCGACCACGAGCAGGCGCTGGAGAACACGCGGTTCTGGGCGCCGCTTTCGCTGTCGGCGGAGCAGAAGCACAGCGTCTCCTCGGCCGAGGAGATGGAACGGCTGGCCGACGAGCTGCCGATCGACCAGGTCGCCAAGCGGTGGATCGTGGCGTCGGACCCCGACGAGGCCGTGGCGCAGATCAAGCCGTACCTCGACGCGGGCCTCAACCACCTCGTCTTCCACGGCCCGGGCCACGACCAGGAGCGGTTCCTGATCCAGTTCTCCGAGGACGTCCTGCCGAAGCTGCGCGCCCTCGGCTGACCCTCGGCGCAAGTTGTCGTGAGTGGTAAGGAGCGTTCTAACCCTCCTTACCACTCACGACAGGCGTTCGATGATGGTGACGTTGGCGGTGCCGCCGCCTTCGCACATCGTCTGCAGCCCGTAACGCCCGCCGCGGCGCTCCAGCTCGTGCAGGAGCGTCGCGAGGAGCTTGGTGCCGGTGGCCCCGATCGGGTGGCCGAGGGCGATCCCGCCCCCGTTCACGTTGACCCGGCCGGGGTCGGCACCGGTTTCGTCCAGCCACGCCAGCACCACGCTCGCGAACGCCTCGTTGACCTCGAACAGGTCGATGTCTTCGACCGTGAGCCCGGCGTTGCGCAGCGCGTGCGCGGTCGCCGGGATCGGGCCGGTCAGCATCCACACCGGGTCCGCCGCGCGCACCGACAGGTGGTGGATGCGGGCCCGCGGCGTCAGGCCGTGGGCCTCGACGAACGACGAGGACGCCAGCAGGGCCGCGCTCGCGCCGTCGGAGATCTGGCTGGCCACCGCCGCCGTCAGCCGCGAACCCTCGCCCAGCGGTCTCAGGCCGCGCATCCGCTCCAGGCTGGTGTCCCGGCGCGGTCCCTCGTCGTGCCGGAACTCCTCGACCGGCACGATTTCCGCGTCGAAGCGGCCTTCGTCGATGGCGGCCACGGCCCGCTGGTGACTGCGCAGCGCGTACTCCTCCATGGCCTCGCGGCTGATGTCCCAGTGCTCGGCGATCATGTCGGCGCTGCGGAACTGCGAGACCTCGACGCTGCCGTAGCGCTCCTGCCAGCCCTTCGAGCCGGAGAACGGGTCGTCGAAGCCGTACTCGCGCCCGGCCAGCATCGCGGCGCTGATCGGGATCCGGCTCATGTTCTGCACGCCGCCGGCCAGCACCAGGTCCTGCGTGCCGGACAGCACGGCCTGCGCGGCGAAGTGCACGGCCTGCTGGCTCGACCCGCACTGCCGGTCGATCGTCACCCCCGGCACGTGGTCGGGGAAACCGGCGGCCAGCCAGGCGGTGCGGGCGATGTTCCCGGCCTGCGGGCCGAGGGTGTCCGTGCAGCCGAAGATGACGTCGTCGACGAAGTCCGGGTCGACGCGGGCGCGTTCGACGACCGCCTTGATGACGTGCGCGCCCAGGTCGGCGGAGTGCCAGCCGGACAGCGCGCCGCCGCGTCGCCCCACGGGCGTGCGGACCGCGTCGAGGAGGAAGGCTTCGGGCACGGGGGCTCCTAGGGGTGCTGGCTGCTGACGGAGACGACTTCGCCGGTGAGGTAGCTCGCGTAGTCGCTGGCGAGGAAGACCATGACGTTCGCGACCTCCCAGGGTTGCGCCGCCCGGCCGAAGGCCTCCCGCTTGGTGAGGTCTTCGAGGAGCTCGTCGCTGGTCACCTTGGCCAGGAACGGGTGCATGGCGAGGCTGGGCGCGACGGCGTTGATCCGGACGCCGTGCTCGGCGGCGTCCAGCGCGGAGCAGCGGGTCAGGGCCATGACTCCGGCTTTCGCGGCCGCGTAGTGGGCTTGCCCGGCTTGGGCGCGCCAGCCGATCACGGACGCGTTGTTCACGATCGCCCCGCCGCCGCCCTGGGCGACGAACTGCTTCAGTGCCGCGCGGGTGCAGCGGAAGGTGCCGGTGAGGGTGATGTCGAGGACCTTCGCCCACTCGTCGTCGGTCATGTCCAGCACGGACTTCGTGCCGCCGAGGCCGGCGTTGTTGATCAGCACGTCGACCCGGCCGAAGTGCTCGGCCGCGCCGTCGATCAGCGCCTGGACCTGGTCTTCCCGGGTGACGTCGCAGGGAATGGCGTGGACTTCGCCGAGTTCGGCGGCCTTCTCCTTCAGGCGGCGTTCGTGCCAGTCGCTGATGACGACGTGCGCGCCCTCTTCGAGGCAGCGTTTCGCGACGGCGGACCCGATTCCGGTGCCCGCGGCGGCGGTGACCACGACGACTTTCCCCTTGAGGAGCTCGTGGCCGGCGGGGTACTGGGGGATCACGGGCGGGCCTCCCGGGGCAGGCCGAGCACCCGCTCGGCGATGATGGTGCGCTCGATTTCGTCGGAGCCGCCGTAGATCGTGTCGGCGCGGGTGAACAGGAACAGCCGCTGCCACTCGTCCAGCTCGTCGCCGCCGGAGGTCAGGGACCGCGCGCCGCGGGCGCGCACGGCGAGCTCGCCGAGCCCGCGGTGCCACTGCGCCCACAGCAGCTTGCCGACGGCGACCTCCGGCCCGGCGGCCTGCCCGAGGGTCCGCAGGGCGTGCGCCCGCAGGACGCGCAGGCCGAGGCGGGCGCGGGTGAGGTCGGCGCGCAGCAGGGGATCGTCGTAGGTGCCGAGGCGCTGCGCTTCGGCGGTGATGTCGTCGAGTTCGCGGCGGAACCCGATCTGCTGGCCCAGCGTCGAGACCCCGCGTTCGAAACCGAGGGTGGCCATGGCGATCTTCCAGCCGTCGCCCGGCTCGCCGACGACGTGGCCGGCGGGGGTGCGGGCGTCGTCGAAGAAGACCTCGTTGAACTCCGAGGTGCCGGTGAGCTGCTGGATCGGCCGGATGGTGACACCGTCCTGGCGCAGCGGGACCAGGAGGTAGGACAGGCCGTGGTGGCGCCGGGAGCCGGGTTCGGTGCGGGCGACGACGAAGCACCAGTCGGCCACGTGGGCCAGCGACGTCCAGATCTTCTGGCCGTTGACGATCCACTCGCCGGCACGCAGCACCGCCGACGTCGAGACGGCGGCGAGGTCGGAGCCCGCGCCGGGCTCGGAGTAGCCCTGGCACCACAGCTCTTCGACGGCGGCGATCTTCGGGAGGAACCGGGCTTGCTGCTCGGGGGTGCCAAAGGCGATCAGCGTCGGGCCGAGCAGCTGCTCGCCGATGTGGTTCACCCGCGCGGGCGCGCCCGAAGCCGCGTACTCCTCGTGGAAAGCGACCTGCTCCGCCAGCGAGAGGCCGCGGCCGCCGTGCTCGACCGGCCAGCCGACGCACGTCCAGCCCGCGGCGGCCAGGTGGCGTTCCCAGGCCAGGCGCAGCTCGAACTCCTCGTGCTCCCGGCCCGGGCCGCCCAGGCCGCGCAGCCGTGCGAACTCGCCGGTCAGGTTGGCCGCGAGCCAGCCCGCGACCTCGCGGCGGAATCGCGTCGGTTCCACGCACGCCTCCTTGCTGCCCGGCCGGTCCGGCACCTAGGGTAATGAGAACACGTTCTACTTTGCCGGTCCAGAGGAGGGTGTGGTGGGACAGACCACGATCCCGGCCGTCGTCCGCGACGCCGCCGCGAAGTTCGGGTCCGCCGAGGCGCTGGTCGACGGGCCCGTGCGGCTCGGCTACGACCAGCTTCTGGAACGTGTTCGAACCGTCGCGCGGGCGTTCGCGGCGTGCGGCGTCGAGGCGGGGGACCGGGTCGCGATCGCGCTGCCGAACACCCACCACTGGGTGACGGCGGCGCTGGGTGCGCTCTACGCGGGCGCCACCCTGATCCCGGTCAACACCCGTTTCACCGCCACCGAGACCGTCGACCTGCTCGTCCGCGGCCGGGCCAGGGCCCTCGTGGTGGCCGCGGACTTCCTCGGCACCGACCGCCACGCGGCGATCCGTGCGACCGGTGCCGGGCTGCCGGACCTCGGCACCGTCGTCCGGGTGCCCCTCGACCAGCCGCACCGGCCGGTCGAGGGCACGCTGGGCTGGGACGAGTTCCTCGCCACGGCCGCCCGGGTCCCCGCGGCCGACGCCGAGGCGCGGGCCGACGCCGTCCGGCCCGGCGACGTCAGCGACATCCTGTTCACCTCGGGCACCAGCGGCCGGTCGAAGGGCGTGCTGTCGGCCCACGGCCAGGCCGTCGACGTCGCCGCGGCCTGGGCGGACTGCGGCCAGGTCACCGACGGCGACCGGTACCTGGTGATCAACCCGTTCTTCCACAGCTTCGGCTACAAGGCCGGGATCCTGGTCGGGCTGCTCACCGGCGCGACGATCGTGCCGCAGGCGGTGTTCGACGTGCGCGCGGCGCTGCGGGCCATCGAGCGGGAGCGGATCTCCGTGCTGCCGGGCGCGCCCACGGTCTTCCAGTCCCTCCTGCACGAACCGCGCAAGGGCGACCTGTCGTCGCTGCGGCTCGCGGTCACCGGCGCGGCCACGGTGCCGGCGTCGCTCGTGCGCCGGATGCAGGCCGAACTCGGGTTCGAAACCGTCCTCACCGCCTACGGCCTCACCGAAGCCGTCGTGGTGACGATGTGCCGCCCCGGCGACCCCGCGGAGCTCGTCGCCGGCACGTCCGGCCGGGCCACCGCGGGCTTCGAGGTCGCGATCCAGGGCTCGCCGGGCGAGATCGTGGTCCGCGGGCCGAACGTGATGCTCGGCTACCTCGACGACCCGGAGGCGACCGCGAAGGCCGTCGACGAAGACGGCTGGCTGCACACCGGTGACGTCGGCGAGCTCGACGCCGCCGGCAACCTCACCATCACCGGCCGGCTCAAGGACATGTACATCTGCGGCGGGTTCAACGTCTACCCGGCCGAGGTGGAACACGCCCTGATCGAACTCGGCGGCGTCCGCGACGCCGCGGTGATCGGAGTCCCGGACGAGCGGCTCGGCGAGGTCGGCAAGGCCTTCGTCGTCGGCACCGGGCTCACCGAGGAGGCGGTCCTCGCCTTCTGCCGCGAGCGGCTGGCCAACTACAAGACCCCGCGGTTCGTCGAGTTCCTGGACGAGCTGCCCCGCAACGCTTCCGGCAAGGTGCTGAAGCGGCTGCTGAGCGAGGAGAAGGCATGAGTGAACCGGTGGTCCGCTCGGAGCGGCGCGGGCCGGTCGCGGTGGTGACGATGAACCGGCCGGAGTACCGCAACGCCCAGAATTCCGCGATGACCTACGCCCTCGACGACGCCTTCACGGAGGCGGTGAACGACCCCGGGGTGAAGGTCATCGTGCTGGCGGGCGAAGGAAAGCACTTCTCGGCGGGGCACGACATCGGCACGCCGGGCCGCGACGTGGACGTCAGCTTCGACCGGCGGGCGGTGCTGTGGTGGGACCACGTCGACCGGGAGGGTGGTGACCAGCGGTTCGCCCGCGAGTCCGAGGTCTACCTCGGGATGTGCCGTCGCTGGCGGGAAATCCCGAAGCCGATGATCGCGAGCGTCCAGGGTGCGTGCATCGCCGGTGGCCTGATGCTGGCCTGGGTGTGCGACCTGATCGTGGCCTCCGACGACGCGTTCTTCGCCGATCCCGTGGTGCGCATGGGGATCCCGGGCGTCGAATACTTCGCGCACCCCTGGGTGCTCGGGCCCCGCGCGGCCAAGGAGGTGCTGTTCACCGGCGAGCGGTTCAGCGCCGCGCAGGCCAAGGAGTGGGGGATGCTCACCCGGATCGTCCCGCGCGCGGACCTCGAGCAGCACACCCTCGAACTGGCGGAGAAGATCGCCGGGATGCCGCAGTTCGGGCTGGCGCTGGCGAAGAAGGCGGTCAACCAGGCCGAGGACCTGATGGGCCTGCGGTCCGGCATGGACTCGGTGTTCGGCCTGCACCACCTCGCCCACGCTCACAACGCGGAGACCTCGGCGGACTCGCTCGGCGGGCAGTCCGCGCGGTCCATGCGTGACGCGGACAAGGGGACGTGATGGACCTCGACATCGACGAAGCCTCCGCCGCCTTCCGCGACGAGGCCCGGGAATGGCTCGCTGCCCACGTCCGCTCGCTGCCGTCGATGGACACCGCGGACGGCTTCGCGGCCCACCGCGAGTGGGAGGCCGAACTCGCCGAAGCGCGCTGGTCGGTCGTGTCGTGGCCGCGGGAGTACCACGGCCGGGACGCCTCGATGCTGCAGTGGCTGCTGTTCGAGGAGGAGTACTACGCGTCCGGGGCGCCGGGCCGGGTGTCGCAGAACGGCATCTTCATGCTCGCGCCCACGTTGTTCGCGCACGGCACGCCGGAGCAGCGCGACCGGATCCTGCCCGCGATGGCCACCGGCGAGCAGGTGTGGGCGCAGGCGTGGTCGGAACCCGAAGCGGGCAGCGACATCGCCGCGCTGCGCAGCACGGCGGTGCGCACCGGCGGCGGCTGGCTGCTGTCCGGGCAGAAGACGTGGAGTTCCCGGGCCGCCTTCGCCGACCGGGCGTTCGGGCTGTTCCGCACCGATCCCGAAGCCCAGCGCCACCACGGCCTGACCTACTTCATGGCCGACCTGCGCGCCGAGGGCGTCACCGTGCGCCCGATCCCGCAGCTGGACGGCGAGCCGGGGTTCGCCGAGATCTTCTTCGACGACGTGTTCGTCCCGGACGCCGACGTGATCGGCGAGGCCGGCCAGGGCTGGCGGGTGGCGATGACGACGGCCAACAACGAACGCGGCCTGTCGCTGCGCAGCCCCGGCCGGTTCCTCGCGGCCGCCGGCCGCCTGGTGGACCTCTGGCGGGAGAACGGCGAGTCACCGTCCACACGGGACAGAGTGGCGGACGCCTGGATCGGCGCGCGGGCGTACCAGCTCTACACGTTCGGCACCGTGAGCCGCCTGCAGGACGGCGGCGAGCTGGGGCCGGAGTCGAGCGTCAACAAGCTGTTCTGGTCGCACCTGGACGTCGAACTGCACGAAACCGCGCTGGACGTACTGGGCCCGGCCGCGGAGACCGACCGGGCGTGGGTCGACGGCTACCTGTTCTCCCTCGCCGGCCCGATCTACGGCGGCACCGACCAGATCCAGCGCAACACGATCGCCGAACGGCTGCTGAAGCTGCCGAGGGAGGCCCGCCGATGAGGTTCCAGCTCTCGCCGGAGCACCGGCAGTTCGCCGCGACGCTGCACGAACTGCTGGGCGGGGCGGACACCGCGACCGCGGCCCGTGCCTGGGCGGCGGGGGAGCACGACCGCGGCCTCAAGCTCTGGCGCGCGCTCGCCGACGTCGGGGTCTTCGCCCTGCTGGTGGACGAGGCCCACGGCGGACTCGGCGCGTCGCCGGTCGACGTCGTGGTCGCTTTCGAAGCCCTCGGCTACCACGCCGTGCCCGGCCCGCTCGCCGAGTCGGCGGCGGTCGCCCCGGCGCTGCTCACCGGGGACCGGCTCACCGCCCTGGCCGAGGGTGACCTCCTGGCCACCGTCGTCGCCCCGCCGGAAGTCCCGCTGGCCCTGGACGCCGACGTCGCCGGCGTGGTGCTGGACCTCACCGGCGCGGAGCGCACCGGGACCGAGCTGGTGCGCTCGATCGATCCGGCGCGGCGGCTGTTCCGGGTGCCCGGCGCGCGGGCGGCCGAAAGCCCCGCGTTCGACCGCGGGGTGCTGGCCGTCGCCGCCCAGCTCCTCGGGGCGGGACAATGGCTGCTGGACACCTCGGTGGCGTACGCGCGGCAACGCCGCCAGTACGGCCGGGCCATCGGCGAGTACCAGGCGGTCAAGCACCTGCTCGCCGACGTCGTCACCCGGCTCGAACTCGCCCGCCCGCTCCTGCACGGCGCCGCGGTGGCGGGGGAGACCTTCACCCGCGACGTCTCCGCGGCGAAGGTCATGGCCGCCGACGCCGCCTACCTGGCCGCGCGGACCGCGCTGCAGGTGCACGGCGCCATCGGCTACACGGCCGAACACGACCTCGGGCTCCGCCTGACGAAGGTGCGGGCGCTCGCGGGCGCCTGGGGGACCGGGACGTTCCACCGGGCGCGGGTGCTGCGATGACCGATCCGCTGGACACCGAGGAAGCCCGGGCACTGCGGGACGCGGTGCGCGCGCTGCTCACCCGCCGGTCGGGTCCCGAAGCGGTGCGGGCCGCGATGGCGTCGCCGCTGGGCTACGACGACAAGCTGTGGTCGACGCTCTGCGAGCAGATCGGCGTCGCCGCACTGGCGATCCCGGAACACTACGGCGGCGCGGGCGCCGGCCTCGCCGAGGCGTGCGTCGTGCTGGCCGAACTCGGCCGGACCCTGACCCCGGCACCGCTGCTGGGCTCGGCGGTGCTGTGCGGCGAGGCCCTCCTGCGCACGGGCAACGACGAAGCCTGCGAACGGCTGCTGCCGGGCATCGCCGCCGGCACGACCGTGGCCGCGCTGGCCTGGTCCGATGTGGACGGCCGGTGGACGCCGGCGCTGACGGCGTCGGCCACCGGCCTCGACGGCCGCGCGCACTACGTCCTGGACGGCGACACCGCCGACGTCCTCCTCGCCGTCGCCCGCACGGACGACGGCACCGGCCTGTTCGAAATCGCCGCCGGGGACGTCCGCCGGGACCGGACGCCGACCCTGGACCCGACCCGGCGCCTCGCGGTCGTCGAGTGCGCGTCGGCCCCGGCCCGGCGGCTCGACACCGGCGGGTTCACCGGGCAGCTGCGGCACCTGCGCGACACGGCGGTGATCGCCGTCGCGGCCGAGCAGACCGGCGCGGCGGCGCGAGCGCTGGAGCTGACGGTCGAATACACGCAGCAACGGCGGCAGTTCGGCCGCCCGATCGGGTCGTTCCAGGCGCTGAAGCACCGGATGGCCGACGTGCACGTCCACGTCGAAGCGGCCCGCTCGGCGCTGTACGCGGCCCTGGTGGACGGCGACCCCGAGGCCGTGATGACCGCGAAGGTGGTGTGCGGCGAAGCGTTCGCCCACGCGGCGGCGGAGATGATCCAGCTCCACGGCGGCATCGCGATCACCTGGGAGCACGACGCGCACCTGTACTTCAAGCGCGCCCACGGGACGGCCCGGCTCTTCGGGGACCCGGAGCTCAGCCGGTGAGGCGGGCCGCCGAGCCGGGCAGTTCGCGGTTGGCTTCGTCGAGGCCCCGCGCCACCGCCCGGCAGGCACGGCAGCCGGCGACGTGGTCGGCGATGACGCTCGCCCGGCGCGGCGGCAGCGCCCCGCGGACCCAGGCGCCCATGCGCCGCCGGGGTTCGCGGCAGACCGGCTCCTCCGCGTCCGGCACCTGGACCTGCAGGTAGGCCTGCCGCAGCCCTTCGCGCGCCCGCATCGCCAGCGCCGCCACGCTGTTCGGCGTCAGGCCCAGCAGCGGGGCGACCTCCGTCGGCGTGCCGCCTTCGGCCGCGGTCCGCCACAGGACGGTCCGCCAGCGGCCGGGCAGGGTGCGGTAGGCCGACCACACCAGCCGGACGTTCGACCGGTGCAGGGCCAGTTCGTCGGCCCCGCCGGTGTCGAGCCCGGCGTCGGGGACCGTGGCCCGCAGCTCGACGCGGTTGCGCTGGCTGCTCCACCGCGACACCAGGTGCCGCATGGTCACGACCAGGTACGGCCGCAGCTCCCCGTGCGGCCCGCCGCCCGCCCGCACCACGGCCAGCACCCTGGCGAACGTCTCGGCCACCAGGTCGTCGCGCTCCGCGGGCTGGCGCACCCACGCCCCGGCGGCCCGGCGCAGCGGCTCCGCGTGCCGCCGGAAGAGGCTCCCGGCGGCCTCGAGCTCGCCCTCCCGGAGCGCGGCGAGCAACACGGCGTCGGGCCGCTCGTCGTCGGCTTGGTGCATGGGCTCTCCCGGGGTTCCGGCGGTGCGTCGTCCGGGGGTACCCACTGAGCGCGCGATAGTGCCGCCGGCGGCCGGGCGACCCGATCGAGTGGTCTGCGGCGGCGGTGACCAGCGCTTTCGTCAGGCCGAAGATCGACCGGCAATGGTGCGCTTCACACCGCGAAGACCTGTGAGTCGTCGGCGAAAGCCTTGAACTCCAGGGCGTTGCCGGCCGGGTCGAGCAGGAACATCGTCCACTGCTCGCCCGGCTCGCCCGCGAACCGGACGTACGGCTCGATCACGAACTCCGTGCCCGCCGCGCGCAGGCGCTCGGCGAGGGCGTGGAACTCCGGGATCGGCAGGACCAGGCCGAAGTGCGGCACCGGGACGTCGTGGCCGTCGACCGGGTTGTGGATGCGCTTCGGGGCGGCGGGGGACAGGTGCGTGACGAACTGGTGGCCGTGCAGGTTCCAGTCGATCCACGTGTCGGCGCTGCGGCCCTGGGCGAGGCCGAGGACTTCGCCGTAGAAGCGGCGGGCGGCGGCCAAGTCGTCCACCGGCATCGCCAGGTGGAAGCGGGGGATGACGGGCATCGGGTTCCCTTCGCCGAGGTCAATGTCCAAATGTTAACATCAGGACATGAACAGAGTGGTGCCCGCCCGCCGCCGGGGGCTGGCCGACGAAGTCGCCGACCGGATCCGTGACGCCATCTTCGACGGCGGCTACGCCCTCGGCAGCCCGCTGCGCGAGGTGGAGCTGGCGGAGGCGCTGGGCGTCAGCCGCGGCCCGGTGCGGGAGGCGCTGCTCAAGCTCGAGCGTGAGGGCCTGGTCCGCAGCGAGTGGCACCGGGGCACCACCGTGACCGCACTGTCCGATGAGGACGCCGCCGAGCTCGGCAGCCTGCGGGCGGCCCTCGACGGGCTCGCCGTCGGACTGGTTGTCGACCGGGCGCCGGAGGAAGCCCTGGCCGCGATCGACGCCGTGGTGCGGCGCATGGAACGGGCCACGGGCGAGCACGAGATGGTCCGCTGCGACCTCGACTTCCACGACGCGGTCTACGCCGCCGCCGGCCACCGGCGGCTGCGCGAGGCGTGGCAGGCGATCCGCTCCCAGGTGCACCTGTTCCTGCTGACCCGGATCGGCGCCGCCACCGACGGCTACCTCGCGAGCATCCCCGCCGAACACCGGGAACTCGCGGCCGCCCTGCGCGCCCGTGACCGGGAGACGGCCCTCGCGCTCTTCGCCGAGCACCGCCGCCAGGCCTTCGACGTCCTCAGTGGACGGACGGACTAGCCACCGGCAGCACGATCGCCGAGGGGTGCGCCGGGTCGTGGTGGACCTCCTGGTCCGCCGCGCGCAGCGTGACCGCGGTGGCGTGCGGCTCGCCCGTGCCGGGATTGCGGGCGTAGCGCGGGAAAGCGCCGCTGGAGACCTGGACGCGGATCCGGTGCCCGCGCCGGAACCGGTGCGCCGTCGGCCACATCCGGACCGTGACGGCCGCGAGGTCGCCGGCTTCGCGAAGGCTGGTGAGCCCGTCGCAGACGTTCACCGAACGGCCGTCCGGGCCGACGTCGCAGAGGCGGACGAAGACGTCGGCGAACCGCAGGCTCGACCGGAACCAGATCTCCGCGTGCACGTCCCCGATGACTTCGACGTCTTCGCCGAGCACGGCCGTCGTGTAGGTGAGGACGTCCGCGCGGGCTTCGAGGACCGCGTTGCCGACCCGGCCGGCGTCGGGGGCCATGCGGACGCCGCCCGCCGCCGGGGTCGGGTCCGCCGGGTCGTAGCGGTAGCCGTCGGGCGCGGACGCACCGGGTGCGCCGGGGGCGAGCCCGCCGCCCGGCTGCAGGTGGAACCGTTGCGGCGCATAGCCTTCCGGCGGCCAGGAAGCGAAGTCGCGCCAAGCTTCCTCGCCCATCACGAACAGCCGGACCGGGGCCCGCTCCGGTGGTTGCCCGCCGCGCGCGTGCGCGAGCCCGAACTCCAGGGTTTCCCGGAGCGTCGCGCCCGTGCTGCCGAGCAGGTCGGCGCGGGCCGCGTGGGTCCACGGCCCGACCGTCAGCCGGGGACGGCGGCCCGCCTCCTGCAGCGCGCGGAAGTCGCGCAGCTGGCCGGGCAGGAAGATGTCGTACCAGCCGGCGACCGAGCTGACCGGGACGGTGACGTCCGCGACGCGGTGCCGGTGGCCGATCTCCGCCCAGCGCGGGTGGTGCTCCGGGTGGGCGAGGACGTCCTGGACGTAATCGGACCGGTGGCCGATCGCGACGACGTCGGCCTGGGCGAGCGGGAGCGTGGCGAACGCCTGCCGCAGCTTCTTCGCCTGGCTGCGCTGCCGGAACACCGCGAAGCGGCGCTCCTGGACCGCCACCTGGACGCCCCACCCGAACGGCGTCTCCAGCGAAAGGCCGTCCTCGCGCAGGAACTCCAGCGTCAGCCCGGACTCGGTGACCTGCGGGATCATCGCCTTGACCTGCGGCGGGACGCGGTCGGCCACCGCCCACTGGACGTACCCGAGGTAGCTGGCGCCGACGAGCACGATCGCGTCGCCCGCCCACGGCTGCCGCACCAGCCACTCGAGCGTCGCGAGGCCGTCTTCGCGTTCCTGCCGCAGCGGGTCGAAGACGCCGCCGGAGCCGAAGCCGCCGCGGGTGCTCTGGATCAGCACCTGGAACCCGCGCTCGGCCAGCGGCCGCGCCAGGATCGCCCCGAACGCGCCCCGGCGGCCGTACGGCGTGCGCACCAACGCCGTCGGGAGGCCCGCCGGCCCGTCGCGCGGCGCCCACCGGTCGGCGAGCAGTTCGACGCCGTCAGGCATCGGGACCCGCAGGTCGCGCTGGACGGCGAGCCGCCGGGTGGCCGGCGCGGGCAGCTTCAGCAGGTTTTGCACGAGACGGCTGATCACCGACCGGCCTCCTTCGCGATCATCGCGCTGACGACCGAGTGCATCCGCTGCAGCCGGCCGGCGAACGCCTCCGGATCGAGCGGGTCGGGCCCGTCGACGACCCACGCGTTGACGACCGCCCCGGCCCCGCCGGTCAGGAAGGTGGCCAGGTCCTCGATGCTTCCGGCGTCGACGCGGCCGCCGAGCGCGCGGCCGAGGGTGTGCCGGTTGACCGGGAGGAACAGGCCGGTCAGCGCCTTGTTCAGGGCGAACGCGGACGCGCCGGTCAGCAGCGCGCGGTAGAAGCGCCGGTACCGGGCGAAGTGCCGGCCCAGTGCCAGCAGCGACGCGTGTTCGCCGTCGGGGGAGGCGAGGCCGTCGAGCTCGCCGAGCAGTTCGCGCCGCACGAGGTCGAGCGCGGCCTCCAGCAGCAGCGCGTCGCGGTCGCCGAACTGCTGGTACAGCACCTGGCGGCTGACGTCCGCGGCCTCGGCGATTTCGGAGACCGTGACGGCCGTCGAGTCGCGTTCGGACACGAGCTCGACCGCGGCCCGCATCAGCGCGGCCCGGGACCGCCGCACCCGCCGGTCCTTGGCGGGCGCTTCGGTCGTCCAGTCGCTCTCCACAGCCCGATAATGGACAGCTGTCAAGAAAATAGCAAGTGTTCGGCAACTGCCCGCGTGCGAGGATGCGGCCATGTCTTCGACGATGCGGGCCTTCGTGCTCACCGGCCCGCGGGAGTGCTCGGTGCAGGAGGTGCCCGTCCCGCGGCCCGCCGCGGGCGAGGTCGTCGTCGACGTCGAGCGGGCCGGGGTGTGCGGCACCGACGTCGAGTTCTTCACCGGCGAAATGGCCTACCTGCACCAGGGGCACGCCGCGTACCCGATGCGGCTGGGCCACGAGTGGGCGGGCACGGTCTCGGCCGTCGGCGACGGCGTCGACCCCGCCTGGCTCGGGCGGCGGGTCATGGGCGACACCATGCTCGGCGACCGGACGTGCCGCCGCTGCCGCCGGGGGCACCAGCACACCTGCGAGAACCGGCAGGAGGTCGGGATCCGCGGCGGCCGGGCCGGCGCGCTGGCGGAGCGGCTCGCCGTGCCCGCGTGGTCGCTGCACGCGCTGCCCGGCGGGGTCGACGCCGTGCTCGGCGCCCTGGTCGAACCGGGCGGCAACGCCCTGCGCGCGGCCCGCGCGACCGGCACCGGCGGCGGCGACCGGGCGCTGGTCCTCGGGCCGGGCACGATCGGGCTGCTCACGGCGCTGTTCCTGCGGGCGGCGGGCACCGAGGTGCACGTCATGGGCGTCGACGACGGCGCGTTCGCCCGCAGCCTCGGGTTCGCGCACGTGTGGACCCGCGAGACCCTGCCGGACCTGCCGTTCGACGCGGTCGTCGACGCGACCGGCGCCCCCGGCTCGCCCGCGCTCGCGGTGGACCTGGTGGAACCCGCGGGCCGCGTCGTCTACATCGGACTGTCCGGCCGGCCCAGCGAGCTCGACACCCGCGCCCTGGTGCTGAAGGACGTCACGGCGGTCGGCGTGCTGTCCGCGTCGCCCGGGCTGGCCGACACGATCGCCGCGTACGCGAGCGGAGCCGTCGATCCGCGGCCATTGGTGGCGGCGACCGTCGGCCTCGAGCAGGCCGGCGCAGTGCTCGCCGGGGAGCGGACCGGCGGCGCGGGCCCGAAGGTCCACGTCGACCCGCGGCGCTGACCCTTCAGAGCGTCCCGAAGAACTCCAGCAGCGCCGAGTTCACCTCGTGCGGACGTTCCATCTGGACCCAGTGCCCGGCGCCCGGGACGTCGATGACGCCCCGCAGGCCGGGTGCGGCTTCGGCGATCCGGGTGCGGTCGGTGAACGCGTTGGTGAGGTCGCCGTCGCCGCAGAGGAACAACGACGGCGGCGTGATCCGCCTGCCCTGCCAGGGCGCCAGGAGTTCCCAGTTGCGGTCGATGTTGCGGTACCAGTTGAGCCCGCCGGTGAACCCGGAGCGGCCGAACGACGCCACGGCGGTGTCGACGTCCTCGTCGCTCAGCCAGGCCGGCAGCGGGTCCGGCGCGGTGAACCGGTCGAGGAAGCCTTCGCCGTCCCGGACGACGGGGTCCGCCGCGGCCCCGCCGAGCAGTTTGCGGAACGTCGTGCGCAGGTCCGCGCCGAACTCCGCTTCGGCGACGCCGGGCCGCTGGAAGTAGAGCTGGTAGAAGCCGTCGCCGAACCGCTGGCGCAGCAGGCCCAGCGGGGGTGCGGGGGCCCGGACCGCCGGCGGCACGCTGAGGCCGGCCACCCCGCGGACCAGGTCCGGGCGCAGCAGCGCGGTGTGCCACGCGACGGGGGCGCCCCAGTCGTGGCCGACCACGATCGCCTCCCGCTCGCCGAGCGCGCCGATCAGCCCGACGACGTCGCCGACGAGGTGCAGGATCGTGTACTGCCCCGGATCGGCGGGCCCGCCGGTGCCGCCGTAGCCGCGCTGGTCCGGCGCCACGACGTGGTAGCCGGCCTCGGCCAGCGGTCCGAGCTGGTGCCGCCACGAGTGCGCGGTCTCCGGCCAGCCGTGCAGCAGCAGCACGAGCGGGCCGGTGCCCTGCTCGGCCACGTGCACGCCGAGGCCGCCGACCTCGACGGTCCGGTGCGTGAGCATGCGTTTCCCCTCTTCGCCGGGCGCAGTGTCCACACCGGACCGTACGGCATCAGCCGGCGTCGGCCGGACGCGGTGAGGCGAGCGTCGTGGGGCGGTTGCGGCCGCGCAGGGTGACGTCCCCGGTCGCCGTCCAGCGGGCCGCTTCCTCCGCGGCGGCGGCTTCGACGGCCGTCCACGAGGCGAGGAGGCGGCCCGGCGCGTTCTTCGCCAGCTCGGTGAGCCGGGCGGCTTCGTTGACCGGGTCGCCGATGACCGTGTACTCGAAGCGGCGGGGGTCGCCGACGTTGCCCGCGACGGCGTCCCCGGTGGCCACGCCGATGCCGGCCGGGCCGTCCGGCACCTCGGCGGCCAGCCGCGCCGCGATCGCGCGGCCCGCGGCCAGCGCGCAGGTGGCGTGGTCTTCCAGGGGCGTGGGCGCGCCGAAGACGGCCAGCGCGGCGTCGCCGACGAACTTGTTGACCAGCCCGTGGTGCCGGTCGACCTCGTCGACCACCACCGCGAAGAACCGGTTGAGCAGGCCGACGACCTCCTCCGGCGGCCGGCTCGCGGCCAGCGCGGTCGACCCGACGAGGTCGACGAACAGGACCGACACCGTGCGGACCGTGCCGCCCAGCTCGGTGGCCGTGCGCATGGCCTCGACCGCGACGTCGTGCCCGACGTGCCTGCCGAAGAGGTCGCGCAGCCGCTCGCGTTCGGCCAGCCCGGCCGCCATCCCGTTGAACCCGGCCTGCAGGAGGCCGAGTTCGGTCCCGTCGTAGACCGGGATCCGGGCGGCGAAGTCACCGGCGCGGACGCGGTCGAGCGCGTCCCGCACCGACGAGATCGGGTTGACCACCGAGCGGGCGGTGAACACGGTGACCAGCAGCCCGAAGCACAGCACGACCAGCCCGAGCGCGATGACCGACACCGCGAGCCTCGTCGGGGAGACGTCGCCGCGGACCCAGGCCAGCACCGCGGTGACCACCAGCCCGGCCACCGGCACCCCGGTGCCCAGGCACCAGAACAGCAGCATCCGCACGTTGACGCCGCCGGTGGCCGGGCGCGGCGGGGTGGTGCCCGCCAGCGCCAGCGCCGCGTACGGCCGCAGGGCGAATTCGCCGAAGAGGTAGGCGATCGCGCAGACGACGACGGCGGCGAAGGCGACGACGAGGAACTCGGTGAGCACCACCTTCGGCTGCACGAGCGCCGCGAGCCCGCCGAAGAGCAGCGTCGCGATCCCCCAGAGCACGGCCTGGACGTAGGTCAGGCGCAGCGGGACGCGCAGGCTCGCGGCGCGCTCGGCGTCGGTCGGGCGGCGCCCTTCGGCGGCCCAGCGCAGCGTGCGGAGGGCGCCGCGGGTGCCCCACAGCGTCCCGGCGATGACCGCCGAAACGACGTACACGGGTACTGCGACCGCGGTGACGCGGACGAGGTCGCCGGACATCCCGGGGGTCGGCATGAGCAGTGCCGCGAGGCCGGCGACGACCAGCGCGCCGATCACGTTGGTGGCGATCAGAGCGGCGGTGAGCAGGCGCTGGACGCGCCGGCGCAGCACCGCGGCGTCCTGGTCCAGCGGGCCGAGCAGGCCGGAACCGAACGGTACCGCTGAGGAGTCACCGGAGGTCACGGATTGAGTGTACAGTTGTTCACCGAACTCCCCGCAGACGGCCGCCGAAGTATGTGTTACGGTTGGTAACAGTGAACTTCGGTAACACCTGACGAGGAGGTCGGTCATGACGAGCACCAGCGAACCCGGCGTGTCGGACCGGGAGACCGTGGCGCGGCGGCTGCTCGACTCGTCGGAGCAGCTGTCCTACGACCCGGTCACGGAGGTCGACTGGGAAACGCCGCTGGACACGGACTACCACGGCGCCAGCCCGGAGTGGAGCACGCTCTACGGCACCTCCTACTGGGCGGACATGACGCCCGGGCAGCAGCGCGAGCTGACCCGCCAGGAGGCGGCGTCGGTCGCGAGCACCGGGATCTGGTTCGAAATGATCCTGCAGCAGATGGTGCTGCGCGACTTCTACGCCAAGGACCCGACCGACCCGGCGTTCCAGTGGGCGCTGACCGAGATCGCCGACGAGTGCCGCCACTCGATCATGTTCGCCCGCGGCGCGGCGAAGCTGCGCGCGCCCGCGTACCGGCCGCGCCGGTTCGTCGTCGAGCTGGGCCGGGTCTTCAAGGCCACCGCGACCGGCGAAGCGGCGTACGCGGCGATCCTCGTCGCCGAAGAGGTCCTCGACGTCATGCAGCGCGACTGGATGCGCGACGAGCGGGTGGTCCCGTTCGTGCGCACCATCAACAACATCCACGTCGTGGAGGAGTCGCGGCACATGAAGTTCGCCCGCGAGGAGACCCGCGAGCGGCTGCGCGGCGCCGGGTGGCTGCGGCGGCAGATCAACGCCTTCGTCGTCGCGGTCGCGTCGTACTTCATCGTCACGAGCATGGTGAACGCCAAGGTGTACGAGAACGCGGGCCTGGACGGCAAGCGGGCGCGGCGCGAGGCGGCGGCGAACGAGCACCACAAGTCGATGCTGCGGTCGAGCTGTTCCGGGCTGATGGAGTTCCTGCACTCGGCCGGCCTGCTCACCAAGCCGTCCCTGTGGTTCTACAAGCGCGCGAACCTGATCTGACATGGCGTTCGCGATCACCCAGACCTGCTGCGCCGACGCGACCTGCGTGTCGGTCTGCCCGGTCAACTGCATCCACCCGACACCGGACGAGCCGGACTTCGGGCGCACGGACATGCTCTACATCGACCCGGCCACCTGCATCGACTGCGGCGCGTGCGCCGACGCCTGCCCGGTCGACGCGATCTTCCCGGCGGGCGACCTGACCGGGCCGCTGCGGGTGTACGAGGAGCTCAACGCGGAGTACTACGCGGGCCGGGACGTGCTGGCGGAGGTGTCGGCCGCGCCGAACTTCCACCGCTGGGCCCCGCCGGCGTTCGAGCGGGTGCTGCCGAGCGACTTCGCGCCGCTGGACGTCGCCGTCGTCGGCACCGGACCGGCGGGGATGTACGCGGTGGAGGACCTGCTGCTGCACACGAACGCCCGGGTGACGCTGGTCGATCGCCTGCCGGTGGCCGGCGGCCTGATCCGCTACGGCGTCGCGCCGGACCACCCGTCGACGAAGAAGATCGGCGAGACGTTCGCCCGGTTCCACGACCACCCGCGGCTGCGCCTGCGCCTCGGCGTGACGGCGGGCGCGGAGCTGGCCGGCCGGCACGACGCGGTGATCTTCGCGGTCGGGGCCACCGAGGCCCGGCCCCTGGGCGTCCCGGGCGAGGACCTGCCCGGCAGCGTCCCGGCCGCGACGGTCGTCGGCTGGTACAACGGCCACCCGGACGTCGAGCCGGACGCGGTGGACCTGTCGGCCGAGCGGGTGGTCGTGGTCGGCACCGGCAACGTGGCCCTCGACATCGCCCGCATCCTGACGGCGGACCCGGAACAGCTGGCGGGCACGTCGATCGCACCGGAAGCGCTGGCCCGCCTGCGGTCGTCGAAGGTGCGCGAGGTGGTGGTGCTGGCCCGCCGCGGCCCGGAGACGGCGGCGTACACGCGCTCGGAGCTGCTGGCGTTGGCGGCCCGCGGCGACCTGGTAGTGGACACACACGACCCGCGCATCGCCGCGGCGATCGACACCGCGGAAGGCAAGGCGGCGTGGCTGCGGGGCGTGCGGCGCGAGCAGGTGGACTGGTCGGTCCCCCCGCCGGACGGCCGCCGGATCGTGCTCCGGTTCCATTCGGCGCCGGTGGCGTTCCGCGGAGACACGGAGGTCCGCGCGGTGCTCACTTCGGGTGAGGTGGAGATCCCGGCGGGCCGGGTGATCCGGGCGGCGGGCTTCCGCGGGACGGCGGTACCGGGGTTGCCGTTCGACGAGGAGTCGGGCACGGTGCCGAACACGGCGGGGCGGGTCGCGGGGCTGCCGGGGGTGTACGTGGCGGGCTGGATCAAGCGCGGGCCGTCGGGCGGCATCGGGGCGAACAAGGCGTGCGCACGGGAGACGATAGGGGCGCTGCTGGAGGACGCGGTGGCCGGGCGGCTCCCGGTGCGGCGCCGGGGAGTGGGGGCGAGGCTGCGCGGCCGCGCTTGAGCGGCAGAGGGTTTGCGGAATGTGGCGCGCGCTTCTCTGCGAGTGCGGCGCCGGGGGCGAGGTTGTGCGGCCGCGCTTGAGCCGCAGCGTTTTGGAACTCGGCGAGGTCCGGCATTCCCCGGCGAGTGCGGTGTCGAGGGGTCGAGGCTGCGCTTGAGCGGCAGGGGGTTTGTGCATCGCAGCGAGGCGCGGCCCTTCCTGGCGAAGCTGCGCGGTCGCGCCTGAGCCGCAGCGTTTCGCGGAACGCGGCGAGGCCCGGCACTTCCCTGCGAAGTGCCGGGCCTGCCGCCATCCCCGCGGGCAGCCATCGCCCGCGGGGACAACCGGCCGCGGGGGAAGGGCGCGGCCGGCTTTCTCAGGCGAGCACCGGTGTGGTGACGGCGAACGCGTCCGCGGCCGCCAGGTCGAACTCGCCGTGGTCGCTGCCCAGGCCCTGCGCCACCAGGCCCGCCGCCGCGCAGCCGAGCACCGCGGCGTTCCGCAGGGACCTTCCCAAGCCCACCCCGCGGAGGAATCCGGCGGAAAACGCGTCGCCGCAGCCGGTCGTGTCGATCACCGGGACCGCGAACGCCGGCACGGCGATCGTCTCCGCCGCCGTGACCACCAGGGCGCCGCGCGCCTCCCGCGTGACCGCGACGCAGCCGACTCCGCGGGCGAGCAGGGCCCGGGCGCCGTCCTCGAGGGTGGCCGCGCCGGTCAGGCCGAGCACCTGCTCCTCGTTGGGCAGCAGGTAGTCCACTGAGGACAGTGCCGGTGCCAGCCAGGCGAGCACCCCGGGATCGCCGGGGGCGAGCAGGTCGGCGGAGGTGACCACGCCGGCCGCGCGGGCCGGCGCGAGGATCTCCGCCGCCTTCTCGCCGCCCATCAGCTCGGGGCCGCCCAGGTGCAGGTGGGTCGCGCGGGCGAGCTCCGCGTGCGGGGCGTCCGACGGCTCGTAGGTCAGGTTCGCCCCCGGCACGTGGAAGGCGGGCCGGCTGCCGTCGGAGCGGATCGGCAGCACCGACGCCGACGTCTGGACCCCCTCGCGGCGCAGCACCAGCGACGTGTCGACGCCGTGGCGGGCGAGCATCGCCAGCAGCAGGTCGCCGACCGGGTCGGTGCCGACGGCCCCCGCGGTGCGGACCGCCGCGCCCAGCTTGGCCAGCGTGACCGCGGTGCCGGCGGCCGTGCCCGCCGGCCCGAAGCGGATCTGCTCCACCAGCGCCGCGCCCTGGCCGTCCGGGATCGCGTCGACCGGCCGGACCTGCACGTCGAACACGTGCGCCCCCAGCGTGACCACCGTCTGCGTCATCGCCCGTACCCCCGGCGCACGGCCGCGGCGACGACGGCGTCCTGCTGCTCGGGATCCAAGCCCCGCGGTGCGCCGAGCGCCGCGGCCCGCACGTACAGCCCGCACGCCCACTCCAGCAGCAGCGCGTTGTCGACCGCGGCTTCGAGGGTCGGGCCGTGGGTGACCGCGCCGTGGTTGGCCAGCAGCGCGGCGGCCTTGCCGTCGAGCGCGGTGAGGGTTTCCGCGGCCAGTTCCGCGGACCCGAAGACGGCGAACGGCGCGACCCGGATCGCGCCGCCGAGCGCGAGCTGCTGGTAGTGCACGCACGGCAGCTCGTCGAGCACCAGCGACACCGCGGTCGCCTGCGGCGAGTGGGTGTGCACCACCGCGCCCGCGCCGTAGCGCCGGTAGACCCCCAGGTGCAGCTCCAGTTCCGAGGTCGGGCGCCGGTCGCCGGCGACGACCGTGCCGTCCGGGGCGACGACGACCACGTCGTCGGCCGTGGCCCGGCCCAGCACGACCCCGGTCGCGGTCACCGCCACGTGCTCGCCCACCCGGACGCTCACGTTCCCCGCGCTGCCGATGAGCAGGCCCTCGCCCGCGAGCCCGTGGCAGGCCCGCGCCACCGACCGCCGCGCCTCGTCGAGCGCCGAACTCGCCATTGCCATGCGCCGAGGCTAGAATAAACCCGAAACAAAGTCACGTTCAGGTTTGGGGACCGGATGACCGAGGGCCGGTTGCGCCGCGTGCCGCGCCAGGCGCGTTCGCGGGAGAAGCTGGCCAGGGTGCTCGCGGCCGCCGACCGCGTACTCGCCGAAGCCGGCGTCGAAGCGCTGACGACGACCCGGGTCGCCGCCGAGGCCGGCGTCTCGGTCGGCGCCCTGTACCAGTACCTGCCGGACCGCGACGCGATCACCGAAGCCCTCGCCGAGCTCTACCTCGGCCGCCTGGAAACCCTGATGGACTCGTTCGCCGAGCAGGCGGCGGGGGAGACCTGGGCCGATCCCGTCGGCCTGCTCGTCGACGCCTTCGCCGGGCTGTACCGCGCCGAACCCGGGTTCCGCGCGCTGTGGTTCGGCCGCGGCCTCACCGACGGCACCCGGGAAGCCGACCGCGCGCACAAGCGCGTGATGGCCGCCGGGGTGCACCGCGTGCTCGTCGCGCAGTACCTCCTGCGCGACGACTACGAGGCCGCGGTGGCCTGCCGGACGGCGTTCCTCGCCGCCGACGCGGTGATCCAGGAGGTGTTCCGCGGCGACGGCGCCCCCGAGCTCCTGGAACCGGTCAAGACGATGCTGCGGGCCTACCTCGGGCACCTGCCCCGGCCGTAGCGACGAGGAACTCCTCGCCGGGGACCACGCGGAGCCCGTCGGCCCGGTCCGCGAAGTAGCGCTCGTTCAGCTCGGCCCCCGGCACGTGCACGGCGTCGCGGAACCCGGCTTCCCGGGCCATCGCCAGGATTTCTTCCGGGGCGAAGGTGCTGACGAACGGCGTGCCCGCCGCCCGGGCCCGGTCCGCCGTGGCGCGGTGCCGCGCGCGTTCGTCCTCGTCGAGCAGTCCGGGCGGCAGCAGGAACGTCATGGCCACAGTGGACCCCGGGGCGAACCCGGCGATCCGGCGCAGGGTCGCCGCGTTGGCCTCCTTCGTGAGGTACATGCTGACGCCGGTGGAGGCGACGACCGACGGCTCGTCCGGCGCGAACCCCGCGTCCGCGAGCCGCTCCCACCACGACGTCGTCTCGAAGTCGACCGGCACCAGGTGCAGCCAGTCCGGGACACCGAGGCCGAGTTCGGCCAGGCGCGCGCGTTTCCACTCCTGCGGTCCCGGCCGGTCGACCTCGAACACGCGCAGCCGGGCCGCGACGTCCGGACGGCGCTGGGCGAAGGTGTCCAGCCCGGCCCCGAGGATCACGTACTGGCCGACACCGCGCGCGGCCTGCTCGGCGACCAGGTCCTCGACGAACCGGGCCCGCGCGACCATGCCGGCCCGGTAGCGGCCGGCGATCGCCGGGTCCATGTCCTCGCGCTGCCGCCAGCCGTCCCCCGGATCGGCCAGCCGCAGCCCGAGTTCGTCGGCGAACACGTGCGGCGGCGGATCGATCTCGACGTGCAGCGCCCGCCACAGGGCGGTCCGCACGGCGGTGCTGTCCGGCGCGGCCACCTCAGGCCTTCCCGGGCGCCGACAGCGTCCACGTCCGCCCGTCGGGGTCGCGGACGGTCATTTCCCTGGTCCCGTAATGGGTTTCCGTGAACGGCGTGACGACCTCGACGACGTCGTCCGGGCGGAAGGTGTCCGCGTCCGGGACCTTGAACACGACCTGGGTCCGCGGCTCCTGGCTTTCGGGGACCTCGGCGATGAACAGCCAGGGGCTGTCGCCGTTGCGCAGCTGCCCGGAGTTGTGGTCGGTCGCGAAGTCGATTTCGTAGCCCAGTGCCTGGAAGAACTTGGCCGCCTTGCCCCAGTTGTGCGTCTCCAGGTAGATCGCCTCGACGCCGTCGGTCGTCATGTCAGATGTTCCCGTCTGTTTTGCAGGCTTCACGGGGCTGGGAAGATGGGATGGGCCGCTCGGTAAGCCGGTTGGACTGTGATGCGGTGAGAGCT
>NZ_JNYY01000020.1 GCF_000716785.1 Amycolatopsis vancoresmycina
GCAAGGTTGCGCTGCTCTCTCGCGTTGCGCTCTGTGTTGCGGGCCCGGCTCAAAGTGATTTCACGGCCTCAGGCGACGGGATGACCACCCTGCTCCTTCATGACAGTGCCGCTACCGCCTCCACCGCCTCGCGCGTCTCCCTGACGTTGTGTGCTCGGAACACCGCTGCTCCTGCTCGTGCCGCTATCGCCGTGGCTGCCAGTGTTCCTGGCAGGCGTTCGGATGCTTCGACGTCCAGGGTTTCGCCGATCAGATCCTTGTTCGACAGCGCCACCAGGACCGGCCAGCCCGTTGTCACCAGGCGGTCGAAGTTCCTCAGCAACTGCAATCCGTGGCGGGTGCTCTTGCCGAAGTCGAACGTCGGGTCGATCAGTACTCCCTCCCTCGGTACGCCGGCTTCCACCGTTCGTGATGCCGCCGCCGTCAGCTCTGCCACCACGTCCGCCACCACGTCGTCGTAGCGGGGCCAGAATGGGCGGTCCGGGGTTGGGGCCGGGTACGGGTCCGTGCGGACCGGCATGCCTCCGACGTGGGAACACACGTAGCCCGTGCCGAACTCCGCGGCGATCTCCACCAGCTTCGGGTCGGCTCCCGCCCACGTGTCGTTCAGGAGGTCGGCTCCCGCTTCGCAGACCTGGCGGCCGACCTCGTGGCGCCAGGTGTCGACGCTGATCACCAGGTTCGGGTGGCGGTTGCGGACCTCCGCCACGAATGGGACCACCCGGCGGATCTCCTCGTCGACGTCGACCTCGGGGCCCTCGCCCGCCTTCACGCCGCCGATGTCCACGATGTCGGCGCCCGCCGTGACCGCTCGGTCCACCGCCTCCAGGGCTGCCGTGTCGGTGAAGGTCGCGCCCTTGTCGTAGAACGAGTCCGGGGTTCGGTTGACGATGGCCATGACCAGGGCGCGGTCGGCTGGCATGCGGCGGCCGCGGAAGACCGTCTCCGGCCGGTGTGACGTCATGGTCCCAACACTGCCAGGTCACGGCTGGGTCCGGAACGCCGCGTCCGGGGGCGTCCGCCGGTTATCCTCGGGCGCGCGAACCGACCGAGGGGGACGAAATGAGCGAGGAACCGGCCCGGAGCGAGGCCGAGACGATGATCGCCGAGGCCAAGAAGGCCCTCTTCGTCATGGTGGGCCTGCTGGCCGTGCTGTGGCTGGTGCAGATCGTCAACGCCGTCGACGACTACGGTATCGGCCGGGACCTCGGCATCGAACCGCGGGACCCGGCGTCGCTGCCGGACGTGCTGACCTCGCCGTTCATGCACTCCAGCTGGGGGCACATCGAGGCCAACTCGGGGCCGCTGTTCATCTTCGGGTTCCTCGCCGCCTACCGCGGGGTGAAGAAGTGGTTCGCCGTCAGCCTGCTGATCATCGTCGCCAGCGGCCTCGGCGTGTGGTTCACCGCGCCGTCGAACAGCGTCACCGTCGGGGCCAGCGGCCTGCTGTTCGGCTACTTCGGGTACGTCATCGTGCGCGGACTCTTCGACCGGCACCCGATCGACATCGTGATCGGGCTGGTGATGGCGCTGTGCTTCGCCTACCAGTTCACCTCGCTGCTGCCCACCGACGAGCGGGTCAGCTGGCAGGGTCACCTGTTCGGGTTCGCCGGCGGCATCATCGGCGGCTGGGTCTTCCGCGACCGGCGCCCCAAGGCGGTCGCCGCCCCCGACCCGGCGACCGCCCTGCTCCCCAAGGACCTCAGCTAGGCGGCTCCAGCTCCGCCTCGACGACGATCCGGACGTACCGGCCGATCACCGCGCGCGGCACCCGCAGGCCGAGCGGGGCCCGGTCCAGCGTCCCGGTGGCGCGGACGCGGGTGGCGCCGTCCGGGACGACGGTCAGCGTCAGCGGGCACGACGTCCCGCGCAGCGCCAGCTCGCCGGTCACCGCCCAGCCGTCGTCCTGCCGCCGGACGCCGGTGGCCGTGAAGGTCATGGCCGGGCGGGCGGCGCTGTCCAGCAGGTTCGGCTTGCGCAGGTCGGCGTCGCGGCGCTCGTTCCGCGTGTCGAGCGCGCCGAGGTCCAGCTCCGCGTGGACGGCGGTCACCGCGCCGTCGCGTACCTCGACGCCGCCGGTGCGGACCGGAATCGTGCCGCGCACCCGGTTGACGCCGACGTTGCGGACCTCGAAGGCCGCCGTCGTCCGTCCACTGCGGACGGTCCAGGTGCCCGCGCGCAGGGCGGGCGCGGTGTGCGGGCTCATCGCGCACCTGCCGGAGCCGGCAGGGCCGCGTGCCGCACGCGGTGCAGGTCGACCCGGTCCGGGCCGGGCAGCAGCGCCGGGTCCTCGCCGGGCAGCAGCTCGGTGGCCATGATCGCCTCCTGGACGGCTTCGACCGTCGCCAGCGACGCGGTGAAGCCCACGACGACCAGCGACCGGTCTTCGGCGAGGAGGGCGTACGTCGTGCCGACGCCCTCGATGCCCCGGACGGCCGGCCAGATGCGTTCGCGGCCGGCGCGCTGCTCGGCGGCCGACTGGTCGGCGCTCTTCGGCCCGTCGAACCAGGTGAGCTGGGCGTAGGCGGCCGCGTCCGACGCGGAGTGCACGTCGGCGACCCGGTAGGCGCCGGCGTCGAGCCAGGTGGTCCCGGCGGGCCGCCGGGCCGCGGCCGCACCCGCCGCCGCGGCGTCGGGCCAGAAGGTGACGACGGCGCCGGCCTGGCCGCCGAGTTCGGTGAGGGTGGCGGCGCCGAGGGCGCCTCCGGCGAGGTCGTGCGGCCCCAGTGGACCCCGGAACCGGTGGATGGTGGCGTGCATCGGGTGCTCCTTTTCGCTGGTCCTGACGTTGGGGACGACTTTCGCCGCCGGCGGCGTCCCGGACATCAGTGCCAGTACGGAGGAGGCCACCGAAACCGGGCACGGAGGGGATACTGCTCGGGTGACGCGCAGCGAGCCGTTCGTCGGGCGGGCCGGTGCCGCGGCCGACCTGCGGGCCTGGCTCGCGGCGGCGGCCGGCGGGACCGGCGCGGTCGTGCTCGTCGGCGGCCCGGCGGGGATCGGCAAGACCCGCCTGGCCGAGGCCGTCACCGGCCCGGCGGCCGTCTGGGGCCGGTGCGTCGACGACCCGGGCGCGCCGCCGCTGTGGCCGTGGCGCCGGGTGCTCCAGGCGCTGCCGGAGGTGGGCGCGGAGGTCTCCCGCGCGCTGGCCGAGCTGGACGGCCGTGCGGGCACCGACCTGGTCGCGGCCCGGTTCCGGTTCGTCGCGCTGGCGGCCGACGCGCTGGTGGCCGCGGCCGAGCCCGCCGGTCTCGTCGTGGTCCTCGAGGACGTGCACTGGGCCGACGAGGCGTCGCTGCGGCTGCTGCGGCACCTCGCCGGCGAGATCCGCCGGTCCCGGCTCGCCGTGGTCGCGACCTACCGGGACACCGGCCCGTCCGGCGCGCTCTTCGAGGCCCTGCCCGAGCTGCTGGGCCGGCCGGGCACCGAGAGCCTGCGCCTGGAGCCGCTGACCGAACCCGACGTCCGGGCCTACCTCGCCGAGGTCGGCCGCGCGGGCGTGGACGCCGTCGACGCGCTGCGGCGCTCGGGCGGCAACCCGCTGTACCTCAAGGCGGTCGCCCGGTCGTCGGCGGCCGGCGACGGCGAGGCGGAGCTGCGGCACCTCGTCCGCACCACCGTCGCCGGGCTGGCCACGGGCCCGCGGGAGCTGCTGGCGATCGCCTCGGTCCTCGGCGAGGAGGTCGACGCGCACGTCGTCGCCGAAGTCGCCGGCCGGCCGGTGCCCGAGGTGGTCGTGGCCCTCGACCGCGCGGTCCGCGCCGGGGTGCTGCTGCCCGCCGACGCCGGGTCACGGCGGTTCGCCCACGCCGTCGTGCGCGACGGCATCTACGCCGACCTCGACCAGGGCGTCCGCGAGGAACTGCACGCCCGGACGGCGGCCGCACTGGAGCACCGGGCCGAGCCGGGCGTGGTGGCGGGGCACTGGCTGCGTTCGGCGCCGACGCCGGGCACCCTCGCCCGGGCGGCGGAGTGGGCCGAGACGGCGGCGCGGGACGCCACCCACGCGCTGGCCTTCACCGAAGCCGCGCGGTTCCTGGCCCTCGCGCTCGACTGCCGCCGCCGCGCGGGCCCCCGCGACGGGTTCGCCGCCCTGCTCGTCGACCTCGCGACCGCGGAGTACCGGGCGGGCCGGTTCGCCCGCAGCTTCGGCCACGCGCGCGAAGCCGCCGCGCTGACGCCGGACCCGGCACTGGTGGCCGCCGCGGCGCTGGTCGTCCGGGACACTTCGGCGCCCGACCTGCTGCCGGGGATGGCCGCGCTGACCGAGTCCGCGCTGGCGGCGCTCGGCCCGGACGCGGACCCGGCCGTGCGGGCGAAGCTGCTGGCCCAGTCCGCGGCCGTGACCGCCGACTACGGGCGCGCGACCGAGGCCGTCAAGGCCGCGGACGAGGCCATGGAGCTGGCGGAGCTCTCCGGCGACCAGGAAGCGCGGCTCGACGCCGTCCGCGCCCGGCTGAAGATCCGCCCGTTCGAGCTGCCGCTGGCCGAACGGCTGCGGCTCGGCGCGCTCGCCGTCGCCCTCGGCGGCACGGGACGGCCGCTGGTGGCGCTGTGGGGGCACAAGTGGCGGCTGGACGCGGCGTTCGAAGTCGGCACGGTGGCCGTCGTCGACACCGAGCTGGCCGCGATCGCGGCCCTCGCGGCGACGACCCGGCTGCCGTTGGTCCGCTGGCACGAGCTGCGGCTGCGCGCGTCGGTCGCGGCCTACCGCGGCGCGTTCGCCGAGGCCCGCGCGCAGAACCGGCTGGCGGGCGAACTCGCGGCGGCGGAGCTGGCGGAGGACCGGTCCGCCGCCGGGATGTCGTTCGCGTTCGCGCAGCAGCTGGCCGACGTCGTCGGCGACCCGGCGGAGCTGCCCGACGGCTACGACGAGCTGCTGGCGATCGCGCCGCCGTTGCCGATCACGATCATCTCCCGGCCGCTCTGCGCCCTGCTCGGCGGCCGCCGCGACGAAGCACGGGCGGCCTACGACGCGCTGCGCCCCCGCCTGCGCGACCCCGACTTCCTGGGCCAGGCCCCGGGAATCGCGCCGAACCTGCTGCCGCTGCTGGAAACGTTCGAGGACGTCGAAACGGCGGAGTGGCTCGCCGCGCGGCTGGCCGGTGCCCCGCCGGTCGGCTCGGGCGGCGCGGGCACGTTCTGCAGCGACTGCTCCAGCGGCTGGACCGCCCGCCTCGCCGCGCTCCTGGGCCGGCACGCCGAAGCGGTGTCGCGGTTCGAGGAGGCGATCGCGTGGGACACGCGCCTCGGCGCCCGCCCGTACGTCGTGCACAACCGCGTCCGCCTGGCCACCGTCCTGGCCACGCTCGGCGAGCTCCAGCGCGCGGAAACCCTGGCGCGGCAGGCGGCCGAGGAGGCCCGCCGGCTCGGCATGCCGGGCTGGCTCCGCGACGCGACGGCGCTGCTCGACCGGCTCCGGCACGAGGGCGACCCGCTGACCGGCCGCGAGCGGGAGGTCGCGACGCTGGTCGCCGGCGCGCTGAGCAACCGCCAGATCGCCCACCGGCTGGTGCTTTCCGAGCGCACGGTGGAAAGCCACGTCCGCAGCGTCCTGGCCAAGCTGGGCCTGGCCAACCGGACCGAAGTCGCGGCCTGGGCGCAGCGCCGCGGCCTCACGCCGGACCGAACGCGAACACCGCCTCGGTGAACTGGTCCGGGTCGAAGTCCATCGCCTGGTGCGCCTGGCCGTGCAGCGGCACCACGCTGGCCCCGGGGATCAGCCCGGCGACCGCCTCGGCGGCGAGCCGGAGGTAGTCCGGGCTCTCCGTGCCGGCGAACAGCCGGACCGGGATCGCGATTTCGCCGAGCCGCTCGTCGAACACCATGCCCTCGACGACGTCCAGCTCCCGCGGGATCGTGGGCGCGGCGGCCACGCGGGCGGGCCAGACCGGCGTCGCGCGCATCGCCTCGACGGCCGCCGGAGCGAGCCGGAGGGCTTCCCGCAGGAAGATTTCGAGGATCTCTTCCAGGTGTTCCGCGGCCCGCATGCGGCTGCGCGCGTCCGGCCCGACGACCGCCCCGCCGGGCTTCGGCCGCGGCGGTTCGTAGGCGGCGAGCCGGCTGACCGCCTTCGTGAGCCGGACGGCTTCCAGCGCGCACAGGGCGCCGTAGGAGTGGGCGAGGAGGTAGACGTCGCCGCCGGCCGCTTCGGCCACGGCGGCGATGTCCTCGCCCTCCCGCCGGATGTCGTACGCGGCGGCTTCGTCCCGGCTGAGCCCGCGGCCGCGGCGGTCGACGAGGTACAGGCGGTAGCGCCGGGCGAGCCGGTCGCGGACCGCCGTCCAGCGGGTGTGGTCCGCGCCGGTGCCGTGCACGAGGACCATCGGCGGGCCGTCGCCGAGCGTCTCGAACCCGACGACCGTCCCGTCGGGCGAAGTGACTGTCGCCATGCGTCCGAGGCTAAGCGCTTTCGCGGCGCGCTGTGAGGACGCTGTGCGTCCGGCCCGCACCTTGTGAAGTCACTGTGCATCCGGCTCCGCACGCTGCGGAACCGGCGGTGCTGTGGTGATCTGAGGGGGTGGCGATCAAGTTCCTCCGGCCCGCGCTGACGGCCGCGGCGACCGTGCTGGTCCTCGGGACCGGCCTGGTCGTCGGCACCGACACGGCCGCCGATGACGCCTACGCGGCGGGCGCGCCGGTCGCCACCCCGAGCGCTGATCCCGCGGCGCCTGCGGCTCCCGCTGCGCCGTCGAACGCCGCGGCTTCACCCGTCGGGGCGTTGTTCGCGAACGGCAGCCACTTCTGCACCGCGAGCGTCGTGCACTCCGCCGCCGGTGACCTCGTCCTGACCGCCGCCCACTGCGTCCGGGACGGCATGAGCTTCGCCCCGGGCTACCACGACGGCGTCGCGCCGTTCGGGATGTGGACCGTCACCTCGACGGCCGTCGCCGGCGGCTGGACCGCCTCGGCCGACCCGGATCTGGATTTCGCGTTCCTCACCGTCCGGCAGGCCGGGAACTCCGCGTCGGTGGAAAGCCTCACCGGCGCGAACGTGCTCGGCACGAACCGCGGATTCGTGCACCGGATCACCCTCACGGGCTACCCCGACACGAGCGATTCCCCGGTGGTTTGCGAAGGGAACACCGCGCAGTCCGACGCGTATCAGCAACGGGTGGCGTGCCCCGGTTTCCCCGACGGAACCAGCGGCGGGCCGTGGGTGACCGGCGGCGCGGTCGTCGGCGTGATCGGCGGTTTCGAACTCGGCGGGGACACCCCGGACGTCTCCTACAGCGCGTATTTCGACGACGACATCGAAAAGCTCTACGCATCCGTGACCGGCTGAAAACGCGAACCGGGCCCGCGTCCCTGGCGGAGGACACGAGCCCGGTTCACCTCTCGCGAACCTCAGCAGGTCACGATGAGCCCGGTGAGCGCCGAGCACGTCTTCGACGCGCTGTCGTTGGCGGGGTTGGGATCCGTCGGCGAGCTCGCCGTCCGCACCGCCGTCGTGGTGTACGAACCGAGCGCGAGCAGGCCGCCGTTCACCGAGAACTTGGGCGTCGCGGACGCGCCACTGGCCAGCGAAGCGAGGTCGCAGTTCACGGTCCGGGTGCCGGCGACGTGGGCACAGCCCGAGCCGCTCGCGAACGACAGGCCGGCCGGGTACGTGGCCACGACCCGGATCCCGGACGCCGCGGACGGGCCGGTGTTCGTCACGGTGAGCGTGTAGTCGATGCGCGCGTTCAGCCCGCCGTGCCCGGTGGCGCCCAGCGCGACCTTGACGTCGGCCTGCGCGGCCGGGTCGGCGATGGTGATCGACGGGCCGTCGAGGATGTCGAAGGCGTAGTTGTCACCGACGAACTGGTGCTGCAGCGTGAAGGTTCCGGGCGCCGCGGTGTCCTTGACGCGCAGGGTCCACACCGTGGTCTTCGTGCCGCCCGCCTCGAGGTCGCCGAACGCGGCCCGGTAGCTGCTCCCGGCCTGGAAGCAGCCGACGGCCGTCGTGTTGGTGCAGGACACGACGTCGACGACGTCGGTGATCGCGGTCGGCGTGCCGTAAATGGCGCCCTTCGCGAAAGTCACCGTGAAATCGGTGGGATTGTGAATGGTTTGCGTGACCGTGAAGGTCTGCCCCGGCAGCACGGTGGTGGGACTGACTTCGACGGAACTGGTGGGCGTGTCCGCCTGCGCGGCGGGCGCGATTGCGATGAAGGCCGTGGCCAGTGCGGCCACCGAGGACAGGATCGTGGTTCTTCGCCAGCTTCGTTGCATAGTCGTCATCTCGCTGTTCCAGTCCGGGGAATACCGCTCTGACAGTTCTTGCGTGGTCTTTCGGACAGCCGACGCTGATCAGTCGTCGCGCTCCCGGAATTCGTTACCGCCATCCGGACGCGCCGGGACACCGCCGTCAGGAGGGACGCCAGCGGCCGTTCATCTCACCCGGTTGCGGCGGCGGGCCAGGCAGATCGGGGCCGTGGGCCGACAACCCCTCGACGAGCAGCGCGAGGTACCGGTGGCGCAGTTGCGCCGTCCGCTCCTCGTCGTCGACGCGGATGGCGGCGCAGCACTCGAGGATCATGCCGATGTCTTCGGTGACCGCGTCCGGGCGCAGGCGCCCGGTCTCGTGCGCGCGTTCGACCAGGTGCTTCGTCAGCTCGCCCGCCCGCCGCGCGTCCCGCCCCATCTCGGGGGTCGGGGTGAACGTGCCGGCCAGGTGGACGGTCAGGGAGTGCACGTCGAGTTCGACGACCCGGGTGAGGAACCCGGTCAGCGCCGCCCAGCCGTCCGGCTCCTCCGCGGCGACCTCGGCCTCGCCGATGTACATCAGGAGCCCGTCGTGGCAGATGCGGCAAAGCAGGGCTTCCTTGCTCGGGTAGCGGCGGTAGAGGGCGCTGATGCCGACCCCGGCGCGCTCGGCGACCTGCGAGATGGGCGCCTTCGGATCGCCGAGGAAGACGTGCCGGGCGGCGTCGAGGATGACGACGTTGTTGCGGGCGGCTTGGCCGCGGCGCCCGGGCAGGGCCGTCTCGGGCGTGGCTGTCTCGCGCATGGCCGGAGATTACCACTGGAACGGATCATTCCGGTCTGCTACAGTTCGGAACGAAGCATTCCGTTCCACCCTGAAGGAGCAGCCATGACGAGCCCCGCCCTCCACCCGTTCCGCGCCGAGATCCCCCAGTCCGCCCTCGACGACCTGCAGAGCCGCCTGCGCGGCGCGCTGTGGCCGGACGACCTGCCCGCGGAGTACGGCGTCACGAACGAGCGGGTGCGCGCGCTGGCGGAGTACTGGCTGGAGAAGTTCGACTGGCGGGCGTTCGAGGCGCGGCTGAACGCGCACCCGCAGTTCGTGACGGAGATCGACGGCGAGACGATCCATTTCCTGCACGTCCGCTCGTCCCGGGCGGACGCGACCCCGCTGGTGCTGACGCACGGCTGGCCGGGCTCGATCGCGGAGTACCTGGACGTGATCGGCCCGCTGACCGAGCCGGAGTCGGCGAGCGAACCGGCGTTCCACCTGGTGATCCCGTCCCTGCCGGGCTTCGGCTTCTCGGGCCCGACGCGATCGGGCGGCTGGGGCACGCACCGCACGGCGGCGGCGTGGGCCGAGCTGATGAGCCGCCTCGGCTACGAGTCGTACGGCGCGGCGGGCAACGACGCGGGGTCGATGATCTCGCCGGAGATCGGCAGGCTCGCGCCGGAGAAGGTGGTCGGGGTGCACGTCACGCAGCTGTTCTCGTTCCCGTCGGGCGACCCGGCCGAGCTGGCGGACCTGAGCGAGGCCGACCAGGCGGCGCTGGCGCACCTGCAGTGGTTCTACGAGAACATGTTCTCGTTCAACACACTGCACAGCCAGCAGCCGCACACGCTGGCGTTCGCGCTGGCGGACTCCCCGCTGGGCCTGCTGGCGTGGAACGCCCAGCTGTTCGGCGAGCACCTGGACCCGGAGTTCGTGCTGGCGAACGTGGCCCTGTACTGGCTGACCCGAACGGGCGGCTCATCGATCCGGTTCTACTACGAGGACGCCCACAAGAAGCCGCACCCGCAGGACCCGACAACGGTCCCGACGGCCCTGGCCATGTTCGCGGGCGACTTCCAGTCGATCAGGCGTTTCGCAGAGCGCGACCACGCAAACATCGTCAGCTGGAAGACGTACGACGCACCATCGGCAAGCGGAGGCCCCCGCGACGCGGCGGGCCACTACGCGGCCCACGAGGCCCCGGAGGTCCTGGTGGCCGACATCCGCAGCTTCTTCGCCGGCCTGACAGCGTGGCCGATCTTGGCATCGGCCCACGAGGCCCTGCGCTCGGCGGTCGCGGGGGTACGGGACTGGTCGGTGCGAACGCCGTGCGCGGAATGGAACGCAACCCAGGTCCTCCAGCACGCAGCAGGAGACCAGCTGGGCTACGCAGCCGCGATCACGGGCAAGGGTGGCCCGGACTACAACCCGTTCGCCCCATCGGGTTCGCTGGAGGGCTCACCGACGGCCTTCCTGGAGCCAACGCTGGCAGCGGCAACGGCGGCGTTCGCAACGGTGCCCCAGGGGGCAAGGGAGGTCCCGACACCGTTGCCCCAGGGCGCCCTCCCGGCGGAGCTGGCAGCAGGAGCGGCAGCATTGGACGCGGCGGTGCACGCATGGGACATCGCGGTAGCGACGGGCCAGGCGACACCGCTGACGCAGGAACTGGCGGAGAAGCTGTGGCCGGTGGCGAAGCAGCTGGTGGAGCCGTTGCGAGGCTTCGCGTACGCACCGGCACTGGAGTCGGCCGACGACGGGGACGCGGTGGGAACGCTGCTGCGGTACCTGGGCCGCGACCCGGAGTGGACGGCGTGAGGAAGGCCCCCGGGGAACCATGGGCGGGGGTTTTGGGGCGGGGCGATGGAGGGGCGAAGGCCCGGAGGCGGAGGGGCGGGGGCCCGGAGGGGCCGGAGGGGCCGGAGGCCCGGAGGGGCGGAGCCGGAGGGCGGAGCCGGAAGGCCGAGGACTGGGGGCCAGAGGGGCGGAGCCTGAGGGGCCGGAGGGTCAGGCCGGGGGCCCGGAGGGCTGGGTCCGGAGGGGCCGGAGGCCCGGGGGCCCGGCCGGAGGCCTGGCCCGAAGGGGCGGAGGCCAGGCCGGGGCCCGGAAGGGCCGAAGCCCGGAGGGCCCGGGGCCAGGACGGGGCCTGGAGGGACCGAGGGCCCAACGGGCCGGAGGCGGAGGCCCAGGGCCGGAGGCCCAGGGCCGGAGGCCCGAGGCCGGGGGCGAGGCTCAAAGGGCCGGAAGACCAAGCTCGAATGGGCCGGAGGCCCGAAGGTCCCGAAAGGGCCGGAGGGCAGGGCCGGGGCTGGAGGCCGACGCCCAGCCGGCGGGGCTCGAAGGGCCGGTGGCGCGAAGAGACGGAGGTCCAAGAGGCGGAGGCACGGAGGCCAGGGCGGGGCCAAGACGCCTGGGCCGGGGGCGGAGGCCCAGGTCCGGAGCCGGGGCCGGGGCCGGGGCCGGGAGTCCCGAGACCCGAAGCCCGACAACGCCGCGGCCACAAGGCCGAAGGCCCGGCAGCCCCGGAGGGGCCGGGCCGAAGGCTGGAAGGTCCGGGTGCGGGCCTGGGAGGCCGGGCCGGGCCGGGCCGAGCAGGCAAGCCGGGCTTGAGGCCCCACCGACCCGAAGGCCGAGGAGCGGTAGCCATGAAGGGCCGGGCCAGAACACTAGAGCCCGAAAGACAGCGCCGAAGGCCCGCAGAAGCGAAAGCCCCGAGGCCCGGGGTCCGGGGCCCGGACCCCGGGGCCGAAGGGTCGAGAGGCGAGGCCGCCGAACCGGCCTCAACCCAACAGACCGGAGGGGCCGGCCCGAATGGCAAGCCCAGAGGCCAGCCGAGCAGGACGGCCACCGACTCCCCACCTAACCTCCCACGCCCGGGATCGCGCGGCCGAGCTACCCCACAAGCCGCCGACGGCAAGCCCCCAGCCCGCGCCCACCCCGCGCGAGCCAGCCGCAACCCACCCCGCCCTTCGCCCCCACCAGCCACCACGGCCGCGCCCATCGAAGGCAACACCGCTCCGCTTCTCCACCAGCCACCAAGGCCGCGCCCTCCCGGCACCCCACCGACTCCCCAGCGCCAGGTCCGGACCGCAACTAAGCCAGAGCCCAACCGAACCGTCCTCACAGCACCCCACACCAAAACCCACCCCCACCTGCGGTTCTGACTGTCCGCACAGGCCCAGGACCCCACATTCGGCGCCTCCCGCCACAGCCGACTGATCGGTACGGTGGCCGGATGATGCGCAAGGCGGTGGCCGTCCGGCGGGGAGAAACCGTGGTGGCCTCGCTCGAACAACTCCACACCTGGAGAACCCCCAGGGTCCGCACCCCTCACCAAAGCCTCCCGCAGACCGCCGAGAACGACCTCGGCGAAGGCGGCCAGCTCGCCCCGAACCCAGCAACTGACCCTGGGCATCGGACACAGGCCGCCCGGATCGTTCCGCGGCCGGGAACCGAGCTGCGTAAGCAATGACCGGGGGATCAGGAGGGCCGATGACCGACACAGCCTTGCTCGAAGTGGCATGGACCGACCCGGTCACCGGGTGCCGCGGGTACCTGGTGATCGACCGGCTCGTGCGTGGTGTCGCCAGCGGGGGCCTGCGGATGCGGCGCGGCTGCTCGCTCTTCGAAGTCCGCGGCCTCGCCCGGGGCATGACGCTCAAAGAGGGCCTCAACTACGACCCCGACGGCCGGTACGTTCCCCTCGGCGGCGCCAAGGGCGGCATCGACTTCGACCCCTACGACGATCGCGCCCGGGACGTCGTCGCCCGGTACCTGCATGCCATGCGGCCGCTCATCGAACGGTACTGGACCATGGGCGAGGACCTCGGCCTGCGGCAGGACGTCATCGACGGCGTCATCGCCGAAATCGGCCTGCTCAGCCCGGTGCAGGCCATCTACCCGCTGCTCGACGACCGCGAAGCCGCCACCGCCCGGCTGGCCGACGCCTGCCGGATCGAGGTCGGTGGGCTCGGGCTCGACGAGCTCGTCGGCGGCCTCGGTGTCGCGCAGGCCACGCTCACCGGGCTCGAAATGCTCGGCTTGGAAAACGAAGACAACCGGGTCGTGCTGCAGGGCTTCGGTGCGATGGGCGGCGCCACCGCCCGCTTCCTCGCCGACGCCGGGCTGCGCGTCGTCGGCGTCTCGGACGTCCGCGGGGTTGTCGCCAACCCGGCCGGGCTCGACGTCGAGAACCTGCTCCGGCACCGCGACCGCTTCGGCGGCATCGATCGCGACAACCTCAAGCCCGGCGACGAGCTCCTGCCGCCGGAAGCGTGGCTCGACGTGCCCGCCGAGGTCCTCGTGCCGGCCGCGATCTCCTACTGCGTCGACTCCGACAACCAGGCCAAGATCGGCGCGCAACTCATCGTCGAGGCCGCGAACCTGCCCGTCACGCCGGACGCCGAGGAGCTCCTCGACGCGCGGGGCATCCGGGTGGTGCCGGACTTCGTCGCCAACTCGGCGACCAACTCGTGGTGGTGGTGGACGCTGTTCGGCGACGTCGCCGCCGACGCCGAGGAAGCCTTCGGCAAGGTCCGCGCCCGGATGCGCGCCCTGGTGACCGCCATCTTCGAGGTCGCCACCCTCGACGGCCTCAGCCTGCGCGCCGCCGCGCTGCAACTGTCGGAGAGCAACCTCAAGGCCATCCAGGCCCGATTCGGGTGAGGGCGCGGGGAACGAAACCAGCCCCGAGATAGTTGAGCGTTGTATGAAACTCGGCATCTACAGCTTCGGCGACCGCGCGCCGGACCCGCGCACCGGCGAACAGCCCTCCGTCGCGCAGACGCTGGCCAACACCCTCGAGCGGATCAAGCTCGCCGACGAGCTGGGCCTCGGCTTCTACGGCCTCGGCGAGCACCACCTCGACCAGTACGCCATCTCCAACCCCGGCACCGTGCTGGCCGCCGCCGCGAGCGTCACGAGCCAGATCACCCTCAGCTCCGCCGTCACCGTGCTGAGCACCGAGGACCCGGTCCGCCTCTACCAGCAGTTCACCACGCTCGACCAGCTCAGCCACGGCCGCGCCGAACTGCTCGCCGGGCGCGGGTCGTTCACCGAGTCGTTCCCGCTGTTCGGCAACGACCTCGGCGACTACGACGAGCTCTTCGAAGAGAAGCTCGCCCTGCTCCTGCACATCGACCGCGAAGACCCGCTGACCTGGTCCGGCAAGTTCCGGCCGCCGCTGGAGAACGCGCGGATCCTGCCCCGGCCGTACGGCGAGCACCTGCGCATCTCGGTCGGCACCGGCGGCAACCCCGAGTCGTCGATCCGCGCCGGGCTGCTCGGGCTGCCCGTGGTGTACGCGGTGATCGGCGGCCGGCCCGAGCGCTTCGCCCCGCTCGTCGACCTCTACCGCCAGGCCGGCGAAGCCGGAGAACAACAGGACCTGCACGTCACCATGGGCGCGATCGGCTTCATCGCCGAGAAGTCCCAGGACGCCAAGGAAACCTTCTACCCGTACTGGCTCGAAACGATGAAGTACGGCGCCCGCGCCCGCGGCTGGGCGATCCCGACCCGCGCCGAATACGACGGATACACCCGCGACGCGAACGCGCTGTTCGTCGGCAGCCCCCAGGAGATCGCCGAACGGCTGATCGCGGTCGGCAAGCTCACCGGCGCGGACCGGTACGCGATGCAGATGGACTGGTCCGGTGTCCCGCACGCCGAGGTCATGCGGGCCATCGAACTCCTCGGCACCGAGGTGCTTCCGTTGGTGGAAAAGGAGTTCTAGACGTCGTTGCCGGCGATGTAGCCGAACGTCATCGCCGGGCCGATGGTCGACCCCGCGCCGGCGTAGCTGTGGCCCATCACCGCCGCGCTCGCGTTGCCCGCCGCGTACAGGCCCGGGATCACCGAGCCGTCCGGGCGCAGCACCCGCGCCCGGGCGTCCGTGCGCATGCCGCCCTTCGTGCCGAGGTCGCCGGGGACCAGCCGCAGCGCGTAGTACGGTGCCGACCACAGCGGCGCCAGGCAGGAGTTCGGTGACACCGACGGGTCCGTGTAGTAGTGGTCGTACGCGCTCGCGCCGCGGTGGAACTCACTGTCCACACCGGACCGGGCGAAGCCGTTGAAGCGATCCACAGTGGACTTCAACGTGGCGGACGGCACGCCGATCTGCGTGGCGAGACCCTGGATCGTCGACGCCTTGAACACCGCACCCGCGTTGTACCAGACGTCCGGGAACGGCAGCAGCGGCGCGATGTCGCGGAACAGGTACCGGTTGCGGTAGTTCTGGTCGACGATCAGCCACGCCGGGATGTCCGGCGCCGACGGGTTCTTGTCGTACATCGTGTGCACGACGTCGCTGTAGGGCGCGGCTTCGTTGACGAACCGCTGCCCGGCCTGGTTCACGATCAGCCCGCCGGGCAGGGTCCGTTCGGCCAGGCAGAAGTACGGGTCGCCCGGCGTCGGGATGGCCGGGCCCCACCACGCGTCGTCCATCAGGTCGAGGGCGGCGCCGGCGCGCTGCCCGGCGCGGTGGCCGTCGCCGGTGTTCTCCTTCGCGCCGACGGTCCAGTCGGTGCCGATCGGCTGCCGCTGGTACTGCGCGCGCATGGCCGCGTTGTGCTCGAACCCGCCCGAGCCGACGATCACGCCGCGCCGCGCCCGCACCAGCCCGCTCGGCGTCAGCACCCCGGTCACCGCCCCGTTTTCGACGTTCAGGTCGACGAGCGGGGTGTTCAGCAGCACCGGGACGTTCGCCCGCAGCAGGCCCACGCGCAGCCCGGCGGCGAGCGACTGCCCCATGGTGAGCGGCTTCTGCCCGGCCAGCGCGGCGGCCGTGCCGCGGGCGAGGCATTCGGCGGCGACCGCGGCGCCCTTGGCGTTCACCAGCGCGAGGTTCAGCCACTTGTAGTCGGCGCTGAAGACGACGAGCCCGGGCGGGGTGGCCAGGTACGGCGGGTTGAGGTTCGCCAGCTCGACACCCAGTAGGTTGCCGTCGAACTGGTCCGGCTCGATCGACCGGCCGTTCGGCAGCCCGCCCGGCAGCTCCGGGTAGTAGTCGCTGTAGCCGTCCATGAACCGGAACCGCAGCGGGCTGTTGGCCAAGACGAACGAGATCATCGCCGGGCCGTTGCGCAGGAAGGCCTCCTGCCGCGCGGCCGGCACGTCCGGGCCGACGACGGCGGCGAGGTACTGCGCGGCCTTCGCGGGCGTGTCCGGCACGCCGGCGGCGAGCAGCACCTGGTTGTTGGGGATCCAGATGCCGGCGCCGGACCGGGCCGCGGAGCCGCCGAACGTCGGCGCCTTCTCGAGCACGACGACGCTGAGCCCGCGCTTGGCCGCGGTGAGCGCCGCGGTCATGCCGGCGGCGCCGGAGCCGACCACGACGACGTCGTACTCCCCCAGCGGCGCCGCCGCAGCCGGGCTCGCAAGCCCGGCCGTCACGGCGAGGCCGACCCCGGCGGCGCTGCCGAGGAGGAGCTGGCGGCGGGTCAGGTCGGCATCCATGGCGACTCCTCGCTCGCGGAAACGGCGATGGTCATGGTGTCCGCAGCATCGCAAAACTGGAACAGGTTCTACCCGAGTGGAGCAGTGCGGGAACTCCTCGCTCGGCCGGTGGCGCCAACCGGACGCGGCATTCGGGCGCAAGCCGACCCTCCCCCGTGGACACCTCCGAGCAAGTTGACGACCTCCTCAAGTTATGGCTAAGTTGAGCACATCCTCAAGTTGTCTCGAGAAGGAGATCCCCGTGTCGAAAGTGCTCGCCGTCCTGGGTGTCGGCCCCGGACTCGGCCTGTCGATCGCCCACCGCTTCGGGCGCGAAGGCTTCACGACGGCGCTGGTGTCCCGCAGCGACACACGGCATGCGACGTACCGCGCGTCGCTGGCCGGGATCGACGCCCGCACGTACACGGCCGACGTGACGGACGAAACCCGGCTCCACGACGTCCTCGCCCGCATCACCGCCGACACCGGCGAAATCGACACGGTGTACTTCGGACCGGCCGACGCCACGTCCGGTCCGGGCATCACGCCCCTCACCGAGGCCGGGCCCGAGGTGCTGCGTGCGTCGATCGAGTCCTTCATGCTCCCGGCGGCGAGACTGGCCGGAGCCGTGCTGCCGGACATGCTGGCGCGCGGCTCGGGCTCCCTGCTCTTCGCCGGCGGCCTGAGCGGCAAGTACCCGATGCCGATGCTGGGCAGCCTCGCCCCGGCGTCGGCGGCGCTGCGCATGTACGTGCTGACGCTGCACGCGGCCCTGCGCGAAACGGGCGTCTACGCCGGCATCCTGACCATCGGCGGCCTCATCGAGCGCGGCGACATCCACCGCGCGTTCACCGCGCAGGACCACGGGTTCACGCCGGGCACGCTCGACCCGGACGACATAGCCGGGCAGGCGTGGTCGCTGTACGCCGAACGGGACCGGGCGGAAGCGGAGTTCAACGCGATGGCCGCGGTCTAGCGGAGGTGAGCGAGTTCCGGGTGCGCGGCGGCGTAGGCGTCCAGCAGCCGCCGCGCGATCGAAACCGAGTCGACCAGCGGGTGCAGTGCGAACGCCCGCAGCGCCGCGGTCCTCGAGCCCGTCGTCGCCGCTTCGATCGTCGCGCGCTCGACGGCCTTGATCGCCGTCGCCAGGCCCAGTGCGTGGTCCGGCAGCGGGGCCGCCGCGATCGGGTGGGCGCCGTTCGCGTCGACCACGCACGGCACCTCGACGACCGCGTCGGGTGGCAGGCCCGGGAGGGCCGATCCGTTGCGGACGTTGAGGATCAGCGTCGTGCGTTCGCCGTGCGCGATGGCGCGCATCAGCGCCAACGCGATCTTCTCGTAGCCGCCGCCTTCGAGGTCGTCTCGCTCGGCTTCGCGCGTCTCGGCCATGTACGTCGCTTCGCGCTCCAAGCGCGTACGTTCCCACGACGCCAGCGAAGGTTCCTCGTAGAACCCGCGTTGCTGCTCCAGCAGGAAAGCTCCGCGTGACGCGGAACCCGCGGCTTCGCGCGCGAAGTAGTAGTAATGCAGGTACTCGTTCGGCACCGCGCCGAGGACGCGCAGCCAGTCCGCGCCGAAGAGCTGCCCCTCCTCGAACGACCCGCACCGATCCGGGTCGGCGAGCAGCCGCGGCAGGACGTCCTCACCACCCACCCGGACCGCGCGCAGCCAGCCCAGGTGGTTGAGCCCGGCGTAGTCGAACCACGCCGCCGCCGGGTCGACGCCGAGGGCGCGGGCGACGCGGCGGCACAACCCCGCCGGGGAGTCGCAGATGCCGATCACCCGGCCGCCGAGGTGCGCGGCCATCGCCTCGGTGACCATCCCGGCCGGGTTGGTGAAGTTGATGACCCACGCGCGCGGCGCCAGCTCGCCGATCGCCCGGGCGAGGCGGACCGCGACCGGGACCGTCCGGAGCCCGTAGGCGATCCCGCCCGCGCCGACGGTTTCCTGGCCCAGCACGCCTTCCGCGTGCGCGATCTGCTCGTCCAGCCGGCGCCCGCGCAGGCCGCCGACCCGGATGGCCGAGAACACGAAGTCCACATCGGACAGTGCGGTGGCCAGGTCGGTGGTCGTGCGCACCCGCGGCGCGGCGCGGACGCCTTCGGCCTGCTCGGCCAGCACGCGCTCGATCGCGGCGAGCCGCCCGGCGTCGACGTCGTGCAGGACGAGCTCGGTGACGCCGCCACCGCCCAGGAGCGCGCCGTGGACCAGCGGCACGCGGAACCCGCCGCCGCCGAGGATCGCCAGTCTCATCGCCGGGGCCCGTCCGGGGGACAGCCGTGCCGCATCCGGCGACCCTAGCAGCCGGAAGCACGCAATCCGTGGCCGGAACGGCCCAGCCCTTGCGGATCTCGCGCGGCTGACGCAGGCTCGGGCCGACCGCCCGAGTGATCGACGTGGAGGCGCCCGTGCCGGCTGAGCCCACCCCCGAAGTCGACGTCTTCCTGTCCGGCCTGCTGTTCTTCGACCTGGTGTTCACCGGGCTCGAACACCCGCCGGCGCCGGGCACCGAGGTGTGGACGGGCGGCATGGGCTCGGGACCGGGCGGGATCGCGAACTTCGCGGTCGCGCTGAGCCGCCTCGGCCTGCGGACGTCGCTGGCGGCGGCGTTCGGCACCGACGTCTACGGGCGCTACTGCTGGGACGTGCTGGCCCGCCAGGAGCACATCGACCTCTCGCGGTCGCGGCGGTTCCCCGAGTGGCACTCCCCGGTGACGGTGTCCCTGGCCTACGCGGGCGACCGCGCGATGGTCACCCACGGCCACCCGCCGCCCGTTCCGGTCGCGGAGCTGGCCGGTTCCCCGCCCCCGAGCCGGGCGACGGTCGCGCACATCGGCCTCGACACGGCCGACTGGGTCCACACCGCGCACCAGGCCGGCAGCCTCGTCTTCGCCGACGTCGGCTGGGACCCGTCCGAAGCCTGGTCGCCGGCGCTGCTGGAACAGCTGGCGTGCTGCCACGCGTTCCTGCCGAACGAGGTCGAAGCCATGCGCTACACGCGCACGGACACGCCCGAGGCGGCGCTGGCCCAGCTGGCGGAGCTGGTCCCGATCGCGGTGATCACCCGCGGCGGCGACGGCGTGCTGGCCGTCGACGAAACCACCGGCGAGACGGCGGCCGTCCCGGCGCTCCCGGTGGACGTGCTGGACGCGACCGGGGCGGGCGACGTCTTCGGTGCGGGGTTCGTGGCCGCGACGCTGACGGGCTGGCCGCTGGTGGAACGCCTCCGTTTCGCGTGCTTGACGGCGAGCCTGTCGGTCCAGCACTTCGGCGGCGCGCTGGCGGCACCGGGCTGGCACGAGATCGCCCAGTGGCACGCGCGGACCCGCAGCCCGGAGTACGCGTTCCTGGACGAGGTCCTGCCGTCGGAGACGGTGGCCGGCATCCGCCGCGGCCCGGTGACGCTCGGCTTCGGCGACGACACCTGGCGCTGACCGGGGCACAGCTGCCGCGAATGACTCATTCGGGACGTCGGAGGTCCCGAATGAGTCATTCGCGACGTCAGCGCGGCGTCACCCTCACGCCACGGACACCCGCAGGATCTTGTTGTGGCTGTTGTGCGGGGTGCTGTCCTTGTCGCCGTCCACGCTGGTCGCCAGCCACATCTGGCCGTCCGGCGCCGGCTCGACCGTGCGCAGGCGCCCGTACGTGCCGTCGAAGAACGTCTGGAAGTTCGTCAGCGAGCTGCCGCTGATCACCGCGCGGTACAGCCGCGTCCCGCGCTGGCACGCCACGTACAGCGCGTCGTGGATGATCGTGATGCCGCTGCACGAGCCCTGCGCCACCGGGTACGTCTTCTTCGGCGCGATGAAGCCGTCGCACGAACCCGACGTCCCTTCGCACGACGGCCAGCCGTAGTTGCCGCCCTTCACGATCAGGTTCGTCTCGTCCATGATGCTGTTGCCGAACTCCTGTTCCCACAACCGGCCCTGCGAGTCGAACGCCAGGCCCTGGACGTTGCGGTGGCCGTAGCTCCACACCGCGTTGTGGAACGGGTTGTCGGCCGGGATCGAGCCGTCCGGGCCGATCCGCAGCACCTTTCCGTTGAGGCTGCTCGTGTTCGGCGCGTTGCTGCTGTTCTGCGCGTCACCCGTGCCCGCGAACAGGTACCGGCCGTCCGGGCTGAACCGCAGCCGCCCGCCGTTGTGGAACTTGTTGCGCGCGATGCCGGTCAGCAGGATCTGCTCGGTGCTCGTGGTCAGCGAGTCGCCGGCCGCGTCGTACTTGATCCGGACGATCCGGTTGTCGTTCGGCGAGGTGTGCATGATGTAGAGCCAGTGGTCGGAGCCGAACGACACCGGGTTGATCTCCAGCCCGGTCAGGCCGCCTTCCCCGTCGGTGCTCTGCACGTTCGGCACGGTCCCGATCGTCTTCTTCGCCCCGGTCTTCGGGTTGAGGTGGACGATGTCGTGCGCGTCGCGCTGGTTGTAGAGGATCGTGCCGTCGGGCAGGGTGACCAGGCCCCACACGACGTCGTCGTCGGTGCCGACCTGGGTGGCGCCGCAGACGCCCTGCGACGGGGTGCAGCTCGACCCGCCGGTGGTCGTGACGTCCAGCACCGGCGTGCTCGGGTCGCTCAGGTTGCCGTTCCCGTCGATGGCCCGCACCTGCAGGTGGTACGCGGTGTTCGCGGTCAGCCCGCCGAGCGTGGTGCTCGTCGTGTCGGACGTCCCGATCTGCGTGCCGCTGCTGTAGATCCGGTAGCCGACGACACCCACGTCGTCGGTCGACGCCGTCCACGCGAGGCCGATCGACGTGCTGTTGACCGCGGTCGTGTGCACGTCCGTCGGCGGGGACGGCGGCGTGTGGTCGTCGGACGGCGGCGTCTTCACGATCAGGGTGCCGCTGGCCTGCGACACGTTCCCGGCCGCGTCGCGCGCGTTGACGTAGAAGCCGTAGCTGCCGTTCGGGCCGAGGTTGCCGCAGGTCGCCGTCAGCGCGCCGGTCGTGCTCGCGCAGAGCTGGCCGTCGCGGTAGACGTCGTAGCCCGTGACGCCGGAGTTGTCGGTCGCGGCGGTCCACTCGATCGTGGCACTGGTCGCCGTCACCCCGACGAGCGTCGGCGTGCCGGGCGGTGACGGCGGCTCGACGTCACCGCCCGAGCCGTAGACGCCGAACTCCTGCAGCGAGTAGCCCTTCGACGCGTCGGTGCGGCAGCGTTTGGTGCCGTACACCCGCACGTACCGGCCGGTGCCGTCCAGCGAGGTGAGGTCTTCGACGCCGCCCTTGCCCGCGGTGGTGGCGTAGATCTTCGTCCACGTGGCGTGGTCGGCGGAGGTGTCGATCTCGTACGCGGTGGCGCACGACGCGTCCCACTGCAGCCGGACCCGGCTCACGTGCACGGTCGCGCCGAGGTCGACGTAAATCCACTGTGGATCGACACCGGCCGCGCTCGCCCAGCGCGTCGACGAGTCGCCGTCGACCGCGTTCGCCGCCGGGCAGCACCCGCCCGACGACGAGGCCGTGACGGGTTTTCCCTGCGACAGCAGCGGATCCGCGGCCGCCGCCGGGGTGATCGTCGCGGCGGCGAGTGCGAGCGCGATCGCCCCCGCCCGAATCAGTCGGCTCATACCGTCCTCCATGGCTGATGACGACGGCGGAGGTCGGATCGACCCTACGAGCGCCCGAGTCCGATGGTCAACCGGCGTCCCGGTCAACGGGCAGGACCCGGCCGAGGAAGCCGCGGATGTACCCGGCGATCGCGTCCAGGTGCGTCTCCAGCGCGAAGTGGCCGGAGTCGAGCAGGTGGATTTCGGCGTCGGGCAGGTCGCGGGCGTAGGCGCGGGCGCCGTCGGCGACGAAGATCTCGTCGTTGCCGCCCCAGACGGCCAGCAGCGGCACCTGGCTCGTCCGGAAGTACTCGTGGAACTTCGGGTACAGGCCGATGTTGTGGTGGTAGCCGGCGAGCAGCGCCATCTGGATCTCGGCGGCGCCGGGGCGGTCGAGCAGGGCCTGGTCGTGGATCCAGACGTCCGGGCTGACCAGCGACGGGTCGGGCACGCCGTCGAGGTACTGCGCCTTGGTGGCTTCCAGGGTGACCATGCCGCGCAGGTCCTCGTCGGTCAGCGTGCCGGCGGCGAGCTTCTGCGGCAGCCCGGCGCCCAGGCCCTCCACGTAGGCGTTGCCGTTCTGGGTGACGATCGCGGTCACCCGATCGGGGTGGGCGGCGGCGATCCGCAGGCCGACGGGCGCGCCGAAGTCCTGGATGTAGAGCGAGAAGCGGCCGACGCCGATCTGGTCGAGCAGGCCGAGGGTGAGTTCGGCGAGCGCGTCGAAGGTGTAGGTGAACTCGCTCGTCGACGGTGCCTCGGAGGCGCCCGCGCCCAGGTAGTCGGGGGCGATGACGTGGTAGCGGTCGGCGAGGAGCGGGATGAGGTGCCGGAACATGTGCGAGCTCGTCGGGAAGCCGTGGAGCAGCACGACGGTGGGCGCGTCGGCGGGGCCGGCTTCGCGGTAGAAGAGCCGATGCCCGGCGACGGTGGCGTAGCGGTGGTGCATGGTTGCTCCCATCTCACGGTTACTTGGTCATTTATCCATGAGACGCGGTAGGCTGTCAACCAGTCGGGGACACTGGGGACCGGATTCCGGGAGGCGAAGGTGGTCACAGCAGCACCGGGCGAGGACCGTTCGACGGCCTTGGCCCTGGTCAACACGTGGCGGCTGATGGCGGGCGGGCAGGTGGACGACCTGGGCTCCCCCGAGGGCGCGGCTTCGTGGCTACGGCTGCCCGCTGTCGACGCCGGCGAGCTGGGTCGCCTGAGGGACCTGCGCACCGCGGTCCGCGAGCTGCTGGGAGCGTTGGCGGCGGAGCGGACACCGTCACCGGACGCGGTGGAGGCGGTGAACACGGCGGCCCGCGCCGACGCGGCGGCACCGCAGCTGGCGTGGCGCGAGGGGCCGGAGCGGTCGTGGCACAGCACCCGGCCGGGGAGTTTCGACGCGGCGGTGGCGGCGCTGGCGCGCGACGCGATCGAGGTGGTGAGCGGCGAGCTGGGGCCACTGGTGCGCCCGTGCGAGGCACACGGGTGCGTGCGGTACTACCTGCGCGAGCACGCCCGCCGCCGCTGGTGCTCGACGACGTGCGGCGACCGGGTCCGGGCGGCGCGGCACCAGCGGCTGGTGGTGGAGCAGCGCGAAGGTTCGCGGTGACGGCGCCGAGCGGCTCGGCCGGAAGCCCCGCACCGGGCCGGAACCCGGCAGCCCGCGTTAATCGACGAGGGCCCCGCAGCTCACGTTGACCGTCGCCGCCGTCATCGTGCGGGCTCGGTCCGAGGCCACGAACGCCGCCACCTCGCCCACGTCCGCCAGGGTGGCCGCGCGGCCCAGCATCGTCTTGCCCGCGATGTTCGCCTCCAGCTCCGCCCGGCCCGGGAAGCCCACCGGCAACGTCTCCGGCACGCCGCCCGTCCGGAGCGTCACCGTGCGGATCCCGTGCGGGCCCAGCTCGGCCGCCAGCTGGCGGCGCATCGCCTCGAGCGCGTGGAACGCCACCTGCAGCCCGCCCACCGCGAACTCGCGCACCGGGTCGGCCGCGCCGCCGAAGAACAGGATCACCCCGCTCCCCTGCGGGACCATGTGGCGGGCCGCCGCGCGGGCGGTCAGGAACTGGGTGCGCACCGCCGTTGTCACCGGGCGCTCGTAGTCCGCGAGCGCCATCTCCACCAGCGGTTTGCCCTGGACGTCACCGTGGGCGATCAGGTTGAACGAGATGCCGATGCCGCCCTCGGCGGCTACCGCGTCGGCGTGTTCGTCCACCGCCCGCTCGTCGAGGGCGTCGACCTCCGCCGTCTCGGCCCGGCCGCCGGCCGCGCGGATGCGTGCCGCGACCGGCTCCAGCCGCCCGCGCGTGCGGCCGGCGAGGAACACCCGCGCGCCTTCCGCGGCGAAAGCGGCGGCCACCGCCGCGCCGATCCGGCCGCCCCCGCCGTAGACGATCGCGTTCTTGCCTTCGAGCAACGTCATGGAACCTCCCGTGGTCACCCCTGCGTCGAACGGGCCCGCCCGGAATCGACCACTACGGCCGCGAAACCCCCATCGGGTTGGGCACCGGCACCAGACCCGCGTCGATCACGGCCCGGCTCAGCGGCTCCGCCAGCTCCAGCAGCCGCTCGACGTCGCTGCCCAAGGCCGCCACCGGGGCCGCCGCCAAGCGGTCCGTGTCCGCCTCGATGCGACGCCGCACCGCCGTCCCGGACTCCGTCAGGCGGCCGTCCGCGGCCAGCAGGCCGCGGTCGCGCAAGCCCGCCGCCGCCGTCGCCCAGTCGCCCTCCGACCAGCCACGATGGGGTTCGACGTCCGCTCGGCCGAGTACGCCGTCACCGATGTGGGTGAGGGTGGTCTCCAGGCCGCCGAGGCCCGCGTGGACCGCCGCGAGGACGTGCCCGTCGCCGCGGTGCTCACGCAGGATCGTCGCCGCCCGCCACAGCCGGGCGAGCGGATCCGCGGGCTCCGGCACCGCCGCCCAGGCCGCGGCCAGCGGGCGGCCGTCGCACCGGCACGCACCCACCGCCCGCTCCAGGAGGGTGACCAGCTCCTCGTGCCCGTCACCCAGCACCCGCCGCAACGCCGCCGAGACCGCTGCCAGCCGGGACGCGACGACGTCCGCGGGCGAAGCGAAGGTCCACGCGTCCGGGAGGGCCCGCGCCACCATCGCCGGTGCGAAGCAGAACAGCACCGCCGTCGCCGGCTCGGGGCCGATCGGGCCGAGCGGGGCCAGGCGTCCCGCGAAGTACCCCATCCAGTACCCGCGCAAGCCGACGGCCTTCGCCGCTTCGGCCGTCTCGGGCGCGAAGTAGACGACGGCGTGCAACGGCTCCACGGCGGCCCAGAGCCGGCGTTCGATCCTCACCGGCTCACGTTAACCCCAGGCCACGGGCAGCTCCCGGACCCCGTACACCAGCGTGTTGTGCTTGTACACCAACGCCTCCCGGGGTACCGCGAGCCGCAGCCCCGGCACCCGCCGGAACAACCGCGTCAACGCCTCCTGCAGTTCCACCCGCGCCAGCTGCTGCCCGATGCACTGGTGCGCCCCGAACCCGAACGCGACGTGCGTCCGCGGCGACTCGCGGCCGAAGTCGAGCTCGTCCGCGCCCGGGAACGCCGCCTCGTCGCGGTTCGCCGAGTTCAGCGCGGCCACGAGCCATTCCCCCGCGCGCACGTCCTGCGTCCCGACCCGGACGTCCGCGGTTGCGTACCGCAGCACCCCGAACTGCACCACCGACAGGTACCGCAGCAGCTCCTCGACCGCGCGATCCGGCGCCGCGAGCACGGCGTCCTGCGCGCCCTGGTGTTCCAGCAGCACCAGGGTGCTCAGCGCGATCATGTTCGCCGTCGTCTCGTGGCCGGCCACCAGCAGGCTGAGGCCGAGCACGACCAGCTCCTCCATCGTCAGCGGGTCACCGGCGCCGGCGGAAATCAGCCTGCTGAACAGATCGTCCTGCGGATTCCCCTGCTTCTCCGTGAACAACTCCGCCAGGTACCCGGAAAGCTCGTCGTAGGCCCGCTGCTTCTCCTCGCGGGTGGCGTCGGTGCTGACCAGCGTCGTGCTCTGCGTCTGGAAGCGGGACCGGTCCGCGTACGGGACGCCCAGCAGCTCGCAGATCACCAGCGACGGGATCGGCAACGCGAAGTCCGCCACCAGGTCCGCCCGGCCCGGCTTCGCGAGCATCGCGTCGAGGTGGCTCTCCACCAGCTCCTGGACGTACCCGCGCAACGCTTCGACGCGCCGCACGGTGAACTCGGCCATCACCTTCTTCCGCAGCCGGGAGTGCGCCGGGCCGTCGAGCTGGATGATCGAGCCGGGACTGACCTCCTCGTCGAGGTCGGCGTCCGGGTTCACGTGCACCGACGACGCGCCGCGCGAGCTCATCGTGCGGTCGGCGAGCACCGCGCGGACGTCGGCGTAGCGCGTCACCAGGTGCGCGTCCATGCCCGCCGGGCACCGCACCTTCGACGTCGGCGCGGTTTCCCGGCGGGTGGCGTAGTCCTCGGGCGGGTCGAACGGGCAGCCGGCCGGTCGGGTCGTCGGGAGGGCCGGGGTGGTGGGTGCTGCCGTCACGGCGGATCACACTCTCTCTTCCGGTGGTCTGGACACTTCCACCTTGGAGACGACCGCGGCCGCCCGCCGCCCCTTCGACCCGGATGGCCTAGCGAGCGCCGTACGCGCCGCCGTTCACCGGCACGACCTGGCCGGTGATGTGCGCGGCGCCCGGCTCGGCGAGGAACCGGACCGCGTCCGCGACCTCCTCCGGGCGGCCGGCGCGCCGGTTGAACGCCGCGGAGATCCGGGAGTTCAGCCATTCTTCGGTCAGCGTGCCGTGGAAGAACTCCGTGTCGAGGACGACGCCGGGCGCCACGACGTTCGCCGTGCCCCCGGCCGGGCCGAGCCGGCGCGCGAGGTCGGTGTTCCACGCTTCGATGGCCGCCTTGGCCGCGCCGTACGAGCCCGAGCCCTGCTTCGCCGCGATGGAGCCGAGTGTCACGACACGCACGTTGTCCGTGAAGCGCGGCTTCAGCGCTTCGGTGACGAGCACGGCGGAAATGACGTTGGCGTCGAAGTTCGCCCGCCACGCGTCGGCCAGCCCCGCCAGGTCGCCGGCCGCGGGCGCCTCCCGGACCCGGTCGGTGTTGCCGCCGGCGTTGTTGACCAGGACGTCGACCCGCCCGGGCAGCTCGGCCAGCGCCGCCTGCACGGCCGCCGGGTCGCTCGCGTCGAAGGCCACCGCCCGCGCGCCGATCTTCTCCGCCGCCGCTTCGAGGACGTCCTTGCGGCGGCCGGTGACGGTGACCCGCTCGCCCGCCGCCGTGAACCGGGCGGCGATCGCCAGCCCGATGCCCGTGCCGCCGCCGGTCACCACGATTTCCCGCTGTTCGCTCATACCGCCCATCCTGACCGAGGAAAGCGCTGACCGAGCACGGTTTCCCGTCGAGCGGGACATCAGGCGCGGTTTGTTAGGAAACTTTACGAATAAGTCTTGACGGCACGGCGTCACCCGGCGAACCTGGACCCACGCCGCAGTCACCTTCCGCCCGATCCTCCCGGAGGCAGCATGACCCGGCGCGCGCTCGTGCTCGTCGTGACCCTGTTCCTCGCACTGGCCGCCGCCCTCGGCGGCGCGTCCACGGCGAGCGCGGCCACCACCCAGCCAACCTTCCTCACCTTCTACGGCTGGTGGGACAACACCCCGCCCGGCGGGGACATCTCCTACCCGCAGATCCACAGCACGGCCGGCGGCAAGGGCAGCTACGCCGACCCGATCACCTTCGCCACCAGCAGCGACGAACTCAAGCCCGGCACCAAGGTGTGGGTGCCGCGGGTGAAGAAGTACTTCATCATGGAGGACGGCTGCGACGAGTGTTCCGACGACTGGAACAGCCACGGCCCGAACGGCGGCCCCGGCCTGCGGCACATCGACCTCTGGCTCGGCGGCAAGGGCGGCAGCGCCTTCGACGCGATCGACTGCGAAGACGCGCTCACCCACTACAACCCCGACAACACGCCGGTCATGGAGCCGGTCGTCGTCGACCCGCCGTCGGACGAGCCCTACGACGCCACGCCGATCTTCAACACCGGCACCGGTGAGTGCTGGGGCGGCGCGAAGCCGAACACCACCGTCGGCCAGTACAAGAACAACTCCACCGGCACCTGCCTCGAGGCCCCCGGCAGCGGGACCACGCTGAAGGTCGGCACCTGCACCGGCGGCGACGCGCAGCGGTTCACCTTCCACGGCGCCTTCCTCGTGATCGACGACAAGTGCGCGGGCATCTCCGGCAGCTCGATCGTGCTGCAGACCTGCACCGGCGGCCCGGCCCAGCAGTGGTCGATCAACCCCGACGGCACGATCTCCGACATCCAGACGAGCAAGAAGTGCTTCCGCGCCTCGGGCACCACGCTCACCGCGGGCAGCTGCTCCGGCACCCAGGCCCGCTGGACGTTCACCGCGGCCGGAAGCCCCTCGGGCCTCAGCGTGACGCCGTCGTCGGTGTCGGTCGCGCCGAGTGCGTCCGCGACGGCCACGGTGACCTCCACCGACGCCGTCACGCTGTCCGCGAGCGGCGCTCCGGCGGGTGTCACGGTGGCCTTCTCCCCCGCGTCGGTGCCGGCCGGCGGGTCCTCGACCGTCACGGTGGCCGCCGCCGCGACCGCGTCCGCCGGTTCGGCGACGATCACCATCACCGGCGGGACGAAGACGGCTTCGCTGGGGGTCACGGTGACCGGCGGGGGTGGCCCGGAAACCCTGCTGTCACAAGGCAAAACCGCGACGGCGTCGTCCACCGAATCGTCGTCGTACCCGGCGGGCGCGGCCTTCGACGGCAACCTGACGAGCACCCGCTGGGCGTCCAAGGAAGGCAGCAACGCGGAGTGGCTGCGCGTCGACCTCGGCGCCACGAAGGCCGTCTCGCACGTCAAGCTGACCTGGGAAGCCGCGTACGGCAAGGCGTACAGCATCCAGACGTCCGCCGACGGCAGCACGTGGACGACGATCTACAGCACCACGACCGGCAACGGCGGCACGGACGACCTCACCGGCCTGACCGGTTCCGGCCGGTACGTCCGGATGAACGGCGGCACGCGCGGCACGTCGTACGGTTACTCGCTGTACGAAATGCAGGTGTACGGGAGTTAGTTGCCATTCCGGCAACGGAGTTTGCCTTCTCGGGGACGTTGTCCGCATGCTCGGGGGACGTCCTTGAGGAGGAACCATGCCCCACGACCACCCGATGACCGTCGACGCCATGCTCAAGCAGGACTTCTGGGAAGCGATGTACCAGCGTGACGAGCACCGGATCTGGAGCGGGAACGTCAACGTCAACCTGCGCACCGAGGTCGAAGGGCTGAAACCCGGGCACGCGCTCGACCTCGGCAGCGGCGAGGGCGGCGACGCGATCTGGCTCGCGAAGCAGGGCTGGACGGTCGACGGCGTCGACATCTCGACCACCGCGCTGGCCCGCGCGGCGGAAGCCGCCGCCGAGGCGGGCGTGACGGTCAACTGGCTGCACCGCAACATCCTCGAGTGGCGGCCGGAAGCGCGGTACGACCTGGTCTCGGCGCAGTACATGCACCTGCCGCCGGACCTGCGCCGGGACGTCTTCACCGCGGCCGCGGCGGCGATCCGGCCCGGCGGTTCGCTGCTGGTCGTCGGGCACTCGCCGAAGGCCATGCGGCAGTTCGACGGCCAGAAGCCGCCGGAGGAGCTGTACTTCGAGCCGGAGGAGATCACCGGCTACCTCGGTGACGCGTGGCAGTGGCTGGTCGAGACGTGCGAGACGCGCGGCGAGGGCCACCACACCGACGCCGTCTACCGCGCGCGGCGGCTCGAGGCGTGACGTGCGAGGGCCCGCTCACCTCCCCCGACGGCGGTGAGCGGGCCCTCGCGCGGGCTCAGGCGAGCTCGAGGCCGTACGCCTGCAGCTCGAGGGTGAGCGGGTAGAAGTAGCTGGTCACGGTGTCGCCGCCGGACAGCGTGCCCAGGCCGGTGGAGCCGTCGTAGGCCGGGCCGCCGGAGTCGCCGTGGTCGGTGTGCGCGGTGGTGCCGAACTCGTGGTTGAGCACGCCGACGTCGAAGTTGACCGACTCGTCGACCGAGGTGACCTCGCCGCTGCCGCCGCCGGTGGTCGAGCCCTGCTTCTGGATCTGCTCGCCGACGGTGGGCGCGGCCGCGCTGGTGATCGGCTGGCCGGTGTTGATCTCGCCGGGACCACTGCCGTTCGGGCGGGTCAGCAGGCCGGAGTCGGCGCCGGGGCAGTCGCTTTCGACGACCTGGGCGCCCGAGACGTCCCCGCCGGACCAGGTGCCGCCGAGGTTGGTGCAGTGGCCCGCGGTGAGCAGGAACGGCGAACCGCCGCGCGTCACGTTGAAGCCGAGCGAGCAGCGGCCCTGGCTGTTCTGGATCGCGTCGCCGTCGGCGATGTACAGCGACAGCTTGCCGGTGCGGTGCTCGACGCGGACGCTGTCGCCGTACTTCGCGGCGGCCGCGGACACCTTGTCGGCGGTCGCCTTGCTGGCGGCGTCGTAGACCTTCACCACGACCTGGTTGGTCTTGGTGTCGATGCCCCACGCGGTCTGCGGCACGCCCTTCACCGCGTCCAGCTGGTTCTTGACGCCGGTGAGCGCGGCGAAGGTGTGCTTGACCTTCTTCGCGGTGAGGCCGGCCGCCTGCACCCGCTGCAGCGCGGCGTCGTCGACGACGTTCACGACAGCCTTGCCGTTTTCGAGGTAAACGCCGCCCGACGCGGCACCGAGCGCGTTCGCCACCTGGGTGGCACTGGTGATCGCGTGCGCCTGCAGTTCGGCGAAGGCCAGTGGGGACGCCGTGGCCGCCGAGGCGCAAACACCGCTGGTCAGCGCAGCGGCCGACAAGACGGCGAGGGTCTTGAGGGCGGTCTTCCGGGGAGTCATCAACTTCCTCCAGGTTGCCGTTCGAAGCCTGTGCCGACACTTTCGTTGCCAGGCAACCAACGCACTACCGACGAAGGTTGGTTAATAACCAAGGGAACCGGACATACCTCTCAGATCACCCGGACGGCCCAGTGCCGGTGCGGCTTCCGGCCTACTCCCGCGGCCAGCGGACGTGGTCCTCGTAGCCCGGGTGCTTCTTCAGGTACCCGGCGATGAACGGGCAGACCGGCACGATCGTCCGGCCGTGCGCGACGACGTCGTCGAGCGCGCCCGCGGCCAGTACCTTGCCCAGGCCCTGCCCGGAGAACGCGTCGTCGATCTCGGTGTGGGTGAAGACCGTCAGGTCACCGCGCAAGCTGTACTGCGCGATCCCCGCCAGCTTCTCCCCCGCCCACAGCTCGTAGCGGTCTTCGTCCGGGTTGTCGACCACCCGGTTTTCGTCGGTCATCTGCTCTCCTCGCTCGGGGACATCCCCCATCGTGCGACGGCCCGCCACCGCGTGCCGATCGGGCCCGCCCGCCGCTGGGCCGGCCGGGGGAAGCGCCCGTCCCGTTCGTGTGCTTCGCGGCTGTTCCCCTTGGCGGACACCGCGGCCGGCTGGTTGCCTCGCGGTGTGCCCGAGCAGCCGTTCGTCCTCCCCGAGTTCTACCTGCCCTACCCGGCGCGCCTGAACCCGCACCTGGACCGGGCGCGCACCCACAGCAAGGCGTGGGCGCGCGAGCTGGACATGATCGACGTGCCGCAGCACGGCACGGTGATCTGGACCGAGCGCGACCTCGACTCCCACGACTACGCCCTGCTCTGCGCGTACACGCACCCGGACGCCGGCGCCGACGAGCTCGACCTGATCACCGACTGGTACGTCTGGGTCTTCTACTTCGACGACCACTTCCTCGAGCTCTACAAGCGCACCGGCGACATCGACAGCGCGCGCACCTACCTCGACCGGCTCGAGCTGTTCATGCCGGCCGAAGGCGAGATCACCGCGGCGCCGGAGAACCCGGTCGAGCGCGGCCTCGCCGACCTGTGGCAGCGGACGGTCCCGCAGCGGACGGCCGGCTGGCGGCGCCGGTTCGCCGCCAGCACGAAGGCGCTGCTGGACGAGTCGCTGTGGGAACTGGCCAACATCAACGAGGGCCGGCTCGCCAACCCCATCGAGTACGTCGAGATGCGGCGGAAGGTCGGCGGCGCGCCGTGGTCGGCGAACCTGGTCGAGCACTCGGTGCACGCCGAGGTGCCGGACGCGATCGCCGCGTCCCGGCCGATGGAGGTGCTGCGCGACTGCTTCGCCGACAGCGTCCACCTCCGCAACGACCTGTTCTCCTACCAGCGCGAGGTGCAGGACGAGGGCGAGCTGTCCAACGGCGTGCTCGTGTTCGAGAAGTTCCTCGGGCTGCCCACCCAGCAGGCGGCCGACGCGGTCAACGACCTGATCACCTCGCGGCTGCACCAGTTCGAGCACACGGCGCTCACCGAGGTGCCCGCGCTGTTCGACGAACACTGCGTCGACGCGGCCGCGCGGGCGGCGACGTTCGCGTACGTCAAGGGCCTGCAGGACTGGCAGGCCGGCGGGCACGAATGGCACCTGCGCTCCAGCCGGTACATGAACGAAGGCGCGCCGGCCGGCCACGACGGCTTCGGCACCTCCGCGGCCCGCATCTTCGCCTCGGTCCTCGCCACCGCGCCGCAACGGCTGCGGGCGTACGGCTCGGCGCCGTTTTCCGCAGCCGGCGTGCCGCAGCCGTCGCTCGAGCTGCCGTTGCCGCTGCGGCTCAGCCCGCACCTGGCCGAGGCCCGCGCCCGGAACGTCGACTGGGCGCGGCAGCAGGGTTTCCTCGACGGCGTGGTGTGGGACGAGCGGAAACTGCGCGCCGCCGACCTGCCGCTGTGCGCGGCGGGCATCCTCCCGGACGCGGCGGCCGACGCCCTCGACGTCACGAGCGACTGGCTGACCTGGCGCACCTACGCCGACGACTACTACCCGCTGGTGTTCGGCGCGACCCGCGACCTCGCCGGCGCGAAGACGGCCAATCGCCGGCTGGCGGCCTTCATGCCGGTGGACGGCCTGCCGATGCCCACGCCGGCCACGGCGCTGGAAACGGGCCTGGCCGACCTCTGGCCACGGACCCCGGCGGAGCGCAGGCCCGCCGTGCGCCGGGCGGTCGAGACGATGACGTCGAGCTGGCTCTGGGAGCTGGCGAACCAGGCCCACAACCGCATCCCGGACCCGATCGACTACGTCGGGATGCGGCGCCGGACGTTCGGTGCGGACCTCACGATGACCCTCTCGCGCGGCCGGGCGATCCCGCCGGAGCTGCAGCGGACGCGCCCGGTGCAGACCCTCGAGAACGCGGCGGCGGACGTGGCGGCCCTGGCCAACGACCTGTACTCCTACCGCAAGGAGATCCAGTACGAAGGCGAGCTGCACAACGCCGTGCTGGTGGTGCGCAACTTCCTGGACTGCACGGAGGAGCGTGCGGCCGAGGTGGTGACGGACCTGGTCCACGCCCGCCTGGCGGAGTTCGAGCACGCGGCGGCGACCGAGCTGCCCGCCCTGTACCGCGACGAGGCCACCGAGGAGCTGCTGCAAGGCTTCGTCCAGGAGCTGCGCGACTGGCTGGCCGGAATCGTGCACTGGCACGAGAACTCGGCCCGCTACACGGAACCGGACCTGAACTACCACCCGGCAGCGGCCGTTCCGGTGTTCGGTGGCCCGACCGGCCTCGGCACCTCGGCCCTGCGCATCTCGGCCCTCCTCCCCGTGGCCCCCTAACCCGACCCGCCCGGCACGCCAACCGACCCTCTGGGCACGCCAACCGACCGTCTGGGTACGCCAACCGGCCCGCCGGGATCGCTGAACGGCGTTGCCCTGGCCACTCCGCCGGGCGTCCGGCTCCGGCGGAGGCGATACTCGGGGCGTGAGCGGCTTCAACCTGCGTTTCCTCGGCCATTCGACCGTCCGCCTGGAACTCGGTGGCCGGGTCGTGCTGACCGATCCCGTGCTCACCGCGCGCGTCGGCGGGCTCATCCGGGTCGTTCCGCCGCCGCCGCCCGGCAGCTACGCCGGCGCCGACCTCGTCCTCGTCTCGCACCTGCACGGCGACCACCTGCACCTGCCGTCGCTGCGGCTGCTCGGCCGGGGCACCCGGATCGTCGTCCCGCGCGGCGCCGGTTCCTGGCTCACCAGGAAGGGCTTCACGCGCGTCGAGGAAATCGCGCCTGGGGAGACGTTCACCGACGGCGGGCTCACCGTCACCGCTACCGAAGCCGTCCACTCCGGGCACCGCTGGGGCCCGCGCCTGACCCACGGGCCGCAGAGCCCCGCCCTCGGGCACCTCCTCGAGGGCGACGGCAAGCGGGTCTACAACGCGGGCGACACCGACCTCTTCGACGGCATGCGCGACCTCGGCCCGGTCGACGTCGCCCTGCTGCCCGTCTGGGGCTGGGGCCCGAACCTCGGCCCCGGCCACCTCGACCCCGCCCGCGCCGCGCAGGCCGCCGCGCTGGTCCAAGCCCGCGCGGCCGTCCCGGTCCACTGGGGCACCCTCGCCCTCCCCGGCGTCCGGCGCACCGCGCGGATGCGGCGGCTGCTGGCCGACCCGCCGCGCGTGTTCGCCGCCGAAGCGAAAGGCCAGACCGAAGTGCTGTTCACCGAGCCCGGCGCCGACGTCGTGCTCCCCGCGCCGACGGACCGCGCGTGAACTGGACGGACCCGGCCGCCGTCGGGTACCCGGCGGTGTTCGGCGGCGTGCTGCTCGGCTCGATCGTGCCGATCGTGCCCACCGGCGCGGTCGTCGGCGCCGCGGCCGCCGTCGCGACGACGACCGGCCACCTGTCCCTGCCGCTCGTGATCGTCCTCGCCACGCTCGGCGCCTACCTCGGTGACGTCGTGACGTTCGGCATCCCGCGGCTGGGCAGCGAAGCCGCGTTCCGCTGGATCAGCCGCCGCCAGCCCGCCGAACGCCTCGAGAAGGCGCGCGAGCAGTTCGCCCGGCGCGGCTGGCAGCTCGTCGTGATCGGCAGGCTCGTCCCGGCCGGCCGGATCCCGGTGCTGCTCGCGGCGGCCGCGCTGAGCTACCCGTGGCGGCGCCTGCTGCCCGCCGCGCTCGGCGCGTGCGTGCTCTGGGCGTGCGCGTACGCCGTGCTCGGCATCGTCAGCGGCGGCATCTTCGACTCGCCGCTGATCGCGACCCTGCTGGCGACGGTGCTGGTCCTGCTGGTCACCGTCCTGACGAACGTGATCGCCCGGTGGCGGCGCCGGACCAAGGAGCGGGTGTGACGACGACCGCGCCGAAGGGCAGGCTGCTGCGCGGCGGCCGGGCCGTCGCCCGCGCGCTGCTGGTGTGGGTCGCCGTGACCGGTGCCCTGCGCCTGCTCGACGTGCTCCTACCCGGCTTCCGGATGACGCACTGGTGGCAGCCGACGGTGTGCGCGCTGCTGCTCGGCCTGCTGGCGGCCGTCGGCTGGCCGCTCGTCATGCGGATCGCCTACCCGCTGGCGTTCTTCACCTTCGGCCTCTTCGGGTTCCTGCTGATCGGCGCCGGCACCCTGGCCGTGTTCCGCACGGTGCCCGGCGTGGAGATCGCCGACTTCCGCAGCGCCGTGCTCGTCACGCTCGGCATGGCCGCGGTCGGCGTGCTCATCTCCAGCCTGCTGGCCATCGACGAGGACGAGATCTTCTTCCGCCGCGCCGCGCGCCGCCGCCGTCGCCACGCCCCGGCGGCCGGGGCGGCGGACCAGCCGCCCGGCGTGGTGTTCCTGCAGATCGACGGCCTCGGTTTCGACACCGTCCGCCGCGCGGTCCGCGACGGCGACATGCCGACGTTCGCCGCGTGGCTCGCCGAGGGCAGCCACGCGCTGACCCGGTGGCACACCGACTGGAGCTCGCAGACCGGCGCGAGCGTCTGCGGCATCCTGCACGGCTCCAACCACGACATCCTCGGGTTCCGCTGGTACGAAAAGGACCGCGACCACGTGATGGCGTGCGCGCACCCGGCCGACGCGGCGGAGATCGAGCGGCGGCACTCCGACGGGCGCGGGCTGCTCGCCGGCGACGGCGCGAGCCGCGGCAACCTGTTCTCCGGCGACGCCGGCCACGTCAGCCTCACCATGAGCTCGATCCCGGTGCTGGTGCCGAAGAAACTGCTGCGACGGCACCGCGACCGGCTCGGCGCGGGCTACTACGCCTACTTCGCGAACCCGGTCAACGCGCTGCGCACGTTCGCCGTCGCGCTCGCCGACGTCTTCCGCGAGATCAACGCGTCCGTGCGCCAGCGCCGCGCCGGGGTCGTGCCGCGGGTCCCGCGCGGCGGCTGGTACCCCCTCGCGAGGCCGGGGACGACGGTGATCGCGCGGGACGTCGTCGTGTCGGCGATCCTCGGCGACATGCTCGCCGGGCGGCCGGTGGTGTACGCGGACTTCCTCGGCTACGACGAGGTCGCGCACCACTCCGGCATCGAGCGGTTCGACACGCTGTCGGTGCTGCGCTCGATCGACCAGCAGATCGCGCGGCTGCACCGGGCTTCGCGGCTCGCTCCTCGCAGTTACCACGTCGTCGCGCTGTCGGACCACGGCCAGACCCAGGGCCAGGCGTTCTCGCAGCGGTTCGGCGAGACGATCGAGGCGTACGTCGGCCGCCTGTGCGGCGGCACGCCGTCACCGTCGGCGGGCAAGCGCCGCCAGGCCGAAAGCTGGCAGATCAACGCGGCTCTGGCGGAGGCGACGAAGAGCGGCGGCCTGATCGCGCGGCGGCTGCGCGCCCGTGTGGAGGACGCGGAGTGCGCCGAAGACCGGCCGCGCACGACGTCCGGTTCGCCCGGCGCGGTGACCCGCGTGGCGCCCGGGGTGGTGGTGGTCGTGTCGGGCCACCTCGCGATGGTGTCGTTCACCGAACACGAAGGCCGCGTCGAGCTGGAGACGATCGAGCGCGAGCACCCCGACCTGCTGCCGTCGCTGGTGGACCACCCCGGCGTCGGGTTCCTGCTGGTGCGCAGCCGCGAGTTCGGCCCGGTGGTGCTGGGCCGCGACGGCCTGCACCGGCTCGCTTCCGGCGTGGTGATCGGCGAGGACCCGCTGCTGCCGTACGGCGAGCACGCGGCGGAGCTGATCCGCCGGGTGGACACGTTCCCGCACTGCGCGGACGTGATGATCAACAGCCGCTACGACCCGGATTCGGACCAGGCGTCCCCGTTCGAGACGCACGTGGGCTCGCACGGCGGGCTGGGCGGCCCGCAGCAGCGCGGGTTCGTGGTGCACCCGCGCGAGTTCGCGGTTCCGGACGAGGTCGTCGGCGCGGAGGCCCTGCACCGGGTGTTCCGCGGCTGGCTGGCAGAGTTGGGGCACGCCCCGGTGGAAACCCCGGTTACGGAGGTAGTTTCGTGAAGCTGACGGTCTACGGCGCGAGCTGGTGCCCGGACGTGAAGCGCAGCCGCGCACTGCTCGACCGCGAAGGCGTCGAGTACTCCTATGTGGACGTCGAAGCGGACGCGGCCGCCGAGCAGCGGGTCCGCGAGCTGCAGGACGGCGCCCGCCGGATCCCGACCATCGTCTGGGCGGACGGATCGTTCCTGGTCGAGCCGTCGGACGACGAGCTGAGCGCGCGCCTGTGAAGCTGCTGCGGGAGCTGCCGCTGGGCACCCGGGTGGTCGTCCGCTACCGGATCGGGGGCGGGTTCACCGACGCGCTCGGGAACCTGGTGGCCCGCGACGAAACCACGTGCACGGTGGAAACCCGGCGCGGTCCGGTGGTGGTGGACCTGGCCTCGGTCACCCTCACCAAGCCGGTGCCTCCGCCGCCGGTCCGGAGATCGCGGTTCGACGAGCTGGTCGCCGAGGCGGCGGCGGAGCCCGTCGACGGCTGGGACTTCTCCTGGCTCGACGGGCGCGCGACCGAGGAGCGTCCGTCCTGGGGTTACCAGCGGCTGCTGGGCGCACGGCTCGCCCAGGTCGAAGCCGCCCTCGACGTGGAAACGGGCGGCGGCGAAGTCCTCGACGGCTGCCCGGCGCTGCCCCTTTTGACGGCCGCGACCGAGTCGTGGCCACCGAACGTGGCCCGCGCGTCGGCCCGCCTCCGCCCGCGCGGGGTCGTCGTCGTGGCCACCGAGGCCCTCCCGTTCGGCGACGGCGTGTTCGACCTCGTGTCCAGCCGCCACCCGGTGACGACCGACTGGCACGGGATCGCCCGCGTCCTGCGCCCCGGCGGCAGCTACTTCTCCCAGCAGGTCGGCCCGGCGAGCGTGTTCGAGCTGGTCGAGTTCTTCCTCGGCCCGCAACCGGAGGAGGCGCGCAACAGCCGCCACCCGGACCGGGCGGTGCGGGAAGCCGAAGCGGCCGGCCTGGAGGTGGTCGACCTGCGCTCGGAGTCGCTGCGCACGGAGTTCTCCGACATCGGCGCGGTGGTCTGGTTCCTGCGCAAGGTGATCTGGATGGTGCCGGGGTTCACGGTCGAGGGGTATCGGGACAAGCTGAAGGAACTGCACGAGCTGATCGAGCGTGACGGCCCGTTCGTGGCCCATACGACGAGGTTCCTCATCGAGGCCCGGAAGCCTTGACGATCGCCGCGTCGACGCCGTCGAGCAGCAGCTCCAGGCCCGCCTCGAACGACAGCCGGGCCTCGCGCTCCAGGTAAGCCTCGCCGGTCGCTTCGAACGTGCCCTCCTCGCCGAGCCGAGCCACCGTCGGGAACCGGGACGGAAGGTCCGGGACCAGCTCGCCCAGCAGCACCGAGCGCGCCGACCACCAGTCCTCTTCGGACTGTCCCGTCTCGGTCGCGGCCTGCCGGGACTCGGCCGCCGCCTGGACCGATCCGCGCACGATGTTGAACAACGCCGACACCACCCAGCGCACCCGCGTCAGCGGCAACCCCGTCGTGGCCAGCACCGACAGCAGCGTCTCCTGCACGTGGAACTCCCCCGGGCCGAGCACCGGCCGTGCCGGTGACACCTGCAGCAGCCAGGGGTGGCGCAGGTGCAGGTCCCACAGGGCGTCGGCCAGTGCCAACGCAGAAACACGCCAGCCGCCGGAGTCCGGGTAGGCCGACGGCAGCTCCCCCAGCGTGCGGTCGTACATCAGGTCGACGAGCTCGGTCTTGCCCGGCACGTACGTGTAGAGCGCCATCGCCGTCCGGCCGAGGCGCTCGCCCACCGACCGCATCGACAGCGCCGCCATGCCCTCGGCGTCCGCGATCTCGATCGCCGCCGCGACGATCGCCTCGACGGACAGGCCCGGCTTGGGTCCCGGGCCCGTGCGCGGGGCCCCCACCCGCGGCCCCCACAGCAGCTCCATGGACCGGCGGGCGTCGCCCTGACCCGCGAAGACGACCACCTTGCCGACTCCTTACACCCTAAAGTAATGTACGCTGGTGAATCACTTTACAGCCTAAACTATCAAGAAGGACGGTATGACCTCACCCAGGCGGGCCGCCGACACCCACGACGTGATCCAGGTCCGTGGCGCCCGGGAGAACAACCTGACCGGCATCGACCTGGACATCCCGAAGCGACGGCTCACGGTGTTCACCGGCGTCTCCGGCTCCGGCAAGTCGTCCCTGGTCTTCGGCACCATCGCGGCCGAATCGCAGCGGATGATCAACGAGACCTACAGCGCCTTCCTCCAGTCGTTCATGCCGAGCCTGGCGCGCCCGGACGTCGACCTGCTGGAAAACCTCAGCGCGGCCATCGTCGTCGACCAGGAACGGATGGGCGCCAACTCGCGCTCGACGGTCGGCACCGCGACCGACGCCTACGCGATGCTGCGGATCGCCTTCTCGCGACTCGGCGAGCCCCATGTCGGCACGTCCGGCGCGTTCAGCTTCAACCTGCCCGAGGGCATGTGCCCGGCCTGCGAGGGCCTCGGCCGGGTCTCCGACCTCGACGTGACCGCCCTGCTCGACTTCGACCTTTCCCTGCACGAGGGCGCGATCCAGGTGCCGGGCTTCACGCCGGACACCTGGTACGTGCAGACCTACCTCTCCTCCGGCTTCTACGACCCGGACGCGAAGATCCGCGACTTCACGCCGGAGCAGCTCGACGCCCTGCTGCACAAGGACTCCTGCAAGGTGAAGGTCGGCAAGACCAACGTCACCTACGAGGGGCTCGCGGTGAAGGTCCGGCGGCTCTACCTGCACAAGGACGTCGAATCGCTGCAGCCGAAGCTGCGCGCGTTCATCGAGAAGGCCGCCACGTTCAAGACCTGTGGCGAGTGCGGTGGCGCCCGGCTCAACCAGGCGGCACTGTCGGCGAAGATCGACGGCCGGAACATCGCCGACTGCGCCGCGATGCAGATCAGCGACCTCGCCGAGTTCGTGCGGAACCTGGACGCGCCGTCGATCCGGCCGCTGCTGGGCAACCTGCGCGACACCCTGGACTCGCTCGTCGAGATCGGCCTCGGGTACCTGTCGCTCGACCGCGAATCCGCGACGCTCTCGGGCGGCGAGGCCCAGCGTGTGAAGATGGTGCGGCACCTCGGGTCCAGTCTCACCGACGTCACCTACGTCTTCGACGAACCGACCGTCGGGCTGCACCCGCACGACATCGAGCGGATGAACAACCTGCTGCTGTGCCTGCGGGACAAGGGGAACACGATCCTGGTCGTCGAGCACAAGCCGGAGACGATCCGGATCGCCGACCACGTCGTCGACCTCGGCCCCGGCGCGGGCGCCGACGGCGGGCGGCTCTGCTACACCGGCAGCATCGACGGCCTGCGCGCGTCCGGCACGCTCACCGGCCGCCACCTCGACCACCGGGTCACCCTCCGGGAAAAGGTGCGCACGCCGACCGGGCACATCCGGATCACCGGCGCCCGCCTGCACAACCTGAAGGACGTCAGCGTCGACGTCCCGCTCGGCGTGCTGACCGTGGTCACCGGGGTGGCCGGGTCCGGGAAGTCGTCGCTGATCCACGGCTCGCTGGCCCGCCGCGACGACGTCGTCGTGGTCGACCAGTCGGCGATCCGCGGGTCCCGGCGGTCCAACCCGGCGACCTACACGGGACTGCTCGACCCGATCCGCGCGGCCTTCGCCAAGGCCAACGGGGTCAAGGCGAGCCTGTTCAGCGCCAACTCCGAAGGTGCCTGCCCGAAGTGCAAGGGCCTCGGCGTGATCTACACCGACCTGGCGATGATGGCCGGGGTCGCGTCGGTCTGCGAGGAGTGCGAGGGCCGCCGGTTCACGCCGAAGGTGCTGACCTACGAGCTGCGCGGCAAGAACATCGGCGAAGTCCTGGCGATGTCCGTCGCCGAGGCGCGGGAGTTCTTCGCGGGCGGCACCGCGCGGACGGTCCTCGACCGCCTCGCCGACGTCGGCCTCGGCTACCTGACGCTCGGGCAGCCGCTGACGACGCTGTCCGGCGGCGAGCGGCAGCGGCTCAAGCTGGCGATCCGGATGGCCGAGCGGGGCTCGACGTACATCCTCGACGAGCCGACGACGGGGTTGCACCTGGCCGACGTCGACCAGCTCCTGGCGTTGCTGGACCGGATCGTCGACGCGGGCAACACGGTGATCGTGATCGAGCACCACCAGGCCGTGATGGCCCACGCCGACTGGCTGATCGACCTCGGCCCCGGCGCGGGCCACGACGGCGGCCGGGTCGTCTTCGAAGGCACGCCGGCCGCGCTCGTCGCCGACGCCGCCACCCTCACCGCCCGCCACCTGCGCGAATACCTGGAGAAGCCGTGAAACCGACCGGTCTGCTCGAAGTGACGGCGGTGCGCCGGGTGACGCCGCGGATGGTGCGCGTCACCTTCACCGGGGACGGCCTGGCCGAGCTGGAGCCGTGGCCGGACCAGCAGCTCAAGCTGTTGTTCCCGCCGCCGGGCCGCCCGGTGCGGCTGCCGTCGGCCGACGACGACGTGATGCGCTGGTACCAGGCGTACCTCGCGATCCCGGCGGACGAGCGCCCGGTGATGCGCAGCTACACCGTGCGTTCGCGGGACGGCGACACGATCGACGTGGACTTCGTGCTGCACGCCGGTGCGGCGGGACCGGCCACCGCCTGGGCCGCCCGGGCGGCGGCCGGGGACGTCCTCGGCCGGTACGGCCCGGACCCGGCCTACCGCCGCCCACTGTCCACAGCGGACACCCTGCTGTGCGCGGGCGACGAGACGGCGATCCCCGCCATCGCCTCCATCCTGTCCGAAGTGGACAATGCGGTGGTGTTCCTCGAGGTCGCGGACGCGGCGGAGGAGCAGCCGCTGCCCGGCGTCCGGTGGCTGCACCGCGACGGCGCCGAGCACGGCAGCCGGCTGCTGGAGGCCGTGCGCGGGATGGCCCTCCCGGAAGCGGCGTGGCTGGCCGGAGAGGCGTCGACGGTCCGCGCGCTGCGCCGCCACCTCGTCGAACGCGGTCTGCCCAAGAACGCCATCGAGTTCACCGGGTACTGGCGGCGCAGCCTGACCCAGGACGACGCCCCGACCTCCGATGACCTGGCCGACGCGGCGGAAAAGCTGGCAGACTCGGCGGGGTGGACGGGGAGCTGACGGCCTCGGGCATCGACCCGGCTTCGGTGGTGACGACCGAGGACCTCGGCGGCGGAACGTACAACCGGGCGGTCCGGGTGACGTTGACGGACGGGCGGCGGCTGGTGCTCAAGATCGCGCCGTCCGCGCCCGGCCTGGCCTACGAGCACGACCTGCTGGCGACGGAGGCGGAGTACTACCGCCTGGCTTCCGGGCCGCTGCCGGCGGTGGTGGGCGCCGGACCGGGGTTCCTGCTGATGACGGAGGTGCCGGGCGAGCCGTGGAACCGGACGCCCGGCACCGGCCCGCACCTGCGCAGGGAGCTCGGCGCGATCGTGGCGGGCCTGCACGAGACGACCGGCGACGGGTTCGGCTACCTCCAGGACCCCTTGCACCCGACGTGGCCTTCGGCGTTCACGGCGATGATCGACGCGATCCTGGCCGACGCCGTCCGCTACCGCGTGCGGCTGCCGCGCCCGGCGGCGGAGATCGCGCACCTGGTGCGCCGCCACGAGCCCTTGCTGGAACTGGTCACCACGCCGGTCCTGGTCCACTTCGACCTGTGGCCGGGCAACATCCTGCTCCAGGACGGCCGGGTGTCGGGGATCATCGACGCCGAGCGCGCGTTCTGGGGCGACCCGGTGGCGGAGTTCGTTTCGCTGACGCTGTTCCACGAGCCGGACGCACCCCTGCTGGCGGGCTACGGCACCGCCGGCTTCGACGCACCGGCCCGCCGCCGGCTGACGTTGTACCGGGTGTACCTGGGCTTGATCATGCTGGCGGAGATGGTGCCGCGGAAGGACACGAACGCCGACCGCGAGCGGTTCGTCTCCGGGTGGCTGGCGGAGAACCTGGCCGCACTGGGATGACGTCGCGAATCCGCCAGCCCCCGAAGGCCACGCGCGGTTAGGGTCGCGATCATGTCGAGCCGCGAGATCGTCGAGAACGCCTGGAAAGCCTTCGCCAGCCACGAAGCGGACCGGATCGCCGCCGTGTTCACCGAGGACGCCGAATGGCTGGCGCCGCCGGGGAACGCCACCGCGGTCGCCTTGGGCGGTCCCGCGCACCTGGTCGGGCGGACCGCCATCGTGCAGTTCCTCGCCGAGGACTTCACGAAGTTCTTCGTCAGCGACGTCACGGTGACGTTCACCGGCTTCCACGCGGACGGCGATCGGGTGGTCGTGGAGGAGACCATGACGGCCACCCTGGCCAACGGCAACCACTACGCCAACGACTACTGCTTCGTCTTCGAACTCCGCGACGGCCTGATCCGCCGGGTCCGCGAGTACCTGGACACCGCGCGCGGCCACCGCATGGTGTTCGGGGAGGCCGCCGTCACCACGTGACCGGCAGGCTGTGCACGCCGTACACCAGCATGTCGTCCTTGAACGCCAGCTCTTCCAGCGGCACCGCGAGCCGCAGCCCCGGGATCCGGCGGTACAGCGTCCCGTACGCCACCTGCAGCTCCACCCGGGCCAGCGTCTGGCCGAGGCACTGGTGCACGCCGTACCCGAACGCCACGTGGTGGCGGGCCTCGCGGGTGACGTCGAGGCGGCCGGGGTCCTCGAACGCCGCCGCGTCTCGGTTGGCCGCGTCGCCCGCCGCGATGATGCCGTCGCCCGCGCGGATGACCTCGCCGCCGAGCTCGATGTCCGCCGTGGCCACGCGGCGGCGGCCCGTGTGCGTGATGTTGAGGTAGCGCAGCAGCTCTTCGACCGCGCGGCGCAGCAGGTCCGCGTCGCCGGTGCGCACCAGCTCCAGCTGGTCCGGGTGCGCCAGCAACGCCGCCGTGCCGAGGGCGATCATGTTCGCCGTCGTTTCGTGGCCGGCCACCAGCAGCAGCTGGCCCATCGAAGCCACCTCTTCGGCGGTCATCTCGCCGGTCGCGTACTGGGTCACCGCGAGCTTGCTCAGCACGTCGTCGCCTGGGGCGGCCACCTTGCGCTCGACCAGCCCGCCGAGGTAGGCCAGCAGCTCTTCGGTGGCCTGCACCGCCTCCGCCGGCGTCGCCGTCCGGGACACCATCACCTTCGTGATGTCCTGGAACAGCACGCGGTCTTCGTACGGCACGCCGAGCAGCTCGCAGATCACCAGCGACGGCACCGGCAACGCGAACGCCGGCACCAGGTCGGCCGGCTTCGGGCCGGCCAGCAGGCCGTCGACCAGGTCGTCGACGATGCGCTGGATCGCCGGGCGCAGCGCCTCCATCTTCTTGACCAGGAAGTCGCCGGTCAGCAGCTTGCGCTGGGCGGCGTGTTCGGCGCCGTCCATGGTGATGAACGACTTCGCGCGGTGACGGCGGGCCGCCGAAGCCGCGCTCTGGTGCGGGTAGCCCGGGTGGTCGGAGTCGGCGCTGACCCGGGAGTCACGCAGGACCGCGCGGACGTCGCCGTAGCGCGTCACCAGCCACGGCGTGCTGCCGTTCCACAGCCGCACCCGGGACACCGGGGGCAACTCGCCGAGTTCGGCGGGCGGATCGAAGGGACACCGCCGGGTCATCGGAAACGCGGGGACGCCGTCCACCGGACACCTCCCGGAGCTGCCGGACATTTACATAGCCATGCTAAGCATCTCCCGGCGATCCCGCCACAGGTCCGATCAGGCGAACACGAGTGACACGAGCTCGTCCACGAACGGCTCCACCAGCTCGGCGCCGGTCCGGTTCAACGCGCTGTGGAACAACGCCACCCGCCCGTGCGCGCCGACGAACACCACCGCCGCCGCGCGGCCCGGCGTCACGCGCAGCTCGTGGCCCGCCTCGACGCACCGCTCGAACCCCGCGGTGAGCCGGTCGATCACGTCCAGGAGCGGCCCTTCGGGGCGGGTGCCGGGCTCCACATCGGACGCGCCGTTCGCGAGCATCAGCCGGTAGTGCCCCGGATTCTGCATCGCGAAGGCGCAGTAGGCGTGGATCTGGGCCCGGATCCGGCCCACCACGTCGGTTTCCGCTTGCGACTCCTCGGCCGTGCGCATCGATTCGGCCAGCCGCGAGTATTCGTGGTCGAGCAGCCCGCGCACCAATTCCGCACGATCGGAGAAATGCTGGTAGATGCTCGCCGGTGCGATGCCGACGGCGCGGGCGACGCCGCGGATCGTCAACCCGTCCTCGCCGCCGAGCTCGGCGAGCAACCGGCCGGCGGCGGCCAGTATTTCGCCGCGCAACCGTTCGCCTTCGCCCCAGCGGTTTCTCGTCCGGCCCATTCCCGCTTCGACGCGTTCCGCCACCCGCCTATTCATACGCCCGCGGCAGTCACCCCGGTATTCCGGGGTCGGCGAAAACGCCTTCAGGAAACCAGAGCGGGGTACAGCCCGGCGAGGTCGCCGGCGAGCCCGGCCCGCACGGTCCGGCTGACGTCGTCGGCGAGCACCTCGAACCGGCCCGCCTCGACGCCGTCGAGCGCCAATCCGGCCACCACCGCCGGGTCGACCTTCGGGCCGTCGACGTCCTTGGCCATGTCGGTGTCCATGTACCCCACGTGCAGCGCGGTCACCTGCGTCTTCTGCGGCGCCAGTTCCAGGCGCAGCGCGTTGGTCAGCGACCAGGCCGCCGCCTTCGCCGCGGAGTACGCCGCGACCCGCGGCGCGGTGAACCAGGAAAGCACCGACAGGACGTTGAGCACCGCGCCGCCGCCGTTGCGCTCGAGGACCGGCGCGAACGCACGCGTCACGGCCAGCGTGCCGAAGTAGTGCGTGTCCATCTCCAGCCGGATGTCCTCGATGGACCCGCCGAGCAGCGAGGCCCCGGTCGACGACCCGGCGTTGTTCACCAGCAGCGTGACGTCCCCCGCCACCGCGACGGCTTCCCGGATCGATTCGGGGTCGGTCACGTCGAGGCGCAGCGGGACCACGCCCGGCAGGTCGATCGACTCGGGGTTCCGCGCGGCGGCGTACACCTTGGCTGCACCGCGCGCCAGCAGTTCCGCGGCGAACCGGCGGCCGAGTCCGCGGTTCGCTCCGGTGACCAGCGCCACCGCACCCGTGATGTCCATGACGAACTCCTCTCGCACCTGGCTTGCTCGTTGCAAGCTAGCTGCGGACGACAGTACGGCGTAAACTTGCTCCAAGCAAGTCAGGTCGAAGGGATCACACGATGAGCCGTCGCATCACCTGGGCGGACGCCGCCTGCCCGATCGCCCGCGCCGCCGACGTCCTCGGCGAGCCGTGGACGCTGCTGATCCTGCGCAACGCCACCGCGGGCACCACCCGCTTCGAGGACTTCCGCAGCCAGCTCGGCATCGCCGACAACGTGCTGACGACCCGGCTGGCCAAGCTCGTCGACCGCGGCCTGCTGACCAAGCTCCCCTACCGCGACGGCGGCCGCACCCGCCACGAGTACCGCCTGACGCAGGCGGGCTCGGACGCACTGCCGGTACTGCACGCCCTCGGCACCTGGGGGCACGCCCACACTTCCTCGGACGCCGGGCCGACAACGCTGATCCACACCCGCTGCGGGCAGCCCACCCGGCCGGGCGCGAAGTGCGACAGCTGCGGAAAACCGCTGACCAGAGCCGATCTGGCGTGGCGCGGTTCCTGGCTCGGCGAGGGCGAGATCCCGCTGGCCGATCCGGTCGGCTGAGCCGAACGGCCCCAAGCCGGTACGAAAGTCGGGTCACAAACGCCGGGCGATTCCGTAAGTTCGACACCCAGCGCGCGCAGACCCGGTAAATTCCCCACGGCAAGGAGTCGTCCCGATGTCCAGGAAGTACCTGCTGCCCGGTGCCGCCGCCCTGGCGATGATCGTGACCCCGCTGACGGCCGGCCCGGCCTTCGCGGCCCCGGAAGCGGCCACGATCGTCTACTACGACACCTCGGACGCCCCGAGCTTCCGCGACGTGATCAACGCGGGCGCGGCCAACTGGAACGCGGCGGTGTCGAACGTCAAGCTCCAGGAAAGCTCGTCGGGCGCGTCGCTGCACTACACCGAGGGCAACGACCCGCAGGGTTCGTACGCCCAGACCGACGGCCACGGCAGCGGCACGATCTTCATCGACTACACCCAGGCCCAGGAGTACAACCAGACCCGCATCGCGGCCCACGAAACCGGCCACGCGCTGGGCCTGCCGGACCACTACGAAGGCCCGTGCTCGGAGCTGATGTCGGGCGGCGGCCCCGGCCCGTCCTGCACCAACGCGAACCCGGACGCGCAGGAGGCGTCGCAGGTGGAATCCCTGTGGGCCAACGGCTTCACCGGCGCCCGCAAGGCCGCGACCCGCGTCTACGAAGTGACGATGCCCGTGCGGTGATGGGCTTCACGCGTGCTTGAAGGGGCATCACGCGTGATCGAGGGGGCATCGGGCTGATGCCCCCTCGATCACGAGTGATGCCCTCCTGATCACGGGTCATGCCCTTCGGCGCACGTCAGAGCCGGTTCTGCTCGTGGACGCCGTCGCGAGCACCTGCCTGCTCGGCGAGACCTGGCGGTGTCAACGAACCGCCCAACACCGGGCGAATCCGGGGCGGACTAGGTTGCGGGGCATGCTCACCACGCTGGCCGTCGAGAACTACCGGTCGCTGCGCGACCTGGTGCTGCCGCTGTCCGGGCTGACCGTCGTCACCGGGCCGAACGGAAGCGGCAAGTCGAGCCTGTACCGGGCGCTGCGCCTGCTGGCGGACGCGTCACGCAACGGCGCCGTGGCGGCGCTGGCGCGGGAGGGCGGCCTGCCCTCGACGCTGTGGGCCGGCCCGGAGAACGGCGTGCGCCGGGGCACCACACGGGTTCAGGGCAAGGTGCACACGAAGGCCGTCGGGCTGCGGCTCGGCTTCGCGGGCGACGAGTTCGGCTACGCGCTCGACCTGGGGCTGCCGGTGCCGGGCGCAACGCTGTTCAACCTCGACCCGGAGTTCAAGCGGGAAGCGGTGTGGTCGGGGCCGGTCCTGCGGCCGACGGCGCTGCTGGCCGACCGGGCGGGCCCGTCCGTGCGCACGCGCGTCGCGTCCGGGGCCTGGGGCGACGAGCGGTTCAAGATCCGGCTGACCGACAGCATGCTGAGCGAGTTCGCAGATCCACGGGCCTGCCCGGAGCTGCTGGTGCTGCGCGAGCGCATCCGGTCGTGGCGGTTCTACGACCACTTCCGCACCGACGCCGACGCCCCGGCCCGCCAGTCCCGCATCGGCACCCGCACACCGGTGCTGTCCCATGACGGCGCCGACCTGGCGGCGGCCCTGCAGACGATCATCGAGGTGGGCCGGGCCGCGGAACTCGCGGAAGTGGTCGACGCGGCGTTCCCCGGCTCGACCGTGGAGGTACGGCGCTCCGAGGACGGCCTGCTGTCGGTCGAGTTCCGCCAGCACGGCCTGCTGCGCCCGCTGTCGGCGGCGGAGCTGTCGGACGGGACGCTGCGGTACCTGCTGTGGGTGGCGGCCCTGCTGACCCCGCGCCCGCCGGAGCTGCTGGTGCTGAACGAGCCGGAGACGAGCCTCCACCCGGACCTCCTGCCGGCCCTGGCGACCCTGATCGCGACCGCGGCCAAGGAAACCCAGCTGGTGGTCGTCTCCCACGCCCAGCCCCTGATCCGCGCCCTCGCGGAGATCGCCGACGTGGGCACGGCGGAGCTGGAGAAGGAGTACGGCGAGACAAAGGTGGCCGGCCAAGGCCGCCTCGACCGCCCCTCCTGGCAATGGCCCTCCCGCTAGCCCGTACCCAGCCGGGTACGCGGGATCAGCGGCCGCGGGTGCTTTCGCGGATCTCCAACGCGAACGGGGTCTGGATGTCCTGGGGCGGCGATGTCGTGTCGCCCGTGATGCGGCGGTGCACCAGGTCCACCGCCGCCTCGGCCAGTGCCGTTTTGTCCGGGGCGATCGTCGTCAGCGACGGGAGGGAGAATGCGCTCTCTTCGTTGTTGTCGAACCCGACGATCGCCACGTCCTCCGGCACCCGCAGCCCCAGCTCCGCCACCGCGCGCAACGCGCCGATGGCCAGCAGGTCGTTGAAGCAGAACACCGCGTCCGGCGGCGACGGCAGGGCCAGCAACGCCTTCATCGCCGCCGCCCCGACCGACCGGTGCCACTTCTCCGCGGGCGCCACCAAAGCGTCCGAATAGGACAATCCGGCCTCCGCCAGTGCCGACCGGTACCCCGCCAGCCGCTGTGACGACGTCCCGCGCGCCGGATTCCGCCCGATCGCGGCGATCCGCGTGCGCCCCAGGGAGGCCAGGTGGGACACCGCCGTGCGCGCCGCCAGGACGTTGTCGATCGCCACGTGGTCGATCGGCACGTCCACCGCGTGCTCGCCCAGCATGACCAGCGGGATCCCGCCCGGGTCGGCCGGGAAGTCCGCCGCCTCCAGGGCTTCCGGGTGCACCAGGGCCCCGTCGACCAGGTGCGGCCCGAGCGACGACAGCGTCTCCCGCTCCCGTGGCCGCGTGCCCTGCGTCTGTTCGATCAGGACGCTCCAGCCGCGCTTCTGGGCCGCCGTGATCACCAGGCCGGCCAGCTCGCCGAAGTACGGGATCGACAGCTCCGGCACCATCAGCGCCAGGAAGCCGGTGCGGCCGCGGCGGAGGTTGCGGGCCCCGACGTTCGGCCGGTACCCGGTCGCCGCCAGGGCTTCCTCGACGCGCCGCCGGTTCTCCGGCTTGACGAAGGCGTAGCCGTTCACGACGTTCGACACCGTCTTCACCGACACTCCGGCGAGCGTGGCGACGTCCTTGAGCGTCACGGTCACGGGCGGGTCCCTTCAGAGAGTGAGCACGAAGTGTAGCGAGCCGCTGCCGGTTTACAACGTTGTTCCAACGATGTAAAAAGTACCTCAAGGCTCCCGCGGTGACCCCGATCACCCCGGCGAGCGGGCCACCAACGACGCTGCCCGAGGAGTCGCCGTGCTCTTGTCCTCCCGTCCCCGACTGGTACTGGTCACCGTGGCCGCCGCCGCGCTGACCCTCACCTCCTGCACGAGCAGGGAAGAAACCCCCGCGGCGCCGTCGAGCGGCGGCGGGCCGGCCGCCAGCGCCCAGTCGGCCGCGCCGTCCGCCGACGGCTGCACGCTCGAAAAAACCGGTTACCCCAAGGTCGACCTCAAGACCGCGGTGGTGGGTTTCTCCCAGTCCGAAAAGGAGGCCAACCCCTTCCGGATCGCCGAGACGCAGTCCATTCGCGACGAAGCCGCCAAGCTCGGCATCGCGCAGGACAAGCTGCTCGTCACCAACGCCCAGAGCGATCTGAACCGGCAGATCAGCGACATCAAGTCGATGCTCGACCGCGGCGCCCAGCTGCTGGTCGTCGCCCCGCTCAACTCCGACGGCCTCCAGCCCGCGCTCGACGCGGCGAAGGCCAAGAAGGTCCCGGTCGTCACCATCGACCGCAAGGTGACGTCGCAGCCGTGCACCGACTACCTGACGTTCATCGGCTCCAACTTCGTCGAGCAGGGCAAGCGCGCCGCGCAGGCGATGGCGAAGGCGACCGGCGGCACCGGCAAGGTGGTGATCCTGCTCGGCTCGTCCGGCAACAACGTGACCACCGACCGCACCCAGGGCTTCAAGGACGAGCTCGCCAAGACACCCGGCCTGTCCGTGGTCGCCGAGCAGACCGGCGAGTTCGACCGCTCCAAGGGCCAGTCCGTGATGGAGCAGCTGATCCAGAGCCACCCCGACGTCACCGCGGTCTACGCCGAGAACGACGAAATGGGTGTCGGCGCGGTCAACGCACTGAAGACGGCGGGCAAGACGCCGGGCAAGGACGTCAAGGTCGTCTCGATCGACGGCACCCGCAACGCCGTGCAGCTGATCGCCGACGGCAGCTACAACGCCGTCGTCGAGTCGAACCCGCGCTTCGGCCCGCTGGCCTTCCAGACGCTGCAGAAGTTCGAGAACGGCGAAGCCATCCCGGCGAGCATCGTGATCACCGACGACCAGTACGACGAGTCCAACGCGGCCCAGAAGGTCGGGAACGCGTACTGATGACGGCAGCCACCGAAGAGGACGTCGCCATGACGACCGCACCGGTGCTCGAGGTGGCCGGGGTGACCAAGCGGTTCCCCGGCACCCTCGCGCTCGACGACGTCAGCTTCGCGCTGGCGCCGGGCGAGGTGCACGCGCTGGTCGGCGAGAACGGCGCCGGCAAGTCCACGCTGATCAAGGTGCTCACCGGCGTCTACCAGCCCGACGAGGGCGAGGTCCGCCACCTCGGCGAGCCGGTGACGTTCAAGCGGCCGATCGACGCGCAGCGCGCCGGGATCTCCACGATCTACCAGGAGGTCAACCTCGTCCCGCTGATGAGCATCGCCGGCAACGTCTTCCTCGGCCGCGAGCCGCGCACCAAGGCCGGTCTCGTCGACTGGTCGAAGATGTACGCCGACGCCCGCGAGCTGCTCAAGGGCTACGGCATCGAGGACGACGTCAAGCGGCCGCTGCACACCTTGGGTGTCGGCGCGCAGCAGATGGTCGCGCTCGCCCGCGCGGTCTCGACCGACGCGAAGGTCGTCATCATGGACGAACCGACGTCGTCGCTGGAGCCGCGCGAGGTCGAGACGCTCTTCGAGGTGCTGAACCGGCTGCACGCCGAAGGCATCGCGATCGTCTACGTCAGCCACCGGATGGACGAGCTGTACCGGGTGTGCGACAGCGTCACCGTGCTGCGCGACGGCCGGGTCGTCCACAGTGGACCGCTGAAGGCGCTGCCCCGGATCGAGCTCGTGTCCAAGATGCTCGGCCGGGAGATCAAGCAGATCCGCGAGGAGGGTGTCACGGCGTTCGGCGAGGAGCACGACGTCGAGCGTGAGCCGCTGCTCGAGGCGGAGAACCTGAGCGGCCTGCGGAAGCTGCACGACGTCTCGGTGAGCATCCGGCCCGGCGAGGTCGTCGGCCTGGCCGGGCTGCTCGGCTCGGGCCGCAGCGAAACGGCCCGGGCCATCGTCGGGGCGTTCCCCCTGGACGGCGGAAGCGTGCTGCTGGCCGGGAAACCGCTGCGCAAGGGCAAGATCGCCCAGGCCGTGCGGGCCGGGATCGCGCTGCTGGCCGAGGACCGCAAGACCGACGGCATCATCCCCCACCTGTCGGTCCGCGAGAACATCGTGCTGGCCGCCCTGCCGGCGCTCTCGCCGTTCGGCCTGGTCAGCCGGGCCAGACAGGACCGGGTCGTCAAGGTCTTCATGGAGCGGCTGCGGATCAAGGCCGCGAGCCCGGAGCAGAAGGTGTCGGAGCTGTCCGGCGGCAACCAGCAGAAGGTGCTGCTCGCCCGCTGGCTCGCCACCGGCCCGAAGATCCTGCTGCTCGACGAGCCGACCCGCGGCATCGACGTCGGCGCGAAGGCCGAAGTGCAGGCCCTGATCGACGAACTCGCGCAGGAAGGGCTCGGCGTGCTGCTCATCTCGTCCGAACTGGAGGAACTGATCGATGGGTCAGACCGGGTCGTCGTCCTCCGCGACGGCTCGGTCGTCGGCGAGCTGACCGGCGACCGCATCACCGAGGAGAACGTCCTGACGGCCATCGCAGCGGAGGGTGACAACGATGTCGACCGCCACGCTTGAGCGCGCGAAGGTCACCGCGTGGCTGCAGAACTACGGCGTCTACCTGGCCGTCGTGGTGCTGCTGCTGTTCAACGTCGTGTTCACCGCCAACTTCCTGTCCGCGGCCAACTTCCGCACCCAGCTGGTGCAGGCGGCGCCGGTCTGCATCGTCGCACTCGGCATGGCGCTGGTGATCGGCACCGAGGGCATCGACCTGTCGGTCGGCTCGGTGATGTCGATCGCCGCCGCGCTCATCCCGCTCTACCTGGGCGCGGGCCCGCTGATGGCGATCATCGTGGCGGTCATCGCCGGGATCGTGTCCGGCCTGTTCAGCGGCTACCTGGTGGCCCACCTGGGCATCCAGCCGATCATCGCGACCCTCGCGCTGCTCGTCGGCGGGCGGGGACTCGCGCTGGTGATCGCTCACGGCCAGCTGGTCCAGCTGCACAACCAGGACTTCCTGGAGCTGGGCACGGGTGACGTCCTCGGCGTCCCGATCATGGTGATCGTCGCCGGCGTCCTCGCGGTGCTGGCCGGGCTGGTCGTGCAGCGCACGACGTTCGGGCGGCACCTGGTCGCGATCGGCGGCAACCGCGCCGCGAGCACCCTGGCCGGGCTCCCGGTGAAACGCGTGCTCGTCAGCGTCTACGTGATTTCCGGGGCACTGGCCGCGGTGGCCGGCGTGCTGGCGACGTCGAGGCTGGGCGCCAGCGACCCCAACGACCTCGGCCTGCTGATGGAGCTGTCCGCGATCACCGCGGTCGTCGTCGGCGGCACGCCGCTGACCGGCGGCCGGGTCCGCGTCCTCGGCACCGTGTTCGGCGCGCTGCTCATGCAGCTCGTGCACGCCACCCTCATCAAGCACAACCTGCCGGACTCGACCGCGCAGATGGTCCAGGCGGCCATCATCGTCGTCGCGGTCTACGTCGCCCGCGAGCGGAGCAGCAAATGACCGCGACCCAGACCCAGGCCCGCAACGCGGCCTTCGCCGGAGTCCTGCAACGCCAGGGTGCCGCCGTCGTGCTCGTGCTCGGCGTCGCCGCCGCGTGGTTCGCCTTCCCGCGCTTCGGTTCCCCCGACAACCTGCGCGACCTCGCGCTGCAGAGCTCGTTCCTCGCGGTGATCGCGCTCGGCATGACGTTCGTGATCATCTCCGGCGGCATCGACCTGTCGGTCGGTTCGAACTACGCGCTCGGCGGCGTCCTCGCCGCGTACGGCGCCCAGTACGGCCTCCTCGTGGCGATCCTGTTGCCGCTGGCGGTGTGTTCCCTGATCGGGCTGGTCAACGGCCTGCTCATCGCGCGCACCGGGATGGCGCCGTTCATCGTGACGCTGGCGTCGCTGCTGTTCGCCAGGGGACTCCTGCTGGCGCTGACGTCCGAGGGCGCGACGACGTACAAAGTGGACGCCGGCTCGGCGTTCCTCTGGCTGGGCCAGGGCACGATCTTCGGCATCGGCGTCCCGGTGTACCTGACGCTGGTCCTGTTCGCGCTCGGCGGGCTGCTGCTGCGCCGCACGCGGTTCGGGCAGTCCGTGTTCGCCATCGGTGGCGCCGAGCAGTCGGCGTTGCTGATGGGCCTTCCGGTCGCCCGCACCAAGATCAGCCTCTACACGCTCAGCGGCGCGCTCGCCGGGGTGGCCGGCATCCTCACCGCCGCGTACCTGCAGTCCGGCGTCACGGTGATCGGCGTCGGCACCGAACTCGACGCGATCTCCGTCGTCGTCATCGGCGGCACGCTGCTCACCGGCGGCGCCGGGACGATCGTCGGCACCCTCGTCGGCGTGCTGCTGCGCACGCTGATCCAGAACGTCATCAACCAGATCGGCACCCTCGACTCCAACTACCAGACGGTGGTGAGCGGAGCCTTCCTGCTCGTCGTCGTGGTGATCCAGCGCCTGCTCGCGCGCTCCCGCACCCGGTCGTGAGTGGTAAGGCGGGTTAGAACCCGCCTTACCACTCACGAGCCTGTCCCCAACCAGGAGGTTCGACGATGTTCCGCCCCGCCCGACTGGCCGCCGTGCTGGCGCTGGCCCTGACCGGACTCGCGGTCCCCGCCGCGCACGCCGGATCCCCACCGCAGTGGCAGCGGCTCACCCCGCCGCTGTCCACGCCGTGGACGAACGACGTCTCTCCCACCAACGCGCTGCCGGACTACCCGAGACCGCAGCTGACCCGCGACAAGTGGCAGAACCTCAACGGCGTCTGGGAATTCGCCAAGGCGACCCCGGGTGAGGCCGCACCGATCGGGAAGACGCTGGGAGAGCGCATTCTCGTGCCCTACCCGGTCGAGTCCGCGCTGTCCGGGATCATGCGCCACGAAACGAACATGTGGTACCGCCGCACCTTCGAGGTGCCGAAGACCTGGCAGGTCGGCAAGAGCGGGCAGCGGCTGCTGCTGCACTTCCAGGCCGTCGACTACGACGCGACGGTGATCGTCAACGGCAAGACCGCCGGCCGCCACACCGGCGGTTACGACGCCTGGTCCGTGGACGTCACCGACGCGCTGACCACGGCGAAGACCCAGGAGATCGTGGTCGGTGTCGCCGACCCGAACGACCAGGGCGGGCAGCCGATCGGCAAGCAGCGCCAGCCCGGTGACGGCATCTTCTACACGCCGTCGTCCGGCATCTGGCAGACCGTCTGGATGGAACCGGTGGCGTCCGCGCGCATCGACCGCCTCGACGTCACGCCGGCCCTCGGTTCGGTGACGGTGACCGCGGTGGTCGGCGGGCCGGTGAAGCAGCGCGTCGAAGCGGTCGCCTACGACCACGGCCGCCCGGTCGGGCGCGTGTCCGGCGACGCGAACAAGCCGTTGCAGCTCAAGGTGGACCGGCCGCACCTGTGGTCGCCGGACGACCCGTTCCTCTACGACCTGCGGGTCAAGCTCGTCCCGTCGGGCGACGAGGTCGGCTCCTACTTCGGGCTGCGCACGATCGGCGTCGGCAAGACCGCCGACGGCAAGCAGCGGATGCTGCTCAACGGCAAGTTCGTGATGCAGGTCGGCCCGCTCGACCAGGGCTTCTGGCCGGACGGCATCTACACCGCGCCGACCGACGCGGCCCTGAAGTTCGACCTGGAGCAGGAGAAGGCGCTCGGCTTCAACATGGTGCGCAAGCACATCAAGGTCGAGCCGGACCGCTGGTACTACTACGCCGACAAGCTCGGGCTCATGGTCTGGCAGGACATGCCGGCGATGAAGGACGACGTCGAGCCGTCCGCGGCTTCGCGCGTCAACTACGAGTCCGAGATGAAGCGGATGATCGACCAGCACCGCAGCTTCCCGTCGATCGTCACGTGGGTGCCGTTCAACGAAGGCTGGGGCGACTACGAAGTCGGCCGGATCGCCGACGAGGTCAAATCCTGGGATCCCTCGCGGCTGGTGAACGCGGAGTCGGGCGTCAACTGCTGCCGGTCCGAACCGGACAGCGGCAAGGGTGACATCTACGACGACCACACCTACACCGGCCCGGGAACCCCGATCCAGACCGGCACGCGCGCGGCCGTCGACGGCGAGTACGGCGGCCTCGGGCTCAAGGTCGCCGGGCACGAGTTCGACGCGGCGGGCAGCTTCGCGTACGAAATGGAGCCCGACAGCGCGACGCTGACCCGGCGCTACGGCGAGCTGCAGCAGCGCCTGCTGCTGGTCGCCCAGCGGTGCGGGGTGTCCGCTGGTGTCTACACGCAGACCACCGACGTCGAGAAGGAGGTCAACGGCTTCTTCACCTACGACCGGCAGGTGAAGAAGATGGACTTCGCGGCGGTCCGCGCGGCGAACCTCGCGGTGATCAAGGGCGCCACCGGTGCCCCGGTGTCCGGTCCGTCCGTTCCCGCCGGAACGCCCGGCATCGACGGCATCGCGGCGTACCCGTTCGACGAAAACGCGGGCACGGTGGCCGCGGACACCGTGGGAGACCACGACGCCACGCTCGTCGGCGGCGCGTCCTGGACCGCGGGCAAGAGCGGTTCGGCGTTGGCCACCAACGGTTCCGGCCAGTTCGCCGACACCGGCGCCGCCCTGGTGAACACCGAGGGCAGCTACAGCGCGGCGGCGTGGGTGAAGTTCAACGCGGTCGGCGACGGCTTCCAGACGATCGTGAGCCAGGACGGCGACAGCACCAGCGCGTTCTTCCTGCAGTACTCGGGTCAGGACCACCGGCTCGCGATGAGCTTCGTGGGCACGCGGGCCCTGGCGCCCACGGCCCCGGAGGCGAACCGCTGGTACCACGTGGTCGGCGTCCGCGACGCGGCCGCGGGAACGCTCAAGCTCTACGTGGACGGCCAGCTGGCGGCCACGAAGAGCGTCTGCCTCGGCGACGCGTCCACCGGGCACACGGTGATCGGCCGCGGCAAGTACGGCGGCGGCCCGGTCGACTTCCTGAACGGGGCGGTCGACCAGGTGCACGTCTACGACCGGGCACTGTCCGATTCGGACGTGAATGCCCTGTTCACCAGCGGCAAGTAGGGAAGGCAACCGGTAACGCCCCCTGTGCGTGTGCGATAGCAGTATGGCCGTACTCCACGGCCATCGGGTGCACACGCACAGGGGGTGAGCCGTTTTGGGCTCCGCAAGATCCAAGCTGCCCGCGAGAGCGGGCGTTCTCACACTCGTCACGGCGGTCGCCGCGGTCCTCACCGCGGTCCCGGCCGCGGCGGAATCGACCACCGAGATCGCGGCCTCTTCGTGGGCCTACATCGACTCGGCCGTGCCGAAGGCCAGCTTCGTCGACCAGGCCGGGGACGCGCCGGTCGGCGCGCACACCTACGCCGGCGGCACGAACCACGTGTCCAAGTCCTACGTCACCTTCGACCTCTCGGCGCTGCGCGGGAACCGCCTGCAGTCGGCGTACGTGAGCACCGGCGAAACCGCCGTCACCGACTGCGCCAACGCGCGCTCGACGGAGCTCTGGCTGACCGCCCCGGCGAAGAAGCCGACGTGGAACACCCAGCCGGCCGAGCTGCTCAAGGTCAACGGGCCGTACCTCGACTCGTCGTGCCCGTCGGACCGGCTGACCTGGACGGCCACCGCGGCGATCCAGAACGCGCTCGACGCCGGGCGCACGACGGCGACGTTCGTCCTGCGGCTGCCGGACAACCAGCTGAACGACCCGAAGTTCGGCCGCGAGTACGACCCGAAGGCGAAGCTCTTCCTCAACTACGACAAGCCACCGGCCAAGCCGACCGGGCTCACCGTCACCTACCAGCCGTGCACGGCTAAGCCGCTCGTGGTGTCCCGCCAGGTGGTGCTGGGCGCCGACGCCACGGACCCGGACGACGACTACCCCGGCACGGAGTTCGCGTTCTGGCCCGCCGACCACCCCGACCAGCGCACCACCCTGGGCGGCACGGGCCGGACGTGGGTCGAGATCACGTCACGCGTCAGCGAAGGCGTCACCTACGCCTGGCAGGTGCGGGGCAAGGACGACAGCGGCCTCTTCGGACCGTGGAGCGCGACCTGCAAGTTCACCACCGACTTCACCGCGCCCGCGGCCGCGCCGGTCATCACCTCGCCCGACTACAACGCCGAAGCGCCGCCCGGATCCGGGGGCACCGGCGTGCCGGGGACGTTCGTCTTCGACGCCAAGGGTGACACCGACGTCGTCGGCTTCAAGTGGGACGGCGGCTACGCGGCCGCGGACCGCCGCGGCGGGAAGGCGACCGTGCGGTACGCGCCGGACTGGGAAGGCCCGGTGAGCATCAGCGCGACGGCCGTCGACGCGGCGGGCAACCAGGGCCCGACCGCCTCCTACCGGTTCTGGGTCGCGGACAACAAGCCCGGGGTGACCTGCACGCCGTTCGACGCCTACGTCGGCACCGAGCGGACGTGCACCTTCACGCCGTACGGCAGCACCCCGGTCACCGCGTACGTGTACCACCTGACCAACCAGGACGACCGCACGGTGCCGGCCGGACCGGACGGCACGGCGACGGTGACGGTCACGCCGACCGACCCGGAGCTGTACACGATCCAGGTCTCCGCCCGGGCCCGGCTGTCCACCGGGTACCTGACCGCGGCGACCGACGGCCAGCTGCTGAGCGAGGCGGGCGAGCCCGAGGTCGAAACGCTCACCGCGAACCCGGTCCAGGGCTTGCCGGTGCAGTTCCGGGTGCACGCCACCCTGCCCGGCTCGGTGTCGGCGACCTACCACCTCGAGTCGGGCGACCCGGTCACGGTCCCGCTCGACGCGGACGGCACCGCCACCGTCACGGTCACGCCGGCGACGTCGTCGTGGAACTCGCTGTACGTGTACACGAGCCTCGCCTCGGGCATCCGTTCCGGCTGGGGCCAGGGCAGCGTCATGGTCGCGTCGAACAAGCCGAAGGTGACGAGCGCGGAGTACCCGGAGAGCCAGACCAGCGGCGCGGTGGGCACGCCCGGCACGTTCGTGTTCTCGTCGCCGGTCCCGGGCGCGGTCAGCTACACCTACCAGTTCAGCGGCGGCCCGCAGAGCACGGTCGCGGCGGGCCCGGACGGCACGGCGAGCGTGGTGTTCACCCCGACGCAGAGCTACACCAACAGCATCTGGGTGACGACGAAGTTCGCCGACGGCACGGTGTCCGAACAGGGCGGGTACTACTTCTACGTGGCGTACTCGTCCCCGCGCCTGACCTGTGACGCGACCGGCTGGTCGGTGGCGCCGGGGCAGCACATCCAGTGCACCCTGTCACCGGTCCAGGCGAACCTGGCGAGCTACGGCTACCAGGTGGACTCCGGCCCGCAGGTCACGCTGGCCCCCGGAGCCGACGGCACGGCGACGTTCGGCTTCGACGTGCCGGCCGACCGGCAGAGCGGCTCGTACGTCCAGCTGCGGGCGTGGAGCACGAACACGGCAGGCACGAAGTCGGACGAGACGGGCACGAGCTTCTACGTGTACGTGAACACGAGCACGTCGGCGCGCGGCACGGCGCTGGCGGTCTGAGTCACCGGTGACGGCCACCACGGCTTGCCGTGGTGGCCGTCACCACTGTCTACAGGGGACTAGCGGTCGGTCGAAGCCTTCGTCTTCCGCTTCGCCTTGACCCGCTGATAACTCCAGATCAGCAGCGCGAAGAGGATCACCGACGACAGGATCAGGCTCGACCCGGTGCTCCAGCCGCTGAACGGCAGCGACTTCACCGTCCCCCAGACGATTCCCGCCGCCAGCAGCGCCAGCCCGGCCAGCACCGAACCGGCGATCCGCAGCGGTGACGAAACGCTCTCCTCGGCCGCCTTCATCGCGCGGTCGCGCACCGGGTCGACGTACTTCTCGAGCGCCGGGAACTCCGACGCCAGCAGCAGCAACCCGGCGAGCACCAGCAGCAGCCCGGGGCCGGGCAGGACGAGCAGCAGCACCCCGACCACCAGCAGGATGGCACCGGCCACCGTGATCAGGATCCGCTTCGCCTGCTTGCCGAGGCCCACCGGTCGTCTCCCCTCGTTTCGCCCGATTCTTCCTGGTGACGGCCTCGCGTGCCACTCACGACGGCCCGCGCCCTGGCCGCGGCCACGATCACGCCCGCCAGCGCGGCCACGCCGAGCGCGGCCACGAGCCCCGGCCAGACGTAGAGCACCTGCGCGTAGGTACCCCGCCGCCCGGCGAATACCCACCCGAGCAGCTGCGGCAGGAACACCAGGGGCACGAGCGGCAGCAGCGGCGGCACGGTCCGCCACCACCGCGGCTTCCGGCCGGCGCGCCGGACACCGATGATCGCGAGCCCCACCGCGACCAGGGCCAGCGCGCCGAGCACCCGGTCGGCGACCACCCCGGCGGGCAGCGCGGGCTCCGGCGCGCCGCCCTCGAGCAGGCTCGCCAGGCCGTTGGCCAGCAGCTCGGCCTCGTTGTCCAGGGCCATCCCGGTGTTCGCCACCACGGCGATGCCGTACCCGCCGGGCAGCAGCACCTGCGCGGCGGTGTGGGAGAACCAGTCGCCGGTGTGGGACACCCGGCCGTCCCGGACGGTCCAGCCCAGCGCGTAGCCGCGTCCGGGCGCAGGCGTGTGGGCCAGCGCGGCGGCCGACGGCGAGACCACTCCACCGCCGTCCCGCTGCGCGATCAGCCAGCGCGCGAGGTCGGCCGCGGTGCTCAGCACACCGTGGCTGCCGCCGGTGAACCAGTCCGGTTCGGACACCGGGACCGCGATCCCGAAGGCCCGGACGTACCCCTCGGTCCCGGACGGCGGCGAGTCCACCGAAGTGCTGGCGGTCATGCCCAGCGGCCGGAAGACGTGCGCGGCCAGGTAGTCCGCGAACGGCTGCCCGGCCACCACCTCGACGATCCGGGCGGCCACCTGGTAGTTCGGGTTGTGGTAGTGGAACTCCGCGCCGGGCTCGCTCGCCAGCGGCGCATCGGCCAGGCGCGTGACGGCCTCGGCGAGCGTGTGCGGCTGCGCCAGCTTGAGGTCGGGGAACGCCGAGTCGGCCATCCCGGACGTCTGGTCCAGCAGCATCCGGACGGTGATCCGGCCGCCGCGGGGATCGGCGAGCCGGAAGCCCGGCAGGTACCGCGTCACCGGCTCGTCGAGCCCGACCCGCCCGGCCTCGGCCAGCTGCAGCACGGCGAAGGCGGTCATGGACTTGCTCAGCGACGCGATCGGCAGCCGGGCCGACGCGCCGAGGGGCGCGCCCGCCGCGTCGTGGCCGTAGCCGGCCACGCGGACGACGTCGGTGCCGTGGGTGACGGCGACCACCGCGCCGGGCAGGCCGGTGTGGTCGAGGTAGGCGCGGACGTAGCCGTCGATGTCCCGCGGCGGCGCCGCCGCGGCCGCCGGGGTCGCGGTGGCGAGCAGCAGGGCCGCGAGCAGGAGGAAGAGCCTGGTCATGCCGGTGAAGGTAGGCGGCGGGCAACCCCGGCGGCCGCTGCCGGACGGCGGGCCCGGCCCCCTACTTTCGGCACCTTCTCGACTGCCAGCCCGGGTTCGGCTACCCGCTACTGCGCCAGCAGCTGCTCGAACGGCACGAACGCCGGCTCTCCCGAAGGCGCAACTCGACCCTCGGCTGCCGAAGCCAGCTCCGCGCCGGCCTTCTCGATCCGCCGCTGCAACGCCCCCGACGCCTCACCGCTGCCCCAGTCCGACGACGCCGCGTACACGCCCGTCGCGACCGGATCCGCCTTCAGGTACCCGAACAACGGCCGCAGCTGGTAGTCGAGGACCAGCGAATGCCGTTCCGTGCCACCGGTGGCCGCCAGCAGCACCGGCTTGCCCGTCAGCGAATCCGTGTCCAGCACGTCGAAGAACGACTTGAACAGCCCGCTGTAGCCGGCGGTGAACACCGGGGTCACCGCGATCAGCGCGTCCGCGCCGGTCACCGTCTCGATGGCCGTGCGCAGTTCCGGGCTCGGGAAGCCGGTCAGCAGGTTCTTCGTGATGTCCAGGGCGATGTCCCGCAGCTCCACCACGGACACCTCGGCCGGCGACCCGGCCGCGGCGACGGTCGCCGCGGCCAGCCGGTCGGCCAGCAGGCGGGTCGACGAAGGCACCGACAGACCCGCCGTCACCACCGCGATCTTCATACCGAAGCCTCCACTCGCGCCGCCGCCTTCAGGGATTCGTGGGTCGGCGCGTCCGGCACGTGGGCCGGGCGCAGCGCGTCGAGTTCCTTGCGCAGCACCGGGATCACGTGCTCACCGAGCAGGTCGAGCTGCTCCAGCACCGTCTTGAGCGGCAGGCCCGCGTGGTCCATCAGGAACAGCTGGCGCTGGTAGTCGCCGAAGTGCTCGCGGAAGGTCAGCGTCTTGTCGATGACCTCCTGCGGGCTGCCGACGGTGAGCGGGGTCTGGTCGGTGAACTCCTCCAGCGACGGGCCGTGCCCGTACACCGGCGCGTTGTCGAAGTACGGCCGGAACTCGTTCCACGCGTCCTGCGACTTCGGCCGGATGAACGCCTGCCCGCCGAGGCCGACGATCGCCTGGTCGGCGGAGCCGTGTCCGTAGTGCTCGAACCGCTGGCGGTAGAAGGCGATCAGCTGCTGGAAGTGCTCCTTGGGCCAGAAGATGTGGTTGGCGAAGAAGCCGTCGCCGTAGTACGCGGCCTGCTCGGCGATCTCCGGGCTGCGGATGGAGCCGTGCCAGACGAACGGCGGGACGCCGTCCAAGGGCCGCGGCGTCGACGTGAAGCCCTGCAACGGCGTGCGGAACTTGCCTTCCCAGTCGACGACGTCCTCGCGCCACAGCTTGCGCAGCAGCGCGTAGTTCTCGATGGCGAGCGGGATGCCCTGGCGGATGTCCTGGCCGAACCACGGGTAGACCGGGCCGGTGTTGCCGCGGCCCATCATCAGGTCGACGCGGCCGTCGGCGAGGTGCTGCAGCATCGCGAAGTCCTCGGCGATCTTCACCGGGTCGTTCGTGGTGATCAGCGTCGTCGACGTCGACAGGATCAGCTTGGACGTCTGCGCCGCGATGTGGCCCAGCATCGTCGTGGGCGAGGACGGGACGAACGGCGGGTTGTGGTGCTCGCCGGTCGCGAAGACGTCGAGGCCGACCTCTTCGGCCTTGAGCGCGATCCGGACCATCGCCTTGATCCGCTCGTGTTCCGTCGGCGTGACGCCGTTCGTGGGATCGGTCGTGACGTCGCCCACCGTGAAGATTCCGAACTGCATGACCTGCTCCCTTCGCGAGCACCATCTTACATGCGCGTTCAACTACTTCCAAGCAAGAGATATTCCGGCCGTCAGGCCCCCGGGAGGCACCGGCTAAGGTCAAGGACATGGACGCGGAGCTCGCTCGGCTGGGTTTGGCAGAACGTTCGGTACGACTACTCGCCGGTCGCGACATCTGGGCCTCGATCACCCCCCTGCTCGCCCCGCGCCGGAACCTGGTGGCCGCCTTCGGCCACGTCGGTCCCGGCGCGGCCGCACTGCTGCCGCTGGAACCCGGCGACACGCTGATCACGGACGCGAGCCTGGACACCGTGCTGTCCGGGGCGACGAGCCCGCACGCACTGCTGCACTGGGTGAAGGCCGGCGTGATCGTGCACTCGCTGCGCGGCCTGAACGCGAAGCTGGTGATCGCCGAGGACGACCCGTCGTTCGTGGTGGTCGGCTCGGCCGACGTCACCGCCGCCGGCCCGCGGCAGCTGTTCGAGGCCGTCACGCTGTCCCACGAGCGGCACACCGTCGAAGAGGCCCAGGAAGCCTGGCTCGAGTGGTGCGACCTCGCGGGCCCGTCCCTGACCGCCGGCGACCTGGAGCCGCTACTGGAGCAGTACGGCGCCGGCAAGCCGGTCACGGCCCGCCCGGCACCGGCCCGGCCCGCCGCCGCGCCCGCCCGGCCGGTGGTGACCAGCCGCCCGGCCACCCCGGTCCGGCCCGCGGCCGTGACGCCGCCGCCCTCGCCGGTCCGCCCGGCCGCGCCCGCGCCGTCGCCGGTCCGCCCGGCCACGCCGCCGGTGTCCCCGGTCCGCCCGGCTCCGCCCGCCGAGCCCGCGGCCGCCGCTCCCCCGGCCGTCGAGCGGCCCGACGAGCCCGCCCCGGAAGCCGCCGTGACCCCGGAACCGGTTGCGGCCGAGCCGGAAGCCGCGGCGACCACCGAAGCCCCTGAAGCCGCCGAAACCCCCGAAGCCACCGACGTGCCCCGGCCGTCCTGGCCGCGCCCGGCCGAGCTGTACCTGGTCAGCCTCGTCGAAGGCGGCGAACCGTCCGCCGAGGCCGAATACCGGCTGGAAGAGCTGGCCCGCGAGTACACCCACCCGGGCGAGAACGGCGAATCACCGTTCCGGGTCGAACTGTTCTGGGCCGACGACGGCCAGGGCCAGGACCCGCCGCGCACGCTCCGCGCGGGCGTGCACGTGATCCCCGTCTACAGCCAGAAGCAGGGCCGTCCGCTCGTCGGGTCCCGGATCGAGGCGCCCGGCCTCGTCCTGCAGGCGCACATCGACGAGTTCGCCTACCCGCGGCGCACGTACTGCTACGTGCTGACCCGGCAGTCGGCCGCCCAACCGGCCTTCGGCGACCTCCGCAAGGCCCTCGCCGCGATCGGCGAGAAGCCGAACTTCCGGAACAGCTTCCAGGTCCCGCGGAAGATCGAAGCCCTGCTGGGCCTGTGGCCCGACCTGGGCTACGACCCCCGCTAGGACGCGGCGCACGCCACTCCGGAGAGGGCAGCGCGCGAAAGTTGTCGGGGTCGGCGGATATCCTGCACTACGGTGCAGGCGAGTCCGCACCGCCACCAGCACTTTCGCGAGCCACGATCCGGGAGAACGACCCTGTGACTGCCGAGACCTTGTACGGGGCCGACGACCTGACGCATCTCGAGGGTCTCGAAGCCGTCCGCAAACGCCCCGGGATGTACATCGGTTCCACCGACAGCCGCGGCATCAACCACCTCTTCTCCGAGGTGGTGGACAACTCGACGGACGAGGGCGTCGCGGGCTACGCGACGAAGATCGTCGTCACGCTGCACGCCGACGGCAGCGTCCAGGTGGACGACGACGGCCGCGGCATCCCGACCGGCACCCACGCCAAGTCCGGTTTGTCCGGCGTCGAGCTGGTCCTCACGCGCCTGCACGCGGGCGGCAAGTTCGGCGGCTCCGGCTACAAGACCTCCGGCGGCCTGCACGGCGTCGGCGCTTCGGCGGTCAACGCGCTGTCGCACCGCTTCGACGTCACGGTGAAGCAGGACGGCAAGGTCCACCAGATGTCGTTCAAGCACGGCGTGCCGGGCACGTTCGACGCGCCGGGCCCGAAGGCGAAGTTCACCCGCCGGTCCGGGCTGAACGTCACCGGCAAGATGAAGCGCGGCGAGCGCAGCGGCACGTCCATCCGCTACTGGTACGACTCGCGCTACTTCGAGTCCGGCGCGGCGCTCGACGTCGAAGGCGCCCGGTCGAAGCTGCGCAACACCGCGTTCCTCGTCCCGGGCGTCACGTACGTGCTGCGCACGGCGATCGAAGACACGATCAACGAGGAGACGTTCCACTTCCCGCACGGCCTGGCCGACATGGTCGACTTCCTGACGCCCTCGGGCGAGAAGCCGGTCTGCGGCACACTGCTGATCACCGGCGAAGGCACGTACAAGGAGAACGCGGCCGACGCGGCAGGCGTCATGCAGTCCAATGTGGAGCGCCACGCCGAGGTCGAGGTGGCGCTGCGCTGGGGCACCGGCTACGAGCGCACGGTCGAATGCTTCACCAACACGATCCGCAACGTCCACGGCGGCACCCACCGCCGCGGCTTCGACCGCGCGATGGCGAAGGCGCTGCAGGACGCGATCTCCAAGACCCGCGGGCTGCTCAAGCCCAAGGAGGACATGCCGACGATCGAGGACGTCCTCGAGGGCATGACGGCCGTGATCCACGTCCGGCTGCCCGAGCCGCAGTTCACGTCGCAGACGAAGGACGAGCTGTCCACCGCCGGGATCACCCGCGTGCTGCAGGGCATCGTCGACAAGCACGTCAAGGCGTGGACCGAGGACCGCAAGACGAAGTCCGAGGCCAAGGTCGTGCTGCAGAAGGTGGTCGACGCCTCGCGCGTGCGGCTCACCCAGAAGCAGCAGAAGGACGCGGCCCGGCGCAAGACCGCGCTGGAGGGCGCGGCGATGCCGCCGAAGCTGGTCGACTGCCGCACCACCGGCGTCTCCCGTTCCGAGCTGTTCCTGGTCGAGGGCGACAGCGCGCTCGGGTCGGCGCGGATGGCGCGCGTGTCGGAGTACCAGGCGCTGCTGCCGCTGCGCGGCAAGATCCTGAACGTGCAGAAGGCGTCGCTGGGCGACACGCTGAAGAACGCCGAGATCGCGTCGATCGTCCAGGTCCTGGGCGCGGGCACCGGCCGCACGTTCGACCTGACGACCATGCGCTACGGCCGCGTGATCCTGATGGCGGACGCGGACGTCGACGGCTCGCACATCCGCACGCTGCTGATCACGCTGTTCGCGAAGTACATGCGCCCGGTGATCGAAGACGGCCGGCTGTACGCGGCGATGCCGCCGCTGCACAAGCTCGTCACGAAGGGCCGCAACCCGGAAACCCACTTCACGTACACGCAGCAGGAGATGGAGACGAAGTTCGCCGAGCTGGAACGGGCGGGCAAGAACATCGTCACCCCGGTGCCCCGGTTCAAGGGTCTCGGCGAGATGGACGCCGACGAGCTGTGGGAGACCACGATGAACCCGGCCACCCGCTCGGTCCGCCGCATCACCATGGACGACGTCGAAGCCGCCGAAGGCGCGCTGGAGCTGCTGATGGGCGAGAAGGTCGAGCCCCGGCGGAACTGGCTGGTCGCCTCGTCGGACCGGATCGACCGCGAAGCCATCGACGCTTAATTTTCGTAGCTACCAAGGAGTTCTGCCGTGGCACGCCGCAAGGGCACCACCACCAAGGTCGATCCCAGCGCGTTCGACTCCCCCGGTGCGCACGTCTTCGACAACTCGCTGAAGACCGAGATCGAAGACTCCTACCTGGAGTACGCGTACTCGGTCATCCACTCGCGCGCCCTGCCGGACGCGCGTGACGGGCTGAAGCCGGTCCACCGCCGGATCCTGTACTCGATGAACGAGAACGGCTACCGCCCGACGCACGCGTACGTGAAGTCGTCGCGCGTGGTCGGCGACGTGATGGGCAAGTACCACCCGCACGGCGACGTCGCGATCTACGACGCGATGGTCCGGCTGGCGCAGGACTTCTCGCTGAACGTCCCGCTCATCGACGGGCACGGCAACTTCGGCAGCCCGGACGACGGCCCGGCTGCCTCGCGATACACCGAAGCCCGCATGTCGCCCGAGGCGATGCAGCTGGTCGGCGAGCTCGGCGAGGACACCGTCGACTTCCGCCCCAACTACGACGGTTCCCTCGAAGAGCCGTCGGTTCTCCCCGCCGCGTTCCCGAACCTGCTGGTCAACGGCACTTCCGGGATCGCGGTCGGGATGGCGACCAACATGATCCCGCACAACCTCGGCGAGGTCATCGCCGCGGCGCGGTGGCTGATCACCCACCCGTCCGCGACGCTCGACAAGCTGATGGAGTTCGTCCCCGGCCCCGACCTGCCGACCGGCGGCAGCCTGCTCGGCCTCGACGAGGTCCGCCGCGCGTACGAGACCGGCCGCGGCGTGGTCCGGATGCGGGCCAACTGCGAGACCGGGCCCCTCGAAGGCAGCCGCGGGCGGCAGGCCATCACGGTCACCGAACTGCCCTACGGCGTCGGGCCGGAGAAGGTGATCGAGAAGATCACCGACGAGGTCAACAAGTCCAAGCGGCTCACCGGCATCGCCGACGTCAAGGACCTCACCGACCGCGAGAACGGCACGCGGCTGGTCATCGAGTGCAAGGTCGGCGTCAACCCGCAGGCGCTGCTGGCCGACCTGTACCGGCTCACGCCGCTGGAGCAGTCGTTCGGCATCAACAACCTGGTCCTCGTCGACGGCCAGCCGCAGACGCTGGGCCTCAAGGAACTCCTCGAGGTCTTCCTGCGCCACCGCTACGACGTCGTCACGCGGCGCACGAAGTACCGCCGCCGCAAGCGTGAAGAGCGGCTGCACCTGGTCGACGGCCTGCTGATCGCCTTGCTGAACATCGACAAGGTGATCCGGCTGATCCGTGAGAGCGAGAACGCGCAGGCGGCCAAGGACGGCCTGATGACGCGCTTCAAGCTGTCGGAGATCCAGGCGACCTACATCCTGGACACGCCGCTGCGCCGGCTGACCAAGTACGACCGCCTCGAACTCGAGGCGGAGCAGGAGCGGCTGCGCGAAGAGATCGCCGAGCTGAGCAAGATCCTCGACGACGAGTCGGTGCTGAAGAAGCTCGTCTCGTCGGAGCTGGCGAAGATCGCGAAGGACTTCCCGACCGAGCGCCGCACCGCGCTGATCGACGGCGACCTGAAGGAGGTCCTGGCCGCGTCGAAGCCGTCGGGCCCCCTCGAAGTCGAGGACGACCCGTGCCAGGTGATCCTCTCGGCGACCGGCCTGGTGGCCCGCACGGCGGCGGAGTCCGAGGAGTCGACGGAGACGCGCCGCCGCAACGGCCGCGTGAAGCACGACGCGGTGGCGGCCCTGGTCCACACGACCGCGCGCGGGCAGGTGCTGCTGGTGACCAGCCGCGGCCGGGCGTTCAAGACGGACGTGCTGCCGCTGCCGGTGCTGCCCGAGCAGGCGGGCACCGTGTCACTGCGCGGTGGCATGGCGGCGAAGGAGCTGGTGCCGCTCGAGAAGGGCGAAACGGTCGTCGGGATCGCGCCACTGGGCGAGCAGGCGGCGGGTTCGCCGGGCCTGGCCCTGGGCACCCGGGCGGGTGTGGTGAAGATCTGCGCGCCGGAGTGGCCGGTCCGCTCGGACGAGTTCGAGGTGATCAGCCTCAAGGACGGCGACGAGGTCGTCGGCGCAACGTGGCTGACGGACGGTTCGGAGACGCTGGCGTTCGTGTCCTCGGAGGCATCGCTGCTGAAGTACGCGGCGTCGCTGGTCCGCCCGCAGGGCCTGAAGGGCGGCGGCATGGCGGGCATGAACGTGGGTGCGGGCTCGGTGGTGTTCTTCGGCGCGGTCCGCACGGACGACGACGAGCACGGCGAGCCCCTGGTGATCACGTCGACGGGCCAGAGCGTGAAGGTGACCCCGTTCAGCGAGTACCCGCCGAAGGGCCGCGCCACGGGCGGCGTCCGGGCCCAGCGCTTTCTCAAGGGCGAGACGGCCCTGCGAGTGGCCTGGATCGGCCCGCGCCCGGCCGGCGCAGCCCGCAACGGCGACCCGGTGGAGCTGCCGGAGATCGACGTCCGCCGCGACGGTTCGGGCCACGCCCACCCAGGCCCGGACGTGGTGGGCCACCTCATCGAGCGCGACTGACGCCTCGTGAGTGTTTGGGCGAGTTCTAACTCGCCCAAACACTCACGACCCGCTAGGCGACCTTGAACGACTGAGCGGCGCTGCCGCTACAGGCCGCCTGGACCAGCTGCACACTGTCCGCAGTGGACGATCCCGGCACGGTCAGGCACTTGCCGCTGTGCCGGGCGACGAAGTGGTAGTAACCCCCGCCCTCGGAAACCGGCTGCCACTGCTGGTTGCCGCCGCCGCTGTAGGACCACAGCTGCAGGCCCGCGTTGTCCGCCGTCGAGACGTCCGTGACGTCGATGACCTCCGCCGCGTTCGTGCGGTTGTTGATCCGGTCGTAGCCGCCGCTCGTCGGGGCGAACTGGTACTGCTGGGCCGTCGTGCCGTTGCACGTGTACTGCTGGATCACCGTGCCGTTCGCGCTCCCCGCCGCGCGGGCGTCGACGCACTTGCCGGACGCCTTGTTCGTCACCGCGTACCAGGCCGCCGGGTCGATCGTGCCCGGGTCGGTCGGGCCGGTCGAGCCGCCGCCGAGCCACTTCAGGCCGTCGAGCACGAACCGGTTCTGGTCGGCGCTCTCGAACGTCGACGACAGCGCCGTGTTCGTGTCGTAGTTCATCGCGTTGTGGCCGAAGTTCGCGTACAGCATCTTGTAGTTCTTGTTCGTCCACGCGATCGGGTAGTAGCCGCTGTACCAGGTCTGGTTCGGGTCGGTGCCGATCGGGAACGTCGAGGAGTCCATCGACGCCAGGATGGTGATGTTGCCGTTCTGCCGCAGGTCGTTCTGCCAGGCGTACCACTCCGACGTCGACGACCGGATCGTCGCCGGCAGGTTCGCCGTCGACGGGTGCGTGCGGTTCTCGATCTTCAGCGTCTCCGGCGTCGGGCCCCACGTGTTCGACGTGAACCGGCCGGTGCCGAGGAAGTCGTTGTGGAACCAGTTCGCGTACGACGGCGTCGAGCTGTCGTTGTAGGCCGTGACGTGGAAGCCGAAGAACCCGCCGCCGTTCTGCATGTAGGTCTGGAAGCCCTGGAACTGGGCGGCCGACTGCGGCTGGTCGTCGAGGAACAGCACGACGTCGGCGGTGGACTTGGTGAGGCTGGTGAGCCGGTTCCAGTCGGTCGTCGAGGAGTAGGTGAAGCCGTTGGCCGCCGCCTGCTGCGGGAACCAGACGTTGGCTTCCTTCTCGAAACTGATGTGCGCGGCGTCGTACGTGCCGCTGTAGAAGGCCAGGACCTTGAACGGCGTCGCGGCCTGCACCGCCGGGGCGCCGAGCGAAAGCCCCAGGCAGGCGGCGAAGAACGCCAGTATCCGGATCAGGGGACGGCGGGATTTCATGGGCGGACCTTTCCGGTGGGGAGGAGGGATCACCAGTGGCGCGGGTAGCGCAGGCCGTAGCCGAACGGGAACAGCGCGGGCTTGCCGTCGCCGACGTTGATCGGCTGCTGGTCGGCGCTGCGCATCCAGGTGACCGGCAGCTTGCCGGTCGGGTTGTAGTCGCCGAAGAGGACGTCGGCCACGCCCTGCCCTTCGCTGCCCGGCAGCCACGACTCGACGAGCCCGGCCCAGTCCGGCAGCTGCGCGGCGATGTCCAGCGGGCGGCCCGACACCAGCACGACCACCGTCGGGACGCCGGAGTCCTTCAGCTTCTGCAGCGTGGCGAGGTCGGTGGCGTCCAGCCCCATCCCCTGTGGCCGGTCGCCCTTGCCTTCGGCGTACGGCGTCTCCCCCACGACCGCGACGGCGACGTCGTAGCTGCGGTCGATTCCCGTGCCGTCCTTGGCGTAGGTCACCTTCGCGGACTTCTGCTGCAGGCCCTGCAGGATCGTCGTGCCCGGGATGACCGGGCCGCTGGTGCCCTGCCAGCCGACCGTCCAGCCGCCGGACTGGTTGCCGAGGTCGTCGGCGTTCTTGCCGGCCACGAAGACCTTCTCGTGCCGGGAAAGCGGCAGCACGTGGTTCTCGTTCTTCAGCAGCACCTGGGATTCCCGCACGGCCTGGCGCGCGAGGTCGCGGTGGGGTTTGCTGCCGATGGTGCTCAGGAACCGCCGGTCGGTCAGCGGGTGCTCGAACAGGCCGAGCTCGAACTTCTTGGTGAGGATGCGGCGGTTGGCGTCGTCGATCCGGGACATCGGCACGCGACCCTGGTCCACCAGCGAGCGCAGGGTGTCGATGAACTTCTGCCACTCGTAAGGCACCATCACCATGTCGATGCCGGCGTTGATGGCGGCTTCGACCTCGTCGGGGGTGAACCCGCTCTTGCCGTCGATCTTGTCGACACCGTTGTAGTCCGAAACGACGATCCCGGTGAAGCCGAGTTCCTTCTTGAGGACGTCGTTGATCAGGTAGGAACCGGCGTGCATCTTGACGCCGTTCCAGCTGCTGTAGGAGATCATCACCGAGCCGACCCCGCGCTGGACGGCGGCCTTGAACGGCGGCAGGTGGATCGCGCGCAGTTCCTGTTCGCCGAGCTCGGTGTTGCCTTCGTTGACGCCGCCGGTGGTCCCGCCGTCGCCGACGTAGTGCTTGGCGGTGGCCATGACCGAGCCGGGCCGGTCCAGCCGGGTTCCCTGCAGGCCGGTGATGATCGACGTCATCTGGGTGGCGAGCTGCGGGACCTCGCCGAAGGACTCGTAGGTGCGGCCCCACCGGTCGTTGCGGGCGACGCACAGGCAGGGCGCGAAGTCCCAGTCGATGCCGGTGCCGGAGACCTCTTCGGCGGTGGCGCGGCCGATCTTCTCGACCAGCCGCGGATCGCGGGTCGCGCCGAGGCCGATGTTGTGCGGGAAGACGGTGGCGCCGTAGAGGCCGTTGTGCCCGTGGACGGCGTCGACGCCGTAGATCAGCGGAATGCCGAGCGGCGTGGCGAGCGCGGCCTGCTGGAAGCCGTCGTACATGTCGGCCCAGGTGACGGGCGTGTTCGGGGTGGGCTGCGAGCTCCCGCCGGAGAGCAGCGACCCGAGCCGTCCGGTGGTGACGTCCTGCGGCGATTTCACCCCGAGGCGTTCGGCCTGCATCATCTGGCCGAGCTTGTCGTCGAGGGACATCCGCGAGAGCAGATCGGCCACCCGGACCTTGACGGGCCGCCAGGAATCCTTGTAGGCCGGGCCGTTCCCGGCGAGCGCGGGCGTTCCGGAAGTCAGCAGCGCGAGAGCCAGCGCGCCGATGCTCAGCTTGCGTCCGAGGCGCATCCGGGTCCTCCTCGTCGAGAGACCAAAATTCACGCCTTGGATTAAGACACAGCGATAGGCGGCTGGTCCAGACCTCTGAGCGAACTCGGGTGCCGGTCAGCGGGACTGCACATTCCGGCCAGAAGCTGACCTAATTGGGTCCTACCGTGAGGGCATGACGCGCGAACACGAAGACCTCCTGGGCATGCTGGCCGAAGTCCGCAAGCGCTTGCTGATCCCGGCCCACGGCCTCTCGGACGCCGACGCGGCCCGCCGCACAACGGTCAGCGAACTGACGCTGGGTGGCTTGGTCCGCCACCTGGCCACGGGCGAGCGCCTGTGGTTGCAGATCTTGAAGACAGCCGACGGCTCCCTCCCGGAGGGCATGCTGGACACGGACCAGTACGCGATGAGCGAGACGCTCACGCACTGGCTGTCGGCGTACGAAAAGGCGGCCGCCGAGACGGACGAGTACGTCGCTTCGCTGCCGTCACTGGACATCGAGGTCCAGCTGCCGGCAACCCCGTGGTCACCCCCGCAACCCCAGTTCTGGTCGGCCCGCAGGATAGTGCTGCACCTGATCCACGAGACGGCCCAGCACGCAGGCCACGCGGACATCATCCGCGAGTCACTGGACGGCGCGAACTCCACGGCTCAGCTGGCCTGACCGAGCCGGTCGCGCACCGCGCCGAGTTCGCCGTCGGTGACGCCGGCGTCCAGCAGGTACCGCTCGACATCCAACCCGTCGAGGGTGGCCAGCACGGCGTCTTCGGTCGTGGTGCCGTGCTTCGCGAGAACGGCCTGGATGATCGGCGCCTGGTCGTCGGTGCCCATCGCGGCGTGGAGCGGTCCGAGCGCTTCGGCCGACATGGCGTAGTCCGCGGCGATCGCGCCGGGTTCGACGCCGGCCAGCGCGAGCAGCAGGAGCGAGATCAGGCCCGCCCGGTCCCGGCCCGAGGCGCAGTGGAACAGGACACCCCCGGCACCGGCGTGGGCGATCGCTTTGACGACCGCGGCGCAGCGGCCGGCCTTCCGGCGGAGGAAGACCGGGTAGTAGAGCGGGGTGCCGTTGAGCCCGGCCCGGTTGACGTCCTGCCAGAACGCGGTGTCGGCGATGTCGTCGAGCGGGACTTCGAGCCGGTCGAGACCGGCCGGGGTGACCGGCCCCGCGCGGTCCGCGGCGAACTGCCCCGACCCCGCCAGCGCGGTCAGGGCGCCCGCGCCGGGCCGGATCTCGTCCGGGTTCCGGAGGTCGACGATCGTGCGGACACCCGCGTCCCGCGCCTGCGCCCACCCCGCCTCGGTGACGAACCGCGGATCCGCCGACCGGTAGCAGGCGCCGAACCTGGTCGTCCTCCCGGACGTCGTCGGCAGCCCGCCCAGATCCCGGGTGTTGAAGAACCCCGGCCAGGACACCACTCTGCTCGCGCTCACGACTTGTCGGTGCCCTCCGGTAGCGTGGAAAACGGGGGCTGCTCAGCGATCCGAACGCAGCGAAGCCGGATCGAAGGACTCCCAATAAGCGTCCTCGTCCTCGACGCTCGCCGCAGGAGCAGGCTCCGGCGGAGCAGACCCAGACCCCAACCGCAAGTCCCGCAACCGCTGGAACTCCTCCACGGTCATCCCCGGATCATCGTCCTCCGCGCGCGCCGGCGCCGGAACCCCGGTCATCCGCTCGATCACGAACGTCATGTCCTCACCCAGCAGCAGCGCGACCTTGTTGTACCCGTCCTGGGTCGCCTCGCGCATCGCCGCCTGGGCGATCTCCACCACCAGCGGCCCCAACCCCTCGCCCAGCTCCACCGCCGAAGGGGCCAGCCACAGCCGCAGCAGCTTGCCGCGCGCGTCGACCGTCACCTCGACCTGGCCGTCCCGGTCGTGGGCCGTGCCCGACGCCGAGGCGAGCAGCTCCTCGACCCGCGCCATCGCCTCCTCGCGCGCCCGGGCCTGGGCGATCAGCTCACGGGTCGTGATCACCGCGGTCCCTCCCCGTACGAAAACGTCTCGGCGTCCGGGTCGTCGTCCGGGATCGGTTCGTAGCCCAGGGTTTCCAGCTGGGACGCGTCCACCGCGGACGACAACGCGTGGTACATCCGGTCGCCCGCCCGGCGGGTCGCGCGCTGAGCCAGCTCGAAGATCCGGTCGGCGAGCACCGCGGACCCGTGGCGCAGCTCCGACCGGTGGATCGTGACGCCGGTCAGCAGCCCGCCCGGCGCCACCTGGACCTCGATGCCGCCGGCCGACGCCTTGCCCACCACCGGTCCCGAGCGCGCAAGCCGCGCCGACACCTCCTCGCCCGCGCGCGCCGCCTGCTCGGCGATCCGCGATGAAGCCAGCTCGACGTCGAAGTCAGCCAAAGAAATCACCCCGTGGGCCGGTAGAAGCCGATGAACGACTGTCCCGCGTTCGTGGTGCGGATCTTGCTGATCTGCACCGGGTCGCCGGCCTCGATCATCTGGCCGTCGCCGATCACCATCGCCACGTGACCGGACCAGACGACCAGGTCGCCCGGCAGCAGCTGGTCGATCGACGGCACCTCGGCCCCGACCGTCTGCTGCGCCGCCGTCCGCGGCAGCTGCAGGCCCGCGTCCTGGTACGACGTCATGGTCAGCCCGCTGCAGTCGAGCCCAACGCCCCGCGCCGTCCCGCCCCAGACGTACGGCACGCCGAGCTGCGAAAGCGCGTTGCGCACGGCCTTCGCCGCGGTCTCGTTCGGCGCCATGACCTGCTTGCCGCCGGGCAGGTTGATCGCGACGCCGGTGCCGGGCTGCGGCGGGATCGCCACCGGCAGCCGCGGCTTGTGCACGGCGCCACCGCCGCCACCGCCCCCGCCGCCGTCCGAGCCGCCGGAGTAGCCGCTGTTGCTGTTGAACGACGACCCGACCTTCGTCGAGGACGCCGAAGACGCCGACGTCGACTGGTCTCCGCCGCCGAGCCGGGTGCCGATCGCGGTCAGGTCGTTGATCGTCTGCTCGCTGAACGTCGCGGCCTGCCCGGTCAGCTGGCTGATCTTCGTCTGCAGCTTCATCAGGATGTCGCGCGACGCGGCACCGCGGCTCTCCGGCGGCTGGATCGTCTTGACCGCTTCGAGCGCCTTCATCGACGCCGAGATCTCTTTGATGATCTGGTCGCGCACCTGGTCGTTCTTGATCTCGCCGACGTGCAGCGTCTCGGCCGCCTCGGCGACGGCTTTCTCGATCTCGGCGCTCTCGTCGAGGAGGTCCTGGACCTCCTTCTCCAGGCTCTGCGACGTCGCCGTGGCGCGGTCGGCCGTGGCGCCGGAACTGGCGGAGGCGAGCGAAACGCGCTGCTCCGACGCGGTGTCGCGGGTGCGGCCCACCGACGTCCGGAGCGCGACGTGCGCGTCACGGGCACCGCCGATGGCGGCCGGGTCGTGGCGCAGCTTCTGCGCGAACTGGTTCGTCGTGTCCAGGCCGTGCCGGACGAGCAGGTCGGCGTGCTCGGTCACGCGTCGCCGCCGAGCCGCCGGACGACGTCGCCGTGCTCGGCCTCGACCGCCGTGTAGTTGCGGTCGGTCTGCCGGGCGGCCGCGCCGACCTGCTGCCAGCTGCCGCCGACGCGGTGCAGGCGCTCCTGCAGCGCCCGCATCCGGCCGCTGTAGGCCCCGGAAAACCCGGATTCGCCGCCCATCTCCGAGAAGCCGTGGCCGCCGAGCGTCACGTGCGGCCCGACGTGCTTCTCGGCCGCGCCTTTGACGTCTTCGCCGAGCGGGTCGACTTCGCGCGCGTACCGCGTGTACGCGCCCTCATCGACGTGAAACCCCGAACCGTCCACTGGCCCTCCCTGTCACCGGAGGTGCGACGTGCGCTCGGCACCCCCGGTTCCCTCCTCGCGCGAGCCAGCCTAGTCGAGGATCCGTGCCCGGGTGGGCGAATTGCCCCGGATCAGCCGGTGACCTTCTTGAGCCAGTCCGGGTCCTGCCAGGAGACGATCGAGCCGTTCGCGGTGACCGTCGGCGTGCCGAACCCGCGCTGACCGCCACCGAAGTCCTGCGCCAGCTTCGGGTCGTTCTCGATCTGCTGGAACGCGCTGTTGAGCTGCTGCTCGTAGGTGCCGGCGTTGACGGTCTGGGCGAACGCCGGATCGGTGATCCCGACGTTCCGGCCGAGGTCGATCAGCTGCGCCTTGTCGTAGCCGCGCTTGCCCTCCTCGGGCTGGTTCGCGAACAGCGCGTCGTGGAACTGGACGAACTTGCCGGCGTCGGCCGCGGCCAGCGCCGCGTTCGCCGAGTCCAGCGAGTAGCCCGGCGGGCTCGAACGGTCGTTGAGCAGCGGCACCATGTGGTAGCGGACCTGCAGCTTGCCGTCGTTGACGGCCTGCTCGATGTCGCTCTTGTACGTCTTCTCGAACTGACCGCAGATCGGGCAGAGGAAGTCGGCGTAGACGTCGATCGAGGCCTTGGCGCCGGTCTTCCCGACGGTGACGACCACGCCGTCACGCTTCTGGGTGACATCGCCCGTCAGCGCGCTGGTCGTCTGCCCGGGGTCGATCACCTGGCCCTCGGTCTTGTTCCGGTCCGCGATCGTCCAGATCACCCCGCCGATCACGAGCGCGGCCACGACGACCACCGCCCCGATCCCGATGATCCACTTCCGCCGGTCGCCCGAGGTCCCCCGGGCCTGCGCGACCACCTTCGGACCGGCCTGCGCCGCCTGACGACGCTTCCGAGCGGTCCGCTCAGCTCCACCCACCGTGTATCAGTTCCCTTCCGCGATACCCGAGTAGTCGGGTCCGGGTTCGTCCGAGTTCCCGCGACCTCGCGCCAGCCAGCCGTCGAGGGACAGCCAGGTGCGGGGACGCGCCAGCAGCCAGGCGGCGAGCAGCGCGAATCCCGTGTCGCGGAGGATCTCCTGGGGGTACTCCGTCTGCCCCGCCGCTACCTGGCCGCCGCCGCCGAAGCACCCGCAGTCGATGCTCAGCCCGCGGGCCCACGACTGGGCGATCCCGGCGATGAGCACGACGAGCAGCCCCAGCGCGACGCCGGCGGCCCACCGGGTCGCCAGGCCGGCGAGCAGGAACAGCCCGAGCACGAGTTCGACGAGCGGCAGCGCGACGGCCACCACGTTCTCGAGCGCGCCCGGCAGCACGTCGTACGCCTGCACGGCGATCAGCGTCTGGCCGGGATCCGCCAGTTTCAGCGCACCGGAAACGAGCCAGACGGCCGCCAGCCCGAGCCGGGCGAGCGTGCCGACGGTGTTCAGCACGGGTTGGGACGGTCGCACCACGCACTTAGGCTAACGGGGGGACCTGAGAACCACGTGAGGCGGAGGGAGCGGCCGGATGCGGTGGCGCATGCTCCTGGGCGCGGCGTTGCTCCTGGTCACCGCGTCGGCGTGCGGTCCGGGCAAAGTCTCGCCGACCGACTCGCTGGTCACCCGGGCGAGTGCCACGGATCACCTGACCATCGGCATCCGGTTCGACGCGCCGGGGCTTTCGGAGCACACCATCGACGGCCGGTTCGTCGGGTTCGACGTCGATGTCGCGACTTTCGTCGCCTCGGAACTGGGCGTCGCCGCGAAGGACATCACCTGGCGCGAGACGACGTCGGCGACGCGCGAGACGGACCTCACGTCCGGCGCGGTCGACCTGGTCGTGGCCACCTATTCGATCACCGACAAGCGCAAGCAGGTCGTGTCGTTCGCCGGCCCGTACTTCAGCACCGGCCAGGACCTGCTGGTGCGCCGGACGTCGGCCGACATCGCCGGGCCCGAGGCGCTCAACGGGCGGCGGCTGTGCTCGGTCACCGGCTCGACCCCGGCGCAGCAGGTGAAGGACAAGTTCGCCCAGGCCGTCCAGCTGGTCGAGTACCCGCGGTACTCCGACTGCGTGACCGCGCTGCTGGCCGGGCAGATCGACGCGGTGACCACGGACGCGGTGATCCTGGCCGGGTACGTCGCCCGCGACCCGGAGCTGCTGAAGCTCGTCGGGAAGCCGTTCTCGAAGGAGGACTACGGCGTCGGCCTGCGCAAGGGCGACACGCAGGGGGTGGCGGCGGTCGACGACGCGATTCGGAAGATGATCTCCTCGGGCGAATGGCTGCGCTCGCTCAACGCGAACATCGGCCCGTCCGGTTACCAGCTGCCCGCGCCCCCCGAGGTCACGTCGAAGTGAAGCTGCCCGACCTGCCGGTCCGGTCCGTGCTGCCCGACGTCGTCGCCGCGCTCGGCGAGCACGGCACCGCAGTGCTGGTGGCGCCACCGGGCACCGGCAAGACGACGCTGGTGCCGCTCGCACTGGCCGAGGCCGCCCCAGGCCGGGTCGTGGTGGCCGAGCCGCGGCGGCTGGCGGCGCGCGCGGCGGCCGCGCGGATGGCGGCGATCCTCGGGGAGCCGGTCGGCGAGACGGTCGGGTACGCGGTGCGCGGCGACCGGAAGGTGTCGGCGCGGACCCGGATCGAGGTCGTGACGTCGGGGCTGCTGGTGCGGCGGGTGCAGGGCGACCCGGAGCTGCCCGGCGTGTCGACGGTGCTGCTCGACGAGTGCCACGAGCGGCACCTGGACGCGGACCTGCTGCTGGCGCTGCTCCTGGACGTCCGCGCGGGGCTGCGCGACGACCTGCGCCTGCTGGCGACGTCGGCGACGGTCGCGTCCGGACGGCTCGCGGCCCTGCTCGGCGACGCCCCGGTGGTCACGGCCACGGCGCGGACCTACCCGGTGGAGTTCTCGTACGTCCCGCCGTCCCGCGGCGAGCGCGTCGAGGCGTGTGTCGCGCGGGCGGTGCGGACGGCGTTGTCCTCGGGCGAGGGCGACGTGCTCGCGTTCCTGCCCGGAGCGGGCGAGATAGCACGGACGTCGGGCCTGCTGTCTCTGTCCGATGTAGACGTTCTCCCGCTGCACGGCCGGTTGTCGGCGGCGCACCAGGACGAGGCGCTGCGGCCGCGTGACCGGCGGCGGGTGGTGCTGGCGACGGCGGTGGCGGAGTCGAGCCTGACGGTGCCGGGCGTGCGCGCGGTGGTGGACTCCGGCCTGGCACGCGTACCGCGGGTCGACCACCGGCGTGGCCTGCCGGGCCTGGCGACGGTCCGGGTTTCGGCGGCGGTGGCGGCGCAGCGTTCCGGCCGCGCGGGCCGCGAGGCGCCCGGGCGGGCGTACCGCTGCTGGGCCGAGCACGAGCAGGCGACGCTCCCGGCGTACCCGGAGCCGGAGATCCGCACGGCCGAGCTGGCCCGGCTGGCGCTGGAGCTGGCGTGCTGGTCGACCCCGGACGGCAGCGGGCTCGCGTGGTGGGACCCGCCGGGCGAAGGCGCGCTGGCGGCCGGCCGGGCGTTGCTGGTGACGCTGGGCGCGACGTCCGAGGACGGCACGGTGACCCCGCGCGGGCGCCGGATGGCGGAGCTGGGCCTGCACCCGCGGCTGGCCCGCGCGCTGCTGGACGGGGCTTCGGCGGTCGGCCCCCGCAACGCGGCCGAGGTGGTGGCGCTGCTGGACGCGGGCGCCACGCTGACGGACGTCGAGGCGGAGCTGCGCCGCCTGCGCTCGGCCGGGGACGAAGGAGCGCGGCGCTGGAAGCGGGACGCCCAGCGGCTGGCGGCCCTGATCCCGTCCGCACCGGCCACCGGCCGCCCGGATCCCGCGCTGGTCGTCGCCCTCGCGCATCCCGAACGACTCGCCCGGCGACGTCCCGGCGGCGCGCCCGTCTACCTCATGGCCGGCGGCACCGCAGCCGAACTCCCACCCGGCAGCGGCCTCGACGCCGAGTGGCTGGCGATCGCCGAAGCCACCCGCGACCCCGGCCGCGTCCACGGCACCATCCGCCTCGCCGCGGCGGCCGACGAATCCCTCGCCGTCCAGGTCGGCCCAGTGTCCGAAGTGGACGAGATCACTTGGGACGGCGATGTCGTCGCCCGGCGCGTCCGCAAGCTCGGCGCCATCACCCTTTCCGAAAGACCCCTGAAGAACGCCGACGTCCACGACGCGCTCGTCGCCGGTCTGCGCGCCGAAGGACTGGACCTCCTGAAGTGGAGCCAGGACGCAACCCGCCTGCGTGAGCGGATGGCCTTCCTGCACCGCGTCCTCGGCCCGCCGTGGCCCGCGGTCGACGACCCGGCACTGCTGTCCGATGTGGACAGCTGGCTCGACCTCGGCACCGCCCGCCGGAAGGCCGACCTGGCGAACATCAACGCGGGCACCGCCCTGAAGGCCCTGCTCCCCTGGCCGGAAGCGGCGAAGCTCGACGACCTCGCCCCGGACCGCCTGGAAGTGCCGTCGGGATCGCACATCCGCGTGGACTACCGCGGCGACCAGCCGGTGCTCGCGGTGAAGCTGCAGGAAACGTTCGGCTGGACGGAAACACCGGCGATCGCCGGCGTCCCGGTGGTGCTGCACCTGCTATCCCCCGCCGGCCGTCCAGCGGCGATCACCGCCGACCTCGCGGGCTTCTGGACCACTGGCTATCCGGCGGTGCGCGCCGACCTGCGCGGCCGCTACCCGAAGCACCCCTGGCCGGAGGACCCGGCGAGCGCCGTCCCGACCCGCCACACCCGCCGCCGCACGTGACGAAAGTCGGGGGCGCCCCGCGACCGTCGGCCGATGCCCGCGCACCTCCGCGGCCAGCAGACTCCACCGCATGATCACCCTCAGAAACCTGACGAAACGCTACGGGGAGAAGACCGTCGTCGACGCGCTCACCTGCGACGTCGCCCCGGGCCAGGTGACCGGCTTCCTCGGCCCGAACGGCGCCGGCAAGTCGACGACGATGCGGATGACGGTCGGCCTCGACCACCCCCAGTCGGGCGAAGTCCTGGTCGCCGGCCGGCGCTACGCGGAGCTACGGCACCCGCTGCGCGAGGTCGGCGCACTGCTCGACGCGAAGGCCCTGCACCCCGGCCGCAGCGCCGGAAAGCACCTGCTGGCCATGGCGCGCAGCAACGGCATAGCGGCAAGCCGCGTCGAAGAAGTCCTGGCGACCGTCGGCCTCTCAGACGTCGCCGGCAAGCGGGCAGGCCAGTTCTCGCTGGGCATGGGCCAGCGCCTGGGCATCGCGGGCGCGCTCCTCGGCGACCCGGCGATCCTGTTGTTCGACGAGCCCGTCAACGGCCTGGACCCGGACGGCGTCCGCTGGGTCCGGCAGTTGATGCGGTCCTTGGCGGCGGAGGGCCGGACGGTGTTCGTCTCGAGCCACCTGATGAGCGAGATGCAGCTGACGGCCGACCACCTGGTGGTGATCGGCAAGGGCTGCCTCCTGGCGAACAGCCCGATCGCGGAGTTCATCGCGAGCAATTCCCGAACAACGGTCTCGGTCCACATCCCGGCCGACGCAGAACGCGCAGCGCTGGACGCCCGGTTGCGCACCGAAGGCGGCCTCACGCACCCGGGCGACCCGACCGAGCTGGTGGTGGACGGCCTGGACGTCACAAGGGTGGGCGACCTGGCGCACGAGCTCGGCATCCGGGTACACGGGCTCGCCGAGCGACGGGCATCGCTCGAGCAGGCGTACATGGAGCTGACGGCTTCTTCGGTGGAATACGGGGTGTCGGCATGACGACTTCGGTGCGTCTCACGGGAGCGGTGGCCGCGGAGTGGACGAAGCTCTGGTCGGTCCGGGCGACGTGGTGGTGCCTGGCCACTGGGACTGCTTTGATGCTGGGCTACGGAACGTTGTCGGCCATAGCCCAGCACTACGAGACAGACCCGCAGAGCGCCCCGACGATCACCCTGGGCGGCGCGGTGTACCTGACGCAGTTCGCGGTGATAGCCCTGGCAACGCTGTTCGTGACAAGCGAGTACACCGGCGGCGGCATCCGATCGACCCTGCTGTGGACCCCGGTCCGCTCAAGGGTGGTCCTCGCGAAGGCGGCGGTGCTGCTGCCGGTGCTGTTCGCGTACGGAGTGGCGCTTTCGTGCGCGGCCATGGCGTTGACGGAGCTGGCGAAGGACGGCCACGGCCTGCCGATGTCATTCGCGGCAGGGTTCACAACGGCATCGGGCATGGGCGGCTACTTCGCCCTGCTCGGGTTGCTGTGCACGGGAATCGGCTGGGCATTGCGCAGCGCGGCGGGGACGTTGGTGTCGGTGATCGTGCTGCTGGTGCCGTTGCCGCTGATCGTGGCGTCGTTGGGATGGCCGGAGGCGATACCGTATTTCCCGGGCATCGCGGGCATCAACGCGATGGTGGAGGCGGGCAAACCCAACCCGGTGACGATGACGGTGGCACCGTACGCACCTTGGACGGGCTTGGCGATCGACGTAGCCTGGGCAGCGGCGGCACTCTTGGCGGGCGCGGCGGTGCTGCGCCGCCGAGACGCCTGACCCGGCCTTTTTGGTCGGGGCGGCGCCAAAGCCGGGCGGCCTCACAGGAGCCGGTTGCCAGCAGGTCACTACCCACCCCAACCAGCCTCCACCGCTCCCCCACCCTCTCCGGGGGGCGTCCCCAGTCCAGTTTATCGGCACCGCCCGACACAGCCGGCAAAATCCCTCGTTCTCCGACCGGTTGTCCACATCACGACGGGGGTGTGGACAACCGGGCCGCGCCAGTCGACGTCACGGCGACCGTTGCGCGAAATCCGGCGGTCGCCCGAGCGCTGTTGCCATTTGGCGGCTGATCACCGCGAGCAGGCGCACCCCCAGTGCCGACGAAGGGTGCCGCGCAGCAATTCGCCATCCACGGCGATCACAGCCGAGATGGGATCGTCGGTGTCGCGGTTGGTGGGGCCGTCCAGCAAACAGGCTTCGCCGGCCTCGGGTCGCATCAACGCGGGGTCACGGCCCGGCGACCGCCGCGTCTCCCCCCACCAAGCCCGCCTCGTAAGCCGTGATCGCCGCCTGGACCCGGTTCTTCACGCCGAGGCGGGTCAGGATCGTGCTCACGTGTGCCTTCACCGTGCCCTCGACGACGAACATCTTCGCCGCTATGTCCGCATTGGACAGTCCGGATCCCAGCAGTGTCAGCACTTCCCGCTCGCGCGGAGTCAGCACGGCGATCCGCTCACGGGCCGCCGCCGCGCGAGCCAGCTGGCCGCCCGACAAGCGGGCGATCACGCGCTGCGCCACCTTCGGCGAGAGGAACGCGGCCCCGCCGGCGACCGCGTGGATGCCGGCCAGCAGTTCGCGCGGGTCTCCCGACTTCAGCAGGAAGCCGCCCGCGCCCAGGGCCAGTGCGCGCTCGATGTAGTCGTCCTCGCCGAACGTGGTCAGCATGATCACGCCGGTGGCCGGCAACAGCCGCCGGATCTCGGCGGCCGCGCCGAGGCCGTCCAGGCCCGGCATCCGGATGTCCAGCAGCACGACGTCGGGGTGCGTGGCGAGGACCTGCGAGACCGCCGAACGGCCATCGGCGGCCTCGGCGACGACCTCGATCTCCGCGTCGGCGGCGAGGATCGCCGCCACTCCCGCCCGCATCAGCGCTTCGTCGTCGGCCAGCACGACCCTGATCACGATGCCCCCTCGGCGAACTTGTCCTTGGCAATCAGTTTCCCATCGGCGAAGCACAGCCGGTAGGCGGCGTAGTCGTTGTCGAGCCACGATCGGCCCGTGCCGTAGTACTCGCACGCGACGCCGGCCACCACCGGCACCGGTGGCTCGCCGTGCACGGGGCGAGCCGAACGCTGGTGCTCGGGCAGCCGCGGCGCCACCTCGGCCCGGGACTGCCCGATCCGCAGCCCGTCGTAAACCGGCCCGGGCAGCTCCGAGGAGTTCCACTGGTACAGGAAGACGACGCCGCTCACCGCGAGCACCACGCCGAACAGCCCGCACGGCACGGCGATCGCCTGGACCAGGCTGCGCCGCACATCCCGGCGGGCCAGCTCCAAAGCCCGGGCCGAAGTCGATTGCCCGGGCTCGTCGTCGTCGACCTCCCGTTCGGCCGGCGCCGCATCGTGCGGCAGCCGCGCGGTGACGGCGAAGCCGCCTTCGAGTGGACCGGCCCGCAACGTGCCGCCGACGAGCCGGGCACGTTCGCGCAGGCCGATCAGCCCGACCTGCCCGGACGCGGCCCCGGGCAACGGCCCGGCGGGCGGCCGCGCGTTGACGACGCTGACGTCGGTCCGCGCGCCGGCGCTGGTCACCCGCACCGTCACGGCGGCACCCGGCGCGTGCTTCGCCACGTTCGTCAGTGCTTCCTGGACCACGCGGTAGGCGGCCCGGGCGACCATCGGCGGCGCCGCATCGACGTCCACTGTGGACTCGATGGCCAGGCCGGACGCCCGCGCCCGCGCGATCAGCTCGCCGAGGTCGCCCTGCACCGGCTCCACCGGGGCGGCGTCCTCGCGCAGCACGCCGATGATTTCCCGCAGCCGCTCGGTCGCCGCCGCGGCGCTGGTCCGCAGCTGCCCGGCCGCGTCGCGCTGGGTGTCGTCGAGCCCGCCCGCGACCTCCAGCGCGGCGGCGCGGACGGCGATCAGGCTCAGCTCGTGACCCAGCGAGTCGTGCATGTCGCCGGCGATCCGCGCGCGCTCGCGCAGCCGCGCCTGCTCGGCGATCAGCCGCTGCCGGCTTTCCATCTCCTCGGCCCGGCGCCAGCCGGTGCGGGCGAGTTCGCCGCGGACCCGGACGTACCGGCCGAGCAACCACGGCGACAGCCCGGCGAACACGAGGATCGCCACCATCGCCGCCCAGTCACCGAGGCCATCGGGCCCGACGAGCAGCGCCAGCGGCAGGCCGAGGACCGTGACGGCAACCCCGATCAGCACGCCCGGCCGGGCCCGCTCCATCCGCAGCCCGGCTTGGTAGCTCATCGCGACCAGCACGAACACCACCCACACCGGCACGTGGTCGCCGAACGGGAACGGCACGGCGAGCGCCCCGGCCAGCGCGATGCCGAGCGAGACGACCGGGTACCGCCGCGCGGTGGCCACCGAGCCCACGACGACGGCGAGCCCGCCGACGATCTCCCAGGGCGACCGGATGTTGACGGTGTCGGCGACGACGACGAACGCGAGGAACAGCCCGAGCAGCACGTCGAACACCACGCGCCACCGGCGCTTCGTGACCTCCCGCACGGGTTCGAAGCTACAAGCCCGTGACCGCGGCCGACCACTGCCGGAAGTCAAGGGTTCAGGCGGCCCGGCGACTTCACCGTCCGCGGCCAGGACAGCGCGAACCCGCCGGTTTGGCGACGGTTCATCGAGTTACGACCCACGGTGGCCGAGTTCCGGCGCGCTCGTGAGCAGTGCCCTCGACCTAGAGCGCCGCTCACAGAGAGCAGTGCTCTCACTTTGGAGCACCAGGCACAGGCGGCCGTGAGCAGTGCTCTCGACGCAGAGCGATGCGCCCCACGCCCACCCGGACGCCGCCGACCGTGAGCAGCGCTCTCTAAAGCAAGCACCGCTCGCCAAACATGCGTGAGCAGTGCTCTCGAAAGCAAGCAGCGCTCACCAGTCTTTGTGAGCAGTGCTCTCGAAGCCGAGCACCGCCCTCAGCCAGGCGAGAGCAGTGCTCACAAAGAAGCCCTGGCGCCCTGCCGCGGGCCGGGCCGGGCGGGGCAGGTGGGCCGAGAGCGCCGACACGGCCGACGGACCTCTCCCTGCGCATATCCGCACGGGAGCGCCCGCGGTGTTGCATGATGATCCATCATGGCCGAGCGCACACTCGCCGACCAGTTGGGCGGCTACCTCCCCGAAGGCATCGAGGCCCTCGAAGAGCACGAGCGGCAGGACCTCGCCGACGCCCTGCGCGACGCGCGCAGACGGCAGGCGAAAGCGCTCGCCGAGGCGGGCGAAGAGGGCCTCCGGTACGTCCCCGCACTGCTGCGCGGCGCGGTCCGGAAGGCGGTCGGCCTATGACCACGCTCCTCACGACACCATCGCAAGGCGGCCGACCTGCGACCGCCCTCCCACACAGCACCGACCGCAAGGCGATCGGCCAGCGACCACGCTCCTTCACGGCACGATCGCAGGGCGGCCGACCTGCGACCGCCCTCCCACACAGCACCGACCGCAAGGCGGACGACCGGTGACCGCGGCGAACTACGCGGCCGAGGCGGAGATCCTCAAACTCGCCCGCGTCCTCGACGTCGAGCCCGCGCGGCTCGAGTACCTCACCACCGTCGATCCCGACGACCTGCGAGCCTTCCGGGACCAGGTCACCGACACGCTGTTCGACGCCAACGCCGCCGCACTGCAGCGGATGGCTCTCGCCGCGCGAGTGGTCCCGGTCGGCGTGCTCGCCAAGATCGCCGAGAAAGTCTTCGGCCCGCTGCTGTGCGCGCGGATCGCCGGGCTGGTCGACGTCTCGCGCGGGGTCGACGTCGCCAAGCGGCTCAGCCCGCGGTTCCTCGCCGAGGTCGCCGCGGAGCTCGATCCGCGGCGTGCCAGCGCCATCATCAGCCGCATTCCGCTCGACACCGTTCTCGCCGTCGCCGCCGAACTGGCGAGCAAAGAGGACTGGATCACCCTCGGCCGGTTCGTCGGTCACCTGCCCGACCTCACCGTGCGGCGCGCCCTCGAAGGGATCGACGACCCGGCGCTGCTGCGGATCGCCTTCGTGCTCGATGACAAGGACCGCATCGACCACGTCGTCGGCCTGCTGCCAGCCCACCGGCTCGGGCGGCTGGTCACCGCGGCGGCCGCCGACGAAGACCTCTGGGTGCCCGCGCTGGATCTGCTGACCCACCTCACCGAAGCCCGCCGGGCCACCCTCGTGCCGATGCTCGGCGGGCTGCCCGGCGGGTTCCGGGAACGCGTTCAGGCGACGATCAAGTAGATCCCGTAGCCGACGATCGCCGCGCACGCGGTGAAGCAGACCACCGCGCCGGCCAGTGGGCCGGTGCCCGAGCTGCCCGCCTCGCGTGCCGATTCGCGTTGCGAGAGGCCGACCACGCCGAAGGAAAAGAGGCTCGTCAGCACGACGACCGAAGCCAGCGCGACGACGAAGACGAGACCGAGGGAACCCCAATTGATGTGCACGGTGCTCCTCAGGCGTTGGCCGGCTGCGTGACGCCGGGCTCGGGCTCGTGGATGGAGTTCGCGTTGACCGGGTTCCGCCGGGACGCCAGGTAGATACCCAGCGCGACGACGACCCCCGCCAGGCCGACCAGCACCGTGCCCCAGGTCCCGAGCGTCGAGATCTCGGCTGCGAGCGCGCCGACGATCGCGGCAGCCGGCAGCGTCAGCGCCCAGGCGAGGACCATCCGGCCGGCGACGCCCCAGCGGACTTCGGCGAGCCTGCGGCCGAGCCCGGAGCCGATGATGCCGCCGGAGCAGACGTGCGTGGTGGACAGTGCGAACCCGAGGTGCGCCGACGTCAGGATGACCGCGGCCGCGCTGGTTTCCGCCGCGAAGCCCTGCGGGGTCTGGATTTCGGTGAGCTTCTTGCCCATCGTCTGGATGATCCGCCAGCCGCCGAGGTAGGTGCCGAGCGCGATCGCGGTGCCGGCGGTGAGGATCACCCACAGCGGCGGCCCGGAGTTCGGCGCGAGCGAGCCGGACGCGATCAGCGTCAGCGTGATGACACCCATGGTCTTCTGCGCGTCGTTCGTCCCGTGTGCCAGCGACACCAGGGACGCCGACGCGATCTGGCCCGCCTTGAACGTCCGGCCCACCGTGTCCTGCTTCGCGCGGGCGGTGATCCGGTAGACGAGGAAGGTGCCCAGGGTCGCGACGATCCCGGCGACGATCGGCGAGGCGAGCGCGGGGATCAGGACCTTCTCGACGACCTTCCCGAAGTGGACGGCGTCGGAGCCGGACGCGATCCAGGTGGCGCCGATCAGGCCGCCGAACAGCGCGTGCGACGAGCTCGACGGCAGCCCGATCAGCCACGTCAGCAAGTTCCAGACGATGGCGCCGACGAGCCCGGCGAAGATGATCACCGGCGTCACCTTCGTGTCGTCGACGATCCCGCCGGAGATCGTCTTCGCGACCTCGACCGAAAGGAAGGCGCCGACCAGGTTCAGCACGGCGGACACACCGACCGCGACCTTCGGCTTGAGCGCCCCGGTGGCGATGGACGTGGCCATCGCGTTGGCGGTGTCGTGGAAGCCGTTGGTGAAGTCGAAGGCGAGCGCCGCGACGATCACCACCAGCACGATGAGGGAGAAGTCCATGAGCGGCTCTCTTCCGTTGCTGTTCGTTAGCAACGCTACTGATCAACGGAACGGACTCCGATCCCTGTCGTGTGACGGCTCCCTGAACTCTCGATGAACCGGTGTCAGTACCTTCGCAATCAGCCGGAAGAGGCATCGGTGAAAGCGCTTTTTCAACGGCCGCATCGGCGCTCGCCATTGTCACCCGTCACAACGAACCCCGGACAACTCTGAGCGTTTTCCCAGGTCGCTTCCCCCGTTCTGTGACCGATCATGATATGCGTCACGTACTGACGGGTAACTGGAGGCAACGGAATGCGGGTCACCAACGGCGGTGTCAAGCGAACCCTGGCCGTGCTCGCCGCGGCGCTCACCTTCGGCGCGGTCGCGCCGTCGGTCGCCGACGCGGCGACGGGCAGCGGCTGGAACGACTGGGCCTGCCGGCCCACGGCGGCGCACCCCCAGCCCGTCGTGCTGGTGCACGGCCTCGGCGCGAACGACTCCGTCAACTGGTTCTTCCACGCGCCGAAGATCGCCGGCGCCGGGTACTGCGTGTTCTCGCTGACCTACGGCACCGGCATCCTCGGCCCGGGCGTCGGCGGCCTCGCGTCGATGCGCGACAGCGCGGCGCAACTCGGCCGGTTCGTCGACCGGGTCACGACCGCGACGGGCGCGGCGAAGGTCGACATCGTCGGCCACTCCGAAGGCAGCACGATGCCCGCGTACTACCTCAAGTACGGCGGCGGCGCAGCGAAAGTGGCCCACTTCGTCGGCTTCGGCGCGAACTACCGCGGCACCACCCTGGGCGGCCTCGACGCGCTCGCCGAAGCCCTGCTCACGACGGTGCCGGGCCTGGGCGCGATCCTGAAGACGGCCTGCGGCGCCTGCACGGAATACCTGGCCCCCTCGGCCTTCCTGGACGACCTCGCCCGCGGCGGCGTCCACGTGGCCGGCCCGGCGTACACGAGCATCGTGAGCAAGTACGACGAGGTGGTGACGCCGTACACGAGCGGCATCCTGAACGAGCCGGGCGCGACGGACATCGTGCTGCAGGACTTCTGCCCGTCCGACGCCGCCGGTCACCTCGGCCAGGCGATCGACCCGAACGTCACGGGCCTGATCCTGCACGCGCTCGACGCGAGCCACGCGCCGTCGTGCACACCGTTCACCCTGCCGCTGTGAACGGCACCGCGGCGGCGTGCTCCCACGGTCCGCCGCGGTAGTGCCAGACGTCGAGCCCGGTCGCGGTCGCCGTGCCGGGGCCGGGCTCGCGGCGCACGGCTTCGAGCGTGGCGGCCGCGACGTCCGGGCCGACCTTGCTCTGGACCGTCACGTGCGGCTTGAACGGCTGCGCGTCCTGGCGGGTGAGCCACGCCGACCAGCGCGCCCGCAACGCGGCGTGCAGCCGGAGCAGCGCGGTGGACTCGACGTCGAGGGCGACCCCGCGCCCGAGCGACCGGACCCGGGCCACCGTCAGCTCGAACGGCCCGTCCGCCACCTCGGCGCAGTCGGCGAGGACGGTCGCCAGGTGCTCGCCCGGGAGCGCGTGGAACAGGGTCAGGTGGGCGTCGACGAGCTGCCGCTCCAGCGGGAACCAGCGGCGCCGCAACGCATTCCACGCCGTTTGCGCGCGCTCGTCGACGGCGAGGGTCACGACCAGCGGCGGCACGGTGATCAGCGTACGCGTTCTCCGGCACGCCACACCGCGTGCGTCAGCGGCACGCCCGGCCGGTACGCCAGGTGCGTCACCGAAGGCGCGTCGAGGACGTGGACGTCCGCCCGCGCGCCGGGGCGCAGGACGCCCACGTCCGTCCGCCGCAGGGCCTTCGCGCCGCCCGCCGTCGCGGCCCAGACCGCTTCCTCGATCGTCATCCGCATCTGCAGCACCGCCGTCGCGACGCAGAACGCCATCGACGTCGTGTACGAGCTGCCCGGATTGGCGTTGCTGGCCAGCGCCACCGTCGCGCCCGCGTCGAGCAGGCGCCGCGCCGGGGCCAGCGGCTGACGGGTCGACAAGTCGCACGCCGGCAGCAGAGTCGCGACCGTCTCGGACGCGGCCAGCGCCTCGACGTCGGCGTCCGAAGGGTACGTGCAGTGGTCGACGCTCGCCGCGCCCAGCTCGACCGCCAGCCGGACGCCGGGCCCCTCGCCGAGCTGGTTGCCGTGCACCCGCAGCCCCAGCCCGCGCTCGGCCGCGGCCTTCAGCACCCGCGCCGACTGGGCTTCGTCGAACGCGCCGGTTTCGCAGAACACGTCCGCCCAGCGCACGCTTTCCGCCACGGCGTCGAGCATCTCGCCGCACACGAGGTCCACATAGGACTCCGCGTCGGCGCCCGGCGGGACCAGGTGCGCGCCGAGGAACGTGACCTCGTCGGCCACCTCGCCGGCGATCCGCGCGGACCGCGCCTCGTCCGCGACGGTCAGCCCGTAGCCCGTCTTCGTTTCCAGGCAGGTCGTCCCCTGCCGGGCCGCCTCGCCGACGTGGCGGCGCAGGTTCGCGGCCAGCTGCTCGTCGGACGCCTCCCGCGTCGCACCGACGGTGGTCGCGATTCCGCCTGCGGTGTAGGGCTTTCCGGCCATCCGAGCTTCGAATTCGGCGGTGCGGTCACCGGCGAAGACGAGGTGCGTGTGGCTGTCGACCCAGCCGGGCAGCACGGCACGCCCTTCGACGTCGACGCGCTCGTCGGCGTCCGGCGCGCTCGCCGCCGGACCCGCCCAGGCGACACGCGAGCCGTCCAGCACCAAGGCAGCGCCGGAAAGGCGGCCCAGCGCGGGGTCGTTGGTTGTGAGTTCGCCGATGCCCGTGATCAGGACTGCCACAGTGCCTCGATCTCCTTCGCCAGAACGGTTTCCGGTCGTTCGACCAGCTGGTGCACACCTTCCCGCACGACCTCGCGGCCCGCCACGACGACGTGCCGGACGTCGGCCCCTGACGCGGCGAACAGGACTCCCGAGGGCTCGATCCCGGCCGTCCGCACCGAATCGAGGGTCACCGTGACGAAGTCCGCGCCCGCCCCCTCGGCGAGCGCGCCGACCTCGTCCCACCCGATCGTCGCGTGGTCCGTGCCCGCGGCGAGGAGCTCCTCCGCGGTGAACCGGCCACGTTCCTCGCTGGCCAGCCGGTCGTCCAGCTCCAGCGCGCGGGTCTCTTCGAAGGCGTCGACGACGGCGTTGCTGTCGCTGCCGACGCTCAGCCGCACCCCGGCGTCCCGCAGGGCGCGGGCCGGGCCGATGCCGTCGCCGAGGTCGCGTTCGGTGGTCGGGCAGAAGCACGCCCCGACCCGGAACTCGCCGAGCCACCGCACGTCCCGGTCGGTGAGGTGGGTCGCGTGGACCACGGTGAGCCGCTCGTCGAGCACGCCGTGGTCGCCCAGCAGCCCGGTCGGGGTGAACCCGGTGGCCGCCTCGCACTGCTCGTTTTCCGCCCGCTGCTCGGAGAGGTGGATGTGCAGCGGCCGGTGTCCCGGCACGCCGTTGTCCACTTCGGACAGCTGGTCCGCCGGCACCGCGCGGACGGAGTGGATCGCCCCGCCGACCCGGAACTGCTCGTCTTCCGCCAGTGCGGCCACCCGGGAAGCCCACGCCGACGCCGTGCCGTCCGAGAACCGCCGCTGGACCTCGTCCGGCTCGACGCCGATGCCGCCCGCGAGGTAGCACGTGTCCAGGAGCGTCAGCCGGATCCCGGCGTCGGCCGCGGCCTGCCGCAGCGCCGCCCCCATCGCGTTCGGATCGCCGTACGGCTTGCCGCCGGGCGCGTGGTGGAGGTAGTGGAACTCGCCGACGCTCGTGTACCCGCCGAGCACCATCTCGGCGTAGACCCCGCGGGCCAGCCGGTAGTAGGCGTCGGGATCGAGCCGCGCCGCCAGCGCGTACATCCGCTCCCGCCAAGTCCAGAACGTGCCGCGCTCGTGGTGCGTCCGGCCCCGCAGCGCCCGGTGGAAGGCGTGCGAGTGCCCGTTCGCGAACCCGGGCAGGGTCAGCCCGTCGAGCACCGTGCCGGACCGCGGCGAGCCGGGTGTCACGCCGGTGATCCGGCCGCCGTCGACGTCGATGCGCACCGCGGACGCGATCCCGCTCGGCAGCCAGGCCTGCGCGCACCAGAAAACTGTCGGTGCCGAACGATAGACTGGAAACGGGGGGCGCCCCCGCGGGCCGGAGGTCATCGCGCCAGCCGCTCCAGCACCGTGGCCAGCGCCGCGGCGCCGGCTTCGACGTCGCCGGCCTCGGCGAACTCCTCCGGCGAGTGGCTGATGCCGGTCGGGTTGCGCACGTAGAGCATCCCGGCCGGGACGAACCCGGCGAGGACGGCCGCGTCGTGGCCGGCGCCGGTCGGCAGCTCCGGCGGCCCGCCGAGCCAGCCGCCGAGGTCGCGCCGGAGACCGTCGTCGAACACGACGTCGTCCGAATAGGACTCCCGCGTCACCGTCACCCGGCAGCCCTCCTCCGCGGCGGCCGCTTCCGCCGCGCGGGCGATGTCCTCGACCAGCGCCGGGGTGGCCGTGCCCGGCACCCGCGCGTCCAGCCACAAGTCCACAGTGGACGCAATGACGTTGGTCCCGCCCGGCGTCGGCACCAGCCGGCCGACCGTCGCCCGCGCGTCCGGGACGCCCGAGGCCAGCCGCCGGACGGCGGTGACCGTCGCGGCGGCGGGCAGCATCGGGTCGGCCCGATCCGCCAGTAGCGTCGCGCCCGCGTGGTTCCCCTGTCCGGCAAAGGAGAACCGCCAGCGTCCGTGGGCGATCACGGTGCTGCCGACGGCCACCGGCGAGCCGAGGTCGATCAGCCCGCGGCCCTGCTCGACGTGCAGCTCCAGGAACTTCCCGATCAGCCCGAGCCGGTCCGGGTCCGCCCCCACCCGCTCCGGATCGAACCCGGACTTCGCGGCCGCTTCGGCGAACGTCACGCCGTCGGCGTCCCGCAGCCCGCGCGCCTTGTCGGCGTCGATGGTGCCGGTGAGCAGCCGCGAACCCAGGCACGGGACGCCGAACCGGCCGCCCTCCTCTTCGGCGAACACGACGACGGCGAACGGCTTGCCCGGCCGGAACCCGCGCGCCTGCAGGGTTTCCACCGCGGCCAGGGCGCTCGCGACGCCGAGGGGTCCGTCGAAGGCGCCACCGCCGGGAACCGAGTCGAGGTGGCTGCCGGTGACGACGGCGTCCGGTCCCGGCGGGCCCCACCAGGCCCAGATGTTGCCGTTGTGGTCGGTGTCGACGTCGAGCCCGAGACCCAGCGCGCGCTCGCCGAACCACGCGCGCAGGTCCTGCTCCGGCAGGTCGAAGGCGTGCCGCGAGTAGCCGCCGCGTTTCGGGTCGCGCCCGACGTCGGCGATCTCGCCCAGCAGCGCGGAGGCGCTCACTCGGCCTCCCGCATCGGGACGCGCACACCCCGCTCGCCGGCGACGTCGGCCGCGCGGTCGTAACCGGCGTCGACGTGCCGGATGACGCCCATGCCCGGGTCGTTGGTGAGCACCCGTTCCAGCTTCTGCGCGGCCAGGAGCGTCCCATCGGCGACGCTGACCTGTCCGGCGTGGATGGACCGGCCCATGCCGACGCCGCCGCCGTGGTGGATCGACACCCAGCTGGCGCCCGACGCCGTGTTGACCAGGGCGTTCAGCAGCGGCCAGTCGGCGATCGCGTCGGAGCCGTCGGCCATGCCTTCGGTCTCGCGGTACGGCGAAGCGACGCTGCCGGAGTCGAGGTGGTCACGGCCGATGACGACCGGCGCCTTCAGCTCGCCGCTGGCCACCATCTCGTTGAACCGCAGGCCGGCCAGGTGGCGTTCACCGTAGCCGAGCCAGCAGATCCGCGCGGGCAGCCCCTGGAACGCCACGCGCTCGCCGGCCAGCTTGATCCACCGGGCGAGGGATTCGTTCTCCGGGAACAGTTCCAGCATCGCGCGGTCGGTCGCGGCGATGTCCTCGGGATCACCGGAAAGCGCGGCCCAGCGGAACGGGCCGTTGCCCTCGCAGAACAGCGGGCGGATGTAGGCGGGCACGAACCCGGGGAAGTCGAACGCCCGCTCGCAGCCGCCGAGCTTGGCCTCGCCGCGCAGGGAGTTGCCGTAGTCGAAGACCTCGGCCCCGCGGTCCAGGAAACCCAGCATGGCGTCGACGTGGTCGGCCATCGACTCGCGCGAACGGTCGGTGAACTCGTCCGGTTTCTTGCTCGCGTAGTCGTGCCAGTCGTCGACGCTGACACCCTTGGGCAGGTACGAAAGCGGGTCGTGCGCCGACGTCTGGTCGGTGACGATGTCGACCTCGACGTTGCGGCGCAACAGCTCCGGCAGCACCTCGGCGGCATTGCCGACCACGCCGACCGACAGCGCGCGCTTCTCCTGCTTGGCCAAGGTGGCGCGGGCGATGGCGTCGTCGAGATCGTCGGCAACCTCGTCGAGGTACCGGGTTTCGACGCGGCGGTGCGCGCGCTGCGGGTCGCACTCGATCACCAGCGCGACACCGTCGTTCATGGTCACGGCGAGGGGCTGCGCGCCGCCCATGCCGCCGAGACCGGCCGTCACCGTCAAAGTCCCGCGCAGCGAGCCGCCGAACTTCTTCTTCGCGACGGCGGCGAACGTCTCGTACGTGCCCTGCAGGATGCCCTGCGTTCCGATGTAGATCCAGGAACCCGCGGTCATCTGGCCGTACATGGTCAGGCCCTGCTGTTCCAGGCGGCGGAACTCCGGCCAGGTCGCCCAGTCGCCGACCAGGTTCGAGTTCGCGATCAGCACCCGCGGCGCCCATTCGTGCGTGCGGAACACGCCGACCGGCTTGCCCGACTGCACCAGCAGCGTCTCGTCGGCGTCCAAAGTGGTCAGTTCGCGGGTGATCGCGTCGAAGCTGGCCCAGTTGCGGGCGGCCTTGCCGGTGCCGCCGTAGACGACCAGGTCCTCGGGACGCTCGGCCACGTCGGGGTCGAGGTTGTTGTGGAACATCCGCAGCGCGGCTTCGGTCTGCCACGACTTGGCGGTGAGCTGGGTGCCGCGGGCGGCACGGACGACGCGGGACATCAGACCTCCAGGTAGGCGGTCGTGAGTGCGTAACGGTGTTCTAACACTGTTACGCACTCACGACAGGCGGGCGGCGTCGAGGACGGCGCCGGAGCGGACGAGTTCTTCGGCGGCCGCGATCTCGGGCGCCAGGTGGCGGTCCGGACCGGGGCCGTTCACCTTGGTGCGCAGGAGATCCCGGACCCGGCCGGTGACCGGCGACGGCTCCAGCGGCGCGCGGAAGTCCAGCGCGCGGGCTGCGGTCAGAAGCTCGATGGCCAGCACGGTGGTCAGGCCGTCGACGGCCTTGCGCAGCTTCCGCGCGGCCGACCAGCCCATCGAGACGTGGTCCTCCTGCATGGCGCTGCTCGGGATCGAGTCGACCGACGCGGGCACGGCGAGCCGCTTGAGCTCGCTGACCACGGCGGCCTGGGTGTACTGGGCGATCATGTGCCCGGAGTCGACGCCGGGGTCGTCGGCCAGGAACGGCGGCAGGCCGTGCGAACGCGCCTTGTCGAGCATCCGGTCGGTGCGGCGCTCGGCGATGCTGGCGACGTCGGCGATCGGGATGGCCAGGAAGTCGAGGACGTAGGCGACGGGCGCGCCGTGGAAGTTGCCGTTGGACTCGACGCGGCCGTCGGCGAGGACGACCGGATTGTCCACGGCGGACATGAGCTCGCGCTCGCCGACGAGTTCGGCGTGGGCGAGGCTGTCGCGGGCGGCGCCGTGGACCTGCGGGGCGCAGCGCAGCGAGTAGGCGTCCTGGACGCGGTTGCAGTCGGGACCGCGGTGGCTTTCGACGATCTTCGAGCCCTGCAGCGCCTGCCACATCCGCGCCGCGGACGTCGCCTGGCCGGGGTGCGGGCGCAGGGCCTGGAGGTCGGCGGCAAAGGCGCGATCGGTGCCGAGCAGGGCCTCGACGCTCATCGCGGCGGTGAGGTCGGCGATGTCGAAGAGCCGGTGCAGGTCGGCGGCGGCGAGCAGGAGCATGCCGAGCATGCCGTCGGTGCCGTTGGTGAGCGCGAGGCCCTCCTTCTCGGCGAGGACGACCGGCTCGATGCCGGCGTGCTTCAGCGCTTCGCCTGCTTCGACGACTTCGCCGCGATACGCCACTTCGCCTTCGCCCATGAGCGCGAGCGCGACGGCGGCGAGGGGCGCGAGGTCGCCGGAGCAGCCGAGTGAGCCGTACTCGTGGACGACCGGGGTGATGTCGGCGTTGAGCAGGGCCGCAAGCGTTTGCGCGGTGCCCGGCCGGACCCCGGTGTACCCGCTGGCGAGGGTCCGCAGCCGCAGCAGCATCAGCGCCCGGACGACCTCGGCCTCCACGGCGGGCCCGGCCCCGGCGGCGTGCGAGCGGATCAGGCTCCGCTGCAGCGCGGTCCGGCTTTCGACCGGGATGTGACGGGTGGCGAGCGCGCCGAAGCCGGTCGAGACGCCGTAGGTGGGCGTGACGGCGTGCGCGAGGTTCTCGATGTGCTGGCGGGTCGCGGCGAGGTTCTTCTCGGCGGCGTCCGTGAGCCCGACCGGCGCGTGGCCGCGGACGACGTCGACGACCTGGGCGGCGGTCAGCGGTTCCGGCCCCAGGAGCACTTTTTCCGGCATGGGCTCATTGCACCCCTTCGGAACCGCTGGTGGGATGCCCCACCGAGTGGTTCTGTCTGGTATCCCAGACGTAGGCTCGGCACGTGGGCGAGAGCAGCGAGGTGCCGGCGCTGCGCCGCGGGCTGGCGGTGCTGCGTCTGCTGGCCACGCGCCCGGGCCCGGTCACCGCGGCGGCGATCGCCCGGGAAGCCGGCCTGCCCCGCTCGACCACGTACCACCTGCTCAGCGAGCTCGAAGCCGCCGGGTTCGTCGTCCACCTGCCCGCCGAACGCCGCTACGGCCTCGGCATCGCCGCGTTCGAGCTGGGCTCGGCCTACCTGCGCCACGATCCGCTGGAGCGGCTGGCCGGGCCGTTGCTGCGCAAGCTCGTCGACCGCGTCGGGCACACCGCCCACCTGGGCGTCCTGCACGGCAACGAGTCGCTGTACCTGATCAAGGAGCGCCCGGTGCGGCCGGAAACGCTGGTGACGGAGGTCGGCGTCCGGCTGCCGGGCCAGCTGACCGCGTCCGGCCGGGCGATCCTGCGGCACCTGCCCGCTCCGCACGTCCGCGCGCTGTTCCCGTCGGCGACGGCGTTCGTCCTGCGCACCGGCCGCGGCCCGCGCACGCTGGCCGAGCTGCGCCGCACGCTCACCGCGGAACGCCGGCTCGGCTGGTCGGTCGAGGACGGCCACGTCACGGCCGGCTTCGCGTCGGTGGCCTGCCCGGTCTTCGACCACGGCGCCCGGCCGATGGCGGCGATCAGCGTGACCCTCCGCCACCACTGCACGGCCGAGCCGTGCCCGGAGACGTGGCCCGCGCTGGCCGCGGAGGTGGCGGCGACGGCGGCCGAGCTGACCAGCCGGATCGGCGGCCACCCGGGCTGACGCGCTGCTGCGATCGGGGCAACTGTCACCGAACGGCTCGATTCCACTCCGCTGGGTGATTACCGTAGCTGGGTAGCGGTCTCGAGGGGCGCCGGCGATGGATGACGCACGCGTGACGAGGGTGGGTTTCGGCGCGGTGCTCGCCGTCCCGGAGTTCCGCGCGATGTGGACCGCCGAGCTGCTGTCCGTCTGCGGTGACCAGCTCGCCCGGGTCGCGCTCGCGGTCCTGGTCTTCCAGCGCACGTCGTCGGCCGCGCTGACCGGCCTGACCTACGCCCTGACGTACGTGCCGTCCCTGCTCGGCGGCGTCCTGCTGGCCGGCGCGGGCGACCGGTGGCCGCGCCGCGACGTGATGATCGCCGCCGACCTGGCCCGGGCCGCGCTGGTCGCGGCGATCGCGATCCCCGGCGTCCCGCTGTGGGTGCTGTGCGTGCTGGTCGCGGTGCTGACCGCGCTCGGCGGGCCGTTCAAGGCAGCCCAGCAGGCGTTGCTGCCGACGGTGCTCGAGGGCGAGCGGTACCTCGTCGGGATGGCCTTGCGGAACGTGACGATCCAGGGCGCGCAGCTGGCCGGGTTCGCCGGCGGCGGGGCGCTGATCGCCGCGCTGACACCGTCGGCGGCCTTGGCGCTGGACGCCGTGACGTTCGTCCTCTCGGCGTTTTTCCTGGTCACGGGAGTGCGACGGCGGGAAGCGGTCGACCGGGTCGTCCGCCCGGCGTGGCTGTCGGCGACCGGCGCGGGCATCCGGCTGATCTGGCGCGACCCGGCGCTGCGGACGCTGGTGGCGCTGAACTGGCTGGCGGGGTTCTACATCGTCCCGGAGGCGCTGGCCGCGCCGTACGCGGCGGGCATCGGCGCGGGCGCGACGCTGGTGGGGCTGCTGATGGCGGCGGACCCGGCGGGCAGCGTGCTCGGCGGGTTCGTGTTCGGCAAGGCGGTCCCGGAGCACGTCCAGGTGCGGGTGCTCGGCCTGCTCGGGATCGCCGCGGGGTTGCCGCTGGTGCTGTTCGCGTTCCGGCCGGGGCTGGTCGTGTCGGTGCTGTTGCTGGCGACGTCCGGGCTGCTGGCGACCGGCTACAACATCCAAGGGACGGTGTCGTTCATGCGCCGGGTGCCGGACGGGCACCGCGCGCAGTGCGCCGGCGTCAACTCGGCGGGGTTGCTCACGGTGCAGGGAATCGGCGCGGCCGTGGCGGGCGTGCTGGCCGACGTGGGGAACCCGGCGCACACCATCGCGGTGGCCGGGGCGGCGGGTGCCGCGGTGGCCGTGCCGGTCGCGAGGGCGTGGCGCCGGGTCAGGCGGGAGGAACGATGACCTCAGTTGTCGCGTCCGCACATGGCGCGCCTCCCTTCACCTTCGCCGGCCGAACCGGCTCCGTCACCGGCCGGACACCATGAGTATGCGCAGCGGCGCCGGCATCCCGCGCTTTGTACCGCGTTTTCGTGACGTCGTCGTGGCACCGCGACGGTGGGCGCTGTGGCGCCAGAGCCCCCGGGTGATCGTGTACTGCCTGGTCAGCGAGGGGGTGGCGGTGGTGCTGACGCTGCGCCCGTCCCCGATCGCGGTGGACCGCCGCACGTGGCTGATCCTCGTGGTCCTGCTGGTCCTCGGCGTGGTGCAGTCGGAGACGGGCCGGCGAGTGGAGCGCATCCGCCGTCGCGTGTCCGGGACACCGCACATCAACATGACGTCGGTCTGGACGTTCGCGGGGGTCCTGCTGCTGCCCCCGCTGCTGCTGGCGGTGCTGGTCGGCGGCCTGTACGCGCACCTGGCGATCCGCAGCTGGTACCGCCTCCAGCGGGTACCGGCCTCCCGCACGGTCAGCAACGCGGCCATCATCCTGCTGTCGTGCTACGCGGCCCAGGCGGTGCTGCGCCTGGCGGGCATGGGCGACATCCGCACGGCAACAACGCACGGCTGGCCGGGAACGCTCGGGATAGCGGCGGCGGGAGTGACGTTCTTCGTGGTGAACGCCCTCCTGGTTCTCCCGGCCCGCCGCGAAGTCGGCCGCACCCCGGAGGCGTTGTTCGGCACGTGGTCGGACAACGGCCTGGAGGTGGCAACGCTCTGCCTGGGCGCGCTGAACGCCCTGGCCCTGGCGACGTTGCCGGGCCTGGTGGTGCTGGTGTTCCCGCCGTTGCTGCTGTTGCACCGGACGGTCTTGGTGAAGCAGCTGGAGGTGGCGGCCCACCGCGACGAGAAAACGGGCCTGTACAACACGAGCGGCTGGCACGCGCTGGCGGAGCGAACACTGGCGGCGGCAGCGCGCCAGCGGGGCACGTTCGGCCTCCTGATGCTGGACTTGGACCACTTCAAGCAGGTGAACGACACGTACGGCCACCTGGCGGGCGACGCGGTGCTGAAGGCGGTGGCCCAGTCGATCATCTCAGCGGTCCGCGGCCGCGGAGACGCGGTGGGCCGCTTCGGCGGCGAAGAGTTCGTGGTGGTGCTGCCGGGCATCACCGAGCCGGACATCGGCCCGGTGGCCGAGCGGATCCGCAGGGCGATCAGCGCACTGAAGGTCCCGGCGGGCCAGCTGTCGATCACGGGCCTGTCGGCCTCGATCGGCATAGCGGTCTACCCGACGGCGGGCACGTCGTTGCAGCGCCTACTGGACGCAGCGGACACGGCGCTGTACCACGCGAAGGCGACGGGCCGGAACAAGGTGGTCCACGTGGCGGACCTGGTGTAGCTCAGGCGGTCTTGTGCCGCCGCCCGGCATCGAGCCCGAGCATGGCGAGCAGTTCGGCGCATTCCCGCACATCCGAGGAGTGCCCGGCAACGGTGAGAACGGCCCGATCATTCTGTTCGGCAAGCCGAACGGCCTCTTCAGCCCGGATAACCCCCATCCGGCTGTCATCGTCATTGGCGATCGAGCTGCCACTACGCCGGGCCCAGGTCATCTGGCCACCTACTTCCGGCCCCACGGGTGCGGGGCCATGGTCGGGAGACCAGCATGACATTGACAGAAATTTCACTCTTCAGTGGGCCCTGTCACAGGGTGGTGGTTGCTGTGAGTAGTGGCTTTGCCCTTGTCGCGTTGTCTCTTCCGGCACCCCGAAGCTGTCATTGTGACTACGGTGTTTCGGCTTCGGATCGGGGTGCGCGGGGGTCTGGGTGCTCGTCGGTGCCGGTTTGCGTGATCCCTCGCGTTAGGAGGGTGGGGCAGGCTGCGGTCGGGAGTTGGCTCGGGTCCGGGCAGGTGGGCGGGGCGAAGGCGCCGGGCAGGCGAGCCGGGGCGGCGCGTGCCAGGCCGGGGCGAAGCCCGCCTGGCGGGGGTCTGGGGGTTCGAACCCCAGAAAACACGAACGAAACGAAGAGAAGACCCAAGCTCCGAAGGAGCGAGGGCCTTCTCGAAGTGGAGGTGCCGGGAATTGAACCCGGGTCCTCTGGCGTATCAACAGGGCTTCTCCGTGCGCAGTCCGCTACGTCTCTACTTGACTCCCTCAGTCACGCGAACAAGCTGAGGTGACGAGCCCAGCCACTGTTTGCTTCACGACTGTTCCCCGTGGCCGGGACAGTCGCTGAGCCTCCTAGCTGATGCCGGTACCCGGGCCGGAGGCGAACCCGGGCCGACAGAGTCGCACTCGCTCAGGCGGCGAGGGCGAACTCGCGCTGACTGGAGTCGGCGCTTATTTGGTTGCGATGACGCTTACGGTGGTCTCTCGCCTGCACCGGCACGCTTCTCCTGAATCAACGTCCAAAGTCGAAACCGTTCACCCCCTTGTCGGGACACAACCTGTCCATCATAACGCGCGGCGCCACCGGTTTAGTCCGGGTGGGGTGGGGCCAGCCCTACCGGCGGGATGCCCGCTCGCACCATGTTGCCCGGCGCGCCGGCCCGCGAAGCTGGTACGCGATGAAGGGAGCGGTCATGGTGAGTGACAGGCGGGATCCGCCGTTCGGTGGTTCGGTGGTGTTTCTGCTGATGAACCTGCCGCTGGGGGTGGCGGCGTTCGTCTTCCTCACCGCGTTCGTCTCGGCCGGTGCCGGGACCGCTGTGGTCTGGGTCGGGGTGGGGCTGCTCGCGCTCGTCGTGCTCGCCGTGCGGGGGGCCGCGCGGCTGGAGCGGGCGCGGGTCTACGCGCTGCTCGACCGGTACATCGATCTCCCCTACCTGCCGTTGCCCGCCGGGAAGCAGGCCGCGCGGTGGAAGGCGCGGCTGAAGGACCCCTCGACCTGGCGGGACTTCACCTACTTCGCGCTGCTCTTCCCCGTCGGTCTCGTCGAGTTCGTGCTCGTGACGGCGTTCTGGTCGACGAGCCTCGCGCTCGCCGGGCTGCCCGTCTACTTCCGGTGGCTGCCGGGCGGGGCCTACCACTTCCCGGCGTGGGACGTGCCGTGGCTGACCGTGGACTCCACCGTCGAAGCGCTACCGTGGGCAGCACTGGGGGTGTTGTTCGTCGCCTTGTCCGTTGCGTTGACCAAGGCGCTGGCGGGGACGCACGCCCGGCTGGCGAACGCGCTGCTGGGGCCGACCGTGGCGCAGCGTCACCGGATGGAGCGCTGGTGGGAAGACGCGGAAGAGAAGAACCTGGTGGCGGGATGACCGAGGCACGAGAACTGGACCACCCGCGGCCGCACCCGGCTCGCACGATCCTCTACATGATCGTCAGCTTCTTCTTCCGGATCCTGCAGTTCGTGCTGATCGTGACCGGGATCGCGGTGGGGGTGTCGACCGCGGTGATCTGGATCGGGTTCCCGATCCTGCTGGCGACGACGAGTTTCGTCCGCTGGTCGGGTGACCGCGAGCGGGGCTGGGCCGGGCAGATGCTGCGGGTGCCGCTGCCGCCGGTGCAGCGGCGGCCGTACGAAGAGGGGCAGCCGCTGCTGCGGCGGTGGATGGTCCGGCTGAGTGATGCGACCACCTGGCGTGACCTCGCCTACCTGATGGCGGCGTTCCCGCTGGCGTGCCTCGAGGTCGGGATCGCGCTGGCGTCGATCGTGCTGCTGCCGATGGCGATCTGGGTGACGCCGTGGCTGGGCTGGCTGCACGGTGAGCTGGCACTGGCGCTGCTGGGCCCGGACCGCACCAAGCGGCTGGAGCAGAAGGCCGAGCGGCTGCAGGCGTCGCGGGCCCGCGGTGTCGACGCGGCCGAAGCCGAACGGCGGCGCATCGAGCGTGACCTGCACGACGGCGCCCAGCAGCGGCTCGTCGCGGTCGCGATGAGTCTCGGGCGGGCGAAGTCGAAGTTCGACCAGGACCCGGAGTCGGTGCGGGAGCTGATCGACGAGGCCCACGCGGACGCGAAGCTGGCCGTGTCGGAGCTGCGGGACCTCGCCCGTGGCATCTACCCCGCCGTCCTCGGGGACCGCGGGCTGGACGCGGCGCTGTCGGCGCAGGCGGCGAAGTCTCCGATCCCGGTCGACGTGCGGGTGGACGTCGAGCCGCGGCCGCCGGCGGCCGTCGAGACGACGGCGTACTTCATCGTCGGCGAGACCCTGACGAACATCGCGAAGCACTCCGGAGCGTCCGAAGCGGGCGTGAAGGTGTGGCGGACCGACGACCACGTCGTCGTCGAGATCACCGACAACGGCCACGGCGGCGCGGAAGTGCGGCCGGGCGGCGGGCTGGCCGGGCTCGCCGACCGCGCGGCGACGATCGACGGCGTGATCACCGTGGTCAGCCCGGTGGGCGGGCCGACCGTGATCCGGGCTGACCTCCCCTGCCAGTGGTGAATATTCTGGACCCCGTTCATCCACGAACCTGGGGGCCGGATGCGGGTAGTCATCGCCGAGGACGCCGTCCTGCTGCGGGCGGGGGTCACGCGCCTGCTCGCCGATGAGGGGATCGAGACGGTCGCGGCCGTCGACAACGGGGACGACCTGCTCGGCGCGGTCACCGAGCACCGTCCCGACCTCGCGATCGTCGACGTCCGGATGCCGCCGACATTCACCGACGAAGGCTTGCGCGCCGCGCTGGCGGCCCGCAAGGAGGTGCCGGGGCTGCCGGTGCTGGTGCTGTCGCAGTACGTCGAGGAGTCGTACGCCGTCGAGCTGCTCTCCGGCGGCGCCGGCGGGGTCGGCTACCTGCTGAAGGAGCGCGTGGCCGACGTCGGGGACTTCCTGGACGCGGTCCGCCGGGTGGCCGGCGGCGGCACGGCGATCGACCCGGACGTGATCGCCCAGCTGATGGCCCGCGGCCGCCGCAACCCGCTGGACGCGCTGACCGCCCGCGAGTCCGAGGTCCTCGGCCTGATGGCGCAGGGCCTGTCGAACACCGCGATCGCGAATTCGCTGGTGGTTTCGCACGGCGCGGTGGAGAAGCACATCGGCAACATCTTCTCGAAACTCGGGCTCGAAGCCAGCGCGGAGGAACACCGCCGCGTCCGTGCGGTGTTGACGTACCTGGGCCGCTGAGCGACGGACAGTGACCGGAAGTTCCGTAGGGTGGACAACGGGTCACCCGTTCCGCGGGCGGCATCCGGCTGAGCGCTCACCTACCATGAGCGGAACCCACGGCGAGAGGAGCGCGCAGATGTCCGACGAGATCCGCTGCGTCCGCTTCTTCGGCGGCCCGCTCGACGGCCGCGTGCAGGAGCTCGGGGACGCCGAGCCGGTGCCCGGCACCGTCATCCGGCACATCCACCTGCACGGCGGCCCGAAGATCGAGACCCGCTACGAGCTGGGCCTGACCGAGACCGGCTGGGAGTACCGGGTCGCGGCGACGCAGCACGAACCCGAGCCCGACGGCTCGAGGTAGGGAGAACCCCCGTATCGACCGGGGGTGAACAGGACCCCGGAAAGGCCGGTCAGCACCGCTGTTTCGCCAGGTCGGAACGGCCAGGCTGAACGGCATGCAGACAAGCCAGGTGGCCGCGAGCCGGGACCGGTTTCTCGACGTCGTCCGGGCGGGGGCCATCCTCGCCGTCATCGCCCAGCACTGGACCATGCCCGTGCTGTCCTACGCCGACGGGCACCTCGCCACCGGCAACGCGCTGGCCACGCCCGGCTGGTGGGTGGTGACCTGGCTCAGCCAGGTCATGCCCTTGGTCTTCTTCGCCGGCGGTGCGGCGAACCTGATCTCCTTCCGCCGCGCGAGCTCGACGCGGCAGTGGCTCGGCGCGCGCCTCAGGCGCCTGATGGTGCCGGTGCTGCCGCTGATGGCCGTCTGGCTCGTCATGCCGGACTTCCTGCGCGGGCTCGGCGTGCCGCCGCAGCCGTTGCAGGTGGCGAGCGCGATCGCCGCGCAACTGCTGTGGTTCCTCGCCGTGTACGTGCTCGTCGTGCTGCTCACGCCGCTCATGGTCGCCGCGCACCGGCGCTGGGGGCTGAAGGTCCCGCTGGTCATGGGCGTCGCGGGCGTTCTCGTCGACGTCGCACGCTTCAACGACTTCGGCTACATCGGCTACGCGAACGCGGTCTTCGTCTGGGTCGCAGTGCACCAGCTGGGCTTCCACTACGTCGAAGGCCGCCTCGGTTCGCTGACCCGCCGCGCCGCGCTGACGCTGTCGGCCGCCGGGTTCGGCGTCACCGCGTTGCTGGTCGCCTTCGGGCCGTACCCGGCCAGCATGATCGGCATGCCGGGTGCGCCGGTGTCGAACGTGAGCCCGCCGACCGTGCTGCTCGCCTTCCTCGCCGTCGGCCAGATCGGGCTCCTGCTCGCCTTCCGCCCGCAGCTCAACGCGCTCGCGGCCCGGCCGGGCGTCGGCCACGCCCTCGGCTGGCTCGGCGCGCGGTTCATGAGCGTCTACCTCTGGCACATGCCGGCGCTGATCGTCGTGGCGGGCGTGACGGTCTACGGCCTCGGCTACGAAACCCCGGCGCCGGGCACGGTGTTCTGGCTGGTCATGGCGCCCGCCTGGTTCGCGGTGTGCGGCCTGGTGCTGCTCGGCCTGCTGCGCCTGTTCGCGCACTTCGAGATGCAGCGCGACACCGGCGGGATCACCGCGCGGACCCCGCAGCTGGTCGTCGCCGGCCTGATGATTTCCGGCGGTCTGCTCGGCCTGGCGGCCCACGGGTTCGCCCCGCTGTCGGACGGCATCGCGCACGGCCCGGTGCCGTGGGTGGTCCTGGCGACGGCCGGGTTCCTGCTGACGGGCAAGCCGATCCCGGCCACCGTCATCGGCACCCGCCTTCTCGGCCGCGCGGTCACCGTGACCGAACGAGCCGCCCTCAGGCGCTGACCGGTCGTGAGTGGTAAGGCGAGTTCTAACTCGCCTTACCACTCACGATGCGTTGAGCAGGCGCAGCGGGGTGTCGTGCAGGACCGCCCGCAGGAACGGCTCGCCAAGGCGATCGTCGGCCGCCCAGCCGGCGATCGCCTGCAGCTGTGTCGCGTAGGAGTACGGGATGTTCGGGAAGTCCGTGCCGAGCACGACCCGGTCGGCGAACTCCGCCAGCCGCGCCGTCCAGTCCGGCGGCAGCGGCGACATCGCCTCCGCGAACGGGACGCCCACCATCGTCGTGTCCAGGTGCACCCGCGGGTACTTCGCCAGCAGTTCGAAGGCCGTCCCGAACTCCGGCATCGCCGCGTGCGCGAGCACCGCCGTCAGGTTCGGGTGCCGCGCCAGGACCTCCTCGAACACCGACAACCCGGTGAAGTCGCCCCGCAACGGACCGTGTCCACAGTGGACGACGACCGGGACACCGGCGTCGGCCAGCGCACCCCAGACCGGCTTCAGCAGGTCGTCACGCGGGTCGTACGCCCCCACCTGCACGTGCGCCTTGAACACCCGGGCGCCGGCCCGCAGCGCACCGTCCACAGCGGACCCGGCGCCGGGCTCGGGGTAGAACGTGCCGGTCGGGACCGCGTCCGGCACCCGCGCGGCGAAGTCCAGCGCCCAGCCGGTCAGCCACTCCGCCATCCCCGGCTTGTGCGGGTAGACCAGCGGCGCGAACCGCGTCACGCCCAGCGAACGCAGCGTGGCCAGCCTGTCCTCTTCGGACGTCCGGTAGAACACCGGCCACTCGGTGCCGTAGTGCGTCGAGGCCGCGTCGAAGTACGCCCAGACCTTGTCCATCACCGGCTTCGGCAGGAAGTGGACGTGCAGGTCGACCAGGCCCGGCAGGCCCAGCGACGCCGTCCACCGAGCCACGTCGGCGTCGGAAGCCGGGCCGGCCGTCACTCCGTGAACCGGCCCTTCAGCGCGCGGCCCATGGCCTTCCTGATGTCGCGGTCCGCGTCGCGCTTGGCGAGCGCCTGCCGCTTGTCGTAGGCCTTCTTGCCCTGCGCCAGCGCGATCTCGACCTTGACCTTGCCGTCCTTGAAGTACATCGACAGCGGCACCAGCGAGAGCCCGCTCTCCTTGGTCTTGCCGATGAGCTTCTCGATCTCCCGCCGGTGCAGCAGCAGCTTCCGGGTCCGCCGGGGCATGTGGTTCGTCCACGTGCCCTGCGTGTACTCCGGGATGTGCACGTTGCGCAGCCACACTTCGCCGTCGTCGACCGTCGCGAACGCGTCCGCCAGCGACGCCTTGCCCTCGCGCAGGCTCTTGACCTCGGTGCCGACGAGCACGAGACCGCACTCGTAGGTGTCGAGGATGGAGTAGTCGTGCCGAGCCTTGCGGTTCGACACGATCACCTTCTGGCCACGTTCCTTGGGCATACGACCACTCTACGTGATTCTGGGAGCGACAAGCAGCCGGTTAAAACTAGTGCCGGACGTACAGGCGCAGCGTGACGTACCCGGTGATCGCGGAGATCACCACGGACACCGCGAGCAGGATCGGCGCGACCGGGAACAGCAGTTCCAGCATGGTGATCTTCGGGAACACGTCCCCGGTGAACACCGAGTCGAGGAAGCCGGCCTTCGTGATGATCAGCATGATGATCCCGAGGACCGCACCGACCGCGCCGGCGACCACCGCCTCCAGGAGGAACGGCAGCTGCGTGTACCACCGCGTCGCGCCGACCAGCCGCATGATGCCGACCTCGGTGCGGCGGGTGAAGGCGGACACCTGGATCGTGTTGGCGATCAGCAGCAGCGCGGCGATGGCCATGATGAGCGCGGCGCCGAAGGCCATGTTGCGGACGCCGTTGAAGGCGTTGAACACGCGGTCGAGGAACTTCTTCTGGTCGTCGACCTTCCGCACGCCCGGCTTGTTCCCGTACTCCTGCACGATCGCGTCGCTGCGGTCCGGGTCCTTCAGCTTCACGTGCAGCGACGCGGGCAGCGACTCGGGACCGGTGAGCGCGATCAGCTCCGGCTGGCTTTCGAAGATCTTCTTGAACCGGTCGAACGCCTGGTCGCGGTTCTCGAACACGACCGACTCGACACCGTTGTTGCTCTGCAACGACGTCCGCAGCGACTGGCACAGCGCCTGCGTGCAGTTCTTGTCGCCCGCGCTGATGTCGTCGGTGAGGTAGACCGAAACCTCGACGTCGGCGAGGAAGTTGGACTTCATCTTGTCGATCGTGCGCACGGCCAGGAGGCCGCCGCCGAGCATGGCGAGCGACACGGCCGTGGTCAGGATCATCGCGATGGTCATCGTGACGTTCCGGCGCAGGCCGGTGATTACCTCACTGAAGACGAAACTGGCGCGCATGGCGGGTGCAGGTCCTTGAGAGTCGGGGGCTGGGGCGGGGAGGTCAGCGACCGATGCCGTAGACGCCGCGGGCGTCGTCGCGGATCACCCGGCCGAGCTGCAGCTCGACCACGCGGCGCCGCATGGAGTCCACGATGGAGTGATCGTGGGTCGCCATCAGGACGGTCGTGCCGGTGCGGTTGATCCGCTCCAGCAGCAGCATGATGTCCTGGCTGGTGTCGGGGTCCAGGTTCCCGGTCGGTTCGTCGGCGAGCAGCACCAGCGGCCGGTTCACGAACGCGCGCGCGATCGCGACGCGCTGCTGCTCACCACCGGAGAGCTCGTTGGGGAGCCGGTCCGCCTTGCCGTCGAGGCCGACGAGCTCCAGCACCTCCGGGACCACCTTCTTGATGGTCGGGCCGGGCTTGCCGATGACCTCGAGGGCGAACGCGACGTTTTCGGCGACGGTCTTGTTCGCGAGCAACCGGAAGTCCTGGAAGACGCAGCCGATGGTCTGCCGCAGGCGCGGGACCCTGCGGCGGGCCAGCTTGGCGACGTCGAAGTTGGACACCATCACGCGGCCCTTGCTCGGCGTCTCTTCGCGCAGCAGCAGCCGGAGGAAGGTCGACTTCCCCGATCCCGAGGGACCGATGAGGAAGACGAACTCACCCTTTTCGATGTCGACGGACACCCGCTCGAGCGCGGGCCGCGTCGAGGTCTTGTAGACCTTGGAAACCTCTTCGAGCCGGATCACGATTCGGCATACTACCCACCGGTCTCGTGAAGCCCCGGTTGCCCGGTCCACCCGAGTGGAGCAAGGGGCGTTTGCGTACGGTGAGCGGTCGCCCAGCCACCCGCTGCGCCGATCAGCCGCTCTGCTTGCGCCAGCGGATGCCCGCGTCGAGGAAGCCGTCGATGTCGCCGTCGAGCACCGCGGTCGGGTTGCCGACCTCGAACTCGGTCCGCAGGTCCTTGACCATCTGGTACGGGTGCAGCACGTAGGAGCGCATCTGGTTGCCCCAGCTCGAGCCGCCGTCCTTGAGCGCGTCCATCTCCTTGCGCTCTTCTTCCTTCTTGCGCTGCAGCAGCCGGGCCTGGAGGACCTTCATCGCGGCCGCCTTGTTCTGCAGCTGCGACTTCTCGTTCTGGCAGGAGACGACGATGTTCGTCGGGATGTGCGTGATGCGCACCGCACTGTCGGTCGTGTTGACGCTCTGGCCGCCGGGGCCCGACGAGCGGTAGACGTCGACCCGGATGTCCTTTTCCGGGATGTCGACGTGGTCGACCTCTTCGACCTCGGGCAGCACCTCGACGTGCGCGAACGACGTCTGGCGGCGGCCCTGGTTGTCGAACGGCGAGATCCGGACGAGCCGGTGGGTGCCCTGCTCGACCGAGAGGGTGCCGTAGACGTAGGGGGCGCTGACCTTGAACGTCGCCGACTTGATGCCCGCCTCTTCGGCGTAGGAGGTGTCGAAGACGTCGGTCGGGTAGCCGTGGCGCTCGGCCCAGCGCAGGTACATGCGCAGCAGCATCTCGGCGAAGTCGGCCGCGTCGACGCCGCCGGCCTCGGAGCGGATCGTGACGACGGCGTTGCGGTCGTCGTACTCGCCCGAGAGCAGGGTGCGGACCTCGAGGCCGTCGATGGCCTTGCCGAGGTCGGCGAGCTCGGTCTCGGCCTCGCCCATGCTGCCGGAGTCGCCTTCGGCCTCGGCGAGCTCGTACAGCACGCCGAGGTCGTCGAGCCGCTGGCGCAGCTCGGAGACCCGGCGCAGCTCGCCCTGCCGGTGGGACAGCTGGCTGGTGACCTTCTGGGCCGCCTCCGGGTCGTCCCAGAGGGTGGGGCTCGAGGCCTGCTGCTCCAGGTCGGCCACCTGGGCACGCAGCGCATCCAGGTCCATCACCGACTCGATCTGCGTCAGCTTGCCGGCCAGGTCCTTCAGTGCCGCGTCGAACTCATCACTCACGTTTGTCAAGGTTACGGCAAAACCCACGACCGGTTGCGAGCACCGGTCGTGGGCGCGCGAACCTCAGGCCGCGGGGATGGCGTCGAGCAGCTTGAGCGCGGCCTTGGCCTGAGCCTGGGCGAACTCGGCGACGGCCTTTTCGTACGGCCCCTCGGCCGCCTTGGTGGCCGCCCGCGCGTCGTCGAGCTGCTGGCTGTAGCTCGACCGGGCCGACTCGAGCAGCGTCTGGCGCTGCTTCGCCGTCAGCGACCCGGCGTGCACGAGCCGCAGGATGAGCGGGCTGCGCAGGTGGTCGGGGCCGGCCTCGGAAGTCAGCCAGGCCTTGAAGGCCTTCTTCCCGGCGGCGGTGATCAGGTACTGCTGGCTGGAGCGCGGGCCCTGCTTGCCGAGCCGGACGAGGCCTTCCTTGGACAGCGCCGGGAGCTCCCGGTACACCTGGCTGCGGGTGACGCTGAAGAAGGCACCGAACCGCTCACCGGCTCCCGCGACGAGCTGCCCGCCGGTGGCGGGACCGTCGTGGAGGAGACCGAGCAGGGCGGCGGCTGTTGCATTCAATTCGGACACGCCCCCTAGATTCCCACTTATCGGCCGCTGTGTCCACAGTGGTCAGCGGATCTGTCCATTGTGGCTAGTGAGATCCCCTCGTTCGGCCCAATGCGACGCGGTCCACTGTGGACCTGAATACGCTCTGCAACCGCTCCCAGGGTTTTTTGATCCAACCAGACGCACGTTGACCGCCTCGGCAACCTCCAGGCAGGTGAGTTCGCCGGGCGGCTCTCCCCGGCTTGGCGGACCGCGGACACGCACCGCAACCGGTCCAACCCGCCGTCCACATCGTGGGATCCGCAGTTTTAGGCCCGTTCCACGGAAAAGTCGGCAGCGAAAGCAGGGTGAGCATGAAAAAAGAGGCACGTTCCCGGATTTCCCGAGAACGTGCCTCTTGGTGGTAGCGGGGACAGGATTTGAACCTGCGACCTCTGGGTTATGAGCCCAGCGAGCTACCGAGCTGCTCCACCCCGCGCCGTTGTGGTACTTGAATAGATTACACGGGGTCGCCAAGGGCCGAACACGGGGGTCTCGAAACCCGCCTGACCTGCCCTTACGTCCCTTCCAGCCACTGGCGAGCTCCACTGAGGACCATCGCCAGCCCGTCCTCGAACCGGGCGTCGCCGTCCCCGAGCACGGCCTCGCCGGCGGACTCGCGATACCGCTCGTCGAACTCGCCGGGCATGGGCCGGACCGCCTGCTCCTCGATCACGTAGCCGATGACGAAGCAGTAGACGGTGAAAGTGGCCCGGCTCGCCCGCCCGACGTCGAGCCCGCCTTCGATGCTCCGGCGCAGCGGGTGCGGGCCGATGAGGCTGGTGTCGGCGAGGTACGTACCAGCGAAAACCTTTCCGCCGTCGCGATAGGCGAGCATCATCCGCCGCAGCGCGCGGGCGCTGTGCGCGACGCCTTCCCACTCCCCCAGCGACGCCGGCGGCTCGCGGTCGGCCACGGAATCCCGGTACATCTGCGTGGCCATCTCGTCGAGCAGTTCCTGCTTGTTCTTCATGTGCCAGTACAACGCGGGCGCCTTGACGCCGAGATCACCGGCGATCAGCCGCAGGGTGAGCCCGTTGAGCCCGACGTCGTTGAGCAGCTTCAGCCCGGATCGAGCAATGTCCTGCCTGGTCAGGGCCATGTTTTGCCGTCTCCTCGCACCTCAGGGTTGACACCTTAACGATGTTAAGGGCATCCTCGGGGCAGGTCAATTTAACGTTGTTAAGGAGCTGGGGAGATGACGGAGCTGACGGCCGAGGTGGTGATCGCCGGCGCGGGCCCGACGGGCCTGATGCTGGCGAACGAGCTGGCACTGGCCGGAGTGGACACCGTGGTGCTTGAGCGGATGCACGAGCGAACGGGCCTGTCGAAGGCCCTGAACCTGCAGCCGCGCACGGCGGAAGTCCTGGATCTGCGGGGGTTGCTGGGCCGGGCGGAGGACCGCTCGTTCGCGACTGTCGCGGACGGACACTTCGCGGTGATCCCGGTGAGCTACGCGGGCTGGAACACCCGCCACCCATACCAGCTGGGTATCCCCCAGGCCGAGGTCGAAGCGGCGCTGGAGGAACGCCTGGCAGAGCAGGGCGTCAAGGTGAGGCGAGGCTACGAACTGACGACCTTCACCCAGGACGCGAACGGCGTCACGGTCACGGCAGGCGACCTGCGCATCAGGGCGCAGTACCTGGTGGGCTGCGACGGCGGTCGCAGCACGGTCCGCAAGGCCCTGAACATGCCGTTCGAGGGCATCGAAGGCCAGGGGCACGGCGTGGCAGCAGACGTCCGGTTCACGAAAACCCCACCGGGAGCCCCCACGGAGTGGCGCTCGATGACCAACATGGTGACATCCCAAGCCCCGGGCAAGTTCATCGGCGTAATCCCCCTGGCCGAACCGAACCTCTACCGAATCAGCTTCGGAGACCGCCTGAACCGACCCCCAAACCTCCGAGCCGAGGTAACCCCCGACGAGGTCCGCACAGCGGTCGCGGAGCGCTTCGGCCCCGAGGCCGAGATCGCCGAAATCCGCTGGGCAAGCCGCTTCTCGGACGACAGCCGCCTGGCAGCGAACTACAAGGTGGGCAGAGTCCTGCTGGCCGGCGACGCAGCCCACACCCATTTCCCCGCCGGAGGCCAGGGCCTGAACCTGGGAATCCAGGACGCAATGAACCTGGGCTGGAAACTGGCAGCCACAATCCACAACCAGGCCCCGGCCGGACTCCTGGAAACATACGAATCGGAGCGCCGCCCGGTAGCCCAACAGGTCCTGGACAACGTGGCAGCCCAAAACGCCCTGATCCCCACCAACCCCAACCAGTTGGCGCTACGAGCCCTCTTCCGAGACCTCACAGCAATCCCCGAAGTCCAGCACCACCTGTCAGGAATGGTCTCAGGCCTGAACATCAAGTACGCAACCGAAGATCCCCACCCGGCAGCAGGAACCCGCCTCCCAGACTTCCCACTGCCACAAGGCCACGCAAGCACCTTATTCCACAAAGGAAACTGGGTCCTCCTAACAAAAACCCCCGTACCCCCACCCCACACAGCGGTACTCGTAGCACAGGTTCCAGAACTCCCCTGGCCAGACGTAGAGAAGGTCCTGGTCCGCCCAGACGGCTACGTAGCAAACACAACAGGAGTCTGGCCAAGTTAGAAAAGCAACCACCCGCAGGGGGGTCCAGGGGCGGCGAAGCCCCCCTGGCGGGGGTCTGGGGGTTCGACCCCCAGGACAAATGCGAAGGAGGGGCGGCGGACGCTTTCCGTCCGCACACCCCTCCCAACCTCTGTAGCGGGGACAGGATTTGAACCTGCGACCTCTGGGTTATGAGCCCAGCGAGCTACCGAGCTGCTCCACCCCGCGTCGTGGCACCTACTTTACGCCTGCCTTTCCGGCGGGTGCAAAGCAGGTGCCCTTGACGTTACCGACGTCACCCTCCGGGTTGGCTGCTCGACGGCGGAGCGCTGGTGCCGGGGGCTGCGGTCTTCGCGGCTTCGTAGGCGCGGGCGGCCGCGTCGAGGGCGGCGAGGGCCGCGCCCTGGTCGGCGAAGTTGCCGGATTGCTGGGCGGCCTTCAGCTTGGCGATGGCCGCTTGGATGTCGGTGACGGCCTTGTCGAGGGCCGCGTTGCCGCCGCCGTTGTTGGCGGGCGGGGTGGTGGTCGGGTTCGGGTTGGTGGACGACGGCGGTGTCGTGGTCGGCTGGCCGGCCTGGGGCGGCGTCGTGGTGGCTTCGCCGGTGCCCGCGCCGAAGACCTGGTCGAGGGCTTCCTGGAGGGTGGCGCCGTAACCGACCTTGGGTCCGTAGGAGACGAGGACGCGGGCCAGCTGCGGGTAGCTGTTCTGGTTGCGCTGCCGGATGTAGACGGGTTCGACGTAGAGGAAGCCGTCGGCGACCGGCAGGGTGATCAGGTTGCCGTAGATGGGGGTGACGTTGGGGTTGTTGAACAGCGTCCGGTCCTGGGCGACGCGGGAGTCGCTCTGGAACCGGTTCTGGACCTGGACGGGCCCGTCGACCTGGGTCGCTCCGGTGGCCGCGCTGGGTAGCTGGAGGACGCGGATCTTGCCGTAGTCGGCGGGGTCGGACGACACCGACATCCAGGACGCGAGGTACTGCCGCTGGAGGCCGGTGAGGGAGCTGGTGAGCTGGAACGTCGGTTTGGCCTGGCCCGGGGTGTCGGCGAGGACGTAGTAGCCGGGCTGGTTGGCCGCGCCGGCCGCGGCCGGGTTGGAGCCGCCTTCGGCCGTCGGGTCCTGCGGGACGCTCCAGAACGCCTGCTGCGAGTAGAACTCCTGCGGGTTGCTGACGTGGTAGCGCGACAGCAGTTCACGCTGGATCTTGAACAGGTCCTCGGGGTAGCGGAAGTGGGCCCGCAGGTCCGGGGAGATCTCGGAGCTGGGCTTCACGAGCCCGGGGAATACCTTCTCCCAGGCGTTGAGGACCGGTTCCTTGTCGTCGATCGAGTACAGCGTCACGGTGCCGTTGAAGGCGTCGACGGTGGCCTTGACCGAGTTGCGGATGTAGTTGATGGAGCTGTTGGCCTGACGGGCGACGCCGTTGAGGGAGTCGTTGGTGGCCGCGCCGAGCTGGGTCTGCTGGGCGTACGGGAAGTTGTTGAGCGTGGTGTAGCCGTCGATGATCCACTGGATCTTGCCGTCGACGACGGCCGGGTACGGGTCGCCGTCGAGGGTCAGCCACGGCGCGACCTTGCTGACGCGGTCGCGCGGGTCGCGGTTGTACATGATCTTGGAGTTGTCGCCGATGGCGTCGGAGAACAGGATGTTCCGTTCGCCGTACTCGGCGGCGAAGGCGAGGCGGTTGAACCAGTTGTCGACGGAGACGCCGCCGGAGCCCGTGTACTTGTAGCGGTCGGTGGCGGTGTCGTATTCGCCGGGCGCGTTGCCGGAGGTGCCGCCGACGATGGCGTAGTCGGATTCCGCGGCGGACAGCTCGCCGTAGTAGATGCGGGGTTCCTTGACCTCGATGCCGGGCTGGTTCGCTCCGGTGGAGCCGGCGCCGGCCGGGTTCTGCGTGTCGCTGGTGGTGGCGATCGGGTAGCCGCCGTCGGAGTTGGCGTCCTTGACCGCGCGGTCGATGGTGTTGGCGGGCGCGACGACGAAGCCGTTGCCGTGGGTGTAGACGAGGTGCTTGTTGATCCAGCTGGTCTGGTTGCCGGTCAGGCCCTCGGTCTTGATCTCCTTGGCGGCGACGATGTAGTCCTGCGTCACGCCGCCGACGGTGTAGCGGTCGATGTCGAGCTTGGCCGGGAAGCCGTAGAAGTTCTCGCGGCCGACGCGCTGGGTGAACGTGTCGGAGAGGATGTTCGGGTCGAGCAGCCGGATGTTCGACATCGTCCCGTTGTCGGACTTGATCTGCTCCGGGGTGGCGGAGGAGCTGCCGGAGTACGGCTGGTACTGGACGTCGGTGAGGCCGTACGCGCGGCGGGTGGCGTCCATGTTGCGCTGGATGGACGTCGCTTCCTTCTCGTTCGCGTTCGGCTTGACCGAGAACTGGTCGAGGATGGCGGGCCACGCGACGCCGACGAGGATGCTCGACAGGATCAGCAGCACCAGGGCGATGGCCGGGAGCTGCAGGTTGCGCAGGAACGCGCCGGCGAAGAACGCGATCGCGCAGATCACCGAGATGCACAACAGGATCAGCTTGGCCGGCAGCACCGCGTTGAGGTCGGTGTAGGTCGCACCGACGAACAGCGGCATGTCGCGGTCGGACAGCAGCAGGTTGTAGCGGTCGAAGAAGTACTCGACCGCCTTCAGCAGCACGAAGAGCCCGACGGTGATGGCGAGCTGCGCGCGGGTCGGGCCGGCGAGCTGGCCGCCCTTGCCGGCCAGCCGGATGCCGCCGAAGACGTAGTGGGAGATCAGCGCGCCGAAGAAGGAGATGACGACGGTGATGAACAGCCAGCCGAGCAGCCAGTTGAAGAACGGGAGGTCGAAGGCGTAGAAGCCGACGTCGTTGCCGAACTCGGGGTCGGTCTGGCCGAACGAGGTGCCGTTGAGGAACAGCTGCACGACCTGCCAGTCGCCCTGGGCGGACAGGCCCGCGATCAGGCCGGTGAGCACCGGGATGCCGACGCCGAAGAGGCGGATGCGGGCGACGATCGCCGAGCGGTAGCGCGCCAGCGGGTCGTCGGCGCCGGAGATCGGCACGAACACCGGACGCGTCCGGTAGGCGATCATCAGGCTGATCGCCAGCGCGCCGCCGACGAGCAGCCCGACGGCGAAGAAGAGGATGATCCGGGTGATCACCTGGGTGGTGAACACCTCCCGCGCCCCGACCTCGCCGAACCACAGCCAGTCGACGTACGTGTCGAGGAGGCGGGCCCCGAGCAGCAGCGCCAGCACGATCACCGCGGCGATGATGAGGAGGATCCGGCTCCGCCGGGACAGCTTCGGCAGGCTCACCGGGGGCCGAGTCGCCACGGCACACGCTCCTGTCTTCGTCAACACTTGAGCAGGGGCGCGTGCGCCCCCTGATTCCCTAACTCTACGGATGCCCGGTGAAGTTCCCGGGACCCGCCCAAACCGGACTCGCGGCGTCGCGGCACCGGCCGACCTGACACGATGTGCGCATGGCAGCGAACGAAGCGCGACAGGCCGGCGTGGCCGCGCTCGCCCGTGAAATCGAGGACTTCATGGCCGCGGGTGGCTGGGACCAGCCGCCGCAGCTGTTCGCGCTGGTGCCGACGGCGGCGCTGCTGGACGAGCAGCCGGAGCTGGCCGGCCAGCTGGACCGGGCGAACCCGCTGACCCCGGTGGCCCAGGAGGCGCTGCCCGAAGGTGACCTGGCCGAGGCGCTGGGCCGGATCGCCTGGCCGGACCTGGTCATCGGCTGCGCGCTGGCCCAGGAGATCATCGTGCTGCCGCCGGGCTCGGAGTCGGAGCTGCCGGACGTCGCCGAAGCGGACGCGGAGAGCCTCCGCCGCGCGGCCGCCGACCACCCGCAGCGGACGGAGGCCCGCCTGGTGGCCGCGGTCCTGCGCGACGGCGAAGGCGCCTGCGTGATGCGGCTGCGCGGGATCGGCACGGACGAATCGGTCGACGAGATCGTGGAAAGCCCCGACCTGGCCCCGAATCTGGTCGAGGCGTTGAAGGCCACGCTGCTGCCCTAGCAGGAGGCCGTCGGACGGCCCGCCTTCAGGTTGCCCAGCTGCGTGAGCGCGTCGTCCAGTGTGGACACCTTGATGAGGTTGAGCCCGGCGGGCACGTTGGACTTGGCCTCGGCGCAGTTGTGCTCGGGCACCAGGAAGTCGGTGGCGCCCGCCTCACGGGCGCCGACGACCTTGAACGAGATCCCCCCGATCGGGTCGACCTCGCCGGTCTCGGTGATCTCGCCGGTGCCGGCGATGTGCCGCCCGCCCGCGAGGTCGCCGGGCTGCAGCCGGTCGATGATCGCGAGGGTGAACATCAGGCCGGCCGACGGGCCGCCGACGTCCTGCAGGGAGATGTTGACGGTGAACGGCGCGTCGGCCCGGTCGACCGCGGTGAGGCCGATGAAGCCTTCCTTGCGGTCGGGGCGCGCGGCGAGGGTGAGCGGCACGGTCCGCTCGGGCTGGCCGTCGGACTGGAAGGTGATCTGCACGGTCTGGCCGGGCAGGGTGCCGGTGAGCGCGGCCCGCACGTCGGCGGCCTCGACGATCTTCTTGCCGTTGACGGTGATCAGCTTGTCGCCGGGCGAGAGCACGTGGTCGGCGGGGCTGCCGGAGACGATCTGCTTCGCCAGCACCTTGATCGGGTAGCCGAGCTTGCGCAGGGCGGCGACCTGGGCGTTCGTCTGCGAGTCCTGCAGCTGCTGGATGTTCTCCTGCTTGACCTGCTCGTTCGTCTCGCCCGGCTTGAAGTACTCCTCGCGCGGCGCGAGCGCGTAGCGGCCGCTGGCCCAGAAGCCCAGGCCCTGGAAGAGGGTGACGCCGTCGTGCAGGGAGACGGTCGTCATCCGCAGCTCGCCGGTGGTCGGGTGCGTCTCGTGACCGGTGACCTGGATGACCGGGTTGCCCGCGGCGTCGCGACCGAGCGTGTCGTAGGTCGGGCCCGGGCTGATCGCCACGAACGGCACCGGCACGACCGAGCCGAGCACCACGAAGATCAGGAACAGCGCGCCGCTGACCACCAGAGTCCAGCCGCGCCGGGTCATCCGCCGGGCCTCGCCGGGCGGCTCCGCCGCCGGGTCCGGAGCGCTCTTCGCGGGGGCGGTCTCCTCGGAAGACTTGGTCACGCCCGACAGCGTACGGTGACCGCGTTCGCTTCTCGGTGAAGGCCACGCACATGGGTCCGGTTGACGCGCTCGGCGGCCCTCGACCCGCGTACGGTGGACACATGAGCAAACCCCCGTTCGGCTTCGGACCTTCCGATCCCGACAAACGAGGTGAGAACGACCCCTCGGAAGGCGGGCAGCAGTCCGGCGCCGAGGCCTTCAACCAGCTCGGGCAGATGCTGAGCCAGCTCGGCCAGATGCTCAGCCAGGCGGGCAGTTCCAGCGGGCCGGTGAACTACGACCTCGCCAAGCAGATCGCCCTGCAGACCCTGGGCAGTGCCGGCAACACCGGCGAGAGCAAGCTCGGCTTCCGGGGTGGTGACGACGCGAACGCGGCGGTGCGTGACGCGGCCCACCTGGCCGAGCTGTGGCTCGACGCGGCGACGGTGTTCCCGGCCGGCGCGACGTCGACGGTGGCCTGGTCCCCGCGGTCCTGGGTGGAGAAGACGCTCCCGACGTGGCAGCGGCTGTGCGACCCGGTGGCGCGGCAGGTCTCGGGCGCCTGGATGGAGGCGCTGCCCGAGGAGGCCAAGCAGGCCGCGGGCCCGCTGCTGCAGATGATGGGCCAGATGGGCGGGATGGCGTTCGGCTCCCAGCTCGGCAACGCGCTGGCCCAGCTCGCCTCGGAGATGCTGACGTCGTCGGAGATCGGCCTGCCGCTGGCCCCGGCGGGCACGTCGGCCCTGCTGCCGGCGAACATCGAAAAGTTCGCCGAAGGCCTGGAGCTGCCGAACAGCGAGATCCTGGTGTTCCTGGCGGCGCGCGAGGCGGCCCACCAGCGCCTGTTCACGCACGTGCCGTGGCTGCGGCAGCGCCTGCTGGCGACGGTCGAGGAGTTCGCGCACGGCATTTCGGTGGACACGTCAGCGCTGGAGTCCCTGGCCGGCCAGATCGACCCGGCGAACCCGGCGAGCATCGAGGAAGCGATGTCCTCGGGCCTGCTGGAACCCCAGACGACGGACGAGCAGAAGGCGGCGCTGAGGCGCTTGGAGACCCTGCTGGCCCTGGTCGAAGGCTGGGTCGACGTGGTGGTGGCCGAAGCGGTGGGAGACCGCCTGCCGGGAGCGGACGCCCTGCGCGAGACGCTGCGCCGCCGCCGCGCGACGGGCGGTCCGGCCGAGCAGACGTTCGCCACCCTGGTCGGCCTGGAGCTGCGCCCCCGCCGCATGCGGGACGCCTCGAACCTGTGGTCGCTGGTGGGCGACCGCCACGGCACGGAGAAGCGCGACGGCCTCTGGTCCCACCCGGACCTGATGCCGACGGCGGAGGACCTGGACGAGCCGATCGACTTCGCGGACCGCGTGGGCTCGTCCGACCTGCTCGACGGCCTCGACCCGATCGCCGAGCTGGAGCGCACGGAGCAGGCGGAGCGCGACGAGAAGAGCCGCGAAGAGAAGAGCAAGGAGACCCCGCCCGAGGAGGGCGAGACCCCGGCGTAGCCCGGGAGGGTGCTTCGAGAGGCCGGTGGTCCGCGACGCGGGTCACCGGCCTTTCTGTCGGGTGCTCGACGCGGACAGGGCCTGACCTGCGCAAGTTCCGCGACCGGGGCGGCCCGCAAGCCGCCCCGGTCACCTCACCCGCTCAACACTCCGTATCGATCCCCCACCCGGCAGCGGCCGCCAGCCCCTCCAGGTACCCCATCGCGCGTTCCGTCTTCGGGTACCGCTGCACCAGGGCCCAGAACGCCGCGTCGTGCCCCGGCTCCCGCAGGTGCGCCAGCTCGTGCACCAGCACGTAGTCGAGCACCCAGGGAGGCACCTTCCGCAGCCGGTCGCTGACCCGGATGGTCGCGTCGACCGGCGTGCACGATGCCCACCGCGTGCGCATCGGCTGCACCCACCGCACGCTCGCCGGCATCGCATTGCCGTCCAGGTACTTGGACGACAGCACGGCGCAACGCGCCAGCAGGGCCTCGTCCGACGTCTTCGGGGACGCCGGCCGACGGGGTTCCGCGCGCTGCAGCTTGCGCTCCATCTCGGCGACCCAGTGTTTCTCCTCCGCCCTGGTCATCCGCGCGGGGATGAGCACGACGAGCGTGTCGTCCTTCCAATACGCGGTGACCGTCCGGTGCCGGCGCTGGCTGCGCCGCACTTCGACCTTGTGTCCTGGTGTGTCCGACGGGGGGTTCGTCTCCCCCCTGCCTCTCAGCGAGGGCGTCCGTGCTTCGACCACCCGACAACGGTAAGGCCAGGCACCGACAACTCCGAGCGCCTTGAGGTCACAGACCCGAGTTGTCCACAGCCGGTTCCCCTTGTGGACAACTCGGCCGATCCGGCGCCTTCCCGGGCTCCCCCGTCGCCGCCGGGTGCCATCCTGCGGACATGCTCCTCTCCACCGCGGACATGCCCCCGGTCCTCCTGCCGGCCCATCCCGCCCTGCTCCCGGGCCTCACCGTGCTGGAACGCGGCCCGCGCGAGATCCAGATCGGCCTCGACCCGCGCCACGGCGTGATCGTCGAAAACCTCACCCCGGACCTCATCGCGAGGGTGCGCGCGCTCGACGGCAGCAAGCCCGTCGAGCGGCTCTTGCTCGCCGAGAGCGAACACCGCGACCAGCTGCGGACCCTGCTGCGGCAGCTGACGGCGCTCGGCCTGGTCACCGACGCCGGCCGGCCCGACGGCCCGGGGCTTCGCGGCGAGTGCGGGCTCTGGTCGCTGCGGGCGCGCCACCACCAGGCCGCCCTGGCGGACCGCAGGCGCGCTGCCGCGGTCACCGTCCACGGCGACGGCCGGGTGGCAGTCGCCGTGGCCGTGCTGCTGGCCAACGCCGGCGTCGGGCACGTCGAGCTGCGCGCGTCCGGCGCGGTCACCGAGCACGACCTCGGCTCGGGCCTCACCGACGCGGATCTGGGGCGGCCCCGGCGGCAGGCGCTCGCCGACCTGCTGCGCCGCGTCGACCCCGGCGTCCGGGTCACCCGGCTGCACGACCGGTACCCCGACGTGGTCCTGCTCACCGACGCCGTCGTGCCCGCTCCCGAGCACGTCGCCGAGCTGATGGAGGACGGCGTCCCGCACCTGGCGGCGCGCGTCCGCGACGGCACGGGCATCGTCGGGCCGCTGGTGGTGCCTGGCCGCAGCTCCTGCTTGCGCTGCGCCGACCTGCACCGCACGGACCGCGACCCGTGCTGGCCCCGCGTCGCCGGGCAGCTCGCCGGCCGGCACCAGCGGCCCGACCTCGGCGCGGTCCACGCCTGCGCGTCGCTGGCGGTCGCGCAGGCCATGCGGCTGCTCTCCCCCGCTGCGCCGGCGCCACCGGCGTGGAACGCGACCCTCGAGATCGACGCCTTCGACGGCCGCATCCGCCACCGCGGCTGGCCCCCGCACCCGCGGTGCGGCTGTGGCGCCCAGGGGGTACCGCGGGAGACGTAGACCACTAAGTCGTCGCGCGCAGGCTGCGCGCCGTCGTGGCGGCAAGGCAGAATCGCCGGTGTGACCGACTTCCGCGACCCGGGCGATGATCGTGACACCGCGATGCCGCGCAAGGGTGCCGCCCGCACCGCCAAGCTCGCCAGTCTTCCGCTCGGCATCGCCGGCCGGGCGGTGGGCGGCTGGGGCAAGAGGCTCGCGGGCCAGAGCGCGGAGCAGGTGAGCGCGACGCTGTCGGCCAAGGCCGCCGAGCAGCTGTTCGAGGTGCTCGGCACGCTCAAGGGCGGGGCGATGAAGTTCGGCCAGGCGCTGAGTGTGTTCGAGGCGGCGGTGCCGGACGACATGGCGAAGCCGTATCGCGAAGCCCTGACGAAGCTGCAGGCCGCGGCGCCGCCGATGTCGGCCCGGCAGACCCACCGGGTGCTCGCCGAGCAGCTGGGCCGCACCTGGACCAGCCGGTTCGCGTCGTTCGACGACGAGCCCGCGGCGGCCGCGAGCATCGGCCAGGTGCACCGCGCGGTCTGGCACGACGGCCGCACGGTCGCGGTCAAGGTGCAGTACCCGGGCGCCGACGAGGCGTTGCGCAGCGACCTGCGGCAGCTGCAGCGGTTCAGCAGGCTGTTCCAGGCGTTCGTGCCCGGCACCGAGGTCAAGCCGCTGCTGGCCGAGCTCGCCGAGCGGATGAACGAGGAGCTCGACTACCAGTCCGAGGCCCAGCACCAGCGGGCCTTCGCGAAGGCGTTCGACGGCGATCCCGGCATCCTGGTGCCGCGGGTGGTGGCCAGCGCGCCGAAGGTCGTCGTGACCGAGTGGGTGACCGGCACCCCGTTGTCCAAGGTGATCGCGGACGGCGACCGCGAGACCCGCAACCTGGCGGGCCGGCTGCTGACGGAGTTCCACTACTCCTCACCCGAGCGCGTCCACCTGCTGCACTCGGACCCGCACCCGGGCAACTTCATGATCACCGACGACGACCGGCTGTGCGTCATCGACTTCGGCGGCGTCGCCCGGCTGCCCGAGGGCATCCCCCGCCACCTGGGCGAGATGACGCGGCTGGCCCTCGACGGCGAGTCCGCCGGGCTGATGCGGCTGCTGCGGGAGAACCGGTTCATCCGGCCGGACAGCGACCTGACGGCGGAGGAGGTGCTGGCGTACCTGGCGCCGTTCACCGAGCCGCTGGCCGCGCCGACGTTCCACTTCACCCGCCGGTGGATGCAGAAGCAGGCCGGCCGGGTCGGCGACAGCCGCGGCAACGACTTCCGGGTCGGCCGGATGCTCAACCTGCCGCCCGAGTACCTGATGATCCACCGGGTGACGGCGGGGTCGACGGGCATCCTCTGCCAGCTCGACGCGGAGATCCCGGCCCGCGGCATCGTGGAGCGCTGGCAGCCCGGCTTCGCCGCCTGAGTTGTCCACAGGCGGGGCCGCGAACGGACGGATTCCGCCGAGTTGTCCACAGTCGGCCGGGACGGGGTTCCACCCGGTTGGCCGAGCCGCCATGCTCGGAGCATGACTGCTACTCAGTGCACCGACCCGCTGTCCCTCGGTGATCCCGGCCCGGGCGAGGTGATGAACCTCGAACAGTTGCGAAGGGCCGGGGTATCGGATCGAAGAACCCGGCGGCTCTGCGGCCCCGGCGGGCCGTGGCGCCGCCTGCACCCCGGTGTCGTCCTGCTGCGCAACACCGCGCCGACGCGGCAGCAGCTGCTGCACGCGCTGCTGGTGCGGTACGGGTCGAAGGTGGTGATCACCGGCGCCGACGCGCTGCAGGCCCACGGCGTCAAGTGCGAGGCGGGCGACATCCGCCTGCTGGTACCCGACCACTGCCGGGTGGCGGCATGCGAAGGGGTGCGGGTGGCCCGGACGGCCCGCTTGCCGGACCCGGTCGTGGTCGACGGCCTCCCGTTCGCCCCGCCTGCCCGCGCCACGCTGGACCTGGCCCGCACCGAACCGGACCCGGCCCGCATCCGGCACCTGGTGACGTTGCCGCTGTACTGGGGCCTGTGCAGCCGCCAGGAGCTGCTGCTGGAGCTGGACGAAGGCCCCCAACGCGGCAGCGCGGCGGTCCGCAGGGTGCTGCGCGACCTCGACGAGGCCCCGATCCAGGCCCACGGCCTGGCCACCCGCATCCTGGAACTGGCCCCGCTGCCCCCACCGAGCTGGGACCAGACGATCTGCGACCGCCGCGGCCGCCGCCTCGGCGAGGCGGACGCCTGGTGGGACGAGATCGGCCTGGCCTGGCAGTACCGCTGCACCCCAGGCCCAGGAGGCGGCTTCAGCCACCTCGCCCTGGCGGCGACGGGCATAGTCCTGGTCCGCTGCACGATCCGCCAGCTCCGCCAGGTCCCGAACGAGGTGGCCCAGGAGCTGGCCCGCGCGTTCGGCGAGGCATCCCGAACCCCCCGCCCCAAAGTCCGAGCAATCCCCCTAACCCCAGAAGGAGACGCAGCCTGACCCACCCCACCCTCCACCCACACCAACCGACCCCCAGGTACGCCAACCGACCCCCCAGGTACGCGAACCGACCACCTGGGTACGCGAGATGCCCCTCCAGTCACGCGTGATGCCTCCCCAATCACACGAGATGCCCCTCCAATCACGCGAGTTCCGCCTTCAATCACGCGAGTGACGGCCCTGACCACGCGAGTTCCGGGCCCGACCACGCGAGTTGCAGGTTCCGACCACGCAGGTTCGCGCGTGAGGGTTGGTTTGCGATCTGGGCGGTCGGTTCGCCTGGAAGGCGGACTGGCGCGCAGCCGGGCGTCCGGCGCGCCTGCCGGGGCGGGTCGGCACGCAGCCCGAGCAATCGGGCTGGCTGCCAGCCCGCTCGCGGTCCAGGCGGTCGGCTGCTCGAATCGAGGGGGTTGGCCATCTGCTCGAAGGGGGCCGGCTCGGGCCGCCGTTCCACCCGTCCGCGGCGAAACCCGCCGCCTCAACCACTCAGGAGGGCGATTTGGTCACCAGTACTCGTCCGGGAGCTTGCCCTCGATGTCCCGCACGTGCTGCCGTGCGCAGTCCGGGCACAGCCACCGGACCACGCCACGCTCGCGGGTGGAGACCCAGGCGAGGGCCGTGACCGGGTCGTCGTCGGCTGTGCGGGTGTGGCCGCAGCGGGTGCACACCTGCGGCTCCGGCGCGCTCACCGGGACCGTCCACAGTGGATTGCCTTGGCGCCGAAGAGGTACAGATCGTCCCGGCGGCCCAGGAAATGCGGGCCATGCGGATCGGTCAGGGCCGCGGCCGCGGCGCGGTCGTCGGCGTCGAGCCACTCCGCGGCCCAGTCGGCGAGCCAGCCGATGCGGTGCACCACGTACTCGCGCAGGAGGTCCGAGCCCGGCATCGGGTGGTCGATGAGCGCACCGAAGGACTCGACGTCCGAGAGACCGGCTTCGCGAAGGGCGCGCGTCCAGCCGTAGGGCATCGCGACGCTGCCCGGCAGCCCGGCGCGCATCCGGGCGAACCACTCGGCCCGCGCGGCGTGCAACCGCTGCTCCAGCCCAGGCCGTCCGACCCCGAGCTCCCACGGGAGGCAACGCAGCTCAAGCCCACCCTCGGCAATGGCCAGCACCCCACCCGGCCGCAACAGCCCGGCGAGCGTACGCAGCGCGGCCTGCTGGTCACCGACATGGTGGACAACACCGGAAGCCCACACGAGATCAGCGGCAGGCACGGCCAGCCCGGGATCGGCAAGGTCCCCAAGCAGCCCGACGACCTCAACCGAGCCGGCAGCCGACCCGTCACCACGAACCCGCCCAGCCTCAGCGGAGCCGGTGGCCACTTCCGCCACAGCAGACCCCGCGCCCCCAGCGGAACCAGCCGCCGCCACGGCTCGCTCTGCCTCGGCGAGCAGCTCCGGCGTGGCGTCGACCAGTACCACCCGGCCCCCGCCCCGGCGGGCCAGCTCGCGTGCGAACAGCACGCTCATCCCGCCCGCGCCGCAACCGACGTCGGCGATCGTCGGGTGCTCCGGCAGGCCGGATACCAGCCGCTGCGCGACGGGAGTCAATGCCGGCTCATCCAGCTTGTCCGCCATGCGCAGCTGGGTCAGGCGGTCCGCCCAGTCGATGTCGTCGTGGGTGTGTCCCGGCATCGACCCATTGAACACCAGGCAGGGCCCCGCCGCCCGAAGGCGGCGGGGCCCTTGCTCAGCTCTGGTCCTCGTGGCGCTCCGCTCGGCGAGACGCCCATCGGGCTACTCGCGTCCAGCGACGCACCGCGCGTGCGCGACCTCGGGCCCGCTGGGCGCGGACCCCCTCCTCCAGGTCCCGTATTCGGGCCCTGGACAGTTCTTCATAGAGCAACATCTCGCTGATCTCCTCGATCTCGGTCTTCGTCAACTGCAGCTGCGGACGGCACATCCGCGCTTCGTAGTCCTTCGCGGTAACCAGTTCGACGCTCATGCGGCGGCGCTCCGGTGATCGCCGGCGGCCTTGGCCGCGGCGGGCTCGACCGCTGCGTTCTTGCGCGGGCGGCCGCGGGGCCGCTTGCGCGCGATCACGACGCCGCGCTCGAAGATCTCGCCGCCCCAGACGCCCCACGGCTCGCGCCGGGCCAGGGCACCCGCGAGGCAGGCCTCGCGGACCGGGCAGTCGGCGCACTGCGCCTTGGCCCGCTCGAGCTCGGCCGGGGACTCGGCGAACCACAGGTCCGCGTCGCCGGAACGGCAGGGCAGTGCCACGTCGGGCACCGCGATCGGGTCGAGCAGGTCGGCGAATATTGCCTCACCAGAGGTGTAGGCGATGGCCGAAGACATGGTGGTTCCTCCTTGTGCCGTACGGGTTTTCGGTTGAGTGACGGAGCTGGGCAACGCTGTTCCTCTTGGGTTGTGCAGCCAAAAACACGAAGGCCGCGGATCCGGGTTTTCCGGTTCCGCGGCCTTCGTGAGCCTCTGTCCTGACTTAGGTCAGGAACTTCGCTCCCGTATCGACAACGGAACACGGAACTTCTTGATGGTCGGCAGATCGGCCTGCGGGTACGCGGCGAGAACGCCCTGCGTCCCGAAGACGACGACACCGGTGGCCCAACGACGCTCGACGCGCCGCATGCCACGGACCTCGTGCGCGCTCACGGACACACCGGTGCCCGGGCGCGAAGCGACCGCGGCTTCCGCGGCACAGGACAGACGGGTGCCCGGGTTCGTGAGCGTCATGTTGATGGTCATTTCACCGGCACCTCCTTCTGTACTCTGCACACACGGCCGCCGAGCGGCGCTGTCCGTAGATCCCCAGTCGAGCCCTTCGGGCTCGGTACTGGCAGGTTATTGCCCCGCACCACACCGCTGCAACTCAATTAACGGGAAAATCCTCGAAGTTACGAAGATCGCCCCTGAGCAGCGGGTTCGCCGCGTCGATCATGGTCCGGACGCGGTCAAGACCCCGTCGACGCCCGCACGACGCCGAGGATCTCCGCGCCGAAGCGTTCGAGCTTCGTCGCGCCGATGCCGGAGATCGACACCAGCGCCGCCTCGTCGGCCGGGCGCTGCTCGGCGATCGCCATCAGCGTCGCGTCCGTGAACACCACGAACGCCGGCACCTTCAGCTCGCGCGCGCGGTCGCCGCGCCACGTCTTCAGCCGCTCCAGCAGGTCCTCATCCACTGTGGACGGGCACCGCCCGCACCGGCCCAGCTTGACGTCGATGGTCTCCAGCAGCGGCCCGCCGCAGACGCGGCAGCGCGTCGTCTTCGCCGGCGCCGCCGTCTTCTGCTGGGCCGACCGCGCCACCCGGGCGGCCGGGTGGTCCTCCGGGATCAGGCCGTACAAGAACCGGCTGCGCCGCCGGTTGCGGCGGCCGCCCGGCGTCCGGGCCAGCGCCCAGGACAGCCACAGGTGCTCGCGGGCCCGGGTGACGCCGACGTAGAACAGCCGCCGCTCCTCCTCGATCGCCGCTTCGTCGTCGCCGGCGTGCAGGATCGGCATCGTGCCCTCGGCGAGACCGACCAGGAACACCGCGTCCCACTCCAGGCCCTTCGCCGCGTGCAGCGACGCGAGCGTCACGCCCTCGACCGTCGGCGGGTGCTGGGCCGCGGCGCGCTGGTCGAGCTCGGCGCAGAAGCGCGGCAGGTCCGCGTCCGCGACCGTCGAAGCGAGCTCCTCGGCCAGTTCGACGATCGCCAGGAGCGCGTCCCAGCGCTCCTTCGCCGCGCCACCCGCGGGCGGCGACTCGGTCAGGCCGACCCGCGCGAGCACCGAACGCACCGTCGTGACCAGGTCGGAGCTGCCGTCGCCGCTCGCCGCCCGCAGCGCGGACATCGCCTGGCGGACCTCAGTCCGGTTGAAGAACCGTTCGCCGCCGCGGACCAGGTACGGGACGCCGGCGTCGGCCAGCGCCGACTCGTAGGCCTCAGACTGCGCGTTGACCCGGTAGAGGATCGCGATCTCGCTCGCCGCGACCCCGCCGTCCAGCAGCTCGCGCACCCGCCGGGCGGCGGCCTCGGCCTCGACCGCCTCGTCGTCGAACTCGGCGAAGCGCGGCTCCGGCCCCGGCGGCCGCTGCCCGATCAGCTTCAACCGCGAGCCCGCCGGCCGGCCCCGCGCGGCGCCGATCACCCGGTTCGCCAGCGCGACGACCTCGGGCGTCGACCGGTAGTCGCGCTCGAGCCGGACGACCGTGGCGTCCGGGAAGCGGCGCGTGAACTCGAGCAACGGCCGCGGCGACGCACCGCCGAACGAGTAGATGGTCTGGTTGGCGTCGCCGACGACGGTGAGGTCGTCGCGGCCGCCGAGCCACGCGTCGAGCAGGCGCTGCTGCAGCGGCGTCACGTCCTGGTACTCGTCGACGACGAAGCAGCGGTAGCGGTCGCGGAACTCCTCGGCGACGACGCCGTGTTCCTCGAGCACGGCCGTCGTGTGCAGCAGCAGGTCGTCGAAGTCGAGGACCTGCGCGGCGGTCTTCAGTTCTTCGTACGTGCGGTAGACCTCGGCGACCTGCGCCGCCGGCGCCGGGATGTCCCGCTGGGCGCGGGCGGTGACGGCCGGGTAGTCGTCCGGGCTGATCAGCGACGCCTTCGCCCACTCGATCTCGCTCGCGAGGTCGCGCAGGACCTCGACCTCGGTGCCCATCCGGGCCCGGTTCGCGGCCTGGCCGACGAACCGCAGCTTGTTCTCCATCAGGTCCCACGGCCGGTCGCCGACCACCCGCGGCCAGAAGTAGCGCAGCTGGCGGCGGGCGGCGGCGTGGAAGGTCAGCGCCTGCGCCGCTTCGACGCCGAGGCCGCGCAGCCGCGTCCGCATCTCGCCCGCGGCCCGCGTCGTGAACGTGACCGCAAGCACCTGACCGGCGGAAACGTGCCCCGATCGGACGAGGTGGGCGATGCGGTGGGTGATCGTCCGGGTCTTGCCCGTGCCGGCGCCGGCGAGCACGCAGACCGGCCCCCGCGGGGCACTGGCGGCAGCACGCTGCTCGGGGTCGAGACCATCGAGCAAACGGTTCAGGCTCTTGGGGGAAAGTACGCCGGTCACGTCCGGCATCCTCGCAGAGGGGGACGGGGAATCGGGGCAGGGGCACGCGGCCGTATCCTGGTCATATGGCGGGACAGCAGGACAAGGAAGCGGCCAAGCAGGCCAAGAAGGAGAAGCGCGCGGCGAGCAAGGCACGCCGTGGCCAGCTCTTCGAAGCCTTCAAGATGCAGCGCAAGGAAGACCCGTGGCTCATCCCGTGGATGGTCGGGGCGATCGTGGTCGTCGCCGGCGTCCTGTTCGGGGTCGGGTTCTTCTTCAACGCGCAGTGGGTGCTGCTGCCACTGGGCCTGATCCTCGGCGGCCTCCTCGCCATGATCATCTTCGGCCGGCGCGTCCAGCGCACGGTCTACTCGAAGGCCGACGGCCAGCCCGGCGCCGCGGCGTGGGCGCTGGAGAACCTGCGCGGCCGCTGGAAGGTGACGCCGACGGTCGCGGCGACCACCCAGCTCGACGCGGTGCACCGGGTCCTCGGCGGCCCCGGCGTGGTGCTCGTCGCCGAAGGCGCGCCGCACCGCGTGAAGACGCTGCTCGCCCAGGAGAAGAAGCGCGTCTCCCGCCTGATCGGCGACACGCCGATCTACGACGTGACGATCGGCAACGAAGACGGCCAGCTCCCGCTGAAGAAGCTCCAGGGCTACCTGATGAAGCTGCCCCGCAACCTGAAGCCGGCCCAGGTCGACGCCCTCGAGGCGAAGCTGGCCGCCCTCGGCAACCGCGGCGCGGCGCTCCCCAAGGGCCCGATGCCCGCTGGCGCGAAGATGCGCAACGTCCAGCGGACGATCCGCCGCCGCTGACCCCGCGTGCGAAAAGGCCCCCGTCCGGGTTCGGACGGGGGCCTTTTTCTGTCGACCGGGTCAGCGCATCCGGATCACGACGGTGCCGGTCAGCCGGTCGAGCCAGCTGCGGCCGTCGGCGTTGCGGACCGCCGCCGGGATGATCACGAACGTCAGGACCGCCCGGACCAGCGCGCGCAGCGGGCCGACGATCGCGGCGCCGTCGAGGCGGGCGACGCGGATACCGACGGCGGCCATCCCGGGCGTGAAGCCGAAGAAGCCGGCCGAGATGACCGAGATGATCGCCCACACGCCGCCGGACCACAGGTTGAACCGCTGCATCGCCGCCGGGTCCTGCAGGCTGGGGTGCAGGAAGATCGCCGTGACCAGGGCCGCGACCACCAGGTCGACGATCAGCCCGAGCAGCCGCGCGCCCCCGCTCGCCGCCGCGCCGACGCCGGACTCGGGCAAACCGAACTTCTCGCCCGGCCAACGCGCGCCGTGTTGATCAGTGCCCTGGCCGCCGTCGCCGGTGCCGGGTAGCCATTCACCGGTCCATCTCGCCACCCGTCTAGGGTATGCCGGTGGCGTGGAGCACATCCGACCTGGTCGGATACCCGATATCGACCACCCGTTAACACCGGCGAAACATACGGGTGACGGTCGGGCAACACCGCACTTTTAGCGTGAGCCGAAGAGAGCACTGCCGTACGAGCTCGAACGAGAAGGAGTCACCGAGGGTGCCCACTACTCCAGACGACATCCAGCGCCTCATCGCCGACGAGGACGTCGAGGTCATCGACGTCCAGTTCTGCGACCTGCCCGGCGTGATGCAGCACTTCACGGTCCCCGCGAAGGCCTTCACCGAAGAGGCTTTCGAAGAGGGTCTCGCGTTCGACGGCTCCTCGGTGCGCGGCTTCCAGTCCATCCACGAGTCCGACATGCTGCTCCTGCCGGACGCGGCGACGGCGCGGATCGACCCGTTCCGCAAGGCGAAGACGCTCGCCCTCAACTTCTTCGTGCACGACCCGTTCACCCGTGAGGCGTACAGCCGCGACCCGCGCAACATCGCGCGCAAGGCCGAGCAGTACATCTCCGAGTACGGCGTCGCCGACAACGTCTACTTCGGCCCCGAAGCCGAGTTCTACATCTTCGACTCGGTCCGCTTCGACTCCGCCGAGCACGCCTCCTTCCACGAGATCGACTCGATCGAGGGCTGGTGGAACACCGGCGCCGACGAGGTCGGCGGCAACCAGGGCTACAAGACGAAGTTCAAGGGCGGCTACTTCCCGGTCCCGCCGGTCGACCACTTCGCCGACCTGCGCGACGACATCGTCCGCAACCTGACGAACACCGGTTTCGAGATCGAGCGCGCGCACCACGAGGTGGGCACCGCCGGCCAGACAGAGATCAACTACAAGTTCAACACGCTGCTGCACGCGGCCGACGACCTGCAGCTGTTCAAGTACATCGTGAAGAACACGGTGTTCGCGGCGGGCAAGACGGCGACGTTCATGCCGAAGCCCCTCGCCGGCGACAACGGCTCGGGCATGCACTGCCACCAGTCGCTGTGGAAGGACGGCCAGCCGCTGTTCCACGACGAGTCGGGCTACGCCGGCCTGTCGGACACCGCGCGCCACTACATCGGCGGCCTGCTCAAGCACGCCCCGAGCCTGCTGGCCTTCACGAACCCGACGGTGAACTCCTACCACCGCCTGGTCCCGGGCTTCGAGGCGCCGGTTTCGCTGGTGTACTCGCAGCGCAACCGCTCGGCCTGCGTGCGCATCCCGATCACGGGCAACAACCCGAAGGCGAAGCGCGCCGAGTTCCGCTGCCCGGACTCGTCGGGCAACCCGTACCTGGCGTTCTCGGCGATGATGATGGCCGGCCTCGACGGCATCCGGAACAAGATCGAGCCGCCGGACCCGATCGACAAGGACCTGTACGAGCTCCCGCCGGAGGAGGCCAAGGACGTCAAGCTCGTCCCGGGCGACCTGGGCACGGTCCTCGACACGCTGGAAGCCGACCACGAGTACCTCCTCGAGGGCGGCGTGTTCACCCCGGACGTGATCGAGACGTGGATCTCGTACAAGCGCGAGAACGAGATCGACCCGCTGCGCCTGCGCCCGCACCCGTACGAGTTCGCCCTGTACTACGACGTGTGATCCGGTAGTACGGCCCTGGACACGCCGGTGGCGAGGAGCGAAGAGCCCTCGCCACCGGCGTTTCTTATTCCGCCGTCGACAGGACCTTCAAATCCGCACCGGCCGCCTCGAAGCGGCCCCGCGGGTCCTCCACCAGCTTCCGGCGCTCCAAATCCATCAGCCCCAGCGTGCACGTGATCTCCGCCGCCACCGTGCCGTCCAGCTTGATGATCGTCGAGTCCATCCGGAACGTCTTGCCCGTGCCGAACTTGACGTCGCACGTCACGTCGACCTCGTCGCCTGCTCGGAGCTCGCGGCGGAACTTCACGTGGGTCTCCAGCAGCACCGATGCCACTCCCGGGAGGCCCTTCAGCGCGCCCGCTGCTTCGAGGAGCTCCAGGCGGGAGACCTCGCCGTACGAGTGGTACACGGCGTGGTTGAGGTGGCCCAGGGTGTCCAGCTCGTAGTGCCGGACCTTGATCCGGGTGCGGAACGGTTCGCGATCGGTCACCGGCCCACTGTAGGTCAGGCTTCGTAGAACAGGTGCTCCACCACCGTGTGCGCCCGGCGGGTGATGCGGCGGTACGTGTCCAGGAACTCGCCCGGGTCGTCCTCCGCGCTGCGGCCGAACACGCGGGCCACCGCCGCCAGGTCGCGGCCCGACCCCGGGACCTCGTCGACCGCCTTGCCGCGGACCAGCATTCCCGCGTTGCGTACCCGGGTTGCCAGCAGCCACGCTTCGCGCAACGAATCCGCTTCGGACTGCGTAGCCAGCCCCGCGTCCGGCAGGCACTCCAGCGCGTCCAGCGTTGACGTCGTCCGCAGGCCCGGGACCGAACACGCGTGCTGCAGCTGCAGGAGCTGCACCGTCCATTCGACGTCGGCGAGGCCGCCGCGGCCCAGCTTCGTGTGGCGGGTCGGGTCGGCGCCGCGTGGCATGCGCTCGGTCTCCACGCGGGCCTTGATGCGGCGGATCTCTCGCGCCTTCGTCGCGTCCAGGCCGCCTTCGGGGTAGCGGATCGGGTCGATCATCGCGATGAACCGCTCGCCGAGGTCGTCGTCGCCGGCGATGAACCGTGCGCGCAGCAGGGCCTGAGCCTCCCACACCTCGCCCCACCGGGCGTAGTACGCGCGGTAGGACTCCAGGGTGCGGACCAGCGGCCCGCTTCGGCCCTCCGGCCGCAGGTCGGCGTCGACCACCAGGGCCGGATCCGGGCTCGGCGCGCCGAGCATCTTCCGGACCGTCTCCGCGACCGACGAAGCGAACTTCACCGCGTCGGCGTCCGAAACCCCTTCGGACGGCTCGCACACGAAGAGCACGTCGGCGTCGGAGCCGTAGCCGAGTTCCGCGCCGCCGAGCCGGCCCATTCCGATGACGGCGATGCGCGCCGGCGTGCGCCCCAGCTCTGCTTGGCGCTGGCGGAACGCCGCCGCCAGCGCGCCCTGCAGCACCGCGACCCACACCGAAGACAGCGCTTCGCAAACCGCGGGCACTTCGAGCAACCCCAGCAGGTCCGCGCACGCGACACGCAGGAGTTCGTGCCGCCGCAGGGATCGCGCCGCCGCGACCGCCGCGTTCAACCCGGGCTGACGGCGGACGGCGGCCCGCAGCGACGTCGCCACCTCGGCCGGCGTGCGGCCCACCAGGCGGGCCGGGTCGCCGAGCAGCTGCAGCACCTCCGGTGCGCGGACCAGCAGGTCGGGCACCAGCCTCGACGTCCCCAGCAGGAGCGCCAGGTTCTCCACGACGGTGCCCTCGTCGCGCAGCACCCGCAGGTACCACGGGGTGTCTTCGAGCGCCTCGGACACCTTCCGGTACGACAAGAGCCCGCCGTCGGGGTCGGGCGTGTCGGCGAAGAGGTCGAGCAGCACCGGCAGCAGCGCCTGCTGGATCGCCGCGCGCCGCGAAACTCCCGAGGTGAGGGCCTTGATGTGCTGGAGCGCGCCGTCGGGTGCGGTGTAGCCGAGCGCGGCCAGGCGGCTGGCCGCCTGCTTGGTCGTCAGGCGCAGCGCCTCCGTGGGCACGTTCGCGACCGACTGCAGCAGCGGCCGGTAGAAGATCTTTTCGTGCAGGCGCCGGATGCCCTTGCCGTGCTTGCGGAACTCCGCGAGCAGCGCCTCGCCCTGGCTCTTGCCGCCGCTCGCCTTGATCCCGCTGGCCCGGGCGAGGATCCGCAGCTCGTCGGTGTCCGATGCCGCGGGGAAGAGGTGCGTCCGGCGCAGCCGCCGCAGCTGCAGCCGGTGTTCGAGCATCCGCAGGAACTCGTACGACGCCCCCAGCTCCGCAGCGTCCTGACGGCCGACGTACCCGCCTTCACCGAGCGCCGCCAGAGCGTCCATTGTGGACGGTGAGCGCAGGTCCGCGTCGACCCGGCCGTGCACGAGCTGCAGCAGCTGCACGGCGAATTCGACGTCCCGAAGACCGCCGCGGCCCAGCTTCAGCTCGCGTTCGGCGTGCTCCGACGGCACGTGCCCCTCGACGCGGCGGCGCATCTGCTGCACCTCGGCGACGAAGTTCTCGCGGTCGGCGGCCGACCACACCAGCGGCGCCACCATCTCGGCGTACTGGCGGCCGAGTTCGGCGTCGCCCGCCACCGGACGGGCCTTGAGCAGGGCCTGGAACTCCCAGGTCTTCGCCCACTTCTGGTAGTAGCTGTGGTGCCCGTCGAGTGTCCGGACGAGTGCACCGGCCTTGCCTTCGGGCCGCAGCGCCGCGTCGACCTCGAAGCACGCCTTCCCGACGACGCGCATCATCGTGCTCGCCAGGCGCGTGGCGAGGCCGAGGTCGTCCTCGCCGACGAAGATGACGTCGACGTCGCTGACGTAGTTGAGCTCCCGGCCGCCGCACTTGCCCATCGCGATGATCGCGAGCGTGCCTTCGGCGGACGCGCCCGCTTCGGCCTCGGCGACGACCAGCCCGGCGGCCAGCGCGGCTTCGGCGAGCTCGGTCAGCTGCGCCGCGACCTCGGCGTAGCTCGGGTGCTCGAGGCCGGCCTCCACGAGGTGACCCAGGTCGGCGGCGGCGATGCCGAGCAGCTGGCCGCGGTAGGCGACCTTCAGCGCCTGCTCGGCTTCGGTGCCGGTGAGCACCGAGCCGTCGTCGCGCACGAGCGCCGCGCGCAGGGCTTCGCGGTAGCAGGCCGAATCGGTGCACTTGTCGGCGGTGAGCGCGTGCCACTGGCCGGGGTTGGCGGCGAGGAAGTCGGCGAGCGCGCTCGACGTGCCCAGGACGCCGAGGAGCCGGCCGCGGAACGTCCGGTGGGCGCGCAGCTGTTCTTCGAGGGCAGTCCATTCTCCGGCGTCGGCCTCGCGGATCCGGTCCAGGCCGCGCAGTGCGAGGTCGGGGTCGGCGGCGCGCGACAACGCCGCGAGCACGTCGGCGGCCGCGGCGGCCGGGCCGGCGTCGGCCCACCAGCCGGCCGCGCGCAGCTGGCCCTCGGCACGGGCGTCGGTGAAGCCGTACCTCGCCGCCGAAGCGGTCGTTCGCGCGCGATCTGCCATCACCGACCACCGTAGCCGGGGAACACGGCTCAGGCGGCGAGCCGGCCCGGCTCGGTCCCGGCGGGCGTCGGCTCGGGCACGTGGAAGCTGTGCGCGGTGACGGGGTGGCGGCGCGAAAGCAGGTAGATGCCGGCGCCCACGCTGATCCCGGCGACGCCGACGGCGATCGTGCCGGCGGCGCCGAGGGACGCGACCTTGCCGGAGATCGCACCGACGATCGCGGCGGCGGGCAGCGTGAACAGCCACGCGACGACCATCCGGCCGGCCATCCGCCAGCGGACCGGCGCCTCGCGGCGGCCGACGCCGGAGCCGATGATCCCGCCGGAGCACACGTGCGTCGTCGACAGCGGGAACCCCAGCCGCGACGAAACGAGGATGACCAGCGCCGAGCTCGTCTGGGCGGCGAAGCCCTGCGGACCCTCGATGTCGGTCAGGCCCTTGCCGAGGGTGTGGGTGATGCGCCAGCCGCCGAGGTAGGTGCCGGCCGCGAGGGCGCACGCGGCGCTGATGATCACCCAGACGGGCGGGGCGGCGCCCGGCGGGAGGCTGCCGGCGGTGACGAGGGTGAGCGTGATGACGCCCATGGTCTTCTGCGCGTCGTTGGTGCCGTGGGCGAGGGAGACCAGCGACGCCGAGACGATCTGGCCGACCTTGAACCCGCGCGTGGCCGGGCGCCCCCGCACCAGGAAGCGGTAGACGAGGTAGGTGGCGGCCATCGCGACCAGGCCGGCGATGACCGGGCTGGCCGCCGCCGGGACCAGGACCTTCTCGACGATCTTCCCGAAGTGGACCGAATCGGTGCCGGCGGAGATCCAGGTGGCGCCGATCAGGCCGCCGAACAGCGCGTGCGACGAGCTCGACGGCAGGCCGACGAACCACGTCACGAGGTTCCAGACGATTGCGCCGACCAGCCCGCCGAAGACGATCGACGGGCCGATCTTCGTGTCGTCCACCAGGCCGCTGGAGATCGTCTTGGCGACCTCGACCGACAGGAACGCGCCGACCAGGTTCAGCACCGCGGAGATCGCGACGGCCACGCGGGGTCTGAGGGCCCCGGTGGCGATCGACGTGGCCATCGAGTTCGCGGTGTCGTGGAACCCGTTCGTGAAATCGAAAACCAGGGCCGTGACGACGACGACCACGACCAGCAACGAGGGTTGCACCCGACCTCCGCACCCTTGTGGGGACTCTTTCCGCAAGGTACCTGACGGGTGCGCCCGGCGTTAACAGCGTGTTGCTGGTTGTGACTTCTGTCGTTAAGCCAGCGGTAACGTGCGTTGACTTGCCGCGGCCGGTTCGAGCTCGCCGGCGGCCAGCCTGACGAACCGCTGCGCGAAGGGCCGCCAGGTCTCCTCGATGTCGGCGTGCACGGTGACCAGCTTGTCGTGGTCGAGGGCGCCGGGCCGCGCGAACTCCGCCTCGTCAGGGCATTCGACGGCCCAGTTCTCGACGACTTCCGCGGTCGTCTCGATGTGGAACTGGACGCCGTAGACGCACCGGCCGAGCCGGTAGGCCTGGTGCGCGTAGCGCGGGGACGACGCGAGCAGCTCGGCGCCGGGCGGGAGCCGGGTGATCGCGTCGGTGTGGAACTGGAGGACGTCCTGCACGAGCGGCAGGTCGGCGAAGAGCGGGTCGGTCCACGCCGCGTCCTTCTTGCTGACGAGGTACGGACCGACCTCGGGCCCGTCGGGACCGGCCTCGACGCGGCCACCGGTCGCGACGGCCAGCAGCTGCGCGCCGAGGCAGATCCCGAGCGTGGGCAGGCTCTTCGAGGCCGCCTTGGCCAGCAGCCGCCGGACGTCGGCGAGCCACGGGTGGGTGGCGTCGTCTTCCGCGGCCATGCTGCCGCCCAGGCAGACGACGCCCTGGTAGCCGTCGAGGTCCGGCAGTTCTTGCCCCGGCAGCAGCCGGACGTCGAGCTCGGCGCCGGCGCCGGTGAGCCAGTCGCCGAGGGGGCCGACCGGGTCCGACTCGTCCGGCTGGATGATCAGCAGTCGTGTCACGTGGTCCAGGGTAGGTCAGCAGGCGCAGCGGATCCCCGGGGTCGTGGTGCCTTCGACGGGGTAGCCGGCGGCGATCCAGCTGGCGATGCCGCCGGACAGCCGTTTCACCCGGAAGCCGAGCTGGGCGAGCTTGAGCGCACCCTTCGTGGCGGCGTTGCACTGGGCGCTTTCGCAGTAGCAGACGTACACGAGGTCGCGGTCGAGGCTCTTCGTGCTCTCGGCCGTCATGTCCCGGTACGGCAGGTTGATCGCGCCGGGGATGCGGGCGTGGGCGAAGGCTTCGGGCGCGCGGGTCTCGACGACGACGTAGCCGTCGGTGCGCCCGGCTTCGAGGTCCTGGACGAGATCGTCGGGGTCGACTTCGAAGCCGAGTTCGGCACCGAAGTACTCGACGGCGGCCGCCGGGGCCGCGGCGGGGAAGGCGAGCGTGCGTGTCATGGGGTAAATCCTGCTGGGACGAGCGGGTTCCGGACAGGGCAGAATCGGCGTGGAAGCCCGGATCGGCCGGGGATTTCCCTGTTCTGGCCCTGCGAACCCGGGAGAGTGCCGGTGGATCCCCTCGACGACGTCGACTGGCAGCTGCTGGAGCTCCTGCAGGCCGACGGCCGGCTGAGCTTTTCGGAGCTGGGGCGCCGGGTGTCGCTGTCCGGATCGGCGGTGACGGAACGAGTGCGCCGCCTCGAGGAGCGCGGGGTGATCACCGGCTACGCGGCGAGTGTGGACACGACGAAGCTCGGGCTGCCGATCGAGGCACTGGTGCGGGCGCGGGTGCGGAGTCTGGACACGCCCCGGTTCCGGACGGCGGTGCTGCCGTTGCCCCAGGTCGTCGCGGCGGACCACGTGACGGGGGACGAGTGCTGGGTGCTGCGGGTGCTGTGCCGGGATACCGCGGAGCTGGAAGCGCTGGTCGAGAAGGTGCAGCGGTACGGGGAGACGACGACGTCGCTGGTGTTGTCGTCGCCGTTGCGGCGCCGGCCGCCGGCTCGACCGGTTTGAGGCATGAGAAAAGGGCCTGGACCGGGAGACTTTCGTCTCAACCGGGCCCAGGCCCTTCCCTCAAGTAAGTTCGGCGGTGTCCTACTCTCCCACAACCCTTCGGTTGCAGTACCATCGGCGCTGTCAGGCTTAGCTTCCGGGTTCGGAATGGGACCGGGCG
>NZ_JNYY01000021.1 GCF_000716785.1 Amycolatopsis vancoresmycina
TCCAGCGGCGTCAAGACCGCCGGTGAGGTCGTGGCCGCGGTCCGCACGCTGGTGCGCGACATCATCTCCGAGCTCGTCGGGCACCTGATCAGCTGGGCGCTGCAGGTCGTGTTCACCCTCGGCATCGGCCTCACCTGGGTCGTGCCGCAGGTCGTCACCGCCGTCGCGAAAACCGCCTCGAAGATCACCGACCTGGTCACCAAGCTGGTCAAGGCGCTCAAGGCCCTGGTACCGCTGCTGAAGAAAGCCGGCACGCTCTTCGAGGACGCGGGCAAGGCACTCAAGAACATCAAGGTCGGCAAGACCGCCCCGCCACCCAAGGCCGGCGACATCAACGCCACCCCGAAGGCACCACCGACGAAAACCCCCGGTGGCGGCGGACACGGGGATCCGCCGCCTCCGAGCAAATCGGGCGGCGACGACAGCACGTCGACCTCGGGGTACCACGGGCCGCCGAAGGACAACACGCCGCCGCCCGGGAAGAACGGGGGCGGTGACTCCTCCGGCGACCACGGCACCCCGCCACCCGCGAAGGCCGATCCGCCACCCGCCAACGGGGGATCGCCGGGCAACGGCTCGCCCGGTGGTGGCGGTACCAGGGGGCCGGCACCCTCGCCCAAGCCGGACAAACCGCGCGACACCGCGGTCGACAAGGACACCCGGGTCTGCAAGTCCGACCCGGTCGACGTGGTGCGCGGTGCCGTCGTGCTGGAGCAGGAAGACCTGCGCCTGCCCGACCCACTCGTCCTGGAGCGGCTGCACCTCTCGGACTACCGCGCGGGGCGGTGGTTCGGTCCGACTTGGACGTCCACTGTGGACCAGCGCCTCGAGTTCGACGCGCGCAACGCGACCTTCTACTGCGCGGACGGCACGATTCTCGTCTACCCGCTTCCCGCAGCCGGTTCCCCGGTACTGCCGGTGGAGGGTCCGCGCCGGCCGCTGAGTGTCGGCGAAGACGGCACGTACTCGGTCACGGATCCCCTACGGGGAAAGGAGTTGCTGTTCAGAACGCTTCCGGGCCGGGGCGGCGAGATCCTTCCGGTGTCGGCGGTGATCGGCGCCGAGCGCGACCGGGTCGACGTGGAGTACGACCCGCTCGGCGCGCCGAAGCTCCTGAGGCACACCAGTGGCTACCTGGTCGAGCTCGACTCGGCCGGCGGGCGGATCACGGCGATCCGGGTGGTCGACCCGCAGAAGAACCTCACCGTGCTGGCCCGCACCTTCGGCTACGACGAGCTCGGCCGCTTGACCCGGGTGATCAACTCCTCGGGTCTGGCCGAGACCTACGACTACGACGCGGACGGCCGGATCACCGGCTGGCAGGACCGCAACGGCGTCTGGTACCGCTACGTCTACGACGCCGAAGGCCGCTGCGTGCGCACCGTCGGCGACCGCGGGTTCTACGACGGCCAGTTCGCCTACGAAAACCGCCTCACCACCTACACCGACTCCCTCGGCCACCGCACCGAATTCCACGTCAACGAGGCCGACCAGGTCGTGCGCGAGGTCGGCCCGCTCGGCGGGACGACGGTGTCCACTTGGGACCGTTACGACCGCCTGCTGTCCCGCACCGACCCGCTCGGCCGCACCACGGCGTTCGAGTACACCGCGGAAGGTCTGCTCACGGCGATCGTGCGGCCGGACGGGACCCGCGCCGACGTCGAGTCCGGAGTGGACGGTTCGCTCACGCTCACCGTCGCCGACGGGGCCCGGACCCATCGGCGGGTGTACCCGGCCGGGACCGCACCCGATCTGCTCGCGGTGCGCGCCGCGGCGGACGTCGAGTTCCGGCAGGACCGGCAGTGGGGCGCGGAGGTCGCGCCGGCCCCGGTCGCGGACCCGGTGGAGCGGGACCTGTTCGGGCGTCCGCGCGTGGTCACCGACGCCTCCGGGGCCCGGACCCGGCTCGACTGGACCGTCGAGGGCCGCCGCACCCTCCGGATCGGGCCGACGGGCCGGCAGGACAAGTGGCGCTACGACGCCGAGGGCAACGTCGTCGAGCACGGCGGCGACCGCTACGAGTACGGCCCGTTCGACCTCACCGTCGCGAAGATCGACGCCACCGGCGCCCGGACCGCCTACGAGTACGACACCGAGCTGCGCCTGACGCGCGTGACGAACCCCGCCGGCCTGAGCTGGTCCTACACCTACGACGCCGCCGGGCGCACGGTCTCCGAGACCGACTTCGACGGCCGCGTGCTGCACTTCGAGTACGACGGCGCCGGCCAGCTCGTGAAGTCGGTCGACGGCCTCGGCGCGGCCACGACGTTCACCTACGACGCCCTGGGCAACGTGGTCGAGCGCCGCACCGGCGCGGGCGTGACCACCTACGCCTACGACCCGGTCGGTTTCCTCGTGCGCGCCACCGAAGGCGACAGCGTGGTGGAGATCGAGCGGGACGAGTCCGGCCGCGTCGTGCGGGAAACCGTCGACGGCCGGGCGATCGCCTACTCCTACGACGGGACGAGCGTCCGGCGCCGCACTCCGTCCGGAGTGGACAGTGCGTGGACCTGGGACGCCGCCGGAACACCGGTGTCGCTGCTCGTCGCCGGGCAGGTGGTCTCGTTCCGCCACGACGAGGCCGGCCGGGAGGTCGAGCGCACCACCGGCACCGGCGCCACGCTGACCCAGGCGTTCGACGCCGAGCACCAGCTGACGCAGCAGGTCGTGACCGCGCGCGACACCGCCCGCGTGACCCAGCAGCGCGGCTACCTCTACCAGCCCGACGGCCGCCTCGCCGGCGTCGACGACGCCCTCTCCGGGCCGGCTCGGTTCCGGCTCGACCCGGCCGGTCGCGTCACCGACGTCGCCGCGCGAGGCGGAACCGAGAGCTACCGCTACGACGCGGCCGGCAACATCGTCGACGCGCAGCTGGCGGCGGCCGAGCTCGGACCGCGCCGCTACACCGGCAACACGCTGGCCGCCGCCGGCGCGGTCAGGTTCGGCTACGACGCGCAGGGCCGCCTGACCACCCGCAGTGACCCGGGTGGCACCTGGACCTACCGCTGGGGCCCGCTCGACCGCCTCCTCGGCGTCCGGACGCCCCAGGGCACCGAGTGGCGCTACCGCTACGACCCGCTCGGCCGTCGCACCGCGAAGCAGCGCCTGGCGCCGGACGGCAGCGTGTCCGAAGAAGTCACGTTCACCTGGAGCGGCCAGCTGCTGGTGGAGCAGGTGCACCGCGACGCGCACGGCCGCGAGCTCGTGCTCACCTGGGACCACTACCCCGCCAGCACGCGCCCGGTCACGCAGACCGAACACCTCGGCACCGGGGTGCGGTTCTTCTCGTTCGTCACCGACCAGATCGGCACGCCGGTCGACATGATCGACGCACACGGGGTCGTGGCCTGGCACGCCACCACGTCGCTGTGGGGCCGCGTGCCGTCCGGCCGCCCGGGCAGCGTGTCGACGCCGCTGCGGTTCCCCGGCCAGTACGCCGACGACGAGACAGGCTTGCACTACAACGTCTTCCGCTACTACGACCCGGGCACCGGCCGGTACCTCAGCCAGGACCCGCTGGGGCTCGCCCCGGCGCCGAACCCGATCGCCTACGTGCCCAACCCGTTGTCCGAGGCCGATCCGCTCGGCCTCGGCTGCAACAGCAGCAAGCTGGCCGACGACGGCGACGGACCCGCACAGGCACCGCACCCGGTGCCACCGCCCCATGCCAACGCCGGCAACGACGCCACCCACGTCCAAAGCTCCAACCCGCCCCCGCCACCGCCTCCCCCGCCTGGCCACAACGCACCGCCGCCACCTCCGCCGGGCCACAACGCGCCACCGCCACCGCCACCCCCGCCAGGCCACAACGCACCGCCGCCACCTCCGCCTCCCCCGGCGGGCCACGGCACGGGTACACCCGGCGGCGGCCACGACGGCACCGGCGGCGGTCCGTCGCACTCCGGCGGCAGCCAGAACAACCACACGCCCATCGACTACGAGCCCGCGGGTCCCGATCACCCCGGGAACAACCGGCCGGCGAACGACAACCGGCCGTTCGACCAGAAGTACGACGGTTACAAGAACGAGCTGGGTATCGACGGGCCGCAGAAGACCCTGAAGATCCCGGACGACCCGAACGTCAAGCTGAACACCAAGATCGAAGACCTGCCGCCCGGCGTGGCCCACGGCTTCGGCCCGGCCGACCACGGCAAGACGGTCGGCCACTACATGGGCTACGACGCGGACACCGTCGCCGGGGAGTTCGGGCACAACAAGGCCCACGACGCTCTCGACCTCCAGGGCGGCGGCGGGTACAACCACCACTCCGGCACGATCAACCTCGGTGCCGGCCAACCCGACAAGACCCTGTACCACGAGATGGGCCACATCAAGCAGGACCAGCTCGGCTACAACGGCTCCAACACCAACCAGTCGGTCATCGAGTACCACAACGTGCTGCACCACGAGAACAAGTTCAACCTCAACGATCCGCCGCGGACCTCGTACACGCTCGACGACATCCCCGGCCGGGCGAACAAGACGAAGCACACCTGGGAGGACTTCCAGAACGACCTCGACAACCTGCCGCCCGAAAAGAAGACGCAAACCCAGAACGCGGTCAAGGACATCGAGAACGTCCTGAACACCGACCCGCGTTACGCCGGGCTCTCCGACCAGATCAAGAAGAACCTGGCCAACGAGTACTTCTGGGGCAAGAAGCAAGGGCGGTTCTGATGACCGCGCACGGTCGGCCACCACTGTTCCCGTTCGATGCACCACCGTCGACCGACCCGGCCGCCGAGGCGATGCGGATGCTGCACACGGACCCGGTGCCTTTGGTGCGGTTGGCCGGCGGCCACGAGGTCCGGCTGGTCACGCGCTACGACGACGTCCAGCGCGCGATGTCCGATCCCCGGATGAGCCGTGCCGCCCTGGCGACGCCGGACGCGCCGACCATCGTCCCCGGCCTGCAGTCGCCGGACATGATGCCGAACATGGACCCGCCCGACCACACGAGACTGCGCCGCCTGGTGGCCAAGGCGTTCACCACCGGCAACGTGGAACTCCGGCGGCCGGGCGTGGAAACGGTCGCGACCGGCCTGGTGGAACGGATGCTGGCCGCCGGGCCGCCGGCGGACCTGGTCAGCGCGCTGGCCGAACCGCTGCCCGGCATCGTGATCTGCGAACTGCTCGGCATCGCCCACGACGAGCGCGAACCCCTGCTCGCCTTCATCGAAGCCATGTCCATCACCACCGCGTTCGACCACGAGGCGTTCGCGGCGACCGGCGCGGTGGCGGCGGCGCACCTGCTCGGGTTGATCGAGCGCAAGCGCCACCGCCCCGGCGACGACCTGCTCTCCGCGCTGACCCAGGTGCACGACGAGGACGGCGACCGGCTCAGCGAAGCCGAACTGCTGATCACCGTGATGCTGCTGATCGGCGCCGGCCAGGAGACCACGATGGCGCAGCTGGCCAAGTCCGTGCTGTTGCTGTCGCGCCACCCGGACCAGTGGGAACGTCTGGTGGCGGCGCCGGACCTGGTGCCGAACGCGGTCGAGGAACTGCTCCGGGTCGTCGCGCTGGGCCACGCCGGGCAGCCGCGAATGGCCCGTGAGGACGTGGAATTCTCCGGCCGGACCGTCGAAGCGGGCACCGCGGTGTTCCCGATCGTGAGCGCGGCCAACCGGGACCCTGCCGTCTTCCCCGACCCGGACCGGTTCGACGTGGACCGCCACGAGGCGGCCCGTCATCTGTCGTTCGGCCGGGGTGCGCACTTCTGCCTCGGCGCGCCGCTGGCCAGGATGGAACTGCAGGTCGCGTTGCACGCCCTGGTGACCAGGGTGCCCGGGTTGAAGGTGGCCGAGCGGGACGACGAGCTGGCGTGGCAGCCCGACAGCCTGACCCGGGGCCTGCGGCGGCTCTTGGTCACGTGGTGAACACCGGAGCCGGCTGACTGCAGCGGCCGGCGGAGCCTGCTCCGGCTATGCCTGCGACCTCAGCTGATCGTCCTCGGCGATGCCGTTCATCCGGTCACGGAGCTGGTCGGCCACCCGCTCACCGTCGAGGCGTTCATCGAGCGCAGCAAGCAGTCCTTCGACGGCCACTAGACCGTTCACGGTCTCGCCCGCCACGCCGAGCTTCCCGGCCTGGTGGCGGTGCAGCCCGATTGTCGACGGATTGTCGACGGCGCCTGCCAGCATCGGGTGGCAGGTACCCGCACCGACTCGCGCCTTGATGTGCGAGCGGCCCCGTCCCAAGGAGATCCACCCGATGGAAGACCTGTTCCGCTTCCTGCTGGTCCGGCCGGCGTCCCCGACCGCCTCGAACACCGTTCTCAAGCTCGTGCCCAGGTTCGTCGCGGCCACGGCGACCCGGGACGTGGCGCAGGCCGCCGCCGTCACGTTCATCGGGCAGAACCCGCCGGCCACCGCCACGGCCGGGTTCGTGTTCGCCAACCTGGCCCGGGACGTCGCCGCCTTCGTCGGCGACGACTCGAAAGCGCTCAAGGACGTCGTGGCGCTGGTGAAGTCGGAGAACAGCAACCACCCGCCGGCCGACGTGGTGAAGGACTCGCACTTCGACACCGAGCGGAAGCTGCTCATCGACGTCCTCTGCGCGCTGAAGCTGACGTCGGACTCGGCGGGAGCCGACGCCCCGGCACTGGCGAACCTGTTGCGCGGCTACGACGCCATCCAGCTGGCGGCCGCCGGCACCGACCCGATCACGCTGCGGGTCCTGCAGATCGTGGACTTCGCGCCGCCGCCGGCGCAGCCGGTCGCCGCGGCTTCGGAGGCCGAACCCGCCGCGGACACCCCGCCACCGGATCCCGCGGAGAAGCTGGCGGCGGTGCTGAGCGCCATCGACGCGCTCGGCCGGCTGCCGGTGACGAGCTTCCGGCAGGAAACCAAGGGTGGCGTGGTGATCCCGCTGCAGGCCGACGAGCCGGCGCCCGAGGTGAGCGTCTCCGGGCAGGCCGCGATCGTGACGCCCTGGCAGCTGTCGCCGGAGGCCGTCGCCCAGCTGCCCGAGACGACCACCCGCACGGCCGCCGAGCTGGGCCTCGACCTCAGCACCCAGGCGTTGCCCGTGGTGGTGTCGCAGCTGCACGAGCGGCGCGTCCAGCTGCAGACCGCCCTCGACGACATCGAGGTGGCCGGCACCAAGGCGAGGCTCGCGATCGGCGGGTCCTTCGTGCCGTCGGCCGGTGGTGGCTACGTCGGCGACCCGCACCAGCCCTTCCCCAGCGGCCGCGGCAACGTCAAGCCGGTCGGGATCGGCGACCTGCTGCTGGTCAAGCAGCACACGCTCCGGTACGAGGGCGGCGAGCTCGCCCACGTCGAGAACGTGCTGAAGACGGAGAAGCTGTCCCGCAGCACGCGCCGGCTCGACCGCACCGAGACGACCATCGTGCAGGAGACCGAGTCGACCAGCGAGACCGAACGGGACAACCAGACCACCGAACGCTTTTCGCTGCAGCGGGAGACCTCCGACACCATCTCGACGGAGTCGTCGTTCAAGGCCGGCGTCGCCGTCGACGCGAAGTACGGCCCGTTCGTCGAGGTCAACGCCAACGCCGACTTCGCGACCAGCACGGCGACCCAGTCGGCGGCCAAACAGGCCTCCGACTTCGGCAAGGACGTCGTCGACCGGTCCGTCAGCAAGCTCTCGGAGCGGGTGCTCGAACGGCGCAGCACGACGACGATCGCCGAGTTCGAAGAGCAGTACTCCCACGCGTTCGACAACACCGACGGCCCCGGCCACGTCGTCGGCTACTACCAGTGGATCGACAAGGTGCTGCAGGCCCAGGTCTACAACTACGGCAAGCGCCTGATGTTCGACATCACCGTGCCCGAGCCGGGAACGAACTTCATCCTCTCCCAGATCGCGACCGCCAACTCGGCGGACACGCTGGTGGAGCCGCCGCCGTTCACGATCCGGGCGGACGAGCTGACCGAGTCGAACTACACGGTGTGGGCCAAGCGCTACGACGCGACCGGGCTCGAGCCGCCGCCCGTGCCGGTCAAGACGATCGCCAAGGCGTACGACGCGTCGATGAGCCAGGACCCGCACGAGACCACGAAGTCGGACACCTTCACCATCGACGACGGCTACCGGGCCAAGTACGCGCTCATCTCGGCGGCCTGGGACGTCTTCCCCGGCGGCTTCTGGTTCATCAACATCGGCAGCAACAGCCTGAACATCCTGACCGAGAACCCGTACGTGACCATGGCCGACGAGGTCGGTTCGGTCGCCGTCTCGTTCGAGGCGGGCAAGATGGAGGAGCTCTCGGCCAACATCGAGATCTTCTGCTACCGCACCGAGCGGGCCGTGGCCGCGTGGCAGCAGAAGGTGCACGCCACGATCACCCAGGCCTTCCTCGCCAAGCAACAGGCGTACGAGCAGGCGCTGTCACAGGCGCGAGCCGCCGCGGGCACGGTGATCTCCGGCCGCAACCCCGACTTCAACCAGCGCCTCGTCGCCAACGAGCTGCGGCGCCAGTGCGTCACCATGATCACCGGCCAGCAGTTCGACGGGTTCGGCGCGCTGCAGCTCACGCCGGAGGGCTACGCCCAGCCGGACCTCGCCCGCACCGACAAGCAGATGCCGTACGTGCGCTTCTTCGAGCAGGCCTTCGAGTGGGAGCACCTGGTCTACTTCTCCTACCCGTACTTCTGGGGCTGGAAGCCGGGCTGGAAGAACCGCATGCTGCTCGACGACACCGACCCCACGTTCGCCGACTTCCTGCGCGCCGGCGCGGCACGCGTCGTCTTCCCCGTGCGGCCGGGCTTCGAGGCCGCCGTCGTGCACTACCTGGAGACCGGCGAAATCTGGAACGGCGGAGCGCCGCCGGACATCTCCGGCTCCCTCTACCTGCCGATCGTGACGGAGATCCAGGAGCAGACCGGCGCGCCGCAGGGCGAGGTCGCCGTCGGTGATCCCTGGCTCGTCCACCTGCCCACCACGCTGGTGCGGCTGCGGCCGAACAACGACCTTCCCGCGTGGAAGAAGGTCGGCGACGACTGGCAGCCCACCAACTAGCCATGGCATCGTCCGTCGACGCGATGGCGCGCGTGTACGCGCTCGCGAACCCCGCCGCCCTCGTCCGTGAGCAGGACGCGGTCGCCAAAGCCGTGTTCACCGCGCTGCGCGTCACGCCGTCGAACGCGCAGCGCCTCACGGTGTCGGAGTCGAGCGGCTGGCTCCAGTACACCGCGGTCGAGGAGCTGTGGGACCGCAAGGCGCCACCCGCGCTGCCACCGGCGCCCGCGGCCCTCCGCGCCGCGGAAACCGCCTTGGCCGCGCTCGCGCAGTCCTGCTCGAGCGCGAACCATCAGTGGCCGGACGTCCTTCGCGACATCGCGCTGTTCCCGCCGGCAGCTCTGCTGCGGCGCGCGCAGCTGAGTGCCGTGCCCAGGCCGGACGGCTCGGCGTGGGACCACTGGCTCTACCGCGCCGAACCACAGCTCTACCTCGACGGCGCGGCCTCGGTCCGGGCCGCGGTGCGCGGGTCGCAGATCGAGGTTCGGGTCGGGCACGCCGGTCGGATCATCGGCGTGTGCACCCGGTGGCGGCCGCTCTCACGCGAACGCTGGTACACCGACTTTTCGGCCTTCGCCGGTGGCGGCGACCGCAAGCCCAAACTCGGCTACGTCCTGTCCGGTGAGGGCATCCCGCAGTACTACCTGTCGCCCTACTACTTCGTCGAAGGAGACCAGGACTACCAACCGGTCAGCGGTTCGCCGTGGTCGCTCACGGTCGACGTCGGACGGATCGAGCAGCACGGTTCCCGGATGCGGCTGCTCGCCCTCGCCCAAGGCGGCAGCGGCGACTACGCCTACAACTGGGCGGTTCATTCCTACGGCACCGCCGAGAACGGCATCCGTGAGCTGGGCGGCGGTTCCCCGCGGGTCGTGCCGACCGTGAGCGGGGGCAACGCCACGGCGAGCGCCGTCGACCTCGACAACGGCGAATACGTCGTACTGCTGAACGTGCGGGACCGCAAGACCGGCGCGTTCAAGCACCACCAGCAGCAGGTCTTCTCGTCGCCGTTCGTCCCGTCGGCCTTCCCCAACGCCTGAGGAACACCATGAAGCTCTTCGACCGGGCGACCCGCTGGTCGCTGGATTGCGACACCGACACCGGAGGAAAGCCGCTGCCCGGCGGCATCGTGCTGCGCAACGTGCGGCACGACGACCACAATTTCGCCACCGACATCCGCACGGTCGGCATCTGGGTCGAAACGCAGGTGATCGACCCGCCGGGCACGGTCGTCTCGACCAAGAAGACGTTCTACCAGCTCGACGGCGCGCTGTTCACGGTCTCCCCGATCACGATCCTGTCCCCGCCCGCCACGAGCATGCCCGACAACGCCAGCCAGCGCGCATTCCTCCAGGCGAGCGACGCCGCGCTGAGCTTCGGGAGGTACTTCAAGAACGGCACCAGCCCGGCGGGGTACGGCATTTCGGCGACGTACGAGGCACCGATCCTGTTCCTGTCGCTGCCCAACTGCGAGCACGCCGGGCTGAACCTGACGCAGTTCTTCCTGTTCTCCCGCTACTCCGACCTGCCCCGCCACGAACCCAGCGGAAGCATCGCCGCGGCCCGCTGCCACCCGATGATCCGCTACGCCCTCGTGCCGAACACCACGCACGACCCGGGCCGGCGCTTCACCCGGATCAGCAGCATCCGCTTCGACTACCGCCTGCACCTCACCATCGACCGCCATCACGACCTGCTGGAGAACCAGCTGCTGACCAAGTTCGGCAACCAGGCCGGCGCCTTCGCCGACGAGGACAACCCGGCCTCGCTCCTGGCGTCGGCGATCGTCTTCAGCGTCGTGAAGGGCTCCGAGTCCAAGGGCGTCTCGCGAGCCGCCTTCGACGCCGTGGAGAAACCTGCGGTTCTCGAGATCACCGCCCCCGGCCTCGCCAAGGGAGTGCCGATCTTCGCGGACCCCACCCGGTCCAGGCCCGGCGGCGTTCCGCTCAACGTCCGCTGCTGGGACAACTTGCACTGGTGGGGTGCACGCGGCCCGGACGAACCGATCATCTCCGCACCGGGCGCGTTCCACGCGGCGCACCTGCACTGGCGCTGGGGCGCCACCACCGGCCTCGCCCAAGGCGTGCGCTCGCATCCCGACGACCTGGTGGATCCGGCGGTCTGGCCGGCCGGCGTGGCGCCTCGGACGGCGCCGCTGGGTGGGATGTGGGGTCCCTTGGTCGACCCCGCCATCTGGATCCAGAGCATCCGGTTCGCGGTAACCAAGAACGATCCCCGGCTGGACCCGAACCGGGTCGCGCTGAACCTGCTCAGCAAAGAGGACTGGAAGTCCCTGTTCACCCCCGGCCTGCGGCAGCACCCGCAGGACATCTCGGCCGGCGACGACATCGTCCTGTGGTTCTCGATCGAGGTGCACCGCGAGGTCGAGGTGCACGAGGTGCCGGTGGGCGGCGGCCCGCCACGGAAGTCGCGGTCGTTCCAGGCGAAGACCGCGGGCACGGTCTTCATCCACGGCCTGTTCTTCCCGCACGACGCCGATCCTGAGGGTTTCACCTTGTCGCTCGGCACGACGGGTCCGGAGCACCGGCCGACCAGCGAGGCCACGATCCGGTCGAATCAGGAGTGGTATCGGCCGCCCTTCACCCTCAGGTGATCACCCGCCCGCCTACTCGTGAGATCGGACGGGAACGAGAATCAGCGCATGGGATATCAGCTGCAGGGAGCCATCGCCGCCGAGCCTGTCCTCCGGGAGTTGGCGGGTACGGCGGAGTACGCACGCATCGTTCCGCTCACCCGGCACCTCTGCTTGCTGCCGATGACCGACGCCTTGTTCGACGAGATCACCGTCGCCGGAGCGGCCGAGCTCGACGTGTTCTGGAAGGCACCCGCCGGGTTCGGGCGGGCCCTGGCCGCTTGCTCGGCAGGCGGTCCCGTCGCCTACGTCGAAGCTGACTACTTCGGTGGGAGCGGAACCCAGGCCGCACAGCTGTGGGACGGCGGTCAGGTAGTGCTCGGCCCCTTGCACCTGGCCGAAGGAAAGCCGATACCGGCCGAGGGCAGCCCCATCTCCCGGGCGCTGCGGTGGCTTGGCGTGGTCAAGGGCGAGCACTTCGACGAGTTCGACGCCGCCGGGCTCGGCCGCCACCGCGAGACAGCCGGCTGGCTTCGGCCCACGAGCTGATCAGCACGGCGCACTGTCATCGGTCCGGGGTGTCGGTGAACGCGCGGACGAACGAGGACACGCAGTCCTCCGGAGTCCGCAGCGAAGCGACGATGTGCCCGTCGATGCTCAGCGGCGGGTCCAGTGGCAACGCGCGGACCCGGCGTGCCGCGAACCCCTGCAGTTGCTCCGCGGTCAGCAGCGTCCAGGACCCGTGCCCGCTGCCGATCTCGATGAGGACGGTGAGGACCGAGCCGCCCGATCTGCCCGTTGGTTCCCCGCCGATCCCGCGCAACGCTGACGTGATCGCGTCGTGCAACGCCGGGTCCTCCTCCCGTGCCGGCAGGCGCAGTGCGGCACGGTCCACATCGGACGGACGCACCACCGCGAGGCCGGCCGCCGGGTGGTCGTCGGACACGACCGCCAGCAGGGACTCGGACCACGCGCGGACCACTCGGACGCCGTCCGCCTCCACCGGGCCGCGCACCAGTGCGAGATCCAGCTCGCCGCCGCGGACGGCCGCGAGGCGTGCCGGGACCGGCAGGTCCACCAGCGATGCCTGGGCCGGCCGGGCCCCGTCGAGCAAGAGCTCCGCCGCGCGTTCCAGCCGCGCAGTCAGCCCCGGGGCGACACCGATCCGCAGGTGGGCGGCGGGTTCTCCGGCGACCACGCGCACGCGTGCCGCGGCGGCGAGCGTCTCCCGGGCCGCCTCAAGCACTCGCACCCCGGCCGGGGTGAGCCGGACGTGCCGCGGCGAGCGGTCGAACAGCCGGGTGCCGAGGTCTCGCTCGAGCCGGGCGATCTGGTGGCTCACCGCCGGCTGCACGATGTTGAGCCGCTCGGCGGCCCGGCCGAAGTGCAGCTCCTCCGCCACAGTCACGAAATACCGCAGCGCGCGCAGTTCCACGACCCTCCACCGCCTGAGCCCACGATGACAAAAAGTGATCGCTGAGCAGTCTAAGTGGATCTGGTTCCGCTGCGCGGCGGCAGCTGGGATGGAGTCATGCACATCGGCACCGGCCTGATCACTCCCACGTCCCCGGCCGAGGTGGCGTCCGCCGCGGCGGACGCCACCGAACGCGGCCTCGACAGCTTCTGGACCAACCAGAACCCCGGCGGCTGGGACCCGCTCACCCTGCTCGCCGCCCTCGGCCCGCGGCCGGCCGAGGTCGGCACGGCCATCGTCGCCACCTTTCCCCGCCACCCCGTCACCACCGCGGCCGAAGCACTCACCATCCAAGCCGCCCGCGGCGGTCTCACCCTGGGCGTCGGCCCCAGCCACGCCTGGTACGTCCAGGACCAGCTCGGCCTCCCCTACACCTCGCCGCTGCGGCACACCCGCGAGTACCTCACCGTGCTGCGCCCCCTGCTCAACGGCCGGCCCGTCCGGTTCGACGGCGAGTTCTTCACCGTCGACACGCGCCTCGACATCGCCGCCCCGGCGCCCAGCCTCCTGCTGTCGGCGCTCGGACCACGCATGCTCGAGCTGGCCCACGACCTCGCCGACGGAGTGGCCGCCGCCTGGGTCACGCCGGACATGGTGGCCAAGCACATCGCACCGCGCACGGCCCCCGGCGCGCGCATCGTGGCCCAGGCCGTCACCCTGCTGAGCCCGGACCCCGACCGCGCCCGCGCCGAGTTCGCCGGACAACTGGCCACGGTCGGCCGGATGCCCGCGTACCGCGCCTCCCTCGACCGCGCGGGACTCGCCAACCCCGCCGACACCCTCGTCATCGGAGACGACACGACCGTCACCGACGCGGTGAAGCGCTATCAGGACGCCGGAGTGACCGACCTGATCGTCGTCCCCCTCAACGACCGGAGCCGCACCTTGGACCTGCTGCAAGCCGGCTGACGGCCGGGGCACGGGCGGCGTGGGAAACTGCCGGCCATGCTGTTCCGCCTGCTCGGTCCCGTCGAGGTGCTCGGCGACGACGGATCGCCCGTCGAGCTGCCGGGGGCCAGGGGCCGGGCCATCCTGGCGATGCTGCTGGTCTCCCGGCCGGATGTGGTCCCGGCCGGCCGGTTGTTCGCGACCGGGCAATCCGCGAAGGACCCCGTCAACGCGCTGCACGTGCAGATCGCGAAGCTGCGCGCCGCCTTGCCGGAGCCGCGGCTGGTCTCCGAACCCGGGGGCTACCGGCTGCTCACCCGCGCCGGAGAGGTCGACGCCGACGTCTTCGCCGACGCCTGCGCAACGGGACGCGAGCTGGCGCGGCAAGGGAATCCGGCGGCCGCGGTCACCGTGCTGCGCGAGGCGCTCGCGCAGTGGCGGCAGCCGGTCGGCTACGACTTCGCCGACGTCTGGCGGGTCCGGCTCGAGGAGCTCCGCCTGGCCGCGCTGGACACCGTGCTCGACGCGGAACTGGCGCTGGGCCGGCACCGGGAACTCGTGCCGGAGCTCGCCGGGCTCGTCGCGGAACACCCGTTGCGGGAACGGTTCGCGGAACTGCTGATGCGCGCCCTGCACCGCGGCGGACGCCGGCCGGAAGCGCTCGCCGTCTTCGGCGACCTGCGGCGGCGGCTGGCGGACGAGCTCGGCACCGACCCCGGCCCCGGCACGTCCGCGCTGCACCTGGAAATCCTGCGGGACGAGCCCGCACCTCCGCTTCCGCCGGGCGGCAACCTGCCGCACCCGGCCGGTGCCCTGTTCGGGCGCGACGCGGATCTCGGCACCGCCGGGCGGCTGCTCGGCGAACGGCGCCTGGTCACCCTGACCGGGCCCGGTGGCGTGGGCAAGACGCGGGCCGCCCGCGAGCTCGGGCACCGGCTGCGCGGCCGCTTCCCCGACGGCGTCTGGCTGGTCGAGCTCGCCTCCGTCGCCCGCGACGGCAGCGTGCTCGACGCGGTCGCGGCGACCCTGCCGGCAGGCGAGCCCGCGGCGCCGGCCCGCGACCGGCTGCTCGCGTACCTGCGCGAGCGCGAAGTCCTGCTGGTACTGGACAACTGCGAGCACGTCGTCGACGACGCCGCCGAGGCCGCGGAGCTGCTGCTCGGGCGCTGCCCGCGGCTCACCGTGCTGGCCACCAGCCGCGAACCGCTGAACATCGCGGGCGAACGCCCGGTCCCGCTGGCCCCGCTCGCCCTGCCGGACGCGATCCGGCTGTTCCGCGACCGCGCGCCGGCCGTCCGGGACGCCGACGCCGCGGTGGGCCGGCTCTGCGCCCGGCTCGACGCGCTGCCGCTGGTGCTGGAGCTGGCCGCGGCGGGCACCCGGCTGTTTTCCCTCGGCGAGATCGAATCCCGGCTCGACGACCTCGCGAACGCCGCCCGGCGCGCCCCGGCCCGGCACCATTCGGTCCGTGCCCTGCTCGACTGGAGCCACGCCCTGCTGTCCGATGCCGAACGCCGGGTGTTCGCCGGGCTTTCGGTCTTCCGGGACGGCTGCACCTTCGCCGACGCCGAACGCGTGTGCGGCGCCACCACCGGCGTAATGGCGGCGCTGGTGGACAAGTCGCTGGTGGTCGCCGGCCACGACGGGCGGTTCCGGCTGCTGGAAACGGTCCGCGGCTACGCGGCGTCCACTATGGACACTTCTGCGTTCTGCGACCGGCACGCCGAGGTCCGGATCGCGTTCGCCCAGGAGGTCTACGCCGGCTTGAGCTCCCCGCGCCAGCAGGAACTCCTGGCCGGCTTCCTCGCCGAACTCCCCAACGTGCGGGCGGTGACGGCCTGGCTGCTGCAGCGTGGTGACGGACCCCGCGCGCTCCGGCTGCAGGGCCTGCTCGGCTACCTCTGGTACGTCTGCGGACGCGAGGCCGAAGGCGCGCGGTGGCTCGGCCGGGCCATCGACTGCTTCGACGCCGGTCCGCGGTCCGGGTGCGACGGACCGCTCGCCGTGGCCCTGGCCTGGCACAGCTACCTCGGCCGGGCCTCCGGGGCGCTGGCCGACCCGTGGCGGCCTGCGGACCGCGTGCGCACCCTCTACCGCACCACGGCGGACCGGGACGGCGTCCGCATCGCCCTGCCGGCGATCGCGGCCGTGGCCGTGCACCTGCGCCCCGGCGCCGAGTCCCGGGCCTGCCTCGACGAAGCCGAAGCGGTCATGGCGGAGTTCGAGCACCCGTGGCTGCGGGCGATCCTGGACGCGGTGTGGTCCGAGCAGCACCGCCGCGACGGCGACCTCGAGGCCGCCGTGGCCGCGGCGGAGGCGAACCTGCGGTACTTCGAAGGCATCGACGACCGGTTCGGCGTCGTCTTCTCCCACCTGCGGCTCGGGGACGCCGAAGAGCACGCCGGCCACCGCTCCCGCGCCCGCGAGCGGTGGGCGCGGGCCCGCGACGTCGCGCGCACCGGGCACGCCCCGGTCAAGCGGGGGTACGCCGAGCTGCGCCTGGCCTACCTGGACCTCGACGACGATCCGCCGGCCGCGGTCGCCGTGCTCGACCGGATCCGGGCCGAAGCGGCCGAGCTCGCCGCGGCCGACCTCGGCGCCGCGGCCGCGAACCTGCTCGGGCTGGCCCACGTCCGCCGTCGCGACGAAACCGCCGCGGTGACCTGCTTCCGCGAGGCCGTGGCGGCCGAGCGGGCCCTGCCCGTCCGCGCCGCGGTGGCCGCCGCGCACCTCACCGCGCTGGCGGGTCCTCGGTGGAAGCCACCGGCGGAACAGGCGGTGGCGCGGATCCCCGACCCGCTCCACCGCGCCGCGCTCGGTGTGCTGCTGCAGGACCTGACCGGCTTGGACGACCTCCGCCAGGCCCTGTCCGGCGGGCCGGCCGGCACGCCGCTCGCCGCCCTGGTCTGAACCCGGGCCTCAGACCCGCACGCCGGCCAGCCGCTCGATGTGGTCGGCGCACAGCTCCCCCGCGTCGCGGCCGCGGTACTCCGCGGCCAGCTCTTCCGCGCGCCGCCGGTACGACCCGCCGTCCAGCAATGTGCGCACCGCCGCCTTGAGCGTCTTCTCCGACGGTGTCGCGGTGCGCAGGTTGATACCGGCCCCCGACCGTTCGACGCGGGCGGCGACCTCGGGCTTGTCCTCGGTGCGGCCGGCGACGACGAGCGGCACGCCTTGGGCGAGCGCCAGCTGCACCCCGCCGAACCCGCCGTTGGTCACCATCGCGGAGATCTCCGGGAGCAGCCGGTCGTAGGGCAGGAACGGGGCGGTGAACACCTTCCCCGGCAACGGGCCGACCTCGTGCGCACCGGTGCTCGCGACGACGGTGACGTCTTCGTCCGCCAGCGCCCGGATCGTGGGCAGCACGAGCTGCGCCAGGTCCGTGTCGGCGACCGTGCCCTGGGTGACGTGCACGATCGGCCGGCCGGCCTCGATCATCCGGTCCCACCACTCCGGCGGTTCCGCCGCCGGCGCCGGGTCCACCAGCGCCCCGACGAACTTCACCTGCGGCGGCAGCTGTTCACGCGGGTGTTCCAGGCCGGCCACGCCGTTCTGGAGGTGCAGGTGCGACGAGACACCCGACAGCCCGCGTTCCCCGGCCGGCAGGCCGAGTCCGGCGAGGATCCGGTCGCGGTGGTCGTACACGGGCTTGAAGACGACGTCGTCCAGCAGCCGGCGCACCACGCCGTTGCGCAGGCGGGCGAGCGGCCCGCGCCGGTACTTGAGCCCGGGCCCGAACGGAGGCACCTCCGGCGCCGGCAGCATCAGCGGCGTGACCCCGACGCTGACCGCGCGCGGGCCGTCCAGGTGTTCCAGCAGCGAGGCGCCGACGTGGGCGGCGTCGTGCAGCACCAGGTCGGCCTGCCGCCGGTCGAGTTCCCGCCGCAGGTCCGCGACCTGCGCCGGAATGGGTTCGAGGAACACCGAGCGCATGTCGTAGCGCAGTTTCGCGACCCCGTTGAGCCGGGTGCGCGCCGGAAAGAGCTCGTCGACGTTGCGTCCCAGGTGGTCGATGGCCGGGTCCATCGCCACGAACTCCGCGCCGGTGGCCCGGATCCGGTCCGCGAACACCTGCCCGGAGCACCAGCGCACCTGGTGTCCTCGTGCGGCGAGGGTGCGGGCGATGGGCAGCAGCGGGCCGACGTGGCCGGGCACGGGCAGGGTCGCGAACAGGAGGTCCAAAGGCATGCGGCGATCGAACCAGCCGCCCCTTTCCGGATTCTTTCCTGACCTCCGTGTGCTCGGGCACGGCAAGGGGGGCTCTCACAGGACCGGTATCGACAGGGCCTCCCGGGCCGCCAGAACGCCTGCCAGCCTGGCCGTATGGCGGAAAACCTTTTCGATCTGAGCGGGAAGAACGCACTGGTCACCGGCGGCACCAAAGGCATCGGCTTGATGATCGCGCGCGGCCTGCTGCAGGCGGGCGCCCGCGTCGTCATCAGCTCACGCACGGCGGACGCGTGCGCGGAAGCACAGGAGTCGCTGTCCGAATTCGGGGACGTCCAAGCGATTCCCGCCGACCTGTCCAAACACGACGAATGCCGGCGCCTCGCCGATCTCGTCACGGCCGGCTCGGAACGCCTGGACATCCTCGTCAACAACGCGGGCGCGATGTGGCGCGAGCCGCTGGAGACGTTCCCCGACGAGGCCTGGGACACCGTGCTCGACCTCAACCTCAAGGCGCCGTTCTGGCTGGTGCAGGCGCTGCTGCCGGCCCTGCGCAAGGCGGGCACCGCCGATGATCCCGCGCGGATCGTCAACATCGGCAGCATCGCCGCCATCCACGTCGCCGAGTCGCCCAACTACTCCTACGCCGGCAGCAAAGCTGCGCTCCACCAGCTCACCCGGGTGCTGGCCAGGGAACTGGGCCCGCAGCACATCACGGTCAACGCGGTGGCCCCGGGACCGTTCCCGTCGCAGATGATGGCGGCCACGCTCGAAGCCGTCGGCGACACGATCGCGGCGAAGGCCCCGCTGCGCCGCCTCGGCCGTGACGACGACATGGCCGGTGTCGCCGTGTTCCTCGCCGGCCGGGCCGGGTCCTACGTCACCGGTACCGTCATCCCGGTCGACGGCGGCATCGCCACGACCGCCACCGGGACCTAGGGGGTACCCGCAGAACCTCCCTCCGCCCGCGGACCCGGCCTACGGTGACGAGGTGGCCACGATCGACCTGCGCACCGAGATCAAGCAGTTCCTGAGCTCCCGCCGCGCGCGGATCACGCCCGAGCGAGCCGGACTGCCCGCGTACGGCGGCAACCGGCGGGTGAAGGGTCTGCGTCGCGAAGAGGTGGCGCTGCTGGCCGGGGTGTCGGTCGACTACTACGTGCGCATGGAGCGCGGCAGCCTCGCCGGCGCCTCCGACGGGGTGCTCGACGCGCTGGCCTCGGCCCTGCACCTGGACGAGGCCGAGCGCGAACACCTGTACCACCTCGCGCGGCAGTCCAGGGGGCCCGGCGGTCCACGCCGCCGTCGCCCCGCCGCGACCGTGCGTCCGGCGCTTCAGCAGGTGCTCGACGCCGTCACCGATGCGCCGGCGTGGATCTGCAACGGCCGTTACGACGTGCTGGCCACGAACCAGCTCGCCCGCGCGCTGTATGCACCGGTACTGGCCGGCCCGCAACGGCCGGCGAACACGGCGCGGTTCGTGTACCTGGATCCCGGGGCGGCAGAGACGTTCTTCGTCGACTACGACCGGATCGCCGGTGACGTGGCCGCGAAACTCCGCATGGAAGCGGGCCGCAATCCGCACGACGAGGAGCTGATCGCCCTGGTCGGCGAGTTGTCGACGCGCAGCGAACTGTTCCGGCGGCGGTGGGCGTCCCAGGACGTCCGGCTCCACCGGTCCGGCCGCAAGCGGCTGCACCACCCGGTGGTGGGCCGGCTCGACCTGGACGTCGAGTCGATGGAGCTGTCCGCCGAACCGGGCCTGCTCCTCAACGTCTACACCGCACCCGCCGGCACGGCGACCGCGGACGGCCTGGCCCTGCTGGCGTCGTGGGCGGCCAGCCAGGAGAAGCCGGCGACGGTCCGGTGATCACCGGCCGCCTCGGGACCCGGTGAGGCGTCACGTCGGGACGGCCGGGACGGTCACCGTCAGCGGCGCGGGCGGCGCGGGCGCGGCTGGGCGGGGCCAGAAGACCAGCGTCAGCAGCATCGTCAGCACGCTGATCGCCAGCGCCACCCCGAGCACCCTGGCCTGGACGTGCAGCTGGTTCTCCAGCCGCCGCGCGATGTTCGACTGGCGCGTCAGCACCGCCCACTCCGCCCGGATCCGCTGCAGGGCCGCGCGGTCCGCTTCGGTCTGCTGGGCCCGGTCGAGCCGGTCGAACAGGACCGCCACCGGTTCGGCTCCGGTGACCCGCGGGGTTTCCGCCGGACGCCGGTGCTCCGGGACGGACGGCGGGGTGGCGGGGGGCAGGGGGTCGCGGGCCGGCGTCTCCTGGGTCAGGGCCGTCAGCCGCCGGTCACGCCGGTGCTGCCCGTCGAGCCTGGCCCGGACGTCCTTCCGGTACGCCTCCGGGTCCGCCGAGTACTGCTCGGCCAGCTCACGCACCAGCGCCGAAACCGGGCTTTCCCCGGCCGGGCCGCCGGCCCCGACCCGGCGCCGCGCCGTCTCGCCCGACTCCGGCAGCCGCAGCACGCACCAGAACCGCGGTGCCCCGTCGTTGGCCGGTGACGCCTCGCGCCGGGTGTCCGAATCCTCGTACGTCGAAAAGGTCCACGCGAACCGGTCACCCGGGGTCGACAGGACCGGGTCGAGGATCTCCTTGGCGATGGTGAGGAACGGCAGCGGGTTGCGGTGGCCGAAGACCGTCAAGTACTCGTCGTCGTCGTCCGACAGCACGGATTCCAGCAGGAGCAGCAGGGTGCCGTAGTCGGCGCCGACCGCATCGCACGCCTCGGCCAGCCACGGCTCCCGCAGCGCGTTCCAGGCGGCCGGGTCCTCCACGCACAACGGCTCGCGCGCGTCCTGGCGCCAGCCCGGCCACCGCGAGAGGAACATCGCGTGCGGCGCCAGCACGCCGGCCGGGCCGACGAGCGCGTGCGAGCTGTTGCGGCCGTCCCGGTCGGTGTCGAACCGGGCGAGCACCGCGGCGTCGCCGTTGCCGAACTCGAAGTACGAGAACGCCCGGCTCGGCACCCAAGCGCCCTCCGGCCCGAACGTCGGGTTGAGCCGGTTGTACTTGTTGAGCCTGCTGTTCCACGCCGTCCGCGCCTGGTAGTCGACCCCGCGGGAGGCCGCGGTCACCCCGAGCCCGCCCTGCGGGGTCAGGCCGAACAGGATCTGCTCCACCGCACCCGGGTAGCTCATCGGCGCACTCCCTGCGACCGGGTGGCCACCGGGACCACGCCGGCCATCGCGAGCAGGGACAGCAGGGGCACCATCACCCGCATCGGGCGGATCCCCGAGCCGAAGCGGCCGTCCTCGCCCGCCGCGCCGCCGGTCGCCGAGACGAAGTGCATCGTGCAGTCGCGGAAGTCCTGGTACAGCTTGGTCATCGACGTGGCGTTGGCGCGGTGCAGCAGCGCGTAGACGTCGCGGCTCTCGGCGACCAGGTCGGCCGGGTCGACCCGGCCGCCCGGCTCGTGACGCAGCCAGCGGTCGGCCGGGGCCAGGTACCGCAGCCGGTCCGACTTCGTCAGCGCGACCACGGCCGGCAGGTGCCTGCCGCCACCGGGCAGGCGGTTGATCGCCTCCTGGATGAACTCGTTAGTCGCGTTGGCGCCGAACGGGCTCGACAGCGAAGGGTCCTTCGCCAGGTCGTGCGCCTCGGCGAAGTTGCGCAGCACGTGCGGCGCGTCCTCGACGAACAGCAAGGCGCCCGCCGCGACGAGGAACCGGGTGTGCCGCCCGTTTTCGTCGCTGGCGCGGAAGTCCTCGCCCGCGACGTCGAAGAACACCAGCGGCCGCCGGACCGGGCCGTGCTCCACGACCAGCCACGCCAGGTGGGTGCCCGACTCGTTGAGCGTCGCCGGCAGCTTGTCGCCCTTTTCGAAGGTGTCGAGGAAGGTCCGCTTGAACGTGACGTGCTGGTGGTAGTCCAGTGCCTTCGCGGTGAGCCCGGCCGCGCCCGCGGCGCTGCCGCCCAGCAGTTCGCGGATCATCGCCACGACCAGGTGCGTCTTGCCCGACAGCGGCCGCCCGACCAGCGCGATCACCAGCGGGTCGTCGTAGTCGACGTAGGTCGCGGGCAGGTAGTGGTTGGGACTGTCCTTCGACGGGTTCGGGCAGCGGACGTACCAGCGGCTGCGCGCGTCGGCGACCTTGGCGGGGTTGCCGTGGTCCGGCCAGACCGCCGGGCTGTACCGGCCTTCCTTCGGCGAGTACTCCAGGAGTTCGGTGTCGTTCCAGCCGAACTTGTCCAGACAGGTCGGGCACGTGATCACGCGCTCGGCGAGGGGGTTCACGCGGACACTCCGATCAGGACGACGAGGACGGCCACGACGAGGAGGGCGGCGGCCGCCGCGACCAGCGCCACGGTCCGCGACGACCGGCGGCGCGAGGACGGCGGTGGCGGCAGCGGGGCCGGTGGCTTCGGCGGCGACTTGCGCCGTCGCGCCAGGTCGAAGGCGGCCCGGCCGGCGTCCAGCTCGTCCCGCCCTTCGAGCCGGGGGACGTCTTCGCGGCCGAGCCGCCGCAGCACCTCGGCGGCGTCGGGACCGGGGCCGGTCCCGGTGAACAGGTCGCCGAGCCGGGCGGCGAGCAGCGGCACCTCGGCCAGGTCCGGCCGCCCGCCGCGGACCGGGTGCCCGGTGAACGCCTCGTACAGCAGGTGGCCGGCCGCGACCAGGTCCGTCCGCGAAGCCGCCGGGGCGGCGCCGAGCCGGCCCCGCTCACCGGTGAACGCGGCGTCTTCGAAGAGCACCAGCTGGACGCGGTCGCCGTCGACCCGGACGCTGTCCGGCCCGAGCCGCCCGTGCACCACCTCGACCAGGGACAGGTGCGCGAGCGCGTCGAACAGGTTGACCATGAAGTCCCGCAGCTGGGCCCCGAGCAGCCGGTCGGCCGCCGTCCGGACCGGGACGCCGGCGTAGTCGCCGAACAGCGCCCACGGCCGCGGGACGTCCATGGCGTAGCCGACCAGCGCGGGGAACGGCCGCGGCCGCCAGTCCGGGAAGGCGCGGGTGAGCCGGGCCAGCGCGCGGATCTCGTTGTCCAGCAGCAGCCGGGTCCCCTCGTCGCCGTCGGCGTGCGTGGTGCGCAGGATCAGGGTCGCGCCGTCGGTCGTCTGGACCCGGCAGGTGCGCAGGCGGGAGCCCGGCAGGGCGAGGTCCTCGCGGTCGATCAGCTTCCAGCGGGCGAACCTGCCGTCGAGGTCGCACCCGGACAGCGCGTCCGCCTCGGTCGTCCCCGTCATGTCGGTGATCCGTCCTCTTCGTCCCGCCCGGTGGCGGCCGGGTGCTGGTGCACGACCCGGCCGGCGGCGAGGGGCACCAGCCGCAGGGCCCCGGCCAGTTCGAGGTCGGCGGTGAGCACCGGCTCGTCGCCGGCCCCGACCAGCGCGCGCTGGGCGGCTTCCGGCGCGAACCGCAGCACGCGCGTGCCACGCCAGCCGACGTCGAGCGCGCGGATGTCGCCGATCCGGCACAGCTGGACGAACTCGCCGCGCCCGTCGGTGCGCAGCGCCCGCCGGGCCGCTTCGGAGCGTTGCCAGAAAGCCAGGTTGAGCCGGTCCCGCGCGCCGCCGTCGCCGGCCGGCCCTGGCTTGCGGTAGATGCCGTGGTCGTCCAGGAACTGTTCGTACGCACCGAGTTCCCGCTCCGCGTCCGCCGTCAGCTCGGCGGGGGTGGGACTCAGCGCGACGTCGGTGCCGATCGTCGCGAACTGGTCGTCGAGCGCGCGCATGACCAACGTGATCAGGTCTTCGCGCAGGACGGTGACCAGGTCCGGCAGGACCTCGATCCGCTGCCCGGACTCCGGTCCGGCCCGCAGCCGGTACAGGTCGGCGAGGGCGCCGGTGTCCGAAGCCAGCGCCAGTGCGGCGTCCGTCAGCCGCCTCGCGTGGGCCATCCCGCGGACGTGCTCGGTGATCTTGGCCGCCACCAGCGACTCCGCGCGCTGGACGGCCTCCCGCGTCTCCGGGATCCGCAGGGCGGCCAGCCACTTCGCGGTCGCCCGGCGCCACGCCAGCGAGACGCCCGCGGCCAGCACGGCCACGGCCCCCACGACCGCCGGTACCGCACCCGGCGGCCCGGTGTCCGCGGGCGGCGGGAGCGTCCCCGCATACGCCCCGGCCGCCGCGACGAGCGCCGCGGCGGCGACGGCGGGCAGCAGGGTGCCCGGACCGGGTGACCGGCCGGGGTACCGGACGGCGAACAGCGCCACCAGCAGCGTCCCGGCCAGCGCCACCCCGGCGCCGGCCGGCCACGAAGCCAGCCACGTGACCACGCCCGCGCAGAGCCCCGCCAGCACGGCCGTGACCGCGGCCGGCCCGAGCCAGGCCGACGCCGGGAGCCGGATGGCTTCGGGCGTCAGGTGGCGGCGCAGCGAGCGCAGCTCGGCTCGGAACTTCTCGACGTCCGGCGCCATGCTGCGGTTGGCGACGGCGCGGAGGGTGGCGCTCAGGTCCCGCAGCGAGCGGCCGCGGCTCAGCTCGGCCCGGACCAGCTCGCGCAGCTGCCCGGCGAGCCGGGGGTGGTCGGGCGGGTCGCCCGCCGGCACGCCGAGCCGGGTCAGTTCCTCCCCGCCGTGCCCAGCGGCCTGCCGGTCCATCAGGACGAGCAGGTCGTCGATCCGGTCCAGCCTGCCGTCGAACGCGGCCCGGACGCGGGCGGGCTCCACGGGGGGTCCGCCGCGCAGCAGCCCGGCGGTCCGGGCCACCGCGGCCGCGGCGTCCGCGGTCGTGTCGACGGCCTGCCGCAACGCCTGCCGGTTCTTGCCGAGGGGCGATCCGGGGACGACGACGTCGAGCGCCGGATCGGCCTGGGCACCGGCGCGCGGCGGGGCCGGGGCCGCCGGCGCGGGCAGTTCCGCCGCGCTGCGGTCGGCCAGGTCCGCGAGCACCACGCGGTGCATCGCCCGCAGGCTTTCCCGGTCGAGGGCGGCCCGCACGACGTTCAGCCCGGGACACGCGGTCTGGTACGGCACCTGCTGCACGGCCGCGTGGACCTCGTCGAAGATCTCCACGCTGCCCAGCGCGCACACCAGGTCCGGGAGGACCTCCGGGCCGTCCAGGACCGGCAGCGGCCGGCTGGTGCCGCCCGCCCAGCGGCTGCCCCGTTCGTCGCCGACCCAGAGCGTGACCCCCGCCGAGCGGAAGGCCGCGGACTGGCGCAGGGACACCTCGTCGTCGTGGTGGAGCGGGCCGACCGCCACGCAGATCACCGCCCGCACGTGGGGCAGCGAGACCAGCCGCTGGTAGCGGTCGTGGTTGGCGAGCAGGCAGTCCGTCGCGTCGACGACCACGACCCGCCCCGGCAGGCCGAGCCGGTGCGCACCCGCCCGGTCCAGACTATCCAAAAAGGACAGATCGGGGCCGCCGCCGCGGATGTCGAGCACCTGCACCGCCGCCGGTGTCACCGGGTCACCCACCACTCGTGCAGGTCGGCGAGGTTCTCCTGGTGGGCGTCTTCGCTCCCGGCGAACCGCAGGGCCAGCGCCGCTTCGAACGTCGTGGTCCAGAACTCCTGGATCGCCTCGAGCCGCCGCCGTCCCGAACTGCGGCCCTCCGCCAGCAGCTCGGCGGTCTCCTTGGCCTCGGTGCGGGCCAGCGACACCAGGGTGGTGAACACCGGGTCCGGCGCGACCAGCTTCCCGTCGAGGCCCAGCGGTTTCGTCTCCATCAGCCGGTCGCAGAAGTCCTGCCGGATCTGCTCGTTGTCGGCGAGCACCCAGCGCTCGTAGGCGGTGATCAGGCTGCTCCAGCTCGACAGCGGGGAGTACGGCGTCAGCTCGAGCCGCATGTTGAGGTCGGAGTCGCCGAGGTAGACGTCGACCGAGTCCGGGGACTGCGGGTCGCCCTCGGTGCGCAGGTACCCGTTCCACGCCGCGCAGAGGATGTGGTGCAGGATGCGCGCCCGGTCTTCGGCCGTCGTGGCGAGGTAGCCGAACCGGTACCCGGTGCGCTGCCGCCAGGGCAGGAAGTCGTGCTTGCGGCCCTCCGCGACCGCGTCCGCCCAGTTGACCAGCACCTTCTGCACCTCGGGCACCTCGGTGAGCCCCATCGACGAGCGGAACAGCACCACCACGATCGACTCGGCGTCGATCGGCCGGAACTCGGGCACCGCGTCCACCTCGCGGGGCAGGTTCACCTCCTGCCGCAGGAACTTCTCCAGCTCGGCGTCGCGCTTGCCGGCCGGCGACGGGTAGGAGAAGAGGATCTTCAGCCGCCCGCGGCCGCTCGGCGCGAACCCGCCCGGCACCAGCCCGGCCAGCTTCTCCCGGAACTGCGCGAGGTCGTCGGTGCCGACCGAGCCCGTGTTGCGGCCCGCCGCCGCGGCGAGCAGGTCGTGCAGCCCCGCCAGCAGCGGCTGGTGGACGTCGTCCCGGTAGCGGAACAGCCGCATCACCTCGGCCTTGATCAGCTCCCGCAGCTTCGCCACGGCCCGCTCCGGCCCGCTCTGGACACCGAACTCGGCGAACTCGCCGTAGGCCGCCTGCCAGCCCTGGGGGCCGATGATCGCGTCGACGACGACGGCGGGCGTCGCGGTCGGCAGCAGCCTGCTCTGCTCGGCGTAGACCGCGACCAGCCGGCGCACCACCGCGGTGTAGAACGACGACAGCTGTCCCTGACGCGGCAACAGGTACGACACGCCGACGCGCGGCTCGTAGAGCGCCTTCGCCCGGCGGTTGAACCGGGCGTCCTCGGTGCGGGCGTGCTCCCGGAAGGCGTCCAGCAGCGCGGAAAGCTCGCGTTCGCTCGCGCGCAGCTTGCGCTCCCAGCGCGGTGCCTGGGCGTTCCACGCCGCGTGCCAGGCCCGCTGCGCCCGCCAGGCGAACCAGGCGTCCTGCCGCTTGAGCGACTCCTGGACGACCGGGTCGGAGAAGCGGATCTTCTTCCACCACTTGGTCTTCTTGACCTCGGGTGCCGGACCGCCGAGCGGGATGCCCTGCGGGGGCGCGGGTTCGCCGCGCCTGCTGTCGACGATCTTGGCGAACCCCTTGTTGCTCAACGGCTCGGTCAGCGCGGCGTCGCCGAAGAGCACCCGGCCGAGCCGGAACACGCCGGTGTCGCCGACGAGCTTGGCGACCGCCTTGGCCGGGTCGAACTGGTTGGCCAGGTCCGGGACGTCCTGCACCAGCGTCTGTTCCAGCGCGTGGATCGACGACTCCATCGTGCGCTTGCGGGTGTTGAGCATCGCCAGGATCTCCTCGCCGCCGTCGACCGCGGCCGGCGAGTTGATCGGCAGCGGCGCCCGGTTCAGCAGCGGGTCGATGTTGGCCTCCCGGAACATCCGGGTGATCAGCTCGCGGTTGTTCTCCCCCGCCATCCCGCTCGGCGTGGCCATCTCCTCGATCGCGTCGGCGAGCAGCCGCGACGAGACGATGTCGGCCAGGTCCTCGGCGGGCACGGTCATCGACGCGACCGCGCTGGTGGACACCCCGCGCTTGCCGATCCCGGTGGCCGCGGAGATCCCGCGTTCACTGGAGCTGTTGATGAAGCTGTCGGCGAAGGACTGGAAGTTCCGGTCGGCGTACTGGTTGCCGTCGGGATCGGCCGGCAGGTCGGTGCCGACCAGGGACAGCAGCAGCGAGACGACCGAGCGGTGCAGGTCGTCGCGGTGCATCCCGGCGGTGAGGCTGAACAGGAACGCCGTCTGCACGGTGGAGGCGCGCAACCGGATCTCGTTGCCGCCGGGGTAGCGCACGGCGAGCGAGCCGTTGATCCCGCGCCGGTCCAGCGCGGTGCCGGCGACCTGCGAGTTCTGGTCGTCGACCAGCCGGAACAGGTCCAGCAGCGCGGACGCGGCGTTGAGCTCGGCCGCGCGGCCGCCGCCGAGCCCGTCCTCGAACGCCGACGGCATCAGGACCAGCGGGAAGATCCGCGCCTTGTACCGCTGGTCGGCCAGCGCGTCGCCGATGAGGTGCAGGTAGTCGAAGAACAGCCCCGAACCGGTCCCGCCGGCGACCGAGAAGGCGACGAAGACGTCGACGGAGTCGCGCAGCTTGCCCCCGAGCCGGGACAGCTGGCCGCCGGAGTTGTTGATCTGGCCGATCGCCTTGAGCAGCGAGGTCTTGGCGGGCGCCAGGCCGAACCGGAACGTCTCGAACAAGGCCGCGCGCCCGACCGTCGGCAGCTGGCCCGCGCCCTTGGCCAGCGGCCCGACGCGGGGTTCCTGCTCCGGCGGCGGCAGCCAGCCGTCGACCACCGGCTGCGAGCTGAGCCGCAGGCTGCGTGCCACCTCGGGATAGGTGTCGTACGGCGGCACCAGTTCGCGGACCATCGTGTACGTGCGTTCGGCGGCGGGCAGGTGGATGCGGTCGGGCACCACCCGGCTCTCGATGTGCCCGAACTCGTCTTCGGCCAGGTCGGCGTAGACGAACTGCAGGCAGCCGGGCAGCTGGTAGGTGAGCATCTGCTCCCCGGGCATCCGGTCGCGCAGCGCGGTGCCGTCCGGGCCGCACAGTTCTTCGCGGAGCTTGCGTTCGAGCTCGGCGCCGATCCGGCAGCCGGTGCCGCCGAGACCGACGAACAACATCGGCTGGTAGATCTGCATGGGTCCTCCTGCCGGGTCGCCCCGGTGGGTCGTCGGGTCAGCGGGTCACAGCAGGGGATCGCCGGGCGCGACCGCGTCCGGTCCGGACGCGGTGGCCGCGTAGTCGTCACCGGGGTCGTCCCCGTCGTCGCCGGCGCGGATCAGGGGCTGGGTCACCACGAGCGTCAGCCCGTCGCCGACTTCGACCTCCTCGTCGAGCTGGGCCTGGCGGGTTTCCCCGTACGGCGTCCTGATCCGCAGCCCGGCGCGGGACCGGGTGAGCAGGAAGGCGTCCGGGTCGCCGGGTTTCGTGTGGTGCAGCTCCGGGACCCGGGTCTGGGTGCTGACCACGAACGGGAACAGCACCGCGTTGTGGTCCTCGGCGTGGAGGTAGGTGCGGTGGCCGTTGCGGACGGCCTGCACGGTGAGGTCCTTGACCTCCTGGGTGCGGCGGCGCGCCACGACCGCGGCCACGGCCGCCAGCAGGATCAGCGCCAGCGCGAGCCCGCCGAGGACCGGCAGCCACGGGAACGGCGGGCCGGGCCGTTCCACGTCGAGGGTGAACGCGCGTTCGTGGTAGACCGTCGCCGGGTCGGCGTCGTCGACCAGCCGCACCGTCCCGGTCGTCACGCCGTCCGCGCTGTTCCCGGCCACCACCAGCTGGAAGCCGAAGTTGCTGATCCCCGGGTCGGCGTCGTGGACGGCGTCGGGCACGGTGATGGCGGCGTGGCCGGTCGTGCGGACCTCGATCCGCAGCCGCCGCCGCTGCCCGGAGTTGTTCGTGACCGACACCTGCGCCGCCGCGGACTGCCCCGGCGCGACCTTCGTGGCGATCGTCGGCAGGGTGGTCGTGGCGAGCACCACCGGGACTCCGGGCGCCACCCGGACGGCGGCGAGCGCGTCGGCCGCGCTGATGCCGATCCCCGACACGGTGCCGTGGAAGGTCACCTGGCCCGCCGCCGCCGCGGGGATCGTGGTGCGGCCGGAGTAGGTCCCGTCGGGGGCGCTGTCCGGCCCCTGGCCGTCGTCGCGCAGGGTGAGCTGCTGCGCCGGCAGCTTCGGGCTTTCCATCGCGACCCCGAAGTTGAGGCCCTGCAACAGGTTCGGATCGGTCACCGGCCGGCCGCCGCGCAGCACGACCTGCAGCGACACGGTGACCTCCTGGCCCGCGGCCGGCGACGGCGGATCGACGAGCAGCTGGGCCTGCGCGGCGCCACGCCAGGTCACCGTGGTCAGCACGTTCTGCGGCGGGATGTCCGGCAGCGACGTCAGCCGGACGTGCCAGGTGCCGGGCAGCGGGTCGACCACGTGCAGCACCTCGACCGCGCCGCTTTCGCCGCTGACGGAGAACTGGCCGGAGGCGGTCTTCCCGCTCTTGGGCACGACGGTGCCCTGCGGGTCGACGTACTCGACGGCGACCCGCCCGTCGTGCTTGACCACCACGATCGAGCCGTCGGTCGCGATCGCCGGCACCGTCACCGGCACGTCGAGGCCGGCCCCGGAGCCGAGCTGGTTCTGCGTCACCGGGCCGGTCCCGGTGCAGCTGCCGGAGCTGAACGAGCGCAGCAGCGCCGCGGCGACGTCGGCCGAACCGGACACGACGGTGGCCGACGGCTGGGGCACGCCCGGCCCGCAGCCGTTCTGGAAACCGCCCTGCGCGAACTCGTCGAGCGCCGACTTGTCGACATTCCCGAATCCGAGTGGCCAGATCTGCACGTGCGCGTCCCGCGCCTTGACAAGATTTTCCCGGATCACCTCGTGCGCCGCGGCATTGCGCTGCTGTGCGGTTTTGCCGACGCCGTAGCGCGGGCTGTCGCCGACGTCGAGAACGCCGTCGGTGAGCAGGAAGATCATTTTCTGCTCGTCCGGCGAAGATCCCTGATCAAGATAGCTCAGCGCCTGTTTGAGCGCCTCGGCGTGATCGGTTCCCGCGCCTTCCTCGGTAGTGCGTTTCCGCAGTTCACCGACGCATTGGGCAATTCTTTCCCGCTCGGCAGGACCGGCCAGGGTCAGCGGCGGGCAGACCACGTCGACCGCCGGCTTCGAGCCGCTGTCACTGGCGAACCCGACCACCGAGACGGTCGAGTTCGGGGACAGCTCCGCCTGCGAGATAAGGCTTGCGGCGTCCTGCTCCCGGGCCATGTCCTGCGCGCTGATGCTGCCCGACTCGTCGACCAGGATCACCATCCGGACCGGCTTGATCCCCACGCCCTGCTGTTCGGCGACCCTCGGCATGGGCGTCGCCGAGGCGCCGGACCAGGTCCCACTCGAGAGCAGCAACAATGTCAACGCCAATACCGCCGCGGCCATGGGCAATGCGCCCGTGCGTCCGCTCACCCGGCCGATCAAGGGTCCTCCACCGCGTTACGTGATCCAGTCGATTCAGTTCACCCCCCGATGTCGACCGGCTCGCTCCGGCTGTTACGACAATCGTCGGGCAATATCGTCACGATCGGTTCGTTCACTCATGAGTACGACCCGATGCGCGATTGTGATCGGCCACCGAAACAATGCGCCCGCCACCGGCGACTGTGCAGCCATGACCGGCCACCCCACCCGTCCCCTCACCGACATCCGCGCCGTCGCCGTCACCGCGACGGGCGAGCGCTTCGCGACCGGAGCGGACGACGGGTCGATCCGGCTGTGGTCGACGCACCCGTTCCGCCGCCTCGACGCGGTCTCGGCCCACGAGGGCGGGACGCTGGCACTGGCGCTGGACGAAAGCCGCGGCGCGCTGGTCAGCACCGGAGCCAACGGGCGGGTCCTGACGTGGCGCCTGGCCGACGACCGCCTCGAAGGCACCGGCGAGCTGACCGGCCTTCGCGGCTACCGGCCGGTCCGCGGGCTGGCGGTCTCGGCGTACCGGGTCGCCGGCGTGAGCGACGACCGCTCGCTCCGCGTGTGCAGGCACGACGGGACGGGGACGTTCTCCGCCGACACCGGCCTGGAACCCCGGACCGTCGCGTTCCTGCCCGGCGGCGACCAGGTGGTGCTGGCCGGCACCCGCGGTCACGCCGGCATCGCCCAGATCTGGCGGGTGGACGGCGCGCCCGAGGTGCTCGCCGAGGTCGAGGTCCCGGGCTGTGAAACCGTGCGGTGCGCCGCGGTGGCCGGACGGCAGCTCGTGCTCCTCGGGGGCGACGGGGGCACCGTGGTCGCCTGGGACCTGGCCAAGTGGACGCTGAAGTCGTTCCGGACCGGCCAGCCGGACGTCGTGCACGCGCTGGCCGTGCGCGAAGGCGGTGACGAGTTCGTCGCCGGCGGCTCCGATGGCGTGCTGCGGCAGTGGAACATCCACAGTGGACTGTCCAAGCAGCTTCGGGAGATCCACGACTCGGGGATCCTCGCGGTCGCCATCGCGGCGGCGGCCGCCCCGCCGATCATGGTCGTCGCCGGTGGCGACGGCGCGCTGGCCCGGTACCGCGACGAGCACAAGCTGGCCGCACAGTTCAGCGGGCACCGGGGCGCGGTCCGGGCGATCGCGGTCAGCGCCGAGGACGACCTCGTCGCCACCGGCGGCGCCGACCACACCGTCCGACTGTGGAACCGGAGCGGTGATTTCGAAGCCGAGCTCGTCGAGCACCGCGACACGGTCACGGCCATCGCCACCTGGCCGAAGGACCGGACCCAGCTCGTCTCCGGCGGCGAGGACGGCCTGATCATCGTCTGGGACCGCGTCGGCAAGGTGCCGGTGGGCAAGACGCCGATGGACCACGAGGCCAAGGTGTGGGCGGTCGCGGTCGACCCCACGGGGCGGCGGATCTACTCCGGGGGCAACGACGGCAAGGTGATCGCCTGGAACGCCGAAACGCACAAGCGGATCGGGCAACCGTGGGTGGTCGCGGACAAGGCGGTTTCGGCGATCGCGTTGTCCGGCGACGGCACCTGCGCGGTGTTCGGCTCCGACGACGGCCGGATCACCTTCCGCGACCTGCACCGGCACAACCTCCCGGCCAAGACCGCCGTCGCCGCCGAAGGCGGGCAGATCCACTCGGTCGCCCTCGACGGCGACGGGAGGACGGCCGTCGCCGGCTCGGACTCCGGCGTGATCACCGTGTGGAACGTGCCGGAGATGGACCAGGTCTGCCCGCCGATCGAAACCGGGCACGGCGACGTCCGGAAGCTGCTGCTGTCCCCTTGGGACGGTTCGATCATCTCGTGCGGCGAGGACGGTTCGGTCGAACGGTGGGACCGGCGCACCGGCAAGTCCCTCGGCAACGTCTACCCGGACTTCGTCGACGCGGTCGAAACGATCGGCCTGATGCCCGACGGCGAGGTGATCGTCGCCGGCGGCGGTGACGGCGCGCTGGAACTGGTCAGCACCGCCGCCCCCGAGCAGCCGGCGACGGTCGAAGCGGGGCCGCCGGGGTGGTCGCGGCCGCCCCACCCCCTGGTCGCCGGCGACAGCGCCACGGCGCACGACCAGATCGGCACCGACGACGACGTGCGTTCGATCGCCGAGCTGCTCGCCGCCCAGCAGACCCGGGCGCCGCTCTCGATCGCGCTGCTCGGGGAATGGGGTTCCGGGAAATCGAGCCTGATCCTGCAGACCGAGGACCTCGTGCAGCGGCTGGCCGACAGCGCGCGCGACGAGCCGTCGCCGTTCTGGATGCGCGAGATCCGCCAGGTCCGGTTCAACGCCTGGCACTACAGCGACGACCACCTGTGGACCGGCCTGATCGAACGGCTGCTGGACGCCCTGCGCGACCCGCCGGCCACCGGGAACAAGGCCGAGCTCCGGACCGAGCGGGACCACCTGCTGCGGCAGCGGAAGGAACTCGAGAAGCACCTGACCGCAGCCGACGAGGCCCGGACGTCGGTCTTCCTCCCCTTGGCCTGGGCGCACCTCGTACGCGCTCTGTTCTCGACAGCTCGCTCCGGCGCGGACGATCCGAAGGCCGGCAAGGCCCATCGCAAGTCGTTGTCCGGCTGGACGGAGCTCGGCCGGTTGCTGGGTACTTGTTCCGCGCTCTTCATCGCGCTGATGGTCACCTGCGCGTTCGTGTTCCCCGACGTCCGCGGCTGGGTGGGGTCGGCCGTCTCCCTGGCTGCCGCGGTCATCGCCGGTTTCCTGAAGGCCGGGAAACGCACGGGCGAACTCGCGGACATCCTGACCCGGCGCGCGAAGGAGCTGGACGACAAGGTCGGCCGGAACACCGCCGAACTCAAGCGGGCCGATCCGGAGTTCCTGTTCACGGAACTCCGCGAGGAGCTGTCCCAGCCCAACCGCTACGAGCGCTACCGCGGCCTGACCGGGTACGTCCACCAGGACCTCAGCCGGCTCGCCGAGGCACTGGACAAGGTCGTGAAGGCGGAGAACCAGGCGGGAATCGAACGGATCGTGCTCTACGTCGACGACCTGGACCGGTGCCCGCCGGCGCGGGTGGTCGAGGTGCTGCAGGCGGTCAACCTGCTGATGACGTTCGAAATCTTCGTCGTGGTGGTCGCGGTGGACCCGCCCGCGGTGTTCGAAGCCCTGCGGTGCGTCCGGACCGCAGCCGTCGACGAGCGCCGTCAGCGCACGCTCGACCTGGGGTTGCTGGACAAGGTGTTCAACCTCGCGTTCGCCGTGCAGCCCTTGGGCCGTCGCGGCGACGAGTACCTGCGTCACCTGCTCGACGACCTCGAACCGGCGAAGGGGGAACCGCTCGAGACCGTGGCCGCGGCGCCGGCCCGGCCACCCGGCCGGTCACCCGCGGCGGCGGCGCCACCGGCGGCCGGCCTGCGCTCGCTGTCGGCGCGCGACCTCGGGCAGACGCCGCCGCACCTGCCGCGGATCAGCCAGGACGAACTGGACCTGCTGGCTTCGCTGACGGCCATCCTGCCCGGGCCGCGGGCGGTGAAGAAGCTGACGAACATCTACCGGCTGATCCTCGCCGGCGAGTTCGGCCACCGCGAGGAATTCCTGCGCGAGGACTTCCAGGCGGCCGCCGTGCTGTCCGCCGGGCTCGTCCGCTCCCCGGAGCAGTTCGCCTCGCTGATCCGGCACCTGAGCACCGTCCGGCCCTGCCCCGACGAAGGCGAGCATCGGGACGTCGTCGCCGTCTTCCGGCGGTGCAGCAACGGCTGTGCCGAGCTGGCGGGCGTGCTCGCGGCGGAGATCAACCGGCTGCGCCTGGAAAACCGGTGTCCCGAGCGGTACCGGGCCTGGTCGGTGAAGATCGCGCGGTACGGCTTTGCGACGTACCAGCACTACGCCGCCGGGTGAACAGGCACATCCGGTCAGGAACCGGCCGAACCGGACGTTCGTGGCCTCGGACCAGGGTTGATCCGGCCATCCGATCGGACCTACTCTTCAGCGTCGATGATTGCCGAGGAGGGCCGATGCGAGGCTGGAACCGTAGCCGAATTCCGCTGGTGATCGTCTCCTGTGCCCTGTCCGCCGGGCTGGTGGCCGTCACCGGGCCGGCCGCGGAGGCCGCGCCGCGGTTCACGCCCGGGGCTCCCGGTGCCGGGGATCCGTACTTCCCCGACATGGGCAACGGCGGCTACGACGTCGGCCACTACGACATCCGGCTCGCGTACAGCCCGAGCACGCAGGCCATCGATGCCACCACGACCGTCCTCGCCACGGCCACCCAGGACCTCTCCCGCTTCGACCTCGACTTCCAGGGGCCGCTGACGATCAGCAAGCTCTCGGTAAACGGCCTGGACGCCGCCTTCACCCGCAGTGGTGCCCAGGAACTCGTCATCACCCCGCCCTACGGGCTGCGGAAGGGCAGCCCGTTCGTCGTCTCGGTGAGCTACGCCGGTGTGCCGCAGAAGATCGACGACCCCGCGCTCGGCCTGTCCGGCTGGGTGGCCACCAAGGACGGCGCGGTCGCGCTGAACCAGCCGATCGGTGCGGCCACCTACTACCCGGTGAACGACACCCCCGACGACAAGGCGACCTACACCCAGACCATCACCGTGCCGGCCGGGCTCACCGTGCTGGCCAACGGCGAACCCGGGCCCACCACCACGCACGACCACCGGACCACCTTCCGCTGGTCCATGAACAAGCCGATGGCCAGCGAGCTGAGCATGCTCGCCATCGGCAGCTACGACGTCACCCGCGGCGCGCTCGCCGGTGGCCTGCCGAACATCACCGCGATCGGGAAGTCGATCGACGGCAAACCCGGTCAGGGCCAGGTGTTCAACCAGACCACCGCGCAGATCGTCCAATGGGAGTCCTCGGTGTACGGGCCGTACCCGTTCGACTCGACCGGCGGCATCCTCGCCGACGTCGGCGTGCACTACGCCCTCGAGACGCAGAGCCGGCCGGTCTACGACCAGCGCACCAGCGACGTCGACGGCGACCTGCTCGCGCACGAACTCGGCCACCAGTGGTTCGGCGACAGCCTCACCCCGGTGCACTGGTCGGACATCTGGCTCAACGAAGGCTTCGCCACCTACTCGGAGTGGCTCTACCAGGAGAAGTACAACGGCATCCCGGTGCAGCAGACCTTCGCGGACACCTACGCCGGCGAAACGGACTGGAGCGGCGTGGTCGCCGACCCCGGACGGGACCACATCTTCGACGACCTGGTCTACAACCGGGGCGCGATGACGCTGCAGGCGCTGCGGACGAAGATCGGCGACCGCGCCTTCTTCGACGTGCTCAGGCTGTGGCCGGCGGCCAACCGGTACGGCAACGTCTCGACGCGGCAGTTCACCCAGTTCGTCGAGCGGCTGACCCACCGCGACCTCGGCTCGTTCTTCCGGACCTGGCTCTACCAGCCGGGCAAGCCGGCGCTCTGACCGCGGTCAGCTCTTGAGGCGCGGGAACAGGTGCTCCGAGTTGCCGCGGTCGATGGCCGCGCGCAGCGAACCGTCCAGCGGGTAGCGCTCGAACTGCTTGTTCAGGAACGACACCGCGGGCGGCGGGGCGAAGGGGAAGTCGCTGCCGTAGGTGATGTGGTCCGGATCGGCCACTTCCAGGAGGCTCGGCAGCGCCGCGGGTGAGGCCGACAGCGCGATGTCGTAGTAGAACTGGCGCAGCACGGCGAGCTGCTTGGGCACCTGGTGCTTCTGGTCGAGCAGCGTCCACGCCTGCTGCGCCTTGTTCTTGGTGCTCATCATCGTCAGCAGGATCCGGTAGGAGATGTAGGGCACGAACCCGCCGGCGTGGGCGAGGATGAACTTGATCCCCGGGTACTCCGCCAGCGCGCCGGACAGGATGAGGCTGATCGCCGTGCGAGTGGTGTCGAGGAGGAAGTCCGCGGTGAACGTCGGGATGCCGGGCACCTCCGGGGCCGGCAGCTCTCCGGGGTGGACGAACACCGCGACCTGCCGGTCGTGCAGGAACTGCAGCAGCGGCGCGAATCCCGGGTCCCCGAGGTACCGGCCGTCGTTGTTGGCCAGCAGCACGATGCCGTCGGCGTGCAGGACGTCGAGCGCGTACTCGGCTTCGGCGAGCGCGCCGTCGACGTCGGGCAGGGTCAGTGTCGCGAAGAACCCGAAGCGGTCTGGGCGATCCGAGACCACGGAAGCGGTGTACTCGTTGACATCGCGGGCCCAGCGGCGTGCTTCGGCGACGTCACCGAAGTAGACCCCGGGGGTGGACAGCGACAGGATGCCGGTGCGGATCCCGTGGCCGTCCATGAACTTCACCGCGGCCGACGGCGACCAGGCGGGCAGGTCGACGCCGCCGGGCCGGATTCCCTTCTCGTGCATCCACTTCGCGTAGTCCGGCGGGACCAGGTGCTGGTGGGTGTCGATGCGCTGGGCACGGCTCATCGGGGTTCCTCTCTCGGTCAGACGGTCGCGAACGGGTGGGTTCGGCGCAGCCGGACGCTCTTGGCGGACAGGTACCGGCGGCGATCGGTGATCAGGATCGAAACGAGGGTGCCGGCCACCAGCCAGGCGGCGAGCTGGGCGACCCCGGTCGTGAGGCCGGTGCCGTCGGTGGCCGCGGCCCGCAGCGCCAGGATGGCGCCGTGGGTCGGGAGGTAGTCCGCGAGTGCGTACAGCGGCCCGGGGAGCGTCGAGACGACGCCGGTCGCGCCGGCCAGCACCAGCACGGCCAGCGAGGCCGTCCGGCCCGCGCGGCCGAAGATCGCCGTCGCGGCCTGGTTGAGGGCGACGAACGCCGAAGCGGCCAGCAGCGCGATCAACAGGAAGCCGACGGTGCCGGCGAAGCCGAGTCCCAGCACGGGGACGGCGATCGCGGCGATGGCGAGCGCGGCCAGTGCCGCCGCGGTCGCGCCGGGGATGGCGGCGCGGAGGATGATCCGCCAGGTGGGCTCGCGCGCGGTCAGCACGCCGTCCGGCACGGCCTGGGTGACGATGTAGGTGGCGAGGGCCAGCGCCCAGAGGGCGAGCGCGGCGAACAGCGTGAGGGCGAGGGTGCCGATCGGGGTGCCGTCGGTGGTGGCGGTGCTGGGCTCCGCGGCGACGGTCTTGAGGTGCGCGCGTTCGGCGTCGGTGTAGCTGGGCACCTGGTCACGGCCCTGGTCCAGCTGGTCCGCGAGGTCGTGGGCACCGGTGTCGGCCTTGGTGGCGCCGTTCTTCAACTGCCCGGCTCCGGAAGCGAGCTGCTGCGCGCCGGAATTCGCTTGCCGGATGCCGGTGTCGAGCTGCCTCGCGCCACTGGCGGCGGCGGCGATCCCGGCGGCCAGCTGCCGGGACTTCGCGGCGAGCTGGGCGTTGCCGTCGGCGACCTTGCGGGCGCCGGTGGCCAGCGCCTGGACGGAGTCGCGGGCCTTGACGGCGTTCGCGCGGACGGATGCCTTGACGCCGTCGATCTTCCCCGCGTCGGTGGTGAACCGGTCCGCGGTCTCGCGCAGCCGGCCGCAGAACGCCGCGGTGCCGGTGCAGTCGCCGGCGAGCTGCCGGAACTGCGCGGCGGCGCTGCCCGCCGAGGGGACGGCGTCGATCGCGGCGATGATCCGGTTCGCCAGCGGCACCACGACGGCGGCGAGCTGTTCGTTGCCGTCGGCGACCTGGTCGGCCCCGGCGGCCAGCTGCCGGGTCAACGCGGGCAGCTGCGCGGTGTCCCGCTCGGCCTGGGTGAGTCCGGAGGCCAGCTTGCCCGAGCCGGTGGCGAGCTGAGCGGTGCCGGCGGCGAGCTGGCCGGCGCCGGTGCTCAGCTGCCCGGCGGCGTCGGCCAGCTGCCGGGTGCCGTCGGCGAGCTGCGCCGCGCCGTCCGCGGCCTGGCCGACCTTCTGGTGCAGGGTCGTGAACCCGACGTAAATGTTGTCCAAATAGGTCTCCACGACCTGCTGGTTCAACGTCCGTTGGGTGGCCTGGGCGAGGTGGTCGGCCAGGCCGGGATCGCCGACGCCGGCCGCGTCGGACGTGCGCACCTGCACCTGGGCCTGCCGGGCTTCGAGCGGTTTGCCGGTGGCGCTGGAGGTGGCGCGGGCGGAGAAGTCCTCCGGGATCGTCACCGTGGCCGCGTAGCTGCCGTCGGCGAGGCCCGCGGCGGCGTCACCGGCGTCGGTGAGGACCCAGTCGTAGGCCGAATCGCCGCTGTGGGTGAGGTTTCCCGCCAGCTGACGGCCGAGCGGGATCGTCCGGCCGCCGACCTGGACGGGCTGGTCGTTGTTGACCACGGCGGCCTTCGCGGTGCCGTGGTTGGTGTCCGGTGCCCAGAACGCCCACGTCAGCAACCCCATGACGAGGAGCGGCACGGCGATCAGACCGGTCCAGGTGCGCCAGGTCAGCGGGCCCGTGGCGAGGGCGCGGGCGGAATCGGCGAAGGGCTTGAGCATCAGGAAACCTCGGCGGGCTGGACGGCGGTGAGGGCGTGCAGGTGCGCGGCCGCGGGCAGCAGGTCCCCGATGCGCTCGGGGTCCTGGCAGGTCAGCACGAAGGTCGTGGTTCCCCGCTCGGCGACGAGCCGGCGCACGTGGTCGCGGAGGTCCGCGCGCAGCACGAGGTCGACGTCGTCGACCACGACGAGCCCGGCGTCGCCGTCGAGGGCGATCTGGCGGGCCGGGTCCCGCGTGCCGCGGCACGGGATGACGGCGACCTCGCGGCGCAGCGCGTGGGTGTGCTGGGGCAGCACCCGGCCGAGCACCTTGAGGTCGCCGGTGAACTTGGTGACCCGGCCGGCGAGCGTGTACGCCAGCGCGGTCTTGCCACAGGCGCCGGTGCCGTGCAGCACCAGCACCCCGCCGTGGGGGACGCGCAGGTCGACGTCGCGGTACGCCGGACGGCCGCGGTCGTCCTCCAGGCGCAGGCCGCGGGCGCTGACCGCCTCGTCGGTGCCGGGCCAGTCCGCGAGCCGCAGTTCGTGGACGAGGGCGTCGCCTTCGGCGTCGAACACCGGCAGGGCCCGGTCGAGCTTCGGCGGCAGGCCCCAGGCCCGGCGGCCCAGCAGCGCCAGCACCGCGGGCACCAGCGTCATGCGCACGACGAAGGCGTCGACGAAGACCCCAACGGCGAGGCTGAACGCGATGGGTTTGATGGTGGCGCTGCCTTCGGGGACGAACGCGGCGAACACCGCGAACATGATCACCGCCGCCGCGACCACCACGCGGGCGGCGGAGACGAACCCGGATTCGATCGCGTGGTGCGGATCGCGGGAGTGGACGTAGTCCTCGCGGATCCGCGAGACGAGGAAGACCTCGTAGTCCATGGCGAGTCCGAAGAGGACACCCATCAGGATGATCGGCAGGAAGCTGATCACGCTGCCGGTGTGCGTCACGCCGAGGGCGGCCGCGAAGTGTCCTTGCACGAACACGAAGGACGTCGCACCGAAGGCCGCGGCGACCGAGAGCAGGTAGCCGGCGGTGGCCTTGATCGGCACCCAGATCGAGCGGAACACCATGGCCAGCAGGATCAGCGAGAGCCCGACGACGAGGATCCCGAACGGCAGCAGGGCGCTGCCGAGCTGGGCCGAGACGTCGATGCCGACGGCGGTGATGCCGGTGACCGCGGTCTGCGTCCCGTAGCCGTCACGGAAGTGCGGCTCCAGCCCGCGCAGCCGCGCGACGAGTTCATCGGTCTGCGCGGAATCCGGCGCGGTGGTGGGGACGACCTGGATGATGCCGGTGTCACCCTTGGGGTTCGGGGTGGCCAGTGGCACCGAGGCGACGCCGGGGACGTGCCGGATCTCGCCGGCGATCCGGTTTACCAGGCCGACCGGGTCGGTGCTGGTGATGATGTCGGCGGTGACGATCAGCGGGCCGTTGTAGCCGGGCCCGAAGTGCTCGCTGACGACCTCGTAGGTGTCGCGGGCCGGGCTGCCGTGCTCCTCGGTGCCGTTGTCCGGTAGCGCCAGCCGCAGGCTCGTGGCCGGGATCGCGCAGACGGCCAGCCCGGCGACCACGACCAGCACGGTGACCAGCGGCGCCTTCGTCGCGGTGCGCACCCACCAGCGCGCGACCCGGGGCTTCCGCCGTCGCCGCTTCGGCTTCGGGGTGCGCGGCCGCAACCGCCAGCCCGCGAAGGACATCAGCGCCGGCACCAGCGTGACGGCGATCGCGACCGCCAGCGCCACGGCGACCGCGGCGGCGACGCCCATGGTGGTCAGGAACGGGATCCCCGCCACGGCCAGCCCGAGCAGGGCGATGACGACGGTCAGCCCGGCGAAGACGACCGCGGATCCCGCGGTGGCGGTGGCGCGGGCGATCGACTCCTCGGCGTCGAGGCCCTCGGCCAGCTGGTCGCGGTGCCGGGACAGCAGGAACAGGGCGTAGTCGATGCCGACCGCGAGCCCGATCATCACCGCCAGCATCGGCGCGGTCGAGGAGATGGGCGTGACGGGGGTGGCCAGGAAGATCAGCCCGATCGCGACGCCGACCCCGAGGACCGCGGTGACCAGCGGCATGACCGCGGCGACCAGGGAGCGGAACATCAGCACCAGGACCAGCAGGGCGATGAGCAGGCCGATGCCCTCGGTGGGACTGAGCTTCGGGACGCGGTTCGAGAAGGCGTCGCCGCCGGTGTGCACCTGCGCGCCGGTCTGCTTCCCGAGGTCGTCGGCGATCGCCGCGAGCTGCGTCTTGGTGGCCGGGTCGACCGCGGCGAGCTGCACCTTCAACGGCACGGCGATCAGCGCGGCCCGGCCGTCGCCCGACACCGCGCCGCCGACGTTCTCGCCGAACGGGTTCACGACGGTGGCGACCTGGTCCAGCTGCCCGATCCGCGTCACCGCCCGCGCCACCGCGGCGCGGTTCGGCGGGGTGTCGGCCTTCGCGCCGGCGGGGACGACCAGGACCAGCTGCGCCGACGTGCCGCTGACCTCCGGGAAGACCCGGCCGAGGTGGTCCAGCGCGTCCTGCGACTCCGACCCGGGGATGGCGAAGGCGTCGTCGGTGCCCTGGTTGACCACCAGTGCCGCGCCGCCGGCCGCCGCCAGCACCACCACCCACAGCGCCACCACGAGCACCTTGGCCCGGGCGGCGGCGCGGCCAAGCCGGTAAAGGAACGACGACACGAGGGCTCCCTACAGGTCGGATACGTCGTGTATCGTAATACTCGATGTATCCGATGCATAGTGGATCCCGTCACTCCTCCGAGTGAGGCGGAAAGTAAGGTGACCGACATGGCGACCGCGGATCTGGGCACCCCGAAGGGCATGACCCGCCGGCGCGCGGAGACCCGGCGGCGGGTCATGGCGGCGGCCTACGACGTGTTCACCGAGCTGGGCATCCGCGACGCCCCGGTCGAGCTGATCTGCGACCGGGCGGGCTTCACCCGCGGCGCCTTCTACTCCAACTTCGCCAGCAAGGAAGCGCTGTTCCTGGCGATCTACGAGGTGGAGATGCAAGAGCGCGCCGAACGGCTGCGCGTCGCCGTGGACGAAGCCGCCGGCGCCGCGGAGCCGGGCACCATCGACCGGGTGCTCCGGGAAGCCGGCCTCCTGTTCATGGAGTCCCTCGCCGCCGACGAGACGTGGTACCTGCTCAACGCCGAGTTCCGCGCCCAGGCCATGCGGCAGCCGGAACTGCGCGCGCCGGCCGCGGCCGCCGAGCGCCGGTTCCACGACGCGCTCGCCGGCGTCCTGGAGAACCTGCTCGCCCGGCTCAACCTGCGGCTGACCGTCGACCCGCGCAGCGCCGTCGTCACGATCGTGGCCCTCTACGAGACCATGCTCGAACGCGCGATCCTCGACGAACTCCCGGACCGGGCCGACAACCGGTACCTGACCGACGTGCTCCCCCGGCTGTTCACGGCCTTGGTCACGTCGAGCTGACCGCTTCGGGCAAGGGGCGCCCGCACAGTTCGCGAGCTTCGCCGTCGGACAGGCCGAGCATCCGCAGCAGGTCCTCGGCGACCTGGTCGGCCGCCGCCGCGGCGTCCCGCTCCGGCCGGTCGTGCAGCAACTGGCCGAGGCACAGCAGTGCGCCGGCCACCGTGACCATGGCGAGCTCGGGGTCGCGCACGGTGAACCGGCCGGCTGCGACGGCGGCCTCGATGTCCCGGCGCGCCCGGGGCGCCAGCCCGCGCTCCGACGTCGCCAGCGCGAGCCCGTTGTTCAGCAACACCCGGCTCAGCTCGGGCTGCAGCCGGTGCAGGCGGCCGCTCAACCGGAAGCTCTGCGCGAACGCCAGCGCCGGGTCGTCCAGGTCCGCGGTCAGCTCGTCGAGCAGGGCGCCGTACCGGTCCAGCGCGTCCTCCACCGCGGCCCGGTAGAGCTGTTCCTTGCTCTCGAAGTGGTTGTAGAACGACCCCATCCCGACGTCGGCGGCCTGCGTGAGCTCCAGGATCGGGACGTTCGTGTTCCCGGCCGCGATGAAGGCCTGTGCCGCCCGGAGCAGCGCGGCACGCGTCCGCGCCTTGCGCCGCGCCGACCGGTCGACGGCCACTTCCTCGGTCATGCCCGCACCTCCCGGCGTCACCTTAGCGGATCACCTCAGAAATGAGGAAATCGTCAGAAGTACTTGACTGACGATGTCATCGCAAGTGACGATATCGTCAACCCAAAGGAGGGGTGATGACCGATCCGCACGCCGACCTGCACAGCGAGCACGGCGCGCTGCCCGGGGAACACCCGGGACGGGCGCCCAATCCGGTCGTCAAGGTCCACGACCTGGCGTGGCTGGAGTTCGAGAAACCGGACCTGGGCAAGGCCGAGCTGTTCGCCCGTGCCTTCGGTTTCACCACGTCGCTGCGCACGGCGGACGAGCTGCAGCTGCGCGGCACCGAACCCGGCGCGCCCTGCGTCCTGATCCGCCGCGGCGCGCGCTCGCGGTTCACCGGACCGGCGTTCCGGGCCGCCGATCCGGCGGACGTGCTTCGCCTGGCGGAGGCGACCGGGCACCGGGTCACCCCCCTGCCGGAAAGCCTCGGCGGGGTCACCGTGGACCTGCCCGACCCGAGTGGCGCCCGGGTGCGGGTCGTGTCCGGCACGCACGAACTCCCGGCGCTGCCGGAGCAGGACCCGCCGACCTTCAACTTCGGGCACGACGTCACCCGGGTGAACGCCACCCAGCGGCCGCGGCGCGAGCCGGTCAAGGTGCAGCGGCTCGGCCACGTCGTGCTGCAGACCCGGAAGTACCGCGAAACGCTCGACTGGTACCTGGCCCACCTGGGCCTGATCGTGAGCGACTTCCTCTACTACCCCGGGCAGCGCGGCCGCGGCCCGGTGATGAGCTTCATCCGCTGCGACCGCGGTGCCACCCCGGCCGACCACCACACCCTCGCGGTGGTGCTCGGGCCGGCGAACCGGTACGTGCACTCGGCCTACCAGGTGGCCGACCTCGACGCGCTGGCCGCCGGCGGCGAGTACCTGCTCGACCGGGGCTACCGCCGGTCGTGGGGCATCGGCAGGCACATCCAGGGCAGCCAGCTGTTCGACTACTGGCGCGACCCCGACGGGTTCCTCGTCGAGCACTTCAGCGACGGCGACCTGTTCGACAGCTCGCTCGAGCCCGGCTGGGCGCCGATGACCGCGTCCGGACTCGCCCAGTGGGGCCCGCCCGCCACCAAGGACTTCCTCGGCGTGAAACCCGGCCGGGACGCGTTCCGTGAGCTGCGTGCCGTCATCGGCGCGCTGCGCGAGGACAACGAATTCGACTTCGACCGCCTTCGCGGCCTGCTGAAAGTAGCTGTGTCATGAGCATTTCCGTCCTGCGCACCGCCGACAAGTGGTGGGTGGCCACCCCGGCCGGGGCGGCCGAGGTCGTCACCCGTGCCACGACCACCGCCCAGCTGCTCGCCGACCGCCCGGCCCTCGACGCCGCGGCGGCGAGCGGGCGCACGGTCGGCGTGGAAACCCTCGAGCTCGTCTCGCCGGTCACCGCCCCGTGCCGGGTCGTGGCCCAGATGACCAACTTCGCCTCGCACGTCGAGGACACCGGCGGGAACCCGGACACCGTGCCGCTGACGTTCTTCCGCAAGTCGTCCGGCTCGATCAGCGGTCCGCACGACGACGTGGTGCGGCCCGCCCACGTGCGGCTCCTGGACTACGAAGTCGAGATCGGCCTGGTCATCGGCACCGAGATCCCGGTCGGCACGGAGATCGGCGACGACCTCGCGGAGTACGTCGCGGGCCTCGTGGTGACCGACGACGTCTCCGCGCGGGACATCCAGCTGCCCCAGACCCAGTTCTACGAAGCCAAGTCGTACCCGACGTTCACCCCCACCGGGCCCGCGCTGGTCCTGCTCGACGCCGACGAGCTCAAGCGGTTCACCGACCTGCGGCTGCGGCTGCGGGTCAACGGCGAAACCCGCCAGGACCGGACGGTCGCCGACATGATCCACCGCCCCGCCGCCGCCCTCCGCGCCCTCGCGCGCTTCCAGCGGCTCGACCCGGGCGACCTCGTCCTGACCGGCACCCCGGTCGGCACGGCGTTGTCCGCTCCGCCGAAGCCCCTGGAAATCATCGGCTCCCTCCTGCCACCGGCGCTCAAGTGGAAGCTGTTCTTCCGTGGCCAGCAACGGAATCCGCGGTACCTCCAGGACGGCGACGTCATCGAGGCCGGCGTGGCCACCGACGACGGCGCGATCGACCTGGGCACCCAGCGCACGGTCGTGAGGCACGCGCGATGACCGGAAACCCGCTCTGGCCGGAGTACTCCGCGCCCGCCGACGTCGCCGCGATCGAAGCCGTGCCGCTGGCGGCACGCGGCCTCCCCGCCTCCACCTACGCCCTCGTGACGCGCGCCGCCACCACCTGGCCGGACCGCACCGCGATCACCGTGCTGCCGGAAGCCGCGCGCTGGCGCGAACCCGAGCGGCGCACCTTCGCCGAACTGCTCGGCGACGTCCACCGCTACGCGAACCTGTTGCACGGACTCGGTGTCCGACGGCGGGACGCGGTCGCGCTCCTGTCGCCCAACACCGCCGAGCTGGTGCCCACGATCCTGGCCGCGCAGCTCGCCGGGATCGCGGCGCCCCTCAACGGCGGCCTTTCGCGCCGGCACCTCGCCGAGCTCCTCCGCCGGTCCGGCGCGCGGGTGCTCGTCACCGCCGGTCCCGAGCTGGCCCCGGCCGTGTGGGAGACCGCGCAGGCCCTCGCCCGGGACGGGCTCGTGGACGCCCTCCTGGTCCTCCGGCCCACCGGCGCCGCCGGCCCGGCCCCGGACCTGCCGAGCCTGCCCGGGGTCCACGTCGGATACCTCGGCGAGCTGGCGGCCGGGCAGGACTCGACGGCCTTCCTCGGTGAACCGCCCCGCCCGGAGGACCTGGCGGCGTTCTTCCCGACCGGCGGCACCACCGGCGCGCCGAAACTGGCCGCGCACACCCACGCCGTCGAAGTCACCGACGCCTGGATGCTGGGCGCCAACTCGCTGCTCGACGAGCACGCCACCCTCTTCGCCGCGCTGCCGCTGTTCCACGTCAACGCGCTGGTCGTCACCCTGCTCACACCGCTGTTCAAGGGACAGCCGACGGTGTGGGCCGGGCCGCTGGGCTACCGCGACGTCCCGCTCTACGGCGAGTTCTGGAAGATCGTCGAACACCACCGGATCGCCACGATGAGCGCCGTCCCCACGGTTTACGCCGTGCTCGCGCAGTGCCCGGTCGACGCGGACATCAGCAGCTTGCGCTTCGCCATGGTCGGGGCCGCGCCCCTGCCCGCCGCCGTCCGCGAAAGCTTCCAGTCCCACACCGGCGTCACGCTCGTCGAAGGCTACGGCCTGACCGAAGCGACCTGTGCCAGCGCACGCAGCTTCCCCGGCGCGCCCCGGCCCGGCTCGGTCGGCCAGCGGTTGCCTTACCAGCGCCTGAAAACCGTGCGCGTCCGCGAAAACGGCACCTGGGAGGACCTTCCACCCGGCCACACCGGCGTGCTCGCGATCAGCGGTCCGACGGTGTTCCCCGGCTACGTCACCGGGCAGGACGAACACGGCCACGTCCTCGACGGCCTCGGCAAGCTCGTCGACGGCTGGCTGGACACCGGCGACCTCGGCCGCATCGACGCCGACGGGTTCGTCCACCTCGCCGGCCGCGCCAAGGACCTCATCATCCGCGGTGGCCACAACATCGACCCCGCGCTCGTCGAGGACGCCCTGCTCGCCCACCCCGCGGTCACCGCCGCCGGCGCGGTGGGCCGGCCGGACGCCCACGCCGGCGAGGTCCCCGTCGCCTACGTGACGCTCGCTCCCGGCTCCGCGGTCACCGAGCAGGAGCTGGCCGGCTGGGCACGCGAGCAGGCTCCCGAGCCCGCGGCCGCGCCGAAGACCGTCACGGTGCTCGACGCCCTGCCGCTCACCGACCTCGGCAAGCCGTACAAGCCCGCGCTGCGCGCCGACGCCACCCGCCGCGAGCTCACCGAAGCGCTGGCCGGGCTGCCCGGCGTGATCGACGTCGGCGCCGAGGTCGAGGACGGCTCGGTCGTCGCGGTGGTTCGGACTTCGGGCGACGCCGACGAGCCGGCGGTCAAGGCGGTCCTCGGCCGCTACGCGATCGGCTGGCGACTGGCCGGTGCCTCGTGACCGACGTGCCCGTGGTGATCATCGGTGCGGGCCCGACCGGCCTCACCGCCGCCGCCCTGCTGGCCCAGCACGGCGTCGAGTCCCTCGTCCTCGACCGGTGGGAGACCATCTGCCCCCAGCCCCGCGCGGTCCACCTCGACGACGAGATCTGCCGCATCCTCGGCCGGCTCGGTCTCTTCGCGGAGTTCTCGGCGATTTCCCGGCCCGGCAACGGACTGCGGCTCGTGGACCGGGAACTGCACGTGCTCGCGGAGTTCCGGCGCGACGCGGCGCACGGCAGGCACGGCTACCCCGAGGCCAGCATGTTCGACCAGCCCGAGCTGGAAGCGCTCCTGCGGTCGGGGCTCCGGCGCCACCGCGCGGCCACCCTGCGCGGCGGCGCGGAGGTCACGTCACTCGCCCCGGAGGCGGGCGGGGTGCGGGTCGCGTTCACCGAGTCCGGCCGGCCGGAATCCGTGCGCGCGCAGTACGTCCTCGGCTGCGACGGGGCGAACGGCTCGACCCGGACGTCGATCGGCGCCGTCCGGCGCGACCTCGGGTTCACCCAGCGCTGGCTGGTCGCCGACATCCGCACCGACGCGGAACTCGGCGCCTGGGACGGGGTGCACCAGGTCTCCGACCCGGCCCGCGCCGCCACCTACATGCGCGTCGGCGAGGACCGCTACCGCTGGGAATTCCAGCTGGCCGACGGCGAAACGGCCGACGGCTACCGCGAACCGGCCGCGCTGCTCCCGTTGCTGAAGCCGTGGACCGGAGAGACTCCGGCCGATCGCCTGGATGTCGTCCGCGTCGCCGAATACACCTTTCGCGCCCAGGTCGCGGACCGCTGGCGCGACCGGCGGGTCTTCCTCCTCGGCGACGCCGCCCACCTCACCCCGCCGTTCATCGGCCAGGGCATGGGCGCCGGGATGCGCGACGCGATGAACCTCGCCTGGAAGCTCGCCGGCGTGCTCGACGGGACGCTGCCCGAATCCGTCCTCGGCAGCTACGAGACGGAACGCAAACCCCACGTCACCACCATGATCCGGCTCGCGAAGCTGATGGGCACCGCGATGACCGAAGGGGGCGAATTCGGCAGCCTCCTCCGCCGCGTCGCCGCACCCCGCCTGCACCTCGTGCCCGGCCTGCGCAAGCGCGTGCTCAGCACCGAAACCCCGGCGCTCCACCGCTCCCCGCTGGTGGTGCGCCCGCGCCTGCGGCCGTCGCTGGCCGGCCGGCAGTGTCCCAACGCCCCGGTCGGCGGCGGCCGTCGCCTCGACGACGTGACGGCCGGCCGGTTCGCCTTCGTCAGCACCACCGAGCCGTCGCCCGCGCAGCGCGCGGAAATCGAACACCGCGGCGCCGTGCTCGTGGTGGCCCGGCCGGGGAGCCCGCTGCACGACTGGCTGCGCCGCGGCTTCGCCCGCGCGGCCGTCGTCCGTCCCGACGCGACGGTCCACCGCGCCGGCCGCGACCTGGCCGCCCTCTGCGCGGCGATCCCTCCGTACCGCGTCAGGGAAATCCCGCGGGCGCCCGTGGCGCCAGCATCAGCGCATACGTCGGCGCCGCCGCGGCCATCGTCGTGATGACCCGGACGTCGCGGAACGGCGTTCCCGTCAGCTCGCCGACCGAACGGCGCACGGCGATCAGGAGCAGTTCCTTCAGCAACGGGATCGTCGAGGCCGCCGCGCGTTCCGGTGCCGTCGTCTGGGCCAGCAGGAACGCGTTCGTGGCCGCCGCCGACGCGAACTGGGTGTCCACCGTCTGCGTCGCGAGCGACAGCAGGCGGACCAGGCCCTCCGACAGGGCGACGTCCACCGCGGTCACCGGTGCGGCCGACGGGGTGGCCGCGGCGGCGCTCAGGCCCGGCCGGGTGTGCACGGTCAGCCCTTGGACCAGCGACCAGTAGGGCATGCAGGCCGAGAAGGTCGCGGCCGTGCCCGGGCCGAATTCGCCGGCCAGTGCCGCGCCGGTCCAGTCCGCCGGGTGCAGGTGGAGCCGCACCCACAGCGTGTGCAGGTTGAGACCCATGTTCCAGGCGGCCCGCGCCGCCTCGGACGCCTGCCGCGCCGCCTGTTCGGTGGTCGTCAACGGCGGCGCCGTGTGGGTGTGCCCGCCGAGGGTGACCGACGAGCCGGCCGGGACGAAGACCGTGTGGAGGAACGAGTTCGGCAGCCCGCGCACCCGCCGGGGCACGACCTCGTAGTGCGCGGCGTTGCCGAGCTTGTCGACGGCCCGCAGGCTCACGAACGACGGCGACGCCGGGTAGCCGCGGTCGTCGACCACACCGAAGTTCCCGGCGTGCATCGCCTCGTGGATGATCAGCACCACGTTCTCGTCGTTCGCCGGGTGGTCGATCGCGCCGGGCATGAGGGAGATCCGGTTCGCGTCGGTCAGCCCGCCCACGCCCGCTTCGGCGCTGTAGCCGGACCGGTCGGTGACGATCCGGTGGTGCGTGTGCAGGTAGTTCATCCGGTCGCGGGCCGCCCGGTAGCGGGCCTTGGCCGTCGCGACGTTCGGTGGCCCGAACACCTGGCGCAGGTCGCCGTCGTGCGCACCGCCGATCACGGTGTTGATCAACGCGGTGGCGTTGGTGACGAGCGCGGCGATGTTGGCGGCGTCCGCGACACCCAGTGCCCCCGGCCGGACGCCGATGTTGATCAACGCCGGGTCGCCGAGCACGAGACCGGGGGCCTGCGCGCGGATCGCCTCGGCGAGCAGCCGCGCCCGATCCGGTGCAGGCAAGGCGTTGTACGCCGCCGGCGAGCCGGCGAGGGTGTGCGCCCGGGTCAGCACCGCGGCGCGGTCCGCCGGGGCGAGCTCGGTGAGCGCCCGCTCGTTGACCCGCTCGAGGCCGGCCGTGTGCTGGGCGCGGTCGGTCGCGCCGACCGACGTCAGCGGCCCGGTCTGCGCACCGGTCGGCACGCGGCGGCGTTGCACGGCAACGGGATGCGCCTGGACGCGCCCGGACAGCAGCGCGCCGATCGCCCGGTTGCCCGCCGTCCGCTGCATGGTCAGCAAGGACAAGGGCCTGGTTTCGGAGGTGGCTTCGGCTCGGGCAGCGTGCGGTCGGCGTGGCGCGGCGGCTTCTTCGCGGTGGATCATGGTGCACCCGGCGGCGGATCGGCGATGGGGGGCACCGGGTTCGGCTCGGGCAGGTCGTCCACCGGCGGTGGTGGTGGCGGCGCGTCGACCGGGGCGTCCGGATCGGCCCTCCGCAGCACGTCGACGACGGCGGTGTGGCCGCGCAGCGCGGCGTCCATCACGGCCGTGCGGCCCAGATCGTCCACAAGGGACGGATCGGTGCCCGGCCGGGACACCAGGAGTTCGACGGTGGAGCCGAGCCCGAGCCGGGCGGCGTGGTGCAGGGCGGTGGCGCCTTCGGCGTCGGCGTGGTTGACGTCGACCCCGTCGAACGCGAGCAGGCCGCGCACGAGGTCGTCCCGCCCGGCGACGACCGCGGTGGTCAGCGCCGTCCAGCCCGTGTCCCGGTTGACCGCGTTCGGGTCCGCACCGGCCCGCAGCAGGACCGACGCCGCTTCGAGGTGCCCGTGGACCGCCGCGGCGAAGAACGGCGTCGTCCCGTTCGCCGCCACCGGGTCGGCCGGCATCCGGCCGGCCAGCCAGCCGAGCACCGCGGGATCCGCGCGGCCGGCGGCGACCTCGTGCAGGATCGTGTACCCGTCCGCGTCGGCGTGCGCGAGGTCCGCTCCCGGCGCGACGAGGAACTCCCGGATGACCGGCAGCGGGGCGTCCTGCGCCCACTCCCAGTAGCCGTGGTCCGGGAGCCCGCGGGCGGCCGAGATGCCGGGCGCCGCGAGCACGGCCCGGAGCAGCTCGACGTCACCGAGGCGCAGCACCTCGTCCAACAGCGTCCGCGCGCCCGCCACCGTGTCGACGGCGATGTCGCCGAGATCGACCCCCTGCTCGGCCAGTCCGGCGATGGCGGCGCCGTCACGCGCGGCGAGTGCCCTGCCGATCCGCTCGTCCGTGCGCATGGCCACCCTCCGCCCCCATGATGAATCGGGACGAACCGGTGCACAACGTCCGGACGGGCAGCGATTCCCGCCTCCGGCCGGCGAGTCAGTCCAGCGCGGCCGCCTTGCGCAGCAGGACCGAACGTTCCTGCTCGTTCCCGCACAGCCGGGCCGCCAGCTCCAGCTCCGCCCGCGCCTCCCCGGCCCGGCCGAGCCGGGACAACAGCTCGCCGCGCACCGTCGGGACCAGGTGCGAACCCGGCAGCCGATCCGACGCGACCAGCTCGTCCACGATCCGCAGCGCCGCCCCCGGGCCCGACGCCATCGCCACCGCGACCGCGCGGTTGAGCTCGACCACCGGGGAGGGCGCCACCCGGCCCAAAGCCTCGTACAGCACCACGATCCAGTCCCAGTCCGTCTCCCCGGCCGACGGCGCCGACGCGTGGACCGCCGCGATCGCCGCCTGGAGGCCGTAGGGGCCGAGACCCCGTGGGGCCGCCTTGGCCAGGGCCGCCAGGCCGCGGTGGATCGCCGGCACGTCCCAGCGGCGCCGGTCCTGGTCCTCGAGCAGGACCGGGGTGCCGTCCGGGGCCGTCCGGGCCGGGAACCGGGCCGCCGTCAGCTCGCACAGGGCCAAGAGGCCGTGGACCTCCGGCTCGTCCGGCTGCAGCGCCGCCAGGGTCCGGGCCAGCCGGATCGCCTCGTACGCCACTTCGGGACGGACCAGCCGGTCGCCTGCCGTGGCCGTCGCGCCCTCCGTGAAGATCACGTAGAGCACGCTCAGCACGCCGCCCAGCCGCTCGCGGCGCTCGGCCGCCGAGGGCAGCTCGAACGGGACCCCGGCCGCCGCGATGGTCTTCTTGCCGCGGGTGATGCGGGCCTGGACGGTCGGCACCGGCACCAGGAACGCCCGGGCGATCTCCGCGCTCGACAGGCCCGCGACCACGCGCAGGGTGAGCGCCACCCGGGACTCCGGCGAGAGCACCGGGTGGCAGCTGACGAACATCAGCGCCAGCACGTCGTCGTCGATCCGGTCGGGGTCGACCTCGTCGACGACCGCCGGCGCGTCGGCCGCCAGCGTGGCGTACCGGTCGCGCAGGGCCGCCCGGCGGCGGATCGCGTCGATCGCGCGCCGCCGGGCGGTGGCCATCAGCCAGCCGGCCGGATCGGCCGGGGCGGTGCGCGGCCACGACACCAGCGCTTCGGCCACCGCCTCCTGGGCCGCGTCCTCGGCCAGCCCGAAGTCGCCGGTGAACCGGGTCAGCGCGGCGACGATCCGCGCCGACTCGATCCGCCAGACGGCCGCCACGTCGACGGTCACTGCGGGACCTCGTCGCTGCCCGGCACCCGCCGGACCTCGACCTTCGCCCCGGGCGCCGCCGGGACGCGCTTGGCCCACTCGACCGCCTCCGCCTTCGAGGCGACGTCGACCAAGAAGTACCCGCCGAACAGCTCCTTGGTCTCCCCGTACGGCCCGTCCGTGACCACCGGCGTCTCCCCGCTGAAGTCGACCACGACCCCCTGCTGCGGATCGTCCAGCCCTTCGGCCCCGACGTAGACGCCCGCCTTCAGCAGGTCCTCGATGAACTGGCGGCTCGTGGCCATCATCTCGTCGATGTTCGCCATCATGGCCGCGTTCGACTCGTCCGTGCCCCGCATGATCAGCATGTACTTCGACACCGTGTGCTCCTTCTCCAGTGGGCCTGTGCGCCCCCTGGTCGAACGGCCGGCGCGCGGATCGACACGGCCCCGGAGAAAACTTTTCGCACCCCGGCGCCGCGAGCCTAGCGCCGACCCCGGCGAGAACTGCTTGAACGAACAACTAGATGCGCGTAGTAGTGGCAGGAGGACCGACAGCGTCCGTTCACTCTTCAGGGGAGAAGCAATGCCACTTGGGTTCACCCTTCCGGTTTTCGGCAAGGCGGCGGCCACACCGGGCGGGATCGCGTACTACGCGCGCGAGGCGGAGCGGGCGGGAGCGGCCGGGCTCTGGGTCGGCGACCGGCTGCTGTCGCCCGTCGCCCCGGTCGTGCCCTACCCGGGCTACGAGACCATGCCCGAGGAGTTCCACACCGCGCAGGACCCCTTCACCGCGCTGGCCATCGCCGCCGCCGTGACCGAGACCGCGGTGCTCGGTTCCAGCACCATCAACGCGACCCAGTACCAGCCCGCGAACCTCGCGCGGCTGCTGACCAGCATCGACGTCGCGAGCAACGGCCGGCTGCTGCCCGGCTTCGGCATCGGCTGGTCGCCGGACGAGTACGACGCCGTCGGCGTGCCGATGGGCGAACGCGGCCGGCGGCTGGACGACCTGCTCGACTTCCTCGAGACCTGGTGGACCCGGGACATCGTGTCGCACGACGGCATCGGGTACACGGTCCCGGCCTCGCACATCGACCTGAAACCGGTGCGGAAGCCGCCCGTCCACCTGGCCGGGTTCGGCGGGAAGGCGCTGCAGCGGGTCGCCCGGCGGGCGGACGGCTGGCTGCCCGCGTGGTCGATCCCCGAGGCGTTCCCCGCCGATGTGATCACCTCGACCCTGGCCCAGCTCCGCGCCGAGGCCGAGCGCGCCGGCCGCGACCCGCAGGCGCTCGGCGTGGCCCTGCGGGTGAACGCCGCCCCCGGCACGGATCTGGAAACGATCGCCGCTTCGGTGACCAAGATCGTCGAGCTGGTCAAGCCGGACCACACCTTCGTCGACCTCTCCTACGTGGTCGGCAGCGTCGAAGAACAGCTCGACAAGACCGGCCGCCTGCTGGAGCTGACGGCCGAGGGCTGACCCGGGTTCCGGACGGGACGGTTGAGATCCCGCGTCCGTGGGCACGTCACCGGGGACGGGTCCTGGATGCGGGCTCGTCCGGGGTAGGCGGCGGCTCGCCGTGGTGATCACCCTGCCGTCGGGGCGGCAGGCGCGACGGTCACCGCGGCCGGCCGCCGCCATCTTTTCCGGGCAGTCCGGCGGCCATAGTGGCGAAGATGCGCGTCAACGTCGCCAAGTCCGCCGCTTCGAGCGCGGCCAACGCCGCCGGTGGTTCGGTCAGGATGCGCCGGGCCGCCGCCGCGGCCTGCAGGCCCGCCTCCGTGAGGTGGACCAGCCGGCTGCGCTTGTCACCGGGGTTGGCGCGGCGCTCGGCCAGGCCGCGGCGCTCCAGGCGGTCGACCGCGACCGTCGCCGCGGAGGGGTCCACCTCCGCCGCCTGGGCGATCTCGCGCAGGGTCATCGGGGCTTCGGCCAGTTTGATCAGCAGCTCCGCCTTGCCCACGCCCAGGTCCAGCTCGAGGCGCAGCGCGCGGAGCCGGTCCTGGCCGGTGACGAAGGCCAGCATCTCCGTCCAGACCTGCGCCGCCGGGGTCGGTTCGGGGTTCATCGGGCCACGTCCATCGCTTGCTCGCTCGACCGGCCGCCACTGTAGCGGGCCCGGCGGCCGGTCGAGAGCAGGCCGAGCGGCACCGTGGCGGCACCGCAGCCGGCGAGCACGGTCCACGCCGTCGCGGCGGGCACGCCGCTCGCGACCAGCGAACCGCACACCGCCACGCCGATCGCGCCGCCGGTCTGGCGGCAGGTCGACGCGATCGCCCCCGCGACGCCCGCCTGGTCGCGGGGCAGCCCGGCCAGCGCCGCGGTGGTCATCGGCGTCCCGGCCAGGCCGAACCCGGCGCCGAACAGCAGGTAGGCGAGCACGAGGTAGCCGGCTCCGGTCGACGGCCCGGACCCGGCGAGCAGGCCGGCGCCCACCGTCAGCAGCAGCCCGGCCAGCACGAGCGGCAGCCGGGCGCCCCGGGCCGCGACGACGCGCCCGGACACCGTCGCGCACACCGCCCCCGCGGCCGCCATCGGGATCGTGAGCAGGCCGGCGTGCAGCGCGCGGTACCCGCGGACCTCCTGCAGGTAGAGCGTGGTGAGGAAGAGGAACCCGCCCACCGCCGTCAGGACGAGCAGCGCGATGACCGCCGCGCCCGAAAACGCCGGGCTGCGGAAGACGCGGACGTCCACCAGCGGCTCGGCGCGCCGGGACTCGGTCAGCACCAGGCCGCACACCGAGACCGCGGCCAGCACGAACAGCCCGACGACCAGGGGCGAGGCCCAGCCGTGCCGGGGTCCTTCGATGACGGCGGCGGTCACCGGGCCGAGGAACGTGACGACGAGCAGCTGGCCGAGCGGGTCGAACCGCCTGGCGCGCGCTGCTCGGGACTCCGGGACGAACCGCTGCGCCAGGCCGATGGCCAGCAGGCCGATCGGCACGTTGACCCAGAAGATCGACCGCCACCCCAGGCCGCTGACCAGCAGCCCGCCGAGCACCGGCCCGCAGGCCCCGCCCAGCCCCGCCACCGCGCCCCAGGTGCCGACCGCGCGGGCGCGCTCCTTCGGCTCGGGGAAGGTGGTGGCGACGATCGACATCGCGACCGGGTTCAGCATCGCGCCGCCGACGGCCTGCAGCGCGCGGAACGCGACCAGCGCCCCGAGCGAAGGCGCGAGGCCGCACAGCAGGGAGCCGAGCGAAAACAGCCCGAGCCCGGTCTGGAACACCCGGCGGCGGCCGAACCGGTCGGCCACCGAGCCCGCGAACAGCAGCAGGGTCGCGATGACGAGCACGTAGGCGTCGACCACCCACTGCAGTCCGCTGACCGGCGCGTTCAGGGACTGCCGGATCGAGGGCAGCGCCACGTTGGCGATCGTCGTGTCCAGCCCGGCCACGACCACGCTGAGACAGCACGTCGCCAGCACGATCCCCCGCGTCTCCACGAAGTAATTGTTGCACAACAACTACTTGTTCGGCGATGTGGGTGATCAGCTGCCGCGATGACCGATTTCTTGGTTGAGGTTTGTCCGGATCACGGATACGCTGCCACCTACGCTGGGAGCGCTCCCACATGGATCACCAACGCTCGATCACCCGAGAATGGAGGCCCATCATGCGTATGCGCGGCATCCCCCGGTCCGGCACCGGACGGCGGAGCGTGATCGCACTCGTCGTCGCCCTGCTGACGTGCGTGTTCGTCGGTGTCCCGGCCGCTTCGGCGCACGGCACCATCGTCAGCCCCCGCACGCGCGCCTACCAGTGCTGGCAGGACTGGGGCAACCAGCACACGAATCCGGCCATGCAGCAGCAGGATCCCATGTGCTACCAGGCGTTCCAGGCCAACGCCGACACCATGTGGAACTGGATGAGCGCCCTGCGGGACGGCCTGAAGGGCAACTTCCAGGGCGCCACCCCCGACGGCCAGCTCTGCAGCAACGCCCTGTCGCGCAACAACTCCCTGAACACCCCAGGCCCGTGGCGGACCAGCACCATCGGCGCGAACTTCTCGATGCACCTGTACGACCAGGCCAGCCACGGCGCCGACTACTTCCGGGTCTACGTGAGCAAGAACGGGTTCGACCCCACCACCCAGCGCCTCGGCTGGGGCAACCTCGACTTCATCACGCAGACCGGCCGCTACGCCCCGGCCAAGGACATCACGTTCGACGTGAAGACGTCGGGCTACACGGGACACCACGTCGTGTTCACGATCTGGCAGGCTTCGCACCAGGACCAGACGTACATGTGGTGCAGTGACGTGGTTTTCGGCTAGCGATCCCAGCTGTCGTGAGTGGTAAGGCGAGTTCTAACTCTCCTTACCACTCACGACGTTCCCGAAGGCGCGCAGGAACGTCTCGACGATGACGTCGGCGGCCTGCGCGTCGCCCAGTCCTGGCAAGTCCTTTGTGGACAGATGCACCAGCTGGCCGAGTACGTTGCCCGCCCACCGGTCGGGCAGGCCCGGCCGGAGGTGGCCCTCGTCGGTGGCTCGCTGCAGGAAGCGGTCCACCTCGTCGACCGCCCGCAGGCGGCGGGCCCAGATCTCCGGGTCGGTGCGCATCCGGCTGATCTCGGTCGGCCAGGTGCGGTTCACCCCGACGATCCCCTCGACGTACCGGTGCAGGGCCACCGGCACCGGCGCCTCGCGGAGCCGGGCGGCCTCGATCGCCGCCTCGATCGCGGCCAGCCGGGCCTGGTAGACCGCCGTCAGCAGCTCTTCGCGGCCCGCGAACCGGCGGTAGACGGTCCGGCGGTCCACGCCAGCCGCCGCCGCGATCGCCGCGATGCTCGTGGCGGGGTCTTCCGCGAGCATGCGGGCGCCCGTCGTCAGCAGCAGTTCGAGGTTGCGGGCGGCGTCGGCTCTCATGTCGTCAACCTACGCCAAGCGCCACAGCGGTGAGGCACTACTTGTGCAACGTCTCACAGAAGCGTCACCTATCTTGATGAAGTGCTACGTTGATGTGACACATAGGAGGTTAGCCGTGATCACCCACCACCAGCTCTTCATCGGCGGCACGTGGACCACCCCGAGCAGCACCGAGCTGCTGGACATCCGTTCGCCGCACGACAATTCCGTCATCGGCCGCGCCGCGCAGGCACTGCCCGCCGACGTCGACCGGGCCGTCGCCGCCGCCCGGCGCGCCTTCGACGAAGGGCCGTGGCCGCACACCCCGCCCGCGGACCGCATCGCGGTGCTCCGGCGGCTGGCCGGCCTGCGCGAGAAGCGCGCGGACGAGATCGCGGCCCTGATCACCGCGGAGAACGGGTCCGCGCTGTGGTTCACCAAGGCCGGTCAAGCCGGCCTGACGCGGCAGGCCAACGCGTTCCTGAAGGCGGCCGAGGAGTTCGGCTGGGAGGCGACGCTCGAACCGTCGGACCCCGCCGCGCCGTTCCGGTCGGTCGTGCGCCGGGAGGCGATCGGCGTGGTCGCCGCGGTCATCCCGTGGAACTCGCCGTTCTCCTCGGCGCTCGCCAAGATCGTCCCGGCGCTGCTGGCCGGCAACACCGTCGTCCTCAAGGTCTCGCCGGAGAACACGCTCAGCATGAACCTCCTCGCGGAGCTGCTGGCGGAGACCGGGCTGCCCGAAGGTGTCGTCAGCGTGCTGCCCGCCGACCGCGAGACCAGCGAATACCTGGTCAAGCACCCGGACGTCGACAAGATCGCCTTCACCGGGTCGACCCGCGCCGGGCGCCGCATCGCCGCGCTGGCCGGGGAACAGCTCAAGCGCGTCAGCCTCGAACTGGGCGGCAAGTCGGCCGCGATCATCCTGCCGGACGCCGACCTCGACGCGGCGGTGCAGGGCCTGAAGTTCGGTTCCCTGCTCAACAACGGCGAAGCGTGCATCGCGCAGACGCGGATCCTGGCGCCGCGCAGCCGGTACGCCGAGGTCGTCGCCGGGCTGAAGGACCTGATCGAGTCCCTGCCGGTCGGCGACCCGGCGGCCGGCGGGACGTTCATCGGCCCGATGATCCGCCGGGACCAGCAGCAGCGCGTCCTCGACTACATCCGCCTCGGCGTCGAAGAGGGCGCCCGGCTGGTCACCGGCGGCCCGGAGGTCCCGTCGGGGCTGGAGCGGGGCAACTACGTGACGCCGACGCTGTTCGCCGACGTGGACAACTCGATGCGGATCGCGCAGGAGGAGATCTTCGGCCCGGTCCTGGTCGTCATCGCCTACGACGACGAGGACGACGCGGTCCGCATCGCCGACGACTCCGAGTACGGCCTGTCCGGCGGCGTGTGGTCGGCGGACCCCGAGCACGCACTGGCGATCGCCCGCCGGGTGCGGACGGGCACGGTGACCGTCAACGGCGCCCCGATCGGCTTCGACGGACCGTTCGGCGGCTTCAAGGCCAGTGGCATCGGCCGCGAATACGGCGCCGCCGGAATCGGCACGTACACCGAGTACAAGACGATCACCGTGCCCGGCACGGCTCACCCGGCAGCGGCGGCGGCGAACATCCCGGCTTCGTAGGAGCCGCCCTTCTGGTGCACGATCACGGCGAGCCGGTTGGCCGCGTTGATCAGGGCGACGAGCGCAACGAGGGCGGCCACCTGCTCGTCGTCGTAGTGCTCGCGCACCCGGGCCCAGGTCCCGTCGGACACGCCCTCGGCGGCATCCGCCAGCCGGGTGCCCTCCTCGGCCAGCGCAAGCGCGGCCCGTTCGGCCTCGGTGAAGACGGTCGCCTCCCGCCACGCGGCGACAAGGGCGAGCCGCACCGCGGTCTCCCCGGCCGCGGCGGCCTCCTTGGCGTGCATGTCGAGGCACCAGCCACACCCGTTGATCTGACTGGCCCGCAGGCTGACGAGCTCCTGCGTGCGCTTGGGAAGCGGCGACCGTTCGAGCACCTGCCCGAGCCCGGCGAACCGCTTGGCCAGCCGGGCGCCGGTGTCGGTGGTGAACAGGTCGATGCGGGGTTCCATGGCTTCGTCCTCCTGGTCGTGGGGTGCAACGACCTCAAGACACCGGCGGGACGGAGGTTGTGACAGCTCTGCTCAGATCGTGGATCCCCAGACGAGGATCGGCGTGGTGACCGGGGTGACCGGCGACCCGGGCCGCGTCCCGGTGACGTGGATTTCGTAGCCACCGGGCGGCAGCGCGGGCGCGTCGGTGCGGAAGAGGCCGTCGGCACCGCGCGGCCGGCGCGCGAAGACCGGCTGCTGCCGTTCGTCGACGACGGTGACCTGGACGCCGTCGCGCGCATCCGGCGGCAGCTCGACGGCGATGGGCACCGGCTCGCCGGCCAGCACGAGCTCCGGAACGGTGAGCCGGACGGGAACCGTGGCGGGTGCCCGCCGCCGGATGGGGACGGTGGTGAGGACTTCTTCGACTTCGTCGAGGGCGTAGGGGTTGGCTTGCAGGCTGCCGTGGTGCTCGACGACCCGGCGGACGGTGTGGGTGTCCATCGGAAGGCCGTGCCCGATCGCACCGGCGAGCGGGACGGTGCCGTCGCCGAAGTCGTTGTCCCCGTCGATGGTGTCGAGCGCCTCGGCCCGCCCGCCGGAGATCCGCACGGTGGTGGGCGTGGCCTGGCGCGCACCGACGATGGTGTGGTTGATGCTCAGGCTTTCCGGACGGCCGGCTTCCGCGTCGGCGAGGTCCCGGTGGAAGGCGAGCGCGTCACCGGTCATGGCGGCGTCGAGTTCCGGAGGTGTTCGCTCGGCGAGGTTGACCAGGCCGCCCGGCTCCTCGACACAGGCGTACGAAGGGAGCAGCTGGTGGAGCGCGGGCATGCTGCGGGCGAAGAGGGTGAGGTCGACGGCGAAGGGGCCGAGCTCCTTGCGAACACCGTTGACGAGCGGCAGGAGCGCTTTGGCAGCCCCACGGTAGGGAGTTCCGAGGGTGATGAGCTTGCGGGTGTGGCCGGCACCGCCGCAGCGTTCGATGTACCAGCGGGCGACGAGGCCACCCATGGAGTGGCAGACGAAGACGAGCTGGGCGTCCGGGTGGGTCTCCCGCCACTTCTCGAGCGCGGGTTCGACGAGAGTCGCGAGGCGACGGCCGTTGTACCGGTTGGAGAGCCGCCAGTCATAGGCGACCGGGAGCAGGTTGCCGCGCTGTTCGTCGAAGCCGAGGGCCCGAAGTCGTTTCAGGAGACCGGTGTAGCCGCGGATGGGTGTCCAGATCCCGGGTACGACGTGCAGGTCGGGCATGAGGACGCCCGGTTCGACACCATCGCCGGGGTGTTCGTCGCCGAGTCCGTCGGGGAGCCGGAGCCGGTCGAGGTTCCGGCCGAGGGTGCCGATGGCCCGGAGAATCGCACCGGCGGAGGGGGCCCAGACGGGGGTGCCGTTCCGGAGCAGGGTGCTGCCGGTAATTCCGGGGAGCACGACGACGAGGTCGCTGTCAGGCATCGGGTTCCGTCTCGGTGAGGGTAGGGATGAGGGTGAGGACGGCGGGGTGGACGGCGCCCAGCTCGGCCAGGCGGGCGATCCAGGTGTTGCGTTCGGCGGGAGACACGTCAAGGGCTTCCCGTAGCTGGGTTGGTGCGGTGTCGTCGCCATCGATCGCCGCGGATACGGCGAGGTAGAAGGCTGCGGTTGCGGCTTGGTCGGCGGTTTGGGCAGTTTGAAAGGCAATCGTGGCGAGGCTGGCAACGATAGTGGTGTCGGAACCGCCGGCTGCGGCGTGGAGGAGGGGCGGGAACAGGTCCGGGTCGGCCATTGCCGTGAAGACTTCGGCCAGTTCGTCGTCGGGCTTTCTTTCAACAAGCCGTAACAATGCCGACGCGACCAAGGCTGCCTCGTTGCCAGCTTCGAAGAGTTTGTCCAGGTAGGACAGGCAGAGTTCGTCGAGCAAGTCGGTGCGGCGATCAGTCACCAGCTGCTGCTGTTGTTCGATATCCGCGGCGACGAACTGCCGGGCGAGGACACCTAGCAGCAGGGGACGATAAGCCGCTTCGCTGCCCTCGGATCGGGCGGCGGTTCGCAGCTCCACGTACCGTGATGCGTGCTCTTCGGCGATCTGGAGCAGACTCTCCTCCATGGCGATGTCAAACGTCTCGTCGAGAAGCTCCAGGTGCGTTTTCAGGTATTCGTACTCGTCCTCGTAAGTCTTGGTCGCGAGCCAGCCGGTTGCCAGCTTGAGCATGTCCAGGTCGACGACGAGCCAAGGCGGCAGCGGCGTGCCCTCGATGGCGATCCACGCCTGTTGCCAGGCCTCTGGACTTGCCGCGCGGTGGCGCCGGGCTTGTGTGTGCGCTTTCTTCAGTAGCTCACGATTGTCTTCGGCCAAGACCTCGTGCAACCACGCAGCCGTCCTCGGGTCGCCGGCCTTCGTGTAAACGACACGATGGAGAAGAAGCAAAGGCCGGGATCTCGCGTCGACCTCAGCCAGCGCAGCCTGCCAAGCTTCGTCGGCTCTCGCGTCTGCACCACTGGCTGCCAGGTAACCGGAGAGGTTGTTCAGGGTCATTGCGAGGTCCGGTATTTGCCGCGCCTCCCCGTCGACCGCCCGAAGATGCTGTGCTATTGCTGCCTCGGTCGCATTCACGGCGTCGGCCACGCGCCCCGCCTCGCCGTAGCAGTAGCCCAGATTGTTCAGAGCCGTGGCAAGGTTAGGCAGGTACACCGGGTTCTTCTCCACCAGCTTCCGAAACCGGGCAACCGCCTCCTCCGCGATATCCACCCCCTCGGCGGTGCGCCCAACCGCGGCACAGTGGAAGGCAAGGTTGTTCAACGCTGCGGCAAGTTCGAAGAAGTAGGCCGGATTTTCCCTCACCAGCACCCGGTACTGGGTGACTGCCTCCTCGGTCAGCGCCACCGCCTCATCTCGCCTTCGCACATCGCTGTAGCAGCCACCGAGGATGGTCAAAGCCGCGACGAGGTCGGGCAGGTATGCCGGGCTCTTCTCCACCAGCTTCCGAAACCGGGCAACCGCTTCCTCGGCCGGGGCCACCGCCTCGGCGGCGCGCCCGCCCTCGAAGTAGCAGCCGCCGAGAGTGCTCAACGAAGCAGCCAGGTAATTCAGATGCATCGGGTTGTCAGCTGCCGAGATCCGGTGCAGTGCCACCGCCTCCTCGGCCGCTGCCGCCGCCTCGACGTGTCGGCCCCCCTCGCTGTAGCGGCTGCCGAGGTTGCTCAATGCCATGGCAAGGTCAGGCATGTAACCTGGGATCTTCTCCGCCAGCTCCCGATACAAGGCAACGCCTTCCTCAGCCGAGGCGACCGCCTCAATACGCCGCCCCACATCGCTGTAGCCGGCAGCGAGATCGTTCAACGCGCCGGCCAGTTCTTGAACGTAAGCCGGATTTTCCCTCACCAGTTCCCGGTACTGGGCTACAGCCTCCTCGTGGAGTGCAACTCCCTCGACAGCCCGGCTCACCTCGCCGTACCTGTTACCCAGATTGCTCAACGCCTTGGCGAGATCCGGCAGGTAACCCGGATTTTCCACGGCCTGGACCCGCCGTAGTGCGAGACATTCTTCGACCGGTACGACCGCCTCGACAGCACGCCCCACCGCGCCGTACCGGAGCCCCAAGTTGCCCAACGCCATGGCAAGATCCGGCAGGTAACCCGGATTTTCTGCGGCAAGGTTCCGGAACCGCTCAACGGCCTCTTCGGTCAAAGGCACGGCCTCCGGAAACCGTCCTACCGCACTGTAACGATTACCGAGGTTGTTCAGCACGCCGGCAAGGCCAGGCAAATGTATCGAGCTTTCCTGTACGAGCGTACGGTGCAGGGCGACAACCTCTTCAGCTGATGCCACCGCCTCGGCGTCCCGGCCCACCGCGCTGTAGCGATTCGCGAGCCCGTTCAACGCCGTGGCGAGGCCGGGCAGGTTGGCCGGATTGCCCTCGGCCAGCTGCCGGTACTGAGCCACCGCTTCCTCGGCCGGGACCAGCGCGTCCAGCCGACGCCCGACCGCGCCATAGCTCACGCCGAGAGAGTTCAACGCGATGGCAAGGCTGGGGAGGTACGACGAACTTTGGTCGGCCAGTGTTCGATACTGCGCAACCGATTCCTCGACCAGTGCCAACCTTTCGCTGTGGCGCCCCACATCGCCGTAGCGTCCGCCGAGCCTGCGCAGCGCCATGGCGAGTTCGGGCAGGTAAGACGGATCCTCCGCAACCACTGCCCGGTACCGAGCCACCGCTTCCTCAGTCGGAGCGACCGCCTTGACAAGCCAGCCCCATTCCACTGAGGTATCGGCTACGTCGAGCGCCGCCAGCGCAACATCGGCCTGCAGATCGGGCCGATCCCCGACGACCTCCCGGAGCGCAGTCAGTCCCTCGAACCCGGCGATCGCCGCATGCACCCAGGCATACCGCCACAAGTACACCGGCTCCCGAGCATCCACCCCCTCCTCGAGAAGCCCTTCGTACAACCGCAAAAGCGCCACCCCAACCGGCAAAGCCGCGGGATTGAACGGCTCCTGCCCGGTAGGCCGGTACGGCGGCCGCAGGTGATCGGCGAAGCTCTGGTGCGCCAGCCGGTACACCGCCACCCCGCCGTCGCCGTCCTGGACGACGTAGCGGCCCAGCTGGTCCACCACCCAGCTCACGTCGTCACGGCTCAGCTCGCGTCCCGCCAGTGACGACGCCACCGTCAGCCACTCCTGCTCCGGAAAACCCGCCCCCACCGCCCACGTCAACGCGGTCAACATCGTGCGCGCCAGCTCGCGGGCGGCCGCCCGGTCAGGTGAGCCCGACTGCGGTGGTTCCACCAGGGCCAGGTCGGCGTCGAAGGCGTCCTCGATCGAATGGGCGATGTGCTCCCGCCACTGCGGCGTGCCCGTACTCACCGGCGTGGCTCTCAGCTGGTCGGTGATGATGCGGGCCAGCAGGAACGGCTGGTCGGCCGCCAGGGCTTCGCCTGCCAGGTGCGCCGCCACCGCCGAGGCGTCCATGCCGTCGGCCACCCCCGCCAAACGCTTGCGGACGTACTCGCCGATGGCCGTCTGGGCCGACTCCACGCACTCCGTGCTGTCCAGGTCCAGCACCGCAACCGGCGACAGCGTGTCCAGCAGCGCCGTTCCGTTGTCCTGGGTCAACGGCCGCGTCGAGACGATCACCGTCGCGAACGGGGCCAGGCGGGTCAGCAGGTCCTCCGCGATCGCGAACGCCTGGCCGCGGGCCTCGTCCAGACCGTCGATCACCACGACCGGCGGCGCGGCCCCCGATTCGACCACCCGCTGTACCACGCCCAGCAGCTCCGCCACGTTGCGCCGGTCGGCCAGCGGCTCGACCAGGTGCACGCGGATCAGCTGCCGCTCGAGGACCTCGGCGACCCGCTCCACGGTCAGCCCGCGCGCGTGCACGTGCGCCGCCACCGAACGCTCGCCCGGGTCCGCGTGACCCCAGCCTTCGTCTGCATGGCGGAGGCGGTCGCGCTCGTGGGGGTTGGACACCGACACCACCCGGCCGACCACCGCCGACTTGCCGGTGCCCGCCGAGCCCGCCACCACGCGCAGCCCCGGGGTGCCGGCCCTGACCCAGGACACCACCGTGTCCACCTCGTCCGTCCGGCCGGTGAACCACGACCGCTCGTCGCCGGGATCGCCGCCGCGCGCAGCCCGCAGGAGGTGCTCCACGACCTCCTCCGGCGCTCCCTCGTCGTACAGGGGGTTGGGCACGATCGGCAACGGGTGCCCGTCCCGCAGGAACTCCGGCCGCTGGTCGATCCCCGGCCACTCCTCCAGCAACGCCAGCCCGAGGTCCTCACCCAGGATCCGGTCGTTGTGCTTGGACCAGCGCCGCTGCTGGTCCGGCGAATCCGGGCCGCGGGTCAGCAGCTTGACCAGCAGTTTGCCGAACTGTCCGTCGCGCGCGCCGATGTCCGCCGCAGAGCACGAGACCAGGACGCCGAGCCACACCCGGTCGCCCTTGGGCGGGAGCTGCTCCAGCAGCCGCCGGGCCATCGCGGTGGAGTCCAGGACGGCGCCGGCCTGGCAGGTGTCGATCACCAGGAGGAGCTGGCTGGCGCCGGACAACACGCACCCGCGGATCACCTCCGACGCGGCCACGCCGTCCGCCTTGTCCGCGGTGGCCAGCCGCAGTCCGCCCAGGTCGGTGCCGTGGCCGCTCCACACCAGCAGCAGCGTCCCGCCGTCGGCGCGGCCGCCGACCGATTCCAGCCTGCTGTGCACCGCGGTGACGTCGGCATCGGTCAGCGGCTCACCCTCGAACGCCGCGGAAAGGGCGTTCGCCACCGCTTCGACGTCGGCGACCGCGTGGTCGAGGTCGACCAGCTCCGGGGCGGCGTAGTGATCGATGCCCACGCCGACGAACACGTCACGCCGCACTGCGTCCCCTCCTCGAATCACCTCCTCAGTCGCGCCCGCAACCTCCCCTGTTACGGACTGCAACCACCTCGCCGGGGTTGTATCACCGGCTCCCCCGTCCGGCTCGGTTGCGGCGAAGGCTACGAATCGAGGAAGGAACCACCATGTCCGCAACGATTTCCCGGGGAAGAAGCCTCCGCCGCCTCGCCCTGGCCGCCGTCTTGGCCGCTTCGCTCACCGCCGTCACCGCCGGTGTCGCCCATGCCTCCCTGTCGCAGGTGCAGGACGGGTTCGAGGTCAACCCGCAGTCCTCGTGGCTGGTCGCGACCGGGGGATCCGCCTCCGCCGGGTTCGACGTCGGGGCCGGGACCGCTCGGTCCGGGCGGAACAACGGCTGGCTCTTCGCCTCCAAAGGCTGGGCCTTCGAGGGCTACTGGGTCGTCACGAACTCCGTGCCGCGCAACGCCCAGTGCGCTTCGCAGTTCTACATGCAGACCGCCGGGGGCGCGCAGGTCGGGATCGAGATCTGGGACGCCGGCGGGCACCTGCTCGCCAGCACCTACCCGTGGCTCAACGGCAGCGGGGCCTACCAGGCCGTCAACACCGCCCGGTGGAACCTCAACGGCGTCAACCCCGTGTTCGTCAAGGCGATCGTCGGCGCGAACGGGTCGTCCCGGTTCATCCGGCTCGACGACATGACCACGCAGTGCTACTGGTGACCGGGCTGTACCATCGCCGTCGATGAGCTGGGCGGGGTGGCAGGTGCGGTTGCGGGAGGTCCGCGCGGCGGATCACCGCGCCCTGATCGGGTTCGACCGCGACTCGGCCGCGCGGGCCGGTGGGTACCGGCACTGGGCGACGCACCGGGTGGCCGGTGACACCGGCGACGACTTCCACTTCGCCATCGAGACGCTGCACACCCGGACGCTGGTCGGGTCGATCTGGATCCAGGCCGACCCGGCCGCCGGGCGGTTCAGCTACGGCATCGGGATCGGGCCGCAGTACCGCCGCTGCGGGTACGCCGCCGACGCCCTCACCGTCCTGCTCGGCGTCATGTTCGAGCTGCGCCGCTACCGCAAGTGCGAGGTCAGCATCAACGGCGCGAACTTCGCCTCCCTCGCGCTGCACGGCGAACTCGGCTTCCGCGAAGAGGGCAGGCCGCGGGACACCGAACTGCGCCACGGCGAGATCCGCTACCCGGTGCTGATGAGCCTCACCGCGGACCGGTTCGCCGAGCACCGCCCGGTGGTCGTCGCCGCCCGCGGTCCGGTGCGGCCCTCCCGGGGACGGCACTGGCGCACGCCGCGCCGGGGCCGGCACTGGCGGGCCGAACACCTGACCCGCTGAAGCGCCGGGAGGCCCCCACAGGGGAGCCTCCCGGCACCGGCTCAGCCGTCCGATTCCGCGGACGGGATGAAGGCCCCCGGCACCTGCTCCGGGGCGTACACCTGGTTCTCACCCGGGTAGGGCAGCTGCCAGCCGTGCGTCTGGTACCACGTGAAGTGGTTCATCTGCGCGGGGTTGGCGTAGTCGGCGACGGCGTCCGGGCCGGTCAGGCGCTGGTGCGTCGTCCACTCCTGCCACTGCGCCGCCACGTGCTGCTTGTCCGCGGGCACCGCCGAAGACGGCACCGGTGCGGCGGCCGGGTTCGCCGCCGCCGGGACGTCCGGGCCGCAGGACGGCTGGGTCGCCAGGCCCGCCGTCAGCGACGTCCGGTTCGGCAGCGCGGTGAACGGCGTCAGGTCCGGCTTCTGCTGGAAGGCCGCACTCATCGGCGTCGCCGCGCTGTCCTTCTGGTTCATCGGCTTGACGCCGAGGATCTGCTCGATCGTGCGGATCATGGTGATCTGCGAGTAGTAGTGGCTGTCGACGACGCCGTGCCGGGCGTACGGGCTGATGATCTGCACCGGCGCGCGGTGGCCGTCGACGTGGTCCAGACCGGCCTGCGAGTCGTCCTCGACGACGAAGATCGCCGAGTCCTTCCAGTACGGGCTGTGCGAGATCTCGTCGACGATCCGGCCGACCGCGAGGTCGTTGTCGGCGACCTGGGCGGCCGCGTTGGGCGGGCCGCCGGTGTGGTCGCTCGACAGCCAGAACATGTTCAGGTTCGCCGGCCCGTGCTTCTCGAAGTCGTCCTTCCAGATCTGGTAGCGGTAGACGTCCGGCACCGCGGTGTCGAACTTCGGGAAGCCCGGCACCGAAACGTCGTTCAGCGACGGGATCGGCGACGACGACACCAGCGGGTAGGCCGTCGGTTCCCCGGTGTTGGCCATGTTCTTGGCGTCGCAGTACAGGTTCTGCCAGCTCGCCCCGGCCGGCTTGGTCAGGAACTGCTGGAACTCGCCGAAGTCGCGCACCGACTTCCCGGCCGCCTGCGCGCCGGTCCAGAGGAACCCGGTGCTCTGGTGGCCGAGCGCGTCGTCCTCGGTGTCGTAGCTGCGCAGGTACTCCCCCGCCGAAGACTCGGTGTACTCGGGGTTGTCGGCCTGCATCAGCCAGTTGTGGCCCTCGGCGGAGTTCGTGCCGATGTCGTAGGTGTTGTCGTACAACCCGAACTGGCGCTCGAGCGCGTGCTGGTTCGGCGTCACGTTCTCGCCGAACTGCGTCACCGCCGGGTCGCCGTTGCCGCGGGAGTCGTCACCGAAGACCTGGTCGTAGGTCCGGTTCTCCTTGACCAGCAGGAAAACGTGTTTGATCGTCGACGGGTCGCCGAGCCGCGCCGGGACCGGCACCGGGCTGCGGTGGCCGTTGTCGTGGGCCACCTGGACCGAGCCCGGTGTCCAGCCGTTCTGCCAGAACACCTTGGCGGTGTACGCGCGGGTCACCAGGTCGTTCGGCAGCCGGAACCTCTGCAGGCTCGACGTCGTGTCGTGCGTGCCGTGCCCGGCCGCGGTGGTCGGGCGGCGGGCGTCGATCCCGCGGGTGTTGGAGACGAGGATGTCCGGACCGACCGTGGCGATCGCCGTCGGGAAGTAGTCCGTCGGCAGCAGGCCCACGTAGCTCACCGGTTCCTGTGCCCGGTGGTAGCGGTAGACGGCGACCGCGTTGGCGCGGCCGAGCGTCACCAGCAGGTGCCCGTCGGCGGTGAGGGTGACGCCGTCGGGCTCGTAGCCGACGCTCGCCTCCGGCCACGGCTGCGTCGCGATGGTCTGGACGACCTGGTCGCGGGAGGTGTCGATGACCGAGACGGTGTTGCTCGCGGTGTTGGTGACGAACAGCGCGCCGCCCTTGGCGTACACCGCGGTCGGGTGCAGGCCGACGTCGATGCTCGCCGGCGCGGCGGCCGGCTTCGCCAGGTCGATGACGCTGACCGTGCCGCTGGTGGTGGCGCCGGTGAACCGGCTGGCCGGCACCTGGGTGTTGTAGGAGTTCAGGGTCGGCTCGCCGGGGCGTGCCGGGCGGCCGCCTTCGTTGCTGACGTACAGCTTGCTGCCGACCAGGACCAGGTCACGCGGGGCGTTGCCGACGGCCCAGCTCTGCTTGACCGCGCCGGTCGCCGCGTCGAGGGCGACGACCCGGTTCTGGCCGTTGACCGCGGAGTACACAGTGGACCCATCGGGCGAGAACACCGCCTGCGCCACCAGGGCGTGCTTCGCGCCGTCCGCCGGGATCTTGACCGCCACCGGCGCGGCGACCGTGCCGTCCGGGTTCACCGTGAACTTCGTGTAGCCGTCGGTCTGCGCCAGCCACAACGACTTCCCGTCCGGGGAGTACGACGGGCCTTCCTGGCCGACGTCGTTGCCGGGGATGCGCAGGTTCGCCGTCGCGGAGTTGCCGACGAGCTGCTGCACCTGCCAGCTCTTCAGGTCGACGACGGTGAGCGCGATCCCGCCGTCGGTGGTCAGCGCGGCGAGGTGGCTGCCGTCGGGGCTGACCGAGGACGCCATGATCTTGCCGTTGTTGACGACCAGCCGGTTGCCGATCGGGTCGAGGTACTGGTCGGCGGCGACGACCTGGCCCTGGCCGGTGACCTGGCCGACCTGGTCCTCGCCGAACTGCCACGTCGACGCGACACCGGTGCCGGTGCCGGCGGCGACGAGCACGAGCGTGACCGACCCGGCCGTGGCGAAGCGGAACCGGCGGCCGGGCGCGCCCTTCCTGGTATGCCTTCTGCGGCGGGTTACCTGCATCGGTTATCCCTTCGTGGTGGAAAGCAGCTCGACGTTGGCGTCGAACTGCCAGAGCGGGTTGGGCTGGTCCCCGTCCGGGGTCCGCACCTGGAAGTAGCCGTTGACCTCCTTCGGCCCGTCGCCGTCGGCGACGTACCGCCCGTCCGAGGTGACGTCCAGCTGGTAGACGGCCGACCCGGTGGCGGCGACGCCGGGCAGGTGCCAGGAGACGACGCACCGCCAGTCGTTGCCGGGCCCTTCGGGCTCGACGAGGCCGTCACCCTTGGTGCAGGCGGCGGTCGCCGCGAGCTGCGCTTCGGTGACTTCGGGGCGGTGCAGCTGCCCGGCCTGCAGGCGGTAGAGGTGCGCGAACGCCGTGGCGACCGACTGCTGCAGGTTGTCCTGGCCGATCCCGGAGCCCAGCGCGGGCGCCGCCGCGGCGATGATCCCGGCGGTGGCCGCGAAGAGCGCGGCCAGCGGCAGGACGGCGAGCGCGCGGCGCCGGGAGCCGTCGTGGGCGGCGTTGGTGAAGTCGCGGCGCACGAACAGCCAGTAGGCCAGCGCGGTCGCGGCGACGGCCCACGCGAGACCGACGCCGACGCCGATCAGCAGCGGGCCGAGCTGGCCGGGGTCGGTGAACAGGCCGTTCCACGCGACGAAGGCGTAGCTGGGCAGCGCGAGCCGGACGGCGACAGGCAGCGGCAGCAGCTGGGCGAGCGCCATCGCGAGCGCGACGACGGCGGGTAGCAGCAGCCCCATCGGCGACCGTCCCCAAAGGACGGACCCGAGCAGCCCGATCCCGGCGAGGGCGAGCGTCGGGGCGAGCACGCTCACCCAGGCGAGCAGGACTTTCGCGGCGGCGTCGCCGGGGGTGAGGAGGTGGCCGTCGAAGCCGACCAGGGCCCGGTTCCCGACCGCGAGCAGCCCGCCGGCGGTGCTGGAGACGGCCATCCCGGCCACGAGCAGCAGGATGACCGTGAGGCTGGCAAGCGCTTTCGCGGCGAAGATCCGCCGCGCGGACCGGACGGCGACGAGCAGGTGCCGCCACGTCCCGAGCCGGTCTTCGGCGGCGAACACGTCCCCGGCGACGACGGAGGTGAGCAGCGGAAGGGCGTAGGTGCCGGCGAACCCGAGCATGACGAGCGGACCGGCCCACCCGGTGGCGTTCATCCACCGGCCGAAAAGGGTGTCGACCGGCAGGGAACTCTGCCGGCTGACCGCGGCGACGAAGACCGCGGGAGCGAGCCAGCAGGCGAGGACGAGCAGGCGGATGCGCCAGGTCGCGAAGAGCTTGACCAGCTCGAACCGGTAGGCGCGGGTGGTGGGGACGGGACGGACGGAGGCATCGACGGTCATCGGGGTGCTCCTGCGGGGCGGCGGGACGTTCGGGGCTGGCGGGCCGCGGCGGCCCGGCCGGGCGCGATCACCGGCCACCTCCCTGCTCGGTCAGCGCGAGGAACGCGGCCTCCAGCGGGGACACGACCGGCGCGAGCTCCCGCACCGCCACGCCGTCCTGCACCAGGCGGCGGACCAGCTCGTCCAGCGCCGGGACCCGGGCGCGGATCACCAGGACCTCCGCGTCACCCCGGGCCGCCTTCTCCTCCGTGATCCCCCGCGTCTGCGCGAGCACGCGCCGCGCCGCCGCCGGGTCGGAGGTCCGCAGGCGGTAGGCGAGCTCGCTGTTCTCCGCCGACAGCTTGGCCGGCGGCCCGGTGAACACCACGCGGCCGGTGGCGAGGATCGTCACCTCCGCGCACAGCGCCTCGAGGTCGTCCATCCGGTGGCTGGAGAGCACCACCGTGGTGCCCGCCGCGGCCAGCCGGTCCAGGACGCCGTGGACGTGCTTCTTGCCCGCCGGGTCCAGGCCGTTGGCCGGCTCGTCGAGCACCAGCAGGCGCGGTTCGGTGAGCAGGGCCGCGGCCAGGCCGAGCCGCTGGCGCATGCCGAGGGAGAACCCGCGCACCCGGTCGTCGGCGACGTCGGCGAGGCCGACCTGGTCGAGGACGTCACCCGGGTCCGCGCGGTGGCCGCCGAGCCTGGCCAGTGCCGTGAGGTTCTGCCGGGCGGTCAGCGACGGGTAGAGGCCGGGCCCGTCCACGAAGCCGGCGACACCGCCCGGCGACCGGCCGACCGGCGTGCCGAAGACGTCCAGCTCGCCTTCGTCGGCGACGGCCAGGCTCAGCAGCAGGCCGAGCAGCGTCGTCTTGCCGGCGCCGTTCGGGCCGACCAGGCCGTGGATGTGGCCCGCCGCCACGTCGAAGTCGACGCCGTCCAGCGCGACGACGTCACCGAAGCACTTGGTGACCCCGCGCGCGCTCACTGCCAGTGGTGCGTCCATGGGTGCCTTCCGTTCCGCCTGCGCGAAGAAACTTAGGCACCGCAAATGACGGGGGCACGCGCGGCAAGTGAACGCTCCGGGAACGCCAGCCGACCGGCCATCGCCGCGCCGGTGAAATGTCCGAGTTAACCGGCCGCTTGCCTTGGCGGGGCGGGCAACCCCTGTCCCACCACCCGGAAAACCCTTACCGAAATGGCGGTCAACCCCTATTCACCGCCATTTCGACATAGGAGCCGGTCATCTTGACACGGCATTCCGCGGTCAGGCATCGTCGAGAGACGAAGACCACATTCCCGGTTCTTCTTCCCGCATGACGAACCCACGGAGAACGAATCATGGCGAAGATCAGGGTGACGCTTTCCGGTGGTCCGGCCGAACTGGCCGAGCGGCACCGCGAATGGACGGTCGGCAGCATCGGCGAAATCGCCAAGGTCAGCTTCGGTGCCGGCTACGAACACTTCTCCCACGACGGCGAGTTCACGACCACCAGCGGCGGCGACCAGGTCCCGGTGTTCGCCTGGTGCGGCCGCACGCGCGTCGCGGAGTGATCCGGAACCTCCACAAAACCTCCACAGGAAAACCGGCCGCCCGGCAATCGCGCCGAAGATAATGGCGGGGTGCTGACTGCGGAGCAGGTGAAGACCCATTGGTGGCGCGCGGCTGTCGCGGTGGCGGCCGTGGCGGTGGTCACGTTCTCGCGGGACGATCCGTTCGCCGGGCTGTTCGCGCTGGTCCCGATCCTCGTGTGGTGCGCGGCGGCGCGCTCCGGCCGCGCCGGCGTGGTGACCGGCCTGGTCCTGCTGGCGTTGCTGGCGTGGTTCGTGCTGCCGCGGGAACTGGGCCTGGCCGGGCCGTGGGTGCCGGCGGCGATCGAGGTCTACTGGCTGCACACCACGCTGGCGGCGGTGGTCTGCGCGATCGGCAGCCGCAAGCCCGGTCCGTGGCTGCTGCCGGCGTTCGGCGGCTTCGTCGTCACCGGCGGGGTGCTGGTCGCCGGGTGGCAGGAGGCCCCCAGCGACGAAGGCGTCCTGCCCGGTCCCGCGCAGCTGCGAATCATCGAGGACATCGACTGCGGGTCCGGCGGCTGCTGGCGCGTCGCGGAATCGACCGGCGACCACGCCGCCGAGGTGTGGCAGGCCCACCTGACGGCCCGCAACTTCACCCCGGCGCCGGCTCTCGACGGGGTGACGCGCTTCTGCCGGACCACCGGGCTCCTGGTGAACCACCAGACGTGCGCGGAGGTCCGGCCGCTCGCGCCGGACTCGGCGCGCGTGGAGTGGTACGTCGAATGAGGAGCGGAGGTGGCGCGGCGGGGTGCAACCGCCGCGCCACCGTCCCCTCAGCCCGGCGCGACCGCCCGGCCGGTCTGCGGGGAGATCATGCCCGCGCACAACCCGCGGCTCGCCAGGTTCTGGGCGATCTGCGGAATGGCCGACAGCGTGTTGGCCGGCCATTCGTGCATCAGGATGACCTGCCCGTTCTGGAGCCGGCCGTTGGCCGCGACGATCGCACTGACGCTCGCGTTGTTCCAGTCTCCCGAATCGACGTCCCAGATGATCTGCCGCAGGCCGTACTTGGCCTCGACCGACTGGACCGTCGCGTTGGTTTCCCCGTAGGGCGGCCGGAACAGCCGGGGCGTACCGCCGCCCGCCGCCGCGATCGCCTGCTGGGTACGGGAGATCTCGGAATCCACCTGGGCCTGGCTCTGCTGGGTGAGGTGCGGGTGCGTGTAGCTGTGGTTGCCCACCCACATCCCGGCGCTCACCTCGGCCCGGACCTGGGCCGGGTACGCGGCGGCGTACTGGCCCTCGTTGAACATCGTGGCCCGCAACCCGTTCTGCCGCAGCGCGTTCAGAATGGCCGGGGTGTGGGCGTTCGACGGCCCGTCGTCGAACGTCAGCCCGACGTACCCACCGCACGCGGCGGCCTGCGCCGGCGTGACGGCAACCGCACTCGCCACGGCGATGGCCGCCGTGGCCACGAAAGCACTCAGCCGGCGCATGATCAGCCCACCGAGATGTTCGAGTTGCCGCTGCTCTGGTAACCCTCGGTGGCGAGGATCATGTAGTACTTGAAGTTGCCGAGCGGCATCCCGGCACGGCCCCAGGCGTCGAAGTGGTTGCCGGTGGTGATGCTGCCACCGGTCCGCCGCTGCTGCCGCACGCTCCAGTACTGGTTGAAGGTCTTGTTGCCTTCGACGGACGGCGCGTTGTACCGGGTCGTCTGGTAGATGTCGTACGTGCCGCCATCGCTGGTCACGGTGCCCTTGTAGGTGCCCGTCGGCCGCCAGCTGCCCCAGTTGTCGACGATGTAGTACTCGACGAGCGGGTTGGAGGTCCAGCCGTAGAGCGACAGGTAGCTGTTGCCGGAGGGGTTGAAGCTGCCGGAGTAGTTCACGGTCCGCCGGCTGCCGTTGCCCCAGCCCTTCCCGGCGACGAAGTTGTTGACGTTGCTCCAGTTGGTCCGGTAGTTCCCACCGGACCCGAGCGTCATGGAGACCGAGCCACCCCCGGCGCTCCAGAACGAGTAGTAGTACCCGTTGTTGTAGCCGGTCTGGTTGGTGGTGACGACCGTGTCGGCCCAGGCGGTACCGGGCAGCAATGCGGCGACCAGCGCAAGGACGGCACCGCGGAAGAACATCCCGCTGCGGCCGCGTTTCTTGGTGAGCATGCGTCCTCCTCGTCGAGGCTGGCAGGCAAGCCAGGATGGGAAAAAGCATGCGAGCGCCCCCACCGGTGGGGCAATCACTTTCGGAAAGTTTCGACCCGTGAAACTTTCCCGCGCCCGTCCCCGCAACCCGCCCCCGGAAGCCGGTCGTGAGTGGTAAGGCGAGTTAGAACTCCCCTTACCACTCACGACCACGCCCGAACACGGACGGTTCGGGGTTGGGGAACCCGGGTTCTATTCGCGTACACCTATGGCGTCGATCGGCCGCGCCCGCAGCGCCACCGAGGTAGCCACCCCGATGGCCACCATCCCGAGCACCGCCGCACCCCCGATGATTCCGAAGTAGACAGACGCCCCACCGGCTGGAAGCGGATTCCCCCGCAGCGCAAAGTTCAACAGGGCCAACGGAACCACAGCCACCAGCGTCCCGAGAACAACCGCAATCCCCACGGTGGCAACAGCCTCCAGCCGCATCATCCGGGTAACCTGACGCCGGTTCATCCCCATCAACCGCAGCAGCGCGAACTCCCGCCCCCGCTGCGCAGTGGTCAGCACCAGCGTATTGGCCACCGAAATCGCAAGGTACCCCACGATAACCCCAGCCGCGACAAGGTTGAGGTAGAACTGAGCCTGCCGATCACCACCTTCCGGAGCGGCCAGAACGGACGCCGGAGCCACCACCACCCCCGGGTAAGGCAGCGCACTCAGCGCCGAAGCCACCGAACCGGCGTCCACCCCGGGCTGCCGCCGGACCAGCACCGAATCATCCAGCCGCCCACCGACGTGCTCCCGAGCCAGCGCAACCGGCAGCACGAAGTCACCGAACGCCAAATCGTGCGTGTAGGTAGCCACCAGCCGCAGTTTCGCCGGCACACCGTCCCCGAAGTAGAACGACACCTCATCACCGATCTTCTTGTCCAGCCAGTCCGCCTCGGACCGGCTGAGCGCCACGGTCTCCCCGGTGAGGTCGGTCAGCCGCCCGGCATCGACACCCAGCTCGAGGGCGGCCCCCGCCCGGTCGCCGGCCAAGCCCTGCGCAGGCGTCCGCTGCACTTCCACGCTGTCCCCCACCGGCGTAGCCGTGACGACGGACGTGCGAACCACCGGCGTCGCCGCGGCAACCCCCGGCACCCGCCCGGCCGCCTCGGCCACCTCCGGCGAAACCCCACCCGGCGCGGTCAGCACGTAGTCGGCCGTCGTCGACCGGGCCGTTTCCTGCTGCGCCGCCGCGGTGCTGGCCGTCGGCCCGTAGAACGTGGCGAGTGCGAACGCCACCGCCAGCATCAGCGGGGTCATCGCCGCCGCGACGCGCCGGGCGTTGGCCTGGGCGTTCGCCCCCGCCAGGTACCCGCTGATCCGGAAGAGCCGGGCCAGCACCGGGCCGAGGAACCGCACCACCAGCCCGGTGACCTGCGGACCGACCACGGCCAGCCCGATGACGATCACCAGGGTGGCCATCGTCGAGATCGCGGCGGCGATATCACCGTGCAGGAACAGCGGGACGAGCGCGCCGCCGAAGCCGGCCGCCACCAGACCCCAGCCGGTGAGCACCCGGACCCGGCCGAGCTCGCGCCGTTCAACCGCGGCCTCGCCCAGCGCCTCGACGGGCCGGATCGACGACGGCCGCCGCGACGCCGCCCAGGCGGCCAGCCGGGCCGCGCCCAGGCCGAGCAGGACCGCGGCCAGCAGCGGGAGCGGGCTGATCGCCAGCCCGAAGTCGGCCGGGATCACGCCGATCGCGGCGAAGGCGTCACGCAGGCCGGAGGCGACCGCCAGGCCCAGCACGCTGCCCAGCACCCCGGCGACGAGCGCGACCAGCGTCGTCTCGGTGCCGATGAGCTTGCGGATCTGCTTCGGGGTGGCCGCGACCGCCCGCAGCAGCGCGAACTCCCGGCGGCGCTGGTTGATGGTCAGCGCCAGCGTGCTCGCCACCACGAACACCGCGACGAGCAGCGCGAACCCGCCGAACGACCCGGCGATCGCCAGCAGCAGCACCCGCGTCTGGCTGACGTCGAGGAACTCGATGCTGCTGCGCTCGATGCCCGTGGTCACCTCGGCGCCGGCCACGACGGCGCGCACCCGGCCGGCGAGGGCCTCCGGCGCGACGCCCGGGTCGGCGAGGACGCCGACGGCGTGCACCTGCCCGGGCCGTCCGGCCAGCTCGGCGGCCCGTTCCGGGGTGAAGAACATCGAGGACTGGCGCGAGGTGCCGTCGACGACGCCGGTGACCTTGAACGTCTCCGGCACCGACCGGGTCATGATCCGCACCTGCCCGCCGATGCCGACGCCGGCCCGGCGCGCCAGGTCGGCGTCCAGCACGACGTCGCCGCCGGCCGCGGGCGCGTCGCCGCCGCGCAGGGTGAACGGCGCCAGCACCGCCGCGTCCCAGTTGTGGCCCAGCGACTCCCGCCCGCCGAGCACCTGCCCGTCGCGGGTGACGACCTGCGCCGGGAAGCTCTGTTCCGCGACCGCGGCGCGGACGCCGGGCACCGCGGCGATCCGGCCGGCCAGCGCCGCCGGCACCGACGGCTGCTCGCCGACCTGCTCGGAAGACAGGGCGTCGGCGCCGGGCGGGCGCACCGACTGGGTGCCACCGACGACGACGGCCGCGGCGGCGTACCGCTCGGTGGGGACGCCGGCGCGCAGGCCGGACTCCATGAGGATGCCGCAGGCCGCCATGAGCGCGGTGCCGCACAGGACGGCGAGGAAGGCGCCGGCGAAACCGCCGAGCCGGCTGCGGATCGTCTGCCAGGCGAGGGTCAGCATCGCTCACCACTCCCCGAGGTGCGTCATCCGCTCCGCCACCCGCTCGGGGGTGGGGTGCGCGAGGTGACCGGCCAGCTTGCCGTCGGCCAGGAAGAGCACGCCGTGCGCGGCCGAGGCGGCGACCGGGTCGTGGGTGACCATCAGGACGGTCTGCCCCATGCCCTCGACGACGGCGCGGAGCAGGTCCAGCACCTGCCGTCCGGTGCGGGTGTCGAGGGCGCCGGTCGGCTCGTCCGCGAGCACCACCTCGGGCCGGGTGACGAGCGCCCGCGCGATCGCGACGCGCTGCTGCTGCCCGCCGGACAGCTCCGCCGGGCGGTGCTCCAGCCGGTTCGCGATCCCCACGCCGTCGACGACCTCCCGCAGCCAGTGCGGGTCCGGCTTCTGCCCGGCGAGCCGCAGCGGCAGCGTGATGTTCTGCAGCACGTTCAGCGACGGCAGCAGGTTGTAGGCCTGGAAGACGAACCCGATGCGGGTGCGCCGCAGCCGGGTCAGCTCGCCTTCCTTCAGCCGGCCGATCTCGGTGCCGCCCAGCAGCACCCGCCCCGACGTCGGCCGGTCGAGGCCGGCCGCGCAGTGCAGGAAGGTGCTCTTGCCCGAGCCGGACGGGCCCATCACGGCGGTGAACGTCCCCCGCGCCACCCCGGCCGACACCCCGTCCAGCGCGGTGACCGCGCCGTCGCCGGAGCCGTACACCTTCCGCACCCCGGTCAGCTCCAGCGCGTACGCGCTCGCTGTGGTCATCTCTGTCCCCTTAAGACTGTCTCTTGCGTCCCAAGGAAAACTAGAAGCGCGAAGCCGCGGGTTCGATCCCGTGGAGAGGTGGATCGGGGGTAGCGCCAGCACCACCACGGTGGTGGGGTGGGACACTGCCCGGGTGACGACCCGCCTGCGTGAGTGCTGGTCGGCCGTTCGCTACCTGGTGATCGGCGCCGGCACGTCGATGCTCTCGATGTTCGCCCTCGTCGGGCTGTTCGCCGTGCTGCTGCTGTGCCCGTTCGGCATCGGCATCCCGTCGCTGACCCCGATGATCCGGCTTTCGCGCCTGCCCGTCGGGCTCGACCGCCGCCGGGCCGCGCGCAAGCTCGGCGAGCCGATCCCCGAGCCGTACCGCGACGGCTCCCCGCTCCGGGACCCCGCCACCCGCCGCGACCTCGCGTGGCTGCTGCTGCACGCGGCGACCGGGATGGTCATCGGCGCGCTGGCGTTCGGCCTGCCGCTGGGCGCGGTGCAGCAGGTCATCACGAGCTTCGTCTGGCCGCTGGTGCCCGGCGGGATCGAAGGCTCGGTGGGGATCGTCGTCGACTCCTGGCCGAAGGCCGGGCTGGACCTGCTGGTGGCCGCCGCCATGGTCGCGGCGACGCTGCAGCTGCCGCGCGTCGCCCGGTGGCAGGCCCGCACCGCGCGGAAGCTGCTCGCGCCCGCTCCCGGCGTCGTGCTGGCGGACCGGGTCGCCGAGCTGACCGCGACCCGGGCGGCGGCGCTCGAGGCGCACGGGGCCGAGCTGCGCCGCATCGAGCGTGACCTGCACGACGGCACGCAGGCGCGGATCGCGGCGGTCGTGCTGCAGCTGGGCATCGCCGGTCAGCTGTACGACCGCGACCCGGTCACCGCGCGTGACCTGCTGGTCAAGGCGCAGGACACCGCGACCGACGCGCTGGCCGAGCTGCGCACGGTCGTCCGGAGCATCTACCCGCCGCTGCTGAGCGAACGCGGCCTGGCCGGGGCGGTGCGCGCGCTCGCCGAGCGCAGCCCGGTGCCGGTCGCCGTCGACGTCGCGTACGAGACGGGCCGGCCGGCCGCGGTCGAGGCCGCCGCGTACTTCGTCGTCGCCGAGGTGCTGGCGAACGTGACCAAGCACGCCGACGCGTCCCAAGTGGACGTCGTGCTCGGCGGCACGGCGTCGCTGCTGTGCCTGGAGATCCGCGACGACGGCCGCGGCGGCGCGGACGAGTCCCGCGGCAGCGGGCTGGCCGGCATCCGCCGCCGCGCCGAAGCCTTCGACGGAACCCTGACCCTGACCAGCCCACACGGTGGGCCGACCGTGCTGCGAGTGGAGCTGCCATGCGGGTCGTGATCGCGGAGGACGACGCGCTGTTGCGCGAGGGCCTCGCGCTGCTGCTGAAGACGGCGGGCATCGAGGTGGTGGCGGCGGTCGACAACGCCGAGGACTTCCTGGCGTTCGTCGAGCAGGACCGCCCGGACGCGGTGGTGATGGACGTGCGCATGCCGCCGACCCACCGCGACGAGGGCCTGCGCGCGGCCGTGCGCGCCCGCGAGATCCACCCGGCGCTGCCGGTGCTGGTGCTGTCGGCGCACGTGGAGACGAGTTACGCGGTCGAGCTGCTCGCCGACGGCGTCGGCGGCGTCGGTTACCTGCTCAAGGAGCGCGTGGGCAAGGTCGAGCGGTTCCTGGACGCGCTCCAGCGGGTCGCGAAGGGCGGCACGGCGATGGACCCGGAGGTGATCGGCCAGCTGATGGCCCGCCGCCGCACCGCGGACCCCCTGGCGGCGCTGACCGCCCGCGAGCGCGAGGTGCTGGCGCTGATGGCGGAGGGCTACAACAACAGCACGATCGCCGAGCTCCTGGTGGTCAGCGACGGCGCGGTGCTCAAGCACATCCGCAACATCTTCGCGAAGCTCGGGCTGCCCTCGGACGAAGGCGCGGGACACCGCCGGGTGCTGGCGGTGCTGGCCTACCTGGGCCGGGATGCGGGGTAGCGCAGGCACTACCCCGCATCCGGGTGCGCACGGCATTTCCGGCGGGCCGTCGGCTGCCTAGCGTTCAGGACATGAACAACGACAACGTTTCGACGCGTTCTTCGAGCCCGGTCCTGCTGTGGCTGGTGCTGGTGGTCAGCGGAGCGGTCAACGCGGCCGGTCCCTTGGTGGGCCTGGGTTTGGTGCCCCGGATGGTGGCCGGCGCGATCGCCGTGGTGACGATCGGCCTGCTGATCACCCACTACGTCCGGCGCCGGCGCGCCTGAAGACCGCGAGGGCCGCGGCGACCAGCCCGGCGGCGGTCCAGAACGGGCTGAGGATCCCGAACAGGGCACCGGCGAGGAGGGGGCCGGCCGTGGCGCCGGCGTTGAGCGCCGCGGTCGCGTAGGAGCCGGCCATCGTCGGGGCACCGGTGGCCAGGTGCAGGATCCGCGTGATCACCGTGCCGCCGACCGCGAACGACAACGCGCCCTGCGTGAAGGCGAGGACGGGCAGCGCCGCGGGGACGAGGGCCAGCGTGACCCAGCCGGCGAGCAGCAGCACCCCACCGAGCGCCACGACCCGGCCGGGCCACCGGTCCGCGAGCCGGCCCGCGGCGGTCACCCCGGCGAAGCAGCCCACGCCGAACGCGCCGAGGACCACCGCCACGGGCGCGAGCCCGGCGGCGAGCGGCGCGAGGTAGGTGAAGACACCGAAAGTGGCCGCGTTGACCAGCGCGGCGAGCAGCAGCACCCCGGCGAGCGGGCGGAGTTCGGCCAGTTCGGCACGCAGCCCGGCGGGTTTCGTGCCGGCCGGGGTGTCGGGCACCCGCCACACCCCGGCGACGGCGGGCAGGCCCAGGAGGACGACCGCCCAGAACGCGGCACGCCACCCGAACGCGGCGGCCAGCACGGCACCACCGGGAACACCGGCAACGCACGCCACGGTGGTGCCGCCCAGCAGGACGGCGAGCGCCCGGCCCTGCCGCCCGGGCGGGACGAGCGCGGCGGCAGCGGTCAGGGCGACGGCGAGGAACCCGGCGTTGGCCACGGCGGCCACCAGCCGGGTGCCGACCAGGACGGCGAACGACGTCGTCAGCGCCCCACCGACGTGCGCGGCGACGAAGACGGCGAGGAAGCCCAGCAGCGCGGAGCGGCGCCGCCACGGCCGCGCGAGCGCGGCCATCAGCGGCGCCCCGGCGACCATGCCGAGGGCGAAGGCGGAAGTCAGGAAGCCCGCCTGCGCGAGGGAAACCCCGAGCGCGGCGGCGATGCCGGGCACCAGCCCGGCGAGCATGAATTCGGACGTACCCATGGCGAACACGGCCAGGGCGAGGAAGTACAGGGGCACACGAAACTCCAGGGAGCACGAGATCGGCGGACGATTTCGTGGTCACCCGGGAAGAACGGCGATTACCGGACTGCGCGGATGACCGGCAGCCCGGCCCTGGACGCTTCGGGGCTCGACACGCGGCCGACCCTACCGACCGGGACCTCCCCGCGGCGACCGGTTTACGGCCGCCCGGCGACCCGCCACGAGCCGCGTCCCAGCTCCTCCCCCCGTCACGACGCCGCGGCGCCCCGGAACCCCGCCCGGTAGGCCTGCGGGCTCGTCCCGACCACCCGCTTGAACCGTTCCCGGAACGCCGTCGGCGACCCGAAGCCGACCTGCCCCGCGATCCGGTCCACCGGCTCGTCCGTGGCCTCCAGCAGGTGCTGCGCCCGCCGGACCCTGGCCCGCAGCAGCCACTGCAGCGGGGTGGTGCCCGTCTGCTCGCGGAACCGGCGGTTCAGCGTCCGCGTGCTCATCCCCACCCGCGCCGCGATGGCCGGCAGCGTCAGCTCGTCCGCGGAGTTGCGCTCCAGCCACTCCAGCACCGGTTCCAGCTCCGATCCGCGCGGCACCGGCGGCGGGTCCTGGACGATGAACTGCGCCTGACCGCCTTCGCGCTCCAGCGGCATCACCGACAGGCGGGCCGCGTCGGCCGCCACGGCCGAGCCGTGGTCGCGGCGGATCAGGTGGAGGCACAGGTCGAGGCCGGCCGCCGCGCCCGCCGAACTGAGCAACCGGCCGTTGTCGACGTACAGCACGTCCGGGTCCACCTCCACCGCCGGGTGCAGGCGGGCCAGCTCGGCGGCCGCGGCCCAGTGGGTCGTCGCGCGCAGGCCGTCCAGCAGCCCGGTGGCCGCCAGGACGAACGCGCCCGAGCAGATCGACGCGATCCGCGCGCCCCGCGCCGCGGCCGTGCGCAACGCGGCCAGCACCTCGGGCGGCACCGGCGGGTTCGACGAGCGGCCCGGCACCATGATCGTGTCCGCGTCGGCGAGCCCGGCCAGGCCCCACGGCGGCCGCAGCGTGAACATCCCCGCGTCCACCTCGGGCGCCGGGCCGCAGATCCGGACCTCGTACGCCGGGGCGCCGTCCGGGAGGCGGGTGCGCGAGAAGACTTCGATGGGCGTCGCCAGGTCGAACGGGACGACCCGGTCCAGCGCGAGGACGGCCACGGTGTGCATGCCACCACGATAGATCGTCCACTAAGGACGGAGGCTGCGCAGCATCAGGTTCGCGAAGTGCTCGCCCACCTGCTCCCCCGACAGCTCGCCGTCGGCGTGGTACCACATGCCCAGCCGGTGGATGGCGCCGAAGTGGTAGTTGATCACCAGGTCGGCCGGGACGTCGGCGCGGAAGACACCGGTCCGCTGGCCCTCGGCGACCAGGTCACGCACCCGCTCGTGGTAGGTGCGCCGCTCGGCCCGCACCTGGACCTGCTTGGACTTTTCCAGCAGCGGGAACGACTGGAAGAACACCGTCGCCGCGTCGAGGTCGGCGATGCTCGTGACGACGACGTCGGCGACGATCGCGTGCAGCCGCTCCGGCAGCGGCAGGTCCGACTCGGCGATCGTCACCATCCGCCGCGTCTGCATCCGCAGCATGGCGGCGTAGATCTCGAACAGCAGGTCGTCCTTGGACTCGAAGTAGTGGTAGAGGCCGCCCTTGGTGACGCCGGCGGCCTCGACGATCTCCCGGACCGTCGTCGCCTCGAAGCCCTTCTCGGCGAACAGGCGCACCGCCGCCCGCACCACCTTCTCCCTGACCGTCATGGCGCCACCCTAAGCGAGCGGGGACCCGGCGAAGGTTCGACGGTGCCCGTGCCGACGCGCTCCCCCCAAGGTCGCGAATGACTCATTCGGGACGTCGGACGTCCCGAATGAGTCATTCGCGGCAGTGCGGGCGGGGCGAGCGGAGGCCGGCGGGTGGGCCGGGCCGCGGAACAGCCCGGCCCCGCCCTCACTTGCGCACCAGGTTCACCTGCTCCGGGGTCGCCCGCTCGCCGGTGTACGGCGTGATCGCGCCGGTGCCGCGGTCGGTGACGGCCGGTGGCTGGATCACCGTCGTCGTGGTGTCCGGATTGATCTTGAACACGTACGCGCCGGTGTAGCCGGAGTGCGACTCCTTCGAGAAGCCGAACGGCGTCAGGCCCGGTCCCTTCAGCGCGCCGGAGCTCATCGCGTCGACGACCTTCTGCCGCGTCGGGTCCGGTCCGGCCGCCTTGAGCGCCTGCCCGAACGTGTAGGCCTGCACCATGCCGAAGAGGACGGTGTTGGTGAACGGCTCCTTCGCGATGTACTTGTCGTGGATGCCCTTGAAGTAGGCCACCCACGGGTCCGACGTCTGGGCCACGTCCGGCAGGTAGCCGGTGCCGATCAGGCCGGCCAGCAGCTGCCCGCTCGACACGCTCGCGCCGCCGCGCTTGGCGAAGTCCTGCAGCAGCCCCGAAAGCGTCGCCGGGTCCGCGCCGATGCTGCTGACCACGAACTGCGGGTGGTAGCCGATCTTCGCCGCGGCCAGGATGGCCAGCGCGGTGAACGCCGGGATGCAGGCGCAGACGACGACCTCCGCGCCGGCACCCTTCAGCGCGGACAGCTGGGGCGTGACGTCGGTGTTGGCGCTGTCGTAGCCCTGCCGGACGACGGTCTGGTCCTTGACGAACTGGTCGAGCCCGGCCTGGGTGTCGCGGCCGACGTCGTCGTTCTGCGTGAAGTACCCGACCTTCTTGCCCGCGAGGTTCTCCTTGACGTACTTGCCCTGGATCTTGCCTTCGCGCGTGTAGTCCACCTGGTACCCGAAGGTCATCGGGTCCTTCTGCGGGTTGTCCCAGGCGAGCGCGCCGGACGACACGAGCAGGTCCGGGACGCCTTCGGAGTTCAGGTAGTCGACGACCTTCGAGTGCGTCGGCGTGCCGAGGCCGCCGACGATCGCGAACACCTTGTCCTGCAGCACGAGTTTCTTCACGACCTCGACGGTCTTCGTCGGGTTGTAGCCGTCGTCCTCCACCTTGTAGTCGATCTTGCGCCCGTTGATCCCGCCGCCGTCGTTGATCGCCTGGTACACCGCGCGGGCGCCGACGGAGATCTTGCTGTAGCCCGGCGCGGCCGGGCCGGTGAGCGGCTGGTGGGTGCCGATGACGACGGTGTCCTTCGTGACGCCGACGGCCGAGTCGGCGGCCTGCTGCCCGCCGCCGTCGCTCTCCCCCGCGCCCCCGCACGCGCTGAGCGTCAGGGCGGCGGCGGCGAAAACCGCGCCGATACTGGTCTTTCTCATGGTTCTCCTTCTCACTCGGCGGATCGGCGGAGAAGCCCGCGCAGCCACCGGAAACCGCCCTGGATGCCACGCGGGAAGGCGAGCACGACGACGATGAGGATCACGCCGTACACCGCGAGCGGGAGGTTGTTGGCCACGTCGGTGTTCAGGTGCAGCACGTCGGCGAGGTCCTCGGACCACGCCTGGAAGTACACGAGCGCGACCGCGCCCCACAGCGCGCCCCAGAGTGACCCGAGCCCGCCCAGCACCACCGCCGCCAGCAGGCTGAGCGACAGCGCGGGCGTGAACGAGCCCGGTGCGGCGGTGCCGAGCAGGAACGCCTGCAGGCCGCCGGCGAGGCCGCCGCAGACCGCACTGACCAGGAACGCGAGGATCTTGGTGCGGCCGACGGCGATCCCGCTCAGCGCGGCGGCGACCTCGTCGTCGCGGACCGCGCGGAAGTCCCGCCCGAGCCGGCCGCGAGCGATGTTCACCACCAGCACCAGGGCCAGCAGCACGCTGAGCCAGACGATCCAGGTCTGCCAGCGCAGCTCCGGCACGCCGATTCCGGCCGGTCTGCTGTGGACGGTGAAGCTCAACCCGTTGCTGCCGCCGAGAAAATCGGGGAACTTGCGGGTCAGCGCGGGCAGCCCGACGGCCAGCGCCAGGGTCGCCCCGGCGAGGTACGGGCCGCGCAGCCGGGCCGCGGCGGCGCCCGCCAGCAGCCCGGCGAGCCCGCCGGCGGCCGAGGCCAGCAGCAGGTCGGCCCACAGCGGGAACGACGGCACGTGCTTCACCAGCAGCGCGACCGTGTAGGCGCCGATGAACATGAAGGCGCCGTGGCCCAGGGAAACCTGGCCGGTGAGGCCGGTCAGCAGGGTCAGCCCGGCCACCGCGACCAGGTAGTAGCCGATGGTCGCGATCCGCAGGTTGGTGAACTCGTCGGTGACCAGGGTCAGCAGCACGACCACCGCGAGCGCCGCCAGTGCGGCCAGCGCGTGGACGAGCAGCGGCGGCAGCACGCGGCGTTTCTCCACCGGCTTCGCTCGGACGTCCGGGGTCCTGGTGCGCACGGTCATACCCGCCTCACCTTGGCCCGGCCGAACAACCCGCTGGGCCGCAGGGTCAGCACGACCACCAGGATGGCCAGCGCGGCGATCGTCACCATCTCCGGTCCGAAGTAGCCGGACACATAGGACAGTCCGACGCCGAGAACGAACCCGCCGGCGATGGTGCCCATCGGGTTGTCGAGGCCGCCGAGCACCGCCGCGGTGAGCGCGTAGACGAAGACGCCGTCCAGCACGTTCGGGAAGAGGAACGGCGGCGTGGCGAGCAGCCCGGCCAGCGAGCCGACGCCCGCGGCCAGGCCCCAGCCGGCGGTGAGCATCAGCCCGACCCGCACGCCGAGCGTGCGCGCCACCTCGGGGGCGAACGCGGCCGCGCGCATCCGCAGGCCCAGCGGCGTGTACTTGAACAGCACCAGCACGAGGGCGGCGATCGCGAGCACGACCAGGACGACGAACAGGTCGTTGGCGGAGAACCGGCCGCGGAAGTCGAAGGCGTACGGGAACGCCAGCGGTTCGTTGGACCAGATCATGCCCGCGACCGCCTGCAGCACCAGCAGAAGCCCGAGCGTGACGATGATCGAGCTCAGCTCGGAGCGGTGCCGCAGCGGCCGGATGAGCAGCCGTTCGGTGGCGACGCCCAGCACGGTCCCGGCGACGATCGCGACGGCGAACCCGAGCCAGTAGCTGCCCGTCGCCTTCGTCACCGAGTACGCGAGGTAGGTCGAGATCAGGGCGAGGGCGGGCTGCGCGAAGTTCACCACCCGGGTGGCCCGGTAGATGATGACCAGGGCGAGCCCGAGCGCCGCGTACACCGCGCCGGCCGAGATCCCGCCGAGGGTCAGGTCGAAGAAGTCCTGCATACCGGACCGGTCACCTCCATTGTGGACGGTCAGAACCCGAGGTAGGCGTGGCGGAGGCCGTCGTCGGCCAGCAGTTCCGCCGCGGTGTCGACGGCCACCACCCGGCCGAGCGCGAGGACGTACCCCCGGTCGGCGATCGACAGCGCGCTGTGCGCGTTCTGCTCGACGAGCACGACGGTGAGCCCGGTGGCCGCGCGCAGGTCACGCAGGATCCCCATGATCCGGGCGGTGATCAGCGGCGCGAGCCCGAGCGAGGGTTCGTCGAGCAGCAGCAGCCCGGGCCGGCTCATCAGGGCACGGCCGATGGCGAGCATCTGCCGTTCTCCGCCCGACAGCGTCGAGGCGGGTTTCGCCGCACGTTCGTCCAGGGCAGGGAAGAGCTCGTACACCTCCTTGCGCGCGGCGGCGCGGTCGGCGCGGTCACGCCGCCACAGCGCGCCCAGCCGGAGGTTCTCGTCGACGGTCAGCTCGGTGATCACCCCGCCGCCTTCGGGCACGTGCGCGACCCCGCCGCGCGCGATGCGGTCCGGCGGCAGGCCGGTGAGTTCCCGGCCGTCCCAGGTGATCCGGCCGCCGCGGGCGGGCTGCAGGCCGCTGATGGTCCGCAGCAGCGTGGTCTTACCGGCGCCGTTCGCCCCGAGCACGGCGGTGATCCCGCCGCGCTCGACGGTGACGCCGACGCCGTCGAGGGCCCGGACGGCGCCGTAGGCCACGGAAAGGTCTTCGATCTCAAGCACCGGGCGCCTCCTCGGCGGGGTCGCCGAGGTACGCCTCGGTCACGCGGGGATCGGCCTGGATCTCCGCCGGGGTGCCGGCCGCGATCACCTCGCCGAAGTTCAGCACCACCACCCGGTCGCAGACCTCCATCACCAGGTCCATGTGGTGCTCGACGAGCACCACCGCCATCTGCCGGCGCAGCGAGAGGATCAACGTCGAGAGCTCGTGGAGCTCGGCGGCCGAGAGCCCGCTCGCCGGTTCGTCGAGCAGCAGCAGGTCCGGTTCGGCCACCAGCGCCCTGGCGAGTGCGACGCGTTTGCGCACGCCGTAGGGCAGGACGCCGGGCAAGCGGCCGGCGAGGTCGGCGATGCCGAGCTCGCCGAGGACCGCGCGGGCCCGTTCGGCGAGGCCGGCTTCGTCGCGGGCAGCGCGGCCGGCGCCGGCGAGGGCCGGGAGCACGCCGGTCCGGGCGTGGCGGCTCGCGCCCGCCAGCACGTTCTCCAGCACGGTCAGCCCCGGGAACAGGCCGAGGCCCTGGAGCGTCCGGACGATCCCGAGCCGGGCGAGGTGCTCCGGCCGGTGCCGGACGAGTGGCTGCCCGCGCCAGAGCACGCGCCCCGCCTGCGGCCGGACGAAGCCGCAGATGACGTTGAACAGCGTCGTCTTGCCCGCGCCGTTGGGCCCGATGACCCCGACGACGGTGCCCGCGCCGACGCTCAGCCGGACGTCGTGCAGGGCGGTGAGACCGCCGAAGCGCACGGTCAGGCCGTCGGCCACGAGGAGGTCCTCGCCGGGAAGCGTCATCGTCGACCCTCTCACCATGTGGACACCGACGTACCGCGCGGTCGGTATGAAGAGACTGGGGTGCGACGGCGGTCGTGTCAAGGTGCGAAGCGCCGAAACCGGACTCGCCACCGGCGGTCCGAAAATTTCACGATGGCCGGCTACCGGGAAAACTTCCCGGTGGCACAACGAAAAGGGCGGGTGCGCGAACTCGCGCACCCGCCCTTCGCGGCCCGTCCCGGCTCAGCCGGTGCCGGCCTGCGGGGCGATCATCGAGGAGGCGTCGATCTTCGTCTGCACCACGCCCAGCTGCTGCAGCAGGTCCGGGACCCGCTGGATGCGGCGGGCGTCCAGAGTGGACCCGAAGGCCGGCATCACCATCAGGCTGGCGATGTCCTGGTCGACCTTGGCGTTGCGGACGACGAGCGGCTCGATCCGGGACCGGTCCACCGCGGCGCGCGTGGCGTTGACCATCGCGCGCTGGAACGCCTGCACCGTCTTCGGGTGATCCTGGACCCACTTGGCAGTGGCGCCGTAGCCGGTGAGGGGGAACGCCTGGGTGCTGCCGCTGGCCGCGTCGACCACCGGGTACGCGCCGGCGGTCTTGGCGGCCTGGGTGAGGAACGGTTCGGGCTGGTAGGCCGCGTCGACCCGGCCCTGGGCCAGCGCGGCACCCATCTCCGGCAGCGGCATCGGGACCCACTGCACCTTGCTCGCGTCGATGCCGTGGTCGTGCATCACCGACCGGGTCAGCACGTCCGAAGCCGCGTTCTTCGAGCTGATGGCGATGCGCTTGCCGACGAGGTCGTTCACGGTCTTGACCGGCGAGTTCGGCACGGTGACGACCTCGTTGCTGCGCGGGCTCGCCGACGTGCCGTCGGCCACCAGCTTGATGTCCGCGGTTCCGCTGTTCTTGGCCAGGAAGAACAGCGGGTAGGTGGACAGCGCGAGGTCGTCCTGGCCGCTCACCATGCGCTGCAGCGTTTCCTGGCCGCTGGCGCCGACGTCGGTCTGCACCTCGAGGCCCTCGGCCTTGAAGTACCCGCCCTCCTGCGCCAGCCACAGGGTGGCGAGGTCGACGGTGGTGAGGATCGCGACCCGGATCGACGGCTTTTCGACGGCACCGGCGGCGGTGGAGCCCTTGAGCTGGCTGCACCCGGTCACCAGGACGGCGATCAGGGCGAGCACGGCGAGCCGGCGCGTCGAGGGGCGTTGGGGCATGCCACTCCTCGGGGATGATTCTGCGGATCACGGAATACGGCTCGTTCGGCCGGGATCAGCCGGACTGTAGATGACGATTTCCCGGGCCGCAATTGCGTTGCCGAGAAATATGTCACGTCACGTTCACGCGAAAGAGTGACAAGAGGGCGATCGGGTTACCTACTGACAGCGTCAGTCCGCCCGAGGGGAACAAACCCACGTTGAGCAGGAAGGTTTCGTGATCTCGCCACCGCAGGTGACACCCGTCGCAGCCAGGCTCGACGGGTACGAGGACACCGAAAAGCGGCGGAAAACAGGGTCTCGACCACCGGCACGAGAAAGTCCACACAACCTCGACGATCCGATAGGTTTCCGAAGAAATCGAGCGGAATTCCGATTCTTGGACAATTCATGGACACTTGCCGGAATTGATCGAGAATGGGGAACCGAACCCTGCGGCCGGACACCTTCCGGCGACGGACGCCCTGCTCGCGGCGGGTTGTCCGACAGGTCCGGACGGGTCAATCCGGCAGCGGCCGATCGGACCAGCCGGCGTGCTTCGGGGGCCGGGACGCGATTTTCGCGGCCGCCGCCGGGTCGTCGGCGAATTCGGCGCGGAACACCCCCCGCCAGCGCACCGGAAATCAGTTAGCAGGCGGCACGAAGCGGCGCAGGCCGGGAGTGGCCGCACCGACCGCCATGACCGCCACGAGGCACAGCACCCCGCCGCTGACCAGCGCGAACGTCCCGGAGGTCGCGCCGGCGACGAGCCCGCCGCGCAGGTTGCCGACGTCCGGACCGGCCTGGCCGACGATCTGCTCGGCCGCGGCGACCCGGCCCAGCAGCGCGTCCGGGGTGGCCAGCTGGACGAGCGCACCGCGCGAGACCACCGAGACCGTGTCGGCGGCGCCCGCGACGACGAGGCAGGCCAGTGCGGGCCACGCGCCGGGCGCCAGGCCGAACCCGGCGAGCGCGACGCCCCAGGCGGCCGCCCCCGCGAGCATCACCCGGCCCGGCCGCGCCCGCCGCGTGAAGGTGCCGGAGAGCACCGACGCCGCGACCCCGCCGGCCGCGACGGCGGAGAGGAACAGGCCGAGGGTGCGCGGGTCGCCGCCGAAGCGTTCGGCGTTGACCAGCGGGAAGAGGCTGATCGGCATGGACAGGACGGTGGCGGCCAGGTCGGTGAGCAGCGCACCCCGCACGACGGGCGTCCGCACGAGGAAGGCGAGGCCGTCGAGCACCCCGCCCACGCCGGGCCGCGCTGGTTCGCCGCCGGGCCGCATCTCGGGCAGCCCGAAGAGGCCGTAGAAGGCCATGCCGAAGGTGAGCGCGTCGACGACGTAGCAGCCGCCGACGCCGAAGAGCCCGAGGAAGAGCCCGCCGAGCGCCGGGCCGAGCAGCATCGCGCCCTGGAAGGCGATCCGGTTCAGCGCGAGCCCGGCGGCCAGTTGTTCCGGCGGCAGCAGCCGCGGGACGAAGGTGCGCGCCGCCGGGCCGCCGAGTGCGACGAAACAGGACTGCCCGGCCACCAGCCCCAGCACGACGACCACCGGCACGCGGTCGGCAAACCCCTGCACGGCGAGCAAGACCGAGCAGCCGGCCTGCCCGGCGGTGGCGACGAGCGCCACCTTCCGCCGGTCGGCGCGGTCGACGAGCGAGCCGGCGAACAACCCGAACACGACGAGCGGAAGCGCCTGCGCCAGCCCGACGGCCCCGGTCCACACGGTGCTCCGGGTCTGGTCCCAGACCTGGAACATCACGGCGACGAGGGTCATCTGGGACCCGAAGCCGGAGAAGGCGCGGCCCACCCAGAGCCGCCGGAACGCCGGAGAGGTGCGAAGGGGAACGAGGTCGACGAGGGCGCGGGTCAGCACGGCCGGATCACGCACCCGATCGTAACAGTGCTTATGCATCTTCGGCGCGGGTTCGCCCGGCCCGGTCTCGCGGCGATGGAACCCCCGGGACAGCGCCCGAACCGGGACGAGCACGCACCCCGCGCCGGCGTGCTCGTCCCGGCGGACCCGCGCCGCGCTACGCCTCCGTCAGCCTCGGCGGCGGCCCGGCCAGCGCCGAAATCAGGTAACCCGCCCGCAGCACCGCGTCGCGCAGCAGCGCCGTGCTGTCCTGGGCGCGGGCCGGGGTGAGCACGAACCCCGCGCTGGTGTGCTCGCCCCAGCCCGTCATCACCTGCGGCTCGCCGAACCCGCGGATCGGGCACGGCAGCGGTGGCGCCACCGGCACGTGGCCGTCGCTGACCAGCAGGCTGACGTCGGCCGGCTCCGCCTGGTCCGGCACCGCGTGCGCGGCTCGGTCCGGCGGGGCCTGGTGCGCCACGACGAGTGCCCGCGGGACCCCCAGTCCCGCGGCCACCCGCCGCTGGGCCAGCCGGTAGGCGACGAGCGCGCCGAGCCCCGCGCCGAACAGCACGTGCGGGCGGGCCAGTGCCCCGGCCAGTTCCGCGGCCAGTGACTCCACCAGCAGCCACATGTCCCGGTACGGGTGCTCCTCCCGGCGGCCGCCCCGGCCGGGCAGCTCGACGACGTGCACCGCGATCCGGGGATCGCGCCAGGCCCGGTAGCGGCCCGCCGCTTCGCCGCCCTCCGGGAAACACACGAACAACAGGCGCTCCGCGTCGTCTCGGTCCACCCCGTGGCCTCCCTTCCCAGCTGTCCACGGCTAGGGTCGATCACGGCACTTCCGTTCCGCTTCGGTCCGCCTTCCGGGGGTATATGTGCGCTACCGCCTGCTCGGGCCGATCACCGTTCCCGGCGAAAGCGGCCCGGTCCCGCCCGGCGGCCGGAAGCAGACGTCCGTGCTGGCCGCGCTGCTGCTCACCCCGAACCGGGTCGTCACCGAAGACCGCCTCATCGACCTGACCTGGGGCGCGGACGCGCCGCCGAGCGTGCGCGGGCGGCTCCAGGTGCACATCTCGGAACTGCGGAAGCTGCTCGGCCGGGACGTGATCGTGCGCCGCGCGTCCGGCTACCTGATCGAGGTCGCCCCCGGCGAGCGCGACCTCGACGTGTTCGAGGACGAGGTCGCGAAGGCCAGGGCGACGTCCGGGCCGGACGCCGTCGCGCACCTGCGGGCCGCGCTGGCGCTATGGGAGGGCACCCCGCTCGGCGGGGTGAGCGACGAGCTGGCCGCGCACGAAGGCCCGGCGCTGGCCGAACGCCGGCTCGTCGTGCTGGAGGAGCTGTACGAGCAGGAGCTCGGGTCGGGGCGGCACGCCGAGGTCGTCGGGGAACTGCGGCGGCTGGTCGACGAGCACCCGTTCCGCGAACGCCTCCGTGCCGCGCTGATGCTCGCGCTGCACCGCTGCGGCCGGACCCCGGAGGCCCTGGAGACGTATGCGCGGGCGCACGAGCTGCTGGTCGACGAGCTGGGCATCGAACCCGGCCAGGCGCTGCAGGACCTGCGGCTGCGGATCCTGCGCGGCGAAGGCGAACCGGCGCCGCCCGCCGCCCCGGTCGCGCCGCGGCCCGCCGAGCTGCCGCTGGACGTCCGCGGGTTCGCCGGCCGCGCGCCGGAGCTGGCCGCGCTCGACGAACCCGGTGACGTCTGGGTGATCACCGGCACCGCGGGCGTCGGCAAGACCGCGCTGGCCGTGCACTGGGCCCACACCGCGCGGACGCGCTACCCCGACGGCCAGCTGTACGTGAACCTGCGCGGCTTCGACGCCGACGACGAGCCGCTCACCCCCGCCGCCGCGCTCGCGCAGCTGCTGCGCACCCTCGGCGTCGACCTGCGGGACGTGCCGCCGGGGGTCGACGACCAGAGCAAGCTCTACCGGTCGCTGCTGGCCGACCGGCAGGCGCTGGTCGTGCTGGACAACGCCCGCGACACCGCGCAGGTGCTGCCGCTGCTGCCGTCGTCGGGCCGGGTGCTGGTGACCAGCAGGCACCGGCTCGACGAGCTCGTCGCCCGCGTCGGCGCGCGGTCGCTGGGGCTGGCGCAGCTGCGCGAGGAGGACTCCCGGGCGCTGCTGACCGCCCTGCTCGGCGACCGGACGGCCGCCGAACCGGAGGCGGCCGCCGAGCTGGCCCGCCTCTGCGGCCACCACCCGCTGGCCCTGCGGATCGCCGCGGCGAACACCGGCGTCGCCAGCATCGGCGAGCTGGTCGACGAGCTGCGCGGCGACCCACTGGCCCAGCTCGGCTTCGACGGGGACGGCGAAAGCGCCGTCGCCAAGGCGTTTTCGGTGTCGTACCAGGCGCTGCCGCCCGGGCTGCGGCAGGCGTTCCGGCTGCTCGCGCTGGTGCCGGGCACCGACTTCACGGCCGTCGACGCGGCGGCGCTGCTGGCCACGCCGGCCGAGGACGCGACGCGCCGGCTGCGCGGGCTGACCGCGGCGAACCTGCTCGAGGCGCACGCGCCCCGCCGCTACCGGTTCCACGACCTCGCCCGCCGCTACGCCGAGCAGTGCGTCCGCGCCGAGGAGGACGAACCGGCGCGCGAGGAGGCCTGGGCGCGGTTGTTCACCGGTTACTGCGCGGCCGCGGACGCGGCGGTGGCGCTGCTGGGCGCGCGGATCGTGGCGCTCCCCCGCGAGGACGCGCCGTCGGCGCCGAGCCCGGTCGTCTTCGCCGACGCCGCTTCGGCCGTGGCCTGGCTGGACGTCGAGGTGCCGAACCTGTCGGCGGCGCTGCGGCAGGCCGCGGCGCGCGGGCCGTACCCGGGCGCCTGGTACCTCGCCGACGCGTTGCGGCGGTTCTTCCACGACCACGGCCGCCGCGCGGAGTGGCTGGAGCTGGCCCCGATCGTGCTGCGCGCGGCGCAGGACAAGGGCGCACAGCCCGCCGAGGCGCTGGTGCAGCTGTCGATCGGCGGCGCGTACTTCCGCGAAGGCCAGCACGAAGCAGGCATCCGGCACTCGGAGAAGGCGGTGCTGGCCAGCCGGGCGTGCGGCTGGCGGCAGTGCGAGGCGACGGCGGTCGCGAACCTCGGCGCGATGCTGGAGTGGACCGGGCGGCTGTCGGAGGCGGTGGAGCACAGCCGGCGCGCGATCCAGCTGTTCCGCGAGCTGGCCAACCGGTCGGGTGAAGCACTGGCGCTGAACTCGCTGAGCTGCCACTACCGCCAGCTGGGCCGGCTGGAGCAGGCGGAGGACTGCCTGGTCGAGGCGATCGCGCTGGCCCGCAAGGAGGACCTGGCGTTCTGGGAGGCGGCCAACCTCGCCGACCTCGGCTCGATCCTGCTCGCCACGGGCCGGCTGGAGCAGGCCGGGGAGGTGCTGGACCAGGCGTTGCAGGCGTTCCGGGAGGTGGGGTCCAGCTTCGGCGAGGCGACGACGCTGAACGTGGTGAGCGCCCTCCGGATCGCCCACGGCGACCACGCGGCGGCGGTGGCCACCGCGGAAGCGGCCCTGGAGTGCGTCCGCCGCGACGGCGACCGCCAGGTCGAGGCGGCGGCGCTGATCGCGCTGGGCCGGGCCGAGGAGGGCCGGGGCGACCTCGGCGCGGCGGAGCGCGTCCTGCGCGAGGCGAGGGCACTGACGGCGGAGTCGGGCCTCCGCGGCCAGCTGGCGGAAGCGGCCGCAACGCTGGCCAGGGTCCTGGCGGCGGGCGGCCGGGCGACCGAGGCGGGCGAGCACGCCCGGACGGCCCTCGACGCGGCCCGCGCGGGCGGCTTCCGCGTGGTGGAAGCGGAGGCGCTGCTGGGCTTGGCGGCGGTCCAGGCAGCGGCGGGCCGCTCGATGCTGGCGGAGGGAACGGCCCGCGAGTCGCAGGGGCTGTACCGCGCGGTGGGCCACGTGACGGGCGAGGCGGTCGCGGCCCAGTTCCTGGCCCGCCTGAGCGGCCGAGCCACAGGCTAACCGCGCCCCAGGCCGACCGCGGCGCAGTTCCTGGCCCGCCTGAGCGGCCAAGCCCCAGGCCGACCGAGCCCCAGCCCGACCCGCGCCCCAGGCTGAGCGACGCCTCCGGCCCCCGGTATCCAGCTTACCGGCGACGACCGACAGTTCCGGCCGATCCGCCCCGGTGGTCGTGAGTGGTAAGGCGAGTTCTAACTCGCCTTACCACTCACGACCACCGGGCTGGGGCAAGCCGGGGAAAAGCGGCTTTGCCGCGGCTTTGCCCCGCCGCTCCCCGACCTGGTCTCAGCCGCGGCGGGTGTTACCTCCGTGGGCGCCGCGCGACATACTGAAGTCATGCCCCGTCCGAAACACGTTCCCGCGAGCGATCTGCGCCTCCCGGACGCGCTGCAGCCGGGGCGGCCGAAAGGCGACCAGCTGCGCGAAATCCTGGAAAGCGTCGCGACCGAAGCCGGGCCCGGGCGGCTGATGCCGTCGGAACGGTTCCTCGCCGAGCACTTCCAGGTGGCGCGCGGCACCGTGCGGCAGGAGGTCAACCGGCTGGTCGCCGACGGCGTCCTCTACCGCCAGCACGGCACCGCGACGTTCACCGCCGAACGGCAGGCCGCGCACATCGACATGCTGACCTCGTTCACCGAGGACATGCAGGCCCGCGGCGTGGTCCCGAAGACCAAGGTGCTGCACGCCGAGGTCGAGAGCGCGGGCCCGCGCATCGCCGGCCGGCTCAACGTGCCGCCCGGTGCGCGGGTGTTCCGGCTGGAACGGCTGCGGTACGTCGAGGACGAGCCGTTCGCCGTCGAACGCACCAACCTGTCCGTCGACCGGTTCCCGGACATCGAGCTGTTCGACTGGGAAACCCAGTCCCTGCACCGCACGATCGAGGAACGCTGGGGCGTCCGCGCCGAGTGGAACGACACCGCGATCTCCGCGGTACTGCCGAACACCAGCGACGCGGCCCTGCTCGGCATCGAAGCCACCCAGCCGTGCCTGATCATCGAAGGCACCCTGCACGACCAGAGCGGCGGCGTCATCGAAGCCGGCCGGTCGCTGTACCGGGCCGACCGCTACACCGTCTTCACCCAGGCGCGGCGCAGCCCGGCCTCCTGAGGCGTCAACAGCCGGACTGGTGCGCCCGCAGCACCCGCAGGCAGTGCTCCACCAGCACGTCCGGGGACTCCGGGCCGAACAGCGTCACGTACGACTCGTAGATCCCGTCGCGGTGGCCGTCGGCGTCCGGCAGGTAGCCCAGGTACCCGTCCGTGTAGCCGATCACCCGCGTGTGGCGGAACGGGCTGCCGCGGCGGATGCGCAGGCCCAGCGACGCGAACAGCTCGAACGGCGTGTGCAGCCAGGCGATCTCCCCCAGCGACACCACGCTGACCGGCACCTCGGCGCAGCCGGTGGGCCGGCCGCCCGCCGCCATCGTCGCGAGCATCGCGCAGCCCTCGTAGCGGGTCTGCGCGATGCGGACCGCCGGGTGGTCCTCGCCGTGGCGGGCCAGCTCGCGCTGCCACTCCGCCTCCGCCGCGTCGCGCAGCTCCACGCTGTCCTCCAGCGACGGCACCTCGCGGTAGGGCAGGTGCAGCGTGGACCGGGTCAGCCGGACCGGGCCGGCGGCCGCGGCCGGTGACGACACCGCCGCGAGCGTTCGCGCGATCGACGTCGCCAGGTGGCCGCCGAGCGTGCGGACCTCGGCGTGGTCGCGGCCGCGGCGGACGAACCGGGAGCTGGCGTCGCCCGCCGCACCCTGCAGGAACGCCGCCACCGGCTGCCCGACCAGCGTCGCCAGCTCGCGACGGGTCGCGCCCGGCCAGTCCGCCGACCAGGCGAGGTTGTCCGGGCCGAGCACGGTGGGGTGGCTCGCGTAGTCGAACAGCAGCGCGGCCGGGCTGCCGTCGTCGCGGCGCAGTTCGAGGACGCCGAACGACGTGTCGTGCGGCCCGTCGGGCCGGTAGCGGTTGCCGCCGACGGCCTCCGTCTCGCCCGCGTGCCAGCGCGCCCGCACCCGGCCGCGGCAGGCGCGCAGCCGCAGCGCGGCGCCGGTGACCTTCTCCGCCATCCGGCCGACCAGCCCGGCGTCGCGCTGCCCCGGCAGCCCGGGGTGCAGCTGGCCGGTCCAGCCCTCCGGCCCGGAATGCGTGTGCGACGCGCAGACCAGCACCCGGTCGGGGTCGATCTCCACCGCCGCGGCGACCGCGTCGGCCAGGATGCGGGTCAGTCCGGCGTCGACCGCCAGCGCGTCCAGCGCCACCCACACCACGCCGGGGTCGTCCTCGGTGGACAGCCAGATCAGCGACGCCTCGAGGTCGTCGTGCGTGCCGGTCGCGACGCCGTGTCTCGCCAGGTAACCGCCGAGCCGGTGCCCGGGTCCCGGCGTGATCCGGACGTCTTGCGCGGCCAGCAGGAGCGCGGCGGTCACCAGGTCGATTCCAGGACGTCGACGACGCCGTCGCGGCCGGCGGCGCGGGCCACCCCGGCGAGCTCGGTGACGTCGTCGGTCGTGTGCAGCAGGACTTCCAGCAGCATCGGCAGGTTCAGCCCGGAGACCAGCTCGATGCGCGGGCCGGGGCCGGCGGCGAGCGCGCGGACGGCGTTGAACGGCGAGCCGCCGTGCAGGTCGGCGAGCACGAGCACGCCGTCGGCGTCGTGGGCGAGCTCGAGCACCCGGCGGCCGAACTCCTCGGGGCTGTCGCGCGGGCTCAGCTCGCACACCTTCAGCCGCGACTGCGGGCCGAGGATCATCTCGGCGGCCTCCCCGACACCGGAGGGCAGGCGGCCGTGACCGGCCAGGATGATCGGGACGGACATGACGGCTCCCCCTAACTCTTCGCCGGGGCCGACGGCGCGAACCAGCCGAGCCACCCCAGGACGACCCCGGCGACGACGACGATGCCGATGACCCAGACCGGCCGCAGCCGGGCCTTGACCGTCAGCAGGTACACCCCGGCCGTGACCAGCACCGGAAGCAGGAACGGCAGCAGCTCGTCGAGCCGGTCCTGGATCGCCACCGACTGCGTCACCGGCTGCCCCTGGACCGTGGTGGTCTGCCGGTAGGTGAGGGTGGTGACGACCTTGACGATCGACGGGATGAACCCGCCGAGCACGACGAACCCCAGCACGGTCGCCCCCTGGGCGACGCGCGCGAGCGCACCGGCGGCGAGGTGCCCGGCCAGCCGTTTGCCCTCGCGGTAGGCGAACCCGAACTGCCAGCGCCGGATCAGCGCGTACGGCACGAGCACCATCACCGCGGCGAAGGCCGGCCCGAGCCAGTTGCCCTGCAGCGCCCACGACGCGCCCATGGTGAAGACGATGCTGTTGTAGAGCGCGAAGACGACGGTGTCGCCGATGCCGGCCAGCGGCCCCATCAGCGCGACCTTGGTGCTCGCCGCCGACTTCGGCGTGCCCGCCTCCTCCAGCGCGACGCTGGAGCCGAGGATCAGCGGGCCGCCGACGAGCACGGAGGTGTTGAAGAACTGCAGGTGCCGCTGCAGGCCGGCGACGTAGTCGGCCTTCTCCGGGTAGAGCCGGCGCAGCACGGGTTCCATCGAGTACGCGAAGCCGAGGGCCTGCATCCGCTCGTAGTTCCAGGAGATCTGGCTGGACCAGAAGTACCGGCGGAACGCGCGGCGCAGGTCCTGTTTCGTCAGCCGCGGGTCCGCGGCGGGCTCTTCGGCCGCGGCCTCGGGCACCGCGAGCACCGGTTCGTCGCGCTTCAATGTCACGAACAGCATCGCGACCGCGACGCCGACCAGCGCGATCCCCAGCACCGGCAGTTTCAGGTAGGCGAACCCGACGAACCCGATGAGCAGCAGGTACCAGTACCGCGACAGCTCCATCATGCCGAGCAGCAGCGCGAAGCCGACCGCCGGCAGCAGCGACCCGGCGAGCGTCATGCCCTGCACGAACCCGGCCGGGATGCTCGCGGTGATGTCCTTGACCAGCCCGCCGGACGCGGCGAGCGCGGCCAGGAACGTCGGGATCGCGCGGACCGCGACCCACGGGACCAGGCTGACCCAGTGGATCACCGCCAGGCCGCGCGCGTTGCCGTCGGCGGCGTAGCCGTCGGCCCGGTGCACCAGCGCGGTGGTCACCATCTTGCCCACCGGGTCCAGCGCCGAGAGCAGGATCGCCGCGGGCAGCCCGACGCCGATCCCGATCGCGGCCTGCGCCGCCGGCGCACCGGCGGCGCCCGCGGCCAGCGCGGTGCCGACGATCGCGCCGGTCTGGTAGTCCGGGATGGTGGCGCCGCCGTAGGTGTAGACGCCGAGCGCGGCCAGCTCCAGCGTCGCGCCGATCAGCAGGCCGAGCAGCGGATGGCCGGTGATCAGCCCGGCCACCGAGCCGGCGATCAGCGGGCGCTGGGCGTAGATGAGGAACGGCCCGAGGCCGTCGTACGTGCAGTAGATCGCCCAGAGGGTCAGGGCCAACGCGACGAGCATGCGGAGCTAGAGCCCTTTCCGGTCGAGCAACGAGACGAAATCGGCGGGCTTGTCCTGCGGCAGCAGCTGCGTGACCAGCGGGACACCCGCGGCGGCGAGTTTGCGGTAGGCGTCGGCCTCGTCCGCGGTGACCGCGACCGAGCGGGTGACCATGCTGCTTTTTTCACCCGGACGGGGGGCGACGTTGCCGACGTTGACGATCTCGGGCCGCAGCCCGCCCTCGACGAGCCGGAAGACGTCCTCGGGGTGCTTCGCGATGATCATGGCGTCCGCGCCGGGCTCGGCGGCCAGCGTGGCCACGACAGACAGGACGTCGGTGGGCAGTCCGCGGGCGGCCTGCGGGAGCAGCATGCACTGGAGTTCGTCGGCGGCGACGTCGTCGTTGCAGACGACCAGCCGGCGCACGCCGAGGCGGCGGGTCCACGCGACGGTGACCTGACCGTGGATCAGCCGGTTGTCGATCCGGACATGTGCCCCCGTCATGTTTCTCCTCCCGGACGGCAGGAGACATACTGGTTCGTACCAGTATCTGTGTCAACACTGCCGGTGACCGGCCTTCGCGCGGCCGACGGAAGGACCCCTCAGACCTTCCGTCGGCCCGTGAGCGCGAAGTCCCCCTCTTTTTTCGGCCCGGACCCTCCCATAAAGGTATATACCAGTATGGACGGTCGTGATCGACTGTCAAGACCCTGGCCACGGCGAAATCCGAAAAATTCTCGCACGGTCGCCCGATCGAAATTCGCGGGGAATCGACGGGGAAAGTTCACCCGCCGGTGTCCGGTCCTGTCAGTGACAGCCCCCGGAGCTACTCCTAGGATCCCATTGGTCTAGACCGCCAGCCGGCCGGACATTCCCGCCGGAATCCGCGCAACCTGGTCCGGTCGTCGTCGTTAACGCTTCGTCCGCCCAGGGGAGGAAAGCATGCCGGCCGTCAGATCGAACATCGTCCCGCTCCGGCACGCGCGGCCGGGAGTGGTGGCGTACGTGAAGAGCCCGGCCGAGTGGTTCGTCGCGAACAGCGGCTGGATCCAGGGCAGCGACGGCGTCGCGCTGGTCGACACCTGCGGCACCGAGCAGGCGACGCTCGACCTCCTGCGCGACGTCCGCAAATACGCGGGCGAGCAGGAGCTCACGGTCGTCATCACGCACGCCCACGGCGAGCACCACAACGGCCTCGGCGTCGCCCTGCGCGACGGCGGCACCGCGCTGGCTGCCCCCGGCAGCCTCGACCTGGTCAAGGCCGGCCCGCAGACCTACGGCAACGTCTTCACGTACACGAGCTGGGGCGTGCTCGAACCGCCCGAGCCGTCGGCGGTCCGGCCGGTGACCGGCTGGCAGGAGCTGGACCTCGGCGGCGCGACGGTCGACATCGTGGCCGTGCCGGGCGTCGCCCACACGGCGGGCGACCTGGTGGTGCACGAACCGCGCTCGGGCACGCTGTTCACCGGCGACCTGGTGTTCATCGGCGACACGCCGATGGCGGTGCACGGCTCGATCCCCGGCTGGCTAGACGCACTCGACTGGCTCCAGGACACGTTCCGGCCGCGCACCCTGGTGCCCGGCCACGGCCCGGTGGCGACGCCGGGCCACACGGCCTTCCACGGGATGCGCGTCTACCTCGAGTGGCTGCTGGAGGCGACGACCCGCCAGTCCAACTTCACGAAGCTGGCGAAGCAGGCGTCCCTGCGCTGGCCGTCGTGGCGCAACCCCGAGCGGCACATCGGCAACCTGATGCGCGCGTACGCCGACCAGCACGGCCGCAAGCTGGACGTCGACCTGGCGATCGACGCGGTGCTGGCCGCCGCGGGCGGCCGCATCGACCTCGACTCCCTGCTGGGTGGCGAAGCGATCCGGCGGATCTCCTAGGCCACCGGGCCGCCCAGGCTCTCCAGCAGCGTCCGCAGCGTCGCGGCCAGCTCGTCGCGCTCGTCCGCGCTCAACGCCGCCAGGATGCGGTGCTCGGTCGCCACGTGGTCCGGCAGCGTCCGGTCGACCAGCTCGCCGCCGGCCTCGGTCAGCGCCACCCGGACCCCGCGGCCGTCGGCCTCGTTCGGGCTGCGCTCGACCAGGCCGCGCGCCTCCAGCCGGTCGAGGCGCTGGGTGATCGCGCCGGACGTCACCATCGCCGACCGCATCAGCTCCGTCGGGGTCAGCCGGTAGGGCGGCCCGCTGCGGCGCAGGGTGGCGAGGACGTCGAAGGACGCGCGGTCGAGGTCGTGGCGGGCGAACGTGCGGCGCAGCTCGGCGTCGACCAGCGCGCTGAGCCGGGAGAGCCGGCCGATCACCGCCATCGGGGAAACGTCGAGGTCGGGACGCTCGGCGTGCCACTGCTCGAGGACCCGGTCCACGTGGTCGGCCATCCGCACAGCGTAACGGATGTCTTAGCGGTAAGTGAGATGGTAGCCATTTAGCTTAGCACTGAGGTAATCTGCCTTAGTGCTAAACAATCGACTCGGGGTCCTCCTCGTGACCGCCCTCGCCCCGGCCATCTGGGGCACCACCTACCTCGTCACCACCGAATTCCTGCCACCCGGGCGCCCGCTGCTGGCCGCCGTCCTCCGCGCCCTGCCCGCCGGGCTGCTGCTGGTCGCGCTCACCCGGCGGCTGCCGAAGGGCGACTGGTGGTGGCGGTCGCTCGTGCTCGGCACGCTGAACATCGGCGCGTTCCTCGCGCTGCTGTTCGTGGCTGCCTACCGGCTGCCCGGCGGAGTCGCCGCCACACTCGGCGCCCTGCAGCCGCTGATCGTCGCGGGCCTGTCCACCGGCCTGCTCGGCGAACGCCTGACCCGGCGGACCGTGCTCGCCGGCGTCGCCGGGGTGGCCGGCGTCAGCCTCCTGGTCCTGCAGTCGACCGCGCGGCTCGACGCGATCGGGGTGGCCGCCGCGGCGGGCGGCGCGGTCGTGATGGCCACCGGTGTCGTGCTGAGCAAGCGCTGGACGTCACCGGCGCCGCTGCTGGCCACCACCGGCTGGCAGCTCGTCGCGGGCGGGCTGGTGCTCGTGCCGGTCACCCTGGCCGTCGAAGGCGCTCCGCCGGCATCGCTGTCCGGCGCGAACCTCGCCGGCTACGCCTACCTCGGCCTGATCGGCGCCGCGTTCGCCTACGCGCTGTGGTTCCGCGGCATCCGCGCCCTGTCCGCCACGCACGTGACGTTCCTCGGGCTGCTGAGCCCGGTCGTCGCGACGCTGCTCGGCTGGCTCGTCCTCGGCCAGCGCCTCACGCCGTGGCAGCTGCTCGGCGCGGCGATCGTGCTCGCCGCCGTCGTGGTCGCGCAACGGAAGCCGTTGGGCCGGACGGGGGCTGATAATTATCAGCCTTTGACAACCGCTCACCGGGACACCGACGCTGAAATGGTCTGAACAACTTGCGATCATCGGCCTCGACGAGGAGGTGCCAGTGCGCACGAAAACGTCCTTGTGGCAACGGCTTGCGGTCTTGGCCGGGGCACTCGCGGTGGTCACCGCGACCGCCCCCGCCGCCGAGGCGGTCCCGGCGACCATCCCCCTGAAGATCACCAACAACTCCGGGCGCAGCGACCCCGTCTACCTCTACGACCTCGGCACGAACCTGGCGACCGGGCAGCAGGGCTGGGCCGACGCGAACGGCGGGTTCCACGCCTGGCCCGGCGGCGCGGTCCCGCCGATCCCGGCGCCCGACGCGTCGATCCCCGGCCCCGCGAACGGCCAGTCGATCACCATCCGGATCCCGAAGTTCTCCGGCCGGATCTACTTCTCCTACGGGCAGAAGCTGGTCTTCAAGCTCGCCACCGGCGGGCTGGTGCAGCCGGCGGTCCAGAACCCGTCGGACCCGAACGTCAACATCCTCTTCAACTGGTCGGAGTACACGCTCAACGACGGCGGCCTCTGGATCAACAGCACCCAGGTGGACATGTTCTCCGCGCCGTACGCGGTCGGCGTGCAGCCGGTCGGCGGCACGACGAAGAGCACCGGGCACCTGAAAGCAGGCGGCTACAACGGTTTCTACTCGTCTCTGCGCAGCCAGGCGGGCGGCTGGGCCAACCTGATCCGGACCCGCTCCGACGGCACCGTCCTGCGCGCGCTGGCCCCGAGCCACGGCATCGAAGCCGGCGCGCTGCCCGCGACCGTGCTGCAGGACTACATCAACCGCGTCTGGACGAAGTACAGCTCGTCGACGCTGACCGTGACGCCGGTGGCCGACCAGCCGAACGTCAAGTACTACGGCCGGGTTTCCGGCAACACCATGAACTTCACCAACACCGCCGGCGGGTTCGTGACGGCGTTCCAGAAGCCGGACTCCGACAGCGTCTTCGGCTGCTACAAGAACCTCGACGCACCCAACGACGTCCGCGGGCAGATCTCGCGCACGCTCTGCGCGGGCTTCAACCGCTCGACGCTGCTGACCAACGCGAACCAGCCCGACACCGGCTCGGCCGGGTTCTACCAGGACGCCGTCACCAACCAGTACGCGCGCAAGGTCCACGCGCAGATGGCCGACGGCAGGGCGTACGCGTTCGCCTTCGACGACGTCGGCCACTACGAATCCCTGGTCAACGACGGCAATCCGGCGACCGCCTACCTGACGCTGGACCCGTTCAACTAGAGCTTCACGACGACCGGCGCCACCGGCGTATCCCCGAGCAGCTCGCCCGGGGGCGTGCCGGTGCGCACCGGCACCGGCACCGCCGTGCCCGTCACCTCCACCACCGGCTGACCGCACGCCACCAGGTCCACCACGAGCACGACGAGCACGACGGTCCGCACGACCCTCACCCCGATCCGACTCCACCACTCCCACCGGGCACACGGCACACGCCGATCGCCGGTTCAGGTATTTCCCGCGCTCTCACCGGATCGGCTGAGCGGGGGGAAGACGCGAAGGAGTCCCCCATGGCGTACCGGTCCGCAGGGCCGCTTCTGGTTAGGCTGAGCGGGGCAACCGGAGGTGAAGTGGACACCACGACCCTGCTCGAGGCGGCCGCGCGCGGCGACCAGGCGGCCTGGGACGCCCTCGTCGACCGGTACGCGAGCCTGCTCGACCTCCCGGACTCCCCCGCCGCGGCAAGCTACGTCTGCTACGGCGCCGGCTGACCCGCAACTCGCGTGATCCGGGCCGGAACTCGCGTGATCCGGGCCGGAACTCGCGTGATCAGAAACGTAACTCGCGTGATCCGGGCCGTAACTCGCGAGTTCCGGCTCCGATCACGCGAGTTCCGGGTCCGATCACGCGGGTTCCGGCTCCGATCACGCGAGTTCCGGGTTCCATCACACCGGCCGAGCCTGAGCCGGGTCATCATGGGACTGTGCGGATCACGGCTTGGTGGGGCGGCCTCAGCCCGCGGCGGCGGCTGATGCTGAGCTGCGTCGCCGGTGTCCTCGCCGCGGTCGCCGTGGCCGGCTTCGTCGTCACCGCCGGGGCGAAGGCCGCGCCGGAAACCGGTGTGCCGGACCAGGACAAGCCCGGTCCCGTGCTGCTCGTCCCCGGCTACGGCGGCGGCCGGGACGCCCTGGAAACCCTCGCCGAGCGGATCCGGCAGGCCACCGGCCGTCCCGCCGAGGTGCTCACCCTGGCCGGCGACGGCACCGGTGACCTCGTCGAACAGGCCGGCGTCCTCGCCGACGCCGTCGAGAAGGCCTACGAACAGGGCGCGCCTTCGGTCGACGTCGTCGGCTACTCCGCGGGCGGTGTCGTGGCCCGGCTGTGGGTCAGCCGCGAGGGCGGGCTGCACCAGGCACGCCGGGTGGTGACGCTCGGCGCGCCGATGCACGGCACCGGCCTGGCCACGGCGGGCGGCGCGCTGGTCCCCGGCGCCTGCCCCACCGCGTGCGTGCAGCTGGCGCCGGGCAGCAGCCTGCTGCAGGAGCTGGCCAAGCAGCCGGTCCCGCCGACCCTGCCGTGGCTGTCGCTCTGGACCGACCGCGACGAGACGGTCACCCCGCCGGACTCCGCCCGGCTCGACGGCGCCGTCAACGTCTCCCTGCAGGAGGTGTGCCCCGGCAACACCGCCGCCCACGGCGACCTGCCCACCGATCCCGCCGTCACCGAAATCGTCCTGCAGGCGCTCGGCACCACCCCGCTCGAACCGCCCGCGGAATGCCTCAGCTCGTGACGTCCTTCGTCGCGAAGTTCGCCCAGGCGGCCCCGAAGAACACGACGATGTAGCCGGCCTGCAGCAGCAGCCCGTTGTCGATGTTGCGCCACAGCACCGGATCGCGGAAGAAGTCGATCCACGACAGCCAGTAGTGCGTCGGCAGGTAGGGCTTCACGGACGCGGCCGCGTCCAGCGTCTCCAGCACCGTGCTGATGATCAGCGCGGCGAGCCCGCCGAGCGCGGCCCCCAGCGCCGAGTCCGTGACCGTCGAAAGGAACACCGTGATGGCGGCGAACCCCAGCATCGACACGACGATGTAGGTCACCGCGCCCAGCAGCCGCAGGCCGAGCGCGGACGAACTGAGCGACTGCCCCGACAACGACGTCACCCCGGACGGCTGGCCGCCCGGGCCCGCGACGCCCGGCGTGCCGCCGGTGCCGAACAGGAACACCCCGAGCACCAGTGACGTCAGCACGACGATGACGATCGCCGCGGTCACGTACACGGCCAATGCCACCATCTTCGCGCCCAGCAACCGCGTCCGGCCGACCGGGCGCACCAGCAGGTAGCGCAGCGTGCCGGCGGCCGCCTCGCCGGCGATCGCGTCACCCGCGGTGACGGCGACCGCGATCGGCAGGAACAACGGCAGCACCAGCGCGAGCGCGGCCGCCGGGAACAGCGCGCCGTCGTTCACCACCGCCGACAGGAACGCCCCGCCCTGCCCGGGCGGCGGCGCGAAGTCGGCCGTCGCCAGGAAGACGCCGACGATCGCGGGCAGCAGGCACAGCAACAGCACGCTGAACCACACCCGCGGCCGCAGCGCGAGCTTCCGCAGTTCGACGCCGATCATCCGGCCGCCCCGAACCGGTCCGAGCCCGGACCCGTCACGTCGAGCACGACCTGTTCCAGCGTCCGCTGCTCGGCGTGGATGGACGTCACGCGCACCCCCGCCTCGACGAGCAGGGCGTTCAGCGCCGCCGGGTCGTCGTGCCGGATGACGAGCCGGTCGCCGTCACGGGCTTCGAGCTGCCCGTCGAGCACCGCGGCCGCCGCGGCGGGGTCCGGCGTGCCGACCAGGACCCGGCCGGTCACCGCCCGCAGTGTCGCCAGGTCCTCCTCCAGCACCAGCCGGCCCCGGTCGACCACGCCGACGCGCGTGCACAGCTGTTCCACCTCGGCCAGCAGGTGGCTGGAGAGGAACACCGTGGTGCCGCCCGCGTTCAGCGCCACCAGCAGTTCCCGGATCTCCTTGATGCCCTGCGGGTCCAGCCCGTTGGTCGGCTCGTCGAGGACGAGCAGCCGCGGCCGCCGCAGCAGCGCGCCCGCGAGCCCGAGCCGCTGCCGCATGCCGAGCGAGTACGCCTTCACCGGCCGCTGGTCGACCCCGCCCAGCCCGACCTGTTCGAGGGCTTCCCCGACGCGACGCCGCCGCGTGCGCCGCCCACCACCGCGCCCGGCGGCGTCGAGCAGAGCCAGGTTCCGCCGCCCGGACAGGTGCGGGTAGGCGGCCGGCCCCTCGACGAGCGCACCGACGTCGGGCAGCACCTCGGCGACCCGCTTCGGCACCGGTTTCCCGAGCACCTCGATCTCCCCGGCCGTCGCGTAGACGAGGCCGAGCAGCATCCGGACCAGGGTGGTCTTGCCCGAGCCGTTGGGCCCGAGGAAGCCGTAGCGGTCACCCTCCCGGACTTCGAGGTCGACCGAGTCGACGGCCACGGTGCGGCCGTACCGCTTGGTCAGCCCGCGCGTGACGATCACGGCCCGCTCCGGCGCAGCCGGGACAGCTCATCGGCCACGGACTTCAGCACGGCGGGCGTCACGGTCCCGGCCAGCAGGTAGGAGCGCCGCGACACCGACGACCGCACGATGCCGAGGGAAAGCGGAGTGATCGACAGCTGCACAACGCTCCCGGCGGCCAGCTTGGCCTGCACCGCACCGGCCTTCCCGGCGGCATCGCTCGCGGCGTTGGCAACGGTCCGCGGCACGGCGATCACGACGAAGGAGGCCAGCCCGCTGCCGTACAACGCGGCCCCCTGAACACCCCCGAAGTCCGACGACGTCACCGAACGCCCGGCGAGCCGCGCAGGCAGCGGCACCTGGCTGTACGCGCCAAGGGTGTCGGCAACATCCGGAGCGCTCGCGACGGTGAACCCGGACCCGAGCACGGGCCGCGGCGCCTCGACGACCGGAGTCGCCTGGTCGAGCTGCTGGAACTCGGTGACCAGAATCGGGGTCTCCTGCCCCCGCGCGGTGAGCTCGACACGCACGGCAACACCGGTGGCGGGGTCGGTCCAGACGTCCACCCGCCCGATGGTGGTATCCGGATCGGCGGGAACGACCCGGAACCCGGCCGCGGCAACCCCGGCAACATTCCGCCCGGGCAGCGCACTCACCGGATCACCACGGGCGGCACGCAGGACCCGCCGCGCAAGCTCCGGCGGCAGCAGGTCACCGCCCCTCGGCAGCCGGACACCGGGATCGCCGATCAGCTCGGTGAGGGTGTTGTCGCCGTAGTCCCAGGTGTACTCCCCATCGGGCAGCCGGTAGACATCGTGCTCACCGGCGGTACCCAGGATGTCGACCCGGTACCGATCAGGCCCGGCGTACCAGACGCGCATGGGCGTCCGCATCGAGAAGAGAGCGGTGACGGCACCCAGGTTCGGCAGTTCCGGCAGGGCGAGCGAGCCAACGCTTTCGGCGTAACCCTGGTAGGGCTTCCCGGCGGAGTCGAGGACGAGGGCACGCAGCTTGCCCGGATCGGTGGCCGCTCCGGCGGGGGCAAGCGCGGTAAGGATGGAGGGGCTGGAGACGAGCAGGACGGCCAGGGTGGCAACGACCGCCCACCGGCGCCGCTTTTCCCACCGCGCAGGCGAGGGTGTCATCCGGCATCACCTCTAGCATCATTTGTACGCCATGGAACGAGCCCGGGCCGACCGACGAAGCGGACCGGCGGCCGGCAGCGGAAGCCGAGCACGAACTCACCAGACCTCCCCCGCCCCTCATCCCAGCCTTCCCTTCAGCCGGCGGTCGGGTTTGTCAAGGCACGCTTTCCCGCCTTGACGAACCCGACCGCCGGCTGACACTCCCACCGGAGGGGCGGGGGAGGTCGGACCCGCCTCTCCGCCGCGGCAGGGAATTCTGCCGCGGCAAAAGACAAAAGCATGTCCTCGCCGGACGGGCAGGCTCTGGGATGACCACTCGTGCCGCTGTCATCTCCCGTTGGTGAGGTGGGCCGCAGGGTGGTCATCCCGTCGCCTGATTGAGGCCTATCACTTTGAGCCGGGCCCGCAAGGTTGCGCTGCTCTCTCGCGTTGCGCTCTGTGTTGCGGGCCCGGCT
>NZ_JNYY01000022.1 GCF_000716785.1 Amycolatopsis vancoresmycina
CGAAGACGGCGCTGGCGTCCGCGCCCGAGCCACCGGCCCCGCCGATGGCCGGCGCGCTGGCCGCGGCCCCGGGCCCGATCCCGCCGCCGCCCGGCTCGCGCAACGCCGGCGGCAGCCGCTACCGCCGCGTCAAGCAGCTCGGCGCGGGCGGGTTCGGCACGGTCTGGCAGGCCGTCGACACGCAGCTGAACCGCACGGTCGCGCTGAAGATCGCGCACGCGCCGGACCGCGACACCGCCGAGCGCATGCAGCGCGAGGCCCGCGCGCTCGCCGTGGTCAGCCACCCGAACTGCGTCAAGGTGTACGACCTCGCCGAGGAGCCGGACGGCCTCGCGCTGGTGATGGAGTACCTGGAAGGCCGCCCGCTGGCCGAGCTGGTCGACGGCCAGGGCCCCCTCGACGACGTCGCGGCGGGCCGGCTGTGGGCGACGATGGCCGGCGCGCTCGCCGCGGCGCACGACAAGGGCGTCCTGCACCGCGACATCAAGCCGTCGAACATCGTCCTCGACCCGAGCGGCCTGGCCCACCTGATCGACTTCGGCATCGCCCGCAGCCAGGGCGACTCGAAGATGACGGCCACCGGGATGATGATCGGCACGCCCGACTTCGTCGCCCCGGAGCAGGCCATGGGGTCACCGGCCTCACCGGCGTCCGACGCGTGGCAGCTGGCCGCGACGATCAGCTACGCGCTGTCGGGCCAGCCGCCCCGCGGCACCCGCGAGACGCCGATGGCGGCGTTGATGGCGGCGGCCCGCGCGGAGCCGGTGTCCCGGCTGCCGCAGCGCAGCGCGCACGCGCGGCTGCTGGCGGCGTCCCTGGACCCGGAGCCCCGACGCCGTCCGACGCTGAACGCGGTGCGGCGCGAGGTCGAGGGCTGGCTGTCCCGGGCGGGCAAGTCCGCGGACGGCCCGGTAACGCGGGTGGTGCCCCGCCAGCCGGGAAGCCAGCTCCCGCGCCGCTGACCCTCGTGAGTGGTAAGGCGGGTTCTAACTCGCCTTACCACTCACGACCGCGGGGGCTTGACGGCTGAGAAGGTCACCAGCTCCTTCGGCCGGACGTCGATCTCGACCTGCTCGAAGCCTGCCTTTTCCAGGCGAGCCGGCAGGGTGGCCGCGTCGAGGACGTTCATCGTGTCGCCGATGTGCTTGAGGCGGAAGCGGAAGTTGAGCTGGGCGTCGAAGCCGCAGTAGGTGCCGCCCGGGCGCAGGACGCGGGCGGCCTCCGCGAAGATCGCGTCCTGCAGCCGGGCCGTCGGCACGTGGTGCAGCATCGTGAAGCAGGTGACGGCGGAAAACCGGCCGTCCTCGAACGGCATCTCCGCGCCGCTGCCCTCGACGACCTCGGCGCGGCCGCCGAACTTCGCCCGCAGCAGCTCGGTCGACGCCGGGTCGATCTCCAGGACCGTCAGCCGGGGCACGACGTCGAGCAGCACCTTCGTCGTGGCGCCGAAGCCGGGCCCGATCTCGAGCACGTCGTCACCGAGGCCGAACCGGGCCAGCCAGGGCGTCAGGCGGTCTTCGATCTTGTGCGCCCACTTCTCGGAGCTGCAGATCCTGCGGTGGATGAGGTTCATCGGCATGGCGTCGACGTTAGGGAGCGGCCGCGGTGACCGGTAGCCGATATGCTGCCAACCGATGTCGCAGAACAGCCAATTCGGCGCCATGCTGCTCGGCGCGTTCGACGTCCCCGCCGGCACCTGGTTCCCGTGGCACGAACACCCCGCCCACCAGCTGGTCTGGTCGGCGCGCGGGGTCGTCGCGGTCAAGGCGGGGGACGCGGGCTGGGTGCTGCCGCCGACGCGCGCGCTCTGGATGCCGGCCGGCGTCCGCCACCGCACCGGCGCGCTCGGGCGGGCGCAGCTGCGCGGCATCTACGCCGACCCCTCGCAGTCGCCGGTGTCGTGGCCGCAGCCGCGGATGGTCGTCGTCCGGCCGCTGCTGCGGGAACTCCTGGAGTACCTGACCGCCGAAGGGGTCGCGCCACCCGCCCGGCTGCGTGCCGAAGCCGTGGCCTTCGACCTGCTCGAACCCCTCGACGTGGTGCCGATCGTGGTGCCGTCGCCGTCGGACCCGCGCGCCCTCGACGTGGCGGCGGCCGTGCTCGCGAACCCAGCGGACCCGCGGACCCTCGCCGAGTTCGGCCGGGACGTCGGCGCCGCGGAACGGACACTGGCGCGGATCTTCGTCCGCGAGTGCCGGATGCCGTTCGGGACGTGGCGCACGCAGGTGCGGCTGCGGGCGTCGCTGCCGCTGCTGGCCGAGAGCACGCCGCTGGAGACGGTGGCCTACCGCGTCGGGTACAGCTCGGCGAGCGCGTTCGTCGCCGCGTTCCGGCGGGCCGTCGGTGTCACGCCCGGCGCCTACTTCGCGGGGTAGCTAGCGCCAGGACGGCAGCCAGCGCTCGGCCTCCCACTGGCCGTTCGTGATCGCGATGCCGTTCAGGATCGGCCACAGCCAGGCGAAGTTCGCCACCACCAGCCCGACGTACAGCGACACGACGAGCAGACCGGTGCCGCGCCTTTCGAAGCCGCGCCGGGCGCCGCCGAGGATCTGGCCGAGGCACAGCGTCAGCCCGAGCACCAGGAACGCGGCCAGCGGAGTCGCGTAGAAGAAGTACATCTGGCGGTCGATGTTGGTGAACCAGAAGACGTACCCGCCGAGGTAGCCGACCAGCACGGCCGCGTAGCGCCAGTCCGCGCGGAAGATCGAGCGCCAGGCCGCCCAGCCGAGCATCGGGATGGCCAGCCACCACATCGCCGGCGTGCCGATCAGCATCGTCGCGCTGATGCAGCGGGCCTCGCCGCAGCCGGTGACGTCGCCGTTGTAGCTGTACAGCATCGGGCGCAGCCCCATCGGCCACGTCCACGGCTTGGACTCCCACGGGTGCGGGTTGTCCTTCGGCGTGACCAGCGTTTCGTGGAAGTGCAGGACATTGCCCGTGTAGTCGCCGAGCGAGCGCAGCGCCGGCGGCACCCACGACCAGAAGCCCGGCGCGATGTCCTTGATCTCGGTGTAGTGCCGATCGGTGGCGGTCTCGCTGGCGAACCAGGCCCAGTACGCGGCGAAGTACATCAGGAACGGGATGACCAGGATCGCCCACAGCGCGGGCAGCACGTCCCGGCGGATCGTGCCCAGCCAGGGCCGTTCGACACCGGCCGCGCGCCGCGCCGCGACGTCGAAGCCGACGCTGAGCAGCCCGAACGCGACGATGTAGTACAGCGCCGACCACTTGACGCCGAAGGTGAGCCCGATCATCAGCCCGGTCGCGAACCGCCACCAGCGGAAGCCGAGCTTGGGACCCCAGACGGACTCGTTGACCCAGCCCTCGCGGACCGCCGTCGCGAGCCGTTCGCGCACCTGGTCGCGGTCGACGAGCAGGCAGGCGAACGCGGCGAGCACGAACAGCGCGATGAAGATGTCGAGCATGCCCATCCGCGACTGCAGGTGCAGCACGCCGTCGCTGATCACCAGGATGCCGGCGATGGCCCCGAGCAGCGTCGAGCGCGTCAGGCGGCGGGCGATGCGGACGACCAGCAGCACCATCAGCGTGCCGGCCAGCGCGGGCATGATCCGCCAGCCCCAGCCGTTGTAGCCGAACAGCCATTCGCCGATCGCGATCAGCTGCTTCGCCAGCGGCGGGTGGACGACCAGCTCGTAGCCGTAGTTGTCCTCGTAACCGCCGTTGCGCAGCATCTGCCACGCCTGCGGCACGTAGTGCTTTTCGTCGAAGACCGGGCTGCCCTTGTCGGTCGGGTCACCGAGGTTCTGCAGCCGGACGATCCCGCCGATCACGGTCAGCACGAGAGTGACGACCCAGCCGCGGAGGCGGTCCGTCGGCATGCCTCGGCCGAGGAGGGTCAGTTCGCGGTCGGTGGGCGGCCGGAGCGCCTCGACCGGGTCCGGCCGGACGCTTTCGTCGTCGGGACGGGTCAGCACGGCGGTCACGGGGCGATCCTACGGGCGGGACAGGGCGTCCGTCGTCCGGATCCGCTGATCAGCCTAGGCTGACGGGGTGACCCAGGGCCGCCTGATCCTCGCCGCCACCCCGCTCGGCGACGTCCGCGACGCTTCCCCGCGCCTGGCGTCGGCGTTGGCGGACGCCGACGTCATCGCGGCCGAGGACACGCGGCGGCTGCGGTCGCTGGCGTCGGCGCTGGAAGTTACCCCGCGCGGGCGCGTGGTGAGCTTCTACGAGGACGTCGAGTCGGCGCGCCTGCCGAAGCTGCTCGAAGCGCTGCAGGCGGGCGAGACGGTGGTCCTGGTGACGGACGCCGGGATGCCGAGCGTGTCCGACCCCGGCTTCCGCCTGGTGGCGGCCTGCGTCGCGGAAGACCTGCCGGTCACCTGCCTGCCGGGCCCGTCCGCGGTGACGACGGCGCTCGCGTTGTCCGGGTTGCCGTGCGACCGGTTCTGCTTCGAGGGGTTCGCGCCCCGCAAGCCGGGCGAGCGGACCCGCTGGTTGACGGCGTTGCGCGATGAGCCCCGCACGGCGGTCTTCTTCGAGTCCCCGCACCGGCTGGGTTCCCTGCTGGCGGACGCCGTTTCCGTTTTGGGCGGTTCGCGGCAAGCGGCAGTGTGCCGGGAGCTGACGAAGACGTACGAAGAGGTGAAGCGGGGAACCCTCGAAGAGCTGGCCGCGTGGGCCGCGGACGGGGTCCGCGGGGAGATCACGGTGGTACTGGCGGGGGCGGCGCCGCGAGCGGTTTCGGTGGCGGACCTGGTGGACGAGGTGTCGGCGCGGGTGGCGTCGGGCGAGCGCCTGAAGTCGGCGGCGGCGGAGGTCGCGGAGGCGGCCGGGGTGTCAAAGAAGGAGCTTTACGACGCCGTGCTCGCGGCCCGGGTCAAGTGAGCAGCGCCGTGACCGCGGCGTGCGCCTTCGCCGCGTCCGGGGCATCCCCGGTGATCACGTCCGTGTACACGAACGACTCGCCGATCCGCACCAGCAGGTAGGCCAGGTCCGGTACCGGCAGCGGCGGGACCAGCCGTCCGGCCGCCACCTCTTCGGCCAGCAGCGCGACCAGCTTCTGCGTCGTCCGCTGCTGGCACACGCTCGCCTTCGTCGTCAGCAGCCGCAACGCCCGCTCCGGCTCGCGGCGCAGGAAGTCGCGGAACGGCGGTGAGTCGTTCGCGAACCGGACGTACCCGCTCACGAAGTCCGCGATCCCGGCGGCGCCGCGCCCGACGCACGACGGCCACAGCCGGGCGATCGAGGCCGACGACAGGGACCACAGGATCTCGCCCAGCAGCCGGTCGCGGCTGCCGATGCGGCGGTGCAGCGTGGCCCGGCTGATCGACAGCTCCTGCGCCAGCTCGCCCATGTCGAGCCGGCGGCCGGACAGGAACCACTCACGGGCCACCTCGAACTCCTGAGACATATGCCAGAATGTCTCACAACCACGACCGAGAGGGAACGCGACATGCGCGCAGTGCAGGTGACCGAGTTCGGCGGACCCGAGGTGCTCACGCCGGTCGAGCTGCCCGATCCGGTGGCCGGGCCCGGTGAGGTCCTGATCGACGTCGACCGCATCGGCGTCAACTACGCCGACACCCACCAGGCCGAGAACAGCTACCTCGCGCCGTCGCAGCTGCCGCTCGTGCCCGGTGGTGAAGTCGTGGGCACCCACGACGGCAAGCGGGTCGTCGCCCTCCTCAACGGCGGGGGCGGGTACGCCGAGAAGGCCGTCGCCCCGGCCGCCACCACCTTCCCGCTGCCCGACGGCATCGACGACCTCACCGCGCTGTCGATGCTGGTCCAGGGCACGACCGCCTGGGTGCTGCTCCGGAAGAACGCCCACCTGGCCGCGGGTGAATCGGTCGTCGTGCACGCCGCTGCCGGCGGGGTGGGGACCGTCGCCGTGCAGCTGGCCAAGGCGTGGGGCGCCGGCCGCGTCATCGCCACCGCGAGCAGCGAGGAGAAGCGTGCCCTCGCCCTCGACCTGGGCGCCGACGTGGCCATCGACTCGCGCGCGGAGGACATGACGGCGGCCCTGCTCGAAGCGAACGGCGGCCGCCGCGTCGACGTCGTCCTCGACATGGTCGGCGGGCCGACGACCGACCAGAGCATCGCCGCGCTGGCCCCGTTCGGGCGGCTGGCGTTCTACGGCATGGCGGGCCGCGAGAACCCGAAGCCGGTGGAGCTGCGCAACATCCTCGGCCACAGCACGACCATCAGCGGCATGTGGCTGCCGCACGTGTTCCGCCTGCCGGGCAACGTCTTCGGCACCGCGCTCACCGAGCTGTTCGACCTCGTGCAGAACGGCGAGCTCAAGGCGATCGCGGGCGGCGAGTACGCCCTGTCCGACGCCCGCGGCGCGCACGAGGCCCTGCGCTCCCGCAAGACCGTCGGCAAGCTCCTCCTCGACCCCCGCAAGTAGGTCGTGAGTGGTAAGGCGGGTTAGAACCCGCCTTACCACTCACGAGCCGGCCAGCAGCGCTTCCAGGGGGGCGGCTTTGTGGAGGCACTCCTGCCACTCTGCTTCCGGGTCCGAGTCCGCCGTGATGCCGCCGCCGACGCCCAGGGAAATGCGGCCCGCCGCGATCTCGAACGTGCGGATCGCGACGTTCAGCTCCAGCCCCGCCACCGGGGACACCAGCCCGATCGCGCCCGTGTACACCCCGCGGCCACAGGGTTCCAGCGACGCGATCAGGTCCAGCGCGCGGATCTTCGGCGCGCCCGTCACCGAACCCGGCGGGAAGGTCGCCTCCAGCAGACAAGCGTCCGACACCGACGGGCGCAGCACCCCGGTCACCGTCGAGTCCAGGTGCCACACCCCGGGCGCCGGGCGGACCTGCAGCAGGGACGGCACCGTCACCGTGCCCACCTCGCAGACCCGGCCGAGGTCGTTGCGCACCAGGTCGGTGATCATCACGTTCTCCGCCACGTCCTTTGTGGACTGACGCAGCAGCCGGGCGTTCCCGTCGTCGGACGGCCCGCGGCGGGGCAGCGTCCCCTTGATCGGCGTCGACCGCACCGCGCGCCCGTGCCGGGCCAGGAACAGCTCCGGCGAAAACGAGACCACCGACCCCCACGGGCCGGACAGGAAGGCGGCGCGGCGGGGGGAGAGCGACGAAACCCCGGCGGCGAACAACGCGGCGGGATCACCCGAGAAGGGCCCGGTGAACCGGCTGCAGATGTTCGCCTGGAACAGCTCGCCCGCCTCGATCGCGTGCACGCACGCCTTCACCGCGTCCCGGTGCTCCGAGGGCAGCGGCCGCCGCAGCGGCCCCGCCGTCCACGAAAGCGCGGGCGCGGGCGCGGCCAGCAGCGACTCCATTGTGGACACCGACGGCCCGCCGCCGTCCAGCGATTCCAGGTAGCACGTCCCGGAAGCGGACCAGCGCAGCACGTGGTCCGCCCAGCCCCACGCCGACGCGGGCAGCGAACCGGTCCGGCCCGACGGGTCCGCCGAGTCGTACGCCAGGTAGCCGAACCAGCCGCCGCCGATCACCTCGGACGCGGCGCCGGAGGCCGGGAAGGCGGGCAGCGACGCAGGGGACACGTCAAGCGATGGCGCGATCACCGCCCGGGCGGAAAACCAGTCACCCGAAAGCATGGCGGGCGGCGGCAGGCCGCGGGCGGCGGCGTGGTGGGCCAGCACCGAGAAGGCGTGCGACGGCGTCACGTCCGTCCGGAGTGGCCTGCTCGTCACGCGCATGGCGACATACCACCACAGGTCAGAGCAGCAGGTCGCCCAATGTGAACGGGTACACGACGGCGTTCTGCTCCACCGGCCCGGCGATGCCGGGGACGGCCGGGGTGTACGCGTGCTGGTGCACGCCGAGCCGAGAGTGGAACCAGCCCGGCCGCCCGGGGATGCCGTTGTGCCGGACCAGCCACAGCACCACCTCGCTGTCGGCCCAGCGGTCCGGGTGCAGCCGGTGCGCCCAGCAGTCGTGGTCGGCGTACACCAGCACCCGTTCGATGCGGGCCGCGTGCCGCACGTGCTTGATCCACGCCTTGACGAACCGGTCGTCGACGCTCGGCGCCGCCACTTCCAGCGCCGGCGCCAGCGACCCGGGTGCGAACGCGCCGAGCCTGCTGGCCGTCCGCACGAAGAAGTCCGCCTGATCGTGCACCGCCCCGGGCCGCGCGTAGTGCCGTCCGCCGGCGTGCAGCCCGGCCTCCTGCGCGCCGGTCAGGTTGCGCTCGGCCGCGGAGTTGCTCCAGTTGACGTTCTCGCTGATCGTCACCGACACGAACCGGGTCTGCGCGGCCCCCACGGCGTGCCAGTCGGCGACCTGCTCGCGGTGCGACAGCGAGATGCCGAGTTCGTTCTCGGGCTCTGTCACGGTCCGCCCCCGGCGCGTCGGTGGAGAGCACACCATACGTCGCCGGAGACGGACCCGCAGTGACACGCGCCCGGTTGATCAGGCGTTTTCCTTTTGGAACGTGCGTGTTCCCCACCACACCGACACCACGGCCATCACCAGCACCACGACACTGCCGGTGAACAGGGCGTCCATCGTGAAGTCGCCGCGGAAGGTGTTCCGCTCGACGTCCACCACGTGCCGGAACGGGTTGATCTGCGAGATCCGGTACAACCACTCCGGCGCGGCGCCGGAGGTGATCGGCAGCAGGATCCCGGAGAGCAGCAGCAGCGGGATGAGCACCGCGTTGAGCAGGGCGGGGAACGTCTCCTCGCTCTTGAGCGTCAACGCCAGCGCGTACGAGCACGACGCCAGCGAAACCGCCAGCAGGAACACGATGACCAGGCTGAGCAGGACGCCGCCGACCGGCGCGTCCAGGTCGAAGGCCAGGTACGCCAGCGCGATGATCAGCAGCGCCTGCACCACCGCCTGCAGCGCGCTGGCCAGCACCTTGCCCAGCAGCAGTGCGACCCGGCTGACCGGCGTGACCCGGAACCGCTCGACGACGCCGGCGCGGTACTCGGCCAGCAGCCCGAAGCCGACGAAGGAGCTGCCGAACAGCGCCAGCTGGGCGATCAGCGCCGGGGTGAGCAGCATCCAGCCGTCCACTTCGGACAGGCCCTGGGCCTGCACGGCCCGCACCATCAGCGGCCCGAACAGGAACAGGTAGAGCAGCGGCTGCATGATCCCGATCAGCACCCACGTCGGGTTGCGCAGCGCCGCCGTCATCTCGCGGCGGAAGATCAGCCAGGTGTCACGCAGCACGGCCGGCCTCCTCCGCTTCCCGGAGCGATCGCCCGGTCAGGGTCAGGAAAACGTCGTCGAGCGTGGGCCGGTGCACCTGGACCGACAGCATCGGGATGTTCTTGGCGTCCAGCGCGCGCAGCAGCTCCGGCAGGGCGACGTCGCCCCGCGGCACCCGGAACCGGATCTCCCCGCCGTCGGCGGACAGCTCCTGTGCGCCCGTCAGCCGCCCGGCGATCTCGGCGGCGTCCGCGCCCTGCTCCGGGTCGACCCCCACCTCGACGCGGTCGCCGTTCACCCGCGCCTTCAGCGCGTCCGGCGTGCCCTCGGCGACGATCCGGCCGTCGTCGATGACGATCAGCCGGTCCGACAGCGCGTCGGCTTCGTCGAGGTAGTGGGTGGTCAGGAAGACCGTGACGCCCTGCTCGGCGCGCAGCCGGCGGATGTGCTCCCACAGGTTCGCGCGGCTCTGCGGGTCGAGGCCGGTCGACGGCTCGTCGAGGAACACCAGGCCGGGTGCGTGGATCAGCCCGAGCGCGATGTCGAGCCGCCGCCGCTGCCCGCCGGACAGCGTCTTGGTCAGCCGCTGGTCCAGCCCGGTCAGGTCGAGCTGCTCGGCGAGTTCGGCGCCGCGCGCGATCGCGTCCGCCTTGCTCATCCGGTAGAGCCTGCCCTGCAGCTCCAGCTCGTCGGCGACCTTGCTCTCCGGCGCGGTGCCGCCGCCCTGGGCGACGTAGCCGATCCGCTCCCGCACCCCCAGCGGGTCGGCCAGCAGGTCGCGGCCGCCGACGGTCGCGGTGCCCGCGGTCGGCTTCAGCAGCGTGGTCAGCATGCGCAGCGTGGTCGTCTTCCCGGCGCCGTTGGGCCCGAGGAAACCGACCAGCTCACCCGCTTCGACGTCGAGGTCGACGCCCTTCACCGCGTGGACTTCGCCCCCAGTGCGGCCTCTGCGGCGGAAGCGCCGCTCGAGGCCGCGTGCCGTGATCATGGGATCCCCTCTCCAAGTAGTCAAGCTTGACTAGCTGAGGCGCACACTGTGCCCCACCAGGTTCCGCTAGTCAAACTTGATTACTCGACGGCCCCGGCCGGCGGCTCCCCGAAGGCGCGGCCCGGGTCGTCGGCCATCACGTATTCGCCCGCCTCGAGCCGGGCGATCAGGTGCTTCAGCCAGTCCAGGCTCGCCGCCGAGATCTGCGCCCAGAGCCCGAACAGCTCGGAGATGTGCGCGGGCTGGCCCCACTCGGAGCCCTCCTGGATGAGCCAGCCGGCCCGCCGGACCTCGGCTTCGAGGTGGACGAGCCGCTGGTTCAGCATGCCGATCACCCGCTTGCGGGGCAGCGCCGTCATCAGCGAGATCGCGGCGGACAGCTCCGGGTGGCCGACCTCGGGATCCGACAGCGCGGTGCCCAGCAGGTGGTGGAACTCCCGGTCGCCTTCTTCGGTGATGCGGTATGCGACGCGGTCCGGGCCGCCGTCGCCCGGCTCGACGTCGACCTGCGCCAGCAGGTCCTCGGCGGTCATCTTCTTCAGCGCGTGGTAGATCGACCCGGGCTGGACGTTGGCCCACTTGTCCGCCGACCAGGTCAGCAGCTCGCGCCGCACCTGGTAGCCGTGCGCGCGGCCGTACATCCGCACCACCCCGAGCACGAGCAGCCGTGTCGCCGACAACCGGGGCCTCCCTCCCGACAAAGCGCGTGACGCCCTCCGTAGGCTAATAAGGTATGAGCACCCCTGTGTTGACCGCGGTGGCCTGGCCCTACGCCAACGGCCCCCGCCACATCGGCCACGTGTCCGGATTCGGCGTCCCGTCCGACGTCTTCTCCCGCTACCAGCGAATGGCCGGCAACCGGGTGCTCATGGTGTCCGGCACCGACGAACACGGCACCCCGATCACCGTCCAGGCGGACAAGGAGAACTCGACCCCGCAGCAGACGGCGGACAAGTACACCCGCCAGATCGGCACCGACCTGCAGGGCCTCGGCCTGTCCTACGACCTGTTCACCCGGACCACGACCGGCAACCACGCCGAGGTGACGCAGCAGATCTTCCTCGCGCTGCACCGCAACGGCTACGTCGTGCCCAAGACGACCCGTGGCGCGATCAGCCCGTCCACCGGCCGCACGCTGCCCGACCGCTACGTCGAGGGCACCTGCCCGATCTGCGGGTACGACGGCGCGCGCGGCGACCAGTGCGACAACTGCGGCAACCAGCTCGACGCCGCGGAGCTGATCAACCCGAAGTCGCGGATCAACGGCGAGACGCCGAAGTTCGTCGAGACCGAGCACTACTTCCTCGACCTGCCGGCGTTCACCAAGACCCTCGGCGACTGGCTGTCGACGAAGACCGACTGGCGCCCGAACGTCCTCAACTTCACCAAGAACCTGATCGACGACATGCGGCCGCGGCCGATCACCCGCGACCTCGACTGGGGCGTCAAGATCCCCCTCGACGGCTGGCGCGACCAGCCGCTGAAGCGGTTCTACGTCTGGTTCGACGCGGTGATCGGGTACTTCTCGGCCAGCGTCGAGTGGGCGCGGCGCTCCGGCAACCCGGACGCGTGGCAGGAGTGGTGGAACAACGCCGACGCGCGGTCCTACTACTTCATGGGCAAGGACAACATCACCTTCCACGCCCAGATCTGGCCCGCGCTGCTGTTCGGCCACAACGGCGAGGGCGACAAGGGTGGCGAGCCGGGCAAGTACGGGAAGCTGCACCTGCCCGACGAGATCGTCTCCAGCGAGTTCCTCACCATGAGCGGCTCGAAGTTCTCGACCTCGCGCGGGCGCGTGATCTACGTCGAGGACTTCCTGCGCGACTTCGGCCCGGACACGCTGCGGTACTTCATCTCGGTCGCCGGCCCGGAGACCCAGGACACCGACTTCACCTGGGACGAGTTCGTCCGCCGGACCAACTTCGAGCTGGCCAACGAGTGGGGCAACCTGGTCAACCGGTCGATCTCGATGGCGCACAAGAACGTCGGCGCCATCCCGCGCCCGGAGGCCCCGACGGCGGCCGACGAGGACCTGAAGGCGTTGTCGCGCAAGGCGTTCGACACCGCGGGCGCGCACCTGGCCCGGTCCCGGTTCAAGCTGGCCGCGGCCGAGGCGATGAAGGTCGTCACCGCGGCGAACAAGTACATCTCCGACCAGGAGCCGTGGAAGCTCAAGGACGACCCGGCGCGGCGCGACACCGTGCTGCACACCGCGCTGCAGGTCGTCTCCGACGCCAACACGCTGCTGACGCCGTTCCTGCCGCACTCGGCGCAGAAGGTGCACGAGGCACTCGGCGGCACCGGCGTCTGGGCCGCCCAGCCGGAGCTCAAGGAGGTCGAGGACCTCGACATCGACGGCCGGGTCAACCCGATCCTGACCGGCGACTACGCGAGCGAGCAGGCGAAGTGGGAGTCGACGCCGATCGAGGTCGGCAAGCCCCTGCAGAAGCCGTCGCCGCTGTTCACCAAGCTCGACCCGGCGCTCGGCGAGACCGGTCCGGAGTGGGCGCCGATCACGAAGGACTAAGAGGTACTGCATGGGTGACGAGAAGCGCGAACTGCCGCCGGTCCCGGACCGGCTACCGGTGTCGGTGGTGGACGCGCACACCCATCTCGACGCGTGCGGCGCGGTCACCGCGGCCGATGTCACGGCCATGGTCGACCGCGCCGAGCGCGCCGGCGTCGCCCGCGTCGTCACGGTCGCGGACGACCTCGCCTCGGCCCGCTGGGCCACCGAGGCGGCGTCCTGGGACCGCCGGGTCTGGGCGGCCGTGGCGATCCACCCGACCCGGACCAAGGAGTTCGGCGAGGCCGAGAAGGCCGAGGTCGAGCGGCTGGCCGGGCACGAGCGCGTGGTCGCCGTCGGCGAGACCGGCCTCGACTACTACTGGGACTACTCGCCGCACGACGCCCAGCAGGAGGCGTTCCGCTGGCACATCGACCTCGCGAAGCGGCTGGGCAAGCCGCTGATGATCCACGACCGCGAGGCCCACGACGACGTGCTGCGCATCCTGGCCGAAGAGGGTGCGCCGAATGCCGTAATTTTCCATTGTTTTTCCGGGGACGCGGAAATGGCCCGCCAGTGCGTCGACGCGGGGTATGTCCTTTCCTTCGCGGGCACGGTGACGTTCAAGAACGCGAAGGGGCTCCACGCGGCGGCCCGGCTCTGCCCGGCCGGGCAGTACCTCGTCGAGACCGACGCGCCGTTTCTGACCCCCCACCCGTTCCGTGGGCGGCCGAACGAGCCGTACGGCGCTGCCTACACCGTCCGTCACCTCGCGGCGCTCAGGGGCGAAGCTGTCCACGAAGTCGCCGAATCGGTCCGGACCACGGCCGAACGGGTGTACCGACTCCCCAGCGTCACATCGGGTTGAACGCATTGCGACAACAGGGTTCCGGGCTCGTCCACCTGATGGAGTGACGGGGATCACGACACTCCGGGGGGTGTTTGCGCAACCCGCCGCGACCCGTTACTGTCCCGTGATCGTGCCGGTCGGACCTGCGCTCAGCAGTTGCCGATCGTCACGCCCAGTCGTAGAGACGGCGCCCCCGACCGCCGTCTCGTGAAAGGGAACGATCCCCGGTGACAGGTAGCAGACAGGCTGGAGCGCGCTCCGCCGTCCTCGAACGCAGTCATTTCGAGGACACGGCTTACGGCCAGCTCGACTTCTCCGACGACCCGAACATCACGCAGCAGGACATCCTCGCCGCGCTCGGCCCCGATGCCGACGCGATGATGGCCGAGATCGACGTCGACGTCGACGAGCTGATCCGGCTCATCAACGCCGAGACGACGTACCTGCCGCCGATCGTCATCCCGGACGGCCTCGAGGAGGACCGCACCGCTTCCCCCGAAGCGCGTCGTGCGGCTCTGGACGAGGGCCTCCGCCAGACGACCAAGGTCTGGAAGCGCCGGTTCCTCAAGGGCGCCGTCCTCAGCGTCATGATCAGCGTCGCCGGCGGCGGCGCGGCCGCGCTGGCGATGAACAAGAGCATCACCGTCGACGTCGACGGCCACCAGCAGACCGTGCACTCCTTCGGCGGCACCGTCGGCGAGGTGCTCGAGGACGCGGGCCTGTCCGTCGGCGAGCACGACTCGCTGTCCCCCTCCCCGCAGGCGGAGGTCGGTGACGGCGGCGTCATCAAGCTCGAGCGCGGCCGCCAGCTGAAGATGATCGTCGACGGCGCGGAGCACACCTCCTGGGTCCGCGCGACCCACCTCGGCGACGCGCTGAGCCAGCTCGGCATGGCCGAGATGGACAAGCCCGGCACGTGGATGTCGATGCCGAAGGACGGCGAGCTGCCCCTGCAGGGCGCCACCGTCGAGATCAAGACCCTCAAGAACATCACCCTGTACGACGGCGCCAACGCGCCGAAGCAGGTGAAGACGACCGCGGTCACGACGAAGGAGTTCCTGGGCGAGTACAAGCTCACCCTGGGCCCGGAGGACCAGGCCGAGGGTGGTCTGGACGTCAAGCTGACCGACGGCGCCGAGGTGCACATCAGCCGCACCGGCGTCTCGACGGTCACCCAGAAGGAGACCATCGCGCCGCCCGAGCAGCGCGTCGACGACCCGGACCTGGCCAAGGGCAAGACCTCCGTCGAGGACCCCGGCACGCCGGGCGAGAAGATGGTGACCTACAAGGTCACGCAGAAGAACGGCAAGGAGGTCGGCCGGGAGAGCATCTCCGAGCAGGTGATCACCCAGCCGAAGCCGAAGATCATCCACGTCGGCACGAAGGAAGCCCCGGCCCCGAACATCGGCGACGGCTCCGCGTGGGACCGCATCGCGCAGTGCGAGTCGGGCGGCAACTGGGCCACCAACACCGGCAACGGCTACTACGGCGGCCTCCAGTTCGACAAGCGCACGTGGGACGCCTACGGCGGCGACCAGTACGCGGCCCTGCCGAACCAGGCTTCGCGCGAGCAGCAGATCGCGATCGCGGAGAAGGTCCGCGACGCCCGCGGCGGCTACAGCGCCTGGCCGGTCTGCGGCAAGAAGGCCTGAGTTCCGCTTCGAACGGCCCCCGTCCACCCCGGACGGGGGCCGCTTCGCGTTCCCAGGTCTGCCGCGGCTTGTCGTGAGTGGTAAGGCGGGTTAGAACCCGCCTTACCACTCACGACTACTTGCACCGAGCGGAACGGGGGCGGAGCACGCTGGGTAAGCTCGTCCGGTGGTTGAACTGCTGGGACCGGCCGAAATCCGCGGGCTGGCGGCCGAACTCGACGTGCGGCCGACCAAGAAGCTCGGGCAGAACTTCGTGCACGATCCCAACACCGTGCGGCGGATCGTCGAGCTGGCGAACGTCACCGCGGACGACGTCGTCCTGGAGGTCGGGCCCGGGCTCGGGTCGCTGACCCTCGGCCTGCTCGCCACCGGCGCCCGCGTCGTCGCCGTCGAGATCGATCCCAAGCTCGCCGAGCGGCTCCCGAAGACCGTCGCCGAGCGGGGCCCGGAAGCCGCGGAACGGCTGACCGTCGTCGGTGCCGACGCCCTGCGCGTCACCCGCGAGGACCTGGGCAAGCCGACCGCGCTCGTCGCCAACCTGCCCTACAACGTCGCCGTGCCCGTCGTGCTGCACCTGCTGGCCGAGGTGCCCTCCTTGAAAACCGGCCTCGTCATGGTGCAGACCGAGGTCGCCGACCGGATGGCCGCCGGCCCCGGCAGCCGGATCTACGGCGTCCCGAGCGTCAAGCTCGCCTGGTACGGCCCCGCACGCAAGGTCGCCGCCGTGCCACGCTCGGTGTTCTGGCCGGTGCCGAACGTCGATTCCGCGCTCGTCGCGTTCGAACGCGGCGACACGACGGCGTCCGAAGACCGGGACCTCCTCTTCGGCCTGGTGGACGCCGCCTTCTCACAACGCAGGAAGACCCTCCGCGCCGCGCTCGCGGGCTGGGCGGGCTCGGCCGAGCGGGCCGGCGAACTCCTCACCGCCGCCGGGATCGACCCCAAGACCCGCGGCGAGCAGCTGGACGTGCACGACTTCGCCCGGATCGCGGCCGCGCGCTAGTTGTCCACGCGTTAGGGATCCACAGTGGAGGTGTGAAGATACACCCCCGTCGCCCGTGATCCCGTCATCCGGACACCGCCACTCGTGTGATCTGGGCCAACGGGCTTGCGTTCGCTCCTCGGGATCGGTTTTACTCAGTACGTCCATCCCGAGCGACTGAGAGACCTGGCTCGCCGAAGTCGCAGCAACCACCCTCCGCAGGGCAGGTGCTACCGCCAGGACCGATGGAGGCCGTTTTCGATGAAGAGGGTAGCTCGCCCCCTGCTCCTGACCAGGCGTCGCGTAGTCGACGAAGGCCGCCGCTCCGTGACCGCATGTCGACGCTCCAACTGAGCTTGTCGTAGCCGGTCCACCTCTTCTTCACGCACCGTCCCAACCGGACGGACTTCGCTTGCGGCCGGGCGCCCCCGCGCGGGTGCGCCCCGTTTTCTGGAGCCTTCGTGATCACCGTCGAAAACCTGTCCAAATCCTTTGCCACCAACGGAAACTCGGTCGTCGCGCTGCGGGACGTGAGCGTCGACGTCCAGGCCGGCTCGCTGTTCGGCGTGGTCGGCCCGGCCGGGTCCGGCAAGTCCGTCCTCGCCCGGTGCATCGCGCTGCAGGAGCGCCCCGACCGCGGTGTCGTCCGCCTCGACGGCCTGAACACCGGCACCCTCGACGGCCGCCGGCTCCGCGAAATCCGCCGCCAGCTCGGCGTCGTCTCGACGAAGCCGGAGCTGATCGCCGAGCGCACCATCGCCGGCAACATCGCTTCCCCGCTCGAGCAGCTCGGCGTCGACGGCCCGCAGCGCCGCAGCCGGGTCGGCTCGCTGCTCGACCTCGTCGGCCTGACCCCGCGCGCCGCCCAGCGCCCCGGTGAGCTGACCGCCGGTCAGCTCCGCCGCGTCGCGGTCGCGAAGGCCCTGGCGGCGGCCCCCGCCGTGCTGCTCGCCGACGACCCGACGGACGGCGTCGACCCGGAGGAGGCCGGCGCGGTGCTCACCGTCCTCGACCGGGCCCGGTCCGAGCTGGGTGTCACGGTCGTCGTCACGACCCCGGACGCGGGCGTGGTCCGCCGGGTCTGCGACGACGTCGCGGTGCTGGAGGACGGCACGGTCATCGAGCGCGGCACGGTGCTCGACCTGATCTCGAACCCGGCTAGCCGCACCGCGCAGGCGCTGCTGCCCGCCATCGAGACCACCCGCTCGCAGGCGGCGCGCTACGACCGCTCGGCGGACGTCGTGCTGGTCGGCTTCGCCTCGGTCGGCGCGCTGCTGCCCGAGGCCGCGGGCCGGTTCGACGTCGAGTTCGCCACCATCGGCGGCGGCCTGACCCGCATCGGCGACACGCCGGTCGGCCGGTTCCGGCTGGGTGTCCGCGGCGAGCGGGCCGACGCGGCGCTGGCCTGGGTCGCCGAGCGCGGTGGCCACGTGACGCACACCGCCCGCGGCCCGCAGGGTGTCGCGGCTGCTTGATCTTGTGGTCCGGAAGCGCCCCGATGTGCACGTCGCATCGGGGCGTTTCCGCGGGCACGTAGGCTGGTCGGGTGCTCGCCGTAGTTCCGCCCCCAGTCACCGTCCGGGTCCCGGCCAAGGTCAACCTGCACCTTTCGGTCGACGACCTGCGTGAAGACGGTTACCACGAGCTGGTCACCGTGTTCCAGGCGCTGTCGCTGACCGACGAGGTGACCGTCGCGGTCACCGAAGAGCCCGGCATCGAGGTCTACGGCGAGGGGGAGGGCGCGGTCCCGACCGGCCCGGAGAACCTGGCCTGGCGGGCCGTCGAAGCGCTGGCCGCGCACGTCGGGCGCACCGGCGAGCCGAAGGTCCGGGTGGTCCTGCGCAAGGGCATCCCGGTCGCGGGCGGCATGGCGGGCGGCAGCGCCGACGCGGCGGCGACGCTGGTCGGGCTGGCCTCGCTGTGGAACCTCGACGTGACGCGCGACGAGCTGGCCGAGATCGCCGCCGGCCTGGGCAGCGACGTCCCGTTCGCGCTCTACGGCGGCACCGCGCTGGGCACCGGCCGCGGCGAGCAGCTGGTCCCGGTGCTGTCGCGGCACACGTTCCACTGGGTGCTGGCCTTCGACGCCGAGGGGCTCTCGACGCCGAAGGTGTTCGGCGAGCTGGACCGCCTGCGCGCGGCGGGCAACCCGCCCCGGATCGGCTCGCACACACCGGTCGTCGAGGCGCTGGCTTCCGGCGACCCGCGCCAGCTGGCCCTGCTGCTGGGCAACGACCTGCAGGCGGCGGCGGTCTCGCTGCGCCCCGACCTGCGCCGCACGCTCCGGGCGGGGGTGAACGCGGGCGCGCTCGCGGGCACGGTGTCCGGTTCCGGCCCGACGTGCGCGTTCCTCTGCGAGGACGGCCAGTCGGCGGTGGAGGTGGCGGCCGAGCTGTCGGGCGCGGGCGTGTGCCGGACGGTCCGCGTGGCCCACGGCCCGGTCCCGGGCGCGCGGGTCGTCGGTGGCGACGACGCGCCGCGGCCGGCGCCGCCGCGGGTGCACGCATGAAGCACGCCGAGTTCGCGTTCCCGGGGCCGTTGCGGGACAAGCTGGTCGCGGCGATCCTGGCCGGGGAGAAGACGACGACCTCGGCCCTGCTCGCGGAATACGAGCACGACGCCGAAGCGTTGCCCCTGGTGGGCGAGCGAGAGCTGGTGCTCGACTCCGCCGGGGTGGGGGTGGCGGTCATCGAGACCACCGAGGTGCGGGTGCTTCCGATGTCCGAAGTGGACATCCAGCACGCCCTCGGCGAGGGCGAGGGTTTCGCGAGCGTCGCCGAATGGCGCGCGGAGCACACGAAGTTCTGGCAAGGCGCGGAAGTGCGCGCCGCACTGGAGGACCCGGAATTCACCGTGGACGACACGACGATGGTCGTGGCGACCCGGTTCGAGATGGTGGAAAGGATCGGCTGAGCGGATGGCCAACCTGGTCAACCTGGAGGCGGTGAGCAAGTCCTACGGGGTTCGCCCGCTGCTGGACGGCGTTTCCCTCGGCATCGCGGCCGGGCAGCGCATCGGCGTCGTCGGCCTCAACGGTGGTGGCAAGACGACGCTGCTGGAAGTCCTTTCCGGACTCGCGGAGCCGGATTCCGGGCGGGTGAGCCATGTTCGCGACCTGCGGATGGCCGTGGTCACCCAGCGCACTGAGCTCCCGGACGGCAGCACGGTCGGCGACGTCGTGCTCGAACGCTACGGCGCCGAGCACGAATGGGCCGCCGATGCCCGCGTCCGATCCATTGTGGACGGCCTGGGGATCACCGCGATCGGCCTGGACACGCCGACGGCGAACCTGTCCGGTGGGGAGCGGCGCCGGGTCTCGCTGGCCGCCGCGCTGACCGGGGAGCTCGACCTGATCGTGCTCGACGAGCCGACCAACCACCTGGACGTCGAGGGTGTCCGCTGGCTCGCCGACCACCTGCTGGCCCGGAAGGTCGCCGTCGTGGTCGTCACGCACGACCGGTGGTTCCTCGACACCGTCGCGACCCTGACGTGGGAGGTCGCGAACGGCCGCGTCGAGCAGTACGAAGGTGGTTACGCCGACTGGATCTTCGCGCGCGCCGAGCGGGCGCGGCTGGCCGCGACGGCCGAGGAGAAGCGGCAGAACCTCGCCCGCAAGGAGCTGGCGTGGCTGCGCCGCGGACCGCAGGCGCGCTCGTCGAAGCCGCGCTACCGAGTCGAAGCGGCCGAAGCGCTGATCGCCGACGTCCCGCCGCCGCGGGACTCCGTCGAGCTGCAGGCGTTCGCCAAGCGGCGGCTCGGGAAGACCGTGCTGGAGCTGGAAGACACGACGTACCAGGTGGGCGAGCGGACGCTGCTCGACCACGTCACCTGGCGGGTCGGCCCGGGCGACCGGATCGGGCTGGTCGGCGTCAACGGCTCGGGCAAGACGTCGCTGCTCAAGCTGCTCGGCGGTGACGTCGAGGGCTCGACGGGCCGCCGGATCGAGGGCAAGACGGTCGCGCTCGCGCACCTGCGCCAGGAGCTCGACGACCTGCCCGGCGACCTGCGCGTGTTGCAGGCGATCGAGCAGGTGGCCGGGCGCGTGGTGTTCGGCAAGCAGGAGATGACGGCGTCGCAGCTGGGCGAGAAGCTCGGCTTCCCGCAGGCCCGCCAGTGGACTCCGGTCGGCGACCTCTCGGGCGGCGAGCGGCGGCGCCTGCAGCTGTGCCGGCTGCTGATGGCCGAGCCGAACGTGCTGCTGCTCGACGAGCCGACGAACGACCTGGACATCGACACGCTCCAGCAGCTGGAGGACCTCCTCGACGGCTGGCCGGGCACGATGGTGGTGGTGTCCCACGACCGCTACCTGGTGGAACGCGTGTGCGACACGATCGTCGCGCTGTTCGGCGACGGCCGCATCACGCACCTCCCGGGCGGCATCGAGGAGTACCTGAACCGCCGCGCGGCGGCCCAGCCGGCCGCGGGCGCGGCGCCGTCGGTGGAGAAGGTCGAGGCGAAGAAGTCGGCGGCGGACCTGCGCGCGGCCCAGAAGGAGCTGGGGAGGCTGGAGCGCAAGCTCGACCAGCTGCACGCCAAGGAGGAGAAGCTGCACGCGTCGTTGCTGGCGGCGGCGACGGACCCGGCGAAGCTGATGGAGCTGAACGCGGAGCTCAAGGGCGTCCAGGGCGAGATCTCGGACGTCGAGGGCCGCTGGCTGGAGACCTCCGAGCTGCTGGAATGAGGGTCGTCGGGCCGGACGAGCCGCTCGGCGTCCGCCGGCTCCGGCGGATCGCCGTAGCCGGTTCGGCGGGCTCGGGCAAGTCGACCTTGGCGCAAACCCTGTGCGAGCGGCTCGGCGTGCCGTACGTTTCGCTCGAATCCTTCTACCTCGGGCCCGGCTGGACCGTGCGGGAGACGTGGGAGGCCGAGGTGCTCGGCTTCCTGGCCGGTGACGTGTGGGCGATCGAGTGGCAGGGCGAGCAGGTCCGGGACCGGATGACGGCGCGCCTGGACGTGCTGGTGTGGCTCGACCACCCGCGTGCGCTGGCGATGGCCCGGGTCGTCAAGCGCACCCTGCAGCGCCGCTTCGGCCGCGGTTCGGAGATCGCCGGGGGCAACGTCGAAGGCCCGTTGCGCACCTTCTTCACCGACCGCGAGCACATCGTCCGGGTCGCGTGGCGGTACCACCCGGTCATGCGCGCGCGGGTCCGGCGGGTCATCGGCGAAGACCGCCACCCCGGCCTGGTCGTCGTCCGGTTGCGGGGGCAGCGCCAGGTGGACCGGTGGCTGCGGGGACCCGTTTCCGCGTTGCTCGGCGGATGTTGACGCCGAGACAGTAATGTTCCGGCTATGAGCAGGTTCGTGGACACGCTCGTCGCCACCGCGACGGGGCGGGGTCAGCAGCGGGGCATGGTCACCGGGGAGCCGAAGGAGCCGGTTCGGCGGACCTGGAGCGAGGTGCACGAAGAAGCCCGGCGGATCGCCGGTGGGCTCGTCGCCGCGGGGTTCCGGCCGGGAACCGCCGTCGGCGTGCTCGCCGCCGCGCCCGTGTTGATCGCGCCGACCGTGCAGGCCGTCTGGCTGGCCGGGGGCAGCGTCACCATGCTGCACCAGCCCACCCCGCGCACCGATCTCGCCGAGTGGGCCGAGGACACCGTGCGGGTGCTCGGCATGATCGGCTCCGACCTCGTGCTGCTGGGTGAGCCCTTCGACCAGCTCGCGCCCGTCCTCGAGCAGAAGGGCATCGGGTTCAAGCTCATCACCGAGCTGGCCGCGGCCGAGCCCCTCGCCGACGTCGTCGCCACCGACGAGGGCGACACCGCGCTGCTGCAGCTCACCAGCGGCTCGACCGCCGACCCGAAGGCCGTGCGGATCACCTACGGGAACCTGTACTCCAACGTCAAGGCCATGGTCGACCGCGCCGAGTTCGACTTCGACACCGACGTCATGGTGTCCTGGCTGCCGACCTTCCACGACATGGGGATGGTCGGCTTCCTGACCGTGCCGATGACCTTCGGCGTCGAGCTGGTCAAGATCACGCCGGTCGAGTTCCTCTCGGGTCCGCTGATCTGGCCCGAGCTGATCACGAAGTACCACGGCACCACGACGGCGGCGCCGAACTTCGCGTACGCCATCGTCGGGCGCCGGATGGCCCGCGTCGACGAGGACGACGCGTTCGACCTCTCGAAGCTGCGCATCGCGCTGAACGGCGCCGAGCCCATCGACGAGACCGCCGTCCAGACCTTTGTGGACGCCGGCGCGCGGTTCAAGATGCCCGCGGAATGCGTTTTCCCGGCCTACGGCATGGCCGAGGCGACGCTCGCGGTGTCGTTCGCGCCGCTGTTCACCGGGCTGACCCTCGACGTCGTCGAAGCCGACGCGCTGGAGGCGGAGAACCGCGCGGTGCCGGTGCCCGAGGGCGACCCGCGGCGCGGCACCGACGGCGTCCGGTCGTTCGCGCTGCTCGGCCGGCCGCTGGACGGGCTGGAAGCGGAGATCGTCAACGAGGCAGGCGAGCGGGTCGGCGAGCGCGAGGTCGGCGAGATCCGGCTGCGCGGCGAAGCCGTGACGCCCGGCTACCTGACCATGGACGGCCCGGTCGCGACGCAGGACGAGGACGGCTGGCTCAACACCGGTGACCTCGGGTACCTGGTGGACGGCCAGATCGTCATCTGCGGCCGCCGCAAGGACGTCATCATCATGGGTGGCCGCAACCTGTACCCGACGGACATCGAGCGCGCGGCGACGTCGGTCGAGGGCGTGCGCGCGGGCAACGCGGTGGCGGTCCGGCTGGACGCGGGCAGCCGCCGCGAGCGGTTCGCGGTGGTCGTCGAGTCGAAGCTGGCGGGCGACGCCGAGGCGGAGAAGACCCTGATGAAGCAGGTGTCGGCCCGGGTCCGCGACGCCGTCGACATGCGGCCGTACGCGGTGGTGGTGCTCCCGGCGGGCAGCCTGCCGAAGACCCCGTCGGGCAAGGTCAAGCGCGCGGCAACGGCGGTCCAGTTCGCGGACCGGATCTCGAAGAACGCCGACGCCTGACCCCCCGCGTCGCGAATGACTCATTCGGGACCTCCGACGTCCCGAATGAGTCATTCGCGACGTCAGCGCTGCTGGACGCGGACCGCGCGGAGGGTCGGCGGGGTGGCCCGCTCGGCGGTGGCTTCCGGGGCCGTCCGGGCGCCCGGGAGGTCCGGGGCCTGGCCGGTGCGGGCGGCGAGCTGGTCCTCCACCGCGTCGAGGAACTCGTCGACTTCGCGCTCGTCGTAGCCGCGCTTGCCGATCAGCGGCTTCGCGAACATCACGTGGTGCACTTCGGCGGCGGTCAGGTCGTCCTCGTCGGTGAGCGTCTTGGCGATCCGCCGGACGAACGCGTCGACCTCGTGCTTCGCGTAGCCACGGCGGCCGACCGGGGCGTTACCGAAGGTGACCTCGGCGAGGTCTTCGGCGGTGAACGACATGGAACTCTCCGATTCCGGGGTAGGGCTGGTGCGAACTCCCGTACACCGTCCTAACGCCTGAACAGGTTCCCCCGGAAGGGGCGACCCCGAAGCTCACCCCGACGGGCGGCCGTGCGCCCGCCTTCGGGTGAAGCGGCGCTACCGTCCGGGGTGTGGCCGGGTTCACACGGTGACACCGGCGGGGAGCGCCGTCAGCTGCGCCCGAACCACTTCCGCGGGCCCTGCGGGCGCTCCTCCTCGACCACCGCCGGCCGCGGGTTCCGCAGCGCCACGAGGGCCGCCTCGGCCTCGTCGAGGAACAGGTCCACCTGGGCCTGGTCGTAGCTGCGCATCCCGACCGGCATGATCGTGAACTCGACGTAGTGGATGTCGTCGGGGGTGAGGATGTTGCGCCCGGCCAGCGCCTCCGCGATCAGGTCGAGGAACGCGTCCACCTCGTCCTCGTTGTAGCCGCGGCGGCCGAACCGGGGCTTGCCGAAGGCGATCGCCCGGACTTCCTCGGGGGTCATGGCTTCACCTTCCGCCCATCTCAGCCCGCGTGGAAGGCGTTCTGCGCGGCCGCGAGGCCAGTGCCGACCAGCGCCTCGGTCGCGTCGGCGCAGCGGTCCACCTCGAACGCGAGTTCCTTGCGCTCGACCGTCGAAAAGTCCTTCAGCACGAAGTCCGCCGGGTCCTGCCTGCCGGGCGGGCGGCCGATGCCGAACCGCACCCGGTAGTAGTCGCGCGTGCCCAGCGACTTCGTGATCGAGCGGAGCCCGTTGTGGCCGTTGTCGCCGCCGCCGAACTTCAGCTTCAGGGCGCCGAAGTCGACGTCGAGCTCGTCGTGCACCACGACGACGCCGGACGGCTCGACCTTGTAGAACTTCGCCGCGCCCACCACCGGCCCGCCGGACAGGTTCATGTACGAACGCGGCTTCACCAGCACCACGCGGCGGCCGGCCAGCCGGCCCTCGAGGAGCTCGCCGCCGGTTTTGTGGGCCTTGAACTTGCCGCCGACGCGGGCGGCGAGCTCGTCCAGCACCATGAACCCGACGTTGTGCCGGTTCCCGGCGTACTGGGGCCCGGGATTGCCGAGGCCGGCGAGCAGGATCAGCTCGCCGGCCCCGGGCAGGTCTTCGGTCATGCGGTGATGCTATTCGGCGTCTTCGGCCGACTCTTCGCCCGCCTCGGCCTCGTCGCCGGTCTCTTCACGCTGCGGCTCGTTGACGGAGACGACGAGCGACTCCGGGTCGGTGACCAGGGTGGCGCCCTGCGGCAGCTCGATCTGGCCGGCCAGGATCTGGGTGCCGACCTCGGCGCCCTCGATCGAGACCTCGACCTGCTCCGGGATGTGCAGCGCCTCGACCTCGACCTGCAGGGTGTCGACGTCCTGGTTGACCAGGCCGCCGGGGCCGGGGGTGCCGGAGACGACGACCGGGACGTCGACGGTGACCTTCTCGCCGCGCTTGACGACCAGCAGGTCGACGTGCTCGATGTAGTTCTTCAGCGGGTGCACCACGATGGTCTTGGTCAGGGCCAGCTCGCTGGCGCCCTCCAGGTCCAGGGTGATGACGGCGTTCGAGCCGTTCTCGCGCACGACGCGGGCGAACTCGATCGCGGGCAGCGCGAAGTGCCGCGGGTCCGCGCCGTGGCCGTAGAGGACGGCGGGGATCTTGCCGGCGCGACGCGTGCGGCGCGCGGCGCCCTTGCCGAACTCGGTGCGCGGCTCGACGGACAGACGTACCTCGGACACGGTGTTGCACTCCTTCAAATCAAAGACAGCATGCTGCGGCGGGGAGAGCCGATGTGTGTTCTGTTCAAGGAAGTTCCGGCGGCGAGTTTCCGGGCGTGCACGACGACGGGGGCTACTCGAGCCGCCGCGTCGATCACGCCGGGCACCCCAGAAGGGCCCCGCCTCGCCGAGACAACCTCAAGAGTGTAAACCAACCTCATCACGGTGGGTTGCGGCGGGTGCCCGGCCCAGGCTAGAACCCTCCTGGACCCCGGTACGTGACGACACAAATCCGGTGGCGGGACGACGCCGGCCGAGGTGTGCTTCGGGTAGCGGGAAAGCAGGGGGCGTTGATGCGGGCTCGACGGAGCGGGGTGGCGGCCGCGGTGCTGCTGCTGGGCGGGTTGCTGGCCGGCTGCCAGGTGGCGGTCGCCGGCACCGCCGGTGTCTCCGCGGCCGACCAGGCGACGGCGGACCGGCGCGTCGAGCAGCGCGCCGCGGTCGACGCGGCCCTGACCGCGCTGGGCCAGGCGCCCGCGGTGGCGTTGAAGGCCACGGTCAAGGGCGCCGACCAGCAGTTCCGGGTGACCCGCGGCGGCTACGCCGTCGGCGCGTTGCCGCTGGACGGCCGCGTCGTCCAGGTGACGGCCGCCGCCGGCCAGTTCTACCTGCAGGCCGACGCCGACTACTGGAAGGCGCACGCCATCGACGAGGGCACGCAGTTCGGCACGAGCTGGGTGCGCTCGCTCGGCTCGGAACTGCCCTTCGACCCGGCGGCCCGGTACGCGCCGCCGGCGCTGGCCGAGGGGCTGCGCAAGGCGCTGGCCGGGCTCGACCGGATGGCCGAGCCGGTCCGGGCGAAGCTCGCGGACGGCACCGAGGTCTACCGGCTCGGCGCGGCGCCGACCGTCCTGCAGGTGACGACGGCCAAGCCGAACCGCGTCGTCAGCTTCGCCCCGGCGCTGCTCGACCCGCAGAACGGCCCGAAGTACGGCACCGAGTTCCAGGTCGCCCCGCTCACCGGGGACGCGCTGAAGGCGTTCCGCGCCGACCTCGACAACACCGTCGGCGGCCTCGGCCAGCCGTTCGAAGGCCTCGTCCAGGCGAGCGCCGTCGTCACCAACGACAACCTCGACTGCAAGGACTTCGTCGGTTCCTGCACGACGACGGTCGACGTCTCCAACAGCGTGGTCGGCACGCCGTCCTCGGGCGAGAAGAGCGTCGTGCACGTCACCCTCACGGTCGAAGTCAGCGCGGAGGCGCTCGGCGCGCAGACCTGCACGGCGGCCGGGGACGCGGAGCCGTACAAGACGATCAAGCTGTCCTGCACGGTGAAGTTCAAGCTGCCCAACCGCACGGCCAGCTACCAGGTGCTGTCCAAGCCGAACGCGACCGCGGAGGTCCGCGCGAACCTCGACGTGAACGCCGTCAAGCAGAAGGTCGCGGCCGAGTTCGCGGGCCTGGGCGGCTGACCTGGACACCTACCCCCAGGTGTGTTGCTCCCGTTGAAGTACGTGATCTTCCGTTCCTAGCATCGGCTGCGCACAGCCGAGACGAACGGAGAAGCGACATGGCCAAGCTGGTGGTTTTCGGGGGGACCGGGTACGCCGGGGGCAGGATCGGCGCCGAGGCGGTGCGGCGCGGGCACGAGGTGGTCGGCGTCGCGCGGAACCCCGGTTCGGCGCCCGAAGGCGTCGACGAGCGGGAGGGTTCGCTGCACGACGAGGAGTTCGTCGCGGGACTGGCGAAGGACGCCGACGTGTTCGTGGTCGCCACCCCGGCGCGCGCGATCGACGGCAAGAAGCTGATCGACGCCGTGCCGTCGCTCGCCCGGATCGCGCGCGAGAACGGCGTCCGCCTGTCGTTCGTCGGCGGCGCGGCGAGCCTGCTGGTCGCCGAGGGCGGCCCGCGGCTGTTCGACACCCCGGAGTTCCCCGACGAGTACAAGGACGAGGCCGGCAGCCACGCCGAGGTGCTCGGCCTGCTGCGCGAGCAGCCCGAGGACCTCGACTGGTTCTACGTCAGCCCCGCCGCCGAGTTCGGTGCCTGGACGCCGGGTGAGCGCCGCGGCGAGTTCCGCCTCGGCGGGGACGTCCTGGTGACCGACGAGAACGGCAAGTCGCACATCGGCGGCGACGACTTCGCGATCGCCTACGTCGACGAGATCGAGCAGCCGAAGCACCGCCGGGCGCGGTTCACCGTCGCTTACTGAAGGTCGCGGATCACCGGGGCGAAGGTCTCGAGGGCTGCTTCGAAGACCGTGATGTACGAGAAGCCGTAGCGTTCTCGCCGCTGTTCGAGCTGTCCGGCGATCTCCTCGACCGTGCCCAGCAGCAGCTGGGGCGCGTCGAGGAGCTCGCGGGCGTCGGCGACGGCGGTCCGCTCGGTCAGCTCGTGCCACGCTTCCGCGGCCTGCTCCCGGTCGTCGGTGATCTCGACGTGCTGGACCAGCATGTTGTGTTCGAGGTCGCGGCTCGTCTTGCCCCGGAAGTACGCGACGCGCTCGTCCACGGCTTCGGCGTTGTCGAGCTTGAACGTGCCCGGCGGCTTGCCGGGCTGCTGCCGGAGCCCGGCGAAGCCGACGATGTCCGCGTGCTCCGCGGCCAGGTCCAGGACGCCGTCGCTGTTGCCCGCGATGAGCAGCGGGGGCGTCGGGATGCCTTCGTCCTCGAAGTGTTTTCGCAGGTAACCGAGGCTGTCTTCGAGGTAGCCGATCCGCTCGGACGCCTTATGCCACGGCAGCCCGGCGGTGTCGAACTCGCTCTTCATGTGCCCGGCGCCGAGCCCCAGGTCGAGGCGGCCGTCGAGCAGCGCGGCCGTGGTGGACGCTTCGCGCGCGAAGAGCGCGAGGTTGTAGAAGGGCACGTTGGAGACGAGGGTGCCCAGCCGCGGCCGTTCGGTGACGGCGGCGGCCATGGCCAGCACCGGGAACGGCGCGAAGCGGCCGGTGCCCAGGTGGTCGGGCACGGTGATGACGTCGTAGCCGAGTTCCTCGGCGCGCCGGCACTTGGCGATCCAGGCGTCCCGGCTGCCGATCTCGCGGAGGCTGACGCCGAACTTGAACTTCCCCATGTCCGGCACGCTAGCGCCGCACGCCCCCGCGCAGACCGCCTTTCGCGCCCGGCGGAAAAGCTCGTGAGTGTTTAGGGCGGTTCTAACCGCCCTAAACACTCACGAGCGGTCAGGCGTTGCCGTCGAAGAGGGACGTCACCGAGCCGTCTTCGAAGACCTGCTGGATGGCTTCGGCGAGCATCGGCGCGATCGACAGGACCGTCAGCCGCTCGAAGCGCTTCTCCTCCGGGATCGGCAGCGAGTTCGTCACGATGACCTCGCGCGCCTTGCACTGCGAGAGCCGCTCGGTCGCCGGGTCCGACAGGATGCCGTGCGTGGTCGCGATGACGACGTCGGCCGCGCCCTCGTCGATCAGGGCCTCGGTGGCCTTCACGATCGTGCCGCCGGTGTCGATCATGTCGTCGATCAGCACGCAGAGCTTGCCCTCGACCTTGCCGACCACGCGGTTGGCGACGGCCTGGTTCGGCTTGTCCGGGTCGCGGGTCTTGTGGATGAACGCGATCGGGCGGTCACCCAGCTGCTGCGCCCACTTCTCGGCCAGCCGCACGCGGCCCGAGTCCGGCGAGACGACCGTGATGTCGGCGTCGCCGTAGGTGGCCTTGATGTGGTCGGCCAGCACGGTCTGCGCCATCAGGTGGTCGACCGGGCCGTCGAAGAAGCCCTGGATCTGCGCGGTGTGCAGGTCGACGGTCATGATGCGGTCGGCGCCCGCGGTCTTGAACAGGTCCGCGATCAGCCGCGCCGAGATCGGCTCGCGGCCCTTGTGCTTCTTGTCCTGGCGCGCGTACGGGTAGAACGGCATCACCACGGTGATCCGCTTCGCGCTCGCCCGCTTGAGCGCGTCCACCATGATCAGCTGCTCCATCACGTACTCGTTGATGGGCGTGGTGTGCGCCTGGATGACGAAGGCGTCGGTACCGCGGACGGACTCTTCGAACCGGACGAACAGCTCGCCGTTGGCGAACGTGTGCGCCGTCTGCGGGGTGATCGTCACGTTGAGGTGCTGGGCCACCTCTTCGGCGAGCTCCTGGTGCGCGCGTCCGGAGAAGAGCATCAGGTTCTTCTTCGGCGTCCCTTGCTTCGGACTCATGCTGGCGACTCCCCGTCGGTTCCTGCTGCTGAATCGGCGTCGAGGGCGGCCTGGGCCGCCTCCGCCGCGGGCGTACCCGGCCGGCGCCGGATCGCCCAGCCTTCGATGTTGCGCTGCGGCGGCGCCGACACCGCGAGTGTGCCCGGCGGGACGTCTTCGCGGATCACGGCACCTGCCCCACTGTAAGCGCCGTCACCGATGTGCACCGGGGCGACGAACGTGTTGTCCGCGCCCAACCGGACATACGACCCGATAACGGTCCGGTGCTTGTTGACGCCGTCGTAGTTCACGAACACGCTGGAGCACCCGATGTTGCTGTGCTCACCGATCGTGGCGTCACCCACGTACGTCAGGTGCGGCACCTTGGTGCCGGCCCCGATTTCGGCCGCCTTCGTCTCGACGAACGCGCCCAGCTTCGCCTTGACGCCCAGCTTCGTGCCCGGCCGCAGGTAGGTGAACGGGCCGACGTTGACGCCGTCGCCGAGCTCCGAGTCCGAGCCGTGGACCCGCACGACGCTGGCGCCGGCGCCGATCGTGACGTCGGTCAGCGTGCTGTCCGGCCCGACCGTGCTGCCTTCGCCGACCGACGTGGTGCCCTTGAGCTGCACGCCGGGCTGGATGACGACGTCGCGGGAGAGCGTCACGCCGGCGTCGATCCAGGTCGTGGCCGGGTCGACGACGGTGACGCCCTCGCGCTGCCAGCGCTGCACGATCCGGCGGTTGAGCTCGGCGCCGAGCGCCGACAGCTGCACGCGGTCGTTGACGCCCTCGGTCAGCCACGGGTCGTCGACGACCAGCGCGCCGACGTGCAGCCCGTCGCCGTTCGCGATGCCGAGCACGTCGGTGAGGTAGAGCTCGCCCTGCGCGTTGTCGGTCGAGAGACGCGAGAGGCCGTCACGCAGCACCGCGGCGTCGAAGGCGTAGACGCCGGAGTTGATCTCGGTGATTTCGGCCTGCTCCGGGGTGGCGTCCTTGTGCTCGACGATCCCGGTGACCTTGCCGGCGGTGTCGCGCACGATCCGGCCGTAGCCGGTCGGGTCGGTGACCACCGAGGTGAGCACGGTGACGGCGTTCTTCGCCTCGGTGTGCTCGTCGAGCAGCGCGCCGAGGGTGGCGGTGTCGAGCAGCGGGACGTCGCCGTAGCTGACGAGCACGGTGCCGGTGAGGTCGGCGGGCAGGGTCGCGAGCGCGCAGGACACGGCGTGGCCGGTGCCCTTCTGCTGGTCCTGCACCGCGGTGCCGACGGCGCGGCCGAGGGCGGTCCCGACCTGCGCCAGGTGCTCGCCGACGAGTTCGCGGCCGTGGCCGACGACCACGACGAGGTGTTCGGGGCCCAGGCCGGCGGCGGCCCGGACGGCGTGTTCGACGAGGGGGCGCCCGGCGATCGGGTGCAGCACCTTGGGCGTCGAGGAACGCATGCGGGTGCCTTCACCCGCGGCCAGGATCAACGTGCTCAGCGGGCCGGTCAACGGCGCTCCCAACGGTTACCAATGAGTGGCTTCTGTCGGGCACCGATCCTAACTGTGGTCTTCGGCGTCCCACGCGGGGTCGGTGGGTGGTGCCTCGGTCGCCCATGCTCCGGCCGGGTCGGCGGCCATCGAGTTGGCCGACGCGACCTGGTTGCCGCCGCCGCGTTTCGCCTGGTACATGGCCGCGTCCGCGCGGGCGAGGACCTGCTCGCCGCGCTCCTGCGGCCGCAGCGACACGAGCCCGATGGACAGCGTGACGCCGTGCGAGAGGTGGTGCGGCAGGTTCGCGACGGATTTCACCGCGCGGCCGAGCGCCATCTTCGCCGCGGACGCCGGGGTGCCCGGGAGCAGGACGATGAACTCGTCGCCGCCGTAGCGGGCCACGAGGTCGTCACCGCGCAGAGCGTCACGAAGGGTGCTCGCGACGACACGCAGCACGTTGTCGCCTTCGGCGTGCGACTGCTTGTCGTTGACGCCCTTGAAGCCGTCGAGGTCGACCAGCGCGACCGCCAGCGGCTGCGCGTCGGCCGACGACGCGAGCTGGCGCAGCTTCTCGTCCAGCGCGCGCCGGTTCGGCAGGCCGGTGAGCGGGTCCTGCAGGGCCTGCTGGGTGATCGCGCCGTGCTCGGCGGACAGCCGTTCGTGCTCGCGGCGGGCGTTCAGCGTGGCGATCTGCGACTCGCGCAGGCTCCACATCTCCGACTCGAGGCGCCGCGCGTAGTCGATCAGCGACTCGCTCGCGCCGGACGCGTAGTCCGGGGTCGTGTCGAGCCGGGCCAGCTCGCGGGCGATGTTCAGCCGCATCGACGGCTGCGAGGTGTCGTCCGAGATCGACTGGCGCGTCTCGCGCAGGACCGACAGGGCCTCCTCGCGGCGGCCCTCCTTGTCCAGGCAGCGGGCCAGCGCGATCGCGACGATCTCCCGGTCGTGCCCGAAGGCGCGCTCGGTGTGCAGCTTCTCCAGCCGGTCGATGTGCTCGGCGCCGGGCTGGTTCAGCGCCGGCGCCGCGGCCAGGACGCCGACCTGGTCGATCGCCGCGACGTTCGCCTTGCGCGGGAACAGCGACTCGGCGAACGGGCCTTCGGCGGCCGCGCCCATCGACGCCGCGGTGCGGAACTTCTCGGCGCTCTCGTCGTACTCGTCGATGCGTTCCAGCCGCAGGCCCCAGCCCAGCAGCATCTTGATCCGGTTGATCAGCTGCAGGGCGATGTCGTGCGGGCTCGCGCTCTCGCGGATCGCCGCCGCGGCCCGGCCGATCACCTCTTCGGCCGCTTCGTAGACGCCGAGCTGGTTGAGCACCAGCCAGCAGTCGATCAGCGTCGAGGAGAGCAGCCGGTTCCAGGCGCGCAGCCCGACCTGCCGGTCCGGGATGGTCGAGTCGTCCAGGATGGCCAGCGCGCGGGCGATCTCGGTGAGGGCCGCGTCCTCCTGGGCGGCGGCCACCAGCCGGCGCCCGCGCAGGGCGTGCGCGTCGGCCCGCAGCAGGGCGATGCCGTGGCGCCGGGTGTGCGCGAGCATCTCGTCGAGCCGGGGTTCGGCCTCCGCGGCCAGGCCCTTGGTGGCCAGCCGGGCCAGCGCGGACGAGCGCAGCAGCTGGGCCACGAGCAGTGGTTCGCCGCGCCGCTGGGTCTCGTCGAGCAGCTCGTCCATCATCGCGACGATCTCGAGCTGCTGGGTGTATTCGTGCCGCTGGACGGCGGCACCCAGTTCCCGCGCGCGCCCGACCAGCCAGGCGTCGGACATCTCGGCCAGCGCGGGCCGCCTGGCCGTGACCGGGTCGGTCGCCTCGTCGGTCAGCGCCAACCTCCCGGTGTCGTGGGTTTGCCGGTTCCTTCTGCTGCTCCGCCGCCAGGATTCGAACCTGAACTGTCAGAACCAAAATCTGAAGTGCTGCCGATTACACTACGGCGGATCGATCCTGGTCAGGATAGCGACGATCGGGTGTCGTCCGCGCGGGGGATGCGTTACGCGCCCGTCTGCCGGGTACCCGGTTCCGAAGTACCGGTGTGAGTTCGGGCTCTCCCCAGCCGCCCGAACCTCCTGTACCGTAACTTACGGCATCGTAGGTTAGGGCGCCCTTGGTAAGAGTGTGCCTGTGTAGGAAGAAGTGAAGCGTATGACGGCCACGCTCGACCGTTCCCAGCCCGCCGGGGAGTCGCCGGCTCCCAAGGGGCCCAAACCTGTCATCGACGGCACGCGCGGCATCGGCGTGCAGCTGTCGGTCTACTTCGGTGTGATCGCACCGCTCGTGGCCCTGCTGGTCGCGGTGCCGTTCGCGTGGGGCTGGGGACTGAGCTGGGTCGACGTCGGCATCTTCGTGGTGTTCTACGCGATCAGCGGGCTCGGCATCACCGTGTCGTACCACCGCTACTTCACGCACGGCTCGTTCAAGGCCAAGCAGTGGCTGCGCGTGTTCATGGCCATCGCGGGCAGCATCGCCCTGCAGGGCCCGGTGATCACCTGGGTCGCCGACCACCGCCGCCACCACGCGTTCTCCGACCGCGACGGCGACCCGCACTCGCCGTGGGCGTTCGGCACCTCGCCGTGGGCCATCGCCAAGGGGTTCTGGCACGCCCACATGGGCTGGCTGTTCGAGCGCGACCAGACCAACGCCGAGCGCTTCGCGCCGGACCTGGTGAAGGACCCGGCCATCAAGAAGGTCGACGACCTGTTCTGGCTGTGGTCCCTGGTGAGCCTGCTGCTGCCGGCGCTGCTCGGCGGCCTGATCTCGTGGTCGCTGTGGGGCGCGGTGACGGCGTTCTTCTGGGCCGGGCTGGTCCGCATCTGCGTGCTGCACCACGTGACCTGGTCGGTCAACTCGATCTGCCACATGATCGGCGAGCGCCCGTTCGCCGCCCGCGACAAGTCGGCGAACTTCTGGCCGCTGGCGATTTTCTCGTTCGGCGAGTCGTGGCACAACCTGCACCACGCCGACCCGACGTCGGCCCGCCACGGTGTCAAGCGCGGCCAGATCGACATCTCCGCGCGGCTGATCTGGATCTTCGAGAAGTTCGGCTGGGTGCACGACGTGCGCTGGCCGACGCCGCAGCGCCTGGCCCGTATCGCGACGGAAAAAGCCTAGTCAACTAGGCTGATCAGGTGGCGGGGAGACGACGTTCGAAGCGTGAGCAGGTCACCGGGGCGCGTCCGGCCGCCCCGGTGACCCGGGTCCGGATGACCGGCACCGAGCGGCGCCAGCAGCTGCTGAACGTGGCCAGGGCCCTGTTCGCCGAGAAGGGCTTCGACGGCACGTCGATCGAGGAGATCGCGCACCGCGCCAACGTGTCGAAACCGGTGGTGTACGAGCACTTCGGCGGCAAAGAGGGCATCTACGCGGTGGTCGTCGACCGCGAAACGCAGCTGCTGCTCGACCGGATGGTCTCGACCCTCCACGGCGGACACCCGCGCGCGATGCTGGAGCAGGCGGCGACGGCGCTGCTGTCCTACGTCGAGGATTCCCACGACGGCTTCCGCATCCTGGTCCGCGACTCCCCGGTGGCCAGCTCCACGGGGACGTTTTCGACGGTGCTGAACGACATCGCGAGCCAGGTGGAGCACATCCTGGCCCAGCAGTTCGCGGCCCGCGGCTACGACGAGAAGCTGGCGGCGTTGTACGCGCAGGCGCTGGTCGGGATGGTCGCGCTGACCGGCCAGTGGTGGCTGGACGCACGCAAGCCGAAGCGCGACGAGGTGGCCGCGCACCTGGTCAACCTGGCGTGGAACGGGCTGTCGCACCTGGAGCACAAACCGAAGCTGCGGCTGGGTTAGCGCGGCGGGTTCCGAGGACCTGGAGCTCGTGCCGGGTCCGGCGGCGCGCGCCGCTCATCGCAGCCGAGTTCCCCGTCGTCACCAGAGCTCGTCCAGCTCGGCGAGCCGTGCGCGGAAAATCCGGGCGCCCTTCGGCGGCAGCGCATGCGCCACCGCGTGCAGGAGAGCGCGGACTTCCTCCGGGTCGGGGCAGCATTCCGCCACTCCGCAGCCGTGGCGGGGGTCCCACAGGCGGTGGATCGGGGTGCGGACGAACCCGGCCCACACGCGCAGGGCCACCGCGGTGGCGCCGGGGTGGAACCGGTCGTGTTCCAGGCGGGCGATCGCCGCCTGGCCCTGCGCGGAAAGGCCGGGCACCGGCTCGGCGGGGACGGGCGGAGCGCCGGCTCGCAGCCGGGCGGGCGGCCTACGCGGCATTGCCCTTTCGCTTGGTCGGCATGACGTTCACCTTAGCTGCCCCGCGTCGCGGAGGTGGTCGAAAATCAGCTGCGCCACCAGCGAAACCCGGTCCCGGTCCGCGTAGCCGAGCCACGCGATCTCCTCGATCTCCGCGCTGGCCCGCGGCTCTCCGCTGAACCTCGCCGAGTAGGCCGTCGTGCGGACGACCGTGCCCTCCGCGTGGCCGTGCGCCTGGCCCTCGAACGTGCCCGCCGGCTCGATCGAGGCCGGGTCGATTTCGACGGACAGCTCCTCGCGGATCTCGCGGACCAGCGTTTCGGCGTCGGTCTCGCCCGGCTCGCGCTTGCCGCCGGGCAGGTAGAACCGGTCCTTGCCGCGCGAGCGCGCGGCCAGGACGCGGCCGTCCGCCACGTGGATCCAGGTGACCTTGTCGATCACGCCAGCGCCGCCACGGCTTCGTCCGTCGTCACGACCGTGCCCAGCCGCGGGAAGATCTTCGTGATCGCGTTCTCGTGCGAGATCGCGGACAGCGCGGTCATCGCGTCGGACACCGCGACCGTGTTGTAGCCGTGGTCGGAGGCCGCACGCAGGGTCGACTCCACGCCGAACTCCGTCGCGATGCCGCCGAACACCAGCGTGCGGATCCCGGCGCCGCGCAGGTACTCGTCGAGGCCGGTGCCGGCGAACCCGCCGATCGTGTACTTCGTGACGACCTTGTCGTCTTCCGGCTCGAAGACCAGTTCGTTGCCCGGCGGGTTGTCCGGCCGCGACACCCGCACGACCACCACCGGCGCTCCGGCCTTGTGGAACGCGTCCCGCAGGCGCAGGGCGTTCGCGACGACTTCTTCGCCGGTGTACGGCGTGGTGGGCAGCGCCACGATCCGCGCCTGCAGGTCGATCAGGACGAGCGCGGACGTGGCCGGGTCGATCTCGGTCATCCCGCGATCCTAGGCACTAGGGTCGGGGGCATGGGGAACAACAGGGAAATCGTGGTGACGGGCGGCGGCACGGGCATCGGCTACGCCGTGGCGGCGGCCTTCGCCGAGGCCGGCGAGCGCGTCACGATCACCGGGCGCCGCGAGCAGGTGCTGACCGAAGCCGCGACGCTGGCCGGCGCGCGGCCCGTCGTGTTCGACGCCGCCGATCCGGCCGCCGTCGAGGCCGCACTGGCGGAGTTGCCCGAGCGCGTCGACGTGCTCGTCAACAGCGCCGGTGGCAACACGGACTTCCTCGACGGCGGCGGCGAACCGGGGCTGGCCGGCTTCGCGGCCGCGTTCGAACGGAACCTCCGGTCCAATGTGGTCAGTGCCGCGCTGGTGACGCACGCGCTGCGCGACCGGCTCGCCGACGGGGCGCGGATCGTCACCATCGGCTCGATCGCCGCGCACACCGGCGCCGGGTCCTACGGTGCCGCGAAGGCCGCCGTCGAAGCGTGGAACGTCAGCGTGGCCAGGGAGTTCGGGCCGCGCGGGATCACCGCGAACGTCGTCGCGCCGGGCTTGGTCGGCGACACCGAGTTCTTCCACGGGCAGCTGAGCGACCGCCGTCGCGAGTGGCTGATCGGCAACACGATGAACAAACGACCCGGCACGCCGGAAGACGTCGTCGCCGTGGTGACGTTCTTGGCGAGCCCCGCCGCGGGGCACGTCACCGGGCAGGTGGTGCACGTCAACGGCGGGGCTCACCTGGGCAATTAGCAGTTCTGGATGCCGGTCCTCGGGCGCCAGGTCGGCGATGGCGCCCGGGGACCGGCGCGGTGCTGCCGCGGGAACGCTTTCTTCGGACCGCGTCCAACACGCGTCGGGGGCGGGCGAAAAACTCTTGGCTCACACCATGTTCCGCGCTCCGCCGCCCGGGCGGAAGTGTCCACGGCACCCTCGCGGCCGTGCTTTTCTCATGGTCAGGCGGGCGTGACCTTCAGCAGCTTGTCGTTCGTCCCGTCCGACGTGGTCACGTACAGGGCGCCGTCCGGGCCGCTGCGGACCGCGCGCAGGCGGCCGAACTTGTCGTCGAACTCCGGCGGCAGCGTGACGTCGAGGACCTTGCCGGCCGGGTCCAGGTGGTACAGCAGCAGTTTCTGCCCCTTGAGCGCCACCACGACGAGCGCGCCGTCGTTCTTGCCCCACTGCGCGCCGGTCAGGAACGCGTCGCCGCTGATCGCCTCGGTGATCTTCCCGGACGTCCACAGTGGACTCACCGCGTCCGGGAACCGCTTGAGGTCGGTCATCGGCACGCTCTCGTCGTAGCTGGAGTCCGTGCCGCCCTTGGACGGGTCCCAGCCGTAGTTGGCGCCCGGCTTCAGCAGGTTGACCTCGTCGTCGAACGTCGGCCCGTGCTCGGCGGTGATCACCTGGCCGCTGCCCGGCCGGATCGCCACGCCCTGGACGTTGCGGTGGCCGTAGGTGTAGATCAGCCGCTCGTGCGGGTCCTTCGACGTGATGAACGGGTTGTCCGGCAATGGGTTCCCGGTCTTCGCGTCCAGCCGCAGCACCTTGCCGCCGAGGGAGTGGCGGTCCTGCGCGATCGAGGCGCGGGCGGTGTCGCCGGTGCCGACCAGCAGCGCGCCGTCCGGGGCGAACGTCGGGCGACAGCCGGAGTGCCGTCCGCTCGGGTTCACCGGCAGCCCGGTGAGCAGGTCCTTCACCTTGGTCGCGCTCGTGCCGTCCTCGGCGAGCCGCCAGGTGACCAGCCGGATGTCGACGGCCTTGCCGCCTTCCTGGTGGTCCTGGCAGGTGATGAACTCGCGGCTGGTCGTGAAGTCCGGGCTGATGACCATGCCGAGCAGGCCGCCTTCGCCCTGCACGAGGACGTCGGAGAAGTCGGCGCGCACCTCGGCCGCCTTGCCGTCGCGGATCAGCGCGAGCTTGCCGGGCCGCTGCGGCACGAGGATGCCGCCGTCGGGCAGGAACCCGACGTCCCAGCCGTGTTCCAGCCCGGCGGTGACCGTCTCGACCTTGAACTTCCCGGACGCGGCGGCCGGCGTGGCCGCGGGCGGCACGCTCTGGACGGGTTCGCTCGCCGCCCCGGAGCAGCCCAGGACCAGCAGGGACACCACACCGATGAGACCCAGCGCACGCCGCATACGGCCCATCCTGCCAGCAACGGGTGAAATCGCCGTTCGAAGCCACGTTCGTGCCCTCAGGAGCCTGGTCGCACCAGGCCGGACTCGTAGGCGAAGACCACCGCGTGCACCCGGTCGCGGAGCTGCAGCTTGCTCAGGATCCGCCCCAGGTGCGTTTTCACCGTGGTCTCGCCGATGTACAGCTTCGCGGCGATCTCGCCGTTCGACAGCCCGCGCGCGACGAGGCCCAGCACGTCCTTCTCGCGTTCGGTGAGCACTCCGAGTTTCGCGACGTCCACCGGGGCGCGGTCGTGGGCGAGGTACCGGTCGAGCAGCCGCCGGGTGACCGACGGCGAGACCATCGAGTCGCCCCGCAGCACACCCCGGATCGCGACGAGCATCTCTTCCGAAGGCGCGTCCTTCACGAGAAACCCGCTGGCCCCGCCGCGCAGCGCGGCGTAGGCGTATTCGTCGAGGTCGAAGGTGGTGATGACGAGGACGCGCACGTCCGGCAGTTCGGCACAGATCCGCCCGGTTGCGGCGACGCCGTCGAGCACCGGCATCCGGACGTCCATCAGCACGAGGTCGGGTTGCAGCTCGTGGGCGAGGGCGATGGCTTCTTCGCCGTTGCCGGCCTCGCCGACGACGGTGAGATCGTCCTGGCTTTCGACGATCATCCGCAGGCCGACGCGGACGAGCTGCTGGTCGTCGCAGAGGAGGATGCGGGTAGTCACGGTCCCACCACCAGGCTCGCGGACACCCGGTACCCGCCGTCCGGCAGCGGGCCGGTCGACAGCTTGCCGTGGTACATCTCGACGCGCTGGCGCATGCCTGCCAGCCCCCGCCCGGATGAGGGCAGGGCCGGTGACGGTGGTGCGTGGCCGCCGGTGTTCGTCACCTCGATCCGCACCTCCGGGGGCTCGTAGACGACGCCGACGCGGCCGGTCGCGTCGGCCGGGGCGTGCTTGATCATGTTGGTCAGTGCCTCCTGGACGATCCGGTACGCCTGCAGCGCGGCGCTCGCGGGCAGCCTGCCCGGGTCGCCGGTGACGTCGAGGCTGACGTCGCGCCCGGACTGGTCGACGAGCCCGCGCAGTTCGGCGAGCGTCGGCTGGGGACTGCGCGCCGCCTGGCCGGCGTGCAGGACTTCGAGGAGCCGCCGCAGCTCGGCCAGCGCGTCGCGGCCGGTGTGGACGATCGTGTCGAGCGTGCGGTCGACGGCGTCGGGATCGCGGTGCCGGGCGAGCTTCGCGCCCTCGGCGTTCAGGACGATCACGCTCATGCTGTGCGCCAGCACGTCGTGCAGCTCGCGGGCGATCCGCGTGCGCTCTTCCGCGACCGCCGCGCGGGTCTGGGCTTCGTCGCGCTTCTTCTCTTCGGCGGCGAGCTCCTCCTGCTTGCGGAAGAACTCCCCGAGCGCCCACGCCGCGATGTGCAGCGGCAGGATGCCGAGCATCGTGAAGGTCGGGTTGGCGGTTTCCGGGGCGTAGAGGGTGACCCACTGGACGCCGAGCACGACGACCGCCACCGCGATCACCGCGGCGAACCACCGGTCCCGGCGTTTCACCAGGGTGAACAGCACGACCGCCATCGCCAGTTCGGTGCGGCCGCGGTCGTACGCCCAGATGTCGTTGAAGTACACCGCCGCCGCCCCGGCGATGACCAGCACCGCGACCGTGCGCGGGAACCGGCGCCGCACCAGCAGCGGGAGCAGGAACAGCATCGGGACCGCGCGCGTGGTCCACGGCTCTTCGCCGGACCAGCCGGGCGCGAGGAAGACGAACACGCCGTAGAGCGGCAAGTCCACGGTCCAGCGGTGGCGGCGCACCCACCTCACGAGATGTTCCACGTCCCCGAACGTAATGCCGGGACCCCGCCCGGGGCGTCCTTCCCCGGGCCCGATCGGGTCCTCCTGGGGGAGGACGCGGACCGGCCGGTCCGGCGGATTCGCGGCCACCCCGGCCGTTCCTAGCGTCGGGGCCATGTCGATCACCAGGGAATTCCTCCGCCACCCGGTCCTGACCGGCGCGATCGCGTCGAGCTCGCCGCGGCTGGCCGACGCGATGACAGCGGGCCTCGGCCTGGAGCGCGCAGCGTGCGTCGCCGAACTCGGTCCGGGCACCGGCGTGTTCACCGAAGCGGTCCTCGCGCTGCTTCGCCCCGAAGCGCGGCTGACGGCCGTAGAGATCAACCCGCGTTTCGCGGCTTCGTTGAGCGAGCGCTTTCCGCAGGTCGACGTGGTCACAGGCTCGGCGGAACACCTCGCACTGGAGAAGGTCGACGTCGTCGTCTCCGGCCTGCCGTGGACGGCCATGACGGCGGCCCGGCAGCAACGCATCCTCGACGCGGTCACCGCGGCGCTGGCCCCGAACGGCCGCTTCACGACGTTCGCGTACGCCCACGCGGCTTGGACACCGCCCGCGCGCCGCTTCGCTGCGTCGCTGCGAAGCCGTTTCGCCGTCGTGGAGCGGACTTCGGTGGTCTGGGGCAACCTGCCGCCCGCGTTCGTCTACCGCGCGGCGCTGCCGGTGGCGGTGGGAAGGACCCGGCGTGGACAGCCTGCTGCGGCCTCTGCTTGACGCGCCCCCGGCGGTCGTCTACCTGGTCTGCGCCCTGGTGATCACGGCGGAAACCGCGGTGCTGCCGGGCATCGTGCTGCCGACGTTGTCGACGTTGCTGCTGATGGGTTTCCTCGCCGAGCGGGGCACGCTCCACCTCGGACTCGCCTGGGCGGTGGCCGTCGGCGCGGCCGTCCTCGGCGACCAGCTCGCCTACCTCGAAGGCCGCCGCTGGGGACCGCGGCTGTCCCACCGGGACCGGTGGCAGCGCGTGGAACGGGCGGTCGCGCGCTACGGCGTCCCGGCGGTGATCGCGGGCCGCTGCCTGGCCGGCGTCCGCACGCTGGTGCCGCGCGTCGCGGGCTCGGCGGCGATGCCGTACCCCCGGTTCGCGGCCGGCAGCGTGGCCGCGGCGGTGCTGTGGGCCACCGCGGAGCTGCTGGTGGGTCACACGACGGCGCTGGTGCTCTGAAGGCGTTCGGCGGTTTCGGCGTCCGCGGGCAGGAACGTCTCCAGCTTCAGCTCCGACACGGTCACGTCCGCCGCCGTCGCGAACGTCGTGATCGCGGTGATCAGGCGCAGCTCGCCGATCGACGTGGCCAGCCGGACCGGGACCGCGAACCCCAGGTGCTCCGGGCCGGGCGGCCCCGCGGGCGGCAGGTATCCCGCCAGCTCGGCGAGTTGCGCGGCCAGCCGGTCGTCCGGCGTGCGGGCCAGGTCGTTGCGGAGCCGCTCGAGGATGTGGCGGGCCCAGTCGTCGAGGTTGGCCACGCGCGGTGCCATCCCGCGGGGGTGCAGCGCCAGCCGCAGGGTGTCCACCGGTTCGCTCAGCAGCTCCGGTGCGACCCCCTCGGTGAGCAGCCGGAACCCGTCGTTCGCGGCGACCAGCACGCCGTGGCGGTCGACGACGATCGCGGGGTAGGGGCGGTGGCCGTCGAGCAGCCGCCGCAGGCCGTCGAGCACGGGCTTGATCGCCGGGTCGTCGAGCTTCGTTTCGGGGTAGGACGGCGCGAAACCGGCGGCGTGCAGGAGGCCGTTGCGCTCGCGCAGGGGCAGTTCGAGCGACTCGGCGACCCGCAGCACCATGCCGCGTCCGGGGAGCGAGCGCCCGCTCTCCATGAAGCTCACGTGCCGCTGTGTCGTCCCGGCGCGCAACGCCAGGTCGAGCTGGCTGAGGTGCCGCCGCGTGCGCCAGTCCTTCAGCGCCGTTCCGAAGTTCACGCGCCCATCATCACCGGCCGCGCCATTCCCCGCGAGGAATTGAGGGCATACCCCGGTTCCGGCGAAGCTGCGGCCATGACGAACTACGGCCTGGTCGTCCCGACCTACCAGCCCATCCTCGACGCCGGGCGGACCGCGCCCGAGCTGGTCGGCACCGCCGTTTCCGCCGAAGAACTCGGCCTCGACTCGGTCTGGGTCGGCGACACCCTCGCGCGGGCTCCCCTCGACGCCCTCACCGTCCTGGCCGCCTTCGCCGCCCGGACGCACCGGGTGACGCTGGGGACGGCCGCGCTGCTCCCGGCCCTGCGGAACCCGATCCTGACGGCGAACCAGCTGCTGTCCCTCGACCTGCTCAGCGAAGGGCGGCTCACCGTGGCGGTCGGCGCCGGGTTCGCCGGGCGCAGCGAACCCGAGTTCGCCTTCGCGGGCGTGCCGTGGGAGCGACGGCGGGCCCGGCTGGACGACATCGTGGCGCTCTGGCGGGCCGCGTGGCGCGGCGAGTCCGCGTTCCACGGCTCGGTGCTGCACCACGACTCCCTGCCGGTGTTCCCGGCCCCGGCCCGCGCGGGCGGCCCGCCGGTGTGGCTGGCGGCGTACACGCCGGGCGCGCTGGAGCGCGTCGGCCGCCTGTACGACGGCTGGCTGCCGTACCCGCCGGACCCGGCGGACTACGGCACCGGCCTGGCGTCGATCCGCGCGACGGCTTCGCGGCCGGTGACGCCGGCGTTGTTCGCGACGGTCCTGGTGGAGGACGACCCGGTGCGCGGGCGCGAGCTGCTGGAGGAGTACTGCCTGACGAACTACGGGCGACCGGCGGCGTTCGTGCAGGGGATCCAGATGCAGGTCACCGGCAGCGCCGCGGAGGTGGCGGCGCACCTGCGGACCTACGACGGCGTGGAGCACTTCCTGCTGCGGATCGCGAGCACCGACCCGAAGGTGTTCGACGAGCAGCTGCCCCGGGTTGCGGAGGTGGTCCGCATCCTCCGGTCGTGAGTCTGCCGTGGCGCTCGTGAGTGAGAAACAGTGTTCTAACCCTGTTTCTCACTCACGACCAGCAGTGATCGGGAACTTGTCGGGGGTGGCACGTAGGCTGGGACCGTGACCGACGCTCCACTGTCCGGACTCCTCACCGCCATCCTTCCCGACCCGGCCCTGCGCGGCGTGGTCGAGCGCGCCGGCGCGCCGCTGCTCGAGCTGCAGGGCCCGATCGCCGCCCGGCAGCTCGTCGCCGCCGCGCTCGCCGCCGACGACGGCGCCGGCAAGCCCGTGCTCGCCGTCACCGCCACCGGCCGCGAGGCCGACGAGCTGACCGCGGCCCTCGGCGCGCTGCTCGGCCGCGGGAAAGTCGCCGACTTCCCCAGCTGGGAGACGCTCCCGCACGAGCGCCTCTCGCCCCGCGCGGACACCGTCGGCCGCCGGCTCGAGGTGCTGCACCGGCTGAAGACCGGGGACGACGGGCCGCGCGTGGTCGTCGCCACCGTCCGCAGCCTGATCCAGCCCATGGCGCCCGGCCTCGGCTCGCTCGCCCCGATCGACCTCGTCGTCGGCGAGGAGACGCCGTTCGAGGAGCTCCTCGAACGGCTCGTCGAGCTGGCCTACACCCGCGTCGACATGGTCGAGAAGCGCGGCGAGTTCGCCGTCCGCGGCGGCATCCTCGACCTGTTCGGGCCGACCGCGCAGCACCCCGTCCGGGTGGAGTTCTGGGGTGACGAGGTCAGCGAGATCCGCGCGTTCGCCGTCTCCGACCAGCGGTCGCTGCCCGGCGAGATCCCGCGCGTCACCGCGCCGCCGTGCCGCGAGCTGCTGCTCACCGCGCCGGTCAAGGAGAAGGCCGCGGAGCTGGCGAAGACGTACGAAGCGGACGCGCACCTGGCCGAGATGCTCACCAAGCTCGCCGACGGCATCCCCGTCGAGGGCATGGAGGCGCTCATCCCGGTCCTCTGCGAAGGCGAGCTGGAGCTGCTCACCGACGCGATGCCGGTGGGCACGCACGTGCTGCTCACCGACCCGGAGAAGATCCGCGCCCGGGCCGCCGACCTGGTCCGCACCGGCCAGGAGTTCCTCGAAGCGTCCTGGACGACGGCCGCGGCGGGCGGGCAGGCCCCGATCGACCTCGGCGCGTCGGCCTACCGCGGGCTCGACGAGATCGCGTCCCACGCGCAGGACACCAAGCGCGCCTGGTGGACGCTCACCCAGCTGACCAGCGAAGACCCCGACGTCTACCGCGTCTCGGTCGAGGCCGCGCCCGCCTACCGCGGCGAGCTCGAGCGCGCGATGGCGGACCTGCGGGCGCACACGGCGTCGGGCGGCACGGCGGTGCTCGTCGTCGCCGGCCACGGCACCGCCGCGCGCGCGGTCGAGCAGCTCACGGGCGCCGACGTCCCGGCGACGCAGGCCGGTGACGGCCTCGACGGCGTCCCGGCCGCGGGCATGGTCACGGTCACCTGCGGCGGCCTCACCGACGGGTTCGTCTCGCCCGAGCGCGCCCTGGTCGTGCTCAGCGAAGCGGACCTCACCGGCCGCGGCGCGGGCGCCGGAACGTCCACAAAGGACCTGAACACGAAGATGCCGTCCCGGCGGCGCAACGCGGTCGACCCGCTGGCGCTGAAGGCCGGCGACTACGTCGTGCACGACCAGCACGGCATCGGCCGGTTCGTCGAGATGGTCCAGCGGACGGTCGCCGGCGCCACCCGCGAGTACCTCCTGCTGGAGTACGCGTCGTCGAAGCGCGGCCACCCGGGCGACCGGCTGTTCGTGCCGACCGACCAGCTCGACGAGGTCTCCCGGTACGTCGGCGGCGAGCTGCCCACGCTCAACAAGCTGGGCGGCTCGGACTGGAAGAACACCAAGGCCAAGGCCAAGAAGGCGGTCAAGGAGATCGCCGCGGAGCTGGTGCAGCTGTACGCGGCGCGCCAGGCCGCGCCCGGGCACCCGTTCGGGCCGGACACGCCGTGGCAGCACGAGCTGGAAGACGCCTTCCCGTTCACCGAAACGAACGACCAGCTCGCCGCGATCGACGAGGTCAAGGCCGACATGGAACGCGGAGTCCCGATGGACCGCGTGATCTGCGGCGACGTCGGCTACGGCAAGACGGAGATCGCCGTGCGGGCGGCGTTCAAGGCGGTGCAGGACGGCAAGCAGGTCGCCGTCCTCGTCCCGACGACGCTGCTCGCCCAGCAGCACCTGAACACCTTCACCGAGCGCATGCGGTCGTTCCCGGTCACGATCAAGGGCCTGTCCCGGTTCACGAACAAGACCGAGTCCGACCTGATCCTGGAGCAGCTCGCCGCGGGCGAGGTCGACATCGTCATCGGCACGCACCGGCTGCTGCAGACCGGCATCCGCTACAAGGACCTCGGCCTGGTGATCGTCGACGAGGAGCAGCGGTTCGGCGTCGAGCACAAGGAGCACATCAAGGCGCTGCGCACGCACGTCGACGTGCTCACCATGTCGGCGACCCCCATCCCGCGCACGCTGGAGATGTCACTGGCCGGCATCCGCGAGATGTCGACGATCCTGACCCCGCCGGAGGACCGGCACCCGATCCTGACGTACGTCGGCGCGTACGACGACAAGCAGGTCGGCGCGGCGATCCGCCGTGAGCTGCTGCGCGACGGCCAGGTCTTCTACGTCCACAACCGGGTTTCCTCGATCGAGAAGGCCGCGCGGCGGATCCGGGAGCTGGTGCCGGAGGCGCGGGTCGTCACCGCGCACGGCCAGATGAACGAGGAGAAGCTCGAAAAGATCATCCAGGGCTTCTGGGAGAACGAGTACGACGTCCTGGTGTGCACCACGATCGTCGAGACCGGCCTCGACATCTCGAACGCGAACACGCTCCTGGTCGAGCGCGGCGACCTGCTGGGCCTGGCCCAGCTGCACCAGCTGCGCGGCCGCGTCGGGCGTGGGCGCGAGCGCGGGTACGCGTATTTCCTGTACCCGCCGGAAGCCCCGCTGACGGAGACGGCGCACGACCGGCTGGCGACGATCGCCCAGAACACCGAGCTGGGCGCGGGCATGGCGGTCGCGATGAAGGACCTCGAGATCCGCGGCGCGGGCAACATCCTGGGTGCCGAGCAGTCCGGCCACATCGCGGGCGTCGGCTTCGACCTGTACGTGCGGTTGGTCGGCGAAGCGGTCGACGCGTTCCGGCGGCACGCGGGTGCGGAGCCGGCGGAGGACGAGGAGCTCGCGGAAGTCCGCGTCGACCTCCCGATCGACGCGCACATCCCGCACGACTACGTGCCGGGGGAGCGGCTGCGCCTGGAGGCGTACCGCAAGATCGCGGCGGCCCCGGACACCGCGGGCCTGGACGCGGTCCGCGAAGAGCTGATCGACCGGTACGGCCAGCCGCCCGCGCCGGTCAACCGGCTGCTGGCGGTGGCGAAGTTCCGGCACACGTGCCGCGAGGCGGGCGTGACGGAGGTGGCGGTCCAGGGCACCACGATCCGCTTCGCCCCGCTGCCGCTGCTGGATTCGCAGATGGTGCGGTTGAAGCGGCTGTACCCGAAGGCGGTGTACAAGGCGGTGACGAACACGGTGTCGGTCCCGAAGCCGACCGAGGGCCCGGCGGGCGGGCGGATCGGCGCGCCGACGCTGCGGGACGAAGAGCTGCTGGACTGGTGCACGAAGCTCCTGCTCCAGCTGACGAAGAAGCCCGCGTCGGTCTAGCAGCGGCTGGTCGTGAGTGGTAAGGCGAGTTAGAACTCGCCTTACCACTCACGACCGGCGTCAGCCGACTTCGCTGAACATCGGCGGCAGCGCCTCCGCCAACCCCATCCGCACCGATTCCACCGGCACCGGGACCGCCCCGGCGCCGGACATCGGCAACGGCCGGGGCTTCCGCGGCATCCGCGACCCCGAACCCCCGCCCCGTCCCGGGTACACCAGCAACCCCCGTGCCGGGTCCGGGACCGCGTCGAGCGAAGCGGTCACCACCGGCAGCGCCCGGAACGCGTCCCGGCGTTCCTCCGTCGCGAACTCGATCTCCAGCACCACACCCCAGCGGTGCTCGTGCCAAACCCACTGCTCGGCGCCGTTCGTCAGCGCCGCTTCGGTGAGGGCGTCCCCGTGAGCCAGGCGCCACTGCGAAGCCGAATGCTCCCCGTCAAACACCTCGATGGTCAGCCAATGGTCCATATGTCGACATTACCGCCGCCGCGACCTCATGGGTGTTGCGTTTCGGGGGCGATGGTGTGAGAGGGTATGCGCTGTGATGCGGATCATCGGGCGCCCTCGCGCGCTGGTCGGGGTCGTTGCCGGTGCTCTTCTGCTCGCCGGGTGCGGGTCGGGCCCCAGCCAGGTCGGTGCCGCCGCCGTCATCGGTGACCGGTCGATTTCGATCGACCAGGTGCAGGACCTGATCACCAAGGCCGTCCGCGAACAGCCGTACGCGCAGAAGCTGGCCGCCGAGCACAAGCTCGACCTCGTCGGGCGGGCCGTCGTCAGCCAGCTGGTGCTGCACGAGCTCATCACCAAGGCCGCCGAAAAGCAGGGCGTCACGCCGAACTACGCGCAGATCGACGCCCAGCTGGCGAAGGATCCCCTGACCGGTCCGGTCCCGGCGGACGCGAGCAACGAGACCCAGGCGGTCAGCCAGGTCGTCGCCCGCACGCGCGACCACCGCGAAGAACTGACCGACACGTTCCTCGCGCAGGCGCTGGCGGACAAGACCGTGCCGAACGCCTCGGTCACCTTCGACTACACGTCCGTCGGCCTGGTGCCGGACGCCACCACCGGCTCCTCGGTCGAGGGGCCGGCCGCGAAGACCGCCGCCTTCGACCTCGCCAAGCAGTTCGCCGCCGACCCCGCCGCCACCAAGCGGATCGGCGCCGACGTCCAGTACCTGGCCGCGCTGCGGCAGCGGGCGACCCAGATGGGCCAGAGCGCCGAATCGATCCCGCCGTTCGCCAGCGTCGGCGAGGCGGTGCCCGCGGCCCAGGCCAGTGCGCTGGCCGCCGGACCGCTCTTCGGTTCGCCGGTCGGCTCGACCGTGGTCTTCCCGTTCCCGAACAACCAGGGCGCCTGGTTCGTCGGCGTGATCCGGCAGCGCACCGACAAGCCGGTCGCCACCGAGCAGGCCCCGGACCTCGACGCCGCCACGAAGACCGCGGCCGGCATCCGGCAGGCGCAGCCGCTGTTCGACGAACTCGGCGTGCGCATCAACAAGCGGTACGGGGTGTGGGACGTCGTCGCCATGACCGTCGTGCCGAACGAGGACGCCGCGCAGGGCATCGTGTTGTCCCCGGGTGGTTCCGGTCGTACCCAGCAGTGAGCGCGGGTGTCGTCGTAGTCGTCCGCGGGACGACGCTGCCGGGTGCGGCGCTCAAGATCCTGCGTGACGCCGACGCCGTCTACGCGGCCACGGACGTGGATCCGGCCGCGTTCGGCGTCCCGCCGGTCACCGAAGCGCCTTCGCTGGTCGACGTCGTGCTGCTCGCCGGGTCACGGGACGAGCCGGCGGCGTCGCTGCTCATCGCGACCGGCGCGGAGGTCATCGAGACGCCGGTGCCGCCGCTGGTCGAGGCCGCCGACGTGATGGACCGGCTCCGCTCGCCGGGCGGCTGCCCGTGGGACGCGGTGCAGACGCACGACTCCTTGCGCCAGTACCTGGTCGAGGAGACCTACGAACTGCTCGACGCCATCGAGGAAGGTGACCGCGAGGCGCTGCGCGAAGAGCTCGGGGACGTCCTGCTGCAGGTGCTCTTCCACGCGCGTGTCGCGGCCGAGGACGCGCAGGACCCGTTCGGCATCGACGACGTCGCCGCCGGGCTGGTCGCGAAGCTGGTCGGCCGGCACCCGAACGTCTTCGCCGGCGACGGCGGCGTGCACACGGTCGAGCACCAGAACGTCCGGTGGGAAGAGCTGAAGCAGCACGAGAAGCAGCGTCGGTCCATTGTGGACGGCGTGGCGCTCGGCCAGCCCGCGGTCGCGCTGGCGGGCAAGCTCGGGCAGCGCTCGGGACGCGCGGGCATCCCGCTCGACCTCTTCCCCGAAGGCACCGCGGCCGCCGCCCAGCTGTTCCGCATCGCGGCCACCGCGCGCCGCGCGGGTGCCGACCCCGAGGTCGAGCTCCGGGCCCTGGCGAAGCAGTTCGCGAAGGACGTCCGGGCCGCCGAGCAGGCCGCCCGCGACGCCGGGCTCGAGCCGACGACCCTGGAGGCCGACGGCTGGCGGAAGTTCTGGCCGTCGCGCTGAGTGCCCGACACGGTGAAGCGGCCGCCCGGCTTCCTCACGCCGGCGGCCGGGCGCAATGGTCTCCGGCGTGGTCCGGTATGCCCACCCCGGTCGTGAGTGGTAAGGCGCGTTCTAACCCGCCTTACCACTCACGACCGGCAAGTGTGACGCAGCGCACAGCCGGGTGAGAACCGTTTGCGGTCACCCGGCGTCTTGCCCGGTGTGAAGCAGACGTCACTGGAGGACGCCGACGAGGAACACCTCGTCCGGCGGACGGCCCGGGGCGACCGCGCGGCGTTCGAGGAGCTCTACCGCCGCACGTCGCCCTGGCTCGCCGTGCGCCTGCGCCGCCGGTGCGCGGACGAGCAGATCGTCGCCGAGGTCATGCAGGAGACGTTCCTGGCGGTGTGGCGGGCCGCGGGGTCGTTCGCCGGGGCGGCCGCGGGCGGGAGCGCGGTCGGCTGGCTGTGGACGATCGCCGCCCGCCGGCTGGTCGACGCGTTCCGGCGCCGGGCCCACCACGCGCAACCGCCGCCGGAAGTGGTGCTCGACGTCGCGCCGGTGGCGGCCGCCGAGGACGAGCTGCTGGCGGCGACGATCGGCGACGAGGTCGGGACCGCGCTGCGCGACCTCGCGCCGGAGCTGCGGGCGGTGCTGCAGGCGATGGTGCTCGACGGGCTGAGCGTCCGCGAGACCGCCGTCCTGCTGGGGCTGCCGGAAGGGACCGTCAAGACCCGCGCCCGCCGGGCGCGGATCGCGATGCGGGAGGCACTGTCATGAACCACGCACCGGACCGGCTCATCGCCGCGTACGTGGCCGGCGGGGACCTCCCAGGTGACGAGCTGTGGGGCCTCGAAGCCCACCTGGAGGCGTGCGCGGTGTGCCGGGCGCGGCTCGCCGCGGTGGCGCCCGTGCAGCCGGTGGTGGACCTCGTCTGGGCGCGGCTGTCGGCCGAGCTGCCGCCGCACCCGCCCCACGCGGCCCGGCGGCGGCGCTGGTTCGGGACCTGGGTGACCCCGGCGATGGCGCCGTGGCTGGCCATGGTCCTCGCGGTGACGGCGGTCGCGATCCTGCTGGACCAGGTGTGGCGGGTGGCCCTCGACGTCACGACGGTGCAGCTGTTCGCCCCGGTGCTGCCGGTGCTCGGCGTCGCGGCGTCGTGGGCGCGGGGGCTCGACCCGGCGTACGAGGTCGTCACGGCGACCCCGCGGGCGGGGCTCTACCTGGTCGTCCGGCGGACGGTGGCGGTGCTCGCCGTCGTCCTGCCGGGGCTGGCGGTCGCCGGGTGGCTGACCGGCACCGCGCCGGCGCTCTGGCTGCTGCCGAGCCTGGCCTGCACCACCGGCACGCTCGCACTCGGCGGGCTGACCGGGATCACCCGGGCGGCGTACGCGCTGGTCGTGGCCTGGCTGGCGGTCATCGTGCTGCCGTCGTTCGCCCACCAGGGGCAGGCCCTCGGCACCGGCGCGCTGCCGGTGTGGGCGGGGATCTTCGCGGTGACCACGGCGGTCGTCGCCCTGCGCGGGTCGGCGTACACCCGGCTCGGCGCACGTCACTAGGGAGGGAAGCATGCGGGCAGTGGGGGCCGCCGAGGTCGCACCGGCGAACTACGCCTGGGAAATCCAGGCGGCGGGGCTGAAGGTGCGGGTCGGGCGGCGGAAAATGGCCGTGGACGGGCTGGACCTGTCCCTCGGCAAGGGCGTCCACGGGCTGCTGGGCCCGAACGGGGCCGGCAAGACGACGCTGATCCGGGCCCTGGCGACAGTGCTCCGGCCGGTTTCGGGCGACCTGACGCTGCTCGGCACGCCGGCCGGCGCTCAATCCGGCCGGCGTGAGCTGCGCCGCCGGATCGGGTACCTGCCGCAGAACTTCGGCTACTACAAGCGGTTCACGGTCCGCGAGTTCGTCGAGTACCTGGCCTGGCTCAAGGAGATGTCCAAAGAGGACATCCCGGGGGCGGTCCAGCGCGCGGTGGAGCGGGTGGGCCTGGCCGACCGCGCGGACGACCGCCTGAAGACGTTGTCCGGCGGCATGATCCGCCGGGTGGGCATCGCGCAGGCGATCGTGAACGACCCGGACATCCTCCTGCTCGACGAGCCGACAGCGGGCCTCGACCCGGCCCAGCGGGTCCGGTTCCGCGAGCTGGTCCAGCACCTGGGCCGCGACTCGTGCGTGCTGATCTCGACGCACCTGGTCGAGGACGTGGCGACGGCGTGCCAGGACGTGGTGCTGTTCGCCGAGGGCAAGCTCGTGTTCCAGGGGACCCCGGAAGCGCTGGCCGAGGCGGGCACCCCGGAAGACGTCGGCGACAGCCCGATCGAGCGCGGGTATTCCGCGCTGCTGAAGCACGAGCCGGGCCGGGGGACGTGGTGATCTTCCGCATCGAACTCCGGCGCTCGATCGCGCCCTGGGCCGGGCTCGCGCTGCTCGCCTTCGCGCTCGGCTTCCTCTTCCTCCTCTCCGGCCCCTGGTGGAAGGTCCCCGCGCCGTGGACCGCGCACACCACCACGACCGCCCTCTGGGTGCGGTTCCTCCTGCAGTTCCTCTGGCCCGTCGTGGTCGGCGCCGGGGCGATCCAGGGCATGCGCGACAGCCGGTCCGGGATGACCGAACTGCTCGCCACCACCCCGCGGCCGCCCTGGCAGCGGGCCTTGCGGCTCGCCGGCGCCGTCGGGGCGCTCACCGCGCTGGCCTACCTGCTCGTCTTCGTGGTCGGCGCCGGCGAAGTCCTGGCCCACGGCGGGTTCTTCTCGGCCGCCTTCGTGCCCGTGCTGCTGATCGGGGTGCTCGGCGTCGTAGCCGGTGGCTGGGCGGGGATGGCCGCCGGGCGGCTGCTGCCGCACCCGCTGACCGCGCCCGGCCTCGCCGTGCTGGCCCTCGTCGGCACCACCCTCTGCTGGATGTCGCTCGAATCCGGGCTCGACGCCGTCCTGCCGGCGCGGCTCGGCCCGCTCGCGCCCGCGCTCGCCGAGCCGCGCGGGTCGATGGTGACCACCACGGTGTCGCTCGACGCCGGGCAGGCCGCGTGGTTCGGCGGCCTCGCCGTCACCGCCTTCCTGCTGCTGTCGGCCGGCTCGGCCAGAGCGCGGCTGCTGAGCCTGCTGCCGCTCGCCGCCGGGGCCGCCGTTGCCCTGCCGCTGTTCCCCGCCGTTCCCGAAGCAGCCCTCACCGCCGACAGCCACGCCGCCCGCGAGGTCTGCGACGGGCCCGTCTGCGTCGCCGAACTCCACCGCGACCGGCTGGCCGTGCTGGCCGGCCCGGGCCGCGAAGCTCTCGCGATGCTCGCAAAGCTCCCCGGAGCGCCGACGCGGGTCGAGGAACAGGTGCAGCCCGACTCCGTCACCGAGCCTCCCCGGCGCGACCCGGGCGTGGTCCACCTCGACTTCCAGCGCAACGACGTCCTGCTCGCCGCGGACGCCCCCGGCCTGCGGGTCGCGGTGCTCTCCGGTGCCGGGGTGCCGTCCTGCGAGCGGCCGAGCGCCCCGAGCGTGTCGGACACGGGAGCCCGGATGATCGCGGCGGCGTACTTCACGGGTGAGCTGAAACTGCTGCCCGAATACGCCGGGAGCTGGTTCAGAACCCAGCTCGGCCCGGTCGAACAGGCGTGGGCGAAGTTCCGCGCCCTCCCCGAGGACGTCCGGTTCGCGCGGATCGTCGCCCTGCGGCAGGTGCTGCTGACCTGCCAGGGCGACCCGCTCGGCACGCTGGTGCCGGGAGCCCTCCGGTGAGGTGGCTGACGCTGTACGCGCGGTCGCGGCAGGTGCCGGCCGCCTTCGCCGCCCTCCTCGCCGTGACGGCCGCGGTGTGGGTCCCGGGACGGGACTCCTGGAACGCGATCCTGGCCGCCCTGGCCCTGACCGCCGGGGTCGCGGTGACGGCGACCGGGCTCAGCGGCCAGGACGCCGACCTCGACCGGACCGCCGCCCGGCCGTGGCCGGTCCGGCGGTTCGCGCACCTGGCACTGCTCGGCGTCGCGGCCGGCGCGCTGGTGCTGGGCGTGCAGGAACTGGGCTCGTCCACGGTCGCCGTGGCGGTCGTCGTGCGGGACGCCGCCGGCCTGGCGGGCCTGGCCGGCCTCGCCGTCACGGCCGCCGGCGGGCACTTCGGCTGGACGCTGCCGCTGGCCTGGTGCGCGATCAGCCCGTTCGTCCCGGCCGACGGCTCGGCATCGAGCCGGGTCGCGGCGTGGCTGTTGCAGCCCCCGGGAACGGCGGCCGCCACCGGGACCGCGGTGGTGCTGGCGGTGGCGGGGGCGGTGGCCTACACCACCTGGGGCGGCCGCCGTTGATCCCCGGTCAGACGTTGCGGATGTTCACGACCAGTTCGTAGGGGTCCCGGTCCCAGCCCTCGACGCCGAAGGCGAGGATGCGCTCCGGGCGGATCCGGATCAGGGCGTCGTCGAAGTGGTCCTTCGGCACGTGGTCGTAGTGCTTCTCCGGGAAGTCGACGCCGACCAGCGCCTCGGCGTGGCCCCGGATCTCCAGGCACCGAACCCGCCACGGGTTCGTCGACGGGACGTCGTCGACGACGAAGGCGACCTGGCCGTTCGCCTCGATGTTGCGGTACTTCCTGCTGTCGCGCAGCTTGCGCCCGGTCACGTCGATGCTCTTCTCGTCCGGGTTGTACCGGAAACCGACCGGATTCACCTGGAGGGTGCCGTTCGGCTGCTGGGTCGCGAGGCGGCCGATCTGCTGGGCGGCGAGGTAGGCGATCTCTGTTTCGGTAAACATTCACCAAGTGTCGAACTTCAAGCTCCCTTGAAGTCAAGCACCAGCGCGGCGAACCGCGCGCCGATCCGGCGGTGGGCCGCGGGGCACGGGTGGAGGCCGTCCGGCAGCGGGAGGTCCGCGAAGTCCGGTTCGCCGTAAAGCTCCCGGCCGTCCAGGTAGCTCAGGTTCGGGTCCGACGCCTGCCGCTGGGCCACGATCCGGGCCAGCTCCGCCCGGATGACCTCCAGGGTCAGCTTGCCCGCCGCTAGCTCGGCCGGGTCGCCGGTCGCGCGGAACCGGACCTCGCCGCGGGCCAGTGCCTCGTGGTCGAAGTCGCCCGGCCCCGGCGTCCGCTCGTGGATCGGGCAGTACAGCGGTGAGACGACCACGAGCGGGGTGTCCGGGTGCCCGTCGCGGACGGTGTCGAGGAAGCCGTGCACCGCGGGCCCGAACGCGCGCAGCCGCATCACGTCGGCGTTCACCACGTTGATACCGAGCTTGACGCTGATCAGGTCGGCGGGCGTGTCCCGCAGCGCCCGCGCGGTGAACGGGTCGAGCAGCGCGTTGCCGCTGAAACCGAGGTTGACCAGCTCGACCCCGGCCGAAAGCGCGGCCAGCGCGGGCCAGGTCGTCGACGGGCTTGCCGCGTTCGAACCCTGGCTGATCGAGCTGCCGTGGTGCAGCCAGACGCGGCCGGCTCGGGGTGCGGGGGAGACCGGCGCGTCGGCGCGCAACGTGACCAGCGTGGTCAGTTCGTTGTGCGGCAACCAGATTTCGACGTCCTTGTCGTGCCCGGGAAGGTCCGCGAACCGGACGCCGCCGGGTGCGGTCGCCTGGGCGGCGAGCTTGCCGTCGACCAGGAGGTCGTAAACGCCGTCCGGCCGTGGCGGCGCGCCCGGGTACTCGACCTTCGTCGGCAGCGTGCCGAGTTCGATCACGCGAGCCCTCGTGCGGAACCGCAGCCGCACGCCCGCGGGCTGCGCCTCGGCCATGGCGAGCCGCGGGTCGGTGTTCTGCACCCGCGCGCGGGCGGGGAGCCGGTGGGGCACCAGGCCGCGTCCGGTGCGTTCGAGTTCGAGGGCACCGCGGACGAGCTCCGCGGTCAGGGGGATGTCGATCACGACCGTGGCCAATCACGCAGGAGGGTGTCGAGGGCGGCGAGGATGCGGGCCCAGCTTTCGGGCGCGGCGGGGGAGCTGTGGTCGAACCCGCCCTGGCCTTCGAGGCTGACGAACCCGTGGAAGACGCTGCCCAGCAGCCGCACGGCGTGCGTCTCGTCCGGGCCCGTCAGGTCGTACCCGCGGAGGATCGCGCGCATCATTTCCGCGTGCCGGGGGCCGGCGCTCGCGGCGGCGGTCTCCGGGTCGAGCCGCAGTTGTGCGGCGGCGTACCGGCCGGGGTGCTCGCGGGCGTAGTCGCGGTAGACGTCGGCGAAGGCGACGAGCGCGTCTCGCCCGGCCCGGCCCGCGAGCGCGGCGGCGGCCCGGTCGGCGAGCTCGCCGAGCGCCAGCAGCGCGACCTTGACCCGCAGGTCGTGGGCGTTCTTGACGTGCGAATACAGGCTGGCGACCTGGACGCCGAGCCGCCGGGCCAGCTCCGACGGCGTCAGCCGGTCGAAGCCCGTCTCGTCGGCCAGTTCCGCCGCGGCCCGCACCACGCGGTCCGTGGTCAGCCCCGCTCGAACCATCATCCCTCTTCCGGTTGCCTAAAGCCAGGCTAGATCAACCTAAAGGCTTTAGGCAACCGGGGTCAGGAGAACAGCGCGTCCGCCCAGCTCGACTCGCGGGTCACGCCCGGCGGCACCGCGAAGTGTGCCGACCCGGTGTGCTGGACGTACTCCATCATCGCGTCCTTCGACGACAGCGCCTGCTGCATCGGGACGTACTGCTTGCGGGTGTCGCGGTTGAAGGCCAGGAAGAACAACCCCGCTTCGAGGTGCCCGACCCCGTCGGAACCGTCCACGAAGTTGTAGCCGCGGCGCAGGATCCGGACGCCGTTGAGCGCCTGGTGCGAGGCCAGCCGGACGTGCGCGTCCGCCGGGATCAGCTTCTCGCCGCCCGCGCCGCCGACGTCGAGGTCCAGCTCGTCGAACTCCGCGGTCTGGCCCAGCGGGGCGCCGGTGCCCTTCGTGCGGCCGATGATCTTCTCCTGGCCGTCGAGGGTCTCGCGGTCCCACGTCTCGATGTGCATCCGGATCCGGCGCGCCACCAGGTACGAGCCGCCCGCCATCCACGCCGGTCCGTCGGCCGCGGTGGCCCAGACCTGGTCGCGCAGCACGTCGGGTTCCTCGGACTTGATGTTGTTCGTGCCGTCCTTGAAGCCGAACAGGTTCCGCGGGGTCTGCTGCGCCCGCGACGTCGACGAGCTGCGGCCGAAGCCGAGCTGCGACCAGCGAACCTCGGTGACGCCGAAGCCGAGCCGCACCAGGTTGCGCACCGCGTGCACCGCCACCTGCGGGTCGTCCGCGCAGGCCTGGATGCACAGGTCGCCGCCGCTGCGGGCCGGGTCGAGCTTGTCCTTCGGGAACAGCGGCAGGTCGATCAGCTGCGGCGGGCGCTTGCCGGCCAGGCCGAACCGGCCGTCGAACAGCGACGGCCCGAAGCCGATGGTCAGCGTCAGGTTCGACGGCGGCAGGTCGAGCGCCTCGCCGGTGTCGCCGGGCGGGGCGTACGCGCCGCTGCCGACCGCGCCGTTCGCGACGACCTCCTGGCCCGCCGTCATCCGCCGGGCCGCGTCGGTCCACGTCTTGAGCAGCTGCCGAAGCTTTTCGCGGTCCTTCGTGGTGACGTCGAGGGCCGCGAAGTGCAGGTTCGCCTGCGCCGGCGTGACGATCCCGGCCTGGTGCTCGCCGTGGAAATCGACGACGTTCGTCGACGCCTCGGCGTTGCCGCTCGTCGCCTTGTCGATCCCGATGCCGGCGGCCGCCCCCGCCCCGGCGAGCGCGACTCCCGCGCCCGCCAGGCCGAAGAGCTTCCGCCGCGAGACGCGCGTGCCCTCCGCTTGACCGCCCTCTGCCGACGTCACTTGGAGACGACCTCCGCAACCTTGCTCAGCGGTTCGCTCAGCGCGTCGACGGCCGAGGCGAACTCCTTGACCTGGTCCTGGGAAAGCTCGGTGTAGGACTTGAACCCGTCGCCGGCGCGCTGCTTGTCGAGCAGGCCCTGGACGTTCGCGAACTCCTTGTCCAAAGTGGACGCGAGCGCCGGGTCCTTGGCCTGGATGATCGGGCGCAGCGAGGTGATCGCACCCTTCGAACCGTCCAAATTGGCCTGGAAGTCCCACAGGTCGGTGTGCGAGAAGGCTTCCTCCTCGCCGGTGATCTTGCCGGTGGCGACCTCGTCGAGCAGGCCCTTGGCGCCGTTCGCGAGGTCCACGGCGGACAGCTCCAGGGTCTTGGTCTTGGCGACCAGGTCCTTGACGTCGGTCACCAGCTTGTCGGCGATCTGGCCGCTGTCGGGCTGCAGGCCGGTCTTGAACAGGTCCTTCTCCAGCCGGTGGAAGCCGGTGAACTGCTGGTTCGGCTCGAGGTCGGCCTCGCGGACGTCGATCGCCGGGTCGAGGTCGCCGAACTTCTCGGCCACCGGCTCGATCCGCTCGTAGTAGGTGCGGGTGCGCGCGTACGCGGCCTTCGCCTCGTCGACCTTGCCCGCCTTGACGAGGTCGGCGAACTTGACCGTCTCGTCCTGCAGCGCGGAGGTGTTGTTCGCGATGTAGCCGGCGTAGCTCTTGGTGGCCTGCGCCTTCTGGGCGTTGCTGTCGCTCTGCTTCGCGACGCCGCCGGTGACGGTGAAGTCGCCGCGGATGCCGGTGCCGGACATGCCCGGCTTGCACGCGGTCTGGTACTTGCCGGCGTCGGCGACCTCGACGATCAGCCGCCGGTTCAGCCCGGGCGCGATGTTCTCGACCTCGCCCATGATCCGGTCGCCCTCGGCGTAGAGGTAGAACTCGGTGACCTTGCTGCCCTTGTTGGTGATCTCGAAGGTCAGGTTGCCGGCGCCGGCCGTGGTCGCGGAGACCTCGCACGCGGTGTCGGACGCGGCGACCTTGATCGGGCCGCCCGCCGCGGTACCCGCGGAGTCGCTCTTGCTGTCGCACGCGGCCAGCGTCACCAGGACGGCGGCGCCGGCCAGCACGGCCAGCGAGGGGGTCTTGCGCACGGTCACTCCTTCGAGGCGGCCGCGGCGGCGGGCGCCGGCGCGGTCTTCTTGCTGGGCTTGAGGAACAGCGGCAGCACGACGGCGACGTAGGCGACCCAGGCGACCGCCTGCAGCACGGTCGTCTGCTGCGAGTAGTTGAAGATGCCCTTCAGGAGGGCGCCGTACCAGGACGTCTCGGGCAGCGCGCTCGACGCGTCGAAGGCCAGGGTGTCGATGCCCGGCAGGAACGCGGCTTCCTGGAGGTCGTGCAGGCCGTAGCCGAGCACGCCGGCGGCGACGAACACCAGCAGGACGCCGGTGATCGTGAAGAACTTGGTCAGGTTGAACCGCACCGCGCCCCGGTAGAGCAGCCAGGCGAGCACGACCGCGGCCGCGATGCCGATGGAGAAGCCGATCAGCGGCTGCACGGTGTCGGTCTGCGCGGCCTGGACGGTCGAGTAGAAGAAGACCGCGGTTTCGAGCCCTTCGCGCCCGACCGCGAGGAACGACAGCAGCAGGACGGCCATCGGGCCGACGTCCAGCGCGTCGTCCATCTTCCCGCGCAGCTCGGCGGCGATGCTCTTGGCCGCCTTGCGCATCCAGAAGATCATCGCGGTGACGAAGACGACGGCGACGATCGACAGGCTCCCGCCGAGCAGCTCCTGGTGCTTGAAGGTCATCTGGTGCGTCGTGAAGGTCAGGACCGCGCCGACGGCGACCGACAGCACTACCGCGGCGCCGACGCCCGGCCAGACCCAGCGCAGCGCGTGCCGCCGCTCGGTCTTGACCAGGAAGGCCACCAGGATGCTGACGACCAGCGCGGCTTCCAGGCCTTCGCGCAGCCCGATCAGCGCGCTCGAGAACAACACCGGTCCGCCTCCCTGAGTTTCTGCTTCCGTGATGGTTTTAGGTAAGGCTCACCTGTAAGTCCAGTGGGCGTCCGCCGGGTCGAAACGATGCAATCGGGCAAAAGGGACATGGACTCGAAGTTAGGTTAGGGTAACCGCAGGTCAGGGGCCTGCGCGTCGACTCGATAACGAATTCTGTGATTTCGCAGGCAGTGGGGCCGGCTTTACCCTCCGCTTGCCTGGTCAGCCGCTCAGGGGACCCTCTTGAGTGGCTCCGTAACCTGTTCGGGTGGCCGATACCGCTCAGCCGACCGTCACGCCTCCGTCGCCGCCTTCGGGCGGGCCGCCCAGGCGGTACGTCGGCCGGATCGCCCTCGCGCTCGGGCTCGTGGCCACCGGCGTGGTCCTCCTGGTCACCATCGGGGTCCGGAACCCGGCCGCCCCGGCCGCGGCACCGCCGGTCCAGCCGGCGCTCGCGATCCCCGAGCAGCGTCCGCAGCCGGGCGCCGAAGCGCCGCGGGCCGGGCTCGCCGCGCCGGTCGACCGGCCGCAGGTGTCCGACCGCGTCGAGCTGGACGCGTGGGCGGCCCGCGTCGCGGACAAGACGCACGTCCCGTCACGCGTGCTGGCGGCGTACGGGCGGGCGGAGATGTGGATGCAGCGCCAGAAGCCGACGTGCCACCTCTCGTGGGCGACCCTGGCCGGCATCGGCCGCGTCGAAACCGAGCGCGCGGGCTTCGACCTCACGGCGATCCGCGCGGACGGCCGGTTGGCGACGCCGGTGGTCGGCCCGCCCCTCGACGGCTCGCCCGGTGTCCCGGCGGTGCACGATTCCGACGGCGGCAAGCTCGACGGCGACAAGTCGTGGGACCACCTGATCGGCCCGATGCAGTTCCTGCCGTCGACGTGGAAGAAGCACCAGGAACGCGCGAACGGCGACGGCGGCACCCCGGACCCGCAGAACATCGACGACGCGGCCTTCACGGCGGCGCGCTTCTTGTGTTCCGGCGGCGACGACCTGGGCACGCCGTCCGGCTGGTGGCGGGCGATCCTGTTCTACAACCAGGCCGTTTCGTACGGCCAAGACGTCTTCAGCGCGGCGGACGCCTACGCGGAGGCGAGCGTCGCGCCCTGAGTCAGAGCTCGCGGTCGGCGACGAACGGCGTGACGGCCATCAGCACGAGCAGCAGCAAGCCGGCGTAGGCGCCCAGCGTGGCGAAGATCGACATTTCCGGTTCCTCCCTGGTTTCGGTCCGGAACCAGCTTCGCCGGACGAGGGGGCCGGGGACATCGGTCGACGGGCCCGCCCTGATCGGCCGAACGGCTGAGGTGACCCGGGCCGTTCGGCCCTGGTCACGGCTCGCGCAGCGCGATGTGCGCCTTGACCTCGCTGATCGCTTCCAGGTACTCCGGCACCGGGTTCATCGCCGACGCGATCCGCAGCTGGCCCAGCGCCTCGACGAACCGGCCGAGCCGCTGCAGGGTCCGGCCGAGGACGAACCGGGCGTAGTGGTCGGTCGGGTCCAGTTCCAGCACCCGCGTGAACGCCTCCTCCGCGCGGCGCAGCTGGGCCGAGTGGAAGTACGCGCGCCCGGCCAGCAGGTGCACCGACGGCTTGTCCGCTTCGGATTCCAGCAGGGGCTGCAACACCTTCAGGGCGTCGAGCGGGCGACGGCGGCCGACCAGGTCTTCGGCCTGGCGGAAGGCATGGAACCGCGACTCCTCGGGAGGCTGCGAAGCAGCTGCGGCGTCCGTCATGGTCACTCCCACGTTACCCCCGGGGAGGGGGATGCACACGCCGCCGAACGGGACGTGATGGACTGTGCCGCCATGAGCAGCGGGTACCGGGGCCTGGCGCCCTACCTCTACTACTCCGACGCCACGGCGGCGCTCGCCTGGCTGACCAGGGCCTTCGGCTTCACCGAGGAGGTCCGGTTCTGCGACGCGGCGGGCGAGGTCTTCCAGGCGACGCTGCGGGCCGGCGACGCGCGGATCCAGATCGCCGGCGTCGGGCCGGACTACTGGCAGGCCAAGGGTGTCGACGGGCCGGTCGGCCAGCTCAACATCCTCTACGTCGACGACGTGGACGACGTCTACCAGCGGATCGAGGCGGTGCTGGGCGACGAGTGCGAGCTGGAGCCGCCGCAGGACCAGCCCTACGGCGCCCGGGTGTTCACCGTCGCCGATCTCGGGGGCAACAGCTGGACGTTCTGGCAGCAGACGTCCGAGACCGTCGAGCTGCCGCCGGGCTGGCAGGAGGTCCGCGCGGGCGGTGAGTCCTCCAACGGGTGAACTGCGGCGACGGCTAGGCTGGCGGCGTTACCGCAGGCAGAAATGACGCACCGAGGAGCATGGCGTGGCTCTCATCGAGCAGGTAGGCGCGCGCGAGATTCTGGACTCGCGCGGCAACCCGACGGTCGAGGTGGAGGTGGCTCTCGACGACGGCACCCTGGCGCGGGCCGCGGTCCCGTCGGGGGCGTCGACCGGTGAGCACGAAGCGGTCGAGCTGCGTGACGGCGACACCGGCCGCTACAACGGCAAGGGCGTCGAGCGCGCCGTCGCCGCGGTGCTCGACGAGATCGGCCCGGAGATGGTCGGCATCGAGGCCGTCGACCAGCGGATCGTCGACCAGAAGCTGGTCGACCTCGACGGCACGCCGGCGAAGTCCCGCCTCGGCGCGAACGCCATCCTCGGCGTCTCGCTGGCCGTCGCGAAGGCCGCCGCCGAGTCGGCCGAGCTGGAGCTGTTCCGCTACCTGGGCGGCCCGAACGCGCACGTGCTGCCGGTGCCGATGCTGAACATCCTCAACGGCGGTTCGCACGCGGACAGCAACGTCGACATCCAGGAGTTCATGATCGCGCCGATCGGCGCGGAGACCTTCCGCGAGGCCCTGCGCTGGGGCACCGAGGTCTACCACTCGCTGAAGTCGGTGCTGAAGGGCCGCGGCCTGTCGACCGGTCTCGGCGACGAAGGCGGCTTCGCGCCGAACCTCGGCAACAACCGCGAGGCGCTCGACCTGATCGTCCAGGCCATCGAGAAGGCCGGTTACGCCCCGGGCCGAGACGTCGCGCTGGCGCTGGACGTCGCCGCGACCGAGTTCTTCGGCGACGGCACGTACACCTTCGAAGGCAGCAAGCGCAGCGCCGAGCAGATGTCCGCCTACTACGGCGAGCTGCTGGCGAACTACCCGCTCGTGTCGATCGAGGACCCGCTGAGCGAGGACGACTGGGACGGCTGGGTCACCCTGACCGCCGACGTCGGCGACAAGGTCCAGATTGTCGGCGACGACCTGTTCGTCACCAACCCGGACCGCCTGGAGGAGGGCATCACCCGCCGCGCGGCCAACGCGCTGCTGGTGAAGGTCAACCAGATCGGCACCCTGTCCGAGACGCTCGACGCGATCTCGCTGGCCACGTCGTTCGGCTACAAGTCGATGATGAGCCACCGCTCGGGCGAGACCGAGGACACGTTCATCGCGGACCTGGCGGTCGCCACCGGCGTCGGCCAGATCAAGACCGGTGCCCCGGCCCGCGGCGAGCGGATCGCCAAGTACAACCAGCTGCTGCGCATCGAGGAGACCCTCGGTGACGCCGCCCGGTACGCCGGCGAGCTGGCCTTCCCGCGGTTCACCGCCGAGGCCTGATGGCGGACCGGGGGAGGCAGCGCGGCCGCCGCGGCGGTGGCGGCGGGGCGGCGCGGGTCGGTGGACCCGCGCGGACCCGCCGTCCCGAGGCCGGACGGGCGGGGAGCCCGGGATCCCGGTCGCCCCGCACGGACGGCACGGCGGCGGCGCGGCGCCGCACCGGCGACGCGGAGACCACCCGGGCCCGGCTGCGCCGGGGCCTGGCGGCGAAGCGCGCGTCGGGCGCGGCGAAGGTGCTCGGCATGTCCACCACCCGCCGCGCGGCGGTGGTGGCGATCGTGGTGTGCGCGCTGGCGTTCACCATCGCCGTGCCCCTGCGCACGTACCTCTCCCAGCGGACCGAGGTCCGCGAACAGCAGGCGCAGCAGGCTCAGCTGCAGCAGGAGGTCGCTCAGCTCCAGGGCCGCAAGGCGGAGCTGAGCGACCCGGCGCAGATCGAGGCCGAAGCCCGGCGGCGGCTCCGGTACGTCAAGCCGGGCGAGACGCCCTACATCGTCCAGCTGCCGGAGGACAAGGCGCCGGACGCGGCCGCACCGGCGGGACAGCAGCCTGCCGTGGGCAGCTCCTGGTACGAGAACCTCTGGAACCAGGTCTCGGGCGGCTGAGGGCCACGCTCTAACCTGGACCGCGTGAACAGCACGCAGCAGCACCGGTTCGAGCCCGTCACCGAAGCCGACCGCGAGATCATCGCGGAGCAGCTCGGACGGCCGCCGCGAGCGCTGCGCGCGATCGCCGCGCGGTGCCCGAGCGGGCACCCCGCCGTCGTGCAGACCAGCCCGCGGCTGGAGAACGGCACGCCGTTCCCGACGCTCTACTACCTCACCTGCCCGAAGCTGAACTCGATGATCGGCACCATCGAGGCGTCCGGGATCATGAAGGAGATGACCGAGCGGCTCACCACCGATCCCGAGCTCGCCGCGCAGTACCAGCGCACGCACGAGGTGTACCTCGCCGAGCGCGACGCGATCGAGCCGCTCGGCCACCAGGTCACCGCCGGCGGCATGCCCGGCCGGGTCAAGTGCTTGCACGTGCACGTCGCGCACACCCTCGCCGTCGGGCCCGGGGTGAATCCGTTCGGTGACGAGACGCTCGCCCTGCTTAAGGCCAACGGGTGGCCCTCGGGAGACTGCGCCGCGTAACGCTCGCGCGTGGTGAACAGATAACTGGTCTGGGTGAGCGAAAACCCCGATTCGGGTCTTTCGACGGGGTGAAACCTCGCCTCGGGTACGGCAGGCTGTGCCCCGAGGGTGGCGACCGATCCGGCCAGGAGGGCTCTGAGTCATGCGTGTGCGGCGACTGCCAGACGCAGTCGGGAGCTACACCCGGAGGTTCGGGATCCGCCACCGCACCGCATACCCGCTGATCACCGGTATCCTGGCGGTCGTCCCGGCGCTGGTCGCCGGCGGCGGCACCCTCGGCTGGCTCGGCGGGACCGGCGACCACACCCGCGACGCCGCGCTCGGCCAGGGCTACGACCCCGGCCACGCCGCCATCCAGCAGATCGCCGTCGACGGCACCCTGCCCGGCGCACCCACGCCGCTGCCGCTGCCGGCCTACGAGCTGCCCGACGGCCCGCTCGGCATCCCGGCCACCGCGCTGGCCGCGTACAAGAACGCCGCCGACATCCTCGGCCGCGAGCAGCCCGCGTGCCACATCGACTGGGCCCTGATCGCCAGCATCGGCCGGATCGAGTCCAACCACGCGCGCGGCGGGTACGTCGACGCGGCCGGGACCACGCGCGAGCCGATCCTCGGCCCGCAGCTCAACGGCCAGGGCGGGTTCGCCGCGATCCCGGACACCGACCAGGGCCTGCTCGACACGGACCCGGTGTGGGACCGCGCGGTCGGGCCGACCCAGTTCATCCCGGGGACCTGGCGCGCGTACGCCTCCGACGGCAACGGCGACGGCAAGGCCGACCCGAACAACATCTTCGACGCGGCGCTGGCCACCGGCCGCTACCTCTGCTCCGGCGGGTTCGACCTGGCGAAAGCCGACCAGCTGCGCGGGGCGGTCTACCGGTACAACAACTCCGACACGTACGTGAACACGGTGGTCCTCTGGGCGGACGCCTACCGCAACGGGATCATGCAGGTGCCGGACAGCACGGTGCCGATCGGCGCACCCAACGCGGCCGCGGCCCCGCCCCTGCCGGCGGTCCCGCCACCGCCGGTCCCGACGACCACGCCTTCGCCGCCGCCGTCGACGAGCCCTTCGCCGCCGCCGGCCACGTCGGAGCCGCCGACGTGCACCAAGCCGCCGTCGACGACGCCCACCACGACCACGATCATCAGCACGACGACCACCCCGCCGCCGTCCACCACGGGCACCCCCGAGACCTCCCCGACCTCGCCGGTGAAGCCGCCGCCCGCCGACCCCACCTGCGGACAGGTGATCACGTCGGTCACGACGACCACCACGACCACGACCGTCGGAACGACGACACCCGCCAGCTAGGGTGGCGGCATGCCTCGTGTTGCCGCGATCGACTGTGGGACCAACTCCATCCGCCTGCTCGTCGCCGAGCTGACGCCGCGTCACGACGGCACGGTCGACCTGCGCGACCTGCACCGCGAGATGCGGATCGTCCGGCTCGGCCAGGGCGTCGACGCCACCGGGCAGCTGGCGCCCGAAGCCATCGAACGCACGCGGGCCGCGCTGGCCGACTACACGATCGCCGCCCGGCGCAAGGGCGTCGAGAAGGTGCGCATGGTCGCCACCTCCGCCACCCGCGACGCCAAGAACCGCGACGAGTTCTTCCGCATGACGCGCGAAACCCTCGGCGTCGAGGCCGAAGTGATCAGCGGCGACGAAGAGGCGCGGCTGTCCTTCACCGGCGCGGTCGGGGAGCAGGACCCGGACGACGGCCCGTTCGTCGTGGTCGACGTCGGCGGCGGCTCGACCGAGCTGGTCCTCGGCACCTGGGACGGACGGCAGGCCGAGGTGCTCGCGGCGAAGTCCGTCGACATCGGCTGCGTCCGCATCACCGAGCGCGCGCTCAAGAGCGACCCGCCGACCGCGGACGAGATCGCGGCGGCCCGCGACCTGGCCGGCAAGGTGCTCACCGAGGCGTTCGACGTCGTCGACGTCGCCCGCGCGAAGACGTGGGTGGGCGTCGCGGGCACGGTGACGACGCTGTCGGCGATCGCGCTGGGCCTGCCGGAGTACGACAGCGACCGCGTGCACCTGTCCACATTGACCCCGGCGGACATCGACCGCCTGGCGACCGACCTGCTGCAGAGCGACCACGCCACCCGCGCGGCCAACCCGGTGATCCACCCGGGCCGCGTGGACGTGATCGGCGGCGGCGCGGTAGTGGTCCAGACCCTCGCGGAGCAGCTCGCGGCCCGCGGCGGCCCGACGGAACTGGTGGTCAGCGAACACGACATCCTCGACGGCATCGCCCTCTCCCTCGCCTGACCCCCCAACCGAGCCCGGAACCCGCGTTCCGGGTTCAGTCACGCGAGTGTCGGGTTCGGTCACGCTTGCTTGGCTGACCGACCGTTCGGCCGCCCCAAAGGGCTTGTGCCGCAACGGAACCCTGGGTGAGCGGGCGATGACCTGCTGTCCGCGCTGGGCCGTCCGGAGCATCCGGTTTGCTACCTTGGTTGTGCTCCAACCAGGTGGTCCCGACGACCGTCACACATTTGCAACACCGCAGTCCTGTGATCAGCTTCACCGCCCCCGATAGCGTGCGTCTCACCTTTCGGGCAGACGGAGATGGAGGGGATCATGCGTCCTTCGCGCAGGCTCTGGGGACCCACGGTGGTGATGACCTCGCTGGCGCTCGCGCTCACCGCGTGCGGCGGCGGTTCGGGCAGCTCCACGGGCGCCGGCGGGACGGATCCGGACGGCACCGTCAGCGTCTACGGCACCGAACCGCAGAACGCGCTGGTCCCGAGCAACATCAACGACCTCGGCGGCACCAAGGCGATCCAGCCGATGTTCGCCACGCTCGTCGGCTTCAAGGGCGCGGACGCGCAGCCCTTCAACCTGATGGCGGACTCGATCACCACGACCGACTCCAAGGTCTACGACATCAAGATCAAGCAGGGCTGGAAGTTCCACGACGGCACCGAGGTGAAGGCGCACAACTTCATCGACGCCTGGAACTACGGCGCCTACGGGCCGAACGGCCAGCTCAACACCGACTTCTACTCGAACATCCAGGGCTACGCCGACGTCCACCCCGAGGACAAGAACGCCAAGCCGACCACGGACAAGATGTCCGGGCTGGTCGCGAAGGGCGACTACGAGTTCCAGGTGACGCTCACCGCGCCGTTCTCCGTCTTCGACATCAAGGTCGGCTACCAGGCCTTCGCGCCGCTGCCCGACTCGTTCTTCAAGGACCCCAAGGGCTTCGAGCAGCACCCGATCGGCAACGGGCCGCTGAAGTTCGTCTCGCGGACGCCCAACCAGGACATCAAGCTCACCCGCTTCGACGACTACAAGGGTGACGACAAGGTCAAGTTCAAGAACCTCGACATCAAGATCTACTCCAGCCAGGAGACCGCCTACCAGGACCTGCTGAGCGGGCGGCTCGACTTCATGGAGGCGCTGCCGCCGTCGGCCGTCGCGGGCGGCAAGTACAAGAACGACCTCGGCGACCGGCTGGTCACCGGCCACCTGCTCGGGATCAGCACCATCAACATCCCGTACTACGTGCCCGGCTACAACAACCTCGAGCTGCGCAAGGCCATCTCGATGGCGATCGACCGCGCGCAGATCACCAAGACCGTCATGAACGACACCTACGTGCCGGCCGACGGCTACATCTCGCAGGGCATCCCGGGCGCGCGGCCCGGTGTCTGCCAGTTCTGCAAGTACGACCCGGCGGCGGCGAAGGCGGCGTTCCAGAAGTCCGGCTTCCAGGGCAAGCTGACCATCGCGTCCAACGCGGACGGCGGCCGCAAGGAACCGCTCGTCGCGGCGTGCAACAGCATCAAGAACACCCTCGGCGTCGAGTGCGACTTCGTGCCCGCGACCGACTTCGGGCAGTGGCGCAGCATCGTCACCGGCCACAAGCTGACCGGCATGGGCCGGTCGGACTGGTCGGCGGACTACCCGTCCATCGAGGACTTCCTCAACCCGATCTTCAAGACCGGCGGGTCCTCGAACGACTCGACGTACTCGAACCCGAAGGTCGACGCGGCCCTCGCCCAGGCGGACGCCACCGCCAACAAGGACGCCGCGGTCAAGCTGTACCAGCAGGCCGAGGACCTGATCGCGCAGGACCTGCCGACGATCCCGGTGTGGGACGAGAAGGGCGTCGCGGCGAAGTCGAAGAACCTCAAGTCGGCGGCCCTGGACTTCCGCCGCATGCCGGACTACCCGTCCATCGAGGTCCTGAAGAAGTAGCAGCTGCGGCTCCCACCACCACGCCGTCGTGAGTGGTAAGGCGGGTTCTAACCCTCCTTACCACTCACGACGGCCGGCGCGCACTAGGAACTCGTCATGATCCGCTATGTCCTGCGACGGCTGCTCCAGCTGATCCCGGTCTTCTTCGGCACCACGTTCCTCATCTACGTCCTGGTCTGGGCCGTGCCCGGCGACCCGTTCTCCGGCAAGTGCGGCCAGGTCGCCTGCCCACCGGCCTACATCGCGCAGATGACCGAGAAGTTCCACCTCGACGACAACCTCTTCGTCCAGTACTTCAAGTACCTCGGGAGCCTCTTCACCGGCGACTGGGGCGAAACCTTCAACGGCACGTCCGTCGGCGAGCTGATCGCCACGTCCTACCCGATCACGCTGCGCCTGGCCGTGATCGCGGTGGCCATCGAAGCGGTCATCGGGCTCACGGCCGGGGTGCTGACCGGCCTGCGCGGCAAGGGTTTCCTCGACAACCTCGTGCTCGTCTCGACCACGTTCCTGATCTCGCTGCCGGTGTTCGTCACCGCGATCGTGCTGCAGCTCGCCCTGGGCAGCAACGGCCTCGGCTGGATCGAGGCGAGCGTGTCCGACAACCCGAGCGTAGGCGAGCTCATCGTGCCGGGCATCGCGCTCGGCAGTCTCTCGATGGCGTACGTGGCCCGGCTGGCGAGGACGAGCATCGCCGAAAACCGCCGTGCCGACTACGTCCGGACGGCGATCGCGAAGGGCCAGCCGCAGAGCCGGGTCGTGCTCGTCCACCTGCTCCGCAACTCCGTCATCCCGGTGCTCACCTTCCTGGGTACCGACCTGGGCGCGCTGATGGGCGGCGCGATCGTCACCGAAGGCGTGTTCAACATCAACGGCTTGGGCGGGCTCATCTTCCGCGGCATCCAGAACCGGGAGAGCGCGACGGTCGTCGGCGTGGTCGTCCTGCTGGTGCTGGTGTACCTGCTGATGAGCCTGGTCGTCGACCTGCTCTACGCCGTTCTCGACCCGAGGATCCGCTATGACTGACCCGAACCTGGTGGGCGGCGGCGGGGCCGACGCGGCCGAGCTGTCCCGCATCGACGACTCCGCCGCCGGCCCGCAGAAACCCCGCAGCCTGTGGAGCGACGCCTGGCGGCAGCTGCGGCGCAAGCCCGCGGTGATCGCCTCGGCGGTGATCATCCTGTTCATCGTGGTGATCGCGATCGCGCCCGGCCTGTTCAGCTCGCGTGACGCGGGCTTCAGCGACCTCGCGCACGCGAACGAGGGGCCGTCGGCGGACGCCTGGTTCGGCTACGACAACCAGGGCCAGGACGTCTACGCCCGCACCATCTACGGCGCCCGCGCGTCGCTGCTGGTCGGGGTGTTCTCGACGCTGCTGACCGTCCTGTTCGGCTCGCTGGTCGGCATCCTCGCCGGGTACTACGGCCGGATCGTCGACAGCCTGCTGTCGCGGTTCGGCGACATCTTCGCCGGCCTGCCGTTCGTGCTCGGCGCGATCGTCATCCTGACGACGTTCAACGCACCCGGCACGAACCCCGGCGCGGTCACCATCATCGTGCAGGTGGTCTGCTCGATCGCGGTGCTGAGCTGGCCGGTCGCGATGCGCATCATGCGCTCGGCGACGCTGGTCGCCAAGCAGCTCGACTACGTCAAGGCCGCGCGCGGCCTCGGCGCGAGCACCCCGCGGATCATCTTCCGGCACCTGCTGCCGAACACGATCGCGCCGGTGCTGGTGTACGGCACCATCGCGCTCGGCGCGTTCATCGGCGCCGAGGCGACGCTCGCCTACCTGGGCATCGGCGTGCGCGCGCCGGTGATCTCGTGGGGCGTGCTGATCGCGGACTCGCGGGACTACTTCCGGAACGACCCGCACATGCTGCTGTTCCCCGGCGCCTTCGTCACCCTGACCGTGCTGGCCTTCGTGATGCTGGGCGACGGCATCCGCGACGCGCTCGATCCGAAGTCGAGGTAGCTCCCTTGTCCGACAACGAACTTCTCCTCGAGGTCGAGGACGTGCACGTCGAGTTCCGGACGTCCGACGGCGTGGCGAACGTGCTCAACGGCGTCAGCTACTCCGTGCACGCGGGCGAAACCCTGGCCGTGCTCGGCGAATCGGGCTCCGGCAAGAGCGTCACGGCCCAGACCGTGATGGGCATCCTCGACATGCCGCCCGGCGTGATCACCGCCGGCGCCGTGCGCTGGCGCGGCGAGGACCTGCTGACGGCGTCCGCCGAACGCCGCCGCGAGGTGCGCGGCAGCGAGATCGCGATGATCTTCCAGGACGCGCTCTCCGCGCTGAACCCGGTGTTCACCGTGGGGTTCCAGATCGAGGAGCAGCTGCGCGTCCGGCTCGGTATGTCCAAAAAGGACGCCCGGAAGCGGGCGATCGAACTCCTGGACACCGTGCGGATCCCGGCTGCCGAGCGCCGGATCAAGGACTACCCGCACCAGTTCTCCGGCGGCATGCGCCAGCGCGCGATGATCGCGATGTCGCTGGCGCTCGACCCGGACCTGCTCATCGCCGACGAGCCAACCACCGCCCTCGACGTCACCGTGCAGGCCCAGATCATGGACCTGCTGCACGAGATCCAGGCCGAACGCAAGATGGGCCTGGTCCTCATCACGCACGACCTGGGCGTGGTCGCCGAGGTCGCGGACCGGATCGCGGTGATGTACGCGGGCCGGATCGTCGAGCAGGCCGACGCCGTCGAGCTGTTCCGCGCGCCGGCCCACCCGTACACCGCCGCGCTGATGGACTCCCTGCCCCGGCTCGACCTCAAAGGACAGACGCTGGAAACCATCAAGGGCCTGCCGCCCAGCCTGCTGCACATCCCGCCGGGCTGCCCGTTCCACCCGCGGTGCAAACGGGCCGAAGCCCGCTGTTCGGAAGAGGTCCCGCCGCAGCACGCCATCGGCTTCGGCCGCACGAGCGCGTGCCACTTCGCCGAAGAGGTGGTGAGTTCACGTGCCTGACCCCATCCTCTCGGTCAAGGACCTCCGGAAGTACTTCCCGGTCCGCACCGGCATCCTGTTCAAGAAGACGATCGGCCAGGTGAAGGCGGTCGACGGCGTCTCGTTCGACCTGATGCCGGGCGAGACGCTCGGCGTCGTCGGTGAGTCCGGCTGCGGCAAGTCGACGCTCGCGCAGGTCCTGATGCGCCTCGAGGAACCGACCGGCGGCACCGCGCAGTTCGAAGGCCGCGACATCTTCGCCATGCGCGGCGCCGAGCTGCGGAAGCTGCGTCGCGAAATCCAGATCGTGCTGCAGGACCCGTACACCTCGCTCAACCCGCGGATGACGGTCGGCGACATCGTCGGCGAGCCGTTCGAAATCCACTCCGAGGTCGCCCCGAAGGGCTCGCGGGCGGGCAAGGTGCGGGAACTGCTGGAGGTGGTGGGGCTCAACCCCGAGCACCTCAACCGCTACCCGCACCAGTTCTCCGGCGGCCAGCGCCAGCGCATCGGCATCGCGCGGGCGCTCGCGCTGCGGCCGAAGGTGATCATCTGCGACGAGCCGGTGTCCGCTTTGGACGTCTCGATCCAGGCGCAGGTGATGAACCTGCTCGGCGACCTGCAGGGCGAGTTCGGCCTGTCCTACGTGTTCATCGCGCACGACCTTTCCGTGGTGCGGCACCTGTCCAACCGGGTCGCGGTGATGTACCTCGGCAAGATCGTCGAGCTCGGCACCGACGAGGAGATCTACGAACGGCCGTCCCACCCGTACACCCAGGCGCTGCTTTCCGCGGTCCCGGTGGCCGACCCGGCCGTGCGCGGGCGCCGCCAGGTGATCCGGCTGACCGGGGACGTGCCGAGCCCGCTGGATCCCCCGTCCGGGTGCCGGTTCCGCACGCGGTGCTGGAAGGCCGAGGACCGGTGCGCGACGGAGGTGCCGGAACTGGTGCCCAGGACGGACGGGCACTTGTCAGCTTGTCACTTCGCCGAGCAGAAGTCGGTTGTTCCATAACGTACTTTCTGCCGTTGTACGTGCTATGTCCGGTCTATACGGTGCAGGAACCGCATTCTGCGAGGAGGAGAAACGTGAAGAGACCCAGGCTTCTGGCCGCGGTGCTGGCCGTGCCGCTGTTCGGCGCGGTTTCCGCGGTCGCGGTCCCGGCCGCGTCGGCGCAGCCCGCGCTGTCCGGGCCGGCGACCGAATTCACCGTGCTCGCCAAGGACGTCCAGAGCATCGCGACCGCGCAGCAGGCGATCAAGGCCGCGGGCGGCACGGTCCTGGAGACCAACACCGCCGTCGGCCTCATCAAGGCCAGCGCGCCGGCCACCGGGTTCACCGAGCGCGTGTCCGCGAACCGCGCCGTGTTCGGTGCGGCCAAGGCGCAGGTCATCGGCTCGGTGCCGAAGAACGGCAAGAAGACCAAGAGCGACAACGTCGAGAAGGAAGGCCGCGGCGCCACCGCCTCGAAGAAGGCCGCCGCGAACAAGGCCGTCGGGATGGACCCGCTGGACGACCAGCTCTGGGGCCTCAAGTCCGTCCGCTCGGACCTCTCGCGCACCAAGCAGCCGGGCAGCAAGCAGGTCAAGGTCGGCGTCATCGACACCGGCATCGACGGCACGCACCCGGACATCGCGCCGAACTTCGACGAGGCCGACTCGCGCAACTTCACCCGCGACATCCCGACCGACGTCAACGGCGTCGAGGTCGACGGCCCGTGCGAGTTCCGCGGCTGCGTCGACCCGGTCAACCACGACGACGGCGGCCACGGCACGCACGTCGCCGGCACCATCGCCGCCGCGGCCAACGGCTTCGGCGTCTCCGGTGTCGCCCCGAACGTGACGCTGGTGAACATCCGCGCCGGCCAGGACTCGGGCTACTTCTTCCTGCAGCCGACCGTCGACGCGCTGACCTACGCCGGCGACGCGGGCATCGACGTGGTCAACATGAGCTTCTACACCGACCCGTGGCTGTACAACTGCACGGCGAACCCGGCGGACTCGCCCGCCGAGCAGGCCGAGCAGCGCACGATCATCGAGGCGACCCAGCGCGCGCTGAACTACGCGCACCGCAAGGGCGTCACGATGGTGGTCGCGCTGGGCAACCAGCACACCGACCTCGGCGCGCCGCAGCCGGACACGACCAGCCCGGACTACCCGGCGAACAGCACGCACCCGCGCACGGTGGACAACGCGAGCTGCCTCAACCTGCCGGTCGAGGGCAACCACACGATCGGCGTGAGCTCGTTCGGCCCGTCGCAGAAGAAGGCGGACTACTCGAACTACGGCCTGGAGCAGATCTCGGTGTCGGGCCCGGGCGGCTTCTTCCGCGACGGCTTCGGCACGCCCTGGTACCGCACGGTCGAGAACGAGATCCTCTCGACGTACCCGAAGAACGTCGGCGTCGCCGAAGGCAACATCGACGCGGACGGCAACATCACCGAGGCGGGCCTGACGGCCGGCGTCAAGAAGGCGACCGCGCCGGACGGGCGCGTCGGCTACTACCAGTGGCTGCAGGGCACGTCGATGGCGACCCCGCACGCGACCGGTGTCGCGGCGCTGATCATCTCGCAGTACGGCAAGAAGACCCACGGCGAGTTCGGCATGGACCCGGACAAGGTCCAGCGGGTCCTCGAAGGCACGGCGGCGAAGATCGCCTGCCCGGTGCCGCGCACGGTGGACTACCTGAAGGAGGGCCGCGACGCGACGTTCACGGCCACCTGTGAAGGCGACCCGTCGTTCAACGGCTTCTACGGCCACGGCGCGGTCGACGCCTACTCGGCGGTGACGCGCGGAGCGCAGTACCTGAAGTGAGCACGGCGAGAACGCCCCGGGAAGGCAACCTCCCGGGGCGTTTTCGCGTGTACACCGGGACTGGGGGAGGTGTTCCGTTGACCGTGCGTGAACCGGCGATGTCGGCTGATCCGGATCTGCCGGATCAGCCGACGGTCGAGGAGGTCGACCTGACGAGGGCGTGGCTGGCCCGCCGCGGCGTCGCGGTGGACCGGCCTTCGCCGCTGCCGGCGGTGCGCGTCGGGGCCCGCGAACAGGCCCGGCGGTCGTACTCGGTCTTCGGCGCCTTGCTGGGCGTGATCTGGGTCGCCGCCATCCTGCCGCCCATCCCGGTGCCGGCCAAGTTCGTGCTGGTCAGCGTGGTCTTCACGGCGTATCCGCTGCTGCAGTGGCGCCGGGTCCGCCCGCGCGAGCGCGTCGCCGCCCGGCTGGCCCCCGGCGGGGCCCGGTTGCCGTGGCGGGTGGCGGCCGGTCAGGTGGGCTGGTGGTACCTGGCGTCGGTGGCGATCACCTACGCCGGCGGCGTGGTGCTGTGCGCCGCGCGGTTCGCGACCAGCCCGCCGGCCGCCGCGGGCTGGGCGGCGGCGCTGGCCGTCGGACTCGCGGGCACGGTCCTGGTGCTCGGCCCGGTGCTGCGCGGCCCGGTCATCGCCGACGACGAGACGTCACTCGCCGTCGACGCGGCCCTGCGCGCCCAGGACGCCGCGACGTTCGCGCCCGCGGCGGCGCTGGCGATGCTGGCCTGGATCGACCTCGACGCCACCTGGCCGGCGGTGCCGCCGTGGTTCCCGGTGCGGGTGGCCTACCTCGTCCTGGCGCTCGGGACCCTGCTCGCGGCCCGGTTCGGCCGCCGGAACCGCGCCCTGCCGCCGGGCCCGCACCGCCCGGCGGCCGGGCTCAGCGGTTCGACGCCTTCTTGACGAACTTCGCCAGGTCCTTCGACTGCTGCACCCGGGTCGGCTCGTGGACGTACATCATGTGGCCCGCCGGGTAGTACGCCGTGTCGATGTTGTCCCGCAGCTCCTCCGGGATGTGCAGGTGGGCCAGCACGTGCTCGGCCGCGTAGTACGCCGTCGCGCCGTCGTAGTGGCCGAACGCCACGTGCACCTGGAGGTGCGGGTTCGCGCGCATCGCCGCGCTCACCGAGTCGACCACCGACACCGAGCGGCCCTCGAAGTCCGAGTACGACCACGCCTTGAACGTGTCCTCGCTGATGATCTCGTACGGCAGGTCGTTCTCGTACCCGAGTTCGGCCCGCACGTAGTGGTTGAAGGCCGCCGCGTAGGCGCCCACCACGCGGGAGATCGACGGGTCGTCGCTCATGTGCTCGCGGCCGCCGTCCGGCTCCCACGTCGTGAACCGGCCGTCCATCCGGCCGACCACCAGGCCGCGGTCGCGCAGCAGCTCGGTGAAGAACCGGACGTGCTCGATCCGCAGGTTCACCCGGTCCACATAGGACTCGCTGAGCCCGGTCAGCGACGCCAGCGTGGCCACCGCCTCCGCCCGGTCCTGAGTGGACAGCCGGGCGCCGCGGGCCAGCGCCCACGGCAGGTCCTTCGCCGCGAAGTCCTCGGCGTCGGCCAGGACGTCGTCGAGCGGGCGCTCGCCGTGCAGGCCGTGGTAGTGCGCGATGGCCGCGTACGTCGGCACGTACAGCGAGTAGGGGAGGTCGTTGCCCTCGGTGAACTGCAGCGTGCCCAGGTCGAGCACCGAGGAGATGAGCAGCAGGCCGTTCAGGTAGAGCCCGTGCCGGTCCTGCAGGTGCGCGGCCAGCCCGGCGGCCCGCAGGGTGCCGTAGGACTCGCCGGCCAGGAACTTCGGCGACAGCCAGCGCTGGTGCCGCGACACCCACAGCCGGATGACCTCGCCGACGGACTCGATGTCGCCCTTGAAGCCGTGGAAGTCCTTGGTCTCGCCGCCTTCGGAGGCGCGCGAGTAGCCGGTCGACACCGGGTCGATGAACACCAGGTCGCTGTGCGCCAGCAGCGTCTCGGGGTTGTCGGCCAGCCCGTACGGCGGCGGCACCAGGTCGTCGACGTCGCCCGAAAGCACCCGCCGCGGCCCGAGCAGGCCCATGTGCAGCCAGATGCTCGACGAGCCGGGGCCGCCGTTGAAGGCGAAGGTGACCGGCCGCGAACCCGGGTCGGCGTCGTCGAGGGTGTAGGAGGTGACGAACACCTCGGCCTTCGCCTTGAACCCCTCGGACTTGCCGTCCTTGACGATCTCCTTGCGGAGGACGATCCGCCCCGCCTTCGCCGTGTACGCGAGCTTCTTGCGCTTCACGGTGAGGGTGTGCTGGGTCGTGACGATGTCGTCGGTCGGCTCGGCCGGGATCTCGGTGGTTTCCGCGGCCTTCTTCTCGGGAGCCTCTTCGGGGGTCGTGTCCGCCATGGACCCAACTTAGTCGGCGGGACCGGGTGCCTGTGGCAGGGTGACCGGGTGCACACCGGGCAGTGGCCGACGACGATCGGCGAGGCGCTCGCGGTCCAGGAGGAGCTCCGCGGCCGCGTCGAGTTCGCCGACGACTGTCCCGAGCTGCCCCCGACCGTGACCGGCCTCGACGTCGCCTACGACGAGGGCGACGGCATCGCCGCGGCCGTCGTCACCCTCGAGACCGCCGGGCTCACCGTGGTCGAGGCGCGGACGCACCGCGCGAAGGCCGTCTTCCCGTACGAGCCGGGCCTGTTCGCCTTCCGCGAGCTGCCACCCCTGCTGGCGGCGCTCGGCCGGCTGGAGCGCGAGCCCGACGTCCTCGTCTGCGACGGCCACGGCCTCGCCCACCCGCGGCGCTTCGGCCTGGCCTGCCACCTCGGCGTGCTGACCGGACGGCCGGCGTTCGGCGTCGGCAAGACCCGGTTCGTCGGCACCCACGGTTCGCCGGGGCCGTCGCGGGGGATGTCGGTGCCGCTGGTCGACGCCGGGGAGGAGGTCGGCGCGGTGCTGCGGACCCAGGACGGCGTCAAGCCGGTGTACGTCTCGGCCGGGCACCGGATCGGGCTGGCCCACGCCTGCCGGCTCACCCTGGCGCTGACCCCGCGCTACCGGCTGCCCGAGACCACCCGGCAGGCCGACCGGCTGTCCCGGGCGGCGCTGCGATGAGGTCCCTGGCCGAGCTGGACGCCGCGGTCGCCGGCTGCCGCGCCTGCCCCCGCCTGGTCGCCTGGCGCGAAGGCGTCGCCGGGACCAAGGCCGCCTTCCGCGGCGAGCCGTACTGGTCCCGCCCCGTCCCCGGCTTCGGCCCGCCGGACGCCTCCCTCGCCGTCGTCGGCCTCGCCCCCTCGGCGCACGGCGCCAACCGGACCGGCCGGATGTTCACCGGCGACCCCTCCGGCGACTTCCTCTTCCGGGTCCTGCACGAGGTCGGCCTCGCCTCGCAGCCGACGTCGACGGCGATCGGCGACGGGCTGGAGCTCTACCGCACCCGGCTCGTCTCGCCGGTGCGCTGCGCCCCGCCGGAGAACAAGCCGACCCCGGCCGAGCGGGACACCTGCCGTCCGTGGCTCGCGGAAGAACTGGCACTGTTACGTCCGACACTGCGCTCGGTCGTGGTGCTCGGCGCGTTCGGGTGGCAGGCGTTGCTGCCCGTGCTCGAAGCGGCGGGCTGGGCGGTCCCGCAGCCGCGGCCGCCGTTCGCGCACGGTGCCGTGCTTGAACTCGGCGACCTGCGGGTTTTCGGCTGTTATCACGTCTCGCCGCGCAATGTCCAGACACACCGCGTGACCCACGCCATGGTGGCGGACGTCTTCCGGGCCGCGACCTCGGTGACAGGTCAGAACTGAATCGTTACGGAAACCGCAGCGACGCTGGTCACAGCCGGATGGGGCCCCCGAGCGAGGTCGCGGCGAAGGTGTCACCATGAGGACATGGCTGCTGCGAAGTCGAAGTCGGAACCGACTCGGATCCTCGTCCTCGGTGGTGGGTACGTCGGGCTCTACACGGCGTACGGCCTCCAGAAGATGCTCCGGGCCAACGAGGCCTCCGTGACCGTCGTTGACCCGCAGCCCCACATGACCTACGCGCCGTTCCTCCCGGAGGCCGCGGCCGGCGCGATCGAGCCCCGGCACGTGGTCGTGCCGCTGCGGCGCGTCCTCAAGCGCTGCCACGTGCTGACCGCGCGCGTCACCAAGATCGAGAACGACAAGAAGTCGGTCACGGTCGAGGCGGCCGACGGCCACATCGAGCAGCTCGGCTACGACGTCCTGGTCGTCGCCCTCGGCGCCGTCGCGCGCATCCTGCCGATCCCGGGCCTGGTCGAGGAGGGCATCGCCTTCAAGACCATCGGCGAGGCGATCTACCTGCGCAACCACATCATGACCAAGCTCGACGAGGCGGCCAGCACGCTCGACCCCGAGCTGCGCAAGCGCCTGCTGACCTTCACCGTCGTCGGCGGCGGGTTCGCCGGCATCGAGGCGCTGGCCGAGCTCGAGGACATGACCCGGTTCGCGGTGGAGAACTACTACCCGAACATCAAGACCTCCGACATCCGCTGGGTGCTCGTCGAGGCGGCCGGCCGGATCCTGCCCGAGGTCCGCGAGACCCTGGGTGTCTACACGGTCGAGCAGCTGGAGAAGCGCGGCATCGAGGTCTACCTGTCGACCGCGGCGAAGTCGTTCGAGAACGGCCACGTGGTGCTCTCGGACGGCACCGAGTTCGACACCGACACGATCATCTGGACCGCCGGCGTCAAGGCCAACCCGGTGCTGGCCAACTCGGACCTGCCGCTCGACAAGCGCGGCCGGCTCGAAGCGACCGCCGCGATGCAGGTCGTGGGTCACCCGGAGGTGTGGACCGCGGGCGACAACGCGGCGATCCCGGACCTCTCGCGCACCGAAGAGGACCCGACGGCGACCTGCCCGCCGAACGCGCAGCACGCCGTCCGGCAGGCCCGCCTGCTGGCGAAGAACATCATCAAGGTCCTGCGCGGCGGCAAGCCGAAGGACTACTTCCACAAGAACCTCGGCGCGGTGGCGAGCCTCGGCCTGCACAAGGGCGTGGCCGACGCGCTGAACCTGAAGATCAAGGGCTTCCCGGCCTGGCTGTTCCACCGCGCGTACCACCTCAAGGCGATGCCGACCTGGAACCGCCGCATCCGGATCCTGTTCGACTGGATCCTGGGCGGGCTGTTCCGGCGCGAGGTCATCTCGCTGGGGCAGATCAACAACCCGAAGGACGAGTTCGCGCGCGTCTCGAAGTCCTGACGCTCTTTTCCCGAAAGCCCCCGGCCCTCGCGGCCGGGGGCTTTCGGCGTTTTCGGGGCTATTGCGGGGAAATGCCCGGCTGTGTGCCGGTGAGCGAGATGGTCTGGACAACTGACCCGGTGGGCGGGTAAACCCTTTCTTCACAACGCGGAATAAGTCCGCTCCCGCTCCGCCCCCTCGGTCCCCTGGAGCTCCCATGTCCTTTTCCCGTACCAGAGCTGCCCTCACGGCGGCGGTGCTGAGCGTCGCGGTCGCCGGCGTTCCGCAGGCCGCCGCGGCCGGCCCGGCGTTCCCGGCCCACTACGCGGCGCCGTACCTCCAGATCAGCGACGCCGACGCCGGCGACATGGCCGCCGACCTCAACGCCACCGGCACGAAGTTCTTCACGCTGGCGTTCCTGACCCCGCAGTCCGGCTGCACGCCGGTGTGGGAGGCGAACGGCACCGGCGTCGGCTCGTTCAAGGCCCAGATCAGCGCCCTGCAGGCGGCGGGCGGCAACGTCATCCCGTCGTTCGGCGGCGCGGAAGGCGGCGAACTGGCCCAGACCTGCACGAACACCGCCAGCCTGACCGCGGCGTACGCGAACGTCGTCAACACCTACGGCACGCCCCGCCTGGACTTCGACATCGAAGGCGGCACCCTCGGCGACACGGCGTCGAACCAGCGTCGCAACTCGGCGCTGGCGGCGCTGCAGCAGCAGAACAGCGCGGTCCAGGTCGACTACACCCTCGCCGTCGACCCGTCGGGCATCCCGTCGAACGAGCTCGACCTCCTGCGTGACGCGAAGAACAAGGGCGTCAAGGTCAGCGTGGTCAACCTGATGGTGATGGACTTCTACGACGGCCAGCCGGTCCTCGGCGACGCGCTGTCGGCGGCGCGCGCGTCGGCGTCGCAGCTGGCGAGCCTGTACGGGATTTCGACGTCGGCGGCCTACGCGATGATGGGCCTGACGCCGATCGCGGGCCGCAACGACGACGGCGCCCAGTTCAGCCAGTCCGACGCCCAGCAGCTGGAGACGTTCGCCGCCCAGAACGGCGTCGCGGAGCTGTCGTTCTGGGAGGTCCAGGACTACGACCGGGCCACCGGCTACGCGTACTCGCGCATCTTCAACGCGATCACGGGCGGCGGCACGACCCCGCCCCCGGCGAGCGGCGGCACGATCACCGGCTACGGCGGCAAGTGCGTCGACGTGGCCGGAGCGTCGACGGCGAACGGCACGGCGATCGACCTGTACACGTGCAACGGGACGAACGCGCAGCAGTGGACGTCGACCTCGGGCACACTGCGGGCGCTGGGCAAGTGCCTGGACGTGGCCGCGGCGGGCACGGCGAACGGGACGAAGGTCCAGCTCTACGACTGCAACGGCACCGGCGCCCAGCAGTGGAACCGGTCGGGAAACCAGCTGGTCAACCCGGCCTCGGGCAAGTGCCTGGACGCCACCGGCCCGAGCTCGGCCGACGGCACCCCGCTGCAGATCTGGACCTGCACCGGCGCGGCGAACCAGTCCTGGACCCTGAACTGACGGACCGCGGGTGGCCCCCGAGCACGGGGGCCACCCGCTGTTTCACGCGCGGGGCCGGAGCATGGCCGGGTGGAGCGTGGTCGCCGGACCACGCCGGTAGACGGTCGCCGGCCGCCCGGGCTGCTTCGACTCCCGTTTCCCGGCCGGCACCAGGAACCCGGCCACGCTCGTGATCTTGCGGTGGAAGTTCCGCGGATCGAGCCGCTGCCCCCAGACGATCTCGTACACCTCGCGCAGCTCCGTCATGGTGAACTCCGGCGGGCAGAACGCGGCCGCGAGCGTGGTGTACTCGAGTTTGGCGCGGGCGCGTTCGACCGCGTCCCTGATGATCTTCTTGTGGTCGAAGGCGATCCGCGTGCGCGGCTTCAGCACCTTCTCGACCGGCATGAGCTTCGCGTCACGGGCGTCCCCGCCGGCCACCGGCTCCGGCAGCCCGGGTGAAAAGGCGACGTAGCAGACCGTGATCACGCGCCGGCGGGGGTCGCGGTCCGGCGTCCCGTACGTGCGCAGCTGCTCCAGGTGTAACGCGGCCGCGTCCAGACCCGTCTCTTCACTTAGTTCGCGTGCCGCCGCGTCGTCGAGGCTCTCCGAGGCCGACGCGAGGAAGCCACCCGGCAAGGCCGGCATGCCTTCGTAAGGCGGGATTCCACGGTTCACCATCATGATCTGCAGCGAGCCGTCGTGCACGGTCAGGACGGCCAGGTCCACCGCGACCGCGACCTCGGGGATCGTCCACTCGCCGGGCTCAGGCATGTTCGACGGCAAAGCCGGTCGGGCTCGGTGGAGTGTCCATAGTGCACAGTGTACTCGCGGGTCAATAAATGTCTTATTGACGAGAATAAGCCGACGGGACTACCTTGCACGGTGCATCCGGCATCCTGCACCCGTGCGCGGCCGTGCCGCAGGAGCCGTCGATCGAGGGCGCCGCAAGGCGGAGGAGAGGGAGATCGTCATGGCCGAACGGCACGAAGGGACGGTGGTCGTGTGCTCGCGATCCTGACCGCGATGGAGGTGGAGCGGGCCGCGGTGCGGGCCCGGATGAGCGGGGTGCGGCGGCACCGGCACCGCGCGGGCACGGTGTTCGAGGTCGGCGAGCTGTCCGGCCGCGAGGTGGCACTGGGCATGGTCGGCAAGGGCAACGCGGGTGCCGCGGCGGTCGCGGAACGGGCCGTCGCCGAGTTTTCGCCGTCCGCGATGCTGTTCGCGGGCGTCGCCGGCGGGCTGCGCGACTGGCTGCGGCTCGGTGACGTCGTCGTCGCCCGCAAGGTGCACGCGTTCCACAGCGGCTACAGCGACGACACCGGCTTCCGGAACCGGCCGCAGGCGTGGGAACCGTCCCACCGGTTGCTGGAACTCGCGCGGGCGCTGGCCAGGGAGGGCAGCTGGGCGGGCGCCGGCCACCGGCCGGAAGTCCACTTCGAGCCGATCGCGGCGGGCGAGGTGGTGGTCGACGGGCGGACGTCCGGCATCGCGCGTTACCTGCACGACAACTACAACGACGCGGTGGCGGTCGAAATGGAGAGCGCCGGGTTCGCGCTGACGAGCCACCTCAACGACGACGTCCCGGCGCTGACCGTCCGCGGGATCAGCGACCGCGCCGACGGCGCCAAGGACGCGGCCGACGGGGCGGACTGGCAGGCCGTCGCCGCCGGGAACGCGGCCGACTTCGTCCGCGCGCTGGCCGCCGAACTCGACGTCCCGGACCGTGGCCGCCCGGCCGAGCGCGCCGATGTGCCGGTGCTGCACAACACCAACGTGGCCAAGGGCAACGCCCGCGTCGGCCAGCAGATCGGTGCCGTGCACGGGGACCTGAACGTGGCCTCGCAGAACCGGGGAGAGCACGCGTGAGCGAGTTCCACAACGCGAACCACGCGGCCGACGACGCGCACGTCGAGCAGCAGATCGGCGCGATATACGGCGGAACGTTCCACCGCAACGAGACGACGTACAACATCAACCCGTCCGACCCGCCGGAGCGGCGGTTCGACGTCGGGCGCGAGCGCCTCAAAGGCGGGATGCCCCGCCTCGCCGAGTCCCTGTTCCGGGAGCTGGTGGAGCAGGGACGCGATTCGACCGTGCTCGCGTACTACTACGCGTTGTCGATCCTCAGCGACCGCTCGCTCAGCGAGGTCACCGACGACATCCACACGCGGTTCTGGGCGGCGGGCCAGATGGCCAGGCGGTTCGCCCACGACGAGTGGCGTGGCGCGATGGACGTGGTGGGGCAGCTCATGTCCTGCGTGTGGCGGCAGGAAATGGGGGATTCCCCGGACTCGCCCGACCTCGAGAAGGCGACGGCGAACTTCCACCAGCTGCACCCGGAGCGCCAGGCCGAGATCAGGAGCCACTTGGCGCTGATCCTCGGCGGCGCGCTGCAGGACACGCTGGACGCGGAGGACGCCCACCGCATCCGGACCGAACGGCTGGAGCACGACCGGGTCGGCCGGGCGTGGAAGTTCTTCGAGCCGGATCCCGCGCAGCCGCGGTTCTTCGTGCCGGCGCGCACGGCGATCCCGTCGAACGAGTGGGTGAAGGCGGCCTTCGCGGGCGTGGGTGTGCTCCTGGGGATTTTCGCGTTCCTGGACGGGTTTTCCACCGGCCGCCCGGCGATCGGCGTCATCGCCCTGCTCGTCATGGTGACGGGGTTCGCCGTCGCGATCTGGGCCGGCCGGGAGCAGGAGCTCGGCACGAGGCGGCTGACCGCCCTCGACCGCGAGCACGGGATCCCGCTGCAGTTCCAGCCGGCGGCCTCGCCGGGCCACTGGGTGCGCACGGATTTCGTGACGCAGATCCACAAGCTGGTCGAGCTGCGCTTCTGGGCGGCCCGCCCGAACCCGCAGGGCAGCTGGGTGGAGGACACGCGCGGGATCTGCGAGTACTACAAGTGGCGGTTCGTGGCGTTGTACGGCAACGCCCAGGTCGACGCGGCCGCGGTGAACTGGCTGATCCGCTGGCACGCCCGCCGCGTGGCGGCGGAGTGGCGCAACGGAACGTTGTTCGCCTACCGCGACGAAGTCCGCCCGGCCCCCTCGGTGCTGTTCGCCCACCGCGCGGGAATGGTCGTCGCGGCAGCGGGCGCCCTGATCATGCTGGCCGGCTACGGCGGTTTCGCGGGCGCGGGGTTGTTCCTCGGCATCGGCGGCTACTTCGCGGTGAAGCAGGGCCTGCACATCCTGGTGGCCCAGCAGTTCCAGACGGAGGAGAACGAGCGCGGCCAGCGTCTGCTGAGGGAGGAGGAGCAGGCGTACACGAGCTGGTTGCAGGTGCTGGCGGACCGCCCGGACGACGCGGAGATGGCGCGCTGGCTGGACCTGGACAAGGCGTACCTCAAGACGGAGGCGTTGCGCCGCTGCGCCCTGACGAACCGCGACCTGGTGGCGCACGTGACGTTGACGGAGGGAGCGGCGAACGCCCGCCGAGCCCGCGTCCTGGGCGGCCCGATGCGGTATTCGCGGTACGTGATCCTGGTGTTCTTGCTGACCCGCAGCGGAGTCCGCGAGATAGAGGTGGACTTGGACTTCCTGAAGGCGAACGTCCACGACGAGCGCCGGACATCGTTCCGTTACGACGCACTGGCAGCAGCCCGCGTCGCCGAGGTGGGCGTCCGCTACGCGGCAGGCTGGCGCTACGAAATCCTCAACGGCGACAGCCAGGTCCTGATGCAATCGCAGTCCCTGCGCAAGCGGGCATTCCGCCTGACCCTGGTGAGCGGCGAGAAGATTTCGGTGGTGGCCGAGGGATTCGAGGGCTTGACGGACGAGAACCTCGAGAACGAGGCAATGCTGCAGCGCATGGCCATGGAATCATCGGGCATCGCGGGCGCCCTGCACGTACTGGAGGCGGTCTCGGCGGAGGGCAGGGACTGGATAACGAGGGAGCAGGAGCGCCGCCGCCGCCGGTCCGAGGATTGGAGACGCCGCAACCACGGCCCGGACCTCCTGGGTAGCGAGGGCTACCGGACAGGAGCGGCTCCGATCACCTAGAGTGTGCGGTGCCCCCGTAGCCCAACCGGCAGAGGCAGTCGACTTAAAATCGATTCAGTGCGGGTTCGAGTCCCGTCGGGGGCACCACCTGCACAGCCGCGGCCGACGTGCCGATGGGGAGGCGTCATGCAGCTGTACATCAGCGTGGTCGAAGGTCGGCCGGATCCCCTGGCCGGCCGAGTCGAAGGCGTCCTGCGGGCCGCCTCCGTGGACAGCGGCAGTCTCGAACGCTGGTACGAGGCGGACCGCGCGGTGTTCGGCAAGGAAGTGGTGGTCCACGCCGGACCCCAGGCCACGATCGGGGAACTCTGCGACGAGGCTTTGCGCGTCGCGCATGCAGAGGGGCTGTCCACCATTTCCCTCGCCGATGCGCGGCGGGTGCAAGGAGGAATGCGCGACTCGTCCATACAATGGGAACAAGAGTTCGGCGCTTCGCCCAACGTGATGGGGAACTACTGCCGCCTGCTGCCGGGTCGGGAATGCGTTCTGATCGGTATCGAAATCACCGAACTGACCGACGACTACCAGCCTCTGCCGGTGGCGGAGACGCTGGACCGGGCCGGGTTCACCGACGGCGACCGCCTTGTCCTGCGTATCGAAACGATGCCGCCGAGAACGGGGCCCGCCCCGGAGCCCGTCCCCGCCCAGGCGTTGCCTGTTCCCGATCCCGAGACGATGCTGTCCGTGCTCCAGCTCGCGGCCACGTCCGACAGCGCTCGCACGATCCCGCGGTTGTGGGGCGTGCTGCTGTACACCGAAGCCGATACCGCGGTCGCCACCTACGTGCGCGCCCAGTTCGACGAGCTGAACGCCCTGACCGGCCCGCTGCTGAGCGTTCTGGTTATGGAACGTCCCGCCAGCTGGCGTACCGCGTGCCGTTACTGGCGGCAAACGCTGGAGCCGCCGCTGTACCGGGCGTTCTCCGCAATGCGGTGGCTGTCATGGCTGCCCTACGACAAACACCGCTGCCACGACATCGCCCGGCAGCTGGACATCCCGCCCGACCACCTTCCCTGCCTCGCGCTGTTCCCGGGCGCCGACACCGGGCAGCGGCTGGTGTTCCCCATCCGCTCGGCGACTCCGGACGCGTTCCGCCGCCTGTTCGGTGCGATCAACAATGCCATCAGCCCTCTTGGAGCCGAGCCTGCGTCGCCCCGGCGGCCCGCACACCGGAAAGACCCTGTTCCGTACCGGATGGGCTGGCTGCCGTCCTGGCGTTACTCCTCGCTGCTCCGCGGAAACGCCGGCGACGACGTCATGGCCGAAGAGGCCGTCGAAACCGTGCGGGCGATAACCGGTTCGGCGGCACGCCTCGACGAACGGGCCTTCGCAGAAGTGCGTGCTGCCGAAGAGCGTATTCTTGCTGCCATCGAACCGGTGCCGGACCGTGCGGGCCGATTCGAGCTGTACGGGAGCACCGTTTTCATCCACCACGGAGGGGGTTCGTTGACCGAGAACTTCAACTTCTACGGGCAGACCACATTCATCAATCGCCCGGTCGACACCGTTGTCAAGGATTTCCAGCAGACCTACGGGTCCGTGCAGCACCAGGAGAGCCTTTCCGAGCTGCTGCGTGCGATCCTCACAGCGAAGCTGCCGGAAAGCGAAAAGGCGCAGGCCGCCCAGGCCGTCAGCCGGATCGCCACCGACCTCGCCGTGCCGGACCCCAAGGCCGCGAGCGCCAAACTCGCGACCCTCCGCACCACCCTCACCGCGGCGGCCGGTGCCGCTCTGCCGGCACTGGAAATCATCAACAAACTCCTTTCACTCCTGGGGCATTGACGCACCGGCGGTCCCATGAAGGGCGGCCGCCACGCCCGGAATGCGGCAGGATGCCTGCCATGACCGTGCCTGCCCTCCCCGACGAGACCTTCCGCCGCGTGCTCTGCGTCGTCGCGCATCCCGATGACATGGAGTACGGCGTGTCCGCCGCCGTTGCCAAGTGGACTTCGCAAGGGATCGAGGTCGCCTACCTGCTGCTCACCCGGGGTGAGGCCGGGATGCCGAACCCGCCCGAGGAGACCGCGCGGCTGCGGGTTGCCGAGCAGCGGGCCGCCTGTGATGCCGTCGGTGTCGACCAGCTGACCGTTCTCGAACACCCCGATGGCGTGCTCGTCTACGGCCTCGATCTGCGGCGGGACATCTGCCGGGAGATCCGGCGGTTCATGCCCGACGTCGTCTTCGGGTCCGCCTTCGACGTCGAGACCGGGTTCGGGTTCGACCAGGCCGATCACCGGGCCGCCGGGCTCGCCACGCTCGATGCCATCCGGGATGCCGGGAACCGGTGGGTGTTTCCCGAGCAGGTCACCGGCGAGGGCCTCGAACCGCACTCCCCGCGGTGGTACCTCCAGCCCGGCTTCCGGAACGCCACCCACGGCGTCGACGTCACCGGTGAGCCGCTGCGGCGCGGTGTCGCCTCGCTCGAGGCGCACGCCGGCTACCTGGCCGCGCTGCCGGACCACCCTGCTCCGGCCGAGCTCATCCCGCAGTTCGCCGCCATGAGCGGGAAACCGCTGGGGGTCGAGCACGCCGTCCTGTTCCGGGCCCACGACCTGCAGGCGCCGCCGGACTTCGACGCCGTCGACTGACTGCGAAAAGCGTGGCCGCGGGCGGGATCCGCTGCGGACAATGGCGGGATGGCGTTCACCGAACCACCCGATCCCGGCCGCGCGCGCACCCTGGCCGAGCTCATCGCGCAGCTGCGGCTGCTGAAGGCGTGGGCGGGCGGGCCGTCGTACGCGCAGATCGCCGAGCGGGTGAACCGGCTCTGGACCGCGGCCGGGCGGCCCGCCGCCGAGCGGACCGCGCGGACCACCGTGGCCGACTGCTTCAAGGTCGGGCGGGCGCGGCCGAACACCGATCTGCTGCTGGCCGTCGTCGAGGTGCTGCACCCGGACCCCGGTTACCTCGCCGGCTGGCAGGACGTGCTGCGGGCCGTGCGCGGGCGGGCCGAGGCGGCGACCTTCGTGCAGGCCCAGCTCGGGCTGCCCGAGCCCGTCCCGCACTTCACCGGGCGCCGGGCGGAAACCGCGCTGCTCGGCGACGCCGGCGGCGGGCAGGTCGCGGTGATCGCCGGGATGGCCGGGGTCGGCAAGACCGGGCTGGCCGTCCACGCGGGACACGCCCTGCTGCGCACCGGGCGGGTCGACAACGCGCTCTTCGTGAACCTGCGCGGGTTCCACCCCGACCCCGGCCAGCCGCCGGTGGACCCGGCCGCCGTGCTCGACTCCTTCCTGCGGCTGCTCGGCGTGCCCGGGCACGCCGTGCCCGCCGACCTGCCCGGCAAGACGCGGCTGTACCAGGAGCGGTCGGCCGGACGGCGGCTGCTGGTCGTCCTCGACAACGCGCGCAGCGAGGACCAGGTCCGGCCGCTGCTGCCCGGCGAGCGCGGCGGCCCGGTGCTCGTCACCAGCCGCATGGCGCTCACCGGGCTGACCGGGGCCGTGCACGTCCGGCTGGACGCGCTCAGCCCGGACGAAGCGCTGGCCTACCTGCGGCGGACCGTCGGCGCCGAGCGCGTCGACCAGGCGCCCGGGGTGGCCCGGCGGATCACCGCCGAACTCGGGCGGCTGCCGCTCGCGCTGACGCTGGCCGCGTTGTGGATGACCGCGCCCGCCCACCGGTCGTGGCTGCTGGCCGACCACCTCGAACGGCTCGAACAGCGGCGCGCGCACCTGCGGCTCGACAACGCCGTGGACGCCTCGATCAGCCTGTCCTACGACCAGCTCGGCGAGCCGGAACAGCGGGCGCTGCGGCTGCTCGCCCTGCACCCGGGCGCGGACCTGGACGCCTACGGCATCGCCGCGCTCACCGGGACCGGCCTGGCGGCGGCGACGCGGACCGCGGAGCGGCTCGTCGCCGCGAGCCTGGTGCGGCGCGGTGACGGTGACCGGTTCGAGCTGCACGACCTCATCCGCGCGTTCGGCATGGCGCGGGCCCAGGACGAGGACGCCCCGGCCGGCCGGAAGGCGGCGCTGTCGCGGCTCCTCGACTACTACGCCTTCGCCACCGCGACCGCGATGGACCACTACGCGCCGCGGACGCGCAGCCACCGGCCGCACGTCCCCGACCCCGGCCTGCCGGTCCCGCCGCTGACCGGTCGCGAGCCGGCGGGCGCGTGGCTGGACGCCGAACGCGCCAACCTGGTCGGCGCCGGCGTCCACGGGGTGGCGTCGGGCCACGCGGGTCTGCTGTCGCGCCTGCTGTTCCGGTACCTGCAGACGGCCGGTTACATCCGGGAGGCACTGGCCCTGCACACGAGCGCGACGGAGTCGGCGGACCCGGTCGCCCGCGGGCACGCGCTGACGAGCCTCGCGGCCACCCACAGCCAGGTCGGCCGCTACGAGGTGGCGACACAGCACGCCGATCAGGCGCTGGCCTGCTTTCGCGCGGCCGGGGACCGCACCGGCGAGTGCCGGGTGCTCGGCACGCTGGGCGCGATCGCCTCCTGGAACGGCGACTTCCTGCGGTCGGCGGAGGTACTGGGCGAGACGCTGACCCTGGCCCGCGAGCTCCGCGACCGGGTCGGCGAACGCACCGCGCTGACCAACCTCGGCTACGTCTACGGGCGGCTGGGCTGGTACGCCGAGGCGCTGGAGATCCACGGGAAGGCGCTCGCCATCGACCAGGAGACCGGCGACCTGAGCGACACCGGCCGCACCTTGCTCAACATCGGCGACACGCACCTGCGGTCCGGCAGCCACGAGCAGGCCTGCGCCCACTTCCGCCGCGCCACGGCCATCGCCGAGCGGGCCGGCGACCGGGACCTGCACGTGGAAGCGTTGCTGTGCCTCGCGGACGCGTCACTGGAGCTCGGCGACCCCGGCCACGCCCGGACGACGCACGAATGCGCGCTCGCGATCGCCGCGGAGCTCGGCAGCCTGCACGCGGCGGCCCGCGCGCACACCGGCCTGGCCAGGGCGCTGACGGCGCTGGGGGAGCGGGAGCAGGCCCGGCAGCACTGGCTCGCGGCCCGCGAGCACCACCGTGAGCTGGGGCTGCCGGAGCCGGCCGAGATCACCGAGGGTGCCGGCCGGTCGGTGACGGCGGGCGGCTGAGCGCGCCGGCGTCCGGGTTCGTCCGGGATTGCTGCCCGGGGCCGCGGCGCACCGCAATGCTCGCAGCCGGCGCGGGCGGCGGGAACCGCTTCCCGCACCGTGGACACCACTGTCGAAGGGAGACACCATGGGGCGCCTGATCGACCGCGTGCTCAACCGGATCGTGCCCACCGCCGAGGCTTCCGCCTGCAGCGGCGGCTACTTCTGCAACGCGCAGGGCCACCCCGGCTACTGGTACCGGTTCTGCTGCCCGCAGACCGGCTGCGAGTGGTCCAAGGTCCGCAGCAGCTGCTGAAGCCGGCCGGGTGGTGTCCGCCGCCTTCCCCGCGGACACCGCCCGGTGTGGAGGGAGTGCCATGGAGTATCTCCGGGCCGCCGGCGTGGCCCTGATCGCCGTGGTGTTCGCCGCCTCGTCGGTCTCGAAGCTGCGGGACTTCCGCGGGTTCGCGCGGTCGGTGCCCGTGCTGGTGCCGATGCCCGCGGGCTGGGTGACGCCGGTTTCGGTGGTCGTCGTGGCCGCCGAAGCGGGCAGTGCGGTCCTCGTCGCCGTGCCGGCCACGGCGACGGCCGGCTTCCTCCTCGCGTCGGCGTTGCTGCTCGCCTTCACCGTCGCCATCGCCGCTTCGCTGCGACGCGGGCGGCCTGCCCCGTGCCGCTGCTTCGGCGTGTCCGAGACGCCGGTCGGGCCGCGTCACCTGGTCCGCAACAGCGTGCTGCTCGCCCTCACCCTCCTCGGCGCCCTCGCGCCGGGGCCCCTGCCGCCCCTCGCCGGGGCCGTCGTCGCGTTCGGCGCGGGGGTGGTCGTGGCCGTGCTCGTCATCGCGATGGATGACATCGCCGTCGTGTTCGCAAGGAGTTCCTGATGCCCTTCGTCGTCGCCGCCCTGGTGCTGCTCGGCCTGCTGTGCCTGCTGAACCTGCTCCTCACCGTCGGGATCCTGCGCCGGATGCGCGCCCGGACCGCCACGGCGTCGCCGTTCGCGCTGCGTCCGGGTTCGGCCATCGGCGACTTCGCCGCCACCACGACCGACGGCGAGCCGCTCACCGCCGCCGCACTGGACGGCACGGTCGCGTTCTTCTCCGCCGACTGCCCCGCCTGCCACGACACCCTGCCGGACTTCCTCGCCTACGCCCGCGAACAGGGCCGCGACCGCGTCTTCGCCGTCTTCGGCGGCGACGACCCGGACACCGTGCGCGCGCTCGCCGAGGTCGCCCGAGTCGTGCCGGCCGACCTCGACGGCGGGCCGGTCGCCGCCGCGTTCCGCAACACCTGGACGCCCGCGCTGTACGTGGTGGACGGCGGGCGGGTGGTCGCGACCGCGGGCCGGGTGCACGAACTGCCCGTCCCCGCCGGGCGGTAACCGTGGCGGAACCGCGGATCGGCGCGGGCCGGGTGCGCGCCGCGGCGGCGGCCGCCGCCGTGCTGCTGTGGCGATCCGGCCCGGCGCGGCTGACGGCGCTGCTGCTCATGACGGCGGCCGCGGCCGCCGCCCCGATCGCCACCGCCTGGCTGACCAAGCTCGTCCTCGACCGCCTGACCGGCCGCACCGGCGCGGTCGGCGGCCTCGCCGCGGCGCTGGTGGCCGCCGGGCTCGCCGTCGCCGCGCTGCCCGTGGTGGTGCACTACGTCCGCGCGCAGATCGGCCGTGCGGCGAGCACGGTCGCCACCGACGGGCTGTTCGCCGCGCTGGGCCGTCAGGTCGGGCTCCGCACCTTCGAGAACCCCGCGTACCAGGACCGGTTGCGGCTGGCCCAGGAGAGCTGCGGCCGGATGCCGGAGATCGTCGACGGCGTCGGCGGCACCCTCAGCGGAACGCTTTCCCTGGCCGGGTTCCTCGGCTCGCTGCTCCTGCTGAGCCCGGCGATGACCGGGGTGGTGCTGGCCGCTGCCGTGCCCGCGCTGCTCGCCGAACTGCTGCTGGCCCGGCGCCGCGCCGCGGTGGAGTGGCGCATCGAACGGTTCACCCGGCGCGAGTTCTTCTACAGCCAGCTGCTCACCGGCATCCCCGCCGCGACCGAGATCCGGCTGTTCGGCGTCGGGGCGTTCCTGCGCGCCCGGATGATGGACGAGCGCCGCAGCGCCAACGAAGCCCAGCGCCGCATGGACGAGCGCGAACTGTGGACCATGGGCGGGCTGACCGTGCTGAGCGCGGCGGTCGCCGGCGCGGGGCTCTGGTGGGCGATCACGTCGGCGCGCGGCGGGTCGTTGAGCGCCGGTGACGTGTCGATGTTCGTCGCCGCCGTCGCCGGGGTGCAGGCCGCGCTGGGCACGCTGGCGTCGTCGATCGCAGGAGGCCAAGCGCGGCTGCTGTCGTTCGCGCACTACGTCGCCGTGGTCCGGGCCGCCTCCGACCTGCCCAGCGGGAGGTTGCCGGTTCCCGCGTTGCGGCAGGGGATCGAGCTGCGGGACGTCTGGTTCCGGTACAGCGACGAACACCCGTGGGTGCTGCGCGGGGTGGACCTGACCATCCCGCACGGCTCGGCGGTCGCCCTGGTCGGGCTCAACGGCGCGGGCAAGAGCACGCTCGTGAAGCTGTTGTGCCGCCTGTACGACCCGACGCGGGGGCAGATCCTCTGGGACGGCGTGGACCTGCGGGACGTGCCGCACGCGTTGCTGCGCGACCGGATCAGCGCCGTGTTCCAGGACCACATGAACTACGACATGACCGCGGCCGAAAACATCGCGCTCGGCGACCTGTCGGCGTGGGACGACCGCGCGCGCCTGGTCGGCGCCGCGACCCGCGCGGGCGCGCACGACCGGATCGCCGCCCTGCCCCGCGGGTACGACACGCCGCTCACCCGGATCTTCGAGATCGGCACGTCGGCGGGGGTGGTGCTGTCCGGCGGGCAGTGGCAGCGCCTGGCGCTGGCCCGGTCCCTGGTCCGGGAGGGGCGCGACCTGATGATCCTCGACGAACCGAGCTCCGGCCTCGACCCGGAAGCCGAACACGAGGTGCACGCGAGCATCCGCGAGCACCGGCAGGGCCGCACGAGCCTGCTCATCTCGCACCGGCTGAGTGCGGTGCGCGACGCCGACCGCATCGCCGTCCTCGAGGACGGCCGGATCACCGAGCTGGGCACGCACGAGAGCCTGCTCGCCGACGGCCGCGGTTACGCCCGCCTGTTCCGCCTGCAGGCCGACGGTTACCAGGCCGTGCCGTGAGAGCGCTGGTCCTCGCGGTGCTGCTGGCCGTGTTCGCCGCCCGCCGCGTGCTGATCCTGACCACAGTGGACGGTCCGAGCATGGCACCGGCGCTGCGGTCCGGCGACCGCGTCCTGGTCCGCCGCACCCGCCGTCCCCGCCGCGGCCAGGTGGCCCTGCTGCGGTTCCCGCCCCTGCCGAGCGGCGCCCCAGTGGGCGACCAGCTGCTGCTCAAACGCGTGGTGGCGGTGGCGGGCGACCGGATTCCCGACGGCTGGGCGGAGCCGGACGTCCACGGCCTGGCTGGGGCAGTGGTCCCGCCGGGCTGCACGGTGGTGCTGGGCGACAACCGGGCGACCAGCTGGGACTCACGGCACTACGGGTTCGTGCCGCGGGAACAGCTGGTCGGCGTGGTGGTGCGGCACGTCTTCCGGGCGTAGGCCGTTCGAGTGAACGTGGCGCGGACCGTTCGCGGAGGCGCGCCCGGCCGCCCCTGAGTGGCATGACGCGAGCGAACAAGGGACAGCCGGACGGGTCGTCGCCGGTCGACCGCATCTTCGTCGGCGCCGGGTCGATCTACGTCGTCACCGGCTCGACGGCGGTCACCCTCGCGGTCGCCGCCTTGGCGGTGGCCCTCGCGGTCTTCGGCAACCGCCGTCGGGTGTGACACGGTGACCGCCTCCGCCGACTCATGCCACGACCCAGCAGTGCTCTCGGCCACTCTCCGGAGATCCATGACGGGCAAGCAATCCTCCGCGCGTGCGAGTTACGAGGACTTCTACCGCTCGCATGCGCCGCGAGTCATCGCACACCTGCTGTACCTCGGTTTCCCGAAGCACATCGCGGACGACGCGACGCAGAGCGCGATGGTGGACGTGCACCGGAACTGGCACAAGATCGGGAAACCGCACCTGTGGGCCCGCAAGGCCGCGGAACACCACGCCGGCCGGCTGTTGCGGAAGACCCGGAACGAGGTGCCCTGGCCGGACGCCTACGACCAGCCCGCCGCCGAAGCGCCGGAGATCGCGTTCGTGGTCGAACGGCACAGCACGTTGGTATCGCGGGTGAACGAGCTTCCCGAGCCGCTCAAGATCGTGTTCGCCCTGCTCTTGGACGACCTCGAGACGAAGGAAATCGCGGAGTACACGGGAGCCTCGGTCAGAGTGGTCCAGAAACGCCTGAAGCAGGCTCGCGAGCTGTTGCAGAGCAAATTCGTCGACGACGGACGATGGGAGGGAAACCGGTGAACGACGACGAGTTCGACAAGATGGTGCGGGAGCAGCACCGCCTCTTCATCGCCGACATCTCCCGTGCCGTCGAAAGCCGCCCGGTTCCGGTGCACGTCCCGCCGCGCTCACGGGTGCTCCAGGACCTCTCGGCAAAACCGGGCGGGGCGCAGCCCGGGTGGTGGGGAATCGGCGTGCGAATCGGAGCGACGTTGGTCGCGTCGGGCGCGGCCGTGGTGGCCTTGATCGTCTCACCGGTGCAGAGCCCGCAGCGTGACGGGCCGGCCGCCGCACCGCCGCCGAGCGCCCTCCACCCCGGGTCCCACGGGTGTCCCTGTGCCGGAACTCCGGGGCCGGCGAAGTTCAGCTTCCCGGTTCTGTTCCGGCCGGACAGCGCCGAACTCACCCCGGAGGCAAGAGACTTCGTCACCCGGTCGATCAGCGCGATCCACCCCACCGACCGGATCGTCGTGGTCGGGCACACCGCCCGCATCGGGGACGCCGAGTCCGCCCGCGCGTTCAGCGTCCGGCGCGCGCAGGCGGTGGCCGATCTCCTGACCAGCCTCGGCATCGCGGAAGACCGCCTGACCGTGCGAGGTGCCGGGTTCGACGAATCCCCGCCCGGAGACGACGCCCGGAGCCGCCGGGTCGAGGTCGACGTCGTGGCTCCTGACTGAGGCACACTGACCTCGTGGCTCTGCACGATCTCGGAACGGCCGTGCGCTGGTTGCGCGAGAACACCGACCCCGCCGCTCTCGGTCTCGCGCCCGGCCGGAACCGGCGGGTCCGCGGCCTCCGGCGGGAGGAGCTCGCCGAGCGGGCCGGTGTCTCCGCCGACTACCTCAGACGCCTCGAGCAGGGACGCCGTCAGCCCTCCCCAAGCGTTGTCGACGCCCTCGCGCGTGCCCTGGACGTCGGGCGGGCCGAGTACGAACGGCTCTGCGCCCTGGCCGGGTACGCCCCCGCCGACGGGCACGTTCCCCGCGATGCCGGGGCGGGTGCCCTGCGGCTGCTGGAGCGGTTCGGTGACACCCCCGCCTTCCTGACCGATGCCGCGTGGAACGTCGTCGCCGTCAACACAGCCTGGCTGTCGCTGCAAGCCGGGGCGCCTGCCCGGCACGCACGGGACTGGAACGTCGCGTGGCGCACCTTCTGCAACGCCCTCGGCGGGATCAGCCGGACCGACGACCGCGCGGCCGGGTTCCGGGCCATGCTCGCCGCGCGCCTGCGGGACACCGCCCTGCGCTACCCCTCCGACCCGTCCCTCGCCGAGCTCGTCGACGACCTGCGGACCCGGAGCCGGTCGTTCGACAGCCTGTGGCGCACGCCGGAAACCGTTGGCAGCTACGAGAACCAGGCCGTGTTCCGGCACCCCGACGGCACCGACCTCACGCTCGACGGCAACCTCCTGCACGTGCCCGGGGATGACCTGATGGCGGTCGTCCTCACCGCGGCACCGGCCGACGCCGCGCGGCTCGGGGAGGTCGTGCGCGCCGCCGGGGAGCCGGGTGTCGTCAGGGTGGGCCAAGCCGGCCCAGGCTGATCGCGCCGGGGGCCGTGATCATGGGTCCCCGAGGCGGCCGAGGGCGAGAGGAGGTCAGGCCCCGTCCTTGCGGCGGCGCGGCGCGGCCGAGCGGGGCGGTGTCGCGCGCATGTGGTCGCGCACCGGTGTCAGCAGGCCGGCGAGCGCCTCGACCTGGTCTCGCGAGAGCGGGTCCAGCAGCAGGCTGCTGACCACCTCGACGTGCCCGGGCAGGACCCGGCCGAGCAGCGCGCGCCCGGCGTCGGTGATGGTGACCGTGACGCTCCGCTCGTCGTCCGCCGACGGGCCGCGGACCACCAGTCCCGCCTTTTCGAGCAGCCCCGCCTGGTAGGTCAGGCCGCTGCGGCTGTAGACGACGCCGTCGGCCAGGTCGGTCATCCGGTGACTGCCCGACGGCGCGTCCCCGAGCCGGGCCAGCAGCTGGAACTGCACGTAGCTGAGGTCGCCCGCTTCGCGCAACTGCTGCTCGACCGCGTGCCGCAGCAGGCTGGCCACCTCGATCAGGGCGAAGTAGGCGCCGAGCTGCACGGGGTCGAGCGACGGTGGTGAGTCAGCCATCACCGCAGTCTACTGCTTCGAATTCGAAGGGTTGTCAAGGTGAGCGACCTCACTTGCTTCGAATTCGAAGTAGTCGTACTGTCATCGGCAGGTGCTTCGAATTCGAAGCAAGAGCGGAAGAGAGAGTCCGATGAAGGCAGTGCGTTTCCACGAGTACGGCGAACCCGGCGTCCTGCGCTACGAAGACGTCGAGCAGCCGGTCCCGGGCGCCGGGCAGGTCCGGCTCCGCGTCGCCGCGACGTCGTTCAACTCCGTCGACGGCAACATCCGCGGCGGGTTCATGCGCGGTCCCATCCCGGTCGAGCTGCCGCACACGCCCGGCATCGACGTCGCCGGCACGGTCGACGCGGTCGGCGAGGGGGCCGGCCTCGCGGTCGGCGACGAGGTGATCGGCTTCCTGCCGATGGACAAGCCCGGCGCCGCCGCGGAGTACGTCATCGCCCCGGCCGAAGCCCTGACGCCGGCGCCCGAGAGCGTTCCGCTGCCCGACGCGGCTGCGTTGCCGCTGGTCGGCCTGACCGCGTACCAGGCCCTGTTCGACCACGCCGGTCTGCAGGCCGGGCAGCGCGTGCTGGTCAACGGCGCCGGCGGCGCGGTCGGCGGCTACGCGGTCCAGCTGGCGCACCACGCCGGTGCGCACGTGATCGCCACCGCCAGCCCCCGCAGCGGCGACGCGGTCAAGGCGGCCGGCGCCGACGAGGTCGTCGACCACACCAGCACCGGGGTCACCACCGCGGTCACCGAGCCGGTCGACGTCGTGCTCAACCTCGCGCCGGTCGCTCCGGAGGAACTGGCCGCGCTGGTCACCCTGGTGCGCCCCGGCGGCGTCTTGGTCAACACGACGGTGTGGATGCCCGCGCCCGGCGACGAAGCGCGCAACGTCCGCGGCATCGACCTGTTCGTCCGCAGCGACGCCGGGCAGCTGGCGAAGCTGGTGGCGCAGGTCGACCGCGGCGAGCTGCACGTCGACGTCGCCGAGCGGGTGCCGCTGCCCGAGCTGGCCGCGCTGCACGCCCGCCCCGCGGTGCACGGCAAGGTCATCGTCGTCCCGGCGTCCTGACGCAGGCGGCGGACACCCACAGCATCGCCGCGATAGCGCCGGCGGCGAGCGTCAGCGAACCCGCCGGCCCGCCCGTCATCGCCCACAGGTCACCAGCCAGCAGCGCCGTGCCCGCGACGACCGAAAGCCCCGCGGCCCGGCGGTCGCCCGCACGGGCGAACCGGCGGCCGAGGACGTAGCAGGCGGCGATGAGCGCGGTGAACGAGATGCTGCCGGCCGCCATGTGGCCGATCGCGTGCCACGACACCGCCGCCGGCACCGCGTCGGGAGTGCCGGCGGGGAAGCCGTTCCCGGGATCCGGCGGGAAGAGTCCCGCCGCGATCATCCCGGCGCCGTAGCCGGTCAGGAGCTTCGGCAGCGCCCCGCCGCCGAAGCGGAAGCTGCCCGCGCCGATCAGGATGAGCACGCCCGCGACGACGAAGTTGGCGATCTGCAGCCAGCCCAGGGAGCCGGTGCTGAGGGCGCTGAGCGGGTGGCGGGTCAGGTCGAAGCCGTCGCGGGTCGCCGCCTGGGCCAGCGAGACGGTGGCCCACAGCGGGGCCGCGACGGCCAGGCAGGTCAGGCGCGCGGACGCCGTCGGGGCGGGGCGGGTGATGGTCGTGGTCATGCCGGAGTTCCTTTCGGGAGAAGGGGTTCAGAAGGTGACGCCGGCCTGGGCGGCTTCGGCGTCGTCGAGGAAGTCCTGCTCGATGCGCGGTGACGCGTGGATGCACATCATCCGCAGCGGCTCGGGCCCGACCGCGCGGAACGCGTGCGCCGTGCCCGCGCCGACCACCACGACGTCGCCCTGGTTCGCCGTCACCTCGCCGTCGGACGTGCGGACGAGGGCCTCGCCGGCCAGTACCACCCAGGTTTCCGAGTACGGGTGCACGTGGGCGCCCGGGCCCTGGCCTTCGGTGTTGTACACGTGGAAGAACGAGACGCCGGAGCCGTAGGCCTCGCCTTCGAACCGGGCCGTGCGGCCGGTGCCGATGCGCAGGTCGTCTTCCTTCGCGATGACCACCATGGGAGTTCCCCTTTCCGGGTGTTTCGGTCTGGCTGTCATCTTTCGGCGACGGCGGTCCCCGGACATCCGTGGTGACCACGGAACCCACCACGGAGATCCCGGTACGGACCCGGCGACCAGGCACGATCCGGCATACTCGGTGCCATGCCGACCGCGCCGACGCTCTCGCCGCGCGAGCGCGAGGTCCTGCTGGCCGTGGCCGAGCACCTGACCAACGCCGAGATCGCCGGCCGGCTCTACGTCTCGGTGCGGACCGTCGAAAGCCACGTTTCCGCCCTGCTGCGCAAGCTCGGCGCCCGCGACCGCCGGGAACTGGCCGCGCGGGCGCCGGGACTCGCGACGGCGAGCGAGCCGGCCGGGCTGGTCGTCGGCGCGCCGCAGCCGCCCACCGGCTTCGTCGGGCGGGCGGCCGAACGGGACGCCGTCGTGCGGCTGGTGGCCGAAAGCCGCGTCACGACCGTCCTCGGCCCCGGTGGGGCCGGGAAGACCCGGCTGGCGCTGGCCGCGACCGAGGCCGCCGCCGGACGGTTCCCCGGCGGCGCGACCTTCGTCAACCTGGTGCCGGCCCGGCCGGGTTCGGTGCTCGAGTCGGTCGCCGCCGGGCTCGGTGTCCTGCCGCGGCCGCAGCAGCCGCTGCCCGACGCCGTCGCCGGGCAGCTGACCGGCCGGGCGCTGCTCGTGCTCGACAACTGCGAGCACGTCGCGGACGACGTCGCCGACGTCATCACCGCGCTGACCGGCGCGAACCCGCAGCTGAGCGTGCTGACGACCAGCCGCGAACGGCTCGGCGTGCCGGGGGAGACCGTGCTGCAGCTCGGGCCGCTGCCCGCCGACGGCGAAGCGGTGACCCTGTTCACCGAGCGGGCGAAGGCGGTCGATCCGGCGTTCGACGCCGATCCCGCGCAGGTGGCCGAGCTGTGCCGCGAGCTGAACGGCTCGCCGCTGAACATCGAACTCGCCGCCGCGCGGGTCGCGTCGCTGGGCCTGGACGGGCTGCGGGCCGGGCTGGCCGACGACCCGTTGCGCGTGCTGGCGACCGGGCGCGGCGAACCGCGGCACCGGTCGCTGCGTTCGGTCATCGAGTGGAGCCACCGGCTGCTGAGCGCCGAAGAACGCACGGTACTGGCCCGGGTTTCCCGGTTCCGCCACGGTTTCGACCTCGAGGGCGCCGCGGCGCTGTCGCCCGAGCTCTCCGTCGGCGCGGTGTCCGACGTGCTCGGGCGGCTGGTCGACAAGTCGCTGGTCACCGTGCACCGGGAGCCGGTTTCCTGGACGCTCCCCGATGGCGTCGCCCGGTTCGCCCGCGAGCAGCCCGAGCACTCGGCCGAGGTCGCCGTCCGGTACCGGCAGTGGGCCGCCCGCCGTGCGCGGGAGCTGACCGGACGCCTCGGCGGCGACTGGCGCGACGAGTTCGACCGGATCGCCGACGACCTGCGCGCCTGCGTCGCGGACGGCACGGCGGAGGAGTACGCGCTGACCGCGGATCTGGCCCGGCTGGCCTACGCGCGCGGCTTCCTCGCCGAAGCGGCGGCCCACTGGCGCACGGCCGCGGACCGGGCGGCGACCCCCGCGGCCACCGCCGCGGAGCTGGCCCGCGCGGGCAGCTGCGTGCACCTGCTCAGCCACGCCCGCGACCACTACGACCTGCTGCTCGTCGCGGCCGACCGCGCGGCGGACGACCCCGCCACCCGGGCGGTGTGCCTGGCCACCGCGGTCGTCCTGGCCGAACGGTTCCGCGGCGCCGGGTTCACCACCGACCCGGTGCCGTCGGCCGAACTGGACCGGATGCTCGCGGAGGCCACCCGGCTGGCCGGGGACTCGGCGCCCGTCGCCGTCGCCCGGGCCTGGCATTCCGGCCCGGGCCCGCAGACGGTCACCGCCGAGGCGGCCGGGCAGGCCGTGGCGGCGGCGGACGGCGATCCGTTGCTGCTGAGCGCCGCGCTGGACGCCCGGTGCACCGCGGAAGCCCTCGCCGGCCGCCCGGACCTGGCCCACCGCACGACCCAGGAGCGCGTCGGCCTCGTCACGAAGGCGGATCGCACCGACCCGCACGCGGCGCTGGAGGTGCTGGACGCGTTCCGGTCCGCGATCACCTACGCCGTCGCGACCGGAGAGCTGTCCGACGCGCTGTCGGTGAGCCGGCGCGCCGCCGGCGATCCGGCGCTGGCCGGGCATCCGTACTGGGGCCGCAGCGGCCTGGTCACCACCCTGGCGCTGACCGGCCGCTTCGCCGACGCGCTCGCGCTCGCCGACGAAATGTGGGGCGCCACGGCGGTAACCGGGCTGCCGCGCAACGCGACCCTCGGCGTGCCGCTGCTGGCGGCCGCGCTGGCGGCCGGTCTGTCCGGCGACGAACCGGCGATGACCCGGTGGCGGGCGCGCGCGGCCGGCGTCGCCGGCGTGGCGACACCGGCCGGGTCCGCGAACCTGGCCCCGCTGGACGCGTTCGTCCGGGCCCGGGTCGCCCTGCACACCGGCACCGGTTCGGTGGAGCTGCTCGCGGAGGTCGGCGCCGGGTTCGCCCCGGGCCGGTTCGACGGGTACGCCGTCGGCCTGGCCGCCGAACTGGCGGTGGTGCTCGACAGCGCCGACGCCGAAAACCACCTCCGGCGGGCCGGGCAGCACGCCGCGCACAACCGCTGGACGGCGGCGGTCCTGACCCGTGCCCGCGGCCGCCAGGGCGACGCCGGGCTCCTGAAGGAGGCCGCGGACCGGTTCGCCGAACTCGGTGCCGCTTTCGAAGCCGAGGTGACGGCTACCGCGGCGCGGGCAGCCGGATCGTGACGACGAGCCCGCCGGCCGCGCGGGGCGTGAGCTCCAGCATCCCGTCGTGGGCCCGGACGATGCTGTGCACGATCGCCAGCCCGAGCCCGACGCCGGTGTGCTCGCCGGCGCGGGTGCGTTCCGAGCCGCGCTGGAAGGGCTCGACGAGGGTGGGGACCAGGTCCGGCGCGAGCGGCAGGCCGGTGTTTTCGATCCGCAGCACGCTCGCGTAGCGCCGCGGTTCGGTGTGGACGGTGATGGTGCCGCCGCCCGGCAGGTTGTGGACGATCGCGTTCTGGACGAGGTTCGTCACCATCCGCAGGATCAGCGCCGGCGAACCGGACGCCCGGGCCGGCTCGCCGGTGACGTCGAGCGTGATCCCGCGCTGTTCGGCCAGCGGCAGCAGCGTTTCCGCGGCTTCCTCGGCGACCAGCGAGAGGTCGACGGGCTCGCGGGTGAAGGCGCGGCCGTCGCTGCGGCTGAGCAGCAGGAGCGCCTCGGTGAGGTCGATCGCGCGCGCGGTGACCGCGTGCAGGCGTTCGACGAGTTCGCCGCGGTCGAATTCCGGATCCTTGCGGGCGACGTCGAGCAGGGCCTGCGAAATGGCGAGCGGGGTGCGCAGTTCGTGGGACGCGTTCGCGGCGAACCGCTGCTGTTCGGCGACCCGGGATTCGAGCCGTTCGAGCATCGCGTCGAAGACGTCGGCGAGTTCGCGGAACTCGTTCGCCGGGCGGCCGCCGAGCCGGATCCGGTGCGCCAGCGAGCCACCGGCGGCCAGCCGGGCCGCCTCCGTGATCCGGGTCAGGGGCGCCAGCATCCGGCCGGCCAGCAGCCAGCCGCCCAGCAGACCGAACACCAGGAGGAAGCCCAGCGCGGCCGCCGCGGCGGGGGCGAACTCGCGGATGAGCAGGAACCGGTTGGGGGAGATCCCGAGCAGGCCCTGGTCGTTGTCGGGCACGTACCGCAGCAGGTACGCCCACACCACGGCGAGCAGGACGGCGCCCGCGAGGAGGAGGAACCCGGCGTAGCTGAGGGTGAGCCTGAGCCGGGCGCTGCGCATGGCCGGAGCGTAGGTCGGGCGGGTTATCGCGGGCGTATGCAACGAGGTCGTGCCGCCGGCCGGGGCAGCCGGTTGCGGTCGTCGGCCGAACGCGCCGGACGCTGTTCGCCCGAATCGGCCGTTGGTGATTGACAACCCGGCGCCGGGCAGCGACGGTGTGCACGAGCGTCTGGGAACGCTCCCAGAGTTCGTCCGCCGCCAGTGTGCACAAGGGAGTGCCGATGTGGGGAAGAGCCGGAAAACGTCCTGCCGCGCTTGCGGTCGCGGGTCTCGCGGCCGCGGCCGCGTGCGTCGTCACGTCGACGACGGCCGTGTCGGCGGCGAATGACCCGAGCGCGGCCGCCGCGGCGTTCGCCTGCAAGGTCACCTATTCGGCCAACGACTGGGGAAGCGGGTTCAGCGTCACCGTCGGGATCGGCAACGTCGGGTCTTCGGCGGTCGACGGCTGGACGCTGACCTACTCCTACGCCGGGAACCAGACCCTGCAGCAGGGCTGGTCGGGCACGTGGACGCAGTCCGGCAAGCGGGTCACCGTGGCCAACGCGAGCTGGAACGGAGCCATCCCGGCCGGTGGCTCGGTCAGCACCGGCGCCAACTTCTCCTACAGCGGCACCAACACCACGCCGGTGGACTTCGCCGTCAACGGCGCCGCGTGCACCGGGACCCCGCCGACCACGGCGACCACCCCCATCACGAAACCGACGACCACCACGCCGACCACGACCACGACACCGCCGCCGCCCGGGCCGGCGCCCGCGCTGCACGTCTCGGGCAACAAGCTGCTGACCGCGGCCGGGAAGAACTACCGGCTGCTGGGGGTCAACCGGTCCAGTGGCGAGTTCGCCTGCGTGCAGGGCAAGGGGATGTGGGACAGCGGCCCGGTCGACCAGGCCTCGGTCGACGCGATGAAGGCGTGGAACATCCACGCGGTGCGGATCCCGCTGAACGAGGACTGCTGGCTCGGCCTGTCCGGTTCGCCCAGCGGCGCCACCTACCAGCAGGCCGTCAAGGACTACGCGAAACTGCTGGCGGCCAACGGGATCAACCCGATCCTCGACCTGCACTGGACGCACGGCCAGTACACCGGCAACTCCTCGGCCTGCACCGACGTCAACGCGACCTGCCAGAAGCCGATGCCCGACCGGCAGTACACGCCCACGTTCTGGACCCAGGTGGCCACCGCGTTCAAGGGCGACGACGCCGTGGTGTTCGACTTGTTCAACGAGCCGTACCCGGACGCGGCCGCCAACTGGTCCGACGCGGCCGCCGCGTGGAAGTGCCTGCGTGACGGCGGAACCTGCACCGGCATCGGCTACCCCGTCGCGGGGATGCAGGAGCTGGTCGACGCCGTCCGCGCCACCGGCGCCACGAACGTGCTCATGACCGCGGGCCTGACCTGGACCAACGACCTGACCCAATGGCTGGCCTACCGCCCGAACGACCCGGCGGGCAACGTCGTGGCGTCCTGGCACTCGTACAACTTCAACGCGTGCGTCACGGTGTCCTGCTGGGACAGTCAGATCGGGACGGTCGCCGCGCAGGTTCCGGTGCAGGCCGGCGAAATCGGCCAGAACAGCTGCGCGCACGACTACGTCGACCAGGTGCTGGCGTGGCTGGACGCACACAGCCTCGGGTACACGGCGTGGACGTGGAACCCGTGGGGCTGCAGCGGCGGCAACGTGCTGATCGAGGACTACGCGGGCACGCCGACGAAGACGTACGGCGAGGGCTTCCGGGCCCACCTGCTGACCGTCAACCCGTGACCGGCCCGGGTGCGGCGAGTGCCGGCTCGCCGCACCCGTGCGAGTCTGGGTCCCGGAACAGCCACTCGTACCGGGAGCCGCCGTGGGCAAGCTCGTGCTCGTCGCGCTGCTGGCGGCGTTCGCGCTGGCGCCGCCGCCGGCCTCCGGGACCGGCGGCGACCCGTTCGGACCGGAGCTGCGGGCGCGGATCGCGCGGGCGCAGGCCTACGCCGACAGCCGCCCCGGCGTGACCGGGATCGTGCTGCGGGACCGGTGGACCGGCGCGGTGTACCGCAGCCGCGCGGCCTGGACGCTGATCTGGGCGTGCTCGACGCCGAAGCTGGCCATGGCGGTCGACCTGCTGCTGCGCCAGGACTCGGGCGCGGTATCGCTGACCGCCGGGGACCGCGACCTGATGCACCGGATGCTCCACTCCAGCGACGACGCGGCCGCCCACGCGCTGTGGACCCGCTACGGCGGCGAGGCGGAGTTCGCCGCGCGGTTCCCGGCGTACGGGCTGACCGGCATGCGGTTCAGCGACCGGCACCCGCACCACTGGGGCTGGATCCGCACCACGGCGGACGACCTGGACCGCCTGATGGGCTACGTCCTGACGCGCCTGCCCGCGCGGCACCGCGACTACCTCGTCCGGGAGCTGCGCACGGTCGACGTCAACCAGCGGTGGGGCGTCTGGGGTGCCGGGCCTGCTGCGACGCCGGGGAACAAGAACGGCTGGTCCGACGACAACGACGACGGTTCCTGGATCATGAATTCGGTCGGGTTCGCGGGTCCGCAGGAGCGCTACACCCTCGCTCTGATGAACGACACCCAGGTCGTCGAGAACGGCGAAGAGACCGGCCGCGAGACCACCACCCGGATCGCCGCAATCCTGTTCGGAGGGTATTTCGGCGGCTGAGAGCCATGCCCCGTTCTGCGGGAATTCGGGCGAATCCGTGTTTGGAGGGGCACCCTGCGTAGCTCCTGTGGGGTCTGTGTAAGCTCCGGATTCGCTTGACCGGGTGATCACTCACCCGAATCAGTGGCCGCCGTGGTCGGGGTTGGTGATCTCACGCGGCCCCTAACGGTGTGGTTCGGGCTCGGATAGGAGATTTATGCAGGTCAGGTCAGCTCTCGTGCGTGGCGGGATCGCGGTGCTCGCCGCGGCCGCCGCGGTCATGGTCGGCGCGCCCTCGGCGCTCGCGGACGACGGCGCCGCCCGCGGCCGGGTCAGCGAGAACTCGGGCACCGTCGGCTACCGGATCAACCTCGACGGCGGCGGCGACTACATCGCCAAGCTGTTCGACTTCAAGCTGTCGGACGGTAAGTCGCTCAAGCTCTACTGCGTGCAGATCACCGTCGGCATGCGCACCGACGTGGACATGGTCGAGCGGCCGTGGAACTCCTACCCCGCCGCTAACTCGCCGTTCAAGAAGAACAGCGACAAGATCAACTGGGTGCTGCACCACGGTTACCCGGGTGTGAAGCTGGACGCGATCGCGGACGCCCTCGGCAAGCAGGGCGTCACGGTCCACGACGGCATCTCCGAGCGCGAGGCGATCGCCGCGACCCAGGCCGCGGTGTGGCACTTCAGCGACGGCGTGAACCTCAACCTCCAGAAGCCGCTGGCCGAGAACAACCCGGCCGAGGCCAACGCCGACGTGGCCGCGCTGTACAGCTACCTGACCGGCGACCAGAACAAGGGTCTCGGCGCACAGCCGAAGCCGACGCTGAACATCGCGTCGCCGAAGGGTGACGGCAAGGCCGGCAGCAAGATCGGCCCGTTCGAGGTCGCCACCTCCGGTGACATCACGTCGCTGACCACCGAGCTGCCCGACGGCGTCAAGGTCACCGACGCCGACGGCAAGGAGCTGAAGACCGCCGACGTCAAGGACGGCAGCAAGCTGTTCGTCGACGTCCCGGCCGCGACCAAGCCGGGCAACGGCTCGTTCTCGCTGAAGGCCACCGGCGAGCTGGACACCGGCCGCCTGTTCGTCTCGGAGAACTACGCGAAGCAGCCGGCGCAGTCGCTGATCGTCGCCGACTCGGAGAAGACCCAGGTGGCCGCGAAGGCGACCGCGAACTGGACCGAGGCCGGTGCCGTCCCGAGCACCCCCGCGCCGACCACCCCCGGTGGCGCCCCGTCCGGTGGCGGCGAGCTGGCCAACACCGGTGTCGACGCCGCGGTTCCGTTCACCATCGGCGGCCTGCTGCTCGGCGGCGGCGCGCTGATGCTGCTGCTGAACCGGCGCCGCAGCCGCGCGTAAGCGGTAACCAGCACTGACGAAACCGGGGCCGGTCCACTGTGGACCGGCCCCGGTTTCGTTTTCCGCACCCGACGATCGGATTGCGATCTTCGGGGCAAAAGCGGCGAAGCGCGCGGTAATTGGTCTAGACTTTTTCGCCATGCGCGGTACGACCGTTCCGCCCGGTACGCCCTGCCTGCCGCCCCGGGCGGGGGAACTGCCGATGCACCGCCTGGAGGTGCCGGCCCCGCACGCGCCGCCGTTCGCCGTCGGCACGTTCGACGCGCTCGGCCCGCTGGCGCGCGCGGAGTTCCCGCACCGGCACACCTTCCACGAGCTCGTCCACGTCACCGGCGGCACGGGCGCGCACGTCGTCGACACCGCGCGCTGGCCGCTGCGGCCGCCGCACCTGGGCGTCATCACACCCGGCCAGGTGCACCAGTGGGCCGGCGTGCGCGGCCTCACCGGGCACGTCGTGCTGTTCACCGACGACTTCCTCCTCGACCACCCGGCCGACCGCGAGCTCCTGCGGCGGCTGGGCGAAGGGCCGTGGCTGCGCCTGGACGAGCACGCCGACGCCGGCGTCACGCGGCTGATCGCCGAGCTGGAAGAGGAGTACCGCCGCGGCGGCGACGGCACGGAGTCGGTGCTGCGGGCGCTGGTGCACGTCCTGGTCGTGCGGGCGGGCCGGCTGCTGGGCCCGCCGCCGGCGCCCGCCGGCGCGGTGGCGGCCGAGTTCGTCCGGCTCGCCGGGCGTCCCGGCCCGGGCCCGTGGTCGGTGAGCGAGCACGCCGAACGCCTCGGCGTCACCCCGGGGCGCCTCACCGAAGCGGTGAAGGCCGCGACCGGCCGGACGGCCGCGCAGCTGCTGCGCGAGGCCCGGACCCGGGAGGCCCAGCGGTTCCTGCTCCGCACCGATCTCACGGTCCGGCAGGTCGCCCGCCGCGTCGGGTTCGCCGATCCGGCCTACTTCTGCCGGTTCTTCCGCCGGGAGACCGGGCTCAGCCCCGGTGACTTCCGGCGCGGCGGGGACAAACACCACGACTGACCGGTCCAGTCCATCGTCGGGCACCGGGTGCGCTGCCTACGTTCGAGGGGATCCCCGACCTCCCCACGAGGAGCAGGCATGGACGAAGAAACCAAGCTCAGCCGCAAGACGGTGCTGAAAGCCGCGCTCGCCGCGGGCGTCGCCGCGCCGGTCGCGCTGATCGGCGGCCCGGCGCTCGCCCGCACCAACGCCGCCGGCGGCACGGCACCGGAGCTCACCCCGTCGTGCCACGACGGCGACGAGCCGACGATCGAGCAGACCGAGGGCCCGTACTTCAAGCCGAACTCGCCCGAACGGACCAACCTCGTCACGCCGGGCACCCAGGGCACCCGGCTGACCGTGACCGGCTACGTCTTCGGGCGCGCGTGCCTGCCGATCAACCGGGCCCTGCTGGACTTCTGGCAGGCCGACGTCAACGGCGCGTACGACAACACCGGCTACACCTTCCGCGGCCACCAGTACACCAACGCCCAGGGCGCGTTCACGCTGTCCACGATCGTGCCGGGGCTCTACCCGGGCCGGACGCGGCACATCCACGTGAAGGTCCAGGCACCCGGCAGGCCGATCCTGACCACGCAGCTCTACTTCCCGAACGAGCCGCGCAACAACACCGACACGATCTTCGACGCGCGGCTGCTGATGACCGTGCGGGACAACGGTTCCGCCAAGGAAGCCGCCTTCGACTTCGTGCTCGACGTGCCGCAGACACCGACGTCGACGTCGAACCCACCGACGTCGACGACGACGGGTGCGCCGACCTCGACGCCGCCCGGGGACACGTCCTGGGCGGCGGGTACCACCTACGCGGCGGGTGCCCGGGTCACCTACGGCGGCGTCGCCTACGTGTGCCTGCAGGGGCACACCGCCCAGCCCGGATGGGAACCTCCGGCCGTTCCGGCGCTGTGGCGGGCCGCGTGAGGCGTCCTGCCTGAGGAGGGAGGGAGAACCGGCAGGCCCCGGCCGCATCCCGGGGCCTGCCGCCCCCCAGACTGCGCACGTTAGGGGTCGACGACGGCCCGGCGGCCTGCCAGATTGGGGGCCATGACGATTTCCCTCGACGCTTCGCAGTGGGTGCGGCGCTTCCACCCGGCGCCGGCGGCCGCTGTGCGGCTCGTGTGTTTCCCGCACGCCGGGGGATCGGCGAGCTACTACCACCCGGTTTCGGCGGCACTGGCGCCCGCCGTCGAGGTGCTGGCCGTGCAGTACCCGGGCCGCCAGGACCGGCACGCCGAAGCCCCGGTCGACGACCTGTTCGTGCTCGCCGACCGGCTGGCGGACGTGCTCGCCGCGGAGACCACCGGGCCGGTGGCGTTCTTCGGCCACAGCATGGGCGCCAGCCTGGCCTTCGAGGTCGCGCGGCGGCTCGAAGCGCGGGGAACGCGCCTGCTCACCCTGTTCGTCTCCGGCCGCCGCGCGCCTTCGACGGTCCGCGACGAGCGGATCCACGAGAAGGGCGACGACGCGCTGCTGGCCGAGGTCAAGCGGCTCGGCGGCACGGACACGTCGGTGCTCGACGACGAGGACATCCGCGGCCTGGTGCTGCCGGCGCTGCGCAGCGACTACAAGGCGGCCGAGCTGTACCGCTACCGCCCCGGGCCGGACGTCGGCTGCCCGATCGTGGCGCTGATCGGCGACAGCGACCCGAAGGTCACCGAAGCCGAGACGGGCCCGTGGGCCGAGCGCACGTCCGCGGAGTTCGAGCTGAAGACGTACCCGGGCGGCCACTTCTACCTCAACGACCACGCCGGGGCGGTCATCCGGCTGATCGGCGACCGGCTCGCCCGGCCAGGGCCGCTCTGGGTGTTCCAGTACCAGAGCCCGGTCTTCCACGCGACGGCCGAGTTCTGCTCCACCTGCCACGGGTTGCCGAGCAGGTCGATGCCGAGCGCGTCGCCGGCGGCCTTGTAGTTGAAGTTCCAGCTCAGCTGGATCGGGCCGCGGCCGTAGTAGGCGGACTGGCCGGCCGGGCAGCCGTAGGGCTGGTTCCAGTCGCAGTAGTGCGGGTAGTTGGCGGTGTTCTGCTCGACGATGTAGACGAGCCCGCCGGTTTCGTGGTCGACGTTGGCGAGGAACGCGGCGGCTTCCTGCTTCTTCACCGTGTCGCTGCCGGTGGTGGCGAAGCCGGGGTAGGCCGAGAGGGCCGCGGTCAGGCCGCTGTAGCTGTAGAAGGAGTTGCGGCCGGGGAAGATCTGGTTGAACTGCGCTTCGCTGACCACGAACGCACCGGGGTTGCCGGGATCGGTGCCGCCGCCGCAGCTGTAGGGCTCCCAGTACCAGGTGCTGATCACGGGGTCGTAGCCCGGGTTGGCGTTCTTGGCGCGGTAGTAGCCGCCGTTGGTGTAGCGCACGATGGCGCCGACGTCGTACCACTGGCCGGCCACCCAGTTCGGGTAGCTGCAGGTGCCGGGGTCGGTGCCGCCGCAGCTGTAGGGCTCCCAGTACCAGGTGCTGATGACCGGGTCGTAGCCCGGGTTGGCGTTCTTGGCGCGGTAGTAGCCGCCGTTGGTGTAGCGGACGACGGCGCCGACGTCGTACCACTGGCCGGCGACCCAGTTCGGCGCACTGCACGCGGCGGCGGCCGCCTGCGGAGCGTGCCCGGTGGCGGCGGGCACGCCGAAAACGAGCCCGGCTACGGCGGCGACGGCGGACAGGACCGCGACAAGACGTCTTCTCAAGACTCGCTCACTCCTTCGGCCACGACGGAACCCGGGCGCGCGAGGCGCCCGCGTCGGGGGTGGGGGGTGCTCATCCGGCCGAGACGAACGTGACAACGGTCACTAGAGCAGATTGGTCTAGTCCAGTCAAGAAAGCCGGGGGCAGCGGGCAAGGGTTCTGCGCGAACGTCCCTGAGGCTGCTGGAGGGGGTTTGCCGGCCGGGTCGCGGTGGCAGCAGCTCGGCTTACGTCGTCCGGGTCGCGCGATCTGCCGCAGTGCGCGGTCCGCGGTGACCGGTGCGTGGTCGAGGGGCCGGTGCTTGCTGCCCAGCGCGCGGGGCGCAGGCGCGAGGCCGATGCCTGCAACTCAGTGCGCGGTGCCCCGATGCCTAACCGCCCGATTCACCGGGGCCGGGCGACGCGGCGGGGAACAGCCGCGTGGCCCGTCCGCCCGTCACCGCGCTTGCGGGATCCGCACCTGCGCGGCCGGGGCGAGGTGCAGGATGCGCTGCAGCCTCGCCCGGCCCAGCCGGTGGAGCATCTCCCCGAGCTCCTCCGGCGCGATGCTCCCTTCGAGGTCGATGCGCGTCGTCCGGACGACGCGATCGATCTCCGAGGCGGGGAGCCGCCCCGCGAACTCCCCGGCCAGCCACACCCCGACCTCGTCCACGACGTCGTCCGCCCGGTGGCTCCGTACGGTCATCGCTCTCCTCGTTTCGGATCGCCTTCTTGCCCAGGTCGAAGCCGGAAAATCCCAGCCCGACGCGAGTCCGACGAGCGAGCGGGGGAGCCATGACGCCGAATCGGCGAAGTTCGTCGCACAAAAGCTTTCCGTGGTCGAACCGGTGAGTACCGTGACGCCTTTATCACTCACATGGGCTGTTCGCCGTCCGAAGTTGTCGGCCGTTCGGGTAGAAATCCGCGGAACCTCCCCCATGGCGCGTCTGTCTCAGGACCCTGGAGACGTCCGACAGAGCGGGCGTTCCTCGCGGGACGCGGAACGGAGACGCGATCCATGGGCCGGTACGACCGCACCGACCTCGGGGCGTACAGCCTGGGGTTGCTCGACGCGGCCGACGCGGCCCGGGTCGAACGGCACCTGGCGGCGTGCCCGGACTGCCGCCAGGAGGTCCGGGAGTTCGAAGCCGTCCGCGGGATGCTGGACCACCTGGTCGACGTCAAGTCCACTTAGGAGGGACCGGCCTCACCGGGACGCCGCCGCCTTCACCGTCCGCAGCACCGGCGCCGTCTCCAGCGTCCGGATGGCGTCGAGCGCACCCAGCCGGTGGGTCAGGTAGTGGTGCAGCGCCGCCGCGTCCGGGCAGAGGGCCTGCGCCACCAGGTTGGCCGGTCCCGTCGTGGCCGCGACGATCGCCACCTCCGGGTGCTTGGCCAGCGTCTTCGCCACCCGGTCGAGGTGGGCCGGCGCCACCGCCATCCAGAGCAGCGCCTGCGTGGTCGCGCCCAGCAGCGCCGGGTCGATCTCCAGGTCGAAGAACACCGTTCCGCCGGCCTGGAGGTCGGCCAGCCGGCGCGCGACGGTCGCCGCCGACCAGCCCGTGGCCGTCGCCAGTTCGGCGAGGCCCGCCCGCCCGTCGCGCTGCAGGGCCGCCATCAGGGCAGCGTCGTCGCTGGTCAGGGGCTTGCCCGGGCCCGGGTGCACCGGGGTGAGCGCCGCGATCTGCGCCGCGTCGAGGGAGTTGGCGCGGCCGAGCCACGCGGTCGGGCCGCCGAAGTAGCGGTGCAGCAGCTGGTGCGCCGAGACCGCCGTGACGCTCGCCGTGCGCGGGATGTCCCGCAGCAGCAGCGAGTGGTCGCTCGCCGCCGTCGTCTGCACGTTCACGCAGATCTCCGTGCCGCCGGACATCAGCTTGATCCACGCCGTGTCGGCGCGGCGGGCGAGCGCGTGGGCGAGTTCCTGCGCGGTGTGCGGGGTCGCGGTCAGCCGGACCATCCACTCGGCCTGCCCGGCACGCTGCGGGTCCGGCAGGCCGACGACGCGAAGGGACGCCTCCGCGCGGAGCCGGCGGTAGCGCCGCGCCACGGTCTGCGTCGAGACGCCGAGGACGTCGCCGATCTTCGTGAACGGCGCCCGCCCGTCGATGTGCAGCGCGTGGATCAGGGCGCGGTCGACGTCGTCCAGCATGGTCATATCCCTCATTGAAGCGCAAATCACGGAACGAATCCGCTATCTGAAGGCTACGGCTGGAACTGGTAATGATCTCGCCGTCAAGGTGGGCGCCGAACGAAAGGAGGCACCCCGTGCCCACCACCACGCGTTACCGGCGGCGCTGGGCCGCATTGGCCGTGCTGCTCGTCGCCGAGGCGATGAACCTGCTCGACGCGACGATCGTCCAGGTGGCAGGCCCCGCGATCCACGCCGGACTCCCCGGCCCGGCCGCCGACGTCCCGTGGTTCAGCGCGGCCTACACGCTGCCGTTCGCCGCCTTCCTGATCACCGGCGGGCGGCTCGGCGACATCTTCGGCCGGGCCCGGGTCTTCCGGCTCGGCGTGGCGGGTTTCGCGCTCGCGTCAGCGGCCTGCGCGGCGGCCGGGGACGCCGGGCTGCTGATCGGGGCGCGCGGGGTGCAGGGCGCGGCGGCCGCGCTGGTCATCCCGCAGACGATCGGCCTGATCCGCGCCCTGTTCGACGGCGACGAGCGCGCGAAGGCCCTGGGCACCATCGGGCCGGTGATGGGTCTGTCCGCGGTCACCGGCCCGCTGCTCGGCGGCCTGCTGACGCAGTCGGTGTCGTGGCGGGCGGCGTTCCTGGTCAACGTCCCGCTCGGGCTCGCGGTGCTCCTCGCGGCGCGGCTGCTGCGGGAGGACCGGGCCGCCACCCGGCCCCGGCTGGACGTCGTCGGCACGGCGCTCGCCGCCGGCGGCGCCGGGCTGCTGGTCTACCCCCTGATCGACCCGGCCGGGACGAACTGGGGCCTGCTCGCGGCCGGGGTGGCGGTGCTGGTGGTGTTCGGCTTCCACCAGCGCCGCGCGGCGGCGCCGCTGGTCGAGCCGAGCCTGTTCGCCAACCGCGGGTTCCCGGCGGCGCTGGCCGGCTCGCTGCTGTTCTTCGCGGTGATGACGGGCCTGATGCAGGTCGTGCCGATGCAGCTCCAGCTCGGCCTCGGCGCGGACGTCCGCACCGCGGGCCTGACGCTGCTGCCGCTCTCGGCCGGCCTCGCGGTGTCGTCGTACGTCGCCGGTGCCCGGCTGGTGCCGAAGTTCGGCGCGCGGGTGATGTTCGCCGGGCTCGCCCTGCTGACGGCGGGCATCCTCGCCGCACTGGCCGCGGGGGTGGGCGCGTACCCGTGGGCGCTGGCGCTGTGCGGGCTCGGGATGGGGGCGTTCACGGTCCCGTTCTTCACGGCCGCCCTGGACCGGGTCCGGCCGGCCGAGACGGGCTCGGCCGCCGGGCTGCTCAACGCGGTCCAGCAGCTCGGCGGCACCCTGGGCGTCGCGCTCCTCGGCGGCCTCTACCTCGGCACCGGCAAGGCGACCACGGCGCTCGGCCTGGGGGCCGCGCTGGCCGTGGCCGCCGCGGTGGCCGTGGTGCCCCTCAGTAGTCGTCGCGGCCGGTGAACTGCTGTTCCAGCAGCTCGGCCGCGCCGGCGACCAGCTCGAGGGGGTCGATGAACTCGTTGATGTCGAGGTTGATCAGCGGCAGCGAGTGCCGCAGCACGACGTGGTCGCCCATCACCGCGATGCCGCCGACCACGATCGCCTCGCCGACCTCGGTCAGCACCTCGAGCAGGTCGACCTCCTCGTGCCGGGCGAACGGCGTGGCGATCTGGACCCAGTCCTCGCGCTGGTCGAGGATTTCGCGGGCGATCACGACGATCTGCGCCCGCTGCTCGGTGTCGGGATCGTCGCCGAACACCAGGCGGATGCGCAGCTCGTCGGGTTCGTCGCGCACCACCCGGTACGCCTGCCTGATGTACGCGACCAGGTCGCCCCACTCCGCCACGCTCGACTCCGTCCTCGTGCCAGTCCGAACGCTCAGCGTAGCGATCAGGCGGCGCCGATCCGGTCGAGATCCGCGAGAACGTCCGCGGGCAGTTCGAGCTCGGCGGCGGCGAGGTTCTCGCGCAGGTGCGCCGTCGAGGACGTGCCGGGGATCAGCAGCATCGACGGCGACCGCTGCAGCAGCCAGGCCAGCGCGACCTGCATCGGCGTGGCACCGAGCCGGGCGGCGCAGTCGTCGAGCAGCCCCGACTGCAGCGGGCTGAACCCGCCGAGCGGGAAGTACGGCACGAAGGCGGTCCCTTCGGCGGCGCACTTGTCCACCAGGTCGTCGTTTTCGCGGTGGGCCAGGTTGTACTGGTTCTGGACGCAGACCACCGGCGCGATCGCCTTGGCTTCGTCGAGCTGCTCGGCGGTGACGTGGCTGACGCCGAGGTGCCGGATCAGCCCCTGCTGCCGCAGGTCGGCGAGCACCCCGAACGGTTCGGCGAGCGACATCGCCACGGGGTAGCCGCCGGAGGCGTCGCTGAGCCGCAGGTTGACGACGTCGAGCGCGTCGACGCCGAGGTTGCGCAGGTTGTCGTGCACGGCCTGGGTGAGCTCCTCGGCCGACAGGGCGGCCGGCCAGCCCTTGTCCGCACTCCGCCGCGCCCCGACCTTCGTCACGATGACGAGCGGCTCGGGGTACGGGTGCAGGGCCTCCTTGATCAGCGCGTTCACGGTGTGCGGGCCGTAGTAGTCGCTGGTGTCGAGGTGGGTGACACCCCGTTCGACGGCCTCCCGCAGCACGGCGACGGCGGCATCGTGGTCCCGCGGCGGCCCCCACACCCCGGGACCGGCCAGCTGCATGGCGCCGTAACCCATCCGGGTCACGGGAAGTCCGCCGCCGAAGGAGTACGTGCCACCGAGGTTCGCCATGCTTCTCCTTGCTCCGGGGTGCCTCCACGGAAGTCTAGGCGCGGCGGCCCGGGTCTTCGCGCCACCCGGTTTTGTCGGTGCCCTCCGGTAGACTGGAAATCGGGGGCTGCTCACGCCGTTTCCCTTGCGCCGCAACGGAAATCGGCGCTCGTAGTTCACCCGGTTCAGTGATGATCTTTCGCACGCGTGTTCGGTAGCGTCGTTCATGTGACCGCGAAAGGAGATCACCGTGCACACCTCAACCGCAGAGGCCCTTGCCCCGCAGCACCCGCGTCACCGACTCCTGCACCCGGGCCGGTGGCAGCTCCCCGGCCTGCACCGCCTTCACCAGGCGGTCGAGCACCTCGTCCACCCGGCCCCCGGAGGACCACAGCGCCTGGTCCGCGCCGGCCTGCAACGCCTTCAGGACCGCGTCCGGCAGCGAATACTGCGCCGTGATCGCCTTCATGGCCCCGAGATCGTCCGTCACGACCGGCCCGGTGAAGGCGAATTCGCCGCGCAGCAAGCCGTACGCGGCCGGAGACAGCGAAGCCGGCACCCCGCCGGTCAGGTCCGGCACGTCCAGGTGACCCATCATCACGCCGACCGGGCCGTAGCCGGCCAATCCGCGGTACGGCACGAGGTCGACCGCCCGCAGCCGGTCGAGCGGCGGCGTGACCACCGTGCCCTTGTGGGAGTCGCCCGAGCCGTGGCCGTGGCCCGGGAAGTGCTTCAGCACGGGCTGGATGCCCGCGTCGCGCAGCCCGGCCGCGAACGCGGTCGCGTACGTCTTCACCCGCGCCGGGTCCGGGCTGAACGACCGGTCGCCGATCACGTCGTCGTCCGGCGCGTCCGTGACGTCGGTGTCCGGGGCGAAGTCCACCGTCACCCCGCGGGCGCGCAGCTGGCGGCCGCGCTCGGCGGCCAGTGCGCGCACCTCGTCCGGCGACTTCGTGGCGGCCAGCACCCTGGCCGACGGCAGGTCGCCGTCGAGGTCGTCGATGCGCTGGACGCGGCCGCCTTCCTCGTCGACCGAGACCGCCACCGGCACCTTGGCCGCGCCCTGGACCGCGGCGAGCGCGCGGTCTTTCAACAACGCTGTTGCGTTACCGCCGATGAAGATCCCGCCGACCTGGTGGTCGCGCACGAGGGCGACGGTGGCCGCCGGGTTGTTGCCGGAGACACCGACGACCACCAGCTGGGCGACCTGGCTGCGGACGTCGAGGCCGTTGACCACGGACGCGCAGTCGCCCGGCCGGGCGAGCCGGGAGGTGGGCACGGACGGACCGGGAGCCGGAGCCGCCGGAACAGCAGATTCCCGGGGCAGGGCCAGCCCGGGCACGGTCCGCGGTTGCAGGCCGGCGACCAGGGAACACCCGGCCACGATGGCGAACGCCGCCCCGAAGGCGGCAAGACGTCGGCGGTTCATCGGTCCCTTCACTCGTCCGTGTATGCCCCGACGGTAGTCGACGGCCGAACTTCACGGCGTGAAGAACGGCGCCGCCCGCCTTAGAGATTTCGTGAAGGCGCCCTCAGCAGACTGACGCTGTCAGGGATCGGCGTGGGCGGAGGAGGGTTCGATGGACCAGGTGCGAGTGGCGGCGTGGGCGTCCGACCCGATCGCGTTGACCGGGCTGATCAACCACCTGAAGGCCCGCCCGGAGCTGCTGGTCCTGCCGCGCGCCCGCCGGGGTGAGGCCGCCGTGCTGGTGTTCGCCGTCGGGGAGGTCGACCGGGAGGCTGTTGCCGCCCTGCGTGCCGCGTCCGCCGAGTCGCCCGCCGCGATCGTGCTGGTCGCCGGGCACGTCGACCCCGCGCACGTCGGGTTGCTCGCCGACTGCCACGTCTCCGCCGTGCTGCCGCGGACCGCGCTCGACCGGCTCACGGCGAGCGTGCTCGCGGCCGCGCGGGGCCGGTCGTCGTCGCTGCGCGAGCAGGTCGAGGCGATGGCCGGCGAGGGTGGCGGTGCGGCGCTGACGCCGCGCGAGGTGGATGTGCTTCGCCTGATGGCCGAAGGCTGGGACACTGCCGAGATCGCGGGCAAGCTCTGCTACTCGGAACGGACCGTGAAGAACGTCATCTACGCCATGACCAACCGGCTCAACCTGCGCAACCGGCCGCACGCGGTCGCCTACGCCGTGCGGGCCGGTGTGATCTGAGGAAGCCTGTTGCGAACGATCGCCCGCCGGACCGCCATCGTGGTCGCCGCGTTGATCCCGCTCGCCGCCTGCAGCCCGGCTGACACCGGGGGAAAGACGAAGCTCACCATCGCGACCTTCGGGGAGTTCGGGTACGCACCCCTGATCGCCGAGTACGAGAAGCTGCACCCGGACATCACGGTGCAGAACCGCGTCACCGACTTCGACACCCACCACAAGGGGCTCGCGACGCAGCTCGCCACCGGGCACGGCGCGGCCGACGTCGTCGCGATCGAAGAGCAGTACATGCCGCAGTACCGGAAGGCGAAGGACAAGTTCGCCGACCTCGCGGCCTACGGCGCTCGCGACCTCGAACACCAGTGGGTGCCGTGGAAGTGGGCGCAGGGCACCGACGGCGCCTTCGTCCTGGGCCTCGGCACGGACATGGGCAGCCTCGCCCTCTGCTACCGGCGTGACCTGTTCCAGGCCGCGGGCCTGCCGGCCGACCGGGACGAGGTCGCGAAGCTGATGCCGGACTGGAACGCCTACGCGGCCACGGCGGACCGGTTCGCCGCCAAGACACCGGGCGTGAAGTTCGCCGACTCGGCCGGCACCGTCTACACGGCGATGCTCAACCAGTCGCCCGAGAACTACTTCTCGCAGCGGGACGACTCCTTCATCGCCGACCGCAACCCGAGCGTCCGCGGTGCTTTCTTCCTCGCCGGCGGGATCGCGGCGAAGAAGCAGACCGCGGCGGCGACCACCTTCACGCAGGCGTGGAACGTGGCGATCAAACAGGGTTCCTTCGCCACCGTCGCCTGCCCGGCGTGGATGCTCAGCCAGATCAAGGAAGCCGGTGGTGACGGCAACCGCGGCAAGTGGGACGTCACGACCGTGCCCGGCCGGAGCGGCAACCAGGGCGGCTCGTTCCTGACCGTGCCGAAGCAGGGCGCGCACCCGAAGGAGGCGTACGAGCTCGCCCGCTGGCTGACCGCACCGGAACAACAGAAGAAACTCTTCCTCTCCGACGGCATCCTGCCCAGCGAACCGGCCGTCTACCAGGATCCGCAGGTGGTCGCGCACACCGACCCCTACTTCGGCGACGCGCCGATCGGGCGGCTCTTCGCCGCCTCGGCCGACCAGCTGCGGCCGAACTACCGCGGCCTGCGGGACGCCGACGTCCGGCCGGAGTTCGGCCGCGCGCTCGGGCGGATCGAGGACGGGACCGAGAACGTCGACCAAGCCTGGGCGCAAGCCGTCCAGCAGGCGCAAGCCGTCCTGAAGTAGCCGCGCGTGCAGCACCGGCTCGCCCGTTTCGACCGCAAGGTCACGCCGTTGCTGCTCGTCGCGCCCTTCTTCGCGCTCTTCGTCGTCTTCGGCGCCTTTCCCCTGCTGTACACGGCGTGGGTTTCGCTGCACGACTGGAACCTGCTCGAAGGCGACCAGGGCTCTTTCGGCGTCGCGAACTACGGCGACCTGCTCACCGACCCGAACTTCTACAACGCCCTCGTCAACACCGTGAGCATCTTCCTGCTCGCCGCGGTCCCGGAATTCCTGCTGGCGCTGGGCATCGCGGCGCTGCTCGACCGGCCGCTGCGCGCCGCGACCTGGTGGCGCACCGGGGTCCTGCTGCCGAACGTCGTGTCCGTCGTTGCCGTCGGGCTCGTGTTCGGGCAGCTGTTCAGCCGCGACTTCGGTGTGGTCAACGAGGTTCTCGGCTGGTTCGGCGTGGCGCCGGTCAACTGGCAGGCGACGACCTGGTCTTCGCACTTCGCCGTCGCGAGCATGGTGCTCTGGCGCTGGACCGGCTACAACGCGCTGATCTACCTGGCCGCGATGCAGGCCGTCCCGGGCGATCTGTACGAGGCCGCGGAGCTCGACGGTGCCTCGCGGTGGCGGACGTTCTGGTCGATCACCGTGCCGGGCATCCGGCCGGCCTTGGCCTTCACCGCCATCGCCGGCACGGTCAACGGCCTGCAGCTGTTCGCCGAGCCGCAGCTGTTCGACGCCGGTGGCTCCGGCGGGACGGGCGGCAACGACCGCCAGTTCCAGACGCTCGTCATGTACCTGTACGAGAAGGGGTTCACGCACCTCGACGCCGGTTACGCGGCCGCCCTGACGTGGGTGATGTTCGTGATCTGCGCGCTGTTCGCGCTGGTCAACTACCGGCTGGTGCGCCGGTTCGTGAGGTCGGCGTGACGGCCCGGCGCCGGCCCGGCGGCTGGGTGTACGCGCTGCTGACCGGGGTGCTCGGCGCGTCGGTCTTCCCGCTGTACTGGTCGTTCGTCGTGGCCACGCGCGACAACTCGGCGATCGGGGAGACGTCGCCGCTGCTGCTGCCGGGCGGGCACCTCGCCGAGAACGTGCGGCGCGTCTTCGACACCGTCGACTTCTGGCTGGCCATCGGGAACTCGCTGATCGTCGCGACCACCGTCACGGTGGCCAACGTCGTGCTGGCCGGTCTCGCCGGGTTCTCCTTCGCGCGGCTGCGCTTCCGCGGCCGCAACACGCTGTTTTTGCTGGTCGTCGGCTCGGCCATGGTGCCGGCGCAGCTCGGGGTCATCCCGCTGTACCTGGTCGTCGGCGATCTCGGCTGGTACGGGCGGCTCGAAGCGGTGATCGTGCCGGCGCTGGTCAGCGCCTTCAGCGTGTTCTGGATGCGGCAGGCGTGCGAGAACGCGATCAGCGCGGACCTCGTCGACGCCGCGACCGTCGACGGCTGCTCGATCCTGCGCATCTACTGGCACGTGGCGGTGCCCGCGCTCCGCGCGCCGGCCGCCGTGCTCGCGATGCTGACGTTCATGGCCACCTGGAACGACTACTTCTGGCCGCTGGTCGTCCTCGACCCCAACGAGACGCCGACTGTGCAGGTCGCCCTGTCGCAGCTGGCCAGCGGCTACTACACCCACTACGCGCTGATGCTCACCGGCGCGACCGTCGCCGTCGTGCCGGTGGTCGCGCTGTTCCTGCTGCTGGGCCGCCACATCGTGCGAGGCATTGTGAAAGGGGCACCGGTATGACCTTCCCGGCGGGTTTCCTGTGGGGCGCGGCGACCGCGTCCTACCAGGTCGAAGGCGCGGTGGCCGAGGGCGGCCGCGGACCGTCCATCTGGGACACCTTCGCCGCGGCCGACGGCAAGGTGCTGGGCGGCGCGAGCGGCGCCGTCGCCTGCGACCACTACCACCGCTACCCCGAGGACATCGGCCTGCTGGCCGGCCTCGGCCTGAACGCCTACCGGTTCTCGGTGGCGTGGCCGCGGGTGATGCCGGACGGCCGGACGACGTCCGCGGCCGGTCTCGCCTTCTACGACCGGCTGGTCGACGAGCTGCTGAGCCGGGCCGTCGTGCCGGTGCTGACGCTCTACCACTGGGACCTGCCGCAGGCCCTGGAAGACGCCGGGGGCTGGCCGGAGCGCGACACGGCCGCCCGGTTCGCCGACTACGCCGCGGTCGTGCACACCGCGCTCGGCGACCGCGTGAACCAGTGGACGACGATCAACGAGCCGTTCTGCGCGGCCTTCCTCGGCTACGGCAGCGGCGTGCACGCACCGGGCGTCCAGGACCACGAAACGGCGCTGGTCGCCGCCCACCACCTGCTGCTCGCGCACGGCTTGGCAACGCGCGCGCTCGCCGGGCAGGCGCGGCCGGGTCACGAGTTCTCCCTGGCCCTGAACTTCGCCCCGGCCATCCCGGACGGCGACACCCCGGCCCACCGCGAGGCGGCCCGGAAGTTCGACGGCATCCACAACCGGTTCTTCCTCGACCCGGTGCTGGGCCACGGCTACCCGGAAGACGTCCTGGCCGACGCCAAGCACCACGGCGGCCGCTTCGCGGCGGCGGTGCGCGACGGCGATACCGACGTCATCGCGGCGCCGATCGACTGGCTGGGCGTGAACTACTACGCGCCCGCGCGCGTCACGCCGCTCGAGGACCCGCAGGCGCCGAGCAACTGCCCGCTGCCGACGTTGCGTGGCTTGGACGTCCTGCCGGCTCCGCCGCCGCTGACGGCGTTCGGCTGGGAACAGGCACCGGCCACCCTGACCGACCTCCTGCGCCGGCTCGGCACCCGGTCCGGCGGGCTCCCGCTGGTGGTGGCCGAGAACGGCGCGTCCTTTGTGGACAAAGTGGTCGACGGCCGGGTGTTCGACGCGGCCCGGGTGAACTACTTCATGGAGCACCTGCGCGCGGTCCACGACGCCATCCGCGACGGCGTCGACGTCCGCGGGTACTTCGCGTGGTCGTTGCTGGACAACTTCGAGTGGGCGATGGGCTACACCCAGCGGTTCGGCCTGGTGCACGTCGACTTCGAGACCCAGCAGCGGACGGTCAAGGAGTCGGGCCGCTTCCTCGGCCGGGTCGCCAGGGCCAACGCGCTACGGCCGCCGCCGGACGGCGTCGGCGACGCCCGAGCGTGACGGGGTCTCCAGCTTGCCCAGCAGGCGGGCCACGTGGGCCTGGACCGTCCGGCGCGGCAACGACAGCTCCGCCGCGATGTCCGGGTTGGACCGGCCCTCCGCGACCAGGCCCGCGATGCGGATCTCGATCGGCGTCAGCGACTCCCAGCCGTGGCCCGGGCGGATCGGCGAGAACAGCGCGCCGCGGCGGACGCCGAGGCGGCGCAACCGGGTTTCCGCGCGGCGCAGGTCCCAGCGGGCCGCCAGTGCCGTGTACAGCTCGGCGGCCTCCTCGAACGCCGCGTGCGCCGCGTCCAGGCGGCCCGCTCGGGCCAGCAGCACCGCCGCGTCCTCCAGCGCCGAGGCCAGTTCCGGGCGGCGGCCGACCGCGCGGAAGTGCTCGGCCGTCGCCAGCACCGGAGCCGGGTCCTCCTCGATCAACCCCCGGCACCACGACGCCGCCGCGTGCGCCCGCGCCGGACGTCGTTCCTTCGCCGCCTCCTCCTCGCACACCGCCAGTGCCCGGCGCGCGCGGACGGCGTCGTCGTGCTCCATCGCCAGCCGCACGAACGCCGGGAGCCACTGGTGCCGCAGCATCATCTGCGCGTACGTCGGGTTCAGGATCGGCTCGAGGACGGCCAGCGCGCGGACGCGGTCGCCGCGCTGCTCCGCCGCCAGGGCGTCGGCGACCAGCAGGAAGTCGAAGCTTTCGCGTTCGGCGCCGGTGGCTGGGGCGTACTCCTCCGCCGCGTCGAGGTGGGCGGCCGCCTGGGCCCGGTCGTCGCGGCGGCCCGCGATCAGCGCCGCGACGCCGTGCAGCAGCAGCGCCGCCGGGCCCGGTTCGCGCAGGCCGTTGAACGTGATCGCCGGGCCGTCCTCGATGACCGTGTCCAGCTCGACCAGCGCCTCGTCCCAGCGGCCTTCCCAGTACCGGTGCACCGCGGCGGACACCTGCAGCCCGACCGGCAGCGCGTGCCGGGCGGCGACTTCACCCGCCGCCCGCAGCGCGTCACCCGCCTCGGCCAGCCGGTCGAGGTTCTGCAGCGTGAACACGCGGTTGTCGAGCAGGTCCAGGTGCAGGTCGGCCAGCTCGTGCTCGTCGCCGACGGCCTCGATCGCCGCGTCGATGTGGCCGAGCGCGCGGTCGTGCTCGCGGCGCACCGAATCGACCAGCCACAACGACTGCAGCGCGTGCGCGGTCAGGTAGGGGTCGCCACCGGCGAACGCCTTCGTCTCGTGCGCCGCCTTCTCTGCACTGTCCAAATCGGACAGGTCGCCGCGCCGGAAGTTGGCCAGCAGCTGCCGGTGCTTGACCCGCCAGAGCTCCGGCACGGCCGGGTCGTCGACCGACGCGGCGAGCGTCGCGACGGCCCCCTGGGTGTCGCCACGGCGGTGTCGCAGCGCCGCAAGCACGTGCCGCATCTCCTCGACGGAATCCGGGTCGGCCGCGGCCTCGATGGCCTGCCGCGCCAGCGCTTCCGGGCTGCGTTCCAGCCGGAACAGCACCTTGACCAGCGCCACCAGCAGCGTCTCCCGGCGCGGGCCGGTGCCGTCGCACGCGGCCAGCGCGCGTTCGAGCAGCTCGACGGCGATCAGCGGCGCCCGGGTCGACACGGCGGCGTGGTGCGCGGCGAGCCAGCCCAGCACCCATTCGTCCACTGTGGCCGGTGCCGCCACCAGCTGCTCGGCGACGCGCTTCACCGGCGCGCCGATCCCGGCGAGCGCCTCGGCGGCCTGCCGGTGCAGTGCCGCCCGCGTCGCCGACGGCAGCCGGTCGTACAGCGCCTGGCGCAGCAAGGGGTGGCGGAACGCCAGCTGTGTCCCGGTGTCGATGAGCACGTTCGCCGTCACGGCTTCTTCCAGCGGCTCCAGCAGGTCCGACGGCCGGGTGCCGAGCACCGCGGCGACGTCGCCGACGGCGAACTCCATGCCCAGCAGCGCGCCCCAGCGCAGCACTTCCTGCGTCCGCGCGGTGAGGAAGTCCAGCCGCCGGTCGACCGCGGCGACCAGCGACCGCGGGGCCTCGAACTCCGCCGGGTCGTCGACGTCGGCCTCGCCGCCGCTCACCTCGACCGCACCGGCGCGCGTCAGGACGTCGACCATTTCCTTGACGTACAACGGGTTCCCCGCGCCACGGGCGGCCAGCTCGCGCAGCCCCGGCCCGGGCGGCGCCCCGAGCTGGTCCTCGATCAGCCGCCCGACGTCGTCGCCGGTCAGCGGTGCGAGGTCGAGCACGACCCCGTCCCGCGCCTGGACGCCGCGGCGCAGCTGGGCGAGCTCGGCGCGGTCCGGCGCCGGGCGGGTCGCGGCCACCAGCAGCAGCGGCAGCTGCCGGGTCGCCGCGCAGAGCCGGTGCCAGACCAGCACGGACGCCTCGTCCGCCCACTGCAGGTCGTCGAGCACCAGTACCTGCGGCGACTGCGCGCACAGCTCGTCGACCAGTGCCAGCAGCCGGTCGACGGCGCCGAGCACCGGGTCGGCCGGTCCCCAGCTGCGCCGCACCGGGCTCTCGCCCGCGAGTTCCGCGGCCACCCGCGCGCGCCGCGGGTCGGGCGAACGCACGTCGATGGCCAGGCACTCCAGCACCACCTGCAGCGGGAACCGGGTGCTCAGCTCGTCGGCCGCCGCCCAGAGCCGCTGGAAGCCGGGGCCGTCGGGCAGCGACCCGGCGAGCAGCGCGGATTTGCCGATCCCGGCCTCGCCCTCGATCCAGACCGCCCGCCCGCGGCCGGCGCGGACGTCGGCGACGAGCTCGGCGAGCCGGGCCGTCTCGGCTTCCCGCCCGAACAGCCGGTGCCCGGCGACGACGACCGGCGCCGCGGGCGCGTCGAGCGCCGGGTCCTGGGCGAGGATCTGCTGCTGGAGCCGTTGCAGCGCGGGACCGGGTTCGACGCCCAGCTCGGCGACGAGCGTGGCCCGGGCGTCGCGGAAGACGTCGAGGGCGTCGGCGGGCCGCCCGCTGCGGTAGAGGGCGAGCATGAGCGACTCCCGCAAGGGCTCCCGCAGCGGGTGTTCCCCGGCCAGCACGGCCAGCTCCGGCGCGAGATCGAGGTGCCCACCGAGGGCCAGCAGGGCTTCGGCCCGCCGTTCGAGGGTGTCCAGCCGGAGCTCGGCGAGGTATTCGCGGTGCCGTTCGGCGAACCCGCCGGGAACCCCGGACAGCGCCTCGCCCTGCCAGAGCGCGAGCGCGGCGTCGAGTTCGGCGACGGCGGCCCGCGGATCCCCCTGGTCGAGGTGCCGTTGCGCGCGTTCGCGGTGCCGTTCGAACAGGGCCGCGTCGAGCGCGTCTTCGCCGAGCAGCAGGGAGTACCCGGCGGGATCCGACACCAGGACACTGGCCGCCGACCAGCGCGACCGGTCCGGTTCGAGGGCCCGCCGCAGCCCGGAGACGTAGGTGTGCACGCTGCCCTCGACGCTCGCGGGCGCGGAATCGCCCCAAACGCCGGCGATCAGCTCGGCCCGAGGCACCGGGCGGCCGGCATTGACCGCGAGCACCGCGAAGATGGCACGCTGACGGGCGGGGCCGAGGCCGATTTCGGCCGCCCCGAGCCAAGCCCGCAGCGGGCCGAGCACGCCCACCCGCAGGCGGGTGTCCGCATCCCCTGGCATTGGTGCCGTCCCCTCTGGGGCAGTGCCCCAGACCCCATTCCCCCAGGGACATCTCGGTACCGACTACTCCGGTGACCTTACCGACGCACCGGCTCCCGGCAAGGTTGCGCGTTCAACCCGCCGAGCGGCGGGGGCGGGTCATTCCCCCGCGACGGCTCGCGATCGCACCGGGGCCGCCCGCCGGATGCCGAACGGCTGCATCCGGGCCTCCGCGCGGCGGACGTCCCACACCGCGCCCATCCCGGTGTACGCCGTCAGCGCCGCCCGGAATGCCGTGCGTGCCTCCGTCAGCCCGCCCGACTCCGCCAGCAGGATCGCCGCGTCCTCCATCGCCTTGGCCTCCTTGAGCAACCTCCCCGCCGCTCGATAGTGGCCCGCCGCCGTCAGGACCGGGTCCGCGTCGCCCGTGACCAAGCCGCGGCAGTGCGCTGCCGCCGCCGCGTGGGCCGGGGGGATCTCGCCCTCCGGCTCCACCAGCAGGCGCAATGCCTGCTGCACCCGCTGCCGGTCGCCGAGGGACAACGCGATCCGGACCAGGTCCGGGAGCCACTGGTGGCGGGCCGCCGGTGGGTAGTTGTCCTCCAGCAGGGGCAGCAACGCCGTCAACGCCGCCTCCGGCCGGCCCTCCTGCTCGGCCAGCAGCGCGCGGGCCGCCAGCAGGAAGTCGCCGCCGTCGGGCTCGAGGCCCGGTGGCCACTGCTGCCGCTCGGCCGCGTCCAGGTGCGTCCGGGCCTGGGCCGGTTCGCCGCGGTGGCCGGCGATCAACGCGCCGACGCCGTGCACCAGCAGCGCCGAGCCCGGGCTGCGCAGCACGTAGGACGCCGTTTCCGCGCCGTCGCGGATCACCGCGTCCAGCTCGGCCAGTGCCGCCGGCCAGCGGCCCAGCCAGTAGTAGTGCACCGCGCCCGCCAGGTGCATCTCGCCCGGCACTGCGCGGGTCGCGGCGATCCGCCGGGCGGCGTCGAGCGGCTCCGCGGCTTCGTCGAGGCTGTCCAGGTTCGGCACGGCCAGTGCCGCGTCGTCCAGCGGGTGCAGCCCGGCCGGCGCCAGCGCCGTCACTTCGCCGAGCTTCTCCAGCGTCGCCAACAGCGCCTCGTGCCGCCCGCGCCACATCTCCGGGACGTCGGCGTCGTCGAGGGTCCGCTTGAGCTCGGCGGTCGCCTCGGAGAAGTCGCCGCGGCGGTAGTACACGTAGGCCAGGATCCAGCGCATCTCGGCCGCGCGCCTGCTGTCGGACGTCCGCGCGACCACCGAGCGCGCCTCGGCCTCGGGCTCCCGGCCGAGCCAGAACAGCAGCCGGGCCAGCGTCGCGGTCAGCGTCTCCCGCGCGTCCGGCGGCAGCGTGCCCTGCGTGACGGCGTGGCGCAGCAGGTCCACGGCCACCCGCGGGGTCTCGGTCGCGACCGTGCCGATGTGCTCCAGCAGCCACCCGGTCACCCACGGGTCCACCTGCGCGGGTGCGGCGGCGAGCTGCCGGGCGACGCGGTCGGCGGGCACGCCCGCGGCGGCGAACGCCTCGGCCAGCTGCCGGTGCAGCGCGACCCGCATCGCCGCGGGCGTCTTTTCGTAGAGCACGCGGCGCACCAGCGGGTGCCGGAACGCCAGCCGGTCACCCGACTCGACGAGCACCCCCGACGCGATCGCCTCGTCCACCGCGCCGACCAGCGCCGTCGGCGGCCGTTCGGTGGCGATGGCGATGTCCGCCAGCGAGAACTCCCCGCCCAGCAGTGCGGCCCAGCGCAGGGTGTCGCGGGTCCCGCTGGACAGGAAGTTCAGGTACAGCGTGATCCGCGAGCCCAGCGGCGACGGGATGCTCTGGCACGAGTTGCCGTCCAGGTGCGCGTGGACGCCGTCGAGCACGATCATCGCCTGCGCGAGCAGCGTCTCGACGATTTCCCGGACGTACCGCGGGTTACCGGCCGCGTAGGACACCAGCAGCTGCAGCCCCGGCCCGGGCGGCGCGCCGACCAGCTCGGTGGCCAGCTCGCGGGCGGCCGCCTCGGCCAGCGGCGGCAGCGCGAGCAGGGTGATGTCATCGTTGTCGAGCTCGGCACGCAGATCCTCGAGCGCGGCCGGCCGTGGCACCGGGCGGCAGGCACCGACGAGCAGCAGCGGCAGCTGCCGCGTCTCCCGGCTCAGGTAGCGCCAGACGCGCAGCGTCGTGTCGTCCGCCCACTGCAGGTCGTCGACCACCAGCACCAGCGGCGCCTCCGCGCACAGCTCGCGGACGAGCCCGAGCACGCCGTCGACCGGGTCCTCGCCGGACTGCGCGGCGAGCGCGGCCCGGCGCTCGTCGGTGGCGCCCGGGTGCACGCCCAGCGCGTCGAGCAGCGGCCGCAGGGAGAACCGCTGGTCCAGCGCGTCCGCGGCGGCGAAGGCGGGGTGGTGGTCCCGGGCCATGGCGAGCAGTTCGGCGAGCAGCGCCGTCCGGCCGCTGCCCGGCTCGCCTTCGAGCCACACCGACCGGCCCACTCCGGCCTCGAGGCCGTCGACGGCTTCGCGCAGCCGGGCCAGCTCGCTCTCTCGCCCGACGAAGATGTCCGCGCGCTCCGGCGTTGCCGCGGCCGGCATCCGCGCCGGACGCGGGGGTGGTGGCGGTTTCGGCGCCGCGGCGGCGGGTGTTTGCCGCAGTTCGTCGTGCAGCCGCCGCAGGGCCGGGCCGGGTTCGGTGCCCGACGTTTCGACGAGCCGGTCGCGGACGTCGGTGTACACCGCGATCGCCTCGGTCCGCCGTCCGGCCGCGACCAGGGCCCGCATGAGCAGCCCGCGCAACGTCTCGCGGAACGGGTGCTCGCGGGTCAGCGCGGTCAGTTCGGCGACGAGCTCGGCGTGCCCGCCGGACTCCAGCATGACTTCGGCGCGCCGCTCGACGGTCGCCAGCCGCACCTCGGTCAGCCGCGCGCGCTGGGCGGCGGCGAACGGCCCGGGCAGGCCGGACAGCGGAACGCCGTGCCAGAGCCCCAATGCCTCGTCGAGCGCTTCGCGCGCGCCGCGGAGGTCGCCCGCTTCCTGACGGCGTTGCGCCTGCTCGCGCAGGGCTTCGAAGCGGTGGACGTCGATCGCGCCGGCGTCCAGGCGCAGCGAGTAGCCGGACCCGATCGACGCGAGCAGCTGCGGACCCTCGCCCTTGGCGCGGCCGGGTTCGAGCGCGCGCCGCAGCCCGGAAACGTAGGTGTAGATGGAACCCTGGGCGCTCTGCGGCGGCGCCTCGCCCCAGACGGCGTCGATCAGCTCCTCGCGCGAGACCGTGCGGTTCGGGTACATCGCCAGTGCGGCGAGGACCGTCCGCCGGTGCGCGGAGCCGAGATCGAGCTCCTCGTCGCCCCGGAACGCTTTCATGGGGCCCAGGAGCTGGAGTCTCGGTGCGGAGCCGTCCGCGGCCGACATCGGTCTCCCTTCGTGCGCGACGAACCGTCACGCGCCGGATGCCTGCCGTGAGCATACGCGGAAGCCGTGAACCGGCAGGCAAGGATGGCGGACATTCGGGCAAGGGCACACGGGCGGGGTTCCGCGCCGCCCCCGCGGTACGCCACGCTCGGGAGGCCCGAGAGGAGCTCCGCATGCCGACCGAAGACATGCAGCGGGCCGCCGCCAGCTTCGCGTCCGCCCTCGAAGCGGCCCGCTCCCGCCTCCGCGAGGTCAACAGCGAAATGGCGATGGCGCAGGCGTCGTGGCGCGGTGAGGCGTCGGTGCGGTTCGGCCAGGCGATGCGCGACTGGGAGCAGGAGTACGACGTGATCCTCTCGCGGCTGGCGGAGCTGCTGGAGACGACCGGCGGCCCGATGCCGCGGCCGCGCCTGCCGTGACCCGCCTCGACTTCGGCTTCGCCGGCCTGGTGCTGGACCGGATGGACGACATCACCGGGGAGCTGGGCGAACTGCTCGCCGAGCTGGAGTCCCGGGTCGAGCCCGGGCTGGCCGGCTGGACGCCCGAGGCCCGGGAGGCGTACCTGCGTGCCCGGCGTGACTGGGCGCGCGCGGCCGAGCGGCTGCCGGGCTGCCTGGAGCGGGCGCGGGCGGCGTTCGGGGAGCTGTCTTCACGCGCGTGAAGACGGAATAGGGACGGCGTGAAGACGTCCCGGCCACACTGCGGGCATGAAGCCCGTCGAAGTGAGCGTCCTCGCCTCGGACCCGATCACGCACGCCGGCGCGGTGAGCCTGCTGGACGCGCACCCGGACGTCCGGCTGACCGACCTGGTGCCGGACGTGCTGCTGGTGATGGAGGACCACGTCACTGAGGCCGTCCTCGGCGAGATCCGCGCGGCCAAGGCGTCCCACGTCGTGCTGGTGGTCGAGCACTTCCGCGAGAGCGACCTGATGGCGGCGCTGGAGTGCGGCGTGGTGGCGGTGCTGCCGCGCCGCGAGACGGGCGGCGCCGAGCTGGTGACGGCGGTGCTCGCCGCGGGTGACGGCACGGCGAACCTGCCGCCGCGGCTGCAGGGCGCGCTGCTCGCGCAGGTGCAGCGGATGCGCAAGGACGTCCTGGAGCCCAACGGGCTGACGCTGTCCGGGCTCGCGGCCCGCGAGTGCGACGTGCTGCGGCTGGTCGCCGAGGGGTTCGGGACCGAGGAGATCGCGGCGAAGCTGTGCTACTCGGAGCGGACCGTGAAGAACGTGCTGTACGGCCTGATGACCCGCTGCGGCCTGAACAACCGCGCCCACGCTGTCGCCTACGCGCTGCGAGCGGGCGCAATCTGAGACGTTTTCTTAGCCACTGTCACCTTTTCGTGGGCTAGGGTCGTCGATCATGGTGCTCACGGCAGTGGAGATCGCGGCGTCCGTCCGGGCCGGGAAGCTCGACCCGGTGCAGGTCACCGAGGAGGCCCTCGAACGGATCGCCGCGGCGGACGGCGTGGTCGGCGCGTTCCGGCGGGTGCGTGCCGAGGAGGCGGTGAAGGAAGCCGCGGAGGTCGCCGCGCGGCCGGATCTCGCGTCGCTGCCGCTGGCCGGGGTGCCGGTCGCGGTCAAGGACGTCACGGAGATCGCCGGCGAGTACGCGTCGCACGGCTCACTGGCGGGGCCGTCTTCGCCGGCGGCGGCGGACGGCGTGATCGCGGCGCGGCTGCGGGCGGCGGGCGCGGTGCTCGTCGGGCTGACTCGGGTACCGGAGCTGTGCATCTGGCCGATGAGCGACACGCCGGACGGCATCGCCCGCAACCCCTGGGACCCGACGTACGCCTCGGGCGGCTCGTCGGGCGGCAGCGCGGCGGCCGTGGCGGCGGGCCTGGTCCCGCTGGCCCACGGGTCCGACGGCATGGGCTCGGTCCGCCTGCCGGCGGCGATGTGCGGCCTGGTCGGCCTGAAGCCGGGCGCGGACCTGCTCAGCGAAGGCGGCTGGTTCGGCATGTCGGTCCACGGCCCGCTGGCCACGACGGTCGCCGACACGGCGCTGCTGTTGTCGGTGCTGGCCGGCGAACCTTCGCTTGCTGTGGTGGAGCCGCCGGCTTCGGTGCGCATCGGCACGTCGACGACGGTGCCGCTCCTGCGCACCCCGGTCCCGAAGGAGCTGACAGCGGCGGTCTCGACGGCGGCGGGCCTGCTGGCCGCGCAGGGCCACGCGGTGACCCCGGCGGCCCCGCGCTACCCGGCGACGATGGTCCTGGGCATGACGGCCCGCTGGCTGGCGGGCCCGGCGGCCCAGGCCGGCGGATTCGACTTCGCGGCCCTGCAGAAGCGCACGCGTGCGCACGTCCGCGCGGGCCGACTGGCCGAACGAGCGGGCCTGATCCGCGAACGCACCCGTGACCGCTGGATTTCCCGCGCGAAGGAGTTCTTCAGCGAGTACGACGTCCTGCTGACACCGACGCTGTCGCACTGGCCGGTGAAGGCGGGCCGCTGGCACGAGCGGGGCTGGCTGACGAACGTGCTGCCGTCGACGCGCCTTGCCGGCTTCACCGGCCAGTGGAACTTCGCGGGTTACCCGGCGATCACGGTCCCGGCGGGCCGCTCGGCGGTTTCGGGGTTGCCGACCTCGGTGCAGCTGGTCGCCCGTCCGGGGGAGGAAGGGCTGTTGCTGGGCTTGGCGGCCCAGCTGGAGCAGGCCAACCCCTGGCCGCGGACGGCCCGCAGCTGAACCACCCTGGGGCGCCTGAGCGCCAGCGCGGACGGCCCGGAACTGTCGGTGCCCACCGGTAGCGTGGAAAACGGGGGCTGCTCAGGCCGGTAAACGCGGGTAAGGCCGCCTCGAACTTTTCGAGGCGGCCTTACGCGAACGCTCTCAGGAGCCCGGCTTACCCGCCGCAGGCGACAGGGGCTTCGCGCCGTTGCCGTTCGCCGGCTTCGTCGCCGGGCCGTTCGAGTTCGCCGGGGTGTTGCCCGGCTTCGCCGCCTGCGGCGCCGGCTTGGGCGCCGCGACCGGCTTCGGAGCCGGCTTCGGGGCCGCCGCCTTCGGGATCGACGGCTGGACCACCGGCACGACCGGTGCCGACGGCGTCGTCGCCGACTCCGGGTCGTCGCCGCCCACCAGCTTCGACGCCTGCGGGATCACCGCCTCCTCCGGCAGCGCCGCCAGCTGCGTTTCGCTGCGGTTGAGGATGTCCTCCGCCATCGCCAGGCTCTTGCGCGCCTGCTCGCGGATCTCCGCCAGGCGCTCGACCTTCCGGTTCGCCACCGTCGTGCGCTGGGCCGCCTGCGTGGTCGCCTCGTCCAGGCGCCGCTTGGCCTCCGCGGTGGCCTCGTCGAGGCGCCGCTTCGCCTCCGCCGTCGCCTCCGCGATCCGGCGCTCGGCCTGGTTCTTGCTCGCCGTGCGCTGGTCCGCGACGTGCTTCTCCAGCGCCGCCTTCTGGGCCGCCAGCGACGCCTCGAACTCGCGCTCCAGCTTCCGCCGCTTGCGCTCCGCCTCGGTGTCCAGCAGCTCGCGCCGCTGGGCCGCCTCGACGGTCAGCCGCTGGACCTCCGCGCGCGTCTCGGAAAGCGCGTTCTCGTGCTCCGAGTGCAGCAGGTCGGCCTGCTTGTCCAGCTCCGCGACCAGCTTCGTGTACCGCTCACGCAGCTTCGTCGACGCCTCCGTCGAGCCCGCCCACGTCTTCTCCGCGGCGGCCTCGGCGCGCTTGATGATCTCGTCCGCGCGCGCCTGCGCGAGCGTGACCGTCCGCTGCATCCGCTCGTCGAGGTCCTCGAGCCGCTCCGGCGGCCGCTTCAGCTCCTCGACGCGGGCTTCGAGCGTGGCGACCTGCTGCCGGGCGGTCTCCGCCTCGCGGGTCGCGGCGGCGGCCTGCGCCACCGCGGCGTCGCGCTCGCCGAGCACCCGGCGCAGCTGGGCTTCGACGTGGTCGAGGTACTGCCGCACCTCGTTGCGGTCGAAGCCGTGCCAGGCCTGGGTGTACTCGCGGCGGAGGGGGAGGAGGCCGTTGAGGGCGGTTGCGGCGGGGTCGCGCTCAGGAACCATGGGCCCGACCGTACCCGGGCACCCGCCGCTTCCGCCGTCCGGCTTAACGAATCACCAACACGTGTCGCCGTGTCGCCGGAATGGCCGCACCCGGGAAACGCAGCGTGAGGCCCCGCAGGACATCCGCGCTGACCAGCGGGACGCGGCGGACCGCCGGTCACCAGTGGAAGCCGCGCGAGAGCCGGGCCAGCGCCATCGCCGCGCGCGAGAGGTGTTTCTCGCCACGCCCGATCTTCAGCTGGCCGGAACCGCCCGCCGCGGTCGAATCCGGGAAGATCCGGAAACCCTGGTACGCGACGGCGTCGGTGAGCCCCGGCGTGAGCGTGTACGCCAGCCCGATCGCCTGCCCCGCCGGGGTCCCGATGTGCTTGGGCCGCTCGACGAGCGCCTTCATCACCATGTCCGCGGCCTGTTCCGGCGACTTCGTCGGGAACGCGTCGTAGATCTTCGTCGGCCGGATCATCGGCGTCCGCACCAGCGGCATGTGGATCGTGGTGAAGGTGATGCCGTCGCCGTGGGTCTCGGTCGCCGCGATCCGCGAGAAGTAGTCCAGCGCCGCCTTGGAAGCCGCGTACGCCGAGAAGCGCGGCGCGATGCCCTGGACGCCGATCGACGAGACGTTCACGATGTGCCCGAATTTCCGCTCCGACATGTGCGGCAGCACGGCGAGGATCAGCCGGACCGCGCCGAAGTAGTTGATCGCCATCGCGCGCTCGTAGTCGTGCATCCGGTCGTAGGACAGCTTGATCGACCGGCGGATCGACCGGCCGGCGTTGTTGACCAGCATGTCGATCCGGCCGTGCTCGGCCAGCATCGCGTCGACGGCCTTGTGCACCGAGTCCTCGTCGGTCAGGTCCGCCGGGTACACCGACGCCGTGCCGCCGGCGGCGACGATCTCGTCGCGGACCTCCTCCAGCTCGTGCTGCCGCCGGGCCACGAGCAGCGGGATGCCGCCCGCCGCGGCGACCTTGAGCGCGGTCGCCCGGCCGATGCCGGAGGACGCGCCGGTGATGATCACGCGGCGGCCGTCCAGCTCGCCGCGGGGGCCGTGCTTGCGCGCGCGGAACGGGTCGAGGTGCTCGCGCCAGTAGCGCCACAGCGTCGGCGCGTATTCCTCCAGCCGCGGCACGTCCACGCTGCCGGCCAGCGCCTTGCGCGTCTCGGCCGAGGAGAACACCGACGGGAACGCCATCGTGTCCAGCAGCACCGGCGGGATGCCGAAGCGCTCCATGACGGCGTCGCGCGCGATGGTGACGCCGGGGATGTGCTCAGTCAGCTTGACCAGCCCGACGATCCGCTTCGAGATGCCCTCGCCGAGCTGGACGGTGATCGTCGGCGCGCCCGCGGCCCGCGCGAAGGCGTTGTACACCGACACGACCGGCTGCGGCTCGGGGTTGACCAGGTGGAAGGCGTGGCCGTCGAGCCCCGGCTTGACCACCAGCTCCAGCAGCGCCTTGGCCACGTAGTCGACCGGCACGATGTTGGTGTCGCCGAGGTCCGGGCCGACGACCGGCAGCACGTCCGGCAGCCCGGCGAGCCTGCTGATCGCGGGGAAGAGGTAGTACGGGCCGTCGATCTTGTCCATCTCGCCGGTCTCGGAGTGCCCGACGACGACGGCGGGCCGGTACACCCGCCACGGCACCCGGTCCTGCTCGCGGACGATCTTCTCGGCCTCGAACTTGGTCCGGTGGTACGGCGTAACCAGCCGCTGCCCGGCGTCGAACATCTCCTCGGTGAAGACGCCTTCGTGGTCGCCGGCGACGGCCACCGACGACACGTGGTGCAGGCAGCCCGCCCGCAGGTCCGCGGCGAGGTCGACGACGGCCTGCGTGCCCTCCACGTTGGCCTTGATGCTGGCTTCGTCGTCGGCGGTGAGGTCGTAGAGCGCGGCCAGGTGGACGATGTGGTCGACGGCGCCGCGCAGCTCCTCGCGGTCGGCGTCGGACACGCCGAGCAGCGGCTCGCCGAGGTCGCCGGTGACGAGCGTGACGCGGTCGGAGTGCGGCCACTGGTCGACCAGCGCGGCCAGCTTGGCCCGCGAGGACGCGCGCACGACCAGCGCGACGCGGTCGTCGTCGGGACGGGAGAGCAGCAGCCGGGTGAAGTGGCGCCCGATCAGTCCGGTCGCCCCGGTCACCAAGAACGTCGCCATCGTCTTCACACCTCTCGCCGCCATCGCCCTGACCCTGGGCATTCTGCTGCATGGCGACGCCCGCGACCACCGTTCCGAAACGTGATGTTACCCACGAGTAACTTAGATGGGGTCCGCGGTGACGACGCGGTTCTCCTCGTAGCCGTCCGCGCCGCCGACCCAGCGGCCGCCGCACGTCACCAGCACCACGCGGTGCGGGCCGGACTGGCCGAACAGGTAGTCCGCGCGCGCCGGCAGGTCGCTCTTGTGCACGGTGACCAGCTGCGAGATCCGGTACCGCCAGGTCCGGCCCGCACTGTCCACAATGGTCACGTCGGTGCCGATCCGCGCCGTCCACAGCTCGGCGAACGGCCCGGTCGCGCCCCGCCAGTTCACGTGGCCGGCGAACACGCTCGCCCCGCTCGCCGCGTCGAGCTCGGCGCCCCACCACGTCGCCTGCCCGAGGTCCGCGGGGATGGGCAGCTCGCCACCCGGGCCGAGGTCCTTGCGCACCAGCGTCGCCGTCCCGCCGCCGGGCAGCCGGACCGTGCCCGGTTTCTGCGACGGCGGGGACGCCGGCGGTGCCGACGGCGACGGCGTCTCGGCGGCCGGAGCCGCGGAGGCCGCGGTCGTCGGCGTCGTGGGCGTCGGCGGGGGAGCCGCGGCTCCCGCCGCGCCCGCGGCGGGCAGCGCCGTGCCGGCCACGACGGCCCGCGGCGGCGCGGTGAGCACGGCGGAGCCGAACTGCACCGCCAGCACCGTCGCCGCGCCGAGGGCGAAGCCGGCGAGCAGCCGGCCCCGGCCGCGCTTCGGCGCGGGCGGTTCCGGGTCGCCGGGCGGTTCGTCGTCGGCGGCGGCCCAGCCGATGCCGCGGTGCCACTCGTCGACGAACCAGTCCTCGCCCCGCCAGCCGTGCTCCGTCACGCCGTTACCGCCGGAACGCCCGCCGCGCGGCGACCCCGGCCAGCCCGGCCGCCAGCAGCACGAGCAGGCCCAGCCCGGCGAGACCCGGCACGGAGTAGCGCGTCTCGATCACACCCTGCGCCAGGGCGACCGGCTGGTCGCCGGCCGGGATCGCGCGCGGGACCTCGTTCGCCGTGTTCGTCACGGTCAGTGCGAGGGTTTCGCCCGGTTGCACGGTGCCGCACGCCGACGGCGGGTGCTGCGGGTCGAAGGCGTTCGTGTAGCCCGGCGGCGGGCTCGCCTCGACGACGCAGATCTCCTGCGGGGCGCGGAGGTTCTCGACCGTCACGGCCCCGGTCTTGCCGTCGGTGGTGACGACGGCCGGCTTGCCGTCGGCTCCGGTGAGCGGCTTGCCGTCCTGCCCGAGCGCGGCCGACGTCCGGTCCTTGCCGGTGATCCGCAGGACGGCGCCGCCGACGCCCTGGCCCGTCTTCGCGTCCGTCTTGGTCACCTGGACCTTGCCGGGCTTGGCGACGTTGACGATGCCCTGCGCCGTCAGCGTCTTCTCACCGCCGGTGGAGACCACGCGCTGCACCTTCGTGTCGACCGGCAGCCTGACGTAGGGCCGGTCGGCGGGCGCGGTCAGCGAGGCCACCAGCTTCGGCCGCTCCCCGGTCGGGGTCAGCTTCACCTGCACGGTGCCGTCGGCGCCGGTCTTCAGCGTGACTTCCTTCGCGGCGGCCTGCGGGCTCGCGTTGCCCGCGGAGCTGTCCGCCTGCCCGCCGTCGAGGGTGGCGGCGGTCGCGGTCAGCTTCACCGGGACACCCGGGATGCCCTTGCCGTGGGCGTTCTTCACGGTGGCGGTCCACTCGGCCGCCTCGCCGAGGTGCTGGTCGCCCTTCGGCGCGGTGACCGAGGCGGTCCACGGCCCGCGGTTGGTTTCGGCGTCCGTCCGCAGCCGCTCGACGGCGTCGGCCGCGGCCGCGAAGTTGGCGCGCAGCTCGGCGAGGTGCCCCGGCGCGTCGTAGGCGATCTTGTCCTTCGGCAGGGTCGGGTCGAGGTCGGCCGGGGTGCGCGGCGCCGCGGTCCACGAGTGCAGCAGGTGCGCGAGCGCGGTCGCCTCGTCCGGGTCCTTGGTGTCGCCGTAGCGCAGCAGCAGGTACGAGATGTTCGCGGCGTCGTCGGCCGGCAGCTTCGTGCCCCACTTCGTGAGCAGCTCGTCGCCGGGTTTGTACTGCTCGTCCGTGTCGGGCGCCTTGAGCAGGAAGCTCACGCAGAACACCTGCTGCCCGCCGACGACGTACGACCCGAGCCAGACCGTGCCGAAGCCCTTTTGGCCGCCGACGTCGTGCCCGATGCCTTGCTGGCTCGCGGCCGAGGCGGCGGGCGCGCCGGCGGTCGCGGACAGCGTGCCGAGCAGGACCGCGGTGGCGAGCGCGGTGAGCGCGCGTGCGGCCGCGCGCGGGCGTGTTGACCACCCCATGTGTCAATGCTCCTTCGTCCGACGCACGGCGTTGCCCCACGTCTTTGCAGGTCACACGACTGATCAGGTCCCCGACGCGCGTTCGGTGAACGTCCGAGCACGCGAAGTGAGCGTTGCGTCAAGGGGCGATACTGTGTACCGCTCTTCGAGTGGCTCTCGCCGAACGGTCGCGATCCCGGCCGGGTAAAGTCGTCTTTACTCGGCGGGAACCGCTGGTCCCCGGCGGTCGTTGGACCCGATGCAGCACGAAAAACGAAGCAGCAGATCCAGGAGGATCAGGTGCGTTCCAGTAGCAACCCGGCGTTCCGCAACCTGCCCAGTGGCGGAACCCAGACGTACGGGCAGTACGGGCCCCCGGTGGGCTTCGACCAACCCGAGGGCGGCGTACCCGGGTACGGCCCCGGCCAGGCCACCGCCGGCGCGGGCGATCGCCCGATGACCGTCGACGACGTCGTCGTCAAGACCGGCCTGTCCCTCGGCACCGCGCTGCTGTTCGGGGTGATCACGGCGATCTGGGCGCAGGTCCAGCTGGCCGAGACCGGCAAGCTGTCCGGCGCGCTGGTCGGCGCGATGATCGGCGGCCTGGTCGTCGGGCTCGTCCTCTCCCTGGTGATGATCTTCCGGCGGAAGCCGAGCGGTCCGATGACCCTCGCGTACTCGGCGGCGGAGGGTCTCTTCCTCGGTGCGCTGAGCGGCGTGTTCGAGGCCGTCTACTCGGGCATCGCCCTGCAGGCGCTCGTCGGCACCTCGGGTGTCTTCATCGGCATGCTGGTCGTCTACAAGACCGGTGCGGTCAAGGTCACGCCCAAGCTGACCAAGTGGATCATCGGTGCCGTGGTGGGTGCCGCCGTCCTGATGCTGTTCAACCTGATCAGCACGGTGGCGTTCGGGTTCAACCCGCTTCGCGGCGGCGGCGCGCTCGCCATCGTCTTCAGCATCGTCTGCATCGGCATCGCGGCGTTCAGCTTCCTGCTCGACTTCGACGAGGCCGACCGGATGATCCGCGCGGGCATGCCCTCGAAGTGGGCGTGGTACGTCGCGTTCGGCCTGATGACGACGCTGGTCTGGCTGTACCTCGAGATCCTTCGCCTGCTGTCGTACCTGCGCGAATAGCTCGCCGTCGCATAGTGAGAACGACCGCCACCACGGTCCGGCCCGCGAGGCCGGACCGTGGTGGCGGTCGCGTTTCGCCGTGCTTCCGGGTCGTCAACGGCCGAGGCTGCGAAGCAGGCAGGCTCCCGTAGGAGTCAGGTCGTGGATCACCGACGTCCCCTGCCGTGAACTCGCCACGAGCCCGGCACGGCGCAGCGCGGAAAGGTGCTGGCTCGCGGAGGACACCAGGATTCCGGTGCGCCGGGCGATCTCGCTGGTGTTGTCCGTGCCGTTGACCGCCTCCAGCACGGCCGCCCTGCTGTGACCCACCAGATCGGCCAGGGCTTGCCCGTGGTCCGGCCGGCCGTCGACGCCCGGCAGCCGGCGCTCCACGGGGTAGACCAGGCACGGGGTCGTGTCGTGCTGGACCAGCGTGATGGGCCGGCGGTCGCAGAAGTACGACGGAATCAGGATGAGCCCGCGGCCGGCGGGCCGCAGCAGCCGGTCGACGGGGTAATCGATCTCCAGCACCGGGCGGCGCCAGTGCACGCCGGGCGAGAGCTGGGTCAGGAGTGCCTCGATCCCGCTCTGTGTCATCAGGTTCGACGCCCGCGCGTATTCTTGGGCGACGTTTCGCCGGACGTGCGGCCAGAACGGCGTGACTGCTGCTTGGTGATAGGAGCGGAAGGCGTTTCCCAGGCGCCTCAACGACGTCTTCCCACCCTCGGAAAGTTCGCGAACCCAGGGAGACCGGCGGTGGTCGGCGGTCAGCCTCGCGAGCTCCTGTCGCAGACGTTGCTTCGGAACGCGCATGACGGGTTCCATGGCGTCCTTCAGTTCGGCTGCCGAGTCGTATGGGGTGAGGAAATCGGGGATGTAGCCCCGTTGCGGGATCAGGGTTGCGAGCAGCCCGGTCGACGGTGGCAGTTTTCGCGCAACCGAACGGCGCCAAAGATTCCCCGGTGTTCCAGCGACGTCGTGGTGGAGCCAATGCAGGCTCAACGTCGTTTCCCACATCACTGCGGGAGCATGGGCGATGCGTATCCGGACCAGGTCTTCGCTGGTCAGGTGCACGCGCAGCATCCTTCCTCCCCCGCGGACCCTCATCCGGGCCTCCTCCTGCTCGGCCAAAGCGTGGTGACGCATTCACTGTGAAGTGAGCGCATTCGAGGCTACTTGATCAAGGGGCTCACCGGCGCTTTGTCGTGGTGAGGCTCTCTCCTGGCTTTCACGCATGGGTGAAAGGCTGTCGTCGCCCATGAATCGTTCGTACGATGGGTTCGCATCGGCGTTCTTCGGGACGTCGAATCGAACATGAAGCCGGCTTTGCCGTGAGGGGAGAATCGATGTTCAAGAGGCGGTTGTTCGTGGCGTTGGGGATTGCCGGGGTGGTCGGTGCCACGGTGCTGAACCCGGCTGCCGCGCAAGCGGCGTCTTTGACGTGTATCGGCACCTCGTTTGCCGGAACGCTGGGGACGGACCAGTCCATCTGCAACGGCAATCACTACGTGACGATGCAGACGAACGGCGACCTCGTGCTCCGTGAGGGGCCGAGCGGACGGGCGTGCTACGCGAGCGGAACGCGCGGGGCGAACGCGGCCGCGACGTTCAACCAGAACATCGTGGGCACCCCGTACGTGGACATCGTCAGCCCGTCGCAGGGGCGCATCGGCCGGATCATGGGCGCGCACCGGACGCCGCACCTGGCCACGAACGCGAGTGTGAACAGCAGGGGCGAGTTCTGGATCGGGTACAAGAAGATCGGTTACTGCTGATTCAGGCCTGACTTGGCTCAAGATCGCTGATCTTGGGTAGGGTGCTGGCTGTTGAGCTGCGGTTTCGGCTTCAGCAACAAGCCGGCCGCGCCGGGGTGGGGAGCATCGGTCAACGGCAACCCGATCGGGTCGCCGGCATCCATCTCATGCCGCCGCTCGCACCGCCCGATCCGGCCACGTTGGACGACCTCACCGGTGCCGAGCGGGCGGCGCTCGCGACACTGCGGGAGGCGGACGAATGGGGCTCCGGATGCTCGGCGCAGCAGTCGACCCGGCCGCAGCCGGTCGGCTCCGGGTCGGCCGGCGCGCCGGTGACCGTACCCATCGGCTGTTCGGTCTTCCCCAAGAGCTGCGGCGCCCGTCTCGGCGGTGGGCGGAGCGCCGGTTCCCGAACATCCGGTACTGGAACGAGCCCGGCAAGGGCGGCCACTTCGCGGCGTTCGAGCCGCCGGCGTTGTTCGTCGACGAGGTCCGGTCATTCTTCCGGCTGGTCCGCTGATGGTCACCCGTACTAGGTAAGCGGCTGACTGAAGATCAACAAGTGCCCATCGGGTGTCCGTACGTTGAAGTCGCGCATCCCGTAGGGCCGGTCAGCCAGTGGCTCTACGATGTCGGCGCCGCGGGCGCGCAGCTCGTCGTGGCAGGAATCGACGTCGTCGACGACAACCGTCACCCTGGCCGGGCCGACGCTGCTTTCGGCGGACAGGTGGAACTCGGCGGTGTCGCGGATCACGGCCGCGTAGCTAGGTGGGGTCTCCCAGGTGAATATGGTGTCGAATCCGAGCGCGTCCGTGAAGTACGACCGCGCTGCCTGCACATCTCGGCACGGCAGCACGGGAATCGCCACCCGCATGACCATTCCGTCACCGTACCCGACTTTGGCTCAAGATCGCTGATCTTGGGTAGGGTGCTGGCTGTTGAGCTGCGGTTTCGTGTGAACGGCGAAAACCTGCGCACTAGCGGCCGGTTCCAGGCTGTCTCTCGCCGAATGTCCAAACACGACCTACGTGCGCGGCCGATCCACCACCCACAAGCGCGAGTCGATCGACGCGCACCTGACGGTCGTGTTCGCCGCCCTGGCCGTCAGCAGGTGGATCGAGCAGACCACCGGCTGGTCGATTCGTGCGCACCACCCGCCGCTACCGCACCATCAACATCCAGGCCAGCGAGCACACCCTCACCGCCGTCGACCCGCTACCCGACGACCTCCGCGATGCCCTCACCCGCATCCACGACCGCGGTGCGCACCCATTCGAGCCAAGTCAGGTGAACAGCAGGGGCGAGTTCTGGATCGGGTACAAGAAGATCGGTTACTGCTGATTCAGGCGGTCAGGCGAGGCTGCGTGACCGTCCCGTGACCTGGTCCGGGGGCCGCGGCTGGCGCACAGTCCCGCAGTGAAGGCGCTCCGTAACCGGCGGGGCGCCTTTCCTGTGGGTAATTCGTGCATTTGTGGACCCCGCTGCCGACCGTGTTCACCCTGCGTGTTTGATGTCCCGGTCGGTTCTTCTCTTCACATGTGTGAGGTTCACAGTGAGCGTTCCCCCTCCGGCCCCCGGGGGCCAGCAGCCGGTGGGTCAGCCCGATCCCTACGGTCCGCCTCCCGGCGGCCAGCCGCAGCAGCCGTACGGCCAGCAGCCCGGTCAGTACGGCCAGGCGCCGCAGGGTCAGCCCGGCCAGTTCGGCCCGCCGCCCGGCCAGTTCCCGCCCGGGCAGTTCCCGGCCGGCCAGCCGGGCTTCCCGCCCGCGCCGCCGGCCCCGCCGAAGCGCTCGCGGGCCAAGGGCCTGATCGTCGGCGGCATCGGCGCCGTCGTGGTGATCGCGCTGGTCGTGATCGGGATCGTCTCGTTCATGAAGTCGCCGGCCACCTCGAACGCCGGTGACTGCCTCACCATCACCGAGTTCACCCAGGGCGGGGACGACCCGGCGAAGGCCGACTGCAACGACCCGAAGGCGAACGTCAAGATCGCCAAGAAGCTGGACAGCGCCTCCGACGACTGCCCCGGCGGCTCCAGCGCGGGCTACGACACCTACTCGGTCAGCGGCCGCAGCTCGTACAAGCTGTGCCTGATGATCAACGCGAAGCAGGGCGACTGCCTGGCGAACTTCACGTCGCAGACCAAGGGCTACCTGAAGGTCCCGTGCAGCGACCCGACCAAGGACGGCGAGCTCGTCAAGGTCGTCACGGGCCAGGCCGACAAGAACGTCTGCGAAGGCACCGACGCCACGCGCGTCGCGGTGTACCCGGAGCCGGCGACGACGATGTGCGTCAAGACGAACGAGTAACCGCGGTTTTCCCGAAGGCCTCCTCGCCCCGCGCGAGGGGGCCTTCGCCGCGTTCAGGGGTATCCGGATTGCTCCGTTCGTCCCACACTGTGCGACGGGCTGCGACCGGCCGGTCACCGGATCTAGCTTTGATCGTCCTGCCCGCCCGAGCCTGGAGTACTGGTGGCGACGACCGAATCCCCGACCGGTGACAAGAAGTTCCTCGACTTCCCCACGTCCTGCGCCGCGCCGGTGCCGCGGCCCGAGGACCCCGTCCGGATCGTCCCGCTGGCCGTCGCGGGTGTCCTCGCGGCCGGCCTCACCTGGTACGTCTGGGCGGGCCACGGCGCCAAGTTCGGCGTGCTCCTGCTGCTCGGCCTCGGCCTCGGGCTCGCGCTGTTCCACTCGCGGTTCGGGTTCACGTCGGCGTGGCGGCAGCTGATCGCCGTCGGCAACGGCCAGGGGCTGCGGGCCCACACCGTCCTGCTCGGCACCGCCGCGACGCTCGTCGCGCTGATCGCGGGCACCGGCAGCGGCCTCTTCGGCAGCAAGCCGGCACCGACGGCGGGCGCGCTCGGTCTCGCGCTCTTCGTCGGCGCGACGCTCTTCGCGATCGGCATGCAGCTCGGCGGCGCGTGCGCGTCCGGGACGCTGTTCGCGGTCGGTTCCGGCCAGTCGGCGATCGTGCTGACCCTCGGCGGGTTCATCGCCGGGTCGGTGTTCTACACGTGGGCGTACCCGGCGCTGTCCGGCTGGCCCGAGGTGAAGGGCGTGCTGCTGGCCGACCACGTCGGCTGGTCCGGTTCGTGGGCGATCACGATCGCCGTGCTCGCCGGGATCGTCGTGGTCACCCGCGCGGTTCAGCGCCGCCGCACGCCGCCGCCGGTGGACGCCGTCCCGACCGCACGCGGCTTCGCCCGGGTCTTCCGCGGGCCTGGCCGATGCTCGCCGGCGCGGTGGTGCTGGGCGTGCTGGCCGGCGCGGTGTTCCTGGTCTCCGGCGGGACCTGGGGCGTCACGAGCGCGTTCTCCCTGTGGGGCGCGAAGATCCTGCAGGTGTTCGGACTGCACCCGGAGACGTGGGAGTTCTGGCGCCAGAAGGCCAACGCGGCCTCGCTGGCGGGCCCGATCTGGCGGGACAAGAACAGCCTCACCGACATCGGCATCATGATCGGCGCGGCGGTGGCCGCGGCGGCCGCGGGCGCGTGGAAGATCCACAGCTCGATCCCCTGGCGCACGGCGGTCGCGGCCGTCCTCGGCGGCGTCCTGATGGGCGTGGGCGCCCGGATGGCGGGCGGCTGCAACGTCGGCGCGTACCTGGGCGGCATCTCCACGGGCAGCCTGCACGGCTGGCTGTGGGGCGTGTTCGCACTGGGCGGCACGTGGCTCGGCCTCAAGCTGCGGCCGCTGTTCGGCCTGGCGAACCCGGTGCCGACCGACAGCATCTGCTGACGCTCGTCTCAAGCCGTCGTGAGTGTTTAGGGCGGTTCTAACCGCCCTAAACACTCACGACGGCCGCGGGAGGAGGGGTCAGGAAAGGCGCTCGATGATCATCGCCATGCCCTGGCCGCCGCCGACGCACATCGTCTCCAGTCCGAACTGCTTGTCGTGGTGCTGCAGCGAGTTGATCAGCGTCGACGTGATGCGGGCGCCCGTCATGCCGAACGGGTGGCCCACCGCGATCGCGCCGCCGTTGACGTTCAGCCGGTCCAGGTCGATGCCCAGGTCCCGGTAGGACGGGATGACCTGCGCCGCGAACGCCTCGTTGATCTCGACCAGGTCGATGTCGCCGATCGACAGGCCCGCGCGGGACAGCGCCTGCTTGGACGCCTCGACCGGGCCGTAGCCCATGATCTCCGGCGACAGCCCGGTGACGCCGGTGGACACGATCCGCGCCAGCGGCGTCAGGCCCAGCTCGCGCGCCTTTGTGTCGGACATGACGACCAGCGCCGCCGCGCCGTCGTTGAGCGGGCAGCAGTTGCCCGCCGTGACGCGGCCGTACGGGCGGAAGACCGGCTTCAGGCCCGAGACGCCTTCGACCGTGACGCCGGCGCGCGGGCCGTCGTCCTTCGAGACGACCGTGCCGTCCGGCAGCGTCACCGGGGTGATGTCCTTGGCCCAGAAGCCGTCCGCGATGGCCTTCTCGGCCAGGTTCTGCGAGCGGACGCCGAACTCGTCCATCTCCTCGCGCGTGACGCCCTTCAGCCGCGCCAGGTTCTCCGCGGTCTGGCCCATCGCGATGTAGACGTCCGGCACGTCGCCGGAAGTGCGCGGGTCGGTCCAGCTGTCGGCGCCGGACTCCGCGGTCGCCTTGGTCCGCGCCTCGGCGTCGGCGAACAGCGGGTTGTGCGTGTCGGGCCAGGAGTCCGAGCTGCCCTTGCCGAACCGCGAAACGGTCTCGACGCCGGCCGAGATGAAGACGTCGCCCTCGCCGGCCTTGATCGCGTGGAACGCCATCCGGGTGGTCTGCAGGCTGGAGGAGCAGTACCGGGTGATGGTGCAGCCGGGCAGGTGGTCGTACCCCAGCTCGACGGCGACCGCGCGGCCCATGTTGAACCCGGACTCGCCGCCCGGCAGGCCGCAGCCCAGCATCAGGTCGTCGATGTCGGCCGGGTCCAGCTGCGGCACCTTGGCCAGTGCCGCCTGGATCATCTGCACGGTCAGGTCGTCGGGCCGCATGCTGACCAGCGAGCCCTTGTTGGCGCGCCCGATCGGCGAGCGCGCGGCGGAGACGATGACGGCTTCAGGCATGACGTGACACATCCTCGTATCGCGAGCTAAGCAGTTGCTCACCATACTGCCGGGTACGGGGTCGTGGTCAAAGCCGAACGCGACCTGCGCCACTTCCTGGCATGATCGGTCCACGTGCCGAACGACCTCGAACGGGTCCTGCGGACCAGGACGATCCTGCTGTGGGGTGCCGGTCTGCTGGTGGTCGCCGCGGTCGCCGCCACCCTGCTGCTGACGCTGCTGGGCGGGGGCCGCCCGGAGGACTCGGCGCGGCTCGACGCGCTGAAGACGGCCGCCAACATCGTCGTCGGCACCGGCGGGGCCGCCGCCCTGCTGCTCGCCGCGCGGCGGCAGCGCTCGGCCGAGCTGGACCTGGTGCAGAAGGACCACGACGCCACCGAACGGCGGGTCACCGAGATCTACGGCAAGGCCGCCGACCAGCTCGGCAGCGACAAGGCCCCGGTCCGGCTCGCCGGCCTGTACGCCCTCGAACGGCTCGCCGCCGGGTACGCCGAGCACCGGCAGACCATCGTCAACGTCCTCTGCGCCTACCTGCGGATGCCGTTCGAAGCCCCGGCCGAGGACCTCGAGGAGCTGCAGGTCCGCAAGACCGCCCAGCGCATCCTGCTGCTGCACCTGCGCCCCGGCCCGGCGGAGCAGCCGGGCGAGGCGTTCTGGCCGGACGTCGACCTCGACTTCTCCGGGGCCAAGCTCGTCGGGCTGACCCTCACGCACTGCGTGATCCGGTCGATCACCTGCTACGGCACGGAGTTTCTCGAACTGGCGTCCTTCCGCGGCACCGAATTCCGCACGAAAGCCGACTTCAACAAGGCGACCTTCCACGACCGCGTCGATTTCCGCGGAACCGTTTTCGGCGGCGAACGCGAGAGTTTCAACGGCGCCGTTTTCGCAGGTCCGGCGGTTTTCGGCACGAAGTCCGCCGCCCGGCTCGCGGGTGCGGAAGCGAACCGTGGTTTCGCGAGAACCTGGCCGCAGGGCTGGGAAGAACGGCCGATCGCCGATCGGCCGGATCGCGTCGAATTGACACGAAAGGGTGAACACGGGCAACCGGCGGGCCGATAGGATCGTCGCAACTGGGAAAGGTCGCCATCACACAGGAGGTGAACTGGCGATGATTACCGACCGGGCCGCCTACTGGCCGTCCACCACTCTTCGGATGGGCTGCCGCACGGTCATCGGCGCCGGGCGGGACCTCCGGGACGGGATGACGGCTCAGTGCGCAGCGGCCCTCGGGCCGGTACCGGTACGGACGAGCGGCTTGGTGGCCGCCTGAGGTCCGGGCCGGACGGCCCGACCTCGCGCTCACTGACCCGCCTCACCGACGCGCACCCGGAGGCCCCCTGGGCCCGATCGTGCACGACTGGACAGCTCCGATGGTCTGCCGTTTAGGGTGGAGCGGTGGAGTACGCAGAGCACATCGCAGACCTCGTGGGCAACACCCCGCTGGTCAAGCTGAACTCGTTGACCAAGGGGCTCAAGCCGCTCGTGCTGGCCAAGGTCGAGTACCTGAACCCGGGTGGCTCGGTCAAGGACCGCATCGCGCTGCGCATGATCGAGGCCGCGGAAGCCTCCGGTGAACTGCGCCCGGGCGGCACGATCGTCGAGCCGACGTCCGGCAACACCGGCGTCGGGCTGGCCATGGTCGCGCAGCGCAAGGGCTACCAGTGCGTCTTCGTCTGCCCGGACAAGGTCAGCGAGGACAAGCGCAACGTGCTCAAGGCCTACGGCGCCCGGGTCGTGGTGTGCCCGACGGCGGTCGCGCCCGAGCACCCGGACTCCTACTACAACGTCTCCGACCGGCTGGTCCGCGAGATCGACGGCGCCTGGAAGCCCAACCAGTACGCCAACCCGCAGAACCCCGAGAGCCACTACCTCTCCACCGGCCCCGAGCTGTGGACCCAGACCGAAGGCAAGCTCACGCATTTCGTCGCGGGCGTCGGCACCGGCGGCACCATCTCCGGCACCGGCAAGTACCTCAAGGAGGTCAGCGACGGCCGCGTGCAGGTGGTCGGCGCCGACCCGGAAGGCTCGGTCTACTCCGGCGGCAGCGGCCGGCCGTACCTGGTCGAAGGCGTCGGCGAGGACTTCTGGCCGGACACCTACGACCGCACCATCGCCGACGAGATCATCCCGGTCTCCGACGCCGACTCCTTCCAGATCACCCGGCGCCTCGCGCTCGAGGAGGGCCTGCTGGTCGGCGGCTCCTGCGGGATGGCCGTCGCCGCCGCGCTCAAGCTCGCCGAACGGCTCACCGAGGACGACGTCGTGGTCGTGCTGCTGCCCGACGGCGGCCGCGGCTACCTGACGAAGGTGTTCAACGACACCTGGATGTCCTCCTACGGCTTCCTGCCGCCCGACTCGTCCGGCGCGACGGTCGCCGACGTGCTCACGAAGAAGAGCGGCCACCTGCCGGCGCTGGTGCACTCGCACCCGAACGAGACGGTCGCCGAGGCCATCGCGATCCTGTCCGAATTCGGCGTCAGCCAGATGCCCGTGGTCAGCGCGGAGCCGCCGGTGATGGCGGCCGAGGTCGTCGGCGCGGTCAACGAGCGCGACCTGCTCGACGCCCTGTTCACCGGCAAGGCGCAGCTGGCCGACCGGCTCGAGCAGCACATGTCCCCGCCGCTGCCGACGATCGGCGGCGGCGAGCAGGTGAGCGCCGCGATGACGGCGCTCGAAGGCGCGGACGGCGCGCTCGTGCTGGTCGACGGCAAGCCCGCCGGGGTGGTCACCCGGCACGACCTCCTGGGCTTCCTCGCCGGTCGCTGAGCGTGAGCTGTGAAAGTACTTGATCGGCGAACCCGGCCGGGGCGTTACGAGCGCCCGGCCGGGTGATCCGATAGCGTGAGCGCGAGTACAGAACTTTCGCGTCCTCGTCAAGGGGGTTCAAGACCCACATGAGTGCACCGCAGCCACCGAACCAGCCGTGGGGTGGCGGCCAGCCACCTCAGGGCCCGCCGAGTGGCCCCCAGCCGCAGCAGGACGACCCGTTCGGCAGCCCGGAGCCGACCCAGGTCGTGCAGCCCGCCCAGCAGGAGGGTGGTTCCCCGTTCGGGGAGACGCCGGAGCCGACCCAGGTCGTCCAGCCGGGCCGGCCGGGGGAGGGCGGGGCGGGCGCGACCCAGGCGATGCCGCCGTTCGACGCGAACGCGACCCAGATGGTGAACCCGGCAGGCGGCGGTGACGCGCCGGTCGCGGACTCGACGCAGCTGGTGCCCCCGGGCTCCCAGCCGCCGGCGATCCCGTACACCCCGCCGCCGAGCGCGGCCGACAACCCGGCCGCGGCGTTCGGCCAGCCGGGTGGTTACGGCCAGCAGCCGGGCGGGTTCGGGCAGCCGGGCCAGCCCGGTCAGCCGGGCGGGTTCGGCCAGCAGCCGGGCTTCGGCCAGCCGGGCCAGCCGCCGCAGGGCTTCGGTGCTCCCGGGTTCGGTGGCCAGCCCGGCTTCGGCGGGCAGCCGCCGCAGTTCGGCGCGCCGGCCGCGGGTGGCAACCGGCAGCTCTACGGCTACATCGCCGGGGGCCTGGTCGCGCTGTTCGCCCTCATCGCGCTGATCTACGCGTTCGTCTACATGGGTGACGCGAGCGACTATTCGGCGATCTTCGACCGCGCGCCGGACCAGGCGGCGATCGACCGGGTGCTCGACGCGGCCGGGATCGTCGGCCCCGGCACGGTCTGGTTCTACGTGATCATGATCCTGCTGGGGGCCCTGATCTCCCTGGCCGGCGGCGTCGGCCTGGCGCTGGCGGGCCGGCTGGGCGGGATCCGGAAGTTCGTCCCGATCGCGGTCGTCGCGGGCGGTGCGGTGCTCACGCTCTTCGCGCTGCTGCTCAAGATCGGCATCACGCCCAACGCCGAGACGCTCGCGCAGGCGTCGGCGTCCGAGAAGGACACCTTCGGCCTCGGGCTCCCGCCGCTGATCTTCGGCATCCTGATCCTCGTCGTGGGCGTCCTGGCGCTCATCCCGGCCACCGCGCAGTACGCCGGCCTCGGCGGCGGCGGTGCCGCGCCGGGCGGGCCGCAGAACTTCGGCGGACCGCAGGGCTTCGGCGGCCCGCAGCAGCCGGCCGGCTTCGGCCAGCCGGGTCAGCCGGGCCAGCCGGGTGGGTTCGGGCAGCAGCCGGGCGGCTACGGCCAGCCGGGCCAGCCGCCGCAGGGCTACGGCCAACCGCCCGCCTACGGGCAGCCGGGCGGGCCCAACCCGGCCAGCGGCGGGTTCCCGCAGCCGTCGAGCGGGGGCTTCCCGCAGCCGGGCCAGCCGCCGCAGCAGCCGGGCGGGTACGGCCAGCCGGGTCAGCCGCCGCACGGCTACCCGCAGCAGCCGGGTCAGCCGCCGCAGGGCTGGGGCCAGCCGCCGGGCCAGCAGGGCCCGCCGAGCGGCGGGTTCGGCCAGCCGGGTCAGCCACCGCAGCAGCAGTGGTGACCTGACGCAGCACACGTGCCCCGGAGCCGGTTCGGCTCCGGGGCACGCTGCATTTTCGGCCCGGCACGCAATTGTCCGAAAAGGACAATGGAGCGAGTGGCACTGCCGCCGTGATCGCGTGACGTGAATTCTGCCGATACCGTACAAAAATGATCTTGGGTTCCGCCGTCCGGCCGAATTCCGTTCTGTTTCCGGCTTCTTTATCCCCATTCCGACTAGGGTGAGCGCCGTCGTCCCGCGCTCGGCTGATGGGGGAGTTGTGACCGGTCCGTACGGACACCCGGTGTCGCATTCGCATTCGTATTCATCGACTCGGCCATCCGGCGTAACGGCGGTCCTCGCCGGGGTGCTCGGATTTCCGGCCGCGGTCGCCGCGGGATACGTGCCGGTGAAGATCTTCCTCGACATGCCGGCGGAATTCAGCCTCGGCGCGCTGCCGGCGTGGGTGCTGGTCGACCTCGCCGGCTACGTCGTGGCGGGACTCGTGCTGCTGCTCGGTTCGCTCGCGACGCTGTTCCGCGCGACGGCCGGCGCGGTCCTGCTGGGCGTGGGTGCGCTGCTGGCCATCGGGGCCCTGCTCACCGAGCCGCTCTCGGTGGGCGTGCCGCCGGCCCGGTTCGCCGACGCGATGTTCACCCACGGCGGGTTCGCGATGGCCGACCGCGTCGGCCTGGCCGCGCTGGCCGTGCTCGTGCTGGTGCTGGCGTTCCTGCCGCCGACGTTCCGCTACCTGCGGTACCGCACGTCGGTGGTCCCGGTGCTGTCCGGCCAGGGTGCGTACTCGTCCCGGAGCTGGTGAGTGACGGTCACGGCCCCGCCCCGGGCGGGAACGGCGATCGCCGCGGGGGCGCTCGCCGTGCTCGGCGGCCTGTGGTTCCTGCTGGGCATCTTCTGGTGGAGCCTCGTCCTGGGCTTCGGCCAAAGCGACCTGCTGGTCCCCGGCCAGCTCGCCGACGCGGTCATCGGCCTGCTCCTGCTGCTCGGCGGGGGGTCGCTGCTCGCGCGCGTGGAGGCGGGCCGGGTGCTGTGCCTGGCCGCCGGAGCGCTCGCGCTGGTCGCGCCGATCGTCGGCATGGTGCTCCGCTACCAGCGCGTTCTCTTCGTCGTGGGCGGCCCCACGGGGATCGATCCCGCCGTGCCGCGCGGGGTCGTCGTGGCGGCGCCGTTCGTGGCGTTGCTGGTGCTCGCGGCCCTGCCGGCCACCCGCCGGTGGACCCGGCACTGAGATCCATCCCACCTGACGGGAATGTCAGGGGCCCGCCGTACGCTGTGCCAATGGTGGACGACTACTCCGTACTGGGCTTCGAGACGCGCGCGATCCACGCCGGTCAGCAGCCCGACCCCCGCACCGGCGCGGTCATCGTGCCGATCTACCAGACCTCGACCTACGCGCAGGACGGCGTGGGCGGGACCCGCGAGGGCGACTACGAGTACTCGCGCACCGCGAACCCGACCCGGTCGGCGCTGGAGGAGGCGCTGGCCTCGCTGGAAGGCGGCCGGCACGCGCTGGCTTTCGCCTCCGGCATGGCGGCCTCCGACGTGGTGCTGCGCAGTACCCTCCGCCCCGGTGACCACCTCGTGCTCGGCAACGACGCGTACGGCGGCACGTTCCGCCTGATCGACAAGGTGCTCAGCCTGTGGGGCGTCGAGCACACCGTCGCCGACCTGGCGAACCTCGACGAGGTGCGCGCCGCGATCCGGCCCGAGACGAAGCTGATCTGGTGCGAGTCGCCGACCAACCCGATGCTCGGCATCGCCGACATCGCGGCGCTGGCCGGGGTCGCGCACGACGCCGGCGCCCGCCTGGTGGTCGACAACACCTTCGCGACGCCGTACCTGCAGAACCCGCTGTCGCTGGGCGCGGACATCGTCCTGCACTCGACGACCAAGTACCTCGGCGGCCACTCCGACGTGGTCGGCGGCGCGATCGTCACGAACGAGGACGAGCTGCGCGAGCAGTTCTTCTACCTGCGCAACGCCGCGGGCGCGGTGCCCGGGCCGTTCGACGCGTGGCTCACGCTGCGCGGCATCAAGACCCTCGCCCTGCGCATGGAGCGCCACAGCGACAACGCCGAGAAGATCGTCCAGGCGCTGGTCAAGCACCCGAAGGTGGCGAAGGTCTACTACCCGGGCCTGCCGGAGCACCCGGGCCACGAGACGGCGGCGAAGCAGATGCGCCGCTTCGGCGGGATGGTGTCGTTCAGCCACGCGGACGGCGAGCAGGCGGCCCTGGAGGTGGCTTCGCGCACGAAGCTGTTCATCCTCGCGGAGTCCCTCGGCGGCATCGAGTCCCTGATCGAGCACCCGGGCAAGATGACCCACGCCAGCACGGCGGGTTCGACCCTGCAGGTCCCGGCCGACCTGCTGCGCCTCTCGGTCGGCATCGAGGACGGCCGCGACCTGGTCGCGGACCTGCTGGCCGCCCTGGGCTGAGCCTCAGCGCACGTCGAGGCCGCCGCCGTAGAGCCGGTCCACCCGGAGCCGGATGACCACGCGGCGGTCCTCGACCATGTTCCACAGGAACGCGGCCTCGTCCTCGGGGTCGGCGAAGGGCACCTGCATGGCGAGCAGTTCGCGGCCGGTCTCGTCCCCGGGCACCGAGCTGACCGGCGACACCTCCGCAAGGCCCTCGGCGACCGCGAAGGCCAGGTGGTCGTCGCTGCTGACGTACAGCGATGCACGCGGGTTGCGCGCGAGCTGGCGCACCTTCGCCCGGCCCGCCGTGGACCCGATCCGCACCACGCGCTGGTCTGGGTCCCAGGCGTACGCGACCGTCGAAAGGTGCGGGTGTCCCGCGCGGTTGACGGTGGCCAGCGCACCCAGGCTGTGGGCGCTCAGCAGCCGGCTCGACGCTTCTTCGGTGGGTTTGGCGGGGCCGGGCCCGCGGCCCGGCTCGTAGACGGTGGTCACCCGATGATCATCGGGGACCGGCGAAGACCGCGGAAGAAGGCACTTTCGTGTTCCCCGGGCACACCGGGGTAACCCACCAGCTCAGGGGTTGTAGTTGCCGTGCACGACGGAGCCCGTGGCGGGCCCGCGCGTCGCCGGGAGGTTCGAACCGTCGACGCAGCCGCCGACCAGCTCGACGTGGCTGTCGTGGCGGATGTACTGGGCCGGCGCGCCGCACGAGGCGCTGTCCACCGTCAGGTACGCCGCTCCGGTGAGCGCGGCCGCCGAAGCCACGCCGATCACCAGGGGGAGCAGGCCGGCGGAGCGGGTGGCGCGAGCCCGTCGGGCCGTGTTCGCGTCGTTCCCCGCTGCCATGGTTGCTCCTTGTTTACCGCGTGTTGACGCGACCCAGGGTACCCGGCTCACGGTCCGGTCAACCTGTGGAGTTCCTGAGTGGCATAGTCCGGCCCATGGAACTCGTCACCCTCGAGCGGATCCAGGCCGCCCGGGAACTCCTCAAGGGAGTGACCCGGGTGACGCCGATGGAGCACGCGCGCGACCTGCGCAAACTCCACGGCGGTCCGGTGTACCTGAAGTGCGAAAACCTGCAGCGGACGGGGTCGTTCAAGATCCGCGGCGCCTACACCCGCATCCACGGCCTGACCGGGGCCGAACGCGAGCGGGGCGTCGTCGCGGCCAGCGCCGGCAACCACGCGCAGGGCGTCGCGCTGGCGTCGTCGCTGCTCGGCGCCAAGTCGACCGTCTTCATGCCGCTGCGGGCCCCGCTGCCGAAACTCGCCGCCACCCGCGGCTACGGCGCCGATGTCCACCTCCACGGCGCCCTCCTCGAGGAGACGCTCAGGGCCGCCGTCGAGTTCGGCGAGCGGACCGGTGCCGTGTTCATCCACCCCTTCGACCACCCCGACGTCATCGCCGGTCAGGGCACAGTCGGCCTCGAGATCCTCGAGCAGGTGCCGGGCGTCAAGACCGTCCTGGTCGCCACCGGCGGCGGCGGGCTGGTCGGCGGGGTCGCGTCCGCGGTCAAGGCGCTGCGCCCGGACGTCCGCGTCGTCGGCGTCCAGGCCGAGGAAGCCGCGGCCTACCCGCCGTCGCTGGCCGCGGGCGCGCCGGTGCGGCTCAGCCAGACCTCGACCATGGCCGACGGGATCGCGGTCGGCGAACCCGGCCTGGTCAGCTTCGCCCACGTCGAGTCCCTGGTCGACGACGTCGTCACGGTGACCGAACAGTCCCTGTCCCGGGCCGTGCTGCTCTGCCTGGAACGCCGGAAGCTGGTGGTCGAGCCGGCGGGCGCCGCAACGGTCGCCGCGCTCCTGCAGCACCCCGGCGTGTTCGAGGCCCCGGTGGTGGCCATCCTCTCCGGCGGCAACGTCGACCCGGTGCTGCTGCTCCAGATCATCCAGCACGGCATGACGGCCGGCGGCCGCTACCTGCGCCTGCACCTGCGCGTCCCGGACCGCCCGGGCTCCCTGGTCGGCGTGCTGAAGTGCGTCAGCGAGCTGGGCGCGAACGTGCTCGACGTCGAGCATTCCCGCATCTCGGGCAGCCTCGACCTCGGCGACGCCGACATCGTGCTCGCCCTGGAAACCCGCGGCCCCGAGCACTGCAAGGAGGTCGAGGTCGCGCTGACGAACGCGGGTTACACCGTGGTCTGAGTGCCGGTGATGGCGGCCAGCGCGAGGTCCTTGGCCGCTTCGGTGACCTCGGCCGGTGCGGCGAACCGACGGGCGCGGAGGTGGGCGACCAGCTCCGGGTCCGGTGGCACGCCGTGTTCCCGCAGGTAGTACGCGACCGCGCCGGGCCACGCCCAGACGCCGTCCGTGCGGAAGTTCAGCGGCACCGCGTCCGTGCGCGCGGGGTCGAACGCGTCGGGCCCGTTGCTGCGGGACGCCAGGATCACCGGGGCCGCGTCCAGGTAGGCGAGCACCGGCTCGACCTCGGCCGGCGGCACCGGCGGCCGCCGGACGAGCGGGCGGCCCGCCGCGTCGACGCCGTCGTGGATGCGCGGGGTCCGGATCCCGTCCGGCGGCGCCGGGCCCGCGGCGCGCCGGCGCAGCCACTCCGGGATGTGCTGGTCGGCGCGCGGGAAGGCGCGCAGCTCGTCCTGGAAGCCGATCGGCGGTGGCGTGCGCCGCCACTGCGGCTCGCGGTCGGCCACGAAGTCCGCGCCGACGCCCTGGCCGGGGTCCACGGTCAGCACCGCGCCCAGCCAGGTCCCGATCCCCGGCCGGTACATGCCCGCGCGCAGCGCGCCCAGGAGCTGGAGCAGCTCCGGGGGCGGCTGGACCGCGCGGGGCACGCCGTCCTGGCCCGTGACGACCACGTCGGCCTCGACGTGCCTGCCGACCGCCCGGTATTCGGTCCGGATCTGCCGCCAGGTGCCGGGCGGCGCCATCGACGCGAGCCCGTGCCCGATCCGGGTGACGAGCTGCTGCTGCTGTTCCGGGCCCAGCGGTACCGGCGGTGTGGTCATGGCTCAGCCCTGTTCCGGCGACGGCGGCCGCGTGGTCGCCTGCGGGAGCTCCTCGGCGGCGCCGTCGGCCAGCAGGTCGGCGAAGGGCCGCTCCAGCACGTAGGCGGTCCCGCCGCCGGGCTGGTCGTACCAGGCGATGACGGTGCCGGTGACCGCCCGCACGGGCCGGCGCAGGCGGTACACGTGGTGGGGCCACTCGCGGACCTCGTCGGGCTCCGAGCGGTGCGGCCACTCGGTCCGCGCGACGTACGCGGTGTTGCCCGCCGGGTCGCCGTAGCGGTCCATTTCGGTGCCCGGCGGCAGGGTCACCAGGCGCTTCCCGCCGTACATCTGCAGCCCCGCGTCCCCGCCGACGGGCTGGATGGGCCAGTCCGCGGTGGGCCGCTTGGCGTCCAGGGGCAGTTCGCCGCGCAGGGCCGTGCGGTTCAGGTACAGGTGCCCGACGAAGTAGCGGACGGCCGCCGGCGCCGTCGGGAACGTCGCCGCGTCGAGCCGCTCGCCGCCCCGGGCCAGGAAGACCGCCCAGCCGTCGCCTTCGCGCACCAGGCACCAGGCGCCGTCGGCGACCTCGCCGATCCGGTAGGCCGCGGCGGGGATCTCCAGCTCGGCCGCCGCGTCCTCGGCCGCGCGCAGGGCCTCCTTCGTCGCCGTTTCCGGGTCGTCCGGGCTCGACGGCGTCGCCGCGGGACCGGCCACCTCGGCCAGCCAGCCGGGCAGCGCTTCGCCGGTCCGCGGGAACTGCGCGAGCTCACGGGCGAACTCCGCCACCGGCCGCGGCCCGTCCCACGCCGGCTCGTCGTCCCACGTGTAGGTGTACTCGACGCTCGAGTTGAGCGCGACGTGCGCGACGGCCTGGAACCAGGTGCCCCGGCCCGGGACGTACATGGCCGACCGCAGCTCGGCGAGCAGCTCGGCCACCTCGCCCGGCGGCTGCCACAGGGCCAGGCCGCCGTCGGTGGCCCGGCGCACCATCACCGGCAGCTCGGTGTACCCGCCGATCGCCCGGTAGGTGAGCAGCACCTGCGCCCAGTCCGGCGGCGCGGCCAGCGCGACGAGGTTCGAAACCGCGTCCCAGTACCAGTTCTGGCCCACCGGGTCCAGCGGCGGCTGCGGCCGCGCGGGCGGGGCGTCCTCGGGCACCGGGCGGCCCGCCTCGGCGAGCCGCGCCCGCAGCCACGGCTGGATGTGCTCCGGATCGCGCGGGTAGGCCTCGAGGTCGCGCACCCAGCCCGCCGGATCGATCGACGGCGACCAGTGCGGGTCCCAGTCCAGGTTGAACAGCGTCTTCACGCTCCCCGGCGCGTCGATCATGTACCGCATCGAGAACCAGGTGCCCTCCCCGGGCACGTAGTAGGCGTCGCGCATGCGGCGCACGGCGGGCACGACCCGGTCCGGCACCGGGACGGTCGCCTGCCTGCCGTCGGTCATCAGGACGGTCAGCACGAAGTCCTGGACGTCGACGTTGACCCGGCTCACCAGGTCGATCCGCCGCCATCCCGCGGGCGCGGCGTCGACGAGGGCGGTGCCCACTTCTTGCGACTGCGCCCGCCACTGCGAGGCGTCACGAGGCATGTGTGCCGGTCCTTTCTGCTGCCGCGGCGGGGCGCATCAGGGCGTCCCGGCCGGGGTGTTGGGGAAGCTTCGCAGGTGGACGACCCGGACACCCGCCGCGTCCACCTCGACCCACCGTACTTGGATGGTGTGCGGCACCAGGTCGCCGTCGTGCCGCAGCGGGAACACGTCGATCCCGTCGATCGTGCCGCCGTTCTTGAGGTGGTTGGCCAGGTCGGTCTCGAACGCGTACCAGTGGTCGGGCCCGGCCTGGGCGGGCCAGCCCTGGTTCTGCGGCCGCCACTGGGACATCATGTTGACCAGCTCGCCGGGCCCGCGGAACTGGTTGCCGGCGATGTGCCCGCCGTCGTAGAGCCCCATGCCCGCACCGAGGCGGCCCGATTCTCCCTGCGCCGTCCCGTCCCGCCGGGAGAGCTCCCACTCGTCGGCGACCTCCGGCCGCTGCGAGTGGCCGTGCACCGTCTGGGCCGGGCCGCCGTCGACGTGGGGGCCGGTCTGGTAGGTGAACCGGCCGCCGTCGACGTCGTAGACCATGTTGGGCGCCGGGTTGTTGAGGTCCGGGTGGTGCGGCCGGAAGGTCTCGACCGCCGCGACGTTCCCGTTCCCGTCGGTCCAGTACACCGACCGGATCTGCTCGAACCGGTTGTCGCGGCTGCCGTAGCTGCTGTGCACGACGTACCGGGAGTTCGGCTCCAGATCGGGGTGACTGTCCAAAAAGGACCGGTTGCTGGGCAGCCGGACGTCGTGCTGCTGCGCGTTCTGGAACCGGCCGGGGTCACGGAAGTCCGGCGGCACGCCCCCGGGTTCGAACCGCTGCCGCAGGTGGACCTCGGGGTTGCCCGGGAGGTTCTGGATGCCGCGCCAGTCCGGGTTGGTCCTGGCGATCCGGCCCGAGTCGATCTCGGCCCACCGGACGTGGCCCTCGGCGTCGGTGTGGAAGACGCCGCGGTGGACGCCGTTGGAGTCGGTGACGTCGTACCGGCGGTGCGGTTCGTACGGGCCGCCTGCGGCGAAGGAGTCCTTCGGCCCCGGAGCGTTCGGGTGGTCCCGGGTGACGTCGACGGTCGGGGCGTCGAAGTCCGGCCGGTGGTACTGCACCGACGGGTGCGGCACGCCGGCGGCGTCGGTGTGGAAGGTCTGGTGGTGCCCGTCGATCTCCACCCGGTAGGTGGTGTCCGGGTGCGGGTGGGTGACGTCGGGGTTCGGGTGGTAGTTCGTATTCGGGCTGCCGTCGGACAGCCGCGGCGGCACGTTCGGGTGTGCCGTGTCGATGTGCGTGACCCGGCCGGTGCCGTCGGTGTGGTAGGTGCCGCGCGGGTTCCCGTCGGCGTCGACGACCTGGTACGACCGGTTGGGCTGCAGCGGCTGGTCGCTCGGGAAGCGCTCACCCGCGTGCGGCGGCCGCGGCGCGTCCGGGTGCGTGCTGCCGGGCCCGACCGGCACGTGCTCGCCGCCGGTCGGGGTGAAGTCCGTGCCGTGCTGCGGGTTCCGCCGGACCTCGGCCTGCCGCTGCGGATCGGTGAGGTCGCGTTCCTGTTGCTGCGACAGCGGATTCCGGTCCTCGGGCACGTGCCGCGGCGCGTCGGGGTCCGCGCCCGTCCCGGGGTTGTGCCGCTGGCGCGTGTCATCGTCCCCGCGGTGCCGGGCACTGCCGGCATCGACGTCGTGCGGCTCGTGGTGCCGGGTGTCGGGCGCGAACCCGGTGTCCCCGGCGGCGTGCGTGGAGCCGTCGGGGTGGTGGACGCTCCACTCGCCGTCCGGCGGAATCCGCGGCCGCATCCGCCCATCGGGCCCGATCTCGTAGTCGGACGAGAAGACCCGCCCGTGCGAGTCGGTCCACGCGGGCTTGCTGGGCGCGAGCACTTCGGTGTCGAGCTCACGCGACAGCCGGTGCGCGAAGTCGTTCGAGCTCGCATCGCACCCGATGAGCCGGATGGGCCGCCCGTCGTAGTCCCCGTTGCGGCGCAGGACGTCGGCGAATTCCTCGGGGGTGTAGAGGCGATCGCCGATCCGGGCGTGCCCATCGGGCGTGACGTGCACATCGACGGTGTAGCGGCCGTCGGGGTCGGGGAGCACCCGGTGCGGGAGGTCGCCCATGTCGGGGTCGCCGGCGTGGTAGGAGCTGCCCGAGGGGGTGCTTTCGGCGTGCCGGGCGTTGACCCTGTCTCTTATACACATCTGACGCTGCCGACGATCT
>NZ_JNYY01000023.1 GCF_000716785.1 Amycolatopsis vancoresmycina
GAGCATCGTGTCGTTGTGCCCGTCCGGGCTCTCCAGCTCCACGCTCAGGCAATGCGCCACCACCTCATCGCCGGGCTTCCAGTTGTGCACCCCGACCCCCGTGCGCAGCACCACCCCGGCCAGATCCGAGCCGACCACGTGATACGGCAGGTCGTGCCGCTTGGCCAGCGGCGAAAGCTTCCCGTACTTCTTCAGGAACTTGAACGTCGGGATCGGCTCGAAAATCGAGGTCCACACGGTGTTGTAGTTGATCGCGCTCGCCATCACCGCGACCAGCGCCTCACCCGGCCCCAGCTCGGGGACGGGCACGTCGTCGACGTGCAGCGACTTGCGCGGGTCCTTGTCCCGGCTCTCCAAGCCCTCGAACATGCCGGCCTCATCAGCGTGCACGGTCACCCCGCGGTAGCTCCCGGGCAGCGGCAGCGACGCCGCCGCGCGGGGCTCGCCCCGGACAATGGCCTGCCGGATGTCTCCGAGTTCTCCGTCACCCACAGCTTTCCCTTCTGTCGAGAGGCTCCCTCACGGGAGCAGGCCGAGATCGGCTTCCCCACCCGCACCGGCCGGGCGCCAGAGGGCGGCCCGGTCCGGGGACGGCCGGCGAGCGGCCGAGTCGAGCACGTTCCGCCCGGGGTTGATCAGCCACTCGCGCAGGGCTTCCGCCCACCAGCCGGTGTCGTCGGCCTCGAGCTCGCCGGGCACGGCCGCGAACGCCGTCTCCGCGTCGGCGACGCCGAGCGTCTCGCCGATCGCCGCCCAGGTGAGCCCGTCGGCGCGGGCGGACACGACCGCGCGTTCGCGGTAGCGGGCCGCCAGTTCGGTCAGCGCCCGTGCGGCGCGCAGCGTGGCCCGGTCCAGCTCGTGCGGCCAGTAGTGTTCCGGCACGACGGCGTGCCGGGCGCAGACCGCGATCTCCCACGCCGCTTTGGCGGCGGCGACCTTGGCGTGCAGCGCGGGCGGGAAGGGGTCCTCGGGCACGGCCGTCACCGGCCGCCGTCGAGGATGGTGGCCAGCGCCCGATCGAAGTCCGCCGGTTCGACCAGCGCGGTCACCTTTTCGTGGCCGTCCGCCACCGAAAGCAGGCGCTTGCCGACGAGCAGCAGGTGCCCGTCGGCGGACGAGCGGGCCCGGATGACGGCGTTGGCGAGCACGGTGCCGTCGGTGTATTCCCGCATCCGCTCGGCGAAGCCGTGCCAGTCCCCGACGCTGCGTCCCTCCGGCGAGAAGCGGTAGACCGCCCGCCACGGGCCGGTGCGGCTGCGGCGGTGGAGCGTCTGCCACCCCTGCTGCTCGACCACCTTGTACCGGCAGCCGTACTGGTGCTGCACCTGCGCGTCGAGGCGCAGCGGATCCAGGTAGGACGGTCCGGAGAACCCGACGTCGGCCAGCCACACGTCGTCCCCCACCACGACACCGGTGAACAGGTGCGACAAGTCGGGGGAAAACGTGCCGTCCTCCTGGCGCACCCCCGCCGAGATGATCCGGGTCTCGAAGCCCAGCTCGCCGAGCAGGCGGCGGAACAGCGGGTTCAGCTCGAAGCAGATGCCACCGTGGCCGTCGCGCACGATCTTGTCGAAGGTGGCGTCGAGGTCGACTTCCGCGATGTTGGCGGGCAGCTCGCCGCCGGCCGGGGCGAACTTCGTGTTGTCGTAGGGAATCGTCGTCAGGTGCCGGTGGTGCAGCTGCCGCAGGGTTTCCGGCGTGGCCGTCCGCGGGCCGGTGTAGCCCAGGCGGTCCAGGTAGACCTCGGTGTCGAACATCGTTGTGCCTCCCCGGCTTCAGGCTGTCGTCGCGGTCAGGGCGCGCAGGCGCTCGGTGATGCGCGCCCGCGCCGCCGCGTCCGGTATCGCCGAGATGCTCGCTTCGAGCTTGTCGATCTCCGCGAGCAGGACCTGCGGCTCGAACCCGGGTGGCGGCTCCGGCGGCCGCAGTTCCGCGGCGAGGTGGCCGGCGAGCGCGGCCGGCGTCGGGTGGTCGAACACGACGGCGGCCGAGAGCCGGACGCCGGTGGCCGCGCCGAGCCGGTTGCGCAGCTCCACGGCGGTCAGCGAGTCGAAGCCCCGGTCCCACAGGTCCTGGCCGGGGTCGAGGGCGTCCGTGCCGGTGTGGCCGAGCACCGCCGACGCCGTCGCCAGCACCAGGTCGAGCACGATCGCCCGCTGCTCGTCCGCGGACCGGCCGGCCAGCCCGCGGAGGAACGACCCGCTGTCGACGGCGGTGCTCTCCGCGCTCCGCCGCACCGGGCGGGCCAGCGCGCGCAGCAGCGGCGGCACCGCCTCGCCCGCCGGCCGGTCCAGGTTCATCGGGACCAGCACGGCGTCGGCCGACCGCAGCCCGGCGTCGAACAGCGCCAGACCGTCCTCTTCGGACAGAGCCCGGAAACCCCGGCGGGCCAGGCGCTCCCGGTCGGCGTCGCCGAGCCGGTCCGCCATGCCCGCGGTGCCACCGGCCTGCCAGGCGCCCCAGGCCAGTGCCACGGCCGGCAGCCCCTGGGCTCGCCGCACGTGCGCCAGCCCGTCGAGGAACGCGTTCGCGGCGGCGTAGCCGGCCTGACCGGGACTGCCCACGGTGCCCGCGGCGGAGGAGAAGAGGACGAACGCCGCCAGGTCGCGTTCCCGGGTCAGCTCGTGGAGGTGCCAGGCCGCGTCGGCTTTCGGCCGGAAGACCGTGTCGAGCCGCGCCGCGTTCAACGCCGGGACGACGCCGTCGTCGAGGACGCCGGCGGCGTGCACCACCGCGGTCAGCGGGTGCTCGGCCGGGATCCGGGCGAGCAGGTCTTCGAGCGCGCCGCGGTCGGCCACGTCGCACGCCACCACGGTCGCCCGGGCGCCGTGGGCGGCCAGGTCCGTCACCAGTTCGGCGGCGCCGTCGGCGTCCGGGCCGCGCCGGCCGGCCAGCAGGAGGTGCCGGACGCCGTGCTCGGCGGCCAGGTGCCGGGCGACGAGGGCGCCGAGCGCTCCGGTGCCCCCGGTGACGAGGACCGTGCCTGCCGGGTCCAGCGGGCGGCCCGGGATTTCGGCGCCGGCGGGCCGCCGGGCCAGCCGGGGTACCGTCACCGCTCCGCCGCGCACCGCGGCCTGCGGCTCACCCGAGGCCACCACGGCGGTGACCGCGGCCCGTGAAGCCGGTTCGCCGTCCAGGTCGATCAGCACGATCCGGTCGGGTTCCTCCGACTGGGCGGAGCGGACCAGCCCCCACACCGCGGCTGCCGCCGGGTCGGTGAGTTCCGCGCTGTCGCCCACCGCGACCGCGCCGCGGGTGAGGACCACGAACCGGGCGGCGTCCGCCTGCGGCTCGTCGAGCCAGTCCTGCACCCGCGCGAGGACCGTGGCGGTGACCGCCCGCGCCTGTCCCGGGCCGGCCGGGGACCCGGTGAGGTCGAGGACCGTCCACTGCGCGGGGTCGGCGACCGGCTCCGGCGGGGTGACCGGCGTCCAGCCGATCCGGTACACCAGGTCGTCGATCCCTCGCCGCAGCGCGCCGGGGTCGACCGGGCGCAGGGTGAGGCTGTCGACGGTGAGGACCGGGCGGCCGGTGGTGTCGGTGGCGTACAGGGCCAGCGTCGCCGGCCCGGCCGGGACGAGGTGGACCCGCAGCGTGGTGGCGCCGCCGGCGTGCAGGGTGACGCCGGTCCAGGCGAACGGCAGGTGCGGCGTGGCCGGCGGCGCCGGCGCGAAGGCGTTGGTGTGCAGGGCCGCGTCGAGCAGGGCCGGGTGGATGCCGAACCTGCCGTCGCCGGCCGCCGACGGCAGCGTGATCTCCGCGTGGACGCCGTCGTCGGTGCTCCAGGCCGCGGTCAGGCCCTGGAAGGCGGGGCCGTAGTGGTAGCCGCGCTCGGCCAGCCGGTCGTAGAACGCGGCCGTGTCGAGCGGGCGGGCTCCGGGCGGCGGCCACGTCGGCGGCTCGGCCGGCGCGGGCGGCGGCGAGGCGGGTTCGAGGACGCCGGACGCGTGCCGGGTCCACCCGTGGTCGCCGTCCGGCGGTCCGCCGGTGGTTTCGGTGCGGGCGTGGACGGTGATCCGGCGGCTGCCGGTGTCGCCGGGTTCGGCGACGCGGACCTGGAGCTGGACCGCGTCCCGGTCGCGCAGCAGCAGCGGGCGCTCGAGGACGAATTCCCCGATCGCCGGGCAGCCGGCCTCGTCGCCGGCCCGGACGGCCAGTTCGACGAACAGCGCGCCCGGCACCAGCACCGTGCCCGCGACGGCGTGGTCGGCCAGCCAGGGGTGCGTCCGCGTCGACAGCCGCCCGGTCAGCACCACTTCCCCGCTGCCGGCCAGCCGCACCGCGGCCCCCAGCAGCGGGTGCGACGGCGACTCCAGCCCGGCCGCGGACACGTCCCCCGTCCGGGCCGGGACGTCCAGCCAGAACCGCTCGTGCCGGAAGGCGTACGTCGGCAGGTCCAGCCACTCGCCCCCGCCCGCGCCGAGGTAGGCGGTCAGGTCCACGCCGGACCCGCGCACGTGCAGTTCCGCCAGCGCGGTCAGCACCCCGCGTACCTCGGGCAGGTTCTTGCGGGCGGTCGCGACGAACCCCATGCCGGTGTCCGCGGGCACCGCGGCCACGCCCATGCCGGTCAGCACCGCACCGGGGCCGATCTCCAGCACCGTGGCCACGCCCAGCGCGGCCAGCGCCGCGAGCCCGTCCCCGAAGCGCACGGTGGCCCGGACGTGCTCCACCCAGTAGTCGGGGTCCGACACCCGGCCGGGCTCCACCACGGCCCCCGTCACGTTCGACACGAGCGGGAGCACCGGCTCCCGCAGCGAAAGCTGCTTCACCACATCGCGGAAGCCGTCGAGCATCGGCTCCATCAGCTCCGAGTGGAACGCGTGCGACACCCGCAGGCGCCGCACCCGGCCACCGCGCCCGGCCAGCCGTTCCGAGACGGCCGCGACCGCGTCCTCGGTCCCGGAGACGACCACCGACTCCGGGCCGTTGACCGCCGCCAGCGACACCCCGGAGTCCGGCAGCGCCGCCCGCACGAGGTCTTCGGGCAGCCCGGCGACGGAGGCCATCGCGCCGCCCGGGGGCAGCGCCTGCATCAGGCTCGCCCGCGCGGCCACCAGCCGGGCCGCGCCGGCCAGGTCGAACACGCCGGCCACGAACGCCGCGGTCACCTCGCCGAGGGAGTGCCCGCCCACCACGTCCGGGGCCAGGCCCCACGATTCGAGCAACCGGAACAGCGCCACCTCGAACACGAACAGCCCCGGCTGCGCCCACCCGGTTTCCGCCAGCACCTCGTCGGAGCTGTCGAACATCGCCGCGCGCACCGCGTCGGCGTCCAGCCACCGGCCCAGCTCCGCGCACACCTCGTCCACCGCCGCCCGGAACACCGGGAAGTGTTCGTACAGCTCGCGGCCCATGCCCGCCCGCTGGCTGCCCTGGCCGGAGAACACGACGGCGAGCCCGCCGGCCTTCGCCGGACTCGAGATCGTCCCGGGTGCCCCGTCGGCCAGTGCCCGCAACCCGGCCACCGCTTCGGCGCGGTCGGCGGCCGCCACCACCGCGCGGTCCGGCAGGGACGCCCGGGTGGTCAGCAGCGCCCGGCCCAGCGCGGCGAGCGAGACGTCGTTCTCGTCCACAAAGGACGCAAGCCGGGCGGCCTGGGCGCGCACCGCCGCGGTACCGCGGCCCGAGACGACCAGCGGCACCACCCCGCCGGGCAACTCCGGCGATGCCGCGGCCGGGTCCCGGTCCGGTGCCTGCTGGAGGATCACGTGCGCGTTCGTCCCGCTGATCCCGAACGACGACACCCCCGCCCGCCGCGGCCGGTCCACCGCGGGCCACTCCCGCTGCTCGGTGAGCAGCCGCACCTCCCCGGCGGTCCAGTCGACCTTCGGCGTCGGCTCGTCCACGTGCAACGTCCGCGGCAGCACCCCGCGGCGCATGGCCTCGACCATCTTGATCACTCCGGCGACACCGGCCGCGCCCTGGGTGTGGCCGATGTTCGATTTCACCGAACCCAGCCACAACGGCTCTTCACGATCCTGCCCATACGTGGCCAGCAGAGCCTGCGCCTCGATCGGATCACCCAACGACGTCCCCGTACCATGCGCTTCGACCGCATCGACGTCCGAAGTGGACAGACCGGCACTCGCCAGCGCCGCCCGGATCACCCGCTGCTGCGACGGACCGTTCGGCGCGGTCAGGCCATTGGAAGCACCATCCTGGTTCACCGCCGAACCCGCCACCACACCCAGCACCCGGTGTCCCGCTGCGCGGGCCACCGACAACCGCTCCAGCAACACCAGACCGACACCCTCGCTGAAGCTCGTGCCGTCGGCCGCGCCCGAGAACGCCTTGCACCGCGCGTCGAGCGCGAGACCTCGCTGCCGGGAGAAATCCACGAACAGGTTGGGGGTCGCCATCACCGTCACACCCCCGGCCAGCGCCAAGGAGCACTCACCCCGGCGCAACGCCTGCGCCGCCAGGTGAATCGCCACCAGCGACGACGAACACGCCGTGTCCACCGTCAACGCCGGCCCCACGAAACCCAGCGAATACGCCACCCGCCCCGACACCACGCTCCCGGAGTTGCCGGTCCCGAGGTAGCCCTCGATCTCCTCCGGCACCAGGCCGGCTTCCGGCAGGTACCCCTGGTACATCACCCCGGCGAACACCCCGACGTCGCTGCCCCGCAGGGAAACCGGGTCGATGCCCGCGCGTTCGAACGCCTCCCACGACGTTTCCAGCAGCACCCGCTGCTGCGGGTCCATCGCCAGCGCCTCGCGCGGGCTGATCCCGAAGAACCCCGCGTCGAACCCCGCCGCGTCCTCGAGGAACCCGCCCTCCCGGACGTAGCTCGTGCCCCGGTGCTCCACGTCGGGGTCGAACAGCCGGTCGAGGTCCCAGCCGCGGTCCTCGGGGAACGCCCCGATCGCGTCGGTCTCGCCGGAAACCAGGTCCCACAGCTGCTCCGGCGAGGCCACTCCGCCCGGGAAGCGGCACGCCATCCCGACGATCGCGATGGGCTCGTCCGCGGCCACGGCCGCCACCGCCGTCGTGGCCGGGCGGCGGCCCGCCAGCTCGTCCTTCAGGTAGGCGGCCACCGCCAGTGGCGTCGGGTGGTCGAACAGCAGGGTCGCCGGGAGGCGCACCCCGCTCGCGGCGGTCAGGCGGTTGCGCAGCTCCACCGAGGTCAGCGAGTCGTAGCCGAGGTCGCTGAACGCGCGGTCGGGCTCGATGCCGTCCGCGTTCGCGTGCCGGAGCACCACGGCGGCCTCGGCGCGGACCAGATCCACCAGCGCCTGGCTGCGCTCTTTCTCCGGCAGCCCGGCCAGCCGCTGCAGCAGCGAACCGGCGTCGGGTGCGACGTCCTGCACCGACCGGCGGCCCGGCCGCCCGGCCAGCGCCCGCAGCATCGCGGGGACGGCGTCCCGCCGCGCCCGGACCGCCGCGAGGTCGAGGTGCAGGGGAACCAGCAGTGCCTCGTCCGAAGCCAGCCCGGCGTCGAACAGCGCCATCCCCTCCGCCGAGGTCAGCGCGCGCAACCCGCCGCCGGCGAGCCGGCCGTGCTCGGTCTCGCCGAGCGCGCGGGTCAGCCCGGTGGTCTCCGCCCACAGCCCCCACGCGAGCGACACCGCGGGCAGGCCGGTTGCCCGCCGCCGGTGCGCCAGCGCGTCGAGGTAGGCGTTCGCGGCGGCGTAGTTCGCCTGGCCCGGGTTGCCCAGCACCCCGGCGCCGGAGGAGAAGAGCACGAACGCGGCGAGGTCCCGGTCCGCGGTCAGCTCGTGGAGGTGCACGGCCGCGTCGATCTTGGGGCGGAACACGGTGTCGAAGCGGTCCGGCGTCAGCGCGGACACCACGCCGTCGTCGAGCGCGGCCGCGGCGTGGACGACCGCGGTCAGCGGCCGGTCGGCGGGGATGCCGGCCAGCAGCGCGGCCAGCTCGGCCCGGTCCGCCACGTCGCACGCGGCGATGCGCACTTCGGCGCCCAGTGCGGCCAGCTCGGCTTCGAGCTCCGCCGCGCCGCCGGCCGCCGGGCCGCGGCGGCTGACCAGCAGCAGGTGCCGCACGCCATACGTGGTCACCAGGTGCCGGGCCAGCACCGCGCCCAGGGTCCCGGTGCCGCCGGTGACGAGGACGGTGCCCGCCGGGTCCCACGCCGGGGCCAGGCGGTCCACGGCGGCGGCGCGCGCCAGGCGCGGCACCGAGGCGACGCCCGCGCGGATCGCCACCTGCGGCTCGCCGGAGGCGACGACCGCGGGCAGCACGGCCCGTGACTCGCCGGCGTCGTCGAGGTCGACCAGCACGAACCGGTCCGGGTGCTCCGACTGGGCGGACCGGACCAGCCCCCACACCGCGGCGGCCGCCGGGTCACCGACCTCGCCGGGGTCGTGCACCGCGACCGCGTTGCGCGTGAGGACCACCAGGCGCGCGTCCGGCCGGTCCGCGGCGAGCCAGTCCTGCACCGCTTCGAGCACCCGGCCGGTGGCCGCCCGGGCCGCGGCCGCGTCCCCCGCCCCGGCGGGGACTTCGCAGACCTCTCCGGCGAGCTCGCCGGAGAGGTCTGCGAGCGGGAGCTCGGTCCAGGCGACGTGGAACAGGGAGTTCGCCGTGGCCGTCACCGGGGCGGCGGTGACCGGACGCAGCGTCAGCGACCCGATGGCCGCCACCGGGGCGCCGGCGTGGTCGGCCACCGCGAGCGAGATCCGGTCGGCGCCGAGGTGGGTCGCCCGCACCCGCAGGGCCGCCGGGCCCGAGGCGTACAGGGCGACGTCGTTCCAGGCGAAGGGCAGCAGGGTCCGGCCGTCGACCGTCTCGGCCAACGCGGTGAAGTTCATGCTGTGCAGCGCGGCGTCGAGCAGCGCCGGGTGGATGCCGAAGCCGGCCGCGCCGGCGCCCTCCGGCGGCAGGGTGACCTCGGCGTAGACGTCCTCGCCGCGCTTCCACACCTTGCGCAGCCCCCGGAACGCCGGCCCGTACTCGTAGCCGGCCTCGGCCAGCTCGTCGTAGAACCCGGTGAGGTCCACCGGTTCCGCGTCCGGCGGCGGCCAGTCCGCCAGGTCGAAGCCGGGCGCCGGTTCGGTGGCGGTCAGCGTCCCGGCGGCGTGCCGGACCCAGGCGCCGTCCTGGGCGTCGTCGCGGCTGTGCACCGACACCGGACGGCGGCCCGCCGCGTCCGGATCGCCGACCACGACCTGCAGCGCGACCCCGCCGGTCCCGGAGAGCACCAGCGGCGCCTCGACGATCAGCTCTTCGACGACCGGGCAGCCCACCTCGTCCCCGCCGCGGACGGCCAGTTCCACGAACACCGTCCCGGGGACCAGAACCACGCCGGACACGGCGTGCGCGGCCAGCCACGGGTGCGACCGCAGGGACAGGCGGCCGGTGAACAGCACGCCTTCGCCGCCCGCCAGGCTCGTCCCGGCACCCAGCAGCGGGTGCTTCGGGGACACCAGGCCCGCACCCGAGACGTCACCCGAACCGGAGGGGACCTCCAGCCAGAACCGCTCGCGCTGGAAGGCGTACGACGGCAGCGGCACCCGCCGGCCGCCGCTGCCGCCGAAACACCCGGCCCAGTCCACGCCCACGCCGCGGACGAACAGCTCCGCCGCGCCGGACAGCACCCGCGGGAGCCCGCCGTCGTCGCGGCGCAGCGTCCCGGTCACCACGGTCGGGACGGCTTCGTGCACCGCCAGGGTGTCCTGGACGCTGGTGGTCAGCACCGGGTGCGGGCTCACCTCGACGAACGCGCGGTGGCCCGTGTCCAGCAGCGCCTCGATGGCCGGCGCGAAGCCGACCTGGTGGCGGACGTTGCGGTACCAGTACCCGGCGTCCAGGTCGGTCCCGGTCACCCACTCCTGGGTGACGGTGGACCACATCGGGATCTGCCCGGCGACGCCGCGCACCCCTTCCAGCGCCGCCAGCAGCTCCTCCCGGATGGGCTCGACGTGCGCGGTGTGGGAGGCCACCCCGGCCGGGACGAGCCGGGCCCGGACGCCGTCGGCCTCGCAGTGCTCCCGCAGTTCCGCCAAGGCGTCGAGGTCACCGCCCACGATCACCGACGCCGGCCCGTTGACCGCGGCGACTTCGGCCCGCCCGGCCCACGGGCGCAGCCGCTCTTCGGCCGCTTCCGCGGACAGGGAAACCGCCATGATGCCGCCCGAGCCGCTCATCCGGTTCGCCATCACCCGGCTGCGCAGCACCGCGACGCGGGCCGCGTCGGCCAGTGACAGCACCCCCGCCACGCAGGCCGCGGCGATCTCGCCCTGGGAGTGGCCGACCACCGCGTCGGGGACGACCCCGCACGACCGCCAGACTTCGGCCAGCGCCACGGACACCGCGAACAGCACCGGCTGCACGACCTCCAGCCGGGCCATGTCCGGTGCGCCCGGCGCACCCCGCAGGACGTCGGTCACCGACCAGCCCAGCAGCGGCGCCAGTGCCCGGTCGCAGTCGGCGAACCGGGCGGCGAACGCCGGTGAGGTGTCGAGCAGCTCCAGCCCCATCCCCGCCCACTGCGCCCCCTGCCCGGGGAACACGAACACGAGCTTGCCGTCCACGTCGGCCTGGCCCGAGGTGACGCCCACGCCCGGCGCGCCGTCGGCCAGCGCGCGCAAGCCGGCGACCGCCTCGGCGCGATCGGCCGCGAGGACCACGCCCCGGTCGGCCAGTGCCGCTCGGGTCGTCACGAGGGACAGCCCGGCGTCCACCAGCGGGTCGCCGCCCTGCTCCAGGAACGACGCCAGCCGCGCCGCCTGCCCGCGCAGCCCCGCCGTTCCCCGGCCCGAAACGACCAGCGGGACGACTCCGGCGCGGCTGACGACTCCATCGGTGTCCTCGGTGGTCTCCGCGGGCTCGGGTTCGGGGGCCTGTTCCAGGATCAGGTGGGAGTTGGTGCCGCTCAGCCCGAACGAGGACACCCCGGCCCGGCGGGGCCGGTCGCTCTCCGGCCACGCCTGTTCTTCGGTCAGCAGCCGGACCGCGCCGCTCGCCCAGTCGACCTTCGGCGTCGGCTCGTCCACGTGCAGCGTCCGCGGCAGCACGCCCCGGCGCAGGGCCTCGACCATCTTGATCACCCCGGCCACGCCGGCGGCGGTCTGGGTGTGGCCGATGTTGGACTTCACCGAGCCGAGCCACAACGGCCGTTCCGGCGCCCGTCCCTGCCCGTAGGTGGCCAGGAGCGCGTCGGCCTCGATCGGATCGCCCAGCATGGTGCCGGTGCCGTGCGCCTCCACCGCGTCGACGTCCGAAGTGGACAGTCCGGCACTCGCCAGCGCGGCCCGGATCACCCGCTGCTGCGACGGGCCGTTCGGCGCCGTCAGGCCGTTGGACGCCCCGTCCTGGTTCACCGCCGAACCGCGGATCACGGCCAGCACCCGGTGTCCCGCCGCCCGGGCGTCCGACAGCCGCTCGAGCAGCACCAGCCCCACGCCTTCGCTGAAGCTGGTGCCGTCCGCGGTGGCCGCGAACGCCTTGCACCGGCCGTCGGGCGCGAGCCCGCGCTGCCGGCTGAAGTCGACGAACGCGCCCGGCAGCACCATCACGGCCACGCCGCCGGCCAGGGCCAGCGAGCATTCGCCGCGCCGCAGCGACTGCACGGCCAGGTGGATCGCCACCAGCGACGACGAACACGCCGTGTCCACCGTCAGCGCCGGCCCTTCGAACCCGAGCGAGTACGCCACCCGGCCCGAGGCCACGCTGCCGGCGGTGCCGGTGCCCATGTACCCCTGGCCGGCCCCCGGCACTTTGCCGAGGAATTCGGCGTATTCGTGGTAGAACAGCCCCGCGTAGACGCCGACCGAGCTGCCCCGCAGGGAAACCGGGTCGATGCCGGCGTTTTCAAAGGTCTCCCACGACGTTTCCAGCAACAGCCGCTGCTGCGGGTCCATGGCCACCGCTTCGCGCGGGCTGATCCCGAAGAACGCCGCGTCGAAGTCCGCCATGTCGTGCAGGAAGGCGCTTTCCCGCACGTACGTCGAGCCCTCGCGGTCCGGGTCGGGGTCGCCCAGCGCGTCGAGGTCCCAGCCGCGGTCGTCCGGGAACGGGCCGACGGTGTCCACGCCGTCGGCGACCACCCGCCACAGGTCGTCGGCCGAGGCGATGCCGCCGGGGTAGCGGCAGCCCGTCCCCACGATGGCGATGGGTTCCGATTCGAGGTCCCGCAGGCGTTTCTGGGTCCGGCGGGCGTCGGCGACGACCCGCTTGAGGTAGTCGCGCAGCTTGTCGTCATCGGCCATGGCAGGAAGGCTCCTCGGAGGTGGCTCGCTCGCTCCGGCCCGGTGTCGTCACGCGGTGCCGAATTCGGTGTCGATCAGCTCGAAGATCTGGTCGTCGGTCGCCAGATCGAAGTCCAGATCCGCGCCGCCGGTGTCCGCGTTCTCCCACACCGCGGTCAGCGCCCGCATCCGGGCGACGACCTGGGTGCGCACCGCCCGGTCCGCGTCCGGGGCCCGGTAGGCGGTCTCCAGCCGGTCGAGCTCGGCCAGGATCGACGGCGCCGCACCCTCGCCGGGGACGGCGAGCCGCCCGCCGAGGAAGTCCGCCACCGCGGCCGGGGTCGGGTGGTCGAACACCAGCGCCGCGGGCAGCCGCAGCCCGGTGGCGGCGGTCAGGCGGTTGCGCAGGTCGACCGCGGTCAGCGAGTCGAACCCGACGTCCCGGAATGCCTGGCCGGACCCGATGCCGTCCACGGAGGACAGTCCGAGCACGCCGGCGGCCTCGGTGCGCACCAGGTCGGTGAGGGCGCGCAGCCGGTCCGGTCCGGACAGTCCGGCGAGCTGCCGGAGCACCTCGGCCTGCGCTTCGCCCGCACCGGCGCCGGTGCGGCCGTCGTCGTCTTCGCGCAGGGTCTGGCGCACCTGGGCCAGCTCGCCGAGCAGCGGGCTGGGGCGGCGTGCGGTGAAGCCCGGGGCGAAGCGCTCCCAGTCCACGTCGGTGACCACGAGGCCGCTCCCGGCCCGCTCGACCGCCCGCTCGAGGGCGAGCAGGGCCGGTTCGACGGCCATCGTGCGAAGGCCGGTCCGGCGCAGCTGGTCCTCGACGTCGGGAGAGTCCGACGACATCCCGCCGCCGCCCCACGCGCCCCAGGCGACGGCGGTCGCGGCCAGGCCGCGGGCCTGCCGCTGCGCGGCGAGCGCGTCGAGGTAGGCGTTGGCGGCGGCGTACGCGCCTTGGCCGCCGCTCCCCCAGACCGAAGCGATGGAGGAGAACAGCACGAACGCCGCCAGCGGCCGGTCGGCGAGCAGCTCGTCCAGGTTCGCCGCGCCGGCGGCCTTGCCGGCCAGTACCTCGGCGAACGCCGGCAGGGTGGTGTCCGCGACCGCGCCGGTGGTGGCGACGCCCGCCGCGTGCACGACCGCGGTCAGCTCGGCGGACACGCCGTCGAGCAGCTGCCGCAGGCTTTCGCGGTCGGCGACGTCGCATTCCGCGATCGTGACCCGCGCGCCCCGCGCCTCGAGTTCGGCGGCCAGCTCGGCCGCGCCGGGGGTGCGTGCCCCGCGCCGGGCCGCCAGGACCAGGTGCTCGGCACCGGCGGCGGCCAGCCACCGCGCCACCTGGGCGCCGACGCCGCTGAGCCCGCCGGTCACCAGCACCGTGCCGTGCGGCTGCCAGTGCCGGGCCGGGGGCACCTCGGCGAGCGGGGCGGGCAGCAGCCGCCGCCCGAGCAGCCCGGTGGGCCGGACGGCCAGCTGGTCCTCGTCGCCGTCCCCGGCGAGCACGCCCAGGACGTGCCGGAGTGCGGCCTCGTCCACGACGGCAGGCAGGTCGAGCAGGCCGGCCCAGCGGTCGGGGTGTTCCAGGGCCACCACCCGGCCCAGTCCCCACAGCATTGCCTGGGCGGGATCGCCCACCGGTTCGTCGTCGCCGGGCGCCACCGCGCCCCGGGTGAAGGCCCACAGCGGCGCGGCCACTTCGGCGTCGCCGAGCGCCTGCACCAGCGTCACGGTGGTGGCGACGGCGGCCGGCAGCGCCGGGGACGCGGCGTGCGCGCCACGGGCGAGGCCCAGGAACGACACCACGGCCCGGACGTCGCCGATTTCCGTCACGATCTCGCGGACCCGGTCGGCGACGGCCGTGCGCTCGGCGTCGGCCGGATCGAGGGTCAGCCGGGTGACCCAGGCGCCTTGGGCGGTCAGCCCGTCCGCCACCGCCGCGACCGCCGGGTCGTCGAGCGCGTCTTCGGGCAGCACGAGGATCCAGGTGCCGGTGAGCTCGCGCGGCTCGGGGTCGGCGAGGGGCTTCCATCCGATGCGGTGGCACCAGCCGTCCACTGTGGACTCCTGGCGGCGTTGCCGGTACCAGGCGGACAGCACCGGGGCCACGGTCCGCAGCGACGACTGCTGGTCGGCGGATTCGAGCTGGAGCAGGGTGTCGAGGGCGGCGAAGTCTTCGCGTTCCAACGCGGTCCAGAGTTCGCCGTCGAACCCGTGGGCGGCCGGGCCCGGCTCGTCGGCGGGGTCGTCGAGTTCTTCGAGCCAGTAGCGGTCTCGTCGGAAGGCGTAGGTGGGCAGGTCCACGTGGTTGCCCTGCCCGGTGGTCCAGGTGACCGGGATCCCCCGGACGTGCACCTCGGCCAGGCTGGTCAGCAATCGCCGCAGCCCACCGTCGTCGCGGCGCAGGGTTCCGGTGACCACCGTGGCGACGTCGTGACCGTCCACGACTTCCTGGACGGCGGTAGTGAGCACCGGATGCGGGCTCACCTCGACGAACGCCCGGTGTCCCAGCTCCACCAGTGTCTCGACCGCCGGACCGAACCCGACCTGGTGACGTAGATTGCGGTACCAGTACTCCGCGTCCAGCTCCGGTCCTTCGAGCCATTCCTGGGTGACCGTCGACCACATCGGGATGCCGGTCGCGGTGGGCCGGATGCCGGCCAGTGTCTCGCGCAGCCGGTCGTGCAGGGCTTCGACGTGGCGGGTGTGGGAGGCGTAGTCCACCAGGATCATCCGGGCGCGCACGCCGTCGTTCTCGCAGGTGACGAGCAGTTCGGCCAGGGCGTCGACGTCTCCGGCGACGACCACCGAGGCCGGGCCGTTGACCGCCGCGAGTTCCACGCGCCCGGTCAGGTCGCGCAGCCGCTCGGCCGCGGTCTCGGCGCCGACCGACATCGACAGCATTCCGCCGCGCCCGGCGAGCGACGCCGCGATGGCCTGGCTTCGCAACGCCACCACCATCGCCGCATCTCGCAGCGACAACGCACCCGCCACGCAGGCCGCCGCGATCTCCCCCTGGGAATGGCCGAGCACGGCGTCCGGGGTCACCCCGTACGACCGCCACACCGCAGCCAGTCCCACCATCACCGCGAATGACGCCGGCTGAACCACATCGACCCGGTCCAAATCGCGGCCGTCCCGCAGGACTTCCGTCACCGACCAATCCACCCACGGCGACAGCGCCTTCTCGCACTCCGCCACCACCTCGGCGAACACGGGCGAGACGGCCAGCAGGTCGCGACCCATGCCGACCCACTGCGCCCCCTGACCCGGGAACACGAACACCCGCTTGCCTTCGACGTCCGCCACCCCCGAGACAACTCCCGAAGCCGTCCTTCCCTCGGCCAGCGCACTCAATCCCGCGACCGCGGCGGCGCGGTCGGCGGCCACGACGACACCGCGGTCGGGCAGCGTCGCCCGCTCGGTCACCAGCGCCGCCCCCACATCGGGCAGCGATACGACATCAATGTCCACAAAGGACAGCAGGCTTGCGGCCTGAGCCCGCAGAGCCGGTACGCCGCGGCCGGACACCACCAGCGGCACCACGCCATCGGCGAAGGGCGCCGGTTCGCCCTCGGGTTCGGGATCGGGCGCTTGTTCGAGGATCAGGTGGGCGTTGGTGCCGCTGATGCCGAACGACGACACCGCCGCCCGCCGCGGCCGGTCCACCGCCGGCCATTCGCGGGCTTCGGTCAGCAGCCGCACTTCCCCGGCGGACCAGTCCACCTTCGGCGTCGGCTCGTCCACGTGCAACGTCCGCGGCAGCACGCCCCGGCGCAGGGCCTCGACCATCTTGATCACCCCGGCCACCCCGGCGGCACCCTGGGTGTGCCCGATGTTGGACTTGATTGAGCCGAGCCACAGTGGACGTTCGGATGACCGGCCCTGACCGTAGGTTGCCAGCAGGGCCTGCGCTTCGATCGGGTCACCCAGCGACGTCCCGGTACCGTGCGCCTCCACGGCGTCGATGTCCACACCGGACAGTCCGGCGCTCGCCAGCGCCGCCCGGATCACCCGCTGCTGAGACGGACCGTTCGGCGCCGTCAACCCGTTCGACGCACCGTCCTGGTTGACCGCCGAACCCCGCACCACCGCCAGCACGCGGTGTCCGCGTTCCCGCGCCACCGACAACCGCTCCAGCACCACGAGCCCGACGCCTTCGCCCCAGCCGGCGCCGTCGGCGGCCGCGGCGAAGGACTTGCAGCGGCCGTCCGGGGACAACGCGCCCTGCCTGCTGAACTCGACGAACGTCCCGGACGCCGACAGGATCGTCACGCCGCCGGCCAGCGCCATCGTGCACTCACCGCGCCGCAACGCCTGCACGGCCAGGTGAATCGCCACCAGCGACGACGAACACGCCGTGTCCACCGTCAACGCCGGCCCCTCCAGCCCCAGCGCATACGCGATCCGGCCGGAGGCCACGCTGCCGGAGCTGCCGGCCCCGAGGTAGCCCTCGTACTCGTCGGCGACGCGGTTCAGGCGCATCGCGTAGTCGTGGTAGGCCATCCCGGCGAACACCCCGACTTCGCCGCCGCGCAGGGACGTCGGGTCGATGCCGGCTCGCTCGAAGGCTTCCCACGACGTCTCCAGCAGCAACCGCTGCTGCGGATCCATCGTCACGGCCTCGCGGGGGCTGATCCCGAAGAACCCGGCGTCGAAATCCGCGGCGTCGTGGACGAAACCGCCTTCGCGGACGTAGGACTTGCCGAAAGCGCCGCGGTCCGGGTCGAACAGGTTCCGGACGTCCCAGCCACGGTCGTCGGGGAACGGCGAAATGGCGTCGACCCCGTCGGCGACCAGCCGCCACAGGTCTTCCGGGCCGCGCACCCCACCGGGGAAGCGGCAGGCCGTCCCGACGATCGCCACGGGCTCGGCCGCCGCCGCTTCCAGTTCGTCGGCGCGGTGGCGGGCCCGCTGCAGATCGGCGGTGACCCACTTGAGGTAGTCGACCAGCTTCTCTTCATCCGTCATTTCGGTGCAACCCTTTTCCGTAACGAGCCCGGCGCAGGTCGACCGCGGCCGGACAGCGGTCACTGTGGAGTCATCGGGCCGATCCCAGTCTTGCCCGGCCGCGGCGCCGATGGCCCCTTGGCCAACCCCCTACCGCTCCCCTGTCTTGCCGCGGCCGAGCTGGTTGTCGATGAAGGCGAACAGGTCCGCCGCCGACGCCGCCGGCAATTCGGGTCCGGTGCCGGGGTCGGTCCGTTCCTTCCAGCGCGACAGCATCGCCTGCAGCCGTGCCGTGATCTCGCTTTCGAGCCCGCTGCCCCGCGGGACGTCCGCCAGGCATTCGGCAACGCGGTCGAGTTCCGCCACCACCGGCGGCACGTCGTCCGCCGCCTCGAACAGCTCGGCCTGCAGCAGGCGCGCCAGCGTGGCCGGGTTGGGGTGGTCGAAGAGCAGGGTCGTCGGCAGCGGGACCCCGGTGTGGGCCGTCAGCCGGTTCCGCAGCTGCACGGCGGTCAGCGAGTCGAAGCCGAGCTCGGTGAACGCCCGATCGGCCGGGACCGCGTCGCCGGGTGCGTGGCCGAGGACGGCCGCCGCCTCCGTGCGCACGAGCTCCAGCAGTTCCCGGTGCCGGTCCGCCGGGGGCAGGCCGCGTAGCCGGTCGGCCAGTGCGCCGCGGGTCGCCGCGCTCGCCTGGGCGGCCCGCCGGGCCGGCCGCACCAGGGCCCGCAACAGCGCGGGTACCGGCTCGGCAGCCGACCGGGCCCGCAGCTCGGCGAAGTCCAGCTCGGCCGGCATCAGCACCGGATCGCCGTGGTCCAGCGCGGCGTCGAGCAGCTGCAGCATTTTCGCCTCGGACAGCGGCCGGATGCCGTTGCCGGGCTGCGGCCACGCCAGCGACAGCGCCGGCTGGCCCTGCGCGCGCCGCTGCCGGACGAGAGCCTCGACGCAGGCACCGGCTGCCCCGGCCGCACCGCGACCCGGCTCGCCGACGAGGCCGGCGGCCGAGGAGAAGCAGACGAAAGCGGCGAGGTCCCGGGTCAGCTCGTGCAGGTTCGCCACTTGGTCCACTTCGGACTTCAGGACGGCGGCGAGCCGCTCGGGCGCGAGTTCGGCGAGGGCGCGGTCATCCGGGGTGGCCGCGAGGTGGAACACGGCGGTGAGCGGGTGTTCGGCCGGGATCCCGGACAGGAGCCGGCCGAGCGCCTCGCGGTCCCCGGGGTCGCATTCGGCGATCCGCACGTCGGCTTCCGGTTCGGCCGCGCTCTCCTCGGCCGGGCCGCTCCGGCCGAGGAGCAGGAGGTGCCGCACGCCGTGCTCGGCCACCAGGTGCCGGGCGAGGGCGCGGCCGAGCGTCCCGGTGCCCTCGGTGATCAGGACGGTGCCGGCGGGGTCCAGCGGCCGGGCGCCACCGCTTCCGGCACCGGCGCGAACCAGCCGGGGCACGAGCGGCGCCCCACCCCGGACGGCCACCTCCGGTTCCCCGGTGCGAAGAGCGGCGGGCAGGGCCCGGAGCGAACGGGGGTCATCGTCGAGGGTGGCGAGCAGGAACCGGCCGGGGTGCTCCCACTGGGCGCACCGCACCACCGCCCGGGCGGCGGCACCGCCCGGGCTGGCAGCGTCGCCTGCGTCTCCGGAGTCCGCCGGGTCGCGGGTCACAATGACCAGGCGTGCCGTGGCCGGGCGGCGCTCGGCGAGCCACTCCTGGCACAGCCGGAGGGCCTCTCTCGTCGCGGTGGGCACGTCGGCCGCCTCGATTTCCGCCAGCACCAGTCCGTCCGGCGAAGCCTCGACGGATATTCCGGCGGAGGCCAGCCGTCCGGCCAGGTGCGGGCTCCCCACCACCGTCAGGGCGGTTTCCCCGTCCGGTGCGGCGTCGGCAGGAAGCCAGCCGACCCGGTACAGCGATTCCCCGGCTCGCGGGGCGGCCAGCTCGTCGGCGCCGAACGGCCGCAGGGCAATGCTCTCCACGGTGAGCACAGGCGCGCCCGCCGGGTCGGTGGCCGTCAGGCTGAAGGTGGCCGGCCCGACCGGGGCGACGTGGACGAGCAGGGTGGTCGCCCCCGTGGCGTGCAGGGTGACGCCGGTCCAGGCGGCGGCCAGCTGCGGCGGTTCCCCGGTGAGCGCGATCGCCTGCCGGGCGGCGTCGAGCAGGGCCGGGTGGAGGCCGAATCCCGCGTCGGCGGGCACGGGCGAGGTGACCTCGGCGTGGATCTCCCCCTGGTGGGACCAGGCCGCGGTCAGGCCGCGGAAGGGTGTCCCGTCGTCGTACTCGGAGACGTCGAGCGGCCGGGCCCCGGGCGGCCGCTCGACGACCGGCGGGTGCGACGCCGCCGGGGTGAGGGTCCCCGACGCGTACCGGGTCCACCCGTGGCCGGCGGATTCGGGGCGGGCGTGGACGGTGATCCGGCGGCCGCCCGGCTCGTCGGGCTCGGCCACGGACACCTGCAGCCGGACCGCGTCCGGGCCCGGCAGGGTCAGCGGCCGGTCCAGGACGAGGTCGCCGATCGCCGGGCAGCCGGTCTCGTCGCCGGCCCGGACGGCCAGCTCGACGAACACCGACTCCGGCACCACGGCCACGCCGGACACCGCGTGGTCGGCCAGCCAGGGGTGCGTCCGCACCGACAGCCGTCCGGTCAGCACGACACCGCCGGAATCGGCCAGCGGCACCGCGGCGCCCAGCAGCGGGTGCCCCGGCGCATCGAGTCCGGCCGCGGAGACGTCCCCGGTGTCCGGGGCCGCGTCCAGCCAGAACCGCTCGTGCCGGAAGGCGTACGTCGGCAGCTCCGGCCACCGGCCACCGGTCCCGAGGCAGGCCGTCCAGTCCACGCGGACCCCGCGCACGTGCAGCTCCGCCAGCGCGGTCAGCACCCCGCGCACCTCGGGCAGGGTCTTCCGGGCGGTGGCGACGAACTCCACGCGGGCGTCCGCGGGCAGCGCGTCCGCGCCCATGCCCGTCAGCACCGCACCCGGGCCGACCTCCAGCACCGTCGAGACACCCGACCGGGCCAGCGCGGCGACCCCGGCGCCGAACCGCACCGTCGCCCGCACGTGCTCCACCCAGTACTCCGGATCGGACACTTCACCCGGCTGCGCGACCTCGCCCGTCACGTTCGACACCAGCGGGAGCACCGGCTCCCGCAGCGAAAGCTGCTTCACCACCTCGCGGAAGTCGGCCAGCATCGGCTCCATCAGCTCCGAGTGGAACGCGTGCGACACCCGGAGCTTCCGCACCCGGCAGCCCGCCGCCCGCAGGTAGTCCGCCACCGCGGTCACCGCGGCCAGCTCGCCCGAAACCACCACCGACTCCGGGCCGTTCACCGCCGCCAGCGACACCCCGGAATCCGGCAGCACCGCCCGCACCCGGTCCTCGGTCGCCCCGGCGATCGACACCATCGCGCCGCCCGGCGGCAACGCCTGCATCAGGCTCGCCCGCGCCGCCACCAGCCGCGCCGCCCCGGGCAGGTCCAGCACACCGGCCACGAACGCCGCCGTCACCTCACCGAGCGAGTGCCCGCCCACCACGTCCGGGGCCAGCCCCCAGGACTCGAGCAACCGGAACAACGCCACCTCGAACACGAACAGGCCCGGCTGCGCCCAGCCGGTCTCGTCCAGCACGCGGTCGGCGTCCTCGAACATCACCGCGGGCAGCGCGACCGCGTCCAGCTCCGCGCACACCTCGTCGACCGCCGCCCGGAACACCGGAAAGCGCTCGTACAGCTCGCGGCCCATGCCCGCCCGCTGGCTGCCCTGCCCGGAGAACACCATCGCGAGCCCGCCCGGGACGGCCGCGCCGGTGACCACCCCGGGGGTGCCCTCGGCCAGTGCGCGCAACCCGGCTAACGCTTCGGCGCGGTCGGCCGCCAGCACCACGCCACGATCGGGCAACGCAGCCCGGCTCGTCACGAGCGCGCGGCCCACGTCGGCGAGCGGAATCTCATTACTCTCCACAAAGGACAGCAGGGTGGCCGCTTGGGCACGCAATCCCGCCTCCCCGCGGCCGGAGACCACCAGCGGCACCACACCTCCCGGCACCTCAGCCGGCGTCGCGGCCACCGGCTGAGGTTCCGGTGCCTGTTCGAGGATCACGTGTGCGTTCGTCCCGCTGATCCCGAACGACGACACCCCCGCCCGCCGCGGCCGGTCCACCGCGGGCCACTCCCGCTGTTCCGTGAGCAGCCGCACTTCGCCCGCCGACCAATCCACCTTGGGCGTCGGCTCGTCGACGTGCAACGTCCGCGGCAACACACCCCGCCGCATGGCCTCGACCATCTTGATCACCCCGGCGACACCGGCCGCACCCTGCGTGTGGCCGATGTTCGACTTCACCGAACCGAGCCACAACGGCTCTTCTCGATCCTGCCCATACGTGGCCAGCAGAGCCTGCGCCTCGATCGGATCACCCAACGAGGTGCCCGTACCATGCGCTTCGACCGCATCGACGTCCGAAGTGGACAAACCAGCGCTCGACAGGGCCGCCCGGATCACCCGCCGCTGCGACGGACCGTTCGGCGCTGTCAACCCATTCGACGCACCATCCTGATTCACCGCCGAACCCCGAACGACACCCAGCACCCGATGTCCCGCCGCGCGGGCCACCGACAACCGCTCCAGCAACACCAGCCCGACACCCTCACCCCAACCGGTCCCGTCCGCGCCACCGGCGAACGGCTTGCACCGGCCATCACCGGCCAACCCACGCTGACGGCTGAACTCCACGAACGACACCGGCGATGCCATCACCGTCACCCCGCCAGCCAGCGCCAGCGAACACTCACCCCGCCGCAACGCCTGCGCCGCCAGGTGAATCGCCACCAACGACGACGAACACGCCGTGTCCACCGTCACCGCCGGCCCCACGAAACCCAGCGAATACGCCACCCGCCCGGACGCGACGCTCCCCGCCGAACCGGAACCCAGGTAGCCTTCGACATCGTCCCGCGCGCCGCGGACGCGCGAGCCGTACTCCTGGCTGAACAGGCCGGCGAACACGCCCACATCGGTGCCCCGCAGGGAAAGCGGGTCGATACCGGCCCGTTCGACCGCCTCCCACGAGGTTTCCAGCAACAGCCGCTGCTGCGGATCCATCGCCAGCGCCTCACGCGGGGAAATCCCGAAGAACCCCGCGTCGAACCCCGCCGCATCCGCCAGGAAGCCACCCTCCCGGACATACGACGTTCCCGCCCGGTCCGGATCCGGGTCGAACAACCGGTCCAGATCCCAGCCCCGGTCGTCCGGGAACGCCGAAACGGCGTCACCGCCGCCGGACACCAGGTCCCACAGCTGTTCCGGTGACGTCACCCCGCCCGGGAAGCGGCACGCCATCCCGATGATCGCGATCGGCTCGGCCTCCCGGTCCTCCAGTTCGCGGACCCGCCGCCGGCTCGCCAGCAGGTCGTTGGCCGCCTGCTTGAGATACGTGCGGAGCCTGTCTTCGCTGGTGGTCACGCGTCTCGCCTTCCCCGGGTCTCGCCCAGCTGGTCCAGCAGGTCGAACAGTTCGTCGTCGGTCGCCGCGTCCGGGTCGATGGCTTCCGGTTCGTCCGGCGGCGGGACCTCCAGCAGGCGCACGAGTTCCCGCAGCCGGGCCAGCACCTCCCCGCCGTCGCCGTCGCCGAGCAGCGCGGGCACCGCCAGCTCGACCCGGTCCAGTTCGGACAGTGCCGTTCGGACCGGGGTCGCGGCCGCGGGCGCGACGGCGGTCACGAGTTCCCTGGCCAGTTCCACCGGGGTCGGGTGGTCGAACACGAGCGTCGCGGACAGTCGCGCGCCGGTGGCGTTGGCCAGGCGGTTGCGCAGTTCCACGGCGGTCAGCGAGTCGAAGCCGAGGTCCTTGAACGGCTGCTCGGGGTCGACGGCGTCCGCCCCGGCGTGCCCGAGCACGGCCGACGCCTCGCGGCGCACCAGGTCCAGCACCACGCGGTGCTGTTCGGCACCGCTGAGCCCGGTCAGCCGCTGGTGCAGGCCGCTCGGCGCCCTGGCCGTGCCGCCCGCGCTGCGCGGCGGCGGCCGGTGCACGAGCCCGCTCAGGATTTCGGGCACCGGGCCGGCCCGCAGGGCGGTGGTGTCCACCGCCGCGGGCACCACCGATGCGGCCGCGGCCTCGAGCGCAGTGTCGAGCCGGGCGAGTGCGTCTTCGTCGCTCATTGCCACCGCCCCGCCGCGGGCGATCCGGGCGCGGTCGGCCCGGCCCAGCCCCCCGCTCATCCCGCCGTCCCGGTCCCAGAGGCCCCAGGCCAGCGAAACCGCGGGCAGGCCGTGGCGCGTGCGGTACTCGGCGAGCCCGTCGAGGTAGGCGTTCGCGGCGGCGTACCCACCCTGGCCGGGACTGCCGACGACCCCGGCCAGCGACGAGAAGAGCACGAACGCGGCCAGGTCGGCTTCCCGGGTGAGCACGTGCAGGTTCCAGGCGCCCAGGACCTTCGGCGCCAGCACGGCGTGCACCTGGTCCGGCCGGATCGCGTCGACCGGCGCGTCCGCGAGCACCCCCGCGGTGTGCACGACGGCCTTCAGCCGGTGCCCCCGGACGACCTCGCGCAGCGCGTCGAGGTCGGTGACGTCGCACGCCGAAACGGTCACCTCGGCGCCCAGCCCGGCGAGTTCCCGTTGCAGGGCCGGCGCTCCGTCCGCGTCGGGGCCGCGGCGGCTGAGCAGCAGCAACCGGCGCACGCCGTGCCGGGTGACCAGGTGGCGGGCGACGAGGGCGCCGAGCGCGCCGGTCCCGCCGGTGACGAGGACCGTTCCGTCACCGCCGACGGCCTCCGGGAGGGTCAGGACGACCTTCCCGGTGTGCTTCGCCTGGCTCAGGTACCGGTACGCATCCCCAGCACGCCGGATGTCCCACGCGGTCACCGGCAGCGGCCGCAGGTCGCCGCGGGCGAACAGCGCACCCAGCTGCCCGAGCATCTGCGCGATGGTGTCGAGGCCGGCGTCCATCAGGTCGAACGCCCGGTAGTGCAGCCCGGGGTGGTCGGCCGGGTCCCGGACGTCGGTCTTGCCCATCTCGAGGAACCGGCCGCCCGGCTTCACCAGCCGCAGGGACGCGTCCGCCTGCGCCCCGGCGAGCGAATTGAGCACGACGTCGACCCCGGCGCCGGCGAACACCTCGGCGAACTCGGTGGTCCGCGAGGACGCGATGCGGTCCGCGTCGATCCCCAGCGCGGCCAGCACCGGCCACTTCGCCGGGCTCGCCGTGGCCAGCACCTTCGCGCCCCAGAGCCGGGCGAGCTGGATCGCCGCCATCCCCACGCCGCCCGCGCCCGCGTGCACCAGCACCGTCTCCCCGGCCCGCAGGCCGGCCAGCTCGCGCAGCCCGTACCAGGCGGTCAGGAACACGATGGGGACCGTGGCCGCCTGGGCGAACGACCAGCCGGCGGGAACGGGCGCCACCGACCGCCGGTCGGCCACCACGACCGGTCCCGCGGCCGGCAGCAGGCCGAACACGCGGTCCCCGGCCGCGAGGCCGGTCACGCCCGGTCCCGCTTCGAGCACGACACCGGCGCCTTCACCCCCGAGGGGCCGCTCGTCGGCGACCATGCCGAGCGCGGTGACGACGTCCCGGAAGTTGACGCCCGCCGCCCGGACCGCGATCCGGACCTCGCCGGGTTCCAGTGGCCGGTTGCCGTCGGGCCACGGCTGCAGGACCAGGTCCGACACGCTGCCGGTGCCGCGGGAGGCCAGCCGCCACGGGCCTGGCGGCGGCGTCAGCGGCTCGCCGGGGTCGCGCCGCACCAGCCGGGGCACCAGGGCCCGGCCGGCCCGGATCGCGACCTGGCTCGCGCCCGGCCCGGCGGCCTCGGCCACCGCGGCCCGCGACGCGGGGTCGTCGTCGACGTCGGCCAGGACGAACCGGCCGGGGTGTTCGTTCTGCGCGGTCCGCACCAGGCCCCACACCGGCGCCTGGGCCAGGTCGACGATGTCGCCGGGGGCCGCCGCGACGGCGTGGGCGGTGGCCACCACCAGCGGGTGTTCGCCGTCGGCGGCGAGCCACCGCTGGAGCGCCTCGACGGTCTCGGCGACCACCGTTTCCGGGTCGTCGCCGGTCACCCAGTGGACGTCGGCGGCCGGCCGGTCGTCCCGCTCGGGGCGCGCGGGGGCCGGTGACCAGCCCACGAAGAGGAGGCCGCCGGACCGGCGGCGGACGTCGCCGCCGGTGACCGGCCGGGTGGTGACGCTGTCGATCGCGGCCACCGGCGCGCCGGTGGTGTCGGCGACGTCCACCCGGAACGCGTGCGGGCCGAGCGGGCGCCACCGGACCCGCAGCGCGGTCGCCCCGGTCGCGTACAGCCGGGCGCCCCGCCATTCGAACGGCATCGCGGCGACGCCGTCGGCTTCGACGGCCCCCACGTGCATGGCCGCGTCCAGCACCGCCGGCTCGATCAGGGCACCGGCGCCGGCTTCGGGGAGTTCGACCTCGGCGTAGCGGTCGTCGCCGAGCCGCCAGGCGCGCCGCAGCCCGCGGAACCCGGGCCCGTAGCCGAATCCCGCCTCCTCGAGCGCGTCGTACGCCCCCGTCACGTCGAGGGGCTGGGCGCCTTCGGGAAGCCAGTCCGTCAGCGGCTCGCCCGGATCGCCCGAGGCCGGGCCGGCCACCGCGGTCGCGTGGCACACCCACTCCTCGTCCGGCCCGTCGGCGCACGAGTGCACGGTCACCGCCCGGGTCCCGTCCTCGCCGGGGGCGGCGACGCGCACCTGCACCCGGCGGGCCGCCCGGCCGGCCAGCACCAGCGGGGACTCCAGCAGCAGTTCCACGATTTCCGGGCAGTCCACCTGCGCGCCGGCGTGCCACACCCACTCCGCGATCGCCGTGCCGGGCACCACGACCGTGCCGAACACGGCGTGCCCGGACCACCACGGCTGCAGCCCGGTCCCGACGCGGCCGGTCAGCACGACCCCGGCGTCCGGGGTCAGGTCGACCAGCGCGCCGAGGACGGGGTGGGCGGCGGACCGCTGTCCCAGTGCGGCCGCGTCCACGGCCGTCGCGGAGGCGAACCAGAACCGCTCGTGCTCGAAGGGGTAGGCCGGCAGCGGCACCCGCGCGGCCGGGTGGCCCAGCACCGCGGGCCAGTCCACCGCCAGCCCGGTGGTGAACGCCGCGGCGAGACCGGCGAGCACCCGCTCCGGGCGGTCGTCGTCGCGGCGCATGGTGCCGGCGACCGCCACCGGCACGTCGGCCGCCTGCGCCGTTTCGGTGATCGCCATGGCCAGCGCGCTGTGCGGGCCCACTTCGAGGAAGTTCCGCACACCCTGGTCCAGCGTGAACCGCACACCCTGGTCGAAGCGGACGCTTTCGCGCACCTGCCGCACCCAGTAGCCGGCGTCCGGCGCGATCGGCCGCCCGGTCACCGTGGACACCAGCGGGATCCGCGGCCTGCGGTAGGTCAGCCCGGCCGCGACGCGCTCGAAGTCGGCCAGCATCGGCTCCATCAGCGGCGAGTGGAACGCGTGGCTGACCCGCAGCCGGTTCACCCGCCACCCCTGGGCGCCCAGGTCGGCGGCCAGCGCGTCGACGGCGGCGGTCTCCCCCGACAGCACCGCCGAACCCGGGCTGTTGACCGCCGACACGACCACGCCGGTGCCCGCCAGCAGCGGCGCCAGCCGGCCGGCCGCGTCCCGGCCGTCCGGCGCGGCCACGGCCGCCATCCCGCCGCCCGGCGGGAGCGCCTGCATCAGGCGCGCCCGGGCGGAAACCAGCTTCGCGGCCGACGGCCGATCGAGCACCCCGGCCACGTACGCGGCGGTGATTTCCCCGATCGAGTGGCCCAGGACGTAGTCCGGCCGGACACCCGCCGCGGACAGCAGTTCCCACAGCGCCACTTCGACGGCGAACAGGGCCGGCTGGGTGTAACCGGTCTCGTCGAGGGCGGCGGCGTCGGTGCGCAGCACTTCCGCGAGGCCGGGGCAGTCCAGTTCGGCCACCACGGCGTCCAGGGTCCGGGCGAACACCGACGTCTCCGGCCACGACCGGCCCACGCCCGCCCACTGCGCGCCCTGGCCGGGGAAGACGAGCGCCGTCCGGCCCGGCAGGGCCGTCCCGCGCACGACGGTGGGGGCCGCTTCGCCCGCGGCCACGGCCCGCAGCCCGGCGGTTCCCGCGTCCGCGCCGGTCGCCAGCACGACCGCCCGGTGGGTCATCGCCGTCCGGGCGGCCAGCGTGGCGGCCGTGCCCGTGACGTCGGTGCCGGCGGCCGTCGCGAGGCGCTCGGCGTGGGCGGCCAGTGCGGGCGCGGTGCGCGCCGAGAGGACCCACGGCACGACGTCGCCGGGGAACAGCGCGGGCCCGGCGGCCTCGGCGGCCTCCGGTGGGGGCGCCTGTTCGAGGATCAGGTGGGCGTTGGTGCCGCTGATGCCGAACGACGACACCCCGGCCCGCCGCGGCCGGTCGAGCGCCGGCCACTCGCGCTGCTCGGTCAGCAGCCGTACGTCGCCCGCCGACCAGTCCACCGCCGGTGTCGGCGCTTCGGCGTGCAGCGTCCGCGGCAGCACGCCCCGGCGCATCGCCTCGACCATCTTGATCACCCCGGCGACACCAGCGGCGCCCTGGGTGTGGCCGATGTTCGACTTCACCGAACCGAGCCACAACGGCTCGTCCCGGTCCTGTCCGTAGGTGGCCAGCAGAGCTTGCGCCTCGATCGGATCACCCAGAGACGTCCCCGTGCCGTGCGCCTCCACCGCATCGACGTCCGAAGTGGACAGTCCGGCGCTCGCCAGCGCGGCCCGGATGACTCGCTGTTGCGACGGACCGTTCGGCGCGGTCAGGCCGTTGGAGGCACCATCCTGGTTGACCGCCGAACCCCGTACGACGGCCAGGACGCGATGTCCGCGTTCCCGGGCCACCGACAACCGCTCCAGCAACACCAGACCGGCGCCTTCGCTGAAGCTCGTGCCGTCCGCGCCCCGCCCGAACGCCTTGCACCGGGCATCGGGCGCCAGGCCCTGCTGCCGCGAGAAGTCCACGAACAGGCTCGGCGTCGCCATCACCGTCACCCCGCCGGCCAGCGCCAGCGAACACTCACCCCGCCGCAACGCCTGCGCCGCCAGGTGGATCGCCACCAGCGACGACGAACACGCCGTGTCCACCGTCACCGCCGGCCCTTCGAACCCGAGCGAATACGCCACCCGGCCCGATGCCACGCTGCCCGCGTTGCCGGTCAGCCGGTACCCGTCGAGCTCCTCGACCCCGGCGCGGGTGCTGACGGCGTACTCCTGGTTGATGACACCGGCGTAGCAGCCCACCGCGTGGCCCGCGAAGGCGGCGGGATCGAGACCGGCGTCCTCGAAGGTTTCCCAGGCGACCTCGAGCAGCACCCGCTGCTGCGGGTCCATCGCCAGCGCCTCGCGGGGACTGATGCCGAAGAACGCGGGGTCGAAGTCCGCGGCGCCGCCGAGGAAACCGCCTTCGCGGACGTAGGACTTGCCCGGCTTCCCGGGGTCCGGGTCGAACAGCCGCTCCACGTCCCAGCCGCGGTCGTCCGGGAACGGGCCGATGGCGTCGGTGCCGCCGTCGACCAGGTCCCACAGCTGGGCCGCCGACGCGACCCCGCCGGGGAACCGGCACGCCGTGCCGACGACGGCGATCGGCTCGTCCGGCCCCGGCTGCCCGGTGGCGCGCTTGCGGAGCCGTTCGTTCTCCTTGAGGGAGGTACGCAGGGCTTCGACGAGTTCTTCGTGGGACGTGGGCATTTCGCTTCTCCGTACTCCGCGTCTGGTCCGGGGCTCGCCGGGTTCACAGCCCGGCGCTGCGCCGCGCCTGGTGCACGAGGTCGGCCGCGTCCATCGCGTCGAACTCGTCCTCCGCCGGCCCGGCCTCTTCCGTGCCGTCCGGGCCGGCGAGCCGGAGCAGTGCCTCCAGCACCCCGGCGTCCCGGAACCGGCTCAGCGGGGTCGCGGCCAGCACCCGGCGGAGCTCGTCCTCCCGCGGCTCGCCGGCCGGCTCGTCGCGGCCGCCGGGGAACAGCCCGTCCCGCAGGTGCCGGGCCAGCACCACGGGCTTCGGGTAGTCGAAGACCACCGTCGCGGGCAGGCGCAGCCCGGTCGCCCGGCTCAGCCGGTTGCGCAGTTCGACCGCGGTCAGCGAGTCGAACCCGAGCTCCTTGAACGCCGAATCCGCGTCCAGCTCGGCCGCGTTCGCATGGCCCAGCACCGCGGCGACACCGCCGAGCACCAGGTCGACGAGTGCGCTTTCCTGTTCGGTCGCGGTGGCGCCGTCGAGGCGCTGCGCCCAGGACTCCCCCGGCGCCGATGCCGCGGCGGCCTCGGCGGCCGGGCGTACCGGGCGGACGAGCCCGCGCAGGATCGACGGCACCGGCTCGTCCGCCGCGCGCACCGCCGCCGGGTCGAGGTCCATCGGGACCAGGGCCGCCTCGGCGCTCGCCAGTGCGGCGTCGAACAGCGCCATGCCGGCGTCGGTGGACAGCGGCCGCACCCCGGCCCGGCCGATCCGGCCGCGGTCGGTGTCACCGAGGTGCCGGGTGAGCGAGCTGGTCCGGGCCCAGTAGCCCCAGGCCAGCGCCGTCGCGGGGCCGCCGGTGGCGTTCCACCGCTGGGCCGCCGCGTCGAGGAAGGCGTTGGCCGCGGCGTAGTTGCCCTGACCCGGATTGCCCAGTACGCCGGCGCCGGAGGAGAACAGCACGAACGCGGCCAGGTCGAGGTCGCGGGTCAGCTCGTGCAGGACCAGCGCCGCGTCGGCCTTCGGGCGCAGCACGGTGTCGAGCCGCTGCGGGGTCAGCGCGGACACCACGCCGTCGTCGAGCGCCCCGGCCGCGTGGACCACGGCGGTCAGCGGGTGCCCGGCCGGGATCCCGGCGAGAACCGCGGCCACCGCGTCCCGGTCGGCCGCGTCGCACGCGACCACGTCCACCTGCGCGCCCAGTTCGGTCAGCTGTCCCACGAGGTGCTGTGCTTCCGCGGTCGCGGGACCGCCGCGGCTGAGCAGGACGAGGTGCCGCACCCGGTGCCGGGCGGCCAGGTGCCAGGCCAGCAACCCGCCCAGGGTGCCGGTGCCGCCGGTGATCAGCACCGTGCCGTCCGGGTCCAGCCGCCGCGGCAGGCGCAGCACGACCTTGCCGACGTGCCGGGCCTGGCTCATGAAGCGCAGCGCCTCCGGCGCCCGCCGGATGTCCCGCACGGTGACCGGCAGCGGGGTCAGCTGCCCGGTCTCGAACAGCGTCACCAGTTCGCGCAGCATCTCCTGGATCCGGTCCGGTCCCGCCGACCGGCCCAGGTCGTAGGCCTGGTAGCGGACTCCGGGGTGCGCCGCCGCGACGGCCGCGGCGTCGCGGACGTCGGTCTTGCCCAGCTCCAGGAACCGGCCACCGGGCGCCAGCAGGCCGAGCGAGGCGTCGGCGAGTTCGCCGGTCAGCGAGTTCAGCACGACGTCGACCGCACCGAACCGGCCGGCGAACTCGGCCGTCCGTGAACTGGCGATGTGCGACTCGGCCAGGCCTTCCGCCCGCAGCACGTCCTGCTTGGCCGGGCTCGCGGTGCCGAACACCTCCGCCCCGAAGGACCGGGCCAGCCGCACCGCCGCCAGCCCCACCCCGCCGGTGGCGGCGTGCACCAGCACGCGGTCGCCGGCTCCGACGCCGCCCAGGTCCCGCAGCCCGTACAGGGCAGTCAGGAACGCGATCGGCACCGACGCGGCCACTTCGAACGACCAGCCGGACGGCATCTCGGTGACCAACCGCTCGTCGGTCACCACCACGGGGCCGAACCCTCCGGCCGCGCCGTCGAGGATGCCCATCACGCGGGTTCCCGCGCGCAGCCCGGAAACCCCGGGCCCGGTTTCCGTCACGATCCCGGCGAACTCGCCGCCGAGTCCCTCCTGGCCGGGCACCATGCCCAGCGACACCAGCACATCGCGGAAGTTGACCCCCGCCGCGCGCACCTCGACCCGGATTTCACCGTCTTCCAGGGGCCGCAGCCCCTCGGGGCTGGGCACCGGCCGCAGGCTTTCCAGGGTGCCGTCGCCCGTGCTCTCCAGCCGCCACGCCGGATCGCGCGGCAGCGCCGGTTCCGCGTCGGCGGGGACGCGGGCCAGCCGCGGCAGCAGCACGGTGCCGCCGCGGATCGCCGCCTGCGGCTCCCCGGAAGCGACCACCGCCGGCAGCGCCGCCCGGGCTTCCGGACCGTCCACATCGGCCAGCACGAGCCGGCCCGGGTGCTCCGACTGCACCGACCGCACCAGCCCCCACACCCCGCCCGCCACCGGGTCGCGGACGAGTTCGCCGTCGCGGGCCGCGACCGCACCTTCGGTCACCACGACGAGCCGGGTGCCGGTTTCCGGGGCGTCGAGCCACTTCTGCACCTCGGTCAGGACGTGCCCCACCGCGGCGCGCAGGCCGGCGCCGGGCGGCACGTCCAGGACTGTCCACTGTGGCGGGTCGGTGACGGCGGGCAGCGCCGCCGGGACCCAGTCGGTCCGGAACAGGGCGCCACCGGTCAGTGCGGCGCCGGACCCGATCGGTCCGGCCGGGCGCAGCGTCAGCGAAGAGACGGTCGCGACCGGCGTTCCGGCGCGGTCGGCCACGAGCAGCGAAACGCGGTCGGCGGCGGTTCGCGTGGCGTGCACCCGCAGCGCCGACGCACCCGCGGCGTGCAGCGTCACGCCGGTCCACGAGAACGGCAGCAGGGTCTGCCCGTTCGCCGGGCCGGCGGAGGCGGCGAAGCTGGTGCTGTGCAGGGCGGCGTCGAGCAGAGCCGGGTGCAGCCCGAACGCGGCCGCGTCGGAGGTGCCGCCGGGCAGCGCGACCTCGGCGAAGACCTCGTCGCCGCGGGTCCAGACCTGCCGCAGGCCCCGGAAGACCTCGCCGTACTCGAGGCCGGTGCCGGCCAGGGTGTCGTAGAAGCCGGTGAGGTCGGCGCGCTCGGCGTCCGGCGGCGGCCACTGCGTCAGGTCGAAGGCCGCGGCCGGCGCGACGGCGGTCAGCGTGCCCGCGGCGTGCCGCGTCCACCGTCCGCTGTCGTCGGCGTCGTCGCGGCTGTGGACGCGGACCGCCCGGCGCCCGGCCGCATCGGCGTCGTCGACCACGACCTGCAGCCGCAGCGCCCCGTCGGCCGGCAGGACCAGCGGCGTCTCGACGACGAGTTCTTCGACGACCGGGCAGCCCACTTCGTCGCCGGCGCGGACGGCCAGTTCGAGGAACGCCGTCCCGGGCAGCAGGACGGCACCGGAGACGGCGTGCCCGGCCAGCCACGGGTGCGACCGCGTCGAGATGCGGCCGGTGAGCAGCACGCCGTCGCCGTCGGCCAACGGCAGAGCCGCACCCAGCAGCGGGTGGGCCGGGGAGCTCAGGCCCGCGGTGGAAACGTCGCCGGCCGGGTCGGGGATGTCGAGCCAGTAGCGCTGGTGCTGGAAGGCGTAGGTGGGCAGGTCCACGTGCTTGCCCCGCCCGGTGGTCCAGGTGACCGGGATCCCCCGGACGTGCACCTCGGCCAGACTGGTCAGCAATCGCCGCAGCCCACCGTCGTCGCGGCGCAGGGTTCCGGTGACCACCGCGGCCACGTCGTGACCGTCCAAGACCTCCTGCACCGCGGTGGTGAGCACCGGATGCGGGCTCACCTCGACGAACGCCCGGTGTCCTTGGGCCACCAGTGTCTCGACCGCCGGACCGAACCCGACCTGGTGACGCAGATTGCGGTACCAGTACTCCGCGTCCAGCTCCGATCCTTCGAGCCATTCCTGGGTGACCGTCGACCACATCGGCACCTGCGCGGGCCCCGGCCGGATCGCAGCCAGGGTCCGCGACAGCTGCTCTCGCAGTACTTCGACGTGACGGGTGTGGGAGGCGTAGTCCACCGGGATCATCCGGGCCCGCACCCCGTCCTTCTCGCACGCGGCCCGCACCTCGGCCAGTGCGCCGGGATCGCCGGCCACCACCACCGAGGCCGGGCCGTTGACGGCCGCCACTTCCACGCGGCCGTCCCACGCCCGCACGCGTGCACCGGCCTGGTCCACCGGCAAGCTCAACGACAGCATTCCGCCGCGCCCGGCCAGCGACGCCGCGATGGCCTGGCTCCGCAACGCCACCACCATCGCCGCATCGGCCAGCGACAACGCACCCGCCACACAGGCCGCAGCGATCTCCCCCTGGGAATGGCCGAGCACGGCGTCCGGGATCACCCCGTACGACCGCCACACCGCGGCCAGCGCCACCATCACCGTGAACGAAGCCGGCTGCACCACATCCACCCGGTCCAGACCGAGACCGTCCCGCAGGACCTCCGTCACCGACCAATCCACCCACGGCGACAACGCTTCCTCGCACTCCGCCACCACTCCGGCGAACACCGGCGAGGCGGCGAGCAACTCACGCCCCATCCCGACCCACTGCGCCCCTTGACCCGGGAACACGAACACCTGCTTGCCCTCGACGTCCGCCACCCCCGAGACCGCACCGGTCAGGTCGTGCAGGCCCGCCAGTGCTTCGGCGCGGTCGGCGGCCAGCACCACCGCGCGGTCGGGCAGCAGCGCCCGGCTCGTCACCAGCGCCGCCCCCACCTCCGGCAGGGCCACGTCGTCATCGTCCACAAAGGACGCCAGCCGGGCCGCCTGTGCGTGCAGGCCGGCCGGGCCGCGGCCGGACAGCACCAGCGGCACGATCCCGCCGTCGAACGGCTCCGGCCCGTCGTCGGCGCGCGGCGCGGGTTCGGGGGCCTGTTCCAGGATGACGTGGGCGTTCGTCCCGCTGATGCCGAACGACGACACCCCCGCCCGCCGCGGCCGGTCCACCGCCGGCCACTCGCGCTGCTCGGTCAGCAGCCGCACCGCACCGGCCGACCAGTCCACCTTCGGCGTCGGCTCGTCGACGTGCAGCGTGCGCGGCAGCACGCCCCGGCGGATCGCCTCGATCATCTTGATCACCCCGGCGATCCCGGCCGCGCCCTGGGTGTGCCCGATGTTCGACTTGACCGAACCGAGCCACAACGGTTCTTCGCGGTCCTGCCCGTAGGTCGCGAGCAGCGCCTGCGCTTCGATCGGATCGCCGAGCACCGTGCCGGTGCCGTGGGCCTCGACCGCGTCGACGTCCGAAGTGGACAGTCCGGCACTCGCCAGCGCCGCCCGGATCACCCGCTGCTGCGACGGGCCGTTCGGCGCCGTCAGCCCGTTGGACGCCCCGTCCTGGTTCACCGCGGAGCCCGCCACCACCGCCAGCACGCGGTGCCCCCGTTCCCGGGCCACCGACAACGGCTCCAGCAGCACGAGCCCGACGCCTTCGCCCCAGCCGGTGCCGTCGGCGCCACCGGCGAACGGCTTGCACCGGCCGTCGCCGGCCAGCCCGCGCTGCCTGCTGAACTCCACGAACGGCCCGGGCAGGGCCATCATCGACGCTCCGCCCGCGAGCGCCATCGAACACTCGCCGCGGCGCAGCGCCTGGGCCGCCAGGTGGATCGCCACCAGCGACGACGAACACGCGGTGTCCACCGTCAGCGCCGGACCCTCGAAGCCGAGGGAATACGCGACCCGGCCCGAAGCAACGCTGGCCGACGTCCCGGTCAGCCGGTAGCCCTCGAGGTCGCCGGGGGCCAGGTGGATCCGCACGGCGTAGTCGTGGTTGATCACGCCGGTGAACACGCCGATGTTCTGCCCGTGCAGGGAAGCCGGGTCGATGCCCGCGTTCTCCAGCGTCTCCCAGGACGTCTCCAGGACCAGGCGCTGCTGCGGGTCCATGGCCAGCGCCTCGCGGGGGCTGATGCCGAAGAAGCCCGCGTCGAAGCCCGCCGCGTCGTCGAGGAAACCGCCGGCCCGGACGTAGGACTTGCCCGCCCGGTCCGGATCGGGGTCGAACAGGCCGTCGAGGTCCCAGCCGCGATCGTCCGGGAACGGCCCGACCGCGTCGCGGCCGGCGGCGACCAGGTCCCACAGCCCGGCCGGGGAGGCCACCCCGCCGGGGAACCGGCACGCCATCCCGATGACGGCGATCGGGTCGCCGGTCACGGCGGCGGCGGTCGCCGGGGCGGCCACCGGGTCCGCGGTGCCGAGGAGTTCGGTCCGGACCCGGCGGGCGAGCGCGTCCGGGGTGGGGTGGTCGAAGACGACGGTGGCCGGCAGCCGCAGGCCCGTGGCCGTGCTGACGCGGTTGCGCAGTTCCACCGCGGTCAGCGAGTCGAACCCGGCTTCCTTGAACGCCTGGGTGGTGCCGATCGCCGCCGGCGTCGCGTGGCCGAGGACGGCGGCGGCTTCAGCCCGCACGAGCTCGACGAGCAGGCGCTTCTGCTCCGGTTCCGCCAAGCCGCGCACCCGGTCCGCCAGCCCGCCACCGGCGGCGGCACCGGTCGCCGCGACGCGCCGCCCCGGCCGCACCAGGCCCCGCAGCAGCGGGGACACCGCGGCGGGGTCGGTGTTCCCGCGCAGGCTCGCCAGGTCGAGCTTCACCGGCACGAGCGCCGCTTCGGGCGACCGGAGGGCGGCGTCGAACAGGGCGAGCCCTTCGGCCGACGACAGGCCGGTGACCCCGCTTCGCCGGTGCCGCTGCAGGTCCGCGCGGCCCAGGTGGCCGGTGAGGCCGCTGACCTGGGCCCAGTAGCCCCAGGCGAGCGACGTCGTGGGAGCCCCGGTGGCGTTCCACCGCTGGGCCGCCGCGTCGAGGAAGGCGTTGGCCGCGGCGTAGTTGCCCTGACCCGGATTGCCCAGCACACCCGCGCCGGAAGAGAACAGCACGAACGCGGCCAGGTCGAGGTCCCGGGTCAGCTCGTGCAGGTGTACCGCCGCGTCGGCCTTCGGGCGCAGCACCGTGTCGAGCCGCTGCGGGGTCAGTGCGGTGAGCACCCCGTCGTCGAGTGCGCCGGCGGTGTGGACCACGGCGGTCAGCGGGTGCTCGGCCGGGACGTCGGCGAGGACCGCGGCCAGCGCGTCCCGGTCGGCGACGTCGCAGGCCACCACCCGCACGCCGGCCCCCAGCTCGCGCACCAGGTCGGCCGCGCCGGGGGCGTCGGGACCGCGGCGGCTGAGCAGCAGCAGGTGCCGCACGCCGTGCTCGGCGGCCAGGTGCCGGGCCAGCAGCCCGCCCAGGGTGCCGGTGCCGCCGGTGATCAGCACCGTGCCGTCCGGGTCCAGCCGCCGCGGCAGGCGCAGGACCACCTTGCCCACGTGCCGGGCCTGGCTCATGAACCGGAACGCCTCGGGCGCCTGCCGGATGTCCCACCGCGTCACCGGCAGCGGGGTCAGCCGGCCCGCTTCGAACAGCGCCACCAGCTCGCGCAGCATCTCCTGGATCCGGTCGGGGCCCGCCGTGCGGCCCAGGTCGTAGGCTTCGTAGTGCACCCCCGGATGGGCGACGGCGACGACTTCGGCGTCGCGGATGTCGGTCTTGCCCAGCTCCAGGAACCGGCCGCCGGGCGACAGCAGGCCGAGCGAGGCGTCGACGAACTCCCCCGACAGCGAGTTCAGCACCACGTCGACCCCGGCGAACCGGTCGGCGAACGCCAGCGATCGCGAACTGGCCAGGTGCTCGTCGTCCAGGCCCTCGCCGCGCAGGACGTCCCACTTGGCCGGGCTCGCGGTGCCGAACACCTCCGCCCCGAAACAGCGGGCCAGGCGCACCGCCGCCAGCCCGACCCCGCCCGCGGCCGCGTGCACCAGCACGCGGTCGCCGGCTCCGACGTCACCCAGGTCGCGCAGCCCGTACAGGGCGGTCAGGAACGCGACCGGCACCGATGCGGCCACCTCGAACGACCAGCCGGACGGCACCTCGGTGACCAGCCGCGCGTCCACGACCACCACCGGGCCGAAGCCGCCGAACGCCCCGCCGAGCACGCCCATCACGCGGGAGCCTTCGCGCAGCCCGGAAACCCCCGGGCCGAGCTCGGTCACGACCCCGGCGAACTCGCCGCCGATCCCTTCCTGACCGGGCACCATGCCCAGCGACACCAGCACATCGCGGAAGTTGACGCCCGCCGCGCGCACCTCGACCCGGAGTTCGCCGTCTTCCAGGGGCCGCAGCGCTTCGGGGCACGGCACCGGCCGCAGGTCCGCCAGGGTGCGCCCTTCGCCGCTCTCCAGCCGCCACGGGGCCGAGCCGACCGGTTCCGGGCCGAGCGCCCGGACCAGCCGCGGCAGCAGCACGGTGCCGCCCCGGACGGCCGCCTGCGGCTCGCCCGAGGCCACCACCGCGGTGACCAGCTCCCGCGACGCCGCGAGGTCGTCCACGTCCACCAGCACGATCCGGCCCGGGTTCTCCGACTGGGCCGACCGCACCAGTCCCCACACCGCGGCGGCCGCGGGGTCGACGAAGACGCCCGGATCGCCGGCCGCCACGGCGTGCCGGGTCAGGACGACGAGCTGGTCGTCGCCGGCCCGCTCGTCGGCCAGCCAGCGCTGCACCGTCGCCAGCGTGTGTTCGAGCGCCGCCCGGACGTCGCTCCCGGCCGGCACCTCGGCCACGGTCATCGGCACCGGCTCGGCGACCGGCGCCACGGGCGCCGCGGTCCACTCGACACGCAGCAGCGAGTCCGGCACCGGGTCGCGGTGCGCCAGGCGGTCGGTGTCCACGGGCCGCAGCACCAGGGAGGCGATCGACGCCACCGGTGCGCCGGCCGGGTCGGTCACGTCGAGGGAAACGCCGTCGGCGCCGATCGGCACCGCCCGCACCCGCAGGGCCGAAGCGCCGGACGCGTGCAGGGCCACGCCGGTCCAGGCGAACGGCAGCGGCGTCCGCCCGGACTCGGCCGGCTGGTCGTGGCAGAAGGTGCTCGCGTGGAGCGCGGCGTCGAGCAGGGCCGGGTGCAGCCCGAACCCGGCGCCACCGTCGCCGTCGCCGGGCAGCGCGACCTCGGCGAACACCTCCCGGCCGCGGGTCCACACCCGCTGCAGGCCCTGGAACACCGGGCCGTACTCGTAGCCCTGGGCGAACTGCCGCGGGTAGAAGCCGTCGACGTCGGCCGCCACCGCGCCGGGCGGCGGCCAGGCGGCGGGATCGGGCGACGGCGTCCCGGCGTCCGGTGCCAGGGTGCCGCTCGCGTGCCGGACCCACGAGGGATCGGTGCCGGCTTCGGCGGGCGCGGAGTAGACGCCGAACCGGCGGCGGCCGTCCGCCGACGGCGGGTCGAGCTGGAGCTGGATCCGGACGGCGTCCGAGCCGGACAGCACCAGCGGCGTCTCGATGACCAGCTCGTCGACGACCGGGCACCCGGTTTCGTCGCCGCCGCGGATCGCCAGCTCGACGAAGACGGTCCCGGGCACGAGGGTCACGCCCGACACCGCGTGGTCGGCCAGCCACGGGTGCGTCCGCGTGGACAACCGGCCGGTGAACAGCACGCCTTCGCCGGCGGCCAAGCTCGTCGCGGCCCCCAGGATCGGGTGCTCCGCGGACACCAGCCCGGCGCCCGAGACGTCACCCGTGGCGGGTGTGCGGTGGAGCCAGAAGTGCTCCCGCTGGAACGCGTAGGTCGGCAGCGGGACGTGCCGCCCGTCGCGGCCGGCGAACCGGCCCCGCCAGTCCACCCCCACCCCGCGCACGAACAGCTCCGCCGCGCTCGTCAGGAGCCGGCGCAGCCCGCCGTCGTCGCGCCGCAGCGTGCCGGTCACCACCGTGGGGCCCTCGTCCCGGGTGTCGAGGACGTCCTGGATGGCGGTGGTCAGCACCGGGTGCGGGCTCACTTCGGTGAACACGCGGTGGCCCCGGTCCAGCAGCGCCTCGATCGCGGCCGCGAAGCCGACCGGGTGCCGGAGGTTGCGGTACCAGTACCCGGCGTCCAGTTCGGGACCGGCCAGCCACTCCTGGGTGACCGTCGACCACATCGGGACCTCGGCCGGGCCGGGCCGGACGTCGGCCAGTGTCTCCCGCAGCCGGTCGTGCAGGGCTTCGACGTGGTGGGTGTGGGAGGCGTAGTCCACCGGGATCATCCGGGCCCGCCCCCCGTCGGCCTCGCAGGCGGCCCGGATCGCGGCGAGCGCGTCGGGGTCGCCCGCGACGACCACGGACACCGGCCCGTTGACCGCGGCGACCTCCACCCGCCCGGCCCACGGTGCCAGCCGCTCGGTGGCCTGTTCCACCGGCAGCGCGAGCGACAGCATGCCGCCCCGGCCGGCCAGGGACGCGGCGATGGCCTGGCTGCGCAACGCGACGACCTTCGCCGCGTCCGCCAGGGAAAGCGCGCCCGCCACGCAGGCGGCCGCGATCTCGCCCTGGGAGTGCCCGACGACGGCGTCCGGCGCCAGGCCCCAGGAGCGCCACACCTCGGCCAGGGCCACCATGACGGTGAACGAGGCCGGCTGCACCACGTCGACCCGGTCGAGGCCCGGCGCGTCCGGTGCCCCGCGGAGCACCTCGGTCACCGACCAGTCGACCCACGGGGACAACGCCTTCTCGCACTCCGCCACCACTTCGGCGAAAACCGGGGAGTCCGCCAGCAGGTCGCGTCCCATGCCGGCCCACTGCGCGCCTTGACCCGGGAAGACGAACACGCGCTTGCCTTCCACGTCGGCGCTGCCCGAGACGACACCGGCAGCCGCGGCGCCCCCGGCCAGCGCGCGCAGCCCGGCCACCGCCTCGGCGCGGTCGGCGGCCGGCACCACCGCCCGGTCGGGCAGCAGCGCCCGGCTCGTCACCAAGGCCGCACCGACGTCGGCGAGGGCGTCGCCACTTTTGTCCACAAAGGACGCCAGGCGGGCCGCTTGGCCGCGCAGGGCGGCCGGGCCACGGCCCGAGACGACGAGCGGTACCAGATCCGGTACGCCCGCGAGTTCCGCCGGGTCCGGTGCGTGGTCCGGCGCCTGTTCGAGGATCACGTGCGCGTTGGTCCCGCTGATCCCGAACGACGACACCCCGGCCCGGCGCGGCCGGTCCGCCTTCGGCCACTCCCGCTGCTCGGTCAGCAACCGCACCTCGCCCGCCGACCAGTCCACCGCCGGGGTCGGCTCGTCCACGTGCAAGGTCTGCGGCAGCACCCCGCGCTGCATCGCCTCGACCATCTTGATCACCCCGGCCACCCCGGCGGCACCTTGGGTGTGGCCGATGTTCGACTTGATCGACCCCAGCCACAACGGCTCTTCACGATCCTGCCCATACGTCGCCAACAACGCCTGCGCCTCGATCGGGTCACCCAACGAGGTGCCGGTGCCGTGCGCTTCGACCGCATCGACGTCCGAAGTGGACAGACCGGCACTGGCCAGGGCCGCCTGGATCACCCGCTGCTGCGACGGGCCATTCGGCGCGGTCAGGCCGTTGGAAGCACCATCCTGGTTCACCGCCGAACCCGCCACCACACCCAGCACACGATGTCCGCGTTCCAGCGCTACCGACAACCGTTCCAGCAAAATCAGCCCGGCGCCTTCGCCCCAGCCCGTACCGTCCGCACCCCCGGCGAACGGCTTGCACCGGCCGTCCTCGGCCAACCCGCGCTGGCGGCTGAACTCCACGAACGACACTGGTGTCGCCATCACCGTCACGCCACCGGCCAATGCCAAGGAGCACTCACCACGCCGCAACGCCTGCGCCGCCAGGTGAATCGCCACCAGCGACGACGAACAGGCCGTGTCCACCGTCAACGCCGGACCCACGAAACCCAGTGCATACGCCACCCGGCCGGACGCGACACTGCCGGCGGTTCCGGTGCCGATGTAGCCCACCAGGTCCGGCGGCACCGGCTCGGTACCGGGGCCGTAGTCGTGGTGCATCACACCGGCGAACACGCCGACGTCGCCGCCGCGCAGGGTCGCCGGGTCGATGCCCGCGTTCTCGAAGGTCTCCCACGACGTTTCCAGCAACAGCCGCTGCTGCGGATCCATCGCCAACGCCTCCCGCGGGGAAATCCCGAAGAACCCCGCATCGAACCCCGCCGCATCCGCCAGGAAACCACCCTCCCGGACATACGACGTCCCCGCCCGAGCCGGATCCGGGTCGAACAACCGGTCCAAATCCCAGCCGCGGTTATCCGGGAATTCCCCGATCGCGTCCCGGCCCGCATCCACCAGGTCCCACAACTGCTCCGGTGACGCCACCCCGCCCGGGAAGCGGCACGCCATCCCGACGATCGCGATCGGCTCGTCTACAAAGGAGGGAGCCGGAACCGGCGGCGCCTCGGTGCCGCCCAGCAGTTCCCGTTTCAGGTAGCGGGCGACGGCGTTCGGGTTCGGGTGGTCGAAGGCCAGCGTGGCCGGCAGGGCGAGCCCGGTCGCGGCGCTGAGCCGGTTCCGCAGTTCGACCGCGTTCACCGAGGTGAAGCCCAGCTCGCGGAAGGCGCGCTCCGCCGCGACCGCGCGGCCGCCGGGCAAGCCGGCCACGTGCGCGGTTTCGGCCCGCACCAGCTCGGCGAGCAGGGCGACCTGGTCGCCGTCCGCCGTGCCGGCCAGCCGGCGTCGCCACTCTTCCGTCGCTTCGGCGGACGGCGCCGGCGCGTCGGCCAGGCCGAGCAGTTCACGCAGGAGGTTCGGCACCGCACGCTGTTCCGCCTCGCCCTGCGCGGCGAGGTTCAGGCGCAGCGCGACAAGAGAAGTCCGGCCGGCCGCGAGCGCACCCTCGAAGACCGCGAGTCCTTCGTCGACGGAGAGCGTGGTCGCGCCGCCGGTTCCTGGCTCCCCGATGTCCCAGGACAGCGCCACGGCGGGCAGACCGAGGGCCCGGCGATGGTGTGCCAGCGCCTCGAAGCAGGCCGTGGTGGCCGAGGGTGCGCCGTCGGCCAGCAGGCCCGCCACCGGGGACACGAGCAGGAAGGTCGACACCCCGGCGCCGAGCGTCAGCTCGTGGAGGTTCCGGGCCGCGTCCACCACGGCCCGGCCGAACGGCGCGGCGGGCTGGACGTGCACCACGGCCGTGACGGGCCGGTCCAGCCCGGCCAGCAGCGCCGCGAGCGCCGTCCGGTCGCCGGGGTCGGTGGCCACCAGGGTCGCGGTCACGCCCGCCTCGGTCAGGTCGGCCGCCAGCCGCACCGCCGCCTCGTCCTCGAGGGCACCGGGGTCCAGCAGCAGGACGTGGCGGGCGCCGCGGGTGGTGGCCAGGTGCCGCGCGACGGCCGCGGCGGCAGGGTCGGTGACGCCGGTGACCAGCACCGTGCCGGAGGTGTCGACCTCGCCGGTGACTTCGGCGCCGGAGGTCGACACCCGGGCCAGCCGGGGCACCAGCACCGCGCCGGCGCGCACGAGCGTGCGGGGTTCGCCGGCGGCGACGGCATCGCGGACCGCCGCGGCCCACTCGTCGCCGCCCTCCTCCGGCTCCGCGACCACAACGGAAAGCCGGCCGGGGTACTCGCTCATCGCTTCCGAGAGCGGCGCGTAGGCGAACGGGTCCCGCGCGCCGGTGTCAACGACGACCACGCGGATCCCGGTCAGCCGTGCGTCGGCGAGCCACTGCCGCAGCCGGGTGGTCAGGCCGGCCGGCACGGCCACGACGGCCGGGGCCGGTTCGCCGTGGTCCAGCGCCTGGTCGAAGCCGTCGACGTCGGCATAGGCGTGCACCCGGGCGCCGGTCGCCTCCAGCCCGGCGGCCAGGCCGGGAACGTCGAGGCCCGCGATGGCCCAGGTTTCGCCCGCGGGACGCGCCACCGGTCCGGCCGGGACCCAGCTGGTGCGGTAGAGGTGCTCGTGGTGGCTGTCGCCGATCGCCCGGAGGCGGGCGGGCAGGTCGAGCAACGCGTGCCGCTTGACCTTGCCCGACGCGGTCCTGGGCACCGCACCGATCTGGTAGATCGCCACCGGCACCTTGAAGAAGGCCAGCCGATCCCGGCAGACCCGCAGCACCTCCGCCGGATCGAAGTCGTCGGCCCCCGGTACGACGTAGACGACCGGCACCTCGCCGAGCACCCCGTGCGGCCGGCCCGCCGCCGCGACGTCGGCCACCCCGGGGACGCCCCGCACGACCTCTTCGATCTCCCCCGGGTGCACGTTCTCCCCGCCGCGGAGGATCAATTCCTTCACCCGGCCGGTCACCGTCAGGAAACCCGACTCGTCGGCCCGGGCCAGATCACCCGTGCGCAACCACCCGTCCACCAGGACCTCGGCCGTCGCCGCCGGCTGGTTCCAGTACCCCAGCATCACGTTCGGGCCCCGGAGCCACACCTCCCCCTCCGCGCCGACCGCCACGTCCGACGCGCCTTCGCCGACCAGCCGCACCGCCACGCCCGGGACCGGCAGCCCGCACGACCCGGCCGGCCCGGCGCCCCGCCAGTTCACCGCGATCGCGCCGCAGGACTCCGTGCTGCCGTAGGCATCCACCAGCGGCACGCCGAACACGTCCTCGAAGGACCGGCGCAGGCCCGCCGGCAGCACCGCACCACCGACCAAGCCGGCCCGTACCGACGGCAGCACACCGCGGTCGCCGGAATCCACCAGGCCCTGGTACACCGTCGGCACCCCCGCCAGCACCGTCGGATCGAACTCCCCGGCCACCCGGACGACGTCACCGGCCGAAAACCCCGGCAGCACCCGCACCGAGGCCCCTACCGACACCGCGCCCAGCACGCACACCACGTGCGACAAGGAATGGAACAACGGCAAGGGCCACAGCACCCGGTCATCCGCCGACAGGCCCAACGCCGGCACATAACTCGCCGCCACGGACCACAAACAACTCCGCTGCGTCGACACAACCCCCTTCGGCAACCCCGTCGTCCCCGACGTGTAAAGAATCCACGCCGGCTCGTCCAGCCCCAGATCGTCACGAGCCGGCACCGGGGAGTCCGTTGTGGACAGCCTGGCGAACGAGCGGGTGCCCGCCGGGGCGGGTCCGTCGCCGGTCACGAGCAGCGCCCGGGCGGGCCGGTCCGCCAGCACCCGGCGGACCTGGTCGAGCCGCTCGGGATCGGTGATCACCACGGTGGCGCCGCTGTCGGCGAGGAAGTGGCCGAGTTCGGCGTCGGCCGAGCGCGGGTTCAGCGGCACGCCGATCGCGGCGGCGCGGGTGATCGCGAAGTAGCTTTCGACGGCTTCCACGCCGTTGCCGAGGTAGATCGCCACCCGGTCACCGCGGCCGGCACCGAGTGCGGCCAGGTGCCCGGCCAGCCGCCGCGTGCGCAGTTCCAGTTCGGCGTAGCCCACGGTGCGCCGTCCGTCGGCGTAGGCGATCTTGTCGCCGAACTCGTCCGCGTGCGCCCGCACCGTGTCAGGCAGAGGACGGATCAACTCGGTACGCAGCATGCCGCCGACACCCCTTGGTCGAATGGGACGTCCCGGCGCGGTTCGCCGCCGCACTCCGGCGTGGCGCCGGGACCGTTCGGACGGCACGTTCCCGCGAGACGGCCGTCCCGCCCAGTCTTGCCGGAGTTCCGGAATCGGTGCCCCCTAGCCGCCCCCCGGGGTGTCCCCAGCTTCACGGCGGAAAGGCCGACCCCCCTTGTCATCCCCCTGTCCGCGACGCTTTTCCCACCCTCCGCGCACGGGTGGACCCGCCGTCGGGCAAAACCCTAGGATAGGTGCGTTTCCCGGTTCACCGACTGGTGGGAGTGGTCGTGGTCAAGGGTGTACTCGTGCGTTTCGACGAGACTCGAGGATACGGTTTCGCGTCGCCGGAAACGGGCGGGGACGACGTCTTCATCCACGTCAACGACCTCAGTTCCGACAAACGCCTGCTGGTCGCCGGGGCCACCCTGGAATTCGAGGTCGGGGACGGCGACCGGGGCCTGAAGGCCTCCGCCGTCCGCATCCTGCAGTCCCCGGCCGCGCGGCAGGCCGGCCCCGGGCCCGGCGCCGACGACGGCCTGTGCGACGTGCTGCCGACCGGTGAATACCGCCAGGAAATCACCGAAGTGCTGCTCGGCGCCGACCCGGCCATCACGGGCGCGCAGATCATCCGCATCCGCGACGAGCTCGTCCGGCTCGCCCTCGCCCACGGCTGGCTCGAGGACTGACCCCGGCCGCCCCCCTAAAACCGCCCAGACTTCCGGCGGGCCTGCGTCCCGGCCGGAAACCGGTGGTAGAAATCGGTGGTCACGGAACAGCCGATTCGGGAGTCGAGTTCATGACCGGCGAATGGTTTTGTCTGCACCTCGGTGAAAAAACCGGCACGGGAGAACTGCCGGCGTGGCGCGGTGAACTCGACCTGATCCGCGGCCTGCCGTGGTTCTTCGACCGGCTCGACGACGGTTTCCTGCTCTGGATCCGCACCGACGCCTGGAACCGCCGCGAAATCGTCCGGCGGTTCCGGAGTTCGGCCGCACTCCGCGGCTTGCAGGTGGTGCCACGGGTGGCCGCGCCACCGACCGCGAGGTTCACCGACCCGCGCGACCGCCGCCACGCCGAAGAGCTGGCGCTCGTTTCCAGCGAACTCGCCCTGGACCTGTGCCGGGCCGGGGAACCCGCCGCCGGCGCCGAGCTGCCGGCGGCGGTGCTGCACGTGTGGTCCCTGCTCGGCGGCGTGGACGGCAAGTCCCGCCCGTCGTTCCTGTTTTCCCTGTGGGAACACTGGACCCGGCGGATGCGCCCGCACCAGCGGGTCGCGCTCGCCGCCCGCGCGGCGGATCCGGTCGCGGCCGCGACCGGGGCGCTGCTCGCCGACAGCCGGCTCCACGCGCCTTGGCACCACCAGCTGCGCGTCGTCGCGCGAGTCGCGCGTGACGCGGGCGCCACGCCGGTGAACTACCTGCTGTACGAGCACGCGAAGACCGGCGCGGCCCGGCTCGGCCTGCCACCGGACAGCCTGGCCTTGGCCGCCGCCGTGCTCCGCGGGGAAGTTCTCGCCGGCACCGTCACCGCCCACCCGGCGGTACGGGCTCCGGAATTCGTGCCGGCGGCGCGGTGAGCTGCCGGGCGGCATCCCGGACCAGGTCGGCCACTTCGGCCTCGTCGCGGGCGACACCGAAGAGGTAGAAGTCGGGGCGCACCAGGGCCGCGACCGCCCCCATGCCGGCCAGGTACGGCCCGTAGCACCCGTCGACGTCGACGACGTCGAAGTCACTCGGCGGGGTGCCGGCGGGGCGAACGCGGACGAGCCGCGCCCCCAAGGCCGCCAGTGCGTCCGGACACGACCGGTCCAGGACGGCCGCGCAGTCCAGCGTGCTGATGAGCACGAAGCCGAGTCCGGCGATCTCGTCGAACAGCCCGGTCCGCCCGCCGCGGCTCACCCTGGCCTGCGGCGTGGAGTCGCCCGCGTACGGCGCCGGCCGCCCCGCGGCGTCGTGGCGCAGGAACCCGGTCACGAGGGCCTTCACCGCGGTCCGTTCCCGCGCCGGCGGGTCGATGTTCCGGCGGCGCGCGGTCAGCATGGCGCGGTCGCGGTCGGCCGCCGCGGCCGGGTTCACCACGCACACCACCTTGCCGAGCTCGACCGACATCGTCACCGCGTGCCGCACGTGCGCCCGCCGCTCGGCGTCGTAGGTGTCCAGCAGCTCCGCTGGCGCGTGGCCGGCCAGGACGAGGTCGAGCTTCCAGGCCAGGTTGGCGGCGTCCCGGAACCCGGAGCACATGCCCTGGCCCGCGAACGGCGGCATCAGGTGGGCCGCGTCGCCCGCGATGAGCAGGCGCCCGGACCGCCAGCGATCCGCCCAGCTCGCCCGGAAGGTGTACACGGCGTGCCGGTCCAGCCGTGCGTTCTCCGGGTTGACGTCGACCAGGCGCAGCAGGCGCCAGGCGTTTTCCGCGCTGCCGAAGTCGCTTTGCCGCTCCCCCGGCAGGCGCATGAACTCCCAGCGCCGGTGCCCCGGCCCCGCCGACACCGCGGTACGCGGCCGCGCCGGGTCGCAGATCTGCAGGTTGTTCGGGGTGAACTCGCGCGGCTCGCGCAGGGTGACGTCGCAGATCAGCCAGTCGTGGGCGAAGCCGAGATCGGTGCTCGTGGTGCCCAGTCGCTCCCGGACGAAGCTGTTCGCCCCGTCGCAGCCGATCACCCAGCCGGCGTCGAAGTCCTGCCGTGTGCCGTCGGCCGTCTCGGCCGTGACGCGCACCCCGTCGTCGTCTTCGAGCGCGTCCACCACCGTGTACCCCCGCAGTACCCGCAGGTTCGGCAGGCTGCTGCCGCGGGCCGTCAGCGCGGCTTCCAGCTCCGGCTGGTAGAACGATGTCGAGTCGGGCCACGCGCAGTGCCCCCGCTCGGCCACGTCGAACTCGATCAGGGTTTCCCCGCGGGCGGTGCGCCACGCGTACTCGCGAGACGGCTCGCCGAACCGGGCGAACGCGTCGCCGATCCCGGCCGCGGCGAGGATGCGCCCGGCCTCGCTGTCGAACCCGACGGCCCGCGGCTGCCGGAAGGGTTCGGGCCACCGCTCCAGGGCGGTCACCCGCCATCCTCGCTGGGCGAGCAGGACCGCCAGCAGCTGGCCGACCGGGCCGTAGCCGACGATCAGCACGTCGGTGCCGGGAGCGGGCATGGTCACTCTTCTCCTTCCGGGGTGGCGGGCCACCGGTTCGCCGGGGTCAGGTCGATCAGGTCGTGCAGCACCACCGGGGTGGGCGCCCGGACGTTCGCCGCGTCCACCCGCAGCACGGACAGCGCGCGGTGACCGGTCGCGAGGGCGGCGTCGACCATCGCGAGACCGTCCGCAGTGGACAGTGGGCCGATGCCGGGGAACCGGGACCGGCCCTCCTCGGTCATCGGTCCCCACGCCAGCGCCAGCGCGGGCCCGCCACGCCACTGCGCGAACGCTTCGGCGAAGGCGTCGACGGCGGCCTGGTCCGCGTGGCCGGCGCGGCCGAGCGGGCCACCGGCCGACGTCAGGAGGACGAACGCCCCCGGCCGGTGCCGCCGGGTGAGCTCGTGCAGGTTCAGGATGCCCCGGACGACCGAGGTCACCGGGTACCGGCTGGACGTCTCCTCCGCGTGCACCACCCCGGTCAGCGGGCGCTTGACCCCGCGCAGCAGCGCCGCGAGGGCCGCGCCGTCGGCCGCGGTGCCGGTCGCGAGCGTGACGTCCGTGCCGGTGGCCCGGAACTGCGCCGTCAGCTCGGCCGCCGTCCGCTCCGGCCAGCCTTCGGCGCTGAGCAGCACCAGGTTCCGCACCCCGTGGGCGGCCGCCAGGTGCCGGGCGAACGCGGCCCCGCGGAGCCCGTCGGCGCCGGCCAGCAGGACGGTGCCGCCCGGATCGACCGCGGGTCCGGGGTGCTCCGGCACCGAGACGCGGGCCAGCCGGGGCACCAGCACGACCTCGCCGCGGACCGCGACCTGCGCCTCACCGCCGAGCACGGCCCGGACCAGCGAAGCCGGCCCGGGCGCGGGTGCCTCGTCGACGTCCACGAGGTGGACCCGGCCGGGGTGTTCGCCCTGCACCGAGCGCACCACGCCCCACAGGGGAGCGTGCCGCAGCCGGGCCACGCCGTCCTGGCCGCTGGTGACGACCGCGCCGCGGGTGAGGACCACGACCCGCGACCCGCGCAGCCGCTCGTCGGCGCACCAGGCGTCCAGTTCGGCGGTCCAGGCGGGCACATCGGCTCCGACCGCTTCCGCGAGGTCCTCCGCGGCCCCGTCGGGCGCGGGCAGCACCAGCACGTCCGGCGCGGGTTCGCCGGCGGCGACGGCGGCCCGGAGCCCGGCCGGGGACGCGGCGGTCCGGACGTCGGCGGTCCCGCCGGCCGCCCGGCGCAGCGCGGCCGCCAGCGCGCCGGCGTCCGGCCCGGCCACCGCCCAGGAACCGGCCGGTCCGAGCGGGGCGGGCAGCAGGGGCCGGGGAACCCAGTCCAGGCGCAGCAGCGATTCGTATTCGCCGTCGCCGACGGCACGCAGCCGGGCGGGCAGGTCCAGCAGCGCGTGGCGCCTGACCTTGCCCGAGGCGGTCCTGGGCACCGCACCGATCTGGTAGACCGCCACCGGCACCTTGAAGAAGGCCAGCTGCTCCCGGCAGACGCGCACCAGCTCCGCCGGATCGAAGCCACCCGGCCCCGCCACCACGAACACGACCGGCACCTCGCCCAGCACCCCGTGCGACCGCCCCACCACCGCCACGTCCAGCACCCCCGGGACCGCCCGCACCACCTCCTCGACCTCACCGGGATGCACGTTCTCCCCGCCCCGGACGATCAATTCCTTCACCCGGCCGGTCACTGTCAGAAAGCCCGACTCGTCGGCCCGGGCCAGATCCCCCGTCCGCAACCACCCGTCCACCAGAACCTCGGCCGTTGCCGCCGGCTGGTTCCAGTACCCCAGCATCACGTTCGGCCCCCGGACCCACACCTCGCCTTCGGCACCGGCGGCCACGTCCAGCCCCGAATCCACCCCCACCAGCCGCACCGCCAGCCCCAGCACGGGCAGTCCGCACGACCCCGCCGGGCCGCTACCGCCCACCCAGGTCACCGCGATCGCCCCGCACGACTCCGTGCTCCCGTAGGCGTCCACCAGCGGCACACCAGTGACACCCTCGAACGCCCACCGCACGGCCACCGGCAGCACCGCACCACCGGTCAGACCCACCCGCACCAGCGGAAAACCGGCACCGCCCGCGTTCACCAGGCCCTGGTACAGCGCCGGCACCCCGGCCAGCACCGTGGGCTCGAACTCGTCCACCGCACCCAGGACATCACCCACGGAAATCCCCGGCAGCACCCGCACCGAAGCCCCCACCGACACCGCACCCAGCACACACACCACATGCGACAACGAATGGAACAACGGCAACGGCCACAACACCCGGTCATCCGCCGACAACCCCAACGCCGGCACATAACTCGCCGCCACCGACCACAGACAACTCCGCTGCGTCGACACAACCCCCTTCGGCAACCCCGTCGTCCCCGACGTGTACAGAATCCACGCCGGCTCGTCCAACCCCAGATCGTCACGAGCCGGCGCTTTCGGTTCCCTGGCCACCAGGGACTCCCACGACACGCAGCCGGCCACCGGCGGCCCGGCGCCGACCAGCACGAGCGGCTGGCCCGGCAGCAGCCGCCGGAACCGCTCGGCGTGCGCGTGGTCGGTGATCACCAGCCGGGCGCCGCAGTCTTCCAGCCGGTAGGCCAGCTCGGCGTCGGTCGCCCCGGGATCCACGGGCACGGACAGCGCGCTCGCGCGCAGCACGGCGAAGTAGCTCTCCACCGTCTCGACCCGGTCGCCCAAGCAGATCATCGCGCGGTCACCGGGTTGCAGGCGCAGCCCGGCCAGGTGCCCGGCGAGGCGGCGCGTCCGCATCTCGAGCTGCGCGTAGGTCAGTGACCGCTCGCCGTCGCTGTAGGCGAGCCGGTCGGCGTGGTGCAGGGCGCGCTCGCGCAGCAGTTCGGGCACCGGGCGAATCAGGTCGGTACGGAGCATGCCACCACACTTCCCGCTCGGGCAGGCACAGCCAGTCTCTCCGGCGCCCGGCGGCGGCACCCCCCTGACCGGTCCCCGTAGGCCCCCTGAATCCGCGCCGGAGCGGGCGAGGCCGTAATACCCTTCGGCCGTAACAGTTTCCTCGGCGAGAGGCCCGGAAAGTGCCCAACGGAACCAGAAGCGTCACCGTCGACCTGGCCGAGCGGTCCTACCCCGTGCACATCGGCCCGGGCGTCCGCCGGGCCCTGCCGGAGCTCGTCGCGGGCCTCGGCGCGCGCAAGGCGGCGGTCGTGACGGCCAGGCCGGAGGCGGAGGTTCCCGACCCCGGTGTCCCCCACACGGTCATCCCGGCCCAAGACGGGGAAGCGACCAAAACGCTGGCGGCCGTGGAGGAACTGTGCCGCCGGTTCGTCGAATCCGGCCTGACCCGGTCCGACGTGGTCGTGTCCTGCGGCGGCGGCACGACGACCGATACGGTGGGCCTGGCGGCCGCGCTGTACCACCGCGGGATCCCGGTGCTCCACCTGCCGACGTCCCTGCTGGCCCAGGTCGACGCGAGCGTGGGCGGCAAGACGGCGGTGAACCTGCCGGCGGGCAAGAACCTCGTCGGCACGTACTGGCAGCCGAGCGCGGTGCTGTGCGACCTCGACTACCTGGAGACGTTGCCCGCCCGGGAATGGCGCAACGGTTACGGCGAACTGGCCCGCTGCCACTTCATCGGCGCGCCGGGTCTCCACGGCAGGCCGCTGCTGGACCAGGTGGCGGCGAGCGTCGCCTTGAAGGCCCGGATCGTGGCGGCGGACGAGCGCGACGCCGGGGCGCGGCACCTGCTCAACTACGGCCACACGCTGGGCCACGCCCTCGAACGGGCCACGGGTTTCGCCCTGCGCCACGGCGAAGCGGTGGCGATCGGCACCGTGTTCGCCGGACGGCTGGCCGGCGAGCTCGGGCGGATCGGACCGGCCCGGGTCGCGGAGCACCACGAGGTGGTGGCGAGCTACGGCCTGGCGGCCGAGCTGCCGGCCGGGCTCGCCGACGGCGAGCTGATCACGTTGATGCGCCTGGACAAGAAGGCGACCGAGGGGTTGAGCTTCGTCCTGGACGGACCGGACGGGCCGGGCCTGGTCCGGGACGTGCCCGAGGACGCGGTGGCCGGTGCGCTGGCCGGGATGCCCCGGAGCTGATCCGGGGCATCCCGGCCGGCGCACCCGATCACGGAGTCAGCAGGTTGCCGGCGATCCGCGGCGTGCACCACGACAGCGCGTCCCCGCGGCCGGCGATCAGGTTGAACCCCGACGCCGACACCGCGAGCTCGATCAGCGCCGCCTTCTGCAGCGGGCTGAGCGACGCGATGCTTTCGAGCAGGAGTGGATCCTGGTACAGGTCTTCGGGCCGCAGCACCGACAGCGCGCTCGCGCCCGGCCCGGCGCCCGCAAGGTCCACGTGCGGGTTGCCCCGGGACGCCCAGACGCGGTCCACGGCCACCCAGTCGGCCAGTGGCTCGAGCACCGCGGCGACCTCGCCGATCCGCATCGTGTGGACGACCGGGTTGAGGAACGCGTCCGCGTCCACGATGTCCTGGTAGTCCGTCGAGGCCGCGAGTTCGAGGTGTTCTTCGGAGAGCCCGTAGCTGGCCGGCGACAGCTGCACACCCAGGGCCCGGACGGTCCGGATGCCGTCCTTGCCTTCGAAGCGGTTCAGCAGCTGCACCAGCTCGCGCTGGCGCATCCGCTCCGCTTCGCCGATGCTGCCGTAGATCCACAGGTGCAGCAGCGCGTCCGCGGCCAGGTGCCCGCTCAGCCAGCGGATCGCCGCGGCCGGGTCCGGGATGTGGTGCACCACCCCGTAGCTGTAGATGAAGTCGAACTCAGTGCCGAGCGGTTCTCCCGAGATGCTCGCGTCCACGAACTCCAGGTTCTCGACGCCGGCTCGGACGCGAAGGCGTTCGGCGACCTCGCGGGAGGGGCCGTTCGGTTCCAGCCCGACGAAGTGCACGTCCGGGTAGGCGCGGGCCATGCCGACCACGGTCTGCCCGGTTCCGCACCCGGCGTCGAGCACGGTCCACCCACGCCGGAAACCGCCTTCGACGACCGCGGGGATGTCGTCCGGGAGTTTCACGTCCGAGTTGTCGATGTTCGATGATGGAAAGGGGAAGTGTTCGTACACCGACGCGGTCGCCGAATATGCCATTTCGTCCTCTTCGTGGTGGGGAATTTCAGTGGCTGAACGCGACCCGGCCGGACGCCAGCCACTCCAGCAGGTCTTCCGGCTTCCGCAGGGTCGCATCCGGTCCGGCCGCCAGCAGCGCCGCCTCGTCCGTTTCGCCCCAGAAGGCGGCGACGGCGGTGACACCGGCGCCGCGCGCGCTCTGGAGGTCGGTCACGGCGTCGCCGATCATGATCGTCTCCTCGGCCTGCGCGCCGAGCAGGGACATCGCGCGCCGCACGATGTCCGGGGCCGGTTTGGGGTGGGCCACCTCGTCCGAGCCGAGGACGTGGTCGAACAGCGGCAGCAGTGCGAGCCGCTCGAGCAGCGACCGCGCGCGCGGCCCGCTCTTCCCGGTCGCCACCGCCAGGCCATACCCGTTCTCCCGCAACGCGGTCAGGACCTCCCGCACCCCGGGGAACACGCGGACCAGGTGGGCCAGCCGGTAGCTCTCCCGGACGAACGGCTCCTCCATCGCCAGTGGCAGCCCCATGATGCGCATGATGTCGGGGAAGTACCGGCCGAGGTGGCGGTTGTACTCGGCGAACGGCGCGGGGCCGTCCCCCACCACCTCGGCGTAGGCGGTTTCGAAGGCTCGGCGCATGACGCCGAAGCTGTCCACGAGCACGCCGTCGAGGTCGAACACCACCGCGCGCACCGGCCCGGTCATCGGCCGACGCCGCTCAACGGGCGCCCGGCGGGCGCCGACGCGTAGACGCGCTCGATGACGTCGATCACCCAGCGGGCGTCCTCGATGGCCCGGCCGCGGGAGGCCGGATCGGCGAGCAGCGCGGGCAAGGCGTCGAGCTGGCGGTCGTACTCCGCGCCGACCGGTTCGGCGGGCGCCCCGGCCGGCGCGGCCACCCCGCCGACCGTGTGGGAGAGCCGGGAGCCGTCGAGCCGGTTCGGGCTGAAGCCGAAGGTGCACCGCAGTTCCGCGGTGCCCTCGCTGCCTTCGATCCGCAGCACGGTCCGGTCCAGGGCTTCGTGGGAAGCCCACCCGGCGGTGAGGCCCACGGACAATCCGTCCGCGGTGACCAGGAACGCGTGCGCGGTGTCCTCGACGTCGGCGGCGCCGTCCACCGGGTCGTCCTCCCGCCACGCCGCCCGGAACGACCGGCCGTCGACGAAGTCGGCCGACACCGAGCCGGCGACCTGCTCGACCGCCAGCGGGCCCAGCAGCAGCCGGGCGACGTCGAGCAGGTGCCAGCCGAGGTCGACCAGCGCGCCACCCCCGGCGAGGTGCCGGGCGGTGAACCAGCCGGCGCCTGCCGGCACCCCGCGGGCCCGGCGCCAGGACAGCTCCGCGTGCCGGATCGTGCCGAGCGACCCGGTCAGCTCCCGCAGCGCGGCCACGTCGGCGCGGTAGCCCGCCGCGCTGCCGCCCAGCAGCGTCGCGCCGCCCGCCGCCTCCGCGGCCGCCAGCCGGTCCACCTCCGCCGAGGTCAGGCACAGCGGCTTTTCGAGGAACACCGGGATGCCCGCGGTCAGCAGCTCCGCCGCGACCGGGGCGTGCAGGTGGTTGGGCACGGCGACGACCGCGAGGTCGACCGCGTCCGCGGAGAGCCGGTCGGCCGAGGCGTGGACGGCCGTGCCGCCCGCTTCCCTGGCCACGCTCGCCCGGAGCACCGGGTCGGGCTCCACCAGTGCGACCAGCTCGTAGGCCGGGTGGCTGCGCAACCGGCTGAGCCAGATGGTGCGGCCCGCCCAGCCCAGCCCGATCACGGCGACCCGGACCGGCGGCTTCCGGCGGCCGGTCATCCGCGGCCCGCCACGTCGGCCACGGCCGCGGCCACGTCGTACATCTGGGCTTCGGTGCCCAGCAGCAGGCGGTGGTGCAGCCAGACGCAGTCGGCCGTCAGCGCCTCGGCGTTCGGGCAGCGCCGGGCGAGCTCCTCGACCGGCAGGTCCGGCGCCCCGCTCTCCCAGAAGGCGTCGGTGCGGTAGACGGCCCGGAACCCGACGAAGGCCGGGATCCCGCGCGCGTTGAGGGCTTCGACGATCTCGCCGCGCCGCTCCTCGGTGACGCCGGGCAGGCGGAACATGGCCATGTAGTGCGGGTTGCGGTCGCACCGGTCGTCGCCGGCCTGCGGGACGACCCCGTCGATGCCGTCGAGCAGCCCGGAAAGGACCTGCCACCGCTGTTCCCGCACGGCGATCTGCTCGTCGAGCCGGGCCAGCTGGGCCCGGAGGACGGCCGCCGAGAACTCGTTCATCCGGAAGTTCGACCCGGAGGTCCGGTGGAAGTAGCCGCGGTCGCCGCGGGGCCGGCCGCAGCTGTGGCGCACGAAGCCGGTCTCGTACAGTTCGGCGTCGCCGAAGAGGACCGCGCCGCCTTCGCCCGCGGTCATCAGCTTGCCGTTCTGGAAGCTGAAGGCGGCCACCGAACCCAGGTCGCCCACTTTCCGGCCCCGCCACCGCGCGCCGTGCGCGTGCGCGGCGTCCTGCAGCAGCGGCACGCCGGAATCGGCGGAAAGCTTCGCCAGCGCGTCCATGTCGGCCACGAGCCCGGCCATGTGCACCGGCATGATCGCGCTGGTCTTCGACGTGATCGCGGCCGCCGCCGCGGCCACGTCGATGTTGTAGGTCCCCGGGTCGACGTCGACCGGCACGGCCACCGCCCCGAGGCGCTGCGCGGCCTGGGACGAGGAGATGAACGTGAACGCCGGGACGACGACCTCGCTGCCGGGCGTGACCCCCAGCACCTGGAGCGCGAGTTCCAGCGCGTGCGTGCCGTTGGTGACCGCCAGCGCGTGCTCGGCGTCGTGGTACGCGGCGAACTCCCGCTCGAACGCGTCGACCTCGCTCCCGCCCATCCGCCACCACTGCCCCTGGTCCAGTGCGCGGTGCAGCCCGGCCCGCTCCTCGTCGCCGTACTGGGGCCAGACCGGGAATTCCAGCTTCGGGTGCACTTCACTCATGGATTTCCGCCCCTACCTTCACACCTGAGAATGCCACCACACGAACCACCGACCAAACAGCAGCCACATTAGCGGCGGAAATGCGAGCCGACCAATCCCCTGCCGCACCCCTAGGGTCCCCCTAGCGTTTCCGGCCGGGCGAATCGGAGATCGATCATTGCTATTCTGGAAATGACCGTTGACCGACGACCGAATGAGGACGGCGACCACGTGGACGAATTGCTGCTGCTGAACGGTCCCAATCTCGGCATCCTGGGCCGCCGGGAGCCCGGGATCTACGGTTCGGCCACGCTCGACGACATCGAGAAGGCGGTGACCGCCGAGGTCGCCGCCCGCGGGTGGCGGGTCACCGCGTTCCAGTCGGACGCCGAAAGCGAGCTGATCGGTGTCCTGCAGGACAAGTACGACACCGTCGGCGCGATCCTCAACCCGGGCGCGCTGATGATCGCCGGCTGGAGCCTGCGCGACGCGCTCGCGAACTACCCCCGCCCCTGGATCGAGGTGCACCTGTCCAACGTCTGGGCCCGTGAGCAGTTCCGGCACGAATCGGTGCTGGCCCCGCTCGCCACCGGAATGGTCGCCGGGCTCGGCGCGCTCGGTTACCGGCTCGCGGCCCGCGCCCTGCTGGAGGTTTCCCCGGCCTGAGCGTCGCGGCCCAGTTCCCGGGCCGCGGCCACGGCACCGTGCAACGACGACAGTCCACCGAGGACCGCCGGCCGCACCGGCGCCGGCCGGCGTCCCGGGCGCGCCAGCCGGCGCACTTCGCCGGCGACGAGCGGCACGAAATCCGGGACACCGGCGGCGAACCCGCCGCCGATCACGGTCGCGGCCGGCGCGCACAGCTCCCCGGCGCTCACCACCGCCACCGCCAGCGCCCGCGCGCTTTCGGTCACCGCCGCGACGGCCCACGGCTCACCGGCCCCGAGCCCGGCACGCAACTGCGCGGGCGTCACCGGGCTGCCCCGCAACCGCGTCGCCCGGCGCAGGGTCGCCGGTCCGGAAGCGAGCGCTTGGACGCAGCCCCGGCGACCGCAGTCGCACCGGGCCCCGGCCCGGTCCACCACCACGTGCCCGAGTTCGCAGGACGCGCGCTCGAACCCCGGCCACGAGCGGCCGTCCAGCACGATCCCGCCGCCGATGCCCGAGCCGACGCCGAAATAGACCAGATCGGCGCAGCCGGCCGCCTTCGCCTCGGCGATCGCGGCGAGGTCACCGTCGTCGGCTGCGCGCACCGGAACGCCGGGGAACAACGACCGCAGCGCCGCCCCGAAATCGACACCGGTCCAGCTCGGCCGCATCGGCCAGGCCAGCACCCGGCCGGTCCCGTCCAGGGTCGCCGGGACCGAGACTCCGACCGCGGTGATCCGCTCGCGCGGCAGGGTTCTCGCGGCCTCGGCGCCGAGCAGCCGCAGGTCCGCGGCGGCATCCGGGCCGGGTTCCGGCCAGGCGAAGGAGAATTCCTCCGCCGCACCCGGTTCCCCGTGCTCGAACCGGAAAGCGACCTTCGTGCCGCCGATGTCGATCCCGAGGTAACCGATGACGCACCTCCCACGCCGTGGCCGCGGCCCGGCTCATCGTTCGGCCAGCGCGAACCTGACCGCCACCGTCGCCGCCCGCAGGGCGTGCACGGCCTCCTGCTCCCGGGGGTCCGCCGCCGCGGCGCCGTCGGCGACCAGGCCGGCGACGCTGTGCGCCGCCTCCAGGCAGGCGACACACGCCTCGACCAGCGCATCGGACCGCACGCGATGCTCGCCGAGCTCGGTGAGCAGGCGGTCCAGGTCCGCCCGCACCGCGGCCGCGGAGGTCCGCATCGCCGCGTCCCGCCTCCGGGCCGGACCGGCGACGGGTTCGTTGAGTGTCCGGTGCACGCTGCCTCCACTGACTTCGGCGACCACCTGGCTCATCGCCGGGGCTCAGGCAGGCGTCAGGTTCAGCAGCCGCTGCTGCCACAGGTCGTACAGTTCGTCGCGGACGGCGTCCGGCTCGCCGCCCGCAGCCGCCAGCAGCGCACCCAGCGTCGTCCGGCCGTCCACCCGGCGAAGCAGCTCGTACAGCGGCTCCGACACGGTCGCGACCGGGCCGCCGGAGTAGTCCAGGTGGATCTCGCGGGCGACGGTGACCGCGGCGGCCGAGCCGTCACCGGAGCGTTCGGCCAGCCGCGTCACCGGCCGGAAGGCAGGCACCAGGCTGTCGAGCCCGGCGCGTGCGTCGCTCCGGCGCCGGACGAGGAAGTCCTCGACGACCAGGTAGTCGAGCTCGGTGGTCAGGAACGAAGTCACGACGTCGTCGACGCTCTGCACGATCGGCTCGGCGTGGTTGTTGAACGAGGTGTTGAGCAGGACCGGCGTTCCGGTCAGTTCGCCGAACTTCGTGACCAGGCGGTGGAATCGCGCGTTGGACAGCGGATCCACCAGCTGGACGCGGGCGGTGCCGTCGACGTGGGTGACCGCGCCCAGCTCCGCCCGCCGCTCCGGCAGCACCGGGACCACGAAGGACATGAATTCGTACGCCGCAACCGTGTCGGGCAGGTCGAAATAGGACTTCGCGTCTTCGGCGGCGACCACCGGGGCGAACGGCCGGAAGCTCTCGCGCTTCTTCACCATCGCGTTGATCCGGGTCTGGTTCTCCGCGGGCCGCGCGTCGGCGATGATGCTGCGGTTGCCGAGGGCGCGCGGACCGAACTCCGACCGGCCCTGCGCCCACCCCAGCACCGCCCCGTCCGCGAGCAGCCGGGCCGCGGTGTCCACGACGTCGGCCTGCCGCTCGACCTCCACCACCGCGTCCCAGGCGGCGAGCCGCGCCTCGACCTGCGCCTCGGTGCCCAGGTCCGGCCCCACGCAGGCGTTGCGCAGCCGTTCGCCGGGCGGCAGCCGGTGCCCGAGCTCGGCCATCGCGACGAAGGCCGCTCCTTCACCCGCGCCGGCGTCGTGGGACGCCGGGTGGATGAACACCTCGCGGAACAGGCCGGAGGCCAGCAGCACGCCGTTCAGGCTCGAGTTGTGGGCCACGCCGCCGCCGAAGCACAGGCCCGGCAGGCCGGTCGCCGCCGCCCAGTGGCCGAACACGTGCAGCGCAATGGTTTCCACCGCCTCCTGCAGTCCCGCGGCGAAGTCCTTGTGCTCCTGGGTGAACGGCTCCCCCTTGCGCCGCGGCAGGAACCCGTGTTCCAGGAACAGCGGGCTGACCAGGTTCGGCACGGTCAGGTTGGGGTGCAGGTCGTAGGCTCCGTTTTCCCGCAACGTGTACAGCTGCGCGAAGAGCTTCCGGTAGGTCGCCGGATCACCGTAGGGCGCCAGCCCCATCACCTTGTATTCGTCGCCGAAGCCGTAGCCGAGCAGCTGGGTCGCGTTGAGGTAGAGCACCCCGAGGGACTGCATCACCGAGTAGTCCGCCAGCTTTTCCAGCCGGCCGTCGGACCCGTGGTAGACCGTGCCGGAGTTTTCCTCGCCCCGGCCGTCCAGCACCACCACCAGCGCTTCCCGCATGCCCGAGTGCATGTAGGTCGACATCGCGTGGGCGTCGTGGTGCGGGGCGTAGACCAGCTTTTCGTCGGGCAGGTCCCAGCCGAACTCCTCCCGGAGCCGGAGCTTGACGAGTTCCCGCGAAAAGCGGACCGGCACCCGCTGGTGTTCGGTGTAGAGGTGGTTGAGCACGGCGTCCATGTGGTTCTCGCGGAAGTAGAAGCCGACCGCGTCGATGTCGCCGGGCGTCACGCCGGCCGCGTCGAGGCACGCCCGGATCGCGTTGACGGGGAACTTGGTCGTCTTCTTGATGCGGTTGAGCCGTTCCTCCTCGACCGCGGCGACCAGTTCGCCGTCCCGGACGAGCGACGCGGAAGCGTCGTGGAAGAAGAACTCGGACATCGACGGCACGAGGTCGGCTCCCCCGGTCGAGAAGTTCCCGTTCAAGCCAAGCACCAACACGTTCGACCACCCACACCTTCGGCAACGGACAGAACATCCGGGCACCGGCCCGTGACCAGTCTTGCGCAGGATGCCGCGCCGCTTCCCCTAACTGGCCCCCCTGCATCCCCTGCATTGCCTGCCGGCACGGGCTTTCACGTGGTCCAGAACCCGATTTCGTCGGGCAGTTCCTCGCGCCGCTTGAGGCCGAGCTTGCGGAACACCCGGGTCAGGTGCTGCTCGACGGTGCTGGGGGTCACGAAGAGCCGCTCGGCGATCTCCCGGTTGGTGTAGCCGATGGCCGCGAGGGAAGCCACCCGGCTTTCGGTGTCGGTCAGCTGTTTGGCGCCCTCGGGCCGCTTCGCCGCGGCGGCCGGCTCCTCGCCGCCCGCCGGCAGCAGTTCGTCGCACAGCGGCTGCGCCTCGCACCGCTTGGCGACGTACCACCCCCGGCGCATCACCCGGCGCGCCTGCTTGTGCTCGCCGGCTTCGTAACAGGCGCCGCTGAGGTCGCGCAGCGCCCGGGCCAGCTCGTACTTGTCCCCCAGCTCCTCGAGGGTGTCGACCGCCTCGTTGAGCAGCTGCACCCGGCGCCGCGCCGAACTCGTCTCGGCCAGCAGCCGCAGCGACAGCGCCCGCGACCGGTCCCCGTCCGAACCGGGCCGGGCCAGCTGCTCGTTGATCAGCCGCTTGGCCTGGTCGCGGTTGCCGAGGGAAAGCCACGCCTCGGCCGCGCTGGTCCGCCACGGCACGAGGCCGCTGCCGTTGAGTCCCCAGGTGTCGATGAGCTCGCCGCACAGCAGGAAGTCCGCGAGGGCCGCCTGGCGCCGTTCCGCGGCGAGGGAGAACGTCCCGCGTGCGTGCAGGTAGTGCAGACCGTAGCGGTTCTTCAGGCCGGCCGCCGGAATCGACTGGTCGACATACCTGGCCGCTTCGCCGAACTTGCCCATCCGGGTGTACGCGACGATCAGGGCGCCGAGCGGCAGCCCGACCGCCGTGCCCCACGACGCCGGCGAAACCTCCGCGAACGCCTGGTTGGCGAAGCTCACCGCGTCCGGCAGGTCTCCCCGGCGCACCGCGATCTCGGCCTTGCAGGCCGAGAACAACGACCGCCACACCGGCAGCCGCGACGGCCCCGCCGCACCGAGCAGGTCGTCGCACCAAGAGTCCGCGGCGTCGAGCTGTTCGGCGTAGACGAGGGCCAGCACCGCCAGCAGCCCGTCCTCCTCCTGGCCCGTCACCCGGTGGGCGACGTGCAGTTCCCGGAGCACCTCCTCGGCCCGGGGCTTGATCTCCTGGCTCCGGCCCCGGACGAGGACGTCGGCCAGCACGCCCGACGCCCGGGGCAGGCTGACCGCCCACGCGGCGGCGGCCCCGCGATCGGCGGGCGGCCGGACGCCGCGTCGCGCGAGCCCCGGGTACGTGCAGGTGAGCCACTGGTCGACGAGGTAGAGCTCGTCGTCGATGCCCGGCGTCTCCCGCAGCCGCGCGAGCAGGTCCTCGGCTTCGTTCACCCGGCCGCGCCACAGCAGCTGCCGCACCACCGAAACCGATTCGGACACCGCCAGGTCACCGGCACCGGCCGCGTCGATCAGCGGCCCGAGGTGCCGCGCCGCGGTGGCCGGGTCGAGCCGCCATTCGGTCTCGGCGAGCTTGGCTTCGACGGCGGACCGCTCGTGCGGGGCGCACGAGGACAGCGCCCGCTCCAGCAGTTCGGCTGCGGCTCCGGCGTTCCCGGCGATCGACGCCAGGTCGGCGGCCTCCAGCAGCACATCCCGGCTCCACGGCGCGTCGACGGCGCCGGCGTTCATCAGGTGGCGCCCCACCGTGACCACGGGCGCACCCGTGTCGTGCAGCAGCTCGGCCGCCCGGCGGTGCAGGTCCGCACGCAGGCCCGACGGCATCTCGTCGAGCACGGACCGCCGGGCCGATTCGTGGCGGAACGAGCCGGAGTGCATCAGGCCCGCCTCGTTGACCGCGCGCAACGCCTGCGTCACGAGGGCCGGCTCGGTGCCGGCGACGCGGGCCAGCTCGGCGTCCGAGACGTCGGTGTCGAGCACGGCCAAGGCGCGCACCGTCGCCAGTGCGATCGGTTCGTTGCGGTACAGGCAGCTCAGGAACGCCCGGCCGTAGCCCTCGTCGCGCACGTCGCCGCATTCGGCGTAGTCGTCGATCAGCGCCTGGAGCAGCACCGGGTTTCCGCCGGACACCTTGCCGAAGTCGGTGACGCACCGGTCTTGGAGCTCACCGCCGAACCGCTGCGCCAAGATGCCGCCGAGGACCTCGGGCGGCAACGGCTCGACCTCCAGGTGCCCGACCTCCGGGCGGTGCAGCAACTCCGCCCGCAGCGGCGGGTACGACGGCCGCAGGGTCAGGTTGTCGCCCACGACCACCGTGATGGCGCTCCGGGCCACCCGGCGGATCAACTGGGCGAGACAGATGGCCGAAGCCAGATCGGCGTGCCGCAGATCATCGACCACCACCAGGATCGGCTCGCGGGCGGCCGCCTCGATCAGCTTGGCGCACAACCGGTCCCCGCGGCGGACGATCGCCGCCTCACCCGTTTCCGGCGCATCGGCCGCCGGTTGCCCGGGGCAACCCGACGGCAGCAGGTCAGCCGGAAACCCGCCCGCCCGGAGCAACTGCGCCATCACCCCGAACGGCAGCTCCCGCTCGGCGTGCGCACAACTCGCCGTCAGCACCGAAAAGCCGCGTTCACCCGCGTTCGCCGCTATTGCCCGCAATGCGGTCGTCTTGCCGCAGGCCATCGGGCCGGTGACCAGCAAAGCTCCACCCCGCCCCGCCGAACAGCCGGCCAGCAACCGGTCGACGCTGCCCGGGTCCACACCCTCCGCGATCAGGTTCACCAGTTCAGGCGCATAGGAAGTCATCCCCACCATCTCCACAGCGAATGGACCGAAGTCCACCTCGAAGATCCTCTCGCAATCCACCGTACTCCACGGAACCCATGCGTTCCCTGGAGCGATTCCACTTTCCGCCCCGGACCATGTTTCGAAACGCTGACATTTGCCGTCGAAATGTCTCACATGCCCGGATAAGCGCACCTCACACCATTGCTGGAGTAACTCCAACTCCAGTCGATCGCCTGCGAGGCAACGTGCTCAGATGAGCGGCCCCGGCCGCGAACCGGCGCCCGAAGGTCGGCTGTAACGTCGACGAAAGCTTCGTGCAATCGAGGTCACCATTACCACGGTCTCTCCCGGAATCCACGGCGGCAGCAGAGTTCACCACGTCCCCACACGGCATCGGCTTGAGCGCGAACACATAAAACCCGGACCCTCGGCAGTGGTTCGGAAAACACCACAAAGGGCCGGGCGAGAACTGGGTTGTTTTGCGAGCTGCGAAGTCTCCACGTCGTCGTGAAGAGAAGATCGGACTCAAGCTACTGCGACGCCAACATCCGTGGTGAATCCTTTACTGGTTGAGCGTCACACGACTCATCCTAGCGAGGAGACGCAAGTATTCGCAAGATTTGCCCATCCGGGTCACACCCGGGCGGCGAACACTCCGCACCCCGATCGGACCACCGATACCCGTCTCGCCTCGCCGCGCTGCAGGAAAGGTCCGCCACCCAGGCGGATTCCCACGAATTCGAGCGGATTCGACGCACACCGGCGTCGAATCCCGGACGGGTACCGGTCCGGGGCGGCGGTCCGGACCGAGGGTACGAAAGGGCCGATTTCGTGCCCGCCCGCGCCCCTTCGGCCGCGGGCGGGTTCACACCTTGGTTCAGGACTTCGACAAAGGCTTCGATCAGGGCGAACCGGTCACCAGGTCCGCTGCGTCACGACGGCTCCTCGGGAACGATCCAGCCGCTGGTCCACGTGATGTGCATCTCCACCGCCGAAAACCGCCATCCCTGCTCGGTTCTCCGCAGCGTCGCCTCGTACCAGCCGCCGGCTTGCGAATGCTTGTCCGGCTGGGCCGCATCGAACACGTTGGTCGCGATGACGTGCCACCGGGCCCGCGCTTCGTCGCCGTCCACCTCGATGCGCTGGGTGCCCACCAGGTGGTGCGAGGCGGTGGGCGGTGGCGCGGTGGGCATCGCGGCGATCGCGTCCCGCCCCTCGAACGTGCCGAACGGCAGCCGGAGCGTGGCGTCGCCGGTGAAGGTTCCGGTGTAAGCGGCGTGGTCGTGTGCGTCCATGCTGGCGGCCAAGACGCTGATCAACTCGGTGACAGCCACGTGGTCGGCCAGCCACCGGACCTGCTCGGCGGGTTCCACGGGTACGTCCACCAGACCTCCTCGGGTCGTCCGGGCCCGGTTCCGGGCCGTCAGCGCCGGAGCGTACGGCGTGCGCCGGCGCGTCGATGGGGGCGGCCGGAGATCGGTATGCCGTACGCCGAATGGCGCATGTCCGTGACATCCGCTTGCACGCCAACGGGTGCACGCCGCGCCGGGATAGGCTGGCCCGCATGTGGCCTGGGGTGTCGGTGTCCGGAACCGGTGGTGTCGTCGCGGCGGCCGGGATCGCCGCGTTCGCGCAGAAGCACGGGACGCCGCTGCCGGCCGCGTTGGCCGAGCTCTACCGGCAGGCGGGCGTCGGCACGTTCGGTGGGTTCCTGCACTTCGAACCGCCGGACGGCATGGGCACGCACCGGGAGCTCCTCGGGGACCTGATCGACGAGGACGACGAGGAGGACCTGGCACCGACCGCCGACGTGATCGTGTTCGCCCGCAGCGACAACCGGGACATGTGCGGCTGGCACGCCGCCGACCTCGCCGCGGGCGAGGACCGCGTCGTACGGCTCGACGGCTTCGACGAGGAACCGCTCGCCGGCTCGACACGTCAGTTCCTCGACGGCTTGCCCGGCACCGACTACTTCGGCATCGGTGTCCTCCCCCCGACCTACCGGCGCCACGGCTGGCTGGTAACTGAGACGTAACTCACCACGGTCCCGCCGGAAACGAAGCGGCCGACAATCGTCACCTATGACCGCGCGGATAGGACCGGTTCAGGCAGACCCCTACCCCTGGCCGTACGACTCGGTGGTGCCGATCGACCGGGTCGCGCTGCTGTGCATCGACTGGCAGACCGACTTCTGCGGACCTGGTGGCTACGTCGAGCGGATGGGCTACGACCTCGAACTCACCCGGGCCGGCCTGCCCGGCACGCAGAAGCTCCTGGCCCACGCCCGCGACGTGGGCATGTTGGTGATCCACACCCGGGAAGGTCATCTGCCGGACCTGACCGACCTGCCGCCCAACAAGCGGTGGCGTTCGGCCCGGATCGGTGCGGAGATCGGCAGTGCGGGGCCGGCTGGGCGCATCCTGGTCCGCGGTGAACCGGGCTGGGAGATCGTCGGCGAGGTCTCGCCGGCGCCCGGCGAGGTCGTGATCGACAAGCCGGGCAAGGGCGCGTTCTACGCCACCAACCTGGATCTGGTGTTGCGCGCCAACGCGATCAGCCACCTGATCCTGACCGGCATCACGACCGACGTGTGCGTGCACACCACGATGCGCGAGGCCAACGACCGCGGTCTGGAGTGCCTGATCCTGTCCGACTGCACCGGCGCGACCGATCCGGGCAACCACGCGGCCGCGCTGAAGATGGTGACCATGCAGGGCGGCGTGTTCGGGGCCGTGGCCACGTCCGATGCCGTGATCGGGGCGACCACCACCGACGGCTGACCGGAAACGAAAGGCACGAAAGCGGATGACCACTCCCCTCGCGGTCGGCGCCGACCCGACGTCGTTCCGGTTCGAGCCGGCCACGACCGCGCTCCTGGTGATCGACATGCAGCGGGATTTCGTCGAACCGGGCGGGTTCGGCGAAACCCTCGGCAACGACGTGAGCCGGTTGCGCGGGGTCATCGCCCCGCTCCGGCGCACCCTCGCCGCGACGCGGGCCGCCGGCGTGCGGGTGATCCACACCCGCGAGGGCCATCTGCCGGACCTGTCCGACTGCCCGCCCGCCAAACTCGAGCGCGGCCGCCCGTCGATGCGCATCGGCGACCCCGGTCCGAACGGCCGCATCCTCGTCCGCGGGGAACACGGCCACGGCATCATCGACGAACTCGCGCCCGTCGACGGCGAAACGGTGATCGACAAGCCGGGCAAGGGCGCGTTCTACCGCACCGGACTGGGCGAGGTGCTGTCCGCGGCCGGCATCACCTCGCTGGTGGTGACCGGCGTGACGACCGAGGTCTGCGTGCACACCACCGTGCGCGAGGCCAACGACCGCGGCTACGAATGCCTGGTGCTGTCGGACTGCGTCGGGTCGTACTTCCCCGAGTTCCAGGCCGCCGGCCTGGCCATGATCTCCGCGCAGGGCGGCATCTTCGGCTGGGTCGCCCCGTCGGCCGCCTACGTCGCCGCGCTTTCCGTCCTCGCCACCCCGGCCCGTTGAGACCCGCGGAAAGGTTCCGGTCATGTCGATGTTCGCGCGCAGCCGCTCCGAGTCCGATGTCCGGCTGCCGTTGTGGGTCAGCGGTGACCTCAACGCGTTCTTCGGTCTCGGCTTCAACGTCCTGGTGAACGTCCTGGTGCTCTCCGGCCTGTGCCTGGGCGTCGCGAAGATCTCCTCGGGCGACGTGTACGGGGTCATCCTGCCGGCCCTGGGCATCCAGCTGCTGATCGGCAACGTCTACTACACCTGGCTCGGCCGGCGCCTGGCCCACCGGGAGAACCGCACCGACGTCACCGCCATGCCCTACGGGCCCAGCGTGCCGCACATGTTCATCGTGACGTTCGTGATCATGCTGCCGGTGTACCTGCGCACGAACGACCCGGTCAAGGCGTGGCAGGCGGGCCTGGCGTGGTCGTTCATCATCGGGCTGATCGTGCTGGCCGGGGCGTTCATCGGCCCCTACATCCGGCGGTTCACGCCGCAGGCGGCGATGCTGGGCACGCTCGCCGGCATCTCCATCGCCTTCATCTCGATGCGCCCGGCCGGCCAGATGTGGGCGGCCGCGTGGATCGCGCTGCCGGTGTTCGCGTTGCTGCTCATCGGTTTCTTCGCCGGTGTGAAGCTGCCGTTCGGCATCCCGATCGGCCTGGCCGCGCTGGTGGTGGGCACCGCCGTCGGCTGGATCGGCGGCTACATGCACCCCTCGGACGTGTCGGCGGCCGCGCACGACATCGTGACCGGCCTGCCGTCGTTCCGGTTCGACCTGCTGGGGCACGGCCTGTCCGAGATCGGGCCGCTGCTGGCCACCGCGATCCCGTTGGGCATCTACAACTTCACCGAAGGCATGACCAATGTGGAGAGTGCTGCCGCCGCCGGCGACAACTTCAATTTACGCAGCGTGCTGCTGGCCGACGGCGTCGGCGCGATCGTCGGTTCGGCGCTCGGCTCGCCGTTCCCGCCCGCTGTCTACATCGGACACCCGGGGTGGAAGGAGGTCGGCGGCCGCACGGCGTACTCGATGCTGACCGGCGTCGTCATCGCGCTCCTGTGCTTCGGCGGCCTGTTCGGTCTGCTCAGCGCGCTGCTGCCGGTGCCGGCGATCGTGCCGATCCTGCTGTACATCGGCCTGCTGATCGGCGCGCAGGCCTTCCGGGTCGTCCCGCGGCCGCACGCGGTGGCGGTGGTGATGGCCATCATCCCCAACGTCGCGGCCTGGGCGACCGGCCAGATGGACAACGTGCTGTCGGCGGCGGGCACCAGCGCGGCCAAGGTGGGTGAACCCGCCCTGGAGAGCGCGGGCGTGGTCTACCAGGGCCTGCACCTGCTCGGCGACGGCGCGATCCTGGCCGGGCTGGTACTCGGCGCGATCACGGCGTTCCTCATCGACAAGCAGTTCTGGTGGGCCGCCGGCTACGCGGCGGCGGGCGCGGTGCTGTCGTTCGTCGGCCTGATCCACGCCGAGCAGGTCGGCTGGAACGCGGGTGGCGGCCAGGTCGCGTTGGGCTACCTGTTCTTCGCCGTGGTCTGCGCGGCGTTCGCCTTGTTCCACCGCGATCCGGCGTCCGGCACCGAGCCGCACCCAGCCGCCACGGACCTGATCGACGCGAAGGCGTCATGAGCACCACCGACCGGGTCGCGGCCGGCCCCGCGGTCGACGACCCGGCCGTGCACGCCGAGGTGGCGGCGGCCTTCGCCCGCTACGAAGCGGCCCTGGTGGCCGGCGACCAGGCGGTGCTGAACGAGTCGTTCTGGGCCAGCCCGGACACCGTCCGGTTCGGCATCGCCGACCACCAGCAGGGCATCGACGAACTGCGCGCGTGGCGCGCCACCCAGGGCCCACTCGACGGCCGGGACACCCACGACACCCGGATCACCACGTTCGGCACCGATACCGCCGTGGTGACCACCCTGTTCCGCTATCCCGGCCGTCCGGTCGTGGGCCGGCAGAGCCAAACGTGGGTACGAATGTCCGTGGGCTGGCGGATCGTCAGCGCCCACGTTTCGGAGATCGGAAGCGCCTCGACATAGCACCGCTTTAACAGTCGTTTCAGGTTCGCTCGATATCAAGACGTCAGCCGCCGGTCCCGTATCGGACCGCGGCTGCACCGTCCGCGCGCCCCTGAAAGGCAGCCGTTCATGATCTCTGTGCTCGTGGCAGGCTCCCAGCCGCTGCAGCGCTTCGGGTTTCGCATGCTGCTGGAGAGCACCCCCGACACCGAGGTCGTCGGCGAGGCCGAGACCAGTGCCGAGGCCGTTCGGCGGACCGCCGAGCTGCGTCCCGACGTGGTGCTGATGGGCATCCGCCTGCCGGGCGCCGACGGGATCGAGGCCACCCGGCGCCTCGTCGCCACCGGGGGGCGTTCGCGGATCCTGGTGCTGACGACGTTCGACGTGGACCGGTACGCGTTCGCCGCGTTGCGGGCCGGTGCAAGCGGTTTCCTGCTCGAGGACACCCGCCCGGAGGAGCTGCTCGCCGGCATCCGGGCCGTCGCCGCCGGGGACGCGGTGATCGCACCGGCGCTGACCCGGCGGCTGCTCGATGCGTTCGGCGACCGGCTCGGCGACGACCTCTGCGGGCCCGTGCGGGACCCCCGGCTGGACTCCCTGACCGGCCGCGAGCGCGAGATCCTCGTCGCCATCGGCCACGGCCTCACCAACGGCGAGATCGCGCACCGGTTCACGCTGTCGGAGTCGACGGTGAAGTCCCACGTCGGGCGGGTCCTCGCCAAGATCGGCGCGCGGGACCGGATCCAGGCCGTCATCCTCGCCTACGACCTGAAACTCACCCGGCCGGTTCAGCGCGGCCCGGTCATGCGGTGACGACCTGCCCGCCGACGACTCGCACCGGCACGGTGGTCAGGGGTTTCGTGGCCGGCCCGCCGGTGACCTGGCCGGTGCCGTCGAAGGTGGAGCCGTGGCACGGGCAGCGGAAGCCGGAACCGGCGGGCGTGACGGGACACCCCTGGTGCGTGCAACCGGCGAGGAACGCCAGGAAGGTGTCGGCCGAGGGGCGCACCAGGTAGGCGGCGGAACCGTCCGGCGTGGTGAAACTCGTCGACGAACCGACGGCGACGGCAGCCACCGCAGCGATCACCGTCGGGGAGTTCGTTCCCGGTTCCGCCGGCCGGCCGGGTTTCGGGTCGGTGCCGAGACGGGTGAGGGCGATGACGCCGCCGCCGAGGGCCGCGGCCGTCGCGGTGATCAGGCCGCCCCGGAGCAGCATGCGTCGCTCGTCGTCCGGGCTCAGGTCCGGCCGGTGACGGCGGATCGCGGCGCGCAGCCGAGCCGTCGTGGAGAACAGGCCGGCGTCACCGGCGATCAGCAGCGGCGTCCAGGCGACGGCGAAGACGATGTCGGCGCCGAAGTAGTACGGGCGGGTCGTCCAGCTGACGGTGAGGTAGAAGCTCAGCGCGAGGACGAACCCGCCCACTGCGGCGACCCGGGTGAACAGCCCGAGCAGCGTGCCCAGCCCGGCAGCGACCTCGCCGAAGGCGATCACCAGGCCGATGACGGTCGGGTGTTCGGCCGCGAAGGACACCAGCGGGCCGATCGGCGAGGTGGTCGCGGCCTGCAGCATCTGAGCGTGGACGCCGAGGGGTGAGGTGTCGTCCAGGTAGTGGGGGTCGAAGATTTTGGAGAGGCCTGCGTAGAGGAACGTGCCGCCGAGGAAGAGGCGCAGCGGCAGGAGTGCCCAGGAAGGCTGGAGGGACAACAGAAGTCGCCTTTCGGGTCGCAGGTTCGGCGATGAAAATCCCGGTGCGGACGTGGGTGAGCTCGATGAGCTCACCCACGTCCGTTCCTTCGTCAGGACTTGCGGGGCGAGACCGTCATGATGCCCGTGCACATCTCGTCGCTGGTGCCGTCGCCCCAGACCACGTAGCGCGGCGGCAGCTTGCTCAGCTGCGGCAGCCGCTTGCGCAGCCCCGCGTCGTGCGTGCACGTCACCCGCAGCGTGTCACCCGGGCCGATCTCCACCGGCGACGGCAGCTTCACCAGCCGCTGGTTGTCGAAGTCGAACTGCGGCACGTCCAGCACGACCTTGGCGTTCGGCGTGCCCGGGTTGAGTTCGACCTTGATGGCCCGCCCGAGCAGGTGCATGTGGCCGAACCCGGCGAACAGCGTCATCGGCGCCGGCACCTTGTGGTCGCACGTCTGGGTGGCACCGGGCTTCGGCGCGCTCTGGCCGCACTCCCTCAGCTGCTGGTCCGCGGTGCCGCCGACCTCCGGCCCGAACCGTTTCGTCACGTCCGCGATCGAAGTCGCCCGGTCGCAGAGCGGACCCGACTCCTCGGCGGTGCAAGGCAAATCGGTCGGCGCGTCGAGCGGCAAGGTGTCGAATTCCCGGGTCTGCGGCGTGCCGTCCGTCAGCCGCAGCCGCACCGCCGAGCGGTCCGAACCGGCCGGCTTGCCGTCGGTCGCGAGCAGGTTGTAGTGCATCTGGAGGACGATCAGGGTGCCCGGTTCCAGCTTGAAGCCGGCGTCCTCGGTGAACAGCGTCTCCGACGCGCCCGGCGCCCAGGTGTCCACCCACGCCGCTTCCCCCTTTTCCACCTCGGCGCCGTCCACGCCGGTCCCGCCGAAGCACTCCCAGCCGGGGCCGGGGGTCTTCGCGTCCTGCGCGCGCACCGCGGCCGCGCCGGCCGGCGGCACCGCGTACACGATGGCGTGGTGCGCGATGGCGACGTTCTCCGGCGTGACCTGGGTCCCGGTCAGGAAGGCCGTCGTGGTCAGGCCCGGATCGATCACCTGGCACCGGTACTCGTCGGTGCCGCCGCCCTCCGGCGGCGCGGGTGTGTAGGCCTCGGCCATCTTCAGGTCGACGAACCGCTCGCCGGCGCGCAGCGGCTGCGGTGGAGCCGCCGGCTGGCCCGCATGAGCGCCGTGCGGGCCGGCTGCGGGGGGCGCCGCCGTGGTGCCGGAGCCCGATCCGCAAGCGACGACAGCGAACGCCGTCGCCACCGCCATGGCGGCCGCCCCGAGCCTCCGCAATGGACTGTCAGGTTTCGTCATAACCTGAACGCTAGGCCCGATTCCGTCCCGTTTCATCGTACTGCGGTCGGCATTCCCGGGCGGGTGGTGGTACCACGGTACCTGGCCGATGTGCTTGCACACCAAGGACTCCCGCGGAAATCGACGGCGCCGGGAGGTCGACCCGGAGCAGCGCGCCACCGCGTGCGGACCGGGCGACGGCGACCCGGCCGCCGTGGGCGTCGACGACCCGCTGCACGATCGACAGCCCCAGCCCGGATCCCGGCAACGCCCGGGCGCTGTCGGCGCGGTAGAACCGGTCGAACACCCGCGGCACGTCGGCGGCGTCGATGCCTGGCCCGGCGTCGTCGACCTCGAGCACCGCCGACGCGCCCTCGGCGCGGAGCCGGACCTGGACCGGCTGGTCCGCGGGAGACCACTTGCCGGCGTTGTCGATCAGGTTGAGCACCGCCCGTTGCAGGCCGGCGGGACGCCCGCTCACCCACACGGAGGTCACGTCGAGCGCGACCTCGATGTCGGGCACCCGGGAACGCGCCCGGGCCGCGGCGGCCACCACCACGTCGGCGAGGTCGAGCACCTCGGTGCTCTCGTCGCTGACGTCACCGCGCGCCAGGTCGGTCAACTCGGCGGCCAGGGTGCTCAACTCGGCCACCTGGGCGCCGAGGTCGTCGAGCAGCCGGGTCCGGCTCTCCGGCGGCAGTGCGCTGTCCAGGGTGCCGCGCCGATCGAGCCGGATCAGCAGCTCGGCGTTGAGGCGCAGGCTGGTGAGCGGGGTCTTGAGCTCGTGCGCGGCGTCCTCGGCGAGCAGCCGCTGGGCCCGGCGGGATTCCCGGAGCGCGGCGAGCATGTCGTTGATCGACCGGATCAGCCGCCGGATCTCCCCACCGCCCTCGTCCGGGATGTCGGCGTCGAGATCCCGGGTGTGCGCGACACGGACGGCGGCGGCGGTCAGCCGGTCGATCGGGGCCAGCCCGGTCCGCGCCACGGTCCGCCCGACGAGAGCGCCGCCTGCCACGCAGAGCAGCCCGATCAGCAGCATGCCCAGCCCGAACTCGTTGAGCGGGCTGTCATCGGCGACGCGGGCCACCTGGACCGCGCCGCCGCCCGCCCGCAGCGTGTAGACGAGGTAGCCGTCGTCGTCGGCGTCGCCCGACTCCATCAGGTCGGCCGACGCGCCCTGCGCCACGCGCCCGGCGGCCTCGCTGACCGGGGGCAGCGCGGGCTGGCCGGCCGGCGTCCGGATCGAGCCGTCGGGCAGGATGACCCGCACCAGCGTGCCGAACCCGGGATACGGCGGGAGCTGGACCAGCGTCGGCCCGGCACGCTCGGTGTTCGCCGCCAGGACGCGGGAGTCGGCGCGCAGCTGGTCCTTCGCGGTGCCCTGCAGCTCCCAGGCCATCAGCTGGCTGGCCACCTGGAAGGCCACGAACACGCTGACCGCGATGGCCGTCGCCGCGATCACCGTCAGCCGGGTCCGCAGGGACTGCCGTCGCCACCAGCGGGTCAGCCGGCGCGGGCCCCGCCCGGGGAGCCTGCTCACGGAGGAGTCTCCCGCAACGTGTACCCCAAGCCGCGCAGCGTGTAGATCAACCGCGGCTCGCCTTCGGCCTCCATCTTGCGGCGCAGGTAGCTCACGTAAACCTGGAGGTTGTTGGCGGTGACGCTCATGTCGAAGCCCCAGATCGCCTCGAACAGCGCGGCGCGGGTCAGCACCCGGGTGGCGTTGCGCACGAGGACCTGCAGCAGGGAGAACTCGGTCCGGGTCAGGCGAAGCGGCCGCCCACCCCGCCACGCCTCGAACCGGTCGGGATCGACCCGGACATCGGCGAAGGACAGGATCGGCGACTCGTCATCACCCGGCCCGCGGCGGCGCAGCAGGGCCCGCACCCGCGCCAGCAGCTCCTCGGTGGCGAACGGCTTGGGCAGGTAGTCGTCGGCACCCGCATCCAGCCCGGCAACCCGGTCGAGAACCTGATCCCGGGCGGTCAGCATCAGCACCGGCAGCTCCCGCCCCGCCGCCCGCAACCGCCGGCAGGTCTCCAGCCCGCCGAGCCGGGGCATCATCACGTCGAGGATCAGCAGATCCGGCGCGTCATTTCCCACGCCGTCGAGCACGGCGAGACCGTTGGCGACGGTGCTGGTGTCGTAACCCTCGACCTGGAGCACCCGCTCCAGCGACTCACGGATGGCCGCCTCGTCATCCGCGATCATGATCCGCACGCCGGCCCGCCCCCTTCCCGTCGATGCTTTGCCGCTTCATCCTTCCCGCTCAACCTGAAGGCAGGATTAAAGCGTCGGCGCTGTGGTGCTCGCGCCGCCGGTGGTCGGTGAGCTGAGGTGCTGGCCGCCGCGGCGGGCTGGCTCCTCGTGCAAGCGCCGCTCGACTGGCCGGTCGTGGGGCAGCTCGTAACACCACAGTCGATCAAAACGCCTTACCTATCACCCCTCAAAGGAAGGAACCGCCCATGGACACCGGCCCGTCGACCATGACCACGCCGAACGGCCGCCCGGCCAAGCCCAAGAAGCGTCGCCACCGGCCCTGGGTCCTGGGCGTCGTCGGGGCGCTCACGCTCCTCGTCGCCGCAGCATGCAGCATTCCCGCGAAGTCCTTTGTCGCCGCTTCGTCCAGCCAACCCGCCACGCCCACCAGCCAGGCCGCGGCACCCACGAGTCAGCCGGCCACGCCGCCGCAGTCCACTCCCGAGGTCGTCGCGGCCACGACGAGCGAGGCACCGCAGTACCCACCGCAGGTGGAGCAGGCCCGAACTTCCGCCGAGAACTACCTGAGCTTCACCGCGTTCTCGCGCAACGGCCTGATCCGGCAGCTGTCCTCCATGGCCGGCGAGGGATTTCCGAAAGACGTCGCAACCAAGGCCGTGGACAGTCTGTCGGTGGACTGGAACGAGCAGGCGGCCAAGGCCGCAGAGAACTACCTGAGCTTCACCTCGTTCTCCTGCTCGGGGTTGAAGCAGCAGCTGTCATCGTCGGCGGGTGAAGGCTTCACGAAGGCCCAGGCCGCTTTTGGAGCTGGCCAGACTGCCGCCTGCAAGTAACCTCGCTCGAGTACCCGGGCGTGACGCGGCCGGCGGGCCTGCCCGAGCGCAGTCGCGCCGTATGAGCGCCGGGCTTGCGAAGCACCGGTGCCACGGAGGCAGGCCGCGCGATCAGCCCAGCAGGAAGCCGAACACCGCCGTGCGCAGCTCGTCGCCTGCCAAAGCGCCCTGGTGGTCGCCGGGTACGTGCTGCAGCCGGGCCTCAGGGAGGCGGGCGGCCACCGTCTCGATGCCCGCCGTCATGGGATCGGCCGCGCCCGCGAGGACCAACGTCGGGACCTTCGGCACCCCCGCCGCCGGGTCGAAGGGCTCGCGGCCCAGGCCCTCCACCAGCCGCAGCAGGGAGTCCGCGTCCCCGGCCCGGATCAGCGCCGCGATCCCGGCCGTCAGCGGGTCCTCCGCCGCTCCGGTGCGGACCGCGGCCCGCAGCGCCGCCGGGTCGAGTGCGGCGAAGGGGTCCATGCCGCTCAGGCCGCCGAGCACCAGCCGGCGGACCGGCAGCACCTCCTCCGCCGCCAGGCTCCACGCCAGCCGGGCGCCGAGGGAGTAGCCGACGACGTCGACCTCGCCGGCCGGCACGGCGGCGGCCAGCCGGCGCAGCAGCACCCCCGTCGTGACGTCCTCGACGGCCGCGACGGCGGGTCCGTCCGGGTGGCCCGGCAGGTGCACGACGAAGGTCTCGCGGCCGGCTTCGGCGAGGGGGGCGGCCCACCGCCGCGCGGGCCAGTCCCCGGCTCCGCTGGCGGCGAAGCCGTGCAGCAGCACGACGGGCGGTCCGGCGGCCGTGCCGGCCGGGGAAGTGCGGGTGACCGGAAGAGCAGGTTTCATTCTACGAGTGTAGACGAAAACCGCTCAGCCGGTGATCCGCGCCAGCAGGCTGTCGGTGTAGGCGCGGTACCGGGTGACCAGCTCGCCGACCGGGTACATCAGGCTCGACACCGTGGCCCCGATGGTCACCGAAATGATCTCGTCCGCCAGCACGCCGACCGCGCGCGCGGTCGGCCGCTCCCCCTTGCCCCGCGCGGCCGCGAGCCGGCGGCACAGCTCGGCCCGCCAGCTCGTCAGCAGCTCGCGGTACTGCGCCGCGAGGCCGGGGTTGGCCACGGAGTGGTCCCACAGCGCCAGCAGCACGCGCCCGGCCGCGATCCGGTCCGGGGTCAGCGGCAGGGCTCCCTCGACGAACCCCCGCAGCGCCTCGGCGGGCCCGAGCCCGGGATCCAGGCCGGCCAGCAGCGCTTCGGTTTCCCGCAGCACGCTCTCGAAGGTCGCCGCGATGATTTCGTCCTTGCTGGCGAAGTAGTGCTTGAGCGCGCCGTTGGCGAACCCGGCGGCGGTGACGATGCTGCGCATGGTCGCCGCCTCGAAGCCGCCTTCGATGATCAGCTTCTTGGCGACGGCCACGATTTCGCGGCGTCGTTCGTCGTGGTCGATGACCTTGGGCATGGCTACCGACTCTAGGTCATGCCGGCTCGCGCAGGCTGAGCCACGTGGCGCGGCGTTCGGCCTGGCGAGCCGGGTCGGCGACGGGGGACGCGAGCCGCAGGCGCTGCGTGTACGGGTGCTCCGGCACCTCGGTCACCGCGCGGGTCGGCCCCGCTTCCACGATCTTCCCTTGGTACAGCACGCAGACCCGGTGGCAGACCCGCCGCACGACGCCGAGGTCGTGCGAGACGAACAGGTACGAAACCCCGGTCTCGCGCTGCAGGTCGACGAACAGGTCGAGGATCGCGGCTTGGGTGGTCAGGTCCAGCGCGCTGACCGGCTCGTCGCAGACGACCAGCCGCGGCCGGCGCACCAGGGCCCGCGCGATCGCCACGCGCTGGCGCTGCCCGCCGGAGAACTCGCTCGGGTACCGGTGCACCGCGCCGGCCGGCAGCCGCACGCGGTCGAGCATCCCGGCCACGACCGCGCGGGCGTCGGCGCGGGACGTCCCGGCCACCAGCAGCGGCTCGGCCAGCACCTCCCCGACGGTCATCGTCGGGTCCAGCGAGCCGTACGGGTCCTGGAACACCACCTGGATCTCCCCGGCCAGCCGGCGGCGGGCGGCGCCGCGCAGGTGCGTGATGTCCCGGCCCGCGAACGTGATCCGCCCGGAGGTGACCCCGGCGAGGCCGAGCACGGCCTTCCCGAGCGTCGACTTGCCCGAGCCGCTCTCCCCGACCAGGCCGACGCACTCCCCCGGCCCGACCGACAGCGAGATGCCCTCCAGCGCGCGGAACCCGGCGCCGCGGCGCAGCCGGTAGTCCACCACGAGGTCGTCGACCTCCAGCAGTGCGGTCATCGGGCGGCTTCCTCTCCGCGCGCCCCGGCCGGGGACCACGCTTCGTCGAGTTCGTCGCGGCAGGCGGCGTCGTCCAGCGAGGCGCCGATCAGCTCCGCGGTGTAGGGGTCCTCCGGCCGGCGGAAGATCCGCTCGACCGGGCCGGTCTCCACGACGCGGCCGTCCTTCATGACGACGACGCGGTCGCAGATGTCGGCCACGACCCCGAAGTCGTGGGTCACGATGACCAGGGCCATCCCGTACTCGCGCTGCAGCTCGCGCAGCAGCTCGAGGACCTCGGCCTGGACCGTGACGTCGAGCGCGGTCGTCGGCTCGTCGGCGACCAGCAGCGACGGCCGCCCGGCGACGGCCCCGGCGATGAGCACGCGCTGGGCCATCCCGCCGGAGATCTGGTGCGGGTAGGCCTTCAGCACCCGGTCCGGGTCCTGGATGCCGACCCGCACGAGCACGTCCCGGGCCCGCTGCCGGGCCGCCGCCTTCGACAGCCCGTGCACCCGCCGCAGCGGCTCGGCCAGCTGGTGCCCGATCGCGTAGCTCGGGTCGAGGTTGGTCATCGGCTCCTGCGGCACGTAGCCGATCGCCCGGCCGAGCAGGGCGGCCCGCTCCTTCGGCGACCGCTTCCCGACCTCCTGGCCGCCGACCCAGATGCCGTCGGCGACCGCGGTCCCCCCGGCCGGCAGCAGGTCGAGCACGGAGAAGATGGTCTGCGTCTTGCCCGAGCCCGACTCGCCGACGATCCCGAGCACTTCGCCGGGCGCCGCGTCGAACGACACCCCGCGCACGACCTCGCTGACCCCGTCCCGGGTCGCGTAACCCACCCGGAGGTTTTCGACGCGCAAAGCGCTGTCCGCGACCTCGTGCACGTGCGTGCCGCTGGCCACCGCCTCGGGCAGCGCGGACGGCGCGGCGGCCAGCTCACGGCGGACGCGGGCGCGGCGGCGCGCGGTGGGCAGCTCGACCCGGACGCTGACCAGGTCGGCGAGGGTCGACCCGATGAACGCCAGTGCGGCGATCGTGAGGCCGAGGGCGATCGACGGCCAGAGCAGGATCAGCGGGTAGCTGAGCATGGTCTGGAAGCCGTCGTTCATCATCTGGCCCCAGCTGGGCGTGGCCGCCGACCCGACGCCGAGGAACTGCAGCCCGGCCTGCAGGCCGATGGCGATCCCGGCGGTCAGCGCCGTCTGCACGATGACCGGGGCGTACACCGCGCGCAGCATGTGCGTGCGCAGGATGCGCAGGGTCGTCACGCCGGACACGCGCGCGGCGTCGATGTAGGGCTCCCGGCAGACCGTCAGCGCCCGTGCCCGGGCGATCCGGTAGTGGCCGGGGGCGAGCAGCACGCCCAGGGTGACCATCAGGACCGCGAAGTTCTGCCCGGTGCCCGCGGCGACCACCAGGAGCACGATCATCACCGGCACCGACTGCAGCGCGTCGCTGATCCAGGACGCGATCCGGTCGGTCACCCCGCCGAAGTAGCCCGCGGCGACCCCGGCGGGCACCCCGAGCACCACGCAGGTCAGGCAGGTGATCAGGGCGCCGTAGAGCGTGGTCCGGGCGCCGAAGAGCAGCCGGCTGAGGATGTCGCGGCCCGCCGAGTCGCCACCCAGCGGGTGCCCGTTGCCCGGGGTGGCGTGGGACAGCGCGAAGTCGAGGTGGTCCGGGTCGAACGGCGCCAGCCAGGGGGCGAGCACCGCGACCGCCACGACGATCGCGAACACGGCGAGGGCAGCCACGCCGAGCGGGCGGCGCAGGAAGCGCCGGCCCAGGGAAACCCGCTTGACGGGGGCCGGGCCGACGGGGAGCGGAACGGCGGTCATCGCTGGCGCACCTTCGGGTTGACCCACCCGAGCACGAGGTCGAGCAGGAAGTTGACGACGACGACGAACACCACGGTCACGGCGGTCAGGCCGAGCAGCACCGGGATGTCGCCGATCTGGGACGCCGACTGCGTCAGGCTGCCGATGCCGGGCAGGTTGAACACGATCTCCACCACGATCGCGCCGCCGAGCAGGCCGACGAACAGCAACGCCAGCACGGTCAGCGCGGCCGGGGAGGCGTTGCGCAGCACGTGCGCGGTCACCCGGCGCTTCGACAGGCCCCGGGCCCGCAGCGTCCGGACGAAGTCCTGCCCGGCGACCTGCAGGAAGCTGTTGCGCAGCTGCTCGGCGATCATCACGATCGCCCCGAGCGCCAAGGCGATCGCGGGCAGCGTGATCGACTGCAGCCAGCCACCCACCGACTCCTCCGGCGAGACGTACCCGACCGCCGGGAACCACTTGAGCCGCAGCGCGAACCAGGTCACCAGCACCAGGCTGAGCCAGAACCCGGGCAGCGCGAACAGCACCACCGACGCCAGCTTGAGCACCCGGTCACCGAGGCCGCCCGGGCGCAGCCCGCACGCCACGCCCGCGGCGACGCCGACCACCGCGGCCAGCACGGTGGCGGCCACGACCACCGACAGCGTCACCGGCACGCGCAGCGCGATCTGGTCGCCGACCGGCTGGAAACTGCGCCACGACGTGCCGAAGTCGCCGGTGACGGCGTGGGAGAACCAGGTCCAGAACTGGGACAGCAGCGGCTGGTCGTAGCCGATCTTGGCGCGCAACGCCGCCTGCTGGGCGGGGGTCGCGCTGTTGCCGAGCAACCCGGCGGTCGGGTCGCCCACGGCGAGGTGCGCGAGGAAGAAGGTCCCGCTCGTGACGAGCACGAGCAGCAGGACCCCCGACGCCAGGCGCTTGAAGACGAAAGTCAGCATTTCCGGCTCCCTCGGCGGCGGGTCCGTCCGGTGTGGACGGACCCACCGCGGGACGGGCGCGTCAGCCGCGCTGGATGAACCGCAGGGTCGGGAACATCATGCCGGTGACCGGGGTGACCGTGATGCCCTTGACGCTGTAGTAGAGGTTGTCGGCCTGGTACCAGACGTCCCACCAGGCGAGGTCCACGAGCTTCGTGTTGAGCTGCTTGAGCAGGGCGGTCTGCGCCGGCCCCGGCTCGGCCTGCTCGGCCTGGTCGACGAGTGCCTTGACGTCGGGGAAGGCGTCGACCGACGGCTTGGGGTTGTACCACTGGGCCGAGGTGACCTGGTCGGTGAGCGTGGCCATGTCGTTGCCGTCCATGGCGATGACCGCGAGGAACATCGGGTAGGTCGGCGCGTTCTTCTGGTAGTCGGCCATCGCCATGTCCTGCCACTCGACCTTGATGCCGAGCTGGCCGAACGTCTGGTTGGCGGCGGGCTGCCACGCCTGGAAGATCGGCGACATCGGCATCTTCACCGAGAAGCCGCCCGGGTAGCCCGCGTCGGCCAGCAGCTGCTTGGCCTGGGCCAGGTCGGTCTTGTACTTGCCGTTGAGGCCCTCGTCGTAGGTCGCGCTGCCGACCGGGAACAGCTGGTCGGTGACCGTTCCGGCGTCGTTGCCGACCGCCTTGAGGATGCCCGCGGCGTCGAAGGCGTGGCTGATCGCCTGCCGGACGCGCGGGTCGCCGAGCGCCTTGACCTGCTCACCGGTGCGGTCGGCGAACTGCACCCCGACCCACGAGGCCGCCTTCTTGGCGACGTTCCAGCCGTTCTGCTGGGCCTTGGGCAGGTTGGCCGCGTTGGCGAACTGGACGTTGAGCTGGCCCGAGAGCATCGCGTTGAAGGCCGCGGTCTGGTCGGTGATCGGGAACAGCCGCACGGTCGGGAACGGGTAGGTCGCGCTGTCCCAGTGGTTCGGCTTCTTGGTGAACACGTACTGGGACTGCGGGGTCGACTGGCCCTTGTCGTAGGTGTAGGGCCCCGAGCCGGCCGGGCCGTTCGCCAGCGTGTTCGCCTGGATCGCCGCGGGCGAGGCCATCCAGCTGCGGCCGAGGCCCATGAAGTACAGCAGCGCGTCGTCGCGTTTGGACAGGTGCAGCTCGACGGTGTCGGTGCCCTTGGCGTCGATGCTCGCGACGTTGAGGTAGGCCTGCCCGGACCGGACGCCGGACTTGAGGTGCTGCAGGTTCGCGACCGCGGCGGCGGCGTCGAACTTCTGCCCGTCGTCGAAGGTGACCCCCGGGCGCAGGTGCAGGGTCAGCGTCTTGCGGTCGGGCGTCCAGTCCCAGGAGGTGGCCAGCGCGGGCACCGGCTTGGCGTCCTTGTCCAGCGCGACCAGCGGGTCGTACACGGCCGAGAGGTACGGCCCGTCGAAGCCGATGTCGGCGTTGGCCGGGTCCCAGGACGTGACGTCCAGGAACACCCCCGCCTTCAGCTCGTCGGTGCCGCCCGCCCCGGACGCGGTGGCCCCACCGGATCCGGTGCACCCGGCGACCGCGGCGGCGACCAGCGCCACCGCCGCGGCGAACGCCGCTCTCCGTGTCCTCGTCATTGAGTCCTTCTTTCGGGTACTCCCGGAGTGCGGGTGAGACCCGGCTCACCCTCGTCCGGGTTAGTCTACGACTGTCGGCTATAAAATCAACGGGCCGCCGCCACGGCGTTGCACACTTTCGGGTCAGATCGCTTCGGCGACGAGCACGCGCGGGCTTCCCGGCAGGGCCAGAACTTCCCGCACCCGCCACCCGGCCTCGGTCAGCCAGCCGCGCACCTCGGCCTCGGGGTAGACCACCGTGCCGTCGATGACGAAGTACTCCCCCGCGTGCAGCGCGTCGATGGGCCGCTGCCGCTCGTCGTCGTCGAGGAAGAAGTCGAGCAGCAGCAACGTCGCGCCGGGCGCGGCGGCGGCACGGGCGTTCGCCACGATCGCCCGGTTCTGCTCGGCGGCGAACCGGTGGACCACGTGGTTCAGCAGGACGATGTCGTGGTCGCCGCCAGGGGCGGCCGTTTCGGTCTCGGCCGGCTCGATCCGCACCCGCTCCTCGAATCCGGCGGACTTCACGGCACTCGTGACGCCTTCGGTGAAGTCCGGCGCGAAGACGAATCGCACCGCCAGGTCCGGGTTGGCGCGCAACGCACCGAGGGCGAACTCGGGCGAAAGGCCACCGAGGTCGAGCAGCGAGCGGTAGGGCGTGAAGTCGAACGCCCGGGCCAGCATGGCGGCGTGCAGGGCGTTGTACCGCATCACCCCGCCCATGAACGTGGCCCAGCGCCCGTCGTCCATCTGCAGGTCGCCGGGCTCACCCGAGTCCACCGCGGTGTCGAACTGCAGCCAGTGCCCGTAGCTGATTTCGTTGAGGAACTGGACGAACGGCGTCAGATCGGTGGCTCCCCGGCCACCGAGGTACTCCTGGGCGTCGGCGGCGAGGCGATACCGGCCGTGTTCGCGGTCCAGCAGCCCGAGCGCGTTCATCGCGTCGGCGAGGATCCGGGCCAGCCGGGGGCTGACGCCGGTGGCGCCGGCGAGCTCGGCGGCCGTCCGGGGACCGTCGGCCAGCGCCGGGAACAACCCGATCCGCGACGCGGCGAACAACTGCTTGGCTCCCATGTAGCCGATCGCGATGTCGACGATGCGGTCCGGGACGGGGGCGGTCATCGGGGAACTCCTCTCGGGAGGGCGGGAAGTTTCTACGACTGTAGACATAAACCGGCGCCGTCACCAGGTCCCGTCGGCCGCAACTTCGCGATCGAGCGAGAATTCTTCGGTGAGCGCGCGGATCCGCTCCGCACCGAGGGTGTCCGCCAGCTCGACGACGGCGGCGTTTTCCTCCAGCTGCGCCAGCCGGGACGCCCCGACGAGCACGTTCGCCGTCGCTGGATTCGCCAGGCAGAAGGCGATGCCGAGCTGCGCCGGGGACACGCCGAGCTCGCCGGCCGCCCGCCGCACCGCCGGCCACGCGCCGGCGATCCGCTCCCGGATCCCGCCGACATCCGCCCCGATCTTGCGGTCCGGCCGCAAATTACCGACCAGCAGACCGCCTTCGAAGATGTCCGACGCCTGCAGGGCGAGCTCCCCTGATGCAAACAGGGGCGCGTAGTACTCGCCCTCGGCCATCGACCGGCGCACCAGGCTGTACTTCAGCTGGGCGAAGGACGGCGGCACCAGACCGCGGCGGCGCGCGATGTCGATCGCCGCGCGCACGTCGGCGAACCGCCAGTTGTTGACGCCCCAGGCGGTGAACCGGCCGGCGTCGAGCTGCTCGGCGACGTCGGCGACCACGCGTTCGACGTCGAGCTCGCCGAAGTAGTCGCCCACCACGACGAAGTCGGCGTGGTCGGTGCCGACCCGCTCCAGCGCGGTGCGCAGCTGCGGCCCGAACCCGGTGCGCGGGTAGTCCCAGAGCCAGAGTTTCCCGCAGTAGAGCCAGTCTTCGCGGGCCAGGCCCGCCTCGCGCACCGCCTCGCCGAAGATCAGGTCGGTGCGGGCGTTCTCGGCGTGCGGGCCCATGTCGTAGTGGGCGACGTCGAAGAACGCGCAGCCGAGCTCGGCCGCGCGGGCGATCATGGTCACCGCCTCGCCGAACTCCACCCGGTCCCAGGTGTTCCACGAACCCAGGGACAGGACCGGGACCGCCCGGTCGCCGAGCTGACGTCGTCGCACTGTTTCCTCCCGCGCGCCGATGGTTTATTTTCTACGTTTGTATACTATAAAACGCTTTCCGCGAAAGGAATCGCTGATGAGCACTCCCCGTACCGTGCTGGTGACCGGAGGGGCGGGCGGGATCGGCCGCGCCATCGCCGCGGCGTTCCGCGACGAGGGCGACGACGTCGTGCTCGCCGACGTCCGAGGCGCGGGCGAGGCGGCCGCGGAGCTGGGCGTGCGGGGCGTCGACGCCGACATCACCGACGAGGACTCCATCGCCCGCGCGCTCGCCGAAGCCGGTCCGGTCGACGTCCTGGTCAACAACGCGGGCCTGCTCAGCGTGCACGGCACGCTGCTGGACCTGCCCGCCGACGCCATGCTCGACATCCTGCGCACGAACGTCCACGGCACCTTCCTGGTGACCCAGCAGGTGGCGCGGCAGCTGGTCGCCGACGGCCGGTCCGGGGTGATCGTGAACCTGTCCTCGATCGGCGGCCGCCAGCCGACCCCGGGCATGGGCGGCTACGAAAGCAGCAAGGCGGCGGTCGACGCGCTGACCCGCTGGGCGGCGGTCGAGCTGGCCGCGCACGGCATCCGCGTCAACGCGGTCGCCCCGGGCCCGGTGCTCACGCCGATGCTGGCGGCGGGCATGCCGGAGGGCTCGCCGGCGCGGGAGGCCTGGGTGAACCGGATTCCGTTGCGGCGCATGGCCTCCGTCGAGGACGTGGCCGGGCTGGTGGTGTTCCTGGCGAGCGAGCGGGCCGCGCACATGACGGGCACGAGCGTCCCCGTCGACGGCGGCCAGCTGCTCACCTGACCGGCCGGGGTGGCCGCCCGCGAGCGGCCACCCCCGTCACCGCTCGTACACCACACGGCCGCCGAGGATCGTCAGGTCCACCTCGACGTCCGGCAGCTCGGCCGGGGTCAGGGCCAGCGGGTCCGCGGACAGCACGCAGAGGTCGGCCACCATGCCTTCGGCCAGGGTGCCCTTCCACGTCTCGGCGCCGTCCTGACGCGCGGGGTGCACGGTGTAGCAGCGCAGCAGTTCCGCCATCCGCTCGCGCGGGTCGGCCGCCGGGCCCATCCAGGCGTCGGCCGCCGCGATCTCGCGCCGCCAGTCGGGGGCGAGGACCGGGGCGTCCGACGTCAGGCACAGCGGGATACCCGCGTCCAGGGCCGCCCGCAGCGGCCAGGCCTGTTCGGCGTGGCCCGTCCCGAGCGCCGCGTCCACCACACCGGCGGTCCGGACGGCGATCCCGGCCTGCGCGGACAGCCCGACCCCCAGCCGGGCCATCCGCGTCAGCTGCGCCGGGCTCACCAGGTCACCGTGGATGACGTAGTGCCGCAGGTCGGCGTCGTGTTCGGCGCGGGCCCGCGCCACCGCGTCCAGGACCAGGTCGACTGCGCGGTCTCCGGTCGCGTGCACACCGACCTGCAGCCCGGCGCGGTGCGCGGCGAGGATCATGTCGGTCAGGTTCGCCTCGCGGTCGGCGTCGCTTTCGCCGTGCACCAGCAGCTGCGCCCGGCTGCCGTCGGCGTAGCAGCGGTGGGTGTAGGCCGAACGCATCGGCGGGATGCCGTCGGCGAAGATCTTCACCCCGGCGAACCGCAGCATCCGCTCGTCGGGGCTGTGCGCGTCCAGGGCGGCCAGACCGGCCCGGTAGTCCTCGACCGTGCTCGGGCCGTCCAGCTCGCCGTAGAGCCACAACGCCGTGACGCGCGCCCGAAGCAGTCCCTCCGCCGCGAGCGTCCGGTACTCCTGGACGACGGAGGTGCCGAACGCGCCGGTGCTGCCCGCGTCCTCGCCAGGGCCGAGGCCTGGCTCGGTGTAGCTGGTGATGCCGAGCCGGGCGAGCAGGTCGCCGGCCTTCAGGATCGCGGCCCGGCGTTCGGCGCCGGTGCGCAGCGGCCGCTCCGGCCCCGGGCCGGGTGCGCCGTGGTCGCCGAACAGAGTGTCCGGCCACAGCGCGCCCAGCCAGGTGGCGTGCAGGTGGGCGTCGTTGATGCCGGGCAGCACCGCCCGGCCGGCCAGGTCGACCACCTCGGTGTGCAGGCCGGTCAGCGCGCGGACGTCGGCGTCGGTGCCCGCGCGCAGGACCCGCCCCGAACGCACGGCCAGCGCGGTGGCCCCGCGCGTGCCGTCGAAGGTGTGGACGGCACCGCCCCGCAGGACCAGATCAGCGACAGGTGTCGGCACAGGCGCTCCCCGAAGTTCGTGTGAGGTCTCGACATTTTCGTCAACGGCCGTAGACTAACCCATCACGCGGCCGATCTCCTACGGCCGCGGCCGGAAGGAGCGCGATGAGCATCCCCACCTCCACCCGCGCGGCGGTGCTGACCGGGCACGGCGAACCGCTGCACCTGACCGATCTGCCGCTGCCCGCCGAGCTGGAGCCCGGCGCCGCGCTCGTGCGCGTCTCGTGCGCGACGCTCTGCGGCACCGACGTGGAAATCTGGTCGGGCAAGATGTCCTTCCCGGGCATGCTGCCGATGGTGCTGGGCCACGAAATGGTCGGCGAGGTCGTCGCCGTCGGCGAGTCCACCCGGGACGCGCTCGGCCGCGAAATCCCGGTGGGCGCCCGGATCGGCTGGTCGGAGTCGACGTGCGGCGAGTGCCACGGCTGCACCGTGCTGCGCCAGCCGGTCGCGTGTTCCCGGCGGGGTTACGGGTTCCTGCAGCGTTCCGACGTCCCGCCGTACGCCACGGCCGGGCTGAGCGAGTACGCCTACGTCGTCCCGAACGCGGCGAAACTGCTGCTGCCGGACGAAGTCCCGGACACGTGGGCGGCCATGGCGGGCTGCGCGGCCAAGACGGTGCTGCGGGCCTACGGGCGCGCGGGCGGAGTACGTCCAGGGTCGGCCGTCGTCGTCCAGGGTTCCGGCGCACTCGGCCTGTTCGCCACCGCCGTCGCCCGGATCTCCGGCGCCGGCACGGTGCTCACGGTCGGTGCCCCCGCGTCCCGGCTCGCCCTGGCGGCGGAGTTCGGGGCGGACGCCACCGTGGACGTCGGCGGCACCGGCTCCGAGGAGATCGCCGAGCGGGTCCGGGAGCTGACCGGCGGGCACGGCGGCGACCTCGTCCTCGATTTCGCCGGCGCCCCTTCGGTGGGCCGCGAAGCCGTGGCGATGGCCGCGCAGCGGGGCACGATCGTGGTCGTCGGAACCACCGGCCCCGCCGATGTCCCGGTGCCGCTCGGTGCGGTGATGGGCAAGGAGCTCACCGTCGTCGGTTCGCTCAACGGCGACATCGCCGACTACCACGAGGCGATCTCGTTCTTCCGCACCTTCGCCGGCCGGATGCCGTGGGACAAGCTCTTCGGGACGCCGTCCGGGCTGTCCTCGGCGTCCGGGCGGATCACCGCCATGCACCGGCTCGACGAAGTCAAAGCCGTCATCGACCCCCGTCTTCCCTGATCTCCGAGGAGGTTCCGTGCCCACCCTGCCCCGCCGCCGCGTCGGTTCGTCCGATGTGGAGGTTTCCGCGCTTTCCCTCGGTTCGTGGCACATCTACGACCGGATCCACTTCGGCGACGCCGTCGACATGGTGCGCGCCGCCGTGTCCGCGGGCGTCACCCTGTTCGACGTCGGCGTCTACGGCGGGCCCGGGATGCCGCCGGCCCACACCGACGTGCTCTGGGGCGCGGTCATGCGCGCGTCCGGCATTCGGCGCGACGAGTACCTCGTCTCGGCCAAGCTGTGGATCGAAGCCTTCGGCGACGACGGCTTCCGCCCGCAGCTGGAGAACGCTTTCTTCCGCAGCGGGCTCGACCGGGCCGACCTGGTGATCCTCGGCGACCTGCGCCGCGACGACGTCGCGCTGGAGGACCTGGTCGACGACCTCGCCGGGCTGGCCCGCGCCGGCCTGATCCGCGCCTGGGGCGTCAACAACTGGTCGGCGGCCAACATCCGGCGGCTGCGCGAGATCGCCGCCGCCCGCGGGGTCGACGGGCCGCAGATCGCCCAGCTGAAGTACAGCGTCGCCCGGCGGTCCATTCCGGACGGTGAGCCGTTCGCCCGGCTGTTCGCCGACGGCTTCACCATGCAGGCGTCCGACGTGCTCGAAGGCGGCATCCTCGCCGGGCGCACCGAACTGACCCGCGAAATCGGCCGCGACCCCGGCGGCGTCCGCGAAGCCATCAGCCGCACGGCCGCCGACTTCGTCGCGACCGCCGCAAAGCTCGGCACCAGCGCCGCCCGCTTGGCCGTCGCCTTCACCCTGACCCACCCCGCGAACGTCACCACGCTGGTCGGCACGAGCACGACGGCCCAGGTCGAGGACAACCTCGCCGCGGTCGAGCTGGTCGAGCGGATCGGCGCGGAGGAGCTGCGTGCCCTGGTCGAGCCGTTCTGGGCCGACCGCGGAATCGTCGACCCGGAAGGCCCGTGACCATGCCCGAAGACACCACCACGACTCCGGTCCCCTTCGACCCGGCGCTGCTCCCGGTGCTGGCCCAGGTGACCCAGCCGGACGCGCCGCCCTTCACCCCCGAGACGATCCCGGAGCTGCGCCGGGCCATGGCCGCGCAGTTCCCGCCGGCCGCCGAGGTGGTCGGCGACGCGCCGGTCGACGTCGAAGAGCGGACCATCCCGGGTCCCGAGGGTGCGCCCGACCTCACCGTCACCATTCTGTCGCCGCGGGAGCGGACCGGGGCGGTGCCGGCGCTGTACAACATCCACGGTGGCGGCATGATGGTCGGCTGCCGCGCGATGGACACGCCCCGGCTGCTCGCGCTGGTCCTGGAGCTGGGTGTGGTCGCGGTCAACGTCGAGTACCGGCTCGCGCCCGAGCATCCGCACCCGGCGCCGGTCGAGGACTGCTACGCCGGTCTCGTGTGGACGGTCGGGCACGCGGCCGAGCTGGGCGTCGACCCCGAGCGCGTCGTCGTCATGGGCGGCAGCGCCGGGGGCGGGCTGTCCGCGGGCGTCGCCCTGCTGGCCCGCGACCGCGGCGGCCCGCACCTGGCCGGGCAGCTGCTGCTGTGCCCGATGATCGACGACACGAACACCACCGTCGCGAGCCGCCAGTACCGCGGGCTCGGCACGTGGACGACGGAGGCGAACGAGGCGGGCTGGCGGTCGCTGCTCGGCGACGCCGCCGGCACGGACGCGGTGTCCCCCTACGCGGCTCCGGCCCGCGCCACCGACCTGTCCGGGCTGCCGCCCGCGTTCGTCGAGGTCGGCAGCGCCGAGCCGTTCCGCGACGAGGACGTCCGGTACGCGCTGCGGATCTGGGCGACCGGCGGCGAGGCCGAGCTGCACGTCTGGAGCGGCGCGTGCCACGGGTTCGACATCTACGCGCCCGGCTGGCCGGTCACCGCGGACGCGCTCGCCACGCGCAGCTCCTGGCTGCGCCGGATCCTGGAGATCGCCCGGTGAAGCCGGTTCCCTACGACCCGGAGCTCGAGCCGGGCCTGGCCGCGTTCCTCGACCTGGTCGAACGGATCCCGCTGCGCGCGGACACGATCCTCGAGAACCGGGCCCACTTCGCCACCATCGTCCCCTCGCTGGAGCAGCAGGTCGGCGACCGGCCCGTCGACGTCGAAGAGCGCACGGTCCCCGGGCCGCCCGGGGCGCCGGACATCGTGCTGACGATCATCCGCCCACGCGGCGGCGTCACCGGCGCGCCCGCGTTCTACGCCATCCACGGCGGCGGGATGATCCTCGGCAACCGGTTCTTCGGCATCGACGGCCTGGTCGACGACGTGCTGCGGTTCGGCGCGGTCGGGGTGTCGGTGGAGTACCGGCTGGCGCCGGAACACCCCGCCCCGGCCGCCGTCGAGGACTGCTACGCGGGCCTGGTGTGGCTGGCGGAGCACGCGGCCGAGCTGGGCGCCGACCCGGCGCGGATCGTCGTGACCGGGGCCAGCGCGGGCGGCGGCCTGTCCGCGGGCGTCGCGCTGCTGGCCCGCGACCGCGGCGGCCCGCACCTGCTCGGGCAGGTGCTGCTGTGCCCGATGATCGACGACCGGAACGCGACGGCGTCGGCCCGGCAGTACGACGGGATCGGCGCCTGGGACCGCCACAACAACGACACCGGCTGGAATGCCCTGCTCGGCCCGCTGCGCGGCACCGACGAGGCGTCGCCGTACGCGGTCCCGGCCCGGGCGAAAGACGTCTCGCACCTCCCCCCTGCCTACGTCGACGTCGGCGCGGCGGAGGTGTTCCGCGACGAGGCGACCGAGTACGCGCTGCGGATCTGGGCCACCGGCGGGCAGGCGGAGCTGCACGTCTGGAACGGCGGCTACCACGCGTTCGCCGGCTTCTCCCCCGGCGCGGAGGTCTCGCGCGCCGCCGTCGCGGCCCGGTTGTCCTGGCTGCGGCGGCTCCTCTCGTGAACCGGCGCCGGCTGGCGGTGGTCCTCGGGCTGCTCGAGATCTTCGGGCCGATCTCGATGGACCTCTACCTGCCCGCCCTCCCCCGCCTGGCGGCCGACCTGCACACCTCGACGAGCCTCGCCCAGGCGACGATGTCGATCTGCATGCTCGGCCTGGCGTTCGGCCAGCTGGCGGTGGGCCCGCTCAGCGACCGCTTCGGCCGACGGCGCCCGCTGCTGGCCGGGACGGCGCTGTTCGCGGTGCTGTCGCTGGTTTGTGCGGCGGCGCCGTCGATCGAGGTGCTGCTGGCGGCCCGGCTGCTGCAGGGCCTGTGCGGCTCGGCGGGCATCGTGCTGTCCCTGGCGATCGCCCGCGACGTCGCGTCCGGGATCGAGCTGGTTCAACTGCTGGCGGTGCTCACCACGGTCGGCGCGCTGGCCCCGATCGTCGCGCCGCTCGCGGGCGGCCTGCTGGAGCCGTGGATCGGCTGGCGGGGCATCTTCGTCGTCCTCGCCGGCGTCGGGGTGACGCTGTTCCTGCTGGCGCTGGTTTCCCTGCCGGAGACGCTGGCACCGGGCTCCCGCGACCGGCCGAGCGAGTTCGGCGTGCTGCTGCGCGACCGGCTGTTCGTCCGCTACCTGCTGGTCGGCGCCTGCGGCGGCGCGGGCTTCTTCACGTACCTGACGTCGGTCAGCTTCGTCCTGCAGGACGGCTTTTCGCTGTCGGCCCGGACCTTCAGCCTGTGCTTCGCGGCCAACGCGGCGATGTCCATCCTCGGCGCGCAGGTCAACCGCGCGCTGGTCCGCCGGGTGGGACCGGCCCGGATGTACCTCGTCGCCACCACGGTCACGGCCCTGGCCGCGGCGGCCATGCTGTCGGCGGCGCTCCTCGGCGCGGGCCTGGCCGGAGTGCTGATCCCGCTGGCGGTCATCCTGTTCACCGGTGGCGCGACCCAGCCCAACGGCTCGGCACTGGCCCTGGCCGACCACGGCACCCGCGCCGGCGCGGCCGCGGCCCTGCTGGGCATGTCGGCCTTCGCGGTCGGCCCGCTGGTCGGCCCGCTGGTGTCGCTGAACGGCCTGGGTCCGGTATCGATGAGCGCGACGATGACGGCGGCCTACGTCGCCGCGGCGCTGCTGGTGTGGACCACGATCCGGCCCCGCCGCGGCGCCCTGACTTGAGCGCAGGCGCCTCAGCCGTCCTTGGCCGCCTGCCTCAAGGCCGTCAGCGCCGTCACGAAGCCCTCGTCGTGGCCGGTCAGCAGCCGTTCCTCCGTCTCGTGGACCCGCGCCGCCAGCCGTTTGTGCGCCGCCTTGCCACGGGGGCTGAGGTACACGCGGACGCGGCGGCGGTCCTCCGGGGCGACCTCGCGGTAGACCAGCGCGTTCGTCACCAGCCGGTCGACCACCCGGGTCAGCGTCGGGCCGGTGACCAGCGTATCCCCCGCCAGCTCGGTCATCGTCAGGCCTTCGCCCGCCGCCAGCGCCTGCAGCACCAGCCAGTGGTCCAGGCCGAGCCCGTCCGGCTTCAGCACCGCCTCGACCACGGCCGCGACCCCGCGGGCGGCGGTCGTCAGCGCGCTCGTCAGCGACGTCCCCGCCTGCGGCCCGGCGGCCACGTCCTCGCGCATGCGCGTCACCCCTTGCGTAGATCCCTCGCGATTGTAAGACTTCCAGATGGAAGAAAGCCATCCCGACCGGGGGAGCGGACGTGCCCGGTACCGTGCGGACCGACCGCGACACCTGGACCGTCGCCATGGTCGTGCCCCTGCGCGGGCCGGCCGGCCTGTTCGGGCCGTCCTGCGAGGCGATCACCGGGCTGGCCGCGCACGAACTCAACGAGAGCGGCGGCGTCCTCGGCCGCGAAGTGCGCTACGAGATCGTCGACGGCGGCGCCCCGCCGGCCGAAGTCGCGCGGCGGGTCGGCGCGCTCGTCGCCACCGGAGCGGTCGACGCGGTCAGCGGCTGGCACATCTCCAGCGTCCGCAACGCGCTCGCGCCGGTGGTCGCCGGCCGCGTCCCGTACGCCTACACGTCGCTGTATGAAGGCGGCGAACGCCGGCCCGGGATCTTCTGCACCGGCGAAACCCCGCGGCTGCAGGTCGCGCCCGCCCTGCGCTGGCTGCGTGACCACCTCGGCGTCCGGCGCTGGTTCGTCGCGGGCGACGACTACGTGTGGCCGCGGCTGTCCACTGTGGCCGTCCGGGGGTTCGTCCGCGAACTCGGCCTGCGCGTGGAAGCCGAGGCGTTCGTCGGGCTCGGCGCGGGTGACATGGCCCGGCTGGTGCGCCGGGTCGAGGCCAGCGCGTGCGACGCCGTGCTGATGCTGCTCGTGGGCGACGACGCCGTGCGCTTCAACCGCGAGTTCGCCCGCCGCGGCCTGCACGAGCGGGTGCTGCGCTACAGCCCACTGATGGAAGAGAACATGCTGCTCGCCAGCGGGGCGGCGGCGACGAGGAACCTGTTCGTCTCCGCCGCCTACTTCCGGTCGCTGGCCGGGGCCGACGCGCTCGACCTCGTCGGGCGCTACACGGGCCTGCACGGCAGCACCGCGCCCGCGCTCAACAACGCGGCCGAATCCTGTTACGAAGGCTTGCACACCCTGGCGCACCTGATGCGCCGCGCGGGCAGCGCCGAGCTGCCCGCGCTGAACGCGGCCCTCGACGGCGCCGCCTACCACGGTCCCCGCGGGACGGTCGAGTTCCGCGGCGGCCTGGCCCGCCAGCCGGTGCACCTCGCGGTCGCCGACGGCTACGACTTCGACGTCGTCACCCGGCTCTGACCTCCGCGTGAACCGGCCCTTGACGGCACCGGTGTCACCACTTACTTTCATCTGAAGATTTTCCGGACGAGGATAATCGGAGGCGCCGATGAACGACGTCGGACTGCTCTACGTGGGTGCGGTACTCCTGGTCAACGGCCTCATGCTGCTCGGGACGGTCCCCGCGCGCTCGGCCGCCGTGCTCAACCTGCTCGTCGGCGCGCTGCAGTGCGTCACGCCGACCGTGCTGATCATCCAGGCGGGCGCGGACCCCGACGCCATCCTCGGCGCGTCCGGCCTGTACCTGTTCGGCTTCACCTACCTCTACGTCGGCGTGGCCAACCTCGCCGGGCTGGAACCCGCGGGCATCGGCTGGTTCTCGCTGTTCGTCGCCGGTGCCGCGCTCGTCTACGCCGGGCTCTCGTTCTGGCGCTCCGGCGACCCGGTCTTCGGCGTCATCTGGCTGGCGTGGGCCCTGCTCTGGACGCTGTTCTTCCTGGTGCTCGGGCTCGGCCGGGCCGGCCTGACCCGGTTCACCGGCTGGGTCACGGTCCTGCTGAGCCAGCCCACCTGCACGCTGCCCGCGTTCCTCGCCCTGACCGGCGGCTACCGCACCGGCGCCGCCGAGGCCCTGGCGGCCGCGGCCGCCGCTGTGCTGCTCGTCGGCGCGGCGGCCTACCTCGCCCGCGACCGTCCCGCCGTTCCCGGACCCGTCCGCCCGACCGCTCTCGTCAAGGAGAACTGATGCGACACGGAGACATTTCCGCCAGCCCCGACACCGTCGGCGTCGCGGTGGTGAACTACAAGATGCCCCGCCTGCACACCCGCGAGGAGGTCCTCGAGAACGCGCGGAAGATCGCCGAGATGGTGGTCGGGATGAAGACCGGCCTGCCCGGCATGGACCTCGTCGTGTTCCCCGAGTACTCGACCCAGGGCATCATGTACGACCCCGAGGAGATGTACGCGACCGCGGCGACCGTTCCCGGCGACGAGACCGACATCTTCGCCGCCGCCTGCCGCGAAGCGCGCACCTGGGGCGTCTTCTCGATCACCGGCGAGCAGCACGAGGACCACCCGCACAAGCCGCCGTACAACACCCTGGTGCTCATCGACGACCAGGGCCGGATCGTCCAGAAGTACCGCAAGATCCTGCCGTGGTGCCCGATCGAAGGCTGGTACCCGGGTGACCGCACCTACGTCTCCGACGGCCCGAAGGGCATGAAGATCTCGCTGATCATCTGCGACGACGGCAACTACCCCGAGATCTGGCGCGACTGCGCGATGAAGGGCGCCGAGCTGGTCGTGCGCTGCCAGGGGTACATGTACCCGGCGAAGGACCAGCAGGTGCTCATGGCCAAGGCGATGGCGTGGGCGAACAACTGCTACGTCGCGGTCGCCAACGCGGCCGGCTTCGACGGCGTCTACTCCTACTTCGGCCACTCCGCGCTGATCGGCTTCGACGGGCGCACGCTCGGGGAAACCGGCGAAGAGGAGTACGGCATCCAGTACGCGCAGCTGTCGCTCTCGGCCATCCGCGACGCCCGGAAGTTCGACCAGTCGCAGAACCACCTGTTCAAGCTCCTGCACCGCGGCTACTCCGGGGTGCACGCCGCCGGCGACGGCGACGCGGGCGTGGCCGACTGCCCGTTCGACTTCTACAAGCTGTGGGTCACCGACGCCGAGAAGGCCCGCGAGACCGTCGAAGCCCTGACCCGCGACACGGTCGGGGTCGCCGAGTGCCCGGTCGGCGACCTGCCGGCCGAGAAGACGCGGCAGGCCTGATGCCCTTCCTCGCCGAACGCCACCAGAGCCAGCACAGCGGGCGGCCGCGCCCGGCCGGGTTCGACCCGGCCGGACTGGCGGCCCGGCTGGGCGAGCGGGTGCTCGGGCAGGAGCCGGCCGTCGCGGCGGCGGTGCGCGCGCTGTCGCTGGCGGCGGTCGGCGCGACCGACCCCGACCGGCCGCTGGCCACGCTCCTGCTGGTCGGCCCGACCGGCGTCGGCAAGACGGAACTGGTCCGGCGCGTGGCCGCGGAGCTGCGCACCGGACCGGACGACCTGTGCCGGGTCGACATGAACGCACTGGCCCAGGAGCACTACGCGGCGTCGTTCACCGGCGCACCGCCGGGGTACGCGGGCAGCAAGGAGGCGTACAGCCTGTTCGACCGGACGACCGTGGAGGGCGACCCGTACCGGCCGGGGATCGTGCTCTTCGACGAGGTGGAGAAGGCGCACCCGACGGTGCTGCGGGCGCTGCTGCACGTCCTCGACAGCGGGACCCTGCGGCTGGCGTCGGGGCAGCAGACGATCTCCTTCCGCAACAGCCTCGTGTTCCTGACGTCCAACCTGGGCTCGGCCGAGCTGGCCCGCCGGCGCCGGTCACCGTGGCGGCGTGTCTTCGGGGCCCGCGCCGGTGCCCGCGGCGACCGGGCGGCGCTGGACGCGGCGGTCCGCCGGTTCTTCGACCCGGAGTTCCTCAACCGCATCGACGAGACGGCGGTGTTCACCGCACTCAGCCGCCCGACGGCCCGGCGCGTCGCCCGCCTCGAACTCGACCTCCTGGCCGCCCGGCTGCGCAAGCGCTCGGTCGAGCTGACCACGGCCGACGCGGTGACGGACCTGGTGGTCGAGGCGGGTTTCGACCCGGTCTACGGCGCCCGGGGCGTACGCCGCGCAATCCGCACCGTGGTGGCGGCCCCGGTCGCGGCGGCACTGCTGGACCTCCGCGGAACCACGGCGGCTCCCGCCCGGGTGCACGCCACGGTGGCCGAGGGGGTGGTGCGGGCCGAGGCGTCGGTCACGCGGGGCTAAGCCGGGTTCTCCGCGACGGCGAGGTAGTCCGTGTAGATCTGCGGCGAGCCGGAGAACGAGGCCAGCTGCTTCCACTCCTCGTACATCTGCTTGGTGTCGCGGTGGGCGGCCGCGAACTCCGCCGCCTCGCCGGTGGCGATGTCGGGCTCGGGGTAGAACACGTCCAGCGCGGCCAGGCTCGCGATCTCCATCATCATCACGTACTGGTCGAGGCGGTTGCCCCGCTCGCCCTTGAGCACGTGGAACCGCCAGTCCGGGTAGTCGTCGATCCGGTGGTGGTTCTCGGCGATGAACCGGTCGAACACCTCCTCGGTCACCCCGGCGCGCAACGCCAGGTTGTGGATCCCGATGACCCGGGCGACCGGCTCCTCCCCCGGCCGGTCGCGGTAGCGGGGGCCGGGCGTGACCGTGCTCCGCGGGTTGTCGGCCAGCAGCCGGTAGTCGGTGAACAACGTCGGCAGCTCGGCGAACGTGCCCAGCCGCCGCCACCGCGCCAGCACCGCCTCCGCTTCCGGGTGCCGCGCCCAGAACTGCCGGGCCGCCTCGGTCTGCTCGCCCCGGGCCGTGACGTACCGGTCGCGCTGCTCGGCGCTCTCGATCTCGTACAACATCAGGTACTGCCCGGTCCGCTCGCCGCGCAACCCGCGCAGCAGAGTCCACCGCCACCCCGGGTACACGGGCAGGTGAACGCCTTCGCCCCGCACGAAGGTCTCGAACTCCTCCGGCGTGACACCAGCTTCGGTGTCGATGGCGATGTACTGGAAGGTGAACACCGGCATCCGGGTCATCCGTCCACCTCCATGGCGTCCGGGTCGGCGTTCCAGTCCGGTCCGCGCCCGGCGCGCTGCTGGCCGACCAGCTGGTGCATGCGGTCCTGCTGCGCCTGGATCCGGTCCCGCACCGCCTGGTCCGACATGTCGACGTCCTTGACGTCGTCGTCCCAGTACTTCTGCTTGTCCGCGTCGGTCGGCTGCCCGAGGCGGTGGCCCATCTCCTTGTCGTGGAGGAACATCGGCATGTCCTCTTTGGACACGTTGGCGCCGTCGCGCACGACGTCGCGCGCCGTGTGCATCTCGATGACGTCGTCGTGCGAGACCGGCGGCGTGTGGGTGGTGCCGCCCGGCTTGCCGACACCGCCGGTGCCGTCGCTGTACTCGACCGACTTGCCCTCCATCTTGTCCACCATGTGGTGGTAGGAGTCGTCGGCGACCTTGCCCTGCGTCGTCCCCGCGGTCGGCCGGAAGCTGTCCCGGTCGGAATTCTCCATCGCGTGGGTCTGCTTCGGCTCGTTCGGCGTCTCGATGTCGTTCTTGTAGTGCGGGTTGGGCTCCCAGGCTTGGACCTTCTTCGGCTCGTCCGGGGTCATGCTCTTGCTGACGAAGTCGGGGTTGTCCACCATCTTCGGCTGCGTGTGCTGGTGGGCGTAGGTGAGCTGGTTGAGCTGGACGCCGTCGCTCGGCCGGCCTTCCCGCAACGTGTTGCCGAGGGATTCGCGGTAGCTGTCGGCGTTGAACCCCGAGCCGTCCTTCTCGCCGCGCACGCCGGTGCCGATGTTGTCGCGGTGCGCCTGCGCCGACTCCTGGTAGGCGGGCGCGTCGTCTTCCATGCGCCTGGCGTCCTTGATGTTGGCGGCCTCGTCCGCGGTCTTCGGCCCGCGATCGCCGGCCTTGACGCCGTCACGGATCTGGCTTTCGTGGGCGTTCGCCCGCTGGAACTCGTCGCCGCCGATGGCCTTGTACCCGATCGGGTGCTCGGACTCGTGCGTCTTGCCGCTGACGAGCTTGTTCGGGTCCTTCCAGGTCGAGTCGTTCTTGATCTCGTTCTGGTACTTCTCCCAGGTGCGCGCCTGCTCGTGCTTCGTCGTGCCGTACGAGCCGTCGGACTTCGCGGGGTTGCCGTCCGGCTTGGTCTTCACCTTCGGGGCCTTCTTGCTCGACCCGGCGGTGTTGCCGATCAGCTGCTGCTTCGACTTGCTCACCTTGGACTTCGAAGAACCTGAAGCGGCCGCCTGCGCCTTCTTCTTCGCCGCGCACGGGGTGACGGTCGGAGCGAGGCCGAGCGGGTCGGCCAGCGCGGTCGGGTTGTGGACGTAGGCCTGCGAATCCGGGCCGGGGTCGAGGCCCAGCGGGTCGTGGGACAGGTAACGCCCGACCTCGGGGTCGTAGTAGCGGTTGAGGTTGTAGTGCAGCCCGGTTTCGGCGTCGTGGTACTGGCCGGGGAACCGCAACGGCGTGGTGGTGCGGCCCGGTCCGTCGAGGACCTTGCCCCAGAGCGTGGCCTGGCGGTGCCACGCGACTTCACCGGATTCCTCCAGCAGCTCGCTCGGGGTGCCGGCGAGGTCGGTGACGATCGTGTGGAACCGCTGGTCCGGCGCGCCCAGGACGCCCTCGGTCTGGGTGAGGGCGCGGCCGGTGCCCGGTTCCCACTCCCACACGGTGGCGACCGGGGGCTGACCGGGTCCGGAGCGCACCTGTTCGGCGAGCGCGTCCCCGTCCCAGGCGAACTGGACCTGCTCGGCCACCCGGCCGTCCGGCGTGAGGCGCTGCTTGGCGACCCGGCGGCCCAGTGCGTCGTAGCGGTAGCGCCAGTGCTCGCCCCGGGGCGTGAGCACCGAGGCCAGGCGGCTCTCGGCGGTCCACCGGAACTGCCACTGCGGGCCCGACGGCCCGGCACCGCGCAGGGTGGTGCGGCCTTCGGGGTCGTGGGCGTAGCGGACCGCGCCCGCGGCGGTGAGCAGGGTGCCGCGGTACTCGCGCGGCCCGGCCGTCGGCGCGCCCGGCGTCTGCGCCTGGGCGATGACACCGGTCTGGTGGTAGACGTAGTTCTCCTGCCAGCCGCGGCCCACGACGGCCTGGACACGGCCCGAGCGGTCCACCTGAAAGGTGCGGGGACCGGTGATCGCGTCGGCCACCGAAGCCAGGTAGCCGTCGGCGAGGTAGCCGTATTCGCGGTGCTGGGTCGTGCGGGTGCCCGCGACGACCGTCTGGGCCACCAGCCGGTCGCCCGGAGCCCAGCTCTGGCGCAGCTCCGCGGCACCGAAGCGGCGGACCCGCTCGTGGCCGGCGAGGTCGTGCTCGAAGCGCAGCGAGCGGTTCCCGACGTGCAGCGCGGCGAGCGTGCCGGCCGGTCCGTACTCGAAGCGCGACACCGCGCCCGACGGCGTGTGGCGCGCGCGGCGGCGGCCGAGCTCGTCGTACTCCGAGCGCACCACGCGCCCGTCCACCGTCTCGGCGACCACGCGGCCCAGCGCGTCGTAGGCGAAGGTGACCTCGGCGTCGGCGTTGCGCGCGGAGACCATGCGGCCGGCCTCGTCGTAGGCGAAGGTCGCGACGTCGTCGCCGGTGACGCGGCGGACCACCTGGCCCATCACGTCGCGCTCCAGCGTCGTGGTCTCCCCCGCACCGTTCGTCCGGCCGATCAGCTGCCCGGCGGCGTCGTAGCGGTACTGGAGGGTGCGGCCGTTGAAGTCGGTCTCGCCGACGAGGTTCCCGGCGGGGTCGTAGCGGTAGTGCCAGACCAGGCCCTGCTCGTTGGTCACCGACACCAGGCGCAGCTCGGTGTCGTAGGCGTAGGCGAGCCGCGAGCCGTCCGGGCCGGTTTCGGCCACCGGCAGGTCGAACTGCGCGTACTCGGTGCGGGTGGTGTTGCCGCGCGCGTCGGTGCTTTCGCCGGTGTTCCCGACGGCGGAGTCCTGCCACCGCCACGTCGCGCCGTCCGGCTCGACCCGTTCGGCGAGCCGGTCGCCCGCCGCCCAGGCGAGCCGGGTGACGGCGCCCAGCTCGTCGGTCATCGACGTGGTGCGGCCGAGCAGGTCGTAGGTGTACCGGGTGACGGCGCCGTCCTCGTCCTCGACGGTCAGCGCCCGGCCCGCCGCGTCGGAGGTGATCCGGGTGGTGCCACCGAGCGCGTCGGTGACCACGGCGACGTTGCCGCGCTCGTCGTAGGCGTAGGAGGTCCGGGCCCCGAGCGGGTCGACGACCCCGGTGAGCTTGCCGCGCTCGTCGTACTCGTAGCGCCACGTGGCGCCGTCGGGGCCGGTCGCGGCGACCGGGCGGCCCTGCTCGTTGTACTCGGTCAGCGACCGCGTGCCGTCCGGCGCGGTGATCGCGACCACCCGGCCGGCCCGGTCCCGCTCGTAGCGGACCTGGCGGCCCAGCGGATCGGTCCGGGTGAGCAGCCTGCCGTGCTCGTCGTAGGCGAGGCTGGTGGTGTGGCCCAGCGCGTCGGTCTCGGCGATCACGGCGAGCCGGTCGTCGAGGTGGAAGCGGCGCACCGCGCCGAGCGAGTCGGTGACGCTCGTGATGAGGTTCACGCGGTCGTAGTCGATGGTGCAGTCGAGGTAGCCGTCGGTGCCGCCGGCCCGCACGACCCGGCCCGCGGCGTCGAAGCCGTAGCTGTACCAGCGGCCGTTGACGTCTTCCCAGCGCACGATCCGGCCGTCGGCGTCGTAGGTGAAGCGGGTGGGGGTGCCGGCGGCGTCGACGACCTCGGCCAGCCGGCCGCGCGCGTCGTAGGAGTACCTCGCGACGACCGTGCCGTCGGCCGCCCGCAGCGCGGTGATCCGGCCGCCCGCGCTGTCGAACAGCACCCGGTCGCCGGAGGAGTGGGCCAGCTCCGCCGGCACCCCGTTCGCCCCGGGCACCACGTCGATGCGGTTGCCGTCGCCGTCGAAGATCGTCCGCAGCGGGCACACGCCGTCGGCGGACTCCGCGAAGAACAGCGTGTGCTGCTGCTCGGGGTGCTCGACCAGGTAGCCGCCCTCGACCCGCCGCAGCGGCCGCGCCGGGCCCGCCACCGGCAGCACCGGGGAGCTCACCGGCACGGGGTAGCTCTGGAGGCTCCCGTCGGCGAGCGCGACGTGCACGCCGTCGGCCTCGACCTCGAGCCGCTGGTCCACGGTGGAGGCCCACGACGGGCCGAACCAGCGGCCCGCGCGGTAGGACGAGATGTGCGTGCGCGAGACCTCCAGCGGCAACGCACCGGGGATCTCCAGGTCGGTCTGCGTCAGCAGCATCCACCCGGTCGCCACGTCGATCGGGTCGCCGCACACCGACCGGTCCGGTGGTGGGGTGCCGTTCTCGTGCGGGTTCGCGTTGCTGTCCTTGACGCTCTTCCCGCCGCCGGAACCGCCGGAACCCGAGGTGACCGTCTTGTCGTCCCCCGGCCCCTTCGGGGTCTGCGCCGGAGGTGGTTCGGGATCGGTCTTGGGCGGCGCCTCGTCGGTCTTCGGCGGTGGCGGGGTGCCGCCACCCTTGGAGCCGCCGTCGCCGGCGCCGGAGGCGTGGGTGGTGTCGTCGCCGCCCTTGGCCGCCGGTGGCGGTGTGTGGTCCTTGGGGGTGCCGCCGCCGTCGCCACCGGGGGTTTTCGTCGGTGGGGCCTTCGGGGTGGCGTTGATGTCGCCGGCCTTGGGGGGCGGGGCGGTCTTGCCGACCTTGATGTTCTTGAGCGCCTTGCCCGCGTCCTCGAAGAGCGTGCCGGCCTTCTTCAGCAGCGGCACCAGCGCCTTGAGCGCCTTGACCAGCTTGGTGACCAGGTCGGTGATCTTCGAGGCGGTTTTCGCGACGGCGGTGACGACCTGCGGCACGACCCAGGTGAGACCGATGCCGAGGGTGAACACGACCTGCAACGCCCAGCTGATCAGGTGCCCGACGAGCTCGGAGATGATGTCGCGCACCAGCGTGCGGACCGCGGCCACGACCTCACCGGCGG
>NZ_JNYY01000024.1 GCF_000716785.1 Amycolatopsis vancoresmycina
TTCATCAACCTCTCCATGATCACTATCATGACCAGGCGCCTGACCCGCCAGAAACAGCGGGCCAGGACCACCTAACCAAGATCCAAGACAGGCTCTAACACCGCCGCCGGGACCTGTCTGCCACCATTCGGGCCACCGTGTGTCGCATGTGGACAGTGCTGGTCGCGGTCCTCCTGGCCGACGGTGAACCGCACCTGGCCGGCAGGCCGCGGAGGTCGACCAGCTGGTCCGCGGGCTGGCCATCGTGATCAGCGCCGAATCGCTGTTCGCGCTGATCGATCTGTGTGACCTGACCCCCGAAGCGGCGATCACCAGCATGGCGACCACCGCACGGCAGCTGACCGCCGCAGCGGTCGCGGCCACGCCGGATCGCTCCGGCGACCCGCGGTAACCGGTCGGCTCAAGGCGTCGGATGTCCCGCCGGGGTTCCGGGCAGGCGCCGGTAGAAGTTCCGGTGTCCTTCGGCGGCCGCGCGCCACGTGTAGCGCCTGGCCAGTGCCCGTCCGGGTGCCGGGTCCACGCCGCCCAGAGCCACGCGCATTTCCCGGGCGAACCCGGGCGGGTCGGCCGCGAACCTCGCTGCCCCGCCGAAGACTTCGCGCAGCACCGGGAGGTCGCGGGTGACCACCGGGACCCCGGCCGCGAGGGCCTCCATCGCCGCCAGCCCGAAACCCTCCTTGGTGGACGGGAACGCGAACACCGCCGCGGAGGCCACCAGTGACGGCAGCGAGTCGTGCGCCACCGGGCCGAGCACCTCCGGCGAGACGCCCAGCTCGGCGGCGCGTTTCTCCCAGCGGGTGCGGTAGTCGCGGTAGTCGAAGAGCGTTTCGCCGCCGGCGATGAGCAGGCGGAGGCCCGGCTCGGCCAGCAGCGCGAACGCCTCCAGCAGGTCCAGCGAGCCCTTCCGCGGCTCGATCCCGCCGACCGCCAGCACGTACCGCCCCCGCTCCGAGGTGCGCGGAGCGGTCGCGAAGCGGGCGTAGTCGACGCCGTTGGGGATCACCGCCGCCTCGATGCCCCAGCCGGCACGGACCTCCGCGGCGACCGAGGCCGACACGCAGACGTGCGCGTACGGCCGGACGATCGCGCGCTCGTGGCAGGCCGCCAGTTCCGGCGTCGTGAACGTGTCGAGGTGGTGGATCGTGCGGACACACCGGTCGACGGCGTTCGCGCTGATGCAGTCCTGCGCGTGCACGACGTCGTAGTCGTCCGGGGTGAACGCCGCACGCAGCACCGCGATGGACCGCAGGATCCGCTCGCCCACGGACTCGTCCGCGACGTCGGGGAACGGGACGACGGCCAGCCGCACCCGCGGGTCGACCGGCCGGTGGAACCCCGCGTCGCCGCCGCGGCCGAGGGTCCACACGGTGACGTCCTCGCCGAGGTCCGCCAGCGCCTCGGCCAGGGAAAGGGTGTGCACGACCCCGCCGCGGGGCTTGGTCGAGTAGCTCAGCAGGGCGATGCGCATCAGGCCTCCCGGTACACCGACGGTTTCCGCTCCCCCAGGTGGTGCAGCACGCGGCGGGCGTTGGCGATCTCCTGCCCGACGTCGAGCTCGGCCACCGCGATCCCGGCCTTGGACCAGGTGCGGGCCAGGATTTCGCCGCCGGGCCCGACGACCTTGGCCTGGCCGAGGAACCGCATTCCGCCCATCGCGCCGGTCTGGTTGGACGAGACGAGCACGACCTGGTTCTCCGCCGCCCGCGCCTGGTCGTAGAGGTCGAACAGGCGGGACTGGCGGTCCTGGGCCATCCGCGGCGCGCGGTTGGTGATGCTGGTCGGCCACGCGCTCAGGCAGGCGACGATGTCGGCGCCGTCGAGGGCGAGCGACCGGGCCGACTCGGGGAAGGTCTTGTCGTAGTCGATCAGCATGCCCAGCCGCCCGACCGGGGTGTCGAACGCGGCGAACCGGTCACCCGGCTGGTAGGCGACGCTCTCCCCCGGCGGCTGGTGGACCTTGCGGTGCCGGCCGAGCACACCGTCCCCGGTCACGCAGACCGCCGAGTTGTAGCGCCACGGCCCGTCGGCCTCGCAGTAGCCGACGCAGACGACCATCTCCGCGGCCAGCGAGGCGATCGTCTTCAGCTCGGCGCAGTCCGGGTCGAGGGCCGGGGGCAGGGCGTCCGGGTCGGGGTGGCGCAGGTCGGCGAGGTAGCCGCCGAGGGCCGCGTCCGGCAGCACCAGCAGCGCGGCGCCGGAGGAGCGCGCGTGGTCGATCAGCGTCGTGATGCGCTGGAGGTCGAAGCCGAGGTCGCGGCCGAAGTGCGCGGCCACGGCGGCGATGCGGGTCTGCCCCATTCACGGGACACTAACCGGGTAGGCGTCGGGCCGTCGGTCCGCCAGGTGCCCCATCGACCGCCGCGCGGTCTCCAGCGCCGCCCGGACGTCGAGTTCGGCGACGGCCATGCCTTCGGTGACGCCGGTGTCGGCGAGGATCTCGCCACCGGGATCGACGACCTTGGCGCTGGCGACGAACCTCAGGTCGCCGAAGGTGCCGGACTGGTTGGCCGAGAGCCAGACGATCTGGTTCTCCAGCGCGCGGGCCCGGTCGAACAGGTCGAATCGGCGCTTCCAGCGGTCGTCGGCGAGGTCGGCGGCCGGGTGGGTCCGGCTGCCGGGCCAGGCGCTCATGCAGACGACGATCTCGGCGCCGTCGAGCGCCAGCGCCCGCGCCGATTCGGGGAATGCCTTGTCGTAGCAGATGAGCATGCCCAGCCGACCGACCGGCGTGTCGAACGCGGCGAACTCCCCGCCCGCGCCGTAGCTGGCGTTCTCGGCCAGGGGCTGGTGGACCTTGCGGTGGTGGCCGAGGACGCCGTCGCCGCTGACGCACACCGCGGAGTTGTACCGGCGGCCGCCGTCGAGCTCGCAGTACCCGGCGGTCACCACCAGCTCCCCGGCCAGCGCGGCCAGGCGGCGCAGCTCCGGGCCGTCGGCGGCGAGCGCGGGCGGCCCCTCGGCGCCGCCGTCGAGGTTGGCCAGGTAGCCGCCGAGCGCGGCCTCGGGCAGGGCCAGCAACCGGACGCCTTCGGCCTTCGCCTCGCCGATCAGCTTCTCGATGCGGGCGAAGTCCGCTTCGAGGTCGCGGTCGAACGGCGCGGCGACCGCGGCCATTCTCAGTGTCGTCATGAGTTCCCCAATCCGGTGACGCCGCCGCCGATGGCGGTCGTCCGTTCGCCGTCGGGCCAGCGCAGCGTGACGCCGGTGCCCGCGACCAGCTCCCCGCAGGCCGCGGTGACCGCGGGCCCGGCGGGGGCCGGGGCGCCGGCGGTCAGCATCGCGAAGCCCGGGAAGCAGGTCAGCCAGTCCCCGGTGGACGCTCTCCGCGGCCGCGGCACCTTTTCGACGTCCAGCACCGCGCCGCAACCGGACGCCTCGGCGAGCATGCCGAGCGTGCCCGCGATCCCGGCCATCGAGACGTCCTTGGCGGCGGCCGGTCGCGCCTTGGCCACCGAGCCGAGCAGTTCCCGCAGTTCGGGCGTACGGCGGAAACTCGTCGAGTCCCACTGCCGTCCCGTGTAGCCGGGCCGCCAGCCGCCGCCCAGGTCGGCCGTCAGCCAGACGCGCTGTCCCGGTTTCCCGCCCCCGCCGGGGACCGGGTCGGTGGTCCGGCCCAGCGCGGTGACCGAGAGCGACGCCGGGACACCGAACTGCGTGTGCCCGCCGAGCACCGGCACGCCGTACGCCTCACTCGCCTTCCGCAGTCCACTGAGGACACGGGCGGCGAAGGACGCGTCGCGGGCGCCGAGCGCGTCGAGCAGCCCGGTCGGGGTGGCGCCCATCGCGGCCAGGTCGTTGAGGTTCACCAGCACCGAGCACCAGCCCGCCCACTCCGGGTCGCGCTCGACCATGGCCGGGACGATCGCGTCGCAGGCGGCGACGACGTCGGTACCCGGCAGCGGCACGCCGTCGTCGCCGACGAAGCCGGGCACGCCGGTCAGCCCGCGCAGCAGCGGGCCGAGCGCGGCCTTCGTCGCGCGGGCGAGCGCGGCGATCCGGCCGATCGGCCACCGCATCAGCACGTGGTCGTGGCCGGCGACGGTCACCGGCCGCACGCGCTGCCAGCCGAGCCGCGCGAACAGCTTTTCGGTGCGGGTCTGGACGGTGGCCTCGAACCGCAGCGCGCCCTCGGCTTCGGCTCGGGCGCAGGCCGCCCGGACCAGGGCCGAGCCGATGCCGGGCGGTGAGCCGGCGGCGACGACCAGGCGCCCGCCCCGCCACCAGCCCAGGTCGGGGCCGTCGGAGGCCGGGCCGAGCCGGACCCCGCCGAGCACGTCGCCCGCGGTGTCCCGCGCGAGCAGCACGATCGTCCGCGAATCGATGTCGTGGTCGTCGAGGTCGTGCCCGGTGAAGAGCCCTTGCCGCGCCACGAAGGCTTCGTGGCGCAACGCGCGGTAGGCCGCCAGGTCGTCGTGACCGGCTTCGGCGATGGAGAACGCCGGGCGGGCGGCGACGCTGCGGACGTCGCCGAGCAGCGCGAGGATGTCGTGGTCCACCTCAGCCGCCCACCGCGCTGAGCAGCCCGCAGGCGCCGCACGCGGCACAACCCGCGCCCTGGTCGACCCCGGTCATCCCGGCGGCCCGCAGCAGGGCCGCGACGCGGCTGGTGACCTCGGCGACCAGCGACGGCGCGGGCGCGGTGGCGCCGTCGCGGCGGGCGAGGGTGCCGAGCATCGGCCGCATCGGGACGACGAACGGGTACACGCCCATACCGATCAGCCGCCCGGCCCCCGCCACCAGGGCGTCCGGGTCCTCGCCGAGCCCGATCAGCAGGTACGTCGAGACGCGGTTGCGGCCGAACACGCGGACCGCCTCCGTCCAGGCGGCTTCGTACTCGGCCAGCGGCACGGTGGACTTGCCCGGCAGCCAGCGCCGCCGGACGTCGTCGTCGAGCGACTCGACGTGGATGCCGATCGACGTAGCTCCGGCGTCGCGCAGTTCTTCCAGGACCCCGAGGTCGCCCGGGGGCTCGATCTGCACCTGGATCGGCAGGCCCGGCACGGCGTCGAGCACCGCGCGGACGCACCGGAGGAGGTGCCGGGCCCCGCGGTCCGGCCCGGCCGTGGTCCCGGTCGTCATGACCATCTGCCGGACGCCGTCGAGGCGCACCGCGGCCTCGGCGACCTCCGCGAGCTGCTGCGGCGTTTTCGCGGCCACGGTGGATCCCGTCCGCAGCGACTCTTCGATCGTGCAGAACCGGCAGCGCTGGTCTTCGGCGTACCGGATGCAGGTCTGCACGACGGTCGTCGCGAGGACGTCCTTCCCGTGCAGCAGGGCGATCTTCCGGTACGGGACACCGTCTGCAGTGGACAGATCGTAGAAGCGGGGCCGCGCCACCGGCGTCACGCTCAGGCCGAGGTCGACGGCGCCCCGGTGGATCCGGCCGTCGCGGACCTCGTACGGGCTGCCCGGGTTCAGCGGCACCGTCGCGTTGGCACCGTCGACGACCAGGTGGCCGTCGTCGCTCGGCCCGGCGCCCTTGCTGCGCTGCACGGGTGCGTCCACCCGCAGCCCGCGGACGGCGATGTCGGCGCGGGTGTCCAAGTCCTCTTCGATGCCAACGCGCACGAGCCGCTCCCTAGAACATGTAGGTGGAGTTGATGATGGCGCCCTTGCGCGCGTAGTGGATCAGCGCGTCCTGGACGTCGAGGGGGTGCGTCGGGATGACGCCCTCGATGAGGTCCTCCTCGCGGGCACCGTGCAGCGACAGCCCGAACCGGCAGCAGTAGGCCTTGCCACCTTCGCTGATGAACGTCTTGAGCTGGTCGTTGATGTTCAGCTCGCCCGGGAACGCGGCGTTGCCGGTGGTCGGGAAGCCGCGCGTGGCCAGGCAGTTCAGTGAACCCGGGCCGTAGAAGTAGATCGCGGCCTCGAAGCCCTTCCGCAGCGCGCGGGTCGCCTGCAGGATCGCCACGAAGCTCACCGACGACTCGTGCGCGATGCCGTGCACGAGCGTGAAGTAGCTCTGGCCGGGTTCGGCCTGGTAGTCCGGGAAGACCTTGGTTCCGCCGTACAGGTTGGAGCCCTGCGGCAGCGACGGGTGCGGGATCTCGTCGAGGCTGGTCTTCTCGGTCTCGGTCAGCTCTGCCATCGGTCTATTTCCCTTTCTCCGATCCGTACAGCACGTCGAACGTGCTGCGGAAAACCCGGTCGGCGAGCTCGCCGTCGCCGGCCGCGGCGGCCAGCTTGGCGAGTTCGCCCTCGTGATCGCCCCAAGGCTGGTCGGAGGCGAACAGCACGCGGTCGTGGCCGAGGCCGCGCCGCGAGATCTCCTCGACGAGCCAGCGCGGGGTGAAGCCGATCGCCCAGGACAGGTCGGTGTAGACCTGCTTGCCGTCGGCGATCCAGTCGAAGAAGCGGCCGCCGGCGAGCTTGATGTGCCCGCTCATCCCGCCGCCGAAGTGCACCAGGTGCAGCTTGACGTCGTCGGCGTAGGCGTCGACGAGCTTGCCGACCTCGTCGATGTCCGACGCCGCGCCGGGCGAGGTGTGGACGTGCACGACGAGGCCGTGTTCCCTCGCGGTCGCGAAGATCTTGTCCAGCTGCGGCTGGCAGGCGGGATCGGCGGCCCGGCCGCCCAGCAGGAAACTGAGCTTCAACGCCCGTACGCCGTCCTCGCCCGCCAGCCGCAGGGCTTCCTCGGTGCGGCCGGCGTCTTCGGCGCGCGGCGACACCCAGAGCGCGGCGCGGATCCGGTCGTCCTTGGCCGCCGCTTCGACGCAGAGTTCGTTGAAGGAGAAAGCGATCGATGGATCCGGGACGCCGTAGTTCGGGATCACGAGAGCGCGTTCAGTGCCTTCACGGTCCAAATCGGACAGAAGCTCGCCGATCGTCGCCCGGCTGCCGATCGCCGGGGCGACCGGCGGGCCGCCGTAGAACGGGTAGGCCGGCAGCACGCCCAGGTGGCGGTGGGCATCGTTCGTCCAGCGCCTCATGCGACGGTCCTCGGCGCGACCCAGTCGTCGTCGGCCGGGTAGGTGCTCACCGGGGTGCCGGAGATCCACCGGACGTCGGCACCCCGGCCGCCGCCGGTGATCCGCCGCGTCAGGTACTCCGCGTCCGCGGCGACGCCGCAGAACCGTCCCGAGCCCCAGGTGTGCTGCCACGGCAGGCCGAGGAAGTACAGCCCGGGACAGCTGGTGACGCCGCGGTGGTGCGCCGGGTAGCCCTTGCCGTCGAACACCGGGACGTCGATCCACCGGTGGTCGCGGCCGAACCCGGTGCACCAGACGACGGCCGAAAGCGCTTCCCCATCGAGGGTCCGCGGTTCGCCCGAAGGCTCCCACACCGGCTCGTACCGGGCCTCCCGCGGCGCCGGAATGCCGCTCTTCAGCAGGTACGCATCGATGGAGTCCTTGATGCCTTCGGACACCGCGTCGGCCGCGTCGAGGTTGCGGCGCAGGTCGTCCGCGAACTCCAGCCGTCCACTTCGGACGCTCCGGAGCCGCCCGTAGAGCTGCATGCCGCCCGCGGCGAACGCGCGCAGGTCGATGTCGTGCCCGCCGTCGCGGCCGGTGACGTAGTGGTTCGCGCGGAACCGCACGGCGTCCGCGTCGGCGAATTCGTCGATTCCCCTTGCGTAGTAGCCCATCTCGTCGAGCCACGCGACGACGTCCCGGCCGCGGTAGCGCCGGGCCACCCGCGGCGCCGACCCGACGGCGAGGTGCACGCGGCGTCCGGCCAGGTGCAGGTCCTCGGCGATCTGGCAGCCGGACTGCCCGGTGCCGACGACGAGGACGTCCCCGCCGGGCAGCTGCGCGGGGTTGCGGTAGTCGGCCGAGTGCAGCTGGACGACGTGCTCGGGCAGCCGTTCGGCCAGCCGCGGCTTGCGCGGCACCTGGTAGGGGCCGGTGGCCAGCACGACGTGGTCGGCGGTCAGCTCGCCGTCCGACGTCGTGAGCCGGAACCCGCCGCCGGGCAGCGGCCGCAGCCGGGTCGCCTCGACGCCCTCGTGCAGCGGGACGTCGAACTCCTGCACGTACGCCTCGAGGTAGGCGACGATCTCGTCCCGGACCATGAACCCGTCCGGATCGTCGCCCGCGTAGGGGAACCCGGGCAGCCGGCATTGCCAGTTCGGCGTGACCAGGCAGAAACTGTCCCAGCGGCGGGTCCGCCATTCGTGCCCCGCGCGCTCGCGTTCGAGCACCAGGTGCCCGACCCCGGCCGCGGTCAGGCAGTGGGACATCGACAGTCCCGCCTGGCCGCCGCCGACCACGATCACCGGCCGGTGCAGGCCGTCGAGCTGGAAGGTCATGCCGCCCAGTGCACCGGCGGACCATTTCCGGACGGTTTCTCCCGGAACACCGGCGTGTTACCAGGCCGCCACCGCGTGACATCTTTCCCGGGCGCTGCTTAACATCGCGCGGCGGCTACCCCGCGGACCCGGTGCCATCGGACCAGCTGCTCCGCTCCCCCGCCAGCGCCCGGTACACCGGCCGGAGCAGCTCGGCGACGTCCTCGCCACCGGCGGTGATCGCGAACGGCGGAGCCTGGTCCAGAAGGGCGTCGACCGGCGTTGCAGGCGCGTGGAGCGGTGCCGGAGCAGGGCCACCGTCGAAGAAGGTGTCCATGACTTCGGTCAGGGCCGGAGACCCGTCGTCGGGATGGAGCGGCTCGGCGTGGATGAGCCGGTTCTTCAGCTCCTCGAGCAGCGCTTCGCGGGTCCGGCCGCGCAGGGCGAGGATGGTGAACGGATCTTCGCCGGCCCGCGCCAGGAGTGCGGAACACACGGCGTTCAAGTGGCCGCACGGCACTTCGGCGGCCGGGCACGTGCAGTCCAGTGACACCTCGCGCGCCGACGACGGGAACAGCGGCAGCCGGGCCGCTTTGAAGATTTCCTCGACGTCCCGCGGCAGCTCGCCGCCGAGCAGCTGAACCGTGAGGGACGCCTTCGCGGCAACGGCATGGGTGATCGCCGCCCACTCGGCTTTTCCGAACGCCGTCAGGCCGATCCGCACCTGGTGGGACCGACCATCCTGCACCTCGGCGTCGACGCGTCCGGCGCCGACCGTCAGGGACACGACGTGCCCCTGACCCTTGGCGGGCAGCAGGACACCGATCGCCGTCAACGCCCGGGCGAACCGGGTCGCCCACCACGGGAGTGGCTCAGTCATCGATCGCGTCCTCCCCCAGGGCGAACATCCCGCGCAGCGCGTCGCCGGACAGTTCGGTGAGCCAGCTTTCGCCCTCCCCCACGACCATTCCCGCCAGCGCACGTTTCTTGGTGATCAGCGTGTCGATGCGGTCCTCGATGGTGCCCGGGCAGACGAACTTCCGGACCTGGACGGTGCGGCCCTGCCCGATCCGGAAGGCCCGGTCGGTGGCCTGGTTCTCCACGGCCGGGTTCCACCAGCGGTCCAGGTGCAGCACCTGGGCGGCCGCGGTCAGCGTGAGCCCGGACCCACCGGCTTTCAGGGACAGCAAAAGGATCCGCGGCCCCTCGCCGGCCTGGAAGCGGTCCACGATCGCGTCTCGTGCCCCCTTCGCCAGGCCACCGTGCAGAAAACCGACTTCGACACCGAGCCGGCCGGCCAGGTGGGGCACGAGCAGGTGCCCGAATTCGGTGTACTGCGTGAAGCACAGCACCCGATCCCCCGACGCCAGGATTTCCGCCAGCACCTCTTCCAGGCGGACGACCTTGCCGGAGCGGTCGCCGAGCGGAGAGCCGTCGTGCAGCAGGTGCGCGGGGTGGTTGCAGACCTGCTTGAGCTTCGTGATCGCGGCGAGGACGTGGCCGCGGCGCTTGATGCCGTGGCTGTTCTCGATCTTCGTCATCATCTCGTCGACGATCGCGCGGTACAGCGTGCCCTGTTCGCGCGTGAGCCGGTATTCCTGCCGGATCTCGATCTTCTCCGGCAGCTCGGGCACGATCGCGGGATCGGTCTTCACGCGGCGCAGCAGGTACGGCTGTGTGAGCCGGCGCAGCTCGGCGGCCGTGGCGCTGTCACCCCGGCGTTCGATCGGGGCCGCGAACCGTTGCCGGAACTCGAACCGGCTGCCGAGCAGCCCGGGGTTGAGCAGGTCGAGCACCGACCACAGGTCCGCCAGCCGGTTCTCCACCGGGGTGCCGGTCAGCGCGAGCCGGTGCCCGGCCGGGAACCGCCGCACCGCCTTGGCCGTCGCGGTGTCGGCGTTCTTGATGGCGTGCGCTTCGTCGAGCACCAGGCGGCGCCAGGTGATCGCCGCGAGCTCGCCGGCGTCCCGGGCGGCGGTGGCGTAGGTCGTGACGACGAGGTCAGCCGCGGCGACCCGCTCGGCGAGCACGTCCCCGTGCGCGCGGGCGCTGCCGTGGTGGGCGAGCACCCGGAGTTCCGGCGCGAAGTTCGCCGCCTCCCGCTGCCACATGCCGACCAGCGACATCGGGCACAGCACCAGCGTCGGGCCGCGCTCGCCGCCGGCCCGCTCGACGGCCTCGAGCGCCAGCGTCTGGACGGTCTTGCCGAGGCCCATGTCGTCGGCCAGGCACGCGCCGAGGCCCAGCGCCGACATGAAGGCCAGCCAGGCGACCCCGCGCTGCTGGTAGGGGCGCAGGGTGGCGCGGAACGACGGCGGCAGCGCGACCGGCGGCAGCCGCTGCTGGACCCGCCCGGCCAGGACGTCCCCGACCCAGCCGTCGGCGCGGACGCCGGTGACCGGCAGCGGCGTCTCCTGGGAGACGCGGACGAGTTCCAGGAGCTCGGCCGCGGTGGGGCGCGGGGTGCGCCGGTGCGGGTCGCGGCGCAGGAACTCGAGCCCGGCGCGGAGCCGGTCGGCGTCGACGCTGACCCACCGCCCCCGCAGCCGCACCAGCGGCGTCTTCGCCGCGACGAGCCTGGCCAGCTCCTCCTCGCCGAGCTCGTCGTCGCCCACCGCGATCGACCAGCGGAAGGCCGCCAGCTCGTCGCGGCCCACCCGGCTGCGGGTGACGACCTGTTCGGAAGGCGTGCTGCGGACCGACAGCCGCAGCCCGAGCCGGCGCCGGCCGTCCCAGGTGGCCGGGAGCTGCACCTCGAACCCGGCTTCGATCAGCCGGGTCGCCCCCGAGGTGAGGAAGTGCTCGGCTTCCTCGACGGTCAGGTCGTATTCGGACGGCTGCGTGCGGCGCAACGCCGGCGCCAGCATCGGCTCCACCAGCGCGGCCCGGCCCAGTTCGGCGACGAACAGGCCCCGCGGGTCCCGGACCAGGCCGTTCGCCTCGCCCGACCAGATCTGCCCGGCCGACAGCAGCAGGCTCGGATCGGCCGTGGCCCGCAGGAGGAACTGCAGCTGCCACTTGGTTCCGTCGCCGGTCTGGTCGTCGGGATCCTCCGCGTCCGGCAGCCGCAGGGTGCCGACTTCGGCCAGCCGGAAACACGCCCGGCCGTCGACGACGTCGGTGTCGGCCACCTCGTCCCACTTCGCGACGGCCCCGGCCAGCACGCCGAGTTCGGCCAGCGGCAGCACGACGTGCGGATCGCCGCCCTGCAGCGCGGCCAGCCACACCCCGGCCGCGCCCTGGGCCCCGCGCGGGCCGACCGGCGGATCCGCCCGCGCCAGCCGGTCCCGGACCGCCGCGTCGACCAGGGCGTGCAGGGCATCGGCGACGAGCGCGCGCGGCGAGGCCCCGGTGAGCGGCGCGACCTGCTCGGCCCGCCCGACCGGCGGCAGGGCCGCGACCAGCGCGTCGAACGCGACGAAGTCCACGCCCTGCAGCACCGGCCGCCACCGGGCCTCGGCCGCGTCGCCCCGGCGGACGAGCGTCGGCAGCACCCGCCCGCGCCGCACCAGATCCGCGGCCAGCCGGGCCACCGCCCGCAGGTGGGTGACCGACGGGCCGTAGGTGGCCGAGCCGTCGAGGTCGTCCAGCTCGGCCGCGTCCACGGCCAACGCGGGCACCGACCACGGCCGCAGCGACGGCGCCGGGCCGCGTCGCTTGCCGCCCGCCGTCGCCTCGGCGGAGGCGAGCGGGCGGTTCACCCGCGACGGCAGCAGCAACGTCACCGACGTGGGCTTGCCGGGGTGCAGCGCGGTCAGGTCCGCGCTGGAGACGGCGAACGGGTGCGACAGCGCGATCCGCGCCGACCGGCTCGACGTGCCGGCCGGGCCTCGGTCGCGCTCGGCCCAGAGAAGCAGCCCCCGGCCCGGAGACCACAGGGCGTGCACCACGGGCAAGTCCGCGTCTCCTTCGTCCGGTGCGGGTTACCCGCAGATCGTCGCACGGCAGCCGGAGCGGCCATCGCCGGAATCGCGCCTCGCCGGCCGGCTCGGCCCTGCCGCCGCACCGCGACCTGCGGCTATGGTGGCGTCCGTGTCCGACGATGCCGCCGACCTCGCGTGGCGGTTCGCCTCCGGCGAGCCGGAGACCTTGCGCGCGGTGTTCGACCGGTACGGCCCCGCGGTCCAGCGGCTGGCCCGGGCCAGCCTGCGCGACCCCGCCGACGTCGACGACGTCGTGCAGGCGACCTTCGTGTCCGCCTGGAGCGGCCGGCACACCTACGACGCGGAGAAGGCGGGGCTCCTGGCCTGGCTGCTCGGCATCGCCCGGCGCCGCATCGTCGACCTGCTGCGCGCGCGGGGCCGCCAGCAGCGCGATTCCGCCGCGGCCGCCGCCGTCGCACCGGCCGAGGTGGCGGTCGCCGAGTCGCCGGAGCGGGTGCTGGACCGGCTGGTCGTCGCCGACGAGCTGACCCGGCTGCCCGACCCGCAGCGGGAGATCCTGCGCTTGGCCTTCTACGCTGATCTCACCCACACTCAGATCGCCGAACACACCGGGCTGCCGCTGGGCACGGTCAAGAGCCACCTCCGCCGCGGGATGCAGAGCCTGCGCGCCCAGCTCGACCGCACGCCGGAGGAGGTGACCGATGAAGCACCCGGACCCCGATCGGCTCGTGCTGCTCGCCCTTGACGAGCAGCCGCCCGGCCCGGCCGAGGCCGCTCACCTGGACAGCTGCCCCGACTGCCGCGACGAGGTCGAGTCCCTGCGCGAGGTCGCGGCTCTGGGCCGCGAGAGCCGCACGGAAACGTCCCTGCCGCCGGTGTCCGAAGCCGTGTGGGACCGCATCGCCGCCGGCACCGGCCAGCCTCGCTCCGAGAACGGCACGGCTCGCGTCCTGCCGCCTCCCGGCGACGGGCGATCGGCCGGCCGCCGGTTCCGCCGCGGTGCCCGCTACGCAGCCGTCGCGGCCGCCGCGGCCGCCATCGGGGTGGCCGGGACGGCGCTCGCCGTGAACGCCGGCGACGGCGGGCGGGTCGTCGCGGAGGCGCAGCTGGCCCGCCAGTCGTCCGCACCGGCCGGCGCGGGCGGCCAGGTCCGGATCGTCGACGCGGGCGAGGGCGCGCTGCGGCTGAAGGTCCAGCTCACCGGCATGCCCGCACCGGCCGGGCTGTACGAGATCTGGCTCTTCGACGGCAGCAGGACCATGATCCCGCTGGGCGTGACCGCGGGCAGCGAGGCCGACGTCGCCGTGCCCGCCACCCTCACCTGGAGCCGGTTCCCGGTCGTGGACGTCTCCGCCCAGGAACTCGGCCAGCAGGAACACGGCGTCAGCATGCTGCAGGGCACCCTCCGCCCCTGACCGGCCCGCTCCCGGAATCGAGGGGATCCGCTGCATCCGCTCGCCCGCTTCCCGGCGTACCCCTGGTGTCCAGGAAGCACTGAGAACGGAGTGATCATGCGCTTTCGCCTGCTCGGGGTGTCCGTCGCCGCGGCGGCGGCCATCGCCGGCGTCGCCGCGGCCCCGGCCCAAGCGGCCCAGCCGGTCCACGCGTCCTCCTACACCGGCGCCCACCACCACGGGTACCACTTCGGCAAGGGCCGCACCGACCTGACGCTCGACCGCACCGCGGCCGGCGCGCTCGCCTCGCTGGGTGTCAAGGTGTCGCCGGTGCTGGCCACGGTCCGGCACACCGGCGGCACCATGGTGTTCGGGTTCACGATCGTCGGCAACCCCAAGGACGGGACCATCGAGCACATCGGCGGCCTGCTGCTGCGCGCCGGCGGCAAGTGCCTCTTCCTCACCGGTTACACGATCGACCTCAACCGCGGCGTGCTCAGCGGAAAGATCGATTTCGGGACGCGGGCCGACCTGTTCACCATCGGCGCGGCCACACCGGCCGGCGTGACACTGGCCCTCACCGCACCGGCGGCGGCGCTGCTGAACAAGACGTTCGGGGTCACCGCGTTCACCGCCGGGCTGGTCATCGGCTACGGCAACCCGATGATCCGCAAGTAACCGCGTCCGGCGAGCCGGCGGAGTGGCTCGGCCGCTCCGCCGGTTTCCCGGCCGGTCCGAGCCGGCCGCGAGCACGGCTTCCCCGCGACGCTGCGGGAAAGCCGTGCTCGCCGCCGGTGGGGTCAGCTCCAGGGCGAGGCGACGAGCCAGCTCGTGTCCTGGGCCCACGACGTCGTGGCGTCCCAGGCGTTGCTGCCGCCGTTGCTCGCCACGTAGCCGGTGAAGTTGTAGTGGCGCAGGTACTTGGCCGGATAGTTGACCGATTGGAACGACCGCCCGACGCCGCTGTTGCCCGGTGTGGAGCAGAACGTGGCGTCCTGCGCGAACGCGCTGCCGCCGTCGTCGGCGTTGAGGTGGAGCTGGAACGCGTAGTGCCGCAGGAAGCGGCCGGGCTGGTCGGCGGACTCGAAGGACAGGCACGAGGTGTCGGCCAGGCCCGCCCGGACGATCCAGGTCGCGTCGGCCTTGAGGGTGGCCGCGCTGGTGGCGTCGACGGCGGAGATGCCCACCTTGTCGTCGGAGTCGTTGTGGCGCAGGTAATCGGACGTGCAGCACGCCGTCGTCGCCTGCAGGGAGACCTTGGCACCCGGGGTCAGGGTTCCGGCGCCGGCCGGGGCGCTACTGTAGCCGGCGGCGGTGATGTTGGCCTGGACCGCGTTCTCGGTCGCGTCCGAGGGGTAGCCCGCGGTCATCACGCCCTCGTAGAAGGTGCCGCGCGCGCCGACGCTGTTGTCGCCGCCGATGCCGAGGATGATCGCCCCCTGCTTCTTCATCGGGTTGTAGCCGGCGACGTTGGGCCGCACGCCGTTGTAGTAAGTGGACAGGCTGCCCGACTGGGCGTTGGCGCCGCGGATCGCCCACTGGTTCGGACCACCCTTGACGACGGCGGTCTGGAACCGGTTGGCGACCGTCGGGTCGCCGGCGTTGAAGTGCTGGTTCACGCCGGAGAACAGGCCGTTCTCCAGGTCGGCCATGATCCACGGGCCGTCGCCGCTGCCGTAGCCCCAGCCCTTGTTGCTGCCGAAGTAGATCGCCTCCATCGTGCCGTTGCCGTCGTCGTTGCCGCTCGTCTCGGCGTTGCCGTAGTCGAAGCAGCAGCCGCCGTTGTAGTTCGTGCCGTCGAAGATCGCGTACATCCCCTCCGGCTGGTCGCCGGTCGCGATGCCGTGGGTGTTGTTGTTGCGGTAGCCGGTGCCGGGGGCCACGGAGACGCCGTACGCCCGGTGGCCGCCGACCGTGACGGGTGCTTCGAAAGCGTTGGCGAGGTTGTCGTTCCCACCCGCGGCCGGCCCGGGCCAGTACCCCCTGAGGGCCTGGGTGAGGTGGTTGCCCTTGCCGGACTCGTCATAGATGACCGTGATCACGCAACTGGTGTTGGCGCAGAAGGAATCCTGCGCGGCGGCGTCGGCGTACCCGCCGGCGCTCAGCACGCCGATGTCCCGGGTCGTGTTGTCGGAAGCACGCCGGACCTGGTACAGCGGGCCGTTGTACGCAGCGTACAGGGCACGGGTGGTGCTGTGCGCGGCAACGCACGGGGTACTGCCCGCGGCGTAGATGTCGCACGGTCCTTGCGCGGCGGCCTGCGAGGTGGTGGCCGTGGCCGCGAGCAGGCCGGCGGCGAGGCTGGTGGTGGTGCCTGCCGCCACGAGGGCGCGGCGGATCCACGGTCGTCGGATCATCGAATCTCCTTCACACGGTGGGAAATGCGTCGCTGGACTTCCGGTGCGTGGTCGGTTCGAGGAGGTGGCGGTGAGCGAATGTTAGCGCTAACAGTTCAGCCGGGAGCGGCACCCGCTCGGCGTCCGGATTGAGTCACCACTATCGACGAACACCGGGGGCGCGTCAAGACACCAGTCGAGTCACCAGAACGGCCGTCGCACCCTTATGTCCCTTATGGACGGATTATCGGCAGCTCACCGCGCGGGTGTCCGATTCGGAGGGTCGGCCGCCGCGGGCACCAGCAGCCGCGCAGCCTCGTGGAACGGCGCCACCAGCGGGTTCGGCTCCCGTGGCCGCGACGCCACCACGACCCGGCAGGGCTCGAAGCCCTCGACCGGAATCGCCGTCACGTCGTCGCGCAACCGCGTGCGGTGATCGCCGGCTGGCAGGACCGCCACGGCGCTTCCCGAAGCCACCAGTTCGAGCTTGTCCTCGAAGCTGTCGTCCGGCGCGGGCGGCGGCGTGCCGTCCCTCGGCGTGCTCCACAGCGTCGGCGTCACCGCGCACGCCACCAGGTCCTCGTCACCCAGGTCGTCCACCGAGACGCTTTCCTTGCCCGCCAGCCGGTGTGCGGCGGGAACCAGCAGCACCCGCGGCTCCTCGTACAACGGTGTCACCGTCGCGGGAAACGGCAGTGGTTCGCGGGCGACGAGCGCGTCGACCCGGCCTTCGGGCAACGCCTGCATGTCGTGCCAGCGCAGCAGCCGCGTCCGGATGCGCGCGTCCGGGTGGCGGTGGCGCAGCGCCCGCACCGCGGGGGTGATGATCAGGCCCTCGGCGTAGCCGATGGTGATCTCCCGCGGCGGGTCGGCGGCGCGGGCGACGGCCACGGCGTCCTCGGCCGTTCCCAGGACGGCGTGGGCGCGCGGCAGGAACGCCCGACCGGCCGGGGTGAGGCTGGTGCCCTGCGGCGTGCGCGCGAACAGCCGCACACCGAGCCGGCCCTCCAGCCGCTGGATCTGACGGCTCAGCGACGGCTGCGCGAGGTGCAGAGCCGCGGCGGCGCGCCCGATGTTGCCGTGCTCGGCCACGACCGTGAAGTACCTGACCAGCCGCAAGTCGAGATCCACGCTTCGAGCGTACGCCGCCATGCACCGGCGGTATGGCGGCATGCGGAACGGGACTTGGACGCGCCGCCGGGGCCGGCGGTTCACTCGGGGTATGAACGCTTACGAAGGAAAGAACGTGGTCATCACCGGCGGGAGCAGCGGGCTCGGCCTCGCGGCCGCCGAACTGCTGGTCGCCCGCGGCGCACGGGTGCTGATCACCGGACGGGACGCGGAAAAGCTCGCGGCGGCGGGCCGCAAGCTGGGAGACCGCGCGACGACCGCGCGCAGCGACTCCGCGTCCATGGCCGACGTCGCGGAGCTGGCGCAGGTGGTCCGCGCGGAGTTCGGCGCGGTGGACGCGGTGTTCGTCAACGCGGGCGTGACCGCGTTCGCGCCGTTCGAATCGATGCCGGAAGCGCGGTACGACGAGCTGTTCGCGGTGAACACCAAGGGCCCGTACTTCACCGTGCAGAAACTCGCGCCGCTGCTGCGCGAAGGCGCCGGGGTCGTGCTCACCACGTCGGTGGCCAACGTCAAGGGCCTGGACATGATCAGCGCCTACGCGGCGACCAAGGCCGCGCTGCGGTCGATGACCCGGTCACTGGCGCGGGAGCTGCTGCCCCGCCGGGTCCGCGTCAACGCCGTCAGCCCGGGCCCGATCGCGACCGGCATCCTCGACGCGACTCTGCCACCGGAGGTCGCCGAGCGGACAAAGGCGGACATGGTCGCGCAGAACCCGATGCAGCGGTTCGGCGAGCCGGCCGAAGTCGCGGCCACGGTGGCCTACCTCGCGTTCGAAGCGACGTTCACCACCGGTGCCGAGATCCCCGTGGACGGCGGCGCGGCTCAGCTGTAGCGGCCGCCGCTCGGCACCGGACGATCACGTGGCCGGCAGACCGGCGAGCTCGGCCTGGTTGTCGGCGGCCCAGTGCGCGAGCTGCCGCAGGGGGCCGTCCGCGAACGACTCACCGAGCGCGGAGAGCCGGTAGGTCACGCCGCCCTGCGCCGGTTGCGGCCCGGCGCCGCTCGCCTTGGTGACGAGCCCGCGCGCTTGCAGGCGTCGGAGCGCCTGGGTCAGCACCTTGTCGCTGATCCCCCCGATGCGCGCGAGCAGTTCGCTGCGGCGCGTCGGCCCCCGGCGCAGGGCGGAAAGCACGACGGGATCCCAGACGTGGCTGATGAGTTCGGCTGCCGCACGGACGTGGCAGTCGGACACGAACGTCGGGCAGGGCTCGTCGATCACGGGGTCCAGTGTCCCACCGGTCGCCTACCGAACGGTAGGAGCGGCGGTCGTAGCGTGCCGGGACAAGGGCTTCGGCAAGAAGGAGATCGTGATGCACGTAGGCATGCTGGGCACCGGAAACCTCGCCGTGACGCTGGGCCGGGCCTGGGCCGCGGCCGGCCATTCGCTCGTGGTCACCGGCCGCGATCCGCGGCACGCCGCCGCGGCCGCCGTCGAGATCGGCGCGGCCGCCACCGCCGTCGAACCCGCCGGCTTCGCCGGCCGGGCCGACGTGGTCGTGGTCGCCGTGGCGTGGGAGGGGCTGGAGACCGCGCTCTCCCTCGTCGGCGGCCCTCGCGGCGCCCTGGCGGGCAAGACTGTGCTCGACTGCACCAACCCCGTGGACTTCGCGACCGGTGGCCTGAAGCCGTCGTCCGGCTCGGCGGCGGAACTCGTGGCGCGCTCGGCCCCGGGCGCGCAGGTGGTGAAGGCGCTCCACCTGTTCGCCGGAGCCTCGTGGCCGTACACCGGACCGCGGGACGCGGCGCCGGTCGTGGCGATCTGCGGTGACGAGGAGCCCGCGCTCGAGGTCGCCGCGGGCTTGGTGCGGGACCTCGGCGGGGCCGCCGCCGTGGTCGGCGGGCTCGGCCGGGCCCGTCAGCTGGAAGAGGCCGCGGGATTCGTCATGACGGTCGTCGCGGCCGGGCACAACCCGCGGCTCGCCGTTCCCGACGTGGACCCCGCGCTCCTCAGCCCGACGCCGTAGACGACCGGGGCTACCGGGTCACCGCCGGCTAGCGGCGACCCGGTCCCGCTCGCGCCTACACCGCCGGCTTCCCGTAGACCGCCAGCTCGGTGCTGCTGGTGAAGAAGCACCCGAGCGTGGTCGTGCCGGGCCCGCAGAGGCCGTCTTCCTGGCCCCGCGTGTCCAGCATCGTGTACCGCACGAACCGGACGCCGCTTCCGGTGCCCGGAGCCGGCGTGACCGGCGTGGGCTCGAACGTGGCGGACGGGAAGGTGCCCTGCGCCGCCGTGGTCCACGTGGTGCCGTCCGGGGACGTCTCCACCAGGTACTGACCGGTCTGCACGCTTTCGAGGGGGATGCAGACCGGCGTCGGGTTGACCACCACCTGGGCGATGTCGACCTTCGACGGCAGCTCGACCACGACGTTGAGCCCGCCGGGCTGGACGAACGAGACCCAGCCCCTGGCCTGCGACTGGTCGATCATGTTGCCGGGACCGCACATCGGGCTGAAGTCCGGTCCGGTGAAGCTCGCCACCTTGCCGCCGCCACCGGCCGCGGCCCAGTCCCGGCGGACCGTCCAGTCCTGGCTCAGCGGATGCGACGGGATCGACAGCGTCTTCTCCGCCGGGTCGTAGCCGGCTCCGCGGGCGACCACCTTCGCGTAGGTACCGGGCAGGATCCCGGCGATCGTGTAGGTGCCGTCCGCGGCCGTGGTGGCCACCAGCCCGCCCGCGAAGCCGGACGCGTGCCCGCCGAAGGCGACCGTGACGCCGCCGATCGGCGCGCCGCTGTCCTGGTCCCGCACCGTGCCGGTGAGCGTGCCGCGCGGGGTGTCCGCCGCCGGGGGCAGGGAGAAGTCCTCGACCGGCCGGATGTCGTCGCCGTCGCTCGCCGCGGCGAAGTACCCCATCCCGCGGTGGGCGAACACCTGCCAGATCTTCTGCTGCAGCCTCCCGCCGTCGACGACCAGGCCGGCCTGCAGGATCGAGTTGCGCTCGTCCAGGAAGGACGGGCTCGCGGGGGTCAGCTCCATGGCCCGGGTGAGCAGTGACTCGGCTTTCGCGCTGCCGACGGCGGTGCGCAGGTCCCACAGCGTCTCGGCCCAGATTTCGCCGTCGTCGTGCGCCTCCGCGAAGCCGGAGAGCCGGCCGTAGTCGCCGTAGGTGTACCCGCCGGAATGGGTCGCCGGGGTGCCGGGGCAGGCCGTGGCGGGGGCGCCGACGGCGCAGTCGAGCGGCTGCGAGCGGATCGTGCCGCCGGCGGTCCAGTACTTGCCGACCCGGATCTCGCCGTTGGCCGGCGTGTCCTTCTCCAGGCCCTGGGCGGCCAGGAAGTCCTCGGCGTACCAGTCGCTCCACCCCTCGCCCATGGCGCCGGCCTGGGCGCCGCCGAGCATCGAGACGCCGTTCGCGTCGACCACGAGCCGGTTCGACAGGCCGTGGGTGTACTCGTGGTAGACCACGTCCGACTCGTCGCCGGAGTTGCCCGCCAGCGCCCGCGTGCCCGGGGTGAACAGGTACATCTGCATGCGCGGCGGGGTGCCGTCCGGCGGCGTGCTCATGTTCGCGTTGTTGGTGTGGTTGCCGTCGGGCAGGCCGTTGCCGGTGTCGGCGCCGTCGTCCGCCTCCGCCTGGACCGCATCCCCGTCGACCGCCTCGAAGTTGCCCGCGGTCCGGGTGAAGCCGATCGGGGCGGCCAGCAGGTGGTCGTGGAAGGTGCCCAGGAACGAGAACAGCTGCACCGCGTTCTGGGCCCGGTCGGCCTGCCACGAGTTCGGCGTCTGCGGATCCCACGAGCACGGCAGGGCGGCCGCGCAGCGCCCGCCGACCGTCGTGGAGAAGTCGGTGAACGGGTACTCGAAGCTGCCTTTCGCGGCCGGGCGCACCTCTTCGGACGGGTTGGCGGTGTTGTCGTCGTTGACGTCGGAATAGACGTGCGCGTAGTACCCGGCCAGGCGCGGCGAATCGTCCGGCAGCCACTTGGTCAGGCTGATCCGCTGCTGCTTGCCACCGCGGGGCGCACCCGGGTAGTCGGTCCACACCTGGGCGGTGTCGTTGGCCACCGTGTTGTGCCGGTAGAGGACCTCGCCGCTCGCCGCGTCGACGACGTGCAGGAAACCGTCGCGCAGCAACAGTGTCTGCCAGGCGAGCCGCGGTCCGGCCCCCGTCTGGAACCACACCAGCTTCGCGTTGCCGCCGTCGCTGAACGTCGTGGCCTGCCGGGGTCCGGCCGCGTTCCTGGTCACCGTCGCCGGGGTGCCGTCGACGTCCTTGACGGCGGCCGCGCGGGCGGCCGCGGCGGAGAGCTGGGCGCCGCTCATCGCGGCGGGGAGCTGCTTGACCGGCGCGCCGTCCACCTGGATCAGGCTGCCGTCCTTGGCGACGTGGGCCTTGAGCCCGTTGCCGAAGACCGGGACGCCCCCGGCGGACTGGACGAAACTGAGGTGGTGGGTGCCTTCGATGTCGGTGTAGTCCTGGCGCAGGGTGAGGGTCTTCGCGTCCAGGCCGAAGACCTCGGGGTGCGCGCTGAGGTAGCCCAACGCGATGTCGGCCGGCTTGCGCGTGCTGGCGGCGGTGAGGAAGCCGTCGGTCCGGGCGACCCGGCGCGGCGTGCCGGTCGCGTTGTCGATGTCGACGATGCCCTGCGTGCCGAGCTGCTCGCGCAGCTGCCGGACGGCACCCGGCGACGAATCGGCGGCCGCCGACCGGCGGGCGGCCGCGGACAGTCCGCTCGCGGCGCGCAAGGAGTCGCGGCTGTCGTAGTCGACACGCCGGTGCAGCTTGCCGGCGGCGTCGGCGTGGTCCGGTGCGGCGTGGGCGACGGCGGGGGAAAGTCCGGCCAGCAACACGATCCCGGCCGCGGCGGCCCGCCGGGCCGCCGCCTGCCTTGTCACAGATCTCACCTGGATGCCTCTCGATCGGACTCGACGGAGGCCTGAATTCTCGCCGGTGGCCGGGAGCTTTCCTAGTAGCCGGCTTGCCAACCGGCGGTCCGGCGATTTTCCCCGCAGGACAATGTTTCCGCTGTCCGGAGGCACCTCTTGGGCCGTTCCGCGCAGGCCGCCGCGAGTGTCCACAACGGACTGTCAGCCGGGTTCGGCCACGCCGTCGCGGGACGCTCGCCGCAGCGCCATGGCGCGGAGCACCATCTCCATCGTGAAGCGGGTTTCCGGGTCGTGGAGACGGTCTCCGAACACCTGCTCCAGCTGGCGCAGGCGGTAGCGGACCGTCTGCGGGTGCACCACCAGCTCGGCCGCGATCTTCGGGATCTTGCCGCCGTGGCCCAGCCACGACAGCAGCGTCTCGGCCAGCCTCAGCTGCGTGGCCGCGGAGAACTCGGCCAGCGGGCCGAGCTGGTGCCCGGCGAGCTGGTCGACGAGGTCTTCGTCCGACAGCAGCCACAGGGTCGTCAGGTGCTCGGCGCACCAGGTGATCCGGGCGCCGGGCAGCACCTTGGCCGCCACCAGCCGTTCGGCGGCGCGCGCCCAGCGCAGCGACTGCGCCGCCTTGTCCAGCGGCGTCGGCGGGCCGATCACCATCCGCGTCCCGAGGTCCGCGGCGATGCGCTGCAGCCGCTCGCGGTCGACCGGTGCCGGCAGGAGCAGGTGCGGTTGCGGCAGCTCCAGGTTGCACAGGACGTCCGGTCCCCACCCGGCCACCGGAACCCGGCTCACGTGGGCGTGCGGCTCGACCGACACCGCCACCACCGAAGCGGGCAGCGACCACCCGACGGCCTGGGCGGAATCGGTGATCACTTCGAGGGGGACGGCCGGTCGCTCGAGGACGAGCTGCAGCAGCCGGCGGCGCAGGCCCTCGCGGGCACCTTCGATCTCGGCCTGTGCCTCGCGGTAGCCCTGGAACGACATCTTCGCCAGCTCGTCGGCGTAGCCGAACAGCATTTCGCCCAGCCGCCCCATGGCCATCGACGACAGGTGGTGCCGCTGCCCGAACCGCATGATCCCCTGCCAGGCGACCCGGGTGCCCACCCGGTACGCCGCCTGCAGGTCGTCGAGGGTGCGGCCTTCGTGCGCCTCGCCGGCGCCCAGCCGGCGGCACGTCTCGTGCAGCTTCTCCCGTGCGGTCAACGGGTCCTCGACCATGTCCACGAACAGCCGGACGGCGGCGTCGACGCCGTACCGGGTCACGTGGCTGTACCGGCCCTCGCCCGGCCGGGCGTAGACCGGGACCGCCCGCCAGACCTCGCGGACGATCTGCTCGACCAGCTGGGGCAGCGCCGGCCGCATGAGCCCGGCGAGCTCCTGGGCCTGGCTGCGTCTTCGGATGTCTTCCTCGCCGTCCTCGGTCGTGCGCCGGACGGCTGCGGCGGTGAGCTGGTGACCGTTGTGCCGGGGTGTCAAGCGTTCCTCCACCCGTCGTACTGGCATTCCGCGCTTTACCCGACAGTAAAGCAGTGGTCCCGGAGGAGGGGACACCGCCAAGGGGCGGCATCTCCTCCCCTCGACCGATCAAGACCACGGCGCCCTCACGGGGCCACCGCCGGTTTCCGCAGCGCGGCCAGGGCGCCGTCGAGGTGCCGGGCGATCACCTCGACGTTCGGAGCGTCCAGAAGCGACAGGTGGTGCCCGGGAACGACGACGAGGTCGAGGTCCGGGCAGACCGCGTCCCAGCCCCGCGCCGGGTCGGTCCGGTCGAACCGCGGATCCCGCAGGCCGCCCGGCACCGGCGAAGCGGCGCTGTAGAACAGGGTGCGGCCGGCGTAGACCGCCGGCTCGTAGCGTTCGAGCAGCCGGGCGTCCAGGTAGGACGCTCGCTGGTGCGCCAGGATCGCCGTGCTCACGCCGGGATCGATCAGCCCGGACCGGCGGAGCGCGGCGACCAAGAGGTCCGCTTGCGCCGGTTCGTCCAGTTCGGCCAGTTCCGCGTAGGGCAGCTCCACCTCTCCCCCGTAGGCGGTCTGCAGGAACTCCTGGTAGCGGGTCAGCCGAAGCCGCTGGACGTCGGCGTCCGCGGCGACCGGCAGGGGCAGGATCGGGTCCACGAGCGCGAGCAGTTCGACGTCCTCGCCGGCGGCGGTCAGCTGGTGCGCCGCTTCGAAGGCGAGGAAGCCGCCGAACGACCACCCCGCCAGCCGGTACGGCCCGCCGGGCTGCACCCGCCGCAGTTCCGCGAGGTGGCGCTCCACCCGTTCCTCCACTGTGGACGTATCGGCCACGCGGTCGAAGCCGTAGGCGGGGACGTCCGGGTCCAGGAGGTCGACGAGCTGGCGGAACACGCCGGTGTCGCCGCCGCCGGGGTGGAAGAAGAACACCGGGGGCCGGGTACCCGAGTCCCGCAGCACCCGGACCGGACCGGCGGCCCGGTCGCATTCCCGCACCACCGCGGCCATCAGCTCGACCGTCGGCCCGGCGAACAACCGGTCCTTCGCGAGCACGGTTCCGGTGCGGGCGGAGAGCAGCTCGGTGATCCGCGCGGCCTGGCGGTCGTCGCCGCCGAGCGCCGAAAACCGCTGGGTCACCCCCACCGGCACGCCCAGCACCTCCTGCCACGCGGTGGCGACCAGCCGCTCGGCCGCGTCCCGCGGTGGCACGACGACGGCCGCCGCGGCCGGCCGCGCTCCCCCGCCGGCGATCCCCAGTTCGGTGCAGAGGTGCTTCCGCAGGTCGGCGAGCGACGCCCCGCGCAGGATCGCCGCCAGCGGCAGGTGCACGCCGAAGTCGTGGTCCACGGCGTTCCGGATGCGGACCGCGAGCAGCGAATCCACGCCGAGCCCGATGAGCGGCACGTCGTCGGCGAAGGACGGCAGTTCCAGCACCGAGGCCACGCGCTCCGCCAGCTGCCGGGTGATCAGCTCCCGGGCTTCGGCGGGGGCGCGGTCCCGCCACGCCCCCGGTCCCGCGCTCTCGCCGGGCGGACGGCCGAGCACCCCGGCGAAGAACGGGACCGCGGTCAGCTCCGGGAACTGGGCGGCGAGCCGGCGGGTGTTCAGCCGCACGGCACCGAACCCGGACGCGCCGGCGCTGACGACGTCGGCCAGCAGGCCCAGTCCTTCGGTGGGCTGGAGGGGGCGGACCCACGGGACCTCGATCCCGGCGGCGGCGCCGACGCCGGCCCAGGTGCCCCAGTTCACCGTCGTGGCGGGCAGGCCGGCGGCCCGGCGCGCGGCGACCAGCGCGTCGACGTAGGCGTTGGCCGAGGCGTACGCCGGCTGCCCGGGCAGTCCGTGCAACGCGGTGGCGGAGGAGAAGGCCAGCCACCAGTCCAGCGCCCGTCCCCCGCTCGCCCGGTGCAGCCGCCAGGCGCCGACGGCCTTCGCCCGCCAGGTCCGCTCGAGGACGTCTTCGTCGAGGCGCTCGACCGTGCGGTCGCCGAACACCGCGGCGGCGTGGGCGATCCCGCGCAGGTCGCCGGCCGCCTCGATGATCCGTTCCGCGACGCCCGGCACCGCGATGTCGCCCGGCACGACCACGATCTCGGTGCCCGCCGACCGGAGCTGCCCGATCACCGCGGCCGCCGCGGGATCCGGCCCGGACCGTCCGTTGAGGACGATCCGGCCGGCTCCCCGCCCGGCGAGGTCGCGGGCCAGCAGCAGGCCGAGGCCGCCGAGGCCGCCGGTGATCGCGTAGCCGGCCCCGGGGCGGACGACGGGGATCTCCCCGGGCGGAGGCGCGGTGGTGCGCTCCAGGCGGGCGGCGTAGCGGCGGCCGGCCCGCCACGCCACCTCGTCGTCGGCCGCGCCGGCCCCGACCTCGCGGACGAGCTCGGCGGTCGCGCGGGCGGGGTCGCCGGGATCGAGGTCCAGGAGGGTGGCCTTGATCGACGGCTGCTCGAAGGCGAGCACCCGCACCAGGCCGCGCAACGCCGCGGGACCCGGTTGCCCGGCCTCGCCCGGCAGGACGGCGGCGGCACCGGAGGTGACCAGCCACAGCCGCGGCGGACGGCCGGGCAGGGCCACCAGCTCCCGGGTGCAGTCCACGGCCGTGAGCACGGCACGCTGGCCGCTCTCCGGTGCGTCCGAAGCGTCACGGGGAACCAGCAGCACCACCGCGGACGGCCGGTGCCGCAGCAGTAGCTCGCGGTGCAGCGACGACACCGCGACGGCGGCGGATCCGGCTCGCTCCAGCTCGGCGACCACCTGGTTCGCCACCGGGTTGCGCCGGCCCGCGACGACGAGCACCGGTCCCGCCCGGCTGGCGGCCGGCGGGTCCGTTTCCCGCCACACCCGGGCGAGCAGCTCGTCCCGCAGGTCCGGCGCCTGCGGGGGCGGCACCGGCCGCATCACCACGTCGGTGATCTCGAGAACCGGCAGTCCGGTCCCGTCGACCAGGCACACGCGGCCGGCCGGGCCGCCGGGGTCGACGCTCAGCTTCGCGAGCACCCCGGTGCGCACGTCCCCGCGGACGCGGACGGCGCCGAACGTCACCGGCACGTACCGCTCGTCGTCCATAGTGGACAGCGTGGCCGCGAACCCCTGCAGGCAGGCGTCCACCAGCACCGGGTGGAGGAGGTAGCCCCCGCGCGGTGCCGCGCCGGGCAGCCCGACGGTCACCGTCGCACCGGCGCTCGCCGCGCGGACGCCGGTGACGCCGCGGAACGCCGGGCCGTAGTCGATCCCCAGCGCGCACAGCCGGTCGTAGAGCTCGGCGGCGGTCATCGCCACGGCCCCGTCCTCGTCGGTGACGTCCGGCGCCGGCGCGGCGCCGGGGCCCGTGACGACGCGGGCGTCGGCATAGCGCGTCCAGGTGCCGTCCGGTTCCTTGGCCTGGACCGTGAACCGCTCCCCGCCCTCGAAGGTGACCGTGACCGGCGTGCGTTCGGCGAGCGGCAACGGCTGGTACAGCACCAGATCCGTCAGGGCGAGCCGGTCCGCCGGGACGCCCAGCGCCGCCGAGGCGGCCGCGAACGCCATCTCCGGGTAGCAGGCCGCGGGCAGCACGGGCGTGCCGTCGACCCGGTGGTCGGCGAGCCAGGGCAGCCGGAGCGTCCCGAGGTCGGGCCGCCAGAGGTGGACCGGGCTGCCGGGGTGCTCGATGTGCTTGCCCAGCAGGGGGTGCTCACCCGGCAGCCCGGCCGCCGGGGTGACCGGCGGCGCCCAGTGCCGGGTGTGGTGCCACGCGGTGAGCGGCAGGTCGACCAGCTCACCCGCCGTCCGGGTCCGCAGGTGCCCGTGCGCCAGCAGCGCCCCGAGCGCGGCGTGGAACTCGCGGCGCTCGTCGTCGGAGCGTCGCAGGGTGGCCAGCGTGACCACTTCGCAGCCGGTCGCGGCGGCCGTCTCGGCGATGGCGTGCCCCAGGAGCGGATGGGGCGCGACCTCGACGAAGGTCCGGTACCCGTCGGTCAGCGCGGCCTCGACGGCGGCGGTGAACCGGACCGGCTGCCGCACGTTGGCCGCCCAGTAACCGGCGTCCGCGACGATGCGGCCGCGCGGGTCGTCGAGCGCGGTCCAGTACATGCGCGTCTCCGGCGGCACCGGCAGCAGGTCCCCCAGGTCGGCCCGGACGGCGTCGGCGGCCGCCGCGACGAGCCGGCAGTGGCCGGCGACCGTGGAGTTGACCAGCCTGGCCAGCAGGCCGCGCCGGTCGACGGCCGCCGCCAGGGCCCGGACCGGCTCGACCGGCCCGGCGACGACGGTCATCCCCGGCGAGTTGAAGGCCGCGACGTCGACTTCGGGGTGGTCGGCGAGCAGCAGCTCCACTTCGGACGCGGGCAGTTCGAGCACGGCCATCGCGCCGGTGCCGGCGGTCGTCGCGAGCGCCTGGGCCCGGCGCCGGGCCAGCCGGGTGCCGTCCTCCAGCGACAGCGCACCGGCGGTGACCGCCGCGGCCACTTCGCCGAGCGAATGCCCGATGACGGCGGCCGGCCAGGCCCCGTGCTGCGACCACAGCCGGGCCAGCGCCACCTGCACGGCGAACACGACGACCTGGAGCTGTTCGAAGGACTCCGGTTCGACGCCGCGCTGCAGGACGCGCCGGACCGAATCGCCGGATTCCTCCCACAGGGTCTCGTCGATCTCGTCGATCGACGCGGCGAACTCCGGCTCCTCCGCGAGCAGCCGCCGTCCCATGCCCGCCCACTGGGAGCCGAGCCCGGAGAACACCCACACCGCACCCGGGCCGGACCCGTCGGGCCGGCCGACCGCGACCCCGGACGGCGTCTCACCATCGGCGACCGCCCGCAGCCCGGCCACCAGCTCGCCGGTCGTGCCCGCCGTGACGACGGCGCGGCACCGGCCACTCGCCCGCCGGGCCATGCTGTGCTCCACATCGGACAGTGGCGCGTACTTCCCCGGCCCGCCCAGCCAGCCGGCCAGCCGGCCGGCGGCTTCCCGCAGCCGCGGCCCGGACGGCGCGGCCACGACGAACTGGCCGGGCCGGTCCGCCGGCTCGTGGCCGCCCGCCGGCACCACCGCCTGCTCGACCACGACGTGGGCGTTGGTCCCGCCGAACCCGAAGGCGGACACCCCGGCCAGCGCCGGACGGCCGGTGACCGGCCACGGACGGCGCTCCGGGACCACAGCGAGGCCGAGGCGGCCGAACGGGATGTGCGGGCTGGGGTCGGTGAAGTTCAGGCTGGCCGGGATCTCCCGGTTGACCAGCGACAGGACGACCTTGATCAGGCCGGTGATCCCGGCCGCGGCCTCCAGGTGGCCGAGGTTCGTCTTGACCGAACCGGTGAGCAGCGGGCGATCCGCGGGCCGCCACGCGCCCAGCACACTGCCCAGCGCGTCCGCCTCGATCGGGTCGCCCAGCGGCGTCCCGGTCCCGTGCGCCTCGACGTAGTCGATCTCGGCCGGGTCGACGTCGGCCGAAACGCACGCCGCCACCAGCAGCTCCTGCTGGGCGTGCGGCCGGGGCGCGGTCAGGCCGTTCGACCGGCCGTCGGAGTTCACCGCCGAGCCCTTGAGGACGGCCAGCACCCGGTCGCCCGCGAGCACCGCCGCCGGCAACGGCTTCAGCACGACGACCCCGATGCCTTCGCCCCGCCCGATCCCGTCGGCCGCGGCGGCGAACGCCTTGCACCGGCCGTCGGGGGCGGTGACGCCCAGCCGGTCGAAACTCGCGGTGATCTCGGGCCCCAGCACCAGGTTAGCCCCGGCCGCGACCGCGATCTCGCAGTCGCCCGCCCGCAGGCTCTGCATGGCCAGGTGCACCGCCACCAGCGACGACGAGCACGCGGTGTCCACCGTGACGCTGGGGCCGCGCAGGTCGAACGCGTACGACAGCCGGTTCGCCGCCACCGCCGCCGAAGCCCCGGTCGCGGTCCAGGCGTCGATGCGGCTCACGTCGGCCAGGGTCAGGCGGCTGTACTCGGTGCCGCCGACCCCGGCGAACACGCCGGTAGCGCTGCCCCGCAGCCGCTCCGGCGCCAGCCCGGCGTGCTCGAACGCCTCCCAGGCGACCTCCAGCAGCAGCCGCTGCTGGGGATCCATCACGCGGGCTTCCCGCGGCGTGATGCCGAAGAACTCGGCGTCGAACCCGGCGATGTCGTCGAGGAAACCGCCGTGCCGCGCGGTGCGGGCGAGCACCTCGGCCTCCTCCGGCGAGTCGTGCCCGAACTGCGGCCACCGGTCGGCGGGGACCTCGCCGATCCCCTCACGGCCGTCGCGCAGCAGGTCCCAGAAGGCGCCGGGGCCGTGCACGCCACCGGGCAGCCGGCAGCCGATGCCGATCACGGCGACGGGATCTCCCGGGGCGCCGCACGGCACGCCGGAGGCGGCCGATTCGGCCTGCTCGCCGGCCAGCGCCTGGGCGAGCAGCCGGATCGTCGGGTACTCCCAGAGCAGGCCGAGCGGGACCTCGGTGCGCAGCACGCCCTCGAGGTCACCGGCCAGCTCCAGCGCTTCCCGCGACCCGAGGCCGTGGTCACGCAGCGGCCGGTCCACGTCGACGGTGGCGGGGGCCACCGCGCACAGGTCCGCGATCGCCGCGACCAGCCAGCGTTCCAGCTCCGACGGGGTCATCGGGTCTCCCCGCCACCGGCCGCTAGGACGCCGTCGAGGTAGCGGTCCCTGGCTTCCGAGCGGGCGATCTTCCCGCTGGACGTGCGCGGCACGCTGCCCGGCCGGACCAGGACGAAGTCGGCCAGCCGCAGGTCGTGGTGCCGGGACACGGCCGCGCGGACGGCCCGTTCGACCTCCGGCACGTCCGGATCGGCGTCGCAGGTCCGCACCCGCTCGGCCACCAGGACCGGTACTTCGCGGCCGTCCTGCTCGACGCTGAAGGCGGCCACGCGGTCGCGCTGGATCGCGCCGTGCGCGTCCTGCGCGGTCGCTTCGATGTCCTGGGGGTGGTGGTTGCGGCCGTCGACGACGATCAGGTCCTTCAGCCGGGCGGTGACGAACAGCTCGCCGTCGTGGCGCACCCCGAGATCGCCGGTGCGCAGCCAGCCGTCGGCGGGAACGCCGGGCTCGGCGCCGGTGAGCCTGCCGTCGAAGGTGTGGTCCGACTCGGCGGCCCGAGCCCAGTAACCGGAAGCGACGTTGGGGCCGTGGAGCCAGATTTCGCCGACTTCGCCGTCCGGGAGCACGTGCCCGAGATCGGGGTCGACGATGCGGAGGTGCTGCCCGGCCGGGCGGCCGACGGACACCATCGTGACCGGGCGCGCGTCCGGGCCGGCCGCGGGCACCGCCGTGCCCTTGCCCAGCTGGTCCCGGTCGAACGCCACCGCCCGCGGCTCGGTCCCGGCCGGGGTCGTGGTCACGAACACCGTGGCCTCCGCCAGCCCGTAGGAGGGCCGGTGCGCGGTCGGCGGGAACCCGGTCCCGGCCAGCGCGGCCAGGAAGCCCGTCACGGTGGTGTCCCGCACCGGTTCGCTGCCGTTGATCGCCACCTTGACCCGGCTCAGGTCGAGGCCGGCGCGCTCCGCGGGGGTGAGCTTCGCGGCCGCGTACTCGAAGGCGAAGTTGGGCGCCGCGGTGAGGACGTCCGGGTGGCTCGCCAGCATCCGCAGCCAGCGGACCGGCCGCCGGGTGAACGCCGCGGGCGTGGTGAACACCGTCCGGCAGCCAAGCACCACCGGCAGGCAGATCAGCTGCAGCAGCCCCATGTCGTGGAAGAAGGGCAGCCAGCCGACGCTGGTGGTCGAGGCGTCCAGGTCGAAGGCCGCCTGTGCCTGCCTGATGTTGGCCAGCAGCGCGCGGTGGGTGATCACCGCGCCCGCCGGGCGCCGGGTCGACCCCGAGGTGTACTGCAGGTAGGCCGGTTGCTCCTCGTCGATGTGCACCGGCAGGAACTCGTCGGCGGACCGGGTGCCGATCCGGTCCACGACCAGGACGCGCCGGGGTGCCGGCACTTCGCCGCCGTGCTGCAGCTGCCGGACCGCGGGCAGCGCCTCGGACGAGGTGAGCCACACCCGGGGCACGCAGTCGCCGAGCGCGCCGACGAGGCGCCGCAGGTGGGTGGGGCCGCCGGGGACGACCAGCGGGACCGCCGTCATCCCGGCGTACACCGCGGCGAGGAACCCGGCGACGTAGTCCAGGTTCTGGGGGCACAGGACGGCCACCCGGTCACCGGGTTCGGCCAGCCGGTCGAGCCGGACCGCGATCGCCCGCGCCCGGCGGTCGAGGTCGAGCCAGCTCAGGGTGTCCGGCACCCCGTCGGCGCCACCGCCGAAATCGAGGAACGTGAACGCCGGATCGGCCGACCGCGCGCCGGCGGCGTGCCGGGCGAGCGAAACCGTCACCGGTTCGAAAGTGAATTCGGGCACCTTTACTTCGACAGGCATGAGTATCCCCACCGTGCGATTCACGAATAACGACGACCCCGAGGTCCGGAAAACCGCGCCTTCCGGCAGGCTAGCCACGCGCACTCGGCAGGCACAACAGCGCACCGCGAATTCACGGAACGGACGCGGCGGATCTGATCACCCGGAACAGGCGGCGCTTCCCCGGTTGTCACGGGATTACAGCGCCGAGCCTGCCTCCCGCTCCCGGAGCGCGGTCATCAGGAAACCCCACGACCGGATCAGCTCCCGCCGCCACGTCGGCCAGTGGTGCGTCCCGGGCCCGAAACTCGTGTGCGGCGGGACGCCCAGCTCGGCCAGCCGGGCGGCGAGCTCCCGGCTGCCGGGCGCGATGAGCCGTTCGAGCAGCCGGTCACCCGGCGCCGGCCGGTCGCCGGGGACCCGCACCCCGGTCCCCGCGGACAGGTAGAGCGGCGTGGCGGCGAGCCCGCGCGCGAGCAGGTACGGATTCCGCTTGGCCCAGCGGGCGCGTTCCGCGTGGCGCGGGCCCCACATCGCGTCGAGCCGCTCCCCCACGCTGCGCAGGTACAGCCGCAGCAGCGTCGGGACCCCGCGCCGGGTCGTGTGCACCAGGCCGCTGTAGGACGCGGCCGCGGCGAACATGCCGGGATTCCGTGCCGCGTAGACCAAAGCGCCGTAGCCGCCCATGGACACCCCGCCGATCGCCCGTGCCTCGCCTGCCCCGTAACGCCGCTCCAGCAGGGGCCGGACCTCGTCGAGGTGGAACCGGGGCCAGTCCGGCACCGAGCCGCGCCGATCGGGCCGCCGCCAGTCGGTGTAGAACCCCGCTCGCCCGCCCTCGGGCAGCACCACCAGCACCCCGGACGTCCTGGCCAGTCCGGCGATGTCGGTGTGCTCGGTCCAGCAGGCCGGGCCGTCGTCACCGCCGTGCAGCAGGTAGAGCGTCGGCCAGCGGCGGTCCGGCCGGGGTGTCCACCCCGCGGGCGTGAGGAGCCGGACCTCCGCCGTCCGGCCCAGCGCGGGCGACCGCACGTTCAGTTCCACCCGGCCGGGCCCGGGAAATCGTTCGGTTTCGACCGCGATTCCGCATTCGGGTTTCATCCGCCCACTCTCTTGATCCGCCGGCATTTCTGCCTCTATCGTGAGCAACCGTCTTCGAGCCGACGGGGGTACCGATGGACAATTCCCGGAGCGGCGCCGCCGTCCGGCACCCGTGGTCGACGCTGACCGCCGTGTGCCTGGCCGGAATGCTCGTCGGCCTGGACGGAACCGCGCTGACCGTCGCCGGCCCGGAAATGGGCCGGTCGGCGGGAGCGTCGTTCGGCGAACTGCAGTGGATCGCGAACGCCTACCTGGTCGCATTGGCGCTCGCACTGCTGCCCGCGGGCCGGCTCGCCGATCGGGCGGGGCGCCGCCGGGTCTTCCTCACCGGGGTGGCCGGGTTCGGGCTGGCTTCGGCGCTCGTCGCGGCCGGCACGACGAGCGAACTCCTGATCGCCTTCCGCGGCCTGCAGGGTCTCTGCGCCGCGCTGCTGCAGCCGGCGGCGCTCGCCCTCGTCCGGTCGGCGTTCGGCCGCGACCGGCTCGAGCTCGCGCTGGGCATCTGGGGTGCGACGTCCGCGGCCGCCATCGCCGCCGGGCCCATCCTCGCCGGGGTGGTCGTGCACGCTTTCGGCTGGCCGGCGGTGTTCCTGCTGAACGTGCCCGTCGCGCTGGCCGTGGTCGTCGTGACCGGCTACCGGGTCGCCGAGTCGCGCGCGGCCGGCCCCGGCGGGGGCGCGGCCGAGCTGCTGCGCACCCCGGGCGTCGCGATCGGCACGGCGTTGACGGCGGTGGCCTTCTTCGCGCTGTTCGGGTTGTTGTTCTGCCTCACCCTGTACCTCCAGAACCTGCGTGGTCTCGATCCGGTGCGCACCGGCGAATGGCTGCTGCCGGTGACGTCCTCGGTGGTGCTCGGCGCGCCGCTCGGCGGGGCCCTGGTCGCGCGGTTCGGCCCCCGCGGGCCGGCGGCGGGCGGGTTCGCGCTGCTCGCGGCCGGGATCGCCGGGCTGCTGGTCCTCGGCACCGGCACGGCGTGGCCCGCCACGGTGCCGGCGACCGTGGTGACGGGCGTCGGCACCGGGGTCGCGCTCATCGCCGCGACGCAGCTGATCGTGGCGAGCGCGCCGGAGGCGATGTCCGCACAGGCGTCCGCGCTGCAGCAGGTGGCGACCCAGCTCGGCGGCGCGGCGGGGATCGCGGTGCTCAGCGCGGTGGTGTCCTGGCGGGTGGCGGCCGGGCTGCCCGCGAACGGGCCGGTGGACGAGGCCGCGCAGGGGCGGGGCGCCGGTGCGGCGGCGTTCGTTCCCGGGCTGCACGCGGCGGTGCTCGTCGCGGCGGCCGTGATCGCGCTCGGCGCGGTGCTCGCGCTGGGCATCCGCCCGGGCTCAGCAGGCATGGCGGCCGACCCGGCCGGGCCACCAGCCCCACCGTCCCAGGTGGACGGCGACGGCGGGCACCAGCAGTGAGCGCACCACCAGCGTGTCCAGCAGCACGCCGAACGCGACCAGGAACGCGATCTGGGCCATGAACAGGATCGGCAGCACCGCCAGCGCGGCGAAGGTCGCGGCCAGGACGACACCGGCCGAGGTGATCACCGGGCCGGTCAGCGTCAGCGCCTTCGCCGTCCCGGCCGCCGGACCGTCCACGAAGGACTCTTCACGGGCGCGCGTCATCAGGAAGATGTTGTAGTCCACGCCGAGCGTCACCAGGAAGACGAACGCGTAGAGCGGCAGCGACGGGTCGGCCCCCGGCAGGTGGAGCACGTCGTCGAAGACCAGGGCCCCGGCGCCGAGGGTCGCCAGGTACGACAGCACCACGGTCGCCACGAGGACCAGCGGCAGCAGGACGGCCCGCAACAGGAGCACCAGCACGAGCAGGACCACCCCGAGCACCGCCGGGATCACCACGACCCGGTCGCGCTCGGCGGCGTCGCGGATCTCGGCCTGGATCGCCGCCTGGCCGCCCACCAGGACGCCGGGAACGCCTGCCACGGCGGCCCGGACGATCCCCGGTCCGGCCGCTTCCGGGACGTTCACCGAGACGTCGAGTTCGACCTTCCCGTCCGCCTGCCCGGTACCGGGGTGCACCGCCGTCACCCCGGGCACCGCGCGGATCCTCGCCGCCACTTCCGCAGCTCGCTCCTGCGGGGCGATGACGACGACCGGGCTGCGCTCGGCACCCGGGAAGTGCGCGGCGAGGACTTCCTGCCCGGACACCGCGTCGCTCGGGCCGAGGAAGACGTCGGCGGGCGGCACGCCGTCCGCCCGCAGCAGCGGCACGAACGCGGCCAGCCCGGCGAGCACGAGCGCCGTGCCGGCCCAGACGAGCCGGGGCCGGCGGCCGACCAGCCGGGCGACGCGTTCCCAGCGCGTGCCCCGTGACCGCCGGTGCCGCGGCCAGAAGGCGGCCCGCCCGAGCAGCAGCAGCGCCGCCGGGAGGAACGTCAGCGACGACACCAGCGCCGAGACGATCCCGATCGCCGCGACCGGGCCGAGCCCGCGGTTCGACGACAACGCGCTCAGCAGCAGGCAGCACAGGCCGAGCACGACGGTCCCGGCGGAGGCCACAATGGACTCCGCGACCCGGAACGCCGCTTTCAGGGCGCTCCGGTGGTCCGGCCGGGCCGCGAGCTCCTCCTGGTACCGGGCGATGAACAACAGCGCGTAGTCGGTGCAGGCACCGAAGACGAGGATGAACAGGATGCCCTGCCCCTGCCCGCTGAGGGTGAGCACGCCCTTCGCGGCCAGCGGGTACACGACGCTCGACGCGGCGATCAGCGCGAGGCCCGCGGAGGCCAGCACCACCAGCGGAAGCAGCGGGCTGCGGTACACCGCGACCAGGACGGCCACGACGAGCAGGGCCGTGACGGCCAGCAGCGACCGGTCCACGCCGGAGAAGACGGCACCGAGGTCGGCGGTGAACCCGGCCGGCCCGGTGACCTGCACCGCGAGCCCCGGCGGCAGGCCGGCCGCGACGACGTCCCGCATCCGCTGCACGGTCCGCCCGGCTTCGAAGCCGTCCGCCGCCACGACCGGGGCGACGACCAGCGCGGCCTTGCCGTCGGCCGAGAACACGGGCGGGGCCACCGGTCCCGCGAGCCCGGCCAGGCCGGTCAGGCGCCGGCCGGTCCCGCCCGCGACGACCCGGTCGCCGTCGCGCAGACCGTCCGCCCGGCTGTAGACCACCCAGGCCGGCTGCACCGGGCCGCCCGAAAGCCGTTCCTGCAGCCGCGCCACCTCGGTGGCCTCGGCCGCGGCCGGGAGGAACGAGACGCCGTCGTTGTGCTGGACCTCGTCGAGCCGGCCGGGAAGACCGCCGGCCAGCACCCCGGCCACCAGCCAGCCGGCGACCACCAGCGCCGGCACCAGCCACCGGCGGGCGCGGGTGCCACCGCCCGGATCGACCACCATCGACACACCACCTCCGGTGCTTCCCCTGGCGGACACCTAACCGGTGGCCGGTCGCGGCCGACAAGAGCGAGCACGGGGAAAGCGCCGGAATTGAGTGTCCACATCGGACTTTCTGTCACCGGGGAACAGTCTGCGGCGGCGGCCGCGGAGGTCCCTTGCCCGGCCGGGACGCCGGTGCGACGCTCGGTTCCGCCCGGCGGCGGTTTCCGCCGGGCGTTCCCCGCCATCGCGGTTCTCCTTTCCGAGCAAAGGTGTTGATAGTCCATGAGCTCAGTCTTCGGCAGCGCAGCCCGGCTGCTCACCGTCTGCACCACGGTCGTCCTCGCCGGCCTCGGCGTCGTCGTCGCCGCACCGGTCGCCTCGGCCGCCGCGTGCACCGACATCGACGTGTCCTACGCCCGCGGCACCTTCGAACCCGGCAGCCTCGGCTTCATCGTGGGTGACCCGGTGTACTCGGCGGTGCAGAGCCGGCTGCAACCACGCTCGGTGAGCAGCTACCAGGTGAACTACCCGGCGGACCTCACCGAGCCGGCCTCGGTCCAGCAGGGCAACCGCGACCTGGTCAACCACGTCACGAGCCAGGCCGCGGCCTGCCCCCGGCAGCGCTTCGTCCTGGCCGGCTACTCCCAGGGCGCCAACGTGGTCGACAACTCCATCGGCGTCAGCAGCGACGGCGTGATCGTCGGCGGCCCGATCGTGGCGACGATCCCGGCCTCGATCGCCCCGCGCGTCGCCGCGATCCTGCTGTTCGGCAACCCCATCCGGTCGGACGGCCGGAGCGTCACGGGCCTGTACGAGAGCCGCACCAAGGACTACTGCGCCGACGGCGACCCGATTTGCCAGTTCCTCGGCACGAACCCGCTGGCCCACTTCAGCTACGGCGGAAACGCCGCCGACGCGGCCGAATTCGTGGCCGGCAAGGTCTGATCAGTCCCTTGTGGACTCAGGATCGAACGGGCTCGCACCGGAGCCGCCCGCCGGCGGGCGGCTCCGGTCGCCGAAGCGGTCCGCCACCCAGTCGGCGACGAAGGTGCTGACGTGGGGCAGGTGGTCGAGTCCGATGTGTTCCGTCGCCCCTTCTTCGGGGGTGAAGACGCGCAGTTCACGCCGCGGCGAGTTGACCGCCTGGTCGTGGGAGCGGTAAGCGTATTCGAGCGGAATCTGGCGATCGCGCTCGCCGTGCGCGATCAGGAACGGCACGGTGATCTTCTCGACCACGCCGTCGAGGTGCACGTCGTCCGCGAAGGCGATGAACGTGTCGAGGTCGTCGTGGCCCCACACCCACAGCACGTGCTCCCAGTAGTGCGGCACCGGCCGTTCGCCTTCGCGTTCGAGGCGGCGGCGCTGCACCGCGCCCCAGTTGTGGTTGGCACCCCAGGCGACGCACAGCGCGAACCGCTTCTCGAAGGCGGCGGCGCGAGGCGCGTAGTAGCCGCCGAGGGACCAGCCGACGATCCCGATCCGGCCGCTGTCCACTTCGGACCGCGTTTCGAGCCAGTCCACGGCCGCCGCCGCCCAGGCTTCGGCGTCGATGCGGGCGGTGAGCCCTTGCAGGCGAAGGGCTTCGCCGGTGCCGGGCTGGTCCAGCATCAGGCACGAGATCCCGCGCTCGGCGAGCTCCCGCCAGTGCGACGAGCTGTACATGTGCTCCTTGGTCGAGTCCAGGCCGTTGACCAGGACGATCACCGGCGCCGGTCCGGTGTCGGTGGCCGGGGCGAGGGAGAGGTAGGCCGGCAGGGTCGTGCCTTCGTACGGGATGGCCACCCGGGAGATCCGCCGGTCGCGCAGGTCGAAGGCCTTCTGTGCGAGGTCGAGCACCCGCCGGTAGGCCGGCAGCCGGTTCGGGTCCGAGTGGGCGAGCATGCGCTCGGCCTGGCAGAGGTAGTTCGTGGCGCGGAAGTACAGTTCGCCGGCGGTGCGGGTGTGCCCGGCCTTTTCGGCCTGTTCGGCTTGGGTCACGAGCTGGTCGGTGAGCGCGGTCCAGGCGCGGAGGAAGTCCGGCGTACCGGCGTCCGAGCCCTGGGCGGCGGCCTCGCGGATGGGCCGGCAGGCGCGGTCGACCTCGTCGATCAGGCCACCGCTGTTGAGCGCGGCGACCACGCCGAGGTTCCAGACGTAGTTGCCGGGGAAGTATTCGAACACGGGACTGCCTCTCAGGTTCGGGCGGCTTCGCTGATCGACTTGACGCCGCCGTGCGCGGTCAGGCCGCCGTCGACGGGGATCTCGGCGCCGGAGATGAAGGAGGCCGCGTCGCCGATCAGGAACGCGACCAGCGCGGCGACCTCCTCGGCGGTGCCGGTGCGGCCGAGCGGGGTTTCGGCGATGTTCGCGGCCCGGAACCCGGGCGGCGCCGACGCCGTCATCGGGGTTTCGATGTATCCGGGGTGCACGGCGTTGACACGGATGCCCCGGCCGCCCAGCTCCAGGCAGGCGGCCTTGACGAAGCCGCGCAGCGCCCACTTGCTCGCGGTGTAGGCGACCGGGTAGTGCCCGGTCAGCGCTGCGGCCGAACCGGTCACCACGATCGAGCCGCCGGGCGGCATCAGCGGCACCACCGCCTGCACCGCCCGCACCGCGCCACCGACGTTGACGTCCTGCACGCGCGCCAGGTCGGCCGCGTCCAGCTCGCCGAGCCGGGCCCGCCAGGTGACGCCCGCGGCGACGACGAGCCCGTCGACCCGATCGAGGCTCGCGGCGAGCCCGGCCCAGCCGTCGTCGCCGGTGACGTCGAACCGGTGGTGCTCGACCCCGGGCAGCCCGGGGGCTTCGGTGCGGTCGACGCCGATCACCTGCGCCCCTCCGGCGGCCAGCAGCCGTGCCGTCGCCGCGCCGATGCCCTGTGCCGCACCGGTGACGACCACGACCTTGCCGGTCATCGCGACCGCTTTCCCGGCCGGGGCCGGGCCGGGCGGACCGGTGGCAGCTCGACGCCGGGCACGACCGTGTTGCGGATCGTTCCGATCCCTTCGACCGTCATCTCCACGACGTCACCAGCCCGCAGCGGCTCCACAGTTCCGCCGCGGCCCCACAGTTCCGCCAGGCAGCCGCCGTTGCCGCAGGTTCCGGAACCCAGGACGTCTCCCGCGCGCAGGCGAGTGCCCCGGCCGGCGTACGCCGCCAGTTCCTCGAACGGCCAGCCCATGTTGGACAGCAGGTCCTGCCCCACCTCCACGCCGTTGACCGCCACCCGCATCTCCAGCGCCAAGAAGCCGTCCGGGTCGCGGTAGGGCTCGAGTTCGTCGGCCGTGACGAGCCATGGGCCGAGGGTCGTGGCCGAGTCCTTGCCCTTGGCCGGCCCGAGGTTGACCTTCATTTCGCGGCGCTGCAGATCCCGGGCGGACCAGTCGTTGAGGATCGTGTAGCCGAAGATCCCGTCCGGACCCAGCACCGCGGCGACCTCCAGCTCGAAGTCGAACAGCCGCGAGCCCGGCGGGATCGGCACGTCGTCGTGCGCGCCGAGCAGCGCACCGGGATTGGTGAAGTAGAACGTCGGTGCCTCGTACCACTCGGGTGGCACGGAACCCGGCGCCACCATGCCTTCGACGTGTTCCTCGAACGCCACGAAGTCCCGGACGCTCGGCGGATCGAGCGGCGGCAGCAGCCGCACCTCGGCCACCGGCACCGGGGGTCCGCTGGGGACGGCCGGCCGGCCGCGGATCACGTCGAGCACGGTCACCCCGGCCGGGAAAGCGTGGACGCCGTCGCCGGAGACGACGCCCGCGTGCACGGTACCGCCGTGCTCGTAGGTGGCGAAGCGCATCAGACCGGGGGCGCCACGAACAGGCCCTTGTCCGGGTCGTTGAAGGATTTCCGCGCGACGAACTCGTTCATCGCGTTCGCCGTCCCCCACTGGTCGGACACCTCGGGGTCGCTGAAGTCGTACAGGTGCGGGTGCCAGGTGTCCTCGTCGACCAGCTCCAGCTCGGTGGTGTACTCCATCGTGTTGCCGTGCGGGTCGAGGAAGTAGCTGAAGGTGTTGTTGCCCGCCAGGTGGCGGCCCGGCCCCCAGATCTTCTCGACGCCGGCGCGCAGCAGGCGGCCGGTGCCGCGCATGTACTCGTCCAGCCCGCGCATCTCGAACGACACGTGGTGCAGCGCCGGGTGCGGGCCGCGGGCGATGGCCATGCTGTGGTGCCACTCGTTCACCCGCAGGAACCACATCATCTCCCCCATCCGCGGGTGCATCAGGATGTCCGAGAGCCGGAACCCGAGGTGCTTCTCGTAGAACGCCCGGGTCGCCTCCGGGTTCGCCGAGTTGATCACCACGTGGGACAGGCGGACCGGGACCGCCTCGCCCGCTTCGATCCGGCGGTGGGCCCGCACGGCGACGTCGGCGCTGATCTCGATGGTGCGGCCCTCGTTGTCGAAGAACCGGAACCCGTAGCCGCCGCCCGGGGTGTGCAGCGCCCGGGGTTCGTGGACGAGGGTGACCCCTTCGGTGGCCAGCCGCCCGGCCAGTATGTCCACATCGGACACGGTGGCGACGCCGAACGCGATCAGGTCGATCCGCTTGTCGTCGGCCTGGCGCAGCCGCACCACGTACTGCTCGGGCGAGCCTTCCGCAGCGAGGAATGCGACGCCGGTGTCGGTGTGCTCGGTCTTGAGGCCCCAGGCGCCGGTGTAGAAGTCGCGCTGGCGGGCCAGGTCCGGCACGGCGAGGTCGACGTGCCGCAGGTGGGTGATCATCTCGTTCTCCTCCGGAGGGCTCAGGCGGGCTCGACGACGAGGGCGGCGATCCGGGCGATCAGGCCGGGGACATCGCCCTGTTCCCGGCCGAGGAGCCACTGTCCGAGCTGGACGGACGCCTCGACCACCGTCGCCGCCCGCGCGCAGCGGCGGTCGGCGAACTCCGTCCAGACGCGGTCGTCGAGGGTGTCCGCGGCCAGCAGCAGCTCGGTCAGCACGGCGGCGTCTTCGAGGGCCTGGGCGCCGCCCTGGGCCAGGGTCGGCGGGCAGGAGTGCGCGGCGTCGCCGATCAGCACCACGCGCCCGCGGTGCCACGGCGCCGGGAGGACGTGGGTCTCGAACAGGGTGTAGTTGACCCGGGACGCATCCGTGAGCGTGGCCCGGACGTCGTCCCACGGGCCGTGGTACGCCGAAGCGAGCTCGCGCATGGTCGCGAGCTGCTCGGCCGGGGACAGGCCGCTGCGGTCCTGCGCGGCCTCGACGACGTAGGCGTACAGCGTGTCCTCGCTGGTCGGGCAGTACCCGGCGATGTAGGACGGGCCGCCGTAGAACAGGTCGGTCCGGGTCACCGAGGCCGGACGCGGGCCGAACGCGCGCCAGATGCCCATGCCCGTCGGCCGGACCCCGGCCTCGATGCCCAGCAGCCCGCGGACCGCCGAGCGGATCCCGTCGGCGCCGACGACGAGGTCGTAGCGGCGGGCCGAGCCGTCGGAAAACGTGACGTCGACGCCGTTCGCGTCCTGGGCCAATGCGGTCACCGTGAGTCCGAATTGGACTTCGACCCCGGCCGAACCGGCGCGCTCGTGCAGGATCCGCGCCAGGTCCGGCCGGGGCATCCCCACCGTCGCCGGCAGGTCGGGGCCGCCGGTCCGGACGTCGGGGAGCTCGGCGAGCAGCGTCCCGGCGGGGTCGGGAGCGCGCAGGCCAAGACTGTCGAAACGGTACCCGTGCGCCTGGACCGCTTCCCAGACGCCGAGCTTGCGCAGCTCACGCAAAGCGTTGCCCTGCAGGGTGATTCCGGACCCGACGGCGGTGATGTCCGGCTTGAGCTCGACCAGGTCGACCGCGACGCCGTGGTCGGCCAGGTGGATCGCGGCGGCGGTGCCGGCGAGGCCACTGCCGACCACGAGGACGGTGTGCACGGCGGGCATGGGACTCCTTCGTCCGATCCGGGAGCTACTTGACGGCGATCGGGGCGACCGGCGCACCGACCGCGCCGGTCACCGGCAGCGGGTCGGCGGTCAGCCAGAACTCGTACCGGCCGTCGGCGGCGCAGTCCGCAGCCAGCGCGTCGAGGTCCCACATCTCGCCGAGGTACAGCCCGATGTGCGGGATGGCGACCTGGTGCAGCGGCTGGAAGGCGTCGTCGAACTCGTTGGGCCGGACCTCGAAGCCCCACGTGTCGGTGGCGATCGCGGCGATTTCGGTGTCGTGCAGCCACTCCGCGGTGGTGAACGACAGCCCGGGCGCGGGCCCGCCCGCGTAGTCGCCCCAGCCTTCGCGCCGGGCCCGGGCGAGCCGCCCGGTCCGCACCAGGAGCACGTCGCCCCGACCGACACGCGCGGTTTCGCCTTGCGCCGCAATGGTTTCCTCGAGGTGCGCCACGGTGATCGCGAACCCGTCCGGCAGCTCGCCGTCCGTGCCGAGCGCACGGCCGGCGTCGAGCAGGACGCCGCGCCCGGCGATCCGGCCCGACGCGGTCTCGATGCCGGTGACGCGGTCGCCTTCGCTGGTGACGACGTCCCCGGCCCGGCGGCCGTTCCACGCCACGCCGTGGTCGAAGATGTGCCCGAGCCCGTCCCACTGCGTCGACGCCTGCAGCGGCAGGAACACGACGTCGTCGGCGCCGCCGATCCCGTGCGGGAAGCCCTGCGTGCCGCGCTCGGCGTCCAGGCCGGTGTCCAGCATCGTGTGCACCGGGTTGGTGCGGCGGCGCCAGCCCTTCTGCGGGCCGTCGGCGTCGAAGCGCTGCGCCAGGGAGAAGCTCGCGCCCCGGCGGACCAGGGCCGCGCCTTCGCGGCGCTTGGTGTCGTCGAGGAAGTTGAGGGTGCCGAGGACGTCGTCGGCACCCCAGCGGCCCCAGTTGGAACAGCGCTTCGCGGCGGCGGCGATCGCGGCTTCGGGATCGGTGCGGTCCATGCCGCTCACAGTGCGGCAGGCCACAGCATCAGGGAAGACGAAATAGCTAATGCGCGCTATCACCCCGGTGGATAACCTGAGGTGGTGAACCTGGCGAGCCTGGACCTGAACCTGCTGGTGACGCTCGACGCGCTGCTCGAACACCGCAGCGTCAGCCGCGCGGCCGAGCAGGTCGGCCTCAGCCAGCCCGCGGTGTCGGCCCAGCTGGCGAGGCTGCGACGGCACTTCGGCGACGACCTGCTGGCCCGCTTCGGCAACCAGTACCGCCTCACGCCGCTGGCCGTGCAGCTGCGCGGCCGCGTGCGCACCGCGGTGAACGGCGTCGAGCGCGTGTTCGCCGCCGAACCGGACTTCGACCCGGCGACCACCGCCCGGGAGTTCTCCCTCGCGATGACCGACTACGGCGTCGCGGTCCTCGGCGCCCCGCTGGCCGCGGCGCTGGCGCACGAGGCACCCGGCGCCCGCGTGCGGTTCGTCGACAACACCCCGGCGATCGTCGACAACGCCCGCCAGGCCCTCACCGGGATCGACCTCCTGGTGCTGCCGCACGGCTTCCTCGACGGCCTGCCGCACCGGGACCTGCACCGCGACGACTGGGTCTGCCTGGTCGACGCCGGTCACCCGGCGGTGGAGCACGGGCTGACGGTGGAGCAGCTGCAAACCATGCCGTGGGTGGTCTCCTTCCACGGCCCCACCGCGTCCACCCCGGCCGCGCTGCAGATGCGGATCCTCGGCATCGAACCGCACGTCCAGGTGATCACGGAGAACTTCCTGACCGTCCCGGGCCTGGTGGCCGGCACCGGCCGGGTGGCCCTGCTGCAGCGACGGCTCGCCGAGCGCATCCCGGCCGACACGAACGTGCGGGCACTGCCGTGCCCGTTCGAAGCCGGTCCCCTGCTCGAAGCGGTCTGGTGGCACCCGATGTACGAGCACGACCCGGAACACCAGTACCTGCGCGACCTGCTGGCGCGGATCGCCACCGGCGTCACCGAGCATCCATCGCGCTGATACCGCGGTTCACCAGAAGTGATTTCCGCTGCCCCCACCGCGGAACCCACACTTTCGGCACCTTCCCTGACCCAACGACGGAACTCAGGTGCCGCCATGCCCGAATCCCCAGCCGTGAACCGGTCACCAGCAGCCTCGGCCACCGGCCAACCGGCGGCCGCCGGGCGGGTCCAGCTGCTCCTGCTGCTGGCCGGGAGCTGCCTGTCGGTGCTCGGCGCCGTCCTCATCGCCCCCGTCCTGCCGCAGCTGTCCCGGGCGTTCGCGGGCACGCCCGGCGTCGACGTCCTCGTCCCGATCGTGCTGACCGCGCCGGCCCTGCTGATCGGGCTGACCGCGCCGTTCGCCGGGGTGATCGCCGACCGGATCGACCGGAAACGGGTGCTGCTGCTGGCCATGCCGGCCTACGCCGTGTTCGGGACAGCTCCGCTCTACCTGGGCTCGCTCGGCGCGATCCTCGCCAGCCGCGTGCTCGTCGGCCTGTGCGAGGGCGCCATCATGACCTGCTGCACCACCCTCATCGGCGATTACTGGTCCGGCGCTCGCCGGGCGCGGTACCTGAGCCTGCAGACGCTGGTCGCCACCTTGTCGGCCACCGCGTTCCTCGCTCTCGGAGGTGTGCTCGGCGCGTCGGGCTGGCGCACGCCGTTCTGGCTGTACGCCGTCGCCGCCCCGCTGGCGATCCCCATGGCGCTCAAGCTCTGGCAGCCGCACCGCGAACCGGCCACGCGCCTGGCGAGGCTGCCCTGGCGCCAGCTGGCCGCACCCTGCCTCGTCACCCTGTTCGGCGGCGTCGTCTTCTACGCCCTCATCGTCGAACTGTCCTTTGTGCTCACCGGGATCGGCGTGACCGCCACCGGGACCATCGGCGCGATCTCCGCGATCATGTCGCTGGCGACCGCCGCGGGCGCGATCGCGTTCGGCCGTCTGTCCGGCAAGACGCCCCGGAACCTGCTGCCGGTCGAGTTCGGTCTCACCGGCGCCGGTCTCCTCCTGGTGTTCGCCGCCGCGTCACCGGCCGTCGTCACCGTGGGCGCGGTGTTCACCGGCTTCGGCACCGGCATGCTGCTGCCCACCCTGCTGACGTGGGCGCTCAACCGCCTCACCTTCGACCAGCGGGGCCGCGGCACCGGCCTGTGGACCGGCACGCTGTTCATCGGCGAATTCGCCTGCCCCCTCGCCCTGGCCGCCATCGGCACCGGCGCCGGTGGCCTGCAGGGTGCGCTCGGGCTGGTCGGCGTCGCGTCCGCGATCGCGGGAATCCTGACCGCGTTCCTGCTGCGGCGGAACAACCAGCCGCTCGACGTCACCAGGGATTGACGGGGTGACTTGCCCGTACGCCAGCAGGAACATCCCGGCCGCGACGCCGATCATCGTGAACACGCCGCGCGGCCAGAAGATGTGACTGTCGAGAAAGGACACACTCGCGACCAGCAGGACCACCGCACCCGGCACGGCCCGCCGGCCGCCACGCGCCATCGCCACCACGATCAGCGCGTTCGAGACCAGGAAGCACCCGGCGCCGAGGTGACCCAGCAGGTCGCCGACCTCGAACAGGGACCCGACCACCGGGGTGACGCCGTGCTGGGCGCCGGTCACGGTGCCCGCGGCGATCCCGGCGACGGCGTCGAGTCCTCCGTAGAAGGCGGCGAACCCGAAGGCGGCCAGCCGCCCCGGCCAGCGGATCCACCGCGGTGCCGAGGCCAGCAGGAGCCACTGCGCCGCGGCCGGCAAGGGGAACACGAGCAGCAGGACGATGTGCAGCTGCGTCCACCACGGGGCGGTGGCCGCGTCCAGCACCGCGGGGTGGAGGGCGCCGAACCCGGCGAGCAGTGCGCCCGGCACCGCGAACAGCGCGGCCCGAAACCATCGTGACCCGAGCATCGGCCGAGGGTAGCGCCGGTTGACCGGCCGGCTCTCGCGCCAATGCTTAGGAAACCCTTACGGCACCACCCGCAGGCCGGGCTTCAGCGTTCCGCGGCGAGGTCACGGCCCTCGCGGAAGAACCGGACGACGGCGGCCGCGTCGCCGAGTCCGGTCATCGTGCGGGCCGCGCCGAAGGCGGCGTTCCAGAACGCACCCTGCCGTGGTTCGAACGGCCCGACGTAGGCGTAGGGCTCGGCGATGTGCTGGTCGCCGGGCGACACGCCGTAGTTGACCTCGCCGAGGGTGATCGCGACGTCGAAGTGTTCCGGCCACAGGACCGGCTCCGTTCCGGGGGCGAATTCACGCAGTGCGCCGTGCCCTTCGGCGAACGCGCCCATCAGCACCTTCACCGCGTCCCCGTCCAGCACGAGGACTTCGCCGATCCGCACGCCCGGACCGCCGCCGTACACCCCGGCGGGTTCACCCGCTTCGAGCCCGGCGGCCGCGGCCACCTCGCGGTAGGACCGGCCGTTCAGCGGGAACCGGCCCGAGCTCGTCACGAGTTCGTCTCCTTCGACGCGCAGGGCGGGTTCGGCCACCGTGGCGAACCCGCCCGCCACCACCCGCAGGTCGATGCGGCCGGTCCGGCGGTGCTGGGGCCCGGCGAGCAGCAGCTCGGCCGCCCCGTGCAGGAACCGGCGGGTGGTTTCGAGCGCCTTCTCGGTCATCGTCGAACTCCTCTGTAACGCCTGGCCCCGGTCGAGGCACTGAGCCTGCCGTCACCACTGTTTCGGCGGCATCACCCTTACGACGGCACAGTGTGCCCGACCACCGGAGGCGTTACATGACGGAGAACGGCTGGCACCGGGTCGCCCCGGACGACGTGCCCGGGGACGGCCGGGTTCGCAGCGTCACGGTCGACGGCCGCAGCGTCGCGCTGTCGCGCTGCGGTGCGCGGCTGGGTGCACTGGAGAACCGCTGCCCGCACCAGGGCGGCCCGCTCGGCGAGGGCTCGATCGAGAACGGCCTGCTGCGCTGCCCGTGGCACGGCTACGACTACGACCCGATCTCCGGGCAGCCCCCGGAGGGCTTCTCCGACGGTGTCGCCACCTACCCGGTCGAGCAGCGCGAAGACGGGGTGTACGTCCGGCTGCCGGAACCGGCGGAGGCCGTGCGCACGGTCGCGGACGTCCTCGTCGAGACGCTCGTGGCCTGGGGTGTCACCCACGTGTTCGGCATGGTCGGGCACTCCAACCTCGGGTTCGCCGAGGCGCTGCGCCGCGCGGAGTCCCGCGGCGAACTGACCTACGTCGGGATCCGGCACGAGGGCGCGGCCGCGTTCGCCGCGAGCGCCTACGGGAAGCTGACGGGCCGTCCGGCGGCGTGCTTCGCCATCGCCGGCCCGGGGTCGACGAACCTGCTCACCGGGCTCTACGACGCGAAACTGGACGGCGCGCCGGTGCTGGCGATCTCCGGCCAGGTGCCGTCGAAGGTGCTGGGCCGCGGCGCGTTCCAGGACGTCGACCTGTCCGCGGTGTTCCGCGACGTCGCCGTCACGACCACCACCGTCCACAGCGGAAGCGACCACGCGGAACTGGCCGCGCTGGCGGTGAAGCACGCGATCGACCGCCGCGGGGTGGCCCACCTGGTGCTGCCGGACGAGGTGCAGGTCCAGCCGAGCGACGCGCCCGCGTCCACACCGGACGGACGAGCGGCCGACCGCCGGATCCGGCCGGAGGACTCCGCTGTGGACACTGCGGCCGCGCTGGTCCGCGGTGCGCGCAGGCCGGTGCTGGTCGTCGGGCACGGCGCACGCGGCGCCGAAACCGAAGTCCGGCGGCTGGCCGAAGCCCTCAATGCTCCGGTGCTGACGACGTTCAAGGCGAAGGGCCTGGTCCCGGACACCCACCCGCTCGGCGCGGGGGTGCTCGGCCGTAGCGGCACCCCGGTGGCGAGCTGGCTGATGAACGAGGCCGACCTGCTGATCGTCGTCGGCGCGTCGTTCTCGAACCACACCGGGATCGCCGCGTACAAGCCGATCCTGCAGATCGACGACGAGCCGGCGGCGATCGGCCGGTTCGACGCGGTCACCACGTCGCTGCTCGGCGACGCCCGGCTCACGGTGGCCGCGCTGACCGCCGCGCTCGGCGAGACCAAGGCGGAGGACCAGCGGCCCGACGTCGCGGCGCGCTGGGAGATCTGGCGCGCGGAGAAGGCCCGCCGGGCACGCGACGACCGGGGCCGCGGGGTCGCCGCCGCGGCGGTGTTCGACGCGCTGTCTCGGCACCTGCCGGCGGAGGCGGTCGTCGCCGTCGACGTCGGCAACCACGCGTACTCCCTCGGCCGTTATCTGGAGTCGAAGGGCCAGCCGGTGCTGATGTCGGGCTACCTCGGCTCGATCGGCTTCGGCTACCCGGCGGCCCTCGGCGCGTGGGCGGCCGCGCCGGACCGCCCGATCGTGGCGGTCACCGGCGACGGCGGGTTCGGGCAGTACGCGACCGAGCTGACCACCGCCGTCAAGTACGGCATCCCGGTCAAGCACGTGCTGCTGAACAACAACGCGCTGGGCAAGATCAGCAAGGAACAGCTCGCCGGGGACTACCCGGTGTGGCAGACGTCGCTGGTCAACCCGGACTGGGCGGCCTACGCGCGGTTGTGCGGCGCCACCGGCATCCGCGTCACCTCCCGCGACCAGCTCGACGACGCCATGACGGCGCTCTTCGCCGCCGACGGTCCCGCCCTGCTCTGCGTCGAGCAGGACGCCGAACTTTTGTAACGGAAAGGAAACCCGACCCATGCCGAGCTACGACGACCTGCGCGCCCTGTTCCTCAACTGCACCCTCAAACGCTCGCCCGAACGCAGCAACACCGAGGGGCTGATCGACGTCAGCCGCGGGATCATGGAGAAGAACGGGGTCGCCGTCGAGGTGCTGCGGGCCATCGACCACGACATCGCCACCGGTGTCTGGCCCGACATGACCGAACACGGCTGGGCCACCGACGCCTGGCCGGGCATCTACGAAAAGGTGCTGGCCGCCGACATCCTGGTCGTCGCCGGGCCGATCTGGCTGGGTGACAACAGTTCCGTCACCAAGCTCGTCATCGAGCGGCTTTACGCGTGCTCGCACCTGCTCAACGACGCCGGGCAGTACGCCTACTACGGCCGCGTCGGCGGCTGCCTGATCACCGGCAACGAAGACGGCGTCAAGCACTGCGCCATGAACGTCCTCTACAGCCTCCAGCACCTCGGCTACACCATCCCGCCGCAGGCCGACGCGGGCTGGATCGGCGAGGCGGGCCCGGGACCGTCCTACCTGGACCCCGGGTCCGGCGGCCCGGAGAACGACTTCACCAACCGCAACACCACGTTCATGACCTGGAACCTGCTGCACCTGGCCCGGATGCTGAAGGACGCGGGCGGCATTCCGGTGCACGGCAACCAGCGCAGCGAATGGGACGCCGGCTGCCGCTTCGACTTCGCCAATCCCGAATACCGCTGAGCCATGCCCGGCGTCGAGTTCGTGAACCTGTTCGCGGTGGCGGCGATCGCGCTCGCCGCCCCGCTGCTGCCGGCGCTCGTGCCGAAGCTGCGGGTGCCGGCCGTGGTGCTGGAGATCGTGCTCGGGATCGTCGCCGGGCCGTCGGTGCTGGGCTGGGTCGACGCCGACGTGCCGGTGCGGATCGCCGCCCTGCTCGGCCTGGCCTTCCTGCTGTTCCTGGCCGGGCTGGAGGTCGACGTGCGCCGGCTGCGCGGCCGGGCCCTGCGGCCGGCCCTGCTCGGCTACGGCATCACCCTGGCGCTCGGCCTGGCCGCCGGAGCCGGGTTCGGCACGGCGGGCTGGGTCAAGAGCCCGCTGCTGGTCGCCGTGGCGCTCTCGGCGACGTCGCTCGGCCTGGTCGTGCCGGTGCTCAAGGACGCCGGCCAGGCCGAGAGCCGGCTCGGGCAGGCCGTGATCGCGGCCTGCTCGGTCGCCGACTTCGCCGCGGTGGTGCTGCTGTCGCTGCTGTTCTCCGCGTCCGGGGGCAGCACCGGCGGTCGCGTGGTCCTGCTGGCGGCGTTCGTGCTGCTGGTCGCGGTGACGGCGGCCGTGGTGTCGCTGGCCGGGAAGTCGCGGCGGCTCGGCGAGACGCTGACGATGCTGCAGGACACCACGGCCGAGATCCGGGTCCGCGCGGCGGTGGTGCTGCTGGTCGCGTTCGTCGCGCTCGCCGAGGCGTTCGGGCTGGAGAGCATCCTGGGCGCGTTCCTCGCGGGCGCGGTCGCCGGCCTGCTCGACCGGGACAGCGGCTCGCACCCGCGGTTCCGGGTCAAGCTGGACGCCATCGGCTACGGCTTCCTCATCCCGGTCTTCTTCGTGACCAGCGGCCTGCGGCTGGACCTGGGCGGGCTGCTCGCCGCCCCGGCGGCGCTGGCGCGGGTCCCGCTCTTCCTGGCGGCGCTGCTGATCGCCCGCGGCGTCCCGGCGCTGCTGTACGCGCGGGAGTTCGGCCGGCGCCCGGCGGCCGCGGCGGCGCTGCTGCAGGCGACGTCGCTGCCGTTCCTGGTCACCGCTTCCCAGATCGGCGTGCTGACCGGGCTGATGTCGCCGGTGACCGCCGCCGCGCTCGTGTGCGCGGGCCTGTTGTCGGTGCTCCTCTTCCCCGCGGGCGCGCTGTCGCTGCTGCGGCGCCGGGAGCAGGCGGCCGTAAGGTGACGGTCACCTTTTTGCCGTGCTGCCGCGGCTATATTCGCCTGGTGACGACGCTGCCGCCGGACGAGGAGCTGGTCGCCGCGCTCCGCCGGGGCGACGACGCGGCCTTCGCGGCGGTGCTCGACGCGTGGTCGGCGTCGATGCTGCGGCTGGCCCGCTCCTTCGTGTCGACCCACGCCTCCGCCGAGGAGGTCGTGCAGGAAACCTGGCTCGCCGTGCTCAAGGGCGTCGGCCTCTTCGAAGGCCGGTCGGCGTTCAAGACCTGGGTGTACCGGATCCTCGTCAACACGGCCAAGAAACGGGGCACGGCCGAACGCCGGAGCGTGCCCTGGACCAGCCTCCTGCCCCAGGACGAGGACCACGGCCCGACCGTCGACCCCGCCCGGTTCCAGGGCGCCGACGGCGCCTACCCCGGCCACTGGCGGGAGAGCCCGGCCCCGTGGGCGTCCCCCGAGGACACCGCGCTCTCCCTCGAAATCCGCCGGGTGATCACCACCGTGCTCGACGAACTCCCCGCCCGCCAGCGTGCGGTGCTGAGCCTGCGCGACGTCGGCGACCACACCGCCGCGGAGGTCTGTGCCATGCTGCAGATCTCCGCGGCCAACCAGCGCGTCCTGCTGCACCGGGCCCGCGCCGTGGTCCGGGAGCGGCTGGCGGAGTACCTGGCGACGGGGGCGAGGACGTGAACTGCGACGAATTCGTCGAACTCGTCACCGCGTTCCTCGACGACGCCCTCGACCCCGCCACCGAAGCACGGTTCGTCGAGCACCTCGCCCTCTGTGAGGGCTGCGAGCGCTACCTCGGCCAGTTCCGCACCACCATCGCCGAACTCGGCAAGCTGCCCCCGGAAACCCTCTCCGCCGAAACGCGCGACGCCGTCCTGGGCGCCTTCCGCGACTGGCACAGCGCCTGACACCGCGGTAGCCGAACCCGGGCGAGATACCGACGTTCGGCGGTAGTGATCGGTCCGACTTGTCTGCTTCGATGCCCACGAAGCGTTTTACAACGTTGTAAAAATGAAGGGTCCGCCGATGAGAAGAGCCGCTTCCGTCCTCGTCGCCGTCCTGGTGGCGCTGGGCGTGGCCTCCGGTACGCCGCCCGCAGGTGCCGCCGAGCCCGTGCACGGCTTGAAGGCCGAGTACTTCACGCCGTCGGCACCGGACGCGCACGACTTCGCCACCCTGGCCGGGACCGCGCTCGACTCGGAGGTCGACCACCCGGACCTGACCTCGGTCTTCGGGCTGGTCACCGGGCGCACGGAGCACACGACCGCCCGGTGGACCGGGCAGCTCGCGGTGCCGAAGACCGGCGACTACACGTTCTACGCCATCGGTGACAACGGGTTCCGGCTTTTCCTCGACGGCGCCCCCGTGATCGACCACTGGGTCGGCGACTGGGACACCGAGCAGACCAGCGCACCGGTCACGCTGACCGCCGGCAAGCAGTACGACTTCAAGCTGGAGATGTTCCAGGACACCGGCGGCGCCAACATGTTCCTGCGCTGGTCGGGCGCGGGCCTCGCGAAGCAGATCGTGCCGCTCTCGGCGTTCACGCCGCCGGCCGAGTTCGCCGTCGTGCCGCGCACGGCGGAGGTGTCCCAGGACGGCCGCACGCTCTCGGCCGGCTTCGGCGGCCGCGTCTCGGGAACCGGCGACCTGGCCGACCACCTGCGGATCGAGGTCGACGCGACGCCGATGCCGGTCTCGTCGATCACGACCGGCCGGGACCGGGCGACGATCCGGCTGGCCGAGCGGGTGCTCAAGGGCCAGCGGGTCACCCTCTACTACGACGGCGCGGGTGCGCTCGCGGTGAACGGCACCAAGATCGGCAAGTCCGGGCGCACGGTCTCGAACGCGTCGGCCGAACGGCTCAAGACGCCGTGGGGCGAGCAGGCCGACCCGCGCAACCCGTTGCCGGAGTACCCGCGGCCGCAGCTCGAGCGCGACAAGTGGGTCAACCTCAACGGCCCGTGGGAGTTCGCCGCCGCCAAGGAGGGTCAGCAGCCGGCGTTCGGCACGAAGCTGCCCGAGAAGGTGATCGTGCCCTACCCGATCGAGTCGCAGCTCTCCGGGCTCGAACGGCACGAGGACCACATGTTCTACCGCCGCACGGTCACCGTCCCCCGCGACTGGCGGATCGGCGGCGGGCAGCGCCTCAAGCTCAACTTCGGCGCGGTCGACTACCAGGCCACGGTGTGGGTCAACGGCAAGCTCGTCGCCGAGCACACCGGCGGCTACACGGCGTTCGGCGCCGACATCACCGACGCGCTCAAGCGCGGTGACGAGCAGGAGATCGTCGTCGCGGTCACCGACACGACCGGCCCGTACCAGCCCAAGGGCAAGCAGTCCGCGAACCCCGGCGGCATCTTCTACACCCCGTCGTCGGGCATCTGGCAGACGGTGTGGCTGGAACCGGTGGCGGACAAGGGCATCGACGAGATCAAGACGACCCCGGACCTCGCCACCAGCTCGCTGGCGGTGACCGTCGAGTCCGCGGGCACCGCGACCGCCACGGTGGTCGCCAAGGACGCGCGCGGCCGCCAGGTCGGCACGATCAGCGGACCGGCGAACGCGAACCTCAAGCTGCCGGTGCCGAACGCGCACCTGTGGACACCGGACGACCCGTACCTGTACCAGCTGGAGGTCAAGCTGGGCAGCGACCGGGTCAAGAGCTACTTCGGCATGCGGTCCACCGGCATCACGAACGTCAACGGGAAGCCGAAGCTGACGCTCAACGGCAAGCCGTTCTTCTCCCTGATGCAGCTGGACCAGGGCTTCTACCCGGACGGCCTGAACACCGCGCCGAGCGACGACGCCCTCGTCTTCGACCTGAAGGCGCAGAAGGACCTCGGGTTCAACGCGGTCCGCAAGCACATCAAGGTCGAGCCGGCCCGCTGGTACTACCACGCCGACCGGCTGGGACTGCTGGTGTGGCAGGACTTCGTGTCCGTCGAAGACGGCAACAACCCCGCGGCGCAGCAGGCGTGGCTCAGCCAGGGCCTGGAAGAAATGCACCAGCTGCAGAACAACCCGTCGGTCTACGCCTGGATCGTGTTCAACGAAGGCTGGGGCGAGTGGGACAAGGCCGCGACCGGCCGGATCACCGACCAGGTCAAGGCCGCCGACCCGAGCCGGATCGTCAACGCCCACAGCGGGGTGAACTGCTGCGCCTCCAAGGGCGACTCGGGCGCGGGCGACGTCATCGACCACCACGACTACAACAACACCGACCCGGCGCATCCGGACGGCAAGCGGGTCGCGATGGACGGCGAGCACGGCGGCTTCACGCTGCGCACGCCGGGTCACCAGTGGCCGGGTGCGCCGATCGCGATCTACAGCGGCGTGGCGGACAAGGCGGCGCTGACGGCGAAGTACGTCGACAACACCCGCACGTTCTACCTCGGCCAGGCACGGGCCGAGCTGTCGGCGTCGGTCTACACGCAGGTCACCGACCTGGAGGGTGAGCTCAACGGGCTCTGGACCTACGACCGCAAGCGCATCAAGGTCGACCCGGGTCCGGTCCGCGAGATCAACCGGCGCGTGATCGAGGCCGGCGCCGACGCGGGCAAGCCCTATCCCTACGCGGGCAAGGGTGACTGGAAGCTCGACGAACGCGGCGGAACGACCGCGAAGGACTCGAGCGGCGGCAACAACCCGCTGACGCTCACCCCGGCCGGGGCGGCCTTCAAGGATGGCGCGCTGCAGTTCTCCGGCGGCTCGGCCGACACCTACGGCCCGGTCGTCGACACGACCGGGGACTACACCGTGTCGGCGAAGGTGCGGCTCGACCAGCTGCCCGGCAACTACTCGACCGCGGTGAGCCAGGACGGCCGGGAGCGGGAGAGCCCGTTCTACCTGCAGTACGGGCAGGGCGCGTTCGCGTTCAGCACCCCCGGCGGCAACCGGGCCCGGTACGAGGTCGTGCCGGAGGTCGGCCGCTGGTACGAACTCACCGGGGTGCGGGCCGGCACCGAGATCCGGCTCTACGTGGACGGCGTGAAGGTCGCGACGGCACCGGCCGGACCGGCCCTGGTCAGCACGGGCGCGTTCACGGTCGGGCGGGCCAAGTACGACGGCCGCAACGTCGACTTCTGGAGCGGCGCGGTCGACGACGTCCACGTGGTCGGCAAGGCACTGACGGACGAGGAGGTCGCCCGGCTCTCCTGATACCCGGCCCGCGCCGGGACACCGGCAGCGCGGGTGCCGCGCCACGCATCGCACGGCACCCGCGTCGCCCGGGTCATCAGATCGGGCTACTTGCTGCGCGGACGCCGGCCGGCGGGTAATCCTGGACGCCTGGATCGCTCGGCGGCGAAGGCGAGGCTGGGATGACGTCCGATGGCGGAGACCACGACCCGGCGGCGGACCGGCGGATCGGGCGGTGCGAGGACGTGCGGCGGGTGTTCGACGCCATGCCGGTGCTGGTACTGGGGATGGCGGGCCCGGAGCTCGAAGTCACCGCCACCACCGCCGCCTACCGCGTCCTCGCCGGCCGGTCGGAGATGATCGGCGTGCCGTTCCGCGAGGTGTTCCCGGAAACCATGGGGCAGCAGATCTTCGAGATGTTCGCCGGCGTCCACCGCACGGGGAACCCCGTCCAGGTCCGCGCGATGCGAGCCCAGTTCGAACAGCAGGGCCGGCGGATCGAGGTCTTCGTCGACGTCATCGCGGTGCCGCAACGCGGCGCCGACGGCGAGATCACCGGCGTCATCGCCCAGGTCACCGACGTCACCGAGCAGGAGCGGGAGCGGCTCGCCACCCAGGAGCGCGCGAACGTCGCCGAAGCACGCTACGCGCAGGCCCGCGGCGTGATCGACACCCTGCAGCGCGAACTGCTGCCCGCGGGGGTGCCGGTCCTCCCGCGGGTGGAGCTCGCCGCCAGCTACCTGCTCGCCGACGCCGACACCGCCGCCGGCGGCGACTGGTACGACGCCATCGCGCTGCCCGGCGGCCACGTCGCCCTGGTCGTCGGCGACGTCGTCGGGCACGGGGTGGCGGCCTCGGCGACCATGGGCCGGCTGCGCATCGTCCTGGAAGAACACCTCGCCGGCACCGGCGACGTCCTCGCCGCCGTCCGTGCGGCCGACGCCGCGACCGACCGCATCCCGGGTGCGCGCGCAACGACGGTCTGCGTGGCCGTGCTCGACCCGGCCACCGGTTTGCTGACCTACACCACCGCCGGCCACCCGCCCCCGCTGATCGTGCCCGCCGGCCTCGACGACGGCGGCCGCTACCTCGAAACCACCGCCGGCGGCCCCCTCGGCACCGGCGGCGAGCGCGTGGCCGCCACCGCCCGGCTCGCCACCGGGGACCTGGTGCTGCTCTACACCGACGGCATCCTCGAACGCCCCGGCCAGGACCTGGGCACCAGCACCGTCGACCTCGCCCGGGTCGCCGCCGACGTCACCGCCGACCGGGCGCTGCCGGGCAGCCCCGGCCTGACCGTCGAGCGGGTCTGCGAGCAGACCATCGAGCTGATGATCCGCGCGACCGGCCACACCGACGACATCACCCTGCTGGCGGCCCAGCTCACCCCGGCACCGGCCGCGTTCGCCCTGACGGTCCCGGCCGACACCGGCTTCCTGGCCACGATCCGCACCGAGCTGGACGACTGGCTCGACACCGCCCGGGTCGGCCGGGCCGACAGCACCGCGATCCGGCACGCCGTCGTCGAGCTGGCCACCAACGTCATGGACCACGCCTACCTCGACGCCCCGGACCTCTACCCGGTCACCGTCACCGCCGACCTCACCGACACCGGCCGCGTCGAACTGCGGGTCGCCGATCAGGGCCGCTGGCGCGAACCCCGCCCCTCCCCCGACCGCGGCCTCGGCCTGCACCTCACCTCCGACATCGTGGACGTCCTGCAGATCAGCCACGACGCGCGCGGCACCACGGCGTTCGCGCGCCACCGCCTCACCCGGCCCGCCCGGCTGCTCACCGCCGAGTCCTGGGGCCCCGCCTCGAGCGCGCGGCCCGCGCCCCAGGCCGACCCGCTGATCATCCTGGACCAGCCGTCGGCGCCCCGGCCGCGGATCCGGGTCGACGGGCCGATCGACGGCGCCACCGCGGGCACCGTCGAACACGAGATCCTCGCCGCCGGCGCCACCGGCGCCCGCTCGCTCACCGTGGACCTCACCGGCGTCACCCACCTGGCCAGCGCCGGCGTCGCGGTGCTGCACAGGCTCGCCGCGCTCCACCGCGGCAACGAGACCGAGCTCGTGCTGTTCGCCCCGGTCGGCTCCAACGCCGACATGATCACGACGCTGGTGGACCTGGCCCACCGCACGCTCGATCCGGACGACGCCACCCGCTGAACCCGTGGCGGACCGGTCGTGGCCGGGTCAGCGGCCGTGGTGGGCGAAGGCGCCCCAGACGGGGATGCCGGTCGTGCCGGGCAGGGTCAGGTCGCCGATCATCGCCTCGGGCATGCCCTCCAGCCGGTCGCGAGCCGGGTCGAGCATCCACAGCTGGGCGGCCCGCAGGGCTTCGGCGGGCCGGAGCCCGTCGCGGACGAGGAAGTGGTGCACGGCGAACATCAGGATCGCGGTGCCGCGGTCGTCGGTGTTCCACCGGGAGCCGATCACGGTGACCGCGCCGGCGGCCAGGAAGGCGGTGGCGAGGGTCAGCGCCTCGTCGTGGTCGGCGGCGGTCAGATCGCTGCTGCACGAGGTCAGGACGACGGTCCCGCCCGGGGCGTCCGGCTCGCGGCGGACGGCGTGCCGGAGCACGGTTTCGATGGGCAGGTCCTCGGTCAGCCTCAGCCGGGACGCCTCGGCCGCCGCGCCGACTTCGGCGTGGCAGCACAGATGCAGCAGCGAAGCACCGGCTGTGCCCGCCCCGGGGACGTGGGCCAGGAACGCGGCCGGTGTCGCGGGCCGCGCTTCCGGCAGCGGCGGCCCGTCGTCGCCGGGCTCGAAGCCGCGCAGATCGCCCAGCAGCCGTGCACCCGGGTAGAAGACGTCGTGCAGCACCAGCGCCTCTTCCGCGGCGAACCCGAGGTTGCCCTGGGGATCGGTCACCAGCACCGGGTCGCGGTCGAGGGGCTGCGGGGACCGGCGCAGGCAGTCCAGGAACTGGCGGGCCGACGCCGCGGTGGACAGGACCAGTTCGGTGCAGCCGAACCGGGACTCGCCGAGCCGCGCGGCCGGCCACGACACCACCCCCAGCCCGCCCAGCGGGACCAGCACGACCCGGCTCCCCCGGCCGACGACGTCCAACAGGGGCGCCAGCACCGTGGTGCCCGCCCAGTCGCACAACGCTTCCAACGCCGCTCGCCACGTGCCGGCGTCGTCCTGGGCGGCCGCGGCGAACGCCGCGAGCGGCCCGCCGGGTCGCACCACTAGGTTCGGCAGCTCGCAGGTGATCGGCCGGCCGTCGCGATCGACGCCGATCAGCCGTCCCGGCGACCGGTCGGCGCCCGGCACCACGTAGACCAGCGCGTCGATGCCGTGGCCGGCCAGCCCCTCGGCGACGTCGGCCGTCGACGGCGCGGCGAACAGCCGGGTCCCGGCCGGGGTGCCGCGCAGCACCTCCAGCACGCGATGGCGGAGGTTGCCCGCCGTCACCGACTCGGGGCCGGCGACCGGCCGGTCCTCCCGCGTGTGGCCGGCCCACGCCTCGGCCAGGTCCGGGTGGCCGAGGTCGCGCAGCAGCTCCGGCACCTCCAGGGTCGACGTCGCCGCGTGCAGCGCCAGCCCGCGGCCGAGCTCGATCGCGCGCAGGGCCGCCTCGGCCTCGCCGTCGGCGAGGCACCACCCGGCCAGGGTGGCGGCGTCCGCGGCCGCGCCGCGCGCGGTGAGCACGGCGTGGCCGACGCCCGTCTGGAGCAGGACCAGACCCGCTTGTTCCTCGAGCGCCGCGAAGCCGTCCCGGCGCGCGAGTTCCCCCTGCCCGGCGGCCCAGCGGGCCCGGGCGAGGGTGCGGAGCACGTCGGGCCGCGTCACGCCGTCGGCCGTTTGCCAGGCCTGTTCGAGGTGCGTCACCGCGCGGCTCGCGGAATCGGCCGGTCCGGCGCCCCGGTCGTGCGCCGTCAGGTACGCGAGGCCCAGCAGCGCCCGCGTTGTCGTCTGGTGGTACGGCAGCGTCACCCGGCTCGCCCGGGCTTCGAGCCGTTCGATCGCGGCGGCGATTTCTGCGGGCTCACCGTCGAGGGCGCCGGCGAGCGCCGTCGTCGTGTCGGCCATGACCCCGAGCATGTCGGCGGAGTGCCCCGGCACGGGGCCGCCGGTCAGCCGTTCGCGCAGGGCACCGACGGACTCGCGGAGGTTCCCTTCGCCGGACAGCGCCAGGCGCAGCCCGGCGAGCCCCGACAGGAGTTCCGCGCTCGGCCGCACCAGGTGCGCCGCGGGCAGCCGGGCCACCGCCTGGTCGAGCCGTCCGACCGCAACGGCGAGGCCGGCGTCGTCCCCGACGCGCAGCGCCCGGCTCACCTCGGTCGAGGCCGCCAGCGCGGCGATCACCGCCGAGCCTTCGGCCGAGCCGTCGGCGGTCGGCTCCGCGGCCTTGGCCAGCAGCGACGCGGCGGAGTCCGCGTCCTCGAGCAGGCCGAGGGCGAGGTGCCGGTCGGCCAGGACGCCCCCGACCAGGCCGACCGCGACGGCGTGCAGTTCGTGGCCGGGCGGCAGCGTCCGGACGGCTTCCAGCAGGTCGGTGACCCCGGCCGTGGTCTGCCCGGCGTCGCCGTGGGCACCGCGCAGGATCGCCAGCATGGACCGCAGCACGAGGTCCGCGCCCTGCCGGTCCGGCCCGGCTTCGCCCGTCCGGGCCAGCACCTGGTCGACGACGTCCTGCGCCTGCGCGATCCGGTCCGGGGTCGCCTCCGCGGCGGCGGACGCCAGCAAGGCACCGGCGAGCTGCCGCCGGATGCTGTCCGACAGCGGGTGCTCGTCGGGCAGGAACGACGCCTGCTTCAGCAGTTCCGCCGCCTCCCGCAGGTCGGCCAGGCCGCCCGGCCCGGCCGCGCCGGCCAGGTGCGTCGCGAGGTCGGCTCGCAGCATCGGCGTGAGCATGTGGTCCTCCGGCAGCCCGGCCAGCAGCTCGCGCAGCCGGCGCGCCTGTTCGGCCGGCTCGGGGTCCGGCGCGATCACCGGCATCATCGTGCGGAGCAGCTCGATACCGGGGTTGGCGGTGGGCGGGGTACTGCCCAGCACCGCGTTGAGCTGCGCCACGGTCGCCTCGGACGGCGGCGCGCCGCCCGACTCCATCAGGTCGGCCAGTGGCGCCATGAGGTCGAACAGCGCGCGGATCTCCGGCGGCAGGGAGTCCGTGCCGGTGACGGCCGAGAGCCGGTCCCGCAGCTCGGCGAACCCCGCCGACAGCCGGCCCGGGCCGGTCTGCCCCAGCCATTCCGAGGTGCGCAGGACGGCGGAGAGATCGGGGACGGGATGGCCGCGCAGGACGGTCGCCGGCGTCTTGCCCACCATCGTCAGCGTCACCGCCAGCTGGGACATCCGGTCCCGTTGCCCGGCGGTGCTCGCGGGATCGGCCAGCACCAGATCGGCCAGCTCGGTGGCCAGGACCCGGTCGCCGTCCGCCCCGCCGTGCCGGACGTACCGGGCCGCCAGCGCCGCGGCCAGCTCGGCCCGGGCCGCGCGCTGCTCGTCGCCGCCGTCGGCGAGTTCGGCGAGCCGTCCGGACAGCTCGGCGATCCGGCGCTCGACTTCGTCCGCGGTCATGGTTGCCTCTCGTTTCTCGAGTGGACAGAGGGGACAAAAACGTGACAATAATCAGCCGGCCGCAATTTTGATCACGATAATGCGATCCCTGATCTGTCCTTCGTGAAAACCACCGTACACTGCGTGCCGACGGAAAGGCGGGCTCGTCATGATTGCCGACGGGAAACCGGATGAATGGCCGCTCGGGCCCGCGGAACGGGTCGAGCTGGTTTCGGCGGATCCCGCGCTGCGCGGGCCCGGCGAAGACCGCGCCGTGCTGTCCGCGATCACCTTCTACGAGCCGCGCGCGCAGGCGGCCGGCGGACACGGCGCGACCGCCGCACCGCCCGGGAAGAGGCTGATCGAACTGCACTACGGCGTCGGGCTCGACGTCCTGCCCGCCGGAACGGCTTACCGGTCGGCCGAAGTGTCCGTGAATTTCTCCGATGACTGCTGGGTCGTGGCGGCGCCCGATGTCCCCGAGGCGGAACACGACATCGGCGGCAGGCGGTTCCGCCACTTCCTCGGCGAGCCCGCCGGCGGGCGGACCGTCCGGACCCGGCTGATCGTCGAGATCCCCGCCGGCCGGACCGGCCTGACCGCGAGCATGACGTGCGCGGTGAACCTGAAGCGCAGTGTCGGAGCCCGGTGGCACCGGGTTCCGGCGGTGGCGGCGAAGGAGACGTCGTACACCATCGACGTTTCCGGGCACCACAACGGTTCCGCGGTCCGGTTGTTCCTGGCGGCCGATCTCGTCGGCTTCGGGCAGCGCGACCCCCAGGGCAGCGGCCGGGTGCAGCGCAGCCTGGCGGACGTGCTCGACCGCGCGACCAAGGCGACCGGGATCGCCCCCGACGACCGGCAGGAGCAGGGCGACGGCCTGCAGCTCGCGTTCCCCCCGGCCATCGACGAGCGAGCCGTGCTGCGCGCGTTCCACCTCGAGCTGGTGGCGGCGCTGCGCGAGCACAACCGCGATCGGAAGCCGGGAGGGGCGCTGCGGCTGCGGGTCGGCATCGACCGCGGGCTGTCCGACCGCAACTCGATGGGCTGGGACCGGGCGGCACCGACCGCCGCCGCCCGGCTCCGTGACTGCGCGCAGGCCCGCGCGGCGATCGCCACGACCGGCGCGCCCCTGGTGCTGGTCGTGTCCGACCCGCTGTACCGCGACATCTTCCGCGACCCGGACCACGAGCCGCCCGGGCACGCCTTCACCGGAATCGCGGTCGACGATCCCCGCACGGGATTCTCCGCCAAGGCCTGGCTCCACGTCGACCGCGGGTGACGAGCCGGGTCATTCCCCCGCACCGGCCATCCGGGACATGTGCGCGGCGATCTCGTGCGGGGCGTGCTTGCCGGCGTCGAGGTAGACCGTGTACGGGTGCAGCACGTCGGCGGGCAGCTCGATGTCGCCGAACACCACCGGCAGGATGTAGGGCCCCGGCCGGTGCAGGGCGGTGCTCGTCGCGAACCAGAGTTCGTCCATCCCGAACCGCGACGCCAGGTAGTCCTCGGAGATGAACGGGACCACGAACCGGGTTCCGGTCCGGTAGACGCGCCGCATCTCGACGAGGATGTTGCGGCCCCACCAGTCCCCGTTGACGTCTTCGTCGTAGAACACGCGGAGGCCGAGCTGCCGCGCCGCGAGCACCGTCTCGTGCACATAGGACCGTTGCCGGCCCGAAAACGAGACGGCGATGTCGTACTCGTACCGCACGGCCGCGCCGGGCCGTTCGAACGGCAGCACCTCGGCCAGCACCGGCTCCGCCGGGTTTTCTTCACGTATCGGTCGCATTGCCCACACCTGCCGTCCTCCACAGCAAGAACCCCGTCGGACGCCAGTGTGCCGCCACCACCGGAGGGCGACCGCCCTTTCCCTCATCCGAGGGACCGGAGCCCGGCCGCCACTTCGTCCAGCCCCGCCTGGTCGCGCACCACCAGGCGGCGGCCGCCGGTCTCGAGCAGGCCGGCCTCCCGCAGCTGCCGCAGCGCCCGCTCCGCGGTCGCCCGGGTCACCCCCACGAACGACCCCAGCTCCAGCTGGGTCAGGTCGAGCCCGATGACCATGCTCCCGGCGACCTCGGTGCCGTACAGTTCGGCCAGTTCCCGGACCAGCCGGGCCACGCGGACGGGCGGACCCACGCCGGTGTAGTCGACCCGCCGCCGGTTCGACGCCCGCGCCTTGCCGGCGACGATCGAGGCGACCAGCTTCGCCGCGGCCCGGTCCCGGCCGACGACGGCCCAGAAGGACTCGGCGGACAGCCGGACGGCGACCACCGGACGGCGACCGCACGCCCGCACGGTGGCGGACCGGGGATTCCCGTCGATGGCGGCGAACTCGCCGACCAGGTCTCCCGCACCGCGCACCGCGAGCAGGGCGTCGTGCCTGCCCAGCCGGCCCGTCACCTTCACGTACGAACTCACCAGCAGGAAAACGTCGTCGTCGACGGCGTCCTCGTCGACGAGGACCTCGTCCGCCGCGAAACTCACCCATTGTCCGGCGGCCAAAAGCGCGGCCAGGCATTCGCCGGGCAGCTGGGCGAGGAAACTGGACGGCGGCCACCCGGGTCGATATTCGGCAACCACCGGATCGGTCATTGTTCCAAGATAACCCCGGGCGGCGGGGTCGATACCGTCGCAGAACCCGACAGAAACGAGCCATCCGGGAAATGCTTACCCGGATACCGGCGAAGCCGGGAAAACCGGCCGGATGCCGTCCGGCACGGCGCCGGCGGCGGTGATCCTGCGTTCCGGCCGTTTGCCGGCGGGCACATCGGGCACCCGGTGATCTCGTCCCCCGAGATCGAGGAAGGCGCGGAGCATGAACGCCCAGGCTGCACCGGAGGCCCTGGTGGTGGGGCTGCTGACCGATGACGGGCTGCCCGGGCAGCTCGCCGGCCGGATCGCGGACGGTCTGGCCGCCCGCCTGACCCGTGACCTCGGCGAGGAGACGGACTGGCGCGTCGAGCACGAGACGCAGTCCCTTCCGCTGAACGAGGAGGGCGACATCCCCATGCTGGACCTGGCGCAGGAGCACCGGGCCGAACACGGCTGGGACCTGCTGGTGCTGATCACGGACCTGCCGCGCCGGGCCGGTACGGTCCCGATCGCGTCGGACTACAACGCCGACCACGGCGTGGCGATGGTGTCGCTGCCCGCGCTCGGTGCCCTGCGGTTGCACGGCCGGGTGTCCCGGCTGATCGTCCACCTGGTCCGGCACCTGGTCGCGCGCCGCTCGGCGAAGGAGGCCGATCCGCCGCGGGGGATCCTCGACCGGCTGCGGGACCTGGTGGCGCCGACCCGGCACATCCACGGCCGCGGCTCCGCCGACGAGCACCTCGCCCTGGTGGGGGTGCGCGGCCGCCTGCGGCTGCTGGCCGGGATGGTCCGCGACAACCGCCCGTGGCGGCTGGTCCCGAACCTCGCCGGAGCCACGGCGGCCGCTGCGGCCACCGCCGCGTACGGCATCATCACCACGTCGTTCTGGAAGCTCGCCGAAGCCCTGCCCGCGCTGCGGCTGGCCGGGATCACGGTGCTGGCGATCGTGGTGATGTCGGGCTGGCTGGTGGTGCACAACAACCTGTGGGACTCGCCGTCCGGGCACCTGGACCGGCGCAAAGCCTTGCTGTACAACGCTTCCACGGCGATGACGCTGGCGATCGGCGTCGCCTGCATGTACGCCATCCTGTTCGGGCTGGCGCTGCTGGCGTCGATCGTCCTGATCGAAGGCACCTACTTCGGGCAGGTCCTCGGCCATCCGGCCGGGCCGGCTTCGTACCTCAAGCTGGTGTGGCTCTCGACCTCCGTGGGCATCGTCGCCGGGGCGGTGGGCTCCAGCCTCGAAGACGAGGAACGCGTCCGCCGGGCCACGTACAGCCGCCGTGAGCGGGAGCGGCAGCAGCGCAACCGCGAGCGGGCCGACGAAACCGAGAACGGGGACGACTGAACCGGCGGCGTTCAGAATGCCTCGCCTGCGGCCAGGACCTTGCTGGAGTTGTGTTCCCGGACGATCCGCCACCCGGCCGGCGTCCGGTGCCAGACCAGCGAAGTGGTGGTCCGGATGTCCGTGACGCCGCCGGGCGTGGTGATCCGCGCGGCGAACCGCAGCGTGGACGCGGCCAGGTCCCGGCCCGCGACGACGTGCGGGCCGTCGTCGACGACGTGCTCGGCGGAGATCATCGCGCCGAAGGCGGGTGCCCAGATTTCGCCGTACCCCGCGGCGGTCGTCGCCACCCGCTGCTCCGGGTCGAAGTCGTCGTAGAGGCGGACGTGCGGGGAGCCGAAGTCGTAGAACTCGCCGAAGGTGCGCCGGAAGTCGAACGGCGGATCCCCTTCGGCGCGCTCCCAGCCGAACACCCACCGCCGGTGCAGGTCCGCGATCACTCGTTCCTCGGTCATGCCCCGACGGTAGGGCCGCACCCGGCGGCCGGGGAGGGTGCGCCGCACCCACCCGCGGCGGCCACCGCCGGCGTCTTCGCCGAAACCGGCACGCCGGGGCGGGGTCCTCGTCTAGGATCCGCCCGGGCGCCTCGATCGCGGGCGGAACTCTGTGGAGGGCAGGCATGTCACCCCTTGCGTTGCGCAGCATCGAGGCCATTCCCCGGGTGCTGCTGCTCGTCGTGGGCCTGCTCGGGCTGGTCTTCGCCATCAGGGGACGCGTCAGGGGCGGCTCCGGCCTGATGGTGGCGGCCTTCGCGATCATGCTGGCCGCGACGGCGGCGGGCATCGCGTGGCAGTTCGTGTCGCTGGACGCGGCGGCCTGGATCCGGACGAACCACCTGAGCGTCGACGAACTCAACCTGATCTTCCTGGCGGTGGCCATCCCGCTCGACGTCGCCGCGGTGCTCTCCTGGCTCCTGGTCGCGCTCGCGGTCGTCAAGGGCGGCCGTCCGCCGCGGCAGGCCGGCGTTCCGCAGTATCCGGGCGGCTATCCGATGCCGGCCCCGCCCTACGGGAATCCGCACCCCGGTTATGGCCCGCCCGGCCAGCAGGCCCCTCGACCCCCTGGCTAGCGGACGGCCCTCGGCCCGACCCGGATTGATCGTATCCGGGAGCCGGGTCACCTCCTCCTGTTGCGGGAAGGGCGGGTGTGCGCCACGAGGGGGGACCGTTGGGCGTTGCCGATCGGCTCGAACTGCGGCTGCTGGGGCCGGTGGAGGTGTGGCGGGGAGCGGACCGGCTGGCCGTTTCCAGCCGGCACCAGCGTTCCGTGCTGGCCGCGCTGGCCCTGCGTCCGGGGCGCGTGGTTTCGGTCAGCGCGCTCGTCGACGCGGTGTGGGAAGAGGAAGCGCCGCCTTCGGCGCGGCGTCAGGTGATCAAGCTCGTGTCGCGGCTGCGCGGTGCGCTCGGGGACGTGATCACCACCAGAGCGGGCGACTACGTCCTCGACGCCACGCCGGATCAGGTGGACGCCGGGGTTTTCGAGTCGTCCGTGGCCGATGCCCGGCAGCGCTCGGTCACCGACCCGGCCGGGGCGGCCGAAGCGGTGCGCGGCGCCCTCCGGCTGTGGCGAGGCCCGGCGCTGAGCGGGGTCACGCCGGGGCTGGCGGCGCAGGCGACCCGGCTGGAGGAGAGCCGCCTCGCCGCGCTGGAAGACGGGGTCGGCTGGGAGCTGGCCGCCGGCGGCCACGCCGCCCTGGTGGCCGAGCTGACCGCGCTGGTCGCCGAGCACCCGCTGCGGGAACGGCTGGTCGGCGCGCTCATGCTGGCGCTGCACCGGTCGGGACGCACCACGGAGGCGCTGGAGGTCTACCGGCGCACCCACGAACGGCTGGCCGGTGACCTCGCGCTGGCCCCCGGCGCGGAACTGCAGCAGCTGCACCTGGCGATCCTGCGCAACGACGCGCCACCGTCCCCGCCGCCGCAGCAGCAGCACGGCGCCACCCGGCCGGGTGGTGCGGTGCCGCGACAGCTGCCCGGTGCGGTGGCCGGGTTCACCGGGCGGGTGGCCCAGCTCGAAGAGCTCACCGGCCTGCTGGACCAGCGCGGGACCGTGGTGATCTCGGCGATCAACGGCACCGCCGGCGTCGGCAAGACGACCCTCGCCGTGCACTGGGCGCACCGGGTCGCGGACCGGTTCCCCGACGGGCAGCTCTACGTCAACCTCCGCGGCTTCGACCCCAGCGGACGGCCGGTCCGGCCGGCCGAAGCGATCCGGGGTTTCCTCGACGCGCTCGGCGTACCGGCCCAGCGGATCCCGGACGGGCTGGCCGAGCAGGCGGCGCTGTACCGGTCCCAGCTGGCCGGCCGGCGGATGCTCGTCGTGCTGGACAACGCCCGTGACACCGGCCAGGTCCGGCCGCTGCTGCCGGGCGCGGCCGGCTGCCTGACCGTCGTCACCAGCCGCGACCACCTCGGCGGGCTGATCGTCAGCGAAGGGGCGCGGGTCCTCCCCCTCGATCTGATGACCACCGCCGAAGCCCGTGATCTGCTGGCGAGCAGGCTGGGCCGGGACCGGCTGGCCGCCGAACCGGAGGCCGCCGGCGACCTGATCGAGCTGGGCGTGCACCTGCCGCTGGCGCTGAGCATCGTCGCCGCGCGGGCCACCCTCGCCCCGGCCCTCTCGCTGACCGAGCTGGCCCGGCAGCTGCGCGACGTCCGCGATCGGTTGCCGGCACTGGACATCGGGGACAGCAGCGTCGACCTCGGTGCCGTGTTCTCCTGGTCCTACCGGACGCTGAGTGCCGCGGCCGCCCGGATGTTCCGGCTGCTGAGCCTGCACCCGGGCCCGGTCATCTCGCTGTCGGCCGCCGCCAGCCTCGCCGGAACCGGCGCCGGGCCGGCTCGCGAGGCATTGGCCGAGCTGGTCAAGGCGCAGTTGCTCACCGAACCCGTGACCGGCCGGTTCACCCACCACGACCTGCTGCGGGCCTATTCGGCCGACCGGGCCGGCCGGGAGGAGACCGGGCAGGCGCGCCGAGCCGCGCTGCACCGCCTCCTCGACCACTACCTGCACACCGCGCACGCCGCGACGCTGCTGCTCGACCCGCCGGCCGACCGGCTGCGCCTGGCCGAACCCCAGCCGGGGACCGTCGTGGAACCCCTCGGCGACGACGAGCAGGCGTGGCAGTGGTTCACCGCCGAGCGCCCGGTGTTCGCCGCCGCCGTCGACCGCGCGGCCGACGCCGGGTTCGACACCCACGCCTGGCAGCTCGCCGGGAGCGTGGCCAATTTCTGCATCCGGGCCGGGCACTGGATGCAGCTGGTCAGCACGCAGCTCGTCGCGATCGCCGCGGCCGAACGCGCCGGTGAGCCGTACGGAACGGCGTGGTCCCTGCGTGAACTGGGCCGGGCCTACATCCGGCTCGGCCGCTACCCGGACGCGCACGCCAGCCTGCAGCGCGCGCTCGAGCTGGACGAGCGGCTCGGCGATCCGGTCGGCCAGGCACGCAGCCACAACAACCTCGGCATCGTGTCCTACGCGCAGGGCTCCTACCGGGTGGCGCTGGAACAGGGCAAGACCGCCTACGCGTTGTTCCACGCGGCCCGGCACCGGGCGGGCCAGGCGGAAGCGCTGAACGCGATCGGCTGGATGCAGACCCAGCTGGGCGATCCCGCCGAGGCGCTGCGCTCCTGCTCGCGAGCGCTCGAACTGCACCGCGCGGTCGGCAGCAGGCACGGCGAGGCGGACACCTGGGACAGTCTCGGCTGCGCCCACCACCACCTCGGCGACTACCGGCGGGCCGCCGCCTGCTACCACAACGCCCTCGAGCTGTTCCGGAAGCTGGGCGCTCGCCATCCCCAGGCCGACACCCTGATCCGCCTCGGTGACACCCACTGCGACGCCGGTGACCTCCGCGCCGCCCGCGCCGCCTGGCAGCGGGCCCTGCCCATCCTCGACGAACTGCACCACCCCGACGCCGACGTCCTCCGCGCCCGGCTCGAGGTCTCCCCGGCCCACGTCGGCGGGCCGGGGGAACCCGGCGGGTACTGACCGGGTACCGGGCACGGACACGCTGACAACCGGCCGTCCGAAAACCGGCCGGTCGTTGCGACCACAGGGGGAATTCCCGGGAACCGGCCCGCGCCGGGGCCGGGGACTCCCGACGAGATGGGAGAAACATGTCGCGTTACCGATTCGGGACCGCCGTGGTGGCGGTCGCCGCCGCGTCCGTCGCCGCGCTGTCCGGCGTCGGGGCGGCGTCGGCGGCCACCACCACGACGACCGCCACCCCCGCGACCGTGGCTTCGGGCCACTGCCCGCCGGAGAACGTGGAGGTCGACTTCAGCAACGGCACCTGGTGGTGCTTCGAATCCCACGCCAACCACCGCTACCACGTCAACCGCTGCGACGTGACCGAACTCGACACCGGCGCCAACTGGGTGGCCATCTGGGCGGGCCCCAACCAGGCCAACCTCGGGTACTACTCGCGGTCGCCCTACCAGCGGTTCAGCCTCGGCAGCACGTTCTGCATCGGCGACTTCCACATCAACCCGTGAGCCGGTGAGCCGGGGCAGCGTGATCCCGGGATGACGCAGGGCCGGGCACGGTCTCCGTGCCCGGCCCTCGCTCCGGGCCGGTCAGCGAGGGCGGACGAGGCCGGTTTCGCAGGCCGGCACGACGGCTTGGACGCGGTCGCGGAGCTCGAGCTTGTCGAAGATGCGGCCGACGTGGGTCTCGACGGTCCCACCGGGGTGTCGGCGATGAGCCTGCCCTTGCCGATCACGACGAGGTGCTCCGCGGTCAGCGCCATCTCGCTCATCAGGTGCGAGGACACGAACACCGTGCGGCCCTCGGCCGCGAGGCGGCGCAGCAGGTTCCGGATCCAGCGGATGCCCTGCGGGTCGAGGCCGTTGACGGGTTCGTCGAGCACCAGCGTGGCCGGATCGCCGAGCAGCGCGGTGGCCACGCCGAGCCGCTGCCCCGTGCCGAGCGAGAACCCGCCGACCCGGCGGCGCGCGACGTCGGCCAGCCCCACCAGGTCGAGCACCTCGTCCACCCGCCGCCGCGGGATGCCGGTGGTGAGCACTAGCGCGAGCAGGTGGTGGTACGCCGACCGTCCCGTGTGGACGACCTCGGCCGCCGGCAGCGCCCCCACCTCCCGCAGCGGCGCCGGGTGCCGGGCGTAGGCCTTGCCGTTGACCGTGACCGACCCGGACGTCGGCGCGTCCAGCCCCATGATCATCCGGATGGTGGTGGACTTCCCGGCGCCGTTCGGGCCGAGGAACCCGGTCACCACCCCGGGTTTCACCGTGAACGTGACACCGTCGACGGCGGTCTTGCCGCCGTAGCGTTTGGACACCGCTCGTGCTTCGATCATCCTCGACCCCTTCGCGCCTGTCGGAAGGGACCAAGCTTGGCCCGGACGCGGCGCCGGATCGCGGGATTTCAGCAGGCCGGCTTGAAGCGGGCCTGGAAGAACCTGAGGTGCGGGGGTTCGTAGGCGAACGTGAGGCCGCGCGTGATCCGCTCGCGCGTCCGGTGGACGGCGATGACACTGTCGGCGACGAGGTCGATGTGGGCACGCGTGTAGACGCGGCGGGGAATCGCCAGGCGCAGCAGTTCCAGCGCGGGCCACCGGTTCTCGCCGGTGGCCGGGTCGCGGCCGGCCGAGACGGCGCCGCGTTCGACACCGCGGACGCCGGCTTCGAGGTAGACCGCGCAGGCCAGGGTCTGGCCGGGGAACTCCGTCCGGGGAACGTGCGGGAGGCCCGCGGCCGCGTCGATGCAGACGCAGTGCCCGCCGGCCGGCCGGACGATCGGCACGCCCGCGTCGCCGAGCCGGGCGCCGAGGTACTCGACCTGCGCGACGCGGGCGCGGATGTGGTCCTCGGCCACGGATTCCGCGATACCCGCGGCGATCGCCTCCATGTCGCGGCCGGCCATGCCGCCGTAGGTGTGCAGGCCCTCGTACAGCAGGACCAGCCCGCGGGCCTGCTCGGCCAGCGCCGGGTCGCGCAGCGCGAGCCAGCCGCCGATGTTGGCCAGCGAGTCCTTCTTGGCGGACATCACCGCGCCGTCGGTCGGGGCGCACAGCGCGAGCAGGATCTCCGCGACCGTGCGGCCGGCCCAGCCGGGTTCGCGTTGCTTGACCAGCCACGCGTTTTCGACCGCGCGGGCGGTGTCGAGGAACACCGGGATGCCGTGGGCGTGCGCGAGGGCGCAGGTCTCGGTGAGGTTCGCGACGCTGATCGGCTGCCCGCCCGCCATGTTGACCGTCGCGGCCAGCGACACGTACGGGATCGCGTCCGCCCCGCACCCGGCGATCACGGCGCGCAGCTTCCCGAGGTCGACGTCGCCCTTGAACGGGTGTTCCGAGGCGGGGTCGTGGGCCGCGTCGACGATGACGTCGTGGAACGCCGCCCCGTTGAGCTCCTGGTGCGCCCGGGTGCTGGGGAAGTACATGTTGCCGGGCACGTGGGTGCCCGGGCGGATCAGGCAGCGGGACAGGATGTTCTCGCCGCCGCGGCCCTGGTGCACCGGGATGACGTGCTCGTAACCGTAGAAGGTGCGCACGGCCTCTTCGAAGACGTAGAAGCTGCGCGCACCGGCGTAGGCCTCGTCGCCGCGCATGAGCGCCGACCACTGCCGGTCCGACATCGCGTTGGTGCCGGAGTCGGTGAACAGGTCCACGTAGACGTCTTCCGAGCGCAGCAGGCACGGGTTCCAGCCGGCCTCGCGCAGCAGCTCCTCGCGCTCGGCCCGGGTGGTGACCCGCAGCGGCTCGACCATCTTGACGCGCCACGGTTCCGGCGGGTAGGCGGGCATGTCAGACTCCCTCGGGTTGCCGGGACAGCCGGGTCAGCAGGGGGCCGGTCATCGCCGTGGTCACCAGGGCCATCGCGACCATCGCGGTGTAGAGCGCGCCGTCGATGACACCCAGGCCGAGCCCGATGCCGGCGAAGACCAGTTCGGTGACGCCGCGGGTGTTCATCAGGGCGGCGAACACCGCGGCCGGGTGGGGCGGGAGCCCGCCGAGGCGGGCCCCCAGGTAGGCGCCGCCGCACTTGCCCGAAACGGCGACGGCCACGACGGCGGCGGTGTCCGCGGCCAGTGCCGCGTCGAGCCTCCCGAGGTCGACGGCCTGCCCGGCGAGCACGAAGTACAGCGGCGCCAGCAGCGAACCGGCCGGGGCGGCCAGTGCGGCCGCGTCGAGCGCCGGGACGGCGTGGCCGACGACGGCGCCGGCGATGAACGCCCCGATCGCCGGGTGCAGCCCCGCCGCCTCCGTCACCGCGGCGGCCGCGCAGGCGACGACGACCAGCACCACCGTCGCGGACGGCCGGGACAGCCCGGCGGCCCACCGGCCGAACCGGCCGAACCGGCCGCCGGCCGACCACGGCAGCACCGCCAGCACCAGCACGACCGGCAGCCGCGACGCCGCGGACCAGCCGTGCAGCGACGCGGCCGCCACGGCCAGCAGCGTCCACGCGGCGACGTCGGAGACCGCGGCCGCGCTCAGCGCCCGGCGTCCGGCGTCGGCATCGAGCAGGCCGCGTTCGGCGAGGATCCGCGTCAGGACCGGCAGTGCGGTCACCGCGAGGGCCGCCGCGACGAAGACCACGAACGGCCCGGTGCCGGCCGGGGCGTGCCGCCGGGCCAGCCACACCGCCGGCACCGCGCCCAGCCCGAGCGGGACGAGGGTGGCGCCGAGCGCCGGGACGAGCGCCGCCTTCAGCCGGACCCGGTTCAGCGACGGACCCAGGTGCGCGCCGGCGGCGAAGAGGAACAGCACGAGCCCGAGCTGGGCGAGCGCGGTGAGCGTGCCGCCGACCGGCGCCGGCAGCAGCCGCAGCGCCGGGGCGAGGGCCACGCCGCACAGGATTTCGCCCAGCACCGCGGGCTGCCCCCAGTGCGCCAGCACGGAGCCGGCGAGCCGGGCGAGGCCCAGCAGGACGGCCAGCGCGGCCGGCAGGACGGCGAGCTCAGCCATCGGGCACCCGCCACCGTCGTCCGTCCGAAGTGGACACCAGCCCGCCCGGGAACATCGGCGGCTCCTCCCCCGCGGCGGCTCCGAGCAGGCCGCGCAGTTGCAGCTGCGCCCCTTCGGCGAGGACGTCGCCGAAGGTGTCGAAGTCCCCGGATGTCACCCCGCCAACGAGGTCGAGGAAGGCCGTGCGGTCGTCGCCGCCGGTGATCCGGCCGGCGTGCCGGTAGTAGGCACCCCGGTCGGCCTGCAGCCGGTAGAAGCCCCGCAGGAAGTCCCGGAACAGGCCGAATTCGCGGCGGTAGCGGGCATCGAACTCGGCGAAGCAGCGGTCCTCCGGCACCTGCCCGGACAGGGTGCTGTTGATCGACCGGGCGGCCAGCAGCGCGCTGTAGGTGGCGAGGTGGACACCGGAGGAGAACACCGGGTCGATGAAGCAGGCGGCGTCACCCACCAGCACCATTCCGGGGCAGTGCAGGGCGGTCCGGTCGTAGGAGTAGTCCTTGCGCACCCGCAGCCGGTCGTACGGCGCCTCGGTGGCGCGGCGGGCGTCGCGGAGCAGCTCGCCGATCAGCGGGCAGTCCGCGATCAGCCCGCGGTAGGCCGCCTCCTGGTCGCCCTGGACGCGGGCCGCGCACTCCTGCCGGACGACCGCGCCGACGCTGGTCAGGGTGTCCGAGAGCGGGATGTACCAGAACCACCCGGCGTCGAAGGCGGCGCAGACGATGTTGCCCGCGTTCGGTTCCGGCAGCCGGGCCCCGCCGCGGAAGTAGCCGAACAGCGCCAAGTTGCGGAAGTCCGGGGAGTACTCGCGGGTGCCGCCGACGTCGGGGTGCAGCCGGCTGGTGTGCCCGGAGGCGTCGACGACGAACCGCGCCGGCGCTTCCCGTTCGCGGCCGGCGCCGTCGAGGAAGCGGACGCCGGTGATGCGGCCGCCGTCCCGGAGGGTGCCGAGCACCCGGTGGCCTTCGCGGACGTCGGCGCCGAGGCGGCGGGCGTTGCGCAGCAGGATCGCGTCGAACCGGGTGCGCTCCACCTGGTAGGCGTAGGACGTCGGCCCGGCCATCCGGTCCGACGCGGCGAACGCGAACGTCCACGGCTCGGGGTCGCTGCCCCACCGGAACAGGCCGCCGCGCTTGCGGACGAACCCGGCGCGCTCGATTTCGTCCCGCACGCCGAGCAGGGCGCAGATGCCGTGCACGGTGGCCGGCAGCAGCGACTCGCCGATCCGGTAGCGCGGGAAGTGCTCCTGCTCCAGCAGCAGCACGCGGTGGCCGTCGGCGGCGGTCAGCCCCGCCGCGGTCGACCCGCCGGGGCCGCCGCCGACGACGATGACGTCGTAGCCGGTCATCACCTGCCGCCTTCCGGGCTGTCGGGGACGAGTTCGGCGAGCCTGCCGACCGTGCGGCAGCGCAGGACGTCGCGCAGCGAGCACGGCACCCCGCGCGCCCGCAGCCGCGCCGCGAGGGCCGCCGCGGAGAGGCTGTGCCCGCCGAGGGCGAAGAAGTCGCTGTCGGCGGCCACCGCGGAAATCCTGAGCTGGCTGCGGAACGCGGCCGCGACCAGCGACTCGGCCGGGGTCAGCCGCCGGGGCTCGATGCGGACGGCCGTGCGGTCGACCTTGCCGGTGCGCCCGACGGGCAGGGCGTCGGCTTCGACGACCGTCGCGGGGACGAGGTATCCGGGCAGGGTTTCGCGGAGCCGGTCCCGCAGGCCGTCCACCGTGACGTCCGGGGATCTCGCCCCCCGGCACCCCTGGGCCGCGCCGGAGCCGAGAACGACGTAGGCGGCCAGGTGCCGCCGGCCGGCGGTGCCCTCGACGCGGACCAGGGCCTGCCGCACGCCGGGCAGGGCGAGCAGGGCGTGCTCGGCTTCGGCCGGTTCGACGCGGTGCCCGCGGATCTTGACCTGGTCGTCGAGCCGGCCCAGCCAGCGCAGCGTGCCGTCGGGCTCGCAGCGGCACCGGTCGCCGGTCCGGTACCAGCGCGGGGGTGCGGCGCCGAACCGCTCGGCCGTCAGCGCGGCGTCGCCGAGGTACCCCAGCGCGAGCGACGCCCCGCCGACGACGAGCTCGCCGGGCTCGCCGACGGGCACCGGCCGCCGGTGCGCGTCCACGACCCGGACGCTCGTGTTGGCGATCGGCCGCCCGATCGCGGGCCGGTCCTGCGCCGACACCCGGCAGAACGTGGTGAACACGGTGCATTCGGTCGGGCCGTACAGGTTGACCGCGGCCAGGCCCGGGGTCGCGCGCAGGCGCGCCCACAGCGAGGGCCAGACCGCCTCGCCGCCCATGAGCAGCGTCCGCGGACGGCTGTCGCCCTCGAGGAGGCCCGCGTCGACGAGGGCCGTCAGCTGGGCCGGGACGCCTTCCAGCACCGAAAGCCGCCGGCGCCGGACGAACCGGACGTAGCGCTCGGGGTCGGTGCGGACGTCCTCGGGCACCAGGTGCACCTCGTGCCCGCCGACCAGCCACAGCAGCGGGTCCCACGCCGCGTCGAACACCAGCGGCAGGCCGTGCGCCACCCGCTGCGGCTCGCCGCCGGCGGGGAACAGCCGCGCGGCCAGCTCGAAGTACAGGTTGACCAGGCTCCGGTGCCCGACCACGACGCCCTTGGGGCGCCCGGTGGACCCGGAGGTGTAGAGGACGTACGCCGGATCCCCCGGCCGGGTCGCCGTGACCGCGTGCTCGGGCCACCGGGCGAGCTCCGCACGCCAGTCCTCCGGCGCCAGCACGACGTCCGCGACCGCGGCGACCTCGGCGACGTCGGTGAGCAGCACCGCCGGGCGCGCCTCGGCGAGGATCAGCGCCCGCCGCGCCGCCGGCAGCGCCGGGTCCAGGGGCAGGTACACCGCGCCCGCCTTGGCCACCGCGAGCGGCGCCAGCACCGCGCGCACCGACCGGGCCATCGCGCAGGCGACGACCGAGCCGGGCACCGCCCCGGCGGCACGCAGCACGTTCGCCAGCCGCCCGCTCCACCGCTGCAGGTCGCCGAAGCTCCACGCGAGGTCGTCGGCCACCAGCGCCGTCCGCTCCCGTGCCACCCGCGCCCGCAGCTCGAACAGCTCGGGCCACCCCACCTGCGGCACGAATCGCCGCCCACCCCCGACCACGGACGGCGGGCGATCAGGCATCGCACACCCCGGCCGCGACGACCCGCCGCTCGATCCGCCCCATCCACGTCCAGAACTCGGCGCCCCGCCCCGGCGCGAGCAGCCCGAGGTGCCCGCCCGGCACGGTCGAGGCCAGGAACGCGTCCGCCGTCCACATCCGCCACGCCTCGGTCGCGTCGTCCGCCGCGACGGGATCGTCCTCGCCGCACAGGGCGGCCAGCGGGCAGTGCAGGGCCGTCGTGGCCGGGCCGCGGTAGGCCGCCGTCAGGCCGACGTCGTGGCGGAGCAGCTCGACGGCGTAGGCCCACAGTTCGAAGGAGGCACGATTGCCCAGCCCGGGCACGAACCCCTCGCCGTCCAGCACCTCTTGCAGGCTCTCTTCGCCGACCTGTGCGTACCGGCCGGGGACCCGCCGCTGCGGCGCGGGCGCGCCGATGACGACGACGGCCGCGGGCGCCGGCCCGCAGCGGGTGCGCAGCCGCTGCGCCACCTCGACCGCCAGGAACGCGCCCATGCTGAACCCGACGAGGACGGTCTGCCGCACCCACGCGGGGTCGCGGCGGAGGAGTTCGCCGGTGAGCTGCTCGGCCAGCCGCTCCAGGGAGCGGGCGGGCGGCGCGTCCAGCCGGTCGCCGCGGCCCGGGTACTCCGCGGCCCACACGTCGGCCGCCGCCGACGCGGCCACGACGTGCCGGAAGATCCCGGTGGTGCCCCCGGCGGGCGGGAGAAGCAGATACCGGCACCCGGTCACGCCAGGTTGGCCCCCCGCCGGCAACGACCTGATAGAAAAGGGCATGACAATCCCATTCAATGAATTACTATCGCAATTTATGCTCGGATTTCGAACCGGGAGCAGCGCTTACCGAAAACCGGAACAGGCGAATACCTTCGCACCGCCGCCCGCCGCCCCGGCCACCCGGACCCGGCGGAACCTCGTTCAGCACCTCCGTTGGCCGATGTCGATCATCGCCTGCAGGAAAGATACGACTCGGCCGACGGAAAACGCGTAACGGTTTGATCGCTTTGCCGGAAGTTGACCTCAGCCGGGCCGATCCGGCCGATTTCTTCCCCCGCCGGGGTGAGAACGGGAACCGCCGCCCCGACGGGATTCGAGGAAAATTCACCTTCGAGCCGGGATCCGCGGGATCGGTGACGAACCGCTCGCCGGCGAAGACGCTCACCCGGTGCCACCACGAGTCGGTTTCTCCGCCGGCTGTCGATCGGGTTCGAGGACCCGGCCGCCGACCACGGCCGCACGGGCCGCGCACCGCTCGGCGAGACAGTCACCTTCATCGAGGACTGACGGCGGCGCTCGTGCCATCGTGGTGTTCAGCCGCGTCTTGGGGGTGGGTTACGTGCGAGAACTGTCCGAGCAGGTCCTGCGCTGGGCGGCCGGCGCGGTCGGAGGCGACGTTCGCGTGGCCGCGGTCACCGGCCTGCGGCAGGGAGCCAATCCCTGGCTGGTGGAGTTCGAACCCGCCGGTCGCGTCGAGGCGGCCGTGCTCCGGCTCGGCGACCCCGCCGATCCCGGCCACCGTCAGCGGTTCGCCACCGAGGTCGCGGCCCTGCGCGTGGCCGGTGACCACCGGCTGCCCGCGGCCGGGCTGATCGCCGCGGATCTCGACGGTGCCGCCGCGGGCGCCCTGGCGGTGCTGACCACCGTCCTGCCCGGGCACAGCCGCATCCCGCCGGTCGCCTCCACCGAGCGGCTGCGGGACATGGGGGCCACCGCGGCCGCGCTCCAGGCGGTCCCGCTGCCGCCTCGGGCCGCGCTGCCGCTGCGGTCCCGCTCGATCTCGGACGTGGACTTCGCGGCCCAACGCCGGGAAAAGGGCACCACCGCGCTGATGACGGCCGCGGAAGAACGGCTGGAGCGGCTTCCCGCACCCGGGGGCCCGACGGTTTTCGTGCACGGCGACCTGTGGTTCGGGAACACCCTGTGGTCCGGCGACCGCTGCACCGGCCTGGTCGACTGGGACTGCGCCGGCGCCGGGTCGCCGGGCATCGACCTCGGCAGCGCACGCTTCGACGCGGCGCTGATGTTCGGGCTCCCGGCCGCGGAAGAGGTGCTGGCGGGGTGGCAGCGCGCTGCCGGCCGCCGGGCGGAGCAGGTCGCCTACTGGGACGTCGTCGCGGCCCTGGGCACGCTGGCCGACATGGCGTTCTGCGTGCCGGCCCTCCACGACCAGGGCCGGCCGGACCTCGACGCCGATCTTCTCGGGCAACGGCGGGACGCGTTCCTCCGCACTGCGTTGCACCGCCTCGACGCCGGGCAGGCGTGATCCACCACAGTGAGGGCAAGGCGGCGGCTGCCCGCCACCGTGAACTGAGATTTTCGGGATCGATTCAGTGAATTTCTGCTAGCCTCGCGCTGTCTCGCGGCTCACCGTGGCGCCGCCCTGCTACTGCGAACTCACCGAGGAGCGCGATGACTGCCATCGTCCGGGTCAAGGGCCGCGAAGTGCTGGACAGCCGGGGCAACCCGACCGTCGAGGTCGACGTCGAACTGGCCGACGGTTCGCTCGGCCGGGCCGCCGTTCCCTCCGGTGCCTCCACCGGTACCCGGGAAGCGGTCGAACTGCGGGACGGCGACCAGGCGCGCTTCCACGGCAAGGGGGTGCGCAAGGCCGTCGATGCGGTCAACACCGAGATCGCCGAAGCGGTCGTGGGCCTGGACGCCGAGGCGCAGGCGACGGTCGACCGCGCGCTGATCGCCCTCGACGGCACCGCGAACAAGGCGCGGCTCGGCGCGAACGCCACCCTGGGCGTCTCGCTCGCCGTCGTCAAGGCGGCCGCCGCCGCCAACTCGCTGCCGCTGTACCGGTACGCCGGCGGGGTGTTCGCGCACCTGCTGCCGATGCCGATGATGAACATCGTCAACGGCGGGGCGCACGCGGACAACCCGATCGACTTCCAGGAGTTCATGATCGGCCCGATCGGCGCGGAAACGTTCGCCGAGGCGGTGCGGATGGGCTCCGAGGTGTTCCACACCCTGCGCAAGTCGCTGCACGACGCCGGGCACAGCACCAACGTCGGCGACGAAGGCGGCTTCGCGCCGAACCTCAGCTCGGCCGACGAAGCCCTGGAGTTCGTGCTGCGGGCGATCGAGCAGTCCGGCTACACCCCCGGCGAGGACATCGCCCTGCTGCTCGACCCGGCCGCGTCCGAGTTCTACACCGGCGAGGTCTACGACTACACCGGCGAAGGCCGCAAGCGCAGCGTCGAGGAGCACGTCGCCTACCTCGCCGAACTCACCGCCCGCTACCCCATCGTGTCCATCGAGGACGGTGTCGCCCAGGACGACTACGCCGGCTGGAAGCAGCTCACCGACACCATCGGCGAGCGCGTCCAGCTCGTCGGCGACGACGTCTTCTGCACCAACGTGAACCTGCTGGCCGACGGCATCGAGCGCGGCATCGGCAACTCGATCCTGGTCAAGGTCAACCAGATCGGCACCCTCACCGAGACGCTCACCACCGTCGAAACGGCGCACAAGGCGGGGTACTCCGTGGTCATGTCCCACCGCTCCGGCGAAACCGAGGACACCACGATCGCCGACCTCGCGGTGGCCACCAACTGCGGCCAGATCAAGACCGGCTCGCTGTCCCGCGCGGACCGCACCGCCAAGTACAACCAGCTCATCCGCATCGAGGAGGAGCTCGGCGCCGACGCACGCTACGCGGGCGCGAGCACGATCCGCGGCCGGCGCTGAGCCGGCACCGCCGGCCCGGGCTCCGGGCCGGCGATGTCCGGGTCAGGCGAGCGTCGCCTGCAGCGTGATCTCGGGAACGCCGGCCAGCGCGCGGCTGACCGGGCAGTTCGCCTTGGCCTGCTCGGCGTACTCGCGGAACTGCGCCTCGTCGACACCGGCGACGCGCCCTTGCGTCGTCAGCTCGATCTTGAGGATCGTCGGCGCCCCGTCGACCGGCCGCAGGGTCACCGCCGCGTCGGTTTCGATCGACTCGGCCGGGAACCCGGCGCCGGCCAGGGTGCTCGCGAGGGCCATCGAGAAGCACGACGCGTGCGCGGCGGCGATGAGCTGCTCCGGGTTGGACCCGGGGCCGTCCTCGAAGCGGGACTTGTAGGTGACACCCCCGCTGATGCTTCCGCCGCCCGCGGTGAACTGCCCGGATCCGGTGGGGATGTCGCCGTTCCAGTTCGCGTGGGCCTTCGAGACGGGCATGCGTCCTCCAAGATCGATGTCGGTGCTCCGTGCCAGAGTCAACCAGGATCGGCCCGCGTTCGCCAAAGGGTGGGACGCTCGATAGCCCTCTGTGGCGCGGCCGAAGGCCGGTTTCAGGTGAGGGGAACAGCGAGGCAGTCGAAGGTCTGCCGCCGGTCGAGCTTCTGGCAGATGTCAGCACCTTCGCTCGTGGGGACGCCGATCCAGACGAACGTCGAGTAGTCCGCCATCGACGGGCTCCGGTCGAGCTTCTGCCGGAGGCCGGGACACAGCCCGGCGCGGTCTGTGACGTGGATCGGGTAGTGGAGCTTGACGGGTTTCAGGTCATTCATCCGGCTGTACTCGCGCTGAACGAAATAGGCGGCGTATTCGTCGGCCTCCCCTTTTGTCATCGACGCGAGGTACACGACCGTGGTGCCCGGAGTGCAGGCCATGGGCTCGCGCGGAACCGGCGCGAACCGCGGTGGAACCGGCGAAGCAGCGGCGGGCTGGCTCGACGGCGGCGCAGCGGCGGCGGCCGCGTCGCCGGCCGGCTGCGAGGAGAAGACGCTCGCCCCGAACAGCAGACCCCCGAGGAACACGGCGAGGCCGGAAACCGCCAGCGTGGCGCGGCGATAGGGCCCGTGCTTGACCCGGCCCCACGCGGCCAGCCGGTTCACGTAGCCGGGGATCTCCGACAGCCAGCCCGGTTGGGTGACGGTCAGTTCGGGCACCACGCACGGGTCCTCAGCGCCCTTGAGCCACGCGGCGATCGGCAGGCACCACTTTTTCTCCGTCAGCTCCGGTGGCGGCAATGTCACGCCGGCAAGGAGGTCCGCCGCCTCTCCCGGCGGCAATTCGAAGGACGCCCCGGCCGGTGGCAGTGCGACGCCGTCACGCGGCAGATAGCCGGCGTCGTTCCCGGATGTGGTCCAGCGCTTCAACGCCCCCAGCAGGTGGGTGTTCCCGGTGTTGCGCACGGTGACGGTGACGGTTTGTTCCCCACCCTTGAGAACGGCGGGCGTGACATCCGGTGCCACCGCCAAACCGGGCTCCGCTCGTACCGAGACGTCGATCCCAGACTCGCTTCGCCAGGTCCGATTCCCGTCTCGATGCCGCGCCACGACGTGCAGGTGTTTCGGGCCGGCCGACGGCTCGGTCGCCGTGCAGGGCAAGCGGAGTCTGGCGCGCGCACGCTTGCCGGGGAGGACTGTGACCTCGCTCGGCTCGACCGCCCACTGCGACGTCGGCGCACCTCGCAGGGACAACGTCACGGTCACCGGCTCGGCTAGGTGGCTCTTGACCGTCACCGGTACGGAGGTGCATTCGCCGCCCGGCTCGACCACCACCTCGGGCTGCTCGGGCAGGAGCACGATCTCGACGTCGGTGTCGGAATGGGCGCCGAAGTTGACGTTGCCGTGGACATCTCTCGCCTGGAGGGTGGTTCCGGAATCACCCTCGACCCGGTTGATCGTCGTGCCGGTGTGGTCGAGCGGTTCCTGCTCGGTGGGCTCCTCCGGCATCACGTGCTCCGTTCCGACAGTGGCGGCCACAGGATAGTCGCGCCGCCGGCCGTCGCGGAAGGCGGTTTTCCCGGCTAGGCTCGAAGATCTCCACGGTCAGCGCGGAATCCGAGGGAGCTTCCGAAGTGGTCGAAACGCACGACATCACCCGCCCGCCCGCCGAGCTCAGTGCCGCCATCGCGGCCATCGGGAGCGCGACCGCCAGCGGGGAGCTCAGCCGGATGGGCATCCGCAGCGCCTTCATCCGCGGTCCCGTTTCGGTGACCCCCGGCGTGCGCGTGGCCGGACCCGCGCTGACGCTGCAGTTCCTGCCGAAACGGGAGGACCTCTACCCCGTCGACGAGTACGAAGAACCGGAAAAACAGCTGCACCGGCACGTCATGTACCACGCCCGGCCCGGGGACATGATCGTCGTCGACGCGCGGGGTGACATGAGCAGCGGTGTGTTCGGCGAAATGATGCTGACCTACTTCAAGGGCCGCGGCGGGGCCGGCGTCGTCGTCGACGGGTGCCTGCGCGACACCGGCGAAGCCAAGCAACTCGGGCTCGGGCTGTGGATCCGCGGTGCCACGCCGAACTTCCACGCCCAGACCGGGATCGTCCCGGCCGCCGTCAACGTGCCGGTCGCCTGCGGCGGCACGGTCGTCGAGCCGGGCGACATCGTCGTCGCCGACGACGACGGGGCCGTCGTCGTCCCGGCCAAGCTCGCCCCAGCGCTGGTGGCGGCCGCGCAGGAGCACGCGGAATGGGAGGAGTTCTCCCGGATCCGCCTGGCCGAAGGCGGCGACCTGCGGCGGTACTACCCGCTGTCGGACGAGGCCCGGCCCGAATACGAGCGGTGGCGCGCCGGCCGGGGCCGCGCCTAGCTCCACAGCCGGTCGTGACTGGTCTCCTTGTCCCAGTGGGTCGTTTCGGCGAAGAACACCGGGTCACGCGGGTCGAGGTGGCGGCGCAGCAGCTCTTCGTCGAGGTCGCCGTACCCCAGGCCCGGGGTGTCCGGCACCGTGATGTGGCCGTTGCGGATCAGCGGGCCGGTGACCAGGTCGCTCCAGAACTCCACGTCGGCCGCGTGGTGTTCGAGGGCCAGGAAGTTCTCGGTGGCGGCGGCCAGGTGCACGCACGCCATCGTCGCGATCGGGGACGCCGCCAGGTGCAGCGCCATCGGGATCCCGCACTCCTGCGCGTAGTCGCCGAGCCGCTTGGTCTCCGCGATGCCGCCCGCCGTCGCCGGGTCGGGGTGCACGACGCGGATGGCGCCGGTGTCCAGCAGCGGCCGGAACCCGTCGAGGAGGTAGATGTCCTCCCCCGTGCACGTCGGGACGGCCACGGCGTCGGTCAGCCGGCGCCACTGGCCGGTCAGCTGCCACGGGATGAGGTCCTCGATCCAGGCCAGGGTGAACGGTTCCAGCGCGCGGCCGATCCGGATGCACGAGTCGAGGGCGATGTGGCCGAAGTGGTCGGCGGCGAGCGCGACGTCGTAGCCGAGGACCGACCGCACGATGTCCACATAGGACACCAGGTGGTCGACGCCCCGGGCCGTCACCTGGATGCCGGTGAACGGGTGCATCGTCGTGACGTCCGCGCGGGCACCCGGCGGCGCGATCAGCGCCCCCGGCACGTCCCACAGCAGGTCGATGCCCACGTCCATCTTCAGCATCGTGAACCCCCGCTGCTTGCGCTCCAGCAGCCGGGCGCCCATCGCGTGCGGGTCCGCCACCGCCGGCGTGTCGGCGTAGCAGCGGACCTCGTCCCGGAACCGGCCCCCGAGCAGCGCGTACGCGGGCACGCCGTACGCCTTGCCCGCCAGGTCCGTCAGCGCCATCTCGACGCCGGAGACCCCGCCGCCCTGGCGGCCGTGGTACCCGAACTGCTTGATCTTGCGGAAGATCTTGCCGATGTTGCAGGGGTTTTCGCCGACGAGCCTGCTCTTGAGCAGGAGCGCGTAGGTGGCGCTGGCCTGGTCGCGCACCTCGCCGTAGCCGGACAGGCCCTGGTTGGTGTCGATCCGGATGATCGACGAGCGGAACGGCACCCCGGTCAGGGTGGCCACCCGCAGGTCGGTGATGCGCAGCTCGCTCGGCCGGGACGCCGTCGCGACGTGCTCCTCGGTGATCACCCCTTCACCGCGCCCGCGGTGAGGCCCTCGGTCAGGAACCGCTGCCCGAACCCGTACATGAGCACGACCGGGATGCTGACCAGCAGCGAGGCCGCCGCCAGCTGGCCCTGCGGCACGACGTCGCCGAAGATCATCGACTGCATGCCGACCGGCAGCGTCTTGTAGTCGTCCTTGGTGATGAACACAAAGGCGAACAGGAACTCGTTCCACGCGTTCGTCAGCGTGAACAGCGCGACCGCGAGCAGGCCCGGTTTGGCCAGCGGCAGCACGATCCGCAGGAACGCCCCGAGCCGCGTGCAGCCGTCGACCAGCGCGGCCTCCTCCAGGTCGGCCGGGATCGACTTGAAGTAGCCGACGAGCAGCCAGGTCGCGAACGGCAGGGTGAACGTCGGGTAGGCGAGCACCAGCGACCACAGCGAGTCGTTCAGCCCGATCCCGCTCATCAGCTGGTACAGCGGGATGAACAGCAGCGCGCCCGGCATCACGTAGGTGAGCAGGATCGTCACCGTGAAGCTCTCCGAACCCCGGAACTTCAGCCGGGCCAGCGCATAACCCGCCAGCGCCGCGCAGACCAGGGCGATCACCGTGGAGGCCACCGACACCAGGATCGTGTTGACGTACCAGGTGCCGAACGCCCGGCCGGTGAACAGGTTGGTGAACTGCTCGGTGGTCCACGGTGTCGGCCACAGGTCGTCGGTGCGCGCGACGATCTGGTCGTCGGACTTGAAGGCCGTGACCGTCATCCAGTAGAGCGGGGCGAGCACGAAGGCCAGCAGCGCCACCAATGCGGCCCCCGAGCCGGTGCCGCCGACCAGGCGCGCGGCCACTCGGTTGCCGCGCGCGGCGAGCGCGGAGACGGCCCGTCCGACGACGGCCGCGAGCACCACGAACACGCCCAGCACGAGCGCGGCCTTCCACACGATGTGCGGCGACGCCCAGGCCAGCACGAGCACCGCGCCCACGACGATCACCCACGGCAGTGCCCGCCGCTGACCGGGTGTCAGCCGCCGGCGGCCGAGGTCGCTCGCGGCCGGCTGGTCGCTGCGGCGCATCATCCGCACGAGGATCACCACGAGGACGCCGATCACCGGCAGCATCACCAGGGTGACCGCGGCGCCCGCGCCCAGCTGCAGCTGCTGGATCGCCTTCGAATAGGCCACCATGACGTACGGTGCGGTCGCGTCCCCCGGGCCGCCCTGGGTCATCAGCCAGATCAGGTCGAAGTTGTTGAACGTCCAGATCGAGGACAGCAGCACCGTCACGATCATCACGGGCCGCAGCCCCGGCAGCGTGATGTGCCGGAAGCGCTGCCACGGCGAGGCGCCGTCCACCATCGCCGCCTCGTGGAGGTGGCCGTCGATGGCCTTGAGCCCGGCGAGGAACGTCACCGTGAAGAACGGGATGCCCTTCCAGACGTTGACCAGGATCACCGCCGGCATCGCGAGCGCGGGATCGGACAGCCACTCCGCCGGCCACTTGTCGACGAGCCCGATCGAGGCGAGCGCGGGCCCGATCCCGGACTCGGTGAGCAGGACGTTGACGCTGCCGAAGACCGGGTCGAGCAGGGACCGCCAGGTGAAGGCCGTGACGACCGTCGGGATCACCCACGGCAGCAGGATCACCCCGGCGATGACCGCCCGGCCGCGGCGCACGTGGTGCAGCATCAGCGCCGCGATGAGCCCGAGGGTCACCTTGAAGATCTCGGCGTAGGAGGTGAAGACGAACGAGTTCAGCACGCCGTGGTGGAACAGGCTGTCGCCGATGAGGGCGGTGTAGTTGTCGAACCCGGCGAAGACCGTCTCGGCACCGTGGCGTTCCGTCGTGCTGGTGACGACCGAGCTGACGATCGGGACCAGGATCAGGCCGGCCACCAGCACCAGGGTCGGCCCGGTGAACACCGCGGCGAGGCGCCAGTCCCGCCCGAGCAGCCGCTGGGACCGGGTGAGCGAGGAAGACGCGCGCGGCGCCGGGCGGGCCGGCGCCGTCGGTGTCCTCTTCGGACGGAGGATCGTCATTGCCGGTAGCCCTGTTGCTCGAAGATCTGCACGATCCGGCCGTGGGTGGTGGCGACGGCGTCGGCCGGCTTGGTGCCCTGGATGACCGACTGCATCATGTCGGTCAGCAGGTAGGCGGCGAGGGCGGCCTGCTCGCCGGGGCTCGGGGCCTGCGGGAACGCGTAGCCGGTCCTGGTCTTCACCGGGAGCTGCACGCGGGTCTGCTCCCGCAGGGCGGGGTAGGCCGGGTCACCGGTCGTGTAGTACGGGTCGGAGTCCCACACCTTGCTCCACGACGGGTTCACCAGGCACGGCGCTTCCTTCGCGACCCCGAGCAGCGCGCTCCCGCCGGCCATGAACTTCGCCACCACCTTGGCGAGCGCGGGGTTCTTCGCGCCCTTGAACACGACGAACGAGTTGGATTCGCCGAACGCGAGCGGCTGGTCGATCGCCGGCCCGGTGGCCCCGTTGAACACGTGGGTGTTGGCGTAGACCGGGTTCTTCTTGGTCTTCGATTCGGCGTAGACGCTGAACTGGTTGAGCGTCAGGCCCAGGATCTGGGCCAGCCAGTTCTCGTTGTTGCTCGAGTCGGTCCAGCTCCCGATCCCGGGCGGCAGCATCGGCGCGTACTTCGGGTTCGTGTAGATGTCGCCGATGAACGTGACGGCGGCGACGGTCTCCGGCGAGTTGAAGACCACCTTCGTGCCGGTGTTGTCCGCGATCGCCCCGCCGTAGGTGTTGATGACGTTCTGGATGAAGCCGTTGGCGTCACCGGAGCGGTTCACCGTCAGCCCCCAGCCGAACCGCCGCTTGGCCGGGTCGGAGACCGCCAGCGCGTTGTCGCGCAGCTCTTCCCACGTGTAGTAGGGCTTGAGCGGGAGACCCTTTTCCTGGTACCAGTCCTTGCGCAGGTACATCCCGGACGCGATGAAGTGGTACGGGATCGCGAACCAGCGCCCGCCGAACACGCAGTAGTCGTTGGCTTCGGTCGCGGGTTCCCCGTAAAGCGCTTTCATTTCGTCGACCACGTCGGTGACGTCGGTCAGGGCGCCGAGGTTGTGGAGCTGGCCGACGAACCGCCGGTCGCTCATGAAGGCCAGGTCGCGGTTGGTGCCCGCCTTCACCTCGGCGTCCATCTTCGCGACCATGTCGCCGGCGTCGCCGGAGACCAGGTCGTTGCGGACGGTGGTGCCGGTGGCCTGGGCGAACGCCTGCAGCGACCGGTCCAGCGCCTTGTTGGCGGCCTCCGAATAGAGCTTCTGCGAGAGCATGCCCACGGACCCGCCGCGGAGCGCGGCCGCTTGGTCGAGCAGTGCCTTCGGTACCTGGACGTCGACCTGGGGTGCGGGTGCGGGACCGCTCCCGCACCCGGCGAGACCGAGCACGCCCACCGCGCTCAGCCCGAGGAACGTGCGCCTCGACAGGTCCGCTTTCTCTTCCATGACCACTCCTTCCGCGTCCGGCCGGCCGGACGCGCTCCGGGTCGTTCAGGCGGCGAAGGACGCCGAACTGCTGATGCGTTGCCCGGGCAGCCCGTCGAACAGCCCGGTGGAGCCACGAGGCCGCCACAGCGGGACCGGGCCGGCGCCGGGCACGCGGCCGAGCGCGAGGACGGCCGCGCGTTCCGCGGAGTCGAACGCCCGCTGGACGACCATCGCGTTGGCCACGCTCTGCGCGACGCTGCCGGTGGGCCGCGCGCCGAACTGCACGGCGTCGGCGAAGTCGACGAGCTCCGCGCGGTAGCCGTTGTCGATACCGCGGAAGACTGTCGTGTGGGTGGTGGCGTCGGAGCTGCTGCGGGTCACGCGGCGCTCCGCCTCGGATCCGGCGAGCACGAGCACGCCTTCGGTGCCGTACAGCCGCATTTCGTTCGGTTCGGGTGGGACCGGGATCTCGGCGTAGGACGCGGTGTAGTTGCCGATGGCGCCTCCGGCGAAGACGAGGTTGAGCGTGAGGTCCGAGGGTGCGTCGATCGTGCTGTTGGCCGTCTGCACGGCACCGTGCACCCACGCGATGTCGCCGCACAGGAGCCGGATCTGGGCGATGTGGTGCACGCCGGCGTCGAGGTGCACGCCCCCGCGGTACTGCGGGCGGTGCCGCCACGGCGTCGCGGTGAAGTTGCCGGGGCGGGGCACCGACCGCACGGCGTGCCGCCACGCCATCAGGTGCAGGCGGCCGATCGCGCCGTCGTCGAGCAGCGCGCGGGCGTAGCGCAGGTCGTCGCGGTAGAAGTGGTTCTCCCCCACCACGAAGGTGCGGTCCGGGTGCCCGGCCGCGAGGGCGAGGAAGGCCGCGGCCTGCTGCGCGTCGACGCCGGCCGGCTTCTCGCAGAAGACGTCCTTGCCCGCGGCGAGCGCGTCGCGCGCCACCTCGTACAGGTGCGGGATGGGCACCGAGACGAGCACCGCGTCCACGTCGTCGCGGGCCAGCAACGCGGCCCGGCCGGCGGTGGCCAGGGCCGGATCGACCCCGCTGTAGCCGGTGAAGCGACGGCACTGCTCGTCGGACGGGTCGGTGAACGCGGTGACGGTGTACCGGTCGGCGAGCCCGCGCAACGCCGGCCAGTGCAGCTTCTCGACCGCGAGTCCGGTGCCGATCAGCCCCAGCCGGATCGGCGGGATCCCCGGTGCTGCCATGGCCTCGTCCGTCCTCGTCAACGGTTCCGGCTTTCGGTCGTGCAGTGCCTAACGCCGCTTGGCGGCCCGCTTGCTTCGCTGCTCCTTTTCCGACAGGAGCGTGGAATAGTTGTTGCTCAGGTGCCGTCGCATGGCCGCGCGGGCGCCGTCCGGATCACGGGCCACGAGGGCGTCGTAGATCTCCGTGTGCTGGGTGGTGGCGCGGTGCAGCCCGGCCGGTGCCGCGTTGGTGAGACGGCGGCTGGCCGTGCCGAGCCAGCGGGCGGAGTACATGATCCGGTCGAGGATGCGGTTGTCCGCCGCCCGGCAGATCTCCATGTGGAATTCGTGGTCGACTTCGAGGTACGCCTCGGGATCCGCTTCGAGCACCGCCATGCGGCCGATCTCGTCCCGCAGGCGGTCCAGCGTCTCGTCGGTGATGCTCGCCGCAGCCATGGCGGCCAGTTCGGGCTCGAGCAGCGCCCGCATCTGGTGCAGTTCCTGCAGCAGTTCGTCGACGATCTCGGTCGGCAGCCACTCGATCAGCAACGGGCTCAGGTAGTCCCATTCGGCGCGGGGCCGCACGACGACCCGGCGGCCCTGCGCGACGTCGACGATGTCGAGCGACGCGAGGATCTTGAGCGTCTCCCGCGCCACCACCCGGGAAACCCCGAACTCCTGGGAAATCTCGAGCTCCGACGGCGCCCGGCCGTCCTCGATTCCGCCGCGGACGATCCGCCGGGTCAGGTGGGCCGCCACCTGCACCGGAAGGGTCCGGACCTTGACAGCGTCCGGAGACTCTTGTCTCCTTGGCATGTGAGCAGCTTATAGGACAAGTTGGACGTCGCGTTAGTCCGTTCATACGCACCACCCGGCGGCGGGAGAGCAATGCGGATCGTGAACGTCACGACGGCGGTGGTGGCCTACCACGGTCAGGCGACACTGGTGCGGATCGACACCGACGAGGGACTCAGCGGGTTCGGCGAGGCGAATCCCGACGCGGGCGCGGCCGCCGTCGTCGGGATGATCGGGTCGCTGACCCCCCTGCTGCTCGGCGAGGATCCGCGCAACGTGGAGCGGTGCTGGGAAAAACTGCGCCGCAGCAAGGTTTTCGCGGGTGCGCAGGGCGGGGTGTTCGTGATCGCCCTGTCCGGGATCGAGCTCGCGCTGTGGGACCTCGCGGGCAAGGCCGCGGGCCTGCCGGTCCACCGGCTGCTCGGCGGGAAGTTCCGCGACCGCATCCGGTTGTACGCCGACTGCGGCGACGGCGACGACCCGGCCGGCTCGGTCGCCGGGTGCGTCGACCGGGCCCAGCGGATGGTCGCCGAAGGCTTCACCGCTCTCAAGTTCGACATCGACGACCTGCACCACCCCGCCAAAGCCGACGCGTTCAACCACACGGTCAACGCGGCCGAGCTGCGCTCGATGGCCGGGCGCGTGGCGGCCGTCCGGGAGGCGATCGGCCCGGACGTCGACCTGGCCATCGACCTGCACGCCCGCTACGACGTGCCGAGCGCGTGCCGGATCGCCTGGGAACTCGAGCCGTTCCACCTGATGTGGCTCGAAGAACCGCTGCCGGCGGAGAACGTCGACGCGCTGGCGCGGGTGCGCGCGCAGACCCGCACGCCGATCTGCGCGGGCGAAAACCTTTACCTGCGCTGGGGATTCCGCGAGCTGCTCGAACGCGGTGCCGTGGACGTGATCGAGCCGGACGTGCCGAAGTGCGGCGGTCTCGCCGAGGCCAAGAAGATCGCCAACCTCGCGGAGCTGCACTACATCCCGTTCGCCCCGCACCTGGTGTCGACGCCGCTGGGCACGATGGCCACGTCCCACCAGTGCGCGGCGATCCCGAACTTCCTCGTCCAGGAGTGGCACGCCCTCGAGGAGCGCGCGGTGTGGGACAGCTACGTCCACACTCCGGACGGGAGCGGCTCGATCGTCAAGGACGGCTACATCACGCTGCCCGACGCACCCGGGATCGGGGTGGAACTCGACATGGACGGCGTGCGGGCGCACGCCGTCGCGGGTTTCGGGGTGTTCGAATAGGTCCGGGTCACGACCGGCGCAGCCCGTCCAGCACTAGGGTGATGACGCCGTCGGCTTCGGCTCGCCAGCCGGGACGGTCGTGCGCCGCGCCGATGCCGTGCAGGGCCACCAGGATCGCGCCGGCGCTCACGTCGTCGCGAATGGAGCCGTCCCCCACCGCGGCGGCCACCAGGTCGGTGACCGCCTGCTCCAGTTCCCGGCTGCCCTCGGCCAGAGTGCCCGCCCCGGTCGCCATGAGCGTGGCCAGCGTCCGGGCGAGACCGCGGTAGGTGTCGATGTAGGCGACCATGCCGCGCAGGAAGCTCGCCAGCGCCTCCCCCGCCGGCAGCGTGGCCTGCAGGCGGCGCGCGCGGGCGCACAGCGTCGCGACTTCCTCGCGGTAGACCGCCTCGGCCAGCGCCTCCCGCGTCGGGAAGTGGCGGTACAGCGTGCCGGTGCCCACCCCGGCCAAGCGGGCGAAATCGTCGAAGCGCAGGGTGAAGAAGCTTCCGTCGTCGAAGGTTTCCCGCGCCTTGGCCAGCACGGCGTCGCGGTTGCGCCGGGCGTCGGCCCGCAGCGGCTTGCCTGCCTTGCCTTCCGTTGACAACCCGGGTCCACCCTCCCTACGGTGATAAGTGGAGATGACCTCCAATTTCATCATAGCCGACGAGGTGCGCGTGAAGATCCTCTTGTTCGGCCGGGGCGCGATCGCCACGGTGCACGGCTGGGCCCTGGAACGAGCCGGGCATGACGTCGAGTTCTACGTCCGTCCGGGCCGCGCGTCGGCTTACGGGGAGGCAGTGGATCTCGACCTGCTCGACGCGCGCAAGCGGGTGTGGGGGCAGCGCGTCGTCCAGGCGTGGCCGGTGCGCTACCGCGAGCAGCTGGCGCCCGGGCACGACTACGACCTGATCGTGCTGAGCGTGCCGCACCACCGGCTCCCGGAGGCGGCCGCGTTCCTGGCTCCGCGCATCGGCAACGCCACGGTGCTGGTGTTCGGCAACATCTGGGCCGAGCCGCTGACCGCGATCGGCGCCCTTCCGGTCGAGCAGGTGGCCTGGGGCTTCCCGCTGGCCGGCGGTGGCTTCGGCGAGGACGGCGTGCTCCGCGGGACACTGCTGCCGGGGGTCGTCTTCGGCACTTTGGACGGGCCGCCGACCGAGCGCGAGCGCGCGACGCGGCGGGTGTTCCGCGAGGCCGGCTTCCGGGTCCGGGAGAAGCGGGATTTCCGCGGCTGGCTGTGGCGCCATTTCGTGGTGAACGCGGGCCTGCACGCGCAGGGCGTGCGGCGGGGGACGCTGTCCGACCTGCCGGGGGCGACGGCCGACCTGCGCGAGGCGCTGCTGACCGGCCGCGAGCTCCTGCCGGTGCTCGAGGCGCGCGGCGTCGATCCGCGACGCGGCACGCTGGGGCTGCGGGCCCCGACCTGCCTGACGGCCCCGGCGCTGGCGTGGATGACCGCGCACGTCCCGCTGGTGCGCCGGAGTTTCGAGGCCCAGCGCGACCCCGGTGCGGAGGAACCCCGGGCGGTCTGCCGGGACGCACTGGCCGAAGCACGGCGGCTGGGCATTGCGGTGCCACGGCTGGAAGCGCTGGAGGCGAGCGCGGGGCCGGCCGTGCGGGGCGACGCACCGGCGCCGCCCCGCAACCGGGCTACTGGATCGTGAACGGCGCCGACACGTCCACCGCGTACGGCGTCGTGCTGTTCTTGTCCAGCTGCAGCACATAACCGCCCGGCACCACGACAGGCGGGCCGGACGCGTTGATGTCCCCCGCGCTTTCGGCCAGCACCGCGGCCGGGAAGGAGACGCGCACGACCTGTGACCGGCCCGGGTCGAGCGTCACCCGCGCGAACCCGGCCAGCCGTTGCGGCGGGACGGCCACCGGGCTCACCGGCTGGGCCACGTACACCGGCACGATGTCGGTGCCGGCCCGGGTTCCGGTGTTGGTGACGGTGAACGTCGCGGTGACCGTGCCGCCGCGCGCGACCTTCGGCGTCACCGCCAGGTTCGTGTGGGTGAACGTCGTGTAGGAAAGGCCGTAGCCGAACGGGAACTGCGGGTTGTACGCGTTGCCCGCCCCGGAGGCGGTGCTGGGCAGCTGGTCGAAGAACTTCGGCTGGTCGCCGAGCGGGGACGGGGCCGTGCCGGCGAAGTCGGCGCCGACGGCCGGCGCGTCGGACGGCCAGCTGATCGGCAGCTTGCCCGCCGGGTTCGTCTTGCCGAACAACACATCCGCCACCGCCGTGCCGGCTTCGGTGCTGCCCTGGTAGGCCATCAGCACCGCGTTCGCCTTCTCCGCCGGGCCCAGCCCGACCGGCCGGCCCGCGACGACCACGACGATCACCGGCTTGCCGGTCGCCTCCAGCGCCGCGATGAGAGCCTGCTGGTCGGGGGCCAAAGCCGGAGCCGGGTTGTCGCCCAGCCCTTCGGCGTAAGCCTTCTCCCCCACCACCGCGACATAGGCACTGGTGCTCGCGGCCGCCGCGACGGCGCTGGCCTGGTCCGGCGCGTAGACCGCGGCCGGGTCCGCGGCCCGGATCCCGTTCAGCACGGTGGTTCCCGGCGGGATCTGGTTGTCGGGGCCCATGCAGCACACGTGCCCGGCACCCGCCACGCCCTGCCAGCTCACGCTCCAGCCGCCGAGCTGGTTGGTCATCGAGTCCGCACTCGGGCCGGTCACCACGACCTTCGCCCCGGCCGGCACCGGCAGCGCGTTGTTTTCGTTGCGCAGCAAGGTGATCGACTCCCGCGCGGCCTTCAGCGTCTGGTCGCGGCTGGCGGTGACGGCGGCGTCGGCGGCGTTCGCGTCGACGCACGGTTTCGCCGGGTCGGCCACGCACGGCTGGTCGAACAGGCCGAGCTGGAACTTCAGCGTCAGGATGCGGCGCACCGCCTGGTCGATCCGCGCGTGCGAGATCTTGCCCGTGCCGACGGCCTGCAGAATCGCGGCCTGCCACCCGGCCGGGTCGGAGACCTGCATGCTCATGTCGACGCCCGCGTTCACGGCGGCGGCGATGGCACCCGGGAGATCCGCCGCGATGTGGTACGCGGTCTGCAGTGCGGTGACGTCCTGGTAGTCGCTGATCACGACGCCCGGGAAGTGCAGCTGGTCGCGCAGGACGTCGGTCAGCAGGTAGTGCGACGAGGTGGCGGGAACGCCGTTGATCGAACCCGAGTTGACCATCACCGTCCCGGCGCCCGCGTCGATCCCGGCCGCGTACGACGGCAGGATCGTCGTCTGGAGGTAGTTCATCGGGAGCAGCGCCTCGGTCCGGTCGTGGCCGTTGACCGACTGCGAGTAGCCGGCGAAGTGCTTGACCGTCGCGCTGACGTTGAGCTCACCGCGCTTGCCGGGCGCCTGCATGCCCTTGATGTTCGCGGCCCCCATCGCGGCCGCCAGGACCGGTTGCTCGGCCCAGGTTTCGTAGGTGCGGCCCCACCGGTTGTCGCGCGCGATGTCCTGGACCGGGGCGAAGTCCCACGTCCAGCCGGTGGCGCGCAGGGCGTCCGCGGTCGCCTTGCCGCCGGCCTGGGCGAGCGCGGGGTCCCAGGTGGCGCCCATGCCGATCGACTGCGGGAACAGCGGCGCCTGCCACGGGTGCCCGAAGCCGTGCACCGCGTCGACGCCGAACACCACGGGCAGGTGCAGGCGGGAGTTCTTGATCGCGAACTGCTGGATGGTGTTGTACTCGGTGGCCCAGTCGTAACCGGTGTTGCCCACGCCGCCCTTGCCGGTGGTGTCGACCGGGTTCTCGGTACCGCCGGCGAGGATCGAGCCGACGTTGGCGTCGACCAGGATCTTGCGCATGCAGTCGGGGTTGGGCAGGTTGAACCCGTTGTTGCCGCACGTGGTGCCGTTCGGGTCGGTCAGCGTGGTGACCAGCTGCTGGTCCATCTGGCCGACCTTCTCGGGCAACGTCATGGCGCGCAGCAGCGCGTCCACCCGCGCCGGCACCGGCCGGTGGGTGTCCAGCCAGGGCGCGACGCCCAGGTCGATTGCCGCACTGCTGCTGGCGGTGAACGCGGGAACCGCGAGCAAGGCCGCGGCCGCGAGCACCGTGACGGTGGCGCGGGTACTGCGTCTGTGGTTGCGGAACACCTGACCTCCTTGAGCCGTGGTCGGCACCGACCGGCCGCATGGGTGCGAGCGCACGGTAGGCACGTTCGCCAGGGCTGTAAAGCGCCGAACGGCGGCCGGTCCGGGTTCGGCCGGTCGAGGGTCGTCGTGTCAGGGGCGGTGTCAGCGCGGTGGCCGTTCGGTGTCAGGACGGGAGGCGATCGTGGTTCCCGTGATCAGGTCATCGATCGCGGACGCAGCCACCGGCTGCGTCACCACACCCGAGATTCCGGAGAACACGATGCAGAAGTCCGCCACCCCCGCCCGTCCCGAACTGCAGCAGGCCCTCCAGGCGTTCGTCGACGCCGGATTCGCCGCCGCGCAGATCCGCGTGCACGACGAGCACGGCGACTGGGCCGGCACCGCCGGAGTCAGCGAGCTGGGCACCACCACCGAGCCACCGGCCGACGGGCAG
>NZ_JNYY01000025.1 GCF_000716785.1 Amycolatopsis vancoresmycina
CTGCCCGTCGGCCGGTGGCTCGGTGGTGGTGCCCAGCTCGCTGACTCCGGCGGTGCCGGCCCAGTCGCCGTGCTCGTCGTGCACGCGGATCTGCGCGGCAGCGAATCCGGCGTCGACGAACGCCTGGAGGGCCTGCCGCAGTTCGGGACGGTCCTCGGCGGTGGGAACGGGGGTGGCGGACTTCTGCATCGTGTTCTCCGAAAACTCGGGCGTGGTGACGCAGCCGGTGGCTGCGTCCGCGATCGATGACCTGATCACGGGAACCACGATCGCCTCCCGTCCTGACACCGGACGGCCACCGCGCTGACACGGCCACTGACACCCGCGTCGCGCCCTACTCCCACAAGGCTTCGACCTCGGTGGCGACGGCCCGCGGGTTGAGGGACGGGTGGTTGCGGCGAATCGTCCCGAGCAGCCGGTCGCGGGTCCGGCGGCGCTGCTTTCCCTGGCTGCGCCGGACCTGGTCCGGTGTCAGGTCCAGCGCGCTCAGCGCGGCCTGGACCGCCTCGGCCAGGCGAGCGTCATCCCGGTCGGTGAGCAGGCTCGCCGACCGCGCCAGCTCTTCCGGCGGGGTCTCCGGGTGGTGAACCGCCTGCCGGGTCAGCGCGGCCGCGTCTTCCGCGCGGATCCGGCCGCTGATCACCAGCTGCAGTATTTCGCACGCGGCGGCCGTGCCGAGGGCCAGGTCGGCCGTGGCCACCTCCAGGTCCTCGGCGGCCCGGCGGACGTGGGTCAGGTAGAAGTCGGCCGCCTGGGTGAGGCCGATTCCGGGGTCGCGGTCCGCCACGTCGAGGACGGCCGTGGTCAGGCTCAGCCGGGTGAGGCCCAGCGCCAAGGTTTCCGGTACTCCGGCCCGCACCAGTGCGTCGATGTGTTCCCGGTCGGCCGTGGTGACCGGCCGGTGTGCGCTGTGCCGCCGCGCCGCGGTCCGGTCGAACCAGTCCGTCACCGCGCCGAGGCGGGAGGGCTCGGCCAGTGCGGTACTCCGGTCCTCTCCGAAGACGTGCGCACCGCCGCGCTCGGCGTACCGGAACTCCGCTCCGTCCACCCCCGGGGTCAGGTAGACGATCCACCGGCTGCGCGCACGCAGTTCGCACACCGGTCGCGCGGCGCGCACCGTGTCGATCGGGTCGTCCGGATGGGCCACGACGATGGCGAGATCACCCGCCAGCACCGGGGAAAGCGTGCGTCGGCGCAGGCGTGGCACGCGTTCGGCGTGGAGTTCGGCCGTGCGGAGCTGAGCGCCGGTGAGCTGGTGGAGGACGGTGGCCGACGCCGCGTCGTGGGTGACGGCCAGGAACCGTTCGATCTTCGCGCGGTGCTCCTCGGCGTTCCGCCGCGGCGGCGGGACCGGCGGGAGACCGTTGACCCAGGCGTGGAAGGAGTCCTGCAGCCACGGGTCGAGGTACTTCTCCTGGTGGTCGGTGCTGAGCGCCACGCGGGGCGCGTCCAGCTCGCGGAACGTGCCGACGATGTCGATGGTCGCCGAGAACGCGGCCAGCAGTTCCAGCTCGCCGCCGGTCCGTATCTGCGGCATGGCCAGAACCTCCTCCCGGTATTCGAGGTAGGCCAGCAACTCCGCCGGGGTGGGCAGGAGTTCGGTGAGCAGGTGCAGTTCCGGCACGGCCAGGATCGCCGGAACCGCCCCGGCCGGGAGGATGTCCTGCTGCCGCAGCAGATCGAGCAGGGTCGACAGCGGGTCGAAGGTGTCCGCGGTCGGCACGACGGCGTAGATCCGGCGGATCGCCGCGCGGTGCAGGGTCAGCGGTTCGCCGGGGCCGGTCAGCGTGACGTGGCCGTCCCGGTCCAGCGCCCGGATCAGGCGCGTGATCTGGAAGAAGCCGTCGCCGACGGTCCGCCGCAGCTCGGTGCCGGCCGCCGCCGGGTCGCCGAGCCGGGACCGGGTGCTGAGGTACCCGCCTTTGCCCTCCAGCACCAGTACCACGTCTTCCCACGCGAGGACGCCGTCCACTTCGATCAGCTCGCCGGGGCGGGTGCCGCGGTACTTGCCCCCGCGCACCACCCGGGCGCCGGGGAACACGCCGGCCAGGTGCTCCAGCGCCGCCTCCTCCACCACCTCGCCCCGGGCGCGGTAGTAGGGCAGGTTGGGCAGCCGGGAGAAGACCCGTTCGACCAGCTGCGAAAGGTCGGTGCTGACCAGGTGCGGCAGGCTGTACAGCACGACGTCCCCGGCCTCGACCAGCGGGGTGGCGGCCAGCGGCGACGCGAAAACGTGGCTGCGGGTGGTGTTGCGGCCCAGCGTCGCGGGATCGGCGGTGAGCAGCCGGCGCCATTGCGACGCCTCTCGTCGCTGCCGTTCCGGCAAGGTGCCGTCTACGGACGGCCACTCCAGCAGGAGCCTGGCGCCGGCCCGCGCCAGATCGTCCAGCACCTGCTCGGACAGGCTGAGCTCGCCCGGCAGGTGCAGCAGGGTCCGTTCGCGCAGCACCGTGCGCAGCGCGGGATCGGTGACCGTGGCGCGGAATTCCCGCAGCACGTCCGACCAGTGGGTCATCACGGCTTGGTGGATCGAAAACAGGATGCCGAGATCCGGGTGGTCGCCGCCCCGCTCGCGGATCCGCTGAGCCAGGCGCAGCGAGTACGCCCAGTCGTACCGGGTCGGGAACGCCCCGTGCCCGGACCGCCACGACCAGCCGAGCTGGTCGTGCGCTTCCCACCGCTCGACCGGGGTGACACCGCCGTCCATCCAGGCACCGGTCAGGGTCAGCTGGCCGTCCAAGACTTCGTGCCGCCGCGCCAGGGCGAGGGCCCGCAGGGCGCTTTCCAGGCTGTCGCGGCTGAACAGGCTCGGCGAGATGACCCGTGACAGGCAGGAGGCCAGGAACTCCATCTCGTGGGTGAACACGTTGGGCGTGCCCAGCCTGCCGCTGTCGTCTCCCTGGCCGAAGAGGATGGCCAGCCACAGGCTTTCCATCAGGCTCGTGCGAGCCAGCTCGGCGTCCAGCGCGCGAGTCGTGGCCGCGAGTTCCCGCCGGCACGCGGCACGGAACTCGGCGACGTCATCGCGGGTGGCGGGGCGGCCGAGGGGCGGGCCGGCCGGCAGTTCCAGCAGCTCGGCGTAACCGGCGGCGAAGGCGTCGGCGAGCCGGGTGCCCAGGCCCGCCAGGACGGTGAACATGTCCTTCAGCGCGCCTTGGTCCTGCGTTTGAACCGCCATTCCGCCCCCTGAGCACAGGCTACCGGCCCGGCCGCACGCAGAACTCGGTGCCGTCCGGATCCGCCAGGACGACGGTGCCGCCGGTGCGGGCGTCGAGCCGGGTGGCGCCGAGGGAGAGCAGTGTGTCGACCGCCGTCTGCTGGTCGCCGTCCTCCGGGAGGAGCTCGAAGCGCTGGTGGTTCGATGCTTCGGGCGCGTTGTCCCAGGCGTCCCAGGCGAGTTTCGTGCCGCCGCGCGGTGACTGGATCGCGGTCTGCTCGCCCCGGTCCCACACCAGCGGCCAGCCCAGCGCCCTGCGCCAGAACAGGCCCACCTGCCGGGTGCCGGCACAGGTGAGCTCGCCCAGCGGGCCGCACCCGGCGAGGTAGCCGTTGCCGGGCTCGATCACGCAGAACTCGTAGCCTGCCGGGTCGGCCAGGACGACGTGCGCCTCCCCGGGTCGCTGCCCGACGTCGAGGTGGCGGCCGCCGAGCCGGATCGCCGTGGCCACCGTGCGCCGCTGGTCGTCCAGGTCGGTGCTGGTCAGGTGCAGGTGCATCCGGTTCGCGCCGGTGCGGCCCGGGGCGAACCGCAGGCCGAGCTGGGCGTCCCCGCCCGGGAGCAGCAGACCGCCGGTGTCCTCGATGACCTCCCGGCCGAGCAGTCCGGCCCAGAAGCGGGCCGGTTCCGCCGGGTCGGCTGCCTCGAAGGTCACCGCCAGCAGCCGTGAACGCGCAGACACCGGTCAGGCGTGCCGTGGCGGGCCGGCGCTCCACGCCGCCACCGGCTCGTGGTTCGCGGGTGCTCCGAGCTTCGTGCCCTTGCGGTAGCCGCCGAAGATCATGGCCAGCAGCAGGATCACGAAAACGGCGAGCACGACCCACAGCCACAGGGACTTGCGCACGGCGGTTCCCCTCGTCGTCGGAGAGAGCGGAGCGAGGTCACCGTACCGCCGCGGCCGTCGCTTGGCCGGGTGACGAATTGGGTATAACTCCCGGTATGGGTGCTTGGGGCAAGCGGCTCGTCGCGTTGGCCGTCTCAGTGATCGTTCTGCTCGCCGCGGTGCTGGTCGCTTCGGCGGTACACCTGTTACCCCAATTGCGCAATCCGTTCGCCCAGCAGACGGAGGAGCACTCAGGTCCGGTGCTGCTGCAGTCGATCGTCGAGCTCTCGCGCTACGAGGCGGCCAGCGGGTCGTTCCAGGTGGTCGTCGACATCACGACCAGCTCGGTGCTGCCCAGCTTCCTCGTGGGCAGCGACACGATGTTCATCGGCGTCGGCACGGACAACGCCTTTGTGGACTTCTCGCGGCTGAAGGGGGACGCGGTCCAGGTGTCCGACGACCGCCAGTCCGCCACCATCACGCTGGGCCACGCGCAGCTGGAGCCGGCGACCCTGGACGTGCACGAGTCCCATGTGTACGCCCAGCAGCAGGGGTTGTTCACGCGCGTCAACGAGTTCCTCAGCGGCAACCCGAATTCGCAGCAGGCGCTCTACGAGCTCGCCCAGAAGCAGATCCAGGCGGCGGCCGCGAAGAGCTCCCTGGTGGCCGACGCCGAACGCAACACCCGGACGATGCTCGTCGGGCTGCTGCAGTCGCTGGGCTTCAAGAACATCACCGTCAACTACGCCCCCAACTCCGCCGGGTGACGGCGGTGGGGCTTCAGTGCCAGCCGAGCTCGGCCAGCCGGCTCTCGGCCTGTCCACGGGGCCAGATGGTCACCTTGTCCAGCCGGCCTGACGCGGTGCGGAACTTGAGGCCGCGGCGGAACGGGGAGCGCACCCACCACAGGCCGGTCACTTCGGCACGGCTGATCCGGATCGGTTCCGCGCCCTTGACGCGCAGCTCGGCCTGGTCGCGGCTGACCAGGAGGCTGGCCGGCGGCCACGTCACGTACCGGTGGTTCACCCGGACTTCACCCCGCAGGACGAGGTCGTAGTCCTCGTCCCGCAGCGCAGCGAACCGTCCCGCGTGGGCCGGGCCGGGCGGCGGGACGCGGCCGAAACCGCTGAACTTCTCCGGCCACCGGAACCTGATGATCAGCATGATCACGGCAGAAGCCCCGAACGCCAGCAGGGCGATCCCCTCGCCAGGTCTCATCGGTACCTCGACGACGTCATGCCTCCAGCACGCCGGGGAGGCCGCCGCGGTTGCCCGGCTTACCGGAAAATCGCGCCGGCTATCCGGTTCGGTCGTCGACGCGGGTCAGCACCTTGTCCGCGATCCGGCGCAGCGTGCGCAGCTCCGCCGCGGTGAGGGCGTCGGCGAACAGGTCCCGCACCTGCTCGACGTGCCCGGGCGCGGCCGACTCCAGGTACGCGAAACCCGCGTCCGTGAGGATCGCCTGCGTGTACCGGCCGTTGTCCGGATCCGTTTCCCGGCAGGCGAAGCCGCGCTTCTCCAGGCGGCCGACCAGGTGGGACAGCCGGGACAGCTCCGTGTTCGCCAAAGCCGCCAGGTCGCTCATCCGTACCCGGCGCCCGGGCTGCTCCGACAGGTGGGCGAGCACGTGGTACTCGAGGAAGCTCAGCCGCGCGTCGCGCTGCAGCTGCGCTTCCAGGGCCGCCGGGAGGCGCTGGGCGAGCCGCACGAAGCCGCGCCACGCCGACAGCTCGTCGGCCGTCAGCCACGGCTGCCCGGGTTCCGTCACCACCGCAGTCTAGCTGACTTGAAAGTTCACGCCTGCTATCCTCTGACTTGAAAATTCAAGCGAGGGGGTTTCCCGTGCAGGACCGGCTCTACGGGCTCGAGGAGCACTTCGCCACGGCCGACGTCGTCGCGGCGTGGCGGCGGCACGACCCCGCGCTCGCCGCGCCGATGATGGGCCGGGCCGTCGCCAGCAGCGCGTTGCTCGACCTCGGCGCAGGCCGCGTCGCCGCGATGGACGACGCCGGGATCGACACCGCCGTGCTGTCGCTCACGACTCCCGGCCTGCAGGACCTCGATCCCGCCGAAGCCGTTGCGCTGCAACGTCCCACCAACGACGTCCTCGCCGACGCCGTCGGCCGCTTCCCCGGGCGGTTCCGGGGGTTCGCGGCCCTCGCCACGTCCACGCCCTCGGCGGCGGCCGACGAGCTGCGGCGGGCCGTCGCGGACCTCGGGTTCGACGGGGCGCTGGTGAACGCGAACTCCCGCGGCCAGGCCCTCGACGACCCCCGCTTCTGGGACATCTTCGAGGCCGCCGAGGACCTGCGGGCCCCGGTGTACCTGCACCCGAGCGTGCCGCTCCCGGCGGTCACCGAGGCCTACTACCGGCGCTTCGGCGGCCCGGTGGACGAGCTGCTGGCCACCGGGACGTTCGGCTGGCACTACGACGCCGGGCTGACCGCGCTCCGCCTGATCGTCGCCGGGGTCTTCGACCGGTTCCCGGGGCTGCAGCTGATCCTCGGGCACTGGGGCGAAGTCGTGCTGTTCTACCTCGACCGCGTGGCGGCTTTGGACGCCGTGACCCGGCTCGAGCGGCCGATCGCGGAGTACTTCCGCACCAACGTGTTCATCACCCCGGGCGGCATCGCCAGCCACCGGTACCTGCGGTGGACCCTGGAGACCGTGGGCGCGGACCGGATCATGTACGCCTCGGACCACCCGTTCAACCGCGAGCACGGCGGTTCCGCGCGGCGGTTCGTGGCGACTGCGCCGATCAGCGACGCCGACCGAGCGCGGATCGCCTACCGGAACTGGGAAAACCTGGTCGCGGGGATCCGGCGCTGACTCATCAGGTGAGCCAGAGCGCGCTTTCCCCGGCGAGCGCGCACATCCGGCCGATGAACCGCTGCGCCTCCTGCGGTGGCGGCACCACGGCGCCGACGGGTAGTGCGGCGCAGAACTGCCACCAGAGACCGTCGGGTTCGACGAAGCGGGCCGCGTGGCCGGTACCGAGGGCCTCGTCGAGGCACAGGAGGGCGCCCAGGGCCTCGGCCTGGTCGTAGTCCAGGTCCGGCCGGAGCAGATAGCGGTCGAGGTAGGCGATGAGGTGGGCCGCGTCGGCTTCGGTGCCGAGGCTGGTCAGGGCGACGCAGTACGCCCGGCCGGCGTATGGCCCTTCGCTGGCTAGGAGGAGGTCGCCGAGGTTGCCGCGGAACCGGGCCCGGCCGGTCACGGCGACGAACCACGCGGCGGTCTTGCGTTCACGCCATCCACCGTCGTCCAGGAGTACCCCGAGTTCCGTGTCGGTGATCCGCGCGGCCGCCTCGGCCAGCTCCCGCAGGAACGCGGCGCGGTCGGTGACCTCGGGCCGCACCAGCCCGCCGCCGAGCCGGAGGTAACGCCGGCCCGGTGTGACATAGCGCGGGATCAGCTCCGCCAGGGTGGGAACGTGGTGCATGGACGCATCGTGCCGGTGCGGCCGCGGTTCGGCCAGCGGTTTCCGCATCCGCGAATGGTTCAGTCCTCCCCCGTTCCCGCCGGAGAGCCGTTCGGCGAATACCGGCCCGAAATGAATTCCGCGGCGAATTCCGCCAAAACGAGTTGTCCGCCCAGCGGCCGCCGTGGCACCCTCCAGGCCCTTGATCACGTCGACCGGCGGGAGCCGCCTTGACCCTCGGAACCAGCCCGGCGATCGATGCCGCACTGGCGAGGCGGCTCGTCGGCACGCAGTTCCCGCGCTGGGCCGGTCTGCCGCTGCGCCGGCACGAACCGGCCGGGTCCGATCACGTCATCTTCCGGCTGGGCGAACACCTCTCCGTGCGGCTGCCCCGGCACGACGGCGCCATCGGCCAGGCCGCCAAGGAAGCCGAGTGGCTGCACCGGCTCGCGCCGCACCTGCCGCTCGCCGTGCCCGAACCCGTGGCGGTGGGCGAAGCCGCCTTCGGCTATCCGTGGCCGTGGTCCGTGTCGCGCTGGCTGGACGGCGAAGTGGCCTCGTTCGACGCCCTGTCCGGCTCGCACGAGGCCGCCGGTGTGCTGGCCGGGTTCCTGGCCGCGCTGCACCGGTTCGACGCCGACCCGGCCGGGGATCTCGGCGGGCGCCCGCTGGCCGCCCGGGACGCCGCGACGCGGGCCGCCATCGCGAAGGTGGGCCACACTTTCGGCTCCGCGGCGATGACCGGACTGTGGGACGCCGCCCTCGCCGCTCCCGGCTGGGACCGGCCGCCGGTGTGGTTCCACGGCGATTTCCACACCGGCAACCTGCTGACGAGGAGTGGCAGGCTCAGTGCCGTCATCGACTTCGGGGAGCTCGGTTTCGGCGATCCGGCGGGTGACCTGATCATCGCCTTCACGCTCATGTCGCCCGGAACGCGCGCCACGTTCCGCGCCGCGCTCGGCGTGGACGACGCCACCTGGACCCGCGGCCGCGGCTGGGCGCTGGCCACCGGGCTGAACGCCTATGTCCGCTACGCCGCCGTCAATCCGCGCGTCGCCGAGCAGACCACCCGGCAGATCAGCCAGGCGCTCGCCGGCTGAACGGCGTTCGCCGCGAATTGCGTCCCCGGTAATGTCCACTTTTGCCCGCCAGACCATTCATCCGCTCCAAGGCACCGTTCGCCGACCGCAGGATTGCCGCCCCGGCGCGCCCGTCCATACCCTCGAATCAGGGGCAAGTGCGTGTGAGGGGAAATGGAGCACTCACGACTGGTCGTCCACCGCACGATACTCGCGGTGGATATCGAAGGTTACGGTCATCAGGGCAGGACCACGCCACACCGGCTGGTGGTCCGGCAAGGTCTCGACCACGCGTTGCGGCGCGCGTTCAAGGATGCGGGGGTGCCGTGGTTCGACTGCAAGCACGAAAGCACGGGCGACGGAACGCTCGTGCTCGTGCCCGCGCAGGTCCTCAAAGGACCTTTTGTCGAGGTGCTTTCGGTTTCCCTCGCGCGGGAACTGCACCGGCACAATGAGACGCACCGGGCGGAAGAGCAGATCCGGCTGAGAATGGCGCTGCACGCGGGAGAAGTCGCCTACGACGACCAAGGCGCGACCGGGCCCGCAATAAACCAGACATTTCGCCTGATCGAGGCGCCACAGCTCAAGATCGCGCTGGCGGAATCGCCGGGAGCGCTCGCGCTGATCACGTCGACGTGGTTCTTCGACGAAGTCGTCCGCAGCAGCACGGTCGTGGACTCCTCGACGTTCCGGCCCGTGCACGTGGCCGTGAAGGAAACGGTCACCGTCGGCTGGATCAGCCTGCCGGACCACCCGTACCCGCCGGGCACCGAAGAAGCCGTGCCGGCGGAACCGGAACCGCCGCCACCGCCACCACGGCCGGAGGCGGTGTCCTTCCCGGCGTCGATGACCGGCCGTTCCACGCTCCCCCGCGACCTCCCGGCCTTCACCGGCCGCGATCGCGAACTGGCCGAGCTCACGGCGACGGTGTCCACCGCCGCGGGGCAGGGCACGCTGGGGGTGGCGGTCCACGTCGTCGACGGCATGCCGGGCATCGGGAAGACGACGTTCGCGGTCCGCGCCGCCCACCAGCTCGCCGGCTGCTTCCCCGACGGCCAGGTCTTCCTCGAACTGCACGGCCACAGTCCCGGGCAGGCACCGGTGGATCCCGGTGACGCCCTGGCTTCGCTGCTGCTCCTGTGGGGCGTCCCGGCGATCGCCATTCCCGCCGGCCTGGACGACCGCGCCCGGCTGTGGCGGGAGAAGGTGACCGGGCGGAAGATCCTGCTGCTGCTCGACGACGCCGTCGGCGACGAGCAGGTCCGGCCGCTGCTGCCGGGCAGCCCCGGCAGCCTCGTGCTGGTCACCAGCCGGCGCCGGATCGAGTCCGTGGCCGACGCCGGCCCGGTCTCGTTGCAGACCCTGCCGCCACCGGACGCAGCCGCGATGTTCCGGCGCTACACCGGCGCGCACCGGCACGATCCCCGCGCCGTGGCCGAGCTGATGGCGATGTGCGGGTACCTGCCGCTGGCCATCACGCTCACGGCCGGCCGGCTGCGCAACCACCCCTGCTGGACGCCCGAGCGGCTGGCCGCCGACCTCCGGCGCTCCCGCAACCGGATCACGATGCTCCGCGCGGGCAACCGCACCGTGGCCGCGGCCTTCGACCTCTCCTACCGGGACCTGAGCCCGGACGAGAAGCGGCTCTTCCGCCGCCTCGGCCTGCACCCCGGCGCCCAGATCGAGACGTGCGCGGCCGCGGCGCTGGACGGCGAAGACCCGGAACCGACCTGCGAACACCTCGACGCGCTGTACCTCAACCACCTGCTGGAGGAAGTGGCCCCGGGCCGCTACCGCCTGCACGACCTGACCCGGGCCTACAGCTTGACCCTGGGCAGCGAAGACGGTGACGACAAGGCCTTCGAGCGCCTGCTCGACTACTACCTGCACGCCGTCCGGTCGGCGACCCGGTTCGTCGCCACCCGGGGCCCGCGCCCGGAAATCGCCGCCGAGCCGCCGGCCGGAGCCCACGAATTCGCGCGGGAGGACGAGGCGATCGCCTGGCTGAGCGCGGAACGCGCCAACCTCGGGGCCTGCATCACCTACGCGGCGGTCCACGACCACCTCCACCGGGCCGCGGAACTCGCGGTGGCGCTGCACCCCTACCTCGAGCAGCACGGGTTCTGGCACGACGCCCACCGGCTCGACCAGGCCGTGCTGGCCGCGGAACAGGCGGCGGGCAACCGCACGGACGAAGCGGCGACCCGGGCGGATCTGGGCCGGGTGCAGAGCCTGCTCGGGGACCACCCCGCGGCGCTCGAAGACCTGATCCGGGCCCGGGACCTGTACGCCGGCTCCGGCGACCGGCTCGGCGAAGCCGCCGTGCTGACCGAAATCGGCTTCGCCCGGATGGAGCTCTGCGAGTACCCGGCAGCGATCGAGTACCTCACCCGCGCCCGCGCGCTGTACGAAGAGCTGGAGAACCCGTTCGGCGTCGCGGGCGCGCTGGGCAGCCTCGCGAGCGTGCAGTTCCGGCTCGGACGGCACGACGCCGCCCGGGCCGACGGTGAACGGGCTCTTGCGCTGTACGTCGGGCTCGGCAACCGGCTCGGCGAAGCGTTGAGCCTGCTCTGCATCGGCTGCACCTACGGCGTCTGCGGGGACTACGCGACGGCGATCGGCGTCTTCGACCAGGTGCTTTCCCTGTCCCGCGAGCTGGGCGACCGGTACACCGAGGCCCGGGCGCTGAACAACCTCGGCCGGATGCACTTCGAGCTCGGCAACTACGGGATGGCCGACAGCTGCTACAGCAGCGCCCAGATCATCTACAGCCGCCTGGACAGCCGGACCCGCGAAGCGGTCGCCCTGAACAACCTCGGCCGGCTCCACCACGCGGGCGGCAACTTCCGGCTTTCGCTGATGTACCTCAAGCGCGCTCAGGACCTGTTCGGCGACGACCGGGCGTGGCAGGCCGAGAACCTCAACAACCTCGGCGGCCTCGCCCTGGCCTGGCCCGAAGCGGGCGACGCCGTCGAGTTCTACCGTCAGGCGCTCGACCAGTCGAGAGCCATCGGGATCCGCCTGCAGGAGGGACGAGCGCTCGAAGGCCTCGGGCGATGCTCGGTGCGGGCCGCGCACGTCGCCGACGGCGTCGCCCGGCTGCGGGAGGCCTTGGCCGTGTTCGAGGAGCTGAAGGCGCCGGAGGCCAAGGCGGTGCGGGCTGCGCTGGCGGACCTGGTCGGCGTCTAAGGCTCCGTTACGACGATGACGTGCAGGGTCCGCGGCCCGTGCACGCCTTCCACCCGGGTCAGCTCGATGTCGCTCGTCGCGCTCGGGCCGCTGATCCACGTCTGCGGGCGGGCCGGGTCCAGTGCGGCCACCGCCTGCGGCACCCCCGGCACGATCCGGTCCGCCCGCAGGACGCACACGTGCACGTCCGGCACCAGGCTGAGGGCCCGCCGGCCCTGGCCGGGGCCGTGGTCCAGGACGATCGTGCCGGTCGTGGCGATGCCCAGGGTCGCCGTGGTGACCACAGCGTCGACCTCCGTCAGTGCCGTGTCCGGTGGCACGCTCTCGACGTCCACCGGGAATCCCGGTGGCACCAGGACTTTCCGCGCCGGTCCCAGCGCCGTGCGGATGGCGGCCGGGAGCTCGGCGGGACCGCAGCGGGTGAGACTCGCGCGGTAGTCGGCCACCCGTGCGGCGAAGAGCTCGACGACGTCCGCCGCCGCGACCGTGCGGTAGCCGCGCGGGACCGCTGCTTCGGTCCGGTCCGCGGTCCGCAGCGCGCCACGGACCGCCGCCAGGATTTCCTCGCGGGCCGTCACCGGCGCCACCAGGCCCGGAACGATTCGCGCGGTGGGGCGGGCAGGTCGCGGGTGTCCGTCCACCGGGAACCCGGCCACGGCAGGCGGGACAGGGCCCGGCGGCCGCCCGGGAGCAGCCGGCGGCCGAAGCGGGTCAACACCCGGTTCGCGAGGCCCAGGCCGCGTTCGGCGAACTCCAGCCGCCGGGCGTCCGAGAGGAGCCAGGACGCCGTTTTCATCGCCACCGCTTCGGGTTCCGGGGTTCCGCCGCGGTGGGCGTCGACCACCCGGGAGCGCAGGTGCACCAGGACTTCGGGGATGTCGATGCGCACCGGGCACGCCTCGAAGCAGGCGCCGCACAGGCTGGACGCGTACGGCAGCGAGTCGGTCTGCTCGTCGGTGCCGACACCCTTGAGCAGCGGGTTGAGGATCGCGCCGATCGGGCCCGGGTAGACCGAGCCGTAGGCGTGCCCGCCGGTCCGCTCGTAGACCGGGCAGACGTTCAGGCACGCCGAGCAGCGGATGCAGCGCAGCGCCTGCCGGCCGACCTCGTCGGCGAGCGCGCGCGTGCGGCCGTTGTCCAGCAGCACCACGTGCATTTCCTGCGGCCCGTCGCCCGGGGTCACGCCCGACCACGCCGAGGTGTACGGGTTCATCCGCTCCCCCGTGCTCGACCGCGGCAGGAGCTGCAGGAACACGTCGAGGTCGGCCCACTCCGGCACGACCTTTTCGATCCCCACCACCGAAACCAGCACCTCGGGCAGGGTCAGGCACATCCGGCCGTTGCCCTCGGACTCGACGACCACCAGGGTGCCGCTCTCGGCGACGGCGAAGTTCGCGCCGGAGACGGCCATCCTCGCGCGCAGGAACTTCTCGCGCAGGTGCTCCCGCGCCGCGCCGGCCAGCTCGGCCGGGTCGTCGGTCAGGTCCGCGGGCGCCCCGGCCATCCCACGGCGGAAGATCTCGCGGATCTCCGCGCGGTTGCGGTGGATCGCCGGGACCAGGATGTGGCTGGGCAGGTCGTCGCCGAGCTGCACGACGAGCTCGGCGAGGTCGGTTTCCCAGGCGGTGACGCCGTGCTCGGCGAGGGCCTCGTTGAGCCCGATCTCCTGCGTCGCCATCGACTTCACCTTGACGACCTCGTCGACGCCGTGGTCGCGGGCGATGCCGGCGACGACGTCGCAGGCTTCCCGGGCGTCGCGCGCCCAGTGCACGGTCACGCCCCTGGCCTGCAACGCCGCTTCGAGGGTCAGCAGGTGCTCGTCGAGGCGGCGCAGGGTGTTGTCCTTGATCGCCGCGCCCGCCAGGCGCAGCTCCTCCCATTCGGCGACCTCGGCGACGACGGCCGCGCGCTTGGCGCGGATCGTGCCGGTGGCGTGGGCGAGGTTGCGCCGCAGCTGGGTGTCGGCCAGTGCTGTCCGGGCGGCCGCCGGGAACGGCGGCATGCCGAGGAATGTCACGCGTCCTCCCCGGTCGAGGCCAGCACGTCGGCCAGGTGCAGCACGCGGACGCCGGACCGCTGCCGCGACAGCAGCCCGCCGATGTGCAGCAGGCAGGAGTTGTCGCCCGCGACGAGCACTTCGGCCCCGGTTTCGCGAACGTGCCGGGCCTTGTCCGCGCCCATCGCGGTGGACGTCTCGGCGTTCTTCACGGCGAAGGTGCCGCCGAAGCCGCAGCATTCGTCCGCGGCGGGCAGCTCGGCGAGGTCGATCCCGCGGACCGCGCGCAGCAGCCGCAGCGGTTTGTCGCCGACGCCGAGCAGGCGCAGCGAGTGGCAGGTCGGGTGGTAGGTGACGCGGTGCGGGAACGCGGCGCCGACGTCGGTCACGCCGAGCACGTCGACGAGGAATTCGCTCAGCTCCAGCACTTTCGGCCCGGTGCCGGCCGGCTGCGGGTCGCCCGCGCGCCGCGCGACGAGGCCGTGCTGGTGCCGCGCCGACCCCGCGCACGAGCCCGACGGCGTCACGACGTAGTCGTAGCCGGCGAACGCCCGGGTGAACGCGCGGACCACCGGGACGGCCTCGTCGAGGTAGCCGGTGTTGATCATCGGCTGGCCGCAGCAGGTCTGCGCCGCCGGGAAGTCCGCGTCCACGCCGAGGCGGCGCAGCAGCCGGAACACCGCCTTGCCCGTGTCCGGGAACAGCGCGTCGTTGATGCAGGTGACGAGCACGGCGACTCGCATGCGCGCACCTCCGGGATTAAAAGGTTTCAAACCTGCGGCGCGCCGACGCTACTACTCGCCCATCCAGTCCGTCAATAACTGATTATGACGTTTCAAGACTCGAAGAGGATGTGCCGCAGGACGCGGGTCAGCCGCTCGGTGAGCGCGGCGGCGGGCAGCTCGGCCAGGGGCCCGGTCCGGGCGATGTACCGGTTGACCGTCACGCCGATGAGCTGCGCCCCGAGCATCGCGACGCGGACGGCGACGTCCTCCCCGCCGACGACTTCGCGGTAGGCGCGGATGCTGCTCTCCTCCATCGCGCTGTACAGCTTCGCCGCCGCCTGCTGGTCCGAGGCGATGCTGCGCAGCAGGACCACGAGCGGGTCGGTGGCCGCGCCGGTCTCCATCCGCTCCACGTAGGCCCGCGCGACGCGCTCGGGCAGCGTGCCCGGGTCGCCGCCGATCACCGCGTCGAGCTCGCGGTGCCCCGGCACGGCGGCCAGGAACAGCTGTTCCTTCGAGCCGAACTGCCGCAGGACCAGACCGTGGGTGACGCCGGCGCGCGACGCGATGTCCCGCACGGTCGCCCGGGCGAACCCGCGTTCGCCGAAGCTGCTGCGGGCGGCGTCGAGGATGGCCTGGCGGTGCCCTTCCGGGTCACGGCGGTGCGGGCGTCGGGTCATGCGGGTCAATTTACCAAGTGGTCAGCAAGGGCCCTATGCTCGTTAATGACCAAGTGGTCAACAGGACGGAGAGAGCCATGAGCACCACGATGATCATCGGCGGCACCGACGGGCTCGGCCGCTTCATCGCCCAGCGCCACGCGGACCGCGGCGGCACGGTGGTGATCGCCGGCCGCGACGCGGCCCGCGCCGAAGCGGTCGCGAAGGAGATCGGCCCGGCCGCCACCGGGCTCGGCCTGGACCTCGCGCGCCCGGAGACGATCGCCGCGTCGGCCGCGGGCGTGCCGCCGCTGGACCACCTGGTGATCACCGCCAGCCACCAGCGCCCGAACACGCTGCGGGACTTCGACGTCGCCGCGGCGGTCACCGCGGTGACGACCAAGCTGGTCGGCTACACCGAAGCCGTCCGGGTGCTGAGCGCGCACTTCACGCCGGAGGCGTCGGTCGTCCTCTTCGGCGGACTGGCCAAGGAACGGCCCTACCCGGGCTCGACCGTGATCACCACCTTCAACAGCGCCGTCACCGGCCTGGTGAAGACCCTGGCGATCGAGCTCGCGCCGCACCGGGTCAACGCCCTGCACCCGGGACTGGTCGGCGACAGCCCCCGGTGGCGCGACGCCGACCTGGGGCAGCAGGCCGAGCGCACGCCGATCGGGCGCCTGGTCACGATGGACGAGATCGCCGACGCGGCCGACTTCCTGCTCCGCAACGGCGGGGTGAACGGCCACGACCTGTTCGTGGACGGCGGCTTCCTGACCCGCTGACCGGCGGCGCCCGGGATCAGCGCAGCCGGCGCACCAACGAGAGCCAGTCCTCGGCTTCGGCGCGGTCGCGGTGCAGGGGCAGGACGCGGTCGAGCTGCAGCACCCGGACCGGGCGCAGCACCGCGCGGCCGGTGGCGACGATCGCGCACGGGATGCCGCGGGCGTGGGCGGTGGTGACGACGTCGAGCAGCACCGCCAGCGCCCCGGCGGAACAGAACGTCACCCCGGCCAGGTCCAGGACCAGGGCCGCCGGTGTCCGGCGCAGTTCCGCCTCCAGCTGTTCGTGCAGCGACGCCGTGACCGCCAGGTCGAAGTCGCCGGTCACGGTGACGGTGGTGTGCCCGGCCGTGGCGGCGACGGTGACGCGCGTGCGCACCGGGAGAAAGTGGGATACCTCGACCTGGCCGGGCGTCGCGAGCATCGGTGCCTCCTCGTCGAGACGGGAAGCCGCGCGGACCGCCGGCGCCTCCCGTACAGCCGGCTGCCCGCGGAGGCAGCTCGGATCCGGTCGGCGGCTGGTGGTCTCAACCGCGGCGGCACGGCGGGAAAGCCGCGACGCCGATGCCGGGACAGCCCGGCAGCTGACCTACTGCCCAGCCGCCGAGCCGTTCAACCCCTCGATCACCGGACCCGGCGACGATGTTACGGGTGTAACATCCGCACGTGACTCCCGAACAGGGCTGGCTGGTGATCAGCGTGTCGACCGCGGGCGCGCCGGACTCCCTGCGGGTGCAGGTGTGGCGGAAACTCCGTTCGCTCGGTGCCCTCTACCTGCAGCAGTCCGTGTGCCTGCTGCCCGCCCGGCCGCCGGTCGTGCGCGAGATCCGCCGGCTGGCCGACCGGGTCCGCCACCAGGGCGGCACGGCCCGGGTGCTGCCGATGGCGTTCACCGGCCCGGGTGACGAACAGGCGGTGATCGCCGAACTCAACGCGGCCCGGGACGCCGAGTACGCCGAGGTGCTCCAGCGGCTGCCGGACCTGCGGAAGGAACTCGCCGACGAACAGGCCCGCGGCAACGCCACCTACGCCGAGGTCGAGGAGTCCGAGGCCGACCTGCAGCGGTTCCGCAGCTGGCTGGACAAGATCGCCGCCCGCGACTACTTCGGTGCTCCGGCCGGCCGGGACGCCCGTGACGCGGTCGAGGAGGCCGCCGCCGCACTGGCCGCGTTCGAAGAAGCCGCCCTGCGGGCCGACGTTCCCGGTGCCGGCGGATGAGCGGCTGGGACCTGCTCATCGGCGCCGGCGCGGCGCTGCTGCTGGCGTGGCTGGTCCTGGTGGCGGCGCTGGTGGTGGTGCGGCCGCGCGGCGGGCTGCTGCGGGAGGCGCTGCGGCTGCTGCCGGACGTCCTGCGGCTCGTCCGGCGCCTCGCCGGTGACCTGACGCTCCCCCGCGGTGTCCGGGTACGGCTCGGGTTGCTGCTGGCCTACCTCGCGCTGCCCGTCGACCTCGTCCCGGACTTCATTCCCGTGCTCGGGTACGCCGACGACGCCATCATCGTCACGGCGGTCCTGCGCGGTGTGGTCCGGCGGGCCGGGCTCGACGCCGTGCGGGCCCACTGGCCCGGCACCGACGACGGGTTCGCGGCGCTGGCCCGCCTGACCGGGATCAGCCGATCTCGGCCAGGAAGGCCGAATAGGCGGCCTCCGAGACGATGAAGAAGCCGCCGCGCGGGTCTTTCGAGTCACGGACGGCGGCGCCATCGTCGAGGAGCGCCACCTCGACGCACTCGTTGCCCTCTTGGCCGCTGTAGCTGCTCTTCCGCCACACGGTTTCGTTCAACGCCAACCTCCTTCACCCGGCGAAGCGGGCGAGCACCGGCCAGCCCCGGCGCTCGCCCGTGCTTCGCTACTTGACGGCAGCCAGGAACGCCGAATAGGCCGCTTCCGGCACGGTGAAGTACCCGCCCTGCGGGTCCTTCGAGTCACGGACGGCAGCACCGTCGCCGAGGATCGCCACCTCGACGCACTCGTTGCCGCCTTCGCCGCTGTAGCTACTCTTGCGCCACACTGCCTCCGGCAGTTGGGTGTCGTTCACGTTGGGTCTCCAGTCTTTTGGTCACTCGGCCGCTCCGATGATCTCCATCAGCAGTTCACGGGATCCGTCCGGCTCCTCGGCTGACATCCAGAGTTCATCGAAAGCTTCGACGTACGGCTGAACCTCCGCCTTCTGCTCAAGGTACACACCGGCGTAAAGCAGTTCGATGTAGCCGATGTCCGGTTCGTTGTCGTCGAAACCCAAGACGCTGAACGGGTAGCCCATCGCGCGGTAGGCGCCGTTCTCGCTCTTCAGGAACCTGATGTCGACGTTCGGCAGCTCCATGAGCTCGGCGATCCGGCGCAGCTGCCCGAGCCAGGTTTCGCGGCCACCCACCTGGATCCGCAGCACTGCTTCGGTCAGCACGCACCGCACGCCGAGCGGCGCCTCGTCCTGCAGGCGAGCCTGGCGGCGGATGCGCGCCTGAACCCGCCCTTCGAACTGCTCGTCATCCGGTGCCGAGCCGAGCTTCGAAATCGCCCTGGCGTAGTCCTCGGTCTGCAGCAGGCCGGGTACGACATCGATCTTGAAGATCCGCACCTCCGATGCTTCGGACTCCAGGGCCACGTACTCGCGCACGTCCGCGGCGAACGCGTCGGCCGAAATCTGCTCCAGCCAGCGGGAACTGTGGGCGGTCTGCGCGTCGCGGAACAGGGCGTCGCGCTCGTCCGGCGGGCGGCTGAAGTGCAGGGCCAGCGTCATCACGTCGGCCGGGGTGATGGGCAGCTTGGCCGTCTCGATGCGCGACTGCTTGGCGTTCGACCAGCCGACCGCCTTCGCCACCTCGACCTGGTCCTGACCGCTTTCCAGCCGCCAGGCCGCGATCGTGCGGGCGATCCGCCGCATGCGGACACCGGACGTCTTCGCCTTGACCTCGTCGGGCACGGTGCTCCTCTCCTCGAAATCGACGCCGAGCCTACGGCAGCCGCGTCAAGTTGCGCGGTCACTCGATCGGCTGACTCTGTAAATTTACAGATTGTCCCGCTTGCATGACATGCAATTTTGCCTGACAGTGAGGGCACGACCAGCCAGCCGGGGAGGAACCACATGAGCAGCACGGATGCGTGGGGACAGGTGCCCGCGGCGTGGGAACGGGCGAGCGGCGCCATCGCCGTCGCCCGGGAACGGGGCTGGACGTGGCAGGCGCGCCCGGCCGGCTCGGCCGCACCGCACGAGCTGCTCGGCCGGCGGACCACCGCCACGCACGACGACGTCGTGGTCATCGAAGCAGGCAAGGACCCGATGCAGGCCATCGGCGCCCGGTTCGCGCCGGGCGACTGGGGAACGCCCGGCACCGTGCCGCTGCGCGGCCCGGTCACCGGCGCCCCCGACGAGGTGCTGTTCACCGTGCTGGGCTGGGCCGGCGAGGACACGCCATGACACTGCGTCCCCCACTGTCGGACCGGCAGCGCCGCGCCCTCGCCACCGCCGCGCGGGACGCCGATCGCGGCCGCCGCGTCCGCGCCGCCGCCGTCCAGCACTGGTACGACGGCCGTTCCCAGGCCGACGCGGCCGCCCGCGCGAACGTCTCGCCGACGACGATCCGGCGCTGGGTGCGGGTGTTCCAGGAGACCGGCACCGTCCCAAGAGGACAGCCGCACCCGGCCGGTTCCCCGGCGCTGCACCCGCCGCGCGGCACCGTCGTCGCGCTGTCCACCCGCCAGTTCCGGGCCACCCTCGGCGCGGAACTGCTGGCCGCGCGGCGGCTGCGCGGGTGGTCGCGGGCGCAGGTCGTCGCCGCCGGCGGCGTCGGCTACAGCCCGGCCGTCCTCGGGCACTGGGAACGCGGGAGCCGGGCGATCCCGCTCGTCGCGTTCGCCATCTTCGGCCACGCACTCGGCCTCGACCACGGGGAGGTGCTCCGGCGGTGCTACGACGAGTCGTTCGCCCACGTCCGCGGGCTTCCCCGGTGAGCGGCTTCCTCCCCGGCGTGGAGACTGGAGGGAAACCACGTCCGGGAAGGAAGCCGCCGGTGCCGGGCGCTGCTGGGCCCGGCCCGTCGACGGTAGCGAACGGGTGCCCGGCCGCGGCCGGTTGTCACCGACGCGGGTCAACCCCCTCAGTCACGTCCCTTTTCGCCCCGTCCCGTCCCGAGGTGGTGACCGGCGTGCCGCCGTCCGCACCCGCGTGGCCGTCCGAACCCGACCTGCGGCTCGCCGAGCACCCGGAGTTCGTGCTCCTGTGCCGCGTCCTCGGCGGGCTACGCCGACTGTCCTTTCCGGACCGTCCCGCCCCATCCGGAGCCGCCATGCCCCGCGCCACGCACCACCTCGTCGACCTCCTCCGCGCCACCCAGGTCCGGATCGGCGTGCTCACCACCCGGCTCGCCGACGGCACGGCGGGCCCGGACGAGCAACGCGCCTTCGCCGACCAGGCCGAGGACCTGGCCGACCTGCTCCGCTCGCACGCGGACGACGTCGACGCCGGGATCCTGGCGCCCCCACGGCACCTCTTCCACACGAATCGGGAAACCGCATGACGAAACCGCCCCTGCGCCCGGCGCTGCTCCTGCTGGGCAGCGGTCTCCGTGACCTGCGCACCACACGGGGACTGGGCCTGCGCGCCCTGGCCCGCAAGCTGGGCCTGGCCGCCGCCGACCTGTCGGCGTGGGAACTGGGCACCCGCCGTCCCCCGGCGGAGGCCGCCGCGTACATCCTGGGCTACCTGCAGGCGAAGCCGGTGGAGTACCGGCACCTGATGCAGCTGCACCGGCAGAGCGACCAGGCGGCGTACGTCGAGGACCTCGGCCCGGAAGCGGGCGATCTGCCGCCGCTGTCGGAAAAATACGCGGTCCGCGGGTGGGAGTGGGCGCCGCACGCCGTCCCGGCGGTGCCGCCGTCGGCCCCACCGGGAATCGTCCTGGTGGGCGAAGCCGCCTCGCGGGTAGCCGACAGCGCTCCCCCGCCGACGCACGTCACGGTCCACGTCGTGCCGGACGGCGCCGGCACGAGCCACGGCTTCCGGATCCTCGAACTCGCGTCCGGCACGATCACGGTGGTCCTCCGGCACGAACACACGCGGATCCACCTCGGCGACCCGCGCACGATCGAACGCTACCGCGCGACTTTCTCGCGGCTGCACCGGAAAGCGCTCGACCGGGCCCGGGAGACACCCCGCTGAGCGGCGAATCCGCGGCGGCTCAGCCGAACGCGGCCAGCGCAACCGGCTCCCACTTGCGCCAGCCGTCGAGCCGCTCCCGGTACTCGGCTTCGACCGCCGCGAACGACTTGCCGAAGAACATCCGCCGCGGCGGGTCGTCGGTGTCGGCGAGTTCCAGCATCGGCGCGCGGGTCGCCCGCGGATCGCCCAGGTCCCACTCGATCCGGGTCGCCTCGCGCACCCCGTCGTAAGCCGGGTCCGGCTCGCTCTGCCGGACGCTCGCGCCCCCGAAGTCGGTCCGGTACGGGCCAGGTTCCAGGCAGATCACGTCGATCCCGAACCCCGCGACCTCCTGCCGCAGGGACTCGGAAAGCCCTTCCACGGCCCACTTCGACGCGTGGTAGGCGCCGATGCCGGGGAACGCGCGGATGCCGCCCTCGCTGGTGACCTGGATGATCCGGCCGCGGCCCTGGCGGCGCAGGACGGGCAGGGCCGCCTGGGTCAGCCAGAGCGCGCCGAAGAAGTTCGTCTCGAGCTGCGCGCGGACCTCCTCCTCGGTGAGTTCCTCGACCATCCCGAAGTGGCCGTACCCGGCGTTGTTGACCAGCACGTCCAAGGAGCCGAATTCGGCGACCGCCCGCCGCACCGCACCGGCGGCGGCGCCGCGGTCGGTGACGTCGAGCTGCAGCGGCAGCACGGCGTCGCCGTACCGCTCGACGAGCGGGCGCAGGCTTGCGGCGTCCCGTGCGGTGGCCGCCACCCGGTCGCCGCGCTCGAGCGCCGCCTCGGTCCACTCCCGGCCGAAGCCCTTGGAGGTTCCGGTGATGAACCAGTTCTTCGTCACGACAACCCTTCCTCTCTACGTCCTGAGCTAACAGTAGCATGGACTGCATTAATGCATCTCATGCTAAGCTGTGGGCATGAGCGACGGCCGCCGTGAGCGCAAGAAGGCCCAGACCCGGTCCCGCATCCAGGAAGCGGCCCTGGACCTCTTCGCGAGCCAGGGCTACCGGGAAACGACGATCGCGCAGATCGCCGCGCGGGCCGACGTGGCGACGCGCACGGTGACGCTGCACTTCCCGGCGAAGGACGACCTGCTGTTCGCCGACGACCCGTTCACCGCGGAGTCCCTCGCCGGACGGCTGCGCGAGCGGCCGGGAAGCACCCTCGACGCGGTCCGCGACTGGATGCACGCGACCATGCGCGCCCTCGACGAACGCGACCGCGACTCGGGGCTGGACCCGGCGCACATCTGGCAGCGCCGCGCCCTGCGCGCCGGCCTGCTGATGGCCGACGACGACCTCCGCGGCCGTGCCCGCGCCGGCTACCGCGACCTGGAAGTCCTGGTGGCCGGCGGGATCGGCGCGGACATCGGCCTGCCCGCGGACGCGCTGCTCCCCCGGCTCACCGCCGTCACCGTGGTCGCGGGCCTGCGCGAGATCTACGTGACGCGCGAAGGCCGGGCCCAGTCGTCGACGAGCGATCTTTCGCCCCTCGTCGACGAAGTGCTCGCTTTCGCCGAGGCCGGGCTGACCCGCACGGGAGCCGCCAGGGGAATTTTGCCCGGCTTGACCTGATTCGGGCCGCCCGGCAATCCTGGGAGTCTTGTCCGCTCCTGGAGGGGGATCCATGCGACGGCTCGCCGTGCTGCTCTGCGCCGTTTTCCTGACCGCCACCGCGGTTCCGGCCGCGGCCGATACGCCACCGGATCCGGTGCCCGGGGAAAGACCCCCGCTCGGGATCACCTGGGGCGCCGGGAGTTCCTACTGCCTCTACCAGTTCGGCGAGGACCGCGTGAAGGCCGCGGCCGACCAGCTCGTCACCTCCGGGCTGCGGGACGCCGGGTACGAGTACGTCCTGCTGCCCAACTGCTGGCAGGCGGCACAACGTGACGCCGAGGGCAAGCTCACCGCGGGCACCGGCTACCCGTCCGGTATCCCGGCACTGGTGGACTACGTGCACGCGCGCGGGCTGAAGATCGGTTTCCTGAGCGGCACCGGCGAGCGGACCTGCGGCGGCCAGGCACCGGGCTCGCTCGACCACGAGGACCTCGACGCGCAGACCCTCGCCGGCTGGGGCGCGGACTACCTGCGCTACGACACGTGTTCCAGCGTCAACGCCGACGTGCCGGGCCGGGTCAGGAAGATGGCGGACGCCCTCCGGCGCACCGGGCGGCCGATCACCCTCGAGGTCGACGACACCGACCGCAACCTGAGCCCGTGGCTGTGGGCGCGCGCGGCCGGCGCGCAGGTCTGGCGGACGTACAAGAACCCGACGTTCGACTTCGGGTATTCGGCGGGCAGCCTCGACAAGCAGTACGGCCTGGAGGGCTACAACGGCCCGGGTGGCTGGAACATGCCGGGCGCGTTCACCTTCAGCTACCTCGACACCGGCGAACGCCAGGCGAAGCTCGGGCTGTGGGCGGTGCTCAACGCGCCCCTGCTGACCGACATGGCGCTGGCGGCCGACACCACCCTCCCGGCCGCCGAACTCGGCAACCCGGACATCATCGCCGTCGACCGGGACTGGGCGGGCGTCCCCGGGCACAAGGTGCGCGACACGGGGTGGACCGAAGTGTGGACGAAACCGATGTCCGACGGCTCGGCGGTGCTGGTGCTGTTCAACCGCGGCGACCTGGCCGCGCCGATCACGACGTCGGTGGCCGACGCCGGCCTCCCGGCGGCGCCCGGCTACCGCGTCCGCGACCTGTGGACCGGCGACGAGACCGAAACGACCGGAGCACTGGGCGGAACGGTCGGCCGCCACGCGGCCACGGTCCTGCGGGTGTGGCCGGCGAACGTGACCGCGGCACCCCGGACGTCCCTGACGGCCGAGCTGCCCGACTCCGTCCCGCCGGACCGTCCGGTGACGGCGACGATCCGGTTCACCAACACGGGTTCGACCCCGGTGACGGCCGCCCACCTGCAGCTGACCGCGCCGGCGGAGTGGCAGTTCGACGGCCCCGCCGAGGCATCCACCGGGACCGTCGAGCCCGGTGCCACGTGGGAGACGGCGGTGACGCTGCACCCGATCTCGACGGCGACGCAGCCGTTCAAGATGCCGGTCGTCGTCTCGTACACGACGGTTTCGGGTGCGCGTAGTTCGGCGGCGTCGGCGGAGTCGCCGTTGCTGCTCGCGCCGAACCAGCCGTACACCAACGGATTGCTGAACACGCAGCCGTGGATGTCCAGCGAGAACGGCCTGGGCCCGGTCGAGCGCGACAGCACGGACAACGGCCACCCCCTGACGATCAACGGCAAGACGGATGCCCACGGCGGCCTCGGCGCGCACGCACCCTCGGTGGTCCGGTACTACTTGGGCGGCAAGTGCAAGTGGTTCACGGCCACGGTGGGCGTGGACGACCGCGGGCCGAACGGGACGCTGGGCTTCCGGGTCCTGGGCGACGGGGTGGAACTGGAGGCGACCGGGGACATGCGGCACGGGGATGCATCGCAGTACCTCGCGGTCCCGGTGACGGGGGTGCAGGTGCTGGCATTGGCGGTGGACGACGCGAGTGACGGCTCGGCCGGGGACTGGGGTGACTGGTTGTCGCCGTACATCACGTGCTGACGAGAGGAAAGCAGACCTGGTCCCGGACCCGCCGGCGGGTCCGGGCCTGGTGGTTGAGCAAGGATCCGCCGGGCCGGGCGACGGTGTTCCGCGGCCACATCGAAGAGGGTTACGGCAGGCAGGCTGTGGTCTGCGGGGTCGTCGCGGAGCTGGGCGTTCCGGTCGATCTGGATCTGGTGCGGTATCGGCAACTCCGACGCTGGATCGTCCGGGAAAGGGTCCGGTCGGCGCGCGGGGAGCTTTTCGGCGGCTTGACGGCTATCGCAGCCTTTTGGGTCCTCGCCTTCCTGGTTGCTGACCATTTCGCGCCATCGGAGACCGTGTTCTGGGCGCTGTTCGGCGTACTCGCGTTCTCCCTCCTCAGCCTGCCGCCGTGGCTCGTGCTTCAGTGGGTGTTGCAGCACTTTCCGAGGGCAGGGATACTTGCGTCTACGCTTTTCCTCGTCGTGCTGGAGACAGCGGCCGGCTTGATCGTGTACGGCGAAGTGGCAGGCGAAGGCCCGGTCCACGCGATCGCCGGGAATTTCCGGGAAAACCTGTTGCTCTATGCTGCGACCCAGGCCGTCTTGCTATTCTCGGTCCTCCTGACCGGTTACCTCCTGCTGGCACCGATCGTCATGCGGTCCGAACGGCGGCGCCAGGTGCGGCACAACCCGGTCGCGACGGCGGTGAACACCCTGTTTCAGTGCATCGAACTCGCGTGCGATCCGGAACAGTTCAGGCGACCGCGAACGAGATACCAGCTCGTCACCCACACGCACGAAGTCGCCCGCATCCTCCAGTACGGGCTGTGGCGGACCATGCCGGTGCGCAGCCCGCTCGCCGTCGCGGAACTCAAACGGCGGTGCCTGCACGCCGGGCAATCAGTCGAAATCCTGTGCGCCGGCCTGGTTCTGCCGGAGGCGGCCACCCGCGAGCGGTACCTCCTCAAGACGATCCGGCTCGCCGAAACCCTGCTGTCCGGCAACCTCGGCGATCTCCCGGACGATCCCGACCGAGCCGCCTACACCATCCGCAACCGGATCGCTTCGGCGAAACGCCTGGCTGTGAAGGTGGCCGTCGCCAGCATCCCGTTGGCAGCGGCACTGGTGCAGTGGCGTTTCCACGTTTTCCCGGCCTCCGTGGACGTGCCCTTGCTGACCGTCACCGGCGCGTGGCTGGCGACCTTCGTCCTGACCGCCGCCGGCCGGCGCTACCCGGACGAGATCTCGCGGTTCCCCGATGCCCTCACCTTCCTCAAGGGCGGCAAGTGAAAGCCCGCCAAGTCACCCAGCTCCTCACCGGCCTCGTCCTCTACGGCATCAGCGACGCCCTCGTGGTCGCCGCCGGGCTCGGCGTCGAGCCCTGGGACGCCCTCGCCCAAGGGCTCACCCGGACCGTCGGCCTCAGCATCGGCGTCTGGACCAACATCATCGGCGCCGCCGTCCTCCTCCTCTGGATTCCCCTGCGGCAGAAGCCCGGCATCGGCACCCTCTGCAACATCCTGCTCGTCGGCACCTCCATGGACCTCACCCTCGCCGTCCTGCCTCCGTTCGGGAGCCTCTGGCTGCGGTGGGCCGTGCTCGTCGGCGGGGTCGTGCTCAACGGGTTCGCCACCGGCCTCTACCTCGGTGCGCAGGCCGGACCGGGGCCGCGGGACGGGCTGATGACCGGGCTCGCCGCGCGCGGGTACCCGATCTGGGCCGTGCGGTGGGGCATCGAACTCGCCGTGCTGCTGATCGGGTTCCTGCTCGGGGCCACCGTCGGGATCGGGACCGTCCTCTACGCCTGCGCCATCGGGCCGCTCGCCCAGCTGTTCATGCCGATGCTCGCCATGGACCGGGAAAAGGCCTGACGGCCGAACTCGCGGAACAGCGCCGTGGACACCGGGTCGCGGCCGGCGTACCACTCCGGGTGCCACTGCACCGCCAGGCAGCCGGCATCCGTCGAGACCGCCTCGATCACGCCGTCCGCGGACACCGCCTCGACCCGCAGGTCCGGCGCGAGCCGGTCGATCGCCTGGTGGTGCAGCGAGTTGACCCGGACCGCCGGCGCACCCAGCAGCCGCCGCAGCACCCCGCCTTCGCTCAGGCGGACTTCGTGCGCCGGCAGGTACTGGCGGTCCCGGGGCTGCGAGAGGTCCTCGCGGTGCGAACCGCCGGGCAGATCCCGCAGCGTGCCGCCCAGTGCCACGTTCAGTTCCTGCAGGCCACGGCAGATCCCGAGCACCGGCAGCCCCGCCCGCAACGCGGCCGGCAGGACCCCGAGCGCGAGTTCGTCGCGGGCCGGGTCCGCCGGGGCGAGCCGCGGCGGGCCGCCGTAGCGGGCCGGCTGCACGTCGATCCGGTGGCCGCCGAACACCACGCCGTCGAACCGGCCGAGCAGGTCCGCCAGGTACGGTGCCGGGCCGCCGACCACCGCCACCGCGCAGCCGGAAATCCGTTCCAGCGCCCGGACGTAGACCTCGCGCACGGCGATGTGCGAGACGTCGTCGACCGGTTCGGCCGACGCGGCCAGCGCCACCAGCGGCCGCGGGCTCATCGGGCCCGCTCCAGCGCCTGCGCGAGGTCTTCGAGCAGGTCGTCGGCGTGCTCCAGGCCCAGCGACAACCGGATCGAGCCCGGCGTCACACCCGCCGCGAGCTGGTCGGCCTCGGGCAGCTGGGCGTGCGTGGTCGACGCCGGGTGCGTCGCCAGCGACCGGACGTCGCCGATGTTCGTCACGTGCGCGAACAAGCGCAGCGCCTCGATGAACCGGCGGCCCGCCGGCTGGCCGCCGGTGAGCTCGAACTGCACCAGCGGCCCGCCGTTGCCGCCGAGGTAGCGCCCCAGCAGCTCCTCCTGCCCGGCCAGGCTCGGGTGGCGGACCGAGGCCACCGCCGGGTGCGCCGCGAGGAACCGGGCCACCGCGGCCGCGTTCTCCCCGTGCGCCCGCATCCGCAGCGGCAGCGTCTCGATCCCCTGGATCAGCAGGAAGGCGTTGAACGGGCTCAGGCACGACCCGAGGTCGCGCAGCAGCGTTTCCCGCGCCTTGAGCAGGTACGGGCTGCGGCCCAGCGCGCTGCCGAGCCCGGCGCCGGTCTCGGTCCACACGACGCCGCCGTGCGCCGGATCGGGCTCGGTCAGCAGCGGGTGCCGGGCGGCGTGGCGGGTCCAGTCGAACGTGCCGCCGTCCACGATCAGCCCGCCCAGTGCGCTGCCGTGACCGCCGATGTACTTCGTCGCCGAGTACACCAGGACGTCCGCGCCGAACTCCAGCGGGCGGCAGACCATCGGCAGCAGCGTGTTGTCCAGCACCAGCGGCACCCCGGCCTGGTGCGCGAGCCCGGCGACGTCCTCGATCGGGAAGATGCGCAGCTTCGGGTTGGGCAGCGTTTCGCCGAACCAGCAGCGGGTGCGCTCGTCGGTGGCGGCGGCGAAGTTCTTCGGGTCCGCCGGGCTGACGAACCGCGTCTCGACGCCGAACCGGGCGAAGGTGTTGGCCAGCAGGTTCCACGTGCCGCCGTAGAGCTCGTCGGAGCTGACGATGTTGTCCCCGGCCCGGCACAGGTTGAGCAGCGCGATGGTGGTCGCCGCCTGGCCGGAGCTGACGGCCAGCGCCGCGGGCGCGCCGTCGGCCGCGGCGATCCGCGCTTCGAGGACGTCGCAGGTGGGGTTGTTGAGGCGGGTGTAGGCGTGGCCGTCCTCGGTGAGGTCGAAGATGGCCGCCGCGGTCGCCGTGCCGGGCAGTTCGTAGGCGGCGGTCTGGAAGATCGGCGTGATCACCGGGGCGGTCGGCCCGGTGCGCAGTTCGGCGCCCGCGTGCAGCACCGCGGACTCCGGGCGCCGGTACTCCTTCGGCGCGGGTCGGTCAGCGACCGGCATGAGCGTGCTCCCTCGGTTCGGCCATGGACGCCACGATCGCGCTGACGGCGCTCGGCTGGCCCTGCGGCCCGCGCGTGAACAGCCCGCCCAGGGCGGCGTCGACCGCGGCGTAGTCCGGATCGGCCAGCCGCACCCGCCGCGCCCTGCCCAGGTTCCAGAACGGCGTGCGCGGGTCGAGGTGGTGTTCCAGGTGGTAGTTGTCGTTGTGGATGCCGGTGAGGAACTTCTCCCAGCCGCGGCTCTTGCGGTTGCGCGTCATGTGCAGGTCGACGCGGGCGTCCCGGACGAGCGGCGTGTGCTCGGAGAGCTCGATGTACCAGCCCAGGATCTGGAAGCTGGTCAGGTAGGGCACGAACCAGAACAGCAGCAGCTCCGCCGTCCGGCCCTGCGACCAGCACACGCCGAAGACGGCCGCCCAGAACAGCCAGAACCCGGCGCGGTCGAGCAGGCGCTTGCGGCGCCGGACCTGCGGCACCTGCTCGGCGCGGCCGCCGCGCAGCACCCGGTACCGGTTGCGGACCAGGTACCGCAGGTAGGCCCACGTCTGGCTGCCGAGCAGCGGGACCAGCACCACCCGGCGGACGTAGGCCCGCGGCGAGACGGCCCGGTAGGCGCCCTGCTCGATGAAGAACCGCAGGTCCGGGTCGCGGTCCGGATCGCCCAGCCGCGGGTGGTGGGTGAACACGTGCGAAACCTTGTAGGCGTAGTGCTGCTGGAAGATCGGGTACGCGGTCAGCACCGTGCCGAGCAGCATGCGCAGCCGGGGGTCGGCCGCGCCGACGCCGTGGGCGCAGTCGTGCAGGATCGTGGACAGCCCCCGCTGGCGGGCGCCGATGACCAGCACCGCCAGCGGGTAGCACCACCACGACACGGCGACGCACAGCCACACGCAGGCCGCGATCCAGGCGGCGTCCTCGAGCCAGGCCAGCCCGGCGTGCCAGTTGTCGCTGCGGTTGAGGGGTTTCAGCCCGGCCTGCACGCCGGCGGGGAAGCGGTGCGCCCGGTACCGCCTGCCGTCGTAGGCCCACTCGGTGCCCGGCATCAGACGAGGGCGGTCAGCGGGACGCCGATGAGGGTGGGATCGAACCGGCTGACGCCGTCGAGCAGCTCGTCGATCTTCGTCATGACGGCGGCGTCGAGCACGACGTCGGCCGCCTTGATGTTGTCGGTGAGCTGCTCGGGGCGCGAGGCCCCGGTGATCGCCGTGGCGACGTTGGGGTTCTGCAGCACCCAGGCCAGCGCCAGCTGCGCCATGGTCAGGCCGAGCTGCTCGGCGACCGGGCGCAGTTCCTGCACGCGGCGCAGCACGTCGTCCTGCAGCCAGCGGACCATGTAGCCGCTGCCCTCGCCGTCGGTGGCGCGGGACCCGGCCGGCGGCTGCTCGCCCGGCAGGTACTTGCCGGTCAGCACGCCTTGGGCCATCGGCGACCAGACGAGCTGGCCCATCCCCTCGCGCTCGCAGGCCGGGATGACCTGCGCCTCGATGACCCGCCACAGCATCGAATACTGCGTCTGGCTGGAAATCAGCGGCACGCGCAGCTCGCGCGCCAGCGCGGCGGCGCGGGTGATCTGCTCGGCGGTCCACTCCGACACCCCGACGTAGAGCACCTTGCCCTGGCGCACCAGGTCGGCGAAGGCCAGCATGGTCTCTTCCAGCTCGACCGTCGGGTCGAACTGGTGGGCCTGGTAGAGGTCGAGGTAATCGGTCCCGAGCCGGCGCAGGGAACCGTGCGCCGACTCCATGATGTGCTTGCGGCCCAGGCCCTGGTCGTTGGGCCCGCCCGGGCCGGTCGGCCAGTACACCTTGGTGCAGATCTCCAGGCTCTCCCGGCGCAGGCCCGTCAGGGCGCGGCCCAGCACTTCTTCGGCGCGGGTGTTCGCGTACATGTCGGCGGTGTCGAACGTGGTGATCCCGGCGTCCAGCGCCGCTTCCACGCATTTCTTCGCCTGTTCCTCGGCCACCTGGGATCCGTGGGTGATCCAGTTGCCGTACGAAATCCTGCTCACTGAGAGGCCGCTGCGGCCCAATCGACGATGTTCCATGTTCCTAGACACTCCAAGGAAATTTCCGCGCAGTCAACGTTTGGAATCGCGGAACAAGGGGCCGTCGATGACGTCATAGAAAGTGTTGATGAGCCTATCAACCGGGCCATGATCACATTTGCCACGATCATTTTCCGCTGAGAGCGTGAGGTATCTGACGAAAATCGAGAGCGGGGAAAAATGACGGACAAGATCATCGGCGCCGCACGGGCGGCGACCGTGGCGGCACCACCGCTCGGCGACGAAGCGTACGGGCGGTTCTGCACCGGGCTCGCCCGCCGGCTGGCCGCGGCGTGGCCCCGGATCCGCGCGGCGAACGACGCCGACGTCGGCCGGGCGCGGGAGCAGGGTCTCCCCGATGTGCTCGTCGACCGGCTCCGGCTGACCCGGGAGCACCTGACCGACCTGGTGACCCTGACCTCGACGGTCGCCGGGGAACTGGCCGAGCTCACCCGCCGCCCGCCGGGCACGCCGATCGGCGACTGGGGCGTGCGGCACCGCGTACCCCGGCCGCTGGGTGTGGTGCTGATGATCTTCGAGGCCCGCCCGACGGTCACCGTCGAAGGGGCGCTGCTCAACGTCGCGGCCGGGAACGCCGTGATCCTGCGCGGGGGCAAGGAGATCGCGCGGACCAACACCGAGCTCGGCGGCGTCGTCACCGCCGCGCTGGCGGACGCCGGGCTACCCGCGGGACTGGTCACCGTGCTGGACGACCCCAGCCGCGCCCTGCTGCGGGAACTGCTGCGCCGCCCCGACGCGATCGACGTGCTCATCCCCCGCGGCAGCCCGTCACTCATCGACTACTGCCACCGGGCGAGCACCATCCCCGTGCTGGCCAGCGGCGGCGGGGTCAACCACCTCTACGTGCACTCGAGCGCCGACCCGGCCCAGGCGGTCGCGATCGCGCTGGACAGCAAGCTGCCCGCCCCGGCCGGGTGCACGTCCCTGGAGATCGCGCTGGTCGACCGGCCGGTCGCCGACGACTTCGTCGCCGCGCTCCTGGACGGCGCCCGCCGCGACGGGCGGCCGCTGACCGTGCGGGTCGGCGACGGCATCCGCCGGCCGGAGACCACCGGGTCGTGGCGGGTGGAAGCCCTGGGCGAGCACGACTTCGGCCGGGAGTTCCTCGACAGCACGATCGGTGTCGTGGCCGTCGACTCGCCCGACGAGGCGGTGGCGTTCATCCAGCGGTACGGCTCCGGGCACAGCGAGGCAATCGCCGCCACCGACGCGGCGGTCACGGCGGCGTTCACCGACCGGGTCGACGCGGCCACCATCGTCGTCAACGGATCCCTGCGGCTCAACGACGGCCCCACCCTGGAACTGGGCTCGGAGATCGCGATCAGCACCAGCAGGCTGCACGCCCGCGGGCCGATCACCCTGGCCGCGCTGGTGAACTACTGCTGGGTGGTCGAGGCGCACGGCCGGCTGCGCGAGGCGAGCTGATGACCGCCCCCGCCCGGCCGCCGCTGCTGGTGCCGCTCAGCCGGCGCCCGCAGGCCCCGCAGGCGGTGCTCGTGCACCCCGGTGGCGGCGGGCTGAGCCCGTACACGCCGCTGGCCGTCCGGCTTTCCCGCCGCGGCGGGGTGAGCGGGATCCGCGCCAGCGGCCTGTTCGCCGGCGAGCGGCCCGACACCGCGATCGACGTGATGGCGCGGCGGTACCTGCCGCTGCTGGACACCCTGCCGCGCCGCCCGGACCTGCTGGTGGGCTGGTCCATGGGCGGGGTGCTCGCCTGGGAGCTCGGCGCACGGCTCGCCGGAACCGGTCCGGCGCCCGCGGTCGTGATGATCGACAGCTTCACCCGCCGGGACGAGTTCCGCACGCCCGGCCGGCGCGACGACGTCGTCGACCGGATCATGCGGTCGGTGCACGCCCGGGTCGCCCGCCGGGACCAGCCGTGGGCCGAGGCCACCGCGCACGCCCACGTCACCGCGTCCGGACGGCACCGGGTGACCACCACCCACCCCGGCCCGGCGCTGCTGATGGCCTGCGCGAGCCCGCACCGGCGCACCCAGGTCGAGAACTGGACCCGGCTGTCGGCTCGGCTGCGGACCCGCGAACTGGACTGCGGCCACTTCGACGTGTTCGGCCGGAAAGCGCTTCCGGCCGTGCTCGCGCACCTCGACGAATTCCTGACCGGAGAACGCACGGAAACCCCGAAGACCCCGCAAACCCTTGGAGGGAAACGATGACGACCGGACCAGATCGCCCCACGGTCTCCGACTCGGTGAAACGCGTGGTGATCGCCGAATCCCGGCTTTCGCTGACACCGGAGGAGATCCCCGGCGACGAACCGCTCAACGGCGACCTGCTGCGCATCAACTCGCTCGGCTTCGTCGGCATGCTGGTGCACCTCGAGGACGCCCTCGACGTCACCCTGCCCGACGACCTGTTCGTCGGGCGCACCTTCCGGACGGTCGACGACCTCGTCGACGTCGTCGCCGAAGGCGCCGGCGAGCCCGAGGAGGCGCGATGAGCACCGTGTCCCTGCCCACGAGCTGGCGCAGCGTGCTGCCGCACCTGGACGAGCCGCTGCCGCCCGACCGCAGTCCCGAAGCCACCGCGGCCGGCGCGGACGCCGGCGTGTCGGTGAACCTGCCGTTCGCGCTGGTGCGCCAGTCCTCGCAGAACCGCGAGTTCTGGGACATCCCGGCCGAGGTGCTCGACGCCTACCGCAGCTTCCGGCCCACCCCGCTGTGGCGGGCGCGCCGGTTCGAGGACGCGGTCGGCGCGCGGGTGCCGATCTACGTCAAATACGAAGGCGGCAACATCTCCGGCAGCCACAAGCTGAACACCGCACTGGCGCAGGCGTACTACTACGCCAAGGCCGGCGTGAAGGAACTGGTCACCGGGACCGGGGCCGGGCAGTGGGGCACCGCGCTCGCCGCCGCCTGCGCGATGTTCGGGCTGCGCTGCCGGGTGTTCATGGTCGGCACGAGCCTCCAGAAGAAGCCCTACCGGGGCACGCTGATGCGCAGCCTCGGCGCCACCGTGCACGCCAGCCCCAGCGAGCTGACCGAGGTGGCCGCCCGCACCGGCGGCGGGGTGAACAGCCTCGCACTGGCCATCGGCGAAGCCGTCGAGTACGCCGGGCGCACCGAAGGGGCCGCGTTCTGCATCGGCAGCGGCGAGACCTACAGCATCCTCCACCAGTCCGTGATCGGGCTGGAGGCCATCGAGCAGCTCGCCGGCCTGGAGGCCACTGTGGACAGTGTGGTCGGCTGCGTCGGCGCCGGCTCGAACTTCGGCGGGATCGCGCTGCCGTTCTTCGCCGAAGCCGCCGCGACCGGGACGGAGGGCCCGCGGCTGGTGGCCGCCGAGTCGAGCACCACCCCGAAGCTCACCCGCGGGGTCTACGCCTACGACAAGACCGACGCCACCGGCGTCAGCCCGATGGAGGCGATGTACACGATCGGCAGCTCCTACCCGATCCCCGACTCGCACTCGGCGGGCCTGCGCTTCCACGGCGCCGCGAAGCTCATTTCCGCCCTGCGGCACCGGGACCAGGTCACCGCGCAGGCGGTCGGGCAGGTCGAAGCCCTGGAAGCCGGGCAGGCGTTCACGCGGTCGGAGATGGTGCTGCCCGCACCCGAGTCCGGGCACGCGCTGGCCGTCGCCGCGCGCCTGGCCGCCGGCGGCGGGTCCGCCCGCGGCGTCGTCGCCTGCGTGAGCGGGCACGGCTACCTGGACCTGGCCGCCTACCAGCAGCTGCTCGACGGCGAGCTCAGCACCGAGCCGCCGGCCGAAGAGGCGCTGGTGACGGCGATGGACCGGCTGGAGCCCGTGCCCGGGCTGGCGGTCGCGGGGAGTGGTCGTCATGCCTGAAGCACTGGACCACCGCCTCTTCGACTGCGTCCAGGTGAACCTGGCCGAACTCGCCGACCGGCGGCACGGCCCGGGCACGCACCTCGCGCTGGGCCGGGTCCTGCGGTTCTGGCCCCGGCCGGGCGCGGACGGGCTGCCCACCGTCGAGCCGACGGTCGACTCGCAGGTGGCCGAATCCGCCGACCTGCTGGGGCTGCGCGTCACCCGGCGGGCGCGGATCGCCGCCGTGGACCAGCTCGGCCCCGGCCCCGGCTGCTACGCCGTGGCGGACGCCTACCACCTCCCCTGGGTCCCCTACCACCGCAAGGAGCACCTGCAGCACAGCTTCCTGGTCGAGCCGGACGGCGACGGCGTCGCCGTCGTCGACGGCTACCACAACGACACCCAGTGGGGTGCGGCCCGGCCGGGCCGGTGGACACTCGGCCGCGCGGAACTCGCCGAAGCCCTGCCCGAAGGCGCGCTGGCGTACGACATCACCGCCACGGACCGCCCGGCCGAGCGCACGCCGCTCGTGCAGCTGGCCGACGCCGGGACGTACGTGGCGGCGTACGCCGACTTCCCGGACCGGGTGCGGGCGTTGCGGGGCCTGACGCTGCAGACCTGGCTGCTCACCCGCAGCCGCCGGCTGCACGCCGCCGCGCTGGGCACGGACACCGAGGCGGTCCGGGCGCACCTGGCCGAGTGGGACGCGCTCGCCAAGCAGGTCTACCTGGCGAGCCGCCGGGTCGCCGCGGGCCGCGACGAACCGCGCTCGGTGTTCGGCCGGCTCGCCGACTGCCTCGCCGCGGACCACACGGCGTTCGACGCCGCCACGCCGCCCACGGAGTCCACAGTGGACTCCGGAGAGGTGCCGCCGGCGGTGCGCGAGTCCGTCACCTCGGTGATCCGGACCGTGCTGGGCGCCGGGCCCGCCGAAGGCGACCGCACGCTCGGCGACATCCCCGGGTTCAGCTCCTTCCGCATGATGGAGATCGTCGAGCGGCTGGAAAGCGACCTGGGCGTCGAGTTCGCCGCCGAGGACCTGGTCCCGGAAAAGCTCACCCACGTCGACGGCCTCTGCCGCGCCGTCCTCGACGCAGGAGGATCACGATGACCCACTCCCCCCGGGTGCTCCACGAACTGCTCGACCACGCCGCCCGGCTGTGGCCCCACCGGACCGCGCTGACCTGCCGGGACGCTTCGGTGACCTACGCCGAGCTGGCGACCGCCGCCCGGCGCGTCGCCGAGTCGCTCACCGCCCGCGGCGCCCGCCGCGGGGACCGGCTGCTGATCAACGCCCCGGCGAGCACGCTGCTGCCCGCCGTGGTCTTCGGCGCCGCCCGGGCCGGCGTCGCGTTTTCCCTGCTGCACGAACAGGTCCGCGGCCACAGCCTCGACCACGTGCTGGCCGATTCCGAGCCGGTGCTGGTGGTGACCGGCGACGAGGACGTGCGGCGCTCGGCCGACGCCGCCGGCGTCCCCGCGGCCTCGGTGGAAGACCTCGCCGCCGGGCCCGGTGCCGACGTGACCCTGCCCGCTCCCCCGTTGCCGGTGGACCCGGTGTGCCTGATCTACACCTCGGGCACGACGTCGCTGCCCAAGGCCGTGGTCAGCACCCACCAGCAACTGCTGTTCGCCGCCGGGGCGATCGCGTCGGTGCTGGAGTACCGCACCGAGGACGTCGTCTACAGCCCGCTGCCGCTGTCCTTCGACTACGGGCTGTACCAGGTGTTCCTGTCCGTCACGGCGGGCTCGCAGCTGGTACTGGGCGCGCCCACCGAGGTGGGGCCGTCGCTGGTGCGCAACCTGGTCCGCGCGAACGCGACCGTACTGCCCGCCGTCCCGGCCGTCGCCGAGGCGCTCAGCGCGCTGCTGCGGCGCCGCCCGAAGCCCGCCCCCGCCCTGCGGCTGCTCACCAACACCGGCGCGGCGATGCCCACCGGCACCCTGGAATCGCTCCGCGCGGCCATTCCGACGCTGCGGGTGCAGCTGATGTTCGGGCTGACCGAATGCAAGCGCGCCACCATCATGCCGGTCGACGGCGATCTGGACCGGCCCGGCTCCAGCGGCCGCGCCCTGCCCGGGACCGAGGTGTTCGTCATCGACGAGGCCGGCGAGCGGCTGCCCGCCGGGGAGATCGGCGAAATCGTGGTGCGCGGCCCGAACGTGATGGCCGGGTACTGGCGCCGCCCGGAGCTGACCGCGCAGAAGTTCCCGCGCGTGGCCGGGTTGTTCCCGGAACTGCGCACCGGCGACTACGGCCGGCTCGACGAGCAGGGCTACCTCTACTTCGACGGCCGCCGCGACGACATCTACAAGGAGCGCGGGTTCCGCGTCAGCGCCACGGAAGTCGAGACCGCCGCCCGCGGCGTGCCCGGCGTCCGCGAAGCCGCCGTGCTGGTGCCGAAGGACACCCGGCCGGCCTGGCTGTTCGTCACCGGCGAGCTGGCCGCCGAGGGCGTGCTCGACGGGATGCGCACCCGGATCGAGGAGTTCAAGATCCCGGCGAGCTGCCTGCGGGTGGAAGCGCTTCCGCTGACCGGCAACGGGAAGGTCGACCGCAAGGCGCTGGCCACGATCGCGGAGGAGGCGTCCAGTGGAAGCGCTCGCTGAACGCTCGGCGGCGGTCGCGGACCTCGCCGGGATCCCGACCCCCGCCTACGTCTACGACCTGGCCGAGGTCCGCCGCAACCACCGGCGGCTCGACGCCGCCCTGCCCGCCGGCACCGGGCTGCTGTACTCGCTCAAGGCCAACCCGCACCCGGACGTGCTGGGTGCGCTGCGCGAAGCCGGCGCCCGCCCGGAGGTCTGCTCCTCCGGCGAGCTGCGGGCCGCGCTCGACGCCGGCTGGAACGGTGATCAGGTGCTCTACACCGGCCCGGCCAAGCGCGACGCCGAGGTCGCGGCCGCGCTGCGGACCGGGGTGCGCGAGTTCTCCGTGGACTCCCCGCACGCGGTCGCCCAGCTCGACCGGCTCGCCGGCGAGGCCGGGGTCCGGGCCCGCTACCTGCTGCGGGTCAACGACGACCAGCCGGTGCCGGGCCAGGGCCTGGCGATGACCGGCGTGCCCTCGCAGTTCGGCGCCGACACCGGCTGGATCCTGGCCGAGCCCGCCCGGTTCGCCGGGGGCGAGCACGCCGAGGCGTCCGGGCTGCACCTGTACATGGGCACCAACCTGACCGCGGTGGACGACCTGATCGGGCAGTTCGGCCGCGCGCTGGACACCGCCGCGCGGCTGCGGGACGCACTGGCGCCGCACGGGGTCCGGCTCCGGACGTTCGACCTCGGCGGCGGGTTCGGCGCCCCCTTCGCGAAAGAGGGCACCGCGGGCGAACTGCCCGGCTTGCGCGAGGGGCTCGAAGCGCTGCTCGCCGAGAAGCTGCCGGGCTGGCGCGAGCGGGGCCTGGACGTGGTGTTCGAGTCCGGCCGCTACCTGGTCGGCACGGCGGGCACGCTCGTCACCGCGGTGCTGGACGTCAAGCGGTCGCAGGGCAAGGACATCGTCGTGCTCGAGTCCGGCATCAACCACCTCGGCGGCATGTCGGGGATGCGGCGGCTGCCGCCGCTTTCGCCGCACGTGCTCGGCCCGGCCGGGCCGCCCGTGCTGGACGCGCTCGTCGCCGGCCCGCTGTGCACGCCGCTGGACACCTGGCACCGCACCGCGAAGCTGCCCGAGCTGAGCCCCGGCGACCTGGTGACGGTGCCGAACGTCGGCGCCTACGGGCTGTGCGCCAGCCTCGTCGCCTTCCTGGGCCACCCCCTGCCGGTCGAAGTCGTCGTCGACGGCGACCGCCCCGGCGCCCCCGCGCGGACCTCCCGCGTGGAACTGGTCAGGACCACTGACCCCGGAAATGAGGAGTGAACCGATGGACCCCCGCATGGCCGAACTGCTCACCCCGTACCTCAAGTTCCTCAACGGCCGCGAGCTCGGCCCGGACGACTCGCTGCGCGAGCGCGGGCTCGACTCGATGCAGTCGATCAACGTGCTGTTCGAGATCGAGGACGTGTTCGGCATCTCGCTGCCGGACGAGGACATCACCGACGCGACCTTCGCCACCGGGGCCACCCTGTGGAACGCGGTGCACGCCCAGCTGGCGCGCGAGGGGGTGACGTCGTGACCACCGCCCCGCTCACCGAGCTCGTCGGGCGTGTCACCAAGGTCGCCGAGGAGCACGTCCGCGAGACCGACGCGGCCGCCGCGTTCCCGGTGCAGGCGCTGGACGAACTGCGTGCCACCGGCCTGCTGGGCCTGCTGGTGCCCGCCGGGGACGGCGGCCTCGGCGGCTCGCTGGCCGACGTGCTGGCGACCAGCACCGAGCTGGGCCGCGTCGACATGTCACTGGCGATGATCTTCGCGATGCACTGCCAGCAGGTGGCCGCGGTGCTCGCGCACGCCGACGGCCGGCTGCGCGCGGAACTGCTGCCCGAGCTCGCCGCGGGCCGGCTCTACCTCGGCTCGGTCACCACCGAGGCGGGCAAGGGCGGGCACCTGCTGACCGCGGAGTCCGCCGCGGCCTGGCGCGACGGCGAACTGCTCGTCGACCGCTTCGCCCCGATCGTCACCGGCGGCAAGCACGCCGACGGGTTCCTGATCACGATGCGCGCCCCGGACGCCGAGGCGGACAACCAGGTGTCGCTCGTCTACGCCGCCCGCGACCAGCTGGAGATCGAGGAGGCGGGCGGCTGGGACCCGCTGGGCATGCGCGCCAGCGACAGCGGCGCCCTGCGGCTGCGCGGGCGGCTGCCCGCCCACCAGGTCGTCGGGCGCCACGGCGACTTCCACACCATCGTCACCACGGTGTTCGGCCCGCTGGCCCACCTCGGCTGGGCGTCCTGCTGGCTGGGCACGGCGGCCGGGGCGCTGTCCCGCGTGATCCGCTCGCTGCGGGGCAGCCGCGGCCGGACCGACCTGGGCTCGGAACTGCTGCTGACCCGGCTTTCGCGGGCACGCCAGCGGCTGGACACCGTGCACGCGCTGATCGGGCACGCCCGCGAGGTCGTCGAGACCACCGAGGACCTCAGCACGCCGAAGGTGCAGCTGCTGATCAACGCCGTCAAGATCACCGCGGCCGAGGAGTGCCACCGCGCCGTCGACGAACTCGTCGACGCCGTCGGGATGCGCCACGGCTACCTGCGCGATTCCCCGACGCGGCTGGAGCAGTCGCTGCGTGACCTGCGCTCGGCGGTGCTGAACTACAGCAACGACCGGCTGCACCTGGCCGACGGCCGGCTCACCCTGCTCGACCAGGAGGTGCGTTTTGCCTGACGCAGCCCTCCTGGACGGCGCGGTGCTGTCCACAATGGACTCGGGCGCCCGCGGCGGCGAGGTGTGGCGGCGGCTCGGCGAAGCCGGGGTGCTGCGGGAGCAGTACCGGCGGCGCACCGCCACCGGGCTGGTCGCCGACCCCGGCCGGCTCGGCGCGACCCTGCGCGCGGTCGACGCCCGCGGCGACAACGGCGTCACGCTGAGCGTGCTGGTGCAGTCGGCGAGCGCGCTGCCGATCCTGGCCACCGCGCCCGGCCCGGCGTTCGACCGGGCCATCGACGGCGAATGCGAGGTGGCGCTGGCCGCCACGGACGCCGCGGCGGCCGGCTCGGACCTCACCGGGCTGGGCACGGAGGTCGACCTCGACGGGGACGTCGTCCGGCTCGAGGGCGCGAAGCGCTGGGTGACGACGGCGACCCGCGCGGCGTACTTCCTGGTGCTGGCCCGGCACCGGCCCGGCCGCCACTTCACGGCGTTCACCTGGGTGCTGGTCCCGGCGGACGCGGCCGGGGTGCGGGTCACCCCGGCGGCGACGACCCTGCTCGCGGGCGCGGGCCTCGGTCACGTCGAGTTCTCCGGGGTACGGCTGCCGTCGTCGGCCGTGCTCGGCCGGCCGGGCCGCGGGCTGGCCCTGTTCGCCCGGCACATGGGCACCGAACGGCTCGCCGGTGCCCAGTGGGCCACCGCGCTCACCAGCCGGGTCCTGGCGCAGACCAGGACCGCGCTCAGCCGCCGGGAGGTCGACGGCCGCGCGCTGTGGGACCACGACACCGTCCGCCAGGAGTTCGCGCGCTGCCTGGTGCGGGTGCGCGAACTGCGTGCGCTGTACGAGGCACTGGGCGAGCGGGTCGTGGAGGAGCACGACCTGACGAGCGCGGCGGTGCTGAAGGCCGCGGTCGGTCTCACGGCCGACGACGTGCTGTCGCGCTGCGCGCGGTGGCGGGGCGCGGACGGGTTCGCCGACGACGGCCTCCAGCTGCTGCGCGCGGAGGCGGCGGTGTTCGGCATCGGCGGCGGCGTGACGGAGCTGATGCTCGGCGCGGTCGCGGACGGCGCCGAGGCGCTGCTGGCGGACCTGCGCGCATGAACACCGGCCCGAGCCGGGCGCCGCTTCCCCGTGGCGGCTTTCCGGCGGTGACCGGCGACGGCACCGAGATCGCGCCCGGCGTCTGGCTCGCTTCGGCCGTACGGGCCGAGCTCGGCGAGCCCGCCGTGCTCGCCGCCGACCTCGCCGACGCCCGCACCCGGCCCCGCTGGCGGCGCGCGGAGTTCCTCGCCGGGCGGCACCTGCTCCGGCGGCTGCTCCGGCGCGTCCGGCCGGAGCTGGCCGCCCTCCCGATCCGCACCGACCCGGCCGGGAAACCGCGGCTGGCCGGCCCGCCGGACCTGCCGGGGATCACCGTTTCCCACGACGGCGACCGGATCGCCGCCGCCGTGTGCGCGCACGGGGACGTCGGCGTCGACGTCCAGCTCCCCCCGGCGCAGCTGGCCGACTCCACGGTCCGCCGGTGTCTCGGACGGCACGCCCCGGTCCTCGCCGCGCTGCCGCGGGCGTGGCGGGCGCGGGAGTTCGCCTGGGTGTGGACCGTGCAGGAGGCGTGCGTGAAGGCCGACGGCACCGGGCTGGCCGGGCGGCCGTGGGCGATCGACGTCCCGCCCGGCGCGGTGTCCGGGCGCTGGGGCGGGTTCACCTGGCTGAGCCTGCGCGCCCGCTCCCCCGTGCCGCTGAGCTGCGCCTTCCACGCCCCCTGACCCCACCACCACGACGGAGGCCCGACGTGCACCTCATCAACGCTCCGGACGTAGTCCCGGAGCTCAGCTGCTACACCACCAACCTGGTGGCCTACCTCGAACCCGACGACGCGGGCGTGAAGACGCGCCTGGCGCACGCCGTGCGGCTGGCCGTCCGGCTCGACGGCGGGGACCTGGTGTTCTCGCAGCACCACCGCGTCGACGACGCCGGTGCGCGGGCACCGCTCGGCTACCGCGGCGCCGCGGACTGGGCACGGGCCGCCGGCGACCTCGACGCCGAACTCGCCCGCTCGGGGCGGGTGCTGGCCGTCGCCGACACCTTCCACCTGCCCTGGTCGCCCGCCTTCGAGACCGCGCACTCGCCGCACTGGCTGCTGCTGCTCGGGCGGCGCGACGACCGGTGGCTGGTGGCCGACCACTTCTGCGCGCTGACCCCGCTCGGGGCGCAGGAACCGTTCCTCGGCTGGCTGGACGACACCGCGCTGGAGCTCGCGCTGGCCCCGCACGGTCCGTGGCCGCCGGAGATCGCCCACCGCGACCGGCACGCGCTCGGCGCCGCCGTCGAGCCGGTGCACGCGGACCTGTTCCGCTGGCTGGCGCGCACCACCGGCGGCGCGCCCGCCGTTCCGGATCCGGGCGGCTGGACCTGCGTCCTGCCCGAGGTGATCGAGCGCGTCAGCGGGGTGCTGGCCGCGGACGAGACCGCCGCCGCCCGCTACGGGGACGACCTGTGGGCGGCGAGCCGGCACTACACCTACCGGCTCGACGTGCTCGCCGCCAGCGGCGAGATCGGCGCGGACGAAGCCGCCGCGGCCGCGGTGAGCTGGACCGAACTGCCCAAGGTCGTCCGGTTCGCCGCGGCGTCCGCCGCCCGGGGCAAACCCCGCAGCGGCCTGCTGCAGCGGACCTTCGAAGAGCTGCTGCGCACCAACGACAAGACGATCACCGGCCGGGAATGGGAGGCCTGAGAACGATGGAGACCCTGTACCAGTGGTTCGCGGCGTCGGCGGGCAAGCACGCCGGCGCGCCCGCGCTCGAAGTCGGGACGCGCACCCTCACCTACCGCGAACTGACCGACCTCGCCGGGCACGTGGCGGCCGACGCCGTCGCCGCGCTGGGCGCCGTGCCCGCCCGGATCGGCGTGCTGGCCGAGCGCAGTGTGCTCACCTACGCCGGCTACCTCGCCGGGCAGCGGCTGGGCAGCACCGTCGTGCCGCTCAACCCGGCCTTCCCCGAAGACCGCAACCGGATGATCGCCGAGGCGGCCGGGCTCGACCTGGTGCTCACCGAAGCGCCCGCCGGCCTCGGCGTGCCGGAACTGGTCATGACCGAACCGGCCGGCGTCCCGCGCACGCCGCCGGCGCCGGAACCCGGGGATCTCGCGTACATCCTGTTCACCTCGGGCTCGACCGGGCGGCCCAAGGGCGTCCCGATCCGGCACCGCAACGTGGGTGCCTACCTCGCCCACGTCGTGCCGCGGTACGGCATGGCGCCGGGCAGCCGCGTCTCCCAGACGTTCGACCTGACCTTCGACCTGTCGGTGTTCGACATGTTCACCGCGTGGAGCGGCGGGGCGACGCTCGTCGTACCCAGCCGCGAAGACCTGCTGGCGCCGGTGCGGTTCGTCGCGGAGAAGGAGCTGACGCACTGGTTCTCGGTGCCGTCGATGGTGTCCTACGCCCAGCGGCTGCGCAGCCTGCGGCCCGGCAGCATGCCTTCGCTGCGCTGGAGCCTGTTCTGCGGGGAACCGCTGACCACGCACCAGGCCCAGGCGTGGCAGCGGGCGGCACCCGGCGCGGTCGTGGAGAACCTCTACGGCCCCACGGAACTGACCATCAGCTGCGCGCAGTTCCGGCTGCCCGCCGATCCGGCGGACTGGCCGGCCACCGCCAACGGGACCGTGCCGATCGGGCAGCCCCACCCGAGCGTCACCCACCTCGTGCTCAACGACGAGGGCCGTCCGGCCGTCGAAGGGGAGCTGTGCGCACGCGGCCCGCAGCGGTTCCCCGGCTACCTCGACCCGGCGGCGAACGAAGGCCGCTTCTACCACTTCGGCCCGGGCGACGAGACCGCGCGGCCGCACGGCGCGGATGACGAGCTCGACGACGCGGCCTGGTACCGCACCGGGGACCGGGTGTGCTGGCAGGACGGCGCACTCGTCCACTTGGGACGGTCGGACCAGCAGGTGAAGGTGCAGGGCTACCGCGTCGAACTCGGCGAAATCGAAGCGGCGCTGCGGGACCAGGACGGGGTGCGCGACGCGATCGTGCTCGCCCTGCCCGGCAGCGGCGGCACGACCGAGCTGGAAGCGGTGTGCACCGGACGGGACCTCGAACCCGGCCGGCTGCTGACCGCGGTCGCGGCCCGCCTGCCCGGGTACATGGTGCCCCGCCGGCTCGGCGTGCTGGACACGCTGCCGCTCAACGTCAACGGCAAGATCGACCGCTCGGCCCTCACCGCGGACGCGATCGGGCAGCGCGGATGACCGCCGCCGCCCCGGAAGGGAACATCATGGAAACCACGGAAATCACCACCCCGCCGGCGGTCCTCGTGCCCCCGGACGGGTTCCGCCAGGCGATCGCCAAGCTGCCCACGGGCGTCACCGTGCTCACCACCGTGATCGGCGACTCCCCGGTCGGCTGCACGGCCAACGCGGTGATGTCGCTGTCGGCCGACACGCCGAGCGTGCTGGTGTCGCTGGGCAGCCACAGCCGCACCCTGGCGGCGATCCTCGAGACGGGCCGGTTCGCCGTCAACACGCTGTCGTGGGCCCAGCGGGCCCTGACCCGCAAGTTCGCGGTGGGCAGCCCGGCCGAGCGGTTCGCCGGGGTGCCGTGGCAGCCCGAGCACCGGATCCCGGTCCTGTCCGCGGCGGGGGTGGCGCTGGTCTGCGAGGTCGGCGACACCGCAACCCTGCTGGACCACACGGTCGTCGTCGGCCAGGTGGTGTGGCTGCGGGACACGAACGCGGTGCCGACCGTCCTGTATGGACGGGAGCAGTACCCGCTGGGGGCTTGAAACCCCGTTGTGCGCAACGGCCCGCCGGTCCTGTCTCCCAGGACCGGCGGGCCGTTTCGCGGCTCACAATCTTTTTGAGGTCTGCCGCGGCTTGTCGTGAGTGGTAAGGCGCGTTAGAACGCGCCTTACCACTCACGACCTGGGGACGGGAGGTGCAGACCGTCAGAGAGCGGGACGGCGACCCTGGCGCATCCCCGCGTCCGCGACCTGCTCGGCCGTCGCCCGAGCCGCGGCGTCCAGCAACACCGCGAACCGCGGGTCGGTACGGATCTCGCGATGCCACGCCACCTGCGTGAAGACCTGGAACGGTGCCGTCCACGGCACCTCGACCAGCCGGCCCTCCGCCAGCTCGGTGGCCACGCTGAGCCGGGGCAGCAGCGAAATGCCCAAACCCGCCGTCAACGCGCGCTTCACCGCGTCGATCGAGCCGAAGGACAACGCGCGGACGGCGGTTTCGCCCGCGCCGCCGAGCGTCTGCTCGAACAGGCGCTGGTAGCCGCTGCCGCGGTGGGCGCAGAGCAACGGCTGTCTCGCCAGCCGCTGCGTCGGGACCGGCTCCGGGCCGAGCGGGCCGTCCTGGCCGGTCACCACCACCAGCGGCTCCGGGCACAGCAACGTCGAATCCGCCTTCGGCGAGGACTCGCAGACGTCGATGAAGAACGCGCAGTCGACGTCGGAGTCGCCGATCCGGCTCCACGGATCCTCCTCCAGGGGCCGGATTTCCAGCGCGAGCTCGGGGTGGCGGCGGTACAGGTACTCGACGATCGGCACCAGCCGGTAGGAGGTGAGGCCGCTGTCGGCGCCGACGGTCAGCGCGTCGGCGGGTGTGGTGGCCGCGAGGACGGTCTCCTCCGCCAGGCGGCTCAGCTTCACGATCTTGTGGGCGTAGCGGCGGAACCGCTGGCCGGCGGTCGTCAGCCGGATGAGCGCGCCGGTGCGGTTGAACAGGTCGCAGGCGAGGTCGCGCTCCAGTTTCTTGATCCGGGCGGTGACCGTCGGCTGGGCAACGCTCAGGTCGATCGCGGCCTTGGTGAAACTCGACTGCTCGGCCACGCTGAGGAACGTGGTGAGGGATGCGGTGTCCACGACTCGGATCACCCCCGGGCCGGGCGCGCGGCACGGGGGCAGGCCCCCGTGCGGGTGTTCCTTTCGCTCAGCGGGGTGAACGTTCGCGGGACGGTCTCGGCGCGCGCACCGTGGTTGCGGCGGGCGGGGTCCGCGGCGGTCCGCCGTCGGGCTCTCCGGACGGCCGCGGCGGCCTTCTCGCGGTGGTATGGCTCGAAACCTTCCAGCGGCCGGCTGCTCGCGGCCGGCACGGCACTTTTCACGACGTCCTTCCCCCAATCGGCACCCGCGGCTCGTTCCCGACCGCGGATGGTCTCTGGTTTTCCGTCGGCACTCCCGGAAAGAGTGACTTCTTGCGAATTACCACCCGTGCGGGGGAGACAAACTACACCCATCGGGCGGGCAGTAACCGCTTTCCGTTTCACCGGCCGTGGTCGACGCTGCACGGTACTTCACTCCAAAAGACCATCGCCGCCGTTGTCACCGGATTCGTCCTTCCCGCGGGATGATCACCAATTCCCCGATTACCGGGATTTTCCCTTGCGTTTTCCGATCCATTTCCCGCCCGGTGCGGCGGAATCAGCCGAACACCAGCCGCAGCAGGGCGGTCACGACCGCCGCGCCGACCATCGCGGTCAGGATCGACCGCTTGCCCGCCAGCAGGAGGACCCCGGCGCCGACACCCGCCAGCGCGGTCAGCGTCCGCACCGACGACACGGCACCCGAGGACGGCCAGAGCAGGGTGACCACCAGGCCGGCGATGAGCGCCGGGGTCGCGCACGTGAGCGCGTTGCGCAGCCAGGTGGGCAGTTCCCGGCCACCCGCCGCCAGCGGCACCACGACCCGCAGGGTGAGCGCGGTGACGCCGAGGGCCAGCACGATGATCCACTGGTACGTCATCGCCGCACCCCCAGCACCGCGCCCGTGACGGCGCCGGCGGCCCCGGCCACCAGCACCGGGATCCCCGGCGGCGCCCAGAAGACCAGCGCGGCCGCGGCGAGGACGCCGAGCACCGCCAGGCCCCACGCGCGCGCGTCCTTGAGGTGCGCGCGCAGCAGGCCGAGGAAGAACACCGGGTAGGCGGCGTCCAGCCCCAGGCGTCCCGGGTCGCCGATGGCGTCGCCGAGGACGGCGCCCAGCCCCGTTCCCGCGGTCCAGCCGCACAGGCACAGCGCGCCGGCCAGCCGCAGGGTGCGCAGGTCGTACTGCCCGTCCCCGCGGTGGGCGACCGCCCACGAGCCGTCGGTGATCAGCATCGCCGTCCCCGCCCGCGACCAGGCGGACCCGGTCAGCGCGGGCGCGATGGTGGTGCCCATCAGCAGGTAGCGGGCGTTGAGCGCGGCCGCCGCCCCGACCACGGCCCAGACCGAGCCGTGCTGCGCGATGACGGCGACGGCGCCGTACTGGGCGCTGCCGGAGAACACCAGCAGCGACATGGCCACCGGGGCCAGCACGCCCATCCCGACCGAGGCCGCGAGCGCACCGAACGCCATGCCGTCCGCCAGGTCGGCGGCGGCCACCGGCAGCACCGGACGCAGGGTCCGGACCGGCTCAGCGGTGGTTTCGGTCACGATGTCCACCTCCTCCACCTCGACGTTACCAACAGACGCGAGTGTTGGTAACCCGGCAGCACGCCGGTACCCGGGAAATTCCTTTCTCAAACCACGAAACGCCCGCTGATTCGCCCTGGGGTGACCACCAGAGCGGAGTACTGGTAACCTGACGGGCATGGCTCCGCGTCCGGCAGCACCGCCTCCGCTCGCCGTGGTCCAGAGCCTGGTCAACACCAGCGAACTGCTGGAGGACCGGGACGATCTGACCACCCCGGCGGGTCTGCTGGCGTGGGCGGAAGCCGCCGACCTGCCGTGCCCGGCCCGGCCGACGCAGGCGGACCTGACCCGCGTACGCCGGTTCCGGGAAGCGTTGCGGCAGCTGCTGGGCGGCACCCCGGGCGGGGTGCCCGCGCTCAACGGCGAACTGGCCAGGACCGGCACCCGCCCCCTCCTGCAGGCGGGCCCGCACGTGGAGTTCGCCGGCGACGACGCGACGGCCCTGGACACGGCCATCACCCGGGTGCTCGCGGCGGTGATCACCGCCGGTCTCGACGGCTCCCTGCGCCGCCTGAAGACCTGCGCCGCGGAGGACTGCCGGTGGGCGTTCTACGACCGGTCCCCCAACGTGGTGAGCCGCTGGTGCGAGACGTCCGTCTGCGGCGCCCGGCACAAGATGCGCGCCTACCGCGCCCGCCAGGCGGCCGGCGCCACGGCCTGACCGGCCGCCGCGTCAAGTCGTTCCGACCGCCGGGAGCACTACCCACCGGGACCGCACCCGGCCAGAATCGCGGCCATGCCGACCCCGCCGCACGCCGAGGCGCTCCAGGTGAGCATCCGGATCGACCTCACCAGCCGGGCCGCCGACGCCGCCGTCGTCGCCGCCCGGCTCGCCACGGCGCTCGGCGGCCTGGCGAGCGTCGACGTCGTCGCCACCCGCCTCCCGCATCCGGCCGGGGAGCCGAAACCGCACCTGAGGCTGGTGCCGGATCCGCTGCTGCGCATCGAGGCCGGCCCCCGGCGCGTGTACCTGCTCGGCCGGCCGGTCCGCCTGACCCGGCTGGAGTTCGACCTGCTGCACTTCCTCCGCCGTCACCCGGACCGCGTGTTCACCCGCACCACGCTGAAGACCGCGCTCTGGCCGCGCCAGGACGGCAACGACCGGACGGTCGACGTCCACGTCCGGAAGCTGCGCGCCAAACTCGCCCCGCACCTGGACCCGATCACCACCGTCCGCGGCGTCGGCTACCGCTTCGAAAGCTCGGCGCCGGTGACCCTGGACTGATCGGCCGTCCACTGTGGACGAGCGCGGGTCAGGTGGCCTCGAAGTCGACCGGCGGGCGCTCGCCGGGGCGCAGGCCCGCGGCGGGCGCGCGCACCGGAGCCGCCGGCGGCCCGGCGTCGAGGAGGTGCCGCCGCAGGGCCGCGCGGGGGTCGAACTCGCGCAGCGCCCGCAGGTCCTGCAGCGGCTTGCGCACCTGCTCGAACTCCGGGCCCAGCTCGGCCTCCAGGCGCTCCTGCGCGCCGGCGGCGAACTCGCGGGCCCGCCGCGCTGCGCGGGACACCCCGCGCACCGCACCGGGCAGCCGCTCGGGGCCGAGGACGAACAACGCCGCCACGAGCAGGGTGGCCAGGTGCTCCAGGCTGAGACCGAACACCCCGGCGACGCTACCCGGTCCGGCCTGAGCGGCCGCTGAGTCAGACCTCGATGTGCGATCCCATGATGACCGTGCGGTCCCGGGGCAGGCCGAAGTACTCCGCCGCGTCCGCGGTGATGTACGACGTCGCGATGAACAGCCGTTTCCGCCAGCCCGCCATCGTCGGTTCCGGGCCGCGCTGCAGCTCGATCTTCGACAGGAAGTACGACGCCCGCGCGAGGTTCAGCCGTCCTTCGGTACGGGCCGGGTCGAGCGTGGCCAGTGCGCCCGGGACGTCCGGGGAGTCCATGTAGCCGTAGCGGGCGGTGACGAACACGATGCCGTCGTCGGTGTGGCCCAGGTCTTCGACGGTCATCCGCTGCTCGGCCGGCACCCGCGGCACCGGCTCGGTCTCCAGCGACAGGATCACGACCTGCTCGTGCCGCACGTGGTTGTGCTCGGCGTTGGCGCGCAGGGCCAGCGGCGCGGTCCGCCCGCCCCGGTTGAGGAACACCGCCGTTCCGGGCACCACCTGCACCGGGGCGTCGCGCAGCTGTTCGATGAACTCCGGCAGCGAACCCTCCCGCCGTTCGCGCTCCGCGGTGACGATCAAGCGGCCGCGCTGCCACGTCGTCATGATCGTGAACGCCGTCAGTCCGATCAGCAGCGGCAGCCAGGCCCCGTGCACCAGCTTGGTCAGGTTGGCCGCGACGAACAGCAGGTCCACCACCAGCAGCACGCTCGCGCCGAGGCCGACCAGCCACGCCGGTGTCCCCCACCGCGACCGGGCGATGTAGAAGAACAGCAACGTCGTGATGGTGATCGTGGCGGTCACCGCCATGCCGAAGGCGAACGCCAGCGCGGCGGAACTGCGGAAGGCGAACACCAGCGTCAGCACCGACACCATGAGCAGCCAGTTGATCCACGGCACGTAGATCTGGCCCCGCTCGGTCTCCGAGGTGTGCGCGACGCGCAGCCGCGGCAGGTACCCGAGCTGGGCGGCCTGCGAAGCGACCGAGTAGGCGCCGGTGATCACCGCCTGGGACGCGATCACCGTCGCGGCCGTGGCCAGCACCACCAGGGGTATCCGCGCCCAGGAGGGCACGAGCAGGAAGAACGGGCTGCTGACGTTCGCCGGGTTTTCCAGGATCAGCGCGCCCTGCCCGAGGTAGCTGAGCACGCAGGCGGGCAGCACCAGCAGCAGCCAGCCGCGGGTGATCGCCCGCCGTCCGAAGTGCCCCATGTCCGCGTACAGCGCTTCGGCGCCGGTCACCGACAGCACCACCGCGGCGAGGGCGAAGAACGCGATGTCGAAGTGCCCGGCCATGAACCCGATCGCATACGTCGGCGAGAGCGCCTCGAGGATGTCCGGGTGGCCGGTGATCCCCACGACGCCGAACGCGCCGATCGTCGCGAACCAGGCGATCATCACCGGCCCGAACACCCGGCCGACCGCGGCCGTCCCGCGCCGCTGGACCAGGAACAGCCCGACGATGATCACGGCGGTGATCGGGACGACCCAGTCCTCGAGGCCGTCCGAGACGACCTTCAGCCCTTCCACCGCGGACAGCACGGAGATCGCCGGGGTGATCATGCTGTCGCCGAAGAACAGCGCCGCGCCGAAGATGCCCAGCCCGGCCAGCACGATGGCGGCGCGCTTGCCGCGCTGCGCACCCCAGCGGCGCAGCAGGGTGATCAGCGCCATGATGCCGCCCTCGCCGTCGTTGTCGGCGCGCATGGCCAGCAGCACGTAGGTGACCGTCACGATGATCATCACCGACCAGAAGATCAGCGACACCACGCCGAAGACGTTCTGCGTGCTGACCGGCACCGGGTGCGGGTCGGCCGGGTTGAACACCGTCTGCAGCGTGTAGATCGGGCTCGTCCCGATGTCCCCGAACACCACGCCCAGCGCGCCGATCACCAGGCCGAGCCGCACGACGTCACGCGTGGTCTGCTCCTGGCTCACGTGCCCCCTCCTCCGCCCGGCAACCGGTGCGCCGGACCCTACCGGTCCACTGTGGCCGGACGCAGCCCGGCGGCGGGCGAGGGTGTTTCTTGACGAAATCCCTACGCGCCCCTCACACCGTGGCGCGTCGCAGCAGCAGCCACGCCACGCCGCCGAGCACCAGCGCGACCGCCAGCGGGCCGGCCGTGAACAGCGTCAGCGACGACTGGGCGCCGAGGAAATCGCCGATCGACGGCCACCAGCGCTGGGCCTTCACCAGGGCACCGAAGCCGCCCAGAACCGCGGCGCTGCCGAGGACCGCGAGGTACATCCCGCTCTGCCGCCAGCGCTGGAACACCACGCCGGCCAGCACGCAGACCGCCGACGCGGCGACGATCGGCCCCGCGTAGGCCGGCCACTGCGTCAGCGGGCCGTCCTGGCGCAGCGCGCCCAGCCCGAACAGGCCGGCGTCGCGGCCCCATCCCCCGGTGGCCCGCTCGACGGCGCCGAAGACCACCAGCACCAGCCCCAGGACCACCGCCTGCGCCGTGACGACCAGCGCCGTGGCCGCGGCGAACTGCCGCCGGGTCACGCCGAGCCCGAGCGCGAAGGGGAAGACCTGCGTCATCGACTGCAGGTGCCCGGCGGCGGCCATCCCCCACAGCGCCGGCAGCAGGTAGATCTCGTGCGGGCCGGTCGCCGCCTCGCCGTTGGAGAGGTCGATGCCCAGGCCCAGCAGTGGCATCGCGGCCACGAAGGCCAGCGGGTAGGCCAGCAGCGCCGGCCAGTTGACCAGCTGGATCCGCGCGACGTCGCGCACGCGTGTCATCGGGCTTCCTTCCCGGCGGCGACCGGGCCACCGTGCCGTTGGGTGGTGCGGACGACCAGCTGCTGCAGCGAAACCGGTTCGAAGTCCAGCCCGGGGGCGAGCCGGTCCGGCGCGCCGGTGAGGGTGACGCGCAACGAGCCGCCGAGGCGCTCGCGGTGCAGCTCGTCGTACCCGGCGGCGAAGCGCTCCACGGCTTCGGCGGGCCCGGTGACCGCGACCGCGTCCCCCCGCAGCGACTCGGCGTCGGCGTCGATCAGCACCCGGCCGCGGTCGAGCAGCACGACGTGTTCGATCAGGTCGCTGACCTCGTCGATCAGGTGGGTGGAAAGCACGATCGTGCGCGGGCGCTCGGCGTAGTCGGCGAGCAGGCGGTCGTAGAACAGCCGGCGCGCGACCGCGTCGAGGCCGAGGTACGGCTCGTCGAACAGGGTCAGCGGCGCCCGCGAAGCCAGCCCGATGGTGACCCCGACCGCCGAAAGCTGGCCGCGCGAGAGCTTGCCGAGCAGGTGCCCTGCCGGGACGGCGAAGTCCGCCAGCAGGGTCGCGGCGTAGGAGCGGTCCCAGTTCGGGTAGAGCAGCTCCGCGGCCCGCAGCGCGTGCTTGACCCGGAACTTCTCCGGGTAGTGCTGGCTCTCCTTGACGAAACAGGTCCGCGAAAGCACGCCGGCGTTTTCGTACGGGTGCTCCCCGAAGACCTCGGCCGTGCCGCCGGTTTCGCGGGCCTGCCCGGTCAGGATCTTCATCAGCGTGGTCTTGCCGGCGCCGTTGCGGCCCAGCAGGCCGTGGATCGTGTTCTCCGCGAGCTCCACGCTCACGCGATCGAGCGCGGCGAGCGGGCCGTAGCGCTTGGTCAGCCCGGTGGTGCGCACCACGTTCATCCCTGCGGCTCCCAGACGTCGATCAGCTTCTTGATCTCCTCGGCGTCCATGCCGAGCTTGGCCGCCTCCGCCATCAGCGGGGCGACGAACTGCCGCGTGAAGTCCCGGCGCCGCCGCTCCAGCAGCTGCGCGCGGGCGTCCGTGGCGACGAACATGCCGATGCCTCGTCTCTTGTAGAGGATCCCGTCGGCGACGAGCTGGTTGATGCCCTTCGCCGCGGTCGCCGGGTTGATCCGGTGGAAGGCCGCGAGCTCGTTGGTCGAGGGCACCTGGGTGTCCGCGGCCAGGCTCCCGCCGACGATCGCGTTCTCGATCTGCTCGGCGATCTGCAGGAACAGGGGCCGCCCGTCGTCCTTCACGCCGACCACCGCGCCCAACGGTTCGTCGGTTCATTACTCATGTAACTAACCATGGAGGCTCGGCCGGGACTTGTCAAGCGCGGGGCGCGCGATACGTTGCCCTCCCAGGACCGGGCCGATCGCGGAGGACCGATGAACGACGTGCGTGTCGAGACGGCCGGTACCACCACGGTGATCTGGCTGGACCGCCCGGACCGCCGCAACGCGGTCGACGGGCCGATGGCCGCCGAGCTCCGGGACGCGTTCCTGGCGTTCGAGGCCGACCCCGGCCAGCGCGTGGCCGTGCTCGCCGGGGCGGGCGGCACCTTCTGCGCCGGGGCGGACCTGACCGCGACCGGGGACCCGGACCGCCGCAACGAGCTGACCCGCGACGGCAGCGGGGCCGGCCCGATGGGGCCGACCCGGCTGCCGCTGGGCAAACCGCTGATCGCGGCCGTCAGCGGGTACGCCGTCGCGGGCGGGCTGGAGCTGGCGCTGCTCGCCGACCTGCGCATCGCCGAGCGCGACGCGGTGTTCGGCGTGTTCTGCCGCCGGTGGGGCGTGCCGCTGATCGACGGCGGCACGGTCCGGCTGCCCCGGGTGGTCGGCCTCGGCCGGGCCCTCGACCTGATCCTCACCGGGCGGCCGGTCGGCGCCGCCGAGGCCCTCGAAATGGGCCTGGCCAACCGCGTGGTCGAGCCCGGCCAGGCCGTGCCGGCCGCGCTGGAACTCGCCGCGCAGATCGCCGCGTTCCCCTTCGAGTGCGTCCTCGCCGACCGGGCGTCGACGTACGCGGGGCTCGACCTCCCGCTGGCCGAGGCGTTGCGCGCCGAAGGCGCGGCCGGGGTACCGATCGTCGAGCGCGAGGGCGTCTCCGGCGCGGCCCGGTTCGCCGCCGGCGCCGGACGGCACGGGAAGTTCGAAGACCCCGCCTGACGCCGGGATTCAGCGCCGCGCAGCTCGGGCGCGGTACAGCACGACCGCGACCAGCACCAGCACCGCGCCCTCGGCCAGGACGCTGAGCAACGCCTGCGGCGCGGGCTGGAAGCCCCGCTCGGAGAACCCGAACAGGCCGGTCGTGCGCGACAACGCGAACCCCGCCAGCGCCCCCGCCGCCAGGGCCGCCCCGGCGAGCCGCAGCAGCATCGGGCCGCCGGCCAGCAGCAGGAGCGCCACCGCCATCGACGCGGCCGCCTGCACCAGGAACGCCGGGCCGATCACCGGGATCACCCGGTACCCGCCGGCGTACAGCTGCGCGTGCAGGAACCCGCTGAGCGCGAGGCAGGCCGCCGTCGCGATCCGGAGGACGAGGTTCATGCCAGCTTCACGTCCTTCACCGCCAGGCCCGGCTGCCCCGGCCGGTAGGACACCTCGCGGATGCCCAGCGCGTCGGCGAGCTTGCCGGCGGGCAGCGTCACCGGCGTCGGCGCCGGCCGGCTGCCCGGCTGCGGCAGCGGGTACGCCGTCGTCGTCGCGCTGTGGAAGGTGATGTTCCCTTCGGTCTTGGTGAACAGCTGGTGCACGTGCCCGTTGAGGCAGGTCACCGACGAGAACCGCCGCAGGTACGACAGCGCCTGGGCCGCGTCGTCGGTGCCCCACCCCCAGGCCGGGTACATCGCGAACAGCGGGATGTGGCTGAACACCACGATCGGCGTGTCCGAGCCGAGTTTCGCGACGTCCTTGCGGACGAACTCCAGCTGGTCCGGCCCCAGGTGGCCGAGCTTCTCCAGGCTGAGGGTGTTCACCAGCGCGATGAAGTGGACACCCTTGACGTCGAAGCTGTACCAGCCGTCGCCCGCGGTGCCCGCGCCGAACGCCTGCCGGTACTTCTGCCCGGCGTCGTCGACCGAGTCGTGCTCGCCGGGCACGGTGGAGACGTGGCCGGTGTCCAGCGTGCCCAGCATCTGCTTGACCTGATCGAACTGGGCCGGCGTGGACAGGTGGGTCAGGTCGCCGGTGTGCATGACGAAGTCCGGCCGGTAGCCGAGCCCGTTGATCTGCGTCAGCGCCTGCGAGAACGACTGCTCGACGGCGGTGTTGGCCGGGCCGGTGAACCCGAGGTGGCTGTCGCTGATCTGGACGAACCGCAGCGCGTTCGGGTCGTCGACGGCGGCGGCCTCGCCGGGCGCGGCGATCCGGCTGATCACCTCGCCGCCGGCCACCGTCAGGACCACCGCGGCGCCGAACCACGCGGTGTGGCGCAGCAGCTGGCGCCGGGTCATGCCTTCGGGGTCGTGCGCTCCGGTCACGGCGTCACCGTCACGGTGGCGGTCATGAACGGGTGGATCGTGCACAGGTACTCGAACGTGCCCGGCGTGCTGAAGGTGTACTGGTAGGACTGTCCGGTTTGGAGGGTCGGCGACCGCAGCGGGCCACCGGAACCGGTGCTGGTGACGGTGTGCGGGTCCTGGTCGGAGTTGGTCCAGGTGACCGTGGTGCCCTTCTTCACCGTCGTCGCCGCGGGCGCGAAGGCGAAGTCCTTGATGGCCACGGTGTTCGTGGTGGCGTTCCCGGCCGGCGGCGACGACGGCGGCGCGGCCGCGCTCGGCATGCCGGGCATCGACGGCGGAGCCGCGGGCGGCGGCGACGCGGTACAGGCCGTGAGCGCCAGCGCCGCCGCGCCCGCGAGCAGGAAGTGTTTCACCGCAACGGAATTCCTCATGCCCGGAATACGCGCGGGGGTTACGCCCCTTCGGGCGGCACCAGCACCTCGACCACTCCCCCGGCTTCGCGCACCAGCAGGTGCGGCAGCGGCGGCGGCGTCACCGGCAGCTGGTGCGTCAGTACCACGCCGTCGACGGCGAACGACGTCCGGTGGCACGGGCAGTTCAGCCGCCGGGCCGGCGCGTCCAGGTTCAGCCGGCACCCGAGGTGCGTGCAGGTCGCCGAGACGGCCCGCACCTGTCCCCCGGACCGGTGCACGAACCCGGCCACCGCCCCGAAGTCGAACGGCAGCACCCCGCCCTCGGGCAGGTCGTGCACCGCGACGACGGCCCGCCACTGGCCGTTCTCCGGCTGGAGGACCTCTTCGCCCCGGGGCGCGGCCGCCGGTTCCGCCCCCGGCGTCACCAGGTATTCGACGCCCGCGCCCGCCGCGGCCGCCACCGCGGCGGCCGAGGACACCTGGATGAACCGGCGGCGGTTGCCGCCCCGCTGCACCGCCGGTTCCCCGAGTTCCTGGGCGAGCCGGCGGTGCAGCGAGGCGACGAACTCCTCGCTCGCCGCGGCGCCGCCGGGCCGGGCCGCACGCAGCAGCACTGCGGTCCGCAGCTCGGCCTCGTCTTCCGGGCAGGCCGCGAAGGGGCGCGGCCGTCGCCGCCGCAGGAGGTCCTTGACGAACCGGCGGACGCCTCGAGTGCTCACGTCTCCATCCCTTCCGCCAGCTGGGCCGCCTGGCGCAGCGCCCGGTGCTGGAGCACCTTCGCGTTGCCGACGGTGGTGCCCAGCTGCTCCGCCGCTTCCTTCAGCGAACAAGCCTGCAAGAAGCGCAACCGGAGGATCTTCCCGTACCGCTCCGGCAGCAGCGTCAGGATGGCCTCCGCACGGGCCAGCGTGCCCGGGTCGGGCGTGCCGGCCTCGAAGGCGGCGACGTCGCGCTCCTCGTCCAGGGTGGTGATCTCCCGGCCGAGCGTGCGCCGCCAGTGCCCGGCGAGCACGGTCCGCGCGGTGGCCAGCAGGTACGCCCGGACCTCGCCCACGCTCGCCGACACGCGCAGCGGCCGCAACGCGGTCAGGAAGACCTCGGTGGTGAGGTCTTCGGCGTCCGGCCGGTTGCCCACTTTCGAGAACATCAGCCGGAACACGCGGTCGACGTTGTCGCGGTAGACCGCCTCCCAGTCCGGGTAGACGTCCGCCCCCACCGCGTGCAGCCGCGGGCGCGGCGCCGCGCCCGGATCGTCCTGTTCGGCGCGCCTGCGCCGGAACCGCTGTGCCACCGGCACCGCCCGCCTTCTCCCCGCTGACTCTTCCCGCCACCTGAGGGATACGCGCCCGGGTTACGCCGTAACTCGTGACCGTATCGGTGTGGTGAACCCTCCGACGACCTGGGGAGCGAAATGACCACATCGATGTCTCGCCGGACGCTGCTCGTCACCGGCGGGACGGCCGCCGCCGTGCTCGCCACCGGTGCCCTGCCCGGTCTCGCCGCGGCGGCGCCCGTGCGGCCGGGCGGCGCGGACGTCGTCCTCGCCTGGAACCGCGAGCTGCTGGCCATCGTGCGCACCGCCGGGCTGCAGCCCGCGACCGTGCACCCGACCCGCAGCTTCGCCCTGCTGCACGCGGCGATCCACGACGCCGTCGTGGCGACGGCCGGCGCCGGGCGGCCCGCCCTGTTCCGCGTCGACGTCCCGGGCCGGGCGGCCCCGGAGGCGGCCGCGGCGCAGGCCGCCCACGACGTGCTGGCCACCCTCTACCCCACCCGCGCCGACGCCCTCGCGAGCCTGCTGGCCTCGCAGCTGGCCGGGGTGACGCCCCCGGCCGCGCGGGACGCCGGTGTCCGGGCCGGGCGGCTGGTCGCCCGGGTGCTGCTGGGCCGGCGCGCGAACGACGGTTCGGCCGCGACCCCGCCGGTGCCGGCGCCGGGCACCGCGCCCGGGCAGTACCGGCCGACGCCGCCCGCGTTCGCCCCCGCCGTGTTCACCCACTGGGCCGCCGTGACGCCGTTCGTGCTCGGCCACGCCGGCCGGTTCCGGCCCGGCCCGTACCCCGCGCTCGGCAGCGCGCGGTACGCGAACGCCCTGAACGAGGTGGCCGCGGCGGGGCGTGACACGAGCGCCACCCGGACCGCCGACGAGACCGTGCAGGCGCGGTTCTGGGCCGCGCCGATCTGGAACTACTGGAACGAGATCGCGCAGTCCGTCGTCGGCGGTTCGCACAGCGGCCTGCTCGTCGCGGCCCGGGTGTTCGCCCGCCTCAACCTGAGCTTCGCCGACGCCGTGATCGCCTTCTACGACGCCAAGTACCACTACCGGATCTGGCGGCCGGTCACCGCGATCCGGCTCGCCGGCGACGACGGGAACCCGGCCACCGGGGCGATCCCGGACTGGTCGAGCCTCGCCACCACCCCGGCCGACCCGGCGTACCCCGGCGCGCACAGCGTCATCTCGCAGGCGGGTGCGCTGGTCCTGCGCGAGGAGTTCGGGCCGCGCCGGCCCCTCGAAGTCGGTTCCGAAGTGCTGCCGGGGGTGGTCCGCCGGTTCCCGACGTTCCAGGCCGCCGCCGACGAGGCCGGCCGCAGCCGGATCGTGGCCGGTGTGCACACCCGGCTCGACCACGAAGCCGGCCGCCGGCTCGGCCACGACGTGGCCGCGTTCGTGACGGCCTACGCCGGGCGTGTCCGGTAGGTGCTCAGCACCGCGGCCCCGACCTGCGTGCTCGACACGAGCCGCAGGTCGGCGGCCAGGCCGTCGAAGAGCCGCCGTCCTTCGCCCGCCACGCTGGGGAACACGAGCAGGCGGTATTCGTCGACCAGGCCGTGGCGGGCCAGCGTCCGCGCGATCCCGATCGAGCCGATGACGACGACGTCCCGCTGCTCCTGTGCCACCACCTCGGTGAGGTCGCCCGCCAGCAAGGACGAGTTCTGCCACGCGCCGACGTCGGCGAGGGTCCGCGAAGCCACCAGCTTCGGCGCCGCGTTGAGCCGGTCGGCGAAGTCGCCCGTCCGGCCGGGCCACAGCTTCGCGAACAGCTCCCAGGTGGTCCGGCCGAACAGCAGGGTCCCGGTCTCCAGCAGGGACCCGAGCCGGAACTTGTCCCCGCCGACCGACTCCGGCCCGTGCCGGAACGCCCAGCCGCCGGACGCGGTGCCGCCGGACCCGTCGGGGTCGTCCACGACGCCGTCCAGGGTGATGAACTCGACCACGATCACGCTCATGTCTGCTCCCGGTGTCTGCTGCCCGCGCCCCGGTGGCGCGGCGAGCACCGGTACCTACCGGCGGCGGCCGCCGGATTCATCGACCGCCGCCGGATCGGCTCACGCCGTGACGAGCGAGAGGCCGTAGGTCTGCAGGATCTCGTTCACCGGCTGGAACCACGTCTCCCCGCCGGAGCTGCAGTTGCCCCACCCGCCGGAGGTGACCCCCTGTGCCTGGTCACCGGTGATGAACGAGCCGCCGGAGTCGCCGGGCTCGGCGCAGACGTTCGTCCGGGTCACCTGGTAGACCGCGCCCTGCGAGTAGTTGACCGTCTCGTTGAGCCCTTCGACGACCCCGCAGTGCCAGTGCGTCGTCGAGCCCGAGCGGCACACCGACGTGCCGGCCGGCGCGACCCAGGAGCCGCGGACGAGCGCGTCGCTGACCGTGCCCCAGCCGAGCACGACCGGCGCGGTCCACCAGCCGTTGCCGATGCGGATGAACGAATAGTCGTTGCCGGGGAAGGAAGAGCCGGCGAAGGTGCCCATCGCCGAGCCGTCCCAGCCGACGACCGAGCTGCCCACGCCGCCGCAGTGCCCGGCGCTGACGAACCCGCCCTGCACCGAGAAGCCGATCGAGCAGCGGGTGTTGCCGTTGATGTAGTACGGGTCGCCGCCGACGGTGCCGGCCGAGAACGGCTCGGCGGCCGGTGCGGTCGCCACGGTGACCGGGCCGGCTTGGCGGGCTTTCGCGAGGAAGGCGTCGACGTCGGCACCGTGCGCGCCGGGCCGCAGGGTGACCACGACGCTGCCGGCCCGCGGGTCGGCGCGCCAGCCGCTGACGGCCGCGGGTGCCGGCGCCGCCTTGGCCGAGGTGTCGATCGCGGCCTTCACGGCGTCGAGCTTCGCCGCGCTGATCCGGGCGGTCGCGGGTTCGGCACCGGCCTGGCGGACGGCGCCGGCCGCGGCCGGGTCGGTCACGCCGACGACGAGCTTGCCGAGCGCCGGGTCGAACCACGCACCGCCGAAGGCCGCGCCGGCGGCGCGCTGCGCGGCCGGGAGCACCCTGGTGGCGCTCATTTCCTGGGTCAGCCGGGTCGACGCCTGGGCGGCGGTCAGCCCGAGGTCCCGCTGCATGGCGGCGATCAGCCCGGGTGACGCCTGCGCGGCGGCGGGGCTGAGAGCGGCGGAGGCGAGCGAAGCCGTGAGGACGGCGACGCCGCCGAGGGCGAGGGCGATTCTTCGACGCATGGGGACTCCTCCAGGGCCGGGGGAAAGAAACACACCGTCCGCCGAGTGTGCGGGGCGCGAACCGGCTGGTCCAGGTTTGTCCGGTCTTCTGTCCGGAATTCCGGATCGGCTGTCCATTGTGGAGGATCAAGCGAAACACGTTGGGGCGCAGGGGTTTGCCGCACACACCAGGAGCGCGGGCCGCACTCGGCTCGCCCGCGCCGTGCCGCCGCCCCTTCCCGGCAGCGTTGCCAAAGGTCTGAACCAAGTAGAACACGGGCCCGCGCGCGGCGAGCCGGACGGGAGTCTGCCGGGCACCCGGCGTGCCCGTCCGTCCCTCCCCGCCGCGGTCACGCCGCGGCGGGCGGTTCCGGGAATTGCGGGCACGACACCGCCCGGCCGCCGGAAAACGGGCGGCCGGGCGGTTCCGTGCGGAAATCAGATTTCGTCGACCTGGTAGGCGACCAGCCGGGCGGGCACGAGCAGGTCGCCGGAGCATTCGGCGACCGCGGGACCGAATCCGTACGGCACCGGCAGCCCGGCCACGAACCAGAACGCACTGCCGGACGTGCAGTGCGCGAGCACGCGGTACCCGTAGCCGGTACCGGGAAAACAGCTGACCGAGACACCCTGTCCGAAGAGGATCCCGTAGCGTTCGCCGAAGCAGCCGGGTGGCGCGAAATCGCGGCCGGACGCGGCCGCCGGTCCGGCCGAAAGACCGAACAGGGAAAGCACGGCGATCGAAAAAACGATCCATTTCCTTCGCATGACCCACTCCTCAGCGCGGAGACCCGACACCACGAGCGTAGAAGTGCGCGGGAATTACCGGCAATTCATCGGGCCAGTGAATCCGCGCGCAGCGGATAGTCACGACACTGCTCCATCCGGGCTAGCCCAGGCCCCCGGCCGGATGGCGCATTCCTCACCGGCGCACGCAAACCCGGTTCCGCCCGGTGTGCTTCGCCTCGTAGACGGCCTTGTCCGCGGCCCCGAGCACCTCGTCCACCCCGCTGCCCGCCGCCGGGTGCACCGCCACGCCGATCGACACCGACAGCCCGTCGATCCGCCGTCCGCCCGCCGTCTCGACGGCCAGGCTCGCCACCGCGTCGCGGATCCGTTCGGCGACCGCGGCCGAGTGGCCCTGCCCGATGCCCGGCAGCAGCACCACGAACTCCTCGCCGCCGAACCGGCCGACCGCGTCGTAGATCCGCACCTCGCCGCGGACGGCGCGGGCGACCGCGCGCAGCACGTCGTCGCCCGCCAGGTGGCCGTGGGTGTCGTTGACGCGCTTGAAGTGGTCCAGGTCGAGCATCAGGATCCCGCACGCGCCGCCGGTGCGCCGCGCCCGCTCCAGCTCGGCCTCCGCCCGCGCCCGCCACTCCGCGATGGTGAGCAGCCCCGTCGTGTGGTCGCGGTTGCGCAGCGCCAGCTGCCGCCCGAGCTCGCCGCGGCGCAGCAGTACCAGCGGCAGCACCAGCAGCGGCACCAGCCCCGGCCGCGCGGTGAGCAGGACCGCGGCGACCGCCCCGAAGCACAGCGTGGCCGCGTCGAGCACGTTCTCCGGCACCGACCCGGCGAGCGACAGCCACGGCCGGGACGGGTCGTGCAGCTTGAACCCGATCATCACCAGCACCGTGTTGACCAGGAAGAACGTCAGCCCGGCGGCCACCACCCCGGTCACCTCGGGCGCACCCGCACCGCCGTCGAAGAGGCTCGCGACGGCCCAGGCGGCGAAGGCGCTCACCACGCACGTCGCCACCGAGCAAGTCACGCGGTACGGCCGCACTCCGGGCACATCCGCCGTCCGCAGCCACGCGTGGGCGTAGATCAGCACGGTCAGCACGGCGACGAGGCCGGGCGGCATCACCAGCGCGGCGCCGAAGATCCAGACCGAGCTCAGGCTGACGTGCGGGTTCCGGGCCAGGAACCGCTGCATCCGCTCGGCCTTGGCCGACAGCTCCGCCTGCGCGAGCGCCGAGCCCAGCAGGATGGCGAAGAACAGCCATTCCCGTGCCGTGGGCGCGGTCGACGGCACGGCGAACGGCAGCACGACGGCGGCGGCCTCGACCGCCAGGTAGTAGGGCAGGACCCCGGGCGGCGCGGTGCGCAGCCGGGTGCCGGCGGACGGGTGTACGGCCGTGAACTCCCCCTGCGGATCCACTTTCCCTCCCGTGTCCGTGGATCGGCCGGGCTCCCCCGCCCGGCACCACCCACGATAGGCGCACCGGACGGCCCGCGGAAGCCCGGGGCGGCGGGACCGCGGTGTCCGAAGTGGACGGTCAGCGGGCGAACGCGGTGAGGAACCGGTCGCGGAAGGAGTCCATCTTCCAGACCGGCGCCTGCGCGGCCGGGTGCAGGCCGTCGGTCCAGCCCCAGCCGGAAATCCGGTCCAGCACCTTCGGGTCCTTGGCCACGATGGTGATCGGCACGTCGTGCACCGCACCTTGCGGGGTGACCACCGGCGGCTGGTGGTCACCGAGGAACACGAGTACGAGATCGTCACCGCCGTAGTGCTGCACGAACGAAATCAGCGTTTTCAGGGAGTAGTCCGTGGCGTCCCGGTAGGCGTCCCGGATTTTCGCGGGGTCCTTCCAGACCGATTCGGGCGCCTCCCCCGCCGCGGGCATCGGCCCGAACACCGAGCCGTCCCCGACCTGGTTCCAGTCGACCAGCCAGGGCCGCGGTGACCACGGCGCGTGGCTGGAGACGAGGTCGACCTCGGCCATCACCGGCCGCTGCGGCGACGCCTTCGCCAGTTCGGTGCGCTGCAGCACCGAAAGGGTGAACTGGTCGGGCATGGTGGCGTAGGCGAACCCCGGGCCCTGGTAGCCGACGTGGTGGGCGTCGTAGTAGCCGTCCGGGTGGTAGAACCGCTGTCCTTCCGGCCAGTCCTTGGTGTGCGCCGGCACGTCCCAGACGGTCCGCCAGCCCGCCCGCTGGAACGCCCCGCCGAGCGTCAGCCGGTCACTGCCGAGCAGGTCGTTGTAGCGCTGCTGGTTGTCGATCCACATCCCCGACTGCACGGTCGAGTGCGCCAGCCAGCTGCCGCCGCCGAAGGTCGACGACGAGAGGAAAGCGCTGCGTGCGCCGATGCCCGCCGCCCGCAGTTCGGCGGTGCCCGCGTCGAGCGTGGCGCCGATCTTCGGCGCGAAACCCGGGTCGTCGAGCGCGATCCGGCCGTAGCTCTCGACGAAGGTGAGCACGACGTTCTTGCCGCGCAACCCGGTCAGCAGCTGCGGGCCCGGGGTGGCCCGGAACGCGTCTTCCGCGGCCACCTCGCCGAACGGCCGCTGATCCCGCAGGTCGGCACCGACCTGACGGAGGTCGCCGTAGGCCAGCGCCGCGGCGCTCTGCGCGGCGACGGGCTGGCCCGGCGCGACCTCCACGCCGAACACCGAGCAGACGATCCAGATCACCCCGAGCACGGCCAGGACCCGGGTCGCCCCGGTCCGCCGCCCGGCGGCGACCCGGCTCAGCCGCAGCATCGCGAGCACCATGAGCACGACGACGGCCACCGCGAGCAGCCCGGCGCCGACGAGCACGGCGACGGCCGCCGCGTCCCCGATCTGCCCGGCGAGGAACTCGACGCCGGCGTGGAAGAAGCTCCAGTCGTAGATCGGGTCGAACGGCTTCTCGAGGGTGGCGTAGAAGCCGGTGTCGAGGGCCTTCAGCACGACGAGCAGCCCGAGCACCAGCCCGACGGCCACGGCGAGCACCCGCCGCGGCCGCGGCGGCAGCACCAGCACGAACGCGGCGACGAGCAGCCCCTCGACGGGCACCCGCACCAGGGCCTCGGCCGAGAAGGCGGTCAGGTCGTCCGGTGCGAGCAGCGCGAACAGCACCAGCAGGGCGGCGAGCCCGGTGAGGATCCGGCCGGCGACGACGTGCCGCCGCGCGAGCCGGGGCAGGCCGAAGTCGGGCAGGGGCGCGGCCGGGGTGATCGAGCCGGTTCGTCGGAGCATGCGGGCCTCACGTCGTGGTTCGCGGCGGCGACCGCGCGGCCCGTGCGGCGGGGCCGGCGATCCTCACCCGGTATACGGGCCGGGACGGCCGCCGGTTCACGCGGGCGGGGTTTCGCGGGGACGATCCGCCACCGGGCTTCCCGCCGAAAAGCACCGCCGTTACCCGCACACCCCCGGCGCAAACCCCCGCCCCGCGCCTTTCACCCGCGAAAACGCCCAGAACCCCCGGGACAGGTGAGGGAGCGTTGCGGGTCCCGGCCGCCGGTGTTCTCCTCGGGGGGTCCGAAGATCGATTCCGAACGGAGGCGAACCGATGAATCTGTTCGACAAGGCGAAGGAAGCCCTCGGGAAGCACCCCGACCAGGCCGACCAGGGCGTCGACAAGGCGGCCGACGCCGCCAAGCAGCGCTTCGGCGACCACGCCGACAAGATCGACCAGGGCTCGGAGAAGGCGAAGGAGTTCCTGCACAAGCAGGGCGGCGGGCAGCAGGACGCACCGCCGCAGTGACCCGCCGCCGGTGATCGCCCAGCCGTCCGGGGGAACCACGCTTCACCCCTCCCGCGGCTGGGTACCACCGGCTCCGTGGTCGCCACCTACCTCGTCCCCGTCCGGACCGCCCTGCTGCTCTTCCCGTTCGTCGCGCTGGCCGTGATGCTGCCGGCCGCCTTCGTCAGCTACCGCCGCCGCGGGCGGGCCGGCGGCTGGCCGACGTTCGTCTTCTACGCGTTCCTCTTCTACCTGCTGGCGATCGCGATGCAGACGGTCCTGCCGCTGCCGGCCGACTCCTCGTACTGCACCGGGCACACCTACGCGAGCTCGCCGCAACTGCGGCCGTTCTACTTCGTCGACGTGGTGTCCCAGCGGGCCCGCGGGCACTGGAGCCCCGGCGCGCTGCTGCACAACCCGGCGGTCTGGACCACCGCGCTCAACGTCGTGATGCTGGCCCCGCTCGGCTTCTACGTGCGGTACGCGCAGCGGATGCGGCTGCTGCCCGCGACCTTGGTCGGCTTCGGCGTGTCCCTGTTCTTCGAGCTGACGCAGCTGACCGGGCTGTGGTTCGTCTACCCGTGCCCGTACCGGCTGTTCAGCGTCGACGACCTGATCCTCAACACCGCCGGCGTCGTCGCGGGCTGGCTGCTGGCCGGGCCCCTCGGCCGGCTGCTGCCGTCGCCGGAACCGGAGCACGACCGGCGCCGGTACGCCGCGAAGGTCACCTTCACCCGGCGGCTGTTCGCGCTGGCCACCGACCTGCTCGGGTTCGCCGCGCTGCTCGGGTTCCTGTTCGGCCTGCTGACGCTGTTCGGGGAGGACCTGCGCCACCGCGACACGCCGGTGGTCATCCTCGCCGTCGTCTGGTTCGTGGTGCTGCCCGCCGTGACCGGGTCGACGCCCGGCAAGCGGGCCATGCTGCTGCGGGTGACGCGCCGGGGCGGCCGCCGGGCCGGGCCGATCGCGCTGCTGGTCCGCAACGGCGTCCTGCTCTCGCCGCTGTGGCTCACCTGGCTGCTGCTGGACCTGGACCACTGGGACCTCGGGAACCACCCCGAGCGGCTGCTGCTGCCGGTCGCGCTGGCCGCGTCGGTGTTCGTGGTCGGGGTCTGGACGCCGCTGGCCGTGCTGCTCGACGACGAGCACCGGGCGCCCTACGAACGGCTGACCCGCACCGTCAACACCGCCGTCGTGCCCCCGGCCGCCGCGGTGCCCGTCCCGGCCGCTGAACCCGCCCGCCCGGAGAAAGTCCTTTAAGGACGGTGACGGGACACCGTGCTGCCCGTGGCCGGCGGCGCTGGTAGATTGCGTCCGGAACGGGTTGAGCCGCCAGCCCGCGTCCCGATCCCCATTCTGGAGCTTGTCCATGACCACCGACGCAGCGCGGTCCCGGCAGCGGTTCTCGGGCCACGGCTGGTCGCTCGACGTGCACGACGCCGGTGACCTGCGCGTTTACACCCTGCGCGGTGAGTTCGACTTCGCCGTTTCGGCCGAGCTCGCGACCCTGGTCACGCCGGACGACGGCGGCACGCGGGTCGTCGCCGACCTCACCGAAGTGGAGTACTGCGACTCCAGCTGCCTGCAGGTGCTGCTCCGGCTGGCCCGGCGGCTGCACGCGACCGGCGGCCGGTTCGCCGTCGTGACGACCTCGCCCGCCGTGTCCCGGCCCATCACCCTGCTCGGTCTCGGCGACGTCATGCCCGTGCACCCGGCGCTCGAAGCGGTCGAAGCCGCCTGGGGTGCGGCATGACGACCTCGGACGCCCGTGTCAGCGGCCCCGGTTCCGGGCATGAAGAAGGGGAGGGCCTCCCCGGGGGGTCAGGCACGGCGAAGGAGGCGGACGTGAAACTCCGATCTGTCCGGCACGAACTCGGCATCTCCCCCGAGCTCGCCGAACTGGCGCGGGTCCGCCACTGGGTCCGCACGGTCCTGCGCGGCTTCCCGGCGAACTTCGTCGGCACCGCGGTCATGGTGGTCGACGAGCTGACGTCGAACGCCCTGCGCCACGGCCGCGCGCCCTACCACGTCCGGCTGCTGCCCGGCGCCGCCAAGCTGCGCATCGAGGTCGACGACAGCGGCGGCGAGCCCGCCCGCCGCCGGACGCCGTCCGACCACGGCGGGCGCGGGCTGCTGCTGGTCGAACGCTGCGCCGCCGCCTGGGGGCAGCTGCGCCGGCCCAGCGGCAAGACGCTGTGGGCCGAGCTGGCCACCGACCCGGACCCGGCCGGGGCCCGTGGCTGACGCGGCGCGCACCGCGCCCGCCGCGGCCGACCGCACCGCCGGCTGGGCCGCCGCGCCCGTCGCCGCACTGGTGGCCGACGGCGCCGGGGTGCTCCGGTCCCTCAACGAGGCCGCCCGCGTGCTCTTCCCCGCCGCCGCGCCCGGCCGCCCGGTGGCGGGCACGGTCGCGGACTGGCTGGTCAGCGCCCACGAAGCCGGTTCGGCCGCGGTCGTCCGCGGCGAGGTCGGCGAGCGGTGCTTCGCGGCGCACCCGATCCCGCACGGCGACGCCGTGACGTGGTGGCTCCTCGACGAGACCGACGTCCGCTCGGCCCGCGACGAGCTGGCCCGCGAGCAGGAGCGGACCGCGTTCCTCAGCGACGCCTCCGCGGCCCTGCTGGGCTCGCTCAACCTCGACCGCTGCATGGAGGTCGCCGCCCGGCTGGCCGCGCAGCACCTCGCCGACGCCGCCCTCGTCCTGGCTCCGACGAACGGGGGGAGCTTCCCGGCCGTCACCTGCGTGCGCGGCGGCGAGCCGGTCCGGTCGAGCATGGCGATCGACCCGGACGAGCTACCCGGCCTCGGCGAAGCGCTGCAGGGCTTCCCGCCGGTGCCCTCGCGCTGGCTCGACCCGGACGCCGCGCCCCGCTGGGTGCTGCCGCCGGGCTTCGGGCCGGTCGGCTCGATCGTCGTGACGCCCCTGCCCGGGCACGGCGTCCCCGCCGGCGCGCTGGTGCTGCTGCGCTGCGGCGACCGGGCGTCGTTCACCGACTCCGAAGAGCTCTTCGCCCGGCTGTTCGCGGCGCGGGCGGGCGCGGCGATGTCGGCGGCGCGGGTGTTCGCGCTGCAGGCGTCGATCACCGACACGCTCATGCGCGAGCTGCTCCCGCCCACCCTCGAGCAGCTCGGCGGCGTCGAGTTCGCCGGCCGGTACCGCCCGGCCCGCGACGGCGAGCGGATCGGCGGCGACTTCTACGACGTCCACTCGGCGATCACCGCCGACGGCGACGAGTCGCTCGCCGTGCTCGGCGACGTCTGCGGCAAGGGCCTCGACGCGGCCGTGCTGACCGGGAAGATCCGCACCACGCTGCGGGCGCTGCTGCCGATGGCCGGCGACCACCACCGGCTGCTCGACCTACTGAACCGCACGCTCGGCGACAACGGCGACGCCCGGTACGTCACCCTGGTGCTGGCCTCCGCGCGGCGCGAAGGCGCGGACGTCCACCTCCGGGTGACCTGCGCCGGGCACCCGCCGCCGCTGATCGTGCGAGCCGACGGCCGGGTCGAGGAGGCCGAGAGCCAGGGCAGCCTGATCGGCGTGCTGCCCGAGATCGAGTCGGTGAGCGCGGACGTCACCCTGCACCCCGGTGAGACGTGCCTGCTCTACACCGACGGGATCATCGAGGCGAAGGGCGGCCCGCTCGGGGACGCCATGTTCGGCGAGGACCGGCTCAAGCAGGCCGTCGCCGAGTGCGCGAACATGCCGGCCGACGCCGTCGTCGAGCGCGTGCAGATGCTCGCCTCGCAGTGGATCGGGCGCGGCACCCACGACGACATGGCCGTGCTGGCGATCACCGCGCCGCGCGGGCAGCACCTGGCCGCGGTGGGCGGCCACGGGCGCGGGAGGTACACCGCATGAGCACCGCGACCCGCAGCACCGGGGTGGCCGGGCACGCGGAACGGCTCTGGGACGCGGTCACGACCGGCGACGAGTACACCGCGGGCGACGTCGTGGTCCAGGCCCTCGGCGACGGGACCGACCCGGAGAGCGTGCTGCTCGACGTGATCGGCGCGGTGCAGCGGAGGGTCGGCCTGGAGTGGGCCGCGAACCGGCTCACCGTCGCGCAGGAGCACGCGGCGACCGCGATCAACGACCGCGTCATCGCCACCTTCGGCTACGTGCTGCGCCGTCCCGAGCCGCACCTGGGCCGGATCACCGTCGCGTGCGTCGACGGCGAATGGCACGCGATGCCGGCCCGGCTGCTCGCCGAGGTGCTGCGCCTGCGCGGGTTCCGGGTCGACTACCTCGGCGCGCAGGTGCCGGCCCCGCACCTGGTGGCCCACCTGCACCGGACCGGCCCGGACGCGGTGGCGCTGTCCGGCTCGATCGCGACCCGGCTGCCGACGGCGCACGCGACGATCACGGCGTGCCAGGCGGCGGCGACCCCGGTCATCGCGGGCGGCGCCGCCTTCGGGCCCGACGGCCGCTACGCCCGGCTGCTGGGCGCCGAGGCGTGGGCCCCGGACGCGCGGGCGGCCGCCGACCGGCTGGCCCGGCCGCTCCCCCGCCCGCACACGGCCCACCAGCCGCTCGACGACCTGCCGCACCTGGCCGACCAGGAGTACACGCTGGTCACGCGCAGCTCGGGCCGGCTGGTGAAGGCGGTGCTGGCCGGCCTGGAGGAGCGGATCCCGGCGATGCGGTCCTACACCGACCTGCAGCGCCAGTACACCGCCGAGGACCTCGCGCACATCGTCGAGTTCCTGGCCACCGCCCTCTACGTCGGCGACCCCGAGCTGTTCACCGGGTTCCTGACCTGGACGGCCGGGATCCTCACCGCACGCGGTGTCCCGGCCACCTCCCTCGTGCCCGCCCTCGACCTGCTCGAGACGGAGCTGCGCGACTTCCCGCGCGCCACCGCCCTGCTCCGCACGGCGAAGACGGACTTGGCGGGACAGGCCGCCGGATCGGAGCTGCCGGCATGACCCCCGCCCTGACGTGCACGTGGCACACGACGGACGACACGACCGCCCGCGTGGAGATCACGGGCGACCTCGAGTTCGCCACGGCCGGCCTGCTGCCGCGGCTGGTGACCGACCGGCTGGCCGCCCACGCGACCGTCCGCGAGGTCCACCTGGACTGCGCCGCGATCGGCTTCTGCGACTCGTCAGGGCTGTCGGAGCTGCTGCAGGTGTACCGCGTGGTCACGGCGGCGGGCGCCCGCCTGCACCTGGACAACCGCAGCCCGGCCCTCGACCGCCTGCTCATCCTGACCGGCACGGCGCGGTACCTGACCGGCGAGCCCGCGGACGCCCGCGCCCGCCGCGACTCCTAACGCTGCAGCTCCGCCAGCTCCCACGGGTCGTGGGCGCTGAAGACCGTCACCTCGTCCCCGTGCCGCCGGACGAGCTCGCGCAGCCGCGCCTGCGTGCCCAGGCGCAGGTCGTGGTGGATTTCCGAGCGGGTCTGGACGACGTCGAGGACCGGGTGCGGTTGCGGGTCCGGCGCGAGTTCGCGGTGGTAGTAGTAGGCGTCGCCGCAGTGCAGCAGCCAGCGGGTGCCGTCGTGGACCGCGATCCCGGCGTGGCCCGCCGTGTGGCCGCCGAGGGGCACGAGCCGGATGTCCGCGGCCAGGCCGGCCAGCGGCGCCGAGGCGAACCCGAACCAGTCGTCGCCGGCCGGGGCGGGGTAGGTCTCCCACTTCGGGCCGTGCGCCCAGTGCGCGGGCCGATAGCGGAAGCTCGGGGCCTCGGCAAGGGCCGCGTCGAGCTCCGCGGCGAGGACGTGGACGGCGGCGTCCGGGAAGTCGGGCAGCCCACCGCAGTGGTCAACGTCGAGGTGGGTGACGACGACGTGCCGCACGTCGGCCGGGTCGAAGCCGAGCCGGGCGACCTGCCGGACGGCGGTCTCGGCTTCGGCGAGCCGCGGCTGCGCCATGGCAACCCAGTCGCCGCCCAGGGTGGCCGCCGGGTCACGGACGTCGTCGAGGCCGAGCCCGGTCTCGACGAGCACGAGCCCGTCGCGCTCGGTCTCGGCGAGCAGGCAGTGGTTGACGGCGGGTGCGATGGGCAGGCCGGGGGCATCGATCGTCCGCACGGACCCGCAGTTGAGGTGGTGGATTCGCATGCGGCCATCGTCGGACTTGAACTACGCTTCAAGTCAAGGAGGCGATCATGACCCTGCTCGACATCGCCGAAGTCGCGGAGAAGTCCGGCCTGGCGCCGTCGGCCCTGCGGTTCTACGAGAAGCGCGGTTTGCTGGAGCCGGCGGGCCGGAACGGCCTCCGCCGCCTGTACCACCCGGACGTCCTGCGCCGCCTCGACCTGGTGGCGTGCGCGCGAGGAGCGGGGTTCACGATCGCGGAGATAGCCCGGTTCCTGGTGGCGACACCGAGCGACGCGGCTTTGCGCGAGCGGATGGCGGAGAAGGCGGCCGAACTGGAGGAGACGATCGACCGGTTGAACCGGATGCGCGAGAGCCTGCGCCACGCGGCGACGTGCGATCACGTGCCGCTGGTCGAATGCCCGGACTTCAAGCAGGCCATCACGGCCACCGAAGCCGGCCACGGGCGGTAACCACACTTGTTCTCTACCTAGGGGCTAGGTAGAGTTGGAGCATGCCCCGAGCCCCGCGGATGACGCTGCCCACCCAGCTGGTGCTGCGGGCTCTGCTGCACGAGCCGGCCGAAGAGATGTACGGCCTCGAGATCAGCGCGGCCGCCGGGCTCGCCAGCGGGACCATCCACCCGATCCTGGCTCGCCTGGAGACCGTCGGCTGGCTGACCAGCCGCTGGGAGGACGCCGATCCGAAGGAGCAGGGCCGGCCGCGGCGGCGGTACTACCGGCTCAGCCCGGAAGGCCTGCAGGCGGCCAGGTCCGCGCTGGCCGTCGCCCAGGCGAAGGTGGACCTCGTGATCCGCGTCCGCCCCCACCTGGCGGGCGGTGCTTCGTGATCACCACGTGCCGGGCCGTGATCGCGCGGCGGATGACCTATCGCCAGGCGAAGAAAGCCGACGACAAGCTTCGCGCCCTCGCCGGCCGGCTCGGCTACTCGGAGAACCTGAAGCTCTCCATCAACAACTACGCCGACGGATTCGATCGGGTCCGCCATTGGTGCGGCGGCGACTACGGGAAGACCAAGCACTACCGGCTCGCCATCGACGCCGTCGAAGACATCGACACCCGGCTCGAAGCATTCGACGACGACCTGTCACGGCTGGAACACTTCAGTCCCGACGAAGCCGACAGCCTGCGCACGAAACTACGACGAGCCCAGCGCGCCATCCGGCGGCTCGACGAACTGCTGATCTGGGCCGACGAGGTGACACAGCCGATCGTGTTCGCCGGCGCACAAAGGGCGGCAGGTATTCGCCAGCGCGACCGTGCCCGCGTTCGCATCGAACTCGCCCGGCCCCGGCGCGACGTCCTCCCGATCGAGGCGAAGTCGCCTTCGGTCCGCGCGGCACGGCGGTTGCTCGATCTGGCCGTCCTCCTCCTGCCACCCGCCCGGCGGTCCCGGTACAGCGAAGAGTTCTCGGCCGAGTTCCGGCAACTCTCCGCCGGCCGGGTCGGCTTCGCCCTCCGGCTCGTTCTGCATTCGTTGGCCCTTCGCCGGGTCCTGGCGGAGCAGGCGCCCGAACCCGAGGGCGAGTAGGCATGCGGAGAACGCCACCACCCGAGACGCCCTACACGGCGCTGGCGAAGCACATCGTCGCCAGCAACGCCCGTACCGTGCGCGCCGCGAGTCTGCTCTTCGCCGGATCCGCGTGCCTGGCCGCCCTCGCCCTCGTCTACTTCGCCACCGGAGGCGTCCCGTTCGCGGCCACCTGCTGCTCGGTCGCCGGACTCGCCGCGATCGGGCGGCGCCGACGCCGTCGCTAGCCGTCGAGCGGCTCGCGGGCCAGCTTCGACGGCCACCAGATCCGCCGCCCGACGTCCACCGTCAACGCCGGGACCAGCAACGACCGCACCAAGAGCGTGTCCAGCAGCACCCCGAACGCCACGATGAACGCGATCTGCGCCAGGAACAGGATCGGGATCACCGCCAGCGCCGAGAACGTCGCCGCGAGCACCACGCCCGCCGACGTGATCACCCCGCCCGTCAGCGACAGCCCGCGCAGCGTTCCCTCCCGCGTTCCCCGCGTCAGGGCCTCTTCGCGGACCCGGGTCATCAGGAAGATGTTGTAGTCGATGCCCAGCGCCACCAGGAAGACGAACCCGAACAGCGGCACCACCGGGTCCGCGCCCGGGAAGTCCAGGAGGTGGTTGAACACCAGCGCCGACACGCCCATCGTCGCCGCGAACGACAGGACCACCGTGGCGATGAGCAGCAGGGGGGCCAGCAGCGAGCGCAGCAGCAGGGCCAGCACCAGGAAGATCACCAGCAGCACGATCGGGATGATCAGCGCGCGGTCGTGCTTCGACGTCTGCTGCGTGTCCAGCTGGATCGCGGTCGGGCCGCCCACCTTCGCGTTCGCGCCGGGGACCGCGTGCACCGCGTCGCGCAGCCTGCCGACCGTGGTGACCGCCGCCTCCGAGTCCGCCGGGTCGGTCAGCACCGACAGGATCTGCACCCGGCCGCCGACCACCTTCGGACGGCCGTCGTTGCCCGGCAACGGGAACGACTGCGCCACACCGTCTATTGTGGACGCCTGCAGCACGGCGGGCAGCGCGGCCGCGTCGGCGATCGTGATCGCGGGCGCACCGAGGCCGCCCGGGAAGTGCCTGCCGAGGATCTCCTGTCCCGTCCCCGATTCGACCTGCGTGAGGAACACGTCGGACTGCGCGGTGCCGGATGCCTTCAGCTGCGGCAGGAACGCCACGCCGACGCCGAGGACCAGCGCCGTCACCACCCACACCGCCCGCGGGCGGCGGCCGACCAGGCGCGCCACGCGGCCCCAGATCCCCGCCGTCTCCGGGTGCGGCGAACCCAGCGCCGGCCGGAACGGCCAGAACGCGCCGCGCCCGCACAACGCCAGCGCGGCCGGCAGGAACGTCGTGGACGCCAGCAGCGCCGCGCCGATGCCGATCGCCGCCACCGGGCCGAGGCCCTTGTTCGAGTTGAGGTCGCTGAACAGCAGGCACAGCACGCCGAGCACGACGGTGCCCGCCGACGCCGCGATCGGTTCGAGCGTCGCGCGCCAGGCGAGCTTCAGCGCGTCGAACCGGCTCGGCGTGTCGCGCAGCTGCTCGCGGAAGCGGGCCACCAGCAGGAGCGCGTAGTCGGTCGCCGCGCCGAAGACGAGGATCGAAAGGATGCCCTGGCTCTGGCCGTTGAGCGCGAGGACGTCGTGCTCGGCCAGCAGGTAGACCACGAGGCTGGCCAGCCCCAGCGCGAACACCGCCGACAGCAGCACCAGGAACGGCAGCAGCGGGCTGCGGTAGACCACGACGAGGATCAGCGCGACGACGCCGCCGGCGACGAGCAGCAGGATGCCGTCGATGCCGCCGAACGCCTTCACCAGGTCGGCGATCTGCCCGGCGGGCCCGGTGACGAGCACGGTCAGCCCGGCCGGGGCGCCGCCGAGCCGGGCCCGGACCTCCTTGACGACGTCGGCCGGGTTGCCGTCGGCGAAGACCGGCACGGCCAGCTGCACGGCCTGGTCGTCCCGCGGCGCCTGCTGCGGCCGGCCGAGCGGGCCGGCGACGCCGGGGACACTGCCCAGCTCCTGCGCCTTCGCGTCGAGGAACCGCCGGTCTTCGGCGGTCAGGCCGCTGGTGCGCTCGGCCACGACCGTCGCGGGCAGCACCTGACGCGGGGCGAAGACCTTCTGCTCGTCGGAGACCTCGGTGGCTTCGGCCGAGCGCGGCAGGAAGGCCGCGTTGTCGTTCTTCGCGACTTCGCTCAGCTTCCCGGCGAACGGGCCGCCGAACCCGCCCAGCGCGAGCCAGGCCACCACCAGGAGCGCGGGGATCAGCCACCGGAGGCGGCGCGGGGTCTCGTTCATGGTCGCTAAGGTCCTTTCGAGCGCGAACACGACCAATTGTTCAGCAAGCTGAACATTTTGCACGACGACCCGGAGTGACGGTGAGCACAGCCCCCGAACCCGACCGGAGCACCTGGCCCACCGGGCGGCTGCTGGCCGCCGCCGCCCGGCTGGTGGAACAACGCTGGGTGGCCGTGCTCGACGGCATGGGCCTCACCCACGCGGGGCTGATCGCCCTGCACACCCTGCGCGACGGGCCCCTCCCCCAGCGGACGCTGGCCCAGCGCTGCCAGGTCACCGACCAGACGATGAGCCGCACGCTCGGCCGGCTGACCCGGGCCGGGTTCGTCACCCGGACGGCGGACCCCACGGACGGCCGGCGGCACCTCACCCGGCTGACCGAACGCGGCCGGGCAGTGCACGACGAGGCCGTGCGCGCCGAGCCCGCCCTGCTCGGCGGGCTCGGGGACGACGAGGCGTTCCGCGCCGGCCTGTTGGACCTGATCACCCGGCTGTCCGCGGGCGATTGACCGCGGGCGGGGCTGGGTAGCTCTTGGGCATGTGGATCGCGGTGAGCACCCCAGTGGCCGTCCTGATCACTACCGTCCTGATGGAGCGGTTCGAACGACGATGCCGCCTGGTGCCCACCGCCGAACCCAAGCGGCCGCGGGCCCGCGTCTGACCCCGCTTGTGTGATCCACGTCACTTTCTCTTCGACCGAGAACCCCGGCCCCGCCGTCCGGCGACTGACCGGGTGGATCCGGCGTTCGTGATCCGGGTTCACGGGAGGAGAAACACATGCGTGGCACGAGGAAAACCCGCGCCGCCGCCGGTCTGGCCCTCGCGGCCTGCCTGGTCGCGACGGGGAGCATCGCCATCGCCGGCGGTGCGTCGGCCGATCCGGGATCCACCGAGGGGACGACGACCGTGCAGCAACCGCCGAAGGGGGCGCGGGCGACCGTGCAGGTGAGCCCGAACCCCACCACCCACCGCGGCCAGGAAGTGACCATCACCGGGAACTGCGGCGGCGGCACCGGGCTGAAGTCCGTGCTGGGCGGGTTCCCCGAGCACCCGGCCCTGGAGAACATCCGCATCCTCGAAACCGGCCCGGACCGGTTCGTGGCCAAGGCGAACGTCGCCGGCCACATCGGCAACGGCGTCGGGCCGGTGTTCGTCGACTGCGGCGGCGAGGCGGGCGTGACCCTGCTGGTCACCCACGTCTGAACACGCGGCGGACCCGCTCACCGACCGGGTTTCCGGTGAGCGGGCCCGCCACCACAATGGCGACGGAATTCAGCAGGTCTTCCACGAGAAGTGGTAAATCGTGTCCACGCTCGCGTGTTCGGAATCCATTTCGATGAAACTGCCTGCGGACGAGGTTCCGGCGTCGGCCCGCAGTTCCGCATTGATGTTCAGGTTGCGGCTCTCGCCGCACGGCGCGAACACCAGTTCGTCGACGTCGGTCTGGTCGACGGCCCGCCACACGCCGTGGAACGGGCCGGGGAAGGTGTGCCGCACGCGAGCGGTCGGCGCCGTCCCGGCGAAGTAGTAGTTGGCTTGTTCGAGCGCGCTCGCCCCGCTCTCGATGTGCGCGTAGCCGCGGTAGTCCGCCTCGGCGATCGCGTACGTGAACCCTTGCGGCACATGGACGACCACGTTGATCTGGCAGTTCTTGCGGGCATCGAGAGCGGACGCGCCACCGCCGGCCTTGGCGGTGAAGTTCGTGTAGTGCACCGTGAACGACGTGTTGTCCGACGCGACGTCGGCCGAGGCGGTGGCCGTGCCCGCCGGGCAGCCGGACCCGTTGATGGTCTTGATGTCGAGCGTGATCTTTTCGGACGGAACCGAGTCGGCCCCGGAAGCGACGGGGGCGACGAAGGCGGACAGAATCAATGCGGCAACGACCGACATACCGAGCATGACGCTCCTCCAAACGGGCCACGGTGCCAAGTGGTCATGATGATCGCGCGCGGAGAGGATCGTAGCGCGATCGCAACCTTTTCGACGGCCACTGAACGGAGTAACACGACCGGGCGTGAGTGCACGGGAAATCCATTTCCCGCTATTTCACCTTTCGCGGGGTGCGATATTCGGGGAATCGAAGGTCAAGACTGGTCCGGACCAGCGCAGTGCCGGAGGGAATACGGCGGGGTGGCCCCGGCGAGCAGCGCTTCGGCGTCCAGCGTCGCCGCCCGGCTCCCCCGCTCCGCGAACCGCCGAGCCACCAGCGCGCCCGGCTCCGCCACGTCGTCCGCGCGGCCGGACAGGAAGGCCCACTCGTGCTCGTCCGAACCGAAGTACAGCACCGAGCCGAACACCTCGCGGAACCGCCGCCACGACGCGCGCAGCGTCTCGTTGCGCCACAGCGTCGGGCAGCCCGCCTGGCAGGTCACCACTCCCCCGGGCGCCAGCAGCCGGGCGCAGCGGGCGAGGAAGTCCGTGCCGTACAGGCGGTTGTGCTGCGCGGCCGGATCGGTGTTCTCGTCCGGCAGGTCGATCACGACCACGTCGTAGGTGTCGCCGCGGTCCGCGGCCTCGGCCAGGAACGCCCAGCCGTCCGCATAGGACACCCGGACCGGCCCTTCCCCGCGCTCGGCCCGGGCGAGGTCCGCCGGGGTGTAGCCGTAGGGCAGGTGCTCGGCGCAGGCGCGGACGGCTTGCTCGTCGATGTCGACGTGGTCGACCAGCGACGCGCCGGCGGCGACCGCCAGCTCGCACGCGACCCCCTCGCTCGACCCGATGACGAGCACCCGCCGCACCCGCTCCGCCAGCAGCAGGGCGGGCACCATCAGCGCTTCGTGGTACACCAGCTGGCTCGCCTCGGTGCTCTGGCGTTCGCCGTCGCAGAACAGCGAAACCCCGTGCGCGGTCGTGCCGATCAGCACTTCCTGGTACGGCGTGTGCGCGTGGAACCGCACGTCGCCGACCGCCCAGACGCGGGTGAGGCCGTCGCCGACCGGTTCGTGGATCAGCGGCATCAGCGTTCTCCCCGGTGGAGGACCGACAGGTGGACCGGCTCGGCGTGCAGCGACTTGGCCAGCAGCCGCAGGGCGTGCTCGGGATCGGCGCGGTCCCCGCAGGTGAACACGTCGGCGAAGAGCGAGCCGTGCTCGGGGTAGGTGTGGACGGACGCGTGCGACTCGGCCAGCAGCGCGATCACCGTGGCGCCCTGGGGCGCGAACCGCTGCGCCACGACGTCGAGGACCGTCGCGCCCGCCTCCGTCACCGCGGCCCGCAGCAGTTCCCCGAGCCGGACCGGGTCGTCGAGCAGTGCCGGGTCGATGCCGTGCAGCTCGGCGAGCACGTGCCGCCCGGTGAACCGGCCGACGTCAGGCATCGCCCCACCGCCCGATGCACAGCGTGCGCAGCGGCTCGATCCCGTTGAACCCCACCGACGCGTAGCTCGCGGTGTAGGCGCCGGTGCCCGGCAGGTCGAGCCGGTCGCCGCTGCGCAGCGACACCGGCAGCCGGTACGGCGTCCGCTGGTAGAGCACGTCGTCGCCGTCGCAGGTGGGCCCGGCGAGCACCACCGGGCCGTCCGCGCCGTCGTGCGCGCCCACCGGTTCGAAGCGGTAGGCGATCGCTTCGTTTTCGGCCTCGGCGAGCCCGTTGTAGCGGCCGATGTCGAGGTACACCCAGCGCCGCTCGTCCCGGGGCGCGACCAGCACGACCTCGGTCCGCAGCAGGCCGGCGTCCGCGACGAGCACCCGGCCCGGCTCGAGCAGCAGCTCCGGCCGGCCCTCGGGGAACGACGTGCCGAGGGCGGCCTCGATCGTCGCCGCGTACGCGGCCAAGGACGGCACGGCCGTGCGGTGCGCGGTCGCGAAGCCGCCCCCGAGGTTGAGCCGCGTCATCGCGACGCCGTGCGCCGCGGCCTCGGCGAACAGCTTCGCGGCCGTGGCGATGCCGATCTCCCACGCGGTGACGTCCGGCTGCTGGGAGCCGACGTGGAAGGCGATGCCGGGCCGCAGCCCCCGCGCGGCGGCGCGCAGCACCAGGTCGAGGGCCTCGGCCGGGGCGCAGCCGAACTTCCGGCCGAACGGCGTCGCCGAGTCCGGCGCGTCGAGCACGACGCGGATCGACACGGCCGAGCCCGGCGCGTACCGGCCGAGGTGGTCGACGTCGTCCGCGGCGTCCGAGGTGAACTCCCGGACGCCGCGGTCGAACGCGAAGGCGATGTCACGCGGCTTCTTGATCGGGTTGCCGTAGGCGAGGTCCGCCGGATCGGCACCGCGATCCAGGCACCGCCCGAGCTCGGCCGGGCCGGCGACGTCGAAGCCGATCCCGGCCGCCACCAGCGCGTCGAGCACCGGCGGCGCCGGGTTGGCCTTGACCGCGTACCGGACCAGCGCGCCCGGGAACGCCCCGCGGAACTCCCGCGCCCGGGCCGCGACGACGTCGGTGTCGACGACCAGGCACGGCGTCGGCGGGTCCCGCTCGTCCAGGAACCGGCGGATCCGGGTGAAGTCGGCGCACACGGGCGCCAGTGTCGCAAACGGGCGTCAGGCGAACCGCCACAGGTGGTCCGGCGTCCCGTTGTCGTCCCACTGGGTCACCTGGGCACCGTCCGCCGTGGACTGCTGGTCGACGGCCAGCACCTTGCCGCTGCGGACGTTGACGAGCTTCGACCAGCCGCCGCCGGCGTCGACGATCCGCCAGTTGTGGTCCGGGGTGCCGTTGTCGCGGTACTGCTGGACGTGGGCGCCGTTGTCGAGGCTCTGGTCGTGCACGGCGAGGACCTTGCCGCTGTTGCGGTTGACGATCCGGACGGTGCCGTCGCCGTTGTCGACCACGGCCCAGAGGTGGTCGGCGGTGCCGTTGTCGGTCCACTGGGTGACTTCGGCCATGTCGGCCAGCGACATGTCCGAGACGGCGAGGACCTTGCTCGAGCGCTGGTTCTGCAGCTTCCGCCAGACCGTCGCCGAGGCGGCCGGGCGGGTCAGCAGCGCGAGGTAGCCCCCGGCGACCGGGCGGGCCTGGAAGCCGCGCTGGGTGGCGTCGGCGACGACGTACCAGTCGCTGAACGGCACCCGCTGCGGTGTGGTGTTGGCGTAGCTGTAGACGCCCTCGACCAGGGTGGTGCGGATGTTCGGCTGGTCGGTGAGCCAGGCCGCGGTCCACAGTTCCCAGTCGGCCTTCGTGTAGTTGTTGCGCGGGTCGAGCAGGACGCCGTGGGCACCGGCGCGGGCCTGGTACCAGGCGGCCTCCTGCGCCGCGACGCCGAGCGGGACGAGGTCGAGGCCGAGCACGCGGTCGGCGAAGCCGTTGTACTTGAGGCTCCACGTGCCGGGCTGGTCGTAGGCGAGCCGCAGGTGCTGGCCGTCTTCGGCGAGGGTCACCCACTGGCTGACGTAGCTGCGGGACGTCGAGCGGTACCGCTGGACGTCGGCCGCGTTGCCGGTCGCGGTGGCGATGATCCCCATCGCGCCGACGCCGATGATGCCCTTCAGCGCCAGGTTCGCGCTGTGGGCGATGAAGCCGGTGAAGTCGTCGGTCTGGTTCTGGAAGCCGGGGTCGAGGGTGTTGGCGATCAGGTATTCGGCCCACTGCCGCAGGATCCGGTAGTGGGTGGTCGCGAAGGCGACGGCGTCGGCCTGCGGCAGCCGCTGCACCAGGGCGGCGGCCATGATCAGCAGGTTGGCCGACTCCTCGACCGGCATGCTCTCCTCGTTGCCGTCGTTGTGCCCGGTGGCGTCCGGGTAGTGGGTGCCGAGGTCGTGCTCGGCGAACTGCATCGGCCAGCCGCCGCGCTCGGCGTAGTCGAGCAAAGGCTCCAGCAGCAGCCGCAGGTAGGCCGGCGAAAGGTAGAGGTAGGCGGGGAACGCCGGATAGGTGACGTCCACTGTGGACATGTTGCCGTTGGAGGAGATCTCCTTGAGGAACACCCAGGGCGCGCCGCCCCGGTCGACCAGTTCGGTGCCGCCGAACGCCTGCCGCAGCGCGAGCGCGCAGATCCCGGCGTAGTGCTCGCCGGTGCTCCCGCCCCCTGCCGCGGCGGCGGCGTCGTCGTGCAGGCGCTGGTCGATCGCGGTCGCGGCGGCCAGTGCCGAGGCGTAGTCGTTCGCGAACCACACGGCCATGTCCGGCCAGCTGCCCCAGTAGTGCGTCCACCACGGCCGCAGTTCGGTGCCGAGGTACCGGACCGCGGGGGTGCGGACGTGCCCGATGGCGAGGGTGAAGGGGGCGGCCGTGCCGCCGGCCGGGACGGTGCCGAGGTTCCGGTTGAAAGCGAGCACGGGCCAGCGGTCGTTGATCGCGCGCGGCTGCGCGGTTTCGCTGGTGTTGTTCAGGGCGCCCTGGGCCGCCGAGGCGCCGCGCACGACGGTGTCCTGCCCGATCTGCCAGGTGGTCCCCGACGCCGGCGCGGCGAGGACGAGGGAGCCCCAGCTCGCCTGGTCCCCGTTTTCCTGCAGCACGCCGGGGGCGGCCGGGGTGCAGCTGAGGAGGGTGTAGCCGTTCGACTGCTGCTGGGTCCAGGTGACCGGGGTGGCGGTGTTGCCGTGCACCCACTCGGCGGAGGTGTCGAAGTGCAGGTCGACGGCGTGCGCGCGGCCGTCGGCGCTGGCGGCCTGGAGGGTGACGTACCCGAACGGCACGCACTGGCGCTGCAGGTTGCCGGGGTCGACGGGCGAGAAGAAGGTGACGGTGAGGTTCACCCCGCCGCCGGTGAGGACGTAGGTCGAGCGGGTCCCGGTGACCTGCAGGCTGACCTGGGTCATCGGGGTCGTGGCCGGGCTGCCGGGCGCACCGGCGAAGAGGTAGGCGACGCCGTCGATGCGGGCGATGCCGCAGAGCGCGGTGATGTGCCCGGTCCAGAAGCTCGACCAGGTCCCGGCCAGGTTGTCGGCGGCCTGCCAGGTGGACAGGTAGGGCGAGCGGACGATCAAGGGCGTGGCGGGCGGCCGGATCGGGCTGAAGGTCCCGGCGGAGGCCGTCCCGGGCAGCCAGAGAGCGGCAGCGACGGCGGCAGCAGAGGCCCCGGCGAGCCGGAGCAGGTCACGGCGGGTGAGGTGATCGCGTTCTCGGGAGGACATCGGTGGCCCCTTCCACGGCGAGCGGCGAACGGCGCAGGGACCGTTTTACATCGTTGGTACAACGTTGTAAATCCGCCGAAGGTCGGGGTGGACCACCGGGGAGCGCAGGTCCGGTGCGGCTGCGGCACTCGTGGTCACGCGGGCGGTCGTGAGTGGTAAGGCGAGTTCTAACTCGCCTTACCACTCACGAGCGTCAGGCGGGTTTCGGGCGGCTGGTCACGCCGTGCGGCCCGGGCGGTCCGAGGGCGGCCACACGTACGGCAGGTCCGGCGGCACGCCCGGGAACCGCGTCCCGTAGTGGTCCGGGTCCTTGCGCACCAAAGCCGACTGGTGGCTGCGGTGGAGCGCCTCGTCGCCCAGCCACGGCGGTACCTCGCCCGCCGCCGCGAGCTCCGGTTGCGTGCGGATCGCGCCGCCCACCGAGTGCTCGAACTCGCCGGTCAGCTTGACCGCGCACGTGTCCGCCGCGCCCAGGGCGCACCACACCGCGCACACCTCGAGGCCGTAGCGCGTCAGCGCCTCTTCGTAGCCCGTCCACATCTTCGCCGCCGGGTGGTGGCGCCAGCCGTAGCCAGGGATGACCAGTGCGCGCAGCACCTGAAGCGCCTCCACGCGCTGCTTGCCGAGGCGGCGGCGGTCCAGGGTGCGGGCGCTGGCGGTGAAGTCGGCGCACGGCAGGAACGTCTGCATCCCGGGCGGGTACCCCGCCGCGCCGCCGGGAACCACCGGCCACTGTGGACCGTTGCGGCGGCCCCGGCCGCGAAGCCGGGGCCGCCGGTGTTCACCGGGGGCCGGTGCGTCCGCGGGCCGCGACAGCTGCTTCCGGTTCGACGCTCACCCTGGGGCGCAGGGGCCGGGCTTCGAGGCCCTCGACGTCGATCACCAGGAACCAGTGGGCGTTGGCCGGGATGTGGATCTTGAACATCGGCGCGGTGGCCACCCCGCCGTGCATCCGGTAGTACTGCCGGCGCCGGTAGGCCTGGAAGTTGACCGCCGTCAGCAGCCTGACGTTGGCCATCGCGTCCAGGCGGACGGTGACCACCGCGTCTCTTCGCACTTTCCCGAGGTCGAACACGCTCGGTTCCATTTCGTCCCTCTTCCACGCGTGGAGTTTCGGTTCCGGTTCTGCGGTCGCGGGCAGCGCGGAACGCGCCGCGGAGCACACGACGGGCGGCAGATCGGAACGGATCAGCCGGGGCCGGTCCCCGGTTCGCACGGCCGCCACAGCGGCACGAAGTCCCCGTGTTCCCAGGTGGACGCCGGAAAACCGTGGATCCGGTGACCGGCGGCCAGGAAAGCGGCCGGAACGGTGGACCCGCTCCCGGACGCGACATCGGACGGCGCGGGACGCAAGGGCGCCGGAGTGTCCCCCGGCGCACCGCGCCGGGGCTGCAGAGCGGCACGAACGGCGGAGCGGGGCGGGGCGATTTCGCCGCTGCAGGCGCGGCCCGGCCGGGTCGGCGCCGCGGCCTCCGGCCGGAGGGCCGCCGCGGGCCTGGGTGCGGTCGCGGGCTCGGTGCCGGACAGGCCGGCGACCGGCGAAACCTGCGCGAGGACGGGCCGCGCGGCCAGGCTGGTGCCGAGCGGCAGGTGGCTGCCACGCGCGGGAGGAGGCGCGCCGACGATGGGCTCGGTCACGGGCTGGAGGACACCGGCAACGGGACCGACGAGGCCCGCCACCGGCCGGGCAACGGCCGAGACGACCGGTTCGACGACGGTCTTGACCACCTGTGTGAGTGGCTCGACGGAACGCACGATTTGCGAGACGGGTTCGGCAAGCGCGCCGACGGTGCCGACCACGGGCGAGAGGACAGGACCGACGCCTGCGGCAGTCCCGGTCACAGGTGAGACGGCTTTCGCGGCTTCACGCGCCACCGGCTCGGCAATCGCGCCCACGCCGCGGGTCACCGGCGCGACAGCGCCTCCGGCCGCACGCGCCACCGGCGAAACAGCATCTCCGGTCGCGCGCGCCACCGGCTCAACTACTGCGGAAACGCTCCCCGCCACTGGCGACAACGCGGCTCCAGCTGCATGCGCCACCGGCTCGGCAACCGCACCCACGCCTCGGGTCACCGGCGAAACAGCGCCCCCGGTCGCACGCGCCACCGGGGCAACGACCTCACCAGCACTCCGCGCCACCGGCGAAACAGCATCCCCGGCCGCACGCGCCGAAACCCACCCGCCGACCGGATCCGCCGGCGTCGCCGCTTCCGCGGCCTGGCAGCACAACCACGACACCAGCCACAGCCCCGCCACCGCTCCCACCAAGACCAGCAGCCGCCGGGCGACGACGGCTCTGTCGCCCACCTTGCTGGCCCTGGACACTTCGGTGAACCTCCACGGGATGCGGGACTGGTCTTTACCCCTCAACGTGCCGCGTGACACGCCTGCTACGGGCCGCTCGGCGCTTCCACTCGACCGGCCTAGCGCTCCCCCGCCCGGCCACCGGACCCAAGGCTCCAGTCGGGTGAGGGCGCTCCACCGGTCGTCCGCCCCTGGATTCCTCCGGCCCCTTCACGCCTCCTGCGCACGTCGTTGGCCCGACAGCGCGCCCAGTGCCGTGACTCCGTGCTGCAGGCCCTCGCGGAACGTCGTCCGCTGGCCCGGGCTCATGTCCGCGAGCAGGGCCTGCTCCAGCTCGGCGACCGCCGGTGCGCAGCCGGACAGCAGGTCGCGGCCCGCGTCCGTCAAGCCGGCCAGCAGGACGCGCTTGTTGTCCGGCTTCGGGGTACGCGCGATCAAGCCGCGCTTTTCCAGCGTCAGCACCATTTCGTGCATCGTCTGCGGGCGCAGGAACGACCGGCGGGCCAGCTGCGCCGACGAAAGCGCGCCGCTGGCTTCGAGGACCGTCAGGGCCGTGTACTGCAGCGTGGTGAGCCCGAGCGGCCGCAGGGCGTCGTCGAGCAGCGCCCTGATCACCAGCTCGAGCCGTTTGACCAGGTAGAGGGTCAACGGCGGGCCGGCGGGCTGCTGCTCCGCGGAGGTGCTCACGGCGCCCATCATGGCACGCGCGCGCCGCTATGCTCCGATCATGGACCTCGGCCGGCAGACCCGCGTGCGGCAGGCGATCGACACCTTCTTCGGTCCGTCCCGGCCACCGGAACCCGGCCACGTCCTCGACCTGTTCCGCCGCACCGCGGAAACCGTTCCCGCCTACCGGAAGTTCCTCCGCGAGCACGGGATCGACCCCGGCAGCATCACGACGATGGCCGCCTTCGGGCAGCTGCCGCTCACCGACAAGGCGTCCTACCACCGGAAGTACCCGCTGCCCGAGCTGTGCCGCGACGGTAGCTTCGACGGGCTCGACATGATCGCCGTCTCCTCCGGCTCCAGCGGTCACCCGACCGTCTGGCCGCGGTCGCTCGAGGACGAACTGCACGTGGCCCGGCGGTTCGAGCAGGTGCTCGTGGCCGCCTTCGACGCGGGACGGCGCCGGACGCTCGCCGTCGTCTGCTTCCCGCTCGGCACCTGGGTGGGCGGGCTGTTCACCACCGCGTGCGTGCGCCACCTCGCCGCCAAGGGCTGCCCGATCACCGTCGTCGCGCCGGGCAACAACAAGGCGGAAATCCTGCGGGTGCTGCCCGAGCTCGCGCCGCACTTCGAACAGGTCGTGCTGCTCGGCTACCCGCCGTTCGTCAAGGACGTCGTCGACACCGGGCTCGCCGAGGGCGTCGACTGGCCCGCGTACGCGATCAAGCTCGTGCTGGCGGGCGAAGTGTTCAGCGAGCAGTGGCGCGACCTGGTCGCTCAGCGGGCCGGGATCGCCGACCCGGTCCGCGACATCGCGTCGCTGTACGGCACGGCCGACGCGGGCGTGCTCGGCACCGAAACCCCGCTGTCGGCGGGCATCCGCCGGTTCCTCGCCGGGCGGCCGGACCTGGCGCGGGAGGTGTTCGGCGACGCGCGGCTGCCGACGCTGGTGCAGTACGACCCGGCCAGCCGGTTCTTCGAGGTGCACGAGGGCACGCTCGTCTTCACCGCCGACGGCGGCATCCCGCTGATCCGCTACCACATCGCCGACGACGGCGGCGTCCTGCCGCACGCCGAGCTGCTCGAGTTCTGCGCCCGCCACGGCTTCACGCCACCGCCCGGCCCGGAGCTGCCGTTCGTGTACGTGTTCGGCCGGTCGCTGTTCACGGTGTCGTTCTTCGGCGCGAACATCTACCCGGAGAACGTCACCGTCGGCCTGGAACAGCCCGGCATCAGCGACACCGTGACCGGCAAGTTCGTCATCGAAGCGGCCGAGGACGCCGACCGGGACCGGCGGCTGCGCATCACGGTCGAAACGGCGCCGGGCGCGACCGCCGACGCCGCCCGGATCGCGGCGGCCGTCCGCGCGCAGCTGGTGCGGCTCAACAGCGAGTTCGCGCACTACGTCCCACCGGAGCGGCAGCTGCCCGACGTCGTCCTGCGCCCGGCCGGTGATCCCGAGTACTTCCCGGTGGGCGTGAAACACCGCTACACGCGGCCGTCCTAGGGCCGGGCCAGTTTGCGGAACCGTTCCCGGCGATCGTCGGCGGACGAGCCGTCGGCGATGTCGTCGTCGAACCACGAACCCAGCGCCGTCCACAGTTCCGCGCAGCCCGCGAAGTCTTCGATCGTGGACTGCTCGGCCAGCTCGCCGATGTCGGCGACCAGGTGGTCCAGCCTGCGGTCGCAGAGCCGCACGTACTCCCGGACGACGATGTTCGCGTCGAAGCCCGTCTTCGCGCGCGGGCCCGCCGCGCCGCGCAGCTGGGCGTGCAGGCTTTCCTCGCAGTACAGCGGGAAGCCGGAGATCGAGCCCGGGTAGCCGCACTCGGCCGACCACTCGCGGAACGCGCAGATCGCCTGGTAACGCGTGTACCAGTCCTGTTTCCCCTCGGCCAGCCGCGCGAGCCGCCGCCAGGCGTCGCGGTCGGCCGCGCGCCAGCGGTCGAGGGTGCGGCCGTCCGGGGGCGGCCCGGTGTCGAGCGCGCGGGCCCGCCAGAAGTGCGCCCGGCAGGCCGCGATCTCGGCGACGAGCAGCCGGACGTAGCTGACCTGCTCCCAGACGTGGGCGCGCTGCGGCCGCAGCGGGGCGGCGCGGTCCGGCGAGAACGTCACCATCTCGAAGACGCGGAACAGCTCGTGGCCGCGCAGGGCGGCCAGGTCGGGGTCCTCCCCCATCACCCAGGAGCGGCGCTCCGGCAGCCGGCCGCTGTGGCTGATCGTCGCGGCGTGGTAGAGCTCGCGGACCGCGCGGCGGGCCACCTCGTCGCGCGCGTCGCCTTCGAGACGCGGGTTGCGGGCGTGGTCGCGCAGGTCGCGTTCGCCGCGCGGGCCGACTTCGAGCATCGCGACGGCGTACACGCTCGCCGCGTTGTAGCACTCCTCCCACGACCGGCGGGGCCCGGCGGCTTCGACGGTGTCGTCGAGCGCCTTCGGGTCCGGTGGCCAGCTGCGGTCCGGGCAGACGTCGGCCAGCCGCACCCGGCTGCCGGGGTAGGCGGGCCGGGGCTCGGGGACGGCTCCGGTCTCCGGCTCGACGTCGGCCATCGCCCGCCGCAGCACCGCCCAGACCAGGGAGAGGTCGAGGGCCCGGTTGGTCAGTTGCCGCCAGCTGCGCCGCCAGCGCCGTCCGAAGCGGCGGTAGTCCTCGACGAGCCGCTCGATTTCGTACTGCGACAGCGCGCAGAAGTACGACCGCATCTCCGCCGCGCGCTGGTTGTACTCGGCCAGCTGCGCCGGGGTCGCCTCGTGGACCAGGAGCTCCTCGACCGGCACGCGCAGGACACGCCGGTGCAGTTCGAGCCGCTGCTCCCGCGGGAGCTCCTCCGGCCGGGTCCGGACGTCGAGGTCCACGTACCGGCGGAACCGCAGCTCCACCGCCGCCCGCAGTTCGGCGCGGCGCTGCGCCCGCGCGTCGCCGGGGACGCCCGCGGTGGTCCGCCGCACCCACCACGAACCGGCCACGGAGTCGCCGTGGCCCAGGACGAGCGCGTGCCGGTAGCGGGCGATGAGCAGGGCGACGTCGCGGCCGCGGGTGTCGCGGCGGGGCTGGCGCGCGAAATCCGGGCCGATCCACCACCGCGCGAGATCCGCGTGGCCCCGGCTGCACACGGTGATGACGTCGTCGTAGGTGGCGAGCGCGTCGAGGTGCAGGTCGAGCTGTTCCTGCAGGGCGGCGATCTCGAGCCGGATGTAGACGTTGGCGGGGTCGAGGCTGACCGCCCGGTAGTACTCGGCCAGTGCTTCGTCGTAGCGGCGGTAGGCGATGAAGTGGTTGGCGCGCTGGTAGGCGTCGAAGAGCTCGTACGGGATCTTCGCGCCGCGCCAGGCGGCCCAGTGGATGTTCGTGCGGACGTACGCGCTGCGCGGGATGACCAGCGCGGCGACGGCGTTGGCGGCGCGGTGCAGCACGCGCGGCCAGTTCTCGTCCTCGATCACCAGCGGGCTGGCGGCGAACCGCGGGACGCGGACGAGCTCGAGGATGAGCTGGTAGCGGCCCGGCGTGTTGCCGGGCCGGACGGTGCCGGTGACGGTGAACGCGGCCGGCGGCTGGGCGAGCCGGATCAGCTTGGTCGCCGCCTTCCACCAGCCGTCCGCGGAGTCGCCGGCGTGCTCGACGATCTGGATGAAGTCGTACGAGCTCCCCGCGCCCGGGACCGGGGTCGGGGTGTAGAGGCGCGAGTCGTTGAGGAACCGCTTGAAGGTCGCGGTCAGCTCGACGGCGGAGTCGATCTCGCGGTCGTGGCTGCCTTCGGGCCGTTCGTCGACGAACACCCGGATGTCGATCTGGTTGGCCCGGTAGGCGGCGGTTTCCAGGCGCGCCTTGCCGACGAAGTACAGCGTCAGCACGGCTGACACGAGCACGACGGACGTCTGCAGCACGGTCCAGGTGATGACGCTGGCCACCTTCGGGTCCTTCACGAAGGTCAGGTCCTGGAAGAACGGCAGGTAGGGGACGACGGCGAAGCCGGCCGCGACCAGCCCGGACGTCAGCGCCGCCAGCCACCACCGGATCCGGTGGGCTTCGGGCAGCTCGGCCTGGTCGAACCCGCCGAGCCGGCGCGCGCGCACATCGATCACCCCCTCGTGTCAGGTTACTCGCACAGGGGGAGCGGTTCGTTACGGCCCGTGATCCTCCAGCTCGGCGATGACCTGCGCGTGGCACGGCTCGGGCAGGCACCAGCAGCCGAGCCGGCGGCCACGCAGGTCCGGCAGCAGGGCGAGCAGGTCCGGCCGGCCGAGCAGGTGTTCCCGGTACCGGGCGAGGACTTCTGCGCGCGAGCCGTCGCGGCCGGGGCGGAAGGGGCTGGCGAGCGGCGAACCGGCCAGGTGCCAGCCGCCGCGGTGCATGGCCCGCCCGACGTAGACGACGTCGGCGTACGCGGGATCGTCCCGGTGCCCCTTCAGGTTGACGACGGTGGTCGGCATGCGCCCTCCTTCACCGTCCGCAACGTAACTCCGCTCCGGCACCATCCGCCACCCGGCCGACCTCGAGCCCCGTCCGATGGTTCACCTAGTGCAGATGCACTATGCTGGCGGTTCACGGTTGAGCCGTCAGCCGCTGCCGGACGTTCCGCGCCCGGGCCGGCAGGCTGCCCCGTGCGCCGTTCAGCCCCCGAAGACGTCCGGTCCGCCCCCAGCTGCCCGACGAAAGGGTGTGCCGCGATGGTTCCTCAACCCCGCTCGGCCGACCAGGTCTTCACCGCCGCCGGCTGGCTGACCGCCGGCGGCCAGATGTCGCTGCGCGTGCTCGAGCCCGCACCCGGCACCGCCCTCGTCGAGGTGGTCGGGGAAATCGACCTCGGCACCGCCCGCCGCCTGGACGCGGTCCTGCAGGCCCGGCTCCCCGGCCGGCTCGACGAGCTCGTCATCGACCTTTCCGGCGTCACGTTCTTCTCGGTCGCCGGGCTGAACTCGCTGCTGCGCGCCCGGCTGCTCGCCGACGCCGCCGGGGCGCGCCTCACCGTCGACGCCGGGCGGTCCCGCGCGGTGCGGCGGCTGTTCACGCTGATCCCGACGGACTTCGACACCGTCGTGAACGTCCGGCCGGTCCGCTGACCGCGTGACCGCTCAACCGGCCGACCGACGGCCCAGCCGCCGGACGGCTTCGACGATCGCCGTGTTCGGTGCGCCCTTCACCAGGTACTCGGTGACGCCGGCCGCGGCGAGCCCGGCGATCGAGGCCCGGTCGGCGTAGGCGGAGAAGGCCAGGATCGCCGTGCCCGGGCTGAGCCGGGCGATCTCGCGGGCCGCCCGCGCCCCGCCGCCGCCCGGCATCCGGACGTCGAGGACGGCGACCGCGGGCCGGTGCCGCTCGGCGAGCCGGATCGCCTCGTCGGCGTCGCCGGCCACCGCGATCACCGCGATGTCGGACTCGGAGTCCAGCACCTCCCGCAGGACGTCGCGGATCATCACGTCGTCGTCGGAGATCAGCACGCGCAGCTCGGTCACGGTTCGAGCTCCGGCACGTCGGGCAGCAGGGGCAGCCAGAACTCGACGGCCGTGCCCTCGCCGGGCGCGCTGCGCACCGACAGCCAGCCGTGCGCCGCTTCGGCGCGTTCGTGCATCTCGACCAGGCCGAAGTGGCCCGCGCCGGCGTCCCCGCCGGCGGTGCCGATGCCGTCGTCGGTGATCCGCACCAGGGTTCCGTTGTCCACTGTGGACAGGGAGACCGCGACCCTGGTGGCCCGCGCGTGCCGGTGGACGTTGCTGAGCGCCTCCTGGCAGATCCGGTAGACCGTGATCGCCGCTTCCGGGGACGGCTCGGCGGTGAGGTCGTCCTGGACCGAGTGCGCCAGCCCCCAGCGGCCCGCGACCTCTTCGACGTAGGCCGACACCGCTTCCACCAGGCCGTGCCGGTCGAGCTCCGGCGGGCGCAGCCGGGACACCAGGCCGCGCAGCCGCCCGATCGCGGCGCTCACCGACTCGTCGAGGCCGCTGACGGCGCTCGCGTGCGGCTCCGGCAGCCGGGAGGCGAGCAGCTGCAGGCGCATGCCGACGGCCACCATGGACTGGATCGACTCGTCGTGGACGTCCCAGGCGATCCGGCGCCGCTCCACCTCCTGGGCCTCCACGAGGTGCCCGACCAGCCGGCGGCGTTCGCGCAGGGCCTGCTCGGCGTTGCGGCGCTCGGTCATGTCCCGGGTCACCTTCCCGAAGCCGTGCAGGCGCCCCTGCTCGTCGTAGAGCGCGGTGATGACGACGTTGGCCCAGAACCGGGTGCCGTCCTTGCGCAGCCGCCACCCCTCGTCCTCCAGCCGCCCCTCGGCGACCGCGATCTCCAGCTCCCGCACCGGTTTTCCCGCCGCCACGTCCTCCGCCGGGTAGAACACCGAAAAGTGCCGCCCGATGATCTCCTCCGTCCCGGGTCACCTTCCCGAACCCGCGCAGCTCGCCCCGCTCGTCGTAGAGCGCGGTGATCACCACGTCGGCCCAGAACCGGGTGCCGTCCTTGCGCAGCCGCCACCCCTCGTCCTCCAGCCGACCCTCGGCGACCGCGATCTCCAGCTCCCGCACCGGTTTTCCCGCCGCCACGTCCTCCGCCGGGTAGAACACCGAAAAGTGCCGCCCGATGATCTCCTCCCCAGACCACCTTCCCGCGGCCGGTCGGCGCGGTTCCCCGCACCGTGGACAGGCGGTCGACGAGGGCGAGCCCCCAGCCGCCGTCGGGTCCCGCGGGCCGCCGCACCGGGGGCGCCGGGTTGTCGTCGAAGACCTCGACGCGGACGTCCACACCGTCCACGCTCAGCCGCAGGACCCGCTCGCCCGTCCCGTGGCGCAGGGCGTTCGCCGCGAGCTCGGTGACGACCAGCAGCGCGTCGTCGACGGCGACCCCGGCGGCCCACGCCAGCAGGGTGAGGCGGGTGAAGCGGCGGGCGGCGGCCAAGCCGCCCACGAGGTCGGTCAGCACGCACTCCGCGCTGAGCGGGGCAGGGGTGTTCACGGCATCAAGCTTCGCCGAGGACGCGGGAAGCGCGCGAGAGGCAAACGCCCCGGCCCGGCTGGTGCAGCTGCATCAGCCGATGAGGCCCTCCCGGCGGGCCACCGCGACGGCTTCGAGCTTCGAGCGCGCGCCGAGCTTCTCCAGCACCCGCTGGACGTGGTTGCGCGTGGTGTTGCGGGAGACGCCCAGCCGCCGTCCGATCTCGTCGGTGGTCGCGCCCTCGGCGAGCAGGTCGAGGGTTTCGCGCTCCCGCGCGGTCAGCGCCGCCCCGCCGGCCGGCGCCCGGCCGGTGAGCCGGTCGAAGACGCCGGGCAGCAGCTCCGGGTCGAAGACCACGCCACCGGCGGCGACGTCCCGCACGGCGGATTCCAGCACGCCGAGCTGGGAGGACTTGAGCAGCAGGCCGGCCCCGCCCGCCTTGGCCACCTGCACGGCGACCGCCGGGGTCGCGTCCCCGGTCAGCACCAGCACCCGCGCCCCGCCCGAGCCGAGTTCGGCGACGACGCCGAGCGCGTCGCCGTCGGCGAGCCGCCGGTCCAGCACCACGACGTCCGGGGCGTGCTCGCGGGCGTCGGCGACGGCTTCCGCCCGGGACCGCGACCGGCCGACCACGGTGATCCCGTCGGCGCGGTCGAGGGCGAGCTGCAGCGCCTCGGCGACCATGTCGTGGTCCTCCACCAGCAGGACCCGGACGGGGCGGGGCTCGTCGGCGCTGCTCACGGTGTTCCCTCACTCCGGCGGTGGCTGCCCGCCCATCCTAGGCGCCCGGCCGCGCGCCGTCGTCCCGGTGGCGGGATCACCAGGCCGGGGGACTCGGCCGCAGCAGGCCCTCGGGGCCGGTGACCGGCAGCCAGTCGACGAGGTCCTCGTGGTGCCCCGCCGCGCGGAACACCGGCGGCCGGAACGACCCGGCAGGCGGCCCGGCGGCCCGCAGCACCTCGAGGAACCGGACGACCGCGCGCGGCGCGGGCAGGACCTCCCGGCCCCCGAGGTAGGCGAGCGGTTCCGCCGCTCCCCCGCCCGCCGGCTCGACCACCGCCGACCAGCCGTGCACCTCGTCCCAGATCAGCGCCAGGTCGTGCCCCGGCAGGTCCGGGAGCGTGCGGTCGAGGGCCACGTACCCGGAGGCCGGCACGTCGAGGTCGAGCGAACAGGACTCGAAGCCGACGCCGGCGGCCCGCGCGACGCGGCCGAGGTAGGCACGCAGCCCCCGGGCGAAGTGGTATTCGATGTCCCGGCCGAAGCCGATGAGTGTGTTCATGATTCCGCCCTCCCGCACCCGCTGCAGGGCCGGAGTACCCGATCGGGCGGACGATCACACTTTCGTGCTTATTCTTCTATTGCACCGCCCACGGCCCGCAGATGCGCGCGGAAAGTCAAGGCCGGATTCGTTTCCCGCGCCGCCAGGAATTCACCGAACCGCACCTGCTGACGCAACGGTTCGCCGCCGCGGATCCGGTCGGCCTGCCGGCGTTCGGTGTCGCGGATTCCCTCCGCGAGCGTGAACAGTTCCCCCGCGCGGGCGAGCGGGACGAAGAGGACGCCGTCGTCGTCGCCCAGCACGAGGTCCGCGGGGCCGATCCGCCAGGCGCCGACGACCGCTTCGGCCAGGCCGCCGTCGACCCGCGGGCCCAGGCCGAGCGGCCCGGTCGGCACCGAGCCCATGCTGAACACCGGCAGCCCGATCGCCCGGATGTCCGCGGTGTCGCGGTGCAGGCCCCAGATCACCACCCCGGCCAGCCCGGCGGCACGCGCCTCGAGGACCACGAGGTCGCCGACGCAGCTTTCGTCGAGCCGCCCGCCGTTGTCGACCACCAGCACCCCGCCCGCGGGGGCGTCCTCGAACGCCTCCAGGAAGACGTCGACGCTGCCGACGTGCCGGGCCGGGACCGCCGGGCCGAACAGGCGGGTGCCGGGCACGACCGCGCGCGTCCCCGCCGGGGCGCAGCGCACCGGGAGCCCGGCCCGGATGCAGGCGTCGGCCAGGTGGGCGGTGGTCAGCGTCGCGAAGCGCGGCCTGAGTGCTTCATGCTCCATGGGCCGAATCTAGCCAGCGGTCTCGCTTTCCAGCCACGCCAGGTACTCCGCGCTGCCGCCGGCGATCGGCGTGGCGATCACCTCCGGCAGGTCGTAGCCGTGCAGCTGCCGCAGCCGTTCGGTGAGCGCCGGCACGCGGGCGGCGGTGGTCTTGATCTCCACCCGCCACTCCTGGCCGGTCTGCACGGCGCCGTCCCACCGGTAGACGCTGGTGATCGGGCCGACGACCTGCGCGCAGGCCCCCAGCCGGGCTTCGACCGCCTGCGCGGCCAGCTCCCGCGCCGCCGCTTCCGAGTCCGTCGTGGACGTCACGATCACGTGTTCTGCCGCCATGGGCCGAGGTTACGTCGTCGGCATCGCGCTCGTCGTGGTCGTCGGTGCCGTGGTGGTCGTGGGGGTCGTCGTCCGGGTCGGCGTCGTCGTGCGGGTCGGCGTCCGGTGCCGGGTCGTCGCCGGGTTCGGGTGCGGCGGGACCACCGTCGCGTGGGTCGGCTCCGGCGACTCCGGCGGCGGCACCGGCACCAGGGACGCCGTCTCGCTCGCCGAACTCGTCGTCGGCGGCGGGGTGCTGCCCGCCGGGCTGCCGCCGGAGCTGCTCACCGCCACCGCCACGCCGCCGATCGCCACGACCGCCACCGCGCACAGGCCCACCACCACGCCGCGGCGGGAGGCCCGCCGGGCCGGGCTCGAGCCGGGCTTGGGCCCGCGCAACGCCGGCGGCGGCGCGCCCGCGCCGAACTCGGGGACCGCCATCGCGCGCGTCTCCGGCCGCGGCGACGGCACCCGCGGGCCGTCCGGCACCGGCAGGGCCGCCGGCCGCGGTTCCCCGGCCCCCTGGACCAGCCCCGAGCGGCCGGCCGCGAGCGCCGCCGCGCCGAGCGCGACGCCGTACTTCGGGTGGATGTCGACCGCGGTCGGGCGGCCGAGCTCCGCGGACACCAGCTGCGAGACCAGCGGGATCCGCGAGGAGCCGCCGACCAGCAGCACCGCACCGAGGTCGGCCGGGCGGAGGTTCGCCGAGCGCAGGGCGCGGTGCAGCGAACCGAGGGTCGCCGCGATCGACGGGCGGATCATCTCCTCGAACTCGCCGCGCGTCAGCCGGACCTCGGTCTGCACCGACGGCAGCAGCACCGGGACGGCCACCTCGGTGTCCGCGGACAGGGCTTCCTTCGCCAGCACGCACTCCTGGCGCAACCGCACGACCGCCGCCACCGCGCGCGGGTCGTCCGGGTCGATCTGCGACAGCTTCCCGTCGAGGGCCCGGTCGACGTGCCCGAACACGGCCTCGTCGAAGTCGACGCCGCCCAGGCCTTCGATGCCTTCCGGGGTACCGAGGATCTCGAACCCGCCGGTGCGTTTGCGGAGCACGGTCGCGTCGAACGTGCCGCCGCCGAGGTCGTAGACCGCGACGACCGCACCGTCGTCGAGGCGCTCCTGGGCCGCGTAGTGCGCCGCCGCGGCCTCGGGCTCGGTGATCAGGCCGACGCGGTCGATCCCGGTCAGCTTCGGCACCTGCTCGAACAGCTCCCGCTTGTACGGTCCCCAGTTCGCCGGGTGGGTCAGGGTGATCCGGTCCGGGCGGCCGCCCTGCTGCCCGGCGACTGTCCGCACCACGTACCCGAGCAGGTGGGCCATCAGCGACGCCACCGAGTGCGGCGCGCCGCCGAGCAGCACCGGTGTCGGGTCGCCCAGCCGCCGCTTGAACTCCCGCGTCACGCGGTCGGGTTCGACGGCCGCGCGCCGGCTCGCCGCGTCGCCGACCAGCACGCCGCCGTCGCCCCGCAGCAGCACCACCGACGGGATGGCCGCCGTGCGGTCGCCGAGGGAGACCATTTCGACGTGGCCGGCCCGGCCGACGGCGGCGGCCGTGAAGGTCGTGCCGAGGTCGATGCCCAGTCCGTAGCCCATGTCAGCCTCCGCCGCCGCTGTCGGTGTGGTCCGGAACCGGGTGGTCGCCGGGAGCCGGTTCCGGCTCGTCGAGGTGGTCTTCGTGGAGGTGCTCTTCGTGGTGGTGCGCTTCGGGCACCGGCACGTCGGCCGGCTCCGCCGGTGGCGGGTCGTGCGGCTCCGGCGGCGGGTCGTCCGGCAGGTGCCGCCCGTCCGGCACGGGGTCCGGGTCCGGCGCGGGGTGCCGCGGTGGCTCGAACGGGTGCTCCGGCTCCGCGGGGTGCGGCCGGGAGCCGGTGACCTCGCCGGCGTCGTGGTGGGCCGGTTCGCGTTCGGTGGCGAAGCTGGGCCGCGGGGCCGGGTGCTCGGCGAGCGCCGCCGTCGCCGCCAGCGTGGTCTCGGCGGCCACCGGTGCGGTGTCCACTGTGGACGGCAGCCGCCCGGCGCCGAACATAGGCGGCGGCCCGGCGAGTGCCGGGGCCGGGGCGGTGACCTGGGTGGTCACCGTGGCGCCGCGGCCCTTGTCCGTGATCACCTCGGTCTGGTGGACCGTGGGCCCGGCCGGTTCCCCGAACGGGTCCTCGGCCGTGGCCTGCTCGTCCACGCCCACGTGGACGTCGATCCCCGGCGGTCCGGTCTGGGCCTCGTCGAGGACGACCGTCTCCTCCTGGAACACCTCGATGTCGCCGTGCCCCGGCGCGTCGGGCGTGAGCTCGTAGGTCAGCGACCCTTCGTGCTCGACGGAGATCGTGCCGTCCGGGTTCTCGTGGACCACGATCCCGGCGTCCTGGACGACGTCGATGTCGGTGTCCCCCGGCGTCCCGTCGCCGGGCACGACGAGGTGCTGGTGGTCGACGTAGACCTCGTCGCGGCCGTGGTTGTGCACCACGAACCGTTCGGTGGCGTCGATGACGAAGTTGCCGAACTCGTCTTCGCGGACGTCGATCTGCTCGAACTCCTCGACGGTGGGCAGGTCCTCGGCCGGCGCGCCGCCGGTGGTCTCCGGGTGCCAGACCGTGCCCGTGCGGGCTTCGACGGAACCGTCCTCGCCCCGGGTGACCGTGCTGGTCTCGACGTGCGGCACGTACTCGTGGCCGGCGTCCGCGGGCGGGGTGCCGGCGTGCGGGGTCTCGGCGGCGGCGGGTTCCGGCCGCGGCGCCGTGGCGGGCGAGCCCGGCGTGAGCAGGTTGCCCGCCATCTCGGACGCGACGGCGCCGGCGGCGGCCGTCGCGGCTTTCCTGATCTTGCCCTTCGGCTGGTCGGTCACGACAGGACCTCCGCCCTGGCTTCGCCGAGCAGGATTCCTTCGCACGTGCGGACCAGCACGCGCGCCGCGTCGCGGACCTCGCGCGGGGCGGCGGGGTGCTCGGCGCGCCGCTGCCACCTCAGCAGCTGCGCGCCGAGCGCCTGCCGGACCGCGGTGCGGCCGGCCTCCGGCGGCAGGCCCAGCCGGCTCGGCACGTCCACCCCGGTCGCGCCGAGCAGCCGTTCGGCGTCGCGGGCCTCGTCGGTGGTGAACAGCACGACGCCGAGCCGGATCGAGTCGATCAGCTGGATCTCGGCGAATTCGTGCGCCCCGGCGACGATGCGCTCCCATTCGTGCAGCAGGCCGCCGGTGCGGTCCGGGTAGGCGCGCAGCACCTGTTCCGCTGCCTGCAGCGCCGACCGGGCCTTGAGGACGTCGGCCCGCGCGGCGAACTGCGTGGTCAGCAGCGACCGGAGGCGGTGCAGGCCGCTGCGGGCCAGCAGCTCGCCGGACAGCGCACGGGCGCCCGTCACGAACTCGCCGCGGACCAGCTCGACCGACAGCCGCACGCCGAAGAGGCCGTAGCGGGCCAGCAGCCCGGCGCGTTCGGCGGCCGGAACGTCCACTTCGGACTCACCGGCGAACCGGTCAGCCGACAGCAGCAGCCGCGTCACCTCGGCTTCCGGCGCGGCCGCGAGCCGCCGGAACGCGCGGAACTCGGACTCCTTGAGCGACGCCGCGGAGCTGGCCAGCAGCCCGGCCACCGGGACGACGGTCTGGCAGAGCCCGCGGACCCGCGGGTCGCGGGCGTAGCGGGCGGCGATCGCCGCCGCCGAGTCGAGCGCGCCGGCCCGGGCGTGCCCGACCTCGTCGGCCTTCGCCAGCACGCCGATCGTGTTCACCGGGCGGCGCTGGGCCGGGTCGTCGTGGAAGGCGTCGAGGAACCGGACGTCGTCGCCGTGCACGTGCCGCATCAGGTACACGACGGCGTCCGCGGTGCCGACGCCGTCGCCTTCGGGCACGAGCGCCGCTTCGGTGCGGCCCGAGACCTCCGCCCGCGCCGAGCCCAGCCCGGGGGTGTCGATGAGGGTCATCGCGCGCAGCGCCGGTGACGGCCAGTCGACGACGAGCCGGTCGACGTCGCCGGGCGCCATGCCGAGTTCGAGCCCGAGGGTGCCGGACAGCCGGCCGAAGGGCAGCTGGCGCGGCATGCCGCGGACGGGGTGCAGCATGATCCGGTAGGTCGGGCCGTTGCGGTACCAGGTGACGACGCGGGTGCACTCCCCCGCGTCGGTCGCCGCCAGCTCCTGGCCGACCAGGGCGTTGAGCAGGGTGGACTTCCCGGCCTTGACGCGGCCGGCGATCGCGACGCGCAGCGGTTCGGCGAGCCGGCCGGCGATCTGCCGCAGCTGCGGCTCGGCGGGCGAACCCGCGTACCCGGCGCACGCGCGGGCGACGAACCCGCGGACCTGGAGGTGGAGCGGGGTCATCGGGTCACCGCCTTGGGCTGGGGCGTGCTGCGGAAGGTGAGCTCGTCGGCGCGGCGGCCCAGCACCTCGAGGGCTTCGAGGTCGGCCTCCAGCCGTTTGAGCTCCGCCGCCTCGGCGTCGTCGTCGACCACGGCCTTCTTGGCGTTCGCGAGCGCCTCGGTGAGGGAGCGCTGGAGTTCTTCGACGCGCGCGCTGTAAGCGTCGCGGAGTTCTCTTTGGACGGTGCGCATCGCGTCGCGGGAATCCTTGCCCACCTGGAGGTTGAACTCGTCGACGAACCGGCGCACCGCGGTCTTGGCCAGGCTGCGGCGCTTCTCCAGCTGCCGCTTGCGTTCGTCGAGGAACCCGGAGCGGCCCATCAGCAGGCCGGCCGCCACCCCGAACGGCGTCGGGATGGCCAGCGCGGCCATCTTGGTGAGCATGGAGAACATCAGGAAGCCGCTGTAGGCCTTCTGGAACGCGGCCATCCCGGTGGCGCCGCGGGTCTTGACGCCGGTGAACGAGGTGTCGATGTCGATCTCTTCGACGACCTTCACTGGCGCCTGGACCTCGCGCGGCAGCACGGCCTGCGATTCGGCGAGCTCGAAGTGGTCGGCGACCCGGCCGGCCAGGCCGCGGGCCTGCTTGACGAACGTCGTGTAGTTCTCGAGCGTCTCGTTCGCCAGCCGCTGCCGCAGCCACTTCTCGAACTCGGCCCAGTTCTTGGCCGGATCGCCGTCCTCGATGGCCTCTTCGGCCTCGTGCAGGACGCCGCGGGAGCGGGCGCGCAGGTCGTAGTCCACATCGGACGAAATGTCGGCGAAGCCGTCGAAGAGCAGCTGCTGCCACTTCGCGGACTGGCTGCGCAACGCGTCCACGCGGTCGTTGACCCGGCTCAGCTCCGCGACGAGCGCGGCGGACTGTTCGGGGTGGGCGAGCGCGGTGCGGCGGGCCCGCAGGCCGGCGTGCAGCTGGCCGACGGCGGACCCGACGTGCAGGCCGACGGCGTTGAGCGCGGCCCGTTCGGCGTCCCCGACCACCCCCTGCAGGCGCTTGACCAGCTGCGGGAAGCCGGATTCGACGTTCATCTCCTGGTCGGCCGAGCGCGCCGCGACGGTGCGGAGCTCCGACGAGACGGCAACGGTGTCGATGGTGAGGCCGCAGGCTTCGAGGTGGCCGGCGTTCAGCTCGAGGATGCGCCGCCACTGCGGGTAGAGGTCGATCTTGGTGAGGACGAAGAAGACGGCCGGGCAGAGTTCCTTGACCGTGCGGAGGAACCGCAGCTCGGCGCCGGTGAGTTCCTGGGAGGCGTCGGAGAGGAAGAGGACGGCGTGCGCCCGCGGGAGCGAGCTCACGGTGACGGCGTTGTGCAGCGAGCCGAGCCCGCCGACACCGGGGGTGTCGACCAGCACCAGCCCCCCGGAGAGCAGCTGGCGGCTGATCGACGCGGTGACCGACTTCAGCTTCCGGACGTTGCCGGGGTTGCCGGCTTCGGAGACGTGGTTGGGGAGATCCTCGAGGGAGATCCGCTCGGTCCACGGCGGCGACGACGGGTCGGCCGGTTCGTAGGTCGCCAGCGCCCCGGACTCCGGCGCGTACCGGACCACGGTCGGCACCGCGGTCGCGATGTCGTCGTCGACCGGGCAGATCTTCGCGGTCAGCAGGGCGTTGATGAGCGAACTCTTGCCCTGCTTGAACTCCCCGACGACGTAGACGGTGACGTCGGGTTCGGACAGCAGGCGCCGGGCGTCGGTGAGGCGCTGGACGAGATCGTCCCGCCCGTAGGCTTTCGCACCCTTGACGGCCAGGTCCAGGGTGTCGAGGGCGATGCGCCCCCCGCCACTCGGCTCCTGCATGACCGCTCCTCTGGCTTGTTCACCCGGTTTCCGGCGCCGGCTCAGTAGTGGTCGACGTCGTGGTGGTACTCGGCGTGGTGACCGTGGTCGTGGTCGTGGCCGCCGTGGTGGTGCTCGTGTTCGTGCTCGTGGTGCTCGGTGGCTGCTTGTTCGTTGAACTGGTTGCCGCCGTGGTGGCCCTGGGCCTGCTCGTTCTGGAAGACGTTCCCGTGACCGCCGGTCGCCGCCTGCTCGTTGAACTGGTTGCCGCCGTGGCCCTGGGCCTGCTCGTTCTGGAAGACGTTCCCGTGACCGCCCGTGGCCGCCTGCTCGTTGAACTGGTTGCCACCGTGGTGCCCCGAGCCCTGCTCGTTCTGGAAGATGGTCCCGTGACCACCCGTCGCGGCCTGCTCGTTGAACTGGTTGCCACCGTGGTGCCCCGAGCCCTGCTCGTTCTGGAAGATGGTCCCGTGACCACCCGTGGCCGCCTGCTCGTTGAACTGGTTCCCGCCGTGGCCCTGGGCCTGCTCGTTCTGGAAGACGTTGCCGTGACCACCGGTCGCGGCCTGCTCGTTGAACTGGTTCCCGCCGTGCCCACCGGAACCCTGCTCGTTCTGGAAGATGTTGCCGACGCCGCCGCCCGTGGAAGCCTGCTCGTTGAACTGGTTGCCCCCGTGGCCGCCCGCGCCCTGCTCGTTCTGGAACACGTCGCCGTGGTGGCCGGCCGATGCCTGCTCGTTGAACTGGTTCCCGCCGCGGCCCGCGCCCTGTTCGTTCTGGAAGATGTCGCCGCCGCGGCCGCCCGTGGCGGCCTGCTCGTTGAACTGGTTGCCGCCGTCGCCGGCCGCGCCCTGCTCGTTCTGGAAGATGTCCCCGCCGCCGCCCGTGGCCGCCTGCTCGTTGAACTGGTTGCCGCCGTCGCCCGCGCCCTGCTCGTTCTGGAACACGTCGCCCGATGAAGTCGTCATCGTGTGCACTCCTGACATTCGGATCGGTGAAGCCCTTGCCCCTCCGTTGTCATCCAGTGTCGAGCGGGCCTGTGCCCCGGTCATGAGTAGCGGCCTACTCGCCTTTCCGGTGCCCGGCCCGGGCGGCTACCTACGGGCCGTCGTCCTGGCTACTCCCCGGCTCCGGACGGCCCACCACCGAGGCGAGCTCGCGCCGCCCCGAAATACCCAGCTTCGCGTAGACCCCGTGCAGCACGTTGTCGACCGTCCGGACCGACACGACCAGCCGGTCGGCGACCGCCCGGCTCGTCAGGCCGGTGGCCACCAGGCGGGCGATCTCCAGCTCGCGGACCGTCAGGTCGAGCGGGGTGTCCAGCAGCGCCAGCGCCGGCGTCGCGGCGTCCGCACAGGACGCGAGCCACTCCTGGGCCCGCCGGGCCGAGGCGGCCGCGCTGCCCAGCTTGCCCGCCACGCGGTGGGCCCGCGCCGCCTCGGCCGCCGCCTCCGCCGCGAGCAACCGCGCGCCGGCGGCGGCGAACTCCGCGGCGACCGCGTCCAGCCCGGCCGCGTCCCCTGTGGACAGTGCTGCGGCGTGCTTCGAGTACAGCGACACCAGCGGGCCGTCCAGGTCCGATGAGAACTCCGGCACGCCGAACCGCACGAGGTCGTGCCGGATCTCCGCGGCGACCGCCGGCTCGGCCGCCGACGCCGCCTCGGCCGCCAGCTCCGCGGCCCGGGTCAGCTCGCCGCGGGCCGCGGCCGCCCAGGCGGCGGCCCAGCGGCCGAGCGGGCCAGGCAGATCCACGTCTTCGGCCCGGCCCGTCATCGCCGAAGCCCGCGCCCACGCCCCGGTCACTGCCGGGCGGAACTCGTGCGGCTGGTCGTGCCCCTCCACGGCGAGGGCCTGGCGCAGCCGGCGGATCGCCGCGCGCAGGTTGCCGTACGCCAGCGCGACCACCCCGAGCGACGCCGCCGCGCCCGCCAAGGCCGGGCCCCAGCGGTCGCGGACCGCGTCCCGGTAGTCGTCGCCCGCCAGGTCCTCGGCCTCGACCAGGCGGCCCGCCCGGCAGAGCGCGACGATCCGGGCGTGCTCCAGCCGGACCCGGGCGCCGGGCACGGATGCGCCGGAAGCCGTGATCGCCAGCCCCTCCTCCACGACGCCGAGGCACGCCTCGGTGCGCCCGGCCTCGGCGAGCGCCCCGGCCGCGACCACCAGGGCCCCGAGGCGGAGCTCGTCGCCGCGGTGGTTGCGGTCCAGCACCGGGCCGAGCAGGTCCAGCGCCGCGCGGGACGCACCGGCCGCCGCGCGCAGGGCCGCCCGGGCCACCACCAGGTCGTCGGCCGTCCCGGACACCGCCGTCTCCGCCGTGTCCAGCACCGCTTCGGCGTCGGAGAACCGGTTCAGGCCGAAGGCCAGGTTCCGCGCCCGCGTCCCGGCGACGCGCGCGTGCTGGACGTCCGACACCGTTTCGCCGGCGAGGTCCGCCAGCAGCGCGTCGGCGTCGGCGTGCCGCCCGCCCGCGATCCGGACCTGGGCCAGCAGGAACTTCGCGGCGAACCCGCCGCCCAGCCGGACGGCTTCCGCGGCCAGCTGTTCGGCCTGCGGGAAGTCCTTGCGCAGCAACGTCTCCGCCGCGGTGCGGACGAGCTGCGGGTCGGTCGGCAGCCCGGCGGCCAGCCGCCAGCGCACCAGCCGCGGCTTGTCTTCGGCGCGCCGCGCGCCGGTCAGGTCCAGGGTGCCGGCGAGGATGCGGTAGGTGTCGCGCTGCCGCAGCGGTGACGTCCGCCGCCGGATCACCTCGGCGTAGAGCGGGTGGGCGAGGCGCGCGTTCAGCCGCCGCCCGGTCCGTTCCGACACGACGAGCCCGGCCCGCTCGGTGGAGGCCAGCACGCGTCCGGCGCCGAGCCGCAGCAGGGGTTCGCAGCCCAGGGTCTCCCCGAAGGCCAGCAGTTCCAGCAGGCGCCGCTCGTCGGCGTCGACGCGGTCGGTGCGGGTTTCGATCAGCTCGACCAGCCGCGGGTTCGCGGTGAGCGCACCGCTCCAGCGCCACCCGCCGTCCGCGGCCGACAGCGCACCGCTGTCGAGCCCGCCCTGGACGAGTTCCCGCAGGAACAGCGGGTTCCCGAGGGTCAGGTGCCACAGCCGGTGCTCCGCGCCGTCCTCGAGCCGCCCGCCCAGTGCCGCGGTGATCAGCTCGGCGGTCTGCGGCCGGGTCAGCTCGCCGACGTCGAGCCGCTCGGCGACGCGGTCCTTCCACATCGCGAACACCGGGTCGGGCACGCTCACCCCGTGCGGCGCGATCACGACGACGAACGCCGACGCGGTCGCGGCCAGCTGGTGCACCAGGGTCGCGGACAGGCCGTCGAGCAGGTGGGCGTCGTCGACGCAGAGCACCAGGCGGCGCCCTTCCGCGCCGCGGGTGAGGTGGCCGGCGACCTGGTTGAGCCGGTGGGCGCGGTCGGCCGTGCCGTCCGCGCTGCCGGGCAGGAGGTGGGCGAAGGCGCCGAACGGGATCGTGGAAGCGGACGACATCGCGCGCACCCAGTGCGTGCGGGCGCCGCCCTCGGCCAGCTCGGCCAGCAGTTCCTTGGCCAGCCGCGTCTTTCCGGTGCCGGCGCGCCCGGTCAGCAGCAGGCCGCACACCTCGGCGTCGGCCAGCGCCCGGCGCGCGAACGCCAGTTCGCGTTCGCGGCCGACCAGTGGCCAGTCGTTCACCACCCCTGCTGCCTCCCCACCCGCCTGTCGTCCACGCACAGCTGTGCAGGAATAATGACAACGCCGGAGCCCGCGAAGTACCGAATCCGCACAAGGATTTGGCATTAATCTTCAAGCGGGCCGACAAATCCGGCATAACCGGCACTCGGTCGGCGATTCCGTGAGCCTTTTCCGGCCATTCCGCGGACACCGTGATCAACCGTTTCCGCGGAATTCAGGACAACACCTCCCGGACCGGCCAGGATGGGCACGCCCGTTCCCCGAAGTGAGGATCCGAGGATGACCCGCTTGCCCGCGCTGGCCGTCTCCGCACTGGTGACCGCCGCGGTCCTGACCCCCGCCACGGCGCACGCCGCGAGCCCGCCGTTCACCGCGTCGGTGTTCCGCGCGACCCACAACAGCTATTCGGGGAACGTCGACGGCGCCAAGAACTCCCTCGCCTACCAGCTCGACCACGGCGTGCGGTTCCTGGAACTCGACGTGCACGACAACGGCTACGCCACCTCGCACGACTACGCCGTCGGGCACGACTCCCCCGGCAACCTCGTGGACCACAGCGGCGGCAACCCGGCGTCGAACAACCTCCGCGACTGGCTGGCCGTGGTGAACACCTGGTCGGCGCAGCACCCGGCCGCCGCGCCGATCGTCGTCATGCTCGACCTCAAGGACGACCTGACCGACAACCCGTCGTTCGCGGCGGGCAACCTGACCGCGCTCAACCAGGAGCTGGAGTCGGTGTTCGGCTCGCGGCTGCTGCGGGCGCAGGACTACCCGGCGGCCCCGGAGGTCGACGCGCTGCGCGGGCGCGTGCTGCCGCTGCTGTCCGGCGACGGCGGGTCACGCACCGAGTACAAGCGGGACGTCGGCTACCACCCGGCGGTCGCGCTGAACGGCCGCGGCCAGGTCGTCGAGGTGCACGACTCCGGAGCCGGCGCGCTCTGGTACTGGACGGGCACCTACGGCGCCGACGGCCGGGTCACCTGGCTGCGGCACGGCAAGTACGACAGCGGGCAGACACCGGCCGTCGCGCTCAACAACAACGGCGACCTGGTCGAGGTGCACCAGTCGGAAGGTGCCTCCACGCTCTGGTACCACGTCGGCACGCTCGGCGCGGACGGCGAAATCACCTGGCAGGCGTCCCACCAGTACGACAACGGCGTCCTGCCGACCGTCGACTTCACCGACGCAACGCACCTGCGGGAGATCCACAAGAGCCAGAACACCAGCCAGAACTGGGCCTGGAACGGCGCGCTCGCGGGTACCACGGTGACGTGGACCGGCAACGCGAAGACGTCCGACGCGCGGTTCGCCAAGGATGTGGCCAGCACCGCCGGCCGTACCGTGTTCGTGTGGACCGGAGCGGATGGCCCGACCTCGGCCCAGACCCTGCGTGTCGACACCGACCGGACCGCCGGTGACCGGATCCGCTACCGGCAGGTCGCCTTCGACGAGTTCCAGCAGGGCGACAGCGCCGAGCTCCAGCAGGGTGCGCTGTTCTACGGCGCACCGGCGACCGAATCGGGGTTCATCACCGCGGCCCGCCAGGCGGGCAAGCTGGTCCGCGGCTGGGACTTCGACTCCGCGAGCGAGGCGACCACGCCCCTGGCGAACTACCCGGCGACCAACCACCCGTACGACGCCTGGTACCAGACGCTGCTGGCGCAGAACGGCGCCGTCGAGTAGCGCCGTCACCGGCGGCGGTCCGGAATTGTCGGTGCCCTCCGGTAGCGTGGAAAACGGGGGGCGCCCCCGCGGGCTGACGGCCACCGTCAGCGCTTCGCCAGGGCGCGGTAAGCGGCCCTGGCGAAGCTCGGCGGCATGAAGAACGCCACCGTCCTGATCTCCGGCGCCAGCATCGCCGGCCCCGCCCTCGCCCACTGGCTCACCCGCTCCGGCTATTCCGTCACCGTCGTCGAACGCGCCCCCGAGCTGCGGCCGGGCGGCCAGGCCGTCGACTTCAAGGGCCCCACCCACCGGACCGTCCTCGAACGCATGGGGATCCTCGACGAGGTCCTGCGCCGGCAGACCGGCGGGCAGGACCAGACGATCGTCGACGCGACCGGCCGTCCGCGGGCGGTGATCCCCGGCGAGTTCACCGGCGGCGACATCGAGATCCGCCGCGGCGAGCTGTCGGAAATCCTGTACGAGCGGACGGACTGCGAATACCTCTTCGGCGACACCATCACGTCGCTGACCGAGACCGCGGACGGCGTCGACGTCACCTTCGCCCACGCGCAGCCGCAGCGGTTCGACCTGGTCGTCGGCGCCGACGGCATCCACTCGAACGTCCGGCGGCTGGCCTTCGGCCCGGAACGCGACTACGTGCAGTACCTCGGCTACCACTACGCGCTCGCCGAGCTCGGCGAGGAACTCGGCGGCGGCGACGCGCAGATGTACAACGAGCCGGGCCGGATGGCCGCCGTCGGCGGGCCGAAGGCGTCGGCGTTCTTCGTGTTCGCCTCGCCCGAACTCGACTACGACCGCACCGACACCGGCAAGCAGCGGCAGCTGCTGATGGACGCCTACCAGGGCGCCGGCTGGCGCGTGCCGGAGCTGATGGCGAGGATCCCGCAGGCCCGCGAGTTCTACCTCGACTCGCTCAGCCGCGTGACGATCGACCGCTACGCCCGCGGCCGGGTCGTGCTGCTCGGCGACGCCGCCTACGGCAACACCCTCGGCGGCTTCGGCACCGGCCTGGCCGTCGTCGGCGCGTACGTGCTCGCGGGCGAACTCCGCGCCGCGGACGGCGACCACCGGGTCGCGTTCGCCCGCTACGAGGAGCTGATGCGGGACTACGCGAAGATCTCGCAGCGCGGCAGCGCGGGCCCGTTCCTCGCGCCGCCGTCACCGCTGCGGATCAAGCTGCGGGACTGGACGTTCAAGTCCCGCTTCCTGCTCGGCCTGATGCTCAAGGCGACCGACAAGTTCGCCACGGACATCGAGCTGCCGGACTACGCCTCGGGGTCGTAGGCCAGGTTCGGCCGCAGCCACTGCTCGACCTCGCCGATCTCCACGCCCTTGCGGCGGGCGTAGTCCTCGACCTGGTCGCGGCCGAGCCGGCCGACGGTGAAGTAGCGGGAGTCCGGGTGGGCGAAGATCAGCCCGGACACGCTCGCCGCCGGCGTCATCGCGAACGACTCGGTCAGGTCCATGCCCAGCTCGCCGGACTCCAGCAGCTCGAACAGCTCGCGCTTCTGGCTGTGGTCCGGGCTGGCCGGGTAGCCGAGCGCCGGGCGGATGCCGCGGAACCGCTCCGCGTGCAGGTCCTCCAGCTTCGGCTGCGCGTCCGGCTCGAACCAGTCGCGGCGGGCGCGCAGGTGGATGTGCTCGGCGAACGCCTCGGCGAGCCGGTCGGCCAGCGCCTTGACCATGATCGCCCGGTAGTCGTCCTGCTCGGCCTCGTAGCGCGCGGCGAGCGCCTCGGCGCCGTGGATCGCCACCGCGAAGCCGCCGAGGTGGTCGCCGATCGGGGCGATGTAGTCGGCCAGGCAGCGGTTCGCGCGGTCCTCCGGCTTGGCCGTCTGCTGCCGCAGCATCGGGAACTTGACGTGCGCGAAGTCGCCTTCGAGCAGGATGTCGTCGCCTTCGCTGTGCGCCGGCCAGAACGCGTACGCGCCCTTCGCGGTGAAGCTACCGTCGGCGATGATCTGGTCGAGCAGCGTGTTCGCGTCATCGAACAGCTCGCGGGCGACCGGCTGCTCCAGGATGGCCGGGTACTTGCCCTTGAGCTCCCAGGCCAGGAACAGGAACTGCCAGTCGATCATTTCGCGCAGTTCGGCGATGGCCGGCTCGACCACGCGCCGTCCGGTGAACACCGGGGTCGGCAGGCCGTCGAAGGCCACCTTCTCCGGGTTCGCGCGGGCCTGGTCGAGGGTCAGCATCGGACGGCGCTGCTTGCTCGCGTGCTGCTCGCGCAGCACTTCCTGGTCGGCCCGGTTCTTCTCGGCCAGCACGATCGAACGGTCCGGGTCGAGCAGGTCGGACACCACGCCGACCACGCGCGAGGCGTCGAGCACGTGCACCGTCGCGTTGTCGTAGGCCGGGGCGATCTTGACCGCGGTGTGCTGCTTGGACGTCGTCGCGCCGCCGATGAGCAGCGGCATCTTGAGGCCGCGCCGCTGCATTTCGGTGGCGACGGCGACCATCTCGTCCAGCGACGGCGTGATCAGCCCGGACAGCCCGACGGCGTCCGCGCCCTCGGTGACGGCGGTGTCGAGGATCTTGCCCGCCGGCACCATCACGCCGAGGTCGATCACCTCGTAGTTGTTGCAGCCCAGCACCACGCCGACGATGTTCTTGCCGATGTCGTGGACGTCGCCCTTGACCGTGGCGAGCACGATCTTGCCCTGGCCGCCGGCCGAGGCGAGCCGCCCCTCCTGGCGCGCCTTCTCCTTCTCCGCCTCCATGAACGGCTCGAGGTAGGCGACCGAGCGCTTCATCACGCGCGCGCTCTTGACCACCTGCGGCAGGAACATCTTGCCGGAGCCGAACAGGTCGCCGACGATCTTCATGCCGTCCATCAGCGGGCCCTCGATGACGTCGAGGGGCCGGGCCAGCTGCTGCCGCGCCTCTTCGGTGTCGTCCTCGATGTAGTCGACGATGCCGTGCACGAGGGCGTGCGAGAGCCGCTCGCCGACCGTGCCTTCGCGCCAGGAGAGGTCGACGACGCGCTTGGTGCCGCTGCCCTTGACGTTCTCGGCGAAGCTGACGAGGCGATCGGTGGCGTCTTCGCGGCGGTCGAAGAGCACGTCCTCGACCAGCTCGAGGAGGTCCTTCGGGATGTCTTCGTAGACGGCGAGCTGGCCGGCGTTGACGATGCCCATGTCCAGCCCGGCCTTGACCGCGTAGTACAGGAACGCCGAGTGCATCGCCTCGCGCACCACGTCGTTGCCGCGGAAGGAGAACGACAGGTTCGAGATGCCGCCGCTGGTCCGCGCGCCGGGGCAGCGCTCCTTGATCCGCGGCAGGGCCTCGATGAACGCCTTCGCGTAGCCGTTGTGCTCGGCGATGCCGGTGGCGACGGCGAGGACGTTCGGGTCGAAGATGATGTCCTCGCCCGCGAAGCCGGCCTGCTGCGTGAGCAGGTCGTACGCGCGGGCGCAGATCTCGACCTTGCGGTCGGCGGTGTCGGCCTGGCCCTGCTCGTCGAAGGCCATCACGACGACGCCGGCGCCGTAGTCGCGGATGGTGCGGGCCTGGGCGAGGAACGGCTCCTCGCCCTCCTTGAGGCTGATCGAGTTGACCACGCCCTTGCCCTGCAGGCAGCGCAGGCCCGCTTCGAGCACGGTCCACTTCGAGCTGTCGACCATCACCGGGATCCGGGCCACCTCGGGCTCGGTGGCGATGAGGTTGAGGAACGTCGTCATCGCCTGCTCGGATTCCAGCAGGTCGGCGTCCATGTTGACGTCGAGCAGGTTGGCGCCGCCGCGGACCTGCTCCAGGGCGACGTCGACCGCGCCCTGGTGGTCGCCGGATTCGATGAGCCGCCGGAACCGCTTGGAGCCGGTGACGTTGGTGCGCTCGCCGATCATCACGAACCCGGTGTCGGCGCCGATGCCGAACGGCTCGAGGCCGCTGAAGCGCGTGTGGGTGCGCGGCGCGGGCACCTCACGCGGCGTGACGCCCTTCGCGGCTTCGGCGATCTTCGCGATGTGCGCCGGACTGGTACCGCAGCAGCCGCCGACCAGGTTGACCAGGCCCTCCTGGGCGAACCCGCCGATCAGCCCGGCGGTCTGCTCGGGCGTCTCGTCGTAGCCGCCGAACGCATTCGGCAGGCCGGCGTTGGGGTGGCAGGCGACGAAGGCGTCGGCGATCCGCGCGAGCTCCTCGACGTGCGGGCGCATCTCCTCGGCACCCAGCGAGCAGTTCACGCCCACGACCAGCGGTTTCGCGTGTTCGATCGAGCTCCAGAACGCCTCGACGGTCTGCCCGGACAGCGTCCGGCCGCTTAGGTCCACGATCGTGACGGAGATCCACAGCGGCAGGTGCGGCGCGACCTCGCGGGCGGCGGCGATCGCGGCCTTGCAGTTCAGCGTGTCGAAGATCGTCTCGATCAGCAGCAGGTCGACGCCACCCTCGGCGAGCCCGGCGATCTGCTCCGCGTAGGCGGCCTTGACCTGCTGGAACGTGACGGCGCGGTACGCCGGGTCGTCGACCTTCGGCGACAGGCTGAGCGTGACGTTCAGCGGACCGATCGACCCCGCGACGAACCGGCCGCCTGCTTCGTCGGCGGCCTGACGGGCGATCTGCGCGCCGCGGACGTTCATCTCGTGGACGTGGTCCTGGAGGCCGTAGTCGGCCTGGCCGATGCTGGTGGCGGTGAAGGTGTTCGTCGTGGTGATGTCGGCGCCCGCGGCCAGGTACTGGCGGTGGACGTCGAGGATGACGTCCGGCCGGGTCAGGTTGAGCAGGTCGGGGTCGCCGGTGACGTCGTGGGTGTGCTCGCCGAAGCGATCGCCGCGGTAGTCGGCCGGGGTCAGCCCGGCGCCCTGCAGCATGGTGCCCCAGGCACCGTCGAGCACGGCCACCCGCTGGGCGAGCAGCTCACGCAACCTTGCTTCGGGGGTGGTCACCGGCAGCCTCCCTTGGTCGGGAGGCGCCCTTGGGTGGTTGATCCCGGCCGAGCGTGGCGGACCCGACGGTCCGTTGCAGCGCCTCTCGGCCTGTGGTCCACGGTATCGGACCCCGGCCCCCGCACGCCATCCCGCCCCGGCGGCACGTCCACGGTATGGGACGCCGTCTGTCCACAATGGAGCACCAGAGCCACCCTGCCTCCGCGTCGCGATCGTTCCCGAACCCGTCCACCATGCCGCGGCCGGCGGCGGGGCGCTGCTTCCAGCCTGCGCACGAGAGCCTCATCCAGTGTCGCTCGAGCGGCACTCGACGTTACGCTCCGCAGTCGACGGACCGGGGCACCGGCGGCTTGAAAACTGAAACACGTTCTAATACGCTCCGCGGGTGGACTACGGAATCGTGCTGTTCACCAGCGACCGGGGCATCACGCCCGCCGCCGCGGCGCGGGCCGCCGAGGCGGCCGGCTTCGCGACCTTCTACGTCCCCGAGCACACCCACATCCCCGTCAAGCGCGAGTCTCCGCATCCGCGGACCGGGGATGCGTCCCTGCCCGACGACCGCTACAGCCGGACGCTCGATCCCTGGGTCGCGCTGGCGACGGCCGCCGCGGTCACCGAGCGGATCCGGCTCTCCACCGCCGTCGCCCTGCCCGTCGAGAGCGATCCGATCACGCTCGCCAAGACGATCGCCAGCCTCGACCACCTCTCCGGCGGCCGCGTCACGCTCGGGACCGGCTTCGGGTGGAACGTCGACGAGCTGAACGACCACGGCGTGCCGGGGAACCGGCGCCGCACCGCGCTGCGCGAGTACCTCGAAGCGATGAATGCACTGTGGACGGAGGAGGAAGCCGCCTACGACGGGGAGTTCGTCTCCTTCGGGCCGAGCTGGGCGTGGCCGAAGCCGGTGCAGGCGCACATCCCGGTGCTGCTCGGGGCGGGCCCGACCGAAAAGACGTTCCGGTGGATCGCGCGGCACGCCGACGGCTGGATCACCACGCCGGCCGACACCGACCTCGACGGGCACGTGGCCCTGCTGAAGGAGATCTGGCGCGACGAAGGCCGTGCGGGGGCTCCGCGGATCTGCGCGCTCGGCGAGCGGCCCGACCCGGAACGCCTGGCGCACCTGGATTCCCTGGGCGTGACGGAAACGATCTTCGGCCTCCCCGACCGCGCACCGGACGAAGTGGAAGCGTGGATCGGGCGGCTAGCCGGGAAGCTCGGGCTGGGTGTCGTGAGTGGTAAGGCGAGTTAGAACTCGCCTTACCACTCACGAAAGCCACGGCAGACCGCTCGGGTCCGGGGTCAGCTCTTGGCCGCGACGCCCTGGCGCGCGCGCAGGTCGAGCTCGATCTGCTCCAGCGTGCGCCCCTTGGTCTCCGGGACCAGCCACTTGGTGAGCGCGAACAGCACCACGTTCACCCCGGCGAACAGGAACATCGAACCGCCGATGCCGAGGGACTTCGGGTCGGAGATGATCGGGAACACCGCGCTCACGATGCCCGTCGCCGCCCAGAGCACCACGCTGCTGACGCCCATCCCGGTCGCCCGGTACTTCAGCGGGAACACCTCGGACATCATCACCCAGACCACCGCGCCCCAGCCGAGCTCGTAGCCCACCAGGTACAGCACCATCATGACCAGCATCAGGATGCCGCGCGTGCCGGTGTCGTGGACGTTGAGCACCACGAGCCCGGCCGCCACCAGCGTGATCACCATGATGACGTTGCCGATGAGCAGCAGCGGCTTGCGGCCCCAGCGGTCCACCACGAACACGACCCACGCGGTGAACAGGAACTTCGTGACCCCCAGCAGCACGCCCGACAGCAGCGCGGCCTGCGTGGCGAAGCCGAGGCCGATCAGCATCGTCGGGAAGTACGCGTTGATCGCGTTGACGCCGCTGAACTGCTGGCCGATCGCGAGCAGCAGCGCCACGACGAGCATCGGCCGCACGAACCCGGAGAACAGGTCGCGGATCCGCGGCTTCTCCTCGGTGTCCAGCCGGATCACCTCGTGGATCGTGGCGATCTCCTCGTCGAGGTTCACGGTGTTGCCGTGCGCGCTGGCCAGCACCCGCCGGGCCTCGTCCTCCTGGCCGTTCTTGACCAGCCACCGCGGCGTCTCCGGCAGGAACACCAGCCCGACGAGCAGGATCACCGCGGGCACGACCGCGCCGGCGAACATCCACCGCCAGGCCGAGATCGGCCCGAGCCAGTAGCTCACCAGGAACGCGATCAGGATGCCCAGCACGATGAAGATCTGGTTCAGCGCACCCATCGCGCCCCGCAACCGGGCCGGCGCCAGCTCGGACAGGTAGGTCGGGACGGTCGACGACGAAAGCCCGATGCCCAGGCCGATCACCAGGCGCGAGAGCACCAGGAGCAGGAACGTCGGCGAGAAGCTCGCCGCCAGCGTGCCGACGATGACGATGGCCGCGGCGACCATGATCGTGCGGCGGCGGCCGAGGGCTTCGTTGGTACGGCTGGAGAACAGCGCGCCGACGATCGCGCCGACCGACAGACTGGCGGTGATCACGCCCTTGTCCCAGCTGGTCAGCGCCCAGAGTTTCCCGATGAACGGGAGCACCCCGGAGATCACGCCGAGGTCGTAGCCGAAGAGGATGCCGCCGAGCGCGCCGAAGAAGTACAACGTGGTCCGGCTGATGTGCCGCGCCGGTGCCGTCTGCGTCCTTGCCGGATCGGTCTTTGCCGGATCGGTCATTGCCGGGTCGCCTCTTTCGTAGGTCCAGTCCAGCCAGCGGCCACCACATTCACACGCCGGAAATACCCGGGCAAGACAGTCGTTGATAACGATTCAGAAACCTGATTGCCGTTCACGTATGTGATTCCGGCAAACCCGACGCAACGTCGTGGCCGAATCATGGTCAATTCCACTGTGGACAGTGCAGAGTGCCGAAATCGTCGAAACTTTACAACGCTCCGAACGCTGGTTTACCTTCCCTCTGGAAGCGCTCCCAGAATGTGGAGGCAGAAGTGCACAACGCCGTGCCAGCTACTCGTTCCCGGTCCGGGTCCCGGTCAGCGAGACGACTCTTCGTCTCCGCCCTCGCCGTGCTGCTGCCGGCCGCCTTCGCGGTCACGGTCGGCGCGCCGGCCTCCCCCGCGGCCCCGGCCGCGGCCGCCACCACGTGGCGCAACGCGGAGATCGCCGGCGGCGGGTTCGTCCCCGGGATCGTCTTCAACCAGACCGAACCCGGCCTGGTCTACGCCCGCACCGACATCGGCGGCGCGTACCGGTGGAACACCGCCACCGGGCGCTGGCTCCCGCTGCTGGACTCGGTCGGCTGGACCGACTGGGGCCACAACGGTGTCGTCAGCCTGGCCACCGACCCGGTCGACCCGAACCGGGTCTACGTCGCCGCCGGGATGTACACCAACAGCTGGGACCCGAACCCCGGCGCGATCCTGCGGTCGGCCGACCGCGGCGCGACCTGGCAGGCGGCCGCGCTGCCGTTCAAGCTCGGCGGCAACATGCCCGGCCGGGGCATGGGCGAGCGCCTCGCGATCGACCCGAACCGCAACAGCGTCCTCTACCTCGGCGCCCCCAGCGGCAACGGCCTCTGGCGCAGCACCGACTCCGGCGTCACGTGGACGAAGGTGACCGCCTTCCCCAACCCCGGCAACTACGTCCCCGATCCGAACGACACGACGGGGTACTCCAGCGACAACGAGGGCGTCACCTGGGTGACGTTCGACCCCTCGACGGGCACCCGCGGCAGCACCACGCAGACGATCTACGTCGGCGTAGCGGACAAGCAGAACACCGTCTACCGCAGCACCGACGGCGGCACGACGTGGGCGCGGCTGGCCGGCCAGCCCACCGGGTACCTGGCGCACAAGGGCGTCGTCGACAGCACCGGCGGCTTCCTCTACCTGGCGACCAGCGACACCGGCGGCCCGTACGACGGCGCGAAGGGCGACGTCTGGAAGTACGCGATCAAGACCGGCACCTGGACGCGGATCAGCCCGATCCCCTCCGACAGCTCCGACGACTACTTCGGCTACAGCGGCCTGACGATCGACCGGCAGCACCCGAACACGCTGATGGTCGCCACCCAGGTGTCGTGGTGGCCGGACGTGATCTTCTTCCGCAGCACCGACGGCGGCGCCACCTGGACCCGGATCTGGGACTTCTCCGGCTATCCCGACCGGTCGCTGCGCTACACGCAGGACATCTCTTCGGTGCCGTGGCTGACCTTCGGCGCCCAGCCCGCTCCCCCGGTGCCGTCGCCGAAGCTGGGCTGGATGACCGAGTCGGTGGAGATCGACCCGTTCGACTCGAACCACTTGCTCTACGGCACGGGCGCGACGATCTACGGCACGTCCGACCTGACGAAGTGGGACAGCGGCGGGAAGATCACGATCAAACCGGTCGTCGGCGGGCTCGAGGAGACCGCGGTGCTCGACCTGATCAGCCCGCCGTCGGGCGCTCCCCTGCTGTCCGGCCTCGGCGACATCGGCGGGTTCCGGCACGACAGCCTCGACGCGGTCCCGGCCACGATGTACACCCAGCCGGTCTTCACCACGACGACGAGCCTGGACTACGCCGAGCTGTCGCCGGCCACGATCGTCCGCGTGGGCACGCTGGACCGGTCCGCCCGGCCGAACGACAACCGGATCGCCTTCTCCACCGACGGCGGCAAGAACTGGTTCCAGGGCGCCGAACCGGGCGGCAACGCCAGCGGCGGGACGGTGGCCGCGGCCGCCGACGGCAGCCGGTTCGTCTGGAGCCCGGACGGCGCGAACGTCAGCTACTCCGTCGGCTTCGGCTCGTCCTGGACGGCGTCCACCGGCATCCCGGCCGGCGCGGTGGTCGAGTCCGACCGCGTGGACCCGAAACGGTTCTACGGGTTCGCCGCCGGGAAGTTCTACCTCAGCACCGACGGCGGGGCGTCCTTCACCGCGACCGCGGCCACCGGGCTGCCGTCGGCTTCCGCGCACTTCAAGGCGCTGCCGGGGGTGGCCGGGGACATCTGGCTGGCCGGCGGCTCCGGCACGGCGTACGGCCTCTGGCACTCCACTGATTCCGGCGCTTCGTTCACGAAACTGGCGAACGTCGCCGAAGCCGACAACGTCGGGTTCGGCAAGGCGGCCACCGGGCGGACGTATCCGGCGTTATACACCATCGCGAAGATCGGCGGGGTGCGCGGGATCTTCCGGTCGGACGACGCCGGGGGCTCGTGGACGCGGATCAACGACGACCAGCACCAGTACGGCAACATCGGGGCGGCGCTGACCGGGGATCCACGGGTGTACGGCCGGGTCTACGTGGGCACGAACGGCCGGGGCGTGATCGTGGGCGAGTCCGGCGGCAGCCAGCCGCCCCCGACGACGACCACCCCCACCACGCCGACGACCCCCACCACGCCCACGACGCCGACGACCACCACGGTGCCGTCGGGGTCCTGCACGGCGGCCTACACGGTCACCAACCAGTGGCAGGGCGGGTTCCAGGCTTCGGTGAAGGTGGGCAACACCGGCACGACCGCGGTGACCGGCTGGACGGTGACGTGGACGTTCGCCGACGGCCAGCGGGTGAACCAGGCGTGGAACGCCCAGGTCACCCAGGCCGGGGCGGCGGTGACGGCCCTGGACGCCGGCTGGAACCGGACCATCCCGGCCGGCGGGAGCGCCGAGTTCGGCTTCACCGGGAGTTCGGGGATGGTGAACTCCCGGCCGGGCGCGATCTCCCTCAACGGGCGGGCCTGCACAACCCCGTGAGCCGGTCTGCCGCGGCTTGTCGTGAGTGGTAAGGCGGGTTCTAACCCGCCTTACCACTCACGACCGGCCGTGGCACAACGCGCGGGCGAAGGGGGTTTCAACCCACCCCCAGGCGGTTGAAACCCCCTCCCCGCGCCCCCAGTCCGGGAGCCGGCGCCCCAGCAGCCGCAGCCTGCTCGGGCGATGTCCCGGTAACCACCACTCTCCCTGGTGGCGCGGGTGGCCGCCATTCCTGCCCAAAGGGGACTTTTTCGCCCGGACACACCCTTGCTGACCTGCGAGAACACCATCCGGGGGTACCGAAAATACCCATCCGGGGCGGCAAAACTTACCCGGCGGGCAGCGGAGGCGCTCAGGCGCTCTCCAGCACGACCTTCCCGATGTGGACCCCGGACTCCAGGTGCTTGACGGCGTCGGCGATCTCGTCGAAGCCGAACCGGCGGTCGATCACCGGCCGCAGGCCGGTCCGTTCGACGGCCCGGTTCATCGCCTGGAACGTCTCACGCGAGGCGTTGGTGAGCCCGCGCAGCGTCAGCTGCTTGACGAGCACCAGGATCGGGTCGGCGCCGCCTTCGTGGGTCAGCACGCCGGCCACGGTGACGTGCCCGCCGTACCGGGCGGCGAGCATGGACTGGCCGATCGTGCCGCCGCCGCCCACGTCGACGACGTGGTCGACGCCGCCGCCGGTCAGCTCCGCCACGGCCGCCCCCCACTCCGGGGTGGTCGCGTGGTTGAGCGTCTCGGCGGCCCCCAGCTCGCGCAGCCGCGCCAGCTTCGCGTCCGAACTCGACGTCGCGACGACGTGCGCGCCGCCGAGAGCGGCGAACTGCAGCGCGAACGTCGACAGGCCGCCGCTGCCCAGGGTGAGCACGGTCTGGCCGGGCGTCAGGCGGCCCTCTTCGACGACCGCCCGCCACGCCGTCACACCGGCGCTGGGCAGCGTGGCGGCCTCGGAGTGGTCGAGGTGGGCGGGCACGGCGACCAGGGCGTGCTCGGCGAAGACAGCGTACTCCGCGAGCACGCCGTCGAGCGTGCCGCCCAGGTCGTCCGCGGTCTTCTCCGGCGTGCCCGGGCCGGCCAGCCAGTCCGGGAAGTACGTCGCCGCGACCCGGTCGCCAGCGGTCCAGGCGCGCACCCCGTCGCCGACCGCGACGACCTCGCCCGCACCGTCGGACAGCGGGATCACGTCCGGCTTCACCGGCTTCGGGTAGAAGCCCTTGAGGATCATCAGGTCGCGGGCGTTGAGCGCCCACCCGCGCAGCCGGACCAGGACCTGGCCGGGGCCGGGTTCGGGCACGTCGCGCTCGCCCATGACGAGCTCGGCGCCGGGACGGGGCAGGGAAAAGAACTTCACAGCGGCTCCTGGGGTGCGGGAACTCCTCGACGAGCCCAGTGTGTCGAAGTCGCGAGCTCCCCGTCGACGATCGCCAGGAGTTCCGGGGTCAGTTCGCCGAGCGACGCGGCGAAGTGCCGGACGCCGCAGGAAGCCATGAAGTCCCGTTGCCGCGCGTGGGCGGGGCTCGACGGGAAGCCGACGAACCCGGCGCCGTGCGCGCGGGCGTCCTCGGCGACCCGGCTGACGTCGTCGACGAACACGATCTCGTCGAAGCCGACGCCGAACACCGTCCGGGCGATGTGGTCGACGCCCGGCCGGTGCTCGTTGATGCTCACGTACGGCACCTCGGGATCGAGCAGGTCCACGAAGTCGCCGAGGTAGTGGTCGAACGTGTGCTCGCGGGTCCGCCCGCCGTAGCAGACCAGCCGCACCGGGAGTTTCGCCAGCGCCGCCAGGCAGTCCCGCGCGCCCTCGGCGACGCGGATGGGGTGCTCGGCCAGGTACTCCTGCCGCGCCGCCCACAGCTGCTTCAGCGTCTCCTCGGCCGGCTGGTCGAGGCCGCACAGCGCGGTGACCTTCTCCGCCACGACGATGTCGCGCAGCCCGATCACGTCCCGCTCGGCCGCGGCGTCGTACACCCCGCCGTAGCCGGTGACGAACCGGGCGATCATGGCCAGGTAGGTGTCGTCGATGAGCACGCCGTCGCAGTCGAGCGCGACCACGCGCAGCTTCTCGAACCGGGTCACCGCTGCGCGAACACTTCCCGCGCGGCCGCGATGGCGTTGAGCGCGGCCGGGAAGCCGCAGTAGAACGCCAGGTGCAGCACGGTTTCCACGACCTCCTGCTCGGTGCCGCCGACGTTGAGCAGGCCGTGGATGTGCACCTTCAGCTGCGGCAGCGCGGTGCCCAGCGCGACGCAGGCGGCGATCGTGACGATCTCGCGGTGGCGCAGGCTCAGGTGCGGCCGCGTGTAGACCTCGCCGAAGGTGAACTCGATGATGTAGGTGGCCAGGTCCGGGGCGATGTCCGCCAGCGCCGCGGCGACCTTCTCCCCCGCTTCGCCGTCGACGGCCTGCATCGCGGCCAGGCCGCGCTCGTAGCGGTCTTCGATGCCGGCCCACGGCACGTCCGACGGCTCGGCCGGCTCCGGCTCGTCCTCCGGCAGGCCCTCGAAGGCGGCCTTGAGCGCCGTCAGCGCGTTCAGGGTGGCCGGGAAGCCGGCGAACGAGCTGACGTGGATGACGGCCTCGACCAGCTGGCGGCGGGTGCAGCCGACGTTGAGCGCGGCCTTGGCATGGAACTGCAGCTGCGAGCCCGCGTAGCCGAGCGCGGTGAGCGCGGCGACCGTCGCCAGCTGCCGCTCGGGCAGCGGCAGGCCGGGCCGGTGGTAGACGTCGCCGTAGATGAACCCGACGCACTGCTCGCCGAACTCGGCCTCCCCGATGCTCGCGAACAGGTCCAGCACGGCGGGCCGTTCCACGCCGCCGAGCTGCTGGATGAGTTTCAGGCCCTGGGTGAAGGACGCGGAGCGGTCCTGCTCCTGAACGTCGGACATCGTGCGGTGGTTTCCCTTCGGTGTGGGGGATGCGGCTCAGCCGAGGTAGGCCACGGTGGCCTGGTCGGCCTTGCGCCGTTCGAGGGTGTCGATGCGGCCCTGGGCGATCATCGAGTACTCGATGCCCGCGGTGGCCACGGTGCGCCCCTGCTGGCGCACCGCCGTGGTGGCGCGGAACTTCAGGTTGGTGTCCCGGCCGAGGTCGGACTCGACGATCACCGACTCGACCGTGGCCGGCAGCGGGAACAGGAAGTCCTCGAAGGACAGGTCGATCCGCTGCCACACCCCGGCGTAGGCGGCCGGGACCAGTCCGGGGCGGACGGCGGTTTCGAACTGGGCGATGCAGATCTGGCGCATCGCCTCGACGATGACGATGCCCTGCACGTGCTCGCCGGTGTGGTGGTCGAGGACCAGTTCGTTGTCGCGGTGGATCCGCAGCTCGGCCCGGCAGTGTTCGGGCACCGGGCTGTGCACGCCGGCCAGCAGGACGTTTTCCGGCCGGTCCTTGTGGACGACCTCCGGCGGTTCGGGCGGCCGCCGGAACGCCTGCGGGTCGGCCAGGTACACGGCGCCTTCGGTCTTGTCGCAGGCGGCCGCCAGCAGGTCGCCGTCGGTGCCGTCGATGCCCTGGCCGAGGTGGACGGCCCAGTGGCAGCCCGACGCCTGCAGCGCCCCGGAGCCGAGCAGGCCGAGCAGGCCCGACAGGGTGAGCACGCGGTCCCCGCGGGCGAACCGCGCGAAGCGGTCGGCGACGACCACCACGTCCCGCCGGGTGTGGCCGGGTGGAGCCGGGATCTCCGTTCGCGAGTTCTGCGGGCACGAGACATCGTCGGGTGCCACGTGGGCAGCCTCCGTCCGGGTCGGGTCGGGCGATTTTCGTCGGGGCGAAGCCCGGTAAGGCGCGGCTTCTTTTCGGGGGAGGCCCCCGGCCTGGGGCGAAGCCCCGGATCTCACAGTCACGGCCGCGCCGAAGCGTGGGCGTCCAGGAGCGCCTCGGCGAGGGTGCGGGCGGTCGTGGCCGAGCGCCAGCGGGGTGCGGACAGTTCGGTGGCCATGAGCTTCAGCATGGCGCGGACCATGTCGGGCTGTTTGCCCACCCCCGCGTCCAGCAGCGGTTCCACCTGCGCGGCGGCGGCGTCGAGGTCGTCGAGCCGCAGGTGCGCGCGGCCCATGTCGATCCGGATCATCGGGTCCATGGCGTCCCAGCGGTTTTCCAGGGACAGCTTCTCGAAGGACTCGCGGGCGGTGGTGAACTCGCGCAGCGCGGCCGAGGCCTGCCCGACCGAAAGCAGCGAGTTGCCCGCCATGTAGTGCCGCCGGTCCTTGGTGATGTTGAAGAACCGGTCGTCGCCGCCGGCGCCGAGGTCCGGGTCCTCGATGGACGTCCAGCGCGCGATCGCGTCCAGCACCTGCTGTTCGGCCTGCACCGACGACCAGCCGCGCGCTTCGGCGAGGATCAGCGGCGCGTCCGTCAGGCCGCCCGCCTGGTAGTTGAGCCCGTCGGCGGCGAGCTTCGCGGACTCGATGCCGTTGCCCGCCCAGAACGCGACGCGCGCCTGGGAGGTGCGGACCCAGCGCCGGGCGAGGAAGTCGTCGGCGTACTGGGTGTAGAGCCAGGCCGCGGAGTTGAGGTCGCGCGAGAGCCGGTAGCGGCCGAGGTCGCCCGCGATCCACGCCATCATCGCGCTCGACTTGGCCCCGATGAGCAGGAGCTCCTGGGTCTGCTTGGGCCGCTGGCGGCCCTTCAGCAGCGCCGACGTCCGTTCCTCGATCACGGCGAGCTGGCCGAGGATCGAGTCGGGCGCGGTCCGGGTGTAGGCGCCGCCGAGGAAGTCCAGATCGGACCACAGGTCGTCGATCTGGACGTCGTCCACGTTGGTCTTCGTGAGCAGGATCGCGTCATCGAGGGCGCCTGCCCCGATTTCCTCGTCGGGCCGGGCTTCGACGCGCGCGAGGGTGCGCGCGGGTGGCGGCTCGGCCGCCACGGCGGGCGCGGGCTCCGCCGCGGCGTGGTACTCGGCGAGGTCCTTGGCCGGCAGCTGCTCGAGGTCCCGCAGCCCCAGCAGGCACTGCCAGCCGGTGCCGTAGACCTGCGCCAGCACGCGCAGCGCGGCGACGGTGGGCCGGACACCGCGGTCGGGCCACTGCTCGTACTCCCAGATCCGCGTGCCGCGCATCCCCGCGCGGGGGTCGCCGGTGACGGCGTTGTACTGGTGCGCGGCGACGTCCAGCGACAGCTCGGACGCCAGCCGCCACGCGGTGCGCGGCGGGATCCGGCACTCGACGATCAGGTTGTGCGCCACCCGGGCCGGGATCGCCTCCTCGGGGAAGCCCAAGGCGGCCAGCCGTTCGCGCAGTTGTGCACGGTACGGCTTACTCCCTGGTTTGGCCTGTCGACTCATCGTTCATCCAACGATTTCCGGAGTACGGGTGCACTCCGACGACAGTACCGCAGCGTGACGGCGGGAGCCCAGGACGTCACCGGGGCGGGCACCGTGCGGTTCCCGAGAGAGCGAGTAGGCAACAAGAGTGAACCTGAGAGCGCTCCCAACACGGCGGGGCGCACTCTCCCGGAAGTGATCATGGGCGGGTTTTCCGGAAACCACTCGAACGGCGGTGTCCGGCGCCGCGGGCCAGTGGCGCAGCGCAACCGCCGACATGGCCGACACCACAACGGATTCGGCCGTTCAGGAAGGTTCAGTGGACAGTGCGCCCGGCCCGGTTCCGGAAAACGGACCACCGGATGGCGCCGCGTCCGGGTCGCGCTTTACAAGAGCGTCACACCGGGGTTACCTTCACCGCGGCTGGAAGCGCTCCCATGCCAGGTCGCCTCGCCAGAACGCGGCCACCACCCAGGGGCGCCGTGGTGCAGGCCACGGCGCCCCTGTCCGCGTCCCGGGGAGGACCCGATGCACAGGTTCGCCGGCGCCCTCGCTGCGCTCTGCCTCGCCGCGGCGGGCACCACCGCGGTCATCGTGGCCGGGCCGGCCGCCGCCGCGCCGGCGTGCTCGGTCGCCTACCGCGTCAACCAGTGGCAGACCGGCTACACCGCCGACATCGTGGTGACCAACGGCGCCACCGCGCTCTCCTCCTGGACGCTCACCTGGCACTACGCCGGGAACCAGTCCGTGACGTCGGCCTGGAACGCCACCGTCCGGCAGTCCGGCACCGCGGTCACCGCCGAAAGCCTGCCGTACAACAGCTCGCTGCCCGCCGGCGGCTCGGTCTCCTTCGGCCTCCAGGGCACCTACAGCGGGACGAACGCCACGCCGGCGGACTTCGCCCTCAACGGCGTCTCGTGCGGCGACCCCGCTCCGCCGTCGACCACGACACCGACCCCCACCACGACGCCGACCACCCCGACCACGACCACGTCCGGGCCGCCGCCCGCGGGCTGCTCGGCCGCGGCGATCTGCGACGACTTCGAGCAGCAGACCGGCGGCACCCCGGGCGGCCGCTGGACCGTCGGCGCGGCCAACTGCACCGGCACCGGCACGGTCGCCGTCGACAGCACGGTCGCGCACTCGGGCAGCCGGTCGGTCAAGGTCACCGGCCAGGGCGGCTACTGCAACCACGCGTTCCTCGGCACCAGCCTGTCCGGGCTCGGCTCGGGCCCGCTGTTCGGCCGGTTCTGGGTCCGCCACACCACGCCGCTGCCCACCGGCCACGTGGCGTTCATGGCCCTGCGCGACACCGCCGACGGCGGCCGGGACCTGCGCGCCGGCGGGCAGAACCAGGCCCTGCAGTGGAACCGCGAGTCCGACGACGCGACGCTGCCGGCGCAGAGCCCGGCCGGGGTGGCCCAGAGCGTCCCGCTGGCCACCGGCACCTGGTCCTGCTTCGAGTTCGAGGTCGACGGGAGCGCGGGGCAACTGCGGACGTGGCTGAACTCGGCCGCGGTGCCCGGGCTGGTCGTCGACAGCGTCCCGACCGCGGACATCGACCAGCAGTGGCTCGCCCGGTCCTGGCACCCGGCCCTGACGGACCTGCGCCTCGGCTGGGAGAGCTACGCCGGCGACGCCGACACGCTCTGGTTCGACGACGTCGCCGTCGGCACCTCCCGGATCGGCTGCTGACCCCCGCCACGCTGGTCGTGAGTGGTAAGGCGGGTTAGAACCCGCCTTACCACTCACGACAGCCGCGGTAGGGCGCTACAGCTGGCCGCGGGCGATCCGGTCGATCTCGGCCAGCTCGTCGTCGGTGAACTCCAGGTTGGCGGTGGCCGCGACGGTGTTCTCGAGCTGCGCCACGCTGCTGGCCCCGATCAGCGCGGAGGTGACGCGACCGCGGCGCAGCACCCAGGCGATGGCCAGCTGCGCCAGCGTCTGGCCGCGCCGCTTCGCGACGTCGTTCAGCGCGCGGATGGTGCCCAGGGTGTCCTCGGTGAGGCGGTCGCGGGTCAGGAACGGGCTGGCGCCGGCCGCCCGCGAGTCGGCGGGGACGCCGTCGAGGTAGCGGTCGGTCAGCAGGCCCTGGCTCAGCGGCGAGTACGCGATCGACCCGACGCCGTGCTCGTCCAGGGTGTCGAGGAGGCCGTCCTCGACCCACCGGTTGAGGATCGAGTAGGACGGCTGGTGGATCAGCAGCGGCGTGCCGAGGTCCCTCAACGCGGCCAGCGCGGCCGTCGTCTGCTCCGGCGAGTAGTTCGAGATGCCCGCGTACCGCGCCTTGCCCGAGCGGACGGCGGTGTCGAGCGCCCCCATCGTCTCCTCGATCGGCGTCTCGGGGTCCGGGCGGTGCGAGTAGAAGACGTCGAAGTGGTCCAGGCCGGTCCGGGCGAGGCTCTGGTCCAGGCTGGCCAGCAGGTTCTTGCGCGAGCCCCACTCGCCGTACGGACCGTCCCACATCAGGTAGCCGGCCTTGGACGAGACGATGATCTCGTCGCGGTACGGGCGGAAGTCGGCGGCGAAGTGCCGCCCGAAGTTCGCCTCCGCGGCACCGGGCGGCGGGCCGTAGTTGTTGGCCAGGTCGAAGTGCGTCACCCCGAGGTCGAACGCGCGGCGCAGCACCGCGCGCTGGACGTCGAGGGGCTTGTCGTCCCCGAAGTTGTGCCACAGGCCGAGGGACACGGCGGGCAGCTTCAGCCCGCTGCGCCCGGCCCGCCGGTACGGCATGCCCGCGTACCGGTCTCCGGCCGCGACGAAAGGCGACATGGTTCTCCTTGCCGAGAAGGGGCGACTCGCGCAGTCTAACGGCGGGGCCGGAGCGCGCCCGCGAACGACGCCGCGGGCGCCAAGGCGGGCAGCAGCGTCGCCTGGTAGGCGTGGTAGACGTCCGGTTTGCCGTCCCACACCGTCGCGGCGGGACGGTTCTCCGGGTCGAGTTCGTGGTGCCACGAACCGAGTTCGCCGTCGACGAAGCAGGTTTCGGCGTGCTCGCACCATTGCGCGAACCGGGCGAGGTACGCCGGGTCGCCGGTTTCCTGGTGCAGGGTCCACGCGGCGGCGATCGCCTCGGCCACCACCCAGTGCAGCCGGGTGCGGACGACCGGCTTCCCGGCGAAGTCCGTGGTGTAGACGAAACCGGCCCGCCCGTCGGCGGCCCAGCCGTCCCGGACGGCGGTGCCGAACAGGGCGACCGCGTCGGGCAGCAGCCAGTCCGGGGCGCCGTCCCCGAGCGCGCGTCCGAGGTGGACGGCCAGCCGCGCCCATTCGAAGAGGTGCCCGATCGTCGCGCCGAACGGCCGGAACCGGTCGGCGGGGTCGTCGCGGTTGAAGTCCGGGCGCACGCGCCACCCGCCGTCGTAGTGCTCCGGGAGCAGCCAGCCGTGCGCGCGGGCTTCGCCGTGCACCAGCTGCTCCACAATGGACAGTGCGCGGGCCGTCCACACCGGGTCGCCGGTGACGTCGGCGGCGGCCAGGAACGCCTCGACGGTGTGCATGTTGGCGTTCGCGCCGCGGTAGTCCTCGAGCCGCGTCCAGCCGCGGTCCCAGACGTCGGCGACGCGGCCGGGACCCGGCTCCCAGAACCGGCGTTCGACGGCTTCGAGGGCCTCGGCCAGCAACGCTTCCCCGCCGTCGGCACCGGCGGCGGCCGCGCTCGCGGCGGCCAGCACCACGAAGGCGTGTTCGTAGGCCCGCTTCTCGGTGACGGCCGCCGAGGCGTACCAGCCGCCGTGCGCCGGGTCCCGCAGCAGTCCCGTCAGCGCCGCGACGCCGTGGGCGACCAGCTCGCCGGTGTCCGCGCCCTGCAGCGAGGCGAGCGCGAAGACGTGCGTCATCCGGCAGGTGATCCAGGTCTCGACCGGCCGGTCGAGCACCGGCCGCCCGGCGTCGTCGAGCCAGGCGAACCCGCCGCCGGGGTGCACCGCGCCGCGGGCGAACCCGAGGAGCCGGGCGGGTTCGGCCCGCACCCAGGCGGGAACCGAAGACGGACTGTCCACTCGCTGCCTTTCGCCACGGCCGGCCCGGTTCGCCCGCCCTGCGCCAAGGTAGGCCAACGGGCCCGCCGCGGTCACCGCGGGCTGTTCCGGAAGTGACCGCCACCGCGTATCCTGACCTTGAGAGCGCTCCCAGTCTTCGACGCACGCAACCCAATGAAGGGACTGACGTGACCAGGAGACGAAGTACCATCCTCGCCGCCGTCACCGTGCTGCTGGCGAGCCTGACCGCCATCCTGCTCAACACCGGCACGGCCGAGGCGCACGGCGCCATGATGAAACCGGGCAGCCGGACCTTCCTGTGCTGGCAGGACGGGCTCAGCTCGACCGGCGAGATCAAGCCCATCAACCCGGCCTGCGCGGCCGCGGTGGCCGTCAGCGGCGCCAACTCGCTGTACAACTGGTTCGCCGTGCTGCGGTCCGACGGCGCCGGGCGCACGCGCGGGTTCATCCCCGACGGGAAGCTGTGCTCGGGCGGCAACCCGAACTACGCCGGCTTCGACGGCGTCGGCTCGTGGCCGCTGACCCACCTCACCTCCGGTGCCCAGTTCGACTTCTCCTACAACGCGTGGGCCGCCCACCCGGGCTGGTTCTACACCTACGTGACGAAGGACGGCTGGAACCCGAACCAGCCGCTGACCTGGGACTCGCTCGAGGACCAGCCGTTCCTGACGGTCGACCACCCCCCGGTCACCGGCCAGGTCGGCACGGTGGACGGCCAGTACAAGTGGACCGGCGCGCTCCCGTCGAACAAGTCCGGACGGCACATCATCTACTCGGTGTGGAAGCGCTCGGACAGCAGCGAGACGTTCTACGGCTGCTCGGACGTCGTGTTCGACGGCGGGCACGGCGAGGTCACCGGCGTGAAGGACCAGGGCGGCGGCCCGACCACCACCCCGACGACACCGACCGGCCCCACCACCCCGACCACGCCCACCACACCGACGACCCCCACCACGCCCACCACGCCCACCACACCGACGACCCCGGCGGGCTCGTGCATGGCGATGTACGAGATCACCAACGCCTGGAGCGGCGGTTACCAGGCCACGGTGACCGTGATGAACCACGGCACCTCGGCGTACTCGCGCTGGCAGGTGGGCTGGACACTGCCCGCCGGCCAGACGGTCAACAGCGTGTGGAACGGCACGCTGAGCCAGTCCGGCTCGGCGGTGACGGTCCGCAACGCCGACTGGAACGGCGGGATCGCCGCCGACGGCCAGACCACCTTCGGGCTGGTGGTCACCACGACCGGCGGCGCCGCCGCGCCCTCGCCGACCTGCCAGGGCAGCTGATCGTCCGAAGTGGACACCGTGAAGGCCGCCCTGCCGCGCAGGGCGGCCTTCACGCGTTCGCGGGCCCGGTGCTGCCGCGGGTGATCAGCCGCGGCCGGGACGCGCACACGTCGCTCGCCCGTTCCCCGGCCAGCACGTCGTGCAGGACGGCGGCGGCGAGCGAGCCGAGTTCGGCCAGCGGGCGCCGGATCGCGGTCAGCGCCGGCCGCACCAGCCGGCAGAGCGGGGTGTCGTCCCACGAGACGACCGACAGGTCCCGGGGCACCGCGAGGCCGAGCTCGCGCGCGGCGGCGAGCGCGGCCACCGCGAGGTCGTCGGTGTCGCACAGCAGCGCCGTCGGCCGCGGGCGCGCGGCCAGCACCCGCCGGACCGCGTCGGCCGAGGGTTCCGGGTGCACGGTGCCCGGGTGCGGGAGGCCGGTCGCCGCCGTCGTGAAGGCCCGGTTCCGCGCCGCCGGGTCGGCGAACGCCGCCGCGCCCGCGATGCGGACGATCCGCCGGTGCCCCAGCGCGGCGAGGTACTCCAGCGCCTCCAGCGCGCCGGTGACGTCGTCCACCAGCACCGACGGGACGCCCGGTACCCCGCCCGGGCCGCCGAGCACCACCGCGGGCAGGCCGATCCGCACCAGTTCCGCCGCGCACCCCGGCTCGGTGAGCAGCACGCCGTCGACCTTCCGCTCGGCCCGCCAGCGGCGGTGGATCGCCAGCGCGGCGTCGCGGCCGGCGGCGACCTGCAGCAGCAGCTCGCCCTCGAACCCGTCGAGCAGGGCGGGCACGAACGCCTCGAGGGACCGGTCGAGGACCAGGCCGGTCGCGCCGGTGCGGCCGCCGGACAGGGCCCGTGCGGTGCTGCTGGGGGCCCAGCCGAGCTCCCGGGCGATCTCGGTGATCCGCTGCCGGGTGGCCTCGGAGACGCCCGGGCGGCCGTTGAGGGCGTAGGACACCGCGCCCTTGGAGACGCCGGCCTCCCGCGCGATGTCGGTGATCGTCGGACGCTTCATCGCACTCCTCCGTTGCACCACAAGAGCCCCGGCCCGCGGTCCGTGTCCGTCCGGGCACCCGCCGTCGCGAACCTTGACACCCGCCGCACCGGGAAACAAGACTCGGCCCGGGAGCGCTCCCAGCCAACGGAGGCCGGGAGCGGGCCGCGACCGGGGAGCACGCGCGCATGAGGCAGATCCGAAGACAGCTGGCGTTCGCCACCGCCGCCGTCCTGCTCGTCCTGACCGGCGGGTGCGGGCCCGGTACGCCGGAACGCATCACGCTCACCATCGCGACCTTCGGGGAGTTCGGCTACGACGACCTCATCCCCGGCTACGAGTTCACCCACCCCGGCCTGACCATCCGCCAGGTCCGGACCGAGCAGGGCGGGCCGTACCACCAGGACCTGCTGGACAAGCTGCAGAAGGGCGGGGAGCTCGCCGACGTCCAGGCGGTCGAGGAAGGCCACCTGGCCGACGTGCTCGCGCAGTCGGCGAAGTTCGCCGACCTGGCGAAGGTCGGGCCGCCCGACGTCAAACCCGGCCGGTGGCTGGAGTGGAAGTACGAGGCGGGCCGCAGCAAGGACGGCAAGCTCGTCGGCTACGGCACCGACATCGGCCCGCTGGCCATGTGCTACCGCAAGGACCTGCTCGAGGCGGCCGGGCTGCCCACCGACCCGGGCTCGGTGAAGACGATGTTCGCGACCTGGGACAGCTTCTTCAAGGCCGGCGAGAAGTACGTCAAACGCTCGCACGGCAAAGCCTGGTTCGACTCCGCGGCGCAGACGTTCAACGCCATGGTCAACCAGCTCCCGGTCGGCTACCTCGACCGCGAAGACCACTCCACGCTCGAAACGAACAAGGCGCTGAAGGACGCCTGGGACCAGGTCACCGCCGCGGTGAAGCAGGGGCAGTCGGCCGGGCTCACCGCGTTCGCCGAGGACGGCAACAACGGGCTGCGCACCGGCGCCTTCGCGACGAAGGTCTGTCCGTCGTGGATGCTCGGCGTCATCGAGCAGCAGGCCGGGGTCGGCAACGCGGGCAAGTGGGCGCTCACCGACGCCTTCCCGGACGGCGGCGGCAACTGGGGCGGGTCCTTCCTCACCGTGCCGGCCGCGAGCCCGCACCAGCGGGAGGCGGCCGCGCTCGCCGCCTGGCTGACCGCGCCGGAGCAGCAGCTGCACGCGTTCCGGGTGAGCGGCAACTTCCCCAGCCAGGTCGACGCCTTCACCTCCCCGGACCTGCTCAGCGAGATGAACGGCTACTTCGGCGGGGCGCTGAGCGGCCAGGTCTTCGTCGCGCAGGCCCGCAAGGTCGGGAAGCCGCAGTACAAGGGCCCGGGCGACGGCAAGATCCAGGAGACGGTGATCGCACCGTCGCTCAAGGCGGTCGAGCAGGGCGCCGACCCCGCCGCGGTCTGGCAGCAGGTGCTGATCGGCGTGCACCGGCTCGTGCCCTGAGCCGCGGAAACCCGCGGCCTCGGTGCGGAAGCGGGCGCCACGCTGGAAGAGCGCTTCGTCGCCGGCAGCCGCGCGCACGGGCGGCCGGTGGTTCGGGCGATCACATCGCCGGTGAGCAAGGGTTCGCACGCGTTCCACACCCGGATGGGGTTCGTCACCGAACCAGGGCCGAAGGAGTTCGAGGGGGGTGCCGGTGCGGCCCCGGCCACGACGGGCCGGGACCGGACCGGCTCAGCGTCCGCACGGACCTCCGCTGCGGCCGCCGAAGAGCGCCGCGGGATCCGGCCCTGTCACCGTCGACGGCAGGCCGGATCCCGCGGTCCCGCCCGGCCGGTCAGGCGGCCGGGCGGAACAGCGGCGAGCCGGGCCCGGCGGGACGGGCCGCGGTCACCGCGGGGTGGAGACCGGGCCGGACGGCGGCTGCGCTGCACCGCCCGGCCCGGAGCCGTTACTGCACCGCCGGGTAGGCGTTCTGGACCAGTTCCTCGAACTGGGTCTCGAACCACTTGCCCGACAGCGGGGCGTTCGGCAGCGCGCCGGTCAGGTTGCCGCCGTTGGCCTGCTGGCTGCCGTGGAACGTCGGGTCGCACATCGGGTCCGCGCCCTTGCCCTCGTCGTTCGGGATCTGGGTGCTCGCGCCGTCGGACTCACCCGGCGGCTTGATCCAGACGTAGGCGTCGAAGTGCGCCGCGGGAGCCGCCGTGGGCCGCACGCCCAGCCCCGCCCCGCTCTGGTTGCACCAGTTGCCGCGGTGCAGCCGCCGGTCGATCCGGCCCGAGTTCACATAGCTGTCCACAGTGGACCCGGAAGCACCGCTGGGCCGGGCCGAGCCGCCCCAGCCGTTGCGCGAGGTGTCGATCAGCATGCCGATGCCGCTGGGCAGGCCGGCCGAGACGAACGCGCTGTACATCGCCGAGGCGAACGGCACCTCCGCGAAGTACGGGTTGTACTGGTAGAACGTCGCCGACTTCAGCGGCTGCCCGCCCACGTTGAGGTTCGAGTCCGGCAGGTACGGCTCGGTCAGCGGCGTGTAGTTGGCCGTGTCGCTGATGAAGCCGTCGATGCTGTTGACGCCGGCCGTGGTGCCCTGCAGCGTCTGCTTGACCAGGTTGACGAACGGCTGGAAGTTGCTGTCCCAGCCCAGCCACGCCGAGTGCGCGATGTCCAGGTAGTTGTAGACGTTGGTGATCGCGTGCAGCTTGTTCAGCGCGTACTGGATGCCCTGCGTGTACGCCCCGCTGGACTGCGCTTCCGCGCAGGTCGCCATCGAGGTGTTCGTGATCAGGTTCGGCAGCGAGTCCGGCTCGACGATCGCGACGATCCGCAGCGGCGCGTACTTCGCGTCGGACAGGATCGAGGCGATCGGGTCGATGTACTCGCTCTTGTACCGGGCCAGGCCGTTCTGGGCGACCTTCAGCTCACCGTTGGACGCCAGCGCCGCGCAGTCGCGGTTCGGCAGGTCGTAGACGACGATCTGGATGGTCACCGGCGTGCCGCCGCTCGCCTGGGACAGCGCCGCGTCGAGGTGCCCGCGCAGGCCGCGCGCGCTCGACGTGCCCTCGATCGCCGCGATCCGGTCCAGCCAGACCGCGGTCGAGGTGTTGGCCACCTTGGCCATCTGGGCACCGAGGGTGCCGCCCTTGGCCGCGGCCGCCGCGCTCACCTCGCCCGACCAGTCCGGGTTCACGTACCCCTTGGCCCCGGCGTACGGGTTCTCCACGTGGGTCCCCGGCTGCGGCGTCGTGGTGACCGTCGTCGGGGTGGTGGGCGTGGTCGGGGTCGTCGGCGTGGTCGGGGTCGTGGGCGTCGTCGGCGTGGTCGGCGTCGTCGACGTGCCGCCCGGGGTGCCGTCGCAGTGGTTGCCGTTGAGCGAGAACGACGTCGGGATCGTGTTCGTGCCCGAGTACGATCCGTTGAAACCGAAGTTCGCCGTGGCGTTCGTGCCCAGCGTCCCGCCCCACGACGGGTTCTTCGCGCTCACGTGCTTGCCGCTCTGGCTGAACGTGGCGCTCCAGCCCTGCTGCACCTGCTGGTTGCCGGCGAAGTCCCATTCGACGTTCCAGGACGAGACGGAGTCGCCCAGGTTGGTCACCGCGATGTTGGCGGTGAAGCCGGTGTCCCACTGGTTGACCGTGTAGGTGACCTTGCAGCCGGTGGCGGCGCCCGCCGGACTACCCCCGGCCACCAGCAATCCGGCGGTCATCGCCGCCGCCGTCAGAGAGGACGCCACGGCGAACCGTGACTTCCTCTTCGCGGACCAGAATTCACTCTTCATCGAGTGCGCTCCTTCGTCGTTCGGTGGGGTGGGTCAGGTGGTGCAGGCGGTCGCGCCGACGGCGAAGCCGCCCGGTGCGCCGGTCGAGGGGCCGGTGGCCTGGATGCCGATCGACACCGAGGCGCCGCCGGCCAGGTCGGGCGCCCACGTGGGCGCCTTGGCCGTGGCCTGCTGTCCGGTCTGCGACACCGTGGCGTTCCAGCCGCCGGTGATCTGCGTGCCGGACGGCACGGTCCAGCCGAGCGCCCAGTTCTTCAGCGCGGACGTCCCGGTGTTCTTCAGGGTCACGGTGGCGATGAACCCGCCCTGCCACGTGTTGTCGACGTGGTAGGTGACCGCGCAGCTCGCCGCGGGCGGCGGGTCGCCCGGACCGCCGCCCGAGCCCACCGGCGGGATCAGGTACGGCTGCAGGATCGCCTGCTTGGTCTGGTTGACCGTGGTCCAGTCGTCGTTGAGGATGCCGCCGGTGTCCCCGGAGTTCGGGTTCCACGACCAGTACGTGAAGCTCATCCCGGACGGCCCCGACCCCGCGTACTTCATCAGTTCCTGCAGCCAGACCTTGTCGCGCGGGTCGGCGAGGGTGGAGCCGAACTCGCCGAGCAGCACCGGCGCGATGTTCTGCTTCTGCAGGTAGCCGAAGAAGTGGTCCCACAGCGCGGGCAGGTTCGCCGGGAACGCCGGGTCGGAGAACCACGTCTGGGCGAACACCGACGTCGCGTACTCGTGCGCCGAGTACACCAGCTTGTCCGGTTTGGACAGTCGCACCGGGAACTGCTTCGCGCCGGAGAGGTTTCCGCCCCACCAGCCGCACTGCGGGTCGCCGGTGCCGCTGACGCAGTCCACGCCCTCGACCACGATCAGCCAGTCCGGGTTGGCCGCCAGCACGGCGTTGCCGGCCCGTTCGGCGGCGAGCCGCCAGTCGGTCGCGGTGTCGCCGCAGCCCCAGCAGGCCCCGCCGCCGCCCTGGATCGAGTGCGGCTCGTTGTGCAGGTCCGCGCCGATCACCGTCGGGTTGCCCTTGTAGTGCTGGGCCAGCATCGTCCAGTCGGAGATCCACCGGCTTTCGGAGTACGCGCTGGTGTACCAGAGCGGGGACTGCGCGCCGGAGTCCGGCCGGTGCCGGTCCAGCAGCACGCGCATGCCCTTGACACCGGCGTATGCGACGATCTTGTCCAGCACCTGCAGCCCGGTCAGGCCCTGCAGGTCCGGGTTCGCCACCTGGTCGATGCTGACCGGCTTCGAGCCGCTGTCGAACAGCTGGTTCGAGTACGGCAGCCGCAGCGTGTTGTACCCGAGCCCGGCCATCTGGTCGAGCATGTCCTTGTAGTTGCGGCTCCACAGGCCGTGCGGCGAGTAGTTGGCCGTCTCGGCGCCGAACCAGTTGACCCCGGTCATCCGGACCGGCGCGCCGGTCGAGTCCACCAGCTGGGAGCCGGAAGCGTGCCAGAACCCGGTGCCGGTACCGGTCGCCGCGGTGGTCTGGAGGGCCGCGGCGGCCGGGGACGCCGTGAGAACGGCGCCCCCGACCAGTGCGGCGACCACCAGTGAGAGCAGTCGCTTCATCAAGTGCCTTTCAGCCGAACAGGGCGACGTGCGCGGCGAACGCCGTGGCGATCTCCGACTGCGCCCAGAACCGGTGGTAGGTGAACGTCGGCGCGGCGCCACCGTCCAGGTAGGACTGGACCTTCGGCCACTGCGGGTCGCTCTTGTAGAACGAGCGGATCGACAGGAACGTCGAGTTCGCGTTGATCGGGTCGCCGTTCGGCATCGTGCCGCTCCAGCCCGAGGGCACGTAGAGCCCCTGGTCCGTGGTGGCGTTGTAGGTGTCGTCGAACCGGTTGTAGTCCGTCCGGGTCTCCGGCACCGCGATGCCCTTGCTGTCGGCGTTCGCGGTCAGGGCGGTGAGCAGCTGCTCCCCGACCGTCTTCGCCTGGGCGTTGCTCGACCCCGACGCGTAGTACAGCAGCGTCTTGGCCAGCGAAGCCGCGACACCCACGTCCTGGCTGAAGTTCTTCACCGTGACGTGCAGGCCGGTGTTCGCACCCGGGCTGGTGGCGTTCCAGGTGTCCGGCGCGCCGCTCCAGGTCAGGTCGGACGGGATCTGGAAGCTGCCGCCGGCGCCGACCGTGGTGTTCGCGATCGCCCAGGGCACCCACTTGTCGAGGATCTTCTTGGCGCGGGCGTCGTTCGTCGCCTGGTAGTACTCGGCGATCCGCTCCATGCCCCAGGTCTGGAAGCCGAACCACTGGTTGCTCGGCGGGTCGTGCCAGACCGGCTGGTAGTCGTAGAACATCCCGTAGAAGGTCGGCGTGCCCGACGGCGGGGTGCCGTACTGGCCGTCCCAGCTGTTCGTCGCGCCGCCGGCGAGGCCGCCTTCGGAGGACTGCAGCCACTGCAGGAACTCCAGCTGCCGGCCGAGGCTGGTCGCCCAGTCCTGCGCACCGGTCGCCGAGGTGACCTTCAGGCCCGGGTCGTTGGCCAGCGCGTACGCGGCCAGCGGGTTCTGGTAGCCCTGGTGCGCCGCGCCGTCCCCGATCCGCCACGCCCACGCGCTGGAGGAGTCCATCGAACCGCCCCAGGCGTAGTACCACGAGATCAGGTAGTGCTCGCTGTCCTTGCCGGTGCCGGCCGCGCAGCTCGACGCGCCGACGCAGTTGCCGATCTTCTTGAAGTACTTGTCGAACAGCGAGTACCGGAGGTAGTCGCCCATCTTCGACGCCTTCTTCACCACGGCCGAGACATCGGCGCTCTTGCCCTGCGCGGCCGCCCACTTCTCTGCCTGGAAGGCCACCTGCACGGCGCGGGCGTCCGCGTCGGGCGCGTCGGTGTACTTCCACTGCTTGGCGTAGGAGGAGTCGCCGGTGAACAGGTCGAGGTACCCGTTCTTGCCACCGAACTTCAGCAGGTCGCAGCTGGGCTGGGTGACCGTCTCCCAGACCGACTCCTGCGAGCCGCGCTGGAAGGTGTTGATGAACGCCGGCGCGGTGTTGGTGCCGTCCTCGCAGTGCCCGAACTTGTAGATGTTGTCCACGTCGAGCAGCCAGTGCATGCCGTAGACGTCCGCGGAACCGTAGGCCGCCTTGAGCTCGGCCGCGATCGGGTCGGACCCGACGGAGACGCCGCTCTGCAGCTGCGACGGGTACTGCTTCGGGCTGGGGTACTCGGCCGCGTAGGTGGCGGGCTTGCTCGCGTTGTAGCCGGAGTTGCCCGGCTGGTCCGCCGCCGACGGGATCGCGTACGTCTCGATCGACGTCCACGCCTGGTTGAACGGGGACCAGTCACCGGTCACCCGGCCGTACGCCGCTTCGAGCCAGAGGTAGTAGCTGAACGCCTCCGACGTCGTCTCGTGGCCGTGGTCCGGTGCCTCGACGATCAGCGTCTCGATCGAGTGGTAGGGCACCAGGATGTTCCCGAACTTGCGGAAGTAGCCGTTGTTCGGGTCCTTGATCTTGTTGTACTGCGTGAGGAACGCGAGCTGGTAGTCCGAAGTGGACGACGAGATCTCGTTGACCGTCACGGTGGCCGCGGTGTAGCCGCTGCTGCTCGCGGTGAAGGTCGCGCTGCCCAGGTCGCCCCCGTTGTCGGCGCTGGTGACCGTCACGTTCTGCGGCACGTTCCAGTTCGACGTCGTGAACGTCAGGCTCGCCGGGCTCGCGGTGAGGTCCGTGCTGCCGGCCGTGCGCGCGACGGCCACGGTGACCGGGGCGCTCGGGGCGCCGGCGAGGCTGACCGCGAACGTCGTCGTGCCGCCCTGCTTGACCTGCGCGGTCGCCGGGGAGGCGACGATCGTCGGCCCGGAGAGGACCTTCACGCTGACCGGGCTCGAGGTGGTGCTCGCGCCCTTGTTGTCGTAGGCCTTCGCGGTGATCGAGTACGTCCCGGCCGGGACGTTGCCCCAGCTGCCCTCGAACGGCGCGGCCGTGTCGGTGGCCAGCAGCGTGTCGCCGGCGTAGAACTCGACCTTGCTGACCGTGCCGTCGCTGTCGGCGGCCGTGGCGGCCAGCGGGATCGTCGCCGGGGCGTAGTACGTGCCGGTTGAACTCGGCGAGGTCAGCGTGACCGTCGGTGCCTTGTTCGCGCCGGTGCACGCGGTGCCGTTCACCGAGAAGTCGGTGGGCGGCCGGTTGGCCGAGCCCTTCGAGCCGTTGAAGCCGAACGACGTGCTGGCCCCGGTGCCCAGGTGGCCGTTGTAGGACATGTTCGTCGCGGTGACCGCGGCGCCGGACTGGGCGAACGTGGCGCTCCAGCCCTGCTGGACCTTCTGGCCGTCGAGGAACGTCCAGCCGACCTTCCAGCTGTCGAACGGTGCGCCGTCGTTGCGCAGCGAGACGTTGGCGGTGAACCCGGTGTCCCAGTCGTTGGTGGTGTAGGTGACGGAACAGGCGATGTCGGCGCCGAGCGCCGGTGGTGGGGCGACCACCGCGCCCGTGACCGCCAGCACGGCCGAGGCCAGTGCCAGCGCACGGGCGCGCTTTCGGGGAGAGGAACGCATGGCTGCGGAACTCCTTTGTCCGTAGGGAGCCAGCGATCTGGGAGCGCTTCCAGGCGCAGACGGTAGCCAGCCGGAAACCTGGATGTAAAGAATCGAGTCAGAAGGACACCGCGGGTCCGGACGTCACACCTGCGCGCCGGGCGAACGCCGGCCCGCTGAACGCTCCTGAACAGCCGCCACCGTTCGTCGCGTTGTCACCCGTTCGGCCTAGCGAGACGGTTACGTGGCGTGCAATGAAACGTTATTTAGCGCCAAACGTGTACACCTGAGCGCCGAGGCTCCCACCGAGCGGGCAACGTCATCCGGCCGAGCACACGGCGAGTTGACCGCGGCCGGGCGCGCCGGCACGCGCCCAGGTGGCCGACACGCGTGTCCGGATGGACGACACGCGTGATTCCCGGGACGACACGCGTACCCCGGCGGACGACACGGGGGTCAGCTCGAGGCGCGGACCGCCAGGGAGACCGGGAGGACGTGCTGGCGGGGCTTCAGGTCCTGGTCGTCGAGCAGCTGCATGAGGATTTCGACCATGGCGTGGACCTGCTCGCGGGGGTCCTGGTGGACCGACGTCAGGGGCGGGTCCATGGCCGGGGCCAGGGTGGCGTTGTCGTCGAAGCTGACCACCGCGACGTCGTCCGGGATGCGGCGGCCCGCCGCGTCGAGGGTGCGCAGCGCGCCCACCGCCATCATGTCGCTGGCGACGAACACCGCGTCGAGGTCCGGGCGCCGGGCGAGCAGCGCGGACATCGCATTGGCCCCGCCGGAGAGCGTGAAGTCGGCCTCTTCGGCCAGGTCGGCGGGGTCGAGCCCGGCGTCGAGCAGGGTCTTGCGCCAGCCGGCGAGCCGGTCGATCGGGGCGCTCTGGTCCTGCGGCCCGGCGACCGTGGCGATCCGCCGCCGCCCGGCCGCGACCAGGTGCTGCACCGCCAGCCGGGCGCCGCCCTCGTTGTCGAAGTCGACGACGTGCACGCCGCGCCGGATGCCGGCCGCCTGCCCGCCGAACACGATCGGGATCCGCAGCAGCCGCAGCGCCTTGGGCAGCGGGTCGGCGCGGTGCGGCGCGAAGACGAGCGCGCCGTCGACGTGGCCGCCCTCGAGGAACCGCACGGTCTTGCTCAGGTCCTCGCGGGTGTCGCTGAAGATCAGCACCATCTGGCGGCCGACGTCGGCGAGCTCGCGGTAGCCGGCGCGCACGACGGCGGTGCGGTAGTGGTCGAGCAGCAGGTCCTCGGGCTCCGACAGCACCACGGCGACCGCCCCGGTGCGGCGGGTGACCAGCGACCGCGCTGCTTGGTTCGGGGAATAGCCCAGGTCACGGGCCGCGGCGAGCACCTTCTCGCGCGCCGCCGCACTGACGTACGCGTCGTCGTTCAGCGCGCGCGACGCCGTCGACCGCGACACGCCGGCGAACGCCGCGACGTCCTCCAGTGTCGGCCGTTCTTCATCCCCTGCTCGAGGCCCCACGGCACCGCCCTCATTCACCACAACCACCCTGACGGACTCAGCTTAACGTTCACGCAAGCCGGCGTCCGGGAGCGCTCCTCGCAGGAAACACTCCGGTTACGACCTCTTGACACCGGTGAACGCCCCCACCAGACTCTGCCACACCTGGGAGCGCTCCCAGATCGGCTCCCAGCAGTGAGAGCGCTCATTCCCGTCAACAAGGTGGTTGGACACGTGAGAACGATCCGGAACGGCCTGGTCCTGGCACTGGGCATCACGATGACGGCGCTCGGCGCCACAGCCTGCAGCGGAGGCGGTGGTAACCAGCAGACCCCGGCCGCGGCGGCGCCCAACGAGCACGTCGACCTGACGCTGGCGACCTTCACCGAGTTCGGCTACGAGGCCCTCATCCCGGAGTACGAGCGACTGCACCCCAACATCAAGATCACCCACCGCAAGACCGGCCAGGGCGGGCCCTACCACCAGGACCTCACCACCAAGCTGGCCGCCGGATCGGGCCTCGCCGACGTCACGGCGCTGGAAGAGGGCCACCTGTCGGACTTCCTCGACAAGGGTTCGAAGTTCAACGACCTGAGCAAGATCGGGCCGGCCGACGCCTCCCCCGACCGCTGGCTCGGCTGGAAGTACGACGCCGCCAAGACCAAGGACGGCAAGGTCATCGGCTACGGCACCGACATCGGGCCGCTCGCCATGTGCTACCGCAAGGACCTGTTCCAGGCCGCGGGCCTGCCGACCGACCCCGAAGCGGTGAAGCCGCTGTTCGCCACCTGGGACAGCTACTTCCAGGCCGGTGCCGACTACTCCGCCAAGACCCACAAGGCCTGGTTCGACTCGGCCGCGCAGAACTTCAACGCCATGGTCAACCAGCTGCCCGAGGGCTACATCAGCACCGACGACAAGCTCGCCGTCGAGACCAACCAGGGCATCAAGGACGCCTGGACCAAGGTCACCGACGCGGTCGCCAAGGGCGAGTCCGCCAAGCTCACGGCGTTCAGCCCGGAGTGGAACACCGGCTTCAAGCAGGGCGCGTTCGCCACGAAGGTGTGCCCGTCGTGGATGCTCGGCGTGATCAAGGAGCAGGCGGGCCCGGAGAACGCGAACAAGTGGGCCGTCACCGCGGCCTTCCCCGGCGGCGGCGGCAACTGGGGCGGTTCGTACCTGACCGTGCCGACGCAGTCCAAGCACCCGAAGGAGGCCGCCGAGCTGGCCGCCTGGCTGACCGCCCCCGAGCAGCAGATCAAGGCGTTCCAGGCGAAGGGCAACTTCCCCAGCCAGGTCAAGGCGCTGACCGACCCGGCCCTGCTGAGCCAGACCGACGCCTACTTCGGTGGCGCCAAGATCGGCGAGCTGTTCGCCGAGCAGGCCAAGAAGGTTCAGAAGCCGCAGTACAAGGGCCCCGGTGACGGCCAGATCCAGGAGAACGCGTCGAGCCCGGCCCTGAAGGCCGTCGAACAGGGCAAGTCGGCCGCGGACGGCTGGAACCAGATGGTCGAAGCCGCGAAGAAGATCACGCGCTGAACCGATGACCGTCATCGACAAGGTCGCGCCAGAAGGGAGTAAGGCCGGGGAGCGGGTGTCTCCCCGGCCCACCTTCCGTCACCGGTTGAGCCGGTGGGACGTCAAGGTGTCGCCGTACCTGTACGTCGCGCCGTTCTTCATCGTCTTCGGGATCGTCGGCCTGTTCCCGCTGCTCTACACCGCGTACGTTTCACTGTTCAAGTGGAAGGCCGGGGGCGACGACCCGGACTTCATCGGCCTCGACAACTACAAGGACCTGTTCGCCGACAGCCAGTTCTGGAACGCGCTGGTCAACACGATCAGCATCTTCCTGCTCTCCAGCGTCCCGCAGCTGATCATCGCGGTGCTGCTGGCCGCCCTGATGGGCGCCCGGCTGCGCGGGGCGACCGGCTGGCGCGTCGGCATCCTGCTCCCGTACGCGGCCAGCCTCGTCTCGATCGGGATCATCTTCGCCAACCTGTTCGGCCCCCAGTACGGGCTGATCAACGGCGTGCTCCAGACGATCGGGCTGGACCCGGTCGACTGGCAGGCCAGCCGGTTCGCCAGCCACATCGCGATCGCGACCATGGTGAACTGGCGCTGGACCGGCTACAACGCCCTGATCGTGCTGGCGGCCATGCAGGCCATCCCCAAGGAGCTGCACGAGGCGGCGCTGATCGACGGCGCGGGCCTGTGGCGCCGGTTCTTCAACGTCACGCTGCCGCTGCTGAAGCCGACGCTGATCTTCGTCACCATCACCTCGACGATCGGCGGCCTGCAGATCTTCACCGAGCCCAAGCTGTTCGACGCCATGCCGGGGTCGAACAACGGCGGTTCGACCAACCAGTTCCAGACCGTGACGCTGTACCTGTACCAGATGGCGTTCGAGAACTCGAGCCTCGGCTACGCCTCGGCGATCGCCTGGGTGCTGTTCCTGGTCATCGTGCTCATCGCGCTGGTGAACTTCTTCCTCACCGGCCGGCTCGCCCGAACCCCGGCGGTGAAGAAGAAATGACGACCCTGCAAGGCGGGCTGCGCAAGAGCGTCGCCACCCTCGGCAAGCCGCGCAAGGCGACCTACGTCGTGCTGGCGATCTTCGTGCTCGGCTCGCTGTTCCCGTTCTACTGGTCGTTCCTGGTGGCCAGCCGCGACAACGGGATGCTCACCGAGCGGATCCCGCCGTTCCTGCCCGGCGGGAACTTCTTCGCCAACGCCCAGCGGGTGTTCGACACCGTGCCGTTCTGGAAAGCGCTCGCCAACAGCATCATCGTGTCCGGTACGGTCACGCTGACCACGGTGCTGTTCTCGTCGCTGGCCGGGTTCGCCTTCGCCAAGCTGCGGTTCCGCGGCCGCAACGGGTTGTTCGTGTTCATCGTCGTCACGCTCGCCGTGCCGACCCAGCTCGGCATCATCCCGCTGTTCATCGCGATGTCGGAGCTGGGCTGGGCCGGGCACCTGGAGGCGGTGATCGTGCCCAACCTGGTCACCGCGTTCGGCGTGTTCTGGATGCGGCAGTACACAGTGGACGCTCTGCCGTACGAGCTGGTCGAGGCCGCGCGCGTGGACGGCTGCAGCATGATCCGGATCTTCTGGAACGTCTGCCTGCCCGCCGTGCGCCCGGCCGCGGCGATCCTCGCGATGTTCACGTTCATGATGTCGTGGAACGACTTCCTGTGGCCGCTCGTCGTGCTGGACGCCGGCAACCCCACCGTCCAGGTGGCCCTGGAAAAGCTGCAGAGCGGCTACTACGTCGACTATTCGCTCGTCCTGGCCGGCACGACGCTGGCCACCATCCCCATCCTCATCGTCTTCGTCCTCCTCGGCCGCCAGATCGTGGCCGGGATCATGCAAGGTGCCGTGAAAGGGTGAACATGTCCGTAGAACCCGACAGCGTTCGGGCGACCGAGTTCCGGGAAGACGCCGCGCTGATGTTCCCGCCCGGCTTCGTCTGGGGTGCCGCCACCGCGGCGTTCCAGGTCGAAGGGGCCACGACGGCCGACGGGCGCACCGACTCGGTCTGGGACGTCTTCGCCCGCCGTCCGGGCGCGGTCGTCGGTGGCGACACCGGCGACCCGGCCGCCGACCACTACCGGCGGTACTCCGAAGACGTCGGCCTGATGCGCCGGCTCAACCTCGGTGCCTACCGCTTCTCGCTGGCGTGGCCGCGGGTGCGCCCGGACGGCGGCGAGCCCAACGCCGCCGGGCTCGCCTTCTACGACCGGCTGGTCGACTGCCTGCTCGAGTCCGGGGTCCAGCCGTGGGCGACGCTCTACCACTGGGACCTGCCGCAGGTGCTGGAGGAGCAGGGCGGCTGGGCCAACCGCGACACCGCGTACCGGTTCGCCGAGTACGCCGAAACCGTGCTGGAGCGGCTCGGTGACCGGGTCGCCAGCTGGTCGACGCTCAACGAGCCCTGGTGCGCGGCCATGCTCGGCTACGCGGGCGGCATCCACGCCCCCGGGCGCACCGACCACCCCGCCGCCGTCGCCGCCACGCACCACCTGCTGCTGGGCCACGGGCTGGCGATGGACATCATCCGGCAGCACGCCCCCGGTACCCCGGCCGGCATCACGCTGAACCTGTACCCGGTGGCCCCGCACGACCCGGCGAACGTCTCCGACGTCGCCGCGGCCCGGCGGATCGACGGCCTGCAGAACCGGCTGTTCCTCGACCCGGTGCTGCGCGGCGGCTACCCGGACGACCTGGTCGCCGACCTCGAGCCGTTCGGCTTCGGCGACGTGGTCCGCGACGAGGACGCCGCCGTCATCGCCGCCCACGTCGACTGGGTCGGCGTGAACTACTACCGCGACTACCGCGTCGCGGGCCGCCCGGTGCCGGGCAGCGAGCCGGCGGGCCCGGAGTGGGTCGGCGCCGCCGACGTGCACTTCGTCCCGGACCCGGCGGCGCCGCGCACCGACTCCGGCTGGGAGGTCCAGCCGGCCGGGCTGACCGAGTCGCTGCTGCAGGTGCACCGCGGCTACCGGCCGGTGCCGCTGTACATCACGGAGAACGGCGCGGCCTACCCCGACGTCGTCGGCGACGGCGGTGACATCGTCGACACCGACCGCGTCGCGTTCCTGGACTCCCACCTGCGGGCCTGCCACGACGCCATCCAGGCCGGCGTCGACCTGCGCGGGTACTTCTACTGGTCGCTGCTGGACAACTTCGAGTGGGCCGAGGGGTACGCGAAGCGGTTCGGCCTGGTCCACGTCGACTACGAGACCCAGCAGCGGACGCCGAAGCAGAGTGCCCACTGGTACTCCCGGGTGATCGGCCTGAACGGGCTCGGCTGAGGGAGGCGCTCGTGGCGGGCACCGGCGCGGGTGCCCGCCACGAGCTCCCCGGGGTCGCGAATGACTCATTCGGGACCTCCGACGTCCCGAATGAGTCATTCGCGGCGTTGGTGCGGGGGGTGCGTTCCGGGCCTGCCGTTGCCAGACTGGCCGGTATGGGACTGCGCAGCGAAGCTTGGTTCGACAACCCGGCCAACCCGGGGATGACCGCGCTCTACCTCGAGCGGTACCTGAACTGGGGCCTGACCCGGGAGGAGCTGCAGTCCGGCAAACCGGTCATCGGGATCGCGCAGACCGGCTCGGACCTCACCCCGTGCAACCGGCACCACCTGCAGCTGGCCGACCGGACCCGGGAAGGCATCCGCGAGGCGGGCGGGATCGCGATCGAGTTCCCGGTGCACCCGATCCAGGAGACGGGCAAGCGCCCGACCGCGGCCCTGGACCGCAACCTCGCCTACCTCGGCCTGGTCGAGACGCTCTACGGCTACCCGATCGACGGCGTCGTGCTCACCACCGGCTGCGACAAGACGACCCCGGCGTGCCTGATGGCCGCCGCGACCGTCGACATCCCGGCGATCGTGCTCTCCGGCGGCCCGATGCTCAACGGCTGGTACAACGGCGAGCGCACCGGGTCCGGCACGATCATCTGGAAGGCGCGGGAACTGCTGGCCGCCGGCGAGATCGACGCCGCCGGGTTCATGGACCTCGTCGCGTCCTCGGCGCCGTCGCCGGGGCACTGCAACACGATGGGCACGGCGTCCACGATGAACGCGCTCGCCGAAGCGCTCGGGATGAGCCTGCCCGGCTGCGCGGCCATCCCGGCGCCGCACCGCGACCGGGCGCGGATGGCCTACCGGACCGGGCTGCGGATCGTCGAGCTGGTCCGCGAGGACCTCAAGCCGTCGGACATCCTGACGCGCGAGGCGTTCGAGAACGCCATCGTGGTGAGTTCCGCGATCGGCGGGTCGACCAACGCCCCCATCCACCTCGGTGCCATCGCCCGGCACATCGGCGTCGACCTGCCGCTGGCCGACTGGCAGCGGCTCGGCCACGCCGTCCCGCTGCTGGTCGACCTGCAGCCCGCGGGCAAGTACCTCGGCGAGGAGTTCCACCGGGCGGGCGGCGTCCCGGCCGTGGTGCACGAGCTGATGCGGCACGGCCTGGTCCACGAGGACGCGCGCACGGTCAACGGCCGCACGCTCGGCGACAACTGCCGCGACGCCGAGGCCGGCGACCGGGACGTCATCCGCACCTTCGAGACCGCCCTCACCCCGGACGCCGGGTTCCTGGTGCTGCGGGGCAACCTGTTCGACGCCGCGATCATGAAGTCCAGCGTGATCTCGCCGGAGTTCCGGCGGCGGTACCTGGACGGCGGGGTCTACGAAGGCACCGCGGTCGTGTTCGACGGCCCCGAGGACTACCACGCCCGCATCGACGAGGAGGACCTCGGCGTCGACGAGCACTCCCTGCTGGTGATGCGCGGCACCGGCCCGCTCGGCTACCCCGGCTCCGCGGAGGTGGTGAACATGCGGCCGCCCGCGGAGCTGATCAAGCGGGGCGTGCACGAGCTGCCCTGCCTCGGCGACGGCCGCCAGTCGGGCACCTCCGGGTCGCCGTCGATCCTCAACGCCTCCCCCGAAGCCGCGGCGGGCGGCGGGCTCGCCGTGCTGCGCACCGGCGACCGGGTGCGGATCGACCTGCGGGCCGGCACCGCCGACGTCCTCGTCCCGGACGAGGAGCTGGAACGGCGGCGCGCGGAGCTGGCCGAGGCGGGTGGCTACCCGGTGCCGGAGTCGCAGACGCCGTGGCAGGAGATCCAGCGGTCGATGGTCGACCAGCTGTGCGACGGCATGGTGCTGCGCCCGGCGGTGGCGTACCAGCGGATCGCGGCCACGAAGGGGATACCCCGCGACAACCACTGAGTTTGCCGCTTCGGAAGCGGGGAAAACGGGTATCCAGCCCGGTAGCCGAGGCGAGGAGGCCCCCCATGCTCCCGGATCGTGAACGCCACGCCCTGCGTGAGATCGAGGCGGAGCTGAAAGCGAGCGACCCCGCGTTCGCCGCCGCCTTCAGCGGCCGGAAGCTGCGCTCGCCGAGGCGGTGGCCCCTGTTGCTGGTGCTCTGCGACGTCACGGCCGTGGTGATGCTCGTGGTCGGCCTCTTCGCCCGGGACGCCGCCCTCGTGCTCTGGGGCACGGTGAGCGCGGGCGCACTGGTGGCCTGGCACATCGCCCGCGCCGAATCGGCCCGTGAGTCCACTGAGGACGGTGCACCGGCCGCCGGTCCCGCCTGACCGCCCGCGTGCCGAAGGCCGCCCACGTGCTCGTGGGCGGCCTTCGCGGTGGCCGGTCGGCTCAGTCGTAGGAGAGGGCCTCCACGAGCTCGCCGGCGCTCGGGTTCGGCAGCGCCCTGGCCACGTCGGCCTGGGCGACGATGCCGATCAGGTCGTGCCCGTCGATCACCGGCAGCCGGCGGACGCGGTGCTCGGACATGGTGCGCAGGACCTCCTGCGCGTCGTCGTCCGCGCCGATCGTCACGACCTCGCCCTGGGCCAGCTCGCCGACGTGGAGGGCGCGCGGGTCCTTGCCCTCGGCCAGCACCTTCACCACGATGTCCCGGTCGGTGATCATGCCCTTCAGGCGGTTGTCCTCACCGCAGATCGGGAGGGCGCCGACGCCCTTCTCCGCCATGGTGACCGCGGCGTCGTGCACGGTGTCCGACTCCCGGGCGCAGGTCGCGTCCGACGTCATGATGTCGCGTGCGGTGGTCATCGTGAACTCCTTTCGCTCCGCCGGTGTCCCTCCGGCTACCCGGGCCGGGCGCGTTTACCCGCGTCCCGGACGGGAAATTTCCCGGTACATGCCCGATTCCCGCGGTGCCGAGCCGCCGGACACCACCGATCTGGACCGCCTGCGGTCGGTGGCGTCCGGCTGCCACGGCTGCCCGCTGTACCAGGACGCCACGCAGACCGTGTTCGGCGAAGGGACGGCCGGCGCGAAGGTCCTCGTCGTCGGCGAGCAGCCGGGTGACAAGGAGGACCTCGCGGGCGAGCCGTTCGTCGGGCCAGCCGGGAAGCTCCTGGACCGCGCCTTCGCGGAAGCCGGCTTCGACCGTCAAGCGCTGTACGTCACCAACGCGGTCAAGCACTTCAAGTTCAAGCGCGAAGGGAAGCGCCGCATCCACCAGAAGCCGGGCCGCACCGAGGTGGTCGCGTGCCGCCCGTGGCTGTTGGCCGAGCTGCGCGCGGTGCGCCCGGACCTGGTGCTGCTGCTGGGCGCGACGGCCGCGCAGTCGTTGCTGGGCCCGAAGTTCCGGCTCACCGCCCACCGCGGGGAGCCGGTGGAGGCGCCGGACGACGTGGCGGAGCTGGTGCCGTCGGCGGTGGCGACCGTCCACCCGTCGGCCGTGCTGCGGGCCCCGGACCGGGACGACGCCTACGCGGCCTTCGTCGCCGACCTGAAGGCCGCGGGCAAGCTGCTCAAGTGAGTTCCTTCAGCGCCGCTTCCGCCGAAGCGGCGTGCTCGTCCAGGTTCCGCCAGGGATCTTCCTTGCGCGCCAGCCGCCGCTTCTCCTTCGCCGGGGACCACCCGTCCGGGTCGGCGCCGCCCAGCTCCCGCCAGTCCAGCGGCGTCGCGGCCGCCGCCCCCTGGCGGGCACGCAGCGAGTAGGGGGCGACGAACGTCTGCGCGTAGCCGTTGCGGTTGGCGTCCAGGAAGATCCGGTCGCCGCGCTTCTCCTTGCGCTGGGCCGTCGTCAGGCGGTCCGGGTCGTCCGCCGCGACGCGCTCGGCGAGGGCGCGGGAGAGCTCCAGCACGGTGTCGGTGCCCGACTTCGCGTCCAGCGGCGCGAGGACGTGGAACCCGCGGCCGCCGGTGGCCTGGACGAACGCCGTCAGGCCCACCCGCTCGTAGTGGTCGCGGATGCGCCGGGCGACCGCGCGCAGCTCGGCGGCGGGGGTGACCGCCGGCGGGTCGAGGTCCAGCACCAGCCGGTCGGGCCGCTCCGGTGCGTCCACTGTGGACAACCAGACGTGGAACTCCAGGGTGCCCTGGTTCACCAGGTAGGCAAGGGTTTCGGCGTCTTCGCACAGTACGTACTCGTCCGTGCCGCCACCGCGGCGGGGCACGCGGGCGGTCCGGATCGAGTCCGGGAAGTGCTCCCCCGGGTGCTTCTGGAACCAGCCCGGCTTCCCGATGCCGTCGGGGAACCGCCGCAGGGTCAGCGGGCGGCCGCGCAGGTGCGGCACCATGACGTCCGCGACCGCGCGGTAGTACTCGGCGACGTCGCCCTTGGTCAGCCCGTCGGCGGGGTAGAACACCTTGTCCGGGTGGGAAGTCTTCATGCGCGCTCCCGCACGACGTCGGCCGCCTTCTTGTCCTCGCGCAGCCCGGCGAACCGCGGGTGCCGCAGCCGCCCGTCGCGCGTCCACTCCGAAAAACCGATCTGCGCCACCAGTTCGGGACGCACCCAGTGCGCGCCGGGTTCCTTGACCGGCCCGGTGAACGGCGACCGCGCGATCTCCCGTTCCTGCAGCTGCGCGTGCAGCGACGTCAGCAGGTGCTCGTCGAAGCCGGTACCGACCTTGCCCGCGTACTTCAGGCCACCGTCCTCGTGGTAGCCCAGCAGGAGCGCGCCGAAGCCGTGGCGGGCGCCCTGCGGGTCGGTGAAGCCGCCGATCACCAGCTCCTGCCCCTGCGCGCACTTGAACTTCAGCCAGTCGGGTGACCGCCCGTGGTGGTACGGCGCGTCCGCCCGCTTGGCGATCACGCCCTCCCAGCCGCGCCGGCACGCTTCCGCGTAGAACTTCTCGCCCTCGGTGTTGCGGTGCGCGGACAGCCGCAGCGGGCCGGCGAAGTCGAACGCGTCCCGCAGCAACGCCTTGCGCTGCCGCAGCGGCAGCCCGGTCGTGTCGTGGTCGTCGAAGTACAGCAGGTCGAACAGGTAGTAGTAGACCCGCACGCCGGTCGCGCGGGCGCGATCGGGGTCGCTGACGTGGATCCGCGGCTGCAGCGCGGCGAAGCTCGTGTTCGCGCCGTCGAACGCCACGATCTCGCCGTCCGCGACGAACCGCGGGCCGCCCTGGTCCGCGAGCGCTTCGACGAGCTCCGGGTAGGCGTTGTCCATCACCTTGTGGTTGCGCGAGTACAGCGTCGGCGGGCCGGAGTCGCGCACGCAGATCGCCCGGACGCCGTCCAGCTTGCGCTCGAAGATCCAGCCCGCGTCGGAGAACCGGCGATCGGTGAGCGTGGCCAGGGTCGGCTCGCGCCAGCCGGGCCCGCTCACGACGCCTTCAGCGCCTTCTCGAGCTCGGCGCGCGTCATCTTGGACCGCCCCTTCACGCCCTGCTCACGGGCCAGCTTGTCCAAATCGGACTTCGACAGCTCGGACAGCTCGGGCTGCTTCGCGGCCTTCTTCGACGCCTTCTTCGGTGCCTTACCACCACTCTTGCGGTTCTTGACACTGCGGGACAGGGCCTCGAACAGGTCGACGACGTCGGCGGAGGGCTCGGGCTCCTCCTCGTGGGCGATCTCCTTGCCCGCTTCCTTCGCCTTGATCAGCTCTTCGACGCGTTTCGAGTACTCGTCGCGGTAATCTTCGGGTTTCCACGGCGCCGTCATCTCGTCCACGAGCGCGAGCGCCATGTCGAGTTCCTTCGGCCGCGGCTTCGGCAGCTCGGGCAGCTTGCCCATGACGTCCTTGGGCTTGCGCAGGTCGGCGACGAAGTGCAGCGTGTTGAGCACCATGACGCCTTCGCCGGCGCGGACCGCGGCCAGGTATTCCTTGCCGCGCAGCACGAACTTCGCGACCCCGGCCTTCTCGCTGCGGTCCATCGCCTGCAGCAGCAGGCCGTACGCCTTGGCGAAGTCCTCCTTCGCCGGCTTGAGCCAGTACGTCTTGTCGAAGAACCACGGGTCGATCTCGTCGAGCTCGACGAACTGCTCGATGTCGATCCGGCGGGACCGTTCGGGCGCGATCTCGTCCAGCTCGTCCGGTTCGACGAGCACGTGGTCGCCGCCGCCGAGGTCGTAGCCCTTGACGATCTCGTCCTGGGTGACCTCCTCGCCGGTCCGCTCGTTGACGCGGCGGTTGCGGATCCGGTCCGAGGTCCCGCGTTCGAACTGGTGGAAGTGGATCGTGTGGTCCGCCACCGCCGGGTACAGCTCCACCGGCACGGTGACCAGTCCCAGGCTCAGCGCACCGCTCCACACCGGTCGGGCCATGGTCGTCCTCCCCCGCCCGCGTCAGGCGACGTCGCTGGCGCGGGTGCCGCTGCGGTGCAGCCCCAGCATCTCCAGCAGCCGCGCGCAGTCCTCGGGATCCTTGGCCCGCGCGGCCACGGCCCTGGCCGCCTTGCGCCGCAGTTCCGCCTGGCCGGGCGAGTCCCCGCCGTCGAGCAGGAGGTCCGCCACCGGCCGCAGATCGTTGCGCTTGTCTCGCATGTTCGCTCCCCTCCGGCAATGTCCGGGTGCTTCGTTCGCGGGCGGGTTACCCCGGATCACCCCACGCGACACAGGTGTCCCCGAAGGAGGCACCGGAGACACGGCACGCTAGGCCGAACGAGTGAATCTGCCGGGATCACGGCCCGGACGCGGGCAAGGTGGTGAGACCCACGTCACACAGGAGGCCGGATGGGCACCCAGCTCCGCATCAGCCGCGAGGACGGGTCACTGCCCTGCGAGGTGTGCGGCTTCCCGACGATGCACGTGGCCAAGGTCGTCGCCGACGACGGGACCGTGCTCGGCCGCACCCTCGTCTGCACGACCTGCCAGCGCAGCAAGCACCACCCGGAGCCGCCCGCCGCCGGAGCGGAGGCACCCCCGGACGAAGTGGCCGCCGGCTAGCTCCCCGACTTCGTCGTCGCCACCGCCGTCACGAACTCCGCCGCCACCTCGTGCAGCTTCCGGTTGCCGTCCTGAGAGCGCTTCACCAGCCGCTGGAACGCCTCCTCCGCGGTGATCCGGTGCGCGGCCATCAGGATGCCCTTGGCCTGGTCGATCACCGCCCGCGTCTCCAGCGCCCGGTTGAGCTGGTCGACCAGCTCGCGGGCGGCGAAGTACCGCCGGGCGCTGCGCAGGCCGATCACCACCGTCGCGGTGTACAGCTCCAGGATCTTGGTGCCCAGCTCGCTGAACCCGTGCTCGCCGAAGCCGAACAGGTTCACCGCGCCCGACATGTCCTCGTCCACCGTCAGCGGCGCGGCGAGGAAGCTGGCCACGCCGAGCTGTTCGGCCGCCGACACGAACTGCGGCCACAGATCCCCCACCGCGCCGACGCCGACCCGGACCGGCTGGCCCGTCTCGGCCGCGCGCAGGCACGGGCCGTCCCCGATCCGGTACTGCTCGCGGTCGAAGTTCACCGCCCGCTGGTCGGTGCTGGCCACCGTCTCCGGCACCCCGTCGCGCACCAGGGTGATGCTCGCCATGTCGGCCCCCGGCACCACCTGCACGGCGTGGTCGCAGACCGCCTGCAGCATCTGGCCGAGATCGAGTTCGCTGTCCAGCATCGCGGTCAGCGACTCCATCGCGAGCGTGACCTCGTCCAGCCGTGCGGTGAGCTGCTCATCGCCGCCCGTCATCCTGGTGACGCCCCTTCTTCTTTCCTCAGGGCGCTCTAGACCAGGGAGGACCCGGGCGCGCGCCACTAGTGGGCCGCTAGCGCTTTAACGGGTCCAGCGGGAGATTACTGCATCCCGGCGGCTCCGGGCACGAGCGGTCACCGCCGTGGCGCGCCACACGTCCGTTCGGAGCAACGACGGTTGCGGGCCGTGCACGCGCAGCTAGGCTCGGGGAACGGTTCAACCAGCAGCCGCCTCGATCTCCCCGGAGCGCGGCGCCGCGGGCCGCGCGCCGCACCAGGACGGTGGCGAACCGCCATGAACCTCCCCCGAGCCCGGCACCCGGGCCTGCGGCTGCGCACGACGTGGCCGGCCCCGCACGCGGTGCTGGTCACCGCGCGCGGCGCCCTCGACCGCGTGACGGCAGGCGACCTGGCCACGCTGGTGTCCGACCGCCTGTGGGCGACGCCCGGACGGCTCACCCTCGATCTGTCCGAAGTGGACTTCCTGGGCGTGGCGGGCGTCGAGGTGCTCCTGCGGGCCGCGCTCCAGGCGGCCAACGGCGGCACCGAACTGCTCGTCGTGACCGGGCCGAACCTCATCGTCCGGCGGGCGCTGCGGGTCACCGGGGCGGACCGGCGGCTCGCGGTGGCCGAACACCGGCCCGCCCCCGCGCCGGCGTGAGCACCGGCGCCGCGGTCCTACCCGCGCAGCGCCGGGAGCAGTTCCTTCTCGGCGAAGTCGAGGAAACCGTCCTGCTGGTCACCGCCGATCTGGACCAGGGCGACGTCGGTGAAGCCGGCCTCGGCGAACCCGCGCACCGCCTCGGCGATCGGCTCGGCGTCCGGGCCGCACGGGATGGACCCGGCGACGTCGTCCTCGCGGACGAACTGCGTCGCCCCCGCGAACCCGGCCGGTCCCGGCAGCTCGGCGTTGACCTTCCAGCCGCCGGCGAACCAGCGGAACTGCTCGTGCGCGCGCTTGACCGCGGCGTCCTTGTCAGTGCCCCACGACACGGGCAGCTGCCCGACCTTGCGGGTCGGCGGGCCGAGCCGGGTCGCGTCCCACTCCTGGGACAGTTCCTTCTTCGGCTCGACGGCGATCATCAGGTCGGCGACCGCGGCGAACCGCCGGACCGACTGCGAACCGGACACCGCGACCCCGATCGGCACCCGCGTCTCCGGCAGGTCCCACAGCTTCGCCGAGTCGACGCGGAAGTGCTTGCCCTCGTAGTCGAAGTACCCGCCGTCGAACAGGCCGCCGATGATCTGGACGGCCTCGGCGAGCATGTCGTGCCGGACGTTGGCCGGCGGCCAGCCGCGGCCGACGACGTGCTCGTTGAGGTTCTCCCCCGCGCCGAGCCCCAGGGTGAACCGGCCGCCCGAGAGCGCCTGGACGGTCGCCGCCTTCTGCGCCACCACCGCCGGGTGGTAGCGCATGGTCGGGCAGGTCACGTAGGTCATCAGCTCGGCGCGCTCGGTCACCTGCGTCACCGCGCCCAGCACGCTCCAGGCGTACGGGGCGTGGCCCTGCTCGGCCAGCCACGGCGAGTAGTGGTCGCTCATCACCTCGAAGTCGAAGCCGGCCTGTTCCGCGCCGGCGGCGTACCGGACCAGGTCGTTCGGGCCGGCCTGCTCGGTCATCAGGGTGTAGCCGATGCGCATCGGCGCCTCCTCTCCGTCGGCCCCTCGCGTACCCGGTGCTGCGGTGGGTAACCGCCCGGGCGCGGACGTTTACCGGGTGTCCGTGCGGGTACTCATCCCGCGAGACGAAGGGAGCGGGTATGCCTCAGTCGTGGAGCGGCAAGCGCGAGCGCCAGTACGAGCACATCAAGGACTCGGCCGAGGACCGCGGGGCGAGCACGAAGCGGGCCAAGGAGATCGCGGCCAGGACCGTCAACAAGAACCGCGCGCAGTCGGGGGAGTCCCGGCAGGCCAGCAAGACGTCGTTGAAGGACAAGTCGCCGCAGCAGCGCGGCGGCGAGCGGTCCGGCAACCGCAAGGGTCCCGGCGGGCCGACGAAGGCCCAGCTGTACAACGAGGCCAAGAAGCGCAAGATCAACGGCCGCTCGACGATGACCAAGAAGGAACTCGAACGGGCGCTGGGCCGGTGACCAAACCCGAAACCCCTGATCACGAAGTGTCCGCTCTCCCCCAGATGGGTAGTACCTCCCGCATGGAAGAAACTCGAAGCGACAGCTCGTTCGGCGGCAAGCCGACCGTGGACGAGCTGCTCGACGAACTCGTCGAGCTGCGGCTCCCCGCGATGGCCGAGCAGATCCCCCTGGTCCGCATGCTCACGCACGGCGTGGTTTCGCGCGCGGACTTCGGGCTGGACGCCATCGCCGACGCCAAGATGGCCGTCGACGAAGCCTGCGCGCAGCTGGTCCAGCTGGCCGAGCTCGGGTCCCAGCTGCAGTGCCGCTTCCGGCTCGCGCCGGACGGGCTGCACGTCATCGTCTCCACCCGCTCGGCCGACCCGCGGCCGCCGAGCGACCGCACGTTCGGCTGGCACGTCCTGACGACCCTCAGCCGGTCGGTCACCGCGCACTGCGACGTCCTGCCGGGTGGTGGCGCGGGCATCGTCACGATCGAGCTGGTGCTGAACCCGGGAACGAGCGCGTGAGCAGCGAGCGCAAAACCCTCCTCCACCGCCCGGACGAATACGCCCACTGCGAACCGCTGTTCGAGGAGCTGGGCGAGCTCGGCACCGACGATCCGCGGCGCGAGGTCGTGCGGAGCAAGCTCGTGACCGAGCTGCTGCCGCTGGCCGAGCACATCGCGACCCGGTTCTCCGGCCGCGGCGAGCCGCGGGAGGACCTGGTCCAGGTGGCGCGGATCGGCCTGATCAACGCCGTCGACCGGTTCGACCCCAGCCGGGGGCACGACTTCCTGTCCTTCGCCGTGCCGACGATCATGGGCGAGGTCCGGCGGCACTTCCGGGACACCGGCTGGTCCGTCCGGGTCCCGCGGCGGCTCAAGGAGCTGCACCTGTCGCTGAGCCAGGGCTCGGCGGTGCTGTCGCAGCGCCTCGGCCGGGCCCCGACGCCGACCGAGCTGGCCGAGCACCTGAACCTGGACGTCGACGAGGTCCGCGAAGGGCTCCTCGCGGGCAACGCCTACCAGGCGCTGTCGGTCGACAAGCCGGTCCACGACGACGCCGAGGCGCTGTCGCTGGCCGACACCATGGGGGAACCGGACCACGAGATGGCCATGGTCGAGAACCACGAGGCCCTCCAGCCCCTGCTGCAGGAACTGCCCAAGCGCGAGCGCGCGATCCTGGTGATGCGGTTCTTCGGCGGGCTCACCCAGACCCAGATCGCGGACCGCGTCGGCATTTCGCAGATGCACGTCTCCCGGCTGCTGTCGCAGACGCTGGAACAGCTGCGCGGGAAGCTCACCGGCGAAGGCTAGGAGGCGGCCCGGCGGGCCGCCTCCCGGCGCCGCTCAGCCGAGCCAGCCGGGACGGCCGCCCTTCCGCAGCCGCCGCCACTGCTTCGCGAACGTCCCCCGCAGCTCCGCCGCCCGGCCGGCGTCCTGGGCGTGCAGCACCCCGAAGGCGAACGTGTTCTGCCCCTCGCCGTGGCCGGCGATGGCGAGGTGGTGCAGGACCTCCCGGCCCACCACGGTGTCCTGGTGCGCACCCAGGGTCTGCTGGACGGCCTTGACGTTCTTGCGCCACTTCCCCAGCTTCTTCCCGTACACCGGCTTCACGGTGTCGGTGGCGTAGCGAGCCTGCTTCGCTTTCTTGCGGACGTCGTGCAGGGCGAGCCCGAGTTCGTTGCCCGTCAGGCCGCGCGCCGCCGCCTCGGCGCGGCTCAGCTTCTTCGCCGCCTTCCGCAGCGGCTTGCGCAGCCCGGCCTTCGCGGGCTTGCGCGCCTGCGCGGTCAGCGGGGGGTCCTCCAGCACGGCGTCCAGCGCGCGCAGCAGCTCGACGTAACGCTTGCCGGTCAACGCCGACATCGCGCGGGTCCGGCCCTCCTCGGCTTCACGGGCGAAGTACCGGGTGAGGAACTGGCGGACCGGCCCGAACACCAGCTCCGAAGGCACGTCGTCCAGCTGCTCGCGCAGCCGCTCCTCGGTGACTTCGGTGTCCCGCGCCGGTGCCAGCTGGCCACCGAGCCACTTGAGCTCGGCCGCGAGCGGCGCCGTCGCCTCCTTGTCGATGACGGACCCGAAGGTGCGAAGCGTGCTCCGCAGCTTCCGGATGGCGACGCGCATCTGGTGCACGGAGTCGTCGACGTCCAGCCGCACGCCGACGTCCGCCCGGCGCAACCGGCCGTAGTGCTCGCGCAGGGACGCCAGCACGACGTCCCCCGCCGACGGCTTCTTGCGGGGCCGCGGCGGTGCCGGCAGCCGGTCGCCGAGCAGGCGGCGCAGTTTCGACGGCCACGCCGCCGCGGTCACGCCGGCCCCGGTCAGCGCGCGATCGAACTCGCCGAGCCGCCCGGGTTCGGTCTCGGGTTCGAGCTCCAGTTCCAGCTCGCGCCATTCGTCGAGCCGCGCGGTCGCGCCGCCGGCTTCCCCGGTCACGTGGTCGTCGGTCAGGGTGGCGATCGTGCGGCCGCCGGCGTCGGCCAGGCGGTGGGCGAACCGGTCGGTGCGCAGGTGCGCGACCGGCACCAGCTTCTCCCCCAGCGTGTACGCCCGCACCAGGCGCCGCAGCCGGCCGGGCACCTTGTGGGGGTCGCCGCCCAGCGGGAGCCGGATCTCCTGCCGCTCGTCCGCCGAAACCGGCAGCTTGAGGTGCCAGCCGGCGTCGGGACCGCCGACGCGCCGCCGCAGGGTGAGGCCGCCGCGGGCGAGCCGGTAGGACTGGGTGTCGTAGTAGGACGCGTCGAGCACGTGCTCGACCGGGTCGCTCTGGGTGGCGACACCGCCGACGCCGACCAGGCGCGGGACGCCACTCCCGGCGGCGATTTCGTACTTGCGTTCGCGTTCGGGCACCGGTGCCGGCGCGGCCATGGTCGTCCTCCTCGGGATCCGGGTTCCCTGCACGAGTACCCGGCCGTCACGCGGCCGACACGGGATTCGGCGCTCCAGCAGCGGGTATCCGGGCGAAAACCCGTTGCCCGGACCAGGAGCGTGCATGAACGGCAGCCCGCCAGCCACCGACCTGACGACCGTCCTCGCCGACGACCACCAGCAGCTCGACCGGCTCTGCACCGAGCTCGAACTCGGGCAGGGCAGCCCGGAGAACCGCCGAGACCTCGCCGACCACCTGATCGCGGAGGTGGTCCGGCACGCCGTCGCCGAGGAGCCGTTCCTCGACGGCGACGGCGACCTCGCCGAGGCCGACCGCCTGATGCGGCAGCTGGAGGGCACCGGGCCGCAGGAGCCCCGGTTCGAGCGCCTGCTGGGCGGGCTGATCCGCGCCGTCCGGCGGCACGTGCGCGACGAAGGGCCCGCGGCCGTGCGGAAGATCGGGAGCACGTGCTCGCCCGGCCGGCAGGCCGAACTGGGCCGCGAGGTCCTCGACACCCGCGACGCCGCGCCGATGCTGCCGCACCCCGACCTGGCCGACCGGGTGCCCCAGGCCGACCAGCTCTGGCCGGGCCCGGGGTTCGTCGACCGGGCCCGGGCCGCCCTGAACCCCCCCGGCATCGGGTTGAATGGGCAGTCCGGCCACCCCGACGGAAGGCAGCGAGGACGGATGAGCGTCGGCGAAGAAGAGTGGGCCCGCGATCGGGCCTGGTTCGGGCAGGACGGCGCACCGGCGCCGGGCCCGCTGGCGCGGCAGTTCGCCGACCTCACGCGGACCCTGCTCGACGCGACACCCACCGTCGGCGGGGTCCTCAAGCTCGTCGTCGGGGCCGCCACGGCACTCATCCCGGACGCCGACCTGGTCAGCGTCACCCTGCGTGACGCCGACGGCACGTACCACACGCCGGTCGAGACGGACCCGGTCGCCGAACAGCTCGACCAGGTGCAGTACGACCACCGCGAAGGCCCGTGCGTCGAGTCGGCCCGGCCGGACGGGCCGGCCGTCGGCTGGTCCACCGACCTCGGGCACGACCCGCGCTGGCCGGCGTTCGGCCCGGCCGCCGCCCGGCACGGCTACCACTCGGTGCTGGCCACCGCCCTGGTCCCGGACGCCCGCCCGCCGCGGCTTTCGGGCGCGCTCAACATCTATTCGCGCACGCCGGGTGCGTTCGGCGGCCCGGCGATCGACACCGCGTTGCTGCTGGCGACGCACGCGTCGCTCGCGCTCGCCCACACCCGGGCCGTGGCCTCGGCCGAGCTGGAAGCGGAGCACCTGCGCCGCGCGGTCGACGGCCGGGACGTCATCGGCCAGGCGAAGGGCATCCTGATGCAGCGCCGCGGCATCACCGCCGACGAGGCCTTCGACGTGCTGCGCCGCGCGTCCCAGGACCTCAACGTCAAGCTCGCCGACCTGGCGCGGACGCTGGCCACCCGGCACACCGAGATCGACCTGCCCGCCTCCGAAGCCTGACCGCCGCACACGCCGGGGGCGGCACATCCACAGCGGATGCGCCGCCCCCGATCGCGGTGCGGCCGTTACTGCGCCGTGTACGGGGACCGGTTCTCCAGCGACGGGCTCGCGGCCGGGTAGTGGCCGTCCTGACCCGGCACCGGGGTGACCGTCGCCTGCTGCTCCGCCTCCGCCCGCGGCCGGGGGCCGCGCTGGACGACCGCCTCGACCTCCTGCTCACCGCGGATGCGGGCCAGGACACCGAGGGTGATCGCGTGGGCCAGTGCGAGGATCAGCAGCAGCACGCCGATCCGCCCGACGACGCCGGGCAGGTCGCTGCCGCCCATGTCGATGGTCGAGATGAGCGCCAGCACGCCCAGCGTCGCGAGGTGGAACAGCACCGTGACCAGGCGCGTCATCGAAGCACCCGCCGCCGGGTCGCCGTAGGAGTTCTCCAGGTACCGGCGGCCGCTGCGGTAGATGACTTGCCCGTCTATCAGGACCAGCGCGATACCGATCGCGAGGAACGACAGATACGCGTTCGTGGTCATGCGGACGCTCCTTCCTGGGGGACCTTGCCGGAGGAATACCCGGCAGGTCGCGCAGGGAAACGCCGCCGTCACGCGGTGAAGGTGTCCGGGTCCGGTCCGGTGCGGCGGCCTTCGTCGAGGCCGCCGATCGCCGCCATGTCCTCGTCGTCGAGCGCGAAGCCGAACACGTCGAGGTTTTCCCGCATCCGCCGGGGCGAGACCGTCTTGGGGAACACGATGTTCCCGAGCTGCACGTGCCAGCGCAGCACCACCTGCGCGGGGGTCCGCCCGTGCTTCTCCGCCAGGCCGGCGAGCACGCTGTCGCCGAGCACCCCGGCCCGGGCGAGCGGGCTCCACGCCTCGGTGGCGATGCCGTGCGCGCGGTGGTGTTCGCGCAGCGCGGCCTGCTGCAACGCCGGGTGCAGCTCGATCTGGTTCACCGCGGGCACCGTCCCGGTTTCCGCGGCGAGGCGGTCGAGGTGGGCGGGCTGGAAGTTCGAGACGCCGATCGCGCGGGTCTTGCCCGCCCGCAGGAGGTCCTCGAAACCCAGCCACGTCCGGACGTAGTTGTCCCTGGCCGGCAGCGGCCAGTGGATCAGGTAGAGGTCGACGTGGTCGAAGCCGAAGCGGCGCAGGCTGCCTTCCAGCGCGGTGATCGCGTTGTCGTGGCCGTGCGCGTCGTTCGCCAGTTTCGTCGTGACGAACACGTCTTCGCGGGCCAGCCCGGACTCGGCGATCGCGGCACCCACGGCGGCCTCGTTGCGGTACAGCTGCGCGGTGTCGATGTGGCGGTAGCCCGCCTCCAGCGCCGCCCGCACGGCCCGGGTGGTCTCCTCGGGCGGGATTTCGGCCACGCCGAAGCCGAACTGCGGGATGCGCACGCCGTCGGCCAGGTCCACGGCGGGAACGCCGGCTGTGGTGGTCGTCATGCGAGCGGCGTACCCGGGGCCGCCCGGACGCGAAACGCGGCGGGGCGGGATCCACCCGCCCCGCCGCCGGATCTCACCCGGAACGGGTTACCGCCCCGGGCGGTCCACATCGCCGCGCCAGCCACCGGTCTCGTGGCCGCGCTGCTCGATGAACTCCTTGAACCGCTTGAGATCGCCCTTCACCCGGCGGTCGAGGACGCCGAGCTTGTCGGCGACGTTCTCGGCGAACCCCTCCGGGTCGATGTCCATCTGGGCGGTCACCCGGGTGTGCGAGTCGTCGAGCCGGTGGAAGGTGATGACGCCGGCGTGGTCCGGACCGGAGTCCGACGTCCACGCGACCCGCTCGTCGGGGTGCTGTTCGGTGATCGTCGCGTCGAATTCGCGCGTCACGCCACCGAACCGCGTCACCCAGTGGGTGTGGGTGGCGTCGAGCTGGCGGATCTCTTCGACGCCTTCCATGAACTGCGGGAATTCCTCGAACTGCGTCCACTGGTTGTAGGCGGTGGAAACGGGGACTTCCACGTCCACGATTTCGGTGATCGTGCTCATGCACTCCTCCTCGTCGGTGTCGACACCGAATCGGCTACCCGGTGCGACAGCGGCCAAACCCGGCGCGGTTGATCCCGGTCCGGGCCGGGTACACGGCGGCCAGGCAAGGAGGTGTTCCGTGATCGAAGAAGCGAACAAGAAGCCGGCCGCCGAGCGCTCGGTCGGCGAACTGGTGACCGAGCTGACCGACGAGGTCAAGCGGCTGGTCCGGGACGAGATGCGGCTCGCGGTGTTCGAACTGCAGCGCAAGGGCAAGAAGATGGGCCTCGGCGCCGGGTTGTTCGGCGCGGCGGGCCTGTTCGCGTTCCTCGGGGCCGGCACGCTCGTCGCGGCCGCCGTGCTGGCGCTCGCGCTGGCGGTGCCCGGCTGGCTGGCGGCGGTGCTCGTCGCGGTCGCGCTGTTCCTGGTGGCCGGGATCGCGGCGCTGGTCGGCAAGAAGGAAGTGACGCAGGGGGTGCCGCCGGTGCCGGAAGAGGCGATCACCGGCGTCCGCGAAGACGTCGACACGGTGAAGCAGGGAGTGCGGACATGAGCGGGGACTTCCCCAAGAACGCCGAGGAAGCGCGGCTCGACCGGGACACCACCCGGGAAGAGCTCACCGAGACGCTGACGGCGCTCGGGCAGAAGCTCGACGTCAAGGCCCGGGTCAAGGAGAACGTCGACGAGAAGCTCGACCAGGCGACCGCGAAGGTCGCCGACGTGACGAACGAGCCGACCGCGGTCAAGTTCCGCCAGGGCGCCGACGCCGTGCGCGCGAACCCGGTTCCGGTCTTCGCCGGCGTGCTGGGCCTGCTGATCCTGATCCGCCTGATCCTGCGCCGGAGGAATTCGTGACGAAAACGCTGTACAAGCCGCTGAGCTGGGTCGTGGGTGCGCTGGGCGGCATCCTCGCCGGCCAGGTGTTCAAGCAGGTGTGGAAACGGGTGGCGGGCGAAGAAGACGCCCCCGACGCCACCGACCGCGACTACACCTGGCGTCAGGTGGTCGTCGCGGCGGCGGTGCAGGGGGCGATCTTCGGTGCCGTCAAGGCCGCCACCGAACGGGCCGGCGCGGCCGGTTACCGCAAGGCGACCGGCGACTGGCCGGGCGACGACTGACCACAGTGGACGGCTCGGCGGGCGGTCAGGCCGGCCCGCCGAGCCCGGGGCCCATGCCGACGAGCGCGGCCCCGACGCCGGGGTGGATCTTCAGCAGCAGGTCGGCCCCGGTGGCTTCGAGTGACCGGGTGACCGCGTGGCCGCCGAGCACGACGGCGAGTTCGGTGCGGGCGTTGGCCTCCAGCAGCGACCGGACACCGGCGCAGCTGAGGAAGGACACCCGGGTCAGGTCGGCGACCAGCCGCCCGCCGGTGGCGAGCGCGGCGTCGAGCGTGCCGACCGTGGCGGCGTCGATGTCGCCCACCAGCGTGAGGACGCGGATGCCGCCCGGCCGTTCGGTGGTGGTGACGGTGAGGCCGGACGGTTCCTGGATCGTGCGGAAACAGTCGTGCATGGCGCTCCCTTTTCTCAGCGGTGCAGGGGCGCTGACCGGAGCACGTGTCTGAACAACAGCCAACACCGTCGACCGTACGCCCCTGAGCGGTGAGGTCAACCCCGCGGGTTTCCCGGCTCCGACCTCGGGTAATCCGTTCGGGACGGAAACCCGGCCCCGGAAGGAGATCCATGCGTGCCGTGATCGTGGGCGGCGGTTTCGCCGGCTACCACGCCGCGAAGAGCCTGCGGAAAGAGGCGGGGGGCGACGTCGAAATCGTCGTGCTGAACCCGACGGATTATTTCCTCTACCTGCCGTTGCTGCCCGAAGTGGCGGCCGGGATCCTCGACCCGCGGCGGGTCACCGTCTCGATCCCCGAGACACTGCCCGGCGTCCGCCTGGTGCTGGGCTCGGCGACCGGCGTGGACTTCGCCGCCCGGAGCGTCACCTACACCGACCCGGAGGACCGGGAACACCGGATCGGGTACGACCGGCTGGTGCTGGCCGCGGGCAGCGTCAACAAGCTGTTGCCGATCCCGGGCGTCGCCGAGCACGCGCACGGCTTCCGCGGCGTGCCGGAGGCGCTGTACCTGCGCGACCACATCACGCGGCAGATCGAGCTGGCCGCGGCGGCCGACGACCCGGCCGAACGCGCCGCCCGCTGCACGTTCGTGGTGGTCGGCGCCGGCTACACCGGCACCGAGGTGGCCGCGCAGGGTCCCGCGTTCACCGCGGCGCTCGCCCGGCGCCACCCGGAACTGGCCGGGCAGCCGATCCGCTGGCTGCTGCTCGACCTCGCCGAGCGGGTGCTGCCCGAGCTCGACAAGCGGCTCGCCCGCACGGCGGGCGAGGTGCTGCGCGCCCGCGGGGTCGAGGTGCTCATGAAGACTTCGGTGGACCACGCCGACGCCAAGGGCGTCACCCTGACCAACGGCGACTCGGTGCCGTCCCGGACCCTCGTGTGGTGCGTGGGCGTGCGCCCGGACCCGCTGGTGGCCGACCTCGGGCTCGAGACCGCGAAGGGCAGGCTGGTGGTCACCGGGCAGCTGACGGTGCCGGGCCACGACGACGTCTTCGCCTGCGGCGACGCGGCCGCGGTGCCCGACCTCACCCGCCCCGGCCAGTACACCGCGATGACCGCGCAGCACGCCGAGCGGCAGGGCAGGCTCGCCGGCCGCAACGTGGCGGCGTCGCTCGGCTACGGGAGCCCCGGCACCTACCGCCACCACGACCTCGGCTTCGTCGTCGACCTCGGGGCCGGCGCCGCCGCGGCGAACCCGCTGCACGTGCCCCTGTCCGGCCGCCCGGCGAAGGCCGTGACGCGCGGCTACCACCTGATGGCGATGCCGGGCAACCGGATCCGCACGGCCGCCGACTGGGCCCTCGAGGCGCTGACCGGCCGCCAGACCGTCCAATTGGGACTCGTCCGGTCCGGCGCGGTGCCGCTCGACACGGACGCCCCGGAACTGCCCCGTCGGTGAACCCCTTTCCCGGTAAGGAGAATCATGGCTGCCGAAGCCCGTCCCGCCCGCTCCGAAGGCCCGTCCGTGGTGACCGCGGGCGACGCGTCGGGCCCGAAGGTGATCGTGCTCGACCCGGCGGGCGCCGGGAAGCACGACGAGCTGCCCGCGACCTGGCGGCCGATGGCGGCCGAGCGGGCCGTCTTCTGGTGCCGGGTGCCCGCCGGGGGCGCCCTCACCGAAGCCGACGACGTCCTCGGTGACGCCGGTCCCGCCGACCCGGACATCGCCGTCGTGGCCGGCGGTCCCTTCGCCGCGGAAGCCCTGCAGCTCGTCGAACGGCACCCGGGCGCGGCCACGCACCTGCTGCTGGTCGACCCGGCGTCGGACGCGTTCCTGCCCGCCGGCGCCGCCGCGGCGGCCAACGACGCCTGGCTGGCCGAACACGACGACGTCGTCTCGAAGCTGCGCGAAGCGGGCACGGAGGTGCGGATCGTCGCGTCGAGCGGCGAGCGCCCGGACGACCGGGTGCCGCCGCCGCTGCCGCTCGGTCACCCCGACGTCGTCACGGCGGTGCGCTCGGCCCTCGGCCTGGGCTGACCCCGGCCGCCAGGTCCACGAACGCCCGCACCACCGGGGGCACCGCGCCGGCCCGCCAGGCCAGGCCCAGGTCGATCCGCGGCGGCGGGTCTTCCAGCCGCCGCAGCACCACGCCACGGCGCCGCAGCGCCCGCGCCCGGTGTTCCGGGACCGCCGCGATGCCCGCGCCTTCGGCGACCGCGCGCATCAGCTGCTCGTCCTCGGGTTCCTCGCGCACGATCGGCGGCAGCCCGCCCGGCCAGACCTGGCCGCTGATCGCGTCGTACTGGCCGGGGCCGTTTTCCCGCGGCCAGAACACGACCGGCTCGACGGCGATCCAGGCGCGCCGCAGCCGGCCGCGGCGGCGGGCGAGCGGGTGCGTCGACGGCAGCGCGAGCAGGACCTCCTCCGAGCCGACCACCGCGACCTCGATCCCGGGGGCGGTCACCGGGGGCCGCACGAACCCGGCGTCGATCTCCCCCGCCGCCAGCCGGGCCAGGTTCAGGCTCGTCCAGCCCGTCTCCAGGGCGAGTTCGACGCCGGGATGGCGCTCCCGGTACACGGCGACGAGGTCACCGGATAGCGGGCCGGGCGCCGACCGCGTGTAGGCGATCCGCAGCCGTCCGGCGGCACCCCGGCCGGCCGCGGCGACGGCGCCGCGGGCCCGCTCCAGGTGGCCGAGCAGGTCGCGCGCGTGCTCCGCCGCGACACGGCCCGCCTCGGTCAGGGCGAAGCGCGGGCCCGTGCGGTCGAGCAGGGCGACGCCGAGTTCCGCCTCGAAGGCGCGGATCTGCTGGCTCAGCGACGGCTGCGAGACGAACAGGCGAGCGGCCGCCTTCGTGAAGTGCATCTCCTCGGCGAGCACGGCGAAGTAGTGCCATCGGCGCAGGTCCACGCAGCGATTATAGGGCCTGCCTATGGTTTCATCGGGACGAAGTCTTGGACCGGGCGCGCCGGCCGCTGCTGTCCTGGACCCCGTGACCACGACCAGCGCACCCCTGACCCGCACCGACCGGAAGCTGCTCGCCGTCGCCGCCGCGGCGGACCGGCGGCTGGCCGCCCCGATGGCCGGGTTCGTCGACCTCGCCGGCGTCCGGGAAGCCGTCGAGGACCTGGCGAAGGCGTTCGCGCCCCTCGGCCGCGTCCAGCACACCGTCGCCGCCAAGGCGTGCGGCCTCGCGCCGCTGCTGCGCTTCCTCGGCGACCTCGGGATCGACGCCGAAGTGGCCAGCCCGGGCGAGACGGCGGTGGCGGAAGCCGCCGGCCTCCGCGGCCCGCGGCTGGTGCTCGACTCCCCGGCCAAGACGACCGCCGAACTCGCCCACGCCCTCGCCGAAGGCACGGCGGTCAACGCCGACAACTTCCAGGAGCTCGCCCGGCTCGACGCGCTGGTCGGCGCGACCCCGCCGCGGTCGGTGCTGGGCCTGCGGATCAACCCGCAGGTCGGGGCGGGCCGGATCGGCGACACCAGCACCGCCACCGCGGCGTCGAAGTTCGGCATCCCGTTGCGGGACAACGGGAACCGCGCGCTGCTGCGGGAGGCGTTCGCGCACCGGCCGTGGCTGACGCGGCTGCACGTCCACGTCGGCTCGCAGGGCTGCCCGCCGGAGCTGATGGCCGAGGGGGTCGCCGCGGTGCACGCCCTCGCCGAGGAGATCAACGCCGAAGGCGGCTACCGCCAGGTCACCAGCCTCGACCTCGGCGGCGGGCTGCCGGTGGACTTCACCTCCGACGAGCCGGGCCCGGGCTACGCGGACTACGTCGCGACGCTGCTGGCCCGGGTCCCGTCCCTCGCCGACGGCCTCTACGCGTTCGTCACCGAGTTCGGCCGGTCCCTGCTGGCGAAGAGCGGCTTCCTCGTCAGCGAGGTGGAGTACACGAAGGTCGCCGGCGGCAGGCACATCGCGGTGACGCACGCGGGCGCCCAGGTGGCGGCCCGCACGGTGCTCCAGCCGGAGCACTGGCCGCTGCGCATCGGCGCGTTCGACGCCGCCGGGCTCCCGAAGACCGGCCCCGAGGTACCGCAGGACATCGCCGGACCGCTGTGCTTCGCCGGCGACCTCCTGGCCAGGGAGCGGCCGCTGCCGCGGCTGGACCCCGGCGACCTCGTCGTCGCCCACGACACGGGCGCGTACTACTTCGGGGCCCATTACGCGTACAACACGCTCCCCCGCCCGGCGGTGTACGGGTTCACCGTGTCGCCGCGCGGTGACGTCGAGTTCACGCCACTGCGCCGCGCGCAAACGCCGGCCGAACTGGTCGCCGACGCGGGCGGCGAATTCCTCGGAATGGTGCGCGGCTGAAGCTGTCAAGAAGAACAAGACTGCACTTCCCGCGAAATCGCGGGCACGCTCTGCGGCATGCGCGAACTCACCGCCGAGCAGGAACACCTGAACCTCCTCTACGCCCGCCTCGACGCCCTCCGGGAGGAGGCGGCCGCCGCCCTCGCCCGCGGCCACGCGACGGACGTGTGGCGGGGCGAGGTGGCGCGGCTGGCGACGGTCGAGGACGGGCTGTGCTTCGGCCGGCTGGACCTGACCGGCGGCCGGCGTGTCCACATCGGACGGCTCGGGCTGTTCGCCGACGACGGCGAGCCCCTGCTGCTGGACTGGCGCGCGCCGGCTGCCCGGCCCTTCTACACCGCAACCGCCGCCGAGCCGGGCGAAGTCGTCCGCCGCCGGCGGATCACCACGCGCGGCCGCAGCGTCGTCGCCCTCGACGACGAACTGCTCGATCCCGATGCCCCGGCCGACGGGCTGGTCGGTGCGGCCGCGCTGCTCGCCGCGGTGACGGCCGAGCGCACCGGGCGGATGCGGGACATCGTCACGACGCTGCAGGCCGAGCAGGACCGGATCGTCCGCGACGACGCCCGGGGCGTCCTGGTCGTGCAGGGCGGACCGGGCACCGGCAAGACGGCCGTCGCCCTGCACCGGGTCGCGTACCTGCTCTACACCCACGAACACCTGCGCACCCGCGGGGTGCTCGTGCTCGGCCCCAGCCGGGTGTTCCTCGACTACATCGGCCAGGTCCTGCCCGGCCTCGGCGAGCACCGGGTGGTGACGGCGACCGTGGCCGACCTCGTTCCCGGCGTCGTGGTCACCCGCGTCGACACCGACGCCGAAGCCGTGCGCAAGGGCCGGGCGGAGATGGCGGCGCGGCTGGCCGAACGGGTCCGCGCCGCGGTGCGCGTTCCCGGGCACGCCGTGGACGTCGAATTCGAGCAGCAGGTGCTGCGGCTGGAGCCGGCGGCGCTGCGCCGGGCCGTGCGGACGGCCAGGGCGACCGGGCTGCCGCACAACCAGGCCCGCCACGTGTTCCACCGGGCGGTCGTCGCCACGCTGGCCGGGGAACTGGCCGCCCGGCTGGAGGCGGTGGTGTTCACCGAGACCGGCGAGGCGCTCGACGGCGGCAGTGCGGACGGCCGCCTCGGCGAGGCGGAACTGCGGGCGCTGGCCGCCGCGGGCGTGGTGCTCGGCCCGGAGGACGACGACGGCCCGCGCACCGTGCTGGACGACGGGGACCGCGAAGCGTTGCAGACGGCCCTGCTCGCCGACACCGGCGTCCGGGACGTGCTCGACGCGCTGTGGCCGCCGCTGACCCCGGCGGAGGTGGTCGAGGGGCCGTGGAGCGCCGCGGACGTCCCGTTGCTGGACGAGGCCGCCGCGCTGGTCGGCGCGAGCGTGCCGGTGTTCGGGCACGTGGTGGTCGACGAGGCCCAGGAACTGTCCGAAATGGACTGGCGGATGCTGCTGCGCCGCTGCCCGTCCCGGTCGATGACCGTCGTCGGGGACCTGGCCCAGACCGGGAGCGCGGCGGGGGCCACGTCGTGGGACCGGGTACCGCGGCCGCACCGGCTCGCCCACCTGACCGTCGGCTACCGCACCCCGCGGGAAATCATGGACGCCGCCGCGCGGGTGCTGGCCGTCCACCACCCGGCGCTGCGGCCGCCGACCTCGGTGCGGGCGGGTGGCGAACCGCCGTGGCGGCGGGCCGCCGACGACGTGCCCGGTGTGCTCGCCGAACTCGCCGGCGAGCACACCGGGGGGAAGCTGGCCGTCATCGCGCCGGCGGCCGGGGACCTGGCGGCCGCGCTTTCGCTGCGGCGGCCGCCGGACCCGGCCGACGACGTGGTGCTGCTGACCCCGGCCGAGGCCAAGGGACTGGAGTTCGACGCGGTGGTGATCGCCGACCCCGCCGCCGTCCTCGCGGCCGGCCCGCACGGGCCCCGCGACCTCTACGTGGCGATGACGCGGGCCACCCGGTCGCTCGGGGTCGTCCACCCCGGGCCGGTCCCGCGGGAACTGGCCTCGCTGGTGGAACGGCCGGTCAGCTCCAGGCGATCTTGAACACCCACGTGTAGCGGCCGGCCTGGCGGGCCGCGGCCGGGACGTCGATCACCAGCGAACCGTTTTCCACCGTCCAGTGCAGGTTCCCGCGGTACCCGAGCAGCGTCACCCGGTCGCCCCGGCGGATCGGCACCGGCGCGTCCACGACCACGCGGCTGCCCGGCGCGGTCAGCGAGTGCACGTAGAACGCCTCGTTCTGCTTCACCGTGAACCGCAGGTCGCCGAGCTGGGCCATCCGGGACCAGTAGGTCGTGCCGTGGATGGCTTCGCCGTTGACCTTCAGCCACGCGCCCGCGTCCCGCAGGTGCCGCTGCATCACGTCCGGGATCGTGCCGTCGAAGTCCGGGCCGATGTCGAGCAGGAAGTTGCCGTTCTTCGAGACGATGTCGACGAGCGTCCGGACGACCTCCTCCGCCGTCATGTACCGGTCGTCGGGCGTCGCGCGGTTGTAGCCGTAGGAGAACGGGTCGAGGCCGCGGCTCGCCTCCCACTTCGCCACCACGGTGTTCGGGTACGTCGTGTACTCCGGCGTCGTGAAGTCGTGGTCGGGGATGCCACCGCGGTCGTTGTAGGTGACGTCCTTGGGGCGCTTGCGGTTCTTCGCGCGGTTGAAGTACTCGGTGATCACGTCCCGCGTGTCGTTGACGCCGCCGATGTCGAACCACAGGACGTCCGGGTCGAACTCCGAGATCAGCTCGAGCACCTGCAGCGCCTGGTAGTCGCGGACGAAGTCCTTCCCCGCGGTGTACCCGGTGTAGGGCAGCGGCGCGCCGGTGTAGGGGTTGCGCGGCGCGTGGCCCATCCACGGGTTGTCCGGGTTGAACCATTCCGGCAGCGAGAAGTACAGGCCGTTGCGCAGCTGCGGCGTGTACTTCCGGGACGCGGCGAACAGCTCCGCGACGATGTTCCGCTTCGGGCCGAGCTTGACGGAGTTGCGGTCGCTGACTTTGGTGTCCCACAACGCGAAACCGTCGTGGTGCTTGGACGTCAGGACGTAGTACTCCGCGCCCGCGTCCGCGATCAGGTTCAGCCAGGCGCGCGGGTCGAAATTCGCCGCGGTGAACTGCGGGATGAAGTCGTCGTAGGTGAAGTTCTCGCCGTACTTCTGCCGGTGGTAGGCGTAGGTGGGCCCGTTCGGGTCCTGCTGGTTCTGCCAGTACCACTCGGCGTACTGCTGCCCCACCGGCGCCCACGCGGGCACGGCGTAGACACCCCAGTGGATGAAGATGCCGAACTTGGCGTCGCCGAACCAGTAGGGCGCGCGGTGCGTCGACAGCGAGCCGTCGGCCGGGCGGAAGTCCGGGACGCCGAGGGTGACCGGAATCTGCTGCGTGGCGAGGGTGCCCCGCCCGGCCGTGACGCGGATCTGGCCGTTGGTGGTGGTCCCGGGCGGCACGGACGCGTTCCGGGCGAGCCCGAGCCGGACCGTGGCCTGCTCGCCCGGCGCCAGCGCGCGGATCTGCGCGGGGACCGTCGTCCGGCCGCCCGGCACGTCGACGGTGACGCTCACCCGGTCGCCCGCGCCGAGCCACACGGTTCCGGCGTTGACGATGGTCGCTTCGGCGGCCTGCGGCCCGCCGTCGGTCAGCAGGTTCGCCGTCGAGCGGCCGTCGAGGACCAGCGCCGAGCGGCCCACGGCGACCGGCTGCAGGGTGAGCGCGAAGACGTGCAGGCTGGCGACGTTCGGCGCCGGGTTCGCCGTCACCGGCAGGGTCAGCGCGACGGCTTCGCGCGCCGGGTCGAGCCAGACCTGGCCGGTGGCCAGGGAAACCGGGTTGTCGTCGACGACGCCGCCGGGTGCGTAGCGGAACGGCGAGACGAGCGCGCCGCTGCCGGTGTACCAGTCCGGGCCGGACAGCGAACCGGTGCTCGTGCTGCCGTCGGCGTAGTGCACGGTGGCCGGGCCGCCGGTGGCCCCGTAGCTGGCGGCGACCAGGAAGTAGGCGACGAAGTAGCGGCCCTTCGGCAGGTCGATCCGCTGCCCGGTGGCGGCGACGTTGTTCTTGGCGCCGGCGGCCGCGGAGCCGAGCTTGAACGGGACACCGCCCGCGGTGACGGTCTGCCCGGCCGGCACGTGTTCGGCCGGGAACGTGTAGCCGGAGCCGTCGAAGTCGCCGCCGGTGGCCGACGCGCTGTCGATGCCGTCGTTGGTGAACCAGGTGTCGAGGGCGACGAGCACGGGTGGCGGCGGCGGGACGATCGGGGTGTCGGCGCGGTCGGGGGCGGCGTCCACGGGCACGCCGGCACCGGCGGGCGTGCGGCCGGCCGCGCTGAGCGCGACGGCCCCTCCCAGGGCGATACCGAGGGCTTGACGGCGGGGGAAGGTCGGCACTGAGCCTCCAGGGATCGGATGACTACGGCGGAATGACGGCAGAGTTCGGCCCCATGAGACCCATCTGCCGCTGGCGAAGCTGATTCATCCGATGAATGAGCCTGCTTGGTGGCTTCCCTCGTGTCAAGGGGCCAACCGGACCGATCGAAGTGAACCGGCCTCGTGTTCGCCGCGTATCACTGGGTAACGAGCTGCAGCACTCGCGCCGAACCAGCCGCACCGAAAGGCCAGACCGATGTCCACCCACCCGAACGCGCTGAGCCGCCGCGCGATCGCCATGCTCAAGGCGGTCGCCGAAGGCCGTGCCGAGCTCCGCTGCAGCTGCGAACCCGATCTCCGCGTCGACGGCTTGTCCTGCTGCGACCAGAACACCGCCCACGACCTCGCCCACGCCGGCCTGGTCCGGCCGACCCGGCTCGTCGCGCCCGGCCAGTGGGCACCGGCCGAACTCACCGAGGCCGGCCACCGCGCCCTGGCCCAGGGCACGACCGCCGCCGCAGCCTGAGCCCTCCCGCAGCCCTCGTGAGTGGGAAACAGTGTTAGAACACTGTTTCCCACTCACGAGGGCTGCGCTCGGAAAACGGGGGTGAGAAACCTGCGGGCCGGGCTGAACCGGGACGGGCCGCGGGCCGTGCTTGGGGTGAGGGCGTCTCGCACACGCCCTCCGGGGTCGCCACGACGCAACGATCCGGGCCAGCCTCCGCCCGATCGGGACCGGGTACCCCGGCGAGCGGCCGTCGCGGCAACGGCCACCTCGCGCGGGCCCGTCCGGCATCCCCAGAATCCCGGACGGGCCCGCCCCTTTCCCGGCTCCCCACGATGTCGCGAATGACTCATTCGGGACGTCGGAGGTCCCGAATGAGTCATTCGCGACCCCCGGCGGGCGGCTGTCGCGGATCTTGTCCGGTGCCCTCACCTGATCAGCGGTCGCCGCCCCGCGGACCGGCGCGCGACGGTGGGGGCATGCGACGTTTCGTGGCCGTGAGCGCGGCCGTCCTGGCGGGTCTCGGACTCCTCACGGCGTCCGGGAGCGCGAACCCCGAAAGCGCTGTCCCGGTCCTCGCCCAGCACGCGGTGGGCGGCTGGGTCGGCACGTGGGCGGCGGCGCCCGCGGCCGCCGTCCCGAACACGCCGGACGGCTACCCCGGCTACTCGATCCGCAACGTCGTGCACACCAGTGCCGGCGGCGGCCGCGCCCGCGTCCACCTGTCGAACGCCTTCGGTGCCACTCCCCTGACCTTCGGGCACGTCACCGTCGCCGTCCAGGGCACCGGCCCGGACGCCGTGCCGGGCACCCTGCGGTCGCTGACCTTCGGCGGCGCGCCGGCCGTCGTCGTGCCCGCCGGCGCCGAAGCGCTCAGCGATCCGGTGAACGTCCGGATCCCCGCCGACACGAACCTGCTCGTGACGACGTACGTGCCCGAGAAGTCCGGGCCGGTGACCTACCACCCGGCCGCGGCGCAGACGTCGTACTTCACGCGCACCGGCGACTTCGCCGCCAGCGAGTCCGGCGCGCCCTACACCGAGCAGACGTCGGTGTGGCACTACGTTTCCGGCGTCGACGTCCAGGGCGGCGCCGAGGCTTCGATCGTCACGCTCGGCGACTCGATCACCGACGGTGTCGGCTCGGCCACCGGGGCCAACCACCGCTGGCCGGACTACCTCGCCGACCGGCTGCACGGCCGCTACGGCGTGCTCAACGCGGGCATCAGCGCCAACCGGCTGCTGCTCGACGTGCCTGGCTCCGGCGCCGGCCAGAACGCGCTCTCCCGCTTCGACCGCGACGTGCTGAGCGTCGGCGGCGTGCGGACGCTGATCGTGCTGGAGGGCATCAACGACATCCAGCAGGACCCGCACCAGACCGACCCGGCCGCGATCACGTCGGCCTACCGCCAGCTGGTCGCGCAGGCGCACGCGCGCGGCATCCGGGTCCTCGGCGGCACGCTGACGCCGTTCAAGGGCTGGCGCGTCTACGACGACACCCTCGAAGCGACCCGCCAGGCGGTGAACGCGTTCATCCGCACCGGCGGGGTCTTCGACGGCGTCGTCGACTTCGACGCCGCGGTCCGCGACCCAGCCGACCCGCTCCGGATGCTGCCCGCCTACGACTCCGGCGACCACCTGCACCCGGGCGACGCCGGCTACGAGCGGATGGCCGCCGCCGTCCGGCTCGACCGGCTCTGATCCCGCGGGATGAACAGCACCGCGACCAGGCTGATCACCGCCACCCCCACCAGGTAGAGCGACACCGAAAACGAGGTGCCGGTGGCGGCCTGCAGCGACACCGCGATCGACGGCGCGAAAGCGCCGCCCAGCACCGCACCCACGGCGTAGGAGAACGACGCCCCGCTGTAGCGGTAGCGCGGCTCGAACAGCTCCGCGAACAACGCCGACTGCGGCCCGTAGGTGGCGCCGAGGCCGACGTTGAGCACGATCACCGCCACGATCAGCCACGCCGTCGCCTTGGTGTCGACGAGCAGGAAGAACGGGATCGGCCAGACCACCAGGAGCACCGATCCGGCCAGGTACACCGGTTTCCGGCCGACGCGGTCCGACCAGGCCGCCGTGACGAGGATGCTGACCAGCCAGGTCACGCTGCCGACGATCACGACCACCAGCAGCGTGGTGCGGTTGATCTTGAGCACCGAAGTGCCGTAGGAGAGCAGGTACGCCAGGAAGATGTAGCCGATCGCGGTGTTCGCGATGAAGCTGCCGGACGCCACCAGCAGCGCCCGCGGCCGCTCGCGCAGCACCTCGGCCATCGGACGGCTGCTGCGTTCCCCGGTCTCCCGCAACCGCGAGAACACCGGGCTTTCCTCGATCCGCAGCCGGATCACCAGGCCGACCGCGACCAGCACGATGCTCGCCAGGAACGGCACCCGCCACCCCCACGCGGCGAACTGCGCGTCGGTCAGCGTCCGGCCGAGGACGAAGAACATCAGCTGCGCCAGGATGAGCCCGGCCGGGACACCGATCTGCGAGAACGCGCCGTACCGGCCGCGACGGCCCTCGGGCGCGTGCTCGACCGCCATCAGCGCCGCCCCGCCCCATTCGCCGCCCGCGCTCAGCCCCTGCAGCAGCCGCAGGACCAGCAGCAGGATCGGCGCCCAGACGCCGATCGCGGAGTACGTCGGCAGCAGCCCGACGCCGACGGTCGCGAAGCCCATCAGCAGCAGCGACAGCACCAGCATCGCCTTGCGGCCGACGCGGTCGCCGAAGTGCCCCCAGAGGATCCCGCCGACCGGGCGGGCCAGGAACCCGACCCCGAGCGTCGCGAAGGCGGCGAGGGTGCCGGAAGCCGGCGACAGCGTCGTGAAGAACAGCTTGCCGAACACGAGAGCCGTCGCCGTGCTGTAGATGAAGTAGTCGTACCACTCGATGGTGGTCCCCACCGCGCTCGCCACGGCGACCCGCCGCAAGGGCCGGGCCGCGACCGCGCGGCCGCTCACGAGCCGGCTAGGGCCGCGGCCGGTACCAGGTCGTCCACGAGCAGGTCCATCAGCAGCCCGTCGTGCCAGCTGCCGTCCGGGCCGCGCTCGTAGGACCGCATCGTGCCGACCGGCCGGAAGCCGAGCGAGGAGTAGAGCCGGATCGCCGCCTCGTTGCCCGCCGCCGGGTCGATCACCAGCCGGTGGTGCCCCCGCACCGTGAACAGGTGCTCGGCCAGCGTGCGGATGGCGTCCGAACCGAGGCCGCGGCCCTGGAAGTCCGGGTGGACCGCGATGTCGATCCCGGCGTGGCGGTACTGCGGGTCGGCCTCCTCGAAGGCGAGCTCGATGCCGATCACGACGTCGTCGTGTTCGATGGCGTAGGTCGTGGTGCCTTCGTCGGGGTCCAGCAGGTAGGACACCTGGGCGGCCACCGGCTCCTCGGCGTCGGCCCACCAGCGGGCGACTTCGGGGTGCGACAGGATCTCCTCGAACCGGGCGGCGTCCGGGGCGGCGGCAGGCCGCAGCCGGACACGGCTTCCGGTGATCAGGCCGGTCATCGGCCCAGTGTCGTCCCCGGGAAGCGCCCTGTCGAGTCCCCGAACGGGCCGCTCAGGCGTACACCGTGACGACGTCCTGCCCGGCGGCGGCCACCTTGTGCAGGGCGGCGAGCACGGCGTCGACCACCTCGGCGTCGTCCTCGTCCAGGTCGCCGGGCCGCTCGTCGCCCGCCTTCGCGAGGGCCTCCTCGAGCTCGCCGGCGAGCACGTAGCCGACCATCGGGTACTCGTACCAGACGATGCCTTCGAGGTTCCGCGACAGCAGGTGGTCGGCCACGTCGGCGCCCAGCAGATCGGCGAGGACGCCGTCGAACACCTCCTCGCGGAACCAGTCGCCGCCCGCGGAGGTGTGGCCGGTGCGGCCCACCTCCTCGCCCATGGCCAGCGCCGTGCGGGCGACCGCGTCCGCCACCTCGGGCGTGGGCTCGCCGCCGCCCGCGTCGCGGAACGCCGTGACCACCGGGTCGGCGGCCACCCGCGCCAAGAACTCGTCGGCCGACATCGCGCGGAAGACCAGTGCGTAGCTCATGCCCTACTCCCCGTACCCGGGTGTCACCTTGACGACCGCCTTGCCGTCCGGGCCGACGGTCGTGTTGACCGGAACGTACTTCACCGGCGGATGGCCGTTGTGGATGGCGTTCCAGATCGACTCGCCGACCTCGCCGCGGCCGTCGTAGGTCCGGTTCTCCGGCTTGCTGTTCTTCATGTTCGCGGCGACGTCCTTGAGGTACTCCGTGCTGCCCTGGTCCATCCGGTGCTCGTTGGGCCGGTTCGCGGGCGGCACCGGGGCGCCGGTGTCCGGGTCGAACTTCTGCACGCGGCCGTGCATCGGGCCGCCGGTCAGCGTCGAGCCGTTGCCCTTCGCCTCGACGACGTGCAGGGTCTTGCCGTCCCAGTAGGCGACGTCGGCGACGTTGTTGCCGTTGAAGGCGACCGCGTTCGGCCACGGCTCTCCCGGTTTGGTGCCGTACTTGCCCTTCTCCAGCGGGTTGGTCTTCGACGGCGTGATCATGTCCAGGTCGTCCTTGCCGGTGACCTTCTTCAGGTAGTCGTGGGCGCCGGCTTCGCCGACGTCCTCGGACCGCTTGACCTTCGTCTTGCCCTCGTCGTCCTTGAGGCGCTTGCCGAGCGGGTTGTCCGGGTCGTCCTTCGGGAAGTTCTTGTACTTGTCGATCGCCGGGTCCTTGAGATCGTCGTTGACGATGTCCCCTGGCTTGTAGTCCTTGCCGGTGTTGGGCTTCTTGTTCGAGCCGGAGCCGGACGCGTTCGTCGAGTCGTCCTCGGAGCGCTTGCGCTTCGGCGGCCCGTCGTCCCGGACCTTCCCGCACGGCGACACCGTCGGCGCCAGGCCGAGCGGGTCGGCCGCGACGAGCGGGTTCGCCACGTACGCGACCGGGTTCGGCGCCGGGTCGAGGCCCAGCGGGTCCGGGCTGAGGTAGCGCCCGGTCGCCGGGTCGTAGTAGCGGTAGACGTTGTAGTGCAGGCCGGTTTCGGCGTCGCGGTACTGGCCCGGGAACCGCAGCGGCGTGCCGCCGGGGTCCGCGGTGTCGTTGCCCCACAGGTCCGCCTGCCCGCGCCACAGCAGGGCGCCGGCCGCGTCGACGAGCTCGATCGGCGTGCCCACCTGGTCGGTGACGACGGTGGCCAGCCGCCCGGCGGCCAGCTGCGCGAGGGGCCTGCCGTCGTCCGGGTGGTACTCCCAGGTGGTAACCCGCCGGCCGGCCTGCTCCTCGACGAGGGTGGTGCCGTCCCAGGTGAAGAGCACCTGCTCGGCCACCACCGGGGCACCGCCCTGGCCGCGCACCAGCCGCTGCTTCGCGGTGCGCCGGCCCAGCGGGTCGTACCGGTAGCGCCAGTGGCTGCCGTCCGGCGTGACGACGCCGGTGAGCCGGCCGAGGGCGTTCCACGTGTACTGCCAGCGGGCGCCCGTGGCGTCCCGGCGGGACACGAGCCTGCCGTGGGCGTCGTACTCGTAGGCCACGGTGTCGGAGCCGGTGAGCCGGGTCCCGGTGTAGAAACGGCGTTCCCGTGCCGTGCCGGTGATGTTGCCCGCGCCGTCGTAGCGGTACTGCTCGGCGCGGTCCGGGCCGGTGACCGCGGTGACGCGGCCGGCGGCGTCGAGCTGGTAGCGCACCGGGCCGGTCGCGTCGTCGTCGACGCCGGCGAGCTCGCCGTCGGGCCGGTACTCGTAGCCGCGGGTGTGCACCCGCCGCCCGGCGACCGTGACGGCCTGCCCGGTGAGCCGCTCCCCCGCGTAGGCCTGTTCGAGCACGACGTCCCCGAACACGCGCCGGGTTTCCGCGCCGCCGTCGTGGCCGAAGCGGATCGACTGGCCGGCGGTCTCCAGCGCGACCGGGACGCCGTCCGGGGCGAACCGCCACACACTGTCCACTCCGGACGGTGTGCGGCGGTGCACGAGGTGGTTTTCGTCGTCGTAGCCGAACGAAACCGTCCGGCCGTCGACGGTGTGGGCGACGACGCGGCCGGTGTCGTCGCGCTCGATGTCCACACGCGACTCGGCGTTCGCCGCACCGGCGAGCCGCCCGACCGGGTCGTGCGCGAACGTGGTGAGCTCGTCGGCCGTGCGGCGGGAGACGACGTTGCCGAGCACGTCGTAGCCGTACTCGACGACCAGGCCACCGGACTCGGAGTGCACGAGCCGGCCGGCGGCGTCGTACGCGTACCGGGTCACCCGGCCGTCGAAGTCGGACTCCGCGGCCAGGCGCCCGGCCGGGTCGTAGGTGTAGTGCCAGGTCAGCCCGGCCGGGTTGGTCACCGAGACCAGGCGCAGCTCGGTGTCGTAGCCGTAGGTCGTGCGCGCGCCGGTCGGGTCGGTGACCGCGGTCGGCAGGTCGAACGGGCCGTACTCGCGGGTTTCGGCCTGGCCGAGCAGGCCGGTGTGGCCGAGTTCGTTGCCCTGCCGGTCGTAGCGCCACACCTCCTGCGTGCCCGACGGCGCGGTCCGGGCCAGCAGCTTGCCTTCGACGCTCCAGCGCAGCGCGGACCGGCCGCCCGCGGCGTCGACGACCGCCTTCGGGCGGCCGAACAGGTCGGTGCCGTCCCCGCGCTCGCGCACCTCGGCGGCGGTGGCCGCCGCGGTGCCGGGCTCCTCGCCGTCCGGCGCCGTCCCGTCCGAGCCGTCGGCGATGCCGGGCAGCGTGGTGTACGGGTCGGGCGCGGTGCCGGCCGGGTAGTGCCGCCGCCAGACGCGGCCGGCGGCCTCGACCGCGATGTCGAGAGCGCCGTCGAGGTGGCGGGTGACGGCGACGCGGCTGCCGTCCGGCCGCACGACCGCCCGCAGCTCGCCGGTTTCGTCGTGCTCGAACAGCGTCGTGTGGCCGAGCGGGCCGGTCCGGCTCTGCAGCCGGTCGTAGCGGTCCCAGATGTAGGCGGTGACCGCGCCGAGCGGGTCGACGTCGCGCACGAGCTGGCCCAGCTCGTTGAAGTGGTGTTCGCTGGTGTGGCCCAGTGAGTTCGTGAACCGCGTGACGCGCTGCGCGGGGTCGTAGGCGAACCGGCCGTCGAGGAAGCCGCCGTCGCCGACGGTGACCACGCACCGCCCGCTGTCGTCGTAGACGTACCGGTACCAGACGCCGTTGCGGTCGTGCCAGCCGGTGACCCGGCCGGCGTCGTCGTACTCGAACCGGACGGGTGTCTCGGACGAGTCGGCCACCGCGGCCAGCCGCCCGCGCGCGTCGTAGTCGTAGCGGGTGGTGCGGACGCGGTAGCCGGTCTCGCCGTCGACGACGTCCACCGCCACCACGCGGCCGCGGTCGGTGGTGAGGGCCACCTCGTAGCCGGCGGAGTGCGTCAGGCGCGAGGGCGCGCCCGACGGCGTGTAGGCGCACTCGATCACGGCGCCGGTGGCGTCTTCGAGGCGGACCAGCGGCTGCAGCGCGGCACCGCGGCCGGGCAGCGGCGCGAAGGTGAGCGTGCGCCGCGCCAGCGGGTCGTGCAGCGTGTAACCGGTCGCCCTGCGGGTCAGCGGCCGCCGCGGGCCTTCCAGCGGCAGCACCGGGACACCGGTCTCCGCGTGCGGGTACACCAGGATCAGGCCGTCGGCGGAGAAGTAGCAGACGTGCTCGTCGTCCAGCTCCAGCCGCTGGTCCACAGTGGACGTCCACATGGGACCGAACCACTGCCCGGCCCGGTAGGACGAGATGTGCGTGCGGTCGAGCACGAGCGGCAGCGGGTCCGGCAGCTCGAGGTCGCGCTGTTCCAGGATGACGTCGCCGCATCCGACGTCGACCGGGTCGGACTTGCAGACGCGGTCGTCCGGGCCGACGCCGCGGTCGCGCGGGTTGTCCGGCTTGTTCGACGAGCCGGAGCCCTTGCCGCCGTCGCCCTTGCCCGTCCCCGACGGCGTGGTCGAGCCGCCGCCGGGTGCCGGGTCCGGGCTCTTCGGGGGGTCGTCGGGGCCCTTCGAGGCCGGTGGCGGGTCGGTTTTCGGCGGCGGGTCGCCCTTCGCGCCCGACGGGGTGGTGCCGTCCCCCTTCGCCCCCGACGGTGTCGTGCCGTCGGTCTTCGGCGGGGGTGCGTCCGGGCCGCCCTTGCCGTTCGGCCCGCCGATGTCCTTGGGACCGCTCTTGATGTCGGCGTGCTTCGGCGGCGGCGCAGCCTTACCCGGCTTGATGTTCTTCAACGCCTTCGCCGCATCCGCGAACAAATCACCCGCCCGC
>NZ_JNYY01000026.1 GCF_000716785.1 Amycolatopsis vancoresmycina
GCCACCCGCTACGCCAAACGCGCCGCCTACTACCAGGCCGAACTCACCATCGCCGCCATCGTCCTCTGGCTCCGATGACTTACAGGACAGCTCCTAGGCCGTCAGCATGGCGACCAGGCTGCCCGGCGCGTCCGGCCCGAACATGACGTCGTACAGATCGTCGTCCGCCATCTCCGCGGCCACGCGCGGGAACAGGCGCTGTTCGTACTCCGCCAGCGCCGCCTCGGCGTCGTCCGGGTGCGCGGCGATCGCCTCGCCCAGTTCCGCGCCGTCCAGCATGGCCAAGTTGGCGCCTTCGCCGTTCGGCGGCATCAGGTGGGCGGCGTCGCCGAGCAGCGTCACCCCCGGCACGCGGTCCCAGCGGTGCCCGGCGGGCAGCGTGCAGAGCCGGCGCAGGACCGGCGGGACGTCGCTGCCGGAGATCAGCGTGGTGAGCTCGGGCGCCCAGCCGCCGAACTCCTCGAGCACGCCCGCGATCACCTCCGCGGGACCGAGATCGGCGAGCCAGTCCTGCGGCTTCACCAGCTGCGCGTAGGTGTGCAGCGTCCCGCCGCCCTCCCGGTGCGCGATGATCCCCTTGCCCGGCGCCAGCGCGTACATCGATCCGGCGCCGACCGCCTTCGCGACCGCCGGGTGCCGGGTGTCGCCGTCGAACAGGAACGTCTCGACGACCGAGACGCCGACGTACTCGGGCGTGGCGCCGGACAGCAGCGGGCGCACCCGTGACCAGGCGCCGTCCGCGCCGACGAGCAGGCGGGTGACGACGGTGGTGCCGCCGGCGAAGCTCACCTCGTGGCCGCCGTCCCCGAGCGGCCGCACCGCGGTGACCTTGTGCCCCCACCGGACGGTGCCGGGCGGCAGCGAGTCCAGCAGCAGCTGCCGCAGGTCGCCGCGCGGGACCTCCGGCCGTTCGCCGGTGCCGTCGTCGGGCAGGTCGAGCAGCACGGCCCCGGTCCGGTCGAGGACCCGGTAGGACTCGCGGCCCGCGAGGATCAGTTCGCGGAACCCCGCGGTCAGGCCGGCCGCCTCGAGCGCGCGCTGGCCGTTCCCGGGGTGGATGTCGAGCAGCCCGCCCTGGCGGCGGGCGTCCGGCGCGGACTCCGCCTCGTAAACGGTGGCGGCGATGCCGTGGACGTGCAGGACGCGGGCCAGCACGAGGCCACCGAGACCGGCGCCGATGATCGTGACCGAGGTCGTCATGGTTCCTCCCGAAGAGTTTGGATTGTCGATCCAAAGTCACCGTAGCACGACTTTGGATCGCCGATCCAAACGTGCGATACTGCACGCATGGCGAACCGGACCCGGCGCACCGACGAGCTGTCCAAGGACGTGATCGTCGCGGCGGCGACCGAACTGCTCGACGAAGGCGGCGAGACCGCGCTGACGTTCCGCGCGCTGACGACCCGCCTGAGCACCGGTTACGGGGCGATCTACCACCGCGTCGCGAACAAGAGCGACCTGCTCGCGGCGGCGACCGACACCGTCATCGGCCGGGTCGTCACCGGCGCCGTGCCCGGCGCTTCCCCGCGGGAAGCGCTGCGGACCGTGGCACTCGGCTTGTTCGACGCGATCGACGAGCACCCCTGGGTCGGCGCCCAGCTCGCGCGGGAGCCGTGGCGGCCCGCACTGCTGGAGATCTACGAGCGCATCGGCGGGCTGCTCACCGCGCTCGGCGTGCCCGGGCGAGCGCTGTTCGACGCCGCGGGCGCGCTGGTGAACTACGTCCTCGGCGTCGCCGGGCAGAACGCCGCCAACGCGCGCCTCTCCGCCGAGCCCGACCGCGAAGCGTTCCTCGGCGCCATCGCCGGCCAGTGGGAACGGCTGGATCCCGAGCGCTACCCCTTCGTGCACCGGGCGGCGGCGCAGCTGCGCGACCACGACGACCGCGAGCAGTTCCTCGCCGGCATCGACATCTTCCTGGCCGGGATCGCGACCCTCCGCTAGTTCTGCCAGAGGCGGAGCTTCTCCGGGTTCCGCACCGCCCAGATCCGCCGGACCACCCCGCCCGCCACGTCGAACGCCACGACGGCCGCGACGGTACCGTCCCGTCGCGCGATCAGGCCGGGCTCCCCGTTGACCTCGGTCTCCTCGATGGCCAGCGCCCCGATCCGGCTGATCAGGCCCACGGCGTACCGCGCCACCTCCTCGCCGCCCACGACCGGGTGGCGGACCGCGCTCGCCAGGCCACCGCCGTCGGCGACGGCCGTCGCTCCCGGGTCGAGGAGGCCGACCAGCCCCCGGATGTCCTTCGCCTCCCACGCCCGCTTGAAGGCCCGGACGACGTCCGCGCGGGCGGGCGCGGGCTCCGTGGCCCGGGCCGGGCCGATCCGGCGCCGCGCGGAACCGGCCAGCTGGCGGCAGGCCGCCGGTGTCCGGCCGAGGACCGTGGCCACCTCGGCGAACGGGTAGCCGAAGACGTCGTGCAGGACGAACGCCACCCGCTCGGCCGGCGTCATCGCGTCCAGCACGACCAGGAACGCCATCGTGACCGACTCGTCCCGCGTGACGCGGTCGGCCGGATCGGCGAGCCGGCCCGCCGGCACCGGCTCGGGCAGCCACTCGCCCACGTACCGCTCCCGCCGCACCCGGGCTGAGCCGAGCAGGTCGAGGCAGATGCGGCCGGCCACCGTCGTCAGCCACGCCGCCGGCGACTCGATCGCCTCCCGCTGCGGCCCGGTCAGCGCGTACCAGCGGCCGTACGCCTCCTGGACGACGTCTTCGGCGTCGCTCACCGAGCCCAGCAGCCGGTAGGCGAGCCCGATCAGCTGCTGCCGCTCCGGCCCGATCACGGTCACCCCGTGGTCTCCTTCTCCTCAGGCTTTCCCCGCTCGCATGACGAACCGGCGCGGCCGTCCGTGACAGCCGGTGCGGTGCGCTTGTGCGTGATCACGCCCGGTGTAGTGTTTGCCGGTCCGACCGGCGTGCGTGACCGCGTGAGGTGCCATGACAGTGCGACGGTACCCAGTGGCCATCCTGCTCGTCCTCGTCGCGGCGACCCTGGTCGTGGTCAACGGCTTCGCGTTCTGGGGCGACACCTTCGCCCTCTGGGTCGACGACTCCATGCAGCTCGCCGCCGGGATCGGCGCGGCCGTCTGCGGGGTGGTGGCCGCCCGCCGCGTCCGCGGGCACCAGCGCTGGTGGCGCGTGCTAGTCGCGACCGGCATGGCCGGCTGGTCGCTCGGCCAGTGCGCCTGGTCGTGGTACCAGCTGGTCGACGGGCGCGGGCTGCCTTCGCCGTCGCTGGCCGACGTCGGCTACCTGAGCTTCCCGGTGTTCGCGCTCGCCGCCCTCTTCGTCCTCGCCCGGGCGCGGGTCCGGCCCGACCGCGAACGCTGGCAGCCCGCGCAGTGGACGGCGCACTTCGGCGTCGCGGTGGTCCTGGACGGACTGGTGGTCACCGGATCGCTGTTCATCCTCACCTGGACCGCGGCGCTCGGGCAGCTGGTCCGGGCCACCGGGCCGGCCGCGCTGACCTGGGCCGTCGCCATCGCCTACCCGCTGTCGGACCTGGTGATCGTGGTCGTCGCCGTGCTGCTGGTCGTGTTCGACCGGGTGGACCGGCCCTACCGCGCGAACCTGCTGCTGGCCGCGGTCGGGATCGTCGCGCTGGCCTGCTCGGACAGCGTCTTCGCCTACCTCGTCAGCATCGGCGCGGAGAGCATGAAGCCGTGGTCGGACGGCGGGTTCGTGCTCGGCCCGCTGTTCATCGCCTACGCGCTGCTGGTCACCCCCGGCACGCGGCGGCGCGACGACGCGGGCCAGCCGGTCGGGGTCGACTGGTGGCAGCTGGCGCTGCCGTACGTGCCGGTCATCGCCGTCGCGCTGCTGATCACCGTGCAGATCGTGGCCGGGGCCGGCCCGGACGGTGTCGAGGTGTTCGTCGGCGCGCTCGTGGTGTTCCTGGTGCTGGCCCGGCAGCTGCTTTCGCTGCTGGACAACCGGTTGCTGCTGCGCCGGGTGTACGAGGGCCAGCAGCAGCTGACCCACCAGGCCTACCACGACCCGCTGACCGGGCTGGCCAACCGCGCGCTGTTCGCCGACCGGCTGGACCGGGCCGTCGAGGCGACCGACCGGCCGCCGCTCGTGCTGATCTTCGTCGACCTGGACGACTTCAAGGAGGTCAACGACCGGTTCGGGCACGCGGGCGGCGACGTCCTGCTGCACGCCGTCGCCCAGCGGCTGCTGAGCTGCGTGCGCGCGGGCGACACCGTCGCACGGCTGGGCGGCGACGAGTTCGCGATCCTGCTGGAAGGCGAGGTCGACGCGCCGCAGGCGGTCGCCGACCGGATCCAGAGCGCGCTGCGGCGGCCGTTCGCGGTGCACGGGACGCTGGTCCCGGTCCGCGCGAGCATGGGACTGGTCGTGCCGGACCCGGCCGAGCCGCTGGTCACCTCGGACGTGCTGCTGGGCCGCGCGGACACGTCGATGTACGCGGGCAAGCGGCTCGGCAAGGACACCACGGTCGTCTACCACCCGTCGCCGGACGGGCCGCCGGACTTCCCGTCGGCCCTGCGCCGCGCGGACGGCGGCCTGCCGGAGGGGTTCGCCCTGGTGTTCCAGCCGATCGTCCGGCTGGCCGACGAGACGCCGGTGGCGGTCGAGGCGCTGGCCCGCTGGACCGCGCGGGACGGCACCGCGGTGTCGCCGGAGACGTTCGTCCGCGCCGCCGAAGGCGCCGGCCTCGGCGCGGAGCTGGACGCGCTGGTGCTGGACCTGGCCTGCCGGGAGGTCACCGCGGCCGGGATCGACCTCACGGTGCACGTGAACGTGTGCGCGAGCCGCCTCGGCGCCGCCTCGCTCGAGGAGAGCGTCGGGGCCGCGCTGGCCCGGTACGGCCTGCCGGCCGAACGCCTGATCGTCGAGATCACCGAGACGGTGCCGGTGCCGGACCTGGCCGCGGGCGCCGCGGCGATCCGCCGCCTGCAGGACCTCGGCGTGCGGGTGGCGCTCGACGACTTCGGCGCCGGGTACAGCTCGCTGACGGTCCTGCACGCGCTCCCGGTCGACCTGATCAAGCTGGACCGCGCGCTGACGACCGGCGTCCGCCCGGACCGCGACGCGGCGCTGTGCCGCTCCCTGGTCGGGCTGTGCGCCGACCTCGACGTGGCGGTGGTGGCGGAGGGCATCGAGACGGCCGAGCAGGCCGAACTGGTCACCCGGGCGGGCTGCACCACCGCCCAGGGCTACCGGTTCGGCCACCCGGCCGCGCTCTCGTCACTCCGCCTCTCGACCCTGTCCGCCGGTTGACCCCGGTGCCGCTGTCGCGAATGACTCATTCGGGACGTCGGAGGTCCCGAATGAGTCATTCGCGACGTGCTCAGGCAGGTGTCACGCCCGGCGGCAGGACGCCGAAGACGGTCGCCGTCGAGCCCGCGCCGCGGCGGTTGATCGGGCCGCCCGCCAGTACCCAGGCGCCGGTCGTCGGCAGGTTCTTGAGGTTCGCCAGGATCTCCAGGCTGATCCGGTGGCGGCGGTAGACCAACTTGGACACCGTGTACGTCTCGTCCGTGCCGACGTCCGGGCTGAACGTGTCGGTGCCCGTGCCGCCGCGGCGGCCGAGGCGCCCGGTGTCGATCAGCCACCGGACCGCCGGGATGGAGAATCCGGGCTGGTGCAGCACGCCGTCGGCGTCCGTGTTCGGGTACGCCGGGGTGCCCCACTTCGCGTCCCAGCCGGTCCACAGCACCACGACGGACTCGTCGGGGATCCGCCCGTAGCGCTTCTCCCACGCCTTGAGGTCGTCGATCGTGACGGCGTAGTCGGGGTTGGCCGCGGCCTTCGCGCGCACGTCGATCTTCACCGCGGGGCGGAACAAATCCGCCGGCTCCATGTCGTCGGCCAGCGGCTCGCCGGTGTTGAAGTGGCCGGGCGCGCCCCAGTGCGTCCCGGTGTGCTCGCCTTCGCGGACGAACTGCAGGTAGTAGCCGTCCTGCGGGATGGTGGCGATGGTCTCCAGCTCGAAGGCCGGGTCGCCGGGGAAGACGTTGGTCGTGGCGGGGTCGTTGACGTGCGACAGGTTCACCAGGTTCAGCTGGTCGAGCCGCACCGGCGGGGTCACCGGGGCCGCCTGCGCCGCCCGCCCGGACAGCGCGGTACCGAACACCCCGGCCAGGCCAGCGGCCAGCACCCTGCGTCTCATCGGCATGAGGGATCACCTTTCACCGTGCCGGGCGGAGCCCCGACTGAGCACGGTCATATCACCCGGACTGGGAAACGCCATAGAGCCTGCGCGAAGATGGTGGTCGTGGACGACGACATCGAAGACAACGCCGACAACGGCATCCTCGACCCCGAGGACACTTTGGACGACCGCGACGAACTGGCGGAGGGTTATTCACCACCGGAACGCGCGCAGGCGACCGAGGGCTGGGGCACCACCGCCCGCGAGACCGCCGAGGGCGAAAGCTGGGCGGGCCGGCTCGCCCGTGAGGTCCCCGACCTGGCCGACGACCTCGACGACGACGGTCTGGGCGACACCGAAGACACCGACGGCGAACTGATCGACGACGAGGTCGGCGACGTGCGCGCGGGCCGCCTGGTCGCGTCGGACGAAGGGTTCGGCGAGGACACCGACGAAGAGCTGTACGCCTCGGACGCCGGCCTCGACGGCGGCGCGGCTTCGGCGGAGGAAGCGGCCGTCCACGTGATCGACCCGTCGCGCCGCTGGTGAGGTGACGGGACGGCCCGGCCGTTCGAGAGAGCCGGACCGCCCCACCACCGGCCGGACCGCCCGGGAGCCGCCTCGGGGTGGCGGCCGTGGCAGGGAAAGCGATCCGGCACGCGGTCGCGGCACCGGCCACGAACCGCCCCCTCGACGATTCGTGGCGGCACCGCGCCGACTCCGTGAACGATGCCGGACCGGCCTTGCGCGAAGCTTTCCCGCGCCTTTCCGGCCATCCGTTACAGTGGGCGGCCGGGCGGGCACGGGGAGGCGGACGGCGCGGTGCGGTTCAGGCTGCTGGGCGAACTCGAGGCCCGCGTCGGCGAGCACCCGGCGGAGATCCGCCGCCCCCGCCTGCGTGGCCTGCTCGTCGCGCTGCTGACGGACCTGAACAAGGTCGTGCCCGCGGACGTCCTGGCCGAACGGATCTGGGGCGAGCAGCTGCCCGTCAACCCCCGCAACGCGCTGTACAGCTACGTCTCCCGGCTGCGGACGGCCCTCGGCGAGACCACCGTCGTCCAGCGGTCCGGCGGCTACCTGCTCACGGCCGACCCCGGCGCGGTCGACCTCCACGTCTTCCTGCGGCTGCTCGGCGAGGCCGCGGCCACCGGCGACGACCGCGAGAAGGCCGTCCTGCTGGACCGGGCCCTGGCGCTGTGGGCGGGCGAGCCGTTCCCCGGCCTCGACACGCCGTGGTTCGCCACCCTGCGCGGGAGCCTGGAGAGCCGCCGCCTCGGCGCGCAGCTGGACCTCGCCGAGATCCGGCTCCGCGGCGACCGGGCCGGCGAGCTGGTCCCCGAGCTGACGGCGCTGGCCGAGGCCCACCCGCTGGACGAACGGGTCCGCAGCAGGCTGATGCTCGCGCTGGCCGGCGCCGGCCGCGCACGTGACGCCCTGCGCGAGTTCGACCGGATGCGCCGGCTGCTCGCCGAGGAGCTCGGCACCGATCCCGGCGCCGAGCTCCGGCAGGCGCACGAACGGATCCTGCACGGCGATCCGGGGCCGCGGACCGGCACGCCGGTGCCGCAGCAGCTCCCGGCGGCGCCGGCGTCGTTCGTCGGGCGGGCCGATCTGCTGGCGGAGCTGGACGGGGCGGCCGTGACCTCGGCCATCGGCGGCGCGGGCGGGATCGGCAAGACGTCGCTGGCGCTGCACTGGGCGGCCGGGAAGCTCGCCGCGTTCCCCGACGGGCAGCTCTACGTCAACCTTCGCGGCTTCGACCCGGTCGCCGAGCCGCTGCCGGTTTCCGTGGCGGTGCGCGGATTCCTGCACGCGCTCGGCGTCGACGGTTCCGCGGTGCCGCCGGACCCCGACGCGCAGCTCGCGCTCTACCGCAGCCTGCTCGCGGGAAAGCGCATGCTGGTCGTGCTCGACAACGCGGCAGGCACGGGCCAGGTCGTCCCGCTGCTGCCCGGCAGCCCGACCTGCCGGGTGCTCGTGACCAGCCGGCACCGGCTCGGCGGCCTCGTCGCGACGCACGGCGCCCGGCCGATCTCCCTGGACGTGCTGTCCGCGCGGGAGGCGCGGGAACTGCTGGAACGGCACCTCGGCCCCGGCCGGCTCGCCGCCGAGACCGCCACCGTCGACGAGCTGGTCCGGCTCTGCGCCGGCCTCCCGCTGGCGCTGGGGATCGTGGCGGCCCGCGCGGTCACCTCGCCGGAGCTGCCGCTGGCGCTGCTGGCCGAGGAGCTGCGCGACCACGGCGCCCGGCTGGACGGGCTCGACACCGGCGAGGCCGGGCTGAGCCTGCGCACGGTGTTCTCCTGGTCCCTGCGCCACCTCGCGACGGAGGCATCGGCGTTGTTCGGCCTGCTGGCACTGGCCCCGGGGCCGGACATCGGCCTGCCGGCCGCGGCCGCGCTGGCCGGCGTCCCGCTCACCGAGACCCGGAAAGTGCTGCGGGCACTGGAGAACGCGCACCTGGTGACGCGGACGCCGAGCGGCCGGTACCGGATGCACGACCTCGTCCGGCTCTACGCGTCGGAAGAGGCCGAGCGGACGCTGCCGGAAAGCGCTCGCGAGGACGCGCTGCGGCGGGTCGCGGACTTCTACCTCCAGACCTCCTGGCACGCCAACCACGAGCTCGAGCCGCTCGGCAGCCCGATCGGGATCGCCTCGCCGCGGCCCGGGGTCGAGCCGCTGCGGTTCGCCGGCCACGTCGAGGCCCTGCGCTGGTTCACCGAAGAGCACGTCTGCCTGACCGCGAGCACCGAGCTGGCGAGGGACCGGGAGTGGCACACCGAGGTCTGGCAGCAGGTCTGGCTGCTGAACGAATTCCGGTCCCGGCAAGGGCTGCTGTCCGAGCGCGAGGCCGCCGCCCGGCTGGCGCTCGCCGCGGCCGAACGCCTCGGCGACGTTCCGGCGCAGCTCATCGCGCACCGGATCTTCGCCAGTGCCAGCATCTTCGCGGGGCACGCGGAAACCGCGCTCGAAACCCTGCCGGCCGCGCTGGTGCTGGCCGAGCGGTCCGGCGACCGGCTGCAGGAGGCCCACCTCCGGTACGTCCTCGCCGGCGCGTGGGAGTACCACTCCGCGGACTACCGGGCCGAACTGGCGCAGTGCGAGCGCATCCTCGGCCTGATCGAACCGGCCGACGACCCGCGGCTCTACGTGAAGACCCTGGACATGATGGGGTTCTGCCACTTCCAGTGGGACGACCGGCCGAGCGCCCGGAAATGGCTGAGCCGCGCGGTCGCCGTGGCCCGGGAACACCACGACATCGCCGGGGAGGCGCACGCCGTCGGCAACCTGGGCACCGTGGCGCAGCGCAGCGGCGAATGGGCCACCGCCATCGAGCTGCTGGAGCCGTGCGTCGAAGTCCTGCGCGAGATCGGGAACATCCGGCGCGAGGCGTCTTTCCTCACCGCCCTCGGCGACTGCTACCGGGGTGCCGGCCGAACGGACGACGCCCGCCGGGTCCTGCACCAGGCCCTCGACTTCTACCGGTCGAGTCACGACGATTCGCACGCCGGAGAGGTGGAGACGGCCCTCCTCGCGCTCGACGGCTGAGGAATTCAGACGGCGCTGTCGTACTCGCGGACCGCGTCGAGGTACTCCGCGATCGCGTCGCGGTTGCGCAGCAGGCACTCCGCGCGGCGGGTCATGCGGTCGCGTTCGGCTTCCAGGGTGGCGATCATCTCCGGGGTGGCGTCCGGGAAGTGGATCGCCCGCGGCTTGTCGAGGCACGGCAGGATCTGCTTGATGATCCGGGTCGGCAGCCCGGCGTCGAGCAGGCCGCGGACCTGGATCACCCGGTCGACCGCCGGCTCGTCGTAGTCGCGGTAGCCGTTCGGGCCGCGGCCTGCGATGATCAGGCCCTGCTCCTCGTAGTACCGGAGCAGGCGGCGGGACGTGCCCGTGCGCTCCGACAGCTCACCGATCCGCATGTGCGCCACCTCACGTAGACCTTCACACCGGTGTGAGGGTTCGAGCATAGCGGCATGCCGAACCTCAGCACCCGCACGCTGCCACTGACCGCCCTCCTCGCCCTGACCACCGCCGCGTTCGTCACCGTGCTCACCGAGGCGCTGCCGGCCGGGGTGCTGCCCGGGATGAGCGCCGGTCTCGGCGTCGGCGAAGCCGCGGCCGGCCAGGCCGTGACCGTCTACGCGCTCGGCACCGCGCTCACCGCGATCCCCCTCTCCGCCGCCACCGCGAGGTGGTCCCGCAAACGCTTGCTGCTGACCGGCGTGGCCGGGTTCGCCGTGGCCAACACCGTGACGACGTTGTCGGCGGACTACGCGCTGACGATGGTGGCGCGGTTCGTCGCCGGGGTGGCCGCGGGCGTCGTCTGGGCCCTGCTGGCCGGTTACGCGCGCCGGCTCGTCCCGGGCAACCAGGGCCGGGCCATCGCGATCGTGATGGCCGGCATCCCCCTGGCGCTGTCGCTCGGCATCCCGGCGGGGACGTTCCTCGGCGGCCTGCTCGGCTGGCGCTCGGCGTTCGGTGTCATGTCGGCGATCGCGGTCGCGCTGCTCGCCTGGATCGCCACGGCGGTCCCCGACCAGCCCGGGTCGGCCGGCGGCCGGACCCCGGTGCTGCGGACGCTCACCGTTCCCGGTGTCGTGCCCGTGCTGGTGGTGACGCTGGTGTTCGTGCTGGCGCACACGGTGCTCTACACGTACATCGCGACCTTCCTCGCCGCCGCCGGGCTGAGCGACGCGGTGGACGTCGTGCTGCTCGTGTTCGGCGTCGCGTCGATGGCGGGCATCGGGCTCGTCGGCGCCCGGATCGACCGCGCGCTGCGGACGCTGATGGTGGCGAGCACGCTGCTGGTCGCGGTGGCGGCGGCGCTGCTGGCGGTGTTCGCGGCCAGCACCGCGCTGGTCTACGTGGCCGTGGCGCTGTGGGGGCTCGGCTGGGGTGGCGTCCCGACGCTGCTGCAGACGGCCGCCGGGAACGCCGGCGGCGAGGCGGCGGACAACGCCCAGGCCATGCTCGTCACGCTCTGGAACGCGGCGATGGCCGCGGGCGGCGTGGCCGGCGGCCTCCTGCTCGGCGCCGCCGGGCCGGCGGCCTTCCCCTGGACGCTGCTGGTGCTCCTGCTGCCGGTGCTCGCCGTGGTGCTCGGGGCCCGGCGGCACGGGTTCCCGGCACAGTCCTAAGTGGACGAAGGGCCCGGGCGCGCTCGCGCCCGGGCCCTCCAGCTTTTCAGCAGCGGCCCGCGACGGCCCGCAGCAGTTCCGCGTTCGCGGTGTCACCGGACAGCTCCCAGGCGAACACCCCGCCGAGCCCCTGCGACTTCGCGTAACCGGCCTTCGCCGACGCCGTGTCGGGTGTGTCGTAGCTCCACCACTGCGAGCCGCACTTCGCGTACGCCGTACCGGCGATCCGGCCGTTGGCCGGGCACTTGGTCTTGAGGACCTTGTAGTCCTCGACGCCCGCCTCGTACGTGCCGGGCGCCGGGCCGGTGGCCGTGCCGCCGGGCTGCTTCTGCGTCACGCCGTCCCAGCCGCGGCCGTAGAACCCGAGGCCCAGCAGCATCTTCGCCGACGGCACGCCCTGGTGACGGAGCCGCTGGATCGCCGCGTCGGCGTAGAAGCCGGCGGTCGGGAGGCCCGGGTAGGCGCGCAGCGGCGAGTGCGGCGCGGTCGGCCCGGTCGGACTGGCCCCCGCGACGAAGTAGTCGTAGGTCATCACGTTGTACCAGTCGAGGTAGCGGCTCGCCCCGGCGTAGTCGGTGGCGTCGATCTTGCCGCCCTTCGACCCGTCCGCGGTGATCGCGGCGGTGACCAGCTGGCGCCCGAACTTCGCGCGCAACGCCTTGACCAGCCCGGTGAACGCCGTCGGCCCGCTGGTGTCGCAGGTGTTGCCGCAGGCGTTCGGGTACTCCCAGTCGATGTCGATGCCGTCGAAGACGCCCGCCCAGCGCGGGTCGTTGACGAGGTTGAAGCAGGATTCGGCGAACGCGGCCGGGTTCTTCGCCGCCTCGGTGAAGCCGGCCGACCAGGTCCAGCCGCCGAAGGACCACAGCACCTTGAGCTTCGGGTGCAGCTTCTTGAGTTCCAGGAGCTGGTTGAAGCTGCCGTGCAGGGTGCCGCTGTCGGCCTGGCCACTGACGCTCGTGGCGGCGTCGTACGGCATGTCGTGGTCGGCCCACGGGTCGCCGACCGCGCACCCGCCGCCGGTCACGTTGCCGAAGGCGTAGTTGATGTGGGTCAGCTTCGCGGCCGACCCGGACGTCTCGATGTCCTTGACGTGGTAGCCGCGGGCGTAGACGTCCCAGTCGGCGAAGTAGGCCATCACCTTGCCCGGCGCCTGCCCGGCGTCCGCGGGCGGCGCGACGACAGCGGCGCCGGCCAGCGCGAGCGCGGCGGCGGCGATGCTTTTTCTCATGCGGAGCACGGGTTTCCCTTCGCGGTCCGGCCGGGTGGACGTGCCGAGGCTAACAGGTCCAGACCACTGCGGACCAGAGCGAAATCGTGTGGACAGCGGGTTTCCCGATACCTCCGCAGCCCGGTCCGGATTCACGCGTGGGATGATCGGCCGATGACCGAGTTCGGCTGCGCCCGCTGCTCCGGCGATGACGCCCTGACCGCGCTGGCGTTCTGCACGACCCGGCTGAACAAGACCCATCGCCTGGTCGAGCGGTCCCATTTCAGCGTCTCCCTGCGCCGGTGCCCGGAATGCGGCCAGTCGTTCGCCGCGATCTTCACCGAGTTCGTCGACGGGGAAGGCGGCGAAGACGCGCAGTACTTCGACTTCGTGCCCCTCACCACGGCCGAGGTGTCCTCGCTGGCCGCGCAGGGCCCCCGCGTCGACCTGGCCGAGCTGGGCGCGCTGGGCAGCGTCCGCCGCCGGCTTTCGTCGAGCTGGCCGACCGGCGGGGAGAAGGAGATCGCCTGGCGGACGGATGCGCTGTCGGTGCGCGAGGGTCACTGACCGGCGAGCCGCAGGATCGCCGCGGCGCTGCGGTCGACGTCGGCCTCCGTCGTCAGCCAGCCGGACACCGAGATCCGCAGGTACCGGCGGCCGCGCCAGGTCGTGCCGCCCAGCCAGCAGGTGCCGTCGTCCTGCACCCTGCGGATGACCGCGTCCGTTTCGTCGCCGAAGGACACCAGGACCTGGTTGAGGACGACATCGTTGGCGATTTCCGCGCCGCCGTCGGCCAGGATCCGCGCGAAGCGGCGGGCCAGCAGGCAGCAGCGGCCGACGAGCTCGGCGACGCCGTCGCGGCCCAGCTCCCGCAGCGCCGCCCAGACGGCGAACCCGCGGGCGCGGCGCGACGACTCCAGCGTCAGGTCGCCCATGCCGGACACCTCGCCGGCGCCGGTGAGGTAGGCCGCCCGGTAGGCGATCGCCGCGGCGTGGACGCCGGGGCGGGCGCAGAAGACGAACCCCGAGTCGTACGGCACGTTCAGCCACTTGTGCCCGTCGCAGGCCCACGAATCGGCGAGCTCGACACCGTCGAGCAGCGGCCTGGTCGCCGGATTGGCCGCGGCCCACAGCCCGAAGGCGCCGTCGACGTGGATCCAGGTGTCACCCGCGGCTTCCCGGGCGGCCCGCAGGTCGTCGCAGGCGCCGGTGTTGACGTTCCCCGCCTGCAGGCAGACGATTAGCGGTCCGCTTCCGGCCGCGCACACACGCGCGAGATCCCCGACGTCGATCGCGCCCTGCGGCCCGGCCTTGACGGGCTCGACCGCCCGCGTGCCGAAGCCCAGCAACCGGAGGGCGCGGTCGATGGTGGCGTGCCGCTCTTCGCTCGCGACCACGCGGACGCGCGGGGCCCCGGTGAGGCCGTCGCGTTCGACGTCCCAGCCCGCTTCGGCCAGCACGTGGTGCCGCGCCGCGGCGAGCCCGGCGGTGTTCGCGGCCTGGCCGCCGGTGACGAACCCGGCCGAGGCACCGGACGGCAGGCCGAGCAGCTCCTTCAGCCAGCCCCCGGCGACGTCTTCGGCGGCGGCCGCGGCGGGCGAGAGGACGGCGTTGAAACCGTTCTGGTCCCAGCCGGCGGCGAGGACGTCGGCGGCCGTGGCGGCGGGCAGCGCGCCCCCGACGACGAACCCGAAGAACCGGGGCCCGGCGGTGGCGACCAGCCCCGGCTCGGCGGCACGGGCGAGCTGTTCGAGCACTTCGGACGGTGGGCTCGGGGCGTCGGGCAGCGGCCCGCCGAACCCGGCCCGCAGCGCGGCGGCGTCGACGGGACGGGCGACGGGCCGGTCGGCCAGGCCGGCCCGGTAGTCCGCGGCCAGCTCGGCGGCGCGGGCCAGGAGCGCGTGCAGTTCGTCCACGCGCCGACTCTCCCGCAACCGGTCGTGAGTGGAAAGGCGTGTTCTAACCCTCCTTGTCACTCACGACCCCCTGGCGCCGGGAACAATCGGCGGCCTTCCGGCGTAGCGTCCTGGTATGGAGACCCCGTTGAGCACCGACCGGCTCGTGATCCGGGACTGGACACCTGACGACGCCGAAGCCGCGTTCGGGATCTACGGCGCCGAGGACGTCACGCACTGGCTGACCCCGGCCATGGACCGCGTCGGCGACATCGGCGCGATGCGTGCCGTGCTGCAGGCATGGCAGGAGGCGCAGCCGAACCTGCCGCCGCCGCGCGGCCGGTGGGCGATCGAGCGCAAGGAAGACGGCGCGGTCATCGGCGGGCTCGGCATCCGGCTGCTCCCACCGTTCGAAGAGGACCTCGAGCTCAGCTGGCAGCTCAGCCCCGGCGTCTGGGGCCAGGGCTACGCGTCGGAGGCGGCGACCGCGCTGATCGAGTGGGCGTTCACCCAGGACACCGAAGAGCTGTTCGCCGTCGCGCGGCCGAACAACACGCGGGCGATCGCGGTCGCCAAGCGGCTCGGCATGCAGTGGGTCGGCGAGACCGACAAGTACTACAACCTGCGGCTGCAGGTGTACCGGATCCGGCACACCGACCTCATCGACTGACCGGCTCCAGCAGGAAAACGCGAATTTCGCGGTTCCCGGCACGCACGGCGTACCGGTCGTACGCGGGCCAGTACGCCGCCACCGCGTCCCACATCTCCTGGCGCTCGTCCCCGGTCAGGAGCCGGCCGGTGACGTCGATGGTCCGGCCGCCTCGGGACACCGTCGCCGCCGGGTGCGCCAGCAGGTTCGCCGACCAGGCCGGATGCGCCTCGCCACCCCAGTTCGAGCCGATGACGACGTACCCGCCGGCCCGCTCGACGTACAGCAGCGGCACCTGGCGGGGCTCGCCGCTGCGCCGCCCGACGGTCGTGAGCAGCAGCGTCCGCAGCCCGACCGCGGCGCCGACGCCGACCCGGCCACCGCTGATCCGCAGCAGCACCCGGTCGGCGGGCACGAGCGCCCGTCCGAGCACGGCGAACGCCCGGCTCTTGCCGAACCCGGCGAAGACACCCCGCAAACCAGCCACGGCGCGATCCTAGGTCTGGCAGGGTGGGCGATCATGACCCGCCCCGAAACCGCCGCCGAGGTCTTCGACGCACTCGGCCTCGCCTACGAGCACGCGTTCCGCACCGCGACCGCCCACCGCGCCGCGCTCACCGACCTGCTCGGCACGCTGCCACCGCAGGCCAGGGTCCTCGACCTCGGCTCCGGCACCGGGCGTCCCACGGCGGAGCTGCTGGCCGCGGCCGGCCACGACGTCACCGGCTACGACGTCGCGCCGAAGATGGTGGAGATCGCGCGGCAGCAGGTGCCCGCGGCCCGGTTCGAGCTCGGGGACATGCGTGAACTGTCCTTCGAGGACGGGACGTGGGACGCGGTCACGGCGTTCTTTTCGATGCTGCAGCTCCCGCGGAGCGACCAGGAGACGATGATCGGGCGCCTGGCGGCGTGGCTGAAGCCGGGTGGGTCGCTCGTGTTCGCCACGGTGCCGGTCGACGTCGACGGGGTCGACATCGTCTTCATGGGGCATCCGGTGCGGGCGTACTCCTTCACCGCCGGGCGGGTGAAGGAGCTGCTGGGGGCGGTGGGGCTGGAGGTGGTTCGCGCGGAGGAGGCGGAGTTCGTGCCGGACCACGCCGACGCCGGGCCGGAGCCGCACGTCTACCTGACTGCCCGCAAGCCGGGCTGAGTCGTCAAGGGGTCACCACGTCGATCACCCGATGGACATGAATTTTGCTCAACTTCGTGCGTGTCCCGGGCGGCGGACCCGAGCTAAAGTGAGGGATGGGCATCGAAGCTCTGGCCGAGCCGGTACCTCGCGAACACCGCGAGCTCGTGCGCGAGATGCTGGCCAGGCTGCCCGAGTTCGCCGACCGGCTGGCCCGGCTGCTCAGCGAGCAGGACGAGTTCTACCGGCAGGTCGAGGACGTCGCCCCCGGTGAGCTGCGGCAGGTCTGCCGGGCCAACCTCGAACGCGCCCTCACCGCGCTGGCCGAAGGCCGTGGTCTCGCGCTCGATGCCGCCCGCAAGACCGGGCTGGCCCAAGCCCGGCAGGGCATTCCGCTGCCCGCCGTGCTGCGGGCGTTCCGGATCGGCGGCACCTTCGTCTACGAAGGACTCCTCGAACTCGCCGGGCCGGAGTTCCTCAACCCCACCCGGACGATCGAGATCAACTCCTACGTCTGGAAGGCGATCGACCTCTACTCCGACGCGCTGACCACGGCGTACGAGGAGGTCGCGGCCGAGCCGTCGCACGCGAACGCGCGGCTGCTGGACGATCTGCTGCGCGGTCGGCTCGCCGGGCAGGCGGACATGGAGGCCGCCGCACGGGAACTGGGCCTGCCGACGGCGGGCATGTTCGTCGCCGTGGTCACCGAGCGGGTCGAGCCGGACGAGCACGACAGCGTCGAGGCCCTGCTGCGGGCGCGGCGCTGGCGGTCGGCGTGGCGGCCCGGCGGCGAGGCGGGCCTGGTCGCGATCGACCGCGTCGAGGACGTCCGGCGGCTGCGCGAGGTGCTGGGGTCGCTGCCGGTGGCGGCCGGGATGAGCCGGCCGTTCAGCGGGTTCCCCGACGTCCCGGACGCGCTGCACCGGGCCCGGATCGCCCGCCGCTCGCTGCCGTCCGCGACGGCCGGTGTGGTGGTGTTCGGCGACTCGCCGGTGACGACGCTGGTGGCCGCCGCGCCGGGCATGGCCCGCGACGTCGTGCGGGCGGCGCTGACCGGTGTGCTCGCGCTGCCGGACGCGGAACGGAAGGTCCTGCTGGACACGCTGCTCGCCTGGTTCGCCGGCCACGGCTCGGCCAAGGAGGCCGCGGACCGGCTGTTCGTGCACCCCAACACGGTCCGCTACCGGCTGCGCCGGGTGCAGGAGCTGACCAAGCGCGACCTCACCGACCCGGTCGACATCGGCGAGCTCTACGTCGCCTTGGAGTCGGTCCGCCTCGAACCGGAATGATCGAGTTTCGATCACTACCGATTGACTTTCGATAGATGACCCGCGATAGTCGGCGCATGGTTACCGAGAAATGGGCCGTCGCCGCGCTCCGGGTGTTCCTCGTGGTGCTCTTCGGCGTCCTCGTCGTGTTCCAGACGCTTTCGCTCCCGGGCGGGATCGCCTACCACACCCAGCAGAACCCGCACGACGCGCCGCTGCGCTGGCCGCTGACCGCCATCGCGGTGTTCCTCGTGCTGTGCGTCGAGGTGGTGCTCGTCGCCACCTGGAAGCTGCTGACGCTGGTCAAGAAGGACCGGATCTTCACGCCCGCGTCCCTGAAGTGGGTCGACGCGATCGTCTGGTCGGTGGCGGCGGCGTGGCTGGTGGTCGTCGGCATGCTCGTGTTCGTCGGCTTCAACGCGGACGACCCCGGCATGCCGATGCTGCTGTTCCTGGTGACGGTGGCGATCACCGTGCTCGGCCTGGTGCTGGTGGTCATGCGCGCCCTGCTGCGCCAGGCGACGGCGCTGCGGTCCGACCTGGAAGCGGTCATCTGATGCCGATCGTCGTGCGCATCGACGTCGAACTGGCCAAGCGCAAGATGAGCGTCGGGGAGTTCGCCGAGCAGGTCGGGCTGACGCCGGCCAACGTCGCGGTGCTGAAGAACGGCCGGGCGAAGGCGGTGCGGTTCAGCACGCTGGAGGCGATGTGCCGGGTCCTCGGCTGCCAGCCGGGCGACCTCCTGGAGTGGGTCGACGACGAAAGCTAGGCCGCGTCGGCCTCCACCAGGCGGGCCAGGTCCAGCAGCGTGCCCTCGAAGCCGGGGCCTGCCGTCAGCGCCACCGTCAGCGGACCGCCCCTGCGGTCCGTGCCGACCGGCAGGCGCACCGCCGGTTCCGTCCACTGGGGACGGTCCACACCGGCCGAGACGACCACGTCCGTGCGGGCACCGCGGTGCCGCCGGCCACCCGCGTCGAGGTCGAGGACCACGTTGCCGTGCAGGGAAAGCAGGGCGGCCACGTCCGCGACCGCGTTGCGCAGCTCGCGGTCGGCGATCGAGTCGGAGTGCGCGCCGATCGCCGGGCGCGGCGGCTCGCCGTCGCGCGCCAGGCGCGGCACGATCGCGCCGAGGTGACCGGGAGCGCAGGTGAGCACGCCGAAACCGGGCACCCCCGCCTGCGGGTCGGTGATGCTGATTCCCGCGCTCGCGGCAGCCGCCACGATCCGGGCCCGCCAGCGCGCGGTCGCCGCGATGGCGACCAGGGAAGGGTCCTGGGGCAAAAGGGAGGTACTCCTCTTCGGTCCGGCGCGGCGGCGGGTGGATCGTCCGATGGTGGGCCCGTGCCCGTTGTGCCCGGGAACAAACATGTTTGGTCGCTTGGTCCGAACGGCCGTGCCCATGCGACCTTCCGGTGGCACCGGGTGTCTGTGACCGCAGGTCACACTTTGACGCGCGGCGTGGCGCAGGCCACTATCCGGGCACCCTGATTACCGCCGGGTAATTTGCGTGGCGGCGAACACGACCCAGGAGGACCGTTGCGACGTGCTTTCGGCCTGATCTTGCTGGCACTGGGCGTCTTCGCGGCCGCCGGGGCGGTGCTGCTGCCCACGTACGTCTACCCGAAGCTCGCCAAGGTGCCCCTCGACCAGGACTCGACGTCGGTGCTCGAAGGCACCGTGAGCAAGGTCCTCGCCGTGACCGACAAGGGCGCCGGCCCGGTCGCCGAGATCCGCGAAAACCGGCGGCTCACCGCGACCGCCCGCGTGCAGGCGAACTTCGCCCGGCCCGAGATGCACCAGGACACCGACTACGCGGTCTGGCTGCTCGCGGTGCAGGTCAAGGACGACGCCGACGACACCGTGGTCAACGCGAGCAAGCGGCAGGTCTGCTTCGACCGGCGCACCGCGGAGGGCTACGACCCGCGGGGCGCCACCGACCCGGCGTGCACCCGGGAAAGCAGCTACGTCACCAGGCTCAAGGACAAGGCCGACAAGGACGGCCTGAAGCCGGCCGAGGACAACGTGTACAAGCCCCAGCCCGGCCTGAACTTCAAGTTCCCGTTCGGCACCGAGCAGAAGGACTACCCGGTCTACGACGACAACACCGAGAAGGCCGTCACCGCCCGGTACACCGGGACCGAGACGGTCAACGGGATCGAGACCTACAAGTTCGTCCAGGACATCCCGGACACGCGGCTCGAGACGAAGTCGGTGCCCGGCTCGCTGGTCGGTTCCACCCAGCCGACGGTCGACGCCGACCTGTACTACCGCGGCGTCACCACGATGTGGGTCGAGCCGGTCACCGGGATCGAGGTGAAGCAGCAGCAACAGCAGCACCAGGAGCTGCGGTCCGGCGCCACCGCCCCGGTCGTCGTGTTCGACGGGACGCTGGCCTACAACAGCAACACCGTCGCGCGGATGGTCGACCAGATCGACGCGAACCGCGGCCGGCTGCAGTTCCTCTCCAGCACCGGCCCGCTCTGGCTCGGCATCGGCGGCGGCGTGCTGGTCGTGGTGGCGATCTTCCTGCTCGTCCGGCGGCGCCCGGCCGAGCCGCCGGCCCCGCCGCAGCGGCGGCACCGGGTGCCGGTCGGCGCCGACCGCTGAGGTTCAGCGCCGCCGCAGCACCAGGACCAGGTTCCAGGAGGCTATTTCGCGGAGGCCGGGAATGCGCACGATCCACATCGCCCAGCTCGGGTGGTAACGCGGGTACCCGGCCACCAGCTCGGCCAGCGGCGTCGTTTTCGCCCAGCGAAGTGCGGCACCGACGGAAACCGGGAAGAGGCTTTCCCCGAATTTGTTCTTCGGCTGCTTCCCCAGTTTCCGCGCATAACGCTGCCGGGCGTAGTGGCCGCCGAGGAAGTGCCACGGCGCCGTCTCGTGGCCACCCCACGGCGAATACCACGGCGTGAACGACGCGAATACCGTGCCGCCGGGCTTGGTCACCCGGCACATCTCGTCGAGCATCACCCACGGCTCGCCGACGTGCTCCAGCACGTTCGACGAGTAGCAGACGTCCACGGAACCGCTGCGCACCGGCAGTTCCGTGCCGCTGGCCCGGATCATGTTCTCGCCGGGCTCGCCGCGCGCGGACAGCTCCCCGACGTCGGGATCGAGGCCGAGGTAGACCGCGCCGGCCGCGCGGAACGCGTCGGAGAAGTAGCCGGGACCCCCGCCGACGTCGAGCACCGTGCGCCCGGACAGCGGGGTGTGCGCCGCCAGTTGCCGGACGGAGTCGGCGGCCAGCGCGGAATAGAACCCGTCCGGGTCCGTCTGCTCGGTGAGGAATGTCCGGAACAGCGTCACGGAACGGCCGAGCGTGGCTCGGTGCGGTCGCTCGATCACCGGATTACCTACCATTGAACCGTCGCTTTCCCGAATACGTTCATCTAGGGTGTACGCACCGGTAACCTAGCATCGTCGCTACAGTTTGGATAACCCGATGGAACGTCCTCGTGTGCTCCTCGTCAACTGGCGCGACACCGGCCACCCCGAGGGCGGCGGCTCGGAGCGGTACGTCGAGCGGATGGCCGAAGGGCTGGCCGGAGCGGGGTACCGGGTGGAGATCCAGTGCGCCGCGTACCCGGGCGCGACGCCGGGCGAGTGGCGCGACGGCGTCCGCTACCGGCGGCGGGGCAACAAGTTCGGCGTCTACGCGCACGCGCTGCGCGCGATCCGCCGGGCCCGCGCCGACCTGGTGGTGGACGTGCAGAACGGGATGCCGTTCTTCGCCCGGCTGGTCGCCGGCTGCCCGGTGCTGGTGCTCGTGCACCACGTCCACAAGGAACAGTGGATCAGCGCGCTCGGCGAGACGCTGGGCCGGATCGGCTGGTGGATCGAGTCGCGGCTGGCGCCGTGGCTGTTCCGCCGGTGCCGGTACGTCACGGTTTCCGAGGTCACCAAGGCGGAACTGGCCGGGCTGGGCATCGAGCGCGAACGGGTGACTGTGGTGCCGAACGGGCTGGACGCGCCGCCGGCGTGCGTGTCCGAGCGGGACACGACGCCCACGCTGGTCGCGGTGAGCAGGCTGGTGCCGCACAAGCGGATCGAGCACGCGATCGACGCCGTGGCGCGGCTCGCGCGGCGCTGGCCGTCCCTGCGGCTGGAGGTCGTCGGCCAGGGGCCGTGGGAGGAGGTGCTGCGCGGCCACGCGGCTTCGCGCGGGGTCGCCGACCGGGTCGTCCTGCACGGCTGGGTGGACGAGCAGGCCAAGCACGAGATCCTCGCGCGGTCGTGGCTGCACCTGTGCCCGTCGGTGAAGGAGGGCTGGGGCATCGTCATCATGGAGGCCGCGGCGCACGGCGTGCCCTCGATCGCCTACCGCGCGGCCGGCGGCGTCACGGAGTCCATTGTGGAAGGCCGCACCGGCCTGCTGGCCGACGACTTCGACGACTTCACCGACCGGATCGACGGCCTGCTGGCCGACGGGTTGCGGCGCGCGGAGATGGGCCTGGCGGGCGCCGAGCGGGCGGGACGGTACAGCTGGGACGCGAGCGTGGGGCAGTTCGAGTCACTGGTGCGGGAGGTCGCCGGGCTCCCGGCGCCGCGGCCGCGGGTGCTGGCCATCGCGCCGCCGGGAAACCCGCACGAATCGAGGTATCCGGCGGCGGCCGCCGGATAACACCGGACGGGCCACTCAGGACCGCCGCGCCGCCTGGTCCTGCACCGCGTCCCGGAACTCGCGCAGCAACCCCGCGGCAGCACGCGCGTCGAAATCCTTGCGGCGGGCGCGCACGGTGACCGTGGTGGTGCCCCCGGTGGTCGCCGCGCCGAACGCCACACCGGAGCGGCCGCTCGCCGCCGGGTAGAACGCCAGTGACCGCACCGTGTCCGCCGTGGACACCGCCCCCAGGTTCGACACCAGGAACGTCGACCCGAGCCGGCTCGCCAGCAGCCGCGTGCCCAAGCGGGCCAGCCGGCTGCTGCGGGCCGGGAAGTCCGGCTCCGGCGGCTGCGCGGCGAGCACCGCGGCGACGTCGGCCGCCGGGCTCAGCCGCAGCCGGAAGAACGCGCTGTCGTGCACCGGTTCCGGTGCCGCGCCGGACCGCCGTGACGCGCCCAAGGCAGCCACGACCCGGGCCGTGCGGGCGCCGTGCGCGCGGTTCCAGCGTTCGGTGGCGTGCGCCGCGGCCGCGACGAACCCCGCGGCACCCAGCCGCAGCCCGGGTTCGTGCGACGCCACGAAGACGTCACCCGGCGCCTCGCGCTCGCGGTCGGGGGCGATCCGGCCCGGTGGCGCGAAAAGCGCCTCAGCGAGCCGCTGGACGGCTGACAGGGCAAAGGGAGTGCCGCCCGACCGTTCGCCGATCCCGGTCGCGGCCGAGGAAACCGGGACGTCGAGGAGGATGCCGAGCAGCGCCAGCAAACCGAGGCCGTCGAGGGCGCCGTGGTGCGCGGCGATCAGGAGCGTCTCCGCGCCGGCGGCGACGCGCACGAGCGGCGCAGCGCGTTCGTAAGGCGCCGAGGCGAAGCGGTCGCGGACCGCCACCGGATCGGTGATCGGCTCGATTTCCGGCAGGGCACCGAGGTGGGGGTACTGCTGGACGGCGGCCGCCAGCCGGGCGCGGAGCTTCTCCGGTTCCGGTGCGGCCACGCCGAGTTCCGCTTCGAGGAGGATGCTCCACGAAACGGTGGGGTCGCCGTAGAGCCCGACGACGCGGTGGGCGTGGTCGGAGGCGAGCCGGGTCACGCGCGTCAGCGGTCCCCGTAGAGCTTGAGGGGGTGGTCGGCCGGGTTGTACTTCACCTGCGCGTTGAGCTTTTCCTGCACCGGGGCGGCCGTGTCCGGGTCCGCGCCCTTGATGAGGGCGAACCCCGCCCCGGTCGCCACCCCGCCGCCGATGATGACGGCGACGACCGCGCCGATGAGCGTGCCCACGTGTCACTCCTTCCGCGGCGGGAAAATCCTGCCGCGGCCCAATGTACGCATCGGTAACATGCGGCACAACAGTGCGACGCACAGCAACGTCAGCGCTACTCCGTTCGCCAGCAACACCGGCGTCCACGGCACGGCTTTCACCGCCGGCACACCCGGGGTCCGGTACAGCGTCAGCCATTCACCCGACCACACCGGCGTCGCGTCGGCGAGCAACCTCGGGTCGACGTCGCCGGGAGTGCCGTGCTCGACGAGGATCCAGCCGATGCCGGCGGCGGTGAGCTCCCGCGCGGACGTCGCGGCGCGGACGTCGCCGATCCGCGGGTCCTCCCCGGCGATGCGTTCGGTGCCGACCTGCAGGGTGTCGTCCATCAGCACCGGACCCGGCAGCACCCGCGGCGCCGGGTCGAGCTGGGTGCGGTCGTCGTTCCAGGCGAACCCGCGGAACGCCGAGAGCGGCAGGGCCAGCACGTCGCCGGGCCGGTCACCGAGCTTTTCGGACACGGCCTGCCAGTCGCCGGGGTACTGCGCGGTGCCGAGCCGTCCCCAGCCGCCCCAGGCCAGGTCCGGCATGGTGACGAGCGGGAAGACGGCCACCGCCGTCACCAGTGCGGCGCGTCCCCGCGCGGTTTTCAGGTGCGTGGCGGCGGTTTCCACGGCCAGCGCGAGACCGAGAGCGAGCGGCAGCGCCCACCACGCGACCCATTTCTGGGCGTCCCGCAGCAATCCGGCGCCGGGCACGTGCCGCGTCGCGGCGGTGAGCAGCGCGTCGCCGCCCGGGAGCGTCGCCAGCGACGCCAGCAGCACGCCCAGGAGGCCCAGGAGGAACAGGGAACGGGCCGGTGCCGCGCCCCACCGCTTGGCGAGCGGCCACAGCCCGGCGACCGCGACGGCGGCGACGACGAGCGTCAGCACCGGGACCAGCGGCATGGCCCGGCTGCCGGGCACGGTTTCGGCGTTCCAGATGCCGCCGAGGCCGAGCACGCTGAGCAGCGCGGGCCCCCAGCTTTCGGCGCGGGCGCTGAACGCCGTGACGCCGCCGGGGTCGGAGAACGTGCCGCCGGTGTTGAGGAACGTCGGCACCAGCCACGGCAGGTTGAGCGCGACGGCGATGGGGAGGGTCTGCCAGAGCCGGCGGGACCCGGCGGTCACGACCATGACGGCGGCGGCGAGCACCCCGCCCGGTGGCGTCAGCACCGCCGGAGCGCTCGTGATGATGAGCCTGAGCAGGGAATCCGGTTCGTGCCTGCGCGCGGCGAGCCCGGCGGCGGCGATCCAGGGCAGGCACGCGTACGTCAGCAACAGCGGCCAGTGTCCGATGAAGAGCCGTTCGGCCACGTACGGCGTCCAGGCGTAGGCGGTCGCGGCGACGAGCCGGGTTCCGGTGTGCTCGGTGGGGACGAGCCGCCCGGCACCGAGGGCGGCACCGAAGACGGCCAGGAGCAACACGATTTTCTGGACGACGTCACCGGGCAGCACGGTGGTGGCGAGCGCGACGGCGGCGTCGGCGGGCACGGACCGCGGGAGCGTGCTCCCCGCCCCGAAGGCGTCCGGCACGAAGTACTGGCGTGGCGCGAAGACCATGTCGTAGCTCAGGACGAACCCGCGGCCGAGCAGGGGCGAGCAGACGGCGAAGGCCAGCAACGCCGACAGCACGAGGAGGGCCGGCCGTCTGCCCGGTGCGTCCACGGCCCTTCCTTTCCGTTGCCGGCGCGGTTAGGGTCCCCAGGTCATTACCCGCCGGTAATGGGAGCCCGCCGTTGAGCGTAGACACCGAAGTCCCGGCCCGGACCGGCAACCGGGTCGCGGCGATCCTCGTCTCGCTCGCGCTCGCGGGCAACAACGCGGCGAGCTACGTGCTGAGCCTGGCGGCGGCGCGGATCCTCGCGCCGGGCGCGTTCGGGGAGCTGAGCTCGCTGCTGGCGGTGCTGGTGGTCGGCGTCGTGCCGGCGATGGGCCTGCAGACGGTGGTGGCGCTGCGGGTGGCGCGCTCGCCGTCGCTCGCGCCGGGTTCGGTGTTCGCGCTCGGCCTGGTGACGAGCGCGATCGTCGCGACGGCGGCGCTGACGCTGAGCCCGTTGCTCGTGCTGTTGCTGCACCTGGGCTCGCTGACCCCGGCCCTGCTGGTGACGGCGGCGCTCGGGCCGTTGACGCTGCTGGGGGTGTTCCACGGGCTGCTGCAGGGCAGTCACCGGTTCGCGGTGCTGGCCGGCCTGATCGCCCTGGAGGGCGTGGGCAAGGTCGGCGGTTCCCTGGCCGGGCTGGTGGTCGCGGGATCGCCCACCGGAGCGCTGGCGGGGGCGGCGATCGGTTCGCTGGCGGTGGTCGTGGCGGGCTGGCAGGTCTGCGGCCGCCCGCGTCCCCGCTGGGCCGACCGCCACGGCGGCGAGGTCCTGCACACGGCACAGGCGATGCTGGCGCTGGTGCTGCTGGTGAACCTGGACCTGGTGCTGGCGCGCCACACGCTGCCGTCGGCTTCGGCCGGGGAATACGCGCTCGGGGCGATCGTCACGAAGATCGCGTACTGGCTGCCGCAGGCGGTGGGGGTGCTGGTCCTGCCGCGGTTCGCGGTGTCCGACCGCCGCCGCCGGGTGCTGCCGGTGGCGCTGCTGGTGTGCGGCGGCCTGGACGCGGTGGTGCTGCTGGTTTCGCTGGTGCTCGGTCCTTCGCTGCTGGCGTTGATCGGCGGGGCGCGGTACGCGGGCAGCACGATGCCGGTGTGGCCGTTCGCGCTGGCGGGCTCGATGCTGGCGCTGGTGCAGATCCTGCTGTACGCCCGCCTGGCGGACGGCGACCGCCGCGTGACGGCGTTGATGTGGTCGGCGGTCGTGGTGGAGGCCGTGCTGATCACGACGTGGCTGCACGGCTCGGCAACGCAGGTGGTGACGGCGGCGGCGTGCTGCGCCGGCGCCCTGGCCGCGGCCGGCGCATTCCTGGAGTTCCGGCCCCGCCGGGCCTGAGCAGCCCCCGTTTTCCACGCTACCGGAGGGCACCGACAGTTCCGCGCGCTCCGGACGCCCGGGACCAGCGCCGCAACTCGCGTGATCAGAACCGCAACCGGCGTGATCCAAGCCGGAACTCGCGTGATTGAAGGCGGAACTCGCGAGTTCCGGCTTGGATCACGCGAGTTCCGCGCCCGATCACGCGAGTTCCGTCTCCGATCACGGGGGTTGCGGGTTCCTGAGCGGGGTAGGTGAGCCGGGGTCAGGGGGTGGGGTCGGTGGGGTTTCGGGTGCGGGTGAACCAGTCCACGCACGTGGCCGCCAGTGCTGCTGCGGCCAGGAGCAGTGCGGCCTGGGTGACCGGGCCGTACGCCCACTCCTGGCCGTGGCCGAGGATCCGGCCCGTCACCGACACCCCCGCCGCCAGGACCATGCCGCCGAACGCCGCGTACCTCGGTGCGCGCTCCGAGAACTGGCGGGCCAGCAGGCACGCGATCAGCAGCACCACCGGCAGCATCCCGCCCAGCGCCACCAGCAAGCCGATCAGCACCACCGGGGTCCAGGACCCGCCCGGCGAGACCGTGAACCGGCGACGGCGGCGGACCGGCCAGACCACGCCCACCAGCAGCACCAGCACCGCGATCGCGCCGATCAGCAGGCTCAGGCGGTAGTGCGCGTCCGGGGTGAACGTCAGCGACACCACGCCGCCCGGCCCCGCCGGGACGATCCACGCCTGCTGCCAGCCGTCCACGCGGGTGCGCGTCAGCTGCTTGCCGTCCAAAGTGGCCACCCAGCCCGCGTTCGCGTTCTCCGGGACCGCCAGCACCGCTTCCGCGCCCGGCGCCACCGTCACCGACCGCGCCGTCGCGGCCCACTCGCCCACCTGCACCGCGCGGTGCACCGGCGGCGTCGCCGCGGCGTGCACCGGGCGCAGCCACAGGTCCTGGACCACGAACGACTCCGATCGGTCCGTCCGCAGCTCGTGGCCGCCGGCCGGCAATGCGACGCCGCCCTCGGAGTCCCGGCACATCCGCAGCTCCAGCGGCCGGTGCGCGGTGATGTCGGACAGCGTCCCCTGCACCGACGTCCGGTAGTCGAGCCCGTCCAGGTGGACGTTCGGGCCCGACCCGCACGGCACCGTGAACGTCGGGTCCGGGCCCGGCAGCAGATCGGGACCGCCGGACAGCGTGAGGCTCCCGATGCCCACCACGGCCCGGGCCGTGGGGTCGTCGTCGTCGCCCGGCAGCACGATCTGCAGCTGGTCGGTTTCGAGGGGCTCGAACGACGCCGACCCGCCCGCGTCGAGCTGCACCGTCCGCGTCTCCGACCGGCCGGCCAGCTGCACCTGCCGCGGTGCCCGGGCGCCACTCGCCGGCGAAACCTCGATGTGCAGCCCGGAAATCCGCTTCGGCGACGACCAGCCGAGCGTCAGGGCCGGCCGCAGGTCCGTGACGTCGGGACGCCACGTCGTGCCCGCGTCGCCGTCCACCGCCGCGAGACCGCCGGCCGCCGGGTCGCCGCCGAGCTGGGACGTCGACGACACCGTGACGCCCGGCAGCGTCACCGGGTTCTTGCCGCCGCCCGCCGGCAGCACCGAGCCGCCGACGACGTACGTCTCTTCGGCCGGGGTGCTGAACAGGCGCCGGACGCCGTCGGGTTCCTCGCCGTCGCGGGCGGCCGCGGCGTCGCACCGCACGGCGCCGCTCACCGGCAGGCACGCGTACCGCGGCTGCGCGCCGCGCGTGAACGCGAACCCGGGCGCCGGTCCGGCGGGCAGGTCGGCCGGCACCTCCAGGGCCCGCTGCGGCTCGGTGCCCGGGATCTTCAGCTCGGCGATGCCGAAGTTCCCGTCCTGCCGGCCCACCACCAGCGACAGCAGGGTGATCCGCACCTTGCGGGTGACGCCGCCGGCCACCGGGTACTCGTGCGGCCCGGCGCCGCGGATCACCTGCTGGTCGACCGAGCCGTTGTCGGTCGTGATCCGGATCCGGGTGGCGGGCCAGCCGACCCGGATGTCGTCCACCAGCTGCAGGTTCACCGAGTTCACCAGCCGCGGGGTGTCCAGTTCCACCTCGAGCCACTGGCCGATCGGCCCGGTGAACGCCGAGGACTGCCACGCCGTGCGCGGATCGCCGTCGATCGCGGCGAACGGCTGGTGCGAGGGATCGGACCCGCCGAAGGCGTCGGCGAACGACGCCGCCGTCGACGCCGTCACCGAGCGGATGCCCCGGTAGGCGGCCACCGTCTGGTGCTCCTGACCCGGGAACGGCAGCAGGTCGCCCGCCGCGCGCTGCTGGCGGTAGGCCTCGCCGGCGGTCAGCGTCTGGCTGAGGTTGTCGCGGACACCGCCGACGTTCCGCTCGGCGCGCCGCAGGCCGTCGGTCACCAGGCGCGGGCCGTCGGGCACCCCGCCGTCGCCGGTGAGCACGGTGGGGGTCGCCGGGTCGAGCTGGCCCGAGCCGATCAGCGGCAGCAGGTTCTCCGGGCCGCCGCTCACCGTCGGGACGTCCGTGGTGGACGTCGCCGTGACGAGCGGCACCGGTTTGTCCACTTCGTACACTTCGAGTGGCCCGAACTGCGCCGCCTTCGTGATCCCCGGCGAACCGGCCAGCCCGGCGCGCAAGGTCGCGATGGGCGGCGCAGCGGTCCGCTCGCGGTCGATGTCGTTGCGCAGCAGCAGGAACCGGTAGCCGGAGCGGGCGAGCAGGGCGGCGAGCCCGGGATCGCCGCGGCCGTCGGCGAGGGCGGCGTCCACCGAGTCCATCAGCCGCGTGTTCCCTTCGGACCCCAGCGGCACCTGGTTGCGGACCGCCCACGGGCTCCGCGCGATCGCCTGCGCCGGCTCGTCGACCGTGCGGCCCCAGTCGTATTCGCCGAACCCGGTGGCCGGCAGCAGCAGCGTCCGCGCGTTCGGGTCGGCCTTGGCGACGTAGCCCATCGCGTCGTACCAGTAGCCGGGCACCGCGTCCCAGCCCGGGCCGGACCGCAGGTTCAGCAGCCACGCCGGTGCGGCCATCACCAGCACCAGCAGCAGGCCCAGCGCGGGCCGCAGGAACCGGCGCGCGGACTTCACCCCGGCCGGCGCGGAAATCCCGTGCACGAACGCCAGCACCAGCGGCAGCCGCAGCACCGGCTCGAACTTGTGCACGTTGCGCAGCGGGGCGAGCGGCCCGTCGAGCAGGTGCCGGACCTGCTCGGCCAGCGGGCTGTCGAGCGTGCCGACGTACCCGATGGTCAGCAGCGTGAGCCCGGTGAGCACGCCCAGCACGAGGAACCGGCGTTCCGGCAGGCCGCGCCGGGTCAGCCCGAGCAGCCCGACGCCGGCGACGAGCCCGGTGGCGAGCATCAGCACCGGGTTGTCGATCAGCGACCAGCCGCCGGGCCACCACGGCGTGCCCTGCACGACGTAGGCGACCCACTGGTTCGTCCCGCGCAGCACCTCGAACAGCGACATCGGCGCGGTCGTGTTCGTCGCGGACTCGATGTAGTCCAGGAACGGCAGGCTGTACTCGCCGAGCAGCAGCAGCGGCAGGATCCACCACAGCGTCGCGCCGATGACGAAGACGAACCACCACAGCACGAGCTCGACGTGCGCCCGCGTCCAGCGACGGGTCAGCAGCCACAGTCCCGGCAGGACGAGCGCCATCACGACCATCGCGCCGTTGACCCCGCCCATGCCCAGCACGGCCAGCGCGGACAGCCCGGCGGCCCGCCGCGGCGAGCCGGTCGTCCCGGCCCGGACCAGCGGCACCAGCACCCACGGCAGCAGCACCGCGGGCAGCATTTCCGCGGACAGCCCGCCGATTTCGGTCAGCATGCGCGGTGCGAGCGCGTAGCCCAGGGCGCCGATCAGGCGGGTGCGCTCGGTGCCGATCTTCATCGCCCGCGCGAGCAGCAGCGCGCCGCCGAACGCGGCGGACAGCAGGATCGCGCCCCACAGCCGTTGCGCGATCCACGCGGGCACGCCGACGGCCTGGCACAGGGCGAAGAACGGGCCCATCGGGAACAGGTAGCCGTACGCCTGGTTCTGCAGCTCCCCCGCGGTGGCCTGCGGGTTCCACAGGTGCAGCGCGCGGCCGAGGAAGGCGAGCGGGTCGACGGCGAGGTCGAGCTTGGTGTCGAACGTCGTCTTCCCCGGCATCTGCAGGAACGACAACGTGGTCAGCGCCAGCACGATCCACGTGCTGGGCCGGCGCAGGAACGCACCCTTCCGCGCGCGCCCGGAAGGCGGGGCGTCGTCCCGGGTTCGTTCGCGGGTGCCGGTTACCATCCGGTAGATACTAGGCCGAAACCTGGCTACCATGTGCCGACGATTTCCTGGACTTCAGGCAGGTGTGCCATCACGTTCGAAGACGCCTGGGCCTTGGCCGAGCCGGTCAAGGGCTGGATGACGCGCGCGCAGGGCGAAGCGCTGTGGAACGCCGCGTGCCGCTTGGAGAAGGGCGACGTCGTCCTGGAAATCGGCAGCCACCAGGGCAGATCCACGATCGTCCTCGGCTCGGCGGCCCGCACGGTGGGCGCCACGGTGATCGCCGTCGACCCGTTCGTCGACGGCAGGCTGTTCGGCGGATCGCCGACGCGGCAGCTGTTCGAGCGCAACATCCGGCGGGCCGGGCTGGACGACATCGTCGAGCTCGTCGCCGGTTACAGCACGGAACTGCGTCCTGACTGGAACCGGCCCCTACAACTGCTTTACATCGACGGCAAGCACGACTACTGGACCTACACCGACGACCTGCGGTGGTCGGCGCACCTGCCGCCGGGCGCGGAAATCCTGGTCCACGACTGCTTCTCGTCGATCGGCGTCACCCTCGGCACGATCGCGAAGGTCCTCTTCGGACGCCGGTACACCTATGTGGACCGGGCGACGTCGCTGGCGCGGTTCCGCCTGGCCCCGCCGTCGCCCCGCGACCGCCTGCGCGTGCTGGCGCAGCTGCCGTGGTTCCTCCGCAACGTCGTGATCAAAGTGCTGCTGCGCCTGCGATTGCGCCCGGTGGCCCGCCTCCTCGGCCACGACAGCCCCTACGACCCGTACTGACCCCTCCCGCAACCGTCGTGAGTGGAAAGGAGGGTTAGAACCCTACTTACCACTCACGACGGGCGTGCCGATCTCGAGCTTCGCGACGCACACCGGGGCGCCCGGGCTCGACAGCTGCACGCCGATGTGGTCGAACAGGCCGTCCACCGGCAGGTACACCGTGTGCAGGCCGGCCTGGAACCACACCGGCGTCCGCTCGACCAGCCCTTCGCCACCGTCCGATGTGTAGTAGTCGAGCTTGAGCAGGTGGCGGCCGAGCACCGGGGTGTCGAGCGGGATGCGGACCAGCGTCTCGCCGATCGCGTTGCCGCAATTGGGGACCGGCCCCGGCAAGCCGCGGGACACCGGGTCGACGCCGGTGATCCGGTGCGGTGTGCCGGTCGCGTCGAGCAGGTGCATCCGGCTGGTCGGCTGGTCGAAGTGGGTGCCGGGCAGCAGGCCGACCACCCGGGACGCCCGCGAGTCCGCCCCGAACCATTCGTGCACCACATCGGACGGCACGAAGGTGTCGAAGAAGACGAGATCGGGATCTTCCGCCACGGCCGCGCGCACATTTCCGACGTACTGCGCGGAATGCTCGAACCGCACCGCCGGTGAAAGGCGGGAGAATCCCACGGCGGAACTGGCGAGCAACAGCACACAGAGGATTAGGGCGATCGGCCGTTCCCGCTTTCCGCCGGATGGCGCACCCGGCGGAAGAAAGGCGAACGCTCCACAAAGGGCGGCCACCAGCGCCAGGTCGGCGACGTACCGGGGGTCGTCGCCCGCCGACGGGCCGACTTCGCGCAGCCGGGTCAGCGCGAGCAGGGCGACGTCCACGGCGAACACCGCCCCGAGCAGCGCCCAGGCAGCCCACGCGCGCCGTCCGCCGGCGCGCGCTCCGGCGATGATCACGGCCAAGGCGGCCACGAGCAGCACGGCGACGACCGCGAACGGCGACGGCGCCCAGGTCGCCCCCGCGCCGGGGCCCGACCACGGTCCCCCGGCCAGTCCCGGCAGCAGGGTGTCGCCCAGCATCCGGCCGGTCAGGTCGGCGACCGTGCCGGCCGACATCGGCTGCTCGCCCGGCCCGACCTGGCTCGACGTCACCACGAAGAAGACGGCGGCGAACGCGGCCAGCAGCACGGCGTGGGCCGCCCAGTACCGGACGTGCTGGCGGAACGACCGGCCGAGCAGGACCGTCACCCCGGCCAGCAGCACCGGGATCACCGCGGCCTTCTCGTAGAACGCCAGGCCGAAGAGCGTCCAGGCGAAGGCGCCGAGCCACCAGCGGCCGCCGGCTTCGAGGTACCGGACGTGCGCGTGCAGCGCGCCGGCCGCGGCCAGCACCACCGGCACCAGCTGGACGCCGTAGGACCACCACAGCGTCGGGACCAGCAGCAGCGTCGACGCCGTGAACACGGTGAACGGCACCAGGATCGCCCAGCGGCGGCCGAAGCACCGCACCAGCAGGCACCAGAACAACACCGTGGCGGCCGCCCGCATGAGCAGCAGCGGCAGCACCAGGACGCCGAAGTTCAGCGGCGCCCACCACGTCAGCACGGCGGCCAGGAAGAACCCGCCGGGCTGCAGGTGGCCGTGGTAGTCCTGGAACAGGTAGCCGAGGTCGAACGGCCCGGCCGCGGCCGCCTGGTGCGTGACGACGAAGTCGTCCTGGGCGAGGCTCCCGTGCAGCGCCGCCCACGTGTACAGCGCGAACGGGATCACCCCGGCCGCGAAGGCGGCGAGGACCAGCGTGGACGGTCTTCGGATCGCCCGTGGCGCGGGCTTTTCGACTTCCACCAACACGGGCTTCCCTCACTTCTTGCAGGCGGGCGGCTGGCACATGAGCTTGCTCAGTGCCTGGTAGAAGACGTCGGAGATCTTGCGCGGGTCGGGCGTGGTGAAGGACTCGCCGCCGGTCGCGGCCGAGATCTGCTGCAGCTCGCTCGAATCGATGTCCGGCCCGATGCCGATCCCGATCACCGGCAGCGGTTTGCGCGGGTCCTGGAGCCGGCCCAGCTCGGAGAGCAGGCCGGGCAGCCCGACCGAGTCGCTGTCCTCGTTGCGGCCGTCGGTGAGCACGACGACGACGTTGATCCGGCCGAGCTGCCAGCTCTGCCGGGCGTTCTGGTAGGCGGCGAGGATCGAGTCGTACAGCCCGGTCGCGCCGCCGGGCTTCGGCTTGACCGCCTGCAGCGTCGCCACCCCGCCCGCGGCGAGCTGCTGGGCGATCGACCGCATCGGCAGCAGTTCCTTGTAGTCCTTGTCGCCGTCCAGCTTGGTCGAAAACAGCCAGAGGCCGATCTCGGTCGTCGGCTTGAACAGCCCGAGGCCCTGCGTCGCCGCTTCGAGCGTGAGCGCCATCCGGCTGCGGCCGGTGCCGGGCACGGTGGCGGCCATCGAGCCGGACACGTCGAGCAGCACCTGGACGCGGGCGCTGAGGTTGGCCCCGGCCCACGCCTGCAGCACCCCGTACATCGCTTCGGGCGCGGGCGGCCCGGCCGGGCGCGGCGCGGCGTTCGTGCGGGTGTCGCGCGGCCGGTCGCCGAGCAGCTGCCCGGACGGCGTGCGGAACCCGCCGTCGGCGAACGCCTTGGTCGAGGTCTGGTCGAGCAGCAGCCGCAGGAACCGCTCGGCCGCCGACCGCGACGCCTCCGACGCGCGCGGCAGCACGACGTACGGGTAGTCGAAGCTCGGCACACCGACCGCGGGGTACGCGGCGACGAGCTTCTTGGCCAGCACCGACTGCTCCGACGCCGGCCACGCGGTGAACGGCTCCTTCACCGCCGAGAGCTTGCGGATCTCCTCGGTGAACGCGGCGGCCGGGTCGGGCGCGTCCTCGGTCAGCTGCTGCAGGCCGATCAGCGCGGCGATCGCGGCCGGGTCCCGGCCCGGGTCGGGCAGCCCGACCGGGCTGCCGGCGAGGACGTCCGACCAGGACGGTGACTTCGACGGCCAGCCGGCCTGCTTGGCGACGTCGTCGGTCAGCGCCAGCACCACCGGCGAGCTCGCCACCGGCTGGCCGGACTCGGGCAGGTTCCACGCGCCGCCGTCGCGCGCCTGCAGCAGCCAGCTGCTCGACTCCGGCACCCAGACGTCCGGGCCGGTGGCGCCGTTGGCCTCGAGGGCGGTCGCGGTGGCCGTCGACGGGCTCGCGGTGACTTCGACGGTGTAGCAGTCTCCCTCCGGGACGGTCCGGGCGAGCGCGGTCAGCACCGGCGCGATGTCCGGCGCGGCGGTGACCCGCACCGGCGTCGTCGTGTCGCAGCCGCCGCCGGCCAGCCGGTCCTTCAGGTAGCCGACGCCCGCCCAGGCGAGCAGGGCGGCCACCAGCAGCGCGCTCAGCACGACGACCCGCGCGTCGATCCGCCGCGCCCGCGCCGGGTGTGCCGCCATGCACGTCCCTTCCGTCCTGAGTGCTGGCAGCTTGCCAGCCGGGTGACCGGGAAGCCAGTACCGGAAGCGGACCGTCACCACCGGCCGGTGAACCGCGCGTGAAGGAATTGCGGCGTGCGGCCATTTTGGTGACTCCCGGGAATCGCGTAACGTTTTCCGCTTGACCGCCGTCCCACGTGGGTATCAGCACGATGGCGAAATCACGGGAGGATTTCGCCGTCCCCGAAACGGCGATACGGCACCGAACGGAGACGCCACCGTGCGCACGATGTACGACGCGGTCACCGCCGCGAACATCCCCGGCGACGCCCGGATGGTCGCCGGCTACATCGACCGGATCAAGCTGGCGCCCTGGTCGGCCGCGGACTGGGCGCGCTTCCCCAACGCGGTCAAGGTCACCATCGTCAAGAAGGCCGCGACGAACGACGGGGACGTCCTCGACGTCGAACCGGGCGACGCCAGCCCGGGCGAAGCGCCGGGCTGGGTCCAGATGCGCCGCGCGGCCGGTGCCGACCCGACGATCTACTGCAGCCTCGCGCTCTGGCCGTCGGTGCGCAACGCTTTCTCCGCCGCCGGGGTCGCCGAACCGCACTACTGGATCGCCCACTACGACGGCGATCCCGCCATCCCGGCCGGCGCGATCGCCAAGCAGTACCTGGGGAACGTCGCCCCGGGCTACGACGTCTCGTCCGTCGCCGACTACTGGCCGGCGGTGGACGGAGCCGGACCGGCCTCGACTGGAGTGGAGATCATGGAACGCATCACCGTCACCCCGCCGAACGCCGAGGAGAACACGCTCCGGGTGTTCCTGTCCGGCAGCCCCGGCGCGGCGGTCGTCATCCGGCCGCGGCTGGGCGGCGACGGCTTCTCGAAACCCATGTGGGTGGGCAACATCTACGCCTGGGGCAACGACCACCAGGGCGTCGGCCACAACCCGGCCCAGTCGGGCGGCTACAACGCCCGGCTCACGTCGCACCGGCGGTACGACCTGCCGGGCGCGATCTGGGCCGACATCAACTACAGCGCGGCGGATCCGTTCGAAGTCGACATCGTCGGCTAGACCTCACGCGGGCGGCAGCGCGCGGCACAGCGCGTCGAGCGCCGCCGGGTAGGCGTGCTCGGGCGGGGCGGCGTAGCCGACGACCAATCCGTCCGATGTGGACATAGTGCTGTCCGGGTGCCGGAAGGCGGCCAGGCCGTCCAGGGCGAGGCCCTGCCACGCCGCCGCCTTCAGCGCGGCCTTTTCCGTGCCCGGCGGGAGGCGGAGCACGGCGTGCAGGCCCGCGGCGATGCCGGTGGGCGTGACGTGCGGGGCCCGTTCGGCGAGCGCCGCCACGAGCTGGTCGCGCCGGCGGCGGTAGCGCTGGCGCATCCGGCGGATGTGCCGGTCGTACGCGCCGGCGGCGAGAAATTCGGCGAGCGTGAGCTGGTCGAGCACGCCCGCCCACGCCTCACGCTCGCCCTTGGCCGCCAGCACCGCGTCGACGAGGTGGCCGGGCAGCACCAGCCAGCCCAGCCGCAGCGCCGGCGACAGGCTCTTGCTGACCGAGCCGACGTAGACGACGTGGTCGGGGTCGAGGCCCTGCACCGCGCCGACCGGCTTGCGGTCGTAGCGGAATTCGCCGTCGTAGTCGTCTTCGAGCAGCACGCCGCCGGTGGCCCGGACGTGGCCGAGCACCGCCGTGCGGCGGTCGTGGTGCAGCGGGCCGCCGGTCGGGAACTGGTGCGCCGGGGTCAGCAGCACCGTCGGCACGGCCAGGTCGCCGACGCGGGCACCGTGCTCGTCCAGGGGCAGCGGGATCGTGCCCACCCCGGCCGCGGCGAAGATCGAGCGGTGGAAGGCGAGGCCGTAGGACTCGACGGCGACCGGCCCGGGCAGCACCGCCGGGAACAGCAGCCGCAGGGCGTGCGCGAACCCCGAGCACACGACGATCCGCTCCGGGGACGTCCGCACCCCCCGGGCGCGCGCGAGGTACCCGGCGAGCGCCTCCCGCAGTTCGGGGCGCCCGCGCGGATCGCCGGGGCCGAAGGCGTCGTGCGGGGCCACGTTCAGCGCGCGGCGCGCGGCGGCGAGCCATTCGGTGCGCGGGAACGACGTCGCGTCCGGCTGCCCCTGCCGCAGGTTGTGCACCGGTTCCGGCTTGCCGGGGCCCGGTTTCGGCGTCCGGACGGGCTCGAGGGGCTCGGCGCGTTCGGCGACCCGGGTGCCGGACCCCTGAACGGCGGTGAGCCAGCCCTCGGCGACCAGCTCGGCGTAGGCGTCGGCGACGGTGTTGCGGGCCAGCCCGAGGTCGGCGGCGAGCGACCGGTACGGCGGCAGCCGCGTGCCCGGCGCGAGCCGTCCGGCGCGGACGGCGTCCCGCAGGGCGGTGATCAGCGCGGCCCGCTTGCCGACGGCGCTCGGCAGCTCCAGGTGCAGGTCGGCGCCCAGCCGCTCCCCCGAATTGACCCACACTTTCGCCACGGAAATGCACTCTACACGGGGGTCAAAGCGGCCGTAGATTTCTGGTCATGACGAATTCCCGCCTCAACTTCGCCAAGACCGCACCGAAGGCATTCAAGGCCCTGATCGGTTTCGACGCCGCCGCCCGCGCCGGGCTCGACCCCGCGCTGGTCGAGCTGGTCCAGATCCGCGCGTCGCAGCTCAACCGGTGCGCCTACTGCCTGCACATGCACACCTCGGACGCCCGCAAGGCGGGCGAGAGCGAAGAGCGGCTGCACATGGTCGCGGTGTGGCACGAGGCCGCGCCCTTCTTCAGCGAGAAGGAGCAGGCGGCGTTGGCACTGACCGAAGCGGTCACGCAGATCTCGGGCGGTGTCCCCGACGACGTCTACGCCCGGGCGCTCGCGGAGTTCGGCGAGGAGGAGCTGGCGCAGCTGCTCGCGCTGATCTTCACGATCAACACGTGGAACCGGATCGCCATCGCGACGGCGAAGGTGCCGGGCACGGACGAGCGCGGGGCGCGGTGAGTGGCGCCTGGCTGAGCAGCCCCCGATTTCCACGCTAGCGGAAGGCACCGACAGAAACCGGGGCCGCCGCAACGCGGAAGGACCACCATCCCCCGGCGATGGTGGTCCTTCCGCTTCTTCCGGTCAGTCCGCGAGCGCCAGCAGGTCCTCTTCCACGATCGGCTCCGCCGCCGGCCGCTTCCGGGCCACCAGGCCGCTCGCCGCGATCAGCAGGCCCAGCACCGCGATCCCGGTGACCACGCTCAGCGCCGGCGTCAGCCCGGTCAGCAGCGCGGCCGGAGACGCCTCGCGGCCGCCGTTCGCGGTCAGGACCGCCGTCACCACCGCCAGGCCGATCGCGCCGCCCACCTGCAGGGACGTGTTCAGCAGGCCGCCGGCCAGGCCCTGCTCGTCGTCCGGGATCCCGGCCGTGGCCTGGATGTTCAGTGACGAGAACGCCAGCGTGAAGCCGATCCCCAGCAGGATCATGCTCGGCAGCACGCTGCCCGCGTAGCCCGAGTGCTCGTCGATGCGCAGGAACAGCGCGTAGCCGATGACGTGCGCCACCACGCCCGCGAAGATCGTGCGGGGTGTGCCGACCCGGTCGATCAGCGGCTCGATGCGCGGGGACCCGAAGGCCACGATCAGCGCCGCCGGCAGGAAGCCCAGCGCCGTCTGCAACGCCGACCAGCCGAGGACTCGCTGCAGGTAGAGCATCACCACGAACTGGAAGCCGATGTACGCGCCGAAGAACAGCGCGCCGCCGAGGTTGGCGCGGGCCAGCGGGCCCGAGCGCAGGATGCCCAGGCGCAGCAGCGGGTGGCGGCTGCGCTTCTCGATGACCACGAACGTCACCAGCAGCGCGAGCGCGACGGCGAACGTGATCAGCGTGCGCGGGGCCGCCCAGCCGATCTCCGGCGCCTCCACCACGCCGAACACCAGCAGCAGCGAGCCGGCCGCGCCGGTGATGGCGCCCGGGAAGTCGTAGCCGCCACCCTGCTCGGCGCGGTACGACGGGATCAGCTTCCACGCGGCGGCCAGCGCCACCAGTGCGATCGGCGCGGGCAGCAGGAACGTCCAGCGCCAGCCGACCTCGGTCAGCAGGCCGGAGAACACGAGACCGGCGGAGTAGCCGCTGGCGCCGAACACGGCGAAGATGCTGATCGCCTTGTTGCGGGCCGGGCCCTCCTGGAACGTCGTGGTGATGATGGACAGCGCGGCCGGCGCCGTGAACGCAGCGGCCAGGCCCTTGACGAACCGGCTCGCGATGAGCAGCGCGCCGTCGTCGACGAGCCCGCCGAGCAGCGAGGCCAGCGCGAAGACCGCGACGGCGACGAGGAACACGCGGCGGCGGCCGAGCAGGTCGGCGGTGCGGCCGCCGAGCAGCAGCAGCCCGCCGTAACCGAGCACGTAGCCGCTGACGACCCACTGCAGCGCGTTGGTGGACAGGCCGAGGTCGGCCTGGATGGCCGGGAGCGCGACCCCGACCATCGACACGTCGAGCGCGTCGAGGCCGATGACGATCGAGACGGTGAGCAGGACACCCCAGAGACGTGCGTCCCACCGCGTTGAAGTGGTGGACAAGGACACCGAAGAGCTCATGGCGGCGACATTACATGCACGCGCATCTAATGTCCAAGCATTTAATGTGTTTGCATCTGATGCCCGCGCATGCTAAGTTGGTCGCCGTGAGCGACGTCGCCGAGCAGGAACTGGTCCAGGAGTGGCACGAGCTGCTGGCCCGCTACTCGGCCGTGTTCAGCACCATGGAGTGCCGCCTGCAGGAGCGCCACGGCATCGGCGCGAACGAGTTCGAGGCCCTCGAGCGCCTCGCGACGTGCGACTTCAAGTGCCGCTCGGCCGACCTCACCGGCGCGATCCACCTCAGCCAGAGCGCCACGTCCCGCCTGGTCGCCCGCCTGGAGAAGGAGGGCCTGGTCGAGCGCGCGCTGTGCGAAGTGGACCGGCGCGGCATCTTCGTCACGATCACCGACGCCGGCCGCGAGAAGTACCTCGCGGCGAAGCAGACGCACCGCGAGGTGCTGCAGGAAACGCTGCGCTAGCCGACCGGCCCTTCGACGGCCTTCACCGGCATCTGCTGCTGCCCGCCACCGGCCGTGGTCACGCTCAACGTCAGCTGGTCACCCGGGTGGTGGGTGTCCATCACGTTCGTCAGCGTCGTCGCCGAGTCCACCGGCCGGCCGTCGATCGCCGTGATGACGTCCCCGGCCGCCAGGCCCGCCTTCTGCGCCGGGCCGCGCTGGACCACCTCGCGGACCCGCGCGCCGCCCTGGCCGTCCGAGACCGAGACGCCGATGAACGCCGTCTTGCCGATGTGGATCTTGTCCGACGCCGTCCCCGCGACGATCTTGTGCGCGATGTCGACGGCCTGGTTGATCGGGATGGCGAAGCCCTGCCCGGTGCCGCCGCTGCGGCGGCCGTTCAGCTGGTAGCCGGTGGACGCCGCGGTGTCGACGCCGATGACCTGGGCGTCCGCGTTGACCAGCGGGCCGCCGGAGTCGCCCGACTCGATGTTCGCCCGGACCTGGATCAGGCCGGTGAGCTGCTCGGACGACCCGCTGGACTCGTCGGAGGCGGTGATCGACTGGTCCAGCGCCGTCACCGTGCCCGGCGCGGCCACCGGGTCGCCGCCGCGGCCACCGGCGTTGCCGAGCCCGAGGATCTGGTCGCCGACCGCGACCTTCGACGAGTCGCCGATGGTCGCGGTGGGCAGCCCGGACGCGCCCCGCAGCTGGATGACGGCGACGTCTTCGGTGCGGTCGTAGCCGAGCACGTCCGCCTGGTAGGTGTCCCCGGTGCCGATGCTGGTCACCTTGATGCTGGTCGCGCCGGCGACGACGTGGTTGTTGGTGAGCACCTCGCCGTCGGCGGTGAGCACGATGCCGGTGCCGGCCGCGGCCGCGCCCTGCAGCCCCAGCTCGGTGTTGATGTTCACGATGGCCGGGTTGACCTTCGCCGACACGGCGTCGACGTCGAGCACCGTCTTGGCCGCACTGGGCTGGCCGGAGAAGCCGAAGTTCTGGTTGCCGCCCGCGGTGGGCGCGTTCGCCCCCGAGATCAGGTGCCCGATCCCGAGCCCGGCGACCACGGCCAGCGCGATCGCCACGACCGCCACGGTCAGCGCGCGGAACGGGTGCCGCCGGCGCGGCGGGGGCTGGTAGGCGGGCGGCGGGTAGGCGTAGCCCGGCTGGGTGTAGGGCTGCTGCGGGTACGGGCGTCCCCACTGGTCACGGGGCTGGTCGTACGGCGGCTGGGCGTAGTACCCCGGCTCCTGCGGGTAGCCGTTCCGGCCGTAGTAATCGGACGAGTACCCGCCCTGGCCGTAGCCGTACGGGTACTCGCCGCCGCCTTGCGGTCCTCGGTCGTACTCGCTCATGCACAGCTCCAGCTCTCGACAAGCCTCCGGCCCCTCCAGGAAACGCCTCGATCCTGAGAATTTCCTGGTGGGGTTCCGTGGAGTTGCTGTGGATGTACCCGTTCGAGCCCCGCGCGCGACCGGACGTGACCGGCGTTACGCCCGGTTCACCGCCGGATCCGCTCCATGCCGGGGTCGACCAGCGGCTCGGCGGCCACCGTGGCCGCGACCCGGCGCCCGAAGTACTCGATCTCCACGCTGCTGCCGATCTCCGCCGACGCCGGGAGCCACGCGTAGGCGATCGGCCGCCCGACGGTGTACCCGTACGCAGCGCTCGTGACGTACCCCGAGGGCACGCCGTCGACGAACACCGGTTCCTTGCCCAGCACGACCGTGCGGCCGTCGTCGATCGTCAGGCACCGCAGCCGCCGCGACGCCGTTTCCTCGCTGCGCCCTTCGATGGCCTCCCGGCCCAGGAACGCACCCTTCGCGGGCCGGACCGCGAACGCCAGCCCGGCCTGGTACGGGTCGTGCTCGGTGGTCATGTCGGTGCCCCACAGCCGGTAGCCCTTCTCCAGCCGCAGGCTGTTGAACGCCGCCCGCCCGGCCGCGATGACACCGAGGGGCTGCCCGGCCGCCCACAGCGCGTCCCACAGCCGGAGGCCGTTGTCCGCGCTCGTGTAGATCTCCCAGCCGAGTTCGCCCACATAGGACAGTCGCATCGCGACCACCGGGACCCCGGCGATCCGCGCCTTGCGCGCCCGGAAGTACTTCAGCCCGGTGTGCGAAAAGTCCTCCTGGGACAGCGGCTGCACGAGGTCGCGCGCGAGCGGGCCCCACACGCCGATGCAGCACGTGCCACCGGTGATGTCCCGGACCCGCACCCCGGCCGGCGCGTGCTTGACGAAGTGGTCGACGTCGATGTTCCCGTTGATCCCGACCTGGAACACCTCCGGCTCGAGCCGCGCGACCGTGACGTCGCTCCGCACGCCGCCCACGGCGTCCAGCATCAGCGTGTACGTCACCGAACCCACCGACTTGTCCAGCTGGTTGGTGGTCAGCGACTGCAGCAACTCCAGCGCACCCGGCCCGCCGATCTCCACGCGCTTCAACGGTGTCATGTCGTACAACGCGACGCCGTTGCGCGTCTGCCACGCTTCGGCCGCGGCGATCGGCGAGTGGAACTGCGCCGACCACGAGTCCCGCGCGGGCGGCAGGGCGTCGTGCGGCAGCTTCTTCAGCAGCGGCGCGTTGGCCTCGAACCAGTGCGGCCGCTCCCAGCCGCCCGCCTCCAGGAACACCGCGCCCAGCTCACGCTGCCGTGCGTGGAACGGCGTCACCCGCAGGTCGCGCGGCGAAAGCTTGGGCTGCAGCGGGTGCAGGATGTCGTAGACCTCGACGAAGTTCTGCTGTGCGGTCTCGCTCACGTACGACGGCGCGAGCTGGACCTCCTCGAACCGGTGGACGTCGATGTCGTGGGTGTCCACTTCGGAATGCCCGGCGACGAGGAGTTCGGCGACGGCCTTGGCGATGCCCGCGGAGTGCGTCACCCAGATCGCCTCGGCCAGCCAGAACCCGCGGACGTCGGCCGACTCGCCGACCAGCGACTGGCCGTCCGGGGTGAAGGAGAAGATGCCGTTGAAGCCCTCTTCGACCTTGGTCCCGCCCAGCGCGGGCAGCAACAGCTTGCTCTCCTCCCACGACGGCGCGAAGTCGTCCTCGGTGAAGGGCAGCATGGACGGCATGGCCGTCTCGGTCACCGTAGGATCCAAAGTGGACTCTTCGACCGGCATCGGGCGGTGGGCGTAGGAGCCGATGCCGAGCCGGTCGACGTGCTCGCGGAAGTACAGGTCCTGGTCCTGGTGGCGCAGGATCGGCAGGCTCGCCTCGACCGCTTCGGTGTTGCGCCCGACCAGTTCGTCGACCCGCCCGGTCTTGACGTACTGGTGGGCCAGCGGCAGCAGCGGCACGTCCATGCCCACCATGGCACCGATCTCCCGGCCCCAGAACCCCGCGCACGAGACGACGACGTCGGCCGGGAAGTCGCCCTGGCCGGTCCGGACGCCGGTGACGCGCCCGCCCTCCTGAAGGACGTCGGTGACCTTTGTGGACCCGAGGAACCGGGCGCCGCGCGAAGTCGCGCGCGAGGCGAGGACCTCGACGGCTTTCGCGGCTCGCGCGAGGCCGTCGGACGGGACGTGCAGCGCGCCGAAGATCCGGGAGCCGTCGAGGAGCGGCCAGCGGCGGACGCACTCATCGGCGTCGATGAGCGAACCCGGCACGCCCCACGACGTCGCCCAGCCGTGCTTGCGCTTGAGGTCCTCCCAGCGGGCCGGGGTGGTGGCCACCTCCATGCCGCCGACCTGGAGGAAGCAGTCCAGCTCCAGCAGCTTCGAAACGGTGTACTTCGCGAAGTCCGTCATCGCCTTGGACGCGTTGGTCTGGAACACCAGCCCGGGCGCGTGCGAGGTGGACCCGCCGGTGCGCGGCAGCGGGCCCCGGTCGAGCACGGTGACGTCGGTCCAGCCGCGGGCGGTCAGCTCGTCGGCGAGGTTCGCGCCGACGATGCCGGCGCCGATGATCACGACCTTCGGTGCACTCATGGCGGAACTCCTTCTACCGGAACACAACAGTGCTGTTGCCGTTGAGCAGGACGCGGCGCTCGCAGTGCCACCGCACCGCGCGGGAGAGGGCGAGGGCTTCGGCGTCGCGGCCGACGGTCACGAGCTCGCGTGGCGAGTACGTGTGGTCGACGCGCTGGACCTCCTGCTCGATGATCGGGCCCTCGTCGAGGTCGGGCGTGACGTAGTGCGCGGTCGCGCCGACGTACTTGACGCCGCGGTCGTAGGCCTGGTGGTAGGGCTTGGCGCCCTTGAACCCGGGCAGGAACGAGTGGTGGATGTTGATCGCACGGCCTTCGAGCTTCTGGCACAGCTCGTTCGACAGCACCTGCATGTACCGGGCCAGCACGACCAGGTCGGCTTCGTACTCCCCGACCAGGTCGAGGAGCCGTTGCTCGGCCTCCGGCTTGGTGTCCGGGGTGACCGGGACGTGCACGAACGGCACTCCGGCCGCCTCGGCCATCGGCCGCAGGTCCTCGTGGTTGGACACGACGACGGCGATCTCCGCGCCGAGGCCGCCGGCCCGCCAGCGGAAGAGCAGGTCGTTGAGGCAGTGCCCGAACTTCGAGACCAGCACCAGGATCCGCGGCGGGGTTCCGTCGGAGAACCCGAACTCCATGCCGAAGTCCACGGCCACCGGCGCGAACGCGTGGGTGAGGTCGTCCACAGTGGTCTCTTCGGTGCAGGTGAACGACGTGCGCAGGAACAGCGACCCGCGGACGTCGTCGTCGAACTGCTGGTGCTCGACGATGTCGCAGCCCTGCCCGACGAGGAACGTCGTGACGGCGTGCACGATGCCCGCGCGTTCCGGGCACTTGAGCGTCAGGGTGAAGGTCACGGCACGTACTCCAGGCTCGCATCGGCCAGCCACGCCCCGAAGTAGTCCGAAAAGGACTGTCGCACGAGGATCGTGTAACCCTCGTCCCGGACCATCAGCACGATCCCGGTGCGGGCGAACAAGGTCTGCACGCACGTGCCCGGGGGCGACACCTCCAGGTCGATCGAGCACCCGTGCGCCAGCACGTCGGTCGCGTGCTCGCCGGTCAGCCGCACGACGTTGCGCTGCGCCGAGACGTCCACCACGGCGTCGCTCTCCCGGGCGAGGGCCGCTTCCAGCTCGGCTTGGCGGCCGGGTCCGGCGAGCACGAGGTACTCGTCGGGGCCCATCCAGAGGACGTCGACGCCGTTGCCGCTGGTGAAGGTGCACGGGGCGGGCAGGGGGACGCCGAGGAGCGACTCGCCCTCGCGGAGGCGGACGGTGAGCTGGGTGCGGACCTTCTCTTCGGCGATGTCAACCGTCACGGCGGGCTCCTTCCTTGTCGAAGAGGACGGATTCGGTCACGGTCACCGGCACCACGTCGTCGCCGACCGGCACGTACAGCGTTTCGCCGATCCGCTCGCGGCCCGAGCGCACCAGGGCGAGGGCGAAGGTGCGGCCGAGGGCGGCGCTGTCGTAGCTGGAGGTGACGTGGCCGAGCATCCGCACCGGCGGCTCCGGCACGGTCTCGGATTCGATGATCTGCGCGCCCTCCGGCAGCAGCACCGACGGATCGACCGGCAGCAGGCCGACGAATTGCTTGCGGTCCGGCCGGTTGTTCTCGGCGCGGGCGAAGGACCGCTTGCCGATGAAGTCGGCCTTCTTCTTCGACACCGCCCACCCCATGCCGAGGTCCTGCGGGGTGACCGTGCCGTCGGTGTCCTGCCCGATGATCGGGTAGCCCTTCTCGGCGCGCAGGACGTGCATGGTCTCGGTGCCGTACGGCGTGGCCCCTTGGTCCACTATGGACTGCCAGAGCGCGGGCCCGTGCCACGACGGGACGTTGATCTCGTACGCCAGCTCACCGGAGAAGCTGATCCGGCAGACGCGCGCGGCGAGCCCGGCGACCTCGGCGTCCTGCCAGGTCATGAACCCGAAGGCGTCGTTCGAGACGTCGAGGTCCGGCGCCAACCGGCCGAGTACCTCCCGCGAACGCGGCCCGACCAGCGGGATCGTGGTCCAGTGCTCGGTGACCGAGGTCGCGTAGACCCGCCGGTGCGGCCACTCCGTCTGCAGCCACTCCTCCATCCACTCGAGGATCTTCGCCGCGTTGCCGGTCGTCGTGGTGACCAGGAACCGCTCCTCGCCGACGCGGATCACCGTGCCGTCGTCGAGCACCATGCCGTCGACGCCGCACATCACGCCGTAGCGGATGCGCCCGACGCGGAGGTTGCTCATCATGTTCGTGTAGAGCATGTCGAGGAACCAGCCGGCGTCCGGTCCCTGGACGTCGATCTTGCCCAACGTGGACCCGTCCATCACGGCGACGTCGTTGCGGGCCGCGCGGCACTCGCGCCGGACGGCGTCGTGCATCGACTCGCCGGGCCGCGGGTAGTACCACGGCCGTTTCCACTGGCCGACGTTCTCGAATTCGGCGCCGTGCTCGACGTGCCACGGGTGGATCGTGGTGACGCGCACAGGATCGTGCAGGTCACCGCGGTTCCGCCCGGCCAGCGCGGCGAAGGACACCGGCGTGTAGGGCGGCCGGAACGTCGTCGGCCGCCGGTCGGCGAGGTCGACGCCGAGGGCCTCGGCGGTGATGCCGGCGGCGAGCATGCCGGACGTCTTGCCCTGGTCGTGCGCGGTGCCGATCGTCGTGTAGCGCTTGACGTGCTCCAGTGACACCAGCCCGGCACCGGTCGCACGCAGTACGTCGGACACCGTGGCGTCCCGCTGCTGGTCGACGAACCGGGTGTCCACTTCGGACTCCGGTGCGGGCACCTGCCAGAGCACCTTCGTCTCCGGCAAGCCCTCGCCGGCCGCCGCACCCACGACGCTCACGTTCGGGAGCGAGCCGGCCGGGACGTACGCGCCCAGCCGGGGCTCGTAGCGCAAGGTGCCGCGCGCCTGGCTGTAGAGGTGCACCGCCGGGTTCCAGCCGCCGGACACGAGCAGCAGGTCACAGGGCACCCGCTCCCCCTGCAGTTCCCCCAGTTTCGCCACGTGGGCGGCGGTGACGTGGGAGTCGCCGTCGGTGCCGACGACCCCGTCCCCCGCACGCGCATCGACGATCCGCACGATCTCGGCCCCGGCCGCCGCCAGGTCGGACGCGGCTTCGTAAGCGGAGTCGTTGGTGGTGAACACGACCACGCGCTGCCCGGCGAGCACGCCGTACCGGTTCAAGTACGTGCGGGCGGCCGAAGCCAGCATGATGCCGGGGCGGTCGTTGTCCGGGAACACGATCGGCCGTTCGTGCGCGCCGGTGGCCAGCACGATCTTCCGGGCCCGGATCCGCCACACCCGCTGCCGCGAGATCCGCTCGGGCGCGTTGGGTTCACCCCGGCGTTCCAGGGCCAGCACGAACCCGTCGTCGTAGATGCCGAACGCCGTGGTGCGCGAAAGGAACCGCACTCCTTCGGGCGCCTCGCCGCCGGGCTGGTCGTCGACGAGCAGCACCCGGCCTTCCGCCGCAGCCGCGGCGGCGCGTCCCGCGGGTCCGGCGCCGATGACCAGGACGTCGCAGTGGGCGTGCTTGGCGTCGTACCGCGCCGGGTCCGGTTCGGCGGCGAGCCGTCCCTGGCCGCGCAGGCCACGGGCCTCCAGGCCGTCGTACAGCTCGACGGTGGTGGCCGACAGCATCGGCTCGGGGAACGGCTTTTCGAGCTGCACCAGGGCGTTCGAGTCCTCGACACCCGCGCCGACGATACCGCGCGGCCGCCCGTACTTGATGCTGGTCGCGACCTGGTGGATGCCGTTGGCCAGCAACGCGGACGCCAGGGTGTCACCGAGGTAACCGGTCAGCTCGCGGCCGTCGAAGGTGAACTTGAGGGGGACGCCGGACAGTCGGGTCACGAGATCACCGGCCTGGGCTCGTCGAGGCGGTAGACCGCCAGCAGGTCGTGGGTACGGGTGTCGCGGACGGCGTTGAACCACCGGCGGCAGCCCGCGGAGTGGCTCCAGCGCTCGGAAAACGGCCCGCTCGGGTTGTCCCGGAAGAAGACGAACTTCGCCCATTCCTCATCGGACAGTTCCGCCGGATTCGCCGGGTAGGCGATGTGCGCCTGGCCGCCGTAGTGGAACTCGGCTTCCTCGCGTGGCCCGCACCAGGGGCAGGGAATCAGTTGCATGGCAGAACTCCTAGTGCGCGACGGCGGCAGCGCCGTGCTCGTCGACGAGGGCACCGGTGGTGAACCGGTCCAAAGTGAACGGTTCGGCGTATTCGTGGGGCTTCCCGCGGGCGATGGTCGCCGCGAAGACGTCCCCGACACCGGGGGTCGCCTTGAACCCGCCGGTCCCCCAGCCGCAGTTGAGGAACAGGTTCTCCACCGGGGTCAGGCCGATGATCGGCGAGGCGTCCGGGCTGGTGTCGACGATCCCGGCCCAGGTCCGCAGCAGGTGCGCCCGCGCGAACACCGGGAACAGCTCCAGCGCGGCCGCCATCTGCTGCTCGATGATGTGGAACGAACCGCGCTGGCCGTAGCCGTTGTAGCTGTCGATGCCCGCGCCCATCACGAGTTCGCCCTTGTGCGCCTGGGAAACGTAGACGTGCACGGCGTTCGACATGACGACCGTCGGGTGGATCGGCTCCAGCAGCTCGGACACCAGCGCCTGCAGCGGGTGCGACGTCAGCGGCAGGTCGAGCCCGACCATGCGGGCCAGCACCGACGTGTGCCCAGCCGCGCACAGCGCCACCTTGTTCGCGGCGATCCGGCCCCTGCCGGTGTCCACCCCGGTGACCCGCCCACCGGCCGTCGTGATGCCGGTGACCTCGCAGTTCTGGATCAGGTCCACGCCCATCGCGTGCGCGGCGCGGGCGAAACCCCAAGCCACGTAGTCGTGCTTGGCGATGCCCGCGCGCGGCTGGAAGGTCGCGCCGAGCACCGGGTAGCGGACGTCCGGCGAGGTGTTGACGATCGGGCAGATCTCCTTGACACGATCGGCGTCCACCCACTCGGCGTCGATGCCGTTGAGCTTGTTGGCCTCGACGCGGCGGACGCTGTCGCGGACGTCCTGCAGGCTGTGCGCCAGGTTGAGCACCCCGCGCTGGCTGAACAGGATCGGGTAGCCGAGGTCCTCTTCGAGCCCTTCCCACAGCTTGAGGGAGTGCTCGTAGATGCCGGAACTCTCGTCCCACAGGTAGTTGGAGCGGATGATCGTGGTGTTGCGGGCCATGTTGCCGCCGGCGAGCCAGCCCTTCTCCAGCACGGCGACGTTCGTGATGCCCTGCTTGGCCAGGTAGTACGCGGTGGCCAGGCCGTGCCCGCCGCCGCCCACGACGACCACGTCGTAACTCTTGCGAGGCTCGGGGTTGTCCCAGAGGAAGTCCGGGTGCTCCGGCAGATCGGTCATCGAGCGTCCTCCGAGGACTGGTCGACTTCTGATATATCAATCGTCGATGTAGGCTAAGCGCCATGCACCCGCAGGTCAATCCCCCGTCGCTGGCCGAACAGGCGTACCTGTTCGTCCGTGATCGCCTGGTCATGCTCGACATCCCGCCGGGCTCGCCCATCAACGAGGAGGAGCTCGGCACCGCGCTCGGCATGGGCCGGACGCCGATCCGAGAGGCGCTCAAGCGGCTGGAGTCCGAACGGCTCGTCGTCGCCTACCCGCGGCGGGGGACGTTCGCCACCGACGTCAACATCTCCGACCTCGCGCACATCTCCGAGGTCCGGCGCACCCTCGAACCGATGGCGACGGCCGCCGCGGCCGCGCGGGCCACGGACGCCGACCGGGCCACCCTGACCGAGCTGCGCGCGCAGCTCGACGCCGACGTCGCCGGCGGGGACAACGCCGAGCTGCTGCGCACCGACCTCGCCCTGCACCGGGCGATCTACCGGTGCGTGCACAACCCGTTCCTCGAGGACACGCTGATCCGGTACGACAACCTGGCGACGCGGATCTGGTGCGTGTTCGTGCCCCGGCTGTCCGGGATGGCCGGCCACGTCCACGAGCACGTCCCGCTCCTCACCGCGATCATCGAGGGCGACGGCGAGAAGGCCGCCGCGTTGACGCACGCGCACGTCACCGGGTTCGAGGCCGCCATCCGCGCGTTGATCTGAGCGCAGGTTCTCGTGAGTGTTTAGGAGGGTTCTAACCCTCCTAAACACTCACGACAGGCGGGCCCGCACCCAGTCGTGGAAGGCGCCGATGTGGTGCTCGCTGGGCACGAGCACGCCGCCGTTGGCGTACGAACGCGAGTCCATCGCGAGCTGGCAGCGTTCACAGGCTTCGAAGTCCTGCAGGTTGACGCGGTGGAAGAGCTCGACCGAGCGGCTCAGGTCCGTGCCGGATTCGACGACTTCGGGCAGGTACAGCCAGTCGCAGCGGACCAGCGTCCGGTCCGGGGCCAGCGGGAACATCCGGTGCAGGATCACGTGGTCGGGGACGAGGTTGACGAAGACGCCCGGTTTGATGGTGATCGCGTAGTACTTGCGGTCCTGGGCTTCGGTGACCCCGGGGAGGCGGTCGACGCCTTCGCTGCCGTCGACGGTGAAGCCCTTGATGTCACCGCCGAACTCGGCGCCGTGGCCGACGTAGTACTGCGCGGCGTACCCGTCGGCGAACTCCGGGAGCACCTCGGTGAGCTCCGGATGGATCGTCGCGCAGTGGTAGCACTCCATGAAGTTTTCGATGATCTGCTTCCAGTTGGCTTTCACGTCGTACTCGATGCGTTTGCCGAGCGCCAGGCCGTCGATGCCGTAGGCGTCGATCTCGGCCGGCCCGCCGAGCCGCTCGGTGACGGCCCCGATCACGGTGTCTTCGAAGGACGGCGGCTCGCCGGCCAGGCAGACCCAGGCGTAGCCGAGCCATTCGCGCAGGTGCAGCCGGGTGAGGCCGAACTCGGTGCGGTCGACGTCCGGCATCCCGGTGAGGTTCGGCGCGGCGATCAGCTTGCCGTCGAGGCCGTACGTCCAGGCGTGGTACGGGCACTGGAAGGCCCGCTTGACGGTGCCGCTCTCGGCGGTGCACAGCCGGGCGCCGCGGTGGCGGCAGACGTTGAGGAACGCGTTGAGCCGCCCGTCCCGGCCCCGGGAGACGAGCACGCTCTCCCGGCCGATCTGCACGGTCTCGAACGACCCGGGCCCGGCGAGGTCGGCGCTGCGCACAGCGCAGAACCAGTCCGCTTCGAAGATCTTCGCCTGCTCCAGCGCGAAGATCGCCGGATCGGTGTAGGCGGGGCCGGGCAGGGTGGCGAGCAGGCTCGGCGGGAGATCGAGTGCGGTCACCGGCGTGGTCCTCTCCGCGGATCAGTTCGGGAGTTGCGCAGAACGCGTCTTGTTGCCCAATCCGCACCAGAGTGACTGCCGCCCGGGACCTGTGTCAACAAGTTCGCGCCGGCGGTCCCTCGATCGCCCGCCGGAACAGCGTTTCGATCTCCGCACGGGCCGGGCGGGGATCGGCCAGGGCCGCCTGCATCAGCAGGCCGCAGAACAACCCCGCCAGCAGCCGCCCGGTGAGCGGGTCGGTGCGGGAGCCGAAGAACGCGATGAGCGCTTCGTCCCAGGCCGCGCTCGCCTTCCGCAGCGCGGGCCGGTGCAGGGCCGCGACGTACAGGTCGTACTCGACGACGGTGTCCCGGTACTGCTCGTTGATGTAACCCATCACCAGTTCGGCCAGCGCGGCGGCGAAGTCGGCGTCCGGCGGGAGCGCGGACTCCCATTCCTTCAGCGCGTGGACGTTATTCTCGGCCGCCTCGTGCAGTGCGACCTCGAGGAGGTCGTCCAGGGTGGCGAAGTGGTAGGTCGTCGAGCCGAGCGGGACGCCGGCCGCGGCCGCCACCGAGCGGTGGGTGACGCCGTCGATCCCCCGCTGCGCGACCACCTCGATCGCCGCCTTGGCGATCCGCGCCCGCCGCTCGGGGTCGTTCGGACCGCGGCGCCGCGTTGCGCCGGGTTCGCTCTTCACCATCGAGCCCCCTTGTGGACATCTGTACACACTTCGCGTACAAATGTACGCACTCTAGCCGCCCAGCAGCCACTACCGCTCCGGGAAGGGCCGCATGTTCGATGTGCTGAACCCCGCGACCGGCGAGGTCATCGCGACCGTCGCCGAGGCGAGCCGCGCGGAGGTCGATGCCGCGGTCGGAGCCGCCCGGCGGGCGTTCGACGACGGTCCGTGGCGACGTACCACCGCCGGTGAACGCGGCGCGCTGCTGCGCCGGACCGCCGATCTCCTGGTCCGCGACCGCGAGGAACTGGCTCGCATCGAGAGCCTGGACACCGGCAAGACCCTCGGCGAAGGCCGGATCGACATAGACGACGTGACGAACGTCTTCCGCTACTACGCCGACCTCGCCGACAAGGACGCCGGACGCCTGGTCGACGCGGGCAGCGCCACCGTGGTCAGCCGGATCGTGCACGAACCGGTCGGCGTCTGTGCGCTCATCGCCCCCTGGAACTACCCGCTGCTCCAGATGTCCTGGAAGGTCGCGCCGGCACTGGCCGCGGGCAACACGATGGTCCTCAAGCCCAGCGAGGTCACCCCGCTGACCACGATGAAGCTGGTCGAGCTGCTCGAAGAGGCGGGCGTGCCGGACGGCGTCGTCACCCTGCTGCTCGGCGACGGCCGCGTCGGCGCGGCAATGGTCGAGCACCCGGCCGTCGACCTGGTCTCCTTCACCGGCGGCTACTCGACCGGCGAGAAGATCATGACGGCCGCCGCGAAGGGCGTCCGCCGGGTCGCCCTCGAGCTCGGCGGCAAGAACCCGAACGTCGTCTTCGACGACGCCGACTACGACACCGCGCTCGACTACGCCCTGATGGCCGCCTTCGTCCACTCCGGACAGGTCTGTTCGGCGGGCGCGCGGCTGATCGTCCAGGAGGGAATCCACGACCGGTTCGTCGCGGACCTCGCCGCGCGCGCCGACCGCATCCGCGTCGGCGACCCCCTCGATCCCGCCACCGAAACCGGCGCGCTCGTCTCGGCGCAGCACCGCGCCAAGGTCGAGGACTACATCGAAAGCGCTCTCAAGGAGGGCGCGACGCTGCGGGCGGGCGGCAAGCGACCCGAAGGACCGGCGTACGAAAGCGGTTTCTTCCTGCGCCCCACCGTGTTCTCCGACTGCACCCGGGACATGACGATCGTCCGGGAAGAGGTCTTCGGCCCGGTCGTCACCGTGGAACGCTTCACCGACGAGGCCGACGCGATCGCGCTGGCCAACGACACCGAGTACGGGCTCGCCGGGGCCGTGTGGACGTCGGACGCGTCCCGCGCCCAGCGGGTCGCCGGGGCCCTGCGCCACGGCACCGTGTGGATCAACGACTACCACCCCTACCTGCCGCAGGCGGAGTGGGGTGGTTTCGGCAGATCGGGCATCGGCCGCGAACTCGGGCCGTCCGGGCTGGCCGAATACCAGGAGAGCAAGCACATCTACCAGAACATCGATCCCGTTCCGCAGCACTGGTTCAAAGGCTAGCCACTCCCTCCCCCACCACGTGAGGACGTTGCCATGACCACTCAGGAAATACCGGCGGGCGGGGGGCCTGCTGCCGACGACAGCTCCGAACTCGAGAAGTTCGGCTACCGCCAGGAACTCGAGCGCTCCCTCGGGTCGTTCTCCAGCTTCGCCGCCGGGTTCAGCTACATCTCCATCCTGACCGGCGTGTTCCAGCTCTTCTTCTTCGGCTTCGGGTCGGGGGGCCCGGCCTTCATCTGGACGTGGCCGCTGGTCTTCCTCGGCCAGTTCGCCGTCGCCCTCTGCTTCGCCGAACTGGCGGGGCAGTACCCGCTCGCCGGCTCGGTGTACCAGTGGGCCAAGCAGATCGCGAAACCGGCGACGTCGTGGCTGGCCGGCTGGATCATGATCATCGGCGCGATCGTCACGGCGGCGGCCGTCGCGGTGGCCTACCAGATCATCCTGCCCCAGGTGTCGACCGCGTTCCAGATCGTCGGCAGCGACGACGACGCCGGCCTGACCTCGACCCCGGGCGGCGCGCAGAACGCCATCATCCTGGCCCTGGTGCTGGTCGTGTTCGCCACGATCGTCAACATCATCGGCGTCCGGCTGATGGCGAAGATCAACAACTTCGGCGTCGCGGTGGAGCTGGGCGCGAGCATCCTGCTGGTGATCGCGCTGGCCATCCACATCAAGCGCGGCCCCGGCCTGGTGTTCGACACCGCGGGCACGGGCGAGGGCCAGTCACTCGGGTACCTCGGGGCGTTCCTGGTGGCGTCGCTGATGAGCGCGTACGTCTTCTACGGCTTCGACACCGCGGGTTCGCTGGCCGAGGAAACCACCCAGCCGCGGCGGCACGCGCCCCGCGCGATCCTGCGGGCGATCACCGCGGCGTTCGTCGTGGGCGGGCTGATCATGCTGTTCGGCATGATGGCCGTCGGCGACCTGAGCGCCAAGGAACTCAGCACGTCCGGCATGCCGTACCTGCTGAAGAGCACGCTCGGCGAGGGGCTCGGCGACGCGTTCCTGATCTGCTCGGCGATCGCGATCACCGTCTGCTGCCTCGCCGTGCAGACCGCGGCGATCCGGATGACCTGGGCGATGGCCCGCGACGGCCGCCTGCCGTTCAGCCGCGCGATGGCGAAGGTGTCGCCGCGGTCGAAGACCCCGGTGCTGCCCGCGCTGCTCACCGGCGGCCTCACCGTCGTCGTGCTGCTGATCAACCTCGGCAACCAGCGGGCGTTCTTCATCCTGACCTCGACGGCGATCATCCTGTTCTACATCCCCTACCTGATGGTCACCGGCCCGATGCTGGTGCGCCGCCTGCGCGGGAGCTGGCCCCGGCCCGAGCACGGGCCGTACTTCAAGCTGGGCCGCTGGGGCACCCTGGTGAACCTGGTCGCGGTGGTCTACGGCGCCGGCATGACGATCAACCTGATCTGGCCGCGCGCCGAGGTCTACGGCAACGACCACTGGTACTTCCAGTGGGGCGCGGTGATCGTCACCGCGCTGATCGTGATCATCGGTGCGATCATGCTCTACGTCCGGCGGCGCACCTGGGGTTCGGCCCACACCAGCCCCGAGCACATGCCCGACGCGGCCCCGGATTCCCTGCCCGGCTAGGAGGACGCATGAGTTCCGATACCTACGACTTCGTCATCGTCGGCGGTGGCTCGGCGGGCTGCGCGCTGGCGAACCGGCTCTCGGCCGACCCGGCGAACAAGGTCCTCGTCCTGGAGGCGGGCCGCTCGGACTACAAGTGGGACGTCTTCATCCACATGCCGGCCGCGCTGACCTTCCCGATCGGGTCGAAGTTCTACGACTGGGGCTACCGCAGCGAGCCCGAGCCGTACATGAACCGGCGTCGCATCTACCACGCGCGCGGCAAGGTGCTCGGCGGGTCGTCCAGCATCAACGGGATGATCTTCCAGCGCGGCAACCCGATGGACTACGAGCGCTGGGCGAGCGATCCCGGGATGTCCACTTGGGACTACGCGCACTGCCTGCCGTACTTCAACCGCATGGAGAACTGCCTCGCGGACCCACCGGACGGTCAGTGGCGCGGCCACGACGGGCCGCTCGAACTGGAACGCGGCCCGGCGTCGAACCCGTTGTTCGGGGCCTTCTTCGACGCCGCCGAACAGGCGGGCTACCCGCGCACCGACGACGTCAACGGCTACCGGCAGGAAGGCTTCGCGGCCTTCGACCGGAACGTCCGAAAAGGACGGCGGTTGTCAGCGGCGGGCGCGTATCTGCACCCGGTGATGGACCGGCCCAACCTGACGGTGAAGACGCACGCGTTCGTGTCGCAGATCCTCTTCGACGGCACCCGCGCGGTCGGCGTCGAGTACGCGCAGGGCCGCGGCGTGCCGGGTGAGGTGTACGGCAAGGAGATCATCCTCTGCGGCGGCGCGATCAACAGCCCGCAGCTGCTGCAGCTGTCCGGCGTCGGGAACGCGGCGGAACTGGAGAAGCTCGGCATCGACGTCGTCAAGGACCTGCCGGGCGTCGGCGAGAACCTGCAGGACCACCTGGAGGTGTACATCCAGTACGCCTGCAAGCAACCGGTGTCGATGCAGCCGTCGCTGGCGAAGTGGAAGCGGCCCTACATCGGCGCGCAGTGGCTGTTCCTGCGGTCCGGGCCGGCCGCCACCAACCACTTCGAGGGCGGCGGGTTCGTCCGGTCCAACGACGAGGTGAAGTACCCGAACCTGATGTTCCACTTCCTGCCGGTGGCGATCCGCTACGACGGCTCGGCGCCCACGGAGGGGCACGGCTACCAGGTGCACGTCGGCCCGATGTACGCCGACACGCGCGGCTCGGTGAAGATCACCTCCACCGACCCGCGGCAGCACCCGGCGATCAAGTTCAACTACCTGTCCACCGAAACCGACCGTCGCGAATGGGTGGAAGCGGTGCGGGTGGCGCGGAAGATCCTCAACCAGTCCGCATTGGACCCCTACAACGGCGGGGAGATCTCGCCGGGACCGTCCGTGGAGACCGACGAAGAGATCCTCGACTGGGTCGCCAAGGACGCCGAGACGGCGCTGCACCCGTCGTGCACGACCAAGATGGGCGTCGACGACATGGCGGTCGTCGACCCGCAGAGCATGCGGGTGCACGGCACCGAGGGCCTGCGCGTGGTCGACGCGTCGGTGATGCCCTACATCACCAACGGCAACATCTACGCGCCGGTGATGATGACCGCCGAGAAGGCCGCCGACCTGATCCTCGGCAACACCCCGCTCGCCCCGATCAAGACCCCGTTCTACCGGCACGGGGAGAACTGACCCGGACGCCGTCGCGCCCGTGCCGCCATCCCCGGTACGGGCGCTTCGGCGTGCCCGGGATACCCGTTACCGGGTAACGGAAACTACCGAAGCGTATCCCCTTGACGCGGCTCACCGCCGGACTCAGACTTGTTGCGTATCGCAGTCGATGTTCCCCAATGCGCAACTTTACCCGGAGGCGTCATGATTCGCGCGTGCACGGTGGACGAGCTGCCCCCCGGTGAGTCCGTCCGGCTGCCCGGGCCGCCCGCGATCGCGGTGTTCCGCACCGAGGACGGCGAGCTGTACGCCATCGGCGACACGTGCACCCACCAGGACGCCTCCCTGGCCGACGGCTGGCTCGAAGGTTGCTTCGTCGAGTGCCCGCTGCACGCGGCGCTGTTCGACCTGCGCACGGGCATGCCGACCTGCCTGCCGGCGAAGGACCCGGTGCGCACGTACGCCGTGGTCGTCGACGGAGGGGTCATCTACGTCCAGGACGCGGCGGACGAGGACGCCGCGTGAAGCGCGTCGCGGTCGTCGGCGCGTCGCTCGCCGGGGTCCGCGCGGCGCAGGAGCTGCGCGCGCAGGGGTACGACGGCGGCATCGTGCTGATCGGCGCGGAGGCGCACCTGCCCTACGACCGGCCGCCGCTGTCCAAGGGCTTCCTCGCCGGGACGGCGTCGCGCGAGTCGCTGGACCTGCTCGACACCGGTGACCTGGCGTCCCTGGCCCTCGATTTCCGGCTCGGGGTGGCGGCCACGGCCCTGGACCCGGCCGAGCGGCGCGTGCGGCTGTCGGACGGCACATCGGTGCACGCGGACGGCGTGGTGATCGCCACCGGCGGCCGCGCGCGGACGCTGCCGGGCTTCGAGGGCGCTCACGTGTTGCGGACGGTCGACGACGCTCTTGCGTTGCGCGCTGCTTTGGTCCCCGGGGTCCGCGTGGCCGTCGTCGGGGCCGGGTTCATCGGGGCCGAGGTGGCTTCGACCTGCCGTTCGCTGGGTCTCGACGTGGTCGTCCTGGAGGCGTTGGACGCACCTTTGGCGCCGGTGCTGGGCCCCTCGCTGGCCGCGGTTTGCGCCCGGCTGCACCTCGACCACGGCACGGACCTGCGCTGCGGCGTCCAGGTGACGGGCATTTCCCCGGCGGGCGTCTCGCTGGCGTCCGGTTCGGTGGTCCCGGCCGACGTGGTCGTGACGGGTGTCGGGATGACGCCGTCGACGGAGTGGCTGGCGGGGTCCGGTTTGAGGGTCGGCAACGGCGTGCACACGGACGAGGGTCTGGTCACCGAGCTGCCGTCGGTGGTCGCGGTGGGCGACGTGGCCCGCTACGGCGGACGGCGGCACGAGCACTGGACGAACGCGTCGGAGCAGGCCCCGGTCGCGGTGGCCAACCTGCTGGCCGGGCACACCGCACGGACGTACACGCCGAGCGGATACGTGTGGTCGGACCAGTATTCGGGCACGTTGCAGCTGGCCGGCCACCCCCGCCCGGACGACACAGTGTCGTTCGTCGACGGCGACCCATCGGCGGCCTCGTTCGTGGCGACGTTCTCACGGGACGGCGTCACGGTGGGGGTGTTCGCGTGGAACAACGCCAAGCTGTTCAACCGCCTCCGCCGCCAGGCCCTGCGCCGCCCGGAGTCTCAACCGGCGGTTCAAGGATAAGCTTCAGGGGCATGGAGCTGAGTCTTGACGAACTGCGGGTGCTGACGAGCTGGGCGGCGGCCTGCGCGGCCCGGGTCCTGCCGTTGATCCCGGACGACCCCCGCCCGGCAGCGGCGATCGCGGCGGCCCGGGAGTTCGCGTCGGGAGGCCCCCGAACACGCGGCTTGCGCGCGGCGGCCTGGGAGGCGTTGGCGGCGGCGGGTTCAGCTTCCACCCCGGCGGCGTCGGCGGCGGCCCGCGCCGCGGTGGGTGCGGCCGGGGCGGCGTACCTGCATCCGTTGGCGTCGCCGCACCAGGTGAAGCACATCGTGGGCCCGGCCCAGCAGGCGGCGTTGGCGTGCGAGCTGGCGGGCGGTTCCGCGGAGGCGGAGCTCGAGTGGGCGCTGTCGCAGGCTCCTGAGGGGGTGCGGGAGACATTGCGGAGGTTCCCGCCAGGCAGGCCGGGCAAGACCCGCCTGGGTGAACTGCACCGCCGGCTGGAAACCGCCCTTCGATCGGCTCAAGGCTGACCTACGCGGCCTTCTTGTCCCGCAGCATGGTGCGAACCGTGCGCACGACGTTGTCGATGCCCGAAGGCGGCAGCCTGAGCTGCTGGTCGGGGTGGCGCTCGTCGGAGATGCCGAAGACGATCCTTGTCCGATCCCCGCTGGCGACGACCAGCTGAAACTCGTGCAGCAACACCTTCTCGAACCAGAGGCCGCCGTCGTCTTCCGCGGGCAGGTCGCTGCCGTCGCTGACCGCCGTCAAGACCGCGACGACGTCCGCGTAGTGGTACTCGTGGGTCTCCTCCTGGAACAACCCGGCAACGCGCAGGTCGATCACGCACCGGTACAGGGCCAGGTGATAGTCGGTCGGGCAGAGCACGAGGACGGCGTACCGGGAGAACCGCCAGACGCCGTCACCACCCAGCGTTGCGCGGGACGTCGGAACCGGGCCGGTGACGACGAGCGGATCCCGCGGCGCCGCACCGAGCCCGGCGTCGGCCAGCGGGTCCCAGTCCACCGGCGCCAGTTCGAGGTCCTCGGCGGTCAGGTCGAGCCGCTCCAGGGCACGCCGGCGGACCTTGGCGAGTTCGTGGTCGCGGATCTTGTCGATGATCGCGTCCCGCGGCTTGGGCAGCGCCGCCTCGCAGGCGTCGCGGTACGCCTCGTACAGCGGGAGGCCGCGCGCCAAGCCGACACCGCCGAGGGCGATCACGGCGATTCCGAGCAGCCAAGGACCGGCCACGGTGAGCAGCACGCCCACCACGATCACCGCCGCCCCACCACCGGCATACAGCCAGATGCGCGCCCGCTCCTGCGCGCTCGGCATCCGGGCGAAGTACCGGTCGACGATCTCCCGGCGGTCGTCGGCGGCCTCGGACAGCGTCATCGTCCGGTCTCCCATCCCCGCTTCGCGGCGGCGAGCAGCTGCCACACCCGGTTCTCCGGGGCGCTGACGTGGTCGAGGATCCGCCTGACCTGCCCGGGATCCGCGGCGGCCACGAGCGCCGGCACGAGGTCGGGCACGGTGCCGCCCTGCTGCCAGCCCCGGCCCCGGTCTTCTTCGATCAGCAGCAGGAGGATCCGTGCATGCGGGAGCAGCATGACCCGGCGGAGGCTGTCGCGGACGGCGGTCAGCTCGTCGTTCGACCTGACCCGGTGCGGCCGCCGGCCGCGCAGGAGCGCAAGGGCGAAAAGGAAGTCCAGCTCGGGATCCGCCGTCGCCCGGCGCGCCTGCCCGAGCTGCGCCACGGCCGTCTCGTAGTCCTTGCGGCCCAGGGCGCGGACCCCTTCGGCCAGGTAGTCGGGCTCGGTGGTCCCGTGGTGGTGCACCTCGCCCAGGTACACGTCCCCGACGCGGCCGGCCTGGACGACGTTGCCGTGCACGGTCCCGCTCACTGTGTTGCGGGTGGTCTCCCCGGGCTCTTCCATGGCCCTACAGTCGCCGTGGCACCCGGCGATGTTCCGTGGCCGGCCAGGCGACACCCAGATTCAGCCGATCGGCCGAACGGGAGCGTCAAAGCGCGAGTTCGTCCAAATCGGACTCCAGCCGAGCCCGCCAGGTCCACCGCCGGTCGGTCGGGTCCGCCTCCTCCGCAGGCGGCGGCCCCAACGGCAACGCCTGATCCGTCACCCCGAACGTCACCCGGTACGCCAGCACCGACGCCGCCGTGCGGATCCATGCGTCGCCCGATGTTCCCGATGGTGGGGCCACTCCCAACGCGTTCCCGAACCACATCGGCAGCAACGCGCTGGCCCCCAAAGCGTCCGTGATCCGCGTCCGCAGCCGGACCTGCAGGTCGTGCCACGCCCGCTCGGCGCGCTCCAGCTGCGGGACCACCCTGGCCTCGACCGCGTCCGCCTCGCGCAACGCCAGCCGCGCCTGGTCGGCCGCCGAGACCGCCGCCGGGATCTCCTCGTCCAGCAACGTCCGGCGGCGGGTCGATGATGCCCGCAACGACGACTCCGCGTCGCCTCGGGCGCGGGACCCTCGGTCCGTCGATGCCAGGACGCGCACCACCTCCAGCAGGTCCGCGTCACACCGCGAAAGCGCTCCGCGCACCGCGTCCAGGTGCGCGATCTCCTCCGCGTACCGGGCCCGCTGCTCCTTCGTCACCAGCTCCTTGTGCAGGTCGTCCCACCGCGCCGCCTCGGCCGCGAGTGCGCGCGTCTCCGTGCCGACGTCGTCGAGGTCCGCCTGCGGTACCCCGTCGGCGACGCGGACCGCGCGCTCCAAGACCCGGACCTGCTGCTGCAGCCGCTCCAGCTGCCTGCCGAGGCGGTCGATCCGGTCGTCCTGGGGGTCCGGGCCGCCGCGCTCGAGCCGCTCCGCCAGGTCGGCGACGTCCTGGCCCAGGCGGTCGTCGGCGGCGCGCAGCCCGTCCACCGCCGCGAACAGCTCGTCGAGGTCGCGGCGCGCCGGATCCACCGGCTCGGCGTACTCCTGCGAGAACTCCGGGTCGTCGCCGTAGGTCGCGTAGCCGTGGCTCACGGGATCCGGCTTTCCCGCCACAGCAGCGCGATCGTGCCCGCGGCGCCCAGCGCCGCCAGGATCGTGCAGACCACCGCCCCGGACCACGGGATCAGCGCGAGCACCAGTACCAAAGCCGTGAGGCTGCCCGTCCACGCCGCCCGCGTCCGCTCGCGGATCACCGCGCCCGAGCGGCGGACCGGGGCGAAGCCGATCCACGCCCCCGCGCCGAACAACGGCACCAGCAGGAGCAGCCACACCGGCGAGCGCACCTCGAACAGCACCAGCGCCCCGGCGACCAGCGGTACCAGCACGGGCGCGGCCGCGAACCAGACGACCGCGCGCTGCGTGGCCGCGTGCCGGGACTCGAGTTCGGCGTCGGCGAGCCGGCGCCTGGCCTCGTCGAAGGCCACCTCCGCGTCGAGCAGCCGGTGGGCCGTCGCCACCAGCTCGTCCATCGCCTCGACGTCGCCGGGCGGGGTCGCGAGCCCGTCCCGCAGGTCCTGCTTGAGCCGGGCGACGCGCCCCTGCGCCAGGTCGCGGTCGTGCTGCGCCGGAGTCGTCACACGACCACTTTAGGTGCCGCCGCCGTCACCACCGGCCAACGCGGCCGGTGAGTCGTCAGAGGTCGCCGAGGGCGGTGACTGGCGACTCCACGCAGTCGGCGACGAACCGCAGGAACCCGCCGGCCGTGCCGCCGTCGCAGACGCGGTGGTCGAAGGCCAGCGTCAGCTCGCAGACCTTCCGGGCCACCAGGGCACCGTCGACCACCCACGGCCGGTCGATGATCCGGCCGATGCCGAGGATCGCCGCCTCGGGGTGGTTGATGATCGCGGCCGAGCCGTCGACGCCGAAGACGCCGTAGTTGTTGACGGTGAAGGTGCCGCCGGTGAGGTCCGCGGGCGCGAGCTTGCCGTCCCGGGCGGTGCGCGCGCGGTCGCCGATCGCCGCCGACAGGTCCCGCGTCGACAGCGCCCCGGCGTCCCGCACGACCGGCACGACCAGGCCGCGGTCGGTCTGCGCGGCGAAACCCAGGTGGATCTCGTCCAGCAGCACGATCTCGTCGCCCTCGACCCGCGAGTTCAGCTCCGGGTACTTCTTCAGCCCCGCGACGGCGAACCGCGCGATCAGCCCGAGCAGGCTGACCGGCCGATCGGACCGGGCGTTCAGCTCGGCCCGCGCGGCGACCAGCCCGGTCGCGTCGACGTCGACCCAGACGGTGGCCTCGGGGATCTCGCGCCGGGACGTCGTCAGCTTGTCGGCGACGGCCTTGCGCACCCCGGTGAGCGGGATCCGCCTGCCCGGCGCGGCGGTCTTCTTCAGCGCCCCTTCGACGTCGGCGCGGCGGATGATGCCGTCCGGCCCACCCGGGGTGAGCTTCGCCAGGTCGATCCCGTTGTCCGCGGCCAGTTTCCGGACGAACGGCGAGATCACGCCCGGCTGCTGCGGCCGGCTCGGCGGCGTGGCGCTCGCCGGACGCCGGGCGCGCTTGCGCCGGGTGGTGGGCGCGGTGCCGTAGCCGATCAGGACGTTCCCGCTCCCCGACGACGTCGTGACGCCGGGCTCGGCGAACCCGCCGACGCTCAGCAGCGGCGCGCCGACCGGCAGCAGCTGCCCCGGCTCGCCATGCAGCGCGGACACCACGCCGGCGAACGGCACCGGCACCTCGACCGCCGCCTTCGCCGTCTCGACCTCGACGACGATCTGGTCGACGCCGACGGTGTCGCCGACCTTGACCCGCCAGTCCACGATCGCCGCCTCGGTCAGGCCTTCGCCGAGGTCCGGCAGCAGGAAGTCAGGCACCGGCCACCACCGGCGTGTCGGCCCACTGCAGGCGCGCGATCGTGTCGAGGATCCGGTCGACGTCGGGCAGCATGTGCCGCTCGAGCTTCGGCGCCGGGTACGGGACGTCGAGCCCGGTGACCCGCAGGACGGGTGCGTGCAGCTGGTGGAAGCACTGCTCGGTGACGCGCGCGACGACCTCGGCGCCGTAGCCGCCGAAGCCGGCGGCCTCGTGCACGACGACCGCGCGGCCGGTGCGGCGGACCGACGCCGTGACGGTCTCGTCGTCGAACGGCGACAGCGACCGCAGGTCGACGACCTCGACGTCCCAGCCCTCGTCCTTCGCCGCCTCGGCGGTTTCCAGCGCGGTGGCGACCATCGGGCCGTACGCGATCAGCGTGACGTCCTTGCCGTGGCGCCGGACCACGGCCCGGTCCATGGCCGCGCCGCTGCGCGTGAAGCTGACCTCTTCGCTCGACCAGTAGCGGCATTTCGGTTCGAGGAAGACCACCGGGTCCGGCGACTCGATGGCGTCGCGGAGCAGGTCGTAGGCGTCCTGCGCGGTGCCCGGCGTGACGACGCGCAGGCCCGGCGTGTGCGTGTAGTACGCCTCGCTGGAGTCGCAGTGGTGCTCGACGCCGCCGATGCCGCCGGCGTACGGGATCCGGATGACCATCGGCAGTTCCAGCGCGCCGCGCGTGCGGTTGCGCAGCTTCGCGACGTGCGAGGTGATCTGCTCGAACGCGGGGTAGGCGAAGGCGTCGAACTGCATCTCGACGACCGGGCGGAACCCGCCCATGGCCATCCCGACGGCGAACCCGACGATGCCGGATTCGGCGAGCGGGGTGTCGAAGCAGCGGTCCTCGCCGAAGTCGGCGGTGATGCCGTCGGTGACGCGGAAGACGCCGCCGAGCGTGCCGACGTCCTCGCCGAACACGAGGACGCGGTCGTCGTCCTTGAGGGCGTCCCGCAGGGCCGCGTTGAGCGCCTGCGCCATGGTGGTCGTCATCAGGCCTCCAGTTCGGCTTCGAGGGCGGCCCGCTGCCGCTGCAGCTGGCGGGTCGGTTCGGCGTAGACGTGGTCGAACAGCGACAGCGGGTCGAGCTCGGGCTCGGCGTTCAAGGTGTCGCGGACCGACTGGGCGAACACCTCGGCGTCGGCCGCGAACCGCTCGATTTCGCTGTCCTGCAGCAGGTTTTCGTTCTTGAGATGGGTTTCGAGCCGCTTGAGCGGGTCTGCTTCGCGCCACTTCGCGACTTCTTCGGCGTCGCGGTAGCGGGTGGCGTCGTCGGCGTTGGTGTGGGCGTCGATGCGGTAGGTGTGGGCCTCGACGAGCACCGGCCCCTTGCCGTCGCGCGCGTGCTTCACGGCGTCGTCGAGGACGGCCAGGACGGCGACGGCGTCGTTGCCGTCGACCTGCTCCGAGCGCATGCCGTAGCCGATGCCCTTGTACGCCAGCGCGGCCGCGGCGCTCTGCTTCTCGAAGGGCACCGAGATGGCGAAGCGGTTGTTCTGCACGAAGAACACCACGGGCGCCTTGAAGACGGCCGCGAAGTTGAGGGCTTCGTGGAAGTCGCCTTCGCTGGTGGCGCCGTCTCCGATGAGCGCGACCGCGACGGCGTCTTCGCCGCGTCGCTGCATCGCGTGCGCCAGGCCGGCGGCGTGGAGCGTCTGCGTCGCGAGCGGCGTGCACTGCGGCGCTACGCGCGTCTCGACGGGGTTGTAGCCGCAGTGCGCGTCGCCGCGAAGGAGCGTCAGGACTTCGCCGGGCTTCAGGCCGCGGGCGACGAGGGCGACCGAGTCCCGGTAGGTCGGGAAGAGCCAGTCGCGCTCGCCGAGCGCCAGCGCGGCGGCGACCTGGCAGGCTTCCTGCCCGGCGCTGGACGGGTAGACGGCGAGGCGGCCCTGCTTGGTGAGCGCGGTCGCCTGGACGTCGAACCGGCGGCCCAGGACCATCAGCCGGTAGGCATCCTTGAGCCGTGCACCGGCGGGTTCGCCGTATCCGCCGTGGTGGTCGGCACGGCTCCCGTCTTCGGCGACGAACCGCACGGGGGCAGCCGACGGCAGCAGGGTCTCCACGGCCATGACGCACACCACCTCTCGCAGACATATGATGCTGAAATGGTGGTTCTCGGCGGTGTTGTGTTCAAGGGCTGGCGGAAATGAGCGACAAACGGACTCCAGAGGGCCATTCCCCGGACCAAACGTCCAGCGGCGCCCTGGCGCACGGCGCGCTGGCGGGACGAACGGTCCCGGCCCTGGACGAGGTCGACCGGGCGATGCTGGCGGAGCTGTCGGCGGACGGCCGCCTGGCGGTGCGCGCACTGGCGGAGCGCCTGCACATCTCGCGCACGAACGCGTATGCACGGCTGGAGCGCCTGCTGGCGGAGGGTGTGATCACCGGCTTCGGCGCCCGGATCGACCCACGCCGGGCGGGGCTGGGCACGTCGGCGTACATCATGGTGACGGTCGAGCAGACGTCCTGGCGCACGATGGCGACGGACCTGCACGAGATCCCGTACGTCGACCACGTGGCCCTGGTGGGCGGCGACTTCGACATCCTGCTGCTGGTCCGGACCCCGGACAACTCGACACTGCGGGACGTGGTGCTGGAACGGCTGCAGGCGCTCGAAGGCGTGCGGTCGACGCGGACCTGGCTGATCTTCGAAGAACTGCCCGGATCGGTGCTGAGCTGACAGTAGGGTGCCGGACATGGCCGACTCCGGTTACACCTGCACCTGCTGCGGCGAGCACCACGCCGAACTGCCGTTCGCCTACGGCGCCCCCGCCCCGGCCTTCTGGCAGGGCGGCGACGGCGACGTCCTCGAAGAGGAACGCTGCGTCATCGGCGGTCAGCACTACTTCCTTCGCGGCCGCATCGTCCTCCCGGTGCTCGACGCCGACGACGACTTCGAGTGGGGTGTCTGGGTCTCGGTCAGCAAGGAGAACTTCTTCCGCGCCGAAGACCGGTGGGACGACCCGGACCGTGCGGCCGAGCCGCCGTACTTCGGGTGGCTCTCCACCGAGCTGCCCGGCTACGAGCCCGGCACGCTGAACCTCAAGACCAACCTGCACACGCGGCCGCCCGGGGAACGGCCGCTCGTCGAGCTCGAACCGACCGGGCACCCGCTCGCCGTCGAGCAGCGGGGCGGCATCACGCTCGTCCGCGTGCAGGCGGTCGCCGAGCTGCTCCGGCACCCGTGACCCGACGGGCAACACCCGTGCCCGCAAGCACCCTTGCCCCGCGGCACCCGGCGAGCTACACAGGACAGCACGTCACCCGCTCGCCGGGCGACTCTTATTTTATGTCGAGAAATAACTACCCCGAAACCTATTGACGGCGCCCCCGCGCCGCGGTGAGGATCGGCCGGTCCGCCGTTCATCGCAGAATGGACCAGACCATGGCCAGAAGATCCCGCGCGTGGTCACGTGCGCGCCGAAGTTCGCTCGTCACGCTGATGAGCCTCAGCTTGCTGGGTGCCGCAGCACAGGCTATCCCCGCGCAAGCGGAAACGCCGCAGCCCGTCATCGGGCAGCCCGCCAAGGACAAGGACGGCTGCGCCAAGATCGAGAAGAGCCTGCCGACCCTCGCGGACTGGCCGAAGGTCGACAGCCGGTTCAAGGGCAAGGCCGACGACGAGGCGCGCATCGCCCAGATCCTCCAGGGCATGACCCTGGAGGAAAAAGTCGGGCAGATGACGCAGCCCGAGATCACGTCGATCACCCCCGACGAGGTCAAGCAGTACGCCATCGGCTCCGTCCTCAACGGCGGCGGCGCGTGGCCCGGCGGCAACAAGCACGCCACCCAGCAGGACTGGCTGAACCTCGCCGACGCCTACTGGAACGCTTCGAAGACGAGCCGCACCAAGATCCCCGTCATCTGGGGCATCGACGCGGTGCACGGCAACAACAACGTCTACGGCGCCACCGTCTTCCCGCACAACATCGGCCTCGGCGCCGCGCACGACCCGTGCCTCGTCCGCGACGTCGCCGGCGCCACCGCGCGGCAGATCCGCGCCACCGGCCAGGACTGGGCCTTCTCGCCCACCCTCGCCGTCGTCCAGGACGACCGCTGGGGCCGCACCTACGAAGGCTTCTCCGAGGACCCGCGCATCACCCGCGCCTACGGTTTCGAAGCCATCGACGGCCTGCAGGACGGCGCCACCAAGCGCATCGGCTACAACGGCGTCATCGCCACCGCCAAGCACTTCATCGGCGACGGCGGCACGCTCAAGGGCCAGGACCAGGGCGTCAACCCCTCGTCCGAAGCGGACATGATCAACATCCACGGCCAGGGCTACTACGGCGCGCTCGCCGCCGGCACCCAGACCGTGATGGTGTCGTTCAACAGCTGGACCAACGCCGACCTCGGCATCAACGAGGGCAAGCTGCACGGCAGCGACAAGGCGCTGAACCAGATCCTCAAGGGCAAGATGGGCTTCGACGGCCTCGTCGTGTCCGACTGGAACGGCATCGGCCAGGTCACCGGCTGCACGAACTCCTCGTGCCCGCAGGCGATCAACGCCGGCATCGACATCGTGATGGTGCCCGCCGACTGGAAGGCGTTCATCACCAACACCGTCGCCCAGGTCCGGAACGGCCAGATCCCGATGTCCCGGATCGACGACGCCGTCACCCGCATCCTGCGCGTGAAGCTGCGCGACGGCCTGTTCGAGTCGCAGAAGCCGTCCGATCGCTCGTACGCGAACTCCGACGAGGCGCTGAAGGACAACTGGCTGGCGCGTGACGCCGTCCGCGAGTCGCAGACGCTGCTGAAGAACAACGGCAACGTGCTGCCGCTGAAGCCGTCCTCGAAGGTCCTGGTCGTCGGCAAGAGCGCCGACAACATCCAGAACCAGACCGGCGGCTGGACGCTCAGCTGGCAGGGCACCGGCAACACCAACGCCGACTTCCCGAACGCGACCTCGATCCTGAGCGGCATCAAGCAGGACCTCGGCGACGCGAACGTCACCTTCGACGCCACCGGCACCGTCGACCCCAAGGGCTTCGACGCGGTCATCGCCGTCATCGGCGAGACGCCGTACGCCGAGGGCGTCGGCGACCTGACCCGCAAGACCCTCGAGGCGTCGAAGCTCTACCCCGAGGACCTGGCCGTGCTGGACAAGGTCAGCGGCAAGGGCACGCCGGTCGTCACCGTGTACGTCGGCGGCCGCCCGCTGTACATGAACAAGGAGATCAACCGCTCCGACGCGTTCGTGGCCGCGTGGCTGCCGGGCACCGAGGGCGGCGGTGTCGCGGACATGCTGGTCAAGGGCAAGGACGGGACGGGTTACCAGGGCACGCTGTCGTACTCGTGGCCGAAGAGCGCGTGCCAGTCGCCGCTCAACCCGTGGTCGCCGGACTACGACCCGCTGTTCAAGCTCGGCTACGGCCTCAAGACCGGGCAGCGCGCCACGGTCGGCCCGCTGGACGAGACCCCCGGCCCGGCGGCGTGCGGCTCGACCGGCGGCGGCGGGACCGCGACCGAGGACCTGTCGATCTACGACCGCACCGACGTGCCGCCGTACACGAGCCAGATCGGCTCGGCGGAGAACTGGGGCGGCACGGTGATCGGCCCGGACGGCACGGCGGCGCACAGCGAGATCAACGTCGTCCCGACGGACGTCAACGTGCAGGGCGACGGCCTCAAGGCAACCTGGACGGGAGCCGGCGCGGCCCAGCTGTACATGCAGAACACAGCGGGCACGAACGACCTCCGTGGTTACCTGAACGCGGACGCGGCCCTGGAGTTCGACACGATCGTGCAGCAGGCACCGGCCAACCGGACGGTGATCAGCATGCACTGCGTCTACCCGTGCTTCTCCGAGGTGAACGCGACCAAGCTGTTCACCGACCTGGCGGGCGGCGCGAAGACGACGGTGAAGATCCCGGTGTCCTGCTTCAACAACGGGCTGGACTTCGAGCACATCAACACGCCGTTCCTGGTGTACACGGACGGGAAGTTCCAGGCGTCGTTCGCGAACGTGCGGTGGGTACCGCAGGGGGCGAAGGATCCTGACGCGAGACCCTGTTCGAGCTTGACCTGACGGCGACCGGGCCGGGAGCGCACCACGCTCCCGGCCCGGTTCAGTTCCGCGGCAGGTGCGCGGCCAAGCCGTCCAGCACCCGCTCCAGCCCCGCCTCGAACAGCCGGTCCTGGCGGTCCGCGGCGTGCGGGGTCTGCGCCTCGATCATCACCCGCGTCAACCGCGGATACCGGCCGCTGCCCATGATCGCCGGGCCGTACTCGCCCTGCTGGTCCATCCACTGCTCGTGCGTCAGCCCGGAGCGGCGGGCCGCCTCGCGGTCGCCCAGCTCGCCCAGCACGTGGCCGAGCACGAACGCCGACAGCGTGCCCAGCGTCGCCAGCATCTCGTCGGTGTCCAGGTCGAGGCCGTCGAACACCGACAGCGTCAGCTCCGACCACCACAGGCTGTTCGGGCCGTGGTTGGCGCGGCCGGACGCCAGCGACGGCAGCCACGGGTGCCGCAGCGCCGTCTCGCGCAGCAGGCACGCGATGGCGCACAGGCCCGGCCGCCAGCCGTCCGGCAGCGTCGTGTCGCGCAGCTCCCCCAGCACCTCGTCGCCCATCAGCTCCAGCACGTCGTCCTTTTTGGACACGTACCGGTAGAGCGACGTCGTGCCGGTGCCGAGTTCGGCGGCGATCCGCCGCATCGACACCGCGTCGATCCCCTCCGCGTCGGCGATCCGGACGGCGGCGGCCGCCACGTCGCGCCGGCCGTGGGCGGGCTTCGGGCCGCGGGTCCCGTGTTCGGGGCGCATCCAGATCACCGGATGGTCCTGCACCGGCACCTCCTCGGATATTGCGAACACTGTACCCAGTTCGCTAGCGTGGCGAATACCAGGAACATCGTTGCCGGGTTTTGGGGGAGCAATGGACTACGACGTGGTGGTGGCCGGAGCCGGCCCGGTGGGCCTCATGCTGGCCGGCGAACTGCAGCTGGGCGGCACCCGCGTGCTGGTGCTCGAACGCGAGACGGACCCGCCGCCCGCCCGCTTCGGGTCCATGGGCGCCCGCTCGGTCAACGCGCCTACCGTGCACGCGCTCAACCTGCGCGGCCTGCTGCCCGCCGTCGAAAAGACCGCCCTCAGGTGGCTCGGAGCGCTCCCCGAAGCGCGGAGCGAGCGCCAAGACGTCTTCGTCGGCCACTTCGCCGGGATCGGCATCCGCGCCGACCGGCTCAAACCGCCGGAGCCCGGCGAGGAGTTCCTCGGCGCGGGCGTGGTCAGCCAGGGCGACCTGGAAGCGGTCCTCGCGGAACGGGCGGCGGCACTGGGCGTGGAGATCCGCCGGGGCACCGCCCTCACCGGGTTCGACGCGGGGCCCGACGCGGTGGACGTCCACATCGGACCCGAAACCGTCCGCGCCGGCTGGCTCGTGGGCGCGGACGGCGGCCGCAGCACGGTACGCGGGCAGGCCGGGTTCGACTTCCCCGGCGTGGACCCGGTGTTCACCGGCCGCCAGGCCGTCGTGGACCTCGCCGACGCGCACCAGCTCACCGCGGGCGGCTGGCAGCCCGGCGAAAACGGCGCCTACACGCTGGGCGGGTGGGCGGACGGCGACGGGCCGCCCCGCGTGCACACCGTCGAGTTCGCCGCCCCGCCCGCCGACCGCGACGCGCCCGTGACGGCGGAGGAGATGCAGGCCAGCCTGCGCCGGGTCAGCGGCACCGACGTGACAGTCACCCGCGTGCACGTCGGCACCCGCTACGCCGACACGACCCGGCAGGCCACCAGCTACCGGCGGGGCCGGGTGTTCCTCTGCGGCGACGCCGCGCACGTGCACTCGCCCGCGGGCGGGCAGGGCATGAACCTGGGTCTCGGCGACGCGGTCAACCTCGGCTGGAAGCTCGCGCTCGTCGCCCGCGGCGCGGCGCCGGACTCGTTGCTCGACACCTACCAGGCCGAACGCCACCCGATCGGCGCGTGGGTGCAGAAGTGGAGCATGGCGCAGACCGCGCTGAGCACGGCGCAGGGACCGCGGGCGGACGCGCTGCGCGAAGTGGTGGCCGGCCTGCTGGACACCCCGGACGGCGCCACCCACGTCGTGTCGATGATCGGCGGCCAGTGGCAGCACTACGACCTGCCCGGCGACCACCCGCTGATCGGCCGCCGCGTCCCGGACCTGCCCCTGACCGACGGCACCACCATGGCCGCCCACTTCCGCACCGGCCGGGCCGTCCTGCTGGACACGGGCACCGGCGCCGCCGCCGTGGCGCAGGCGTGGCGCGACCGCGTCACGACGGTCACCGCGCGGCCGGTCGCGTACCCGGACCAGCCGATGGCCGCGCTGATCCGCCCGGACGGCCACGTCGCCTGGCTCACCCTGGGCGACACCGACCAGGAGGAGCTCCGCACGGCTCTGACGACGTGGCTCGGCCCCGGGCGCGTCTCCGGGGACGGAGGTCGTCCGGCCCGGCGCTGATCACCCGGCCGAGCCGATCGCGAACACGTGCAGGTCCGGCTCCGCCGGAAGGGTCACCGAAGCGATCCGCTTCCCGGCCGGGGCGTCGAACGGCGCCGTCGCGTACACCGACGCCCCGCCGCCCGGGCCCCCGGGCTGGTTGCGGTGGTCCGTGTGCGCGACGAGCGTGTTGCCGAAAACCGGGTCCGTGCCGCCGCCCGGGAAGACCCAGTCGCCGAACGACAGGTCCGCCTGGCCCGTGGTGCCGTCGGTGAAGGTGACCGTGGCCGAGGCGCGGTGGTCGCCGTTCGATGCCGTCCCGACGAACGACAGCCGCGTTCCGGACACGCGGATGGTCTGCCCCGCCGGGACGACGTTGTCCGGCCGGCCCGCCGGCGCCGCGGGCCACGTGAACGTCGTCCCCACCGCCGAAGCGGTCTGGCCGCCGACGAGCCCGGCCGCGGCCAGCGCCTGCCGGGACAGGCTGTTGCCGGCGCCGTCGATGTCGGCCGAGCCCGTGTCGCCGTCGTCGGAGATGCCGACGTCCGAGTACGCCGCCGCGAGGCCGTTCTTCGAGGCGACCAGCACGATCACCGAGGACGTCACCGTCGTACCGCCGCCGCGGACGGTCACCGGCACCTGGTGGTAGCCCTCGGGTGTCCCGGCGGCCACCGCCACCGTCAGCTTCGCGGTGCCGCTGCCGGTGCGGTCGTCGAGCCGCAGCTGCCTCGGGCCGGTCACCGTGATCCCGGACGGCGGCCGGGTGCCGACGTCCAGGACGCGGTCGTGGCCGCCGAGCCGCTGCGCGCCGACCGTGACCTCGCCGGTGCTCCCCGGTTCGACGACGACCTGGTTGGCCACCGACGCCAGGAACGGCTGCTCACCGTCGCGATAGGACGGTGGGGTCGAGTCGGCCGCCCACCGCTTGTCCGGAGTGGATGCGAGCGAGAAGTCGAGCCGGGCGCCGTCGCGCGCGGTGTTCACGGGCAGGGACGTCCGGTCCCAGTGCCGGCCGTTCAGCGCCAGGTCGTGGACGTACGTCGCCGGGGCGGCGGGCGCGTGGACGTCGATCGTCCGCCCGTTCGGCAGCGACAGCACCGCGCGCTCGAACAGGGGGCTGTGCACCACCAGGTCCGGCGTCCCCGGCGTGGCCGGGTAGATGCCGAGCGCGGCCCAGACGTACCACGACGACTGCGCGCCGAGGTCGTCGTTGCCCGGCTCGCCGTCCGGGGTGGCGCTGAACAGGGTCGTCGCGATTTCGCGGACGACCTGCTGCGTCTTCCACGGCTGCCCGACGTGGTTGTACAGCCACGGGACGCCGAAGTCGGGCTCGTTGCCCGCCCACATGTACGGTTCGTTCGGGCCGGCGTTCAGCTGCTGGAAGAAGGTGTCCAGCCGCCGCGAAACCGCGGCCGGGCCGCCCATCGCCGTCACCAGGCCGGCCGGGTCCTGCGGGACCAGCCAGGTGTACTGGGCGGCGTTGCCCTCGTCGAACCCGTCCTGGCCGAACTTCCCCGGCGGCGGCGGGACGTAGGCGGGGCCGTCCGGGAAGCGGCCGTCCTGCGCGCGCGGCTGCAGATAGCCGGTCAGCGGGTTGAAGATGTGCTGCCAGTTCTGGCCGCGTTTCGTGAACTCGCGGGCGACGTCGCGGTCGCCGATGCCCTGGGCGAACTGCGCGATGGCGAAGTCGTCGATCGCCCACTCCAGGGTGATCGAGGCCCCGACACGGGCGTGGTCGCCGCGGGCGGCGTCGTTGTTCGGCAGGTACCCGCGGGCGACGTAGTCTTCGATCCCCCGCCGCTCCTGGTAGGCGCCGGGCGTGTGGTCGACCGAGGTGGCCCCCTTGACCAGGTACCGCAGCGCGGTCTTGACGTCGAAGTCGCGGGCGCCGAACGCGTAGAGGTTCGAGATCAGCGCGACGGAGCTGTCACCGGTCATCTGGCCGGTGTAGCCGTTCGCCATCGGCCAGCGCGGCCACCAGCCGCCCTGGACGGCGTCGTTCGTCAGCGACTGTGCCATGTCGCTGGCTTCCTTCGGGAACAGCATGGCGTGCAGCGGCGCGAGCGAGCGGTAGGTGTCCCAGTCGGAGAAGTTCGCGTACTGGTGGCGCCCCTTCGGCAGCGTCCGGACCTGGTTGTCGAAGCCGATGTACCGGCCGTCGGCGTCGTCGAAGGTGTTCGGGTGCAGCAGCGAGTGGTAGAGCGCGGTGTAGAACGTCTTGAGCAGCGCGGTGTCCTTGCCCGCGACGCGGATCTTGCCCAGCGCCTGCGTCCACCTGTCCCGAGTGGACTTTCGGACCGCGCCGAAGTCCCAGCCCGGCACCTCGGCGGCCATGTTGGCCTTCGCGCCGTCGACGCTCACGTAGGACATCGACACCTTGGCGTGCACGGTCGGCGAACCGAACGTCAGGTACGCGCCCGCCCGCGGCGAGTCGACGCTGTCCGTGCCCGGCCTGACCGACGAGCCGTCCCAAGTGCCGTGCGCGGTGAACGGCTGGTCGAACGTGATGGCGTAGTAGACGGTGTACTTGTTGCCCTTGCCGCAGAAGTTGCCGGTGGTGGCCGAACCGCTGACCTCGCGGTCCCCGGTGGTGCGCAGCGTGGCCGCCGAGTTCCCCGCCAGGCTCGCGCCGCCCTTGACCAGCACCTGCGGTGTCGAGCCCGCCGGGTAGGTGAAGGTGGCCAGCCCGGTGCGGGTCGTCGCGGTCAGCTCGGCCCGGACGTTCGAGTCGGCGAGTGTCACGGCGTAGTAACCCGGCTCGGCCTGCTCGCCGTCGTGGGCGAAGCGCTCGGTGCGGTCCCAGGGAGCGCTGCCGATGTCGCCGGTGACCGGCAGGATAGGCACATCGCCGAAGGCGTTGCAGCCGACCGAGGCGTGGTCGAGGCTGAAGCCCCGGATCCGGTCGGAGTGGTACTGGTAGCCGGCGTACGCACCCTGCGTGTCCGGCGAGAACTGCATCATCCCGAACGGCGCCGCCGGCCCGGGGAAGTTGTTGATCTCGCCGACCGAACTGCCGCCCCGGCCGGTCCCGATCAGCGGGTCGACGTACGCCGCCGGGTCACCGACCAGCGCTGACATCGTTGTCGGAGCCGCCGAAGCGACCGCGGGCGCCCCGAGCACCGCCGCCGCGGCCATCGCCGCCATGAGTCTCGCCCGCACCGGTGTCCTCCTCGTCGAAGCTCCCGCTCTGGTCCGAACCTTCGCGGCCACCGCGGCCGCGGTCAACACTTTGACAAAGACCTGGCTCGTGCCCGCAACGTGTGAAGATCCGGTCAGGATCGGGTGACCGCCTTGTCAGGACGCCTAACCTCGGTGCCGTGTGCGCACGTGTACTGGTCGCCGAGGACGACGAGAAGCAGGCCGAAGTCCTCCGGCTCTACCTCGAAAGCGAGGGCCACTCCGTGGTCCTCGCCCCGGACGGCCGGGCGGCCCTCGACGCGGCCCGGCGCGAGCGGCCCGACCTGCTGGTCCTCGACGTCATGATGCCGAACGTCGACGGCCTCGACGTCTGCCGGATCCTGCGGCAGGAGTCCGACGTGGCGGTGCTGATGCTCACCGCCCGCGCCACCGAGGACGACCTGCTGCTCGGCCTCGACCTCGGGGCCGACGACTACCTGACCAAGCCCTACAGCCCGCGCGAGCTGATGGCGCGGGTCCGGACGCTGCTGCGGCGCACCGCCGGCCGGCGCGAACCGCCCGACACCGCGTTCCACGCCGGCGAGCTGCGGCTCGACCCGGTGCGCCACGAGGTGTCGGTCGGCGGCCGCCCGGTGGAGACCACCCCCGGTGAGTTCCAGCTGCTGGAGACGCTGATCCGGCAGCCCGGCCGGGTGTTCACGCGGCGGCAGCTGCTGGAGCTGACCCGCGGCGACGACCGGTTCGTCAGCACCCGGATCATCGACGTCCACGTGCTCAACCTGCGGAAGAAGCTCGAACCCGACCCGCAGAAGCCGGTCTACCTGCGGACCGTCTTCGGCGTCGGGTACAAGCTCACCCCCGAAGATGGCGCGTAGCTTCCCGCGACGACGCAGCCTGGTCGTCCGGCTCACCGCCGTGTCGCTGCTCATCGCGCTCGCCTCCATCGCCGCGACCGCGTGGCTCGCCGTGCAGACCACCACCCGGGCGATCCAGCAGGAGCAGGGCCAGGCGCTCTCCGGCGACGCCACGATCTACACCGAGCTGCTCGGCTTCGCCGCGGTGAACCACACCTGGGACCAGGTCGGCCCCCGGCTGCGGACGCTGTCGGAGCAGACCGGCCGCCGGATCGTGCTGACCACCGTCGACCGCCGCGTCCTCGGCGACTCCGGCGGCGCGCCGGTCACCCTGCCGGTCAAGGCGACCGCGTCGGTCGACCCGCTGCACGTGGACCCGGTGCTGCTGCCCGAGGCCGGGACCAGCGGCATCGACCCGCGCGCGGCCGGCCCGTTCAAGCTGCCGCCGTCCGAGCGCGAGGAGCTCACCGCGCTGGCCACGAGGGCCACCGCCTGCCTCGCCGCGGTCGGGCTGCCCAGCCAGGTGCGCGACTCGCCGAGCGGGCGGCCGCAGCTCACCGGCCTCGACCCGCTGTCGGCCCGCTACTTCGCGAGCAAGTGCGGGCTGTACGAGCTGGCCGAGCCGACGCGGACCGAGGAGGCCGCGCTCCTCGGCCTGAACGACGCGGTCAACCGCTGCCTGCAGGGCCAGGGCGGCGAGCCGGTGAAGCTCGGCCTCGACCTGGAGGTCCTCGGCGTCCCCGACCAGCGGCCCACGCAGGGCTGCCTCGACTCGGCCCGCCGCGAGCAGCTGACGCCGTACGTCGCGCCGCCCGCGTTGCTCTTCACGCTCGGCCCGGGCGGGTCACAGCTGCCGACGTTCACGCTGTCCCGCGAGAACCTGGCCCGGATCCTCGCGGTGACCGGCGGCGTGCTGGTGCTGGCCGTCGCGCTGACCGTGCTGGTCGCGACCCGGCTTTCACGCCCGCTGCGGGCGCTGACCGAGGCGGCGGAGCAGGACCGCCCGGCGCCGGTGAAGACCCGGGACGAGGTCGGCTACCTCGCCGCCGCGTTCAACGACCTCACCGCGCGGCGGGAACGCATCGAGGAGCAGCGCAAGGCGATGGTCAGCGACATCGCGCACGAGCTGCGCAACCCGCTCAACGTCATCCGCGGCCGGCTGGAGGCCGCCGAGGACGGGCACCTGCCGTTCGACCGCGCGCTGACCGCGTCCCTGCTCGAGGAAACCGTGCTGCTGCAGCACATCGTCGACGACCTGCAGGACCTCGCCGCCGCCGACGCCGGGCAGCTGCGGCTGCACCCCGAGCTGCTCGACGCGGCCGAGCTGGCCCACCACGTCGCCGCGGCGCACGCCGACCGGGCCGCCGCGGCCGGCGTCACGCTCACCGTCTCGGCCGACGGCGAGACGGTGGTGCACGCCGACCCGGTCCGGCTCCGGCAGGTGGTCGGCAACCTGGTGACGAACGCGGTCCGGCACACCCCGCCCGGCGGCCGGGTGACGATCCGCACGTCGTCCACTGTGGACACCGTGACGCTCGCCGTTGCCGACACCGGCACCGGCATCGCGGCGGCGGACCTGCCGCACGTGTTCGACCGGTTCTGGCGGGCCGAGAAGTCCCGCAGCCGCCAGACCGGCGGCAGCGGACTCGGCCTCGCCATCGTGCGCCACCTCGTCCAGGCCCACGGCGGCACGGTGACCGCCGAGTCCGAAGTGGACACCGGATCGACGTTCACCGTCCGGCTCCCGGTGCACTACAACGGCAAGCCCGCGTAGTTCTCCGCCAGCTCCTTCGCCGCGGCTTCCGACGTCACCGTGCGCTGCAGCTGGGCCAGCTGCAGCCGGGCGTCGAAGTCGTCGCCGTGGCGGTGCAGCATCGAGGTCATCCACCACGAGAAGTGCGTGCAGCGCCAGACCCGTCGCAGCGCCGTCTCCGAATACGCGTCCACGAGCCGGTCGTCCCCGCGGACCGCCGCGGTCAGGGCGCGGGCCAGCAGCGCGACGTCCGCCACCGCCAGGTTCAGCCCCTTCGCCCCGGTCGGCGGCACGATGTGCGCCGCGTCCCCGGCGAGGTAGAGGTTGCCGTGCCGCATCGGGGTCGCGACGAAGCTGCGCATGGGCAGCACGCTCTTCTCCGTGATCGGCCCGGTCTCCAGCGTCCAGCCGGGAACGCCGAGCCGTTCGGACAGCGCCGCCCAGATCCGGTCGTCGCTCCACGCCGCGATGTCCTCGTCCGGCGCCACCTGCAGGTAGAACCGGCTGACCCGCGGGGAGCGCATGCTGTGCATCGCGAACCCGTCCGGGTGCCAGGCGTAGATCAGCTCGTCAGTCGACGGCGCGACGTCGGCCAGCACTCCCAGCCACGCGAACGGGTAGGTCCGCTCCCAGACCTGCGGATCGGGGATCGACGCGCGGCTCGGCCCGTGGAAGCCGTCGCAGCCGACGACGACGTCCGCGTCGATCCGCCGCGCTTTGCCGTCGCTGTCCACAAAGGTCACCGACGGCTTCCCGGTGACGTCGTGCAGGGTGACGCCGTCGGCCGAGTAGTACGCCGGGCGGCCCGCCTTTTCCCGCGCCGCCATCAGGTCCTTGGTGACCTCGGTCTGGCCGTAGACCGTCACCGACCGGCCGATCAGGTCCGCGAAGTCGACGTGGTGCCGGTGCTCCGGCCACTGCAGGTGGATGCCGCGGTGCTCCATGCCCTCGACGTCGAGCCGGGCGCCGAGGCCGGCGTCCCGCAGGAGTTCGACCGTCCCCGCTTCGAGGATGCCGGCGCGGATCCGGGCCTGGACGTATTCCGCGGTCTGCCGTTCGACCAGCACCGAGTCGATGCCGTCGAGACCGAGCAGGTGGGACAGCAGCAGCCCGGCCGGGCCGGCGCCGACGATGACGACCTGGGTACGCACTGGCGAACGTCCTTTCCCGCGACGAGAGCCCGAGCATGACCGGAGACACCGGCCACCACTACGGCATTCTCGTTCAGTGAGAGGAATTCCCCATCGCCCGCGAGATCCCGCGCGCCGCGGCCCGCAACGCGGGGATCTGCATCCGCGCGTTCCGGTCGTTGGGCACGATCACCGACAGCGCCGCGACGACGTCGCCGTCCGGTCCCCGCAGCGGGACGGCGATGCCCGTGGTCTCCTCGTCGATGAAGCCGGCGCAGAAGGCGTACCCGGTGCGCCGGACGTCGGCGAGGAACCGCCGCAGCCGCGCGGGCTCGGTCAGCGTCGTGCGCCGGAACGCCTCCAGTGGACCCGCCAGCACCTGTTCCTGCAGGTCAGCGGGGGCGTGGGCGAGCAGCACGAGCCCGGACGACGAGGCGTGCAGCGGCAACCGCCCGGCCACGCGCGTCACGTTGACGACCGCACCGGGCGCCGAGAGCCGCTCGACGAACAGCACCTCGCGGTCCTCCAGCACGGCGAGCTGGGTGTGGTGCCCGACGACGGCGTGCAGGTCCTCCATGAACGGCAGCGCCGCCTCGCGCAGCCCGAGCGTCGGCGACGCGCGGGACGCGAGTTCCCAGAGCCGGACGCCCACGCGGATCCGCCGGTCGGGATCGCGCCGCAGCCAGCCGTGCCCGACCAGCTCGTCGACCAGCCGGGACGCCGTCGCGACGTGCAGCCCGGCCCGCCGCGCGATGTCGGTGACGCGCAGCGCGGGCGTGTCCGGCCCGAAGGTCTCGAAGATGCGGACGACGCGGCTCAGCACGGATTCGCCCCGCGCCGGCTTGACCACGTCGGACAGTGTGCCCCACCCGGGCGGCGGGGCACACTGCCCGGCGGTCACGGCAGGGCGTTCAGGAACGGCTCGTGGCTGTTCTGGAACTCCCAGTTGTAGTACTTGTCCCAGTTGATCGACCAGGTCATCAGCCCGCGCAGGCTGGGCGAGGTACCCCCGCGCAGCGTGTACGAGCCACAGCCGGTGCCCTTGACCAGGCAGTTCACCGCGGCCTGGACGTCGGACGGCGAGGTGTAGCCGTTGCCGGCGCTGACGGCGGCGGGCAGTCCGATGGCGATCTGGTCCGGCCGCAGGCCGGTGAAGAACTGGCCGGTGTTGGCGACGGTGAAGCCGGCCTTGAGCATGTCGGTCATCGCGATGTGGAAGTCGGCGCCGCCCATGTTGTGGTACTGGTTGTCGAGCCCCATGACGGGCCCGGAGTTGTAGTCCTGGACGTGCAGCACGGTGAGCGAGTCCCGCAGGGCGTGGATGACGGGCAGGTAGGCACCGGTCCGCGCGTCCCCGGCGCTGGTGCCACCGTAGAACTGGTAGCCGACCTGCACGAAGAAGGTTTCGGGCGCCATGGTGAGCACGAACCCGGAGCCGTACTTGGCCTTGAGCGACTTGAGCGCGGAGATCAGGTTGACGATCACCGGCGTGGTCGGGTTGCGGAAGTCGGTGTCGCCCGCGTTGAGCGAGAGCGAGTGCCCCTCGAAGTCGACGTCGAGACCGTTCAGCCCGTACTTGTCGATGATGGCGGAGACGGAGCTGACGAACTTGTCCCGCGCGGCGGCGGTGGTCAGCTGCACCTGGCCGTTCTGCCCGCCGATGGAGATCAGGACCTTCTTGCCTTGGGCCTGCTTGGCCTTGATGGCGGCGACGAAGTCGGCATCGCTCTCGACGTTCGGGCACTCGCTGACGGAGCACCGGGTGAACCGGATGTCCCCGGAGGTGACGGAGGTGGGTTCCCCGAAGGCGAGATCGATGATGTCCCAGGCGGCGGGCACATCGGCCATCCGCACATAGCCGGAGCCGTTGGCGAAACTGGCGTGGAGGTACCCGATGAGGGCGTGCTTCGGAAGCCCGGTGTCAACACAGCCGGAGGTGCTGGCGGTGGTGGTAGCGGTCTTCGGCGACTCACCGGCTGAGTTGTAGGCGGCGATCGCGTAGCTGTGGGTGGTGCAGGCGGCGAGCCCGCCGACGGTGGCGGTGGTCCCGGTGACGCTGGCGACGGCGGTGCTGCCTTCGTAGACGCGGTACCCGGTGACGGTCCCGGCGCTCGCGCCCCAGCTCAGGCCGATGGAGTTGTTCGTGACGGTGGTCGTCTGCGGGGTGCCGGGGGTCCCGGGAGTACCGGGGGTGTTCCCACCGGGGCCATCGAGAACGACGTCATCGGCGTAGTAGGTACCGGCGCCGTACCAGCCGTGGAGGTAGAGCTGCGCGGACGTCTGACCGGCGGCGGTGGTGAAGGAGAGCTGCAGCTGGTTGTAGGCACCGGCGTTGCCGGACCAGGTCGAGGGGCCACCGGAGATCCCGAGGTAGACGGGATTCCCCCGCACCCAGGCAGAGACGGAGTAGGTGGTGTTCGGCTGAACGGCAACGGTTTGCGAGCACTGTGCGTAGTCAGCACCGACAGGGGTGCCGGCAAGGGCATAGCCGCCTGAGTGCACGGGCGTACTGACGGCGGCGGCATTGGCACAGGTCCAGCCGGAGAGGGAACCGGCCTCGAAGCCGGGATTGACGAGAAGGTTGGCGGCCCCGGCGGGGCCAACGGCAAGGGCGGAGAGCGCAAGCACGAACGCGGCGAGGGTCGCGGGGAGTCGGAAACGCCTCATCGGGTCCTCCAGTCGGGAAGAGGACCTAATTGTCTGGACCAATGTGTGAATTGTCCAGACCAAAAGGTGGGTAGGGGGGCGGTTCGGCTGTTGGGGCCACCGCCGCCAGCCGCCCCGGGTCACCGCGGCGCAGCCACCCAGGCCAACCGCCACGGCGCAGCCGCCCGGGGTCACCGCGGCGCAACCCCGGCGCACCTGGCAGGTCAGCCACACAGACCAGCCGCCACCGCGGCGCAGCCGCCCAGGCCAGCCGCCACGGCGCGGCTTGCCGCGCCACAGCCACAACCCACCCACGGGTCACAGCGCAAACCAAGCCCTCCGACCACACCCCCCAGCCAACCCGATACGCAGCCCCAGCAAAGGCCGTCACGCCGGGTCAAGGCACGCTTTCCCGCCTTGACCCGGCGTGACGGCCGTTGAAGAATCGAGCGTTCGGGTCGGCGGAAGCGCACCAGCAACAAGGCAAGGCAACAAACTCACCCCAGAGCCCAGCACCCACAAGAGCTAACCAGCCGAACCCGCCCAGCCCCACCCCGATCAACAACCCGAACACTGCACCACCCCACCGGAACCCGCCCGGCAAGCAAAGCCCCCCGCCACTTCCCCACCCGCCGAACATGCCGCGCAAAGGCCCGCGCCCGAACCACCCGCCCCCGGCTGACCTGCCCGGCCAGCGCAACCTCAGCCGGCACATCGACGAACAACAACCGAACCGACCGCCCGCTCACCACCCCGACGAGCGCCAGCAGAGCCCGAGTCGACCCCCGCGTCGCCGGCTCGTGAACCACAACCGGCCCAGCGGAAAGAACCGCGCAACCGACGATCCGCACCCGGTGCCAAGCGTGCACGAGCGGCCGATAACACCGGTAAGGCAGCGGAACCACCGCCCCCAGCCGCTCCCGGACCTGATCGGAGTCCAGCACCACCAGCCCGGCAGCCGCCCGGCGCAGCATGGTCGTCTTGCCGGCCCCCGGCAGCCCCGCCACGACGAGCAGGTCACGCGGCCCGAGCTCGATGACAGTGGGCTCACTCATACCCGCCCAACGTCCCGCCAAAGGTAATGGTTCCTTTACCTTGAGCTCACGGAACGTGACGGCCAGCCACCCGTGGACCGAACACCACCCGCCCGGACGCCCCGTCGTCACACCCCGTGCCCCGCGTCACCCAAGAGCCTGAAAACCCAAGCACGCCAAGACATCCGACGCCCGGAACCGCTTCGGGTGAAGATCGGCCCGACCCCTTCCCCACGCCCGGGAAATCCTTATCTTCGGAAGGTGACGCTCGGCTAGAACAGGGGAAACTCGTCATGACCCAGTCGCTGGAACTCCCGGTCCAGGAATTCTGCCTTGATTGGACGCTCACGGGCGGTGAAGGCTCGCGGGTCGCTGTCACCCTCTCCGGGCAGGTGTCCCTGCTGGACAACAACCGGTTCTACAAGATCGACGGCGTCGTCTACGTCACCGAAGGCGATGCGGACATCCGCGCGGTCGGCAACCCGCGCCTGTCCGTGCGCCGCAACGGCGTGGAGAAGAGCGGGCGGCAGTGGGGCTGGGAAATGTGCTCGGCGCGCAAGACCCTCGGCGCGCTGAACACGATGGAGGGCTACTTCGTCCGCACCGGCTACTGGGCGCCCGCCGACCGCGCGATCCAGCTGAGCCTGTGCGCCGAACTCGGGTGGAACCGGCGCAAGAGCTACAGCCCGCACGTCACCGTCCGGATGGTCGACTGACCACTGTGGACGCCCGCCGCCGAGCCGCGGCGACGACGAGCCCGGCCGCGACGGCGCCCGCCACGGCACACCCGGCCCCGAACCCGGGCGACGGTTCGTGCACGCGCAGCACGGACACGCACAGCCACACGGCGGCACCGAACAGGACGCCCAGCACGGGCCCGCCGACGGCCGCGCCCCGCCAGCGGTGGCCGTTGCGGATCGTGCGCAGCCCCGACTCGAGGTAGGCGAGCGCGAACAACGCCAGGATGAGGCTGCCGGCGCCCATGGCGCTGGCGAGCGGGTGCTGGCTGGTGAGCAACGTGAAGGTCTGCGTGGACGCCCCGGTGCGGACACTGGCGGTGACGGCGCCCCCGACGATCCACCGCGCGATCCCGGGCAGGGTCAGCTGCGCGGTGAAGCCGTTGCCGTCGGCCTTGGCCTCGGCGGACGCGGACCCGAGCGGAATCCCGGCGGCGGAGAGGTCAAGCGCCACCCGCCCGGGGTTGCCGGGCCCGGTGAGGGTGAGCGGCTTGCTGAGATCGACCTCGACGGGGGCGACAACGGAAGCGCCCCCGAGGTTCAGCTCGGCCGGAGCATCGTGCGGCAGCCGCGCGGGGTTGAGCAGGGCGAGCACGATCAGCACGATCGCGGCCGCGGCGGCCGCCAGCCGCAACCACACCACGGCCGCTTGGGAGGCACTCGCCGCGGCATCGGCCGAGGCACCGGGCCCGGCGCCGCCTGGCCACCCGGAGCCGCCCGTTCCGGCACCACCCGGCCCGGCCCGCCCACCGGCCGCCTCGGTGGGTCCGCGGCCGGGCCACCCGGAGCCGCCAGCCGCCTCGCCACCACCCGGCCATCCCGCCCCAGCCACCCCGGCACCCGGCCCGGCTTGCCCCGGTCCACCCACTTCCGCGGGCGCTCCCACCAGCGTGGCTCCCGGCCGGGCCACCGGCCGCGTCCTGGCCTCCCCCGGCGGGGCCGGCGCTGTCGCCGAGTTCAGCCCCGCGATCACCCGTGGGGTCAGGTGCAGCACCGGCACCCCGGACCGCTCCAGCCACCCCGGTCCGTACGCCGCCGTGGCCCCCGCGGCCAGATCCGCCGCGAACGACTCCGCCGAGCGGTACCGCGCGTCCAGCTCGCGCGCCAGGCTGCGCATCACCACCCCGGCGATCGGCGCCGGCACGCCCGCGATCGGGCGGGGGTCGGTGAACATGTGCTGGCGCATCATGCTGATCGCGCCGCGGGTGTTGTCGAACGGCAGCTGGCCCGACAGCAGCTCGTACAGCACCGTGCCCGCCGCATACACGTCCGCCGCCGGGCTCAGTGCGTTGCCCATCGCCTGCTCCGGGGCGATGTACGCCGGTGTGCCCAGGATTTCGCCACCGTGCGTCACCAGCGTCGCACCTTCGCTGATCACCCTGGCGATGCCGAAGTCGGCCACCTTCACCACGTCCTGCGTGCTGAACAGCAGGTTCCGCGGCTTGACGTCGAGGTGCAGCACGCCCGCCCGGTGCGCCGCGTGCAGCCCGGCCAGCATCGCCAGCCCGATCGCGCACGCCTGCTCGCCGCTGACGCCGCCGCCGTGGAAGCGGCTGTGCACGGTGCCGCCGTCGAGGCGTTCCATCACCAGCAGGTGCTCGCGGCCGGTGCGGACGTAGTCGTACACCGGGACGATGTGCGGGTGGTCCAGGCTGGCGAGCACCCGCGCCTCGCGGTCGAACAGCTCGCTGCTCGCCGCGTGGTTGAGCACGTCCCACGGCAGCTGCTTAATCGCGACGCTGCGGCCCAGCGTCCGGTGCACGCCGGCGAACACGACCCCCATGCCGCCTTCGCCGATCGAAGCCCCGATCTCGTACTGCGGCAGGGCGGCGACCAGCTCGGCCGGTGCGCTCATCGGGTGAATTCCTGAGTGGACGGCAGCGGCAGCCGGACAGTGGTGTCACTCTCCGCGACCGCCGGCGGCGCCGGGTGCGGGGTCAGGTAGCCGAGCAGGAACGCGATCGCCCCGGCGCCGAGCACCACCGGGATCTCGATCGCCGGCTCGGGCGGGACCAGGCGCAGCACCGACAGGCTGATCACCGCGACCAGGCCGGTGCCGAACCCGGCCGGCAGGAACCGCAGGCCGCGGCGCCACCGGTTGGGCGCCAGCCGGTGGCGCGCCAGCGCGAGCAGCGCGGTCAGCCAGGCCAGCACCGTCAGCACCAGCATCGCCAGGCCGAAGACGCCGTAGACCGACCAGAAGGAGCCCCGGACGTCGGCCACCGTCGTCGCTTCGCCGAGCGTGCCGCGCTGGGCGTCGAGCAGCTCGACCGACGAGGGCAGCAGACCGGTCGCCTGCCCGCTCAGGTCACCGAGGTCGAGGACGAACGTCCGCGACACCGAGCCGCGGGCCGGCACCTCGAACGGCGCTGTCGTGTCGTAAGCGAAGAAGGTGAGGGCGAGCGCGACGCCCGAGAGCCGCACGCTGCGGACCTTCACCGGCGCGGTGCCGGTGTTGGTCGCCACGACCTGCAGCTCGACCTGGTTCGCCGGGTCGACCGGGACCGTGGCGTCCTCGATCGGCCGCTGGTCGATCGACACCTGCAGCTGGAGCGATCCGGACTCCGCCGACGCGGGTGGTGCGCCCAGCAGCACCGCGCACAAACCCAACGCAACCCCCGCCGCGATGACACGTCCCATTGGGCATCCCCTACTTGCGTTATCCGACTGGTCCGGAATGCTACAGCGAGCACACACCGGGGAGGGACGTCCCAATGCGATTCGTGGTTCGGCTGTTTTTCGGCGCCGTGGCCGGAACGTTGCTTCTGCTTGCGGCCGCGGGCACGGCCAACGCACAATACACAGCGTCGGTTAGTTTGAAACCGTCGAGCGGCCAGGCCGGGAGTTCCTTCACCATTTCGTGGAATTTCTACCCATGCAAGGGGCCGGTCACCTTTTCTTGGAACGGCACGCCGATGTGGTCGGCGAACGCAGCCCTCACTCAGACCAGCGGCACGGTAGCGGCCACCGTGCCGACCGGCGCCCAGCCCGGCACCTACCCCGTCACCGGCACATGCACCAACGCCCGGACCGGAGGGCCACTCAACGCGGGCAGCCGGTTCACGGTGACCGCCACACCCACGACCACGCCCCCGCCGCCGACCACCACCACCCCGCCCCCGCCGGTCACCACGCGGCCGACCCGGCCGGGCACCACCACGACC
>NZ_JNYY01000027.1 GCF_000716785.1 Amycolatopsis vancoresmycina
ATTCGAGACCTCGCACGTCGCGAATGACTCATTCGAGACCTCGCACGTCGCGAATGACTCATTCGAGACCTCGCACGTCGCGAATGACTCATTCGCGGCATCGGGGTGACGGCTGGTCACGGGCCCGGAACCTGCCGTCCCTCGGGCCGGAGCGGGCAGCAGCCCCGCGCCGGGCAGCGATCGCAGTCCACGTTTTCCTGCGCCTGGTAGTCCGGCCCCGCCGCCGAAGCGGCCGCCTTCTGGACCAGCTCCAGCCACTGCTTCCCCCCGACCTCGTCGAGCGGCGGCTGCGACCGCTCCGTCGCTCCCGTCTTGTTGTTCGCCTTCGCGACGTACACCAGCCGCGCGCCGCCCGCCTCGGTCCGGCCCTCGATCGCCCCCAGCAGCACCGCCAGCTGGTACGCCGCCAGCTGCGGGTGCGCCTCGGCGTCCGCGCTGGACACCGGCACCTTGCCCGTCTTGATGTCCACGATCACCGGCCGCCCCTCGGAGTCCAGCTCCACCCGGTCGACCCGGCCGCGCAGCAGCACCCGGACCTCGTCCGAGCCACCCACCGGCAGCTCGACCTCGATGTCCTGCTCGACGCCCGCTTCCTTGAGCTCCGCCCGGCTCTGCTCCAGCCACGTCGTGAAGTTGCGCAGCATCTGCTCGACCCGCCGCCGCTCCCGCCGCGAGAACCACGGCGCCCCGGCGTCGACGCGCACCCACGCCTCGTCCAAGGCCGCCTGCAGCTCGGCGTCCGTGCTGCCGGAGGCCACCGCCTGCGCGAGCCCGTGCACCAGCGTGCCCGTCACCGCCGCCAGCTGCGCCGGGTCGCTGCCGCCGTGCCGCTCGATCATCCAGCGCAGCGGGCACTTCGTGAGAATCTCCACTGTGGACGGTGAGATTCGGATGAGGTCGCCCGGCGGGTGCACCGGCTCGTCGGTGGACGCCGGGAGCAGGCCGTACCACGTCGACGGGTGCGCGCCCGGCACCTTCGCCTCGGCCAGGCGCGCCAGCTGCGTCGCCGCGCGGCGGCGCCGTGCCGGCTCCGCCTTGTCGTCGCAGACGACTTCGCGCAGCTCCCCGACCAGCTCGGCGAGCACCAGCGACCGGCCGGGCGGCTTCATCCGCGAGTCGAGGCCGCCGTCGTCGGCGCCGTTCTCCTCCAGGTCGTCGAGGAACCGGGAGGGCTGCTCGTCCTCGCCTGAGACCGCCGTGACCAGCAGCGTCTGCTTCGCCCGGCTCATCGCGACGTAGAACAGGCGCCGCTCCTCGGCCAGGATCGGCGCGGTCTGGGAGACGGCGTCGTCGTCGACCCCGGCCATCAGGTCCTTGAGCCGTTCCACGCCCAGCACGGATCCGCGCAGCCGCAGGTCCGGCCACGCGCCCTCCTGGACACCGGCGACGGCGACGACCGTCCATTCGCGACCGGCCGCAGCGTGCGCGGTGAGCAGCGAGACACCGTCGGACGGCACGGCCGCCGGTGCCAGCGTGTCGCCCGCGATCCGTTGCGCGCCAAGGTAATCCGCGAAGGAAGCCACGCTCGCCCGGGGCAGCCGGTCGACGTACCGGCCCGCGGCGTCGAACAGCGCGACGACGGCGTCGAGGTCGCGATCGGCCTGTGCGCCCAGCGATCCGCCGCGCTCGACCTGCTTCAGCAGCTTCTCCTGCAGCCCGCTTTCCCGCCACAGCTGCCACAGCACCTGCTCGACGCCGTCGCCGCGCGCCACCGCCTGGTGCGTCACCCGCAGCAGCCCGCCGACGCGCCGCACCGGCTCGGCCTCGGCGTCGGCCAGCCCGGCGAGGATGTCGCCGCCGCGCAACGCCTCCACGAGCAGTTCGTCGCTCGACCGCTGCCCGCCACCGGCCAGCTCGAGCCGGCGCAGCCCGCGCCGCAACCGCCGCAGCGCCAGCGGGTCCGCGCCGCCGAGTGCCGACGACAGCAGCATTTCGGCGAGGTCGACGTCGAGCAGTTCCGGCGCGGGCGCGAGCTTCAGCACGGCCAGCAACGGCCGGACCGCGGGCTGCTTGGCCAGCGGCAGCTCCTCGGTCGCCGACCCGATCGGGACGCCGGCGGCGCGCAACGCGCGTTGCAGGACGAGGAAAGTCCGCGCGGGCGACCGGACGAGCACCGCGATCTCCGACCACGGCACGCCGTCGACGAGGTGCGCGCGGCGGAGCTGGTCGGCGATCCAGCTCGCCTCGGCGGCCGGCGTGGGCATCACGCGCACGCGGACGTTGCCGCCCGTCGCTCCCTTGGGCGGGACGATCTTGCGGTGCGGCGACGCGCCGGGCAGCGTCGCGCCGATCTTGGCCACCGCGAGCCGGACGGCCGGGGCGAGCCGGTGGGCCGTGGTGAGCGTGACGGTCCGGCTGCCGTCCGGGTCGGCGTCGGCGAACAGGCTCGCGTCGGCGCCGCGGAAGGAGAACACGTTCTGGTCGGGGTCGCCGGCCACGACGAACTCGGCCGCGGTGTGCCCGATCACCCGGACCAGGCTGGTCTGCAGCGGGTCGAGGTGGTGGGCGTCGTCGACGAACAGGTGCCGGACGCGGGTGCGCTCGCGTTCGCGCAGCTCGTCGTCGTCCTCCAGGGCCAGCAGCGCGGAGGTGACGAGCTCGGCAGCGTCCAGCGCGGGCGCGCTCGCCACGCCGAGGGCGTTGCCGCCCGCGCCCTGCAGCTGGGTGACCTCTTCGTACTGCGCCCAGAACTGCCCGGCGGCGATCCACTCCTCGCGCCCGCGGCGGCGGCCCAGCTCGGCGAGGTCCTCGGGGCCGAGCCCGCGCTCGGCGGCGCGCATCAGCAGGTCACGCAGCTCTTCGGCGAAGCCGGGCACCATCAGGGCGGGCCGCAGCGCCTCGGGCCAGTACTCGGCCTCTTCGTCGAGGTCACCGGCGAGCAGTTCGCGCACGACGACGTCCTGTTCGGCACCGGCGAGCAGCCGCGGCGGCGGAAGCTCTTCGGCCATCGCCTCCAGCCGTAGCAGCGAGTAGGCGTAGGAGTGCACGGTGCGGACCAGGGGTTCGCGGACGGTCCGGGGCAGCGGCCGCGCCAGCTCGGGGTCGGCGGTCAGCCGCCGGGTGATGTCGGCGCGCAGGGCGTCGGCGGACCGGCGAGACGTGGTGAGCACCAGCACGCTCTCGGGATCGGCGCCCTCGGCGATGCGGCGGGTCGCGGCCGAGGCGAGCAGCGCGGTCTTGCCGGTGCCGGGGCCGCCGAGCACGCGGCGGAACCCCCCGGGCGCGGAGAGCAGCCGCCGGGCGCCTTCGTCCCAGGTGAACGAGGGTGTGGCGGTGACCGGCGTGCGCACCAGCCGCGCGTTCGCCTGCGCCGTTCGCCTCCCGTTCACCCCGCGATGGAACCACGCCGGGTCCCCCGGGTGGTGCACCGGCACGCTTGACAACGGCGAAGCTCGCCCCCGGTGCGGCGGACGGCTGCGGAAAGTGTCGGTGGTGTGCGGCAGAGTGTCGGTATGGACGACGTTCTGCACGAGCGCGTGCGGGAGATCATCGAGTCGGTACCGGCCGGCACGGTGGCGACGTACGGCGACATCGCGGCCCTGGCGGGCGCACCGTCGCCGCGCATGGTGGGCGCAATCCTCGCCGAGGACGGCCACGACCTGCCGTGGCACCGGATCCTGCGCGCGAACGGGACCCCGGCGCCGCATCTGGCCCACGACCAGCTGGAGAGGTTGCGGGCGGAGGGGGTGCTGGCCGATGGGCAGCGCGTGGACCTGCGGAAGTACCGGTGGAAGCCGGAGGGGGAGGAGGAGGTCGAGGGGTTGTTGTTCTAGGCGCGGCCGGGGAGGGGCCGGGGGGCCGCGGAGGAGTAGGACCGGACGGCAGGGCGGGCCTGGGTCCCGCGGGGTCGGCCAGAGGCCGGAGGGCCCGGGCGGGTGGCCGAAGCTCATGCGCTGGGCGCCGAGGCCGGAGGCGCGCCGATGCCATGGAACCCCGAGGCCGCGACCCAGTAGCCAGGGCCGGTAGCAGGCGGAGGCGCCGCGACCGCGGCCGTCCGGCGCTACCCCTTGCCCAACTTCGTGACCAGCAGCTTCACCAGCGCACCCAGCCGCTGGCGGTCCGGCTGCACCGTCCCGATGCCCGCCTCCTCCAGCGGTGCCGCCGTCACCGGGCCCACGCACGCCACCACCGTGCGCCCCCGCAGGGCCGCGAGCAGCTCGTCGTGGCGGCCGTACGACCGGGCCAGCGTCAAGAAGTTCGCCGCCGCCGGGGCGCTCGTGAACGCCAGTGCGTCCAGCTCGCCCGCCAGTACCGCGTCGATCAGCTCGTGCACCGGCGTCACGTCCGGCGGCGAATGCCAGCGGTACGGCTGCACCTGCACCACCGCCGCCCCGGCCCGGACCAGCGGGTCCGTGTGCTCCGGCAGCGGCGTTCCGTGCAACTGGACGGCCACCCGCGCGCCGTCCACCCCGGCCGCCGCCAGTGCGCCGAACAGCTCGGCGTTCGACTCCGAAGCCGCTGAAAAGGACTCCCGCAGGCCCGCGCCGCGGATCGCGCCGACCGCTTTCGGGCCGCGGGCGTAGATCCGGGAGTGCTCCAGCTCCGTCACGAGCCGGTCGCGCAGGCCCCAGTCCTCGGCCGCTGACAACCAGCCGCGAAAGCCCGCTCCCGTCGTCACCACCGTGAAGGCGACCGGCTCCGCCAGCACCGCCTCGGTGCCCGCGCGCAGCGAAGGGTCCGTGGCCAGGGGGACGATGGTGATCGTCGGCGCGTGGCGGACGTCGGCGCCGTAGCGCTCGAGGGCCGTGATGAAGTCGTCGGCTCGCCGCTCGGCCGTGACCCCGATGGCGATCCCGCTCAGCTCACCCATAGCACGCGCCCATCTCCTCGATCGCCTCGGCCAGCTCCGCCCGCAGGTCCGCCGGTTCGAGGACCTCCAGGTGCGGCCCGAAGCGCAGCAGCTCGCCGATGGCCGGTTCGCCCGGCTCCACCGGCAGCTCCACGGTGAGCCAGCCGTCCGCGTCGGGCTCGTTGCGGCACTCGCGCAAGGCGCGGGCGCCGACAGAACCTGCGTAGAACGGTACGAGAGCCTGCGCCCGCGGCGAAAGCCGCACCACCGCGACGCGCGGGTACATCCGGCGTTCGAACTGCTCGGACCACTCCTGCCAGTACCGCGCGAGGTCGAACCCGGCCGGCCGCTCGAACGCCTCGCCGAGGTCGGTCAGCTCGAGGATCCGCGAAATCCGGTACGTCCGGTCCGTGCCGTCGCAGCGGGCCGCCAGGTACCAATTGCCCGCCTTGAGGATCAGCCCCAGCGGTTCGACGTCCCGCTCGACGACCCGCTGCCCCCACCGCTCGTAGCGGATCCGGATCCGGTGCGACGACCACACGGCGTCGGCGATCGCCGACAGCGTCGGCAGGCTTTCGATGCCCCGGTGCCAGCCGGGAACGTCCAGGTAGAACCGCTCGGCGACGCGGCCGGCGCGGTCGCGCAGCTCCTCCGGGAGTGCGGCGTACAGCTTGAGCTGCGCCGCCGCCAGCACCGTGCCGAGCCCCAGCTCGGCCGCCGCGACCGGCAGCCCGGCCAGCGACAGCGACTGGGCCTCCTCCTCGGTCATCCCGGTGAGCCGGGTGCGGTAGCCGTCGACCAGCCGGTAGCCGCCGGTGCGGCCGCGGTCGGCGTACACCGGGACACCGGACGCCGAGAGCGCGTCGATGTCGCGGTAGACCGTCCGGACCGAAACCTCCAGCTCTTCGGCCAGCTCTTCGGCCGTCATCCGGCCGCGGTTCTGCAGCAGCAGGAGGACGGACAGCAGGCGGCTCGCACGCATGGTCCGATTTTGGCAGAAATACCTGACACGAGCTGACAGGTATGCCCGGCAGGGTGAGTCCCATGAACGGATTCACCACGAAGAACTGGGAAGAGAAGATCGTCAGCGGCACCGAGGGCGGCCCCCGCGTGGCGTACGCGCACGCCACCTTCGCGTACGAAGGCGTCCTCGAGGGCGAGTCGATCTGCGACCTTCTGCTGTACTACGCAGGCGAAGGGTACGAAAGCGGCGAGACGACGTCGCCGTGCTTCGAACGCTTCGAGGGCAAGGTCGACGGTCGCGAAGGGACGTTCGTCGTGCGCCACGAGTACACGTTCGACGCCAAGGGCATCGCCTCGGCGTTCACCGTGGTGCCGGGTTCGGGCACCGGCGAGCTGGCCGGGCTGACCGGCAGCGGCACCGCCGGTGGCGCGCTCGGCGAGGACAAGGTGGCCTACACCTTCGAGTACGCGTTCTAGGAGCTGCCGTGGACCGCCGTCAGGTACTCGCCTACCGCATCGCCGAGCACGGCCTGCACCGCTCGGCGAAGGACGTCGCCGACCTCGCGGTCGTCCGGGCCGGGCTGCAGGACAGCATGCGCGACACCGCGCTGCTCGCCCTGGTGGCCCGCCTCGGCGGCGAGGTGTCCCTCGAGGACGACCGGCTGGTCCTGGCCTGGACACTGCGCGGCGCGCCGCACTACCACCTGCGCGCGGACCTGCCCGAGGCGATCCGCGCGCTGATCCCGCTCGACGACGCGGACGCGCTGGCCCGCATGTTGTGGCAGCGCAAGGAAATGGCGGCGACCGGGCTGGCCGCGACCGAGGTGGTCTTCACGGCGGCCGCGGCGCTGCGCGAGGTCGTCACGGAACCGATGACGAAGGGCGCGGTCTCGACGGCGGTCACCCAGCGCCTGCCCCCGTCGTTCTCGCGCTGGTGCCGGGGTTGCAACGCGACGCACATCCAGGAGCAGCTGATGCGCATCGCGTCCCCGCTCGGCGGCGTCCGCCTGGTGACGGGGGCGTCCCCGGCGACGCTGGCCCCGCTGGAGGGCCGCGGCCGGCTGCGGAAGACCCCGGACCCGGCCGCGGCGACGGCGGTGATCGAGCGGTACCTGCGGTTGAACGGCCCGGCGTCCCCCGGCGAAGCGGCGGAGTTCGCGGGCACGGCCCGGGCGGTGGTGGACCGGACGTGGCCCGCGGACCTGGCTTCGGTGGAGGTCGAGGGCAAGACGCGGTACCTGCCACCGGACCGCCTCGCGGCTTTGGAAAGCCCACCGGAGCCGGACGTGGTGCGGCTGCTGCCCCCGCTGGACCCGTTCATCCAGGCCCGCGACAAGGCATTGCTCGTTCCGGACCCGTTGCGGCGCAAGGAGGTCTGGAAGATGCTGGGCAACCCGGGGGTGCTGCTGGCGGACGGCGACATCGCGGGGACTTGGCGCACGAAGGGCAGCGGCGCGAAGCTGACGTTCACCGTGACGGCGTTCGACCCGTTGCGCCCGGCGGTCCGGGAGGAAGCGGAAGCCGAGGCGGCCCGGGTGGCGGCGGCCCGGGGGTTCGAGAAGCACGCGGTCACCTGGGCCGGCTGAGCGCCCGCGGGGGCGCCCCCCGTCTTCCATTCTACCGGCCGGCACCGACAATTTCGGCGTCCCAACCGGGCCTCACACGCTGTGGGCGTCGATGTCGCCGTAGGACGTGGTCGCCCGGATGGTCAACCCCGCCGCACCCTCGTTCTTCAGCGCGTTGCGGATCCGCCCGTACGTCGTCCCCGCGTCCAGCGACGCCGACACCCCCGCCGCCGCGCCGACCGTGATGTTGCCCGCCTGGGTGCTCAGGACCACGTTGCCGCTCGCCGCCTCCGCGATGCGGATGTCGCCCTTGCCCGTCGTGATCTCCGCCGGGCCCGTCAGGCGGCCGATCGAGATGTCGCCCGCGTGGGCCGTCAACCGCAGGCTTGCCGCCTCGTCGATGACCACCTCGCCGTGCGCTCCCGAGACCGTGACGTCGCCCAGCGGGCCGTCGCCCCGCAGCTCCACGCTGGCCGCCTTGGCCTCGACCGACGAGCCCGATGGCAGCTCGATCGTCACGTCGATCGCGCCGGACGGGCCGAAGTACTGGTTCTTGGCCTCGAGCGAAACCCGCAGCACGCCGTCGGCGAAGGAGACCTCGGCCTGCGAAGCCGCCTTCACGTCGCGGCTCTTCGCGGGGTCGGCGGGGCGGACCTGGACCGTGCTGTCCGAGCGGTCGGAAGCGACGAACCGGACGCGGCCGGCCGGGATGTCGAGGACGGTGGCGATCGGGGCGGTGGTGGTGAACTTCTGCATCGGATTCTCCTTGACTCGGTGTGTGAACCCACCTTCGCCGGGCCCGCTGACACCGGAAGGCCACCGCACTGACACGGCCGCTGACACAGCTGACGCAGCCGGTCAGACGTCCACCGCCAGCCGGTATCCCCGCTTCACCACCGTCTGGACCACCTTCCCGCCGCCCAGTGACGTCCGCAGCCGCCCGATCGCCGTCTCCACCGCGTGCTCCTCCCCGCCCCCCGGCAACGCCGAGATCAGCTCCCGCCGCGACACCACCCGCCCCGGTGACGCAGCCAACGCACGCAGCAACGCCATCGGCGCCGGCGCCACTTCGCACCACTCGCCGTCCACGATGGCCGCCTGGCCGCGCAGCTCGATCGACCTGCCGCCCGCCCGCAGCCGCGGGGATCGCGCCACCAGGGTCTCCGCCACCGTGCGGGCCAGTGCGCCGATGCGCGCTCGGTGGGGCTGGACCGTCGGCACCCCCAAAGCCGCCAACGGTCCAGCCGTTATGGGGCCGACGCACGCCGCCACCACCGGGCCCGACAGCGCCGTGACCAGGCCGGGGAGCCGGCCCGTGCGCCGGGCCAGTGCGATGAGCGACGCCGCCGCCGGGGCGCTCGTGAACGGCAGTGCGTGGATCGAGCCGTCCAGGACACCGTCCAGGAGGCGGTCCACCGGGCCCGGGTCGGCCGGGCCGACCCAGCGGTACACCGAGATTTCGATGACCTCCGCCCCGGCCGCGCGCAGCGTGTCCACGAAGTACGGCAACGGCTCCCCGTGCAGCTGCACCGCGATCCGCAGCCCGTCGACCCCCGACGACAGCAGGTGCTGCAGCAGCTCCGCGTTGCTCTCCGACGCGGGCGAGTACGACTCCGACAGCCCGGCCGCCCGCAGCGCGCCGGTCACCTTCGGGCCACGGGCCAGCAGCGACGCCGACGAAAGCCGCGCCAGCAGCGGGTCACCCAGTCCCCAGCCCTCGGCCGCCTCCAGCCAGCCGCGGAAGCCGATGCCGGTGGTCGCGACGACCGCGTCCACCGGCGAGGACAGCAACGCGGTGGTCGCCGCGTGCAGCTCGGTGTCGTCCGTCAGCGGCACGATCCGGATCGCCGGGCCGTAGCGGACGCTCGCCCCCTTGCGCACCAGCAGCGCGCCGAGCTCGTCAGCCCGGCGCGCCGCGGTGATGCCGATCACGAAACCGGCCAGTGGGAGCACATCGCTCACGGGCTCTCCACTTCGACTACGCCTTCCCGCACGCGCACCTCGTACACCGGCACCGAAACGTCCGGAGCGTCCAGGCACCGGCCGGTTTCGAGGGCGAACCGTTCCTTGTAGACCGGCGACGCGACCACCGGCACGCCGTCCGCGTCGCCGACGATGCCGCGCGAGAGCACCGCCGCGCCGCTGCACGGGTCCCAGTTGGACAGTGCGAAGAACCGGTCGCCGGGCAGCCGGAAGATCGCCACCTGCACGCCGCCGTCGAGCAGGGCCGCGACCCCGGCGTGCTCGGGCACCGCGCCGGCCGGGCAGATCGCCGTCCAGGTCCGCTGGATCGAAGTAGTCATCGACGCACCTCCGGCACTCCGAGCATCACGGGCACTTTCTGCTGCCGCTCCGAGCGGAACGAGATGGCCGGGTCGGGCGTGCCCGGCGCGTTGACGAACGAGGTGAAGCGCGCCAGCTTCTCCGGGTCCTCCAGGACGCCCTTCCACTCGTCGGCGTAGTTGTCGACGTGCTTGACCATCGCCGCGTCGAGGTCCTCGCAGATGCCGAGCGAGTCGTCGACGATGACCGCGCGCAGGTGGTCGAGCCCGCCTTCGAGCTCCTCGATCCACGGCGCGGTCCGCTGCAGCCGATCGGCCGTGCGCACGTAGAACATGAGGAACCGGTCGATCGTGCGGATCAGGGTAGCAGTGTCCACATCGGACACGAGCAGCTCGGCGTGCCGCGGGGTGGTGCCGCCGTTGCCGCCGACGTAGAGGTTCCAGCCGTTCTCCGTGGCGATGATGCCGAAGTCCTTGCTCCGCGCCTCCGCGCACTCCCGGGCGCACCCCGACACGGCCGACTTGAGCTTGTGCGGCGACCGCAGCCCGCGGTAGCGCAGCTCCAGCTCGATCGCCAGCCCGACGCTGTCCTGGACGCCGTAGCGGCACCACGTCGACCCGACGCACGACTTCACCGTCCGCAGCGCCTTGCCGTACGCGTGCCCGGACTCGAAGCCCGCGTCGACGAGCCGCCGCCAGATCAGCGGCAGCTGGTCCACCGTCGCGCCGAACAGGTCGATCCGCTGGCCGCCGGTGATCTTGGTGTACAGCCCGAAGTCGCGCGCCACCTCGCCGATCACGATCAGCTTGTCCGGGGTGATCTCGCCGCCCGGGATCCGCGGGACCACCGAGTACGTGCCGTTGCGCTGCAGGTTCGCCAGGTACCGGTCGTTGGTGTCCTGCAACGTCATCTGCTCGCCGCCGAGCACGTGCCCGTTGCCCAGGGTGGCCAGGATGGACGCCACCGCCGGCTTGCAGATCGCGCAGCCGCTGCCCGAGCCGTAGCGGCCGATCAGCTCGCTGAACGTCGTGATCCGCGTCGCCTGGACGATCTCGAACAGCTCCGCGCGCGACTGCGGGAAGTGCTCGCAGACGGCCTTCGACTGCTCGACCCCGGCCGCGCTGAGCAGCTTGCCCAGCAGCGGGACGCACGACCCGCAGGCGGTGCCCGCCCGGGTGCACGCCTTGAGCTTCGGGACGGTGTCGCAGCCGTCCTCGTGGATGGCGTTCGTGATCGCGCCCTTGGACACCGCGTTGCACGAGCAGATCTGCGCCGCGTCGGGCAGCGCGTCGACGCCGACCGCGGCGCCGCCACCCGCCGGGGCGAGGATCGCGCCCGGCTCGGCCGGCAGCGGACGCCCGACCAGCGCACGCAGGGTGTTGTACTCGGTCGCGTCGCCGACGAGGACGCCGCCGAGCAGCGTCTTGCCGTCGTCGGTGACCACGAGCTTCTTGTACGTCCCGGCGACCGCGTCGTTGACGGCGACCTCGAGGGCACCTTCCGACTGAGCGTGCGCGTCCCCGAAGGAAGCGACGTCGACGCCCATCAGCTTCAGCTTGGTGGACGTGTCCGGTTCCGGGAACGTCCCGGCCCCGCCGGTGAGCTGCGCGGCGACGATCTCCGCCATCGCGTACCCGGGCGCCACGATGCCGTACACGCGGCCCTCGACCGCGGCGCACTCACCGATCGCGTAGATCGCCGGGTCGCTGGTGCGGCAGGAGGCGTCGGTCAGGACACCGCCACGCGGGCCGAGGTCCAAACCGGACTGCCGGGCCAGGTCGTCCCGCGGCCGGACCCCGGCGGAGAACACGACCAGGTCGACGTCCAGCTCGGTGCCGTTGCCCAGCTTGGCCAGCAGCCGCGAGCCGTCGGCCTCGATGGCGTCGGTGGACGTTCCCGTGTGGACGGTGACGTCCAGGTTGGTGATCAGCCGCCGCAGCAGCGCGCCGCCGCCCTCGTCGACCTGCAACGGCATCAGGCGCGGCGCCATCTCGACGACGTGCGGGGACAAGCCCATGTCCCGCAGCGCCTTCGCCGCCTCCAGGCCGAGCAGGCCACCGCCGATGACGACGGCCGAGCGACGACCGCGGCCCGGCTTGTCGACCGCGGCCGCGCGGATGCGGTCGAGGTCCTCAATGGTCCGGTAGACGAAACAGCCGTCCAGGTCGTGCCCGGGCACCGGCGGCACGAACGGCCGCGAACCGGTGGCCAGCACCAGGGCGTCGTAGGAAACGACGTCGCCGGAGGCCGTGGTCACGGTCTTCGAAGACCGGTCCACCGAGACGGCCAGCTCACCGAGCCGGAGATCCACAACGGAGTCGCCCGCGTAGTCCGAGCCGGGGAGCGCCAGCGTGGCCGGGTCCCAAGTGTCCACATAGGACGTCAGCGCCACCCGGTCGTACGCCGGGCGCGGCTCCTCGGACAGGACGACGATGTGCCAGCTGCCGGAAGGGTCTTCCGCACGCACCGCCTCCACGAGCCGGTGGGCGACCATGCCGTGTCCGGCGACGACCAGGGTGGGCATCTCAGACCTCCGCTCCCGCGAGCGCCAGACCGCGCTCACTCGTGGGCTGTTCGGCGGGCTTGCGCAGGTAGACCGCCCAGGTGACGGCGAAGCAGAGCCCGTAGAAGACGAGGAATCCGATGAAGGCGGGCACGCCGCTCTTCGCGTCGGCGAACGACTGCCGGAAGGCCAGGTTGATGAACAACCCGCCTTCGGCCCCGATCGCGCCGGCCAGGCCGATCAGCGCGCCGGACAGCCGCCGCGCCTTGAGCAGCTCGGCCGCCTCTTCGGCGCCGTTCGAGATCGCCACCTTCGCCTTGGCCCGGAAGATGGCCGGGATCATCTTGTACGTCGAGCCGTTGCCGATGCCGGTGAGCACGAACAGCACGATGAAGGCGATCGTGAACAGCGCCAGGGACTTCGACGTCGAGGCGAGGATCAGCACGACCGTGGCCAGCGCCATCCCGATGAAGGTGGCGAAGGTGACCTTGCCGCCGCCGATGCGGTCGGACAGCCAGCCACCGGCCGGCCGCGAGATCGAACCGAGCAGCGGGCCGAGGAACGTCACCGCGGCCGCCTGCAACGGGGTGCGGCCGAACTGGTTCTGCAGCACCAGGCCGAAGGCGAAGCTGTAGCCGATGAACGAGCCGAACGTGCCGACGTAGAGGAAGGACATCACCCAGGTGTGCGGGTCCTTGACGACCTCGCGCATCGCCTTCGTGTCGCCCTTCATCGTGGCGAGGTTGTCCATGAAGAAGTACGCGCACAGCGCCGCGATCACGATCAGCGGGAGGTAGATGAACAGCACCAGCCGGGGCGCGGTCGCGCCCGCCGTGCCGATCACCAGGAGCCCGACCAGCTGGATCGCCGCGACGCCGAGGTTGCCGCCGCCGGCGTTGAGGCCCAGCGCCCAGCCCTTGTGCTTCTCGGGGTAGAAGGCGTTGATGTTCGTCATCGACGACGCGAAGTTGCCGCCGCCGACCCCGCCGAGCGCCGCGACCAGCAGGAACGTGCCGAGTGACGTGCCGGGGTGCAGCACGATCGCGGCCAGCGTGGTCGGGATCAGCAGCAGCACGGCGGACACGACGGTCCAGTTGCGGCCGCCGAACTTCGCCACGGCGAAGGTGTAGGGCAGCCGCATCAGGCCGCCGATCAGGGTCGGCGTCGAGACGAGCAGGAACTTGTCCGCGGCGGAAAAGCCGTAGTCCTTGCCCATGAATAGGACGATGACCGACCACAGGGTCCAGATCGAGAAGCCGATGTGCTCGGCGAAGACGGAGAACCACAGGTTGCGGCGGGCGACATTCTTGCCGGTGGACTCCCAGAACTGTTCGTTCTCGGGTTCCCAGTGCTCGATCCAGTGCTTTCCTCGGTGGGCCACGGCGTTCTCCTCAGTGCGGGTCGGATCGGTCATTGCGCGGCGAGCCAGTTCGCGATGCCGCCGACGGTGTCGGTGCACCCGCCGCATCCCGTCGTGGCTCGCGTGGCCCGCGCCAGTGCGGGGGTGTCGGTGGCCCCGGCCTTCCAGGCTTCGATCAGCCGGCCCTTCGTGACGTTGTTGCAGCGGCAGATGACGGCCGCCGCGGGCAGGTCGGCGGGGCTGGCCGCGGGGGTGCTGCCGCTGGGCAGCGCGCGGCCGAGCAGGACGGCGAGCCGGTCTTCCGGCAGCGGCGTCCCGCGGTCGTGGAACTGGGTGATCGTGGCGGCCGCGTCGGGCAGGCCGAGCAGGATCGCCCCGGTGACGCGGTTTTCGCGGACGACGAGCTTGCCGTACCGGCCACCGGTGGGGTCGTTGAAGGTGAGCACCTCGGCGCCGTTGTCGGATGCTTCGAGCTGGGTCTCGCCGAGGGCGGCGAGGTCGATGCCGCGGGCCTTGAGCCGGGTGACGGCCGTGGTGCCGCGGTAGCGGGCCGCCGCGTTCGTCCCGGTGAGGACGTCGGCGAGGACCTCGGCCTGCTCCCAGGCGGGCTGGATCAGCCCGGCCGGGGCGCCGGGGTGACGGGCGCAGTCCCCGAGGGCGTGGATGCGGCCGTCGCTGGTGCGCAGGACGTCGTCCACAAGCACAGCTCCGTCGACGTCCAGCCCGGCTTCGGCGGCCAGGCGCGTTTCGGCGCGGACGCCGGCGGCGACCACGACCAGGTCGGCCGGGACGAGCGTGCCGTCGTCGAGCTTGAGCCCGTCGCCGGGCAGGTAGCGGGCGGCGGTGGCGCCGAACTTGAACGTCACGCCCATTTCGGTGAGCTGCCGGGCCAGCACGTGGCCGGCGGCCGGGTCGAGCTGGCGTTCCATGACGTGGCCCAGCGGGTGCACGACGGTCACCTGGTTGCCGCGCCCGGCCAGCCCGCGGGCGGCTTCGAGGCCGAGCAGGCCGCCGCCGAGCACCGCGACCGGGGCGCCGAAGCGGGCGGCGTCGAGGATCTTGGCGCAGTCGTCCAGGCTGCGGAACGCGACCACGCCTGGTCCCGCCTCCAGGCCCTCGACCGGCGGGATCCAGGGGTTCGCGCCGGTGGCGAGCACGAGGGCGTCGTAGTCCACAGTGGATCCGTCGGCGAGTTCGACGCAGCGCTTCCCGCGGTCGATGCGGGCGACGTCGACACCGAGGCGGAGGTCGATGTTGTGCCGCTGGGCCCACTCGTCGTCGTGGAGGCGGACGCTCTCGGCGCTCATGCCCCCGGCGACGACGGCGGACAGCAGCACGCGGTTGTAGGCCGCGTGTTTCTCGGCGCCGAGGACGGTCAGGCGGACCCGTTCGGCGATCGGGTCGCGGCGGCGGATCTCGTCGGCCAGCCGGGCACCGGCCATGCCGTAGCCGACGATGACGACTTCGCGGGGGGTCATGCGGCACCATCCACAGTAGACAGGGACACGGCACACACCTTGAACTCCGGCATCCGGCTCACCGGGTCGAGCGCGGGGTTGGTGAACAGGTTGGCGCGCTGTTCACCCGGGAAGTGGAACGGCAGGAAAACGAGATCGGGCTTGAGGCTTTGGACGAACCGGACTTTCGCGGTCATCTCCCCGCGCCGCGATCGGATCCGCGCGGGATCGCCTTCTTCGAGCCCGGCACGCTTGGCGGTGTCCGGGTGGACCTCGACGAACGCCTCCGGGACGACGTCGTTGAGCTCCTGCACGAGCCGGGTCTGGGCGCCCGACTGGTAGTGCTGCAGCACGCGGCCGGTGGTGGCCTGCAAGGGGAATTCCTCGTCCGGCAGCTCGGCCGGGCCGGTGTGCTCGACCGGGGTGAACCGCGCGCGGCCGTCCGGGTGGGCGAAGGCGTCGAGGAACATCCGCGGGGTGCCGGGGTGGTCGTCCGCCGGGACCGGCCAGTGCAGGGCCTCGCCCGCGCGGAGGCGGTCGTAGCTGACGCCGGAGTAGTCGGCGATGCCGCCCTTGGACGCGATCCGCAGTTCCTCGAACACCGTCTCGGCGTCGGCCGGGAACCGGCCTTCGGGCTGCCCCAGCCGGTGCGCGAGGCCGTTCAGGACGTCGAGGTCGGACCGGACGCCCGGCGGTGGCGTCAACGCCTTGCGGCGCAGCAGGATCCGGCCTTCCAGGTTGGTGAGCGTGCCGTCCTCTTCGGCCCACTGGGTGACGGGCAGGACGACGTCGGCGAGCGCGGCGGTCTCCGAGAGGACGAAGTCGGCGACGACCAGGAAGTCCAGTTCGGACAGTCGATCTTGGACGCGCTGCGAGCGCGGCGCCGAGACGACGACGTTGCTGCCGAACACCATCAGCGCCTTCGGGCCGTTGTCCTGGCCGAGCGCTTCGAGGAGTTCGGTGGCCGAGCGGCCGGGGCCGGGCAGGCTTTCGGCGTCGACACCCCAGACACCGGCGACGTATTCGCGGGCGGCCGGGTCGTCGAGCTTGCGGTAGCCGGGGAGCTGGTCGGCTTTCTGGCCGTGCTCGCGGCCGCCCTGGCCGTTGCCCTGGCCGGTGAGGCAGCCGTAGCCGGAGCCCTGGCGGCCGGGGAGGCCGAGGCTCAGCGCGAGGTTGATCCAGGCGCCGACGGTCGCGGTGCCGGTGGCGTGCTGCTCGGTGCCGCGGGCGGTGAGGACGTAGGCGTTGCGGGCTCCAGCGAGCTTCTCGGCGGCGAGGCGCATGTCGGCGGCCGAGACGCCGGTGACGCGCTCGGCGCGCTCCGGCCACCAGCTCGCCGCGATGCGCCACATTTCGGCGAACCCGCTCGTCCTCTCGTCCACATAGGACTGGTTCAGGTGACCGCCTTCGACGACGGCGTGCAGGATCCCCAGTGCCAGCGCGAGGTCCGTGCCGGGCGCGGGTGCCAGGTGCAGGCTCGCCAGCTCGGCGGTCGGGGTGCGGCGTGGGTCGACGACGATCAGGTCGCTGCCGCGCAGGTGCTGGGTGAACGGCGGCATGGTCTCGGCCGGGTTCGCTCCTGCGAGCAGCACGACGTCGGCGTTCTTGAGGTCGGTGACGGGGAACGGCATCCCGCGGTCCGCGCCGAACGCCTTGATCCCCGCGGCGGCGGCCGAGGACATGCAGAAGCGGCCGTTGTAGTCGATCTGCGACGTGCCGAGCGCTACCCGGGCGAACTTGCCGAGCAGGTAGGCCTTTTCGTTGGTCAGGCCGCCGCCGCCGAAGATCGCTACGCCGTCGGGGCCGTGTGCTTCCTGTGTTTCGCGGAGTTTCCGGGCGACGTGGTCGAGGGCGAAGTTCCAGCTCACCGGCTCGAGTGCGCCGTTCACCCGCAGCATCGGCGTGGTCAGGCGCTTCGGGGAGGTGAGGAGGCTGCCGGAGGTCCAGCCCTTCTGGCACAGGCCGCCTGCGTTGACCGGGAAGTCCCGCGGTGTCACTCGGGTGCCGTTGAGGCTCATCCCGCACTGCAGGGCGCAGTACGGGCAGTGGGTGTCTACCTGCGGCATCGGGCACCTCCTCGGCGGTTCGGGCTTGCCCTGACGCTAAGGAGGCCGTGTTAACCGGATTCGACCGAATGTTTCAGGCAGTTGACATTGCGGCGGTGTTTCCGGGGCCCGGTCGGTGAGATCGCCGTCCAGCTGGCGGGAGTTCGGAGGTCAGTGGGGCTGTCGGGGAGGTGACATGGGGGCTTGGGATGTGGGTCACAAGCTGCCAGTACTTGTTGGGTCGCCACCCCGAAGCCTGATTGTGACTACGGCCGGTAGCACCGCGTCAAGGCGGGAAAGCGTGCCTTGACCCGGTACTACCGGCCGTGTTCTGGCTTCGGATCGGGGTTGCGGGGGGCTGCTGCGCGGAGGCCGTCCAGGGATGCCTGGGTTGATCTTGGGTTCAGTGCGTTCGAGGCCAACCTGAACAGCACCGCTCTCAGCAGGAGCTGCGGCCACTCCGGCAGGTGCGCCCAGCGTTCGAGCAGGTCGCGGCCCGCTCCGCCCCAGGCCAAGGCATCTACCGCGACGATTGCCGCGCCGTACTCGCCCGGGCGGTAATACGGCACGAAGTCGACTACTCCCGGGATGTCGTCGCCGTCGAACAGCAGGCCTGCTAGGAGCTCTCCGTGCGCCACCTGCGATGGAAGCTTGATCGGGCGGCGGGCGCCTGCCAGGACCTCGAACCAGCGGCCGCCCTTTGTCTCCTCCAGGGGGACCTCGTGTTCCTCCCACGCCACTCGGTCGGCCACCGCGTCGACGTCGGTGCGGGCGTCCAGGAAGTCCGGGCGGGGTAGGCCCACCGTGGCCCGGTGCAGCTTCACCGCCGCCAGTACCGAGGCGTCGCCGCGGTGTTCCGGGGTGCCCGGGATGAAGCGAGCCGCCGTCCAGCCGCCGACGATCCAGCGGCCGTCCGTTGAGCGGACCGGGCGCCCGACCCGCAGGCCCGGCTCACGGATGTAGTCCAGTGCGTGTGCGGTCCACAGTGTGCGGACCTTGTCCGTTACCGGCTTGAGCACCAGGTCACCGCAGCGCCATGCCGTCGAATCCGGCAGGCGTTCGGCGCCTTCGGTAGGGCCGCCGAAAGTTGCGCAGACGTGCGGCGGGGGGCGTTCGAGGGTTGACCTCACCGCCGTGACGTTACCCGGCCGGGTGTTCCACGAATGAGAAGACGCGCTGCTCACGCACGGTTTCCCGGCCGGGCCGAACACACACTCTCAGTAGGTCGGCAGGCTCGGGTCGATCTGCTTCGCCCAGGCGAGCACGCCGCCGCCGAGGTGCGTCGCGTCCTTGAAGCCGGCCGCGTGCAGGGCCGCCAGGGCCTCCGCCGACCGCGCACCCGACTTGCAGTGCAGCACGATCGGCTTGTCCTGCGGCAGCTCCGCCAGCGCCTCGCCCGAGAGGATGCGGTCCTTCGGGATCAGCGTCGCGCCCTTGATGTTGACGATCTCGTACTCGTGCGGCTCGCGGACGTCGATCAGGGCGAAGTTCTCGCCGCTGTCGAACTTGGCCTTGAGCTCGGCCGGGGTGATCGTGCTGCCCGACGCCGCCGTGGCAGCCTCGTCCGACACGACGCCGCAGAACGCCTCGTAGTCGATCAGCTCGGTGATCTTCGGCGTGTCCGGGTCCTTGCGGATCTTGACCTCGCGGTACTTCATCTCCAGCGCGTCGTAGCTGATCAGGCGGCCGAGCAGCGGCTCGCCGATGCCGGTGATGAGCTTGATCGCCTCGGTCACCATGATCGAGCCGATGGACGCGCACAGCACGCCCAGCACGCCACCCTCGGCGCACGACGGGACCATGCCCGGGGGCGGCGGCTCCGGGTAGAGGTCGCGGTAGTTGAGGCCCTTGCCGTTCGGCGCGTCCTCCCAGAACACGCTGACCTGGCCCTCGAACCGGAAGATCGAGCCCCAGACGTACGGCTTGCCCAGCAGCACCGCCGCGTCGTTGACCAGGTAGCGCGTCGCGAAGTTGTCGGTGCCGTCGACGATCAGGTCGTACTGCTCGAAGATCTCCAGCGCGTTCGACGAGTCGAGCCGGTCGGTGTGCAGGTGCACCTTGACCAGCGGGTTGATCTCCGCGATCGACTCCTGCGCGGACGCGGCCTTGAGCTTGCCGACGTCGGACTGGCCGTGGATGACCTGGCGCTGCAGGTTCGACTCGTCCACGACGTCGAAGTCGACGATGCCGAGCGTGCCGACCCCGGCCGCGGCCAGGTACAGCAGCGCGGGGCTGCCGAGGCCGCCGGCCCCGATCACCAGGACCTTCGCGTTCTTCAGCCGCTTCTGCCCGTTCACCCCGACGTCGGGGATGATCAGGTGACGGCTGTACCGGGCCACCTCTTCCTTGGTGAGCTCGGCAGCCGGCTCGACGAGCGGCGGCAGTGCTGACATGGGTCCTCCATCTCGCGCGCGTATCGCGTCCATCCCACTATGCACAACGCGCGCAGGCAAATATGCCTTCCCGCGTCCAAGGAGTGGGACGGCTCAGCCTTGCGGTGTGGGGTTCGGCCAGGAGTTGGTCTTGCAGATGCGGCCGTCCTTGGCCACCTTGCCCTTGTCGCCGCCGGGGATGTCGTTGAGCATCGACACGTAGTCGTCGGAGACGCCGAACGACTGCTGCATCATCACCGGCGCCGGCTGGTCGTTGCCGCCGCAGCCGACGTGCTGGTTGCCCAGTGCGTGCCCGACCTCGTGGTTGATGGCGTACTGCCGGTACCCGGTCATGTCGGGCCCGTACGCCTTGGCGCCGCGCACCCAGCGGGCCAGGTTGATCAGCACCCGGCCGAGGCTCTTGCGGTAGCACGAGGCTTCGAACTTGATCTGGAACCCGCAGGCGTCCGGCCGGTGCGTGGTCTCCGGCGTGGTGAGGCTCACCTTGAAGGACGGGTTCGGGAAGTTGCCGTCCACCCGCTGGAACGCGATCTTGCCGTCCCAGGTCCAGCCCTGGGCCGGGTTCGACAGCGTGCCCTGGACGGCCGTGGCGAAGGCGTCGTCACCGGCGTAGCTCGCCGGGTCGATGCCGTCCTCGACCTCGACGGTGTAGGTGTACAGCTTCCCGGTGCCGATCTTCGGGCCGCTGCCCGGCACGACGTGCCACTTGCCGGTGCCGGCCTGCGTGAACGGGATGCCCTCGGGCAGGTCCGCGGTCGGCACCTTGAGGTCGACCGGGGTGGCCGGGTTCTCCGGGATGGGCTGTTCGCCGTTGCCGTCGATCGCGCCGCCGGAGGAATCGCCGCCCGCCGATTCGACGCCGGCCGCCGACGCGCCGGTGCTCTGCTCGGCGATCGGCTGGGCCGGGCTGTTGGCCGTGTTGACCACGACCAGCACGGTCAGCACGACCAGGATCGGCAGGGCGTAGACGCGCCAGCCGTAGGTCTTGGTGAGCTTCGCAACGCCGGACTTCGGCGGCGGGTCCGCCTTCTCCCGCGCGACCGGCACGTCCGGCTTCCAGGAGGCGCTCAGCGGCTCGGCGCTGGTCCGCCTGCTGCCCGGGCGGTAACGGTCCTCGCCGACGCGCTGCGCCGGCGCCTTCGACGGGCGGTACTGCCCGGTGCGCGGGGGGTCCGCGGGCTCCGGCGGCCGGCGGGCCGACGCGCGGTGCGGTGCCCGCCGATCCTCGCCTCGCGCGTCCTGCTTCACCCGGTCCACCGCACCAGGGTGCCACAGCGCCACCGAACCGTTATCGGCGACTGGCGGATCATCGAGTGAACCCGGCATCCCCCGATCGGGCTACCAGGTGCCCGCTTCGACGTGCTCCCACATGCCCAGCACGGCCTTCGCGACGACGACCGGGCGTTCCATCTGCGCCACGTGCCCGGTGCGCGGGAGCACCAGCAGCCGGGCCCGCGGGATCGCCCGCGCGGTCCGCGCCGCGCGCTTCACCGAGATGACGCGGTCCTGCCGCCCCCAGACCACCAGCGTCGGCGCCCGGACGAGCGGCGCGACCGACCACAGCGACGCCTTCCCCAGCGTCGACCACGCGCGGAAGATCGCGAAGGTGCTGCGGGCCATCGCCGGAGCGGCCCAGGCGAAACCGGCGCGGGCCCCGTGTTCCTCGGTCAGCTCGTCGAGCCGGCTGTCCGGGAACCGGGACGGGTCGGCGAAGCACAGCTTGATGACCTGCGCGGCGCGCTCCCGCGGCCCGAGCGCGGCCAGCTGCGCCCGCACGCGCGCGCCGACCAGCGGCAGGTAGGCGAACGCCATCCGCGGGTCCGACAGCCGCCGCGGGTCGAGGCGCAGGTCGGGCACGGCGGGCGAAATGAGCGTCAGCGTCTCGACCAGCTCCGGCCGCTGCGCCGCGACGAGCAGCGCGATCGCCCCGCCCATGGAGTTGCCGAACAGGTGCACCCGCCCGCCGCACTTCTCGACGTGCCGCACCACGACGTCCGCGTGCGCCTGGAGCGTGAAGTCGAAGCCGTCCTCGGGCTCGGAGTAGCCGAACCCCGGCAGGTCGATGGCGGAGCCGCCGGCCACCGGGGCGAGCAGCGCGGCCAGGTCGGTCCAGTTCGTCGACGAGCCGCCGAGGCCGTGCACGTAGACGGCGGGCACGCCGTCCGGGCCCGGCGTGCGCCGGACGTGCAGCCGGGCGGTGCCGACCTCCTCGAAGGCGGCGGGCCACGGCGGCGGGACCGGGTCGAGCGAGGGCAACGCCCTGGTCGAGAGGGGCACGTGGGTCAGCGGCGCCCGCGCCGGCACGGGGGTGTTCACGGATCCAGAATGCCCGACCCTTGGCGCGGCACACGTACCGGCGAGTAATCTTCAGGGCGACTTCACGCGGTGGCGACCCCGCCCGTCGAAGAAGAGATGACGGGAGGACGAAGCATGACGGAGATGACGCGGCTGCAGCAACGTGGGGTGCGGCTGCCCCGGACCGAGCGCCGGGCCCAGCTCCTCGCCGCGGCGCAGCGGGTCTTCGCCGAAAACGGTTACCACGCCGCCGCGATGGACGAGATCGCCGAGGTCGCGGGCGTCTCGAAGCCCGTGCTGTACCAGCACTTCCCCGGCAAGCTCGATCTGTACATCGCGCTGCTGGAGAGCCACGTCGACGAGCTGGTCAAGCGCGTCCAGAACGCACTGGACTCGACGACGGAGAACAAGCAGCGCGTCCCGGCGACGGTGGGCGCGTTCTTCGACTTCGTCAGCAACGACGCCGGCGCGTTCCGGATGGTGTTCGAGTCGGACCTGCGCGGCGAGCCGGCGGTCCAGGAAGCGGTCGACCGGGCGACGTCGGCGAGCGTGGACGCGATCACCGAGACGATCACCGCGGACGCCGGCCTCGACGAAGACAAAGCGCGCCTGCTGGCCGTCGGCCTGGTCGGGATGAGCCAGGTCAGCGCCCGGTTCTGGCTGGCCCACCACCAGTCGATGAGCCGCGAGGAAGCGGTGGCACTGACGGCCAACCTCGCCTGGCGCGGCATCGGCGGCGGCTTCCCGCTCAAGGACTCCTGACCGGCAGGCGGCGGCACTCCCCTGAAAGTGCCGCCGCCGGCCGGAATCAGCGGACGGCGGCGCGGACCAGGGCGCTGATCCGGCGCGCCACCTCGTAGGGGCGTTCCTGCGGGAGCATGTGCCCGGCGCCCGGGAACCGGACGAACTCCGCGTGCGGCAGCTCGTCCGCGATCACCTTCGCGTGCGCCAGCGGGCACAGCCGGTCCCGCTCCCCCGCCAGCACCACCGACGGCACGTCGCAGAGCGCGCCCAGGCCGCCGACGCCGCGGTGCGCCGCGATCGCGTCCAGGAACAGCCCCGCACTCGCCGGATGCGCGCGCAGCAGCTGCTCGACGACGCTGTCCACCTGCTCGCGGCCCGGGCGCAGGCCGAACACCAGCCGCCGGGCCCCCGACCGGACCATGCCCGGCCGCAGCCGCAGCGTGTCGCTCCGAAGTCCCGCCAGCAGCTTCGCCACCCGCGGCTCGAACCGTGTCACGCTCCGGCCCACCAGCCCGGGGAAGCCGAGGGTCAGCTTGTCCATGTCGCCGGACGACGTCGCGACGAACGCCGCGCCCGCCAGCCGCGACGCGACCAGCTCCGGGTGCCGTTCGGCGAGCACCATCAGCGTCATGCCGCCCATCGAATGCCCGGCCAGCACCAGCGGCCCGTCGGGGACGCGGTCGGCGATCAGCTCGGCGAGGTCGTCGGCGAGGCGGGCGATCGTGGCGCCACCGGGCCGGGCGGGCGTGGAAAAGCCGTGCCCGCGCAGGTCGTAGCGCAGGACCCGCAGGCCGGGGTCGAGCTGCGGCAGCACGAAGTCCCACGTCCGGTGGTCCTGCGTCCAGCCGTGCACCAGCACCAGCGTCACCGCCGAGTCGGCGGGCCCGGACTGCGAGACGTGCAGCGCGGCGCCGTCGCTCGTGACGAACCGGTGCGCGGGCGAGACGACGGCGGTCATCGGCCCGCCGGCAGCAGGAAGGACTTGCGCCAGAAGTACTTCCCCGGCAGCCCGACCAGCCCGGACTCCTGAAGGAACGGCATGATCTTCTCCCCCGCCCACGCGATCGTCCCCTGCCAGTGCGGGTTGTTCAGTGCCGCCTCGACGCCGTCGCGCGGCCGGATGCCGACCGCCTTGTAGACGTCCGGGTTGATGAACGCCCGCGTCACGAAGTACGAGATGAGCGCGATGATGAACTGCTGGTAGGCGATCTCGGCCTTCGACAGCTTCGCCATGCCGCGCGTCACCTCTTCGCGGGCGAAGGTGACGTGCCGGGCCTCTTCCAGGACGTGGATCCGGTTGACCATCCGGACCAGCGGCTGCACGCCTTCGTCGTTCATCTGCTCGCGCTGCAGCCGGTCCAGGACCTCCTCGGCGACCAGGATCGCGCCGTAGCGCGCCGGGCCGTAGGAGATCGTCGGCATCAGCTTCGCGAGCTTCCGCAGCCACGGCACCGGGCCGTAGGCGGGGCAGCCGATGCGCGCCGCCATCCGCGCGAACATCGTCGAGTGGCGGCATTCGTCGGCGATCTCGGTGAGCGCGAACTGGGCGTGCGCGGACGTCGGGTCCTGTTCGTAGACCTCCTTGAGCAGCATCTGCATGAGGAGGATCTCGAACCAGAGCCCGGTGGTCGCGACGCTCGCGACCTCGTGCTTGCCCAGCTCGATGCGCTGGTCGGGGGTCAGCTTGTCCCAGAGGTCGGTTCCGTAGAGGGAGGAGCGCTCTTCGAGGATGAACCGCTTGCCCTCGACCAGCGGCGCGGTCCAGTCGATGTCGACGTCGGGGTCGTAGAACTTGTTCGCCGACGACTTCAGCAGGCGGTCCGCGGTCTTTTCGCGGTCCGGTTCCTTCAGCGTCCGCGTCATTGCCGACACCCCTTCCGGATGTGTAACTTGAGGTAACAGTTACCTGTGCGTAGCATGACCCCCGTGATCGAACGTGTCAAGCGCTCAGGCAAGCAGCCCGGCAAGTCCTCCCGCGGCGAGGAAGCGACCGGCGACGCCCGGCGCGACCGCTGGCGCAAGCACCGGATCGCGCGGCGCAAGGAGTTCGTCGAAGCCGCGCTGCGGGCGCTCGACACGCACGGCCCGGACCTCGGCATGGAGGACGTCGCCGCGGAAGCCGGCGTCACGAAACCGGTGCTGTACCGGCACTTCGACGACAAGGCCGATCTCTACGTGGCGCTCGGCCAGCGCGGCACCGAGATCCTCTTCGAGCGGCTGATCCCGGCGATCAACGCCGAGCTGGCCCCGGTCCCGCGGATCCGGATGGCCCTGGACGCGTTCTTCACCGTGATCGAGGAGCACCCGAACCTGTACCGGCTGCTGGCGCACGGGCGGCCGGAGAAGCCGGTGTCGTCGGACGTCGTGGCCGAGGACAAGGAACTGATCGCGAGCGCGCTGACCGCGCTGCTCGGCGACTACATGCGGATGTTCAACATGGACTCCGGCGCGGCCGAGCCGTGGGCGCACGGCATCGTCGGCATGGTCCAGAACACCGGCGAGTGGTGGCTGGACCGCCGTTCGATGAGCCGCGACGCGGTCGTGGAGTACCTGACGCAGATCATCTGGGCGGCGATCGACGGGCTGACCCGCCAGAACGGCGTGGTCATCGACCCGAACCAGCCCCTGGAAGCCAACAAGGTGGTCCAGCTGGGCCGCGCCTCGGACGCGTTGGAGGAAACGTCATGAGCGAGCACGACGAAGACGGCTACAGCGGCGAAGCCACCCTGGTGGTGGACGGCGTTTCCCTGGCGGCGACGGTCGAGCTGCGCGGCTACTTCCAGCCGATCGACGGCTACTACCGCTGGTACGGCCGGGTGGCGGTGAACGACGAGCTGACCCGCCTGGCGGGCGGCAAGAAGAAGGCCGTCTCCATCCAGGCGGGCGCCCACTCGGCGACGGGCGAGCTGTCGGACCCGGACCCGTGGGGCCGCTACCGGATCACGGGCACGAGCACACCGCCGTTCCACGTCCCGACGACGCTCGAGGAACTCAACGCCTGATGCCGCGAATGACTCATTCGGGACCTCGGAGGTCCCGAATGAGTCATTCGCGACCTTCCAGGCCGTCAGGGTAGGCGCGGGCCGGGCAGCTCCACGCCGGGCAGCAGGCCGTTGGCGATGTCGGTGGCCCGCCACTTCCGCACGCTCAGCCGGACCGCTGTGACCGGCGCGGCCAGGAAGGGCGCGGCCTCGGGGACCTTGGCGACGAGCAGCTCGCGCACCCGCGCGTCCTCGTCGGCGGGCACGACCTCGGCGAGGGCCTGGGCCTGCAGGAACGGCTGCATCGGCGAGCCCGTCGAGACGACGACCGAGACCACCGGGTTCTCGCGGATGGCGGCCAGCGTCCGGCCGCGGTCTTCGAGGACGAGGTTGAGGGTGAATTCGCCGCTCTCGGCGAAGTAGACCCCACCGACCCACGGCCCGGTGCTGCCCGAGGTGGCGAGGAACAACGACTTGTGCGCGGAGAGGGTGCTCCGCACGAGATCCGCGACAGCGGTCGGCTCGAGTGTGGTCACCCGGCGAAGCTAGGCGGCAGAAAAGCGACACTCCAAGGAAAACAGCACAATCCGGTGAAACCGCTCCAGAAGGCGGCCTCCCGCGGCTGGTCGTGAGTGGTAAGGCGCGTTCTAACGCGCCTTACCACTCACGACGGGTCAGTCGCCGACGCCGAAGCCGACCTTGCGGACGTCCGAGGGGGCGATCTCGACGTACGCGATGCGGTCGGCGGGGACGATGTACTTGCGCCCCTTCTCGTCGTTGATGCGGAAGAGCCCGTCACCGGCCGTCAGGGCCTCGGCGACCAGCTTCTCCACCTCTTCGGGAGACTGGCCGCTGGACACCACCAGCTCGCGCGGTGTGTCCTTGATGCCGATCTTGACCTCCACGTGGGACCTCCGCTGGAAATTCGTAAGGGATGTGCCGGCCAAGGCTAACCGAACCGGCTCGTTCCGGTGGCGCATGTCCGCGCCCGACCGCGTCGTCACTTCCGGGTACTCCATCGCCGATCACCCCAGGCCGAGCGCCTGCATGCGCTTGGTGTGCCCCTGTTGCAACCGCCGGAACAGCGCGGCAATTCCGGAGAGGTCGCCCGAGCCGGCGATGATGAGCTCGGCCAGCCCGTCGCGCTCGGCGACGACGTACTGGGCCTGGGTCAGCGCCTCGCCGAGCAGCCGGCGCCCCCACAGGGCGAGTTTGTCGCGGGTCTTGGGGTCGGCCTCGATGCCGGCCGCGACCTCGCGTTCGGCGAAGGCCGAGTGGCCGGTGTCGGCCAGCACGGTCAGCACCAGGTCCTTGGTCTCCGGGTCGAGCCAGCTGGCGATCTCCCGGTACAGGTCGGCGGCGAGCCCGTCGCCGACGTAGGCCTTGACCAGCGACTCCAGCCACGACTTCGGGGGCGTCGAAGCGTGCCAGGCGTCGACCTGGGCCACGAACGGCGTCATCGCGTCTTCGATCTTGACGTCGTGCGCGGCCAGGTGCTGGGCGAGCAGGCCGTAGTGACCGATCTCCGCGGCCGCCATCTGCGCCAGCGCGGCCCGCCCGGCCAGGGTCGGGGCACTGCGCGCGTCTTCGGCCATCCGGTCGAAGGCGGACAGTTCGAGGTAGGCGATCACACCCAGAAGGTCGACTACGCCTTCTGAGATCTCTTTCGGCTCGGTCACGGGGGCAGGGTATCGCCGAAGCACCCGGGCGTGCCGCGACGAGACCGATCACACTGGTTCCGGCGCGCCGGGTACTGTCGAAAAACTGCTGACCAGGTACACTGGCGACCGAGATCAAGCTTCCGTACGCCATACCGGCGTCGGGAAACAGGCAGGTCACGAGACCTGCCGACGTACTGCAATGTGCGTGCACGCCTCTTCCGGCATTCCCGGGACGGACCGGTTCCGCGCTTCGAAACCAAGCGCCAGGGACCAGGGTTTACTCCCGGTCGAGTGTCGAGCGGACCAACGGCGGTGCGCGCTGGTCACGAGAGAGGCGATCACCCTGACCGCAGAAATTCCCACAACCGAACAGACCCCCGCCGTCGCGCTGGAACACAGCGAGACCGGCCCGGCCGCGCTCGACACCTCGCACCCGCTGCAGGCGGGCGTCGAGGTCGAGCCCGAGGCCCCGACCTTCGCGTCCTTCGGCGTCAAGCCGGAGATCGTCAAGGCGCTGGGCGAGGCCGGCATCGAGCGGACGTTCGCCATCCAGGCGCTCACCCTGCCGCTGGCCATGGCCGGGGACGACCTCATCGGCCAGGCCCGCACCGGCATGGGCAAGACGCTGGGCTTCGGCGTCCCGCTGCTGCACCGCGTGCAGGTCCCCGGCGACGGCACCCCGCAGGTGCTCGTCGTGGTGCCGACCCGCGAGCTGTGCATCCAGGTCGCCAACGACCTCAAGGGCGCCGGCAAGCACCTGGGCATCCGCACCCTGGCCATCTACGGCGGCCGCCCGTACGAGCCCCAGATCGAGGCGCTGCGCAAGGGCGTCGACGTCGTGATCGGCACCCCGGGCCGCCTGCTCGACCTGGCCGAGCAGCAGCACCTGGTGCTCGGCAAGGTCCGCGGGCTCGTGCTGGACGAGGCCGACGAGATGCTCGACCTGGGCTTCCTGCCCGACATCGAGCGCATCCTGCGGATGGTGCCGGACGAGCGGCAGACGATGCTGTTCTCGGCCACCATGCCCGGCCCGATCATCACGCTGGCCCGCACCTTCCTGCGCCAGCCGACGCACATCCGCGCCGAGGAGAACGACGCCGGCGCGGTCCACGAGCGCACCACCCAGTTCGTCTACCGGGCGCACTCGATGGACAAGCCCGAGGTCGTCGCCCGGATCCTGCAGGCGGCCGACCGCGGCCTCACGATGATCTTCAGCCGCACCAAGCGCACCGCGCAGAAGGTGGCCGACGACCTGGTCGAGCGCGGCTTCGCGGCCGCCGCCGTGCACGGCGACCTGGGCCAGGGCGCCCGCGAGCAGGCGCTGCGCGCGTTCCGCTCCGGCAAGGTGGACGTGCTGGTCGCGACCGACGTCGCCGCCCGCGGCATCGACATCGACGACGTCACGCACGTGATCAACTACCAGTGCCCGGAGGACGAGAAGACCTACGTCCACCGGATCGGCCGCACCGGCCGCGCCGGGCGCACCGGCGTCGCCGTCACCCTGGTCGACTGGGACGAAGAGCCGCGCTGGAAGCTCATCTCGGACACCCTCGGCCTGGACATGCCGGAGCCGGTGGAGACGTACTCGTCGTCGAAGCACCTGTTCGAGGACCTGGGCATCCCGGAGGGCACCACCGGGCGGCTGCCGCTGGCCAAGCGGACCCGCGCGGGCCTGGCCGCCGAGGAGGAAGAGGACCTGGGCGGCAAGAAGCGCGGCCGTCGCCGTGGCGAGCCCGCGTCGGAAGACGCGCCGCGCAAGCGCACCCGGGCCCCGCGGAAGCGGACTCGCGGCGGCGCGCGGGCGGCCGAGGCGATCGAGGCCGCGGACAACGCCGCTGGTGCCGGTGCTGCGGAGGACGCTCCTTCGGAAGGCCGCACCCGGACCCGCCGCCGCACCCGCACCGGCAACGCCCCGGAGGCGACCGGCCCGGCCGTCGAGAAGGAGGCCGGCGAGAACGCCGAGCGTCCGGCTCGCCGACGCCGCCGTCGCCGTCCGGCCGCGACGTCTGATACACCTGCGTCGGCAGACTGAGGCTTCTCCATCGGGGGTTCGGTACGTGAGCGACGGCGAGAAGGCGGCTGAAGAGTCGCCTGCCTACGGGTCCGAGGACGTACTCGAGGACGACGCCCCCGAGAGCCCCCCGCCCGTCCCGCGGGTCAAGGCACGGCGTTCGCCGTGGAACCGCGGGCGGGACCGGGTGATCGCCGCGCTGATCGCGGTGCTCGTGCTGGCGGTCGCGCTGGTCATCGGCGCGACGAGCGACAGCGCGGCCACCGACCGGACCGAGGCGGGCCCGCCGCCGCCGTTGCCCGCGGCGCCGGACAAGGTGCCCGGGTCGATGGCGGAGATCTGGAGCGCCCCCAGCGGCGCGACGCCGATCCCGGTGGTGGCGGGCGACTCGGTCGCCACCGCGGACGGCGGCGAGGTCGCCACCCGCGACCCGCTGACCGGGCAGATCCGCTGGCACTACACGCGTGACCTGCCGTTGTGCACGCTGGACTCGGTGTGGGGGCGGCTGAACGCCGTCTACCACAAGACCCGCAACTGCAGCGAGGTCACGCAGCTGGACCCGGCGACCGGCCGGATCACGGCGCAGCGCAACGGCAACGCGGAGCTGGGCACCCAGCTGGTCGACGACGGCTCCCACGTGACGGCCACGGGCAAGCAGCTCCTCACGACCTGGCGCGACGACCTGGTGCAGAGCGCGGAGTACGGCCAGGTCCCGGCGCTGGTCAACGCGGGCAAGCAGCCCCGGACGGGCTGCACGTACGGCACGGTGGCGGCGGCGTCGAGCAAGGTCGGCGTGATCGAGCGCTGCCCGGGCGACCCGGCGGACCGCCTGACGGTGTACAAGGCGGCCCCGGAGAAGGACGACGAGCCGCAGGTCGCGTTCAGTTCGGTGCTGGCGGGCAAGCGAGCCCGCGTGGTGGCGATGTCGGGCGACCTGACGGCGGTGGTGCTGCCGGACCAGAAGCTCCTGGTGGTCTACAACGGCGACGGAACCCAGCGAGCGGCGTACCCCCTGGACGTCCCCCCGGCCGACTTGGCGGCCGACCCCCCGTCGGGAGTGGAGGCGACGACCCAGACGGCGGCAAACGTGTACTGGTTCAGCGGGTCGAAGGTGGTGGCCCTGTCCCGCGACGACCTGGCGCCGCGCTGGACGTTGAGCAGCGCTTCGGGCCCGGGGGTGACGTTCGCGCAGCAGCTGGTGGTCCCGATCAAGGGCGGCCTGGCGGTGCTGAACGAGAACGACGGTTCGACGATCCGCACGGTCGGGGTGGACCGCCGCGGTTACGCGGGAGTGGTCCGCTTGGCCGCGGCCGGCCCGGTCCTGCTGGAGCAGCGCGGCCCAGTCCTGGCGGCGCTCAAGTAACGCGCCGCAGCGTCTTCACGAGGAAGCCGTCGATCCTCAGGAGGGTGGCCGGCGAGACCGGCGGCGCCTGCCAGCCGGCCCGCTCCATATGGTCCACAATGGACTGATCGAGGCCGATGCCGTAGGTCTCGACGTACTGCGCGGCATCACACCGCCAGTAGTAGGCACCGTCGGTCATGACGCCCGACCCACCGGAGACGCCGAACCGGCCTTCGAGCACGTCCTCGGTGTACTCCATGAGCGCGATCACGACGGTACCGTTCCGGAGGTACCGGGCCACCTGTTTCCGCAGGTCACCATCGAGCCGGCCGACGAGCGGCCGCAGCAGGCCGGGCTCGAGGCCGAACGGGGTGTCCCCACCGGGCCCGAAGACACCGAGCGGCTCGGGCACCGGGCTCTCGTGGTTCGCCGCGGCCACGTCAGCCGAGCCAGAAGACGGCCGCGGTGGCGGCCGCGAACAACACGACGGCAACACCCCCGCCGGCGGCGGGCAGCCCGACGCGCCGATCGGCCACGCGCTGAGCCGCCAGCGCCAGCACGGCAGCCAGGGGATGCCCGACCAGCGAAGCGGCCCCGGGCCCCGGAGCACCGGTGAACAGGCACACCAACCCGACGACCAGCACGCCGACGGCCAGCACGGTGAGCCCGGCGGCCAGCGAGCCGGTGAACCCCCGCCACCAGCGACCACGATCCTTCGCCGGCTTCGTCGCCGAGCCCGCCTCGGCAGCCACCGGTGCGATCCGCTCAGGCTCGACACGCCCCTGCTCCACGGTGGGTGCCTCGGCCGCAATCTCGGCCTCGTCAGCAGGCGAGGTGGCCCCGGCCGGATCCCGGCGTGCCGCCGATACCTCCGTACCGCCACGCCCCTCAGCCGAAGCCGGGGGCCCTCCAGCCGGCCGCGCCGCGCTACGGCCGGCGGCCGAAGCCGCGGGCCGCTTGGACGGCACCTGGCCCTCCGGCCGCACCTCGGCGCCGGGAGCTGCCGGGCCCGGGCGGTCGGGCTCCGGCGGTGGCGCTGCGGCCAGTTCGTCGGTGTCCGGTGAAGCCACGTTCCCTCCCGTTCAGGGCGCGAGCAGGTCCCAGGGCTGCGCCTGCGGGGCCGCTTCCTGGCCCGCCGGGCAGCTCGGCCGGAAGTCGCACCAGGCGCAGCGCCGGTCCGGGCGGGGTGGGAACAGCACGTCCCCGTCGCCGCCCGCCTCCAGGGTATCCGTGGCCAGGCGGAGGTCCCCGGCCGTCTCCTCCGCGCGTTTGAGCTGCCGCTGCAGGCTCTCCGAGGTGTGCTCCGCCGCCGCGATCGTGCCCGTCGGCAGGTGGTGCAACTCCACCGTCGTGCACGGCATCCGCAACGTCCGGGCCGCCGCCACCGCGTACAACGCCAGTGCCTGCGACGCCCGGGCCTCGTACTCGTCCGGGGGACGGCGGCCCGTCTTGTAGTCCACGATCACCAGCGAACCGTCACGCGCGTCGATCCGGTCCGCGCGGCCCTCGATGATCATCGACGGGCGCTCCCCCGGCGTGGCCGTGACCGGCGCCGACACCCAGCGCTCCAGCCCGACCGGGTCGTGGGTCACGTCGTTGTCCTCGACGTACTCCGCCACCCAGCCCTTCGCGCGCGCCCGGTACCGCGCCGCCTGCTCCTCGCTCTCGAAGCCCGCGTCCTTCCAGAACTCCGCCACCAGCGCCACCGCCCGCTGCGGCACGCGCTTGAGCACCGGCAGGTCGAACAGCGCCCGCAGCGCGTTGTGCACCACCGCGCCGAGCGTGCTGTGCGCCCACGGCCCGGTGCGCTGCGGGGTCGGCCGGTCGAGGTACGAGAGGCGGTACCGGCGCGGGCAGTCGTCGAAGGTCGCCAGCCGTGCCGGCGAGACCTTCGTGAGCCGCACCGGTTGCGCGACGCCGAAGTCGAAGCCCATCTGCTCCTTCACTCCGCCCACGCTACGCACCACCACCGACACTTTTTTCGGGGGTTCGGGTGGCGGAGCCCCCGACATGGGGCGAAGCCCCAGATGTCACGGCCACTTTCCGCGCGGGGCGACCCGGGCCCCGCGCGGAAAGCCCGGCTAACGCACTACCAGGACCGTGTGCGTGCCACCGGAAACCGTCAACGGACCCGCGGCCCGCACCGCACGCCCGTCCAGCAGCACGAGACGCCCCGAAGGCACCACCAGCGAACCCGAAGTCCCCCGCGGCGCGGAAACCGTCAACGAGAACACCGAACCCTGCTGCGACCACGAAGCCGACAACGCGCCCTTCGGCGTCGGCACCGCTCCGCGCGCCCACGAAACCGGACCCGGGTGCGGCGAAACCGTCCAGGTCGCGAAGCCCGGCGACGTCGGCGAGACGCCCAGCAGCTCGTTCGTCAGCGCCGGGACGACTCCGGTCGACCAGCCGTGCGCCGCCGACGTGTACCCCTGCTCGTAGTGCGAACCGCCCTCGCCGATGCCCTCCCACGCCGTGATGCCCGGGTCGTGCGTGGCCATCCAGCCGTACATCCGCTTGATCTGGTCGATCGCGGACGCCGCCTGCCCGGTCCGGAAGCGCGCCTGCAGCTCCGGGAACGACGTGAACGCGTACACGCGCTTCGTCCCGTCAGAGACGAGCGTGTCGTTGTCCATGAACGGGTTCCCGTACGGCAACGCGCCCGCCGCAAGCCGCGCCAACGCCGAAGCGGCCTGGGCGGGCGAAGCGATCCCGGCCAGGATCGCGTGGCTGTTGCCGTCCTGACCGTGCCGCACCGCGCCCTCGGCCGAGTCGAGGTAAGCGCCCGCCGCCGGGTCCCACAAGTGAGCATTCACGGCCGTCGCGACGCCCGAAGCACGCGAAAGCCACCGCTCCGCGTCGGCCGCGTGGCCCGTCGCGCGAGCCAGACCGGCAGCGCCCTGAAGCGCCCGGACGTACAACGCGTTGTAGTACGTCACTTCGCCCGTACGCGGCAGGAAAGCGTAGTCGCCGTAGCCGCCTGTGCCGTTAAGCCCCTTCGCGAGCAACCCGCGCGAATCGGTGACCGACGGATACCAGCTGTCGAGCGCCTTCACGAGGTGCGAGTAGCACGAAGACGCGTACGCGGTGTCGCCCGTGTAGAGCACGTAGTCCCAGCTCGACGTCACCCACCAGAGCGGATAGTCGAACAACGGCAACGTGTAGCCGTTGATCGACGCGGGCGGGATCCAGCCGTCCGCGCGCTGGTGGTCGGCCAGGTCGGCGAGGACGTTCCGCGCCGCCGTGCCGTCCTGGTGCGTCAGGTACTCCGTCAGGCCCGACACCGCGACATCGCCGACGTACGGGTCCCGGTCGCGCTTCGCGCCGTCGTGCAGCACCAGCTTCCCGTCCAGCGACGGCGAGAACGCGCCGCGAGGGTCCACATCGGACTCGCGGAAGGTGTCCATGCCCAGCTCGTTCGTGTAGGACGCCGCGTACCAGTAGCGGTTCAGCTCCTCGTCGGACGACTCGAACCAGCCGCGGTAGGTCGACGGCGTCCCGAGGAACGGCGTGAAGTCGAGCGAGACGCCGCTGATGCGCACCTCACCGGACGGCTGGGCCAAAGGCGCATCCGAGGCCAGCGCGTCCAGGCTGATCCGCAGGTAGCGGAAGCCGTGCAGGCCGTCGGCGCACACCTGGTTGCCGGAAGCGCAGCCCTTCGTGTCGCGCCACACCGTCGGCGCCGAGGGCACGGCGTACTGGTCGGTACCCGGACCGCCGGAGAAGTCCGAGCGGGTGAAGTCGGAGCGTTCGCCCAGGTACTGGCGGGTTTCCGAGAACGCCAGCCGGACGCCGGGGCGGTTCGCCGACGCCCCCGCGAAGGCGATCTTCGGGTACCCGGCGACGACCTTGCCGAAGTCGACGACGGCGGTCGGCACCGGCGGATCGGCGACCACGCCGGGCCACACCTCGGCGACCCGGCTGAACTCGCCCGACGGGGTGTTCTGGTCCTTGGTCACGGTGATCCGGACCTGCGCGGTCGTCACCGGCCGGTCGAAGGTCACCGCGCGCTGCACGGCGGTGTTGCCGGTCACGGAAGCGGCCACCCGCCACGCACCCGCGTCCAGCACCTCGACCGTGAAGTCCTGCGGCACGCCGTCCACATTGGACAGCACGGTGACGCCGGGCAGCGCGACCGGCGCGCCCGCGGTGATCGTCAGTACGTCCGGGTAGGCGCCGATCGTGTCGTCGTTCCAGAACGTCCCGGTGTTGCCGTCGACGGCGTTGCCGGGGTCGTAGGTCCGGGGCTGGCCGTTCCCGCCGTTGTTCGGCGAGTGGAACGACGACGCGGCCGCGGTGGTGCCCGCCGGCCAGACCGGCTTCGGCGGCGGCGCCTGCCGCTTGAACGTCGCCACCCCGCGCCCGAGCAGGCCGTCCGGGTTCGCGACGTCCCCGGTGGCGGACAGCACCTTCACCGGCCGGACGTCCCGGCTCGAAGGGGCGACGACGTACTTCTGCCAGCCGGGCGTGGCGCCGGCCGGCGCGGCGACGACACCGCTCGCCACCAGCACCGTGACCGGCAGGACTGCTCTGAGCCACTTCATCGAGGCCTCCGCAAGGCGTTGAATCGTTTCAACCGCTGAGCTGAGCTTCAGGCTGCGGGAGCGGTGCCAACGATGTCAACGACCCGGACGCATCCTGTCCGGCAGGACAACCCGGGTGGCGGGTCAGTTCCCGCCGGCGATGAACCCGCGGACGGAGTTCGCGACGAGCTCCACCGCGATGGCCGCGAGCAGCAGGCCGGCCACCTTGGCCAGCAGCGTGATGCCGCTTTCCTTGATCAGCCGGATGACGACGCCGGAGTAGCGCATGCAGAGGTAGATCACGAAGTGCACGGTGACGATGGCCAGCGCCAGGGCGATGTACGCGCCGAGGTGCCCGTCGGCCTGCCGGACGAACACGATGGTCGCGGCGATCGCGCCCGGCCCGGCCAGCAGCGGCGTGCCGAGCGGCACCAGGGCCACGTTGACGTCGTCGGCCGCCGCCTCCTGCTCGTGGCCGTTGCTGGTGAGCAGCTGCAGCGCGATCAGCAGGAGCAGCAGCCCGCCCGCGCCCTGCAGCGCGGGGATGCCGATGCCGAGGTAGGCCAGGATCGCCTGGCCCGCGATCGCGAACAGGCTGATGACCAGCAGCGACACCAGGACGGCCTGCCGGGCGGCGCGCGCCCGGGTCGCCATCGGCTTGCGGCCGACCAGGCTCAGGAACACCGGCACGGTGCCGGGCGGGTCCATGATGACGATCAGGGTGATCGTCGCGCTCATGAAGAGCTTCGGGTCGAAGAAGTCGGCGATGGCCATGTCAGCCCTTCACGACCTGGAACCCCGTCGCCCGCGAAACGAGTTCCTCGAACTGCCCGGGGCCGGTGGTGCACTCGCCGAGCGCGATCGTCTTGTTGGTGCCGTGGTAGTCGCTCGAGCCGGTGAAGACGAGCCCGAGCTCGGCGGCCAGCTCGCGGACGCGGGCCCGCGTCGGCGCGTCGTGGTTCGGGTGGTCGGCTTCGACGCCGGTGAGCCCGCGCGCGGCCAGCCCGGCGAGGGTGTCCTCGCTGATCGTGGCGCCGCGGCTGAAGGCGAAGGGGTGCGCGACGACCGTGACGCCACCGGCCGCGGCGATCATGTCGATGGCCTCTTCGACCGGGGTGTCCCGGCGGGCGACGTAGTAGCCGCGGCGGGGGCTCAGGTAGTCGGCGAAGGCCTCGTCGACGGACTTGACCAGCCCGGCCCGGACCAGCGCCTGCGCCAGGTGCGGCCGTCCCGGCGGCGAGTCCTCGGGCAGCAGGCCGAAGATCTCGTCGATGTCGATCGGGAGCCCGTCGGCGGCCATCCGCTCGGCCATCCGGCGCAGCCGCGTGCGGCGCTCGAGGCGCAGCCGGGTCTGCTCGGTGACGACGGGCTCGGACGTCGGGTCGAAGAGGTAAGCGAGCAGGTGGACGCTGATCTGGCGGCCCGTGTCGGGGTCGATCGACACCGTGGAGAGCTCGGCGCCGGGAACCAGGGTCAGGCCGGGTGACACCGCTTCGGAAGCGGGCGCCCAGCCCGCGGTGGTGTCGTGGTCGGTGATCGCGACGACGTCGAGCCCGGCTTTCGCGGCCGCGGCGACGAGCCCGGCCGGCGTGTCGGTGCCGTCGGAAGCGGTGGAATGGGCGTGCAGGTCGATGCGCATCGTGTCCATTGTCGACGATGCGCTGCGTCACACGCGCGGCGGGATCAGCCGACCGGCTTCTTGCCCCGGGCGGCCCGCTGCGCCTTGATCATGGAGAAGCGTTCGGCCTGCTTCTGCTTGTCGCCGAAGACGAGCTCCGAGATCGTGTCGTAGAACTCCTCCGGCCGCGGCAGGAAGTCGATCTTGTTCAGCGCCTGGATCTGGCCGGCGGACTCGACCACCATCGTGCCGTAGCCCATCATCCGGCCGGTGGCCGTGCGGACGTAGCTGAGGTCGGTGACCTTGCTGATCGGCATCATCAGCACCTTGGTGGTGAACACCCCGGTCGTCATGACGAACCGCTTGTCGGTGACGACCAGGCGCTCGACCCACCACTCCATCACCACGTAGGCGAACCGCAGGACGACGAGCAGCGCGACGTACCAGAGGATGTTCTGGCCGATGTACAGCGCCGGCGGCAGCAGGTAGGACACCAGCACGCAGACGGCCAGCAGCGCGGCCGCCTCGAAGGTGTCCCACAGCAGCACCGCCCAGTGGCGGCGGATCCGGATGACCCGCCGCTCGGTGTCGAGGAGGTACTCGTCGGGGTCGCGTGGCGCGAACATGGTTCGAGGGTAGCCCCGAATCAGCCCTTGAACACGTTGCTGACGAAGGTGATCACCGATTCGGCCGAGCTGCGCAGGAAGTCGATGATGTTGCCGACGAGGCCGGCGGCCTGCCCAGGCTGGGCGATGACGAAGAACAGCACCAACGCGATACCGGCGAGGCCCGCAATCTTCTTCACGTTCACCGCGATCAAATCCCGTCTCTTACGGTGACACCGGACAACAGCAGTTTTTACGTTGTACCGCACTGAACAGGCACGTGGGAGGAAAGTCCCGCGCTTGGGTCAGCACGCCGTCCGAAGTGTACCGTACGGCTACTCTCCGTGTACAGGACATCCGTTTTCAAGTCGATTGCGTCTACCCTTCGGGACATGGAGGGCCTCACCAGCACCACGATCCGCTGTGTCGGCGGGATCGTGTTCGACGCGTACGGCCGTTTGCTGCTCATCCGGCGCCTGAACGACCCCGGTTCGGGGCAGTGGTCGCTGCCGGGTGGCCGAGTCGAACCGGGCGAATCGGACGAAACGGCCGTGATCAGGGAGCTGCGGGAGGAGACCGGCCTGGACGTGATTCCGGGCACATTGGTCGGTTCGGTGCGGCGGGGGAGCTACCAGATTTTCGACTACGCCTGCGAGGTCGGTGGCGGAATTCTCACGGCTGGTGACGACGCATCGGACGCGCGTTGGTCCGATGCGGCAGACCTTGCCGGGCTGGAGGCGGCCGGCGCACTGGTCGACCGCCTTTACGTGACGTTGCGTGACTGGGACGCCCTGCCGCGGGCCTGACAGCGGCTCGCCAGTGTCGCGAATGACTCATTCGGGACGTCCGAGGTCCCGAATGAGTCATTCGCGACGTTCGGGCCGGGCCGCACTCACAGCGGCAACCAGGTCATCCGCTGCCCGTGCGGCGCGGTCCGGGCCAGCGCGTGCGCCTCCGGCTTGCCGTCCTCCCACCGCACGACACCCAACGTCGCCAGGCCGTCCGCGCCCGCGAGGTCGTCGCGGCCCGGCAGCACGAGCTCCAGCCCGGCGCCGTAGAACTCCTCCGAGACCCACCACACCGGCCGCGAAGCCGCCAGCTCGGCCAGGCCCGCGACGAACGCGGACCGCCGCTCCGCCGGGAAGTACGCCAGCGCGTGGCTGGTGATCACCACCAGCGGCCCCGCCAGCGACCCGGCCGCCGAGGCCAGGTCGTCGACGCCGTCCCCGGTGATCAGCCGCGGGCGGTGCTTGGCCTGCTCGGCCGCCGCCGTCCGCAGCAGCCGGATCCGGTCCGGCTGGTCCGCCCAGACGCACGCCTCCAGCCACGCCAGCTCGTCCTCGTCCGACAGGTCCACCGGGGCCCGGTCGAGGCCCGCCCGATCGAGCACCGCCAGCTTCTTCGGCAGCTTCGGGACCACCGCGCCCGCGGCCAGGTCCAGTGCGCAGTGCAGCCCCACCGCCGCCTTGGCCGGGCCGGCCGTCAGCTGGTCGCCGCCGTCGCACTGGTAGCGGTAGCCGAACCGGTCCAGCCCGAGCAGCAGCCCCGCGCTGCAGCCGACCTCCAGCAACGAGACCTTCCCGCCCGCTTCGCGCGCCGCCCGCGCGACCCCCGGGTACAGCAGCGCGGCCCGCCGGACCTCGTTGGTCTGCGTGTAGCGCGAAGCGATCAGGGAACGCGCCTTGTCGGCGCGCTCCAGCAGGAACGACCGGAACAGCGGCCAGGTGTCGGAATCCACGCCGTCGAACCCGCCCAGCGACGGGTAGTACCGCGACAGCGGGTGGATCGGGTCCGCCTGCACGAGCCGGTGCGCGACCGCCATCAGCAGCGTGCCCCGGACCTCGCCGTCGCGGGCCGAGGCGAGCAGCCCGGCGACGTCGTCGTCCGAGGCCGCCTGCAGCGCCAGGTGCTCGTACAGCGGCGAGACCCCGCGCGCCTCGACTTCCGCGAACGTGCGGAGTACCGCCTTGATCCCGTCCAGGTCCATCAGAGCCTCATTCGTGCGGCACCGGCCGGCCCGGCTGCTCCCCGCCCCGAGTCTCCCCGTACGAGCGCTTGGGCACCATCACCTTCCGCCGGAAGGTGCACACGATCAGGCCGTCCTGCTTGTAACCGCGCGTCTCGACGTACACGACACCGCGGTCGTCCTTGGACTTCGACGGCGTCTTGTCGAGCACCTCGGTCTCGCCGTAGATGGTGTCGCCGTGGAAGGTCGGCTTGACGTGCTTCAGCGACTCGACCTCGAGGTTCGCGATGGCCTTGCCGGAAACGTCCGGCACGGACATCCCCAGCAGCAGCGAGTAGACGTAGTTGCCGACCACGACGTTCTTGCCGAAGTCGGTGGTCTCCTCCGCGTAGTGCGCGTCGAGGTGCAGCGGGTGGTGGTTCATGGTGATCAGGCAGAACAGGTGGTCGTCGTATTCGGTGACCGTTTTGCCCGGCCAGTGCTTGTAGACCGCACCGACCTCGAACTCCTCGAAATACCGGCCGAACTGCACTCGTCATCTCCCGTCACGTAACACCGCGTGAGCCTGGTACGACACGCATCCGTAGTGAGGAGTACCCTCAACCATCGGTGTTCGCGCGTCAACGCGAGCCCCGCCACGTTGCACCCGGCCCGGAGGAGGTGAGGAACTCGATGAGTAGTGGCGATAGTCCGCTCCCTAGTAGTCCCAGCGTTCCTGCCACTCCCGCCGGCCGGCTCATCTCCTGGTAGGCCTTCTCGTCCCGGGAACGCTGGTGTGTCGCCGGGCGGACGCTTTCCGCCCCTGGTCCGTCGTCTCGCACGACCACGCACGACACCAGGAGATCCCATGCCTGCCATTCCCTCGCTCGGCGGCCTGCGCGGCCGCGGCAACAAGGGCACCGTCCCGGTCCGCCCGGTCCCGGTGCCGCTGTCGGCCTACGTCGTCGACTGCGCCGTGTACGTCGGCGGCGAGCGCCTGCCCGGCCGCTGGAGCCACTCCGAGGCGATCAAAGAGGTCCGGAAGCGGCACGAGGGGTTCGTCTGGATCGGCCTGCACGAGCCGGACGCCCAGCAGATCCAGGGCGTCGCGGACACGTTCGGGTTGCACGAGCTGGCGGTCGAGGACGCGCTCGAAGCGCACCAGCGGCCGAAGCTGGAGCGCTACGACGACACGCTGTTCCTGGTGGTCAAGACCGTGCGGTACGTCGAGCACGAGTCACCGACCACGGCGAACGAGATCGTCGAGACCGGCGAGCTGATGGTGTTCCTCGGCCGGGACTTCGTGATCACCGTCCGGCACGGGAACCACTCGGGCCTGGCGCGCCTGCGCCGCGAGCTGGACGACGACCCCGAGCGCCTGCAGCTGGGGCCGGCCGCGGTGGTGCACGCGATCGCCGACCACGTGGTCGACCACTACCTGGACGTCACGGGCCGGATCGAGAACGACATCGACGTGATGGAGGCGCAGGTCTTCGCGCCCCGGTCGCAGATCAGCGCCGAGCAGATCTACCTGATGAAGCGGGAGGTGCTCGAGCTGCGCCGCGCGGTGATGCCGCTGGCGACACCGGTGCAGCGCCTGGCCGAGGGCTACACGCGGCTGGTGCCGGACGAGGTCCGCTCGTACTTCCGCGACGTCGCCGACCACCTCACGACGGTGTCCGAACGGGTGGCGGCGTTCGACGAACTGCTGTCCACCCTGGTCGACGCGACCGTCGCGAAGATCTCCCTGCAGCAGAACACCGATATGCGCAAGATCACGTCGTGGGCGGCGATCATCACCGTGCCGACGATGATCGCGGGCATCTACGGGATGAACTTCGACTACCTGCCCGAACTGCACTGGAAGTTCGGGTACCCGCTGGTGATCACCGTGATCCTGGCGATCTGCCTGTTGCTGTACCGAATATTCCGGAAGAACGGCTGGCTCTAGGTCCCCTTTCGTTCCACCGGATTCCTTCGGAGAACCGTCATGTCCAGGATGCTGTCCAACCTCAAGTTCTGGGCGCTCGCGCTCAGCCTCGTCTGGATCTTCGTGATCACCTTCGTCATCGTCGCCGACCCCGGGTTCGCGCACGGGATGAAATAACGGCGGAGCGTCCTATCCTGGGCGCATGCCGAAAGCGCTGGTCGTCTCCGACGAGGTCGACGAGCGGTTGTGGACCGACGCGGTCCGCGCCGTCTCCGTCGACCTCGTCATCGGCGCCGGCGACCTCCCCTACGACTACCTCGCGTTCCTGGCCAGCGCGCTCGACGCACCGTGCGTGTTCGTGCCGGGCAACCACGACCCGGACCTGAGCGGCTACACGCGCTACGGCGGGCTGTCCATGAAGGACGGTTTCCCGACGGTCTGGCCGGGCCCGGCGGGCGGCATCAACGCCGACGGCCGGGTCGTCGACGTCGCCGGCCTCCGGTTCGCCGGCCTCGGCGGCTCGATCCGCTACAACGACGGGCCGAACCAGTGGACGCAGCGCCAGCAGGCCCGCCGGGCCCGCGGCCTGGTGCGCCGCGCCCGGTTCCGGCGGTGGCGCGACGGGCGTGACGTCGACATCCTGCTGACGCACTCGCCGCCGCTGGACCTCGGCGACCGGCCGGACCCGCCGCACCGCGGGTTCGCGTGCCTGCACCGGACGATCGAGGTGCTGCGCCCGAAGTGGCTGCTGCACGGGCACATCCACCCGCACGGCGAGCCGGTGCCGGACCGGGTCGCCGGCGCGACGCGGATCCGCAACGTGGTGGGCCACCGGATCATGGAGTTCTCATGAAAGAGACCGGGTTTCCCCGCGCCGACGCGGAGAACGACTTCCTCCGCGCACGCCGGGGCCAGGTGCTCTCGCGGCTTTCGACGTGGCTGCGCCGCGAGCCCGACGACGTCAACATCATGCTGCCGTTCCACGAGGTGGTGGAGGCGCTCGGCTACCTCGGCGAGCACCGGATCGGGCTGCGGGTGATCAAACTGGACTCGATCGTCGGCACGGTCGACCGCAGCCGCGACTTCGACCGCCGGTTCCGCCCGACGTCCGCGCGCGTCCGCGAGCGCTGGGAGCGCCTGGCGCTGGCCGCCCGCCGCGGCGAGGAGATCCCCCCGATCGAGGTCTACCGCGTCGGCGAGCTGCACTTCATCATCGACGGCCACCACCGGGTCTCGGTCGCCCTCGCCCAGGGACTGTCCACAATAGAGGCAATGGTGACGGTGGTCCGCACCAAACTGGACCCGAGCGGGATCCGCCACCGCGGCGACCTGATCGTCAAGGACTACCGGCGGCTGTTCCTCGAGCGCGTGCCGCTGACCGGGCACGCCCGGGCGTCGGTGATCGTGTCGGACCCGTGGGACTACGCCCGGCTGGGCGAGCACGTGGAGGCGTGGGGCTTCCGGTTGATGCAGGACGAGGGCAAGTTCTGCGACCGGGCGAGCGTGGCGCAGCGGTGGTTCGACGAGGAGTTCGTCCCGGTGGTGGCGATGCTGCGCCAGGCGGGCCTGATCGGGGACCGGACGGACGCCGAGGCGTACATGTGGGTGGCGGCGGAACGGTACCGGCTGATCCGGACCCACCGCTGGGACGACGACGTGATCGAGGCCCTGCGGGCACGGCAGCACTAGAAGTCCAGTCCCGGCGTCAACGCCAGCTGCCGCACCTCCGCCAGCGTCAACGTCGGCTCCGTGCGCTGCTTCGGCAGCGGCACCCCGGCCTGCTCCAGCACCCCGCTGTCGTTCGACCAGAACTGCACCACCGCTTCCGGCGTGGCCAGTGCCACGCGGTGGGTCAGGATGTCGCCGGACTGGAGCGTCGACAGCCACAGCAAGCCCTGCGGGGTCGGCTCCGTGCGGCAGAGGATCTCCTCCGGTTCTTCGCACGGCGGGCCGCCCGAGTTGCGGCTGGGCACCATCAGGACGTACACCGATCCGGAACCCCGTGCGTCGGTCACCCGGACCCCCATGTGGAACAACGCGTCCCGTGGCTCGTCTCCCGCCGGGTCGGCGATCAGGTGGAACGGGTCCTCCGGTGGCTTCTCCCCCGGGATCGTCAAGCGCGTGATCTGCGCGTCCGGTGGCAGCAGCGAGCGCACCGCGCGGCCCACCACGCAGCTCAGGCGGTCGACCAGGGCCGCGCGTGTGTCCGAAGCCGTCGGGCAGGGCGCGTTCGCCACTCCGCCCCGGTGCGGCAGCACCACTACCGCCAGGCCCATGGCCAGCACCACCACGGCCAGCGCCACCGCTCCCGTCAGCAGGTGACGCCGGCGCGCCAGGCGGGCCGCCGACAGCACCGCCTCCCCGGACAGGCCGATCGGGGGCTCGTCTTCGGTCACGTACGCCGTCAGCAGGGACCGGATCTCTTCCATCACCACTCCTCGGCGGTCGGCGCCGGCAGGGCCGCGCGCAGGGCCTCGACCCCGCGGGCCGTCTGGGACTTGACCGTTCCTTCGGCGACGCCGAGCAGCGCCGCCACCTCGGTCACCGGGAGGTCTTCGAGGAACCGCAGCACCACCATCGCGCGCTGCCGGGGCGTCAACCCGGCCAGTGCCCGCTCCACGTCGAGGCGCAACGGCGTGTCCCGGCCCGGCGGGGACTCCGCCTCCGGCACGGACGGCGTCACGTACTCCCGCCCGGATTTCCGGCGCCCGGCCAGGAACAGGTTCAGCAGGATGCGGCGCGCGTACGCGTCGGCCGTGTCCGGGCGGACGCGCCGCCAGCGCCGGTACAGCTGGACGAACATCGCCTGCACCAGGTCCTCGGCGCCGTGCCAGTCACCGCAGAGGGCGAAGGCCACGCGCCGGAAACGCTGGACGCGCGCGGCGAAGTACTCGCTGAAATCGAGGTCTCTCGACACCCCCTTATTAGTGCGCGGGGCCCCCGGAAGGTTCAAGCGTCCCCCGTGCGAGCTACGCGCGGTTGTCCACTCGACGGTGACGATTCCCGGCCGCCGCATCCCTAGCGTTCGAGACATCCGCGGGACGGGCCGCGGACGACGCGAAGGGGTTCTCATGAGGCTCGTTTGGCAGTTCCTGGCCGTGGCGGCGGTGGCGTTCGCCGGGCAGCTGTGCGTTGCCGCGGTGGACGGAAATCCGTGGCTCACCCTGCTCTTCGGCGGACTGACCGCCGTGCTCGCGGTGTTCGCCTACCGCTGGGTGGTGCGCAAGACCGAGCAGCGCCCGGTGACCGAGCTGGCCGGGTCCGGCGCCCGGAGTGCGCTCGGCCGGGGGGCGGTGATCGGGCTCGCCCTGTTCGCGGCCGTCATCGCGAACATCGCCCTCCTCGGGGACTACGAGATCCGCGGCTGGGGCAGCGTGCCGGGGGCGCTCGGGCTCGTCGGCTTCATGGCCGCCGCCGCGGTGACGGAGGAGCTGCTGTTCCGCGGCATCCTGTTCCGGATCGTCGAGAAGTGGCTCGGCACCTGGCTCGCGCTGGTGCTGAGCGGCCTGGTGTTCGGCCTCATGCACCTGTTCAACGAGCACGCGACCCTGTGGGGCGCCATCGCCATCGCCATCGAGGGCGGCGGCCTGCTGACTTCGGCGTACATCGCGACGCGCAGGCTGTGGCTGCCGATCGGCCTGCACTTCGGCTGGAACTTCGCCGGGGCGGGCATCTTCGGCGCGGTGGTCTCCGGCCAGGGCGCCCCGCAGGGGCTGCTGGCCGCGGCCACGTCCGGGCCGTCGATCGTCACCGGCGGCGACTTCGGACCGGAGGGCAGCCTGTACTCGGTGCTGTTCTGCTTCCTGGCGACGTGCGTGTTCCTGCGGCTGGCCCACCGCCGCGGCCGGCTGGTGCCCCGGCGCCGCGGCGAGCGGACCGCCGACGTCACTACACTTCCCGCGTGATCGAGCACCGGGCGGCCCTGGCGCGCTGGCGCCGGCTCGACCCCGTGGTCCGGGACCTCCCGCTCGGCCTGGTGTTCCTGGCGGCGGCGTTCGTGCCGATCCTGCAGAACCACGGGACGGAGCTGGGCGGCGTGCCGTCGCGGGCCCTCGACGTCCCGGGCGTCGGGGTGCTCCTGCTCGAAACCCTCCCGCTCGCCGGGCGGCGGCGGTGGCCGGCGCTGTGCCTCGCCCTCGTGTCGCTCGGCTTCGCGCTCGACCAGCTCCGCGGCTACCACTCGGTCGCGGGCACGGCACTGGGCATCGCGCTGGTGAGCGCGGGCGCCCACATCAGCCGGCGCCGGCGCACCGCCGCGGTGGCGTTCTCCGCGGCCTACGTGCTCCTCTCGGTCGTCCTGCACCAGCTCGGTTCCGAGCCCGTGGCGGAGTACGTCACCTTCTACGTGCTGCTCGCCTTCGCGTGGGGCATCGGCGCGTGGTTGCGTTCCACCCGCGCGGCGGAAGCCGAGCGCCGCCGCCGCGTCGCCGCGGACACGCTCGCCGCGGAACGCACCCGCATCGCCCGCGAGCTGCACGACGTCGTCACCCACCACGTGACGGCGATGGTCGTGCAGGCCGAGGCCGCCCGGTACCTCACCGCCGCACCCGAACGCCTGGCGGAGACGCTGACCGCGATCACCGGCACCGGCCGCCGCGCCATCACCGACCTGCGGCACCTGCTGGACCTGCTCAACCCGGACCACGGCGAGGACGGCACGCCGCCGCCGGGCGGGCTCCGGCCGCTCGTCGAGCACGCCCGTCAGGCCGGGCAGCCGGTCGAGTTCACCGAAGAGGGCACGCCGGCGGAGTCCGCCGGCAGCGCCGACCTGGTGGCCTACCGGGTCGTGCAGGAAGCGCTGACGAACGCACTCAAGCACGCCCGCGGCTGCCACACCGAGGTCCGGGTGCGCCACGGGGAACGGGAGATCGAAGTGGAGATCGCCACGGCCGGTCCGCCGAGCGTGTCGCCCGGCGGGAGCGGGCGCGGCCTCGCCGGTCTCCGCGAACGGGTCGGCCTGCTCGGCGGGGACTTCAGCGCGGACGCGGACGGCGGTGCCGGCTTCGTCGTGCGGGCCCGGATCCCGACCGGGAGCGGGTCGTGATCCGGGTCCTCGTCTGCGACGACCAGATGCTGATCCGCACCGGGCTGGTGACGATCATCGGCGCGCAACCCGACTTCGAGGTGGTCGGCGAGTGCGGCGACGGGCGCGCCGCGGTCGACCTCGCCGCGCGGCTGCGCCCGGACGTCGTCGTGATGGACGTGCGGATGCCGGTGCTCGACGGCATCGAGGCCACCCGGCTGCTGGCCGGGGCCGGGGTGCCGCACCCGGTCAAGGTGCTGGTGCTGACGACGTTCAACCTGGACGAGTACGTCTACGAGGCCTTGCGCGCCGGCGCCAGCGGGTTCCTGCTCAAGGACGCGCCACCGGACCGGCTGCTGCACGGGATCCGGACCGTGGCCACCGGCGCGGCGCTGCTGGACCCGGAGGTGACGCGCCAGCTGGTGGGCAGGCACGCCGCCCGGATCCGGCCCGCACCGGGCGGTGCGCCCGAGCTCCCGCTGACCCCGCGTGAGTTGGAGGTCCTCCGGCTCATCGCGGACGGCCTGTCCAACAGCGAAATCGCGGCGCGGCTCGTGATCAGCCAGGAAACCGTGAAGACGTTCGTTTCGCGCATCCTGACCAAGCTGCAGCTGCGCGACCGCGTGCAGGCCGTCGTCTACGCCTACCGCCACGGCCTGGTGACGTGACCGGGAAACCCGGTCACGTCACCGGGAATCACATGTGCACGGCGCCCGGCGCCGCTTCACCCTTCGGGACGCCCGGGCGCAGCAGCAGGCCGCTGAGCACCGCACCCGCCACGAAGATGACCGCGGCCCAGGTGAACGCCGTCGTGTAGCTCTCGATCGCGGCCTCGGCCGCCAGCTGCGGCGTCGGGACCTTGCCCGCGAGGTAGGCCGTCGCCGCGTTGCCGGCGAGCGTCGACAGCAACGCCGTGCCGATCGAACCGCCGACCTGCTGCATCGTGTTCACCGCGGCGGACGCGACACCCGCGTCATGCGCCTCGACGCCGAACGTCGCGACGCTCATCGCCGGCGCCATCGCCAGCCCGATGCCGAAGCCCATCACCAGCAGCGGGCCGAGGACGCCGGAGGCGTAGGTGCTGTCGAGGCCGATCCCGCTCAGCCAGAACAGGCCGGCGGCGGCGATCGCCATGCCGGTCGGCACCAGCGGCCGCGGGCCGATCCGCGGGAGCAGCACGCTCGTCGCCACCGTGGCGGCCAGCATCAGCGTCGCCACCATGGGCAGGAACCCGACGCCGCTCTGGATCGGCGTGAACTGCAGGTTCTGCTGCACGTAGAAGGTCAGGAACAGGAAGATCGCGAACATGCCGATGGCGAGCAGGAACATCGCCAGGTACGAGCCGCCGCGGTCCCGGTCGAGCAGCACGCGCAGCGGCAGCAGCGGGTGTTCGACGCGCTGCTGCAGCCACACGAACACGCCGAGCAGCACCACGCCGGCGGCCAGGAAGCCCCAGACCGACACCGCCGACCAGGAGTCCGACTCGGCGTTGGCGAAGCCGTAGACCAGCGCGAACAGACCGGCGGAAGCGGTGACCGTGCCGGGGAGGTCGAGCTTCGGCCGCGGGCCGTCGTCCTTCTGGTTGCGCAGGAGGACCGAGCTGCCGGCGAACGCGACGACCGCGAAGATGATGTTCACGAACATGCACCAGCGCCAGTCGAGGTACTCGGTGAGCACGCCGCCGAGCAGCAGGCCGACCGCCGCGCCGCCACCGCCGATGGCGCCGAACACACCGAACGCGCGGCCGCGCTCCTTCGGGTCGGTGAACGTCGTGGTCAGCAGCGAAAGCGTGGCGGGCGCGAGCAGCGCGCCGAACACGCCCTGTGCCGCCCGGGCGACCAGCAGCATCTCGATGTTGGTCGCGAAGCCGCCGAGCGCGGACACCGCGGCGAAGCCGGCCAGGCCGACGAGGAGGGCGTTCTTGCGGCCGAAGAGGTCCGCGATCCGCCCGCCGAGCAGCAGCAGGCTGCCGAAGGCGAGCGCGTACGCCGTGACGACCCACTGCCGGGCGTCGTTGGAGAAGCCCAGGTCGAGCTGGGCGGACGGCAGCGCGATGTTCACGACGGTCGCGTCCAGCACGACCATCAGCTGCGCGATGCCGATCATCACCAGGATCAGCCAGCGTCTGGCGTGGTGGGGGTTCTCGGCGGCGCGCGTGTCCCCCGACGGCGCGACGGCGAGCGTGGACTCGGACATGAAAGATCCTCACAGAACGTGATCGGAAGACTATGTGGAGTAGGTATCTCCCCTTACTCACCCCAAGGTACACAAGAACCGGAGATAGCGCCTCTACTTCTCGGGTTAGACTGGACGCATGGCACGGGACGCTGGTCCCGCCGCACCGGCGCGGCCGCTGCGGCGTGACGCTGAACTCAACCGCCGTCGCATCCTCGCGGCGGCCCGCGAGGTGTTCGGCCGGCGCGGGCTCGAAGCCACGCTGGACGACATCGCCCACCACGCCGGCCTCGGCGTCGGCACGGTGTACCGCCGCTTCCCCAGCAAGGAACACCTGGTCGAAGCGATGTTCGCCGAGCGGATGGAGGAGATCGGCACGCTCGCCGAACAGGCGCTGAAGGCCGACGACGCCTGGCAGGCGTTCGTCGACTTCACCTGGAAGTCGATCGAGCTCCACTCGGGCGACCGCGGGCTGCGCGAGATCATGCTGTCGAACAAGTTCGGCCACGACCACGTGGCGGAATCGAAGGCCCGCCTGGTGCCGTTGATCACACAGCTCGTCGAGCGGGCCCAGGCGGCGGGCGGCCTGCGCGCCGACTTCGCCCCGACGGACACCCCACTGCTGCACATGATGATCGGCTCGGTGATCGAGTTCACCTCGGCGGTGGAGCCGGACCTGTGGCGCCGCTGCCTCGCGATGCTCCTGGACGGGCTGCGCGCGCAGCCCGGCAAGCCGTCGAAGCTGCCGCGGCCGCCGCTCGGGGTGGACGAGATCGACGAAGCGATGTCCTGCTGGCGTCCCTGAGACGCGAAGCGCCGGTGACCCCTTCGGATCACCGGCGCCGCGAGACGATCTGTCGGATCGGGAGTGCTACTCGGCCGGGATGACCGCCCACAGGATCAGGTAGGCCACGAACTGCGGCCCGGGCAGCAGGCAGGACAGCACGGCCAGCAGCCGGACCGTGCCGGGCTTCATGCCGTACCGCTGGGCCAGGCCCGCGCAGACGCCGCCGATCATGCGGCCGTGACGCGGACGGGACAGCCTGCGGGTGACCGGTGCGCTCATCGTCTTTCCCTTTCCTCGAATTTCCGATACCTCCACTTCACCACCGGAGTACCCGCTTCCGCATCGCTCGCGGGAAGGATCGCTCCCTTAGGGGACGGCAAAGGCGAAAAACGTTCAGGCGACCGGCGAAACCCGGGTGCGCTCTGCGAAATCCGCCTGAACAGCGGGTTCGTCCGGAGCGATCCGGAGAATATTGAGAGATGTCCCCGTCAGGGCTGGTTTTTCCGCGCGATGTGGTGATACTTGCACCCCGTGTACCCGCGTCCGAAAAGCTTGGCCGTCGCGATGCTCTGCGCCCTGCTCACCGCCGGCTGCGCCGCCACCCAGGCCGCGCCCGAGCAGAATTCCGGGCCGACGCCGCTGACCGCCGCCGATGCGCTCGGCGACTTCGGCAGCGTCGACTACTGCAGCCTGCTGAACGTGCCGGCGGTCGCGCCCGGCGCGGTCGCCGTTCCGACGTTCGAGAGCTGCCACGCCCAGGCCGGCCCGCGGACGATCCTCGTCGGGCCGCTGGCCTTCGACTCCGACCCGAACATCAAGCCCTACGACTACCCCGGCCCGGTGCCCGACGGCGTGGCGGTCCAGCAGTCGATGTTCAACGACCGCAGCGCCTGCACCCGCGCCATCACCTTCGCCGACGGCAACCGGCTCGACCTGTCGGTCACCGACAACGGCAGCGACCAGGGCGGGCGCTGCGACGTGGCGGACGCCGCCGTCGGCTCGGCGCTGGCCGCGATCACCGCGCACAAGGTCGGGCGGCTGACGTTCCCCGACCGCTCGTGGGGCCGCGTGGCGCCCTGCGTCCTGCTCGACACCCACGACCTCGACAGCGCCGCCGGCCCCGGCGGGCGGCCCGCGACCGGCCTGTCCGGGCACAGCTGCATCCGCGGCAAGGTGAGCCTGAAGCTGACGGTGGAGACGGCGGAGCCGGCCGGGCCGTCCGAAAAGCTCGGCGGCCGCGACGCCCGCGTCCGGCTGGCCGGCGCGTTCTGCCTGGTCGACGCGACCCAGCCGGCCCCCGGCCTGCCGGGCCGGCGCGAGCTGGCCGAGATCAGCGTCGTCGAAACGGCAGGCACCGCGGGCGACGCCACGTGCGCCCTCGCCCGCACGGCGGCAACATCGATCCTCCCCCGCCTCCCGACCCCCTGACCCCTCGTGAGTGAGAAACAGTGTTAGAACACTGTTTCTCACTCACGACCGGTGCGGCAGGGTCAGTCCTCGTAGGTGAGGTTCTTGCCGTTCGACGGGTCGAACAGCTTGATCTTGTCCGCGTCGTACCAGACCTCGAGGTCGGCGTTCTCCGCCGCCGACGACTCGGCCGACAGGCGGGCCACGATCTGGGACTCCGCGCCCGGGACGTCGGACGAACCGCTGTCCGCGGCCAGCTCCGCCAGCTCCTCGGACGTCGCCGTCTCGCCCTCCAGCGTGAAGTGGGCGAACTTCTCGGAACCCATCGACTCGAGCACGTCGATGTGCGCGGTGAACGTCCCGCCGCTGCTCTTGTCGACGACCAGCGCCGCGTCCTCGAAGTGCTCCGGCCGGATGCCGACGATCACCTCGCGGGGCGCGTTCGCCCGCTCCACCAGCTGCCGGACGCGGTCCGTCAGCGGTGTCGTGCCCAGCGCGCTGCGCAGCTCGTTGTTCTCCAGCGTCGCCGGGACGAAGTTCATCGACGGCGAGCCGATGAACCCGGCCACGAACAGGTTCGCCGGGTTGTCGTAGAGGAACTGCGGCGAGCCGATCTGCTGCACGTACCCGGCCCGCAGCACCACGACCCGGTCGCCCAGCGTCATGGCCTCGGTCTGGTCGTGCGTCACGTACAGCGTCGTGGTGCCGAGCTGCTTCTGGATCTTCGACACCGACGTCCGCATCTGGCCGCGCAGCTTGGCGTCCAGGTTGGACAGCGGCTCGTCCATCAGGAACGCCTTCGGGCTCCGCACGATCGCCCGGCCCATCGCGACGCGCTGGCGCTGGCCACCGGAGAGGTTGGCCGGCTTGCGGTCCAGGTGCGCGGTCAGGTCGAGGATCGTCGCCGCTTCCTCCACCTTCGCCCGCACGGTCTTGTCGTCCACCTTGGCCAGCCGCAGCGGGAAGGCCATGTTCTCCCGGACGCTCATGTGCGGGTAGAGCGCGTAGGACTGGAACACCATCGCGATGTCCCGGTCCTTTGGCGCCTTCTCGTTGACGCGCTGGCCGTCGATGCGCAGCTCACCGGCGGAGATGTCCTCCAGGCCGGCCACCATGTTCAGCGTCGTCGACTTCCCGCAGCCGGACGGGCCGACCAGGATGATGAACTCGCCGTCGGCGATGGTGATGTCCACTTCGGACACGGCGAGGGCGCCGTCGGGGTACTTCTTCGACACCTTGTCGAGCACGATCTCTGCCATAGCGCTACCCCTTCACCGCACCGGAGGTCAGCCCCGCCACGATGCGACGCTGGAAGAACAACACGAACACAATGATCGGGATGGTGATCACGACCGCGGCCGCGCACACCTGCCCGGTCGGGTCCTCGAACTGCGAGGACCCGGTGAAGAACGACAGCGCCGCCGGCACCGTGCGCGACGCCGTGGTCGACGTCAGCGAGATGGCGAACAGGAAGTCGTTCCAGCAGAAGATGAACACCAGGATCGCCGTGGTGAACACGCCCGGCGCGGCCAGCGGCGCGATCACCTTGCGGAACGCCTGCGCCGGGGTGGCGCCGTCCATCTTCGCCGCCTTTTCCAGCTCCCACGGGATTTCCCGGAAGAACGCCGACAGCGTGTAGATCGACAGCGGCAGCGCGAACGTGATGTAGGGCAGGATCAGCCCCGGCCACGTGTCGAACAGCCCGATGTTCCGCTCGATGTTGAACAGCGGCGTCACCAGCGACACCTGCGGGAACATCGCGATCAGCAGCGACAGCCCGACGAGCACCTGCTTGCCGGGGAAGTCGAGCCGGGCGACCGCGTACGCGGCCATCGTGCCCAGCACCACCGCGATCACGGTCGAGATGATCGCGATGCCGATCGAGTTGACCAGCGCCAGCAGGAACTCCGACGTCTGGAAGATGTCCGCGTAGTTCTGCCAGGTCCACGACTGCGGGACGAACGACCCGTCGGTGATCGTGTCCTTGGTCTTGAACGACAGCGAGACGACCCAGAGCACCGGCACCAGCGCGAACACCAGCACGAGGATGTCGACCAGGCCCCACCTGACTTTGCGGCCCGTCGTGACGGTTCCCATCGTCATCAGCGCTTACCCCCGTTGTCCGAACCAGGTGCGGCCGTGCCGAACACCTTGATGAAGATGAACGCGATGATCGCCACCGTGATGAAGATCAGCACGGCCATCGTCGACCCGATGCCGAGGTTGAGGCCCTTGACGAGGTTGTCGTAGGTCTGCATCGACACCGACCCGGTGTCCTGCGCGCCGTTGGTGAGCACGTAGATGTTGTCGAAGATGCGGAACGCGTCGAGCGTGCGGAACAGCAGCGCCACCAGGATCGCCGGCTTCATCACCGGCAGCATCACCTTCGTGAACCGCTGCCACGCGCTCGCGCCGTCCATCGCCGCCGCCTTGAGCAGGTCGTCCGGCACCAGCGCCAGGCCGGCCATCAGCAGCAGCGCCATGAACGGCGTGGTCTTCCACACCTCGGCGCCGATGATGATGAACAGCGACGGCCACTGCTGGGTCAGCGGGGCCGCGTCGGCGGCGAGGAAGTTCGCCAGGTAGCCGGTCTTCGGCGTCCACGCGTAGTACCACGAGAACGCCGCGACGACCGTGACGATGCCGTACGGGATCAGCGCGACGGTGCGGACCAGGCCGCGGCCGACGAGCGTCCGGTGCATGATCAGCGCCAGCGCCATGCCGAGCACGAACTCGATCGCCACCGACACGACGGTCAGGAACATCGTGGTGCCGAACGCCGTCCACCAGTACGAACTGGACAGCACGGCCGCGTAGTTGTCGAAGCCGATGAACTTCTGCTGCGCCGGGAACCGCAGGTCGTACCGCTGCAGCGACAGCCAGAGCGAGTAGAGGATCGGGTAGCCGGTGACCGCGATCATCACGACGAACGCGGGCGCGCACAGCCACAGCCCGAGCCGCCGCTCGGCCTTCTTCCCTTCGGAGAGGGCGGGTTTGCCCTTCTTGTGCGACGTCGCCTCCCCGGCGACCGTGGCCCCGGCGGTGTCGGCCGGGGTCGAGTCCTGGACGGTCACGGGATCACTCCCTTCGACTGGAGCGCGTCACCGAGCTGCTCCCGCAGCTTGGCCGCGGTGGCCTGCGGGTCGATGTCCGACGGCGGCGAAAGGATCTTCGAGATGACCGTCGAGGCGTTCTGGTACGCCGGGGTCAGCGGGCGCACCGCGGCGGTCTTGAGCGCGGCGAGGATCGCGTCGCGCATCGGGTACTTGATCGCCATGTTCGGGTTGTCGTCCGACGCCGGCTTGCCCGGGTCGAGCGGAACGTCGTTGTGGTAGACGGATTCGATGCTCGGCGGCACACCGTCGTTGATCGCCGAGATCTTCTGGCTCTCCGGGCTGCGCAGGCACAGCGCCGCCTCGAACGCCTCCGGCTTGTGCTGCGAATACGTGCTCACCGCCAGGTCGAACCCGCCGATGGTGGTCCGGGCCGGCATCCCGGCCTGCGCCGCCGGGTAGACCGCCCACTTGAAGTGCGGCAGGTCCGCCTTCTTGTCCTTGGCGTAGGCGGCGTAGACGTACGGCCAGTTGAGCTGGAAGCCGGCCTGGCCGCGCTGGAACGCCTGCCGGATGTCGTCCTCCTTCATGTTGCTCAGCGACGGGTCGGTGAGCCCGGAGGTCGAGACCTTTTTGAGCAGCTCCAGCGCCTTGACGGCCCCGTCGTCCATCACGACGGACTTGCCGTCGTCGGACAGGATGTGCCCGCCCATCGACGCGACCAGCGTGTTGTAGAAGACGACCAGGCCCTCGTACTGCGCGCCGGTGAACACGATCTCGTAGGGCTTGCCCTGCCCCTTGAGCTCCTGGGCCTTCTGCATCATCTCGTCCCAGGTCGCCGGCGGCTGCGGCGAGATCCGGTCGTCGTACCAGAGCAGCTGGACGTTGGTGTTCTTCGTGGCCGCGTAGAGCTTCCCGTTGTGGGTCGCGGTGTCCAGCGGGCCCTGCAGGACGCCCTGCGACGCCTCGGTCTTGTTCTGGCCGGTCCACTCCTCGGCCCAGCCGGCTTCGGCGAACTCCGAGACCCACGTGACGTCGAGGCCGAGGATGTCCATGGCGGTGTCACCCGCCGCCAGCCGGCGCGCCATCTGCAGCCGCTGGTCGTCCGCGCCGCGCGGCAGCTTGTTGTAGACGATTTCGTACTTGCCTGCCGCCTTCGCGTTGCAGGTGTCGACAACTTTCTGGAAGTTGTCCTCTGGCGACATGTAGATGTTGATCTTCAGTCCGGAACTCGTCCCGCACCCGGCCAGCATGCCGGTCAGCAATGCCCCTGCCCCCAGCAGGACTGCGGTGCGGCCGGGCGAGCGTCCCCGTTTGCCCGCGCCGATCCTCTTCCCCATAAGGCCTCCTCACCCGCGTGCACGCCGGATGCCATGGCGCCCGGAGGGCACCACGACGCGATGAGGCGAAACCGCGCCAGCACCCCGACGTGCTAGTGCTCGGGCCGCCGCGCTGGTGGGGCGAGGCCGCCCGACTGGTGTCGGACAACCTATGCCGGGCGATCACACCCCGCAAGCAGTATCGGTAACGATTCAGCCCACCGCGCGTCGAATCGTGATTTTTCCCTGGTAACAGAGGGGTTTTCTAGGGGTTGGCGGGCGGCGGTTTCAGTGCCAGCTTGGCCAGGAGTTCCCGGCCCTGCTCGGCCGAGCGAGGCTGGCACAGGACGTCGTACCGGCCGGCGACGAGCTGGCTCGCCGAGGAGAAGTCCCGGCGGCGGCCGCGGGACATGCTGTACCCGATCGCCGCGAACATCAGCCCGGACAGCACCCCGAGCACGACCCCGGTCAGCACCTGCAACGCGAAGCCCTGGTTGACGAACAACCCGAGCAGCAGCCCCGCGAACAGCCCGAACCACGCGCCGGACACCGCGCCGGTGCCGAGCACGCGGCCCCAGGTGAGCCGCCCGATCACCCGCTCGACGAGCATCAGGTCGACGCCGACGATCGTGACGTCGCCGACGGCGAACTCGCTCTCGGCGAGGAAGTCGACCGCCTGCTGCGCCTCGCCGTAGGTCGCGTACGACCCGATCGGCCAGCCGGTCGGCGGGGTCGGCAGCCGCGGCAGGCCACCGGGCGCCCGGCCCCCGCCAAAGGGACTACTCACCATCATCACCTGCGCACTCGTGGGTCCTGGGTGTCCATCTTGTCAAGAACACCCGGACCGTGCGAGCGGCTTACCCCGAAAGGCCGGGCACAGTTTGTCGACAGAGCGACAATCGCGGTCACGACCGCGACTTGTACTCCCGCAGCAGGCCGCGGCTGATGATCGTCTTCTGGATTTCGCTCGTGCCCTCGCCGATGAGCAGGAACGGCGCCTCGCGCATGAGCCGCTCGATCTCGTACTCCTTCGAGTACCCGTAACCGCCGTGGATCCGGAACGCGTCCTGGGTGACCTCGGCGCAGTACTCCGACGCGATCAGCTTGGCCATCCCGGCCTCGACGTCGTTGCGCGCGCCGGAGTCCTTGAGCCGGGCCGCGTTCACCATCATCAGGTGCACCGCCTCGACCTTGGTCGCCATCTCGGCCAGCTTGAACGCGACGGCCTGGTGCTCGGCGATCGCCTTGCCGAACGTCTTGCGCTGCTGCGCGTACTCCACCGCCAGCTCGAACGCCCGGATCGCGATGCCGCAGGCGCGCGCGGCGACGTTGACGCGGCCGACCTCGACACCGTCCATCATGTACGCGAAGCCCTTGCCGGGTGCTTCGCCGAGCACCATGTCGGCACCGATCTCGTAGCCGTCGAAGACCGCTTCGGTCGTGTCGACGCCCTTGTAGCCCATCTTGTCGATCTTGCCGGGGATGGTCAGCCCGGGCGCCACCTCGCCGAAGCCCTCGGGCTTTTCGACCAGGAACGTCGTCAGGTTCTGGTGGGGCTTCTCGGCGCCCTCGTCGGTCTTCACCAGCAGCGCGATCAGGTTCGACGAGCCGCCGTTGGTCAGCCACATCTTCGAGCCGTCGATGACGTAGCCGTCGCCGGTCTTCTTCGCCCTGGTCTTGATGGCCGCGACGTCCGAGCCGAGGTCGGGCTCGGACATCGAGAACGAGCCGCGGACCTCGCCGGTGGCCATCCGCGGCAGGAAGTGCTGCTTCTGCGCGTCCGTGCCGTGGCGGGAGATCATGTGCGCGACGATGAAGTGCGTGTTGATCACGCCGGACACGCTCATCCAGCCCCGGGCGATCTCCTCGACGACCAGCGCGTAGGTCAGCAGCGACTCGCCGAGCCCGCCGTACTCCTCCGGGATGGTGATCCCGAACAGGCCCATTTCCTTCATGCCCTCGACGATGTCGGCGGGGTAGGTGTCGGCGTGCTCGAGCTCCTGCGCGTGCGGGATGACCTCCTTGTCCACGAACTGGCGGACGGTCGCGAGGATCTCCGACTGCACGTCGGTCAGGCCGGCGGTCTGGGCGAGACGGGCCATCACGGCTCCCTTTCCGGAGTACGACGCCGCTCCCGGCGCTGGGTTACCGGTGAGTATGACCCGAAACGCCCGGCGCTGCTATGAGGGCGCTCACGCTCCGGGGAACCGCGCCGGGCCGGGACGGTCCCGGACCGCCCCGGCTAACGTGGTCCCCACACGTACGAGGGGGACCCGCCATGACCGACCCGTCCGGGGACAAGGACCGCCCGGCCGCCGACCCGACCGCGGCCTACGACCCGCCGCCGGCCGCGGAAACGGCGTCCTACGAGCCGGAGAAGTACGACCCGCCGTCGGGCGACGCCACCATCGCCGAGGCGACCCCGGCGGACACGACCGCGTCCACGGACACCCCGGCCGCCGCCGACACGACCGTCGCCGCGGAACAGCCCGGCCACGTTCCTCCCGGCGCGTACGCCCCCGGCGATCTGCCCCCCGGCGCGTACGAAACCCCGGCCGCGTACATCCCCGGCACGCCGTACGCGCCTCCCGGCCAGCCTTACCCGCAACAGCCGTACCCCCCGGCGTACGGGCAGCCGTACACGTCGCCGTACCCGCAACCCGTGCCGTACGGCCAGCCCTATGCCGCGGCTCCGCGCGGGCAGGACAACGCGCTGGCGATCGGCGCCCTGGTGTGCTCGATCCTCGGCTTCTGCTCCGGGATCACCGCGCTCGCCGGGCTCGTCATGGGCCACATCGCGCTGAGCAAGACGAACCGCGGCGAAGCGGGCGGCCGCGGCTTGGCCACGGCCGCCGTGATCGTCGGCTACGTCGTCGTCGCGCTCTGGGTCGGCTTCGTCACCACCCTGATCATCCTCAGCGGCAGCGGCTACCTCGACAGCTAATCCGCGGGCAGCACCGCGTCGCCGGGGCTGCGCGGCGACGGCGTCGCGTGGCCGTTCACCTCCGGCTTCGGCTCGGCCGCCTGCTGCTCGGGCGGCGGCGCGGGCTTCGGCGTCTGCGCGTCGAGGAACCGCAGCAGCTCCACCGGGAACGGCAGCACCAGCGTCGAGTTCTTCTCCGACGACACCTGCACCACGGTCTCCAGCAGCCGCAGCTGCAGCGCCGAGGGGGTGTCGGCCATCGTCGCCGCGGCCTGCGCGAGCTTGTGCGACGCCTGCAGCTCACCGTCGGCGGAGATGACGCGCGCACGCCGTTCCCGCTCCGCCTCGGCCTGCCGCGACATCGAGCGCTTCATCGCCTCCGGCAGCGCGACGTCCTTGATCTCGACGCGGTCGATGTGGATGCCCCAGTCCAGCGCCGGGCTGTCGATCATCAGCTCCAGGCCCTCGTTGAGGCGCTCGCGGTTGGAGAGCAGGTCGTCGAGGTCGCTCTTGCCGATGATCGAGCGCAGCGACGTCTGCGCGACCTGGCCGACCGCCGACCGGTAGTCCTGGACGTTGACCGCGGCGACGACCGGGTCGATGACCTTGAAGTAGACGACCGCGTCGACCCGGACCGTGACGTTGTCCCTGGTGATGCCGTCCTGGGCCGGGATCGGCATGGTCACGATCTGCATGTTGACCTTCTGGATCCGGTCGGCGAACGGCATGAGCACCGCCAGCCCCGGTTCCCGCACCTTCGACCGCACCCGGCCGAACCGGAAGACGAGTCCGCGTTCGTACTGCTTCACCACCCGCAGGCTGGACGCGAGCCAGGCCCCGCCCGCGATGACGACGGCGCTGAGTATCTCCACCACCATGGCTGCTCCCGGGGTTGCGTTTCCCCCTGAAAGCCCAGCGTACGCCCGCCGGGAAGCCGACGAAATGCGTTCGACGCGGCTGCCAGGCTGGGGTGGTGACCGACCTTCGCATCCCCCCGTTGTTCGCCGCCCGGGCACCGCGCGTGCTCGGCGACGGCGCCGTCCCGTGGCTGGCGGCCCTGCCGGAGCTGGCCGCGGAGTACGCCCGCAAGTGGGGCCTGACCTTCGAGGGCGAGGCGATGCACGGTTACGTCGGCGTGGTCCAGCCCGCGCGCCTGCCCGACGGCACGCCGGTGGTGCTGAAGCTGGGCTGGCGCGACGCGGAGTCCGCCGACGAGCCGCTCGCACTGTCCACATGGGCCGGTCGGGGTGCGGTGCTGCTGCTGGACTCCGCGCCGGACGACGGCGTCCTGCTGCTCGAACGGCTCGACGCCGGCCGCACCCTCGACGACCTCCCGCTGCGCTCGGCGATCCCGCTCATCGGCGCGCTGGCGCAGCGCCTCGCCGTCCCCGCGCCCGCGTCGATGCGGCGTCGCCTGCGCACCGAAGCAGCGGCGTTGACCGAGGAACTCCCCCGCCGCTGGGCCGAACTCGGTGAGCCGTTCGAGAAGCGGCTGGTCGACGACGCCGTCGCGATCTGCCGCGAGCTCGGGCCGTCGGCGGGTGAGCTGCTGGTGAACGAGGACCTGCACTTCCAGAACGTGCTGGCCGGCACCCGCGAGCCGTGGCTGGTCATCGACCCCAAGCCGCTGGCGGGTGACCTCGAGTGGGGCGTCATCCCGCTGTTCTGGAACCGCTTCACCGAGTCCACACTGGACGAACGGTTCGCGCTGATCGTCGCTTCGCACGAACTGGACGCGGAGAAGGCACGCGCCTGGACGCTGGTGCGCGCGGTGCAGAACTGGATCTGGATGGTCGAAGAGTCGCTCGAATCGGGCGAAGACAGCGACGACCCGGCGTTCATCACAGTGGCGGAAATCGCTCCCTGGGCAGCCAGCCGATAGTGTCAGCGGCATGGCCGCGGTCAACAGGGTTTTCGCAGCTCAGCTGTCCGGGTTGCCGGTATTCGGCCCCGACGGCGAGTCCATCGGCCGGGTCCGCGACCTGGTCGCCGGGCTGCGGCTGGACGCGCAGCCGCCGCGGATCCTCGGCCTGGTCGTCGAACTGACCACCCGGCGGCGCGTCTTCGTCCCGATGCTGCGGGTCACCTCGATCGAACCGACCGCTGTCACGCTCGCCACCGGCTCGGTCAACATGCGCCAGTTCAACCAGCGGCCCAACGAGGTCCTGGTGCTCGGCCAGCTGCTCGACGCGCACGCGACGCTGGCCGGGTCCGGCACCCGGATCACCGTCGTCGACGCCGGGATGGAGCCGACCCGCACCCGCGACTGGGTGCTGGCGAAGCTCGCCATCCGGGAGCGGCGGGTCGGGCTGGGCCGCCGCCGGTCGGCGATGCAGGTGCTGCCGTGGCCGGAGGTGGCCGGGCTCGGCCTGACCGACCTCGCCGTCCAGCCCCAGGGTGCCGGCCAGCTGCTCATGCTGTTCGACACCATGCGCCCGGCGGACATCGCCGCGACCGTGCGCGACCTGCCGCTCAAGCGCCGCCACGAGGTCGCCGACGCGATGGACGACGAGCGCCTCGCCGACGTCATCGAGGAGCTGCCGGACGACGACCAGAAGGAGCTGCTGGCCTACCTGGCCGAGGAGCGCGCGGCCGACGTCCTGGAGGCGATGAACCCCGACGACGCCGCCGACCTGCTGGCCGAGCTGGCCCCGGCCGACCAGAGCCGGCTGCTGGAGCTGATGGAGCCGGAGGAGTCGGCGCCGGTCCGGCGGCTGCTGGAGTACTCGTCCGACACCGCGGGCGGCCTGATGACGCCGGAGCCGGTGGTGCTGACCCCGGACACGACGATCGCCGAGGCGCTGGCCCACATCCGCAACGCCGAGCTGCCGCCGGCGCTGGCCAGCATGGTGTTCGTCTGCCGGCCGCCGACCGCGACGCCGACCGGGCGGTACGTCGGCGTCGTCCACTTCCAGCGGCTGCTGCGGGAGCCGCCGGCCGAGCTGGTGGCCAGCGCGGTCGACACCGGGCTGCCGCCGCTGAAGCCGGGGGCGTCGCTGGCCGAGGTCACGCGGTACTTCGCGGCCTACAACCTGACCTGCGGGCCGGTCGTCGACACCGAGGACCACCTGATCGGCGCGGTCACCGTCGACGACGTCCTCGACCACCTGCTGCCCGAGGACTGGCGGGAGACCGGGCTGCACGACACCTTGGAGGAAGACCGTGCCTGAGCTGTCCCCGGGACGGCGGCTGGACCAGCCCCGCAGCCAAGCGCGGTTCCGGCTGAACATCGACCCGGACTCCTTCGGCCGGTTCACCGAGCGGATCGCGCGGTTCCTCGGCACCGGGAAGTACCTGTTCTGGCAGACGCTGATCGTCGTCGTGTGGATCGTGCTGAACATCACGGCGGTGTCGCTGCAGTGGGACCCGTACCCGTTCATCCTGCTCAACCTGGCGTTTTCCACGCAGGCGGCGTACGCGGCGCCGCTGATCCTGCTGGCGCAGAACCGCCAGGACGACCGCGACCGCGTCTCCCTGGAGGAGGACCGGAACCGGGCGGCCCAGACGAAAGCGGACACGGAGTACCTGGCCAGGGAGCTGGCGGCGCTGCGGCTGGCGATCGGCGAGGTGGCGACGCGCGACTACCTGCGCAGCGAGCTGGACCGGCTGCGGGAGGACCTCGACGTCAAGCCCAGGAAGTCCCGCACTCCTACCGGCTCGTAACTGAGCCGTTAACGGGGGTAGCCACGGTTGGTCCTGCGGCGGCCACCACCTCGGCGGTGCTACCGAGCAGGGCGCCGGCGGAGATGCCGAAGATGCGGCCGATCTCGTAGAGGTCCTCCACGCTCCACCGCCTGTCACCCTTGAGGGTTTTGGTCATCTTGGCCGACGTCCATCCGAGGGAGTCGGCGAGCTCTTGCTGGGAAAACATGTCGCGTGCGGCCATCAGGATCCTGACGTTCCTGGTGATGTTGCGCTGCGCGTCGGTCGTTTCCATGGCTGCCATGTTGGCATATCTCAAACTTTGATCGCAACGATGTCCCGGTTTTGACCAGCTGAGCTACCCGTTTGGAGCATAGTTACCGGTTTGAGACTTGTGAACTTCCAAATTGGAAGCTAGCTTTCCACTATGGCACTCACCCCCACCGAACAGAAGGCCCGGGTCCGTCTCGGCGAGGACCTGGGGACGTGGATCGAGCGCTACCGCAAGGACGACCGGTCGTGGCGCTGGATCGCGAAGCAGCTCGCGACGGCGACCGCGGGGGAGGTCGACGTGACCGGCGAGTACCTGCGGCAGATGTTCAACCGCCAGAAAGCCGCTTGACCAGCAAAAAGGACGCCCACCCCGAGGCCGTGCAGGGCTTCGGAGCGGGCTTGACCACGAGCCTCAGGAAAGGACCCTCGTGACCAGCACGGAGACTACCGCCCCGGCCGGGAGGTACCCGTACCTCGCCGACGCGGGGCGTCAGCGGGATCAGCTCGACTGGCTGCTCGCCTACGAGCTCGGCGAGAAGCCGACCGACTGGAAGCGCGACCCGGACGTGCTCGAGCAGCTCGTCAGCGCGGGGTACGCCTCGTGGTCGGTGCAGGGCTACGCCTTGACCGAGCGCGGCCGGGCCCTCGCGCTGCGGATGCGGCGCCTGAACCAGCTCGTCGACGAGCAGCAGCCGACCGAGGTGTTCGCCGCCGTTCCCGCCGAGCCGGAGCCGGTCGTCGAGCAGGTCGAGACCGAGCCCGCCGAGGGCACGCTCACCGGCGTCTCGGGCACCGGCCGGCACCGGGTCGTGAAGAAGACGCCGGGCTGGCTGATGGTCGCCTGCCTCGCCGTGCTGGCCGTGCTCGACGAGCTGGTCACGCGGGTGGCGTACCGGATCGCCCGGTTCGTCACCGCGCACGCCCGCGGGCTGGCGTGGTTCGTCCTCGGCGTGCCCGCGCTCGCCGCGGGGATCGTGCTGGGCACCACCGGCGTGCTGTGGGTGATCCGATGACCGCCCGCTTCACGTTCGAGCTGCCGAGCGACGTCACGCGGCGCGCGCTGCGCTTCCCCGCGGTCCGGCTCGCCGCGTTCCGGCTGCGTATCCCCGCCGGAGAGCTGGCGACGTCGGCCGCGGTGCAGGAGCAGCACCGCGCCGCCGTCGACGAGGCCGCCCACGAGGGCGAGCGGCAGCCCTGCCTGCACTGCCAGCTGGAGGGCCACGACGTCCGGTGGCGCGGCTACCCGGTGCTCGACCCGGGGCCGTGCCCGCCGGGCGACGTGATCCAGGACGTCGTCGAGGGCTGCCACTGCTGCTTCTGGGGCGTCCCCGGCCGCCGCGCGCTGTCGCTCTACGACCGGCTCACCCGCGAGGCCCACCAGGGCCGTGACGTCCCGGTCGAGCACCTCGACCGCCGTGGCCGCTGGTCCAAGTTCCAGACCCGATTCGAGGTGGCGTGACCATGGTGAACCCCGCTGACCGGATCCTCGGCGAGGAGCTGGGGCCGGACGACGACAACCCGACGCCGCGCGGCCGGTCCGCGAACGCGACGCCGATGGGCGGCGGTGGCTGCCCGCTGCGGCTGGCCGAGCTGGCCGGCGTCGGTGGCGTGGTCGTGGCGACGCTGGCGGCCGCGCTGGTGGGGCGGTGGCGCCGATGAGCACCGCCGACGAGCGCCCCGTGCACGTCCGCCGCGCCGAGGCGCTGCGCAAGCTGGCCGACCTGATCGAGAACGACCCGGCGTTCGACGAGCTGGTCGTATTCCCGCTGACCTACTTCCACTCGCCGCTCAACGCCCGCGACGACGCGCGTGCCGACCTGCAGCTGTACGTCAAGACGCTCACCGAAGCTGGCGCGGTCGTCGAGATCGACAACACGCCGGACCGGTGCGAGGTCCGCGTGGACCTCGGGCCGCTGCAGATGAAGGCGTGGGCGTTCGCTCACCAGCTCGCTGTCGACGCGCCGCCGCCTCCGCCGAAGTACGAGCCGATCACGCAGGGGCTCACGTCGTGACCGCGGTGGCCGAGAAGATCACCAAGCCGGGGATCTACCCCGGCGTGCCGGACGAGGTCTACCACGCGGACCCGGTCGAGGGCGGCTCGCTGTCCTCCACCGGCGCCCGCGAGGTGCTGCACTGCCCGGCGAAATTCCACCACGGGCGGCTGCACCCGCGGCCGCCGAAGCGCGAGTTCGACCTCGGCCACGCCGCCCACCACCTCGTGCTCGGCGTCGGCCCGCGGCTCGAAGTCGTCGACGCGATGGACTACAAGACCAAGGACGCCCGCGCGCAGCGGGACGCCGCCTACGCGGCCGGCGCCGTGCCGCTGCTGCCGCACGAGTACGACCAGGTCGAGGAGATGGCCGCGGTGCTCCGCGCGCACCGCACCGCGTCGGCTCTGCTCGGCGGCGCGCTGCACTTCGAGCTGACGCTGGTGTGGCAGGACCGGCTGACCGGCGTGATGTGCCGGGCCCGGATCGACTGCCTCAGCGTCGCGGCGAACGGGCGGGTGCTGATCGTCGACTACAAGACCGCCGTGTCCGCGGAGCCGCGGACGATCGACCGCGTGGTCCAGGACCGCGGTTACCACCAGCAGATGGACTGGTACATGGCCGGGGTGATGGAGCTCGGTCTGGCGAAGGCCGCGCCGGTGCCGCTGCTGATCGTTCAGGAGAAGACACCGCCGTACGTGGTGACGGTGTCGCAGATCTCGCGGTCCTTTTTGGACATGGCGGACGTGAAGAACCGTGCCGCGCTGGAGCTCTACGCGCTGTGCTCCCGCACCGGGCACTGGCCCGGCTACGCCGAAGACGTCGTGATGACGACGCCGCCGCCGTGGGCCGAGCGGCAGTTCCAGGAAGAGCTCGACCTCGGGCGCTACGACATCAAGGGGAAGGCAGCAGCATGACCACCAGCAACGGGCGGGAGATGACCCTCGCCGCCGCGGCCGCCGCGCCGGACCGGCTCGGCCAGGCCACCGCGGTCGAGCAGTCCCGCGCGATCGCCGAGGTGCAGGGCGCGATCGTCGTCGCGCAGCAGTGCCCGCGCGACGTCCAGGGCGCCATCGCGTCGATGCGCGAGTCGGCGCGGCAGCGGGAGTTGGCCAAGCGCGCGTTCTTCAAGTTCCCGCGTGGCGGTTCGAGCGTGCAGGGCGCGTCCGTGTACCTCGCCCGGGAGCTGGCGCGCTGCTGGGGGAACATCCAGTACGGCGTGTCCGAGCTGCGCCGCGACGACGTGCACGGCCAGTCGGAGATGCAGGCGTACGCCTGGGACGTCCAGACGAACTCCCGGGTGGTGACGACGTTCGTCGTGCCGCACATGCGTGATCGGGCCGTCGAGAACGGTGGCCCGCAGAAGCTCACCGACATGCGGGACATCTACGAAAACAACGCCAACGCGGGTGCCCGTCGGGTCCGCGAGTGCATCTTCTCGATCTTGCCGCCGTGGTTCGTCGAGGAGGCCAAGAAGATCTGCATGAAGACGCTGGAGGACGGCGGCGGTGTCCCGCTGGCTCAGCGCGTCGCGAATCTCACGGCGCACTACGCGCAGGACAGCATCACGCTCGACGACTTGGAGAAGAAGGTCGGCCGCCCGAATCCGAAGTGGACGCACGTCGATCTGGCGCAGCTGGAGATCACGCTGACGTCGCTGCGGAACGGTGAGACGACGCGGGAGCTGGAGTTCCCGCCGGATGACTCGGCGATCAAGACGAAGGACATCGTCGGCGGCGAGCAGGAGAAGGCCGCCGAGCCGAAGCCGACACCCTCGGCCCCGTCCTCCGGACAGGAGCACCCGACCGGGGAATCGGTGTCTCCGCCGCGCGACGGCGACGCTGGGACCGTGCCGCCCGAACAGCCCAACGAGCCGACGAGCCAGGGCGGCTACGAGGTGACCGAGCAGACCGGCGTCACGGTCGAGGAGCTTCCGGGCCCCGGCGCCAAGCCGACGACCCACGAGGACCAGGCGGACGACGACGGCGGCGAGCAGCTGCCGTCCAGCGACGGCCCGAAGCCCAAACGCGACCGGCTGAACGAGTTCGGCGCCCTCCTCAAGGACGGCCACGGCCTCAGCCGCGAGGACGGCCTCGCCGTCGTGTCGATGATGCTGGACCAGCCGATCACCGCGCTGAGCCAGCTGTCGGCCGCCGAGGTCGAGTACCTGTTCCGCCAGGTCGGCAGCCGCTCCAAGGACGAGTTCGCCGGCATGGTCGAGCGGGCGCGCCGGATCGCGGCAGGTGGCTGATGTCTGCGGCGCGGCAGTGGGTGGAAGGCGACCGGCAGCCGCGCAACGACGACGTCCGGCAGGTCCGCGGCGTGAGCGGCGTCGTGTGGTCACGCAGCGAACCCGCCGGGCTGTTCTGGTTCCCCCGCGAAGGCGGCCTCATCGCCTCGTGGGACGAGCTGCTCCGGATCGACGGCCCCGTCACCGCCGACCGGTCCGCGCTGCCGCTGGCGCTGTTCGACCTGCCGGAGGCATCGTGACCAACCGGTGCCAGCGCCCGCAGTGCGGGAAGAAGCTAACGGACCCGAAGAGCCAAGCGCTCGGCTACGGGCGCGTGTGCTACCGCAAGCAGTTCGGGCGTTCCGCTCCCGCGCGGCGCGGGACGCCCGTCGGCCCGATCGCGCTGTTCGACGTGCCCGGCGCACCGGAGAAGCCGCTCGGCCGGGACGCCCGGCGCACCGTCCGGCAAGCGCAGGAGATCCAGCGCGGCTTTCACCCGCTCGGCGTCGCGCTCCGGATCTTCCTGACCTGCACCCCGACGCCCCGCGCGGCGACGACCGCAAGGCGCCCGGCCCGCGGTGCAGCACCTGCAAGCACCGCGTGCTGCCGATCCGAGAGACCGCCGGCACTACCCGAAGTGCAACTTCGGCGGCGACCTCCGCCGCGCCACCGCCGGACCCGGCACCGACTGCCGGAAGTGGTGGCCCGCCTGCCAGGACTACAGCCCGAAAGGAACTCCATGACCGAGAAGTACGAGGTCACCCTCAGCTACGAGCGCGTCCTGACCTTCCAGATCGACGCCGACAGCGCGCACGACGCGTACGAGCGGGCCCGCGAGGGCTTCGAGTACGGCGACCTCCGGCCGGACGACGAAGCGATCAGCGAGCTGCAGCTCGAAGAGATCAAGGCAGGGGCCCGCGAAATCAGGGTCAGCCGTCACCTCAACTACAGCGCGCCGAAGGACTCCAACGGCCTGACGCCGTGGACGTTCGTCGCGCACGGCCGCGGCGGTCGGCTCGGCCAGAACCCCGACCTGAAGGCGCTCCTGCAGGAGCACTTCCCCGCAGCTTGACCCGCTGGCCGTTCGGCCCCTTCCCCGCCGCACGGCCAGCACCCGCGGGGCCCGGAGGCGCGGCCGGGCCCCGCACCCCCTACGACCAAACCGGGAGGTGATCTCCAGTGGCAGACACCAGAACCTGCCGCACGTGCGGTGAAACTAAGCCGCTCCTCGGCGGCTTCTACTGCACCAGGCGTTCCAACGGGCGCCGGTACTGGCGTTACGACTGCAACGAGTGCGACAACCGGAAGCGAAACCGGTCCGTGCTCCAGCCCACCGCGCCCGCCCCGCCGCTGCCAACCCGCGAGCAAATGCGGGCCTGGTACGAGTCCGGCTGCCGGATCGCATGACCACTGCCGAAGCCGACCCAGACACCCCGCGGCCCGTCGGCCGCTACGAGTGGGAGAACGTCATGCGCCGCCTCGCCGATCCGAAGCAGCTCTCCGACGAGCTGCAGCGCGCCGCCCTGCTCCTGGCGACGTACGCCGACCCGGACGGCACCCGCGTGCGGCCCGGCGAGCGCGAGTTCGCCGACGCGCTGCGCAAGAGCCCGGCGACCGCGCAACGCCGCGTGGCGCAGCTGCAGCAGCTCGGCTTCCTTCAGCTCGTCGCCCGCGGCGGCGGCCGCGGACCCGGCCGGCGGGCCTCCGTCTACCGGCTGACGCTCCCCGCCGATCTGCTCGACCGGTTCGACGTGCGGCCGCCGAGCACGACCTCGCGCGGCCCGATGACCCTCGTAACTCCCCTCAACCAGAGCGAGGGCAGTTCCCCGAAGAACTTCCATCACCCAAGCATGAGGGGAGTTCCCGCACCGTCCCCTGTGGACAACTCCGAAACTCCCCTCACCCAAGCTGAGGCCAGTTCCGACGGCGCCGCACAAGAACTCCCCTCAAATAACACCGTCACGAAAAAGAACTCCCCTCAAATCAACCAAGAACTCCCCTCACCCATGGGTGAACCACACCAACCAACTACACCAACCACAAAAGCCACCACCACTACTCCCGACCCAGCGCAACCACAGCACGCGCACGCGACCAGTTCGACCCCGATCGAACTCCGCCCCACCCGCTGCCCCCACGGCCTCCGCAACGCCGAACGCCCCGACGGCACCCCCCGCTGCCCCGCCTGCCGCCGCGGACTCCCCGCCGGAGGTGCCACGTGACCGACTTCGCCACGGCCTTCGGCAAACGCCTCAAGCTCGCCCGCAGCACCGCCGGCCTCACCCAGACCCAGCTCGGCGAACTCATCGGCCTGACCCGCAGCAGCGTCGCCAACCTCGAAGCCGGACGCCAAGCGGCCAGCGCCGAACTCGCCGTCCGAGCCGCCAACGCGGTCGGTGCCGGCGTCCAGTGGCTGCTCACCGGCGACGCCAAGATCGCGCTGCCGCGGGACCCGATCGACCGCCGAGCGCTTCGCGTCATCGCCGCCAGCCTCCGCCACGCCGTGCACGACCTCGACGTCACGCTCGGAGCCGACCCATGACGCGTCGCAAACCGCGGGCCAACCTCCGCGCCGGCCTCTGGCAAGACCTCCCTGGCCGCGGCCCCGTCCCCGCCGAAGACCTCCGCTTCGAAGAGCAGACCAGCCCGCTCACCCGCCCCTGCAAAGGCTGCGGATCCCAACCCGGACAGCGCTGCACCCGAGCCGGACGCGGCGGCCGAGTCGACCTCAAGGGCTACCACGACAGCCGCCTCAACCCCGTCAACCCATCAGCATCTGAAACCCAGGAGAACCCGTGAACCAGCAGAAACACACCGAAGACCTCCACATTGGTCGAGGTTGGCTCAACCGTGCCGCCGAGATGCTCGACTCGTGCGAGGACCACCTGTCCGACGCCGAGTTCGCCCGCGCCGCAGCGACGATCGGGCACGGCTTCGTCGCCCTGGCACACGCCAGCCAGGCGCTGGACGCGATGGCCGCGACGGCTCGTCGGCGTGCGCTGTTCGATGTCGCGGCTGAGCGGGAGGAGCGAGCGGCGGCCGAGGCTCGGCCGCATGACGACGAACTCCACGCGTCCGGCGTCGGCTCGCTCAGCGAGGCCATTGCGCTCGCCCTCGGCGACGCCTACGCCGGAATCGAGTTCGAGGACCCGACCTTCGAGCGCGGCACCGAGGCCGTTATGGAGGTTCTCCGGGAGCGCGACGAGCAGCAGCCGAAGCACGCGCTCGACGAGGACGTGCTCTGGGTCGTCGCCGACTCGGACGGCCCGATCCACGCCGGTACCCAAGCGGCTGCGCAGAAGTGGGCCGACGAGAACCGCGACGACTACGAGGGCCTGACCGTCACCACGATGGAGGTGGACCGTGGCTGACGACGTGGCCGGCGCTGTCCGCCGGACTTCCCGCCCGACGCCATACCCCCGGCCGTCCGGTGATCACCAGACCCCCGAAACGGGCGCCCCAGTCGCGCCGAGCGCGACGAACACGGCCACCCCGGTGTCCCAGGACCCCGGAACCGACACAGGCCAAATGGGGGACGAAATCGCCGAGTGGATCGGCGGCTCCCGCGCGGACGTCGACCAAGTCGTCGCCGAGTACGGCGCCCTCCCCGAGTGCACCGCCTGCGGCGGCTCCGGCAAGGACGACCACGCCACCGCCTTCGAGGCCCCGCTCGCCGTCCACTTCGCCGGGCCACCCGTCGAGATCGCCGGCCGCCGCCGCCAGCTCTGCATGTGGTGCGGCCACGTCCTACGCGACATCGACCTCGCCGAGGGCCCCGTCGCGCCCTGGGTGGACGTGTGGCCCGTCGGCAAGCTCGTCCGCCTGGAGGACGGCGTCGGCAGCGTGCTGGACCAGGAGCCCGGCGCCGAGTTGCCGCCCGGCTGCTGCGCCCTCCCCGACGACGAACCGGGCGAAGAACCGCCGGCGCAAGCCGCTGACCAGCCGGAGGACCTGGGCGAAACCGGGCCCGACGAAGCGCAGGAAACCCGCGCCGCCGCCGACTGGCCGGCCGAACCCGCCGACCAGCGCTGGGACGAGCGTGAGCTCCTGGAGAACGACCCGGGCGACGCCATCGACGGCGGCGCCAGCGACGAGGACGGAGACCGCGGTGCCTGAGCCCGAACTCTGGCCGAACGAGGCCACCTCGAGCGCCGTCGGCCGTGCGCTGACCGACGTCGAGGCGATCGCGCGCAGGGCCGCCGACGAAGGTTTCGGCGAGCTCGTCGACGTCGCGCAGGACACCATCGCCGCGCTCGACGACCTGGCGACGCAGATCGACGCCACGATCGACGCGCAGGACGAGGACGGCGACCGTGGCTGACATCCCGCCCGACTGGATCCCCGAAGACCCCGACGGCCACCGCTGGGTACGCCCCGAGTCACCCGCCTGCCCGAACTGCAAGTGCTGCAGCGACCAGCTGTGCACCACGGCGAAGCAGGACGACTCCATGTGCTTCTTCCTCGTGGGCGGCCGCCCCGGCGTGATGGACGTCAGCGACTGCCCGTGCGCGCCGCTCGTGCCCCCTGGGGTCGACCGTGGCTGACCGCACCCACACCTGCCCCGGCGGCTGCGGCCGCCAGGTTTTCACCGATCAGTTCGCCTGCCGCGCCGACTGGTACCGGCTCCCGCTCGACTACCGCCGCGCCATCACCAGCAACTACCGCGTCCACCCCACGAACCACCTGGCCGCCATGGCCGCCGCGATGGAGTGGTACCGCGCCAACCGGGGGACCACCAGTGCCTGAGCACACCGTGCAGTCCCTTGGCCTGACCCGGATCTGGACCGGCCTTGGCCCCCGTGACTTCGCCTACCGCGGCCACGGCTACTCGGTCGAACCCGGCACCAACCGGTACTGGCGGCTGCGTGCCCTCGGCGGCGAGCAGATCGCCACCGCAAGCACCCGCCGCGAAATCCTCAACCACCTCGGCCGCATCCTCGACGGCGGCGGCCCCACCACCGGGCCGCCCGACGTCACCATCCGCCCCCTCACGAAACCGATCATCACCCTGCACCTCCCCGAGGAGGTACCCCGTGGCTGACGACTGGAAGTCCTATGTGGACCTCGACGGCACGCACGTGATCGTCGCCGCGAACTCACCCAGCACCGCCGGCGAGCTGCTCGAGCAACGCGGTCTGCACCGCGCGCAGATCGTTCAGGCGTGCGGCAGCGAGCCCTACGCGCTCGGCGAGCTGGCCGACTACGTCTGGAGCTCCGGTGAGTTCGCCGTCCGCTACGAGCTGGTGCCGCGGATCCGGTACGCCGTCGGCGTGCTCGACCAGGTCGCGCAGGCCCTCAACGGGGAGGTGCCGGCCGGGATGCTGCGGAAGGTCTCCCGGGTGCTGCAGGGCGTCGACGAGGTGCCCCATGGGTGAGCACCGGATCACGGAAGCCGAGCTGCAGCAGCGCATCGTCCAGGCCGCCGGGCTCTACGGCTGGCGCGTCGCCCACTTCCGCCCCGCCCGCACCGTCCAGGGCTGGCGCACCCCGATGCAGGGCGACGTCGGCGTGCCCGACCTGATCCTCGCCCGCGACGGCCGGGTGCTGCTGGCCGAGCTCAAGTCCGACCGCGGCCGGCCGACTCCGGATCAGGAGCTGTGGCTGGAGGCGCTCGGTGACCACGGGCGGCTGTGGCGGCCGGCCGACTGGATCAAGATCAATAGCGAACTCCTCCGGAGGCACCGATGACCGACGTCCGCCAGCTACTTGACGCCTACGCGGCATCGACCCCCGGCGTGTTCTCGACGTTGCCGCCCATCGTGGCGATGGAGCTGCGCGAGGCCGTCGCACCGAAGGCGTTCGCCGCGCTGCGCGCCGCCCTCGACGAGCACAAGCCGCACCAGTTCTTCTCCGACGAGCCGATGGTCTGCGTCGGCTGCACCTGGGACCCGGACGACACCGAGACGCACGTCGCCTACCCGTGCCGGACTGTCCAGGCCATCACGACCGCGCTGGAGGCGAAGTGAGCACGCCGGAGAAGCCGCGGCCATCGCTCGACGAGACGCTCTCGCTCATCGACGACACCCTCGCCGCGCAGACCGCCCTGCCTCCGCTGCCGCCCGTCGTCGGCGACTACCTGAGCGGGATCCCCCTCGACGTCCGGCCGCTCCCATGCCGGTGCGTCGTCACGCCGGTCGAGCCGGTCGTCCGCGACGGCAACACGTTCACCGTCACCACACCCGGCATCTACGCGTTCGGCGCCGAGCTCGGCCGCGCCGGCCTCAGGTCCGTCGCCGAAGCGAGCGCCGAACTGCTCGGCCGAGAACGCCCGCCAGCCGAACCGCTGGTCGTCGTGCCGCCCATGAAGACCGGCTGGCTCGCTCGCGCCCTCCACCGCCTCTTCACCTGACCACCGATCCGCCTGGAGAACCCCATGCCCGACACCAAACCCCGACGCACCGCCGCCAACCGCGACTTCGAACTGCTCGACGCCGCCCGCCGCGGACAACTCACCTGCACCCGCGACCACGACCTCAACCCCACCTACCGAGGACCGTTCCCCATCACCGAACCCGACCGCGCAGCGATCATGCGGCTCGTCCTGCGGGGCGCTTTGCGGTACGAGCAGGCGGGGTCGCACGGCTTCGGTGTCGGCCGGCTGCTACCCCGGGGCGCCCGGTGACGCCGAAGCGGCGGACGGGCACCGGCCGCGCCGCCGTCGACCACATCGCCGCCGGCCTCACCGACGCGCTCTCCACGCTCTCGAAGGTCACCACCGCGCAGGCCGCGATCGCCGAGGTCGCCCGCGGCGACGTCGCGAAGGCCACTGCGCTGCTCGACCGGCTCGACGACCAGCTGCTCGACGCGATCGCCGACGCCGCGGCCACGCTGCAGCACCTGGCAGCGACCGTCCACTGCGTGTGCGGCGGCCGCCGCTGGGTCAACGACGAGAACTGGTCGCCGGCGTACCCCGAGCTGTGGCGCGGCGAGCGCTCGCCCGGCGACGGCCTCGTGCCATGCGGGAACTGCAACTTCGGCGGCTGGGACGTCGATCCCGTCGAGGTGCAAGAAGGGAAGTCACCATGAACCCGCGACCATGCGTGTTCGACCACCTCCGAGGCGACGAGCAGGCCATCGCCGCCCCCGGTCTGCTGGTCTGCCACCGCTGCAGCAGCCAGATCCGCGCCGCCGTCGACTACCTCGGCCGCATCTACGACGGGCTGCAGGACGTCGACGAACTCACCCCAGGCGGCCACCCGGACGGCGCCGGAAGCAACACCGTGCCAGGCCCGCGCTCACCCGCGGTCGACGCGCTGCTCGTCCACTCGGACCCGCGGTCCTTCGCCGACGTCGGCGACCACCCGGCCGCTCTTGCCACGATTGCCGGCTGGGCCCGGTTCATCCGTGAGGAGCGCGCCCACGACCTCGCGCCGGCCCAGCTGCGCGCCACCGTCCCGGCCGGCCGAATCTCGATGGAGCGAGAGCTGGCCACGATTCGGTTCCACTGGGACTGGCTGATGAGCCTGCCGATCGTGCTGCGCCTCGAAGCCGAAGTGAACGAGCTGATCACCGGCCTGGAACTGGTGCGCCGCCTCAACCCGCCCCCGATCCGGATCGGCAAATGCCCCGTCGTCACCGCGATCGAGCCGCTCCCGGACGGCGGCGAGCTGCCGCTGCTGTGCGGCACGTCGTTGCGTGTCCGCCCCGACGACGTCGAGGTCCGGTGCCGCAGCTGCCACACCGTGTGGCCACGGGCCCGCTGGCACGAGCTCGGCGACCCGTGGGCCGACTACCCCCACCTGTCCGCCGAGCTCGGCGTCACGCTCGGCACGCTGAAGCGATGGGCCTCGACGGACGGCTGGCGCTCGAAACGCTCGGCCACCTCGGGCACCGGCGTCCGGCGGCTGTTCCTGCGCGCGGACGCGCTGGCCTCGTACGAGCGGTACCGCGGCCCGTTGCTCGGCCAGGCAGGATGACCGCCATGGCCGAGGACCCCCGGATCGAGCAGTACGAACGCGAACGCGCGGACGCGATCGAGCTGGCGCACCGTGCGATGCTCACCTCGTACATCGGCGCACCGCCGCCCGGCCTACGCGGCGATGCTGACCGCATGGTGGCCGCGTTGATCAACGCGGGGTGGACACCGCCGTCCGAGCCGGCCACGGAACACGCCGAGCAGTACACAAGCGGCGCCATGCTGGTCCGCAACCCCGCGCCCGAGGTTGAGCGCGTGTATCCGCTGACGCAGTGGATCCAGGACCAGCAGCGGCACGGCGGCCGGATCTTCAAGCGCCGCGTGATCGTCGTCGACGACTGGACCGAGGTCCCGCGGGCGTAGTCTGCGGCCCGCGGATGCGCTCCGCACGAAGGGCCCCGGCGGAGTGCCGGGGCCCTTCGCCAACGACGGACCAGCTCACCCGCCCGAAGCAGCCGCCTGCTCGAACGCGTCGTTGAGCGACATCACCTCGACCTGCGCACCGCTCAGCACGTTGATCACGCCCTGCACCTTCGCGTTCAGCGCGTCCGCTCCGGCCGTCGACCCGAGCGTGCTGCAGGCCGTGTTCACAGCGTCCGTCAGGATGTCGATGGCCTGCGTGACGCCGGCGACCGCCTCACCGACGCGTGCCGTAAGACCGCGGACGGTTTCCGCGTTCTCCTGCGTGGTACCCAAAACGTTCTCCTCTGACTGCCCCGGGGGAATGGCCCGGCGGATGTGCTGACGGCGTGGCTCCGCGCGGATATCACGTCCATTGTGGAGCATCGGCGAACGCCGAAGATGACGCGTGACGGGGAGCCCTCGTCAGCCCGGTCTCGATCCCGGGGACGCCCGCGCCTCCCGGCGCAGAACGTTTCGGCTCAGCGGTTGGATAGCTCGTGGCCGGCGGAGTGCTCGCCGCGGAGCAGCTGGCGCTCGAAGTCGCGGACCGGCTGCGAGTCGATGTCCCGCCGCCAGGCCGCGAGCATCGCGGACAGTAGCTGGTCGACCTCGTCCAGGGCGGTCACCGGTTCGTCCTGGGCGCTCACTGGCGCCGCCCGGTCAGGAACACGGCCAAGGCCAAGGCGCAGGCGGCCGGGACGACCAGGCACCACCAGCCGGTGTCCCAGAGCCACGTCCACGTCGTGGCGATGATGTCGACGATGTGCTGCAGCACCGCGATCACTCGCCCTCGACGGAGACGCCGCGACGGCGCAGCTCGTCGATCACGATCTTGCGGTTCGCCTCGGCCTGCTCCTGCGCGATGCCGCACACCGCGGCGACCTCCAGGAAGTCCGACAGCATGCCCTGCAGGTCTTCGCTGGTCATCGAGCGGGCGACGTTCTCGCGGCGCGCGCGGGTGTGGCGCTCGGCGACGATGTTGGCCAGCTGCTGACGTCGTCCCGCGTCCGTCTCGGCCTGCCCGCCCGGGTACGCCGCCTCGTCGACCGTCGGCGGGTTTTCGAGGCAGCGCACGAGCACGTCGGCCGCGTGGCGCAGCGCGACGTCGGGGAAGGACGTGAGGTACGCGACGGCGCCGGGCCGAGCGGTGAAGCCGTAGGTGGTGCTGGGAAACTCAGGCACGGTGGTGTCCTTTCTGGACGGTGCGGCGTGGGCGAGAGACGAAATATCTTGCGAGAAAACCTCTTGCCGTGGCGGCGAGGTGAGCGCCCTCCCGGGACTCGAACGCCGGGTGTCTGCCTGCAGGGCGGAACGGGTGGCCCCCGGCCGGGGGCCGGGCGGCTAGGCCGCCCGGCGGGCCATCTCGGCGAGGATCAGTTCCCGGTACTCCCGCCATTCCTGCTTGCGCTCTTCGAACCGGGGGCCGTGGAAGAGGGGGTGGTTGCGGCGGATCATCCAGTCGGCGTAGTCCAAGTCTTCCTGGAGGCTTTCGACGGTGCCGGTGGTGAGGGATTCGGCGATCTCTTCGTCTCGCATTTGGTTCCTCCGGGGGTTTCGCTCTCTTGCTGATGTAATAACTATAGCACGGGTGTAGCCACACCAACAATAGGGAACCGAGAAATTCCCCGGAGAAATTCCGGCGAACGCTCAGGCGGCGGCCAGCAGCTGCGCCGCGCCGAGGTTCTGCGAGAGGTGACGCCCCGGCCGAGTGGCCGGGGCGAAGGGCTGTCAGGCGGCGATGCGCTCGGCAGCCTGCTCGATCGTCAGGCGCTCCGTGGAGCGGTCGACGTTGACGAAGCGGGCGGCGGTCTTGAGGTCCCAGCCCACCGCGTACACCTGCACCATGTGGCCGTTGATCACGCGCTGGCTCGTCTGGTAGACGGTGCCCGAGGCGTCGCACTTGCCCGGGGCGGCTTCCGCGCGAACGAACAGGGCTTCGATGTCGGCGGTGTGGGCGGTGGTGGTCATCGGGTCCTCCGTGGTTCTTGGTGTGACTACACCTTACCTAGGTGTGGCTACACCGGTCAAGTACTCCAATCGGGTGTTGCCACACCGTGGTACCGTCACCCCATGCCGAACCAACGCGCCGAGGGACTCGTCATGGTCCGCGTCTGGGCCCCCGAAGACCTCTGGACCAACGCCAAATCCATCGCCACCGCCAGCGGCATCGACGGCAGCAAAGCCGTCCTCGCCTTCCTCCGCTGGTACACCGGCGAACCCGGCGCGCAGCTCCCGGAGCCCGCCACACGCAAGGAGCCCGACCGTGCCTGACCAAGCCACCGCTTACACGCCATGCGGCCTCGACCTCACCGGCCTCCGCGCCGGCCAGCTCGTCAGCTACCAAGGCGTCCTCTACGACGTCGAACGCCTCGAAGTCCGCGAGACGCTCGGCGGCCGCAACCGCGACACCGGCGCCCCGATCATGAACGAGACCAAGGTCGAGCTGCGCCTGCTCCGGGCCCGCTGGACCGACGAACCGTGGATCGAAACACCGACCGACGTCCTCGCGCTGCCGGACTTCAGCGACCGGCGCGTGACGCCGGTGATCAACGGGCAGGCGTACTACCTGCATTCGCTGGACCTGCGCGGCGCCTACATCACCGGCGTCCGCGGCAGCTTCTCCGGCGTGGCTCCCAAGCCGGAGCAGATCGACGTCGAGCTCATCCGGAGCCCGCCGGGTGACCGGAGGCCCGACCGTGCCTGACCCCCCGACCTGCTCGAAGTGCGGCAACGCGCCCGCCGGCTCCGGCGGCATCCTCTGCCCGTCGTGCTTCGCGACCATCGCAGCCAAGCGACTCCCGGAGGCACCGTGACCACCGATCCGACCGTGTGGAAGATCGCCATCCGGGACGACATCCGCGCCCGCATGGTCACCAACCCCGACCCGTACTGGGCCAAGACCGAGTCCGAAAAGGACTGGCTGCTGAGCAACATGATCAAGCGGCCGCGGGAGGACTACGACGTCGTCGAGGTCCTCGGCCCGATCGACCGCGCGATCGACGACGAGCAGGAGCGGTGGGAGCGCGTGCGCGCCGAGCTCCGGAACGGAGGACGGCCGTGACCGCGGACCCGGGGCCGTTCGGAGAACCGCGGCCGTTCGTTGCGGAGCCGTGCGGCTACTGGCGCACCGAAGCCACCATCCGCTACGTGGACGGCCGCGAGGTGGCCTGGACCGAGGTCGTGCTCGGCGACTCGGCCGACGATCCGCGGGCCGAACTCGTCAGCCTCGCCGTGACCTGCGACGACACGGCTTGATCACCCTGCTTGCCGCCTGACCAGCAGCGAACGTATATTTCCGATCGTGGGTGCGGTGTCGAAACCGCCCCGCGGACCCCGCCGAGGCGAGCACCTCGGCCTTACCCCCGGTGAGCCCCTGCTCCCGGGGGTTTCTTCATGCCACCGGGAAGGACGTAACCCGATGACCCTCGACCTCGCCAACGACTGGCGCGACCGCCACCCCGGCACCCAGCACTTCGGCGGCCTCTTCGCCTACGGGCCCGAGCTGACGGCCGGTCTCAGGAAGCTCGTCGAGGCGAAGGACTGCTTCGTCCGCGTCGCCGTGGCCAAGGCCGAGGACACCAAGCGCGCCGCCGAGCTGGCCGAGCACGGCGTCGAGCACCTCGACCTCGGCGGCCAGCCGTGATCTTCCTCGTGCTCACCGCCGTGCCGCTCGTCGCCATCGCGGTCGCTGACCTCCGCCGCGGTGTGCGGCCCTTCACCCGCCTGGGAGGTGGCCGATGATCGAGATCACCGTCAAGCTCCGCTCCAAGGTCGGTCCGGACGGCCGCGGCCAGTTCCAGCCCACCAGCTTCACCGAGTGGATCGGCCGCCGCGTCGAGGTCACCGGCCTCGACCCCGCCCTGCACCACGTGCTCAAGGCCGTCGAGAACACCGAAGACGGCGCCACCAGCACCCTGACCATCGAGAGCCACGCCGAGCAGGGCCCGGACATCACCGCCGACCTCTCCGTCCGCTGGGACACCCCCACCAGCGAGGTCCGCGCGCACGTCGACGGCGAGCACCTCGTCACCGCCCGCCTCGACGCGCCGCTGCAGCCCGGCCAGACTGTCCGCGCCGGCGACCAGCTCTACACCGTCGCCGACGTCTCCCACCCCGCCCGTCAGGACGACGGCACGACGGACGGCCCGGACTACCAGCACGTCGAGCTCACGCCGATCGAGGAGCCGCCGCCGGTGCGGGACCTCGGCGCGTCCGCGTTCGGCGCGCTGCTGGCTGGCGGCTGACGATGCCCAGGAAGCCCGGCCGCCCGGAGAAGCGTCCCTGCGCCGGCCGCAGCACCAGCACCGGCCAGCCGTGCAAGAACTCGGCGATCAGGGGCGGCACGGTCTGCACCGTCCACGGCGGCCGTGCCCCGCAGGTCGCGGCCAAGGCCGCCGTGCGGGCCGAGCTGGAGAACTGGGGACTCGGCGACACCAACGTCGACCCTGGCGAGGTCCTGCTCAAGCTGGTTTCGCAGTCCGCGGCGCGGGCCGAGCGGTACGCGCGGCTCCTCGAGGAGGCGTACGACGCGGCCGAGCGGCTGAAGACCGCGCACGAGGCCGAGCTGCTGCTCGTCGAGGACGAGCCGGACGGTTGGGACGACGAGGAACGGCCGGAACGGGCCGCGACGCAGGCCGCGCGCGCGGACCTGCGCCGGATCTTCTCCGTCGGCGGGGTCGCCGCGCTGGTCGGCCACACCTACGACAGCTCGAAGGACGGCGGGATCTACGCCACCGGTGAGCAGATCCGCGGCCTGGCCGACCTCGAGGCCAAGGAGCGCGACCGGTGCGCGAACTTCGCCGCGAAGGCCGTCGCCGCCGGCCTCGCCACCCGGCAGGTCGAGCTGGCCGAGCGGCAGGGCGCGCTCGTCGCGCAGCTGGTGCTGGCCGTGTTCGACGAGCTGGGCCTCACCGACGAGCAGCGGGAGGCGGCGCCCGATGTCCTCGAACGCCACCTCCGCCTGGTCGCGAGCTGACGTAGCGGCCGGCCTGTCCGCGGTCGAGCAGCTGCGCGCCGCGAACACCGCGCGTCGGCTCGCCCGGGACGGCGGAGAGTGGACGCGGGAGCGGCTCGGTGAGCACCTGTGGTCGATGCAGGTGCAGGCGCTCGACTCCATCCGGGACAACCGGTTCACCGCGGTGCAGGCGTGCCACGGCCCGGGGAAGTCGCGGATGGCCAGCCGGGCGGCGGCGTGGTGGATGGAGACCCACCCGCCCGGCACGGCCCGGGTCGTCACGACCGCGCCGACCGGCGACCAGGTGAAGGCGATCCTCTGGTCGGAGATCAACAACGCGGCGTCGACCGCCGAAGCCCGCGGCGAACCGTTCCGCGGCCGGATCAACGAAACCGAGTGGAAGATCGGCAAGCAGCTGCTCGCCTTCGGCCGCAAGCCGTCCGACTACAACCCGCACGCCTTCCAGGGCATCCACGCCCGCTACGTCCTCGTCATCATCGACGAGGCGTGCGGCGTGGTGAAGCAGTTCTGGACCGCCGCCCGCGCGCTGACCACCGGCGAGCACTGCCGGATCCTCGCGATCGGCAACCCCGACGACCCGAACAGCGAGTTCGCGCGGGTGTGCGCGTCGGACCGCTGGAACGTCATCAAGATCAGCGCGTTCGACACCCCGAACTTCACCGGCGAGTGGGTGCCCGACGAGCTGCGCGAGGTCCTGGTCGGACCGTCCTACGTGGAGGACATGCGCCGCGAGTTCGGCGAGGACTCCCCGATCTACTCCGCGAAGGTGCTCGGAGAGTTCCCGCTCGACTCCGACGACGGCGTCGTCCGCTACAGCTCGCTCAAGGCCTGTTCCGCGCCGGAGCCGATCCCGCGGACCGATGCCGAACTACTGCCCGTCGAGCTCGGCGTCGACCTCGGCGCCGGCGGGGACGAGACGGTGATCCAGGAGCGCCGCGGGATGGTCGTCGGCCGGACGTGGTCGCTGCGGACGACGGACGCGATGGTCGCGGTCGGCCACGTCCTGCGCGCGGTCGAGGAGACCGGGGCCACGTCGGTGAAGCTCGACGTGATCGGGATCGGCTGGGGCGTCCACGGGCGCCTCGTCGAGCTGAAGGGGCAGGGGAAGCTGGACTGCTCGGTGATCGGCGTGAACGTGTCGGAGACCAGTGACCACCCGGAGAAGTACGCGCGGCTGCGCTCCCAGATCTGGTGGGAGGTCGGCCGGCGCCTGACCGAGGACCGCGGGATCGACTTCTCCGGCCTCGACGAGCAGCGCCGCGACAAGCTGTTCGCGCAGCTGGCCGCCCCGAAATACACCCTCGACTCGTCGGGCCGGATCGTCGTCGAACCCAAGCCCGACACGAAGAAGCGGCTCGGCCGCTCGCCGGACCAGGCCGACGCGCTGCTGCTGGCCTTCTACCGACCGCACGGCGGCGCCGGTGACGCACTCGACTGGCTCAAGGCCACCAAGACCGCACAGACAGGGGGACGCTGATGCCCGCACGACGTCCCGGCCGGATCATCCCGCGCACCGTGACGCGCCGCGTCGCCGCGCGGCCGCTCTCCGTCGAGAAGAGCCTCCCGGCCGGCCTGACCGGCAACCTCGCCGGCGGGGTGCGGGACATGGCGGCGCAAGTCGCCGTGGCCACCCAGCAGCAGCTGCAGCACCTCGGCGAGCAGACCCCGATGCCGCGCGACACCTTTCCGTACGCATTCGGGCCCGGAACGCCGCTGTACCCGTCGCCGCTGGACCCGGTGCGCGCCGACACGGGCCGCGCGGAGCCGCGGATCTACGAGTACCCGGTCTCCTGGAACCTCCCCGGCACCAGCACACGGTTGGTGCCATGGCAGGTGCTGCGCCGCGCGTCGAACATCGGCGTGATCCGGGACTGCATCCGGATCCGCAAGAACGAGATCGTCTCGCTCAAGTGGGACATCTCGGTGTCCCAGGACGCCGTCGAGGCCGCGCAGCGCGACGCGCCCGGCAAGTCCCGCGCGGACATCGAGCAGGACCTGCAGGCCCGGCTAGCACCGGAGCGCGCCCGGATCACCGCGTTCTGGAAGAAGCCCGACAAGGGCAACGGCTACGACTTCGGCGCGTGGATGATGCAGGCCCTCGAGGAGCACCTCGTCCTGGACGCGCTGGCGATCTACCCGCGGTACACCCTCGGCGGGGACCTGTACTCGCTGGAGGTGCTCGACGGGTCGACGATCAAGCCGCTGCTCGACAACCGCGGCGGCCGGCCGCTGCCCCCGTACCCGGCGTACCAGCAGATCCTGTACGGCTTCCCGCGCGGGGAGTACACGGCCGACACCGACACCGACGACGACGGCACCCAGCTGACCGGCGGCTACGACGCGGACCAACTGATCTACCTGCGCCGCGAGGTGCGTACCTTCTCGCCGTACGGGCTGTCCGCCGTCGAGCAGTCCCTGACGGACGTCGACCTGTGGATGAAGCGCATGGCGTGGATGCGCGCCGAGTACACCGACGGCGTCATGCCCGCCGGCTGGATGAAGAACGACGGCTCGTCCGGCTGGACCCCGCAGCAGACGCTGGAGTACGAGCGGTTCTTCAACGACATCTACGCCGGCCAGACCGACGAGCGGCAGCGGTTCCGGATGCTGCCGCCGGGTGTCGAGCCGGTCGAGGGCCGCAACGGCGCGGACGAGAAGTACAAGCCCGACTACGACCTGCACCTGCTCAAGCTCGTGGTGGCGCACTTCGACATGTCCATCGCGGAGCTGGGGTTCACCGAGGCGAAGGGCCTCGGCTCCTCCGGCTACCACGAGGGCCAGGAGGCCGCGCAGCAGCGCAAGGGCACCCGCCCGGACCTGGAGTGGATGGCCGGGATCATCTCGGACATCTCTCGGACGCATCTGGCGATGCCGGCCGAGCTGGAGTTCAAGTGGCTCGGCCTGGACCAGGAGGACGAGGCGTCGGCGGACACCCTGAACCGGGCCCGTGTGGACGGTGCGGGGATGACGCTGAACGAGTGGCGGGACGAGCTGGGGCGTCCGCGGTACTCGTTCCCCGAGGCGGACATGCCGATGATCGTCAGCAGCCGCGGCGGGATCGTGTTCCTCGACGGCGCTTCGAAGCTGGAGCCCGCGGGGGTGGTGATCCAGCCGCCGACCAAGGCGCCGGACGCGCCGGGAGAGCCCGGCGACAAGCTGGAAGCGGACGACGAGCAGGACACCGAGGACGGTGAAGAGACCGCCCCGGCGGCGGCCGGCGCGGCGAAGGAAGCCGAGAAGGCCGCCTACCGGCGCTTCACCGCCAAGGGGCCCCGCGCCCGCGAGTTCCAGTGGAAGCACCACACTCCGGCCGAAGTCGCTGCGCTGACGAAGGCAGGTGGTGGCGGCCCAAAAGCCCGAACCGGCCAGACCTGGGCCGGGTGGACGAAGGACGAGGAAACCGCGGCCTACTGGGCAGTACGCCTGTCCCGGGATTTGCGTGGAGCGACTGACACCCAGGCGCTCGCCGACGCCTGGGCCACTGCCCGCGGCCTCGCCAAGTCCACGACGGACGACCGGTCGAACCCGGCGAACATCGCCGACGCCCGGATCTGGCTCTCCACCCAGGGCGTGCCTCCGGCGCTGCGCAACGTCCTGACCGAGGTGCTGCACGGCATCTGGACCGACGGCCACTACGTCGGCGACCGGTCCGCGGTGTGGGTCCTGCGGGACGCCATCGTGTCTACGGCCGAGGCCACCGGAGTGGCGCTGCCGGTCCAGGCGGCCGGGCACGCCGCGGCCGGACTGAAGATCGACTGGGCCGGGTGGACACCGGGCGACACCGACGCCGCACGAGCCCTCCTCGACGGCGGCCTCGACCGGCTGCTCGAGCAGGCCGGGGTGACGATCAACTCGGTGCTGGCCGGCCGTCTCGACGCGCTCGCGGAGATCCTCGCCGACGGCATCACCGGCGGCCTGGCGCCGGACACCATCGCGCGCGGCCTCGACGAGGTCCTGGCGGACTCGAAGTGGGCGTCGCTGGTCGCGGAGACCGAGACGTCGCGGGCGATCAACTTCGCGACGCAGGGCCGGTACCTCAACGCCGGGATCACCGCGAACACGTGGATGACCGCCGCGGACCAGCGGGTGTGCCCCGCGTGCATGGAGAACGAGGACGCCGGGCCGGTGTCGATTGGCCAGTCCTTCCCGAGCGGGGCGTCTGGGCCGCCGGGGCATCCGCGGTGCCGGTGCGCGCTCGCCCCGGACGTGCAATCGATCGCCGACATCGCTTGGCCGACGCTCGCCGACGAGCTGAACCCGACAGGAGCAGCATCATGACCACGACCACCACGGTCTACGCCGAGATCGTCAAGGCCGAGCGGAACGAGGACGGCGACCTCGTGGTCGTCGGCAAGGCCACCGGCCCGGACCTCGACCTCGACCAGCAGATCTGCGACCCGGCGTGGCTGGGCAAGGCCATGCCGACCTGGTTCTCGACCGGGGCGAACATCCGCGAGCAGCACTCGTCGATCGCCGCGGGCGTCGGCACCGAGCTGGAGCAGTCCGGCGACTCGTGGATGGTCACCGCGCTGGTCGTCGACAAGGGCTCGGCCGAGAAGGTGGAGAAGAAGGTCCTGAAGGGCTACTCCATCGGGATCTCGAACCCGCGGGTGGTGAAGGACGCGGCGGCGCCGGGTGGCCGGATCGTCGGCGGCGACATCGTGGAGGTGTCGCTGGTGGACCGGCCGTGCAATCCGACGGCGATGCTCAGCCTGGCGAAGGCGGCGAAGCCGGGCATGACGGTGAAGGCGTCCGCGTTCGACCGCGAGCACGGCCTCGTGAAGACCGAGGAGTTCGTCGAACTCTCCGAGCAGCCGGCCGCCGACGAGCAGGACCGGGCGGCCGAGATTCCCTCAAATGAGGGTCCCGACGAGACTGAGCAGGCGGCAGAGCCGGACACGACCGCGGCCGCCGCGGCCGCCGCCGAGCTGAAGGCCCTGCTCCCGAACCTGACGAAGTCGACGTCCGAAGAGGACATCGCGTCGGCGCAGGACGCCATCGCGATCATCGGCCGGATCATCGTCTCCGAAGCCGAGTCGCTCGCCGCCGGCAACCTTTCCGACGCCTGCGACATCGACGAACTGCTGTGCGCAGTCCGGGCGCTCAAGTGGTTCATGATGATGGAGGCCGAGGAGGATCTCGAGGGCGACGCGATGGTCACCATCGGGCTCGCCGACCTCCCGGACACCACGAAGACCTCCGCGCCCGCGGTCGAGAAGACCGTGGGCGCGGATGACCTCACCGCCCTGGTGAAGGCAGCAGTCACAGAGGCCACACGGGCTTCCGAAGAGCGCATGAAGGCGCTGGAGGCCGAACTGGCGAAGGTGAAGGCACTTCCCGCGCCCGGTGGACCCGTTCTGACGCGCACCGCGCAGGACACCCAGAAAGCCGCGTCCAAGGACGCCGCTCTGGAGAAGGCAGCCCACTACCGACGCATGGCCGACGCGACCACCGACCTGAAGGCCCGGCAGGGCTACCTCGAAATGGCCGCCGCGCTCGACGCGTCCTAGAGCAAAGGAAAATCCCGATGCCGACCGCAGTTCCCTCCCCCACGGAGATGTTCTCCGACGCCACCACGGCGACCGAAGTCGCGACCCGGTTCGAGGACTACAAGGCCACCCTCGCCAAGTCCCACACCGGCGCGGAGCACGACATCTTCGACCCGAGCACGAAGACGATCGTCAAGGGCGCCCGCGCCGCGAACGCCACCGCCGAGCACATCGCGAACATCACCAAGTCCGTCCCCTCCGAGGTGCTCGCCTCGATCCAGGGCGAACTCGACGCCCTCAAGGCCGTCGAGGCCGACCTGGCCAAGGACTGGACGCTCACCAACCCGAACGCCACCGGCCTGGTGCCCTACGACCTGGAGGCGCCGGCGAAGCTGCTCGTGCCGCGGCTCACGCCGCTGCGCAACGTGATCCCGCGGGAGAAGGGGCAGGGCACCGCCAGGCAGTTCAAGCGGATCACCGGCTGGTCGAACTCCGGTGTCGGCGGTGTCGCCGACCAGTCGGCGTTCATGAACAGCGACACGGTGCAGACGTCGTTCGGGTCGCTGGCGCTGCGCCGCGGCGCGAAGATCGCCTACGCCTCGGACAACAAGTCCGTGATCTACAAGGAACAGAGCCTGTCGGACCAGGTGAACTGGTCCGCGCAGTTCGCCGGGCAGGGCTTCCAGGACATCCGCAGCCTGTCCCAGACGGCGCTGCTGTGGGCAACGTTCGGCGCCGAAGAGCGCTCGCTGCTCTACGGCCGTGGCACCGACACCGGCTTCGTCGGCGCCGTCTCCGCCCCCGTCATCAGCTCCTCGACCGCGACGACGGGCGGGACCATCGCGGCCGGCACGTACGCGATCGTGGTCACCGCGAAGACCGGCTTCGGTGAGACCGCGGTGTCGAACAACCCGTCCCAGGTCACCACAGGTGCCACGTCGACGATCACCGTCAACGTCACCACGGAGCCGGCCGGGTCGCTCGGCGTGTACAACCTGTACGTCTCCCAGGCGGGCGGCGCGGTGGGCACGGCGACGTTCCAGACCCAGTTCGTCGGCAACACGATCACCATCACGGCGCCGCCGTCGAACACCGGCGCGGTCAACCCGGGTGCGACGAACACCTCCGCGTCGGCCGCGGCCTACGACGGGTTCCTCACCGTCCAGGCCGACCCGAACCAGACCGGCTACTTCAAGCGCCTCAACGCCGCCCTCTCCACGGTGAACCCGGGCGCCGAGTTCCAGGCCGCGTTCCTGTCGCTCTACCAGAGCGTGAAGGCCGACCCGGACGACGTCCTGTGCGACGCCAGCGTGATGAAGGAGGTCGGCGACCTCCTCAAGACCGCGTCGTCGGCGAACTACCGGCTCAACCTCAACGGCGACGGCCACGGCCACTTCCTCGGCACCAGCATCACCGGCATCGAGAACCAGGTGACCAAGAAGATGGTCAACCTGGACGTGCACCCGTACATGCCGCAGGGCAACGCCCTGATCCGCTCGCGGACGCTCCCGGTCCCGGACTCGGAGGTCAACGCGACCGCCGCGGTCATCGGCCCGCAGGACTACATGGCGGTCGACTGGCCGGTCGTGCAGTTCACGTACGACCAGAGCACGTACATGTACAACGCGCTCGTGCATTACGCCCCGGGCTGGTCCGGGCTGATCAGCAACATCCTCTGACCCTCTCCCCGGAGGGAAACCCCGGGCGGCGGCGCGTTCCCTTAGCGCGCCAACGCGTCGCCGTCTGGGTCCCTTTTGCCGCGCTCCTCGGCGGCAGCGCCTCGTCACCGCTGCCGCCGAGGTCCTCGCGACCGTCCACCTTGGAGCATGATCATGGCGAAAGACCCTGTCGTCCTCGCGTCCCCGCTCACGCACGGCTCCCGCTTCCAGACCGAGACGGTCGCCGGACGGCTGACCGTCGCGACCCTGGGGGACAAGCTCACCGGCGCCGGAGTGGCCGCGGTGATGGCCGTGCTGAACACCTACTACGGGTCGACGCTGACCGCGGCGCAGCTGGCCGCGCTCAAGGGCGTCACCGGCGACAACTACGTCTTCGTCGGCGCGTGCGACGTGATCGCCGCGGTCGCGCCGGGCACCGAGGCGGCGCTCGGCGCGCTGCTGGTGACGGCGATGAAGACCGCGGGCAACACGGTGCCGGGCTGATGGACGGCGTCCGCGTCTGCGCGCCGGACGGCGCCGCCCGCCAAGTCGAGGTCAACGGGCGCCGGTACCACTCCCGTGACGGCGTCTACACCATGCGCCCGGCCGACGCGCGGATGCTGCGCGCCGCCGGCGGTTTCGCCCCGAACCTCGCCGCCGGGACGGTGCGCGGCGGCTACCGCTGCGAGTGCGGGTTCGGGTCCCACTTCAAGACGTGCGGCCGCTGCGGCCGCGAATGCGCGAAGGAGCAGTGACGATGGCCGAGTCGAACCGCGAAGAGGCGCAGGCCCTGTACGAGCAGATGACGGTGGTGGACCTGCAGGCCGAGCTCGGCGAGCGGACGCCGCCGCTGCCGAAGACCGGCACGAAGCCGGAGCTGGTGGCGCGGCTGCTCGACGCCGACTTCCCGCCGGCGACCCCGTCGCCGGACGAGGCCGAGCAGCCCGACGTCGCGCCGGACGCCGACCAGGCACCCGACGTCGAGGATGGCGAGCTGTGCGCCGTCTGCTGGCCCGACGGCTGGCCCAGCTCCGACACGAACAACGCCTCGTGCGAGCACGGCGTCTGGGACCGCTGACCCACCACAGAAGGGAGGTGCGCCGTGCTCACCCAGCCCTACGTCACGCCCGCCAGCTTCAAGGCGTACCCCACCTTCATCCCGCTCACCAACCTCCGCCCCGGCGACGTCGTCGCGGCGGACCAGGACGCGCAGCTGAACAACATGCTGCTCACCGCGTCCCAGTGGGCCGATGACCAGTGCGCGATGGGCACTCCCGGCGGCTCGATCTGCGCGCACGTCCAGGTCGACAATGTCCGGCTCCGGATCTCCCGGGCCGGGCGGATCTCCCACCACGCCGACCACTCCCCGGTCACCGCCCTCACCGGCCTGGCGATCGGGCCCTCGCCGGACTCCCTCACCGCGCTCACCGACCTGTCGAACCTGTGGATCGAGGACGGCGTCCAGATCGTCGGCTACCCCGCCGGCGCCGCGGCCCCGGCGATGAACGCGCTGCAGTTCGGGGCGCCGGTCACCTCCGGGGAGATCTACGCCCGCTGGACCTACGTCGCCGGGTTCGTCGCCACGCTGCTCGCCACCGCGGTGGCGGCCGGGGACGCCTCGTTCACGGTGACCGACCCGACCGGGATCGTCGCCGGCACCGTGCTGCGGGTGTGGGATCCCGGCGTCGAGGAAGCCGTCACCGTCGCACCCTCGTACGTGGCCGGGTCGACGACCGTCCCGATCGTCGGCGTGTTCGCGAAGGCGCACAACCCAACCGCGGCGGCGATCAGCGTCTCGAACCTGCCGACGACGGTGCGGCAGGCGGTCATCTTCTACACGATGGCGCTGCTGATGCGCCCGGACGAGGGCGTCGGCGACAGCTTCCCGGATTCGCGGGTGTCGCCGTCGATCCGCGCGGACGACTCCCGCAAGGACGGCTCGGGCCTGGTGACCGAAGCGATCCGGCTGCTGCAGGACTACAACCGTGTCCGCTAGCAGCGTCCTGAACGGACTGTGCACCTACTTCGGTGGCGCCTACGACGCGGACACCCGCACCTACCGGACTCCGCAGGTGGCCGGGCTCGGCGTGGTCCGCAAAGCGTTCGCGAAGGACGACGTCGGCGCTGACTACTACCTCGGCATGGCGACCGGCACTCCGTCGGGGAGCCAGCTGGTGGTGCAGCTGCCTGGCGGCGCCGAGCGGCGCGTGGCCAGCCCGGCGGTGAAGGGCTGGAAACGGGTCGAGCACCGCGTCGAGCTGCACTGCTTCCTGATCTCCTCCGCGCCGTTCGGGGAGGACGCGCAGGACGACGCCTACGCCCTCCGCGACGCCATGATCGCGAAGATCCACGCCGACCCTGCGTGCGGCAGCGGCGGCTTCGAGAACCTCGGCTTCCAGATCGGCGAGGGCGAGCTCCTCGAATGGGACCTGGCGCAGGCCGAGGCGAAAGCCGGGATCACCAAGGGCTATCTGCTGATCAAGACCATCGCTGTCGAGTACGTCCAGGCATGAAGGAGCGCGCGATGCCCGCGAAGAACACCAGCCCGGAACCGGCCGCCGACGCCCCGCCGCCGGAAGAGACCGCGGCGCCCGTCGAGACGTCCGGCGCCGACTCGGCCCCCGACGCCGAGCCGACGCCGGACCCGCCCGCCGCCCTGGAGCCGGGCCGATACCGGTTCACCGGCCCGTACGCGCAGACCTACATGAGCCCGCCCTCGTTCGTCGCCGAGCCCGGCGAAACCTACGACTGGCCCGCCGGACCGCCGGCTGACGGCCGCTGGATCAAGGAGAACTGACCATGCCCGCTGCCGTCGGCACCTTCGCCTCCGCCAAGCAGTTCGTCGGCATCGCCGTCGAGTCCGCGCCCGGCACGCCGGTCGCGATGACCACCACCATCGCGTGCGACAAGTTCGAGTGGGAAGACAAGCCGGTCTGGCTCGACGACACCGCGTGGACCGGGTCGATGGTCGGGACGCGCGGCAAGCAGGCCGGCGTCATCAAGACCGACTTCACGATGTCCGGGAACGTCTACGGCGACACCATCGGGTTCCTGCTCCGCAACATTTTGGGCGACGTCGCCTACACCGGCGGCACCAACGCCGGGTCGTCGACCACCACGACCGGCGCCCTCGTCGCCGGGACCACCACGGTCGTCCCGGTGACCTCGGCGACCGGCATCGTGCCCGGCACCGTGCTGGCCATCGACACCGCCGCGTCGCTCGAGCTGGTGACGGTGCTGTCGGTCGTGTCCCTGAACGTCACGATCACCGCGCCGGTCGCGAAGGCGCACACCTCCGGCGCGACGGTGCAGCCGGTGACCGCGCCGTTCAACTCGAAGTTCTCCGTCTACAACGGCGGCAACGGCCAGCCCGTCACGCACACCCTCACGCACTTCAGCGGTACGCCTACGGGTACGGGCGCGCGGGTGCTCCCATCGGCGTGCCTATCGGACTTGACGCTGAAGTGGAACGCGGAGACGGCGCTGTTCACCTACGAGGCGAAGGGCAGCAGCTGGCCGTCGCAGATCGCCGGCGCGGCGCCGACGGCGGCGCCGTCGACGGTGCCGCCGATCGCGGCGTGGCGGGTGACCATGGGCGTGGCGGGCCCGGCCTCGGGGGGCACGCTGGTGTCGGTGGCGACGGACGGCGAGATCTCGATCAAGCGGAAGCTCGATCCGATGTACACCGGCCAGAACTCGCAGAATCCGCTGATCATCCAGCGGGGCGAGGTCGATGTGACCGGGAAGGCGAAGTTCATCGCGGTCACCTCGTCGTTCACGACGTCGACGTCGGCGGAGCAGGCGTTCCTCTACATGATCAACAACACGCAGCCGCAAATGCAGCTGGTGCTCGACAACGGCGTCGCCGGGGCCGGGGACATCAAGCACACCATCAACCACCAGTCGTGCGCGATCACCGCCTCGAAACTCGACGGCGGCAAGGACGCGATCATGTGGGACACCGAGTTCCAGGGCATCCCCACCACGACCGACGCCGGTGTGTCGGGCGGCATCTCGCCGATCGCCTACACCCTCGCCAACGCGGTTCCCCCGCAGACCTACTGACCCTGCAACGGTTTTCACCCTTCGATGACGGGATTGGAGTAGTCCACATGGCACAGAAACGGTTGGAACTGCCTTCGGGTGGCTGGGTCGAGCTGAAGGACCCGAACTTCCTGCGCGGCAAGGACCGCGACGCGCTGATCCGGCAGCTCAACGGCGGCAAGAACGGCAAGATCGACGTCAACGACCCGGACGCGACGATGGACGCGGGCCTGCGGGCCGTGAAGATCATGGCCGGGATCATGATCACGGCGTGGTCGCTGCCGTACGAGCCGGACCCGGCGGACGACGGCACCCCGCGGTCCTGGGTGCTGCCGTCGGTGGACTACACCATCATGGACGAACTGCTCGCCTCCGACGTCGTCCTGATCGAAGAGGAACTGAAGGTGGCGCAACGGGTCCTGATGCCGCAGAAGCCGTCGCCCGATCAGCACGCGGACCCGGAGTCCCCTTCTGGGCCCGAGAGCGCGTAAGGGCGCGTCTCTCGGGCGCATGGAACGGCCAGGAGATCCCCGAGCCCGACACCGTCGAGAAACGGCTGTGGGATTCGGCGTTCTCCGATTTCTGGTGGCTGGAACGGTTCGGCCTCGAACCCGACCGCGTCCGCGCGTTGCCGCTCAACACGCGGGACCGGGTCCCGCTCATCGCCGCCGAGGCAGATCGCATCGCCGAAGCCGAGATGAAGAAGAGCAGCCGGTGAAGGGGGTGGCCCGGTGCCCGTCGTGCTGCGCGTCACCGGGCTCGACGAGCTCCGGGCCTCCCTCGTCGCCTCGATCGGCCGCGCCGACGAGCTGACCCGCGTCGCCACGGTGACCGGGCTCGGCCTCATCGAGACGTCGATCAAGGAGCAGCTGCGCAAGAGTAGCCACCAGAAAGGCACCCCCACCCCCGCCGCCCCCGGGCAGCCCCCGTCGCTGATCACAGGGAACCTGATGCGGTCGATGGCGCTGCGGGGCCCGGTCGGCGGTGACGGCCGCTACGCCGGCGCGGTCGGCCCCACCGCCGTGTACAGCCGGATCCAGGAGCTCGGCGGCGTCTGCGGCCGCAACCGGACGGTCCGGCTCCCGACGCGCCCGTACGTCACGCCCGGCGCCGAAGAGGCCATCCCCAAGGTCCACGCCACGTTCATCGCCGCCTGGTCCGGGATCTTCGCGTGAGGGGAGGCCACGGTGGCTGAGTTCATCCCGCCCGTCGTCGTCGAGCTGACGGCCGGCATCGGCGAGTACTCCGCCGAGTTCGCCCGCGCCGGTGAGCAGGCCGCGGCGCTCGGCGCCGAAATGGGCGCTGCTGGGGAACAGATCACGGTCAGCACGACCGAGGCGGCCGCCAGCATCGATCGGCTCGCGGTCGCGACGACCGAAGAGGCCGCGAAGGTCACCGCCTCGAACGAGGAGATCCTCGCGTCGATGCGCGCCCTCGGCGTCCAGGCGGACCGGACCGCGGAGCAGTACTACCTGGCGCAGACCAGGATGGCGGCGTCGACGCAGAAGCTGGCCTACGACATGGAGGTCGCCGAGGCGAAGGCGATCGCGTCGACGGAGGCGCTCGGCGCCACGATGACGAAGGTCGCGGCGGAGACGGACGCCGGGTTCGGCGCGAAGATGGCGGCGGCGCAGAAGCCGCTGATGCTGGTCGGCGCCGCGGCCGCGGTCGTCGGGGTGGCCACGGTCAAGATGGCCGGCGACTTCGAGAGCTCGACGAACCGGCTGGTCACCTCCGCGGGCGAGATCCACTCGAACCTCGAGATGGTCCGCCAGGGCATCCTGTCGATGGCCGGTGAGGTCGGCTACTCCGCCGAGGACCTCTCGAAGGCGATGTACACCATCGAGAGCGGCGGGCGGCACGGCGCGGAGGGCCTGCAGGTGCTGCGGGCCGCGGCCGAGGGAGCGAAGGCCGAGAACGCCGAGCTGAAGACCGTGGCCGACGCGGTGACGTCGGTGCTGGTCGATTACCACCTCCAGGGCGAAGACGCCGCCGCGGTCACCTCGAAGCTCGTGGCCGCCACGTCCGCGGGCAAGACGACGTTCGAGGAGCTGTCCGCGTCGATGGCGTCGGTGCTGCCGGTCGCGTCGGCCGCGCACGTCTCCCTCGACGACATCCTCGGCGATCTCGCCTCGATGACCGTGCACGGCATGAGCGCTCAGCAGTCCGCGCAGAACCTCGCCGATGTGATCCGGCACATGCAGAACCCGACCCAGGTGCAGACGAAAGAGCTTGCCCTGATGGGGATTTCGGCGCAGAACCTCGCTGACGACCTGTCCAGTAAGGGGCTTTCGGGGACGCTGCAGGAGATCTCGAACCGGATCAGGCAGTCGATGGGCCCGGGCGCCTCGAAGGTCATCTTGGACCTGGGGTCGGCGCTGCGGACGCTGCCGAAGGACGTCCAGGCGCTCGGCCAGAAGTTGATCGACGGCTCGATTTCCCAGGCGGCGTACAACAAGCAGGCGAAGGCGATGGACCCGATCGCCGCGCACCAGGCCGCCGCGTTCGCCACCCTCGCGGCCAGCACGCACGTCATCGGCAACGAGCAGATGACCGGCGGTCAGGTGATGCAGTCCTACGGGGCCGCGCTGGCGAAGGCGACCGGCGACGCCACCGGCCTCAACGTGGCGCTCATGCTTACCGGCGAAAATGCCGAGACGACGAACAACGCCGTCCACACGGTGGCCGGCGCGGCCACAGAGGCCGGAAACCACGTCAAGGGCTGGGCCGACATCCAGGGCACGTTCAACCAGAAGGTGTCCGAGGCGAAGGACGGGCTCGGCGCGCTGGCCATCAGCGTCGGGGAGAAGCTGCTCCCGGCGATGTCGTGGCTGGTGGACAAGATCGCGATCGGGGCGAAGTTCCTCGCGGACCACAAGGTCGCGGCTGAGGCCCTCGCGATCGTGATCGGTGGTGCGGTGACGATCGCGTTCGCCGCCGCCGCGGTCGCGGCGTGGAACTTCACCGCAGCGATCCTCGCCGACCCCCTGACCTGGATCGTGATCGCGGTCGTCGCGGCGATCGCGCTGCTGGTGTTCGGGCTTGTGGAGCTGTTCACCCACCTGTCGCAGATCGGCGACTTCTTCGCCACCATCTGGAATGCGGCGTGGAAGTGGACGTCGGACCGGATCACCGACATCGTCGGATTCGTCAAGGGCCTGCCGGGGAAGCTCTGGGATGTCCTCTCCGGACTCGGCGCGAAACTGGGCCAGCTGGCGAAGGACGCGTGGGACTGGTTCACCCGCGGCCTCAAGAACGCCTGGAACGCAACGATTGCGTGGTTCCGCAACCTGCCGCACGAGATCGGCTACGCCATGGGGTTCCTGGCCGGGACCCTGATCAAGCTGGCCATCGACGGCTGGAATGCCTTCACCCGCGGTCTCAAAACCGCCTGGACAGCCACGGTCAAGTTCTTCCACGACCTCCCGGGCAACATCGCCGACTTCTTCGTGGGCATCACGACGTGGCTGGTCAACACCGGCCGCGATCTGCTCATCGGCCTCTGGAACGGGATCAAGAACGGGTGGACGAACATCGTCCAGTTCTTCCACGATCTGCCGCACAACGTGAAGACCTGGCTCAGCGAAGCCGGAAACTGGCTGGTCGACTCCGGCTGGCACTTGCTCGTCGGGCTGTGGAACGGCATCAAGAACGGCTTCAACAACACGATCCAGTTCTTCACCGAGCTCCCCGGGAAGGTGAAGAGCTGGCTGTCCGGCGCAGCGAGCTGGCTCTACAACGCCGGTGCGGACCTGCTTCGCGGGCTGTGGAACGGGATCACGTCGATGATCGGCTGGCTCGGCCGGCAGGTCCAGTCGTGGGCGCACGGCGTCGTCGACGGCATCAAGTCGGCGATGGGCATCGCCTCCCCGTCCACGCTGACGCACGAGGTCGGCGGGTTCCTCGTCGAGGGCCTCGCGAACGGCATCCACGCGAACACCCCGCTCGCGGTGTCCGCGGTGCAGGCGATGACCCGGAAGGTCCTCGACGCGCACCAGACGGCCGGCCTGAGTCTGCCGTTGGCGCTCGAAGGGTCGATGTCCACGTCGGCGATGGGTGTTCGACCGGGCGGTGGCCGTGAAGGGCTGTTCGGGTCGCTGACGTTCGTGATGAACCCGCGTGACGTCGCGAAGCTGCTGCAGCAGGGCGTTCTTCGCTACGACCTGCGGAACTCCTCGAACGGGTTGGTGGTGAGCGCGTGAGCCGGGTCTATCCGCTGATGTCCATCACCGCGGACTTCACGCAGGGGCCGCCGAACATCCCGGGGAACTCCGGGGTGCAGTTGCTGCCCGCGACAGCGGCCGGGAACAACCCGGCCTGTCGCGGATGGTCGACGACCCGCGGCCGGCAGTACGAGCTCGACGTGGTGCAGGCGGGGACGGCGTCGCTGGATGTGGTGGATCCGGCGGAGTGGTTGAACCCGGTGAACACCAGCTCGCCGTGGAACAGCGGGGCGAATTCGTTGTTGCCGTACCGGTGTACGCAGATCGCGGCGTGGTGGAACGGCGCGACGCTCAACACGGCCGGGAATCTGCTGAACGCCACGAACATGATCACCGGGTCGACGGTGAACTACGATCCGTCGTTCGAGTCGGGCGGCCTGGGTGGCTGGTTCGGGATCGCGGGGTCGCCGACGCTGGTGTCGTCGACGGCGCAGCATTTCGACGGCGCGAAGTCGGTGTCGATCACCTACAACGCCGGTGGGGATGTGGCGGCGGTGGCGCTTCCGGCGACGGTGCCGGGACAGGTGTGGACGTTCAGCCTGTACGTGTTCGTCCCGGCCTCGCACACCGTCACGGCGTCGCTGTACAACTTCCCGACCGGGGCGCCGCTGGCGTCGTCGACGTCGTCGACGACCGGGGCGTGGCAGCGGCTGACGCTGACGGGGACGCCGACGACGCGGTACGCGATCGTGCAGCTGTCGGTGGCGTCGGGGACGACGCCGACGACGGTGTTCGTCGACGCGATGCAGCTGGAATTCGCGCCGGCCGCGTCAGCGTTCACGACATCGGGGCCGACGTTCTACGAGGTCTATACCGGCTACATCGAGCGGTACCCGCAGCAGTGGGACTCCCAGGGCTTCCGGGGCTTGCGGCCGCTGGAGGCGGTGGACGCGCTGTCCGTGCTGTCCCGCACGATCATCTCCCAGTCCTACGCCTCCACCGTGCTCGCAGATGGTCCCGGAGTGTTCATTCCCTACAACGATGATGCGTTCCCCACCTCCGTGCAGCTTCCGGCAGGCGGACAACCGCCGATCGCGTACCAGCAGATCGGATCGAACTCCGCCAGCGTGACGTTCGGCGGAGACACATTCCTGGACGGCTCAAGAGCTGTCTCCTTGTCGCAGCAAAATGCCGACCCCGTGACATCCGGCGATTCCACGCAAGTTACGTGGCTGGGAACTCGCCAGGGCGGTTTCGCCATGAACCCGCAAGCGTTCAGCCTTGAATGCTGGATCAAGTGGTCAGCTGGTCAGGTTTATTTCGGGGGCGGCTCCATGCGGGTCGGCGAGTCGACCGTTGGCGAAGTGACCGGCCCTCAGAACTACATCGGCTGGTATACCTTCGCAAATGTACTAGCAATTAGGTACACAGATCCAAACAACGCCGTGCAGTACTATTTCGGTTTTATAGGGCTGACGAGTTCTGGACTACCCTTCTTCGCTGATGGAAAGTGGCATCACCTGACGTTCGTCGCCCTTGGAAGTAACAACGCTCAGTTCTCTCTCGATGGTGTTGTTTCGTCGGTTCACGCCTATGCCTCAACGCCACCGGCGATGTCGCTGAATAACTTCTACATCGATGTTACGACGAACTTCGGTGACCCAATCTCGACCGCTGCTATCGCGAACATGGCTGCGTATCCTTTCGCGCTTTCGTCCGCTCAGCAGACTGCGCATTACAAGCGCGGGATCGGTTACCTCGGCGAGAAGTCCGGCGCGCGTGCCCTCCGACTGCTCACGAAGTACTGGTCAACCAACGTCGTGACGGACACCGGCGTGACGTCGATGGCCACCGACTTCTCCTACAGTGGCCGGTCGATGCTCGATGTGCTGCAGGAGATCGCCGACACCGAGAACGGCCTCGTGTGGACCGACGCCGCCGGGGTCGTGCACCAGGACTCCCGCGAAACCCGCTACACCGCAACAACTTCGTCGACCTCGCAGTTCACCTTCGGGGAGAACAGCGGCGCTGGAGAGCTGCCGTACGAGGAGCTGGAGTACGACTACGACCCCACCTACGTCTACTCCGAAGCCGACCTCACCGCAGGCGGCTCCGGAACCCAGCTCCCCGCGATCGTGAACGCGACCAGCCAAACCGCGTACGGGCAAAGGATCCTCTCGAAGACGCTGCAGATGCAGAACGACTGGGACGTCAACCAAGCCGGACTGTTCTACGTCCAGCGGTACGCGAAACCGGCCGGCGCCGCCGGGACCGGCGTGCCCCCGCGTGTCTCGAAGATGACGCTCAACCCCGCGGCGAACCCGAAGCTGTTCACCGCGGTGCTGTCGATGGACATCGGCACCCGGATCACGGTGAAGCGTCGCACCAGCGCGGTCACGATCTCCGGCGACTACTACGTCGAGGCGATCAACCACGACGCGGCAGGTGACGCGTCGTCGTGGAAAACGGAGCTGGAGCTGTCGCCGGTGTTCGTGTCGCAGCCGTGGATTCTCGGGGACGCCACGAAGGGCGTGCTCGGCTCGACCACCGTGTGTGTCTACTGAGGACGGAGAACGATGGGTATCCCCACACCGACCATTCCGTCCTTCACGGACGGCCAGATCGTCCACGCAACGGATCTCAACGCGTTGGCGTCGAACCTGACGAACCTGTACCTGTACAACAACGCCGGGTTCACGACGCAGAAGCCGTGCGCGATCGTCAAGCAGACATCGGGGCAGTCGATCCCGAATAACGCGGACACCGTCGTGAACTTCCAGTCGGCGGTGATCAACACCGACAACATGTGGACCGCGTCGGTGCCCGGCCAGCTCACCATCCAGCACGCGGGGATCTACCTGCTCAACGGGCAGGTTTTCTACCAGGCCATCGGTTCGCCCACCCTCGCGACGAACATGGGCGGCTACATCTGCGTCAACGGCACCACGTCGTCCACGAACGCCGTCGGTGCGGGCGGCACGAACGCCGGGCAGGGCGCCGCAGGTCCGACGGCGAACATGGCCGCCTTGGTGAACTTGGCTGCCGGGGCAACGGTTTTCCTGGAGGCGACGCAAACCACCGGTGCGAGCCAGACGCTCCGCACCAACTTCGGCGGCAGCTTCCTGGCCGCCATCTTCATCACGCCATCCACATAGGACAGACAGGGGGTGGACGTGGGTGACCTCGCATCGCTGCTTCCCGGCATCGCATCCATCATCACGGCGCTCGGCGGTGTCTACCTCGGACACCGCGCCCTCAAGACCGGGTCACGGCGGGAGCGGCGGGCGGCGGCGCAGCGCGTCATCGACCGCGCGATCGGCGCGGACGACGAAGCCCAGGACGACGACGATCGGCGCGACGCGCGCGCGGAGCTGCTCCGGCAGCTGCGCGAGCTGGAGGACGAGGAGGACTCATGACGGGTGACCCGATCGACCGGACGCTCGTCCAGCCCGCCGCCGAGCAGGCCCGCGACGACCGGTCGCACCGGCTGCTCTACTTCGCCGGAGCCCTGATCGTCCTCGGCGTGCTCGGCCTCGCCGTGTGGTCCTGGGTGTCGATTCACACGCTGCAGGGGCGCATCGACGCGGCGACGGCGTCCGGCCAGCAGCTGTACGACCAGGTGAAGCAGCTCGGCGGCACGCCGATCGTGGCGCCGCCGCAGCAGCCCGGTCCTACAGGCGCGACCGGCCCGGCCGGCCCGCTCGGCCCGATGGGGCCGACGGGCGCCCCCGGTCAGTCGCCACCGTGCCTGGCGACCGAGACGCAGTGCATCGGGCCCGCGGGCCCGACCGGCCCGGCTGGTACCGCGGGCGCGCCCGGCGAGACTGGCCCGGCGGGCCCCACGGGTCCGGCTGGTCCAGCCGGGCCCGGCGGGCCGGCAGGAAGCCCCGGGGCGGACGGCAAGGACGGCGTCAGCGTCACCCGCGCCTACTTCGACCGGGACCCCAACGGCCAGTGCAGGACCTACGACGACTTCTCCGACGGCCGGACCCGGGTCGACCAGGGCCCGGCCGGGGATGCGGCCTGCGCGCCCGCGCAGAACCCGCCACCGTCGGCGGTGCTGCCGACCGGAACCACGCTCCGACGGAGGTACACGTGACCCGAACCATGTACGACGCCGTGACCGCCGCGAACATCCCCGGCGACGCCCTGATGGTGGCCGGCTACATCGACCGGATCGTCCTGGCGCCGTGGACGGACGCCGACTGGATGCGGTTCCCGCGGGCGGTCAAGGTCGAGATCGTCAAGAAGGCGAGCTCGAACCGCGGGCACGTCCTCGACGTCGAGCCCGGCGACGCGCGGCCCGACGAAGCGCCCGGCTGGGTGCGGATGCGCCGCGCCGCCGGGGCGGACCCGACCGTGTACTGCAGCTGGTCGGCATGGCCGACGGTCCGGGCCGCGTTCGCCGCGGCAGGCGTCGCCGAGCCGCACTGGTGGATCGCGCGCTACGACAACGACCCGACGATCCCGGCCGGCGCAGTGGCGAAGCAGTACCGCGGTGACGTCGCCCCGGGGTTCGACGTGTCGGCGGTCGCGGACTACTGGCCGGGCGTCGACCCGGCACCCGGCGGGAACGGCTCGCCGACCGAGCAGGGAGAGGACGAGGACATGATGCGAGTCGACTGCAAGGCGATCCCGAGCAACGGGTTCGCCACGCTGGATCTGGCCGGGGGCGACGACGCCCGGATCACGATCTACCCGGGCCGTCAGCCGGTGTGGATCGGCGACGTGTTCTGGTGGGGCGAGGGCCACGTGCCGGGCGACAACACGACCGGCGGCCTGGGCAACAACCCGTCGCCGGGGCCGGACGCCCTGCGTGTCTCGGCCATCACGACCTTCCGGTGCCCGAAGGCGCTGCTGGCGGAGGTCAACTTCTCGTCGAACACCGACTTCCACATCGTGGCCCGCGGCTGATCCAGCCAGAAGGAGGACAGAAACGTGACATCGAACTGGGTGCAGAAGGCCGAGGGCCAGCTGCTCAACGTCGTCGAGAGCAAGGTGAAGGCGGCCAGCACCACCGCGGCGCTCGTCGGCATCGCGACCACGGAGCTGGGCCTGTACGTGTTCCACGGCGCCGTCCCGGACTGGGCCACCGGCGCGGTCGGCGGCCTCGTCACCGGCGCCCTGAGCTTCGTGGCCGGCTGGCTGGCGAAGCACACCCCGCGTACCCCGGCCGCGCCGCCCACCGCGGCACCGCCGGTCGATCCGGCCAGCTGACCCCAGAAACCGCGTTCGGGATCCCGAACGCGAAAAAGCGCCCCCCGAGCTCCACACGGAGCTCGGGGGGCGCCTTCGCTGCGTCCTGGGGCGGGCCCGCCCCGCCGAGGGGGGAGGGACGGCACGGGCCCGCGGTCCGCAGCGAGAACGGTCCGCTATCGGACCGCCGACTCGTACTCCTTGGCTTGATCCGGCGTCAGCAGATGCGACACCCGCACCAGCACCGGGCCCGCGACATAGTCGTATTCGGGATCCAGCCCCTTAGTAGCTGCCTGGACGAGGTCCATCCGAGCCTTCGCGCCGGCCTCGTCGGCGAACACCTCGACGCTGCCTCCGCGGTCCGTGCTGTCGGGCGCCGTGCCGTCCAGCTGGTCGACCGGGATGCGGCTGTCGGCGAAGGCCGCCTTCGAGGTGTAGCCGTTCGGGCGGCCGAGGAGGTGGTTCGGGTCGTCCTCGGCGGTGTAGGTCTTGACGAGCTTGACGGTCGGGATCTTGCCGGCCAGCTTGGCCACGACCTGGTCGGCGGACGCAGCCGGCGCCGGGGCGGCGGCCGGCGTGGAGCTGTCGGCGCTGCTGCAGCTGACGAGCAGGAAGCTGGCGGCGGTGGCGGCGAGCAGGGCGGCGGCGGTGCGGTTCGGCATGGGTTCCCCTCAGGCTGGCGTGGTGGCGTCCTGTTGGTCGGTGTTGACGGTGTGGTTGTTACGCACCGGCGCCGGGCCCCCGGGTTTGGAGGGCCGGGGGCCCGGCTCCGCGCCGGCGTGATCCCGACGCGGCTTGGGGCCGCCCGTCGCCCCGGGAGGTTGTGTGCGGGGACGAGGCAACGGGCGGCGCTGGGGCCCTGCCGGGACCTGGGGGTACCGGCCTCGGCAGGGCTGGCCGCCGCTGCTCAAGGCGGCCGTTCCGCGATCACCCAGTTCGCCTGCCGACCGGGTCCGCGGAGTGGGAACCTGGCCGCCGCGCCCGTCGGGGTCGGCGCGGCGGCCAGGCGGCTCAGGCAGCCGGTACGTCCGGCGGTTCGGACGGCGGCGGATCGGGCTTCGGCGAGCGGCTCGGGTCGTAGTCCAGCAGCTCGGCGTCGGTCAGCTCGGACACCCGCACACCCCATGGCGTGAACGTGAACTGGTCCTGGATGTAGCGGGCGGGCGGCCGCTCCTGGCCGTCCACTACAGCCCCTCGTACCAGTGCTCGCACACCCAGGCTGCTCCCGAACCGGCCCGGTACGCCGTCTTGCACCAGCTGCAGGTGTTCGCCGCCCGGTCGTGGTCGGACCATCCTGCCTGCTCTCGATCGGTCGCGCGACGATGCAGAAGCCCGGGTGCCGGCGTCATCCTGATGGCGAGTGCGGCCGTCATGATCCGCCCCGCTTGAGCAGGTCACCGATGGCGTAGTGCAGCTGGGACATCAGCTCGATCGCGGTGGCCCGGAGCCCGAAGCCCACGCTGAGGAGCGCGGTGGGGCCGTCGCCGATGCCGAGCGCGAGCCGGAGCTTGCCGTCGTTGTCGTGTACGAATCCCACGTTCACCTCGACGTCCCGGCCGATCGGGTCCACAGCCTTGATCGGTTTTCTCTCGTACGGCCACCCTCGCGTCATGCTGGCCCCCAGCTGGTCGGTGGTGCCGACCGCAACAGAGGCATCGTGTGTCCGAGTGTGGTCGGTGTTGACGTCCACAGTGTCTACGTCGGTCATGGTTCACCGCAATGGCCTGATCGAGTGACCCTCGGATCGGTCTGGAAGTGGGCCCTATGCTCTGTGGCATGGTGAACAACCAACGGCGCACGACCGGGACACCGAAGGCGCGCAGCTTCGGAGCCGCCGTTCGCGAGGCCCGCGAGGCCCGCGAGCGCGAGGTCCGTGAGGACCGCGAGCAGCGCGACGGCCGCCGCTGGACGTTGCGTGCCGTCGCTGGCCAGCTCGGCATCGACCCGAGCCGCCTCTCGAAGATCGAGACAGGCAAGGCTGTCCCGAGCGCCGACGTGGCCGAGCGGATCCTCGATCACCTCGGCGTGACCGGTGATCACAAGGCCGAGGTGATGGCGCTGCTGCAGGGCGCGGAGACCGAGGCCCCGTGGTACGCGAACACGCTGCCGGAGCAGCGGCAGCACACCAGCATGATCGTGGAGGCTGAAGACGTCGCCCGGGAGATCGTGTCCTACACGATCGGCGTCGTGCCCGGCCTGCTCCAGACGAAGCGGTACGCGAGGGCGATCATGGTGGGCGGCGGCAATCCGCTGCCAGCCAGCGAAGTGACCATCCGGGTGATGACGCGGATGGGCCGTCAGGGCGTCCTTGCCGAGGAGCGCGAACACCCGGTCCACCTCGTCGCGCTGATTCACGAAACGGCGCTGCGCCAGCGGATCGGCGGCGTCGACGTGATGATCGAGCAGCTGGAGTTCCTGCTCAAGATGATGCGGCGCAGCAACGTCGACGTGCGGATCGTGCCCGACGCCTTGGACTGGCACGAGGGCCTGGAGGGCAGTTTCAGCCTGATTTCGCCGCGTGAGGATGCGGACCTGTACCCGCTCGTGTTCTTGGAGCCTGTTTTTGATGCCGTCTGTGGGTATGGGTCGGGCCTCTGCTAGTGATCTAGACACCACATCATGATCACAACCAGCAGAGGCCCGGTCTTCTTT
>NZ_JNYY01000028.1 GCF_000716785.1 Amycolatopsis vancoresmycina
CCCGCCCCCGCCCCCGCCCTGCCCCTGGCCGGTGTCCGCGTCGGCGCCGTCGTCGGCCAGGCGCGCGTACTCGAGGTACGCCGCCAGCGTTCCGGCCGCACCGCCCAGCGACACCGGCAGCCCGCCGTCGAGCACGCGCCGGACCCGGACGGCCGCGTCCAGCACCAGCTGCCGCCAGCCCGCGGCCTTGAGCCCGAACGTCGTCGGCACCGCGTGCGCCGTCAGCGTCCGGCCGGCCATCGTCGTGTCCCGGTGCTCGCGGGCCAGCTCGGCCAGCGCCCCGGCCGTCGCGTCGAGGTCGGCGGCGAGCGGCCGCAGCGTCCGGTCGGCGACCAGCATCATCGCCGTGTCGAAGATGTCCTGGCTGGTCGAGCCGCGGTGCACGTACTCGGCCGCGCCGGGCGCCACCGCGCCGACCGCCGACGTCAACGCCTTCACCAGGCCGACGACCGGGTTCGCGGTCGCCCGCGACCCGCGCGCCAGCTCGACGACGTCGATCCGCGCACTCCCGGCGGCTTCCGTGATCGCGTCCGCGGCCTCCGGCGGCACCGTCCCGAGCCGCGCCTGCGCCCGCGCGAGCGCCGCCTCGGCGTCGAGCATCGCGCGCAACCACGCCTCGTCTCCGGTCGTCGCTTCGGCCGGCGTGCCGGCCCGCACGGGGGACAGGAGCCCGGAGTCGGGGTCGACGGTCATGGCGTCAGCATCGCACGCGCACGACCTCCGCGACGGCCGCGCGGCCGCGTCTGGCACGCTCACCGGCCATGACCAGCGCCCCGTCCGCGGAGGACTCCGCCGGCGACGAACCCCGGGGAATCGCCGCCGAACGGCTGACCTTCTTCTCGGACGCCGTCGTCGCCATCGCGATCACGCTGCTCGCGCTCGAGCTGCCGCTGCCAGAGGGCCCCACCAGCGCCGAACTGCTGCGGTCACTCGGTCATCACCAGTCCGAATACGTCTCCTTCCTGATCAGCTTCGTCGTCATCGGCGGGCACTGGCGCGCCCACCACCGCCTGTTCAACTACGTCACCGCGCTCGGCGGCGGCCTCGCCCGGCTCACCTTCGGCTGGCTCCTGACGCAGGTGATCATGCCGTTCGCCACGAAGGTGCTGGCCGAAAACGGCGGGTTCGAGTTCCGGTTCGTCTTCTACGCCGTCGTGCAGGTCGTCGCGCTGACGCTGTTCCTCGTCATGGCCCGGCAGATCCAGCGGCACCACCTCTACCGCGCGGACACCCCGCCGGAGCTCTTCGGCTCGGTGTACCGCGGGATCGGCGCCCTGATCGCCGCCTTCGCCGTCTCCATCCCGGTCGCCTTCTTCACGCACTGGGCCTACACGTGCTGGATCGTCATCCCGATCGTCGTCAACCTCCTCTTCCGCGTCCGCCGCCGGACGGCCGCTGCCTGAGCTGTCACTCGCCGGTCGCGCCGTCGATCCGCTCGCGGACCAGGTCGGCCTGCCCGATGTGGCGCGCGTACTCGCCGATCATGCGCAGCATCAGCCACCGCAGGGTGAACGGTTCGCCGGTGCTGCGGCGAGTGCCGGTCTGGTCCATGGAGCTGGCCTCGACGATCTCCCGGGAGCGCGCGCATTCGGCGTGCCACAAGGCGAACGCCTCGTCGACGTCGCCGCCCAGGTCCGTGAAGTCCTGCTCCGGGTCGTCGTCGGAGTAGTACAGGTTCGGGACGTCCTCGCCGGTGAACTGGATCCGGAACCACCAGCGCTCGACGCCCGTGAGGTGCCGCAGCAGGCCGTGCAGGGTCAGCGTCGACGGTGGCACCGAGCGTTCCGACAGCTGTGCGGGGTCCAGACCGGCGCATTTCAGCTCGAAGGTGCGCCGGTAGTACTCCAGGCTCTCGGTGAGGGCCTGGCGTTCGTCCGCGACCGGTGCCGGGTCGCGTCGGGGGCCGGTCAAGCGGGGCGGAGCGGCCACCGGGGTGGTGTGTTCGGTCATACGCGGAGCGTGCCACAGGGGTCCGACAATTTCGGATCACCGGGGTGGCCGGTGACCGGGCAACCCGCCGAAACCCCAGTTCAAGCACGGTTCGGCGAACCCGGTAACGAATTTCGGGGTGCGCCGATCTGATCTTCGTCACCCTGCTGCGCACGCCCGTCTTCACCGGTCGGAGCGGCACCCCTCGGTTCGGAACCAGGAGATCACGACTATGCAGCGAACCGGACGAAGAACCGCCGTACTGGCCGCGCTGACCACCGCGGTCCTGTGCGCAGCACCGGCCGTCGCGGCCGCGGCGCCGCCCCCGAGCACGATCGACGTCAGCGCGACCACCGTGCGCGCGGGCGACACGCTCACGGTCACCGAGCAGCTGACCAACCCGACGGACTTCACGGTCACCGGCGCGAAGGCGGCGCTCTACGTCAAGGAGAAGCCGATCGCCGACGTGCTGGACCTGGTGTCCTGCACCGGCGCGATCGCGCCGTGCGCGCCGTACCTCAGCAGCTTCCGCGGCGGTGTCGGCGACCTGGGCGCGGGCGAGAGCCGGACGGTGACGTGGACGCTGCACCTCAAGGACGACGTCGAGCCCGGCCAGTTCACGCTCCAGCACCAGTTCGCCGGCGACAACTACGCGTTCGACGTCGAAGACGGCCCGGTGGTCACGATCGCCGCGCCGGCCAAGGCCGACGTCAAGATCGCGCTGACCGGCACGCCCCACGCCGGCCTGGTCGCCCGCGTCGACTACGTGATCACGGTGTCGAACACGGGACCGGCCTCCGCGACCGGCGTCCGCGTGACGGCCAACCCGGGAACGGCCCGCACGATCACCGCGGCAACGGGCTGCACCCGCTCGGGCGCGACCCTGACCTGCGCGATCGGCACGCTGGCGCCGGGCGCCACGGCGACGGCGAAGTTCACGTCGGAAGGCGGCTTCTTCGCGTGGGGCGCGTTCACGGCCACGGCCCAGCGCACAGCGAGCGCCCCGGCCGACCCGAACGTCGCCAACGACAGCGCGTCGAAGAAGTGCAGCGCGTACACGGGTCTGTTCGTCCAGTGCTGACGGCCTGACGCGCGGGTCCGTCCACACAGGAGTGTCAGAGCGAGAAGGCCGCCGACCGGCCGCGATTCCGCACCGCGTCGGCGGTCTCTTCGACGGTTTGTGAAGTGGTGTCCAGGACATGCCGTTCGATCTCCCCGAGCCCACCGAAGGCGGCATGCACCCCCTTGAGCGGCTCGACGTCGTAACCCCCGCGGGCATAGCCACAGGCGGCCTCGGCGATGACACCGAGCACGACGTCGTTCTGCCGGGCGGCCTCGGGCAGGTAGGGCGGAACGAACCCGGTCCGGATCCAGACGTAGAAGCTGCTGTCGGTGTGCAGGTGCACGGCAGCCCGCGGCGCGTCCTCGGTGACGAGCCGCGCAACGCTCGACTTCCCGGCACCGGGCGGCCCGGTGCGGATCAGCACGGAACCAGACTTGCCATCATGGCGAGCCGACCTGCGAAGAGCCAGTCTTGACCTCCCCGGGAGCGTGACCCGGACCCGGAGTGCAAGCAGCTGACCGGGCCCTGGCTAAACTGGTGGCGCGGGCCGTTAGCTCAATTGGTAGAGCTGCGGACTTTTAATCCGTAGGTTCTGGGTTCGAGCCCCAGGCGGCCCACAAAAAACCAGGTCAACGCTTGCGTCCGGCCGGACCGAGACCATCCGGCCGGACTCGTCGAGCAGGGCCGAACTCGCAGCGGCGTGTTCCCTCTGCAGGCCGTATCTGTCTTTCAGGCCGGGCTGATCGACTCGGCGGAGCTGCGAGCCGGATCGACCCTGTCGGCCGCGTCCGCAAGGCGGTCGGCCCGGCGACGTCGAACCACGAGGGCCAAAACGACGAGGCCAACCAGGGAAATAACGGACAGCAGCGTCCACGGGACAGCCCACGAGTGTGCCGTGGTGTCGGCCCCCGCCAGGGGAGCGGTCGAGCCAGCCGCGTCCGTCAGCAACGGGATCAAGGTAACCGTCGCAGCGAGGTACAGCGTGGGCGTCACGCCGTGGACAGGCGTGGTCACCTGCCAAGTCTCACCCGGAAGCAGCTGCGGTGAGTCCGGCACCGGCTGCGCCTGGACCAGCCAGGTCCCGAACGGCCCCGACACCGCCGCGGACTGGCGTGCGGTCACGATGGCGTTGCCGGTGTTGCGGATCGTGTAGCTGACGGTGGCGTCCCGCGTCTCGAACGGAGGTCAGGATGCCGCCCAGATGGTCACCCGCCTTGGCGTCGGAAGGAACCATTACGGTGAAAAGGACTTCTGCTGTCTGTCCAGCTTGGACAGTGAGGTGGTCCGTGCTCGGGTGGACCCAAGCGCCGACGCCCGTCGACGGCTTGGTCTTCGCGAGGAGGTCGAGCTGGCCGGTTCCGGTGGTGAAGGCGTCCGCGCCGTAGACAGCCAGCTCGAGCGGGCTCGTGCCGTGGTTGGTGATCGTCAAGCCGTCGGTGATCTGTTCGCCCGCGTCGGCGGTGTAGGTGAAGTTCTCGCGGTCGGCGCCGAAGTCGTTGGCCGCCGTCGTGATCGTCCACGGCACGGCGTCCTGGGCGGCCACGGGACCGGCCGTGGCTCCGGCGAATGCGGTCGCGGCCAGCAGGCTGACGACGGCGCGGGCGATGGAGGGCATGGGGAGTCCAAGTCGGGAGTGGTCCGCGGGGCGAGGCCGCCCCGCGGACCGGCAACGGATCAGTTCAGCGTGGTGATGGTGCGCCCGGGGCCGGTGGCGGGCTGAGGCCAATAACCCCAGCCGGTACACCGAGAGCATCAGCGAAGCCGTGAAGCTGGCGCCGGACCTGATCATCAGCACCGGCAAGGACCTCGTCGACGCGCTCGCCCTGGTCACGGCCAGCCACCTCGACCGGCAGTTCCTCGTGCTCGGCGCCGAGCTGGCCGAACCGACGGCGAACGTCACGGCGGCCAACTGACCGGGAGCCTCCTTCCGCGGCGAAGGACTCGGCACGTCGACGGGCTACGACCCGGCCTCGTTCACCCCCGCCCGCGCGGCGGCCGCGGTCCGGGCCGGCGTCGCGAGTGTGCTCAGCGGCTTGACCGGGATCGTGATCCGGCTCGGCTAACGGCTTGCCGTCGGTGCCGGATCGAGTGGAATTCCTCGATGCCGGGCGGCAACGCGTCGCCGTTAGGGTGGCGGGCATGGACGCGACCAGGTGGCTCATCGTTCTCCGGCACGCGAAGTCGGACTGGTCGGAGGGCCTGCCCGACCACGAACGGCCGCTCGCGCCCCGGGGCGTCCGCGATGCGCCGCGGCTTGGCCGGTGGCTTGCCGAGACCGGGCGCGTTCCCGAGCTGGTCGTCTGCTCCACCGCCCGGCGGACCCGGGAGACCTGGCAGCGCGTCAGCGGCGAACTCCCCGCGTCGCCGCCCGTCGAGTACGACGACGATCTCTACGGCGCCGACGTTCCCGAACTGCTGAGCGCCGCCCGCCGGACGCCGTCCGACGTCACCACGCTCGCGCTGGTCGGGCACGAGCCCGGGGTCAGCGACGTGACCCTGCACCTCGCCGGTCACGGGGAGGCGACCCTGCAGGTCCAGACCAAGTTCCCGACCGGCGCGGCGGCCGTGCTCGCCACCACGGATCCCTGGGACGAGCTCCGCACCGCCCGGCTCGTCGCCTTCTTCCGGCCTCGCGACTTCACCGACTGAGCCCTGCGGTCCGCACTCGGGCATTGCCTCGGCGATGTTCACATGCGTACGCTCCATTCACTCACAGGTCTGATGTTCATATTTGTGAATGGAGCGGACATGGTTCTCCGCCACACCGTCGTGGCCGCAGTAGCTGCGCTCGGCCTCGTTGCCACGTCGTTCGCCGCGCCGGCCGAAGCCGCGTCGTGGCCTGCCCCCTGCACCGTCCCGGTCCTCGGGCCGGTGTGTGCCCCCGACACCACCGTCCTCGACGGCCAGCAACTGCTTCGGACGAAGTTCGCCGCTCTCGTCGGCGAAAGAACGTCCCGCACGGCGCTGAACAACCTTCTCGCGGCGGCGAAGACCGACCTCACCGCGGGGCCGTGGAGTGTCACCTCGAAGAAACAGGTGCCGCCCAGCGGCGACAAGCACGACTACCTCAGCCTCGCGCCCTACTGGTGGCCGACCACGCAGCCGACCGCCGAAAACCCGTGGGGCTGCCCGTTCGTGCAGCGTGACGGCCAGCGCAACCCGATCGTCGACGAGATTACCGACCACGCCTACCGCGGTTCGGCGTTCGCCGCGATCTACCGGCTCGCGCTCGCCTGGTACTACACCGGGGACACGCGGTACGCCCAGCGTGCGGCGCTCGACCTGCGTACGTGGTTCCTCGACGCCGCCACGAAGATGAACCCGAACATGAACTTCGCGCAGGGCATCCCGTGCAAAGTGGACGGCCGCGGCATCGGCATCATCGAGTTCTCCTACACGTTGACCCAGGTCGTCGACGCCACCGCGATCCTCGCCACCGGCGCACCCGGGTGGACCAAGACCGACCAGGCCGGCATGACCGGCTGGTACACGCAATTCCTCGGCTGGCTGCGCACCAGCAAGAACGGCACCGACGAGGCCAAGGCCCAGAACAACCACGGCAGCTTCTACGACATGCTCGTTGCCTCGCTCGCTCTCGGCACGGGTCAGCGGGACGTGGCCGCAGCCGTCGCGCGGGACGCCGGCCCCCAGCGGATAGCGGCGCAGATCCAGGCCGGCGGCCCGCAACCGCAGGAGACGAGCCGGACCCGCAGCTGGCACTACTCGGCGTTCAACCTGGTCGCGCTGACCCGGCTCGCGCAGATCGGCAAGCACGTCGGCGTCGACCTGTGGCACTACACCGCACCCAGCGGCGCCACGCTGTTCTCCGCCGTCGACTTCCTGATCCCGGGAGCCACGCAGGGCCAGGCCGCTTGGCCGTACCCGGAGCTGGACTTCCGGCCGTACGCGGCACTGGACGTCCTGCACGCGGCGGCCGACGCGGGCGACCGGGCGGCGCGGACGGCGCTGCCGCGGGTGCCGGCCGAGCCGGGTGGCGACCTCTACCCGGTCCGGCCCGCCGCCGAACAACTCGACGACATTTCGACGTCCTGACGGCGCGGAAAGGGCCCGGCTTTTGCGCCGGGCCCTTTCCGGTGGAATCAGACGCCTGCCACCTGGGAAATCCAGCTGCGATAACGCGTGATGTTCGTGTACGCGGTGTTGTTCGACCGGTCGCTGGTCGACGCGACGCCGACCTGGCGGCCGGACGCGAACATCGGACCGCCGGAGTCACCGCCGGCGGTGATGCCGTTGACGCGGTTCGCGCACACCGCGACGCCGCCGGTGTAGTCGCTGCAGCTGATCGAGTTCACCCGCACGGTCGCGACCTTGAGGTAGCGCGACTGGCAGTTGATCTCGGAGCCGCACTGGCTCGTCGCGCCCCAGCCGTAGACCGAGACGTTCTGCCCGACCGAGACGTCACCGACACTGCCGAGCGGCGAGTAGGTGGCGTTCACCGAGGTGGTGAGCCGGACGATCGCCAGGTCGGCGGAGCCGGGGTAGCGGGTGATGGTGGAGCCGGTGGCCGTCGTGCCGCCGCTGGACTGGTCCAGGCTGCCGATGCGGAACGTGTAGGTGCCGGAGCTGCTGACGCAGTGCTTGGCGGTGAGGATGTACTGCGGCGCGATGATGGTCGCGGTGCAGTTCTGCTGGCCGTTGACGAACAGCCGGGCCGCCCAGGGGCCGCTGGTGGCGGTGCTGCCGCCGATGATCGACGGCTGGGCCTGCGGGGTGCTGTCCGCGGCGGCCGGACCGCCGAGCCCGACGACGGCCAATGCGGTGCTCGCGGCCAGCAGGACGAACTTGCCGAATTTCACGCTCACTCCTTTTCACACGGGGGAGAACCGCGTGGGGGAAAGCCGGTGGGGACCGAACTCCAGGATTGTCCGAGTTCTCGGCGAATGTCCGGAACCGACGAAAGTCGCCGGTCGAATCCGTATTTATTGCCCGCGGCGGGGTACGTGCAGTTCCCTTAGTGTTCCGAGCTTGAGCGTGCGCGCCCGGGACATGGCGACGACCGGTGCCGCCCCGGGGCACCGGTATCGGGCCGCTCGGTCCTCGGGCGGCTTTGAGTTCAGGGGAGGTTCAGGCGGCGATCTTCGCCGGGGCTGTCTTCCGCAGCCAGTACAGCCCGATGACCGGCAGTACCAGCGGGATGAACAGGTAGCCCTCGCCGTAGACCGACCAGACGGTCGGGTGCCGGAAGGCGGCCGCGTCGACGAGGCTCAGCGTGCCGATCGTCAGCACACCCAGCAGTTCGATCGAGCAGGCCGCGAGGGCCACGCGCCACCAGCCGTCGCCGCGCCGGGCCAGTGCGATGGTCGCGACGATGTAGACGGCCGCGGCGAAGGCCGAGAGCAGGTAGGCGAGCGGAGCTTCGTGGAACTTCGTGCTGATCTGGACGCCGGCCCGCGACGTCGCCGCCAGCGCGAAGATCGCGTACACAGCGACGAGCACCCGCCCGGGGCCGCTGGCCGTCCTACGCTGTTGCTCCACTCCACACCTCGTTCAGTCGCAGCACCATCACCGGGATGGCCAGGCAGGCGATGCCGAGCACCGCGGTGCTCGACCGGCTTCGCTCGGCCAGCGCCCAGGCGGCGCCGACGGGCAGCACGACCAGGCAGCCGATCAGGTAGGCCAGGTAGGTCGCCAGGCTGCCGGGCCGCTCACCGCCGGCGAGCAGCACGATCCCGATGACCAGTTGCGCGACCAGCAGCAGTTCGAGCCCGGCGAGCGCGACCAGGAGCGGGTTGTCCGGCAGCCGGTTGCGAGCCGACTGCACAAAGCTCCAGAGCGCGACGAGCGTGGCAGCCATGGCGACCGTCACGGCGAATCCGAAGATCACCCGTTCCTCCTTCCGGTCCGCCGGCCGTCAACTTACTCCGTGGTACCCGCTGGTCCGTGCGCCGAGGTGCCGCGGGCGTGGTGTGGGCCACCGCATCGATCCTGCCTGCTCGACGGCCTCGACACGAAATACGGGTGACGTGAAAATGAATCACCGGTCGTGTTGATGGCATTCTGCCAATTCGACGGGCATTTGAGCTGGTTCTTCACTGGACCTGCGCAATGTCTCGGGGAAACGTTTACGTTACAACTCTTTGGTGTGACGTGTTCGGTCGAGAGGATCACCCTGGGTTCGACTACCGGCGAGTAAGTGACCTTTTTGCCTACCTCGGATAGCCCAGTTGAACCGCCGGGTTGGCGGATTGGCTCAGGGCGGTTCGGCGTGGGGGAATATTCTCCGTCCCAGAGCCTTGATGCCTGGGGATCGTACGGAGGGGTATCTCGGATGGACCTGCGCCACGAAGCATTTTGCTTCGCTGATCCGTTGTTCTACGACGAGCAGCGGGAAAACGGCGCGCCGATCGACGATTTCACCACGACGCTCCCGCTGCCGGAAACCGGCTGGGTCGCCTCCGGCAAGGGAATCTGGCGCGCGATGCGCCCTGCAGGACGGGCTCTTCCCGCGCAAGGCTGGAAGATCCGTGTCTCCGCCGGCCCGGACAACGCGCGCCGCGTGCTTGCGCAGGTGTACGAGAGCTGCGTCGAGCACCGGATCGCGTACGAGCACCTCCGCTCGGCGTCGGCCTTGCTCGCGCGGAATTCGAAATACGCCTCCCCGGTCGGCGGCGTCGAGCTGGCGGCCGTTTACCCGGCCGACGACAACGAACTCGAGCGAGTGCTCGCGGACCTGTCGACGCGGCTCGCGGCTGAGCACGGTCCTGACATTCCGAGCGCCCTTCGGTACGGCGACGGACCGCTCTACGTGCGTTACGGAGGATTCGACGAACAGTGGGTCGAGCATGACGGTCACCGCGTTCCCGCGGTCCGCAAGCCGGACGGCAGGCTGGTGCCCGACCGGCAGGGGCCCACGTTCGCTGTGCCCGATTGGGTGAAGATTCCGGCCTGTTTGCAAACCACGATCGCCGCGCGCAGGCGCGGTGCGCCGGTCCAGTTCCCCTACCGGCTGACGAGCCCTCTCCGCTCCTCGATCGGCGGCGGCAGCTACCTAGCCGTCCCGAAGGCGGGTGGGGATCAGGTCGTCCTCAAGGAGGCCCGCCCGCACACCGGCCTCGACGAAGGGATGGCCGATGCGGTCGAACGGCTCGGCCGTGAGCACGACGTGCTCGTCCGGCTCGCCGGCATCCCCGGCGTGCCGCAGGTCCTCGACCGGTTCACCGTCTCGGAACGCCACTACTTGGCGGTGGAGTACCTACCCGGCACCTCCCTCGACAGCTGGATGACCCGCAACCACCCGCTGACCGGCCATAGTGCGACGGCGGCCGACCTCTCCGCCTACGCGCGGCGCGCGCTGGACATTGTCGCGCGAGTGGAGAAGGCGATCGAGGCGGTCCACGCCTGCGGCATCGTCCTGGGCGACCTGCACCCGCTGAACATCCTGATCGACGAAGACCACGACGACCGAATCTCCCTGACCGACTTCGAATCGGCGTTCGACGTCGAGCCTGGCATCCGGCCGGCGCCGGGTACGCCCGGGTTCTCTGCTCCGGAGGACCGCGCTGGCTTCGAGGTCGACGAGCATGCGGTGGCTGCGTTGCGCCTGTTGCTGTTCCTGCCGCTTCTCCCGCTGATGAAGCTCGCCCCGGCGAAGCTGCGTCGTGTCGCCGGCTTCGTCGAACACCGGTTTGCGCTGCCTGAGGGGTATGCCGATGGCGCAGTCTCGGTGCTGGCCCCGCGTGGAGGCGCTGCGGAGCCGGCGCCGCTCCACACCGAGCTCGACCACGACAAACCGGACTGGTCGCTGGTCCGCAAGCAGATCGTCGAGGCGATCCTGGCCAGCGCGACCCCGGCACGCCAGGATCGGCTGTTCCCCGGGGACGTCGAGCAGTTCGAGGTGGGTGGCGCCTGTTTCGGCGTCGGGGCTGCGGGCGTGCTGCACGCTCTCGACGTCGTCGGCGCCGGGAGGTTTCCCGAGCACGAACGATGGCTGATCGAGTCGGTCCGTCGTGACCCGCCGACCCGGCCGGGCTTCTACGACGGCAGCTCAGGGATCGCCTACGTGCTGGAGAGCTTCGGACACCACGACGAGGCGGGCAAGCTGCTGGCGTCGTGCGCCCAGCTCGTCGAGCAGATGACCGACCACTCCCTGGAGAGCGGGCTGGCCGGGATCGGGCTGACGATGTTGCACTTCGCGACGGTGCGGCAGGACAACGAGTTCGGCCGCCAGGCGCTGACCACGGCCGTCCGGCTGGCCGAGGCGCTGGAGACGGCGGCGCCGCCGGGGAACTCGGCCCGCGCCGGGCTGCTGTCCGGCTGGTCCGGGCCTGCGCTGCTGTTCGTGCGGCTTTTCGAGCGCACCGGCGAGCCGGCCTGGTTGTCGTTCGCCGACCAGGCGTTATGCCGTGACCTCGAGGAATGTGTCGAGGGCGGCGACGGCTCATTCCAGGTGCGCGACGGTGTGGCCCGTACGTTGCCCTACGCCGGCGTCGGGAGCGCCGGGATCCTCCTGGTCGCGGAGCAGCTGGCGCGGCACCGTCCCGATGCCGAGGCATGCGAGAGCGTCACCGCGCTGCGCGATGCCTGCCGCGGTGAGTTCGTCATGCACCCCGGCTTGCTCAACGGCCGGTGTGGGCTGGCGGTGGCGCTGGGCGCGAACGCGGGCGCGGGCCAAGCCGTCCGCGCGGCGATCGACCAGCACCTGGCCTGGCTGGCCTGGTACGCGGTGCCGTACAAAGGCGGCCTTGCCTTCCCTGGCGACCGGCTGCTTCGGCTCTCGATGGACGTCAAGACCGGCAGTTCGGGGATCCTCCTCTCGCTCGCCGCTCTGCTCGATGGCAGCGAAGTCCTGCCCTTCCTGGGTGGCACACCGCCCCACCTGGCTACCGGCCGGTGACGATGCCGCCACGACGGCCCGGGGCGGGCGGCCAACCTCCCAGCACCGGGAGCTAGCCGCCCGGGGTAGAGGCGCGGTCGTTGCCGGGGCGCCTTCCGGCAACGAACCGCGACCTCTACCTGGCCGTCTGCGGTCGTGGTGCGATCGCCGGCGGGGCGCCTTCCGGCACGGCTCCGCAGGCTCCACGACCGCGTGTGGGCAGTGGTGCGTCCGCGCGCGGGACGCCTTCCGGGAACGGCGCGCAGCCACTGCGAATCCACTTCTGTGCCGAGCCGGCTGCTCACACCCGTGCCGCCACCGGATCGACGCCTAGGTCGCCATCCGTGTGACCAGCCGCTCCGGTGAGCCGTCTGCTCGTCCACTGTGGATCGATTTAATGCGCTTTCAGCTTATCGCCGTCGGTGGGCCGCGGAACCCCTCGGTGGGAATCTGTGGACAACTCGCCGATTGTTGCAGTGCCTGTGGACAACTCGGGCTGATCGGCCGGTTCTGTCGGTGCCGTCCGGCATCATCGGAAGTGCAGGAAGAACGCAGCCCGCGAATCGACACCGCCGGAAAGGAGGTGACCCGGTGGCGGAGCACCTCACCCGGGCTGCAGCGCTTCCAGCGCCTCGCGCAGCTTGCCGGACACCGGCGTCGGCCGGCGGGACTCGCGGTCCACGAAGACGTGCACGAAGTGCCCTTCCGCGACCAGGGACTCGTCGGCGGCGTACATCCCTATCTCGTAGCGGACGCTGGACTTCCCGAGGTGCGCCACCCGCAACCCGACCCGCAGCGACCCAGGAAAGGAAACCGATGCGTGATACCCGCAGTGCGACTCGACGCACAGCCCGATCACCGCCCCGTTCTCGATGTCGAGGCCGCCCTGCTCGATGAGCCACGTGTTGATCACGGTGTCCATCAGCGAGTAGTGGACGACGTTGTTGACGTGGCCGTAGACGTCGTTGTCCTTCCAGCGCAACGGCACTGTCTGCCAGTGCGGGTACCCGTTCACCACAGGGACACCGACTCGCGCAGGATGACCGAAAGGTCGTCCGCGGACGCCTCGCGCGGGGCGGTGGCCAGCAGGCGTTGCTGCTTCAGCGTTCCTTCGACCAGGGAGTCCACATCGGACTCCGTGTAGCCGACGGCGCCGATGCCGTCCGGGATGCCGATCTGCCGCATCAGGTCGATCAGCACCGCGGGCAGGTGGTCGGCGAAGTCGCCGGGCCACTCGAAGTCGGGCGCCAGGAGGCGTGCGACGCGCAGGTGGCGGTCCGGGGCCGCGCCGAAGGTGAAGCGGAACGCGGCGGGCGCGGTCAACGAGACCGCCATGCCGTGCGGAACCATGGGTTCTTCGCCCGGGTAACCCTCCGGGTGGAAATCCCTGACCTGCCCGGCGATCGGGTACGCGTTCGCGTGCGGGATGTGCACGCCGGCGTTGCCGAACCCGAGTCCGGCGAACGTCGCGGCCAACGCCATGGCCTCACGCGCCTTGAGGTCGGCACCGTCGCGCACGGCGGCCGGGAGGGCCCACGACAACAACCGGAGTGACTGCTCGGCGAACATGTCGGCCAGCGGGTTCGACCCGCAGTACGGCACGCGCTGTTCCGGGCGCTTGCGCTCGAACTCGGTGTACGGCTTGGCGGTGTAGCTCTCCGCGGCGTGGCACAGGATGTCCATGCCACTGGCGGCCGTCACCGCGGGTGGCTGGCTGACGGTGAGCCGCGGGTCGACGACGGCCAGGGTCGGGCGCAGCCGCAGGTGGCTGATCCCGCTCTTGACGCGCAGCGACAACACGTCCAGGACGCAGACCGTGGTGCTCTCCGAACCGGTGCCGGTGGTGGTGGGCACCGCGACCAGCGGCTTCAGCGGACGGTCCGGTGCGCGGCCGCCGCCGACGGGGGCGTTGACGTAGTCCATCAGCTCGCCGTCGTTGCTGGTCAGCAGGTTCGCGGCCTTGGCCGTATCAATGGCCGAGCCGCCGCCGACGGCGACGAAGGCGTCGTACGGGCCTGTTCCGCGGGCGAAGTCAACCGCCTTCTGCATGCTGACATCGGTGGGTTCGACGTGTACGCCGTCGAAGACCTCGGTCTCGATGCCGTAGCCGGCGATTCCTTCGGCGATGCGGTGCGGCCAGCCGGTCGCGGCCACCTGTGGGTCGGTCACGACGAGGACGCGGTGCGCGCCGTACTGGGTGAGGTCGTAGCCGATTTCGTCGCTGGCGCCGGTGCCGTACTTCAACGCCGGTGCGCCATAAGTAAAAACTGTTTCATGTTCGGTCGCGGCCAAGTCTGCGGTCCTCGCTCCCTTGATCGGCTACCAGTCGGTCAAATCGGACATTCGGCCCATCCTTGTCCGGTTTCGGTGAAGATCACTTGACTGCACTGAACGGTGCCCGCCTAAGCTCTCCTCATTAGATACCAACTGGGAGCGACCGTCGCCCAGACGGCCGTGCGGATCCTGACCGAGGCGCGTGTCCGCCGCGTGTACGCGGTGGTCGGTGAGTCCTTCCTGGAACTGCTCGACGCCCTGCAGCGCGAGCGGGAGATCACGCTGGTTTCGGCGCGGCACGACGCGGGCGCGGCGTTCATGGCGGAGGCCGAGGGCAAGCTCACCGAACGTCCCGCCGTGCTGCTCGCCAGCCGGGGACCGAGCGCGGCGAGCCTGGCCATCGGCGTCCAGACGGCCTACCAGGACGAGACGCCCATGGTCGTCCTGCTGGAGACGCCGGCGACCGAGCCGGTGTGGTCGTCGTCCGGGGAACTGCCGACGTCGGACCTCACGGCCATGTTCGAGTCGATCGCCAAATCGACACTGCGGGTGACCGACCCGGACGGCCTGCCCGGGCTGCTGGCGCACGCTTTGACGACGTCGCAGGAGGGCCGGCCGGGGCCCGTTGTGCTCGGCGTGCCCTGCGACATCTGGGGCATGCCCTACGACGCGGCGAAGCCGATGGCGCGGGTGCGGCCGCCGGCGTCCGGCACGCTGGGCCGTTCGGCGGACGCCGTCGCCCAGCTGGTGGACGAGGCCAAGTACCCGGTCGTCATCGTCGGCGGGCGGGCGCGGTCGGCGCGGGACGAACTGATCGCCGTCGCCGACGAACTCGCGCTGCCCGTCTACAACGCCTTCCGGCGGCAGGACGCCTTCCCGGAGAACCACGCCCGGTACGCCGGGCACCTCGGGCTCGGCATCCCCGCCCGGCAGCTGGACGCGCTCGAGCGCGCCGACCTCGTGCTCGCGCTCGGCACCCAGCTCGACGAGGTGACGACGCAGGCCTACCGCTACCCGACGGCGCAGCAGACGCTGGTCATGGTCGGCACCGGCATCGACGTCAGCCCGAAGCGGCGGGGGCTGACCTTCCGCGTCGACTCTGAAGTCGAGCCGTTCCTGCGGGAGCTGCGGGCGGTGGCGTCGCCGCGGACGCGACGGGCTTCGGCGGCCAACGCGGCCGTCCACACCTTCATGACCCCGCCCGACACCAGCGGGAACACCCGGGTGCACCCCGTCGACGTCGTGCGCGCGCTGCGCAGGCTGGCGCCCGAGGACACCATCGTGACCAGCGACGCGGGCAACTTCGCGCAGTTCATGCACCGCTACTGGTGCTTCACCGCGCCGCGCAGCCAGCTCGGGCCGAGCAACGCCGCCATGGGCTACGCCGTGCCGGCCGCCGTGGCGGCGAAACTGGCCGAACCGCGGCGGACCGTCGTCGCCATGGTCGGGGACGCCGGGACGCTGATGACCGGGCAGGAGATCGAAACCGCCGTCCGGTACCGGGCGCCGGTGATGGTCGTCGTCTTCCAGAACGGCGTGCACGGGGCGCTCGCCATGCACCAGGCCCGCACCTACGGCAGGCTCACCGGGGTCTCCATCCCGTTGACCGACTTCGCTTCGTGGGCGCGTGGCCTGGGCGCCGCCGGGTACACCGTGGACGATCGGGAAGAGCTCGAGCCCATCATCGCCAGCGCGCTGGTGCGGCAACGGCCGTGCGTCATCGACGTGCGCACGGATCCCGACGTGGTGACCCCGGACGTGCGGCTTTCGGCCCTGCTCGGGCAGGCGCGGCCGCAACCTCCCGCACAGTAAGGATTCTGCTGCGTTTCGTTCCGGAAAAGGCGGGAATGTCGTGTGGTAGCAGGGCGTTGGCTCGGGTAGCCTGACGGTGTTCCGGTGGTGGTTCGCCGCTGAACCTTCCCGGCCGAGTCCCGGCGGGAGACAACCGGTTTCTGTCGGTGCCGCATGGCACCATCACGGTCATGACCCGCGCCGAAGCGGGCAGGGAACGAGGGGAGTTTCGACGTGACCGATCACCAGCACGCATCCGAAGCAGTGCGGAAGTCCTCCGGCGTCGTGCCGGTGCTGTTCAGCGCCAGTGCCGAGGCCCACGACGACGCCGTCATCGCCGGCGAGCACGACACCGCGTGGCGCTCGCCGTTCGCGACCGAAGGGCTGCGCCCGGCGAGTGGCGAATAGCTCACCCCGCCCGGGTGAAGACCGCTTGTCCGCCCAGGTCAACGTGTGCTTTACTGCTTACGGTCTCGATTTTTGTGTTCGTGATGAGTCACGCTCGCAGAACTCAGCGGGCGTAGTGTCTCCTCGCCGAGGAAGCAAACCGTCCGGGTGCTGACCCGGGTCGCCGAAGTGGCTTCCTGTTTTGGTGTTACACATGGAGATTTTTGATGACTCAGGGCACTGTGAAGTGGTTCAACTCCGAGAAGGGGTTCGGCTTCATCACCCCCGACAACGGTGGCGGCGACGTCTTCGTTCACTACAGCGAGATCCAGGGTAACGGCTTCCGTACCCTCGAGGAGAACGCTCGCGTCGAGTTCGAGATCGGCCAGGGCCAGAAGGGTCCGCAGGCCACGTCGGTCACCGTGATCTGACTTTGATCTTGGGAAAGGGCCGTCACCCGTTCGGGGTGGCGGCCCTTTTCGTAGGCTGCGCCGCATGATCGAGCACGGTTACACCGTTTCCGGGATGAGCTGCGGACACTGCGCCCAGTCGGTCACCGAAGAAATCTCGGCGCTGCCCGGAGTGGCCGAAGTGGACGTCGACGTCCCGGCGCGCCGCGTCCTCGTGCGTGCCGAAACCGCGCTGACGGACGCCGACGTCCGCGCCGCCGTCGAAGAAGCCGGCTACACCTTCGAAGGCGCTCTGCGGTAACCCTCCGCCGGGGCCGAGTCCCGGTTGGTTCTTACCCGTCTCCCGGTTGGACAGTCCACTGACGACCAACCCGTGGGACGCGCCGGTGTGATCTGTGACGCTTCGAGCACACTCGAACACTGCAACGCCCTGCAACCCTTCCGCCCGCGCCGATCGCGGAGTCTCCTGTTGTGCGAAGCACGACAGGGAGGTCAGGTGGGCGAAACGGTGGCGGGGATCGTCGCGAACCCGGCTTCGGGGCGGGACATCCGCCGGCTGGTCGCGCAGGCTTCGGTGTTCCCCACCGCGGAAAAGGCGAACATGGTCCAGCGGCTGCTGGCGGCGTTCGCTGTCACGGGGCTCGACCGCGCGCTCGTCTCGACCGACCTCGGCGGCATCTCCGCCGCGGTCCTGCGCGCCCTCGGGCGCGGCGGGACCTGGCCGAAGGTCGACTTCTGCGCGGAAGACCCGATCACCGGCACCGCGGCCGACACGACGAACGCGGTGCGCCGGATGGTCGAGGCCGGCGCCGGCGTCATCGTCGTCCTCGGCGGAGACGGGACCGCACGCGTGGCCGCCGCCGCGTGCGAAGACGTGCCGATCCTCGCTCTCTCCACCGGGACCAACAACGTCTTCCCGCAGGTGCGGGAGGCGACCGTGGCCGGACTGGCCGCCGGGCTGATCGCCACCGGCCAGATCGATCCCGACCTCGTCACCCACCGGGTCAGCTTGCTGGAGGTCGTCACGAAGGCGCGTCGCGAGATCGCGCTCGTCGACGTCTGCGTGTCCCTGAGCAGGCACATCGGGGCGCGGGCGCTGTGGGACCCGTCCTCGCTCACCGAGCTGTACTGCACCTTCGCCGAGCCGGACGGAATCGGCCTCTCGAGCGTTCCTGGCCAACTCTGCCCCAGCCCCCGGTCGAGCCCGGACGGCGTCGCGCTGCAGCTCGGCCCGGTCGGGGAGACGCCGTACGTCGTGCACGCGCCGATCGCACCCGGGCTCGTGCGGCCGGTCGGGGTGCGCGGCTGGGGGCTCCTGCAGCCCGGCGTGCGCGTCGAACTCGCGGCCGCCGGTGGTGTCATCGCGCTCGACGGCGAGCGGGAACTCGAGCTGAAGACCGGGGAGAGCGCGTTCGTCGAGCTCAAACCAGACGGGCCGTGGGTCGTCGACGTCCGGGCGGCGATGGCGGAGGCGGCGCGGAAAGGGCTGTTGCGCACGGAGACCGACCAGGGGAAGGAGCGTCGACGATGACTGACGCCCTGCGGGGTGCGTATCGCGTCATGTGCACCATCCGGGCCTTCGAGGAACGGGTGCACCAGGAGTTCGCGAGCGGCGAACGCCCCGGCCGCCGGACCACCGGCGAGGAAGCGGCGGCGGCCGGCGTCTGCCTCCACCTCGACGGCCGGGACGTCATCGCGGGCGCCCACCGACGGCACGGTCACCGCATCGCCAAGGGCGTCGACCTCCGGGCCGTGCTGGCTGAAATCCGCGGCCGCCGGACGCGCGTCGCCGACGGCACGCTCGGCGGTGTCTCCCTCCTCGTCTGCGGAGCCGCGCTCGCCGCGAAACAGCAGCACAACGGCGGTGTCGGCGTGGCCTTCCTGAGCGACGGCGCCGGCCACCCGGGGACGACGTCGGAAGCGCTCGACCTCGCGTGCGCCTGGAACCTCCCGGCCATCTTCGTCGCGGAGGACAGCGGCTACGCCGATCGGGTGGCCGCGCTCGGCATGCCCGGCGTGGTCGTCGACGGCGCCGACTTCTTCGCCGTGCACGAGGCCGCCGGTGAGGCGATCGACCGCGCCCGCGGCGGCGGCGGCCCGACGCTGATGGAGATCACGCCCGGCGAAGGCGGCTTCGAGCGGTTCCGCACCCGCGTCACCGACAGCGGTGAGCTGGCCGAACAGGTCCTCGACGACATCGACGCCGACGTCGCGAAGCTCATCGAGGACTCGCTCGCCACGATGACAACCGCCCCGGACGACCCGCAGACCGACGTCTACATCATCTACTGAACCGGGCAAGACGGACCGACCGCGATGTGCGCCACCTTCCGATCACGGCATCGAAACGGCAGACTCCGAGGAGGCAAAGGCACAAGGAGCGGCGGTTGGGGCAGCGAGACCTCGAGGCGGCGTTGCCGGCCGGGGCGGATCCCCGGCGGCACGCCCGTGTCCTCGCGCAGGTGCACGAAGCGGCCCTGAGCGGCAAAACGCCGCCCAGCCGCCCGCGGGCCGTGATCGGCGCGTCCTGGCAGCGCATGCGCCGCCTCGGCATGGATCCCGACAGCCGGGCCGCCGCCCCCGTCCTGAGCTTCGAACAGCTGGAAGCGCGCCGCCGCGCGAGCGGGCTGGCCGAGGCGCTGCCGACCCTGCGCGGCGGCCTGATCAGCCTCGCCGAGCAGGCCGCGCACATCATGGTGATCGCCGACGCGGCCGGCGCGGTCCTCTGGCGCGACGGCAGCGCCGCGGTCCGCCGCCGCGCCGACCGGCTCGGGTTCGTCGAAGGCGTCGACTGGCAGGAAGAGTCCGTCGGCACCAACGCCATCGGCACCGCGCTGGTCGCGCGCACCCCGATCCAGATCTACTCCGCCGAGCACTACGTCCGCGCCCAGCACTCCTGGACCTGCGCCGCCGCGCCCCTGCACGACCCGCGCGACGGCAGGCTGCTCGGCGTCGTCGACCTCTCCGGACCGGCCTCGACCGTCCACGCGACGACGTTGGCGCTGGTCGACGCCGTGACGCGGCTGGCCGAGGCCCAGCTGCGCACCACCCACCTCACCGAGCTCGAACGGCTTCGCGGCTTCGCCGTCCCGGTACTGGCGAAGGTCGGCGGCCGGGCCCTGGTGGCCGACGAACACGGCTGGGTCGCCGCGGCCGCCGGGCTGGCGCCGGTCGACCGGATCGCCCTGCCGACCGGTCTCACGCCCGGCCGGGTCTGGCTGCCGGCGTACGGGAGCTGCGCGGTCGAGCCGGTGCCCGGCGGCTGGCTGATCCGGCTGACCGAGACCGAAGCCGCCCTGCCCACCCGCGTCGTGCTCGACGTCCGGTCGCCGCGCGAGCCGGAGCTCACCGTGGCCGGTGCGGCCGGCACCTGGACGCACCGGCTGAGCCCGCGCCACGCCGAAATGCTGTACGTCCTGGCCAGCCACCGCGACGGCCGCTCGGCGTCGGAGCTGTCGGCCGACCTGTTCGGCGACGCTGGGCGCACCGTCACCGTCCGCGCCGAGATGTCCCGGCTGCGGCGCCACTTCGGCGGCATCCTCGGCGCGAAGCCGTACCGCTTCGCCGACGAAGTCGAGGTGGTGGTCCGGCGGCCGCCGACGCCGGAAGCCGTCCTCCCGCACTCACTCGCCCCGGCCATCCGCGGCTGAGTCCACTGTGGACTCAAAGTGCGGCGCACGTCACTCGAACAGGTGAAGCGCGGCTGGGCGGCTTGCACGCCGAGATCACGTGCTGATGACGGCGGGCGGTGCCGGTGGCTGCGCGTGCGGCGACTCGGCTACCTTCTGCGGGTACGGCTCACAGAGCTTTTCGGGGGATCCGGGGTGGGGAAACCCGCAGCCCCGGAAGGTACGGGGAGGAATCGGGGATGACCAGCACTGCGACGGCCCCGGGTCCCGCGGCGCCCGCGCCGGGACCCCCACCGTCGCCACCGGACCGCGACCGCGACCGCGCCGCGGGCCGCAGCGGCCTGCTGGGGCTGCTGGACCTGCCGGGCCAGGGTGTCCGCGCGATCATCCGGTCCGCCGCGACCACCCCCGGCCGGCTCACCGTCATCGCCGTCGGGCTGGTGCTGCTCTCCCTCATCGCCGGGCTCGTCGCGACGCTCTCGGTGCAGAACCGCGACGACACGATCAGCGGCGTCATCGACCACCGCGAACCCCTCGCCGCCGCGGCGCAGCAGGTCTACCGCTCGCTCTCGGACGCCGACGCGACCGCCGCGAGCGCGTTCCTCTCCATCGGCACCGAGCCGCCGGAGCTCCGCCAGCGCTACGAGCGCGACATCGCCGAAGCCGGCGCCGCGCTCGCCAAGGCCGCGTCCGACGCCTCCGACGTCGCCGACGCGGCCCCGGTCGACGTCCTCAACCAGTCGCTGCCGGTCTACACCGGGCTCGTCGAGACGGCCCGCGCGAACAACCGGCTCGGCTACCCGGTCGGCGCGTCCTACCTCCGGGAGGCGTCCGAGCTGATGCGGGCGAAGATCCTCCCCGCCGCCCAGGACCTCTACCGCGTCGACACCGAGCGGCTGGTCAACGAGCAGGACAGCGCGACCGGCTTCCCGTGGCCCGCCACCATCCTGCTGGTCGCCCTGCTCGCCGCGCTCGTCGTGGCGCAGATCCACCTCACGCGGCGCACCAACCGGCTGCTCAACGTCGGGCTCGTCGTCGCCACGGCCGCCGTCGTGGTTTCCCTGCTGTGGGGCGCGGTCGCGATGGTCGTGCAGGGCAGCCTGGTCGGCAGCGGCCAGGACGACGGCTCGCACCGCGTCGACGTGCTGGTCCGCGCCCGGATCGCGGCGCTGCAGGCCCGCGCGGACGAAACGCTGACCCTGGTCGCCCGCGGCGACGGAGCAGCGTACGAGAAGGACTTCGGCGCCAACGCGGCCCAGCTCGTCGGCCCCGACGGCCAAGGCGGCCTGCTCGGCGAAGCGCGCGGGCTGATCAAGGACGGCGACGGCGTCACGCGGGTCGCCGACGCGACCAAGGCCGCGAACGACTGGCTCAAGGCGCACAAGGTGGTCCGCTCCCAGGACGACGCCGGCCAGTACCAGGAGGCCGTCGACTTCGCCGTGCTGGAGGACAAGACCGACGGCTCGGCACCGGCGTTCCGGCGGCTCGACGACAGCCTCCAGGCGGCCATCGACGTCGGCAGGCAGGAATTCCTCGACGACACCCACCGCGGCGACAACGCGCTGACGTTCCTCGCGCCCGGCCTCGCCGTGCTCGCGATCGTCGCCGCGGCCGGTGTCACCATGGGAATCCGGGAGCGACTGAGGGAGTACCGGTGAACAGGCGCGGCATCACGGTCCGGGCGGGCGTGCTGGCGGTCATCGCGCTGCTGGCGGCGTCCTGCGGCAGCCCCGGGAAACCGGTCGACCCGGCCCCGGTCGGCGACGCCGCCTGGCCGCAGCCCGCGCACGTCGGCGGCCCGGACGCGGCGGCCGGCGGCGGCAGCGACACCAGCTGCAACCCGCTGGCCAGCCTGGCGCCGGACAAGGGCACGTCGATCCCCGACGGCTCGACCATGGCCAGGATCAAGGAACGCGGCAAGCTCATCGCCGGCGTCGACCAGACCACCTACCTGTTCGGCTTCCGCAACCCCACCTCGGGCAACCTCGAGGGCTTCGACATCGACCTCGTCAACGAGATCGCGCGTTCGATCTTCGGCGCACCCGAGGGGCACGTCCAGTTCCGCGCGATCACGTCGTCGCAGCGCCAGGACGTCCTCGCGCAGCACCAGGTCGACATCGTCGTCCGGACGTACAGCATCACCTGCGCGCGCAAGAAGGACGTCCAGTTCTCCTCCGTGTACTACGTCGCCGGCCAGCGGCTGCTGGTCACGAAGGAGTCGAAGGCGACGAAGCTGGCCGACCTGAGCGGCAAGAAGGTGTGCGCGGCGAAGAAGTCGACGTCGCTGGCGAAGATCGCGACGGACCCGGCGAAGCCGGTGGCGATCTCGGTGGACAACTGGTCGGACTGCCTGGTCATGCTGCAGCAGGGCCAGGTCGAGGCGGTGTCGACCGACGACACCATCCTCGCCGGGATGGCCGCGCAGGACCCGACGCTGCAGGTCGTCGGCGACCAGTTCACCCAGGAGAACTACGGCATCGGCGTGCCGAAGGACAACGAGGACATGGTCAAGTTCGTCAACGCCGTCCTCGAGAACATCCGCAACAGCGGCGCCTGGCAGAACAGCTACCGCCACTGGGTGGAACCGTCGCTGGGGCCGGCGTCACCGCCGCAGCCGCAGTACCAGTGAGCCGGTCGCGACTAGGATCGATTCCCGCACGTCGTCGGGGATCTGGGAGGTAGCAGTGTCGGAGGAGCCGCGCCGTCCTCGGCACGCCGCACCGGACGACCGGCCGCAGCCGGCCACGCCCGGCAGCAGCTGGCAGCCGCCGCCACCGGTGCGCTGGGAGACGCCGGAGCCGTCGATCTCTGGCCGCCTCGACGAGGGCGAGGCAGCGGGGGAAGAGACCGTCTTCCACGCCCCCGTGCGCCGCCCGCCGACGCCGCCGCGCGGCGCGCCGATCCCCGGCGCGGACGACCCGACCAAGCCGCCCGGCAGCATGAACCCCGTCGTGCCGCCGGTCCAGCCGGTGCCGACGCAGGCCGTCCGCCCGCCGCAGCCCGACGAGCCGCAGCTGACGAGCGTGCTCGCCTCGCCGGCGCCGGAGACGCAGAGCATCATGCCGCCGGTGCCGAGGCCGGACACCGGCCCCGGGACCCCGCTGCCGGACCCGGGTACCGAAAGCGTCCTGCCCGAGCGCAGCAGCGAAGGCAGGCACACCGGAACCGGCACGGGAGCGGGCAGCGGCTCGGTCTCCGGATCCGGTTCGTTCCCCGGCACCTCGCGGCGGACGTCGTCCCGGACGTCGCGGTCCCGCCGCGGCCGGCTCGGCGCCGGGCTGGTCGAGGTCCCGCCGGTGCCCGCGCGCGACCCCGCGTCCGCCGTGCTGACGAACCCGGTGGTGTCGGAGGAAAAGCGGTTCTGCGGCAGCTGCAACGCGAAGGTCGGCCGCGGCAAGAACGGCGAACCCGGTTCACCGGAAGGGAAGTGCGAGAACTGCGGCGCGCCGTTCTCGTTCCTCCCGAAGCTGCAGCCGCACGAGCTCGTCGGCGGCCAGTACGAAGTCCTCGGCGCGATCGCCTACGGCGGCCTCGGCTGGATCTACCTGGCGCAGGACCACAACGTGTCCGACCGCTGGGTCGTCCTCAAAGGACTGATCGACACCGGTGACGCGACGGCGATGGCGGCCGCGGCCAACGAGCAGCGGTTCCTCGCCGAGGTCGAGCACCCGAACATCGTCAAGATCCACAACTTCGTGCAGCACCCGGACGCCCACAGCGGGACGACCACCGGTTACATCGTCATGGAGTACGTCGGCGGCCAGTCGCTGCGGCAGCTCGCCCTGGCGCACCACCGGGAAAGCCGGCGTCCCGAGCCGCTGCCGATCGGCCAGGTCATCGCCTACGGCCTGGAGATCCTGCCCGCGCTCGGCTACCTGCACAGCCAGGGCCTGCTCTACTGCGACCTCAAGCCCGACAACGTCATCCAGACCAACGAGCAGCTGAAGCTGATCGACCTCGGCGCGGTCCGCCGCACCGACGACTACGAGAGCCCGCTGTTCTTCACCACCGGCTACAGTGCGCCGGAACTCCCGACGCAGGGCGCGTCGATCGCGTCGGACCTGTTCACCGTCGGGCGCACGCTCGCCGTGCTGAGCTTCGAATTCACCGGCTACACCACCAAGTTCAAGACGACCCTGCCCGGCCCGGACGCGGTCCCGCTGTTCGCGCTCTTCGGTTCCTACTACCGGTTCCTGCGGCGCGCGACGCACGCCGACCCGGACCGGCGGTTCCTCTCCGCCGAGGAAATGGCCGATCAGCTCACCGGCGTGCTGCGCGAAATCATGGCGCTCGGCACCGGCAAGCCGCGCCCCGGCGCGTCCACCGTGTTCGGCCCGGAGAGCCGCACCTTCGGCGTGCAGCTGGTGGTGCCCGAAGCCGGCGCCAGCGTGCCGCTGCCGGGCGCGGCCGAGGTCGTCGCCGGCCTGCCGATCCCGCAGGTCGACACGGACGACCCGGCGGCGGGCGTGCTCGCCACCACGACCGCGCTCGACCCGCGCGCCGCCATCGAGGCCCTCGCCGGCGCGCCGCGCGAGTCCATCGAGGTCCGGCTGCGGATCGTCCGCGCCCGGATCGAGCTCGGCGAGCTCGCCGAGGCGCAGCGGCAGCTGCAGGCGGCGCAGTACCTGGCGATCAAGAACGGCTTCCCGCACGACTGGCGGATCGACTGGTACCGCGGCCTCATCGAGCTGGCGGGCGGCCGTTCGCGGGTTGCGCACGTCGCGTTCGAAGCGGTGTACGACGACCTGCCGGGCGAGATCGCCCCGAAGCTCGCCCTGGGCATCAGCGCCGAAGGCGTCGGCGACTACTTCGCCGCAGCGCGGTTCTACGAGCTCGTCTGGCGCACCGACCGCACCTACGTCAGCGCCGCCTTCGGCCTCGCTCGGGTGTACCTGGCGCAGGGTGCGCGGGCGAGCGCGGTCGAGGTGCTCGAGACGGTGCCGCCGTCGTCGACCCACTACGTCGACGCGCAGGTCGCGGCGATCAAGATCAAGACGACGGTCACCAAGGCGAACGGCCGTGAGACACCGGTCACCGAGAACGACCTGCTCGACGCGTCGGCCCGGCTCGAACGGCTTCGGCTGGACGTCGAACGCCAGACCCGGCTGAGCGCGAACGTGCTCGAGGCCGCGCACGAGTGGCTCAAGCACGGCAGGCCGACGCCGGGCGCGCGGGTGCTGGGCTGCCCGCTCGAGGAACGCGAGCTGCGGTTCGGCCTCGAGCGCTGCTACCGGGCCCTGGCGCGGCTGGCGGCCACGATCGAGCAGCGCGTCGAGCTGGTCGACCGCGCGAACGCCATCCGCCCCCGCACCCTCACCTGACGCCGTCGTGAGTGGTAAGGCGGGTTAGAACTCGCCTTGCCACTCACGACCAGCCGGGGTCAGGGGTTGATCTCCCAGTCGCGCTCGGCGCGCTCCCGCTGGTTCTTCTCGTGCTGCGCCGCCAGCTTGTTCAGCGCCTCGGGGTCGCCGTGCGTGCTGAAGTGCTCGAAGCCCACGACGACGAACAGCGCCCGCGCGCTCACCGCGATCGGGCCGTCCTCGGCGTCGAGGCGGCCGTCCGCGCTCACGTAGATCTTGCGGCCCGCGATGCCGTCCAGGCGGGCCTCGATGAACAACGTCGAACCGACCGGGACCGGCCGCCGGAAGTCCGTCTCCAGCTTGCCGGTCACCGCCGGGCGGCGCATCAGGTTGCCGACCGTCGAGCCGAGGGCCTCGTCGAACGCGCAGGCCAGCAGGCCGCCGTGGGCGAGGCCCGGTGCGCCCTGGTGGGCCGCGGTGACCGTGAACCGCGAGTGCACGACCTGGCCCTCGCCGACCGTCGAGCGCAGGTGCAGCCCGGCGTCGGCCTCGTCGCCGCAGCCGAAGCACTCGGCGAAGTGCACGCCGAGCTCCGTGCCCGGCGCCGGGGCCTTCGGGTGCGGGAGCGCCGGCTCCACGGCCACCGGCGGCCAGGGTTGAGAAACACGACTCATGCGCTGACGTTAACCGGCGGGTAGCCGGCGACTGCGCCCGGCCCGCGAGGTATGTCCGCAACGAACATCTCTCAGTAGCCGGAAAGTTCCCCACCGTAGACAATTTCCGGCTCAGGCTGCCGACCTGCAACAGCCGGTCAAGACTGGGCTGATGAGCTCGAACAGCCCCACGGGCCCTGCACGGGAGGAGTCGTCGCCGGCATGAGCGAACCAGCAGCAACGACGGATAAACCGTCAGTGGACGAGAGAACCGTCAAGCGCGCCGTGTGGGCGTCGGCCATGGGCAACGCCACCGAGTGGTACGACTACGGCGTCTTCACCTCGGGCGCGATCGCCGCCAGCATCGGCACGCTGTTCTTCCCCGGCGAAGGCAACGCCGTCCTGAAGTCACTGGCCCTGCTCGCGGTCGGGTTCATCGTGCGGCCGTTCGGCGGGGCGTTCTTCGGCCCGCTCGGCGACAAGATCGGCCGCAAGCGGGTCCTCGCCATCACCATCCTGCTGATGTCCGGCTGCACGTTCCTGGTCGGCGTCCTGCCGACGTACGCCGGCGGCTACAGCATGGGCATCGCGGCGCCGATCGCGATCCTGCTGCTGCGGATCATCCAGGGCTTCTCCACCGGCGGCGAATACGGCGGAGCGGCGACGTTCATCGCCGAGTACTCCCCGACGAAGCGCCGTGGCTTCTTCGGCAGCTTCCTCGAGCTCGGCACGCTGGCCGGGTACGTCCTCGGCAACCTCGTCGTGCTGTCGGTGACGCTGTCCCTGTCGCCCGAACAGGTCGACGCCTGGGGCTGGCGGATCCCGTTCTTCGTCGCGCTGCCGCTCGGCCTGATCGGGCTCTACCTGCGGAACAAGCTCGAGGACACCCCCGAATTCCGCCGGATGGAAGCCGCGGGCGAGGCGCCGAAGAAGGCGCCGCTGAAGGAGATCTTCGTCCGCAACTGGCGGATGATCCTCAACCTGATCGGCATCGTCCTGCTGCTGAACGTCGCGGACTACCTGCTGCTGACCACGATGCCGACGTACTTCACGGACACGTTGAAGATCAACGACAACACGTCGACACTGATCATCATCGCGGTCGAAGTCATCCAGATGGCCATCATCATCCCGCTCGGCGCGCTGTCCGACCGGATCGGCCGGAAACCGCTGCTGCTCACCGCGGCCATCGGGTTCCTGGTGCTGAGCTGGCCGGCACTGAAGCTGATGCAGTCCGGCAGCATCTTCTGGCTGTTCGTCGGTTTCCTGGTCGTGGCGCTGCTGCTGGTGCTGATGCTCGCGGTGATCGGGTCGACGTTCCCGGCGATGTTCCCGACGCGGGTGCGCTACGGCTCCTTCGCGATCGGCTACAACGTCTCGACGTCGCTGTTCGGCGGCACCTGCGGTGTCATCGTGACGGCGTTGATCAAGAGCACCGGCAACGAGGACTGGCCGGCGTACTACCTGATGGCGGCGGCGCTGATCGCGATCATCCCGATCATCAAGATCCCGGAGACGTCGCAGGTGCCGATGGAGCAGATCGACACCGAGGACAACACCGGCAAGCTGGCCTCCGCGGCCGCTCAGCGCTGAGCGGTCCCCGGATAGCCGTGTGCCCCGTCCGGATCACCGGGCGGGGCACACGCGCGCCGGAGGTCAGTTCGCGTCGCGAGGAGTGAAGCGCTTGCGGGACCAGGCGGCGAGCGCCCCCGCGACCACGACAGCGATTCCGGTTTCGACGATCAGCGCGGCGAGCACCATGTGCTTCCTCCTCGGGTTCTCGGGCCGGCGCGGTGGCCGGCTGAGCAGGTGGTCCGGCGTCCGAACGGAACGCCACCGGGCATATCGCCACGAACCGGCCGGGTATTTCGCCGAAAACCCACGAAAACCGGTGATCTACGCCACGGCTAGCGCGTGCTCGTCGGCGCGCCCGGCCGGGTCGCGACCGGGACCGAGGTGGACGGGGTCGACTGCGTCGGGCGGGACGCCGTCCGCGTGCCCGCGGACGGCACCTGCGGCACCGACGTGCGCTGGGGGCGGGTCCGGCCCTCGCCCGGCTGGGCCGACGGCGCCGCCGGGGCGATCGACGTCGCCGGCACCGGCAGGTCCGAGGATGGCGACGGGCTGGGGGACGTGGTGACGACCGTGGACAGCCCGGGTCCGGCCGGCTCCACCGGCTCCGGCGGCCCGGGGCGGTGGCCGGCCAGGAAACCGGCCACCGCGAGGACGACCGCCGTCGCGGCCGAGGTGCCGGCCACGGCCAACCGCTTGCGCCGTCGCCGGACCCGGCCGCCGCGCTCGATCACGTCGGTGGCTTCGAGGCGCATCGGCGGCTGCGTACCGCCGGCCGCGCCGGTCAGGAACGCGCGGACGTCGTCTTCGGGGTCCATGTTCGTCACCTCCCCTCCGTGGGCGCGCTGAAGGTCAGCGCACCGTAGTGCGGGCCGAGCCGGTTGCGCAGCGTCGCCAACCCGCGCGAGGCCTGGGACTTCACCGTGCCGGTGCTGCAGCCGAGCGCCTTCGCCGTCTCCTCGACGCTCAGGTCCTCGAAGTACCGCAGCACCAGCACGGCCCGCTGCTTCGGTGCCAGTACGGCCAGAGCCTGCCGGACGAGTTCGTCCTGGCCGCTCGCGGCCGGTTCCACCGGCAGTTCCGGCGGCGTGTCGGTGAGCCGCTCCCGTTTCCACCTGCTGCGCCGGTGCTCGGCGAGGAACGTGCGCAGGACGACCTTGCGCGCGTAGGCGTCCAGTGCGTCGTGCCGCGACAGCCTCGGCCAGGCGAGGTAGAGCTTGAGCAGCGCGGCCTGCGTGAGGTCTTCGGCCTGGTGCCAGTCCCCGCAGAGGAGGAAGGCGGTCGACCGCAGGCTGTGCGCGCGCTCGCCGAAGTACCGGGCGAACTCGCCGTCCCACGGCGAGCCCGGCCCGGTCGACGGACGGGAGCGGGAGATCACCGGGTTACCGGGTCTCCCACACGGCCGGGAGGTGCAGGTCACCGGTCGGCCCGGCGGGGACGGCCCGCGGGACGCGCTGGGGCCGGCCCGGGACGGCGATCGGGGCCCGCGACGTCGCGGGGACGGCGCTCGGCGCGTCCTGGGGCTGAGGCCGGGTCCGGGTGGCCGGGGCGGGCGCCACGGTCGGCTCGCCGGGCCGGGTCGCCTGGGTCTGCGTCGGGGCGGCCGGGGCCTGCGCGTCCGAAGCCAGCGCGATGCCACCGGTCAGGGCGCCACCGGCGAGCACGAGCGCGCCGAGGGTCAGGGCGATGCGGATACGCAAGACAGCTCCTCATTCTCGCGGGCGCGGCTGGGATCGCTGCGCCTCTGCCCTCAGTCATGCGCCCGGTGATCACCGGGGTTGCACCGGATTTCGCGGACTTTCCCCGGGAACGCGAACGGCCGGGAAGCCCGCACTGGACTTCCCGGCCGCCCGGTGTTCCCCGGTGGTCCTTCAGCCGGCGAGCGCCGACAGCTTCTGCCAGCTCGCCCAGTCGTAGGTCCAGTCGCTGTAGTCGCCGTCCTTGGCGGTCAGCGTCTGCGTGCTGCCGGTGATCTCGACCGGGTCGCCGGTCAGCACGCCGTCGTAGTACTCCTTGGCCCGCGCCGGCGAGAGGTTCAGGCAGCCGTGCGAGATGTTCTTCTTGCCCTGCGCCCACACCGACGCGGCCAGGCCGTGGATGAACTCGCCGTTGTTGGAGATCCGGACCGCCCACGGCACCACGACGTTCTCGTAGTGGTACTTCGGGTTGCTCATCGCGTACGTGGCCTGCTTGCCCATGACGACGTGCACGCCGCTGTGGGTGACGCGGCCCGGGTCGGAGTCGAGGCCGTAGCTCACCGGGTAGTCCGCGATCTGCTGGCCGTCGCGGATCACCTGCATGGTGTGCTGCGTGGTGTTGCCCTTGACGATCTGGGAGCGGCCGATGGCGAAGCTGGCCGAGACGTCCTGCTTGCCGTAGACGCCGTCGCCGATCTTGACGCCGTAGATCTTGGCGTTGACCTTCACCTGCGTGTTGGGCTTGAAGTACTCCTTCGGCCGCCAGTGCACCGAAGTGTCGCCGTTCGTCCAGCCCCAGGAACCTTCGGTCTTCGGCGTGGTCTCGACCGAAAGCGCCTTCTCGACGGACGCCTTGTCGGTGACGCGGCTGGGGAAGGTCAGCGCGATCGGCATCGCGATGCCGTACGTCTGGCCGTCGCCGACGTTCAGGCTGGCCGACAGCTGCCGCTTCGGCTTGACGGTGGTGAACGCGCCGCCGATGGGCACGTTCTTGCCGTCGGCGCCCTGCGCCTGGCCGGACCAGGTGTAGGTCTTGCCGTAGCCGAGCTGCTCGGTGGTGTTCCAGCTCTTCTTGTCCGCCGACGCCTGGCCCTGCACCTGCTTGCCGTCCGGGTTGGTCAGCGTGACCGAGACGATCGTGCCGCTGTCGACCTTGACCACGACCGGCTCGCCGGGTGCGACGTCCTGGGCGCCGCCCGCCGGCGTCACCGTCAGTTTCGCGGGCTGCGCGCTCGGGGCGGGCGAGCTGGTCGGGCCGCCTCCCGAGGTGCCGCTCGCCGAGACCGTCGGCTCGCTGCTGCACGCCCCCAGCGTGAGCACGGCGACCAAGCCCAGTGCCACGCCTGCGCCCCGGCGCCGCGTGGAAGTCCTCACCGTCACACCCATTCCCCTTTGCCCCATTTGGTGCTTCCCCCCTTCGAGACGCCTCACGGACCGTACACGTTGAGCAACCATTACGTGACGCGTGTCACACTGGCCGGTGAAGGCTCTCACTGTGGGGGCACGACCGACTCCGAGCCGTATCCGGTGATCACGGTGCCGATGCGCTGCGCAAGACTAGCTCGTGGGTCCGCCGGAAGGGGGCCGGAGCCCTACGACGTTCCGGTGACCTTGGTGCGCACAGCCGGTTTTCGCCTCGATCACGGGGTTCAACTTTGGCCAGATCCCGGTAGTCTGCTCTCAGGCCGTCGTTTTGCGTGTTCGTGGCTTCACACTCGCGGAACTTCTGACGCGAGCCATGGAGCCGACCCGCTCTTGACTCGTCTCGTTGGAACCGCCCGGGACGGTCGGGGTGCCGCTTCGGTGGCATTCGAAGCGGATCTGTGTAACGAGGAGTACAGCGGTGGCGCAAGGCACTGTGAAGTGGTTCAACGCGGAGAAGGGCTTCGGCTTCATCGCGCAGGACGGCGGCGAAGGCGACGTGTTCGTGCACTACTCGGAGATCGAGGGCCGCGGCTTCCGCACCCTCGAGGAGAACCAGCGGGTGGAGTTCGAGGTCGGCCAGGGTCAGAAGGGTCCGCAGGCCCAGAAGGTCCGCGCGATCTGACGACAGGCCCTCTGCGTTTCAAGGCCTGAGCGAAGGGCCCCCGGCGATCCGCCGGGGGCCCTTTCTCGTGCGTGTGTCCCAGCTGTGTGTCTCGGCTGTGTGTGGTCAGCGGAGCCCGACGGCGGGGGCGTCGAAGGCGTCGGCGGGGAAGTGGAACTCGTCGGTGAGGTCGGTGAGGTCGCCGGCCTGCTGCCGCTGGTCCTGCAGCGAGGTGGCCTGGCCTTCCCAGTTGAGCCGCTCGAGGATCCATTCCTGGGCGAGCGCCTGGGGCGAGATCTGCCGCTCGGCGGCGATGTCCTTGAGCTGCTGGCTGGCGATGAGGCTCATCCGCAGCTGGTAGACCTGCGCCTCGCCGAATCGCTTGCCGGACCCGGTGCTCTCGAGGTCGTTGTCGGGGGCGAGCGCGGCCAGGTAGGAGGTCAGCTCGGTGTCTTCGGCAACACCATCGTCCGCAGGCTTCGCGGCACCACGATGACGACCGGAAGACGCGGCGGCTTTCAGGTTCGTGCGGCTGCTCAGGCGGCCAAGGGAGGGAAGAGGCACGCTGGCCACGATAACGTTTAGATCTCGCAACACAAACCACTGTGAGCTACAACACGCCCAAAACATTCCCCATTCAGCTCAACCCCCACCCAAAAAGCCCAACCCCCACCAACACAAAGCAACCCCCAAATAACCCACCGAGTCGATCACCCCCACCAAGAGAGCCACCACACGTGACCGGAGGGGCATCACACGTGCTTGCAGAGGCATCACGCGTGACTGGAGGGGCATCACAGGAGCGGGCAGCGCAGCGCGAGCTGGCGCGCGCAGCGCCCCAGTTGGTCCACCCAAGGCGAGGTCACCGACGGACGTAACCAGACGCGCAAGGGCGCCCAGCGCCCGAAGCGAAAACGGGACAACGCTGGAAGCCGAGCAGGAGGCACCGTGGGGGGTCCGGGGGGCTCGGCCCCCCGGGTCAGCACTCCGACATTGCGGGGGAGGCGAAGGGCGAAGCCCGAGCAGCCCCCGCAAATGGAGGACCCCCGCGCCAGGGGGAGGAACGCGGGGGTCGGAGGGGATCTCCACAGGCGCTGACCGGGGGTGTGTCAGCACCTCGATTGTTGCACGAGTTGGGTGGTTGGGCGAGTGGAGAGCGGGAAATTTCCCCGTGTGGTGTCACTTTGCGGTCTGGGTGACGCTCGTTCGGCTGGGTTCTTCTTCGGTTGTGCCGATTGCGCTGCGTTGAGCGGAGCGTGGCCTCAGGTTCACTCTCCGGGGGGCTGTGTGTGGTGGCCGGCGCTGGTTAGCCTCGCGGCCAAGTTGTTGTGAGCCGTATGGAGGGGCTATGAGCGGGTCTGTTGAAGTGCGGCAGTTCCTCCTTCGGTACGAAGGTGCCGATGGGGGGAGTGCGCCGTTTGCGGGGGCGTTGCCGGCTCAGCGGAGCGGGGCGGCCGATGCGCAGCGGGTGTCGGATGATCAGGTCCGGCGGGCTCGGCTGGCGGTGGCGCATGGTGCGCTGGGGGTCGAGGACTGTGTTCAGTTGCTGGAGATGCTGGGGTTGAACCTGGATGAGGACGGGCAGGCGCCGGTCCAGCGGTGAGCGGGTGGGCCCGGCGGGTCGCGCTGGGCCTGTTCCGTGATATTTCCGCAGGTTGTGCCGGTTTTCCGGCAGTGATTGGCAAGGCCGTCCCGTCTAGTTGACCCGCGTTTCGTAACAGTGTTGCGGTCGCTGTGTCGAAAGGGGACGGCCATGACGGCGATCGAGGGTGTGGCGGAGCTGGCGAACCGGATCAGGCCGGTCGTGCAGGCGCTGGGCGGGAAGTTCATGACGTCGCCGGAGCTGGCGGCGGTCGAGGCGGAGGTGGGTCTTCCGCCGCGTTCGCTGTACCTGCGGGGGCGGTCCGCCGTGCTCGGGGACGTGCCGCCGAAGGTGGCCGCCGAGCTGTTCGGCATCTTCCCGCACTGGCTGTTCGAGTACGTCCTGCCGGCGGCGACGGCGGTCCTCGACGCGCCCGCCGCGGTCCGCGCCTACGCGGAGTCATCGGCGCGGTGGTCCCGCGTCAACCTTTCGGCCGTATCGGAACCCGGCCGCCTGGCCGAGCTGCTGTTCCACGTGGTGGACACCGCGGACGCCAGCGCGCTGGCGCTCTTCGCCGGCTGGAAGAACGCCGAACGTCCCGCGGGTGACGTCGAACGCCTCGGCTTCGCGTTGATGGTCTTCCGCGAGCTGCGCGGCGGCCTCCACTTCGCAGCCCTGCGCGCATTGGGCCTGTCGGTGCCGGAGGCGGTGATCGCGGACCCGGAGGGCGGCCGCGAGCGGCTGCTGCGCACGGCGTGGCCCGAGGACGCGGCGAACGAGCTGACGGCGGCGGCGGAGCGCAAAACGGACCTGCGCGACCGCTGGCGGCACGCGGAGGCGCTGACCGACGACCGGATCGCCGAACTGCTCGTGTCGGCACTGTCCGACCAGGAGCGGGCCGAGCTCGACCGCCGCCTGGCGGAACTGGCGGCGTTTGCGCAGCTCCCGGGCCTGCCGACGACTTAAGGAACCCCCGGTGCAAACCGGTGGCGGCGTGCCCTATGCTTGTAATCGCTCCCAGGGGAACCTGAGAGCGCGGTCGGTCGGTCACCCGAAACCGGCCGGGCTCCCATCGTTCAGCGGCCTAGGACTCCGCCCTTTCAAGGCGGCAACGCGGGTTCGAATCCCGTTGGGAGTACGCAGTACTGTAGTGATGCAAGGCCCTGTGGCGCAGTTGGTTAGCGCGTCGCCCTGTCACGGCGAAGGTCGCGGGTTCGAGTCCCGTCAGGGTCGCAAGATCGTTCGGCTCCTTGCCGGCGTTCCCGGCCAGGTAGCTCAGTTGGTACGAGCGTCCGCCTGAAAAGCGGAAGGTCGCCGGTTCGATCCCGGCCCTGGCCACGCACGAAGAAACCGTCTTGACACTGGTCAAGGCGGTTTTCTTGTTGTGTGACGGACATCTGGGACGCCGAGGCCGCCTCCTTCGACGAGCAACCCGACCACGGCTTGAAAGACCCCGCCGTGCGGGCCGCCTGGGCGGATCTCCTGCTGCCGCTCCTGCCGCCCGCGCCCGCTGCCGTCGTCGATCTCGGGTGTGGGACCGGCAGTCTTGCCATCCTCGCCGCGCAGGCCGGTCACCTCGTGCACGGTGTCGATCTGTCCCGCGGGATGCTTGCCGTTGCCGCGGAGAAAGCCGTGGCCGCCGGGGTCGAGGTGGACTTCCGGGCCGGGGATGCCGCTGATCCGCCCTGTGCGCCCGGTGCCTACGACGTCGTCCTCGTGCGGCACGTGCTGTGGGCGCTGCCCGATCCCGCCGCCGCGCTCGGGGCCTGGGTTCGGCTGCTGAAACCCGGTGGCCGCCTGGTTCTCGTCGAAGGACGGTGGTTCACCGGGGCCGGGATCGCCGCCGCGGAGTGCGAACGCCTCGTTCTCCTGCACCGGAATGAGACGGTGGTCACGCGGCTCGACGACCCCGCCCTGTGGGGTGCGCCGATCGAGGACGAGCGGTACGTGCTCGTCAGCCGGCGCTGAACGCCACTCGCTAGGCCGAACGAGTGAACCGGCTGAACCCGTGTCCGGACGGGCCGGACAGCACCGACCACCCGGCAAAAGCAACCACCTGCGAACCCGGGAGCCGGACATGCGTTACCTCCTCACCCTCCACATGAACCCCACCCTCTGGGCCACCCTCACCGACGAGCAGAAGAACGGCGTCTACGAAGGGCACGGAACCTTCATCAAGCTCGTCACCGAGTCCGGGGAGATGGTCGAGACCAAGGCACTCGCCGAACCCGCCGAAACCAAGACCGTCCGCGTCAAGGACGGAAAAGCGCAGACCGAGACCGGCCCCTTCGTCGACGCCGCGACCTTCCTCTGCGGCTACTACGTCGTCGACGTCGAAAGCGAAGCGCGGGCCGTCGAGCTGGCCGCGCAGATCCCCGACGCCGCCTACACCGCCGTCGAGGTGCGGGCGGTCGTGCACGAAGGTTGACCTCCAGCAAGGTCGAGGTTCCACCATGGACTCATGACCACTGAAGGGGAATGGGGGATCGGCGCCGTCGATCTCGACGCCTACCTCGCACGCGTCGGGCAGCCTCGCCGGGCCCCGTCCGAAGACGCACTCAGAGACCTCATGCGGGCTCACGTCCAGGCCATCCCGTTCGAGAACGTCGACGTCGTTCTCGGGCAGCACCAAGGGATTTCCCTCGACGTCGTGAGCGCGAAGCTCGTCGGGCGGCGGCGGGGCGGCTACTGCTACGAACAAAGTGGCCTCTTCGCCGCCGTTCTCGAACAGCTCGGCTACACCGTGCACCGGCTCTCCGCGCGCGTGCAGCCGCGGCGGCCCGGGCCCTACACCCACATGACGCTCGTCGTCGACGTCGACGGCCGGAGCTTCCTCGCCGACGTCGGGTTCGGGGCCGGGATCCTCGACCCGATGCCGCTCCTCGACGGCCACGAGGTCGACCAGGCCGGCTGGCTGCACCGCATCACGCGGAACGGCGACTGGTGGACGCTGCAGAAAGGCGAGGAGGACATCCTCGAGTTCCGGCTCAACGAGATGCACCCCATCGACTACGAGGTCTACCACCACTACACGTCGACGCACCCGAAGTCGCCGTTCACCGGACGGCTGGTGATCATGACGCTCGAACCCGGCGTCAGCCGCCGCCTCCTGGGCCGCGAGCTCACCGTCGAACGCCCCGACGGCAGCAGCGAAACCACCACCATCGCGCCGGACGAGCTCGACGCCACCCTCAAGGACCTCGGCATCGAGCTGACGCCGGACGAGCTGGAGCGCCTGAAAACCGGCTACTGACCGAACAGCTCGGCCGCCGGCACCGGACGGCCGAGGTGGTAGCCCTGCGCCTGGTCGCAGCCGAGCGCGCGGAGCAGGTCCACCTGCTCCGCCGACTCGACGCCTTCCGCGATCACCGTCAGATCCACCGCGTGCGCCATCGCGATGATGCTCGTCACGATCGCCTCGGCGTCCCGTGACTCGGCGATCCCCGTGATGAACGAGCGGTCGATCTTCAGCGTGTCCAGCGTCAGCCGGCGCAGCTGCGCGAGCGACGAATAACCGGTGCCGAAGTCGTCGATCGCCAGCAGCACCCCCAGCGACCGCAGGGACGCCAGCACTTCCCCGGCCGCCTCCTGGTCGCGCATCAACGCGCTTTCGGTCACCTCCAGGCACAGCGCGCCCGCCGGCAGCCCGGTGCTCGCCAGCGCGTCCTGGACCGCCGGGACCAGGTGCGGGTCGTCGAGCTGGCGGGTCGACAGGTTGACCTTCAGCGTCAGGTCCAGACCCTGCCGGATCCGCCGCGCGGCGAGTTCGCGGGTCGTCGCGCGCAGCATCTCCTTGCCGATCACGTTGATCAGGTCGCTCTCCTCGGCGAGCGGGATGAACTCCGCCGGGGAGATCGCGCCGTGCCGCGGGTGCGTCCACCGCAGCAGCGCCTCCACCGCGACCATCTCGCCGCTCCGCAGGTCGACGACCGGCTGGTACGCGGGCCAGAGCTGGCCGTCGTGCACCGCGTCGCGCAGGTCCTGCTCCATCCGCAGCCGCCGCTGCATCCGCTCGCGCAGCCCGACGTCGAAGAAGTGGTGCCGGGCCCGCCCGAGCGTCTTCGCCTGGTACATCGCCACATCCGCGTCGCGCAGCAAGTCTTCGGCGCTGCGGCGGTCGTCATGGCCGACGAGCACGACGCCGATGCTCGCGTCGAGGTGCAGCTGCCTGCCCAGCACGCCGATCGGCTCGGCCAGCGCCGCCCGCAGGTGCTCGGCCAGCGCGCGGACCTCGCCCGGGTCGGTGACCTCCGCGGTGACGACGACGAACTCGTCGCCGCCCAGCCTGCCCACCAGGTCGTCGCGGCCCGAGCTGCGGCGCAGGCGCTCGCCGACGATCCGCAGCACCTGGTCGCCGACCGAGTGCCCGAGCGAGTCGTTGATCACCTTGAACTTGTCCAGGTCGAGGAACAGCACGGTGACCGCGCCCCGCTCGCGGACGTCGAGCCTGCCCAGCACCAGGGTCCGGTTCGCCAGCCGGGTCAGCGGGTCGTGGGTGGCGTCGTGGGCGAGCTGCGCGCTGATCGCGCGGGTCTCGGTGATGTCGGTGAACGACGTGACCACGGCCATCGCCGCCGGGTCGTCCGGGTTGAGCAGCCGCGAGGTCAGCGACACCCAGACGTCGCGGCCGTCCGGCCGGCGCAGGCGCACGACCAGGCCGTTGTGCGTCACCCCGGTCCGCCGGGTCTGCACCGACGGCAGCTCGTCCGGCGGGATCCACTGCCCGGACTCGGTGAACAGCACCAGCGTGTGGCAGGGGACGCCGACCAGGTCGGCTTCGGCGACGCCGAGGATCCGGCAGGCCGCCGGGTTCGCGGCTTCGATGAGCCCCGCCGGGCCCATCACCAGCACGCCTTCGTCGAGGGACGCGACCACCGTCCGGTAGTTCTGCTCGGCCCGCCGCCGCGCGGTTTCGTCGGCGCAGACCAGCACGTAGCCGTCGTTCATCTCCGCGGCCGAGACGCGGACCGCCAGCGGCGCGCCGTCCCGCCGCCGGTGCACCGCCTCCGCGACCCCGCCGCCGCGCCGGATGGCGGGCAGGTCGAGGGGCGCGCCGATGAGCTCGCTCGCGCGCCGCCCGACGGCTTCGGCCGCGGTCCAGCCGTACACCGCCTCGGCGGCCGGGTTCCAGCTGGTCACGACGCCTTCGCCGGTGGTCGCGATCAGCGCGTCGCTGACGTGCGACACCAGCGCGGCCTGGTAGCGGAGGGCGTCGGCGGCCGCCTTCTTCGCCGTGATGTCCCGCATGACGACCTGGTAGGCGCCGGGCGCTTCGAGGCGCACCGACACCGTCTCCACGGCGAACTTGCTGCCGTCGAGCCGGGACATCAGCGCTTCGACCGGTTCGCTCGCCTGCCCGGGCTCAGTCAGCTGCGCCGGCGTCGCCACCACGGCGGCCCGCGACTCCTCGGCGACGAAGTCCGTGAACCGCCGTCCGACGATCTCGTCCGGGCAGCGGGCGGCGAACGTCTCCAGCGCGGCGCGGTTGACGTAGGTGAGGACGCCGTTCTCGTGGACGCAGATCGCGTCCGGACTCAGCTCGACCAGCGCGGCGAGCGAGTCAGCCTCCATGAGCGTTCGTCCCCCATGCGGTCGGCGTGTGGCTCGTCGATTACACCACCGACGCCGGTTCGTGCCTACCCGGCGGAATCCGCTCCCGGCCTGCGGAAGCGCGCCGCAGCCGTGGCCCCCAGAACAGCAGCCCGAAGTGCGCGGCGAACGCGTGGCCGAGCAGCGTGACGATCGAGTCGAGGCTCACCGGGTCGTCGCTGAGCCAGATCACCGCGATGAACGCCTCGGTCGCGGCGAGCGCCAGCAGCCGCGCGCGGCCGCCGAGCAGGAACACCAGGGCGCCGGCCGTGGTGAAGAAGCCGTAGCTGACCCCGATGTCGAGCCAGTGCCCGGCCGAGTTCGGCAGCACGTGTGCGCTGATCAGGGCCATCACCGGCAGCTCGGTGACGAGCGTGGCCAGCACGTGGCCGGAGAAGAACACGATCGCCACCCGGCGGGCGCGGAACCGGCGTTCCAGTGGCGCGACGGCGATCGCGAAGATCACGACGTAGGCGAGCCAGCCTTCGTCGGACAGCCACAGTGCGCTGGTCAGCAGCGAAGTCAGCGGTCGGCGCCACAGGTTGTGGGCGTCGGTGCTCGACAGCCGCAGCAGCCGTTCGGTCAGGTCCGGGTCGGCGAACTTGAGCAGCAGCGTGGTGCCCAGCAGGACGACCAGGTAGCCGAAGGTGAACGGCGTCGTCTTCGGGTTCGGGACGAACTTCAGGACCGACCACCGGCCGCGCACACCGGCGACCGCGGGCACCGGCGGGGCGGCTTTCAGCAGCATGGGACGAGTCTCGGTGGTCATGCTGGGAGTATCACGAGCGTCGGCTTAGAAAACGCTGTGGAAGTCACTGACCGTCAAGCAGAGCGTTACGTGACGATTTTTTGCCGGTACTTCACCCGTTCGGGGTCTTTTTACGGTAAGAATACGGCCACGATGTCGGCCGAAAGGCCTTTCGGGAGGGTCTGTCGGGGTGAACGACGAGGTATCGGTCGCCGAGCTGCTCGTGCGCGAGGGCTGGGGCGACCGTCCGGGACCGGGCCAGTCACGCTGGCGGGTGGTCGCGGTGATGCTCGCCGTCATCGTCGGCTGCGGTGCCGCCGCGTTGCTGGTCGCCTTCGGCGGCAAGGAACGCCAGGACGCCTCGCCGGTCGACCAGATCCAGGTCATCCCGTTCCCGCAGCGCACCACCGGACTGGGTGGCGCCGACCAGGCCACGGACTCCCCGCCCGACGGCGGGATCGGCGGCGGCACCGGTGGCGACGTCGTCACCGCGTCGAACGAGCACCGCGGCACCGTCACCGAGGTGCCGGGCCGCCCGTCCACCTCGGACAGCAACAGCACCGGAACCGCGACGCCGACCGCCACGCCGTCCGGCTCCGCCCCGGCGACCACGGGCAGCCCGACGACGACACCGCCGGGGAACCCGCCGCCTCCTGGTGGTGGTCGCCCGCCGACTCCGACCACCACGCCGCGGTCCGACCCTTCGTGTGTGCTGCTGATCATCTGCTGGTGAGCTCCTCCGAAAGGTCGCTGAAGTCCGAGGTGTTCCAGCGCTCCGGGCGCATCACGATCGCGATGTTGCTCCCGTGCGTGCCGTCGGTCGCGTCGGTGTACGCCTCGCTCACTCCCGGTGGCAGGTAGCGCGCGGCCATCTCGTGCCGCTCGGCCTTCGTCATCGGCCACGAATCCACCACCGGGCCCTCGACCGAGACGTACTTGTAGACGCCGTCCTGCTGCTGGACGCAGAGCGCGAACCGGCCGGCCGCCTCGATCAGCCGGGCCTTGCGCAGCCCGGGTGACGTCATCACGACGACGTCGCCGCCCGGCTCGTAGCGGTACCAGATCGGCGTGGTCAGCGGCGCCCGGCCGGGCTCGGCCGCGACGCTGAGCACGCCGACCTGCGGCGCGGCGAGGAACCGCTCGCGCTCGTCCTTGGTCATCTTGCGGGCCATCTCGGTCTCCTTAAAGCCATCTGATTTGCCTTAACGATAGCCGGGGTTGAACTGCAAAAGCAAGCGAGTTTGCTTTAGAATGAGATCCATGACCCGACCGGGTGGCCGCAGTGCCCGCGTGCGCGACGCCGTCCACGACGCCGTCGTGGACCTGCTCGTCATCGGCGAGATCAACGCGGCGATCCCGAAGATCGCCGAGAAGGCGGGCGTGAACCCGACGAGCGTCTACCGGCGCTGGGGCAGCCGCGAACAGCTGCTGCTCGACGCCGCCGTGACGCGCCTGCGCGCGACGTCGCCGATCCCGGACACCGGCTCGCTGCGCGACGACCTGCTGGGCTGGGCCGAAGGCGTCGAACGCGCGATGTCCGACCCGCGCGGCCAGATCCTGCTGCGCGCGCTCGTCGCCACCCTGGGGCCGGAGAAGGAGCCGCTCGAACACCTCCGTGCCCGCGGCGAAGACCTGCAGGCCGCGCTCGACCGGGCCACCGCGCGCGGCGAACCCGCGCCGTCGGTCGACGACGTGCTCGACTTCGTCCTGGCCCCGCTCTACTTGCGGGTGCTGTTCCGGCGGCCGGTCGAGCCCGGCACCGGGGCCCTCCTCGTCGAGCGGTTGCTCAACTCGCTTTGAGCGCGGCTCGCCTGCCGACGTGGTTGAACAGCAGGTTCAGCACGAACGCCAGCACCGCCGCCACCGTGATCGAGCTGCCGCAGATCGTCTGCAGCCAGGCCGGGAAGTGCTTGAAGAAGTCCGGTGCGAACGCCGGCAGCAGCCCGACGCCCAGCGCGACCGCCACGACGAACGTGTTGTGGTTGCCGGAAAACTCGACCGTCCGGAGGTTCTGCGCGCCGACCGCGGCGACCATCGCGAACATCACCACCGCCACCCCGCCGACCACCGGCTCCGGGATCGCCGCGATGAACGCGCCGACCTTCGGCACCAGCCCCATCACGACCAGGATCCCGCCGGTCACCGCGACCACCCAGCGGCTGCGCACGCCGGTCATCCGGACCAGGCCGACGTTCTGGGCGAACGCCGTGTCGGGGAAGGAGTTCATCACGCCGCCCAGCACCGCCGAGACGCCGTCGGTGGCCAGGCCGCGCGCGAGGTCCGCGTCGGTCGGCGGGCGGCCGGTGATCTCGCCGACGGCGATCATGTCCGCCGTCGACTCGGTGAACGTCACCAGCATGACCACGCACATCGACAGGATCGCCGCCACCGGGAACGTCGGTGCGCCGAAGTGGAACGGCGACGCCAGCCCGAACCAGCCGGCCGCCCGCAGGCCGTCCCAGTGCACCAGCCCCATCGGGATCGCCACCACCAGCCCGATCGCCAGCGCCAGCAGCGGCCCGATCTGGTTGGCGAACCCGCGCAGCACCCGGGTGAAGAGCACGAGCAGCGCGAGCACCCCGAACGCCAGCCCGATGTGGGACGGCGCCGCGTAGTCCGGTGACGTGCTGTCGTGGCCGGCGATCATCGCCGCGCCCGGGCCGAGCAGCGAGACGCCGATGACCAGCAGCAGCGTCCCGGTGACCAGCGGCGGGAAGAACCGGATCAGCTTCGCGAACGGCCGCGCGATCAGCAGCCCGAACACGCCGGAGGCGAGCATCGCGCCGTAGACCGCGGGCAGGCCGTACTGCGCCGCGATCAGGATCATCGGGTTGACGACGGTGAACGTCGCCCCGGCCACCACCGGCAGCCGGATGCCCAGCAGCTTCCCGATCCCGACCGCCTGAATCAGCGTCGCGATGCCCGCGACCAGCAGATCGGCGTTGACCAGCAGCCCGATCGTCGCCGGGTCGAGCTTCAGCGCGCTGCCGACGATCAGCGGCACCGCCACCGAACCGGCGTACATGATCGCCATGTGCTGGAGGCCGAGGAGGGCGAGCCGTCCCGCGGGCAGAACCTCGTCGACCGGGTGTTTCGCCATGATCACGCCCCTTTCCCGGGCACAGCCAACGCGGTGCCGGTGACGGTGGCAAGTCCCGGGCGTGATGATCATGTTTCAGGGGGCGGCGCAACGGCTCGGAATGTGTGACCATCGGTGCATGACTTCGGGTGGCATTTCCCAGGTGGGCCCGCCGTTTCGCGCCGATCACGTGGGGAGCCTGCTGCGGCCCCCGGTGCTGCGCGACGCGCGGCGGCGGCACGAAAGCGGTGAGATCGGCGCGGAGCAGCTCCGCGCGGTCGAGGACGACGCGATCCGCGACGTGATCAAGATGCAGAAGGCGGCCGGGCTGAGCTCGGCGACCGACGGCGAGTTCCGGCGCGGCTCGTGGCACATGGACTTCATCTACGCGCTCGGCGGCGTCTCGAAGAGCGACCAGCGGCTGCACGTCAAGTTCCACAACCTGGCGGGCGACCTCGAGTTCAGCCCGCCGGGCCTGCAGGTCGACGGCAAGGTGCGGCTCGACGAGCCGATCTTCGCCGACCACTTCCGGTTCCTGCAGTCCCATGTGGACCCGGGCGTGACGCCGAAGCTGACCATCCCGTCGCCGAGCATGGTCTACTACCGCGGCGGCCGGGCGGCGGTCAGCGAGAGCGTCTACCCGGACCTCGAGGAGTTCTTCGCCGACCTCAGCGCGGCCTACAAGCAGCAGGTCGACGCCGTGCACGGCCTCGGCTGCCGGTACCTGCAGCTCGACGACACGAGCCTCGCCTACCTCAACGACCCGGCGCAGCGGGAGCTCGTCGCGCGGATGGGCGGCGACCCGGACACCCAGCACCTGCGCAACATCGCGACGATGAACGCGGCCCTCGAAGGCCGTCCCGGCGACCTCACCGTGACGACGCACCTGTGCCGCGGCAACTTCCGCTCGTCGTGGGCCGCGGAGGGCAGCTACGAGTTCGTCGCCGAGGCGCTGTTCGGCGAGCTCGCCGTCGACGGGTTCTTCCTGGAGTACGACGACGAACGCTCCGGCGGCTTCGAGCCCCTGCGGTTCGTGCCGAAGGACAAGAAGGTGGTGCTCGGCCTGGTCACCACCAAGCGGCCGGAGCTGGAGGACCCGGACGTCCTGGTGCGGCGGATCGAGGAAGCCTCGCAGTACGTCGACATCGACCGGCTCTGCCTGTCGCCGCAGTGCGGCTTCTCCTCGACGGAGGAGGGCAACGATCTGACCGCGGACGACCAGCTGCGCAAGCTGGAACTGATCGTCGCGACGGCCGACCGCGTCTGGGGCGGCAAGTGATCACCTGCGTCGTCGACTACGTCATCGACCCCGCGAAACTCCCCGACTTCGAACGCTTCGCGGCCGCGTGGATGCGGTTGGTACAGCGCGAAGGCGGCATCCACCACGGCTACTTCCTGCCGGCGGAGGGGGCGAGCGACGAAGCCCGGGCGCTGTTCAGCTTCGAGAGCCTCGCCGCGTACGAGCGCTACCGGACGCTGTTCGGCGTCGACCCGGACTTCATCGACGCGGACAAGATCCGCGAGGAGAGCGGGTGCGTGGTGCGGTACCGGCGGACGTTCATGCGGCCGCTGCTGCCGGACGACGAAGAAAGGTGAGACACAGCGCGCAGCGGCCGCCCTCGGTGGTGGATCGCGTCCTCGACCTGCTGGGCGCCTTCACCGCCGAGCGGCCGCGGCTGACGCTGTCGGAGCTCAGCCGCCGTGCTGGGCTGCCGCTGTCCACCACGCACCGGCTGGCCGGCGAGCTCACCCGGCGTGGCGCGCTCCTGCGTGACGAATCCGGCGGCTACCGCGTCGGGCTGTGGCTGTGGGAAGTCGCCTCCCTCGCGCCGCACGGCGCCGAACTGCGGGAAAGCGCGATGCCGTTCCTCGAGGACCTCTACGAAGCCACGCACCAGAACGTGCAGCTCGCCGTGCTCGACGGGGCCGAGGTCGTCTTCGTCGAGCGGATCTCCGGCCGCGGCGCGGTCAACGTCCTGACCCGCGTCGGCGGCCGGCTGCCCGCGCACGCCACCGGCGTCGGGCAGGTGCTGCTCGCGCACGCCCCGGCCGAGGTGCAGGAGGAGGTGCTGGCCGGGCCGCTGAAGACGTTCACGCCGAAGACGATCAGCGTGCCCGCGCAGCTGCGGCGGGTGCTCGCGGACGTCCGCCGCGACGGGTACGCGATCAGCGACGGCCAGGTCGAGCTGATCGCGCTCTCGGTCGCCGCGCCGGTTCACGACGCCACCGACGAGGTCGTGGCGGCCATCTCGGTGGTCGTCCCGGCCGAAGGGACGGACCCTCGGACGCTGGTCCCGGCGGTGCGCGCCGCGGCCCGCGGCATCTCGCGGGTGCTGGGCGCGCCCCGGCCCCGCGGTCGTGAGTGGTAAGGCGGGTTAGAACCCGTCTTACCACTCACGACCGGTTGCTCGACGAGGCCGGGCGGGTGTGGTCGGATGGCGGTGGAAGAGCCGGATCGGGTGAGGAGCAGGAATGACCACCGTTCTCGTCGTCGGTGCTGGTCAGAGTGGGTTCCAGGCCGTGGCTTCGCTGCGGGACCGGGGCTTCGCCGGCCGGGTCGTGCTGGTCGGGGACGAGCCGGGCGTGCCGTACCAGCGGCCGCCGCTGTCCAAGGCGTACCTGGCCGGCACCGCCGGACTCGAACAACTCCACCTGCGCGGCGAGGACTTCTTCGCCGAGAAGGACATCGAGCTCGTCGCCGGCCGCGCCGCGAAGATCGACCGCACGGCCGCGAAGGTGCAGCTCGAAGACGGCCGCGAGCTGGACTACGACTACCTCGTCCTGGCCACCGGCGCCCGCAACCGGACGCTGCCGGTACCGGGTGCGGACCTGCCGGGCGTGCTGACCCTGCGGACGCGCGACGACGCCGACCGGCTCCGGGCATCCCTCGAGCAGGCCGGGAACGTCGTCGTGGCCGGCGGCGGGTTCATCGGGCTGGAGTTCGCCTCGCACGCCGGCCGCCCGGTGACGGTCGTCGAGGCCCAGGACCGCCTGCTCAACCGCGTGGCGACGCCGGAGATCTCCGCGTACTTCGCCGACCTGCACCGCAACGCCGGGCACACCGTGCTGCTCGGCCAGGGCGTCGCGGCGATGCACGGCGACGAGCGGGTCCGCGAGGTCGAGCTGGCCGACGGCACCCGGCTGCCCGCCGACCTGGTCGTCGTCGCCGTCGGCGTGGTGCCCGAGACGTCGCTCGCCGAGGCCGCCGGGCTGCCGGTGCGCAACGGCGTCGTCGTGGACGCGCACCTGCGCACGGCGGACGAAAAGATCTTCGCCATCGGCGACTGCGCCAACTTCCCGTGCGTGCAGGCGGGCGCCGAGACGCGGCTGGAGTCCGTGCAGAACGCCGTCGACCAGGCCCGCTGCGTGGCCGCTGCGATCACCGGCACGGAAGAGCCGTACGCCAGCCTGCCGTGGTTCTGGACCGACCAGGCGGGCGCGAAACTGCAGATCGCCGGGATCCTCTCGGGCGCCGACCGGACGGTGGTCGCGGGCGACCAGGCGGCGGGCAAGTTCTCCGTGCTGTCCTTCCGCGACGATGTCCTCATCGCCGTCGAATCGGTCAACCGCCCGGCCGACCACATCGCCGCGCGCCGCCTGTTCACGGCCGAGCCGAAGCCCGCGTACGCCGACCTCGAAGCCAGCGCCTTCGACCTCAAGGCGCACCTGAAGTCGCGAGCGGCGTGATGCGCACGCAGGTCGCGGTGATCGGCGCCGGCCCGGCCGGGCTGCTGCTGTCGTTCCTGCTGCACCGGGCCGGGATCGACTGCGTGGTGCTGGAGGCCCGCGACCGCGGGTACGTCCGGCAGCGGGTGCGGGCCGGCGTGTGCGAGCAGCCGACCGTCGAGCTCCTGACGTCGCTGGGCCTCGGCGAGCGGCTGGCGGCCGAGGGCATGCCGCACGAGGGCCTGTCGCTGCGGTTCGACCGCGCCGACCACCGGATCGCGCTCACCGAGCTGACCGGGAAGGCGATCACCGTCTACGGGCAGCAGGAGATCGTCAAGGACCTCATCGACGCGCACGAGGCCCGCGGGTACCCGATCTCCTTCGAGGTCTCGGACGTCTCACTATCCGATGTGGACAGTGAACGGCCGAAGGTGACCTACGTCGACAGCGAAGGCAACGCGCAGGTCATCGAGTGCGACGCCGTCGCGGGCTGCGACGGCTTCCACGGGATCTGCCGTCCGTCCATTTCGGACAAGCTGACGGTGTACGAGCGCGAGTACCCGTTCGCCTGGCTCGGCGTGCTGGCGCGCACACCGCCGTCGCACCACGAGCTCATCTACACCTGCCACGAGCGCGGGTTCGCGCTGCACAGCATGCGCACGCCGGAGATCACCCGGCTCTACCTCCAGGTCGATCCGCACGACGACGTGGCGAACTGGTCCGACGACCGGGTCTGGGCGGAGCTGACCGCGCGGCTCGAGGTCGACGGCGGCTTCACGCTCCGGGAAGGCCCGATCCTCGACAAGGGGATCACGCCGATGCGCAGCTTCGTCGCCGAGCCGCTGCGCCACGGCCGGCTGTTCCTGGCCGGCGACGCCGCGCACATCGTCCCGCCGACCGGCGCGAAGGGCATGAACCTGGCCATCGCCGACGTCCGGGTGCTGGCACGGGCCCTGGAAGCGCTGCTGCGCGGCGACGAATCGCTCGCTGCGTCCTATTCGGACACCTGCTTGCGCCGCGTGTGGCGGGCGGAGCACTTCTCCTGGTTCATGACGACGATGCTGCACACCGACCCGCACGCGGACGGCTTCGCGCGGCAGCTGCAGCTGTCGCAACTGCGCTACACGACGTCGTCGCGCGCGGCGGCGACCAGCCTCGCCGAGAACTACGTCGGGCTGCCGTTCGCCTGAGATCGTCAACGCAAGGTTGACGCGGGCCGGGCGTCAACCTAAAGTTGACGGTATGACCCTTCCGTTCAACGTGAAGCTCGACGACCTCATCACCGCCATCAAGAGCAACCACGAGAAGGACGCCCTCGCCCAGCTGACCGACGCGGTCTACCTCGGCCAGCACCTCGGCGAGGTGGCCGACCACCTGATCGGCCACTTCGTCGACCAGGCCCGGCGGTCCGGAGCCTCCTGGACCGACATCGGCGCCAGCATGGGCGTCACGAAACAGGCCGCCCAGAAGCGGTTCGTGCCGAAGGTCGACCCCGGCGGCGACCCGAGCGGGACGATCGAACGCGTCTACGGCCGCTACACCGACCGGGCCCGCCACGTCATCGTCGAAACGCAGAAAGCCGCCGTCGACCACGCCAGCCCGGCGATCGACACCGTGCACCTCGTGCTGGGCCTGCTGACCGAACCGGCGGCCCTGGCGGCCGGGGCGATCCTGGCCCAGGGCGTCCAGCTGGACGCCGTCCGCGAAGCCGCCGAAGCGCGGCTGCCCGAGCCGGTGGACCCGGTGCCGAGCGTGGTCCCGTTCACCCCGGCCGCCAAGAAGACCCTCGAGCTGACCATGCGCGAAGGCCTGCGGCTCGGGCACAACTACATCGGCACCGAGCACCTGCTGCTGGCGCTGCTGGAACAGGGCGAAGGTGCCGGTTTCGAGGTGCTCGACGGCCTGGGCATCAAGAAGGACAAGGCCGAGGCGAAGATCCTGGAGGTGTCGGCGGAGATCCTCGCCGCCCGCGGGCAGTGAGACTCCTGCTCGGGGCCGCGCTGCTCGCGCTGATCCTGGTGACGCTGCTCTGACCGGGAGGGACCAGGGGGTCCTCCCGGTCAGAGCAGCGGCCGGTCAGGCGCCGGACTCCGGGCGACCGTCGGCGGCCCAGGCCGTGTGGAACGAGCCTTCGCGGTCCACCCGGCGGTAGGTGTGGGCGCCGAAGAAGTCCCGCTGGCCCTGGACCAGGGCGGCCGGGAGGCGGTCCGCGCGGAGGCCGTCGTAGTAGGCCAGCGCCGTCGAGAAGCCCGGCGTGGGGATGCCGAGCTTGACCGCCGTCGAGATCACCGAGCGCCACGAATCCTGCGCGTCCTCGACCGCCTTGCGGAAGCCGCCCGAGGTGAGCAGCGTCGGCAGCTGCGGCTCCTCGGCGTAGGCGGAGGTGATGTCGTTGAGGAACTTCGCGCGGATGATGCAGCCGCCGCGCCAGATCGAGGCGACCTTGCCGAGGTCGATGTCCCAGCCGTACTCCGTCGCGCCGGCCTGGATCTGGTTGAAGCCCTGCGCGTACGCGACCACCTTCGACGCGTACAGCGCCTGCTCGACGTCGTCGGCGAAGCGCTCCAGCGACGAACCCGACAGCGGCGTCGCGGAAGGACCGCCGAGCCCGCGGGCCGCCGCGCGCAGCGGCTTGGACCCGGACAGCGAACGCGCGAAGACGGCTTCGGCGATGCCCGAGATGGGGACACCCAGGTCGAGGCCGATCTGCACGGTCCAGCGGCCGGTGCCCTTCTGCTCGGCGGCGTCCTCGACGACGTCGACGAACGGCTTGCCCGACGCCTTGTCGACGTGCGCGAGCACCTCGGCGGTGATCTCGATCAGGTAGGAGTCGAGCCGCCCGGTGTTCCAGGTGCGGAACACGTCGGCGATCTCGGCGGGGGAGTAGCCGCCCGCGTGGCGCAGCAGGTCGAACGACTCCGCGATCAGCTGCATGTCGGCGTACTCGATGCCGTTGTGCACCATCTTGACGAAGTGGCCGGCGCCGTCCGCGCCGATGTGCGTGCAGCACGGCTCGCCGTCGACCTTCGCCGAGATGTCCTCGAACAGCGGGCCGAGCGACTCGTACGACTCCTTCGAGCCGCCGGGCATGATGCTCGGCCCGTGCAGCGCGCCCTCCTCGCCACCGGAGACGCCGCTGCCGACGAAGTGCAGCCCGCGCTCGCGCAGCGCCTTCTCGCGGCGGCGCGTGTCGGCGAAGTGCGCGTTGCCGGCGTCGATGATGACGTCGCCCTCTTCGAGCAGCGGCGCGAACTCCTCGATGACGGCGTCCGTCGGGCCGCCCGCCTTGACCATGATCACGACCTGCCGCGGCCGCTCCAGCGCGTTGACGAACTCCTGCGCGGAGTAGGCCGGGATGAAGTCGCCCTCGTCGCCGAACTGCTCCACCAGCGCGCGGGTCCGCTCCTCGGACCGGTTGTGCAGGGCCACCGTGTGGCCGTGCCGGGCCAGGTTGCGGGCCAGGTTGCGGCCCATGACCGCCAGGCCGGTGACCCCGATGCTCGCCTTCTTGCTCATCCGCATCCTTCCGAAGTCTCTCTCGATTCAGACACTAGTCCGATCGAGGCCTCATGGAAGGCCACGGAGGAGCAGCTCACCTAGTTCAGGAGAAGCAGCGGATCGGGCCCTTGTTGATCGCGACCATGTCCGTCACCGCCGCCACGAGGTCGATGTCCGCACCCCACTCGGCGCCGTCCAGCTCGGCGTACGCGCGGTGCAGGTTGCCCGGCAGCCGCTCCTGCTCGCTCAACGACTCGAATTCGCCGAGGTCCGTCTCCTTCGCCAGCTCCAGCGGCGACCGCCCGGCGGCCTTCCCGCGCTCGGCCGTCTGCTGGACGAAGGCCAGGTACCGGTCGACGGTGTCCACCACGTCGAGCCCGCACGGCCCGCCGTGCCCGGGCAGGATCACCGCCGGATCCAGCTCCCGGATGATGTCGAGCGCCTGGCGCCAGCCCGCCACCGAGCCCATCAGCGCGAACGGGCTGCCGCCGTGGAACACCAGGTCACCGGCGTAGAGCACGCGCTGCTCGGGCAGCCAGACCAGGACGTCGTTGGTCGTGTGGGCCGCGTGGCCGGGGTGGATCAGCTCGAGGGTGACGTCGCCGGCGTGCACGGTCAGCCGGTCGTCGAAGACGATCTCGGGCGGCCGGGACTCCAGCTCGCCCCAGTCGCTGCCGACGAAGATGCCGTCGAACTTCTGGATGCCCTCGGCGACCATCAGCTCGCGCGTCTTGCGGTGGCCGACCACGGCCGCGCCTTCGACCAGGTAGTTGCCGTTGGTGTGGTCGCCGTGGTGGTGGGTGTTCACCAGGGTCGTCACCGGGCTGCCGGTGGCGCCTTCGACCGCGGCGAGCAGGGCCCGCGTGCGGCGCTCGGTCGAGCACGTGTCGATGAGGACGGTGTGGTCGCCGGCGTCGACGAACCCGCAGTTGTTGATGTACCAGGAGCCGTCCGGCTGGACGTAGCCGTGGACCCGGTCGGCCAGCCGGGTGACGGCGGCGGCGGAAGGGGAGCGATCGGTCACCGGGTCACTATGCCGCAGAGACGGCTCCTCCGGTTGGCCGAATAATTCGGAATTTCACTGGTCCAGGCGAGTGACGCTGCAGGTGACTGGCATTCCGCGGCGTTTCCTGGAACGCTGCGCGATGTCATCATCGAGATCCGCAAGGTGAAGCACTAACCTGGGTGGGTTCGATAGTTCGCGTGCGACGGCGGCCGGTGGCCGCCGTTGCTTGGTAGTGGTCCGGGAGAGCAGGGCGATGGCCAGCACCGTCACCTCGCGCCGGAAGCAGCTCGGGAACGAGCTCCGGCATGCCCGCACCGCGGCGCGGATGACACAGCAGCAGGTCGCCGAGGTCCTCGGCTGCACCCAGGGCAAGGTCAACAAGATCGAGTCCGGTGCCGTCGGGGTGAAGCTCGGGGATGTGCGATCGATGCTGAACGCGTTCGGGATCAACGGCGAAGAGGCCGACACGCTGATGAACCTGGCGCGGGCCGCCGCCGGGCAGCGCGGCCACTGGTCCGGCTACCGCTCGGTGGTGCCGCACTGGTTCCGCACCTTCACCGACCTGGAGCCCGCGGCCGCGGAGATCCTCACCTGGCACGGCGAGCGCATCCCGGGCCCGCTGCAGTCCGAGCACTACATGCTCAAGCAGTTCACCGAGGCCGGCGCGACCGACGTGACGTCGCTGGTGCGCAACCGGCTCGACCGCAAGGCGGTGTTCGAGCAGCAGCAGCAGCCGCCCTACTACCGGTTCATCATCAGCGAAGGCGCGCTGCGCCGGGCCCCGGGCGGGTACGCGCCCGCGGTGATGCTCGACCAGGTCGAGCACCTGCTCTCGCTGGAGAAGCACCCGCGGGTCTACGTGCACGTCCTGCCGTTCGGCGCCCGGCTGGCCGCGGTGCCCAACGACTTCACGATCATGCGGTTCCCGGACCGCACGCGGGACTTCGTCTACATCGAGCACTCAGCCGGCGGGCTCTACCTCGACGACGTCAAGGACTTCAACATCTTCGTCGACTCGTGGGACAGGCTGCGCGGGGCCGCGCTGGAGCGCCAGGAGACCCGGCAGTTCCTCAAGGAGCTCGCGGAGGGTTACCGCGCGCAGATGCAGCAGCTCCAATAGGGCGAATGGCCGTGTGAACTGTCCCAGGCTGTGAACAACTTTCGGTAGAGTCCCCCTGTTGCGCCCGAATCCACCGGAAGTTGCCGCCCGAAGGGGACATCGTGGACCCCGACTTCCTCCCCGAGGCCATCGATCTCGACCGCCCGAACGTGGCGAGGATCTACGACTGGGCGCTCGGCGGCACCGCGAACTGGGCGATCGACCGGCAGTACGGCGAGCAGGCCGTGCAGGCGTTCCCGCTGGCGAAGGTCCTCGCCCGCAGCAACCGCGCCTTCCTCGGCCGGGCCGTGCGCTACTGCCTCGCCGAAGGCATCACGCAGTTCCTCGACCTCGGCTCCGGCATCCCGACGGCCGGCAACGTGCACGAGGTGGCCGACGACTACGCCGACGACAGCCGCTGCGTCTACGTCGACCACGAGCCGGTGGCCGTCGCGCACGGGCGGATGCTGCTCGAAGAGGCCGGCGACCCGGACCGGCACGCCGTGCTGCACGCCGACCTGCGGGACGCCGAAGAGGTCTGGGAAGCCGCGCTGGCGACCGGCGTGCTCGACCCGGACCAGCCGATCTGCCTGCTCACCGTGGCGGTGCTGCACTTCCTGCCGGACGTCACCGGCGTCCGCGAAGCCATCCGCGACTACCGGACGCTGCTGGCGCCCGGATCGGCGTACGTGCTTTCGCACGCGACCGAATCCGGCGTCGACGGCGAAGAGCTGGAGCAGATCCGGCGGCTGGTCAAGCTGTCCGAGCGGTCGAGCTCGCCCGCGGTTTCCCGGTCCCTCGACGAGATCGCCGCGTTCTTCGGTAACTTCGACGTCGTCGAGCCCGGGATCGTGCCTGTGGGAGAGTGGCGCCCGGAGCCCGGCGCCGCCACGGTCCCCCTCGCGAGCGTGGTCGGCGGTGTCGGCCGCAAAGCCTGGAGGACGCAATGACTACGCAGGACCCCGAAGCCCCGGAAGGCGTGGACCTGGACCGGCCGAACGCGGCCCGCATCTACGACTGGTTCCTCGGCGGCGACGCCAACTGGGCCATCGACCGCCAGTTCGGCGAACAGGCCGTCAAGACCTTCCCGATGATCAAGACCGTCGCCCGGGCCGGTCGCGACTTCCTCGGCCGCGGCGTCCGGTACCTGGCGCGCAACGGGATAGACCAGTTCCTCGACCTCGGCTCCGGCGTCCCGACGGTGGGCAACGTGCACGAAGTCGCGACGGCGGTGAACCCGGACGCGCGGTGCGTGTACGTCGACAACGAGCCGGTCGCCGTGGCCCACTCGCAGATCCTGCTGGAGCAGGAGGGCGTCGCGGACCGGCACGCGGTGCTGCAGGGCGACCTGCGCGACCCGGCCGACATCTGGAAGCGCGCGCTCGACACCGGCGTCCTCGACCCGAACCGCCCGATCGGCCTGATCATCGTCGGCGTCCTGTACTTCCTCGGCAAGGACGAGCCGGTGGCCCAGACCATTCAGAAGTACCTGTCGCTGCTGCCGTCCGGCTCGTTCTTCCTGTCCTCGCACCTGACGAGCGACGGGCTGCACGAGATGGCCGACGCGGACAGCCGCGAGCGGATCATGAACCAGTACAACCAGTCGAGCACGCCGCTGCACCTGCGCACCCGAGCCGAGTTCACGTCGTTCTTCGAGGGACTCGAACTCGTCGAGCCGGGCATCGTCTACCTGCCGGAGTGGCACCCCGAGGAAATCGAGTCCAAGGCCACGAAGAAGCTCGCGAACGACCCGTCGTTCGTCGGCCACCTCTGCGGCCTCGGCCGCAAGCCGTGACGGCGGCCGCCTACGACGCGGTCGCCGTCCAGTACGCGGAGTTCGCCCGCGAAGTCTGGGACGTCCACGCGCTGGAACGGGCGGTGTGGGCCGCGTTCGCGGATTCCGTCCGCGGCCGCGGCCCGGTCGCCGACCTCGGCTGCGGGCCCGGCCACCTGACGGCGCACCTGCGTTCCCTCGGGCTCGACAGCTTCGGCGTCGACCTGTCCCCGGCGATGGTCGAGCTCGCCAGGGCCGCGCACCCGGACCTGCGGTTCGAAGTGGGGTCGATGGCGGAACTGGAGCTGCCCGACGCCTCACTGGCCGGGATCCTGTCGTGGTACTCGCTGATCCACACGCCGCCGGCGGAGGTGCCGCGGTACTTCGCCGAATTCGCCCGGATGTTGGCACCCGGCGGTCACGTTCTGTTGGGGTGCTTCGAATCCCGCGGCGGCCCGCTGACGTCGTTCGACCACAAGGTGACGACGGCCTACTGCTGGCCGCTGGACGAACTGGCCGGATTCGGGGCCGCGGCGGGGCTCAGTGAAGTGGGGCGGGTGTACCGCGAACCGGTCGCGGGGGAGCGCCCCCTGCGGCACGCCGGCCTGCTGCTCCGGAAACCGTAGCCCGGCACGGCAAGAGCCCCGGTTCCGCAGGAAACCGGGGCTCTTCAGTGGTGGTACGGCAGTTCGGCGGTCTGTGACACCGGGGGCTTCGCCACCCGGACACCCGAAAAGCTGACTCTCAGACGCGGGTGCCGAGCCGGCCGCGCAGCAGCGGCGTCAGGTCGATCGACGTCTCCAGCGGCCGGGTGGTCCGGACCCCGTCGGAGTGGCGGCGCAGCGGCAGGTCCTGGTCCGCCGCCCACGTCGTCGTCTTGCGCAGCGGTGCCTGGATCAGGCTGAACCCGAAGCGGTTCCGCAGCTCGTTGCCGATGCCCCGGCGGCCACGGTGTGCTTCGTCCTCCCGGCGGAACAGCGAGTTCACCCGGACGGCCATCGTCTACACCCCCAGCTCTCGTCGCGGTGACCGGGCGGGGTCGCCGCCGGTCAGGTGCGCGCGGATCAGCCCGGTCGCGGCGGTGGCGGTGCGTCCGGAGACGTCGGCCCGGTCCTCGACGATCACGCTGATCCTCCCCCATGAGGTCGTGCGGCGGCTTGGTTTATCCGGCCCGGCGCTGGTCACCCCGGCACTTCGACCCGTGCCGGCGACCGCCCGCCGCGAGCAGGCAGTCATTCACCGACGCCGGCGCCCCGGCCGATGCGATTAATCCTACTCCTGGAATAATCTTCATGTCGAGGCCGGAGCTAGTTGATCACCCGCTTGGCCCTGTGGCTTGCGCCATTGAGACACTGAGTAGCCGGGAGCGGGTGCATTTCGACCAGTTCGCGGCCGCGACCCCATCGATCCTCGGAGGTACGACCCATGGCGGATTATCCGTCGTTCGCGGATTACGATCCGAACACGGCCGTGTCTATGTTCGAAGAGGCCGCCTGGGAGAAGTCGTTCGCCAGCGAGCCCAACGGCGGCAGCTGCGTCGAGGTCAACCTCGGCCGGGACGGCGTGATCGGCGTCCGCGACACCAAGCTCGCGACCAGCCCCGTCTTCGTCTTCGACACCGCCGAGTGGGAAGCGTTCCTGATCGCGGTCAAGGCCGGGCAGTTCGACCTGCCGGCCTGAGCCGGTCCGTCCTGCTGTCGCTGGAGAAAAGATGGTGGAGGCCCCCTTCCCGTCCTGTGGTGAAGGAGGCCTCCGCGACGCCCCGAATACGTCCGGGCGCCGAATGTGAGCGGAATCTCACCCGATTGCCGGAAGTTCCCCGCCGCGCAACCGGCTGCGGGTCCGGCGCCACGCCACCACGACGAGCACCACGAGCCCGATCAGCGGCAGCGTGCTGATCGCCCAGCTCACCCCCATCGGCGGCCCCGGCTGGTCCAGCACCGGCAGCGAACGCAGCTCACCGGTGCCGGACCCGGCGGGGCCGTTGACGGTGAAGCGCAGCGTCCAGTCGCCCGGCTGCGGCAGCGACCGGACGTCCAGCCCCCAGACCTCCCGCTTGCGCGGGTGCCGCACGAGCGGCTGGGCCCGCCGCTGCGCGCCGCCGGGGCCGAGCATGGCGAGCGTGCCGGACTTGTCTTCGATCCCGCCGTCGGGGATGAAGGTGAAGTCCAGTGACTGCATGGCTTTCAGCGGCCAGGTGCTGAACCCGACGGTCAGCCCGTACGGCCCGGCCTGCACCCGCTCGGTGTGCACGATGTTCACCGGCTCGTAGGCGTTCGCCGGTGCCGCGGTGGCGAACAGCATCCCGGCCACGGCGGTCAAAGCCAGAAGTGCCTTACGCATCAGCGGTTTCCCCCCTCTTCGCGGGCGCCAGCAGGCAGAGCATCCCGCCGAACCGCCACCCGGCGAAGCCGCCGAGCAGTCCCAGCAGGCCGCTGAGCACCGCGGTCGTCGTCAGGTACCAGACCGGCGGCAGGTGCGCGCCGGTGTAGAGCAGGGTCCGCTGCACCGGCAGGCTCAGGCCGATCAGCAGCCCGGCGAGCCCGCCGGCGACCACGGACACCCGGCCCGCGCGCCACCCCCGGCGTCGTCCGGCGAAGAACACCAGCTCCATCAGCGCGGCCACCGGCAGCAGGGCCAGTGGCGCCAGCGACGGCATCGCCGGCACGCCCGAAACCGCGTCCCGCAGCGGCAGGCCGACCAGGTCGGCGTAGGCCTTCGCCGCCCACGGCGAGAACCACCAGAAGACGCCCTGCACGACCGCGACCATCGCCGCGGTCCCGGCCGCCCCGCCCGGACGGCGGGCGAACCCGGCGCCGACGGAGACCAGCAGCACCGCCATCATCGACGTCCCGATCGCGACGGCGTCGGCGTAGTCGTCCGGCACCTGCTGCAACCCGAGCGCCAGCACCGGCCCGAAGGTGAGCAGCACCGTCAGCGACGCCAGCGTGCCGAGCCGGCCCCAGCGGTGTTCCCGCGCCGCGGCGAACACCGCGGTGGTGCCGATCAGCGACACCGTGATCGCCAGCAGCAGCCCGATGTGCGGTGGCGAGTCGATGACCGCGTCGAAGCCGTAGAGCCCGTGCCACCACTGGTCCCACAGCCCGTACAGCAGGAACGTCGCCGCGCCCACGCCCGACACCAGGTAGCCCAGCGGGGCCGCGAAGGTCCGGCCGAACACGTTGACCACGCGCCCGCCGATCCGCGGGTCGACCGGCCGTCCCGCGCGCCGCGCCGCCGTCGTCAGCAGCACGACGGCGAGGCTCGCCAGCCCGACGACCGCGCTGCCCGCGTACAGGAACAGGTGCGGCAGCGTGAAGAACGTGTCCGGCCCGACGTCGTCGTGCCACTGGATGTCCCAGGTGAGCCCGATCAGCGACAGCAGCGACCCGCCGAGCACGACGTTCGCCGGCAGCAACCCCGTTCGCGCCGGTTTTACCGCGGACGTGGTGCGCACGCCCGATGCGGTGAGATCCATTCCCCCTCCTTCTACTTGACCAACAACGGAAAGACGACTTGGGCCGGCCCGCCGGGGCCGCGCAGGGAAACGGTGATCTCCCACTGCCCGGCCATCGGCAGCCCGACGTCCGCGGCGCGGAAGCGGCCCGGCCCGTCCGGCCCGGCGGGCACCGGCGCCAGCGCGTGCCCCATCTGTGCCATGACCGGCGCGACCGTGACGGCGTCGGGCGCGGGCCCGGTCACCGCCACCGCGAACGTGTTGCCGCCGATCCGGGGCTGGTCCGCGGAGAACTGGACGGTGTACGGGCCTGAAACCGCTTGCTGCGTGGTGGATTTCGTGCCGCCAGCGCCCCAGAGCAGCCAGGCCGCGCCCGCTGCGACGACCAGGGCGACGACGGCGATCAGCAGTGTGGGGCGTTTCATCGTCCGGCTCCGGTGCTCGGGACGTCGACCACGGCGGGAACGGTCAGCACCTGGTAGCCGCGCTCGGCCTGCAGCCAGATCCGGTACCGGCCGGGTTCGGCGAAGGTGTAGGTGAAGCTGACGTCCGGCCCGTACGCGGCGACCGTCTCATCAGGACGGTCGGCCTGGCCGGCGACCGGCGGGATCATGGCGTGGACGTGCGCCCACGTCGGTGCCTTGGCGGCGCCTTCGCCGGCGGGGCCGGTGAACGGCCCGGTGACGATCAGGTGGCCGAGCATCCCGAGCCACGGCTGGAGGTCGCGGGCCGGGAAGTGCGCGGTGATGGTGGACGGCGTGCCGGGGGTGATCGTGAGGTCCACCGGGGTGCCGTCGACCGTCCGCGGCCCGGCGGCGGGCGGCTCGGGGGCGGGCGCGGCGGTCCCCTTGAGGTCCACTGTGGACCGGACGAGCTGGACACCGCCGCCGCGCCGGGCGAGTTCCGCGGCGACCGCGTAGGTGCCGGCCTCCGGATCGGCGAGCCGGACGCGGTAGTCGCCCGGGCCGACCCGCACCGGGTGCAGGTGGCTCATCCGCCCGGACGGCGAGACCAGCACCAGGTGCACGAGGGCGTTGTCGTGGACCAGCAGGTCGTCGGCCGGCCGCCCGGTGGCGCCGTCGGTCAGGCGCAGCTGCAGGCTTTCCGGCCGGGCTTCGACGGCGAGGTTCACCGGCGGCCGCGAGTAGTCCACTGGGGACAGCTGGGCGTTGGCGTACGGGTCGGTGACGTTGTCGAACGTCGGGTCCAGCTGGCTGCCGGGCGCGGGCGGCGGCGGGGTGCTCGCCGACAGCAGCGCACCCGTGACGGCGACGGCGATCGCGGCGACCGCGCCACCCGCCGGGATCAGCGCGAACGCCGTCCGCTTCGCCCGCACGCCGACGATAAGGGCGAGCAGCAGGAACCCGCCGGCGGCGACGAACCCGCCGTAGGTCGCCCTTTCCCACGGCGGCACCACCCGCGCGGGCACGAGGAACGGGATGGTCGCCGCCGGCCCGGCGCCGTCGCTCAGCGACAGCAGCCACGGCCCCGGCTTGTCGACTTGGAGATTTCCCGCGTACATCCCGGGTTCGGCGCCGAGGACGACGTCGGTGCGCGACACCGTGACGCCGTCGGCTGCCACGGCCAGGTGCAGCGTGCCGGGCGCGGTGCCGCGGTGCGTCACGACGTCGACCCGCAGCGGCGACGGCGTCGTGGCGACCCGGCGGATGATCACGGTGAGTTCGCGGGCGCCGAGCGTCTGCGCCACCTGGACGTCACTGCCGGACGGCGCGCCGTCGGCGTGCGCGGTCCCGCTGCCGGCCGCGATCCCCAGGACGGCCAGCAGCATCAGCAGCGCCAGTTTCGGTTGGGTCCCCATGGTGAGCCGAACCTAACCGGCGCAACCGGTGGCGGGCGTCACGGCGCCGAGGGAAACCCGGTCCCCAGTGCGGGGGACCGGTGCCCCCGGGAATCTCAGGGCTGCAGGAACCGCCGCAGGTGGGCGACGGTTTCTTCGGGCTGTTCCTCGGGCAGGAAGTGGCCGCACTCGGCGAGGGCTTCGCCGGTGACGTCGGCCGCGTACTCGCGCCAGATGTCGAGCGTGGGGAGCGTGCCGAGCAGGCCGTTCGCGCCCCAGAGCGCGAGCAGGGGCTGGGTGAGGCGCTTCCCGGCGGCGAAGTCGGCGTCGTCGAGTTCGGCGTCGTCGGGGAAGGAGGCGCGGTAGTCGTCGAAGCCGGCCCGGAGCGCGCCGGGCTGGGAGAAGGCGCGGACGTACTCGGCCTGCGCTTCGGCGTCGAGGGCGTGGCGCTGGTGGGTCCAGCGTTCGAAGAAGTAGCCGAGGTAGGCGGCGATGTTCTGGCCGGCGAGCAGTTCCGGCAGGTCGGGCTGGAGGTGGAAGAGCCAGTGCCAGTACGCCTTCGCAATGCCGGCGTCGAGGCGCTGCCACATGGCGCGGGTGGGTGCGATGTCGAGCACGGCCAGGCGTTCGACCTGGTCTGGGCGGTCGAGGGCCCAGCGGTGGGCGACGCGGCCGCCGCGGTCGTGCCCGGCGACGGCGGTGGTGGCGAACCCGAGGTGGTCGGCGAGCGCGGCGACGTCGGCGGCCATCGTGCGTTTGTCGTAGCCGTCCTTCGGTTTGTCGGTGCGGCCGTACCCGCGCAGGTCGGGGGCGATCACGGTGTGGGTCTCGGCGAGCGGCGCGAGGACCTTGCGCCAGCAGTGCGACGTCTGCGGCCAGCCGTGCAGCAGGAACAGCGGCGGACCGTCGCCGGCGCGGAGGTAGTGCATGCGGAGGCCGTTCACCGTGGCGATATTGTCTAACCGGTTCATAGGGTTAGACGGTAGCGCTGCTTCTAACTGTCTTCAAGGGTTAGAGTGTGGGGCATGGAGTGGGTCTTCGACGGCGGACGGCCGTGCCTCGACCTCGTCAACACGATGCGCAGCAGGCACGAGGCCGGCGTGGAACTGCTGACCGGCCCGCACGCGCTGGCGGAGTGGCTTGCGAGGGCGGGGCTGACGACGGGCCCGGTCCCGGTGACGGCGGGCAACGTGCTGGCGGCGAAGGCGTTGCGGGAGGCGATCGACCGGGTGCTGCTGCCGCCGGAGGAGCCGTCGGAGATGGACGTGGAGCTGGTCAACAACGCGGCGGCCTCGGCACCGGCGCCGCCACCCCGGCTGACCCTGACGAGCGACGGCTACCGTCGCGAGGTCCCGGCCCCGAAGGACCCGGTGGCGGCGGCGTTCGCAGCCCTGGCCGCGGACGCGATCGACCTGGCGACGAGCGACGCGGAGGTCCGCGTGTGCGCGGCGGACGACTGTGGCTTGCGCTTCTGCGACGCGTCACCCCGGCGGAACCGGCAGTGGTGCTCGATGTCCCGGTGCGGGAACCGAGCGAAGGCCCGGGCGCACTACGCCCGCACCGGTCCACAGGCAAGGCGAGATGTGGACAACCCGGTGTAGCACGCGCCCGCCCGCCGGTTTTCGTCATAGCCGGCCGATACGCTGGACCCGGGGGGCGCCCCCGCGGCCCTTCACCCCACCTGCCCCGCTGGGTCGTGAGTGGTAAGGCGAGTTAGAACTCGCCTTACCACTCACGACCCTTGCGTCGAGCCGGGTCCGGTTCCGCCGATCAGCCGCTCGTAAACCTTCGGGTGCGCACGGAACCACACGTTGAGCTTCCCCACCCACCGCATCGGCGCCGTCCGCACCCAAGCCGGGATCAACGCACCCACCACCCGCACGCAAGCCGCGAACCGCGCGAACCGCCGCTGATCCGAAACCGTCCACTGTAGACCAAGCGCGGCTCGCAAAGCAGGCGGCAAAGTCGCCCGGATCAGGAACATCTGCCCCCGCTGCACCGCCCGCCACCAAGAATCCGGCACCCACTCCACCGGCTTGGCCACCGTCCGAAAAGTCTCCAGCAGCGTCTCGATCGTCGGATTCGGCCCGAAACCCGACACCATCGCGTCGTAGTACCGCTCGAACCCCGCCCAATCCGGCGGCAAATCCCGCTCCCGCACCCCGAGTAGCCGCCCGATGCCGCGCATCTGAGCGTAGTACTCCTCAAGATCCACATCGGACAGCGGAACGCCGAAAAACCGTTGCGCGTCAACCGGAGCCTTCACCAGCGTCGCGTGCACCCACGCATACGCCGCCGGATCCAGAGCGCTGTACCGCCGTCCCTCCGCCACCCCCGTGAAGGACCGGTGCAGTGACCGCAACCGCGCCGCCTCCACCTGGGCGCCCGCTGTTCCTCCGTACACGTAGATCGACAGCGATGCCACCGTCCGCAGCAACCGCGTCCAAGGGTCCGATGTGTAGTCGGAATGGTCCCGCACGCCCGCCGCGACCACCGGGTGCGCCACCTGCAGCACCAGTACCTGGCCGGCCAGGAACGCGTCGCGGACGTCGCCGTAGTACCGCCACGCCGCCGTGCCGCGGACGATCGGCGGAGCCATCAAGCGCCGCGGATCAGCATCATCAGGGGCTCGGCCACCGGCGTGTCCGTCTCGCCCGTCGCCAGCCGGCGCAGCTGGAGACCGGCGATCAGCGCCACCACCGGGCCGGCCAGCCGGTGCGGCTCCGGGACGCCCAGCGCCGCCAGGATCGTCACCGCCAGTTCGTCGTACGCCGCGAAGCAGCGCGACGAAGCTTCCTGCAGCTCCGGATCCCGCGCGGACTGCAGGTACAGCTCGTGCGCGCCGAGTTCGTCGGCCCCGAACGGCAGCTGGGCGATCACGTGCTCGACCACCGACGCCGCCTGCTCGACGCTCAGCCCCTCCGACCGGTAGCCGTCGACGATCGCGCCGAGCTTCGCCGTCTCCTCCTCCACGAACAGCAGCATCGCCTCGCGCAGCAACGCCGTCTGGCTCGGAAAGTGGTAGGTCAAGGTGCCGAGGGAGACGCCGGCGGCCGCGACGATCCGGCGGTTCGTCAGCCCGCCCACGCCGTGCTCGCCGACGACGGTCAGCGCGCCGCGCAGGATGGCGTCCCGGGTGCTTACCAGCTTGTCTCGGGATGCCGCTCCGGCCACCGTTCGACCTCTTCCAGTTGCGCGGCGAGCGAAATCAGCCGCTCCTCGGCGTGCGACGGGCCGAGCAACTGGGCCCCGAGCGGGAGCCCGCCGGCCGTGAGCCCGGCCGGGACGTTGACCCCCGGCCAGCCCAGCACGTTCCACGGCCAAGCGTACGGGCAGGCGGCGATCATGGCCTGGTCGGTCTCCCAGCCGGACAGCCCGTCGAACGTGCCGACCGGCGGCGGCGGGGTCGCGGTGGTCGGGGTCAGCAGGACGTCGACGCGGCCGAACACCGAGCCGATCCGCCGGTGCAGGCCCGGCTCGAGGGCGCGCGCCAGCCGCAGCGCCGGCCCGGCCAGCAGGCGGCCGTGGCCGGCGTTGCTGCGGGTCCGCGGGTCCAGGCCGGTCCGGTCGGGCACCCGCAGCGCCCAGTCGCGGACGCCGGTGAGCGAGCGCGGGAGGAACGTCAGCCCGATCAGCCCGTAGTCCGGTTCGACCTCGACGATCTCGTGGCCCAGCCCGGCGAGCGACTCCGCGAGCCGGCGCACGGCAGCTTCGACGACCGGGTCGAGCCGGGTCTTGGTGGCGGTGAACGGGATCCGCGTCGACAGCCCGATCCGCAGCTTCCCCGGCTCGCGCGCGGCGGCCGCGCGGAACAGGCCGGGCGTGCCCGCGGCGGCGTCGAGCAGCAGGGCGGCGTCGCCGACCGTGCGGGCCAGCGGGCCGAGCACGGTCAGGCCGTGGAACAGTTCGCCGCCGGTCGGGATCCGCCCGCGCTGCGTCTTGACGCCGACCAGCCCGGTCCACGCGGCGGGAATGCGCACCGACCCGGCGCCGTCGGACCCGAGCGCGGCCGCGATGACCCCCGACGCCACCGCGGCCGCGCTCCCGCCCGAAGAACCCCCTGGGGTGTGGCCGGGGTGCCACGGGTTGCGCGTCACGCCGAAGGCGGGGCCCTCGGTGAACGGCCACTGGCCCAGCTCGGGGGTGTTCGTCTTACCGATGATCACAGCTCCGGCCTCGCGCAGCAGCGCGACGACGGGCGCATCCGACGTCGCCGGCGGGAATTCGCCGGGACAGCCGAAGGACGTGGGGAGGCCGGTGAGGTCGACGTCGTCCTTGATCGCGATCGGGACGCCGAGCAGCGGCGCGCGGTCCCCGGCCTGCAGGCGCCGGTCCGCGTTCGCCGCTTCGGCGAGGGCGTCGTCGTCGCGCAGGCAGCGGAAGGCGTTGAGCGTGGGCTGGCTCGCGTGGGCGCGCCCCAGCGCGGCCGCGGTCAGCTCGGCGGAGGTGACTTCTCCGCCGGCGAGCTGCGCGGCCTGCGCGGCGAGACCGGTGAAGTCCAGGCTGGCGGCGGTCATGGCACCTCCCGGGGGCTCTCGTTCGTTCGAACGAACGTTACCGGATACCGCCGGTCTTCGGCCACCCTTGCGGCAGACTGGGACGCATGACCTTCGACTTCGCCGGCTTCCCCGACGCCGCACTGGCCGCGATCCCCCGCGTCGACCTCGGTGGCTGGCCGACGCCGCTGCACGCGGCCCCGCGGCTCGGCGAAGCACTGGGCCTGCGGAACCTCTGGCTCAAGCGCGACGACGTGCACCCGCTCGGCGCCGGCGGCAACAAGCTCCGCAAGCTGGAGTACCACCTCGGCGCCGCGCAGGTGGCCGGCGCGGACACCGTGATCACCTTCGGCGCGCTCCAGACCAACCACGGCCGGCAGACCGCCGCGGCGTGCGCGAAGCTCGGCCTGCGCTGCGAACTCGTGCTCACCGCCAAGGTCCCGCGTGACGGCGAGGCGTACGAACGCGGCGGCAACCTGCCCCTCGACCGGCTCTTCGGCGCGACCGTCCACATCTGCGCCGACGGCGAGGAGACCGGCCGCACCTACGACCGTCTCGTCGCCGAAGCGCGGGAAGACGGCCGGAAGGTCTTCACCATCCCGGTCGGCGGCTCCAACGACCTCGGCGCGCTCGGCTACGTCCGCGCCACGCACGAACTCGCGAAGCAGCTGGAAGAACGCGGTATCGAGCGCGCGCACCTGGTCGTCCCGCACGCCAGCGGCGGCACCGCGGCCGGGGTGGTTCTGGCCACCGCCCTGCTGAAAAACCTCGGCGTCGGCATCGCCTGCGTCAGCCACCCGCTCGACGAGGCCACGGAGAACCTCCACGACCTCGTCGGCGGCGCGGCCAAGCTCCTCGGCGTCGAGCCGCCGCCCTTCACGCACGCGCGGCTGGGCGACTCCACGCTCGGCCCCGGTTACGGCATCCCGACCGACGCCGTCTGGGACGCCCTACGGCTCTTCGGGCGCACCGAAGGCGTGGTGCTCGATCCGGTCTACACCGGCAAGGTGGCCGCCGCGCTGGTCGAGTGGGCCGGCCACTTCGCCCCGGACGACCACGTGGTGTTCGTGCACACCGGCGGCATGCCCGGCCTGTACGGCTACGCGCCCGAATTCGCGGCGGCCGTCGAACGCTGACTCCAGCCGGGTCGCCAGCCACAGCAACGTTCCCAGCAGCACGACGTCGGCGAGCAGCAGCAGCCGCTGCATGACGCCGATCGGGAAGGCGTCCGAGATCACGCGGAACGGCTCGATGCCGGCTTCGCTCAGCCGCACGAACAGGAAACTCAGGGCGAACAGGGCGAACGCCCCCGCGGACAGCCGGATCGCCTTGACCAGCGCGGCGCGCTCCGGCCGGCCCCGCAACGGCTCCAGCAGCGAGATCGCCGCGCCGGGCAGGCTGCAGAAGGCGACCAGGCACGCGTAGAGGTGGATTTCGCCGCTCACCGGGTCCGGCGCCTCGGGGTAGCTCGCCGGGAAGATCGCGGCCGCGGCCAGCCCGAGCGCCCACAACGCGAGCAGCACCCGGGTCGTGCGTGACAGCGGCACCCCGGCCACCTGCAGCGCGCCGAGCACCGCGAGCGACCCGATGGCCAGCGACAGCACGCTCGCCCCGAGCATCCCCTCGCCGCGGTCGGTCACCGTGTAGCTCGACAGCGTGTCGTAGACCGGGTTGCGCGAGCTGACGATGTGCAGCACCACGGCCGTGAAGAGGCCCCACCCGATCGCGCCCAGCGCGACGAGCCGCCACGGTCTGGTGCGTTTCCCCTGTTCCGTCCCCATGCCGTCCAGGTTCCCGTCCCGGCGGCACGCCCGTGATCAGGGAAGACCCTGAATTCCCCCGGAGGTGAAGTCGACCAGGACCAGGGCCTGGTCGTCGTGCCGCTTCGGCCGGGGCCAGCGTTCGCCGTCCGGATCCTGCTTTTCCGCGGCGCGGACGGCGGCCAGCACGGCGTCGGGCCCGTCGGCGCGGGCGGTCGCCAGCACCTCGCGCCAGTCGAAGAGCGCGTACTGGTCGACGCCGATGGAGACGCCGTCGCTGGCGAGCAGGACGGCGTGAACGTCGGCCCGCCGCCAGCTGCGGCGGACCGCGTGCGCGGCGGCGCCCGGAACGGCCTCGGCGACCCAGAACCCGTCGTGGGCGTTGCGGCGGCGCCGGACGTCGGCGCCGGTCTGGAGCATCCCGCGCCGCCGCAGCCGGGCGAGCCGGTCGTCCGAGACGACGTCGACCCCGAAGGCGCCGAAGCCGACCACCGGGCTGTCGGCCAGCACGAGGGCGTCCACGCGGTCGCCGAGCCAGCGCACGGCGGCGACCGTGCTCGACGGCGACTGCTGCGGACGCAGGCCGTTGTCCGCCGTCACCGCGGCGATCGCGCTGGTCAGGACGTCGGTCAGGTCGGCTCCGGGCGCTGCGCGGAGGTCGTCGGCGAGGCGCCTGGCCAGCCGTTCGGCGTACCAGCCGCCCGGGGGTTGCGAGGGGTCCGAAGAGGTGGCGCCGTCGAGGACCAGCACGGCGTTGCCGAGCACGACGACGTGGTCCTCGGTGGGGCGTGGGTGGCCGTCCGCGCCCACCCCGGCCCGTTCGGCGATCGCGATCTCGGGCATCACCCGACTGTACGTCGGTGGCCCGGCGGCTTCGCGCTGAGCGTGTCAACCGGAGTTGACACGCGCCGAATGTCAACGTAGGTTGACAACCATGACCGAAGCAACGGACCTGGCCGCCCGGGCCGGTGACCGCGATCCCCGGGTGGGACTGCGTGCGGTCGCCGCGCTCCGGCGGCTGCTGGAACAACTGGAGGCCGTGCAGGTGCGCAGCGCGCGGGTGCACGGCTGGTCGTGGCAGGAGATCGCCGCCGAGCTGGGGGTCAGCCGGCAGGCCGTGCACAAGAAGTACGGGAGGCACTGATGTTCGAGAGGTTCACGGCGGACGCGCGGATGGCCGTCGTCGAGGCGCAGATCGTGGCGCGGCAGTCCGGCTCGGGGGAGATCGGCCCGGTGCACCTGCTGGCCGGGCTGGTCAAGGCGGACGTCCCGCTGCTCACCGCGCTGGGCGTGGCCGCCGACGACATCGCGGCGGAGCTGGCCCGCACCCGCCGCCGCGGCGGGGTCAGCGACGCCGACGCGGCGGCGCTGACCGAGTTCGGCATCGACGTCGAGCAGATCGTCGAACGCGTCGAGCAGACCCACGGCGAAGGCGCCCTGGCCGGGCGGCTGGGCCCGGCCAAGCGCGGGCACCTGCCGTTCACCACGCAGTCGAAGAAGACCCTGGAACTGAGCCTCAAGGAGGCCGTCCGGATGGGGGACAAGCACCTCGGGCAGGAGCACATCCTGCTGGCGCTGGCGCAGCAGCGCGGCACCGAAGAGGTGCTGGCCCGGCGCGGCGCCGACTACGCGACGCTGCGCCGGGTCGTTCAGGAGCGCAAGGCGGGCTGACGGTCGCGCCACACCACCAGCGGCAGCAGGGCCTGGGTGAGCGGGCCGATCGCGAGGGCGTAGAGCACGGTGCCCACGCCGACCGTCCCGCCGAGGAAGAAGCCGGCGACGACCACGGTGACCTCGATCCCGGTGCGCACCAGCCGGACCGACCGGCCGGTGCGCGCCGCGAGCCCGGTCATCAGCCCGTCGCGGGCGCCCGGGCCCAGCCGGGCGCCGACGTAGGTGGCGGTCGCGAAGCCGTTCAGCGCGACCCCGCCGGCCAGCAGCGCGATCTGCCAGGCGAGGTCGTGGGCGTCCGGGAGCACCGCCCGGACCAGGTCGACGGTCACCGAGATGACCACGACGTTCGCCACCGTGCCGATCCCGGGCCGCTGGCGCAGCGGGATCCACAGCAGCAGCACGGCCACCGAGATCACACCGGTCGCCGTGCCGAAGGTCAGGCCGGTGTGCTTCATGACGCCTTCGGCCAGCACGCCCCAGGGCTCGAGGCCCAGGTGGGCGCGGGTGAGCATGGCGACGCTGGTGCCGTAGAGGGCGAGCCCGGCGAGCAGCTGGACGCTGCGCCGGGCGGGGTCGCGGGTGATCCGGACGGGACGGAGATCGAGTTGAGCCACGCGTCCACTATTGACGGCAGGTGGCCTGGTAAACCATAGCCAATTCTGGAATATTGGCCTTATGGAACCGCTGATCCCGCTGGGTGGACGCATCTCCGGTCCGCGATTGGCCATCATGCTGGGCTCGTGGCGCCAAGGTGGCTCGCGGCAAGGGGCGGCGGACCTCGCCGCGGCGATCGAACTGCAGGTGCTGGACGGCCAGCTCCCGCTCGGCACCCGGCTGCCCGCCGAGCGGGAGCTGGCCGACGCGCTCGGGGCGAGCCGGACGCTGATCGGCGCGGCGCTGGACCGGCTGCGCGAGAACGGGTTCGTCGCGAGCCGCCGCGGCGCCGGCTCGTGGATCACCGCACCCGGGCGGCGCCGCCGGGACACCGTCGTCCCGGACGGCGGCGACCTGATCGACTTCGCCCACGCCTCGCCGGCGGCCCCGCCCGGGATGGTCGCGGCGGTCGACGCGGCCCGCTGCGCGCTCGTCGACCACCTCGGGCAGCACGGCTACCAGGAACGTGGCCTGCTCGGCCTGCGGGAGAAGATCGCCCGGCGCTACACCGAGCGCGGCCTGCCCACCACGGCCGCGCAGATCATGGTCACCAACGGCGCGCACCACGCGTTCGTGCTGACCCTGCGGATGCTGACCGGGCCGGGCGACCGCGTGCTCGTCGAGCAGCCGACCTACCCGAACGCCCTGGAGGCGATCCGGGCCGCGCACGCCATCCCGGTGCCCGTCGCGCTCGACCCGACCGGCGCCCGCGGCTGGGACATCGCCGGCGTCGACGCGGCGCTGCGCCAGGCGTCGCCGCGCCTGGCGTACCTCGTGGTCGACTTCCAGAACCCGACCGGCCTGCGCCTGGACGCCGAGGGCCGCGAACGGCTCGGCGCGGTCCTCGCCCGGGCCCGGACGCCGGTGGTGGTGGACGAGACCCTGGTCGAACTGGACCTCGAAGGTGACCCGCTGAACGGGCCGCCGCCGCTGGCCGCGTTCGCCGGCGACCTGGTGATCTGCGTCGGCTCGGCGTCGAAGTCGCACTGGGGCGGGCTGCGGCTGGGCTGGATCCGCGCGTCGGAAGACCTGCTCGGCCGGCTCGTTTCGGCCCGCTACGCCGTGGACCTCGGCTCGCCGGTCTTCGAGCAGGTGGTGTTTTCGGAGCTGCTGGAGGCCGACGGCTGGGCGGCGCTGGCCCGTCGTCGCGAGGAGCTGCGCGGCCATCGGGACGCGCTGGCGGACGCGGTGGCGCAGCACCTGCCGGACTGGACGTTCACGCTCCCGAAGGGCGGGCTGTCGCTGTGGTGCCGGCTGCCGGAACCGGTGAGCTCCCGGCTGGCGGTGGCGGCGGCGAGCCACGGGATCCAGGTGGCGCCGGGCTCCCGCTTCGGCGTCCACGGCGGCCTGGAGCGCTGGATCCGGCTGCCGTTCGCGTTGCCGCCGGAGAAGATCCAGGAGGCGATCCGCCGGCTGAGCGCGGCGGAGGCGTCGGTGCGCGGGACGCCGGCCTCGCTGGACGCGCCCATCGCGTGAAACGAACCGGTGCGCTGGATGCGAGCCTGCTCCCAGGGATGGGCGGCGTTCGGGTGCATCCAGCGCACCGGTTCGTTGTTCCACACACCCGCTCACGGACGTGACCCCGTTCGCGGGTACCGCGGCTTCCCGGCACCGCCCCTCGACGTGCCGGGAAGCCGGCGGCTCAGGTGCGCTCGCGGTACTGCGAGTCCTCGCTCGGCGCGGTGAGCAAGGGCTCCCGGAGCGCGCCCGGTGTGGGTCCCGGCGTCGCGGGGGCAGCGCGACGCCGGGACCGGGATCCGACCCGGCCGGGCGCGGTCGGCCGGTCGGAAAGACTGGGGTTTCGCATCGGTTTCGCCCCTGGGGGTACGTCGGACGCGCTCGGGCGTCACGAGACGTGAGAGAGCCACGGATTACGCGCTTGAGCAGGGGATTCGTCACGCCTCAACGGCGTTCGGGCGCACCAAGTCGATCTTGGTTTGGGCGCACTTGTCCCCGGCTGCGGGGTTCCGTGTCAGTCGGGGGAAGTGGTGGGCAGGGCGGCTTCGCGCCCGGCGCCGTCGACCTCGTGGTCGCGGCTGGTGCCGATCAGCTTGAGCTGCGTCGTGGTGACGCGGTCGGTGTGGACGGCGAACGCGTGGCGGGCGCCGCCGGGGCCGTCGTGGCCCGGCGTGGCGGTGAGGGCCGGCGCGCTCGGGGCGGTGGTGCCGCCGGGCAGACCGGGCGTGGAGTCACCGCCGCCGGTGGCGTGGGTGCCGGAGTCGCGGGGCTGCTCCTGGACCGCCGGCAGCGACTGCGCGTGCCGCACGACCAGGTGCGTGACCGAGACCCGGGTGGTCTGCGGGTCCGCCGCCGTCGTCGTCGTGGTGACCGCGTCCGCGGCCGGCTCGGCGGCCGCGGCCTGGGTGACGACGGTGGTCACGACCGGCACGGTCGCGGTGCCGCCGCCGGAGTTCGAGCCGCCGAGCACCGGGCCCAGCACGTCGTCGAGGGGGAGCAGGACCGGCGCGTCCGGGTTGTTCGGAGACGGCTGGGTCAGCGGCGAGAGCACGGTGTGGGACAGCGTGTCCGTCAGCGTGCCGACCGTGTCCGTGAGGGAGCCGACGGTGCCCGTGACGGTGGAGAGCGTCCCGCCGACCACGTCGAGGACGCCGCCGACGAGCCCGCCGGCCACGCCGCCGCCGCCCGGCGCGGCCGTCACGGTGTCCTTTGTGGTCCCGACCACGCCGCCGACCGCGTTGAGCGTGCCGCCGACCAGGCCGTTGACCAGGCCGCCGGAGGACGTGGCCTTCGTGGTGGCGGGTGCTTCGGTGGTCTTCGTGTCCTTTGTGGTCCCGCTGGCCTCTTCGGCCTTCGGTGCTTCGGTGTCCTTTGTGGTCTCGGCCGGCGGCTCGGCGGTGTCGGCCTTCGGCTGCACCGGGCACGCGGCGGCGTCGGTGTCGTGGTGGTGCTTGCGGTGCCGGCCCGGCAGGAGCGGCTTGGCGGCATGGTCCACAGTGGAGACGACGGGTGCTTCCGGGCAGGTCGGCGCCTCGGCGGCCGACGCGGTGCTGCCGGTCAGGGCGGCGCCGAGCAGCCAGCCGGCGACGGTCAGGCCGCCGGCGAACAGGATCTTGGCGGCGGGCCGCTGCAGCGAGGCCGCCCACGGGCGCGGCGCGCGCACGCGCGCGTATGAAGGGGTTTCACCGGGAGTGAGCGCGGGGGCGCCGCGGCGCACGTCCGCCGTGCTGCTCACCGCCACCACCACCGTCCGCGCCTGAGGCTCTCGCGTCGAGCCTGTCGTTGCTGGGTCGTTCTCCGGCCAGGTCGCAGTTCCCCCGGGGCTGCACTCGTTCTAGCACCGCTCGGGAGTCTTTCATCTCTCCCGCGTTCGATCCAGCCCGCAAGGCGGACCAGCCCTCCCGGGCAAGGTATCTGCGGCCGACGAGTTGATCACTCTCAGTGCCGTTCGGGTGCTTCCCTGCGGCCATTCGGAGGAGCGGTGCAAGTTGCAGTCCAGAGCGTTGACCTGATGTTTCCCGCGCGCCGACAGCGATGCGTGCCGACGCGATTCCGGTCCGTGGTTTCGGCCAAGTGACCGGAAATACGTCCGGGATGTGGGACGGCCACTGGGCCGAACGGGTTCCGCACGCGGCTTCGGTTGTGCTGCGCCGAAAACGCTTCCCTCCGACCGGCCCGCGATCCGCTTGCGGTCCGTGATCGCGAAGCCGGTGCCCCGGCGGCACCGGAGGGCGTCGAGCGCGGCGGAGCGTCGGCAGGCGGAGCCGAGGGCCGCGGCCGTCTCCCGGCCGGTGCCGTCCCCACCGGACGCCGTCACGTTGATCGCGGAGCGTGACGATGGGTCGCGGCAAGTGGTGGGCGGCCGCCCGCGCGGTCCCGGCGCCGCCACGCACCCGGCGCGGCCGCGCTCACCGCGGTGCCGCCGCGGAACGGCCCCGGACCGGGTCTACTCAACCCGGCCGCGGTCGTCAGACCAGTTTGCGCAATCGGGTGATGGCCTCGTCGATCACTTCGTTGCGCTTGCAGAACGCGAAACGCAGCAGGTGTTTCCACTCGTCCGGGTGATCGGTGAAGACCTTCACGGGCACCGCCGCGACCCCGACCCGGCCGGGCAGTTCCCACGCCAGGTCGGCGGCGTCGGCGAAGCCCAGCGGCCGCACGTCGACGCAGACGAAGTAGGTGCCCGCCGTCGGCCGCACGGCGAACCCCGCGTCCGCGAGCCCGGCCGAGAGCCGGTCCCGCTTCTCCTGCAGCGACGCGCGCAGGCCGTCGACCCAGGGCAGCTCGTGGTCGAGCGCGTGCGCGACGGCCGGCTGCAGCGGCCCGCCCGAGACGAAGGTGATGAACTGCTTCGCCGCCTTCACCGCGGCGACGAGCTCCGGCGTCGAGCAGACCCAGCCGATCTTCCAGCCGGTGCAGTTGAACGTCTTGCCCGCGCTGGAGATGCTCACCGTCCGCGGCCGCATGCCGGGCAGCGTGACCAGCGGGATGTGCTCTGCGTCGTCGAAGACCAGGTGCTCGTAGACCTCGTCGCAGATGGCGATCAGGTCGTGCTCGACGCACAGCGCGGCCAGCGCCGCCAGCTCGGCGCGGGTGAACACGGTCCCGGTCGGGTTGTGCGGCGAGTTCACCAGGATCGCCCTGGTCCGCGGCGTGACCGCGGCGCGCAGGCCGTCGACGTCGAGGCCGAGCCGGCCGCCGGGGCCCTCGACCAGGCCGACGACCCGTCGTTCGGCGCCGGCCATGGCGACCGCGGCGGCGTAGGAGTCGTAGTACGGCTCGATGACGATCACCTCGTCGCCGGGCTCGGTCAGCGCGAGCAGCGTCGCCGCGATGGCCTCGGTCGCGCCCGCGGTGACCAGGATCTCCGTGTCCGGGTCGTACTCGGTGCCGTACCGCTGCCGGTGCCGCGCGATCGCGGCCCGCAGCTCCGGCCGTCCCGGCCCCGGCGGGTACTGGTTGGCGCCCCCGAACAGGGCGTTCTTCGCCGCTTCGAGCATGCCGTCCGGGCCGTCGGTGTCCGGGAAGCCCTGGCCGAGGTTGACGGCGTCGTGCCGGACGGCCAGCGCCGTCATCTCGGCGAAGATGGTCGACGTGAACGGCCGCAGCCGGGGGACGAGAGCAGGTTCGCGCACGATCAGCCATCCTCACGGACAATGGCGTTGTGGAGCAACTGACCCCCGCGAAGGTGACGCCCGCCGACCCGCCGGGTGGCGCGGCCGGTGAAGAGCAAAAGCGGCGTGCGCTGCGCAAGATGAAGCTGGTCGCGCTGTCGTTCCTGCTCGGCGCGACGCTGGTGTTCCTGCTGACCAGCTGGGCGCAGTCGGCCGGCTGGCCGGGCTGGGTCGGCTACGTGCGGGCCGCCGCCGAGGCCGGCATGGTCGGCGCGCTGGCCGACTGGTTCGCCGTCACGGCCCTGTTCCGGCACCCGCTCGGGCTGAAGATCCCGCACACGGCGATCATCCCGAACAAGAAGGACGCGCTCGGCTCCAGCCTCGGCGACTTCGTCGGCTCGAACTTCCTCTCCGAGGAGGTCGTGCGCGACAAGCTCAAGCGCGTCGAGATCGCCCGGCGGCTGGGGGCGTGGCTGGCGCAGGAGGAGAACGCCGAGCGCGTGACGTCCGAGCTGGCCACGGTGGTCCGGGCGGCCGTTCGCGTCCTCCGCGACGAGGACGTCCAGGCGATCATGGAGCAGGCCGTCGCGCGCCGGATCATCGACAAGCCGTGGGGCCCGCCGCTGGGCAAGATCCTGCAGGGCGTGTTCGCCGACGGCGCGCACCACAAGCTCGTGGACCTGATGTGCGACCGCGCGTACGAGTGGGTGCGCGACAACCACACGACGATGCTGCGCGTGGTGTCCGACCGGGCGCCGAGCTGGTCGCCGAAGTTCGTCGACGAGATGCTCGCGGACAAGGTGTACGGCGAGGTGCTGTCCTTCGCGTGGGCGGTGAAGACCGACGTCAACCACCCGATGCGGCTGGCGCTGGACAAGTTCCTCGGCGAATTCGCCCAGGACCTGCAGACGAACCCGGACGTGATGGCCCGCGCCGAGCAGGTCAAGGGCCAGATCGTGCACCACGAGGAGGTGCAGCGGCTGATCGGCTCGGCGTGGAGCACGGCGAAGGAGATGCTGCTGACCGCGGCCGAGGACCCGTCGAGCGAGCTGCGCCGGCGCGTCCGGCTCGGGCTCACGTCGCTCGGGCAGCGGCTGATCTCGGACGACCAGCTGCGCGCGAAGGCCGACGGCTGGGTCGAGGGGGCCGCCGCGTACCTCGTGAAGAACTACTCACGGGAGATCACCACGATCATCACCGACACGGTCGAGCGGTGGGACGCCGAGGAGACGTCCCGCAAGATCGAGCTCCAGGTGGGCCGCGACCTGCAGTTCATCCGGATCAACGGCACGGTGGTGGGCGCGCTCGCCGGGCTCGTCATCTACGCCGTGGCGGAGCTGCTGTTCTGAGGGCCGTGTCCTATACCACACCTGGGGGAGTTTCAAACCAGTTGTCCACAGGAACCTGAGTTATCCCCGGGGTTATCCACAACTTTTCACGGTGATGGCCTAACGGCTGTCCACAACGTGTGGGGGCGAGGCCGTCCGGGGCGTGGATATGTGGTGCTTCGTCCCCAAGTTGTCCACAGCCGTTCGAGGGTCCGCCGCTCGGATGAGGGCCCGTACCCCACCGGACGACACGCGTACCTAGCCGGACGACACGCGTACCTGGCCGGACGACACGGCCGGACCTCGGTGGGCTCCGGCGTGTCGTCCATCTGGGTACGCGTGTCGTCCGCCTGGGTGCGCGTGTCGGCCGGAGCGGGTCAGCCCGCCGCCGCGCGGGCGCGCCAGCCGCGCGCCTTCTCGCGGTTGCCGCAGACGCGCATCGAGCACCACGTGCGCGAGCGGTTGCGCGACTCGTCGTAGAACGCCCACAGGCAGGTGTCGGCGGGGCAGATCTTCAGCCGGATCCAGTCGCCGCGCACGACCAGCCGCGCGCAGGCCGCGAACACCGCGCCGACGACGTCGTCCGCGACGAGCGCCGGCCCGTCGTCGGTGAGGGAGATCCGGGTGCCGACGTCGAGGCGGCCGCCGGGCAGCCGCGGGTCGCCGATCGCCGCGCGCAGGGCGTCCCGCGCCGCCCGCGCCTCGGCGGCCGGGTTGGCCGCCAGTCCGTGCCCGGCCGCCCACCCGTGCCACTGCCCCGGATCTTCGAGCAGGTCAGTGCCCTCTTCGACGTTGACCGTGTTGAGGAACTCCACCACGAAAGAGGCGTCGGTGTGCACTTGCCGATTGTACGGCGGTTGCCTCCGGGGGTGCTAACCCACATAATCGCTTCACTGGTTACTCATGATCGAAGGGAGCGACGATGAGTGCGGTACCGACCCTGGGCGTGGTGGCCCTCGACTGCCCCGACCCGGTGGCGCTGGCCGAGTTCTACCGCTCGGTGCTGGACTGGGAAGCGCCCGAAGTGGCCGAGGACGGGCACTGGGTGACGCTGGCCAACCCCGCGGGCGGCGCGGGCATCGCGTTCCAGCGGGTGCCCGACCACCGGCCGCCGGCGTGGCCGTCCGCGGAGAACCCGCAGCAGCTGCACCTGGACCTGAACGTGACGGACCTGGAGGCGGCGCACGAGCGCGTGCTCGGCCTGGGGGCGAAGCTGCTCGACGACAAGCCCGAGACCTTCCGCGTCTACGCCGATCCGGCCGGGCACCCGTTCTGCCTCTGCGCCTGCTGAGGCGTTTTTGCGTAGGCTCTGCGGTGTGATTTGTCCGAAGTGTCAGAACCGGATGCGGACCGTCGACAAGAACGGCATCCACATCGACCAGTGCGAAGGCTGCCGCGGGATCTTCCTGGACCGCGGCGAGCTCGAGGCGATCGTCGGCGCGGAGAGCTCGTTCTACGGCCACCAGCCGCCGCCCTACCGGGGTCATGCCGACTCGCCACGGCCCTACCGCGGCGGCTACCCGGACTCCCCGCGGCCGCACCGCGGGTATGCGGACTCGCCGCGGCCGTACCGCGGTGGCCACGCGGACTCCCCGCGCCCGTACGGCCACCGCAAGCGCAGCTTCCTCGAGAACCTGTTCGACTGAAATGGGTCTCGACCTGCGGATCTGTCCGGCCTGCGGGGAACTGGCCGAACGCCCGGTGGTCACCGGCGCGGTCGTCGCGTGCGCGAAGTGCGGGCACGAGTGGCCGTTCCGGAAGCTGCCGCTGTTCGCGCTGACCGGGCCGAGCGGCGCGGGGAAGTCGACGATGGGCCCGCTGCTGGCCGAGCGGTTCGGCGGCGACGTCGTGGTGCTGGACCAGGACGTCCTCTGGATCGACGCCCTGCGCGACGCCGTCACGTCGTTCCGCTCGGTCTGGCTGCGGATGGCGGCGATGCTGCACCAGAACGGCCGCCCGGTCGTGCTGTGCGGGACGGTGGCGCCGCCGGAGTTCGAGCCGTTGCCGGAGCGCGCGTTCTTCAGCGACATCCACTACCTGGCCCTGGTCGGGTCGCCGGCGTCGCTGCGCGCCCGGCTGCGGGCACGGCCGGTCTGGCGGGAGTGGGACGAGGAGCGGATCGACGAGATGCTGGAGTTCAACGACTGGCTCCGGAAGTCGGCGCCGGCCCTCGGCGTCGACGTCTTCGACACCACGGACGTCTCCCGGGTGGAGACGGCCGACCACGTCGAGCGGTGGATCCGCGCGCGGCTGCCTAGGTGAGCGGCCAGGCGCGGCCGTCCGGGGCGTCGAGCCAGAACTCCTGGCGGTCGCCGGTCACCGTCAGCCCGAACCGGTCGCGGTCCGGCTTGCCCAGCTCGCACCACTCGACGTAGGCCGCCTCGGCGACTTCCCACAGCGCGCGTGGCCCGCCCTGCGCCACCTCGTCGGCGCCGCCGCGCTTGCGGTGGCGGACCCACGAGCCGTCCGGGTGGACCAGGGCGACGCCCGGCGCTTCGTGGTCGCCGCTTTCGCGCACCGGCCGGACCCCGGGCAGCGCCAGGCCCGCGAAGAACTCGAACTGGCGGCGGGGCTGGAGCACCGCCGACATCGGCAGCCGCGTCTGCTCCCAGTCACCGCGCGACGGCATCGGCAACGGGCTCGTCTCCGGCAGCCGATGCGCGCGAAGCGGCATGAAGCGGCCGTCGCGCGCCAGGACGCGGCCCTGGGCGTCGCCGTCTTCGCCGACGACCAGCCGGACCAGCCCGGCGCCGATCGGGCGGTTCAGCGTCGTCACGACCAGCCCGCCCGGTTTCGTCTGCGCCAGCCAGGCCGGCGGGATCCGCGACACCGAAGCCGTGCACAGCACCCGGTCGAAGACGGTGCCGGCCGGGAAGCCGAGCGCGCCGTCGCCCACCGCGCACACCGGGTGGTACCCCGCCGCGGCCAGCCGCTCGCGCGCCGTCGCGACGATGCCGGCGTCGATGTCCACTGTGGACACCTGCCCGGCGCCGCAGCGGTGGCTCAGCAGGGCGGCGTTGTACCCGGTGCCGGTGCCGATCTCGAGCACGCACTGCCCGTCGCGCACCCGCAGCTCCTCGAGCATGATCGCCATGATCGACGGCATGCTGGACGAGCTCGTCGGCGTGCCCGCCACCGGGCCGGTGCGGCGCGCGAGCTCCCAGCGGTCCGGGTCGTCGTCCAGCTGCGTCACCAGGACGTCGCGGGAGTAGACGGTCTCCAGCCAGCCCGGGTCGCCGCGGTCGACCGCCGCCCACAGCCCGCCCGCCGGCACGAAGAACCGCGGCAGGAAGACGTGCCGGGGGACCGCGCGGAAGGCGGCGACCCACTCCGGGGCGTGCAGGACGTCCTCGTCGAGCAGGTGCTCGACGAGCCGCCGCCGCAGCCGGGCCGAGCGCGTCATGGCACCACGGTAGCGGTGCGCATCACACCCGATGGTTGCAAGCAGGGTGCTTGCAATAGCTAGCACTCGCGCGTACCGTCGATGGTGTCGCGAGGAGGTGACCGGATGACGGAGACCGGTGGGACGTCAGGATCCGGCAGTCCCATGGAAAAGGTCGCGGACATCGCTTCCGACATCGGCGAGTACATCCGCCAGCAGCGCAACACCGCGAAGATTTCGTTGCGCCAGCTGTCGAAGCTCGCCGGCGTGTCCAACCCGTACCTGAGCCAGATCGAGCGCGGGGTCCGCAAGCCCAGCGCGGAGATCCTGCAGCAGATCGCCAAGGGCCTGCGCATTTCGGCGGAAGCGCTGTACGTGCAGGCCGGGATCCTCGACCTGCCGACCGGCGGGCCGGTGGGCGACGCGATCCGCGCCGACGCCGAGCTGACCGAACGGCAGAAGCAGGTCCTGCTCGACGTCTACGAGTCCTTCCGCCGGGAGAACGCCGCGGCACGGCCGGCCGCCGCTCCCGCCCCAGCCACGAACCACACCGAGGAGTCAGCATGACCACGCCCAAGACCGAAGACGTGAAGAAGGCCGTCACCACGGCCCTCGACCAGGTCCGCACCCCGCTGCTCGCCGCGCTCGGCGCCGGCAACCTGGCCACCCACGCCGTCACCGACGCCGTGGCGAAGGCCAAGGAGAACGTGACCAAGAGCGGCGAGGTGGCCCGCAAGAACCTGCAGGAGCTGCCGACCGACGTCGAGAGCCTCCGCGAGAAGCTGGACCCGGCCGAGCTGCGCAAGGTCATCGACGAGTACACCGAGGCCGCGCTGAAGCTGTACAACAAGCTGGCCGAGTCGGGCGAGCAGGCGTGGGACAAGATCGCCGCGCAGCCGCAGGTGAAGAAGGCCATCGAGCAGCTGGAAGAGGCGCTGACCACCGCGCAGGGCCAGGTCGAGGACGTCACGACCGAGGTCCGCGAGCGCGTCGACGGCGTGCTGGCGAAGGTGACCAAGCGCACCCGCTCGGCCGGCGAGAAGACCGCCCGCAAGGTGACCGAGGTCGCCGGCGAAGCGGCCGACGCCATCGAGGAGCTGGGTGATGACGTCGCCCACGAGACCCGTTCGGCCAGCCGCCGCGTCGCGAACAAGACGGCCCCGAAGACGGCCGCCCCGGCCCGCCGCACCACGACGTCGAGCACCACGAGCGCCGCCGCGAAGAAGCCGGCCGCGCCGAAGACCGACAAGTGACAACGCCGTGAACTCCCGGCCCCGTCACCGGACCCCCGGTGGCGGGGCCGGGGTCGTTCGGGTGGTTTGCCGTAAGCTGTCGCTGTGCTAGTCGCCATCTGGATCCTCAATGTCATCCACTGGGGCAGCGCGCTGGTCGGGCTTTTCGCCTTCGTGCACGCGCTGCTCCAGCGCGCCGACGCGTACTCGGCAGCCGACCGCAAGACCAAGCCGATCTGGATGCTGATCACCGGCGGCGCAACCCTCGCCATGGCGCTGTTCAGCGTGATGGGCCCGGGGATGATCTTCTGGGTGCCGGCGATGGCGGCGGTGCTGGTCTACATCGTGGACGTCCGCCCGAAGCTGATCGAGGTCCAGCGCGGCGGCTCCAGCTGGTAGTTAGGCTGGCGGGGTGACCTGGACCATTGCCGGGAGCCTCACCGTCGTTCCCGCCCCCACGCGTACTGACCTGCTCGCCGAGCCCGTCGCCAAGGCCCTGGCCGCGCTCGCCGACCCGGACGCCGTCGGCGTCGCCGGGATCGACCCGGCCCTCGCCGACACGGCCGCCTTCTGCGAGACCTACGGCTCGCCGCTCGAAGCGTCGGCGAACTGCGTTGTCGTCTCCGGCAAGCGCGCGGGCGAAGTCCGCTTCGCGGCCGCGCTCGTGCTCGCGACCACCCGCGCCGACGTCAACGGCGTCGTCAAACGCCGTCTCGACGTCCGCAAGGCGTCGTTCGCGCCGATGGACGAAGCCGTCTCCCTGACCGGGATGGAGTACGGCGGCATCACGCCGGTCGGCCTGCCCGCCGAGTGGCCGATCCTGATCGACCGGCGCGTCGCCGACGCTCCCGAGCTCGTCATCGGCAGCGGGATCCGCGGCAGCAAGCTGCTGATCTCCGGCGCCGCACTGGCCGCGCTGCCCGGCGCCGAGGTCGTCGAGGACCTCGCCCGGTGACGTCCGTCTGGCTCCGGTACCTGACCGGCGCCGACATCGACTCGCTCGGTGTCACGGACGCCGACATCGTCGGCGCGGTCGAGGACGTCCTCGCCGACCACGGCCGCGGCCAGGTCGTCTTCGAGCCGCGTACGCACCTCGTGCCGGACAACGGCGGCAAAGGCCACTTCAACATCCTTCGCGGCCACCTGTCCGCGAAGCAGGTCAGTGGCGTGAAGGTCGTCGGTGACTTCGTGGGGAACTTCGAACGGGGCCTCCCTTCGGAAATGGCGTTGATCCTGCTGCTGGACCCGGACACCGGCATGCCGCGGGCGATCGTCGACGGCACGATGATCACCGAGGCCCGCACCGGCGCGATGACCGCCGTCGGCGCGAAGTACCTGGCCCGCCCGGACTCCCGGGTGCTCGGGCACATCGGTGCCCGCGGGACCGCCTGGTGGAACGTCGTGCTGCTGGACTCCTTGTTCGACTTCGCCGAGATCCGCGTGACCAGCAAGCGCCCGGAGTCCCGCGAGGACTTCGGCCGGCGGCTGTCCGAACGGCTCGGCAAGGACGTCCGCGTCTGCGTCACGGCCGAGGAAACCCTGGACGGCGCGGACATCCAGGTCGAGGCCTCCCGGCTGGTCGAACCCGAACCGCTGGTGCGGCGCGAGTTCCTCCGGCCGGGCACCTTCCTGGTGCCCTACGGCACGATCAGCGCGCTCGAGCTCACGCTGCTCGAGGACATCGACAAGGTCGTGGTCGACGACTGGCGCGAATCGCGGTCCGGCAACCCGCGGTTCGGCGCCCTGCGCCCGCAGCTCAACGCCGGCCTCCTCACCGAGGACAACGTCCACGCCGAGATCGGCGACGTCGTGGCCGGGAAGAAGCCGGGTCGCGAGCACGACACCGAACGGATCCTGTTCTGGCACCGCGGACTGTCCACAACGGACGTTGCGGTGGCCGACATGATCCTCGCCCGTGCCGAGGCTTCCGGCGTCGGCACCATGCTGCCGTACCGATGATCGTCTCCGACGGCGAGTTCGCTGACAGTGAACGGTTGGTTCTGGACAAATCGCTGGTAGCAGCCCTGAAGCGGCGCCGGGAAGAGGTCTTGACGGCGCTCGCGGACCGGGCGGAACCGGTCTACGGCGTCAACACCGGGATGGGCAGGCTCGCGGGGGTCGCCCTCGACGCGCGGCAGCAGGCGGAGCACCAGCGCAACCTGCTGATCGGCCGCGCGGTCGGGGGGCCGCCGTGGCTGCCGCCGCCGGACGTCCGCGCGCTGCTCGTCCAGCGGCTGCGGGATTTCCTGCGGCCGTGGTCGGGGGTGAGCGCGGAGCTGGTGCAATTCCTGGTGGACCGCCTGAACGACGGCTTCACGCCCGCTGTCCCGCGCTTCGGCCTCGGCAGTTCGGGCGAGATCATCGCGCTGTCCCACGCGTTCCAGACGTTCCTCGGCATCGGCACGGTCCTGGAGGACGGCGCCGAAGTGCCGGCCGCATCGGCGCTCGCTCGCCGGGGTGCCGCACCTTATGTCCTCGGACCGAAAGAAGGGGCTTCGCTGCTTCAGGGGTCTCCGCTCGCGGTGCTGCACGCTCAGCGCGGCTGGACCGAAACGCAGCAGCTCATCGACCTGCAGACGCTCACCGAGGCGATGGCGATCGACGTGCTCGGCGCTCCGCGCGAGGTCTTCGCCCCGGTCATGGCGGGCGGCGACGACCACCTGCGGACGCTCCTGCACGAGCTGAACGCGCTGGCCGGGATCGGCCCGGTGCGGCCCGGAGTCGTGCAGGCCCCGCTGTCGGTCCGCGTGGCGCCGCGGGCGCTCGCCCACGCTTCCCGCGTCAACGCGGACCTGCACGAGACCTGGCGGCGCTGGGGGACGATGCCGGGCGATTCGCCGTCCTTCGTCGACGGTTCGTTCGTGCCGGGAACGGGTTACCACGCGGTGGACCTCGGCCTGCGGATGGACGCGGTGACGGCGGCGCTGGTGCACGTCGGCGAGGTTTCGGTGCAGCGGGCGCACCGCCTGCTGGACGAGCGGTTCACCGGGCTCCCGGCGCAGCTCACGGCGGACCCGGGACCGCAGGCGGGCCTGGTCCCGCTGCACAAACGAGCGGTGGGCGAGCTGCAGGCACTGCGCCGGCTGGCCACCCCGGCAACGCTCGGTTCGCTGGACACCTCGGCGGGCCAGGAGGACGTCCAGGCCTTTGCTTCAGCGGCCGGCGAGCAATTGCGCGCGGCGGCGGGGCACGTTTTCGCGATCACGGCGTGCGAGCTGGTCACGGCGTCCCAGGCCCGGTATTTGGCCGGCGGGGACGGGGTGCCGGGGCTGCGGGCGGGTTATCGGTGGGTGCGGTCGGTGGTGCCGCCGGTGGCGGAGGACCGCCCGCTCGGGCCGGAGATCGAGCGGCTGATCGCGGCTTGCCGGACGGCGTTCTTCGACGACTTGGCCACGCTCACCTGACCCGCGAGCGGTTCACCGGAAGGACAGTGTGGACGCCGGATTGCTCGGCCGCGCGGCCGCGATGTTCGCGGCGACGAACGTCGACGACCTCGTGCTGCTCGCGGTGTTCTTCGGCCGGGCGGCCGGACGCCGCGGCGAGGTCACGGTCGTGGTCGGTCAGTTCCTCGGCTTCGCGGCGATCCTGGCGGTCTCGATCGCGGGCGCGCTCGGCGCCGGGCTGCTCCCGGACGGTGCCGTCCGCTGGCTGGGCGTGCTGCCGCTGCTGCTCGGACTCCGCGCGGCCTGGCAAGCAGGGCACCAGGACGACGACGAGCCGCCCCCGGCCACCGGGCTGCTCGGGATCGCGCTGGTGTGCTTCGCCAACGGCGGCGACAACGTCGGCGTGTACGTCCCCGCGTTCGCGGCGACCGGGCCGGCGGGTCTGGCGGGCTACGCGGCGGTGTTCCTGACGGGCGTGGCGGTCTGGTGCGTCATCGGTCGGTTCCTGGCCACTCGCCGGAGAGTGGCGCGCGTGCTTTCCCGCTGGGGCCACGTGGTGCTGCCGGCCGTACTGATCGCGCTCGGCGTGCTGATCCTGGTCGGCGCGTTTTAGGCCCGGTCAGTCCCGCCGGGCGTTCTGCAACGCCAGCCCGCGCGGCGTGGCAACCCGAGTCAGCAGGGCGAACGCGCCGTCGCACACCAGCGCCAGGATCACCGCTGCCAAACCGCCGGCGAAGATCTCCCCGTACCCCTGGGCCCCCACCGCGAAGCCGTCGACGATGTAGCGGCCCAAGCCGCCTCCGTCGTTGACGATCGCGCCGATGGCCACCGTGGCGATCAGCTGGAGGAACGACACCCGCGCGCCCGCCAGGATCACCGGCGACGCCAGCGGGAACTCCAGGCGCAGCATGATCTGCCGTTCGCGGTAGCCCGTCCCGCGGGCCGCGTCGACCGTCTCCTGCTCCAGGGACACCACGCCCGCGTACGTGTTCGTGAACAACGGGGGCATCGCCAGCGCGACCAGGGCCAGCAGCAACGGCCAGAACGTCGTGTCCCACTCCCAGCGGCTGGCCAGGAACCAGAACAGGATGATCAACCCGAAACTCGGGATCGCGCGGCCGATGTTCACCGCGCTGCTCGCGAGGAACGCGCCGCGGCGGTAGTGGGCCAGCCACAGCGCCGCCGGGATGGTCAGCGCCGCCGCGATCACCAGCGCCAGCAGGGAAAACCTGAGGTGCTCCAAGGTCCGGTACGGCACGCCCTCCCGGTCCGTCCAGCTCCACCGGTTCGGGTCGGCTAGCCACGCGTTCAGCTGGTCGAAGAAGCTCATCGCGCCTTCCGGGTCCAAGGGGTCAGCAGGCGCTCGCCCAGCCACAGCAGCAGGTCGACGACCACCGCCAGCACCACCGACAGGCCCATGCCGACGATGATCTCCGTGGGGTTGGGAGTGGTGTTCTGGATGCCGGCGCGGATGAAGTAGCCGAGGCCGCCCAGCCCGAGCATGGACGTCACCGTGACCAGGCCGATCGTCGTCACCGCGGCCACGCGCAGGCCGGCGATCACCACCGGCAGCGCCAGTGGCAGCTCGATCTGCCACAGCATCCGCGTGCGCGTGTAGCCCATCCCGATGGCGGCTTCGCGGACCTCCTTGGGCACCTGGTCGACGCCGGTGACGATGTTGCGGACCAGGATGAGCAGCGTGTACGTCGCCAGCGGGATCATCGCGGTCACGAACGTCAGCCCGAAGAACGGCGCCAGCACGGCGAACGCGCCCAGGCTCGGGATCACGTACAGCGCGCCCGCGGTGCCCAGGATGATCCCGTACGACCAGCGGTAACGCAGCGCCAGCACCGACAGCCCGATGGAAACCACCAGGCCGATGCCCAGCGCGGCGCCGGTGAGGGAGATGTGCTCGACGAGCCGGTGGACGATGGCGTCGGCGTTGCGGTCCACCCACCGCCACTGGAAGATCGGGGGGCCGCTGTCGGCGGCCAGGGGTGTCACCGCGGTCACGTGCACCGGCCGACCCTACCCCGATCGGGCGGGATAATTCCGCAGACTGGGAATTGTGCGCCGTTCGTCCCACGATGTGGTTTCTTGTCGGGGGGCGGGGCTAGGGTCCTTTCGTCTGTTCGAGTGACGAGGGAGTTGGGGATTCGTGCGCTGGTTCCGGAACGCGTCCGTGGTGGCGGTGGCCGTCGCGGCGACGCTCGGTTTGGCCGCCTGTGGCGGCAGCGACAGCGGTGACAAGCCCGCCGCGCAGGGCAAGGGCGGGGCGCCGATCGTCGTCGCGTCCTTCAACTTCACCGACAGCCAGATCCTCGCCGAGATCTACGCGCAGGCGCTGGAAGCCAAGGGCTAGAAGCTGTTCGAGCCCAGCGGCGTCGGCCTGCTGAACTTCGCGCCGGCCGAGGACAAGAACACCTACATCGTCAAGTCCGACCTGGCCAAGGACAAGGGCATCGCGTCGATCAGCGACCTGAAGAAGCTCGACAAGGTCGTCATGGCGGGGCCGCCGGAGTGCGAGAAGCGCCTTCCGTGCTTCCTCGGCTTCAAGGACGTCTACAAGCTGACGAACATCAGCTTCCAGACGATCCAGGAGGCCGGGCCGCGCGTTCAGCAGCTGAAGTCCGGCGCCGTCACGGTGATCCCGGTCGACTCGGTCAGCCCGCTGACCGGTGACCCGAACTACACCGTGCTCAAGGACGACCTCAACATCGTCCCGACCGAGAACGTCGTGCCGGCGGTGAACAAGAAGGTGCTCGACGAGCGCGGCGCCGACTTCGCCAACGCGGTGAACGCGGTCAGCGCGAAGCTGACGACCGACGTGATGCGCGACCTGAACAAGAAGGTCGACTCCGACGGCGAGCAGGCCGCGGACGTCGCGAAGGACTGGCTCTCGCAGGCCGGCCTCTGAGTTACGCGGTCCCGCTGACGACCCACGCCCGGGCCGTCAGCGGGATCGACCCGTCCGGGTTCGCCGGCAGGCGGCTGCGCAGCAGCTCGCGGATCCGGCCCTGCTGCTCCTCGGGCAGCGCCGCGAGGTACGCCGGGGCCGGTCCCTGGCGGCCGAGGAACGGCTGCCAGTAGTCGTCGAAATCGCGGAACGTCGTCGGGATCGTGAGCTCGTCGACCACCGCCTGTTTCAGGCCTGCCTCCGTCCACAGGCGGCCGAACGGCTCCGGGCGGCACAGTGGGTACCGGCGGCCTTCGTGCAGCTCTGCGGCCGCCGGGTCCAGCTCGGCCGCTGCGTCCCAGAAACACCTGAGCATTTCCATGCCCTGCGCCAGGTCCCACAGGTAGGCCACCGCGCGGCCGCCGGGGGCCGTCACCCTCTTGATCTCCGCCGCGGCCGCCGCCGGGTCGGGGACGAAATTCAGGACCAGGCCCGACACGACCACGTCGAAGCGGTCGTCCGGGAAGGGCAGGTCGCGGGCGTCGGCCACGGTGAACGCTGCCCGGGGGTCCGGCACGCGCTCGCGGGCGGATGCCAGGAACCCCTCGGACGGGTCCACGCCGGCCACCTCCACCGGGTCGGCCGCGGCGAGGACCGCCGCCGTCAGTGCGCCCGTGCCGCAGCCCACGTCGAGCCAGCGGCGGCCCGGTGGGATGTCGAGCTGCCGCACGAACGTCTCCGCCAGCCGGCGGCTCCACCGCCCCATGAATGCTTCGTACGCGTCACCCGACTGCCACATGGGACGCAGTACAGCACAAAACCCGCTGGTCAGCCCGTTGCGAGGTCGCCGGTGGCCGTGTTGCCCGCCGACGTCGCGCGGTGCAGGAACCCGGCGATCAGCTCGAGCTCCTCCTCGGTGTAGCCCGCGCACAGCTCGTCCATCGCCGTGTTCATCCCCGCGTAGAGGCGGAACAGCTCCGCGTTGCGGCCGCGGACCGCGCGGACCGCCACCGACCGGCGGTCGGCCGCCTCCGGGTCGCGCTCGCGGACCACCCAGCCGCCCTTCTGCAGGCGGTCGAGGATGCCCGTCATCGTCGCCGGGTGCAGGCCCGCGCGGCGGGCCAGGGCGCTCGGACTGAGCGGGCCGTGCCTGCCGATCAGCTCGAGGCAGTCCAGGTCGACGTCCTTGAGCGCCAGGTGCGCGCTGACCTGGTGGTTCAGCAGCGACAGCTGGTTGCGCAGCTCCCGCAGCGACTCCTTCACCGCCACCGTCGCCCGGCGGTGCGCACCCGAACCCATGCGGGCAGCCTAACCGCCGAGCGGCGGGTCCGGCGTCGGCGTTGAGGGCTCCGACGTCGATGCCGGCTCCTGAACTGCGGAAACGGCTGTCCAGAGCGGACTTCCGCCGCTCACTATCTGGGACGTGCGAGGGCGCCCGCCGGTGGTGCGCCGGGCGGTGAAATCGTGGACCCTGATCCGTACGCCGGGAAGAGGAGTGAAATGGGAAAGGTCACGGCCACCGCGGAGCGCACGATCGACGCTCCGGCCGACAAGGTCCGCGCGCTCGTCGCCGACTACGCCGAAACGCGCCCCAAGCTGCTCACCGAGCACTACCGCGACTACCAGGTGACCGAGGGCGGCGTCGGCGCCGGGACCAAGGCGGGCTGGAAGCTGCAGGCGACGTCCAAGCGGGTCCGCGACGTCAAGGCCACGGTCACCGAGCCCCGGCCGGGGACGCTGGTCGAGACCGACGCGAACTCCAGCATGGTCACCACGTGGACGGTCACCGAAGCGGGTGACCGCAGTGTGGTGAAGATCGAGACCACGTGGGACGGTGCGGGTGGCATCGGCGGCTTCTTCGAGAAGACGTTCGCGCCGGGCGGGCTCAAGAAGATCTACGACGGCGTGCTCGGCAAGCTCGCCGAGATCGTGTAGCTCGTCACAATCGGAATCTGCGCCCCGGTTAGCTGGTTGCATCGGGTGGAATCCGGGGCGTCTGCCCCGCTTCGAGACATGGAGGAGATCCGACATGAGCACGGCGACCGAAATCCGGCTGGCCTCGCGTCCGGAAGGCGTTCCGACGCACGACAACTTCGAGATCGTCGACACCGAGGTGCCGACGCCGGGGGACGGTCAGATCCTGGTCCGCAACCTGATCATGAGCGTCGACCCGGCGATGCGCGGCCGGATGCGGGACGTCAAGTCCTACGCGCCGCCGTTCCAGGTCGGCGAGGTCATGTCCGGCGGCGCGGTCGGCGAGGTCGTCGAGTCGAACGTGGACGACGTCAAGCCGGGTGACCACGTGCTGCACCAGGCCGGCTGGCGCACCCACGCCGTGCTCGACGCCGGGCGCTACGTCAAGGTGGACGCCACCGCCGCGCCGCTGTCGACGTACCTCGGCGTGCTCGGCATGCCGGGCCTGACCGCGTACGCCGGCCTGCTGGAGTCGGCCGAGTTCAAGCCGGGTGACACCGTGTTCGTCTCCGGCGCGGCCGGGGCGGTCGGCTCGCTGGTCGGCCAGCTCGCGAAGCTGAAGGGCGCCAAGCGCGTCATCGGCTCGGCGGGGTCGGCGGAGAAGGTCCGCCACCTGATCGACGACCTCGGCTTCGACGCGGCCTTCAACTACAAGGACGGCCCGGTCGCCGCGCAGCTGCACGAAGCGGCGCCGGAGGGCATCGACGTCTACTTCGACAACGTCGGCGGCGAGCACCTCGAGGCGGCCATCGACGCGATCACCCTGCACGGCCGGATCGCGATCTGCGGGATGATCTCCCAGTACAACGCGACCGAGCCGACGCCGGCGCCGCGCAACCTCGCGCAGGTCATCGCCAAGCGGCTCACCATCCGCGGCCTGCTGGTGCTCGACCACTGGGGCCTGCAGCAGCAGTTCGTCAGCGAGGTCGCGCCGCTGGTCAACTCCGGCGAGATCAAGTACTCGGAGACCTTCGTCGACGGCATCCGCAACGCGCCGGAGGCGTTCCTCGGCCTGCTGTCGGGCGCCAACACCGGCAAGATGCTGGTCCGCATCGCCGACTAGAGGAGCGCGGCCAGCTCCGGCAGGGTCGGCGCGGTGTAGGTGGGCGCGGGCGAACCGGGCAGCGGGTGGACGCCGGGACGGGTGAGCAAGGCCGTCTCGAGCCCCGCCGCCTGGGCGCCCGCGATGTCCCAGTCGTGCGCGGCGATCATCACCGCGGTCTGGCCGGGGTAGGCGGCCGTGACCTGGCGGTACGGCTCCGGTGCGGGCTTGAGCCTGCCGACCTGCTCGGCCGAGAAGATCCGGTCGAGCAGGGCAGCCAGCCCGGCGTTCTGCAGCTGCGCCTCGGCCGTCGCGAGCGGCGAGTTCGTCAGCGCGACGAGGGTGTGGCCCTGTTCGCGAAGCTTCGCCAGGCCGGGTTCGACGTCCGGGTGGGCGGGCAGGCTGCGCAGCCCCTCGCCGACCTTGGCGAGATCGACTTCCCGGCCGTGCCGGGCGGCGACCTCGATGGCGGCGTCGCCGGCGATGCCCGCGAAGTCGCGGTAGCCGCCGGTCGCGGTGACGGTGAGGACCGTGTGGATGGCGAGGCCGAACCATTCGCGCCGGAGCTCGGGGCCGCCGACCAGCGCGTCCATCGGAGTGAGGTCGAGCAGGGTCTCATTGACGTCGAACACGCACAGCATTCGGTCAGTATTGCTCGGTCAGCGACCGGTGGTCGAGGCTCGCGTCCAGCTCGGCCGCCGGGATCGGCAGGTCCATCTGGTCGCGCAGGATCGTGCCCAGGGTCGGCAGCGTGGCCCGGTCCGGCCAGGTCGCCGGGTCCCAGAGGGACGAGCGCAGGAATGCCTTCGCGCAGTGCATGTACACCTGCTCGACCTCGACGACCACCGCCAGCTTCGGGCGCTTTCCCTTGACCACCAGGGAATCGAAGTACGGCGCGTCCGAGACCAGCTTCGCCCGGCCGTTCACCCGCAGGGTCTCGTTCATGCCCGGCACCAGGAACAGCAGCCCGGCGTGCGGGTTGTCGACGATGTTGCGGAAGCTGTCGGCCAGCTTGTTGCCCGGCCGGTCCGCCAGTACCAGCGTCTTCTCGTCGAGCACCAGCACCGAACCCGCCGGGTCGCCGCGGGGTGAGACGTCGCAGCTGCCGTCCGGGGCCGCTGTCGCCAGCAGGACGAACGGCGAATGCCCGATCAGGTTGCGTGCGTGCTCGTCGAGGTGGCCGATGATCTTCTGCTGCGTCCGCTCGGCCGCTTCGCCGATGATCTCGCGCAGCGCCTCGTGCGTGTCGATGGTCCCCATGCCCCCAAGCTAGCGGTCGCCACCGACAATCCTGCCCTTGATCACGATCTTCGCCGCGTCCGTGGACTTCTTCACCACCAGGTCCACCGAGTAGCCGTGCTTCACGAAGACGCCGTCGAGCTGGAACGTGCCGTAGCCGTGCGCCTGGGTGAACAGCTGCTCCATCAGCTCCAGGCCCGTCGCCGGATCGGGCGCGACCGTCAGGCAGCGCAGGAGGAACTCGTCGGTCAGCCGCCGCGTCTGCTCGTGCAGGCCGACGTGCTCCGGGCCGTGCAGGCCCTCGGCGTAGAGGACGTTCATCCCGGCCCGGCGCTCGATGAGGTAGCGCGTGTACGCGCCCGCCGCCGCGGCCAGGGCGTCCGCCGGGTCTTCGTGCTCTCCCGCCGCCGCGCCGACGCGGTCCGCCAGCTGGCACGCGATCGTGCCCGCCACCTCGGCGAGCAGGCTCTCCCGCGAGGCGAAGTGCCGGTACGGCGCGCCGGGGCTGACCTTCGCGCGCCGGGCGACCTCGGCGACCGAGAAGCCGGCCAGGCCCTGCTCCGCGATGAGGTCCAGGGAGACGCGCACGAGTTCGCCGCGGAGGTCGCCGTGGTGGTACTTGCCGCCCATGACCTGGATCACATCTCTCGTTCGAAATATGTAAGAGGGCTCTTACGTAGGACATGTATGAGACCTCTTACAACGACGGTACTTGAACTTGGAGGGTTCCATGAGCACCACCACGCACGCCATCGCCGCTCCGGCGCCGGGCGCGCCGCTGGCGCCGACCACGATCGAGCGCCGTGACCTGCGTCCCGACGACGTGCTGATCGACATCGCCTACGCCGGCATCTGCCACAGCGACATCCACCAGGCCAAGGAGGACTGGGGCCAGGCGATCTTCCCGATGGTCCCGGGCCACGAGATCGCCGGCGTGGTCGCCGCGGTCGGCTCGGACGTCACGAAGTACCAGGTGGGCGACCGCGTCGGCGTCGGCTGCATGGTCGACTCCTGCGGCGAGTGCGAATACTGCCTGGCCGGCACCGAGCAGTTCTGCGTCAAGGGCAACGTCCAGACCTACAACGGCGTCGGCTTCGACGGCGAGAACACCTACGGCGGCTACAGCAACCAGATCGTCGTGAAGGACGCCTTCGTCTGCCGCATCCCCGAGGGCATCGACCTCGACGTCGCCGCGCCGCTGCTGTGCGCGGGCATCACCACCTACTCGCCGCTGCACCACTGGGGCGCCGGCCCGGGCAAGAAGGTCGCCGTGATCGGCCTCGGCGGCCTCGGCCACATGGGCGTCAAGATCGCCGCCGCGATGGGCGCCGAGGTGACCGTGCTGAGCCAGAGCCTCAAGAAGCAGGAGGACGGCCTCAAGCTGGGCGCTTCGGAGTACTACGCGACCAGCGACGAGTCGACGTTCGACGTCCTCAAGGGCAAGTTCGACGTCATCCTCAACACCGTGTCGGCCAAGCTGCCGATCGACGCCTACCTGAGCCTGCTCAAGGTCGGCGGCGCGATGGTCAACGTCGGTGCGCCCGGCGAGCCGCTGAACTACAACGCCTTCTCGCTGCTCGGCGGCAACAAGGTGCTGGCGGGCTCGATGATCGGCGGCATCGCCGAGACCCAGGAGATGCTGGACTTCTGCGCGAAGCACGGCATCGGCGCGGAGATCGAGACGATCCCGGCGGACAAGGTCAACGAGGCCTACGAGCGCGTCGAGAACTCCGACGTCCGCTACCGCTTCGTCATCGACGCGTCGACCATCGGCGCGTGACCCCTCGTGAGTGTTTAGGCGGGTTCTAACCCGCCTAAACACTCACGACCGGCGTCAGAAGACCACGGTCCGGTTGCCGTGCACCAGGACGCGGTTCTCCAGGTGCCAGCGGAGGCCGCGGGCCAGGGTGACCTTCTCGATGTCGCGGCCCTTGCGGACCATGTCCTCCACCGAGTCGCCGTGGTCGACGCGGATGACGTCCTGCTCGATGATCGGGCCCGCGTCGAGGTCCGCCGTCACGTAGTGGCAGGTCGCGCCGACCAGCTTCACCCCGCGGGTGTGGGCCTGGTGGTACGGCTTCGCGCCGATGAACGACGGCAGGAAGCTGTGGTGGATGTTGATCGCCCGGCCGGCCCACTCGCGGCACAGGTCCGCGGGCAGGATCTGCATGAACCGGGCCAGCACCACCGCGTGCGGGTCGTGCTCGTCGACCAGCTTCCGGACCTGCTCGAACGCCGCTGCCTTGTCCCCGGCCGGGAACGGCACGTGGTGGAACGGGATGCCGTGCGCGCGGGTGATGTCGGCGAGCGAGTCGTGGTTGCCGATCACCGCGGCGACGTCGACGTCGAGTTCCCCGGAGGCGACCCGGCCGAGCAGGTCGTACAGGCAGTGCCCGGCCTTGGAGACGAGGATCACCGCGCGGCGCCGCTCGCCGGTGTCGCTGACCTGCCAGCTCGACTCGGCGGACAGCTCCCCGGCCACCTCGCCGAACCGGGCGCGCAGCTCGGCGGCGTCGAACGGCAGCGAGTCGGCCCGGACCACCTGGCGGGTGAAGAACCAGCCCGTGTCCGGGTCGGTGTGGTAGGCCGCCTCGACGATCCAGCCGCCGTGCTCGGCGAGGAACCCGGAGATCCGGGCGATGATGCCGGTGCGGTCGGGGCAGCCGAAGGTGATGACGTAGCGGCGTTCGGGAGCGGTCACCCGGGCATTCTCCCCCGCGCAGGTCAGAGCGCCGGGAGGTGGGCGGGTCCCCGGTGTCGCGAATGACTCATTCGGGACCTCCGGCGTCCCGAATGAGTCATTCGCGACGTTTCGGTCCGCTGCTGCACCTGGCTGAACCCGGCACCCGGCCGGTCCAGCACCAGGCCGATGGCTGCGCAGTGCACGGAAGCGATGTGCGTCACCAGGTCATGGACAGTCCACTTCGGACAGTTCGGCACCGGCGCCGCCGGCCCGGCCGCCAGCGCCGCCCGCTTCAGCGCGTCGGCGTGGACGTCGATCGCTTCGAGCATGCGCCGACCGTAGCCGCCGTCCGGCCTCGATGGCGAACACCAGGCCCAGGCCCAGGCTGAACGACAGCAGCAGGCCCTTGGCCGGCTCCTCGGCGAAGGCGGTTCCGCCCGCGAGACCGATCAGCACGCTGTACACCGCCCAAATCGCCGCGCCCGCGGCGTCGAGCGGCACGAACCGGCGCAGCGGGTAGCCGAGGCTGCCGTTGGCGAGCGCGCTGGCGACGCGGCCGCCGGGCAGGTAGCGGGCCGCGATGATCAGCAGCCCGCCGTTGCGGTGCACCTGGTCACGCGCCCATTCGTACCGACGGTGGCCCTCCGGTCCCCGCTGCAGCCGCGCGATCGCCCGCGGCCCCGCGGACCGGCCGACGGCGTACCCGAGGCAGTCACCGGCCCACGCGCCGACGGCCGCGACGGCGGCGAGCAGGGTCAGCCGCGCGGGATCGGGTCCGAGCAGGACGGCGACGGTGACGACAGTGGTCTCGCTGGGCATGAAGGGCAGCAGCGCGTCCAACCCGGACACGGCGAAGACGAGCACCCACAGCCACGGCGAACCGAGCGCATCGCGCAGCAGCTCGGTGACGTGCCCCAGGAGTTCCACGGCTCAATGGTGATCACCGAAGGTCACTTCGGGGTGACGCAGCGGGGGTGACCCGGTGAACGTTCAGGCGGGGGCGACCGACGCCCACGGCACTGTCAGCTCACCCAGCCGGATCCGCGACGGCGGGCCCAGCACCGGCCGGCCCCGCGCGGCCAGCAGCCGGACCGTTTCGAGCCACCGCGACCGCACGCCGAACGCCTGGTGCGGGGCCGCCGTCGCCCAGCAGGTGTCCAGCTCGGACAGCAGCGCGTGGACGCGTTCACCGGGGACGTTCCGGTGGATCAGCGCCTTCGGCAGCCGCTCGGCGATCGTCGACGGGCGGTCCAGCCCGGCCAGGCGCATCGACAGCGTCAGCGACACCGGGCCGGCCCGGGACACCAGCACCCACGTCGCCAGCCGGCCGATCTCGTCGCACGTGCCCTCCACCAGGAGACCCTCGGGGGGCATCGAATCCAGCACCAGGTTCCACGCGCCCGCGACCTCGTCCTCCGCGTACTGCCGGAGCACGTTGAACGCCCGCACCAGCACCGGCCGCGTCCCGGCCAGCTCGAACCCGCCGCGGCGGAAGTCCAGAAAGGGCGGCGACGCGGCGGGCAGCGCAGCAGCCACGCGAGAAGGGTCCAGCTCCAGGCCCAGCACCCGGACGTCCGGGCGGACCCGCCGCAGCCAGCGCGCCAGCTCGACCGTCGTGACCGGGGAGGCGCCGTAGCCGAGGTCGACGACCAACGGGGACGCCGCCGCGCGCAGCAGCCGGGACGTCGGCGGCGCGGCCGCGATCCACCGGTCGACCCGGCGCAGGCGGTTGGGGTTGGTGGTGCCGCGGGTCGGCGCGCCGACCGGGGTCAGGTTGCGTCGGTCAGCCACTTCGCGGTGAATTCGGCTTCGCGCTCCAGCAGCTTCGTGACCTGCTCGGCGATCACGCTCTCCAGCTTCCCGCCGAACAGCGGGATCCGGACCGTCACCTCGCCGCTGGTCCGGTGCACAGTCTTGTCGCCGTTGGCCAGCAACGCCGTCCGCGCGCTGATCTCGCCCGGGACGCCGCCGACCTCGACGGACGCGTTGCCCTGGTGACCGGTCCCGTCGTTGCTGACGCGCCAGGTCTGCGTGCGCGTCACCACCAGGTCGCCCTTGTGCAGCGTCCGCACCGCCTGCGGCAGCTTGTCCGCGCTGATGCCCTGCCGCAGCTGGTAGCGCAGGTCCGTGCCCGACACCTCGTACGCCAGCAGCGCCGCGCCGTGGCCGCCGATCTCCTCCAGGCGGGCCCGCAGCGCGTCCTCGCCGGCGACGGCCGCGTACGTGGACGCGACGTCGGCGGCGAACTCGGCGCGGTGCTCGATCCGGGATCCCATGAGCCGGACAGTACCGTCAGACGCGTGAACTCCGCCCGAACTCCCGCCCTCCCGAAGCTCGCCGCGTACACCACGCTGCGCCTCGGCGGCCCCGCCCGCCGGTTCGTCAGCGCCGTGACCAGCGAAGACCTCGTCGCGGCCGTCCGCGAGGCGGACGCGGCGGGCGAGCCGGTGCTGCTGCTCGGCGGCGGCTCCAACCTGGTGGTCGGCGACGCGGGGTTCGACGGCACGCTCATCGAAGTGGCGAACACCGGCTGGCGCCGTGACGGCGATCACGTCGAGGTCCAGGCGGGCCAGAACTGGGACGCGTTCGTGGCCGCGCTGGTCGGGGCCGGGCTGGGCGGGCTCGAGTGCCTGTCCGGCATCCCCGGCAGCGTCGGGGCGACGCCGATCCAGAACGTCGGCGCGTACGGCTGCGAGGTCGCCGAGTCGATCGTCTCGCTGGAGCTCTACGACCGCGTGACGCGCGAAGTGCGCACGCTCAAGGCCGGCGAGCTCGGTTTCGCCTACCGCACCAGCATCCTCAAGGGCACCGACACCGGCGTCGTCCTGTCGGTCCGGTTCGAGGTCCGCGAAGACGGTCTCTCCGCGCCCATCCGCTACGCCGAGCTGGCCCGCACGCTCGGCGTCGAGATCGGCGCGCGCGTCCCGGCCGTCGAAGCGCGCGAAGCCGTCCTCAAGCTGCGTCGTGGCAAGGGCATGGTGCTCGACCCGGACGACCACGACACGTGGAGCGCGGGCTCGTTCTTCACCAACCCGATCGTGCCGGGCGCCGAAGCCGAGGCGGTCCTCGAACGGATCACGTCGGCCGTCGGCGCCGACGTGCCGCAGTACCCGGCCGACGGCGGCGTCAAGCTGTCCGCGGCCTGGCTGATCGAGCGCGCCGGCTTCGGCAAGGGGTACCCCGGACCGGGGAACCGGGTTTCGCTGTCGACGAAGCACACCCTCGCGCTGACCAACCGCGGCGACGCGACGACCGAGGACCTGCTGGCGCTGGCCAGGGAGGTCCGGGACGGCGTTTTCGCGCGCTTCGGCGTCCTGCTGCACCCCGAACCGCTGCTGATCAACTGCGTGATTTGAGTCAAACCGGGCAACCCATCCGTGTCTGATACGTCTTTGTCGACAAAGTGTCGCCACCTGATCGGCTGGTCTTGACCGGCCGGCGGGTAACGTCGGCCGGGCGACCAGCGCTAAAGGCGTGTGCCCGCTGGTCGGCGGGGGATTTCGGGAGGTTGCGGTGATCGAACGGCGTACGGTGTTCAAGGCCGCTTTGGCGGCTGGGGCCGCACTGGTCGCCGCCGCGTGTTCGAGCACGAACGACGGCACCGCGCTGCCCACCGGCGCGGCCGGCGCCGACGGCGAGGGTGGCGCGCAGCCTGTGGCGAAGATCACGGCCGAGCCCGCCGCGAACGCCAAGGACGTCCCGGTGCTCACGCCCGCCGTGCTGAAGGTCGCCGACGGCAAGCTCACCGAGTGCAAGCTGAGCGCCGACGGCGGCAAGGACGTCAAGGGCGACCTCTCGCCCGACGGCCTCACCTGGACCAGCTCCGAGTCGCTCGGCTACGGCAAGACCTACACCTACTCGGCCAAGGCCACCGGCAGCGACGGCAAGCCGGTCGAGTTCAAGGGCAGCTTCACCACGCTCAACCCGGCCACGCAGGTGCGCGCCACGCTCAACCCGGCCGACAACCAGACCGTCGGCGTGGCCATGCCGATCAGCGTCAAGTTCGCCTCGGCGGTCAAGGACCGCAAAGCGGTCGAGAAGGCCCTGACCGTGAAGACGGACAAGAAGATCGAGGGCGCGTGGGGCTGGCTCTCCGACCGGCAGGTCGACTACCGGCCGAAGGAGTACTGGCCGGAGAACATCACCGTGAACGTCGAGGCGAAGCTCTACGGCGTCGACCTGGGCGGCGGCGCGTACGGCAAGGCCGACGTCACCACGAAGTTCAAGATCGGCCGCAACCAGGTGGTCAAGGTCAACACCCCGGACCACCAGATGCACGTCTACCGCGGCGGCTCGCAAGTCAAGAGCTACCCCTGCGCGAACGGCCTGGACGCCGAGGTCGACCGCAACACCCCGAACGGCACCTACATCATCATGACCAAGGAGCCGACGGCCGTCTTCGACAACGCCCGCTACGGCTACACGAACGTCAACAAGAAGTGGGCCTGCCGGTTCTCCAACCACGGCGAGTACATCCACGAGAACCAGGACAACGCGGCCAACATCGGGAAGAACAACAACTCCCACGGCTGCGTCAACCTCCTCGAGGCCGACGCCAAGGACTACTTCGACTCGGCGATGATCGGCGACCCGGTCGAGATCACCGGCTCGAAGCTGTCCCCGCCGATGAACTCGGACGTCAAGGACTGGAACTTCAGCTGGTCGGCCTGGCAAGGGCTGGGTGCGAAGTAACCCGTGCGCACCGAAGTCGTCGGGCACGGCGGGGTCCGGCTCGGCCTGCGGGTCGAAGGTACCGGGAACAGCAGGCCGATCGTGTTCGTGCACGGCTGGGCGCAGTCGGGCGGCTGCTGGGCCGCGCAGCTCGCCGATCCCGCGCTGACCGAGCGGTTCCGGCTGGTCGCCGTCGACCTCCGCGGGCACGGCGCCTCCGACGTCCCCGCCGCGGGCTACGACGACCCGCGGGTCTGGGCGGACGACCTCGCCGCGGTGCTCGACTTCGCCGGCCCGGACGCGATCGTCGTCGCCTGGTCCTACGGCGGCCTGGTGCTGACCGACCACATCCGCGTGCACGGCACCGCACGCCTGCGCGGGATCGTGCTGGTGGGCGCCATCACCGAGATCGGCCGCGACCGGCCGGGCGGGCGCGTCGGCGCGCTGATGCGCGAGCACATGCGGGCGATGCTCGCGGACGACCCGGACATCGCGGTCCCGGCGCTCACCGCGTTCAGCCGCGGCATGGTGGCCGGTCCGGTGCCCGGCGCGCAGGTCCAGGCGCTGCTCGGCGCGTCGCTGAGCGTGCCGCCGCCGGTCCGCTCGGCCCTGTTCCGCCGGGACGCCGGCAACGAGGACGTGCTGGCCGCGATCGACGTCCCGGCCCTGGTCGTGCACGGCACGGCCGACCGCGTGATCGAGCCCTCGGCGGCCGAACACACCATCGGGAAGATTCCGGGTGCCACCGGGCGTTGGTTCGTTGACGGGGGCCACGCGCCCTTCGCCGAGTCCGCGGCCGAGTTCGACGCGGTGCTCCGGCAGTTCGCCGAGGAATGCTGAAGCAGGAGACGTGACCAGGTGACCAGCAACATCCGAAGGTTCCGCGCTGCGCCGCGCCGGATCGCGGTGCTGTCCGTGCACACCTCGCCACTGGAGCAGCCCGGGACGGGCGACGCCGGCGGGCTGAACGTCTACGTCAGCCAGACCGCGACCGAGATGGCCCGCCGCGGCGTCGAGGTCGAGGTGTTCACCCGCGCGACCGCGTCCGGCCAGCCGCCGGTGGCCGAGCTGGCCCCCGGGGTGACCGTGCGGCACGTGCAGGCCGGCCCGTTCGAGCCGCTGGGCCGCGACGAACTGCCCGCGCAGCTGTGCGCGTTCACCTCCGGCGTACTGCGGACCGAGGCCTTCCACGAGCCCGGTCACTACGACCTCATCCACTCGCACTACTGGCTCTCGGGCCAGGTCGGCTGGCTCGCCCGCGACCGGTGGTCGGTGCCGCTCGTGCACACCGCGCACACGCTGGCGAAGGTGAAGAACGCCGCGCTCGCCGAGGGCGACAAGCCCGAGCCGCGCGTCCGCGTGATCGGCGAGGAGCAGGTGGTCGCCGAGGCCGACCGGCTGGTCGCCAACACCGCCGTCGAAGCCCGCCAGCTCATCGAGCTCTACGACGCCGAGCCGCACGCGGTGCACGCCGTGCCGCCGGGCGTCGACCTCGAACGCTTCACCCCGGGCTCCCAGTCCCTCGCCCGCGCCGAACTCGGCCTGGCCGACGACGACGTCGTGCTCGCCTTCGCCGGCCGGATCCAGCCGCTGAAGGCGCCGGACGTGCTGCTGCACGCCGCGGCCGCGATGCTGCGCCGCCGCCCCGAGCTGGCCTCGCGCCTGGTCGTGCTGGTCGTCGGCGGGCCGTCGGGAACCGGGCTGGAGCAGCCGCAGGCCCTGCGCGAGCTGGCCGTTTCGCTGGGCATCGAGCGGCAGGTCCGGTTCCTGCCGCCGCAGCCGGGCGAGCGGCTCGCCCGGGTGTTCCGCGCCGCCGACGTCGTCGCGGTGCCGAGCTACAACGAGTCGTTCGGCCTGGTCGCCCTCGAAGCGCAGGCGTGCGGGACGCCGGTGGTCGCGGCCGAGGTCGGCGGGCTCCCGGTGGCGGTGCCGCACGGCGTCTCCGGGCTGCTGGTGCCCGGGCACGGCGCCGACGAGTGGGCCGACGCGCTGGCCGCCGTCGCGCTGCGCCCGGACCGGCGTGCCGAACTCGCCGCCAACGCCGTCGTGCACGCGCGCCGGTTCTCCTGGCGCCGTACGACGGATGCGCTGCTGGACATCTATGCTCAGGCCACGAGCGCGTTCCGGAACGCGCTGGACCTGCGCGCGGAGGTGGCGGTGTGAGCCTGGACCAGCTGATCCAGTCTACTTTGGACTCTGCCGGGCTGGAGTACGACAAACGCGGTCCTGGCAAGTACTTCGTCACGCTGCCGGGGACGAAGAAGCTGCAGACGAACGCGTGGCTCGTCGACGGCGACCACGCGTTTTCGGTGGAGGCGTTCGTCTGCCGCCGTCCCGACGAGTCCCATGAGGACGTTTACCGGTTCCTGTTGCAGCGCAACGCCAAGCTATACGGCGTCCACTACACAGTGGACAGTCTCGGGGACATCTACCTGGTCGGCCGGTTCGGCAAGGACACGCTGACCGCCGACGAGCTCGACAAGGTGCTCGGCCAGGTCCTCGAAGCGGCCGACGGTGACTTCAACACGCTGCTGGAGCTGGGCTTCGCGACGTCGATCAAGCGCGAGTGGGACTGGCGCGTCTCCCGCGGCGAATCACTCGCCAACCTCCAGGCGTTCAAGCACCTCGTCGCGCCCGAGCGGCCGCACGAACCGGGCTTGACCGAGTCGTGACCCGGGCCGTGCAACGGCCCTGAACCGGACATCCGTCTCCTCGCCAGTCGAAACTGGAGGGAGACGCGGAATGCGGACTCGATGGAGAGCCGGGCTGGCGGCGGCCGCGGTGGCGTTCGCGCTGGCCGGGTGCTCGGCGGCGGAGAACGGGGCATCGTCCACGGCGGACAGTGCCGGGTCGGGGCCGGTCCCGGCCGCGCCGCAGCAGGGCAGCGGCAAATCCGGGGCGGAGAAGGTGACCCCGCCGCAGGCGGGCGCCACCGACCGCAAGCTCTCGCGCAGCGCCCGGCTCGAACTGACCGCCACCAAGGTCACCGACGTCGTCGCGCAGGCCCGCGGGATCGCGCAGGGCGCCGGCGGCTACACCGGGCAGGAGAGCACCGGCGACGAGTCGGCGACGCTCAGCCTCGCGGTGCCCGCGGACAAGCTCGACGGCGTGCTCGACCAGCTCTCGCACCTGGGCACGGCCCTGGTCAAACGGGAGCTGAACACCCAGGACGTGACCGAGCAGGTCGTCGACGTCGAAGCGCGGCTGGCGACGCAGCGCGCGTCGGTGGAGCGGATCCGCGCGCTGCTCGCGCGGGCCACTTCGGTGTCCGAGATCGCGTCGGTCGAAAGCGAGCTGACGAGCCGCGAGGCGACGCTGGAATCCCTCGAGCAGCAGCGGAACTCGCTGGCGGGCAGCGTCGCGATGGCGACCGTGGCGATGACCGTCCGCAGCGTCGCCGCGCCCCCGCCGCCCGGCGAGGACCACAGCGGCTTCTTCGGCGGGCTGGCCGGGGGCTGGCACGCGTTCCTCGTGTTCGGCGGCGGCCTGCTGACGGTGCTCGGGGCGATCGCGCCGTTCCTGCTCTTCCTCGCGCCGCTGGGCTGGCTCGCGTGGTGGCTGCACCGGCGGCGCCGCGTCGTCCCGGCGCCGGAGCCGGGCGAGGGCTGAGCGGAACAGGCGGGACGGCTCGAGGGAGGGGGGAGTCGCGATCTCGAGCCGCCCCGCTGAAGTTCCCGCCGATCAGGACCCGGTGACGAGGGGGGTGCCAACGGGGCCGGGCGGGCCGCGGCTCGGCAGGGGGAGACGAGCCGCGGTCAAAGCCCGAAACCGGCCGGGGAGTGCGTGGAATCCGGCCGCTCGGGACGTAGTCAACCTGTCAGATCCCGGCGGGTAATCACAAGGCTACTGGCTAGCCCGTTCGAGTGAATTTACCGCTGAGCGATAACAGAACGCAGTGGGTAGCCGGAATTTTGCGCGTTGTTGGCGAACGGACTTGTCGAAGGGTGAAGTGTTACTTCGGAGTAACACACTCTGGGTAGGACGAGGTCACCAGTCGGCTGCGTGGTGCGTTCTGGCAGGCTGTTGGCCATGGCCGAGATTGGGACGTTGGTGCTGCTGCGGCACGGGCAGAGCACGTGGAACGCGGAAAACCTGTTCACCGGCTGGGTGGACGTACCGCTGTCGGAGCAGGGCGAGGGCGAAGCCCGCCAGGGCGGTCAGCTGCTGGCCGGTGCCGGGCTGCTCCCGGACGTGGTGCACACCTCGCTGCTGCGCCGCGCGATCTCCACCGCGAACATCGCGCTGGACGCCGCCGACCGGCACTGGATCCCGGTGAAGCGCGACTGGCGCCTCAACGAGCGCCACTACGGCGCGCTGCAGGGCAAGGACAAGAAGCAGACGCTGAACGAGTTCGGCGAGGAGCAGTTCATGCTCTGGCGCCGCTCGTACGACACCCCGCCGCCGCCGATCGATCCGAAGGACGAGTGGAGCCAGGCCGGCGACCCCCGCTACGCCAACCTCGGCGACGACGCCCCGCTGACCGAGTGCCTCAAGGACGTCGTCGAGCGGCTCCTGCCGTACTGGGAGTCCGAGATCGTGCCGGACCTGCGCGCGGGCAAGACCGTGCTGGTCGCCGCGCACGGCAACTCGCTGCGCGCGCTGGTCAAGCACCTCGACGGCATCTCCGACGCCGACATCGCGGGCCTGAACATCCCCACCGGCATCCCGCTGCGCTACGACCTCACGGCCGACCTGCAGCCGGTCAAGCCGGGCGGCGAGTACCTCGACCCCGAGGCCGCCAAGGAAGCCGCCGCCGCGGTGGCGAACCAGGGCCGCTGAGCTGAGTCCGTGAAGGCCGCCTCGATGCGGCCTTCACGGCTTTCAGGCGGCGGTGACCGGGTGGACGGCGGTCGCCTTCCAGGTGCCGCCGGTGTGGACGACGTCGAGCTCGGCGGTCAAGCGGGCGCCCGCCGGCGCCGCATCGCGCGTCCCGCCCGCGCTGCGGGCGCCGGTTGCGCCGGGTCGACCGCGATGTCCGAGAGCCGCCAGTGCCCGCCGTCCCGGATCGCGGTGAACGCAACCCTGGCCACGCCCTTCGACGTGCCGCTGTCCTGGTCGAGCAATGCCAGGTCCCGGACCCGGTCGCCGGTCAGCTCCAGTGCCGCTGCCTCTCGCACCCGCGTGACCAGGCGCACCGGCTGCGCCGGCTCGTGTCGACCAGCGCGAGGTTGCCGCCGACCGGCACGGCCGTGCCGGTCACCGTGCACGCGGACGTCAGCAGGACCAGCGCCGGCAGCATCCGCTTCACAGCAGACCGGCCTCGCGGGCCCTGGCGCCGGCCTGGAAGCGCGAGGACGCGCCGAGCAGCTCCATCACCTCCGCCACGCGCCGCCGGTAGGTGCGCAGGCTGACGCCGAGGACCCGGGCCGCCGTCTCGTCCTTGCAGCCCGAGGCCAGCTGCTCCAGGATCTCCCGCGCGCCCAGCTCGGTGAACCTCGCCTGGTACGCCTCGAGGTCGGTCGCGCCGTGCCAGGCCGCTTCGAACAGCGACTGGATGCCCTGGACCAGGGCCGGGCTGCTGATCACGGTGTAGCCGCGGACGCCGCCGACGTGGTCGCCGGCCACGATCGCGATCCGGCGGTCGAGGATGATCGTCTCGTTGACCTCGCGCTCGGTGATCCGGATCCGGGCGCCGTTGTCGGCCATGTGCCGCAGGTGCCCGGCCAGAGTGGGGTCGAGCAGCACCGCGGGCTGGTACATCTTGCGCACGGTCATCCCGCGCATCGAGTGCTCCCGCTCCGTGGTCGTCGGCTGCGCCACCGACCACGTGTGCAGGTCGCGGGCCGCGCACGAGATCTCCGTGGCGGCCTCGAACAGGTGCGCCGTCCGCTCGAACAGCTCCGCTTCGCCGCGCACCATGACGACGTCTGTCACCTTCTCCACGCATTCCAGTGTGGCAGCAAGATGCCAAACCCGGTGGTCGCGCGGGCCGCGCCGGAAGGCTGGAGCCATGACCACGAACACCACGCCCGCCGCCGCCGCGGGCACCTGGAAGCTCGGCTCCTTCGAAGTCAACCGGCTCGGCTTCGGCGCCATGCGCCTGATGTCCACCACGGACGGCGGCATCCGCGCCCGCGAGACGTCCCTCGCCGTGCTGCGCCGGGCCGTCGAGCTCGGCGTCAACCACTTCGACACGGCCGCGTTCTACTTCGCCGGGCCGCGCTCGGCCAACGAACTGCTCAACACCGCGCTGGCGCCGTACGACGACCTCGTCATCACCACCAAGGTCGGCCCGGGCCGGGACTACGAGGGCACCTTCTACACCGCCCGGCCCGAGCAGCTGCGCGCCCAGGTCGAGGAGAACCTGCGCGAGCTGGGCCTCGACCACCTCGACGTCGTCAACTACCGGATCGGCCAGGCCCTCGACCGCGGGGAAGGCTCGCTCGCCGACGGCTTCGGCGCCCTCGCCGAACTGCGCGAAGCCGGGCTGATCCGCGAGCTGGGCATCTCCAACGTCAGCCCGGAGCACCTCACCGAGGCGCTGGCGATCGCGCCCGTCGTCTGCGTCCAGAACCAGTACGGCCTCACCGCCCGCCGCGAGGACGACGAACTCGTCCGGATGTGCGCCGAGCGGGGGATCGCCTTCGTGCCCTTCTTCGCCGTCGCGAGCGGGACCGGCGAGGACGCGCGGGTCGCCGAGGTCGCCCGCCGCCACGACGCCACCCCGGCGCAGGTGCAGCTCGCGTGGACGCTCCACCAGGGGCCGAACGTCCTCGCCATCCCGGGCACCGGTGACCTCGCGCACCTCGAACAGAACGTCGCCGCGGCGGCGATCGAACTCACCGCCGAGGACCTGGCCACCCTCGGGTGATTCACCCGGAATGTCTCGCCGGGGATTCGATCGGGTGAACGTGGCCTGAAGCCCCGGCGAACATGTCCTCCGCAGGTGTCGCGGTGCTCACGACAAGGCGGACAACGCTAGGCCGAAGGGCCACTTCTCAGCTTACGATCGGGCCGTGACCACGCCTGTTTCACTTGCACTGGCCATCGGCGCACTGGTGGCCGGTGCGGTGGTCGGCTACTTCGTCGCGCGGGCGCGCACCCGCCGGGAAGAGGCTCGGCCGCCGGGCCCGACCGTCGCGGAGCTCCTCGAACGGCTGGTCCGCTCTTCGACCAACGGCATCGTCGTGCTCAACCGCTTCGGCGACATGGTGCTGCACAACCCGCGCGCCTACGAGCTGGGCCTGGTGAAGGTCAACCAGGCCGACCCGCGGGCCCGCAAGGCCGCCGAGCAGGTGACCGAGACCGACGAACCGCTGGAAATCGATCTCTCGCCGCTCGAAGCGCGCGGCCGCCAGCCGGAGGCGGTGCTCGGGCAGGTCCGGCCGCTCGGCGACGGCTTCACCGTCGTCGAGGCCGTCGACCACTCCGAGGCCATCCGGCTGGAGGCCGTGCGCCGCGACTTCGTCGCCAACGTCAGCCACGAGCTCAAGACCCCCGTGGGCGCGATCGCGCTGCTCACCGAGGCCGTGCTCGACGCCGCCGAGGACGTCGAGGAGGTCCGCCGCTTCGGCGGCAAGATCCTGCGCGAGTCCACCCGGCTCGGCCAGCTCGTCACCGAGCTGATCGCGCTGTCCCGGCTGCAGGGCGCCGAACGGCTGCCCGACCTCAACGTCGTCGAGGTCGACGCGGTCGTCCGCGAAGCGCTCGGCCGCACCACGCTCTCGGCCGAGTCGGCCGACATCCGGATCACCACCGACAACCCGAGCAGCCTGCTCATCGAGGGCGACCGGACGCTGCTGGTCACCGCGCTGTCGAACCTGCTGGAGAACGCCGTCGCGTACTCGCCGGCCGGCAGCCCGGTGTCGATCTCCCGGCGGCTCGCCGACGGCATGGTCGAGATCGCCGTCACCGACCGCGGCATCGGCATCGCCGAAGAGGAGCAGCAGCGCGTGTTCGAGCGCTTCTACCGGGCCGACAAGGCCCGCTCCCGCGCCACCGGCGGCACCGGCCTCGGGCTGGCGATCGTCAAGCACGTCGCGGCCAACCACGGCGGCTCGGTCGGGCTGTGGAGCCGCCCCGGGACCGGCTCGACGTTCACCCTGCGCATCCCCGCGCACGTCAGCCCCGAGCCGGCGCCGGAGCCGGCGCGGGCCGCCAAGACCTCGCCGGCACCGCGGCAGGAGAAGACCCCCGAGCGCACCCAGAGGCTCGTGGTTACCGGGCAGGACAGCCCAGATCATGGAGGAAACCTGTGACCAGGGTTCTCATCGTCGAGGACGAGGAGTCGTTCGCCGACCCCCTCGCCTTCCTGCTGCGCAAGGAAGGGTTCACCGCGGCCGTGGCCGGCACCGGCCAGGCGGCGCTGGAGGAGTTCGACCGCAACGGCGCCGACATCGTGCTGCTCGACCTGATGCTGCCCGGGATGAGCGGCACCGACGTCTGCAAGCAGCTGCGCCAGCGCTCGGCCGTGCCGGTCATCATGGTGACCGCCCGCGACAGCGAGATCGACAAGGTCGTCGGCCTCGAGCTGGGCGCGGACGACTACGTGACGAAGCCGTACTCGGCGCGCGAGCTGATCGCGCGGGTCCGCGCGGTGCTCCGGCGCGGCGGCGAGCCCGGTTCGGAGGGCGAGCTGGCCCCGCTGGTCCTCTCGGCGGGACCGGTCCGGATGGACGTCGAGCGCCACGTGGTGACAGTGGACGGCGCGGAGGTGTCGCTCCCGTTGAAGGAGTTCGACCTGCTGGAGTACCTGCTGCGCAACGTCGGCCGGGTGCTGACCCGCGGCCAGCTGATCGACCGGGTGTGGGGCGCGGACTACGTGGGCGACACGAAGACGCTGGACGTCCACGTGAAGCGGCTGCGCTCGAAGATCGAACCGGACCCGGGCTCGCCGCGGCACCTGGTGACGGTTCGCGGGCTGGGCTACAAGTTCGAGACGTAAGTCCTTTTTGGTGGGCTATCGCCCCGGTGGAGGCGCGCCGGGGCGGTACCGCACCGAGTGTTTTCGGTTACATGTTCGAGACCTGGCGCTGGGCCCGGTACCGTGGACACCCGTGCGCCTAGGGGTACTCGACGTCGGTTCCAACACCGTCCACCTGCTCGTGGTCGACGCCCACCGGGGCGCCCACCCGACGCCGATGCATTCCGAAAAGTCCGTGCTGCGCCTCGCCGAGCGGATCACCAGGGGCGGCGAGCTCAGCCGCGCCGGTGCCGACGAGCTCTGCACCGCGGTCCAGTCCGCGAAGGACGCCGCCGCCCGGCTCGGCTGCGAAGAAGTCATGGCCTTCGCCACTTCGGCCGTCCGCGAGGCGAAGAACTCCGCGAAGGTGCTCGCCCGGGTGGCCGAGGAAACCGGCGTCGACCTGCAGGTGCTCTCCGGGGTCGACGAAGCGCGGCACACCTTCCTCGCCGTCCGCCGCTGGTACGGCTGGTCGGCCGGTCAGCTGCTGGTGCTCGACATCGGCGGCGGCTCCCTCGAAGTCGCGATGGGCCGCGACGAGGAGCCCGTGCTCGCCGAATCCCTGCCGCTGGGGGCCGGGCGCACCACGCGCACCCGCTTCAAGCACGACCCGCCGACGCGCTCGGAGCTCGTCGCCACGTCCGCGTGGCTGGACGACCAGCTCACCGACCTCGCGCGCAAGGTCACCAAATGGGGTGAACCCGATCGGGTCGTGGCCACGTCGAAGACGTTCCGCTCGCTCGCCAGGCTGACCGGCGCCGCCCCCTCGGCGGCGGGCCCGCGCGTGCGACGTACGCTCACGGACACCGCATTGCGCCAGCTCCTGGCCTTCATCTCGCGGATGCCGTCGGCCGATCTCGCGCAGCTCGAGGGCGTCAGTTCGAGCCGGTCGCACCAGCTCGTGGCGGGTGCGCTCGTCGCGCAGGCCACGATGCGGGCGCTCGGGGTGCCGGAACTCGAGATCTGCCCGTGGGCTCTGCGAGAGGGTGTCATCCTGCGGCGGCTGGACCATTCCACCGGCGCGGATGAGACTGGAGCCGCCCTCGCGGGGCGCTTCGGCGCACAGGAGGACCGGTGAAAGCACACGGCTGGACTTCGCACGCAGAAGATGGGCACGGTGGAGAGGTGACGGACATGCAGAGGACGGCGTACAGCGCGCGCTGCGCCCCCGAGCTGCCGTCGGGGACCTCCCCGCGAGGTGCCGAGGACCCGGAGCGCGCAGGGGATTACCAGGTATGACGGACCAGACCGGAGGCGACCAGCCGCCGCAGAAGACCGTGGCCGAGCTGCTCGCCCAGCACGGGGCCCAGGTCGACGGCGGACGCCGTCGGCGCCGGCGCGCGGCCGATGACGACGACGAACCCGGCACCCCCGAGGCCCCGCCCGGCGCGACCGGCTCGCACCGGCGTCCCGGCGTGAGCGACACCGGACCGCAGGCGATCATCGACCGGGTGGCCGCGGAGGGCACCCCGCCCCCGCCGGCGCCACCGGCCCGTCCGGCCGGACGTCGTCGCGCCGAGCCGCCACCCCCGCCGCCGCCCGCGCCCCGCGCGGTGCCCCAGGACTCGCAGCCGCTGCCGCGGCCGGTGCCGCCGCCCCCGGCGCGGCCCGCCCCGGGCGGCGCCGAGTCCGGCCAGTACGCGCGCCCGGTCCCGCAGGAGTCCGGCCAGTTCGCCCGGCCGCCGCAGGAGTCCGGCCAGTTCGCGCGGCCGCCGGAGCCGGCGCAGCCGCCCGCGCCGCCCCAGCCGTCGCAGCCGTCGCAGCAGCTGCCCGTGCCGCCGCGCGCCGCGCCCCGGCGGCAGCCGCCGGCGCCCCCGCAGCCGTCGCAGCAGCTGCCGGTCCCGCCGTCGGCCGAGGAGACCCGTGCCGTCCCGCCGGTCCGGCGCCGCCCCGGCCCGCCGCAGCCGTCGCAGCAGCTGCCGACGCCGCCCCAGCCGTCCCAGCAGCTCCCGGTGCCCCCGCCGCCCGGCGGGCCGCTCTCGGCCCGGCTCGACGGCCTCAACGGCACCCCGGACGCCGAGATCGACGTCCCGCCGGGCCCGATGGCCAGTGGAACTTTCGCGACGCCGCCCGCCGCGCCCGGCCGCCCGCGCCGTGCCCCGGCGCGCCGTCCCGAGCCGAAGCGCGAAGACCACACCGAGCAGTTCTCGGCGATCCCCGACGACGAACCGCCGTCCCCGCCGGTGCCGCCGAAGGGCAAGAAGCCCGAGCCGCCGGAGCCGTCCTCGCCCGCGGGCCTGGCGAACTGGCGCAAGCGGCGGCAGAAGGAGCAGATGGAGGACACCGAGATCGGCGTGATGCCGGCGGTGCCCACCGACACCCCGGCCGACGGCTACCCCGAGGACGACTTCGAGCCCGACGGCTTCGCCCCGGAAAGCAGCGGCTACCAGGCCGCCTACGACGCGGGGCCGCCGACCGGCGCGTACCCGCCGCCGATGCCGTTCGCGCCCGGCGACCGCGCCTCGCGGGCGCCGATCCCGGACGACCTCGAGCCCTACGAGCGCGAGTTCGCCGACGGCTACCCGGCGGACGGCCCGGACTTCGAGCAGGACGACTACGGCTACGAGCAGGGCGAAGGCTACGAGGACGACGAGTACGACGACGTCCCCGAGCCGGTCGCGGAGCCGGAGCCGGCGGCCTCGCCCGGCAAGCAGTGGCTGGCGCTGGCCGGCCAGCTGGCGATGGGCGTGGTCGGCGGCGCCGCCGTCTGGCTGGGCTTCAACTGGCTGTGGGTGAACATCCCGGCCGCCGCGCTGGTCGCCGCGCTGCTGGTGGTCGTCGCGCTGGTCTGGATCGTGCGGAAGATCCGCCGCGCCGAAGACCTGCAGACGACGGTGCTCGCGGTGCTGGTGGGCCTGGTGGTGACGGTCTCGCCGGCGGCGTTGCTGCTCGTCGGGCGCTGACACCCGGCACCACCCCGCCACCCGGCACCACCCCGCGCCGCGGTGTCGCGAATGACTCATTCGGGACGTCGGAGGTCCCGAATGAGTCATTCGCGGCGCTCGCAGGCAGGATGGCGCGCGTGACAGACGAGCAGCCGGTCCCGGTGGGCCTCAGCACGGCGTCGGTGTGGCCCCTCAAGGCGGGAACGGCCTTCGAGCTGGCCGCCGAGCTCGGCTACGACGGCGTCGAGGTGATGGTCTGGGCCGACCCGGTCAGCCAGGACGTCACGGCGCTGCGGCGCCTGTCGCGGCGCACCGGCGTGCCCGTGCTGTCGGTGCACTCGCCGTCGCTGCTGATCACGCAGCGGATCTGGTCGCCGGACCCGGTCGTGCGGCTGCGGATGTCCGTCGACGCCGCCCTCGAGCTCGGCGCGCGCACGGTGGTGGTGCACCCGCCGTTCCGCTGGCAGCGCCGGTACGGCGACGCATTCGGCGATCTGGTCGGGGAACTGGAGGAGTCGAGCGGCGTCGAAATCGCGGTCGAAAACATGTTCAAGGTGCGGCCGCCCGGCGGTTCCCGGAATTCCCGGGTCTCCGCGTTCCGGCCGTCGATCGACCCGACGGACGTCGGGTTCCGGCACTACACGCTCGACCTGTCCCACACAGCGGCAGCCGAGATGGACGCGCTGGCCCTCGCGCAGCGGATGGGTGACGGCCTCTCGCACGTCCATCTGGCCGATGGCACCGGCGTCCCGAAGGACGAACACCTGGTGCCCGGACGCGGCGGCCAGCCCTGCGCCGAACTGCTCGAGAAGCTGGTCAGCAACGGTTTTGCCGGCCAGATCGTGCTGGAGGTCAACACCCGGCACGCCGTCACCGCGGCCCAGCGGGTCCGTGATCTGGCCGAGGCGTTGTTGTTCGCGCGGTTCCACCTCGGGCAATAACCCGCGCACGTTCCGGCCGGACACACTGCTCCCGAGTGCATTTCCGCCGGTCCAACCCGTAAAGTTCGGACCGTGAAACCGTCGCTCTCGTTGATCGTCACCTCCCGGAATTCCCGAATCGGCGCGGGCCGTTCGTGAGCGGAATCGACGGCACCGCTGTGTCCTTCGACACGGCGAGTGCGGCGCGGTCGCTGGGGGACGGCACCTTCACCGCGGTGCTGCGCGCGGAATGGGCCATCGGCTCGCACCCGCACGGGGGTTTCCTGCTCGCCCTGCTGGCCAGAGCGGCGATCTCCGCGCTGCACGAGCGCGGCGAGCCGCACGCGGAGCCGCTGGTGGTCAGCGCGGAGTTCCTGCACGCGCCCGCGCTCGGCCCGGTGCTGCTGCGCACGGACGTCCGCAAGGTCGGCCGCCGCGCGACGGTCGTCGAGGTCCGCCTGGAGCAGCGCGGCCGCAGCTGCGTCGAGGCCAGGGTGACGACGGGCCGGCTCCCGATGCGGCGGCCGGAGTGGACGGACGTGCCGTCGATGCCCGCCGAGCCGCCACCGGGCGCGCTGGCGATGGCCGAGAGCACGGAGGGGCCGTTCAACCTGGCCAAGGGCTGCGAGGTCCGCCTGGACCCGGCGACGGCGGGCTACCTGGCGGGCCGCACGGACGAGCCACCCCGGATGCGGCTGTGGGTGCGGCCGCGGCACAGCCTGGTGGACCCGTACTTCACGCTGCTGGCCTCGGACGTGAACCCGCCGGTGGTGATGAACCTCGGCCGCATCGGCTGGGCCCCGACGGTCCAGCTGACGGCGTTGCTGCGGACCCGCCCGGCCCCGGGCTGGCTCCGGGTGGTGGTGGAGTCCCGTTCGGTCCACGAGGCATGGTTCGACTCGGACGCGACGGTGGTCGACGCCCAGGGCCGCCTGGTGTGCCAGGCCCGCCAGCTGGGCCTGGCCCCGGCTCCAGGCGCCTGAGCCCGCGGTTCGGACGTCGCGAATGACTCATTCGGGACCTCGGACGTCCCGAATGAGTCATTCGCGACATCGGCGACGGGTCAGCTCGCCCCGGCACCGCGGGCGCGAGGCGGGTTTGGCACGCTTGAGCGCATGACGGTCATCGCGGTGCTGGGTGCGGGCAAGATCGGCGAGGCGTTGCTCTCGGGGCTGCTGCACGGCGGCCACGAACCGGGCGACCTCCTCTTCACCGAGCGTTACCAGGCTCGCGTCGAAGAGCTGACCTCCCAGTACGGCGTTCGCGGCGTCGAGGTCGAGGAAGCCGCGAAGCGGGCCGATGTGCTCGTCGTCGCCGTCAAGCCGCAGGACATCGAGCCCGTGCTCGACGAGCTCGCGCCGCTGCTCGGGCCGTCGTCGCTGGTCGTTTCGCTGTGCGCCGGGCTGCCCACCTCGCTCTACGAGCGGCGGCTCGCCGAGGGCGTGCCCGTCGTCCGCGTCATGCCGAACACGCCGATGCTGGTCAACGAGGCCATGAGCGCCATCTCCGCCGGCCGGTACGCGACCGCCGACCACCTCGCCGTGGTGCGGGACCTGCTCTCGCACGTCGGGCAGGTCGTCGAGGTGCCCGAGGCGCAGCAGGACGCCGTCACCGCGCTGTCCGGGTCCGGTCCCGCCTACTTCTTCTACCTGGTCGAGGCCATGATCGACGCCGGGATCCTGCTGGGCCTGCCGCGGGCGCTGGCCGGGCAGCTGATCATCCAGTCGGCCGTGGGCGCCGCGAAGATGCTCGCCGAGTCCGACGAGCACCCCGTGCTGCTGCGCGAGGCCGTCACCTCGCCGGCCGGGACCACCATCAACGCCATCCGCGAGCTGGAGAAGCACGGCGTCCGCGCGGCGCTGCTGGCCGCCATCGAGGCCGCCAAGGACCGCTCGGTGGAGCTCGGCAAGGCGCACGACGAGGACTGATTTCGCCGGAAAGGGCGATTCCGCGGGTCTTGCACGCGCGGGTGCTTGTGCGTTAGCGCTGGTAGGGGCCCATCTCGGTGACAGGCGTCGCATTAGTCCCACCAGTCCCGCTACTCTCGATAGAGCACGTGCGTGTCGATACCACAGGTGGGGAAGCCTCGTGGCGCGACACGTGTCGAAGGACGCGGTAAACATGTCGCCGAACAAGAAGGAGGATTTGCCCGCCGTCGGGCAGGTCCAGTTCCTGACGGTCGCCGAGGTGGCCACGCTGATGCGGGTCTCCAAGATGACCGTCTACCGTCTCGTGCACTCGGGTGAGCTGCCCGCCGTCAGGGTCGGGAAGTCCTTCCGGGTGCCGGAGAAAGCAGTGCACGAGTACCTCCAGGGCGCCTATTACGACGTGGGTTGATCCACGCCCCGGCCAGCGGCACGCCGTGTTACGACGTGCCCGCTGACCGGCCCGCCCGGGGAGACGGGTAACCTGGAAAACCGCTCGTGCCTGTGCGCTCCACCCGTTGGACGCTGCGCCGGGCAGCGTGACCGACGACGACCTAAGGAGCGCCCATGGGCTCTGTGATCAAGAAGCGCCGCAAGCGCATGTCGAAGAAGAAGCACCGCAAGCTGCTTCGCCGTACGCGCGTTCAGCGTCGTAAGGCCGGCAAGTAAGCCTGCCGAGTGTGACCGTGGCCCGTCCAGTCTCTGGACGGGCCACGTCCATGTGGTGGGCAGGTCCGCCCGTTCGAGTGAGGCGTTCGTCGCTTTCCCGGGGCGTGGCGGTTAATAGCACGTAAGACGGCCGGGAGCTACCACTGATGAGCGGTAACATCTCAAGGGCGTCCGCGCGATCCTTCCAGTGAGTGCAGGTTCGCGCGCCTCGGGTGACCGTCCACCCCCCACTTGCCCTACGCCGCAGGGAGTCGCATGCCGTCGAACATCGTGCTCGTCACCGGGGTCGCCGGGGAACTGGGCGGGAAACTGCTCGCCCGGCTGGGCAACAACCCCGACTTCGAACGGGTCATCGGTGTCGACACGGTTCCGCCGGACAAGACCGTCCTGCAGCGCATGGGCCACGCGGAGTTCGTCCGCGCGGACATCAGGAACCCGTTGATCGCCAAGGTGATCAGCACCGCCAAAGTGGACACTGTGGTGCACGCGTCGTGCACGGCGCACCCGGCCGGGCCGGGCCGCCGCACGGCGATCAAGGAAGTCAACGTCATCGGCACCATGCGGCTGCTCGCCGCCTGCCAGCGCTCGCCGCTGGTGCGGAAGCTGGTGGTCAAGTCGACGGCGGCGGTCTACGGCGCCGGCGCCCGCTCGCAGGCGGTGTTCACCGAGGACTCCGAGCTCATCCCCACGTCGACCAGCGGGTACGCGAAGGACGCCGTCGAGATGGAGGGGTACGTGCGCGGCCTGGTGCGGCGCCGCCCCGACATCACCACGACGCTGTTCCGGTTCGCCAACATCATCGGGCCCGAGACCGACACCGTCCTCGCCCGCTACTTCGCCCTGCCGGTGGTGCCGACGGTCTTCGGCTACGACGCGCGCATCCAGCTGCTGCACTCGTCGGACGCGCTGTCGGTGCTGGAGCGGGCGACGCTGGCCGACCGGCCCGGCGTGTTCAACGTCGGCGCGGAGGGGGTACTCACCCTCTCGCAGGCGATCCGGCGAGCGGGCCGGGTCGAGCTGCCGATGCCGCGGAGCGTGGTGCCGTCGGTCGGCAAGGTTCTGCGCGGCGCCCGCGTCGTGGACTTTTCCGCCGACCAGGTCCGGTTGCTGAACTTCGGCCGGGTCGTGGACATCGCCAAGCTGAAGCAGGAGTTCGGGTACACGCCGCGGTGGACGACGCGTGAGGCGTTCGACGACTACATCGTCGGACGCGGGCTCCGCCCGGTGCTCGACGGGGGCAAGCTGGCCGGCCTGGCCGGCCGGGTACTGGTCGCCGCGGCTACCGGGCAGAGCCGGTGACCAGGCATTTCGACTTGGACGACGGCGAAAGCGAGGTGGGAACGGTGGGCGGTGCCGAGGCGCAGGTCATCCCCCTGCACGGGCCGGGCCGGGAGAAGCCGGAGGCCGAGCGGGACCTTCGTGAGCAGGACGCCGCGCGGGCGGAGGCGGCCCCGGTCGTCGCGTTCCCCGGTGGCGTCGAACGGCCGGTGCCGGACGAGCCGCTTTCGGACGCGGCCCGGTCGGCGCTCGGGTTCCTGCGCGACCGGCTGACCGGCGACTACACGGTCGACGAATTCGGCTTCGACGCCGAGCTGACCGAGGCGGTGTTCCTGCCGCCGCTGCGCGCGCTGTACAAGAAGTGGTTCCGCGTCGACACGTACGGCGTCGAGAACCTCCCTGCGGTCGGCGGCGCGCTGCTGGTGTCCAACCACTCCGGCACGATCCCGCTCGACTCGCTGATGACGGCGGTGGCGGTGCACGACGAGACCGGCGGCCGTCACCTGCGCGGCCTCGGCGCGGACCTGGTGTTCCAGGTGCCGCTGGTGGGGTCGTTCGCCCGCAAGTCCGGCCAGACGCTGGCCTGCCACGCGGACGCCGAACGCCTGCTGCGCAAGGGTGAGCTGGTCGGGGTGTGGCCGGAGGGCTTCAAGGGCGTCGGCAAGCCGTTCGCTTCCCGCTACAAGCTGCAGCGCTTCGGCCGCGGCGGGTTCGTGTCGGCCGCGCTGAAGGCGGGCGTGCCGATCATCCCGGTGTCGGTCATCGGCGCGGAGGAGATCTACCCGAAGCTGGGCGACATCAAGGTGCTGGCCCGCATGCTGGGCCTGCCGTACTTCCCGGTGACGCCGTTCTTCCCGATGCTGGGCCTGCTGGGCGCGGTCCCGCTCCCGACGAAGTGGAGCATCGAGTTCGGCGAGCCGATCGCGACGGATGCGTACGGGCCGGACGCGGTCGAGGACCCGATGCTGGTGTTCCAGCTGACGGATCAGGTCCGCGAGTCGATCCAGCAGACGCTGTACCAGCGCCTTTCGCAGCGCAAGTCGGTCTTCCGCGGCTGAGCCTCGTGAGTGGTAAGGCGAGTTCTAACTCGTCTAAACACTCACGACAGCCTGCACCGAGCGTCAGCGGCGGCGGTAGGCCATTCCCGCTGCCACCGCACCCGCCAGCGCGCCCGCGCCCAGCACCGACGGCACGCCGATCTTCGCCGCCTTGCGGCCCGTCCGGAAGTCGCGGATCTCCCAGCCCCGCGCCCGGGCCACGTCTCGCAGCCCGCCGTCCGGGTTGACCGCCACCGCCGTGCCCACCACCGACAGCATCGGGATGTCGTTCGCCGAGTCCGAATACGCCGTGCAGCGCTTGAGGTTCAAGCCCTCGCGAGACGCCAGCGCCCGCACCGCGTGCGCCTTCGCCCGCCCGTGCAGCAGGTCGCCCACCAGGCGGCCCGTGTACACGCCGTCGCGGGTCTCCGCCACCGTGCCCAGTGCCCCGGTCAGACCAAGACGGCGGGAGATGATCGCCGCCAGCTCGATCGGGGTCGCCGTCACCAGCCAAACCCGCTGGCCCGCGTCCAGGTGCATCTGGGCCAGCGCGCGCGTGCCGGACCAGATCTTGTCCGCCATCAGCTCGTCGTAGATCTCTTCGCTGATCGACGTCAGCTCCGCCACCGTGCGGCCGGCCACAAAGGACAGTGCGCGCTCGCGGTGGGTCTTGATGTCCTCTTTGTTCTCGCGGCCGCCGAGCCGGAACTTGATCTGGCCCCACACGAACCCGGCCAGGTCGGCCGACGTGAAGAACTTCCGGGCCGCGAGCCCGCGGGCGAAGTAGAAGATCGACGCGCCCATCATCATCGTGTTGTCGACGTCGAAGAACGCGGCCGCCGTGAGGTCCGGCGGGGCGGGCGGCGCGGCGGGTCCGGCGGCCGCGTGGGCGGCTTCGGCCGACGCCTCGCCCGCGAGCGCGGCGAGCCGTTCCAGCTCCTGACTCTTATCCCTGCCACGCCAAGCTGACACGCACACCGCCTCCACGTTCGCGCACGTCGGGTCCTTCGCACAGCGTAGCGAGCCGCCCACTGCGTCGTCGCAGGTGTGGCCCGGACCTCAGCCGATGACGATCGGCGGCAGACCGGGCAGCAACGGCGGGATCGAAACCAGTGGGGGCGGGGACGTCGTGGTCGTCGTCGACGGCGGCCGTGGCGACGTCGTCGGCACCTGGCCGTACACCGGGGGCGGTGTCACGCCGCCGGTCGGCGCGGGGATGCCCGGGGTCGCCGCGGCGTCCGACGGGGGCAGCTGCGTGCCCGTCGGCGTCGGCGAGGTGCTGTCCGACGACGAGGGTGCGACGGACACCGCCGTCGGCTGGCCGCCGGCGGCTGGGGCGGGCCGCTGCGTGCACTCGCCGGTCGCCGGGAGCGGGCCCAGTTCGTCGGACGTGCCCGTGGTGATCTGGTAGCAGTTCATCCGCGCCACCAGGCCGCTCGTGCGTTCCTGGACCTTGCCCAGCAGGTCGCGGACGTCGCCGAACACCGGCGCCGCGTCGGCCGGCAGCGGCTGCGAACCCAGCCGCGCCGCCTGGTTGCGCGCCCACAGCCGGATGTCCGACAGCGCCTGCGTGCCGCTGCCGTCGCTGGTCGCCGCGGCCGCCATCTGGGCGACGCCGGCCTGCAGGTCGGCGGCGAAGTCGTCGTAGGCGGTCCGGTAGTCGGCCGCGGTCCCGCCTTCGGCGGCCAGCTCGCCGAGCTCGGTGATCCGGTTGGTGGCGAACTCGAGGTGCTTGCGCGCCTTCTCCTGGTCGCCGAACGTCAGGCCCAGCGCGGTCGACTCGCCGGCCCGCTTGACGCCGTACAGCGGGTCACCGGGCAACGCCGTGCGCGAGAGCACCAGCGTCAGCCCCGAGAGGACGAGGAAGAGGAAGAGCGCGGCGGCCACCAGGTCGGCGGTCCGCGGCCGCCACCTCCGACGGGGGGCGGTGGCCGCCGCCGTCTCCAGGCGGCCCGCGATCTCCGCGCGGATCCGCTGCCGCGTCTCCAGGTCGGGGGCCCCGGCCGCGCCGAGCTCACGCAGCGCGCCGACGAGCGCGAGTTCGTCGGCGAACTCGCCGTCGCGGCGTACCGGCGACGGTTCCAGGGCACGCGCGAACCGCTCGCTCTCGGCTCGCTCACGCGCAGACCTCACGGCGCTGCTTCTTCCTCTCGGGCCACGGCCGGCCCTGACACCGGTCTGCGTGGGGTAACGATCCAGAAGCCGCGAGGGTTACCGGTTTCGGCCGACGAACGGAAAAGTTCGCGGGTTCAGCGCAATCCGGTGGGCAGAAGTTGTGCCAAACGGCGTACGGCGCGGTGTTGCAGCGCCTTGATCGCGCCTTCGTTGCGGTTCATGATCTCGGCCGTCTCGGCCACGGACAGCCCCTGCAGGAACCGCAGCACGATGCACTCCCGCTGGTCGTCGCCCAGTTCGGCGACGCAGCGCAGCAGCTCGGTGCGGGTGGCGCGGCTGATCGCCTCCTGCTCGGGGCCCGCCTGCGCGGTCGCGCCGACGCTGAACGGCGCCGAGCCCGGCTCGGTCACCTCGTCGGTGACCACTTCGAGCTTGAACCGGCTCGACTTGACGTGGTCGAGCACGAGGTTGCGGGCGATGGTGACGAACCAGGCGCCGACGTCACGTCCCTGGTAGCTCACCGACGTGATCCGGCGCAGCGCGCGCAGGAACGTCTCGCTGGTGACGTCCTCGGCGAGGTCGCGGTCGCCGAGCCGGAACAGCACGTAGCGGTAGACCACGTCGACGTACCGGTCGTAGAGCCGGCCGAAGGCGGACGAGTCGCCGTCCTGCGCGGCCCGCACCAGCTCCCACGCCTCCGCCTTCGCCGCCTCGGCGCGCTCGTCGTCGGCCGCCTGCCTGCTCAGCGGTACCGCCGAGGGGCGCCCGAAGACGCGCTCGGCGAACATGAAGACGGGCCCGCGGCTCACGGCGGTCGGGACGGTCATCGGGCGGCACCTCCGGCGGCGGCTTCGACCCAGCGGGTCACGGTACCCCCGGAACTCGGGCGAGCAGGGGCCTGCCGGCTCGCGTGCCCCACGACCTCGTGGGCAGGCAAGTTCGTCACGGCGACTCCCTCTCTCCCGTCGCGGCCGTGATCAACGACACCGGCGCGACGCAGTGCAGCATACGTGTTGTTACCGCGAAGTAGGTAGTGGTTCGGGGGTTGCGCAAACGGAACGCTCGCGGTCAGCACCCATGACGTCGCTTCAGATGACAGACTTGCAACGGTTCGGTCGGGCGAGGAGAGGTGGGCCGCGGGTGAGCGCCGGAACGGAGACGCAATCGGGGGTCGGCGGGCTGCTCACGCGGGCCGCGGCCACGTGGCCGGAGCACCCGGCCGTGCGCGAGACCGGCACCGGGCGCGGCCTGAGCTACCACGAGCTGGCTGCCGCCGCCCAGGTCCAGGCCGGGCGGCTGGTGGAGGCGGGCGTCGGCCCCGGCGACCGGGTCGGGCTGCGGCTGCCGACGTCGGTCGACTTCGCGGTCGCCTTCTTCGGTGCGCTGCGGGCGGGGGCCGTCGTCGTCCCGCTGTCGCCGCAGGTGCCCGGGCCCGAGCTCGGGAAGCTGCTGGAGCACAGCGGCGCGAAGGTCGTCGTCCAGCGCGACGCGGACGCGGACCTGCCGGACGGCGTGAGCGGCGTCACGCCGGTGACTGACCCGGATGGCGTAGTCGAATCCGTCGAACACACCCGGTCAGGCGAGGACATCGCCGTCATTTCGTACACGTCGGGCACCACCGGGCCGCCGCGCGGGGTGATGCTTTCGCACCGCGCGCTGCTGGCGAACCTCGACCAGATCAGCGGGGTCGAGGGCGTCCTCGAACACGACGACCGCGTGCTGATCACCATCCCGCTCTTCCACGTCTACGGCCTCGGCCCCGGGCTCCTGCAGGCGGTCGCCGTCGGCGCGACCGCCGTCCTGTCGGAGCGCTTCGAAGCCCAGCGCACGCTCGACGACTGCGCCGAACACGGCGTCACGTCGATCACCGGCGTCCCGACGATGTACGGCGAGTTCGCCGCCCTCGGCGCCGACGAGCTCCGCCGCGGGCTGGCCACCGTGCGGCGGATGACGTCCGGCGCGGCGCCGCTGCACCCGAAGGTGCTGACCGCGATCCGCGAGGCCACCGGCCTCGACGTCTATGAGGGCTACGGCCTCACCGAATGCGCGCCGGTGGTGACGTCGACGCTGGTCACCGGCTACCCGAAGCCCGGCTCGGTCGGCCGCCCGCTGCCCGGGGTCGAGCTGCGGCTGGTCGACAGCGACGGCACCGACCAGGCCGTGCCGCTCGACCCGGACGACGTCGGCGACGTCTTCGAGGCCGCCGGCGAGACCGGGCTGGTGTCGATCCGCGGCGCCAACCTCTTCTCGGGGTACTGGCCGGACGGCGGCCACGGGCCCGACGCCGAGGGCTGGTTCCGCACCGGCGACGTCGGCTACCTCGACGTCGACGGCGACCTGCACCTGGTCGACCGGGCCAACGACCTGATCATCGTCAACGGCTTCAACGTCTTCCCGCGCGAGGTGGAGGAGGTCATCGGGCAGCTGCCCGAGGTGGCCGAGGCCGCCGTCGTCGGGGTGGTGGACGAACGCAGCGGCGAAGCGGTGAAGGCGTTCGTCGTGCCCGCGGCCGGGGCTGCGCTGTCCGAGCAGCAGGTCGTCGACCACTGCGCGGCCCACCTGGCCGGGTACAAGGTGCCGCACCTGGTCGAGTTCGCCGAGTCGCTGCCGCACTCGGCCACCGGCAAGCTGCGCCGGCTGCGGTTGCGGTAGTAAGGACGCCATGGCGCACGAAGTGACGGTGATGGGCCGGGACGGTTGCCACCTCTGCGAGGTCGCGGAGGCCGAGGTCGCCCGGATCTGCGGCGAGCTGGGCGTCTCGTGGCGCTCGGAAGACGTCGACACCGACCCGGAGTGGCGTGCGGAGTACGGCGACCGCGTCCCGGTGATCCTGGTCGACGGCGCCGAGCACGGCTACTGGCGCGTCGAAGAGGACCGCCTGCGCAAGGCCCTCGCCTGAGCCGGTCTGCCGCAGCTCCTCGTGAGTGTTTAGGCGCGTTAGAACGCGCCTAAACACTCACGACCACTTGCGCCGAGCGGCAGCCGTAACACGTCCGTAAGCCGTTCCGAGCAGCCGCTTCACGCTTCCGCTCCGAAGATGGAGGCGTGAGCACTCTGCAGGAAGCGCCGCCCGAAGCACCCCGGCGGCTTTCGCTGCCGGTCGCGACCCTGATCGGGCTCCTCGCGCTGGCCGCCGCCCTCGGCGTCGGGCACCTGGTGGCGGGGTTCGTCGGGTACACGGCGTCGCCGTTCATCGCGGTGGCGAACTACGTCATCGACCACAGCCCGACCGGGATCGTGAAGTGGGCCGAGCGGACGCTGGGCACCTGGGACAAGCCGGTGCTGAAGCTCGGGCTGGGCGTGGTGCTGGTCCTGTTCGCGCTGCTGGCCGGGCAGCTCTCGCGCCGGACGCCACGGGCCGGGCAGGTGCTCGTCTTCCTGCTCGGCGCGGCCGGGGTCGCCGCGGTCTACGCGCGCAGCGACCTCGGGCAGATCTCGCTGCTGGCGCCGGTCGCCGCCCTGGTGGCCGGGCTGGCCGTGTTCACCTGGCTGCACCGCCTCGCGCTGCCGCCCGACGTGGTCCACGACCGCGGCTTCGACCGGCGGAAGTTCCTGCGCGCCGGAGTCGGTGTCGTGGCCGGTTCGGGGGTCGCGGCCGTCGTCGGCCAGGTCGCCGGGACCAGCGCGGACGCCGAGGACTCGCGGGCCGCCGTCGGGCCGCTCGTCCCCGCGCGCACCGCGCCGCCGCTGCCCGCGGACGCCGACTTCGCGAAGCTCGGTTCCCCGCCGTTCCTCACGCCGAACGCGGACTTCTACCGCATCGACACCGCGCTCGTCGTGCCGCAGCTGCGCACCGAGGACTGGAGCCTGCGCATCCACGGCATGGTCGACCGCGAGGTGACGTTCTCCTACGCCGACATCCGCAGCCGGCCGCTGGTCGAGCGCCGGGTGACGCTGACGTGCGTGTCCAACGAGGTCGGCGGCCCGCTGATCTCGAACGCGTCCTGGATCGGCGTCGACCTCGCCGACCTGCTCGAGGAGGCCGGTGTGCAGGCGGGCGCGCAGCAGATGTTCGCCACCAGCGTCGACGGCTGGACGTGCGGCACCCCGGCGAACGTGGCCCTCGACCGGACCCGCGGCGCGATGCTGGCGATCGGGATGAACGGCGAGCCGCTGCCGGTCGAGCACGGGTTCCCGGCCCGGATCGTCATCCCCGGCCTGTACGGCTACGTCTCGGCGACGAAGTGGGTCAAGTCCCTCGAATTCACCCGGTGGGACGACCGGCAGGCGTACTGGCTCAGCCGCGGGTGGGCGGAGCAGGCGCCGATCAAGACCGAATCGCGGATCGACACGCCCGCGGCTTTCGCGCGGGTGAGCGCGGGCAAGGTCCGGCTGGCGGGCACGGCGTGGGCGCAGCACACCGGCATCGCGAAGGTCGAGGTCCGGCTGGACCAGGGGCCGTGGCTCCCGGCGACCCTGTCGGCCGAGGTGAGCAAGGACACCTGGCGGATGTGGTGGGCCGAGCTCGACGTGCCGCCGGGCTCGCACCAGGCGTTCGTCCGCGCGACCGACCAGGACGGCTACACGCAGACGGAGAACCGCGCGGACCCGGTCCCGGACGGCGCAACCGGCTGGCACTCGGTGACCCTCAACGCAAGCTGAGCTCGAACGCTGGCCCCCGCCCCCGCCCCCGCCCTGTCTCTTATACACATCTGACGCTGCCGACGATC
>NZ_JNYY01000029.1 GCF_000716785.1 Amycolatopsis vancoresmycina
ACGTGCGAGGTCTCGAATGAGTCATTCGCGACGTGCGAGGTCTCGAATGAGTCATTCGCGACGTGCGAGGTCTCGAATGAGTCATTCGCGACGTCCGAGGTCTCGAATGAGTCATTCGCGTCGTGCGAGGTCTCGAATGAGTCATTCGCGACGTCCGAGGTCTCGAATGAGTCATTCGCGTCGTGCGGGGTCCCGAATGAGTCATTCGCGACGTCCGAGGTCTCGAATGAGTCATTCGCGGCATTGCTGTGCCGCGGTGGGGTGCGGTCGTGAGCCCGCTCCTCGTCGCCAACCCCGTCGAGCCCGCCGAACTCGCCGATGCCCTCGGCCTGCACCGGCCCACGCCCGAGCAGGCCACCGTCATCGCCGCGCCCGTCGAACCCTCGCTCGTCGTCGCCGGCGCCGGGGCCGGGAAGACCGAAACCATGGCCGCGCGGGTCGTCTGGCTCGTCGCGAACGGCATCGTCAGCCCCGACCGCGTCCTCGGCCTCACCTTCACCCGGAAAGCCGCGCGCCAGCTCGGCGAACGCGTCCGGGCCCGGCTGCGCCGCCTCGCCGGGTCCGGGCTCCTCGACCGGCTCGACCCGACCGGTGGCCTGCGGTCCACTGTGGTCGCCGGCGAACCCACCGTCCTCACCTACCACGCCTACGCCGGGCGCCTGCTGTCCGAACACGGTCTGCGCCTGCCCGTCCAGCCCGGCGTCCGGCTGCTCTCCGAAACGTCGTCGTGGCAGATCGCGCACCGCGTTGTGTCCACTTGGGACAACGAGCTCGACACCGACCGGGTCCCGCCGACCGTCACCGCCGACCTCCTCGCGCTGGCCGGGGAACTCGGTGAGCACCTGGTTTCGACCGAACAGCTCGCCGAGTACACCAGCTGGCTGTGCCGCGTGATCGAAAACGCGCCGCGTGCCAAGGGGCAGCGGGCCGCGCTGCCGCAGAAACTCACCGAAATCATGGCGGCGCAGCACTTCCGGCTCGCGCTGCTGCCGCTCGTCGACGACTACCACCGCCGCAAGCGCAACGAAGGCGCCCTGGACTTCGCCGACCAGATGTCCCTTGCCGCCCAGCTGGCCGGCGGGTACCCGTCGGTCGTGCGCGGCGAACGGGAGCGCTACGGTGCCGTCCTCCTCGACGAATACCAGGACACCGGGCACGCCCAGCGCGTGCTGCTGCGGGCGCTGTTCGGCGGCGTCGAGAACCCGCCGATGCCGGTCACCGCGGTCGGTGACCCGGCGCAGGCCATCTACGGCTGGCGTGGCGCCAGCGCCGCCAACCTGCCCCGGTTCACCACGGACTTCCCGCGCTTCGACGGCGAACGGCTCGTTCCCGCGCACGAATTCGGGCTGCTGACCAGTTTCCGCAACCCACCCGAAATCCTCGACCTCGCCAACGCCATCGCCGAGCCGCTGCGGGCCCGCGGTCTCGGCGTCGAACGGCTGCGGGCGCGCCACGGCGCCGGGCCCGCGGACATCGCGTGCGCGCTGCTGCCGGACATCCGCGCCGAACGCGAGTGGGTCGCCGAGGCCGTCGCGCGGCGCTGGCACGCCCAGCAGGAGGAGACCGGCAAGCCGCCGACCGCCGCGGTGCTCGTGCGGCGCCGTGCCGACATGGCGCCGATCGCCGCCGAGCTGCGGGCGCGCGGGCTGCCCGTCGAGGTCGTCGGGCTCGGCGGGCTGCTGGACGAGCCCGAGGTCGCGGACCTCGTTTCGACGCTGAAGGTGCTGGCCGACCCGCTGTCCGGCAGCGCGGCGGCCCGGCTGCTGACGGGGGCACGCTGGCGGCTCGCTGCCGCCGACGTCGCCGCGCTGTGGCGCCGGGCCGGAGAGCTCTCCAGCCCGGAGAAGGCGGACACCCCCGAGCTCGTCGCCGAGCGCGTCGAGCAGGCCGGGCTGATCGACGCCATCGACGAGCCCGGGGACCCGGCGCGGTACTCCGAGGAGGGCTTCAAGCGCATCAAGCGGATCGGCTGGGAGCTGGCCGCGCTGCGGCGGCGGCTCGACCAGTCGCTGCCGGAGCTCGTCGCCGACGTCGAACGCACGATGCTCCTGGACGTCGAATCCCTGGCACGCCCGGGATCCGCGGGACGGGCGCACCTGGACGCGTTCGCCGAAGTCGTCACCGACTACGCCGAGACGGCGCCGACGGCGACCCTGCTGTCCTTTGTGGACTACCTGAACACCGCCGCGCACGCCGAGGACGGGCTCACCCCGGGCGAGGTCGAGGTCGTGCCGGACCGGGTGCAGGTGCTGACCGTGCACTCGGCGAAGGGCCTCGAATGGGAGGTCGTCGCCGTGCCGCACCTGGTGCACGAGGTGTTCCCCGGACGGCGGCGGTCGTCGTCGTGGCTGCGGACCGCGACGTCGCTGCCGGCTGCGTTGCGCGGCGACGCCGAGGACCTGCCCGAGCTGCGGATCGCCGAGGGCTACGACCGCAAGGAAGTCCAAGAAGGACTGGAGCTGCACGAAGCGGGCTTCGTCGAGCGGGAGCAGGCGGAGGAACGGCGGCTCTGCTACGTCGCGCTGACGCGGTCCGAGCACGCGCTGATCGTCTCCGGGCACTGGTGGAACGAAAGCAGCAGCCGGGCGAAGGGGCCGTCGGAGTTCCTCACCGAGATCAGCGACGTCCTGCGCGAAACCGGTGTCGGGCAGCTCGCCGAGTGGGCGCCCGAACCCGCCAAGGAGGACGAAAACCCGCTGGTGTCGGACTCGCGGGCGGGGCGCTGGCCGGTCGACCCCCTGGCCGGCCGCCGCACCGGCGTGCAGACCGGGGTGGAGCTCGTGTCCGAGGCGATGGCCGCTCCGCCCGAGCCCGCCGAGGAGGACGACGACCCCGACGGCTGGCTGACCGACACCGACGTCCTGCTGGAGGAGTGGGCGCGCAAGGACGACCAGGTCAAGCGGGTCCCGCTGCCGTCGCGGCTTTCGGTGAGCCAGCTGGTCGCCCTGGCCGACGACGCGGCCCGGCTGGCCGGCGACCTGAGCCGGCCGCTCCCGGTGGAACCCAACAGCTTCGCCCGCCGCGGCACGGAGTTCCACGGCTGGCTGGAACGCCGGTTCGCGGGCGACCAGCTCATCGAGATCGACGACCTCCCGGGCGCGGCCGACTTCGGCGAAGCCCCCGACGCGGACTTCGAGGAACTGCAGACGGAGTTCGAGAAGAGCGAGTGGGCGGCCCGCGTGCCGGTGGCGGTCGAGGTGACGTTCTCGGCGGACGTCGAGGGCATCACCCTGCGCGGCCGCATGGACGCGGTGTTCGCCGACCCGGACGGCGGCTGGACGGTGGTGGACTGGAAGACGGGCGCGGTCCCGCCGGAGTCCCGCATCCCGGCGTTGTCGGTCCAGCTGGCGGCGTACCGGATGGCGTGGGCGGCGCTGAAGGACGTCCCGGTGGAGCGGGTCCGGGCGGCGTTCCACTACGTCCGCGCGAACCGCACGATCCGCCCGGCGGACCTGCTGGACCCGGAAGCCCTCCAGCGCCTGTTGCGGGACATCCCCGAGGCGTGATCAGCGGGGCATCACGCGTGATCGAAGGGGCATCATGCGTGCTTGAGCGGGCATCAGGCGTTGTCGCGGACCTTCAGGGCCCACGCGATCAGGGGCCACTGCAGCGGGAGGCGGGCCCAGGCGATCGCGCGCTGCGGGGCAGGTGCGCGCCGGGCGTCCACCGCCATCTTCACGTTTCCCGGGAACACGCCCAGGAACAGCAGGGCCGCCGCCAGGCCGCCGAGACGGCGGGTGCGCGGGGTCGCGACCGCGGCCGCCACCGCCAGCTCCGCCACGCCCGAGCCGTACGTCCAGGCCCGGCGGGACCCCGGCAGCGAGGACGGGATCAGGCCGTCGAACGGCTTGGGGACGGCGAAGTGCAGGACGCCCATCGTGCCCAGTGCGCCCGCCAGCACGTGCGCGGGCCGTTGCGAAGTTGCCATGAACTCATCGTTTCACGCGGCGGGCCGGTGTCCGGTTCGGCTATCCTCCGGGCGTGAGTGACGCTCGACACGAGCCAGCATGAGGGCCCTCAAACGGTTGCCGCTGGGCAGTCTCACCGATCGGCCCGACCACGAGCTCGTCGGCGTCCTGCGGATGCCGGAGCTGACCGTCAGCCCGCTGCGGTCGATCGTCAAGCGGATCATCGGCGCGCTGCTCGCGCTGCTGGCCACGGTGATCATCGTCTACGTCGACCGCGACGGCTACCGCGACGCCAACGGCGACGGCCTGTCCCTGCTGGACAGCCTCTACTACGCCACCGTCTCGCTGTCGACGACCGGCTACGGCGACATCGCGCCGGCCACCTCGTCCGCCCGGCTGGTGAACGTGCTGGTGATCACCCCGCTGCGGGTGCTCTTCCTCATCGTCCTGGTCGGGACCACCCTGGAGGTGCTCACCGAGCGCTCCCGGCAGGCGTTCAAGATCCAGAAGTGGAGGACGAAGGTGCGCGACCACACGGTCGTCGTCGGGTTCGGCACCAAGGGCCGGTCCGCCGTCAACGCGCTGCTCGGCGACGAAAACGCCGTCCCGGGCCAGATCGTCGTCGTCGACACCGACCAGCAGGCCCTCGACGCGGCGAGCGCGCTCGGCCTGGTCGCCGTGCACGGCTCGGCCACCCGGTCCGACGTCCTGCGCGTCGCCGCGGTCCAGCACGCGCGCGCGGTCGTGGTCGCGCCGAACCGCGACGACACGGCGGTGCTCGTCACGCTCACCGCGCGGGAGCTGGCGCCCAAGGCGCACATCGTCGCGTCGGTGCGGGAGGCGGAGAACGTCCACCTGCTCAAGCAGTCGGGCGCCGACCAGGTCGTCGTCTCCAGCGAGACGGCCGGGCGGCTGCTCGGCATGGCGACGTCGACGCCGCTGGTCGTGGACATCATGGAGGACCTGCTCACGCCGGAATCCGGCCTGGCGATCGCCGAGCGGCCGGTCGAGCCGTCCGAAGAGGGCGGTTCGCCGCGGCACCTGTCCGATCTGGTGCTCGGCCTGGTCCGCGACGGCGTCCTGTACCGCGTCGACGCGCCGCAGGCCGACGCCATCGAACCGGGCGACAAGCTGCTTTACGTCAAAAAGGTCACCCAGGCGGAGAAGATCGAGCGGTAACCAGGGCGCCTGGGTTTTGCCCGCCGGATCTGGAACCATGGCCGGGTGCCCCCGCGATCCCTCGCCCTGAAGTGGCCCACGGTGGCGATCCCCGCCGCGGCGGGCGTGCTCGTCGTGCTGCTCGCCTGGCTGGCCGGGCCCGGGCTGCTGGGCATCAGCAGCGACGCCGCCGGCGCGCCGGTGCCGGCGGAGGTCACCAAACCGGCGTCGTGCGACAAGCCGGACGCGAAGGAAACCGTGCGGTTCACCATCACCGGGAAGGTCCACGAGGGCACCCTCGACGGCTGCGGGCACGGCCAGGGCGAACGCGTCGAGGTCGCCGTGCCGGACGTGCTGCCGGACGCCGGCGCGGTCACCGTCACCGCCGCGGACACCTCGATGGGCGCGTCGGACGCCCGCCGCCCGCTCGGGCTCGCGCTGCTGGTGTTCGCGTGCTTCTCCGGCGGGATGTTCGCCTACCTCTGGCTGAGCATCCCGCTGCGCCCCAAACCGGCTAGCTGACCTCGGACGACGGCGCCGCGAAGGTGTTGCAGTCGGCGATCCGGTTGCTGGTCGCACCCGCCCGCCACCAGGACGCGTAGTGCGCGTTCGTCCCGTGGTCGTGGCTGCGGGAGGTGTTGTCGCCGCGGGTCTCCTGGTCGTTCCAGGCCTTGTTGTACATGTCGCGGCTGATCGTGCCGCCCTGGTCGACGTGCGCGCCGAGGAACATCCCGGAGAAGCACTGGGCCTGCAGTTCCTTGCGCCGCGACATCTCCAGCCCGGCCGGGCTGTTCTGGCCGGCCTCGTAGATCTTCTGCCAGGCCGCGTCCATCAGCCCGGCGACCTCCTGCACGTGGTGGCCGTACTCGTGGGCGAACAGGGCCAGGTAGACGCCGGGGTTGTTGCCGTACTGGTCGGTCTGCAGGCCGCGGAACGGGACGTACAGGTTGTTTTCGCAGTAGTACGCGGCGGTCGCGATGCCGACCTGGATGGTGCCGCACTCGGTCTCGAAGCTCGCGCCGGTCGGGAAGTGCAGCGACGGCGGCGTGAACGGCAGGTGGTAGGCCTCGAGGAACGGGCCCCACGCCGCGTCGAGGCACTTGCTGGCCGCGGTGAAGAACGCTTCCGCGCCTTCCTGCGTGCTCTGCCAGGCCGGCAGCGTGCAGACGCGGTTCTGCAGACCGGCGTTGGGGTCCTGCAGGATCGGGTGGTCGGCGAGCTTGAGGACCTTCTGCGGGCCGGTCGGGCTGGGCGTCGACAGCTCGGTCGAGGGGCTCGACGCCGACGCCGGGGCACCCGCGCCGCCGGGCGGGGGCTGCTGCGGGGGGACGTCCTGGGACGACGGCGCGTCGCGGAAGTTCGCGTTCGCGAGCGGCGGCGTGCCGGTGCGGTTGAGGGCCACGATCGCGACCAGCCCGAGCACCAGCACGGCGACGGCGCCGAGGCACACGCCGATCACGGCCGCCGGGGACCGGCGCTTCGGTGCGGCCACGGTGTGCGGGCGGCCGAGCCACGGGAGATCCGGTTGCGCACCCGGCACCGGCGGCGGCTGGACGGTTCCGCGAGGCGGTTCCTGGCCGTGGGGCGGTTGCGTCACTAGGCAGTCCCGAAGGGTCTCGGTACGGACCGGGGGTACCCGATCCCGCCATTCAGCATATCGGGGGAACGGGTCGTCTCGCACCCGTCCGTGCGCGTGCTGTCACGGCGACCGGACGTCACCCCAGGTCTGGCCGGGTGCAAGTGCCTCTGAGAGAGTGTGGTCAAGCAGGCACTGCAGGCGAGGGGCTTCGATGACAGACACCGGTGGCGCGCCCGGCGGCGATGGCGCCGACACGCCGACACCGAGCCAGGGCGTTCCCCAGGCTCCAGCCCCCGGATCGGGTGAACCCGAAGGTCACGCGCCGTCACCGGCGACGCCACCCCGGGGCTGGCAGGCACCGGACACGCAGGCCACGCCGCCGCCCGGCTGGGAGGCACCCGGCACCCCGGCCGCGCCGCCGCCGGGCTGGGAGGCGCCGAACCAGCCGCTGAACCAGCTGCCGTCCTACGGCGGCCCGCAGTACGGGCAGCAGCCGCGGTGGAACCCGCACGGGCTCGGCAAGCCCGGCGTGATCGCGCTGCGGCCGCTGAACATCGGCGACATCCTCGACGGCGCGATCACCGCGATCCGCCGTCACCCGCTGCTCGTGCTCGGCATCGGCGCGGTGGTGGCGGTGATCAGCGCGGCCATCACGTTCGTCGTCCAGAAGTACGTGCTGGGAGACCTGGAGAGCTTCGCCTCGACGGCCCAGCTCGGCCCGGCCGCCACCGACACCGAGCTGCGCGACGCCGTCCTGGGCACGTTCGGCGACGCCGCGCTCGCGCTCGTCTCGACCACGCTGGTCTCGACGCTGCTGCTGACCGTCACCACCGGCCTGATGGCCGCGGTGATGGGCCGCGCCGCGTTGGGCCGCGAGGTCACCTTCGCCGTCGCCTGGCGCGACGTGCAGCCCCGGCTGCTGCCGCTGCTCGGGGTCGCGTTCGTCTACGCGCTCCTGACCACCGTCGGCGTGATGCTGTGCATCATCCCGGGTGTGGTCGCCTGGGTGTTCTGGGCGCTGGCCGCCCCGGCGCTGGTGCTCGAGCGCGGCACGTTCCGGGAGGCGTTCTCGCGGTCGGTCAAGCTGGTCAGCGGGGCGTTCTGGCGGGTGTTCGGCGTCCTGCTGCTGGCGCAGATCATCGAGTCGTTCTTCGAGAGCATCATCAGCCTGCCGTTCAGCCTCGGCAGCGGCGTGTTCAGCCAGATCCTGAACCCGGGCAAGGTGACCGTGCCGAGCACCGGTGACCTGCTGCTGGCCTCGGCCGGGCAGATCATCGCGGGCACCATCGCGATCCCGTTCGTCACGCTGGTCACCGTGATCGTCTACCTCGACCAGCGGATGCGCCGCGAAGGCATGGACATCGAGCTGGCCCGCGCGGCCGGGGTCCAGCCGCCGCAGGCATGGTGACGTTCCGGCTCACCGACGTCCCGGTCGACATCGACCGGGACACCGCGCGGCGCGCGGCTGCCGAAGAGCTGAGCGACCCGAAGTACCGGGACGCGAAACCAGGCTTCCTGCAGCAGGCCGCGCAGTGGCTGGGGGAGCAGCTGGAGAAGCTGCTGAACAGCCTGTCTTCAGGCTTCCCCGGCGGGATCTTCGGGGTGCTGCTGATTCTCGTGCTGCTGATCGTGCTCGTCGTGGTGATCCGGCTGCGGACCGGCCAGGTCGCCCGCGCCGCCCGGGCCGGCCGCGTGGTCTTCGGCGGGACGCGCCGGAGCGCCGCCGACTACCGGCGGTCGGCCGCGGAAGCCGCCGCGGCCGGCCGGTTCGACGACGCCGTCCGCGACCGCTTCCGCGCCGTCGTGCGGGCCCTGGAGGAACGCGCGCTGCTCGACGTCCGGTCCGGCCGGACGGCGGACGAGGCCGCTGCCGAGGCGGGCGTACTGCTGCCTGGCGTCGCTGACCAGCTGCGGCAGGGGGCCCGGCTGTTCGACGATGTCCACTACGGCGGCCGCGAAGGCACCGAAGCGGCCTACCAGGCCTTGACCGAGCTCGACGAGCGCTGCCGACGTGAGCGGCCGGTCGCCATGGCGGGCTCGTGACCACCACTTCCGTTTCGCCCGACCTGCGCCGGATCTGGCGCGGCGCCCGCATCCCCCTCGCCCTGCTCGCGCTGATCTTCGCCGCCGGTGCCCTGCTCCTGCTCGCCCGCGGCGAGCAGACCCACGGCGCCCTCGAACCCGGCTCCTACGAACCCGGCGGCGCGCACGCCCTCGCGAAACTCCTGAAGGACCAGGGCGTCGACGTCCGGACGGTCCGGACGCTGGCCGAAGCGGACGACGCCATCGGCAAGGACGCGACGCTGCTCGTCGCCCAGCCCGAGCTGGTGCCCGCGAAGCGGTTCGACGCGCTGCGGGCGGGGGCCGCCGACGTCGTCCTGGTGACGCCGGGGCCGCGGACGCTGCACGACTCGCTGCCGCTGGTGCACCCGGCGGGCCAGAGCGACGTCGGAACCCTGAGCCCGCAGTGCACGGTCGCCGCGGCGGTCGCGGCGGGGGACGTCACGCTCGGTGGCACCGGCTACGCGGCGCCCGGCGCGCGTTCGTGCTACCCCGGCGAGGACGGCGGCGGCACCCTGCTGCAGCTCGCCGACACCGGCGGCACGACGACGCTGCTCGGCTCGCCGGCGCCGCTGACCAACGCGCGGCTCGCCGAGCAGGGCAACGCGGCACTGGCGCTGCACCTGCTGGGCGCGCACCCCAAGCTCGTCTGGTACCTGCCGTCCCCTTCGGACCCGGCGCTGGACGACTCCCGCAGGTCGATCTTCGACCTGATCCCGGCCGGCTGGTACTACGGCGCCGCGCAGGTGGGCGTCGCGGTGGCGCTGCTGGCGTTGTGGCGGGCCCGCCGGCTCGGCCCGGTGGTCACCGAGCCGCTGCCGATCGTCGTCCGGGCGGCCGAAACGGCCGAAGGCCGCGCCCGGTTGTACCGCCGGGGAAAAGCCGCCGGCCACGCGGGTGAGACGCTGCGGGAAGCGGCGCGGACCCGGCTGCGGACGACGCTGGGCCTGCCCCGCGACGCCGACGCGCAGGCGCTGGTGACGGCGGTGAGCACGCGGACCGGCCGGTCGCCGGGCGACATCGGGGCGGTGCTGCACGGCCCGCCGGTGCCGGACGACCCGGCGCTGGTCCGGCTGGCGGGCGAACTGGACAGGGTGGAACGAGAGGCGGGGCGAACTTGACCAGCGAGAACGCGACGGGGGCCCGGGACGCGCTGATCGCGTTGCGCGCCGAAGTCGGCAAGGCCGTCGTCGGCAACGACGCCGCGGTCACCGGGCTGATCCTGGCCCTGCTCTGCCGGGGCCACGTGCTGCTCGAAGGCGTCCCCGGCGTGGCGAAGACGCTGCTGGTGCGCGCCCTGGCCGCCGCGCTGGACCTGGAGACCACGCGCGTGCAGTTCACGCCGGACCTGATGCCCGGCGACGTCACCGGCTCGATCGTCTACGACGCCCACAGCGGCGAGTTCTCCTTCCGCGAGGGGCCGGTGTTCACGAACCTGCTGCTCGCCGACGAGATCAACCGGACGCCGCCGAAGACGCAGTCGTCGCTGCTGGAGGCGATGGAGGAGCGGCAGGTTTCCCTCGACGGCAAGTCGCGGCCGCTGCCCGACCCGTTCATCGTGATCGCCACCCAGAACCCGGTGGAGTACGAGGGCACCTACCCGCTGCCCGAGGCGCAGCTGGACCGGTTCCTGCTGAAGCTGACCATGCCGGCGCCGTCGCGCGAGGACGAAATCGGCATCCTCTGGCGGCACGCGCAGGGCTTCGACCCGCGCAACCTCGCCGCGGCGGGCCTCAAGGCGGTCGCCGGGGCCACGGAGCTGGCGGCCGCGCGCGAAGCCGTGGCCCGGGTGACGGTCGGGCCCGAGGTGATCGGGTACGTCGTCGACCTGTGCCGGGCGACGCGGCAGCTGCCGTCGGTGCGGATCGGCGTCTCTCCCCGTGGTGCCACGGCGTTGCTCGCGGTGACCCGGGCGTGGGCGTGGCTCGCCGGGCGCGACTACGCGACCCCCGACGACGTCAAGGCGCTCGCCCGGCCCGCGCTGCGGCACCGCCTGGACGTGCGGCCGGAAGCCGAGCTCGAGGGCGTCACCGCGGACGGCGTGCTGGACCGCGTGCTGGCGTCCGTGCCCGTGCCGCGCTGACATGGCCGTCACCGGAAGGCTCGGGCTGCTGGCGCTGTTCGGCGCGCTGGTGGTCGGGCTGCTCCTGCCGTCGGCGACCGGGTTACTGGCGGTCGGCACGGTGCTGCTGGTGCTCGCCCTCGCCGACCTGGCGCTGGCCGGGAACGTGCGTGCGCTGACGTTCCGGCGGTCGGGCGACACCTCGGTGCGGCTCGGCGAGCCGTGCGAGGTGACGCTGGTCGTCGCGAACGCCGGCGGGCGGACCGTGCGGGGCGTGCTGCGGGACGCGTGGCCGCCTTCGGCGGGTGCCTCGGACCGGCACGCACTGCGCCTTCCGCCGGGGGAGCGGCGAGCGTTGGTGACGGCGTTGCGGCCGTCGCGGCGCGGGGACCGGACGGCGGCGCGGGTGACGGTCCGGTCGGTGGGTCCGCTGGGCCTGGCCGCGCGGCAGGGGTCGCACGAGGTGCCGTGGACGGTCCGCGTGCTGCCGCCGTTCCACAGCCGCAAGCACCTGCCGTCGCGGCTGGCGCGGCTGCAGCAGCTGGACGGCCGCAACGCGGTGCTGATCCGCGGCCAGGGCACGGAATTCGACTCGCTGCGCGAGTACGTGATCGGCGACGACGTGCGGTCCATCGACTGGCGGGCGACCGCGCGGGCGGCGGACGTCATGGTCCGCACCTGGCGCCCCGAACGCGACCGGCAGGTGGTGCTGGTGCTCGACACCGGCCGCGTCTCGGCCGGCCGCGTGGGTGACGCACCGCGCCTCGACGCGGCGATGGACGCGGCGCTGCTGCTGGCCGCGCTGGCCACCCGGGCCGGCGACCGCGTCGACCTGCTGGCCTACGACCGGCGGCTGCGGGCGGCGGTGCAGGGTTCGTCGGGGGCGTCCCTGCTGACGGCGCTGGTGAACGCGATGGCGCCGCTCGAGCCGACGCTGGTCGAGACGGACGCGCGCGGGATGGTCGCGGAGGTGCTCAAGCGCACCCGCCGTCGCGCGCTGGTCGTGCTGCTGACCGGCCTGGACGCGGCGCCGCTGGAGGAGGGGCTGTTCCCGGTGCTGAGCTCGCTGACCGCGCGGCACGAGCTGGTGGTGGCGTCGGTGGCGGACCCGCGGGTGGCGGAGATGCTGGCGGGCCGCGGCGACGCGGAAGCGGTCTACGACGCGGCCTCGGCGTCCCGGACGACGGCCGAGCGGCTGCGCGTGACCGAGCGGCTGGCCCGGCACGGCGTGAGCGTGGTCGACGCGGTCCCGGAGGAACTGCCGCCGGCGCTGGCGGACCGGTACCTGGCCCTGAAGGCCGCGGGAAGGCTTTAGGCCGCTTCGGGCAAGGCGTCTCCGGCGTCGCGGGCCTCGAGGTCGCCGGTCTCGCCGTCCTTCGCCGCGCGGCGGCCGAGCGTGAACACGTAGACCAGGAACAGCACTTCGACGAGCGCGCCGATGCCCACGCGCAGCCACGTCGGCCAGCCCGACGGCGTCACGAACGCCTCGATGACCCCCGACACGAACAGCACGCACGTCAGCCCGAGCGCCATCACGACCACCGACCGGCCCTGCTCGGCCAGCGCCGCGGTGCGGGACCGGCGGCCGGGGTCGATCACCGTCCAGCCCAGCTTCAGTCCGGTGCCCGCCGCGACGAACACCGCGGTCAGCTCCAGGAGGCCGTGGGGGAGCAGGAGGCCGATCATCACGTCGCCGCGGCCGGCCGCGCTCATCGCGCCGATGATCAGCCCGGCGTTGAGCGAGTTCAGCCAGAGCGCGCCGATCACCGGCAGGCCCAGCGCGATGCCGAGGAACAGGCAGGTCGCCGCCACCCAGGCGTTGTTCGTCCAGACGTGCGCCGCGAACGACGCCGCCGGGCCCGTCGAGTAGTAGCTTTCGGCTTCGCCGCCGGGTTTGGTGAGCGCGTTCAGCTCGTCCGGCGACGCGATCGACGCCCGCACCACCGGGTCGCGCGCGATCCAGACGGCGATCACCGCCATCACCGCGATCGACACGAGCGCGGCCGGGATCCACCACCGCCGGGACAGGTAGACCGCGGCCGGGAACCGGCGCGTGAAGAACCGGGCGACCTCCCGCCACGCGGGGCTGTGCGACCCGGCGACCGCCGACCGGCCACGGGCGACCAGCCCGGACAGCCGGCCGACCAGCGCCGGGTCCGGCGCCACCGACCGGACGATCGACAGGTGCGTCGCGGCCCGCTGGTAGAGCGTCACCAGCTCGTCGGCTTCGGGCCCGGTCAGCTTGCCGCCGCGGCGCGTCAGCTCGCCGAGCCGGTTCCACTCCGCCGCGTGCGAAGCGACGAAGACGTCCACATCCACGGCCCCACCCTATCCGTCGTTACGCTGGGCTTCGTGCACGAGGAATCGGAGCTGGTCACCGGCGAAGCGGTCGTCCTCGACCTGCGGGTGGCCAAGCTCGCCAGCCGCGCGCTGGCGATGGCGCTGGACGTGCTCCTGCAGTTCGCGGCGCTGGTCGGGCTGGCCATGGTGCTGGCCTTCGCACTGCCCGAGACCGACGAAGGGCTCTTCGTGGCCCTGCTGCTGGTGTGCACGGTGCTGGTCATGGTCGGCTACCCGGTGGTGTTCGAGACGCTTTCGCGCGGCCGGTCGCTGGGCAAGCTGGCGGTGGGCCTGCGGGTGGTCCGCGTCGACGGCGGCCCGATCCGCTTCCGCCACGCGCTGGTGCGCGGCCTGGCCGGGTTCGTCGTGGACTTCTGGGCGCTGGGGTTGTTCGGCGCGGTCGCGGTGATCGTGTCGCTGTGCTCGTCGAACGGCCGCCGCGTCGGCGACTTCCTGGCCGGCACGCTGGTGGTCCGCGAGCGCGTCCCGGCCAGCGCGGGCTACGCGGCGATCACCATGCCGCCGGGCCTGGAGGGCTGGGCGGCGCAGCTCGACCTGACCCGCCTCCCGGACGACCTGGCCCTGGCGAGCCGCCAGTTCCTCGCCCGGTTCAGCGAGCTGCGGCCGGAGGCGTCGCACGCCCTCGGCTGGGGACTGGCGCAGCAGGTCGGCAACGCGCTGGGGACGCCGGTGCCGCCGGAGGTGCCGCCGTGGGCGTTCCTGGCGGCGGTGCTGGCCGAGCGGCGCAACCGGGACCACGCCCGCGCGTTCCGCGGGTACGCGGCGCCGGGGGTGCCGGGAGCACCGGGCGGTGCCGGGTACGCGGGACCGGGCTTCGCCGGCGGGCGATACCCGGCGGCCGTTCCGCAGCCGGGCGCCGCACCGGCGGAGCCGCCGACACCGCCGTCCGGGACCGCGGTGCCCGTCGAAAACCCGTTCACGCCACCGAGTTAGGACACGTCACTCGACGGCGAGAGCCACGTGTTGCACTGCTGGTTGCGGTTCCTGGTGGCCCCGTGCTGCCACCAGGACGTGTTGTGCTTGGCGCTGCCGTGGTCGCGTTTGCCGTTGCGGGCGTAGTCGTCGCCGCGGTCCTGGGCGTTCCAGGCTTCGTTGTAGAGGTTCTTGTCGACCGAGCCGCCCGAAACCGAGGCCGAGCCGAGGAACATGCCCGAGAAGCACTGCGCCTCGAGTTCCATGCGCCGCGACAGTTCCAGCCCGGCCGCCGAGTCGGCGCCCGCGTCGTAGCGCTGGTTGCCGTACGCCTCGGAGATGCCGGCCAGGTTCTGCACGTGGTGGCCGTATTCGTGGGCGAGGATCGACAGGTACGGGCCGGGGTGGTTGCCCCACGTCTCGATTTCGATCCGGTCCATCGGCATGTAGATGGTGTTGTTGCTGGGGCAGTAGAAGGGTGTGACACCGGTGGTGGTGCCGCCGCTGCCGCACGGCGTCGACGACTCCGACAGCGACCGCGGGACGGCCAGGTTCGGGGTCCGGAACGGCAGGTCCGCGCCGTCGAGCATGCGTGACCACATCGCGTCGAGGCAGCCGATGCCGGACTGGAAGAACCTCGTGGCGCTGTTCTGGTCGGTGGCCCACCGGCTCAGCGAGCACGGGATGTTCTGCAGGCCGTAGTCGGCGCGGGCGAAGAGCGGGTTGTCCCCGGTGGCCGCGACCGACCGCGGACCGGCGGGCGGCTGCGAGGTCGGGGTCCGGCGCTCGGTGCTACGGGTGGTTTCTTCGGTCGACGACGTGGTGGCCGAGGTGGTCGCTTCGGTGGTGGGTTCGTCGGAGGTGGTGGGGTAGGTGCTGGAGTACCCGGCGTCGGCGACGTGCTGCGTGCGGTGCCCGGAGAGGGCAACGGCGGCGACCAGGCCCCCGGCCACGGCAACGATCGCGAAGACGGCGACGGCGACGATCACCCCGGTGTTCGACTTCTTGGCGACGTAGGGCCGGTAGCCGGGAGCGAACCGCGGCCCGAAGGACGGCGGAGGCGCGTAGTGCGGGGCGAAGACCGGGGGCGGAGCGGCACTCGGCGGCGGCAGGGGAGCGCGGGCGGGCGGCGGCGCGGGATAGCCGAAGGGCACGCTCGGCGGTCCACCGAAACCGCCGGGGCGCGGCGGCGGACCTTGCGGAAACTGCGGTGGGCGACCCGGCAGCGGACCGGCGGGTCTCGGCGGCTGTCCGCCCCGCGGCAGCGGCCTGACCCCCGGTGGCGGCAGCGGCCGCGCCCCCGGTGGCGGCTGGCGGCGCGGGTCATGCGGACCAGGACCCTGCGGGCCGTGCGTCATCGAGTGGAACCCCCCGTGCGATTTCCCCGTCGGAAGCGGCGTACCTGCGGTGATCGCGCCGTTCCGGGCGTCAGCATAGATCGGTTGCTCTAGGGTGTGGTGCTGTGTCGATGAAATGGGGGGCCGCCGCCGCGATCGCCGTTGCGGCCGCCGTGCTGGGTGCCGGGCCGGCCGCCGCGCAGGGGCCCTCCGCCGGGCCCGTCCTGCCCGATCTGCCCGAAGACCAGATCAAGAAACCCCAGCTGCTCACCGGGCAGGACGTCCAGCCGCCCGCGGGCACCACCGCCGAAGTCGCCCTCAAGGTCCTCCGCGACGGCACCCTTTCCGTCACCGAACACGTCACCGTGCCCGGCGGGCAGCAGCTCGTCTCCCGCGTGCCGCTCCGGGTGCCCGCGAGCGACGACCAGGACCGCGTCTTCGCCGTCGGCGACGTCAAGACCGAAGGCGCCACCAGCGCGCTCACCGGCGACCAGCTCGTCCTCACCTTCCCCGGCGGCACGTCGTCGGTCACCTACACCGTCGACGGCGCCGTCGCCGACCTGGCCGGCCGCCAGCAGGCCCGGTGGCAGGTCGCGAGCGGCTTCGACACCCCGGTCGCCAAGGTGACCGCGTCCTTCCTCGCCCCGACGCCGCAATTGTCCCCTGTGGACTGTTTCGCCGGCCCGGTCGGTTCGAGCCGTCGCTGCACCCTCGCCGAGCTCGACCACACCGGGGTCGTGCGCCTCGAACAGAACGACGTCCGGCCCGGCGACCGGGTCGACCTGCTCGTCGGCCTGCCCGCGAACACCGCACCCGCCACCGCGAAGTTCGCCGCCATCGGCCTGCTCGCCAACGCCTTCGCGCTGACGCCGCCGGCCGGGATCGCCTTCGCCGTCCTGCTCGCCTTCCTCGTGGCGGCCTCGCTCTTCGTCTGGCGGCGCCGCAAGCAGGACGCCGGTGCGCTGCACGCCGCCACCGGGCCGGTCGAGGTCCTCCTGCGCGACGGCGGCCGGGTCTTCTTCGCCAGCCCCGACGGCGTGCTGCCCGGCCAGGTCGGCACGGTCGTCGACGAGACCGTCGACGTCGTCGACATCAGCGCCACCGTCGTCGACCTCGCCGTCCGCAACTACCTGTGGCTGGCGGAGGTCCCGGGGCCCGACTGGCAGCTCGCCCGCCGCAACCCGCCGGACGAGCACCTGCACGACTTCGAGCGGGCGGTCTACGAAACGCTGCTGCCGCCGGGCACCGACACCGTGCTGGTGTCGCAGCTGCGCGCCCGCGGCGGGCTCGACCTGCGCCGGATCAGCGACGCGATGTACGCCGACGTCGTCACCAAGCGCTGGTTCTCCCGCCGCCCGGACACCGCCCGCGGCCGGCTGACCTGGCTCGGCGCCGGCGTGTTCACCGCCGGCCTGGTCGCCACCGCCGTGCTCACCTTCACCGTCGGGTACGCGCTGCTCGGCGTCGCCGTCGCGCTCGCCGGGCTCGCCGTCGCCGCGGTGGCCGCGCTGCTGCCGTCGCGCACCGCCCGCGGCCGGGCCCTGGTGGGTCAGGTCCGCGGGCTGCTCGACTACCTGCACACCGCCCGGGCCGAGGACATCCCGCCCGGCGACCGCGAGCTCGTCTTCTCCCGTTCGCTGCCGTACGCGGTGGTGCTGGGCGACACCGAACGCTGGCTCGGCACCTTCGCCGCGCTGAACCCGTCGGCCGACGGCTCGGCCGGGCTGTACTGGTACGGCGGCATGGAGGCCGAGTCCGACCTGCGCCGGTTCGGCGCGCACTTCCCGTCGTTCCTGACCGCGCTCGACGGCGTGCTCACCGCCGCCGCGGCCCGCTGACCGTGTTCGCCGGGGCGCTCCTGGCGCTCGTCCTGACCGCGGCCCCGGTCGACCAGCCGCCCCTGCCGGCGCTGCCGCAGAGCGCCGAGGTCCAGCTCAAGGTCCAGCGCGACGGCTCGTTGTCGGTCGCCGAAGCGATCTCCGTCCCCGAGGGCATGACGATGGACCGCCGGGTCCCGCTGCGGGTCCCGGCGCCGCACCACCGCGACCGCGTCTACGGCGTCCGGGACGTCGTCCTGGAAGGCAGCGGGACGGCGAACGTCGACGAGGACACCTTCACCGTCCACCTCACCGCGGGCACCTCGATCGTCCGGTACACAGTGGACGGTGCGGTGGCCGGCGACCGCGTCACCTGGGAGCCGGCCGGCGGCTGGAGCGCCGAGCTGAAGTTCCTCCGCGCCTCCTTCGCGGCCCCGAAGATCCCGGTCGCCGTCGACTGCGTCGTCGGCGACCTGCCGTGCGGCGCCGCGCAGATCGACCACGCCGGGCTGACCCGGTTCAGCCAGCAGAACCTCGCCGCGGGCGCCCGGATGACGGCGACCGTCGAGCTGCCCGCGGGAACCGTCCCGGCCAACGAGGTCCTCGTCCCGGCGAAGACGTTCGCCGGCGCGTTCGTACTCACGGCCCCGGTCGCCTGGGCGTGGGCGGCCTTCGGCGTGCTCCTCCTGGCCGCGGCCGGCTGGGTCCTCCTTGCCCGCCGCCGTCACGTGAAGGCACCGGATGGCGGCTTCCACGGGGAAGCGACGGGGGAGTTCGCGTCGCCCGCCGGGGTGCTGCCGGGGCACGTCGGCGTCCTCCTGCGCGGCCGGGCCGGGCCGCTCGACCTGGCCGCGACCGTGCTGGACCTCGCTGTCCGCAACTACCTCTGGGTGAGCGACGGCCCGGCACTGGCGCGGCGCAACCCGCCCGACGAGCACCTGACCGCCTTCGAACGTGCGGTGTACGAGGCCGTCGTGCCGGACGAGCCGGTGACCCTCGCCGAGCTGCGGCAGCGGCACGTCGAAGTCCCCCGCGCCGAGCTGGCCGCCGAGGTCGTCCGGCGCGGCTGGTTCGCGACGGGGCGGCTCCGCCGGGCGGGGGTCCGGATCGGCTGCTACGGCGTGTTTCTCACCGTCCTGCTGGCCCTGACCGCCGGGTACGCCCAGCTCGGCGTGATCCTCGCGCTGGCCGGGGTCGCCGCCGTCGCCACGTCGGCCGCCTTGCCCGCGCGGCGGCGAGCGGGCGCCGAGGTCGCACGCCGGCTCCGCGGCGTCACCGAGATCCGGGTGAAGGACCTGGCCAAGCCGCAGCGCGAGCTGGCCTTCTCCCGCGGCCTGCCGTACGCGCTCGCTCTGGGCGAACTAGCCCCGTGGGTGGCCGCCTTCGACGCCCTCAAGACCCCGCCGCCGGTCTACTGGCACGCCGGCGACGTCACCCCTGACCAGGCCGGATCCTTCGCGACGACGCTGGCGGGGACGTTCGCCGCCGCCCACCGCGGTCACCTCAAGGACGTCGTGAGTGGTAAGGCGCGTTAGAACGCGCCTTACCACTCACGAGCCGGGACGCCGGGACGGGCGGTGGCGTCGTAGGGTGGGGCCATGGCCGATCCCGAGCTCGTCCGATACACCCTCGACAACGGTCTGAGGGTGGTTCTCGCCCCCGACGCGACCGCGCCGGTGGTCGGCGTCAGCGTGCACTACGACGTGGGTTTCCGTTCCGAGCCGGAGGGGCGCACCGGTTTCGCGCACCTCTTCGAGCACCTGATGTTCCAGGGCTCGGAGAGCCTCGAGAAACTCGCGCACTTCCGGCACGTGCAGTCCAGCGGCGGGACCTTCAACGGGTCCACCCACCCGGACTACACCGACTACTTCGAGGTGCTCCCGAGCGCCGCGCTCGAACGCGCGCTGTTCCTCGAAGCCGACCGGATGCGCGCGCCCAAGCTGACGGCGGAGAACCTGGCGAACCAGATCGACGTCGTCAAGGAGGAGATCCGGCTCAACGTGCTGAACCGGCCCTACGGCGGGTTCCCGTGGATCACCCTGCCGCCGGTGCTGTACTCGACGTTCCCCAACGCGCACAACGGCTACGGCGGCTTCGAGGACCTCGAAAGCGCCACGGTCGACGACTGCGCGGCGTTCTTCGACACCTATTACTCGCCCGCGAACGCCGTCCTCACGGTGGCGGGCGACTTCGAAGTGGACAACGCGAAGAAGCTGATCGAGGAGCACTTCGGCGACGTCCCGCACCGGCCGGCGCCGCAGCGGCCGTCGTTCGCCGAGCCGCTGCCGACCACGCAGCTGCACGGCGAGGTCGAGGACGCGCACGCCCCGCTGCCCGCGCTCGGCATCGGCTACCGGATGCCGGACCCGATCAACGACGTCGACAGCTACCTGGCCTACCTCGTGCTGGCCGGCGTGCTCACCGACGGCGACGGCTCCCGCCTGCAGCAGCGGCTGGTGCACCGCGAGCCCCTCGTCGTCGACATCGGCGCCGGCGCCGGGCTGTTCGGGCCGTTCGAGGCCCGCGACCCGGACACCTTCACCATCACCCTGATCCACCCGCACGAGGTGTCCCGCGAGCGCGTGCTGGCCGCGCTGGACGACGAGCTGGAGAAGCTCGCCGAGACGCCGCCGAGCGAGGAGGAGCTGCGCAAGGTCACCGCCCGCTGGACGGCGAGCCTGCACTCCGAGCACGACAGGCTGGTGTCGCGGACGCTGGCCCTCGGCTCGTTCGAACTGCTCTACGGCGACGCGTCGCTGGTGTACCGGCTCGCGGACCGGATGTCCGCCGTCACCGCGGAAGCCGTTTCGGCGGCGGCGAAGGCGCTGCGCCCGGACGCGCGCGCCGTGCTGGTGGTCAAGCCCGCTTCGGAAGGGAACAACGAGCAGTGACTTCAGCAACGCACCGCAGCGCGGAGGAGATCGGCCGCACCGCGCGGGGGCCGCGGCCGCTGCCGCCGCTCGGTGAGCAGCGGGCCGCCGCCGACCTGTCCCATGTGGACACCGAGCTGGGCAACGGCCTGCGCGTGCTGGCCGTGCGCAAGGCGACCGTGCCGATGGTCGAGGCCCGGCTGTGGATCCCGTTCGCGGGCGACGACGCGCTGCACCCGGCCACGGCCGAGGTGCTCGCCGAGACGATCCTGACCGGCACCGGCCGCCGCAACCGCATCGAAATCGATGCCGAGCTGGCCCTGATCGGCGGCGACATCGGCGCCGGCGTCGACCCGGAACGCCTGGTGCTCACCGGCTCCGCGCTGGCCGACAAGCTGCCGACGTTCCTCGACGTGTTCGGCGACGTCCTCACCGGGGCGACCTACGCCGACGAGGAGATCGCGCGCGAGAAGGAGCGGCTGGTCGAGCGGATCGCCGTCTCGCGCACGCAGCCGCGCACGATCGCGCGGGAGGCCCTGCAGAAGCACCGCTACGGCGACCACCCGGCGACGCGCGAGGTCCCGCGCGCCGAAGACGTCGCGGTCGTGACGCCGGAGCAGGTCCGGGCGCTGCACCAGGCGTCCGTGCTGCCGCGGGGTTCGGTCATGGTGCTGGTCGGCGACCTCGACCCGGCCGGGGTGATCGGCGAGCTGGAGAAGGTGCTCGGCGGCTGGGCGTCGGACCGCTCCGCCGTCCGGCTGCCGCCGCTGCCGGACCTGACCGGGCCGGACGTGCTGCTGGTGCCGCGCGCGGGTGCAGTGCAGTCGCAGATCCGGCTCTCGGCGCAGACCGTGCCGCGCACGGACCCGGGCTACGCGGCGCTGCAGCTGGCGAACCTGGCCTTCGGCGGGTACTTCTCGTCGCGGCTGGTGGAGAACATCCGCGAGAACAAGGGGTACACGTACTCCGCGCACTCCGGCTTCGAGTTCACCGACGGCACAGCGGTGGTCAACGTCGACGCGGACACCGCGACCGACGCGACGGCCCCCGCACTGCTGGAGACGCGGTACGAGCTGGGCCGCCTCGGCCAGGTGCCGCCGTCGGGCGACGAGCTGGAATCGGTGCGGCAGTACGCGATCGGCTCGCTGCTGACGTCGACGTCGTCGCAGGCGGGGCTGGCCGGGCAGGTGCTGGCGCTGGCCTCGACCGGGCTCGGCCTGGAGTGGCTGAACGAGCACCCGGCGCGGGTGGCGGCGGTGACGGCCGACGACGTCGCGGAAGCGGCGCTGAAGTACTTCGCGCCCAAGCGGTTCACCGGCGTGGTGGTCGGCGACGCGGCGGTGCTGGAACGCAAGCTGCACGCGCTCGGCGACGTCGTCGTGGGCGAGCCGGCCTGATGTCCGTCCCGTTCACCCTCGGTGCGCTGCCGACGCTTTCGCGGTCCACAGTGGACCGTCAGGAGGACCTGCGCACCAACCCGGCGCGGCTGGTGTCGCGGTGGCCCGACGCCCGGGTCGTCCTCCTGGACGACACCGGGCGCACCCCGGTGGTCGAAGGGGCGTCGACACTGGCGTTCCGCAAGGCGATCGACTTCGGTTCGGCACCCCCGGCCGACGCGGTGTTCCTCGGCGAGTGGCAGGACGTCGACTACTGGTCGCTGCCCGGCGGGCCATCGGGCGAGGCCGACACGGTGAAGATGGCGGGCAGCTGGGGTTTCGTGGAGGAGGTCCCCCGCGCGGACGGCGAGGTCTGGGTCGAGCTGCGCGGCTACGGAGACCTGCTGGACGACACGTCGGCCGGCCTGTTCACGACGGCGCAGGCGTTGCGCTTCTGGCGCCGCCAGGCGAAGTTCTGCACCCGCTGCGGGAGTGAGACGGAGCTGGTCCAGTTCGGCTGGGCGAGCAAGTGCACGGGCTGCGGCCGCGAGGAGTACCCGCGAACGGACCCGGCGGTGATCTGCCTGGTCCATTCCCTCGAGGGAACCAACGGCTCGCACGTGCTGCTGGCGCGCCAGCCGATCTGGCCGGCGGGGCGGTATTCGGTCTTGGCGGGGTTTGTCGAGGCGGGGGAGTCCCTGGAGGCGTGCGTGGTCCGGGAGATCCGCGAGGAGGTGGGCGCGGTGGTGTCGGACGTGCGGTACCTGGGCAGCCAGCCGTGGCCGTTCCCGCGCTCGATCATGCTGGGCTTCACGGCGCGGGCGGACAGGTCTGCGGCTTTGGTGCCGGCGGACGGCGAGATCGAAGAGGCATTGTGGGTGTCGCGGGCGGAGGTGCGCGCGGCGTTCGAGAACAGCGCGGTACGCGGGGAAGGCTCGAAGCCGACACCGATCGCAGACGGGGCGGCGGAGATCATCTTGCCGGGGAACTCGTCGATCGCCCGCGTGATGTTGAAGGCTTGGGCGGACGCGGAGGAGTAACCACCCGCCACTGAGCGCGACCACGAGACGGTCCTGGCTACCCGCCGGGGCCGTTTTCGTTGCGCTCCGCGCACGTTACCGCCAGGTGGCTCAGCGCGGCCCCAAGCGTTACCTGGCCGTTTCACCGAGCCCGTTGACGGCTGTGCCCCGGCTCACTACAGTCCCCGGAAACCGTCTGTAAAGTATCCTAATTAAGTCGGGAGACGTCGAGTGCGAGCCGGCAGTCCGCGGATGCTGCGCGAGATCAACGATCGCGCCGCCATCGAGGTCCTTCTCCGCGAAGGGCCCCTCACGCGTGCCGAACTCGAGCTCGCCATCGGACTCTCGAAGCCCGCCACCGCGCAGCTGCTCACCCGGCTCGAGCAGGACAACCTCGTCACCAAGGCCGGTGTCCGGGGTGGTGGCCGGGGACCCCGCGCCCAGCTCTGGGCGGCCAACGGCAGCCTCGCCTTCGTCGCCGCCGTCGATCTCACGCCGCACCTGGCCGACTTCGTCGTTGCCGATGTTGCCGGGGTCGTGCTCGCCGAGTACCGGACTCCGCTGCCCGTCCACGAAGGCGCCGACGTCGTCGGGACCTTCGGCGAAGCCCTCCAGCGGGTTGCCGAAGAAGCCGGGATCCGCCGGGAAGACCTGGCCCACGTCGTGATCGGCGCGCAGGGGGCGTTCGATCCGCGGACCGGCCTGCTCTCCTCCGCGCCGCACATCCCCGGCTGGCTCGGCTTCGACGTCCCGCAGAAGCTGTCCGACGAACTCGGCGTCGACGTCCTGATCGAGAACGACGTCAACCTGGTCGCCGTCGAGGAGATGACCGTCGGGCAGGCCCAGGACGTCGACGACTTCGTCATGGTGTGGCTGTCCGAAGGCGTCGGCGGCGCGGTCGTCATCGGACGGCGGCTGCTGCGTGGTGCCACCGGCGGGGGCGGTGAGATCGACTGGATGCGCGTCCCCGATCCCGCCACCAAGGACACCGGGGACGTCTGGCCCGAGGCCGGCGCCCGGTTCGGCAACCTCGTCGATTCGCCCGCCATCTGCCGCCTCGCCGCCGCCCACGGGATCCAGGCCGACACCGCCTGGGAAGCCGTGGCGAAGACCGGACCGGACCATCCCTTCCGGCACGATCTCGCCAGGAGGGTCGCCGGCGGCGTCGCCAACCTCGTCGCCGTCGCCGACCCGCAGCTCGTGCTCCTCTGCGGTGACACCAGCCGCGCCGGCGGCGTGGACTTCGCCGCGCTCGTCCAGGAGAAGCTGCACCAGCTGGTCCTGCCGCGCACGCCCGTCGGGTGCGCGTCCGTGCAGGGCAACGCCGTCCGCGCGGGCGCTCTCCAGTCCGCGCTCGCCACCACCCGTGAGGACGTCTTCGGCGTCGTCACCCCCACGCTCCTCGGGTCGCGCAGGCCCGAGGGCGACAGCACCCGTCCCCGACCGAGTAGCCCCAACCGATGAGGAGGAGGGCCATGCCCCCTACCACCCGGACCCGTCGCGGCGCCCTGCTTGTGGCCGCCGCCGCGGCGTCCGTCCTGCTGACCAGCGCCTGCTCCGGCGCTGCCGCCCCGAGCGGCGGCGGTGACGCGGCGGCCGCGCCCGGCAAGGACGACAAGCTCACGATCACCGTGTACTCCAAGTTCACCGACCGCGAGTACGGCGTGGTCACCGCGGGCCTCAACAAGCTCAAGGCGAAGTTCCCGAACATCGAGATCAAGCACGAGGGCAACCAGGACGACGACAAGCTGACGCAGTCGATCCGCGGCGGCAATCCACCCGACGTCGCGATCTCCTTCTACACCGACAACCTGGGCGCCTGGTGTTCCACCGGCAGCTTCCAGGACCTCAAGCCCTACATCGAACGCGACAAGATCGACCTGAACCAGATTCCCGAAGCGGTCCGCAACTACACCGAGTACCAGGGCAAGCGGTGCGCGATGCCGATGCTCGCCGACGTCTACGGGCTCTACTACAACAAGGACATGTTCGCGGCGAAGGGCATCACCTCGCCGCCGAAGACGACGTCGGAACTGTTCGAGGCCACCAAGAAGCTCACCGAGTTCAACCCGGACGGCTCGATCAAGGTCGCCGGGTTCCTGCCCTCGATGCCGTTCTACGCCAACCAGGCCCAGTACTGGGCGCCGAACTTCGGCGCGCCCTTCCTCGGCCCGGACGGCAAGTCCGACCTCGCCACCAACCCCGGCTGGAAGGCGATGTTCGAGTTCCAGAAGCAGCTGATCGACTTCTACGGCGGCCACGCCAAGGTCGAGCAGTTCAAGGCCGGCCTCGGTGACGAGTACTCCGCCGACCACGGCTTCCACAAGGGCAAGCTCGCGATGATCTACGACGGCGAGTTCCGCACCGCGTTCCTCAAGGACCAGGCGCCCAACGTCAACTACGGCACCGCGCCCGCGCCGGTGCTCGACAGCATGGCCGACCACTACGGCGGCGGCTTCACCACCGGCACGATCATCGCCATCCCCAAGGGCGCCAAGAACCCCGGCGCCGCGTGGGAGCTCATCAAGCAGGTCACCCTGGACACCGACACCCTGGTGGACATGGCCAACGGCCTGAAGAACGTCCCGAGCACCAAGGCGTCGCTCACCTCGCCGCGGCTGGACCTGCAGCCGCAGTTCAAGACGTTCCTCGACATCTACGACAGCGGCAAGCTGGTCGCCAACCAGACCACCCCGATCGGCGACGCGCACCTCAAGGCGGTCAACGACTTCGCCGAGAAGTGGCAGGCCGGTTCGGTGCCCGACCTGACCGCGGGCCTGCAGAAGGTCGACGCGCAGATCGACGACGAACTGAAGCAGAAGGGCGCGGGCGGATGACCTCCACCCTCGCGGAAAAGGCTTCCCCGTCCGCACCCGAAAAGGTGCGGGCGGGGGCCCGCCGGGCCAAGCGCCGCCGGACCGTCCTGTTCTTCATGGCCCCGGCGTTCATCGGGTTCCTGATCTTCTTCGGCTACCCGCTGATCGCCACGCTCTACTACTCCTTCACTCGTTACGACCTGATCAACCCGCCGCAGTTCATCGGCTTCGACAACTACGTGCGGATGTTCACCAGCGAGCCGCTGGTCGGCACGGCCGCGTATAACACGCTGTGGCTGGTGGTCGTCCTGACAGTCTGCCGCGTGGTGTTCTCCCTCGGTGTCGCCTCGGTGATCTCGCGACTCAAGTCGGGTGTCGGCCTCGTCCGGACGCTCTGCTACCTGCCGACGCTCGCCCCGCCCGCGGCGGCCACGCTCGCGTTCGTCTTCGTGTTCAACCCGGAGTTCGGCCCGGTCAACCGGTTCCTGCGGCTCGTCGGCATCGACGGCGGCCTCTGGTTCAACAGCCCGGCGATGTCGAAGCCCGCGCTGACGCTGCTGGCGCTGTGGGGCTCCGGCGAGCTGATGATCATCATCCTGGCCGCGCTGCTGGACGTCCCGACCGAGCAGTACGAAGCCGCCGAACTCGACGGCGCCGGCCCGATCCGCCGGTTCTGGCACGTCACGCTGCCGTCGATCTCGCCGGTGCTGCTGTTCGGCGTGGTCAACTCGATCATCTACGCGCTGCAGTTCTTCACGCAGGCGATCGTGGCCGCGTCCGCGTCAGCGGGCACCGCGGACGTCGCCGGGAACTCGAAGCTGATCGGCGCGCCGCAGAACTCGACGCTGACGTATCCGATCTGGCTGTACGTCCAGGGTTTCCGCTACTTCAACATGGGTTACGCGGCGGCCATGGCCGTGCTGCTGTTCATCGTGAGCTCGGCGTTCACCTGGATTCTCGTGCGGCAGCTGCGGAAGTCCCAGCACCAGGAGGAGGGCGCATGACCGCGGTGGCCGAAGCGCCGCAGAAGGCGGCGGGCGTACCGCCGAAGGTGCGGTTCAAGCGGAACTGGGACAAGCGGCTGTCGTTCGTCGCGCTGCATTCGGTCGGCATCGCCATGGGCGTGATCTTCATGCTGCCGATCCTGTTCGTCTTCCTCACCGCGGTGATGGCGAGCGACCAGGCGATGACGGCGAGCCTGTGGCCGACGGAATGGCACTTCGAGAACTTCGTCAAGGTGTTCCAGAAGGCGCCGCTGCTCGAATACTTCGGCAACAGCCTGCTGTATTCGGCGCTGGCGACGGTGGGCGCGCTGCTTTCGGCGATCCCGGCGGCGTACGCGCTGTCGAAGCTCAAGTGGCGTGGGCAGAACCTGTTCTTCATGCTGACCGTGGCGGCGATGCTGCTGCCGCCGCAGGTCACCGTCGTGCCGCTGTACGACCTGTGGGTGCGGCTGGGGCTCACCGGCACGCTGGTTCCGCTGATCGTGCCGTACTTCTTCTTCGACGCGTTCTCGATCTTCCTGCTCCGGCAGTTCTTCCTCACCATTCCGAAGGACTACCTCGAAGCGGCGAAGATCGACGGCTGCAACGAGTTCCAGGCGATGTACCGCGTGCTGATCCCGATGGCGAAGCCCGGGATCGCGGCCACCGCCATGTTCTGCTTCCTGTTCACCTGGAACGACTACTTCGGGCCGCTGCTCTACACCGGCGAGGACCAGGACCACTGGCCGCTTTCGCTGGCCATCGCGTCCTTCCGCGGCATGCACCACGTCGAGTGGAACATGACGATGGCGGCGACCGCGCTGATCATGGCGCCGGTGATCGTGCTGTTCATCTTCGCCCAGAAGTCGTTCGTCAAGGGCATCACATTCACGGGGGTCAAGGGATGAAGCTGGCAGTCGTCGGTGGCGGGTCCACCTACACGCCGGAACTGATCGACGGGATCGCCGGTCGCCGGTCCACTTTGGACGTCGACGAGATCGTGCTGGTCGACCCGGACGCCTACCGCGTGGAAGCGGTCGGCGGGTTCAGCCAGCGCCTCCTCGACCACGCCGGGCACCCCGCACGCATCAAGACCACGCAGTCGCTGGAGGAGGGTGTCGACGGCGCTTCCGCCGTGCTGATCCAGCTGCGCGTCGGCGGGCAGCGGGCACGGCGCTCGGACGAGACGTTCCCGCACGCCTGCGGCTGCGTCGGCCAGGAGACGACCGGCGCGGGCGGCCTGGCCAAGGCGCTGCGCACGGTCCCGGTGGTGCTCGACATCGCCGACCGCGTCCGCAAGATCGCCGGCGACGACACGTGGATCGTCAACTTCACCAACCCGGTCGGCATCGTCACGCGGGCGCTGCTCAACGAGGGCCACCGCGCGGTCGGGCTGTGCAACGTCGCGATCAACCTGCAGCGCCAGTTCGGGCGGCTCCTGGGCGTCGGCGCGGACGACGTCAAGCTCGTCCACACCGGACTCAACCACCTCAGCTGGGAGCGCGGCGCGCTCGTCGACGGCGTCGACCGGCTGCCGGAGCTGCTCGACAACCACCTGGACTACCTGTCCAACGAGGTCAGCGTGCCGGAGAAGTGGCTGCGGCGGATGAACGTCGTGCCGTCGTACTACCTGAAGTACTTCTACGCGCACGACGAGCAGGTCACCAAGCAGCGCACCGAACGCCCGCGCGCGGACGTCGTCTCCGACGTCGAGGAAGAGCTGCTGAAGATCTACCTCGACCCGGAGCAGAACACGAAGCCGGAGTCGCTCGAAAAGCGTGGTGGCGCGTACTACTCCGAGGCCGCCGTGCAGCTGGTGCACGCACTGACCGCGGGTGGCCCGGCCGAGGAGCACGTGGTGAACGTCCGCAACGACGGGACGTTCCCGTTCCTGCCGGACGACGCCGTCATCGAGGCTCGGTCCACTGTGGACTCGAAGGGCGCGGTGCCGATCCCGCAGCCGCCGGTGGAGCAGAACTTCGCCGGGCTCATCGCGGCGACGACGTCGTACGAGTACCTGGCGCTGGAGGCGGCGCTCAAGGGCGGCCGCGACCGCGTGGCCGACGCCTTGCTCGCGCACCCGCTGGTCGGGCAGTACTCGAAGGCCGACACCCTGGCCGATTCGCTGGTCCAGATCAACCGCGAGTACCTGCCCTGGGCCCGCGGATGAAGCCTGCAGTCATCGCGATCGACGGCGGCAACAGCAAGACCGAGGTCCTGGTGATCTCGGAAGACGGCGTGGTGCTGGGCAAGTCGAGAGGCCCCGGCGCGTCGCCGCAGAACATCGGCGTGGCGGCCTGCGTCACGGCGCTGGAAGGCCTGGTGCTGGAGGCGTACCCGGCCTTCGAGGAGAAGCCGTTCGCGGTGCACACCTCCGCGTACCTGGCCGGGCTGGACTTCCCGCGCGAGGAGGAGGCGCTGCACGCGGCCCTGTTCGCGCGCGGGTGGAGCGACACGCTGACCGTCGGCAACGACACCCTCGCGCTGCTCCGGGCGGGCAGCGCGGGGGTGGGCGTCGCGGTCGTCTGCGGCGCCGGGATCAACGGCGCCGGCGTCGGCCCGGACGGGCGCGTGCACCGCTTTCCCGCGCTGGGCAAGATCTCCGGCGACTGGGGTGGCGGCTACCGGCTCGGCGAGGAAGCCCTGTGGTGGGCCGTGCGCGCCGAGGACGGCCGCGGTCCGCGGACCGCGCTGATGCCGGCGGTGGCGGCGTACTTCGGGAAGCCGACGCTGCTGGACGTCGTGCAGGGCCTGCACTTCGAGGAGATCGACCCGGCGTCGATCCACGGCCTGTGCCCGCTGCTGTTCGAGGTGGCCGCGGGCGGCGACGAGGTCGCGCAGGACATCGTGACGCGGTTCGTCGAGGAGGTCAGCGTGTTCGCGGCGGTGATCCTCCGCACCCTGGACCTGACCGAGGACGCCCCGGAGATCGTGCTCGGCGGCGGCGTGCTGACCGGGATCGGCGCACCGGTGATCGCGGAGATCGAGCGCCGGTGCCTCAAGGTCGCGCCGCGCGCGGTGGTCCGCGTCGTCGACGTGAACCCGGTGGTGGGCGCGGCCCTGTTCGGACTCGACACGCTGGGCGCTCCCGAAGCCGCGAAGGCGGCTTTGAAGGCGGCGACCCAGCGCACCTAGACCTGGTGGCCTGCCTCGAAGCGGCGCGAGGCAGGCCACCAGACCCTTCACGGCGCCGGAACGATGGTGTCGCCGGTCTCCAGCAGCGTCTTGAGGTCGGAGAGGATCCAGGCCCAGCCGCCACCGGCGTTCTCGTTCGGCGGCGCGTCCAGCCGCTCGAAGGCCCCGCTGACCATCCCGGCGATGTTCGGGGCGCCGGTGACGTCGTGGGTGACGGTCAGCCGGGTGCCGGCGGTCTTGGACTCCTCGATCTCGTAGGTGAGCGTCGTGTAGGGCTCGTCGGCGGTGTCCTCCGGCGCCATCAGCAGCTTCCAGGTGATGACCAGCTTGCGCGGCGGGTCCACTTCGAGGACCTCGCCGTCGACGAGGTCGCCGGTCATCCCGGCGTCGATGAACGCCTGCGTCGGCCGGGTGCGGTGCTTGCCGCCGGGGCGCAGGTCGAAGTCGGCCAGCCCGGTGTAGCCGTACCTCGCCGTCCACTCGGGCTTCGTGATGGCGTCCCAGATGCGCTCCGGGGACGCCTTGATGTAGACGCGGTAGACCTGCACGGTGTCGCTCATGGTTCTTCGCCTTCCAGCTCGTTCTTGAGATCGAGGAGCGCGGTGACGTGGCGCTCGGTGTACTTGTCGATCCACCGGTCGTGGATCTGGCGGATCGGGACGGGGTTGAGGAAGTGCCGCTTCTCGCGGCCCTCCTTCCGCGCGACGACGAGCCCGGCCTCCTCCAGGAGCTTCAGGTGCTTCATGACGCCGAAGCGGGTCATCTCCACCTGGGTCTCCAGCTCGGTGAGCGTGCGGCCGTCACGCTCGAAGAGCAGGTCGAGCAGGAACCGGCGGGTCGGATCCGCCAGCGCCTTGAACACCAGGTCGTCGTCGGGCACCCGGCGAGAATAGGTGACCAAAAGGTCACATGTCAACGCACGAAGAAGGCCGTCACCCGCGGTGGGTGACGGCCATTCGTTCGTGCGGCGGTCGTGAGTGGTAAGGCGGGTTCTAACCCGCCTTACCACTCACGACCGGGGGCGGCAGGGCACGCACGGAGACCGGCCGCCGCTAGACGATCAGCGACAGCGGCAGGATCAGCGCGATCGCCACCACGGAGATCAGCGTCTCCATCACCGACCAGCTCTTCAGCGTCTGCCCGACCGAGAGTCCGAAGTACTCCTTGACCAGCCAGAACCCGGCGTCGTTGACGTGTGAGAAGAACAGCGACCCGGCACCGATGGCCAGCACCAGCAGTGCGCTGTGCGACGGGTCCATGGTCGCCGCCAGCGGGGCCACGATGCCCGCCGCGGAGACGGTCGCGACCGTGGCCGAGCCCGTCGCCAGCCGGATGGCCACCGCGACCAGCCAGCCGAGCAGCAGCGGCGAGAGGTTCGCGTCCTTGGCCAGGCCGGTGATGACGTCGCCGACCCCCGCGTCGACCAGGGTCTGCTTGAAGCCGCCGCCCGCGCCGACGATGAGGATGATCCCGGCGATCGGGCCGAGCGACTCACCGACCACAGTGGACAGCCGGGACCGGTCGAGCCCGGCCGGGCGGCCGAGCAGCACCATGCCGACCAACACCGCCGCGAGCAGCGCGATCAGCGGGTCGCCGACGAAGTCGAGGATCTTGCGGGCCTGGCTGTCCTTGGCCAGCAGGATGTCCGAGAGCGCTTTCGCCAGCATCAGCACGACCGGCAGCAGCACCGTCGTGAGCGTCGCGGCGAAGCTCGGGCGCGGCTTGTCGGTGTCGGCGCGTTCCGGGATCAGCCGCTCGGGGGCGACGGCGTCCGGGACGAGCCGGGCCGCCACGCGGGCGAACAGCGGGCCCGCGATGACCAGCGTCGGGATGCCGACGAGCAGGCCGAACGCCAGCGTGACGCCGACGTTCGCGTTGAGCGCGCCGGCCGCGGCGAGCGGGCCGGGGTGCGGCGGGACCAGCCCGTGCAGCACCGAAAGCCCGGCGACGGCCGGAATCCCCAGCAGCATCAACGGTTTCCCGGTGCGCTTGACCGCCAGCAGTACCACCGGGATGAGCATGACGAGCCCGATTTCGAAGAACATCGGCAGCCCGATCAGCGCGGCGACCAGCGCCATCGCCCACGGGAGCGCGGCGCCGCGGGCCTTGCCGAGCACGGTGTCGACGATCTGGTCGGCGCCGCCGGAGTCGGCGAGCAGCTTGCCGAGCATCGCGCCGAGGGCGATCAGGATGCCGACGGACGCGACCGTGCTGCCGACGCCGGTCGTGAAGCTCTTGAGCAGCTTGTCGACCGGCATCCCGGCGGCCAGCCCGAGCGCGAGCGAGCCCAGGACCAGCGACAGGAAGGGGTGCAGCTTCACCTTCGTGATCAGCACGACGATGATCGCGATGGCCACGACGGTCGCGATGATCAGGCGGGTCGAGTGGCCGGTCCAGCCGGCGGCGAGGACGGCGTTCACGCGTGCTCCCGGAAGGCGGTCAAGGCGGCTTCGGTGATCTCTTCCGGTGTGCCGCTGGTGTTGTCGAAAACGGCGCCGGCCTCGTCCGGCTCGAGGGGTTCGAGGTCGGCGAGCTGCGAGTCCAGCAGCGAGACGGGCATGAAGTGGCCCTTCCGGGTCTTCATCCGCTCGGCCAGCTGCGCGCGGTCGCCGTGCAGGTGGGCGAACCAGACGTCGCCGCCGCGGCGCAGCACGTCGCGGTACCGGCGCTTGAGCGCGGACGACGTCACGACGCCGCCGGTGGCCTGGTGCTCGCGGATCCAGCCGGCGATGGCGTCGAGCCAGGGGGCGCGGTCCTCGTCCGTCAGCGGCGTGCCGGCGGTCATCTTGTCGATGTTGGCCTTCGGGTGGAACGTGTCCGCTTCCGCGTAGTCGACGCCGAGCGCCTCGGCGAGCGCCGTGCCGATCGTCGTCTTCCCGGAGCCTGACACCCCCATCACCACGATGACGGTCATCCGCACCTCCCACTTCGTTGTGCCCAGGTGAGTCAAACTCAAAAGTACTACTTATTCAAGATGAAGTACTACTTAATCGAATCAGACGGCTAGGTTGATCAGGGTGAGACACGAGCAGGTACTGGATGCCCTCGGCGCGGCGATCGCGAACGGATCCCTGGTCCCGGGCACCGTGCTGCGCTCGGAAGACCTCCAGGAGCGCTTCGGCGCTTCGCGGACCGTGGCGCGCGAAGTCGTCCGCGTCCTGGAGACGATGCGGCTGACCAGCAGCAAGCGGCGCGTCGGCGTGATCGTCCGGGAGCCGGCGGAGTGGAACCACTACGACCCGCGGCTGATCCGCTGGCAGCTCGACGGCCCGGCCCGCCCGGCGGCACTGGCCACGCTGAACGAGCTCCGGTCGGCGATCGAGCCGTGCGCGGCCCGGTACGCGGCCCTGCGCGCGACCCCGGAGGAGCGCGGCCGGCTGACCGCGCTGGGGGAGCGGCTGGCGCGCACGGCACGGGCCCGCGACCTCTCGACGTTCCTCGAGTTCGACATCGCCTTCCACGACCTGCTGCTCAGCGCGTCCCGCAACCCGATGTTCGGCCAGCTGTCGGCGGTCGTCGCGGAGGTGCTCACCGGCCGGACCGGGCACGGCCTGATGCCGCCGGAGCCGCAGCCCGAAGCCATCGCGCTGCACGCCGAGGTGGCCGCGGCGGTGGCCGCCGGGGCGGCGGACCGGGCGGAGCGGGCGATGCGGGACATCGTCGTCCAGGCCCGCGACGAGATCGCCGCCCTGGTATCGGAAGGCGGTCCCCGGGGCGAGTAGCCTCCACGCGGAACTGGACTTTTCTTCCGCCGGGGGGCACGGGTGAGCGCGGCGCGCGCGATCGGACTGGTGTTGGGCGTGGCGGCCGACGGCGCCCTCGGCGACCCCCGCCGCCGCGCTCCGGTGACGGCGTTCCGCCGGCTCCCGCCCCGCTCGGGCGTCGTGGTCGCCGCCGCGGCGGTGGCCGCCGGAGCCGTGCTGGAGCGAGCCGGCCGCGGCCGCCCGCTGGTGCAGGCCTCGGCGACGGCGGTGACGACGTGGGCGGTCCTCGGCGCGGCCGGCCTGGCTCTCCACGGCACGGAACTGGCCCGCGACCTCGAGGAATGCCGCTTCGAGCCGGCGCGCTCGACACTGTCCGAACTGGACCCCCGGGTGGCGGACGGGCTCGGCGCGATCGCGCTGTCGCGAGCTTCGGTGGAGACACTGGCGGAGAACACGTCGGACGCGGTGGTGGCCCCGCTGGTGTGGGGCGCCGTGGCGGGGGTGCCGGGCCTGCTGGGCGCCCGGGCGGTGAGCCTGCTGCGCCGCGCCCGGGCGGGCCGCCGCGGCCACTGGGCGATCGACCGCCTCGACGAGCTGGTCCACCTGGTCCCCACCCGCGTGGCGGCGGCCCTGACGGTGCTGGCGGCCCCGGTGGTCGGCGGTTCGGCGGGCGGCGCGTGGCGGGCGTGGCGGCGTGACACGATCGCCCACCCGAGCCCGAACGCGGGCCGCGTCGAAGCGGCGTTCGCGGGAGCGCTGGAGATCCGGGTCGGCGGCCGGACGGTGTACCCGCACGGGGTGGCGGAGCTGCCGGTGCTGGGCGTCGGGCGCAACCCGGACGCCGGACACGTGACGCGGGCGGTCGAGCTGTCGCGCGTGGTGGGCTGGCTGGCCGGGGCGACCGCGGTGGTGCTGGCCGTCGGTTCGGGCTTCCGGCGCCGGGCCGTGTAACCCCTCCCCGTATCGACGAGCGTAGGCAACGCTTCGCCGAAACCTGGGAGGAACTCTTGCGGTACAAGCACATGGCGGCCGGGGTGGTCGCCGCGAGCCTGCTCACCCTGGTCGTCACCGGAACCGCCGACGCCAAGAGCCGGCCCTGCGGCCCCACCTACAAGCAGGACGGCTTCGGCAGCCTCGGCACGTCGTTCACGCTGAAGTCCAAGCACGACGACGACGGCCCCGGCGGGTCGTTCGTCGTGGGGGAGGAGTTCGAAATCCACACCAACGTCGCCGGCCAGATCTGGACCATCACCTTCGCCGACAACGGCAAGGTCTTCTTCACCGGCGACGACGTCTCGACGACCACCGGGATCCGGGAGCAGCACCCGACGGCCAACCAGCCGGGCGTCACCCAGCACATGACCGCGGACGCGCTGAACCACACCACCGGCGAGACCATCCACGGTTTCCTGGACGTCCTGCCCGTCCCGGGCTGCGGCGGCTGACCCGCGGCGGCAAGACGGCGGCCGGCCCTCAGCCGCGGCGGCGCAGCTGCGCCAGCGCCTCCGCGTCCAGCGGCCCGCCGCGCTCCGCCAGCCGCGCGCCGATCCGCGCACGGTCCGCCGCCGTCTTGTTGCCGCCGAACTTGAACTTCGCCCGGACGCCGGTGATGGTGAACTCGATCCCGCGGATGCCCGGCAGCAGCCGCCGGTCCGGGGCGTCCTGGCCGGCGCTCACCGGCGCACGCGCGCCGTCCGGTTCGAAGTGGCGCAGCTGCTCGTCCAGCAGTGCGGCCTTCGCCGCCGGCTCGTCGACCAGCCGGACGTCCCCTTCGAGCTGCACCGTCGCGTAGTACGACGTCGGCACGCCGTACGCCGGGTCCGCGTCCGTGTTCCAGTCCGCCCGGATGTACGTGTAGTCGCCGACCACCGCCAGCAGGGCCCGCGGGTGCTCCTCCAGCAACGGCCAGATCGGGTTCGGGCGGGCCAGGTGCGTGACGATCGTGCGGTCGCCGTCGAACGCGAAGTGCGCCGGCGTCACCACCGGCAGGTCGCGGCCCCGGCCGCCGGCGATCAGCTGGCCGAAGTCGTGCGCGGACAGCCACTCGCGCCACTCGGAATCGGCGGCCGCGTCCCACGGGTGGATCAGCATGGCCGGAGTATCACCGGACCGAGTGGCCACGCCGAAGGGCCAGTTCCGGCCTACTTCTGATGGCCACTTTCGGCGAGTTCGTCCTCGGCCAGGATTTCCGCGACGGACTTCCGCCGGGCCGGCGCGGCCTCGGACGCGTCCAGCGCCCCGCCCGGCTTCAGCTCGCGGACCGTGAAGTACAGCCAGCCCAGCAGCGCCATCGCGCCGAACGCGATCCACTGCAGCGCGTACGACAGGAACGGCCCCGAGTCGGTCTGCGGCAGCGGCAGCGCGCCGAGCACGCCGGGCTGGCCGACGTCGAGCTGGAAGTACCCCGGCCGGATGTCGATCCCGCCCGCTCGCGCCACGACCCGGGAGTCGACGACGTAGCTCTGCAGCTGCCCGCCGGTCGAGGCGTCGGCGAACGCGTCGCGGTGCTTCGGGTCGGTCTCGTCCGCGCGCACCCGGGCCGTCACGGTGACGGTCCCGGCCGGCGGCGGCGCGAACGGCAGCGCACCGGACTTGCTGTCGAGCCGCACGTAGCCGCGGTCGACCAGCACGACCGTGCCGTCGGTGGTCCGCATCGGCGTCAGCACCTCGAAGGCGCCTTCGCCCTGGACCGTCCGCAGCCGCGCGACGACCTCCTTGTCCGGCAGGTACCGGCCGGTGATCGACACGAGGTGCCATTCGGTGCGCTGACCGGGCACGCTCCCCGGCGGCAGCAGCTGCGCCAGCGGCAGCGGCGCCGCGGTGAAGGACGCCTCGAGCGCGGAGTTCTGCTGCTCGCGCTCGGTGTTGCGGCTGAACTGCCACGGCGAAAGCAGCGTGAAGCAGCAGACGGCGAAGGTGAACACCACCGCCGTCAGAGCCAGCCACCCGGGCCGGAGCAGGAACCGCAACCGCACCCCACCACGGTAGCCCGGCCCGTCCCGGGCCGCGTCCGCTACCTCTGCGAACGCACCCAGTCCAGCAGACCGGGCACCGCGCGCTCGACCATGCCGAGGACGTCTTCGAAGCCGTCGTCACCGCCGTAGTACGGGTCCGGGACCTCGGCACCCTCGGGCGCCGACGGGTCGAACGACCGCAGGAGCCGCACCTTCGCCGGGTCCTCGACCCGCGACCGCAGGAAGGTGAGGTGGCCCGCGTCCGCGGCGAGCAGCAGGTCGGCGTCGAGGTCCTCGCCGGACACCTCGGACGCGACGTGCGAGGTGGGGTAGCCGTGCGCCTTCAGGGTCGCGCGAGCGCGCTTGTCGGCGGGCTCCCCGGCGTGCCACGGACCGGTCCCGGCGCTGGTCACGCGGACGGCGTCGCCGAGGCCGGCCTCCTCGAGCCGCGCACGGAAGACCAGCTCGGCCATCGGGGAGCGGCAGATGTTGCCGGAGCAGACGAAGACGATGTGCGTCACATCCCGAGCGTAACCACCGGGTTCACCCAGCCACCCGCGAGGACATGCCCCTCCAATCACGGGTGATGCCTTTCCAGACACGGGTGATGCCCATCCAGTCACGCGTGATGCCCCTTGGCGCTCGCCGCCGAGCCCGTGCGTAACCACCGGGTTCACCCGGTCACCCGCCCGCACGGCGGTATCCGCGGCCCGCGCCGCCCGCTTAGCGTCGATCGGGCGAGGACGCGAACCGGAAGGAGAGCGATCATGCACGGGTGCTGCTCGAAGTGCACGGGCCAGGGCTGCGGCTGCTGCGGCAACTGCAACTGACCGGCCCCGGCGCCCGCGGCGGCCGTCGCCGCCGGGGCGCCTCCGGCCCGCGGGGAACCCCGCCGCGGCCGACCCGCCACCACCGGGTCGCGAACGCAGGGGCCTGGGTGATGCATGCCAAAATCACCGGATGGCCGCCCTTTCCGAAGTCATTTCCGTGCTCGAGCGGGCCTACCCGCCCGCGCTCGCCGAGTCGTGGGACGCCGTCGGCCTCGTCTGCGGCGACCCCGCCGAACCCGTCAGCCGGGTGCTGTTCTGCGTCGACCCGGTCACCGAGACCATCGACGAAGCCGTCGAGACCGGGGCGCAGCTGATCGTCGCCCACCACCCGCTGCTGCTGCGCGGCGTGCACGGCGTGCCCGCCGACACCGCCAAGGGCGCGCTCGTGCACCGGATGATCCGCGCGGGCATCGCCCTCTACTGCGCGCACACCAACGCCGACTCCGCCGACCCCGGCGTCTCCGACGCGCTCGCCGCGGCCATCGGCCTGCGGGTGACCGGCCCCCTGGAACCGAACGCCGACGGCGTCACCGGCATCGGCCGCCTCGGCGAACTGCCCGCGCCGGAGCCGTTCGCGGCGTTCGTCCAGCGCGTCGCCGACGCCCTGCCCGCGACCGTGCCCGGGGTCCTCGGCGCGGGCGACCCGGACCGCCCGATCCGCACGGTCGCCGTCTCCGGCGGCGCCGGCGACTCCTACCTGAAGCAGGCCACCGCCGCTCGGGTCGACGCCTTCGTCACCGCCGACCTGCGGCATCACCCCGCCGGCGAGCACCTGGCGAACCCGGGTGCGGTGCCCGCGCTGGTCGGGCTGACCCACTGGGCCAGCGAGTGGCCGTGGTGCGGGCAAGCCTCGGCGCTCGTGGCGCAGGCGTTTGCGGGTAGCGTTGACGCTCGCGTCTCCACGCGGTGCACCGACCCGTGGAACGTCCGCGCCGAGCGCACATCTAGCTAAGAGGAGCACCGTGAAGGCCGAACCCGCCGTGCAGCGCCAGTTGCTCGAGCTCGCCAAGGTGGACGCCGAGCTCTCGCGCACCGCGCACCGCCGCCGCACCCTGCCCGAGCTGGCCGAGATCGACGCGGGGGAGAAGACCGCCCGCGAGCGCCGCGACGCGCTCGTCTCGGTGGAGACCGCCGCCTCCGACCTCGACCGGGAGATCGCCCGGCAGGAGAAGGAGATCGAGTCGGTGCGTGCCCGCGAGGACCGCGACCGCAAGCTGCTGGCCTCCGGCTCGGTCAACGCCAAGCAGATGACCGACATCGAGCACGAGCTGCAGTCGCTGGAACGACGGCAGGGCGCGCTCGAGGACGACCTGCTGGAGCTGATGGAGCAGCGCGAGGCCCTCGGCCTGGACGCGCAGCGCACCGGCGCCGAGGTCGACAAGGCCGAGGCCGAGGTCGCCGCCGCGATCGCCCGCCGCGACGAGACGTTCAAGGACCTCGACACGACCCGCGCCCGCCGCGCCGAGGACCGCGAGAAGCTGGTGCCGCGCTTCCCGGAACCGCTGCTCAAGCTGTACGAGCGGGTCCGCGAGCACAAGGGCATCGGCGCCGCGCTGCTGCGGGCCCGCCGGTGCGGCGCCTGCCAGCTGGAGCTCGACCGCAACACCGTCAGCGAGATCAAGGCCGCGCCGGAGGACGAAGTCATCCAGTGCGAGAACTGCGGCGCGATCCTGGTCCGGACCCTGGAGTCGGGTCTGTGACCTCGCACGGTGCCTTCGGGGGTGCAACCCCCGCGCCCCGCCCGAGGGGCTCCGCCCCCACGGACCCCCCGAAGCATGTGGTCGTCGAAGCCGACGGCGGCTCACGGGGCAACCCCGGTCCCGCCGGTTACGGCGCCGTGATCCGCGACAGCGACGGCCAGGTCCTCGCCGAGCGCAAGGAAAGCCTCGGCGTCGTCACCAACAACGTGGCCGAGTACCGCGGGCTGATCGCCGGGCTGGCCGCCGCCGCCGAGCTCGGAGCGTCCACTGTGGACGTCCGGATGGACTCGAAGCTCGTGGTGGAGCAGATGTCCGGGCGCTGGAAGATCAAGCACCCGGACATGCAGCCGCTCGCCGAGCAGGCCAAGGAGCTGGCCGCCGGCTTCTCCCGGGTCAGGTACGAGTGGATCCCGCGCGCGCAGAACTCCCACGCCGACCGCCTGGCCAACGAGGCCATGGACGCGGCCACCGGCAAGCCCGCCGCCGGCCGGCCCGCCACCGCCGGTCGCGCCTCCCGGACCGCCCGGCAGCCGGTCCCCGTCGAGCCCGCCTCCGCCACCCGGGACACTGCCGCCCCGGAGCCCACCCTGCCGAAGCTGCCGACCCGCAAGCCCGACCGCGCGGCCGTCGCCTGGACCGGCGCGAAAGGCACCCCGACCCGGCTGCTCCTGGTCCGCCACGGCCAGACGGAGATGTCGGCGCTGCGCCGCTACTCCGGCCGCGGCGACGTCCCGCTCACCGAGCTGGGCCGGACGCAGGCCGCGGCGGCGGCGAAGCGGCTGGCCGCGATGGACGGCCTGGTCGTCGACGGCGAGGCCGTGCCGATCGTGTCCTCGCCGCTCACCCGCACGAAGCAGACCGCGCAGGCGATCGCCGACGCGCTCGGCGGCCGCGTCGAGACCCACCCCGGCCTGATCGAGACCGACTTCGGCGAGTGGGAGGGCCTGACGTTCGCCGAAGCGGCCGACCGCGACCCCGACCTGCACCGGTCGTGGCTGGGCGACAGCTCGGTGCCGCCGCCCGGCGGCGAGAGCTTCGACGTCGTCCACCGGCGCGTCCGCAAGGTCCGCGACGAGCTCATCGCGGAACACGGCGGCAAGACGTTGGTGCTGGTCAGCCACGTGACGCCGATCAAGACGCTGCTCCGGATGGGCCTTGACGCCGGACCCCAGCTGCTGTTCCGGCTGCACCTCGATCTGGCGTCGTTGTCGATCGTCGAGTTCTACCCGGACGGGAATGCTTCGGTCCGCCTCGTCAACGACACCTCGCACCTCGTCTGACCGGGGAAAATGTGGGGTGGATCACGCTCAACACCGACGCGTGGCCGACCCCGGATGGGGTATTGGCTACAGTGTCTCGACCGCGTCGCCGCGGTGGCGGATCCGCCGACGGATCCACTCAGGGGGCGCCGGCTCGCGCGTATCCCACCGGCAGAAGCCTGCGGGCGGAACAGTGACGAGGACATGACGGCTAGCGCACTCACCGAGACCTCCCCGAGCGACGTCCCCGAGGACCCGGCCACCACCACGGCCACCCGCGGCTGGGGCGCGCGCCTGGCGCCGGTGCTGGCCGTGCTCGCCGGCGTCGCCGCGGTCGCCGTCCACGCCACCCGCTACGGCCACTGGATCGTCGACGACGCCGCCATCACCTTCTCCTACGCCCGCAGCTTCGCCGACGGCCTCGGCCCGGTGCTGCAGCCGGGCGCCCCGCCGGTCGAGGGCTTCTCCGACCCGACGTGGATGGTGCTGCTCGGCCTCGGCAAGGTCGTCGGCCTCTTCGACCACGGCGCGCTCTTCGGCATCCCGGACTACGTGCTGTTCCCGAAGGCGCTGGGCCTGCTGTTCACCGGCGGCGTCCTGACCGCCTGCTACATCGCCGCGAAGCAGATCTTCACGCGCTTCGCCTGGCTGGTGACGCTGATCGCCGGCCTGACGCTGGCGACGATCCCGTCGTACGTCATCTGGGTCGTGTCCGGCCTGGAGAACTCGCTGTTCGCGTTCGCCGTGGTCACCCTCGGCGTGACGCTGTTCGTCGCGGTTCGCAACGACCGGCTGCTGACGCCGAAGGTCGCGCTCTGGGCCGGGGTCATGGTCGCCTTCGCCGCGCTGACCCGGCCGGAAGGGCTGATCTACGCGGGTGCGTACCCGCTGGCGGCGCTGTTCCTGCTGCGCTCGGGGCTGTTCTGGAAGAGCTTCCGGCTGGCGCTGCTGTCGGTCGCGGCGTTCGCGGTGCCGTTCGGCGCGTACGTCGTCTGGCGGCACGCGGAGTTCGGCCGGCTCCTGGCGAACCCGTCGGTGGCGAAGCAGCAGGGCCTGCCCGGGTTCGACGCCGTCAAGCGGCCGTTCGAGCTCGTCGGCTACGCGGGCTGGGCGGGCGTGATCGTACTCGCGCTGGTGATCGTGTTCGCGCTGGTCAAGGCGCCCTGGCGGCGTTCGCTGGTCGCGCTGCTGGTGCCGCTGGTGCTGGGGATCGTCGCGTACGGCGTGATGGTCGCCGACTGGATGTACCAGCACCGGTTCGCCAGCCCGATCTGGCCGCTCGCGGTCATCGCCGGCACGCTCTCGGCCGGTGAGCTGCTGCGGCACCGGCAGGCGCTGCTGCGCGTCGGCGTGGTCGTGGTGCTGGTGGGCGCGTTCGTCCCGTCGGCGGTCGGGTTCGCGGCCGCGGCGGACAAGTTCGCGAAGAACCCGAACATCACGGCGTGCCTGGTGGCCGACCGCTTCGGCCGCGGCTTCAACACCTACGCCGACATCCTCGGCCTGCAGAAGGCGTCGCTGCTGCTGCCGGACCTCGGCGGCTCGTCGATGACCAGCCGGCTCGAACTGGTCGACATGGCCGGGCTGGTCAACAAGCCGATCGCCGACCTGGTCCACGACAACGACCTGCAGGGCCTGCGCGACTACGTGTTCGACACGGTCAAGCCGACGTTCATCCACTCGTGGGGCCCCTGGGCGGCGGGCAACGGCATCGCCCTCGACCCGCGCCTGGACCGCGACTACGTGCTGATCTACAGCTCCCCGATCGAGGGCCTCCGCAACGGCGACTGGGTCCGCCGCGACGCGGCAACGGACCCGGCGAAGCTCAAGGCAGCCCAGGACTACGCGGCGAAGACGATCCCGGCGGTGGCCGCGGACCGCTTCGGCGGCCCGCTCGACGACTGCGGCGCGACGATGAAGCCGGGCCAGACGATCACCATGCCCAGCTGACCCCGAGTCCCGCCCCCGATCACGCGAGCCCCGGCTCGGATCACGCCAGTTCCGCGCGTGATGCCCCTCGAAACACGCGTGATGCCCGTCTGATCACGCGTGCTGCCCGGTTCACGAGGCCAGGCCGAGGCCCAGCCAGAGCGCGACGGTGGCCGCGGCCAGGCACAGCGGGGTCGTGATCGCGCCCAGCGCGTGGAAGGTCCTGGCCGAAGGGGCCTTCGGGAGCGTCCGGCGCCAGAGCAGCGTCGCCAGCGAGCCGAGGTAGGTCGCGTTCGGGCCGATGTTCACCCCCAGGAGCACCGCCAGCAGCACGCCCGGCGCCGGGTGCGGGCCCAGCACGGACAGCAGGATCAGCGTGGCCGGCAGGTTGTTGACCAGGTTGGCCAGCAGCGCGGCCACGCCGGCCGCCACCAGGAGGTCGAGCAGGCCGGTCGACGACGGCAGGACGGCATGCAGCAAGCCGCCGAGGACGTGCTCCGACACGGCCTCCACCACCACCGCCAGCCCCAGCACGAACAGGCACAGCTGCGGCGCCGCCTCGCTGACCAGCTGCCACGGCCGGATCTTGCCCTGCGCGAGCGCCCGCACGCCGAGGATCAGCGCGGCCAGCGCGGCGATCCACACCGGCTCGACGTGCCCGAGCTGCCCGACGGCGAACCCGGCGAGCGTCAGGCCGAGGACGACCAGGGCGAACGTCGGCGTCTCGAGGTGCTGCCGCGGTTCGGGTGTTTCGCGCGGCCGCAGGTCGATCTTGAAGAACCACAGGAACACCAGCAGCTCGATGCCGATCGTGACGAGCCACGGCAGGGCCATCAGCGCGGTGAACCCGGCGAAGGTCAGCCCGGACGCGGCGAAGGCCAGCAGGTTCGTCAGGTTGGAGACGGGCAGCAGCGTCGACGCCGAGTTGGCCAGGTGCGCGCAGGCGTAGACGTGCGGCCGGGCGGGCAGGTCCAGGCTGGTCGCCGTGGCGAGGACGACCGGTGTGAGCAGCACGACGGTGGCGTCGAGGCTGAGGATCGCGGTGACCCCGGCCGCCGCGGCGAAGGTCAGCACGAGCAACCGCCGCGGCCGGCCGTGGCACGCCTCGGCGAGCCGGTTGCCGAGCCAGGTGAAGACCCCGTCCACACTGGCCAAAAAGGACAAAAGGAGAATGGCGGCGAGAAAGCCCAGCGTGGGCAGGATTTCGACGGCCCGGCGCCCGGCCGCGGCGGGTTCGACGAGCCCGAGGAGAAGAACGACCCCGGCGGCGGGCACGGCGGCCACGGCCTCGGGCCACCCCCGCGGCCGGACGACGGCGAAGACCAGCACCGCGGCGAGGAGTAGAAGGCTTCCCGCACCTGCCCAGAAGTTCACCGGCTCACGCTAATCGACGCCGGTGCTCAGACCCCCAGCGGCTCGGGCGTGGCCCACCCGCGATCTGCGCCGGCGTTCCGATCAGCTTCGTGCGGAACTCGTCGTTGTACTGCAGCAGATCCCCGAACTCCGGATCCGCCCACATCCTCTTCGTGTCCGAAGTGGACGGCTCTTCGAACGACACGGCCCGAGCAGCGGCCGGTCAGCGACCGTCCACGCGCTGGGAAGACTTCGCCAGCGCCCCACCGAGTTCCGCGCGTCCGGGGATGCCGAGCTTGCGGTACGCGCCCGACAGGTGCAGCTCCACCGTCCGCCGCGTCAGGTGCAGGGCCGTCGCGATCTCGCGGTTGGTCAGGCCCTGCGCCGCCATCACGGCGATGCGGTTCTCCTGCCGCGTCAGGCCGTGCTCGTTGTCCTTCGCCGGTGTCAACGCCCGCCGCGCCGAACGCAGTTCCTCCGCCGCCCGCCGCGCCAGCGGGCGCGCGCCGCACTGCTCGCTCAGCTCCACCGCCTGCCGCAGCGTTTCGATGGCCTTCTCGGACTGCCCGTGCCGGGCCTGCAGCGTGCCCAGCTCGGTCAGCGCCGTCGCCAGCTGCAACCGGGCCGGCGACGACCGCAGCGTCGTGATCGACTTCTGCAGCGCCCGTTCGGCTTCGTCGTCCTCGCGGACCAGCCCGAGCGTCGTGAGCGCCGTGCCCAGCGGGCGCGGGGCACCCCAGCGGGCCGAGGCGGTCATGTCCTCCTCCGCCAGCCGCGCCGCGTCGTCGGTCTGGCCGAGGGCCAGCGCCGCGCGCGCCGCGTGCGCGCGCCACGGCACGAAGCCCGGGAACCGCATGCCGTGGTGGGCCAGCCGCCGTCCGCAGCTCAGTAGGTCCTCGAACCCGAAGCGCGTGTACCCCGTCGCGACGCGCAGGCGGCCCCGCGCGTACAGCAGGTACGTGTGCGTGAACAGGCCCTGGCTCGCGACGAAGTCCATCCGGTCCAGCAGCGACGTCGCCGCCTCGAACCGGCCGAGGTCGACCCAGCACTCGACGAGTTTCGCCGCGCACAGCACGCCGACCGGGCACGTCGTCGTCCCGCCGCGCTCGTCGAACCGGCGCAGCAGCGATTCGAAGTGGACGCTCGCCCGCTGCAGGTCGCCGCTGGCCTGCAGCGCGATCCCGCGGGCCAGGGTCGGCAGCGCGCCGTGCGGCACGTGCACGTCCCACGGTTCGCGCTCGACGTCCAGCACCCGGCACAGCCGGTCGACGTGCGCCGGCTCGTCCGAGAGCACCGCCGTCGCCAGCGTGAAGAAGTAATGCTGCTCGAACAGGTCGCCGTTGTCGCCGGTCAGCGCGTCCGCGAAGTGCCCGACGGCGTCCTGCGCCGACTCGCCGTTGCGGACGGCGTCCAGCGCCAGCAGCGCCGAGCGGCTCCGCTGGGCCGCCGGGTCGGTCAGCGGCGCCCACTGCTCCTCGAAGTCGCGGAACTCCGGGGGCGGGCCGAGCCGGCTGCCCGCTTCGGCCAGGTAGGTCATGCACAGCAGCGGCCACACCGCGTCCGGGCCGCCGGCGTCGAGCCGCGCCGCGATCTGGCCCGCCGCGCTGATTCCGAGCCGGGCGTCCTGGCCGCCGCAGAGCGACAGCAGCATCGCGGTGGCGATGTACGCGGCCGTTTCGCGGTTGCCGACCGTGTCGACGGCCTCGCGCACCCGCTTCGCCGCGCCGGGCGGGTCGAACTGGAACTCCGCGTGCGCGAGCTGCAGCAGCACGGCCATCCGGCGCCCGGACGTGAGCCGTTCCTCCAGCGCCCGCCGCAGGTGCCGCGCGGCCAGCTCCGGCCGTCCGGAGAACACGGCGTCGCGCGCGCTCAGCCGCAGCACGTCCACCGCCCACGGGATCCGGATCGACGTCGCTTCCAGCAGGTGGGCGGCCACGCGCTCGGCCGGCGCGCCCGTCTCCGTCAGCAGCTTCGCCGCCCGGGAGTGGTTGACCGCCCTCGTCGTCCGCGGCATGTCCTTGAGCAGGGAGTTGCGGACGAACGAGTAGGTCAGCGTCGGCTGGCTGCTGTTGTTGAGCACGTGCAGCCGGACCATGGTGTCGATGGCCTGCAGCGCGTCGAGCTCGTCGACGCCGGCGAGCTTGGCCAGCAGGTCGAAGGCCGCGTCCTCGCCGAGCACCGCCGCCGCGTGGAGGATGGCGGGCGCGTGCGGGAACTCCTGCATCCGCGTGTGCAGGACCTGCCCGATCAGCGACGACCCCAGCTCGTGCGGGTCCGCGCCGGGCAGCAGCCGCGGCCGCAGCGCCTGCAGCAGGTACGGGTTGCCGCCGGTCGCCTCGCGGCACGCGGAGACGAGCTCGCCGGGCGCGATGCCGAGGATCTCCGCCGCGGCCGCGTCGCCGAGGCCGTTGAGCGTGATCGTGGCCGGTGTGCAGCCCGCCATCTCCAGCAGCGCGACCTCGCGGTGCGGCGGGTGCCCGGTCAGCGCCGTCAGGAGGATGAACACTGGCAGGTCGAGGACGCGGTTGCGGAGGTAGGCCAGGCACCGCATCGACCAGGCGTCGGCGAGGTGGACGTTGTCGATCCCGAGGAACAGCGGACCCCGCTCGGTCGCGTCGCGGACGATCCGGAAGAAGAGGTCGAGCGCTTCGCTCTCCCCGGCGGGCCCGCACAGCTCGCCGATGGGCGGGCGCGGCGGCGCACCCGGCTCCTCGAGCGCGTCGGCCAGCTGGCGGACGAGCCCGCCGGGCAGGTGGCTCTCCAGCCGCGACCCGGTGGCGACCGCGACGGTGAACCCGGCGTCCGCGGCCAGCGCCGCGGCGGTCCGCAGGGTGGCGCTCTTGCCCATGCCGAACTCGCCGACCAGCACCGCGCTGGCGGCCGAGCCGCCCAGCGCGACCGGGAAGAGGGCGGTCAGGCGGCCGAGTTCGGGCTCGCGGCCGGGGAGCCGCGGGGCGGGACGCTTCGGTACCGAAGCCCCGCGGGCGGGGTGCTCGGGATTTACTTCGGTATCCACCGTAAGGACTTTCATGTTGGGTTGGGGCAGACTACTGGAAACCGGCCGGCCACGGGAGACTCCGCGGCGCGCAGCCGGCACCGGCCACGACCTGACCAGGGGAGACGATGGACGCAGCGGATGCGAACCGGATCTTCCCGGTGGCCGGCCGGGCCACGCAGCAGGCCGTGACGGCCACCCCGAGCGCGAGCAGCAGGAGCGGGCCGGCCACCTTCCGGCGCCGGGCCGCCCCGTCGCCCGGCGGCAGGTAGCCCAGCCGCGCGGCCTCCGCCAGCGCGCCGGCCACCGGGCCGAACCCGGCGACCCGGCCCCGGCAGCGGGCGCAGCCGAGCAGGTGCGCTTCGAACTCTTCCGGATCGTCGAGGACGCCGAGCCCGTAGGCCGCGGCGTCCGCGTGCCGCCCCCTCATCGGACCGTCACTTCCCCGAGCGCCTTCCGCAATTGCCGCATCGCCGTGTACAACCGCGATTTGACGGTTCCCTCCGGAATTCCGAGAATTTCCGCTGCCTGTCGAACGGTGTTTCCGGCGAGATACGTCTCGTAGATGACGGACTGATATTTCGCGTCCAGTTCGCGCAATGCGCGAGTAATCGTTAGCGCGGCTAACGAGCTGTCCGTGCGATCGGTGGACTCGGCGTTTTCCGGGATCTCCAGAGCGACCTCCTGCGGGCGGACGCGGCGATTCCTCCAGCCGTCGATGACGATCCGGCGAGCCACCGTGAGCAGCCATCCGCGCAGCATTCCGGGCTCGCGTTCGAGCGTGTCGGAGTGCTGCCACGCGCGGATCATGGTCTCCTGCACCACGTCCTCGGTCCACTGCCGGTCATGGTTGGTCAGGGCCAGGACCTGCGCAAACAGCGTCGCGCGGAAGTCCTTGTAGAGCAACGGGACGAGGTCGTCCCCCGTGTCGGGGCCGGTGTCGACCGCGGTGGCGGACGGGGCGTAGCCGACGTGGCCGCGACTTTCTCTGCCCAGTGCTTCCATAAAGCTCGCAACCTCACCTGACTGGCGGACCGTGGGGCTACCGGAGCGTAGCGCAAAAACACTTAATAGACCATATGCATTAGTTTCCCGGCCCAATTAGCTGCGGGCCCGACGTGGCTCACCGTAGCGGGGTTCACAATCTGTCTTGTGATGCACGTCACAGGTCACTAAAAGGTGACGGTGAGAACCGGATCACACCCGCCGCCCGTAGCTGGATATGACGACTCCTTTTGCGAAGGGACAACGGGGATGCCGCTCCGATTCGTGGCGTTGCTGGCCGCCGCGACCGCGCTGGTGCTCGGGTGTGCGCTCCCGGCGTCCGCCGGGGAACTGCAGCAGACCGACCGCGCCCTGCTGACCCGGCTGAAGCAGCACACGCTGTGGGCCGTGCCGTCGAGCAGGCTCGCGGTCGAGCGCGCGACCAACCGCCGCGTCCGCGCCGTCGCCGTCCGCATCGCCGACGACCAGGCCCGCCTCGACGTCGCCCTGCGCGCCGTCGCCGACCGGCTCGCCGTCACCCTCCCGGGGGAGCCGACGGACCAGGAGCGCGGCTGGGCCGACGAGATCGCCGCCGACTCCGGCGACGCGTTCGACCGCGCCTACGTCAACCGCCTCCGCGCCGAGTACGGCACCCTCTTCGGCCTCGCCTCCGACGTCCGCGCCGGCACCCGCGACGACGACGTCCGCGCGTTCGCCCAGACCGCCGTCGACACCTCGCTCGGGCACCTGACGCTCCTCGAGAGCACCGGGCTCGCCGAAACCACGTCCCTGCTCGTCTCCGCCACCGAGGACGACACCCTCGGCGGCGGCGCCATCGCCCTCGGTGCCGGTTCCGTGGCCCTCGCCGCCGTCGCCACGTTCGGCCTGCTCCGCCTGCTCGGGACCCCCGGCAGGACCTCGCCGCGCCCCCGGAGGTAACCCGCCCATGTCCCCCTCAGCCGCGCTGGTCCCGGTGTCCCCCCACGACACCGGGATCGCCGAGGCGGCCACGCTGTCCGGCCGCCTCACCTACCTCTGCATGTGCCTGACGCTGTGCTGGGGCGTGCTCTCCGCCACCGGCTGGGTCCGCCGGTTCAGCGGCCAGGACGCGCTCCGCACCGGGCACGTGCTGCTCGCCGCGTTCACCCTCGCCACCGGCACCCTGCACGGGCTGACGTTCCTGTTCCTGGAGGACGACCCCTTCGGCGTCGCCGACCTGCTGCTGCCGTTCTACGACGGCAGCGCGCGGCACGCGCTCGGCATCGCCGGGCTCGAGCTCGTCATCGCCGTGTCGGTGACGGCGGGCCTGCGCCGGGGCGCCCGTGAAGGCCGCTGGCTCCGCTTCCACCAGGCCGGGTACCTCGCCGTCGCCCTGCTCGCCGTGCACGCCTGGCTGGGCGCCGTCTCGAGCGGGCACCTCGCCGTCGTCTGGCTCGCCGGCATCACGCTGCTCGTCCCGCCGGTGCTGCTGTCGGTTCTGCGCGTGCTGCCCGCGGCCGTGCTCGCCCGCGCCGGGCTCGTCACGCTCCCGCCGCCCGAGCCCGGCCCGGAGCCGTCGACCCTGCGCGTCGACGTCGACAGCCAGCGCTGCCACGCCTACGGGGTCTGCCAGTCCGAGGCGCCGCAGGTCTTCCAGCTCGGCCTGGACGGGCAGCTCGCCTACGAGAGGCGCCCGGAGGCCGAACTGGTCCCGAACGTCCAGGCCGCCGCGCGCGCCTGCCCCATGCGAGCCATCCACCTGTTGGGAGCCACCCGATGAGCGAACGCATCGTCATCGCCGGAGCCGGCCTCGCCGGCCTGCGCGCGGCCGAACGGCTGCGCGAACTCGGGTTCGACGGCGAAGTCGTCGTCCTCGGCGCCGAGCCCGACATCGCCTACCACCGGCCGGCGCTGTCCAAGCAGCTGCTGACCGGCGCGGTCAGCCGCGCCGACACCCTGCTCGCCGACCCGCTCGAAGTCGACGCCGAATGGCGGTTCGGCACGCCCGTCACGGCGTTGTCGCCGAACCGGCAGATCGTGCACCTGCGCGACGAGGAACTCCGCTACGACGGCCTGATCATCGCCACCGGCGTCGAACCCCGCCGGATGCCGGGCGCGCCGCACGGCCACCCGCGCGTGGTCGTCGTGCGCACCCTCGCCGACACGATCGCCCTCCAGCGGGCGCTCGCCGCCGGCCCCGGCCGGGTCGCGGTCGTCGGCGACGGTTTCATCGGTTGCGAAGTCGCTTCCAGCCTGCGGGAGATGAACCGGGACGTCGTCCTCTTCGGACGGTCGAGACCGCTGCTGTCCGACGTCCTCGGCCGCGACATCGGCGACTGGCTCACGGCCCTGCACACCGCCCGCGGCGTCCAGCTCGAACTCGGCACCACGATCCGCCGCTGGCGGCCCGCACCGAACCACGTCGGCCTGGAGTTCGCCGACGGCCGGGCGATCGACGTCGCCTGCGTGGTCGTCGCCGTGGGCAGCGTCCCGGCCGTGTCGTGGCTGCGCGGCGCCAAGCTCCCGCTCGACGACGGCGTCGTCTGCGGGCCGACCTGCCACGTCGTCGGCTCGTCGACGATCGTCGCGGCCGGCGACGTCGCCCGCTGGCCCAACCTCCGCTTCGACGCGACACCGCAGCGCGACGAGCACTGGCTCAACGCCGTCGAGATGAGCCGCGCCGCGGCTCAGAACCTGCTCACCGGCCCGCAGGGGTCGCCGGCCTACACCCCGGTGCCGCGGTACTGGTCCGAACAGCACGGCGTCCGCATCCAGGTCGCGGGCCGTCCGTCACTGGCGACCGACACGGTGCTGCTCGAGTCGCCCGTCCCCGGCACGCGGCCGATCACCGGGTTCGTGCGGCACGGCAGGCTCGTCGGCCTGATCGGCCTCGACAGCCCGGCCGCGGTGCTGCACTGGACGGCCGAGCTCGCCCGCCAGCACCCGGCGCCCGCCGAGCCGCCGCCCGAGGCCCGGCCGCGTCACCACACCGAGGCCGTGGCCGGGTACTGAGCTACCATCCTGCCTGCGGACGAGCTGGCAGGGCGGTCGCGAGCCGGGGCGACCCGGTTCGAGGAAAGTCCGGACTCCGCAGGGCAGGGTGGTTGCTAACGGCAACCCGGGGTGACCCGCGGGACAGTGCCACAGAAAACAGACCGCTCCGGCCCGCGAGGGCCGGGGTAAGGGTGAAACGGTGGTGTAAGAGACCACCAGCGTCCCGGGCGACCGGGACGGCTAGGTAAACCCCACCCGGAGCAAGGCCAAGAGGGAGCCCGAGGGCTCCTGCGCAGGCGTTCGAGGACGGCCCGTCCGAGCCTGCGGGTAGGCCGCTGGAGCCTGCCGGCAACGGCAGGCCGAGATGGATGGCCGCCGCCCCGCGAGCCGCAAGGCGACCGGGGAACAGGATCCGGCTTACACGCCAGCTCGTCCGCCCGGACTCTTGTGAGTGGTAAGGCGAGTTCAAACTCGTCTTACCACTCACGAGAGTCCGGGCGGACGGTTCCGCGGTGTGGTTACCCGGTAGTAGGGTGCGGGCATGGCGGGTGACGAGCAGCGGTTCAAGTCGGCTTTCGATTCCTTGCACGCCTTGGCGTACTTCGCGCCCGAGGTCGACGCCGCGCTCACCGGGATCGGGCTGCGGCCTGGCCGGATGCCGTACTTCGCGAGCCGGTCCGCGGCCATGGGGGCCGTCGGCCCGGAGGTCGTCGCCGCCACCTTCTACAACTTCAACCCCGAGGTCGTCGCCCGCGTGATCCCGCGCGCCTGGACCCTGGCGACGCCGGAGCAGGTCCTGGACGCCCGCCTCGAGGGCGTCGACAAGGCACTGACCCGGCTGCTCGGCGACCACGTCAAGAGCGACGAGGTCGCCGAAGCCGCCGAACTCGCGCGCGAGGCCGCCGCCGGGTGCACCGGCGAAGGACGTCCGCTCTACGCCGCCCACGCGGGGCTCGCCTGGCCGGGCGAGCCGCACCTCGTCCTCTGGCACGCCGTCACGCTGATCCGCGAACACCGCGGCGACGGCCACATCGCCGCCCTGGTCCTCGAAGGGCTCGACGGGCTCGAAGCCCTCGTCACCCACAGCGCCACCGGACGTGGCTTCAACCTCGCCGCCGCGAAGCTCACCCGCGGCTGGAGCGACGAGCAGTGGGCCGCCGCCGCAGGCCGTCTGGAGGCCCGCGGGCTCCTCGACGCCGAAGGCGCCCTGACCGACGCGGGCGCCGCGTTGCGTGACCGCATCGAGGTGGCGACCGAGACGGCCGCGCGGGGACCGTGGGACCACCTGGGCCCCGAGCGCACCGCGCGGCTCGAGGAACTGTGCCGCGGCCTCAGCCGCCACGTCGTCGAGGCCGGCGCCTTCCCCGATGGGGTGTTCGCGCTCGGCCGACCGTGAACGGTCAAGATCACGCTATGTAGTGAAGAATTGGTGAAGTTTCGGACACCCCGTGACGGACAGCACGCGTGCCCAAGATCGACATGGCCGCCGACCGGCGGGCCGTCGTCACAGAGCGGACTCGCGCGACACGGCCGATCGTGTCATGCAACACTGTTCCAGGCCGCACAACGGCCACAGTGTCAGTACCCACAGTGAGCAAATCCCGGGCAATGGGGTGAGTTCGTCAGCACACTGAGAAGTATGGGTGGCCGGGGTTCAACCCGAGGGCCCTTGCCGCGATGATGGTGGGCGTGGAGTTTTCGCGTGCCATCCGCACCACGCCGGTTGACGAGCCAGCCGGTGTCTACGCTGCGCACTTTGACCACTACCCCTCGTAGCCCCCATGATGTTGTTCGAAGCACCGCCTGAGCCAGAACCGCGCGGCCCCCACCGCGCACCGGGAGTATCGCGATGATGACCTTGACCACCCTCGACACGCTGGCCGCCGGCGAGCTGGGCACCGGAAACGTGCGCCAGTGGCTGCTCGACAACGTCATCCCCCTGGTGCTGCTGGCCGTCGCACTCCTGCTCCTGTGGCTGGGCGGCGGCAAGGGCGACAACGCCGGTGTCATGCGCCGGCTCGCCGGCGTGGTCATCGCGCTCGCCATCATCGGTCTCGCGGTCAGCGGCGCGGGCGTGAACGTGGGCCAGTGGATCGCCGGCCTGTTCACCGGCTGAGGCGGGCCGCGTGCGCATCAGGACCGATGACGAGGTTTACCGGGTCGACGCCGTGTGGCTCGGCCCGCCGAAAGCGACTTTTCCCTGGAGAGCCCGGTACGTCGCCTGGCTCATCGGCATCCCGACGTTCTTCCTGGTCCTCGGCGTCGAACGCTGGGCCGGGTGGAGCTTCGGGTTCTTCTCGACGGCGTGGGCGTTCGTCGCCACCATCGTGATCACCCGGCTGCTCACGGCCAAGATCAGCCACGAGCGCCCGCTCGGCGCCGTGGTCGCGATGGCGGGGCGCGAGCTCAACACGCCACGGGAGCGGACCACCGGCACCGGCGGCGCGGTCAGCGCCAGCCGCGTCCGGGTGCGGGCCGAGCGCCCGCTGCCGAAGCACCGCCGCAGGCGGCAGTACCAGCACCACGGCGGCCCGCCGGGTGCGTCAGTCACCCAGGGAGCACCACGAGCGCGCCGGAGCCGTAACGCAGCTCGGGCCGGGAGGTAGTCGTTGTTCGGTCGCGGCGGTAGCCGAGGAAAACGGGGTCGGGACACCCACTCGGGCGCATGGCAACCGCCCGAGCAGGTCCGCGCGTCGCGGAACGGCTCGGGGAACAAGGCGCGCCTGCCCGGTGAGCAGGCGATTCCCGCTTATACCCCGTCGATCGCGGTGCGAAGCATCGACGGGCACCTGGTCCGCACCGGCGTGGAGGTCTACGCCTGGTACCGGCTGGCGCCGCAGCGCTGGTCGTTCCGCTCGGACTCGCAGCGGCGCGACCTGATCGCCGCCATCGCCGGCCAGTACGCCGAGCTGCAGGGCCGCTGGCTGCACCTGCGCGTGACGAACCGGCCGTACCCGATCCGGATGTGGGCCGAGGCGCACGTCTACAACGCGCACAACCGCCCCGGCGACGTCCCGGGCGCGCTGTCGTTCGACGACTACCTGATCGGCGAGCAGCAGCAGCTGATGGGCCGCTCGATGGCCGAAAAAGAGGTCTACCTGGGTGTCCAGGTGCAGACCCGGCGCATGGTCGACCGCGCGGTCGAGCGGGCCGCGCCGGTGCTGCGCAAGATCCTGCCCGAGGCCGTGGACGCCGAGCTGACCGCGCTGGACTCCGAGGTCGAGCACCTCGACCAGGTCATCGGCAGCGCCGGGCTCGAGGGCCGCCCGGTGCACGCCGAGGAGATGTCCTGGCTGATGCACCGCTCGTGCTCGCTGGGCCTGCCCGCGCCGCGGAACATGCCCGCCGTGCCCGGCGCGGCCTGGGAGCCGGAGGACTTGGCCAGCTTCACCGACGCGGCCGACTACTACGCCGACCCGTACGCGCCGACGGTCACCGTCCGCGGCCGCACCGGCTCCAACGCCGGCGTCTCGCGGCACCTGGCCATCCTGACCGTCGGGCAGATGCACGGCCTGCAGATCCCCGAGGTCGACGACCCGTGGATCCAGCACGCCGACCGGCTGCCCGCCGCGGTCGAGGTGTCCGCGCGCATCTACGTCCGGCGGCCCGAAGAGGTAGCCGGCGAGCTGCAGCGCCAGATGAACAAGGTCCGCTCGCAGGTCAAGCACTACACCGACGAGCACGAGCTGGAACCACCGCAGTCGCTGTCCCGCCAGGCCGGGCGCGTGCTGGAGATCGACGACGAGATGACGTCGGGCTTCACCGCGCTGGCCACCCGCGTGCGCTCGTGGTGGCGGCTGGCGGTGTCCGGCCCGACCGAGCGCGACGCGCTGCGCCTGGCCCAGCAGCTGCTCGACCTGTACAAGCCGAAGATCGCCATCGAGCACCCCGAAGCCCAGTACGCGATGGCGCGGGAGTTCATCCCGGGCGAGCCGCTGGCCTCGGCGGCGTACATGCGCCGCGGCTCGGTGGTCTGGGCGTCCTCGGCGGTCCCGACGGCGACGGCGGAGGTCGGCGACCGCCGCGGCATCCTCCTCGGCGAGACGTGCACGGCAACCCGCCGCCCGGTGGCCTGGGACCCGTGGATGGCGCAGGAAATCCGCGACGGCTCCGGCCTGACGGCCATGGTGGCCGGCCTGGGTGGCGGTAAGTCGTTCCTCGGCGGCGGCATCGTCTACAAGACGCTGCGCGCGGGGGCGAACTGGACGATCCTCGACCCGTCCGGCCCGCTGTCGCGGCTGTGCGACCTGCCGGAGCTGCGCCCGTACGCGCGGCCGATCAACCTGCTCAACGCGCAGCCGGGGATCCTGAACCCGTACCGGGTGGTCGCCGAGCCGCTGATCGAGCACTTCATGGACGAGGACGACCCCGAGCGGTCGTGGCGCCGCGAGAAGGCGCTGGCGGGCGCGACGCGGCGGCGTCTGGTGCTGGACGTCCTGACGGGTGTCCTGCCGTACGAGGTGTCCCGGATGGCGCAGACGCGGATCGTGCTGCTGCGCGCGGTCCGGGCTGTGGGCGGCCGCTTCGACGCCGATCCGGGCCAGGTAATCGATGCCCTGCGCCGGGATTCGTCGGAGCACCACGAGCACGCGGGCGTCGTCGCGGACTTCCTGGACGAGATGCGCGAGCGGATGGCGCTGCTGATCCCGGAGTCGGACGCGGACCCGTACTCGGAGACCCGCGACGACCGGCTGACGGTCCTGACGATGGCCGGGCTGACCCTGCCGAAGGACGGCGTCCCCCGCGAGTACTGGACGGACGCGGAGTCGCTGGGTGTCGAGATGCTGAACCTGGCGGCGTGGCTGACCCAGCGGTCGGTGTACGAGAAGCCGAAGGAGATGCGCAAGGGCGTCTGGATCGACGAGGCGTTCTTCCTGTCGGAGGTCCCGACGGGGCGTGTGCTGATGAACCGCTTCGCGCGTGACTCGCGCAAGTGGAACGTCCGCGTGCTGCTGTCGTCCCAGATCCCGGCGGACTTCCTGAAGATCCAGGGTTTCGTGGCCCTGCTGGACTCGGTGTTCGTCGGCCGCTTGGACGACGACGACGCCCAGGCCGACGCCCTGCGGCTCCTGAAGGTCCCGGTCGGCGTGGGGTACGAGCAGGTCGTGGCGGCGTTGGGTCGCCGTCCCGGAGCGCAGCGGGGCCTGGAGCGGGACGTGGAGCCCCGCCAGTTCATCTTCGGCGACGGCGCCGGCGGCGTGGAGCGCATCCGCGTCGACTTCTCGGGCCCCCACCTGGACCACCTGCGCGCGGTGATGGACACGACCCCGGGTTCGAAGGACGCGGCCACCCGCCGCCCGGGCAACGAGCTGGCCCTGCCGGTCACGGAGGAGAAGAAGCCGTACGTCCCGGTACCCCCGGAGGACGACATCGAGCTGGAGCAGGACTTCGAGCTGGCGGCGGAACTGGAGGTCGGCCTGGCCGACGAGAACCTCCTCGGCGCCCCGGACCCACTGGCGTCGGAGACGGGCGAAGTGGAGGGCGGGGTCCAGCCGTCCAACGGGCAGCAGCACGCCCGCACAGGTGGAAAGGGCGGCACCGGCCGGGACGCCGCATGAACGCGGCCCGGGAACGAGGCATGCGAGCAGGCGCGGGCCCCGGCCGCCGGGTCGCGGCCCGCCGCTGCGCGGCCGGTCCCTTCGCGACCGCGCGGACGACCGCGGGGGGCGCCGCATGAACACCCTGCTGACGTTGGCGGTGCTGCTGACGCTGGCCGCCGGATGGCACACGCTGAAGCGCCGGATCAAGGAAGGCCCGCGGGCCCGGCGCGTGCCGAGCCGCCGGGCGACCATGTTCGCCGTCATGCTGGTCTTCGGGTTGCAGGCCATCGCCACGGCCCCCGCGGCCAGCGCGGCGGCGTGCGGCGAGGCGCCGAACCCGGAACGCCCGGGAGCCGGGATGGTCGGCGCGATCGATCCGCCGGAGGGCCACGGCGAGCCGAACAGCGCGTACATCGACTACGGCTACGCCGGCATGGTGTGGAACACCTTCGAGACCAACTGCTCGGGTCTGAACCTGACCCCGGCGGGATCCACTTTGGACACCTGGGGTGGCAACCAGTTGTTCAACCTGGGCAAGAACATCGTCGGTGCCACCAACTCGCTGCACTACACGGTGCTCGAGGGTGGCCTGCTGAACCCGATCTACAACGCCGTGAAGTCGGGCGCCGAAAAGGTCTACAACAACATCTACGCCCAGCTGTTCGGCCTGGTCGCGCTGGTCCTGTCGATCATGATGTTCCGCAACATCTGGCGGGGCGACCTGGCCGCGGTCAGCAAACGGGCGCTCTACGCCCTGGCCGGTGTCTGGCTCGCCGCGTCCTCGCTGGCGATGCTGCGCTACTTCGACCCCATCGACAAAGCGATCGTCCAGACCACGACGAACATCCAGGCGGGCTTCGTCGACGAGAGCGGCGACCGGATCATCCGGGACATCCTGCCCACCCAGCTCCACACGCAGATCGTCTACAACAACTGGCTGCGCGGGGAGTTCGGCACACCGACGGCACCGCAGGCGGAGCAGTACGGCAAGCCGCTGCTGGACGCGCAGGCGTTCACCCGCAACCAGCTGGTGAACGGCGACGACGGCAACCAGGCCGTCATCGACGGCAAGAAGAACGCCTACAAGGACATCTCCACCAAACTCGGCCCGGCCACCGGTTACTTCACCGGCGAAGCGGGCGGCCGCACCGGCGCCGGCTTCCTCTCCCTCGGCCAGGCCCTCGTCTACTCCCTCTTCCAGCTCCTGGCGAAAGCGTCCGTGCTGCTGGCCCAGGTCCTCATCCGCCTTTTCGCCCTCACCGCGCCCCTGATCGGCCTCATCGCCCTCCTCCACCCGGAGATCCTCCGCCGCGTGCTCAAGGTCGCCGGCGGCGTCGCCTTCAACCTCGTCGTGCTCTCCGTCCTCGCCGGCGTGCACGCCCTGCTCCTGCAGGCCATCTTCGACGCCGGGAACTCGCTCAACATGCTCACGCAGATGGTCCTCGCCGGGCTCATCACCGTGCTGCTGTTCATGGTCGGGCGGCCCGTGCGGCGGCTGTGGCAGATGGTCGAGATGTCGGTCAGCATGGTCGGCGCCGCCGTGCCGTCGCCCGGGGGCGGGATCTTCTCCCGGTTCCGGCGCAACCGCAACGGCCCGACCCCGCAGGACGAGTTCTGGCAGAACGTCCGTGACACCGACGACGTCGTCGACGGCGAGCAGCGCGGCCCGCTCGGCGCCACCGCCGGTGGTGGGCGGTTCCGGCCGGAAGCCACCATCTTCGCCAACGCCCAGCGCCTCGACAACGGCGCCTCCCGCCCGGCCGCGGCCTGGTCCGGCGCCTGGCCGGGGGCCGTCGCCGGGGGCGGGTCCGCGGGGGCGCTGCCCGCGGGCAGGCGTCCCGGTGCTCCCGTGTTCGGCCAGTACAACCCGGCCAGCGGTGACGGCGGCGAGTACGTCGTCGTCGGGGCCGGTGGCCGTCCGACCACCCGGGAGGAGAGCCGGCGCGTCGACACCTCGCCGGTGGCCGACCGGCGGTGGAGCGACGAACCCGAGCCCGTCGTCGTGCCCTCCGACCTGCGCCCGCCCGAGTCGAGCTTCAGCGACTTCGCGCCGCGCACCCCGGGCGTGCGCGCCCAGCCGCGGCGCGTCGACCCCGAAGTCGTCGCGGGCAAGCCGGTCTTCGTGCTCTTCCGGCCGTCGCGCGGCATCGAGGTTCGTGAAGAACCGCGTGACACCGACCAAGTGCTGGGGCGGTGACCGATGCCGATCCGCACCAACCGCGGCCGCACCGCGGTCTACCGGCGCCTGTGGGGCTGGCCGCTGCGCTCGCCCCGCCACCTGATGGGGACGCTGGTGTTCCTGGCCATCCTGGTCACCGCGCTCGGCATCGTGCTGCCCAAGGTGGTCGGCAAACCGCAGGCCAAGGCGGCCCCACCCACCGCCGGGACGACGACGTCGGTCACGACGACCCAGCCGGGCATCGCCGCGCCCGTCCCGACGTCCAACCTGCCGACGCGGCTGTCCACGCCGCTGGCCACCCCGACCCCGGCGGCACCGAACGGCGACGCGATCCGCGTCGCCAAGGAATGGGCCGCGGCCTGGGTCAACCACCCGGCCGGCATGACCTCCGAGCAGTGGCTCGCGCAGCTGAAGCCGTTCACCACCGAGGAGTACCTGCCGGTGATGGGGACGGTGGACCCGGCGAACATCCCGGCGACCAAGGTCACCGGTGAGCCGACGGTCGGCACGTCGTACCCGAGTTCGGTGCAGCTGACCATCCCCACCGACGGGCCGAAACTGGCCATCACGGTGGTGAGCACGAACGCCGGCTGGCGGGTCGCCGACTACGACCAGGCGAGCTGACCGTGCGGCGGCTGGGGTTGTGGCTGGGGCTGATCGTGTTCGTCGCGGTCGGTGCCCTGGTCGTGACCGCGGTCGCCGCGAAGGTCGTGATCGACAACCAGCAGGCCCAGGCGCGGAGCGTGTCCCTGATGAGCTGCGACGCCTCGGTCGGGCCGACGCAGCCGGGCCAGGGCGACCGCGGCACGGTCGACGCGTCGAAGCTGGACGACGAGCAGCGCGGGATCGTCGCGCTGATCATTTCGATCGGCAAGCAGCGGTCGCTGGCGCCGCGCGCGTGGCAGGTCGCGATCCAGGCCGGGATGACCGAGTCCGGGCTGCACAACCTCACCTACGGCGACCGCGACTCCCTGGGCATCTTCCAGATGCGGCCGACGATGGGCTGGGGCACGGTGGCGCAGGTCACCGACCCGACGTACGAGGTCAACAAGTTCTTCGACGTGCTGCTCGCGGTGCCGGACTGGGAAAACCGCCGCCCGGGCGACGCGGCGCAGGCGGTCGAGCGCTCGGGCTTCCCGGACCGCTACCACAAGTGGGAGCCGATGGCGGCGACCCTGGTGGAGAAGGTCGGCCAGGTCGTCGACGTCGTCGCCTGCGGGACCGGCATGGGGGCGCTGCTGCCGCCCAGCCAGGCCGCCGGGAAGGCGATCGGTTTCGCGCTGGGCGAGCAGGGTAAGCCGTATGTGTGGGGTGCCACAGGCCCGGACTCGTACGACTGTTCGGGGCTGATGCTCCGGGCGTACGAGTCGGCGGGGATCATTCTGCCGCGCGTCTCACGCGACCAGTACCACGCCGGCGCGTTGCTGCCGGTGCGGGAGGCGCAGCCCGGTGACCTGCTGTTCCTCGCCACCGATCCGTCGGACCCGTCGTCCATCCACCACGTGATGATGTACCTGGGCGACGGCAAGGTCGTCGAAGCGCAGCAGACGGGTGTGCCGGTGCACACGCGGGCGTTCTCGTTCGACGAGCGTGAACTGGTGCCGCAGGCGGTCCGCCCCGGCGTTTAGCATGGGGTCGAGAAGGCCCTGACACCGACCGGCCGATTCACCCGACGTCGCGGCGCTTCCACGAGCAGGTGGCCGCGTACTGGCAGAGGATGAGCACGTGGGACGCAAATTCGGCAGGCGAGGCAAGTCCGGAGCGGGCGAGCCCCGAGACCCGGCGGCGCTGTTCGGCGCACCCCAGCCGCCCCGGCAGTCGGCTCGTCCCGTGTCCAGCACCCCGCTGGCCGACCAGCTGAGCCAGGGCTACCCGGGCGTCGACGCGGGGTACGTGGTGCTCCCGCGGTCGCTGGCGGAGGGCATGTCGCTGCCGTGGCAGCACCAGATGGCGGCGTTGCTGGCCCAGTTCCACGCGGAGCACGCTTCGCTGGCCTGGCCGATCTACCGGGTGGTGCCATCGCGGTACGAGAAGCTGGCGGACCTCGACGAGGAGCAGCTCGCGGAGGCGGGCTACCTGGTGGAGATGGACGCCGACGGCGAGATGGTCTACCGCGAGCGAAGCGGCCGGAAGGTGGAGGACCCGGAGAACACGTCGGTGCTGGTGTCATGCCTGGACCCGATCCCGAGGCCAGGGGCCAGGCCGGCCCCACCGACGGCGGCTCCGTCGGGCCAGGCCCCGGCCCCGATGAACATCGGGCCGGCCCCGGTGTGGCGTACCGTGCCCCAGCCGCCACCGGCGCCGTCGGTGCCGGGGACACCGGAGCAGCCGCCGCCTGGTTGGGGCCGTCCAGCGGAGGGGCGGGGTGCGGAGCCGGAGGTACGGGCACCGTCCCCTCGCCATGCGGCTGCCGGGTCGCCTGCGCCGATTCCCGAGCCGGCTCGGGGGGAGAGGCCAGGGGCTTCGGGGGGCCGGGGAGTTTCGGCGGGTGGCGGGCCGGCCGAGGTGAGCCGGCCCGGGGCTGACGTGGCGCGGAACGGTGGTGGGGCGGAGGCTGCGCTCGAACCGGCGCCGGTGAGCCGGCCGGAGGTAGTCGAACCGGCGCCGTTGGATCGGCCGGATGCTGTCGAACCGGCGCGGACGAGTCGGCCGGATGTTGCTGCCTCGCCGGAATCGGCACGGCAGTCGGCGGCTGCTGAACCGGCGCCGGTTGAACCAGCGCCGGTGGAGGTGAGCCGGTCGGAGGCTGCGGCCTCGGCCGGTTCCGTGAGGCAGGACCCGCCGGAGGCCCCCGCAGCGGCACCGAGCGAGGCAAGTCATTTGGAGCCTGCCCCGGCACCGGCCGAGCCGGTGTCGCCGGAGGTGAGGGCGCCGGAGGCTGCCGCATCGGCTGCGGTTGAACCGGTGCCGGTGGAGGTGAGCCGGCCGGAGGTCGCCGCCTCGGCCGGTCCTGTGAGGCAGGACCCGCCGGAGGCTCCAGCAGCGGTCGAGGTGGCCGCGGGAGCTGCGGTTGAAGCGGCACCGAGCGAGGCAAGCCATTCGGAGGCTGCGACCTCCGCACCGGCCGAGCCGGTGCCGCAGGACACGAGGCCGCCGGAGGCGGCCGTACCGGCAGGGGAGCGGGCGCCAGGTGAGGTGGGGCAGCCGCAGGCTGCCGCCCCGGCTGAACCGGCGCCCAAGCACGCGGCGCAGCCAGAGGTAACCGCGGCGGTTGAAGGGGTCTCGAGCGAGACGGGCGGGCCGGAGGCCCCGCCCGAACCGGCGCCCCAGAATCTCGACCGGCCGCAGCCCGCCGCACCGGTTGAGCCCCCGCCGATGGAGGCGAGTCAGCCAGCGGCTGCCAGCCTGCCTGAACCGGCGCCCCAGAACCTCGACCGGCCGCAGCCCGCCGCACCGGTCGAGCCCCCGCCGATGGAGGTGGGTCAGCCAGCGGCTGCCGGCCTGCCTGAACCGGCACCCCAGAACTTGGACCGGCCGCAGCCCGCTGCTCCGGTCGAGCCCTCGACGGCGGCTGGTCACCCGGCTGCCGCTGCCAGCCTGCACGAACCGGCACCCCAGGACTTCGGCCGGTCGGAACATCGTCCTCCGGCTGGATCCGGAGCATGGAATGCTGCCCGCCTGGAAGCCACCGAACCGGTGCCCTCCAACGAACCTGAGGCACCGACCTCCACCGCCTTCGTGGCCGGGAACGCGCCCCAGCCTGAGGCTCCCGTGCCCCCAGCGGCGGAACAGCAGCCGACCGCACCAGCGGCGCCCGAGCCCCAGCCTGCCCCGACCGCCGCACCGCAGCCGACCGCCGCGCCACCCCCGCCGGTAGCGCCCCCTCCGGTGGTCGGTTCCCAGCTGCCCCGGCCCCCCTGGGGCACGCCCGATCTGCAGGCCCCCACTGCACCAGCCCAAGAGATCGGTCCACCGCAGGGCATCACCCCCCAAGGCCCGGCTTCGAACCCGCCCCGGGAAACCACCCCGCCAGGACCTCCCAAGCCCGTCTTCCCCGGCCCGGAGTCCACCCCCCAACCCTTCCCCGCCCGCCACGCCGCCCCGGCACGGCCGGTCTTCCCCGGCCCCGGCACCATGCCGCCCGTTCCGCCCGCGCCGAACGCCCGGCCCGTCTTCCCCGGGCGGGACACCCCGCTTCCGCAACCCACCCGGCAGGAGCCCGAGACCCCGCCCCGCGGTACTCCGCGTGGCTGGTTCGACGAGTTCCCTGAACAGCCCGATCCCGAAGAACCGCAGGACTTCGGCCCCACCGGGCAGCCGACCGAGATCCCGTACCGGTACAAGCGCTGAAAAACCGGCCCGGGGATGCGAACCTTGGACCATGGCCAAAGACCCGAACCCGGACCCGGGGTGGTACTACAACACCCGCACCCACGAGGTCGAGCACCTCGAACGCAGCCGCGGCATCGACCTGCTCGGCCCCTACCCGGACGAGGCCACCGCCCGGCGCGCTCTCGAGATCGCTCGTGAGCGCACCCGGCGGGCCGATGCCGAGGACGACGACTAGACCACCGGCTGCGGGCCCGGCACGAACTCCGGGTCCACCTGCGACGCGAGGTCGGCGCCCGCCCAGGCGCGGGCGTTCCGCAGGTGGAACTCGACCGCCTGGCGCTGGTAGCGCGCCCAGTCGCGCTGCTCCGCGTCCACCGTCACCAGCATCGAACGCAGCGTCGAGAGGTTGCGCGGCTCGAGCTCGGCGATCGGCCGGGCCGTGCCGCGCTCCGCCGCGCGCACGTGCCCCGATGCCGAAATCCACCCCAGCAACGCGGAGCCGACCTGGTCCTGCAGGAACTCGACGTCCTCCGCGTCCGTCACCTTGTTGCCGACCACCACCAGCCGCACGCCGTAGTCGCGTGCGTGGTCCGCGTACTGGCGGTACACCCCCACACTCCGGACCGTCGGCTCGCACACCAGGAACGTCACGTCGAACCGGGTGAACAGCCCCGAAGCGAACGCGTCCGCGCCCGCCGTCATGTCCATTACGACGTACTCGCCCTCGACGTCCACCAGGTGGTTCAGCAGCAGCTCCGCCGCCCCCACCTTCGAGTGGTAGCACTTGACGCCGAGGTCGTCCTCGTCGAACTGCCCCGTGACGCCGAGCCGGACCCCGCCCAGCTGCCGGAAGCACGCCGAGAACACCGGGTTGTCCTCGAACGGCCGGACCAGCCGCGACCCGCGGCCCGGTGGGGTCGTCTTGATCATCGACGCCGGGTCGGGGATCCGCGGGTTGTCGCCCCGCAGGTAGTCCTTGATCAGGGCCATGTTGTCGCCGAGCGTCGGCCAGGCGAGCGCTTCCTCCTCGGTCGCGCCGAGCGCCACCGCGAGGTGCTGGTTGATGTCGGCGTCGATGGCCAGCACCGGCAGCCCGGCGTCGGCGAGGTACGCGACGAACAGCGACGACAACGTGGTCTTGCCGCTGCCGCCCTTGCCGACGAACGCGATCTTCACAGGAGAGACCTTTCTGGCAATGAAGACGGTTTTCATTTTACCCGCGCAACGTACACCCGACCGGCCCGCGCCCGATCGGGCGATCTCCGGGCCCGGAGCGGGTTAGGGTTGGGGGGTGCCTCCCCTCGTGATCAGGACACACTCGGCGGGCGGGGACTTCGGCCCCCTGCGTGCCGAGTTTTCGCTGCCGGAGTCGTTCGGGCCCGAGGTGCTGGCCGAGGCGGAGGCGGCGGTCCTCGACCCGCTCGCCAGCGCGGGCCCCCGCGAGGACGCGACGGACCTTCCCTTCGTCACCATCGACCCGCCCGGGTCCAAGGACCTCGACCAGGCGATGGTCGTCGAGAAGACCGCGCACGGCTTCCGCGTGCACTACGCCATCGCCGACCTCGCCGCGTTCGTCCCGCCCGGCGGCGCGCTCGACCGCGAATCCCGCCTGCGCGGGCAGACGCTCTACCTGCCCGACGGCAACGTCCCGCTGCACCCGCCGGTGCTCTCCGAAGGCGCGGCGAGCCTGCTGCCCGGCGAGGTCCGGCCCGCGGTGCTCTGGACCATCGAGACCGACGACGCCGGCGAGCCGACCGCCACCCGCGTCCGCCGCGCGCTGGTCCGGTCCACCGAGCAGTTCGACTACGAGACGGTGCAGGCCGCGCTCGACGCCGGGAACCCGCACCCGTCGGTGGCCGCGCTGCCGGAGCTGGGACGGCGGCGGCGCGAGCTGGCCGTCCGGCGCGGCGCGGTCGAGCTGCAGCTGCCGGAGCAGGAGATCACCGGCGACCCGGACGGCGGCTGGGTGCTCGCCCGCCGCCCGCGCACCGCCGTCGACGCGTGGAACGCCGAGATTTCGCTGCTCACCGGGATGGCCGCGGCGCGGATCATGCTCGACGCGCGGATCGGCGTCCTCCGGACGTTGCCCGACCCGGAACCGGAGGCCGTCGACTGGCTGCGCCGCTCGGCCGAAGCGCTGGGCATCGCCTGGGCGCCGGGAGCGACCGTGTCGGAGTTCCTGTCCCGATTGGACCCGGGCCAGCCGGCGTCGATGGCCCTCTACGCCGACACGACCCGGCTGCTGCGCGGCGCGGGCTACACGGCGTTCGACGGCGAGCTGCCGTCGCTGACGACGCACGCGGGCATCGGCGGCGCGTACGCGCACGTCACGGCGCCGATCCGGCGGCTGGTCGACCGGTTCGCCACGGAGATCTGCCTCGCCGTCTCGGCCGGCCGCGAGGTCCCGGCGTGGGTGCGGGCGGCGCTGGCGGACGTCCCGGAGCGGATGAGCGCGTCGGACGCGCTGGCCGCGAAGGTCGAACGGGCGTGCATCGACCAGGTCGAGGCGTGGGTGCTGGCTGAGCACGTCGGCGGCGAGTTCAGCGCGGTGGTGCTGCGCGCGGACGAGAACAAGGCGGAGATCCTGGTCGAGGACCCGACGGTGATGGCGAAGTGCGCGGGGGAGCGGCTGACCGCGGGCGAGCGGATCGCGGTCCGGCTCACCGCGGTCGACGTCGAGAAGCGGAAGGTGTCGTTCGAGCGCGCATGACGTACCTCGTCGACGACCTCGGAGAACCGGTGCCGGTGCGCGGCCCGGCTTCCCGAGTCGTGTCCCTGGTGCCGTCACTGACCGAAGCGGTCGAGGTCAGCGCACCCGGCCGCCTCGCCGGCGCGACGGACTACTGCACCCATCCGTCCACTTTGGACGTCACACGGGTGGGTGGCTCGAAGTACCCGAAGCTGGACCGGGTGCTCGACCTGGCGCCGGACCTGGTGCTGGCCAACGCGGAGGAGAACCGCCCGGAGGACGTGGAACGCCTGCGCGCCAACGGAATCCCGGTCTGGGTGATGGCCGCGGCGGCGACGGTCCCGGCGGCGCTGGGGTCATTGCGGCGGATCCTGACGCAGGCGTACGAACTGGACGAGCCGGAGTGGCTGGTCACGGCGGAGGAGGTCTGGCGCGAGACCCGGCCGGTCCGGTTCCACGCGGTGGTGCCGGTGTGGCGCAAGCCGTGGATAGTGCTGGGCCGCGACACGTTCGCGGGGGAAGTCCTGCGCCGGCTGGGCGTGGCGAACGCGTACGCGACGGCGGAGGAGCGCTACCCGCGCCCGGACGTGGAGGAACTGCGGGCCCGGTTCGCGGCGGACGCGGACCTGCTGGTGCTGCCGGACGAGCCGTACGTGTTCACCGAGGAGGACGGCCCGGACCACTTCCCGGAGGCGCGGTACGTCCTGGTCTCGGGGCGGTACCTCACGTGGTACGGCCCGTCCCTCGTCGAGGCGCACGAGGCTCTCACCGCCGTGCTGGCCGGGCTCTGAGGGCCGGTCGGCGAGTCGGTTCGCGAGCAGCGCGGGTCCGTGCGCGGGGTTCAGCCAGATCCGCAGCCGCCTGCGGCTCCACCGGGAGAGCCGCAGCGACTGCTCGACGTAGCCGGCAGGCTTCGCCTGGCGCGGGGCCGCCCACGGGCTCAGCGGGCCGTCCACGTCGAGCAGGATCAGCGGTCTCACACGGCTTACAGCGTCAGACCCGTCAGGACCGTTACCCGCTCCTCCGTGAAGTCCGCCATCGCCGCCGCGGGGCCTTCACGGCCCACGCCCGAGTCCTTCACCCCGCCGTACGGCATCTGGTCCGCGCGGAAGCTCGGCACGTCACCCACGATCACGCCCCCCACCTGCAAGGCCGCTGACACCTCGAACGCCGTCGGCAGATCGCGCGTGAACACGCCCGCCTGCAGCCCGAACCGGGACGCGTTGATCCGCTCGACCCCCTCCGCCACCGAGGACACCCGGACCAGCGAAACCACCGGCCCGAACACCTCCTCCGCCATCACCGACGCGTCCTCGGGCACGTCCGCGAGCACCGTCGGCTCCACCGTCGCCCCCGACTGACCGCCGCCGGTGAGCAGCGTCGCGCCCGACGAAACCGCCTCGGAAACCCAAGCGGCAACCCGGGAAGCCGCGTCGAGGTTGATCAGCGGCCCGACGTCGACACCGTCAGCACGCGGATCGCCCACCCCCAGCGCGCGGACCTGGGAAAGGACCTTCTCGGTCAGAGCGTCGTAAACGGAGTCGTGGACGTACACCCGCTGCACCGAGATGCACGACTGCCCCGCCTGGTACATCGCGAACGTCGCGATGCGCTGGGCCGCGAAGTCCAGGTCCGGCCAATCCGGACAGACCAGGACCGCCGCGTTGCCGCCCAGTTCCAGTGCCACGTGCTTGCGGGGCACGCGGTCGCGGATCGCCCAGCCCACCGGGACCGAACCCGTGAACGACACCACCGGCAGCCGCGGGTCCTCGACCAGCTGCGACGACGTCTCGTTGTCCACCGGCAGGATCGACCACGAGCCCGCCGGGAGGTCCGTCGCGGCCAGGATCTCGCCCAGCAGCAACGCCGTCAGCGGGGTCGCCGGCGCGGGCTTGAGCACGATCGGGGCGCCTGCCGCGATCGCCGGGGCCACCTTGTGCGCCACCAGGTTCAGCGGGAAGTTGAACGGCGTGATGCCCAGCACCGGCCCGCGCGGCACGCGCCGGACCAGGGCCAGCCGTCCGGTGCCGCCCGCGTCCGTGTCCAGGCGCTGCAGTTCGCCCGAGAACCGGCGGGCCTCCTCCGCCGCCCAGCGGAACGTCGACACCGCGCGCCCCACCTCGCCGCGGGCCCACTTCAGGGGCTTGCCCGACTCCGCCGTGATCAACGCGGCGATCTCTTCGGACCGCTCACCCAGGGAACGGGACACGTGGTCCAGCGCACCGGCACGGACGTGCGCGGGCAGCGTGGCGAACTCGGCGGCGACGTCGGCCGCGGCCTGGACCGCGGCTTCGACGTCCGCCGCCGACGGGACGAAGTGCGACCCGGCGGACGAGCCGTCGAACGGGTGGTGGACGACGGCCGTCGCACCGGCGGTCACCGGCTTGCCGGCGATCCAGAACGGGAAGGTCATGCGCGGGCCTCCGTGCGGACAGCGTGCTCGAGGACCGAGAGGCCCTCGTCGAGCAGGTCGTTGGACAGGGACAGCGGCGGCAGCAGCCGGACGACGTTGCCGTAGGTGCCGCAGGTCAGCACGACCACGCCGGCCCGGTGGCAGGCCGCCGCGACGCGCTTGGTCAGGTCGGCGTCCGGTTCCGCGGTGCCCGGCCGGACGAACTCCGCGGCCAGCATCGCGCCGCGCCCGCGGACGTCGCCGATCACGCCGGTCTCGGCGGCCAGCGCCCGCAGCCGGGGCAGGACGACACCTTCGACGCGCTTGGCCGACGCCGCGAGGTCCTCGTTCTTCATCGTCTCGATCGAGCCCAGCGCCGCGGCGCAGGCGATCGGGTTGCCGCCGTACGTGCCGCCGAGGCCGCCCGGTGGCACCGCGTCCAGCAGGGAAGCGCGGCCGGTGACGGCGGACAGCGGCAGCCCGCCCGCGATGCCCTTGGCCGTCGCGATCAGGTCCGGCACCACGTCCTCGTCGGCCGAGGCGAACCAGGACCCGGTGCGGCAGAAGCCTGTCTGGACCTCGTCCGCGACGAACACGACGCCGTTTTCGCGGCACCACGCCGAAATCGCGGGCAGGAAGCCCCGCGCGGGCTCGATGAAGCCGCCCTCGCCCTGGATGGGCTCCAAGACGACCGCCGCCACCTGATCGCCGCCGATCTGCTTCTCGATCCGGTCGATGGCCAGCGCGGCCGCTTCGGGGCCGGACAGGCCGTCGCGGAACGGGTACGAGCCCGGCACGCGGTAGACCTCGGGCGCGAACGGCCCGAAGCCGTGCTTGTAGGGCACGGACTTCGCGGTCATGCCCATCGTGAGGTTGGTGCGGCCGTGGTAGGCGTGGTCGAACACGACGACGGCCTGGCGCCCGGTCGCCACCCGCGCGATCTTCACGGCGTTCTCGACGGCTTCGGCGCCGGAGTTGAACAGCACCGACTTCTTCGCGTGGTCGCCCGGCGTCAGCTCGGCCAGTGCTTCGCAGACCTCGACGTACCCCTCGTACGGCGTGACCATGAAACACGTGTGGGTGAACCAGCACGCCTGCTTGCGGACGCGGTCGACGACGGCCGGTGCGGAGTGCCCGACGTTGGTCACCGCGATGCCGGAGCCGAAGTCGATCAGGACGTTGCCGTCGGCGTCGGTGAGCAGGCCGCCGCTGGCGGAGGTGACGAAGACGGGCAGCACCGAGCTGACCCCGGCGGCGACGGCGGCGACGCGCCGCTCCTGCAGCTCGCGCGAGAGCGGGCCGGGGATCTCGGTGCGCAGCCTGCGCTGCCGGGGTGCCGGGGCCTGCGGCCCGGCGGTGGTGCTTGCGGTCACGGCGTGCTCCTGGGAAGTCGGTGGACGTCCTCAGGATGAATCCCGCGGCGACCGTCGTCAGCTGGCCGTTCTGTCCATTTCGGCGCGTACGATTGGCCGTTATGGCACTCACCCTGGCCGGCCTGGCCGCCGAGCGCCCGCTCGGGCTGCGGGTGCTGACCGGCGACGACCTCCTGGACCGCCCGATCGGCTGGGTCCACCCGACCGAGCTGACCGACCCGCAGGCGTTCCTCGAGGGCGGCGAGCTGCTGCTCACCACCGGCCTGGCCCTGGACGAAGAGACGTCGCCGGCCTACGTGCGCCGCCTGGTCGGCACCGGGGTGGCGGCCCTCGGCTTCGGCGTCGGCCTGAGCCACGAGTTCGTGCCACGCTCACTCGTGGCGACGGCGGGCGAGGTCGGGCTGCCGGTGCTGGAGGTTCCGCGCGAGACGCCGTTCATCGCGATCACCCGGGCGGTTTCGCGGGCGGTGGCGGCCGACGAGTACGCGACGACGGTCCGGATCGGCCGCGCGCAGCAGGAGCTGACCCGCACGGCGGTCGGCCGGAGCGGCCCGGCGGGGGTGCTGCGCAAGCTGGCGAAGCTGGTCGACGGCTGGGTGCTGCTCTTCGACCGGACAACCGTCAGCGAAGCAGCTCCGGCGAGTGCGCGCGCGTACGGCCCTTCGCTGCGCGAAGAGCTGGAGCGCCTTCGCACCGGCACGCGAGTCGTCGCGCTGGAGGGGCAGGAGGTCGTGCTGCAGACCCTCGACACCGGCGCACGCCGGGTGCTCGCCGTCGGCGCGGCACTCGACACGGCGGGACGGCACATCGTCAACACGGCGGTTTCGGTGCTTTCCCTGGCGCTGGAACAGGATCGCGCGCAAGCGGCGGCGCGGGAGGCGTTGCGGACCGGGCTGCTGGAGCTGCTGGTGGGCGGCCAGGCCGAGCTGGCGCTGCGGGTGCTCGCCGCTTCCGGGGCCGAGGCGCCGGCCGCGCCGTGGTCGGTGCTGGTGTTCGCCGGCCCGCCGGCCGCGCGGCGCAAGCTGCTCGGCGCGCTGGAAAACGAGCCGGTTTTCGCCGCGCGGCACGGCTCGACGGTGGTCGCGATCGGCGCCGCCGACGTCGTGACGGACGCGGCGCTGCGGGTCGGCGGCCTGCACGGGGGCCTGGCCGGCCCGGTGACCGCGGCGGGCTTCGCGGCCGGGCTGGAACAGGCGGAACTGGCGTGCCGGGTGGCGGAGGCCGAGGGCAAGGCCCTGGTGTCGGCGGCCGAGCACTCGGCGCGCGGCCTGCTGTCCCTCATCGACCCGGTGGTGGCCCACATCTACGGCGAGAACCTGCTGGCCCCGCTGCGCCGCCACGACGAGACGGGCCGCGGCGACCTGGAGACGTCGCTGCGCTGCTGGCTGGAGCACCACGGCCACTGGGACGTCGCCGCGGCGCGCCTCGGCGTCCACCGGCACACCCTGCGGAACCGGATCACCAAGGCGCAGGAGCTGCTGGGCCGCGACCTGGACTCACCGGGCGTCCGCGCGGAGCTCTGGGTCGCGCTGCAGACCTAGGTCCAGCAAGGCCCGGCTCAGCGTGGTGGCCCACGGTCGCGCGGGAACCACCGGGATGCCCTGTTCGACGGCCCGCGCCGCCAGCCAGTCGCCGTAGCGGGCGCTGGCCTCGGCCCGGCTTCGCTGCTCGCCTTCGTGTGGTTCACGCTCAAGGTAGTTGGCTACCAGCTGAGCGGGGTCGGGCTCGTGCAGGAACACCGCGCGGACGCGGCCCTCGGCCGCCTGGCCGTCGAACGAGTCCTGTGCGGCCAGCGCGGGCAGCAGGTAGTCGCCCTCGATGACGACCGGGGTATCGGTCTCCAGGTGGTTGCCGATCACCGCCTCCAACGCCGGCTGCAGCGCCTCGGCGATCGCCGCCTGCAGCTCGACGACGCGCGAGACGGGCAGGCGGCCGGCGTCCGGGTGGGTGTCCCAGTGGTGCAGCAGCGGTTGCTGCTCCGGGGTGGTCATCCGCTGCACGGCGAGGACCAGGTCGTCCACCTCGACGATCGGGACCCCGTACCGCCGCGCCAGCGGATAAGCGACCCGGCTCTTGCCGGTGCCGGACGCGCCGCCCAGCAGCAGCACCCGCCAGTCACGTCCGGGCACTTCTCAGGCCCCGGTCACCAGCACGATCGGCGAGTCCCCGCAGCGCCGCAGGCCGGGGCCCGGCTCCGCGCCCGCCGACCACCACGCCGGGACGTCGGCCTCGCGCACCAGGGACCCCGTCGGCTGCCGGACGCTGTTGGACACGATCACCCGGCCCTGCGCGTTCAGCAGCGCCGCCCCGCGCCCCAGCGCACGCAACCGCGGCCGGACCGCCCGCTCGAACTCGCGCACGTAGACGTCCGCGCCCACTACGCCTGCGAAGGCGCCGGAGCGGAACACCGGGATCGTGAACGTCAGCGTGTACTCGTCGGTGCACAGGTAGTCGACGTAAGGGCCGTTGATGTGCCGCCGCCCGGTGTCGCGCGGGACGGTGAACCACGACTGGCGCGTGTAGTCCAGGAAGTTCTCGCTCGCCGGGTCGAGGCTGATGAACAGCTGGGCCGGGGGAGACCCGGCCGTCCACCACTCGAAGCCGAACTCCGAATCGGCGAGCACGTGCGGCGCGCTGACGAAGCCCGCGCCGATGATCAGGCCGCCGAGCGCCTCGGTGACCTGCGGCCGGATCCGGTGCAGCGCGGCCGCGGCCGGGGCGTCCGCCAGTACCGACTCGGCCGCCGCCAGCAACGGCTTCAGCCGGCCGAAGACCCCTTCCACCAACGCCGAGACCTGCTCGACGACCTCGTCGCCGGCCAGCGTGCGGGTGTCGTTCACGGTGCTCACCTCGATGCGCGGATTGTGCCGGAGTTTACGGGGCGAGCAAGTCGAGGTGAACGTCCGCGAGCCGGTCGAGCGCGGCCAGCAGGTGCTCCTCCGTGAGTTTGCGGGCCAGTTCGCCGTCCGCGGCGGAAATCGCCTTGGTGATCGCCGCGTGTTCCTCGCACGAAGGCGTCGCCGGCCCGAGCGGCAACCACAGCAGCCCGCCGAGTTCGCTCTGCAGGTGGACCTCTTCGTGCGTGAGCCGCGGCGACTGCGCGGCCGCCGCGACCTCCAGGTGGAACTGCCGCTCGGCCCGGGTGAAGTCGATGCCGTGGGCCGTGCGGAGGTCGTCGGCTGCCAGCCGCAGCCGGGCGACGTCTTCGGGGGAGCTGCGCTCGGCGGCGAGCTTCGCGGCGGCCCCGGCGATCGCCAGGTAGTGGTCGCCTACGTCCCGCAGGTCCGACAGCGACACCTCGGCCAGCCGCGCGCGCCAGGCGTCCGGCGGCGGGTTGGCCGGCGCGCGGACGAAGCTGCCGCCGCTGCGGCCCCGGCGCGTCTCGACCAGGCCCTGCTGCCGCAGCGCCACCAGCGCCTCCCGGACCGTCACGGTCGAGACGCCGAACTGGGCGGCCAGGTCGGCCTCGCTGGGCAGCTGCTCTTCGTCGGCCAGCAGGCCGAGCGTGATGGCGTCGACCAGCCGAGCCGCCACCGCTTCCGCCCGGCCGACCTGGCCGAGCGGCGCGAACATGGCGGATCGCGCGCTGTGCGACATGCCCTTGCGCATCGTGCCCCTTCGCCGGACTACCCGTTCGCACCAATCTTGCCTGATCCTCTTGTCCTATTACATATGGACTTATATGTTTTAGCTCCCGCCAGCACCGAGGAGTCACCGTGCAGGAGCTGAAGCACTACGTCGGCGGCGCGTACGTCGAGTCCAAGTCGGGCCGGACCGCGGAGATCATCGACCCGGTCACCGGGCGCCCCTACTGCACCGCCCCGATCGCCGGGCCCGAAGACGTCGACAACGCGCTGCAGGTCGCCGCGACCGCGTTCGAGACCTGGCGGGAGACGACCCCCGCCCAGCGCCAGCTCGCGCTGCTCAAGCTCGCCGACGCCCTCGAAGCCCGCGCGGAGGAGCTGGTCCGGGCCGAGTCCGCCAACACCGGCAAGCCGATCGCGCTCACCATGGCCGAAGAAATCCCGATGGTCCTCGATCAGGTCCGCTTCTTCGCCGGGGCCGCGCGCGTGCTCGAAGGCCGGGCCGCGGGCGAGTACCTGGAAGGCCACACGTCCTTCGTGCGCCGCGAACCCGTCGGCGTCTGCGCGCAGGTCACGCCGTGGAACTACCCGCTGCTGATGGCCATCTGGAAGATCGCGCCCGCGCTCGCGGCCGGCAACACGGTCGTGCTCAAGCCGTCCGACACCACCCCGGCGTCCACGCTGCTGCTGGCCGAGATCGCCGGCGAGTTCTTCCCGCCCGGCGTGTTCAACGTGGTCTGCGGCGACCGCGACACCGGCCGCGCGCTGGTCGAGCACGACATCCCGGCCATGGTGTCGATCACCGGCTCGGTCCGGGCCGGCATCGAGGTCGCGAAGTCCGCTGCCAACGACGTCAAGCGCGTGCACCTCGAGCTCGGCGGCAAGGCGCCGGTCATCGTCTTCGCCGACGCCGACCTCGAAGCCGCCGCCGAGGCCATCGCCGTCGCGGGGTACTTCAACGCGGGCCAGGACTGCACGGCCGCCACGCGCGTGCTGGTCGCCGACGACGTGCACGACACCTTCGTCGCCGCGCTCACCCGGCAGGCCCAGCACACCAGGACCGGCAAGCCGGACGACGAAGACGTCGCCTACGGCCCGCTGAACAACGCCGCCCAGCTCGAAAAGGTGGCCGGTTTCATCGACCGGCTGCCCGCGCACGCGACCGTCCACTGTGGAGGACACCGCGCCGGCGACGAAGGCTACTTCTACGAGGCGACCGTCGTCTCCGGGCTCCGGCAGGACGACGAAGCCATCCAGAACGAGATCTTCGGCCCGGTCATCACCGTCCAGCGGTTCTCCGGCGAAGCCGAAGCCCTGAAGCTGGCGAACGGCGTCCAGTACGCCCTCGCGTCCTCGGTCTGGACCCGCGACCACCAGCGCGCGATGCGCGCCGCCGCGAAGCTCGACTTCGGCTGCGTCTGGATCAACACGCACATCCCCCTGGTCGCCGAGATGCCGCACGGCGGGTTCAAGAAGTCCGGCTACGGCAAGGACCTCTCCCTCTACGGCCTCGAGGACTACACGCGCGTCAAGCACGTGATGAGCGCTCTGTGAGGCTGGCCGTGCCCAACCAATCGCCGAACCAAGCCCCGTCCGGGACCCGGGAAGAGCCCGCGGCGCCGGAAAGCACGCGCCCGGCGATCCGGCTTTCCGGGCTGCGCAAGCACTTCGGCGACGTCCACGCGGTCGACGGCGTCGACCTCGACATCCCGCGCGGCGAGTTCTTCTCGATGCTCGGCCCGTCCGGCTCCGGCAAGACGACAGTGCTGCGGATGATCGCCGGGTTCGAGCTGCCCACCGAGGGCACGATCGAGCTCGACGGCCACGACGTCAGCCGGCTCGCGCCGTTCGAGCGGGACGTCAACACGGTGTTCCAGGACTACGCGCTGTTCCCGCACATGTCGGTGCAGCAGAACGTCGAGTACGGCCTGCGCGTCAAGCGCGTGCCGAAGCACGAACGCCGGGAGCGCGCGCTCGAGGCGTTGAAGACCGTGCGGCTGGAGGACTACGGCTCGCGCAAGCCCACGCAGCTGTCCGGCGGCCAGCGCCAGCGCGTCGCCCTCGCTCGCGCGCTGGTCAACCGGCCCCAGGTGCTGCTGCTCGACGAGCCGCTCGGCGCGCTCGACCTCAAGCTGCGCCAGGCGATGCAGCTGGAGCTCAAGCAGATCCAGCGCGACGTCGGCATCACGTTCGTCTTCGTCACCCACGACCAGGACGAAGCGCTCACCATGAGCGACCGGATCGCGGTGTTCAACGACGGCAAGATCGAGCAGGTCGGGCCGCCCGAGGAGGTCTACGAACGGCCCGCGAGCGCGTTCGTCGCCGGGTTCGTCGGCACATCGAACCTGCTGGGCGGCCGCGGCGCGGAGACCGTCATCGGCCGGCCGGGGCTGTTCAGCATCCGGCCGGAGAAGATCCGCATCGACGGCGAGCTGTCCGAACCCGCCGCGGCCGGGGACACCAGCGCGACCGGCACGGTCACCGACGTCGTCTACGCCGGGGCCACCGTGCGGTACGCCGTCGCGCTCGACGCGGGGGGACAGCTTTCGGTCGTCCGGCAGAACACCGGCGACGCGGTTTTCGCCGACGGGCGCGTCCGCTTGAGCTGGCGCGGCGAACACAGCTTCCAGGTCCAGTAGTTCCCAGAAGGGTTGCCATGAAGAACAGGAAGACGCGGCTCGCCGGGATCCTCGGCGCCAGCCTGCTGTTGGCTGCATGTGGCACGTCCGGCTCGAACTCCGCCGCGCCGCCGGGCGCGCAGGGCTTCACGCCGCCGAAGCTCGAAGCGCTGAAGGCGCTCGGGCAGCCGGAAGGGCAGCTGAACGTCCTGGCCTGGCCGGGGTACGCGGAGAACGGCTCGAACGACCCGAAGGTCAACTGGGTGACGCCGTTCGAGCAGCAGACCGGCTGCAAGGTGAACGTCAAGCCGTTCGGCACGTCCGACGAGGCCGTGACGCTGATGAAGACCGGCCAGTACGACGTCGTGTCGGCCTCGGGTGACGCGTCGCTGCGGCTCGTCGCCTCCGGGGACGCCGAGCCGGTGAACACCGACCTCGTGCCGAACTACAACGACGTCCAGCCGTTCCTCAAGGGCAAGTCGTGGAACAGCGTGAACGGGACGGCGTACGGCATCCCGCACGGCTGGGGCGCGAACCTGCTGACCTGGCGCACCGACAAGGTGACCCCGGCGCCGACGTCGTGGTCGGTGATGTTCGACGCGAACTCGCCCTACAAGGGCAAGGTGATCGCCTACGACTCGCCGATCTACCTCGCCGACGCCGCCCTGTACCTGATGGCGCACCAGCCGGACCTCGGCATCAAGAACCCGTACGCCCTCGACGACAAGCAGTTCACCGCCGCGGTGAACCTGCTCAAGCAGCAGCGGCCGCTGGTGTCCGAGTACTGGTCGGACTACCTCAAGGAGTCGCAGGCGCTGAAGAACGGCGACGCCGTCGTCGGCACCGCCTGGCAGGTCACGGTCAACCTGACCAAGGGCGAAGGCGCGGCGCTCGAGGCCGCCGTGCCGAGCGAAGGTGCCACCGGGTGGTCGGACACCTGGATGGTCGCGGCGAAGTCGGCGCACAAGACGTGCGCGTACAGGTGGCTCGACTACATCATCAGCCCGAAGGTCAACGCCCAGGTCGCCGAGTACTTCGGCGAGGCGCCGGCGAACACCAAGGCGTGCGCGGAGATGACGGACAAGACGCTGTGCGACACCTACCACGCCAGCGACGCCGGGTACGCGGCGAAGATCGCCTACTGGACCACGCCGATCCCGCAGTGCCTCGACGGCCGCACGGACGTCAAGTGCAAGGACTACGGCGAGTGGACGAAGGCCTGGACCGAAATCAAGGGCTGACCCCTCAGACCCCGGACGCGGCGGGCTGTGTCCCCCCACTCCGCCCGCCGCGTCCGGACCCGTCGTGAGTGGTAAGGCGGGTTAGAACCCGCCTTACCACTCACGACAACTTGCACCGACGGGAAGGTGACATGACCGCGCTCTCGGCCTTCTTCTACCGGAAACCCAAGCTGCGCCTGGGTTTCCTGCTCTCGGCGCCGCTGCTTTGGCTCGGCCTCGCCTACCTGGGCGCGCTGGCCGCGCTGTTCGTCACGGCGTTCTGGCACACCGACGCCTTCACCGGCCAGGTCGTCATCGACTGGTCCCTGGACAACTTCAGGACGTTGTTCACCGACGCCGTCTACCGCACGATCACCTTCCGCACGGTCGGGATCGCGGCGCTGGTCACGGTGATCGACGCGGTCATCGCGTTCCCGATGGCCTACGCGATGGCCAAGCTGGCTTCGCCGCGCACGCAGCGGATCCTCGTGATCGCGGTGATGACCCCGCTGTGGGCGAGCTACCTGGTGAAGGCGTACGCGTGGCGCTCGATGCTGTCCGGCAACGGCGCCCTGAGCTGGCTTTCGCCCGGCTACGGCGTCACGGCGACGATCATGACGCTGTCGTACCTCTGGCTGCCGTACATGATCCTGCCGATCTACGCGGGCCTCGACCGGCTGCCGGACTCCCTGGTGGACGCGTCCGGCGACCTCGGCGCCCGCTCGTTCCGGACGTTCCGCTCGGTGATCCTGCCGCTGACGTTCCCGGCGATCGTGGCGGGCTCGATCTTCACGTTTTCGCTGTCGCTGGGCGACTACATCGCGGTGAAGATCGTCGGCGGCACGTCCCAGATGCTCGGCAACGTCGTCTACGACAACATCGGCGCGGCCAACAACCTCCCGTTCGCGGCGACGGTGGCGACCGTGCCGGTCGTGATCATGCTCGCGTACCTGGCCGCGGTGCGCCGCACCGGCGCGCTGGACAACCTCTAGGAGCGCGCATGCGCAAGCTGTTGTGGACGGCGCTGGGGCTCGGCCTGGCGGTGATCTACTTCCCGCTGGTGGTGGTGCTGCTCAACTCGGTCAACGCGGACACGACGTTCGGCTGGCCGCCGTCGCGGTTCACCCTGGAGTGGTGGAGCCGCGCGGCGTCCAACGAAGGGGCGTTGCACGCGCTGTGGACGAGCGTGCAGGCGGGCCTGGCGGCGACGGCGATCGCCCTGGTCCTCGGCACGATGGCGGCGTTCGCGTTGCAGCGCTACCGGTTCTTCGGCCGCAACCCGGTGTCGCTGCTGATCATCCTGCCGATCGCGCTGCCGGGGATCGTCACGGGCATCGCGCTGAACAACGCGTTCCGGACGATCCTCGGCATCGACCTCGGCCTGCTGACGGCGATCATCGCGCACGCGACCTTCTGCATCGTGGTGGTGTTCAACAACGTGGTCGCACGCCTGAGGCGGATGGGCGGCAACCTCGAGGAGGCGTCGATGGACCTCGGCGCAACGGGCTTCACGACGTTCCGCCTGGTGACGTTCCCGATGCTGCGCTCGGCCCTGCTGGCGGGCGGCCTGCTGGCGTTCGCCCTGTCGTTCGACGAGATCATCGTGACGACGTTCACCCTGGGCACGGGCATGGAGACACTGCCGATCTGGATCTACGACAACCTGTTCCGGCCGAACCAGGCCCCGATCGTGAACGTGGTGGCGGCGGTCCTGATCGTGGCATCGACGGTCCCGGTGTACCTGGCGCAACGCCTTTCCGGCGACACGGCTTCGGGCGGCCGGCTCTAGTGCACCGACCGGATCGTGCCGCCGTCGACGCGGATCGTCGCGCCGCTCACGTACGCCGCTGCCGGGCTCACCAGGTAGCCGACCGCCGCCGCGATCTCCTCGGGGCGGCCCAGGCGCCCGATGTCGTTGGGCACCAGGTTGCGGGCCGCCGCGCGCTCGATGTCCTGCCACTCCGTGCCCCAGCCGTGGGCCGGGGCGATTTCCGTGAGCAGTTCGCGCACCGAGTCGACCAGGATCGCGCCGGGGGAGACCACGTTCGACGTCACGCCGGTACCCGCCAGGTCCCGGGCCAGTGACACCGCGAGGTTGTGCCGCGCGGCCAGCGTCGCCGTGTAGTGCGGCTGCATGGCCAGTGGCTGGATCGCCAGGCCGCCGCCGATCTGGATCACCCGGCCCCAGCCGCGTTCGCGCATGCCCGGCACGCACCGGTGGATCAGCCGGACCGCCGAGACGACGTTCGCCTCGTACATCGCGGTCCAGTCCGCCGGCGTCGCGTCGGCCCACCCGAGGTGGTCGTACGCGCCGGCGTTGTTGACCAGGATGTCGACGTCACCCGCGGCCGACGCGACCGCGTCCGCGCCCGCGTCGGTCGACAAATCGCCAAGGGTGACCCCGGCCGCGCCGATCGACGCCGCCACCTTCTCCGCGCGGGCCGCGTTCCGGCCGTGCACGACGACAGCCGCGCCTTCCGCGGCCAGCAGCCGCGCGATCGCCTCGCCGAGCCCGGCGCTGGATCCGGTGACCAAAGCGCGTTTACCAGCGATTTCGAGATCCATGAAACACCTTCCGTGGAGGTATACACCTGTAGACTTAGGACAAGTCTACACTCGTATACATGAGACCCCGCAACGCCGCCGCGACCCGGGAAGCGATCTTGGCGTCCGCGCTCGAAGCGTTCACCCGGGCCGGCTACGACGGCGTCGGCGTGCGCGAGATCGCCGAATCCGCCGGCGTCACGGCGATGCTGGTCAACCGCTACTTCGGGTCGAAGGAAGGGCTCTTCGCCGAGGTCGTCGACGCGGCGATGACCGAGCGGACCGTGCTCACCGGCGACCCGGCGACCCTCGCCGCCGACCTCGCGGCCTCGCTCGTGCGCCGGACCGCCCCCGGAGCCGAGCGGCTCGACCCGTTCCTGCTGGTCCTGCGTTCGGCGGCCAACCCACGTGCCGCCGAAATCCTGCGGGCGGGCATCGAACGGCACGTCGAGCGGCACCTGACCGAACTGCTTCCGGAGCAGGAGGCGGCCGGTCCGGCGCTGGCCCTGTCGGTGATCGCCGGGTTCTGGCTGATGCGCACCCTCATCGGCAGCACCGCGCTCGCGGAAGCGGGCGAAGCCGTGCTGCGGCGCAAGCTCGAGCAGGTGTTCGCGGTGCTACTCGCGGAATGAATCCGTCGCGGCCCGCAACGCGGCCAGCACGCCCGGGTCCGTCGCCGCGTGCCCGGCGCCTTCGAGCAGCTTCAGCTCCGAACCCGGCCACGCCCGGTGCAGCTCGTACGCCGTGACCGGCGGGCACACCGTGTCGTAGCGGCCCTGGACGATCACCCCGGGGATGCCCGCGAGCTTGCCCGCGTCGCGGATCAGCTGCCCGTCGCCGAGCCAGGCGCCGTGGCGGAAGTAGTGGACCGCGAGCCGCGCGAACGTCAGCGCGAACGCCGGGTCCGCGTACTGGCGGACGAACGACTCCTGCGGCACCACCGAAACCGTCGCGCCCTCCCACGTGCTCCACGCCACCGCCGCGCGGTGCCGGACCTCCTCGGCCGGGTCGTCGAGCAGTTCGGCGTACGCCGCCAGCGGGTCGTCGCGGCGAGACACGGGGAGCGGGGCCAGGAACGCCTCCCACTCGCGCGGGAACAGGTGGGCGGCGCCGCCGCGGTAGATCCAGTCCAGTTCGCTCTGCCGGACCGTGAACACGCCCCGCAGGACGATTTCGCTGACCCGCGAAGGGTGCGTCTCGGCGTACGCGAGGGCCAGCGTCGCGCCCCACGAGCCGCCGAACACCTGCCAGCGTTCGATGCCGAGCCGGTCGCGCAGGATCTCCATGTCGGCGACCAGGTGCCACAGGGTGTTCGCCGTGAGGTCGTGCGCGCCCGGCGTCGACGCGCCGGACCCGCGCTGGTCGAACTGGAGGATCCGGTAGGCGGCCGGGTCGAAGTGCCGCCGGGACATCGGGGCGATCCCGCTGCCGGGGCCGCCGTGCAGCACCACGACCGGCTTCCCGGCCGGGTTTCCCGCCTCCTGGCACCGGATCCGGTGTCCGTCGCCGATGTCCAGGAAACCTTCGGCGCGCGGCCCGATCGGCGGGTAGAGCTCCTCCATGCCCGTCACTGTGCCGCAGAGCCTCGGCCGCAGCTCCGACACCCCGCCGCCGAGAGCCGGAGCTGCGGCCAAGAAAGGTGGGGACCCGCCCCCGCCGCCGGGCTGAGCGGGTCCCCGGTCCGTGACGCGTCAGCGGCGGGGAGCCGCTTCCGCGAATCTCGAGGGGCCGGCGAGTCCGAAGCCGTCGGAGTGGTCACGACGGCCGGCGATCCGCACACGCATTTCCCGTCCTCCTCGTCGAGGTTCGATGCTTCGTCGTGGCGGCGACGGGCTAAACGCTAAGCCACGAGTCGAACACCAGTCAAGAACATGATTGATGTTCATGCATGTGAACGCCAGCTGTGTGGACGCTGAGCTGGGCCATCCCCCTTGCCCCGTGCTTACGAAAGGGCCGGTACTTTCCGGTGTCGGGATTGTCGATAAAGGGGTACGGAATGTCCGCGGTGACCTATGTCGAGGCGATTGTCGTCGGGGCATTGCAAGGGGTGTCGGAATTGTTTCCGGTGTCCAGTCTCGGCCATAGCATCCTGCTGCCGGCCTGGCTCGGCGGCTCGTGGCAGCGCGATCTGAGCATCGGCAAGGATTCGCCGTACCTGGCGGTGCTGGTGGCGATGCACGTCGCCACCGCGCTCGCGCTGGTGCTGTTCTTCCGGAAGGACTGGGTGCGGATCATCGGCGGGCTGTGGACGTCGATCCGCCGGCGCGAGGTGCGCACACCGGACCAGCGGCTCGCCTGGCTGCTGGTGCTCGCCACCATCCCGGTCGGCCTGGCCGGCCTGCTCTTCGAGAGCCTGCTGCGCGACTTCCTCGGCAAGCCGGTCCCGGCGGCGATCTTCCTCGCGCTCAACGGCGGTGTCCTCTACGCCGCCGAGAAGTTCTCCCGGCCGGGCAAGGCCGCCGCCGAAGAGGACACAGTGGACTTTTCGGCCGAGGACACGATGGTGATGCGGGCGGTCTCCGTCGAGGAGGCGACCGACGTCCGGCTGGCGAAGCTGCGGGTCGGCGAGGCCGTGCTGATCGGCGCCGCGCAGATCCTCGCCCTGCTGCCGGGCATCAGCCGCTCGGGCATCACGATGGTCGCCGGCCTGCGCCGCGGCCTCGGCCACGAGGACGCCGCGCGGTTCGCGTTCCTGCTCGCCACGCCGGTGATCCTCGCCGCGGGCGTGCTCAAGATGCCGACGCTGTTCGCCCCGGAAAACCACGCTTCGCTCGGGCCGGCGCTCGTCGGCAGCGTCATCGCCGGGGTCGCTTCGTACATTTCTGTCCGGTTCCTCACCGGATACTTCGAGACGCGCACGCTGACCCCGTTCGCCATTTACTGCGTGGTCGCCGGAATCGGCAGCCTGATCTTCTTCGCGGTCTGACGTGCCGCTGACGTTCGACGCCCCGGCGCTCGGCTGCGTGCTCGTCCTGGGCACGCTGTACGTCCGCGCGGCCCGCGGCCGCGGCTGGCCGCCGGGCCGGACGACGGCGTTCCTCGCCGGGCTCGCGACGATCGTCGTCGTCACCTGCTCCCCGCTGGCCGCCTACGACACGACCTTCTTCTGGGTCCGCGCGGTCCAGACGGTCACCCTGCTGATGGTCACGCCGCTGCTGCTGGCGCTGGGCGCGCCCGTCCGGCTGCTCCTGGACAGCCTCCCGCGCGCCGCGTGGCTGCGGCGGCACGGCCGTGGTCCGCTCGCCCGCGCGCTGACGTTCCCGCCGGTCGTCACGGTCGTCCTGGTCGCGCCGGTGCTGGTGCTGTACCTGACTCCGCTCTACGACCTCACGCTGCGCGCACCGCTCGTGGACGGCCTCGTGCGGCTCGTCCTCGTGCTGGCCGGGTTCACGTACTTCTGGACGCGCCTGGGCCTCGATCCGACGCCGCGGGAGGACCCGCACCTGGTGTCGGTGTGGATCGCGTTCGCCGAGGTGATCTTCGACGGCGCGCTCGGCCTGGTCCTGTGGCTGGGCCCGCTGCTCGCGCCGGCGCACTACGCGGCCGCGCACCCGGGCTGGGGCCCCGACCCGCGCACCGACCAGATCATCGGCGCGGGCGTGCTGTGGATCGGCGGCGACGTCGCCGGCCTGCCGTTCGTCGTCGCGTTGTTCGTGCGGTGGGCCCGCGACGACGAACGGCGGGCGGAACAGATCGACGCCAAGCTGGACGAGGCGCCGCCGACCGGGTTGTGGTGGGAGAACGACCCGGCGCTCGCGGAACGGTTCAAGCGCCGGTGACCGGCCTAGGGCGTGTCCTGTAAGCGGTTGAGCTGGGTCTCTGGTAGCTATGCGCGGTGGTTGGTCGCGGTGAGTTGACGGATAAGGCGTGGGCGGTGATCGAG
>NZ_JNYY01000030.1 GCF_000716785.1 Amycolatopsis vancoresmycina
ACGCCCGGTCCCATTCCGAACCCGGAAGCTAAGCCTGACAGCGCCGATGGTACTGCAACCGAAGGGTTGTGGGAGAGTAGGACACCGCCGAACTTACTTAAAAGAAAGGCCCCGGTCGAGAACCTCACGGTTCTCCCGGGGCCTTTCGCTATTTACCCGCCCGACCACCCAGGTACGCGAACCGACCCTCCAGGTACGCGAGTCGTCCCTCTGGGTACGCGTGTCGGCCAGTTGGGTACGCGACTTCCGCCTCGCACCGCAGTGGAACTGACGTGATCAGGCCCGCAACTCGCGTGATTGAAGGCGGAACTCACGTGATTGAGCGGGCATCTCGCGTGATTGGCGGGGCATCACTTCCTAGGGGCCGGGCGGCGCAGGAGGCACGTGTCCATGATCCAGCCGTGGCGTTCCCGCGCCTCCGCCCGCACCTGCCGGATCTCCTCGGCCAGCGCGGGCGTGAGCGGGCCCGAACGCAGGATCTCGTGGGGCGTCCCGATGTAGGCGCCCCAGAAGATGTGCAGCCCTTCGCCGGCGTAGCGGTCGAAGGTCGTGTGGGCGTCCAGGAGGACGAACACGTCGTCGACCCCCGATGGCCAGCCGTCGGCGAGGCGGCGGCCCGTCGTCAGCTGGACCGCCCGGCCGATCTGGTTCATCGTCGTCCGGTGGCGGGCCACCAGGGCCGAGATGCTGCTGATGCCCGGCACCACCTCGTACTCGAACTCGACGCTCCCCCGCGCCAGCACCGCCTCGATCAACGCGATCGTGCTGTCGTACAGCGACGGGTCGCCCCACACGAGGAACGCGCCCACCTGGTCCGGCTCCAGCGACGAGAGGATCAGCGACTCGTACACCGCCGCCCGCGCCGCGTGCCAGCCGGCCACCGCCGCCCGGTAGTCCGCCGGCGTGCGATCCCGGGGCGGGTCCGAAGCCAGCACCACCCGGTACTCCCGCGTCACGAACCGGTCCAGGATCTCCTGCCGCAGCCGCACCAGGTCGGCCTTCTCGGCCCCCTTGTCGAGGACGAAGAACACGTCGACCCGGTTGAGCCGGTCGATCGCCTGGACCGTCAGGTGCTCGGGGTCGCCGGCGCCGATGCCGATCGCGTAGATCTTCCGCATGCCGCGAGTCTGGCGGGCCCCGCTGCGGAACCCCTACCCCCGATGGGTATAAAGGAGGGAGACGAAAGGAGCGGGAAATGGCCGAAACGACCTACACCGTCGAGGGCATGACCTGCGGGCATTGCGCCACCTCGGTCCGCGAGGAGGTCTCCGAGCTCGAGGGCGTCCGCGAGGTGGACGTCGACGTCGAGAGCGGACGCGTGACCGTGACCAGCGACACCCCGCTCACCACCGACGCGGTCGCCGCCGCCGTCACCGAGGCCGGCTACCGCCTGGTCGCGTGAGCCCGGCCGACGTGACCACCGCGACCCGGGTCGAGCTCGCCATCGGCGGCATGACCTGCGCGTCCTGCGCCGCCCGCGTCGAGCGGAAGCTCAACAAGGTCGACGGCGTCACCGCGACGGTCAACTACGCCACCGAGAAAGCGCAGGTCAGCTTCCCGGGCCGGCTGTCGGTCGACGACCTCAAGGCCGTCGTCGAAGCCGCCGGCTACTCCGCGCGGCTTCCCGAGCCGGAAGCCAAGGAGAAGACGCCCCGCAACCGTTTGCTGGTCTCCGCCGCGCTCACCGTCCCGCTGATCGCCCTCGCGATGGTCCCGGCCTGGCAGTTCCCGGGCTGGGCCTGGGCCGCCCTCGCCCTCGCCGCCCCGGTCGTGACCTGGGGCGCCTGGCCCTTCCACCGCGCCGCCGCGGTCAACCTGCGGCACGCGACCGCCACGATGGACACGCTGATCTCGCTCGGCGTCGTCGCTTCGGTGGCCTGGTCGCTGTACGCCCTGGTCTTCGGCGGGGGCCACCACCACCTGTACTTCGAGGTCGCCGCCGCCGTCACCACGTTCATCCTGGCCGGCCGGTACTTCGAGACGCGCGCCAAACGCCGCGCCGGCGCCGCCCTGCGCGCACTGATGGAGCTCGGCGCGAAGGACGTCACCGTGCTCCGCGACGGTGCGGAGCACCTGGTCCCGGTCGCGGATCTCCGCGAAGGTGACCTTTTCCTCGTCCGGCCCGGCGAGAAGATCGCCACGGACGGCGTGATCACCGAGGGCGGCTCCGCGGTCGACACGAGCATGCTCACCGGCGAGCCGGTGCCGGTCGAGGTCGGGCCGGGGGACGCGGTCACCGGCGCCACCGTCAACGTCGGCGGCCGGCTGTTCGTCCGCGCCACCCGCGTCGGCGACGACACGCGGCTCGCGCAGATGGCGCGGCTCGTCGAGGCCGCGCAGAACGGCAAGGCCGGGGCCCAGCGGCTCGCCGACCGCGTCTCGGCGGTGTTCGTCCCGCTGGTCGTCCTCGCGGCGCTGGCCACGCTGGTGGTCTGGCTCGCGACGGGTGGCCGCCCGGACCAGGCGTTCACCGCCGCGGTCGCGGTGCTGATCATCGCCTGCCCGTGCGCGCTCGGCCTCGCCACCCCGACGGCGCTGCTCGTCGGCACCGGCCGCGGCGCTCAGCTCGGCATCCTCGTCAAGGGCCCCGAGGTGCTCGAGTCCACCCGCCGCGTCGACACCGTCGTCCTGGACAAGACCGGCACCGTCACCACCGGCCGGATGACCCTGGTCGAGGGGGCGGGCGAGGCGCTGCGGCTGGCCGGCGCCGTCGAGGCCGCCTCCGAGCACCCCATCGGCCGCGCCATCGCGGAGGCGGCGAAGCAGCGGTTCGGCCCGCTGCCCGCAGTCACGGACTTCCGCAGCACGCCGGGCGTCGGCGTGACCGGCGTGGTCGACGGCCGCATGATCACTGTCGGGCGCGCCGAGGCCGACGGCGCCACCGCGGTCGACGTGACCTGGGACGGCGAGGTCCACGGGCGGCTGGTGGTCGCCGACACGATCAAGCCGACATCCGCGCGGGCGGTCGCCGAGCTGTGCGCGCTCGGCCTGATGCCGGTGCTGCTGACCGGCGACAACGCCGGCGCGGCGCGGGCCATCGCCGCCGAGGCGGGCATCGACGAGGTCGTCGCCGAGGTGCTGCCCGAGGAGAAGGTCGCCGTCGTCAAGCGGCTGCAGGCCGAAGGCCGCGTGGTGGCGATGGTCGGCGACGGCGTCAACGACGCGGCCGCGCTCGCCCAGGCCGACCTGGGCCTGGCGATGGGCACCGGCACCGACGCGGCGATCGAGGCGAGCGACCTGACCCTGGTCCGCGGCGACCTGCGGGCGGCGGCCGACGCGATCCGGCTCGCCCGGCGGACCCTGTCGACGATCAGGGGCAACCTGTTCTGGGCGTTCGCCTACAACGTGGCGGCGCTGCCGCTCGCCGCGCTGGGGCTGCTCGACCCGATGATCGCGGGCGCGGCGATGGCGTGCTCGTCGGCGTTCGTGGTCAGCAACAGCCTCCGGTTGCGCCGGTTCCGCTGACACCCCGGGAGGGTATAGTCGCCGGCAGGGAAGCCGACGACGGGGACAGGTGGGCGATGACGGGTTACGGCAACGAGCGGGACGCCTACCTCAAGCGGCTGCGCCGGATCGAGGGCCAGATCCGCGGGCTGCAGCGCATGGTCGAGCAGGACAAGTACTGCATCGACATCCTGACCCAGGTCTCGGCGGCGACGAAGGCACTGCAGTCGTTCTCGCTGGAGCTGCTGGACGAGCACCTGGCGACCTGCGTGGTCCAGGCGGCGGCCGCGGGCGGCGAGGAGGCGGACCTGAAGGTGCGGGAAGCCTCGGACGCGATCGCGCGGCTGGTGCGCTCGTAGCTCAGGATGGGCTTGCCCGTGATCGGGCGGGCATCTCACGTGATTGGGCGGGCATCTCGCGTGATTGGCGGGGCATCGGGGCTGTGGGCTGGTCAGCGGACCAGGACCGCCAGCGTCAGGCCGCCCGCGTTGGTCGTGAAGTGCACGATCACCGACGCCAGCACGCCCCGGCCCGCGTGCCGCCACCAGTGCAGGAAGATCCCGGCCGCGCCCGCCGCCGCCATCGCCAGTACCTGCACCACCACCGCCGGCGTCGAGCCGAACAGCTCGTGGACCGCCGCGTTCCGGCCGATCGCCAACGCCGGGAGCGCGTGCCACAGGCCGAACAACGCCGCCGCCGGCAGGATCGGGCGCCAGCGCCACCGGTCGTCCTCCGCGCCGAACAGGGCCGGGAGCACCCCGCGGAACGCCACCTCCTCGATCAGGACCGTCCCGAACAGGATGCGGCCGCACGTCAGCCACAGCAGCTGGCCGAAGTCCGGGTCGCCCACCCGGCCGTCCTGGTACACCGTGCGCAGGGCCGGTACCGCCAGCGCGATCGCGAACACCGCCGCCACCAGCCCGGCACCCGCCAAACCCACCAGCGCCGGACGGCGGACCGTGCGCAAGCCCAGGTCGCGCCACGAACACCCGGCCGCGCGGGCCAGCGCCACCAGCACCGTCGCCGCCACCAGGCCGCACAGCGGGTACGCCCAGCCCGGCAGCACCCGGTTCGCCAACGTCGTCGACGCCGCCAGCGTCACCACCGCCGCGGCCACGGCCGGCCCGCGCCGGACCGCAGCGGCGTGCGTCAACCGACCGCCAGGTCGTCCGCCGGCGACCGGCGCTGGACCGGCACTCTCTTCGACATCGGCAACGTCGCTTCCGGGTCGAACGGCGCCGGGTGCTCGTCGAGGGCGATCGCCGCGTCCGCCAGCAGGGAGCGGCAGCCCGTCAGGCTCGCCTTGAGCTTGTCACGGACCTCGGACAGCGCCGTGACCTCGCGCTCGGCCGCCTCGACCAGCGATTCGCCGTGGCGGGTCGCGTCGGTGACCAGCTGCGCCGCCTTCTCCCGCGCCGCCGCCAGTTCGCCTTCGGCCGTCGTGACCAGCTGATCCGCCTTCGCCCGGGCGGCCGCTTCCTGCTCGGCCAGTTCGCGGACCGCGTCGGCGCGCCGGACCGTCATCGCGCGCGTGTGGTCCTCTTCCAGCTGGGCCCGGCGCCGCGCCGCGGCCTCGTCGAGCTCGCGGCGGCGCTGCTCGGCCGCGCGCACGAACTCCTCGTGCTCGGCGCGCTGCCGCGCCTGCTCGGCCTCGGCTTCTGCCACCAGCCGGCGCTCTTTCTCGGTGAGCCGGACGGCCTCGGCCTCGGCCTCGCGGCGGATCCGCTCCGCGGTTTCCGTTGCCCGCGCGGTGATTTCGCCCGCTTCCTCGCGGGTCAGCTCGATCATCCGGCGGGACCGCTCCTGCAGCGCGTCGGCCGGGATCGGCGTCATGCTGATCCGGTCGATCTTCACGCGGAGCTCACGGTTCTCCTCGGCGAGGGCGTGCCCGCGCCGGCTCGCCGCGTCGCGTTCGGCGGTGAGTCTGCGGATCTCGGCCTCGGCCCACTCGACGTACTCGGTGACCTGCGCGCGGTGGAAACCGCGCCACGCCAGGTCGAATCCGGGCTGCGCGTGCAGCACGTCCTCGCCACCGCCGGGGGCCATGCCTCACCTCCGAATTGGATGATTTCTCCCCGGCCGCGCGTTTCCGTTGCGGCGCCGGGGAATTCCGTGTGCTCCCCAGTGTGCCGCAAACTCCCCGCCGCGCGCTGCCCGGGCGGCCGATCATTCGTCGAACGGTTCCCCGCGGCCGGTGGACGTGCTCCGCACGCCGGGCAGTTCGGCGAGTTCCCCGGCCAGGTCGTAGAGATCACCGCGCCCGTCCAATCGCAGCGTGACGACGGCAATCCGGTGCCCCTCCTCGGAAATGGACTCGTGGTCGACGTCGACGCGCTGCACGGACCAGCCGCGTCCGGTGCACGCGGTCAGCGCCGCGCGCAGCACACCGCGGCCGTCGAGATAGCTCAACCGGATCACCGGCGGCTCACGCCGGTGCCGCGCGACGAACCGCTGCAGCGGCGGCAGCCCGCGGGTCACCACGAAGTGCCCGGCGGTCGTGCCGGCGGCGAGCACCGGCAGCCCGGCGCCGCACGCCGTGCCGACGGCGGCGGTGAGCCAGATGGTCGCGGCCGTGGTCAGGCCGCGCACCGCGTCCCGGCGGACGAAGATCAGCCCGCCGCCGACGAAGCCGATCCCGGACACGATCTGCGCGGCGATCCGCGACGGGTCGAGCGAGACGTGGTCGAGGCCGAGCAGGTCGGCGAAGCCGTACTTCGACACGAGCATGAACACGGCCGAGCCGACGCCGACCAGGGCGTGCGTGCGCAGCCCGGCGGCCTTCATGCCGGCTTCGCGCTCGAGCCCGATGGCGACGCTCAGCACGAGCGCGAGCAGCACCGGCGGCAGCAGCTCCCACTGCGCCGACGTGGACCACAGGGTGGGCAACGGACCTCCGTGCGGGTTCGGGTGGCGGCACGCGAGGAGAACTGCCGGTGCCGTCACCAGGGCATACTGGGCCCCCAGCACCGATCGTGCCAGGGTGAGGTGGAACTGTGACAGCGACCCGGCCGCTCCCGGCCCCGGACTTCGTCGGCTACCCGGAGGTCCGGCGCGGCGTCCGCGCGCTGCTCGAGGCGCGGCCCGGCAGCGAGCACCACCCGGTGCCGGCGTGTCCGGAGTGGACGGTCGCCGATCTGCTCGCCCACCTCACCGCCATCGCCGAGCGCGTGCTCGCCCGCCACGGCGGCACCCCGCCGCCGGCCCCGGACCGGCCGCTCGGCGTGCCGGCCCTGCTCGACCGCTGGGACGAGGTCGGCGCGGAGGTCGACCGGCGGCTCGCGGCCGCGGGCGGGCAGAGCGGCGAGATCATGGTGATGGACGCCTACACCCACGAACTCGACCTGCGCGCCGCGTTCGGCGTGCCCCCGCCGGCCGAGCACGCGGCCTGGGCGCCGAGCTTCGCCCTGCTGGTCCGCGGCTTTTCCGGCTCACTCGCCGGGCGGGGCCTCCGGGCACTGAGCGTGCGCACGACCGGCGGATCGGCGTGGACAGCGGGCACCGGACGGCCGGCGGCTTCGGTGACGGCGCCGGCTTACGACCTGTATCGCGCGCTGGCGGGCCGGCGGTCGCTCGGGCAGCTGGCGGAGCTGGCGTGGAGTGAAGCGCCGGAGCCGTGGCTGCCGGCGTTCACGTGGGGGCCGTTCACGCCGCCTTCGGGGCCGGGCGCCTGAGGGCGGCCCGGGCGCCTCTCAGCCGCCCGGCGGTGTCACCGTCAGCAGGGCCGCCAGCGCAAGGACCACCGCGCTGAGCAGCACCTCCACCGTCACCGCCACCCGCAGGCGGTGGAGGCTCGCCGTCTTCGTTGCGCCTGCGCCCCTGGTGCCCGTCAGGCCCTCGTGCACCGCCCGGCGGGAACGGCTCGCCACCGCCAGCAGCGCCGCGAACCCGGCGAGCTTCAGCAGGACCAGCAGGCCGAACTCGGTACTCCACAGCGTCGACAGCGACGGCATGATGCGCACGGCCAGCACCGCGCCGCTCAGCGCGATCGCTCCCACCGAGCCCGCCGCGAGCCGCGAAAACCGAGCCGCGACCGGGACCGGGTCCTCGCCGGGCAGCGGGCGGTACAGGGTCAGCGCCAGCTGGGTCAGGCCGCCCGCCCACAGGGCGATCGCGCCGAAGTGCACCAGGTCCGCCGTGATCGACACGAACATGATCGGGTCGGTCACCGGGTGGCCGGTGGCCGAGAACGTCAGCAGCACGACGAAGCCGCTCACGATGGCCAGGTTCTCGTAGCGGGCACGCAGCCGGTCCGGCAGGCGCGGCCGCAGGAGCCCGGGCAGCAGCACCGCCAGTGCGCCCACCCCCGCCAGCCGCAGGAGCAGCAGCTTGCCGTAGGCGACGCGCCAGGTGTCCGCGAGCAGCCCCGTGTCGAACACCGCCTCCAGGTTGCGGCCGGCCGCGTACGGGCCCTGCAGCACGAAGGTGGCCACGGTCGTCACCGCGACCAGCCCGGCGCCCCAGTGCAGGAGCCGCCGGGCGCGGGGGTCCGTGCGGGCCGCCGGGCGGCACAGCAGCACGAACGCCAGGCCGCCGAGCAGCACCACCCCGAGGTAGGCGAGCCAGCGCACCGCCGTCGACAGGGTGCTGACGGCCGCGTCGGTGCCGGTGGCCGCCGACACCGCGCCCGCCGACGTCACCAGCGGCCCGGTGCCGACCACGAACGCGAACGTGCCGCGCACGGGGTGGGAGTCGGCCGAGACGAAGGCGTATTCGACCAGGTAGCTGCCGTCCGGCAGGCCGGGCCGCAGCCGCACCGCGACCTGCTCGGCGACGTCGCCGGGCTGGAACACCGGCCCGGAGTCCACCTGGCGGCCCCCGAGGTCGACGACCTTGATCGACCCCGGCTGGATCCCGACGTTCTCCGACAGGGTGACCGACACGAGGGACGGCGCCGCGCTCAGGCGGGCGCCGTCCCCGGGGGCCGACGAGACGATCTCGACGTGGGCCGAAGCCGGTGTCGCGCTGACCAGCAGCCAGCCGGCGAGGAGCGCCAGCAGCGCCAGCGCACGCTTCACGAGGCGGCGAGCACGGGCCGCCTGGGCACGCCGCAGGAGCAGCCGGTCAGCTTGCGCTCGGCGGCCGACGCCCGCCGGTGCAGGACGACCGCGACGATCATCGGGATGGTGACGATCGTGTTGTAGAACAGGTGCAGCTCCACGCGGGGCACGAGCAGCTGGATGATGCTGGTGGGCACCTTCTGCCCGGCCAGCCGCCAGCCGGACTGCGCCTGGATGAACAGCAGCAGGTGCTCGATGTGGTGCCAGAACTGGATGCCGAGCGCGAGGTTCCACCACTGCCGCGACCGGCCCGCGAAGCCGTGGCGCAGGACCCACAGGAACACCAGCATCACCAGCGCGTAGCCGTAGTGCAGCCACTCCTGCGAGATCAGCCACGGGAACGGCATGCCGAGCACGCCGCGCGCCTTCGAGGTGGGCCAGCCGAAGCCGTAGATCTGGATCGCCTGGACGATGTGCTCGGCCCAGTGCGCGACCACGATGACCATGAACACGGTCAGCGCGCGGTGGTGGTGGCGGCTGTTGAGCTCGCCCAGGAACCCGCCCGGCCGGGCGATTTCGGACGTCGACATGTGCACCCCAGTGTCTCGCGAATCCGGCATTTCGGTGGTGTGTCGACGATATCGGCCCCCGGGCGCCCGCCGATTACTCCAGAGTGCTGAATCCGGAACGGGGATTGCGGCACCCGGCGGATTGCGCCGGGGCCGCGTCGGCGGAGGCCGGGAACGGAAGCGTCAGTGCAGGGCGAGGCCGGTCGAGCGCTCCGGGGCCGGCGGGATGTGGAACAGCCGGGTGAACACGTCGAGGTGGGCCGGGTCGCCCTCCAGCCGCACCTTGCCGCCGTCGATGGCGTCCTGCGCCGACAGGCTGCCGGTGAGCAGGTCGAACAGCGCCGGTCCCTGCGGTTCGATCACCAGGTCGGCGTCGGGCAGCGCGCCGGCGGACGCCTTGAGCGCGCCGTCGTCGACCATCGCGTGCACGATCATCTCGCCGCCGAGGTGGTGCAGCTCGTAGTTGAGCCGGACGCCCGCGGCGGCCTCCTCCTGGAAGGTCGCGTACAGCGAGATGATCGCCGTGTCCAGCGTGAACGCGTCGTCCGGCTTCGGGTAGCTCAGCGAGCGCGCGCCCCACAGGCCGAGGTCGAGCACGATCTGGTCCAGCTCGGCGCCGTACTCGGTGAGTTCGTAGACGACGCCGGCGTCCAGCTGCGACAGGACGCGGCGGCGGAGGACGCCCGCCTCCTCGAGCTCGTTGAGGCGCGAGGTCAGGATGCTCACCGGGATCCGCGGCAGCGTGCGCTGCAGGTCGTTGAACCGCTTCGGGCCGAGCATGAGGTCACGCACGACGAGCAGCGACCACCGTTCGCCGACGATCTCGAGCGCCCGGGCGAGGCCGCAGAACTGTCCGTAGGTGCGAGCAGAGGTAGGCATACTCGGGTCCTCACTTGTCTCGGAGTGCCGGCCCGGGAGCGGTCCGATTCGCGCGGGGCCGCGACTTCGGTTACGGTGCGCCGTGCCGCCATGGGCGTCGCTGTCTACGGTGACGGGTCCCCGCTGCGCGCGGCCAGTGAGCCGTGCACTCCCACCCCGTGCGTTTTTCATGCCCAAACGTGGAAAACGCACGTCTTCGTCCGTGCTCGCGGCACTGGCCCGCAGGTCACCAGGTGGAGCAGGATTCTGATTCCTCGTCTCGCCACCCGACGACCGGCAGGAGTGCGCATGCGCAACGCAGCGGTGGACGCCCGGGTCCCGGCAGGCGACGGCGAGCCCGCGCCCGCACCGGCCGCCACCCCGGCACCGGCGTTCCGGCGGCACCTGCGGGCCGAAGTGCGGGCGGGCAAAGGGGCCTACCTGTTCTCCGAGCAGGGCGTCATCGCGATGCGCGGCGCCAAGATCGAGTCGCTGGCCGCGCTGCTGGACGGCACGCACGACCTCGAACGGCTGCTGCGCGGCCGTCCGGGCGGGATGGCGCCGGAGGAGGTCGCCGCGCTGCTCACGCAGCTGGTCGACGCCGGGCTGGTGACGTTGCGCAGCACGCCGGCCGAACCCCGGCCGGGCGACGAGGGCGTGCTGGCCTACTGGGACGCCTGCGGCGTCGACGCCGACCTCGCAGCCGCGCGGCAGGGCACCGTGCGGCTGACCGCGGTGGGCGACGACGCCGACGGCGTGGACCCGGGCGCGGTCGAGCGCGCGCTGGCCGGCGCCGGGCTCGGCGTGCGCACCGACAGCGGACCCGCCGACCTGTCGGTCGTGCTGTGCGCCGACTACCTCGACCCGCGGCTGGCCCGGATCGACGCCGAGCACCGGCAGGCCGGGCGGCCGTGGCTGCTGGCGCGGCCGTGGGGTGCCCACGTGTGGATCGGCCCGGTGCTGCAGCCGGGCGGCGCGTGCTGGCACTGCCTGACCCACCGGCTGTGGGGGCACCGGCACGCCGAGGCGTGCGTGCAGGAGGAACTCGGCCACGACGGCCCGGCGCGCCGCCCGATGGCGGCCCTGCCGCCGCTGACCGCGGCCGCCGCGCACCTCGTCGCGCTGGAGGCGGCCAAGTGGGTGGCCGGCTACCGGTACCAGGGCCAGCAGTGCGTGTGGACGCTCGACACGCTCGACCTGCAGGGCCGGTTGCACGAGCTGCGCCGCCGCCCGCAGTGCCCGCGCTGCGGCGACCCGTGGCAGGTGGCGTGGCGCTCGACGCGCCCGGTCGTGCTGCAGCCGGCGAAGAAGGCGACCACCGGGGGCGGCGGGCACCGCACGGCGACGCCGGCGCAGATGCTCGACCGGCACCGGCACCTGGTCAGCCCGATCACCGGGATCGTCAAGGAGATCCAGCGCGACCCGGCCGCGCCGTGGTTCGCCAACGCCTACCGGTCGGGGCCCAACATCGCCCGCGGCGTCACCGGCATGGCGGCCCTGCGCGCCGGCCTGCGGTGCGAGAACGGCGGCAAGGGCGTCAGCCCGCTCGACGCCGAGGTCAGCGCGCTCTGCGAGGCCGCGGAACGGTTTTCCGGCAACTTCCAGGGTGACGAGCTGCGGATCCACGGGGCCTACGACGAGCTGGGTGAGCAGGCCGTCCACCCCAACGAGTGCATGCTCTTCGCCGACCGGCAGTACACCGAGCGCGCGACCTGGAACGCCGAGCACGCGGACTTCCAGCGCGTCGGCGAGCGGTTCGACCCCGCCGCCCGGATCGACTGGACGCCGGTGTGGTCGACGGGCGGGCGCCGCCGCCTGCTGCCGACGGCCTACCTGTACTACGGCACCCCGCGGGAGAGCGCGGCCCGCGGCGTGCGCGCCGACTCGAACGGCGCCGCGGCGGGCAGCAGCCTCGAAGACGCGATCCTGCAGGGCGCGCTGGAACTCGTCGAGCGCGACGCCGTCGCGCTGTGGTGGTACAACCGCACGCCGGTGCCGGGCGTCGACCTCGCGTCCTTCGCCGACCCGTGGCTGGCGGAGATGTCCGCGAACTACGCGGCGATCGGCCGCGAGCTGTGGGTCCTCGACGTGACGTCGGACCTGGGGGTCCCGGTGACCGTCGCGCTGTCCCGGCGGACCGACAGCCCGCACGAGGACATCATGCTCGGCTTCGGCGCCCACCTCGACCCGCGGATCGCGGTGCGCCGCGCGGTGACCGAGCTCAACCAGATGCTGCCGATCGTGCAGGCGGCCGGCGCGGGCCTCGACGACCCGGACGCGCGTCGCTGGCTCGCCCACGCCACCGTCGCGAACCAGCCGTACCTGCGGCCCGCGGCGGGGCAGCGGATGCGGACCGCCGCGGACTTCCCGTTCGTCAACCGCACCGACGTCCGCGACGACGTCGAGGCGCTGGGCCGGGTGTTCGGCCGCGCCGGGCTGGAACTGCTGGTGCTCGACCAGACCCGGCCCGACGTCGGGATCCCGGTGGTCAAGGTGATCGTCCCCGGCCTGCGCCCGTTCTGGGCCCGCTTCGCGCCCGGCCGGCTCTTCGACGTCCCGGTCCGGCTCGGCCGGCTCGACGCGCCCACCCCGTACGAGCGGCTCAACCCGTTCCCGATGTTCCTGTGAGGGCGCCGCACGGCGCCCGTGTTCGTTGGTTCGCTTGAGGAGTTGGCCGTGCCTGCTGACCGCCCGGAAGGGATCCCGGAGACCGTCCGGCTCTGGTCCCTCACCGAAGACACCTTGCTGGAGGCGGGGGACGACGACACGGTCGTCGCGATCACCTGGTGGGGCGAGTACGAACTGGCGGGCATACCCGGTCCGGTCCGCGAGTCGCTGAGCCGGATGGTGCTCGGGCCGGTGTCGATGGGCAACCTCACGTCCTCCGCCGGCGGCGGCGCGGACGCCTGGGCGGGTGCGCTGCGGAAGGTCCTCAACCGGCTGTCCGGCTCGGTCGTGCACTCGCTGGCGCTCAACGACGGCCGCGGGCCGGTCCTCTCGGCGATCCCGGTGACGCCGTCCCCGGTCTTCCCGACCGATCCGGTGCCACCCGGCAGGCTGATCAAGCTGTCGCGGTTCTCGGCGATGCGCCCGGACGACGGCGGCCTGCTGCTCGAATCACCCCGCGCCCGGTACCGGGTCGCGCTGCTGCGGCCGCTCGCGGTGACCGTGGCGTCGTCGCTGGCCGGCCCGGTCACGGTCGCGCAGGTCGCCGAGGCCACCGGGCTGGCCGCGCCGCTGGTGGCGGACGTGGTGGCGTTCCTGGTGGCCGCGGGCGTGGTGCTGGTGGCCGACGACTGGGCGGCCTTCGCCGAGGACGACGACGCCGACCTGGCCGTCTGGTCGCCCGACGACCTGATGTTCCACGCCCGCAGCCGGACCTGGCAGAAGGGCGGCCCGCCGGACCGGGAGGCGCACCGGGCGGGCGAGGAACCGCCGGTGGTCAAGCAGATCACCGCCGGCCCGACCTTCCCGCTGCACCGGCCCGACCCGGCGGTGATCGAGGCGACCGACCCGACACTGACCACGCTGCTGGAGCACGACCACACGTGCCCCGAGGTCACCGAGCGCGCGCTGACCGCCGAGCAGGTCGGCGAGCTGCTCTACCGCGCGGCGCGGGTGCGGTCGATCGGGCCCGCCCACCTGCCCAGCGGGCCCGGGCACGAGGCGTCGCAGCGGCCGTACTTCAGCGTCGCCTGCCTGTACGAGCTCGAGATCTACGTCGGCATCAACCGCTGTGCCGGCCTGGCGCGGGGGATCTACCACTACGACCCGCTGTGGCACACGCTGACGCTGATCAACGACGACATGGGCGTCCTGGACGGCATGCTCGACGTGGCGATGATCGGCGCCGGCAGCCGCCGCCGTCCCTCGGTGCTGCTGACGATGACCGCGCGGATGTCGCGGATCGCCTGGGTGCTCGGCAGCGCCGCGTACGCGACGACGCTGGTGCACGTGGGCGCCCTGCAGCAGGTGCTCTACCTCGCGGCGAAGGCGATGGGGCTGACCGCGCACGCGGTCCCGGTCGACGCCGGCGACCGCGTCGACCGGTCGCTGAAACTGGAGTGGCCGACGGAGGTGAGCGTCGGCGAGTGCGTCCTGGACTACCCGTACTCGCGGTAGCCGATGATCGATCCGCACCGTCCGGCCCTGTTACCTTGTTAGCACTGGGGCGCGGGGGGTAAGCGGGAGGGGGCCGTGGTTCGGCCGGTGCGCATGCGCGGTACGGGAGTCCGGCGACGGGCCGGCGGGCGGTCTTCTCCTCCGGGGCAGGAGGAACGGCCCGGGGTCCGGGCGCTCGTGTTCGGCGCGCAGCCGGCCGCCGTCGCCGCGATCGCCCTGCTCGCGTTCCTGCCCGTGCTGACCGGCCGCACATCCTGGCCGGACCGGCTGGCCGCGCTGGCCTGCGTGGCGGCCCTCGCCGCCGGGCACCTGATCTGGTTCGGGCCCGGCCGGGCCGGCCGCCGGATCGGGGTCCTGCTCGTGCAGGCCGGGCTGGGTTTCGTGCCGTTGCTGCAGTTCGGTGCCCAGTGGAGCCCGGCGAGCGGGTTCTTCGCCGGCGGGCTGCTGCTGGCGTTCCCGCCGGCCAAGGCGGTGCCCGGCGCGCTGCTGGCCTGCGTCGTGGCCGGGCTCGGCTCGGCGTGGCCCGGCCCCTCGGTGCACGCGGGCGTGACCGCGGCGGCGGTCGCCGGCGTCGCCGCCCTCACGCTGTTCGGGCTCGGCACGTCCGCGCGGCTGGTGGCCGAGCGGGAGGTCGAGCGGCGCGAGCTGAAGCGCGGGGCCATCGCCGAAGAGCGCAAGCGGTTCTCCCGCGACCTCCACGACCTGCTGGGACTCAGCCTGTCGGCGATCACCCTCAAGGGTGAACTTGTCGATCGCCTGGTGGCGACCCGGCCCGCCCAGGCGAAGGAGGAACTGGCCGATCTGCTCGTGATGTCGCGGCGCGCGCTGGCCGACGTCCGCACGATCGCCGCGGGCTACCGCGAGCTGTCGCTCGACGAGGAGTGCCGGGCCGCGGCCGACGTGCTGAGCGCGGCCGGGACCCGGGTGACGATGGCCCGGTCCGGCCTCGACGACCTGCCCCTGCGGGTGGCCACCGCGCTCGGGACGGTGCTGCGCGAAGGCGTCACGAACGTGGTGCGCCACAGCACGGCCAGCTGGTGCGCGTTTTCGGTGAGCACCGCGGACGGGACGGCCTGGCTGGAGATCGTCAACGACGGCGCGGCCGGCGCGGCCGACGGCGGCGCCGACGCCGGGGCGGGGCTGCGCAACCTCCGCGACCGCATCGGCGTCCTGAACGGCACGCTGACCGCCGAAGCGGGGCCGGACGGCACCCACCGGCTGCTGGTGGCGATCCCGCTGCGCCGCGCCGCACCCTAGGACTCCAGGTCAGCACAATCCCGGAAGCCGGTCTGCCGCGGCTTGTCGTGAGTGGTAAGGCGGGTTCTAACCCGCCTTACCACTCACGACCCCGGTAAGCGTTTTCCGGCGGGTTTTCCCCGGTGGAGCGGGAGGTTTGCGGCCTCGGGGTCAGAGCCACTCGGCTTCGGTGGCGATGCGGATGGCGTGGACCCGGTTGCGGGCGTTCAGCTTCGTCACCACGGACGCCAGGTAGTTGCGGACGGTGCCGGCCGAGAGGAACAGCTCGGACGCGATGTCGGAGACCGTGCGCCCCTTGGCGGCCAGGCCGAGGATCTCGACCTCGCGCGGGGTCAGCGGGCAGTCGTCGGTCTCCCAGGCGGCCAGGGCCAGCTCGCTGTCGATGACCCGGCGGCCGATGGCGACCGAGCGCACGGCGTTCGCCAGCTTGTCCGACGGCGCGTCCTTCAGCAGGAAGCCGTTCACCTTCGCGTCCAGCGCGCGGCGCACCGTGCCCGGGCGGCCCAGGCTGGTCAGGATGAGCGTGTGGCAGTCCGGCAGGCTTTCGTGGATCTCGATCGCCGCCGACAGCCCGTCCTTGCCCGGCAGGTCGATGTCGATGACCGCGACGTCCGGTTGGGAGGCCTTGGCGGCGGGCAGGATCTGGTCGCCCGAGGACACCTCGGCCACGACTTCGATGTCGGATTCGAGGTTCAGCAGGGCGACCAGGGCGCCGCGGACCATGTGCATGTCCTCGGCCAGCAACACCTTGATCACGTCGGTACCTCGCACCCCAGTCCGGCGACTCCGAACAGCAATTGTACGCCATTGCCCGGCTCGGCCGGTGTTTCTCGCGATCGGCACCCCCGCAATACCGAATTCTTCGCCCCGCCTACCCGATCCGGGCCGGTAAGGGCAATCCCGCCGCCGATGCGCGCTGCTGGGCCGAATGGCCGGGCCTCACCCCGAACAGGTGAGTCCGCCGCCCGCGGATTAACGGACGGCGGATTCGGTGTGCCGCAATTGCACGCTCAGCTCGCCAGCGGGCGGGAGATCGCGGCGTGGCGCAGGTCCGGCAGGGCCAGCAGGACGGGCGGGTCGAAGCCGTGCCGCGGGCGCAGCCGGACGTCGGCCAGGCTCGCCGTCACGCCGCGGTGGATGGTCACCGGCCCGGTCAGGCCGGTGAACGGCCGCAGCCCGTGGTTGTCGAGCAGCGTGGTCCCGTAGGCGTGCGTCAGGACGTACCAGGACCCCAGCGGGACGTCTGCCAGCGCATACGGCCCCGGACCGGGCAGGATGGCGTACCGGGCCGGCGCGCCTTCGGCGATCCGGGCGGCGAAGAGCCCGACGAACACCGGCCCGACCTCGGCGGCGGCCGCGACGCGCAGCTGACCGCGCACGGTCGCCCCGGACCCCGGCTGGGCCTGCCGGTCGGCGATCCGCGGCGCCAGGCCGTGCAGCTGGCGGTAGCCGGACGGCGAAACGCCGACGCTGCCGCTGAACCGCGCGCTGAACGTGCCGACGCTGTTGTACCCGACCTGGTGGCTGATGTCGGCCACCGAAATCACGGTCGTGGCCAGCAGGCGCTTGGCCTCCGCCAGCCGCAGGGCCGACAGGAACCGGCCCGGCGACAGCCCGGTGACCCGCAGGAACACCCGGGTGAAGTGGAACTTGCTGAACATGGCCGCGCGGGCGAGGTCGTCGATCGTGAGCCGCTCGCCCAGGTTGTCTCGCATGGTCACGATGGCACGTGCCACGGCTTGCCGGACGATCTCATCCATGGTGGGCCGTCCCCTCCGGTCGACAGTGCCGCGTCCGGGCCTTCCGGCGAAGGTGCCCGGGTGCGGGAAAAACGATTCCGACCAAAACTGTAGGACCGCGGACGTCTACTTCTTAAGTGCTCTGTGCACCGGTGCGGATGGATTTCACCGGTGGTCGACATGCGTTTTGCACATGCCGGGTTTGGGGCCGCCGAGGCGGGGTATCCCCGCCATGACGGATGCACATGGCGCGGGTCGCCGACCGCGCCGAGCACCCGTCCGATCGCGCACCGTGACGGAATCAGCGTGATTCGACCGCCGTTCGACGGCTGGTTAGGCCGTTCGGCCTCCTTCCCGAAACCGCACGGACCATGTGTAAGCCACGGCGGCCCGATGACGCGGGCACTGGCTGCGGGCGCATCACTGGGCGACGATTTATGTCACGTGAAGCATTCATCTTCGCCACTGGGAGCACACAATGTCCGCACAGGTTTCCGCTAACGTCCGCGCCCTTTTCGCCGATCTGGGTATCGAGGTCGAGAAGACCGTCACCGACCTGTCGATCGACCGGTTCGAGCAGTGGGGCGACGGCACCGCCGACGTCCGGCCGATCCTGGGGAGCATCTGCCGGCTGGACGTCCTCGAGGCGGCCTGAGCATCGTTTCCGCTGTTCTCGTGTCTGCCGGGCCGGTCACGCCGGGCGCGCACCGCGCGCCGGACGGTGGCCGGCTCGTCGCATGTGGAGCACGGCAACGTCTACAAACGACGTGACGGGAAAATTTCCAACAGCACGCCGATCACGACGAGAACCCGTTACAGTTCGTAGTCGCGCGATCGCGACATGGCATTTTTAACCTAGTATTTGCCTGTGCCCGTGCATTTCGCGGCAGTGAGCTCGGAAGATGCCCGAACGGTGCAACCGATTCGTCAAGCAGAATGGTTGACTTGACTTCTGGGGAATCGTGAGTGCGGAGGCACCCGTGATCAGAGTGCTGGTTGCCGAGGACATGCACATCGTACGGGGCGCGCTGGTCGCCCTGCTGCGGCTGGAACCCGACATCGACGTGGTCGCGGAGGTGGCGTCCGGCCTGGAGATCCTGCCGGCGGCCCGCGCCAACCAGGCGCAGGTGGCGGTCATCGACATCGACCTGCCGGGCAAGGACGGCCTCACCGCGGCCGGTGAGCTGCACGAACAGCTGCCCGGCTGCCGGACCCTCATCCTGACCAGCCTCGGCAGGCCGGGGACGCTGCGGCGGGCGCTGGACGCCAAGGTCGGCGGGTTCCTGCTGAAGGACGCCCCGCCCGACAAGCTGGCCAACGCCGTCCGCGGGGTCCTCGCCGGCCGCCGGATGGTGGACGGCGACCTGGCGCTGGCCGCGTGGGACACCGTCGACTGCCCGCTCACCAGCCGCGAGCTGGACGTGCTCCGGATGACCTCGCAGGGCTACGGGACGGTGGAGGTCGCCGCGCGGCTCTACCTGTCCGCCGGCACGGTCCGGAACTACCTGACGACGGTGGTCGCGAAGCTCAACGCCCGCAACCGGGTCGACGCCATCCGCATCGCCGAGGAGTCCGGCTGGCTCTGAGCCGCAACAGGTATAGACCAGTACGATCAGACCGGGACGACGGCCCGCAGCCGGAACCGGCCGTCCGGCTCGACCCCGGCGGTCAGCTCGCCGCCGAGGTCGGCGACCCGGTGCGAGAGGTTGCCGATCCCGCTGCCCGGCGACGAATCGCGGGGCACCGCGCGCGGCGCGGGCACGACCGGCTCCGCCGGATTGCCGCCGTCACCGGGGTTCCCGGCCTGCCCGTCCCGCCAGCCCCCGACGCCGTCGTTGACGATGTCGAGGCTGATTCCGCCGTCGGTGCGGTACATCGCGATCTCGCAGCTCTCGACCCGGCTGTGCCGCAGCACGTTCGTGACGCCTTCGCGCAGCACCACGGCCAGCACCGTGCGCACCGGCGTGGGCAGCTCGTCCTCCAGCATCTCCATCCGCACCCGGACGTCGGCGGAGGTCAGCACCGACTTCGCGGTGCGTGACTCGCTGGCCAGCGACAGTTCGCGGTAGCCGCTGGCCACCGAGCGCACGTCGGACAGCGCCTGCCGCGTCAGGCCGAGGACCTCGGCGAGCTCGTCGGCGGCGCGGTGGCGGTCCAGCGGCAGGATCCGGGCCGTCAGCTCGCTCTTGAGCGCGATCGCCGACAGGCTCATGCCGAGCAGGTCGTGCAGGTCGCGGGCGAAGCGCAGCCGCTCCTCGGCCAGCGCCATCTCGGCCAGCCGCCGCCGCGTGTTGTCGAGCTCGGTGACCAGACGGACCAGCCACAGCAGCCCGAACACGGCCAGCCCGGTCATCACCGTCGCGGCGGTGTAGAACACCGTCGAGGTGATGTCCGCGCCCGAGATCCGCTGGATCTCCGCGTAGGCGGCGATGTTGAGCGCGAAGAACACCCAGCCCGCGACCGGCGGCAGGACCAGCAGCGAGCTGCCGATCAGCAGCCCGGGCAGGCTGACCCAGTTCGGGCCCAGCGGGAGCAGCGGCAGGTAGATGAGGCACGCCTGGACGAACAGCATGCCGTAGCTCTGCGCCGTGCGCAGGTTGGTGGCCGGCCGGTTGAAGTAGGAGAACTGCAGCGCCAGCAACGCCACGATCGAGCCGACGACCAGGATCACCTGCCACGGCTGGGTGGTCAGCTCCAGCACGTGCAGCGTGGCCCCGCACGCCATCAGGGACATGACCACCGGCAGCAGCCGCCGGATCCGCTTGGACTCGGTCTCCGCCTGCCGCTCGGCTTCGTGTGCGCCCCCGGTGGCCAGCCGTTCCGGGACCGGCAGCTCGACCCGCAGCCGGAACCGGCCGTCCGGACCGGTCTTCGCCGTCGCCGTGCCGCCGAGCGCGGCGACCTCGTCGGGCAGCGGCGCCAGCGTGGTCGCCGGGTCGTCCGCCGTCACGCCGTCGTTGGTGATTTCCAGGGTGACCTTGCCGTCGTGGTGCCGGACGTCGATCTCGCAGTGCTCGACGTCGCTGTAGCGCAAGACGTTCGTGACGCCTTCGCGCAGCACCTTGGCCAGCAGCGTGCGCGCCTGGACCGGCAGGTCGCCCTGGTCGAGGTGGACCCGGACGGCGATCTCGGACGCCGACAGCAGCGTTTCCGCCGTCCGCGACTCCTTCTCCAGCGACAGTTCGCGGTAGCCGTGCGAAACCGCGCGGACGTCGGACAGGGTGCGCTGGGCGGTCGCGGTGATCTCGCCCAGCTCGGTCTTGGCCGCCTCCACGGACTTCCGCATCAGCCGCTGCGCGAGTTCACCCTTGAGGGCGATGGCGGACAGGCTCAGCCCGAGCAGGTCGTGCAGGTCGCGGGCGAAGGCGAGCCGCTGCTCGGCGACCGCGCGCTGGGCGAGTTCGGTGCGCGCCTGGTGCAGTTCGTGGACCATCCGGGCCAGCCGGGCCAGCAGGTAGTAGAGGATGCTGTAGAAGCAGGCCGAGAAGCCGATGTAGATCGTGTCCAGCGTCGTCGCGCCGAAGATGTGGTAGACCCACACCTCGCTCAGCGCCACCACGCCCAGCGTCGGCCACGCGTACCGCGGCGGCAGCACCAGCAGGGCCGCGCCGCCGACGAAGTCCGGCATGTCCGCCCACAGGATGCCGAACGTCGGCAGCGGGACGTAGGCCAGCACGACCACCACCGCGAGCAGCACCCGGCTGGTGACCGAGTCGAGCCGGGCGGACGGGCGGCTGAACCACAGCAGCTGGATCCCGAGCAGGCCGGCGACCGCGGCGACGGCGTACAGCGCGTGGAGTCCGTCGACCGAAGCCGGCAGCAGGCCGACGACGCCGATCACGCTGAACCCGGCGATGACCACGACGATGATGGCCGAGGCCAGGTAGGTGGCCAGCCGGGGGCGCCGGTCCGCCGCGGTGGTGCCGCGGGGTTCGGCGGTCGCTGAGCGCCCGGTGGGGGGCTCGAGTGCGGCGACCGGAGACATCAGTGCGGACCCTCCGGGATCTGCGCGGCGACCGGGCCGCCCGGGTGGCCGGGTCTCGGCGCTGTGTGTGCGTGCTGACGGCTGATCATAACTCAAGGGAGCGCCCCCGAAATCGGGCGAAAACCCGCGACCGGGCGGCGGGACAGCGGAAATCCGCCCGGTCGCGTCCGATCGGGTCAGCGCCGGTCCGGTGTGGGCGGGAGCCCGCCCGCGTTCGCGAGCAGGCCCAGGAAGTCCAGGCGCGGCACCGCGACCGAACCGGTGTGCAGCACGCAACCGTCCGCCAGGCGGAAGAAGCTGAGCCCGGACTCGTCGTCGGCCGAGGCACCGGGCACGTGCCGGGTCGCCGGGAAGTCGTCGGTGAACGCGGTGCCGGCGGCCGAGTAGGCGGCCACGTCCCAGCCGAGGTGCCGCCGGTACTGTTCGAGTTTCGCGTAGGGCGCACGGGAGACGAGCACCAGCCGCAGGCCGGGGTCGTGCAGCGCGGCGGTGACCTCGAGCGCCGGGACGACGTCCGCGGGTCCGCTGTGGTCGGCCATCGGGTGGTGCACGGCGAGCCGCCGGCGCCCCCGGAACAGCTCGGTCAGCGAGACCCGGCCACATGGGCCTTCGAACAGGTATCCGGTCCCGGCGACGACACGGGGGCGGTCGAGTTCCGGCACGGTCAGCTCCGTCATCACTGGCCCTCCCTGGCTGTGTTCCACTGCGGATTGTGGGCCGCGCCCGGCGGGCGGGCCCAGCGTTCGGTCCGGGTACCGCAACCTGGGAGACGCGCCCGGGCCGGCCCGTCCGCTGCCCCTGCCGTGCCGGGCGGGCCGGGCGACCCTAGGCTCGGCCCATGGCACGCTATTTCGACCTGCACCCGGAGAACCCCCAGAAGCGGGCGCTCGGCCAGGTCGTCGAGATCCTCCGGAACGACGGGCTGATCGCCTACCCGACCGACTCGTGCTTCGCGCTCGGGTGCCGTCCGGGCAACCGCGACGGGCTCGACCGCATCCGCGCCATCCGCAAGCTGGACCACCGGCACCACTTCACCCTGGTCTGCCAGGACTTCGCCCAGCTCGGCCAGTTCGTGCACATCGACAACGCGGTGTTCCGCGCGATCAAGGCGGCGACCCCGGGCAGCTACACGTTCATCCTGCCGGCCACCAAGGAGGTGCCGCGGCGGCTGATGCACGAGAAGAAGAAAACGGTCGGCGTGCGCATCCCCGACCACCGCGTGACGCAGGCGCTGCTGGCGGAGCTCGGCGAACCGCTGCTGTCGAGCACGCTGCTGCTCCCGGGCGAGGGCGAGCCGATGACGCAGGGCTGGGAAATCAAGGAGGAGCTGGACAACGCGCTGGAAGCGGTGCTCGACTCCGGCGACTGCGGGGTGGAACCGACGACGGTGGTGGACTTCTCCTCGGGGGAGGCGGAAATCCTGCGCGTGGGTGCGGGGGACCCGGCACCGTTCGAGTAGGCGTCAGCGCTCCAGCAGCTCCAGCCATTCGGCGGTGTGGCCGCCCGTGAACGCGAGTGACAGGTCCTCGGCGAACCGGCGGCCGGTCACCAGCAGGCAGAAGTCCTCCGCCGGGCCCGTGATGCGGTCGCGGGCGTCCTCCGGGCCGAACTGCCAGAGCTCGCCCGACGGCGCGCGCAGCTCGAAGCGGAACTGGTCCGGTGGCGTCTCCTGGTGCCGGTGGTACACGCGGTCGCGCGTCCGGATGCCGTAGTACGCCACGTGGCCGATCGCGTCCGTGCGGCGCAGGCGGGCGCCGACCGCGTCGGCGATGTCCTGGCCGCAGGCGAACAGCTCGGTCAGGACCGCCGCCGCCAGCACCGACGGGCGCAGGGGGCCGTCGCTCCACGGGAGCTCCGGGGCCGGTGGGGCCGAGGCGAGCAGGGCCGTCGCCTTGCGCTGCTCGATCAGCCAGCTCACGATCGCCTCGTCGAGGGAGTCGTAGGAGATCTGCGGGGTCACCCCGAACGCCGCCGGGTGCTCGACGCTGAGCCGGACCAGCCGCGCGGTCGACGTCAGCCGGGCGAAGTGGCCGGTGAGGTCCGGGCCGGGGGCTCCGCCACCCGGAGCCCCCGAAAAGTACCCGTGCCGCTCGGCCAGGTCGGCCAGCGCCTCGGTCTCCGTCTGCAGGTCCGTGAACACGTCGGCCATCGGCGCCCAACCTCCTGGTCCGGGCAGCCGGGACCGCCCGGAACCAGCCTGGCAGCCCGCCTCGCGGCGGCTCCACTCCGCGGTTGCGGCGCGGTCGGCTATGTTCGGCCACGGACGCGGCGAGGGTGGCTGAAGGGAGCCCGGACGTGAAGTACCTGCTGGCGATGTACCTGAACCCCGACGTGATGGCGAAGCTGTCCGAGGAGGACATGAACGGCATCATGACCGGGCACCAGGAGTTCATCCGCACCATCCGCGAATCCGGCGAGATGATCAGCACCCAGGCGCTCGGCGCGGTCGCCGACAGCAGCGTCGTGCGCGTGCGCGGGGGCCTGCCCGCCGTCACCGACGGCCCGTTCCTCGAGTCCAAGGAGTTCCTGGCCGGCTACTACCTCGTCGAGTGCGCGAGCAAGGAGCGCGCCGTCGAGCTCGCGGGGATGATCCCGGACGCGGCCATCGAAGGCCTCGGCATCGAGGTCCGCGAGGTGGTCTTCTTCGCCGACGCCGAATCCGAAGTCCCCATGGCGTGACCGGCGTCGCCGAGACGCTGCGGCCGCTCGTGCCGCAGGTGCTGGGCGTGCTGGTCCGCCGGTACGGCCAGTTCGACGCGTGCGAGGACGCCGTCCAGGAAGCCCTGCTGGCGGCGAGCGAGCAGTGGCCGGCCGAGGGCGTCCCGGACCACCCGCGCAGCTGGCTGATCACGGTCGCGACCCGGCGGCTCACCGACCACTGGCGCAGCGAGAGCGCGCGACGGCGGCGCGAGGAGACGGTCGCCGTGCGGGAGCCGGTGACCGTCGTGGCCGGGCCGGGCGAGGAGCGGCCCGCCGCCGAAGACGACACGCTGTCGCTGCTGTTCCTGTGCTGCCACCCGGCGGTTTCGCCGCCTTCGCAGGTCGCGCTGACGCTGCGCGCAGTCGGCGGCCTGACCACGGCGCAGATCGCGAGCGCCTTCCTGGTGCCCGAGGCCACCATGACGCGGCGCATCACCCGCGCGAAGGAGAGCATCGCCGCGGCGGGATCGACCTTCAGCGAGCCCTCGCCCGCCGACTTCCCGGCGCGGCTGCAGGTGGTGCTGCAGGTGCTGTACCTGATCTTCAACGAGGGGTACACGGCGACGTCGGGGGAGAACCTGCTGCGCGTCGAGCTGGCCACCGAGGCGATCCGGCTGACCCGGGCGGTGCACGCGCTGATCCCCGGCGAGGGCGAGGTCGCGGGCCTGCTGGCGCTGATGCTCCTGACCGACGCCCGCCGGGCGGCCCGCACCGGCCCGGACGGCGAGCTGGTGCCGCTCCCGGAGCAGGACCGCGCGCAGTGGGACGCGGCGATGATCGCCGAAGGCGTCTCGCTGGTGCGTGCGACGCTGGGCCGCGGCCCGGTGGGGCCGTACCAGGTCCAGGCGGCGATCGCGGCGCTGCACGCCGAGGCGCCCGGCACGGACGAGACCGACTGGCCGCAGATCGTCGAGCTGTACGGCGTGCTGGGCGAGCTCATGCCGGGCCCGGTGGTGACGATGAACCTGGCGGTGGCGCTCGCCCAGGTGGCGGGCGCCGACGCCGGGCTGGCGGTCCTGGACGGCATCGACGCCAAGGCGGGCGTCGGCCGCCGGGTGGACGCGGTCCGGGCGCACCTGCTGGAACGCGCGGGCCGCCCGGCGGACGCCCTCGAGCACTACCTGAAGGCGGCGAAACGCACGGAGAGCGGCCCGGAGCGGCGGTACCTCGAAGCCCAGGCCGCGCGGGTCGAGGCCGGGCTGCCGCCCGCCTGAACCGCACGAGTGCCGGGCCTGCCGGAGGGAGCAGGCCCGGCCCTGGTTTCAGTGGACCGCGATGCCGCTCGCCGGCTCCGGGGCCGCCGGGACGTGGAACAGCTGCGCGAACAGCTCCAGGTCGGCCACTTCGCCTTCGATCGACAGCTTGCCCGAACGGATCGCCGCCGCGGCGGTGAGCTGGCCGCTCATCAGGTCCAGCAGGGCCGCGTTGTGGCCGGTCCGGACGACCAGGTCGGCCCCGGGGAACCGGCCCTCGCCGACCTTGACCGCGCCGTCCTCGACCAGGGCGTGCACCGTCATGCGGTCGTCGTAGCGGATCTCGAAGGTGATCTGCACGCCTTCGGCGCTCTCCGGGCGGAAGGTCGTGTACAGGGACAGGATGGCCGCGTCGAGGGTGACGACGTCGTCGGCCGCCGGCTTGTTCAGCGAGCGGGCGCCCCACAGGCCCAGGTCGAGCACGATGTGGTCGAGTTCGCTGCCGTACTGGGTCAGCTCGTAGACCAGGCCCGCGTCGAGCTCGGCGCGGACGCGGCGGCGGATCACGCCGGTCGCCTCCAGGTCGTTGAGCCGGGCCGACAGGATGGACGGCGGGATCTTCGGCAGGCCGGCCTGCAGCTCGTCGTACCGCTTGGCGCCGAGCACGAGGTCACGGATGATCAGCAGCGACCAGCGCTCGCCGATGAGCTCGAGCGCGCGGGCGACGCCGCAGAACTGGCCGTAGGCACGGGTGTGCGGAGTGGGCATCGAACGTTCCTCACTTCTTCTCGGGCGTTGCGGCGCACCCGGCGGGAGCCGGGGACGTGTCGGGGCGGCTCACCGGTGGTCGCCCTCGGAAATCAGCTCTCGGTGCAGGGACTGCAGGTCGTCGCACGGTTCCACGCCGAGCTCGCCGGCCAGCCGGGTGCGGAGCATGCGGTAGACGGCCATCGCGTCGGACCGCCGTCCGCTGCGGCCCAGCGCCCGCATCAGCTGCCCGTGCAGGGCTTCGTCCAACGGGCTGCCGGTGGTCAGCGACCGCAGCTCGCCGATCAGCTCGCGGTGCCGCCCGCTGACGATCTCCGCTTCGATCCGCAGGTGCAGCACGCTGCGCCGCAGTTCGAGCAGCTCGGTCCGGTACGCCGACAGCACCGGTCCACAGTGGATGTTCGCCAGCGGCGGCCCGGACCACAGGTCGAGCGCGGCGCGGCAGGCGTCGGCGGCACCGGCGTGGTCGCCGGCGGCCTGGCGCTCGTACCCCAGCTGCTGCAGCCGCACGAACCGGTGGGTGTCCACTTGGGACGGATCGATGTTGAAGGTGTAGCCGGACTGCTTGGTGGCCAGCAGCTTTTCGGCGTCTTCCGCGAGGTCGTTCTGCATGATGCAGCGGCGGAGGTGGTAGACGTAGGTGTGCAAGGTGGTTCGCACCGTGCGGGGCGGGTTGTCCGACCACAGCTCCCGGATCAGGGTGTCGATGTGTACCATCTTGCCCGGACGCATCACGAGCACGGCGAGCAGCGCCAGCACTTTCGGCGCGCTCGGGGCGTAGTCGACGCCGTCGCGCAGCACTTCCAGCGGCCCCAGCACGCTGAAGTGGACGCTGCCGTCGGCCGGCTCGTCGGTTCGCTGCTGTTCGGAGTACATTGGCTGGCCTCCAGCATCGTCAAGGCGTCCTCGCGCTCCCCAGGTCGTGCCGCGCGGGTCGGTGGACGGCCGAACTCCGGGCTTCTATCCGAATGTGACAGAGCGCCGACCCGGCGGCCAGTGAACCGCTAACCGGACCCGGCGTGCGTTCATCCCGGCCGCGCATGCGTTCCGCAGGTTCGGGGTGTGCGTGGCGCACCCGCCGCCATCTGGCGGAACCCGCAGCCCACCGGGCCGGAGCCTCCCCGGATCGGACCAAACGCGCGTCCCGCGGGACCGCTGCCGATCATGGCCGCAGGCGTCCGGCACACCGCGCCCGGGCGTTCCGCACGCGCCGGTCCGGGCACACCGCCCGCCCACGACCGGGTGTCACGCTGACGAGTGAACCCGATCACGGGCGGCCTCCATCGCCCGTCAATCGATCTCCGAGATACGGCGTCTTGCATGGCACGAGGAGAAGGAGAACCGCCACCAGGGGATTCGAGGTTGGACAGATGATGCTGCGATCGATTACGGCTGTCGGAGACGGCAGCGAGTTCGACGCTCCAGCACGCGAGCCGGCGCTCGAAAGAGTGGACAAGTCGGTCCGGCCCGCGGTGCTGCAGGCCATATCGTCGATCCGGGAGCGCTACTTCGAACCGATCACGCTCGCCGACCTGGCGTCCGAAGTGTTCGTCAGCCGGTTCCACTTCTCGCGGATGTTCGCCGACGCCACCGGGGTGACGCCCGGCCGGTTCCTCACCGCCGTGCGCCTGTTCGAGGCCAAGCGGCTGCTGCTGACGACCTCGCTCAACGTCTCCGACATCGTGTGCAGCGTCGGCTACAGCAGCGTCGGCACCTTCACCAGCCGGTTCTCGCGGGCGGTCGGGATGACGCCGACGCAGTACCGGGAACCGCAGGTCGCCGAGCTGCTCGTGGCGATCTCCCCGACGCTGCGGCGGCTGCCGCCGCTGCGGACCCTGCGCGCGGCCGGCCGCAACTGCGCGTCGCTGCAGTCGGGCACGGGCGAGCTGGCGATCCAGCTGGACCTGCCCAGCGGCTCGGCCCCCGCGGACACGCTCGTCGGGCTGTTCGCCGACCCGGTGCCCCAGTGCGGCCCGGTCGCCTTCACCGGCATGGCCAACGTGCACTCGGCCGAGCTGACCATCAACGGCGCGCCGGCGGGCCAGTGGACCGCGATCGCGGTCGCGCAGCACCAGCCGGGCGCCGCCGGGCCGCGGTTCTCGATCGCCTACTCGACCGTGCACGTGGCCCCGCACGGCCGGTCCGCCACCCGGATCGCGCTGCGCGCCCCGGCCCCGACCGACGCGCCGATCGCCATCACGCTCGCGTCGAAGCAGTCGCCGTTCACCCAGCGCATGCTCGCCGACGCCCGGCCGCACCTGCGTGCCGTCGCCTGAGCCCCCGCCGACCAAGGGACCAAGAAAACGATGTCCACCGTTATCGGAGTTCTGCGCAAGCGTTTTCTCGCGCCTTCGCTCGCGTCCGTCGGCTTCGCCGAACGCGGCTTCCCGGTCACCCACACCGACGCGACGGCCCGGCTGGAGGCGGTGCCGCAGGCAGTCATCTGCGGGTTCGAATGGGCCATCGAAGGGGCCTCGCTGTGGGAGGTCGAGCGCCGGCTCGCGCTGATCGAGCCGGAGCAGCGCGGGTTCGCCTACGAGGGCGCGACGATGGGCTACACCATCCTCGACGCGATGCCCGGCGGCGGCCGCGACCGCACCCGTGAACTGCTGGAGGGGCCGGCGCGCCCCTACATCTTCCTGACCTACATCGGGATCGGCTTCGCGATGGCGCGGCTGCCGCGGCCGCTGTGGAAGAACATCCTGCCCGAGCTGACCGGGGTGGCCTACCACCCGACGATGAGCTGGCTCGCCGTCGACGGCTACGGGTTCGACCGGGCCTACTTCGACACCGGAAAATGGGTCGGCGAGCAGGCCGAGCCGGAGCCCTACCCGTGGGCGGGCCGGCCGGAGTACTTCTCGCGCGCCTTCGACCAGGGGGTCGGCCGGGCGCTGTGGTTCATCCACGGCGGCAACCCGGCCGCGGCCGCCGCCGCGGCCGGGCGGTTCGCCGAACACCGCCGGGCGGACCTGTGGAGCGGCATCGGGCTCGCCTCGACGTTCGCCGGCGGGTCCGACCAGCGCGGGCTGGCGATCCTGCGCCGCGCGGCCGGTGAGTACCACGACGAGCTCGCCCTGGGCGTGACCTTCGCGGTCAAGGCGCGGACCTACGCCGAGTACGTGCCCGCGCACACCCACCTGGCGGCCGAGGTGCTCACCGGCCTGTCCGTGCAGGCCCTGCGGGAGATCTCCGACCGGACCGAGGCCGCCGGCGGCGACGACGGCGACCTCCCGATGTACGAGGTCTGGCGGGCGCGGATCCGGGCCGAATTCCGGCCCGACGCCGGCCGCCTGGCGAGCTGAACCCCAGGTCCGCGGCCCGGCGGCAAACGTGGAGTAGAGCTGCCGGTGCGGAATCTGTGACCGTGGATGTATTCGGCCAAGGATTTTTGCGACCCGTAAGGGGGAAGTGCGTTGGGCGACGGTTGGCGCGCGTTGAGGCGCCGCATCCTGACACCGGACGTCTCCGAGACGTCGCTGGACAAGCGTGGTTTCCACAAGAAGAGCCCGCAGGCTCAGGAATTGCTGGAAACGGTGGGGGAGAAGTTCCTGCTCGGCTACGCACACGCCGTGGAAGCGCGGACTCCCGCCCAGTGCGAGGAATGGCTGGGTCGCATTCCGGAACAGTTCCGCGGATTCGCTTACGAGGGCGCGGGAATGGGCTACGCGATGCTCGACGGCCTGCCGTTCGGCGGCCGCCGGCACATCGACGACTTCGTGGCCGGCCCCGGCGGCACGAACCAGCACTACATCATCCTGGTCGGCGTCGGCTGGGCGATGGCGCGGCTGCCGCGGTTCGCGTGGCCGAAGGCGGACCGGTTCGACCCGCTGCTGCGCTGGCTGGTGCTCGACGGCTACGGCTTCCACCAGGCGTACTTCAAGACCGAGAAGTACGTGCGGCAGCAGTACCAGGAGCCGGGTTTCCCGTGGCCGTCCAAGCAGTACAGCGAATACTCGCTGCGGGCGATGGACCAGGGCATCGGGCGCGCGCTGTGGTTCATCTGCGGCACCGACGTCGACCTGGTGACGAAGACGATCGCCGGGTTCGCCCCGTCCCGCCACGGTGACCTGTACGCCGGGGTCGGGCTGGCCTCGACGTACGCGTGCGGTGTCGACGAAGCCGAGCTGGTCGAGCTCGCCGAGCGCGCCGGCCGGCACCGCGGCCAGCTCGCCCAGGGCAGCGCCTTCGCGGCCGACGCCCGGGTGCGCGGCGGCGTGCTGCTCCCCCAGACCGAGGTCGCCACGCGGGCGATCTGCGGGCTGCCCGCCGAGCGCGCGGCGGCGATCACCCAGGAAGTGCGCCCGGCGGAGGTCGTCGACGGCGAGCTCCCGGCATTCGAGGCCTGGCGGCAGCGGATCGCCGGCGAAGTGCTGACCCATGGAGGAGTGAACCAATGACCGCGACCACACGCTGGCTGCGTCGGCAGCTCGCGGGCATCGTGGCGATCGCGCTGGTGCTGACGTTGTTCTTCGTCGCGCGCCTGCCGAGCGTCTCGGCCGCCGAGCAGGACCAGCTGGCAGGCAAGTTCCACTTCACCCCGATGACGATCGCGCTGCCGGCGGCGGCGAAGTCGCAGTACGTCCGGACGCTCAACAAGCAGTACGAGCACATTTCGGCCTGGATGTCCTCGACCGGTGCCGCCATCGCGATGAACGACCTCGACGGCGACGGCCTGGCCAACGACCTGTGCCTGGTCGACCCGCGCAGCGACCAGGTCGTCGTCACGCCGACGCCGGGCAAGGGGCAGGAGCGCTACGCCCCGTTCGCCCTCGACCCGGCGCCGCTGCCGACCTGGCAGTACATGGCCCCGATGGGCTGCATCCCCGGTGACTTCAACGAAGACGGCCGGATGGACGTCCTGGTCTACTACTGGGGCCGCACCCCGGTGGTGTTCCTGCAGAAGGCCGGCGCCACCAAGCTCGCTCCCTCGGCCTACGAGCCGGTCGAGCTGGTGCCGGGCAACAAGCGCGGCCCGGACGGCAAGTACAACGGCCCGCTGTGGAACAGCAACGCGGCCACCATCGGCGACTTCGACGGCGACGGGCACGTGGACGTCTTCATCGGGAACTACTTCCCGGACAGCAAGGTCCTCGACCCGACCGCCGACGGCGGCATCACGATGAACCAGTCGATGTCGCACGCGAAGAACGGCGGCGGGAAGTACATCTTCCGCTGGACCGGCGCCACCGCGGGCACCCACCCGACGGCGTCGTTCGTGGACGCCTCGACCGGCATCCCCGAGGCCGCGCGCAGCGGGTGGACGCTGGGCGCCAGCGCCACCGACATCGACGCCGACGGCCTGCCCGAGCTCTACATCGCCAACGACTTCGGGCACGACCACCTGCTCTACAACAAGTCGCGGCCGGGCAGCGTGGAGTTCGGCGAGGTCACCGGCGTCCGCGGGATCACCGAACCGAAGTCGAAGGTGCTCGGCAACGACTCGTTCAAGGGCATGGGCGTCGACTTCGGCGACTTCAACCACGACGGGCTCTACGACATCTTCGTCAGCAACATCACCACCTCGTGGGGTGTCGAGGAGTCGAACCTCCAGTTCGTCAACACCGCCAAGGACCTCACGGACCTGCGCAAGCAGCTGCAGAATGGCGTGGCCCCGTTCCACGACGAGAGCGGCGACACGCGCACGGCGTGGTCGGGCTGGGGCTGGGACCCCAAGATCGAGGACTTCAACAACAGCGGTGACGTCCAGATCGCCCAGGCGACCGGGTTCATCAAGGGCCAGGTCAACCGGTGGCCGCAGCTGCAGGAGCTCGCGGTGGCCAACGACGGCATGACGTCCAACCCGTTCTGGTGGCCGAACGCCCGGCCCGGCGACGACCTGGCCGGCGACCAGACGCTGCACTTCTTCGTGAAGCGTTCGGACGGCACCTACGTCGACCTCGCGCCGAAGCTCGGCCTGGCCGTCCCGGTGCCCACCCGCGGCATCGGCGTCGGCGACGCGGACGGGGACGGCCTGCCCGAGTTCGCCGTCGCGCGGCAGTGGGAACAGCCGATCTTCTACCACAACGACAGCCCGAAGACCGGCAAGTTCCTGCAGCTCAAGCTGAGCACCGATGCCCCCGTGGCGCCGGGCCCGCTGCCCTCGGCCGGCTCGCCGGCGATCGGCGCCGAGGTCACGGTGACCGCCGCGGACGGCAAGAAGTACGTCGGCCGCGTCGACGGCAGCAGCGGGCACTCCGGCCGCCGCAGCTTCGACGTCCAGATCGGGCTCGGCGAGAACGTCTCCGGCCCGCTGGCGGTGCACCTGCAGTGGCGGGACCGCACCGGAACGCTGCGCACGCAGGACCTGAAGCTCGCACCGGGCTGCCACATGTACCAGCTCGGTACCCAGGCCAAGGAAGAGATGTGACGTCATGGCGACGCCCATAACGACCAAAGTGGACACTGCACCGCCGAAGCGGACCAACAAGGTCATCACGGCCCTGCGCCGCTTCGCCATCTCGATCACGATCTTCAACATCCTCGGCTACACCGTGCTCGGCTTCGAGCAGCCGTGGCTGTACCCCTTCATCGCCGTGGGCACCGCGTACACCACGGAGATATTGCTGGAGATCATCAACGCCAAGGTCACCAAGCGGGAGGTCCGCTTCCGCGGCAACGGGTTCCGGGGCCTGGTCGAGTTCCTGTACCCCGCGCACATCAGCGGCCTGGCGCTGAACATGCTGACCTACGTCAACGACCACATCTGGGCGATGATCTTCGGCGTGGTCGTCGCGGTCGGCGCGAAGTGGGTGCTGCAGGCGCCGGTGTACGGCAGGCTGCGGCACTACATGAACCCGTCGAACTTCGGCATCACGATCATGCTGCTGGTGTTCCCGTGGGTGAACATGACGCCGCCGTACCACTTCTCGGAGAAGGTCGACACCTGGGTCGGCTGGCTGATCGTGGCGGTCATCCTGATCTCGGGCACGGTGCTGAACTCGCTGCTGACCGGCCGGATGTGGCTGATCTTCGGCTGGCTGTCGTTCTTCGTCGTCCAGGCGTTCCTGCGCGGCGCGCTCTTCGGCACCGCCATCCCCGGCGCGCTGGCGATGGGCACCGGGATCGCGTTCGTGCTCTACACGAACTACATGGTGACCGACCCGGGCACGTCGCCGTCGAAGCCGGTTTCGCAGTTCGCCTTCGGGGCCGGGATCGCGATGATGTACGGGTTCTTCACCGCCGCGCACATCGCCTACGGGCTGTTCTTCGCCACCGCTTCGGTGTGCCTGATCCGCGGGATGTACCTGTGGGGCCTGCACTTCTCGAACAAGGCGCGGATCAAGTTCGAGGCCGAGCAGGCCGCGCAGACGGCGAAGCTCGCCGCGGCGCCGCCCGCGCCGGCCGGCGAAAAGCCCTTGGCGGCGTGACCGAACTACCGATAACTGTCTGGTGAGGAGTAGGCCGGTGGCAAGCGAAGAAGAGGTCCAGGTGCTGACCCTGGAGGCGTACGCCGACACGATCGTGCCGGGGGAGAAGCGGTACCCGGAGGACCGCGCCGTGGCGGGGGCCGCACCGGGGCCCGGCGCGGTGGCGGCGGGTGCGCTCGAACTGCTCAACTACGACGCCACCGGCATCACCGCCGGCCTGCCCTACCTGGTGCAGTCGCTGAACGACCACGCGAAGTCGTACGCGGGCGAGGTCGAGCTGGAGCTCGACAGCGACCTCCCGGCGTTCGTCGCACTGCCGTACGGGCACCGGCGGGCCCTGGTGACCCGGCTGACCAAGCCGGGTCACCCGGAGAAGGAGGGGTGGGTGAGCCTGGCCCTGTTCTGCAACATGGCCTACGACACCGCCCCGCACCGGCACACCAAGGAAGCGCTCGAGAACGGGCACCCCGGGCTGCTCGCCCTGGGCTACCGGCTCCCGGACGCCGACGGGCTGTGGCGGTTCCCGAAGTTCTCCTACGGCCGCAAGCTGGCCGACCTCCATCCCGACACCACACCTTCGGGGAGCCCGGCATGAGCGCCATCGAGAAGACCGACGTCGTCATCGTCGGCAGCGGCTTCGGCGGTTCGATCCCGGCGTACCACCTGGCCGCGGGTGGCGCCAAGGTGGTCGTGCTCGAACGCGGGCCGTGGCTGGCCGCGGAGGACTTCGAGCACGACTACCTGCTGGGCTCGTCCTACACCCGGGTGTTCGACTTCGTCGCCGGCGAGGGCATGAGCGTGCTCGGTGGCAACTGCGTCGGCGGCGGCAGCGTGGTGTACTTCGCCGCGATGCCGCGGGCGCCGAAGTTCGTCTTCGACCGCCACGGCAGCATCGGCCGCCGGATGTGGCCCGCCGAGATCAGCCGGGACTCCCTCGAGCCGTGGTACGACCGGGTGGACGAGTCGATCCCGGTGTCCAAACAGGACTGGACGGACGTCTCGTACGCGGGCGGGCTGTGGGCGGCGGCCTGCAACCACTCGGGCCGCACGGCGAACCCGGCCCCGGTGGCGGTGGACAACGACCGCTGCACCAACTGCAACTTCCAGATGGCGGGCTGCCGGTTCGACGCCAAGCGGTCGATGCTCACCAACTACCTGCCGGCCGCGCTGGCGCACGGCGCGCAGATCCGGCCGCTGCACGAGGTCGAGCGGCTGGAGCGCACCGAGGACGGCGGCTACCGCGTCCACTTCGACCTGATCGACGAAGAGGACTACCGGATCCACACCGGTTCCGGCGTGATCGAGGCGAAGATCGTCATCATCGCCGCCGGGGCCGGTGCGACGCCGGTGATCCTGCAGCGTTCGGAAGCGGCGCTGGGCACCATGCCGCACGGCGTCGGCCGGTACTTCTCCGGCAACGGCGAGCGGCTGAACACCGCGATCATCGACGAGGACCGGGTGCGCGAGGTGCTCGGACTGTCCCGTGAGGACGGTGCCGTCTACGCGGCCAACCACATCGGCAAGGGCCCGACGGTGGCGAACTGGGACAAGCTCGACGGTTCGCTGCCGGAGTACGAGCGGTACTCGCTGGAGCAGCTGTACTTCCCGCCCGGGCTCGGCACCATCCTCGCCCAGGCCCCCGGCGGCGAAGAGCCGCGGTGGTTCGGCGCGGAGAAGAAGCAGATCCTCGAGAAGTGGTCCAACTGGCTCACGATCTTCCTGATGACCGAGGACGACAACGAGGGTGTCTTCGGCACCCCGCCGCCCACCGGCAACGCCTACCGCATCTCGCAGCAGATGCTCGGCCGCGGGCCGCTGCGCTACGAGCCGACGAAGAACACCCTGCGCGGCTGGGCGCTCGCGGACGCGGACTGCAAGGCCATCATCGAGAAGGACGGCCTGGCGAAGGTCGCGCCGTGGACCAACGACGTCGTCGGCGCGTACACCGTGCACCCGCTGGCGTCCTGCCGGATCGGGGACGACCCGGCGACCTCGGCCCTGCACCCCAGCCACGAGCTGCGCGACCACGCGGGCATCTTCGTCACCGACAGCGCGTCGGTGCCCGGGGCGCTGACGGTGAACCCGGCCATGACGATCGCCGCGCTGGCCGAGCGGGCCGTGCCCGGCATCGTCCGGGCGCTGCAGGAGCGCGGGGTCGACGTCAAGTACGGCGCCCCGGCCCCGGACGGATCCATCACCGGCCGCCGCGCGGTGTCCAAACTGGACCTGGTGGCCGGCAACTGAACCACTGGCCCTCCGGCCAGGCACGAGAAGACCCCGATCGTTGCGGCACGTGACGATCGGAAGGCAGATCGGACGCCGGGACCTCGCAGCCCCGGGACAACCGACCCCGAGTCCGGGTCAGGCCGTCGCTCCGGTGCACGATCCGCCGTTCCCGGCGGCCGCGGTGGTGGTACCCCCACCCCCGCGGCCGTCGCGGGCACCCCCCAGGACACATCCGAGGTTCGAGAGGACGGCACAGGTGACTGACACGACGGGCGTGATCGCCGACTTGACCGCCGAGGCCGCCGTGGTCGACGAGCTCGTGGCCGGCCTCACCGAGACGCAGTGGGAGACGCCGACCCCCGCGCCGGGCTGGCGCGTCCGGGAGCAGATCGCCCACCTGACGTTCATCCTCCGCATCGCCGGGCTGGCCGCGGCCCAGCCGGAGACCTTCGTCGCGCTGACGAAGTCGCTGACCGGCGGGCTCGACGTGGCCGTCAACGCGGCCTTGAAGGAGTTCGAGCACGACCCGGCCGAGGTGCTGCTGACGAAGTGGCGGGCCGACCGCGACCAGTCGATCAAGGCGCTCGCCGCGGTGCCGGGCGACCAGCTCGTGCCGTGGCTGGTGCGGCCGCTGCCGCCGTACGTGCTCGCCTGCGCCGGGATGATGGAGCTGTTCGGGCACGGCCAGGACATCGCCGACGCGCTCGGCGTGCGCCCGGAGCGCACCGACCGGCTGGCCCACCTCGTCGGCTTCGCCGTGCGCGTCCGCGACTTCGGCTACGAAGCGCACGGGCTCACGCCGCCGGAGACCGAGTTCCGGTTCGAGATCACCGGGCCGTCGGGCGCGGTCTGGGCGTTCGGGCCGGAGGACTCGCCGGAGCGGATCACCGGCAGCGCCGAGGACTTCTGCCTGCTGGTCACCCGGCGGCGGCACCGCGACGACCTCGGCCTGCGGGCCGAGGGTGCGCTGGCCGACGCGTGGCTCGACATCGCGCAGGCCTACCGCGGCCCGGCCGGCGAAGGACGGCGGCCGGGGCAGTTCGCCGACTGAGCAATTGTCCATTGTGGATAGTGAGTTGTCGCTGCGTGCGGACCGAACGGCCGCGGGCATGGAGAAAGAAGACGTGACCGGCAAGCGGAGCCATGCTGGGACCGGGACAGGTTACTGGGGAACAAGAGCCAGTGGGAGTGCGTTGGCATGAGCGGTGAGCGGATTTCGATCGTGGGTATCGGCCTCCGGTATCCGGACGCAAGTTCCCCGGAGGAGCTCTGGGAGAACGTGCTGGCCGGTCGCCGGGCCTTCCGACGGCTGCCCGACGAGCGGATGAACCGGGCGGACTACTACTCGCCCGACCCGAAGGCGCCGGACCGGTTCTACGCCCAGAACGCGGCGGTGCTGCGCGACTACGAGTTCGACCGGGTCGCCCACAAGGTCGCGGGCAGCACCTTCCGCGCCACCGACACGACGCACTGGCTGGCCCTCGAGGTCGCCCAGCAGGCGCTCGCCGACGCCGGGTACCCCGAAGGCGACGGCGCGCCGAAGACGGCCACCGGCGTGGTCATCGGCAACAGCCTCACCGGCGAGTTCTCCCGCGCCAACGTCCTGCGGCTGCGCTGGCCCTACGTCCGGCGCACGGTCGCCGCGGCGCTGGCCGAGCGCGGCTGGGCCGACGACGAGACCGCGGACTTCCTGCGCGAGCTGGAGGTCCAGTACAAGGAGCCGTTCCCGGAGATCAACGAGGACACCCTCGCCGGCGGCCTCGCGAACACCATCGCCGGCCGGGTCTGCAACTACTTCGACTTCGCCGGTGGCGGCTACACCGTGGACGGCGCCTGCTCGTCCTCGCTGCTGTCGGTGGTCAGCGCCGCGAACGCGCTGGCCCAGGGCGACCTCGATGTCGCCATCGCCGGTGGTGTCGACCTTTCGATCGACCCGTTCGAGGTGATCGGCTTCGCCAAGACCGGGGCGCTCGCCAAGCGCGAGATGAAGGTCTACGACGCCGACTCGAACGGCTTCTGGCCGGGCGAAGGCTCGGGCATGCTCGTCCTGATGCGCGAAGCCGACGCGATCGAGCAGGGCAAGCGGATCTACGCCACCGTCGCCGGCTGGGGCATCTCCTCCGACGGCAAGGGCGGCATCACGCGGCCCGAAGCCGCCGGCCACCAGCTCGCCCTGAAGCGCGCCTACACCCGCGCGGGCTACGGCGTCGAGACCGTGTCCTACTTCGAGGGCCACGGCACCGGCACCGCGCTCGGCGACGCCACCGAGATCGAGGCGCTGTCGAACGCGCGCCGGGAAGCCGACCCGCTGGCCAAGCCGGCCGCGCTGTCCACGATCAAGGGCAACATCGGGCACACCAAGGCCGCGGCCGGCGTCGCCGGCCTGATCAAGGCCACGCTGTCGGTGTACCACCAGGTCATCCCGCCCGCCACCGGGCACTTCGTCCCGCACGAGTCGCTGACCGGCGGCTCCGCCCGGATGTACGTGCCGCGCGAGGCCACGCTGTGGCCGTCGGACCAGCCGGTGCGCGCCGGTGTCTCCGCGATGGGCTTCGGCGGGATCAACTCGCACGTCACGGTGGCCGAGGCGCCGAACGCGGCCCGCCGCGCCGACCTCGACGAGCGCTCCCGCAGCCTGGTCGCCGGCCGTCAGGACGCCGAGCTGCTGCTGTTCGACGCCGACGACGTCGCCACCCTGCGCGGCCGGATCGCCGCGCTGCTGGAGCTGGTGCCCAAGCTGTCCTTCGCCGAGCTGACCGACCTGGCCGGCTCGCTGGCCGGGGAGCTGTCGGGCAAGGCGGTCCGGGCCGCGGTCGTCGCCGCGAACCCGGAGCAGGCCGAGCGGAAGCTGACCCGGCTGCTCGAACTGCTCGAGGAGGGTCCGTCGGTCTTCGACGCCGCGGACGGCATCTTCGCGAGCTCGCGCCCGTCCGCGCCGAAGATCGGGTTCCTGTTCCCCGGCCAGGGTTCGGGCCGCGGCGGGGACAGCGCGCTGCGCCGCCGGTTCGCCGTGGCCGCCGAGATCCACGACGCCGCCGGGCTGCCGGCCACCGGCGACCAGGTCGCCACCGAGGTGGCGCAGCCGCGGATCGTCACCGGCTCGCTGGCCGGGCTGCGCGTGCTGCGCGGGTTCGGCATCGAAGCCGACGCGGCCGCCGGGCACAGCCTCGGCGAACTGACCGCCCTGCACTGGGCCGGCGCGGTCGGCGAGCGGGACGTGCTGAAGCTCGCGAAGATCCGCGGCAAGGTGATGGCGACCGAGGTCGGCCCGGGCACCGGCGCGATGGCCAGCATCGCCGCCTCGCCCGGCCGCACCGAAGAGCTCGGCCTGGGTTCGGACGTCGTCATCGCCGGCTACAACGCGCCGCAGCAGACGGTGATCTCGGGCCCGGCCGCGTCGGTCGACCGGGTGGTCGACCGGGCGAAGGCCCAGGGCGTCGGCGCCGGCCGGATCAAGGTGTCGCACGCCTTCCACTCCCCGGAGGTCGAGCCCGCCGCGACCGCGATGATCGAGCGGCTCGGCGAATTCGCCTTCGCGCGGCTCGAACGCCCGGTCGTCTCCACCGTGACCGGCGACGTCCTGCACGCCGCGGAGAACCTGCCGGAGCTGCTGCGCGACCAGATCGTGCAGCCGGTCCGGTTCCGCGAGGCGGCGGCGAAGGTCGCCGAGCGCAGCGACCTGGTGATCGAGGTCGGCCCCGGCCGCGTCCTCACCGGGCTGTTCGAGGAGATCGCGCCGGGCACGCCGGTGCTCGCGCTGGACACGGACAACGCCTCCCTCTCCGGGGTGCTGCGGGTGCTGGGCGCGGCGTTCGCGCTGGGCGCGCCGATCACCGCGGAGCAGCTGTTCGCCGGCCGCGTGGTCCGGGAACTGCCGGCCGACGGCGTGTTCAAGTTCCTGGCCAGCCCCTGCGAGGCCGCGCCGGCGATCGACGCCGACCTCGCCGCCGAGCTGGCCGCGGAGCGGGCCCAGGCCACCGAGACCGAGGCCGACGCGACCGCCGACAGCGGCAGCACGCTCGACCTGCTCCGCAAGCTCGCCGCCGAGCGCGTCGAGCTGCCGCTGGAGTCCGTCACGGCCGACACCCACCCGCTCGACGACCTGCACCTGTCGTCGATCACCGTGGGCCAGCTGGTCAACGACGTCACCCGCGCGCTGGGCCGGCCGGCGCTGGAGGGCATGCCGAACTTCGCCACGGTCTGCCTCGGCGAGCTCGCCGAGATGATCGACGAGCTGGCGCAGACGGCGAAGCCCGACGACAACGCGGGCAAGGGCGAGGCGCCCGGGATCGGGCCGTGGGTCCGCCCGTTCGCGGTCGAGTACCTGCCCGCGGCGCGCCCGGCCGCGGACCTCACCACCGGCGCCGGTTCGGCGGAGTGGCAGGTCTTCGCCACGCCGCGGAACCCGCTCGCCGAGCCGCTGCGGACGGCGCTGGCCCACAGCGGCGTCGGTGACGGCGTCCTGCTGTGCCTGCCCGCCGACTGCGACTCCAGCCACGTCGGGCTGTTCCTCGACGCGGCCCGGACGCTGCTGGCCGCGCCCAACGGCACGCGGTTCGTCGTCGTGCACCACGGGTACGGCGCTTCCGGCCTGGCGAAGACGCTGCGGCTGGAGGACCCGTCGGCGAAGACCACGATCGTCGACCTGGCCGACCCGACCCCGGCGGCGCCCGAGTCGATCGAGGCGGCGGTGACCGCGGTGGTCGCCGAGGTCGCCGCGACCTCGGACTTCACCGAAGCCCGCTACGACAGCGAGGGCGGCCGCACGGTGCCGCGCCTGGTGGGGCTGCCGGCCGCGCCGGCCGGGCCGGTCCCGGAGACCCTCGACCGCACCGACGTCCTCCTGGTCACCGGCGGCGGCAAGGGCATCACCGCGGAAAGCGCGCTGGCGCTGTCCAAGGACTCCGGGGCGAAGCTCGCCCTCCTCGGCCGCAGCGACCCGGAGCAGGACAGCGAACTGGCCGAGAACCTCGACCGGATGGAAGCGGCCGGCGTCCGCTACCGCTACGAGCGGGCCGACGTCACCAACGCCGCGCAGGTCGCCGAGGCGGTCGCCCGGATGGAGGCCGACCTCGGCCCGGTCACCGCGGTGATGCACGGCGCCGGCCGCAACGAGCCGGCCGCGTTGTTCAGCCTGACCGAGGACACCTTCCGCAAGACGCTCGCGCCGAAGATCGGCGGCCTGAACGCCGTGCTCGACGCGGTCGACAAGAACCGGATCAAGCTGCTGGTCACCTTCGGCAGCATCATCGGCCGGGCCGGTCTCCGCGGCGAGGCGCACTACTCGACCGCGAACGACTGGCTGACCGAGGCGACCCTGCGCTTCGGCCGCGAGTACCCGCAGGCGCGGGCGATCGCGCTGGAGTGGTCGGTCTGGTCCGGGGCCGGCATGGGCGAGAAGCTCGGCGTGGTCACCGCCCTGCAGCGCGACGGCATCACGCCGATCCCGCTCGACGACGGCATCGCCATCCTGCGCCGCCTGCTGTCGGACCCGGCCACCCCGCCGGTGCTGGTGATCTGCGGCCGGATGAACGGCCTGCCCACGCTGCCGATCCAGCGGCGCGAGCTGCCGCTGACCCGGTTCATCGACCGGGCGGTCGTGCACTACCCCGGTGTCGAGCTGATCACCGAGGCCGAGCTCTCCGCGGGCAGCGACCCGTACCTGGCCGACCACCTGCTCGACGGCCAGCTGCTCTTCCCGGCCGTGCTGGGCATGGAGGCGATGACCCAGGCCGCGACGGCGACGCTGGGCCGCGGCGGGACGCCGGTGCTCGAGAACGTCGAGTTCCTCCGGCCGATCATCGTCTCGCCCGGCCGCTCGACGACGATCCGGCTGGCCACGCTGGCCAGGGACGCCGACACCGTCGACGTCGTGCTCCGCAGCGACGAGACCGGCTTCAGCGCCGACCACTTCCGCGCCCGGCTGAGCTTCGCCCGCCCGGCGGAGCTCGGGGAAGCCGTGCGCCGGGACGTCCCGCTGCCGCCGGTCCCGGTGGAGCCGATCAGCGAGCTCTACGGCTCGGTCCTGTTCCAGGGCAAGCGGTTCCAGCGCGTGGTCGGCTACCGGCGGGCCAGTGCCCGGCACGCCGTCGCCGAGATCGCGACCACGGCGAACGTCAACTGGTTCGCGCCGTTCCTGCCGCAGGAGCAGCTGCTCGCCGACCCGGGCACCCGGGACGCGATGATGCACGCGATCCAGTGCTGCATCCCCGACGCGACCCTGCTGCCGCAGAGCATCGAGAAGCTGTACCTGGCCGAGCCGGGGGCCCAGCACGACGAGTACGTCCTGCTCGACGCCCGCGAACGGTTCCAGGACGACGACAGCTACGTCTACGACCTCGACGTCCGCAACCCGGACGGCACCCTGGTCGAACGCTGGGAAGGGCTGATGCTGCGCGCGGTCCGCAAGCGCGACGGCGCGGGCCCGTGGGTCCCGTCGATGCTCGGGTCCTATGTGGAGCGTGCGTGCGAGCGCCTGCTCGGCGGGACGCGCTCGGTGGTCGTCGAGCCGGACCCGGTGGGCAGCCCGGCCGAAGGGATCGCCGAGCGGCGGGCCCAGACGGCGCTGGCCGCGAGCCGGAGCCTCGACCGGCAGCTCGAGATCCGCTACCGCCCCGACGGCAAGCCGGAGACCGACGGCGTCGAGGTGAGCGCGTCCCACACGGCGCAGCTGACCCTGGCCGTCACCGGCAGCGGGCAGCTCACGTGCGACATCGAGAGCGCGATCGAGCGGACCGACGAGGACTGGGCCGGGCTGCTGGGCGAAGAGCTCGTCGCCGTCGGCCGGCTGCTGGCCGCCGACACCGGTGAGCCGCTCGCGGTGGCCAACACCCGGGTGTGGAGCGCGCTGGAATGCGTCCGCAAGACCGGCCTGATGACCCAGGCACTCACCGTCCGCCGGGTCGAGCCGGACGGGTGGGCACTGCTCGCCTGCGGCGAGGCCCTGATCGCGACCTGGTCGACCACGGTCAACGACCGGCCCGACCCCGTGGTCTTCGCCGTGCTCCAGGCAGAGGGGAACTGAGATGACCGACTACTACGAGCTCCGCCACACGGTCGGCTTCGAAGAGACCAACATGGTGGGCAACGTCTACTACGTCAACTACGTGCGGTGGCAGGGGCGCTGCCGTGAGATGTTCCTCCTGGAGAAGGCTCCGGCGGTGCTGGAGGACATCCGCGGCGACCTCAAGCTCTACACGCTCCGCGTGGAGTGCGAGTACTTCGCCGAGATCACCGGGTTCGACGAGCTGTCCATCCGGATGCGCCTGGAAGAGCTGACCCAGACGCAGCTGCAGTTCACGTTCGACTACGTGCACCTGCACCCGGACGGCGAGCGGCTGGTGGCGCGCGGTCGGCAGCGGATCGCGTGCATGCGCGGGCCGAACAACGCGACCGCGCCGGCCCGGGTGCCCGAAGCGCTGCTGGAGGCGCTGAAGCCGTACACGGTGGCTTCGGTGCTCAACGGCAAGGGAGCGTGAAGTGGCCCAAGCAGGAGGGAACTCCGTCGAACGGCGGCCGCTCCAGCGGCTGCCGAAGCCGCCGGGACGGCGCGAGCTTTCGCCGCAACCGGCGCTGCGGCAGGTGATGTCCCGCTTCGCCACGGGCGTCACGGTCCTCACCGTCGGCGGCGAGGGCGCCCACGCCATGACGGCGAACGCGTTCACGTCGGTGTCGCTGGACCCGCCGCTCGTGCTCTGCTGCGTGTCGAAGGCGGCCCGGATGCACGCGTCGATCGTCGCCGCCGGCTCGTTCGCGGTGAACATCCTCGCGTCGGACCAGCAGGGCCTGTCGAAGTACTTCGCCGACTGGCGGCGGCCGGACGGGATGGCCCAGTTCGAGAGCGTGGCCTGCACCCTCGGCGCGCAGACCGGCGCACCGCTGCTCACCGGTGCGCTGGCCTGGCTGGAGTGCGAGGTGGCGCAGGTCGTCCAGGGCGGTGACCACTCGATCTTCCTCGGCCGCGTGGTCGCGGCCAACTCGGGAACGGGCGAGCACGCGCTCGTCTTCTACGGCGGCGGCTACCACAACGTCGACGCCCGCGCCCGCGCGGCGTGAAGCCGTACCAGGATGCCGGTCCCGGACGAGCCGGGACCGCGGTGATGGAGGAGGTTCACCCGTGACCGCCAGTGAGTCAGGGCGCCCGGAGTCCGGCGCCGCACCGGTGCGGCTCGTTCCCGAAGCGCCGGCCGAGGTGATCACCCACCCGATGCCGCGGCTCGGCCGGGGCATCGTGTGGTCGGACATCGTCGCCGAGATCGAGCGTGACCGGGAAGAGCGGATGAGGGATGCCGCGTGAGCGGTCCCTCCGACAGCGGCGCCCAGCGCGCGGACGAGACGGACGTGGTGCCCGTCCCGGCCGAACTCCGCGCCGGGCGCCGCCGGCTCGGCCGCGGCGCGGAAACCGGCGACGCCCAGGTGATCGCGCTCGCCACGGCCGACTCCGTGCCCGCGCCGCGCCCCGGCATGCCGTTGCTGCGGCAGCGGCGGCGGGAGCTGCGCGGGCACATCGTCGACGGGAAGCTCGACGCGGTGCGGCGCCAGCACTCGCTGGGCAAGCTCACTGCCCGTGAACGGCTCGCGCTGCTGCTGGACGAGGACTCGTTCCTGGAGCTCGAGCCGTACCGCCGTCACCAGGCCACCGGGCCGGGGCTGGCCGCGAACCGGCCGCACACCGACGGTGTCGTCACCGGCTCGGGCACGATCGACGGCCGCCGCGTGTTCGTCTACGCCCAGGACTTCACCCTCTTCGGCGGGTCGCTGGGGGAGGCGCACGCGGCGAAGATCCAGAAGGTGCTCGACCTCGCCGTGGCGAACGGCGCCCCGGTGATCGCCCTGAACGACAGCGGGGGCGCGCGGATCCAGGAAGGCGTGCTCGCGCTGAACGGCTACGGCGGGATCTTCCGCCGCCAGGTCGAGGCGTCCGGGGTGATCCCGCAGATCAGCGTGATCCTCGGGCCGTGCGCCGGCGGTGCCGCCTACTCGCCGGCGCTGGCCGACTTCACCTTCATGGTGCGCGACACCGCGCGGATGTACCTGACCGGACCCGACGTCGTCGAGGCCGTGACCGGCCGGCGCGTCAGCCACGAGGAACTCGGCGGGGCCGACGTGCACGGGTCGCATTCCGGCGTCGCCACCGTCGTGCACGACGACGAGCACGAGTGCCTCGCCGACGTGCGCCACCTGGTTTCCCTGCTCCCGTCGAACTACCTGGAGCAGCCGCCGGTGACCGCCCCGACCGGGGCCGTGGAGGACTACCGGCCGAAACTGGCGGAGATCGTCCCGTCGGAACCGAACCAGCCGTACGACATGCGGGACGTGTTCGCGGAGATCGCCGACGACGAAGAGTTCTTCGAGCTGCACGCGGGCTGGGCCCGCAACGTGCTGTGCGCGCTCGCGCGCGTCGACGGCCGGGTGGTCGGGCTCGTCGGCAACCAGCCGGTGGTGTTCGCCGGGGTGCTCGACGGGCCGGCGTCGCAGAAGGCCGCCCGGTTCGTGCGGTTCTGCGACGCCTTCGGGATCCCGCTGGTCAGCCTGGTCGACGTCCCAGGCTTCCTGCCCGGCGTCGAGCAGGAGCGCGGCGGGATCATCCGGCAGGGCGCGCAGCTGCTGCACGCCTACTGCGAGGCGACCGTGCCGCGGATCCAGGTGATCGTGCGCAAGGCGTACGGCGGCGCGTACATCGTGATGGACTCGCGGTCCATCGGGTGCGACCTGTCACTGGCCTGGCCGACGAACGAGATCGCGGTGATGGGGGCGGAGGGCGCGGTGAACGTGCTGCACCGCCGCGACCTCGCGGCCGCGGCGGACCCGGCGGCGTTGCGCGCCCGGCTCGTCGCGGAGTACACGGAGGAGTACCTCAACCCGCAGTACGCCGCCGAGCGCGGCCTGGTCGACGACATCATCGACCCGGCCGAAACCCGCGCGGCGATCGCCCGCGGGCTGGCGATGCTACGGGAGAAGCGGAAGCCCGGGCCGGCCCGAAAACACGGCAACCTGCCGATCTGATGGAGTTTGCGGTGACTGAGGAGCTGGTCCTGGTCGTACGCGGTGGTGCGGATGACGTGAGCCTGGCGGCACTGGTGACGGTGCTCGCCGGGCTTGCGGCTGCTTCTGCGGTGGCTTCGGTGCCGGAGCGTTCGGCTTGGGCTGGGGAGTCCTGGGGGCACACCCCCGGCGCCTGGCGCCGCTCAGCCCTCCCACGCTGAACCCGGACGGACGACACGCGTACCCGCGCGGACGACACGCGTACCCAGCCGGACGACACGAGGAGCCACCGGGGTTCCGCCGTGTCGTCCGGCCAAGTACGCGTGTCGTCCGGTGAGGTACGCGTGTCGTCCCGTCCGGGTGCGCTTGTCGTGGGGCTGGGAAGGCGAACTCGCGTGCCCGGGACGACGCTGTCCTTTTTGGGCACGCGAGTTCGCTGGTCATTCAGGCGGGGTCCAGGCGGCCCGCCAGCCAGGTGCTTGCTCGGCGGGCTGCTGCCATGCTTGCCCACGCCGCCAGCTCCACCAGGGTGGCGTCCGCCGGGGCCGTTGCTCGGAATGCCTCCACCAGGCCCTCGTCGACCTGGTAGGACGCCAGGGCGATGGCCAGCGCCAGGCGGGCGGCCGGGCGGTCTGCCTCCGTGAGGCCCGCGACCTCTTGCTCCAGCCAGGCGCGGCTCAGGCCCGGCGGCTGTCCGTCCCAGGTGGACAGTCGCTCGTGCAGGAGCGTGCGGACCGCCTCCGGTACCGAGCGGGCGCCCGCTGCCTCCGTTGCCGCGTACGCGCGGGCGAACGCGTCGGCCACGACGTCGTTCGAGCGCGCCCACGCCAGGTCCTCCGGGTGGGGTGCCGCCGCCAGCAGCTGCAGCGAGTCGCCCGCCTGGGGGCCCGGTCCCGATGGCGGCCGCAGGACGCCGCCGAGTACTCGGCGTGCCTGTGGCTTGGCCGACTCCGGGACGTGGGACGGGAACGGTGACTCGCGGAGGAACACGTTCACCATGCGGTTGTAGTACTGGAACGTCACCGCCACGCCGACCAGCTCGGGCGCCTGCTCCGGGGGGAACGGCGGCGCGTCCGCCGCCCCCGCCGCGGACGCGCGCGCCCAGTCCTCGAGGCGGGCCGTTTCCGGGCCGGCCGGCATTGCCGCCAGCGTCATTCCGTGCACGTCCACGCAGTACGGGCAGCTGTTCGCCGTCGACACCCCGGTGGCCACCGCCTCTTTTGCGGCCCGGCCCGCGAGGCCCTGTGCCAGCAGGGTTTCCCGCAGGACCGACCACGCGGCGGCCAGTGTCTCCGGGGCCGCCGAGTGCAGTGCGACCGGTGGGGCGAGCATGCTGAAGTCCCGCTCCACCTGGCGGTACACCTCGGCGACCAGGCCGGTGGCCCGGCGCCGGGGGACGACCCCGACGTACCGGGTGTCCCGCAGGGACCGGCGCACCGCGAACCGGACGAGACCCGCGACCATCGCGCGCCCCTACCGCGCCGCGCGGGCGATCACGGCGCCCACGACGAAGTCGGGGTACTCCTCGGCGATGGCGTCCACGTCCGGGAGGACCGTCACGTCGCCGAGCCCGGCCGCCTCGAACGTCGCGCGCCAGGCCGCCGGGGTCAGGAAGCCGTGCGTCGGCCGCTTCACCGGGTCGGTCATGACGTCGGTGAAGCTGTCCAGGAAGTCGAAGATGATCTCGGCGTGGATCGGCCGGGCGAGCTTCGTGGGCCGCACGCACTCGGACACCACGACCGCCCCGCCCGGCTTCAGCGCCTTCGCCGCCTCGGCGACGACGAAGTCGAGGTCGGGTGCCACGTGGAAGCAGTTGACCGCGTACACCGCGTCGAACGTGCCGGGCTCGACGCCCTGACCCTCCCACGGCAGCGTCATGTCGATGCGGGCGGACTCGACCGTCGTCGTCGGTGACGCGGCCGCGGCCGCCGCCTTCTCGCCGTGCCGGGCGAACGTCTCGGCGACCTCGGTGAACCGGTAGCGCTTGACGTCGGCCCCGAGCGTGCGCAGGACCTGCTCGGCGCCGCTGCCGCAGCCGCCGCCGATCTCCAGGATCTCGATCCCGCCCGCGGGCACCAGGCGGGACAGCGCTTCCGCGCCCACCTTGTTGTTGATCGAGTAGAGCAGGTTGTCGTTCGAGAAGTACTTGAGCCACAACGGAAGCTGCTGCGGCGCGAAGAGGATCTCGTCGCCCGTCGCCTCGCCGGCGAAGAACTTCTTCGCCTCGTCGACCAGGGTCTGCAGGATTTCCGCGGCGACGGCGGCACCCGGCTCACGCGCGGCGAGCTCGGCCGCGACGTCGTCCCACACCGGGACGGCCGCCGGGCCGGGGACGAACCGGCCGCCCTCGCGGGTCAGGATGCCCGAGTCCGACAGCTTCTCGTAGAGGAAGTGCAGCGGGATCGTCCGGCGCCAGGGGATCGACAGCTCCTGCTTGGCCTGCTGGACCGAAATCCCGTCGGCGGACGGCAGGGCGCCGATCGAGGCCAGGATCCGGTACGCCGTCGCGTCGACCAGGCGGCCGAAGGTCTCGTTGGCCGCCAGGAACCGGTACGGGAAGTGCTCGCGGACGCGTTCGTCGGCGATGGCGGCACGCAGCTTCGCGAAGTCCGCGGCCTTCGGGTGCTCTTCGGGACGGCCGTAGGGGTGCTCCGCCTGGTCACTCATGTACTTCACTCACTTTCGCGACGTCGGAGGGGTCAGGCCGCGGAACGGCCGGCTTCCGGGGACGAGCGGACGGTCAGCGGGAGCCCGCCGCCGAGGCGCAGCGACATCATCGGCTCCGGCACGGGCGCCCGGCCGGGCACGGAGTCGAAGTGCAGCTCGCGGAACAGCGTCGAGATGATGAAGGTGGCCTCCATCAGCCCCAGGTGGTTGCCGACGCAGAACCGGGGCCCGGCGCCGAACGGGATGTGGGCGTAGCGCGGGCGGTCCACCGGCTTGTCCGGGTCGAACCGGTCGGGGTCGAACCGCTCCGGCTCCGGCCAGTACCGCGGGTGCCGGTGCAGGGTGTACGGGCAGATCAGCACCTCGGCGCCGGCCGGCACGTGGTAGCCGCCGACCTCGTCGTCGGCCAGCGCCCGGCGCGGCAGGATCCACACCGGCGGGTTCAGCCGCATGGCCTCCTGCAGCACCAGGTGCGTGTAGCGCAGCCGGGTCAGGTCCGCGTACTCCGGGCGGCGGTCGCCGTAGACCGCCACCGCCTCCGCGTGCAGCCGCTCCCGGACCTCCGGGTGCCTGCTGACGTGGTCCAGCGTCCAGCCGACGGTGCTGGCGGTCGTCTCGTGCCCGGCCAGCAGCAGCGTCACGAGCTCGTCGCGCATGCGGCGGTCGGCGACGCGGCGGTCGCTCTCCTTGGCGGTGGACGCGATCAGCCGGGTCAGCACGTCGTCGCCGGCGGCCGACGGCTGCGTCTTCCGCCGTTCGACGAGGACCCCGACGACCTCCTGGAGGTGGTCGCGCGCCGACCGGAACGCCCGCTGCCCCTTCAGCGGCAGCCACCGCGGCACCATGCCCAGGGTTTCCATCTCGAACATGGCCTGGTCCTGGACGGCCTCGAAGGAGTGCTCGACGCCGTCGAACTCGCCGAGGTCGATGTCCAGCAGGGTGCTGCCGAGCACGCCGAGGGTGAGCGCGGTGACCTCGGTCAGCACGTCCACCGGCCGGCCGGTGTCCCGGTGGGCCGAGAGCCGTTCGACGAGGCCGAGCGCCTCGTCGATGATCACGTCGGCCTGCGCGGCGATCCGCTTGTGCTGGAACACCGGCTGGATGGTGCGCCGCTGCTCCTTCCACAGCGCGCCCTCGGACGTCAGCAGCCCGTCGCCCAGCGCGCGCTTGGCCTCGGTGTAGCCGATGCCCTTGTGGTAGTTGGCCGCGTTGTCGGCGAGCACGTGCTTGGCGTGGTCGGGGTGGTTGAAGATGTAGAGCGTCTTCGGGCCGATCGCCACCCGGACCGCGTCCCCGTACTCCCGGACCGCCTCGCTCATCAGGCCCAGCCGGTCCGCGCGCAGCTTGCGCAGGATCCCCGGGGCCGCCCGGCGCGGGGGACCCGGGGGGACGCGGCGGATGGCGCCGGTCATGCCGCGGCGGAGTTCGTGCCGGGGACGGGCAGGCCGTGCTTCGCCGGGGTGTTCTGGTACGCGGCGAGCTTCCACTGGCCGTCGGTGCGCACGGCGAACCAGGAGGCGCGGATGGCCTGGACGTCGGACACCTCGGTCTCACCGGCCGCCACGACACCGCCGGAGGACAGCAGCAGGGCGACGTCGGCGCTGAGGAACCGCAGGCCGATCGGCTTGCCGACGACCTGGGTGCCGGCGTACTGGTTGTCGAAGGCGTCCTTGAAGAAGGCCTGGATGTCCGGCCGGCCCTGCTTGAAGATGCCGGGCAGGATCAGCGTGCCGTCGTCGGTGAACAGGTCCGCGATCGAGGCGGCGTCCTGGTGGACCCAGGCGGCGAGGAGCCGCTGGGTGAGCACTGCGACGGCCGCCTGGTCGGCGGGCGACACCTGGGTCGTGGTCATGGTGCTTCCTTTCGGCGCGAGCGAGACGAAATCGCGGGCGGCGGAAGGGAACTGGCCCCGATTGCGGGCACTCGTCTCCCCAGCCGGCTCCTCCACGGTCGCACCGGCGCTGCGCCGCCCACGTCTCCCGCAGTGCGGAGCGGTCAGGCCGCCGATCCGTGGATCCGGGCCTCGGGCAGCCGGGACGTGGCCAGGCGCTCGCGGGCCGGGGCGTGCGTGCTGTGCCCGGAATGCACCGCTACGTACCGGATCTCGCCGTCGATGAGCACCTCGAGCTCGGTCCGGCGGCCCGGCTCGAACGGACCGCCGCACGCCGCGCAGGTGCGCTGGCGCGCGGCCGCGCCGGCCGGGGGCTGCGAGGCCCGGAGGCGGGGCGGGGTGGGCTGGTCGGTCATGGGGCACCTCCTGTGCGGACACCGGTGTCGCCACCGGGCGGTGTGCGGAACTCCCGGGCTCCGAGTGCACACCGCACGACTTCGGCCGGACGTCTTGTGCACTGCGCAATCCCCGCGGTATGGCGGCGCGGCAGGGCACGGTCGGAGATGACCACCCCGGCGCGGCCCGGCCAGACTGGACGCTGTGTGGGCCGGAGTGTCACCGAGCCCGGCGCGGACCAGGCCCGCGACCCGTCCCGGGTTCCCGACGGACGTTGATGGGGAGGCCGGCTGATGGCGATGCGCCTCCAGCTCACCGATGGGTTCGAGTTGCTGGAAGAGTGGGCCGGATCGGCGTCGCAGGCCGAGCGGAATGTCATGTACGACGCATTGTTCGCGGTCGGCGACGGATCCGCATTTCTGATTTACGACATTTTTGGCGATCCGCGGGACCGGAGCAATTTCATTGTCGCGGTGAAACCCGATCTGGTGCTGAAAGTGATGTTGCGGCGCGAGGATTCGTCGTTCGCCATCCGCTACCTCGGCGCGCCGGACGACGACCCCGGCGACCCGGCGGCCGGGAACACCACGCCGGCCCGCGAGGAGCCGAGCAGCCCGGAAGGTGCCTAGGCCGAACGGGTTAGATCAGGCGTCCGGGACGGTCGTGCCGCTCACGCCTCGTCGATCATGCGTTCCGCACCTTGACAGCCTCTCAAGCCGTGTGAAAGCCTTTTTGCGTTTGCTGGTCAGCCCACTTTACTGGGGTCTCTAATTACAGGAGGCTGCACCATGTCATCACCCGAATTGCCGGGACTGGACGTCTCCGGCCGCGTGCGGGCCCGTGATATTCAGATGACCGGTGTGGCCGACCTCGGCCGCCGGGTACTGATGATCACCGGCGCGATCGACACCACCGACCACGACGTCGCCGTCAACGTCACCCTGCCCGAGCCGGGGCGCTGGCAGGTCATCAAGGCCGAAACGAACCTCACCGACCGGACCTGGGTGGCCATGCAGGCGGTGCTGGACGAGGACTCGACGTTCGTCGACGACCCCGGCACCGCGGTGATGTCCCCGCAGTTCGCCAAGAGCTTCATGACACCGGACCAGCGGCGGCTCACCTTCTACGACGGCGAGGTCCGCCCGGGCGAATCGGTGCTGAAGATGTATTCGATGGAGACCAGCGGCCGCAAGCCGGGGTACTTCTACTCGCGCTACAGCCCGATCGCCACCGACAGCGCCGAGCAGTCGCAGGCGACGCTGGAACAGCTGGTCAGCGACGGGATGCAGCAGCGCCCGGTGATCGAGCTGATCGTGCCGATCTCCGTCGTCGACTGAACCCGGCAGCGGCCACGTGATCAGGTTCGTGCCGGAGCCGCACCTGCTCGACTCGCCCCGCGGACGTGACTGGCCGCGCCTGCCCGCCGCCCCGGGCCCCGGCGGTTCCCCGGCGAACGCGGCCGACGTCGTCATCGTCGGGGCCGGCCCGGCGGGGCTGGCGGTCGCCTCCGCGCTGTGGCACCACGGCGTCCGCGACGTCGTGGTGCTCGACCGGACCGGCCGTCCGTGCGGGCGGTTCTTCGGCCGGATCGACCGGCTCGGCCAGCGGGTGCTGCGCTCGCCGTACGAGCACCACCCCGGCGTCGAGGGGTTCCGCGACTGCGAGCTGCTGGACTTCGCCCGGCTGCACTGGTCGCGGCTGACCCGCACCGAGCGGCGGGAGATCCGGATGGCGCAGGCCGGGCACCGCTCGGTCGTGCCGGTCGACGTCTTCGACGCCTACTGCGACCACCTGGTGACGAGCCACCACGTGGCCGGGAAGACGTGGCAGGCGTCCGTGCGCGAGGTGCTGCCGACGTCCGAAGCGGTGACCGTGCGGGCGAACCGGTTCACCGTCACCGCGCAGCACGCCGTGCTCTGCCTTGGCGAGGAGCGCCGCCCGGCGCCCGACGCCTGGTGGGGCGGCGGCCGCCCGCCGGCCGGAGTGTCCTATTGGGACGATCCGGTGCCCGCGGGCGCGCAGCGCCAGATCGTGGTCGGCGCCGGGCTCACCGCGGCGCACCTGATCACCGGCGCGCTCGAGGCCGGCCGCCAGGTGCACTGGGTGGTCCGGGAGACCGCCGAGCGCTACCAGTGCGCCGACGTCAACTCGTCCTTCTTCCGCCCCGAGGGCCGGGCGCGCTTCGACGGCGTCGACCGGGCCGGCCGGCTGGAACTGATGCGGCAGCACCGGCGGGCGTCGGTGATGTTCGAGTTCCGGCCGCTGCTGCAGCGGGCCGAGGCCGACGGGCGGCTGGTCGTCCACCGCGGCGAGGCGGTGAAGGAGATCGGCGAGGGCGTGGTCTGCCGGCTGGAGAGCGGACGCCTGGTCGAGGCGGACACCGCCGTGCTGGCGCTGGGCACCACGCCGTCGAGCGGCGCCGGGCTGCTGCCGCCGGACCTCGTGAACGAGCGCGACGGCTGGCCGGACCTGGACGAGCGGACGCTGCGCTACACCCACGCCCCCCGGGTTTCGGTGGTCGGCGCGGCCGCCGGGCTGATGCTCGGCCCGGCCGCGCGCAACATCGACGGCCACCGCGTGGCGACCGCGCGGGTGGCCGCGTCGATCGCGCACAGCCTGCGCCACGAGCGCGTCCCGGTGGTGACCGGTGCCTGACACGCGGTTCGCCCTGCCCGCGATCGACGACCCCGGCTCGACCGAGGTGGGCGTCATCCTGCTCGGCCTCGACGCCCCGCGCCTGCTGGCCGGGATCGGCTTCGCCCGGCTCGCCGACGACCCGGCTCTGGTGACGCAGGCGGTCGACCAGGCCCGGCACGGCGTCGCCGGGTTCGGGTTCCCCGGCCTGGTCGCGGCCGGGTGCGCGCGCTGGCGGGCCGTCCGGGACGCCATCGGCAGCACGCCCGGCACCTCGTCCCCCGCCGCGCTGCGGGGCGCGTGGGTCGAAGCCGCCGCGCGGGTCGCCGCCGCCGTGCCCGAGGCCGGCCCGGCCTCGATCGCCTACCTGACCGCCTGTTCGCTGCGCCGCGGGGAAGTCGACCGCCTGGCCGACGGAGACGGAGAACCCGATGTCCCACCTGAAGTCCCTGCCGGCTGAAACCCGGCTGCTGCACGTGTTCGAGGCCTACCCCGGCCCGGCCCGGCCGCTGCTGGACCTGCACGAGCAGGTGATGCGCGCCGAATCCCCGTTCACCCCCGGCGAGCGCGAGCTGATCGCGGCGTACGTGTCGGGGGTGAATAGCTGCGGCTACTGCCACGGGATCCACACGATCACCGCGGAGGCGTTCGGCGTCCCCGAAGGGCTGCTCGCCGCCGCGGTGCGCGACCTCGGCACCGCTCCGGTGGACGAGAAGCTGCGGCCGGTGCTGGCCTACGTCGGCAAGCTGACCCGGACGCCGTCCCGGATCACCGACGCCGATGCCGAAGCCGTGTTCGCCGCGGGCTGGGACGACCGCGCCCTGCACGACGCGATCCAGGTGTGCGCCCTGTTCAACTTCATGAACCGCGTGGTCGAGGGCATCGGCCTGCGCGCCGACGACGCCTACGCGACGACGTCCGGCCTGCGGCTGCACGAGATCGGCTACGCGGGCCTGGCGAAGCTCCTTCCTGCGGAGAGTTCAACCGCGCACCCGTGAAGACGCAGGCATCCCCCGCCCGGCCGGATGCTCGATCCAGCAGCAGACCCGCCGCCGGCGCCCGCCGGCGGCGGCCGTAGCGCTGGAGGGTGCGGAAATCATGGTCATCGTCATGGCTGTCGACGCCACGGCCGGGAACGTCGAAGCGGTCGTCGACCGGGTGACGGCGGCGGGCGGCGAAGCGTTCGTCAGCCGCGGGGTGAGCCGGACGGTCATCGGCCTGGTCGGCGAGGTCGACCGGTTCGAGGCCCTCAACCTCGGCGGGATGCCGGGGGTGCGCAGCGTCACCCGCATCTCCGCCAAGTACAAGCTGGTCAGCCTGGAGCACCACCCGGAACGGTCCACGGTGCACGTCCGCGGCGTGCCGATCGGACCGGACTCGGTCACCCTGATCGCCGGCCCGTGCGCGGTGGAGACGCCGGAGCAGACCCTGGAGGCCGCGCGGATGGCCCAGGCCGCCGGCGCGACCCTGCTGCGCGGCGGTGCGTTCAAGCCGCGCACGTCGCCGTACGCGTTCCAGGGGCTCGGCGAGCTCGGCCTGCGGATCCTGGCCGACGTCCGCGCCGAGACCGGCCTGCCGGTGGTCACCGAGGTGGTCGCCGCGCACGACGTCGAAATGGTCGCCCGGTACGCCGACATGCTGCAGATCGGCACGCGCAACATGCAGAACTTCGGGCTGCTGCAGGCGGTGGGCGAGGCGGGCAAGCCGGTGCTGCTCAAGCGCGGCATGAGCGCCACCATCGAGGAGTGGCTGATGGCGGCGGAGTACATCGCCCAGCGCGGCAACCTCGACATCGTGCTGTGCGAACGCGGGATCCGCACGTTCGAGACCGCCACCCGCAACACCCTCGACATCTCCGCCGTGCCCGTGGTCCAGCGCCTTTCGCACCTGCCGGTGATGATCGACCCGTCGCACTCCGGCGGGCGGCGCGACCTCGTGCTGCCGCTTTCGCGCGCGGCGGTCGCGGTGGGTGCCGACGGGGTGCTCGTCGACGTCCACCCGCACCCCGAAGAGGCCCGGTGCGACGGTCCGCAGGCGCTGGTCGCCGACGACCTGCGCGTCCTGCAGCGGTCCCTGCTGGACCTCGCCTCGGTGCTCGGCCGGAAGGGGCCGGCGCAGTGGAGCCCGCGGCGGCTGGCCGGCTGAACCCCAGGTCCGCACGCTCGAATGTTCCGTGCACAAAGGAATTCCGGCTACCTTGCGATGACGGTTCCCATCGATCCCGCGGAGTTCCTCGTGACAATCAAGCCGAAGCACACGATGTACCAGACCACCGTGCTCGACGCCGACCCGGACACGGTGTGGGCCGAGATCCGCAACGTCCTGAACCTGGTGAAGATCCTGTTCGGGGACACGGTCGGGAACTCGCACTGGGTCGACGGCGGATCGCCGGAACTGGTGCCGTCGCGGTACGAGTTCACGATGCTGCAGAACCAGGGCCTGGTGCAGCAGGAAGTGGCCGGCCGCAACGAGGTGGACCGTTCGCTCACCTACCGCACCCTGGCCCCGGTGCTGTGCCTCTACGACTACGTCGCCACCTACCGCGTCTTCCCGGTGACGAACGAGCCCGGCCGCAGTTTCCTCGAGTACCGCCGGGAGTTCATGGTCACCGACGACGCCGCGCCGGAGATCGTGCAGGGGCTGATGGCCATGATGGACAACCAGATCAGCGTCGTGCGCGACTACTTCGCCCCGCCGCAGCAGTAACGCCGGCCGTGGCGACCACAGTGGACAGTGCGCGCGGTGGCGTCCCCTTCCTGGACGTCACCGCGCCCGGGTTCGGTTTCGGCACACCGGAGGTGGCCGCGGCCCAGGCGGAGAACTGGTACGCGGACAGCCCGGTCGGCCTGCTCGTGCTGCGTTACGCCGAGGGGCACGCGTTGCTGCGCGACCAGCGGCTCGACCACAACGGCAAGCGCTTCATGGAGATGAACGGCGTCACCGGCGGGCCGATCCACGACTGGTTCGTCCCGATGATCATGAACCACGACGGGGCGCACCACCGGCGGCTGCGCGGCCTGGTGGGCAAGGCGTTCACGCCGAAGATGATCGCCGGGCTGCGGCCGTTCATCCGGACCCGGGCGGAGAAGCTGGCGGCCGGCCTGGCCGCGGCCGGGGAGTGCGAGTTCGTCGAGGACTTCGCGAACCCGCTGCCGCTGGCGGTGATGAGCGAGATGCTCGGCGTGCCACCCGAGGACCACGACCTGTTCCACACCTGGACGACCGACATCGGCCTGGTGTTCAGCCTCGCCCTCGGCGGTGACGTCGTGGCCCGCGTGGAGACCGCGCTCGTCGGGCTCGGCGAGTACATCGACGCGCTGATGGCCCGCAAGCAGGCCGCTCCGGCGGCCGACCTCATCTCGGCGCTGGTGGCCGCCCGGGGGGAGGATCCGCTGGTGAGCCCGGCGGAGGTGCGCAACCTGATCATCACCACGGTCTTCGCCGCGCACGACACGACCCGCCACCAGCTCGCGAACGCGATGGTGGCGTTCGCGAGGCACCCGGACCAGTGGCGGCTGCTGGGGAGCCGCCCGGACCTGGCGGGCCAGGCGGTCGACGAGGTGATGCGCTGGCTCCCGTCGTCGCCGACGATCTACCGGTTCGCGGCGGAGGACTTCGAGTACCAGGGCCTGACCATCGCGAAGGACACGTTCCTCACAGTGTGCGTGACGGCGGCCCAGCGGGACCCGCGGGTCTTCGCCCACGGCGGGACGTTCGACATCACGGTGCCCGGCGCGGCCCCGCTGCTGCAGTTCGGCGCGGGACCGCACCACTGCCTGGGCATCGCGCTGGCCAAGGCGGAGCTGGTGGAGGCATTGCCGGCGCTGGCCGCGCGGCTGGGGCCGCCGGCGGTGGCGGGGGAGTTCACCTGGCGGCCGCCGATCGGCATCCACGGGCCGAACTCACTGCCGTTGCGCTTCGGCTGACCACACAAGGAAAACGGGTTGCCGGCTGTCGGCCGGCAACCCGTTTTGCTGTGCTCAGGCCGCGTGCGGGCCGACCGTGACCGGTACGCCGTTGAACACCGCGTTGCCCGACGGCACGTCCACGACCAGCTCGTCGGTCAGCGCGTTCGCGTTGACCCCGGGGTGCTGGGCGGCGACGCGCTGCGAGCTGCCCGCGTGCCCCCAGCCGTGGGGGAGGCTCACCACCCCGGGCATGATCGAGTCGGTCGGCTCGACGTCGACGACCAGCTCGCCCGCCGACGAGCGCACGACCGCCTTCTCGCCGAGCCCGAGCCGGCTGACGTCGGCCGGGTTGACGTGCAGGGTGCAGCGGTTGCTGCCGCCGACGAGCGCCGGGACGTTGTGCAGCCAGCTGTTGTTGGACCGCAGCTGGCGCCGTCCGATCAGCAGCATTTCCGGCACCGGCGCGGCCAGCCGGGCCCGCAGCCGCGCGAAGTCGGCGACGATCGGCTCCGGCGTGAGCTCGATCTTGCCCGACGGCGTGCACACCAGTTCCTTCAGCCGCGGCTCCAGCGGGCCGAGGTCGATGCCGTTCGGCTTCTCCTTCAGCTTCGCCAGCGAAAGGCCGTAGGGGCCGAACTTCAGCAGGGTGTCCAGGATCTGCTCGGGCCCGTCGTCACCCTCGATGGTGGCGCGCAGCGTGGCGACGTCCATGCCCTCGACCGGCGAGCCGGGCATCTGCGTGGCGCCGGTCAGCAGCTGCTCGATGAACCCCTCGTCGACGGCGCCCGCCGGCACCTGCAGCGGCGCGCCGCCCGCGATCAGCGTCAGCCGGGCCAGGATTTCGGCTTCCGACCGCTGGTCGTCGTCCAGCGGCAGCACCGCCGGGGAGTAGCGGGTGTAGTTGCGCACCATGACGATCTGCATCAGGAAGTCGTAGTGCGGCATCTGCAGGATGCGGGGCGGCGGCAGGATCACGTGCGCCCGCCGGGTGGTCTCCGTCAGGTACGGGTCGACGCAGACCATGAAGTCCAGCGAGTCGAACGCCCGCCCGAACCGCGGCCCGTTGGGCGCCGCCACCACCTGGTTGGCGGCGATGTTGATCAGCGCGCGGACCTGGCCTTCGCCCGGGGTCTCGATCTCGTCGGGCAGGGTGGCCGTCGGCAGCTCGCCGAGCACCTCCGGGAAGCCCTTCACGCGGCTGTGCCAGCGGCCGTACTCGAACGGCTGCCCGGTGCGGAACACCTCCAGCGCGGCGGTGCGGGTGAACATCGGGCCGCCGGGGCGGTCCAGGTTGCCGGTGAGGATGTTGATGACGTCGACCAGCCACTGCGTGATGGTCCCGAACTCGACCACCGACCCGCCCATGCGCGAGTACACGACCGCCGTCGGCGCCGCGGCCAGTTCGCGGGCGATCCGCGCGATGTCGGCCGCGGGCACGCCGCACAGCACCTCGGCCGCCGCCGGCGAGAACTCCTCGGTCAGCTCGCGCAACTCGTCGAGCCCGGCGACGTCGAGGGTGACCTTGGCCAGGTTCTCCTGCAGGAGCGTGTGGACGATGCCCAGCAGCAGCACCGAGTCCGTGCCCGGCCGGACGAAGAAGTGCTCGTCGCAGTGCTTCGCGGTGCGGGTGCGGCGCGGGTCGACCACGACCAGCTTGCCGCCGCGCTCGCGCAGCGCCCGCAGCCGCGCGGGCATGTCGGGGGCGCAGAACAGGGAACCGTGCGACTCCATCGGGTTCGCGCCGAGCACGAGCAGGTAGTCGGTCCGGTCGATGTCCGGCACGGCGATGGCGAACGGGTCGCCGTAGAGGTGCGCGCAAGCGACGTGCTTGGGCATGTGGTCGATGGTGCCGGAGGAGTAGACGTTCTTCGTCGCCAGCGACTGGATCAGCGGGATGCGGTACAGGAAGCCGGCCATCGTGTGGTAGGTCGGGTTGCCGAAGTAGACGGCGACCGCGTCCCGGCCGTACTTCTCGATGACGCCGGTGATCCCGCGCTCGACGGCCTCGAACGCCTCGTCCCACGAGGCTTCCCGCCACTCGTCGCCCTCGCGGATCATGGGGTGGCGCAGGCGGTCCGGGTCTTCGTCGAGGCTGCCGAGGCTGGCGCCCTTCGGGCAGATGTAGCCCTGGGTGAACGGGTCGTCGCTGTCACCGCGCACCTTCGTGACGCGGCCGGCGGGGTCGAGGTCGATCTTCAGTCCGCAGACGGCGTCGCAGATGGGACACGTCCGGTGGGCGGTGGTCATCGGTACTCCAGTGGTGGTAACGCCCATACGGGCACGGCCACGACAGTCCCGGAAGGACTGTCGTGGCCGTGGGTGAACAAGGGAACGGTCATGCCGCCTTCGGCAGCTCGGTGGTCCCACCGAACGCCGGCTCGACGCCTTCGGCGACCGGGAACGTGAACTGCTCCCGGCTTTCCTTCGCCGGGCCGAACAGCGACTTCCACAGCACCTTCAGCGCGAAGCCCGGCTTCATCAGCGCCTCCGGCTTCTGGATGAGCCCCGCCGTCTTGAAGTACTCGGCGGTGATGGAGCCGTCGTGGGTGGCCGCGATCTGCACCCGCTTGAGGAACCAGTTGCCCATCTTGACCTTGAACGGCCGCTCGCCCTCGACGCCCGGCAGGCTCAGGTCGATCTGGTTGGTCATCTCCCACGCCTGGTCGATGGCGTCGGTGGCCAGGTCGCGGAAGTAGTCCTGCGGGACCGGCGCGGCCCCGCTGTGCAGGTGCTGGCGCAGCACCAGGGCGCACAGCGCGGCGACGCTCATGCCCTGGGCGTACACCGGGTTGAACGTGGTGACGGCGTCACCGGTGACGAGCAGGCCCTCGGGGAAGCGGCGCAGCTTCTGGTAGTGGCGGCGCAGCGTCGTCGGGAACTTGAACGGCATCGCCTTGTCGACCGGGTCCGCGTACCGCAGCGTGTTGTAGACGTCCTTGACGGGCAGCGCCTTCAGCCACGCCATCAGGCCCTCGTAGTCGGTCGGCGGGTGGTCGCCGAGGATGCCGTAGGTGGTCAGCTCGACCTTGCCGTCCTCGACCAGGAAGAAGACGTTGCCCCGCGGCGCGACGTCGTGCGCGATCTGGTTGATCGCCACGTCGTTCTGGAAGCCGTTGGCGCCTTCGCGCAGGCGGAAGTGCTGCGTGACGTAGCCGAGGTCGATCTTCTTGCGCTCTTCGAACGGCTTCTCGTAGCCGAGCTGCTCCAGCCAGACCGGGGTCCGCGAGCCGCGGCCGGTGGCGTCGACCACCAGGTCGGCCTCGATGACCTCGTCGTGGTCGGTGCCGCGCTTCTGCACGCGGGCGCCGGTGACCTGGCTCTTGTCGGCCGTGGTGGTGAGGCCGAGGATGTCGTGCTCCTCGACGAAGGTCACGTTGGGGAACTGCTGCACGCGCTCGCGGATGAACCACTCGAACATCGGCCGCACCACGCCGAGCGTGGTCAGGCCGGCGTGCTGCTGCTTGAGCCGGTTGCCCCGGGCGTACCAGCGGCAGGAGCCGGACAGGTCGCCGGTCGGCACACCGTAGTCGACCATTTCCTGGGTGAGGCCGGGGAACAGCTCCTCCATCACCTGCACGCCGCGGGCGAGCAGACCGTTGGCCTGGTGGCTCTGCGGGCAGAACCGCCGCACGCCCTTGACGCCGACGAGCTTGTCGCGGTCCACGATCAGGACCTCGTCGTAGGCGTCCGCGAGCACCCTGGCTGCGAACAGGCCGGCAATGCTGCCTCCGAGCACCACCGCGCGGGTCCCAGCTTCCTGGCCCATCGCGGTCACCTCCCTGAATTCGTGATTGACATACCTGAGGGGCCCTCACATCGTGTCGCCGGCGTATTCGGCCGTCCTGCAAGCATCACACCGCCCGCGGCGACAAGCTTCTCTGCCGTTGCGCGATCGAGGCCGGTGACAACGCAATGCGGGAGATGCAAAACGTATGCCGCGGATGTGAATCTTGTTGCATGTCCGAATTCGTAGGTAAGACGGTTCTCATTACCGGCGGTGGGAGCGGCATTGGTCTTGCCACCGCGAAGCAACTGGTCGACGCCGGGGCGAATGTAGTGATCGCCGGACGCCGCGTCGAGCGCATCGAAATCGCGGCGAAGGAGCTGGATCCCACGGGTGACCGGGTGCTCGCCGTGGCCACGGACGTGACCCGCACCGGCGACCTCGACGAGCTGATCAGCCGGATCCGGGATCGGTTCGGCCGGCTGGACGGCGTTTTCGTCAACGCCGGGGTGGCTTACGGCGGCCCGACCGCACTTGTCACCGAGGCCGATTTCGACCAGGTCGCAGCCATCAATTTCAAGGGCGCTTTCTTCACGATCCAGAAGGCGCTGACGCTGTTCGACGACGGCGGCTCCGTCGTGATCAACGGTACCTACCTCGTCCACCGCGGCGTGGGTCCCGCCTCGCTGTACGCCGCGACGAAGGCCGCCGTGAGCAACCTGGCCCGTTCGGTCGCCTCCGACGTGGCCGGCCGGCGGATCCGGGTCAACGCGGTCAGTCCCGGCTACATCGAAACGGAGATGCTCGACGGCCTCGCCCCGACCGAGGAGGCGCGCGAGGCGTTCCGCTCGCAGATCCCGCTCGGCCGGTTCGGCCGGCCCGAGGACATCGCCGAAGCGGTGACCTTCCTGCTGTCGCCGCGGGCGGCCTTCATCACCGGCCAGGACCTCGGTGTCGACGGCGGCCTGGCCACTTCGGTTCCGCTCCACGCGCCGGCCGAGTAGTAACGGTCCGGAGCAGATCGAACACGGAAAGACAGAGATGGGCTCGGCCACGCGGCCGGGCCCATCTCTTTTGCGTGAATCACCGACATCACCCCCGGTATCGGGTTCGTCACTGCCCGGGTGACGGTGTGAAATGAACCGCGCACGGAACGCCAGAATGCCCGCAGCCGTTCGGCCGCGACCATTCCGGTGCATTGATCTTCCGCATCTACGGAGATGCCCACGCCCCTTTGGACCGCAGAGGATCGCCGTGGGGAGCGGCACCGTAATTGATGCCAAGAAGAAACAATGAGCTCCGAGGAGCGGACAATGTTGAACCGAAGAAAACTACTGGGGTGGATGACGGCCGGGGGCGTGGCCGGTGGGGTGGCGCTGTTGCCCTCGGCGCTGAACACGCGGCCGTCCGCGAGCGCGACGGAGCACACCGGGCACGAGCCGGCCGGCTCGGCGGCGGGCGGGGGCCGCGCGGCCGCCGCGCTGGGTGCTTCGTTCACGCAGTGCATGCCGGTCCCGCAGCAGCTGACGCCCGTGCGCCGCAGCGACGGCACCGACGTCTACCGGATTCCCATCAAGACCGCGCAGTACGCGTTCACGCCCGGCAAGCCGACGCCGGTGCGGACCTTCGGCGGCCAGTTCGTCGGGCCGACCATCCGGGCCAAGACGGGCACCCCGGTGGAGGTCACCTTCACCAACCAGCTGGACGTGGTGTCCAACGTGCACCTGCACGGCGCCCACAACGCCGCGGTCGACGACGGCTACCCGATGGACCTGATCGCGCCCGGCGCGAGCCGCACGTACCACTACCCGAACAAGCAGCAGGGCGCGACGCTCTGGTACCACGACCACTCGCACGGTTCCGAGTCGGAGAACGTCTACAAGGGACTGCACGGCTTCTACATCATCGACGACCCCGCGGAAGCCGCGCTCAACCTGCCCAGCGGGCAGTACGACGTGCCGATCATGATCCGCGACGCCCAGATCGACGCCAACGGCACCCTGGTCTGGCCGAGCTCCGTGCCGGACCGCACTACGGTGCTCGTCAACGGCGTGGCGGCGCCGTACTTCCAGGTCGCCGCGCGCAAGTACCGGTTCCGGCTGCTGAACACGGGCAACGAACGCGGGTTCCGGCTCACCCTCGGCGGGCTCCCGATGGTGCAGATCGCCTCCGACGGCGGCCTGCTGCCGGCGCCGGTGACGCGCACGGACATCACGTTCACCTCCGGGGAACGCGTGGACATCGTGGTCGACTTCTCGAACCAGCCGATCGGCTCGAAGTTCGTGCTCTCCGACGTGTCGGGCCCGGTGCTCCGGTTCGACGTGACACGCACCGCGGCCGACACCAGCCGGGTGCCCGCCACGCTGCGAGCCCTGCCGGCGCTGGGGACGCCGACCGTCGAGCGGAACGTCACGATGCGGTTCGACGACTCGGGGAACGTCGGCCTGGTCAACGACCAGGCCTACGACCCGAACCGGGTGGACTTCCAGGTCAAGCGCGGCGCGACGGAGATCTGGAACGTCACCAACACCGACACGGTGTGGGGTGCCCCGCACACGTTCCACCTGCACCTCGAGCAGTTCCGGGTGCTCTCCCGCGACGGCGCGGCGCCGACGCTGGACGACGCGGGCCGCAAGGACACGGTGCTGGTCATGCCGGGCGAAACGATCCGGGTGCAGGCGACGTTCACCGAATACCTGGGGAAGTACCCGTTCCACTGCCACTTCCTGGACCATTCCTCGATCGGCATGATGGCGCAGATGGAAATCGTGCCGTAGCGAGAGTCCACATCGGACAGGCGGGCCCGCCCGCCGGTCCGGCTCGCCAAAGGGCACCGGCACCTGCGGGAAGTCCTTCCCGCAGGTGCCGGTGCCGCGTGCCGACGCTCAGCCGCGCTCGGCGAGCAGGTACAGGCCGTAGGCGGAGACCGTCGAGTTGTCCTTGATCTCGCCGTCGCGGATCATGCGTTCGAACTCGCGCCGGGTGACCCAGCGGTGCCGCATGTCCTGTTCGGACGATTCCCGGTCCGGCGGGCCCGGGGTCAGGTCCGTGGCGACGAAGACGTCGCAGGCCTGCGGGCTCGCGCCGTGCCAGGCGAGCAGGTGGCCCAGGTGGCGCAACGCCCCGGCGCGCAGGCCCGTCTCCTCGGCCAGCTCGGCCCGGGCGAGCTCCTCCTGCGTCCCGGTGCCCCAGTCCGGGAAGCACCCCTGCGGGAACTCCCAGTAGCGCCCGCGCACCGGGTAGCGGTACTGGTCGACCAGGTGGAACCCGTCGTTCTCGGTGGCCATGACCAGCGCGAAGTCGGGCCGCTCGACGACCGAGTAGATCCCCTCCGAGCCGTCCTGGCGCTCGATGCGGTCCTCGTGCACCGCGAGCCACGCGTTGCGGTACACCAGGCGCGTGGACAGCCGGCGGATCGGCGGATCGTCGACTTCGCCCATCACGCCCGCCTACGCGGCCTGGCCGAGGTTCCGTGCCGTGACGCACTCGCGCACGGCGTCGACGACGCGGCGCACGTCGTCGTCGCTCAGCCCCTGGTGCATGGGCAGCAGCAGGGTGCCGGCCGCGGCCGCCTCGGTGTTCGGCAGCGGGGTCGTCCAGCCGTAGGAGGGCACCTGGTGCAGCGGCGGGTACCGGAACGTCGTGTAGACGCCGCGGGCGTAGAGGTCGCGGGCGACGACGTCGCGCAGCTGCGGGTCGAGCTGCACCCAGTACATGTAGTGGCAGGTCCGGTGCCCCGCGGGCAGCCGGGGCGGGCGGCGCAGCCCGGCCAGGCCGGCGAAGCCCTCGTCGTAGGCGGCCGCGACCTCGGCCCGGCGGGCGACGAACTCCGGCAGCCGCTCGAGCTGGACGACGCCGATCGCGCTGAGCACGTCGTTGGTGGTCGACCGGCGGGAGAACGACGTGACGTCGAAGTCCCACCAGCGCGTGCTGGCGCGCATGGCCTGGTCGAAGCCGCTGCGCTGCTCCATGCCCAGGTAGGCCACCTTGGGCGCGCGCGCCGCCAGCTCGGGGTCGCGGACGTAGAGCATGCCGCCGTCGACGGTCACCACGATCTTGCCGTGGTCGAAGCTCCACATGGCGATGTCGCCGAACGTGCCGCACGCCTGGCCGTCCACCCGGGAGTCGACGGCGATGGCGGCGTCCTCGATGAGCTTGACGCCCCGGTCCCGGCACAGCGCGGCGATCGCGACGACGTCGCCGGGGTGGCCGCCGTAGTGCAGGACGATGACCGCCTTGGTGCGCGGGGTCAGCGCGGCCTCGATGTCCGCCACCCGCGGGTTGAGCGAGTGCGCGTCCACGTCGCAGAACACCGGCCGCGCGCCGCGGGAGGCGATCGCGTTGGCGGCGCCGACGAAGCTGATGGACGGCAGGACGACCTCGTCGCCGGGGCCGATGCCGAGCAGGTCCATGGCGATGAACGTGGCCTCGGTGCACGAGTTGACCGACACGACGTGCTCCCGGCCGACACCGATGTGCTCGGCGAAGCGCGTCTCGAACTCGGCGGTGCGCTTGCCGCGGCCGATCCAGTTGCTCTCGAAGACTTCCCGCACCGCGGCGAGTTCTCGTTCGCCGAGACAGGGTTGCATCACGTTGATGAGGTCGTTCATGGGCTCCCCTAGCGACCGGACACTGGTCTCCGACACTCCCACCGCGCCCGCCCGGAGGGCCTCTCCTGGCGTGCGGGTGTGGCGCCTTCCTCCCGGCGTGCTCGATTCCGCTCGGGGCAAGGGAGAAGTGGTCCGCCGCGGCGGCCGTCCGTGACCCTGGGACACAGGCGGCCGGCGGCGCCGACCGCGACATCGATTGGAGACGCGGATGCGATTCCTGTCCGAGAACGAGCCGATCACGGTGGCCGTGATCGGCTTCGGCTACGTGGGCTCGTGCGTTGCCGCGACGCTCGCAGATCGCGGGTTCGACGTCGTCGCGATCGACAGCGACCCCCAGCTGATCGAGGAACTCTCGTGGGGCTACTTCCGGATCGAGGAAGCGGGCCTGCCCGACCTGGTCTTCCGCACCATGGAGGCGGGGAAGCTGCGGGTCACCACCGACTTCGCGGAGACCGCCGCGGCGGACGTGATCCTGATCTGTGTCGGCACGCCGGTCCGCGACGACGGCTCGCTGTCCTCGGAGCAGCTGATCGGCGCCTGCCGTGAACTGCGCAAGCACCTGCGGCGCGGGCAGCTCGTGGTCCTCAAGAGCACCGTCCCGCCCGGCACGACCCGGGAGGTCGTGCTGCCCGAGCTGGAGCGCAGCGGCCTGCGCGGCGGCACCGACTTCAGCCTCGCGTTCACCCCGGAGCGGCTGGCCGAGGGCACCGCGCTCGCCGAGCTGCGTGCGTTCCCGATCGTCGCGGGCGGGTACAGCGAGGCCTGCCAGCGCGACGCCGTCGAGTTCTGGCGGCGCGGCCTGGGCGTCGAGGTGATCCGGCGCGACTCGCTGGAGGCGGCGGAGATCATCAAGCTGGCGAGCAACTGGTGGATCGACCTGAACATCGCGCTGGCCAACGAGCTCGCCAAGTTCTGCGCGATCTACGGCGTCGACGTCCTCGACGTCGTGTCCGCGGCCAACACCATCCCCAAGGGCACCGGCAACGTCAACATCCTGCTGCCGAGCGTCGGTGTCGGCGGCTCGTGCCTGACGAAGGACCCGTGGATGGTGTGGAAGTCCGCCTCGGAGCACGGGGTCGACATCCGGACCGCGGCCACCGGCCGCGAGGTCAACGCCGGGATGCCGGAGTACACCGCCCAGCTGGCGATCGACGAGCTGGTCCGCCAGGGCAAGGACCCGGCGCGGTCCGTCGTCGGCGTGCTCGGCCTGGCGTTCAAGAACAACACCGGCGACCTGCGGGCGACCCCGACCGCGGCAACGGTGAAGGCGCTGCGGAAGGCGGGCGCGACCGTGCGCGTGTACGACCCGCTCGTCGAGGCGAAGCACGTCGAGCCGATGTTCGGGATCGCCCCGTCGGCGTCGGTGGAGGAAACCGTCCGCGACGCCGACTGCATCGCGGTGCTCGCCCTGCACCGCGACTTCGAGAGCATCGACTTCGCCGCCCTGCCGGTGGCGAAGCCGTGCGTGCTGCTCGACGGGCGCGCCTACTACTCGAAGGAGCGGATCGCCGAGCTGACCGCCGCCGGCTACTCCTACCGGGGCGTCGGCCGCGGCAGCGCGCTGCGGGAAACCGAAGGCGGCGTCGAGTGGGCGGAGGCGAGCTGATGGCGGGTCGTGTGTCACGCCGGGTCCTGGTCACCGGCGGTGCCGGGTTCATCGGCCACCACCTCGTGGAGCGGCTCCTGGACCGCGGCGACGAGGTCACCGTCTTCGACGCGGCCGCGCCGCGCGAAGCCGCCGGTGACCGGGTCCGGGTCGTCGAAGGCGACCTCCGGGACATCACCGCGCTCGGCCGGGCCGCGGCCGGCGCCGACGTCGTGTTCCACCTCGCCGCCGTGGTGGGGGTGGACCAGTACCTCTCGCGTCCCCTCGACGTCGTCGACATCAACTTCACCGGCACCCGCAACGTGCTCGAGGTGGCCCACCGCGCCGGCGCCAAGGTCGTGCTCAGCTCGACGAGCGAGGTGTTCGGCAAGAACCCGGCGGTGCCGTGGCCCGAGGACGGCGACCGGGTGCTCGGCTCGACCGCGTCCGACCGGTGGTCCTACTCCTCGAGCAAGGCGCTGGCCGAGCACCTGACGTTCGCCTTCGCGCGCCAGCACGGGCTCGAAGCGACGATCGTGCGCTACTTCAACGTGTACGGCCCCCGCCAGCGCCCGGCCTACGTCGTCAGCCGGTCGGTTCACCGCGCGCTGAACGGGAAGCCGCTCGTGGTCTACGACAAGGGCCGCCAGACCCGCTGCTTCACCTTCATCGACGACGCGGTGGAAGGCACGCTGCGCGCCGCGGAGCACCCGGGTGCGGTCGGCGAGGCGTTCAACATCGGCAGCATGGTCGAGACCACCGTGGGCGAGGTGGTGCGGCTCATCGGCGAGCTGACCGGGATCGGGTCCATTGTGGACGTCGACACCGCGGAAAAGCTCGGAGCGTCCTACGAGGACCTGATGCGGCGCGTGCCGGACAACGCCAAGGCGGGCCGGATCCTCGACTGGCGCCCGGAAACGTCGTTGCGGGACGGGCTGATCAAGACCATCGAGTGGGCACGGGCGAGCGACTGGTGGCTCAACCTGTCCGACAACGGAGCCGTGTGACGGCCGCCGGGCGGTCGCGACAGGACAGTGAGGGAGTTATGGAAGAAACCACTTGCCGGGTGTGCGACGGCGCGGTGAGCGAATTCGTCGACCTGGGCGACCAGCCGACGGCCAACGGCTTCCTGCTGCCCGAGGAGGTGTCCGCGGAGTTCCGGTTCCGGCTCGCGGTCGGCGCCTGCGAAGGCTGCGGCCTGGTGCAGCTGGTCACCGTGGTGCCGCAGGAGTTCCGCTACCACGCGGGCTACCGCTACCACGCGTCCGGCTCGGTGAGCCACCGCGAGCACTTCGCGGCCGACGCGCGGCACTTCCTCGAGGCGGAGCTGACCGGCCCGGACCCGTTCATCGTCGAGATCGGCTGCAACGACGGCGTCATGCTCGGCACCATCGCCGCCGCCGGTGTCCGCCACCTCGGCGTGGAGCCCTCCGGCAACGTCGCGGACATCGCGCGGGAGAAGGGCATCCAGGTGCTGTCCGCCTTCTTCGACGAAGAATGCGCGGTCCGGGTGCACGCCGAGCACGGCCCGGCGGACGTCGTCTTCGGCGCCAACACCATCTGCCACATCGCGCACATCGACTCGGTGTTCCGCGGCCTGGAGACGCTGCTCACGCCGGGCGGGGTGTTCGTGTTCGAGGAGCCCTACCTCGCCACGATCGTCAACGGTATGGCGTTCGACCAGATCTACGACGAGCACGTCTACTACTTCAGTGCCGCCTCCGTGCAGGCGATGGCGGCGAAGTTCGGGTTCGAGCTGGTCGACGCCGAGCGCATCGCCATGCACGGCGGCGAAGTGCGCTACACGATCGCCCGGCCGGGTGCGCGGGTGCCGTCGGCGCGGCTGGCGGAACTGCTGGCCGAGGAGGAGTCGAGCAAGCTCAACGAGCCGGCCACCCTCGCGGAGTTCGGCCGCAACGTCGCACGCATCCGCGACGACCTGGTCGCGCTGCTGCAGCAGCTGCGCGCGGACGGCAAGACGGTCGTCGGCTACGGCGCCCCTGGCAAGAGCTCGACGGTCACCACCTACTGCGGGATCGGCACCGACCTGGTGCCGTTCGTCTGCGACTCGACCCCCGGCAAGCAGGGCCGCCTGCTGCCCGGCTCGCACCTGCCGGTCCGGCCGCCCGCGGACTTCGCCGACCCGTACCCGGACTACGCGCTGCTGTTCGCCTGGAACCACGCCGAGGAGATCATGGCGAAGGAGCAGGCGTTCCGCGACGGCGGCGGGAAGTGGATCCGCTACGTGCCCGAGGTCGAGGTGATCTGAGGCACGAAAGCACGCGGGGCCGTCACCGGAGGAATCCGGTGGCGGCCCTTTTTGCTGCCCGGTTCAGGGCTCTGACCAGGCATTTTATCCCGCCGGGCGGATCTTGCGAAGGTTCCGGCGCGAGCACCGATGATTTTTTCCCGCCCCGGCCGTCGTACTGGGTAGTGGCTGGCGAACACGCCGGACGACGGATACGAGGGAGACCACGATGACCGAACAGAAGCTCGCCACGCGCCAGGCCCCGGCCGAGCCGACCGGGCGTCCGGGCAAGGCGTGGAACATCGTCCTGTGGGTGCTGCAGATCGCCGTGGCGGCGGAGTTCCTCCTGGCCGGCATCGCGAAGGTCACCAGCAACCCGCAGATGGTCGACATGTTCGCCGAGATCGGCGCCGGCCAGTGGTTCCGGGTGGTGACCGGCCTGCTGGAGCTCGCGGGCGCGGTGGGCCTGCTGATCCCGGTGCTGAGCGGCCTGGCCGGGCTCGGCCTGGCGGCGCTGTCGATCGGCGCGACGATCACGAACGTCTTCGTCCTGCACACGAACACCACGATCACCGTCGTGCTGGCCGTGGTCGCGGCCGTGATCGCCTGGGGCCGCCGCGGGCGCACCGCGGAGCTGGCGAACCGGTTCAAGCGCTGAGGGCGGCGGCGCGGTCGTCCCGTCGCCGCCGCCGTCGGCGGGACGATCGCCCGGAGGCCGGTTCTCCGAACGTGCTCAGCCGGTGCGGGAACCGCTCCGTACGGGGGATGACGGCCGAATTGCGGTCCCGGGAGCCGTATCGTTGTGCCCGCGTCACCCAAGTCGTCCACCTGGTTCGAGCACGGAGGATTTCATGAGCACACCGGGAACTCGGCTGGACGAGGAGGACCACACCCTGGTCGCCGCGGCCCTGGCGGGTGACCGTGAGGCCTTCGGCGAGTTCGTCGAACGCTACCGGGCGGCCCTGCAGGTGCACTGCTACCGGATGCTCGGCTCGCTCGACGACGCCGAGGACATGGTGCAGGAGACGTTCCTCCGGGCGTGGAACAAGCGGACCACGTTCGAGCGCCGCTCGGCGTTCCGCTCCTGGCTGTACCGCATCGCGACCAACGCGTGCCTCGACCACCTCGACCGGCGCGCGCGCCAGCCGGTGCCGCACGACCTCGGTCCCGGCGCCGAGGCGGCGACGTCGCCGAGCGAACTGCCGTGGCTGCAGCCGGTGCCCGACCGGCTGCTGGACGCCGTGAGCACGAGCGAGGGCGACCCGCAGGCGGCCGTGGTCGACAAGGAGACGATCGAACTCGCGTTCCTCACCGCCATCCAGTACCTGCCGCCGCGGCAGCGCGCCGTGCTGGTGATGCGCGACGTGCTGGGCTGGCCGGCCAAGGACACCGCCGAGCTGCTGGGGATGTCCGTCCCGTCGGCCAACAGCGGGCTGCAGCGGGCTCGTGCCGCGCTCAAGGAGCACCTGCCGCCGCGGCGCATGGAGTGGGCGCCGGACACCGACCCGACCGAGGCGGAACGCGCGCTGCTGCAGCAGTACATGGCCGCCCACGAGAAGGTCGACCTGGACGCGATCACCGAGCTGCTCTGCGCCGACGCGCGGCTGACGATGCCGCCGCAACCGGTGCTCTACGACGGCCGGGAGACGATCGTGGCGTTCGCCGGTCAGACGCTCGGCGAAGGCCAGTACGGCGAGTTCCGGCTGGTGCCGACCCGGGCCAACCGGCAGCCCGCGTGCGCGAAGTACGTGTGCCGGCCCGGGGACGACGAGTTCCGCGCGCACTCGCTCGACGTGCTGCGCGTCGCGGACGGGCGGGTCGCGGAGATCACCACGTTCGAGCCGGACGTGTTCCCCGCCTTCGGCCTGCCGCCGCTGTTGTCAGTGGACGCAAGAGATGCCGGGCGATGAGCACGGCCCGCTTCCGCTGCTGGACGGGGCGCTGCCGGGGAGCTTCCACCGCGAGGAGGTCCTCGTCCCGCCGGACCCGCCGCGCGTCCTCGCCGGTGCGGAGTGGCCGGACGGGCTGATCGTGGTCGAGCGCGGGGTCCTCGAGGTGACGACCCCGGACGGCGCCACCGCCCGGTTCGACCGCGGTTCGGTGCTGGCCTTCGCCCGGACCCGGGCCGCGACGATCCGCGGCGGCGACGGGGAAGCGGCGGTGCTGGTGGTGATCCGGCGGTGGCCGGTGCAGCGGGTCACCGACACCGCGTGATCGTCCGAAGTGGACACACCGGGGCTGGGCTCGCGAGGAGATGCGGCGTGCGGCGCCCGCCGGGGACACTCGTGGGGACCACCGGAACATCCACGATGGGGGCGACGGTTGAGTGCGACGTGTGACCGGCTGCGCGTGCCGGGCGCGAGCCTGTACTACGAGGTCCGCGGCACGGGCCCGGCGCTGCTGCTGATCCCGACCGGCAACGGGGACGGCGGCCCGTACACCCCGCTGGCGGAAGCCCTCGCCGACCGGCACACCGTGATCACCTACGACAAGCGGGCCTATTCGCGCAGCCCGCTCGACGCGCCCGACGACGGCACGGACCGGGTCGGGGCCGACGTCGAGGACGCGCGGGCGCTCATCGAGCGCGTGGCGGGCGGCCGGGCGGACGTGCTGGGCGGCAGCTCCGGCGCGATCGTGGCCCTGCAGCTGCTCGCGCGGCACCCCGGGTGCGTCGGCACGTCGGTCGTGCACGAGCCGCCACTGGCCTCGGTGCTGCCGGACGCCGAGGAGTGGCTGGCCTTCTACGCGAACCTGTACGCGACCTACCAGGACGCCGGCCCGGTCGTCGCGATGGGCATCTTCCGCGAGCGGATGGGCATGCGGGGCACGACGAAACCCCCGGACGACGCGCAGCTCCCGCCGGACCAGCTGGCCGACATGCTGGCGCGCATCCGGGCCAACCACACGCAGTGGTTCGAACGGGAGGTGCGCGACTACCCGGCGGTCGTCCCGGACGTCGAGGCGCTGCGGGCGGTCGCCGGCCGGCTCGTCCTCGGCGGCGGCGACACCTCCCGCGACGACTTCCCGTACCAGCCGAACCGGGTGCTCTCGGCCCGCATCGGCGTCCCGATCACGCACTTCCCCGGCGGGCACGTCGGCTTCGTGACCCAGCCGGGGGAGTTCGCCGATGCCCTGTCCGCCCTGCTCACCGCCCGCCGGTGAACTGAACCCGCACTGGCGGAGATGCGCCGCGCCGCGGGTGGGCGCTGAGATGGAGCCCGTCCCCCGCGAGCCGGGCAAACCCGCCACCAGAAGGAGATTCCCATGCGCGTCCTGTTTGCCTGCTACCCGGCGCACGCGCACCTGTTACCGCTCGTCACCACCGCGTGGGGGCTGCAGAGCGCGGGCCACGACGTGCGCGTCGCGTCCTTCCACGGCCTCTCGAAGACGATCTCGGCCGCCGGCCTGATCCCGGTGCCGCTCGGCGACCCGGACGCGATCGAGGCCCGCTTCCTGGAGGACGCCGGGCTGCCGAGCGGCACCGACGAGATCGACCGCTACGCGAAGGCGCTCGCCATCGAGCCGCACGAGCGGGACGCGTGGGACGTGTTCTTCCAGTACATGCTGCTGCCGTGCGGCGACTACCTGCGCGAAGACCGGCAGGAGGCCGCCGATCTCGTGGCGTTCGCCCGCACGTGGCAGCCGGACCTGGTGATCTACGACCCGACGTTCCCGATCGCCGCCATCGCGGCGAAGGCGTGCGGCGCGGCGCAGGCGCGGTTCCTGCTCGGCCCGGACATCTACGCGTGGAGCCTCGACCGGCTCGCCGCCTACCGGCAGCAGGTGCTCGACGCCGGTCTCGAGGAGAACCCGCTGGGGTCGATGATCGCGCCGGTCGCGGCGCGATTGGGCGTCGAGATGGGTGACGACCTGCTGTACGGGCACTTTTCGCTGGACGCGGTGTCGCCCGGCCTCCGGATGCCGACGAGTGCCAAGACGGTCCCGGTCCGCTACGTGCCGTTCGCCGGTTCCGCGGAGCTGCCCGACTGGCTGTACACCAAGCCGGAGCGGCCCCGCGTCGCGGTCTCGCTCGGGGTGTCCACCCGGCAGGCGTTCACCGGCTCGCACGTGCGGGACGAGGCCGACCGGCTCGAGAACGCGCTCACCTTCGACATGAACCCCGAAGTGAGCCGGCTGAGCCTGCTGATGGAGGCGGTGGCCGACCTCGACATCGAGGTGGTGGCGACGCTGAGCGAAGGCCAGCTCGCCGGCCTCCCGCCGCTGCCCGCGAACGTGCGGGCCGTGCACTACCTCCCGCTGCCCCAGCTGCTGGCGACCTGCTCCGCGGTCGTCTACCACGGCGGAATCGGCACGCTCGCCGCGGCGACCGGGGCCGCGGTGCCGCAGCTGATCTTCGACACCGGCGAGGCGGCCCGCGTCGTGGTCACCGTCGCCGAAGACGGCAGCGTCGAGTACGCGATGCCGGACAAGAAGGTGGAGGCCACCTGGGTGTCCAACTTCGTCATCGACCGGGGCGCGGGCGAGCGGCTCAACCACAAGACCCAGACGGTCGAGGAGATCCGCAAGCTGGTCCAGCAGGTGGTGGAGAACCAGTCCTACCGCGGGGGCGCCCGAGCCCTGCGCGACGAGTGGCTGGCGACCCCGGGCCCGAACGACATCGTCCCGACCCTGGAAGTCCTGGCGGCGCACCACCGCACCCGCTGACGCAACCTCAACTGCGGCGCACCGGCTCCGGCCGGTGCGCCGCCGTCGTTTGCGGGTGCAGTTCCAGCCCTGCCGCTGTGGTCGTGAGTGTTTAGGAGGGTTAGAACGCGTCTAAACACTCACGACCACCCGGCCACACGCCACAAGGATGAAAACGGGCCCGGCGCCACCACACGCCGGGCCCGAACGACATCGTCCCGACCCTGGAGGTCCTCGCCGCGCACCACCGCACCCGCTGATGCAACCTCAACTGCGGCGCACCGGCTCCGGCCGGTGCGCCGCCGTCGTTTGCGGGTGCGGTCCCAGCCCTGCCGCTGTGGTCGTGAGTGTTTAGGAGGGTTAGAACGCGTCTAAACACTCACGACCACCCGGCCACGCGCCACAAGGACGAAAACGGGCCCGGCGCCACCACACGCCGGGCCCGTCTTCATTCCCCTGCTCTCACACCATCGTGCGCAGGACCTTCTTGTCCGCCTTGCCGACCGCGGTGTGCGGGAAGGCGTCCAGCACCACCAGGCGCTCCGGCAGCTTGAACGCCGCCAAACCACGGGCCGTGAGCGCGGCGCACAGCTGCTCGAGGGTCAGCGTGTGGCCCGCGTGCAGGCGGGCGAACAGGCAGACCCGCTCGCCCAGCGCCGGGTCCGGCATGGCCACCGCGGCGGCTTCCGCCACCGCCGGCAGCTCCTGGGCCAGGGTCTCGACCTCCGCGGCGGAGATCTTCTCGCCGCCGCGGTTGATCAGGTCCTTGACCCGGCCGCACACGACCACGTTGCCCGCCGGTGTGAGGCGCACCAGGTCGCCCGTGCGGAACCAGCCGTCCGGGGTGAACGACTGCCGGTTGACCTCCGGCACGCCGAAGTAGCCGCGCGGGGTGTACGGGCCGCGGGTGAGCAGTTCGCCCACCTCGCCGGGGGCCACCGGCTCGCCGTCCGGGTCGACCAGGAGCAGCTCGTCGAACGGGCTGATCGGCCGGCCCTGCGTGCCGTGCGCCTCCTCGTCGGCCGCATCCGGGGCCGTGTAGCAGACCAGGCCCTCCGCCATCCCGTACACCTGCTGCACCCGGCAGCCCAGCGACGGCCCGATGCGGGCGGCGACCTCCGGCGCGAGCACTGACCCGCCGACGTGCACGTGCCGCAGGGTGCGCAGGTCCCGCGGGCTCGCCGCCGCCGCTTCCATCCACTTGAGCACGACCGCCGGGACGGCCGACGTCACGGTGACGCCCTCCGCCTCGATCGCCTCGAACACCGGCTCCGGACGCGGTGACGGCAGCAGGACGGCCCGGCCGCCGGCGTACAGCGCACCCAGGATGCCCGGGTTGGCGAGCGGGAAGTTGTGCCCGGCCGGGAGCACCGTCAGGTAGACGGTGTCCGGGTCGAACCCGCACGCGGCCGCGCACCGGCGGATGTTGTACTCGTAGTCGTCGTGGGTGCGGCCGATCACCTTGGGCACGCCCGTCGTCCCGCCCGAAAGCAGGAACACCGCGACGTCGGAGGCAGCCGGCGCGTGCTCGTCCAGCCACTGCCGGCGCGCCTCCGGATCGCCGGACTGCTTGATCAGGCCCCGGACGTCGACGTTGCCCGCCCGCACCTCGTCGCCGACCACCAGCACCCGCGCCGGTCCGGGCAGCGTCGCCGCGACCCGCTCCGCGAGGTCCTGGTGGTCGTACCCCTTGAGGGTGTCCGGCACGATCAGGGCCTTGGCCCGCACGTGCGCGCCGATCGAGGCCAGCTCGTGCTCGCGGTGCGGCGGCAGCATCATCACCGGCGCCACCCCCAGCCGGAAGCAGGCGAGCGTGACGACCACGAACTCCCACTGGTTCGGCAGCTGCACGAGGACCGTGTCGCCGCGGGCCAGCCCGCTCGCCGCGAACCCGGCGGCCAGGCCGTCGGCCCGCTCGGCCAGTTCGCGGTAGGTCAGCCGGACCTCACCGTCCACAATGGCCACCCGGTCCGGACGCCGCCGCGCCCAGTCCCACAGGTACGACCCGAGCGGGCGGCCGCGCCAGCAGCCGGCCGCGCGGTACGCGTGGGCCAGGTCGGCGGGCCACGGCACCACCCGCTCGAGGATGTCGTCGCTCACGCCGCCTGCTCCAGTTCCACCGGGGTGAGCCGCTCGGCGAGCAGCTCGACGACCGCTTCGACGGTCGGCCGGTCCCAGAAGAGGGTCGACGGGAGCTGCAGGCCGAACCGCCGCTCGAGGCCGCGCCGGATCCGGACCGTCATCACCGAGTCCAGGCCCATCTCGACCAGCGGACGGCGGGGATCCACCTCGGCGGCCGGCAGCTGCGTCTCCGCCGACACCTGGGCGCGGATCTCGCCGGTCAGCACGGCCACCAGCTCCGGCCCGGTCAGCCCGGCCCACGGCTCGTCCTGCTCCGGCTCGCCGCCGTCGTCCTGCGGGGTGTCCTCGGGCAGCGCCGAGAGCACCGGCAGCCGGTGGTCACCCGGTTCCAGCGGGACCGTGCGCAGCACGGCCGCGTACCCGAGGTCGTGCTGCTCGACCACCTCCCACGCGGCGAACGCGTCGGCGAGGGCGATGTCCGCGGTGCCGCGGGCGGCCAGCTCGACGTCGATGATCGCCGACGAGGTGGACATGCCGAGGCCACGCCACGACGTCCAGCCGAAGCTGGTCGTCCCGCGGTCGCCGGCGGCGCGCCGGTGCGCGGCGAGCGCGTCGAGGAACGCGTTGGCCGCCGCGTAACTGGCCTGGCCCGGGAGCCCGAGCAGGTAGCCGCTGGAGGAGAACAGCGCGAAGAAGTCCACGCTGCCCGGCGGGAACAGCTTGTGCAGGGTCAGCCCGCCGTCCACCTTGGGGCGCAGCACCGTGCGCAGCGACTCCTCGTCGAGGGTGCGCAGCGCGCGGTTGTCCAGCACCCCGGCCGCGTGGACGACGCCGCGGAACGGCGGCAGCCCGAGCGCGGCGGGCGAGAGCAGGCGGGCGGCCTCGTCGTGGTCGGCGATGTCCACCGCGACCGCGACGACGGTGACCCCGAGCCGCTCCAGCGAGCGCACGGCGTCGAGCCGCGCCACCGTCTCCGGGTCGGTCTCGGTGTCCCAGGTGTCCCGCGGCGGCAGCCCGTGGCGGCCGGCGAGCACGATGCGCCGCGCTCCCCGGTCGGCCAGCCACTGCGCGACCCGCAGGCCGAGCACGCCGAGCCCGCCGGTGACCAGGTAGGTGCCGTCCGGCTGGCAGCCGCGCAGGCGCCCCGGCGCCTCACCGTCGAGGGCGAGCAGGCGGGGGACCAGCGGCTCGCCTTCCCGGATCGCGACGACGTCCTCACCGCGGACGGTCCTCAGCACGTCGAGCAGCGCCGGGACGTCCTCGGGCGAGTCGCCCACGTCGACGACGCCGCCCCAGATCTCGGGGTGCTCGCCGCCGATGATCCGCCCGACGCCCCACGCGGAGGCGTGGGCGAGCGCGGCTTCGTCCGCGCCACGGCGCACGCCCTGCGTGACGCACCACAACCGGGACTGGCCCGAGGCCAGCCGCTGGGCGGTGGCGGCGAGCAGCCACGACGTCCCGGTGGCCGCCGAACCCGTCGTGCCCGGCCGGGCCCGGCCCGGCACGACGAGGACGTCGTGCCCGCCGGACAGTTCGTCCTCGGTCAGCTCGTCCGGGCCGGTGACGACGCGGAACGGCACCGCCGCGCCGGCGAGCCGCTCGGTGAGCCGGCCGATCAGCGCGCTGTCCGGCCCGACCAGCACGGCCGGCCGGCGCTCCGCCGGTTCGGTCCGGTCCGCCGGCTGCCAGCCGATCGGGTGGACCAGCTCGCGCGGGTTGACGCCGGTGCCCGAGTCGGCCGACGGCGCGCCGTCCAGCACGCCGTAGCGCAGCCCGGCCATCCGCCCGGCCAGGACGCCGTCCGGATCGGTGATCTCGACGTCGACGGTGAGGTCCCCGGTCTGCCGCACGGTGATGGTGGCCCGCGCGGGCGGGGTGTCGCCGAGCGAGACCCGCTGGATGTGCGCGGGCATGCGCAGGATCGGCGGCCCGGTGAACACGACCGACGCGGTCGACAGGGCCGCGTCGAGCACCGACGCCCAGGTGTTGCGCAGCGTCCCGGGTTCGGGCTCGGCCTGGACGGTGGCCACGAGCGTGCCGTCACCGCGGTGGATCTCTTCGACGACCCACGGGAAGCCCATGGCGGCGACGCCGAGCGAGGCCAGCCGGTCGATGACGAACCCGGCCGGCAGCCGTTCGGCGGCCTCCGCGGGCGCCTGGGCGGCCGGCGCGGTGCGCGGCTCGATCGTGGCCGTGGTGTGGGTGGCCCAGCCGCTGTCGGCCCGGCCGGCGCCCTCGGTGCCGTTCTGGGCGGGCGTGTCCTTCCGGCTGAGCCTGCTGGACAGCCGGATCGCCCCGTCCTGCAGCACCACCTGCAGGTCACGCGGGCTGGTGACGCTGACCGGGACGCGCAGGGACACCTCGGCCAGGTCCGACCACGGACCGACGGCGGCCGCCGCCGTGGCGAAGGTGTTCAGCAGGACGGCCGCGGGGATGATCTCGACGTTCCGCACCGGGTGGCTGCCGGGGTAGGGCCGCGAATCGCGGTCGAGCCGGGTCGCCCAGACGTGCGCGGGGGTGGTGCCGCGCACGACGGTCCGCCCGCCGAGCAGCGTGTGGCCGGCGACGTCGTGGTGCTCGGCCACCGACGTCGGCGCCTCGGGCTCTTCGGCCCAGTGGGGCTTGTGCTGCCACGAGTACGTCGGCAGGTCGGCGACGCCGCCTTCGGGCCACAGGGCCCGCCAGTCGACCTCGGCGCCGTTCCCGTAGAGCAGGCCGAGGTTGGTCAGCATCGTTTCGCGTTCCGGCTTGGCCCGCCGCAGGGTGTGGGTGGCGAACCCGTCGGTGATGCCGAGCCCGTCGAACGTCTCGTTGATCGAGTGCTCGACGACCGGGTGCGGCGACACCTCGAGGAACAGCCGGTAGCCGTCCTGCAGCGCGGCGGTCAGCGCCTGGACGAACCGCACCTGGTTGCGCAGGTTGCCGGCCCAGTACGCGCCGTCGCGCACGGTTTCCGCACGCGGGTCGGTCAACGCGGTGCTGTAGAGCGGGAGCCCGGCGGGCCGGGGTTCGAGGTCGCTCACGGCCGCGGCCAGCTCGTCGAGCAGCGGGTCCATGTGCGCGCTGTGGAAGGCGACGTCCGAGTCGACCAGCCGGCCGCCCGTGCCCTCCGCCCGCAGCTGGTCGGCGAACTCCTGGATCGCGGTGACGTCACCGGAAACCACGGTCGACGTCGTCGCCGCGGCGACCGCGACCGCGAGGTCGGTGCGCCCGGCGAGCCGGGTTTCGGCGTCCTCCGGCGGCAGCGCCACCATGACCATGCCGCCCTGGCCCGCGACCCGGCGCAGCAGCACCGAGCGCCGGCAGGCCAGCCGGGCGCCGTCCTCCAGCGAGAACACGCCGGCGGTGACCGCGGCGGCGATCTCGCCGACCGAGTGCCCGATCACCGCGGCCGGGCGCAGGCCCCGCGCGCGCCAGGTCTCGGCCAGCGCCACCTGCATCGCGAAGATCATCGGCTGGATCACGTCGACCGGCTGCCGGGCGTCGGAGCGCACGGTGGCCCGCGGCGACACGCCGAGTTCGGCGGTGAAAATCGGTTCCAGCCGGTCGAACACCTCAGTGAAGACGGGATCGGTGTCCAGCAGCTCCCGGCCCATCCCGATCCACTGCGAGCCGTGGCCGGAGAAGACCCAGACGACCCCGGCGGCCGCGGCCGGCCCGGCCACCGAGTCCGGGCCCGAGACGGCGACCTCGCCGAGGCGGTTGACCAGCTCGGTGCGGTCCGCGGCGAACACCGTGGCCCGGTGCGGCAGGTGCGGCCGCCGCACGGCGAGGGTGTGCCCGACGTCGGTCAGGTCGACGTCGCGGTGCCCGGTCAGCCAGCCGACGAGCCGGCCCGCGTTCTTCCGCAGCGCTTCGGGACTGGCGCCGGACACCGGGAACAGGGCGGCCCCGCAGTCCTCCGTGGACGGCTGGGCGGCTTCGGTGCCCGCTTCTTCCAGGATGACGTGCGCGATCGTGCCGCCGTAGCCGTACCCGGACACCCCGGCCCGGCGCGGACCGGCCGACTCCGGGAACGGGGTCCGGCCGGTCACCACGCGCAGCCGCGCTTCTTCCCAGGGGATGGCCGGGTTGGGCTCGGTGCAGTTCAGGCTGGGCGGGATCTCGGCGTGCTGGAGGGCCAGCACGGCCTTGATGACGCCGGCGACGCCGGCCCCCGCCTCCAGGTGGCCGATGTTGGGCTTGACCGAGCCGATCAGGCAGGGCTCGTCGACCGGACGGCCCTTGCCGAACACCGCCGCCATCGCCGCGGCCTCCAGCGGGTCGCCCGCGCGGGTGCCGGTGCCGTGCGCCTCGACGTAGCCGACCGTCGCCGGGTCGATCCCCGACGCCTCGTACGCGCGGCGCATCAGGTGCGCCTGCGCGTCGCCGCTCGGGGCCATGATGCCGTTCGTCCGGCCGTCCTGGTGCACGGCGCTGCCGCGCAGCACCGCGAGCACGTGGTCACCGTCGCGCTCGGCGTCGGAAAGCCGCTTGAGCACGACGATGCCGCCGCCTTCGCCACGGCCGTAGCCGTCGGCCGCGGCGTCGAACGACTTGCAGCGCCCGTCGGGGGAGGTGGCCCCGGCCGCGTCCAGGACGAGCGACAGGCCGGGGGCGGCCATGATCAGCACGCCGCCGGCCAGCGCCACCGGGCACTCCCCGGCGCGCAGGGCCTGCGCCGCCAGGTGGATCGACACCAGCGACGACGAGCACGCCGTGTCCACCACGGCACTCGGCCCGCGCAGGTCCAGCGCGTAGGAGACCCGGTTGGCCACCGCGCAGAACGAGCTGCCGATGCCGGTCCACGCCTCGATCCGCGGGAGGTCCTCCAGGAGCCGCCGGCCGTAGTCGTCGGCGCCGACGCCCATGAAGACGCCGGTGTCGGTGCCGGCGAGCGAGCGCGGCGGGATGCCCGCGTGCTCGAGCGCCTCCCAGGCCAGTTCCAGCACGATCCGCTGCTGCGGGTCCATCAGCGCGGCTTCACGCGGGGTGAGGTCGAAGAAGTCCGCGTCGAAACCCTTGATGTCGTCCAGGAAGGCGCCGGCCTTGGTGACGTCGCGCAGCGCGGCCGCGTGCCCGCCGCTCTGCCGCGCGTACCACGCCCAGCGCTCTTCCGGGACCTCGCCGATCGCGTCCCGGCCGTCGCGGAGCAGGCGCCAGAACTTCTCCGGAGAGTCGACGCCGCCGGCGAAGCGGCAGGCCATCCCGACGATGGCGATCGGCTCCGGGGTGTCCCGGGACTGCTCGAGCCGCTCGGTCATCGGCCCACCTGGCCTGGCGCGTCCTTGTGGGCGACGACGAGCGCGTGGCTGAAGCCCATGTCCGGGTGCAGCTCGACGCGGGAGAAGCCGGCGTCGAGCGCGGCGCGCTCCATGTCACCCGGGGCGTAGGTCATGCCCTCGCCCGAAGCGAGCGTGAGGAAGTAGGGCGAGACCAGCCCGGCGGCCATCGACCCGGTGCCCTCCTCGTTGCTGACCCAGTTGTAGACCAGGCACGTCCCGCCCTCGGGCAGCGCGTCGTAGCACCGGCGCAGCAGCGCGGTGTTGCGCTCCAGGGACCAGATTTCGAAGATGTGGAACACGAAGATCGCGTCCGCGCCCTCGGGGTAGCGGTCGTGGAGGATGTCGCCCGGGTGGAAGTGCACGCGCTTGCGGATGCCCGGGTCCTCGATCCGGTCGGCGGCCAGGCGCGTCACGCTCTCCTGGTCCATCACCGTCACCTCGAGCTCGGGGTAGCGCTTGGCCAGCTCCACGGAGTTGGCGCCGTCGCCGCCGGCGATGTCGATGGCGTGGCGGATGTGGGAGAAGTCGTACTTCTCGAGGATCTGCTCGAACGCCCGCCGGGAGGCGTCGCCCATGTTGTCGTAGAACACCTTCTGCAGGTCCGGGGTCGCGGTGAGCCGCTCGTAGAGCGTGTCGCCCGGGCCCTCCAGCCGGCGCAGGCCGACGTTCGTGTTCTGCCGCAGGGCTTCCGCGAAGTCGACCATCGTGGCGTTGATGATCTTCGCCTGGATGTCGACGAGCGGGCCGAGGAACCGCTCACCCTCGCGCAGGAGCTTGCGCTCGACCATCTTGCTGTTGACGTACTTGTCGCCGCTCTTCTCGAGCAACAGCAACGAGGCGAGCCCGAGCAGGAGGATCCGCGCCGGCTGCCGCTCGATGCCGAGCGCCGCCGCCGTCTCGTCCACGTCCAGGCCGCCCGCGGCGTCGAGCTTCTCGAACAGCTCGAACTCCAGCGCGGTGCGCAGCAACTCGAACGCGGTGGTGCCGTGGACCAGGATCCGCAAGTAGTCGGCTTCAGAGATCGTGACCTTGCGACTGTCCGCCATGATTCCTCCGCTGGATTCACCTGAGTCGCATCCGGATGCGACACACCTGCCGTCCATCGTGTACCGCCCGCCCGCGCCCGCTCGCCTCCTTTCATGCGATCCACCGACGCCGAAGCGCTTCGGGCAAAGCAGAAAACGGGTCCCGCCGAAGTCGCACCAGCGCGACGGCCTGGAAGGGAGGTGGCTGGGTGGTCTGCCGCAGCTGGTCGTGAGTGAGAAACAGTGTTAGAGCCTGTTCTTGAACTTAGGTGCGTTGGGTGAGGCGGCGGCTGGTGATGCGGATGATGCTCCAGCGGACCATGG
>NZ_JNYY01000031.1 GCF_000716785.1 Amycolatopsis vancoresmycina
GGGCGGCGGGGTCGGGCGCGGCTGGATCTGCGACGGCGGCGGGCCCTGCGGCTCCGGCTGACGGCGGGGCGGCGGCTCGTCCGCCCGGTCGGACCGGTTGATCACCGACCACGGCGGCGGGCCGACCATCGCGACCGGGATCAGGCCCAGCACGCTGAACGGCAGGAAGCCGAGCCAGAAGTGCAGCGCGGTGTTCGCCTCCATGCCGACGCTGAACACGAGCATCGCGGCGAACGGGATCCAGAAGAACCGCGACGGCCACTTCGGGCCGCGGCGGAACGCCGTGCGGCCCTGCAGCATCACGAAGAACAGCGAGCCGGCGCCCAGCACGGCGAAGGCCAGCAGGTAGACGATGAACGGGAGGTCGCTGCCGTTCTTGGCGAACAGCACGTCGTAGACGGTCTGGCCGCCGCCGAGGTACTTCGTCTGGCTCGTCGTGACCCAGCAGCCGCCGACGCCGTTGAGCGAGTCCAGCTCGTTGCGGCTCAGGCCGGACTTCTGGCCCGCGAACGCCGCCCGGTAGACCCCCGACACGCCGTTCGACAGCAGCCACGGCATGACCAAGGCGCTGAACAGGCCGATCGCGCCGAACACCGACAGCGTCGTGGCGTCGTAGCGGTTGCCCGTGCCCTTCCGGACGATCGACACGACGACCGCGCCGGCCGGCGGGATCAGCGCGACGAGCGCGCCGGCCGCACTCGTGGCCCACACCCATTCGCCGGGGCAGAAGCCCGGGCCGAACAAGGAATGGGCTAGCGAGAGCAACGCGCTCGCGAGTCCGTTCACCGCCGGGCTCCCCTCACTGTCCGTGTTCACTTCGCACCGTCACGCGGTGAATTCCCGCGGTCCAGCTTAGGACGCTCCCGGGCTCCCGGAGGTTGCCGGGTCTTTCCGCCGGCGGAAACCGGCACGCCCGCCGCTCCCGCGCCATGATGGGCATCGGCGGAAGGTCCGACGCGAAGGAGCGAGGCATGGGCGCGTACTCGGAAGCCTACCGGCGCAGCCTGGCCGAGCCGGACGCGTTCTGGCTGGCCGCGGCCGAGTCGATCAGCTGGACGAAGCCGCCGGAACGGGCCCTGGACGACACCCACCCGCCGTTCTACCGGTGGTTCCCGGACGCCGAGCTGAACACCTCGTACAACGCGCTGGACCGGCACGTCGAGGCCGGCCGGGGCAGTCAGGCCGCGCTGATCTGGGACTCTCCCGTGACCGGGCGAGCTCGCACCTACACCTACGAAGAGCTGCGGGACACGGTCGCGCGGTTCGCCGGCGCGCTGCGCTCGCTCGGGGTCACGAAGGGTGACCGGGTGATCGTCTACCTGCCGATGGTGCCGGAGGCCGCGATCGCCATGCTGGCCTGCGCGCGGATCGGCGCGGTGCACTCGGTGGTCTTCGGCGGGTTCGCGCCGAAGGAGCTGGCGGCCCGGATCGAGGACGCGAAGCCCAAGGTCATCCTGGCCGCGTCCTGCGGCATCGAGCCGACGCGGATCGTCGAGTACCAGCCGATCATCGAGGCCGCGCTGGGGATGACCGAGCACCAGCCGGACCACGTCGTCATGCTGCAGCGCGAGCAGGCGCCGGCCACGGGCGGCCGCCACTTCGACTGGCGCGAGCTGGCGGCGAACGCCGACCCGGCCGACCCGGTGCCGGTCGCGGCCACCGATCCGCTGTACATCCTCTACACGTCCGGGACCACCGGAAAGCCCAAGGGCGTCGTGCGCGACACCGGCGGCCACGCCGTCGCCCTCGCCTACTCGATGCAGGCCGTCTACGACGTGCACGCCGGGGACGTCTGGTGGACGGCGTCCGACGTCGGCTGGGTCGTCGGGCACTCCTACATCGTGTACGCGCCCCTGCTGGTCGGCGCCACCACGGTCATGTACGAGGGCAAGCCCGTCGGCACGCCCGACGCGGGTGCCTTCTGGCGGGTCATCGCCGAGCACGGCGTGCAGGCGCTGTTCACCGCGCCGACCGCGCTGCGGGCCGTCAAGAAGGTCGACCCGGACGCCCGCGAGCTCGAAAAGTACGACCTCAAGGCGTTCCGGACGCTGTTCTTGGCGGGCGAGCGGCTCGACCCGGAGACCTACCACTGGGCCCACGAGAAGCTCGGCGTCCCGGTGGTCGACCACTGGTGGCAGACCGAAACCGGCTGGCCGATCGCCGCCAACCCGCGCGGCCTGGAACCGATGGACGTCAAGGCCGGGTCGGCGACCAAGCCGGTCCCGGGCTGGGACGTCCGCATCCTCGACCAGGCGGGTGCGGAGCTGCCGGCCGGGCGCGAAGGCGCCATCACGGTGAAGCTGCCGCTGCCCCCGGGCTCCCTGCCGACGCTGTGGGGTGCCGACGAGCGCTACCGCGAGGCGTACCTCTCCCGCTACGACGGCTTCTACCTGACCGGTGACTCCGGGTACTTCGACGAGGACGGCTACCTGTTCGTCATGGGCCGGACCGACGACGTCATCAACGTCGCCGGGCACCGGCTGTCCACCGGGTCGATGGAGGCCGTGCTGGCCTCGCACCCGGCGGTCGCGGAGTGCGCCGTGATCGGCGTGGCCGACCAGCTCAAGGGCCAGCTGCCGCGCGGGTTCGTCGTCCTGAAGGCGGGCGCGGACATCGCGCCGGAACAGCTGCGCGAGGAACTCGTGGCGCTGGTCCGCCGGGACATCGGCCCGGTCGCCGCGTTCCGCGATGTGTCCATTGTGGACGCCCTGCCGAAGACGCGGTCGGGCAAGATCCTCCGCAAGACCATGCGGGCGATCGCCGACGGCCGCGACGAGGCGGCGCCCTCCACGATCGAGGACCCGGCCGTGCTGGAAGCCATCCGGCAGGCCCTTCGTTAAGGACTGTTCCAAATGCCCGGGCTGGTCTGTACCTTTGGAGGGAGTCCCCGACCGGAGGTGCCCCGATGCACTTGTCCAGAGCCGTACTGACCGCGGCTGTCGTGAGCCTCGCGGCGGTCGCCGTCCCCACCTCGGCGGTGGCGGCGCCGGCCGCCCCCGAACGCAGCGTGACCGACGTCGTCCCGGTGCCCGTCTCGGCGAAGCCCGACCCGCACGGCGACTTCCGGCTGACGCCGTCGACCGTGATCACCGCCGACCGCGGCGCCGGCCAGGTCGCGGACTACCTGCGCGGCCTGCTCCGCCCGGCCACCGGCTACCCGCTGCCGGTCGTGCCGCACGCCGCCGGCCTGCCCGCGATCGCCCTGCAGCTGGGCCACGACACGCGGATCGGTACCGAGGGTTACCAGCTGAAGGTCGCGCGCGACGGCGTCACGCTGAAGGCCAACACCGCCGACGGGCTCTTCGAAGGCGTGCAGTCGCTGCGGCAGCTGCTGCCGTCGGCGATCGAGGCGAAGCGGGTGCAGCACCGGACGTGGACCGTCGCCGGCGGCACGATCCTCGACTACCCGCGCTTCGCCGAGCGCGGCGCGATGCTCGACGTCGCCCGGCACTTCTTCCGGCCGGACCAGGTGAAGCTGTACCTCGACCAGATCGCCCAGTACAAGGTCAACACGCTGCACCTGCACCTGGCCGACGACCAGGGCTGGCGGATCGAGATCAAGAGCTGGCCGAAGCTGGCGACGGTCGGCGGCAAGACCGCGGTCGACGGCGACCCCGGCGGCTACTACACGCAGGCGCAGTACCAGGACATCGTCGCGTACGCGGCTTCGCGGCACATCACCGTCATCCCGGAGATCGACATGCCGGGCCACACGAACGCGGCCCAGTCGACGTACGCGGAGCTGAACTGCGACGGCAAGGCCGTCCCGGTCCGCACGGACACCGAGGTCGGCTACAGCTCGCTGTGCATCTCCTCGCCGGTCACGTACAAGTTCGTCGAGGACGTCGTGCGCGAACTGGCGGCCATCACGCCCGGCCCGTACCTGCACATCGGCGGCGACGAGGCCCACTCCACGCCGCCCGCGGACTACATCGCCTTCGAGAAGAAGGTGCAGCCGATCGTCGCCAAGTACGGCAAGAAGGTCACCGGCTGGCACGAGATCGCGAAGTCGGACCCGCCGGCGTCGGCGGTCCCGCAGTACTGGGACTTCGGCGGCGACAACGCCTCGGTCGCGGCCGCCGCGGCGCGTGGCAGCAAGATCCTGATGTCGCCGGCGAACTTCGCGTACCTGGACATGAAGTACACCGAGTCGACGCCGCTCGGCCAGGACTGGGCGGCGCTGGTCGAGGTCCGCGACGGCTACAACTGGGACCCGGCCACGCTGGTGAACGGCGTCGGCGAGAGCCAGGTCGCGGGCGTCGAGGCACCACTGTGGACGGAGACGATCCGGACCAGCAACGACATCGAGTACATGGCGTTCCCGCGCCTGCCGGGCATCGCGGAGATCGGCTGGAGCCCTCGCAGCACCCACAACTGGGACGCCTACCGCCTCCGGCTGGCGAAGCAGGCCCCGCGCTGGGTGCAGCAGGGGATCGACTTCTACCGCTCCCCGCAGGTCGACTGGAAGTGAATCGCGGACCCTGGGTGGGGACTCAGCCTTCGCCACCCAGGGTCTTGCTGAGGAAGTAGGCGGTTTCCCGGCCCGGGCCCGGCCGCACGAGCACCTCGAACGACGACCACCGGTCCGGCGTCCGGAAGCCGGCGTAGTAGACCTGTTCGACGTGGGGATCGAACGTCCAGCCGAGCTCCTGCATCGTCTGCGGATCGAAGGGCTCCCGGACGGTGTCGGCGTCCTTCGGCCAGCTGAGCGGCGGAGCGGCCGGGTCGACGCCGTACTGCCGCAGGTAACCGTCCACACAGGACTTCTCCGCGGTGAACGTGAACGCCAGCCGGTCGGTCAGCGGCGGCTGCACGTCGAAGCGCAGGCCGTCGACCGGGCACGCGGGCGGCGAAATCCGGTACCGCGCGGTCGCTTCCTCCCAGCTCACCCCGCTTTCACTGCCCGCGTACGCCCGAGGATCCGGGGCCTTGGCGCACCCGGCAGCCCCCAGGACCGCAGCCACCACGAAGACGATCGGCCACCGCACGCGTTCCCCCCTCAAGCCCGCGCCACGGCCTCCAGCCGGGCGCGAATCACCCTCCTCGCCAAGATATAGAAATCCGCGACGCCGTGGAGGACCGCGTCGGCGTTGGCGGCGCGGCCCAGGGCGTGCAGCTCGAAGGCCAGGACCTCCGGGTCCGCGTCGACGTGGCCCGAGGCGACCGCTTCGACGGCCGTCTCCCGGATGAACGCGGCGAACGAACCGCTCGCCGCCGCCACCGCGTCGTGCACGCGGCCCGGACGCGCGTCGAACTCCGCGCCGACGTTGAAGAAGAAGCACCCGCCCGGGAAGATCCGGTGTTCCGAGTAGTCCAGCCAGTTCTCGCAGATCGCCCGCAGCCGCGGCAACCCGGGCTCGACCGCACGAGACGGCTTCACGACGTACGTCTCGAAGATGCCGAGAGCCGCCTCGATCGTCGCGAGCTGCAGCTCCTCCTTGGACCCGAACAGCGCGAACACGCCGCTCTTGCTCAGCTCCAGTTCGGTGGCCAGCCGGCCGAGGGACAGCCCGTCCAGGCCGTCGACCGACGCGACGTCCACCGCCCGGCGCAGCACCAGGCGGCGGGTCGCGTCGCCGCGGGCGAGCCGGCCGTCACCCGGCACGCCGGGCCCGCCAGCGGTCCACAGTGGACCTGACCCCCGAGCCCCACGACACCGAGAGCGCCGGCGCCGAGAGGACGCGGTCGGCGAAGTCCAGCGCCGCTTCGACCTTCTCCTCCGGCAGCTGCCCGTAGTTCGCGAAGGAGACGACGTACACCTCGGCGATCGTCGGCCCGTCCGCGCGCTCGACCAGCTCGATCGCCCCCGACGTCGGGACCGTGCCCGGCCGCAGCACGCGCAGGTACCAGCCGCTGCGGCCGGAGTCGATCATCAACGGGGTGACGTCCTTGCGGCCGGTCTTCATGGCCAGCTTGAAGCACGGCGACCGCGGCTGCGAGACCTGCACGAGCGCGTCACCCCAGGCCCAGACGTCCCCGATCCGGACGTCGTCCTCGGTGACGCCGCTCAGCGAGACGTTCTCGCCGAAGTCGGCCACCGCGGCGTCGAAGCCGTCCTCGCGCCAAGCCGGGTAGTGCTCGGCCGGGTAGACGTAGACGGCTTTGTCGACCCCGCCGTGCACGGTCAGGTCGGCCTGCCGGTCGCCGTCGAGGTTCAGCTCGGTCAGCTTCAGCTCCGGCGCACTCACCCGCGCCTTGGTGATGGCGCTGAGCACCGGCTGGTCCCGCCGGTAGCCCAGGACGCTCGGTTCCCCCACGTAAACGCTGTCGACGTGCATGCCCCGAAGATAGCACGACCGTTCGTAAAGTTTTACGGCTTTAAGGTGGCGGTCATGGATCTGCCCGGCAAGGCCCGCGCCCACGTCGACTCCGGCGCCCTCTTCACCGAACTGGCCCGGCTGGTCGCCTACCCCACGGTCAGCGACGCGCCCGAAGGCCGCGCGGCCGTCCAGGCGTACCTCGACGAGGTGCTCACCCCGGCCTTGACCGGCCTGGGCTGCCAGGTCACGCAGCACGCCAACCCCGACCCCGCGGGCGGCCCCTTCCTCGTCGGCGTCCGCACCGAAGACCCGGGCCTGCCCACGCTGCTCTGCTACGGCCACGCCGACGTCGTCGGCGAAGCCGGGCAGTGGGGCGAAGGCCGGAGCCCGTGGACACTGACCGCCGAAGGCGACCGGTGGTACGGCCGCGGGACCGCCGACAACAAGGGCCAGCACCTGATCAACCTGACGGCGTTGCGGCTGGTGCTGGCCGAGCGCGGAAAGCTCGGCTTCAACCTCAAGTTCCTCTTCGAAACCGGCGAGGAGATCGGCTCCCCTGGGCTCACGGAATTCGCCGCGCAGGAGAAGGCCCTGCTGGCGGCGGACGTCCTGATCGCCTCGGACGGCCCCCGGCTCGACGCGGCGACGCCGACGCTGTTCCTCGGCGCCCGCGGCGGCGTCCGGATCGACCTCGACGTCGACCTCCGCCCGGGCGGTCACCACTCCGGCAACTGGGGCGGCATCCTCCGCAACCCGGCGACGACGCTCGCCGCGGCCATCGCGAGCCTGGTCGACGGTCACGGCCGCATCCAGGTCCCGGCGCTGCTGCCACCGGAGCTGCCGGGATCGGTGCGCGAGGCGCTGGCGGACGTCGTGGTCGAGGCCCCGGACGCCACCTGGGGCGATCCGCGGTTGACGCCCGCCGAGCGCCTCTACGGCTGGAACACCCTGGAGGTGCTGGCGCTCGGTGCGGCGGACGTCGACCGGCCGGTCAACGCGATCCCCGGCCGTGCGCGAGCGGTGCTGCAGCTGCGGTACGTGGCGGGGACCGACGTCGACGGGATCGCCCCGGCGATCCGCGAGCACCTGGCGAAGCGGGGGTTCCCGATGGTGTCGGTGCGCACCGAGACCGCCTTCCTCGCGAGCCGGACCCCGGTCGACGACCCGTGGGCGAGCTGGGCCAAGTCCACTTTGGACGCCGTCGCCGGGCGGCCGGTCGCCCTGCTGCCCAGCTTCGGCGGCGGCCTGCCCAACCACGTCTTCACCGACGTCCTCGGGCTGGCGACGCTGTGGCTGCCGCACTCCTACCCCGGCTGCCGCCAGCACGCGCCGGACGAGCACCTGCTCGTCCCGGTGGCCCGGGAAGGGCTGGTGCTCGCCACGGCACTGTTCGACGCCTTCAGTTCAGCGCCGCCGACTCCTCGTCGCTGAGCAGCCGGGAGCGGATCAGGAACCGCACGCCTTCAGGCGCCTCCAGGGAAAATCCGCTGCCGCGGCCGGGCACGACGTCGATCGTCAGGTGCGTGTGCTTCCAGTACTCGAACTGCGGCCCCGACATCCACACCGGCACGTCCTCGATGCCGTCGACCACCAGCGAGCCCAGCAGCACGTCCGCCGCGCCGACGCGGAACTCGCCCGCCGGGTAGCACATCGGGGCGCTGCCGTCGCAGCAGCCGCCGGACTGGTGGAACATCACCGGCCCGTGGCGGGACACCAGCCGCCGCAGCAGGTCCGCGGCGGCCGGTGTCCGGTCCACCCGGTGCGTCATCAGAAGAACCCGAGCGCCTGGTCGGAGTAGGAGACCAGGAGGTTCTTCGTCTGCTGGTAGTGGTCCAGCATCATCTTGTGCGTCTCCCGGCCGATCCCGGACGCCTTGTAGCCGCCGAAGGCCGCGTGCGCCGGGTAGGCGTGGTAGTTGTTCACCCAGACGCGGCCCGCCTGGATGTCGCGGCCGGCGCGGTAGGCGACGTTGCCGTCCCGCGACCAGACACCGGCGCCGAGGCCGTACAGCGTGTCGTTGGCGATCTTGAGCGCGTCGGCGTAGTCGTCGAACTTCGTCACCGACACGACCGGGCCGAAGATCTCCTCCTGGAAGATCCGCATCTTGTTGTCGCCCGCGAACACCGTCGGCTCGACGTAGTAGCCGCCGGACAGCTCGCCGCCGAGGTCGCTGCGCGCGCCGCCGGTGAGGATTTCGGCGCCCTCCTGCTTGCCGATGTCGATGTAGGACAGGATCTTCTCGAGCTGGTCGTTGGACGCCTGCGCGCCGATCATCGTCTCGGTGTCGAGCGGGTGGCCCTGCTTGATCCGGCGGACGCGCTCGACGCCGTCGCCGAGGAACCGGTCGTAGATGCCGGACTGGATCAGCGCCCGCGACGGGCAGGTGCACACCTCGCCTTGGTTCAGCGCGAAGAGCGCGAAGCCCTCCTGCGCCTTGTCGTAGAAGGCGTCGTTCTGCGCGGCGACGTCGTCGAAGAAGATGTTCGGGCTCTTGCCGCCGAGTTCGACGGTGACCGGGATGATGTTCTCGCTGGCGTACTGCAGGATCAGCCGGCCGGTGGTGGTCTCGCCGGTGAACGCGATCTTGCGGACGCGGTTGCTCGAGGCCAGCGGCTTGCCGGCTTCGACGCCGAAGCCGTTGACGATGTTGAGCACGCCCGGCGGCAGCAGGTCGCCGATGATCGACACCAGCACGTGGATCGACGCCGGCGTCTGCTCGGCCGGCTTGAGCACCACGGCGTTGCCCGCGGCCAGCGCCGGCGCGAGCTTCCAGACCGCCATCAGGATCGGGAAGTTCCACGGGATGATCTGGCCGACCACGCCGAGCGGCTCGTGGAAGTGGTAGGCGACGGTGTTCTCGTCGATCTGCGAGATGCCGCCCTCCTGCGCGCGCAGGGCACCGGCGAAGTAGCGGAAGTGGTCGATGGCGAGCGGGATGTCGGCGGCGAGGGTCTCGCGGACCGGTTTGCCGTTCTCCCACGACTCGGCGACCGCGATCGCTTCGAGGTGCTGTTCCATCCGGTCGGCGATCTTGAGCAGGACGTTCGCGCGCTCTTCGGTCGAGGTCCGGCCCCACGCCGGCGCGGCGCCGTGGGCCGCGTCGAGCGCCTTCTCGACGTCGTCGGCGGTGCCGCGGGCGATCTCGCAGAACGTCTTCCCGGTGACGGGCGTCGGGTTCTCGAAGTACTGGCCGCTCGCGGGCGGGACGTACTCGCCGCCGATGTAGTGGTCGTAGCGCGGTTCGAAGCTGACGACACTGCCTTCGGTGTTCGGTGCGGCGTACTGGACCATCGTGCCCTGCCTCGTTGCTCGGAGTGACGGTTGACCCTGGTGGCCGCCGAAGGTAGGTCCGGCAACGTTGCACGCGCGTTGCACCGCGGCGAGCAGGCTCTCTACGCTGGTGAACGTGGCAGAGACGCCCGAACCGGAGCTGCTGCGCGACCCCGAGTCGTACGCGCGGCTGCTGGCGCACGTCCGGGCCGCGGTGCTGGCCGGCGTGCCCGGCCCGCGTTCGCCACGCTCCGTGGTTTCCGCCTCCTGGGACCGCTCGCTCGCCGCCCACGTCGACCCGGACGCGGGCGAGGCGCCGTTCGTGTACGACGGCGACGCGCTGGCCGCCCTCCGCGAGGCCCACCCGCTGGCGCCGGTGCTGCCGGTGCTGCGGCAGATGCTGGTGAGCATCGCCGACGACGCCGAGCACGTGATGATCGTGACCGACGCCGACGGCCTGATCCTCTGGCGCGAGGGCGCGGCCGGGCAACTGGTGCGCGGCGACCGCGTCGGCCTCACCGAGGGCACGCGGTGGAGCGAGGCGGCGATCGGCACGAACGCCATGGGCACGGCACTGGCCACCGGCGAACCGGTGCAGATCCACTCGGCCGAGCACCTGGTCCGGCGCTACCACACGTGGACGTGCGCGGCGGCGCCGGTGCGCGACCCCGAGACCGGCGCGCTGCTGGGGTCGATCGACGTCAGCGGCCCGCTGCGCACGGTCCACCCGGCGATGATCTCGCTGGTCACGGCGACGGCGCAGCTCGCGGAAGGGCAGCTGCGCGCCCAGCTGGCGGTCCGCGACGAGCGGCTGCGGCGGGTCAACATGCCGCACCTGGCCGCGCTGCGCGGCCGCCCGGGCGCGCTGCTTTCGGCGGCCGGGCGGGTGCTCGCCGCGGAGTCGTGCACCCTGCCGTCCACAGTGGACATCCGGCGCGGCGGCGGGACGGTCGCCCTGCCCGACGGCCGCCTCGCCACGGTCGAGCCCCTGGCAGAGGGCTACCTACTGCGACTGTCGGCGGCACCCGGCACCCACCGGGCCCGGCTGCGCCTGGAGTACCTGTCCGACGGCACCCATTCGACCACTGTGGACGGTCGCGAGATCCCGGTGACGTTGCGGCACGCGGAGATACTGACGCTGCTGGCCCTGCACCCGAACGGGCTCTCGGCGGAACGCCTGGCGCTGCAGCTCTACGGCGAGACCGGCAACCCGGTGACGGTCCGCGCGGAGATCCACCGGCTGCGTTCGCAGCTGGGCGCGTCGGTGGTGCAGACCCGCCCGTACCGCCTGGCGGCCGACGTCGACGCCGACTTCCTCCGGGCCCGCACGGCGTTGCGGTCCGGCACGCCGGACGGCGTCCTGCGCGACTTCCGCGGGCCGCTGCTGCCGGAGTCCGAAGCGCCGGCGATCCGCGAGGAACGGGAGACGCTGACCGCGCAGGTGCGTCAGGTGGCCCTGAACAGCCGCGACCCGGCCGTGCTGTGGTCGTTCTGGGAGACGGCCTGCGGAGCCGACGACTTCGCGGTGCTCGACGCGCTGCTGCGGACGCTCCCGCCGGCCGACCCGCGGCGGGCCGCCGTGACGGCCCACCGCGCGCGGCTCGCCTGAGCCGTCAGGGCTCCAGGTCGCTCATCCCCCGGCCACTGGCCACGTCGAACGGCACGGAGGCCTGGTCGTGAACGATCACCCAGCCGTCGCCGGTGTGCCGGAAGACGAACGTGGCCCGGACCCACATGCCGTCCGTCACGACCCCGTTCTTCAGGGTGCCGCTGACCCGGCCGAAGCCGTGCCCGACGGCGAGGTCCCCGCTGACGTCGACGGTCAGGCCGCGCAGCTCGTAGTCCACCTTTTCGAAGACAGCGAACACCTTCGCCCAGTTCTCCAGCTTCGCGTCGACGCCCACGTGCTGCAGCGGCGGTTCGACGTCGTAGGAGACGACGTCCGGTGCGTAGCTGCGCCTCAGCGCCTCGAGGTCCTTGGCCCGCAGGCCGTCGACGATCGCGTCGAGCCGTTGCCGGATCGCGGCTCCGGCGTCCCCATGCCGCAGGGTGGCGAGCGCGGTGCTCCAGGCGACGACGTGGTCGAGCAGCAGGTCCAGCGCGGCGAGCTGGTGGCCGCCCGGCTTGAACTCGGTGCGGTTCTCGAATTCGGTCGCCAGCGGCAGCGTGACCTGTGGGGCCACATCGGCGAGCTGCAGGGCCCCGCAGACGAGCCGCAGCTGCTCGACCGAGCGGGCCCCGCCGGCACCGCCGTACGAGACGAACCCGGCCGCCTTCGTGTTCCATTCGACGTGCACGTGGTCCAGGGCGTTCTTGAGCACCCCGGGCACGGAGTGGTGGTACTCCGGCGTGACGAACACGAACCCGTCGCACGCGGCGACGGTGGCGGCCCAGGCCCGGGTGCGTTCGTCCCGGTACTGCCCGGAGAAGCCCGGCGGCTCCTCGAGGTGCGGCAGCGGGTGGTCACGCAGGTCGACGAGCGCGAACTCGGCGTCCACCCGGTCCACGGCCCGTTCGTGGACCCAGCGGGCCACCTGGTCGCCCAGGCGGCCGGGGCGGGTGCTGCCGAGCACGATCCCGATCTTCATCGTCGTTCTCCCCTGTTCGGTTGCTTCCGCCAGTACGACGAAATAGCCCGCGGGAGTGTGAGGCGGCCGAAGTAGACACCGTCTACAGAAGTTTGATAGACAGTGTCGGCAAGGTGAACTGCGGGTTACGGAGACCGGAATGAACTACCACCGCTTCGTCGTCGTCGGCGACAGCTGCGCCGAAGGACTCGACGACCCGTACCCCGGCAGCCACCAGTACCGCGGCTGGGCCGACTTCGTCGCCGCGCGGCTGGCGGAGGACGAACCCCGCTTCCGCTACGCCAACCTCGCCGTCCGCGGACGGCGGCTCGACCAGATCGTGCCCGAGCAGATCCCCGCGGCCACCCGGCTGGCACCCGACCTCGTCGCGCTCTTCGGCGGCGGCAACGACGTCATGAGCCGGGGCTGGGACGCGCGCACGGTCGCCCGCCGGGTCGACGCCGCCATCCGCGCCTGCACCGAAATCGCGCCCGTCGTCGTCACCTTCACGCTCAGCGACGTCTCCCGCCGGATGCCGCTGGGCAGCCGGATGCGGCCGCGGATCGTCGCGCTCAACGAAGCCATCCGCGAGGCGGCCGTCAGCTACGGGGCCCAGCTCATCGACCTGTGGCCGGACCCGGCCGTCACCGATTCGCGGTACTTCGGCGCCGACCGGCTCCACCTCTCGGAGCACGGCCACCGCCGGCTCGCCGCGTACGTCCTCGCCCGGCTCGGCCTCGGCCACGACCCGGCCTGGCTCGCCCCGCTGCCCGGCGCCGCGGCCCCCGGCAGCCGGCGCGCCGACCTGCAGTGGCTGCTGCGCGAGGTCCTGCCGGTCGCCGTGACGCGCACGCGCAACCGGCTGATCGGCCGCCAGCCCGGCGACGGCTTCCTCCCGAAGCGCCCCGACCTGCTCCCGATGACCCTGGACGAGGCGTGGGCACCCGGCAACGCCTGATCGACACCGCATCCGAGCTCCTCGCCGAGGAAGGCGTCGACGCGGTGACGCTGCGCGGGATCGCGAAGGCCGCCGGCGTTTCGCACGGCGCGCCGCTGCGGCACTTCTCCGGCCGCGCCGAGCTGCTGTCCGCCGTCGCGACCCGCGGGTACGCCGCCCTGCTCGCCCGCCGGGAAACGCTGCCGGGAACGTCACCGCGGGAGCGGCTCACCGCGGCCTGCCACAGCTACCTCGACTTCGCGCTGAACCACCCGGCGATGTTCGAGCTGATGTTCCGCCGCGACCTGGTCGACGCGGACGACCCGGCGCTCTCGGCGGCGGCGAGCGCGGTGTTCGACACCTTCGCCGTGCTGGTGGCGGCGGTGCCGACGCCGCTCGCGCGGTCCGGCGCCGACCTGCGGCTCGTCGCCGCGTCGCTGTGGGCCGCACTGCACGGCCTCGCCCAGCTGTGGCTGTGGGGCGGCCTGGCGGGCGCGAGCTTCGCGCCGTCGCCCGAAGCCGCGCTGGCCGTCACGCTCGACGCGTACCTCGGCTGAGGAGCGCGTCGAGGTCCTGCTGAACGGCGATCACGGCCGGCAGCGAGCCGAGGCCGAGTTCGCGGTTGACCCGGATCATGTGCGCGTTCTCCGCACCTGTCGTAGTGCTGATCCGCCGGAGCCCGGGCCGCTCGGCGACCAGCCACCGGATCATGTGCGCCTTGACGCAGCGCCCCAGACCGTGCCCGCGGTGCCCGGCGAGCACCGCGGTGTCCCGCTGGTAACCCCAGTCCGGCCGGCGCGGGTGCACGCACACTTCGGTGAACCCGGCGACCTCCCCGGTTTCCTGGTGAACCGCGGCGACGATCCGCTGTTCGAGGCCCTGCGACCGAGCTTCGGCTTCGGCCGCGCGCACCCGCTCCGCCGTCCACGCCGGCCACTGGAAGCCCGAGCCCCCGAGCGGAGCGTCGTGAATCGCCGCCCGTGCGCGGGCGTAGGAATCGAGCAAGGCGTCCGGGGCCGCACCCGCCCACCGCACCACCCGGTAGCCCACCGGGACGGTCACGTCCCAGCGCGACCGGTCGGCTTCGGCGACGACCAGTGCCTGCCGCACGATCGTCCGCACCGGCCGGAAGCCGAGCGCCTCGGCCCACGGCTCCCCGGCGGACCCCGCGACGACCTGCCAGCCTTCGACGCTCCGGCGGTCCCGCGCGCGCAGTTCCGGCAGCACCGCGTGCAGCAACGCGGTACCGATCCCCGAGCGCCGCGCAGCCGGGTGCACGACGACGTCGACCAGCCCGATTCCGCGGTTTTCGGCTTCGAGGAAGTGCACCTCGGCGAACGCGACGAGCTCGTTGCCGCGGTACGCCACCCATTGCGCGGCCTCCCCCATCCCCGGCAGCGGCCTCGCCAGCCGTCCGGCCAGCTCGCCGGGCGGCAGCACGGGTTCCCCGGGCCGGTCGGTTTCCCGGCTCGCCGCGAGCACGGCGTGGTAGGCGGCAAATCCCGCCTCGGTGGCCGACAGCGGGTCGAAGCGTTCGATCGTCACCATCCCGCCAGTGTCCAGGCCGACACGCCGACCCGGTCCGCGCGCCCGAACACGTGATCGAATACCCTCTCCGCATGACCGAGTCAGACCCGCAGCTCGAGCGCATCCGCAAGCTGCTGGCGAAGGCCGAAGACCCGGCGGTCACCGAGGCGGAAGCCGAGGCGTACAACCAGAAGGCCGCCGAGCTCGTCGCGCGCTACGGCATCGACCAGGCGATGCTCGCCGCGGCCGGCGCCGCCGCCGACGAGATCGGCACGCTGAAGATCCCGATGAACGACCCGTACAGCCGCGACAAGGCGAGCCTGCTGACGTCGGTCGCGTACCCGCTGCGCTGCCGGACCCTGCTGCACCGCTACGGCCAGAAGGTCGACAGCGTCACGGTGTTCGGCTACCGGTCCGACCTCGGCCGGGTGGAGCTGCTGTTCACCAGCCTGCTGCTGCAGGCGAGCACGCAGCTGACGCGCGTCCGCCCCGACGGGTTCTTCCTTGGCGAATCCCTGGCGGCGTACCGGCGCACGTGGCTGCACGGCTTCGCCCGCGCGGTCCACGAGCGCCTCACGCACGCCGAGCAGGAAGCGGTCCGCACGGCGCCGCCCGGCCCGCGCTCGGCGGAGCTGGTGGTCCGCGACCGCGCCCAGCTGGTCCAGCACGCGTTCGACGCCGAGTACGGCGACCTGCGCGCGGCCGCACCCCGCCGGCTGTCCGGCAGCGGCTACCACGACGGCCACGACGCGGGCACCCGCGCGAACCTCGACCCGTCGGCGATCACCCGCCGTACGAAGGCGTTGCGCTGAAGGTCGCCCGGATGCCGCTATCCCGAGCTTGAGCTTTTCGCTTCACTGGGCGGATGCGCGTTGTCGATCTTGCCACCCGCCCGGATCTCCTCGACCCCGCGCTGAGCCTCGGCGACGTCGGCGGCCCGTTCATCTACCAGGGCGCGAGCGGCAGGCTGATCACCGGCGAGCGGTTCCGGCGCCTGTGGGCCCGGTACTTCCTGATCGCACTGGACGACGACGGCACCCCGATGGCCCGCGCGCTGGCGGTCCCGCTGGCGTACCCGGCCCCGGACCGCACCGAGCTCCCGGACCACGGCTGGGACCAGGCGATCGAGTGGGCGGCCCACGACCTCCTGGACGGCCGCGCACCGAACGCGTTGTGCGCACTGGAAGTCGTGATCGCCCCGCACCTGCGCGGCACCGGGCTGGCGGCCCCGATGCTGACGGCGTTGAAGGCCCGGGCGGCGGAAACGGGCCTGCGCAAGCTGATCGTGTCGGTCCGCCCGATCGGCAAGGAGGCCGAGCCGAAGGTCCCGATGCCGGAGTACGCGGCCCGCCGCCGTCCGGACGGTTTGCTTGCGGACCGCTGGCTGCGCACGCACGAGCGCCTGGGCGCACGGGTGGTGAAGGTGTGCCCGTTCGCGGTGACGCTGGCGGGTTCCCTGGCCGACTGGCACGACTGGACGGGCGTGAAGCTGCAGGACGGCGAGAACCTCGTCCCGGGAGCAATCGCCCCGGTGCACGCCTCGACCGAGTACGACACGGCGACGTACGTCGAGCCGAACGTCTGGATGGAACACCCGATGTAGGACTGCTTAACGATCCGTCCAGTTACCTTCACTTGTTCTGATAGGACCGCTGCGGCACCGTGGATTCCGTGAGCGGAAACGTCGTGCGGATCGCGGTACTGGCCCTGCTGTGGGGCTCCGGCTTCCTCTGGATCAAGCTGGCCCTGACCGGCCTGAGCCCCGTCCACCTGACGCTCGTCCGCTGCGCCCTCGGTGCGCTCACCCTCCTCGCCTTGGCCTTCGCCGCCCGGCAACGCCTTCCGCGCGACCGCGGCACCTGGGCCCGGCTCGTCGTCGCCGCCTTCTTCTGCAACGCCCTGCCCTTCGCGCTCTTCGGCATCGGGGAACGCACGGTCGACTCCGGGGTGGCCGGCGTCATGAACGCCACGACCCCGTTGTGGTCGCTGCTGATCGGCGTCACGCTCGGCACCGAACGGCGGCTCACCCCCGTGCGGCTGCTCGGGCTCATCCTCGGCTTCGCCGGCATCGTCGTGATCTTCGCGCCGTGGCGGCAGTCCGGTCTGCTGAGCGCGGGGGCGCTGGCCCTGCTCGGCGCCGGACTCAGCTACGCCATCGCTTTCGCCTACATGGCAAGGAAACTGCCACCGGACGGCGCGCCGCTCGCGCTCTCGGCCGCGCAGCTGATGACCGCCACCGCGCTGACCGCCCTCGCGCTGCCGGTCGCGTCCGCGGCGCCGCACCTGACGCTCACCGCCGTCGTCGCCGTCACGATCCTCGGCGTCTTCGGGACCGGGATCACCTTCCACCTCAACTACCGGCTCATCGCGGACGAAGGCCCGACCGCCGCGGCGACCGTCGGCTACCTGCTGCCCGTGGTGTCGGTCGGGCTCGGCGCGCTCTTCCTCGGCGAACCGCTGACGCCCCGGGTCGTCGGCGGGATGGTGGTCGTGCTCGTCGCCGTCGGCCTGACCCGGTGGCGGCCTCAGGTGCCGGCGAACTGCCCGGCGAGCTCGGCCGGCGGCCTGGCGACGCCGAAGTAGTCGCCCGTCGCCAGCTCCGCGCCGGCCGTGCGCCACCAGTCGGCCTGGTCCTGGGTGTGGATCCCGTCGACGACGAGCGTCGCGCCGACCTGCCGGACCAGCGGGACCAGCGCACCGAGGAACGTCGAGTCCGACCACGCCTGCCACTCGGCGAGCCGCCGGTCGACGCGCACGATGTCCACCGGCAGGTCCTCGACCGCCCGCAGGTCGTCCGGCCCGAGCCCGAACTCGTCGAGCATGACGTGCACGCCGAGGTCGGCCAGCGCGGTGACGTTCTCGATCACCCCGGACACCGGCAGCGCGCCGACCGGGACGCCGACCAGCAGCTGGTCCGGCGGCAGCCCGGTGTCGGCCAGCAGCCGCGTCACGCGCGTGCCGAGCGCGTCGTCCGAAACCTGGTGCCCGGTGAGGCCGGCGACCATCGGCAGGCCGAAGCCCGCGCGCTGCCGCCACCACTCGCCCTGCCGCCCGGCCGCGCGCAGCAGCCAGTCCCCGAGCGGCAGGATCAGCCCGGTCGACTCGGCGAGCTCGACGCAGCATTCGTGCGACAGCGCCGTGTCGCCCGGCCGGTCCCAGTGCAGGCGCGCTTCGACGCCGGCCACCCCGCCGTCGGCCAGCCGCGCCACCGGCCGGTACCGCACGCCGATCTCGCCGTGCTCCCAGGCGCCGGCCATGCCGACGGCCCGCGCCTGCGTCTGCCGGTCGAAGGCATCGGCGTCGGCGTCGAACATCTTCCACTGGCCACGCCGCCGGGCCTTCGCGCGCCGCAGCGTCTGGTCCGCCTGGCGCAGCAGCTCGACCGGATCGATGCCCTTCGCCGGCCGGTGCACCACGCCGGCACTGGCCGACAGCGCCAGCCCGTGCCCGTCGACGAAGAACGGCTCGGCGAGCTCGTCGTTGATCGCGCGCACGATGGTGTCGATGCCGGGCGTGGTGGCGGTGTTCTCGACCAGGATGCCGAACTCGTCGCTGTGGAACCGCGCGATCATCGCGTTCTCCCGGGCCATCACGGCCTTCAGCCGCTGCGCGAAGTGCACCAGCAGCTGCTCGCCGACGCGGCGGCCGAGGCTGTTGCAGACCATGCCGAACGCGTCGAGGTCGACGTGGAACAGCGTGACGCCGTACGCCGGGTCCGCGCGCCGCAACGCCGTCTCCAGGTGCGTGCCGAAGTACTGCCGGTTCGGCAGCCCGGTGAGGACGTCGTGCAGCGCCTGCCGGCTGAGTTCGCCCTGCAGCAGCATCAGCTCCGTGCCGTCCTCGATCACGACGACGAAGTGGGCCGGCCGGTTCTCGGCGTCGTGCAGCAGCGACGCGGTGAGCGAGATGCGCACGACGTCGCCGTCCCGGCGCAGCAGCCGTTGCGTCTGCCGGATCCGCTCCTTGCCGCCGTCCAGCAGCGCCAGCATCGCGTCACGCAGGACGTCGACGGACTCGGGGTGGACGACGTCGTACAGCACCGAGCCGGTGAGCTCGCCGGACGGGTGCCCGAGCATCTCGGCCAGCGCCGCGTTGGCGCGCACGATCCGGCCGTTCAGCGCGACGACCGCGATGCCGCTCGCCGACGAAGTCACGACCTCGTCGAAGCGGGCTTCGCTCTGCTTGAGGTTCCACTGGGCGTCCCGCACCGCCTTGAGCAGCGACAGGTGCATGATTTCCTGCTGGTCGAGGACAGCGCGCTCGTGCGCGAGCAGGAACCCGCAGGCCAGCGCGCCCAGCGTCGGCACGATCCGCTCGGGGGCCCGCTCCACCGCCCGGAGTTCGGGCAGCGCGGGCAGGCCCTTCCCGAGGACGTCGAGCGTGCACCGCAGCCCGGGTTCGCCGACGTACCCGAGCGAGACCAGCCGCGCGCCGATCCGCTCGGCCGGGACCGTGTCCGCCGAAGGGCGGCAGATCGCCTCGCACAACGTGTCGAGCAGGCAGCGCAGTTCCCGGTCGAGTTCTTCCCGGCTCATCGACACGACGGTGACGCCGCTGAGCAGGTACGCCCATTTCCGGGCGAGCAGGGACCGCCCCCGTTCCGGATCGGGGGCGGCGGATTGTTCCGGCTGGGGTTCGGTCATCGGCATTCGGTGGGCGCCCGCTCAGTTCTTGCGGCCGATTCCGGCGTAAACCAGCATGTTCATCGCGGCCGCGCGCGCGATGTCCGCCGGGCCGGAGGGCCGCCATTCCCCGCAGCCGACCAGGCCGGGTTCGACGAATTCGAAACCGGCGAACAGGGCGGAAATCTCGCCGTGCGTCCGCAGGGTCACCTGGTCGGGGCTGCGGCTCTCCTTGATCACTTCGGTCGCTTCGCCGAGGTTTTCTCCCTGGTGGTCGCCGGTGACGTGGGTCAGCGCGAGGAAACTGCCGGGTGCCAGCGCCGCGCGGTACCGGCCGACGAGTTCGAGCGGCCCGGACTCGTCGGGCACCCAATGCAGCATCAGCAGCATCAGCAGCCCGAGCGGTTCGTCGAGGTCGAGCAGCTCGCGCACCTGCGGCGAGTCGAGGATCTTCTCCGGGTCCCGCATGTCGGCCTGCACCACGGCGGCGCGGTCGTTGCCGGCGAGCATCAGTTCGCTGTGCGCGACCGCGACCGGGTCGCGGTCGACGTACACCACCCGGCACTCCGGGTCCTGCGCCTGGGCGACCTCGTGCACGTTCGCCACCGTCGGGATGCCGGAACCGATGTCGAGGAACTGGCGGATCCCGTGGGCCGTCATGTACCGCACCGCGCGCCCGAGGAACGCCCGGTTCACGCGGGCGGAGTCGCGCAGGCCGGGCATCACGCGTTCGATCTCCTCGCCGACCGCGCGATCGACGGCGAAGTTGTGCCCGCCGCCGAGCATGAAGTCGTAAGTGCGCGCGATACTCGGCACGGAGATATCGACACCCGGTGGAACCCATTCCGGTGATCGGGTCACGAAGAACACCTTCTCGTTACGTCGGATCGGAAAGAGCTTAGCGATTCCCGGCGGTCCGGCTACTGGGCCATCCGCGTGAGCGCACACCACCCGATCGGGCACTGTCCCGTTCGGCCGGACGCGCCTACCGTAAGCCGTCTCCTTGGGAAATCCACACAATGGCGCAACGAGGAGTCCGCATGAGCGTCCCGGTCGCACCGGGCCGATGGCCTTTCCTCGGGCACACTCCGGCACTGCTGCGGCAACGCTTCGCATTCACCGACGCATTGCGCGAGCACGGCGAGATCGTCGAACTCCGGCTCGGACCGGCGCCCGTCCACTTCGTCGCGAGCCCTCGGCTGGCCCACGAAGTGCTGGTCACGGAGGGCCCGAAGTTCCGCAAGGGCGCGATGTTCGACAAGTTCCGGCCGTTCGTCGGAAATGGCTTGGTGCTTTCGAACGGCGATTTCCACCTGCGGCAGCGGCGGCTGATGCAGCCGGCGTTCCACCGCGACCGCCTGGCCGCCTACGCGGACATCATGCGGCGCGCGGCGGCGGACCTGGCCGGCACCTGGCAGGGCGGTGAAGTGCGGAAGATCGACGAGGACATGCAGAGCCTGGCCGTGACGATCGTCGGCGAGGCGCTGTTTTCCACCGACCTGGGAAAGGCGGCGATCGAAGAAGCCCGCAGGTCGATTTACGTCATCATCCAGCAGGGAATGATTCGCGCATTGTCGCCGAAGTTCGTCGAAAAGCTTCCGGTGCCCGGGAACCGCCGGTTCGACGAGGCGATCGGCCGGATGCAGGGAATCGTGCTCGAGGTGATCCGCGACTGGCGGCGCGACGGCACCGACCACGGCGACCTGCTTTCGACGTTGCTGCTGGCCGGCATGACCGACGAGCAGGCGCGCGACGAGGTGCTCACCCTGCTCACCGCCGGCATCGAGACGACCGCGCTCGCCCTGGCCTGGACGTTCCACGAGCTCGGCAAGCATCCGGACGTCGAAGCGCGGGTGCACGCCGAGGTCGACGAGGTGCTGGGCGGCCGCCCGGTCACCGTCGACGACCTCACCCGGCTCACCTACGTCCGGCAGGTGGTCGACGAGGTGCTGCGGCTGTACCCGCTCTGGATGCTGATGCGCCGGACCCTCACCGAGGTCGACCTCGGCGGCGTGCGGCTGCCGGAGGGCGCCGAGGTGATCGTCAGCCCGCACGCGCTCCACCACGACCCCGCGTCGTTCCCCGACCCGGACCGGTTCGATCCCGGCCGCTGGGCACCGGAGCGGGCGGCCGCGGTGCCGAAGGGCGCGTTCGTCCCGTTCGGGGCGGGCACCCGGCAGTGCATCGGGAACCGCTTCGCCCAGAACGAAATCGTCATCACGGTGGCCACGGTGGCCGCGCGGTGGCGGCTGGTCCCCGTCCCGGGCCGGCCGGTGCGCGTGAAGTTCACCTCCGCCGCCTACCCCGACCGCCTGCCGATGACGGCAGTCCCCCGCTAGCTGGAGGTCCTTCCCCCGTGTCCCGTCTCCGTCTTTGTGCTGCCGTTTTCCTCTTGCTGGCAGCGTTTTCGAGTCCCACGCCGGCCGTCGCCGCCACGACGTGCGAGGACCTGTCCTTCCCCGTCACGGTGGCCCTGCTCCCGCAGGCGATGCACGGCCGCCTGTGCGCACCGCCCCAGGCCACGACCGTGGTGGTGCTGATCCCGGGCGGCACGTACAACGCGTCGTACTGGGACATCGGCTACACGCCGGAGATCCGGTCGTTCCGGCTGGCCGCGAACTCCGCGGGCATCGCGACGCTCGCCCTGGACCGCCTCGGCACGGGCAGCAGCTCGAAGCCGTTGAGCACGCTGCTGAACGCGTCCGCCCAGGCGGTCGCGGCGCACCAGGTGATCCAGTCGATCCACGCCCGGTTCGCGAAGGTGGTCGTCGGCGGCCACTCGATCGGCTCGGCGATGGCGATGATCGAAGCGGGCCGCTACCACGACGTCGACGGCGTCCTGGTCACCGGCATGACGCACCGGATGAACCTGATCACGGTGATCCCGGTGCTGGCCAACATGGTCCCGGCCCCGCTGGACCCGGCGCTGGCCCCCCGTGGCCTCGACGCGGGTTACCTGACCACGGACCAGGGAACGCGCTACAACGCCTTCCACACCCCCGGCCCCTACGACGCGGGCGCGATCGCCTACGACGAGTCCACAAAGGACGTCTTCGCGGCCACGGAAGCCGTCGACAGCCTGACCCTGACCACGGTGGTCACCCCGGCGTCCCAGCAGATCACGGCCCCGGTGCTGCTGGTGGTCGGCAACGACCCGCACTTCTGCGGAACGCTGGGCAGCGACTGCTCGTCCCCGGAGGCGCTGCGCGCGTCGGAAGCCCCGTTCTTCGGCGGGCCGCTGCAGACGTACATCCTCGACGGCTACGGCCACGCGATCAACTACGCCCCCAACGCGCCGGCGTACTTCGCGGTGGTGACCAACTGGCTGAAGACGCTTTCCTGACGCACTAATGGGTCTCCATGGCTGCTCCTCCCCGTCCTCTCGCCCGTCAACAGTGACAGCGGGAGGGCGGGCCGGGCCATCGCTCGCGGAGCGAGCCGGCCGGCCCGGCCCGTGCGCCGGAGGATGATGAGGGGATGCCGCCAGCCGAATCGGGACCACCCGCCCGGCTCCGGGTCGACGCCGAAACGACGCTGATCCTCCGGGAGGCGTTCCACAAGATCGACGCGAACTACCGCACCGACCACTACGGCCTCTACGACTACGCCCGTGCGGTGATGAGCAAGATCGTGCCGCTGGACCACTTCTACGTCGGCTTCTTCCACGGCGCCAACCGGGTCCGCTACCCGTACGGCTACGACAGCGGCCTGTTCACCGACCCGGAGTCGCACATCTACGGGCCGCACGGCCAGGCCGCCTGGCTGCTGAAGCACCGCCAGACCTACCGGATGATGTACGACAGCGGCGCCGCCCTGCACGCCGGCGTCCCCGCCGGGGACACGAGCCGGGCGTCCGCCGACGCGGTCACCACCCCGCTGTTCCGCCGCGGCCACGACGGGGTGCCGGTCGTGTTCGGCATGATGTCGATGCAGAGCTACCGGCCGGACACGTTCGACGACAACTCCGTGCGCGCGTTCGAATGGCTGGCCGACCTGGTCGCCCGCGTGCTGACCAAGGAGGCGGAGGACCTCGACGCGCTGCGCCGGCTGCCGGCCGGCGTCGTCGACCCGCCGCAGCTGGTGACCGCCGACCACGTCGTCGAGTTCCTCTCCTCGCGCGTCGCGGACGTGCGGCAGCGAGCGCAGGACGCGTTGCCGTCACCCGATCCGGCACACCTGCGCGAGGCCCTGCAGCGGATCGTGACCGACTGCCAGCAACTCCAGTCCGACCTGATGGAGCTGACCCTCAACATCGACAACGGCCCGGAGGAGCGCTTCCGCTCCCTCACCGCCGCCGAGCAGGGCGTCGCGGTGCTCCTCGCCAGCGACCTGCCCAACGACCGGATCGCGCGCGAGCTCGGCGTCAGCCTGCACACGGTGAAGAGCCACGTCCGCGGCATCCTGGCCAAGTACCGGATGAGCGGGCGGGCCGCGGTGGCCGAGGACGTCCGCAAGCACCTGGCCCGGTGACGGTCACCGCATCCGCGGATCCTGCGAAGGGTCGGCGTACATCGGCGGACACCCGTGCTCGACGGCTTCCGGACGCAGCTCGTAGTGCCAGGGCTCGTTGCGGTAGATCTGGCACAGGCCGTACCGGGCGCCGTGCTCGGAAAGCCACGCCCGCGCCTCGGCCGGCCCGACGTCGACGGCCTTCCCCTGCACGTGCGCGGACCGGTCGGCGGTCGTCACCCAGCGGGCGGCTTCCTCCTCCGAGCCGTACTTGGCGACGGCGTCGCGGCGCAGGCGTTCCTGGTACGCGCGGGATCGCCAGCCACCGTTGACGACGAACCGGACGCCGTCGGCCGCGGCGTCCGTCGCGGCCCGGCGGAGGGCGCCGAGCAGGGCGGGATCGAGGTTGGCCACGGCCGGGCAGTCGTCGTCGAAGACCGGTGCGCCGTCCGGCAGAGCGCCGTGTTCCGGGCCAAGGACGGTCGAAAACGTGCTCATACCGGCAGTCAAGGCCGCGCGGTGTTGCCCGCTCGTACGCGCTTTCCGATATGCCGGCGATAGGGACCGGCTCGTAGCATCGGCAGCGTGCGTGTGCTGATCGTCGAGGACGAGCCCTACCTGGCCGACGCCATCCGCGACGGGCTCCGGCTGGAAGCGATCGCGGCGGACGTCGCCGGCGACGGCCACACCGCGCTGGAGCTGCTGAGCGTCAACAGCTACGACATCGCCGTCCTCGACCGGGACATCCCGGGCCCGTCCGGCGACGAGGTCGCCGCCCGCATCGTCGCCTCGGGCAGCGGCACGCCGATCCTGATGCTCACCGCGGCCGACCGGCTCGACGACAAGGCGTCCGGCTTCGAGCTCGGCGCCGACGACTACCTCACCAAGCCGTTCGAACTGCGGGAACTCGTGCTCCGGCTGCGTGCCCTCGACCGCAGGCGCGCGTACAGCAGGCCGCCGGTGCGCGAGCTCGCGGGCCTGCGCCTGGACCCGTTCCGCCGCGAGGTCTACCGCGACGGCCGGTACGTGGCGCTGACCAGGAAGCAGTTCGCCGTGCTCGAGGTGCTCGTCGCCGCGGAAGGCGGTGTGATCAGCGCCGAAGAGCTGCTGGAACGGGCGTGGGACGAGAACGCGGACCCGTTCACCAACGCGGTCCGCATCACGGTCTCGGTCCTGCGCAAGCGCCTCGGCGAACCCGGGATCATCGCCACCGTGCCCGGCGTCGGCTACCGCATCGACACCGGCGGCGAGCGTCGTGGCTAGGGCGCCCGGGCTGAGCGTCCGGCTCAAGCTCACCCTGAGCTACGCCGGGTTCGTCATGCTCGCGGGCATCCTGCTGATGGGGGCCGTGCTGGCCTTCTACCTGTACTTCCTGCCCAACGGCTGGATCCGCACCGAGGGCAACTTCTGGATCAACCGCTCGGTCCTGGTCCGCGCGTTCGTCCCGTTCATGGCCGCCGTGATCGTCTTCCTGCTGGTGTTCGGCCTGCTCGGCGGGTGGGTCCTGGCCGGCCGGATGCTCGCCCCGCTGACCCGGATCACCGACGCCACCCGCCTCGCCGCGACCGGTTCGCTCGCCCACCGCGTCCGGCTGCCGGGCCGCACGGACGAGTTCCGCGAGCTCGCCGACGCCTTCGACACGATGCTCGCCCGCCTCGAAGCGCACGTCGCCGAGCAGCGGCGGTTCGCGGCCAACGCGTCCCACGAGCTGCGCACCCCGCTGGCGATCACGCAGAGCCTCCTCGACGTCGCCCGCAACGACCCGAACCGCCCGGCGGACGAGCTCGACGAGCGCCTCCACGTCGTCAACACAAGGGCGATCCGGCTCACCGAAGCGCTGCTGCTGCTCAGCCGGGCCGACCAGCGATCGTTCCACCGCGACCGCGTCGACCTGTCCCTGACCGTGGAGGAAGCGGCCGAAACGCTGCTGCCGCTCGCGGAGAAGCACGGCGTCACCATCTCGACGTCCGGCGACGTCGCGCCGGCCATCGGCTCTGACGCGCTCCTGCTGCAGCTGACCACGAACCTGCTGCACAACGCCATCGTCCACAACGTCCCCGAGGGGACGGTGCAGCTCGCGACGACCGTCCGCGGCGGTTCGGTCGTGCTCACGGTCGAGAACACCGGCGAGCAGCTGCCGCCGCAGCTGGTGTCGACGCTGACGGAGCCGTTCCAGCGCGGCACCGAACGCATCCGCGCGGACCACGCGGGGGTCGGCCTCGGCCTGGCGATCGTCCAGAGCATCACGCAGGCGCACGACGGGACCCTCACCCTGACGCCCCGCCCGTCCGGCGGGCTCCGGGTGACCGTCCGGCTGCCGGCCGCCTAGGCAACGGGGAAGTCGAAGTAGGTGTCCGGGTAGGGCTCGTTCGTGAGGCTGTAGTGCCACCACTCGCGTTCGTAGGAGCCGAACCCGCAGTCCTCCATGATGGACCGCAGGTACCGCCGGTTCCCGGCTTCGAGCGCGGAGACACCGCGTGCGCCGTGGTGCGAGATCGGGTCCATCAGGTCGTGGCCGCCGCCCATCGAGGCGAGCTCACCGGTGCCGAGGTGGTAGAGGGTGAGGTCGACGGTGCTGCCCCGGCTGTGCCCGGACCGGGTGGCGACGTACCCCTTGGCGAACATCCCGGCGCGGTCGAGGTTCGGGTAGTGCCACAGCTTCGTGCGGCCGTCTTCGGGCTGGTCCACCCACCGCAGGAAGCACTCGACGGCGCGTTGCGGCCGGTAGCCGTCCCAGAGGAGCAGGCCGAAGCCGAGGGAAGCGGCCTTCTCCTGCGCCTGCGCGAGGGCGGCGCACAGGGTGGTCGTGCCGGCGATCCGGTTGACGAGGTACCCGTCGACCGGCTTCCCGGTGAAGTTGTCCCAGGTGGCGTACTTGGCGTCCCACCGGATCCCGGGAACGAGCTCGTCGACGAAGGCGAAGTCGTCGTTCATCGGCCCACGGCCAGCGAGATGACCCGATCGACGACATCCCCGAGCCCCACCCCGGCGGCGGCCATCATCCGCGGGTACCGGCTGTAGGACGTCAGCCCGGGCAGGGTGTTGACCTCGTTGAGCGCAACGGTCCCGTCGTCCTTGAGGAACATGTCGACCCGGGCGAGCCCCCGGCACCCGAGGGCCCGGTAGATGGCCTTGGCGGTCTTCTGCACCCGCGCGCGGGTCTCGGCCGGGATGTCGGCGGGCACGATGGGTGTCGAGTTCTCGGAGCCGCTTTCGGGCGAATCTTCCTGGTGGATCCGGAAGAACCCGTGTGACAGGGCAATCCGGTCGACTTCCCCGACGAAGAGGTCCTCCCCCTGCCCCAGAACGGCACACCCGACCTCGCTCCCGGCAACGGCCGCTTCGACGAGCACCTTGTCGTCGTACTGTGCGGCGGTCTGGACGGCGTTCGCGAATTCCGCTTCCCGCGCGACTTTGCTGACCCCGAAGGACGAACCCGACCGGGCGGGCTTCACGAACACGGGGTAGGTGAACTGCGCCGGATCGACGTCCTCGCCGACAACCCAGAAGTCCGGCGTCTGGATTCCCGCGCTCCCGGCCACGACGTAGGCGAGGGACTTGTCCATGCACAGAGCGGAACTCTGCACATCACAGCCGGCGTACGGAATGCCGGAAAGCTCCAGGAGTCCTTGAACGGCACCATCTTCCCCGAGCTTGCCGTGCAGAACGGGCAGCACGACGTCCAGCCCGAAGCTCTCGTACTTGCCATCGTCCAGAACGAGCAGACTCCGACCGGGCCCCAGAACAACCGACCGCCCACTTTCCCAGCCGGCATCGGGCCCACCACAGAGTTTCCAGGCCCCATCCTGAGTGATCCCGATCCAGAAGGGTTCGTACTTCCCGAAGTCGAGGTGCCGCGCAACCTCCTGCGCGGACTTGACGGAAACGGGATGTTCCTCGGACCGGCCCCCGAAGAGGATCCCGACCTTGAGCTTATCCATGCAGAGCCCCACTTTCGAAGTCAAGGCAGTTGAGAATCGAGTTTTCGACGGCATCCCGCAGCGCACGATCGGTGTAATAAGCGACGTGCGGCGTGACAACCACATTGGGAAGCTCCTGCAACCGAAGCAACCGGCTCCCCACATCCTTGCCCCGGCAGTCGGAGTAGAAGACGCCCTCTTCACCCTCGAGAACGTCCAAGGCGGCCCCACCCAGCCGCCCGCTTTCCAGAGCGGAGACAAGAGCATCGGTGTCGATCAGCGCCCCGCGCCCGGTGTTGACAACGAAGGCACCCGGCTTCATCAGCCTGAGCCTTCTCCGATCCAGAAGGTGATGCGTCTCGCCCGTCAGCGGCGTGTGAAGGGTGACAATGTCACTGACCCGCAACAGATCATCAAGGGAGAGATACTCAACAGCGGCACGGGGAGAGCTGTCAAAGGCAACAACGCGCCCCCCGAAGGCCCTCAACCGCTCCACGACAGCGGACCCGATCCGCCCGGTCCCGACAACGCCGACGGTGAGATCCCGCAGTTCTTTCCCGCGAGCCCCAAGCCGGAAGTCCCCGGCCGCAGCCCGCGCCAGAACGGACTTGAGATCCCGCACAGCCAGGAGCATCAACATCAGGGTGTAGTCGGCAACACTGCCGGGAGAGTAGGCAACATTCCCGACGGCAATCCCAAGGCCGGCCGCGTACTCCAGATCAATGTGGTCGTACCCAACGCTCCGAGTGGAGAGATAGCGAACCCCGACGCGCGCAAGAGCCCGAAGCACAGGCGCCTCAACAGGAGTCTTGTGCCCAACACTGACACACCGATGCCCGGCAGCATCTCCCACATTGCCGTCACAAAGGGCACCCTCGACAAGGGTGACGCGAACCCCAAGCCGAGAGGCCACCTCCCGAACCAAGACGGCCTCATCGCCCTCACACCCGAAGACAGCAACACCGGCCGAAGCAGCCACACGACGGCCAAGGGTTCGCACGGGTTCGCTCTGGATCATGGAGCCATCGAACCGGGAACGACGTTGTCGACCCGTATCGAATTCCCGATACACCAACGACAAGTTACTCACCAGTAACCCAACCTCGGCAAAAAGGCCGCCCACTCCACAGTGGACGGCCAACCGAGAGATCCCCCAAAAACGCAACCACGGCGGGGGTCCAGGGGGCGGAGCCCCCTGGCGGGGGCCTGGGGGTTCGACCCCCAGAAGACACGCGGAACACAAAAGGCCCGAGCCCTCCGCGGGCACGGGCCTCCGATGTGTGGAGCTGAGGGGAATCGAACCCCTGACCTTCTCGATGCGAACGAGACGCGCTACCAACTGCGCTACAGCCCCTTGTTCGTGCTCGTAGAGCTTAGCAGTGCCCTACGAGCACCTCGCGCAGGGGGGGGTCACTCGCCGACCGCGCGCCGGTACGGGCCGGTCCCGGGCTCGTCGAGCTCCTCGAACGCCGGGTCCTCGTCGTCCAGGTCGACGACGACCGCGCTGCGGCGGACGCGGGATGTCGGGGACGGCCGGCGCTCGACCACCTCGCGGCGGACCGGCTCGACGACGTCGACCTCGTCCTCCGGCGCGTGGTCCTCCTCCGCCACCGCGGGTGCGGGCGTGGACGAGCGCCGAGGCGCGCGGGTGCTGTTGAAGCGGGCGAGGCGGCGCTGCCGGATCTCCTCCTCGATGCGCACCTGGCGGCGCAGGTACACGAGGTAGCCGACGAGGACGACGTCGACCACGCCGTGGCCCCACCAGGCCAGCGGGATGGCGAAACCGGCGACGAGACCGGTGGCGACCGCGATCACCAGCAGGATGACCACGATGCGCTGCCGGAAGCCGTACTTCGCGCGGGCCGCGATCTCGGCGGCTTCCGGGTCGAAGCCGCCCCGGCCGGGCCGGTAGCCGGGCCGGTCGCGCTCGGCTCGTGTGCCGCGCTTCGGCTGCGGGAGCGGATCCGGGTCGGGTTCCGGCTCGTCGTGGTCGTCGTCGAGTTCGAGCTCGGCCTCCAGCTCGGCCAGGTCGTCCTCGACCGAAGGCCGGGACTTCCCGAGGTCGTCGGACATGGCGAATTCCTCCCGGTCCTCGTTGCGTCCACTGCGCACGACCCTGGCCGCGAGCGCCGAGTCGGCCGTCCTCGCGACCTGCTGCCGCCGTCGCGCGACCATGGGCACGAGTACGACGAGCCATGCCGCGGCGAGCGCGACGATGATCACGGAGCTGGGCATCTCCCGTCACCTCCCCCGATCCTTCCACCAGAAATCACGTTAGTCACAGGAGTAACAGATCGGGCGCAGACTCGCCGGGTTCGATCACGGAAAAGCCTCACCGGATTAGGTGAAACTCACTGCATGTGGTAACGCAGCTACTGACCCGGGTGGGTAATCACGGTCAGGCGTAGTCGGCGCGGCCCGCGGCCACCAGCCGCGACACCAGCCCGGCCCCGGTCTCCTCGCGCGTGACGGCGAAGCAGTAGTGGTCCCGCCACCCGCCCGCGACGTCGAGGTAGCGCTCGAACAGGCCCTCCTGCCGGTAGCCCGCTTTGGTGAGAACCCGCAGGCTGGCGGCGTTTTCCGGGCGCACGGTGGCCTCCAGCCGGTGCAGCCCGCCCGCGCCGAAGGCGTGGTCGGTGACGAGCGCGACGGCGGCCGTCGCCACCCCGCCGCGGACCACCTCGGACGACACCCAGTAGCCGATCCAGGCCGAGCGCAGCGACGCCCGGATGACATTACCCACAGTGATCTGCCCCGCGAGACGACCGTCCAGGGTGATCGTGAACGGGAGGCACTGACCACGCCGAGCGAGCGAACGCAGCGCCGCCCACTGCGACGGCCACGACCAGAAGGCGTTGCGTTCGGGCCACGGCCCGACGCCGGTGGGCTCCCACATTTCGAGGTGCGCGCGGTCCCGGAGCCGGATCCGGCTCCACTCGCCGGCGTCGCGCAGCCGGACCGGCCGGACCGCGACCTCGCCCGCGGGCACCCGCAGCGGGCCGAGCCGAGCCGGCCAGCCCGGGTGCCGGCTCTCGACCGGGTAGGACACGCCCGACACGGAGGTCATCAGGCCCGTTGGGCCAGGAAGGTGACCTGGACCTGGTCGCCCGCGGCCACCTCGGTCAGTTCTTCCGGCACGTTGATCAGGCAGTTCGCCTCGGCCAGCGACGCGAGCAGGTGCGCCCCGGACTGGCCGAGGGGCTGGACCAGGTACTCGCCGTTGGCCTCGTCGCGCAGCAGCTGGCCGCGCAGGAACCCGCGCCGGCCCTCGGTCGAGGTGATCGGCGACAGCAGCCGCGCGCCGACGATCCGCCGGTGCGGGTTGCGGGTGCCACGCGCCGCCCGGATCAGCGGCCGCACCAGCACCTCGAACACCACCAGCGCGCTCATCGGGTTGCCCGGGATGAGGAACGTCGGCACCGAGTCGGGGCCCAGCCTGCCGAACCCCTGCACCGAGCCGGGGTGCATCGCCACCCGCGTCATGTCGATCCGGCCGAGGTCGGACAGCGCGGCGTGCACCTCGTCGCCGGTGGCGCCCCCGGCGCCGCCCGCGACCACGACGATCTCCGACATCAGCAGCCGGCCCTCGACGACCTCGCGCAGCCGCTTCGGCTCGCTCGCCACGATGCCGACCCGGCTGACCTCGGCGCCCGCGTCCCGGGCGGCCGCGGCCAGCGCGTAGGAGTTGACGTCGTAGACCTGCCCGACCGACGGCGTCCGGTCGATGTCGACCAGCTCGTCGCCGACCGACACGATCGACACCCGCGGCCGCGGGTAGACGAGGACCTTCGCCCGGCCGACCGCGGCCAGCAGGCCGACCTGGGCCGAACCGATCGTGTCGCCGCGGCGCACCGCGACGTCGCCGATCTGGACGTCCTCACCCGCCCGCCGCACGTACCCGGCCGACGGCACCGAGCGGTGCACGGTGACCTTGGCCTGGTGCCCGTCGGTGTAGGCAAGCGGGACGACGGCGTCGGCGAGCGTCGGCAACGGCGCGCCGGTGTCGACGCGCACGGCCTGGCCGGGCTGGAGCCGCCGCGGCTGGCGCGAGCCCGCCGCGATCTCCCCGACGACCGGCAGCTGCACCGGCTCCTGCCCGGCGTTGCGGACGTCGACGCTGCGGACGGCGTACCCGTCGATCGCGGCCTGGTCGAACCCGGGCAGCGCGTGCTCGGCGACCACCTCCTCGGCGCAGAGCAGGCCCTGGGCCTCGGAGATCGCCACCCGCACCGGCTGCGGCCGGACGGCCGCGTCCAGTGTCATCGCGATCTGCGCGTCGACCGAGCGGAACTCGGCCTCCTCCTCGGCCACCTCGGGCCGCGCCGCGTCGAGGGATTCCGTCATGGGCGCTCTGTCCCGATCCGTTCCGTCAGCCACGCCCGTAAAGATGGACCGTACTGGGGCGTTTCAAGCGCGAAATCGACCGCGGCGCGCAGGAAACCACCCGGATTCCCCAGGTCGTGGCGGCCACCGCGGTGGACGACGACGTGCACCGGGTGCCCTTCGGAGATCAGCAGCGCGACCGCGTCGGTCAGCTGCAGCTCGCCGCCGCTGCCCGGGGTGATCCGCTTGAGCGCGTCGAAGATCGCCCGGTCGAGCAGGTACCGGCCGGCCGCGGCGTAGGTCGACGGCGCGTCCTCCGGCTTCGGCTTCTCGACCATGCCGTGCACGCGCTTGACGTCGTCGTCGTCGGTGTCGCTGACGTCGAAGACGCCGTACGGCGAGATCTCCGCCTTCGGGATGTCGAACGCGCAGAGCACGCTGCCGCCGAACTCGGCGCGGACCGCGCTCATCTTCTCGAGCACGCCGGTGGGGAGCACGAGGTCGTCCGGGAGCAGCACGGCGACGGCCTCGTCGTCCGGCCGCAGGTTCGGTTCGGCCTGCGCGACGGCGTGGCCGAGGCCGAGCGCCTGCTCCTGGATCGCGGTTTCGACGGCGAGGAGACCGGAGCCACGGCGGACCTTTTCGAGCAGTTCGGTCTTGCCCTTGGCCTCGAGGTTCTGCTCCAGCTCGGGCTGCTTTTCGAAGTACCGGACGACGGCGTCCTTGCCCGGCGAGGTCACGATGACCAGGCGTTCCGCGCCCGCGGCGGCGGCCTCGGCGGCGACCAGCTCGATGCCCGGGGTGTCCACCACCGGCAGGAGCTCCTTGGGCACTGCCTTCGTCGCCGGGAGGAACCGTGTCCCGAGGCCGGCGGCAGGCACGATGGCGGTTCTGAACGTCTGGGAGGTTGCGGCGCCCGTCATGGGCGCAAAGCCTAACGTGAGGTCATGCACGCGCTGGGCAATGAGCACCTGAGCAAGGCGGAGTGGCGTGACCGGCTACTGCGCGCGCGGACGGACCAGGCAGCCGAATCCCACGCCCGGGAGGCGTCGGCACTGGTCGAAGCGGTGTCGAAGGTCACAGCGAAGACCGTGTGCGCCTACCTCCCGTTCGGCACGGAACCGGGCACGACGGCGTTCGTGGACGCGCTCGCGGCCGGCGGCGCGCGCGTGCTGCTGCCCGTCATCCTGTCGCGGACGGATCCGCTTGAATGGGCCGAGTACACGGGCGAGGCCGACCTGGTGCCCAGCCGGTTCCGCGGCATCCGGGAGCCGGGCGGGAAACGCCTGGGTAGGGACGCCGTTGGCGCGGCGGAGCTGGTGCTGGTGCCCGCACTGGCCGTGGACCACCGCGGCGTCCGGCTCGGGCGCGGCGCCGGTCATTACGACCGCTCGCTGGTGTTCGCCGCGGCCGGCGCCGCGCTGGTGGCGGTCGTCCGGGACGCCGAGCTGGTCGACCGGCTGCCCGGGGAGGCCCACGACGTGCGCATGACCGGGGCCTTGACGCCCGGTCGAGGCCTGGTCGAGCTGCCGGTGTGAGCAACCAGGAATTGCTTTCGGGGAAGGTTTTCCCGCACAATCGTGTTGGCACTCAGGTCGGATGAGTGCCAGCAAAGGAGCCGTCAGTGCCTACGTACCAGTACGCCTGCAAAGAATGCGACCACCGGTTCGAAGCCGTGCAGTCGTTCTCGGACCCCAGCCTGACCGTGTGCCCGCAGTGCTCCGGAGCGCTGCGCAAGGTCTTCAGCTCGGTCGGCGTCGTCTTCAAGGGGAGCGGGTTCTACCGCACCGACTCGCGCGACTCGAGCAAGTCGAGCACCGCCGCGGCCCCGGCGAAGACCGAGACCAAGACGGAGTCGAAGCCGGACACGAGCTCGGCATCCTCCTCTTCGGGTACGACGAAGACGGCCGCTGCCGCGTCCTGAGTCCCCGAGTTATCCACAACACCCCGGTTATCCACAGATGCCGGACGAGGCCCTTCCGGCGGCCCGTCCGGCTTCCCTAACGTCGATCTTGTGCGGCAGAGCGCCGCACCCGATCCGACCGAGGGGGCACCGTGGACGTCCTGGCGAAGTTCCGCATACCCGATCTGACCCGGCTGCACGGCAGGCGGACGCGGCTGATCCGCCGCTGGCTCGCCGCCTGCCTGCTGCTGACCGGTGCGCTACTGGTCGTCCACCCCGACACCGGCTCCGCCCGAGGCGCCCCGACCGTCCTCGCGGCCCACGACCTCCCTTCCGGCGCGACGCTGCGCGCTGCCGACGTCCGGCTGGCCGACCTTCCCGATCAAGCACGTCCAGTGGGCGTTCTGAGCTCCCTCGACGCGGTCGACGGGCGCCTGCTGGCGGGCGCCGTCCGGGCCGGCGAACCCCTGACCGACGTCCGGCTGGCGGCCGCCCCCACCTTGGGTGACCCCGGAACGGCCACTGTGCCGGTCCGGCTGGCCGACGCGGCCGTCGCCGAGTTGCTGGGTCCCGGCCGGCGCGTCGACGTCGTGGCCGCACCGGAACCGGGAGCGCCGCCGTCCGTGCTGGCCGGCGGGGCGACGGTGGTGACGGTCGGGCACCAGGAGCAATCCACCGCAAAGGGGGCGCTGGTGCTGCTCCGGCTGCCGGAGGCGATCGCGACGAGGGTGGCGGCGATTTCACTGGAGCGACCGGTAACGGTTACTCTCCGCTAGCCCGCGCCCGCCGAGACGGGCAGCGGCGTCCCCTTCCCGGTTCGTGAGGAGAGCAAGGTGCTCAAAGGTTTCAAGGACTTCCTGATGCGCGGCAACGTCGTCGACCTCGCCGTGGCGGTGGTCATCGGCTCGGCGTTCACGGCGATCGTCACGGCGTTCACCAACGGCCTGATCAAGCCGCTGATCAGCACGATCGGCGGCACGGACGCCGCGAAGGGCCTCGGCTACCAGATCTTCGACAACAACCAGGCGACGTTCCTGGACTTCGGCGGCGTGATCAACGCGGCGATCAACTTCGTGCTGGTCGCGGCGGTGGTCTACTTCGTGATCGTGCTGCCGGTGAAGAAGGTCCAGGAGCGCCGCAAGCGCGGCCAGGAGCCGGGCCCGTCGGAGCCGACGGACGTGGAGCTGCTGATCGAGATCCGCGACCTGCTGCGCGCCCAGAACCAGCGCGACAACGGCCGCGACTGAAGCCGGTCAGCGGTCGTGGTGCGGTGGCCGGTTCTCCCGGTACCAGTCATCCGGGAGACCGGTGCGCCGCTCGGGATCGCGTTCATCGGAGGTCGTCTCGGGCAGGACGTCCCCGAAGATCTCATCCACCCGGCGGCGCCGTTGTTCGCGGGTCTGGGGTTCGCGCTGTTCGCCGGACATACCCCCAGTGTCCCACGACGTGGTGTTTGACAACTCCAGAGTGAACTCCGGCCGTCCGCTCACCCCGCACCCAGGCGGCGGGCTCGCACCTCGTCCCGCCACCCGCGGATCTGGTCCTCGTCGTGCAGGAACTCCCCGCCCGGCCAGTCCGGTAAGTCGATGCCGGCGAGCAGTCCGAGGGCCCACAGCTGGTCGGCGTCGAGTTCGACCACACCCGCGAAGTCATCCCTGAGCCACCGCATAGCCCAGCGATCAGCGTCGTCGCGCGTGGTCCGCCCGGAAAGCACGTCGTCGAACCAAGCCTCGATCTCGCCGAGGCCGGGCCCTCTCACACCTCTTCGAGACCCGAAAGCTCGTCGATCACGTGCGGCACGAGCGAGGTCAGCGTGGCCATCCCGTCGCGCACCGCGGAGCGCGAACCGGCGAGGTTGACCACGAGCGTGCTGCCGGACACCCCGGCCAGCCCGCGGGAGATCCCAGCGTCCACGGCCCCGGCCGCCAGCCCGGAGGCGCGGATGGCCTCGCTGATGCCCGGAATGGGGCGGTCGAGCACGCCGGCGGTGGCGTCGGGCGTGCGGTCACGCGGCAGCACGCCGGTGCCGCCGACGGTGATCACCAGGTCGGCGCCGCCGATCACGGCGGTGTTGAGCGCGTTGCGGATACCCGCGGTCTCGGCCTCGACGACCACGACACCGTCGACGATGAAGCCCGCTTCTTCGAGCAGCTCCGTGACCAGCGGGCCAGTGGTGTCCTCGTGCTCGCCGTGCGCCACGCGATCGTCCACGATGACCACGAGGGCCCGGCCCAGCCGTTGTGCACTCCGTTCCATGGCGCCCACCGTAGCCGGTTTCGGCGACCGGGCGCCGGGAGGTGCCGGGTGAGTTCTGACGATTCCGTGACGTGCCGCGCCGGCCGTGAGCGGAGCCGGGCGAGCGCCCCTAGCGTGGCCGGTGTGCGCGTACTGGTCACCGGCGGAGCCGGGTTCATCGGGTCACACATCGCCGATCTACTGGCCGACGGGGGTGACGAGGTCGTGGTGCTGGACAACCTCCTCCCCACGGCCCACGGATCCCGCACCCCGCCGCCGTACACCGGCAGGCACCGGTTCCTGCGCGGCGACGTCACGGACGCGGAGATCGTCGCAGAGCTGCTGGCCGGCGTCGACGCGGTCTGCCACCAGGCAGCGGTGGTCGGGCACGGAGTCGACCCGTCGGACGCACCGTCGTACGCCCTGCACAACGACTACGGAACGGCGGTGCTCCTGGCCGGGATGCACGCAGCCGGCGTGCGCAAGCTGGTGCTGGCCTCCTCGATGGTCGTCTACGGCGAAGGCCGGTACGCCTGTCCGGAAGACGGCGTGGTGGCGCCTTCGCCGCGCCGTCAGTCCGATGTGGACGCGGGCCGCTTCGAGCCGCGGTGCCCGTCCTGCGAGGCGGAGCTGAGCTGGCAGCTGGTGCCCGAGGACGCCCCGCTGAACCCCCGCAGCACGTACGCGGCAACGAAGCTGGCCCAGGAACACCTGGCCGGCGCCTGGGCGCGACAGACGGGCGGCAGCGTGTGGGCCATGCGCTACCACAACGTCTACGGCCCGCGGATGCCCCAGAACACGCCGTACGCCGGGGTGGCGTCCCTCTTCCGCTCGGCGCTGGCGCGAGGCGAGGCGCCGAGGGTCCTGGAAGACGGCGGCCAGCAGCGCGACTTCATCCACGTCCACGACGTCGCGCGGGCGAACGTCCTGGCCCTGCACACCGAGGGCGCGGCAGGCGACATCATCCCGCTGAACATCTGCTCCGGCACCCCGCACACGGTCGGCGACCTGGCCGAGGAGCTGTCCCGGGCGTGCCAGGGCCCGGCACCGCAGGTCGTCGGCGGCGCCCGCCCGGCCGACGTCCGCCACGTGGTGGCCGACCCCACCCGGGCCCGCACCCTGCTCGGCTTCACCGCGGAAGTCGGGTTCGCCGAGGGCATCGCCGACTTCGCCACGGCCGAGCTCCGGGAACCGGTGACGCCCTGACCGCCCCGCCCGTTCCCCACAGGAGCAACGAGCCGTCTGGGCCCTGTTTCAGTGGCGTAGCCACTCGTTGATCGCGGCGATGTGCACGATTGCTTCGTAGCGAACTCCGGGTCGAACGCGGGTGGCCGACCACCAGCCCACCCCACGATTGCGGCGATGCCGGACCTGATCCGAACGTGCACGCGATCTCGCGCCGCCGCAGATAGGCTCGATTGGCGCGAGAACTGTAAGCCTTGCCCGCCAGGACCCGATCCGGCCTGCTCCGGGCCCGCCCACCACCAACCCGGGCGACCCGGACCCTGGCCAGCACAGCCTCAACCTGCGGCGAATCACCCCGCTGCCCGGCGGTCACCAACAACGTCAGTGGTTTCTGGCCTTGCTCGGTAGCCAGGTGCAGCTTGGTCGTCCATCCACCCCGCGACCGGCCCAGCGCGTGATCGGCCGGTTCGGGCTCGCCCACACCGCCCGGCGGTTCCTCCTGCCGATCGCTGTCGCGCGGGCTCCTGCGGCGTGCTGGTGCGCCCGGTTGATCGTGAAATCCACGCACCCGGCCAGGCTCACCGCCCACACCCCGGCGCGCTGCCAGCGCCGGAACAGCCCATAGACGGTTTGCCAGCAGCCGCAGGCGGGTGGGACGTCACGCCAGGACGAGCCGACGCGGACCCGCCAGCGGATACCGTACAGAAACTGGCGCTTTGTCCATGCCGGTGGGCGGCCGGGTTTCTTGCCGACAGGCAGCAGCAGTTCCAGGATCGCCCACTGCGCGTCGGTCAGATCGGCTCGCCCCGTCACCACTAGGCCGGTCAGCACATCAAAACAGGCGCTAGGGCATCGCGAGCGGCAACCGCACCTCGAACCGGCACCCCGGCCCGTGGTTCTGCACCCCGATCCGCCCGCGGTGCGCCTCGACCAGCCCCTTGGCGATGGCCAACCCGAGCCCGCCACCGCTGGTCGTCCCCCCGCGCTCCGGCGTCCGCGCCTGCGTCCCCCGGAAGGCGACGTCGAACACCCGGGTGATCTCGTCGTCCGGGATGCCGCCGCAGGAGTCGTCGACGGCGAGCAGGGCCTCGTCGCCGTCGACGCCGATCTCCACGGCGACCGTCCCGTCCGGCGGGGTGTGCCGGATCGCGTTGGACACCAGGTTCCGCACGATCCGGGCCAGTTCCGGGTCGCTGCCGGTCACCACCGGCCAGGTCGACGCGCTGGCCAGCACGCGTACCCGCTTCCGCTGGGCGACCGGGGCCTGGGCGGCGACCGCATCGCTCACCACGTCCCGCAGCGGCACCGCCGACATCGTGAGTTCGAGGGCGCCCGCGGTGATCCGCGAGAGCTCGAACAGGTCGCCGACCATCGCGGACAGCCGCTTGGTCTCGCCGCTGATCCGCTGGGCGTAGTCCGCGACCTCGTCGCGTTCGGACACCACGCCGTCGGCCAGCGCCTCCGCCATCGCCTGGATGCCCGCCAGGGGGCTGCGCAGGTCGTGGCTGATCCAGGCGACCAGCTCGCGCCGTGACGCCTCGGCGGCGCGTTCCCGCTCGCGCGCCTCCCGTTCCCACACGCTGCGGCGGGCGATGGCCCGGCCGAGGATGATGGCCGCGGGCACGGTGACCAGCGCGACGAGCAGGCAGACCAGCAGCATCGTGGTCAGCGCCGGGGTGAACATGAACCCGCTGATGCCCAGGACGCCGACCAGCGTGGCGAGCACCGGGATCAGCACCAGCACGGTCAGCGTGGTGGCCAGGGAACCGCGGCGCAGGACGTACAGCGCCACGCCACCCAGCGCCGCGACCGGTAGCGAGAACAGCAGCGCGAACGGCAGGATGTGCCAGAGATGCGACAGCATCTCCGCGAAGGATTCGCCAGGGCCGATCACGGCTGCCCCCGGTCGTAGCGGTAGCCGACGCCCCAGACGGTCGCCACCCGGGTCGGCTTGGCCGGGTTGCGCTCGATCTTCTCGCGGAGCCGTCGCACGTGGACGGTCACTGTGGACTGGTCGCCGAAGTCCCAGCTCCACACCTTCTCGAGCAGGTCCGCGCGCGAGTAGGCGACGCCGGGGTGGGCGAGGAAGAACGCCAGCAGGTCGAACTCCCGCGTGGTGAGCGGCAGTTCGCGGCCGCCGAGGGTCGCGGTCCGGGCCTTCATCTGCAGGCGCAGGTCGCCGTCCACGAGTTCCGCGGCGGCGGGCTCCGGGCGGGGCATCCGGGCGCGGCGCAGCACCGACGCCACGCGCAGGGCGAGTTCCTTGGGGCTGAACGGTTTCGTCACGTAGTCGTCGGCGCCGAGCTGGAGCCCGGCGATGCGGTTCTCCTCCTCGCCGAGTGCGGTCAGCATGACGATCGGCACCTGGCTCACCTGGCGCAGCCGACGGCACACCTCGAGGCCGTTGATGCCCGGCATCATGACGTCGAGGACGACCAGGGCGGGCTCGTGGGCGGCGAACTTGGCCAGGCCCTCGCCACCGTCGCCGGCCATGTCGACGGTGAAGCCGGCCACCTCGAGGTAGCGGCGGACGACGTCGCGGACCGTCTCGTCGTCGTCGACCACGAGCACCCGCCCGGCCTGATCGTCCATCACGTCTCCCTCACCAGCCCGTCAGCAGCAGGTGGTTGACGGCCAGGGCCGTCGCCGCCTGCGCGGCCAGCCACCACCGGCGCCCGGGCCGCGGCAGCAGGGCCGTCATCGGCAGCAACCACGCCCCGAACGGTAACCAGATCCGTTCGGTTTCGGCCTTCGACAGGCCCGAGACGTCGGCGAAGAGGATGGCGGCCAGCGCGGCGAGGCCGAGCAGGAGCACCGGGTCGGTGAGCAGGGCCCGGCGCGGGGACCCCAGCCCTCGCCGGACGGCGGCCACCACCGCGGGGCCGAGGGCGACGGTCACCGCCGCGAGGTCGGCCCACACCCAGTACGAGTAGGGCCGGACCAGCGCGACACCCTGGTAGTAGCGCTCGACGACCAGGTGGTAGCCGTCGAGCCACCAGAAGCCGGCCCAGGCGAAGACGCCGACGACGGCCAGCGCCGCGGCGATCGCGAGGGCCGCCGCCCGCCACTGCCGGCCGAGGACGGCGACGGCCAAGGCGAGCACGCCGAGCAGCACCAGGCCGTAGGACAGGAAAATGCCGAAGCCGAGCAGGAGGCCGGCGGCCAGCCCGGCCGGAACGGCGTACCGGCCGCCGTCGGCGAACCCCTTCGCGGACAGCGCGAGCAAGGCCAGTCCGGTGGCCGTCACCCCGGCGAACAGGCCGTCCGCGGACACGCCGATCCACACCGCGCCGGGGGTGAGGACGGCGAACGGCAGCACCTCGCGGGCCGTCTCGGGCCGGCCGAGCAGGGCGACGGTGGCCGGCACCGCCACCGCCACCAGGCTGCCGACGAGCACGACGGCTGTGGCCGCCCACGCGCCGCCGTGCAGGCCGAACCGGTCCAGCCAGACGAAGACGAGCGTCGCGCCCGGCGGGTGCCCGGACACGTGCGTCGTCCACGAGTTCGGCTGGAAGTCGAGGATGCGGGAGGAGAACTCGCGCAGCATCCGCGGGATGTCGGTGATCCCGGGCACCTCGTGGAGGTACTCCTGCGGGATGGTGAGGTGGCCGGCGAAGCCGCGGGCCCAGCCGTCGACCATGGCCAGCGAGAAGATCCAGGCGAGGGAGGCGAGGTAGCCGGCGGCGAGCGCGCCGCGCCACGGCAGGCGGGCGGCCAGCGCCGGGCCGTGAAGTACCACCGCGACCGCGACGAGCACGGCGAACACCGAACCCGGCCCGACGTGCGGCAGCCAGTCGGCGAACAACGGCGGCGCGGACACGAAGATGACCACGCCGGAGTTCGGCCGGTTGTAGTACCAGCCGACGGCGGTGGCCGCGGCGACGAGCACCGCGGCGGCCGCCACGGCGAGGAGGTCGGCGCGGCGGCCGGAGACCGGGGCTGCTGGTTCGCGGGCAGGCGGCTCGGCGAGCCGGGCTGCCGGGTTCGGCTCGCTCATCGCCGACCACCCTAGGTCCGCCGAGCCCGGTCGGCGCCGCGGGAACGGCAGCCGTAACGACGCGGTAAGAACTCGCCGGACGTCATGATTCGGTAAGCCCCGCAAGGGTTCTGCGGCAATGTGAGCGGCCTTACGGTCGGCGCCGTGACTGACTCAGAAGTGGACGTCGTCCTGCCCTGCCTCGACGAAGCGGCGGCCCTGCCCGGCGTGCTGGCCGGGCTGCCGCCGAACTACCGCGCGATCGTGGTCGACAACGGTTCGGCCGACGGCTCACCCGAAGTGGCGGCCTCGCTCGGCGCGAAGGTCGTCCACGAACCGCGTCGCGGCTACGGCGCGGCCGTGCACACGGGCCTGGAGGCCGCCACCGCGGACATCGTGTGCTTCGCCGACGCCGACGGTTCTCTGGACCTCGCCGACCTGCCGCAGCTGGTGCGCGCGGTCGAGGGCGGTGCGGATCTGGCCGTCGGACGCCGGGTGCCGACCGGGCCCGGGGTGTGGCCGTGGCACGCGCGAGCGGGCAACGCCGTGCTGGCGCTGCTGTTGCGCAGCCGCGGGCTGCCGGTCCGCGACATCGCGCCGCTGCGCGCCGCGGACCGCCTGGCGCTGCTCCGCCTCGGCGTCGCCGACCGCGCGTTCGGCTACCCGCTGGAGCTGCTGATCAAGGCGCAGCGCGCCGGGTGGCAGGTCCGCGAGTTCGACGTCCGCTACGGCGAGCGCGCCAAGGGCACGAAGTCGAAGGTGTCCGGTTCGGCGCGGGGCACGCTGCGCGCGGTCCGCGACTTCGGGCGGGTGCTGGCCCGATGACACCTCCCTTCGTCCTGCTGGTGGTGGCCAAGGCGCCGGTCCCGGGGCTGGCCAAGACCCGGCTCTGCCCGCCCGCGACGCCGGCCGAAGCGGCGGACATCGCCGCGGCCGCCCTGCTCGACACGCTCGACGCCGTCTGCGCGGTACCCGGCGCCGTGCCGGTCGTCGCGATGACCGGCGATCTCGGCGCGGCCGCCCGGGGCCCCGAACTCGGGACGGCGCTGCGGCGCGTCACCGTCCTCCCGCAGCGTGGGCGGGACTTCGGCGCCCGGCTGGCGAACGCCCACGCGGATGCCGCCGCGGAGCACGCCGGGCTGCCGATCGTCCAGATCGGCATGGACACCCCGCAGGTCACGCCGGTGTCCCTCGCCGCGGCCGCCGCACCCGTCCTTGGCGGCGGCGACTCGGTGCTCGGCTTGGCCTTGGACGGCGGCTGGTGGGTGCTGGGCCTGGCCGATCCGCGGCACGCGCAGGTCCTCGCGGACGTCCCGATGTCCCGCGACGACACCGGCGACCGCACCTTGCACGCCCTCACCACGTGCGGGTTGCAGCCAGAGCAGGCCGCGCGTCTGTCCGATGTGGACACGATGGCCGAAGCCCGCTCGGTGGCGGCAGCCTGCCCGGACGGCCGGTTCGCGCACGCCGTCGCGGCGGTCGGCGGACGGGCGGTCGCGTGATGACGGCCCCGGCGACCACCGGGCACGAGTTCGACCGCGGGCTGCTCGGCCAGCACTGCTGGCTCGAGCTGGCGAACGGCGAGCGGATCGAGCTGCCGGTCGAACGCTGGACCGAGCCGTCCGAAGGCGACGACGTCCTGCTCGACGCCTGCTCCGGCCCGACCGTCGACCTCGGGTGCGGCCCGGGCCGGCTCACCGCGGCGCTGGCCGGGCGCGGGGTCGTCGCGCTGGGCGTGGACAGCTCGCGCACGGCCGTCGCGCTGACCCGGCGTCGCGGCGGAAGTGCGTTGCAGCGCAACATCTTCGACCGCCTGCCGGGCGAAGGCCGCTGGCAGCACGCTCTGCTCGCGGACGGCAACATCGGCATCGGCGGCGACCCGGCCGCGCTGCTGCGGCGCACGGCGCGGCTGATCGCCGCCGACGGCGACGTCCTCGTCGAGCTGGAACCGCCCGGCCACGGCCTGCGGCACGAGCGCGTCCGGCTCCGGCCCGGCCACGCCGACGTCGCCTGGTTCACCTGGGCCTGGGTCGGGGTGGACGCGATCGCGGAAGTCGCCGTGCGCGCCGGGTTGCGCGTCGGCTGGACCACCCGGCGCGGGCAGCGCTGGTTCGCACGGTTGGAGCGGCTGTGAAGCTCCCAATCCCGCAGGAAGAACAGTTCCGGGCGCCGGCGCACCACGAACGCGTGACGTCGAAGATCGGCCTGGCGCTCGCGATCACGTTCACCACGTGTTTCGTGACCGGGCTGATCAGCCACCTGATCCAGCACCCGCCCGGGTGGTTCTGGTGGCCCAGCCGCCCGGCCGGGCTCTACCGCGTCACCCAGGGGATGCACGTGATCTCCGGCGTGGCGTCGATCCCGTTGCTGCTGGCGAAGCTGTGGAGCGTCTACCCGAAGCTGTTCGGCCGGCCGCTCGTCCGCTCGCTGCCGCACGCCCTGGAGCGGCTGTCGATCCTGGTGCTGTCCGGCGCGGCGTTCTTCGAGCTGACGACCGGGCTGCTGAACGTCGCGCAGAACTACCCGTGGGGCTTCTACTTCCCGCAGGTGCACTACGCGGTCGCGTGGCTGGCGATCGGGTCGATCCTGGTGCACGTCGCGGTGAAGCTGCCGGTGATCCGCCGGGCCCTGAGCCGGACCCCCGCCGCCGAGGAGCCGCCGGCCGAGGGGCTGTCCCGGCGCGGCTTCCTCGTCACGACCGGGCTCGCGACCGGCGTCGCGGTGGTGGCCACGGCCGGTGCGACGGTCCCGTTCCTGCGCGGCGTCTCCGGCCTCTCCTGGAAGACGGGCAAGGGCACGCAGAACCTGCCGGTGAACCGCACAGCGGCGGCCGCGGGAATCACCTGGTCGCCCTCCTGGCGGCTCTCGGTGGTGACGCCGCGCGGCACGACGAAGTTCTCGCTCGACGAGCTGCGCGCCCTGCCGCAGACGACGGCGGAGCTGCCGATCGCCTGCGTGGAGGGCTGGAGCCAGTCGGCCACCTGGCGCGGGATCGCCCTGCCCACGCTCCTGAAGGCCGTCGGCGCCGCACCCGGCACGGCGGTCCGGGTGTCCTCTTCGGAGCGTGGCGGCCTCTACGGCGTCAGCGTCCTCCCCGGCGAGCACACGGCCGACGAACTGACGCTGCTGGCCCTGGAGCTGAACGGCGAGGTGCTTGCTCCCGACCACGGCTTCCCCTGCCGGGTCATCGCCCCGAACCGGCCCGGCGTGCTGCAGACGAAGTGGGTCACGAAGCTGGAGGTGCTGTGAAAACCGCTCGCGTGCTCCTCACCCTGCCGGGTCTCGCGGCGCTGGCGTGGGGGGTGGTGCTGTTCGCCGAATACGCGCTGCCGCTGCGTCCGGACGTCTTCGGCACGGTGGGCTGGATCGTCGGCGGCCCGATCCTGAACGACGCCGTCGTCGCCCCGCTGACGGCGGTCCTCGGCCTCGTCCTGGCCCGCCTCCTCCCGTCCCGCTGGAAGGCCCCGGTCATCACCGGCACGGTCACCACCGGCGTGCTGGCCATCCTGGCGTTCCCGCTGCTCTGGCGCTCGTACGGAACCCCGCCGATGCCCGGCCTCCACGACGGCAACCCCACCCTCGGCCTGACCCTCACCCTGGCCGCGGTCTGGCTGGCGGTGATCCTGACGGCCCTGACCCGCCGAGTCGTCCCCCCAATCACACGTGATGCCCCTCCAATCACGAGTGATGCCCCTCCAGTCACGCGAGACGCCCCGGCCGACACGCCAACCGCCCCTCCAGGCACGCGAACCGACCCTCCGGGTACGCCGGCCGACCGTCCCGGTACCTGACCCGGCCACAAAGCGGCCACGCGCGACCGGCATCGAGTGCCTGGTCGCGCGTGGCCTTGTGGGTCCGGCCCCGGGAAACGGGGGTCGAGCCGAAGTTGGTCTCGGCCGCACCACGGCGGCCGAGCGTCTCGAAGAGGATCAGTTGGGCTGGACGGGCTGGCCGCCGAGCGTCACCTCGACCGTGCGGCCGTCGGACAGCGTGAACGTCGCCTTCTCGTCCGGTGCCCGGGTGCGGACCGCCGCGACCAGTGTGTCGGCCGAGTCGATCGTGCGGTCGTCGATCTTGGTGACGATGTCGCCCGCCTTCAGGCCGGCCTTCTCCGCCGGGCTGCCGGCGGTGATGGCGCCGAGTTCCGCGCCACCCTGCGGGGCGTCCTTCACCTGGGCGCCGATGTAGGTCTGCACCGCTTGGCCGGTCTTGATGATCGTGTCCGCCGTGCGGCGCGCCTGGTCGATCGGGATGGCGAAGCCGATGCCGACGTTGCCGCCTTCGGACGCGCCCTGGCCCTGGCCGCCGGACGCCGACTGCGGGCTGTAGATGGCCGAGTTGATGCCGATGACCTGGCCGGCCATGTTCGCCAGCGGGCCACCCGAGTTGCCCGGGTTGATCGCCGCGTCGGTCTGGACCGCGTCCATCACCGTCGTCTGGTCGCCGCTGCTGCCGCCGGCGCGCACCGGCCGGTGCAGCGAGCTCACGATGCCCGAGGTGACCGTGCCGGCCAGCTCGAACGGCGAGCCGATGGCGACCACCGACTGGCCGACGCGCAGGTCGTCGGACCGGCCGATCTCCACCGGGGTCAGGTTGTTGACGCCGCTGACCTTGACGACGGCGATGTCGGTCGTCGGGTCACGGCCGATGACCTTGGCGGGGGCCTTCTTGCCGTCCTGGAACACCGCCTGGATCTGGCCACCGTTCGCGGCGACCTCGACGACGTGGTTGTTGGTCAGGATGTAGCCGTCGGTGCTGATGACGAAGCCGGAGCCCTCGCCCGCCCCCTGCTGGCCGCTGACCTGCAGCTCGACGACGCTCGGCGACAGCTTCTGCGCGACGGCCTCGACCGAGCCGGCGGGCGCGTTGCCGGTCTGCTGGGCCGGCTTCGGCGCGTCGAGGGCGTTGCCGGCCGGACCCGACGTCCCGCCGGTCAGGTACCCGACCGCCCCGCCCGCGATGCCGCCGACCAGCAGCGCGACCAGCGCCACCCCGGCGAGCAGCTTCCCGCTGGACCGCTTGGGCTGCGGAGCCGCCGGCGTGTTGTAGACCGCCGTGCCGGGCTGCCCGTACGGGTTCGGCGGCGGGTAGACGCTCTGCTGCGTCTGGCCGGACGGCAGCTGCGCACCCTGGGCGGACCACGGGTTCGCGCTCTGCGCGCCGTACGACGACGACGGATCGGCCCCGGTCACCGCGTGGTAGGAGGGCTCCGAATACTGCGGCGCACCGCCGGACTCGGGCTGGGCCTGCTCACCGTACGGGCTCCCCGCCCAACCGCCCTGCGCCGGCTGCTGGCCGGTCTCGGGGTGCCTCGGCGCCGCGGGGTCGTGTGCGCTGGGGTCGTTCTCGGTCATGTCCTCACCTTGCGCGATGGTCCTGAGAGGTTCCTGAGCCGAACCTGTGCATCGCAGATGAGTATGGCCGCTCAGCCCGCCGCGCGGAGCCGTTCCGCGATCTGCTCCGGCGTCGCGTCGTTGATCCACACCGCCATGCCCGATTCGGACCCGGCCAGGTACTTCAGCTTGTCCTTCGCCCGCAGGACGGAGAACAGCTCCAGGTGCAGCCAGCCGAGCTCCCGGTCGCGGCGCACCGGCGCCTGGTGCCACGCCGCGATGTACGGCAGCGGCCGGTCGTACAGCGCGTCGCAGCGGCGCAGCACGTCGAGGTAGACCTCGGCGAAGTCGTCGCGCTCGGCGTCGGTCAGCGCGGGGATGTCCGGGACCTGCCGGTGCGGCACGATCTGGACCTGGACCGGCCAGCGCGCCGCCGGCGGCACGTACGCCGTCCAGTGCTCGCCGGACGTCACCACGCGCGCGCCGGACTTCTGCTCGGCCGCGAGCACGTCTCCCAGCACCGGGCGGCCGTGTTCGGCCTGGTAGGCGCGGGCGACGTCGAGCATCCGCTCGGTCTTCGGGGTGACGAACGGGTAGCCGTAGATCTGCCCGTGCGGGTGCGACAGCGTGACGCCGATTTCCTCGCCGCGGTTCTCGAACGGGAAGACCTGCTCGACGCCGGGCACGGCGGACAGCCCGGTCGTGCGGTCCGCCCAGGCGTCCACCACGGCCCGCACGTGCTTCGCGCTCAGCTGGGCGAAGGACCCGTCGTGGTCGCTGGTGAAGCAGACGACCTCGCAGCGGCCGCGGCCGGGCCGCACCGGCACCAGCCCGGCACCATCCACAGTGGACGGCTCGCCGACGACGTCCTCGGCGAAGGACGGGAACCGGTTCTCGAAGACGACGACGTCGTAATCGCTTTCCGGGATCTCGCTCGGCTTGCCGGGCTTGCTCGGGCAGAGCGGGCACAGGTCGGCCGGCGGCTTGTAGGTCCGCGTCTGCCGGTGCGCGGCCATCGCGACCCACTCACCGGTCAGCGGGTCCAGCCGGATCTCCGACGCGGCCGAAACCGGCGGCAGGTCGCGGGTGTCCTCGGCGACGCGGTCGGGCGCGCCGGGCTGGTCGAAGTAGATGATCTCCCGGCCGTCGGCCAGGTGTCGTACGGTGCGCTTCACGCTTCTTGGGCCTCGTCCGTCTCCGCCGTCTCGGCGATCATGAGTTCTCCCGCCCGTTCGGCGAGAACTTCCTTGGCTTCGTCGGGAAGGCCGTCATCGGTGACGACGACGTCGGCCTCGTCGAGGTCGGCGATCGTGGAGATCCCGACGGTGCCCCACTTGGTGTGGTCGGCGAGCACGACCAGCTTGCGCCCGGCTTCGACCAGCGCGCGGTCGGTCTCGCTCTCGGTGAGGTTCGGGGTCGTGAACCCCGGGCCGTCGGCCATCCCGTGCACGCCGAGGAACACGACGTCGAGGTGCAGCGACCGCAGGCTGTGCACGGCGACCGGCCCGACCAGCGCGTCCGACGGCGTCCGCACGCCGCCGGTGAGCACGACCGTGCGGTCCGGCTGCGTCGACCCGCGCAGGACGTCCGCGACCTGGATCGAGTTGGTCACGATGGTGAGGCCGGGGATGGCGTCGAGCGCGCGCGCCAACGTCCACGTGGTGGTGCCGGCCGAGATGCCGATCGCGGTGCCGGGCCGGACGAGCGTCGCGGCTAGCTCGGCGATGGCTTCCTTCTGCGCGCGCTGGCGCACCGACTTGGCCTCGAACCCGGGTTCGTCGGTGCTCTTGCCGACGACCGAGGTGGCGCCGCCGTACACCTTCTCGACGAGCCCGCGCCCGGCGAGGACGTCGAGATCGCGGCGCACCGTCATGTCGGACACGCCCAGCCTGGTCACCAGGTCACTGACCCGGACCGCCCCGGTCCGGCGTGCCTCTTCCAGGATCACCGCCTGTCGCTGACGCGCCAGCACCGTTCACTCCGTCCGTCGGACCTCAACCACACAAAATCCTACACGATTCAACACAGGATCCGCAGGACCGAGGAGAGTGAACTTCAAAACAACAGGTCAGGGTAGCCACGCGGCAACCGAGTAGAACAACACCACCACGGGTGGCGCGAACAGGCAACAGCTGACGACCGGTCTCAGCCGGGCGCGCCCGGCAGCCGGATCGTCATCAGCGCGCCGCCTTCGGGCGCCCGCGAGGCGTACACCGCCCCGCCGTGCCGCTCGGCCGCGTGCTTCACGATCGCCAGGCCAAGGCCAGAACCGGGCAGCGTCCGCGCCTCCGACGAGCGGTAGAAGCGGTCGAACACCTTGGGCAGGTCCTCGTCGGCGATGCCCGGCCCGGCGTCGGCGACCTCGACGACGGCCGTGCCGTCGCCCAGCGGGTACAGCCGCACCCAGACCGTCGCATCGGGCGGCGAGAACTTCACCGCGTTGTCGAGCAGGTTCAGCACCGCACGTTCGAGCGAGCTGTTGTCCCCGGTGAGCACCCACGGCTGCAGCGAGACGTCGAAGTTGATCTCGCCCGCGCGGCGGCGCGCCCGGTCGAGCGCGCGCTCGACGACGTCCAGCAGCTCGACGCGTTCGAACCGTTCACGCGGCTCGTCCTGGCGGGCGAGCTCGACCAGGTCGCCGATGAGCTGCGTCAGCTCGTCGAGCTGGCCGCTGATGTCCGCGATGATGTCGACGCGGTCCTCGTCCGGCAGCGGCGGCGCGCCCGGCTTGCTCGCCGCGAGCAGCAGCTCGAGGTTGGTGCGCAGCGACGTCAGCGGCGTCCGCAGCTCGTGGCCGGCGTCCGCGACCAGCTGCCGCTGGCGTTCCTGCGAGTCCGCGACCGTGCCGAGCATCGTGTTGAAGGTCTGGGTGAGGCGCGCGAGCTCGTCGTCGCCGCTGACCGGGATCGGCCGCAGGTCGCCGGTCTTGGCGACGCGCTCGGCGGCCGACGTCAGCCGGTCGACCGGGCGCAGGCCAGTGCGCGCGACCGCGGTGCCCGCCGCGGCGGCGACCAGGATGCCGGCCCCGCCGATCAGGAACAGCACCAGCGCGAGCTCGTTCAGCGTGCGCTTGGTCGGGCCCATCGACTGCGCCAGCACGATGGCCTCGCCGTGCCCGGTCGCCAGCGCGACGACGCGGCTGTCGGTGCGGAAGTCCGTCCGCAGCGACTCCGGCGAATCGCCGTTCGCGACGGCCAGCTCGTTCTGCCCGAACGGCGGCGGCGAGCTCGACAGCGGATAGGTCATCACGGCGTGCTGGACGTCGGGCGCCGCGGTGAGCTGCCCGATCTGCAGGTCGGCGCTGGCCAGGAAGGCGCCGGGGACCTGCCGCAGCTGGGTCTGCACCTGCGGCGAGTCGGCCGCCGCCTGCGCGCGGGCCAGCAGGCTGTCGTCGAGCTGCTGGTAGAGGTTGCTGCGCACGACCATGTACGCGCCGATCGACACCAGCGCGACGGCGCCGGCGACACAGGCGGCGGCGAGCAGCGTCACCCGGCCGCGCAGCGAGAACCGGCGGGCTCCCCAGCGCGTGCCGCGGGGGTCGCCGGGTTCGGTCACGGCGGGGTTTCCCTCAGGACGTACCCCACCCCCCGCACCGTGTGGATCAGCCTCGGCTCCCCCTCGGCCTCCGTCTTGCGGCGCAAATAGCCGACGTAGACCTCCAGCGCGTTGCCCGACGTCGGGAAGTCGTATCCCCATACTTCCTCCAGGATCCGGCCCCGCGTGAGGACGTGCTTCGGGTAGGAAAGGAACAGTTCCAGCAGTGCGAACTCGGTCCGGGTCAGGCTGATCTCACGGCCGCCGCGGCGGACCTCCCGCGTGCCCGGATCGAGCGTAAGGTCGGCGAAGGACAGGACCTCGGACGCCTGACCGTTCTGGGCGTCGGGCGCGGCACGGCGCAGCAGCGCCCGCAGCCGCGCGAGCAGCTCTTCGAGCGCGAAGGGCTTCGGCAGGTAGTCGTCAGCGCCGGCGTCCAGCCCGGACACCCGGTCGGAGACGGTGTCGCGCGCGGTGAGGACGAGGATCGGCAGGTCGTCACCGGTGCTGCGCAGGCGGCGGGCCACCTCCAAGCCGTCGAGCCGGGGCATCATGACGTCCAGCACCATCGCGTCCGGCCGGTCGGCGATGATCGCCTCCAGCGCCTGCGCACCGTCGCTGGCCAGCTGGACCTGGTAGCCGTTGAACTCCAGGGACCGCCGAAGCGACTCACGGACGGCGCGGTCGTCGTCCACCACAAGGATGCGCATGGCCACAGTTTTACGCAGCGTGCTGAGACCCGCCTAAGAACACACACAGAACTGACAAAGGATTTCTCACTCCGGACCGCGCGCGACCGGCGCGTTCCAGTGCCGCCAGAGCGCAACCATCCTGACGCTGACGACGACGGCGGCCGCGACGAGGGTCACCGGCCCGGCCGGAAGTCGCAGAGCGTGACCGGCGGCGACGAGCACCGAGCCGGCCAGCGCGGCCACGGCGTAGATCTCCTTCCGCAGGACGAGCGGGATTTCCCGGAGCAGCAGATCGCGCACGGCCCCGCCGCCGATCCCGGTGGTCATCCCGATCAGACACGCGGCGTAGACGGTGGCGCCGGCATTGAGCGCGATGGTCGTCCCGGCGGTGGCGAAGACACCCAGCCCGAGCGCGTCCGCGAGGAGAACACCCCGCCGCAGCCGCGCCACCTGCGGGTGAAAGACGAACACGACGAGGGCGGTCCCGGCGCAGACGGCGAGGTAGGGCCAGTTCCGCAGCGTGGTGGGCGGGTGGATGCCGAGCAGGACGTCCCGGATGACACCGCCGCCGAGAGCGGTGGTGAGCCCGACCACGATGACGCCGAAGACATCGAGCCGAGCCCGCACGGCGGCGAGCGCCCCGGACGCGGCGAAGGCGACGAGCCCGAGGAACTCCAGCGCCGTGAGCAGCATTTACTGGTCGAGAAGGCCACCGCGGTAGGCCAGCAGCGCGGCCTGCACCCGGTTGGCGGCACCGATCTTGGAGAGCACGGCGGAGACGTACCCCTTGACGGTGGCTTCGGAGAGGTGCAGGCGCCCGCCGATCTCGGCGTTGGACAGGCCCTGCCCGATCAGGGCGACGACCTCCCGCTCCCGTTCGGACAGCGAGGCGAGCAGCTTGCGGGCGGGCTGAGCAGCACGTTGTTCGTCCCGATGCGACTGAACCATCCGCGCGGCAACCCCCGGATCGAGGACGGCACCGCCCCTGGCCAGGTCCCGCACGGCCCTGAGCAGCGCGGCGGGGTCGATGTCCTTGAGGAGGAACCCGTTGGCGCCGAGCCGGAGCGCGAGGCTGACGTACTCGTCGATGTCGAAGGTGGTCAGCATGGCCACGGTGGGCGGATCGGGAAGGGCGAGGATGGCCCGCAGCGCGCGGATGCCGTCGTCGGGAGCGCGCATCTTGATGTCGAGCAGGGCAACATCGGGGTGGTAGCGCCGGGCAACCTCCACGGCGGATCTGCCGTCGCTGGCCTCGCCCACGATCTCGATGTCCTGAGCCCCGGACATCATCGCGCGCAACCCCGAGCGCACCAGTTCCTCGTCGTCGGCGAACATGAGCTTGATCAACGAAGCCCTCCGCAACAGCCGGTGGAGGCGGCTCCCCGCATCCCGTTAACGAAGGTTACCTACTGTTGTTCAGCAGTTCGAAACCAGACACGACCAGGTGAGGCACTGGTCCGTCCAGGTCAGGTGCGGTGGACCGTCCGGCAGGGTGTATCCGCGATGTGGGAGAGCCGTGAGAACCACTCACCTGGGTGACGACGTCCGTCGGGTCGCCCCAGGTACCCGGTGTGGGTGAGGCCCGCTAAGCTGAGGCTGGTAGTAGCAGGCCCTCGTAGCTCAGGGGATAGAGCACCGCTCTCCTAAAGCGGGTGTCGCAGGTTCGAATCCTGCCGGGGGCACAGGCTAGGCCCTCTCACCCGAGCCATCCGAAGCTCCTAAACTGCACGGCATTGTGGAACTGCCGCCCGCCTTACTTCCGCTCTGGCAAACCGTGCACGCACGGCTGTCGAGCGGGTTACCGGTCCGCCGGATCAAGGTCGGACCGCTTGACCTCGACCAGCGAACAGCCGTCGCAGATCTGCTCGGGTCGGCGCGGCTGCCCGGTGAGCATGTGGACATCACCCTCGCCAAGCTCGACGAGCTGCTGCTGGACCGCACCGGCCTGACCACGCGCGAAGTCGTCGCGCAGCTGGTCGGCCCGATCGGTGACCGCGCCGCCGAACGTCGCCGGGCCACCGATCGGCGAACGGCCCTGTGGGACTGGCTCGCCGCGCACCCGGTGGTCACGGCTCAACCCGCGCTCGCCGGCTGGGTTGGTGGCATCCGGCGGGCCGGGCTCATCGACGGGTCGGTCAGCCGGACGAAGGAGGAACTCGAGAAGGTCCTCAAGGTGCTCGGTGAGCTACCCGCCGCCGGCCGGCCGCTGCCGTCGTTCGCGGACGATGTTCTCGGCGACACGCACGCCCTCGACGAGGGGAAACGCTGCGCCAACCTCGTGCTGAAAGCACTGGTCGCCATCTACGACGTTCCACCTCCCGTCGGTGCGCCGGAGCGCCGTGCGGTGTGGGAGCGGGCCGGCATCGCCGACGACCAGCTCTCCTCCACCGTCCTCGCGGCCGGGCTCCGGATCGGCGGTGACGACCTCGTCGGCAGCATCCTCGACATCTGCGCCGATGCCGGGGTGGCCGCAACCCTCACCCTGCAGCAGCTCCGCACCAAACCGCGGCTGACCGGAGCCCCGGCGGAGGTCTGGATCTTCGAGAACCCCAGCGTGCTCACCGTGGCCCTGGAACGGTTCGGCGCGAGCTGCCCGCCTCTGGTGTGCACGTCGGGGTGGCCGAGCAGCGCCGGCATCCTCCTGCTCAACCGGCTCCACGAAGCCGGTTCAACCTTGCACTACCACGGCGACTTCGACGGCGAAGGACTGCGGATCGCCGCCAACGTCGTCGCCAGGACCGGCGCCGTCCCGTGGCGGATGACCAGCGCCGACTACCTCGCCGCCGTGGCCGATGGGCCGTCCGTCGGCCGGGTCACCGACGTTCCGTGGGATCCGCGCCTGGCCGGGCAGCTCGCCGAAACGGGCAAGACCGTTCCCGAAGAGCGCCTGGCCGTGGTGCTCCTGGACGAGATCGCCCGGCGGACAAGAACGTGACAAACCCCGGCCACGAATTCGGGCGCCCCGGAATTGTCGGTGCCGTCCCGTAACGTGACGGCAGACCACCGGGAGGCAGCATGGATCCGATCCGTGTCCCGCCCGAGATGTTCCGCTTCACCAGCGGGGATCGGGCCGGGCTCGACGTCTCCATCCTGCACGCTTTCGGTGAGGCCAACGAACGGCTCGAGACCGCGCTGAGCCTGGACGACGTCCGGGCGTGGCTGCGGTCGATCGGCTGGCTCGAGGCGCTCGACGACGACGAGCTCGTCCGTCGCCTGAACCAGCTGCGCGACTGGAATCTCCTCGACGTCGTCCAGAACCACTCCGAGGACTACCGCACCGCCGGCGAGTACGAACGCCGCAACCTGCAGTATTCCCTTACTCGCCAGGGTGAAGCTGCCTTCGCCGGTGTGGTGCACGCCATGAACGTCCTCGCCGCGACGGGTGCACTGCAGACCGCGGTCCTCGACGCGATCGCGGACCGCCTCGGCGATCTCGTACGTGAGCTGGAAAGGGGAACCAACCGACGCATCTTCACCGCCTTGCTCGAGTTGGAGGCGCACCTCGAAGCGTTGCGTGGCAACACGAAACAGTTCAACGGCGAACTGCAGCGGCTGTTGCGCGCGGACGGCGCCGACCTCACCACCTTCCATGAAGTCAAGGCCAGCACAGTCGGCTACCTCCAGGAATTCCTCACCAACCTCGACCACCGGGCGCACACGATCGCGGTCCGGATCCGGCAGATCGAGGACCACGGCGTCGGCCTGCTGCAGGTGCGGGCACTGGCCGGCGCGGAACTCCCCCAGTTGACCGCCGCGGACCCGGGGCCGCCTTGGCTCGAGCACCGCCGCGCGAAGTGGGAGGGGCTGCGCGCGTGGTTCCTGCCGGCCGACGGCTCCCAGCCCCGGGTCGAACAGCTGCACATCGTGGCCCGGAAGGCGATCATCACGCTGCTCCAGGTACTCGACCGGATCACGGAGTCACGCCGGCGGGCCAGCAGTGCCGTTGCCGACTTCCGGGAGCTGGCCCGGTGGTTCACGGTGGTCACCGCCCAGGACGACCTCCACCGGTTGTGGTCGACGGTGTTCGGGCTCAGCTCCGCCCGGCACGCCCACCTGGCTCATCCCGATCCCGAACTCGTCAGTTCGGTCACACCGTGGGCCGAAGCGCCGCCTGTCGAGGTCTCACCGCTGCTCCGGGCCAGCGGCCGCACCGAACGATTCAGCCGCACGGGCAAGGTGCGCGACGTCGCATCCGTGCGTGCAGCCAGAGCCGAACAAGCGCGGGCCGAGCGGGCTGAGCTGGAGGCCGCCTGGGACATGCTGGACACCGGCGGCCCGGTCCGGCTGTCCTCGTTCGGCACGCTCGACCACGGTGTCTTCGAACGGCTGCTGGATCTGCTGGGCCGTGCACTGGCCGCCGATCCCGGCCGGGCCGGCCACCGGCGGAGTACCACGTCCGACGGCCGGATCGAGATTGTCCTCCGGATGCCGGGAGACGGGTCGATCGCCACCCTGGCCACACCCCGCGGGCAGTTCCGTGGGCCCGACTACGAGGTCGAAATCAGGACGGCCGGCCACCGGGCCGTCCGGCGGACCGCCGGAGGCCACCCGTGAGCAAGCTGACCAACCAGCTGGTGACCGCCGAACGCGAGGAGATCGCGCACGGCATCCGCCGGCTGCTGGCGACGCCTTTGATCACCGAACGCGGTCAGCCGGAAGCGTTCGACCTGGTCAGGCGCCGGCGAGAACCGATCCGCAAGTGGTTCGACTACTACTGCGGCTGGACGTTGACCGTCGAACCGCGGCTCGGCTACGCCCGGCTGGTCAAGGTGCGCACTGTGACGGACCCGACTCGGCCCGCCCGGCGCCTCCGGTCCGCGCGGGCCGCGTTCGACCGCCGTCGCTACGCGTTGCTGTGCGTTGTCGCGGCCGAGCTGCTCGCCGTACCGGTGACCACGATCGGGTTGCTAGCCGACCGGGTCGTCCGCGCCACGACAGCCGACGAGGTGGTGCCTGCTTTCGACACTTCGAGCCGAGGCGAACGCATGGCGTTCGTCGACGTCTTGCGTCTGCTCGAGTCGTTCGGCGTCGTGGAAGCTCTGGACGGCACGACCGAGACCTATGTGGACTCGGCGGCGGCGAAGGTGCTGTACCGGATCGACGCGACGCTGTTGCTCCGCCTTCTGGCCGCGCCGGTCGGGGCTTCTCAGCTTGCCGTGCCCATCGAGGACGTGGCGTTGCGGTTCGACGAGTTGCTCGCCGCCGTTTCGCGGGAACGCCGGTACGGGCTGGCGTCGGGTGCCCACGACGAAACCGCGACCAGGTCGGAGGTGCAGAGGAACCTGTGGTTGCGGCACTCGGTGTTCCGCAGGCTCGTCGACGATCCCGTCCTCTACTTCGATGACCTCAGCGCCGACGAACACGCTTATCTCGCCTCGCCGACCGGACGGCAGCTGTTGCGGCGGGCCGCGGAGCAAGCCGGCTTGGTACTCGAGGAACGCGCCGAGGGCGTCCTCTTCGTCGACCCCGACGGCATCGCCACCGACAGCCGGTTCCCGGACGACACCGGCAATGCCAAGGTCGCCGCGCTGCTGTTGCTCGAATCCCTCACCGGTCCTGCCACGATAGAGCAGCTGGAGATCGAAGCGGCGGCGTTGCTCAGCCGCTTCCCGCGCTGGGCGAAGACATACCAGGACGAGAACGGCCCGCGCCAGCTCGCCACGGACGCGGTCGCCGTCCTGACGGCGTTCGGGCTGGCCCAGCAAGAAGCCGGCTTGGTCCGGCCGCTCCCTGCCGCGGCCCGCTACGCCGTGGGTGCTGCCCGGACCACCGATTCCGGAGGGACGACGTCATGACGGTGTCCGAACTTCCCCACCACACGACCGAGGAGCCCGCGGCGCACCCCGCGCGATGGATGCCGACCCGCGCCGGAATCCTCAACGTCTGGCGCTACTACGACGAAGTCTTCGAGTTCCACGAAGGACGCCTGTTGCTGCGCGGGCCCAACGGCAGCGGGAAGTCCAAGGCCCTGGAGCTCCTGCTGCCCTTCCTGTTCGATGCGAACCTGCGCGCGAACCGGCTCTCGACGTTCGGCACGGGCGAACGCACCATGCACTGGAACCTGATGGGCGAAGGGGCAACAGGCACGACCCGGGTGGGGTACGTCTGGCTCGAGTTCCGCTTTCCCGGCGATCCCGTGCGCTGGTTCACCTGCGGCGCCCGGCTGCAGGCAAGCTCGCACACGACGACCGTGCACCCCGACTACTTCACCACCGGGCTGCGGATCGGCTCCGGCGGTCTCTCCCTCGTCAACGAAGCGGGCCAGCCACTGACCAAGAACGCGCTGGAGGAGCGTCTCGGATCGGACGGTGTCGTCCACGGCAACGCGAGCGACTACCGCGCGGAGGTACGCGCGACACTGTTTTCCGGACTGAACGAGCAGCGTTTCGACGCGTTGATCATGGCGTTGCTCCAGCTGCGGATGCCCAAGCTGTCGCAGCGGCTCGACCCCAGCCTCCTCTCCAGCCTGCTTTCGCGAGCGCTGCCGCCGCTGGGCCAGCAGGAGATCACCGAACTCGCTGAAGGATTCGAACGGCTTGACGCCCAGCGAGACCGGCTCAAGTCGCTCGAGAAGGAGGTCGCAGCCACCCGGACGCTGGCCGGCCGGCAGCGAACTTATGCGCAGCGCGTCTTGCGGGCCAGGGCCGCGACTCTGATCTCGGCGACCACCGAGCTGGACAACCTGGCGAAGGCCGCTCGTGATTCCGCAGAACGCCATGAGACCACCGCACGTCGCAAAGACGAAGCGGAACACCGCGCCGACGAGCTCGCCGCGGATCTCAGGACCACCGAAGCGCGCAAGAACGGCCTGATGGAGAGTGAAGAGTACAAGCAGGGCCAGGAACTGGACCGGCTGCGCAGTCGGACAGCCAGGGCGAAGGCCGACGCGAAGCGGATCGGTCTGGACGCAGCGAACAAACGAGCCGCCGCGGACGAAGACGAGAAGGCTCGGCTGGCCGCTGCGCGGACGCTGGACCTGCAGGTCGAAGCCATCCGAGCCCAAGAGCTCGAGACTCGCAACGCAGCCACCCGGGCCGGCCTGACCAGCGTGCACCAGGAGGTTTCGGCTCGACTGGAAGCCGAGCCGGGCAAGGCTCGCGCCTTGCTCACCGGAGCCGTGCGGAGCCGCAGGGCCCAGCTCGATGTGGTCGCAGAGGCGCTCAACCGCCACGAACGCGCCGTGGACCGGCGCGCACAGGCGGAAACCGGTCTCGAGATGGCCAGGACCCGCCTCACGGGGGCGCAGGACAAGCTCACGGTCGCCATCACCGAACGCGAGAGCGCCTTGACCACGTTGGGCAACGAGCTTCTCGCTTGGGCGACCGGCTGCCGCGAGCTGACCATCTCCGATCCGGAATTGCTGCTGGCTCAGCTGGATTCCGAACCGGCGCTGCTCGCGCTCGTCGATTCGGCCGCAGCGCCGACCCTGCAAGACATCACTCGCCGCGAGACGACAACCGGTTCGGCGCTGGACGTCGCTCGCCGCGAACGCACTGACCTGGTGACGGCCCTCGACCGGCTCCGCACCGAACGAGACCTGCCACCGGCCGCTCCACGGACGCGCACGACCGACCGCACCACCATGAACGGCGCGCCACTGTGGCGGCTCGTCGACTTCGCCGACCGGACACAGTCCCGGACAGCGGCAGCGATCGAGGCAGCGCTCGAAGGAAGCGGCCTGCTGGATGCCTGGGTCGGCCCGCGCGGCCAGATCGCCGGTCACGACGTGTTCGCGGATCCCGGCGCCCTTCCCCCGGTCGACGGCCGCTCGCTCGGCGATGTCCTGGTTGCCGAACGCGACGCGGGCGTCGAGGCCGCAGTCGTCGAGCGACTGTTGCGGTCGATCGCCTTCGGTGCGCAGCTACCCGCGGACGCGCCCGCGGCGATCGCGGCCGACGGGTCGTGGCGGCTGGGGTCGCTCGTCGGCAGCTGGGAAAAGGAGCACGCTTCCTACATCGGGACGTCCGCGCGGCAACGAGCTCGGCAACGCCGAATCGACGAGCTGACCGCGTCCGTCGCGGAGTACGACGGCTTGCTCGCCTCACTCGGCGAAGAACTGAACGCGTTGCGGACACGCCGCGAAGTCATCGCCCACGAACGGGCAACGCGACCCGATCACGGTGCGGTGACCGAGGCGACGAACCTGGCGTTCCGACGTGAATCGGAACGTGACGCCGCCGAGCAGCACGTCCGTGATCGCGTGGCCGAGGTCGCCGCAGGCGATCGGGAGGTGGCAAGTGCGCTCCACGAGCTGAGTCGCGTCGCCGCCGAGCACGGTGTCCCGACCGATCGTGCGGCCCTCGGAAACCTCGCTGCCGCCACCACTTCGTACCAGGACCAGGCCGGCGCCTGGCTGGATGCCCACACCGAGCTCGTCTCCTTCCGGCACGCCGCCGGGGCCGCAACCGAACAGGCCCGGCGTTCGGCCGCGGTCGCGTCCGAACGCGAAGTCGAAGCAGCAACGGCCGCTGAAGAGCACGAAAGCCTCGCCGCGACGCTCGAAGCCGTGGACAGCACGTTCGGCGTCGACTATCGCGAGGTGCTGGGCGAAATCGAGGTCTTGCGAAACAGGTCCCTGCAGCTGAGCAGCGATCAGCGAGCGACCACGCAGCTGGTCACCGAGCTCGCCGGAAAATTGGGTGAACTGAAAATCCAGCACCGGACCGATGCCGAAGCGCACGCCTCGAGCGCGAACCGCCGCGACGGTGCGGCGGATCGATTCCGGCAGCTCGCCTCGGGCATTTTCGCGGCCGACAGCGGAATCGACGGCCAGGCCGGGTTCGATGCCACGCTCCACGCGTCGGACGGCGTCCGTGCCGCGCTGGACGCTGCACGGCTGGTGGCGGCGGCCTGGCCGGCCGTTCCGCACTCGCCCGCCAACATCGGCGACGCGTTGCACCGCCTTTCCGAATCCGTTCACTCCTGCCGCGAGACGTTGAAGTCGCGGGCCGACCTCGACCTCGAGACGGACGACGACGTCCAGGTCTTCACCGCGGTGGTCGACGGCCTCCGGGTGGGCGCCGCGGAGCTGCTGAACATCCTGCAGGCCGAGGCCGAACAGAGCCGGCACGAGATCACCGAGCGAGAGCGGCAGCTCTTCGACCAGACCCTCACGGGCGATACGCGCCGGCATCTGGCCGCCCGGATCAGGCAGGCGAACGAGCTCGTCGACGGGATGAACGCGCGTCTGGAGCGAGTACGCACAGCGTCCAAGGTGGCAGTCAGGCTGGTCTGGCAGGTCGCACCCGAGCTGCCTGCCGGGACGAAAGCGGCGCGTGACCTTCTGCTCAAGGACCCGGCCGGGCTGGCCGACGCGGAGCGGGAGGCGCTGCACCGGTTCTTCCGGGACCGCATCGAGCAGGCCAAGGCGGACGACACCGCAACGAGCTGGGAGCAGCAGCTCAGCCAGGTCTTCGACTACACCGCGTGGCACCAGTTCGTCGTCAAGGTCGACCGGGCCAACGGCGAAGGCTGGAAGCTGCTGACCCGGAAGCTGCACGGTGCGCTGTCGGGCGGGGAGAAGGCGATCGCGCTGCACTTGCCGTTGTTCGCCGCCGTCGCGGCGCATTACCAGGCGGCGCCGCAGGCACCCCGCGTCATCCTCCTCGACGAGGTCTTCGTCGGGGTCGACACCACCAACCGCGGGCAGGTGTTCGCGCTCCTGTCGGCGCTCGACCTCGATCTCATGCTGACGTCGGACCACGAGTGGTGCGTGTACTCCGAGCTGAGCGGCATCGGCATCCACCAGCTGATCACGGGCACCGACGGCGACGATGCGGTGACGACGGCCCGATTCACCTGGGACGGGCACGAGCTGCTTACGGCCGCTCCGTCCACCGGGCCCCGTACACCAGCCCGGGCGTGAGGTGCCTGAACTGCAGGTGCACCTCCCCCACCGAATCCACCCGCTCCAACCGCCCCCGGTACCCAGGATCCGCGATATCCCGCTCAAACGCCGCGTCCAACGTCAGCACCTCCGGTGGCCCCTCCTTCCCGAACCGCACCCGCAGGTCGAAAACCTCGCACCGGTCACGGGGGACGTACACCAGGTTCGAACCCGGCTGCGCCTTGAACACCGCCGCGAACTCCCACGTCTCTCCCCTGGACAGCGGGCGCGGCAGTTCCACCGTGCCCTCGGACAGGGTTCCGCCGTACAGGACCATCCCGTCGGCCCCGCCGGTGGCCAGGGAAAACGACCTCAGGCCGTCCTGGTCCGCCACCACTCTGTGCTGCTCGAACAGCGACGACTCCGCCAGCGCCAACGTCAGCGACGCCGTGTGCCAGCTGCCCGGCGAAGCAGCCACTGGCGAGCCCACGGCCAGCTCTGCCAGGAGCTCTATTGCCTCGTCCACCCGGCGCCGCACTGTTCGCGGGTCTCGGTCGACCCGCGAGGCCGCCCACCGGACTCTGTCCTGGTACAGCGGCTGGCGGGCCTCCGCCGTTATCGCGAAGGCCGCCAGTACCGCCACCCTCAGGTCCTCCGGCAGGTGCGTCGACAGCTCGGACAACCTGGCCGTCACCTTCGCCCGGATCACCACCATTCCGTCCGCTTCCGAGACCGCGCAGGCCGTCCGCAACACCGGGCCCACCCGGTCCGGGAGCCTGCTCGCCTGCAGCCCTCGGCCCTTCCGCAGCGATTTCAGCTCCCGGACCAGCTCAGCGCGCTCCACTGTTCTCTCCCTCAGTGCGTTTCCATGGCAACCCCTTTGCGAGCCCCCGCGCCGACAGGGTGCGGTCGGCCGGTGGACGGGAAGTGGACAGAACGTGCATCACCGAGGCGATCAACGCCGTTCCCATGCGGATGCCGTCGCAGGCGAGGTAACTGCGGAACGTGCCGATCCGGGTCAGTGCCTCGCGGTCCGCGTCGCCGAGGCCGAACGTCACCACCCGGGGACAGCAGGGCCACGAGGGGTCCGAAAACGCCGCGTACGCCGCCGGCCACGTCACCGGGTCCGTCGGCTGGCCGTCGGACAGGAAGAACACCAGTGGGCGGTGGACGCGTACGCGGTGGCGCCGCAACGCCGAGACCTCGCGGTCGATCTCGGCGCGCAGGAACTTGAACAGGGGGCCGAAGTTCGTTCCCGCGCACGGGCCCGGTTTCGGCAGCTCGGCGAGGTCGTCCATCGGGAGCAGGGACTGGACGACCTGCGGCCGCTCGCCGAAGCCGACCACGCTGCAGAACACGCGGTCGGCCACCGACGCGTCCGCGTGGACCGCGCCGCGGAATTCGCGCAAACCCGTGTTCAGCTCGTCGAAGTGGTCGGCCATCGAGAGCGAGACATCGCACGCCACGTAACACGGCAACACGTCGGACCCCATATCGGTTTCTCCTTCACACCCCTGATCGACCGGCAGAGCTTGCCAACTCCGCGTGCACCGAACGTGGAAGAAATGCGGATTCGCGAAACCCGGACGGCCGATTGCGCGACATGAAAAGAGGACAGCAAGCTGACGCCGGGGAGGCCGCGTGGAGTTTCGGATGCTCGGCCCGCTGGAGGCGTGGCACGACGGCGTGCCGGTGCCGCTGGGTGACCAGCAGCAGCGGTTCGTCCTCGTCGTGCTGCTCCTGCACGCCAACAAGCCCGTGACACCCGCCCGCCTGGCCGAAATCGTCTGGGCCGACCGCGAAGCCAAGCCCACCCTCGTGCGCAGCTACATCAAGCGGCTGCGGGACGTCGTCGGGGACGCGACCATCGAGACCACCCCGACCGGCTACCTGCTGCGGATCGGCGACGACCAGCTCGACACCGCGCGGTTCGCCCGGCTGCGCGCCGAAGCCGCCGACGTCCGCGCCGACGACCCGCGCCGGGCGATCGCGCTGCTGCGCGAGGCCGTCGGCCTGTGGCGGGGCAAGTTCCTCGAAGACATCGACATCGACCGCGTCGGCGGGGCCGAGGTGATCTCGCCCGACGAGAGCTACCCCGACGTCGTCGGCGACCTGGCCGAGCTGGAGATCGAGGCCGGCGACCACCGCCCGGCGCGCGACCGGCTGCGGCCGCTCGTCCAGGCCGATCCGGCCAGCCAGAAGCACGCCGAACTGCTCATCCGCGCGCTGCTCGCCGGCGGCGACCGGGTGGCGGCCCTGCGCGTCTTCCACGGCACCCGCGAGGCCCTCGCCGCGCTGCGGATGGCGCCCGGGCCGGTGCTGCGCAAGCTCGCCGCGCGGGCCGAGCAGGGCGATCCGCCCAGCTCGCTGCCGTCGCGGCCCGGCGGGTTCACCGGCCGGGCCGGGGAGATCGCCGCGATCGAGGCCGCCGCCGGGGCCGGGCGGCGCGCCGTCTGGGTCAGCGGTGCGCCCGGGGTCGGCAAGACCGGGCTGGTGGTCGAGGCCGCGCACCGGCTGCGCGGCCGGTTCCCCGACGGCCAGCTGCTGGTCCGGCTGAACGGCTTCACCCCCGGCGTCGACCCGGTCGACGTCGGCGACGCCCTCAGCGAGCTGCTGATCGAACTCGGCGTGCCCGCCGAGCAGATCCCGGCCACCGTGGGCCGCAAGGTCACGCTCTACCAGGCGACGCTCTGGGGCACGCGCACGCTCGTCGTGCTGGACAACGCCGCGTCGCCCGCGCAGATCCGGCCGCTGCTGCCCGAGGCGGACGGCTGCCTGGCCGTCATCACCAGCCGCCGGATGGGCGACGCCGACACCGGCGAGCCCCTCCGGCTCGCGCCGCTGCCGCCGGAGGAAGCGATCGAGCTGTTCCACACGCTCATCGGGCCGTCGCGGGTGCGCGGCCGGGCGGCCGAGGTGGCCAAGGTCGTCCGGCGGTGCGGTTACCTGCCGATGCCCGTCCGGGTGGCGGCCGCGCTGTTCCGGCGGCACGACCGGTGGCCGCTGGAGCACCTGCTGCGCCTGCTCGAGGAAAACGGGCCGTGGGGCACCGAGGACGACGGCGGCACCGCTGCCGTCCGCGCGTCCTTCCACCAGCTCGGGGAGCCGCAGCGGGCCCTGTTCCGGCTGCTCGGCAGCCTGCCGGGGCCGGACGTGGACGTCACCGGCGGGGCGGCGCTGGCCGGCTGCGACGTCGCCGAAGCGCGGCTGCTGCTCGACGACCTGCACGAGGTCAGCCTGCTGGAGGAGGCCGCGCCCGAGCGGTACCAGATGCTCGACCCGCTCAAGGAGTTCGCCGCCGTCGAGCCGGCGCCACGGCACGCGCTGGTGCGGCTGCTCGACTACTACCTCGTCACGCTGGCGGGTGCGGTCGCCGCCGCGTACCCCTTCGACCGTGCGCAGCTGCCCTCGACGACGGACCGGTTCTGCCCGGTGACGCCGCGCTTCGCCGACGCCGACGCCGGGCTGCGGTGGATCGTCGCCGAGCGCGACAACCTCGTGGCCGCCATCCGCTACGCCGCCGGGCACGCGCTGCCCGAGCACACGTGGCGGCTGGCCGTGCTGCTGTGGCGGTACCTGCACACGACCAACCAGTTCGAGGACTGGATCGGCACGCTGGAACTCGCCTGGAAGATCGTCTCCGCCGACACGGGCAACGACTACGGCCAGGCGCACGTGCTGCTGCGGCTGGCCACCGCGCACGACCGCCGCGGGCAGCTCGCGGAGGCGCTGGAACTCGCCGCCCAGGCGCTGCCCAAGTGGCGCCGCCTCGGTGACCCGCGCGGCGAAGCGGCGACGCTCTGCGCGCTCGCCATCCCGACCATGGAACTGGGCCGGCACGACCAGGCGATGGCGCACCTGGAGGCCGCGCTGGCCAAGTACGAGCAGACCGAGGACCGGCGGGGCGAGGCCCACGCGCTCAGCATGCTGGGCTACCTCAACGAACTGCACGGGCACCTCGAAGTCGCGTTGCGGCAGCACGAATCCGCCGCGCGGATGCTGCGGGAGATCGGCCACGTCCAGGGCGTGGCGCACACGTTGAACAACCTCGGCTCGGTGCAGGAACGGCTCGGCCTGCTGACCGAGGCGCTGGCCAGCTACACGGACGCGCACGGGCACGCCGCCGGCATCGGCGACCACTGCGTCGAGGCGTACGCGCTGAACAACATCGGCAACGTGCACCGGCAGCGCGGCCGGTACGCCGAAGCCGTGCGCTACCACGACAAGGCCAGGGAAGTGGCGGCCAACGTGCCGGACGCCGACCTGCGCACCCAGCTCTACCTCGACCGCGCCGCGACGGCGCTGGCCCGCGGCGCCCGGCAGGAGGCGCTCACGGCCTGCAAATCGGCCCTGGACCTGGCCGACGGCAGCGGCAACCGCGCCTACCGGGCCCGTGCCCACCGCGGAGTGGCGGAGACGTTGCACGCGATGGGCGATCACGAGGGCGCGGTCACCCACTGGGCCGCGGCCGAGGCCGAGTTCGCCGCGCTCGACCTGCCGGAAGCCGGCGAAGTGCGCGAGGAACGCTCGGCGCTCGGCTGCGCTTGCGGCCCCCGGTGAGCGGTCGTGAGTGGTAAGGCGCGTTCTAACCCGCCTTACCACTCACGACCTGCCCGGGCCGTCAACCGTGCCAGGGGTTGCCGTCGGTGGTGTCCGTCGGGGTCGGCGTGACGACGGCCGCGGCCGGGGCGCCGCCGTTGTCGTCCGCGGACGCCGCGGTGGAACCGAGCAGCGGCAGGGCCGCGAGCGCGCAGATCGCGAGCGCCGGGCCACCGATTTTGAGCAGCTTCTTGGACATGACGAATCCTCCTCGGAAACGGTGATTTCTGAGCGCTTCGGAGAATTTCCGCGCCCACCACCGAGGATTCGCGCCGCCGCATCGGGCGACAAGGGGTTTCCTGTTTCATAAACGAACAGGAAACGTTTCCGCCGCCGCATCCACGCACTGTCCACTTCCTGTCCACACCCGGCGCGGATGCTGCAGGCACCCGGCGGCCGCGTTCCCGAGGGGGGAACGCGGCCCCGGCTCAGCGCACCGGCTGCGGCTCCGCCGCCGGGATCGCCGCGACGACCAGGGCACCGGCCAGGAGCAGTCCCGACGCCGTGACCAGCGCGATCGACGTCGTCGTGCCGGCCACCACGGCCCCCAGGACGGCCACGCCGAGGACCGCGCCCGCCTGGCGGGCCGCGTTCAGGGCCCCGCCGGCCACGCCGGTCAGGTCGGGCGGCGCCGCGGCGACCACCGCCGTCAGCAGCGCGGGGATCGCCAGCGACACCCCGAAGCCCAGCAGCGCCAGCGCGACCACCGACAGAACCGCCGACGTCGAACACGCTTGCACGAAGGTGCCCCCTGCCATCAGCAGAAATCCGGATACGGCCGGAATCCGCGGCCCGAAACGAGCCACCATCCGGCCGGTCAGAATCGGGTTGAACGCCGTCGGGATCGTCAGTGGAAGAAACGTCAGCCCGGTCGCCGACGGCGGATATCCGCGGGTTTCCTGGAAATACAGGGACAGCACGAACAGCACCCCGGACAGGCCGAAGTTCACGATCGCGCCCGCCACGAGCCCCAGCGGGAACGCCCGCACCCGGAACAGGCGCGCGGGGAGCATCCGGCCCGGCCTCGGCGGCGTCGACGGCGCCGGCCGGGACAGGGCCGTGGCGACCACCGCCACCGGGACGTTGACCAGGAAGATCGCCCGCCAGCCGAACGCCTCGGTCAGGAGACCGCCGAGCACCGGCCCGGCCACCAGGCCCGTGCCGCTCAGCGCCGCCCAGACGCCCATCGCCTTCGCCCGCGCGGCCGGCGCCGGCCAGGCCGCGGCGATCAGCGACAGCGACGAAGGCACCAGCAACGCGCCCGCGACGCCGAGCAGGGCCCGGAGCGCGATCAGCAGGGACGTCGAAAAGGAGAGCGCCGACAAACCGGACAAGGCCGCGAACGAACCCAGGCCGAGGAAGAACACGCGGCGGGCGCCGAAGCGGTCCGACCACGCGCCCGCCGGCAGGAGGAACACCGCGAACGTCAGCGTGTAGCCGTTGGAAATCCATTGCTGCGCCGGCAACGAAGACGAGAGGGCCGGGAGCGCGACCGTCACGATCGTCGTGTCCAGCATGACCAGGAAGTAGCCCAGCGAAAGGCCGATGAGGAGTCTTGCCACAGGAGGAAGCCTGGACGCTCGGTGACACCGGTGGAAGCAGGCAGTTACGATGGCCGGTATCGGGAACGCCGATGGGGGCTGCCATGGAACTGCGCCACCTGCGCACCTTCCGCGTCGTCGCGCGGACGCTCAACTTCACCCGCGCCGCCGCCGAGTTGCACTACGCGCAGTCCAGCGTCACCGAGCAGATCCAGACCCTGGAAGCGGAACTCGGCTCGAAGCTGTTCGAGCGCGGGCGGCGGCTACGGCTCACCGGCGCCGGGGAACGGCTCATCGGCTACGCGGACCAGGTGCTCGAGCTCGTCGAGGAAGCCCGAGCCGCGGTCGACGAGGACCGCGGCGAACCCGAGGGCGAGCTGATCATCGGCGCGTTGGAAACGCTGTGTGCGCACCGGATCCCGGCGCTCTTCGGCGAGTACCGGACGAAGTGGCCGCGCGTGCGCGTGACGCTCCGGGAGGGCGGCCGCGGCGAGCTCTACCAGGCCGTCCGGCAGTCCGAAATGGACGTCTGCTTCACCTTCGGCGACGCCCCGCCCGACCCGGCCCTCGCGAGCGCGTCGCTGGGCACCGAGCCGCTCGTCGTCATCGTCCCACCGGGACACCCGTTGGCGAGCCAGGACGAAGTCGGGCCCGGCGACCTCGACGGCGTCGGCTTCCTGGCGACGCCGCCGGGCTGCGGCTTCCGGGAGATGCTGGACCGGATCGACGGACCGGTCGTCGAAGCCGAAGTCGGCAGCCTCGCCGCTCTCGCGCGGTGCGTGGCCGCCGGCCTGGGCTGCGCGATCGTGCCCGCCCTGGTCGAGCACGCGGGCGCGGTCGCCGTCCCGCTGGCGGGGGCGACCACCGACGTCACCATGACGTGGCGGCGGCGCGACGAGCACAAGCCGAGTGTCGCCGCGCTGCTCGCCACCGCCTACGCGTTGTCCAGTAAGGACAGCAGCTCGTCTGGGAGGTCCAAGGTGAACGCCGGGGCGATCGACTCGTAGTGCGCCCAGGTCCGCGGGCCGATCAGCGGGATGACGCCGTGGTGCAGCAGCCACGCCAGCGCCACCTGGTTGCCGGCGACTCCCAGCGATGAGGCCACTTTGGATACCGCGGCCAGGCGCGCCGCACTGTCCGGGCCCGCGTATGAGCGCCAGATCTGGGTCGACTCCCGGTATGCGGCGTCGTCGTAGATCCCGCGCAGCAGCGAGGAATACGCCGCCAGGGAGACGTCCGGGTGCTGCGACAGCCAGTCCAGCAGCTCGCCGCCCGCGATCGACGGGACGTCGGCGCCGGCCGGGCGCAGGTAGGAATGCTGGACCTGCACCGCCACCGGGGACGCCCAGCCGTTGGCCAGCGCCAGTGAGCGGATGCGCTCCAGGCGCCAGGTCCGGACGTTGCTCCAGCCGATGTACCGCACCTTGCCGGAGCGGACCAGTCCGTCCAAAGCGGACAGTGTCTCTTCGAGCGGGGTACGCCGGTCGTCGACGTGGACGTAGTAGAGGTCGATGTGGTCGGTGCCGAGGCGCCGCAGGCTCGCCTCCGCCTCGCGCTCGATCACCGCGGCACTCGCGCCTTCGTACGTGCGTTCCCGCGCTTCCCAGTCCGTCGTGCCGTCCGGTCGGGAGGCCGCGCGAGCGGCGGGGAGGTCCGTGATGCCCGCCGCCACCTTCGTCGCCAGGAACACCCGGTCGCGCCGGCCGCGCAACAGCTTGCCCAGCAGGGTTTCGCTTTCACCGCCGGAAAACCGCTCGCCCGCCCACCAGGCGTAGCAGTTCGCCGTGTCCAGGAAGTCGCCGCCGACGTCGAGGTACGCGTCCAGGATGCGCGCCGACACCTGCTCGCCGGTCGACGTGCCCATCGTCATGCAGCCCAGGGAAACCTGGCTCACGTACTGGCCGGTCCGGCCCAGTTCCACCGTCTTCATACCGGCCACGCTAGGCCCGGATCGGTCCGGTACTACAGTCCAATTCCGTGGCTGGATCACAGACCGATTGGGGTGTGCTGCTGGCACCGGCCGGGCCGGGGCCGAAGCACGAACAGCTGGCCAGGGCCCTGCGCCGGGCGATCCGGGACGGCGTCCTGACCGGCGCCGTCCCGCCGAGCCGCCGGCTCGCGGCCGACCTCGGGTGCTCGCGGTGGGTCGTCACGCAGGCCTACGCCCAGCTCGTCGCCGAGGGGTACCTGGCCGGGCACACCGGGTCGGCCACCCGGGTCCGGCCGATGGGCGGCGCGGTGGCCGCGAAGGAACCGGCGCGCGCGGCGCCGCCGCGGTACGACCTCGCTCCCGGCCTGCCCGACCTGCGGAACTTCCCCCGCCGGCCGTGGGCGGAGGCGGTGCGGGAGGTCCTCGCGACCACGCCGCACACCGACTTCGGGCTGCCCGAGCCGGGCGGCCACCCCCGGCTGCGGCGGATCCTGGGCGACTACCTCCGGCGCGTCCGCGGCGCCGCGCCCGGCACCGTGCTGGTCTGCGGCGGCGTCACCGACGGCGTGACCAGCGTCTGCCGCGCCCTGGTCGAGCGCGGTCACACGCGGCTGGCCGTCGAGGATCCCGGGTGGACGCGGTTGCGGCGGGCGGCCGAAGGCGCCGGGATGACCGTCGAGCCGGTGCCGGTCGACGACGAAGGCATCGACGCCGGGCGGATCCCGGCGGGCGTCCGCGCGGTGCTCGTCACGCCCGCGCACCAGTTCCCCACCGGTTCCGTCCTTTCGCCGCGGCGGCGGGCCGAACTGCTCGGCTGGGCGCGGGACGTCGACGGGCTGATCCTCGAAGACGACTACGACGCCGAGTTCCGGTACGACCGGCGGCCCGTCGGCACCGTCCAGGGCACCGACCCGGGGCGGGTCGCGCTCTTCGGCTCGGTCAGCAAGACGCTCAGCCCCGCGCTCGGGCTCGGCTGGGTGCTGCTTCCTCCACAGTGGACAGTCCGGGCGCACCCGCCGCCCGTGGTCGACCAGCTCGCGCTCGCCGGGTTCGTCGAAAGCGGCGGCTACGACCGGCACCTGCGGGCCGCGCGGCTGCGCTACCGGGCGCGGCGCGACAAGCTCGTCGCAGCGCTCGGGCCGGCGCGGCTGTCCGGGGTCGCGGCCGGGCTGCACCTGGTCCTCCACCTCGACCGGGACGCCGCGGCCGTCGCCGGTGCGGCGAAGGCGGCCGGAGTGAAGGTGGCCGACCTCGACGGCTACCGGACCACGCCCGGTGCGCCCGCGCTCGTCCTCGGCTACGGCAACCTCGCCGACACCGGTGTCGAAGCCGCCGCGAAGCTGCTTCGGCGGGCTATGACAACGGCTTGACCTGGTTGCCGCCTTCCCAACGGGGGCGCCGATGTGAAAGGCTGCTGGACAGTCCGCCTCTGACAACGTTGTCACCACTGGGAGGTGCGCCCCATGGGGTCGCAAAGCAGACGGCTGGTCGCCGCCGCGGCCGCCGGGCTCGTGGTCGCCGCCACGAGCCAGGCCACCGCACACGCCGCCGCACCGGTCGATCCGGTGAGCCTGGTCAACCCGTTCGTCGGCACGCAGAACTTCGGCAACACGTTCCCCGGCGCCAGTGCGCCGTTCGGGATGGTGCAGGTCAGCCCGGACACCGGCGGGCAGGGCGGGTACGACTACCTGCAGAACGCGATCTACGGCTTCAGCCAGACGCACCTGTCCGGCGTCGGCTGCGGCGTGATGGGCGAACTGCCGGTCATGCCGACGACCGGCTCCGTCGACAACGTTGACAAGGACGCCTACAAGTCCGCCTACAGCCACGCCGACGAGCACGCCGAACCCGGCTACTACCGCGTCGGCCTGCAGAAATACGGGATCAACGCCGAGCTGACGGCGACCGCGCGCACCGGCTGGCAGCGCTACACGTTCCCGTCGACCGGGCAGGCGAACGTCCTGTTCAACACCGGCCAGGCCAACCAGTCCGTCAAGGACTCCGAGATCCACGTCGTCGGCGACCGGACGCTCGAAGGGCGGGTCAAGGCGGGCGGCTTCTGCGCCGGCCACGACGAGCACACCGTCTACTTCACCGCGACCTTCGACCGGCCGTTCAGCTCGTTCGGCACTTGGCGCGGCTCCGCGCGCACGCCGGGCAGCCGCGACGCCGCGGGCACCGGCGGCAACGGCGCCTGGGCCAGCTTCGACGCGACCACCGACCACGACGTCGTGCTCAAGGTCGGCCTGTCCTACACCGGTCTCGACGGCGCCCGGAAGAACCTCGCCGCGGAGACGTCGGACTACGACTTCGACGCCACGCGCGCCGCGTTGCACCAGCAGTGGGTCGACAAGCTGGGCGCGATCAAGATCGGCGGCGGCACGACCGAGCGCCAGACGGCGTTCTACACCGCGCTCTACCACGCGCAGCTGCACCCGAACCTGGCCGGCGACACCGACGGCGCGTACACCGGCTTCGACGGCAAGGTGCACACCGCGAGCGGCTACACGCCGTACCAGAACTTCTCGCTGTGGGACACCTACCGGCCGCAGAACCAGCTCCTGGAGATGCTGGAACCGCAGGTCGCGCGGGACGTCGCCCTGTCGGTCGTCGCCATCGGCCGCGACGGCGGGTGGCTGCCGCGGTGGGCGCTGGCCGAGAGCGAAACGAACATCATGACCGGCGACCCGGTGACGCCGTTCCTCGTCGAAGCGTGGTCGAAGGGCCTGCTCGCCGGGCACGAAGAAGAGGCGTACGCGCTGCTCAAGAAGAACGCGACGAGCACGCCACCGGCCGACTCGCCGTACAACGGCCGCTCCGGCGTCAACTACTACAACGACCGCGGGTACATCCCGAGCGGCCTCGAACTGGGCAAGGACTGCGCGGCCAAGGGTGGCGACAACGACTGCGAGCACCCGGCGTCGGCGACCATGGAGTACGCCGCCGCGGACGCGTCCCTCGCGCTGATGGCCCGTGGTCTGGGCCACCAGGCCGACGCGCGGATGTTCGCCGGCCGCGGCCAGTGGTACCGCAACCTGTGGGACTCCTCGACGCAAGCGTTCCGCCCGCGCACCACCGAGGGCACGTTCCTCACGCCGTACAACCCGGTCGACGCCGACCACCAGTTCCACGAAGGCGGCGCCTACCAGTACCAGTGGCTCGTGCCGCAGGACCCGGCCGGGCTCGTCGGCCTGATGGGCGGCCGGTCGGCGACCGAGAAGCGCCTCGACTCCTTCTTCGCCTACGGCAACCTGCTGAAGGACCCGGCGGGCACCGCGCGGAAGGACTGGATCGCCAGCCCGTACGACTACTACGGCAAAGCGACCTACAACCCGAACAACGAGCCCGACCTGCTCGCGCCCTACATGTACAACTGGGTCGGCGCCCCGGCGAAGACGGCGACCGTCGTCCGCGCGGCGATGACGCTGTTCACCACCGGCCCCGACGGCATGACCGGCAACGACGACCTCGGCACGATGTCTGCCTGGTACGTCTTCTCGTCGCTCGGGCTGTACCCGACGATGAGCGGCGCGAACTTCCTCGCCGTGTCGAGCCCGCAGTTCGAGTCGGCGACCGTCCGGATCGGACAGTACGGCCGGTCGCAGGGCGGGACGCTGACGGTGTCGGCGCCGGGCGCGAGCGACGCGAACCGGTACATCCAGAGCGTGGCGCTCAACGGCCGGGACGTCCGGCAGACGTCGCTGGACTGGTCGTCGCTGGCGCACGGCGGGACGCTGTCGCACAAGCTCGGGTCGAAGCCGTCCGCGTGGGGGACGTCGGCGGCTGCGGCGCCGCCTTCGGTGAACAACGCGCCGGGTGACCAGCGGCGGCACGTCGACGCTTCGCTGCGGCAGGCGTCGGTGGTGATCCCGGCCGGCACGGCCCAGCAGGTGCACCTCGACCTGGACGTGGTGGCGCAGAACCCGGGGTTGCAGCCGGTGACGGTTTCGGTGACCTCGCCGTGGAAGACGCGGGTCCAGCCGGTGCTCCTGGTCTGGTCCGGACGGCTGCCGGTGCAGCAGTCCGTGCCGATCACGGTGAACGTGCCGGCGAACGCGGCCCTCGGGACGTACCCGGTGCAGGTGCAGGTGTCCGGCCCGAACACGGTGACCCGCTCGGCGACGATCGAGGTCCGGACGCCGTCGGCGTGCGTCACGTCCGGTCCGCAGTGCGCGGTCGACCTGGCCCGCGACCGCAACCACGACGGCACGGCCACGGTGGCCGCGTCCGACCAGGGCAACTTCGACGGCGGCGGCTGGAGTTACGACGCTGACCTGCTGCCCCCGGCCGGCCCGGTGACCTGGGACGGCGTCACGTACGCGGCGCCGGACGCTTCGGGGACCGCGCCCAACTTCGTGGAGGCCCGCGGGCAGTCGCTGCTGCTCCCGGCCGGTCAGCACACGGCGCTTCGCGTCGTCGGTGCCTCGCACAACGGCCCGGTGTCGACGACGGTGACCGCGCACTACACCGACGGGACGAGCGCGGACCTGGCGCTGACCTTCGGCGACTGGGCGGGCTCCGGAAGCCCGGTGCTGCTGGAGATGCCGCACCGGATCAAGGCGGGCAGCGGGATCGACGGGCCGCCGGTCCGGTTGTTCGGGATCTCGGCTCAGCTGGACGGCGGGAAGACCGTGCAGTCGGTGAGCCTGCCGAACGATCCGCGGGTGGAGGTCTACGCGCTCACCCTGGTGTGACGGTTCGGTTCGCCGGCTGCGGCGGGCGGTCCTGGTGGCGGAACTCGAGCCAGCTGCGGCTCGAGTCATCCCAGATGACCTGGTGCTGGTGGAAGAACTCGTCGAGCCGGTCACGGCTCAACTCGGTCGTCGGTGTCGTGACGAAGTAGTAGTCCACTTCGTCACGCAGCTGGTTCAGCCGGTACCGCGTTTCCTCCATCAGCACCCACCGCGACCGCCAGTTGAAGAACGTCTCCAGCCCGCCGAGCACCGTGACCAGCGCCACCATCGGCAGGGCGATCGAGGCCCGAGCCGGGATGTCCTGGATCCCGAGCACGACGGTCGAGGCCGCGGTGAGCACAAGCGCGGCCACCCGGACGACGGAGGCACGCCGGCGGAACCGCTTCTTGCGGGTGTTGCACCAGTCCATCGCGTTCGCGACGAGGTCGCGGAACCCGAGAATCGATTCCCGTAGCGGCCGATCCGCCTCACGGCCGGCGATCTCGAGCAAGCCTCGGTCGAAATCGCGGTTGTCGGTCCCCGACCGGTTGAAGGGCATCGGGCCAGGGTCGTGGAATCTCAGCACCCCGGCAAGACCGTCAAGCGACGATCCGCGGTTCGGACGCCAGCCGTGACAACACGTGCGTCAACCTCCGCGCCGCCACGTCCCACTCCTCCAGCGCGCTGCCGCGCCCGAGGGCCGCCGTGCGCAACGACCGGCGCAGCTCGGGGTCCGCGTACCAGCGGTGCAGGGCGTCCGCCAGTGCGTACGGGTCGTCCGGTTCGACCAGCAGGCCCGGCATCTCGCCGTCCGCGTCGACGCCGAGGGCGTCGTACACCCCGCCCACCTCGGTGGCCAGTACCGGGATGCCCCGGGCCAGCGCCTGGGCCACGAACATGCCGGACGTCGCCGCGCGCGCCGGGATCACCAGGAGGTCCGCCGCGTTGTAGGCCGCGCCGAGGTCGACCGCGTCGCCGGCCAGCGTGATGCGGTTGCCGAGGCCGAGGCGCTCGATCGACCAGCCGAGCTCGTCGACGTACGCCGGGTCCGCCTGCACCGAGCCCGCGAAGACGCACGACAGGGCCAGGTGGTCGACCTCGCCGAGGGCCTGGACCAGCACGTCCTGGCCGTTGCGCCGGGTCACGTCCCCCACGCACAGCAGCCGGGACACGCCGTCCGCGCCCGCCGCGAGCGGGGCCGCGTCGGTGCCCGGCTTGGCGACGTAGACGCGGCCCGGGTCCAGGTCGTGGCGGTCGATCAGCACCCGGGCGAGCCAGGAGCTGGTCGCGACGACCATCCCGGCCATCCGCAGCGTCTCGCGTTCGCACGCGTCCAGCTCCGCGGCGTGCGCCGGGTCGAGGCCGGGCTCGTCGGCGAGGGCCTGGTGGACCAGCACGGCCAGGCGCAGGCGCCGCGCGTGCGGGACGACGATCTCGGGCACGCCAGACGCGATCGCGCCGTCGAGCAGCACGACCGTCCGGTCCGGCAGCGCGGCGAGGGACCGCGCCAGTCTGCGTCTCGACGTCGCGTCCGGCTCCGGCCAGTCGCCGGCGATCGGCAGCTCCAGCACCGGCTGGCCGACGGCGGGGAGGTTCTGGCACATCCGCTTGTCGTAGGTGTCACTGCCCGGCGGGGCGGCCGGGAGGATGAACACCATCGGGTCGGCGGGCCTCATCGCGCGCGCCGGAGCAAGGCGGTGGGAACGGGCACAGCTACCTCCAGCGTGGGTCGACGGCGGTGACGGCTCATACGTCACACGCACCCCGGCCCGGGAAGGTTCAGTTCTGTGCGTCGATCTTCCAGACGCCGCCGTCCTGAACCAGCGTGAAGGTGTCGTTCTCGACGTTCCCGCCGTCGTAGGCGATGGTCGCGGCGACCCGGCCGGGGCCGGCCTCCCGGGGGTTGCTCACGGTGACCGACCGGTACCTCCCCCAGAAGTTCTTGTACGTCTCGAACGTCTGGTGGCGGGAAGCCTTGAACCGGTCCGTGAGCAGGTTCCACGCCGCCGCCGGGTTGCTCGGCAGCAGCCCGTAGTAGGCGGTGAGGGCGTCGACGGCAGTCTTCGACGAAGCCACGGTCGACACCGTCGGTGAGGTCGGCGGGACCGAGGACGCCGACGTCGGCGGCGAGGAGGGCGCGGGCGTCGACGGCGGGGTCGAGGGGGCCGCGGAAGCCGACGTGGACGGCGTGGACGACGCCGGCGGCGGCGCGGCGACGTTGCCGTCCGGGGCCTTCTGCCGCACGACCAGCAGGATCGCCACGACGACCGCGACGCACAGCAGCGCCGCGCCCGCCCCGACGGCGATCAGGCCCTTGCGCGCGCCCGGCGACACCGCGGTGACCTCGCCCGCAGGCACGGTGACCGCGGCCGGCACCGGCGGCACCGCCGGGGGCTCGGTTTCGGGGACCGTCGCGGCGAGCACCGAATCCCCGGGCTCCGCGTCCGGCAGCAGGGCGATCAGCTCCTGCTCGACCTCGTCCATCGACGGCCGCTCGGCCGGCTCGGTGGCGAGCATCCGCAGCAGCAGCGGCGTCAACCGGCCCGCCTTCTCCGGCGGCACGACCTCGCCGCTGGACGCCTTGTAGAGCAACGCGATCGGGTTGTCGGCGGTGCCGTACGGCGACTGCCCCTCGACGGCGGCGTACAGCGTGGCGCCGAGCGAGAAGACGTCGGCGGCGAAGTCGGCCTCCTCGCCGCGGGCCACCTCAGGCGCGAGGTAGGCGGGCGTGCCGGCGATCTCGCCGGTGGCGGTCAGCTTGACGTCACCGATCGCGCGGGAGATGCCGAAGTCGGTGATCTTCGCCGTGCCGTCCTCGGCGACCAGGATGTTGGCCGGCTTCACGTCGCGGTGCACGACCCCGGCGCGGTGCGCGCCGGCCAGCGCCGAGCTGATCTGCACGCCGACGCGGATGGCGTCGTCCACCGTGGCCGGCTGCTCGCCGAGCACGAGGGCGAGGCTCTTCGACGGCAGGTACTCCATCACCAGCCACGGCCGGTCCTCCTCCTCGAGGACGGCGAACACGGTGATCGCGTGGGAATGCTGCAGCCGCGCGGCGATCCGCGCCTCGCGCATCGCGCGGTTCTTCGCTTCCTGGGTGCGTTGCTCGTCGTGGTCGTGCGGCAGCAGCAGTTCCTTGATCGCCACCGTGCGGTCGAGCTTTTCGTCCTGCGCCCGCCACACCGTGCCCATCGCGCCGCCGCCGATCGGCTCGACCAGCCGGTACCGATCGCGGATCCGGCGACTTTCCACGAGCATCCACCATTCTCCGATGTGGCCGACGAGATCCGGTCAGCATGCCAGGCCGGGCGGCCGACCGGTACCAACGTAGCCGAAAACCTTGCGCGGACAGCGCAATCGCGCGCTGTGGCGCCGCCCACGTGTACCCCGGAATCCTAAGAGCCTGTTTTTGATGCCGTCTGTGGGTATGGGTCGGGCCTCTGCTAGTGATCTAGACACCACATCATGATCACAACCAGCAGAGGCCCGGTCTT
>NZ_JNYY01000032.1 GCF_000716785.1 Amycolatopsis vancoresmycina
CCCGGTTTCCTTTTCGTGTTCGCCGTGGGCGGCCGCGGCGTCGCGCAGGGCTTGCTCCAGCTGCTGCGTCGAGCCGTAGGTGGCGCCGGTCACGCGGCCAGGGAAACGAGTGGTGATCTCCTGCAGCAGCCAGGTGTTGCCGTCGGGGTCGCTGAAGGACGCGAACGACCCGTAGGTGCCGTGGTCGGGGTGCACACCCGGGGCGAACGCGCCGGTCTGGTCGCGGTGGAACACCTCGCTGACCTCCACGCCGAACCCGGCGAGCTCCTTGCGGGCGGCGTCGATGTCGTCGACGACCAGGTAGGTGCCCCGCACCGACCCCGGGGTGGCGTCGGTGATGCCGGACCCGAAGTGGATCGAGGTGGCCGATCCGGGCGGGGTCAGCTGCACGACGCGGGAGGTGGCGAAGGTGAGGTCGGCGTCTTCGCGCCAGCCGAGGGTCTTGTAGAAGTGCTTGGTGCGGTCGACGTCGGTGACGGGCAGGACGACGACTTCGAGCTTCATGTCCATAGCGCCGGATCCGCCGCGTAGGCCGCCTGGGCACTGGGTGACGGGCGGCTGTGCGTCCACAGCCCGCCGGTCAGGATCATGGCCAGCAGGCACACCGACGTCGCCTCACCGCCGACTTCCGGCACCGCGCGGTGGAGGAACTCGGCCATCGTCTCCAGACCGCCGACCGCCGACCGCTTGAACCGCACGACGACGTCGGTGGACACGTTGTGCTCCAGGACGGCCGCCTGCGCGCCGATGAGGTCGCACAACACCGTGCGGCGGGCCAGGGAGCGGGCGACCACCGCCGCGAACGCCTCGGCCCGCTCCGGTGCCGTGCGGTCCGGGTCGACCCCCGCGGCCAGTTCCTCGGCGACCTCGGCCAGCCAGTCCCGCAGCGCGCGGTCCAGCAGCTCCAGCAGCACGGCCTCGCGGGATTCGAAGTAGCGCAGGACGTTCGACTTGGCCAGCCCGACCCGGCGGCTGAGCTCGTTGAGGCTCACCTCGGCCACCGGCATCTCGTCGAGCATCTTCAGCGCCGTGTCGAGGATCGTGCGGCGCCGCTCCTCCCGCTGCTCCGCGCTGCGCGCCCGCTGGAACGTCATGAGACCAGCGTAACGCCCCCGCCGCCAGATTGGAGACCGGCAGTCTCTTGACAGCAGACCGACGGTTCCTTAACGTCGGAGGCATAACAGACCGGCGGTCCGAAAGGGCCGTGACCCAGGAGGACTGCCATGAGCGAGAACTGGACCGAGCGCGACGTCCCGAGCCAGCGCGGCCGCGTGGCCGTGATCACCGGCGCCAACACCGGCCTCGGCTTCGACACGGCGAAGGTGCTGGCCGAGCGCGGCGCGACGGTGGTGCTCGCCGTCCGCGACGTCGGCAAGGGCAAGCAGGCGGCCGCACGGCTGGGCGCGAACGCCGACGTGACCGTGCAGGAGCTGGACCTGTCGTCGCTGGAGTCCGTCCGGTCCGCGGCGGCCGACCTGCACGCCACGCTGCCGAAGGTCGACCTGCTGGTCAACAACGCCGGCGTGATGTACCCGCCGCGCCAGACCACCCGCGACGGCTTCGAGCTGCAGTTCGGCACGAACCACCTCGGGCACTTCGCGTTCACCGGCCTGCTGCTGGACCTGCTGCTGCCGGTCGAGGGCTCCCGGGTGGTGACGGTCACCAGCATCGCCCACCGCATCCGCGCGGCGATCCACTTCGACGACCTGCAGTGGGAGAACTCCTACGACCGCGTCGCGGCGTACGGGCAGGCCAAGCTGGCCAACTTGATGTTCGCCTACGAACTGCAGCGCCGCCTCGCCCCGCACGGCACGACGGCATCGATCGCCGCCCACCCCGGCGTGGCCCGCACGGAGCTGATGAGGAACTCCCCGGCGGTGGCCCGTGCGCTGTTCCCCGTGGTGGCCCCGCTGTTCACCCAGAGCTCGGAGCGCGGCGCACTCCCGATCCTGCGCGCGGCCACGGACCCGGCGGCGCTTGGCGGCCAGTACTACGGCCCGGCCGGCCCGGGTGGCTACCGGGGGCGCCCGCAGGTGGTCGCGTCCAGCGCGCAGTCTTACGACGCCGCGGTGCAGCGACGGCTCTGGGCGGTTTCGGAGGAGCTGACCGCGGTGAAGTTCCCGGTCGGCTGACGGATCGTTTCTGGCGCCAGCCGGTGAACACGGCCTTCACCGGGGTCGGCGCTGCCCTAGCGTCCGACGATCCGCAGCGCCAGGTCGCCGTACTGGTACGCCAGCTGGTCGACCGAAAACTCGCCGCTGTCGTGGAACCAGTTCGACACGCCCATGCCCATGTCCAGGATCGAGTACGACGCCAGCCGGGCCGACCGGACGGTGAACACGCCCTCCGCCACGCCGCGCTCGATCAGCTCGCGGAACCCGCGCTCGTACGCGCTGCGCCGGCGGAGGACCCGGTCCGGTTGGTCGAGGCTGCCGATCTCGCGGTTGCCCACGAACGCCTCCAAGCGATGCCGGGCGTGGTAGCGGACGTGCGCCTCGGCCGCGCGGCGGAGGCGTTCCGTCACGTCCGTCACGCCGTCGACCGCTTCGGCGTGCATGGCCAGGAGGGTGTCCATCGTGCCGAGCATGATCTCCGCCAGCAGTACCTGCTTTCCCGACACGTGCTTGTACAGGCTGGGCCCGCGGATGCCGACCGCCGCGCCGATGTCGGCCATCGTCGTCGCCCGGTAGCCCTGGGCGGCGAACAGCCGCAGGGCCGCCAGGCGGATGGCCGCGGCGCGGTCGGCCGGGAGGCCGGCCGTGACGTCGCCGGGGCGATGGGGGCGTTCCACCTTCATGCCGTCAGGCTAGCGCTGATTAGCCACATTGTCTTGACTTCGGATCAAACCCCGCGGTCTTATGGCTAACAGTCATTAGCCAGAGGAGGCGCCGGTGCCGATCAGTGTCGACGAGCTCGCCGAGTGCGTCCGCGGTTTCGTCCGGGAGACCGTGCTCCCCGCGGAGTATGCCTGCGACGGCGTGCTGCACGACGGGCCGGAAGACCTCCGGCGGCGGTTGCAGCAGGCCGCGCGCGACGCCGGGATCTTCGCCCCGCACGTCGCGCCGGAATGGGGTGGCGCCGGCCTCGACCTGCGTGGCCAGGCCGTGGTGTTCGAGGCCGCCGGGTACTCGCTGCTCGGGCCGCTCGCGCTGAACATCGCCGCGCCCGACGAGGGGAACATGCACCTGCTGGCCAAGGTCGCCGACGACCGCCAGCGGCGCCGGTACCTCGCCCCGCTCGCCGCCGGGGACGTGCGGTCCTGTTTCGCCATGACCGAGCCGGCCCCGGGCGCCGGCTCGGATCCGCGCGCGCTGGCCACGACGGCGACCCGGGTACCCGGCGGCTGGCGGATCGACGGCCGGAAGTGGTTCATCAGCGGCGCCGACGGGGCGGCGTTCGCGATCTGCATGGCCCGCACGAGCGGCGCACCCGGCGACCCGGGCGGCGCGACGATGTTCCTCGTCGACGCCGGCAACCCGGGGATGGAGATCGTCCGGAACATCGCCACCCTCGACGAGGGACTGTTCGGCGGCCACAGCGAAATCGCCTTCCACGCCTGCGAGGTCGGCGACGACGCCGTGCTCGGCGAGGTCGACCGCGGCTTCGACTACGCCCAGGTCCGGCTCGGGCCCGCGCGGCTGACGCACTGCATGCGGTGGCTGGGGATCGCGCGCCGGGCGCAGGACGTCGCCCTCGACCGCGCCGCGAGCCGGTCCGCGTTCGGGCGCCCGCTCGCCGAGCTCGGCATGGTGCAGCAGCTGATCGCCGACTCCGAGATCGACATCGAGGCGGCTCGCGCGCTGGTGTGGCGGGCCTGCACGGAGCTCGACGAGGGACGTCCCGGCGCGCAGCACACGTCGATCGCCAAGACGTTCGCCGCCGAGGCCGTGCACCGGGTGGTCGACCGCGCGGTGCAGATCTGCGGCGCACTCGGGGTTTCCGCGGACGCCCCGCTTTCCCGGCTGTACCGGGAAGTCCGGCCGTTCCGGATCTACGACGGCCCGTCGGAGACGCACCGGTGGGCGATCGCCAGGCGGGCGGTCAAGGCGCGCGCGGCGCTCCGGTGAACACCGACGCCCTGCGGCGCTACTTCGAGCGCGAGGTCCCCGGGTTCGGCGGCCGGCTGCAGGCCGAGCTGATCCACGGCGGCCGGTCCAACCTCACCTACGCCGTCACCGACGGGACCCACCGCTGGGTGGTGCGCCGCCCGCCGCTCGGGCCGCTCACGCCGACCGCGCACGACGTCGGCCGCGAGTTCCGGGTGATGGCCGCGCTCGGGCCGACCGGCGTCCCGGTCCCCCGCACCGTCGTCTCGTGCACGGACCCTTCGGTACTCGGGGCACCCTTCACCGTCGTGTCACATGTGGACGGACCGGTGCTGCGCGACGGCGCCGCCCTGCCGGACGTCGACTTCGGCCGGTACGCGAGCGCGCTCGTCGGCGAGCTGGTGAAGCTGCACGCCCTCGTCCCCGCGGAGATCGGCCTCGGCGAGTTCGGGCGCCCCGAAGGATTCCTCGGCCGCCAGCTCCGGCGGTGGCGCGGCCAGTGGGACCGGGTCGCGACGCGCGAGCTGTCCACAATAGACGAGCTGCACGGGCGGCTCGTCAAGGCGGCGCCCGCAGAGAGCGGGGCCGCGCTGGTGCACGGCGACTACCGCTGGGACAACACGATCCTCGGCCCGGACGCGGGGATCGCGGCGATCGTCGACTGGGAGCTGGCCGCCCTCGGCGATCCGCTCACCGACCTCGGCCTGCTGCTCGTGTACTGGGACCCGCGGGTGGCGCCCGTGCTCGGCGTCCGGCACGTCCCGACCGCGCACCCCGGGTTCCCCGCCGCGGCGGACCTCGCCGGGGAGTACGCCCGGCGCAGCGGCCGCGACCTCGCCGAACTGCCGTTCTACCAGGCTCTCGGCTGGTTCAAGCTCGCCGTCATCGCCGAAGGCATCCACGCCCGCCACCGGGCCGGGCAGTCCGTCGGCGACGGCTACGACGACGTCGGGCCGGCCGTGCCGCGGCTGGTCGAAGCCGGCCTCGACCTGCTCACCTAGGAGGATCCATGCGGTTGCCGGGAAAACTCGCGCTCGTCACCGGCGCGACGGGCGGTATCGGCGAGGCGATCACGCGCCGGCTGGCCGGCGAAGGCGCGCGGGTCGTCGTCACCGACGTCGACGCTGCGAGGTGTGAGGCCCTGGCGGCCGACCTGCCCGATGCGCTCGCCCTCCCGCTCGACGTCACGTCGGAAGCGGCCTGGCAGTCGGCAGTCGCGGAGCTGGACGGGCTGACGATCCTGGTGAACAACGCGGGCATCGGCGAACCGGCGACGGTCGAGACGGAAACCCTGGCGGGCTGGGAAAAGGTGATCGCCGTCAGCCAGCGCGGGGTCTGGCTGGGCATGAAGCACGCGGGCGCGGCGATCGAACGCGCGGGCGGCGGCTCGATCGTCAACATCGCGTCGATCTTCGGCACGGTCGGCGGGTTCGGCACCCACTTCTCCTACCACGCGGCGAAGGGCGCGGTCCGGCTGATGACCAAGAACGCGGCGTTGCACTGGGGCAGGCGCGGGGTGCGCGTCAACTCGGTCCACCCCGGCTTCATCGAGACGCCGTTGTCCCGGAAGCTCTGGGAGGAGGGCACGCCCCGCCACACGGCGATGGTGGACGGCACCCCGCTCGGCCGCCTCGGCCGCACGGACGAAGTGGCGGGCGCGGTGGCGTTCCTGGCGTCGGAGGACGCGAGCTTCGTGACGGGCTCGGAACTGTACGTGGACGGCGGCTGGACCGCCCGCTGACCCTCGTGAGTGGTGAGGCGAGTTAGAACTCGCCTTACCACTCACGAGTACTGGGCCACACCGTCTGCTTCGGACACCGTGGCCCGGCCGCGGGCCACCAGGACGTCGAGGTGCGCCACTGTCTCGTTCACCGCCAGCATCCGGTTGAAGTCGTTCAGGTCGCCGAACGCGACCGCCCGTCTCGTCCACGTCAGGAGGCCGGCCACGGCGACACCCGTCCGGGCGCCCGCGCCGAGGGCGGCCTCCGTCTCAGCGAGGCGCTTGTCGTGGTGGTCCAGGAGCTCCGCCGCGCGCGCGTGCGTGCTCGCCGCCACCGGGCCGTGCGCGGGCAGCAGCCGCGTGTCCGGGAACGTCGTCATCAGCTCCAGCGAACCCAGGTAGTCGCCGAGGGGCAGGCCCGGCTCGCCCAGCTCGAAGCCGATCGACGGCGTGATGTGCGGCAGCACGTGGTCGCCGGAGAACAGCAGGCCGCGGGATTCGTCGCGGTACACCACGTGCCCGCGGGTGTGGCCGGGCGTCGGGATCACCCGCAGGGGGTGCCGGAGGGGCACCGTGCCCGCGTCGAGCCAGCGGTCCGGCGGCTCCCAGCCGGACGGGTCGAACTCGCCGTACCCCTGCGCCATCCGCGCGGCCAGGTCCGGCGCGCCGCCGCGGCGGAGGACGTCCAGCGACGTCACCGGGACGTCGGTGCGGAGGGAAAGCAGCAGCTCCAGCCCCGGCCGCTCCCCCGCGCCCAGGTGCACCCGCGTCCCGAACCGGCGGCGGAGCTCGACGGCCTGCGTGTAGTGGTCGCGGTGGCTGTGGGTGACGTAGACGTCGGTGACCCGCTCGAGCCGGTGCCCCAGCCCGGCCAGTGCGTCCGCGAGCACCGCCAGGGACTCCGGGATCGACCAGCCCGCGTCGATCAGGACCAGCCCGTCCGGCTCCTCCAGCAGGTAGACGTTGATCGCCCGCAGGCCGTCGTTCGGCAGCGGCAGCGGGATCCGGTGGACGCCGGGCGCCACCGGCTCCGGGCCGCCGGTGGCCCACCGGCCGCGGTCGAGGCTCACGAAACCCCCGTGTGCAGGCCCTCGGCGAGCTCGCGCGCGCCCGCGCGGTCGAGTTTGCCGACCTTCGTCTGCGGCAGCGCGTCCACCAGGTACACGAACTCCGGCCACTTGGTCTTGGCCAGCCCGGCGTCGCGCAGGTAGCCGGTGACGTCGCCGAGCTCGACGGGCGCGTCGCCGCGCGGGACGGCGAGCAGCGCCACCCGTTCCCCGAGGACGTCGTCGCGGACCGGCACCACGCACGCCTGCGCCAGCCGCTCGTAGCCGGCGACCGCGCGCTCGATCTCGGTGACGTCGAGGTTGCGGCCGCCGCGGATGATGACGTCCTTCTCCCGGCCCATGATCGTCACCAGTCCGTCCACATCGGACACGATGAGGTCGCCGGTCGGGAAGAACCCGTCCCCGGTCAGCTCCGGCGGTTCGACGCGGCCGCCGCGGGCGTAGCCGAGGAACAGCGACGGCCCGCGCACCTGCGCGCGGCCGGTCTCCCCGGGCCCGAGCACGGCGCCTTCGGCGGAGACGGCCCGCAGTTCCGTCCCGGGGAACGGCCGCCCGTCGTGGCCGAGCCGGACGTCGGCGGGCTCCGACGGCGACGGCGAGGTGTGCCCGAGGCATTCGGACATCCCGAAGACGCGCAGGATCCTGGTGCCCAGCGCGGTTTCCGCGCGTTCGAGGGCGACGCGGTCCATCGGCCCGCCGCCCACCGTGATCGACCGCAGGCCCGGCACCGCGCCCGCGGCCGCCAGCTGCAGCGCCATCGTCGGGACGCACATTGTCCAGCGGGCGCCGGTCTCGGCCAGCCGGGTGACGACGGACGGCGGGTCCCACTTCGCCGTCAGGACCAGCGGGCCGCCGAGCAGCAGCGCGCAGTGGACGCCGAAGCAGAACGCCGCGGTGGACGACAGCGGCACGATCGCCGCGACGGCGTCGCCGGGCCGGAGCCCGTTGATCTCGATCGTGCAGGCGCAGGCGTACCGCAGGGCCTCCTCGGACTGCACCACGCCCTTCGCCCGTCCCGTCGAACCCGAGGTCAGGCCGATGAAGACGCCGCCGTCCCACCGCGCCGGGTCCTCGCGGCCCGCACCCGACACCGCGGACCAACTGTCGAGGGCGGGCCGGGTGCCGCCGGGCCGCACGGTGGCGACGTCCCATTCGGCCATGGCGGACGGTTCGGCGACGACGACGTCCGGCCGGATGTCCTCGCACGCGGCGGCGAACTCGGCGCGGGTGGTGTGCCGGTTGACCACGGCGAGGACCCCGCCGGTCAGGCCGGTGGCGAGCGCCGCGACGACCGTCCGCCACGAGTTGTCGGCCTGGACCAGCGCGGTGGCGCGCGGGCCGAGCACGTCGGCGAGGACTTCGGCGCGGGCCAGCAGTTCGCGCGCGGTGTGCCGGCCTTCGTCGTCGATGACGGCGACGAAGTCGGCCCGCTCGGCGCGGTGGCGGAAATCCTGGACGGCGTCCTTCATCCGGCGAACATCTCCCGTTCGGTGCCGAGGACGGCGATCCGGCGGCCGCGCATGTCGCCGACCTGGGCGACGGCGGCCGCCCATTCCTGGCTGGCGAGGGCCGTGCGGAGGTCCTCCTCGGTGTCGAAGCCGAGGATCGAGACGCCGTCCCAGCCTTCCGAACGCGGCTCCAGTGCCGCCTCGACCTCGGTGTGGCGCCACGAGCGCAGGCCCGGCAGCCGGTAGGTGAGCTCGGCGTGGTCGGTCCGCCACCAGGTGATGAACCGCTCGTGGGTCCAGTCCGGCGGCTTGGCGGCCAGCAGCACCAGGTTAAACATCGGCACCTCCGTCGAACCGGACGCCGGGCGAGCGGCCGATGATCAGGCGTTCCAGCCGGCCGGACGCGCCGACCTGGCCCGCGGCCACGTAGTTGGCGACGACTTCCCCGCCGCGGCGAACCTCACCGAGGTAGAACTCGGCGCGCCCGGCCGAGCTCACGGCAAGGGGGTGGTGGGTGAGCGTGCCCTTCTCGCGCTGGGCGAGGTAGCCCTCCATCGCCTCGCGGCCACCCGCGAAGTCGGTTGCCCGGCCGTCGGTGGAGAACAGGATGGAGAACGTGAAGCCGTCGTCGATCAGGTCCAGGATCCGCGACGGCGTGTCGCTGTCCATGATCTCGAACCACTTGGTCAGGAACGGCGCGTCAGACACGCTGGGCCTCCTTGCCGGTTCGGAGGGCCGCCAGCCGGCCGGCCCGGCGGCCGGACACGACAGCGAGGCAGAGACCACCGCCGTAACCCTCGTTATACACATCGGACAGGTCGGCGCCGGCCGGGTAGAGGCCGTCGATCGGGGCGCCGGCGGGGTCGAGGGCGGTGCCGTCGGGGCCGGCTTCGACGCCGCCGAAGGTGAACGTGATGGCCGGGACGACGTCGGCGTGGAAGACGCGGCCGTCGCCGAGGCGGGTGCGGGCTTCGGCGTCCAGCTGCACGGGTAGCGCGTCGGCGCTCTCCGCGACGCCGACGCGGCCGCCGCGGTCGCGGGAGAACGCCCAGCGGTCGAGGCACGGGCTGCCGGGGACGAACGGGGCGGCGGCGGCCGCGTGCTGGACGGCTTCGGACCACAGCAGCAGGCCGCGGCCGCCGCGGGCGGCCAGTGCCATGGCGTTGTTGTGGTCGCCGCGGGTCTCGTCGGTGAACCGGTGGCCGTCCGGGTTGAGCAGGACGCCGTGGTCGCTGTGGTAGAGCGCGAAGGCGATGTAGTCGACCGGGCTGAGCGGTTCGACGCCGTCGGCGAACAGGTGGCCGTAGAAGCCGGTGTTCGCGGTGTTGACCGACGCGCCGAGCCCGGCCGCGAGGGCCGCGCCGGTGCCGCGGGACCACGGGTTGCCGCGCAGCGGCGGGACGAACCCGCCGCCGACCAGCGCGGCCCGGACGGCCGGGTCGGCCTGGCGGCCGCCGGTCGCGAGCACGACGGACCGCGTGGTGCTCCGCCGCGGCCCGGCCGGGGTCGTGAGTTCGAGCAGGTACCCGCCGCCGTCCCGGGTCAGCCGGTCGGTCTGCGTGTCGACGACGACCTGGCCGCCGGCCGCGGTCAGCGTCCGGGTCAGGTGGGCGAGCAGGACCGGCAGGTCGAACTGGTGCCCGCGCCCGGCCAGCGCTCGTTCGACGCCGGTGAGCGGCGGCGCGAACGACGACAGCCACGCGATCGCGTCGTGGTAGCCGTCGACGACCAGCATGCCGTGGCGCTGGTACGGGCCGGGGTCCTCCCGGCGCAGGGCAGCTTCGTCCTCGATGGCCCAGACGTACCCGCCGGAGATCGCCGCGGAGCCGCCGATCACCGGCGCGCGTTCCACGACCAGGGTGCGCGCGCCGGCGGTGGCCGCCGTGACGGCCGCCGACAGCCCGGCGAGCCCGGCGCCGAGGACGACGACGTCGAAGTCCCCGGTCATCGGCTCGGCCAGTCGATCAGCGCGAACGTCGTGCTGAAGAACGCCTGGTACCGGGCCAGCAGGCCGTTCGGCGAGACGACGGCGGCCGAGTGGAAGGCGCCGACGGGTTCACCCGCTTCGGTGACGACGCCGTAGACCATTTCGGTGTCGCCGTCCGCGCAGTAGCGGAGGACTTCGTGCACCCGGTCCACCGGGTTGCGGCCCTCGATATAGGCCGCGAAGTCCGCTTTGGACTTTCCGGCGACGTCACCGGAGGGCAGCGCGATCAGGAAGCGCAGGTCCGGTTCCATGAGTTCCAGGGCCTTCGCCGGGTCCTCGTCCATCCGGGACAGATATTCTCGCAACGCCACGGTCACTCTCCCTCGAGTGTGGTTCAGCGGGCGGGCGGGGTGTAGAAGTCCCCTTCGGAAGTCCACTTGCCGCTCTTGACGACGACCCGCTGCACGTCCCGCGTGCCGATGTGCCGGTCCGGGCCGAAGTTCATCACCGGCGCGACGCCGGGATCGATATTCTTCGCCTGTTCGTAGGCTTTCGCCAGTGACCCGGCGGTCACCGGTCCCTCGACGGTCTGCGCGATCTGGCTGAAGACCTTGGCGCCGGCCCAGCCCCAGAGGGCGATGAAGTCGGCGGGCTGGCCGGGTTCGTACTTCGCCATGGCGTCCCGGAACTCCTGCACGGCCGGGTCGGTGTCGTTGGGCGACTTGACCAGCTGCACGGCACGGGCGCCCTCGGCGGCGGGGCCGGCCAGGGTGAGCGTGGACTGCGCGGCGACCGGCGCGTAGCTGTAGGTCGGGGCGGCGAGCCCCTGCAGCTTGGCCTCCTTCATGAACGCGGCCGCCTCGGGCGAGGCGAGGATCAGGATGACCGCGTCCGGCGCCTTCCCCTTCACCTGGCTGACGACCGGGCTGTAGTCGGTGGACTGGAATTTCACCGGCTGCAGGCTGACGTTCATCGCCGGGTCGGACTTCTTGGCCACGCTCTGCGCGGCTTGGGCGACTTTGACGAAGGCGGCCGGGTCGCTGTGCACGACGACGACGTTCTTGCGGCCGTCCTTGGCCACCCAGTCGCCGAGCGCGGCGGCCTGGTCCTCGTACAGGGTCTGGGTGCCGAACAGGTTCGGGCGCGGCGGGTTGTACCAGGAGTCGAGGCCGCCGAGCTCGTTGAGGATCGGCACCTTCGACTGCTGCAGCACGAACGGGAACGCGGCTTCGGCCTGCGACGTCCCGTTGGCCGCGACGATGGCGGAGACCTTGTCCTGGCCGATCAGCTCGCGGGCGATCTGGACGGTCTGCTGCGGGTCGAACGCGTTGTCCTTGACGATCCAGTTGACCTTGCGGCCCTTGATGCCGCCGCGGTCGTTGATCATCTTGAAGTAGGCGTCCGCGCCGGCGCGCTGCGGGACGCCGGAGGCGCTGACCGCGCCGGAAAGCGGGTACCACGCCCCGATCGTGATCTCCTTGTCGTTCGCTCCGGCCGAGTTCGCGCTCGCGCAGGCGGTGGCGGCGAGAACCAGGGTGGCGGCGACGCTGGCAACTTTGACGGGCGTCGAGCGGAGGCGCATGACTGCTCCTAGCAACCTGAGTTCAGTTCAGTTTGACTTTAGCTGCCGGTCCCGGGGCGGACAAGGGACGCGGGCAACTATCCGGATGGGCGGCGGGCGGGTGAGATCCCGCCACCCGGCGGCCACCGCTGACCCCGTCGTGAGTGGTAAGGCGGGTTAGAACCCGCCTTACCACTCACGAGACCCGGGCCACGGCGGCCGGTCCTTTGTGGATCGAGGGGTTTCCCGGCTACCGGTGCCGTGCGGTTATTCGGTGACCATGCGGAGGCAGCAGCCCTCGATGAGCTCCTGCACCTCGCCCAGTGGCGTCGAGCCGGTCGGGCGGTACCAGCGCCAGACGCTGATGATCAGGCCCAGCAGGGCCAGCGCCAGGGTGTGGGCGTCGCGCACCGGGAACGCGCCCTGGGACATGCCCTGGGTGAGCAGGCGGGTCCAGTCGCGCTCGATGCTCTGCACCAGTTCCCGCGCGGCACGGCGCTCGGTTTCCTCGCGTTTGGACGCCCGCGGCCCGGCCAGCAGCACCATGTTGTTCTGCAGGATCCGCATCTGGAGGATCTCGGCCTCGGACACCGCGAACGCCGCGCGCACCGCGGCCCGCAGCGCCGCCACCGGGTCGGTCTCGCCCTCGGTGGCCTCGACGAACTGGTCGCGCGAGCGCTGCAGCTCCAGCCGCATGATGGTCAGCAGGCAGTGCGCCTTGGACTCGAAGTAGTGGTAGAGGGCGGTCTGCCCGATCCCGACGCGGCCGGCCACGGCCGACCACTTGGTGGCCTCGTAGCCCGCCTCGCCGAAGTATTCGATCGCCGCGGCCAGGATGGCGCCACGCTTGGACCGGGGTCCTTCGTCCGGGTCCACGAGCTTCGCCCCCGTCATCGCCTGCCCTCTCGTGCGCGTCACGTTGTGACCCCCGAGCGTAGTCCTCACCTGAATTCATGTCACAACCGCTCGCCGAGGAAGGCGGCGACGCCGTCGCGGCCCTGCGGGGAGATCGCCGCTTCGGCGATGGCCCGCGCTTCGGTGTCCAGGTGCTCGCCGAAGGACGCCGCCGCCCCGGTGCGGACCAGGCGCTTGGTGACACCGTAGGCCGGGTTCCCCGCCAGCCGCCGCGCGAGCGCGGCCGCCGTCTCCTCCGGGTCCGCCGCGACGCTCGTGACCAGGCCCGCCGCGCACGCCTCCGCGGCGCTCAGGCGCCGGTTGGTGAGCAGCAGGTCCAGCGCCGGCCGGGGGCCCACCAGCCGGGGCAGCGACCACGAGACGCCCGCGTCGGGCGTGTAGCCGATCCGGGTGTAGGCCGCGACGAACCCGGCGTCCTCCGCCGCGATCACGAGGTCGGCGGCCCCCACGAGTCCGAGCCCGGCCCCGGCGGCCGCGCCGCGCACGGCGGCGACCACCGGGGCGTCGAGCCCGGCGAAGATCCGCAGGGCCTCGTGCAGGGCGCCGGTGACCCGGTCCAGGTGCGCGCCGAGGTCGGCGGCCGCCGCGAACTCCCGCAGGTCGCCGCCGACGCAGAACGCCGGCCCGGCCGCAGTGAGCAGCACCGCACCGGCGTCCCCGCAGCGCCGGGCCGCGGCCAGGAGGCCCTCCGCGGTCGCGAGGCCGATCGGATTGCCCCGGCCGCGGGTCAGCCGGACGTGGGCCACGCCGTCCTCGACGGCCACCGACACGCTCATCGCGCGGTCCAGCCGCCGTCAACCACCATGACCTGGCCGGTGTAGTACGAGGAGGCGTCGGAGGCGAGGAAGATCAGGGCGCCGTCGAGTTCCTCGGGGTCGCCGCCGCGGTTCAGCATCGTGTTGCGCTCCACCCACCGGCGGGACCGCTCGCCGGCGAACAGGTCTTCGGTCATCTCGGTGCGGAACCAGCCCGGCGCGAGCGCGTTGACCCGGATCCCGGCGCCGCCCCACTGCCCGGCCAGCTCCCGGGTGAGCCCGATCAGCCCGGCCTTGGACGCCGCGTAGCTCGCCCCACCCAGCGGCGCGGCCGAGACGAGCCCCAGGATCGAGGCGACGTTGACGATGCTGCCGCCGTCGCCGCTCTCGGCCATCAGCTGCGACAGGTGGAACGGCGCGACGAGGTTCACCGCCAGGACGTCCGCGAAATCCGCCGCGCTCTCCTTCTCGGCCCGCTGCTCCCCCGGCACCCCGGCGTTGTTGACCAGGACGTCGATGCGGCCCGCGGTCCCGGCGAGCCGCTCCCGGTCGGCGGCGACCGAAACATCGCAGGTCACCGGGTGGATCCCGGGCCCGAGGGCGGCCAGCCGGTCCGCGCGCCGGGCGGCGGCGTACACGGTCGCTCCCGCCGAAGCCAGCACCGACGCGAACCGCGCGCCCAGGCCCGAAGAGGCCCCGGTCACCACCGCCGTCTTCCCGGCCAGGGAGAACATCAGGCGTCCACGGCGATCGGGAGGGCGGTCGCGCCGCCGTCCAGGACCAGGGCCTGGCCGGTCATCCACGACGACGCCGCGCTCGCCAGGAACAGCGCCGCGTTGGCGACGTCCTCGGTGGTGCCGAGCCGGCGCAGCGGCAGCTTGGCCGTGAGGACGGGCTCGCGCGCCTCCCAGACCGCGCGCGCCAGCTCGGTCTTGATCACGCCCGGGGCGATCGCGTTGACCCGGACCTTCGGGCCGAGCTCGTAGGCCAGCTGGCGGGTCATCAGCAGCATCGCGGCCTTGGTGGCGTTGTAGTAGCCGATCTGCGGGTCGACGATCAGGCCGCCGACCGAGGCGATGTTGACGATGACTCCGCCGTGTTCGCTCATCCAGGCGTGCCAGGCCGCGCGGCTCCAGGCGATCATGCCGTACTGATTGACCCGCACGGTCTTCTCCGCGCGCGGCAGGTCCAGCTCGAGCAGATCACCCATGTACGGGTTGGTGGCCGCGTTGTTCACCAGGACGTCGACGCGTCCGAAGTGGACCATGGTGTCGGCGACGCAGCGCTGGGCCTGCTCGGGCTCCCCGGCGTTGGCGACGACGTCCAGGACGTCCCCGGTGCCTTCGCCGCGCAGGAGCTCGGCCCGGGCGTCCCGGAGCCCGTCCGCCTTGCGCGCCGCGATGACGATGTGCGCGCCCGCGGCCCGGAACGCCTTCGCGATGCCGAGCCCGATCCCGCGGGAACCGCCGGTGATCACCGCGACCTGTCCGTCCAGCACCTTCATGACGCTTTCTCCTTGTACCGGGCCAGTTCCTGCCGGGCGACCGTGCGCAGGTGGACCTCGTCGGGGCCGTCGGCGATCTTCAGCGCGCGGGTGATCGAAAACAGCCGGGCCAGCACGGTGTCGTCGCTGACCCCGGCCGCGCCGTGCGCCTGCACCGCGCGGTCGACGACCCGGTGGGCGACGTCGAGGGCGGCGACCTTGATCGCGGCGACCTCCAGGCGGGCGGCGGCGTTGCCGACGGTGTCCATCAGCCACGCCGACTTGAGCACCAGCAGCCGCAGCTGCTCGATCTCGATCCGGCTGCGGGCGATCCACTCGCGCACGACACCCTGGTCGGCGAGCGGGCCGCCGAACGCGACGCGGGACAGCGTCCTCTCGCACATCAGCTGCAGCGCCCGTTCGGCGAACCCGACCGCGCGCATCGCGTAGTGCATGCGGCCGGGTCCGAGCCGTCCCTGGGCGAGCGCGAAGCCCTCGCCCTCACCGCCGAGGAGGTTCGACACGGGTACTCGGACGTTCTCGAACAGCACTTCGCCGTGGCCGAGGCGGTCGGTGTAGCCGAACATCGGCAGGTCGCGCAGCACGGTGACGCCGGGGGTGTCCCGCGGGATCAGGATCATGCTCTGCTGCCGGTAGGCCGGCGCGGCCGGGTCGCTGACGCCCATCAGGATGATGAGCGCGCAGTCGGGGTCGAGGATGCCGGAGGTGTACCACTTGCGGCCGTCGACGACGTAGTGGCCGCCGTCGCGGGTGATGCGGGTGCGGATGTTGCGGGCGTCGGAGCTGGCGACGTCGGGCTCGGTCATCGCGAAACACGACCGGATCCGCGCGTCCAGCAACGGCTTCAGCCACCGGTCCTGCTGTTCGGCAGTGCCGAGGAGGGACAGGAGTTCCATGTTGCCGGTGTCCGGGGCGGAGCAGTTGAAGACCTCGTTGCCGATGATCGACCGGCCCATCAGCTCGGCCAGCGGGGCGTATTCGAGGTTGGTCAGCCCCGCGCCCCAGCCGCCGTGGGCCAGGAACAGGTTCCACAGCCCCTCGGCGCGGGCCTTCTCCTTGAGCTCGGCCATGACCGGCGGCAGCGCGTGCGGGTCGGCGGCCTCGGCGAGCTGCCGGTCGTACCCCGGCTCGGCCGGGATGACCTGGGTGTCCACAAAGGATCGCACCCGCTCCTGGAGTTCGGTGGCGCGGGCGGAAAACGCGAAGTCCATGGCTAGCTCCTCAGAAGGTCCGCGGCGGAGGAGATCATCGCGGCGATGGTCGGCGGCAGCCGTTCCTGGTCCGGGTCGTGGTGCTTGCCCTCGCGGTGCCGTCGCAGGTTGTGGCCCATGATCGCGGCCATCTTCATCCGGCCCAGGGATCGGAACCACGCCATCTCCGGCAACGCCCGGCCGTAGCAGTCGAGCAGTTCCGCTTCGGTCGGCAGGCCGGGCACCGGGGTGCCCAGGGCCGGGAAATTGCGGTGGTCGGCGAAGAGCAGGAACCAGCCCAGGTCGGTGCGGGGATCGCCGGTGCTCCAGATCTCCCAGTCGACGACGGCGGTGGCCCGCTCGCCGTCGAACAGGACGTTCCCGAGCCGGAAGTCGCCGTGCACGAGCACCGGCGGCAGGTCGGCGGGGACATCGGCGGCGAGCAGCCGGAGGAGTTCCCCGGCGCCCGGCCGCAGTTCGGCCGGGACCGCGTGCATCGTGCGGCTCCAGCGTTCCAGCTCGCCGGCGGCGGTGGCGGCCGGTTCGCCCGGCACCGGCCCGGCGTCGTGCAGGAGACGCAGCAGCCGGGCTGCTTCCAGCATCCGCGTGCGGCACAGGTGCGGAGGCAGGGTGTGCTCGTCGAGGACGGGCTCGATCGCCTCGCCGTCGGCGAACTCCATGGCGAACCACGTCTCGTCCGTCGTGATCACGCGCGGCACCGGCACGGCCGAGCCTTCGAGCGCCCGCAAGACCCGAGCCTGTCGCAGGACGTCGTTGCGGCCCAACGGTTTCTGCCCCGGCGGCACGGCCTTGACCACGTACTTGCCCGCGACCGTGTAGGTCAGCCCGGAGTGCCCGCCCGGCAGGACTTCCAGCTCACCGCCGAGCCGCGCCCGGACCTGCTCGGCGAGGCTCATCGCGACGGCTCCTTCGGCAGGCCGAGCACCCGCTCGGCGAGGATGGTCCGCTGGATCTCGTCCGAGCCGCCCGCGATGCTGTAGCCGGGGGCGCCGAGCAGGTGCTCGGTCCAGGCGAACGTGCCCCACTCGCCGGTGTCGGCGACCAGGCGCGGCCCGAGCAGCTGGACCACGAGGTCGCTGGTCCGGCGCAGGGTTTCGGTCGCGTAGAGCTTCCCGACCGACGCCTCCGCGCCGGGCTCGCGGCCCGCCGCCAGCGCCGCGGTGACGCGCAGGCCGATGAGCCGCTGGACGAGCGTCCGCACGTACAGGTCCGCGGTCTGCTGCCGCTCGGCGCCGGACAGGTCGCCCCGGTGCCGGGCCAGCTCGATCGCGCGATCGGCGTTGTCCAGGCCCAGCGAGCCCGAGTCGAGGCGTTCGGCGGCCAGCACGCTGAGCGTGACCTTCCAGCCCTGGCCGACCGGGCCGAGCCGGTCGGCGTCGGGCACGACCACGCCGTCCAGGTAGACCTCGTTGAAGCTGGCGCCGCCGGTCATCTGCCGGATCGGGCGCACGGTGACGCCGGGGGCGTCCATCCGGACCAGGAACACCGTGATCCCGGCGTGCTTCGGCGCCTCGGGGTCGGTCCGGCAGACCGCGACCCCCCAGGTGGCGACCCGGGCACCGGAGGTCCACACCTTGTGGCCGTCGAGGACCCAGCCGTCCCCGCGGCGGACCGCCTTCGTCCGGACGGCGGCGAGATCGGAGCCCGCTTCGGTCTCGGAGAACAGCTGGCAGGCCAGTTCGTCGGTCCGCAGCATCGGCCGCAGCCAGCGCTGTTTCTGCTCCTCGGTACCCCAGATTTCGATCGCCGGGGCAACCAGGTGCTGGGTGACCGGGAAGATCTCGCTGCGCCGCGGGACGTCGAACGCGGCTTCCTCGGTCCGGTAGAGCTGCTCGTAGAACGCGGGCAGCCCGCGGCCCCCGGACGACGGCGCGCGGCTGAGTGCTCCCCAGCCCGCGTCGAACCGCGTGCGTTCCCACTCCTGACCTCGCGCGGTGTGCGTGCGTTCCTGCTCTTCGGTCCAGTTGTCGAAGACGGCGACCGAGTCGTCGCCGGTTCCCCAGGCGGCCGAGGTGCGTGGACTGGCCACAGTGGACAGCCAGGCGCGTGCGGCCGCGCGGAACTCCGCCGGGCCGGTCATCGGGCCAGCACCGTGCACGCGCTGACCCCGGGTGCGCCGTAGACGTGGGTGAACCCGATCCGCGGCTGCCCCGGCACCTGGCGGGCGCCCGCGCGGCCGCGCAGCTGCTGGACGACCTCGTAGACCTGCCGCAGCCCGGACGCGCCGATCGGCTCGCCGTTGGCGATGCAGCCGCCGTCGGTGTTGACCGGCAGCGTCCCGCCGATCCCGGTAGCACCCGAAGCGATGAGCTTCTCCTGCTCGCCGTCCTCGCAGAAGCCACATTCGGCCAGGTGCATCACTTCGGCGCCGCTTTCGGTGTCCTGCAGCTGGGCCACGTCCACATCGGACGGCCCGAGGCCCGCCGCCTCGAACGCCGCCGCGGCCGCGTCCCGGCTGACGCTGGTCGGCTCACCCGCCTCCAGCAGCGGGCTGAACACCTCGAACGAGCCACGGCGGCGCGTCCGCACGACCGCCGAGCGCAGCGTGACGGCGTCGCGGGTGGGGACCGAAGGAGAGCACAGGACCAGTGCCGCCGCGCCCTCCCCCGGAGAACAGAACATGAACCGGGTCAGCGGGTCGTTGACCATGCCCGAGGCGAGGATCTCGTCGGCGCTGATCTCTTTGCGGCGCCATGCTTCCGGCGTCAGGCTGCCGTTGCGGTACGCCTTTTCCGCGACCAGCGCCAGTGTCCGCGGCGTGATGCCGAAGTCGTGCGCGTACCGCTGGATCTTCATGCCGAAGAACTGCGTGGTCACCATCAGGCCGTCACGGCCGTAGGCGTCGTCCAGGCCCCAGTCCCCGGGACGCGGGTCGAACGCGCCCCGCGGGTGCTTGTCGAAGCCGACGGCGAGGACGACGTCGGCCATCCCGCCGCGGATCGCGTTCACCGCGGAGACGAGCGCGCTGCCGCCGGTCGCGCAGCCGTTCTTGACGTTGACGAACGGCAGCCCGGTCAGGCCGAGGTCGGCGACCAGGGTGTCGGCCAGGCCGGCGGCGTCGCTGCCGCCGAACGCGGCCCCGACCCGGGACCACGGGATCCCGGCGTCGGCCAGCGCCGCCGTCGCCGCCTCGACGGCGTGGTCGCGCCCGGACCGCTCCGAGCGGCCGAACGCCGTGCGGGCGGCCCCGCAGATCAGGACGTCGGTCACGAATCCTCCTCGACCGGCTTGGCGTGCGGGACACCGGCGGTCGCTTCGACCCGCAGGCGCATTCCGATGTGGACAGTCCCGGGTACGTCGAGCACGGCGGCCACGCGCGGGCCGCCGTCCAGCTCGACGTACCCGAGGGCGAACGGCCGGAACCCGTCCGCCGGCGGGACGTACGGGGGCGACTTCGGGGCGAACCGCTGAACCGTCCACGTCCACAACGTGCCCTCGGCGGGCAGGGTCACCTCCAGGCCGGCCCCGGTCGTCATCGCTCAGCGCCCCGTCCACTTGGGTTCGCGCTTCTCCAGGAACGCCGCGACGCCTTCGGCCGCGTCGTCGGAGTTCAGCGTCACGCCCACCGCGAGGTGCTCCATGACCATCAGCGACTGCGTGTCGGCGTCGAGGCTGCGGTCGATGGTCATCTTGGTGATGCGCATCTGGAACGGGCTCTTGTCGGTGAGGTGGCCGATGAACTCCTCGACCGTCTCGTCCAGCTTGTCGGCCGGCGCGGACTTGTTGATCAGGTCGAAGTCGGCCGCCTCGGCACCGGACAGCAGCTTGCCGGTGAGCATCAGCTCCTTGGTCTTGCGGATGCCGATCATCCGCGGCACGCGGTAGATCGGGCCCGCGCCGCCGAAGAGCCCCCGGCGCATGTGGAAGTCGCCGATCTTGGCGTCGTCCGAAGCGATCGCGAAGTCACAGGAGATCATCAGCTCGAAGCCACCGGCGGTGACGTACCCCTCGAGGACCGCGACCGACGGCGTGTTCATCGAGTACAGGCGGTCGCAGATCTTCGCGGAGATGACGGCCACCTCCATCGCCGTCGAGCTGCCGATGTACTCGGCCTGCAGGCTGTCGAGGTCGAAGCCGGAGCAGAACGTGCCACCGCGGCCGCGCAGGACCAGCACGCGCAGGTCCGGGTCCTTGTCGACCTCGGTGATGATCTCGTCGAGCCGCTCCAGGATCGGCACGGTGACGCAGTTCTTCTTCCACGGGCGGTTCAGCCAGACCCGCGCCACGTTCCCGTCGCGCTCGAACTGGATCTCGTCTTCCACGGCCATCTCGTTCTCCTAACTGAACTGACTTCAGTTTGATTGAATAGGGCAGGCGGGTCCGCTGTCAACCCACCGAAAGGTGCGGTGCGGGTTGTCGTGAGTGGTAAGGAGGGTTCTAACCCGCCTTACCACTCACGAGCCCCAGGGCCGTGGCGAGGCGGGCGCGGTGGTCCTGTGGGGTGCCGAAGAGGACCTCGTCCGCGCGGGCGCGCCGGACGTACCGGTGCGCGGGGTGTTCCCAGGTGAAGCCGGTTCCGCCGTGCAGCTGGACGTATTCGGCGACCGCCAGGCGGTAGGCGTCGGTGCACACCGTGGCCGCCGCCGCGGCCGCCACCGGGAGTTCGGGCGAATCGGTTGCCACGCAGGCGATGGCGTACGCCGCGGCCGAGCGCGCGGCCTCGTACTCCACCAGCAGCGCCGCGAGTCGGTGCTTGACCGCCTGGAACGATCCGATCGGGCGGCCGAACTGCCGTCGTTGCTCCACATAGGACACCGTGGCCTCGAGGGCGTGCCCGATGCCGCCGAGCTGTTCGGCGGCGAGCGCGGCCCGGCCGATGTCCAGCACCCGCGGGACGACGTCCGCGGTCCCGATCGGCGTGGCGGGCGTGTCCCGGAACTCCAGCCGGGCCTGCGGCCGGGTTTCGTCGAGCACCCGCAACGGCGTGCTCGACACGGCTTCGCAGGCGTACAGCCGGTCCCCCGCACGCACGATGACGAGGTCCGCGTCCGCACCGTCGAGCACGAAGTCCGCCGTGCCCGACAGCGTTCCGTCGCGGGCTTGGACGTCGCCGTCGAAGGCGACCGTGGCCCGCAGGGAGCCGTCCGCGATGCCGGGCAGGTAACGCTCGTCGCCGCTGAGCTGCAGGGTGTGCGCGGCCAGGACGACGGTCGGGAGCAGCTCCCCCGCGCACAACGCGCGCCCCGCTTCCTCCAGCACCACCGCCAGTTCGGCGAACGAGGACCCGGCGCCGCCGTACTCCTCGGGGATCGCCAGGCCCTGGACGCCCAGCTCGGCGGCCATCCGCTTCCAGTCACCCCCGTGCGCGGCGAAGAAGTCCCTGGTCACGGCCCGGAGTTCGCGTTGCTCCGGGGTTTCGGTCAGCAGGGCCGGATCGATCGGCATCACGCCTCCAGCGTCGTCACGTCACGCACGCCCAGCGCGACGGCGTGTTCGCCGCCGAAGTAGGCGGACTCGGCCCGCGCGGCGAACGCGGGGTCGGCGGCCGGGCCGTGCGCGGCCACCGCGCCTTCGTGCAGCACCACGACGTCGTGGCAGGTCGCCATCGCCCGGCTCAGCAGCTGTTCCAGGAGGACGACGGTCAGGCCGCCCTCGGCCAGCTCACCCAGCCGGGCGTACACCTCGTCGACCAGGGCCGGCGCGAGCCCGAGCGCCGGTTCGTCCACGATCAGGACGTCCGGTCCGGCCATCAGCGCGCGGGCGATGGCGAGCATCTGCTGCTCGCCACCGCTGAGCCCGGCGGCCTGGACCGAAAGGCGGTCCCGCAGCCGCGGCGGCAGCCACTCGGCCGTTTCGGCCAGCTTCGCCCGCAGGTTCGCGCCCTTGAGCCCCGCGGAGTACGCGGCGACCTCGAGGTTTTCGCGCAGCGACAGCGTTTTGAACAGGGCCCGGCCTTCCGGGACCAGGCTGGTGCGCACCGTCCGGACGCCGGTGTCGCTCGCCTCGCGCGTGCCGCCGGACGGCCGCAGCGAGCCGTGCAGGACGCGCCCGAGGGTGCTCTTGCCCGCGCCGTTCGCGCCGACGACCCCGAGGACGGTGCCTTCGTGGACGTCCAGGTCGATGCCGCGCAGCGCCGCGACCCCGCCGTAGTGGTGCTCGACGCCGGCCAGCCGCAGCACGACCGGGCTGTCCTCCACGCGGGCGGGAAGGGCGGCGCGCGCGGTCGTCGTACCCAGGTAGGACGCCTGCACGGCAGGGTCGCGCAGGACTTCGTCCGGTGCGCCCTCCCCGATCGGCTTGCCGAAGTCGAAGGCGACGACCCGGTCGGCCACGGCGAACAGGTCGTCCAGCACGTGGTCGATGACCAGCACCGCGGCCCCACCGTCCCGCAGGCGTTCGATCTGCTGCGCCGCGGTCGCGCGCTCGTCGGCGTCGAGGCCGCCGAACGGCTCGTCGAGGACGAGCAGCGCGGGCTCCTCGGCCATCGCCCGGGCCAGGTCGAGGCGTTTCTGCAGCCCGAACGGCAGCTCGGCCGGGTACCGGTCGGCGACGTCGGCCAGGCCGACGCGGGCGAGCAGCTCGTCGGCGACCCGGCGGTGCCGGGGCGTGATCCGGCGGTGCGTGCACAGGACGTTCTCGGCGACGGTGAGCTCGCCGAACGTCTCGGCGTGCTGGAAGGTGCGGCCGATCCCGAGCCGCCGCCGGACGGTGGCACGGCTGCTCAGCAGCTGCTTGCCGTCGTACTCCACGCTGCCGGTGACCTTGCCGCCGCCGATCAGTCCGGAAAGGACGTTCATCAGGGTGGTCTTGCCCGCGCCGTTCGGCCCGATCACGGCGAGGACCTCGCCCCGGCGGACCGAGAGCGACGCGCCTTCGAGGGCCTTCAGCCCGCCGAAGCGCACCGAAACGTCCGTCAAGGTCAGCAACGGCGCCTGGCCGGGCATCCGGCGCACGACGTCGGCTTCCGGCACGGTCACCGGACGGCGGCGCGGCGGCCGGACCAGCTTCCGGAGGAGTTTGCCGAGCGACGGCACCACCCCGGACGGCAGGAAGATCAGCGCGGCGATCAGGACCAGGCCCTGGACCACCGGCTGCGGCAGCCCCACCGACGAGGCGAGCGTCGGCGACCAGGCGAGGTAGCCGCCGCCGACCACGGCACCGAGCACGCTGCCGACCCCGCCGAGCACGCACGACGCGATGAGCGAGATGCCCAGGTTGAGCGAGAAGGGGTCGGGGCTGACGAACCCGCTCAGCAGGCCCAGCAGCACGCCGGCGAACCCGGTGAACGCGGCGCTCACAGCGAACGCGAGCGCCGACTGGGCCTCGGGCGCGATCCCGATCGACTGGGCGACCAGCGGGTGCGACTTCGCGGCCACCAAGCGCATCCGCAGCGCGGAGCCCTTGGCCAGGACGGCGACCGCGAGGCACACCCCGGCCGCGGCGACGGCGAGGGTCTGCGCCTCCGATCCGCCGCTCGGCAGGACCCCGGCCAGGGTGCCCAGTTGCGCCACCGGGACGCCCTGGTCGCCGCCGGTGACGTCGGTCCAGCGGTTGATCACTTCGAGGGACACCAGGCTGAACGCCAGGGTGAGCAGGGCGATGTAGAGCGTCGAGAACCGGGCACCGGCGTACCCGAGGAAGCCGCCGAGCAGGGCACTGGCGGCCACCGTCCCGATGACGACGGTTTCCAGGGACCAGCCGTGGCTGCTGCCGTAGGCGGCGAAGTACGCGCCGAGCGCGAAGAACGCCGGGTGCCCGACCGACCAGACACCGGACCAGCCGGCCAGCAGGCCGACCGAGAGCACGACGATCGTGTAGACGGCGGCCAGCGCCACCGAATACGCCTGGTACGGCGGCACCACGCCGGAGTTCAGCACCGCGATCAGCGCGACCGCGGCGAGGGGCCCGAGGAGGGCTCGCGCCACCCGGGAGCCGAGGAAGGTCATGGCGTACCTCAAACCCGTTGGAAGGTGCGCGTGCCGAACAGGCCCTGGGGCCGGATCAGCAGCACGAGGACGGTGAACGTGAAGACGAAGGTGTCGCGGAAGCTCGCCGAGACGTAGCTGGCGCCGAGGTTCTCCAGCACCCCGACGGCCAGGCCGCCGACGACCGCGCCGTACATGCTGTTCAGCCCGCCGAGGAAGATCCCGGCGAACGCCCGGAACAGCGGCGCGGACAGCACGGCGGGCGCGAGGCCGACCTTCGGCGCGTACAGGCACGCGGCGAGCGCGCCGAGCCCGAGACCCAGCGCCCAGGCCAGCCGCGCGATCCGCTGCGCGCTGATCCCGACGACCTGCGCGGTGTCGGCGGACTCCGCGACCGCGCGCATCGCCGAGCCGGTGGTGGTCCGGCCGAACAGGAAGGCGACCAGGCCCATCGCGACGCCGGCCACCGCGATGGTCAGCAGGCTCTGCGCGGGGATCGCGACGCCGCCCGCGCGGACCGTGCCGTCGACGATGCTGGGGAACGACTTGGGCTGCGTGCCCCAGATCGAGCCGATCACGCTCTCGGCGATGAGGGCGACGCCCATGGTGACCACGAGGGCGGCGAAGAGCCGGCCCTGGCCGAGCGGCCGGATCACCACCTCGCGGACGAGCAGCCCGGCGACGACCGTGACCAGGACCGCGCCGAGCACGCCGACGAGCACCGCGGCGCCGTTGTCGTGGAACGTGATCGCGGCGTAAAGGCCCAGCGTGGCGAGGCTGGCCAGCGCGAAGTTCACGACGTCCGTGGCCCGGTAGACGATCACCAGGCCGAGACCCATCAGGCCGTAGATCGCGCCACTGGCGATCCCGCTGACGAGCACGAGCAGGAATTGATCCACGTCTACCCTCTCCCTTGAGGACGAAGTGAACTCAGTTCAGGTGACGGTAGCTGCCCGCCCGGAGCCTGGCAACCCCGTCAGGCGGTGAAGCGGCCCCCGTTGGCCAGCACCACCGAGCCGGCCAGGTTCGCCGCGCCTTCCCCGGCCAGGAACACCGCCACGTCGGCGATCTGGTCCGGCGTCGCGTACGCACCGCCGCCGGACTCGGTGAACGCCCGGCGGAGGGCGTCCGGGGTCCGCGCGGCCATGCCGGTCTCGGTCGGCCCCGGCGCCACCACGTTGACCCGGACGCCGAACGGGACCACCTCCTTCGCCACCGCCTGCGCCAGTGCGTGCACCCCGGCCTTCGACGCGGCGTAGTGCGGGTAGCCGGCCGGGGTGTCGAAGGCGGACGACGAGCCGACGACGACCACCGAGCCGGCCCGCCGCGGCACCATCACCCGGACCGCGGCCCGGAGGACGTGGAACGTGCCGTCGAGGTTCACGCTCAGCACGCGCCGCCACGACCGGACGTCGAGGCCGGCCGTGACCTCCGGCGGGCGCCCGGCCTCCCACGCGTCGGCGATCCACTGCTTGGCCTGCGGATCGTCGACGCCGGCCGCGTGCACGACGACGTCGAGCCGGCCGTGGTCGCGTTCGATCCCGGCGACGAGCCAGTCGACCCGGTCCGCGTCCGCGACGTCCACTTCGGCCGCCCGCGCGTTCGCCAGCGGCGCGGCGACGCGCTCCACGGCGGCGGCATCGAGGTCGGCGAGGACCAGGTGCCGCGCACCGGCCAGCTTCCGCGCGACCGCGGCCCCGATCCCCGACCCGGCTCCCGTCACGAGGGCCACCCGGCCCGCCAGTGCCTCTTCCTGAACTGAGTTCATTTTTGTATGGTCGGTGGTGTGAGTGCACCGCGCAAGTCCCCCGCCCTCCGGCTCACGGCGTGGGGCCGTCCGCCGTCCCTCGCCGACGTCGACGTGCCCGATCCCGGCGGCACGGAGGTGCTCGTGCGCGTCGAGGCCGCCGGGATCTGCCACTCCGACCTGCACGTCCTCGACGCGGCGCCGGGTGCGCTCCCCTACCGGCTGCCGTTCACCCTCGGCCACGAGATCGCCGGGCAGGTGGTGGCCGCGGGTTCCGCGGCCACCGGCGTCGCCGACGGCGACCGGGTCGCCGTGCACGGCCCGTGGGGCTGCGGCGAGTGCCGCCGGTGCGCGGCGGGCGAGGACAACTACTGCCACCGGCGCGCCGAGCTGGCCTTCTCGGGTGCGGGCCTGGGCCGCGACGGCGGAATGGCGGGCCACGTGCTCGTCCCGCACCCCCGGCACCTGGTCCCGATCGGCGACCTGGCCGCGTCGCAGGCGGCTCCCCTCACCGACGCGGGCCTGACGCCGTACCACGCGGTGGCCGGGTTGACGCTGGCCGAGGGCGCGGCGGCGGTGGTCATCGGCGCCGGCGGGCTGGGGCACGTGGCGATCCAGCTCCTGCGGGCGCTCACCCCGGCCCGGGTGTTCGCGGTCGACGTCCGCGAAGAGGCGCTGGAGCTGGCCGCCCGGTCCGGCGCCCACCGGACGCTGCGCCCGGGACCGGACACGGCCGCCGTCCTGCGCAGGGAGACCGGCGGCGGCGCCGAGGCGGTGCTCGACTTCGTCGGCAGCGATCCGACGCTGTCCCTCGGCGCCGGTGTCCTGCGCCCGGCCGGCAGCCTGGTGATCGTCGGAAGCGGCGGCGGGAAGCTGACGATCGCCAAGCCGGGCGTGCTTCCGCCAGGGGTGTCGGTGTCGCTGCCGTTCTGGGGCAGCGCGCGGGAGCTGCGCGAGGTGATCGCCCTGGCGAGAGCCGGGCGGCTTCGCGTGGAGACCGAGCCGTTCCCGCTGACCGCCGCCGCCGACGCCTTCCAGCGCCTGCGGGAGGGGCGGATCCGCGGCCGGGCCGTCCTCCTGCCCGGCTCCTAGGCGGCCGCCGCCCGGTACGCGGCGATCCTGATCCGCAGCCCCCGCAGGTGCACCAGGTCGATCGCGAACGCCGAGGCCGGCCGGTACCCCGGGGCGGGCGCGTCCGTCCGGCAGGGCCCGGCGAGGTACACGAACTCGTCCTCCGGGTCGTAGCGCGGCTCCGACCAGACCGCCGCCTCCCCGGCCGCGCTGTCGCCGCGGCGGGCGCGGGCCAGCCAGTAGACCGGCAGCTTCAGCACCTCACCCAGCGCCTTGTCCAACGACGGCAGGTCGGCCTCGGCGATCGCGAGGCCCCGGCTGCTCCACACCCGCGGCGCCCAGTAGCCGCCGCCGGCGGCGTGCGTGAACGTCGCGGTGTCGCCGGACGCGGTGATCGTCCATTCGGCCACGGTGGTGAGGGTCGGCATGGCGGCTCCCTGCGGTCGCGGCCCCCAGGTCCGGCACACCGTAGTGGATCATGTCCGGGCAGGGGTACCACCGGTGGCACGCGGGTCGCTCGGCCGACCGGCCGGTGGGCGCCGAAAAACCAGGTCAGCGTCACCGGATCAACCCCAGGCCAGCCGTTGTTCATCCGATATTCACCCATGGATCCCCGAAGGCGGGTAGCCGTGCAAGGCTGGGCAGCGTGCACCACGAACTGCCTGAAAACTTCGCGCCCCGGACGGTCGCCGAGCTCGCCGCGGATCCGGCGTGGACGGTCACCCGCACCGGCACGACCGGTCAGTGGCTCACCGCCGAGCGGGTCGTCGAGCGCAACGGCGACCGGCGGCTCATCGGCTTGACCCCGATCCGCCCCGGCACCGTCGCCCTCATGCTGTGGTCCGGCGGCGAGGTCGTCGAGCACGTCCGGGGCACCGAGGCCGAGGTCTGCGCGACGGCGCACCGCTGGGCCGCCGGCTTCCTGCCGGGCGAGCGGCCGTGAGCCGGGGCGGCCCCGGCGCGGGACCGCCCCGGGTGCGGGGTCAGCGGACGAAGACGACCTGGCTGACCGCGGACCGGAACTGGTCCGGCACCCCGGCGTAGACCGCCCGCCAGAAGGCCGGGCCGGACACCGGCGCGGCGGCCGAGAACCCGAAAGTGCTTCCGGTCCACTGCGCGTCGACGGTCGCCGCCGTCGTCCAGCACGGCGAGCCCGCGGTCCGGTACTCGATCCGGACCGGGATGGCCGGCGGGGTGAACCGGGGGAAGCCGAGGGTGCCGCTCGCGGTCACCGTGCCGTCCGCCGCCCGGGCGGCGGTGAACGACGTGACCTCGGCAGGCTGGATCACGACGACGTCCGCGGTGCTCGCGTCGGCCGGGGCGAGGGTCTCGTCGGCCGGCAGGAAGTCGGCCCGGTAGTGGCCCGACCGGACCGGGGTCACGGTGGCCCGGTACCGCCCGCTGGCGTCGGTCACCGGCTGGGCGTCGAACTCGCCGCAGAAGTCATCGGTGCAGTAGGCGATCCCGACGGTCACGCCGGCGACCGGCTTGGCGGCGCTGGTCAGGCGCCCGCTGATGGTGATCGGGGTGCCGGCGTCGATGCGGGTGCTGCTCGCCTGGGCGGTCAGCTTGGTGCCGGCCGGGTCGGCGGCCGCGGGGAGGGCGCTGAGGGTCAGGACGGCCGCCGCCGCGGCGAGACCGGCCGCGAACCGGGCGATGGAACGACTCATGGTTTGTCCCCAAGGGTTCTCGAGCGCCGGGAGCCGGCGCTGGCGCCTGGGCTGTCGGCGGGATCGCGACGCGCGTTTCCGCCCGGCGCCGGTTTTCCCGCGGCGTTCAGGATCCGGCCGTCGGTGCTTCACAATCAGCCGGAATTTGTCGCGTCACAACAAAAAGCCCGCAGCCGTTCGGCGCAACCCGTTGCGGCACCCGGTTTGTTCACCGGCCGGCCGTCGCGCCTTAAGACAACGCGGTAACCGCACGGCGTGGCCCCGACGATGAGTCCACTGTGACACGGGGGAAAACGGCGGGGCGGCTGCGCACCGGTCCCAGGTTCCAGCTCGTCCGGACCGAACAGCAGACCCTGCGGTGGCGGTTGCTGGGCGGCAACAACGTCTCACTGGGCGCCGGGGTGGCCGAGTGCGCGGGAACACCGGAGTGCCTGACGGCGATCAAGCTGCTCAGAGCCCGCCTGGACGTGGTGAGCGCGGATTTCCGCCACGTCAGCGGCGGCCGGTGGCGCTGGGTGCTCCGCTGGGACGGCGAACCGGTGGCGGAGGCGACGCACGCGTACGGGCGGCGCATCGAGGCACAGCGTGGACTGGACCGGTTCCGCGCGGCCGCCGCGACGGCGGGGGTCGAGGACATCGAGACGGTGGTGGACTGGCGGCAGAAGTACCGCCGGAACCCGGACGGCGACTCCACACCGGACTACCGCGCTTGAGCGAAGGGCGGCGCAGCTGCCTCGAGCACCGCCCGCGCCACTCACCGGGCCGGATGCGCCGCAGTTTCCCGGACTTTAACCACCACGACGTCGGGCGGGAACGCGGAAAAGCCTTACCGGACAGCCCGTCACGAGGAGATGAAGGGGCCGCGGGATCCCGCGGCGACTTGGGGACTAGAGAAAGAGTGCCAACAGATGCGTGCTCGTACCACTCGGCTTCTCGGGGTGACCGCGGTGGCCGCCGGGGCCGGCCTCGTCATGACCGGCACCGCCGCGGCCGTGCCGCCGGCGAACGGGAACCCGGAGGTCGTCTCGGCCGTCGGCTCCGACACGATCTTCGGGATCAGCGGGGCGATCTTCGCCGACGCCAACAAGCTCCCGCGGACCTGGAACACCGACCCGGACAACTTCGTGAACGTCCCGCCGGTGCTGGCCTCCGGTGCCTCGTTCACCGTCCCGGCCGACCTGTTCAACCCGGCCATCACCTACACCAACCCGGGCAACCTGCCGCCCGACGGCTCGGGTGCGGGCAAGGCGGCGCTGAAGGCTTCGGCCGACGCCGGCAACGGTGCCGTGGACATCGCGCGGTCGTCGTCCGGCCGGGCCACTTCGGACCCGTCCACCTTCGAGTACTACGCGTTCGCGCGGGACGGCGTGACCTGGTCGTCCTCGTCGACCGGGGCCGGCGCCGGCCTGACGCTGTCGCTGACCCAGCTGCGCAACATCTACAACGGCACCATCACCAACTGGAACCAGGTCGGCGGCACGAACGCGGCGATCCAGCTCTACCTGCCGCAGCTGGGTTCCGGCACGCTGAGCTTCTTCACCGGCACGGTCCTGGGCTTCGACCCGGCGACCATCCCCGGCCTCACGGTGAAGCGCTTCCAGGAGCACGACGCCACCTCCATCGCGGCGGCCGACCAGGCCACCGCGATCGCGCCGTTCTCCATCGCGGCGTGGGTCGCCCAGGGCAACGGCGTGGTGCCGAACAAGCGCAACGGCTACACCGTCAACAAGCTGACCGGCGCGGGCTCCGACGGTGCCCCGGTGTCCGGCTCGGCCGGCAGCTACACCCCGGCGTTCGCGGACGCCTTCCTGGGTTCGCGGCTGGTCTACCACGTCCTGGACACCCGCAGCCGCTCCTACAGCGCGGCGAAGCGGGGCGTGGGCTTCGACCCGACCGACACGGCCACCACGGCCAGCCCGCTGTGCGGCGGCAAGCTCGCCGCGACGATCGTCAAGTACGGCTTCAAGACGATCACCGGCACGGGCACCCTCACCTGCACCAAGTCCTGACGCGGTAACGAAACGGCCGGGGTCCGCGCGGACCCCGGCCGTTTCTCACGCCCAGGCCGGGAACAACCGCCACAGGGCAAGCGCCGCCAGTGCCGCCAGCGTCAGCAGGACCGGTGCCGTGATCACGTACGTCGACACCGGGCGCCACCGCCGGTACAGCAGCGTCGCCCCGGCCGCCGCGGCCACGAACCCGCCGAACGCCAGGACGAGGGCCGCCCAGGCGCCGGGATCCCCGGTGCGCCCGTCCTGCGCGTCCGCCCGCCCGTTCTGCGGCGTCGGGCGGAACGGGCGGCCTTCGAGCTTCGCGGTCACGACGGTGGCCTCCGTGGCCGCCAGCGGCCACCAGGACGCGGACGTCACCAGCGTCAGCCGGTCGTCCGGCGTCTTGCCGTAGTCCGCGGTCTCGTCCAGGGCCCGGGTGGCCACCTCGGAAACCCGGTACACCGAAACGCCCTGCGCGGTGGCGACCACCAGTTCGTCCCCCGAAGCCAGGCTCGCCAGCGACGCGAACGGGTGGCCGTAGCCGGCGTAACGCCCGACGACCGCGGCGTTGCCCGGCTGGCCCGGGCCGGACGTGCCCGGCACGTGCCCGGGCCCGGAAGCGGTTTCCGCGCTCGACACGCCTTCGAGGACCACCTGCCGCAGCTTCAGCTTCGGCACCTCCAGGACCGCGACTGGGGCGCCGAACTCGGCCGGCGTCGCCGGGGGTGGCGCCCCGAGCAGGCTCTGGCTCGCCCCCAGCGCCCGGTCCAGGTCGCCGCGGATCCGCCCGAGGGCGGCGCGCTGGTCGCCGGCCTGGACCATCGGGCCCAGCGCGTAGACCACCAGCGTCAAAGCGACGACCGTGGTGACGAGCCAGGCGAACACGGTGGCGGCGATCCACCCCGGCGTGACCCGCAGGAACTGCGCCTCTTCGACCGGGGTGCTCATGCGGCCCGCACCCGCCCGGCGAGGGCGGCGGCGCCGCGCGCGAGGCGGCTCAGCCACGGCGGCACCGGACGCCCGGCCGTCACGTACGCCGTCAGCGAGGGCAACGTGACCAGAACCAGCAACGCCAGCAACGGGATCAGCGCGCCGAGCACCCCGGCGCCGGCGAACGGCGGGATCGCGGTCGCGTCGGCGAGGTTCTTCGCGGCGAGCACGCTCGCCGCGGTGGGGGCCGCGGCCGGCGCCGGACCGGTCGCCGCCGCCGGCGACCCGGCGGGCAGCGGGTTCGAGACCGGCGTCGCGGTGCCGCCCGTGCCGGTGACACTGGCGGGGGGCGGGTTCTTCGCCTCGTCGCGCTGCTTGCAGGACTCGGCGGCGGTCCCGGTGCCGACCTTCGCCGTGCGGGCGTCGGCCGTCCCGGCCAGTGCCGGGGTCAGCGGCGCCAGACCGGGGGCCAGCACGCCCTGACCGCCGTGCCGCGCCATCTTCAGGACGGTCGCGAGTTCGTCCTGCTTGGCCTTCAGCGGCGCGCAGTTCGCGTCGACGAGCGGGTTGACCGGCGCGGCCAGGTATTCCGCGAAGGTCAGCGGGTACGCCGCCGGGTCGGTGGCCGTGCCCGGCTGCAGGGTGCCGTCCGGGCCCTCCTTCATGCTGCCGGCCGCGGCCTGCAGGCTCGCCTCCGTCGGTTCGACGAACGTCCCGCTCGCGTTCGGCAGGGCGACGGGCCGCCAGCCGTAGGCGCGGGCCGTGGCGAGATCGGTGACGACCCAGTTCAGGCAGCCGCCGAAGCACGCCGAGCTGGTCCCGGTCATCACGCTGTCGACGGCCTTGCGGACGGCGAGCTGCCCGACCTTGGCGTCGACGTTGTGCAGCGACTTCTCGCCGGGGTCGAGCGCGCCGAGCTCGGTGACCACCCCCGGTGACTTGCCGGCCCGCTCCTTGCCGTAGATGTCCTCGCGGTCCTGGAACTTCCACGACGACGGCGCCACCTTCGCCAGCAGGCCGCTGATCGCGGCCGGCACGGTGCCCTTCCCCGCCTCGCCGGTCAGGCCCCAGAACAGCGCGGTGGGGTCGGCGCCCGCGCGGACCACCGGGTTCAGGAACTCCGACGGCACCGGCGACGCCTGCACCTTGCCGAGCGCCGGGTTGCGGGCGACGAACGCGGAGCCGTCGCGGAAGATGCCCCCGCGGCCGGTCGTGTCGGGGTTCTGGCCGCCGTGGCTGAGCAGTAGCGCCAGCTCGTCGAACGTCATCGAGAAGCCGTCGGTGACCTGGGAGATCAACGGCGAGCCGTTGTCGTCGGCGTCGGTGGGCGACCAGCCGGTCGCGGCGAGGACGGCGGCGTTCAGCCCGACCGGGACGTACTCGCGCGACCGCACGGTCTGCGACGCGAGCGCGCTGCCCGAGCCGGTGACCGCGAGGTCGGACGCGCCGGTGTCGAAGGCCTTCAGGCCCGCGTCCTCGGCCTCGCCGACGATCGTGGCCGGCTGCGAGCCGCCGGTCGGCCCGCACAGCAGCTGGTTCCACGCCACCGCCGTCCGGCCGAAGCGCTCCGGCATGCTGGCGTTGAGCGTTTCCGCGCCGATCCCGCCGCAGCCCTTCACCGCGAGCCCCGGCGCGGCCGGCCGGAAGACGCGCGAGGTGTCGAAGACGTCGAACGGGGTGCCCGCCGCGTCGGCCCCGACGATCTCGAGGGTCAGCGCGCACGGGTTGTTCTCGTCGCACGAGTACGACCACGACCGCGTGCGGATCTGCCCGTCGGCCGACACCGCCGGGTTGTCGGCCCACGGGAAGTTGTCGCTCTTGTCGAAGTTCGTGTACTTCGGGTCGAAGCCGACGAACCCGGGCTTCGACTGTCCACGTGGGACGGTCACGGCGAAGACGACGTCACCGCTGGTCCGGCTGCGGACGCGGGTGACGTTGTGCGCGCCCGAGCGCTGGCCGGTCAGCTCGTCGCTGAACTCCTCGGAGCAGTAGCCGCGGACGCGCGAGCCGAAGTCGTGGTCGGGCAGCCACTGCACGGCCCCGGTGGCGAAGTCGGGCTTGAGCAGGTTGTCGGGCAGCTGCGTCGGGCAGACCTTCAGCACCGCGACGCTGCCGGCCGGCAGCCCGGAGACGACGACCTGCAGCGGGTCGCCGTCCTGGACCCGGGACAGGTCGGCGGGCACCGTCTTCAGGGTGTACGCGGGGGGCGCGGGCGGGGCTTCCTGGGCCAGGGCCGGCGGGACAGCGCTTCCCAGCACCGCCAGTACACCGCAGGCGACGGCCAGGCCCGCCCGCCTCAGCAGGACGAATGACACGGAGAACTCCCGGTTTCAGGGCAGGCGAACGGCACGGCGCACGCCGTGCCACCCCAACCTCCCCGAGCCGCGCGCCGCCGGGCGAGGGGTCCGCGAGGTCATTCACGCACACCCCGTCGGGCGTTCCCCGCACGTACACCTTCTGCGGGCGGGTGCCGTAAATACTGGCCGCGGCAGGGGCGCTGCCTCCTGCGCGGAATCCCTCTCCACGAAAGGCCACCTGTGTCCGTCGTGCTCCCCCGGGCCGTCGCCGACGTGCCGTCCCGGGCCGACCGCGTGTTCCGGCGGGTGACCACCGGCGCCGGTCTCGCCATGCTCGCGATCCTGGTCGTGATCGGGTTCTTCCTGGTCTACCGCTCGGGTCCGGCGTTCGACGCGAGCGGCTTCGGCTTCTTCACCACGGTCAAGTTCGACGCCGCCAACGGCGTGCTCGGCGTGCTGGGCCTGCTCTACGGCACGGTGGTGGTGGCGCTGATCGCGATCTGCGTCGCCGTCCCGCTGTCCGTCCTGGCCGCGCTGTTCATCACCGAGTACGCGAGCGGGCGGCTGCGCGGGTTCCTGACCGGCCTGGTCGACCTCCTGGCCGCCATCCCGAGCCTGCTCTACGGCCTGTGGGGGTTCAGCTTCCTCGGCCCGCAGGTCGTCCCGGTGTCGGCGTGGCTGACGCACAACTTCGGCTGGTTCCCGCCGTTCGCGCACCAGGACAACACGCTGTTCCTCAACTCGATGTTCATCGCCGGGCTGATCGTGTCGCTGATGGTGCTGCCGATCACGACGTCGGTCATCCGCGAGGTGTTCACCCAGACCCCGCCCGGCGAAAAGGAAGCGGCGCTCGCCCTCGGCAGCACCCGGTGGGGCATGGTGAAGACGGTCGTGCTGCCCTTCGGCCGCGGCGGGATCATCGGCGGCTCGATGCTCGGCCTGGGCCGCGCGCTCGGCGAGACCATCGCGGTTTCCCTGCTGCTGCCCCAGGTCCCGCAGATCACCACGCACGTCCTGCAGTTCGGCGGCGCGACGATCTCCGGGTTCATCGCGAACAACTCCGGCGCGTCCGGCCTGGCGCTGAGCGGGCTGATGGCGGCCGGGCTGGTGCTGTTCGGGTTCACCCTGGCCACCAACTTCACCGCGTCGGTGATCATCTCGCGCAGCCGCTCCGGAGCCGGGGTGGACGCCTGATGACCGCCACCCTCCCCCGCCCGGCCGGCACCCGGCCGCGGCCGCTCGTGAAGCGCCGGACGGCGCAGGTCACCCGGGCCGACCAGCTGGCCGCGCTCGGCTGCGCGGTGTCGGCGGTGCTGCTGACCTGGTTCGTGCTACACCTGCTGCTGACCTCGCCCGGCTGGCTCGCCGACCTCGCCGTCGCCTACGGGCTGTACCTCGCGATGCTCTACGTCGTCACCCGCGACCGGCTCGGCAGGCTCGCCGCGGCCGACCGGCTGGTCTCGACCATCGTCGTCACCGGCGCCATGGGCCTGCTGGTGCCGCTGCTGTTCCTGCTCGGCTACATCGTCGTGCACGGCGCGCCGTTCCTGCGCTGGGGTTTCTTCGGCCACGACATGTCCACGGTCGGCCCGGCCGACCCGGTCACCGCCACCGGCGGCCTGCACGCCGTCGTCGGCACGCTGGAGCAGACCGCGCTGACGCTGGTCCTGGTCGTGCCGCTCGGGCTGCTCACCGCGATCTTCCTCAACGAGACGCGGTCGAGGTTCCGCCGCCCGGTCCGGATCATGGTCGACGCGATGAGCGGGCTGCCCTCGATCGTGGCGGGCCTGTTCGTCTACGCCGCGCTGATCATCCCCGGCATCCAGGCGGGCGTCGGGTTCTTCAGCTACAGCGGGCTGATGGCGACCCTGGCGCTCACCATGGTCATGCTGCCGACGGTCACCCGCACCATCGACGTCGTGCTGCGGCTGGTGCCGGCCGGGCTGCGCGAAGCGTCACTGGCGCTGGGCGCGAGCCGCGCGCGGACGGTCTGGTCGGTGGTGCTGCCGACCGCGCGGACCGGCGTCACGACCGCGGTGATCCTCGGCGTCGCCCGGGTCGCGGGCGAAACGGCGCCGCTGCTGTTCACCTCGTTCGGCGCGGTGTTCCTCAACGCCGACCCGGTCACCGGGCCGCAGGAAAGCCTGCCGCTGTTCGTCTACCGCTACATCAAGGAGCCGCTGGAAAACGTCCAGCAGCGCGGCTACGTCGGCGCGCTCGTGCTCATCCTGCTCATCTTCACCCTGTTCGCCCTCGCCCGGCTGGCCGGGCGGGACCGGTCGAAGCGCCGGACCCGGCGGAGCACGAAACGAACCCAGGAGACCCGGTGACCGACACCACCACTGTGTCCATTCCGGACAGTCCGCCCGCCGTCCGGCTGACGGGCGGCCCGCCGCCGGGCGCCGCCGAACTGGAGTCGCGCGGCGTCGCGGCGTGGTTCGGCGACCGGCTGGTGCTCGAGGACGTCTCGCTGCGCATGCCCGCGCGCGAGGTGACCGCGCTGATCGGCCCGTCCGGCTGCGGCAAGTCGACGTTCCTGCGGATCCTCAACCGGATGCACGAACTCGTGCCGTCGGCGAGCCTGGCGGGCGAGGTCCTGCTCGACGGCACCGACATCTACGCCGACGGCACCCGCGCCCAGCACGTCCGGCTGCGGATCGGGATGGTCTTCCAGAAACCGAACCCGTTCCCGGCGATGTCCATCCGCGACAACGTGCTCGCCGGGCTCAAGCTGGCCGGCGTCAAGTGCGACGACAAGGCCGCGCTCGTCGAGCAGAGCCTGCAGCGCGCCGGGCTCTGGCGCGAGGTCCGCGACCGGCTGAACGCACCGGGCGGCGCGCTGTCGGGCGGGCAGCAGCAGCGGCTGTGCATCGCGCGGTCGCTGGCGGTGCAGCCGAACGTGCTGCTGATGGACGAGCCGTGTTCGGCCCTGGACCCGACGTCGACCCGCCGGATCGAGCAGACGATCGCCGAGATCGGCCACGAGGTCACGGTCGTGATCGTCACCCACAACATGCAGCAGGCGCAGCGGGTTTCGGACCACTGCGCGTTCTTCCTCGCCGCGGAGAACGAGCCGGGCCGGGTGGTCGAGCACGGGCCGACGGCGAAGATCTTCGGCTCGCCGGAGGACGAGCGCACCCACGACTACGTCACCGGGCGGTTCGGGTGACGCGCAAGGCGGCCGCGCTCGCCGTGACCGTGCTGAGCGTGCTGGTGTTCGCCGCGCCGGAAGCGGTCGCGCTGGACAAGATCACCGGCTCCGGCTCGACCTACGTCGGCCCGGCCATGGCCGACTGGCAGAACGGCGCGAACTCCCGCGGCATCCCGGTGAACTACGCGACCCGCGGCTCCCCCACCGGCGTCAACCAGTACGGCGACCGGACGGTCGACTTCGCCGGGACGGAAGCGGAGATCACGTCGCTCATCGCGGCGGGCGGTGGCGGCCAGTCGGCCGAGCAGCGGGGCTACCAGTACGTCCCGGACGTCGCCGGCGCGGTCGCGGTGATGTACAACGTGACCGACGCGGCGGGCAACAAGGTCGACTACCTGCACCTGACCCGCGAGGTGATCGGCCGGATCTTCACCCGCGACATCACCCGCTGGAGCGACCCGGCGATCAGCGCCACCAACGGCGGCAAGGCGCTGCCGGACCAGCCGATCACCCTGCTCGGCCGGACCGGGCAGTCCGGGACCACGGCGTTGTTCTACGACTTCGTCGCGCACACCGCGCCCGGCCCGTACCAGGCGTTCGTGCGGCGCAACGAAGGCACCGGCATCGGCCCGCTGCCCGACGGCGTCCGGCCGATCCAGCTGCCCTACAGCGGTCCCGACGCCGACTTCTACAAGCTGTTCGCCGACTCCGAGCAGATCGCGCAGGCCGTCGGCAAGGGCAGCGTGCCGTTTTCGATCGGCTACGACGAATTCAGCTACGCGCTGCGGTACAACGCCCCGACGGCGTGGGTCGAGAACCAGGCCCACCAGTACACGCAGCCGTTCGCGGAGAACATCGCGGCCGCGCTGACGAAGGCGGACCTGCGGCCGGACCTGAGCCAGAAGCTCGACGGCGTCTACGCGAACCCGGACCCGAAGACCTACCCGATCTCGGCCTACTCGTACCTGATGATGCCGTGCACGACCGGCCGCGACACCTGCCGCGGCGGCTACGACGCGGCGGGCAAGACCGACACGATCACCGGGTTCCTGGAGCACATCGCCTGCGACGGCCAGGTGAACATGGCCCGCATCGGGTATTCGCCGCTGCCGCCGAACCTGGCGCAGGAGATGATGAACGCCAACGCCCGGCTGACCGGCCGCCCGCCGAAGCAGCTCACCGCGGCCAACTGCGCGAACCCGACGTTCCACGGCGGCCTCGGCGCGGGCGCGGCGAGCCCGCCGGACCCGTTCGAGAAGCTCGGCGGCGTCAAGAAGCTGACCAACCCCGGCGCGCAGGACGGGCCGGGCAAGCCGACCGGGCCGTCGTCGGCGGCGGGCACCGCGACCGCGACGGCGTCGTCCGGGGAGGACCTGGCCAACGGCGGCTCGAAGAACTGGCGGGACCCCGCGCCGGCGGCCTACGACCACGGGACGGACGCCGGGTTCGGCGGCTGGGCGGTGCTGGTGCTGGCGGTGGTCATCGTCGCGCCGCTGGTGGTCCGCGGGGTGGTGCGCCGGTTCCGGCGCTCGTGACCCCCGGCCGATACCCTGGTCGGGGCTCGTGAGTGGTAAGGCGAGTTCTAACTCCCCTTACCACTCACCACAAACCGGGGGACCGAACGAAGGCGCGGGGGCCGATGAGGGAGGGCGATCCGCACATCCAAGGTCCGGCCCGAAAGCGTCACCTGCCTCGCCTGCCGGGAGCACGCCCACCGCGAGTACCTGCGCTTCGCCGGGCAGATCGAGCGGCTGGGCCAGGGCCCGATGCCGGGCGTGAACATCACCGGCGCCGAGCTGGCCGAAGCGGCGGGACGGCTCCGTGACCTGGCAAGAAGGTTCGCCGGTGAAGACCGCTAGCCGGTGAATTCTTCTTGTTCACCTCGCGTTCATCTCCCGGTCGTCTCATGGGGCATGTTCCCGGTACCGCAGCCGACCGGAAGGTGAACGATGAGCACGCTGGACACGATGGCCACCGAGCAGCTCGACACGCACCTCGCCCAGCTCGAGGACCGGCTGGGCCGGGACTACGCGAACGTCGCCCGCACCCGGCTCCACGCGATGGTCGACCGCGAACGCGCCCGGTTCGCCGGTGCCCGCATCCACGCCTTCGTGCCGATCCTGGTCGAGCGGGCGGTGCGAGCGGCGCTGACCACGCCCTGACGGCACTTTCCGCCGGTTCTTCCCGCAAAAAACGGCCGCGACCGGAACGGTATTCCGGTCGCGGCCGCAGGGTCGGCGAAAACCCTTCAGTTGTAGCCCATTTCGTCCGGCGAAACGCCGTTGTACCCCATCTCATCGGGGGTGCCGGCGAGAACCGCCGTCGACGCCGCCTGCTCCGCCGTGACGGCGAAAGCAGCGGAAGTGCTCAGGAAACCAGCCGCGAAGAGGGTCAACGCGACCGTCGCGACCACTCGGCGCACCCGCATCATTCCTCCGGTTGTCAATCGGGGTGAAACTGACTTTCGGGCGCTGCGGACGCTCCCAGGCCCGGCGCAACCGGCGGACAACGGACGGTTAAGAAACCGCCAACGCCAGGCGGCCATATCGCGCGCTCGCGAATTCACGAACCGGGGTCGAACCGCACGTTTCCGGAAGCCGAACCGCGGGTGGCCGGACGGCGGGGCCGCTACGCGGAGTACACCTCTTGTTCAGCATTCGTTCGCCTTCTATGATCTTCCGTGTGCAACCGCTCACGGACGGTGCTGTCCGCCTGATCGGCCGGGACGGTGAGCTGTCCCGGCTGACCGCCTGGGTGCACGAAGTCGCCGCCGGCCGCGGGCGGGCCGTCCTGGTGGACGGTGAACCGGGCATCGGCAAGACCGCCCTCGTCCAAGCCGCCTGCGCGGCCGCCGCCCGGTCCGGGTGCCAGGTCTTCCGGGGCGCCGGCGACGAACTCGGGCAGGCGCTGCCCCTGCTCCCCCTGCTGGACGCGTTGCGGATCACCGGTTCCGCGCCGGATCCCCGGCGGGGAGCCATCGCCGGGCTCCTGCGCGGCGACACCGCGCGCGGCACGGGGACGGACCTCGCCGCGGCGGCCGCCGAGCAGCTGCTGATCCTGGTCGACGAGCTCTGCCAGGCCGGCCCGGTGGTGCTGGTGGTCGACGAGCTGCAGTGGGCCGACCGCGCGACCGTGGCGGTGTGGGGCAGGCTCGCCCGGTCGGTCCGGCAGCTGCCGCTGCTCCTGGTCGGCGTGCTGCGCCCGGTCCCGCGCCGCGACGACCTGCGCGCGCTGCGGCGGATCGTCGGGCCCGCCGAACGGCTGCGCGTCGGGCGGCTCACCGACCCGGCCGCGCTCGAGCTGGTGGCGGAGCTGGCCGGCGGCAAACCGGGCGACCGGCTCGGGCAGCTCGCCGACGGCGCCGCCGGCAACCCCCTCTACCTCACCGAGCTGCTCGACGCCCTGGCCCGCGGTGCCTGCCTCGCCGTCGACGAAGCCGGGATCGCGGAGCTGACCGGCGGGCCGGCCCCCGACTCGCTGCCGGAAGCGATCGCCGACCGGCTCGGCTTCCTCTCGGAGCGGACGCGGACCGTGCTGCGGGCGGCCGCGCTGCTCGGCGTCGGCTTCTCGGTCGCGGACCTGACGGTCGTCGCCGAGGCCGAGCTGCCGGTGCTCCTGGCCGCGCTCGACGAAGCACGGGCGGCCGGGGTGCTGGTGGCCGCCGGCGACGACCTGGCCTTCCGGCACCCCCTGATCCGCCAGGCCCTGTACGACGAGCTGCCCGCCGGGGTCCGGGTCGTGTGGCACCGGGCCGCCGCGCGGGCGCTGGCCGACGCCGGTGCCCCGGTCGAGCGGGTCGCCCGGCAGCTGCTGCCCACGGTGTCCGGCGGGGACGGCGGCGAACCGGTGCCCGGCTGGGTCATCGGCTGGCTGCTCGGCGCCGCCACCGCGCTGACCGGCCAGGCCCCCGAGGTCGCGGTCGCGCTGCTGCGCCGGGCGGTGCGCGATAGCACGGCGGCCGCGCTGAGCTGCCGCCTGGCCGAGGCCCTCTACCGGGTCGGCGACTTCGCCGAAGCCGAGCGGGTCGCCGAGCGCGCGCTCGGCCGGGCCGACGACCCGGACCTGCGCGTCGACCTGCTCACGACGGTGACGCAGTGCCGGGCGATGACCGGCCGCTCGGCCGAGTCCCTCGCCGCGCTGGACCGGGCGGCGGCCGCGCCGGGCCTGCCCGCCCGGCACCGGGCGCGGCTGCTGGTGCTCACCGCGCGGACGCACCGCGATCTCGGCGAGGTCGACACCGCCGCCCGCGTCGCCGCCGAAGCGCTGGCCGGCGCGGGCGAGGACCACTGGGCGACCGGGTGGGCGCTGCACGTGCTGAGCCTGGTCGCGATGATGCGCGGCGAGTGGACCGAAGCGCTGCCGCTGTTCGAACGCGCGATGGCCACCGCCGCGGGCGACCCCGCGCTCACCGACCTCGGGCTGCTGCTGCGCATCAACCAGGCGGTCACCTTCGGCGCGCTCGACCGCTACCCCGACGCGCTCGCCGCCGCCGAGCGGGCCCGCGAACGGGCCGACCGCGCCGGGAGCGTGGTGCGGCTGACCCAGGCGCAGAGCGCGCTCGGCCAGCTGCTGCTGGGCAGCGGCCGCTGGGACGACGCCGTGGCGGAGGTGGACGTCGTCCCGGACGACCTCAAGGACCCGAGCGTGGCGTGCTGCGACCACGGCGTGGCGGCGATCATCTGCTTCCACCGCGGCGAGACGGCCGAAGCGCACCGGCACCTGGAGGCGGCGGCCCCGTGCGCGGAGCGGATCGGCGGCCGGGTGGTCGAATCGCTGGCGTTGGCGCGCAGCCTCGCCTTCGAGCAGGCCGGCGAACCGGAGCGGGCGCTCGCCACGCTGACCGCCGCACTGACCGGCGAGGACGAAGGCGAGGGCCTGCTCGGGGACGCCGTCCGGCTGGCCGTGGAGATCGGCGACGCCGCCACCGCGGCGGAGATCGGGGCCCGGGTCCGCGCGATCACGGCCGGGGCGGCCGTCCCGCACCGCAAGGCGCTGGGCCGGTACTGCCAGGGGATGACCGACCGGGACCCGGCGGCGTTGCTGCGCGCGGCCGACGGTTACCGCGACGCGGGCCGCCCCCTCCCCCGCGCGAAGGCACTGGAAGCGGCGGCGATCGCGTTCGCCGAAGCGGGCGACCGGGGTTCCGCGCGGGCGGCGTTCACGCACACGCTGGACCTGTGCGGCAGCCTGGGCGCGCACTGGGACGTGGCCCGGCTGCGCGCCCGCTTCCGCGGCTTCGGCATCCGGCGCGGCCCGACGGTGAAGCACCGCCAGGCCACGCACGGCTGGGACAGCCTCACGCCGACGGAGACCAAGATCGCCGGCCTGGTGGTGGCGGGCCTGTCGAACCCGCAGATCGCGGCGCGGCTGTTCCTGTCGCCGCGCACGGTCGCCACCCACGTTTCGCACATCCTGGCCAAGCTCGGCGTGCACTCCCGCATCGACATCGCCCGCGAAGCGACCCGCAACTCGGCGTCGGGCTAGCTCGTCCCGGAGTGGCGGATCCGGCTCCACAGCGGCACGACGAACCACCACAGCGCGAACCACGCCAGTGCCCCGGCGGTGAACCACGCGGCGAGCGCGGGCCCGAGCGTGACGCTGAGGATCAGCAGCAGCGCGGAGCCGATGGAGAGCATCAGCAGCGTCAGCCCGCACAACGCGAACCGGCTGGACGCGAGCACGAGCTGCCGCTTCAGCCGCCGCTGGTAGACCAGCCGGTGAAAGGCGGCCGGCGCGATCAGCAGCGCGGTGGCGGCCGCCCCGAGCACCAGCGCGGCCACGTAGACGCGCCGCTCGAAGTCGGTCAGCGTCGCGAACCGCGGCGTGAAGGCGACGGTGAGCAGGAAGGCGAGCAGCAGCTGCACCCCGGTCTGCGCCACTCGCACTTCCTGCAGTATTTCGGCGTAGTTCCGGTCCAGCCGCTGCACCGGCGTTTCGCGGCGCACCGCGAAGTTCCACTGGTCGTGGGCGTCCGGGAGCTCGTGGAGGTCCGGATGGGTTCGGTCGATTCCGTTCACCTTCATGCCGTGAACCGTCCCGCGAACGGCCGGTCGAGACATCGGTCGGTCAAGGGATGTGGGAAGGCTCCGACGGCGGGCAGGGAACGGCACCCACCGGGTCCGGCGGGGCTCAGTCAGCCGCGGCGGCGTTCGCGCGGTCGATCGCCGCCATGTTCTCCTCCGCCCACGTGCGCAACGCCGCGAGCGGTACCTCCAGGGACTGGCCCAAAACCGTCAGGCGGTAATGGACCCTCGGTGGGACCGTCGGCTCCACGCGGCGGGCCACCAGGCCGTCGCGGGTGAGGCTCTGCAGCGTCACCGACAGCATCTTCTGTGACACGCCCGGGATGCGGCGCTGCAGCTCGGCGAACCGCACCTCGTCCTCGCCCGCCTCGGCCAGGACCTTCACCGCCATCGAGGTCCACTTCGTGCCGATGCGGTCCAGGAGGCGGCGGGTCGGGCATGCCGGGTCGAAGAGGTCTCCCTTGCCGGAGGGGGTCACCTGGAGCTCACCACCTGTTCGCGAAGTGCCGTCTTGGCGTGGCCGGGCTGGTTACCTAGCCTCATCTGGTCACCAATGGTAACCACCGAAGGAGTCAACGTGCGCGAGCAGCGGGTCAGGGCGAACGGCATCGAGATCAACGTCGCCGTCGCCGGAGCGGGACCGGCGTTGCTGCTGCTGCACGGCTTCCCGCACACCTGGCGCCTCTGGACCGCCGTCATCCTGCACCTGGCCCGGCACCACCGGGTCATCGCCCCGGACCTGCGCGGCCTCGGGGCCTCCACCCGCGCCGCCGGGGGCTACGACGCCGGCACCCTCGCCGCCGACGCCGAAGCGCTGCTCGACGCCTTGGGCGAGCCGGTTGCGACCGTTGCCGGGATCGATGCCGGTGCCGCGCCCGCCTTCCTGCTCGCCATGCGGCGGCCCGGGCGGGTGCGGCGGCTCGTGCTCATGGAGGCACAGCTCGGGCAGCTGCCCGGGGGCTTCGCGACACCGCCGTGGTGGTTCGGGTTCCACGCCGTCCCCGGGCTCGCCGAGACCGTCCTCGCCGGGCACGAGGCGGACTACCTCGGGTGGTTCCTCGACGCCGGCACCCGGGGCCGCGGGGTGCCGCCCGCGATCCGGGACCACTTCACCGCGGCCTACACCGGGCGCGAAGCCCTGCGCTGCGCCTTCGAGCACTACCGGGCCATGCCCGAAACCGCGGCTCAGATCGCCGCCGCCACCGCGGCCGGCCGGCTCACCGTGCCCACCGTGGCGATCGGCGCCCAGCCGGTCGGGGACGCCCTCGCGCGCCAGCTGCGCCCGGTGACCGACGACCTCACCGCCCACCTCGTCGAAGACTGCGGCCACATCATTCCGCTGGACCGCCCGGAAGCCCTCCTGCCGCTGCTGACCGCCTGACGTCAGCCGAGGCCTTGCCGCGACAGCCAGTCCTTCGCCACGTCCGCGGCCGGCTCGCCGCCGGAGTCGACCCGTTTGTTCAGCTCGCGCATCCCCTCCGCCGTGAGCTTCGCGCTCACCGCGTCGACCGCGGCGGCGAAGTCCGCGCCGCGCTCGTCCAAGACCTTCTTGTTCACCGCGGGTACGACGTTCTCGGTCGGCACCATGGCCAGATCGTCCTTGAGCGCCACGTACTTCGCGTCGCCGGGCAGCGGGCTCACCGAGTCGACCGGGATGACCGTCACCGCCCCGGAGTCGAGCTGCTGCACGCGTGGCCCGAGCTCCTGGACGGTCCGGAAGCTCGCGTTCGTCAGCTTGTACACGTCCGTGAAGCCCTTGAAGCACGTCAGCCGCTTTTCGCACTCCGGACCACCCGCCAGCACGACCTTGTCGAGCTTCTTCAGGTCACTGATGCTCGCGAGGCCCTTCGATTGCGCGAGATCGGCCTTGACGATGTAGGTGTTCTTGTCCTCGGCCGCCGCGTAGTTCAGCAGCGAGACGCCGCTGGGCTCGAGCAGCTTCGCCAGCTGTTCGTGCTCGCCCTTGGCGTCCTTCACCGGTTCCTTGCCGAAGCCGGCCGCGATCGCCGAGCCCTGGTACTCCGGGATGAATTGCAGCTCACCGGACTTCAGGGACGGGTAGATCAGCTCCCGCGAGCCCAGGTTCAGCTTGCGCGAAACCGGATAGCCCTTGGCTTCCAGCGCCTGCGCGTAGATCTCGGCGAGGATCTGGCTGTCGGTGAAGTTGAAGGACGCGACGACGATCGGCGCCCCGCCCTTGCCCAACCACATCGTGGGAATCAGCCGGCGAGGTGCGCGCGCAGCGTCGAGCCGGTGTACCCGGTCCGGTACCGGCCCTTCTGCTTCAGGATCGGCACGACGTGGTCAACGAATGCGGCGAGTTCGCCGGGCAGCGTCGAGCCCATGATGGTGAACCCGTCGACGGCGCCGGCGTCCTGCCAGGTGAGCACGTGGTCGGCGAGCTGCTCCGGCGTGCCCACGAAGTGGACCTGCCCCGCACCCCCGGTGATCCGCGCGGCGATCTCGCGCAACGGGGCGCCGGGACGCTCGCGCGCCGCTGCAGCCAGCTGCTGCAGGCGGCTCGACCCGCCGCCGGTTCGCAGCTCGGCGGGCAGCGGGGCGTCCGGGTCGAACGCGTCCGGGTCGAGGCCCGCGGTGTACAGCGCGTTCTGCCAGCGGAACTCCGGGCTGGCCAGCTCTTCCAGCCGGGCGGCCCGGGCCTTCGCCTCGGCCTCGGTGCCGCCCAGAGTGATCATCAGGGCGGGCAGGACGCGCACACGCGCGGGATCCCGGCCCGCCTCGACGATCCCGGCGTCCAGCTCGGCCCGGAACTTCACCGCCGCCGCCAGCGACGGCGGCCCCGAGAACACCAGCTCCGCGTACCGGGCGGCGAGCCCGATCCCGGCGGCCGATTGTCCCGCCTGGACGAGCACCGGCCGCCCCTGCGGCGACCGCGGGAACGGCAGCACGCCTTCGACGTCGTAGAACCGGCCGTGGAAGCGCGGGGCGTGCAGCTTGGCGCGGTCGGCCCAGATCCCGTTCTCGCGGTCGCCGACGATCGCGTCGCCGTCCCAGCTGTCCCACACCCGCGTGACTACGTCGACGAACTCGTGCGCGCGCTCGTACCGGTCGGCGTGGTCCGGGTGGGCGGGCTCGCCGAAGTTCGCGGCGGCCAGCGGGGTGATGGTGGTGACGACGTTCCAGCCGGCGCGGCCGCCGCTGAGGTGGTCCAGCGTGGCGAACCGGCGCGCGAGCTCCCACGGCTTGTTGTAGGTCGTCGAGCCGGTGCCGATGAGGCCGATCCTCCCGGTGACGGCGGCCAGCGCGGAGAGCACGGCGATCGGGTCGAACTGCGTCTGCGGGAGGTGGGTGACGCGGTATTCGGCGATGGCGATGTTGTCGGCGAGGAAGACGGAGTCCATCAGCCCGCGCTCGGCGATCCGCGCGATGTCGGCGTAGTACGGCAGCCCGAGCACCCCGCGGACGTCGTCCTCGACGACTCGCCACGCGGATTCGTGGTAGCCGTTCGGCCAGATGAAAGCGTTGAAGTGCAGGGATTTTCCGGTCATCACGCTCCTTCGACGACGCCGGCGGCGTCCGCGACCGTACGCCCGTGGACGGCGGGGCGCCCGCCGTACGGGTCGTCGCCGGTCCACAGTGGCGTCGGCGCGGCCGCGCGCACGACGGGCACGACTTCCGAGGCGAAGCGTTCGAGCATGTCGAGCTGCTGTTCGTGCGGGATCATCGTGGGCAGGCTGAACGACTGCAGGTCGTGGCCGAAAGCTTCGTGCCACCACAGGATCTTTTCGGCGATCTGCCCGGGACTGCCGACGAGGACCGGGCCGCGCTCGATGGCGTCGTCGATGGTCGGGAATTCCATCGGGTTGCCGGGCGTGTGGTTCCCCGGCTGGTTGAAGTAGGCGACGATCTTCTCGTACGTCGGGCCGAACGCCTCCCGCGCTTCCTGCGTGGTGCCGGCCAGGTACAGGAACCCCGCGCCCGCACCGACGAAGGCGAACCGCGGATCGTGGCCGTGTCCGGCGTAGTGCTTGCGGTAGTGCTCGATCAGCGCGGTGTACCGGTCCCGCGGCTGGAGGGCGTTGGCGGAGAACAGCGGGTCACCCCACTTCGCGGCCAGTTCGGCCGACGTCTCGGTGGTCGCCGAGCCGTGCCAGACCCGGGGCGCGCCCGCGAACGGCCGTGGCAGGCTCGTCACCCCGTCCAGCGGGCCGCGGAACCGTCCCGACCAGGTGACGTCCTCCTCCCGCCACAGGCGCCGCAGCAGTTCGTACTTCTCCGCGAGGGCGTCCCACTGGTCGCCGTTCCCGATGCCGAACATCGGCAGCTGACGCAGCTCGTTGCCCTTGCCGATCACCAGCTCCAGCCGCCCGCGGGAGAGCTGGTCGACCGTGGCGTAGTCCTCCGCCACCCGCAGCGGGTCGTGGAGCGACAGCACCGAGACGCCGGTCTGGATCCGCACCCGGCTGGTCGTCGCGGCGATCGCGCCGAGCAGCACGGTGACCCCGCTGCTCAGGAACTGCCCCGCATGCCGTTCCCCGAGCGCGACGGCGTCGAACCCGAACTCCTCCGCGTGGCGCGCCGACGCGAGTGCCTGCGCGAAGCGCTCGTCGGTACGGACCCGGCGGCCGGTCACCGGGTTCGTCAGGTGGGGCAGGATGTCCAGGACCTGGAATCTCATCGCGTGGCTCCGTCCGCTTCGTGGACCGCGATCATCGTGCCGACGACGGGGCCGGTGCCGTCAAGTCGTTCCACCGGCCGGGCGGTGCCGGCGGAACCGGCGTTTTATTCCCGTGCCCGGCACTCGTCCCAGCAGTTGGCCGCGGCCGCCCGGCGGGCGCGATCCGGCGCACACTGCGAAGCGAGTCGATGAGGAAGGGGAACGCGGGGATGGCATCAGGAACCGGGCCGCGGATCGCCGTCGCACTGGACGGGGCGGGGTGGCACCCCGCTGCCTGGCGCGAACCCGGCGCCCGGCCCCGCGAGCTGCTCACCGCCGGCTACTGGGCCGACGTCGTCCGCGAAGCCGAGGCCGGGAAGCTGGACTTCGTCACCTTCGAAGACTCGCTGGCGCTGCAGACCGTGCACCCCCTCGACCGGCCCGGCGAGCGGACCGGCATCGTCCAGGGCCGGCTCGACGCCGTGCTCGTCGCCGCCCGCGTCGCCCCGCTGACCTCGCGCATCGGGCTGGTGCCGACCGCCGTGGTCACCCACACCGAGCCGTTCCACCTGTCCAAGGCCATCGCCACCCTCGACTACGTCAGCACCGGACGCGCCGGGGTGCGCGTGCAGGTCGCCGGGCGCGCCGACGACAACCGGCACTTCGGGCGCCGCGAGTTCGGCGAGTTCCGGCTCGAGGACGCCGCCGAGCCGGACAAGCCGAGCCCGCTGGCCGAACTGTTCGACGAAGCCGCGGACTACGTCGAGGTGCTGCGCCGGCTGTGGGACAGCTGGGAGGACGACGCCGAGATCCGCGACGTCGCCACCGGCCGGTTCGTCGACCGGGACAAGCTGCACTACATCGACTTCACCGGCCGCTGGTTCTCGGTCAAGGGCCCGTCGATCACCCCGCGGCCGCCGCAGGGCCAGCCGCCGGTCACCGCGCTGGCCCACGCCGCCGTCCCCTACCGGCTCGCCGCCCGCTCCGCCGACGTCGTCTACGTGACCCCGTTCGACCGCGGGCAGGCCGGTGCGATCGTCGCCGAGGTGCGCGACGAGCAGGAGAAGGCCGGGCGCGGCGCCGAGACCCTGCACGTCTTCGGCGACGTCGTCGTGTTCCTCGGCGAGACCGAGCAGGCCGCCGCCGACCGCAAGGCCCGGCTCGACGACCTGGCCGGCGAGGAGTTCACCTCCGACGCCCACGTCTTCACCGGCACCCCGGCCGGCCTCGCCGACCTGCTGCTCGACTGGCACGCCGCCGGGCTGTCCGGCTTCCGGCTGCGCCCGGGCGCGGTCCCGCACGACCTGACCGCCGTCACCCGCGGCCTGGTGCCCGAGCTGCACTCCCGCGGGGCCTTCCGCACCGAGTACGAGGCGAGCACCCTGCGCGGGCTGCTCGGCCTCGCCCGCCCCGCCAACCGCTACGCCGCCGTCTGAGGAGGCCCGTGATGTCCCGGAAGCAGATCCACCTCGCGGCGCACTTCCCCGGCGTCAACAACACGACCGTGTGGAGCGACCCCGAAGCCGGCAGCCACATCGAGTTCAGCTCGTTCGTCAAGCTCGCGCAGACCGCCGAGCGCGCGAAGTTCGACTTCTTCTTCCTCGCCGAGGGGCTGCGGCTGCGCGAGCAGAACGGGCAGATCTACGACCTCGACGTCGTCGGCCGTCCCGACACCTTCACGGTGCTCTCGGCGCTGGCGGCGGTCACCGACCGGCTCGGCCTGGCGGGGACGATCAACTCGACGTTCAACGAGCCCTTCGAGGTGGCCCGGCAGTTCGCCTCGCTCGACCACCTTTCCGCCGGGCGCGCCGCGTGGAACGTCGTGACGTCGTGGGACGCGTTCACCGGCGAGAACTTCCGCCGCGCCGGGTTCCTCCCGCAGGACCAGCGGTACGAGCGCGCCGAGACGTTCCTGCGCACGGCCTGGGAACTGTTCGATTCCTGGCGCGGCGGCGAGCTCGCCGCCGACGCCGGGACCGGCGTGTTCCTGCGTGATCCGGCCGCGGGCGCGTTCGCCCACCACGACGCCCACTTCGACATCGAGGGCCGGTTCCCGGTGCCCCGCAGCCCGCAGGGGCGGCCGGTGATCATCCAGGCCGGCGACTCCGACGAGGGCCGCGAGTTCGCCGCGGCCACCGCGGACGCGATCTTCAGCCGGTACGGCACCCTCGAAGCGGGCCAGGCGTTCTACTCCGACGTGAAGGGCCGGCTGGCGAAGTACGGCCGCACGCCGGAGCAGCTGGTGATCCTGCCGGCGGCGACGTTCGTGCTCGGCGACACCGACGCCGACGCCCACGAGCGCGCCCACGTCGTCCGGCGCCGGCAGGTCAGCGCGCAGACGGCGATCAAGTTCCTCGAGCAGGTGTGGAACACCGACCTGTCCGGCCACGACCCCGACGGGCCGCTGCCGTCGGCGGACCCGGTGGTCGACGGGTCCACGATCGCGCCGGGCCGCGCCAGCGTCCGGATGTACCGCGACCCGGTGGCCACGGCCCGCGAATGGCGGCAGCTGGCCGAGGCGAAGAACCTGTCGACCCGCGACCTGATCATCGAGGTCACCGGCAGGCAGACGTTCATCGGCTCCCCGGCGACGGTGGCCGCCTCGATCGACGACCTGGTGCAAGCCGACGCCAGCGACGGCTTCATCCTCGTCCCGCACGTCACACCGGGCGGGCTCGACGAATTCGCCGACAAGGTCGTGCCGCTGCTGCAGGAACGCGGCTCCTACCGCACCGAGTACACCGGCACCACCCTCCGCCACCACCTGGGCCTCGAGCCGCTCGACGCCTGACCGCCGGAACCCGCCGGACTTTTTCGGCCGCACCTGCAACAGCCCCCGGGGGCAGCGGCATCTTGAAGGGTGTGCAGTTCGAAGAGTTCGCCCGCGAGCAGCTGCCCGGACTGGTGCGGTTCGCCGCCGTCCTCACCGGGGACCGTGAGCTGGCGCAGGACGTCGTGCAGGACGCCCTCGTGCGCGCGCACCGGGCCTGGCGGCAGCTCGCGGCGGCCGACCGGCCCGAGCTGTACATGCGGAAGATCGTCGTCAACGGCTACCTCGGCTGGCGGCGGCGCTGGTACCAGCGGTCCGTGCGGCCCGCGCCGGACGTGCTGCGGTTCCGGGAGCCCGCCGAGCCCGATCCGGCCGGGCGGATCGCCGACGCCGACCAGCTCAGCGGGCTGCTCGCCGGGCTGACCCGGGCCCAGCAGGCGTCGATCGTCCTGCGGTTCTACGAGGACCGCGACGACGACGAGATCGCCGCCGTCCTCGGCTGCGCGCCGGGGACGGTCCGCAGCCACATCTCGCGCGGCCTGAGTTCGCTGCGCGTCCGGCTCACCGAAGGCAAGGAGAGCGTGTGATGACCGACCTCGACCAGCTGCGCCGCGTGTTGCACGCCCAGGAGGCCCTGGCCCCCGATCCGGACGTCGTGCTCGCCGCCGCCACCCGCCGGATCCGGCGGCGCCGGGCCACCGGGGTGGCCGCCGTGACCCTCACCGTGGTCGCCGTCGGTGCCGGGACCATCGGGCTGCTGGAGCGGGGGCCCGCGGCGGTGCCGCCGGCCGCCCACCCGAATCCCCCGGCCGCCGCGGCGCCGGACCGCGGCACGGCGCTCCCCGCCGCGCCGTCGATCAGCCTCGACGACGGTTCGTGGCAGCTGCTGATGTGGGCCGTCCAGCCGCACTTCGCCAGCTTGCACTACGGGCGGGACCACCGGTACGCGTTCGAGATCGACGTCCGCGACGGCGCCGCACCCCGCGATGCGCTGCCGGCCAAGCCCACGTCCGCCGGTCAGCTCCCGCACCCGCAGTCGGTGATGTGGCAGGACGGCCCGGACCGGTGGATCTGGGTGCGGACCACGAAGCCGGTGACGGCCGCCGAAATGCTCGGCCTGCTCGGAAAGGTCCGCGCCACGCCGCCGGTCGTCCATTCGCCGCTGAAGACGCTGCAGATCCCCGCCGGGCAGAAGGCCGCCACGTTCACCAGTGAGCCCGAAGCCAACACGCTCGTGCTCTGCCCCGACCCGGAAACCATGCGGGCGCCGCTCGACAGCCGGTGTTTCTCCCTGTTCCTCACGCTGACCGAACGGGCCGGGGACAGCCCCTCGCCGGAGGACCCGCTGCCGGTGCACCAGCACCGGGCGATCGGGGCCTACACCGTCGAAATCGACAGCTCGCCCGCGAACAAGGCGGCCGCCCGGGCGCTGCTGGACTCCGTGCAGCTCACCCGGTAGCCGCCACGGCCACGGCGATCCGCTCCGGAAGGGTCCCTGATGCGTGGTGCCGTGGTCGTCCTCCTGGTGGGCGCCATCGCCGGCGCGCTCGTCGCGGCGTCCTGCCTGCGGCCCGCGAAGGCGCCCGCCGCGGCGCACCCGCCGCCGGCCGCCGCGGCACCGCCGCCGCGTGCGCGGCTGGTCGTGCCGGATCCGGCGGAGGTCAAGGTGGCCGTCGACGTCCGGGGCGAGTGGTCCTGGGCGTTGCGCGAACTCGGCAGCGGTGCCGTGGTCGGCGACGGCACCCTGCGCACCACGGCCGGAGCCGTGATCAGGAGCTGGCTCGCCGTCGACTTCCTCGCGGCACGGGGGTCGCGGGTCTCCGCGGCGGACGCGGCCCGGCTGGACCGGCTGGTCCGGGCCGGTGACGACCGCGTCGCGCAGACGCTGTACCGGCGGCTCGGCGGGGACCGCTCGCTCGCCCGGATGATCCGGACGTGCGGGCTGCGCGAGACCCGGATCCAGCCGGGCCGGTGGGCCGGGACCACCATGTCCGCGACCGACGCGACCCTGCTCGGCCGGTGCGTGGCCCGCGGCCCGGGCTTGAGCCCGCCGTGGCGGGCCAAGCTGCTCGACCTCATGCGCCCGGCCGCGCCCGGCGACGCGTCCGGCATCCCGGACGCACCGGCGCTCGCGGGACGGCACTTGGCGGTCGGGAACGGCTGGACCCGGCGCGGGACCTGGTGGACGGTCGGCTGCCTGGCCGTCTGGGACCACTGGGTGCTGGCGGTCCTGGTGCACTACCCGGACCAGGGCGACGGGCACCGGTACGGGGCGGACGTGTGCAAGGCCGTCGCCCAGCAGTTGTTCGAACCCGGCTTCGCGCCGGGGCGATGAGTCCTCAGTAGACCGAATGCAGCAGGTCGGCGACCTCCGCTGCGGACGGCAGGCGCGGAGCGTTCTTGGTGACGGCGTCGGCGACCGCGTCCGCCGCGATCGCCGGGATGTCCGCGCGGGTGACGCCGAGGTCCCGCAACGGGCGCTTGATCTCGATGGCGGCCGAGATTTCGCGGACGGCCTCGATGGCCGCGCTTGCCCAGTCCGCGGCCGATGGCACGTGCAGCGCGCGAGCCGCCGTCTCGTACGCCTCCGCCGCGGCGGCCGCGCTGAACGCCATCACCTCCTCCAGCACCGCGGCCAGCGCGACCCCGTGCGGCGTGCCCGTGTGCGCGGTCAGCGCGTGGCCGATGCCGTGGACCAGGCCGAGGCCGGACAGCGTGAGGGCGTGCCCGGCCAGGTGCGCGCCGAGCATCAGCTGCGCCCGCGCCGCCAGGTCACCGCCGTCGCGGTAGGCCACTGGCAGCCAGCGCCCGACGAGCCCGACCGCCTGCGCGGCGTAGGCCGCCGAGAACGGCGTGGATCCGCGGGAGGCCAGGGATTCGATGCCGTGGACCAGGGCGTCCAGGCCGGTCGCGGCGGTGATCCGGGCCGGCAGCCCGAGGGTGAGCTCCGGGTCCAGCACGGCGATCCGCGGCCGGACCGAGGAGTGTCCGATGTAGACCTTCCGGCGGGCGCAGACGTCTTCGGCGACGCCGAAACCGTTGGTTTCCGCGCCGGTGCCGGCGGTCGTGGGGACGGCGATCAGCGGCAGGCCGCCGCCGGCGTCCCACAGCCGGCCGGCGTCCGCGGCCGCGGCACCCGGGTTGCCGGCGAGCAGCGAGATGCCCTTCGCCGCGTCCAGGGCCGAGCCGCCGCCGAGCGCGAGCACCACCGAGTCACCGAAGCCGCGCAGCGCGGCGGCACCGCGGTCGAGTTCCGCGGTCGACGGGTTCGGGCCGACGTCCTCGTGCACGGCGTGCTCGAGCCCCGCGCCGGCCAGGATCTTCTCGACGCGCCCGACGATTCCCGTGGCCCGCAGTCCCCGGTCGGTGACCACGAACACCCGGCGGTGACCCAGGCCGGCGACGAAGCCGGGCAGCTCGGCGACGACCCCGGGGCCGTATTCGGTCCGGCCGGCCGGCTCGACGGTCAGGCGCACGCTGGTCTCCTTCAGACGGCCGGAACGGTGGGCAGCGGCAGCCGGAAGTCCTGGCCGGCCCACCCTTCGTAGAGGCGGACCGGGCTCATTTCGCCGGCGAGGTCGCCGTAGGCCGCCTTCGCGCGGCGGAAGATCTGCTCGACGAGTGCGGCGAGCTCGGTCGGCACGCCGACGTCACGGCCCAGGTCGACGGCCAGGCCGAGGTCCTTGCACGCCAGCATCATCGTGAACGAGTCGTCGTAGTCGCCGTCGGCCAGCACGGACAGCAGGTCGTGTTCGAGGAAGTGCGACGCGGCCGGGCTGGCCAGCAGCGCCGAGCGCAGCACGCCGAGATCGACCCCCGCCTTGACACCCATGGCCAGCACCTCGGACGCCGCGACCAGGTGGCCGAACCACAGCAGGTTGATCATCAGCTTGACGGTGTAGCCGTGCCCGGCCGCGCCGACGTGCAGGATCTTGTCCGGGTCGCCGAGGACCGCCAGCAGCGGCAGCGCGGCGCGGAAGTCGGCCGCGTCGCCGCCCACGAAGATCTGCAGCGTGCCGGCTTCGGCGCCGCGGGCCATCCCGCTGACCGGCGCGTCGAGGCGCCGGACCCCGCGCGCGTCGAGGACCTCTTCGGCGATGCGCCGGGCCACCGCGGGCGTGGAAGTCGACATGTCAATCCAGAGCGCACCGGGCGCGAGCGCTTCGGCCGCGCCCCCGCGCAGGAGGACGTCCTCGACGGCGCGGGGCGTCGGGAGCATCGTGATGAGGACGTCCACGCCGTCCGCGCAGGTGGCGGGGCTGTCCACCCAGCGAGCGCCGAGGCCGAGGTGTTCGAGCGCCGCTTCGGAGCGGACGTCGTGGACGGTGACGTCGTGGCCGGCCAGGATCAGGTGGCGGGCCATGTGCCTGCCCATGTTGCCGAGGCCGGTGAAACCGATCTTCGTGCCGGGTGCCGTCCCGTCCGGGTGGGTCAGATCCGCCATCGCGCCACCGCCTCCTCGTCGAGTTCGATGCCGAGCCCGGGCCGCCGCGGGACTTCCAGCTCACCGCGGGCGTTGACCAGCACCGGTTCGGTGAGCATGAAGTCCCGGCGTTCCGGCGTCCACCCGGGCGGGTCCCAGGGGAATTCGAAGTACGGGCCGCCGCCGACGCCGGCCGAGACGTGCAGGTTGGCCAGCACGCCGATGCCGTTGGTCCAGCTGTGCGGGGTGAACGCGCGGTGCTTGAGCTGCGCGAGCTCGGCCAGCGTCCGGGCGCGGTGCATGCCGACCGCGAGCACGGCGTCCATCTGGTAGACGTCGAGGACGTCGGCTTCGAGGTAGTGCAGCAGCTCCGGCACCGAGTGGTGCATCTCCCCCGCCGCGATCCGCACGCCGGGGTTTTCCGCGCGCAACGTCTTGAAGCCGGCTGTGTCGTGGTACGGCAGCGGTTCCTCGACCCAGAAGACGTCGAGCTCGGCCAGCCGCCGCACCAGTTTGCGGGTCCCGGCCAGGTCGGACGCGGGCGCGGTGTCGCCGGCCATCCGCCAGGACTGGTTGAGGTCGACCATGATTTCGAAGTCCGGGCCGAGCGCGTCGCGGACCGCGGCCACCGCGGCCACGCCCTCGTCGGCGTGGTCCCGGTCGATCCGGATCTTCATCGCCCGGAACCCGGCTTCGCGGGCCCGCAACGCGGTTTCGGCCCGTTCCTGCGGCGGCTTCAACTCGGCCGAAGAGGCGTACGCGGGCAGCGAGCGGGCAGCGTTGCCGAAGAGGGTCGCCACCGGCAGGCCCGCGACCTGGCCGATGACGTCCCAGAGCGCGGCTTCGAGCGGCCAGAAGCACCCGCCGTGGAAGTTGGCGGTCTCGATGGCTTTGACGTGCCGGACGATGTCGAGGGGGTCTTCGCCGAGGAACAGGTGCTCGACCGCCTCGAAGCCGGCCATGGTGTCGCCGGAGCCGATGCCGGTGATCCCGTCGCCGGTGTGCACCCGCACGATGGTGGCGTCGAAGTGCCGCCGCGGTTCCGGGTCCCAGGCCGCGGCGAGCGGCGGGTCCAGGTCCAGCCGCAGCCGGTCGAGGGTGACGGCGGTGATCTTCATCGGCGGGCTCCCGGTCGGCGAAGACTGCCGACGGTAGGAGCGCGCGGAAACCGCGGGCAAGGTCCGGCCGGACATCGCAATGCGGGTTGCGCTGGCGCCAACTCGCGCGGTTGCTAGCTTCGGGGCTATGACACGCCCGGACGACGGGGCCCGGCACCGGGGGCACGGCCTGCGCCGCGACCTGGACCTGCTGGAGGCGCTCGCCTCACCCGAAGCGCAGCGCGCCGGCGAGCTGGGGGTCGTCCGCCTGGCCCAGCTCACCGGCCGGGAGAAGAGCCAGGTCTCGCGGGCGCTCAAGGCGCTCGCCGAAGAGGGCGTCGTCGAACGCGACCCGGACACGCTCGGCTACCGGCTGGGCTGGCGGCTGTTCTCCCTGGTCGCCCGGACGGTCGAGGACCGGCTGGCCCGGGCCGCCGAGCCGGTGCTGCGGGAGCTGTCGGCCGAGCTCGAGGAGACCAGCCACCTCTGCGTCCTGCGCGACCGGGAGGTGCTCACGCTGCTGTCGGTGTCCGGGCACTCGTTCCGGGTGCCCGGCTGGGAGGGCCGCGGGGTGCCGGCCCACTGCACGTCGGCCGGCCGCGTCCTGCTGCTCGACGCCACCCCCGACGAGCTCTACGTCCGCTTCCCGGCACTGGCCGACGACCGGCCGCGGTCCGAGGTGCGCTCGCTGCCCGAGCTGTGGGCGAAGATCCAGCAGGCCCGGCGGGACGGGTACGCCCGGGTCCGCGAGGAGTTCGAACCGGGCCTGGCCGGGGTTTCGGCGCCGATCCGCGACTTCCGGGGCCGGGTCGTCGCCGCGGTGAACGTTTCCGCGCCCGCCGCACGGCTCGGCGAACGCCTCGACGCGGCGGGCCGCGTCACCGCCGAGGCGGCGGCGAAGGTGTCCGCGCACCTCGGCTGGGAGGCACAGCCCCAGCCGCCCCGCCGAGACATCACACGTCTAGTTTAGCGAAGTGCGAAATCTTCGCCTGTGACACGCACGAAACCGAGTATCCACGGGCGATACATCATATGACTGCTAGAGTGGCTCGAGGAGTCGAGGTCCGAGGAGTGCGATGGCGAGGTCGTTGACCGACGAGGCGATCGACCGGATCCGGGAGTTCGTCCGGTCCGGCAGGTTCCCCGCGGGGTCCAGGCTGCCCCCCGAGCACGAGCTGGCCACCGAGCTGGGGATCTCGCGCAGCCCGACGCGGGAAGCGGTGAAGGCGCTGGCGCTCGCCCGCGTGCTCGAAGTCCGCCGGGGTGACGGCACGTACGTCACCAGCCTCGCGCCCAGCCTGCTGCTGGAGGGCCTGGGCAGCGCCGTGGCGCTCATGCAGGACGGCAGCGTGCTCGAACTGACCGAGGTGCGCCGGCTGCTGGAGCCCGCCGCCACCGGCCTGGCCGCCACCCGGATCGGCGACGCCGAGCTCCGGGCCGTCGGCGAGCTGCTCGACGCCATGCACGAGGCGATCGAGGACGTCGAGCGGCTCACCGTGCTCGACGCCGCCTTCCACCGCGCGGTCGTCAGCGCCGCCGGCAACGAGACCCTCACCGCGCTGCTGGACGGCATCTCGTCGCGGACCCTGCGCGCGCGGGTCTGGCGGGGCACCGTCGAGCGGGGCGCCACGCACGTGACGCTGTCGCAGCACAAAGCGATCTACGACGCGCTCGCCGACCGCGACCCGGCGGTGGCCACCGCCGCCGCGCTGATGCACGTCGACACCTCCGAACGCTGGCTGCGGGCGCACCTGGCCGACCTGAAGGAGCTCGACGGCCGGCCAGGCGCCTGACAGCCGTCAGACCACCGCGAGCAGCCAGCGGAGGTTGGGGCTCCCGTCGTCGGACCACACCTTGAGCGGGGACCCCGACGGCACGTTCCCGCCGCTGTCGAGGACCAGCCCAGTCACCCGGTTGGCGATGACGTGCACCCCGCCGCCGGTGTCGGTGACGGTCCACTGCTGGCTCGGCGCCCCGGTGTACGGCGACTGCACGGGGTTGCCGCCCGCCGCGGTGGCACCGGCGCCGTCGATCACGAACCCGTTGGTGCGGTTGGTGAGCTTGACGAACCCGTCACCGGCGTCTTCGATGCCGAACTGCAGGTTGGGGCTGTCGTCCGGGGTCCAGACCTTCAGCCGGCTGCCCGCCGCGACCGCGCCGCCGCCGTCCACCGCCAGTCCGCTGGTGACGTTGACGACCCGGAACCACCGGGCCGGGTCGAACGCCACGCGCAGCGAGACGATCGCGGACGGACGCACGTCCGGCGTGGCCGCGAGGAACCGGCTCGGCGTCCCGGTGAAGTCGTCGGCCGGGTAGCCGAGCACCTGGTAGCCGTCGCCGGGCCAGATCGCGGAAACCGGCTTCGCCAACGCGGCCTTCAGCTGGGCCGCGGTGTAGCCGCCGATCCCCAGTGCCGCGCTCGCGCCGCGGAAGCCGCGGCCGGCGAACACCTTCGCGCCGGACGCGGGGCCCACCGCCGGGATCCTGCCCGCGAACGTCAGCTTCAGCACGTAGGCGGGCGAGTCGTACGGCTTGGCCGGAAGGGTGACGTGCAGGGCGGTGGCGTCCTGGGTGTACTTCAGCGCACCGGGCGCGCCGAGCAGTTCGACGCGCTTCAGGCTGCCCAGGTCGATCCGCTTTGCGGACAGGGTGGTGAGGTCCGCGGTGGCCCCGGGCCAGGCCAGCACGGTCGCGTAGAGGACGCGGCTCGCCTTGTCGCGGGTGAACCGGAAGTCCTTGGCCGTGCCCACCTTCGGCGAGACGAACGAGCCGCCGCCCATCTTGGTCGGGCCCTCGCCGTAGACGTCCCAGACCCGCGTCGCGTAGATCGACTCGCCGACGCGCCCGAGGTAGGTGCCGAAGTCCGCGAGGACCGCGCGCTGCTCGGCCGGGATCGTGCCCGCCAGCGTCGGCGAGATGTTGAGCAGCATGTTGCCGCCCTTGCTGACCCGGTCGATCAGCGCGTGGAGCATCTGCGTGCTCGAGTAGTAGCCGATGCCCTGGGTGTAGCTCCAGCTGCTGCTGGAGATCGCGTCGTCGGTGAGCCAGTACGGCGTGACGATGTCGGCCGGGCCGCCGCGTTCGTAGTCCGCGACCTCGCCGTGGGTCGTGAACCCGTGGTCGAAGTGCTTGAACGTCGCAACGACGTCCTTGCCCCAGTTTTCGGCCTGGTTGTAGTAGTAGGCCAGGAATTCGAGGCGCTGCTGCTCCCCCACCGCGCACGGGCCGCTGTTGAAGCAGTAGCCGGGCGAGTTCAGCGAGAAGTCCTGCCAGAGGATGTCGGGCTTCGCGCGGTCGATCACCTCCTTGAGCTTGGCCAGCCAGAGCGCGTCTTCCTCGGCGCGCGGCAACTGGCCGTACAGCTTGCGCAGGCTCGGGGTGCGCTGGGGCGGCGCGAAATCGTAGAAGCCGTTGTAGTTGAACGCGTGGTGCATCGCGACCAGCAGCTTCAGGCCCTGCCCGCGGATCGCGTCGGTGAACAGCTCCAGCAGGTCGAGGTGCGGGCCGCGCGCGACCGAGTTCCACTCGTTGACCTTGCTGTCCCACATCGAAAAGCCGTCGTGGTGCTCGGCGACCGGGCCGGCGAACTTCGCTCCGGACGCCTTGACCACCCGCGCCCACTCCTCCGGGTCGAACTGCCCGCCGCGGGAGACGAGCTTCGGGGCGAACTGGACCGGGTTCCCGGCGGCGTCGGTGCCGCCGTCGATGAACCGGTCGTAGCCCCATTCGCGGGGATCGCCGTAGGTCGCCTTGTGGTGCTTGTTCTCGCCGCTGTCCGGGACGTACATGTTCCGGCCGTACCACTCGCTGCCGAACTCCGGGGTGGTGAACGCACCCCAATGCCAGTAGACGCCGAACTTGGCGTCCTGGAACCACTCCGGCGCGGGCGGGTGCGCGTCCACCGAAGGCCAGGTGGGTTCGTACCGCTCGCACGGCGCCGCGGCGGCCGCCGGGCCGGCCAGAGCCGGTGGCACCACCGCCGCGGCGAGCCCGGCTGCGGCAAGAGCGCCGAACCGGCGGCGCGACAACGGATTCTGGGCAGGGGGCATCGTTGCACTCCTCTGAGGGTGGCGGGGAGCTATCCGGAAACCAGGCGGTGCAGCAGATCCGGCGGCACCTCGCGGCGGAAGGCCGCGAGGTTCGCCCGCAGCTGGGCGGCGCTCGTGACGCCGGCCAGCACGGAGGTGACGGCGGGATGGGCGGCCGCGAACGCCAGCGCGCACGCCGCCAGGTCGTAGCCCGCCTCCGCGGCGACGTCCCGCATGCGCCGGGCGCGGGCCAGCACCTCCGGCGCGGCCGGGGCGTAGTCGAACCAGGCGCCGGGCCGGGGATCGATGAGCAGGCCGGAGTTGAACACCCCGCCCAGCACCACGCCGACCCCGCGCTCGCCGCAGAGGTCGAGCAGGCGCTCGCCGCTGCGGTCGAGCAGCGTGTAGCGGCCGGCGAGCAGCACGACGTCGACGTCGAGCCGTTCGACGAACCGCGCGGGCATCTCCCACTGGTTCATCCCGACGCCGATCGCGGAAACCACGCCTTCGTCGCGCAGGCGGCACAGCTCCGGCCACGCCGCTGTCGCGGCTTCCTCTTCGTGGTCGTCGGGGTCGTGCAGGTAGACGAGGTCGACGCGGTCGAGGCCGAGGCGGCCGAGACTGCCCTCGATCCCCCGGCGCACAGCGTCCGCGGAGAAGTCGAAGAAGCAGCCGCCGCCGGCGAGCGTCCGGCCGACCTTCGTCGACACCGCGAACGGACCCGGGGGAAGGGCCCGGCCGAGCCGGCGCTCGGCCAGCCCGGACCCGTAGTAGGGCGCGGTGTCGAAGTACCGGACCCCGGCGGCGGCCGCCGCGGTGACGACCTCCGCGGCGGCCTCGTCGCCGACCTCGCCGAAGACGTTGCCCAGGCCCGCGGTGCCCAGGCCGAGGTCCGCCATCAGGTCTGCCGCTTGCCGCTGGTGATGCGGGACATCACCAGCGCGATGAGGATGATCGCGCCGTTGAGCGCGCCGATCCACTGCGCGGGCACGCCGGCCAGGGTGAGCACGTTCTGGATCATGTACAGCAGCAGGATCCCGGTGAACGCGCCGAAGAGCGTGCCCCGGCCGCCGTTGAGGCTCACCCCGCCGATCACGGCGGCGGCGAACACCGTGAAGATGTAGCCGTTGCCCTGCGCCGCGGCGACCGACGCGAGCCGCCCCGAGAGCAGCAGGCCGCCGAGCGCGGCCAGGACGCTGGCGCCGATCAGCACGATCCACACGATCCGGTCGGTCCGGATGCCCGCGGCCTTCGCCGCGTCCTCGTTGCCGCCGATGGCGTACAGGCTGCGGCCGAACCGCGTGTAGCCGAGCAGGACGATCCCGCCGGCGAACAGCAGCACGCAGATCCAGATCGACGCCGGGATCCCGGCCCACAGCGTAGTGCCGAGGTAGAGCATCGAATCGGACATGCCGAAGAACGTCTGGCCACCGGAGATGCCGGTGAGCAGGCCGCGCAGGACGATGAGCATGCCGAGGGTGACGACGAACCCGCTCAGCCCGAACCGGACGATCAGCAGGGCGTTGAGCGCGCCGACGACGACCCCGACGAGGAGGACGACCGGGACCCCGGTCCAGGACGGCAGCAGCCCGAGGGAATGGCCGCCCTCGATCGTCAGCCAGGCCGCCACGCCGGGGGCGAGCCCGAACGTCGATTCCAGCGACAGGTCCATCTTGCCGACGACCAGGACCATCGTCTGGGCGAGCACCAGCAGCGCGATCTCCGACATCGTCTGCAGGATGTTGATCACGTTGTCGTACTGGAGGAACACCGGGTTCACCAGCTGGCCGACGACGGCGATCGCGATGATCCCCGGCACGAGCGCGAAGTCGCGCAGGCGGGCCAGTGCGATCCGCCGGGGCGGCCGGGCGGTGCCGGGTGCGGTCCGCGGCGGGACGTCCACCGCGGCGGGGCTTTCAGGCATCGAGGTCGACTCCTTCCATGGCGGCCACGACCTCGCGGTCCTGCCAGCCGGCGGGGATTTCGGTGACGAGCCGGCCGTGCACCACGACCAGCAGCCGGTCGCACAGGCGCAGGTCGTCGAGTTCGTCCGAGGCGATCAGCACCGCGGTGCCCGCCGCGGCGGCCTCGGCGACCTTGCCCAGGAGGAACTCCTTGGACCGCACGTCGACGCCGGCGGTGGGGGTGATCAGCACGAGCAGGCGCGGGTCGCCCGCCAGTGCCCTGGCCATGACCACCTTCTGCTGGTTGCCGCCGGACAGCGCGGACACCGGCAGCTCCGGGCCCGGCGTCTTCACCGCCAGCCGGGTGATCATCGTCCCGGCGAGGCGGTCGCGCAGGCCGGAGCGGACGAAGATGCCCGGCCCGAGCCGGTCCATGACGCTCATCGTGGTGTTGTCCGCAATGGACATCTCGGGCACGAAACCCTGGTGGTGGCGGTCTTCCGGGACGAACCCGACGCCCGCGGCGAGCGCCGACGGGACGTCGCCGGGCCGGGGCCGCCGGTCCCCGACGACGACCGTGCCGGAGGTGGGTTTGCGCAGCCCGGCGAGGGCCTCGGCGAGCTCGGTCTTGCCGCTGCTGCCGGAGCCCGCCAGCCCGACGACCTCGCCCGGCGCGATGTCGAAGGAGACGTCCTCGAAGTGCGGGGCGAGGGTCAAGCCGTTCACGCGGAGCACGGGTTCGGCGCCGCGGCGGACCGAGGACGCCCGTTCCTTCACGGTGACGGCGTTCTCGCCGGTCATCGCGGCGACGAGGTCGGCCTTCGGCAGCTCGGCGACCGGGGCGGTGAGGACGTGCCGGGCGTCGCGGTACACCGTCACCGTGTCGCAGATTTCGTACACCTCCTGGAGGTGGTGGCTGATGAACAGGAAGGTGACGCCCTGGCGCTGCAGCTCGGCGACGTGCCCGAACAGCCGGGTGATGGCGGCCCCGTCGAGCTGCGCGGTCGGCTCGTCGAGGATGACGAACCGGGCGCCGAACGACAGGGCCCGGGCGATCTCGACGAACTGCCGCTGTTCGACGCTCAGCTCCCGGGCCGGCCGGTGCACGTCGACGGCCACCGACCAGCGCTCCAGGAGCTCGGCGGCCGAGCGGCGCAGCGCGGCCCAGCGGACGAACCCGCCGCGGGTCTCCTGCCGGTTGAGGAACAGGTTCTCCGCCACCGACAGGTCGGGGATGATCGTCGACCGCTGGTACACGCACGCCACCCGGGACCGCCAGCCGTCCCGGTCGGCCAGGGCCGGGACCGGTTCCCCGTTCAGCCGCACGGTGCCGGCGTCCGGCTCGGTGAGTCCGGTGAGGACGGACACCAGGGTCGACTTGCCGGCCCCGTTGCGCCCGACCAGGGCGTGCGTCTGTCCGGGGAGGACGGTCAGGTCGGCGTGGTCCAGCGCCACGGTGGCGCCGTAGCGCTTGACCACCCCGCGTGCCTCGACGACCGGCACGGTGCTCATGCTTCGCTTCCTCTCCGCGGGAGTGGGGGCTGCCGGCTGATGTCGCGAATGACTCATTCGGGACGTGGGAGGTCTCCAATGAGTCATTCGCGACCTCGGCAGCCGGGGCTACCGGGCGCGTCAGCTCTTGCTGTTGCCCCAGAGGGACTGGTCGTCGACCTTGACGCTGTTCACCGGCCCGAACGTGGCGCCGTCCGCGGTGACCAGCGGCGCGGCCAGCTGGTCCTCCATCAGGCCGTCGCGGACCTGGATGATGGTGCTGTCGTGGTCGGTCTTGCCCGCCGTGGGTGTCTTGCCGGCGATGGCGTCCTTGACGTACTGCAGGGCCCACTTGGCGAACAGGTCCGCGGGCTGGGACACCGTCGCGTCCATCTCGCCCGACCGGATCTTGGCGAGTTCCTCGGGGATGCCGTCGTTGGACACGATGAACACGTGCTTCGGGTCGCTCGCCGGCACCGCCAGGCCGCGCTGCTTGAGCAGCTGCAGCGTGCCGGAGAGGGCGAAGCTGGACTGCATGTAGACGCCCTTGATGTCCGGGTTCGCGGTCAGCCGCGTCTGCAGCTTCTGGGCCGCGGTGTTGGCGTCCCAGTTGGTCGCCTCGCCGAAGACGGTGACACCCGGGAAGTTCTTCTTCATGCAGTCGTTGAAGGCTTCGGTGCGGTCGCGGCCGTTGATCGAGGCGAGGTCGCCCTGCAGCATGACGACCTTGCCCTTGCCGCCGAGCTTGGTGCCGAGGAACTGGCAGGCCTTCTCGCCGTAGGCCCGGTTGTCCGCGCGCACGACCATGTAGACGTTGCCCTGGTCGGGGCGGGTGTCGACGGACACGACCGGGATCTTCTTGGTCGCCAGCTGCTGCAGGGTCGGGATGATCGCCGCGGTGTCCTGCGGCGCCATCACCACGCCCTTGACGCCCTGGCTGATCATCGTCTGCACGTTGGCCGTCAGGTTGGCGACGTCGTTCTGCGAGTTGGTGGTCTTGAGGTCGAGGCCGAACTGGCCGGCGAACTGGGGCACGTACTTGATGTAGGCGTTCCAGAAGTCGGTGTCCGAGCGCGGGTAGTCGACGCCGACGACGGTCTTGCCGCCCGAAGCGGCAGTGGAGCCGCCGCCGCTGCAGCCGGCCAAGGCGGCCGCAGTCAGGACGCCGGCGGTGACGACGGTCGCGGCGCGCAGGTGCTGGAACTTCATGACCTCTCCTCGTTGACAGGTTTCGGGCGGAGACGGAGGCCGGACATCCCGCCGTCCACGGCGAGATCGGTGCCGGTGGTGGCGCCGGAGTCCGGGCCGGCCAGGTAGCAGATCGCCGCGGCGACCTCGTCGGCGGTGACGAGCCGGCCGGTGGGCTGGCGCGCGGCGAGCGCGGCCAGCTCGGCCGCGGGATCGTCGGCTTTCGAGAGCAGCCGGTCGATCCACGGCGTGTGCGCGGTGCCGGGGTTCACGCAGCAGACGCGGATGCCGTCGGCCAGGTGGTCGGCGGCCATCGCGCGGGTGAGCGCGAGGACCGCGCCCTTCGTGGCGCTGTAGAGAGCCCGCTGCGGCAGCCCGGCGGTGGCCGCGATCGAGCAGGTGTTCACGATCGCCGCCGCGGCCGATTCCCGCAGGTGCGGCAGGGCGGCGCGGGTCACCCGGACCATGCCCACGACGTTGACGTCGAACACGCGGTGCCATTCGGCGTCGTCGTTGTCCTCGACGGTGCCTTGCGCGCCGATCCCGGCGTTGTTCACCAGGACGTCCAGGCCGCCGAGGTGCTCGGTCGCGGTGGCGATCGCGGCCCGCACCGAGCCGTCGTCCGAGACGTCGGCCCGCACGCCGGTCAGGGGGGCCTCGACCTGGTCGTTCAGGTCGAGGCAGACGACCCGAGCGCCGCGCGCGGACAACCTCAGCGCGGTGGCGAGGCCGATGCCGGACGCGCCACCCGTCACGACGGCCCGGACGCCGTCGAACTCCCCGCCGCTCACGCGACCACCACCGCGTCCCGCTGCCAGACCGGGCCGTCCGGGAACCGGTACTGCGCCACGGATTCCGCGTGCAGCCGCGCCCCGAGACCCGGCTCCAGCGGGGCCAGGTAGCGGCCGCGCTCGATCCGCACCGGGTCGACGAAGTGCTCGTGCAGGTGGTCGACGTACTCGATGACGCGGTCGGTCTGCGTGCCGCTGACCGCGACGAAGTCGAACATCGACAGGTGCTGCACCATCTCGCACAGCCCGACGCCGCCGGCGTGCGGGCACACCGGGACGCCGAACTTCGCGGCCAGCAACAGGATCGCGATGTTCTCGGTGACCCCGGCGACCCGGCTGGCGTCGAGCTGGAGGACGTCGATCGCCTCCGCCTGCAGCAGTTGCTTGAACATCACCGCGTTGTGGGTGTGCTCGCCGGTGGCCACCTTGATCGGCGCCACCGCGCGGCGGATCGCCGCGTGGCCGAGGACGTCGTCGGGCGAGGTCGGTTCCTCGATCCAGTACGGGTCGAACTCGGAGAGGGGACGCAGCCATTCGATGGCCTGCCCGACGCCCCACGCCTGGTTGGCGTCGATGGCGATCCGGACGTCCGGGCCGACGACGTCCCGGGCGAGCCGCAGCCGGCGGACGTCCTCGTCGAGGTCGGCGCCGACCTTGAGCTTGATCTGGGTGAAGCCGTCGCGGACCGCCTCCGCGGAGAGCGCCGCCAGCTTCTCCGGCGAGTACCCGAGCCAGCCGGGAGTCGTGGTGTAGGCGGGAAAACCGGACTCCAGGAGCTCGGCCTGGCGGGCCGCGCGGCCGGGTTCGGCGCGGCGGAGGATGTCGAGGGCTTCGTCGCGGGTCAGCGCGTCCTGCAGGTACCGGAAGTCGACGAGGTCGACCAGTTCCTCCGGCGGCATTTCGGCCAGCAGCCGCCAGACCGGCTTGCCTTCGCGGCGGGCGCGGAGGTCCCAGGCGGCGTTGACGATCGCGGCCGCGGCCATGTGGATCGCGCCCTTGTCCGGGCCCAGCCACCGCAGCTGGCTGTCCCCGGTCAGCCGGCGGGAGAACGCGCCGAGGTCGGCCAGCGCGTCGGCCACCGGCATGCCCACCACCAGCGGAACGAGCGCCCGGACGGCGGCGACCTCGACGTCGTTGCCGCGGCCGACGGTGAAGGCGAGCCCGTACCCTTCGTCGCCGTCGCTCGTGCGGATGGTCACGTACGCCGCCGAGTAGTCCGGTTCCGGGTTCATCGCGTCCGACCCGTCCAGGCTCAGCGAGGTCGGGAAGCGGACGTCCACGGCGTCGATGGCACTGATCACTTCGGCCAACGTGGCCACCTCTCATCCGGCGCAGACAACATATGTATGGCTACGCGTCGGCCCACGGATTGTCCAGAGTCAGTCCGTAACGCGGCAATAACGTGGACCTTGCGTGATCAATCACTACTCATAGTGGTTTTACGTATGATGACCGCATTGACCTTTGAGCAAGACATCATATGTCTGCTACGGTCCCGCCATGCGCTTCCAACGCCTCGGCGACCCCGGCCGGGAGATCCCGGTGGTCCTCGACGAAACCGGCGCGGCGCGGGACCTGCGTGCGCTGACCCCGGACATCGACGGCGCCTTCTTCGCCGCCGGCGGCGTCGCGCGGGCCCGGGCCGCGCTGAGCGACGGCACGCTGCCGGTGCTGGATTCGGCGGGCCTGCGCGTCGGCGCCCCGGTGGCCCGGCCGGGCCTGCTCGCCTGCATCGGGCTGAACTACTCCGACCACGCCGCCGAAACCGGGGCCACGCCGCCCGCGGAGCCGGTGGTCTTCCTCAAGGCCACCAACACCGTCGTCGGCCCGGACGACACCGTCCTCGTCCCGCGCACCAGCACCAAGACCGACTACGAGGTCGAGCTCGCGGTGGTGCTCGGCGGGCGGGCGCGGTACCTGGCGAGCCCGGAGGACGCCGACGCGGTCATCGCCGGGTACGCCGTCTCGAACGACGTCAGCGAGCGCGAATTCCAGCACGAACGCGGCGGCCAGTGGACGAAGGGCAAGTCCTGCGAGACGTTCAACCCGCTCGGCCCGTGGCTGGTCACCCCGGACGAGGCAGGCGACCCGCAGGACCTCGGCCTGCGCCTGGCCGTCAACGGGCAGCCGCGTCAGGACGGCACCACGAAGAACATGCTCTTCGGCGTCCGGCACGTCGTCTGGTACCTCAGCCAGTTCTTGGTGCTGGAGCCGGGCGACGTCGTGAACACCGGCACCCCGGCCGGGGTCGCCTTCGGTGCCAACGACTTCCCCTATCTGTCCGAAGGGGACGAAGTGACCGTGGAGATCGACGGCCTCGGCCGCCAGCAGCACCGGATCGGCCGGGCGTGACCGGCCGGCGCGTCGACGCGCACCACCACCTATGGCAGACCTCCGTCCGCCGCCACGCGTGGCTGGACGGCGACGGCACCGCGGCCATCCGGCGGGACTTCACCCCGGCCGACCTGCGCGCGGCCGCCGACGGGATCGACGCGACGGTGCTCGTCCAGGTCCTGCCGGAGCTGGCCGAGTCGGTGGAGTTCCTCGCGATCGCGGCCGCGGAGCCGATCATCGCCGGGGTGGTGGGCTGGATCGACCTCACCGGTTCACCGGCGCGGGACATCGAACGGCTGCGGTCGGCGCCCGGCGGCGCGCTGCTGACGGGCATCCGGCACCTCGTCCAGGCCGAGCCCGACCCGCGCTGGCTGGAACGCGAAAACGTCCTGGCCGGGCTCGCGGCGGTGCGCGACGCCGGGCTGGTGTACGACCTGCTCGTCGTGCCGCACCAGCTCCCGGCGGCCACCGCGGCGGTCCGGGCACTGCCGGACCTCACCTTCGTCCTGGACCACCTCGCGAAACCGCCGATCGCGTCCGGGGAGCTGGAGCCGTGGGCGACCGAGCTGGCCACCCTGGCCCGGGAACCCAACGTCGTCGCCAAGCTGTCCGGTCTGGTGACGGAAGCCGGTAAGCCCTGGCGGCCCGAGGATCTGCGGCCGTACGCGGACACCGCGCTCGCCGCGTTCGGCCCGGACCGGCTGATGGTCGGCTCCGACTGGCCGGTGTGCCTGCTCGCCGGGACGTACGCGGAAGTCATGGCCGCCGCCGACAGCCTTCTGGCGGACCTGAGCCCGGCCGAACGCGACGCCGTCCGCGGCGGGACCGCGTCCCGCGTCTACGGGCTGGCGCCATGACGTCCGCCACGGTCCGGCTCGCGTACGGGGAGACCGGCCTCGACCTGGCCATCGACCCGGACGTCACCACCGTGGTGACGCCGGTGCACCACCCGGTCACCGAAGCCGCGGACGTGGTGCTGCGCCGGGCGTTGCGGGAGCCGGTCGCCGGGCCGCCGCTGCGCGAGCGGGTGCGGCCGGGGCAGACCGTCGCGATCTCGGCGTGCGACGGGACCCGGCCGCAGCCGCGCGAACTGATGATCCCGGCGATCCTCGCCGAACTCGGCGGGATCGTCCGGCTCGAGGACGTGGTCATCCTGGTCGCCACCGGCACCCACCGCGGCAACACCGAAGCCGAGCTGCGCGCGATGTTCGGCGACGACGTCGCCGGCACGGTCCGGATCGTGAACCACGACGCCCGCGACCGCGCGAGCCTGACCTGGCTGGGCCGCCACGGCGACGACGTCCCGGTGTGGCTCAACAGCGAGTGGGTGGCGGCCGACGTCCGGATCACCACGGGGTTCGTCGAACCGCACTTCTTCGCGGGCTTTTCGGGCGGCCCCAAGCTGGTCGCGCCCGGGCTGGCGGCGCTGGAAACCGTGCTGGTGCTGCACGACGCCCGCCGGATCGGGCACGCCAACGCCACCTGGGGGATCACCGAAGGCAACCCGGTGCACGACGACGTCCGCGCGATCGCCGCGGCCACCGGCGTCACCTTCGCCTTCGACGTCATCCTCAACCGCGACAAGGCGGTCATCGGCGCGTTCGGCGGTGATCTGCTCGCCATGCACGCGGCCGCGGCGCGCGCCGCCCGCGACGTCGCCATGCGGCCGGTGCCCGCGCCGTTCGACGTCGTCGTCACGACCAACTCCGGGTATCCCCTGGACCAGAACCTCTACCAGGCGGTCAAAGGGATGTCGGCGGCGCACCGGATCACCAAGCCGGGCGGGACGATCGTCTGCGCCGCGGAGTGCCGCGACGGCTTCCCCGACCACGGCTCGTACCGGGAAGTCCTCGCTTCGGCGAGTTCCCCCGCCGCGTTGCTCGCGGACATCTCGGCTCGGACGGTCACCGTGCCCGACCAGTGGCAGGTCCAGATCCAGGCGAAGATCCAGCACGAGTGCCGGGTCGTCGTGCACACCGAGGCGCTGAGCGAGGCCGACCTCGCCACCGCGCACCTGAGCCGCACCAGCGACATCGCGGCCACCGTGGCCGAGGCTCTCGACCGGGCCGGCCCCGGTGCGCGGGCCTGCGTGCTCCCGGAAGGCCCGCTGACGATCCCGTACCTGCAGCCGTGAGCACCGCCGACCTCGGTTTCGCGCGCGTCGACCTGGACCGCGAACACCGGCAGGGACTCCCGGAAGTCGTTTACGGGCCAGGGAAGCAGCCGCAGCAGATCGCGGCCATCGTGCGGACGCTGCTCGCGCACAACACCGGTCCGGTGCTGGTCACCCGGGTCGAAGCCGAGCCCGCCCGAGCGGTGCTGGCCGACGTGCCCGGCGGCCGCTACTCCCCCGGCGCACGGCTGCTGGTCTGGCGCCCGGCCCCGGTGACCGCCTTCTCGGTCGCCGTGGCCGCGGCCGGGACGTCCGACGGCCCGGTCGCCACGGAAGCCGCGGAGGTCGCCGCGGCCATCGGGCTCGCGGTGCGGACGGTCACCGACGTCGGAGTCGCCGGAATCCACCGCCTGCTCGCCGAAGCCGGACGGCTGCGCGAGGCGAACGTCGTCATCGTCGTCGCGGGCATGGAGGGCGCGCTGGCGTCGGCCGTGGGCGGGCTGGTCGCCGGCCCGGTGATCGCCGTCCCCACCTCCACCGGGTACGGCGCGGGCCTCGAAGGCGTCACGGCGTTGCTGGCGATGCACGCTTCCTGCGCGGCGGGGATCACCGTCGTCAACATCGACTCCGGGTTCGGCGCGGCGATGGCCGCCTTCCGGCTCGCCCAGGTGCTGCGGAGGTCCCGGTGACGATCTGCGTCATCACACCGTTCACCGGACTGGCTGGGGACATGCTGCTCGCCGCCCTCGTGGACGCCGGCGCACCGCTGGAGCGAGTCCGCGCCGCCGTCGCCACCAGCGGGCTGACCGGGTGGGAACTGCACGTGGAGTCCCTGCTCACCCACGGGCTGACGGCGGCCCGCGCGCAGGTGGCCGTCACCGACGACGCGACCAGCCGCCCGGCGGCCGAACTGATCGCCATGGCCGGGCGGGTGCGGCCCGCGCCGGTCGCGGACCGTGCGGTGGCCGCGCTCCGCGCGATCACCGAGGCGGAAGGCCGGCTGCACGGCGAACCACCCGAACACGTCCACCTGCACGAACTCGGCGGGCACGACACGCTCGTCGACGTCATCGGGGTCTGCGCCGCGCTCGACGCCCTGCAAGTGTCCACTGTGTACTGCGGCGCACTGCCGCTCGGCAGCGGCGCGGTCCGCACCGCGCACGGCCTCCTCCCCTGTCCCGCCCCGGCGACCGCGGCCCTGCTGCGGGGCGCGCGCACGGCCGGGAGCGACCTCACCGGCGAGACGGTGACCCCGACCGCGGCCGCGGTGCTGACGGCCGTCGGCGCCCGGTTCGAGCCGCCGCCGGAATTCCGCCTGCTGGCCACCGGCTACGGCGCGGGCACCCGGACGCTGCCGGACCGGCCGAACGTCGCGGTCGTGCACCTCGGCGAACCGGTGGACACCGGGCACCGCGAGCTCACGGTGCTCGAAACGAACCTCGACGACGTCACCGGCGAGCTGCTCGGCCACGTCGTCGGCGAACTCCTGGCGGCCGGCGCGCTCGACGCGTGGGTCACGCCCGCGACCATGAAGAAGGGGCGGCCGGCGCACGTCCTGCACGTGCTCGCCGAGCCGGCGCACGCCACCCGGCTCGGGGCGCTGGTCCTCGCCGGGACCGGCAGCCTCGGCTTCCGCGAGTACCCGGTCCGCCGCACGGCGCTCGTCCGGGAGACCGAGACGGTCGACGTCCTCGGGGTGCCGGTGCGGCGCAAGCGCGGGCCGCACGGGGCGAAACCCGAGCACGACGACGTGGTGGCCGCGGCGCGCGAGCTCGGCCTGCCGGCCCGCGTCGTCGCGACGATCGCCGCGGGGCGCTGATGAACGCCACGAGGCTCGTCTCTTCCCTCGCCGGTCTCGGGCGGCTGGCGGTGGCGTTCTCCGGCGGCACCGATTCGGCGCTGGTGCTCGCGGCCGCCGTCCGCGCGCTCGGGCCGGCCGATGTGCTCGCGGTGACGGCGGACTCGGCCAGCCTGGCCGCGACGGAACTCGCCGGTGCCAGGGCGATCGCGGCGGACCTCGGGGTCCGCCACCTCACCCCGGCGACCGGCGAACTGGCCGTTCCGGAGTACGCGGCGAACGGGCGGCAACGCTGTTACTTCTGCAAGACCACCGTGCTGACGACGATCGCCGGGGTGGCCGCCGCCCACGGCTTCCGGGCGCTGGCCACCGGCACGAACGCCGACGACGCCGTGGACCCGTTCCGGCCCGGTATCCGCGCGGGCGACGAAATCGGCGTGCACACCCCGCTGCGGACGCTCGGTCTGTCCAAACCGGACGTGCGAGCCATCGTCCGGAGCTGGGGCCTGGCCTGGGCGGCCAAACCGGCCGCCCCCTGCCTGGCGAGCCGGGTCCGGTACGGCGTCCCGATCACCCCGGCGACGCTGGCCAGGGTGGAGCGGGCCGAGGCGGTGGTGCGCGCGTTCCTCGCCGGCCGCCGGCCGGCCTGCCGCGACCTGCGGGTCCGGGATCTCGGCGGCACCGCCCGGATCGAGCTCGACCCGGCGGTGGCCGCCGCGGTGCGCGACGACCGGCGGCTGCTCGACGCCGTGCGGGGCCTCGGGTTCGGCGAGGTCACCGTCACCCCCTTCCGGTCCGGTGCCCTCAACCACGAACCGGACGGCGGCGCGCCGGGCGCCCGCTGACCGCCGCTACTCCCCCGCCGAGTACGCGCCCGCGGCGATGTCTTCGAGCAGGGTCGGCCCGGCCGGGGTCCAGCCGAGCAGTTCCTGCGTGCCGGTGCTCGTCGCCGCGAGGTCCATGCCGAAGAAGGCGCCGATCCAGCCGAAGTGGTCCTGGACGGCGTCCGCCGGGATCGAGGCGACCGGCAGGTCGAACGCGCGGCCGATCGCCTCCGCGATCTCGCGGGTCGGCACGCCCTCTTCGGCGACGGCGTGCAGGCGGGCGCCCGCGGGCGCCTTTTCGAGGCCGAGCCGGACCATGCGCGCGGCGTCGCTCACGTGCACGGCGGCCCAGCGGTTCGCCCCGTCGCCGGGGTAGCCGGAAACGCCCTTCTGCCGGGCGATCCCGGCGAGGACGGCGATGAACCCGTGGTCGCGGTGGCCGTGCACGGTCGGCGAGAACCGCAGGCTCACCGGGTGCACACCGCGGCCGGCGAACTCGAGCGCGAGGTTCTCGCTGCCGCCGCGCGGCGAGTCCGGGCCGTGGAACGGCGAGGCGTCGGCTTCGGTCACCGGGCGGCCCCGGACGATGCCGGCGATCCCCGACGCCACCAGGAACGGACGGCCGCTGCCGTCGAGGGCGTCGCCGATGGTCTGGACGGCGCCCCGCTCGGCCGCGTTCGAAACGGCCGGGTTCGCGAAGTCGTGCTTGTTGGCCAGGTGGATGACGGCCTCGGCCTCGGCCGCCCCGGCGCGGATGCCGTCGAGGTCGTCGAGGTCACCGCGGCGGACGCGGGCGCCCTTCGCCTCGAGCCGCTCGGCGGAGGCGGCCGACCGGGCCAGGCCGGTGACCTCGTGGCCCGCCTCGAGCAGCTCGCCGACGACGGCGGAGCCGATCCAGCCGGACGCTCCGGTGACGAAAACGTGCATGGGTTAACTCCTTAGGAGGCTGATGTCAGTGACCGACGTCAGTCGCTGACATGGCCACCCTACGCCTGGATGTCAGCCGCTGTCATCACTAGGCTGGCCGCATGGTGCGCTGGCAACCGGGAGCCCCGGAGCGGCTGCAGAAGGCCGCGCTCGAACTGTTCGCCACCCGCGGGTTCGAGCAGACGACCGCGGCGGAGATCGCCGAGGCGGTCGGCCTGACCGAGCGCACCTTCTTCCGCCACTTCAGCGACAAACGCGAAGCCCTGTTCCACGGGCAGGAGTTGCTGGTCCGGACGTTCCTCGACGGCGTGGCCGCGGCACCACCATCGGCTTCACCGCTCGAAGTGGTGGCTTCCGCACTGCGCTCGGCGTCGGCCTTCTTCCCCGACGACCGCCGCCCGCACTCCCGCCTGCGCCAGTCGGTGATCGACCGGAACCCGGCGCTGCAGGAGCGGGAGCGGCACAAGCTGACCACCCTGGCCACGACGGTCGCCGACGCCCTGCGCGACCGGGGTGTGGCCGAGCTCGCGGCCACGCTGGCCGCGGAGTCGGGCGTCACCGTGTTCGGGATCTCGTTCATCCGCTGGCTCCGCGAGGACGAGGAGCGATCCCTCGGCGAGATCTCCGACGAGGTGTTCGGCGAACTGGTGAGGCTGGCGGCCGAGGTTCCTCCGGCCGGCACCTGAGCCGGCGGCGCTCACCCCGCTCCGGCACGGCGGCTCGCGCTGCCGACGAGGTCGGCGGTCGCTTCCCACAGGCGTCCGGCCAGCACCTCGTCCCGGCCGTTCCGGCCCGGCCGGCCGACGACCGGGTGGCCGCGCAGCCCGCCGAGACCGCCGGGACCGACGTAGGCGTTGCCGGGAACGTCCTGCGTCGCGGCGTAGAGCACCGAAAGCGCACCCAGTTCGGGCGGGTTGGTGAGGAACCGGACCCGGTTGACGATGTTCGACCGCGAGTGGGCGGCCAGGCCGGTGCGGGCGATCCCCGGGCTGGCCAGCACCGAGCGGACCACGCTGCCCCGGGCGTCCAGGCGGCGCTGCAGTTCGAGGGAGAACAGCACGACGGCGAGTTTCGAGTCCCGGTAGGCCGCCATCCCGCGGTACCGGCGGGTGCGCCAGTCCAGGTCGGCCAGGTCGATCCGGCCCTGCCGGTGCAGCTGGCTCGTCACGTGCACCACCCGGTCGGTGACGTGCCCGAGCAGCGAGTTCGTCAGCACGAACGGGCCGAGGTGGTTGGTGGCCGTCTGCCGGTCGAAGCCGTCCGCCGTCCGCGCGGCCGGGATGTCCATCACCCCGGCGTTGTTGATCAGCACGTCGAGGTCACCGGTCCAGGCGTCGGCGAAGGCCCGCACCGAGCCGAGGTCGGCCACGTCGAGGGGCCGGACGTCGAAGGTGCCGGGCAGGCCGGCGACGGCGCGCCGTCCCTTGCCGACGTCGCGCACCCCCAGCACGGTCCGCGCTCCGGCCCGGGCCAGCGCGCGGGCCGTGAGCAGGCCGAGCCCGCGTCCGGCGCCGGTGATCACCACGGTCCGGCCGGTCAGGTCCGGGAGTTCGTTCTCCGTCCACTTGGTCATGGCCCCAGTCAACGGACCGCGGCCGGGACGAGGAAGGACACCCTCAGCCACTGACCGGCAGGTCGTGGCCGGGCGGCGCCGGGCCGGCGAGAATGAGGTCATGGACCGCACGTTCGACCCCGCCGCCCTCGGCGCCTTCCTGCGCGCCCGGCGGGCGGCGCTGCAACCGGAAGACGTCGGGCTCCGGCGGGGGCAACGCCGGCGCGCACCGGGGCTGCGGCGGGAAGAGGTCGCGGAGCTGTGCAGCATGTCCGCCGACTACTTCGCCCGGCTGGAACGCGGCGACGGGGCGCAGCCGTCCGAGCCGATGCTCGCGGCCGTCGCCCGTGGCCTGCGGCTCACCCCCGACGAACGCGACCACGTGTTCCTCCTGGCCGGCTACCGCGCCGCCCGCCGCGACCTGCGGGCCCGGCACGTGAGCCCCGGGCTGCTGCGCGTCGTCGACGGCCTCGCCGACGCCCCGGCCCAGATCATGGGCCCGCTGGGCGAGACGCTGCTGCAGACCCCGGCGGCGGTCGCCCTGCTGGGCGAGCAGACGCAGTACACCGGCCACGCCCGCAGCGCGCCGTTCCGCTGGTTCACCGACCCGGCCGCCCGCGAGCGGTACCACCCGGGCGACCACGACAAGAACAGCCGCGTCAACGTCGCCCAGCTCCGCGCGGCCGTCACCCGCGACGGCCCCGGATCACCCGCCGCGGACCTCGTCGCGGCGCTGCGCGGCACCAGCGACGAGTTCGGCAGGCTGTGGGACCGCCACGAGGTGGGCCTCCGGTTCAGCGAGACCAAGCGGTTCGTCCACCCCGGAATCGGCCGGCTCGACCTCTACTGCCAGCTCCTGCTCGAACCCGACGAGGGGCAGTCGCTGCTCGTTTTCACCGCTACGCCGGGGAGTGCCGACCAGGAGAAGCTCGCGCTGCTCAAGGTGCTCGGCACCGAGGAGTTCGCCGCCGGAACCGGATGACGCCGGGCCGGGTTGCGCTCACCCGCTCCAGGACAGCACCTGCAGGCCCAGCGGGGTGATGTGGTGCGAAGCGACGGCGCCGTCGCGGTGGGTGGTGATCCAGCCGGAGTCACGCAGGATGGCCGTGTGGTGGGTGACCGTGGCCGGGGCGACTCCGGTGCGGCGGATCAGCTCCCGGGTGCTGCACCCGTCCATCGCCAGCCGCAGGATCGCCGCGCGGGTAGTGCCGACCAGCGCACCGAGGTGGTCACCCGCGCGGCGGGGCTCGGCCGGCAGCCGCGTGGCGGGATCGATCGGGACGGCCACCGTCGGCGGCAACCGGGGGTCGGCGAGCGCCACCGGGTGCATCAGGGAGAAGTAGCACGGCACCAGCCGCAGCCCCCGGCCGTCGAGGTGCAGGTCGCCGTCGAGCGCGTACGGCAGGCGCAGCGTCGGCGGCTCCCAGGCCGCACCGGGTGCTATCCCGGTCAGCATCGCCTCGACGCCGTCGTGCAGGTACGTGTGCATCCGGCGGGCGAGGTCGGCGTGCAGGGCGGTCTTGACGACGTCCAGCTGCGGCAGGACGGTCGCGCGGTAGAACCGGTCCAGCGCGGAGCGTAGCCCGTGGAGCGCGGGCGCCCCGCCGCCGGCGATGGCCCGCACCGGCGCCGACCCGTCGCCCAGCAACGCGATCTCCGCGTGCAGCCGGGCTTTCGGCACCGAGACCACGGCGTCGAGCGCGTCGCCGAGTTCGTCGTACTCCCCGGGCGGGGTCAGGAAGTCCGGGAAGTACTCCGCGTGCGGAGCGATCCGCGGCAGGGTGTGCAGCAGCCGCCGCAGCCGGGGATCGGCAAGCGCTTCCTGGCGGACCCGCCGCCGCCACCCGTCGAAGTAGAGGGCGCCCTCGCGGTGCTGCAGCAGCTGCACCGCGCTGACGATCTCCCACATGTAGTCGATGCGCGGGGCGAGCCGCGTGCGCCCCAGATCGGCTTCGGTGAAATGGATCCGCAAGCAAGGCATCGCGATTCCCCCTGAGTCAGCGACCTCCTATGGGCATCGCCGTTGCACGCCGTCTTGCTACAGCCACAAAATTCCCGCTCCGGCGCAGCAATCAGTCGACATTCCTCAGTTCGCGAGCAGGGTGAGCAGCCGGGTCACCTCGTCGCGGACCGCGTCCCGGCCGGGGGCCAGGTAGCGGCGGGGGTCGGTGACGGTGGCGTGCTCGCCGAGCGCCGACCGCACCGAGGCCGTGAGCACCTGGTTGAGCCGCGTCCCGACGTTGACCTTGACGATGCCGCTGGCGACCGCCCCGCGCAGGCCCTCGTCAGGCACGCCGGAGGAGCCGTGCAGCACGAGCGGCACCGGGACGCGGTCGGCGAGGGTGGCGATCAGGTCCTCGTCGAGCACCGCGCTGCGGTCGGCCATGGCGTGCGACGACCCGACGGCCACCGCGAGGGAGTCCACGCCGGTTGCGGCGACGAACTCGCCGGCCTCGGCCGGGTCCGTGCGCACGCCCGGGGCGTGGGCGCCGTCCTTGCCGCCGATTTCGCCGAGTTCCGCCTCGACCCGGCAGCCCGCGGCGTGGCAGCGTTCGACGACGGCTTTCGTCCGGGCCACGTTCTCGGCGTAGGGCAGCGCGGCGGCGTCGAACATGACCGACGTGATGCCCAGGTCGAGGCCCTCCCGGATCAGCTCCTCGTCCTCGATGTGGTCGAGGTGGACCAGGACGGGCACGCTCGCGGTCTCGGCCAGCCGCAGGCAGGCGAGCGCGAAGGGCGCGAGCGAACCGTGGTAGCGGACGGCGTTCTGCGAAATCTGCAGGACCACCGGGAATCCGCTGCGTTCCGCGCCCGCCACGACGGCTTCGGCGTGCTCGATCAGGATGGCGTTGAACGCCCCGATCGCGCGCCGCCGCGTCCGCAGGTCGTCCAGCAAGCCGGCCCAGTTCATCGGATCCTCTCCACTTCCACCGCACTCATCCACCGGTCCCTGGCCGCGACGTCGACCTCGCCGGCGACCGGCCGCAGCACCGCGGCGGCCGACGTGGCGACCACGTCGGCGAGCGCGGCCGGCCAGTCCACTTCGGACGTTCCGATCAGGTGCCGGGCCAGCGCGGCGGCGCCCGCGTCCCCGGCGCCGGCCGGGTTGCCGGTGACGACCTCGGCGGGCCGGGCGCGCCAGGTGCCCCGGGCGGTCACGGCGATCGCGCCTTCGGGGCCCAAGGTGACCACGACCGCGGGTGCTCCCCCGGCCACCAGGTCCTGACCGGCGTCGGGCCCGCCCAGTTCCTTCAGTTCTTCCTCGTTCGGCATGAGCACCGCACCGCTGCCGGCGACCTGGCGCAGGGCGGCGCCGGAGACGTCGGCGATGACCGGCACGGCGTGCCGGGTGCACAGCCGGACCAGCTTCGCGGGCACGTCGGCGTCCAGCCCCTCGGGCACGCTGCCGGAGATCACCACGGCTCCCGCGCCGGCCGCCAGCTCGGCGCCGAGGCCGTCGAGGATGCCCGCTTCCGCCGTCTCGCCGGCCGGGAAGCCGTTCTCCTGCAACATGGTCGTGCCGTCGGTGCGGGTCACCACCGCCACGGTCCGCCGCACCGCGGGCAGCGCGGGGACGAGCCGGTGGGCGAGCCCCAGCCCGTCCAGGCCGTCCCGGAACTCGTCCGGCGTCCGGGTGGTGGTCAGGGCCAGCACGAGGCTTTCGCCGCCCAGTTCGCGGAGCACGGCGGCGACGTTGACGCCCTTGCCGCCGGCGCGCGACCGGACGTCGGAGATCCGCGTGGTCCCGCCGAGGTGCAGTGCTGCGACCCGGTAGGTCACGTCGATGGCGGGGTTGAGGGTGACCGTGACGACGCGAGCCGTCACGACTCGGCGGTCTTTTCCGTGTGGTACACCATCAGGGTCGAGCCGGCCAGGGCCAGCACGATGCCCGCGAGCTGGAACCAAGTCGGGGCGGCGCCGAAGAACAGCAGCGACAGCACGATCGTCAGCACGGGCGCGAGGGCGTTGGTCACCGGTGCCACGATCGACGCCTTGCCCCGGCTCATCGCCATCACGAGGAACAGCGCGCCGACCGCGTTGAGCAGCTGGGTCCCCGCGGTGAGCGCGGGCGCCTGCCACGGGAACCCCAGCGGGAGCCCACCCATCATCAGCACGGCGACCGGGACCAGCAGCAGGCCGCTGACCGTCATCCACCCGAACGTCGAAGCGTCGTCCACGCCGGCGAGGGCGGCCTTGCGCATGAAGAACGCCTGCACGCCCCACGCCACGCAGACTCCCGCGGCCAGGAGCAGGTAGAGCCAGCCGCTGTCGCCACCGTCCCCTGTGGACACCGAGAACAGGACGACCGCGACGAGCGCGAGCAGCACCCCGGCCCACGACCACCCGCCGAGCCGTTCCCGCAGCGCGACGAACGCCAGCAGTACCGTGACCGCGGGCGAGAGCGCGACGATCGGGAAGATCACGTAGGCCGGCCCGATCGTCAGCGCCTTGAACAGCACGAGCTGACCGCCCGCGCCGGTGAGCCCGATCAGCAGCCCGTACCCGGCGGCGACCCGGCCGCGGTCGAACCGCTTCCCCCGCAGGGAAAACCACGCGGGCACGAGCATGGTCAGCGCCCAGACCACGTACACCATCGGGTCGGGGTAGGCGTAGAGCTTGGTGGGCAGGCTGGAAATGGCCCCCCACACGCCCCAGAAGACCACCAGCAGTCCCGCGTACGGGATCCAGGTGCGGGTGGCCACCGCAGTTCGGGTCATCTCGGCTCCTCAGCGAGGCAGGGACGCGGCCGGGCGGACCTGCCCGGCCCGCAACGGGTGTCCGTGCAGGCGCGCCGCGTAGAGCGCGGCACCGATGTGCGGTTCCAGGAGGGGCGACCGCAGGTCGTATTCGAGGGACAATGCGTCGCGGAACGACGAGAGCACGTGCGCCGACCCGAACATGCCGCCGGAGTACGACACCGGAACCCGGTGCGCGGCATCGAATTCCAGCGCCGCCCGGCCGACGTCCACGAGCAGCGCGAGCTCGCGCCCGGCCTCCCGGAGCACCCCGGTCGCGACCGCGTCGCCGGCGTCCGCGGCCCGGGTCACGACCTTGCTCAGGTTCGCGATCTTCCCGCGGTCGCCGTGCCACCGGTTCACGACGACGTCGATGGCGTCGAAGTCCACGGCGAGGCCCAGCGCCGCCCGCAGCTCTTCGACGAGCGGCCCGGCGGGCAGCCGTCCGTCGACCATCCGGCTGAACGCGTTGAGGCCCTGGATCGCGACCCAGTAGCCGGAGCCCTCGTCACCGAACAGCTCGCTCCAGCCACCCCCGCGCCACTGCCTGCCTTCGTGCTCGCCGTAGGCGATGGAGCCGGTACCGGCCACGACGTTGATGCCGTCGACCGCCCCCAGCGACCCGGCCCAGCCGCAGATCATGTCGTTGCCGCAGCGGTAGTTGCCGGTCCCGAGGATCCGGGCGGGGACCGCGTCGAGCTCCGGCACGTCGGCGCTGATCTCCCCGTAGGCGGGCAGGCCGAAGAAGGCGTACGCGATCCCCGAGACCGGGATGCCCGCGGCGGCGCAGACCTCGCCGATTCCCTGGCGCAACAGGGGTTCCACGATCTGCAGGCCTTCGCTCAGGTAGTACACGCTTGCGGTCTTGGCTTCCGCGACGACCCGGCCGCCCGGATCGATCAGGCAGAACGCCGTCTTCGTCCCCCCGCCGTCGACACCGAGGAACACGTCAGCTCACCTCCGGCGGAACGAACTCGTGGATGACCACGCCCTGCACGACACGGTTCACTTCCCCGCCCGGGAACGGGTTGTCCGGCGTGATGCCCAGCGCGAGCGAGCAAGCCAGCGCCGTCGTCTGCGCCGCGAGCACGGCGAGCAACGCGTAACCGGCCACGGGTACGCGGGACGGCGAGGGCACGGGCCACACCCGGGCGCCGCCGGTCCCGGTGCCGTCGCCGACCACGACCACCCGCTCCTCGCCGAGGGACTGCACCAGCTCGCGCGCGATGTCGGCGTCGTACCGCCGCGTGTGCGGATCGGCGGACAGGAAGACGACGGCGACGGTGCGCTCGTCGAGCACCGACTTCGGGCCGTGCCGGAAGCCCAGCGCGGAATCGGCGATGCCGACCACCTCGCCCCGGGTCAGCTCCAGGCACTTGAGCGCGGCCTCCCGGGCCAGCCCGAGCAGGGGTCCGGAGCCCAGGAACACCAGCCGGGCCGGCTTGGCGCCGGAAACGGCCGACGCGTGTTCGGCGGCGTCCTCGAGCACCGCCGTCCCCGCCCGGGCCAGCGCCTCGACGTCGACGTCCACCCCGAACGCGAGCAAGGCGGCCAGCGCCATCCCGGTGAACGAGGACGTCATCGCGAACCCGCGGTCGTTCACCTCGTCCGGCAGGGCCACCACTACCGCGCCCGCGGCGCCGGACCACCGCCGGGCCAGCCGGCCCGCCGGGTCGCACGTGATCACCAGGTGCCGCAGCCCGGGGGTCAGCCGGTCCAGCAGGTCCGCCGCCGCCACGGACTCGGGGCTGTTGCCGCTGCGGGCGAAGGACACCAGCAGGATCGGCCGCTCGTCCACCACCACGGCGAGCGGATCGGCGACGATGTCCGTGGTCGCGATCGCTTCCACCGGCCGGCCGAGGTGACGCGCGAGATCGCGGGCGACGACCTCGCCGACGAACGCCGACGTGCCCGCGCCGGTGAGCACGATCCGCCGTCCGGGGAGCCCGAGGAGCTCGGCGATCTCCGGCCGGGCCCGCCGCACGGCCTCCGCCACCCGGAGCCAGGTGGCGGGCTGCTGCCCGATCTCCCGCGCGGTCCGGCTGTCGCCGAAGCCGCGCCCGCTGCTGTGCATAGGTGCTGCCTCCGATGTCCGGGTGGTTCTCCGGGAGAGTCATCCGCGCCGGTGCGCGGAGGCAAGGTCCGGTGGCCAAGTGCGCATTCGGAGTGAGCGTTTCGCCGGCTGTCGTAAGCTCCGCCCATGTCCACGCGGAAACGGCGCACCACCCGGGCCGAACGGCTCTCGGAGCTGTTGCGGGTGCTCGCGGACACCGGCTCGCTGCAGGTGGGCGAGCTCAGCGCGCGGCTCGGCGTCTCCGCCGCCACGTTGCGGCGCGATCTGGCCAAACTGGAGGAACAGCGGCTGCTGACCCGCACCCACGGCGGCGCGCGGCCCCGCGGGCGCACCAGCGAGGTGCCGCCGCCCTACCGGGAAGGCCGGTCCCCGGAAGCCAAACGCGCGATCGTGCAGGCGGCGATCCGCACGCTGCCGACCGGGCCGCACGTGATCGCCCTGACCGGCGGCTCCACCACGAGCGAACTCGCCAGGGAACTGCCGGGCCGGGCGGACCTGACGGTGGTGACGAACGCGCTGAACATCGCGATGGACCTGGCCCTGCACCCCCGGCTGAAGCTGGTCGTCGTCGGCGGGGTCGCCCGGCCCCAGTCCTACGAGCTGGTCGGGCCGTGGGCCGAGCACGTGCTGGCCTCGATCAGCGTCGGCACCGCGTTCGTCGGCGTGGACGGCATCGACGCGGCGGCGGGCATCACCACCCACGACGAGAACGAGGCCCGGACCAACCGCGCCATGCTCGGCCGCGCCCGGCGGGTGGTCGTGCTGGCCGACGGCAGCAAGCTCGGGCGGACCACCCTCGCGCGCATGGGTGACATCCAGGACGTGCACGAGGTCATCACCGACGCCTCGGCCGACACCGGGGCGATCGCGGCGATCCGCCGGGCCGGTGTCCGGGTCACCGTGGTCGAGGCCGTCCCCGCGAAGGAGCGCTGAAACGCGCACCGCGAATGCGCGTTTCGTTGACCGCGGTGGCCGTCCTGCCTACCTTTCGCCGTCAACAGCCCCGACGATGATGGAGTCCGGATGAAGCGTTCCTTCCCCGTCCACGGCAAGCGGATCGCCTCCTTCGCGGCGGCGGGCGCACTGGCCGCCGGCACCCTCGCCGCGGTCGCCGCACCGGCGTCGGCCGCGGTCACGCTGCCCCCGTTGGCCGCCGGGTTCGACTACCAGATCGGCGGCGCCTACACCCCACCGTCGGGCGTGCAGATCGTCAGCCGAGACCTGTCCGCGGCACCGGCGAGCGGCAAGTACAACATCTGCTACCTCAACGCTTTCCAGGCGCAGGAGGGTGCGGACGGCGACTGGCCGAGCGACCTGCTGCTGCGCGACGCGAACGGCAACAAGGTGGTCGACCCGGACTGGAAGGAGACGCTGCTCGACCTGCGCACGGCCGACAAGCGCTCCCGCGTCGCGGCCAAGGTCGGCGGCTGGATCGACACGTGCGCCTCGAAGGGGTACCAGGCGATCGAGCCCGACAACTTCGACAGCTACTCGCGGTCCAAGAACCTCCTCACCACGACGCACGCGCAGGAGTACATCAAGCTCCTGTCCGCCCGCGCGCACGGCAAGAACCTCGCCATCGCCCAGAAGAACACCCCGGACCTGGCCGGCAACCGGGTCGCCAACGGCCTCGACTTCGCCGTCACCGAAGAATGCGGTGAATACGAGGAGTGCGACGCCTACGCGGGCCCGTTCAACAACCGGGTGGTCGACGTCGAGTACACCGCTTCGGGCATGAGCAAGGGCTGCCCGGAGTGGAAGACCAAGATCAGCATGGTCCGGCGCGACCTGTACGTGGTGCCGCAGGGCACGAGCGGGTACGTCCGCAAGACCTGCTGATCCGCGGTTGACACGTTCGGGAGCACTCGCTTTACTGCTGTCCACGCCGGGCCGAAAACCCGTCGTCAGAGGTACGCCCAGCCGGTATGTCGGTTCCCCCGCGAGCCCGGACCGAGTCGCCAGGACCCCGGTGGTCCGAGGCGGGGTCGTGCCCACCATCATCCGGAGTCGGCGATGATGTCTTTCCCTTACCCCGGCAAGACGAGCTGATGGACCGCCGCGGATTCCTGCGCGGCGCCGGTGGTCTGGCCCTCGGTGCCGCCCTCGCCGGCTGCGGCCCGGCGCGGGCCACCGGGGGCCCGGTCACGGTCGAGGTCTGGCACGGCCAGACCGACACCGGCAAGAAGGTCCTCGACGAGCTCGTCGCGGACTTCCACCGGACCCATCCCGGGATCCGGATCGACCTCGGCGGCGGCGTCCTCGCCGACGCGATGCTCCAGAAGATCACCGCGGCCCTCGCGTCGGGGTCCTTCCCGGACATCGCCTACGTCTTCGGTTCGGACCTCGCCAGCGTGGCGCGCAGTCCCAGCGTCGTGGACGTCACCGGCCTCGTCGACGCGGGCCCCGGTTTCTGGGCCCCGGCCCGGGAAGCGGTCACCGTGAACGGCCGCGTCCGCGCGGTCCCGGCGCTGCTCGACTCCCTCGCCGTGGTGTGCAACAAGGAGCTGTTCGGCAAGGCCGCGATCCCGCTGCCCGCCGAGGGCTGGACGTGGACCGATTTCACCGCGACGGCGAAGAAACTCACCGACCCGGGCACCGGCACCTTCGGCACCGCCTGGCCCGCCACCGGCGACGAAGACACCGTGTGGCGGCTGTGGCCGATGGTGTGGGACCTCGGCGGCGACGTCATCGGCGCGAACGGGCGCGGCATCGGCTTCGCCGGCCAGGGCGTGCGAGCGCTGGAGGTGGTCCGCGACCTCGCCACGGCGAAGTCGGTCTACCTGGACCCGAAGACCGGCAGCGAGCAGATGTACCAGGCGTTCGAGGCCGGGCACATCGGCATGGTCCCGACCGGGCCGTGGCAGCTGCCCGACATCGCCGACGCCGGGATCGACTACGCGGTCGTGCCGCTGCCCAGCTTCAGCGGCCGTCCGGTGACCATCTCCGGCCCGGACACCTGGACGCTGTTCGACAACGGCGAGGAACGCGTGGCCGCGGCCCGCACCTTCCTGTCCTGGCTGGCGGATCCGGCGCAGGACGTCCGCTGGGACGACGGCGCGGGCAGCCTCCCGCTGAGCCGCCGGACGCAGCAACTCCCGGCCTGGCAGGAGAAAACCGCGGGCACACCGGGCCTGCCGGTGTTCGTCGACGCGCTGGAGAGCGCCCGCGTCCGGCCCGTGCACCCGGCCTACCCCCAGGTGTCGGCGGCGCTCGGCACCGCGATCGTCGCGGTGCTGCTCGGCCGGGCGACCCCGGCCGACGCCATGCGCGACTGCGCCGCGGCCGCGAACGCCGCCCTGATCATTCCGCGATAGGGAGCCGCCATGCCCGGACTGCCGAGGCCCGTCACCGTCACACCACCACAACACCGGCAGCGCCGCGAGACCGCGGCCGCGTGGGCCTACATCTCCCCCGCCGTGCTCATCATCCTCGGCCTCGGCGTGGTGCCCGTGGCCTGGTCGCTCGTGCTGTCCTTCCAGGCCGACGACCTGGTGACGCCGAGCCGCTGGGTCGGCCTGGACAACTACGCCGCACTGGCCCAGGACCCGCACTTCGCCCAGGCCGTCGGGAACACCGTGCTGTACACGGTCCTCTACGTCCCGCTCAGCATCCTGTTCGGCTTCCTGCTCGCGCAGGCGCTGAACCGGCGCATCCGCCTGGTCGGCGTCTACCGGACGCTCGTGTTCGTCCCGTTCGTGCTCTCGGCGACGGCGCAGGGCGTGCTGTTCTCCTTCATCCTCGACCCGCAGTTCGGCGCGGCCAACTCCCTGCTGCACCACCTCGGCGTGTCGCCGCAGGGCTTCCTCACCGACCCGGCGCAGGCGCTGCTGGTGCTGGTCGGCATCACGCTGTGGAGCGGCACCGGTTTCTGCGTCGTGGTGTACCTGGCCGCGCTGCAGGACGTCCCGCCGTCGCTGGTCGAGGCCGCGCGGCTGGACGGCGCCGGGACGTGGCGCGTGCTGCGGCACGTGACGCTGCCCGCGGTCACCCCGGTGACGGCGTTCCTCGTGGTGTGGCAGCTGATCACGTCGCTGCAGGTGTTCGACCTGGTCTACGTGACGACCAAGGGCGGCCCGCTCGGCTCGACCACGGTCATCGTCTACTTCGTCTGGGAGCAGGCGTTCAAGAACTTCACCGCCGGCTACGGCGCGGCGTCGGCCTACGTGCTCGCGCTGGCCCTGCTCGCCGTCGTGGTCGTCGTCCGCGTGCTGCGCCGTCCCGGGAAGGCCCTCCGATGACGACGACACGGCCCGCCCGGCTCGAGGTGCCGGCCACGCGCGCCGCGCTGCCCGTGCTGCGCCGCCCCCGGCTGCCGTTCAGTCCCTGGCACCTGCTGCTCGTGCCGCTGGCGCTGGTGTTCGCGGCACCTCTGGGGTGGCTGCTGCTCAGCTCGGTGATGAGCAACGCCGAGATCAACCGGTTCCCGCCCGCGCTGTGGCCGTCCCATGTGGACTTTTCGGGGTACCGCTATGTCCTGGAGAACGCGTTGTTCGTGCGCTGGTTCACGAACTCGCTCATCGTCTCGGCGGTGACCGTGGTGTCGAACCTGCTGTTCGGCACGCTGGGCGGGTACGCGTTCGCGCGGATGCGGTTCACCGGCTCGCGGGTGCTGCTCGCCCTGATGGTCGCGACGATGGCCGTTCCGTTCCAGCTGACCATGATCCCGACGTTCCTGGTGATGAAGGAGCTCGGCCTGATCGACACCCTCGGCGCGCTCATCGTGCCGTCGCTGGTGACGCCGTTCGCGGTGTTCCTGCTGCGGCAGTTCTTCCTGTCGCTGCCCCGGGAGCTCGAGGAAGCGGCGTGGATCGACGGCTGCTCGCGGCTGCGCGTGCTGTTCACCATCGTGCTCCCGCTGTCGCGGCCCGCGCTGAGCACGGTGGCCGTGCTGACGTTCCTGAGCACGTGGAACGACCTGACCTGGCCGCTGATCGTGGTCAACCACGACACGACGTACACGCTGCAGCTGGGGCTCACCACGTTCCAGGGCCAGCACCACACGAACTGGGCCGCGGTGATGGCGGGCAACGTCATCACCGTGCTGCCCGTGCTGCTGGCCTTCCTCGGCGCGCAGAAGACGTTCATCCAGTCGGTCACCGCCAGCGGGCTCAAGGGCTGACCCGCCTACCCCGGATCGGATTTCCATGCCTCCCAAGATCACCTTCGTCGGCGCGGGCAGCGTCGTGTTCACCCAGGGCCTCCTGGCCGACCTCTTCACCTACCCGGAGCTGGACGGCGTGCACGTCGCCCTGCACGACATCGACCCGGACCGGCTGGCCACCGCGCTGGCCGCGGCCGAGCGGATCGCCGCCGTGCGGGGCGTCAAACCAGTGCTCACCGCGCACGCGGACCGCCGGGAAGCGTTGTCGGGCGCGGACTTCGTCGTGAACATGGTCCAGATCGGGATGGCGGCGGCCACGCGCACCGACTTCGAGATCCCGGCGCGCTACGGCCTGCGCCAGACCATCGGCGACACCCTCGGCATCGGCGGGATCTTCCGCGCGCTGCGGACCTTCCCGTTCCTGAAGGCGCTCGGGGCGGACGTCGCCGACGTCTGCCCTCAGGCGTGGCTGCTCAACTACACGAACCCGATGGCGATGAACGTCCAGTACCTCGGCGAGGCCACCGGGCTGACCCGGGTCGTCGGGCTGTGCCACTCGGTGTACTGGACCGTGCACGGGCTCGCCCGGCTCGCCGGGGTGCCGTTCGAGGAGGTCACCTACGTCGCGGCCGGCGTCAACCACCAGGCGTGGGTGCTGCGGTTCGAGCACGCGGGCGCGGACCTGTACCCGCGGCTGCGCAAGCTGGCCGCGTCCGACGGGCAGCTGCGGCGGCGCGTCCGGTTCGACATGCTGCGGCGGCTCGGTTACTACCCGACGGAGACCAGCGAGCACTCGGCCGAGTACGTGCCCTGGTACCTCAAGCACGACAGCGAGGTCGAGCGCCTGCGGCTGCCGATCGGGGACTACCTCGGCATCGTCGCGGAGAACGAAGCCGAGTACGAACGGACCCGGCGGGCGATCGCGGCCGGCGAACCGCTGCCGGTGGAAGGCACGGGCGAATACGCGCCGCAGATCGTCCACAGTGTCCTGACGGGTACGCCGCGGACGGTGTACGGCAACGTCGTCAACCGGGGCCTGATCGAGAACCTGCCGTCCGGCGGGGTGGTGGAGGTGCCGTGCCTGGTCGACGGAACCGGTGTCCGGCCGACCCGGATCGGCGCGCTGCCACCGCAGCTGGCGGCGCTCAACCGGACGTACCTGAGCGTCAACGACCTGGTCGTGCGGGCGGCCGTCGAGGACGACCCCCGCCACGTCCGGCACGCGGCGATGACCGACCCGGCGACGGCAGCCGCGTTGCCGGTCGAGCGGATCTTCGAGCTGTGCGACGACCTGGTCCGCGCCCACGGCGATCGGCTCCAGCCCGGCCTGCGCGCCGTCCTGGGCCCCTGACGGTTGCGATTTCCGGAGTGGTCGCCGTCCGGGACCGGCCCCTGAGCGCCGGGCTCTCGGAATTCGCACAGAACTTCCCAGGAACCGGCCAGGCGGGTGGGCCACGCTCGCCGCATGACGATCGAAATCCGGGGCCTGACCAAGCGGTACGGGCCCGACACCGTGGTGGCCGACCTGTCGTTCACCGTCCGGCCCGGGCAGGTGACCGGGTTCCTCGGGCCCAACGGTGCCGGGAAGTCCACGACCATGAAGCTGATCGTGGGGCTGGCCGCGCCGACGCGGGGCTCGGTCACCCTCGGCGGGCGCCGCTACCGGGACCTGCCCGTGCCGCTCACCGAGGTGGGCGCGCTGCTCGACGCCGGGGCCGTCCACGGTGGCCGGAAGGCGTACCACCACCTGCAGGCCCTCGCGGTGAGCAACGGCCTCCCCCGGCGCCGGGTCGGCGAGGTGCTCGCCCGGACCGGGCTGGACGGCGTGGCCGGCAAGCGCGCGGGCGGGTTCTCCCTCGGCATGCGGCAGCGCCTCGGCATCGCGGCGGCGTTGCTCGGCGACCCGGGGGTGCTGATCTTCGACGAGCCGGTGAACGGGCTCGACCCCGAGGGGATCCGCTGGATCCGGGGCCTCATGCGGTCGCTGGCCGCCGAGGGCCGGGCGGTGCTGGTGTCCAGCCACCTGATGAGCGAGATGGCGCAGACCGCCGACCACCTGGTGGTCATCGGCCGGGGCAGGCTCGTCGCCGACACGGCCGTGAGCGAGCTCGTGCGCGGCGAGGGCACCGTGCTCGTCCGCACGCCGGACCCGGGTTTCGCGCGGCTGCTCGCCACCGCCGGGGCCGCCGTGCGCGAAGGCGCCGAGGCGTCGCTCGTCGTGTCCGGCATGACCGGCGCCGACATCGGGAAGCTCGCGGCCTACCACGGCGTCGCGCTCGCCGAGCTCACCCCGCAGCGCGTCTCCCTGGAGGACGCCTTCATGGCGCTGACCGAGGGCAGCGTCGACTACCGGGGAGCTGCCGCGTGAGCGTGTCCTTCGCCCGTTCGGTCCACGCGGAGTGGATCAAGCTCCGCAGCCTGCGCTCCACCTGGTACACCCTCGCGTGCCTGTTCGCCGCCGGGCTCGGCATCACCGTGCTCGCCATGAACGCCGCCGCGAAGGAGTACCCCGGCGAAGGGCCGTGGGACCCGACCGATCGCAGCCTGCGGTCGTACCTCGTCGCGCAGCTCGTCATCGGGGTGCTCGGCATCCTGGTCGTCACGGCCGAGCACGCGACCGGCCTGGTGCAGACGTCGCTGCTCGCCACGCCGCGCCGGCACCGGCTGCTGGCGGCCAAGCTGGTCGTGGCGGTGGCGGTCGCCGTGGTGGCGGGCCAGCTGCTGATGTTCGGCGCCTTCTCCCTCGGCCAAGCCGTGCTCGCCGCGCACAGCGTGCCGCACGCCCGGCTCGGCGAGCCGGGCGTGCTCTCCGCGGTGACGGGCGGCGGCCTCTACCTCGCGGCGATCGCGCTGCTGGCGGCCGGGCTCGGCACGATCATGCGCGCCACCGCGGGCGCGCTCGCCACGCTGGTCGGGATCGTGTTCCTGGTCCCCGCCCTCGCCGGCCTCTTCCCGGCTTGGCTGCGGCAGCTGTTCCTCTACTGGCCGACGCTCGGCGCGTCCGCGGTTCTCAAGACGGTGCCCGATCCGGACTTCCCGCACCCGTGGCTGAACCTGGCGGGGATGTGCGCCGGGGTCGCCGCGGTGCTGGCCGTGGCGTTCGCCGTCTTCCGGCGCCGGGACGTGTGATGCGGGAGGCAGGCCGGGGCCTGCTCGCGGCCGCCGCCGCGGTGCTCGCCATGACGGCGGTCGCCGCGGCCGGTCTGGCCCTGCTGGGGGCCCGCGATCCCGGCGCGTTGACCGCGGCCGTCGTCACGCTGGCCGTGGGCGGCCCGGCGGAGGTCGCCGCCGTCCCGGCGGCCGGGTTCCCGGTCGCCGTGCGGGGCAGTCTCCACGTGCTGCCGCTCGGGGTTTCCCTGGCGGGTGCGGTGGTGCTGGGCCGGCTGCTGCTGCGCCGCCGCGAGGGCGGGCTGCTGGTGCGCGGCGCGGCGGCCGCGGTGGCGTTGCCGCTCGGGGTGGGCGCGATCGCGTTGGCAGCACACGGGAAGCTGGCGCTCCCGGAGGGTGTCGCGACCGGTGGCTGCGCGCGAAGCGGCGGTTCCCCGCGGCTGCCCGTCTCCGGCGCGCTGGACGCCGGGTTCTCCGTGTCCGCGGGGCCGGCGATGGCGGGTGCGGTGGCCGGGACGGTGCTGGTGCTCGGAGCCTGCTGGGGCATCGCCCGGTACCCCGCTCCCACGAGGACCGTGCGCGCGGTGGGGTGGCTCGCGGGCGGGGTCACCGCCCTGTGCCTGACCCTCGCGTGGGCGGCCGGCGGTCCCGCCGCGGCCGGGGCCGTGCTGCTCGCCCTGCCGCAGCTCGTATCCGGCGTCCTGCTGCTGGGGCTCGGCGTGCCGTGGACGGTCACCACCAGTGGCCTGCTCCCCTGCGCGCCGCACCTCACCCCGGGCGGCCCGGCGGCCTGGGTGGCGGCGGTGGTGCTGCTGGCCTGCGGGATCGCGGTGCGAAGCCGCCGGCCCGGCAGTCCCGTGCGCCGGGCCGTGGCGAGTGCCGTGCGGTTCGGCCCGGCGGCCGGTGCCGTGCTCGCCGTCGTGGCGCTGCTGTCGCGGGTTTCCGCCGACGTCACCGTCGGCGCGTTCGGGCTGTCGCTGCCCGTCTTCAGCGCGCGGCTGGCGGCGGACCCGCTGCTCGCGCTGGTGGCCGGGCTCGCGGGCGGCGCGGTGGCGGGCTTCGCGGGCTCCCTGCTCGCCGACGGGATCTCCGTATCCTCGCGGGCATGGAAGCGATGACGTCCCGGCTGCTGGTGGTGGACGACGAAGCCACCGTCCGCGAGCTGCTCTCCGCCGCGCTGCGCTTCGCCGGTTTCCAGGTGACGTCGGCGGCCACCGCGGGCGAAGCCGTCGCCGCGGCCGCCGCGGAGCCGCCCGACCTGGTGCTGCTGGACGTCATGCTGCCGGACATGGACGGCTTCGAGGTGGTCCGGCGGCTGCGCGAGCGCCACCCCGGCCCCGGCGCGCCGGTGCCCGTCCTGTTCCTCACCGCGCGGGACCGCCAGTCCGACAAGGTCACCGGCCTCTCCCTGGGCGCCGACGACTACGTCACGAAGCCGTTCGACCTGGCGGAGCTGATCGCGCGGATCCGCGCGATCCTCCGCCGGACCGCGGGCCACCCGGCGGCGGTGCTCACGGTGGGCGCGCTCACGCTCGACGCCGAGGGCCACCACGTGACGCGCGCGGGGCGGGCGATCCGGCTGTCCGCCACGGAGTTCCGGCTGCTGCGCTACCTGATGGAGAACGCCGGGCGGGTGGTGTCCAAGGCGCAGATCCTGGACCGGGTGTGGCGCGAGGACTTCGGCGGCGACGCCGGCATCGTCGACACCTACATCTCCTACCTGCGGCGCAAGGCCGACACCGGAGAACCGAAGCTGATCCACACCGTGCACGGCGTCGGCTACGTGCTGCGCGAGCCCCGCCGGTGAAGCGGCTTTCCCTGCGGGCCCGGCTGCTGCTGCTCACCGCGGGCCTGCTGCTGGCCGGCCTGACGCTCACCGGCACGCTGGTTTCCGGGCAGCTGGAACGGTTCCAGCTCGACCGGCTCGACGGCCAGCTGCGCTCGATGACCGAGCTGATCTCGCGGGCGGCGGGGCCGCCGCCGTCCGCGAGCCCGGCTGTGCGCCCCGATCTCGTCGACCCCGCGCTCGAGCTGTTCGGCTCCCCCTACGTCGTGTACCTCGACGCGCGCGGCGCGGTGGCGGGCGACCTGCACTCCTCCCGGGTGGCCGGGGCGGCGCTGCCGCCGGCCGGCGCGCTGCGCGCGGTCCCGGCCGACGGGACGGCCGTCGACGTGGCCGCCGCCGACGGGTCCCAGCGGTGGCGGGCCGTCGCGCGGCCGGCCGTCCGCTGGGGCGGCACGGTCGTTTCGGCCGCGCCGCTCGCCGAGGCCGACGCCACGATCGGCCAGCTGCGGACCAGCAGCCTGGTCACCGGCGCCGGGCTGCTCGTCGTGCTGACCGCGGCCGGCTGGTTCGCCCTCGGCCGCGGCCTGCGGCCGCTGCGCCGGATCGAGCACACGGCCGCGGCGATCGCCGGCGGCGACCTCACCCGGCGCGTGCCGGGTCTCGCGCCGCCCGGCACCGAGATCGGGCACCTGGCGGCGTCCCTCAACACCATGCTCGGCCAGCTGGAGCGGGCGTTCGCCGACCGGGCCGCGTCGGAGGCGCGGATGCGCACCTTCCTCTCCGACGTCAGCCACGAGCTCCGCACGCCGCTGTTCGGCATCAAGGGGTCCACGGAGCTCTACCGGATGGGGGCGCTGCCCGGACCGTCCGATGTGGACGACGCGATGCGCCGCATCGACCGCGAAGCCACCCGGCTCACCGCGCTGACCGAGGACCTGCTGCTGCTCGCCCGGCTCGACGAGGCGCCCGAGGAGCAGCTCGACCGGGCCCCGATGGACCTGCGCACCCTGGCCGGCGACGCCCGGCACGACCTGCGGGCCCTCGACCCCACCCGCGACGTCGCCCTGACCGGCCCAGGGGGCGCCGGCCCGCCCGGCCCGGCCCCGGTCGACGCCGACGAGGCCCGGCTGCGGCAGGTCGTCACCAACCTGGTGGGCAACGCCGCCGCCCACACGCCCCCGGGCACGCGCGTCCGCATCGGCGTCGGCACGGTGGACGGCCACGCCGTGCTCGAGGTGGCCGACGAGGGCCCGGGGATGACGGCCGAGCAGGCGCACCGCGCGTTCACCCGCTTCTACCGCGCCGACCGCTCCCGCACCCGCACCCCGGGCGCCGACGCCGGCCTGGGCCTGGCGATCGCCCGTTCCCTGGCCCGCGCCCACGGCGGGGACGTCGAACTGGAGACCGCGATCGGGCAGGGCGCCTGCTTCCGGCTTGTGGTGCCGGTGCACGGCTTCGCGGACTGACGCCGGCTCAGGAGACCGCCCACACCTGGCTCGCGGCGCCCGTTCCGCCGAGCTGGACGACCTGGGCACCGCTCGCCGTCGACGACCCCGCCACCCCGGTCACCAGGCCGCTGCCGATGTTGACCAGGACGTACTGGCTGCCGGTGAGGCTGCCCACCAGGTCGGCCGCCCACTGCTGGCCCGGCCCTCCGGTGCACGTCCACTGCTGCAGCTGGGTTCCGCTCGCCGTGGACCCGCCCGGGACGTCGAGGCACAGGCCGCTGTTGACGTTGACCAGCATGAAGACGTTGTCGGCGAGCTTCGTCAGCCGCCACTGCTGGTTGGTGCCGCCGTGGGCGGGCCATTGGATGATCTTGCCGCCGGCCGCGGTCGAGGCGCCCGAAGCGTCCAGCACCTGTGAACTGCCGGCGTTCTTCAGCACGTGCGTGGTCTCACTCGGCAGGCCCGCGTTCGCCGACCAGGTCCCCGACGCCGTGTCGAGGTTCCAGCTCGGGTACTGGCCCAGGTTGACCGTCGTGCCGCGGATCGTCAGCGGCAGCCAGATCAGCGGCGAGTCGCCCATCGCGTTGCCCGTCCAGCGGTCCCCCGCGTAGACGTAGGTCGTCGCCGCGCTGCCCTGGACCGTGATGATGTTCGCGGTCTGGCTGTTGTAGGTGTTCGTGCCGGTCGCCGCGAAGTTCCGGAACGGCGACCACGGCCCGGCGAGCGACGTCGCGGTCGCGTAGACGTTGTCGTTGGTGGCCCACCCGGTCAGGTGGGACGCCAGCAGGTAGTACGTCCCGCCGGTCTTGACCACGGCGGGCGACTCGTAGTTCGGCAGCGTCGCCACCGCGCTCGCCACCGACAGGTAGTCCGCGGCCAGGCGGTAGATGCGGAGGCTGCGGCCGGCGTTTTCGCTCAGCAGGTACGCCGACCCGTCGGTGTCCTGGTACAGGCCGATGTCGCGGCTCTGGTTGCCCAGCGGCTGGAAACTCCCCCGGTAGCTGTACGGCCCGCAGGGCGTGGGGCTGGTCGCCACCCCGACCCGCTGCTCGGAGTAGCTCGTGTTGTCGATGTGCAGGTACATCACGTACAGCCCGGTGGCGGCGTTGTGGAGGACCTTGGGCCGTTCGACGATGCGGTTCGGCCCGAGGTCGCCGCTGCCCTGCCTCGCCAGCGCGACCCCCTGGTGGGTCCAGTTCGCCAGATCACCCGAGGTGTAGCAGGGGATGTCCTGAAACGCGGTGTTCGCCGTGGTCTGGCCGGTCTTGTCCTCGCCGAAGCCGTACCAGGTGTCCTCGGCCTTGACGATGCCGAGGCCGTGCAGCTGCAGCGCGCGGCCGCCGGTGTCGGTCCGCACGGCACCCAGGGTGAACGTGTTCGCCGCGCCCTGCGCCGGGTGCGCGGGCACCAGGACGGAGATCAGGACGGCGAGCAGGGCGAGCGGCACGCTCACCCACCTCCTCGGGAACCGGTGCGGTGCGCTGGCCATGCTGGTCTCCCTTTCCGGCCGGGCCGGGCCACCGGACATCGAACCGGTTCGCCTGAGCAGCCGTCAGCATGGTAGGAACGCCGTCCACGAGCGGTCAACGCAATCGTGGACAGCCAGCCAGAAGACCGGGTGCGCCCGGAAACTTACATCCGCGCGAGGCGGCGTCGAATCGGTTCGAGAGAATCAGGCGGGGCCGACCGGCGTCGCAAGTGCTTCGCCCGGTGCAGGCTCGGCCAGGAGCCGCCGGCCGGCCCGTTCGGGCCGGATGCCGGGCGTGGTCCGCCCGTCGGCGGGCGGCAGGCTGCCGAGCGCGCGGACGGCCTCTTCGTCCACCCGGATGCCGAGGCCCGCGCGGTCACCGAGCACGAACGCGCCGTCTTCGATCTCGTGGTCCACGGTCAGGCCGACGGGCGGCCGCAGGTCCTGCAGCTCGCTGACGAGGTGGTTGGGCACCGCGGTCGCCGCGTGCAGCAGCCCGGCGGGCGTGGTGCCGATCGGGCTGACCGGGAGGTCGTGGGCGTGGGCCACCGCCGCGACGCGCAGGAAGTGCGTGACACCCCAGACCGTCGCCGTCTGCACGACGTCCACCGCGCCGGCCGCCAGCAGCGGGCGGAACTGCTCCAGCCCGGTGAGGTTCTCCCCGGTCGCCACCGCGGCCCGGATGCCCCGGCCCACCGCCGCGAGCCCCTCCGCGTCCCACCGGCGCACCGGCTCCTCCACCCAGGTCAGGTCGAGCGTCCGCTCCAGCTCGCCGACGTGGCGCAGCGCCTGCTTGCGCGTCCACGCCTCGTTGGCGTCGAGCATCAGCCCCGGGCGGACGCCCCGCGAGAACTCCGCCAGCACGTCGCGGACCAGGCTCAGCCGCCGCCGGTCCCGGTCGACGTCGAGGCCACCCTTGACCTTCGCGACGCGCAGCCCGCGCTCGGCGTAGGCCCGGTAGGTGGCCGCGAGTTCCTCGTCGGGCAACGCGATGTCGAGACCCGACGCGTACGCCGGCACGCACCGGTCGCGACCGCCCAGCAGGCGCCACAGCGGCTGCCCGGACGCCTTCGCCTTGATGTCCCACAACGCGGAGTCGAGGGCGCCGATCGTGCCGAAGACCGCACCGGCGTGGCCGGCTTTGAAGGTCCAGCGCAGCATCCGGTCGTACAGCGCGGCCACGCTCCGCGGATCCTCGCCTTCGATCGCCGGGAAGATCTCGCCGATCTGCGGGTGCGGCCCCAGCCCGACACCGGTGATGCCCTCGTCGGTGTCGAGCAGCACGAACGGCACCCGCACCACGCCGTCCGCGTAGACGCCGTTGGCGTCCCCGACCGGACGGCCCCATTCCTGGACCGTGGTCAGGCTCCTGAACCCGGTGATCCGCATGTCCGTCCTCCACCAGCCGATCGTGGGATCCCGGGGCCAGCGGGGAGATCGACACCGTCAGTCATACTACGTATTATGAAAACACCTGCTGACTCGTGCCCGCCCGGAGGTGATCGATGAGCACGGCCGCGTTTCCGCCGCCCGACGCGCCGTACCCGCGCGGCCGCCGGGCCGATGCCGTCGTCGACCACCTCATCGAGCTGATCGCGAGCGGCGTGCTCCGGCCCGACCAGCTGCTGCCCGTCGAGTCCGCGCTCTGCGAGACGTTCGGGGTCAGCCGGACCGTCGTCCGCGAAGCGATCAAGTCCCTGGAAGCCAAGGGACTGGTCAAGGCCCGTCAGGGGGTCGGCACGCTGGTGTCGGCCCAGGAGTCGTGGAACCTGCTCGACCCCGCCCTCCTGGCGGCCATCGTGCGCCACGACCGGCGGTACGACATCCTCGACCAGCTCATCGCCGTGCGCACCTCCCTCGAGTCGAGCATGGCGCGGGAAGCGGCGCGCCGCGCCACCCCGGAGGACGTCGCCGAGCTGCGGGAGCTGATGACCCGGCTGGACGCGGCGGTCGGGGAACCGGACCTGCTCGACGACATCGACGTGGCGTTCCACGAGCGGATCATGCTCGTGTCCGGCAACCGGCTCGGCCGGGCGATCGTGCACACGGTGCACGCCGAGGCCCGGCGCAGCCCGCGCTACGTCGGGCACTCCGCCCTCAAGCACCGCCGCCAGTCGAACCGGCAGCACCTGGCTGTCTTCGAAGCGATCGAAGCCGGCGATCCGGACGCGGCGGGCGCGCTGATGGCCGAGCACATCGCGACGTCCTGGCAGCGGCGCCGCCCGGCGGGCTGACCCCGCACCGGCGGGGGTCATTCCTTCACCCCACCGCCGACCAGCCCGCGCACCAGCGCGCGCTGCGACAGCATGAACACGACCGCCACCGGGATGACCGCCAGCAGCGTGGCGAGCGCCAGTTCCGGCCGGAAGATGTTCACCTGCTGGCCGCCGCCCCCGACCGCGGGGTTGAACGAGGGCGTCGACGACAGCAGGTCCGACAGGCCCACCTGGATCGGGTACTGCGCCGAATCCGTGAGCACGGCGTAGGGCAGGAAGAAGTTGTTCCAGTCGGCCACGAAGCTGAAGAACAGGACCAGCGCCACCACCGGCTTCGCCAGCGGCAGGGCGACGTGGCGGAACGTGGACCACTCGTCGCAGCCGTCGATGCGCGCCGCGTCGAGCAGTTCGCGGGGAACCGCGGTCGTGTAGTAGATGTAGGCGAGGTAGACCCCGAACGGGTAGAACGCGAACGGGAGGATCACCGAAAGCGCGTTGCCGATCAGGTGCACGGCGTTGAGCTCCAGGAAGATCGGGAGCACGAGCGCCGCCGCCGGCATGATCATCACGACCAGGGTCAGCGTCAGCACCAGCCGCCGGCCGGGGAACCGCCCGAACGCGAGGCCGTAGCCGGCCGGGATCCCGGTGACCAGGACGATCGCGGTCGCGCTCACCGCGTACAGCAGCGAGTTGCCGATCCACAGGCGGTAGAGGTGGTCGCTGAAGGCGTCCAGGTGCCGCCACGCCTGCGCGAGCCGGCCGAAGCTGCCGAACGCCAGGGGATCGGCGGTGACGAGGGCTTCGTCGGACTTCGTCGGCGCGAGGACGAGCCACGCCAGCGGCACCACGAAGAACGCGGCGAAGCCGGCGAGGATCACGAACCGGAGGCCACGGGCGGCGAGTCGCATCAGTCGTCCGTCCTGAACAGTCCGGTGCGCGTCACGATGAGGGCCGCGGCGAGCAGCCCGATCGCGAGCAGGTCGACGGAGATGGCCGCGGCGGCGTTGAAGTCGGCGTAGCGGAACGCCAGCTGGAACGCGAGCTGGTTGGCCGACCACGTGTCGGGAACCAGGCCGAGACTGGCCTGGTTCACCAGCTGCGGCTCCACGAACAGCTGGGTTCCGGTCGCGAAGGACAGGATCACCATGTAGGCGATCCACTTGCGGATCAGCGGCAGCTTGATGCGCAGCGCGATCGTCACCGGTCCGGCGCCGTCGATGCGCGCGGCGTCCTCCAGCTCCTGCGGGATCGTGTTGAGGGCGCCGTACATGATGACGATCCAGCCGCCGGCCCCGGTCCAGAACGCGATCATCGCGAAGAGGAAGGGCAGCTTGCCGGGCGCGATCGACTCGACGAACAGGTGCGACCCGAACACGTCCCGCACCAGGAACGAACCCGGGCTGACGGCCGGGTCGAGCATGAACAGCCAGACCAGCACGGACGACGCCCCGGCGAGCGCACCGGGGATGTAGAACAGGAACCGGAAGGCCGCGGAGACCCGGTTCGCGCGGCCGTGCAGCAGCAGCGTCAGCCCGACGACGAGCACGACGAGGGAGCCGAGCCACACCCCGGTGTAGAGCAGGACGTGCCCGAAAGCCGGCAGGAAGCGGTAGTCGCCGAAGGTGCGGCCGAAGTTGCGGAAACCGGCCCAGCCGCCGGCGTCGTCGGTGAACGCGAGGCTCAGCGCGTAGAGCATCGGGAGGATGCCGAACGCGACGAGGAACGGCAGGTAGGGCCCGACGAACGCGAGACCGGCCCAGGTGTGCCGGCCCCGCTTGCGCGGCGCGGGCGCCCCGGCCGGTTTCACGGCTGGGGCGCCCGCTTCGGCGGTCCTAGTCGACGGCATAACCGGCCGCCTGCGCCGCTTGCTTGAGCGCCTTGCCGAACGGCTCCAGCAAGGAGCCCAGCGGCTTGCCCGCCACCAGCTCCGTGACCACGGTGGTGGACCAGACGGGCTGGTCCGGGTAGGACACCAGGTTCCAGCCCGGCCAGATCTGGTCCGCGGCGGCCTTGAGCGCCGGGGTCGGATCGGCGGCGTAGTAGGCGTTCGCGGCCTGCTGCGCCAGCCACTTGTCGGCCAGCGGGGCGTAGGCCGGATAGCCGGGCCGGGCTTCGGCGCCGCCCGGGTTGAAGACGGTCGTGGCCCAGGTGACGAAGTCCGCCGCGGTCGCGAGGTTGGTGGAGTGCTTCGACATGATCCACGGCCCGCCGCCGACCTGACCGGTGGTCACCGGCGTCTCGTTCTCCCACTGCAGCGGCGGCGCGGCGGTGATCTGCTTGGCCGGGACGTGCAGCGCCTGGTCGAAGACGGCCTGGGCGTACCAGGACGGCCCCGGCATCAGCAGGACCTTGTCGTCGGCACCGCCGTACTTCTGGGCGAAGTCCGGGGTGAACACGCTCAGCGGGGGCACCGACCCGTTCTTGATCAGCGGGTCCAGCAGCCCGGCCACCCGGGTGCAGTGCGGGTCCGTCGCGTCGATGTGCACGTTCGTGCCGTTCACCTGCTCGAGCGGGCACTGGTTGCCCCACAGGTAGATCCAGTGGCTGAACGACTCGCCGGCGTTCCCGACGATGTAGCCCGGGTGTTCCCTGGCGACCCGGTCGCCGAGGGCCGCCCACTCCTGCCAGGTCTTCGGCACGGTGTAGTGGAACTGGTCCATCAGCTTCTTGTTGACCCAGAGCACGACCTGGGCGAGGTTGTCCTGCACGCAGACCTGCGTGCCGTTGACCGTGCACTGGGCGGTGGAGCTCGCCGGCCACTTGGCGAGCACGTCCGCCGGGATGAGGTCCTTGACCGGCGCGGCGAAGTCGAACGGCTTCTGCGCCATCCACACCGGATCGTTGACCTGCTCGCTGAAGATGACGTCCGGCCAGCCCTTGCCGGTCCGGTTCCACAGCTGGATCTTCGTCTGCAGCGTGGTCGCCCCGTTGCCGTCGCCGTCGAAGGTGACGATGTTCGCGTGGACGCCGGGGTGTTCCTTGGCGTAGGCCTGCGCCACCGGCAGCCGCGCCGCGTCCACCCAGATGGTCAGGTCACCCCCGACCTTCCCCGGAGAGTTCCCCGCACTCGGCGCGGTTCCCGTGGCGGAGGAACACCCCGCCACCGCCAAGGCCGCCACGACGGCAAGCCACCGACATCGCTGAATCATGGCTGATCACACTCCCCCGCGGGGACTGTCCAGGTGCTCCGTCGACCCTGGGATTCGAATAACGTAAGTCGTATGACGTCTGATGTCAACGACCGGGCTCCGCACCCCGCCCGGTGCGCGACGGCCTACCCGGCCGGCCTGCTCAGGGCCGGGTACGTCCGGTTGAACCGCGGCGGCGTGTAGGCCAGATACCGCCCGGGCACGCCGTCCACGGCGACGGCCTGCGCGTTCATCGTGCGGGGTTCCGTGCCGGGCCAGTGTCCGGTCCGCAGCCGGGTCAGCATGCGGTCGATCGCCGCCTGCTGTTCGCCGGTGGTGTAGGTGCAGTGGCCTGCCGCCTGGACGTACGTCTGGCGCAGCAGGGATTCGTGGCCCGCGCGGCGGACCAGTGCGCCGTAGGACTGCTGCTGCGCCACGGTCGAGATCTGGTCGCCGGTGCCGTTCACGGTGAGCACCGGGATCCGGAGGTCGCCGGTGAACACGATGCCCCGCTCCAGGTAGCGGACGGCGGCCGGGTCGGCGGTCACGCGGGGTTCGGCGGCGAGCCGGCCGAGGTCGGCGCGCAGGTCGAGCCCCGCGCGTTCGTACAGCCGCCGCACGGCGTCGCGCTGGGCGGGCGCGGCCGTCGTCAGCTGGTGCGCGTAGTCGACTCCGGTGTTCCACGACGGGTTCCCGCCCGCCAGCTGCTCGATCGCCCGCCTGCTGCTGACCGCCTGCCCCAGGTACGGCAGCGGGCCACCGGCGAGGGCCAGGTACATCCCCTGCTCGACGCCGTCGGCGTCGCGGTCGTCCGGGACCGGGGCCGGCGTGCCGCCGGCGGCCAGGCCCCAGCCCGGCAGCTGGCCGATCGCCGCCGCCAGCGCGATCCGGGCCCGGCCCGCGGCGGTCGACTGGGCCGCGGTCACCGCCGAGAGCCACTGCTGCTGCGTGCCGGGGACGTCGGCGGGGATGCCGGTCACCGGAAGAGCCGTGTCGCGGAACAGCAGGGACTTCAGCACGAAAACGGTGTCGAGCTTCTGGTTCCACTGCCCCACCGCGCCGCCGAGTCCGCCGCACATCGGGATCGCCGCGGCGAACCGGCCGGGGTACACCTGCGCGACACCGGCGGCGACCATCCCGCCCATCGAACGCCCTTCGGCGATCGCGTACCGGGCGCGCCCGAACGCCCCCTCGAACCGGCCGAGCGCCTCGGCCTGGTTCCCGATGGCCCGCGCGATGTTCCAGCCGCTGATCGTCCGGGTGGTGCCGCCGACCGCGTAACCGCGCGCCAGCAGGCTCGCGGTCAGCGGGCTCGCCAGGCCGCCCGCCGCGAAGTCGAGGTCCACCAGCACGGCACCGTTCCACCGGGACGGTTTCGCGAACGCGTACGGCGTGCCGTCGGTCAGCTGCCCGTCGGCGCACCTCGCCGAGCTCGGGCAGGGTGTTCCGGGCTCCGCCGCGTGGGCGGCCGCCGGTACCCCCGCGAAGAGGGCCGTGGCGACGGCCAGGCAACGCCAGGTTCGGTTTCCCATGATCACTCCTGCCGGAAGTTCTTGGCGGTGACGGTCCAGCCCGGGGTGGCGCACAGCCCGCAGCCCGCGCCGAGGAAGTAGCCCCGCGCGGCCCGGTTGCCGTTGAGGGTGAAGTCGAACCAGTTGACGAGCACGTTCACCGCTTCTTCGCGGATGCTCGGGTCGGGACTGCCGTCACGCTGGCCGTAGACGAACCCGGTGTGGCCCGCGGCGGGATTGGTCACCCGGACGGCGGGGACGGTGACGAGGTCGTAGTTCCCGCCGCTGTTGGGGTAGGCGACGTCGTCCGGGCCGCCGTCGGCGAACAACGTGGGTGTGTGCAGCTTCCGCAGGTTTTCGCGGCCGTAGCCGAGGGTGCCGTCGGCGAAGAACCCGCTGTCGAGCGACAGCACCGACCGCACGCGCGGGTCCGCGCCCGCCACGAGCGCTTCGATACCGCCGCAGGAGTGACCCGCGACCCCGATGCGCCGGGGATCGAGCCGGTCCCGCAGTTCGCTTCCCCGGCGGCCGTTCTCCCGTTCGGCCCAGGTGATCGCGTCCGTGACGACCGCCGGTGAAGGACTGCCGTTCTCCGTCAGCGCGGGCTCGTCGAACCCGCCGACGGCCACGACGACGAACCCGTGCGCGGCGAGCAGCGTTTCGAGGGTCAGCAGCTCGTCGTTGCTCGTGTGCCGGCACGCGCCGTTGCCGAACACCACGACCGGCAGCCGGCCGGGCACCCGGTCCAGGTCGGCGGGCCGGTAGACGGTGTACTCGGCGGCGTAGCCGCCCGTGCGGGCCGCGCCTTCGCGGACCACCGGGTGGAACACCGCGGCGGCGGGCGGCGCGGGCGGGGCCGCGGTGTCCACATCGGACGGACCCGGCACACTCGCCGCGGTGACCGCGACGAGCGCCGTCACCGCGGCGGCGAGCACCGGCTTGAGGATTGCCCTTGGCATCGGAAGTCCCTTCGTCATCCCCGCGTGGCCGCGTCGAAGACCGGCTTCGGCACCGAAACCTGGTTCAGCCCCCAGCGCGACATGATCCCGACGTACGTGCCGTTCTCGAACAGTTCCTCGAACACCTGCTGCAGCACCGGGCCCAGCCCGGACGCCTTGGGGACGTACAGCGCCAGGTCGTCCTTGGCCGCCCCCTGCGCTTCGGTCTGGGTGACGTACTTGTTCCCGCCCTGGCGCTGCGTGACGTCGATCGCCGCGGCCTCGGTCATGCCCGCGGCGTCAGCGCGGCCCGAGCGGGTGGCCACCAGCGTCGCGTCCGTGTCCTCGAGGCCGACGGTCTGCGTCGCCTTCCGCTTGCTGTCGGTGCAGAACCGGGACAGCTTGTTCAGCTGCTCTTCGACGACGCTGGCGGTGACCACCGCGATCCGCTTGCCGCAGAGGTCTTCGACCCGCGCGATCCCGGCCGTCGAATCGGTGGGGAACACGTAGGCGGTGCGGGTGGTCATCCAGGTGATCGTGTCGAACTGCTTCTCGCGCTCGGCGGTCGCCTTGACCGGGCCGTTGAACGCGTCGTACCGGCCGGCCAGCATGCCCTGCAGCGCCGCCGGCAGCCCCGCGACGACGATGGTCTGCGTCCGGACGCCGAGCACCTGGCCGATCGCCGCCTGGAAGTCGGCGTCGATGCCGGTGACCGTCCCGTCCGGGGCGACCGTGCGGTAGGGCGGGTGGGAGTCACCGGCGAACCGGATCACCCCCGCGTCCTTGACCGCCGGCGGCAGGGCGTCGTGCAGGGACTGCACCACCGGGAGGTTCGTGCCGGTGGCCAGTGCCGCCGGGCCGGCGCCCACCGTGCACCCGGCGGTGGCCAGCCCGAGGGCCGCGGTCGCGAGGATCGCACTCCGGCTTCGTCGGCGAAGTGAAGATCGCACAGGGTTCCTTTCCGGACGTCAGGCCAGGTCGTCGAGCCATTCGGTCATCCGCGCGGTCAGGTCGCCGCCCGTGCGGGCGTCGACGTTGTCCGCGTGCAGTTCCAGCACCGGGATCCCCGCGGCGCGCAACGCTCGGGTGGTGAAGTAGCCGCCGCGTGCGTCGTCGGACACGAGGTGCACGACGCCGTCCACGCCGTGGTGCCGGGCCTCCTTGACGTACCACTCCGCCGACCACGGCGGCGTGTACAGCTGGTCGCCGAAGGCGGCGAACCGGGCGGCCAGCGCGCGCAGCGGGTCGTCGCCGTAGCGCAGGTAGCCGTCGGCGGCGATCGCGAGGTACATCGACCACACGAAGACCGCGCCGTGCGATTCCTGGAACCGGCGGTAGAACTCGAGGTCGAACCACAGCCCGCGGCCGATCCACATCAGCCGCAGCCGCTCGTCCGGGCACACCGCGACCCCGGCGTCGATCCGGTCGCGCACCTCGTCGTGGAACGCGCGGGCGGCGTCGCGCGCCCACTCGGTGCCGCGGTGCCACTGGGGCACCATGACGCTCGGGATGCCGTCGGTGACGGCGATCGGGCACGGCCGGGCCGCCGCGATCAGGTCCCGGGTGCGGCGGTTCCACTCCTGCTGCTCGTTGACCAGGTCCAGCACCTCGCGGAACCGCGTCTCGGAGAACACGCGGCCGGTGGTCTGCTCCAGGAACCGGATGAGCCCGGTCAGCTCGCCGGTCAGCAGGTCCAGCCGGTCGCGGCCGATGGCCTCTTCCCAGCGGTGCGGCATCAGCTCCCACCACCGCTCCGGCACCGTGTCCTCCGCCGCGCTCTCCAGCGGGTAATAGGTGACGCCGGGTTGCGCGTCCCAGACGTCGAAGATCTTCCGGGACGCGTCGCCGGTCGTCTCGCCGAGCACGATCGACGGCGCCGGCAGGCCACCCCACGGCGCCTGGCCCGGGTCGTCCTCGAACGCCGACGCCAGTGAGGTGGCGCTGTACTGCTCGATGTAGTCGGGGTAGCCGCGGTCGCGCAGGAGGCCGAGGTAGCGCTGGGTCTGGCGTTTCGCCGCGACGATCGAGGCCCACCACTGGTTGACCACGTACGGGATGTCCATCGCGCGGAAGATCTCCTGGGGCGCGTCCGCGTTGACCAGCGCCAGGGGACCGCCCGCTTCGCGCACCCGGGCGAACCATTCGCGCTGGTGGGCGGTCGCGGTGGTCGCCGACGCGAGCCGGGCGGTCACGCGCTCGCTCCCGCCGGGACCAGCGCGGCCAGCGCTTCCGCCGTCAGCTCGCCGTACGGCTGGCGCTCGGCCAGGACCGCGCGCAGACCCGTCGCGGCCCCCTGGGCCGGGAAGTCCCACGGCGGCGCGTCGTCGTGGACCCGCGCGTAGGAGAACAGGACCTCGGCACCGCAGGCGCGGGCGGCCGCGGCGGTGTGCGCGGCCCGTTGCCGGATCGACGCGCGGGGCGCGGCGGGGCCGTTGTGCTGGTACCGCTCCGCGAGCGCGAGTTCCGTCGGTGCCGCGCAGGTGCGGGCGAACAGCAGCTCACCCCAGTCGTGGTCCTCCCCCACGACGAGGAAACCGTGGCGCTCCAACGTTTCGTACACCTCCGGCGAGTCGTGGGAACTCCCGGTGAGGAACAGCCGAACGCCTTCGGCTTCGCGCGGGTCGGCGAGCACCCGATCGACGAGCGCGATGGCCTCGGTGACCGGCACGGCGGTGGTCGCGGCGACGAGTTCGAGGAACCGCGTTCCGCTCAGCCGGTTCGCGCGGCGCAGAGCGGCGGCCTGGCCGAGCGACCGCCGCAGGGTGTCGTGGGCGGTGATGGCCGCGGCGAGGTCGTCGTCGCCGATCGGCCGCCAGCGGCCCAGCCACGCGCGCAGCTGGGCGATCTTCGCGTGGACGTACCGGGTGGTCGTGTGGTGCGGCAGGTGCAGCACGTCCACCAGCCGCAGCGGCGGCAGCCCCAGCGCCGGCTCGACCCGGTTCAGCTCCCGCAGGGCGTAGAACAGGCGCAAGGACGCCTCGCAGTCGCGGGAGACCACAATGGCTTCGAGCGGCCCGTAGTCCCCGGAGAGGATGCGCGTCAGGATCGACCGGGCCACCGGGTCCACGCCACGACCGAGGTAGCGGTCGCCGAGGGTGCTGTCCCGGCCCGGCTTCCCGGTCAGCCGCAGCGGCCGCAGCCCCGCCGCGGTGATCAGCTCGACCGGGACGTCCGCGCCGACGTAGCCGACCGCGGTCAAATCACCGCCTCCGCGATCAGGTCCGCCAGCTGCGCTTCGGTGTAGCCGAGCAGTTCGCGGTAGACGTGCTCGTTGTGCTCCCCCAGCCCGGGCGCCGGGCGGTCGAGCGCGACGCGGGCCGCGGAGAAGCGGATCGGCACGCCGGTCCCGGCCAGGTCGGCCACGTCCCCGTGCCGCGGGTGCCGCAGCGGCACGACTTCCTCGCGCGCCAGCACCAGGGGGTCGCGGACGGCCTCGCGCGGCTCGCGCACCTGCGCCGCGGGGACGCCCTCGGCGGTGAACGCGGCGAGCACGTCTTCCAGGGGCCGGGTCCGGCACCACTCGCGGATCAGGGCGTGCAGCTCGTCGGCCGCGCGGACCCGCTGATCGCGGGTCCGGTAGCGGTCGTCTTCGGCCAGCTCGGGGCGGCCGATGGCCCGCAGCACGCCGTGGGCGAAGGCGTCGGTCGGCGCGCAGAGGGCGACGTACCCGTCGGCGGCGGGCAGGATCCCGAACGGCGCCAGCCGCGGCACCATCGACCCGGTGCGCTGCGGCAGGCCGACCGCGTCGAAGGCGTCGAACGGCTCGCAGGCGACCAGGGAGGTCAGTGCGCCGAGCATCGACACGTCCACCCGCTGCCCCTCGCCGGTGTGCTCGGCCTGCAGCAGCGCCGACACCGTGCCGACCACGGCGAACAGCGGCGCGAGGAGGTCGCCGATCGGCAGCCCGAACCGCACCGGCCCCTCGTCCGGCTCGCCGGCGGTCATCATGACGCCGCTCAGCGCCTGGATGATCGAGTCCATCGCCTTGCCGGAGCCCGGGCCGCCCTGGGCGCCGAACCCGCTGATGGAGGTGTAGACGAGCCGCGGGTTGATCTCGCGGACGTGGTCGTAGGAGATGCCGAGCCGGCCGGTGACACCGGGGCTGTAGTTCTCGACCAGCACGTCGGCGTCCCGGACGAGGTCGGTGAACACCGCCCGCGACCGCGGGTTCTTCAGGTCGAGGGTGACGCTGAGCTTGTTGCGGCCGCGCAGCAGCATCGACACCGACAGGTCGTCGTCGTGGCGCCGGGCGAGGTTCAGCCCGTCGCGGCCGACGTAGGGCGCGTTGTTGCGGGAGGAATCCCCGCCGGTGGCGGGGTTTTCGACCTTGATCACGGTCGCGCCGAGCCCGGCGAGCAGCAGGGTCGCGTACGGCCCGGCGAGCGCGGTGGTCAGGTCGATGACGGTGCGGCCGGCCAGTGGCTGGTCGGTCATGCGGGAACCCCCTCGGTGAGATCGACGAGCACTTCGCTCCCGCGGGTGGTGAACCGGCCGTTGAGCCGGGCCCCGCGGGTGATGTCCTCGACGTACTTCGTCACGGCCTCGCCTTCCGGCGTGCCGCCGACCGGGACCGGACGGCCCCGGTCGTCGATCCAGCACGGCACAAACCCGGCTTCGTGCAGCCCGGCCCCATTGAAGCGGCAGAAGGCGATGACGGTGTTGCGGCTTTCCGGGTGGAACGGGAAGAACGGCATGTCCGGGTCGGGCGCGAAGCCGTAGAGCTTCGTCCGGCGTTCCGCCCACGCCTGCAGCTCTTCCGCACCGACACCGGCGCCCGGGGTGAGGGCGTGGGTGACGGTGGCGAAATTGCCGAGCCCGTGGAAGATCGGCCGTCCTCTGTGGACTTCGATGCCGCGCATGATGTGCGGGTGGTGGGAGAACACGGCGTCGGCGCCCGCGTCGACCGCCGCGCGGGCGACCGGGCTCTCGTACATCGCGACCTCGACCGGGGTGTGCCCGACACCCTTGTGCAGCGCCACGAGGACGACGTCGGCCTCGGCTCGCAGGCGGCGCACGTCGTCGGCCATCGCCGCCAGGCTGTCGGGATCGGCGAAGGTGTAGATCTTCGGCGGCCCGCCCGGGCTGGCGTGGTCCAGCTCGTAGTGGGTCAGGACGTGCACGTACGCGCAGCCGGGTTTGCGGGATGTGGCCCAGGATTCCCTGGGGCCGACGCAGTTGTACGACAGCACGCCGATCCGCAGGCCGCCGCGTTCGACGATCGCCGGACGCCGGGCCTGCGCGAGGTCCGGCCCGGCGCCGGTCGGCTCCATCCCCGCCGCGCGGGCGTAGGCGATGGTGTCGGCCAGTCCCCCGGCCCCGGCGTCGAGGACGTGGTTGCCCGCCAGCGTGACGACCGCGAACCCGGCCCCGGCCACCGCCTTCAGCGCCGCCGGGTCCGCGGGCGGTGCGGGCACGTCGGTGCTCTGCTGGACCGCGGTGGTCGAATGCGGGACCTCGATGTGGCCGATCGCCAGGTCCATCCCCGTCAGCACCGGCGCGGCCGGGGCGAGGAAGAATTCCGGGTCGGGCTCGTCCAGGATGAGGTCGCCGACGGCGCCGACAGTGATCACGAGACACCTTCCGGTTCGGACAGATGGCGGGACAGGAAGGCACGCAGCCGGTCGGTCCGCGGCCGCGTGAACAGCTCGCCCGGCGGGCCCTCTTCGACGATCCGGCCGGCTTCCATGAACACGCACCGGTCGGCCACTTCGCGGGCGAAGGTCATCTCGTGGGTGACGACGACCATCGTCGTCCCGGCCGCGGCGAGGTTGCGCAGGACCGCCAGTACCTCGTCGACCAGCTCCGGGTCGAGGGCACTGGTGGGCTCGTCGAACAGCATGATCCGCGGCCGGACCAGCACCGCGCGGGCGATGGCGACCCGCTGCTGCTGGCCGCCCGAGAGCTGCCGCGGGTAGTGGTCCTCGCGCCCGGCCAAGCCGATGCGCGCCAGCAGTTCCCGTGCTTCCCGCTCCACAGTGGACCGATCGCGGCCGTGGACGCGGATCGCCGCGTCGGTCACGTTGCGCAGCACGGTGAACTGCGGGAACAGGTTGAACTGCTGGAAGACCATGCTCATCCGCCGCCGCTGGGCGGCGATCCGCCGCTCGGCCAGCGGCCGCAGCCCGGCCGGGGACCGCCGGTGGCCCAGCAGTTCGCCGTCGAGGTACATCGCGCCGCCGTCGATCGGCTCCAGCTGGTGGGCGCAGCGGACGAGCGTCGACTTGCCCGAGCCCGACGGCCCGATCACCACGACCGCTTCGCCTTCGTGCACGTCGAGGCTGACGCCGGCCAGCGCGTGCACCGGCCCGAACTCCTTGCGGACGTCGCTGATCCGCAGCACCGGCGCGCTCACCGGACGTCCCGGTGACCGCGGGAGAACCGGCGCTCCAGCCGGCGTTGCCCGGCCGTCAGGACGGTGACCACGACCAGGTACCAGAAGCAGGCGACCAGCAGCATCGGCACGATCTCGTAGGTGCGGTTGTAGATCACCTGCACCGCGTGCAGCAGGTCCGACATCGCGATGACCGACACGAGCGCGGTCCCCTTGAGGACGTTGATGAACTGGCTGCCCGCGGGCGGGATGATCACCCGCATCGCCTGGGGCAGCACGATCCGCCGCAGCGTCTGGCCCAGCGGGTAGCCCATCGCGCGGGCCGCGTCGCGCTGGCCGGGGTCGACCGACGCCACCCCGGCGCGGAAGATCTCCGCCAGGTAGGCCGATTCGACCAGCGACAGGCCGATCACCGCGGCGGTCAGCGGCGTGATGACGGTGTTGGCGTCCCAGCTCCCGAACACCGGGCCGAACGGGATGCCGAGCGACAGCCTGGGCAGCAGGTAGGCGAGGTTGAACCAGAAGATCAGCTGGACCAGCGGCGGGATGCCGCGGAACAGGCCCACCCACAGCGTCGCCACCCAGCGGGCGGGGGCGAACCCGCTCAGCTGCATCGCCGCGACCACGCCGCCGGCCAGCGAGCCGAGCACCATCGCCGCGACCGCGAGCAGCACCGTGGTGCCCAGCCCCGCCAGGACGCTCTTTTCGAACAGGTACTTCGCCACGACGTCCCACTGGAAGCGGGAGTTGCCGGCCAGGAACACGACCAGCTGGGCGAGCAGCACGGCGAGCACGAGCACGAACAGCCAGCGCAGCGGGCGGAAGCGGCCGCGGGCGGTGGCGACGTCGTCCGGCGCGGCCGTCGTTTCCTCCACTGTGGACATCGTGGTCATTTCGCGGACGCCGCGTCGAAGATCGGCTGCGGGACCGTCACGTCGTCCAGGCCCCACTGGTGCATGATGCGCTGGTAGGTGCCGTTGCGGAAGAGTTCCTCGAACGCCTTCTGCAGCACCGGGCCGAGCTTGCCGGCCTTCGGGGTGTACAGCGCGAGGTTGTCCTTCGTGGCGCCCTGTTCCTCGGTCTGCGTCACGTACTGGTACTGCCCCTTCTGCTGGGTGGTCACGTCGATCGCGGCCGCCTGGGTCATGCCGGCAGCCTCGGCCCGGCCGGACTTCGCGGCCAGCAGGGTGGCGTTCGTGTCGTCGAGCCCGACCACCTGCACCGCCGGCCGCTTCTCCTTCTCGCAGAAGGCGGACAGCTTGCCGAGCTGGTCCTCCACCACGCTCGCGGTGACCACCGCGACGCGCTTGCCGCACAGGTCGGCGGCCTCCTTCACCCCGGCCGCCGAGCCCTCGGGGATCACGTAGGAGGTGCGGGTGGTCATCCAGGTGACGGTGTCGAACTGCTTCTCGCGTTCGGCGGTCGCCTTGACCGGACCGTTGAAGGCTTCGTACCGGCCGCTGAGCATGCCTTGCAGCGCGGCCGGCAGCCCGCTGACGACGGTGGTTTCCGTGCGCACGCCCAGGAGCTGGCCGAGCGCCTGCTGGAAGTCGTGGTCGATGCCGGTGACCGTCTTCCCGTCCGGGCCGACGGTGCGGTACGGCGGGTGGGAGTCGCCGGCGAACCGGAGGACGCCCGCATCCTTGACCGCCTGCGGCAGCTGGTCGTGCAGCGCCTGGTCGGCGCTGAGCGCCGCGGCCGTGGGGACGGAGGCCGCGCCGTCGTCGACCGTGCACCCGGCCAGCGCGAGTCCCGCGGCAACCGCGGCGAGCGTGCTTCGACGCCATTGGCGAAGTGAGGAAACCATGTCGGTTACTTCCTACGGAAGGCGATAGGTTGCTAAGTGAGCGCCGATCGTCGCATGATGTGTCGCGTGATTCAACCCCTCGATGCGACCGGCCGGACCGCACTGACACCATGGAGGCCATGGACACCCGCGGTGGGCGCGCGATGACAGCGACGTCCTCGGGCCCACTGCCCCGCTCGCAGCAGGGAGCCGAGCCGCAGCTGCTGCTGACGTCCCTGCTCGGCGACTTCTGGTACTGGCGCGACGAGCACATCCCCTCGGCCGCGCTGGTGCAGCTGCTCGGCGAGTTCGACATCAGCCCGGCGAGCGCGCGGGCAGCGATCCGCCGGCTCGCCGCCCGCGGCCTGCTCACCGTCTCGCGCAGCGGCCGGACCACGGCCTACGGCATCCCGGCACGCACGTCCGAGGTGATCATCGAGCGCACGCACCGGATGCTGACCTTCGGCGCCAGCGCGCCCGAATGGGACGGGCAGTGGACGGTGGTCACGTTCTCGGTGCCGGAACAGGACCGGGGACTGCGCACGGCTTTGCGGTCACGGCTGCGGGTCCTGCGGTTCGCCGCCCTCTACGACGGCGTGTGGGTCAGCCCGCACGACCTGGCCGGGCCCGCCCTCACGGCGCTGGACGAGCTCGGCCTCCGCAGTGCGACGGTCTTCCGCGCGACCGAAGCCCCCGGCCCGGCGCCGGCGGTCACGGCGTTCGACCTCGGCCCGCTGGCGCGGGAGTACGAGCAGTTCGTCGAGCGCTACGAGCAGGTGCTGACCGGGCTGGCGGCCGGCCTGATCAGCCCGGCGCAGGCCCTGCGCACCCGCACCGAGCTGCGTGTGGACTGGCGCCGGTTCCCCGAGACCGACCCCGACCTGCCCGCCGAGCTGCTGCCCGCGGACTGGGCGCGCGACCGGGCCCAGAAGGTGTTCCTGCAGATCTACGACCGGCTCGGCCCGCTGGCGGAGCTGCGGTTCCGCCAGGTGCTGGGGGCCACCGACCCCGAGCTGGCCGAGCTGGCCACCCACCACGACTCGGTCCGGGTGGCCGCGTTGTTCGCGGCCCTCGGCGACCGCCACCCGGCGGGCGACACCCCGTTCGAGCAAGCAGCCGAGGCCCGCCGCCTGGACGACGCGCGCCGCGACCGATGACGGCACTTTCCGCGCCGATCGGGCACCGACCTGCCGTCTTCACGGCACCCGGCGGTACGTCAGCGCAACGCGGACTGGAGCTGCGAAGCGCGTGCCTGGGCGCTGGGCGAAGCGGGCGTGCAGAACTCCGTCACCATCGCCAGGACCCGGCCGGCGGCCGCGGCGGGTGAAGCGCTCAGGTCGGGGCTGGACGCGACCGTGATCCCGCGCGTGCCGGCTTCGTCGCTCATGCTCCACGTGTTGTACCCGGGCACGTCCCCGGCGTGGCCCCAGACGTCGGGGGCGCCGGGACCGCAGATCCCGGTCAGGGACACGCGCATCAGCCCCAGCCCGTAGCCGACCAGGCCGTCCTGGCCCGGCCACGGAACCGTGGTCTTCATCTGCGCGAGCAGACCGGCCGGCAGGAGCTCGCCGCCGAGCAGCGCGCGGAAGAAACGGTTCAGGTCGGCGCCGCTGGAGATGATGTTCCCGGCGCCGAAGTAGCGGCTGAGGTTGTAGACGGTGACGTCGGTCAGCCCCCGCGGCGCCGGGTAGAGCTGCTCGTAGCCGTGCACGGCCGGGCGCGGCACCAGCGGGAAGTCCCGCGGCAGGAAGGTGTCCGCCAGGTGCAGCGGGCCGGTGATCCAGTCGGCGAGGACCTGCTCGAACCGGCGGCCGGTGAGCTTCTCCACCAGCAGGGCCAGCACGTTGTAGCCGGTGTTGGAGTACGACCAGTTCGTGCCGGGCGGGAACAGCAGCGGCTGCACCGTGCTGTCGTGGATCGCCTCGACCTCGCCGAAGTGCACGAACCGTTCGGTGTCGATCTCCGCCGCGGTCGTCCAGGTGTACTGCGGCGCCAGGTCGCGGGGCAGGCCGCTGGTGTGCTGCAGCAGCTGCCGGACGGTGATCGGCTCCGGGTAGGGCAGCAGGCCGGGCAGGTACTTCGCGACCGGCTCGTCCAAGCCCAGCCTGCCGTTCGCAGCGAGCTTCAGCACGAGGGTCGCCGTGAACGTCTTCGACACGCTCCCGACGCGGAACCGCCCGCCGGCGTCCGGCTTCGCCCCGGAGACGACGTCACCCACCCCGGCCCGCCCCCGCC
>NZ_JNYY01000033.1 GCF_000716785.1 Amycolatopsis vancoresmycina
GAGCAGCCAGCGGCTGGAGATGCCCTGCATCTGGGGGACGGATTTGGTGGTGGTGGCCAGGGTGCGGGCCGCGGCCCGGCTCAGGCTCGAGGGCGCCTGCTCGTCGGTGTTCAGGGCATCCACCGGATCGGTGACAGTCACAGCGAAAACCACCCAATCAGTTCGCATCGGCACGCGCCCGTCACGCGGACGCGCCGGTCATGGCGTGCTATTCCTCGATTTCGCGCGGTTACACGGCGCCGCGAAATCAACATAGCAACCGGGTCGCGGCGCACAATGACACGATCGGGTCTCCGGGCCAATCCCCGGCAGGCGGTCTTGATCATTCCGGGACGGCGTGGTCACCGGCTGTCCCCGGCTGTCACTCGGTCGTGAAGATCGCGGCCCAGCAGCGTAATCCGTGGTCGCGGGCGGTGCGGCGGAACCGGCTCGCGGGCCCCGGAACTGGGCCGAACCGGCGATCTCCGCGGCCGTGGTGCGGCCACCAGGATGAATTCGGCAATTGCCCGTCGCCGGTCCGGAAATGGGTGCTAACTTGAGCGTTCCCCGGCGGCGGAATGCGCCGGTGGTGCGTCCCGCGCTCCGCGGGTGAAAGGACCCGGATGAACATCTTCGTGGCCGGCAGTCTCTGGGTGGCCGGCGCGGCCGTGGTCGCGGGCGTGATCGCGTACCTGGTCCGCCGGTTCGGCTGGGACGAGGGCAGGCCCGACAACAACGACGCGGCGGGCCAGGTGTTCACCATCGTGGGCGGCCTGCACGCGGTTCTGGTCGCCTTCGTGCTCATCTCGCTGTTCGACGCGGTAAGCGAAGCGAGCCAGAACGCGCAGACCGAGGCCGACAGCCTCATCGCGGCGACCTGGGCGGCCGACGCGCTGCCGGCCGAGACGAAGGACCGGGTGCACCAGCTCGCCGCCGCGTACGCGCGGACGGTCGAGGACCAGGAGTGGCCGCGCCTGGCCGACGGCGGCCCGGTGCCCGCCACCGGTGCGGCGCAGCTCGACCAGATGCGCCAGGCGGTGGCGGAGGCCCCGGCCGACGACGACTGGCTGCTGGACCGCAAGACCGAGGCGAGCAACCAGCTCTGGTCGGTCTACCAGGCTCGCGAACAGCGGCTGTCCCACTCGGGCGCCGACGGGGTCGGCGCCGTCGTCTGGTTCGCGCTCATCCTCGGCAGCGTGATCACCGCGATCCTGCTGCCCAACCTGTTCGGCGGCACCCGGCTCGCCGCGCACATCATCATCGTGTCCACCCTGGCCGGCACGATCACGTTGCTGCTGTTCGCCATCTACCAGCTGCAGAACCCGTTCAGCGGCGGTGCGAAGGTGGCGCCGGAGGCGTTCACCTCGGCACTGGAAAAGCTGGTTTGACCGGCACGCGGGCCCGCTGGGCGGCGATGCTCGGCGTGGCCGCGGCGGTCTCGGCGCTGCTGGCGGCGACGGGCTGGCTCGCGCCGCCGTCGGCGAACCCGCCGGCCAAGGCGCCGGACGGCTGCACGATCCTGCAGGCGGAGAACGAACGCGAAGGCGCGCCGACGACCTTGCGGCTGCTGGCGCTGCCCGCCGGAACCACCCGCCGGCTGACCGAGGCCGGGTACTGGATCAACGCGATGGGCTACTCCGCCGCGCAGGACGTCGTCTACGGCGTCGCCGACGGCACCCGCGCCGGCCGGTACGGCCACGGCGCGCACGCGGTGCGGATCGACGCCGCCGGCGTGGTCACCGACCTCGGCGTGATCGGCCGCGCGGGCGCCCGGCGTCCGGTGTGGAGCCTGGTCACCGGGGCCACCGCGGGCGCGATCGACGGCGACCGCTGGTACGTGCGGCAGGGCAGCGATCTGTACACAGTGGACATCGACCCGGCCGGCGCGGACTACCTGCGGGTGGTGCACCGGACGCCGCTGCGCCCGGTGTCGCTCGCCGTCGACGTCGACGACTTCGCCGTGGACCCGGCGGACGGCCTCCTCTACGGCGTCTCGGCGGCCACGCACGGCGACAGCCCGGTGGTCACGCTCGACCCGGCGACCGGGGTGGTCGCGGTGGTCCCCGGGCTCGCCTTCCCCCGCGGCGGCGCGTACGGGGCGGTGGTGCTCGCGCCCGGCGCGATCTACGCCACGGCCAACGAGGACGGGCAGCGCAGCGTCACCTACCGCCTCCCGCGCGACGGCTCGGGCCAGGCCGTCGAGGTCGCGTCGGGGCCGCCGCTGGTGAGCAGCGACGCGGCCGGGTGCTACACCGAAGCAGCCCCTCCGCCGCCGCCCTCGTCGACGTCCCCGTCGCCGACCCCGTCGCCGAATCCGCCCACGCCGTCGCCGAATCCGCCGACCCCGTCGCCGAACCCGCCCACGCCGTCGCCGAACCCGCCGACGCCGTCACCCACGCCGGCTCCGGAGCCGCCGCCACCGCCGCAGCCGCCGCCGGTGGAGCGGCCGGCCGCCGTGCCGCCGCCGGTGCCCACGCCGTCGCCGGTGGTGGTCACGCCACCGCCGTCCACACCGGAGCCACCGCCGCCTTCGCCGTCACCCCTCGTGCGCCCGGCGAAGAAGGCCCAGGTGAAGCCGTCGGACACCGGGAAGCGGACCCGGGAGAAACGCCGCTGGGGGCTGACGGCCCTGATCCTCGTGCTCGGCGGGGGTGCGGGGGCCGCCCACGTGCGGCGGCACCGGTGAGCGTCAGTACTTGAACTGGTCGACGTTGTCGGCGGTGATGAGCAGCGGATCGCCCAGCAGGACGGTCTTCGACGGGGCGTCGTACTTCACCGCCGGCAGCTCCAGGCTCACCTTGTTGACCGGGTTCAGCGGCTTGCCGTCGGCGACCTGCTTGGCCGTCCACGCGGTCAGGTAGCCGAGCGACTCGACGTTCCACAGCACCGACTGCGAGCAGGACCCGTCGAGCAGGAACGGCTTGATGGCCTGCGGCGTGCCGACGCCGACGGTGAACACCTGGCCGATCTTCTGCTCGTCGCCCACGGCCTTCGCCACGCCGGGCGCGGACGTCGTGCACTCGCCGACCAGCCCGGTCAGGCCGGGGTGGCCGGCCATCAGCTGCTTGGCCAGGGTCGTCGCCTTGTCTTCGTCTTCGCCCGCGTACACGGTTTCGACGAGCTCGGCCTTCGGGTAGCGCTCGGCCGCGTACTCCTTCTGGACCGCGATCCACGAGTTCAGGTTCGCCGCGGCCGGGCCGCAGGAGACGATGGCGTACTGGCCGGTGCCGCCGGTCTTCGCCATCAGCGCGTCGACGAGCGCGGTGCCGATACCCCGCGCGCTGGCCTGGTTGACGAACACCTCCCGCTGCGTGCCGGGCGCGTCGGTGTCCGAGGTCAGCACGTGGATGCCCTTCGCGCGGGCCTCGGCGATCACCGGCGCGAGCGCGGCCGGGTCGTTGGGCGCCACCACGATGACGTCGACCTTCTTTGCGATCAGGTCACGCAGGATCGTCACCTGCGCGGCCGGGTCGACCGTCGACGGGCCGGTCGTGTGCCACACCACGCCCAGCTGCTTCGCCGCATCGAGGCCGCCGGTGTCCATCGCCTCGAAGTACGGGATGCCCCGCACCTTGGGCACGAACTCGATCCGGGTCGGCGACGGCGCGGGCGCGTTGCCCAGCTGGTCCGAGCAGCCCCCGAGCGCGAGCGCCGCCACCAGCGGCAGCGTCGCGACCAGCCGGAAGGTCTTCGTCGGCCCTCGCATCCCCACCCATTCCTCACTGCCTTCGATCGGTCTGCGCACGGTGAAGACCAAGGGCGAACGTAGGGCCCCGGGTAACTGTGGTCAACGGGATGTGCGCAAAGGGTTACGGAAGTGAGTTCTGCTCCGGGCGTTTCCGGCGGTAGATCGCCTGGTCGGCGGCGGTTGTCACGCTCCGCAACAACGGACTCGTCCCTCCGTGGTGGAGCGGTGTCGGTCACAGCGATCACCCTTGGTACCCCCAGGGGGTATAGTCCCGGGTATGAGCGAACAGCACGGAGCTTCGTGGGCGACAGCGATCCAGGCGACCCTGCACTGCCTCACCGGCTGCGCCATCGGTGAGGTGCTCGGCATGGTCCTGGGCACGGCGTTCGGCCTGCACAACGCGGCGACGGTCGTCCTGTCGATCGTGCTGGCCTTCGTCTTCGGCTACGGCCTGACCATGCGGGGCGTGCTGAAGTCGGGGCTCGGCGCGGCGGCGGCGTTCAAGGTCGCGCTGGCCGCGGACACCGTGTCGATCGCGGTCATGGAACTGATCGACAACACCGTGGTCGTGGCGATCCCCGGGGCGATGGACGCCGGGCTGGCCAGTTTCCTGTTCTGGCTGTCGCTGGCGCTCTCGCTGGCGATCGCGTTCGTCGTCACGGTGCCGGTCAACAAGTGGATGATCGGGCGTGGCCTCGGCCACGCCAAGGTGCACGCGCACCACCAGCACTGAACCGGCGGCCGGGGAGGTGGCGGCCTCCCCGGCGCCGCTACACGCTCGACAGGTCGATCGCGCGGTCCACCCGGCGCCGGTCGAGCACCCGCAGGATGGCTTCCAGCAGGTAGTAGTCGGCGTAGGGCAGCGACACCTCGACGCCGTCCTCGCTCGGCCGGTTGCGGGTGCAGCGCGCGACGCTCGCCTCGGCCCGGGTGGATTTCGTCGTCAGGCACGTCCGCGACACCGCCGTGAGGATCCGCAGCGCGCTTTCCCGGTAGTGCGGGCGGTGCGTCAGCTCGGCCAGGTCCAGCAGGCCGCACGCCATGATCACGCCCGCGGAGGCGTCCTTGACGTCGTTCGGCGCCTGCGGGGCCAGGTAGTCCCACACCGGCACGTCGTCGGGGGTCAGGTGGGACAGCGCGAAGTCCGCGAGCCGCCGGGCGGTGGTCAGGAACTCCGCGTCCCCGGTGCGCCGGTGGATCGTCGTGAACCCGTAGATGCCCCACGCCTGCCCGCGCGACCAGCACGAGGTGGGGCTGTAGCCCTGCACGGTGTTCGGCCCGATCGGCGCGCCGGTGACCGGGTCGAAGTCGAACACGTGCGGTGTCGACCCGTCCGGGCGGACGAAGTTGCGCTGCGCCGTCTTCGCGTGCGCGACCGCGATCTCCAGGTACTTCGGGTCCTGGGTCTGCCGGCTCGCGAACGCCAGCAGGTCCAGGTTCATCATCGTGTCCATGATGACGCGGCCCGCGTTGTTCGGATCGCCGAGCGCGCCCCAGGCCCGGATGAAGCCGCCCGCGGGGTTGTAGCGCTTGATCAGCGAAGACGCGGCCTGCACCGCGCCCGCCCGCCACTTCTCGTCGCCGGTGAGCCGCCAGGCGGTCACCCACGAGGGGTAGAAGAGGAAGCCGAGGTCGTGCGTGCCGGTGTCGTTCTGGCGCGGCGCGAGTTTGTCCGCGGACGCCAGCGCGAGGGTCTTGAATTGTTCCTCACCGCTGTAGAGCCAGGCCAGCCACAACTGGCCGGGCCAGAATCCGCCGACCCAGTCGCCGTTCTGCGAATAGGTCCATTTCTCGAACTTCGTGCCGACCGGAAACGCGGTGACGCCGGGGGCCACCGCGCGGAGCTTGGCCACTGCGTAATCGGCCGCTTGGCGGAGCGTCCGGGTGGTGGATGCCTGGTCGGAGGCATCGGGGGTGGCCGCGGACGCGGCCGTCGAGGTGCTGGCGCTCACCGCCACCGCGGCGCCGGCCGCGGTGGTCAGCAGGGTTCTCCGGGAAACGCTCACAGGTACCCGCCATTCCGTGAATCCGTGAGAGGAAAGTGCCCGGAATCTTTGCACGATCGGCGGGGCGTTGTACACCCGGCAGAAGTCTGTTCACGGTTGTGAATTGATGTCCCGGTGAGCGGAATGGTCCCGGAAAAGGGCGAAGGCCCGGCGGGGGACACCGGGCCTTCGCGGGTGCCGCGGGGGTGAGGGCAGTCATCCGCGCGACGATCGGGGGTGGTTCAGCAGTGCGGGGCCACGGGGGCGTCCGAACCGGTCTGGAGGTAGGTGTCCGAGACGTAGTTGTTCGGGCCGATCCGGTCCCAGATGTTGGTGGTGCCGAACTTGCCGGCGACCGTGTCACCCTCGACGTAGCACTCGATGTTCACCTTGGCGTAGTTCGCCGCGAGCCCCTTGACGGCGGCCGAGGTGCTGGCGCTGGCCCGGACGTTCATCGGGTCGCCGGCGGTGCTGACGACACCGGTCGGGCCGGAGCCGGTCCACAGGTAGGTGACGTTGACGTTGCCGTTGTCGGACATGCCGAGCCCGTCGTAGAAGACGCCGTCGCCGAGGTCGATGCCGGCCGGGTTGCCGACCTTGTAGCCGAGGTCGTCCTTACCGCCGTTGTAGCCGTTGTGGTAGGCGGCGTACGCCTCGGGCTGGCCCTGCGGGAGGTCCTTGTACTCGGCGCGCACCGACGCCGGGTTCCAGTAGTCGTCCTTGGTGTTCCACGGGCCGACGTCCCACACGGGCGCGTACTCGCACCGGCTGGCGTCGGTCTTGCAGACACGCACGGTGTAGGTGCCGGAACCCTTGCCGGACAGGCCACGCCCGGACGGCAGCGCGACGAAGTGGTCGCGGCTGGTGATGACGTGGCCGTTGGCGGTCGTCTGACCGGTCAGGCCCTCGCGGGTGGCGTAGATCTTGTAGGTGAGCGCGGCGGTGGCGGCCAGCGCGTTCGCCTGCGGGACGCTGTCGGCGCTCAGCGCGACGCTCTTGACCGACGGCCGCACGCCGTCGGTGCTGCTGTGCAGGCTGATCCGCACCTGCACCTCGCTGACGGCGCTCTTCAGCGCGGTCCCGGCGGGCGTCCACTCGGTCCAGTCGTTCACCCCGGTCCGGCCGCGGACGTCGACGTCCACCGACGTGCCCCGGGGGGTGTCGGCGGAAAGTTCGGCACTGACGCGGTTCGACGCGGAGCCGAGTTTGTGCGCGGCGGTGGTCAGGCTGCCCTCGCTGCCGGCGAACACCCGCTCGGTTCTGTGCCACGCGGCGTCGGCCAGCGTCAGTGTCCCGCCCGCGCCGGTGACGTTGACGTCATTGCTGTCCACAGAGGACAGATCGGCGGTCCAGCGCCCGTTGTCGGCGGTGGCGGCCTGCGCGGGGCCTCCGGCCAGCGCCGTCACCGCCCCGGCGGCCAGAACCGCCGCGGTCACGCGGCCGGCCATCTTGATCCGGATCATCCCCGGTTCTCCTCTCGCACCTGTTCACTCGAAGGTGTGAGAAGACTGACGGGACGGCGTACATGATCCGTACAAGCAGGTTGTGCGTCAGGCGGAAACGATGTGCGGCCGCGCCTCGGCCACGGGCGCCTCTTCCTTCGGCCGCGTCGACAGCTCGCGCCAGATCGCCAGCGCCCGCTCCGAATAGTCCCGTGACCGCTCCGGCTGCGCCAGCGCCCGGTGCAACTCCCCGAGCAGCTGCGACACCTCCGCCTCCGAGCGCCGGTCCCCGTTCCGGCGGTGCACCGCCAGCGAGTTCACCAGCAACAGCTGCGCGTGCGCGAAGTCCCCGCTGTGCAAGCACAACTCGCCCAGGTTCTGGTTCGCGTACCCCACGCAGTGGTCGTCGCCGAGGTCGGTGAAGATCGCGATCGCCCGGTCCACGTGCTCGCGGGCCGCCGCCAGGTTGCCCTGGTGCTGGAACAGCAGGCCCAGGCGCTTGAGCGCGTGGGCCTCGCGGTGGCGGTCGCCGATCGCGGCCGACAGCTCCAGTGCGTCGGTGATCCAGCGCTTCGCCGCCGCGTAGCAGCCGCGGGCCATCCAGACCGCGCCCGCGCCCAGGCGGGCCACCGCTTCGCCGTGCGGGTCGTCCGCCTCCGCGAACAGCTCCAGCGCCTCGTGGCAGTGGTCGAGCGCCAGTGCGTCGTCGCCTTCGATGCGCAGGATCGTCGACAGCCCGGTCAGCGCGACGCCGACGCCCTGGGCGTCGCCGAGGGAGTCGAACAGCTTCCTCGACTCCTCGAACGCCACCCGCGACTCGGCGTACTCGTCCTGGTAGAGCAGGTACTGCCCGAGGTTGCGCTGGACGATCGCCTCCGCCCGCACCGAACCGGCCCGCCGGGCCGCCGCCAGGGCGATCAAGTGGGTACTGTGCCAGTCGTCCTGGGGGCCGCGCAGGTCGAAGTACGGGGTCAGCGCCGACGCCAGCTGCCAGGCCAGGTCGTCGAAACCCTGCTGGGCGGCCAGCGAAACCGCGGCGACCGTGCTGCGCCGCTCGGCGGCGAACCACTCCGCCGGGTCTTCGGGCAGGACGTCGGAGGGCACCGCCGGGCGCGGCAGCTCGTCGTCGCAGTACATGCCGAAGAAGTGCAGCGGCATCCGGCGCGCCGCCTCGAGCGCGAGCCCCAGGTAACCCTCCAGCACCCGCCGCAGCCCGGCTCGCGTCTTCGCCGCGTCACTGCGCTCCGCCAGCTCCACCGCGTACACGCGCAGGAGGTCGTGCAGGCGGTAGCGCGGCTGCCCGGCCGAATCCGACCCGACGAGCTCGACGAGGTGGCCGTCGACCAGCACGTCGAGCACGTCCTCGGCGTCCCGGCGGCCCAGCACCGCCGCCACCGCCCAGGCCGGGAACTGGACCGGCCCGAGCAGGCCCAGCCCGCGGAACGCGGTCGCCGCCGACATCGGCAGCAGGTCGTAGGACAGCGTCACGCTCGCCCGGACGGCGAGGTCGCCGACGCGCAGCTCGTCGAGCCGGCGGCGCTCGTCGCCGAGGCGGTCGGCCAGCAGCCGCAGCGTCCAGCCCGGCCGGTGCGTCAGCTTCGCGCCGGCCACCCGGATCGCCAGCGGCAGGTGCCCGCACTGGCGCAGGATCGCCGCGGCGCTCTCCGGCTCGGCCGCCACCCGCTCGGCGCCGACGATGCCCTCCAGCAGCCGCGCGGCCTCGGCCTCCGGCAGCAGGTCGACGTCCACCGGCTGCGCCCCGGCGAGCCCGGGCAGCCGCAGCCGGCTGGTCACCAGCACCGCGCAGGCGCCGGCCCCTGGCAGCAGCGGCCGCACCTGGGCCGCGCTGCCGGCGTCGTCGAGCACCACGCACATCCGGCGCCCGGCCAGCCGCGACCGCAGCAGCGCCGACCGCTCGGCCAGCTCCCGCGGCAGGCCGGCGTCGGGGATGCCCAGCGTGCGCAGCAGTTCGGCGAGCACGCTCATCGGCGCCCGCGGCGACGACGACGTGCCCGCGAGATCGACGTGCAGCTGCCCGTCGGGGAACTCGTCGCGGACCGCGTGCGCGACCCGCACGGCGACCGCGGACTTGCCGACGCCGGGCGCGCCCGACAGCACGACGACGGCGGGCGTGCCGGAGTCCGCGCGCTTCTGCAGCAGCGTGACGACGTCGTGGATCAGCGCGTCGCGGCCGGTGAAGTCCGGCAGGTCCAGGGGCAGCTGGCAGACCGGGGCCACGTCGGCGGGGCGCGGGACGGCGGCGGTTTCCGGCACGAGGGTCGCGCGCAGCTCGCGCAGCCGCGCGCCCGGTTCGGCGTCGAGCTCGTCGCGCAGGACCCGCTCGGCCGACTCGTACGCCTCGACGGCGTCGCCGGTCCGGCCCGCGGCGCGCAGCGCGACGATCAGCTGCGCCCACAGTTCCTCGCGCAGCGGGTGTTCGGTGACCAGCCCGCGCAGCTCGGCGATCGCTTCGCCGGAGCGGCCGAGGCCGATCCGCGCCCGCAGGCGCTGTTCCTGCACCGACAGCCGGAGTTCGGCGAGCCGGGCGACGGTCGCGCCCCAGCTGTGGTCGTGCGGCAGTCCTTCGAGGACTTCGCCGCGCCACAGGGCATCGGCGCGGTCCATCAGCTTCAGCGCGGTTTCGGCTTCGCCGCCGTCGAGCGCTTCCTGCGCTTCGCCGGCCAACGCGGTGAAGGTGAGGTGGTCCAGTTCGCCCGGTTCCGCGGTCAGCAGGTAGCCGGACGCCCGGCTGCTGATCCGCTCACCGAGGTCGGGGTGGATCTCGGCGAACCGTCTTCGCAGCGAATGCACGTACGTGCGGATGTTCGCCGCGGCCGACCGCGGCGCCGATTCCGGCCACAGCACTTCCACCAGCACGTCGGTCGAGACGACGACGTTGGGCTGCAGGGCCAGCGCGGCCAGCAGCAGCCGGGGCTTCGGGCCGCCGAGGGCGATCACCCGCCCGGCGGCGGTGACCTCCAGCGGACCGAGGACGCGGATGGTAAGCGAGGTGGTCTCAACCTGCCCGATGAGTTCCCCCATGTCCCGGACTCTAAGACCCGTCCGGCGCAGGGGATAGATCCATTCGGAGTGTCTGTGCGCACACGTGCGCGCTTTGTACGGGACGTGTACGGCCCGGCGCCACGATGCCGCCATGAAGCGTTCGAATCTCCGGCGTATCGCCGGTGCGGGGACGATACTGGCCGCGGTCGGCGCGCTCGTGACGGGCGGCGCGCTCGAGGCGTCGGCGGCGGCGAGCGGCACGGTGAAGACCGCGGGCGACCCGCTCAACGTGCGCCGGGCGCCCACCGCGAGCGCCACGGCCGTCAAGACCGTCGCGAACGGCGCCGCCGTCACCATCGACTGCCAGGTCAACGGCTCGTCGGTGACCGGCACCTACGGCACGAGCACGTTGTGGGACTACGTGCCCGCGCTCGGCGGGTACATCTCGGACACCTACGTCTTCACCAACTCCGACACGCGGGTGGCGCCGGACTGCGGCGTCGGCTCGGGCAGCGGCCAGTGCGCCGACGCCTGCGCGGGTGAAGGGCAGTACCGCTCGTCCGACTCCCACTTCCTGGTCTACGACACGAATGCCGACGGCTACTCGGCCGTGGTCGCGTACTGGCTCAAGGGCGGCGCCGGCCCGTTCTACGTCTGGAACTCCGGCGGCGAAGGCACGAAGGTCGACAAGGCCGTCACGGTCCCGCACGGCGGGTGGGTCTTCTACAAGGTGTGCGTCGCGAACTACACGACCGCCAAGCCCGACCTGAAGTCCTGCAGCGACGGCATCACCGACTTCGCGGCCTGAGGCGCGTCCACCACGAGAAAGGGCTTTCCCATGGGTCAGGTCAACCGGCGCAAGGTGCTCCTCGGCGGGCTGGCCGCGGTCACCGCCACCGCGGCTTCGGCGGCGCTGCCGTCGTGGGCGAACGCCCGCACCACGGCCGCCGCGCCCGCCATCCACGATCCGTTCCAGCTCGGCGTCGCCTCCGGCGATCCGCTGCCCGACAGCGTCGTGCTGTGGACGCGGCTCGCCCCGGCGCCGCTCAACCCCGACGGCTTCGGCGGCATGCCGGACGCGACCTACGCGGTCGAGTGGGAGATCGCGAACGACGAAGCGTTCAGTTCCGTCGTGCAGAGCGGCTCGGTGAACGCCGTCCGCGCGTCGGCGCACAGTGTCCACATCGAACCGGCCGGGCTGCAGCCCGCGCGCGAGTACTTCTACCGGTTCCGCAGCGGCGGTTACGTCTCGCCGGTCGGCCGGACGCGCACCGCGCCCGCCGCCGGGGCCGCGGTCAACCAGCTCAAGTACTGCTTCACCTCCTGCCAGCACTGGGAGGAGGGCTACTACCACGCGTACAAGGGCGTCGTGGCCGACGACCCGGACCTGGTCCTGTTCCTCGGCGACTACATCTACGAGAAGAAGTCGGGCCGCGCGGCGCAGGAACGCAACCCGCGCAGCCTGGCCGTCCCCGACGACGCGACCACGCTGGCGCTGTACCGCGCCCGCCACGGCCAGCACAAGACCGACGCCGACCTGCAGGCCGCCCACGCGATCGCGCCCTGGATCGTCGTCTTCGACGACCACGAAGTGATGAACAACTGGAACGGCACCACCTCGCCCGCCCCGGCCGCGCGCAAGGCCGCCGGGTTCCAGGCGTTCTACGAGCACACCCCGATCCGGTCGACGGCGAAGCCGAACGGCGCGTCGATCCAGCTGTACCGCCAGCTGACCTGGGGCAACCTGGCCCGGTTCCACATGCTCGACACGCGGCAGTTCCGCAACGCCCAGGTGGCCGACCCGTCCGGTTCGGCCGGGCCGGCCTGCGCGGACATGCGCAACACCTCGCGCAGCATCCTCGGCAGCACGGAGGAGGCGTGGCTGCTCAAGCAGTTCGAGTCGCACCCGGCCACCTGGGACTTCCTCGGCCAGCAGGTCTTCTTCGCCCAGCGTGACGGCGACGGCAACAAGGCGACCTGCGAAAGCCCCGACTCGTGGCAGGGCTACGAGGCGTCCCGCGACCGGATCGCGAAGGGCTGGGTCGACCGGAAGGTCGCCAACCCGGTCGTCCTCACCGGCGACGTCCACCGGCACTGGGCCGCCGACCTGCGGCTCGACTACTTCGACCACAGCGACCCGGTCATCGGCTCGGAACTGGTCACGACGTCGGTGACGAGCAACAGCGACGACGCCGCACCGCCCAGCGCGGCCTGGTACGCGAACAACCCGCACGTGAAGTACTGCAAGGGTGAGCGCGGGTACGTCCGCGTCACGACCACGCCGTCGCAGATGCGGGCGGACTTCATGACGACGTCCGACACGAGCGTCTACGACCCGGCGTCGGTCGTCATCAAGAACGACGTCAGCTACGTAGTGCAAGCAGGCAAGCCCGGCCTGCAGAAGGTCTGAGGCCCCGGGCGCTACGCTCCGTGACATGACCGAGGAACTGGGCCTGCGGGAGCGCAAGAAGCTCCGCACGCGGGCGGCGATCTCGACGGCGGCGATCGGGCTCTTCCTGGAGCGCGGGTTCGACGCCGTCGGGGTCGCCGAGGTGGCGCGGGCGGCCGAGGTGTCCAAGCGGACGCTGTTCGCCTACTTCCCGACCAAGGAGGACCTGGTGCTGCACCGGTTCGCCGACCACGAGACCGACGCGGCGGACGTCGTCCGCGCCCGGCGGCCCGGCCAGGGGGCCTTGGCCGCGCTGCGCGAGGCGTTCCTCCGGGGGCTGGCGGCTCGGGAGCCGGTGACGGGCCTGTGCGACGATCCCGAGGTCGCCGCCGTGTTCCGGCTCGTCACCGGAACTCCGGCGCTCGTGGCCCGGCTCGCGGAATTCACCTCCGCGGGGGAGGTGGCGCTGGCGGCCGCGCTGGCCGAGGCCGGTGCCGGTGAACTCGACGCGAGCCTCGCCGCGGCGCAGATCGCCGCGGTCCGCCGGACGCTGGCCACCGCGAACATGGCGGCGGTCGCGGCCGGGACGCCGGCGGACCGGCGGCTTCCGGAGGCCGTCGCGGCGGCCGAACGGGCGTTCACGCTGCTGTCGTCCGGAGTAGGGCTCGCCTGAGCCGCCGATCGTGCCGGATTCACGTCGTCGACCGTGAAAAACGCACGGGGCACCCGGGCCCCGCGAAGGTAGACTCCGAGAATCCTGAATGGACCGAACCACCGATCACGGGGACCCGCGCCCGACTGGGGGTGGCGCGGGTCCCCGCCCCGCGATCTTGACATTCCGTTGGTGCGGCTCGTAATCTGAGGTCTCCGCCGTCATGCCGAATTTTTCGTTCCATGACAAGGCGGTTTCACGTGAAAAGATTCTTGCTGATCTCCTGCGCGGTGGCGGGACTGGTGGTGGCGGGGGCCGGAATCTCGGCCGCCGCGCCCGGCGGCGTTTACGACGTCCAGGACTACGGCGCCAAGGGAAACGGGTCCGCCAACGATTCCGGGGCCATCGACAAGGCGATCGCGGCGGCCAGTGCGGCCGGTGGCGGTACCGTCCGGTTCACCTCGGGGAACTACAAGTCGGCGAACACCGTCCACCTCAAGAGCAACGTCACGATCCAGCTCGACGCGGGCGCGACGATCACGGGGTCCGGTGCGGACACCTACGACAAGCCCGAGTCGAACCAGTGGGACCAGTACCAGGACTACGGCCACAGCCACTTCCACAACGCGATGTTCTACGGCGACAAGCTGACGAACATCGGCTTCACCGGCGCCGGCACGATCGACGGCGGCGGCAACCTCATCACCGGCAACCCGAAGTCCGGTCAGGCCGACAAGATCCTGTCCCTCACCCGGTGTGACGGGCTGACGCTGTCCGGGATCAAACTGCGCCGCGGCGGCCACTTCGGCGCCCTGATCAACGGCTGCAAGAACGTCGTTTCCGACCACCTGACCATCGACACGGCGAGTGACCGCGACGGCTGGAACATCATCAGCACGACCAACGTCACGATCACCAACGCGACCATCGCGGCGAACGACGACGCCCTGGTGTTCAAAAGCGACTACGCGCTCGGCGCGAAACTGCCGAACGGGAACGTCACGGTGACCGGCGCGAAACTGTCGGCGGTCTGCTGCAACGCGCTGATGTTCGGGTCCGAGACGTGCGGTGACTTCACCGGCTACCAGTTCTCGGACATCACGATCACCGGCGCGCACAAATCGGGCATCGGGATCGTGTCGATGGACGGCGCGAAGATTTCCGACGTGCACTACCGCAACATCACGATGTCCGGGACGTATTCGCCGATCATGATGAAGATCGGCACCCGGAAACGGTGCGGGAACAACCCGGGTGTCGGCTCGATCAGCGGCATCACGCTGGACAACGTCACCGGGACGCACACCGGCACGAACTTCAGCCCGACGATCTGGGGCGCGGACAGCGGTCACCGCGTCTCCGACGTCACGTTCACCGGCGTGAAGCTGAACGTGCCGGGCGGCAACGGGACCATGGGCACGGGCGTGCCGAGCAACACGGCGACGGACTACAACCCGAAGAGCATCGGCACCCGCCCGTCGTACGGCTGGTACGTGCACTACGCGGACGGCATCCGGTTCGTGAACAGCTCGGTGGAGTTCGCCAAGGACGACGGCCGCCCGGCGAGCATCGTCAACAACAGCTCCGACATCACGTTCGACCCCTTCACGGCGGAGAAGGGTTCGAAGAGCCCGTTCGACGTCGGCTTCCAGTCGGTGACGGGCTACTGCGTCAAGGACTCGGCAACCACCTCGGGCTCCGCCCTCCGGGTGAACACCTCAAGTTCCACCTCAACCTGCTGACAACCCCCGAGGCCCCTTCCCGCCCAGGCGGGAAGGGGCCTCACCCGTATCTCGCGTGATCAGAGTCGTAACTCGCGTGACTGGGGCCGGAACTCGCGTGATGGAACCCGGACCGGCTCCGATCACGCGAGTTCCGGGTTGGTGCACGTACGAAGGGGCCCCGGCTGGTGAGCCGGGGCCCCTTCTGCGGCGTGGGCAGGGTCAGTGTGTGTACTGCTCGTTCATGATCAGGAATGCGCCGAGGCCGTGGAAGTCGTTGGTCTTGCGGGCGCGGCCGTAGTAGTAGGACAGGTCGCCGACGTTGGTGCCTTCGCAGATGTCGGTGATGTTCGTCAGGCCGTCCGAGCCGACCGACACCTTCTTCAGCACGCCGGCGTAGCCGCGGTCCGCCACCGCCTGGTAGGACGCCGGGAGGTAGCCGCGCTGGACGCCGCGGGACATCGTGAACGTGTACATCGACGACGCCGACGTCTCCAGCCAGTTCTTCGCTTCGCCGCCGCGGTCGACCACCTGGTACCAGCGGCCGGTCGACGCGTCCTGGTACCGCTCGTAGCCGGCCGCCAGGAACTTCACGACGTCGATCAGCGCCGCCCGCCGCGGGTGGTTCGCCGGGAGCACCTCGAGGATGTCGATGGTGGCCATGCCGAACCAGCCGATCGCGCGCGCCCAGTGGTACTTCGAGTGGTGGCCCGTCCCGGACGCCCACGACTCGGAGCCGTCCTCGTCGTAGGCGTGGTACAGCAGGCCCTTCGCCGGTTCGCGCAGGTGGCTGAAGTACACGGCGATGTTCTTCGCCGACTCTTCGAAGCAGTAGTCGCCGTCGCCGAACGCCGCGCCGTAGAGCGCGAGGAACGGCTGGGCCATGTAGACGCCGTCGCCCCACAGCTGGCCGACCTTGCTGGTGGCGTGGAACATGCCGCCGTCGGACGTCCGGGGGTAGGACGGGAAGCGCTTGCGCAGCTGGTCGGCCGCGGTCCGGTACTTCTTGCGGCCGGTCTCCGCGTACAGCAGCGGCAACATCTGGCACGAGCGCATCGAGTCCAGGTTGCTGAAGCTGTTCGAGATGCCGCTGTCGGTGATGAACCGGTCGTACCACGCGACGATGTAGTCGAGGTACTTCTTCTCGCCGGTGCGCTTGTAGAAGAGGTACTGCCCGTAGAGGTACAGGCCGAGGGTGTAACCCCAGCCGCCGATCTTGTCGGGCGTGTAGCGCTTCATCGTCGAGTCGATGACCGCGCGGGACCAGTCGGCGGGCGCAGCGCCGCCGATCGGGGGGAGCCGGTCCGCGGCCCGCGCGAGGGGACCCGCCGCGGCGAGCGCGCCGACCGCGCCGAGGGTGCCGGCCAGGACCGCGCGCCGGGTCGGGCGAAGGGGGTGTTCGGACATCGTCGTCCCTTTCGTGCACTGGCCCCGCGACGCGGTGGAAAGGTGGCCGGGATGCCGATCCGCCGTCCGTCGGCATCCCGACCAGCTCTGGGGGGGCGCGGCGTGCTGCCCGTGTCGCCGGAGCGATGGTCTCGAAGCGAAAGCGCTTCCGGGGAAACATTTACCCGCCTCCCGGAGGCCGAGTCAAGAGAGATCGGATCTCTTGCGTCATATATCAGATATTTAACCCGAACGGCCGCAGTGCCGATGTACCGGCCAGCGAAACTCCGCGGAAAGGTCGGATCTAAGCCTTGACCAGCCGTTGCGGCGAGGAGTACACCACCGGATGGACCAGACCAATGGAGGTCGTTCATGGCAGACAGGTTCCTCCGCCGGGCACTCGTCGCGTGCGCGTCGATGCTGGCGGTGTCCGGGCTCATCGCCGCGCCGGCTTCGGCCGACCTGCAGAAACCCTCCCAGCAGTGGCTGCGCGACAGCCAGGCGGGGCTGTTCCTGCACTGGGGGATGCGCACCTCACCCGGCTACACCAGCTGCAGCGCCTGGGAAAAGGCGATCACCGACGGCGGGTGGAGTCCCGCCTACTGGGTCACCGAAGCCAAGAAGCTGCACGCGTCCTACCTCGTGCTCGCCTCCTTCCACAGCCGCCTCGGCTACTCGCGAGCCTGGCCGTCGAAGATCCCGGGCAGCTGCAGCACCAAGCGGGACTTCCTCGGCGAGCTGATCGCCGCGGCGAAGCCCCAGGGCCTCAAGGTCATCCTCTACATGACCAACGACGCCCAGTGGCACGACGAGGGCGGTCACGAGTGGCTCGACTCGGACGGCTACTCGAAGTACAAGGGCAAGACCGTGAACCTCGACAGCCAGGACGGCTTCGGCCAGTTCAGCTACGACAACTTCTTCGAGGTCATGAAGAACTACCCCGACCTCGGCGGCTTCTGGATCGACAACGACAACGCCTACTGGGAGTCACACGACCTCTACCAGCAGATCTACCAGCAGCGCCCGGACTACCTGCTCAGCAACAACAACGAAGACACGCCGATCATGGACACGATCAGCAACGAGCAGAAGACCGGCATGACCCCGTCCTACGACTACCCGCAGGCGACGTACACGGCGATGCCACGGCTCACCGAGGCGTGCTTCAAGCTCCCGGACACCGGCTCGTGGTGGTACGGCGGGTCCAACTCCTCGGTGAACAAGATGCTCAACATCGGCCGGTTCATCACGAACTCGGGTTCGTCGATCAAGTCCCTGATGGCCGAGACGGCGATGGTGAACGGCAAGTTCCCGTCGAACCAGGAGGCGTTCAACAACTTCGCCAACACCTACCTCGACGCGATCTGGGAGTCCCTCGGCGGAACCCAGGGCGCCGGGTACATGTACGGCGGCATGCAGCCGGGCTTCTGGAACGACGGCGCCCACGGCGTCATCACCATCAAGGGCGACGCGCAGTACGTCCACGTCCTGACCAAGCCGTCGGGGAGCACGCTCAAGATCCGCGACAACGGCTACCGCGTCCGCCGCGTCACGAACCTGCGCACCGGCGCGGCGATCGCCTTCACCCAGGGCGGCGGCAGCCTCACGCTGACCGGGCTGTCCGGCTGGGACACCTACGACACGGTGTTCAAGGTCGAGACCGCGGGCCGCACCGGCAGCTACGACCCGAAGACCGTGACGCTCAAGGCGAGCGCGTCGGCGAGCGGCCACAGTGGACAGTCGGCGAGCGACGGCGACTACCTCACCTACTTCGACAACAACAAGACGCTCCCGGTCAACCTCGACTACGACCTCGGGACGGCGAAGAAGGTGCAGTACCTCGGCATCAACCAGCGCGAGGACTCGGTCAGCTACGCCCGGTCGGACAGCGAGCAGTCGGCGCGGATCAAGGCGTACAAGGTGTTCGTGTCCGACGACGGCAAGGACTGGGGCAGCGCGGTGAAGTCCGGGACGCTGCCGAGCCACCGCGGCGTCCAGTTCGTCGACCTCTCCGCGGTGACCTCCCGGTACGTGCGGCTCCAGGTGACGAGCACGTACGCGGCGTCGAGCGACAGCACGCGGTACAAGCGGCTGCGGATCGACGAGACCTGGGTCGGTTCGGACTACGCCACCGCGGCGAGCTGAGAGCGGGCCGCCCAGCCGCCCCCGACGCGGCTGGGCGGCCCGCCCGTCAGGCCAGCAGGTCCACGGTCAGGGCCGCGGTCCAGCTGAACGAGCGGGTGCCGTGCCCGGCGCCGGTCAGCGGGTCGACGTACTCCGCGAAGCCGGTCCGGAAAGCGGTTTCCACGAGGTCGTCGCGCAACCGCGCGGCGAGCGCGTGCTCGCCGTGGCGGAGCAGGCCCTGCCGGACCAGCCAGCCGACGTTGAACCACGACGGCCCGCGCCAGTAGCGGCCCGGGTCGAAGCCCGGCGCGGTCAGGTCGTGGCTCGGGACGCCGTGCACCCGGCCGAGCCGGAAGCGGTGGCCGGTCGCGGCCGCCACCAGGGCCGGCGCGACCGCCAGGTCCGGCAGCACCAGCGGCAGCAGGCCCGCGCACGTGTACTCGGGGATCAGCGAGCCGGTGCGGACGTCGCGAGCGAAGAAGAAGCCGTTGTCCCACAGCGTTTCCTGCAACGCCTTCTCGACGCGCGCCGCGGCTTCGCGGTGGGCGGCGGCGGCCGTGGGCAGCCGGAGGATCTCGGCGATCTCGGCCAGCGCCAGCTCGGCGTCGGCCAGCAGGGCGTTGAAGCCGGGGTCCTCCACGACGAAGTCCCCGAAGTCCCGGTAGCCGCTGTCGCGGTAGTCGGTGGCGAGCCGGACGTACCGGCCGTAGTCCTCGTCGCTGGGCCGGTCGGCGGCTTCGCCGTGCTCCAGGTCGCGGCGGACGAACCCGGTCGACGGCGTGACGTGCGAAAGCGGGGCGTCCCACGCCGGGCTGTTGTCCATGCCCGACTCCCACGGGTGCACGATCGCCGCGAGGCCGCGCCCGCCCGCGTCGCGCCCGGTCCGCAGGTACTCGTGCCAGGCCCGCAGCTTCGGGTACAGCGTCGCGAGGAACACCGGGTCGGGCTCGGCTTCGTGCACCGCCAGCACCGCCCGGGCGTGGATCGGAGGCTGGACCAGCCCCGACGTCCGGCCGGCCTGCCAGAACGCCGGGCCGGGGAAGTACGCCTCGGGTGGGGTGTCCGGGTTGAAGAGGATGTGCGGGACGCGGCCGTCGCGCCACTGCGCGGAGAACAGCGTCAGCAGCTCGCGCCGGGCCCGCGCGGGCGAGAGGTGGCGCAGGCCGAACGCGATGAAGGCGGAGTCCCAGCTCCACTGGTGCGGGTACAGCCCGCGGGAGGGCACGGTCGACGAGCCGAGCCAGTTGCCCGCCAGAACCTCGGCGGCACGCCCCCGTGTTACGTTCATGTGTCCAACATATCTCCTACTTATGTCTTGTCAATGGACAAAAGTCCGAAGGGGGCGGGATGGCGAGCGCCGGCGAGCTGTTGCTGCTGGTCAGGACCGGGCAGGCGACCACGCGCAAGGCGCTCCAGACGCGCAGTGGGCTGTCACGCTCGACGCTGACCGCGCGCCTGGAGCAGCTGCAGACGGCGGGTCTGCTCGCCGAAGGCGGTCAGGAGGACTCCACCGGCGGCCGCCCGGCGCGGCAGCTGCGGTTCGACGACGAGCACGCCGTCGTCCTCGCCGCGAGCATCGACACGATGCACGCCGAAGCCGCGGTGACCGACCTGGCCGGCGCGGTGCTGGCCCGCCGGGCCGGCGCGCTGCGGGTCGCCGACGGCCCGGAGCCCGTGCTCGGCCGGATCGCGGAGTGGTTCGACGCGATGCTGGCCGAAACGGGCCGTCCGGTGTGCGGCATCGGCGTTTCCGTGCCGGGCCCGGTGGAACCCGGCCGCGGCCGGGTCACCCAGCCGCCGATCATGCCCGGCTGGGACGAATACCCGATCGACGCCTTCCTCGGCGCGCGCTTCGGCGCCCCGGTGCTGGTCGACAACGACGCGAACCTGATGGCGCTGGGCGAGCACCGCGCCCGGTACCCGGACTCGGCCGCGCTGGTCGTGGTCAAGGTGTCCACCGGGATCGGCGCCGGGCTGGTGCTCGGCGGCGAGGTGTACCGCGGCATCGACGGCGGCGCGGGCGACATCGGGCACATCCGGCTGCCCGGCCACCCCGAGGCGCAGTGCCTGTGTGGTTCACACGGGTGTCTCGCGGCGGTCGCGGGCGGCGGCGCGCTGGCCGCGCGGCTGACGGAACTGGGCCTGCCGACGGTGTCCGGCTCCGGCGTGCGCGACCGGATCGTGGCGGGCGAGCCGGCCGCGGTCCGGCTCGCCGAGGTCGCCGGCCGCCAGGTGGGGGAGGTGCTCGCGACGCTGGTGTGCGTGGTCAACCCCGGGGTGGTGGTGCTCGCCGGCGACCTCGCCGAGCCGCACTTCGCCGCCGGTGTCCGCGAGGTCCTGTACCGGCGGGCGCTGCCGCGGGCGACGCAGAACCTGCGGGTGGAGATCGGCGGCCGCGGGGAAGGGCTCGCCCTCGCCGGCGCGGTGGCCATGGTCGTCGACGCGGTGTTCGCCCCGGCCGAGGTGGACCGGCGGCTGGCCGCCCGCGCGTGACGGCCGAACTGCCGTCACCGGCCGGACTGTCCGGAGTGGACGGAGCGACCGACTTTAGTAGGTGGCGGGCGGCCGTCGCGCGTGGTCCGCGATACCGCCATGAACCGGACTTAACGTACAGAAAATAATAATCCTCGCGTTTTTCCGGCGACAAATCGGATTTCCGTACCACGGTCAACGGCTCGCGAATTCCTGCCCAGATAACGGTTCCGCAGGCACTTCCCGGGAGCGGAACACCGATCTAGTCTCAGCCGGTGTTCCAAGGCCCATTTACCGGGGGCCGTTTCGAAGAGGGAGATTTCTGTGCGAAGAAGCTCCACCCTGCTCCTTTCGCTCGCGGTGGTGGGTGGCCTGACCGGCACCCTGCCGGCCACGGCGTCCGCGCAGGGGCGTCAGGACATTCCGCAGTCGCACCCGTTGTGGGCGAACGCGCAGGCGAAGGTCGCCGACACGGCGCCCGCGTCGAAGCTGAGCTTCCGGGTCTACCTGAACCAGCGCGACAACGCCGGTGCCGAGGCGCTGGCCCAGGCCGTGTCCGACCCGGACAGCGCCACCTACCGGCAGTACCTCAGCCCCGACCAGGTGCGCGACCGCTTCGCGGCCAGTGACGCGACCGTCGCCGCCGTCAAGTCGTGGCTGACCGGCAACGGGTTCAGCATCGGCGAGGTGCCGTCGAACCGCGCCTACGTCGAGGCCACCGGCACCGCGGCCCAGACCGAGAACGCGTTCGCGGTCGACCTCGCCAAGTACCGGGTCAAGGGCCAGACGCTCCGCGCCGCCGACAAGAACCTGTCGGTGCCGGCGAACCTGGCCGGCGACGTCCTCGGCGTCGTCGGCGTCGACCAGGCGACCAACCTGTTCAAGCCGGACCACGCCACCGGTTCCGGGACGCCCTCCGACGTCCCGCCCGGCCCCGGCTTCCGCAACGCCCGGCCGTGCAGCGCCTACTACGGCGAGAAGATCGACACCACCGATCCCGCCTACAACGGCAAGCAGCTGCCGTACGCGCCCTGCGGGTACACCCCGGCGCAGCTGCGCTCGGCCTACGGCATCGACAAGGTCGGCGCCGATGGCAAGGGCACCACGATCGCCATCGTCGACGCGTTCGCCTCGCCGACCATCTACTCGGACGCGAGCACGTACGCGAAGAAGAACGACCCGCAGCACCCGCTGAAGCAGAGCCAGTTCAAGCAGCACGTCTTCCCGGCGAACCCGGTCCTCGAGCCGCCGGACCAGTGTGACGCGGCCGGCTGGTACGGCGAGGAGACCCTCGACGTCGAGGCCGCCCACGGTCTCGCGCCGGGCGCCGACATCCTGTACGTCGGCGGCGAGTCCTGCGAGGACAACGCCCTCGACGTGGCGCTGAACTACGTGATCGCCGGCCACAAGGCCGACATCGTGTCGAACTCCTACGGCGACACCGGCGAGGACATCCCGGCCGACGAGGTCAAGGTGTTCAACCAGATCTCGCTGCAGGCGGTGCTCGAGGGCATCGGCGTGTACTTCTCCTCGGGCGACAACGGTGACGAGGTCGCGCGCCTCGGCACGCCGTCGCCGGACTTCTCCGCCTCGGCGCCGTGGATCACCGCGGTCGGCGGCACGTCCATCGCCATCGGCAAGGACGGCAAGAAGATCTTCGAGACCGGCTGGGAGACCAGCAAGTCGACGCTGACCAACGGTGTCTACGGCCCGGCCGCCTACACCAGCGGTTCCGGCGGCGGCACGAGCCGGCTGTTCGCGCAGCCCTTCTACCAGAAGGGTGTCGTGCCGGACTCGCTGTCGACGAAGAACCAGACCGGCAACAAGAAGGGCCGGGTCGTCCCGGACATCTCCGCGGTCGGTGACCCGAACACCGGGTTCCTGGTCGGCCAGACGCAGACCTTCCCGGACGGCGCCTACTACGACCAGTACCGGATCGGCGGCACGAGCCTCGCGTCGCCGGTGTTCGCCGGCATCATGGCGGTGGCCGACAGCTTCGACCACTTCCACCACGGCTTCATCAACCCCGTGATCTACAAGCTGACCTCGCGCACCTCGGCGATCAGCGACGTGAAGCACGTGGACGCCGCGGTGGCTCGCGTGGACTACGCGAACTCGGTCGACGCCTCGGCCGGCCTGCTCCACTCGGTGCGGACGCTGGACTACCAGGGCCTGACCATCCACACCACCCCGGGCTACGACGACGTGACCGGCCTCGGCACGCCCAACGGCCTGCTGTTCCTGCTGCTCGTCTAGTTCAGTTCGCCGTCTGCCGCCGCTGGTCGTGAGTGAGAAACAGTGTTAGAACACTGTTTCTCACTCACGACGGCGGCGGCAGAGTCTTGGTGGCGAGGGGGATGACTGCGTGCACTGTGGTGCCGCTGGGGCTGCTGGTGACGGCGAGGTCGCCGCCGAGGGCCTGCACCCGGTCGCGCAGCCCGGCCAGGCCCGACCCCTTCTCGACGTCCGCGCCGCCGACGCCCGCGTCCGTCACCTCGACCCGCAGCTCGGCGCCGGTCACCTCGATCCGGACGTCGGCGCGCTCGGTCCGCGCGTGCTTCAGCGCGTTGGTCAGCGCCTCTGACGTCACGAAGTACGCCGTCGCCTCCACGGCCGCATCGAGGCGCGGGACCCGGCCGACCGCCAGCGCCACCTTCATCGGGATCCGGTCGGCCAGCGACCGGACCGCCGCGACCAGCCCCGCCTCGGTGAGGATCGCCGGGCGGATGCCGCGGGCCAGCTCGCGCAGCTCGGTGATCGCCGTCTGCAGCTCGTCGACCGCGCCGGCGAGCAGCGCCCGGATCTCCGGCGGCAGGTCGGCGCCGGAGCGGCGGCCGGCCATCCGCAGCAGCAGCACGACGCTGACCAGCCGCTGCTGGGCGCCGTCGTGGAGGTCGCGCTCCAGGCGGCGGCGTTCGTCGTCGCCGGCCGCGACCAGTCGCGCCCGTGACGCGCGCACCTCGGACAGCCGCTGCTCCAGCTCGGCGGTGAGCCGCAGGTTGTCCAGCACCAGCCCGGCGGCCGCGTTGAGCGCGTCGATCGACCGGCTGTCCTTCCACACCTCGTCGTCCTGCACGAGCGCGGCCAGCCCGGTGCCGTCGCGTTCCAGCAGCAGCCGGACCATCTCGGCGTTGCCGACGCGGGCGCGCATCACCCCGGCCAGGAACGCCAGCGGCCACAGGCAGAACAGGACCCGGTACGCCTGCAGCAGCGGTTCGGACAGCGGGTGCCCGTCGCCGAGGGCCGTGCCCGCCCCCGACGTCAGCGCGCCGGCCAGCGCGATCACCACCACCGGCGACAGCAGCCGCCGCTGCGGCAGCCGCCCGGTCAGCCACCGGTAGAGCAGCACGACGATCACCCCGGCGCTGATCGCCGACGCGGCGAGCCCGAGCGCGCGGCCGACCACCGGCCCGGCCTGTGAGTTGGCGGCGACGGCCAGCAGGTCACGCGGGTCGTCGTCGGTCAGCAGGCCGACCACGCCGATGCCGAGCACCACGACGTAGGCGGCGGCCACCAGCAGCCGTTCCCACCGCGAGCGGAGCCTGCCGTGCGGGAACGCGAGCACCAGGTGCGCGATCACCGGGCTGGACGCGGCCCGCAGCGGCACGGCGATCGTGTACAGCACCCGGTTCTGCGTGAACTGCAGGTCCTCCAGGAACAGGGCGACGCCGGCGAGGGCGATGAGCACCCCGATCGGGTTGGCCGGCCGCCGCACGTGCGCGACCGCGCCCGCGAGCAGGAAGAGGAACCCGGTCGTGGTGCTGAGCGCGGTGTCGAGCGCCGGGTGGCTGCCCTCGCCGGCTTTCAGCGTCAGCGCGACCACGCCGAGCGCGCACCCGGCGGCCAGCAGGCCGGTCATCGCCGGCGTCCGCGGGTGCTGCACTGTGGCGACCCTCCCGATGGGTCTTGGCCGGCGGGTGAAGCAGTCCGGTAACGGCTAACCGTGATTCGTCCGTTCGGGCCGTCGCGTTACACCGCGCGGCTGCGCTTTAGGGTGATCGGCGACGGGAGGCTGACATGAGCGGACACGGCCTGGACGCGGAGGTCTTCGGCGGGCGGATGCCGGCCGGCGGCGGTGACCTGGCGATCGAAACCCACGGCATCGCGCCGGTGCCGGCGGGCAACCGGTTCGGCCGCCCGTGGCGGCTGTTCAGCGTGTGGTTCGCGCCGAACCTGACGATGACGGCGGTGTTCACCGGCACCCTCGCGGCGGCGCTCGGCCTCGGCTTCTGGACGGGACTGGCCGCGATGCTCGCCGGCACGGTGCTGGGCTCGCTGCCGGTGGCGTACCTGTCGACGTGGGGCCCGCGCACCGGCACCGGCCAGCTGCCGCTCGCCCGGCTGCCCTTCGGCGGCGGCGTCGTGCTGCCCGGCCTGCTGCAGTGGCTCGGTTCGATCGCCTGGGACGCGCTGGTCGGCCTGTTCGGCGGCGAGGCACTGGCGGAGCTGACCGGGCTGCCGTTCTGGGCGGCGGTGCTGATCGTGCTGGTGCTGCAGTGCACGCTCGGTGTGTTCGGTTACGCGCTGATCCACCGCGTGCAGGCGGTGATGAGCGTGCTGCTGGTGCTCGCGTTCGCCGCGCTCACCGTGAAGGTCCTGGCCGGGCACCCGATCGCGACCGCCGACACGGCTTCGGGCGCCGACCTGGCAGGCGGCGTCGTCCTCTTCACGACTGTGACGTTGTCGCTGGCGATCTCCTGGGCGCCCTACGCCTCGGACTTCAGCCGGTACCTGCCCGCTTCGACGTCGTCGCGCAGCATCTTCTGGGCCACGCTGCTCGGGCTCGTGGCGTCGTACGCGATCGGCGAGGGCCTCGGGCTCGCGCTGGGGTCGTCGCTGGGCGACCAGACGGCGAAGGGCGTCGCCGGCCTGCTCGGCGGCGGGTTCCTCGGCGGCCTCGCGCTGGCGGTGATCGCGCTGGCGGCGGTGTCGTCGAACGCGATGAACGACTACAGCGGCTCGCTGGCCCTGCAGACGGTCGGTGTCCGGCTGCGGCGCCCGGTGTCGGCGGTGGTCGTCACGGTGCTCGCCTTCGCGCTGATCCTCTGGATGCACAGCGGCGACCTGTCGGCGAAGTTCGAGAACGTGCTGCTGTTCGTCAGCTACTGGATCCCGCCGTTCCTCGGTGTCGTCGTGCCGGACTGGCTCGCGCGCACCCGCGGCGGACACCCGGTGGACGTCCTGGCTTCGGTTCCGGTCCGCCCGTGGGCCGCGGTGGTGGCCTTCGTCGTGGGGTTCGGCGCCGCGGTGCCGTTCATGAACACGACCCTCTACACCGGACCGGTCGCGGCGGCGCTGCACGGCGCGGACCTCGCGTACTACGTCGGTCTCGTCGTTTCGCTGGCAGCGTATTCGCTGCTGCGCGGCCGCACTCCGGTTGACCTCAAGTAATGTAGAGGTTTCACGATGGTGTGGTACCCCTCGAAGGAGGCACCATGCCCACCGCACTCGTCACCGGCGCGTCCGCCGGGCTGGGCCGCGCGCTCGCGGCCGCCCTGGTCCGTCGCGAGTGGACGGTCATCGGGACCGGCCGCGACGCGGCGGCGCTGGAATCGGCGGCGCGCGAGATCGGCTTCACGGCCGTCCCCGGCGACGTCACCGACCCGGCCCACCGCGCCGCGCTCGCCCGTTCCGAGTTCGACCTGCTCGTCAACAACGCCAGCTCGCTCGGGGTCAGCCCGCTGCCGCCGCTGGCCCGCTATCCCTTGGCGGAACTGGAAGACGTCTACCGCGTCAACGTCTTCGCGCCACTGGCGCTGACGCAGCTGCTGCTGCCCGCGCTGACCGCGGCCCGGGGTGTCGTGATCGACGTCAGTTCCGACGCCGCGGTCGAAGCGTACGAAGGCTGGGGCGGTTACGGCTCCGCGAAGGCCGCGCTCGACCAGGTGACCGCCGTCCTGGGCGTGGAACACCCGGACCTGTCCGTGTACGCGGTCGACCCGGGCGACCTGCGCACGGCCATGCACCAGCGGGCGTTCCCCGGCGAGGACATCTCGGACCGGCCGCTGCCGGAGACGGCGGTCCCGGCGTTCCTGCGGCTGCTCGACGAGCGCCCGCCGAGCGGCCGCTACCGCGCCGCCGATCTCCTGTCCATCCATGCCCCCGCCACCACCCTCAACGGAGGCGCTGCGCGCCCGGAGTTTTCATGAGCATGAACGTCCGGTTCGACCTCCCGCCGGACCTGTCGGCGTCGGCACCACCGGAGGCCCGCGGGCTGGCCCGGGACGGCGTCCGCCTGCTGGTCGCCTCGCCCGAGAGCGTCCACCACACGGTGTTCTCCGCGCTGGGGGAGCACCTGCGACCCGGTGACCTGCTGGTCGTCAACACGTCCGGCACCCTCCCGGCCGCCGTCGACGCCCGCCGGGACGGGCGGCCGGTCGTGGTCCACTTTTCGACACCGCTCGACGACGGTTCCTGGGTCGTCGAGCTGCGCGCCCCCGGCGGGCCGCTGCTCGACGGCCGCCCGGGGGAGCGGCTCGAACTGCCCGGCGGCGCGTCCCTGACGCTGCTGGCGCCGGTGGTCGCGGGCGCGGCGCGGCTGTGGCGGGCCGAGGTGCCGCCCGAGGCGACCCGGTTCCTGGCCGGCGTCGGCCGGCCGATCCGCTACGGGTACGTCCCGCGGGCGTGGCCGCTGTCGGACTACCAGACGGTGTTCGCCCGCGAACCGGGCAGCGCCGAGATGCCCTCGGCGGCCCGTCCGTTCACGCCGGAGCTGGTGACCAGCCTGGTGACGGAGGGCGTGCTGTTCGCCCCGCTGCTGCTGCACACGGGCGTGTCGTCCCCGGAAGCGGGCGAGCCGCCCCAGGCCGAACGCTTCCGCGTCCCGGCGACGACGGCGGCGCTCGTGTCGTGGGTCCACGGCCGCGGGGGCCGGGTGATCGCGGTGGGCACGACGGCCGCCCGCGCCCTGGAGTCGGCCGCTTCGGACGGCGCCGTCCACGCGGCCGAGGGCTGGACGGACCTGGTACTGGGCCCGGACCGGCCGGCCGCGGTGGTCGACGGCATCGTCACCGGCCTGCACGCACCGGACGCTTCGCACCTGTTGCTGCTGGAGGCCGTCGCCGGGGCGGCCGTCGTCCAGCGGGCGTACGACGCCGCCGTGGCGCAGCGGTACCTGTGGCACGAGTTCGGTGACGTGTCACTCCTGCTGCGTCACTGACGCGCCTCGGCCTGCCGGCGCGACCGGACCAGCCCGGAGACGGTCACCACCGCCACCCCCAGCCCGACCCCGCTGACGATCGACGCCACCAGGCTCGCCGTCCCGGTGGCCAGGCCGAACGCCCCGGCCAGGTACACCGGGATGGAGATCGCCACCGGCAGCCAGTTGCGCAGGGCGAACGCGCGGTCCGACGCCACCCACAGCACCAGCGTCACCGCCGCGGCGGTGACGACCGGGATCGCCCACACCACCAGGCCCGTCAGCGCGTCCATGCCGAGTGACCTGAGCCACTCGAACGACGCCTGGCCCAGCCCGATGAACAGCAAGACCAGCGCCACGCGGACGCCGGCGACCCCGTGGCCCCGTCGGTGTGCGGTGCTCGTCATGACTTCCTCCCGAATCCGTGGTCACCTTTACCACGTCCGGGTGACGCGAGCGGTTGCCCGCGCCGGCGACTTTCTCCCCGGGCGCTAGGCGCCCACAGCGCCGATGTCAAGAAATCTCACGAGGTGTCCCGGGATGCGGATGGCTATGCGCCTGAGTGGGTGACCGTGCGAACCTCGCCCCCACATCGACCCGAAAGGCGACGCTGACGTGCGCACCCACCACAGAACCCGCATCCTGGCCTCGGCGCTGGCCGCGCTGACCGCCGTGGGCGTGCTCGCCGGCTGTTCGCGGGCGGACAGCAGCGCCGCGCCGGCCGCCAACCAGGGCGCCGCCGGCGAGGTCCGCGTCGGGTTCTTCCCGAACGTCACGCACGCCCCCGCGCTGATCGGCGTCAAGAAGGACTTCTTCAAGACCGAGCTCGGCTCCACCAAGCTCACCACCCAGACCTTCAACGCCGGCCCCGAAGAGGTCAACGCCCTGCTGGGTGGCTCCCTCGACGTCGCCTTCCTCGGCTCCGGCCCGGCGATCAACGCCTTCACCAAGTCCAAGGGTGCCATCCAGCTGATCTCCGGCGCCGTCTCCGGCGGCGCGCAGCTGGTCGTCAAGCCGGACATCACCAGCGTCGACGGGCTCAAGGGCAAGAACATCGCCACGCCGCAGCTGGCCAACACCCAGGACGTCGCGCTCAAGAAGTTCCTGGCCGGCAAGCAGCTGACCGGCCAGGTCAAGATCACCAACCTCGACAACCCGAAGACCCTCGACGCGTTCAAGAAGGGCGAGGTCGACGGCGGCTGGCTGCCCGAGCCGTGGGCGTCCCGGCTGGTGCTCGACGCCGGCGCGAAGGTACTGGTCGACGAGAAGGCGCTGTGGCCGGGCGGCCGCTTCCCGACCACCGTCGTCATCGTGCGCAGCGAGTTCCTGCAGCAGCACCCGGACACCGTCCGCGCGATCCTCAAGGGCGAGCTGGCCGCCATCGACTGGGCCAAGGCGAACCCGGCGGACGCGAAGACCGTGGTCAACGGCGCGCTCAAGGAGCTGGCCGGCAGTACCCTGAGCGCAGCGGTCCTGGACCGCGCCTTCTCCGGCATCGAGCTGACCACCGATCCCATCGCCGCCGAATTCCCGCAGCTCGCGCAGGACTCGGTGACGGCCGGCGTGGTGAAGTCGGCCGTGGCGCTGAAGGGCTTCGCGGACTTCGGTCCGCTGAACGAGGTGCTGAAGGCCAAGAACCTGCCCGCCGTAGACGCTCCCGAACTGACCAAGTGATCCGGAGAGGCAGCCAGCGATGACCACCACCCTCCCGACCGGCCGCAGCAGCTTCACCGGCGCGACAGCGGTGCGTCTCGACGGCGTGCGCAAGACGTTCGGCACGGCCGGCCGCGCGGTCGTCGCGCTCGACGGCGTGGACCTGACGGTCGCGCCCGGCGAGTTCGTCTGCCTGCTCGGCGCGTCCGGCTGCGGCAAGAGCACGCTGCTGAACCTGGTCGCCGGCCTGGACGCGCCGTCGGCGGGCGAGATCACGCTGAACACGTCGCGGCCCGCGGTGATGTTCCAGGAAGCCGCGCTGATGCCGTGGCTGACCGCGGCCCGCAACGTCGAGCTGCCGCTGCGGCTGGCCGGCTTCGGCCGCACCGAACGCCGGGAGAAGGCCGCCGAGCTGCTGGACCTGGTCCGGCTGACCGACGCGGGTGGCAAGCGGCCGCACGAGCTGTCCGGCGGCATGCGGCAGCGCGTCGCGCTGGCCCGCGCGCTGGCGGCGACCCTGCGCGTCGGCGGCGACCCGGAGCAGGCGCTGCTGCTGATGGACGAGCCGTTCGCCGCGTTGGACGCCATCACCCGCGACGTCCTGCAGGGCGAGCTGCTGCGCGTCTACCGCAGCACGGGCACGTCGGTGCTGTTCGTGACCCACGACGTGCGCGAGGCGGTCCGGCTGGGCCAGCGCGTGGTGCTGCTGTCGTCGCGGCCCGGCCGGGTCGTGCGCGAGTGGACGGACGTGCCGCTGGCCGACGCCGAGGAGCTGACCGAGGAAATCACCGGGCACCTGCGTGAGGTGATCAGTACCCATGCCGCAGCTTGACCGGTCCGCGGAGCCCGACCTCGACGCGGTCGGCGCCGGACTGGATTCGCTCGACGCCCCGGTCGGCGACCGTCGTCCCAGCTTCTGGAAGCGGTTCGCCTGGGGGTTCCTGCCTCCGGTGGGCGCGCTGGTCGTCCTGGTGGCGGTCTGGCAGATCCTCTGGGCGGCGGCGTTCTGGCCGGAATCCCAGCTGCCGTCCCCGGCGGCCGTGTGGGGCGAGTTCTGGGGCATCGTGGCCGACGGGCAGGTGTTCGGGTTCGTCTGGACTTCGGTTCACCGGGCCGCGCTCGGCTTCCTGGCGGGGGTCCTGATCGGCACGCCGCTCGGCCTCGTCGTGGCGAAGGTCCGCGTGGTTCGCGCGGCGATCGGTCCGTTGCTGACCGGGTTGCAGAGCCTTCCGTCGGTGGCGTGGGTTCCGGCGGCGATCCTGTGGTTCGGTATCAACGACGGTGCGATCTATTTTGTGGTGCTGATGGGTTCGGTGCCTTCGATCGCCAACGGGCTCGTGTCGGGGATTGACCAGATTCCGCCGATCCTGCCTCGGGTCGGGCAGGTGATGGGGGCGAACCGGCTGTCTTCGGCTCGGCACATTCTGTTGCCTGCTGCGTTGCCTGGGTTCTTGGCCGGGTTGAAGCAGGGGTGGGCGTTTTCGTGGCGGTCGCTGATGGCTGCTGAGTTGATCGCGTTGTCGCCGCAGTTGGGGATTGGGCTGGGGGCTTATCTGAACCAGGGGTCGTCGTTCAACAGCATGGAGACTGTGATTGCGGCGATCTTTTTGATTCTGCTTGTCGGGGTGGGGATTGAGCTGCTTGTTTTCCGTCCGCTGGAGCGGGCGGTGCTGCGGGCTCGGGGGCTTACCTCGTCGCTCTGAGGTCGGTTGGCTCGAAAGATTGTCCTCGCCGGACGGGCAGGCTCTGGGATGACCCTGGTTTTGGTGTCTGCTCGGCTTGCGTTGTGGGTCGCTGGGTTGTCATCCCGTCGCCTGGTTGAGGCCTATCACTTTGAGCCGGGCCCGCAAGGTTGCGTTGTTGTCCCGCCTAGCGCTGTGTGTTGCGGGCCCGGCTCAAAGTGATTTGACGGCCTCAGGCGACGGGATGACCACCCAGCTTGGTTGCGTGGGCCGGGTTGCGCTTGCCCCGCGTTGCGCTTGCCGTGCAGAAAGAGGCATCACGCGTGTCCGTATGGGCATCGCGTGTGTCTGGAGGGGCATCGCGATGATGCCCGCCCAATCACGCGTGATGCCCTCGCAGACACACGTGATGCCCGCTCAAGCACGCATGATGCCCGCTCAAGCACACCTCGTGACCTAGCGTGAGCGGCGGGCGCCCGCGCGGGTACCGGCTGAGAATGCCGCCGCGCCGCCGCTTCGGCGGTTGCCCGCCGCCTGTGCTCCGGCCGCGGCGCCTCCGCTGGTCCGGCGGCCGCTTGCCGCTGGTGCTGCCGCTCGGGCTGTTCCGGCCGCCTTGGTCGCTCCGGTCGATCGGCGCTGACCCTGGCCGCCCCGGGTCGGTGTTGCCGAGCGCTGCTGCTGGTCCTCGCGTCGTGCCTGTCCGTTTGCCCGCGAACGCTGGCCGCCGCGGTTCTCCTTCGGTGCTGCCGACCGGCGGCCGCGGCCGCCGCCCGGGGCTGCGCCCGTTGCCGAGACCTTCTTCGGGCGGTTGTCCACCGCCGGGGCCTTCGAGAACGTTCGCTCGCCCGGGGCCAGCTCTGCCAGCAGCGGGTGGCCCGGGCCCAGCTGGGTCGTCGTCGGCTTGATGCCCGCCTTGCGCGTCAGGTCGCGGACGTCGCGGACCTGCGCGTCCGTCATCAGCGTCACCACCGTGCCCGACGCCCCCGCGCGGGCCGTTCGGCCCGATCGGTGCAGGTACGCCTTGTGCTCCACCGGGGGGTCCGCGTGGATCACCAGGCGGACGTCGTCGACGTGGATGCCGCGGGCCGCGATGTCCGTTGCCACCAGCGTGCGGGCCGTTCCCGACGAGAATGCTTCGAGGTTGCGCGTCCGGGCGTTCTGGCCCAGGTTGCCGTGCAGCTCCACCGCCGGCACGCCCGAGGCCACCAGCTTCCGCGTCAACGCCTTCGCGCGGCTCTTCGTCCGCGTGAACACCAGCGTGCGGCCCGGGGCCGCCGTCAGGTCGACCAGGACCGGCAGCCGGTGGGTCTCCTCCAGGTGCAGGACGTGGTGCTCCATCGTCGCCACCGGGGACTGGGCCGAGTCGACGCTGTGCAGGACCGGGTCGTCCATGAAGCGCTTGACCAGCACGTCCACGCCGTTGTCCAGGGTTGCCGAGAACAGCAGCCGCTGGCCGCGGGATGGTGTTGCGTCCATGATGCGCCGGACCTCGGGCAGGAAGCCCAGGTCGGCCATGTGGTCGGCCTCGTCCAGGACCGTGATCTCGACGGCGTCGAGTTTCACGTGGCCGGAGCGCATGTGGTCGGCGAGCCGGCCGGGGCAGGCGACGACGATGTCGACGCCGTCTCGCAGGCGCGTGATCTGCGGGTTCGCGCTGACCCCGCCGAAGATGGTGGTCGCCTTGAGCCCGAGGGGGCGCGCCAGCGGCAGGATCGACGCCTCGATCTGCGTCGCCAGCTCGCGCGTCGGCGCCAAGATCAGCGCGCGGGGACGGCCCGGCTTGCGCCGCGTCGGGCCCGCGGCGAGGCGGGCCAGCACCGGCAGCACGAAGCCGTACGTCTTGCCGGAGCCGGTGCGGCCGCGGCCGAGGACGTCGCGGCCGGCGAGGGTGTGCGGCAGGGTCGCCGCCTGGATCGGGAAGGGCTCGGTGACCCCCTGGGTGGCCAGTGCGGCCACCAGCGGGGTCGGCAGGCCCAGTTCAGCGAAAGTGCTCATAAGTCGTGCGGGCACGCGAGTGCCCTGGTCTCCGTAACCTGAGAAGGGTTGTCCTGCCCGGCGCAGACCGGTCAACGGCCGCGGCGCGTGGTAGTCGACAACAGCAGCGGGCCGAGGCAGAACTGAGCGGCCCGCATGATCAGTGTAGCGGCAGCGGGTGACATACCCCCAGTGAGATTGCCCGCACTCGCGCGGCCTTGCTAAGTTACCGGTCGGTAATCGAGGAGGACGACCATGCTGCTGAACCCGCGCGAGTACGACCCGGCGCACTTCGACGCCGAGACGCGGCGCCTGCTGCGCGCCACCATCGACTGGTTCGAGCAGCGCGGCAAGGCCAAACTGACCGAGGACTACCACAACCGCACCTTCTACGCGGACTTCATCGAGTTCGCGGGCAAGGAGGGGCTGTTCTCGACCTTCCTGACCCCGTCGGCGAACGCGGACGGCAACCCGGACAAGCGCTGGGACACCAGCCGCGTCGCCGCGCTGTCGGAAATCCTCGGTTTCTACGGCCTGAACTACTGGTACCCGTGGCAGGTCACGATCCTCGGCCTCGGCCCGGTCTGGCAGAGCGGCAACGACGTCGCCCGCAAGCGTGCCGCGGAAGCCCTCGACGCCGGCGGCGTCGGCGCCTTCGGTCTGTCCGAAAAGGACCACGGCGCCGACATCTACTCCTCCGACATGGTGCTGGCGAAGGACGGCGACGGCTACCGCGCGACCGGCTCGAAGTACTACATCGGCAACGGCAACTGCGCCCGCACGGTGTCGGTCTTCGGCCGCATCGACGGCGTCGAAGGCCCGGACCAGTACGTCTTCTTCTACGCCGACTCCGAGCACCCGAACTACCACGTGGTGAAGAACGTCGTGCCGTCGCAGATGTACGTCGCCGAGTTCCGGCTCGAGGACTACCCGGTGCGCGCCGAGGACATCCTCCACGTAGGCGCCGAAGCCTTCAGCGCCGCGCTGAACACGGTCAACATCGGCAAGTTCAACCTCTGCTTCGGCGGCATCGGCATGGCGACGCACTCGCTGTACGAGGCCATCACGCACGCCCACAACCGCGTCCTGTACGGCAAGCCCGTCACGGACTTCCCACACGTCCGGCGCGAGTTCGTCGAGGCGTACGCGCGGCTGATCGGGATGAAGCTGTTCTCCGACCGCGCCGTCGACTACTTCCGCAGCGCGAACCCGGACGACCGGCGCTACCTGCTGTTCAACCCGATCACCAAGATGAAGGTGACGACGGAGGCGCAGAAGGTGATCGGCCTGGTCGCCGACGTCGTGGCGGCCAAGGGCTTCGAGGCCGACACCTACCTGGCGATGTCGAAGAACGACATCGACGGCCTGCCGAAGCTCGAGGGCACGGTGGCCGTCAACCTGGCGCTGATCGCGAAGTTCATGCCGAACTACCTGTTCGCGCCGCAGGAGTACGCGCCGGTGCCGACCCGCACCGACGCCGCGGACGACGAGTTCCTCTTCCGCCAGGGCCCGGCGCGCGGCCTGTCGAAGGTCCGGTTCCACGACTGGAAGACCGCCTACGCCGAAGCCGCGCACATCCCGAACGTCGCGCTGTTCACCGAGCAGGCCGGCTACCTGGTCAAGCTGCTCACCGAGGCGGCGCCGGACGAGGCCCAGCAGGCCGACCTCGACTTCGGGCTCGCGCTGACCGAGCTGTTCACGCTGATCGTGTACGGCCAGCTGATCCTGGAGCAGGCCCGGATCACCGGCCTGGCCGACGAGGTCACCGACCAGATCTTCGCGGTGCTGGTGCAGGACTTCAGCGCCGCGGCGGTGGACCTCAACGGCAAGGCGAGCTCGACCGAAGCCCAGCAGGCGATCGCGCTGGCCGCGCTGCGCAAGCCGGTGGTGGACGCCGCGCGGTTCGAGAACGTCTGGGCGCGGGTGCGGGACCTCTCCGGGGTCTACGCTATGCACCCGTGATGGCGCGGAAGTACCGGCTGGGCGTGGCGCGCAAGGCCGTCAACGCCCTGGTGAAGGCGTTGCTGGCGCGCGGGATCCCGGCCGCGGGCGGCACCGGGTTCCTGCTGACCACGCGGGGGCGCAGGAGCGGCACCGACCGGACCACGCCGGTCAACGTCGTCGAGGACGGCGGCGACCGCTGGCTCGTGTCGCCGTACGGGCAGGTCGGCTGGGTGCACAACCTGCGCGCCGACGCCACCGCCCGGCTGTGGCGCGGCCGACGGCGCGAGACGTGGGAGGTCGAGGAGGCCGACGCCGCCACGGCGGGCCCGGTGCTGCGCGCGTACGTCCGCAAGGTCCCGGTGACGGCGCCGTTCTTCGACGCGAAGCCGGGCGACCCGGCCGAGGTGTTCGCCGCGGAAGCCGATCGACACCCGGTGTTCCGGTTGGCAAGATCGCGGGCGTGAACCGAGCGCGGGCGGCGGAGCTGATCTGGGACGCGTGGCTGACCGGCAAGCGGCTCGACGGCCTCCCGGACGACGTCCGCCCGCGCGACCTCGCCGAGGGCATGGCGGTGCAGGCGGACCTCGCCGAGCTGGCCGGGCCGGTGTCGGGCTGGAAGATCGCCGCGACCACGGTGTACGCCCGGCAGTACCTCGGCGTCCCCGGCCCGCTGCCGGGCGCGATGTTCGAGCGGTTCCACCACGTCGAGGGGGCGCCGGTGCCGGCGGACACCATGACGATGGGCGTCGCCGAACCAGAATTCGCCTTCCGGCTCAAGGCCGATCCGGGCCTGTCGCCGTCACTGACGGCGGTGCTCGACGCGGTCGACACGATGTTCCTGGCGATCGAGCTGCCGGACAGCCGCTACACCGACCACCGCCACGCGGGCGGCCCGCAGCTGCTGGCCGACGTGGCGTGCGCGGGCCGGTTCGTCGAGGGGCGGCCGGTCCCGGGGTGGCGCGACCTCGACCTGCCGCGCCGCCCGGTGGTCCTGCACGCCGACGGCGAGGAGTTCTCCCGCGGCAGCGGCAGCCTGGTACTGGGCGACCCGCGGCTGGCGCTGCACTGGCTGGCGATGGAGCTGCCCCGCCACGGCCGCTCGTTGCGCCCGGGCGACATCGTGACGACCGGAACGGCCACCCCGCCGTGCCCGATCCACGCCGGCGGCCACGTGGTCGCGGACTTCGGCGAGCTGGGAAGCGTGGAAGCGCGGTTCAGCTCGCTAGAGTGATCGGGTGCTGACTTTCCGTGCGGGTTTCGTCGTGCTGGCGGTGGTCGTCGCGGCGCTCGACGCGGGATTCTGGCTCGTCGCCCGCGGCCCCCGCCCGATGACGGCCCGGATCGCGTTCGTGGTGGCGTTCGTGCTGCTGCTGGCCCTGCTGGCGGCGGCCGCGGGCGTGGTCCGCTGGGAAGTGGCGGCGCCGTTGGGGGCGGCCTCGACGTCGGGTTTGCTGTCGGTCGGCGCGGCGGCGATCTTCAGCGTGGGGCTGGGCTTCCTGCTGACGGCGGTGGTGGAGGCGGCCCTGGTCCGGCGGCTGGTCCTGGAGGCATCCCCGGTGGGCTGGCGCGGCGGGACGTGGCTGATCAGCGCGGCGGCCGCCGTGGTGCCGGTGGTGCTGCTCGCGGTGGGGTTGTTCGCGCTGCGGCAAGGCGGGCCGCGCTGAGGTGAGCGGCCCGCGGCGAGGCGGGCCACCCGGAGGTGACCCGCCTGCACCGGAGAGCTACTTGCCGAACCCGGCCCGCCGGAGCGCGTCGGCCATCGAGCCGCTCGCCGCCGCGTTGCCGCCGCGGTCCCGGCCGCCGCCACCGCCGCCACGACGGTCGCCGCCCTGGCCGCCGCGGCGCTGACCGCCGCCGCCCTGGCCGCGGTCGCGGCGCTCGCCGCCGCCGCGGTTGCCCGCGCCGGCGCCCGGCTCGTCGTCCAGGCGCAGGGTCAGCGAGATGCGCTTGCGCGGCACGTCCACGTCCAGCACCTTCACCTTCACGATGTCCCCGGGCTTCACCACCTCGCGCGGGTCCTTCACGAAGTTCTTCGACAGCGCCGAAACGTGGGCCAGGCCGTCCTGGTGCACGCCCACGTCGATGAACGCGCCGAACGCCGCCACGTTCGTCACCACGCCCTCCAGGCGCATGCCCGGCTTGAGGTCCGAAATCTTGTCCACGCCCTCGGCGAACGTCGCCGTCTTGAACGCCGGGCGGGGGTCGCGGCCCGGCTTGTCCAGCTCCGACAGGATGTCCGTCACCGTCGGGAGACCGAACTGCTCGTCCACGAACTCGGCCGGGCGCAGCGACGACAGCGTCCGCGTGTTGCCGATCAGGGACCGGATGTCGGTGCCGGTCGAGGAGAGGATCCGGCGGACCACCGGGTACGCCTCCGGGTGCACCGCCGACGAGTCGAGCGGGTCGTCGCCGTCCGGGATGCGGAGGAAGCCCGCGCACTGCTCGAACGCCTTCGGGCCGAGCCGCGCGACCTCCTTCAGCGCCGTCCGGGAGCGGAACGGGCCGTTCGTGTCGCGGTGCGCCACGATGTTCTCCGCCAGCCCCGTCGTGATGCCCGAAACCCGGGTCAGCAGCGGCGCCGACGCCGTGTTGACGTCCACGCCGACCGCGTTCACGCAGTCCTCGACCACCGCGTCGAGCGAGCGCGACAGCGAAACCTCGGACAGGTCGTGCTGGTACTGCCCGACGCCGATCGACTTCGGGTCGATCTTCACCAGCTCGGCCAGCGGGTCCTGCAGCCGCCGCGCGATCGAGACCGCGCCGCGCAGCGAGACGTCCATGTTCGGCAGTTCCTGCGACGCGAACGCCGACGCCGAGTACACCGAAGCGCCCGCCTCGGACACGACGGCCTTCGTCAGCTTCAGCTCGGGGTGCTTCTTGATCAGCTCTTGCGCGAGCTTGTCCGTCTCGCGCGACGCCGTCCCGTTGCCGATCGAGATCAGGTCGACCTCGTGCCGGGCGGCCAGGGCCGCGAGCTCGGCGATCGACTGGTCCCACTTGTTCGCCGGCTGGTGCGGGTAGATGACGTGGGTGTCGACGACCTTGCCGGTCGCGTCCACGACGGCCACCTTGACGCCGGTCCGGAAGCCCGGGTCGAGGCCCATCGTGGCGCGGGTGCCGGCCGGCGCGGCGAGCAGCAGGTCGCGCAGGTTCGACGCGAACACGCGGACGGCGTCGTCCTCGGCGGCCTGGCGCAGCCGCATCCGCAGGTCGATGCCCAGGTGCAGCAGGATCTTGGTGCGCCACGCCCAGCGGACGGTGTCGCCGAGCCACTTGTCGGCCGGGCGGCCCTGCTGGGTGATGCCGAACTTCGCCGCGATGCGCTGCTCGTACTCGGTCGGCCCGACCTGCGGCTCGTCCGAAGGCTCGTCCGGCGCCATCGTGAGGTCGAGGACCTCCTCCTTCTCGCCGCGCAGCATCGCGAGGATGCGGTGCGAGGGAAGCTTGGTGTACGGCTCGGAGAAGTCGAAGTAGTCGGAGAACTTCGCGCCTTCCTCCTCCTTGCCGGACCGGACCTTGGCCACCAGGTGGCCCTGGCCCCACATCTTCTCGCGCAGGTCGCCGATGAGGTCGGCGTCCTCGGCGAACCGCTCGACGAGGATCGCGCGGGCGCCGTCGAGGGCGGCCTGCGTGTCCGCGACACCCTTGTCCGCGTCGACGAACACCGCGGCGGCGGCCTGCGGGTCCGTCGAAGGGTCGTTCAGCAGGCCGTCGGCCAGCGGCTCCAGGCCGGCTTCGCGCGCGATCATGGCCTTCGTGCGGCGCTTCGGCTTGTAGGGGAGGTAGATGTCCTCCAGCCGCGACTTCGTGTCCGCCGCCAGGATCGACGCTTCGAGGGCGTCGTCGAGCTTGCCCTGGCTGCGGATGGACTCGAGCACGGCGAGCCGGCGCTCCTCGAGTTCCCGCAGGTAGCGCAGCCGCTCTTCGAGCGTGCGCAGCTGCGCGTCGTCGAGCATGCCGGTGACTTCCTTGCGGTAGCGGGCGATGAACGGCACGGTCGACCCGCCGTCGAGCAGTTCGACGGCGGCCTTGACCTGTCCTTCGCGCACGCCCAGTTCTTCGGCGATCTTCTGCTCGACCGACACGCTCACTGCAACACGCTCCTGCTTCGCCTGGATCCGATCGTCACATTCTGCCGTTTCGGGCGCCCCGACTTTCGGATGGGGTTCCTTGACATTCAGATTGGTCTAGTCCATTTTGTGGTGACCTGCCTCACCAGTGTCACGGAGGTTGCCCGTGGTCCCCAAGGTCCGCTTCGCTCTGCTTTCCTTACTTTCCGTGGTGACGCTGTGTCTCGGCGTGACCTTCGTGCTCGCCGGCAGCGCATCGGCGGCGAACATCCTGGCCAACCCCGGCTTCGAAGCCGGCACGACGGGCTGGACGTGCACCGGCACGGCGGCCGCGGTGAGCTCGCCGGTGCACGGCGGCAGCCGCGCCCTGAACGCGACGCCGTCGTCGTCGGACAACGCGCAGTGCTCGCAGACGCTCACCGTCTCGGCGAACACCGCCTACAAGCTGTCGGGCTGGGTCCAGGGCAGCTACGTCTACCTGGGCGTCTCCGGCTCGGCGACGGCCAGCACGTGGACGCCCGGCACCAGCGGCTACCAGCAGCTGTCGCTGAGCTTCACGACCGGCTCGAGCACCTCGCTGACGGTGTACCTGCACGGCTGGTACGGCCAGCCGGCGTACTACGCCGACGACGTCAGCCTCGACGGCCCGGGCACCCCGCCCACCACGACGCCGACCACGCCGACCACTCCCACCACCCCGACCACCCCGCCGACGACGACCACCACCCCGCCGACGACGACCACGACCCCGCCGACGCAGGGTGACCTGCCGAAGCACGTCCTGACCGGCTACTGGCAGAACTTCTACAACGGCGCCAAGGCGCTGAAGCTGGCCGACGTGCCGACGAAGTACAACATCATCGCGGTGTCGTTCGCGGACGCCACGGGCACGCCGGGCGCGGTGAGCTTCACGCTCGACTCGGGCCTGTCTTCGCAGCTCGGCGGCTACACGGACGCCCAGTTCAAGGCCGACATCAAGACGGTCCAGGCGCGCGGCCAGCGCGTGATCATCTCGGTCGGCGGCCAGAACGGCACGATCAGCGTCGGCGACTCTTCGTCGGCGAACAACTTCGCGAACAGCATCAAGACGCTGATCGCCAACTACGGCTTCGACGGCGTCGACATCGACCTGGAGAACGGCATCAACGCCACGTACATGGGCCAGGCGCTGCGCAGCATCTACAACGGCGGCGGCAAGGTCATCACGATGGCGCCGCAGACGATCGACATGCAGTCCACGGCGGGCGGCTACTTCCAGCTGGCGCTGAACATCAAGGACATCCTGACGATCGTCAACATGCAGTACTACAACTCGGGCTCGATGAACGGCTGCAACGGCAACGTCTATTCGCAGGGCACGGTCGACTTCCTGACGGCGCTGGCCTGCATCCAGCTGCAGGGCGGCCTCCGGGCGGACCAGGTCGGCCTCGGCCTCCCGGCCTCCCCGCAGGCGGCGGGCGGCGGCTACCAGGCCCCGGCCAACACGGTGTCGGCCCTGAACTGCCTGGCCCGCGGCACGTCGTGCGGCAGCTTCAAGCCGTCGGCGACGTACCCGGCGATCCGCGGCGCGATGACGTGGTCGATCAACTGGGACGCGTCGCAGGGGTACGCGTTCGCCAACACGGTGTCGGCGGGCCTCGCGGGCCTGCCGTGACCGTGGGTTGAGACGGCCCTCCCGGACGGCGCGGTCCGGGAGGGCCTTTTCACGCGAGCGGCAGCCGGAGGGCGCCGGGTGCCTCGGAAGGCACCACCGGGTTCTTCGGCGCCACCGCCGCCACGCGCTGGTACGGCGAGCCCAGCTCCGGCCGCGGGTCCTCCTCCCCGGCGTTCGGCCAGAACGCCATCGCCCGCTCCGCCTGGGCCGTGATCGTCAGCGACGGGTTCACGCCCAGGTTCGCCGAGATCGCCGAGCCGTCCACCACGTGCAGCCCCGGGTACCCGTACAGCCGCTGGTACGGGTCCACGACCCCCGAAGCCGGCGAATCGCCGATCGCGCAGCCGCCGATGAAGTGGCCCGTGATCGGGATGTTCGCCAGGTCCGTCCACGCGCCCTGCGGCAGGCCGCCGATCTTCGCCGCCACGCGGCGCGTCACCTCGTGGCCCGCCGGGATCCAGTCCGGCGAAGGGGCGCCTGCGCCCTGCTTGGTCGTCATGCGGCGGCCGAACAGCCCGCGCTTGGTGTACGTCGTCACCGAATTGTCGAGGGTCTGCATCACCAGCAGCCCGATCATCCGCTCCGACCAGTGCCGCGGGTTGTGGATGCGCAGCAGGTCGCGCCGGGCGCGCCACAGTTCGCGCAGGCCCAGCGCCCAGCGGCGGCGGCCCGGCGAGCCGTCCACCAGCACCGTTGCCAGCAGGCCCAGCAGGTTGCTGCCGCGCCCGTACCGCACCGGCTCCACGTGCGTCACCGCGTCCGGGTGGATCGACGACGTGATCGCGACCCCGCGCGAGTAGTCCGTGTCCGCCCGCAGCGACCGCGCCGCCAGCACCGCCTCCGAGTTCGTGCGGGCCAGGAGCCCCAGCCGCGGGGACACGCCCGGCAGCGTCCCGGTGTCCCGCATCCGGTGCAGCAGCCGCTGCGTCCCCAGTGCCGCCGCCGAGAACACCACCTGTGACGCGGTGAACGTCCGCCGGGAAAAGCCGCCGGTGCGCCGCGTGTCCACCGCGTACCCGCCGTCGACCGGCCGCACCGACACCGCCGTCGTCAGGGGGTGCACCTCCGCGCCCGCCTGCTCGGCCAGGTACAGGTAGTTCTTGACCGTCGTGTTCTTCGCCCCGACCCGGCACCCGGTCATGCATTCGCCGCACAGCGTGCACGAGGTGCGCGCCGGGCCCGCACCGCCGAAGAACGGGTCCACTCCGGACTGTCCGAAGTAGACGCCGACGGGGGTGCGGCGGTACGTGTGGCCGATGCCCATGTCCTCGGCGACGTCCTTCAGCACCCGGTCCGCCGCCGTCGTCGCCGGGTTCTCGACCACGCCGAGCATCCGCTTCGCCTGGTCGTAGTACGGCGCGAGCTCGGCCCGCCAGTCCGTGATGTGCGCCCACTGCGGGTCGGCGTAGAACTGCTCCGGCGGCTCGTACAGCGTGTTCGCGTACACCAGCGAACCGCCGCCGACGCCGGAGCCGCTCATCACGAAGGTGTTCTTCAGCAACGTCAGCCGCTGGATGCCGAAGCAGCCCAGCGCGGGCGCCCACAGGTACTTCCGCAGCCGCCACGACGTCTTCGCGAACTCGTCGTCGGCGAACCGGCGGCCGGTCTCCAGCACGCCGACGCGGTAGCCCTTCTCGGTCAGCCGCAGCGCCGTGACGCTGCCGCCGAACCCCGAGCCGATCACCAGGACGTCGTAGTCCATCACGCCACCACCCGGTAGTCGGCGACGTCGAGCCGCCGCGTCCGGCGGTCGTACTCGGTGACCAGGCCCGGCCAGTTGGTCGTCACCCGGCCGTCGGCCTGGCGGTACCAGCTCGTGCAGGCGCTCCACACGCTCCTGCCCAGCCGCCGCTGCACCTCGCGGTCGTACCGCTCCTCCACCTCCGGCCGGACGTCCAGGTAGGACACGCCGGGTCGCGCGAGCTGCTCCACCGCCTGCCGGATGTACCGCGCCTGGCGCTCGATCATGTAGATGATGGACCCGGCGCCGAGGTTCGTGTTCGGCCCGTAGACGCAGAACAGGTTCGGGAAGCCGGGCACGGTGATGCCCAGGTACGCCCGCGCGCCACCGGACCACTCCTCCTGCAGCGACCGCCCGCCGAGGCCGCGCACGTCCATCCGGTGGAGGAACTCCGTCGCGGCGAACCCGGTGCCGTAGATCAGGACATCCGCCTCGAGCTCGGTGCCGTCCTCGACCCGCACGCCCTTCTCGGTGATTTCGCGGATCCGCCGCGTCTCGACGTCGACGTCCGGCTGGGCCAGCGCGGGCAGGTAGTCGTTGGTGAACAGGATCCGCTTGCAGCCCAGGGGATAGGCCGGCGTCAGCTTCGCGCGCAGCTCGCGGTCCTTGATGTGGCGGCGCCGCAGCTGCGCGGTCCGCAGCTCGAACATCTTCGCCAGCACCGGGTGGCGCGTCATCGCGTAGGTGGCGTACTCGGCGAGCAGGAAGATCCGCAGCCGGCCGAGCAGCTGCGTGGGCGGCAGGTGCTCGAACAGCCAGTGCTGCCACCGCCGGTAGCTCGGGTCGGACTTCGCCATGACGTACGGCGGCGTGCGCTGGAAGACGGTGACGTGCTGGGCCCGTTTCCGCAGCTCGGGCACGAACTGCACGGCACTGGCCCCGGTCCCGATCACGGCGACGCGCTTCCCGGTCAGGTCGACACCGTGGTCCCACCGCGCGGAGTGGAACGCGTCGCCGGCGAACCTCTCGCGGTTCGGGATGGCGGGCAGCACCGGCCGCGACAGCTGCCCGACGGCGGGCACGAAGACGTTCGCCTCGTAGGTTTGCCCGTCCTTCGTCTCGACCCGCCAGAGACCGCGCGTTTCGTCGAACGCGGCTCCGGTGACCTCGGTCCGGTACCGGATGTGCCGCTCCAGGCCGTACTTCGTGATGATGCGCCGCAAGTAGGCGAGGATGTCCGGCTGGTGCGAAAACCGCTTCGGCCAGCGCGGGTTCGGCTCGTACGAGAAGGAGTAGAGCGGCGAGGGGATGTCACAGGCCGCGCCCGGATAGGTGTTGTCCCGCCAGACCCCGCCGGCCGTGGCGGCGCTCTCCAGGATCGTGAAGTCGGTGAACCCCGCGCGCTTCAGCTCGATGGCCGTCCCGATGCCGCCGAATCCGGTGCCCACGATCAGCACCGATGGCCCCTTCGCCGCACTGCTCATGCGGGAAAAGCTACGCACCGGACGCCTGTGACAACAGGCCACGAGCGGTCACACAATCGAGAATTCCGGCCAGCTCAACCCGCCGGGTGGACGCGCACCTCGTGCGTCGCCGACCCCGGCTCGGCCCACCGCACCAGTTCCCCCGCCGCCTTCTCCAACGCCGCCGAAGCCCGCTTCGGCAGCTTCTCGAACGGCGACAGCCCGATCACCGCCGCCTTCTTCGACGCCTGGATCTCCCAGCAGCCGCGCACCTGCCCGTCGACCAGCAGCGTGCCCTTGACCAGGCCGTTCTGCGTGATCACCCGCTTGCGGTGGTCGTCGGTGATGACCCGCGTCCGGTCCGCGTACGAAAGGATCGTCTGGTCGAACGGCCCCAGCAGCCGCGGCGGGGCCGGGACGTCCTCGTCCGGCACCGTCAGCTCCGGCAGGTCCAGCAGCTCGCGGCCGTCCGGATCGCGGTAGCGCCGCAGGTCCATCGACGCGGCCACCTCGCCCAGCCGCGTGATGCCCGCCCACGTCTGGACGTCCGCCACCGTCGCCGGGCCGAAGGCGCGCAAGTACCGCGAGATCAGCGAAGCGGGCGAAGGCGGCGGCAGGGGAGCGCCCACCCACTCGTCCAGGCACGCGTACGTCGTCTGGCCCGCCTTGCCCCAGATCGCCCGCGGCGGCGTCTGCACCAGCGGCAGCCGGCCGCGGGCCAGGTGGGTCAGGGAGGCTGCCGGGACGTCCCAGGTGCGCGCCAGCTCGGCGCCCAGTGCCGTGCTCGACAACGCCGACGCCGCCAGCAGTTCCCGGGCCGCCGACGCGACCGCGGCGTGGTCGAGGCCGGCCAGCGCCCGCGCGTGCTGCGTGTTCGTCCTCAGGTCGCGGTCGTAGAGCGGCTGCACCACCGGCCGCCACGCCAGCGCGTCCGCCGCCGTCACCAGGTGGACCGTGCCGCGCATCAGGGCGATCCGGACCACGCGCCGGCTTTCCAGGAGCTCTGCCAGCTCCGACGGACGGAATCCTTCGAGCCGCGACCACAGCCCGAAGTACGGCGGGAACGGCGCCTGCGCCTGGAGCCCGGCCAGGTGCTCCACCGCGTCGAAGGCGGACATCTCCGCCCGGCGCAGCAGCAGCTGGCGCTCCAGCGTGGCGCGGTTCAGGGCGCGCCTGCTCAACGTCTCCACGCCGTCACCCTAACGACCACCCCGGACAGTTCCGGTCCTCGATTGGACACCTTCTCCGCCCGTGATCCAGAATTCCGGCCATGGCCGAGCTCGCCGCGCCCGCCGTCGGGGACTGGGACTTCCCGCGCGGCACCGCGAGCATCGAGCTGATGACCCGGTTCGCCGCCGGACGCGGCCTGCCGTCCGCGCAACTCCTGGCCGCGACCACCCTCACGCCGGAGCTGCTCGCCGATCCGGCCGTCCAGGTCGACGCGCGCCAGGAGCTGGCCGTCGTCCGGGCGCTGGCCGCACTGGACGGTTCGGACGGGACCGCGCTGGAGCTCGGCCGCCGCTACCGCGTCACCACCTTCGGCATCTTCGGGTTCGCCTGCATCAGCAGCCCGACGCTGCGCGACGCGATGCTGTTCGCGCTCCGCTACTTCGACCTGAGCTTCGCGTTCTGCATCCCGCACGTCGTCCTCGGCCGTGACCGGCTGACGCTGGAGCTCGACGACAGCCGCGTGCCCGCCGACGTCGCCCGCTTCCTCGTGCTGCGCGACCTGGCCGCGATCTTCGCGGTCATGCGCGACCTGCTGCCCGAGATCGCCCTGGACGAACTGACCTTCCGGCACGAAACGGCCACGCCGGAGCCGTACGTGGCCGCGTTCGGCGTGCGCCCGCGCTTCGGTGCCGACGCCTGCCGAGCCACGCTCGACCCGGCGCTGCTGACCCGGCCGCTGCCGCAGGCCAACGACCAGACCGTCGCCCTGTGCGCCGCGCAGTGCGAAGCGCTCGTCGCCCGTCGCCGGCAGCGTTCGGGAATCTCGCAGCAGGTGCGCGAACGCCTGGTCCGGCTCGGCGGGGTCGACGCCGGGATGGACGAGATCGCCCGCCGGTTGTCACTGAGCACGCGCACCCTGCGCCGCCGCCTGACCGAGGCGGGCACCAGCTACCGGGCGCTGGTCGACGAGGTCCGCCAGACGCTCGCCGAAGAGCTGCTCGACACCGGCGTGCTATCGGTCGAGGACGTCGCCTACCGGCTCGGGTACGCCGAGGCGTCGAGCTTCATCCACGCGTTCAAGCGCTGGACCGGGATGACGCCGGCGGCGTTCGCCCGTCGCTACCGCGCCGCTCGGCAAGCACCGCCGGGTAGGTGAGCTTCAGCAGGTTGAGCAGCGAATCGGTGAGGAAGGTGCGCAGCGCCGCGCGGTCCAGCGCGCCGCGGATCAGCCACTCCCGCGACGCCGCGCGCAGCATCCCGCCGAACGACCGGATCATCGCGCGCAGCTCTTCGCGGCCCTCGGTCACGCCGGTCATCAGCGCGGCCTCCAGGACCCGGTCGGCGGCCACCTCGTCGGCCTCGCGCATGATCCGCTCGATCTCGGGGTCGCGCCCGGCCGCCTCCGGCCCGATCACGGTCAGCCACGCGTCGCGGTTGCGGTCCACGACCTCGATCCACCGCTCGACGCCGATCGCCAGCCGCTGCTCCATCGTGGTGTCCGGCAGGGCTTCGGTGACCGGCGCGGGCACGATCATCATCTGCCGCACCACTTCGAGGTACAGCTCGCGCTTCCCGCCGAAGTAGTGGTTGATCAGCGGGCGGGCCACCCCGGCCGCCTCGGCGATGTCCGAAGTGGACACCGAGGCGTAGCTGCCCGCCCCGAACAGGTGCCGGGCGGCGGCGAGGATCTCGGCGCGCCGCTCGGCCGGTTCGAGCCGGCGGCGCCGGGGCCGGGTCCCACTCGTCATCCGCTCAGCCTCGCGGGGGACCGGCACGCTGTCAACAAGCAGTTGACCCGGTGTCAAAAGAGTGGCTCCGGTGGCGGGCAGGGGGTGTTTCGCGCCAACCTTTGTCGTTACGCAACCGGAACAACCGGCCGGTAACTTCCCGGCACCCGGATGCGACGAGACGGCAGGGACCCGCGACCGGGGGTAGGAGCAGATGAACGAAGAAGACGCGCCGATCCGGCCGGCCGGACGCTGGGTGAGCGTCCGCCTGCAGCATCGCCACGTCAGCTTCGACGACGGCTTCGAAGCCGAAGAACCCCTGCCCGGCGGCGACTGCGCGGACGAAGAGTCCCTGTCGTACTCGGGAATCGTGATCACCAGCTACGACCACGGCGAGAAGGTGTCGGAACGCTGGATCCCGCTGGGCGTCGACCCGTCCGAAGCGGACGACGAGCGGCTCATCGGCCAGCTGCGCGAGGCCCTGCTGTGGCAGGCGGGCCGCCCACCCCAGACCGCCGAGGACTGACCCCTCGTGAGTGGTAAGGCGAGTTCTAACTCGTCTTACCACTCACGAGCCGGTGCGCAGGCCCTCGAAGGCCACTTTGCACACCGCGTCCGCGACCTCCGCCGCCGCTGAGCCGCGCCGCGGCCGGTACCACTCGATCAGCGAGTTGACCATGCCGAACACCAGCCGGGCCGTCACCGCCGGGTCGACGTCGGGGCGGATGTCGCCCTCCGCCGCCGCCTGCTTCACCAGGTCCGTCACCAGCCGGTCGAACTCGCGGCGGCGGGCCAGCGCCGCCCGCTCCACCTTCGTGTTGCCGCGCACGCGCAGCAGCAGCGTCACGAACGGCAGCCGGTCCGCGAGCACCAGCACGCTGCCGCGCACCAGGTGCTCCAGCCGGTCGATCGCCCGCCCGTCCAGCTGGTCGGTCGAAGCAGCCACCTCGAACAGCCCGTCCAGGGCGCGGTCGACCGCCAGCCGCAGCAGTTCCTCCTTGCTGGGCACGTGGTGGTAGATCGCCGACTTCGTGATGCCGAGCTTGCGGGAGAGGTCCTCCATGCTCGTGCCGTCGTAGCCGCGCTCGTTGAACAGCTTCACCGCCACCTGCAGCAGCGATTCGAGGTCGTAGCCGGGCCGCCCGCGCCGCGGGGTCGTCACGGCTTGTCCCGCTGGTCGACGATCCGCCGCATCTTGCCCATGGACCGCTCGAGGGTGTCCGGGTCGACGACGTCCACCGACACGGTGACGCCGACGCCGTCCTTCACCTGCGAAACCAGCGAAGCCGCGGCGTCCTCCCGCGCGGCCGAAGAGGCGTCGTGACGCGCCTCCACCCGCACGGTCAGGTGGTCGAGCCGCCCGCGGGTGGACCGGACGAGCTGGAAGTGCGGGCTCAGCCCGGCCGTGCGCAGCACGATCTCCTCGATCTGCGTCGGGAAGACGTTGACCCCGCGCAGGATGATCAGGTCGTCGGTGCGCCCGGTGACCTTGGCCATCCGCCGGAACGCCGGCCGTGCCGTACCCGGCGAAAGGGCCGTGAGGTCCCGGGTGCGGTAGCGGATGATCGGCAGCGCCTGCTTGGTCAGCGACGTGAACACCAGCTCGCCGGTCTCGCCGCCGCCGAGGACGGCTTCGGAGTACGGGTCGATCACCTCGGGGTAGAAGTGGTCCTCCCAGATGTGCAGGCCGTCCTTCGTCTCGACGCACTCCTGCGCGACGCCCGGCCCCATCACCTCCGACAGCCCGTAGATGTCGACGGCGTCGAGGGCGAACCGCTCTTCGATCTCCGCGCGCATCTGCTCGGTCCACGGCTCGGCGCCGAAGATGCCCACCTTCAGCGAACTGGCCCTCGGATCCACGCCCTGGCGCTCGAACTCGTCGAGCAGCGTCAGCATGTAGGACGGCGTCACCATGATGACCTCGGGCCGGAAGTCGGTGATCAGCTGCACCTGCCGCGCGGTCATCCCGCCCGACGCCGGGATCACCGTGCAGCCGAGCTTCTCGGCGCCGTAGTGCGCGCCGAGACCGCCGGTGAACAGGCCGTAGCCGTACGCGACGTGCACCTTGTGCCCCGGCCGCCCGCCCGCGGCGTGGATCGAGCGGGCCATCACCGTCGCCCAGGTGTCGATGTCCTGCTCGGTGTACCCGACGACGGTGGCCTTGCCGGTGGTGCCGCTGGAGGCGTGGATGCGCCGCACCTGGTCCTGCGGCACGGCGAACATCCCGAACGGGTAGTTCTCGCGCAGGTCCTGCTTGGTGGTGAACGGGAACTTCGCCAGGTCGGCCAGTTCCTTGCAGTCGTCCGGGTGGACGCCGGCTTCGTCGAACTTCCGCGTGTAGGCGGGCACGTTCGCGTAGGCGTGCCGGAGTGTCCACTGCAGACGTTCCAGCTGGAGGGCGGCCAGCTCGTCCGCGCCGATGTCCGTCTCGATCATGGTCAGTCCCGTTTCGCGGAGAGGACGCGGCTGCGGCCGCGGAATTCGGCGACGACCTCGGGCCCGCCGGGGGTCTCCCGGTGCACCGTGACGTCGTAGATGCCGTTGCGGCCGTAGCGGGTGCGCTCGGTGGCCGTGGCGACGAGGTGGTCCCCGAGCCGGCCGGCCGCGACGAAGGAGATGTCGGCGCCCGCGGCGACCGTCGCGGGGCCGTGGGTGTTGCAGGCGAGCGCGAACGCCGTGTCGGCCAGCAGGAAGATGTACCCGCCGTGGGCGATGTCGTGGCCGTTGACCATCTCGCGGGTGATCGTCATGGTGGCCACCGCGCGGCCGTCGCTCGCTTCGACGAGTTCGATGCCCAGTGCGCGCGAGGCCTCGTCGGCGGCGAACATGGTGTGCGCTGCGTTGGTCATTCCTGCTCCGTGCGGACTTACCGAATGGACGGTCACTTGGCGGTGCCGCTCAGTAAAGGCAGTGGTCCACGCCGGTGTCAAGCGCCCGGCCCTTCCGATCTTCGGGTCCGGCGGCTACCATGCGATTAACTGAACGTCCGGTAGGTAATTCGGCGAGAGGGACCTGATGGCACTGCTGCGCAGCTACGTCTCCGGGAGCTGGCACACGGCGGCGGACGAGGGCGTCCCGCTGCACGACGCGGCCACCGGCGAGGAGGTCGCCCGGATCTCGTCGGCGGGCGTCGACTTCGCCGCGGCCCTCGAGTACGGCCGCCGCGTCGGCGGCCCGGCCCTGCGCGAGCTGACGTTCCACCAGCGTGCGGCGCTGCTCAAGGCCCTGGCCTCCCACCTGCGTGAACACCGCGAGGAGCTGTACGCCCTCTCCGCGCGCACGGGTGCCACCCTCGGGGACTCGAAGTTCGACATCGACGGCGGCATCGGCGTCCTGTTCAGCTACGGCTCGAAGGGCAAGCGCGAGCTGCCCAACGACACGGTCTACGTCGAGGGCAACGTCGAGCCGCTCAGCCGCGGGGGCACGTTCGTCGCCCAGCACATCGCGACCCCGCTGCGGGGTGTCGCCGTCCAGATCAACGCGTTCAACTTCCCGGTGTGGGGGCCGCTGGAGAAGTTCGCGCCCGCGTTCCTGGCCGGCGTCCCGAGCCTGGTCAAGCCGGCCAGCTCGACCGCGTACCTGACCGCGCGGCTGGTCGAGCTGATCGTCGAGTCCGGCATCCTGCCGGAGGGCTCGCTGCAGTTCGTCGCGGGCAGCGTCGGCGACCTGCTCGACCACGTCACCGCGCAGGACCTGGTGTCGTTCACCGGGTCGGCGTCGACGGCCCAGAAGCTGCGGACCCACCCGGCGATCGTGCGCAACGCGGTCCGGTTCAACGCGGAGGCCGACTCGCTGAACTGCTCGATCCTGGGCCCGGACGCGGTTCGCGGGACCACCGAGTTCGACTTGTTCGTCAAGCAGCTGACCACCGAGATGACGGTCAAGGCGGGCCAGAAGTGCACCGCCATCCGCCGCGCGTTCGTCCCGGCGGAGCTGCTGGACGACGTCGCCGCGGCCGCCGCTGAGCGGCTGGCGAAGGTGACGGTCGGCAACCCGGCGTCCGAAGGCGTCCGGATGGGCGCGCTGGCCAGCCTGGAGCAGCGCGAAGAGGTCCGGCGGTCGCTGAAGGCGCTGCTCGACGCCGGCAGCGTCGTGTTCGGCGACCCGGAGAAGGTCGACGTCGTGGACGCGGACGCCGAGCGCGGCGCGTTCATCTCGCCGGTGCTGCTCAAGGCCGACCCCGAGCGCTCCGAGCCGCACGAGGTCGAGGCGTTCGGCCCGGTCTCGACGCTGATGCCGTACACGTCCACCGAGCAGGTCGTCGACTTCGCCGCCCGCGGCGGCGGCAGCCTGGCCGGGTCCGTGGTCAGCGCGGACAAGGAGTTCGTGCGCGAGGTCGTGCTCGGCGCGGCGCCGTTCCACGGCCGCCTGCTGGTGCTCGACGCCGAGGACGCGAAGGAGTCCACCGGGCACGGCTCGCCGATGCCACAGCTGGTCCACGGCGGCCCGGGCCGCGCGGGCGGCGGCGAGGAGATGGGCGGCATCCGGGGCGTGCTGCACCACATGCAGCGCACCGCCGTGCAGGGCTCGCCCGCGGTGCTGTCCGCGGTGACCGGCCGCTGGGTCGCCGGCGCGCCGCGTGCCGAGGGTGTCCACCCGTTCCGGAAGTCCCTGGCCGAGCTGAAGATCGGTGACTCGGTCGTCGCCGGGCCGCGCACGGTCACCCAGGAAGACGTCGACCACTTCGCCGAGTTCACCGGCGACACGTTCTACGCGCACACCGACCCCGAGGCGGCCGCGGCCAACCCGCTGTTCGGCGGGATCGTCGCGCACGGCTACCTGGTCGTCTCCTTCGCCGCGGGCCTGTTCGTCTCGCCCGAGCCGGGCCCGGTGCTGGCCAACTACGGCCTGGAGAACCTCCGCTTCCTGACGCCGGTCAAGGTCGGCGACTCGCTCACGGTGACGCTGACCGCCAAGCAGATCACCCCGCGGATCGACCAGGAGTACGGCGAGGTCCGCTGGGACGCCGACGTCACCAACGCCGAGGGCGAGTCGGTGGCCAAGTACGACGTCCTGACGCTGGTTTCGAAGGAGCAGCCGTGACCGCCACCGTCTCGCTGGAAGAGCACTTCGAGCACACCATCGAGCGCGACCAGCGCATCGAGCCGCGCGACTGGGTGCCCGAGGGCTACCGCAAGACGATGATCCGGCAGATCGCGCAGCACGCGCACTCGGAGATCATCGGCATGCAGCCCGAAGGCAACTGGATCACGCGGGCGCCGTCGCTGCGGCGCAAGGCGATCCTGCTGGCCAAGGTCCAGGACGAGGCCGGCCACGGGCTCTACCTGTACTCCGCGGCGGCGACGCTGGGCGCGGACCGGGCCGACCTGACCGACAAGCTGATCACCGGCAAGCAGAAGTACTCGTCGATCTTCAACTACCCGACGCTGACCTTCGCCGACGTCGGCGTGATCGGCTGGCTGGTCGACGGCGCGGCGATCTGCAACCAGGTGCCGCTGTGCCGGTCGTCCTACGGGCCGTACGCGCGGGCGATGATCCGGATCTGCAAGGAGGAGTCCTTCCACCAGCGGCAGGGCTACGAGCTGCTGATGACGATGATGAAGGGCACCGAGCAGCAGCGGGAGATGGTCCAGGAGGCCGTGAACCGCTGGTGGTGGCCGTCGCTGATGATGTTCGGGCCGCCGGACGCCGATTCGCCGAACACCGCGCAGTCGATGGCGTGGAAGGTCAAGCGCCACACCAACGACGAGCTGCGCCAGCGGTTCGTGGACATGTCGGTGCCGCAGGCCGAGGCCCTCGGCGTCACGTTCCCGGATCCCGACCTGAAGTGGAACGCCGAGCGCGGGCACTACGACTTCGGCGCCGTCGACTGGGACGAGTTCAAGAACGTCCTGAAGGGCAACGGCCCGTGCAACGCGCAGCGGATCGCGCACCGGCGCCGCGCCCACGAGGACGGCGCCTGGGTCCGCGAAGCCGCCGTCGCGCACGCCGGAAAGAAGGAGCGCAAGTGACCGAGCTGACCGCCGAGGGCGGCCACGGGGCCGTCCCCCTCGAAGGCGTCCCCGCCGCGCCGGGCCCGATCAAGCACGACTGGCCGCTGTACGAGGTGTTCGTCCGCGGCAAGCGCGGCCTGAACCACGTGCACGTCGGATCGCTGCACGCCGCCGACGACCGGATGGCGCTGCACCACGCGCGTGACCTCTACACCCGCCGCAACGAGGGCGTGTCGATCTGGGTCGTGCGCGCTGCGGACATCACGGCGTCGTCCCCGGACGAGAAGGACCCGTTCTTCGCGCCCAGCGGCGACAAGGTCTACCGGCACCCGACGTTCTACGACATCCCCGAGGAGGTGCCGCACATATGAGCTTCGACAACGTCTACGAGTCGCTGACCGAGGAGAACGACGCCCGCTGGGCGTTCGGCACCGGCTTCGAGGACCCGCTGTCCGGAGTGGACACTTCGGTCCCGTCCGGTGTGGACGGTGCCGCGCTGGCCGCGTACTGCCTGATGCTCGGCGACGACGCGCTCATCTTCTCCCACCGGCTGCAGGAGTGGTGCACCAACGCCCCCGAGCTGGAGGACGAGGTCGCCATCGCGAACATCGCACTGGACCTCCTGGGCCAGGCGCGGCTGCTGCTGGCCAGGGCCGGCAAGGCCGACGGCTCCGGCCGCTCGGAGGACTCCTACGCGTTCCAGCGCGCGGAGCACGAGTTCCGCCACGTCCGGCTCGCCGAACTGGGCGGCGGCCACTTCGGGCACCTGATCGCCCGGCTGTTCGTGTTCTCGACCTGGCGGCTGGCGTTGTTCCAGCGCCTCGAAGCGTCGGTGGACCCGGTGCTGGCGGCCATCGCGGACAAGGGCGTCAAGGAACTGACCTACCACCGCGACTACGCGGCGCAGTGGCTGGTCCGCCTCGGCGACGGGACACCGCTGTCGCACGAGCGGATGCAGGAGGGGCTCGACGCGGTCTGGCCGTACGTGGGGGAGCTGTTCCGCACGCACCCGGTGGAGCTCGTCGACGCGGCTTCGCTGCGGCCGGAGTTCGACGCGGTCCTGGACCAGGCGCTCGCCGCGGCGACATTGGTGCGGCCGTCCTCGGGTGAACTGGCCGGCGTTTCGGGCCGGACCGGCCGCGACGGCGTCCACACCGAGCAGCTGGGGTACGTGCTGGCGGAGCTGCAGAGCGTCGCCCGGGCGATGCCGGACGCGAAGTGGTGACCGCCGCCGCGGTGGCCGCGACGGTCACCGACCCGGAGCTGCCGATGCTGACGCTGGCGGACCTGGGCGTGCTGCGCTCGGTGTCCGAAGAGGACGGCCGCGTCGTCGTCGCGATCACGCCGACCTACACCGGCTGCCCGGCGATGGACACCATGCGCGACGACCTGGAGCACGCCCTGCTCGCGGCGGGGTTCCCCGACGTCGAGATCCGGACGCAGCTGGCGCCGGCGTGGACGTCGGACTGGATCTCGTCGTCCGGACGGGAAAAGCTGGCCGCGGCCGGCATCGCGCCGCCGGGTGCGGCGCCGCGGCGGTTGGGGCCGATCCCGCTGACGCTGTCGGCGCCGGTGTCGGCGGTCCGCTGTCCCCTGTGCGGGTCGGCGGACACCGAAGAGCAGTCCCGTTTCGGCGCGACGGCGTGCAAGGCGCTGCGGCGCTGCCGCGCGTGCCTGGAGCCGTTCGAGCACGTCAAGGAGATCTGAAAGTGGCGGCGTTTCACTCGCTCAAGGTGGCGGGCGTCGAGCGGCTGTGCGATGACGCGGTCGCGGTGACGTTCGACGTGCCTCCCGCGCTGGCTTCGGAATACGCGTTCAAACCGGGCCAGTCGCTGACCTTGCGGCGTTCGGTCGACGGCCGTGACGAGCGCCGGTCGTACTCGATCTGCGCCCCGGCCGGCGCCCCGCCGCGGGTCGGCGTCCGCCTGGTGCCGGACGGGCTGTTCTCGGCGTGGCTGGTCGGCGAGGTGCGCCCGGGCGACACGATCGAGGTCGCGCCGCCGACCGGTTCGTTCACCCCGGACCTGTCCGCGGGCGGCCACCACGTGCTGATCGCCGCGGGCTCGGGCATCACGCCGGTGCTGTCGATCGTGGCGTCCCTGCTGGACACCCCGGACGCGACGGTGACGGTGCTCTACGGCAACCGCCGCACGGACACGGTGATGTTCGCGGACGAGCTGGCGGACCTGAAGGACCGGGCGCCGTCGCGGCTGGAGCTGATCCACGTGCTCTCGCGCGAACCGCGCGAGGCGGAGTTGTTCACCGGCCGCCTGGACGTGCCCAAGCTGCGCACGCTGTTCGCCACGCTGGTGCCGGTGGATTCCGTGGACCACTGGTGGCTGTGCGGTCCGTTCGAGATGGTGTCGGGCGCGCAGGAGCTGCTGACGTCGCTGGACGTGCCCCGCGCGCGGATCCACCAGGAGCTGTTCTACGTGGACACGCCCCCGGCGCCGGTGGAACACCTCGACCCGGCGGTGGCGGGCGAGTCGTCGGAGGTGTCGGTGGTCCTGGACGGCCGCTCGACCCCGATGACGCTGCCGCGCTCGTCGTCGGTGCTCGACGGGGCCCAGAAGTTCCGCCCGGACCTGCCGTTCGCGTGCAAGGGCGGCGTGTGCGGGACGTGCCGCGCCCGCGTGACGGAGGGCAAGGTCGACCTGCGGCGCAACTTCGCGCTGGAGGAGGCGGAGGTCGCGGCGGGGTTCGTGCTGACCTGCCAGTCGTACCCCGTGTCGGAAACCCTCACGGTCGACTTCGACGCCTGAGCTCAGCCGAGATCGGATTCTTCGGCTTCGACGAAGCCCCAGCCGCGGGCCAGGCGGGTGAGGGCCTTGGCGGCCCAGGCCCGCCGCTCGGTGCGGCCGAACCCGATCGGCGCGATCACGGTGGCCGCGCCCAGCAGGCCCGGCCGGCCCGCCGGCTTGCCGAACACCGACAGGTCGACCGCCTCCGCAACATCGGCCTCGACGTGCAGTTCCACCGTCGGCGGGCCCAGCAGGACGGCGTTCGCGGGATCGGGCACGAGGGCGCGCGGCACCACGACGGCCGCCGTGTCCCACGCCGCCGTCCACAGGTCCACGACCTCGTTCGCGGTGATCCGCAGCGTGGTCTGGAACTCGACGCAAACGGTGATCACGGGCGTCGGGCCGGTGGACAGCATGATCCGCGCGACCGCGCGGACGTCGTCGTCGCCGGTGTGGTCGTACCGGGCGTCACGGCCGGTCTGGCGGATGTCCGGCCCGCTCGCGAGCGCCCACCGGAGCCAGGACTGTGGCCTGCCCCGCCGCTGGGACAGGGCCGGTATCTGCGCGGTGATTTCGGCCTGGGGCAGGGCCGACTCGATCAGCTTCCGGGTCAGGCCGGTGATTTCGAGGTCGTCGTCCAGCTGCCACGGCAGGGTCGCGATGGCCCGCACGGTCAGGTCCGCAAGCCCGGCCATCGGCAGCTGGAAGGCTTTCCGGGCCACCATGTCGAGCCGCGGCCGGGGATGCCACCGCGGTTCGGGGTCGCGGAGCAGCACACCGGCTTTCCACGTCCCGCCGTCGAGGTCGACGACGGGGGCGGCCCCCTCGACGTAGTCCATGGTCGGGAACCCGGGACCGGAAGGAAAACCCGGCAGGCCCGAGAGGTCGTCCCACACGGGCCCGGCGACGGCGACGGCCTGCTTGCCGGTCACGGCGCAGATCACGGCGTCGCCGGTGAAGTGCTGGACGAACCCGGGTCCCTCCCGGACGGCCGGGCCAGCGGGCTCGCCCAACCGCCCCCCGGCCCGCTGCCAGGCATCCTCGAAGGTTCGCCTCGCCCGCGAATCGGCCCCGTCACCGACCGCCACGCGGGGCGCGGCGGCCGGGCCGGGGACGGTCATCGATCCGACGTTCCCGACCTGGAGCAGGAAGCCGCTGACGTCACGGGCCTCGTTGTGCACGTGGGTGGCAGGAGGCCGCCGCGGCGCCGCCGCCGGTGCTACGGGCCGCGGTTTCAGGTCCGGCACCGGCCCCAGCGGCGGCTCGAGGATCTCGGGTTGGTCGGTGAGCAGCCGCAGGAGCGGCTCCGCGCCTTCGACGGTGAAGGCCGAGACGGTGTACACGTCCGCGGTGTCCGGGCCCAGGAAGTCCGGCACACCGTCCTTGCTCTGCCCGGGCAGGACGACGGGGATGAACCGGTGCACGGCGTGCGGGTCGGCGAAGAAGGTGTCACGGATGAGCCGGGCCTCCCATTGGACGCCCCGTTCTTCGCTCGCGTCGCCGCGCCCCTCGGCACTGCGGCGGTAGGCGGGTGAAGCGATGACCAGAACGTAGCGGGCTTCCCGGATCTGCTGTCCTCGCCACAAGGCCCAGTCCCGGCGCTGTTGAGCCTCGCCGCGATCGAGGCGGGCGTCGACCCCGCAGGACCGCAGCAACGTCCAGAGCTGGAGGACGGATTCCTCGTGGGCGGGATCGCCGGGCTCCCGGGCGTAGGAGAGGAAGACGGCGGCCGGCTGTGGGCGAGTCCCCGCCGCCCCGTCGACATCGACGTAGTGCCCTGCCACGCGCACCTCCCACCGTCACGCGAATGCAGGGGAGTCTACCGACCGGGGAGAAGGGCGGGCCGCTCAGCGAGGCCGCCCCCGCCCGGCGGCGGTGAGGGGCGGGTGGCTGCATCCGGTCGGCCGCGTTGAGGAGCGGCTCCCGCCGTGCGGCCCGCCGGTGGCTGGGTGCGTTCAGAGCAAGCGGCCTCGTCGTCGGCGGCGGGGGCGCGGGGTGGCCTCGTCGCTTCCGGGCGTCTCCTTCGGCGCGGCCGGGGCCGGGTCCGTCAGGCCCAGCATCTCCGCCGCCAGCTGTTGCGAGCTCGCGAACATTCCCGTCGGTGCCTCCTGGGCCCGGCGCAGCGCCGCCGGGCGGAGGCGGTTGTAGCCGCGGACCGTCACCGGCCTGCGGGCGCGCAGCTCGTACGCCTCCTCCTCCGCGAGCTGGGCCGCCAGCTCGCGGTCGACCAGGATCGTGCCCGGGCGGGCCACCGAGGTCAGGCGGGCCGCCAGGTTGACCACCGAGCCGTAGACGTCGCCGAACCGCGACAGGATCCGGCCCGAAGCCATGCCCGCGCGGACCGCCGGCAGGGTCTCGTCCGCCGAGGTGCGTTCGGTCAGCGTCAGGGCGATCTCCGCCGCGTCGACCGGGGAGTCCGCCACGAACAGGACCTCGTCGCCGATCATCTTCACCACCCGGCCGTGGTGCTCGGCGATCACCTCGGTCGCCAGGGTCTCGAACGCGTCCAGGACCCGGCTCAGCTCGTCCTCGCCGATCTGGCGGGTCAGGCGCGTGTAGCCGACCATGTCGACGAACCCGACCACCTCGGTGCGGGCCTCGACGTTGTCGCCCGCCGCGGCGAACGCCCGGCCCGCGTACGCCGCCAGGTGCCGGCGCCAGACGAAGTTCTGCACCCGCTCGAGCTCGGGCAGCAGCCGGTCGACCAGGCGGGTCACCTGGCGTTCGCTGCGGCCCAGCTCCGGCTGCTCCCGGATCAGCTCCCACAGCATGTCGACCTGCCACTCGGCCAGCCGCGACAGGTGCTGGCCGAGCGCGCGCGTCACCGGCACCTCGATGCTCGGGTCGATCAGCCCGGACTGCACCAGCTGGTCGGCGGTCCGCATGGCCTCGACGTCCGCGTCGGTGAAGACCACCTCGTCGTCGCGCACGGTCGCGAACCCCAGTGCGCGCCACAGCCGGCGTGACCGCTCGTCGGGCACGCCGGCCTTCTCCGCCACTTCGAGCCGGGTGTACTTCCGCCTGCCGCCGAGCAGGACGCGTTCGAGCCGCTGCTGAAGCTCCTCGCTCGGATCGGTCACGTCAGGTCGTGTGGACGATCAGCACGTCCACGCCGGACTTGCGGGCCACTTCGGACGGCACCGAGCCCAGGATCCGGCCGGCGATCGTGTTCAGGCCGCGGTTGCCGACCACCAGCAGGTCGGCCTCGCGCTCCTTGACCACCTTCCGCAGCGAGTCGACCGGGTCGCCCTTGACCGCGACCGTGTCGATCTTCCCGGCCCCCGCGCGCGTGGCCCGGTCCCGGGCCGACTGCAGGGTGTCTTCGGCGGGCGCCGAGCCGACGACCTGGTACGCCTCTTCGCCGAGGACGTCCTGGGCCTTGTCGACGTCCGACTGGCTCGCCGGGTAGAACGCACACGCGATGACGAGCGTGGCGCCGGCGTCGCCGGCCACCGCCGCCGCGCGGTCCACCGCCGCGAACGAAGACTCCGAGCCGTCCGTGCCCACCACCACGGTCCGATATGCCGCACCCATGCGCAAAACCTCCAGGTGATCCCGCGTGAGCAGGGACGACAGCCGGTCGGTACCGACCGAGCAGGCTCGTCCGCGCCCGTGTCGGGTGGAAGGTTACTCGCCAGTCGCTTTCTGCGCTCCGCTCGCCCGCGGAGCCGCCTTCGGGGCGGGCTTCGGCGCGGGTTTGGCCCCGGGCTTCGGCTTCGGCACGTCGCTGGCGCGGATCCGGATCGTCTCCTCGACGTCGGGCACCCGGACCGTCTGCTCGGTGTCGCCGGCGGCGTCCTGGCCCGGCGCCAGGTCGGCCTTGACGTCCTCGGGCACCTTGACCTCGTCGCCGAGGACGGTGTGCGCCTCGGCCAGCACCGCCCGCGCCGCGCGCACCTGCTCGGCCAGCCCGCCGCGCACCTTGCGCAGCGCGTCGACCCGCTCGTTGGCCTGGGTGATCCGCCGGTTCGACTCCTCGGTGGCCGTCGTCACGCGGCGCCGCGCCTCGTCGGCGGCCTCGGCGAGCCGGGCGTTGGCCTCGGTGATCGAGTCCTGACGGCGCTTGTTCGCCTCCGCGACCGACTCCCGCTGACGGCGGTCGATGTCCGCCTTCGCCGCCTTCTCCTCTTCGAGGATCTTCGCGCGGATGTCGGCGGCGTCCTGCGTGGCCTCCTGGACGCGGCGGGCGGCTTCGGCCTTGCTCGCCGCCTCCTGCTCGGCCAGCACCCGCATCGCCTCGGTGCGGCGCGAGGCCATCGCGATCTCGAAGTCCTCTTCGACCTTGGTGCGGCGCTCCTGCGACTCGGTGTCGAGCCGCTTGCGCTCGGCCTCGGCCTCGTCGGTGATCTTCTTGGCCTCCGCGCGGGCGTCCTCGAGGACCTTGCGGTGCTCGGCCTCCATCTCCTTGCGCCGCAGGTCGAGCTCGGTGAGCAGCTGCTCGTAGCGGGCGCGCATGGCGCTCGCGTCCGTCTCGGCCTTGGCCCGGATGTGCCCGGCCTCGGCTTCGGCGCGCGCCCGCGTGTCGGCGGACTCGTCCTGCGCCAGGCGCAGCATCCGCTGGAGGCGCTCGGACAGGCCTTCGACGCTCGTCGGCGGCTGGGCCAGCCGGTCGACCTGCCCGCGCAGGTCCGCGATCTCGCCGCGCGCGATCTCCAGCTGGCGGGCGAGGTCGCCCGCCTGCGCGATGGCGGCGTCCCGATCCGCGGTGAGCATCTTGAGGTCGGCGTCCAGCCGTTCGAGGTGCTCGTCGACCTGTGCTCGGCTGTACCCGCGCTTCGCCACGTCGAAGCCGGCTCCCAGCGGCACAAGCTCCCGTTCATCGCCAAGGCTCATGGGCCTACCGTAGTCGCAGTCCGGTCACGGAAGGGTGAGCACCCGTACCGTGCGCCGAACGCACGGCCTGCCGCGGCGAAGGGAACTGGCGGATTCCGGCTGTTCCCCGGCGGTTTCCGACGCCGGGAGCCCGGCGGCTCCCGGCGCCGGCACGGCTCACGCGCCGCGGAAGGCGTTGATGCCTTCGAGGTGCTTGGCGCGTTTCTCTTCGTCGCGGACGCCGAGGCCCTCTTGCGGGGCGAGGGCGAGGACGCCGACCTTGCCTTGGTGGGCGTTGCGGTGCACGTCGAGGGCGGCCTGGCCGGTCTCTTCCAGCGGGTAGGTCTTCGACAGCGTCGGGTGGATCAGGCCCTTCGCGATCAGCCGGTTGGCCTCCCACGACTCGCGGTAGTTGGCGAAGTGGGAGCCGATGATCCGCTTGAGGTTCATCCAC
>NZ_JNYY01000034.1 GCF_000716785.1 Amycolatopsis vancoresmycina
GCGGAGCTGATCATCGACCGCAACGCCGAGGGCTACCGGTTCTGGAAGGACGAGCACGAGCAGGACCCGAAGGAGTGGCAGCGGTTCGGGGCGAGGATCCGGGAGCTGACCGGTGGGGAGGACCCGGACATCGTGTTCGAGCACCCGGGCCGGGAGACCTTCGGGGCGTCGGTCTACGCCGCGCGCAAGGGCGGCACGATCGTGACCTGCGCGTCGACGTCGGGGTATGTGCACCAGTACGACAACCGGTACCTGTGGATGAACCTCAAGCGGATCATCGGCTCCCACTTCGCCAACTACCGCGAGTCGTGGGAGGCCAACCGGCTGATCGCGAAGGGCCTGATCCACCCGACCCGCGGCGCGTGAGCCGTGCGCAGGCTCAGGGCTCGGGTTCGGCGGCGACGGCCGCCTCGCCGATCCGGCGGCCGATCTCCTGCAGCTGCCGCTGCTGCGCCTTGCTCAGCGGGTCGAACACCAGCCGGCGCACCTCGGCGACATGCCCGGGCGCGGCGTCGACCAGCTTGTCCCAGCCCGCGTCGGTGAGCGTCGCCAGCGTGTAGCGGCCGTCTTCGGGATCGGGCCGCCGGGTCACCCAGCCGACCTTCTCCATCCGCTTCACCACGTGCGACAACCGGGACAGCGAGCCGTCGGCGAGCACGGCCAGGATGCTCATGCGCAGCGTCCGGTCCGGGGCCTCGGACAGCCCGGCCAGCACCTGGTACTCGAAGAAGGTGACGCCGGAGTCGCGCTGCAGCTGGGCGTGCAGCGCCGACGGCACCCGGATCAGCAGACTTGCCAGTGCAATCCAGATCTCTCGCTCCCGTTCGTCGAGCCAGCGAGCTTCGTTCGTTTCCATAGCCTCATCCCGGATAGCCGTACCACGGAAACCTAGCGCAGAGCACTTGAAGGCTCAACTCAGATGACTTGACGCTTCAAGTCATGCGCTGCTAGCTTACGGCCAGTTGCCCCACATCGGAATCGGAGATGCCGAAGATCATGAATGTCGCACTCTGGATCATCGCGGGCCTGCTGGCGCTCGCGTTCCTGGCCGCAGGCGCGATGAAGCTGCTGCAACCCAAGGAGAAGCTCGCCGCCGCCGGCATGGCCTGGGCCGGCGACTACTCCAGCGGCTCGGTCAAGGGCATCGGTGCGATCGAAGTCCTCGGCGCACTCGGCCTGATCCTGCCGGCACTCCTGGTGATCGCGCCGATCCTGACCCCGATCGCGGCCCTCGGCCTGGCCATCGTGATGGTGGGCGCGATCGCCGTCCACATCCGCCGCAAGGAGAACCAGGCCCTGGCCGCCCCGGTGATCCTGCTCATCCTCTCCGCGATCGTGGCCTGGGGCCGGTTCGGCCCGTACGCGATCAGCTGAAGCTCGTCCTGGCGCCGGCGTGAGAGGCCGGCGTCAGTTCGTGTACACGGCGTCCTGGCCGTACAGCTCTTTCGTGAAGCTGGAGAGGTAGGCGTGCGAGTCACCGGCGCCGAGGTTGTAGGTCAGGTAGACGCCGTAGCCTTCGCTCACCGTCCGCCGGGCGAGGCCGGCGGCGGTGCTGGTGGGCGTCGCGGCGATCTGCACCGCCGCGGGCGAGAGCGCTGACTTGGGGAGCGCGATGGTCGGCACGCCCCAGGTTCCGTAGTACGGGTTCCAGGCGTAGTTGAACTTGGACGTGATGTCGACACCGCCGTAGGACAGCCGCGAGGCCGCCGGGCCGATGTTGTACAGCGAGATCAGCTTGCCGGGCATCGCCGCCCGCAAGGCCGAGACGAGGTACACGAACGAGCTCGCGTTGGGCTGGCCCGTGCCGTTGTTGCCGTACTCGGCGTATTCGTCGTCGAAGTCGATGCCGTCCAGCCCGTACTTGGTCACCGCGTCGGAAAGCTGCTTGGCGAACGCCGCGGCCGCCTGCTGGGACGGGAAATTGGCGAAACCGGCGCCCTGGTGGTTGCCCAGGATCGACAGCATCACCTTGATGCCCTTGGCCTGCAACGGGCGGACCTGCGTGCTCACGTTGTCCAGCACGCGCTGCACGTTCGGGTTGAAGGACAGGTACGCGGACCTGGTCGCGGTGTCGTAGTTGATGTTGGCGGCGAAGATGACGCCGATGTCGAACACGTTCCCGCCGCCGGACAGCGCGTACTTGCCGACGTTCAGCATGCTGTCGCTGTTCACCTCGACGTAGGCCACGGTGATCGGTCCGGCCTTGCGCGGCGTGCTCGCCGCGCTGGTACCTGTCGTCATGCCCGCCATGAGTGCGGCGCCTGCCAGCAACGCGGTGATCCGGCCGAGTTTGCGCACAGTGGACCAGCTCCCGTCGAAAGAGATGAACTCGCTCGCCCATGTACGTTCTTTTCCGGCACGGTGTCAAGGTTTGTGATCGAATACCGCGCCCGCTACCTCGGTTGGCCTACGCGGTTCGTCGGCCGGGCCCGCGGCTCAGTCCTCGGGCACGTCGACCGGGGACCACAGGCTCGGCAGGTTGACCACGATGCCTTCCTGGCTGCTGCGTGCGCAGGGGCTGGTGCCAGAGGTCGCTCACGGGAGGTCCTTTCAGGTGGCGACGCGGGCGGGCGCCGCGTGGTCGAGCAGGTCGGCGATGGTCGTGGCGCGCACCAGCGCACCAGCGCACCAGCGCGCCGGCAACCCGGTGAGCGTCTGCCAAGGCCACGAACGCGACCGCGGCGTCCGCGATGTGAGAACACCCGTCCCGCCTGCCGGGGCCCCTTAGGCTGCCGGACGTGACGACGATCGACGAACCCGGGGCGGCCGCCGCTCTGCCGCTGATCGACATCTCGCACTTCCGCGATCCCGCCGCCGACCGGGCCGCGTTCCTCGCCGGGCTGCGGCACGCGGCGCACGAGGTCGGGTTCTTCTACGTGGTCGGGCACGGCGTCCCGGACGAGATCACCACCGGGATCTTCGCCGTGGCGAAGGAGTTCTTCGCGCTGCCGGTCGAAGAGCGGCTGGCGATCGAGAACATCCACTCGCCGCAGTTCCGCGGCTACACGCGCACCGGCTACGAGTACACCGGCGGCACACCCGACTGGCGCGAGCAGATCGACATCGGCCCGGAACGGGAGCCCGTCGCGCCCGGTGGGCCCGCGTGGCAGCGCCTGATCGGTCCCAACCAGTGGCCGGCGGCGCTTCCCGGACTGCGGGAGACGACCTTGGCCTGGCAGGCCGAGGCCCTGCGCGTCAGCCGTGAGGTGCTGCGTGCGCTCGCCGCGGCGCTCGGGCAGGACGAGGGCTACTTCGACGCCTGGTTCGACGAAGAGGCGTCCACGCACGTCAAGATCGTCCGCTACCCGGGACGGCCGTCGGCGGAGCAGGACCAGGGCGTCGGCGCGCACCAGGACTACGGCTACCTCGCGTTGCTGCAGCAGGACGCAGTCGGTGGCCTGCAGGTGCGGGCGGCCGACGGCAGCTGGCTCGACGCCACACCGGTGCCGGGCAGCTTCGTGGTCAACATCGGGGAGATGCTGGAGATCGCCACCCGGGGCTACCTGAAGGCGACGCACCACCGCGTGGTCAGCCCGCCCACCGGGGTCGAACGGTTCTCCGTGCCGTTCTTCCTCGGGCCGCGGCTCGACGCCGTCGTGGCACCCCTGGAGCTCCCGGCGGAGCTGGCGGCCGGAGCCAGGGGCGTCAGCCAGGACGCGGACAACCCGCTGCACGCGGCTTTCGGGGAGAACGCGCTGGTCGGGTGGCTGCGGTCGCATCCTGAAGTGGCCGAGCGCTGGTGGTCCGATGTCCTGGCGGAGCGCGGATGACGGCGTTCGAGACCCGCCAGATCCACGCCGGGGCCCGGCCGGACCCGGCGACCGGCGCCCGGGCGACGCCGATCTACCAGAGCACGTCGTTCACCTTCGCCGACGCGCACCACGCCGCCGAAGCGTTCGCGTTGCGGGACCTGGAAACGCACGCCTACACGCGGTTGTCCAACCCGACGACCGCCGTCGTGGAGGAACGGCTCGCCGACCTCGAAGGCGGGGTGGCCGCGGTCGCGGTGGCCAGCGGGCAGGCCGCCTCGACGCTGGCGCTGCTGAACATCGCCCGCGCCGGCGACCACGTCGTCGCGGCCGCGAGCCTCTACGGCGGGACGTACAACCTGCTCGCCCACACCTTCGCCGACCTCGGGATTTCGGTCGGCTTCGTGCGTGATCCCGACGACCTGGCGGAATGGCGGGCCGCGATCCGGCCGGAGACGAAGGCGCTGTACGCCGAGACCGTCGGCAACCCGCGCGGCAACGTCCTGGACATCAGCGCGGTCGCCGAGGTCGCGCACACCGCCGGGGTGCCGCTGGTCGTCGACAACACCGTGCCGACGCCCTACCTCGCACGGCCCCTCGAACACGGCGCGGACATCGTCGTGCACTCGACGACGAAGTTCCTTTCCGGGCACGGCACCGGTATTGGCGGGATCGTCGTCGACGGCGGGAAGTTCGACTACACCGCCGAACCGGACCGCTGGCCGCAGCTGACCCGTCCGGACCCCAGCTACCACGGCCTGGTTTTCGGCCAGGAGTTCGGCGAGCTGGGGTATGCCCTTCGGCTGCGGACGAAGCTCGTCCGCGACCTCGGCCCGGCGGTATCACCGTTCACCAGTTTCCTGCTCCTGCAAGGCATCGAGACGTTGTCGCTGCGGATGGAGCGGCACGTCGAGAACGCTCACACGGTCGCCGCGTGGCTCGCCGAACGCACCGACGTCGAGGCGGTGCACTACGCCGGGCTGCCCGGCAGCCCGTGGCACGATACGGCCAAGCGGTACCTCTCGCTCGGTGTCGGCGCGGTCGTCGCCTTCGAGCTGAAGGGCGGTCTCGGCGCCGGACGGCGGTTCGTCGACCGGCTGCGGCTGTTCAGCCACCTCGCCAACATCGGCGACGTGCGCAGCCTGGTGATCCACCCGGCCTCCACCACGCACGCCCAGCTGGACGACGAGCAGCAGCGGGCGAGCGGGGTCACCCCGGGCCTGGTCCGGTTGTCGGTCGGCCTCGAAGGCGTCGACGACCTGCTGGCCGACCTGGCGCACGGACTGGAGGGCAGCGATGGCTGAGTTCACCGGAAGCCGCGGGAGGATCCACTATGGACACTGGACACCGCGTGAACCGAAGGCACTGGTCGTGTTCTTCCACGGCCTCGGCGAGCACATCGGCAGCTACGAGCCCTTCGCGGACGCGCTCACCGGCGCCGGGTTCGCGCTGTGGGCGCTCGACCACGCCGGGCACGGCCGCAGCGACGGCGAACGCGTCCTGATCGAGTCCGTCGACGACCTCCTCGCCGACGCCGCCACCCTCACCGGCCTCGCCCGCGACGCGCACCCCGGGCTGCCGCTGGTGATCGCGGGGCACTCGCTCGGCGCGACGGTCGCGGCCCTGCTCGTCGGCGAAGGCCGCCTGCCGGTGCGCCCGGTCGCGCTGGTGCTCGCCGGGTCGTCGCTGGTGCCCGACATGTCGAGCGGCCTGGTCGCGCTGCTGGCGAGCGGAATCGACCCGTGGGACCTGCGCAAGGACCCCGGCGAGCTGACCCGCCACCCCGGCTACGCCCAGCAGATCCGCGACGACCCGCTGACCTGGCAGGGCGGCCTCCGCCTGGAGACCCTGCGCGCCCTCGGCGAAGCCGCGCCACGGGCGGCCGCCGTCCTGGCGAAGCTCGACCTGCCGGTGCTCCTGCTGCACGGCGCGGACGACGACCTCGCCCCGGCCGCCGGCGCGCTGCGGGCGGCCGAGCTGCTGCCGGACGCGAAAGCCGTCGTCTTCCCCGAAGACCGCCACAACATCCTGAACGAGCTCGACCGCGACGACGTGTACCGCGTCTTCACCGGCTTCGCCGCCGAGCACGTCCGCAGCTGAACCCCGCGGTCAGGCGTATCGGGTCGGCCGGGGGAACGGGCCGGCCATCGCGGTGGCGAGGACCGCTTCGAAGTCGGGTGGTGGGGTCCATCGTGGTGGGCCGGCAGCCGGAATGGGCCCGCCGTGCACGGCTTGGCCCAGCGAGTACTGCGCGAAGGTGACGGCTGGGTGCGTTTCCGGGCCGGGGTCGCGGAGGTGGTGCAGCGCGGTGCGGTACCGCTCGGCGAGTTCGGTGTCCCTCACGAGGTGGAGCAGCGGGTCGTCGCCGGTGGGCAGCCGTGCCTCCAGCGTGAAGCTCGTCAGCCGCCGCAGCATGAACGCCGCAACGGTGCCGGCGGTGAGCTGGCCGGTGATTTCCTGGACGTCGTCCGGGTCGTAGACGGCGATCGCCCGGACGTTGCCGTTCCTGGCGGCGGCCCGGGGCACGAAGGTGTCGCATCGGACGCCGAGTTCGTCCGCGATCACCGGGACGGCGTCGGCGGGGACGTTCCACACCGCGGCGACCTGCGGGCTCCGCCACCAGCGGTCGCGGGTCGGGTTCACCCGGTCGACGACCTTCCGGTGTTCGACCTGGACGCCGGGCAGGCTGCCCAGCCAGTCCGCCAGGGCCCGGGCGTCCACGTCGATCCGCTCCGCGCCCCGGACGGTCCCGTCGGCCGTGCGCAGTTCCAGTTCGACACCGGCGGGTTCGGCGAGCTTCACGTGGTCGATGACGGCGATCGACCGCAGGTCACTGGTCCGCGTCGCCCCGGACAGCCGCTTGACGAGCACCCGGGCCGGATCCGGCCCGGGGGTCAGCTCGACCCACCGGGCGTCGGAGCGCAGACTCCAGGGCAGCACGACCGACAGCACCAGGCCGAGGGCGGCGAGGACGCCGCCGAGCACCAGGGCGGTGTGCCCCATCGCGGCCCAGCCGAAGACGACGGCGACCAGGGGCAGCACCACGGCGACGAGCAGCGGGCCGGCGACCGCGAACGGGATGGCCAGGCTGCCGGCCCAGGTCTTGGTCAGCAGGCGCGTGACTCGCGGCACGAACACCAGCCGCACCGTCCCGGACGACGTCGTCACCGCCGGGCGCAGCTGCTCGGGTACCGCTGAGGAAACGTCCACCGGCATCTCCTTCGGTCGAGCGACAGGCCGTCAGGCTACCTCGACCGCCCCGGGTTCGTGGCCGGATCCGAGGTGCCGCAAGCAAGGCAGCGCCTGCTCCGAACGGCGTCATAACACTTCGCGGCGGCGGAAGTCATATCCCCGCCGACCGGCCGCGATGCCGTCGACCCGCCGAAAGTCGCTGCCGCACAACGGAAAGCGCGTCCTAGCATCCGGATCCCCGTGGGCGGGAACCCCGCCGCCCCGTGACGAGGGAGACGCGCCGATGCGGAAGCTGCTTGCCGTTCTCTGCTGTGCCTTCGTGACCACGATCGCGGTGGCCGTCCCGGTTTCCGCGGCACCGGGCGGCACCGTGCCCGGCCTGACCGGCGCGGCCGCGAAAGCGGCGGCCGGGCCGATGGCCGAGAAGTTCCGCCAGCTGCGCCAACCGGCGTCCCTGGCGCAGCGGCACACGTTCTGGGGCCCGGAACCCCAGCTGTCCTCGGGCGCCGACGGCGTGGTCGTGACCCAGAGCATCACGCCGGGCCTGCGGATTTCCAACACCTCCGACGTCGTCTACGCCCCGACGATGAAGCCCACCGGGCACTCGTGCATCGAAGTCGTGACCGCGTACGGGCTCGGCGAAGCCGCGCAGGTCTGGGCCTGGGACTGGTGCCGTTCGGTGTCGCCGGCGAAGGTCGTCCCGATCGACTCCACCTTCCTGGCCACCTACACCAGCTCGGTGAACGGGCACCCGGCCTACACCGTCCAGGAGGTCCGGACCAGCTCGTCGGGCAACAGCTGGACGGCGTCGCTGCGCAACGTGAAGACCGGCGGGTGGGACACCCTGTTCAGCCAGAGCGGCAGCGACCAGAGTTCGCTGAACGAAGGGTGGGACATCTTCGAGCTGTATTCGACCCGCAATCCCGCCACCGGCAACGCCTACTACTGCTCGGACGCGCGCGGCGCGGTGTTCGAGTCGAGCTCGCTGCAGCTGCGGATCGGCGGGCGCTGGACCGACGCGTCGCCGTCGAACTCGCCGCTGCGCCCCACGGCGAACCCGCGCCCGGCCGACTACGACTGCTCGACCCTGCGGTTCGAGGTGCCGTCGCCGAACAGCACCTGGCGCGTCACCGTCTGAGCTCAGCCGGCCGGCAGCAGCTCGCGGCCGCCCGCGTGCCACCACGTGTCGAACGCGGCACTGCAGCCCTGCCGGCCGGCGTAGCTCGCGACGACGGCCGCGTGGATCTCCTCGGCGTGCGCCGCCACCGGCGTGCCCGGCCGGTAGCACAGCCGCAGCTCCTGCCACAGGGGTGCGCCCTCGATGGCCCGCACGGCGATGGTCCCGGGCTGGTCCCGGCGGGTCGCCAGCGCGGGTGCGACGGCCATGCCCGCGCCGACGAGGTCCAGCAGCGTCGCCAGGCACTGCGGCCGGTGCGGCTGGTCGAGGGCGACGCCGCGGCTGCGGCACACCCGCTGCAGGTACGCCGACCACCGCGTGGTGCCCGGCGGGTCGTCGGCCCACGGGTGCTCGCCGAGGCCGGCGAACGGCACCGCGCGTGTCCCGGCCAGCGGGTGGTCGGGGGAGAGGATGACGAAAACCGGCTCCCGGGGGTGCACCACCAGCGTTTCGACGCCCTCGGGGATCACCGCGCCGGGCAGCGGCGGCAGGTAGACCAGCGCGAGGTCCAGCCGGCCGGCGGCGAGCTGGGCGAGGGTGGCGGACTCGTCCGGGTCCTCGTGCACGCTGACACCGTGGCTCCACGGCCGTTCCCGCAGCCAGCGCGACACGGCGAGGTGCAGGAAACCGCAGTACCCGCCGACGCGCACCGGCCCGGCGGGCGCCCGCCGTTCCCCGATCCGCTCGGTCAGCGCGGACACCCCGGCCAGCACGGACCGCGCCTCGGCCACGACGTCGGCACCGAGCCGGGTGGGCACGCACCCGCTGGGGGACCGGACGAACAGCGCCCCGCCGACGGATCGTTCGACCCGGCCCAGCAGCCCCGAGAGGGCGGGCTGCGAGACGTGGAGGAGCCGGGCCGCCCGGCTCAGGCTCCGCGCGTCGGCCACGGCCACCAGCGCGCGCAGGTGGCGCAGTTCCAGCTCCACGGTCCCACTGTAGGCGGCTTGATCAGCGGGGACATCCGACTCGAGTCGGGCGGTCCTGCTCGCCATCCAGCTCGCGGGATCCGGGAACGACGCCGAATCAACGCCCGTTGACGTCCTGACTCGCTCAGGACCGGCGCGGCGGCAGGACCAGCAGGGTGATGGAATTCGCCGCGTACGTCGCGGCGACGCTGCCGCGGTGCACCGGCAGGTCCGCGCCCCGCACGATCGAGGCGAGATCGGCCGGGCTGTAGGTGAATCGCTGGGCCGTGCCGTTGCCGGGCAGGCCGGCGATCGACAGCGGGGCAGCCAGGTCGGTGCCCGTCTTGTTGATCACCATGAGCGTGAGGGCGCCGTCGCAACGGCGTTGTGCGCCGTAGATCGCGAGCTGTCCCTGGTCGGTGCTGGCCGCCGAGACGCTGACCTCGCCGAACTTGCTTCCGGTTCCGTCGTAGTCGCGGTACATCCGGAACGCGTACGCGGCGGGGTCGGTGGGCTTGGGCTCGCCCCAGATGGTGGCGAGATCGAGGCCTTCGCGGCCGAAGATGCCGAGGACGTCGGCTTCGGCGAGGGCGCCGTTGATGTCGTCGAGGGCGCCCCAGTTGTACTCGGTGATGGCGGTCTTGGTGCCCGGGTTGTACTGGGAGACCCACTTCTTCATCGTGCGGATGAACTGCAGGGGTGGCGCGTTGACCCCGCTCGGGCCGATCCAGGATTCCTCGACGTACGAGGGATCCCACAGCGAGCGCGTCGACCGCAGCCGCAGCGCGTTGGCTTCGGGGGTCTTGTCGCCGCTGATCTGGGGGTAGTAGTGCTGGTCGAAGTAGTCGAGCAGCCGCTTGCCCGCGGCGTCACCCGCGTCCTTCATGTTCTTCAGGAACCACTGGGACAGGTTGAGTCCGCCGTGGGCCGCGGCGTCGGCGCCCGGCGCGCACCCGTCCACCCCGGACGCGACCCATTCGCAGTAGCCCCAGCCCGACGGGCCGAGGACCGCCGCCCGCGGATCGGCGGCCTTGACGGCGGCCGCGGTCGCGGTGCTCTTGCTGCCCAGTTCGTCGTCGGACACGGGCTGGGGGTGGACGTCGCGGTGGGTCGAGCTCCACAGCACCGGTTCGTTGTCGAGTTCGTAGATCGGCACCCCGCCCCGTGCGGCCGGGCCGAACCGGCTCACCAGGTGCGAGACCATTTCGCCCGCGAAGGACGCGTCCGCCGGGACGGAGGTGTCGGTGGGTTCCGCTCCGGTGAGGTTCGTGTTGTTCAGCCGGCCGTTGCCGCAGTTGGCGTCCCACTGGTCGAACGAGTCCTGGCTGGGAAAGCGGGTGGCGGGAAAGCCGCAGGCGTGCGGCCACTCCGGCCCGTCTTTGGCCACCCAGCCGGACATCGGCACGGTGACGACCTGCTTGACGCCGTGGTCGCGGTTGCGCTGAACGTAGGCCTCGAGGGTGTTGTCCGGACCGGCGACGATGTTCTCGAAGTACCAGTCGCTTCCGGTGTTGTAGGTGTGGTTCTCGAAGTTGTAGCGGCTGCTGGCGTTGCCGCCCCAGCGTGAGACCGGCGTGCCGAGCTCGGCGACGAGGGCGGGGTCGCCGCCGTTCATCCCGTAGATGTCCGGGCTGATCGCGTGCCGCGCTGCGAACAGGTCCACCGACAGGCTGAGTGTGGTGGCGGATGCCGGGGGCGCTCCGGTTGTCAGAAGCGCCGTCACGAGGCAGCCGCCCGCGGCGATGGCTGTGCTGGATCGTGAGCGATTCCGCCTCTGAACAGCCACCGCCGGACTCCTGACGTCGATGTGTGGGAGCGCTCCCATACGATAGCGGCGGGGCGCGGGCCGTCAATCGGCCGAGTGGAGTGATGAACCGGCGGGGTGTCCGGCTATAGCGGGTCGGGCTGCACCTTGGGTAGCTGAACGCTGGGGATCGCATGTTCGGGCGGTCGAGCGGTGCGAAGAGTGACCTGCCGGGCTGAAGTCGTGCGATCGACCGGGAGATGCACCGTGCGCGAAGGGGTGGCGTCGTGCGAGCGGGACCTTCGCGGGGGCCGGCCCGAATTTATACCCTATCGTGGCGCTGGTCCAACTTTCTGTATGTGGGTTTAGGCAAAATCGACGCTTATTCCCCTAATGGGTGACACGCTTGGGATTCCTGAAAGTCGACTGTGCGTGGGTGTTTCGCCGTGCGGAACAGCCGCTCGGCGCAGCAGTCGCCGCCGGACTGGACGGTGTCGCGCCCGCTCGGGCACGGTACGACCTGGTAGTCCTGCTGGGCCGGTGCGGCAAGTGTCGCGTCTGCGGGACGTCAAGTCCCTGACCGGATCATCGAAGGCGAGAAGGTGAAAAGACGCGACGGTGGGCGGCCGGCGGTGTCGTCGACATATGCCCCGGCGGGCATGCCGTTGATGAACTGCACGCCATCTCAGCTCGAAATTCGCTCGGTCGTCGGGATGGGCCGGGCGAACTCGACGACGCAGACCGAGTTGACGGCGTACTTCCGTCGCGGTCACGACGAGGAGATCCAGCACCGGGTGTCGTCGATCGCCGGTGGCTCGAGCGGCGTGGTGGCGCTGATCGGCCAGCCGAAATCGGGGATGAAGCGGGCGTTGTGGGAGGCGATCCGGTCGAGCAAGCCGGGCATGCTCGCGCCGTTGCTGGACGGCTGGTGGATCTGGCCGGGCACCAGTCCCAGTGATCCCCGGTCGCTGCTGGCGCGGATCGGCGAGTTGCCGGCGCGGACGGTGTTGTGGTTGCCCAATGCGGCGCGCTACCTGCTCGACCACGGCCCCGAGGTGGGTGAGCAGGTGGCTCGCGAACTGCGCGACCTGGTCTATGACGCCCGGCGTGGGCCGGTGATGGTCCTGCTGACCTTGAGTCAAGGTGACATCCACAGGTTGACCGCTTCGTCGTCAGGAGCGCAGGCGGCGCTCAGCGTGCACGCGCGTCAACTCCTCGCCGGCAACGTCATCAGCGTCCCGGATCGGTTCACCGAGGCCGAAGTCGTCACCGCGCGGAACTCGGAGGACCCGCGGATCGTGGAGGCCGCGGAGCACAGCAGCGATGGTTATGTGATCCAGTACCTGGTGGAGGCGCCGGATTTCCAGGCCCGGTTCTCGCTGGCCGGCCCCGTCGCCAGGGCGATCCTGCAGTGCCTCATCGACGCCCGGATCATCGGTCACGATCCGTGGGTCCGGGCGCAGCTGGTGCGGGCCGGCGCCTTGGGGTACCTGCCGGAGTGGGAGCGGGCCCGCCTGGGCGAGAGCTGGTTCGAGGAGGCGATCGACCAGTTGACGGCGTGCGGAGTCGGCGAGACCGGGATGCTGCTGGTGCGCAGCGGCGACGACTCCGGCGAGACGGCCACGGAGCGGATGTTCCGGCTCAACGACTACCTCGAGTGCCAGTTCGTGACGGAAGCGGGCAGGCATGCACTCCCGGCTCCCCATCTGTGGTCTTCGCTGTTTTCGTTCGCTGCGCCGGGTAGTTTGATCCCGTTGGGACGCGAATGCCGGCGTCGCGGCCTCATTCGTGAAGCGGCGCGGTTCTTCCTCCTCGTGCGCAACGGTGCAACGTCGGCCGCGCGTCGCGAACTCGCCGACATGATGCGCGGGTGCGGCCGGTTCGACGAGGCTCTCGACCTGCACCGGGCCGCTGCCGGCAGCCACGTTCCCGCCGCGGTCCTCGCCGGCGGGCAGATTCTGCTGGAAGCGGGAAGGCCCGAGGCGGCGGCGGAGTGGCTCGGCCAAGCCATCGGACCGGGCGACGCGGAATCGCTGAAGCTCGAAGCCATCGCCTACGTGGAGGCCGGGCAACGGCAGAAGGCGGTCGAGGTCTATCGACGCCTGGCCAAGGGAGGCGACGTCAACGCCGCTGTCGTCGCCGCCGAGATGATCGCCGAAGAATCCGGCTATGAGAAGGGGGTCAGCTTCCTGAGCGTGCAGCGGTCGGCGACGGGGTTGAACACGTTGGCCGGAATCGCCGAGCTCGTTGTCGAACACGTCGACGAGGGGCGGGCGGTCGAATGGCTCCGGGACCACGCGCAGTCCGGTGATGCCGATGCCTACCTGGTCGGCGCGGACCTGCTGCTCGGCCTCGGTGAGATCGAGGAGGCGCTGCAGTGGTGCGACCATGCGATCAAGCTGGAAGTCGCGGGGGCACGCATCCATGCGGCGAGGATGTATGCCCGTGCCGGCCTCAGCGACACGGCTTTGGCTCACGCCCGGGAAGCTGCCCGCCGGGGTGAACCGCAGGCACTCGCCGAAGTCGCCAAAGTCCACGTGGAGCGTGGTCTTCGCCGTCGGGCGATGGAATGCTACGCCGATGCCGCGTCATGCGGACACGACGAGTCGTGGGTCTCGGCCGCCGAGCAGGCTGCCGTCCTGGCTGAGATGTCCACTGCTGCCGACTACTACCGGCGGGCGCGCCGCGCGGGGTCGCCGCAGGCGGCGGCGCGGATTGCGGTCGCACTGTGTCGTTCCGGCCCGCCGGAGACCGTTCATGAAGCGCTGCGGTGGTACGTCGGTGTCGTCGAGTCGGCCGGTCCGGACTCGGTCCTGCCGGTGGCGCAGTTCCTGCGTGGCGATGCCGCCACCGTCGCGATCGAGGCGTATTCGGCCCGCCACGGAGCAGACCTGGGCACGGCGATGAAGTGGCTCGCCGAAGGATTCGCCTCGGCCGCGAGAAAGGCCACCGCGGCGAACGCGTCGTTGCAGGAATCCGTCAACACCGCGAAGTTCCTGGGGGACGTGACGCCACGGGAATTCGGCGGTGCGGTGTACTGGTTCGAGCAGGCGGCTTGCTACGGTTATCCGGCCGCGCGGGTGCAGGCCGCGGAGTTGCTGCTCGAGTTCGACCGCACGTCCGAGGCGTTGGTGCTGCTGCGGGAGGTGCAGTCGACGGGGCTCCTGCGCCGGACGGATCCGCGGCTGCTCGTCGCGTTGATCAGGGAGAAGCATTTCGACGAAGCGCTCGCGATGATCGAGTCCGAGCTGGACGTGGGGGAGACCGCCCTGATCGGCGACGTGGTGTCGGCACTGCTGCGAGTCGATCGGACCAAGGACGCGATGCGGCTGCTGTCGCGTGCCGTCGACGCGGGGAATGTGTCGGCTCGAGTCATCCTGGCCGACCGGCAGGTGCGGCAGAACCGCTGTGACAAGGCCCTGGACCACTATCTGGTCGCCTATTGCCGTGGGCGGGCCGATGTCTGGGAAAAGGTCGAGCGGATACTCAAAGGCAACGGTGATTCGACCACGCTCGGCGAGCTGCGTATGTACGGTGTCACGGTCGAGGGCAAGCCGAGCCTGCCGTGGACGCTGGAGGACCTGGCCGGCGATCTGACGGCCGTCGGCGGCGACGGGCAAGATCGCTACCGAGATTGACGAGTTCCGGAGCGAACCGCGGCGCTTCCGCAGCCGTCTTTACTATGTGGCGGTGCACCGGGGGCAGATGGCGTTGGCCGAGATGCTGGCAGGGCTGCGGAGCAGCCGCGGCCTCTCGCAGGAGCAGCTGGCGGAGCTGAGCGGGATCAGCGTCCGCGCGATCGGGGAGATCGAGCGCGGCGCCACCCGGCGTCCGCAGCGTGAAACACTGCGTGCCCTCACCGGGGCGCTGGGCCTCACGCCGGAGGAGCAGGAGGCTTTCGCCCGGTCCGCCCGGACCGCGCCGCCGCCGGACACCCGCCGGCGGAAGACGGCGGTCCGCCCCGCCTTGCCCGCGCCGGTCACCTCGATCGTCGGGCGGGCCGACGATCTCGCCGCGGTGCTCCGGCTCGTCCAGGATCCGCCGGTGCGGCTGGTCACGATCACCGGCACCGGTGGGGTCGGCAAGACCCGGCTCGCGCTCGAGGCCGGCTGGCGGGCGGCGAGCCGGTTCGACTCCGTGCACGGGCTCGACCTGAGCGCCCTTCGCGACGCCGATGACGTTCCGCAAGCCCTGGCCGAGTCCCTGCGGACGCCCGATCCGGCCACGCTGATCGGCGACGCGCGGTGGTTGCTGGTGCTCGACAGCTTCGAGCACGTCGCCGCGGCGGCCACCACCGTGGCCACCCTGCTGGCCGGGTGCCCGGGGCTGACCGTCCTGGTGACCAGCCGGTCGCCGTTGCGGCTGCGGGGAGAACACCTCTGGCCACTCGCCCCGCTGTCCACTCCGGACAGTGACGACCCGGCGGGGCTGGCCGGCAACGCGGCCGTGCGGCTGCTGGTCGAACGCACCGCCGCGGTCCGGCCGGGGTTCGCGCTCACCGAGGACAACGCCGTCGCCGTTGCGGCGCTGTGCCGCCGGCTCGACGGCCTGCCGCTCGCGCTGGAGCTGGCCGCCGCGCGGCTGCGCACCCAGGCGCCGGCCCAGGTGCTCGCCCAGGTCCGCGACCTGCACGGCGACACCGTGGACCTGGCCGACCGGCACGTCAGCCTGCGCCGCACCGTCGAATGGAGCACGCGCGGGCTCACCGATCCCGACCGGCGGCTGTTCGGCCTGCTCGGCGCGTTCTCCGGTGGCGCGGACCCGGTCGACGTCGAGGCCGTGCTGGGCGCGCCGCCACTCTCGCTGGCGACGCTGGCCGCGCACAGCCTGGTCACCGTCACCGAACGGGCCGGCCACCCCCGGATCGGCATGCTCGACACCATCCGCGAGGTCGTCGAGGACCAGCTCACCGGCGTGGCCGACCGCAACGCGCACGCCGGGCACTTCCTGCGCCTGGTCCGCGACGGCGATCCCCGGCTGGGCGACGAGCAGGACAACGTGCGGGCCGCGCTCCAGCAGGCCGTCGACGCCGCGCCGGCCCTGTTGTGCGGGGAAACCGTGCGCGCACTGACCAAGCACTACGTGGCCCGGGGGCGGTTCGCCGAGGGACGGCGGATGCTCGCGGCGGCGGCCGGTGCCGCGCCTACGGAGCAGGCCCGGGCGTGGGCGTGGCACGGCGCCGCGGTCACCGCCAACGAGAGCGGTGACCCGGAGGCGGCGCTGGCGCTGGCCGCGTCGGCCGCCGAGGCGTTCGGCGCCGACCCGGACGGCCGGGCCGCGACGCTGACCCTGATCGGCAACGCCCACAAGTTCGCCGGCCGGTACGACGACGCCGCGGCCGCGTACACCGGCGTGCTGGACCAGGCGCGGACCACGGGTGACGCGCGCCGCGAGACGATCGCGCTGAACAACCTGGGCGCGCTGGCGCACGACCGCGGCGCGTACGCCGAAGCGATCGAGTACCACGCCGCTGCGTTGCGCCGTAAGCGTGAGCTGGGCGACCGGCGCGGCGTCGCGGTGGCTCAGCTCAACCTCGGCGCCGTGCGGAACGACACCGGCGACCACGCCGGCGCGGCCACCCTGCTGACCGAGTCCGCCGCCACGTTCGCCGCGCTCGGCGAACCGGGCTCGGAGGCGTTCGCGCTGGCCCTGCTGGCCCAGTCGCACGCCGGCCTGGCCCGCTGGGCCGACGCCACCACCACCGGCCGGCGGGCGCTGGAGCTGGCCCGGCGGGCCGAACACGCCCAGGCGACCGGGCTCGCGCTGCTCGCCCTCGGCGAGACGGCCGCCGCCGAGGGCGACCCCGGCGGCGCCGCCCGGCTGTTCCGCGAGGCGCTGACGTTCCCCATCGGCCTGCCGGACCAGGCCCGCGTCCGCGCGCACCCGGCGATGGCCGCGGACCGCTGATCGGCGGGAAACCGGTTCTGCCGGCTTTTCCGCCGGTTCCGCCTGGAGCCGGCCGGGTGGTGCTCCCTAGGGTTCGCGCATGCTTCAGCTACCTCGCGTGATCCGCACCGCCGTGCTGGTTCCGCTCGCGACCGCCGCACTCGTGCTGGCCGGTGCCGCTCCCGCCCACGCCGACCGGACCATCTACCCGCCGGTGAGCGGTGACGTGCTGGCCTGGCAGACCAACGAAGGCAGCTGGCTCGGCGGCCCCAAGTGCGTGCAGGTCGACAAGGGACGGCTCGACGACTTCGCCCCGGTCGACCAGCTTTCGTGCGCGTACGGCAACAACCAGCGGTGGCGGATGGGGCAGGCCACGGACGACCCGGCCGTGTTCTGGCTGCAGAACGTCCGCACCGGCAAGTGCCTGGACGACTACGCCTACGGGACGAACCAGGGAAACCCGATCATCCAGTACACCTGCCTCGTCGGCACGAACCAGCAGTGGCGGATGCTCTGGGACTACTACAACGGCGTCGCGGAGTTCCAGAACGTGAACAGCGGCCTCTGCCTTTCGGTGGACGGCATCAACACCGACAACTACCGCCGGTTGGTGCAGAACCCCTGCTACAGCTTCGTCAACGAACGGTTCCAGCCGGTCCTGCCGCCCCGGTGAAACCACAGTTTTCCGTTCACCAGAGAAAGGTGATGATGAGAAGTCACAGAACCGGCCGCGGCACCGTCGGGCTCGCCCTGTGCGCCGCGACCGTCGCGGCGCTGGTACCGGGTGGCACCGCGGGCGCCGCGACCACGGCCGCCACCACGTTGATCAGCGTCACCGTCGACGGCAAGCCGGGCACCGGGGCGAGCGGGGAGCCGTCGGTGTCCGCCGACGGCCGGTATGTGGCCTTCCGGTCCGCGGCCCGGAACCTCGTCGGCGGCGACACCAACGGAGTCGACGACGTGTTCGTGCGGGATCGGGTGGCCGGGGTGACCACCCGCGTCAGCGTCGACCGCAACGGCGCCGAGGGGAACGGCGCCAGCTGGGCACCGGCCATTTCGGCCGACGGCCGGTACGTCGCGTTCGTGTCGGACTCGACGAACCTGGTTCCGGGCGACACCAACGGGTTCCGGGACGTGTTCGTCCACGACCGGCTGATCGGGTGGACGAGCCGGGTCAGCGGCGGGCTGCTGGGTGCCCCGGGCAACGACGACAGCCTCCACCCGGCGATCTCGGCCGACGGGCGGTTCATCGCCTACGACTCCTACGCCGGCAACCTCGTCGCCGGCGATACGAACCGCGTCCGGGACGTCTTCGAGTACGACCAGCAGACGGACCGCACCATCCGGGTCAGCGTCGATTCGAGCGGCCTGGAGGTCAGGGGCGCGAGCCAGCTGCCGTCGATCTCGGCCGACGGCCGCTACGTCACGTTCGAATCCGACGCCACGACCCTGGCCAGTTCCGACACGAACCAGTCGACCGACGTGTTCGTGCACGACAAGCTGACCGGGCTGACCGACCGGGTGAGCGTCAACGCCCACGGTGACCAAGGGCAGGGCGCCAGCAACTTCGCCACGATGTCGGCCGACGGGCGTTACGTCGCCTACCAGTCGGCGGCGGGGAACCTGCTGCCGGGGGACACCAACGGCCACGTCGACAACTTCCTGGTCGACCGGCAGACGGCGGCGGTCACCCGGCTGAACGTCCTCTACACGGGCGCCCAAGACGCCGACGGCACCACCCCGGGCGTCCGCCCGTCGATCTCGGCCGACGGCCGGTACACGGCGTTCGACTCCTTCGCGTGGCGGCTCGTGCCGTTCGACCGCAACAGTGTTTGGGACGTGTTCGTCCGCGACCGCGACACGGCGGCCACCACCCGGGCCAGCGTGGCGGGGAACGGCACGGAGGGCAACGGAAACTCCGCGACACCGTCGATCTCGGCCGACGGCAAGCACGTCGCGTTCCAGTCCGTGGCCACCAACTTCGCGACCGGCACGGACATGTGGACGCCCAACGTGTACGTGCGCGATCTCGGCTGATCTTCTGCTTGGCAGGGCCCCGCTCCCCGGCGGGAGCGGGGCCGCTGGTCACGCGGTCAGTTGCCGACCGCAGGCGTCAGACGTTGCGGCTGTGCGGTACCTGCTCGGTGTAGTCGACGTCCCAGTCCTCGACGCCGATGGCGATGATGCGTTCCGGGTGGACGCGGATCATCGCGTTGTCGTGGTGGCCGGGGGTTTCCACGTCCGTCAACGCCTCGGCGTGGCCGCGGATCTCCAGGGATCGGACGCGCCACGGGTTCGTGCTCGGCACGTCGTCGATCACCAGGGCGATGCGGCCGTTCGCGGCCACGTTGCGGAACCGGCGGGTCCTGCGCAGGTGCAGCCCCATCAGGTCGATCGTCGCGGTTTCCGGGTTGTACGTGAAGCCGACCGGGCTGACCTGCAGCGTTCCGTCGGGCTGGGCGGTGGCGACGCGGCACAGGGGCTGGTCGGCGAGGTACTGGACTTCTTTTTCGGTGAACACGGGTGACCTCCGGCTTGACTTACCAACGTTATATTAATTTATCATTGGTAAGTCAACTGCCGGTGGGTAAGGTCGACACCCATGACCGACGACGTCCTGTGGCTCCGCGACACCGCGCCGCGGCCGCCTCGGCGGAACACCCCGTTGACCCTGGCGCGGATCGTCACCGCGGCGATCGCCGAACTCGACTCGGCGGGCGTCGAACGGCTGACCATGCGGCGGCTCGCCGAACGGCTCGAGGTGACCTCCACCGCGCTCTACTGGCACGTCGCGACCAAGGAAGACCTCCTGGACCTCGCCCTGGACCACGTCGTCGGGGAGGTACCGGTGCCCGCGCCCGGGCTGGCACCCCGGGCGGGGCTGCGGGAACTGCTCGCCGGCTGGCGTGCCGCGCTGCTCGCGCACCCGTGGTCGCCCGGGCTGCTCGGGCGGCCCCTGCTGGGGCCCAACGTGCTCCTCCGGACCGAGTACATCCAGGCGAAACTCGTCCAGGCCGGCTTGGCGGGCAAGGAACTCGCGGTCGCGCGGCGGACGCTCGCCGCCTTCGTGCTGGGGGCGGCCATGGCGGACGCCACCTGGCGGCGGCTGGACGATCCCGCCGCGATCGCCAAGGTGCGCGCGCACGTCCTCGGCTCGGCCGAGCGCTACCCGGCCCTCAGCACGTCGGGGTTCGTCGACGCCGGGTGGCCGGACGACGAGCTCTTCGGCGACGGCCTGGACCGGCTGCTCGACCGGCTCCTCGCCACGCGCTGAGCGGCCTCGGCCGAAAGTACGAGACGCGCTCGCCTCAGCCGGTGCCGGCGCGCGGCGAGTCCTAATTTCCCGGTATGACTACCGAAACAGTGCGGGAGAACCCGCCCAGCACGATCATCGCCGCCTTCTTCGGCTTCCTGGTGTCCACCGTGTCCGCGATCGCCGGCGGGCTGCTCGTCCTGGGCGCGCGCGACGAAATCGCGGCCGCGCTGCGCCGGTCGAACCCCGCGCTGACGCCGGAGCAGCTCGACCGGCTCACCCTGCTCGCGCAGGCCGTCCCGGCCGCCATCGCCGCGGTCGTCGCGCTGGTCTACCTCTGGCTGTCGTTCAAGCTCAAGGCCGGCCGCAACTGGGCCCGCGTCACGCTGACCGTCTTCACCCTGCTGCAGGCCGCTTCGCTGCTCACCACCGAACCTTCGTGGGCCGGTTACCTCAGCTGCGGGGTGGCCGTCGTCGCGACCGTGCTCGGCTACCTGCCGCCGTCCAACCGCTACGTCGCCCTGGTTCGGCGCGCGGGCTGATCCGGGACGCGGGATCATGACGGCCATGCGCAGAGCGGGGGTCCGGCGCGGCATGCTCGGCACCGAGCTCGCGGTGCTGGCCGCGGCGATCGTCGCCGACGTGGTGCTGGTGCTGAAGGTGCCCGGCGGAGGCGGTGGCTGGGCCGCGCCGCTGACCGGGGTGCTGGCTTCCACCGGGACGGCGATCCCGGTGCTGGCCGTGCTGCGGCGGCGCTTCCCCCGCCACGTCGGCGTGCTGGGGAGCGTCGTCGCCGCGCTGTCGGCGATCAGCACGGTCGTGGCGGTCGCCGCGCGCCCGCAGCCCCAGCCGCCGATCGCCGAGATCGTGGCCGCCGGGCTGCTCACGGCCGCGGCCGGCCGCAAGCTCGAGCCGAAGCACGCGGCCGTGCTGGCGCCGGCTCTCGGTGCGGTGATGATCGCCGCACCGCTGCTCCGCTACGGTGCCGGCGAGCCGGAAACGCTGCTGGCGGTGGCCGCCGCCGCGTACTGGGGTGCCTGCCTCGGCGTCGGGCTGATCCTGCGCGCGGCGGACGGCAGGCAGCGCGCCGCGCTGGAGCGGGTCCGCAGCCAGGAACGCCTGCAGCTGGCCAGGGAACTGCACGACCTGGTGTCCCACCACGTCAGCGGGATCGTCGTCCGCGTCCAGGCCGCCCGGGCGATCGCCGAAGCGAACGCCGACGTCGGCGGGCACGCGGCGGTCTACCGCGAGATCGAGGAAGCCGGCGGTGCGGCGCTGGCCGCCGCGCGCCGGCTGGTCGGAATGCTGCGGGACACCCGGGACGTGCCGCCGCTGTCCGGCGCCGTGCTCGGTGACGCGGTGCGCGCGGCCGCCGGGTCCGCCGCCCGGGTCGCCGTCGCCGAGGAACTGGACCAGCTGCCGGTGCCGTCCCAGGTGGCCACGACCGTCCACCGCGTCGTGACCGAAGCGCTGACCAACGCTCGAAGACACGCCCCCGCCGCGACCGAGGTGGTCGTCTCCGTCCGCGTCGAGACCGACGAACTCGTGCTCGAAGTGGCCAACGACGGCCTGCCCGCGAACCCCCGGTCCGCGCCGGGCGGGTTCGGGATCATCGGCATGGCCGAGCGGCTGGAGATGCTCGGCGGCAGCCTGACCGCCGGGCCGGGACCCGGGGCGCGCTGGACCGTCGCGGCGCGCCTGCCGCTCGGCGGCGAGGACACGCCCTTCGACGCCTTGCCGAGGGGGCTCTGATGACCATCCGGGTGCTCGTCGCCGACGACCAGGTGCTGGTGCGCACCGGGTTCCGGCTGGTGCTGGACGCCGCGCCGGACATCGAGGTGATCGCCGAAGCCGCCGACGGGGAGGCCGCGGTCCGGCTGGCGCGGCAGCTGCGGCCGGACGTCACGCTGATGGACATCCGGATGCCCGAAGTGGACGGTCTGCGGGCCACCGAGCTGCTGGCCGGGCCGTCCGTCGCGCACCCGTTGCGCGTGGTCGTCGTGACGACCTACGACGCGGACGAGAACGTCTACGCCGCCCTGCTCGGTGGCGCCAGCGGGTTCCTGCTCAAGGACGCCGGTCCGCGGCTGCTGGTGGACGCGGTCCGCGCGGCGGCCGGCGGGGAGGCGATGGTCTCGCCGTCGGTGACCGTGCGCCTGCTCGCCCGGTTCACCGAAAAGGCGCGGCGGCGCGCGCAGGGGACACCGGGCCTGCTGACCGACCGCGAGTCCGACGTGGTGCTCGCGGTCGCCCGCGGCCGGACCAACGCCGAGATCGCCGACGACCTGCGCGTCTCCCTTTCGACAGTCAAGACGCACCTGGCGAGCGTGCAGCGCAAGCTCGAACTGCGGAACCGCACGGAGGTCGCCGTCTGGGCGTGGCAGCGGGGGTTGCTCGGATGACCTCGGCCGGTGGGCGGCGAGAGGTGCCGGAGCGGCTGCGGATGGCGGGCCGCCGGGTGGTGCAGGCGGTGCTGGACCAGGCGCTCGCCGCCGGCGTGGGGGTGTTCGCCGCGCTCGCGGTCGGCCTCGTGGTGATTCCCCTGCTGCAGTGGGGATGGGTGCCGCCGAAGGCGATCCTGTGGGGACCGGTGATCACGTTCTTCGCGGTCAACTACGCCTGTGACGCGGTGATCCAGATCTGGGTGCCGGCGCGCCGGGGCGGGGTGACGCCGGGCATGCTGGTGATGGGGCTGCGCGTGGAAACCCTGCGCGGCGGGCCGCCGAAGGTGCGCGCCTACGTCTTCCGGTGGCTGCTGTTCACCGTCGACGGCCTGCTGTTCGGGCTGGTGGCCGTCGTCAGCATCGTGGTGACCCGGCGCCGGCAGCGGATCGGCGACCTGGTGGCGCGGACCCTCGTGGTGCGGGCCGGTCCTCGTACTTCTGGTTGATCCCGGCGCCGCGGATGCGCGCCATACTCCGGGTGATCATTCACCCGGACGAGGGGCATCACGTGAAAAAGCAAACACTGAGCCGCTTTCTGATCACCGCCGTGCTGCTCGCGGTACCGGCGGTGCCCGCGGGAACCGCCACCGCGGCCACCCCGGACCGCTACACCGGCCAGCAGGTGAGCTGGGGAGCGTGCCCGTTTCCCGTTGCCGCCGGGGCGAAACCGGCCGAATGCGCGGTGATCACCGTGCCGCGGGACTGGGCGAACCCGGACTCCGGGGTGGACCTGAGCGTGTCCGTCAGCCGCGTCGCGGCGACCGGCGAACGTCTCGGTGCGCTCCTGGTGAACCCGGGCGGTCCCGGCGGGCAGGGCAGTTCCCTCGCGGGTGCGCTGGCCGGCCTCGAACCGAGCGTGAACGAGCGGTACGACTTCATCGGCATGGACCCCCGCGGCACCGGGCACGAAGGGACCGCGGACGCCGGGTTCGCCTGCCAAGTCCCGGCGGAACGCCTGCCGCAGGGGCCGCTCGACGCGCGTGACCGCTCGGCGGCGAGCATCGCCGAGCACCGGAAGACGCCGCGGGCGATCGCGGAGGCGTGCCAGAGCGACGCCGTCGCCCCGTTCGTCACAACGTGGCAGACCGCGCACGACATGGACCTGATCCGGACTTTGCTCGGCGACGCGAAGCTCAACTACCTCGGGTATTCCTACGGCACCTGGCTCGGCGCCAAGTACGCGTCGCTGTTCCCGGGGCACGCCGGCAAGGTGGTGCTCGACTCCAGCGTCGATTTCGAAGGCCGGCTCCAGGCGGCCTTCGAGGCGTTCCCGAAGATCGATCAGCGGCAGACCGACGAGGTCTTCGTGCCGTGGCTGGCCCGGCAGTTCCCCGCTCAGCTGGGTGCTTCGCCGTCCGAGGTGAAGCAGAAGATCGAGCGGCTGCGCGGGTTCTACGCCGGGCTCGGCGTCGCACCGGACCAGTTCGACGCCCTGTTCGTCGGCAACGGCAGCGAGATCCGCTGGATCCTGGTGGCCGCGGTGCTCGTCGCCGGCGCGGGGGAGCTGGACGGCACGCCGGTCCAGCCCCCGGCGGCGCTCGCCGGGCAGCTGGACACGTGGTCTACGGCCGTGTTCGGCAAGCGGCTGGCCCAGCTGACCGGCGCCGACGTCGCCCGCGGACTGGCGGCGGCGGAGCCGGACTACCGCAAGGTGTCCGGGACGCGCTACGCGGTGGCGTGCGGCGACCAGCCGACGAAGACCGCCGACTGGTACCAGCGCCTGTCCGACCGGCAGGGCCCGCAGTACCCGATCTTCGGCTGGGCCTACGGACTGACCGAGCCGTGCGGGTTCTGGTCCGACCGCCCCCGGCAGACCCTGACCGGGCTCCCGCGCGAAGTCGCCGGGAACGTGCTGGTGGTCCAGGGCGAGTTCGACCCGCAAACCGGCTACGAGCAGGCACGTTCGGCGGTCCGCGCGGCCGGGGTCCCGCTGGTCTCGGTCGACGACGCGGCGTTCCACGGCCAGTACGCCTTGGGCGGCAACCCGTGCGTCGACGGCATGGTCAACGTCTTCCTGGTCGCGAACTCCCGGCCGGGATCGGCCACCTGCCTGGGAGTCCCGCTGCCCGGCGAGGACCGCGTGTTCCCGGTGGCCGGCCCGGTCACCGGCAGCCACTCGGCGGCGGTCAGCGCCGCCGACACCCGCGACTCGGCGTTGCGCACGGCCCTGCGGCACCGCATCGGTGAGCTCAACGACGGGCGTTGACGGGCTCGTCCGCGGTGGGGGAGCTCCCGGTCCTGGCGGCGGACCGGGGGCCTCCCGCGTGCTCAGCCGGCCGGGGTCCAGGTGAGCACGTCGGCGTACGCCGGTTCCACGCCTGCGTTGGCGCGGATGCTCGCCGGGATGCCGGCCGCGTCGGTGATCGCGTGGTTGTTCTTGATCAGCACCGATTTCTGGTTGTAGTCGGCGCTGCCGTTCTCCCAGTAGTTGTTCTCGATGTCGAGCGGGTCGTAGGTGCCCTTGTTCAGCGTGTAGTCGGTGTGCTTCGAACCCCACGCGAGCGGGGCGTTGTACAGGCCGTTGCCGGTGATCGTGATGTTGCCGGCGCCGTTGTCGGTGTAGACGGCCTTGCCCGCGCCCTTCTGGTCGTGGATCACGTTGCCGGTGACCTTCTCGCCGCCGGCCAGGTCCGGGCCGGTGTTGCCGTTGGTGTAGATCCCGGCGCCGTCGGCGAGCTGCTGCATGTGGTCGAAGATCAGGTTGTTCGACAGCGTGTTGTTGTTGCTGTAGTTGGGTTCCGCTTTGATCTTCACCTTGTCCGGCCAGCCGCCCCAGCCGATCGAGATCCCGCTGTAGGGCACGTGGTCGAGCTGGTTGTGGGAGACCGTGGTGTGCTCCGTGTAGCCGATGTCCATCCCGATGCCGCCCGCGTACTCCACCGACGTGGCGAACACGTGGTTGTCGAGCAGCCGGTTGCCGCTGGTGTGCTGCGCGGCCGCGGTGGGCAGCGTGAGGTCGACGCCGCCGAGTTCCAGGCCGTTGCCGGAGATGTCGGTGAACACGCTGCCCTGCACCAGGTCGTTCTGCGAGCCGGTGCCGAGGTCGAGGCCCGCGGCGCCGAGGTGGGCGAACGCGTCCCTCGTGAAGGTGATGTTCCTGTCGTAGCTGAAGGAGACGTTGCCGGGTTCCTTGGTCCAGTTGCCGTACGGGCACTTGCCGTTGGCGATGAACTGGCACAGCCCCTGCTGGTCGAAGCCGTGCGCGCCGGTCAGCGTGTAGTTCGCCTGGATTTCCGAGAAGCCTTCGGGCGTGCTCGGGAAGTTCCAGGTCGCGTAGGAGAACTGGAGGCCGCTGAACGTGATGTCGTGCACCGGCGCCGACGCCGTTCCGTTGCCGGACACCAGGGTTTCCAGCGCGGGCGCGGTCACCGTCTCCTGGGTGATGTCCTCACCGGGCTTCGGCACGTAGAAGACGGTGTGCGTGGTGTTGTCGAGGTACCACTCGCCGGCGGAGAGCAGTTCGTAGGCGTTTTCCACCGCGGTGGGCAGCTCGGTGATGGCCTGGCGGCCGACCAGCTCGACCGTGCGGCCGGAGTCGTCGGTGCGCATCACCCGCTTCGTCGAGTTGTCCCAGCACGGCTGCGCCATCTTGATCGTCGTCGGCGAGATCGTGCTGACCGGGCACCGCGGTTGCGTCCACGCGCCGAGGCCGCCGGTGTAGACGAAGTCGATGTCCTTGGGGTTGCGCCAGTTGTCCATCGCGGCCGACGACGTCGTGTAGCCGCCGGTGATCCTGGTCAGCGTCACCGGGAGGGTGCCGGTCGCGCGGGGCACCCGGGCGCCGTTGACGTACAGCTGGCGCGTCCGCAGCGTCGCGGGGGCGGGCGCGGACCAGATGTTCTTGCCGCTGTCGGACAGTTTCCAGCCGGTGATCGGGACACCGCCGCTGACGACCGGCCGGGCACCGGGCGCGGCGGTCCAGACCACCCGGTGGCCGTGGGCGCCGGAGTCGGCCGCGGTCAGCTGCAGCGGCGCGCTCAGCGCGTAGGTGCCGGTGCCGAGGCTGACGGAGACGTCGCCGGTCATGTCCGGGATCAGCCCGCGCACCAGCTGCTGGGCGCGCTGCAACGTCCGGACGGCCTGGGCCTCGCTCGTGCCGTCGTGGGTGTCGTCACCGTCCGGGGCGACGTGGACGACCTGCTGCGGCGCCGACGTCGCCGGTGTCACCGCGAATCCGGTGGCCGCCAGCGCGAGGCCGGTCGCGAACAGGGCTGCCTTGACTCGTGTGCGCACGATGACCGTCCCTCGTCGGAGGCTGCAAGCGGCTCAGAGTTTGACGTGCCGGGCGACGCCCTGTCAACGATTGGTCGGATGACTCAGGGGGATTATTGGGATGAATGACGTCTTTTCGCCCTTCGGTGTCCCGGTCATCGGATCTCTGGCTGCGTGGTGTGCGGCCGCCGACTGGGGTGGCGCCAAAATGCTGGGCGACTTTCGAACAATTTTCCCAACCGGTGCCCACGAAAAAGAGCTTTTTCCCGATAGGTGGTCGGCGATCATTCGGGGCGCGGTTCGGACACTACTGTCCGGACACATCTGCCCCATGGATTCCTGTGCTTGCAAGGGTTTCCGCGGCTGGCGGCAAATGCTCCGAACGGTGTAATCAATTGGTCACTGCGTAGCTGAAGCGGCCTTTTGCGGGTACGCTTCCAGCGGTCTCAGGCGTTCCCGGGGAAACGCGATCGAATGGAAAACCGGCGAAAACCTTCAGGAGGCTCGGTGTGCACGAACACCCCGGCAGCGGCTTTGACACCGGACCGAGCGGTGCAGCCCGGTTTCCGGCACCAGGGCTGCCTCTACCGCAGCGACGCCGAGTTCCTCGCGATGGCCGTTCCCTTCGCGGAAGAGGGGTTGCGGCGGGGTGAGCCGGTGCTGGTCACCACCACCGCGGCCAACCTCGGGCTGCTGCACGCCGTGATGGGCGGTGCTGCCGATCGGATCGCCTTCGCCGAGTCGGACTACTTCGGGCGGCGGCCGGCGCAGCTGGCCGAGGCCCTCCGCCGCTACTGGGGGCGGCACCGGTCCACCGCGCCCACCGGGACCGTGCGCGTCCTCGCCGAACCGGTCCGGGCCGGCGGCGACGCGGCCGCCTGGCAGCTGGCCGAGGCGGAATTCAACGTCGCGCTGAGCGGGACCCGGATCTGGCTGGTCTGCCCCTACGACACCAGGACCGCCGGGCCCGGGGTGGTCGAGGAGGCGCGTCGCACCCATCCCGAATACGTCGTCGACGGCGAGGTCCGGGCGTCCGCGCAGTTCAGGGTGCCCGAGGCGGCCGGCGGAGCCGCGACGGCCGCCCCCTCGCGGGCCGCCGAGGACCCTTTCCGCTTCGAGGGCGACCTGGTCGCCGTGCGGCGGCACGTGCTGGAGCGGGCGAGCGCCCTGCTGCGGTCCGAGGACACCGCGACGCTGTTCGGCGTTGCCGTCGGCGAGGCCGTGGCCTACCTGCTCGAGCACGGCATCGACCGGGCGGCCGTGTGGGTGCGGCCGGCGGCGGGCCGGGTCGTGTGCACGCTGCACAGCGACCGGCCCGTCGACGGCCCGGCCTTCTACGGGCCCCGGGCGGCCACCCGGCCCGGCACCACGCTGTGGATGACCGACCAGATCTGCGAATGGCTCGACGTCAGCTCCGACACGGCCGGCTGCACCATCGAGCTGGCCATGCGGGAACGGCCCGCCGGTGCGGAGCCGGGACAGGGCCGGCCGGGGCGCGGCCCGGCCGGCCCGCCGGCCGGGTAGGGCCGGGCGGCGGGACACATCTGTCCCTCAGCGCAACCGCACGTCGCCGAAGCGGTCTTCGATGCGGCGCAGGTCGCGCAGGCGGGGCTCGGTCCGGCCGCCGAGCCAGCGGCTCACCGTCTTCGGGGACACCCCCAGCTCTCCGGCGGCGGTCTCCTTCGACATCCCGCGGCTGCGCAGCGCTTCGGCCAGCCACTCGGCGAAGCTGGCGGCGGGCGCGTCCGGTCCGGCCGGCTGCGGGGGTACCCGGGGCGGCTCCTCGGCGCGGGACGGCAGCACGTCGAACTCGACCCGCCGGGGGTACTTCCGGCAGGAGACCTCGAGCACGCCCGACGGGCCGGCCGCGGTCAGCAGGGCCCGGAGGATCGTGTTGCCCACCTCGCGCTCTTCGGCTTCGGCGAGCGCTGCTCCGGCGAGGCACTCCTGGACGAATTCCCGGATTCCCGGAACGGCGGACGGGCGCGCGGGAAAGATCTTCGTGATGATTTCGACCGGGACGACCTCGATCGCATTGCCGGGCGATCTTCCCGCCGATTCCACCACGATCAAGACTCCTTCCGGCGCGCGATTTCCGGCTGTTCGCCGAACGTGGCCGGTATTGTCCGCCGTTCGGGTGCAGCTGTGTCCGGGATACCACCCGGCAGCCTTGCCGCTGCTGCCGGACGGGTCTACGGTAGGCGTCCTCCGTGGCCGCAGGGAAGGTGCCATCGATGGTCAGGGCCCCGCAGACCGGCAACGGCCCGGCGGACGACTCCGGGAACAACCCACCGGTTGTCCATATCCTCTGGATGAATGGCGGGCTGAGCTGTGACGGCGAATCGGTTGCGCTGACCGCGGCCAGTCAACCCAGTATCGAAGAGATCGTTCTCGGCGGCCTGCCCGGGCTGCCCGAGGTCGCCATGCACTGGCCGTTCCTCGATTTCGACAGCGGCCCCGACGGCGGTTCCGGCAGCTTCATCGAATGGTGGCACCGCGCCGACCGCGGCGAGCTCGAGCCGTTCATCCTGATCGTCGAGGGCTCGATCGCCGACGAGACGAACAAGGCCGAGGGCTACTGGTCCGGGTTCGGCACCGACCCCGCGACCGGCCAGCCCGTGACGGCGAGCGAGTGGCTCGACCGGCTGGCCCCGAAGGCAACCGCGATCCTGGCCGCCGGCACCTGCGCGAGCTACGGCGGCGTGCACGCCATGGCCGGCAACCCCACCGGCGCCATGGGCGTGCCCGAGTACCTCGGCCGGGACTGGCGGTCGAAGGCCGGGCTGCCCATCGTGTGCGTGCCGGGGTGCCCGGTCCAGCCGGACAACCTCTCGGAGACCATCCTGCACCTGCTGTTCCAGGTGGCCGGGCGGGCACCGGAGATCGACGTCGACGAGGCACTGCGGCCGAAGTGGCTGTTCGCCAACACCGTCCACGAAGGGTGCGACCGGGCCGGGTACTACGAGCAGGACGAGTTCGCCGACCAACACGGTTCGCCCAAGTGCCTGGTCAAGCTCGGGTGCTGGGGCCAGGTGGTCAAGTGCAACGTGCCCAAGCGCGGCTGGATCAACGGCGTCGGCGGCTGCCCGAACGTCGGGGGCATCTGCATCGGTTGCACCATGCCGGGTTTCCCGGACAAGTTCATGCCGTTCATGGAGGACCCCGCCGGGGCCGGCGGCCCGACGGGCACGAGCAGCGTGTCCGGCTCCGCGATCCGCATCCTGCGGGAGATCCGGACGGCGGCGGACCGGTGAGTCACGGAGAGCGCCTCGAGACACTTCTGGGCGCCCTGCTCGCCGGTTCGCACCGGGGGCCCGCCGAAGAGCTCGTCCGGCAGCTGACGGACCTGTACGGCGAAGGCTTGACGCGGATCGTCGGCACGCTGCGCGACCACGCCCCGGCGTCGGTCGGCGCGATCGCCGCCGACGACGTCGTCGCGAGCCTCCTGGTGCTCCACGACCTGCACCCCCTCGACGCGCCGGCCCGGGTCCGGCGGGCCCTGGACCGGATCCGCCCGCAGGTGGGCGCGGTCGGGTTCCGCGGCATCGACGACGGCGTGGTCCGGCTGAGCCTCGGTGCGGGCCGGGGCTGCTCGTCCGCGGCCCGCGCGACGGTCGAGGCCGCCGTCCGGGACGCCGCTCCGGAGCTCACCGGCGTCGAGGTCGTGGCCGAAGCCGTGCTGTACCAGATCGGCATGGGACCACCCGGCACCACACCGGAAGGGAGAGCGTCGTGAGGGTGGCGCAGCCCGTGTCCGAGCGGGACCGGCGCTCGGCGTGGCCGGAGGAGTGCGAGTTCTGCGGGACGCCGGTGGCCGCGCGGCACGGCCACGTGGTCGACACCGGCCGCCGCGGCCTGCTGTGCTCGTGCCGCGCCTGCTTCCTGCTGTGCACGAGCTGCTCGGCCGGGGAAGCGCGGTACCGCGCGGTCCCGGAGCGCTACCTGTGGGACCCCCGGAGCCCGATCGCCCGCCTCGACTGGCACGGGCTCGGGATCCCGGCGCGCTTCGCGTTCTTCGTCCACTGCGGCACCCGCGTCACCGCCTTCCGGCCCGGACCGGCCGGCGCGGCCGAGGCGGCCCTCCCGCCCGGTCTCTGGACGGAGCTCGCCGCGGCGCACCCGCTGCTGGCCACGGCCGAGCCGGACGTCGAAGCGATCGTGTTCCGCGGGGGCGAGCGCGGCACGGACTGCTTCCTCGTGCCCGTCGACGTCTGCTACCGGCTGGCCGGCGTGGTCCGCCGGTACTGGACCGGCGGCGAAGGCGGCCCCGAGATGCACGAACACGTCGGCGAGCTGTTCGCGGAGATCGGGCAGCGGGCGCGGCCCCTGCGGTAGCGACCCGGGCGGCGCGGGCGCAGACTGGGCGGGTGCGGGTGGCCGTCCGGGTCGTCGGGGTGGTGCAGGGCGTGGGGTTCCGGCCCTTCGTCCACCAGCTGGCGGTGCGGCTCGGCCTCAGCGGGTTCGTCGGGAACGACGTGCACGGTGTCTTCGCCGAGGTCGAAGGGACGCCGTCGGCGGTCGACCGCTTCGTCGGCGCGCTCCGGGCCGAAGCGCCACCGCTGGCCGTGGTCGACGCCGTGCGGGTGCGGGAGATCCCCGCCGCGGGCGGGGCCGGGTTCCGGATCGTCGGGAGCCCGCACGGTGGTGGCGGTGCCGACACGCTGGTCTCCGCCGATTCCGCCACCTGTGCCGACTGCCTGCGCGAACTCGCCGACCCCACCGACCGGCGGTTCCGGTACCCCTTCGTGAACTGCACGAACTGCGGCCCGCGGTTCACCATCGTCCGGGGCGTGCCCTACGACCGGCCGCTCACCACCATGGCCGCCTTCGCGATGTGCGCCGAGTGCAAGCAGGAGTACGAGGATCCCGCCGACCGGCGGTTCCACGCCCAGCCCGTCTGCTGCCCGGCCTGCGGGCCCGCGCTGCGGTTCGAGCCCGGTGGCGGGGAGCCGATCCCGGCGGCCGCCGAGGCGCTGCGCGACGGCGCGATCGTGGCCGTGAAGGGGCTGGGTGGCTACCACCTCGCGGCCGGGGCGCGGCACGAGGAAGCCGCGCGGCGGCTCCGGCAGCGCAAGCACCGCGAGGACAAGCCGTTCGCCGTCATGGTCGCCGACCTGGCGCAGGCCCGGGAACTGGCCGAAGTGGACGACCCGGCCGAGCGGGCGCTGACCGGACGGCGGCGGCCCATCGTGCTGCTGCCGAAGAAGGCGGACCTCGCGGCCGCCGTCGCGCCCGGGAACCGGCGGATCGGGCTCATGCTGCCCTACACGCCGCTGCACCACCTGCTGCTGGAGCGCACCGGGCCGATCGTGCTGACCAGCGCGAACGTCTCCGACGAGCCCATCGTGTACCGGGACGAAGACCTCGGCCGCCTCGACGGCATCGCCGACGCCTTCCTTGTCCACGACCGGCCGATCCACGTCCGGACCGACGACTCGGTGGTGCGCGTCTTCCGGAACCGGGAACAGCTGCAACGGCGTTCGCGCGGCTACGCACCCGAGCCCGTGACGCTGCACACGCCCGCGAAGCAGCATCTTCTCGGCTGCGGCGCCGAACTCAAGAACACGTTCTGCCTCGCCAAGGGCCGCCACGCCTTCGTCTCGCACCACATCGGCGACCTCGAGAACTACGAGACGCTCAAGGCGTTCACCGAAGGCATCGAGCACTTCAAGCACCTCTTCGCCGTCGATCCGGTGCTCGTCGCGCACGACCTGCACCCCGAGTACCTGTCCACGAAGTACGCCCTCGAACAGGACGTCGACCTGCTGGGCGTGCAGCACCACCACGCCCACATCGCCGCGTGCCTGGCCGACAACGGCGAGGACGGACCGGTCCTCGGCGTCGCCTTCGACGGCACCGGCTTCGGCCCCGACGGCACCGTCTGGGGCGGCGAGTTCCTCCTCGCCGACCTCGCGAGCTACGAACGGCTCACCCACCTGCGGCCGGTCGCCATGCCCGGCGGGGTGATGGCCATCCGGCAGCCGTGGCGGATGGCCGCGTCCTATCTGGACGAACTCGGGCGCCCGGCGCGCGAAGACATCGTGAAGCTCAAGCGCAGCGGCCTCAACTCGCCCCTGACCTCCAGCGCCGGACGGCTCTTCGACGCCGCGGCCGCGCTGCTCGGGGTCCGCGAGCGCATCACCTACGAAGGCCAGGCCGCCATCGAGCTGGAACAGCTGGCCGATCCGGCCGAGCGGTCCGCCTACCGGGCCCGCATCGACGACGTCGTCCACGGCGAGGACCTCATCGCCGCGCTCCTGGACGACGACGGCCCGAAGGCGGCGAGGGCCGCGCGGTTCCACAACGGCGTCGCCGACGCGATCGCGCGGACCTGCGACCGCTTCCGCGACCGCAGCACCACGGTCGCGCTCTCCGGCGGGGTATTCCAGAACGTCCTGCTGCTCGACCGGGCGGTCGAGCTATTGGAACAAACGGGTTTCCGCGTGCTCACCCACCGGAACGTGCCCACCAACGACGGCGGGATCAGCTTCGGTCAGGTCGCCGTAGCCAGTCGTACCACCCGGTGAGGCCGTCGCCGCGCGTCGCGCTGACCTGGACCAGCGCAGCCGACGGGTTCACGCGGCGGACGTCCCGCTCGAACTCGGAGACGTCGAAGTCGACGTAGGGCAGCAGGTCGACCTTGTTCAGCAGCACCAGGTCCGTCGCGGCGAACATGTGCGGGTACTTCAGCGGCTTGCCGGGCCCCTCGGTCACCGACAGGACCACGACCTTCGCCGTCTCGCCGAGGTCGAACAACGCCGGGCAGACCAGGTTGCCGACGTTCTCGATGAACAACGTCGAGCCGCGGGCGGGCGACAGCGAATGCAGTGCCCGGTGCAGCATCGACGCGTCGAGGTGGCAGCCGGCGCCGGTGTTGATCTGCACCACCGGTGCGCCGGTGGCCTTGATCCGCTCGGCGTCCAGCAGCGTCTCCTGATCGCCCTCGATCACCGCGCACGGGCCGCCGAGGTCCCGGATGGTCCGCTCCAGCAGCGTCGTCTTGCCGGCCCCGGGCGAGCTCATCAGGTTGATCGCGAAGACACCCCCCTCGCGCAGGTGCGCGCGGTTGTGCGACGCGAGTTCGTCGTTCTTCGCCAGGATGTCCTGCTCCATGACCACCGTGTGGGCGTGGTCGGTGATCCGGACGTCCGCGTCCGAGCAGCCGCAGGTGTCACACATGACTGACCTCCACCGAGGCGATCCGCAGTTCCCGCCCCGCCAGCACCGCCGCGTTGGCGCTGCCGCAGGGACACAGCACGATGAAGTCGTCGAGGCCGAACTCCGCGCCGCAGTCGTGGCAGCGGGCGCGGCCCGGCGGTTCGGCGATGTCCAGCCGGGCGCCTTCGAGGGACGTGCCCGTGCACAGCACGTCGAAGCAGAAGCGGACGCTGTCCGGCACCACCCCGGACAGCCGCCCGATCTCCAGCCGCACGCACGACACCGGCGCCTCGCCGAGGCGCGCGACGATCGCGTCGACGACCGACTGCGTGATCGCCATTTCGTGCACGGGTCACCTCCTCGTGAGTGGTAAGGCGGGTTCTAACCCGCCTTACCACTCACGACCGGTTGCTAGCAGATTCTCGGCAGCGGGTCCCCGACCAGCAGGTCCACGATCCGGGTGCCGCCGAACGCGGTGTTCAGCAGCACGATCCCCGGCGGGTCGGCCGCGATCCGGCCGATCACGGCGGCGTCGGCGCCGAGCGGGTGCGCGCGCAACGCGGCGAGGGCGTCGGAAGCCTGCGAGCCGTCGACGACGACCACGATCCGGCCTTCGCAGGCGACGTACAGCGGGTCGATGCCCAGCAGCTCCGACGCGCCGCGGACCTCCTCCCGGACCGGGACGGCGTTCTCGTCGACGACCACGGCGACCTCCGCGGCCTTCGCGATCTCGTTGAGGATAGTCGCGACGCCGCCGCGGGTCGCGTCCCGCATCGCGCGCACGCCGGGCACCGCGGCCAGCAGCCCGGCCACCAGGTCGTGCACCGGCGCGGTGTCGGACGCGAGGTCGGCGTCGATGTCCAGCTCGCCGCGCGCCAGCATGATCGTGACGCCGTGGTCGCCGATCGGCCCGGAGACGAGGACGGCGTCTCCGGGCTTCACGGTGGCCACGCCGAGGCCCGCGCGGGTGAGCACCCCGACCCCGGCGGTGTTGACGTAGACGCCGTCGGCCTTGCCGCGCTGGACGACCTTCGTGTCCCCGGTGACGATCTGCACGCCCGCCGCACCCGCCGCGTCCTTCATCGACTCGACGATCTTCAGCAGGTCCTCGACGGGGAAGCCCTCTTCGAGGATGAACCCGGCGGTCAGGTACAGCGGCCGCGCGCCGGAGACGGCGAGGTCGTTCACCGTGCCGTTGACGGCCAGGTCGCCGATGTTCCCGCCGGGGAAGAACAGCGGCGAGACGACGTAGGAGTCCGTCGTCAGGGCCAGCCGGGCGTCGCCGACGGTCAGCGACGCGGCGTCTTCCAGCGGTTCCAGCATCGGGTTGCGGAACGCGTCGAGGAACACGGCTTCGATGAGCGTGTGCGTCGACTTGCCGCCGGCGCCGTGGGACAGCGTGATGCGCTCTTCACGCACCTTCGCGCGCCGCCGCCGGGCGCGTTCGATGCGGTCGAGGACCTGCTGCTCGCGTTCGGTGGTGGTCATGCGCGGCTCGCCTCCCGGACGCGCGAGCGGCTGAACCGGCCGAAGTTGTAGTAGGCCGCGCAGGCGCCCTCGGGGGAGACCATGCACGTCCCGATCGGCGTCTCCGGGGTGCACGCGGTGCCGAACACCTTGCACTCCCACGGTTTCAGCACGCCCTTGAGCACCTCGCCGCACTGGCACGCCTTCGGGTCGGCGACGCGCAGGCCGGGGATTTCGAAGATCCGTTCGGCGTCGAACGCGGCGTACTCCGACCGGATCGCCATCGCCGAGTGCGTGATGAACCCGAGGCCGCGCCACTCGAAGTACGGCCGCAGCTCCATCACCTCGTTGATCACCTTCAGCGCCACGAGGTTGCCGTCCCACAGCACGACCCGCGAGTACTGGTTCTCGACTTCGCACCGCTTCTCGGCGAGCTGCAGCATCAGCAGGTAGATCGACTGCAGGATGTCCAGGGGCTCGAACCCGGCGACGACGACCGGCTTGCCGTAGTCGCGGGCGATGAACTCGTACGGACGGCAGCCGATCACCGTCGACACGTGCCCGGGCCCGATGAAGCCGTCGAGCCGCAGGTCGGGGGAGTCGAGGATGGCCTTGATGGCCGGGATGATCGTGACGTGGTTGCCGAACACCGAGAAGTTCTCGATGCCCTCGGCGGCCGCGCGCAGCAGCGTCATCGCGGTGGACGGCGTGGTCGTCTCGAACCCGATGGCCATGAACACCACCCGCAGGTCCGGGTGCTGCCGCGCGATCTTCAGCGAGTCCAGCGGCGAGTAGACCATCCGGATGTTGGTGCCTTCGGCGTTGGAGTCGAAGAAGTTCCCGCCGGAACCGGGCACACGCATCATGTCGCCGAAGGACGTCATGAGCACGCCGGGCTGCCGGGCGATGTGGATGGCGTCGTCGATCCGGCCCATCGGGATCACGCACACCGGACAGCCGGGCCCGTGCACCAGCGTGATGCTCTCGGGCAGGTAGTCCTCCAGGCCGTGCTTGTAGATCGTGTGCGTGTGCCCGCCGCAGACCTCCATGAACTTGTAGTGGCGGCCCGGCTCGCACAGCGACGTGATCTTCGCGGACAGCGCCCGCGCCTTCTCCGCGTCGCGGAACTCGTCGACGAATCGCATGACGACTCCTATTCGATCCGGGATTCCAGCAGGGCGGCCATCTCGTCCTCGTACGCCTTGCCGATGCTTTCGAGGAACTCCAGGGCGGCGGCGGCCTCCTGTTCGTCTATTTTGGACAGGGCGAAGCCGACGTGGATGAGGACCCACTCGCCGGGCGACGGCGGGTCGGCTTCGAGCAGGCCGATGTTGATGGTCCGCTTGACACCGCTGACCGAGACTTTCGCGAGGTCCGGGCGCTCCTCGCTGATTTCGATGACCTCACCCGGGATGCCGAGGCACATGGCACGTCACATCCGGCTCATCTCGAGGTACCGCCGGATGTCGGGCTCGAACTGCTTCACGAGCCAGGTCACCCCGCCGAACAGCAGGGCCAGGAACAGCAGGCGCTTCATCCGGAGACCTCCGTCGTTTCCTCGACCGGCAGCTCGGGGCGGGTGCCCCAGGCGAGTTCGGTGACCGCGCGGACCGCGGCCGGTACCGCGGCTTCGACCGGCGGGGACAGACCGATCCCTTCGTCGACGCAGGCGGGTTCGCAGCCGACGACGAGCACCCGGCCGGCGTCCCCGCCGAGCAACCTGAGCAGCCGGAACACCGCGTCCGGCTGCATGCCGTGCGCGTCGATCGACGCCGATGCGGCGAGGTCTTCGGTGTCGGCCTCGATGAGGGAGAGCGTGCCGGGCGGCCGTCCGTGCGGGGTGGCGTCGAGCAGGATCGTCGTGTCGTAGCCGCCCATCAGGTCGTAGGCGAGGTGCATCCCGGCGATGCCGTAGTCGGCGATCTGCACCCACGGCGGCAGGTCGGCCCGCGCCAGCTCCTTGATCACCTCCACGCCGAAACCGTCGTCGCCCAGGAAGATGTTCCCGATGCCGGCGACCAGGACTCGGGGCCTCATTCCGCCACCTCCAGGGGTTCGATCTCGTCGGGGGAGAAGTACCGGTACCGGCCGTGCGCGTGCTGCAGGTCCGCGGCCGGGTCGTCGTCGAGGGTCACCGCCAGGTAGGCCACACCGTCCACATCGGACAGCACGACCCGCACGGTGGCCGTCTTGCCGGCGAGGAACATGTCCTGGGCGTCGGTCCCGCGCAGGTTCGGCCGCAGCAGCACCCGGGACCCTTCGGCGACGCGGACGCCCCCGACGACCACCGAGGGCCGGACCGGCCGGACGGACCGGACCGCGCCGTGCAGCCGCTCCAGCAGTTCGGGCGGCATCGCGTCGACGCGGTCCACGATCGCCGCCGCCCGCGGGTCGGTGGCCCGGGCCTCGCGCTTTTCCTCGTCGGTCAGCGTCATCGTGCGCAGCGTGAGGATTTCGTCGATCTCGGTGCCGTCGAAGAGGTCGCCCGGGCTTTCCGGCGCGATCGCCGGGTCGTCGTAGAGGATGATCGGTGACGCGAGCACGACGGCGCTGCGCGAGGTGTCGCCGATCAGCACCGGCCAGAGCCGGTCCTGGCGGCAGGCTTCGACCGCGGGTTTCGCCCACTCGGGCGGGTCCAGCATGGACAGGAAGTGCCCGGTGTCGACGCTGAGCACCAGGTGGGCGGCGAGCAGGGCGTGGCGCAGGGCGTGCTCGCGGACGCCGTCGGAGGGCCACGACGTCGTGTTGTGCAGCTCGGCGCGCAGCCGGGCGCCGCCGAACGGCCCGTCGAGCGCGTCGAGCCGGGCGGTGAGGACACCGGACAGCTCGTGCGTCCGTTCTCCGTCGCCGGGCACGGCGAACGTCCGCTCGATCGGGAGTTCCGCCAGGGGCAGCTCGAAGTCGAGCTCGTGCTCGACCGCTTCGTCCCACGTCAGCTGCGTCCGCGTCTGCAGGAACCGCAGCTTGACGTGCAAGACCGTGTTTTCGAGGGGCTCCACCAGGCACTCGACGCGGGCCGAGGCGTGCTCGCCGATCTCGGCCGACGCGTACGACGGCGGCACCAGGACGCCCCACTGCCAGCGCACCCGGTTCTTCGGCGCCGAAGCCCGGTACGGGTAGAGGAGGTAGCCCTCGTAGAGCACGGCGTCGCCGACCGCGCGGGCCTGGTCGAGGGCGGTCACGGCCCACCGGCCAGCAGCTGCTCGATCGCGGCTTCCCAGGTCGGGATCGCGTGTTCCGCCTTGTACTTGAGGAGCGCGTCGAGCGTCTCGTGGGGGAGCTTGATCCACCCGGCGTTGGGGAAGTAGCGGTCCATCAGCTCGTCCCAGACGGCCACCGGCATCCGGTACTCGGCCTGCGTGTGCCACGGCACCTGCTCGACCCAGAACCCCGGGCCGCCCTTGCCGAACACCGTGCCGCTGAACAGCAGCACCATCGGCACGACGCCCTCGGACAGCGCGTGGAAGTACTTGCCGGCCGCGACTTCGAGGTCGTAGGTGCACGGCACTTCGGCGTCCACTTCGGTGGCGCCGGTGAACGCCGGCACGGTCACCGCGATCGACGTGAACTGGAACGGCTTCAGCGTCTCGCCCCACCGGGACCGGTCGCCGAAGAGGTGGGTGAGCAGCTCCGACTCGTCGTCGGCGTACCGGCGGCGCTGCGGCTCGATGCGGATCTGGACGCGCAGCACCATCGCGTGCACGGGCTGCCCGGTCAGCTCGGAGATCCGCAGCTTGAACGCCAGCGTCGGCGACGCGGCGTACTTCAGCGGCCGGACGTCGATGCAGTCGAAGGTCAGCTCAGCCATCCGCCACGACCTCGCTGCGTTCCCGCTGGCGCGCGAAGAACCCGTCGATCGCCTCGTGCGCCTCGGTGCCGCCGTCGAAGCCGCGCCAGGTCGCGCGGACGAGCCCGACCAGCTCGTAGCAGACGTCGATCGGCACCAGGAAGCACTCGAAGCCCAGGTCGAGCTGGTTGAGCAGGAGTGCTTCGACGTCGTCGGCGACCCCGGCCGAGGCGAGCAGGTCGTCGCCCGTGCCCAGCGGGAGCAGGGACTCCGTCGCGCCCGCCGGGCTCGGGTAGAACGCCACCGTGCGGTCCTGCACCGAGTTCCGGAACAGGAACGCCATCCGGACCGGGATCCCGGCGGATTCCCACAGCGCGGGACCGGGCTCGTAGCGGGGCAGGTGCCGGAACCGCTGCGGCACCGCGCGGTGCCGCTTCCCGCCTGCGCCGCGGTGGGTGAAGAGCAGGTAGCAGCCCCGGCAGGTGCACAGGATCGTCCGGGACTCGAGGTCGATGACGTGCCCGTGCTCCGCGCCGATCGGCTCCGCGCACATCTCGCACTTCTCGCCCGGCGCGGCGCGCGGGGCGGGCGTGCGGAACCTGCGCAGGCCGCCGGTCACGGCACCTCCACCGGGCACAGGGGCAGCAGCGGACGGCCGCCCGGGCCGGTCTCCTCGGCCACGCCTTCGACGACGACGTCCGCGATCTCCGGCGCGACCTCCCGGACCACCCGCTCGATGGCGTACTTCGCGGTGACCGCCGACGACGGGCAGCCGTCGCACGACCCCCGCAGCTGCAGCCGGAGCACGCCGTCCTCGATCCCGACGAACTCGACGTCCCCGGCGTGCGAGCCGAGGTAGGGCCGGACCTTGTCGAGCGCCTCGGTGACCCGCTCGTGCGTCGACCGCGGGTGCAGGTCGTGCAGCACGAGCAGGCCGCGGACGAGCTCGTCCTCGGCGAGGCGGTCCAGCACGGGCCGCCCGACGAGCTCGGCGATCCGCGCCAGACCGGCACCGTAGAACTCGATCAGCGTGTGGACGAGGTCCTCGGCGAGTTCGGCGTCTTCGCCGTCGAACTCGCCCAGCAGCTGCTCGATGCGCTCGCCGACCCGGTCGACCTCCGTCATCCGAGCTCCCCGCCGAACGCGTGCGGGGTGTGCAGCCGCTCGACCACCTTGCCCTTGCCGGTGTACATGTGGACGCCGCAGGGCAGGCACGGGTCGAAGCTGCGGACCGCACGCATGATGTCGATGCCCTTGAAGTTTTCTTGGGTGTTCTCCTCGAAGATCGGCGTGTTCTGCACGGCGTCCTCGTACGGCCCCGGCGTGCCGAAGCTGTCGCGGACGCTGCCGTTCCACGGCGTCGGCGGGTACGGGTGGTAGTTCGCGATCTTGCCGCCCTTGATCACCATGTGGTGCGACAGCACCCCGCGGACTGCCTCGGTGAAGCCGCAGCTGACGCCTTCCTCCGGGACCTTGAACGGCTCCCACGTCTTGGTGTTGCCCTTGCGGACCTCACCCAGCGCCTGCTCGCCGAAGTGCAGCGCCAGCGCGGCCGAGTACGCCTGGAAGTACGTCCGGGCGCGGTTGCGCTCGATCGCGTTGCTCCACTGCGGGATCTTCCACTCGAAGGCGACCTCGGGCTTGGTCGCCGTGCGCGGCAGGGTGATCGTGACGCTGTGCCCGGTGGACTTGACGTACGGCGTGTCGACCAGCCCGGCCAGCGCGGTGACCCACAGGCGCGCGATCGGGCCGCCACCGGTGTCGAGGGCCAGGTGGTCCTTACCGTCGAACCAGCGCGGCGACATCGTCCACGAGTACTTGCCGTCGAAGTCGCGTTTGGCCGGGCGCGGGATGGTGTGCTGGTTCCAGGGGTGGCGCTGGTCGACCGGGTTGCCGAGCGGGTCCTGGGTGACGAACATCGGCTGGTCGGCCCAGTCCTGGTAGAACGAGCTGCCGAGCAGGATCCGGATGCCGAGGTTGATGTCGACCAGGCTCGTCGTGACGAGCTTGCCGTCGACGACCACGCCCGGCGTCACGAACATCTTGCGACCCCAGGCTTCCATGTTCTCGTAGGTGAAGTCGCAGTGCTCGGGGTCGTTCAGGCTGCCCCAGCAGCCGAGCAGGACGCGCCGCCGTCCGACCTCTTCGTAGCCGGGAATGGCTTCGTAGAAGAAGTCGAACAGGTCGTCGTGCATCGGCAGGCAGCGCTTCATGAACTCGACGTACCGCATCAGCCGGGTCAGGTAGTCGGTGAACAGCTGCACGGTGGCGACCGTGCCGACGCCGCCGGGGTACAACGTGGACGGGTGGACGTGCCTGCCTTCCATCAGGCAGAACATCTCGCGCGTGCTGCGGCTGACCTGCAGGGCCTCGCGGTAGAACTCGCCCTCCAGGGGGTTGAGCGAGCGCATGATGTCGCCGATGGTCCGGTACCCGTGGTCGCCCGCGTGCGGTGCCTCGGTGCGGTTCGCCAGCTCCAGGACGCCGGGGTTGGTCTCGGCGACCATCTTCTCGCAGTAGTCGACCCCGACCAGGTTCTCCTGGAAGATGTTGTGGTCGAACATGTACTCGGCGGCCTCGCCGAGGTTGAGGATCCACTCGCCGAGGTGCGGCGGGCGGACGCCGTAGGCCATGTTCTGCGCGTACACCGAGCAGGTCGCGTGGTTGTCGCCGCAGATCCCGCAGATCCGGCTGGTGATGAAGTGCGCGTCGCGCGGGTCCTTGCCCTTCATGAAGATGCTGTAGCCGCGGAACACCGACGACGTGCTGTGGCACTCCACGACGCGCTTGGCCGCCCAGTCGATCTTCGTGTAGATCCCGAGGCTGCCGACGATCCGGGTGATCGGGTCCCACGCCATCTCGACGAGATCGGTCTTGTCCTTCATCTCGGTCATGACCGCGCCCCTGCCTGGTAGCCGGTGTCGAGTTTGCTGCCCTTGTGCCGCCACTTCGGTTCGGTGTCGGCCTTCCGCTCGGTGATCTTCCGCAGCCGGCGGATCACCGACCCGTACGCGCCGCTGGCCAGCGACGACACGTTCGCACCCGGCGGCTCGTCCATGAACGGCATGAACTTGTCCGGGAAGCCCGGCATGGTGCAGCCGATGCAGATGCCGCCGACGTTCGGGCAGCCGCCGACGCCGTTGATCCAGCCGCGCTTGGGCACGTTGCACTTCACGACCGGTCCCCAGCAGCCCAGCTTCACCAGGCACTTCGGGGAGCCGTACTCGGTCGCGAACTGGCCCTGCTCGTAGTAGCCGCCGCGGTCGCAGCCCTCGTGCACGGTCGCGCCGAAGAGCCACTGCGGCCGCAGGTGGTCGTCGAGCGGGATCATCGGCGCCTGCCCGGCGGCCTGGTAGAGCAGGTAGGTGATGGTCTCGGACAGGTTGTCCGGGTGGGTCGGGCAGCCGGGCACGCAGACGATCGGGATGCCGGCCCCGGACTTCCAGTCCCAGCCCAGGTAGTCCGGCACGCCCATGGCGCCGGTCGGGTTGCCTTCCATCGCGTGGATGCCGCCGTAGGTGGCGCAGGTGCCGGCGGCCAGCACGGCGAGCGCCTTCGGGGCCAGCCGGTCCAGCCACTCGCTGGTCGTCATCGGCTGGCCGGTCTCGGGGTTGTTGCCGAACCCGCACCAGTAACCCTCGTCCTTGATCGCCTCGTTCGGGATCGAGCCCTCGACGACCAGCACGAACGGCTCCAGCTCGCCGCGGTCGGCCTGGTAGAACCACTCGATGAACGTGTCGGCCCCCTTGTCGGGGCCGCACTCGAAGTCGATCAGCGGCCAGTGGACCGCGATCTTCGGCAGGCCGGGCAACGCGCCGAGGACGATCTCCTCGATGCTCGGCTGCGTGGCGGCCGTCAGCGCGACGGAGTCGCCGTCGCAGGACAGACCGGCGTTGATCCAGAGGATGTGGATGGGCTGCTCTTCGGTCTCTTCAGCGTGCGTCACGGCTGATCACCCTTGGCGAGGTCGTCGAGCGCGCCGAGGGTGAGCTCCCACAGCGCGTGGTACAGGGTCGTCTGGGCTTCCTGGATGCGGTGCACGGACGGGGACGGGACGACGAAGAGGTGGTCGATGCTGTCCAGCTCGGCCATCTTCCCGCCGTCGTAACCGGCGATGCCGACGGTCACCAGGCCGCGCCGGGCGGCTTCGTCGAAGGCGCGCACCAGGTTCGCGGAGTTCCCGCTGGTGGACAGGCCCACCGCGATGTCGCCGGGCCGCCCGAACGCGCCGATCTGGCGGGCGAACACGACGTCGAACCCGATGTCGTTGGACAGGGCGGTCACCACGGCGATGTCGTTCGTCAGCCCGAAGGCGGGCAACGGCCGGGCGTCGCCCGCCGGGCTGAGGAACAGGCTGGCCAGGTCCTGCGCGTCGGTCGAGCTGCCGCCGTTGCCGAACGCGAGCAGCCGGCCGCCGCCGGCGAACGCGCGGGCGACGTCCTGCGCGCAGGCGAACAGGCGCTCCCGGTCGGCCGCGAGCACCCGGTCCCGCAGGGCGACGATCTCGTGCACCTTGTCCACAGTGGACTGCCGGACCTGGTCGAGGACGGCGTCGAGGTCGCCGGAACCCGCGTACAGGAACGGGTACAGCGCTTCGAGACCGTCCGCGTCCACGGGGGACTGTTCCCGTGTCATCGCGAGTCAACTCCTCGGCTGAGGATTCTCCAACCGGGCGATCGCTTCGCCGGCGTGCACCAGGATCCGGTCGCCGACCCCGGCTTCGACCAGCGCCACGCTCACCTCTTCGCGGCCCGAGCCGGTGTCCACGACGGCGAGCCCGAGGTCCAGGAGTTCGACCACGGTCACCTCGACCGCGGTGTCGGAGCAGGTGATGCACACCCCGTCGTGGCAGACGGGGCCGGTTTCTCTGCCGGTCACGACACCACCTCCGGGGTGAGTGCGCCGGGGTGTTCGAAGAAGACGTGGACCAGCTCCCACAGCACGTGGTAGGTGGTCACGTGCACCTCCTTGACGATCCGGGGGTCGGCCGAGCGGGCGGTGAAGACGTGGTGCAGCCCAGTAGTCGCGGCAATCGCGCCACCGTTACGACCGGTCAGCGCGATGGTGAGCATTCCGAGGTCACGGGCGGTTTCGAGGGCGCGGCGGACGTTGGCGCACTCGCCGTCGGCCGAGATGCCCAGTGCGATGTCGGCCGGTTCGCCGAGGATCCGCAGCTGGTGGGCGAAGACGTCGTCGAGGCCGGCGCGGGTGGCGACGCCGGTGACGGTCGCGACGTCGGCGGTGAGCGAAACGGCGGGCAGGGCACGCTTCCCGACGATCACCGGGTGGACGAACTCCACGGCCACGTGCTGGGCGTCGGTGCTCGGGCCGCCGTTGCCGAACACCACGAGCTTGCCGCCGCGCCGGAACCGGCGGGCCATGTCGTGGCACGCCTCGGCCACCGTCCTGGCGTCGTCGGCCAGGGCGAGCACCGGCGCCTTCCGGCGCTCGAAGAGGGCGTCGACGGAGTCCGGGTGATTCGGTGACCACGACATCGCGGTGCTTCCTCCGGGCTGCTGCTCGGTGTGTGAGCCCATCTCAGGCTAGAGGTGTGAGTTGGATCACACAATAGCGAGAACGGTGAGAATTGGTGCTGTCGGTCGTCGTGGGTGTGGTCCGTCCGGGTGAACGAGGTCTTCCCGTCAAGAACGCGTCAATGCGCCGTTGGGGCGCATCAAGACTCTGTCAGACGACAGCCGAACCGAGGCTCCGGGAGGCACGCTTTCGGCAGTCCGGTCCCCGATCGGGTTACCCCGGCTTGTCGTGCGTGAGAAAGGAGCAGCCGCATGGCCGACCTGGCCTATGTGCTGCTGGCGATCGTGGTGTTCGCCGTGCTGGCCTTGACCCTGCGTGGATTGGAGCGGTTGTGAGTGGCACCGGCGTGGTCGCCAACGTCATCGGCGGTGTCCTGGCGCTGGCCCTGATCGTCTACCTCTTCGTCGCGCTGATCAAACCGGAGAAGTTCTGATGTCCCCGACGTGGGCCGGCCTGGGACAGGCCGGCCTCCTCCTGCTCGCCCTGGGGCTGGTGTACCGGCCGCTGGGCGACTACCTGCACCGCGTCTTCACGAGCACGAAGCACTGGCGGCTGGAGAAGGCCGTCTACAAGATCGTGCGTGCGGACCCGGAGTCCGAGCAGCACTGGAAGACCTACGCCTCGGGCGTGCTGGGCTTCTCGTTCGTCTCGGTGCTGTTCCTGTACCTGCTGCAGCGCATCCAGCCGCTGCTGCCGCTGAACTTCGGCCGGACGGTCGACCCCGGGGTCGCCTTCAACACGGCGATCAGCTTCGTCACCAACACGAACTGGCAGTCCTACGTCCCCGAGGGCGTCATGGGCCACGTGGTCCAGATGGCCGGGCTGACCGTGCAGAACTTCGTCTCCGCCGGCGTCGGCCTGGCCGTGGCGATCGCGCTGACCCGTGCGTTCGTCCGCTCGCAGAGCGACCGGCTCGGCAACTTCTGGGTCGACCTGACCCGCGGCACGGTCCGCGTCCTGCTGCCGCTGTCGTTCGTGTTCGCGATCGTGCTGGTCGCGCTCGGCGTGGTGCAGAGCCTGAAGTCCGGCGTCGCCGTGCTCAACCCGGACGGCTCGGCGAGCACCATCGCACTGGCCCCCGCGGCGAGCCAGGAGTCGATCAAGGAACTGGGTACGAACGGCGGCGGGATCTTCAACGCCAATTCCGCGCACCCGTTCGAGAACCCGAACTCCTGGTCCAACCTGATCGAGATCTTCCTGCTGCTGGTGATCCCGGTCTCGCTCACCCGCACGTTCGGCAAGCTGGTGGGCAACACCAAGCAGGGGTACGTCCTGCTGTCGGTCATGGGCGTGCTGTGGACCGGCATGCTCGCGGTGATCTGGTGGGGCGAGACGCACGCGAACGGCGCGGCCGCCCGGCTGGCCGGCGCGGCGCTGGAAGGCAAGGAAACGCGGTTCGGCATCGCCGGGTCGGCGTTGTTCGCCGACTCGACCACCGGGACCTCGACCGGCGCGGTGAACGCGATGCACGACAGCTTCACCGGCCTCGGCGGGTTCGGGACGCTGCTGAACATGATGTTCGGCGAGCTGTCGCCCGGCGGTGTCGGCACCGGCCTCTACAGCATCCTGGTGCTGGCGATCATCGCCATGTTCCTGGCCGGGCTGATGGTCGGCCGGACCCCGGAGTACCTGGGCAAGAAGCTCGGCAAGCGCGAGGTGACCTGCGCGGCGATCGCGATCCTCGCGATGCCGACGGTCCTGCTGATCGGCGCCGGGGCGGCCCTGCTGATCCCGGGCAACACCGAGGCGTTCAACAACCCGGGCGCGCACGGCTTTTCCGAGCTGCTCTACGCCTACACCTCGGCCAGCAACAACAACGGCAGCGCGTTCGCCGGCATCACCGTGACCAACGACTGGTACCAGTCCACCCTCGGTGTCTGCATGGCGCTGGGCCGGTTCGTCCCGATCCTGGCCGTGCTCTGCCTGGCCGGCTCGCTGGCCGCCCAGCGCAAGGTGCCGGAGACCGCCGGCACGCTGCCGACCACCAGCCCGCTGTTCGCGACCATGCTCGCCGGCACCGTCGTGCTGGTCGCGGCCCTGACCTTCATCCCCGCACTGGCCCTCGGGCCGATTGCCGAGGCTCTCGCATGACCATGACCACCGAACGCACCCCCGGTGACGTCACCCAGCACCACGTCGAAAACGCGGGCCGGGTCGGCGCGGGCGTGTTCGAACCCCGTCAGCTCTGGACGTCCCTGCCGGACGCCTTCCGCAAGCTCGACCCGCGTCACCAGCTGCGCAACCCCGTGATGTTCGTCGTGTGGGTCGGGTCGGTGCTGGTCACCGTCTTCGCGATCACCGACCCCGGGGTGTTCAACATCGGTGTCGCGCTGTGGCTGTGGTTCACCGTGCTGTTCGCCAACCTCGCCGAAGCCGTCGCCGAAGGCCGGGGCAAGGCCCAGGCCGAGTCCCTGCGCAGGACCAAGAAGGAGACCGTCGCCCGCCGCCTGACCGAGGACGGCTCCGAGGAGCGCGTCCCCGGCGCCGAACTGCGGATCGGCGACCTGGTCGTCGTCGAGGCCGGTGAAGTCGTCCCGGGCGACGGCGACGTCGTCGAGGGCATCGCGACCGTCGACGAATCGGCCATCACCGGCGAATCCGCGCCGGTGATCCGCGAGTCCGGCGGCGACCGGTCCGCGGTCACCGGCGGCACGACGGTGCTGTCCGACCGGATCGTGGTCGAGATCAGGACCAAGCCCGGCGAGTCCTTTGTGGACCGGATGATTGCTTTGGTGGAGGGTGCTTCCCGGCAGAAGACGCCCAACGAGATTGCGCTGACCATCCTGCTGGCCGTGCTGACGATCATCTTCGTCCTCGCGGTCGTGGCGCTGCAGCCGATGGCGGCCTACTCCGGCGGGCAGCAGTCGGTGATCGTGCTGACCGCGCTGCTGGTCTGCCTGATCCCGACGACGATCGGCGCGCTGCTCTCGGCGATCGGCATCGCCGGGATGGACCGCCTCGTCCAGCGGAACGTGCTCGCCACGTCGGGCCGCGCGGTGGAGGCTGCCGGCGACGTCTCGACGTTGCTGCTGGACAAGACCGGCACGATCACCTTCGGCAACCGGCAGGCGACCGAGCTGATCCCGGTGGGCTCGTCCACGGCCGAGGACCTGGCGATCGCGGCCCGGCTGTCCAGCCTCGCCGACGGCACGCCCGAAGGCCGCAGCATCATCGACCTCTGCGCGCGGGAGAACGGCCTCGCCGCGGAGCCGTCCGAGGCCGAGAAGGCCGGCGAGTTCGTCCCCTTCACCGCGCAGACGCGGATGTCCGGCATCGACCTGAACGGCCGGGTCGTGCGCAAGGGCGCCGCCAGCGCCGTGCGCGCGTGGGTCGCCGAGCACGGCGGCCTCGTGCCGGACGAAGTGCACGAGACCGTCGACCGGATCAGCGCGGAGGGCGGTACGCCGCTCGTCGTCGCCGAGCAGGCCGGGGGCACCGCGGTCGTGCGCGGCGTGGTGCGGCTGTCCGACGTCGTGAAGCCCGGTATGCGGGAACGGTTCGCCGAGCTGCGCACGATGGGCATCAAGACGGTCATGATCACCGGCGACAACCCGCTCACGGCGAAGGCGATCGCCGGGGAGGCCGGGGTCGACGACTTCCTCGCCGAGGCCAAGCCCGAAGACAAGATGGCGCTGATCCGCAAGGAGCAGGAGGGCGGGCGGCTGGTCGCGATGACCGGCGACGGCACCAACGACGCTCCCGCGCTGGCGCAGGCGGACGTCGGGGTGGCGATGAACACCGGGACCATGGCGGCCAAGGAGGCCGGCAACATGGTCGACCTCGACTCCGACCCGACGAAGCTGATCGAGATCGTGGAGATCGGCAAGCAGCTGCTCATCACCCGCGGCGCGCTGACGACGTTCTCCATCGCCAACGACCTGGCGAAGTACTTCGCGATCCTGCCCGCGATGTTCGCGTCGATCTACCCGCAGCTGGGCGGGCTCAACGTGATGGGCCTGCACTCGCCGGACTCGGCGATCCTGTCCGCGGTGATCTTCAACGCGCTGATCATCGTCGGCCTGATCCCGCTGGCCCTGCGCGGCGTGCGCTACAAGCCCTCCAGTGCGAAGGCGCTGCTGCGGCGCAACCTGCTGATCTACGGCCTCGGCGGCATCGTGACGCCGTTCGCCGGGATCTGGCTGATCGACCTGCTCGTCCGACTCGTCCCGGGAATGTGACCATGAAGGTGCTGTACAACCAGACCGTCGCCGGCCTGAAAATGCTGCTGGTGCTCACCGTGCTGCTGGGCGTGGTCTACCCCCTGGGCGTGTGGGCCGTGGCCCGGATCCCCGGTCTGTCGGACCGGGCCGAGGGCTCGATCGTCACGCAGAACGGCCAGGCCGTCGGGTCCTCGCTGATCGGCGTGGATCCGGTGGCGAAGGACCCGGCGCACGACCCGTACTTCCACAACCGCCCCTCGGCCGGCTCGAAGGACCCGCTCGGGCCGGGCGACCCGTCGACCTCGGGTGCCTCGAACAAGGGCACCGGCAACGACGACCTGCTGGCGTTGGTGAAACAGCGGCAGGAGCTGATCGCCAAGCGGGAGGGGGTCGACGTCTCGCAGGTGCCGGCCGACGCCGTGACCGCGTCGGCGTCGGGGCTCGACCCGCAGATCAGCCCGGCCTACGCCGAGCTGCAGGTGCCGCGGGTCGCGCGGGAGAACGGCCTGAGCGAGGACGAAGTCCGCAAGCTCGTCGCCGCCGCCACCACCGGGCGCGGGCTCGGCGTGCTCGGCGACCCGGCGGTCACCGTGCTGCAGCTCAACCTCGCGGTCGCGGCGGCCAGGCACTGACCCGTGACGGCGGTGCTCAGAGCCGCACGCCGGGGTCTTCGGTCACCGACCGCAGCGCCGTCACGGTGGGGTGGCCCTCGGCCAGCAGCCGGGCGTCGCTGTCCGGGGGCAGTTCGCCCTCGACGACCACGGCCGCGAGGCTGATCGCGCCGTCGCCCGTGTGCTCGACGCGGGTCCGGACCGTGCCGAACTCGGCCAGCCCCGCTCGTTGCGGTGGCCCGGCTTCGGCACGGTCGGGCACGTTCAGGTTCAGCACCGCCCCGGGCGGCAGGCCGGCGAGCCGGTCGAACAACGTCGCCGCCACCGCGACCGCGGTGTCCCAATGCGGCCGCAGTGGCGGCTCCAGCCCGACGTCGAGCGACACCGCCAGCGCGCGGGCGCCGTTGAGGGAGGCGGTCAGCGCCGCCCCGACGGTGCCCGAGTGCAGCACCGCGCGGCCGACGTTCGCGCCGTGGTTCACCCCGGACAGCACGACGTCCGGCGGGTCCCCGAACGCGCCCTGCGCCGCCGCGAGCACGATGAGCCCGGGGTGCGCGGCAACCGCGTGGGCGGGCACCCCGGGCAGGCCCGGCAAGTCCCGCCGGTCGACGGCGATCCGGCCATCGCCCCCGGCGCCGGACAGGCCGGCGCTCGTCCCGCTGGCCTCCACGGCGGGCGCGGCGACGACGACCGACCAGCCGTGACCGACCGCGGCCTTCGCGAGCGCCACCAGGCCCGCCGAGCCGATGCCGTCGTCGTTCGTGATGAGCGCGCGCATCCGGATTTCAGCCCGGCTCGTGCTCGGTGTCTTCGTCCACCGGGATGATGACGTCGGGCCCGGTGTCGCCGGGACCGAACCCGTCGGCGGTGTCCGGCGCCCCCGGCCCGGGATCGGCGGCGGCGATGTCCTGCTTGCCCGTGTACGGGTCCGGCTCGAACGGTGCAGTCGTCATGGTCGTCCTGTACCCGGGCCACCGGTTTTCACGCTTATCCCGGCAATCGGATGACGCCGGTGGCGGCTGTCACGCGCTACGGTGGCCTTGGCGCCGGCCAGGGAGGCCGTGATGGGCGAGCCGGGTGGGAACGAACGATTGGCCGGGCAGACGGTCGTGCTGGTCGGCGGTAGCGCCGGCATCGGGTTCGAGACCGCGCGGCTGGCTCGCGCCGAGGGCGCCGACGTCGTGCTCACCGGCCGCTCACCGGACAAGCTCGAGAAGGCGGCGGAGGAACTCGGCGCGCGCAGCACGGCCGCCTTCGACGTCGCCGATCCGGCCGCGGTGTCCGGCTTCTTCGCCGCGCTGCCCGGCACGATCGACCACGTGCTGGTCACCGCGGGCGGCCCGCACTACGGGCCGCTGCTGGAGATGTCCGCCGCCGAGGTGCGCACGGCCGTCAGCGACCACATCGTCACCGCCCTCGAGGTGGCCCGGCACGCCGCGCCGAAGATGCGTCCCGGCGGCGCGCTGCTGCTGATGGGCGGCACCGGTGGCCGGCGCGTCGGGCACGGGCTCGGCATCGCTTCCGCGGCGACCGCCGCGTTGCCGCCGTTCACCGCGGCGCTGGCGCTCGAACTCGCGCCGGTGCGGGTCAACCTGATTGCCGCCGGGTTCGTCGACACGCCCCTGTCGGCGACGCTGCTCGGCGACCGGCTCGAGGACCGCCGGGCGGAGCTGCGGTCCACGTTGCCGATCGGTCGCGTCGTCGGCCCCGCCGACGTTGCCGCGCTGGCCGTCCACCTGATGACCAACACCGCCCTGACCGGCGGGACCTACGACATCGACGGCGGCCAGCAGTTCGTCTGGTGAGCGAGCGAAGCCACTCGCGGGTGTCGAGGACGACCCGGAACCGCGCCTCGCCGGACATCATCCGTTCGTAGGCCTTCGGCGCCTCCGACAGCGGCATGATCTCGTTGCGGCTGCGGATTCCGCGGTCGTGGGCCAGCCGGACGCTGTCCTCGTTCTCGATCGCCGATCCCGTCAGCGCGCCCACGACCGAGTGGGTGCCGAAGATCAGGTCCGGGGTGCGGACCTCGATCGGGTCGGGTGCCGCGCCGACCACGAGCAGCTGGCCGCGGGTCGCGAGGCCGGCCACGAGCGGGGACATCGACGCGCCGCTGGAGGCCGTGGCGATGATCGCCGCCGCGCCGCCGAGGCGGGTCAGTTCCCGGCCGGGGTCGGTGGTGGTGCTGTCGATGTACTCGTCGGCGCCCAGGTCCGCCGCCAGGGCGGCTTTTCCGGTGCCGCGGGCGATTGCCGCGACGCGGTAGCCGAGCGTCTTGGCGTACTGGATGCCGAGGTGGCCGAGGCCGCCGATGCCCTGGACGGCGACGAGCGAACCCGGCCGGGCGTCGGCGGTGAGCAGCGCGCGGTAGACGGTGAGGCCTGCGCACAGCAGCGGTGCGACGTCGAGGGGCTGCGCGCCGCCGGGGATGCGGACCAGGCCGGTGGCGCGGGCGTAGGCCACTTCGGCGTAGCCGCCGTCGGTCGTGGTGCCGGTCCAGGGCTGGTCGGTGCAGTTGACGAAGTCGCCGCGACGGCAGTTGCCGCACTGGCCGCAGTGGCCGTTGAGGTAGCCGACGCCGACGTGGTCGCCGGGCGCCCAGGCCGTCACGCCGGGGCCGACGGCGTCGAGCACGCCGACGATCTCGTGGCCGGGCACCACCGGCACCGCCGGGTCGGCGCGCATCCCTTCGACGGCCAGGGTGTCGCTGTGGCAGACCCCGCAGGCTTCGACGCGCAGGCGCACTTCGCCGGGCAGCGGGTCCCGGAGCTCGCGTTCGACCAGGGCGAACCGGCGGGTTCCGGTCACTTCGAAAGCACGATAGGACATCACAGGACTCCTCACGGGTTGATCCGGCGGTCGAGATCGCGCAAGACGTGCAGGAAGGCTTCGGAGAAGGTCGGGAACGGCTGGACGACGTCCAGCAGCACGGCCAGGGGGACACGCGCGCGGATGGCGAGCGTGGCCTGCTGCAGCCATTCCCCGGCCTCCGGGCCGACGGCGTGGGCGCCGGTGAGCCGTTCGCCGTCGGACACGACGGTGAGGAAGCCGGGGCGCGTGTCGTAGGCGCGGGTGTAGGTGGCGGTGCGGGCCACGCCGGAGAGCTGCACCGTCGCCGTGAAAGGTCCTTCGGCCGCACCGACGGCCGCGGCCTGCGGGTCGGTGAAGACCACCCGCGGAATGGCGTCGTAGTTCACCTTCGCCGTCCGGCCGAGGATGTTCGCCGCCACGACCCGGCCCTGGTACTCGCCGGCGTGGGTCAGGTTCCACTGCCCGGTGACGTCGCCGACGGCCCACAGCCCGTCGCCGGCGGCCATGCGGTCGTCGACCGGGATGCCGTGCGGGTCCGCTTCGACGCCGACGGTGTCGAGGCCGATGCCGTCGACGCGCGGCCGCCGTCCGGTGGCGACCAGCAGCCGCTCGGCGCGCAACCGGGTGCCGTCGGGGAAGTCGAGGACGTACTCGTCGCCCTCGAGCCGCGCCGCGCTCGCGTGCTGCCCGAGGTGCAGCGCGACGCCGTCGGCGCGCAGGGCGTCGCCGAGAGCTTCGCCGAGCGCGCGGGGTTCGCGGGGGAGCACCCGGCCGGCGCCGTCGACGAGGGTCACTTCGGCGCCGAGGCGCGTGAACGCCTGGGCCAGCTCGACCCCGGTCGGGCCGGCACCGAGGACGAGGAGCCGGCGCGGGATCTCGGTGGCGCCGGTCGCTTCGCGGTTCGTCCACAGGCCCGGCAGCTCGCGCAGGCCGGGCTCCGGCGGGATCACCGGGGCGGAGCCGGTCGCGACGACGAGGTGTTCGGCGGTGTACGGCCGGTCGTCCACGGCGACGGTGTGCGGCCCGGCCAGCCGGCCTTCGCCGCGCAGGACCGTGATGCCGGCGCCGTCGGCCCACGCCTGCTGGCCCTTGTCGTCGTAGGCCGAAACCATGAAGTCGCGCCAGGCCAGCGCGGCGGTGGCGTCCGCCCGGCCGGTGACGGCCTCGCGGGCACCCGGGACGTCGCGGGCGGCGGCCAGGGCTTCGCCGGGCTGCAGCAGCGTTTTGGACGGGATGCACGCCCAGTAGGAGCATTCGCCGCCGAGCAGCTCCCGCTCGACGACGGCGACCCGCAGGCCGCCCGCGGCGATCGCGGCCGCGGTGTGTTCACCCGGTGCGCCACCGCCGAGGACGATGGCGTCGAAATCGCGGTCAGCCATGGTTCCTTCTTTCGGGAGGCCCGGAGCGGTTCAGGCGTTCTGGTGGTCGGTCATGTACTGGGCGTACCAGGCGGGCCATTGTTCGTCGTACTGCCCGGTTTCCTTTTCGTGTTCGCCGTGGGCGGCCGCGGCGTCGCG
>NZ_JNYY01000035.1 GCF_000716785.1 Amycolatopsis vancoresmycina
GAGCTCTCACCGCATCACAGTCCAACCGGCTTACCGAGCGGCCCATCCCATCTTCCCAGCCCCGTGAAGCCTGCAAAACAGACGGGAACATCTGACATGGACTTCGCGCTCACCCCGCCCGAGCCGGTCGCCGCGATCCCGGCCGAGCGCGCCGCCGGGCTGATCACGCTCAGCGCGGACACGCGGTCGGAAGTCTCCGTTCGCGCCGCGGACTTCGCGGCCCGGCTCGAAGCCCTCGACGTCCGCTCGCCGGAGTTCACCGACCTCCTCGACGAGCTGCTGGCCGTCGGCGAGGCCGACATGCGCGCGGCGGCCGGCGTCGCGGGGACGATGCTCGACCGGTCGCTGCGCAGCGCGGCGTCACCGCAGGACGGCGTCACGACGAGCCTCGCGAGCCTGCGCCGGACGGTCGCCGAGCTGGACCCGGCGAAGCTGCCGCTGACCGGCCGGAAGCTGCTGGGGATGTTCCCGGCCGCGGCCGGCGCGAAGCGGGCGCTGGACCGCTACCGGGCGGCGAACGAGCCGGTCAACGCCCTGGTCGTCGACCTGCGCGGCCGCCAGGACGTGCTGCGCCGCGACAACGCCTCGATCAAGCGCGAGCGCGAGCGGCTGTGGCAGGTCATGGGGAAGCTCGCCGAAGCGGCCGCCCTCGCCGAGGCCGTCGACGGCGCGATCGAAGCCCAGGCCGGCGTCTTCGACCTGACGGATCCCGGGCGCGCGCAGGCGTTGCGCGGGGACGTGCTGTACCCGATCCGGCAGCGGCACCAGGACCTGCTGACCCAGCTGGCCGTCAGCGCGCAGGGCTACCTCGCGCTGGACCTGGTGCGCAAGAACAACGACGAGCTGATCCGCGGTGTCGAGCGGGCGGTGTCGACGACGGTGTCCGCGCTGCGGGTCGCGCTGCTGGTCAGCGGGGCGCTGGCGAGCCAGCGGGACGTCCTCGACGAGGTCGCGGCCCTGCAGGCCACCACCGACGGGCTGATCCGCGCCAACACCGAGCTGCTGGACCTGCAGTCCGCGGAGATCCGCAAGGCGAGCAGCGACCCGGCCGTCGCGACCGAGACGATCCGCGCGTCCTTCGACCGGATCTACGCCTCGATCGACGCGATCGACGGGTTCCGCGCCGACGCCGTTCGCACGATGGCGGCGACCGTCGAGTCGCTGTCCGGGGAGATCCGCCGCGCCGAGGACCACCTGCGGCGTTCGCACGAGGGGGAAGCATGAGGAAGGTCCTGGCGCTGCTTTTGGGCGTGTTGCTGCTGGCGGGGTGTTCCGAACCGTCGCCCGCGCCGCTCGGCGAGCCTGAGCCGGGCACGCTGCGGATCCTCGCGGGCAGCGAGCTGGCGGACATGCAGCCGGTGCTCGACGAAGCCGCGCAAGCGACGGGGGTGAAGGTGAAGTTCACCTTCACCGGCACCCTGGAAGGCGCCGAAGCACTGGCGAACGGCAGCGTCGACGGCAAGTACGACGCTGTGTGGTTCTCGTCGAACCGTTATCCCGCAGGCATTCCCGAGGCGGCGAAGCGGCTCGGGAACCAGGTCAAGATCATGAGCTCGCCGGTGGTACTGGGGCTGGCCAAGCCGGTGGTGCAGCGGCTCGGCTGGGCCGGCAAGCCGGTCAGCTGGGGCGAGATCGCCGCGCAGGCCGGGAAGAAGGCGTTCAGCTACGGGATGACGGACCCGTCGGCGTCGAACTCCGGGTTCTCGGCGCTGGTCGGCGTCGCGTCGGCGCTGGCGGGCGCGGGCAACGCGATCGACGCGCAGCAGATCGCTTCGGTGACTCCGCAGCTGACGCAGTTCTTCAGCGCGCAGGCGCTTTCGGCGGGCTCTTCGGGCTGGCTGTCGGACGCGTACGTCCGGCGCGCGACCGGGCCGGACCCGGTCGACGGGCTGATCAACTACGAATCCGTGCTGCTGTCGGCGAACGCGTCCGGGAAGCTGCCCGCGCCGCTCACGCTGATCTACCCGAGCGACGGCGTCGTCACCGCCGACTACCCGCTCACCCTGCTGGCTTCCGCCGGTGACGAGGCGCGGTCGGCGCACCAGCGCCTCAGCGATCACCTGCGGACTCCGCCGGTGCAGCAGCGGATCATGGAGACGACCGGGCGGCGTCCGGTCGTGCCCGGGGTCGCGCTGGGGCCGCAGTTCGCGCAGCGGGACCTCGTCGAGCTGCCGTTCCCGGCGACCCAGCAGGCGGTCGACGCGTTGCTGTCGGCCTACTTCGACAAGCTCCGGCGGCCCTCGCGGACGCTCTACGTGCTCGACACGTCCGGGTCGATGGCGGGTTCGCGGATCGACTCGCTGCGGTCCGCGCTGGTCGGGCTGACCGGCGCGGACACCTCGCTGACCGGCCGGTTCCGGCGGTTCCGGAGCCGGGAGGAGGTGACGATGCTGCCGTTCAGCACGGTTCCTTCGCGGCCCACGACGTTCACCGTACCCCCGGAAAACCCGGCGGCGGAGCTGGCGCGCATCAAGACGTTCGCCGAAGGGCTGTCGGCGCGGGGCGGAACGGCGATCTACGACAGCCTTTCCCGGGCGTACCAGGTGCTCGAGCCGCAGGTGGCCGCGGACCCGGACCGGTTCACCTCCATCGTGCTGATGACCGACGGCGAGAACGCGAACGGCTCGTCGCTGGCGGACTTCCTGGCGTCGTTCGGGTCGCTGCCGCCCGCGGTGAACCGGGTTCCGGTGTTCACGGTCCTGTTCGGCGAAGGCAGCAGCGACGAGCTGACGCAGGTCGCGGCGAAGACCGGCGGGAAGGTGTTCGACGCGCGCAACGTCGAGCTTTCGCACGTGTTCCAGGAGATTCGCGGGTACCAATGATGCTGCGTTATCTGGGGTCGACCAAGAACCTCGCCGGCTGCGTCGGCGGGCTGATCGGCGTCGGGCTGTACCTGACCGGCGTGGCCGGGTGGTTCTGGCCGTTCGTCGTGGCGGCCCTCTACGCCGCGGGGGCGCTGCTCGCGCCGGGGGAGAAGGTGCGGCTGGTTCCCGACACGTCGGCTGAGCTGCGGCAGTCGCTGGACGCGCTCGAGGCGACGGTGTCCGCGCAGGCGTCCCGGATGCCCGCGTCCTCTGTGGACACCGTACACCGGATCGCCGAAGTGCTGCGCGACCTGCTTTCTCGGCCTTCTCGGCTGGCGGGTGACCCTGATCTGCGGCACGCCGTCGTGCGGCTGGCGGGGACCGATTTGCCGCTGTCGCTGGAAACCTACCTCAACCTGCCGTGGTGGTTCGCGGCTCGGCGCGCTTCCGCTGGCTCGGAACTGGTGACACAGCTGGATTTTCTCGAGGCAGAGGCGCACCGGGTGGCCGAGCGGTTCTACGCTTCCGAAGTTGATCGGCAGGCCGATCACACGCGGTACCTGCGGGATCGGGACGCTTGACTTCCACTCCTGTGAGTGATGATGTTCGAACGCGCGTTCGAGTAGCGTTGCCGTTATGGACGCGAACCGAGTTTCGGCAAGGTCAGGGTCACCGCTGCGGTGGTCAACCAGCTCAGCAGATCGGAGAGGGGAATGCGGGAAAGCCGTTCCGGCCAGTCTTCCGCGAGGGCGTGCAGCACGAGTTCGTCGTGCCGGGGCTCCACTTTCGTCAGGGTCAGCCCGGGCGGGAGTTCCGGCAGGGGAAGCACGATGGGGTGAAAGCGCTTCGGCGGGCGGAGTTGCCGCTGTCCGATGTGGAGGGTCCGGGGCACGAGGACGATGGCGTCTTCCTGTACCTGGGCTTCCAGGGTCAGGTGTCCCCAATGGGGTTTCTTGGCCCAGTGGATCTGGAGCAGTCCGCTGTCGGCCGGGGCGGCCACGATCCCGGGCCGGACCCGCGCCACCCTTTCGCGGAGCACGTCCGCGGAGACGGCGATCCGCAGGTCCACGCGCGCCGGCTTGGCGGCGGGCGCGGGGAGTGAGCGGAGGCGCACGTCTTCGGCGAGCACGGTGACCCGCCGCAGCGGAATGCGGCCACCTTCGGCCTCGGGCCAATCGACGTCCTCGGCGACGATGCGCACGTCGCCGAGGCGCCCGGTGGCCAGCCGGAGGCTGTCGGCGGGGTAGTCGAGTTCGGCGAGGGTGAGGCCGACTTCGCGGTCACCGACTTTCGCGGTCAGCCGGCGGCCGACGAGCTGCTCGGTGACGGTGCGCACGAGGGCGGCCGGCGTGACCGGGACGTTCGGGAGCAGGGAACGCCCGGCCGCGGCCAGGCCGGCCAGCTCGGGCCAGGGTGACCAGCCGTCGAACCACCTGCCGTCGCTCATCCGTCCAGTGTCGCCCAAGGACACCGGCGGCGGCGACGGCGGGTGGTTCCCCGCGGGGCCAGTGGAACGTCTCCGGTCACCGACCGGCGAAGCGCGCGATGATGCCGGTCACGACCAGCCAGAACACCGCGGCCAGGCCGTAGTCGAGGATGACGGCCAGGCTGGGGCTGTCCACCGGGAACAAGCCGGGCCAGAACAACGCGAGAGGAACGGCCAGTGACTTGATGAACTGGAAGAAGGCATTGCCGGCATTCGCACCGGCGAGCACCATGATCATGTAGAGAACTTCGATCCCCGCGAAGATCGCGCCGATCGCCGTGATGACCCGCACGGCCGTGTTCCGTCTGGTGGTGGTTCGCCAAGGAGACATGCCGCGAAAATTCCCGGATCGGGTGACAGATCAAACGCTCCAGCCCCAAGATTGCGCCGTTCGGCCGCTCCCGTTGCTCTCCGCCGCCACACTGCGACGGTTGGTGAGCAGCCGGGCGAGGTGTGCGTGGGCCCTGGCCGGCTCCCCGATAAGGGAGGCGGGCGCCAGGCGACGGCGCGGATTCCGATCAGCGGCGGGCGCACTCGCACCCCCTGGCTACCCCTCCCACTGGCCGCCAACCGGCCGGATCGCATCCGGTCTGCCGGAGAACGAGCCCCTGGAACCGCCCCACAGGCGCCGTGCGCGTGGCCACGAGCGCCTCACGTGCGGCCGACGTCCGTATCGCCCGGCGCGGGGGTTGAGGGCAAGTCCCGCCTCGGCCGGGTCCGCTGGGTCGTCGAAAGCACCATCTCCTGGCTGCTGCGGTTCACCGCCTCGGGCTGCGCTACGACCGGACCGAATGCACCACGCCGGCGCTGCTCACGCTGGCCTGCACCGTGATCAACGTCCGCCGGCTCATCAAGATCGAGCTCTGCGACCAGGTCCAACGGGTCGGCACGGGGCCCCGTGACCACAAGGGATGAGCGAGCACTCTCGCCGGGACGTGATCAGCCTTCGGTGGGGCCGCCTCTTCAGAGGCGTTCGACGCGGTCGGCCTGTGGGCCACGGTCGCTCTGACGCACCGCGTACCGGACCCGGTCACCCTTCTGCAGCGGCTCCGACCCCATGATCACGGACGCGTGGGCGAAGAGATCGTCGCCGCCTGCGTCCGGGGTGATGAAGCCGAAGCCGCGGTCGGCGTCGTAGCGCGCGACGACGCCCTCGCCGCCTCGTGCGGGCACGTCCCGTGCCGCGGCAGGTGCCGGCCGCTGCGGCGCCGTCTGGGGCTCGGCGCCCCGGACCAGGTGCACGTCGCGGGCCTGCGGGCCCTTGTCTCCACTGGCCACCTCGTAGGCGACGCGGTCGCCCTCCGCGAGCCACGTCAGCCCCTCGGCCAGGGCCCGGGCGTGAACGAAGACGTCCCCGGCGCCGGAGTCGGGGTTGATGAAGCCGAAGCCCTTGTCCTCGTCGTACCAGGCCACCGTGCCGTCGGCACCGTCCGCGATACCGGCCGCAGCGGGTGCGCCGGCCCCTGCTCCCAGCGGGATCACGTGCCCGGCCTGCGGGCCGCGCTCGCCTTCGACGATCAGGAAGGCCACCCGCTGCCCCTCGGTGACCACGCCGCCGGTCACGATGGCGGAGCTGTGCACGAAGATGTCGGCGCCGCCGCCGTCCGGCGACGCGAAGCCGTACCCCTTGCCCGGCTCGTACCAGTTGATGGTGCCGAGCAGGCCCACGGCGCTGCCGGTGGCCGCATCGGCGGTGACGCGAACGCGCAGCGCCTGGGGCCCGCGGTCGTTCTCGCCGACCTCGAACACGACGGCCTGACCCTCGCGGAGCATTTTCGTGCCGCCGTCCCCGACGATCTCGGAGGCGTGCACGAACACGTCCGGCGAGCCGTCCTCGGGCGCGAGGAAGCCGAAACCCCGTTCGGCGTCGAACCAGCGGACGGTCCCTTGCGGCATCGAAGGCTCCAGGTCAAGAGGGCGGGCACTGGCCTCCAGTCTCTCTGACCGGCCTCCGCTCCGTCGGGCCGGGTCCACCGGCGGGCGGTGCGGAGCCAGGGTGGGCCGTTCGGCCACCTAGTGAGACCAGGTCTGAAGGCGCGCCTTGTCCACCGCTTCCCCGAGCAGCCGACCCACCGCCCAGTCCTGCACAGCGAGCCCGACCGACTTGAACACCGTCCGCCCGCCCACCGCCGGCGGGTCGCCCAGCGCATCCCCCAGCTCCACCAGCGACCCGCGGTCCACCAGGCCGCTCTCCGCCGCGTGGATCACCTCGCCCGCCTCCGTCATCGCCGCGGCAACCTGGTCCACCACCACGCACCCCGCCGTCGCCAGCAACTCCGGTGGCAGTTCCCGCATGGACGGCCGGTACGACCCGATCGCGTTCACGTGCACCCGTTCCGGCAAATCCTCGACACCGAAGAGCGGAGTATTCGATGAAGTAGCGCAACAAACGACGTCCGCGTCACCCACCGCGTCTGAGGCGTGCGGGGCCACCCGCACCGCCACCGAGGGGAACTCGGCCCGCAACCGATCCGCCAGCGCCTGCGCTCGCGAGCGGTCGCGGCCGAACACCGACACGTTCCGCAACGCACGTACCGCGGCCACCGCGCGGACCTGGTCGGCCGCCTGGGCTCCCGTGCCCAGGAGGGCCAGGCGGCTCGCGTCGGGCGGGGCCAGGAGGTCCGTTGCGACGCCCGAGGCCGCGCCCGTGCGCAGGGTGGTGACCTCGACCGCGTCCGCGACCACCTGGCCCTCGGCCGTGTTCCACACCAGCGTGCCCAGGATCATCGGGGTGCGGCCCGGGGCCAGGTTGAGGGTCTTCACCACGGTCGTCGACGAGGGCGTGTGGCAGGCGGTCATCACGAGCGTCGTGGCGCCGGCGAACGACAAGCGTTGCGGTACCTCGAACCGGCCGGCCGCCAGCTCGAGGAATGCCTCGCGGACCGCTTCCACCGCCGCCGGCATCGGGACCGCCCTGCGGACTTCGTCGGCGTCGAGCATGCGTGGCCCCTCCCTCACCGAACCTGCCGCTAGCCTGGCGGCATGCCGGAGGCCACGCAAGATCCCGTCGAGGAGCAGCGGTTCGTCCGCGACGACTGGTACGGGGAAGAGATCGCCGGGCGGCACTACGTGCGGTGCGAGTTCCGCGAGACCGACTTCTCCGAGGCGGTCACCCGGAACTCCGTCTTCACCGACTGCGTGTTCGGGAACGTGCGCTTCAACGCCTCGCGGCACGTCGACTCGGCGTTCACCGGGTGCACCTTCAAGCGGTGCACCTTCTTCGACGCCGGCTTCAGCGGGTGCAAGCTCGTCGGCTCCTCCTTCGCCGAATGCGAGCTGCGGCCGTTGCGGGTCACCGGTGGGGACTGGTCCTTCGCCGGGCTGGCCGGGGCCGACCTGCGGGGCGTCACCTTCCAAGGCGTGCGGATGCGGGAGGCCGACCTCACCGGGGCGGACTGCGGCGGGGCCGTGTTCGCCGACGTCGACCTGTCCGGGGCGACGCTGCACGCCGTCAAACTCCCCCGGGCCGACCTGCGGGGCAGTGACCTCTCGGCCCTCGATCCGCTGAACGCCGAGCTGGCCGCGGCGATCGTGTCACCCGAACAGGCTGCGGTGCTCGTCACGTCGCTGGGGCTGCAGGTGCGGGCGTAGGCTCGGCGCGACTAGGCAGGGAGGTCCGCATGGGCGTCGTGACACCGGGTTTCCACGGCCGGGCTCGCAGCGGCAACCCGCGGCTGCCGCCCGGGCAGTACCTGGCCGAGGACTTCCCCGTCCTGTCCGCCGGCCCGACCCCGCGCGTGCGCACCGAAACGTGGGAATTCACCGTCACCACCGAGGCGGGGGAGAAGCACACCTGGAACTGGGCCGAACTGATGGCCCTGCCCAGCGAAAAGCCCACAGTGGACATCCACTGCGTCACCCAGTGGTCCAAACTGGACACCCGGTGGCGCGGCGTTTCGATCGACACGCTGGTCGGCGGGCTCGACACCGAAGCCGACTACGTCATGGTGCACTCCTACGGCGGCTACACGACGAACCTGCCGCTGGCCGACCTGCTCGACGGCCAGGCGTGGATCGCCTACGAATACGGCGGCAAGCCGCTGACCCCCGAGCACGGCGGGCCGGCGCGGCTGCTCGTGCCGCACCTGTACTTCTGGAAGTCCGCGAAGTGGGTGCGCGGACTGGAACTGAAGACCCGGGACGAGCCGGGCTTCTGGGAAAACGCCGGCTACCACGACTACGGGGATCCATGGCGCGAACAGCGGTATCAGGGCGACTAGCCTGGCGGGTCGCCCGCTTGGCCGGCTTCCGCGACGAGACGCCGACGGCGCGCACGCTCGTCTTCGACCTGCCCGGCTGGCCCGGGCACCTCGCGGGGCAGCACGTCGACGTCCGGCTCACCGCCGCGGACGGCTACCGGGCGCAGCGCAGCTACTCGCTCGCCGCGCCCGCCGACGGGGACCGGGTGGAGCTGACCGTGCAGCGCGTCGCCGACGGTGAGGTGTCCGAGCACCTCACCGGGCCCTACGCGATCGGTGACCCCGTCGAGATCCGCGGCCCGATCGGCGGCTGGTTCGCCTGGCGGCCCGCGGATCCGGCGCCGGTGCTGCTGGTCGCGGGTGGCTCCGGGATCGTGCCGCTGATGGCGATGATCCGCGCCCGGCGCGCCGCGGGCGTGCGGACGCCGTTCAAGCTGATCTACTCGCTGCGCACCCCGGCCGAGCTGTACTACGCCGACGAGCTGCGCACACCCGTCGCCGGCGTGGACGTCACCTACGTCTACACGCGCGAGCTGCCCGAAGGGCGTCCCGGGCTGCCCAAGCGCATCGACGTCGCCACGCTCAACACCGCCGGCTGGCCCGCGGAGTTCGGTGCGTCGTGCTTCGTCTGCGGCCCGACGGGCTTCGTGGAGACCGTCGCGGACATCCTGGTCGCCCTCGGGCACGACCCGCACCGGATCCGGACCGAGCGCTTCGGGCCCAGCCGGGACTGAACGGCCGCGCAGGCATCCGATGAATAGGTGACCTCGTGCTCCGATGAGCGGGAAATTGTCGACATATGTGTCGAGAGATCCTATGTTTCGTCCATGCTGACCAAGTGGGGCTCGACGCGGCGCCGCACCGCGGTGGCCGCTCTCCTGGGGGCGGGCGCACTGCTCGCCACGACCGGTCCGGTGGCCGCGGCCGATCCGGACGCCGCGAGCCGGGACGTCTACGTCTCGCCCGATGGGTCCGACCACGCGTCCGGCACCGCGGGACACCCGGTCCGGACCCTCGACCACGCCCGTGACCTCGTGCGGCAACGGGCGCCGCACCTGACGCGGGACCTCACCGTGCACCTCGCGCCCGGCGTGTTCCGGCTGGCCGCGCCGCTGCGGCTGGACGCGCGGGATTCCGGCGGCAACGGCCACCGCGTCAGCTGGCAGGGCAGCGGCGACACCGAGCTGAACGGCGGCGTGCGGGTCACCGGCTGGCGGCCGGTCCCGGGCCGGCCGGGCCTGTTCGCCGCGCCCGCGCCCGCCGGGCTGGACAACACCCGGCAGCTGTACGTCGACGGCGTCCGGGAGCAGCGCGCCCGCGGCCCGCTGCCGGTGACCGTCAAGGCCACCGCCACCGGCTACACCGCGAGCGCGGACACCCTGGCCCACTGGCGCAACCCGAAGGACGTCGAGTTCGTCTACACCGCGGGCGAAGCGCTGTGGAACATCCAGCGCGACGGCCTCGGCCAGTGGACCGAGCCGCGCTGCCCGCTCGCCGCGGCCGAGGGCACGACGATCACGATGGCCCAGCCGTGCTGGGACAACTCGACGAAACGCGTGCTGTTCCCGGACATCCCCGGCCGCAGCGTCAACATGGTCGGCCCGGCCGACCTCACCAACGGGCGGCACCCGACCTACGCCGAGAACGCCTTCGAACTGCTCGACACCCCCGGCGAGTGGTACCTCGACCGGTCCGCGCACGTCGTCTACTACCTGCCGAAACCCGGCCAGGACCTGCGCCGGGCGGACGTCGAGGTGCCGGTGCTGGAGAAGCTCCTCGACGCGAAGGGCACGGCCGCCGCGCCGATCCACGACGTGGCCTTCCGCGGGCTGCGCTACTCCTACGCCACCTGGCTGACGCCGTCGTCACCCGAAGGCTTCTCGGAAATCCAGGCGGGCTACACGATCACCGGCGCCGACGGCTGGGCCGTCCAGGGCCTGTGCCAGTTCGTCCCCGGCGGCACCTGCCCGTACGCCTCGTGGACGCGGGAACCCGCCAACGTCGCCGTCTCCCACGGGCAGCGCATCGAATTCGCCGACAGCGTGTTCGCCCACCTCGGCGGCGCCGGCCTCGATCTCATCGACGGCACCAAGGAATCGCAGGTGCGCGGCGACGTCTTCACCGACATCTCCGGCAACGGCGTGCAGATCGGCGGCGTCGGCAAACCCGTCACCGACACCGACGCCGACGTCGTGCGGGACGTCCGGGTCACCGACAACCACCTCTACGGCCTGCCGCGCGAATTCCACGGCGGCGTGCCGGTCGTCAACGGCTACTCCGTGCGGAACACCATCTCCCACAACCAGATCGACCACGTCGGCTACTCGGCGGTCTCGGTCGGCTGGGGCGGCTGGCCGGACAAGATCAAGCGCCCGGCGACGCCGAACCTGTCGCACGACAACGTCGTTTCGGACAACCTGATCTTCGACTACATGCTGATGCTCGACGACGGGGGCGGTGTCTACACCCAGGGCATCACCGGCACCTCCCTGGACGACGGCGAAAAGGTCACCGGCAACGTGATCCACGGCCAGTGGGGGCTCGGCAAGGGCGTCTACACCGACAACGGCAACACCTACGAGACGATCCGCGGCAACGTCCTGTACGGCACGGCGTACTTCAACGTCGGCACGGTGCACGTCGACTACCGCGACGACCTCGGCAACAACGACCCGACCCTGATCGAGGGCAACTACTGGGAGCAGGGCGACCGCGACAAGACCGACAAGGGCGCGATCACCCGCGGGAACGTGATCCTGGCCCGCCCGGCCGACGCGCCGCCCGCGATCGTCGCCAACGCGGGCCTCGAACCGGCCTACCGCAGGCTGCTCACCCGGCCGGTCGGCGGCTGGGCCCCGGCGGAGGCGCCGTCGCGGGTCGGCACGTTCGCCGTCCCGGGCAAGCTGTACGCGACCTGGAACCCGACGTTCGCCTTCAACAACGCGCCGGTCACGGACTACGTCGTCACGGCGTCGGGCGGCGGGCGCACGTACCGGGCGACGGTGTCCGCGGCCGACTTCGCGAAGCGCGCGTACGCCGAAGTGCCCGGCCTGACGGACGGGACGGCGTACACGGTGACGGTCGCGGCGCGCAACGCGTTCGGCACGAGCGAGCCGTCGCTGCCGGCCGCGCCGGTGACGCCCGGCCCGAACACCGGTGCGCTGCCGGACGTTCCGACGAGCGCGCGGGCCCTGCCGAGCGCCACGGCGGCCTCAATCCGCTGGAACCCGCCGGCCGCGGCGGGCGCCACCCCGGTGCTCGGCTACCTGATCACGGTGTCCGACGGCCGCACGATCGTGGTGGAAGGCCGCGACGCGCTGGTGACCCAGCCGACGGTCAAGGGCATGACGCGCGTGGTCGACGGCCTGCGCCCGGCGACGGCGTACACGTTCACGGTCGCGGCCGTCACGGCGACCGGCACGGGTCCGGCGGCCACTTTCACCGCCACCACGACGCCGTAGCGTAACGAGCGGTATCGGTCGATCGACTCACTTCCGGGTGGCCCGGCGCGCGGCAGTCGCCGGGCCGGGCCGGCCGGAGGTGGGGGTTTGGCGGAGGACAAGGGTCTTGAACAGCGCCTGACCGAGGCCGCGGTGCGCGGTGCGTACGTGGACCTGCGCACCGGCGAGCAAGCGGCCGACGATCCGGCCCGGGGTGCCCGCTGGCCGGCGTCCCGGACCGTGCGCGCCGAGCTGATCGCCCGGCTGGTGACCGGGACGCAGATCCCGCCGCGGGCCGTGCGGCTCGGCGGGGCGCGGGTGACGGGCCGGCTCGACCTCGAGGCGGCCGTCCTCCGGTGTCCGCTGGTGCTGGAGGGGTGTTCCTTCGAGGAGCCCATCACGCTGCAGCAGGCGCAGGCGGTGACGGTCCGCCTGCCGGACTGCCACGTTCCCGGGATCGCCGCCGACGAGCTGCACGTCCGCGGCGCGCTTGTACTGGAACGGCTGGTTGTCGCGGACGGCGGGATCAGCCTGTCCGGCGCCCGCGTCGACGGGCACCTCGACTTCGACGGGGCCAGGCTGACCAACCCGGCCGGGCCCGCGCTCTACGCCGACAGCCTCCGGGTCGACCAGAGCATGTACTGCCGCAACGGTTTCACGGCCGAAGGCGAGGTGCGCCTGCTGGGCGCCCGCGTCGGTGGCAACCTGGAATTCGACGGGGCCACGCTCGGCAATCCGGCCGGGCCCGCGCTCAACGCGGACAGCCTCACGGTCGACGAGAGCATGTACTGCCGCAACGGCTTCACCGCCGACGGCGAGATCAACCTGCTCGGCGCGCAGGTCGGCGGCAGCCTGGAGTTCGACGGGGCCACGCTCGGCAATCCGGCCGGGCCCGCGCTCAACGCCGACAGCCTCACCGTCGGCCGGGCGATGTTCTGCCGCAACGGTTTCACCGCAGACGGCGAGGTGCGCCTGCTCGGCGCCCACGTCGGCGGCAACCTCGAACTCGACGGCGCGGTCCTGACCTCCGGCGGCCGGTTCGCGCTCAACGCCGACAGCCTGACCGCCGACCAGAGCGTCTACTGCCGCAACGGTTTCACCGCCCGGGGCGAGGTGAACCTGCTCGGGGCGACGGTCGCCGGCAGCCTCGATTTCGAGGGCGCCACCCTGGACAACCCCGGCGGATACGCGCTCTATGCCGACAGCCTCACCGTCGGCCGGGCCATGTTCTGCCGCAACGACTTCACCGCCGAGGGGGAGGTGAACCTGCTCGGCGCGCACGTCGGCGCCAGCCTCGACTTCGAGGGCGCGACTCTGACCAACCCCCGCGGGTACGCGCTCAACGGCGACAGCCTGACGGTCGACCACGCCATGTTCTGCCGGCTCGGGTTCACCGCCGAGGGGGAGGTGAACCTGCTCAGCGCCCACATCGGCGGCAACCTCGACTTCGACCGCGCCACCCTGACCAACCACGACGGGCCCGCGCTCAACGCCGAGAGCCTGACGGTCGACCGGGTGATGTTCTGCCGCAACGGCTTTTCCGCTGTCGGCGAGGTGAACCTGCTCGGCGCGCAGATCGGCGGCAGCCTCGACTTCACCGGTGCCGCACTGGCCAACCCCGGCGGGCTGGCCCTCTGCCTGGAAACCGCCCGCGCGGGCGCGCTGTTCCTGACGCCGCGGGAACGTCCGGCCGGCATCGTCGACCTGACGAACACCCGGGTGACGAGCTTCCACGACGCCCTGGACGGCTGGCCGTCCGCCATGCGGTTGCGCGGGTTCAGCTACGACGTGCTGGAGAACGACACGGTCAGCGTGCGCGCCCGGCTGAAGTGGCTGGCGCGCCACCAGGGCGGGTACGCGCCGGGGCTGTACGACCAGCTCGCCGCGGCCTACCGCCGGGACGGCCACTCCCAGGCCGCCCGCCGGGTCGGGATCGCCAAGCAGTGGCGCCGCCGCCGGGCGCTCAACCTGCTGGGCAAGGCGTGGAACTGGCTGCTGTACCTGACGGTCGGCTACGGCTACCGCACCTGGCTGGCCGGGTTGTGGCTGGCCGGGCTGGTGGCCGTCGGCACCGCCGTCTTCGCCGGCGCCTACCCCACTCAGATGAAGGCCGCGTCGGCCACCGTCCCGGAGTTCCAGCCGGCGGCGTACACCCTCGACGTGATGCTGCCGATCGTCGACCTCGGCCAGAAGAAGAACTGGTTCCCGCAGGAGACGGCGCAGGTCTGGTCCTGGGTGCTGACCGGGGCCGGCTGGGTGCTGACCACCGCGGTCGTCGCCGGGCTGACCAACGCCCTCAAGCGCGACTAGGGCGCGTCCGGGCGGGACAGGAGTTCCCGCAGCGTCGCCAGCAGTTCCCGCCGGTCGGCCGCGCCCAGTTTCCCGCGGATGCGGGCCATGTGGTGCTCGACCGTCTTGCCGGAGATGAACAGCTTGCTGCCCGCCTGCTTGTACGTCAGCCCGTCGACGACCAGCCGGGCCACTTCCAGTTCCCGTTCGCTCAGGGCCGCGAGACCGGCGCCCGCCGCCGGTTCGGCCGTGCCCGGGTCGCGGCGGGCCGCCGTGCCCTGGAACTGGCGGGCGGCCTCCAGGAGCTGGACCATGGCCTTGCGGTCGGACGTGCGGATCGCCGCCTGGCCGGCCAGGCGGGCCGCGTCCCAGCGCAGGCCCAGGTCGTGCAGTTCGGCCGCGGCCGCGGCGATCGCGTCCGGGTCGAACGTGCCGCCGAGCACCGCGAGCCAGCCCTGGGCTGCCGTGGCCAGTGCGCGGGGGTGGCGGCCGCAGTGGGCGTGCGTGGTCAGCGTCGCCAGGTGCGCCTTGACCGCGTCCGCGTCTTCCAGGGTGATCGCCGCGTGCAGCTCGTGCCAGACCAGCGAGACCGTCCACAGTGGAGGTTCGCCGAGCCGGGCCAGCAGGCCGTGGGCGCGTTCGAACTGGCCGGAAAGCTTCGCGAACGCGCCGGTGCGGGCCGCCGCGATGGCCAGTTCGCCCAGCGGCAGCAGGGAAAACAGGTCCGTCTGCTGCCGCATCGACGCCTGGTACGCGCGGTTCCACGACCGCTGCAGCCCGACGAGGTCGCTGGCCCGCCGGGCCAGGCCGAGCTCCAGCGTCGCGAAGAACAGCTCGTCGCGGGCTTCCAGGGTCCGTCCGGCGACGGCGTCGCGGTGTTCCGCGGCCGTCGCCAGGTCGCCGGCCGTCATCGCGACCCAGCCCAGCAGCAGCCGGTGCCGCCCGGCCAGCAGATCGCCGCCGATCCCGCCGTCGAGGGCCCGGGTCAGCACGGACTCCGCCAGCGCGAGCTCCCCGGTGTGCAGGGCGACGAGCGCGGCCAGCGCCGCCGGGCTGTCCGGCAGCAGCGTGCCGCCCAGCGCGGGCTCCAGCATCGCGGCCGCGCCCAGCAGCGTGGACAACGTCTCCGTCGCGCAGCCGGACACCGAATCCACGATGCCGCGGGCCATCCGGGTCGCCGCGCCGGCGAACAGCGTCGGCGCGGCACCGGGTGTAGGGGAGTCGAGGAGCTGCCGGGCGCCTTCGAGGTCGCCCGTGCCGACCAGCGCCGTCGCCGAGAACGCGTCGGCGCGGCCTGCCCACTGGTAGAGCTCCGCGCTGCGGGCCAGTTCGCCCCGGTGCGCCAGCACGGTCGCGGCGATTTCCGCGCCGGCCGCCCGGGTTTCCGCGTCGGGCGCGCCGAGCATCCCGTCGCTCAGCCGGAGCGCGGTGTCGAGGTCGCCGGACAACGCGGCCGCGCGTGCCCAGCCCGCCGTCACGGCGGCGGAGCGGTCGCCCGCTTCGGCGGCGGCTTCGAACAACCGCGTCGCCAGCCGCGCGTCGGACGGCAGGGCTTCCCCGGCTGCCGCGGCGAAGGCGGCCGCCGCCGACGTGCCGGAACTGCCCGTGCCGAGCAGGGACCGGGCCAGGTCGAGCACCGGGAGGCCGTTCGCCAGCTGCAGCTCGACGAGCCGCTGCACGGTGGTCAGCCGGCGGGCGGGCGGCCCGAAGTCGCGGACGGCGGCCGCGGCCAGCGGCAGCAGCGTGTCGTCGGGGGCGAGCAGGCCGGTCGCGCGGGCGCCCTCGACGATGGCCGGCAGCTGGTCGGGGCCGCGGTCCAGCAGCGCGCACAGCAGATCGAGGTTGCGCCCGGCGCCCGCCTCGGCCGCGATCAGGTAGCGGAGGACGTCGTCGTCGAGTTCGTCGAGCTCGGGCCGGAACTCCTCCAGCCGCCCGAGCAGGGCGCGTTCGGCCAGCCGCGGGACGCCGCCGCTGCGCGCGTGCAGCTCGGCCGCGGCCGCCGGGTCGGCGGGCGAACCCGTCACCGCGGAGATCAGGCGCGCCACGTCTTCGACGCCGAGCGGGCCGAGCTGCAGCAGCGTCCAGCCGGGTGCCACCGCGGCCGGCCGGTGCGCGACGACGATCGGCCCGTCCGCGCCGGCGAGCAGTTCCTCGAGCTGGTCGGGGCCGAGCCGGTCGGCGTCGTCGACCAGCACGGCGTCGACCCCCGCCTCGCGGTAGCGGCGGTCGAGCGCGGCGAGCAGCACGCTCTTGCCGTACCCGCCGGGGGCGACGACGGCCAGCCGCAGCGGGGCGGCCGGCTCGGCGGCGACGCGGTCGAGCAGCTGCCGGGCCGCCGGGTGCACGGGGACGGTGCGCAGCGGGGTGACCTGCGTGAGCAGTGTGTTCAACAGTGACCTTCACCGGAGGGGGAAGTGGCGGGGTGGGGGAGGCGGCTCGGCTTGGGAAAAGGACTTAGGGCGGTGAGGCGCCTTGGCTCGGCGCGCTGGTGGCCGGGCCAGGAGCGGTACCGGGGCCGGCGGTGGCTTCGCGGGCGGTGACGGTGATCACCACGGCCGAGACGGCCGCGGCGAGCACCAGGACCGCGGCGGCGAGGGGACGCCGCCGGCGGAACAGGTTCAGCGGGCTCGTGCGCTCGGGCAGTTCGAACGGCGTGATGTCGACCGGCGGCCGGGGCGGCCGGTCGCCGAGCTCACCGAGCGTGTCCACCTGGGGGAGCAGGGTGGTCTCGACGGCCGGGGGTTCCTGGGGGGTCCCGCGGTGGTCGGCGCGCAGCGCCGCGAGGGCGGCCGCGCCGAGCGCGGCGGTCGCCGGCGGAACCGGTCCCGCGAACATCGGGCACGGCGGCCGGGCCGGCAGCGCGTGCGGCGGGACGTCCCCGCAGAACACCACCCCGGCGAGGCTCTTGGGGACCGCCGACGCCGAGCCGGCGAGGGCGAACAGCGTGCTGAGCGCGGCCGCCGGGGCGACCCCTTCGGCGCTCGCGCCGGGCTGCCAGCCGCTCGCGCCGGTCGCCGTCGCCAGGGTGACGTTGACGCCGTCGGCGCCGAACTCGCACACCCCCGCCACCTGTGCGCCGGGGCCGGGGACCGGCAGGTGCGCGCCGAGCGCGGCGACCGAACCGGGAACCAGCGTGACGGCGGTGAACCCGGCGTCGGCGAGCGCCCGGCGCAGCACGTCACGGCGGTAGCCGCCCCAGTCGCCGGGGTGGGTCAGCACCAGGTGGTGCGGGGCGCCGCCGAACAGGTTCGCGGCGTGCTCGGCGATCCCTTCGACGAGCACGGTGGTGAGCGTTTCGGGCGGGAACGGCTCACCTTCGACCAGCATCGGCACGTCGTCGCCGATGCGCCGGTGGAAGCCGGTGAGCAGCCGGGACGGCACCCGGGCGCCGGCCTGCGCGGCCGCGTCCCCGGTGAGCAGGTAGCCCTCGTCGTCGAGGAACAGCGCGGACGCCGCGGCCGGGGAGCGGTCGCCCAGCCAGAGGGGTTCGGGGTCGCTCCAGCCGGGGCCCTGGCGGCGGCAGGTGGCGGCGTGGGTCCGGCCCTGTGCCACATCGATCCCGAGGACGTAGGGCACCGGCGCTTCCTCCTCACCTCGTGGGGCCGATCGGGGGCAGGCAATTCCCCCTAGGGTTCGGGGCATCCTCACCCAAACGGGTTAGTCAGGCAAGGGCGTAGAGGGATTTAACCCAACTGAGCGCGTCTCGGATGAGCCCCTAACTCCCTAACGATGACATATCGATCCCCTATCGGCTGACCGGACTGCGACTCGGAGTGATCCCCGATGTGCGCTGGGGGACCGGCTCCCTACCTTGATGACGGAGCAGCCGTCCCTGCGGTCGCTGCCGTCCCCCGAACCACCGGACCAGGAGAAACTCCATGGAATCCGTGCAGACCTTGCACGACTTCGCCCTGAACCTGCTCAACGACCCGACCGCGCTGGCGGCCTTCGGGACGGACCCGCAGGGCGTCCTCGCCGCCGCCGGCCTCGGCGACGTCAGCGCCGCCGACGTGCACGAGGTCCTCCCGCTGGTGCTCGACTACGTGCCGGTCGACAGCCTCCCGGCCGTGGGCGGCCTCCCCGCCGTCGGCGACCTGACCCAGACCGGCACCGACGCGACCGGCATCCAGGGCGCGATCGACCAGCTCACCGCCCTCACCGCGGGCCTCGGCCTGCCGGCCACCTCCGACCTGCCGGTCGTGGGCGACCTGGGCGGCGAGCTGCCGGGTGTCGGCGGCCTCGGCCTCCCGGCCGTCGGCGACCTCGGGCACACCGTCACCACCGTGACCGACGTCACCAACACCGCGGCCGGCGTGACCGCGCTGGCCGGCGACCCGACCGGCGCCTTCGGCGTGGCGGGCGACCTCGGCTCGAGCCTGGACGCGGTCCAGGTGGCCGGCAACCTCGTGTACTCGGTCACCGACGTCGACCACAGCGCCGCCGTCGGCGCGGTCGGCGAGGTCAGCCACCTCGGCGAGGGCGTGCTGGGCAACGTCTCCAACAACGCGACCGCCCCGGTCTACGAGGCCACCACGCACGTCGGCGACGTGTCCGGTGACCTGACCCACACCGTGAACTCGGTCGTGGGCAACGTCGGCGACTTCTCCGGCATCCTCAAGGGCGCGGGCGACCTCGACGTGAAGCACGTCACCGGCGAGGTCACGGGCGCCGTCCACGGCCTCGGCGACGTCACCGGCACCGTCACCTCGGCGGCCGGCATCAGCGCCGACCACAACACCGTCGGCAACGTCGGTGAGCTGGCCTCCGGCAACGGCACCGCCGTCCACGACGTGGTCTCCGACGTGGCCAACGTGGGTCACAACGCGCTGGGCAACCTGCACATCGGCGACGTCGCGTCCCACAACGACATCCACATCGGGCACTGATCCCCGAACCGGTCACCGGTGCCCGTCCCGCGGTCTGGGTGCAGCCGCGGGACGGGCACCCGGTGTGCGTACGGGGAGTTAACCGGGGACACTCGACCATCGTGACCGCACCGGCTTGGCTCGAAGTGCTCAACGAGACGCTGGACGCGTGCCGCACCCACGGCCGCGCCGATCTCGCCGAGCGCCTGCGCAGACGCCGGGACGCCCCGGCCGGGCAGTCCCGGCTCGGCGTGCTCGGCTTCCCCAAACAGGGCAAGGGTTATCTGCTCAACGCCGTGCTGAACGCGCCGGTGTGCGCGGTCGGCGACGCCGCGACCCCGGCCGTGCCCACGGAAATCGCCTACTCCGCCGAACCCGCCGCGACGCTGGTCGGCCGGTCCCGCGAACGGATCCCGGTCGCGGTCGAACGGCTCACCGGCGAACTCGGCGCCCGGCCCGCCGGCACGCTCAGCCGCGTCGAGGTCGGCGTGCCACGCGAGCTCCTCTCGGCCGGCCTGGTGCTGGTCGACACCCCACCGGTCGGTGACCCGCGGTCACCGCGCACGGCGGCGGCGCTGGACGTGCTCGCCGAAGCGGACGCGGTGATCCTCGTCTCCGACGCGACCGCGCCGCTGAGCGCGGCCGAACTCGCGCTCGCGCGCCACGTGCGCACCTGGTGCCCGCACGTCGTGCTGGCGCTCACCAAGATCGACGCCTGCCCGGGGTGGCGCGCGGTGGCCGAACGCGACCGCGCGATGCTCGGCGAGGCGGGCATCGACGCGCCCGTGCTGCCGGTTTCGGCCGTGGTGCGCCAAGCCGCCGCGAAGGCCGGTGACGCGGATCTCAACGCCCGCTCGGGGTTCCCGGAGCTGCTCGGCTGGATCGCCGAGCAGGCCGCGCGCCCGCCGGAGCAGTCCCGCGCGCTGCTCGCCGCGGTCGGCGTGCGCGCTGCCGCCGCCGAACTGGTGGAGTCCCTGCGGGACCGCATCGACACCGTCGCCCAGGACGCCGGGCTCGGCCAGGCCGCGCTGCTGCAGCGGGCCCAGCGCCGCGCCGACGACCTGCGGCGGCAGAACACCCGCTGGCAGAACCTGCTGTCCGACGAGATCACCGACCTGCTGTCCGACGCCGAGTACGACCTGCGCGAGCGGACCCGCAAGATCGTCAACACCATCGACCGGACCTTCGACGAGGGCGACCCGGCCAAGGTGTGGGACGAGTTCGCGCCGTGGCTGGACAACGCGCTGGCCGAGGCGGTCGACACGAACTACACCTGGCTGGCCGACCGGGCGGAGTGGATCGCACAGGCGGTCGCGGCCTGCTTCGGTGCCCAGTACGACCTCGCGCTGCCCGACCTGCGGCTCGACGGGTCCGGTGTGGACGGTCTCGACGACGTCCGGCGGCCGAAGATCGAGAAGTTCAAGATCGGCCAGCAGGCGTTCACCGGCCTGCGCGGGTCCTACGGCGGCGTGCTGATGTTCGGCCTGGTCACCAGCCTCGCCGGGCTGCCGCTGATCAACCCGGTGTCGCTCGGCGCCGGTGCCGCGTTCGCCGCGAAGACCATCAAGGACGAGGGCGGGATGCGCCTGCAGCGGCGCCAGGCCGTCGCCAAGCAGGCGGCGCAACGGCACGTCGACGACGTCTTCCTGCGGTTCAGCAAGGAATCCCGCGACTCGATCCGCGTCGTGCAGCGGCGCCTGCGCGACCACTTCACCGGGCTGGCGGAGGAACTCGCCGACGAGCTGACGCGCGAGCGCGAGACGATCCTGGCCGGCACCGCCGAGCGCGAGCGGCGGACCGTCCACGTCCGCCGCGAGATCGACCGGCTGGCCGCGCTGCACCAGCGCGCGGGCGAGCTCGGCACGATCGCCGGGCGGCAGCAGCGACGGGAACTTTCGGCGTGACCCAGGACGTCCGCGACCTGCTGCACGCCGCGGCCGGGCTCTACCGGGACGACCCGCGGGCGTCGGCGCTGCTGCACGACTGCCTCAACCGGCTGGAGCAGCCGCTGCGCGTCGCGTTCACGGGGGCGCCGTCGTCGGGGAAGACGACGCTCGCCGCCGCGTTGGGCGAATGGCCGACGCGCGCGCTGCGCGACCTGGTGCTGCTGGACGACCCCGGCCCGGCCGACGACGTCCCGGACGCGATGGTCCGGCTGGTCCGCCACCTCGAACCGGACGAGCTCGCGGCGGCGCACCCGCCGGGCGGGTCGCCGTTCGCGCGGCAGAGCGCGGTCAACTCGGTGCTGGTGCTGTCGCGGGCCGACGAGGTCGGGGCGGGCCGGATCGACGCGTTGCTCACCGCGAAGCAGCTGGCGCGGCGCGCGTGGCGGGAAGACCCGCTGTGCACGGGGTTCCTGGGCGTGATCGCGGTCGCCGGGCAGCTCGCGTACGGCGGCCGCTCGCTGCGCGACGACGAGTTCGACCTGCTGGCGGCGTTCGCCGCGGTGCCCCGCGAGGAACTGGAACGGCACGTGTTGTCGGTGGATTCGTTCACCGACCCGGCGTTCCCGGGCCCGATCCCGGTCGAGACGCGGCGGTCGCTGGTGGTCCGGTTCGGGATGTTCGGCGTCCGCCTGGCCCTCACACTGATCCGCACCGGCTGCGACGACCGCGTGAAGCTGTCGGCGGAACTGGTGCGCCGCAGCGGGCTGGGCGAGCTGCGCGACACCCTCGCCGGCTGTTTCGTGGCGCGCTCCGAGGCGTTGAAGGCCCGCACGGCGATCATCCGCCTGGAGGCCCTGCTGGCGGCGCACCCCCGCCCGGGCGGCGACCGCCTGGTGTCCCGGGTGGAGCGCTTCGCGGCGGCCGCCCACGACTTCCGCGAGCTGCGCCTGATCGCCGACATCCGCGGCGGCCGCACGGCGCTGTCCGGCGAGCCGGCGGAGGAGGCGGTCCGGCTGCTGGGCGCCCAGGGCACGGCCCCGGCCGACCGCCTCGACCTGGAGCCGGACGCGGACCCGAACGAGATCTACGAGGCGGGGCTGGACGCGTTGCGGCGCTGGCGCCACGAGGCGGAACGCCCGGACCGCCCCCACGCCGAACGCGCGGCGGCGCACGTCGTGGTGCGGTCGGCCGAGGGGCTGCTCTCGCTGTTCGCCTAGAGCACGGCGGTGACCTCGATCTCGACGAGGTGCTCCGGCACGTCGAGCGCCGCAACGCCGATGAGCGTGGCGGGTGGCTTCGCCGTGGTGCCGATCTTGGCGCTGCCGCGGGCGATGCCGTCGAGCAGGGCGGGCATCTTGTCCGGTGCCCAGTCGACGACGTAGCAGGTCAGCTTGGCCACGTCGGCGAACGATCCGCCCGCCGCGGCCAGTGCGGCGGCGACGTTGACGTAGCACTGCTCGACCTGCGCGGCGAGGTCGCCTCCGGTCTCCCAGGCGACCTGGCCGGCGACGAAGACGAGCTTCGTCCCTTCGGCCACGGCGACCTGGTGATAGACGTCGACCTCGGGCAGCTCGGGGGCGTTCAGCAGGGTGACAGCCATCTCTTCCTCCGTGCTCTCTTGTGGTTACCCAGGAACCGTAGGAGAGTGTTGGGCCATGCGGAAGAAGGCACTTTTCGGTGACGGGGGAACCAGATGGTGACCAAGCAGGACGCGGACCTCTCCCGCGCGGATTCCCTGGCGCGCGAGATCTTCTCGGACGTCGCCAACAAGTGGGCGTTCCTGATCATCGAGACCCTCGGCGAGCGGACGCTGCGGTTCAGCGAGCTGCGGAACGAGGTCGCGGGCATCAGCCACAAGATGCTGACGCAGAACCTGCGCATGCTGGAGCGCAACGGGCTGGTCGAGCGCGAGGTGCACCCGACCGTGCCGCCGCGCGTCGAATACACCCTCACCGAGCCCGGGCAGGGGCTGCGCGCGACGGTCGACAGCATGTGCGGCTGGACCCAGCGGTTCATCGAGGACATCGAAACCGCCCGGCACCGCTTCGACGGCCGGTATTGACGCCGCACCGGCCGCGGCGCACCATAGGCCGGTCTATGGTCCGACGCCGGTCCGGAGGGAACGCCCATGCCCGAAGACGTCCGCCCGCGGGTCCGGTTGTTCGGCGAGGTCCTGGCCCACTGGGCGCGGGAACGCCCGGACGCCACCGCGCTGATCTTCGGCGAGCGGAGCTGGACCTGGGCCGAGTTCGACGAGCGGGTCCGGCGGCTGTCCGGGGCCCTCGCGGCCGCCGGGATCGCGCGCGGTGACCGGGTTGCGTTCGTCGACAAGAACCACCCCGCCTGCCTGGAGACGACCTTCGCCGCGGCCGGGCTCGGGGCCGCCAACGCCGTGGTCAACTGGCGGCTTTCCGGCGACGAACTCGCCTACGTGCTCGCGGACGCGGGCGCGAAGGTGGTCTTCGTCGGCGCCGAACTCCGGCCCGCGCTCGAGGCGATCCGCGACCGGCTGCCGTCGCTGGAACGCGTGGTCGTCGTCGGCGGGGACGCCGACGAGTACGAGTCCTTCCTGACCTCCGCTGCCCCGCACGGCGGGACCGCCGTCGACCCCGGTGACGGCGTGCTCGTGATGTACACCAGCGGCACCACCGGGTTTCCGAAGGGCGCGGTGCTGACCCACCGCAGCGTCCTCGCGCACGGCATGGCCGCCGGGACCGCGTTCCCGATCGGCCCGGGTGACGTCAACCTGGTGGCGATGCCGCTGTTCCACGTCGGCGGCAGCTGTTACGCGGTCTCCGGGTTCCTCTACGGCGAACCGTCGTACCTGACCCGCGAGCCCGACGCGGCCTCGCTGTTCGCGGCACTGCAGGCCGGGATCACGCACGCCTTCCTGGTGCCCGCCGTCGTGGCCGGGATCGCGCAGGCCGGCGAGGCCGCGCTCCAGGCGTTCTCCCGCATCAAGTACCTCTGCTACGGCGCTTCGCCGATGCCGCTCCCGTTGCTGCGCACGGTGCTCGCCGCCTGGCCGGACGTCAAGTTCGCGCAGGTCTACGGCATGACCGAGCTGTCCGGCGCGGTCACCGCCCTCGACCCCGAGGCGCACCGGGACCCCACCCGTCCCGAACGGCTGGCGTCGGCGGGCACCGCACTGTCCGGAGTGGACATCCGGATCGTCGACCCGGTCACGCTGGCGGCCGCCGAGGCCGGCGAGGTGTGGGTGCGCACCGAGCAGCGGATGGCGGGCTACCTGGGCAAACCGGCGGCGACCGCGGAGACCATTGTGGACGGCTGGGTCCGCACCGGCGACGTCGGGCGCCTCGACGACGGCGGGTTCCTGTTCCTCGAGGACCGCGTCAAGGACATGATCATCACCGGCGGCGAGAACGTGTACTCACCGGAGGTCGAGCGCGTGGTGGCGGAATTCCCCGGCGTCGCCGAGGTGGCCGTGATCGGCATCCCCGACGACCGGTGGGGCGAGCAGGTCAAGGCCGTCGTCACCGGCGAGCAGCTCGACGCCGGGAAGATCGTCGAGTTCTGCCGCGAGCGGCTGGCCCACTACAAGTGCCCGCGCACTGTCGATGTCGTGGACGCGTTGCCGCGCAACGCGACCGGCAAGATCCTCAAGCGGTCGCTGCGCGAACCCTACTGGCGGGACCGGGACCGGAACGTCTGATGCCGCCGGTCACGCGGCAGGCGTACTTCGGGGCCGCGCTGGACCTGCTGGCCGAGCACGGGTTCACCGAGCTGACCGTCGGCGCGCTGTGCCGCGCCCTCGGGGTGACGAGCGGGTCGTTCTACCACCACTTCGGCGGCTGGCCGGGGTTCGTCGATCAGCTGCTGGACCACTGGGAGAACCGCCAGGTGCTGATCCTGCGCGAGCGGAACTTCGGCACGGGCGGCCCGTCGGCGGACTTCGCCGCGCTGATGGACCTGACCCTCGGCCTGCCCCACGAGGCCGAGGCGGCCATCCGGGCGTGGGCGCGCAACGACGAAACGGTGCGTGCGGCGCAGAAACGCGTCGACGACGCCCGGGTGCGGACGGTCGGCCGGGCGGTGGCGGGCATCGTCGGCGACCGCGCGCTGGCCCGGACGCTGACGTCCCTCGGGATGGCGATGCTGGTGGGGCACCAGCAGCTGGCGTCGGCGGGGGAGCACGGCGAGCTGGCAGAACTGCTGGCGGAGTACGCGCGGCTGGTCCACTCCCGCGCCTCGTGAGTGGGAAACAGTGTTAGAACACTGTTTCCCGCTCACGAGCGGGTCAGGCGTTGCCGAGCACCCGGGTGACGGTGATCTCGATGACGACCCGCTGCGGGTTCGGCTTGGGCTGCCGGTACCGGGCCGCGTACCGGTTTTCGGCGTCCCGCACCGACTCCGGGTCGTCGCGCAGCACCGCGTGTCCCTCCAAAGTGGACCAGCGGGGGCCGTCCAGCTGGCAGACCGCGACCGGGATCCCGGCCTCGCCCGCCGCGCGCACGAGCCGGGCCTTCACCGACGGCGCGAAGGTGATCACGCGGGCGAGGCCGGCCTCGAAGTCGACGGTCACGCCGACCGCGACGACGTGCGGGGTGCCGTCCGGGCGGACCGTGGTCAGCGTGGCCAGGTGGCGCTCGGTCCAGAACGCGCGGAAGTCCGGCCCGCGGCCGTCGAGGTCGATCTTCATGGGCTTCACGCTAGTCCGTCCGGGGCCGCGCGGCGGTGTGGGACCACTCACGGTAATAGTAAGTAAAGTTTCCTAACGCTCTTGACCCGGTCTTGAACCTTCTGTCACGCTTCGATCACCTTCGCCGCAGCCAACGATGTCTTTACGGAGGAGTCATGAAGAAAGTCGTCCGGGCGGTGGTGGTTTCGGCCGCGCTCGCCGCGGGGCTGCTGAGCGTGCCTGCGTCCGCGTCCGCGGCCGGCACGCCGTACGTGCCGGGCACGCTGCGGCCGTCCGTCTCGCAGGCCACCCAGGATGCCGCGCTGCAGAAGTACTACGACTTCTGGAAGAAGAACTTCCTGACGACCAAGTGCGGCAGCGGCACCTACGCCGTGCTGTCCAAGGACGCCGACCACTCCTTCGTCGCCGAGGGCGAGGGGTACGGCATGACGATCTCGGCCATGATGGCGGAGAAGGACCCGCAGGCGCGCTCGATCGTCGACGGGATACTGAAGTTCGTGAAGGCGCACCCGTCGGTCAACAACAAGGACCTGCACGCGGCCGAGCAGGATTCGAACTGCAAGAGCGTCAACGGGAGCGACTCCGCCACCGACGGCGACCTCGAGATCGCCTACGGGTTGCTGATCGCGGACAAGAAGTGGGGCAGCTCCGGCTCGGTCAACTACAAGGCCGAGGCCGTTCGGATCATCAATGCGATCAAGAAGAGCGAGGTCAACGGCAGTACCAAGTTCACGCTGCTCGGGGACTGGGGGAACGACGCGGAGTACAAGAACAGCTCGCGTTCGTCGGACTGGATGCCGGGGCACCTGCGTGCGTTCGCCGCGGCGACCGGGGACAGCTTCTGGGACTCCGTTCGTACTCGTTCGGAGACGGCGGTGAGTCAGCTGCAGTCGTCGTACGCGCCGAACACCGGGCTGCTGCCGGACTTCGTGGTCAGCACGAACTCGACGCCCAAGCCGGCGCCGTCGAACTTCCTCGAGGGGCCGTACGACGGGAAGTACAGCTGGAACGCCTGCCGTGATCCGTGGCGTCTCGGCGTGGACGCGATCACGGCGTCCGGCAGCGCGGCGGCCGCGCAGGTTCGCAAGATGAACACCTGGATCAAGTCGGCGACCGGTGGTGACCCGGCGAAGATCCAGAGCGGGTATTCGCTGTCGGGGTCCAAGACGGAGAGTGGCCAGCACCCGTGCTTCACGGCCCCGTTCGCGGTGGCGGCGATGACGGACTCGGGGAGTCAGGTCTGGTTGGACAAGCTGTGGACGGCGATTTCGTCGTGGTCCCCGGACGCGACGGACTACTACGGGACCGGGATCACCATCCAGGTTCTGCTGATTCTCAGCGGTAACTACGTGGCAGCTTGAGCGGTTCGTCCCGCACCCGGGAATTCGGGTGCGGGACGACCGTCGCGTGGGTGAGACTGGCGCCATGACCGGTCACCCGCGCAGTGTCGAGGAGCTGACCCGCGCCCTCGACGCCGGGCAGCGGTTCAAGTACGTGTGTTTCTGGGGTCACCGGCCGCCCCGCGGCGGCGGGGTCGGCGCCGGTTGCTTCAGCCAGTGGTGGCCGGCGCCCTTCTCGGTCGACGAGGTCCGCTTCGCCACGGCGGAGCACTACATGATGTGGCGCAAAGCGCAGCTCTTCGGCGACGAAGAGGTGGCGGCGCAGGTGCTGACCGCGGTGCACCCGAAGCAGGCGAAGGACTTCGGCCGCCGGGTCCGGGGCTTCGACGAAACCGCTTGGGTCGCCCACCGCTACGACATCGTGGTCGAGGGCAATGCGGCGAAGTTCCGGCAGCACCCCGAGCTGGGGCGGTACCTGGCGGGCACGGGCCGGCGAGTGCTGGTGGAGGCGAGCCCGGTCGACCGGGTCTGGGGGATCGGGCTGCCGGCCGACGACCCGCGCGCGGAGAAGCCGCGGGCATGGCGAGGCCTGAACCTGCTCGGCTTCGCGCTTGCCGACGTGCGGGCTCAGCTGGGCTCGCGCAGTGGGAGTCCGGCTGCCCGGTAGATCTCGTCGATCACCGTCATCGTCTCCACGGCGTCCGCCGCCGAGGTCTTCACCGGGGCGCCCTCCAGTACCGCCGCTGTGAACGCGTCCAGCTGGTACTCGTACGACGCCCGTCGTGGGAACTTCTCCGTGCGGCGGGCGTTGCCCGCGCGGACCGTGAGGCGGTGGAACGCCTGGGGTGCCACCGGATTCAGCACCGACAGCGAACCCTGTGAACCGATCACCGTTGCGCTGATCTTCAGCAGCGAAGACGACCACATCGAACACGTCACCCGGCCCGTGTGGCCGGAGGGGAACTTCAGCTCCGCCGTCATTGCCCGGTCCACCTGCGGCGATCGCAGCTTCGCCGACGCCGACACCACCGTCGGTGTCTCGCCGCCGAACACGCGGGCCATGTGGACCGCGTAGCAGCCCGCGTCCATCGTCGCCCCGCCCGCCAAGCCGAAGTCGTACCGGATGTCGGAGAACTTCGGCAGCGGGAAACACAACGCCGTCTCCACCCGCTGCAGCGTCCCCAGTTCGCCCGATGCCACGATCTCCTCCACGCGCAACGCCAGCGGGTGGTAGCGGTAGTGGAACGCCTCCATCACGACCCGGTCGGACGCGGCGGCCGCCGAAGCGACCTCTCGGGCCTCCGCCGCGTTCGCCGTGAACGGCTTCTCGCACAACACGTGCTTGCCCGCCGCCAAGGCCGCGAGCGTCCAGCGGCCGTGGAGGCCGTTCGGCAGCGGGTTGTACACCGCGTCGATCTCCGGATCCGCCAGGAGAGCCTCGTACGAGGAGTGCACGACGGGGATCCCGTGCCTGGTCGCAAACGCTTGCGCGCGGTCGCGTGACCGAGCCGCGACCGCGGTCACCGAGACCGAAGAGGACGACGCAGCAGGCTTGATCAAGGCCGCGGGCGCGATGCGAGCCGCCCCCAGGATGCCGATCCGCAGGGTCATGGGCGCGAAGTTAGCACCGGATCAGATTTCAACAGCCAGTTGACCTCTTCAACAACGAGTTGTAGCGTTCCGGCCAGCCGAACAGTGGAGGTCCGTTATGTCCCGTTCCCGTGTCGTGCAGGGGGCGCTGCTCGCCGGCCTGGCCGTGCTGGTGACGGCCTGTGGTGGGGGTCCGGATGGTGCGGGCGGGACGTCGCAGGCCGCCGGGGCGCCCGCCTCCGGCATCCCGGACACCGCCGCGATCGTCCAGGGTGTGCAGAAGGACGCCCAGCTCAACGCGGCCCTGCCGGACGCCGTCAAGCAGGCGGGCCTGCACCTGGCGTCGAACCTGCAGTCCGCGCCCAACAACTTCTACGCCGCCGATGGCAAGACCCCGATCGGCTACGAGGTCGATCTGGCCAAGGCGATCGCCGCCAAGCTCGGTGTCCCCGTTGCGCACCAGGACATGGCCTTCGGCTCGCTCATCACCAGCCTCCAGTCCGGCCGGATCGATCTCACCATGGCCGGGATGAACGACACCAAGGCGCGTCAGGCCCAGATCGACTTCGTCGACTACTTCACCTCGGGCATCACGATCATGATCCGCAAGGGCAACCCCGACGGCATCACCGGCCCGGACACCCTCTGCGGCAAGAACGTCGCCGTCGTGCAGGGCACCAGTCACCAGAAGTTCGCCGCCGAGCAGAGCACCAAGTGCACGCAGGCCGGGAAGCCCGCGGTCAACGTCACGGCGACCGACAGCGACAACCAGAACCAGAACCAGCTGCGCACCGGCCGCGTGCAGGCGATCCTCAACGACCTGCCCAGCGCCGTCTACATCTCGCGCACCGCCGGTGACGGCAAGTTCTTCGAGGTCGTCCCGGGTGAGCCGATCGACGGTGGCCCGTACGGCATCGGCGTCAACAAGACCAACACCGCGCTGCGCGACTCCGTGCAGAAGGCGCTGCAGGCCCTGATCGCCGACGGCACCTACGGCAAGATCCTGCAGGCCTGGGGTGTCGAGCAGGGCGCCGTCAAGGAGGCCGCGGTCAATGGCGGCTCCTGAACCACTGCCCATCGTCCGGCTCCGGCACTGGGGCCGGTGGGTCGCCGCCGCGATCATCCTCGCGCTGCTCGTGCTGCTGGGCATCGCCCTCGGCAACGCGCAGATCGCGTGGGACCAGGTCCCGGACTTCGTCTTCTACAAGGTGATGGCGACCGGCCTGCTCAACACCGTCGTGCTCGCCGTGCTCTCGCAGGCCGTCGCGATCGTGCTCGGCATCGTCATCGCCCTGCTGCGCCGCAGCGCCAACCCGGTCGCGCGCTGGTTCGCCGCCGGCTACATCTGGATCTTCCGCGGGCTTCCGGTGCTGCTGCAGATCCTGCTCTGGTACAACCTGGCGCTCGTCTTCCCGGTCATCGACATCCCGTTCCTCGTCCACGCGCAGACGAACGTGCTGATCAGCGCGTTCACCGCCGCGTTCCTCGGCCTGGCGCTCAACGAAAGCGCGTACATGGCCGAGATCGTCCGGGCCGGGCTGAACAGCGTCGACAGTGGACAGACCGAGGCGGCGAAGTCGATCGGCATGACGCCGGCCGCGACGCTGCGCCGGGTCGTGCTGCCGCAGGCCATGCGCGTGATCATCCCGCCCACCGGCAACGACTTCATCAACATGCTCAAGGGTACGTCGATGGCGTCGGTGATCGGCGTGACCGAGCTGATCCACGCGGCCAACAACATCTCGTCCAACAACCTCCTGGTGATGGAGACCCTGCTGGCCGCGGCCGTCTGGTACATGGTCGTGGTGACCGTCGCCGGCGTCGGCCAGCACTACCTGGAACGTGCGTTCGGCCAGGCCGACCGCGGGCCGCTCGCTCGTGCGGGCAAGGCATTGCGCGGCGTGCCGCTGGTGAGGAGTGCCCGTGTCTGAGCCCCTGCTGCGTGCCGTCGGCGTCCGGAAGTCCTACGGCCACACCGAAGTCCTCGGCGGCATCGACCTGGACGTCCACAAGGGACAGGTGGTCTGCCTGCTCGGGCCGTCCGGTGCCGGGAAGAGCACGTTCCTGCGCTGCATCAACCACCTCGAGACCATCGACGCCGGCCAGATCTGGGTCGACGGCGAGCCGATCGGGTTCCGGCAGCGCGGCGGCAAACTGTACGAGCTGCGCGAACGGGAGGTCGCCCGCCAGCGCCGTGACATCGGCATGGTCTTCCAGCGGTTCAACCTCTTCGCCCACCGGACGGCCCTGGAGAACGTCGTCGAGGGGCCGATCCGGGTGCTGGGGGTCAAGCCGGACGACGCCCGCCGGCAGGGGCTCGAGCTCCTGGACCGGGTGGGGCTGGCCCACCGCGCGGACGCGTACCCGGCGCAGCTGTCCGGCGGGCAGCAGCAGCGCGTCGCGATCGCCCGGTCGCTGGCGATGAAGCCCAAGCTGATGCTGTTCGACGAGCCGACGTCCGCGCTCGACCCGGAGCTGGTCGGCGAGGTCCTCGAGGTGATGAGTACGTTGGCGGGGGAGGGGATGACGATGGTCGTCGTGACGCACGAGATGAGCTTCGCCGCGGAGGCCGCCGACGAGGTGGTGTTCCTGGCCGACGGCGCCGTCGTCGAGACCGGGCCGCCGTCGGAGGTGCTGAGCGCGCCGAAGCACGACCGCACCCGGCAGTTCCTGGCGAGGATCCTCGCGTGACGCGGATTTCGCCCCGGTACCTGCTCCAGTTCGACGAGCCCGCCGGCTACCTCGACTTCGCCCGGTTCGGGCCGCCGTCGCACGCGGTGCTCGACACGACCGCCGCCCTGCTCGACCAGGCCACCACGGCCGGGCCGTCCACTGTGGACGAGTTGATGCGGCAGGAGATCCGGGCCAAGGCCGCCGCCGCGCGGCTGTCCGGCTCGGACACCGATCACACGGTCCTGCTGCCGCACACCAGCCTCGGCCTGTTCCAGGCCGCGTTTCACAGCACCGGCGAGGTGCTGGTGTCGGCGTCGGAATTCCCGGCCAACACCTACCCGTGGGCCCGCGCCGAACAGGCCGGCCGCCTCCGCGTCCGGCGTCTGACCAGCGGCTATGTCACGTCGGAGCGGGTGGCGGACGCGTTGACGCCGGAGATCACGACGGTCAGCGTCAGCGCCGTCGACTTCCGCACCGGCTACCGCGCCGACCTGGCCGCGCTGCGTGATGTCGTCGGCGACCGGCTGCTGGTCGTCGACGGCATCCAGGGCTTCGGCGTGGTCGACGAGCCGTGGGAGGTCGCCGACGTCCTGGTCGTCGGCGGGCAGAAGTGGCTGCGCGCGGGCTGGGGCACCGGCTTCGCGGTGCTGTCCGACCGCGCGCTGGACCGGATGGACCCGGTGCTGTCCGGCTGGACCGGCGCCCGCGACCCCGGCCTGTTCGACGACGAGATCCACCCGCCGGACGCCACCGCGCAGGCGTGGTCGATCTCCAACCTCAGCCCGATCACCTCCGGCGCGTTCGCCGAGGCCCTCGAGCTGGTCGAGGACGCGGGCGTCGGCGCCATCGCGGCGCGGATCGCCGAGCGGCTGGCCTCCTTCGAAGAGGTACTGGCGTCCTGCGGCGCCGAAGTCGTGTCGGCGGTCGATCGCCGGGCGGGAATCCTGGCCTTCACGCTGCCCGGCCACCCCGCCGAGCAGGTCGGGGCGGCGCTGGCCAACGCCGGGATCGCGGCGACCGTGCGGCCCGAGCACGTCCGGTTGTCGCCGCACGCCTCGACCCCGGCGGCGGCCGCGGACCTGCTCAGGGAAGCGCTGGAGACGCTGACCCGGCCGCGGGCACCCCTGTCCGTCCCGGCCCCGGGCGCGACGACGCACGAGGTGCTCACCGCGCTGGTGCCCGCGATCCCGGGGCTCGCGGCGATGCTCGGCCCGGGCAACGAAGTGCTGCTGCACGACCTGAGCCGGCTGCCGGACTCGATCGTCGCCATCGCCGGCGACCTCACGGGCCGCAGTGTCGGCGGGCCGATGACCGACCTGCTGCTCGGCCTGGTCCGCCGCGGCACCACCCAGGACCTGACGAACTACCGCACCCACGGCCCGGACGGCCGCGCGATCCGCTCGTCGACGTTGTTCCTGCGGGACGCCGACGGCGTCGCGGTCGGCTGCCTGTGCGTCAACAGCGTCGACCCGGCCGCGTCCCCCGGCGGCAACGGGGAGCCGGAGACTTTCCCACCGGATGTCGACAGCCTGCAGCGGTTCCTGGTGGACCGGGCGGTGACGAAGGCCGGGATCCCGGTGGACCTGATGAAGAAGCGCCACAAGGCGGCCGTCGTGCGGGAACTCGACGAAGCCGGTTATTTCCTCATCAAGGACGCGGTCGACCACCTAGCCGGGCGCCTGGACGTCACCCGCTACACGATTTACAACTACCTCAACGAAATCCGCGCCTGACGCTGCCCGAACGGACCTTGTCGATGCGGCCGTCCGGGCGCACCATGGCGCGCATGACCGATGCGGACACGCGGGCCCTGGTCCGGCTGGAGGCGGACGGCGAGGCGGACGCCGAAGAGTTCGACCTGCTCGCCCGCCGCCTGCGCGCCGAACTGGGCGAGCTGGACGTGGACGTGCTGCCGGTGCCGGGCGAGCTCCCGCCGGGCGCGAAGGCGGCGGACCCGGTGACGATCGGCTCGCTGATGGTGGCGTTCAGCGCGGCCGGCGGCGTGTTCCCGGGGCTGGTCGAGACGCTGCGCGAGTGGCTGGGCCGCCAGGCGGGCAAGCACAAGATCAAGGTGACGATCGACGGCGACACCGTCGAGCTCGAGCGGGCGACGACGGCCGAGCGCCAGCAGCTGATCGACGCCTTCGTGCGGCGGCATGGCTAGCCGGCACGCGCTCCTGATCGCGACCGAGACGTACGCCGACCCGGCGCTGCGCCGCCTGACCGCACCCGGCGGCGACGCGCGTGAGCTGGCGGCGGTGCTGAGCGACCCGGCGATCGCGGGCTTCGCGGTGACGACCCTGGTCGACGAGCCCCACCACGTGGTGGGCGAGGCGATCGGCGAGTTCTACCGGGGACGGCGCCGCGACGAGCTGACGTTGCTGTACTTCACCGGCCACGGCGTCAAGGACGACGACGGCAGCCTGTACCTGGCGATGGCCAACACCCGCCGCGACAGCCTGATGTTCACGGCACTGGCGGCGGAGCTGGTGGATCGCGCGATGGCGGGCTGCCCGTCGCGGCAGAAGGTGCTGGTGCTGGACTGTTGTTACAGCGGCGCGTTCCCGGCGGGCAAGCTGGCGAAGGCGGGCACGGACGTGCACACGCTGGAGCGGTTCCAGGGCCGCGGCCGCGCGGTGCTGACGGCGTCGGACGCCACGCAGTATTCGTTCGAAGGCGACGCGGTGGTGGGTTCGGCGGCCCGTTCGGTGTTCACCAGGCACCTGGTGGCGGGCCTGCGCGACGGAAGCGCGGACCTCGACGGCGACGGCGACGTGACGGTGGACGAGCTGTACAGCTACGTCCACGAGCGGGTGGTGGCGGAGATGCCGCGGCAGCGGCCGAAGCACCAGTCCGATGTGGAGGGACGGATCGTGCTGGCGCGGAACCCGAGGTGGGAGCTGCCGGAGTACCTGCGGCACGGGCTGGCGAGCCCGATCGCGTCGGACCGGATGACCGCGCTGGAGGGGCTGAAGCGGCTGAACCGGATGGGGAACGACCTGGTGCGCGAACGGACGGCGGAGGAGATCCGGGGGCTGGTGGAGGACGACAGCCGGACGGTCTCGGCGGCCGCGGTCGCGTGGGTGGCCGAGGCGGCGGAGCCGGTGGAGCCGGTTGCGGCCGAGCCCGAGCCGCCGACTGCGCCGGAGCCGGTTGCGGCCGAGCCGCGGCCGGTCGAGCCCGAGCCGCAACCCGCGGTCGAGCCGGAACCCCCGCCTGCTCCCGAGCCGGAAGTCGCTCCCGAGACGGCCGCCACCGAGCCCGTGGCGGCCACCCCGGAAACTCCCGAAACGGCCAAGAAAAAACTCTCCCGGCGCGCGAAGATCTGGCTCGCGGTCGCCGCCGCGATCCTGATCGCCGGAACCGTCCTGCTCATCCTCCTGCTCACGCTGAACGGCTCGACCGGCAGCGGCAGTTCCTCCGGCGGCTACTACAGATAGGACTCCACGGCATCGGCGGCGAAGGAAACCCCGCCGTGCCCGCGGATCTCCGCCTTCAGCTCGGCCAGCCGCGCGGCCACCGAAGCCGACGAGGACACCTCCTCGACCGCCTCCCGCAGCGATGCAGCCGTCACCGACTCAGCCGGCAGGTGCCGTCCCACGCCCAGCGCTTCCAGCTGGGCCGCGTTCCCGAACTGGTCCGCCGCCTGTGGAATCGCCACCGTCGGCACCCCGAACCACAACGCTTCCGTGGCCCCGCCCATCCCCGCGTGCGTGATGAACGCCGACGCCGCCTCCAGCACAGCCAGCTGCGGCACGCTCTCGTACACCTCCACCGAATCCGGCAGCGGTCCCAAATCCGAAGCCGAGACGTGCTTCCCCAGTGACATCACGACGTGCCAGTCCGCAGCGAACGCCGCAACACAGTCGCGGTACACCGGGAGCTGGTCGTTGAACGCCGTCCCGAACGACACCAGCAACACCGGGCGTCCCGACGACGGCGGCGTCCACGACCGGTCGGCCAGCCGCGCGGGATCCAGGCACGGCCCGACGAACCGCACGTGCGACCCCACCCGATCGGCATGCGGCTGCATCGCGCGCGGGATCAGCGAAAGCACCCGCGACGGATGCCCGATCCACTCCCACGGATCAGCCGAAATGCCGTGCGACGCCAGCCAAGCCGCGTACGTCGCCGCGTAGTCCACTCCGGACGGTGACGTCTTGATCGGCTCCATCACCGAGGCCATGTCCTCGTCGTAGCCTTCCCACGCCACGAGCGTCGGCGACAGCTGCACCGCGGGCACGCCGTACCGCTCGCCGAGCAGCGGCGCGCCCAGCCCGCCGATGTCGTACACCACGAGGTCGGGCCGGTCCTTGTCGAACCGCGCGATCAACTGCGGGTGGATGGCGATGGCTTCGTCGAGGAAGACGCGCATGGCCTCGGCCGGGTCGTCCGGCCACACCGCGGCCTCGCCGAGGGGGAACGTCGTCGGGTGCTCGACGACGTCGGCGCCGGTCGGGGCGACCAGCGCGGCCAGCGGCGCGCCGACGACGTAGGACACCCGGTGCCCGCGGCGGACCAGCTCGCCGATCACGCCCAGCGACGGGTAGACGTGGCTCGGCGCGGTGCAGCCGACCATGACGATGTGTTTGCGCAGCATGGTGCTCCTTCAAGGAGATAAGAACCAGACGGCGCGCAGGTGAAGGGACTCTCCCGGTACGCGGGGAGTCCGGCGGTCACGCCGTCTCAGACGAGGCGGAGCCGGGTGTAGAAGATCATGGAACCGACCGTACGGGATCCCGGATCGCCCGCGCCACCCGATTTCCGCCTTTCGTAGGGCATTCGCGGCCGCGCACCCGTTTGACCGTCCCGCCGGGCCCCCGGCAGGTCTAGGGTTCTTCCGCCCGAAGTCGCAGGGAAAAGGGAGAAACCGTGAGATCTGCCGTTTTCGCCGCGGTGGCCGCCGCCGCGGTGGCGTCCGCGCTCGTGGCCGCACCGGCCGTGAGCGCCGCGCCCGCCGGACCGGCGTCGATCGCCTGGGGCGCGTGCACCGACCCGACGCTGATCGGCGCCGGTGCCGAGTGCGGCTACCTCGGCGTGCCGCTCGACTACCGCCGGCCCGGTGGGGAGCAGATCCAGCTCGCCGTCAGCCGCGTCAAGCACAAGGTCCCGGACGCGCAGTACCAGGGCGTCATGCTGACGAACCCCGGCGGCCCCGGTGGTTCCGGCCTGCTGCTGGCCACCCGCGGCCCGCGTGTGCCCAACCACGCCGGCGACGCCTACGACTGGATCGGCTTCGACCCGCGCGGTGTCGGCTCGAGCAAGCCCGCGCTGTCGTGCGACCCGAACTACATGGACTACAACCGGCCGCAGTACGTGCCGTTCACCCCGCAGCTGGAGAAGACCTGGCTCGACCGTTCCAAGGGGTACGCCGAAGCCTGCGCGAAGAACAACTCGCGCGCGCTGCTGGAGAACATGAAGACGACCGACACGGTCCAGGACATGGACTCCATCCGCAAGGCGCTCGGCCAGCGGCAGCTCAACTTCTACGGCTACTCCTATGGCACCTACCTCGGCCAGGTGTACGGCTCGCTGTACCCGCAGAACGTCCGCCGGATGGTGCTCGACTCGACGGTCGACCCGCGGGGCGTCTGGTACGGCGACAACCTCAACCAGGACATCGCCTTCGACAAGAACATCCTGATCTGGTTCGGCTGGGTGGCCCAGCACGACGACGTCTACCACCTCGGCAAGACCCAGGCCGCGGTGCAGCGGGTGGTCAACGAGCAGCTGCTCAAGGCGCAGTTCAACCCGGCAGGCGGGGTGATCGGGCCGGACGAGATCCTCGACGTCATCCAGCAGGCCAGCTACTACCAGCTGCGGTGGACGCTGCTGGGCGACGCGCTGTCCCGGTTCGTCAACAAGGGTGACTGGCAGAACTGGAAGACGCTCTTCGAGGCCTTCGGCGGCCGCGGCGACGACAACGGCTACGCGGTGTACCTCGCCGTGCAGTGCACCGACGTGCAGTGGCCGCAGAGCTGGAACCAGTGGAAGCGCGACAACTGGAAGACCTTCGCCAAGGCGCCGTACTTCACCTGGCAGAACGCCTGGTTCAACGCGCCCTGCCTGTACTGGCCCGCGAAGGCCGGCAAGCCGGCCAAGGTCGACGGCCGGGGCGTGCAGAGCGTGCTGATGATCGACGAGACGCTCGACGCGGCGACGCCGTTCGAAGGCAGCCTCGAGATCCGCAGCCGGTTCCCGGGTGCGTCGCTGATCGCGGAGCCGGGCGGCACCAGCCACGCGATCACCCCGCGCGGCAACGCCTGCGTTGACACCAAGATCGCCGACTACCTGGCGACGGGCGCGCTCCCGGCCCGCAAGCCGGGCCGCACGGCCGATGTCGAGTGCGCCCCGCTGCCGCAGCCGACGCCGCCGGCGCCGACGGCCGCCAAGGCCGACCTCGCGGCGACGCAGGGGCTGGTCGCCGGGCGGTTCACCGGCTGACCTGCGTAAACCCCTCGAAGACGGGGTGCCGGGCACATCGCCCGGCACCCCGTCTTCGTCGTTTCCGGCACCGGGGGCTTTGAACCCGCGCGGACTTTGTGTTACAAAGTGCGCAGCAACTTTGCGGTTCAAAGTCCACGAAAGGAGGACGCCATGACTGGGGGACCGGCGTTCGCACTCCACGGCCTCACCAAACGGTTCGGGCAGGTCACGGCGGTCGGCGGGGTGTCGGTCGAGGTCGCGCGCGGCGAAGTCGTCGCGCTGCTCGGGCCGAACGGCGCGGGCAAGTCGACCACCGTCGACCTGCTGCTCGGCCTGACCAAGCCGGACGCGGGGGAGGTCACCGTCGCGGGCGGCAGCCCGCGCGAGGCCGTCGACCGGGGGCTCGTCGGCGCGATGATGCAGAACGGCGCGCTGCTGCCGGACGTCACGGTCGGCGAGATCGTCGGCCTGGTCGTCTCGACGCACGAGAAGCCGCTGCCCGCCGCCGAGGTCATCGCCCGGGCCGGGCTCGAAAAGCTCGTCAAACGCCGCTGCGGCAAGCTGTCCGGCGGCGAGCGGCAGCGCGTCCGGTTCGCGCTCGCCCTGGCCGGCGACCCGCAGCTGCTCGTGCTCGACGAGCCGACCGCGGCGATGGACGTCGACGGCAGGCGCGCGTTCTGGGCGGCCATCCGCGAGTTCGCGGCGACCGGCCGGACCGTCCTGTTCGCGACCCACTACCTCGCCGAGGCCGAGGACTACGCGGACCGCGTGGTGCTGATGCGCCACGGCGTCGTCGTCGCCGACGGCCCGGTCGCCGAGGTCCGGGCCGCGGTGTCCGGCCGGGTGCTGAAGGCCGCTGTCCCGGGCGCCACCGAAACGGACCTGAAGCACCTGCCCGGCGTCACGAGCGTGCAGCTGCGCGCCGGCCGCGCCGAGCTGGCCTGCGCCGACTCCGACGCCGCCGTCCGCGCCCTGCTCGCGGCCCACCCGGCCGCGTCCGACATCGAAATCACCGCGCTGGGCCTCGAAGAAGCCTTCCTGGCGCTGACCGCCGAGGAGGCCGCCGCGTGAACACGACGTACCTGAGCCTGGAGATCAAGCGGATCCTCCGCAGCCCGCAGTTCACCATCTTCACCATCGGCATGCCGGTCGTGATGTACCTGCTCTTCGGCGCCATCTTCGGCGACTACGTGCTCGACAGCGGCCTGCACTCGAGCACCCAGACGATGATCGGCATGGCCGCGTACGGCGCCAGCGGCGGTGCCCTGTTCACCGGCACCCGGGTGGCGCAGGAACGCACGGACGGCTGGCAGCGGCAGCTGCGGCTCACACCGATGCGCGGCCCCGGCTACCTGGCCGTCAAGGTCGCTTCGGCGATGGCCGTCGCGCTGCCGGTGCTGGTGGTGATCTTCCTCGTCGGCTTCCTGCGCGGCGAGCCGCTCACCGCGGCCGAGTGGGGCAGGCAGCTGGTGCTGCTGTGGGCGGCCACGCTGCCGTTCGCCGTCCTCGGCCTGGCGATCGGCCTGTTCGGCAAGGGTGACACGGTCGGCGCGGTCACCGGCGCCCTGATGATGCCGCTCGGCATGCTCGGCGGCCTGTGGATCCCCCTGGAGATCCTGCCCGGCTGGATGTCGGCGGTGGCGCACTTCATGCCCACCTACTGGCTGCGCCGGGTCGGCCTCGACCCGCTGACGCACACGTCCGGGACGTGGGTGGCGGCGGTGGTGCTCGCGGGCTGGCTGGTCGTCCCGGCGTTGATCGTCGTACGCCGGTTCCGGCTGGACACGGCCAGGCTCTGAATGCGTGTTAGCTTCCGTGCAGCATTGAGGGGTCTGCACGGGAGGAGGGCGAACCAGGTGGAAGACGAGCCGATGTCGGCCGAGGAGTCGCTGAACCTGATCGCCCAGCAGAACCGGCGGACCCGCCGGGAACTGGGCGGGGGCCCGGCGCGGATGCTCGCCGCCTGGGCCCTCGCCTGGCTCGTCGGCTGGGGCTTCACCTACGTCACCACGCAGGACTGGGTCGCGGTGCCCGGGTGGGTCGCCGGCGGGATCGTCGTCCCGCTGCTGTTCCTGGGCGCCATGGCCTACACGACGTACACGAGCATCCGGTCCGGCCGCGGCATCCGGGGGCCGTCCCGCACGGTCGGGGCGATGTACGGCTACGGCTGGGCGCTTTCGGCGATCGGGCTGATGGTCGTCGACCTGCGGATCACCCAGTTCCAGGCGCTCTCGCCGGACCAGGTGTCGCTGCTGTGGTCGGGCACCTGGCTGCTGCTGACCGGCGTGCTGTACCTGGCGGGCGGCATGGTGTGGCAGGACAAGCTCATGTACGGCCTCGGCGCGTGGATGATCGTGTCGGCCGCGCTGAGCGTGCTGGTCGGCTACCCGGCGAACTTCCTCGTGCTCACCGTCTGCGGCGGGGGCGGGTTCCTGCTCGGCGCGATCGTCTACTTCGTCCGGGAGAAGTCCGCCCGATGAGCGACCTGCCGCAGCTCGACCCGGTCATCCACGCCCAGGCGCGGCTGCGGGTCACGGTCGCGCTCGCCGGGCTGCGCGCCGGCGACCAGATCACCTTCCCGCGGCTGCAGCAGCTCCTCGAAATGACGGCCGGCAACCTTTCGACGCACCTGCGCAAGCTCGAGGACGCCGAGTACGTCGAGATCACCAAGGCCTACGAACACCGCACGCCGGTCACCCTGGTCCGGCTCACCGCCCGCGGCCGGGCCGCGTTCGAGGACTACACGAAGGCGCTGCACCAGCTGCTGGACGCCACCGGCGGCGACTGACGTGGGCCGCTGGGTGATCCACCTCGACCTGGACGCCTTCTACGCGTCGGCCGAGCAGCTCACCCGTCCGACGCTGGCCGGGCGCCCGGTGCTCGTCGGCGGGCTCGGGCCGCGCGGGGTCGTCGCCGGCGCGAGCTACGAGTCGCGGGCGTTCGGCATCAAATCGGCGATGCCGATGGCCCAGGCGAGGCGGCTGCTGCCGGCGAACGGTGTCATCGTGCCGCCGCGGTTCCGCGTCTACGAGCGGCTCAGCCAGGAGGTCTTCGCCGTCGTCACCTCGGTGGCCCCGGTCTTGGAGAAGATCTCCCTCGACGAAGCGTTCGCCGAACCGGCCTCGCTCGCCGGCGCGTCCTTCGACGAGGTGACGGCGTTCGGTGCCGCGCTGCGGGCGCGGATTCGTTCCGAGACCGGCCTGGTGGCGTCGATCGGGGCGGGCAACGGCAAGCAGATCGCGAAGATCGCCTCCGACGAGGCCAAACCGGACGGGCTGCTGGTGGTGCCGCAGGGCACCGAACGGGAGTTCCTCGCGCCGCTGCCGGTGCGCGCGCTGTGGGGCATCGGCCCGGTCGCCGAAGGGAAGCTGCGGTTCATCGGCGTCCAGACGCTCGGCCAGCTGGCGGCACTGTCCGAACCGGACGCGGTGGCCACGCTCGGCGGCGTGGTCGGCCGCGACCTGCGCCGGCTCGCCACCGGCGCCGACGACCGCCCGGTGGCCGGGCGCGCCGAAACCAAGCAGGTCAGCGCCGAGACGACGTTCGACACCGACATCAAGGACCTGGCCACGCTCCGGGCCGAGGTCCGCCGGATCGCGGTGGGTGCGCACCAGCGGCTGGTGAAGGCCGGCCGGGTGGCGCGGACGGTGGTGATCAAGCTGCGGCACACGGACATGCACACGGTGACCCGTTCGGAGACGATCTCGGCGCCGACGGACGACCTGGCCGAGCTGTCGGCGACGGCGGAGCGCCTGCTGATCGACCCGGCGGAGTTCGGCGGCATCCGGCTGGCGGGCGTCGCCTACAGCGGGCTTTCGGTGCCGCACCAGGACGCGCTGTTCTCCCTGGCCGCCCCGTCGGCACCTTCGACGTCGACGGTGGTCTCGGCGCCCGCTCCCGCGGCGCCTTCGGAGTGGCGCCAGGGCGACGACGTGGTCCACGAGGAGTTCGGCACGGGCTGGGTCCAGGGCGCGGGCCACGGCCGGGTGACGGTCCGCTTCGAGCACCGGTCGTCGGGACCCGGCGTGGCCCGGACGTTCCCCCAAACGGACCCGGCCCTGACCCGCGGCGACCCCGGCGACTGCCTGCGCTGACCGGTCGTGAGTGGTAAGGCGAGTTCTAACTCGCCTTACCACTCACGACCGGTGCGGGCCTACTCGGCCGAGCAGCCCTGGAGTTTTGCCACTTGCTGGCCCGCCAGGAGGAACGCGCCCACGCCGTATGCCGCCGTATCGGTCGCCTTCGCCGTTGCTGGGCGGTCGCCGACCGGCTGGACGTAGCCCACCTTGCCGTCGGCCTGCAGGGCCTTCGTCGACAGCGCCGTCCACGCCTTGTCCACCACCGGGCGGTACCTGGCCGCGTCGAGGATGCCCGTGTTGATGCCCCAGCCGAGGCCGAACGCGAAGAACGCCGTGCCGCTGGTCTCCGGGCCGCCGTGGTCCCGCGGGTTCAGCAGGTCGGAGTTCCAGAACCCGTCACGCCGCTGGACCACCGCGAGCGTGGCCGCCATCTTCTTGAACACGCGCAGGTATTCCGGGCGGCGCGGGTCGTCGGCCGGCAGCACCTGCAGGACCTTCGTCAGCGCCGCGAGGGCCCAGCCGTTGCCGCGCGACCAGAACACGCCCGAGCCCTTGAACCGCGCGTCGCGGTACCAGAGGCCGGTGAACTCGTTGTACAGCTTGTGTTCGGTCGTCGAGAACAGCTTCTGCATGGCGTCCAAATAGGACGGATCGTGGTCGATCAGGCTCATCCGCGCGAACGACGGCATCGCCATGTTCAGGGCGTCGACGTAGTTCCAGTAATCGCGGTGGCCTGCCTGCACGGACGCCACTTCGTCGCGAATCCGCGTCCGGATGGAATCCAGCGGGATCTCCGGGTGGAAATACGTGTACAGGTCGAGGTACGCCTCGCCGGCGGCCTGGTTGTCCGGGAAGAACGGCCGCTTCGGGTCGTCCGGGAGCAGGTACTTGTTGGCCTGCGCCCACGGGTACGTCTTGTGGTTGGACTGGCCGGTGGTCCGGACCAGCGCCAGGTTGCCGACGTGGAACGTGGCGTTCTGCCAGTCCGGTGCGTCGAGGTTCGTCCCGTTGGCGACCCAGTAGTTGCCCGCGGACACCATTTCGTCGGAAACGGTGCAGGTCGCGGCGCTCGCCACCGGGGCCGTGAAGAGACTGGCCGTCACCGCCGCGGCCGCGAGCACGCCGGAACCGCGAATTCCCGGGAAACGCATGGAAGCGTCCTCCTCAAACTCATGGCGGCGGTCATCCGCAGCGAGTGAAGCGCGTCCCGGTAACCGTGTCAAGGTACCGATCACCGGTACGCCGCAACGGTTTCCAGCAACCGGCGGCACGCGGACTCGGCACCGTCGGCGTCCTTCGCCAGCACCAGCGTCAGCACGCGGGAATGCGCGACCAGCTCCAGCGGCTCGCTGTGCGCCTTCAGCGCGGCGACCACGGGCACCTGCAGCTGCGCGATCAGCGCGTTCCCCGACGCGCGGATCAGCGCCGCGTGGAACCGCGAATCGGCGTCCCGGAACGCCTCGCCTTCGGCGCGCTCGACCGCGTCGGTCATCTGCGCGTAGGCCGCCGCCATCGCCGAAAGCTCGTCGGGCCGCCGGTGCCGCGCCGCCATCCGCGCGGCCTGCGGTTCGATGGCCAGCCGCAGTTCCAGCAGCTCGCGCAGGTGCTCGCGGCCGCCGGGCCCGCCGACGCGCCAGGCGATGACGTCCGGGTCGATCGCGTCCCACGCCTCGGGCGGCAGCGTCCAGGTCCCGACCCGCGGGCGCGCGGTGACCATGCCCTTGGACTCGAGCACGCGCAACGCCTCGCGGACCACCGTGCGGGACGCGGAAAACCGGCGGCCGAGCTCCTCGGGGACGAGCGGCTGCCCGTCCCCGAGGACGCCTTCGACGATGAGCCGCCCCAGCTCGTCGACGATGCGCGCGTGGAGGTTCACTCCGGCAGGCCGACGCGACGCTCCCCGCTGCGCAGCTGCTGCAGCACGACCGCGATCACCAGCAGGGCGCCGTGGGCGACGTTCTGCCAGAACGGGTTGATGCCGAGCCCGGACATGCCGTTGTCGAGCACGCCGAGGATGATCACCGCGAGCACGGTGGAGATGATCGACCCGCGGCCGCCCTTCAGCATCGTCCCGCCGAGCGCGGCGCCGGTGACGGCCTGCAGTTCCAGGCCCTCGGAGCCCGACGTCGGCTGGCCGGAGCCGGTGCGCGCGGTGATCAGCACGCCCGCGATCGCCGCGACCACGCCGACGAGGGCGTACACGCCGATGATGTACCGGTTGATGTTGATGCCGGCCAGCCGGGCGGCGGTGTCGTTGCCGCCGATGGCGTAGACGTTGCGGCCGATGTCGGTGTACTTGAGCAGGAAGTGCAGCAGCGCCGCGACGATCAGGAACACCCACACCAGCGACGGCAGGCCCGCGATCGCGCCCTTGGCCAGGAAGATGAACAGGTCGTCGCCGCCGGTGTAGCCCTGCGCCTTGCCGTCGGAGATCACCTGCGCGATGCCCTTGTAGGTGGCGAGCATGGCCAGCGTCGCGACCACCGGGTTGACCCGGCCGAAGATGATGATCAGGCCGTTGACCAGGCCGCACAGGATGCCGACGCCGACCGCGGCGAGGATGCCGACCTCGGCGTTGCCGGTCGAGGTGAAGACCATCGCCGAGATCACCGACGCCAGCCCGGCCATCGAGCCGACCGAGATGTCCAGCGCGCCGAGGATGATCACCAGCGTCTGCACCAGGGCCAGCAGGCCCATGATGGTGATCGCGCTGCCGATCAGCAGCAGGTTGTTGGTGCGGAAGAAGTTCTCGTTCAGCACGCTCAGCAGGATCACCAGCGCGATCAGCGTGATGATCAGGCTCGAGTTCTGCACGCCGATGCCGGTGAGCACGCGCCGCGCGGCGGACGGCTGCGGCGGTGCTGCGGGGGCCGACGTTTCCTTGGTGGGGGTGCTCATGCGCCGATCTCCTGGGCTTCTTCCACGGCTGGTTCGGTTTCGGGGATGGCGAGGGTCAGCACGGCTTCCTCGGTCGCCTCTTCGCGGCCGAGCTCGCCGGCCAGGCGCCCGGCCCGCATGACGAGGATGCGGTCGGCCAGCGTCAGCACCTCGGGCAGGTCGGAGGAGATGACCAGCAGCGCGATGCCTTCCGCGGCCAGGCCGTCGATGATCCGGTAGATCTCGGCCTTCGCGCCGACGTCGACCCCGCGGGTCGGCTCGTCGAGGATCAGCAGCTTCGGCCGCCGGGCCAGCCAGCGGGCGAGGACGGCCTTCTGCTGGTTGCCGCCGGAGAGCTTCCGGACTTCCTGCTCCATCGACGGCGTCCGCACGCGAAGCTCGCGTACGTACTCCTCGACGAGCGCGCGTTCCTTCGCCCGCTTCACGACCCGGAAGCGGCGAAGCCGGTCGAGGACGGCGATGGAGACGTTGTCGCGTACGGACCGCTGCATGAGCAACGCGTCCGTCTTGCGCTCTTCGGGCGCGAAGCCGATACCGGCCTTCACGGCGTCACCCGGGTTGTGTGCGCGCAGCCGTTTGCCGTCGAGTTCGACGGTCCCGGACCGGATCGGCAGGTCGCCGACGATCGCGCGGGCCAGTTCGGAGCGCCCGGCGCCGACCAGCCCGGCCAGGCAGACGACCTCGCCCGCGCGGACCTGCAGGGAGATGCCGGTGACGTCGTCGGTGGTGACGTCGTCGAGCTTCAGCACGACGTTGCCGGTGTCCTGCGTGGTCCGCCGCTCGAGCGCCGACAGGTCGCGCCCGATCATCATCCGCACCAGGCTCGGCTCGTCGGTCTCGGCGGCCTGCTGGACGCCGACGAGCTTGCCGTCCCGCAGCACGGCGACGCGGTCGGCGAGCTGGAAGATCTCCTTCATCCGGTGGGAGACGTAGACGACCGCGACGCCGCTGTCGCGCAGCCGCCCGATCAGCCGGAACAGCGCCTCGACCTCGTGCTCGGACAGCGACGACGTCGGTTCGTCGAAGGCGATCACCTTCGGCGGGGTGGCCGCGGTCAGCACGCGCAGGATCTCGACGAGCTGCCGCTGCGCGGCGGAGAGCGCCACCCCGAGGGTGGCCGGGTCGAGGACGCCTTCGAAGCCGTACTCGGCGAGCGCGTCCTGGGTGGCCTTGGTGAGCGTGCGGCGGTTGAAGACGCGGGCCTTCGCGGGGAGCTCGCCGACGAAGACGTTCTCCGCCACCGAAACGTGCGGGATGATCTCGGGTTCCTGGTAGATCACGCGCACCCCGGCGGCCATCGCCGCGCGCGGGGTGTCGAAGGTGACCTCGGTGCCGTCCAGGAGCAGCCGGCCGTCGTCCGGGCCCTGGTCGCCGGAGAGCACGCGCAGCAGCGTCGACTTGCCGGCGCCGTTCTCGCCCATCAGGGCCAGGACCTCGCCGGAGCGGAACTCCAGCGAGACGTCGTCGAGGGCGGTGACCCCGGAGAAGCGCTTGCCGATGCCCTCGACGGCGAGCGCGGGAGGAGAACTGGACATGGTCGCCTTCCGTACGGCGGTCGTGAGTGGTAAGGCGAGTTCTAACTCGCCTTACCACTCACGAGGGGGTAGGTCAGGTGCAGTTGACGCCGGCCTGCTTGTAGTTGTCCTTGTTGACGATCGTGGTCTTGGCGATCGTCTCGGCGGGCAGTTCCTTGCCGTTCTTCACCTTGTCGACCAGCACCTGGATCGCCGAGCGGCCGACCTCGGCGCCGGAGATGTAGAGCGCGGACTTGTTGCCGGTGTCCTTGCCGGCGGCCCAGTCCTTGCAGGTGAGGTACGCGCCGAGCCCGACGCCGATGATGTTGTTCGCCTGGACGCCGGAGTTGGCCAGCGCGGTGACGACCCCGGTTTCGTTCTCGTCGTTGCAGCCCCAGACGACCCAGTGCTTGACGCCCGGGTTGGAGCCGATCACCGCGCCGGACTTGTTCTGCGCGTCGACCGGGGAGTTGTCGGTGCCGACGTTGATCACCGGGACGTCCGCGCCCGCGGACTTGGCGAAGGCGGTCTTCGCGGCGTTGACGCGGTCGGTGCAGACGGTCAGGTCCTGCTTGTAGGCGCTGATGATCTTCGTGTCGGCGGCGGCCCAGCCCGCGGCCTTGAACAGCTTCCCGGCCTCGGTGCCGACCGAGTCGCCCATCTGGCTGCCGTTGAAGCCGACGAACGGGGCCTTCGCGCCGGTGCCGTCCTTGATGACGTCGTCGGAGGCGATCAGCGGGATGCCGGCGCTCTTGGCCTTGTCGATCACCTGCGGGCCGATCGCCTGGTCCGGGACGACGATGGCGACGCCGTTGGCCCCCTGCGCGACGGCGGCGTCGAGTTCGGTGATCGCCTTGTTGGCGTCCTGGCCGAGGTTGACCACCTTGAGCTCGACGCCGAGCTCCTTCGCCTTCTCCTGCGCGCCCTGCGCCTGCTCGACGAAGTACTGCTGGTCGCCCTGTTTCTGCAGGTAGTACAGGGTGATCTTGCCGTTGGCCGGCGCCTGCTGCTGCGGCGCCGCGGTGTCCTTGCCGGAGGAGCAGGAGGCCAGCAGAGCACCGGAAATCAAACAACAACCAACAACGCTCCAGGTGCGGAACCTGTGCGGGTATGGGGACATCGTTGCTCCCAAGGGGGCCGGGGTTCACGTGGCGCGGCGGGGCGCCGCGAAGTGACTCGTATTACAAAACACCCGTTCGAGGAGCGTCAAGGCGCAGTTAGCGGAGCGAGACCTACTGTCCGTAGTTGCATCGTGGCAATCTTCGCCGGCATTTATCGTATTATTTCCGCTCTGTCCTGCGCGTTGTCCGGTTTTGTCCTGTGCGAATGTTCTGATCGGTGTTGTCGACTGTGGTGGATGTTCGGCGTTGGCTTGGCCGGCGTGCCTGTCCGATTCGCCCGGCTGGCAGGATGGCCGGACCACGTCAGGAGGGGGACCGATGACGAAGTACCGCGTCGCCGCGCTCGCCGGCATCGCCGTCCTGGCGGCCGCGTGCAGCACTTCGCCGGCGCAGCCGGGGCCGGCTCCGACGCCGTTCCCCGAGACGGCGTCGCCGAGCGCGGCCGCGCCGGACGGCTCGTTCAGCGTCGTCGCGACCGGCGACGTCCTGATCCACCCGGCGCTGACCGAGCAGGCCGAGGCCGACGGCGGCGGGAAGATCGACTACCGGCCGCTGCTGGCCGGGATCAAGCCGCTGGTCTCCGGCGCCGACCTCGGGATCTGCCACCTCGAGACGCCGCTGGCGCCGGAAGGCGGGCCGTACAGCGGGTACCCGTCGTTCAGTGCGCCCCCGGAGATCGCCGACGCCATCAAGGACACCGGCTACGACACCTGCTCGACGTCGTCCAACCACACGATCGACCAGGGCGCCGAGGGGGTCACCCGCACCCTGGACAAGCTCGACGACGTCGGCCTCAAGCACACCGGGTCGGCGCGGTCGGCCGCCGAGGCCGCGAAACCGCTGATCCTCGACGTCCACGGTGTCAAGGTCGCCCAGGTGTCCTACGCGTTCGGGTTCAACGGCATCAAGGTGCCGGCCGGGAAACCGTGGCTGGCCAACCAGATCGACGTCGACGACGTGCTGGCGGCGGCGCGCAAGGCGCGGCAGGCCGGTGCGCAGGTGGTGATCGCGAGCCTGCACTGGGGTGTCGAGTACCAGCACGACCCGACGGCCGAACAGCGGTCGCAGGCGAAGAAGCTGCTGGCGTCGGACGACGTCGACCTGATCGTCGGCCACCACGCCCACGTGGTCCAGCCGTTCGAGAAGATCGGCGACAAGTGGGTGGCCTACGGGCTCGGCAACAGCGTCGCCCGCCACTCCGAACCCAAGGGTGACACGGAGGAAGGCGCGGCCGCCCGCTTCCGCTTCGTCCGCGACGGCGACCGCTGGAAGGTCGACAAGGCCGAGTACATCCCCACCCTGATCAAGCTGGACACCCCCATCCGCCTGATCGACTTGTCGACATCCCCACCCTCCGCCCAGGTCACCAAGGCCCTCCAGGACACCGACAAGAACATCCTGAGCCTCAACGCCGACAAATCCGGCCTCACCCGCCCCGGCAGCTAACGGACGACACGCGTACCTGCGCGGACGACACGCGTACGCAGACGGACGACACGCTGGGCGGTGGTTCCGTCCGCCGTGTCGTCCATCCAGGTACGCGTGTCGTCCACCGGGGTACGCGTGTCGTCCGTTCCGGTACGGGGTTCAGTGGGTGCGGGTGGTGATCAGGCGGGCCAGGGAGGTCAGTTCGGCCGCGGCGCGGGGGGTGGGGGTGGCCGCGGTGAGGTCGCGGAGGGCCTTGGCCAGGAGGGCGTCGGCCTGGGCCTGGCTCCACTGGCGGCCGCCCGCGGCCTCCACGAGCGTGGCCGCGCGGGCCAGGTCCGCCGGGCCGAGGGGGTCGCGGCGAGCGTAGAGCGCGGCGAGTTCCGCGCCCGCGTCCGTGCCCGAACTCAGGGCCGTCACCACCGGCAGGGACTTCTTGCGGTTCTGCAGGTCCGAGTACACCGGCTTGCCGGTGACGGCCGGGTCGCCCCAGATGCCCAGCAGGTCGTCGATGTGCTGGAACGCCAGCCCCAGCGCCCTCCCGAACGCGCCGAAGCCGTCCGCGGGACGCGGCCCGGACGCCGCCCCCAGCGCGCAGGCGGCCCCCAGCAGGGCCGCCGTCTTGCCCTCCGCCATCCGCACGCACTCGCCGGGGGTGACGTCGTCGCGCTGCTCGAAGTCGAGGTCCGCGGCCTGGCCCTCGTTCAGGGCCAGTACCGCCGCCGACAACAACCGCGCGTTCGCCGCGCCGCTCGGCGCCAGCACCTCGAACGCCAGGCTCAGCAGCGCGTCCCCGGCCAGCACCGCCGGCCCGATGCCGAACACCGTCCACGCCGTCGGCCGGTGCCGCCGGGTCGTGTCGCCGTCCATGACGTCGTCGTGCAGCAGCGAAAAGTTGTGCACGAGCTCGACCGCGACGGCGGTGGGGACGGCGTCGGCCGGGTCGCCGCCCGCCGCTTCCGCGCACAGCAGCACCAGCGCCGGCCGCAGCGCCTTGCCGCCGTCCGCCGATGCCGCCCGCCCGTCCGCGTCCCACCAGCCGAAGTGGTAGCCGGCGATCCGCCGCATCGCCTCCGGCAGCCGGTCGGCGGCGGCCCGCAGCGCCGGTTCGGCCAGGCTCTTGCTCCACGCGAGGACGTCGGCGAGGGGACGGGCCGGGGTGCGCGTGTTCATGGCCGTCATGAGCGGCCGATCTGGACGTCGTCCAGGACGCCGAGGGCGTCGGGCACGAGCACGGCGGCGGAGTGGTACGCGCTGACGAGGTAGGTGGCGACGGCCCGCTCGTTCGCCCCGACGAACCGCACGTTCAGCCCCGGCTGGTATTCGTCCGGCAGGGATTCCGGGCGCAGGCCGATCACGCCGGCGTCCTCTTCGCCGGTGCGCAGCGCGAGGATGGACGTGGTGCCGGTGGGGCTGATCGGGATCTTGTCGCAGGGCAGCATCGGGACCCCTCGCCAAGCGGTGACGCGGCGGCCGTCGAGCACCGCCGTGTCCGGGTAGACGCGGCGGGCCGTGCATTCGCGGCCGAACGCGGCGATGGCCTGCGGGTGCGCCAGGAAGAACCGCGTCTTGCGCCGCCGGGTGAGCAGGTCGTCCAGGTCGTGCGGGGTCGGCGGCCCGGTGCGGGTGGTGATGCGCTGCTTGAGGTCCGCGTTGTGCAGCAGCCCGAAGTCGGTGTTGTTGACCAGGTCGTGTTCCTGCCGCTCCCGCAGGGCTTCCACGGTCAGCCGCAGCTGCTGTTCGAGCTGGTTCATCGGCTGGTTGTAGAGGTCCGTGACGCGCGTGTGGACGTGCAGCAGCGTCTGCGCGACGGCCAGGTCGTATTCCCGCGGCGCGGGGTCGTAGTCGACGTAGGTGCCGGGCAGGATCGGCTCCCCGTCGTGCCCGGCGGTCAGGTCGATCGACGCTTCACCCTTGTGGTTCTGCGGTTTCCGCGGCCGGGACAGGGCTTCCGCGACGTGGGTGCGGAGGGATTCGGAACGGCCGTTGAGCCGCGCGTAGACCGAGGCGGGCAGCACCAGCGCGATGACGCGGGTGGCCGCCCGCGCGGTGAACGGCCACGTGCCGGTGTCGCTCCCGAGGAGTTCCTCGCCGAAGTGGTCGCCGTCCGCGGCGGTGCCGAGGTGGACGTCGTCGCCGTACTCGCCGGTCGTGTGCCGGCTGACCTTGCCGTGCGCGATGAGCACGAGCATGTCCTGCGGGGTGCCGACGGCGAACAGCGTCTCCCCGGCCTCGTACTCGCGTTGCTCGAACGCGTCCGCCAGCGCGGCGAGCGCCTCCTCGTCGCCGAAGTCGCGCAGCAGCGCCAGTTCCGTGAGTTCGGCGGGCACGACCTGCACGCGGGCCCCGGTGTTGAAGAAGCTGAGCTTGCCGTCGCCGATGGTGTAGGTCAGCCGCCGGTTGACCCGGTAGCTGCCGGCGGGCACGTCCACCCAGGGCAGCTGCGACAGCAGCCAGCGGGTGGTGATGCCGCGCATCTGCGGCAGCGACTTGGTCGTCGTGGTCAGCGTCCGCGCCGCGGTGACGCTCAGGGACAGCTGCAGCGACGCCGTTTCTTCGGTGACAGTCACGGTTTCACGCGCCGATCGGGTTCGGGTGCTTCGGGAGGACGGGCACCGCCGGTCTTCGGCACGACCCGGGCGGCGGTGGTGCCGAGCCCGGTCGGCCCGAACGCCGACGCGGGCAGCGCGGGCGGCCGCCCGCCCGCTTCGGGCACCCGGGGTGGCGTGGTCGGCTCGGCCATCTACTCCTCCCGGCCGATTTCGGCGGATTCGAGGATGGCGAGGGCGTCGGGGACGAGGACGGCGGCGGAGTAGTAGGCGGAGACGAGGTAGGAGATGAGG
>NZ_JNYY01000036.1 GCF_000716785.1 Amycolatopsis vancoresmycina
GCCGGGGCCGGGGCCGGGGCCGGGGCCGGGGCCGGGGCCGGGGCCGGGGAAGCCTGGGCTGGCGAGCCGGGGTCCCGGCCTGGGGTGGGGAGCCGAAGGCCGGGAGCAGGGGCTCGCGAGCCGGAGGCCAGCCAGCCGGGAGCTTGATACCCGGGACCGAGAGCCGGGACCCGAGGCCCGCGAGCCGGCGACCGAGGCGCGGGAGGCCGCGGGCCGGAGGCCCGGGGAGCGCTGGGCTGGTGAGCCGGAGCTCCATGGGGCTCCCCATGACAGCTAGCCCGGGCGGGGCGAGCATGCGCGTGCGGCGAGGCGGCCCGCGGCTGCTCTTGCCGCGGTGGCCGCCGGGCCGAGAAGTCGCAGCCGTTGCAGTCGCGCGCACGAAACCGGCTGAGCCGCGGCTTTCGCCGGTTGCGGATCGGCTCCGCCAGCACGGCGGGACCGCGGACCCGCCTACCTGCGCCCAGCAACCGCACCAGGCCCTGACCAGCAACTTTCGGTCGCCGACCCGACACCTCCCGGCCACCGGACCGTCGGCACGCGCTCCATTCCGCGGTCCCGTAACCCGCCGCTACCGCATGCCCGAGGACCGTGCCCAGGGGTGGCTGTCGGCCCATGTCGGCGGCGGTGCTGGCAAGATCTTCACAACCACGAGATACGGTGTTCGCTTGTGACCGCGATTCGCGATCGCCAGAGCGATCCAGATGCCGACGACGTCCCCGTGCCGTGGGATGAGCGTCCTGTCGTCGGTTCGAGGCGGGGACTGCCCTGGTGGGCCGCGGTCCTGGTCGGCCTCGGCCTGGCGGTGGCCGGTGCCCTCGTCGGGAAGCCGAGCCAGGCGAACATCCCGGTGGTCTTCGTCGTCTGCTACATCGCCGGGGCCGTGATCGCGGTCTGCGCGGTGAAGCGCCGGGGGCTGTTCGGGCCCATGGTGATGCCGCCGCTGGTGCTGGCCGTCACCGTGCCCACCGTCATCCTGCTGACCTCCGGGTCGCAGTCGCAGGGCGACGACATGCTGTCGAAGGCCCTCAGCATCGGCACCCCGCTGATCAACAGCTTCCCCACGATGGCCGTCACCACCGGCATCACGCTGCTGATCGGCATCGTCCGCATCGTCCGCGAGCGAGACCCGGACGCCCCCAAGAAGCTCAAGAAGACCACCGAGGACGACGACCAGCCGCGCGCCGCCGCCCGTCCGCGGCCGGCCGGGGCGAACCGGACCGGGCAGACTCCGCTGCCGGCCGGGGCCCGGCGTGGCCGGGACGGTGAACCGCCGCGGCGACCGCGGCCGCCCGCAGACGGCGAACGCCGAGCCCCCCGGGCCAGTGCGCCCGCCGAACGCGACCCCGGGACCCGCGGCACGCGCAAGCCGCCGCCGGCCACCCGGCGCACGTCCCGCCCCGAAGAGGGCGACCCGCGTCGGCGCGAGCCGCGCGGAGACGCTCCGCGGCGGCGTCCGCGCCCGCCCGCGGAGGACGGCCGCGACACCCCGCCGCCCCGCCGCCCGTCCGGCGGGCGGACCGCGCCGCCACGGCGGAACCGTCCCTGGGACGAAGAAGAACGCTGAACGAGAACGGCGGTCGCCTCCGAGCCGGAGGTGACCGCCGTTTCACGTGCGCCGAAAGGCATCACGCGTGATCAGAGGGGCATCACGCGTGATCCGGAGGGCATCAGGCCTTCCGCAGTTCCTTGGGCGGGGCGAAGGTGATCTTCTCGTTGGCCGTCGTGACCTCGTTGACGTCGCCGTAGCCGCGCTCGGCCAGCCAGGCCAGCAGGTCCATCACCAGCTCGTCCGGCACCGACGCGCCCGACGTCACACCGACCGTCGTCACGCCGGCGAGCCACGCTTCGTCGACCTCGTGCGCGAAGTCGACCAGATACGAAGCCCGGGCGCCGGCCTTCAAAGCCACCTCGACCAGACGCTTCGAGTTGGACGAGTTCGTCGACCCGACCACCAGCACCAGGTCGCACTCCGCGGCCATCGCCTTGACCGCGACCTGGCGGTTCGTCGTCGCGTAGCAGATGTCATCGCTCGGCGGGTCCGCCAGACCCGGGAAGCGCTCGCGCAACTGGTCGACGCGCTCCATCGTCTCGTCGACCGACAGCGTCGTCTGGGACAGCCAGATCACCTTCGACGGGTCGCGGACCTCGACCTTGCCGACGTCCTCGGCCGTGTCGACCAGCTGGACCTTGTCCGGCGCCTCGCCGGCCGTGCCCTCGACCTCTTCGTGGCCTTCGTGGCCGATCAGCAGGATGTCGTAGTCGTCCTTCGCGAACCGGTTGACCTCCTTGTGCACCTTCGTCACCAGGGGGCAGGTCGCGTCGATCGTGCGCAGGTTCCGCTCGGCCGCCTCCTGGTGCACCATCGGCGAGACGCCGTGGGCGGAGAACACCACCAGCGCGCCTTCGGGCACCTCGGACGTCTCGTCGACGAAGATCGCGCCGCGCTCGCGCAGCGTCTCGACCACGTGCTTGTTGTGGACGATCTCCTTGCGGACGTACACCGGGGCGCCGTAGACCTCGAGGGCCTTCTCGACGGCGATCACCGCGCGGTCGACACCCGCGCAGTAACCACGGGGTTTGGCGAGCAGCACCCGCTTGCCGGAAGCGGTTCCGGTGATCGTGGGGGTACCCGCGGGCTCGATTCCGGGACTCGCTGCACTCATGCCACCCAGGGTACGGGCAGCCCCGAGCCGGACTCGAAGTCCCTTTCGGGTGAGCTTCGTCCCCCTACCGAGCTGTGCAACCGGTCACGCACTGCGCGCGTTCGGTTGGGCAGGAAAGGTGCTCATGCGGCAGGCTGGGACCCATGAAGCCATTCCCGCTCCCCCTCCGGGTCGCCGCGGGCCTCGCCGTCTCCACCGCCGAGCGGGTTCGCGAACTTCCCCGGCAGCTCGCCGGGCTCCCGGTGACCGTGGTCAGCCAGGTGCTGCAGGCCTCCATGCGCGTGCAGCAGCACGTCACCGAGCTGGCGATCAAGGGCGACAGCGCCCTGTCGAGCCTGCGCCCGGTCGAGGACACCCCGAGCTGGGCGACGTTCGACGAGGACGCCGCGCCCGACGTCCCGCCCGCGCGGCAGAACGGCACCCGGGTCGCCGAGGTGCCCGAACCGCGTTCGGAGATCGACGGCCGCGTGCCGTCGGCGGCCGAACTGGAAGCCGAGCTGGGCGATCCCTGGGCCGACGAGGAACGCGCGCTCGCCGAGGACCACGCAGACGGCGAGAACGACAGCGAAGCCGAACCGCCGAAGACGCCGAAGCCGGGCACACCCAAGGTCGACAAGAAGACCAAGAACGAGACACCCCGGACCAGCGCCGCGGGGTACGAAGGTCCGGCCGGGCTGACCGGCTACGACCAGCTCACCCTCCCGCAGCTGCGGGCCCGGCTGCGGCAGCTGTCGATCGAGCAGCTCGAGACCATCCTCGAGTACGAACGCGCGCACGCCGACCGCTCGTCGTTCACCGGCATGCTGTCCCGCCGGATCGCCAACGCCCGCAAGGCGGAACAGACCAGGGAAGACGGCGCGGACGACCGGTGAGCACCGAGTCCGCACAGGCTCCCGCGAGCACCGCGGAAGCGCCGTGGCCGGTCCGGACCGTCGCGCGCAAGATCGGCGACTGGATCCACCGGCTCGGCACCGTCTGGGTCGAAGGCCAGGTCACCCAGGTCAGTTCGCGCCCGAACACGCAGACGGCGTTCCTGACCCTGCGTGACCCCTCGGCCGACGTCTCGATGTCGGTCACCTGCCCGAACTGGCTGATCCGCGAGATGGAGCCGCCGCTGCGCGAGGGCGCCAGCGTGGTCGTGCACGCGAAGCCGTCGTACTTCTTCGGCCGCGGCACGATCAGCCTGCGCGCCGACCAGATCCGCGCGGTCGGCATCGGCGAGCTGCTGGCCCGGATCGAACGCCTCAAGAAGCTGCTGACCGCCGAGGGCCTGTTCTCGGCCCAGCGCAAGCGGCCGATCCCGTTCCTGCCGAAGGGTGTCGGGCTGATCACCGGCCGGGCTTCGGCGGCCGAGCGGGACGTACTGGCCAACGCGCAGGGGCGGTGGCCGCACGTCCGGATCAAGGTGCTCAACACGGCCGTGCAGGGCTCGCAGGCGGTGCCGCAGGTCATGCGCGCGCTGCGGATCTTCGACGCCGATCCGGAAATCGACGTCATCGTGATCGCCCGCGGCGGCGGCAGTGTCGAGGACCTGCTGCCGTTCTCCGACGAGGCGCTCTGCCGCGCGGTGTCGGCCGCCGGCACGCCGGTCGTCAGTGCGATCGGGCACGAGCCGGACACCCCGCTGCTCGACTACGTCGCCGACCTGCGGTGTTCGACGCCGACCGATGCCGGGAAGCGGATCGTCCCGGACCTGCGCGAGGAGACCGAGCGGGTCCGGCAGATGCGCGACCGCGGCCGCCGCGCGCTGCACGGCTGGGTCGACACGCAGGCGCGGCTGCTCAACCAGATCCGCAGCCGCCCGTCGCTGGCCGACCCGCTGGGCCCGATCCAGCGGCGCCAGGACGACGTCGACGTCCACCGCGAGCGCGCCCGCCGGGCGATGCTGACCCTGCTGGCCAAGGACCAGGCCGAGCTGGCGAGCTCGCGGGCCCGGCTCACCGCGCTCGGCCCGGCGGCGACGCTGGCCCGCGGGTACGCGGTCGTGCAGTTCGTCGACGCCGAAGGCAACCTCCAGGTACTCCGCTCCGTCTCCGAAGTCGAGGCCGGTGCCCAGCTGCGCGTGCGCGTGGGCGACGGCGCGATCAAGGCGGTGGCGGAAGGAGAGCAGGAGTGAAGGTGACGTTCCTCCCGCTCACCGTGGACGCGGCCCGGCGGATCGGCGCGCGTCCGCTGCTGGACCAGGCGGTCCGCACCGACCGGGCCGCCGCCGAGTGCTGGACGGCGCTGCTCGCCGGCTGCGGCAACGCCGCCCGCCGCGACCTGGGACCGCAGCTGCGCCGGCTGTCCGAAGCGACGTCGATGCAGGTCGGCTCGCGCTGGTGGTTCGCCGAGGGGGCCGGGCACCGCAAGCGGGTGGCCGGCGCGCAGGAGAACCTCGAAGAGGCGATCGCGGACGGTGACGGGCAGGAGTTCGCACTGGCGTTCGTCGGGTACGACCACGCCATGGCCAGCGCGGTAGTGTGCGCGAACAGCGTGCAGGCCCGGAAGGTCGGAGAACACCGAGCGTGAGTGAAACAACCGGCGAGGAGCTCGGCTACGAGCAGGCTCGCGACCGGCTCGTCGAGGTCGTCCGCGAGCTCGAAGCGGGCGGCCTTTCCCTCGAGCAGTCGCTCGCGTTGTGGGAAAAGGGCGAGAAGCTCGCGAAGGTCTGTGAGCGCCATCTCGAAGGCGCCCGTGAACGCATCGAGGCTGCTCTGGCGTCCGTGGAGGACGAAACCGCCGACGGCCAGTGACGTTTGCCATGCTTTCGGCATCGGGAAACCGGACAGCGGTCTGACAGACTGTTGACCCGCCAGTTCCACGATCCGGGAGGCAATGATGTCCGCCGCAGAGAGTCGTCGTGAAGCGCCCGACCGCAACCTCGCGATGGAGCTGGTCCGGGTCACCGAAGCCGCCGCCATGGCCGCGGGCCGCTGGGTCGGCCGCGGCGACAAGATCGGGGGCGACGGCGCGGCCGTCGACGCGATGCGCCAGCTCGTCTCGACGGTGTCGATGCGCGGGGTCGTGGTGATCGGCGAGGGCGAGAAGGACGAAGCCCCGATGCTGTTCAACGGCGAAGAGGTGGGCAACGGCGACGGGCCGGACTGCGACGTCGCGGTCGACCCGGTCGACGGCACCACGCTGATGGCCAAGGGCATGCCGAACGCGCTCGCGGTGCTGGCGGTCGCCGAGCGCGGCGCGATGTTCGACCCGTCCGCGGTGTTCTACATGGAGAAGCTGGCCGTCGGGCCCGAAGCCGCGGGCAAGGTGGAGCTCGGCGCGCCGATCGCGGAGAACATCCGCCGGGTCGCGAAGGCGAAGAACAGCAGCGTCGGCGACGTCACCGTGTGCGTCCTCGACCGGCCGCGCCACGAGCAGATCATCAAGGAGATCCGCGACGCCGGCGCGCGGATCCGGTTCATCTCCGACGGCGACGTCGCGGGCGCGATCGCCGCGGCCCGCCCGACCACCGGCGTCGACATGCTGATCGGCATCGGCGGCACCCCCGAAGGCATCATCGCCGCCTGCGCGATGAAGTGCCTCGGCGGCGAGCTGCAGGGCCGCCTGTGGCCGAAGGACGACGCCGAGCGCGAGAAGGCCATCGGTGCCGGGCACGACCTCGACCGCGTGCTGCTCAACGACGACCTCGTGACCGGCGACAACGTCTTCTTCTGCGCCACCGGCGTCACCGACGGCGACCTGCTGCGCGGCGTCCACTACCGCGAGGGCGGGGCGACGACGCAGTCCATCGTGATGCGGTCCAAGTCCGGGACCGTCAGAATGATCGACGGCTACCACCGGCTGAACAAGCTGCGGGCGTACTCCTCGGTCAACTTCGACGGCCACCTGGACGCGCCCGACGACGACGTCGTGCCCCCGCTGCCGTAAGGAGATCCGTGACCAGGCGACTGCTGGTTCTGCTGGCCCTGCTGCCGCTACTGGTCACGGGCACCGCCGCGGCCGCCCCCGCCATCGTCGGGGGCGTCGCTGCGGACCAGCCGTACCCGTTCACGGTCTCGCTGCACACCGCTTCGGGCAAGCTGTTCTGCGCGGGCGCGCTGCTCGCGCCCACCTGGGTGGTCACGGCCGCGCACTGCGCGTTCGGCAAGACCCCGGCCGACATCGCGCTGCGGGTGGGGACGAACGACTCGGGCCAGGGTGGCGAAGCCGCCAAGCCCGCTGAGATCGTCATCAACCCGGCGTTCAACACCCAGAGCCCGGCCGGCGACATCGCGCTGCTGCGGCTGCCGGCACCGGTGACCGCGGCGCCGATCGCCGTGGCGGCCGCCGCGGCACCGGGCACCGCGACCCGGATCCTCGGCTGGGGCCAGACCTGCCCGAAGCTGAACTGCGGCGCGATCCCCACGACGCTGCAGCAGCTCGACACGCACATCGTCGAGGGCACCAAGTGCACGTCGGTGTTCGACGGCACGGCCGAGCTGTGCACCGACAACCCGGGCGGCAAGTCCGGCGCGTGCTTCGGCGACTCCGGCGGTCCCGAGATCGTGCGGGACGGCGACCACTGGCTGCTCGCCGGCGTCACCAGCCGTCCGGGCAACAACGACCCGGAATGCGCGACGGCGCCGTCGATCTACACCTCCGTCGTCGCTTACGCGCCGTGGATCGCGGAGAAGACCAAAGCCTGAGCTACTCGGCGTTGCTCGAATGGCCCGGGAACAGGTGGGCGTCCGGGTCGAGCGCGACCGCGATGTTGTTGACCGCCGTCGCGGCTTCGCCGAAGCCGGTCGCGATCAGCTTCACCTTCCCCGGGTACGCGGCGACGTCGCCCGCCGCGTAGACGCGTTCGCGCGCGGTCGCCATCGTCGAGTCGACGGCGATCGCGCGGTGGTCGATCTCCAGGCCCCAGCTCTCGATCGGGCCGAGGTCGGCGGTGAACCCGAGCGCCGCGACGACGGCGTTGGCCGGCAACCGCTCGTCGCCCGCGCCCTTGACCGAAACGTCGACGGCTTCGAGCGAGCCGTCCGGCGCTTCGACGAACCGCGTGACCTCGGCGTCGGTGATGATCCGGGTGCCGAGCTCGCGCGCCTGCCGGACGATCGACTCGGCGGCGCGGAACTTCGCGCGCCGGTGCACCAGCGTCACGCTCGCCGCGACCGGGTGCAGCGCGAGGATCCAGTCGAACGCCGAGTCGCCGCCACCGACGACCACGACGTGCTGCCCCGCGTGCGCCTGCAGCGAAGGCACGAAGTGCACCATGCCGCGGCCGAGCCAGCCGTCGCCGGCCGGCAGCGGGCGCGGGGTGAACTCGCCGATGCCCGCGGTGATCAGCACCGCGCGGGCCCGCAGCGTCTCACCGCCGTCGAGGGTCAGCTCGACGCCGTCCGCGGCCGGCGCCAGCTTCTCGGCCTTGCGCCCCAGCAGGTACCTCGGCTTGAACGGCGCGGCCTGCCGCACCAGGCCCTCGACCAGATCGCGGCCCCGGACCTCGGCGAACCCGCCGACGTCGTAGATCATCTTCTCCGGGTACATCGCGGTCACCTGGCCGCCGGGCTCGGGCAGCGAATCGACCACCGCCATCGAAAGGCCGCGGAACCCGGCGTAGTAGGCGGCGAACAGCCCGGTCGGGCCCGCGCCGATGATCACGAGGTCGTAGGGGTCCCCAGCAACGTCAGTCATGCTCGCTCCAGCCAGTGGTGGATGGCGGTGATCGAGAACACAGCCGATCCTAGCCGGATTGCGCGGGGATGTTCCGGTGTCCGTACAGGCCGAGCAGCCAGGTGTGCCGGATGGCCGCGCGGGCGCGGTCGTAGGCGTCGCCGGTGTCGAGCCAGATGGCCTGGGTGAGCAGCTCGATCGTCGCGGCGACGACGGTCCGGGCGGTGAACGGCGGCGGGAGGGGCAGCTCCGGCTCGGTCGTGCGCAGCCAGACCGCCGTCCGGTCGAACACCGCTTCGCTCGCGCGCAGCATCTCCTCGCGCGCTTCGAGGCCCGCGTCGCCGAGGGCGTAGATCTCCAGCAGGACCGCGCGGGCCACCACGGGACGGCGGCGCACGTAGCCGACGACGAAGTCGCCGCACGCGGTGACGGCGTCGAGCGGGCTCGGTGCCTCGGCCGCGACCGCGACGCCCTGGTCGAGGAATTCGCCGGTCACCGCCCGGTAGGCGGCCAGGAACGCGGCCTGCTTGCCGGTGAACTGCTCGTAGAACGACGTGCGGGACACGCCCGCGGACGCCGTGACATGGCCGACCGTGGTGGCCGCGTACCCGCGTTCGCCGACGTTGGCCAGCACGGCTTCGACCAGCCGGGCGCGCTGGGCCTGCGCCACTTCTTCCCGGCTGAGGCTGTGCGGCCCTTTGGGGAGACGCGTCTGCATCGCGGCACCGTACCCGGCGGGCGGCCCCCGCCGGGTACGGCCGCGGTCAGGCCGGCTGTTCCGGGTCGAGCGCGTTGCCCGCCGGGATGTGCCCGCAGCTCGACGGCGCCGCCTTCCCGGCGAACCGGTCGGCCAGCCAGCCGATCGCCGCGGGGGCCCACGCCGCCGCGCCGCCGACGTGGCTGAGCAGGTCGTACTGCGTGTACTCGATCGACCGGTTGCCGGTGGCGCAGTACTGCCGGGCCAGCGCCCGCACGTCGCCGGCCACCATCACGCCGTCGCCGGTGCCGATGCCCGGCAGGTTGCTCGTGGTGCCTTCGAGGAACCCGGCGTTGCCCTGTGCGATGAACCCGGGCACCGACGGGGTCGGCGCGGACCCGATGTTGACCTGGTTCACCGCGGCGACGAACGGCGGCACCGAGTTCGGGTTCGCGTACTCCGGCTTGGCGATCTTCTGCCACGTCAGCCCCGGGTACCGGCCGAGGGCGCTGATGATCGACGCGTGCTCCAGCTCGTCGAGCACCTTCAGCCCGTACTCGCTCGCGTACGGCCGCAGGTCGATGCCGTAGCCGCGGGCGACGCCGATCAGCGCCATCGGGATGACGCCGGACCAGACCGGGCTGCCGCCGACGTACCTCAGGTTGTGGGCGGGGTCGACGAGCACGCCGCCTTCGGTGAAGCCGACCAGGTTTTCGTTGACGTCGGGGGCATAGCCCGGCGCCAATGCGGCCGCCCAGCCGGTCGCGATCGCGCCGCCCGAGTAGCCGAGGAGGCCGAACTTCGTGGCCTTGGTCATCCCGGTCGCGGCCGAGCTGGTGACCGCGCGGATCGAGTCGAGGGTGTTCGTGCCGTATTCCGGCCCGGCGGCGAAGTCCGCGGTCTGGCCTTCGGTGTCGGGCACGACGACGTTGTAGCCCAGCAGGAGCGACGGCAGGAGCAGCAGCGACTCGCCGTTGGGCAGGAGGCCGCCGAGGGTGACGTCCCCGGCGATGGCCCGCGACGGCGCGTCCGCGGGGTCGAGCGAGTCGTAGGCCGACTGGTACGACACGGCTTTCGTGGTGTCGCCGGTGATGCTGCGGACGACCGAGGTGACGTTGGCGGCCGGGCGGCCCTGCGCGTCGGTGGTCCGGTAGAGCAGCTGGACGGCCTGCACCGGGGTCGCGAGGCCGACGACGTGGTAGGCCAGCGTCCTGGTCTTGAGGACGGTCCCGGGCGCGTACGACGACAGGGGCGTGCTGCCGTCGTAGGAGTAGAAGGAATCGGCCGATGCGGCGGCCGGAACGGCCGGGGCGACGGCGGCGGTCAGTGCGAGCGCGGCGGCGATCGCGGCGGTGCGAACGGTCATGACTCCCCTTTGAATCATGAAGCTGATCACGCGGATCGCCGTAACCTACCAGCGAGTAGGTGTCATGTACAGCCGCGTACACCATCCGGTGAACGGGGTGCGCAACGCCACCACGCGCGGGCCGCCGATCAGGTCCAGAATCGGTGTCATGGCTGATCAGGAATACCGGATCGAACACGACACGATGGGTGAGGTCCGCGTGCCCGCCGACGCGCTCTACCGCGCGCAGACCCAGCGGGCCGTCGAGAACTTCCCCATCTCCGGCCGGGGCCTGGAGCGCGCCCAGATCCGCGCGCTCGGCCTGCTCAAAGCCGCCGCCGCGCGGGTGAACCGCAAGCTGGGCGTGCTGGACGCCGACGTCGCCGACGCCATCGCGGCCGCCGCCGACGAGGTCGCCTCCGGGACGCACGACGCGCACTTTCCGATCGACGTCTTCCAGACCGGGTCCGGGACGTCGTCGAACATGAACGCCAACGAGGTCATCGCGACGCTGGCTTCGCGGGCCCTCGGCCGGGACGTGCACCCGAACGACCACGTCAACGCGTCGCAGTCGTCGAACGACACCTTCCCGACGACCATCCACGTCGCCGCGACCGAAGCCGTCACCAAGGACGTCATCCCCGCGCTCGAGTACCTGGCCGGTGCCATCGAGGTCCGCGCCGCCGAGTGGGCCGACGTCGTGAAGTCCGGCCGCACGCACCTGATGGACGCCGTGCCGATCACGCTCGGCCAGGAGGCCGGCGCGTGGGCGTCGCAGATCCGTTACGGCGTCGAACGGCTGAAGTCGGGCCTGCCGCGGCTGGGCGAGCTGCCGATCGGCGGAACGGCCGTCGGGTCAGGGCTCAACGCGCCCGACGGCTTCGGTTCCAGCGTGGCCGCGGAACTCGCCACGGTCACCGGGCTGCCGCTGACCGAAGCCCGCGACCACTTCGAGGCGCAGGCGACGCAGGACAGCGTCGTCGAAACCTCCGGGCACCTGCGCACGATCGCCGTGTCGCTCAACAAGATCGCCAACGACCTGCGCTGGCTGGGGTCCGGCCCGCGCACCGGGCTGGCCGAGCTGGCGCTGCCGGACCTGCAGCCGGGCTCGTCGATCATGCCGGGCAAGGTGAACCCGGTGATCCCGGAGGCGACGCTGCAGGTGGTCGCGCAGGTGATCGGCAACGACGCGGCCGTCGCGTTCGCCGGCGCCGCGGGCAACTTCCAGCTCAACGTCAACCTGCCGGTGATCGCCCGGAACGTCCTCGAATCGGCGAGGCTGCTCGCGGCCGTTTCGCGGCTGCTGGCGGACAAGGTGTTCGCGGGCATCACGGTGAACACCGACCGCACGCGGACCTACGCCGAGGGCTCGCCGTCCATCGTGACGCCGCTGAACAAGTACATCGGCTACGAAGCCGCGGCCGCGGTCGCGAAGCAGGCGTTGAAGGAACTGAAGACGATCCGCGAAGTCGTCATCGAGCGCGGTTTCGTGCGGGACGGCAAGCTCACCGAAGCGCAGCTCGACGAGGCGCTCGACGTACTGCGCATGGCCCGCGGCGGGAAGTGATGGACGAGCTGGGGGCCTTCCTGAAAACGCGCCGTGCCGCCCTGGACCCCGCCGAGCTGGGCCTGCCGCAGGGGGTCACGCACCGGCGGGTCAAGGGGCTGCGGCGCGAAGAACTGGCGCAGCTGGCCGGGATCAGCGTCGACTACTACACGCGGCTGGAGCAGGGCCGCGCGAAGAACGTTTCCGACGCCGTCCTCGGCTCGCTGGCCCGTGCGTTGCGCCTCGACGCCGGCCAGGAGTCCTACCTGCACAACCTCGCCGCGCCGGCCCGGCGGGACCGGCCCGCGCCGCAGCGGATCCGGCCCGAGCTGCAGCAGCTGCTCGACGCCATCCAGGCGCCCGCGTTCGTCTTCGGCCGGTACCTGGAGGTGCTGGCCTGGAACCCGCTCGGCGGCGCGGTCGCGTTCGACTTCGGCCGCCTCGAAGAACGCAGCATGCCGAAGCTCGTCTTCACCGACGAACGCGCGAAGCAGCTGCACCCGGAGTGGGACGCGGTGTGCCGCGAACTCGTCGCCAACCTGCGCGCGGAGAGCGGGCGGCACCCCGGCGACCCGCAGCTCGCCCGGCTGGTCGGCGAGCTTTCGCTGGCGAGCGAGCAGTTCCGGGAGCTGTGGGCCGAGCACGCGGTCCAGGAGAAGGCGCAGGGGTGGAAGCTGTTCGCGAACCCCGTCGTCGGCGAGCTGCGGCTGCGCTACCAGACGCTGCGCCTGCCCGACGATCCCGACCAGGGCATGGTGATCTACCAGGCCGAACCCGGGTCGGCGAGCGAGCGCGCGCTCGGCCTGCTGGCCGGCTGGATCGCCACCGGTGAACGACCGGTGAACACTCGGGCGCCGCACCCCCACGCCGGCTGAGCGCTGCCTAGGCTGCTTCACCTGGGGGAGTTCGGGGCAGCGGAGCGGCACGGTGGGCGTCGGCGCGACGATGCAGTCACTGGCCGAAATCCTCAGCTCGGATTCGGGCAGTCTCGTCCTCGGATCGCCGCGCCGTTCGTCGACCGCTACTTCATCCGGCGGCGCCGGCTGACCTTCCGCGTGCTCTACAACTCCAAGATCGGGCTGTCCCCGATCGACCTGCACGACGGCGAAAACGGCTCGGCGCAGGCGGCTCCGCAGCTCGAACCGGTCGCGCGGCTGCTCGACCGGATGAGCATCGTCGTCATCCGGATCCACAACACCGGCGGGTTCGACATCGCGCCCGGCGACTTCGAGACACCGCTCTCGTTCACCTTCGGCAACCGGATCGTCTGGGACGCGCGGGTGTCCGACGACGGCCTGCGCCGGCACGTGCGCGATGGACTGGAGTTTTCACGCGCGAGACGCCGCACCGGCCACCGCCCGAGGCGCCCGCGTGGCACGGCGTCCGGTTCGCGCGGCTTTCGTTGCAGCGCAAGGAGAAGGAGATCGACCACCACGCCCGGCTCGCCGCCGGCCGGATCAAGGACGACCGCAAGCAGCGCCGGTTCGGCTGGCCGGTGCTCACGACGGCGGTCGGGGTGTTGCTGACCGGCGCACTGCTGGCGACGCTGCTCGTGTCCTGGTCGCGGCCGGTCAGCTCGGCCCAGTGCGCCGCCGGGAAGCTGTCGATCGAGGGGGGTACGCCGACGTGGCGGCGGCCAAGACAGCAGCCGCCCGGGACCAGCAGGTGGGCGTGGTCCAGCTCGACGGCCACTACCCCGACGTCACGACGATCAGTGCCGGCTACCGGTTCTGGACCGTCGAGTACCTGTACACGAAGGGCGTGCCCGGCGGCGAGAGCGTGCTGAAGCGGTTCCTGGACTACCTGGCGAGCTCGACCGCGCGGGCCGAGCTGCAGGACGCCGGGTACACCCCCTGCGTGACCAAGGACGGCCTGCTCGACCCCCTCTGCACCAGGGCGGACAGCTAGCCGGACTGAAATTGTCGGTGGTGCGGGTCATGATGTCCGGGTGCTGCTGAACGAGTTGGTACTGGCGTCCGCCGAGCTGGCGGCGACGAGGTCCAGGAAGGCGAAGATCGCCCTCCTGGCCGCCGTGCTGCGCGCGGCGGAGATCGCCGAGCTGCCCGCGGTGGTCGCGTACCTGACGGGGCAGACGGCGCAGGACAGGCTGGGGGCGGGCTGGCGCACCCTGGCCGGGCTGGGCGCCGCACCGTGCGCGGCGCCGGTCGCCACGGTCACCGAGGTGGACGCGGCGCTGACGGCGGCCGCGGGCGTGGCGGCGGGCACGGGGTCGAACACGCGGCGGCAGGACGTGCTGCGGGCGCTGTTCGAGCGGCTCACGCAGGGCGAACAGCAGTTCATGTTCCGGCTGGTCACCGGCGAACTGCGGCAGGGCGCGCTGGAAGGCGTGATGGTCGACGCGGTCGCGGCGGCGGCCGAGGTGCCCGCCGCGGACGTGCGGCGGGCCTTCATGCTGTCCGGGAAGCTCGGCGTCACCGCGGTCGCGGCGCTGACCGGCGGGCAGGCGGCGCTGGCGGAGTTCCGGCTCACCCTGGGCACGCCGGTCAAGCCGATGCTGGCGTCCCCGGCGGAGTCGCTCGACGAGGCCGTCGCCGAGCACGCCGAGGCGATCGTCGAGTACAAGATGGACGGTGCGCGGATCCAGGTGCACCGCCAGGGCGACGAGGTGCACATCTGGACGCGGACCCTGCGCGAGATCACCGCCAGCGTGCAGGAGCTGGTGGAGCTCGTGCGGGCGCTGCCGTGCGAGTCGGTGGTGCTCGACGGCGAAACGCTGGCCCTGACCGACGCCGGGCGGCCGCGGCCGTTCCAGGACACGCAGAGCCGGTTCGGCAGCACCCGCGAGGAACAGGTCAAGGCCCTGCTGCTGCGGCCGTACTTCTTCGACTGCCTGCACCTCGACGGCGTCGACCTCCTCGACGCGCCGCTGTCCGAACGCAACGCGGCGCTGCGCAAGGTCGCCGGGGCGCACGTGATCCCCGGCGAGGTGGGCACCGCCCGCGCGGACGCCGTGCTGGAGGCGGCGATGGAAGCGGGCCACGAAGGGGTGATGGTCAAGGACCTCGCGTCGCCGTACGCGGCCGGCCGGCGCGGGCGGGCGTGGCTGAAGGTCAAGCCGGTGCACACGATCGACCTGGTGGTGCTCGGCGCGGAGTGGGGGCACGGCAGGCGCACCGGCACGCTGTCCAACCTGCACCTGGGCGCCCGAGACCCGGACGGCGGCCCGCCGATCATGGTGGGCAAGACGTTCAAGGGGATGACCGACGAGCTGCTGGCGTGGCAGACGAGGACGTTCCAGGAGATAGAGACCCACCGCGACGACTGGACGGTGTACGTGCGGCCGGAGATCGTGGTGGAGATCGAGCTGGACAGCGCCCAGCTCTCGACCCGCTATCCCGGTGGCCTGGCCCTGCGGTTCGCCCGGGTGGTCCGCTACCGCCCGGACAAGGACCCGGCGGACGCCGACACGATCGACACGGTCCGCGGGCTGCTGCACGGCGACCGGCCGGAAGGGAGCTGACGCAAGGACAGACGAAAGTCGCTGGTGCCCGCGGTTCTCCCGGACCACAGTGGAGGGTGTCGGCGCGGCTCGCGGAGTGTTCGACGAATTCGACCGGCTTCCGCGGTGCCTTGGCGAGAATTTTCCCGCCACGGCCGGCCGCGATGATCCCTAAAGTGCGCTCCTTCACAGGGATTCCGCTCACTTCCCGAGCGGTCACGGCAGGAGCAAGCAGTGGTCAGCAAGGAACAGATGAAGGCGGCCATCCACGCCGCTTTCGACGGCGCCGTCGACGGCGGAGCGAGCTACACCAAGGTGTACGCCGCGGAGATCCGGCAGAAGAACTACCTGATCTTCCGCACCACCAGCGTCGCCAACTTCGCGCTGGGCTTCCGGCCGGGGCAGACCGATCTCGTCCTCGTCCCGCTGGAGGAGAAGAACGGCACCGTCACGGCGGGCACGCCGCTGACGATCACCGACGCCAACCGCGCGTCGGTGAAGAAGCGCGACCTCCAGGGCCGGTTCGTCATCAAGACGACCGACGGCCGGACGTTCCGGCTCAGCATCCTCCCGTCCGTGACGAAGCTGCTGGCCGCCGCCTACCAGCTGCCGGTCGAGCAGAAGGCGGAGTACGAGGCGTTCACCGCGCTCCGGGACTCGCTGCTCACGGCGTGACGACCGGGTGCCCCGGCGCGAACGGCGCCGGGGCGCGTCCGGCGGCGATCGGTCCACAGTGGAGCTAAGCTCCCCCGATGCGCAGCGAGAAGCTCACCCGCGCCTGGTTCGCGGTCACCGCGCTGGTCGCCACGACCGGCCTCGTCGCCCAGGTGATCGCCACGGCGGGCGCCCCGGACGGGCGGGTCGCGAACCTGCTCTGCTTCTTCACGATCGACTCGAACCTGCTGGTCACGATCACCTCGGCGCTGGTCGCGCTCGGCCTGGCCCGCGGCCGGCTGTTCACCGTCCTCTGGCTGGACGCGCTGGTCGGCATCATCGTGACCGGCATCGTCTACCAGGTCGCCCTGGCCGGCCTCTACGAACTGCACGGCCTCTCGCTGTTCGCCGACACGATGCTGCACAAGGTGACGCCGATCCTGTTCGTCCTCGGCTGGCTGCTCGCGGCCCCGCGTGGCGTGCTGAGCTGGCGCACGGTCTGGTGGTCACTGCTGTACCCGCTGGCGTGGCTCGCGTTCACCCTCCCGCGCGGAGCGATCACCGGCTTCTACCCGTACCCGTTCGTCGACGCGGGCACCCTCGGCTACGGCCCGGTGGCGCTGAACTGCGTGTTCATCGGCCTCTTCTTCACCGCGCTGGCGGCCGGCGCCTTCCTGTACGACCGCCGCCTCGCGCGCGCCGAACCCGCTTAGCCGCGGACGCGGCGGAACGCGTTGAGCCCGTCGGTCAGCCCGGCCTGCACCAGCGTCGGCAGCGCGCCGCGCCGGTCCACCGGCTTGCCCGCGGCGATCCGGTGCATCTGCCGGGTGTGCCACTGGATCTCCAGGAGGCTGTCGGCCAGCCGGACCCCCGTCTTCGGGCACAACCGCTCCGCGCGGACGTCTTCGCCGTCGATGAGCCGGGACGGCAATCCCGGGTCCACGACCAGCGGCCGGCCAAGCCCGATGACGTCCAGTGCGCCCGAGCGCAGCGCTTCCTCCATCCCGCCGGGCGTCGCGAAACCGCCGGTGACCATCAGGGCGACGTCGGAAACTTCACGCGCTTTCGCCGCGTAGTCCAGGAAGTACGCTTCGCGCGCCTGAGTGCTTGCGCGTCCGGAGCCCATCATCGCGGCCTTCTCGTACGTGCCGCCGGACACCTCCAGCAGGTCCAGGCCGGCCTCGCCGAGCTCGCGCACGACCTCCAGGGACTCCTCCTCGGTGAAGCCGCCGCGCTGGAAGTCGGCGCTGTTGAGCTTCACCGACACCGGCACGGCGTCGCCGACAGCCGCGCGTACCCGCCGGACCACCTCGAGCAGGAACCGGCGGCGGCGCACCGCGTCGCCGCCCCACGCGTCCGTGCGCCGGTTAGTCAGCGGTGAAAGGAACTGGGAGACGAGGTAGCCGTGCGCGCCGTGGATCTGGACGCCGTGGAAGCCGGCGTCGGTGAACGTCCGCGCCGCCACCGCGAAGCGCTCGATGATCGCTTCGATCTCGTCGCCGGTCAGGGCGCGTGGTGACGCGAAGGCGGTTCGGATGCCCCGGTTGCCGAACGACACGGCGGACGGCGCCACCGGCTCGCGCGAGAGGTACCGCGGGCTCTGGCGCCCGGGGTGGTTCAGCTGCACCCACAGCTGCGTGTCCGTGCCCTCGACGGCCTGCGCCCAGGCCCGGAAGCCGGCCGGATCCGCGGTCGCCGCCACGTTGCGGGGTTCGCCGAGCGCGGCCGGGTCGACCATGACGTTCCCGGTGACCAGCACGCCCGCGCCGCCGCGGGCCCACGTCCGGTAGAGCTCGAAGAGCTCGCGCGTGGGGGCGTTGCGGCGGTCGCCGAGCTGCTCGCTCAGCGCCGACTTGGCCAGGCGGTTCGGCAGCACCGCGCCGCACCGCAGCTTCAGGGGTTCCGCCAGCAGCGTCATCGCGTCACCTCTCGAACTTACTCACAGTAAGATGACTCGACGGTAGCATACCGCCGGTATGTCATCTACCCGTCGAATGACCACTAGGGTCGGGCGCATGACGGCGATCGTGCAGAACCTGGTGACCTCCGGCGTCTTCCGGCTCGACGGGGGCAGCTGGGACGTCGACAACAACGTCTGGATCGTGGGCGACGACGCGGAAGTGATCGTCATCGACGCGGCGCACGACGCGAAGGCCATCGAAAACGTCGTGGGCGAGCGGAAGCTGACCGCGATCGTCTGCACCCACGCGCACAACGACCACGTCAACGCCGCCCCCGAGCTCGCCGCCGCGACCGGCGCGCCGATCCTGCTGCACCCGGACGACCGGGTCGTCTGGGACCTCACGCACCCGGACCGCGCCCCGGACGGCGAGCTGGCCGACGGCCAGGTGCTCACCATCGCGGGCACGGAGCTGCAGGTCATCCACACGCCGGGGCACGCGCCCGGTGCGGTCTGCCTGTACGCGGCGGAGCTGGGCGTCCTGTTCACCGGCGACACGCTGTTCCACGGCGGCCCGGGCGCCACCGGCCGGTCCTATTCGGACTACCCGACGATCGTGCGGTCCATCCGCGCGAAGCTGTTCACCCTCCCGGACGCGACGAAGGTCCACACGGGACACGGCGAGGGCACCACGATCGGCGCCGAGAAGTCGGCGTCGGACGGCTGGGACCAGCCCTAGGCGGTGTGCTTCCGGGCGACGAGGGCGAACTCCTCGATCGCCCGGTCCAGCGCGACCACGGCGTCCCGGACGGGCGTCGGCAGCACAACCTTGGTGAACTCGCCGTCGTCGTCCGGCTCGTGCCGCACGTGGTGCAGGTCCATGTCCTTGCGCCGCACCTCCCTGGCCGCCTCCACGAGCTCGTCCGGCCCACTCATCACGAGCAGTCCGAGCAGGGACCGCATCTCCGCCCGCGCCGTGTAGTACTCGTCCTCGTAGCCCGAGACCCGCTCGGCCGCCTTCTGGCGATAGCTGACGTTGATGCTGACCAGGTGCTGCCGCGCCCGGGCGCCGGCTTCGATGTACCGGCCACAGCGATCGGCGCGGTCCTGGCGCACTTTCGCCCGCCTCGCGGCGTTGAGCTTCAGCGGCTCGACCAGCGCGCCCAGTGTCACGCCGACCAGCGACGCGACCGCCGCGATGACCGCGGCTCCGAGCGCCGTCAGCACGTCAGCCGCGGCGAGCTCGGCGACACCCGGACACGCTGCTTCGCTTCCTCCGCGAGCGCAAGCGCCCACGCCTGCAGCCCGGCGACGTCGATCCCGTGCGGTGGCTCGCCCCGGAACGGCTCGATGTTCGCCGCGCCGCGCTCCAGCAGCGACACCGCGCCGACGTTGTTGCCGCGCGCCGCGTGCGTCAGCCCGACGGCGAGCTGCGCCAGACCGCGCCAGAGCTCGCGGTCGGGGCCGTCGGTGGTCTTCCACGCGTCCTCGAACACCTCGTGCGCGTGGAACGGCTTGCCGTCGTCGAGCAGCTCCTGCGCTTCCGCAAGCGTTTGCGCCGGGGTGCGCTCGATGCCTTCGGGCTGGCGCTCGACGCCGTCGGCGCCGTACGGCAGCGGCCGGCCGAGGCCGTCGCGCGGTCGTGCGTTGCGTGCCCGTCCCTCGGCGTCCCGGTCGCGGCGGCTCATGCCCTCGATCCTGCCACGGGCCCGGCAGGTAGTCTGGTGACTCGTGCGTTTCCTCGACGGCCACCGGCCCGCCCACGACCTGACCTACGACGACGTGTTCCTGCTGCCGAACCGTTCGGACGTGGAGTCCCGCTTCGACGTCGACCTCGCCACCGCGGACGGCACCGGCGCGACCATCCCGATCGTCGTGGCGAACATGACCGCGGTCGCCGGACGGCGGATGGCCGAGACCGTCGCCCGCCGCGGCGGCCTGGTCGTGCTGCCCCAGGACGTCGACACCGACGCCGTGACCGAGATCGTCGGCTGGGTGAAGAGCCGGCACACGGTGTGGGACACGCCGCTGGTGCTCACCGGCGGTGACGCGGTCGCCGACGCCCTCAACCTGGTCCACAAGCGCGCCCACGGCGCTGTCGTCGTCGTGGACGGCGAAGGGCGCCCGGTCGGCGTCGTCGACGAAGCGGCCTGCGCGGGCGTCGACCGCTTCGCGCGTCTCGCCGACGTTGCCCAGCCCGCGAGCGTCGCGGTGCCGCTGGACACGCCGGCGCGCGAGGTCTTCGAGCTGCTGCACAGCCACGGCGCCACCCTGGCGCTGGGCCTGGACGCCGACGGCCGCCTGGCGGGCGTCCTGACCGCCGTCGGGGCGCTGCGCGCGGACATCTACACCCCGGCCGTCGACGGCGACGGCCGGCTGCGCGTCGCGGCCGCGATCGGCGTCAACGGCGATGTCGCGGCGAAGGCCGAAGCGGTCCTGAAGGCGGGCGTGGACGTGCTCGTCGTCGACACCGCGCACGGGCACCAGGAGAAGATGATCGCCGCGCTGCGGGCCGTCCGGTCGGTGTCGCCGCAGGTCCCGGTGGTCGCCGGCAACGTGGTGACGGCCGAGGGCACGCGCGACCTGATCGAAGCGGGCGCCGACGTCGTCAAGGTCGGTGTCGGGCCGGGCGCGATGTGCACGACCCGGATGATGACCGGCGTGGGCCGCCCGCAGTTCTCCGCGGTCGCCGACTGCGCGGCCGCCGCGCGCGAGCTGGGCAAGCACGTCTGGGCCGACGGCGGCGTGCGGCACCCGCGCGACATCGCGCTGGCGCTGGCCGCCGGCGCGTCCGCGGCGATGGTCGGGTCGTGGTTCGCGGGGACCTACGAATCCCCTGGTGACCTGCGGTTCGACGAGCAGGGCCGGCCCTACAAGGAGTCGTTCGGGATGGCGTCGAAGCGCGCGGTGGGCGCGCGGACGCGGACGGACAACGTCTTCGACCGCGCGCGGAAGGCGCTGTTCGAGGAGGGCATCTCGTCGTCGCGGATGTCCCTCGACCCGCAGCGCCCGGGGGTCGAGGACCTGCTGGACTCGATCGGCTCCGGCGTGCGCTCGTCCTGCACCTACGCGGGCGCGCGGACGCTGGAGGAGTTCCACGAGCGCGCGCTGCTGGGCGTCCAGTCGGCGGCCGGGTTCGCCGAGGGCCGCCCCCTCCCCTCAGGCTGGTAACCGCGGTCGTGAGTGGTAAGGCGAGTTCTAACCCGCCTTACCACTCACGACAACTGCGGCAGGGTCCTCAGCCCGCGCAGCAGACGTGCTCGGACCACTCGGGAACGTGCCACCAGTGCTGTTTCGCCGCCGACCGGGCGGCGGGCGCCACCTTGGTGACCGCCCGCTGCTCCGGCTGGTTCCGGTAGGGCGCCAGCAGCTCGCCGACCGTCCGCAGCACGCCGCCGGCCAGCACGCTGCGGACGTTCGCGGCCGCCTTGACGTCCTGCAGGGGGTTGCCGCTGACCAGCGACAGATCCGCGTACGCACCCCGCTTGAGCACCCCGATCCGGTCCTCAAGCCCCAGCCAGCGCGCGGGGTTGCGGGTGGCGGTGGTGAGCGCCTCGTACGGCGTGAACCCGAACGCCACCATGGCCCGCAGGTTCTGGTGGGTGGCGACGGCCACGTTGTCCAGCGGCGAGTCCGTCCCGGTGACCACGAACCCGCCCGCCCGGTGGATCCGCAGCACCATGTCGACGTTCCCGGCGAGGACCCGGCGGACATACGCGTTCTCCGGGCGGCCCGCGGCCTCCGCCGTGGCCTTGAGCAGCGCGTATTCCCACGGCGGGAAGAGGACCTCGGTGCGCTCGTCGGTCACCAGCGACTTGTCGTCGGCGTACAACGCCTTGGAGTTGAACAACGTCGGCGTGATCGACATCCCCGAGCGGGTGAACAACGCGACGGCGTCCTGGTACGACCGGCCGGTCCGGCTGACCGTGTGCGAGTACCCGAGCCGGTTGGTGGCCCCGGTGTGCTCCATCGCGTCCATGCCGATGTTCGCCGCCGGGTACAAGTAGTGCGACGACAGCGGAAGGCCCGCCCGGTGCGCGGCCCGGACCACGGCCTGCTGGGCGGCCACCGGGAGCCGGACGTAGGTCTTGATCAGGTCGTACTCGAGCTCCACCGCGCGGGACAGCTCCAGGTCGAGCTGCTCGGGTGACAGCGTCGGCCGCATGAAGTTGTAGTAGATCCGCGAGCCGTCGACGGCTTCGCCGGTGCCGAAGTACCGCGGCCCGACGCGGTTGCCGGACTCCAGGGCCTCCCGCGTCTCCAGCATCTGGTACGCCGGGTCGCCGGGCGAGCGGGTCGTGGTGATGCCGTAGGACAGCCACAGCCTGCCCTGCCGGTCACCCCACTGCCTGCCGCGCAGGTGCCAGTGGTTGTGGATGTCGACGAGCCCCGGCATCGCGGTCAGGTCGTGGGCGTCGACGGTGCCGGGTGCGTCCCGGTGCGGCCGGACGTCGGCGATCCGGCCGCCGTCGACGACGATGTCGACGTCCCGCTGCAGCGTGCGGGCGACGCCGTCCCACGCCGCGCCGACGTGGATGACGGTCGGGCGCGGCGGGCGCGGCCGGGCCCAGGTGAAGTCGAGCCGGATCGGGCGCGGCTCGCCGCCGGTGATCTTCTGGGCCTTCAGCTGCCCTTTCGACAGGTACACGAGCGTGTCGTTCCCCTGCCACGCCAGGGAATCGGTGACGTCGTGGGTGACCTGCCGCGGCGCCCCGATCAGCCGTCCGGTGCCGTCGACCGGGGCGATCCAGGCGACGCTTTCGACGGTGAACGCGAGGTACCGGCCGTCGGGTGACCACAGTGGACCGTCGTCGCCGCGGGTGGCGAGCGACCGGAACGGCATCGGCTCGGCGTAGCGGAGTTCTTGCGTCTCGAGGTCGACGGTGAGGATCTGGCTGGTGCCTTCGCGGTACCGCCGCGAAAACGGTTTCACCGCGGCCAGCGCGAGGACCGAGCCGTCGGGCGACCAGGTCGGCCGGCCCGGCATGAACAGCGGCGGCGTCACCTGCTGGGCCTGGTCCGCGGCCACGTCGTAGATCCACGTGGCGCCGTCCTGGTCGGCGTAGGCCACCCGGCCGCCGTCCGGCGACCACCGCGGTGCGACCTGGGCGCCCGGCAGTTGCGTGAGGACGGTGTCCTGGCCGGTGCCGAGGTCGCGCAGCCACAGGTCGGCCGTGCCGAGCCGGTCGCTCGTGTAGAGCAGTTTCGTCCCGTCGGGGTGGAAGTCCGGGTCGGAGTTGAAGAAGCCGTCGCCGATCAGCTTCTGCGGGCGGCCCCCGCCCGCCGCGACGACGTAGATCGCGTTGAGGGCGCGGAACGCGATCCGTTTGCCGTCCTTCGACACGACCGGACTGGCGATGCCCCGCACCGGCTTCGGCGCGGCGGAGTCCAGGTCACGGACCCGCCGCCGGTAGTCGCGTGCCGCCGTGGACACGCGCGCTTCGAACGGGACGTCCTTGACGGCGCCCGACTCCTCGCGCCGCCGGAGGTGCCCGTCGGCGGTGTAGAGCACCTCGGCCCCGGACCAGTTCGCGGCGAAGCCGAAGACGTCTTCGCCCTGGGTCAGCTGCCGGTCGCCGAGCATGAGGTCCGCGTCGGCGCCGCGCAGCCGCAGGTAACTGGGCCGGCCGCCGGGACCGAACGCGGGGCCGTAGAACCTGTCGGTGCCGGTCGCGGTGACCAGGCGCTCGCGGGCGCCGGTGGCCAGGGTGACGACGTCGATGGCGGTGTCGTTCACGGTGAAGACGATTTTCCGGCCGTCGGCCGACCACCGCGGCGACGCCTCCTCGTCGGCGGTGGACGCCACCGTGCCGATCGCGCCGGAGGCGATGTCCAGCAGGTGGATGCCGTAGCTGCCGCCCCGGTCGCTGCTGAAGGCGATCTTGGTGCCGTCCGGCGAGAACGCGGGCTCCCGGTGGTCGAACTTCCCGCTGGTGAGCTTGCGGGGCGTCCCGCCGGTGACATCGATGACGTACAGGTGGAAGTTGCCGTCGCGGTAGGACTGGAACGCGATCCGGCGGCCGTCCGGCGACCAGTTGGGCAGCGTCGCGTCCTGGAGGTCGTTGGTGAGCCGCCGGGCGCGCCCGCCGCCGGCGGGCAGCACCCAGATCCCGGTGACCAGGTCCACGGCGATCCACCGGCCGTCCGGTGACAGCGCGGCGGACATGTTCGTGCCCTGCCGGAGCACGACGTCGTCCTGCTGGACGTCCGGTTCGGCCTCGGCGACCCCCGCCCCGGCCACGGCCAGCACGGCAGCGGCTGCGCCACCACGAACGAGAAGTTCCCGACGAGAAAGACTTTCCGGCCCCATCCGGCCAACTATGCCCAGCCCGGGATCGACCGCATAGCGGCCGAGCGGGTTTTTCACCAACACCCAGCCTTGTCGGAGCCCCCTGCGGTCGTGAGTGTTTAGGCGGGTTAGAACCCGCCTAAACACTCACGAGCCACTCGGTCAGCCGTGGTCCTCCAGCATTTCGGTGACCAGGGCGGCGATCGGCGAACGCTCCGAGCGCGTCAGCGTGACGTGCGCGAACAGCGGGTGGCCCTTCAGCTTCTCGATCACCGCCGAGACGCCGTCGTGCCGCCCGACGCGCAGGTTGTCACGCTGGGCGACGTCGTGCGTGAGCACCACCCGCGACGCCGTGCCGAGCCGGGAGAGCACCGTGAGCAGGACGTTGCGCTCCAGCGACTGCGCCTCGTCGACGATCACGAACGTGTCGTGCAGCGACCGGCCGCGGATGTGGGTCAGCGGGAGCACCTCGAGCATGCCGCGGTCGAAGACCTCGTCGAGGACGTCCTGGCTGACCAGCGCGCCGAGGGTGTCGAACACCGCCTGCGCCCACGGCTGCATCTTCTCGCTCTCGGACCCGGGCAGGTAGCCGAGGTCCTGGCCGCCGACCGCGTAGACCGGCCGGAACACCACGACCTTGCGGTGCTGACGGCGTTCCATCACCGCTTCCAGACCGGCGCACAGCGCGAGCGCCGACTTGCCGGTGCCGGCCCGGCCGCCCAGCGACACGATCCCGACGTCGGAGTCGAGCAGCAGGTCGAGCGCGACGCGCTGCTCGGCGCTGCGGCCGTGCAGGCCGAACGCCTCGCGGTCGCCCCGGACCAGCCGGATGCGCTTGTCCGCCGTGATCCGCCCGAGCGCGCTGGAGCTGCCCGCGAGCAGCCGCAGCCCGGTGTGGCAGGGCAGCTCGGCGAGCTCGTCCATGCCCCACTCGACGGGGTCGACGGTGCTGCCGCCGAACAGCGCGTCCAGCACTTCCTGCTGGACGTCGACGTCCGCCATGCCGGTCCAGCCCGACGGCGTCACTTCCTGCGCGCGGTACTCGTCCGCCTCGAGGCCGACGGCCCCGGCCTTGACCCGCAGCGGGATGTCCTTCGTCACCAGCGTGACCGCCTGGTTCTCGGCCGCGAGGTTGAGCGCGCAGGCGAGGATCCGGTGGTCGTTGGAGTCGGTCCGGAACCCGGACGGGAGCACCGACGGGTCCGAGTGGTTCAGCTCCACCTGCAGCGTGCCGCCGTGGTCCCCGATGGGAAGCGGCGCGTCGAGCCTGCCGTACTGCCGGCGCAGGTCGTCGAGCATCCGCAGGGATTCCCGGGCGAACCAGCCCAGCTCCGGGTGGTGGCGCTTCGCCTCCAGTTCACTGATGACGACCAGCGGAAGCACGACGGCATGCTCGGCGAAGCGGGTGACCGCCCACGGGTCCGAAAGGAGGACCGACGTGTCGAGCACGTACATGTGCTGCTGGGATACGGGCGCTTTCTCCGGGCCGGAAACGGCACCGGTCGAAGAGTGGCCAGAGGCCTTACGGGGCAAACGCTGCGCAGTCACGACGGCATCTCCCTCGAGGGCGTGTGCACCTCACGCCCGCACTCGCTGGGCCGGGCACCTCCCTGGCTGGACCACTCCTCCTGACCGGGGTCAGGTGGCGCGGCCACGAGGGCCGGGTGCCGGCCCCCTCGAGCGTCTCGTGGGCGGCTGAGCCGCCCCCTCGATCACCGCCACGACCAGGGCCTCCCGCGAGGACCCGCACGGAACGCGTGCCCTCACCTCGGAAGGTACCCACGAATGCGGCGTCGCGCAGGGAGCCAACACGGTGATTCGCCAGATCGTCATCTCACCGTCGGTCGTCCGAAATCAACTCCGAGTGGTGACCGGGGGCCGTGACCAGCGGTTTTCCCGCGCGCTAGGAGCCGAACCGGCGGTGCCGCCAGGCGTAGTCGCGCATCGCACGCAGGAAGTCGACCCGCCGGAAGGCGGGCCAGTACGCCTCGGTGAACCAGAACTCCGAGTGCGCGGACTGCCACAGCAGGAAGCCGGAAAGCCGCTGCTCACCGGAGGTGCGGATGATGAGGTCCGGATCCGGCTGGCCCGAGGTGTAGAGGTGCTCGGAGATGTGGTCGACGTCGAGGATCTTCGCCAGTTCCTGAATGGACGTGCCCTCGTCGGCGTGCTGGCGCAGCAGCTTGCGCACGGCGTCGGCGATCTCCTGCCGCCCGCCGTACCCGACGGCGATGTTGACCTCCATCCCGGTCCGCCCTTCGGTCCGGGCGGCGGCCTCGCTGAGCCGCTTCGCGACGTCGGCGGGCAGCAGGTCGAGCGCGCCGACGATCCGCAGCTGCCACGGCGTCCCCGGCGCGGCGAGTTCGTCGGTGACGTCGGTGATGATCTTGAGCAGCGGGGTGAGTTCGTCGGGGTCGCGGTTGAGGTTGTCGGTGGACAGCAGCCACATGGTGACGACCTCGACTTCGGCCTCCTGGCACCAGCTCAGGAAGTCCGCGATCTTCTTCGCCCCGGCTCGGTGCCCGTCCGAAACGTCCGTGAAGCCCGCTTCACGAGCCCACCGGCGGTTCCCGTCGAGCATGATGGCGATGTGCCGCGGATGCCGGCCGGCGGCCTGCTGGATGAGGCGCCTGCCGTAGGCGCTGTACACGACGTCGGACAAGAACGAGCGAACACTCACGGCGAGTCAGCCTACGCACCCCGGTGTGAGGCGTGTGACTTGAGCACTGCCGGACAACTTACGGTCCCGTAACCTGGACGGGTGAGCCTGACGACGGAACCACCCGAGCCCGTAGTGGACCTCCGCCCCCGGCTGCGCGGGCACATCCACTTCTGGACGTTCTTCGGCGCGCTGGCGGCGGCGGCCGCGCTGATCAGTTTGGCCGCGTCCACAGTGTCCCCCGTCGCCGCGCTGGCCACGTCGGTGTACGGGCTGACGGTGCTGGGGCTGTTCGGGGTCAGCGCGTTGTACCACCGGCGGTTCTGGAGTCCCCGGGCGTACAAGTGGATGAAGCGCGCCGATCACTCGATGATCTTCTTGTTCATCGCCGGGACGTACACGCCGTTCACGTTGCTGGCGATGTCGAAGCCGACGGGGTACGTGATCCTGTCGATCGTCTGGGGCGGGGCGATCGCGGGTGTGGCGTTGAAGATGCTGTGGCCGCACGCTCCGCGGTGGCTCGGGGTGCCGATCTACATCGCCCTTGGCTGGGTTGCGGTGTTCGTCTTCCCCGAGCTGGCTTCACACGCCGGCGTCGCGGCGCTCGTGTTGCTGTGCGTGGGCGGGTTGTTCTATACGCTCGGCGCGGTTTTCTACGCCGTGAAGTGGCCCAACCACTGGCCTGACACTTTTGGCTACCACGAGTACTTCCACGCCTGCACCGTTTTGGCCGCCGTCTCGCACTACATCGCGATCTGGCTGGCGATGTACGCCTGAGTCGCCTTTTGTTCCACGAAAAAGAAGCGCGGCCATTCACCCTGTGTGTGAGTGAATGACCGCGCTTCTTTCCTACTCGGGGTCGGCCGCGGATGGTTGATGCACACTCAACCAGCCAGCCTCGGCCTGTTTCCCCTTGGTCAGCCCGCGCTGTTGCCGTTGCAGGCCACGTACGACGGGTTGTGGTCGACCGTCAGGAGCTCGACCGGGCCGTTCCACTGCCAGGGCAGCAGGCACGCGTTGTTGAGGATGCTGATTCCGTGCCCACCGCCGGTGGAGTTGTTGTTACACGCCGCGTACGACGGGGCGTGACCCGCGTGCAGGATTTCGAAGGGACCGTTCCACTGCCACGGAGCCGCGCAGAGGTTGTCGCCGATGCTGATGCCGCCGCCCGGGTGGTGACCCTCACCGGCGGAGGCCGGCGCGGCAACAGCGAGCATGGCACCACCGATGACTGCGGCTGCGAAGAGCGTCTTTTTCATCATGGTAAAATCATCGGGCGTTCTCGCGCAGTCCTTTATCGACATCACTCGATGGTTTGGACAACATCACCCGTCCCGGCAATCAAACACCTTGCGCCGAGCGGCGTCGCGGCCGCTGTGCCACGGTTGGGGGTTCCACCTCCGGGCAGTTTTCACCATGAGCGGCGGTGAAACTCAGCCGAACATCCCCGGCTGGTACTCGCCCGCCGGGTTGCGGACGATCACGTTCAGCCGGTTCCACGCGTTGATCGTCGCCACCAGGGCGACCAGCGCGCCGATCTGCTCGTCGTCGTAGTGCTTGCGCACCGCCGCCCACGTCTCGTCGGTGACGCCCGTGTGCGTGTCGGCCAGGCGGGTGCCCTCCTCCGCCAGCGCCAGGGCCGCGCGCTCGGCCTCGGTGAACACCACCGCTTCGCGCCACGCCGCCACCATCGCCAGGCGGACCGCCGTCTCACCGGCCGCCGCCGCGTCCTTCGTGTGCATGTCCAGGCACATCCCGCAGCCGTTGATCTGGCTCGCGCGGATCTTCACCAGCTCCTGCGTCGCGTGCGGCAGCGACGATTCCTCGACCGGGCGGGACGCCGCGATCAGGCGCTTGACGAACTTGCCGGTGACCTCGTTCTCGAACATGTTGAGCCGCGCTTCCATGGTCGTTCCCCTTCCATCGTCTGCTTCACCCCCTTGACGACCCGGGCGGCGGCGTTGTGACAACCGCGCGCGTGACCCCGGTCACGCAAATCCAGGTCCACACCTTCGCGCCACCGCGGTGGCGGCCGGTCACGCCGGGGACACCGCGTTCCACCTGGGCACCGGACCCGGCCTGGCCAGCGAAAACCGCTTCAAACGAGCACGTTCAGGGGTCACCCACGCGGACACCACGACGGTTGCCGCCCGCACCGGGACGGCCGAACGTGGGCCGCACCAGACCCAACTGTGGAAGGAGCACGACCGCGATGGCCAGCACCATGCAGCCGCAGGAACTCATCGACAGTGCCGTGGTCGATCCCGAAGGCAACAAGCTCGGGAAGGTCGGCAACGTCTACCTCGCCGACGCGACGCACCAGCCGGAGTGGATCACCGTCAAGACCGGGCTGTTCGGCACCAAGGAAAGCTTCGTCCCGCTCTCCGGCGCGCACACCGACCAGGACGGCGTGCACGTCCAGGTCGACAAGGAGAGCGTCTCCGACGCGCCGCGCATCGACGCCGACGGGCACCTCTCGCCCGAGGAGAGCACCCAGCTCTACCGCCACTACGGCCTGCCGGTGCCGCGCGACTCGGCGGACGGGCGGATGGACCGCGGCAAGGGCACCGTGGGCCGGGACGCCATGGGCAGGCGCGACAAGCGCGACGACCGCAGCATGACGCGCTCCGAAGAGCGGCTGAACGTCGGGACCGAGCAGGTCGAGGCCGGGCACGTGCGGCTGCGCAAGTACGTCGTCACCGAGGAGCAGCAGGTCACCGTGCCGGTGCGGCACGAGGAGGTGCGCATCGAGCGGGAGCCGGTCACCCGCGCGGACGGCCGGGCGGAGATCGGCGAGGCCGAGCAGGACGTCGTCCTGCACGCCGAGAAACCCGTGGTGCGCAAGGAAACCGTGCCGGTCGAGCGGGCGCGGCTGCGGACCGAGACGGTCACCGACGAGCAGACCGTGTCCGGCAAGGTGCGCAAGGAGCAGTTCGACGTCAGCGACGACGACCGCAAGCACCGGCGGCCGTGAGAGCTCCCGGGCGGGTGGCCGGTCCCCGATACCGGCCACCCGCCCGGGTCACCCCTGCTGCAGCCGCGGCAGGAGGCCGACGAGCTGACGGCCCTTCTTCCGCAGCGACGGCGGGAACGGCGGCATCGACAACGTCATCGCCTGGTCCCAGCCGTGGATGTACAGCTCGAACTTCAGCAGGACGCCGCCCCGCGGCTCGGTGATGGCCACGTGCGTCCGCGGGACGCCGAACAGGGGCTTACCCGGGCCGCCGGTGTACGCGTCGGCCTCGAAGAACAGCAGCTGGCGGTCGGTCAGCAGCAGGTAGAGCTCGCGCTGGGTGGTGATCGAGAACATCGTGCCGCCGCTCAGCACCGCGGTCGCGGCGGCGAGCGCGAAGTGCCGGCCCAGCACCTTCCGCAGCGAGCCGACCTTGGCCATGGCGATCACTTCGGGCGTTTCGCCCGGCTGCATCATCGGTGCGGCGGTTTCGAGCAAGCGTCTTTCACGGCGGGCGCCCATGGGGGTTCCTTCGGGGAGAGCGGGAGCGGACGCGCAACGCTAGACGACCCGCGCGAACCGCGTTCCCGCGCCCCCACCAGGGAAAACGCCCAAAACAGCCGATCAGGACACCAGCATCGGCGCCGCCCGGAACTGCTCCGGGATCGCGAACGCGTCCACCAGCGCGCGGGCGTGCGGGCGCAGCTCCGAGCAGAGCCGGTTGACGGCCGACGTCACGGCCTTCCCGCGCGACGCCGTCAGGCGGCCGTGGCCCAGGAACCACGCCAGGTCCTCTTCGATCGCCGACAACGCGTACAGGTCGCAGACGCGCTCGAGCAGCGTCCGGGCGTCCGGGTCTTCGCAGCGCTCGACGGCTGCCGCGAACGCCTCCAGCACCAGCCGCTCGACGTGCACGCGGCCGGCGCGCAGCACGTGGTCCTGCGCCGCGTTGAACACGCCGAACGGGTCGTCGGCCGCCTTGCGCAGGCGCTTGGCCACGCCTTCGACGACGTGCTGCTCGCGGTCCTCGAACAGCCGCAGCTGCCACTCGCGGCGGAAGAAGACGTCCGAATCGGACCCTTCGGTGAGCGACTCGAGCGCCTTGCGCACCGAGGTCCGCTCCAGGATCGTGCTGACCACCTGGTCGGTGAAGAACCGGGCCGTCGCCAGCGGCGAAAGGTCCTCGAAGTCCTGCTTGTAGCTGGTCAGCAGGCCCTTCGCGACCAGCTGCAACAGCACTGTGTTGTCGCCTTCGAACGTCGTGAAGACGTCGGTGTCGGCCTTCAGGCCCGGCAGGATGTTCTCCGCGAGGTACCCCGAGCCGCCGCACGCCTCGCGCGCGGCCTGGATCGTCGCCGTCGCGTGCCAGGTGTTGAGCGCCTTCAGCCCGGCCGCCCGCGACTCCAGCTCGCGCTGCTCCTCCTCGGGCGCGGACGAGTCGATGTCGTGCAGCTTGGACACCAGCTCTTCCTGCGCGAAGTGCAGCGCGTACGTCTTCGCCAGCGCCGGCAGCAGTTTCCGCTGGTGACCGAGGTAGTCGAGGATGACGACCTCGTCGCCGTCCGGGGTCATGAACTGGCGCCGCCGTTCGCCGTACCGGATCGCCAGGGCCAGCGCGCGCTTGGTGGCGCTCCCCGCGCTGCCGCCGACGCTCACCCGGCCGCGGATCAGCGTGCCCAGCATCGTGAAGAACCGGCGGCTGTCGCTTTCGATCGGGCTCGAGTACGTCCCGTCCTCGGCGACGTCGCCGAAGCGATTCAGCAAGGCTTCCCGCGGCACCCGGACGTCGTCGAAGCTCAACCGTCCATTGTCGACACCGTTGAGGCCCGCCTTCGGGCCGCAGTCCTCGATGGACACGCCCGGCATCGGTGCGCCGTCCTCGTCCCGGATCGGCACCATGAACGCGTGGACGCCACGCTCCTCGGAGCCGGTGATCAGCTGCGCGAAGACCACCGCCATCCGGCCGTCGCGGGCCGCGTTGCCGATGTATTCCTTCTGCGCCATGGCGTCCGGCGTGTGGATGACGAAGCCGCCATCGGTGAAGGTCGCCGTGGTGCGCAGGTGCTGGACGTCGGACCCGTGGCCGTGCTCGGTCATCGCGAAGCAGCCCAGCAGGTCGAGGTCCACGATGGCGCGCAGGTACCGCTCGTGGTGGCGCTCGGTGCCGAGCAGCTGGACCGCGCCGCCGAACAGGCCCCATTGGACGCCGGCCTTCACCATCAGCGACAGGTCGCCGTAGCCGAGCATCTCGAACGACGTGACCGAGCCGCCGACGTCGCCACCGCCGCCGTACGCCGGGTCGAAGCCCAGGCCGGGCCGGTCGGTTTCGGCCAGCGCGCGCAGCTGGTCAAGCACTTGGGCGCGGTGCGCCTCGACGTCGAGCGCGACCGGGTCCCGGAACTTCGTCTCGGCCATCTGCGCCCGCACCCCGCGGCGCAGGTCGGCCCAGCGGCCGTCGAGGACGGCGGTCAGGGCGTCCGGATCCACCTTCGAGGGCACTTCGGGGACGTCCACGGCTACCTCCGGAAAGGACGAACGGCAGGCTTCCTACTCGTTGGTAGTAAGCCTGCCGCAGCCCCGCCGGTTCCGCAGGTTCAGATCGGCTTCCCGTTGACCGTCACATTCGAGAAATGGGCGTTGTCCACGTACTTCAGCGTGTTCGACGTGTCGGCGACGCCCTTAAACGTGGAGTTCGCCACGGACAGGCCGTGCACGTGGGCGTTCGAAAGCCCGCTGACGTCGAACGTCTTGCCCGCGATCTTCGTGCTCGAACAGTTGCTGATGGTGAACGGCCCGAACGACGGGATGTAGCTGCCGGTCTGGCTGTTGTAGGTCGACGTCACGTACACGAAGTTGCGCGCGAAGGTGCCGGAGACACTGTCGAGGTTGATGTTCTCGGAGAACCCGCCACGCAGCGTGTTGGACTTCACGTACAGCGCGAACTTCGTGTCGCCCTTCACGGTGAGCCGGTAGGCGTAGACGTTGCGGATCCCGCCGGTCTGCTCGCTGCCGCAGGTGATCGCGCCCCAGTTGCCGTTCATCACGCAGTTCACCACGACGAGGTTCTGGCACGGGACGTTCACCCGCCGCCCGTCGGCGTCGCGGCCGGCCTTGATGGCGATGTTGTCGTCGTGCGCGCCCAAGGTGCAGTTGGCGATGACGACGTGGTCGCAGGACTCGGGGTCGCAGCCGTCGGTGTTGCTGTGCGCGGTGCTGGGGTCGGTGCTGACGCCGTCGACCGTGACGTTCTTGCACAGCGTCGGGTGCAGCTGCCAGAACATGGAGTTCTTCAGCGTGACGCCTTGGATCAGCACGTTTTCGCAGGCGTACGGCTCGACGAACGTCGAGCGCATGCTGTGCCCCGAGCCCGGCACCACCCGCTTCTCCGGCGGGGTTCCCTTGGCCACCAGCGTTTCCAGGTACGCCCGGTCGCTGCCCTTGTTCCACGACGACGTCGCCGCCGCGTCGAGCGTGCCGCTGCCGGTGAGGCCGATGTTCTTCTGCCCGTAGGCGTAGATCATCGGCGAGTGGTTGACGCACTCGATGCCTTCGTAGCGCGTCAGGACGTTCGGGAACTTCGAGGCGTCGCCGCTGAACTTCAGCACCGAGCCGGCTTCGAGGTGCAGGTCGACGTTGCTCTTGAGGGCGATGGCCCCGGTGAGGAAGCTGCCACCGCCCGGCACGACGACGTGACCGCCACCGGCCGCGGCGCAGGCGTCGATCGCCTTCGCGATGGCCTCGGTGTTGTCGGTCTTGCCGTCGTTCTTCGCGCCGTAGCCGGTGATCGGGAAACTGCGGTCCGGGAACGTGGGAACCGTGGTGTTCGCGACGATGTCGTTCGCCGCCGGCCACGGGAGCACCGGTACGTCGATGCGGGGCGCCGCCGGCGCGACGGCCGGGAGGAGGGGCACCGCCGCCACCGCGAGCCCGCCCTTGATCAGCTGCCGCCGGGTGAACCTGCCGTCCATGGACACATCCTTCACGGGAAAGACTGTGCGACGGCGGAACCGCGGCACGGACCGCGGGCACGATCAACTCTATCGGGCGCAGCCGGGCGGGCCAAGCCGGTCGTGAGTGAGAAACAGTGTTCTAACACTGTTTCTCACTCACGACGGCTTGGGCGAGCGTCAGGACAGGTCTGGGCCCTTCGAACGCAGGTCGTCCACCTTGCTCATCGCCTCGCGCAGCTCGCCCAGCCAGCTGTCCGCGTGCTGGCCGACCAGCCGGACCGCCCACGCCAGGGCGTCCGAGCGGGAGCGGGCCACGCCCGCGTCCACCAGGGTGTCCAGCACCAGGCGCTCCGGCTGGCGCAAGCGCGTCATCACCGGGGCCGAGTGCGTCGTGAACAGCGCCGTCGTTCCGCCCAGGCGGGCGCCCCAGGCCACCTTGCGCTGGTAGCGGTGCTCCGCCTGGCGGGCGATCTCGATGCGCTCGTCGCGCGTCTCCTCGCGGAACCGGCTGATGCGGCCGTCCTCGGCCGCCGCGCGGGCTGCGTCGTCCGCGTGCTCCTCCGTCAGCGGCTGCAGCTCGCCCACCACGATGATCTCTTCGCGGTCGACCGTGACCTCCGGTGCGCCCGTGAACCAGCCGTCCGGCAGGCGGCCGCCGAACCAGGCCGCCGCGTCGTCCGCCGGCGGTACCTCGGCCTGCTGCCAGCCCCGGCCTCCTCGCCATCCCCGTCCCATGTCGCACCTCCGCGATTACATGATTACATCGATACCGAAGCTACGCCTGATACCGTGTTATCAACACCGCGTTCTCCCAGGGCGATCAGAGCCGGCCGGCCAGCTCCGCCGCCGAGGTGACCGGGCGATCGCACACGTAACCCCGGCACACGTACGCCGCCGGCGCGCCGGACACCAGGGGACGGTCGGCGAGCAACGGCACGCCCGGTGCGTCCGGCTCGCCGGCCACCACGATGCCGCCGCCGTGCACCCCCCGCGCCGCGGCCAGCCGCAGCGAAGCGTCCGCGCCCACCACCGCGACCTGCACCGGGCCTGCCTGCAGCGCTTCCGCCACCGACAGCCAGTGCCCGGCGAACCGCGGCACCCGCCCGGCCAGCACCCCGGCCCGGCGCAGCGCCTGCTCGGCCGCCTCCCGGTACCGGGCCGCATCGGCGTGCCCCGCGAGCGCCGACGCCGTCAGCAACGCCCCGGCCAGTGCGGACGCCCCCGACGGACTGGCGTTGTCGCCCGGGTCGGCCGGGCGCTGGACCAGCGTCTCGGCGTCGTCGGCCGTGTCGAAATACGCGCCCGGGACGTCCGAGGACGCGAAGTGCGCCAGCGCCAGGTCGAGCAGCCGGGTCGCTTCGGTGAGCCACTTCGCCTCGCCCGTGGCCTGGTGCAGGGCCAGGAACCCGTCGGCGACGCAGGCGTAGTCCTCCAGCACCCCGGCGGATTCGCCGACGACGCCGTCTCGCGAGCTGCGCCGCAACCGGCCGTCGACCACGTGCACCCGCAGCAGCAACTCGGCAGCATCGCGAGCCCACTCGATCCACTGTGGACGATCCAGCGCCACACCCGCTTCGGCCAGCGCGGTGATCGCCAAGCCGTTCCAGGACGCGATGACCTTGTCGTCCCGGCCCGGCTGCGGCCGCTTCGCGCGTTCCTCCAGCAGCTTCACGCGCAGCGGCTCCGGCAGGTCACCGAACAGGCGCAACGTCGAGGCACCCTCCTCGAACGTCCCCTCGGGGGTGACGCCGAAGAGGTCGGCCGCGGAGTCGTCGCCGACCACGTCACGCAGCTGCGACGGCGTCCAGACGTACGTCAGGCCTTCGACGCCGTCGGTGTCCGCGTCCAGCGAGGACGCGAAGCCGCCTTCCGGCGTCCGCAAGCTCTCGAACAGAAACTCCGCCGTACCGGTGGCGACGCGCAGCGCGGTCGCCGAGCCGGTGCGCCGCCACAGGTGGGCGTAGAACCGCAGCAGCAACGCGTTGTCGTACAACATCTTCTCGAAGTGGGGCACGATCCACTCGGCGTCGACGGAGTAGCGCGCGAAGCCGCCGGCCAGCTGGTCGTACAGGCCACCGCGAGCCATCGCCTCGGCCGACTTGTCCACAAGAGACAGTGCCACCGCAGAACCGGTGCGCTCGTGGTGGCGCAGCAGGAACTCGAGGACCATCGACGGCGGGAACTTCGGGGCGCGGCCGAACCCGCCGTTGACCGGGTCCGCTTCCTGCTCGAGCTTCCCGACCGCACCGGCGAGCACGGCTTCGTCCACAACGGACTCCTGGAGCGGCCCGGTCTGCTCGGCGAGGTGCGCCACGATCTGCTTGGCGCCGTCGAGGAGCTCGTCCGGCCGCTCCTGCCACGCCTCGGCGACGGCGGCCAGCAGCTGCCGGAACGACGGCATTCCCGGCCGCGGCGACGGCGGGTAGTAGGTGCCGCAGTGGAACGGCTCGCCGTCCGGGGTCAGGAAGCAGGTCATCGGCCAGCCGCCCTGCCCGGTCATCGCCTGGGTGGCGGCCATGTACACCGCGTCGATGTCCGGCCGCTCCTCGCGGTCGACCTTGATGTTGACGAAGTGCCCGTTCATCAGGGCCGCGGTCCCGGCGTCCTCGAACGACTCGTGCGCCATCACGTGACACCAGTGGCAGGCGGCGTAGCCGACGGAGAGCAGGATCGGCACGTTCCGCCGTTTCGCCTCGGCGAGCGCGTCGGGTCCCCATGGCCACCAGTCGACGGGGTTGTCCGCGTGCTGGAGCAGGTACGGGCTGGTCGCGCTGGCGAGGCGGTTCATGGATCCAGGGTCGCACCCGGGAAAACCGGGCGCGCGGGCACCGGCCGCTCCGCCACACTGGGCCGGTGTTGCTGACCATCACCACGACCCGGAACCCCGCCACCGACCTGGGCTTCCTCCTGCACAAGCACCCGGGGAAGGCGCAGTCGGTCGCGCTGTCGGCCGGGGTCGCGCACGTCTTCTACCCGGAGGCCGCCGCCGGCCGGTGCACCGCCGCGCTGTTCGTGGAAATCGATCCCGTCGAGCTCGTGCGCGGGGGCGGGACGTCGCTGACCCAGTACGTCAACGACCGGCCCTACGCCGGAGGCTCGTACCTCGCGGTCGCGCTGCGGGCCGCCTACACGACCGCGCTCGCGGGCCGGTGTTCGGCGCGGCCGGAGCTGGTCGACGAGCCCTTCGACCTGGAGATCAAGGTGCCGTCGCTGTCCGCGCGCGGTGGGGCCGAGGTCGTGCACAAGCTGTTCGAACCGCTCGGCTGGCGCGTTTCGGCGACGCCGATCCCGCTCGACCCGCAGTTCCCGCAGTGGGGCGACAGTCGCTATGTCGACTTGACGCTGACCGGCACCCAGCGGGTCGCCGACGCGCTGCGCCACCTGTACGTCCTGCTGCCCGCCCTCGACGGCGACAAGCACTACTGGGTCGGCCAGGACGAGGCCGACAAGCTGCTGCGCGCCGGCGACGGCTGGCTCGCCGGGCACCCGCAGCGGACGCTCATCACGAACCGCTACCTCGAGCGGCGCCGCCCGGTCGTGCAGTACGCCCTCTCGCGGCTGGCCGAGGCGGACGACGTCCCGGCGGAGGCCGAGGCGCTGGTCACGGAGGTGCCGGACAAGCCGGAGAGCCTCGCGTCGCAGCGGCACGGCAGCGTGCTCGCCGCGCTGCGCGCCGCGGGCGCCCGGCGCGTGCTGGACCTCGGGTGCGGCTCCGGCGCGCTGCTGCGCGTCCTCGAGCAGGAACGGTCGTTCACCGAGATCGTCGGCGTCGACGTCTCGAGCAGCACGCTCACCATCGCGGAGAAGCGGCTGAAGGCCGGCTCGCGCGTCACGCTGCGGCAGTCCGCGCTGACCTACGCCGATCCGGCGCTGGCCGGGTTCGACGCGGCCGTGCTGATGGAGGTCGTCGAACACGTCGACGAGGAGCGGCTGCCGGCGCTGGAACACGCCGTGTTCGGCGTCGCGGCGCCGCGCACGGTGCTCGTCACGACGCCCAACGCGGAGTACAACCGGCTGTTCGAGTTCCTGCCAACGGGGCATTTCCGGCACGCCGACCACCGGTTCGAATGGACGCGAGCCGAGTTCCGCGCCTGGGCGGACGGCGTCGCGACCCGGCGCGGCTACGACGTCCGGTACCTGCCGATCGGACCCGAGGACCAGGAATCGGGACCGCCGACCCAACTGGCGGTCTTCACCACCCAAAAGGAGGTGGCCGCGTGAAGCTGACCGTCCCCGACATGGCGCTCGTCGTGCTCGTCGGCGCTTCCGGCTCCGGCAAGTCCACGTTCGCGCGCACGCACTTCGCGCCGACGCAGGTGCTCTCCAGCGACTTCTTCCGCGGGCTCGTCGCCGACGACGAGAACGACCAATCGGCGAGCGCCGACGCCTTCGACGCGCTGCACTACGTCGCGGCGAAGCGGCTCGCGGCCGGGCGGACGACCGTCATCGACGCGACGAACGTCCAGCGCGCTTCGCGGGCCAGCCTGGTGAAGCTGGCGAAGGAGCACGACGTGCTGCCGACGGCGATCGTGCTCGACCTGCCGCTGCGCGTCTGCGTCGACCGCAACGCCGGGCGGCCGGACCGCGACTTCGGCGAGCACGTCGTCCGGCGGCAGCGCGGCGAGCTGCAGCGGTCGCTGAAGTCGCTGGAGCACGAGGGGTTCCGGCGCGTGCACGTGCTGCGGTCCGAAGCCGAGGTGGCCGAGGCGGAGATCGTCGTCGAGCCGCTGCGCAACGACAAGCGCGAGCTGACCGGGCCGTTCGACGTGATCGGCGACGTCCACGGCTGCGCGGCCGAGCTCGAGGAACTGCTGGCCGAGCTGGGGTACGTCGACGGCGTGCACCCGGCGGGCCGGACCGCGGTGTTCGTCGGCGACCTCGTCGACCGCGGCCCGGACACGCCGGGCGTGCTGCGGCGCGTGATGGGCATGGCGGAAACCGGGAACGCGCTGGTCGTGTGCGGGAACCACGAGCAGAAGCTGGTGCGCGCGCTGCACGGGCGGAAGGTGAACGCCGCGCACGGGCTCGCCGAGTCGCTGGAGCAGCTCGCCTCGGAAACCGAAGAGTTCCGGCGGGCGGCGCACGAATTCTGCGACGGCCTGATCGCGCACTACGTCCTCGACGGCGGCAACCTCGTCGTCGCGCACGCGGGGCTGCCCGAGCGGTACCACGGGCGCGCGTCCGGGCGGGTGCGCAGCATGGCGCTGTACGGCGACACGACCGGCGAAACCGACGAGTACGGCCTGCCGGTGCGGCTGCCGTGGGCCCGCGACTACCGCGGCTCCGCGATGGTCCTCTACGGGCACACGCCGACGCTGGAGCCGGAGTGGGTCAACAACACGATGTGCCTCGACACCGGCGCGGTGTTCGGCGGGAAGCTGACCGCGCTGCGCTACCCCGAGCGCGAGGTCGTCTCGGTGCAGGCCCACCGGGTCTGGTACGAGCCGTCGAAGCCGCTGGACGCCTCGCGCCCGCTCGGCGGCCGGGAGCCGGCGGTGCTGGAGCTGGCCGACGTCACCGGCAAGCGGATCGTGCAGACCGCGCACCACGGCCGGGTCGGTGTCTCGGCGGAGCAGTCGGCGGCGGCGCTGGAGGTGATGAGCCGGTTCGCGGTCGACCCGCGCTGGCTCGCCTACCTGCCGCCGACGATGGCGCCGTGCTCGACGTCGTCCCGCCCGGAGTACCTCGAACACCCGGAAGAGGCGTTCGCAGAGTACCGGGCGGCCGGGGTCGAAGCCGTGCTGTGCGAAGAGAAGCACATGGGCTCGCGGGCGGTGGTGCTGGTCTGCCGGGACGAGGAGGTGGCGCACCGGCGCTTCGGGATCCACGGCGGCGGCGCGGTGTACACGCGCACCGGGCGGCCGTTCTTCCCGCCGCCGCAGAACGCGGCGCTGCTGGCCGACGTGCGCACGGCGGCGGCCGAGCTGTTCGAGGAGCTGAACTCGGGCTGGTTGCTGCTCGACGCCGAGCTGCTGCCGTGGAGCGCGAAGGCGGGCTCGCTGATCGCCGACCAGTACGCGTCGGTGGGCGCGGCCGCCCAGGCGGTGCTGCCGTCGGCGGTCTCGGCGCTGGCGACGGCGGCCGCCCGAGGCATCGACGTCTCGGAACTGCTGGCGCGGACGACCACCCGATCATCCACAGTGGACGAATACCGGACGGCGTACCGGCGCTACTGCTGGCCGACGTCGGGCCTGGACGGCGTCCGCCTGGCACCGTTCCAGCTGCTGGCATCCGAAGGGGCGGCCTACCACGACCGCCCGCATTCGTGGCACCTGTCGATGGTGGAGCGGTTGCCCGGACCCCGGTTCCAGCCCACCCGGACCCTCGAGGTGAACCTGACGGACGCCGCATCGATCGCCCGCGGAGTCTCGTGGTGGGAGGAGCTGACGGCGGACGGCGGCGAGGGCATGGTGGTGAAGCCGGCGGCGAACCTGACCCGAGGCACGCGCGGCCTGGTCCAGCCAGGGGTGAAGGTACGCGGACGCGAGTACCTCCGGATCATCTACGGCCCGGACTACACGCTCCCCCACAACCTGGAGCGCCTGCGCAAGCGAGGCCTCAACCGCAAGCGAACGCTGGCCCTGCGCGAGTACGCACTGGGCCTGGAGGCCCTGGAGCGCATCGCCCGCGGCGAGCCGCTGTGGCGGGTACACGAGTGCGTGTTCGCGGTGCTGGCACTGGAGTCGGACCCGGTGGACCCGAGGCTGTGACCGTCGTGAGTGGTAAGGCGGGTTCTAACCCGCCTTACCACTCACGAGGGGTTAGCTGTCGGCCTTGGAGGTGGTCGAGGAGTCTTTTGCGGGCTTCTCGGCCGCCTCGGGTTCGGGCTTGTCCGGGGCCTCGGCCTGCTCGGGAGCGGCCTCCGCGGGCGGGTCGTCGAAGCTGGCCGGGACGCGCTTGAGGTGCTTCGTCATCGAGCGGACCAGGAACGCCACCGCGATGAGGAACAGGATCAACACCAGGAAGCCGACCGGGGAGGACTTGCCGAAGTCCTCCCCCTGCCCGCCGTTGTCGCCGTTGCCCGGCTGCTGCGTCAGGACGAGGACCGACGCGGTCACCGGGAGCGCCACGCCGGCCGGCAGCGTCAGACTCATGTGTTCACCTTCTCCTCGAGGCCGATGCCGGCGAACAGGTCGTCCTCCGGCAACGTGCTGTCGACCAGCGACTTGACCAGCTCGTACTCCTCGGTCGGCCAGGTCTCGCGCTGGATCTCCAGTGGCACGGCGAACCAGCGGCTGGTCGGGTCGATCTGCGTGGCGTGCGCCTTCAGCGCCTCGTCCCGCACCTCGAAGTATTCACCGCACTCGACGCGGGTCGTCACCCGCTCCATCACATCGGCCTTGTCCGGGTCCCACTTGGCCAGCCATTCGGTGTACGGCGACTCGAGCCCGGCCTCCTTCAGCGCCGAGTCGAAGGCCAGCATCCGGGCCCGCGAGAAGCCGTGCATGTAGTACAGCTTCAGCGGCTGCCACGGCTCGCCGGCGTCGGGGAAGCGCTCCGGGTCCGGCGCCGCGTCCCACGCCGCCATCGACACCTCGTGGGTGCGGATGTGGTCGGGGTGCGGGTAGCCGCCGTTCTCGTCGTAGGTGGTGATCACGTGCGGGCGGAACTCCCGGATCACGCGCACCAGCGCCTCGGTGGACTCCTCCAGCGGGACGACCGCGAACGACCCCTCGGGCACCGGGGGCAGCGGGTCGCCCTCCGGCAGGCCGGAGTCGACGAAGCCCAGCCAGCGCTGGCTCACGCCGAGGATCTTGGCCGCGCGGGCCATCTCCTCACGGCGGATCTCGGTCATGTTCGCCAGGACCTCGGGCCGGTCCATGGCCGGGTTCAGGATGCTGCCGGCTTCGCCACCGGTGCAGGTGACGACCAGCACCTCGTGGCCCTCGGCGGCGTAGCGCGCCATCGTCGCGGCACCCTTGCTCGACTCGTCGTCCGGGTGCGCGTGCACGGCCATCATCCGCAGGCGCGGGTTGGCGGTGTTCCTCTGCTCGTCGGCGTCCACCATGCTCCGAACGACTCCCCTTCTGCCCTTATTCCGCGACCCACCTGCGGGCCGCCCACCCAGCGGGCGGATACTCGGGTCGTACCCGCATCACCATTGTCCAGACGGGTACGACAAGAACGAGCAGGAGGCCCGGGTTGGCAGGCGGACCGGCGGAAACGGCAGCGCCCGCGCTGCTCGCGGACCGGTACGGCAGCACGCGCGCCACGCCGTCCCGGCGCTGGCGGCGCTGGCTCTTCCTGGCCATCGCCCTGCTGGTCAGCGGCCTGATCGCGTGGGTCGCGTACGTGAACCTCGGTTCGGCGCCGATCGACGCCGAGCGCATCGCGTTCAGCGGAAAACCGGGCAACGCGATGGAAATCACCCTGAACGTCACCCGGGACGACGACAGCAGGCCGGGCGTGTGCGTCGTCCGCGTCCGCGACAAGACCGGCGCCGAGAGCGGCCGCAAGGAGCTCCTGATCCCCGCCGGCGCGAAGTACAACCGGATCAGCACGACGATCAAGAGCATCGGGGCACCGGTTACGGCAGATGTCTTCGGCTGCTCGTACGACATACCACGCTATCTGTCAACCCCATAGCGGCCAACGGGGTGAACCGCGCGCTCAACGCCCAGGGCGCCGGGAAATAACGGGCGTCGACCTCTCGCGCCGTGATACTCTGAGCCCTCAGCACGGCCCGCGACGGGCCGTGTTTTTCCTTTATCTCAGCCACGCGGGCACCTACGCCCGCGTGGGCCGGCTTGAACACGCAAGCCTGGCAGGCCCGACGAGGAGATGGTGACCGTGAGCGACACCAAGGTGACCTGGCTCACCCAGGATGCCTACGACCGGCTCAAGCACGAGCTCGACGAAATGATCGAGAATCGTCCGGTCATCGCCGCGCGCATCAACGACAGCCGCGAAGAGGGCGACCTCAAGGAGAACGGCGGCTACCACGCCGCCCGCGAAGAACAGGGCCAGGCCGAGGCGCGCATCCGGCACCTGCAGGAGCTGCTGCGCTCGGCCAAGGTCGGCGAAGCGCCGGCGAACGACGGCACCGCCGGCCCCGGCAAGGTGCTCACCGTCCGTTACGAGGGTGACGACGAGGACGAGAAGTTCCTCCTCGCCACCCGCGAAGAGGGCGCCGAGGGCGAGCTCGACGTGTACTCCCCGGAGTCGCCGCTGGGCAAGGCCCTGCTCGGCGCCAAGGAGGGCGAGTCGCGCGAGTACGAGCTGCCCAACGGCAAGGTCCAGAAGGTGACGCTCGTCAAGGCGGTTCCGTACACCGACGAGAAATAACGCGGCTAGTGTCCTCCCGGATCCACATTCTGGGAGGACAGCACCGTGAGCACCGAACCGATCTGCCAGGCCTGCGGCATGCAGTACGCCGTGGCCCGCGACGACTGCCCGATCTGCGAGGACGAACGCCAGTACGTCCCGCAGTCCGGGCAGCAGTGGACGAACCTGGCTTCCCTGCGCGAGAGCGGCGCGTACACCCCGCGGGTCGAAGAACAGGGCCCCGGCATCGTCGGCGTCGGCTCGAACCCCGGGTTCGCGATCGGTGAACGCGCGCTGCTGGTGCGAGCGCGGTCCGGCAACTTCCTCTGGGACTGCGCCGCCTACCTCGACGACGCCCTCGTCCGGCAGGTGCGCGACCTGGGCGGGATCACCGGCATCGCGATCAGCCACCCGCACTACTACACGACGATGGTCGAGTGGGCGCGGGCCTTCGACGTGCCGGTCTACCTGCACGAAGCCGACCAGCAGTGGATCGGCAGGCCCGACCCGGCGGTCAAGCTGTGGTCCGGCACGACCCTCGACGTCGCCGACGACCTGCGGCTGATCAACCTGGGCGTGCACTTCGACGGCGGCACGGTGCTGCACTGGCCGGACGGCGAAACCGGGCAGGGCGCGCTGCTGACCGGCGACATCGTCCAGGTCATCCCGGACCGGACGCACGTCGGCTTCATGTACAGCTACCCGAACCTGATCCCCGAGCGCCCGCACGTCGTCCGCCGCGCGGCGGAGCTGCTCGCGGGGTACCGCTTCGAGGCGATCTACGGCGCTTGGTGGGACGCGATCGTCCGGACCGACGGCTCCGAGGTCGTCCAGCGCTCGGCCAAGCGCTACCTGGCCCACGCCGCCGGCCAAGCCTGAGCTGGGCCGCGGCCGCATGCCGCGAATGACTCATTCGGGACGTCCGGCGTCCCGAATGAGTCATTCGCGACCTCCCGGCGACCCGGCGCCTGAGCGTTCAGCCCCGCGCGGTCAGCCCCGCGCGGTCCGCTCCAGGAGGGGGCGGACCCGCGGTGGCACCGGCGTCGACAACGCGATCGACGTCGATGTGCGCAGGACGTCCGGGACGCCGACCACCTCGTCGATCACCCGCTGCAGGTCGTCGTTGCCCCTGGCCACCATGCGGACGAACAGGTCGCCCTGGCCGGTCGTCGCGTGGACCTCGCAGACCTCGTCGATCGCCGAAAGCGCTTCCGTCACCTCGGCCCGGCGGCCCTGGGCGATCTCCAGCCACGCGAACGCCGTCAGGCCGTAGCCCATCGCCGCCAGGTCGAGCTCCGGCGGGAAGCCGCCGAGGATGCCGCGCTCGGTCAGGCGGTCGAGGCGCGCCTGGACCGTTCCGCGGGCGACACCCAGCCGGCGCGCGCACTCCAGCACCCCCAGGCGCGGCGAGTCCGTGAGCAGCAAGAGCAGTCGCGCATCCAGCGCATCCAGGTTCTCGGACATGCACAGATTGTCCATGATGACCGCCGGTAGCGGGCAGACACCGGTCAGATTGTCCAGCGAAAACAGAGTCCATTGCGCATCTTGCCTCGCAGGGATGATCCTTCGGGGTATGACCCAGACTGCCGAACCCCAGGGTGCCCTCGACGACGTCAGCTACGACCAGCTGCGTCAGCTGGTCGGGCTCGTCGACCACGACGCCTCGACCGACCCGTTCCCGGTCAAGGCCATGGACGCGGTGGTGTTCATCGCCGGCAACGCCACCCAGACCGCCTGGTACTACCAGATCGCGTTCGGGATGCAGCTCGTCGCGTACTCCGGTCCCGAGACCGGCGTCTTCGAGCGCAAGTCCTACGTGCTGAAGTCCGGCTCGGCCCGGTTCGTCATCACCGGCGGCGTGAAGCCGGACTCGCCGCTGCTGGACCACCACCGCAAGCACGGCGACGGCGTCATCGACCTGGCGCTGGAGACCACCGACGTCGACAAGTGCGTCGAGCACGCCCGCGCGCAGGGCGCGACCATCCTCGAGGAGCCGCACGACGTCTCCGACGAGCACGGCACGGTCCGCGTCGCCGCGATCGCGACCTACGGCGAGACCCGCCACTCCCTGGTCGACCGGTCGCGCTACACCGGCGTCTACCTGCCCGGCTACGAGCCGCGCGAGAGCACGGTCAAGCGGCCCGAGGGCGCGCCGAAGCGGCTGTTCCAGGCCGTCGACCACTGCGTCGGCAACGTCGAGCTCGGCAAGATGGACTACTGGGTCGACTGGTACCACCGCGTCATGGGCTTCGTGAACATGGCGGAGTTCGTCGGCGACGACATCGCGACCGAGTACTCGGCGCTGATGAGCAAGGTCGTCTCGAACGGCAACCACCGGGTCAAGTTCCCGCTGAACGAGCCGGCCGTGGCGAAGAAGAAGTCGCAGATCGACGAGTACCTCGAGTTCTACGACGGCGCGGGCTGCCAGCACATCGCGCTGGCCACCAACGACATCATCGCCACGGTGACGGCGATGCGCGCCGCCGGCGTCGAGTTCCTCGACACCCCGGACTCCTACTACGACGACCCGGAGCTGCGCGCCCGGATCGGCAACGTCCGCGTGCCGATCGAGACGCTGAAGGAGCACAGCATCCTGGTCGACCGCGACGAGGACGGCTACCTGCTGCAGATCTTCACCAAGCCGATCGGCGACCGCCCGACCGTGTTCTACGAGCTGATCGAGCGGCACGGCTCGCTCGGCTTCGGCAAGGGCAACTTCAAGGCGCTGTTCGAGGCGATCGAGCGCGAGCAGGAGCGCCGCGGCAACCTCTGACACATCTCGGCGAAGGCCACCGTAGGAGACCTGCTGGTCCCCTATGGTGGCCTTTGACGTGTCCGGGGGAACCGACAGCGGCCCGGGTCCGTCTGTGTGGAGGAGGGAAGGGGACCGTGATGCCGGACAGCATCGACGCCAGCGACGCGCTGATCGACAACTGGACCAAGCGGCTCGAGGAGAACGCCACCCGGTACCAGGCGCTGGCCGATCGCATGCAGGGCCAGACGGTCACCGAGCGGTCGAAGGACGGCACGGTCCAGGTGACGATCGACTCGCGCGGGCTGCTGAAGAACCTCGTCATCGCCGAAACCGCGGCCGGGAAGCGGATGGCCGAGGTGTCGGCGGAGGTCATGCGGCTGGTGCAGCGGGCGCAGGCGCGGATCCCGGAACTGCTGCAGCAGGCCATGACCGAGACGACCGGCACCGGCGACCAGGCCGCGGCCGAGATCGTCCGCGAGGCGCAGAGCACGTTCCCGGCGCCGCCGCCCGAGCCCGAGCCGGCGTTCCCGGAGCCCGACCGCGTCCGCCGGTTCCTGCCGGAGGACACCGAGGAGCCGCGGACCCCGCCGGTGCCTCCCGCGCCTCCCGCGCCGCCTGCCCCGCCGCAGCCGCCGCGGCGCCGCCGTCCGGTCGACGACGATGACGACGACTTCGGCGGACCGATTCTTTCCTGAGGGGGAAACCGATGACGGATGTGGAACTCAGCACCGACCTGACGGCGCACGCGAAGCAGCTCGACGCCATCGGTGACGGGCTGCAGCAGGCCGTCGACGCGGCGAACCAGGTGAGCATGCCGACCGACGCGTACGGCATCCTCTGCCAGCCGTTCCGGATGCTGCTCGACCCGGTGGAGCAGTACGGGATCGACGCGCTCAAGGACGCCGTGACGGCGATGACGGCCGTTTCCGGCAAGGTGCGCGAGGCCGCGGCGGCCTACCGCAAGTACGAAAGCGGCGTCGCCGACGACCTGAACAAGTCCGTGGACGGTGCCTGATGCCGGAGGGGAACCCGCTCGTCGCCGACGCCAAGAAGGACCCGGACGGACCGGGCGCGTTCACGGCGGGCAACGGCGACTACGGCTGGGCGGGCGGCATCGGCATCGCCGAGTCGTCGATGGACGCGTTCAACGGCATCAAGGACGGCGACTGGGTCTCCGGCGGCCTCGGCGTGCTGTCGCTGGCCGGCGAGGTCGCCGGGGCGGCGATCGACCCGTTCGGGTACCTGATGTCGTCGGTGGCGTCGTTCCTGATGGAGCACGTGCAGCCGCTGAAGGACATGCTGGACTCGGTGGCGGGCAACCCGCCGGTGATCCAGTCCTATGCGGACACCTGGGGCAACGTCTCGAAGGCCCTCGGCGAGCGCAAGACGGACTTCGACAACGCGGTCAAGAACGGCACGACGGGCTGGACGGGCGCGGGCGCCGACGCGTACCGCGCCTTCGCGGCCGAGCACTCGGACGCGTTGTCGGGCGCGGCAACGGTGGCCGGCGCGATCAGCACGGTGACGATGATCATGGGCCAGGTCGTGTCGTTCGTGCGGGAGACCGTGCGGCAGCTGATCGCGGACCTCGTCGGCAAGCTGATCGCGTGGGTGATGGAGGAGGTCTTCAGCCTCGGCTTCGGCACCCCGGTGGTGGTGGCGCAGGCGACCGCGGCGATCGCCAAGTGGGGCAAGAAGATCGGGGAGCTGCTCAAGAAGCTGACCGACACGATCCGGAAAGTGTCGCCGCTGCTGTCGAAGCTGGTGGACCTGTTCGAGAAGATCGCGAAGGTCTTCGGGAAGGTGCTGGGGAAGGTCAGCGGCCTGGACGGGCTGAAGGTGAAGGAAGGCGGCTTCGTCCGGAAGATCCCGAAGGAGGGCGGCGGGGTTCACGCGCGCGCTCACGGGGCAGCCGGGGAATCGGGGGAAGGGGGACATCCGGAGGGGGATTCGCCGGGCGGGGATTCGCCGGATTCGGCGCCGGACGGGGGTTCTCGGCGGGACGGGTCGTCCTCTCGCGCTGATGGCGAGGATGGTGCGCCGTCGCGCACGGGTGATGGGGAGGGCGCGCCGTCGCACGAGGGTGATGGGTCGCCGGACGGGAGTCCTTCGGCCGTTCGCTCGGGTGATGGCGGTGGGCCGGGCTCCCGGTCGGGGGACGGTGGTTCTTCGGCGGGCCGGTCCGGGGACAGCTCGACCGCTCACACGGGGGAAAGCTCGCCGTCGCACGTTGGCGACAGCAGCCCCGCGCCCACCCGCGGCGGAGACAGCTCACCGTCGCATGTCGGCGACAGTGGCTCAGCGCCGAGCTCCTCGCCCTCGCACGTTGGCGACAGCAGCCCTGCGCCCAGCGCACCGTCGCATTCGAGCGACACCGGCTCCGTGCCGACCCGCTCGCCCTCGCACGTTGGCGACAGCGGCCCCGCGCCCACCCGGGGCGGGGACAGCGCACCGTCGCACGTTGGCGACAGCAGCCCGTCCCCCGCCAGGGGCGGGGGTGCTGCGCCGTCGCATGGTGGCGACACCGCGCCCGCGCCCACGCACTCCGGGGCGCCCGGTCATGCCGATGGGGGCGTTCCCGCGCACTCCGGGTCGTCGCCCGCGGCGCACTCCGGGACCGATACCCCGAGCAGTGCCGCGCCGCCGCGGGTCGATGGTTCCACCTCGGCCAGCGGGACCGCTCCCACCGCTCCGCGGACCGGTGAGCCCGGTACTTCCGTGCCGTCGCCGCGCGGGGGCGGGGATGGCGTTCCGCCGCAAGGTGGCCAGCCGGCGATGGGTGGCATGCCGCCCGCCGGTGGTGGCGCACCCGGCGGTGGTCCCGGCGGCGGTTCCCCGCGCCCCGGCGGCGGAGGCGGCGGCTGGACCGGCACCTCGGGCAGCCCCGGCGCCACCACCCCGCACGCCGACACCCCGGCCCGCCCCCGCACCGGCGGCGACCTCCCCGGCGGACGCCCCCGCACGCCCGAAACCCCCGCCCCCGCGGCCCGCGGGTTCGGTCCCGGCACCCACGGCCCGGACACCCGTCCAGGCAGCCCGGCCCCCGGCACCCACGGCCCCGGCAACCGCCCAGGCAGCCCCGGCCCCGACACCCGGCCAGGCAGCTCCGGCCCCGGCCGCCCCGGCACCCACGGCCCGGACACCCCCGGCGGTCCGGGCACCCGCCCGGGCAGCCCCGGCCCCGACACCCGGCCAGGCAACTCCGGACCCGGCCGCCCAGGCAGCCCCGGCCCCGACACCCGACCAGGCAACTCCGGCCCCGGCCGCCACGGCACCTCCGAAACCCCCGGCACCCACGGCGGCCCCGACACCCCCGCCCACACCCCCGACGGCG
>NZ_JNYY01000037.1 GCF_000716785.1 Amycolatopsis vancoresmycina
GTACACGCTGCACATCCTGCTGATCCCGGGCATCATGCTCGCGCTGGTCGGGGCGCACCTGGCGCTGGTGTGGTACCAGAAGCACACCCAGTTCCCGGGAGTGCGGCGCAAGGAGAGCAACGTCGTCGGGGTGCGGATCATGCCGTACTTCGCGCTCAAGGGCGGCGCGTTCTTCACCCTGGTCGTCGGGGTGCTGGCGCTGATGTCGGGGCTGTTCCAGATCAACCCGGTGTGGAACTTCGGCCCCTACAACCCGTCCCAGGTTTCCGCCGGGTCCCAGCCGGACTGGTACATGGGCTGGGCCGACGGGCTGCTGCGCGTGTGGCCGCCGTGGGAGCTCTACCTCGGCGACCACACCGTGCCGCCGGTGTTCTTCGCCGGTGCGATCGGCATCGCGGTGCTGGTGACGCTGCTGCTGAGCTACCCGTTCATCGAGCGGCGGCTCAGCGGCGACACCGCGCACCACAACCTGCTGCAGCGCCCCCGTGACGTCCCGGTCCGCACGTCCATCGGGGCGATGGCGATCGTGTTCTTCCTCGTGCTGACCCTCTCCAGCTTCAACGACATCCTCGCCGTCCAGTTCGACATCTCCCTCAACGCGATGACCTGGGCGGGCCGAATCGGGCTGCTGGTCGGGCCGCCGCTGGCGTACTTCGTCACGTACCGGCTGTGCGTCGGTCTCCAACGGGCGGACCGCGAGGTGCTGGACCACGGCGTCGAGACGGGGATCATCAAGCGGCTGCCGCACGGCGAGTTCGTCGAGATCCACCAGCCGCTCGCCGCCACCCCGCTCGAGTACCAGGGCGCGCCGGTGCCGAAGAAGATGAACAAGCTGGGTTCGGCCGGGCACGCGGTCCCCGGCTCGCTGCTGACCCCCGACCCACCCGCCGAAACCCGCGCGCTGGACCGGGGACGGCGATGACTGCGGTACTGCCTGCCGCACGGGCACGGGCACGGCTCGCCGGGGGGTGCGCCGCGGCCACGGCCGTGCTGTCCGCGGTCGCCACGGCGATCAGCTTCACCTGGCTGCCCTTCGACTGGCCGGCGCTGGGCGCGGTGGTGGCTCTCGTCGTCCACGCGGCGCTGGCGCTGACCATCACCGACACCCGCGACGAGCGGCTGCGGCGGACGGCGATCACGGTCGCGGCGGCCCTCGCCGTGCTGCTCGTCGCCGGATCGGTGTGGGCGGCCGCGGTGCGCCTGCCGGGCAGCGAGCCGGCGGTGCTGCTTTCCGTCGTGCAGAACACCATCGGGCCGCTGGCCGTGTCGTCCGTCCGGCTCGGGAGCGTGCCGTGAGCCGCCGGGCCGCCCTGATCACCACGGCGGCGCCGTCGGCCGGCGAGCAGCTCGCCCGCCGCCGCCGCAAGTACGTGGTGATGATGGCCTGCCGCATCCCGTGCCTGGTGCTCGCCGGGCTCACCGCGCACGTCTGGTGGCTCGCCCTGGCCTTCCTGGCGATTTCCGTGCCCCTGCCGTGGGCCGCGGTGCTGATCGCCAACGACGTGCCGGCCCGCCGGGCCGAACGGGTCGACCGCGTCCCGCTGCCGTCGCGGTCACCCGGCGCAGGCCGCCAGGGCTCCGGAGAATGACGGCGGCAGCGGCTCGCCGACCGTCGGCAGGCCGCGCCAGCCCGGGCCGGCCGGGCGCACCGGAATCCCCTCGCCGTGCAGGGTGTGCAGCGTCCGGACGTCCGCCGACGGCGACGTCATCGACCACACCACCACGGCACTCGGCGAGTGGCGGGCGGCCACCACCCGCAGGACGTCGATCGACACCAGGCCGGCCAGGAACATCGACGGCGCGCCGTCGTCGCCGAGGGCCGCGCTGAGCACCTTGACCGGCAGTTCGTGGCGTTCCGCCGGCCCGCAGACGAACAACACGGGCCCCCGGCCGGCCCGCACGGGCACCGGCGTCCGCAATCGGTCCAGCGCGGTCGAGGCCGCGGCGGCCAGCGCCCACTCCGCGGCCATCGCGTTGCGGTCCCCCGCTTTCGCCCACCGCTCCCCGATCGCCCGCAGGACGGGCGCGACGACCTCGGTCCACGTCTTCGCCACCCCGAGGCTCGCGAGCGCGTCGTCGACCAGGCCACCCATGGTGGCGAGGTCGAGCAGTTCGGCGGCCTCGGCGATCCGCGCCCGCCGCAGTTCGACGCTGGTCCCCGCCGCCGACCGAGCCAGCACCAGCCGGGCGGCTTCCCGCGCCCGCGTGCCCTGCGCCTGCAGCGCCCGCATCCGCCGCAACCGTTCGACGTCTTCGGGCGTGTACCGCCGGCGGCCGTTCTCCTCGCGGTCCGAGGCACCGATGCCGTACCGCTGTTCCCACGTCCGCAGCGTAACCTGGGAGACACCGAGGGCCCGGGCGACCTCGCTGGAGCTGAGGGACCGCAGCTCAGGGGCGCTGCTCATGCGGCCTCCTCGGATCTTGAACGCATTTGAACCGATTTTGCATCACAGTACGCGCAAGATCAGCCGGCGGCTCGCCGGGAAGACGCGCCACCGATCGACGCCGGTACTGTCGCGTTTTCGTCCTGGACCGGCCGCCGCGGGGACTACTACGTTACGGAGATGGCCGCTGGGGAGACGCTGGAGCAGCTCGAGTGGACCGCCCGCCTCGGTGCGGGGAAGCTCGCCGGCACTCCCGGTCTCACCGCCGATGACGCCCTCGCCCTGCTCGCCGAGATCGCCCACGCCCGCGTGATCGAGCAGAATCCGCGGACCGTTCTCGATCTGGCGACCGGTTCGCGCCGGTTCGGCGGGGCCGGGCGGGGTGATGTCGTGCGGCTGCTCGGCGGCTGTGGTGTGTTCACCGCCGAGGACCGCGGTTTTTCCTTCGCCGACGAGGATCTGGCGCACTTCCTGGCCGCGCGGCACCTCGCGCGCCGGCATCCGCGAGGGCCGAAGTGGTGGCAGCCGTGGACCGGGAGGTACCTCGCGCCGCGGGCGGACTGGCCGTGGCCCGCTCTGGAAACCCACCTCTACCTCGCCGCGCTGTGGTGGCGGGAGTCGCGCGCCGCCGTCGAGCGGCGGCTGAACCGGCTGCTGAGCGAGGAGCACTGGTACCCGAACCTCCGGTTCGTGCTGGAGCTGCTCCGGCGGAACCTCGTTCCGGGCAACGATTTCGCCGGCCGGGCCACCGCGGTCCTCGGCGAGGCGCTACGCGGTGACCGCCTGCCGGACGACCACTGGCTCGCCGGGGCGAAATGGTTGTCCTCCCTCGATCCCGCGGCCACCAGGACGGTGCTGGACGACCTCGTCCGCCTTCCCCCGGACGGCTGCCGGCCGCAGCGGCGGCTCCTCGCGGTCGACGAACTCGCCGAACACGACCCGCCGCGGGCGCGGGAGAACCTCGCGGTCCTGGCCGCCGGCCTCGTCGGCAAGCCGGAGGACCGCCTCGAAACCGCCCGGCTGATCGGCGACCGGGACGCCGCGCTGGGCGTCCGGGCGATGCTGACCCTCGCGCGGTCGCCCGCGATGCGGGAATGGCGGACGCCGGCGGCGATCGCGGCCGGCTCGGTCGAGGTCATGCGGGAGCTGACCGAGCCGCAGCACGGCCTTTCGGACGAGGGCAGGCTGAAGCTGTTAGCGGACCTCCTGGCCCGCAACGCCGACGCGGAACACGAAACAGCCGGTCTGATCGTCGCGACCGCCACCAACCCCGAAACCCCGGCGCGGGTCGCGGCTCTGGTGCATCCGCACGATCACGCCGCGGCGATGCGGATCGTGGCGGGCGTGGCGTGGTCGGAAGCCGGCGGCATGACCCGCTTCCACGCCGTGCAGATGCTCGGCGAGTTCGCCCCGGACCAGGCGGTCCCCGCCCTGGAGCGGCTCTCGCAGGATCCGGCCGCCGGTGGGGAGGCCCGCTTCGCCGCGGCGAGGCACATCGTCGAGAAGCACGGTGGGCCGATCGCGGCGCTCGTCGGCCTCGCCGAGGACAAGGACGCTCCCGAAGACGCCCGGATCCGCGCCGCGACGCTGGTCGGGAAGACCGAGCCGACCACCGGGGCCCGCCTGCTCGTCGCCATCGCACCGCAGCGGCCGGACGCCCTCAACCGCGCCTTCGACCTCGACCCGAAGGTCGGGTACGCGGCGTTGGACAAGCTGGCGAGGAGCTCGCTGGTGCCGGCCAAGCGCCGGATCGAGGTGGTCGAGGCGATTGGCGCCAAGCTGGACCGCGTCAGGCGGGTCCGGCTGTTCGGCGTGATCGCCGAAACCAGCCAGGACGAGGACGCGATGCAAGCCGCCCGGAAGGTGGCGAGCCTCGACAAGATCCGCGGGCAGCAGGTGATGGCCGACCTGGCCGCGCGCCCCACGGCCGGCCACCGATACCGGCTGACCGCGGCGCTCGAAGGCGGCGCGGCCGCCGCGCCGGTGCTGCGCGACCTGGCCACGGACGGCGCCGCCCCGGACGAGCTGCGGTTCAAGGCCGCGAAGGCCCTCGACCGGTACGACCGGAAAGCCGCCGAGCCGGCGTTGCGCACCCTGGCCGAGCGGGGCCGGCCGGACGACCTGCGGCTGCAGGCCGCGCTGGCGCTGCACGGCAAGCACGCGGTCAAGGCACTGGTGTCGATCTCCGGAGACCGGCACGCGAAGGACGAGCTCCGGTTCCAGGCCGCGTTGCGGGCGAAGCAGCAGGACCCGGCCGCGGGCCGGGCGGCGATGCGGCTCCTCGACGAGGACTCCCGGCTCTCCGGCCGGGTCCGCAACCAGGTGCGCCAGCACCTGCGGTGACAAGGGGCGGCCAGGCCACCGATGGCCTCGATGTCGCCGGTGTTCCCGCAACGACCGATCGTCTCAACGTGGCTCCGCCGGATGCTCCGGGGTTCACGGTTTTCCGGTGAGGCCGTTGTGGATCCGGCGGGCCACCTCGGCGTCTTCGAGGTAGCCGCTGATCCCGTGCCGGTTCGCGGTCGGGTTTTCGACGTCCGTCTTGTTCTCCACCGGCGGTGTGGCTGGGAAATACGGTGCGGCCAGGGGGTGGAGCGCGACGATGTCGCGGGGGTCGGACGCGTTGAACCAGCGGGCGGCGCACGCCGGGTGGCGGACCGGGCTCAGCTGCCGCTTGATCGCCGTCACCGCCAGGGGTGAGCCGAGCGTGACGAACAGCGGCACGTTCCACCCCTCCCGTTCGCCGTCGCGGCACAGGAGGTTGTAGGCGACGACCGAGCCGAGCGAGTGGCCGACGACCACCGTCGGCTCGCCGGCCGTGAACGCGGCCCGGACACCGGTTTCGATGCGGTCGCGGATGCCGATGTTGCGCAGGTAGCGGTACACGTCGTGGGTGAACGCCGCGATGCTCGGCGCGCTCGTTCCGGGGACGTGCTTGTCGAGCGCGCGCAGCACCGCGACGACCCACGGCCAGTTCTGCGGCCCGCGTTCGACCGCCACCCGGTCCGCGGCGTCCGCCTCGGCGACGATCTGGCCGTCCGAAATCCCGGCTTCTTTGCGCACCTCCTGCAGCACCATGCGGACGAAGGTGGCTTCCTCGGCGGGAACCGCCGCGCCGCGGACGACGACGCCGGCGACGCCGGCCCGGTCGGTGGCCAGGTCGCGCAGGGTGTCGCCGTAGTAGGGGAACCGGATGTGGTCGTCCGGCAGGGGCAGCTGCCGGCCGGACTTCGCCAGTCCGCGGCGCAGCGCGGCGATCCACTCCTGCTTGAGTTCCGCGGCGTCCTTGTCCTGCTGGGCGCGGCCGTGGACGAACACCAGCCGGGTCACAGGCGGCCTCCCGTGCTCTCGACGGCGGCGCGGGCCTGGCCGGCCCCGTCCGCGGTGAACTGCGTCCACAGGCCCGGCACGAGGTGGCGGCGCAGGTCCGTCACCTCGCGGGGCAGGCGGGCGCCCAGCGCGTCCAGCAGGGCCCAGCCGCGGGCGAGGATGGGCACCACGGGCAGGATCGGTATCCGCTGGGGCCGGAGGGCACCGGCGAGCAGGGCGACGTCGAACAGCGCAGCGTCCACTGTGGACCCCACGTACTCGAAGAGTTCGCGGAGGAGGTCGTCGCGCTGCAGTTCGTGGTAGGCGTAGGCGGCGTGCAGGACCACCGTGGGGTCGTACATCCTGTCCTCGCGGAGCCGGATCGCGAAGGCGTCGACGTTGTCGCGTTCGAGGCGGAACAGCCCCTGCCTCGCGGTGGCCGCGACGAGCGCGCGCAGGGGCCGGTATCGGTCCCAGTGGCGTTCCCCGGGTATCTGTATTCCGTAGTCGATGTCCACCACGGTGCCGTCCTGGATCGTGATGACGCCGACCTGGCCGATCAGCACGGGAAGCATGACCGCCGTACCGTTGCCGAACTGGAGGAAAACGGACGTTCCCCGGCTGTTGTACCCCAGCAGGACCCGATTCCCGTCTTGGGAAACGGGGGTGGCGGGGTTCCAGGCGAAGGCGAACTCACCTCCGCGGACCACGAATCCCGAGTCCGAAAGGGACGGACCGCGCCCAGACAACCGGTCCCGGAGCTGCATCGTCTCGGACAGCTCCGCGGCTCCGGTGATTCCTTGGTCCGCCGCCTCGGAGAAGATCGGCGCCGGCTGCGCTCCCCGCACAGCCTCGTCGATCGCGAGCCGGGTCACCGAGCCGAGCGTCGGAGGCGGCTCGACGACGGCGGGGCCGCGGGTCCCGGCCGGCCGGGACACCCCGTCCAACCGGGACAGCCAGGCGGACGGGGGCGAGGTGATGATCGCGTCCGGTTGCTGGATCAGGTCGCCGGAGGGCACCAGCATCGCCAGCCGCCGTCCGACTTCGCCCTCGAGGTACGTCCGCAGCGGCCACGGGCGGACCAGGCTGGACGGCGGTTCCCCGTCCGCGGGTTCCAGGACCTCCTGCGCCCGGCCGGTCAGCGCGTCGACCAGGGCCTTGGTGTAGACGGCGTCGTACCGCGCGGCCGCGTAACCGGGATCCTTGACCTCGTACGCGGGGCTGCCCAGCGCGCACGCGTAGAAGAGGTCGACGGGCCGGCTGCCGGCCGCGCCGCCGGCGTTCGGGAAGACGTCGGAACCCCGGAGCGTCTGCTGCGTGATGCCGTCGGCGGCGGTCCGGCAGGCGTCGGAGACGAACACCACGTGCGGAACCCCGCACCAGCGGGCCAGCTCCACGCTGCCCGCGACGTTCACGGCCTCGTTGGTGTAGGCGGGCGCATCCGAAAGCAGCCAGTATTCGGTTCGCCCGATGTTGACGCCGTGCCCGGCGAAATAGACGACGAGCTGGTCGACGACCCCGGGCTCCACGAGTTCGGCGATCGTGTCCTGAATGGCCCGGACGCCGAGTTTCCCGTGCTCGTCGGTCAAAGTCCGGACGGTCTCGAAACCCTGCCCGCGCGCCCAGTTCCCGACGTCACGGATTCCCGGCAGCACCGCGGAAAGCGGCGGAAGATCACCGCTTTCGCGCACGCCGATGAGAACCGCCGCTCGCCGCATCACAACCACCGAATCGGTGCCGGCCGCCCGGCCGTTACCACCCGTTCGGCGGCCTTGCCGTGCTTCGTGCGCTTCCCGAGACTGGCCGGATGCCGGGCGACACCGACGAGGCGACCGCGCTCGTCGCGCGGCAGCTGGCGGTTTTCCACGACCAGGTCCGGTTTCCCGGCGGATTCGCCGCGGACGCGCCGGAACCGGTGCTGGCGCAGGTGTTCCGGGACATTCCCGAGGCCGCGGAACCCGGGCTCGCGGCGGACGCCGAACTGCGGATCAAAGCGCACGCGTGGCGGTTCATGGTCCTCGGGTCGGCGCGCGTCGATCCGGCGCGCGGTTCCGCGGCCGCCCACCGCATGGTCGACGACCTCCTGCGGTGCCTGGACCGGCTCCGGAACCGGGTCGGCGACCGGCTGGCGGCTCGCGGCCTGCTCGTCGCGGCGGACCTCCTGCGCCTCGGCGGCGAGCCGGGTGCCGCCGCGGACCACTGCCGCCGGGCGCACGACCGGTTCACCGCCGAGGGCGACGACGCCGGTGCCGGCGACTGCCACCTGTTCGTCGCCGACGCCGTGCTGAGCCCGTGGTCGTCCCCGGAGCTGATGGGGCTGGACCCGTGGGAGCTCACCCGGCCGCCGCACACGCCGCCGCCGGGCGCGCGGGACCTCGTCGAAACGGCGTGCGCGGACGCCGAAGCCGCGTTCCGCCGGGCCGGGTCGGGCCGCGGGGCGGCCGCGTCGGCGTTGCGGCGGTCGTTCCTGGCGTCCCTGGCCGGCGAGCCGGACCTCGCGGCCGGCCTCGCGGCCCGGGCGGGCCGGTTCGCCGCGGAAGCCGGTGCCGACGACGTCCGCCACCTCGCCGGGACCCACCGGCTCGTCGCGCTCGTCTCGGCCGGCCACGCCGGCACCCTCCGCACCCGGCTGCCCGCCGAGATCGCCGCGTGGGCCCGGACCGGCGGCAGCGCCAGCTACGCCAGGGCGCTCGCGCTCCTGCTGCGCGGCACGAGCGGGCGGTGGCTGCGGGACGGCCGCCCGGAACCGGCGCGGCTGCTGCTGGCGGTCGCCCTGGAGATCGCCGGCGGGATCGGTCACGACGGCGAACGGCTGGCCTGCCTCGGCGCCACCGCCGAGCTGTACGGCGGGCTCAACAGCCGCGGACCGGCCATCGGCACGCTGCACAGCGCGCTCCGGGCCTGTTCCGGCACCGGGACGCCGACGCTCGACGAGTGGATGCAGGCGGCGAACCTGCTGATCGGGCTGACCAACCAGTACGTCATCGAGGGGCATCCGGCCGGGCTGGCCTGGTGCCGGGACCAGGCGGGCGAGCTCGCAGCGCGGTGCCCGGTCGCGGTCGAGCCCGACGGCGATGCCGACGAGGACGTCTTCGCGGCCACCCGCCGTCGTTTCGAGGCGTTGCCGGACCTGGGCCGGCAGCGCTTCACCGCCGACGGCGGGCCCCGGCAGCCCGGTTTCGCCGAGGCGATGGCCGCGCAGGTCGCCGGCAGCCTTCGCGACAGCGTGGCCCAGACGTCGGTTCTCGTGTCCGTCGCCGAAGGCCTGGCGCGCCGCCGGGCGGGTTTGGACGTGCGGGCCGACGATTCCTTCGCCGAAGCGATCGGCACGGCCACGGGCCTCGGCGCGCGGGGTGCGTCGATCCGGGCCGTGGCGCTGGCCGCCGCCGGCCGCCACGCCGAGGTGGTGGAAGCCGTTCCGCGGACGGCCATGCCCGCCGAGCTGAGGGCCGGCTTGCTGCTCCAGGCCCGCGCGTACGCGGCGGCCGCCGAGCTGCTGGCCGGCGAACCGGAGATCCGGCCGGGCGAACCGAACGGGTGGGACGCCGTGCCGGCGGCGGCCGAAGCGGCGTTGCGGACCGGCGACACCGGCCGGGCCCGCCGGCTGACCGCCGCCGCCCGCACCGCCTTCGAACGCTGGTTCGGCACGCTCGGCCGGGATGCTTTCCGCACCGCCTACACCGACAGCACGAACGCCCGGCTGCTGTACCGGCTCGCGGCGGAGGCCGCCCTGGCCGAGGGTGACGTCACCGGGTCGTTCCGGCACGGCGACCGGCTGCGGTCCCTGCCCCTCGCGGCGTTGCTGAGCGAGCACCGTGGCGTCGAGAAGGCGCCGGTCCTGCGCTGGCGGCGGGCAGCCGCCGCCTGGTCGGCGGCCTACGACCTGGTTGCCTGGCAGGGCATGCACCCGGCGGCGGACTCCCCGGATCCCGCTTTCGGCCTGCTGGCTCCGGGGACCGGTCCCCAGGAGCTGCTCGACGCGGCGCAGCTCGAACTCGAACGCGCGGAAACCGCATTGGGCCGGCGGCCGGCGGCGGACGTTCCGCAGGCGCCCGGGCCGGCCGAGCTGCGCGCCTGCCTGACCCCGGACACCGTGGTCGTCCAGTACCTGCTGGCCGGCGACCGCCTGCTGGGGTGGGCGCTGACCGGCCGCGAGCTCGACGGTTTCGCCGTCCCGGTCGACGCCGACCGCGTCGCCGGGCACGTCCACCGGATCCACGCGGCCGGTGCGGGCGCATACGTTCCCGGCGACGCCGAAGCATCCCGGCGGGAGCTGAGCCGGCTGCTCCTCGATCCGGTGGCCGGCCACCTGACGGCGCACCGGCGGGTCGTGGTCGTCCCCTCGGGCGCGCTGAACCTGCTGCCGTTCGCCGTGCTGCCCTTCCGCGGCCGGGTGCTGGGCGCTTCCCACGTGCTGTCGTCCCTGCCCGCGGCGAGCCTCCTGCCCCGGCTCGCGGGCACGCGCGGCGAGGGCGAGGTGCTGGTCGTCGGTGACCCGGCCGCCCCGGGCCTCCCCCGGCTCCCGGCGACCCGCGTCGAGGCGCTGGCCGCCGCGCGGCACCACCGCACCACGGCCCTGCTCGGTGCCGGCGCGGCCAAGACGGCGGTCACCGGCAGGCTGCCGGCCGCGCGCGTCGCGCACCTGGCCACCCACGGGCTGATCTCCGCCATCGCGCCGACCGCGTCCGGGATCGTCCTCGACGGCGGGGAACGGCTGTCCGTGACCGATCTCGCGGGCCTCGACCTCGACGCGGACCTGGTCGTGCTCAGCGGCTGCGACACCGGGCGGGGCGAGGTGACCCGGGGTGGCGACGTCGTGGGGCTCGCACGCCAGCTCCTCGCGGCCGGTGCGCGGTCCGCCGTCGTCTCGCTGTGGCCGGTCGACGACCGGTCGACGTGCGTCCTGATGGACGACTTCCACCACAGGCTGGCCGCCGGGGAGAACGCGGCCGAGGCCCTGCAGGGCGCGCAGCAGTTCCTGCGGTCGCTCACCGCGTTGGACCTCCACGAGCGGTACACGGTCCTTTGCGCTGCTGTCGGCGAGGACGCACCCGGTCCGGGTTCGGCCCGGAGGTCACCGGCGCAGGAGGACGCACCGCTGCGGACGGCCGAGTGGGCGGCCTTCGTCCTGATCGGCCGCCCCTGACCGCAGCCCGGTGTTCCCTTCTGGGGAATTTTGAGCGATAGTGGTCGAGGCTGAGTTTTACAACGTTGTAAATCCGGGAGGACCCATGCGCCGGGGAAGAACCTGGCTGGCCGTCGCCGTGCTGCTCGCGCAGGCCGGGCTCACCGGTGCCGCCGGCGCGGCCGGAGCCACCACCGGCCCGGGGACGCACTTCCTCGATCACTCGGCCGCACTGGCCGGGTACGCCGAACCCGGCTGGTACGAGGCGAACATCCCGTTCGTGGACCTGCCCGACGCCACGATGGAGCGCGTCTACTACTACCGCTGGCGCGTCTTCAAGGAGCACCTGCGCTACACGAACCCCGCCGACGGCTGGATCTCGACGGAATTCCTCGACTGCTGCGGGTACGCCGCGCCCTACCAGGCGATCAACGCCGCCGCCGGGCACCAGCTGACCGAAGGGCGCTGGCTGCGCGACCCGGGCTACGGCCGGGACTACCTGCGGTTCTGGCTCACCGGCCCCGGCGCGGGCGCCAAGCCCGCCACCGACGACGTCAACGCCGACACCACCGACTGGGCGCACGAATACAGCGTCTGGCTGGCCGCGTCCGCTTACGGCCAGGCGCAGGTGACCGGTGACTTCGGCCCGGTGCGCGCGCTGCTGCCCGCCCTCGTGCGCCAGTACCGCGGCTGGGACAAGCAGTTCGACCCCGGGCTCGGCCTCTACTGGTCGGTCCCGGTGTGGGACGCCATGGAGTACTCCGCCTCGTCCTACGAGTCGCCCAACCCCTACCACGGCGGCGCCGGCTACCGGCCGACGCTCAACTCCTACCAGTACGGCGACGCCCTCGCGATCAGCCGCATCGCGGACTCGGCCGGCGACCACCGGCTCGCCACCGAGTACGCCCAGCGCGCCGCGAACCTCGCGGCGGCGCTGCAGAAGTGGCTGTGGGACCCAAACCGCGGCTTCTACTACGCGATGCCCCGCGACGGCAACCCGGACCACCGGCTCTCCGGCAGCCGTGAGCAGATCGGGTTCCTGCCCTGGATGTTCGGCGCGGCCCGGCCCGCCGACAGCGCGGCGTGGTCCCAGCTGCTCGACCCCGGCGGCTTCGCCGGTGCCTTCGGGCCGACGACGGCCGAGCGCCGCAGCCCGTTCTTCATGAAGGACGCCGGTTCCTGCTGCCGCTGGGACGGGCCGAGCTGGCCCTTCGCCACCGCGCAGACCCTGACCGGCCTGGCGAACCTCCTGGACGACTACCCGGCCCAGCCCACAGTGTCCAAAGAGGACTATGCGGCCGCGCTGGCCACGTACGCCCGCACCCAGACCAAGAACGGCACGCCCTACGTCGCCGAAGCCCACGATCCGGACCGGGACGCCTGGGTCTACGACGGGCCCAGCCACAGCGAGGACTACAACCACTCCACCTACACCGATCTCGTCCTGTCCGGCTTGCTCGGCCTCCGCCCGCAGAGCGACACCACCTTGCGCGTGCAGCCGCTGACACCGTCCACATGGGACCATTTCGCGGCCGAGAACGTCCCGTACCACGGCCACGACGTCACCGTGCTGTGGGACCGCGACGGCACGCACTACGGCCAGGGCGCCGGGATGCGGCTCTACGTCGACGGGCGGCTCGTCCAGCGCTCCCCCACCCTGCGCGCCACCACGATCGACGTCGGGCGCACCCTGCTCGCCCCGCGCACCGACCTCGTAGACGACGCCGCCAACCCGCTGCGCACCGGTTATCCCCGGCCGATCACCTCCTACACGTGGCCGAACGACAACCCGTGGAGCGCCCTCGACGGCAAGGTCTGGTACGACGAGGTCCCCGAAAACACCCGCTGGACCAACTACGCCTCGCCGAACCCGGGCGACTTCTACGGCGTCGACTTCGGCGCCCCCACCCCGGTCGGCGACATCCGCTGGCACGGCTACGACGACGGCGGCGGGGTCAGACCGGCCGCGGCCTACCGCCTGGAGTACTGGACCGGCTCGGCGTGGCAGGAGATCCCGGGCCAGGTGCGCGAGCAGGCGGCCCCGGCCGGCAACGGCGTCAACCGGATCACCTTCCCGACGCTGACCACCAGCCGGATCCGGCTCGTGTTCACCAACCCGCCGGGCGCTTTCGTCGGCGTGAGCGAGCTGCAGTCCTGGACGCCGTCGAGCCCGGACGCCCGGATCACCGCCGGTCCCGCCAACGCCGCCGGCGTCATCACGGCCGGCCGGAGCACGCCACTGACGGTGACCGTGCAGAACACCACCGGCAGCCCGCTCGCCGCCCCGCGGCTGAGCCTCGCCGTCCCGGACGGCTGGTCGGTCACGTCCGGCCGTGCCCCCGCCGCGATCCCGCCCGGCCGGAGAGCCACCTGGAACGCCACGCTGACCGCGCCGCCGGGGGCCGAGCCGGGCAGCGCGGCGGCGATGTCCGCGACCGTGTCCTACCGCGGTCCCGGCGGCCAGGAGAGCACGCACCGGCTCCTCCGGCTCCAGGTCGCGCACGCGGCCGGGCAGCCGGACCCGGTCGGCGCCTGGCCCCTCGACGAGGGCAGCGGAACCGTCGCCCACGACAGCGCGGGAGCGCACGACGCTACCTTGACCGGCTCCCCCGCGTGGGTGCCCGGCACGTCCGGAACGGCGCTGCAGCTCGACGGTTCGAGCCAGTACGCGGCGACCGGCGGGCCCGTCGTCGACACCACCGGGAACTACTCGGTCAGCGCCTGGGTCCGGCTGGACCGCACCGGCTCCTGGGCGACGGCGGTCAGCCAGGACGGCGACCCGAGCAGCGGGTTCTACCTCCAGTACTCCGCGGCCGACGACCGCCTGGCGTTCTCGACGAGTTCGGGCCGCGCCCTGTCGGACGCCGCCCCGCAACCCGGGCGCTGGTACCACCTGACCGGGGTGCACGACGCCGACGCCGGAACCTACGTCCTCTACGTCGACGGCGTCGCCCAGGCCAAGACGTGGACCCAGCCGGCCGGCGACGCCGCCCCCGGCCCGCTGGCGATCGGCCGCGCGGTCTCCGGCTGGCACCACAGCGATTTCTGGCCGGGCGGCATCGACGACGTCCGGGTGTGGAACCGGGTCCTCACCGCGGACGAGATCGGCCGGGCGCCTTAATCTTCGATGAGAGTTCGGTACCCGCGCGAAAACCTCGGCTACTGTCACTGTGTGTCATCGGCCGCCGGAACGAAGGGGACGCCGGGTGCACTTGGTGATCGTCGACGACGAGACGGCCGTGCAGGACTCGTTGTCGCGCACCCTGCGGTTCGAGGGTTACACCGTCTCCATCGCCGGTGACGGGGGCGCCGGGCTGGCCGTGATCCGCGCCGAGCACCCCGACGGCGTGCTGCTCGACGTCACGATGCCGGTGCTCGGCGGCCTGGAGGTGTGCCGGGTCCTGCGCGCGGAAGGCAACACCGTGCCGGTCCTGATGCTGACCGCGCGGACCGCGGTGACCGACCGGGTGGCCGGCCTCGACGCGGGCGCCGACGACTACCTCGTCAAGCCGTTCGCGCTGCAGGAGCTGCTGGCCCGGGTGCGGGCGCTGCTGCGCCGCACGGAGTACCACGCCACGCCGGCCCCGCCGGCGCCCGCCGCGCTGCGGTTCGCCGACGTCACCCTCGACCCGGCGACCCGCGAGGTCTTCCGCGGCGGCCGCGCGCTGCACCTGACCCGGACCGAGTTCGCGATGCTCGAGACGTTCCTGCACCACCCGCGGATCGTGCTGACCCGCTCGGTCATGTTCGAGCACGTGTGGGGCTACGACTTCGGCGCCGCGTCCAACGGGCTCGACGTCTACGTCAGCTACCTGCGCCGCAAGCTGGAAGCCGAAGGCGGGTCCCGGCTGCTGCACACCGTGCGCGGCGTCGGTTACGTGCTGCGCGAGGAGCCGCTGTGAAGCGGCGCCGCTGGAAGACGCTGTCCCTGCGCGCCCGGCTCGGCGTCCTGGTGGCGACCGCGGTCGCGCTCGCCGTGGTGACGGTGTCGGCGATCTCCTGGGGCATCACCCGCGCCGACCTCTACGACCAGTTCGACGCCCGGCTGCAGTCCTACGCCCAGCTCGCCGCGAAAGCCGCCTCGCCGGCGGAAGCGCTCTCGACCCTGCGCTCCACCGCCGAGCCCGGGCCCGACCGGAACCGCAGCCTGACCGTCCAGTTCGGCTCGGCCGCCGGCCAGGTCACCGGAACGGCGGGCCCGATCACGGATCTTCCGCCCCCGGCGCCGGAAGGGCTGTTCACCGTCAGCCGGGCGGCCAACATCCACCGCGGCGAGGACCGGTTCCGCATGTGGACGGCCGCGCGGCCGGGCGGGGGCACCGTCCAGGTCGCCCAGGACTCCGAGGACGTCGAAGACAGCCTGGGCCGGCTGGGCTTCTGGCTGCTGGTGGTGTCCGCCGCCGGGGTGCTCGGCGCCACGGCGGCCGGCCGGGCGATCGCCCGCTCGGCGCTCCAGCCGGTCGACGAGCTCACCTCCGCCGCCGAGAACGTGGCGCGCACGCAGGAGCTGTCGGCGGCCATCGACGTCACCGCGAGCGGCGAGATCGGCCGGCTGGCCACGGCGTTCAACGCGATGCTCGGCGCGCTGAGCCGGTCCCGCGACGAGCAGCGGCGGCTGGTCGAGGACGCCGGGCACGAGCTGCGGACGCCGTTGACGAGCCTGCGCAACAACATCGAGCTGCTGATCCACGCCGACGCCAACCCCGGCCGGCAGCTGCCTGCCGAAGACCGGTCCCGGCTGCTGACCGACCTCGACACCCAGGCCGTCGAGCTGACCGCGCTGATCGGCGAGCTGGTCGACCTGTCCACCGGTGAACGGCCGACCGAAGCCGAGGAGCGCCTGGCACTGGCCGACATCGTCACCTCGGCCGTCGAACGCACCCGGTCGCGGTGGCCGGCGGTGTCGTTCGAGGCCGAGCTGGCCGAGGCCGACGTGCTCGTGCGCCCGGCCGCGGTCGAGCGGGCGGTGCTCAACGTGCTCGACAACGCCGCCAAGTGGTCACCGCCGGGCGGCACGGTCCGGGTGACCATGTCGGCCGGCGGCGGCGCGGTGCGCGTCCGCGTCGACGACGAGGGGCCGGGGGTGCCCGAGGCGGACCTGGCGCACGTGTTCGAGCGGTTCTACCGGGCCGACACCGCCCGCGCGCTGCCGGGTTCGGGGCTCGGGCTGGCGATCGTCGAACAGGTCGTGACCCAGCACGGCGGCCGGGTCTCGGCCGCGCGCGCCGAGAGCGGCGGCGCCCGGTTCGACCTCGTCTTCCCGCTGGCCGCTTCTTAAGGAAACCCCGCGCGATCTTCACCGAACTCTCATGGACGGGCGACACCGTCTGAAGGGTGACTCCACGGACCGCGCTCGCGCCGACGCTGACCCTGGTCACGGCGACCGCCGCGCAGGCGATCATCGCCGTCCTGACGTTCGGGCTCGCCGGCCACGTCGACCCCTGGCGCGACCCGGTCAGCGACTACGCCTGGCACCGCGGCGGCCGGCTGCTGTTCACGCTCGCCCTCCTGCTGCTGCTCGCCACCGCGGCGGCGCTCGCGGCCGCGGCCCGGTGGGCGGCGCTGCCCCGCGACCCGCTGGTGAGCACGTTGTTCTGGTGCTGGACGGCGGGAATCGCGGTGGTGCTGCTCTTCCGGAGCAACCTCGACGCGGCGGCCCCGACGGTGTCCGGCGAGATCCACCGCGCGGGCGGCGCGGTGCTGTTCGCCAGCTTGCCGCTCGCGGCCTGGACGCTGAGCGCCCGGCTGCGGACCGAGCCGGCCTGGCGGACGGCGGCACGCGCGCTCCGGCGGGGCGCGGTCGCGGGTGTGGTGACGGCGGCCGCGTTCGGGATGGCGCAGGTGGTCACGTGGCTGCCGGGCGGCTTGTTCGAGCGCGCGGCGCTGCTGGCGGAGTTCTCGATCGTCGTGACAACGGCGATGGCACTGCGGCGCGCGGCGGCCCGGGCGGCTGAAGCGCGGCGGGTCCAGCCACCCGCAGCTCGCGCGCAGACCGGCACCGAAACGCCCGCGGCGGACACCCGGCAGGCCGCCCGATGACCGCCGTCGCCATCGCCTGCGCCCTCGTCGCCGCCGCGTTGTTCGCCGTGGCCGCGACCCGGCAGCACACCGAAGTCGCCGGTCTCGCCGTCGACCGCGCGCCCGGCCTGCGCACCCTCTCCCGGCTGCTGCGTTCCCCCGGCTGGTGGGCGGCCACCGGGCTCGCGGCCGGGGCCGGCCTCCTGCACCTCGTCGCCCTCGCGCTGGCGCCGCTTCCGGTCGTCCAGCCGCTCGGCGTGTTCAGCCTCGTCCTGACCGTCCTCTTCGGACCGCGGGCCCGCACCCGCCGGGTCGTGGCCGCGGTCGGGCTCGTGGTGGCGGGGGTGGCCGGGTTCGTGGCCTTCGCCGCTTCGGCCGCTCCGGCCGCGGCGATCGGCGCCGGCACGGCCGAAGGCGTGGCCGTCACCGGGTTCGTGCTGGCGGCCCTCGGGTGGTTCGCCCGGGCCGGTTGTGCCGCGACGGCCGCTTCCGCGGCCGTCCTCTTCGGACTCGGCTCGTCGGTCGTGCACGCGGCCGCGTCGCAGCCGCCCGCCACGGCCGCGCTGCTGGCCGGGCAGGCCCTGCTGCTGCTCGGTGCCGGCGGTGTGCTGCTGCACCGCGCGTATGCCGCGGGGCCGGCCGCGGTCGTCGTCGGCACGGCGACCGTGCTCGATCCGCTCACCGCCGTCGCCGTGGCCGCCTTGGCCTACGGCGAAGTCCCGCCACCGGCGGCCGCGTTCGCCGCGGTCGTCGCGCTCGCCGGCGTGCGCGTGCTCGCCGGTGCCGTTCCCGAGGTCCCACCGAAACCCGAGGAGAATCCCGTGCCACCGACCGGCCTTCGCGTCCTGATCGGCGCCGACACGTTCCCGCCCGACATCAACGGCGCGGCGTTCTTCGCCGAGCGCCTGGCCCGCGGGCTCGCCGGCCGCGGCCACGACGTCCACGTCGCCTGCCCGTCCGGCGACGGTCCGGCCCGCACCGAGCGGCGCGACGGCTACACGATCCACCGGATCCGCTCGCGCGCCATCCCCTTCCACGGCGAGTACCGGTTCTGCACCCCCGGCCGCGCCCGGACGGCCGCCGCCGCGATCCTGGACCGGGTGCGCCCGGACGTCGTCCACGTCCAAGCCCACTTCGGCGTCGGCCGCGCCCTGCTCGCCACCGCCGTCGAGCGCAACGTTCCCGGCATGGCCACCAACCACTTCATGCCGGACAACCTCCTCGGCTACACCCCGTTCCCCCGCCGGGTGCAGGACGCGCTCGCCCGCTGGGCGTGGAAGGACCTCGTGCGCGTCTACCGCCACGCCCGCATCGTCACCACGCCGACCCCGCGCGCGGCCGAGGTCCTCGCGGGCATCGGGCTCGGCCGGCCGGCCGAGGTCGTGTCCTGCGGCATCGACCTCGCCCACTACGCGGCCCCGGCGGCCCGGCCGGCCGAGGGGCCGATGTCGGTGCTGTTCGTGGGCCGGCTCGACGCGGAGAAGAACGTCGACCAGCTGCTGCGCGCGCTGGCCCCGCTCCCGCACGTCCGCGCGGACCTCGTCGGCGACGGCACCCGCCGCCGGGAACTGGAGGCCCTCGCCGCCGAACTGGGCGTGCGGGCGGCGTTCCACGGGTTCGTGTCCGACGCGGAGCTCGTGCGCCGCTACGCCGAGGCCGACGTGTTCTGCATGCCCGGCACGGCGGAGCTGCAGAGCCTCGCCACGATGGAGGCGATGGCCGCGGGCCTCCCGGTGATCGCCGCCGACGCGCTGGCCCTCCCCCACCTGGTCCGCCACGGCGAGAACGGCTACCTGTTCGAACCGGGCGCGATCACCACGATCTCGCGCTGGATCGCCGACCTGGCCGCGGACGCGGACCGGCGGGCCCGGATGGGTGAAGCGTCCCGCGCGATCGTGGCGCGGCACGACATCGACGGCGTGCTGGCCGCTTTCGAGGCGCAGTACCGGATCCTGGCCGGCCTTCCGGCGCCGACCGCCGTGGAGCAGGCGGCGTGACCGGTCGCTGAACCCGGTGCGGCGGTGCTGGTCCGACAGCTCTCGGACCAGCACCGCCGCCGTATTCCCCCCGGTCTCACCTGATCGTCAGCAGTTCGTCACGGTCCAGACCGGTGTCCAGTCGTAGGACTGGTCGTTCGACGGCGCCGTGCTGCTGTCGTACGGCCACACCTTGCCCCAGAACACCGCGACCGTCCCGGGGGTCTGGTTGTTGCCCCACGAGCCGAAGCCGACCCAGTTGGGCAGGGGGTAGTCGGCGCACCTGAACATGTCGATCTGCGTTCCGGTCCCGAACTGGTGCTGGTACGCGCAGAAATGGCGGTAGGCCGTGCCGCCGTCGCAGGGACCGGCCAGAGTCGCGGCGCCGCGGCCGCTCAGGTCACGCGGGTGCGCGTCGCCGGGGAGCGCGATCGACACCTCCGCCCGGCCCTCGACCTCGATGCGGTTCGGCGCCACCTGCTTGCCGCCCATCGCGGCCAGGTAGCGCTCGGCTTCGGCCTGCAGCCAGGTTGCCTGCTCGCCGGTCAGTCCCGCGGCCCTGGACTGCGCCATGAATGCCTGCGGGCCGGCCGGCGCCGCGGCCGCTGTCGCCGGCGCCACGACCGCGCCGGCGGCGGCCAGGCCGGCGATCGAATACAGCAAACGTTTCAGCATGGAGTTTCCCCTTCTTCCCGGAAATGCGCGCGAACCGGATCGGTGCGTGGTTCCGGCCCCCCTCGGTGCGGGCCAGGAATCCAGACCTAGGGCATTCGGGTTGTCCGGCGCCGACGGCGTGACAACGGACAACCAACCGCCGGACAATGGGCGCCGGGAGGGGAGGCCCGATGCCGCGACCGGAACGTCCGCTCGCCACGGGGGACGAACCGCTGCCCTCGTTCGCCCGCGAGCTGCGGAAACTGCGTGAATCCGCCGGCAATCCGCCCTACCGGCGCTTGGCGCGCGATGCCCACTATTCGGTGACGACGCTGTCGGATGCCGCCGGCGGGAAAACGCTGCCCAGCTTGGCCGTCACCCTCGCCTACGTCCGCGCCTGCGGCGGCGATCCGGCCGGATGGGAGCAGCGCTGGCGCGAAACCAGGGCCCTGCTCACCCCGGCCGGCCACGCCGATCCCGGTGCGCTCCGGCCGCCCTACCTCGGGCTGTCGGCGTTCGGGACCGGTGACGCCGACCGGTTCTTCGGCCGCGCGGCCCTGCTCGAAACGCTGCTCGGCCGGGTGCGGCAGCACCGGCTGGTCGCCGTCCTGGGCGCGTCCGGCTCCGGGAAGTCCTCGCTGCTGCACGCGGGCCTGGCCGGCACCGGCACCCGGCCGGCCGTGACCTTCACCCCCGGTGCGTCGCCGATCGAGGAGTGCGCGCTGCGGCTGGCCGCGTTCACCGGCGCATCCGCGACGGCGCTGCACCGGGAGTTCACCGACGATCCCGCGGCCGTGCACCTGCGCGTCCGGCAGGCTCTCGCCGGGCATCCGGCGGGCACCGAGCTGCTGCTGGTGGTCGACCAGTTCGAAGAGCTGTTCACGTTGTGCGCCGACGCCGCGGAACGACAGGCGTTCACGACGGCTCTCACGCACGCGGCGACGGCGTCGCGCAGCCAGGCCCGGGTGGTGCTGGGCGTGCGATCGGACTTCTTCGCCCACTGCGCCCGCCACCCCGAACTCGAGCCCGCGCTCGGCGCCGGGCAGGTCCTGGTCGGGCCGCTGAGCCCCGGCGAGCTGCGGGAGGCCATCGTCAAGCCGGCCGCCGCGGCGCAGTACACCGTCGAAAGCGAGCTGGTGGCGCGCCTGGTCGCGGAGGCGGCCGACCAGCCCGGCGCGCTGCCGCTGATTTCGCACGCGCTGCTGGAGACCTGGCACCGCCGCCAGGGCATGGCCCTGACCGTGGCCGCTTACGAGCAGACCGGCGGCGTCCGGCACGCCCTCGCCCGCACCGCCGAGCACGCCTACGCCGGGTTCGACGAGCCTCAGCGGGCGATGGCCCGGCAGATCCTGTTGCGGCTCACCGCGCTGGGCGAAGGCACCGAGGACACCAAGCGCCGCGTCGCCCGCTCGGAACTGGACGACACCGCGACCGTCCGGGCCGTGCTGGACGCCCTCACCGCCGCCCGCCTGATCACCGTCGACCACGACACCGTGGAGGTCACGCACGAGGCGCTGATCAAGCACTGGCCGCGGCTGCGCGAGTGGCTGGCCGCCGACCGCGAGGCGCTGCGGATCCACCGGCAGCTCTCCGGCGACGCCGCGGTGTGGGAGTCGTTGCGGCGCGACCCGGACACCCTCTACCGCGGCACCCGCCTCGCGCGGGCGCGGGAGCTCGCCGGCACCGCGCTCACCGCACGCGAACGCGCCTTCCTCGACGCCGGCCTGGCCGCCGAGTCCGCGCAGCTGTCCGCCTCGCGGCGCCGGTCCCGGCTGCTGCGCGCCCTGGTCGTCCTGCTGGCCGCGCTGCTGGGGGCGACCACGGTGGCGACGGTCGCCGCGCTCCGGGCCACCGGCTTGGTCACCGCGCAACGGGACACGGTGCTGGCCCAGCAGGTCGCCGAGGAGGCCATCGCGCTCCGGGCCGGAAACCCGGCGCTGGCCGCGCAACTGGCGCTGGCCGCCTACCGCCTCCGTCCCACGCCCGGCAACCGGGACGCCCTGGTCAGCGCGGTCACCATCCCGCTCGGTCACCCGCAGGAAGTCGACGCGGCCGCCTTCGGCCCGGACGGCCGGCTGCTCGCGACCGCCGCCGCCGACCACCGCGTGCGGCTGTGGAGCCTCGCGGATCCCGCCCACCCGGCGCTGCTGGCGACGATCACCGGCCACACCGACGCCGTCCACGCGGTGGCGTTCGACCCCGGTGGCAAGGTCCTGGCGACGGCGGGCCGCGACCGCACGGTCCGGCTGTGGGACCTTCGCGACGCGGCGCACCCGGCTCAGCTGGCCGTGCTCACCGGCCACCGGGACTCGATCTATTCACTGGCGTACGCGCCGGACGGCCGCACGCTGGCGACGGCCAGCTACGACCACACCGTGCGGCTGTGGGACGTGCGCGTGCCGGCCGCGCCGGTCGAGCTGCCGACGCTGACCACCCACGAGCGCAACGTCAAGGCGGTGGCGTTCAGCCCGGACAGCCGGCTGCTGGCGTCCGGCGGCGACGACCGGACGGTACGGCTGTGGGACGTCGGCGACCCGGCCCGCCCGGTGGAACGGGCGGTGCTCACCGGCCACACCGACCTGGTGGTGACGGTCGCCTTCAGCCGCGACGGCCGGACCGTCGCCTCCGGCGGCGACGACCGCACGGTCCGCCTGTGGCCCACCACCGGCCCGGCCCGCCCGGCCGTCCTTTCCGGACACACCGACGTCGTGACATCCCTGGCGTACAGCCCGGACCGGCACTGGCTGGCTTCGGCGGGCTACGACCACTCGGTGCGCCTGTGGGACATCACTCGCCAGACCCCGGCGCTGTCGGCCACGCTGACCGGCCACACGGGCGCGGTCGAGTGGGTGACGTTCAGCCCGGACGGCCACCTCCTGGCCACCGCCGGCGACGACCACGTGGCGCTGCTGTGGGAAACCGACCCCGCCCGCGCGGCGGCCCGGGCCTGCGAAATCGCCCGGCCGTCGATCACCCGGCAGGAGTGGGACGCCTATTTCCCGGGAGTGGACTACCGGCCGCCCTGCTGACCGCCGCTAGTACCGCGAGAGGGCCCACGGCATGAGCTTCTCGGAAAGGGCCCGGCTGAACGGCCGCACCAGGGTCTGCAGCTCGGCGCAGGCGGACTCCCCGATGTGCGCGTAGGGCGTCACGCTGTTCTCGTCGGTCGCCTTCTCGATGTCCGCACGGCGGGCCGTGCCGTCGGGGGTGAACGCCGGATCGGCATCGTCGGTGAGCCAGCCCCGCGCACGGAGGCCGTTGACGGCTGCGTTCCACTCGTCCTCGGACCACGCCCGGGAGGTGCGCAGGGTTTCGGCCGGGACGGCCCCGGAGGCGGCGTGGGTGACGAGGGCTTCGATGCCGTTCAGCCCGGCTGTCAGCAGGGCGGCGACGTGGGCGTCACCGCGGTACTCCCGCAGCAGGGTCTGCGCGTGCCACAGAACCAGGTGGGGCTCGGCCGGCCACGGAAGGGCCGCGTGGGCGGCGAACAGGGGCCGGCCGGTGACATCGCCGGCGACTGTTTCGGCCGCCGCGCGAAGGAGGGTGGCGGCCCGGTGCATCTCGGGTGAGTCGATGGCGTCGCCGAGCGTGCCCCGCAGGGCCTGGTCGGCGGCCGCGTAGCGGGCTTCGAGGACGGCGGCCGGGTCGGTCGCGGACCAGGCGTCGGCGATGGACTCGGCGACGAGCGCGGGGTTGAAGTTGTAGAAGGTGGCGACGACGACCGGCGCGGGAACCACGCCGAGGGCCGCGGACCTCGACGCGAAGTAGCCGGCCCGGCCGCGGAGCCCGAGTTTGCCGTAGGCGGCAACGGCTTCCGGGGCGAAGTAGATCATTCCGTGGTAGGGCTCGAGGAATCGCCAGGTCCGGCGCGCCACATCGATCACCGGGCCAACATACCATCCGGTCGGTACGGCCGGGGTCGCCCGCGGCACGGCGGACCGGCCGCCGGATCATTCCGGGGAGATCGCCTCGGTCAGCTCGTCCGGCACCGGTTCGCCGAGGTCGTCGAGGATCTGGCGGACGAGGTCGTCGCCGACGTGCCGCCGTTCCGCGGCGACGAGCGCCAGGTCGTCGGGGTCGAACTGGCCGGTCAGGCGTTGCCAGCTCACGGCGGCGTCGACAGCCATGGCAAAGGCTTCGTCGTGGCGTCCGGTCTCCGCCAGCAGCCGGCTCAACGACGTCGTCACCGCGGACGCGCTCCGATCATCCCCGGCTTCGCGGAAGGCTTCGAGAGCTTGCCGGTAATGGCGTTCGGCCTCCTCGAACCGCTGCCGCGCCTGCGCCACGACGCCGAGCTGGTGGTAGGAGCTCGCGGCATCGTGCCGGTCGTCGAACTCCAGCTTCAGGTCAATGGCATGCTCGTAGTGGCGCTCGGCCTCGTCGAACCGCTGCCGCGCCTGCGCCACGACGCCGAGCTGGTGGTAGGAGCTCGCGGCACCGTGCCGGTCGTCGAACTCCAATTTCAGGTCGACGGCACGCTGGAGGTGGCGCTCGGCCTCGTCGAGCCGCCGCAGCTCATGCGCCACCATGCCGAGCTGGTGGTAGGAGCTCGCGGCACCGTGCCGGTCGTCGAACTCCAGGAACAGGTCGAGCGCCTGCTGGTAGTGGCGTTCGGCCTCGCCGAGCCGCTGCAGCTCGTGCGCCACGACGCCCAGCTCGTGGTGGGAGCTCGCGGCACCGTACCGGTTGTTGAACTCCAGCTTCAGGTCGAGAGCCTGCTGGAGGTGGCGTTGGGCCTCGTCGAACCGCCGCTGGTCCTGCGCCACCATGCCGAGCTGGTGGTAGGTGGTCGCGGCGCTGTCGCGGTCATTGGACTCCAGCTTCAGGTCGAGGGCCCGCCGGTAGCGGTGTTCGGCCTCGTCGAACCGCCGCAGCTCCTGCGCCGCGGTGCCGAAATTGTGGTAGGTACGCGCGGCGCCGTACCGGTCGTCGAACTCCAGGAACAGGTCGAGCGCCTGCTGGTAGTGGCGTTCGGCCTCGCCGAACCGCCGCTGGTCCTGCGCGACCCTGCCGAGCTGACCGTAGGTGGTCGCGGCGCTGTGCCGGTTGCCGGATTCCAGCTTCAGGCTGAGGGCCCGCCCGTAATGGCGTTCGGCCTCGCCGAACCGCCGCAGCTCCTGCGCCGCCATCCCGGCAAGGTGGAGGAACTCGGGGAGTTCGACGGAATCGGGCGTGGCCTCGGTGATGGTGGCGATGATGTCGCTCAACCACTGCAACCGGGCTTCGTGCTGCTGCAACTGGTCGAGCAGTTCCTCGACGGCGCAGAGCGCGGGCAGGACGGGGAGGCCGTGGTGGGCGGCGTAACTGCTGGCGGCGCTCAGATTGGCGTAGCTCGCGGCGGTGACCGCTTGCCCCACGCGTCGCTGCTGGGGGTCGGTGCCGGTCAGCAAGCCGTGGAAGTTGAGCCCGAGCTGGGCGTAGAAATGGCCGTGCGCGAATTCGGTGGCGTCCTTCCACCGCGGGTGCTCGCGGAGCCGTTGCCGCAGGAAGTACGGCAGGACGGGGACGACCTGGCTGAGCGGCTCGAGTTCGGGGTGCGGGATGGCCAGGCCGAGGCCGGTCGCGGCGTCGAGTGCGGCGGGCAGGTCGAGCGGGCCCCAAGGATCGTCGTCGGGTTCGAGGCCGGCGAGCAGCTCCTGGTAGCCGGCGAGGACGTCGCCCGCGGGGATGGTGGCGGTGAAGGGGGCGAGCAGGAGCAGGGAGTGCTGGAGCGCGGGGTCGAGTTTGCCGTGGCTGTACTCGATGGCGGCCTGGATCAGCCCGGCCGGATCCGCGGTGTGGCCGCCGGCGGTGAGTTCCTCCAGGACCGTGGCCGGTGGTGTGGTGGCCAGGGCGGGGAGGACGACTTCCAGCGGAAGCGGGTAGCCCTCGAGCAGCTTGATGATCTGGTTCAGCGCGTCGCGGTGTCCGGCGTCATCGCGGTAGTGCGTGACGCCGAAGCGGGTCAGGATGCGATCGGTCAACGCGGACGCCGCTTGCGGGTCCAGCCCGCCCAGCTGGTGGACGTTGCCGGCGAAACTGTCCGCGGCCACCCAGGTCTCGGCTTCCCGCGATCCCCAGACGACCAGCGTGCGACCGCCCCGCAGCTGCCGGATCCAGCCACGCAACTGGTCACGCTCGTCCTGGTTGAGGGCGTGCGGGATGGCGGCGGGGCCGGCGGTGATCGATTCGGCGTTGTCGATCACCAGCAGGTGCCGCGACGCCCGCAGGGCCTGCGCGACCCGGGCGCGGCCGGCGGTTTCCGACAGCTGGTCCCACCGCGCGAACTCGACCGGACCCCACAACTGCTGGGCGATCGTGCGGACCATCTGGTTCGCCGTCCACGCCCGATCCTCGAAACTGAAGGCGAAAACCTGGTCGACCAGCCCGGTGCGCTGCCACCACCAGCCCACATGACGCAGCAACGTGGACTTCCCTGCACCGGCCATCCCCCGCACCAGCAGGTGGTTCCGGGCGTCGTCCACCAGCAGGGCGTGTTCGATCGCCTGGATGTCCAAGTCCCGGCCCAGGAACCCGTACTCCGGCTCCGGCTCGCGATCGACCCGGTCCTGGCGGGCGTAGAACACCTCGGTTTCCGGATCGGTCATCTCCCGCAACGCCAGCCGCACCGGTTGCTGCTGGAACACCACCGGCAGCACCCAGTCCTGCAACGGCAGCGTCTGGTCGAAATAGCCACACCGGTCCGGGCTGTCGCGCAGCGCACGGCGCATGGCCTGCAACGCCACATCCGGGTTCTCGTGCTCGACCAGCCGCCGGTACAGCTGCGGCATCGACAGTTCCGCAGCCGTCACCGTCACCGAATACGCCATCCCGACCACGACCGGCACCCCGGCCTGCACCAGCTGCTGGGCCAGCGCGGCCTCGGTCGCCGTGGCCATCGCCGACTGGCACGCGTTCAGCACCGCCATCGGCACCCGGTGCTCCGCCAGCAGGCCCGCGATCTCCTCCGCCGACCGCGGATCCGCCGTCCCGGTGGCCGCGGTTTCGAAGAACAGGAACCCCCGCCTGCCCTCGAACGCCTCCCGGCCGGCGAACAGGAAGCGGCCGTTCGCGTGTCCCGCGGCGATCGCCGCGTGATCGGCGAAAGCGCCGTGCAGGTCGAAGTGGATCAGCTGGTACCAGCCCGTGCCGTGCCGGTCCCGCGTGGCGGCCAGGTGCTCCCGCAGCGCCCGCCAGGTACCGGGCCGCACCAGATCGATGGTGACCCGGAGCGGGGACTGGTGCATGGCGGTCACCAGCGGCCGCGACACCGTCCGGTACCCCACATCACCCGCACCATCCGGCCGAGCCGTCACCACCAGGATGTTCAACGTCGGCCGCGGCCCCGGCAGGTCGAACCGCGGCGGATTGCGGTCCACCCGCCGGGTGATCGGCACCCGCAACGCCACCGGGGAATCCAGCGCCGGGTCGGCCAACGCCTCCCAGTGCAGCCGATGCATCCCGGTACCGCCGGTCACCTCGATCCGGCACCCGTCGAACCCCACCTTCCGGAACGACCGGTACCCCTCACCCGGTTCACCCGCGAACACCTGCGCGAACAGCTCGCGGCCGTACCGATCGAGCAGCTTCACCGCCGCGGCACGCTTGTCCCAATCCAGGAACGGAAACCGCAGATGCCGCTCGAAATACCACGCCAGCAGCTCCTCGTCCGCCTCCGACGCCGGATCGGCCACCGCGACCTCGAACTCCGAACTGTCCGGGTAGACCACCCGCACCACCAACGACCCATCCGGCCGGGTCTCCTGCTCCCGCAGCTGAATCGTCGCCACACCACTCACCGCAATCCGGGGTAGAACACCACGCCAGCGAACTCCCGCTCCTGCGTCACCCGCCGTGACCGCTCCGCTGGAAGTCGCCCGCTCACATCCCCCTGTTACGCACAGCGCCGACGCCGGCCCGGCAGTTCCCGGCCGTCTGCTTGGATGTCGCCGTGACCGTGTACGACATCGCCGGTGCCCTGCCCGCCGTCCCCGCCCTGCGTGCCCTGTGCCGCGCGCTGGCCGCCCTCGATGTCGTCCTGGATCCCGGCAGTGAAGACCGGTACCACCACTACCACCCCGCCTGGGCGCCCGGTGCCGAGCTCGCGTCCATGCGGGACGGCTCGGGCAACGAGTACTCCATCCTCTTCACCGCCGCAGGCGCCTGCCTGCGCGGCTTCGACCACGAGTCGCCGATGAGTCCCTACGCCACCGACGATGAGGAGCCCTGGCCCGGTGTCCTCGACGAATTGCCCGGCGTTTTCCGGGACGGGGTGACGGATCCGGCGTTCTGCGACGAATTCGGCACGCCGTACGTCACGGTCTGTCTGTGGCGCGAGCACACGGACACCGTTTGGCGGCACGGGACCATCGAATTTCCCCCCGGCGGCGACGACGGCGCCGGCTGGCTGTTCGCCCTGCTGACCGACCGCAGGCCCGAAGCGTTTCAAGACTGGGCGCAGGATTACTACGAAACACCGGTCAATCTCGACGCGGTGCGGCACTTCTACGCCGGGCAGCCGGTGACCCCGGCCGTCGTGAGCGCGCTCAACCCCGCCACCACCCTGGCCGCCGTCGCCGGCCTCGTCGCCGCGACCGGTTACCCGATCGTCCCGGCCCGCTAGGCGCTCACCAGGCGACCGGCAGCGCCCGGACGCCCCGGATCAGGCGGTCGGCCGACCATTCGACCTCCCCCGCCGCCACCGCGAGGTGCAATCCCGGGAGCCGCCGGACCAGCGTGCCGAAGAGCACGCGCAGCTCCAGGCGGGCCAGGGGCGCGCCGATGCAGTGGTGCACGCCGAAGCCGAACGCGAGGTGGTGGTTGGCCTTCCGGCCGAAGTCCAGCTGCGCGGGGTGCGAAAACACCTGCGCGTCGCGGTTCGCCGAATCCAGCTGGACGAGGACCGCGTCCCCCGCGCGAATCGGGCGGCCGCCGAGCTCGAGGTCCTCGGTGGCGATGCGGGCCAGGTCGGCGACGGTCACCAGGGGCACGAACCGCAGCAGTTCCTCGACGGCGGCCGGGACCAGCTCCGGGTCGGCCGCCAGCGTGCGCCACTGGTCGGGCTGGGACAGCAGCTGGTAGGCGAAACTGCCGATCTGGCTCGCGGTCGTCTCGTGGCCGCCGGCCAGCAGGGCGATGCCGAGCATGAGCAGTTCGCGGTCGGTGAGGCGGTCGCCGTCGTCGCGGGCGGCCACCAGGGCGGTCAGCAGGTCGTCCGCCGGTTCGGCTTTCCGGCGGGCGATCAGGCCGGTCAGGCAGGCCGCGAGCCGGTCGCGCGCGCCGGCGACGTCCGCGGGCGTGACGTCCCCGCCCACGGCCACGATGGTTTCCGTGCACCGGCGCACCAGCTCGCGGTCGGTGAGCGGGACGCCGAGCAGCTCGCAGATCACCTGCACCGGCAGCTCCCACGCCACGGCCGCGGCGAAGTCCGACGGCGGGCCGGCCGCGACCATCCGGTCGAGCAGCCCGTCGGCGATTTCCCGCACGCGCGGCCGCAGCGCTTCGACCCGGCGCACGGTGAAGGCTTTCGCGACCAGCGACCGGATCCGCCCGTGTTCCGGCGGATCCATGCACAGCAGGTTCCCCGCGGGCTCGAAGCCCGGCCGCCCCCGCGGCACGTCGGCGCCGGCCGCCGCCGCGCGCGAGAAGCGGGGGTCGGAGAGGACGAACTTCGTTTGCTCGTACCGGGTCACCAGCCAGGCGTCGCCGCCGTAGGGCATCGTGACGCGGACCGGCCCGTCGCGCCGCCTCAGGTCTTCGAAGCGGGCGTGCGGTTCCAGCGCGACCGCGTCGCCGAACGGGTACGGCAGCGGCTCGGCGGTGTCCATCGGCAGTCCCCTTCCCCCGGCGACGGGCCTGACCAGCCTGGCACCGGCGGTGGCCGGGCGCACCGGGGTTCAGCCGTTCAGCGCACGCGGTGCTCGCGCCGCCGTCGCTCACGTTCCCGTGGCAGGCCTTCGGTCCGCCACCACAGGTCGGCTTCCCGTGCGACGGCGGGGCGGCGGTCCCACAGTGCGGCAGCGCCCTCGGCGAGCCGGATCGCGGCGAGCAGTTCCGCGCGGTAGCCCGCCACGACGTTCGGGTTGCGGCTCGAGTTGTGGCCGCCGTAGCCCGCCTCCGCGACGGCCCGGGCGAACAGCGCCGGCTCGTCGGCCCGCGCCCACGCCGCCGTGTAGATGCGGTGGTGCAGCAGGGAGGTGTGGTCGGCCACCGCGGCGGCCTCGCCGGGGTACACCCGGAACGGCCGCAGCGCGGTGTACTCCCAGTGGTCCCCGGTGCGGCGGAACGGGTCGGAGCCGTCGGCCGGCCGGACGACCCGGTCCGCCCGGATGACCCGTCCCCCGCGCCGCGCCGGCCGCAGGTCGCGGGATTCGAAGGTGCGCGAGGGCACCCGGATCGTGGTCGGCTGGTAGGCCCACTGGTCCTCCGGGCGGTCCTCGCGGGAGGTCACCCCGAACAGGTTGTGCCCGGTGAACGGGGATTCCAGCCGCCACCCGGTTTCCAGTCCCATCTGCCCCAGCGTGAACGCGGCAGGCACCCCGGACGTCCGCTGCTCCTCCTCGGCCAGTGCCCGGTACCGCGCCACGAACGCCACGACGTCCGCCTTGTTCCGCCGGAACTGGTTGACCAGCTCCGGGGTGAGGTCGGCTTCGGCGCCCAGCGGACCGGCCTGGATGTCCAGCCCCGGCGTGGCGACGCCGAGCCCGTGCTCGACGCCCGGCGGATCGGGGGCCGCCGCACGGCTGTGCGACTGCCGCTGCACAGCCGCCAGCAACGACGTGGTCGCCCGGTTCCCGGCGGCGGTCTGCAACGCGGTCAGCAACGCGTGCGGGCGGGCGGCCTCGGTCCGGGGACCGTGGCCTCCGGCAGAGCGCTGAGCCTGGGCGGCCGGGATGTGCCTCATCGTGCCTCCCTCCCAGGGAGGGTGTAGCACCGATCGCCGGGCGGCGGACCGGCCGTCGGGGCAGTCCTGGAGGCAGGCCGCGGCGACAGGGCACCGGACACCATCTCCGGTGTGCGCCTCGGGTGCCACCGGCGCCTGCGTCAACGACATCGACCCCGGCCTGCCGGACTCGGTGACCGGGGCTGAGCGGCTGCCGCCGCCCGGCCGGCCAGTTCGGCGAAGGCGGTCCGCAGCTCCTGTGGGCCGGTCACGGCGACGTCGCAGCCGAACCGCAGGAGGCTCGCGGCCAGCGCCGGCCACGACCAGGAGCCGGTCCGCAGCCGGGTCTTCCCGGGGCCGGCTGCCTCGGCGACGCCGTCGCCGGCGAACGGCGCGACGTCGGCGATCGGCAGGTCGAGGACCACCTCGCCCTGGCACGGCCACGCGTCGGCGGTGTCGGAGCCCTTGAACCGGGCGGCGAGGAACGTGGCGACGTCGCCGCCCGGCACCTCCCGCGGGGTGAACCGCGGCCCGTTCGGCACCCGCAGCCGCAGCCGGTCGACGCGGTAGGTCCGCCAGTCCGCCCGGACGGCGTCCCAGCCGACCAGGTACCACCGTCCACTCCGGACCACGAGGTGGTGCGGCTGCACCCGGCGCGGGGGCCCGCCCTCGGCCGGGCGCGACGGCGAGTCGTAGTCGAACCGCACTTCCTCGGTGGCCCGGATGGCCGAGCTCAACGCCAGCAGGACGTCGGTGCCGACCTGCGTGTCCCGTCCGGCCGCGGTGATCTCCAGCTGGTCGACGCGCTGCCGCAGGCGCGCCGGCAGCACCTGGCGGACCGTGGCCAGCGCCCGGGCGGCCGCCTCCTCGATCCCCGCGCCCGTGCCGACCGCGATCCGCAACGCCACCGCGAGCGCGACCGCCTGCTCTTCGTCGAACAGCAGCGGCGGCATCCGGCCGCCGGCTTCGAGCCGGTAGCCGCCCTCCGGCCCCTTGACCGCCTGCACGGGGTAGCCGAGCTCGCGCAGCCGGTCGACGTCGCGGCGCACGGTCCGTTCGCTGACCCCCAGCCGGCCGGCGAGCAGCGCGCCCGGCCAGTCCCGGCGGACCTGCAGCAGGGACAGCAGCGAGAGCAGGCGACCCGAAGTCACCGTCGACGACGCGATCGGCATGACTCCCATGGTGCCACGAGAAGCGGACGTTCCCTGACCGCTACCCCTGCCATCGTGGCTCTCGTCGCCGGCACCCGCCGGCGGCGGAACCCCTTCGAGAAAGTCCGGAACACATGTCGCTCACCGCTGTCGCCCACCTCAACTTCACCGGCCAGGCCCGCGAGGCGCTGGAGTTCTACCAGTCGGTCTTCGGCGGTCAGGTCACCGTCGTCACCTACGGCGACTTCGGCATGCCCGCCGAGCTGCCCGACGCGGGCAAGGTCGTGTTCGGCCAGGTGACCGCGGACAACGGCTTCAGCGTGCTGGCCTACGACGTTCCCGGCACCGACGGCCCGGCCGCCCCGGCCGCGCCCACGACCCGCCGCGAGAACGGCACCACCATCACGAAGGAGCCGTTCTTCCTGTCCGTCCGCGGCACGACCGTCGACGAGGTTTCCCCGGTGTGGAAGGGCCTGGCCGACGGCGCGACCGTCGTCGAAGAGTTCGGCCCGGCCCCGTGGGCGCCCGCGTTCGGGATGCTGGTCGACCGCTTCGGCGTCACCTGGATCATCGACGTCGCCGCCGAACACCAGGGCTGACCTTCGCCGCGGTGGGGTGCTCCGGCATCCCACCGCACCCGACAACCGGAGACCTCCCTTGCAGACCCGCCCCCTCGGCCGCACCGGCATCCAGGTCAGCACGTTCACCCTGGGCACGATGATGTTCGGCCCCTACGGCAACCCCGACCCCGACGCCTGCGTCCGCATCGTCCACCGGGCCCTCGACCACGGCATCACCGCCGTCGACACCGCCGACGTCTACGGCGGCGACGGCACCGGCGAGCGCATCCTCGGCAAGGCCCTGCGCGGCCGCCGCGACGACGTCGTCATCGCCACCAAGGGCAACGGCCCGATGGGCCCCGGCCCGAACGAGCGCGGCAACTCGCGGCGCTGGATCGTCGCCGCCGTCGAAGGGTCGCTGCGCCGCCTCGGCGTCGACCACATCGACCTCTACCAGCTCCACCACCCCGAGCCCGGCACCGACATCGAGGAACCGCTGAGCGCGCTGACCGACCTGCTGCGTGCGGGCAAGGTGCGGGCCATCGGGCATTCCAACCTGCCGGCGTCGGAGATCGTCGAAGCACAATGGACAGCCGAACGCCGTGGCCTGGCGCGGTTCCGCACCGAGCAGCTGCACTACTCGATCCTCAACCGCGGTGCGGAGCAGGAAATCCTGCCGGTCTGCGACCGGTACGGGCTCGGCGTGCTCGTGTGGAGCCCGCTGTCGATGGGGCTGCTCACCGGCCACTACCGCAAGGAAACCGCCTCGGCCGGCCGCCTGCACTGGGCGCCGGAGCACCTGACCGACCCGCGCAAGCTCGCCGCCGTCGAAACGCTCACCTCGCTCGCCGAGCAGGCGGGGACGCCCCTGCGGCACCTCGCGCTGGCCTTCGTCACCGCCCACCCCGCGGTCACCTCGGCGATCATCGGCCCCCGCACGGAGGAGCAGCTGGACGACCTGCTGGCGGGAGCCGGGAAGCCGGCCGGGGACGATCTCCTCGACCGGATCGACGAGATCGTCCCGCCCGCCACCGACCTCGGGCCGGTCGACGTGGCCTACCGGCCGCCGCCCATCGCGCGGCCGCACCTGCGCCGCCGGCCCGTCCGGCCACCTCAGACCAGCGACGCCGTCAGCCCGCCGTCGAGGACGTAGTGGCTGCCGGTGATCCAGCTCGCCCGGTCCGACGCCAGGAACGCCGCCACCTCCGCGATGTCCTGCGGGGTGCCGAGGCGGCCCTGCTTGGCCGCGACGAGGTCGCCGAACGGGACCTGCGTCGCCGCCTCGAAGTCCGGGACCAGGCGCTCGACCATGGCCGTGTCCGCGAAGCCCGGGCAGACCGCGTTGACCCGGATCCCCGCCGGGCGCATCTCGACCGCCGCCACCCGGGTCAGCTGGATCACCGCGGCCTTCGTCGCGCAGTACGAACCCAGCAGCGGGCTGCCACCGATACCCGCGATCGAGGCGATGTTGACGATGTTGCCCTTGGACTCCAGCAGGTGCGGGGTCGCGGCCTTCATCGTCACGAACGTGCCCCGCACGTTGACCGCGAAGATCTTGTCGAAGCTCTCCGTCGACTGCTGCAGCAGCGGCGAAGACACCTCGATACCGGCGTTGTTGACCAGGACGTCGAGACCGCCGAGGAGGTCGACGGCCTGCTGGATCGCCGACCGGACCTGGGTTTCGTCGGTGACGTCGCAGTTGGCGACACCGGCGGCGCCGAGCTCGTCGGCCGTCTGCTTGGCCGAAAGGGAGTCGAGGTCGCTGATCACCACCCGGGCGCCGCGCTCGGTGAACAACGCCGCGATCGCCTTGCCGATGCCCGCGCCGGAGCCGGTGACGAAGACGCGCTTTCCTTCGAGTTCGGACATGCTGGTCCCTTTCACATCGCGTCGATCTTGGGGAGGATTTCTTCCTTGAGGCGTTTCATGTCGTCGAGGGTCTTCGCGACCGGGACGTCCTGGAAGGGCGGCCACAGGAACGGCATCGTGAGCCCGGCTTCCTTGTACCGCTTGAGCTGGTCGGTGATCTGCGCCTGCGAGCCCACGAGCAGGTTGGTGCCCTTGCCGAGCGGGCTCTGGTCCATGTCCGTGTCGGTGATGACGAACCAGATCATGCTGGCGATCTCGAGGTCGTCGACCGACCGCGCGGTGTCGAGGGCTTCGAGCTCGCGCCGGATTTCGGTCCGCCACCGCCGGATGTCCTCGGGCGAGTCCTGGATGCCGATCCAGCCGGACAAGCCGTACTTCGCGATCCGGCTCGCCGAACGCTTCGCGTCCTTCAGGCCGCTGAAGAAGATCGGCGGGTGCGGTTTCTGGACCGGTTTGGCACCGAACCCGCTGCGCTGGAAGTCGGCGAATTCGCCGTGGTACTCGAACAGGTCGTTGGTCCAGATGCCCTGCATGATCTCGAGGGTTTCGCGGACGTGCTTGTGCCGCTTGGGGAAGATGTGCGACGCGCTCGCGGCGGCGAACTCCTCGGGCATCCAGCCGGAGCCGACGGCGACGTTGAGCCGCCCGCCGGACAGGTGGTCGATGGTGGCGAGCTCGGCGGCGAGGACGCCGGGCGCGCGGTAGGGCGTGTCGATGATGCTCATCCCGATCCGCACCTTCGACGTCTTCGCCGCGAGCCACGGGATGAGCGGCATGCCCTGGAGGAACTCGCCGCGCGAGCTGACCGGCAGCCCCTTGGGGAAGCCCTCGATCATGCCGAAGGCGTACTGCATCTCCTGGGTGTCCGACGTCTCCGGGACGATGATCCGGTCGAGCGTCCAGACGGAGTCGAAGTCGAGGTCCTCGGCCAGTGCGGTCAGGTCCTCGAGTTCCCGCACGGTCACCTTGTCGCGGAAGTTCGGGAGGTAGAGCGCGAGTTTCATGGTGTTTCCCTTCAGCGGGTGGTGAGGGTCGTGCGGATCTCGGCCTTGAGGACCTTGCCGACGGCCGAGCGGGGCAGGTCGGGCCAGACTTCGATCTGCTTCGGCGCTTTCACGCTGCCGATGCGGTCCTTGACGAACGCGATGAGCTCGCCGCGGTCCAGTTCCCGGCCGGGGCGGAGCTGGACGACGGCGGTGACGCGCTCGCCCCACTTGTCGTCGGGCAGGCCGATCACGGCGCAGTCGCGGACCGCTTCGTGGGCCAGCACCGCTTGTTCGACCTCGGCGGAGTAGACGTTGAACCCCCCGGTGATGACCATGTCCTTGGCGCGGTCGACGATGTGGAGGAAGCCTTCGCCGTCGAGGAAACCGATGTCGCCGGTGTGGTGCCAGCCGTGCGCCGACGCCTCCGCGGTGGCCTCGGGGTTGCGGTAGTAGCCGGCCATCACCAGCGAGCCGCGGACGCAGATCTCGCCGCGTTCGCCTTGCGGTACCCGGTTTCCCTCGGCGTCGAGGATCGCCACGGTGACGAGCGGCGACGGCCGTCCGGCGGAGGCCAGGCGTCCGGTGTGGACAGTCCCGTCGGGACGCCGGTGCTCGGCCGGGGACATCGTCGAGATCATCATCGGGGCTTCGGACTGGCCGAAGAGCTGGGCCATCGGCCCGATCCGGTCGAGGGCTTCGGCCAGCCGGGTCACCGGCATCGGGGCCGCGCCGTACCAGAAGCACTGCAGCGACGAGAGGTCCGTGCGGTCGAGGGCTTCGTGGCCGAGCACGAGGTAGATGAGCGTCGGCGGGAGGAACGTGTGGGTGACCCGGTGCCGTTCGATCAGCTCCAGGAAGCGGCCGACGTCGGGCTTGGCCATGATCACGACCTCGCCGCCGCGGGCGAGGACCGGGAAGCACAGCACGCCGGCCGCGTGCGTGAGCGGCGCGAGGGCCAGGTAGACCGGGCGGCCCTCGAAGGGGTAGCTCATCAGCGTGATGGCCGTCATCGCCTCGAGGTTGCGGTCGGTGAGCATGACACCCTTGGGGCGCCCGGTGGTGCCACCGGTCCCGACGAGCGCGACGACGTCGTCCGGCTGCGCGGCCGCGGCGCCGGGGTCGGCTTCGGCCTGGCCGAGCCAGTCGCGGAAACCGGGCGCGAAGCCGTCGCCTTCGCCGAGACGGACGAGGGTGGTGAGCTTCGGCAGCTGCGGCACGATCCGGCGGACCAGGTCCTCGAAGGCGGGCTGGAAGACCAGGGTGGTGCAGTCGAAGAGGTCGAGGAGCTCGGCGTTCTCCCCGGCGGCGTTGCGCGGGTTGATCGGGCACCACACCGCGCCGGCGCGGGAGATGCCAAAGACGCAGGTGAACGCGGTCGGGTCGTTGCCGGAAAGGATGCCGACCTTGTCCCCGGGGGCGACGCCCGAGCGCCGCAACGCGCGGGCGACGGCCTCGGCGAGCTCGACGACCTCACCGTAGGACCGGGAGACCCCGTCGAGGGTCAAGCAGGGCGCCCCGGGGTCCAGGGAGGCGCCTTTCTCCAGGTAGAAGAACAGAGACATCGTCGTCCCTCCCGACTTCGCCGGCGGCTGGTGACGACCATGACCGCCATTTGGACGAATGTCAAGATTTTCTTGGACGATTGGTCAGAAAGCGGCCGGATGGTATCTTCGGAGCTGTGACCAGCGCACCCGCCGTGAGGCGCCGGACCCCGGCCGACAAGTTCGAGGACCGCCGCCGGGAGCTGGCCGACGCGGCACTCCTGGCGCTGGCCGACCTGGGTTACGCCCGCACCAGCCTGCGCACGATCGCGGAGCACACGAAGTTCTCCCACGGGCTGCTGCACTACTACTTCGCCGACAAGGTCGAGCTGATCACCTACTGCGTACGGCGCTACAAGGCGGCGTGCGTCCAGCGGTACGAGGGCGGCGTCGGCGACGCGGCCACTCCGGGCGAGCTGGCGACTGCCTGCGCGGACGGCCTGGCCGCAGCGCTCGCCGAGGCGCCCCTGATGCACCGCATGTGGTACGACCTGCGCACACAGTCCTTGTACGAGCCGGCGTTCCGCGACGACGTGGCCGAGATCGACGAAAGCCTGCGAGACATGATCTGGCGCAACGTGAGCGCGTACGCCAGTCTCGCGGGGACGGAGCCGACCTGCTCCTCTGCCGACGCGTACGCGTTGTTCGACGGCCTGTTCCAGCAGGCGTTGCTGCGCCACCTGGCGGGCGAGGAGGCGGCGCTCGACGACCTCCGGCGCGCTGTCCGGGAGCTGTTCCCCCGCCTGGTCCGCCTCGGCGGCTGACCGACGAGGCGATCGCCCGCATCGAGCGCAATCGGCTGCTGCTCAGGTGTCCTGCTCGGCGTGCCTGGTCGGCGAAGGCGACATCGAAGCCCAGGTCGGGGCCGAGCCGGATGGCGTTCGGACGGGGGACCATGCCGCGGCGGGCCGCCAGGCCGAGGATCGGCTTGTGCGCGTGGACGCCGCAGAAATGCGCCGGGATGCGCAGCGAACCCACGAGGTCGGAGCCGATGCGGCGAGGGCCAGCATGCCCGGCAACGTCACGATCGACACGGAGGGAGTCAGCCGCACGCGGTCTGCGGCAACAGCGGGGCCGCGCCGACGATCATCGCCGTGTTGTGGCTTTGCCGTGCAAGTTTCACTCGGACCTCTCAGCCGCGCGGAGGATGTCAGCGACAACGGCGAGAATGTCCGGTTCAGCGGTGTTGTCGACCTCCACCAAGGGGCCGGCGCCGAGCGGGAGGACGGGGTCACCCCACAGTTCGGACTCCTCACGTGCCAGATCGAAATGGCTCGCATGCCGATGCGCGGCGCGCGCGTAGTAGCGCGACCGGGCGATCTCGAGTGGCACCACACAACGCACTTCCACCACCCGGCCCGGCAACTGCGCCACCAGAGGCCGGGTGTAATCGGGCCAGGTGCTGTCCACGACCGCACCGGGGCAGCGACGAGCCACCCGCAAAGCGGCCAGCACCGCCGCCCGGCCCAGCCGCCGCGACTCGTCCACCGTGCGGGGGTGCCCCAGCTCCTCGGCGAGCGCTTCCTTGATCTCGTCCTTGGCCAGCACCGGCAATCCCAGCCGCGGACCGAGCGCGGCCGCCAGCGTGCTCTTGCCTGCCCCAGGCCACCCACCAACCAGCACGAACATGAACCTCGTCCGGTCTTGCTCACCCCTTGCGAGTCTCATCCCCCCGATATACCCGCGATCGCGCACGTCCGAGCCGGCGCGGTAAGCGGCATGAGCGTGCAGTCGGCTGTTCCTCGGCTTCCTGCCCAACCTCGCCTGAGGTTCAGACCTCGCCGCGGTCCTCGTGCTCCCGCTGCTCGGCGTCGAAGCCGGCTTGGTAGTACTCCTCCTCACGGCGCCGATCGCGGGCCCGCTCGCGGCGGCGCAATGTTTCGCGCTCGTCGTCGGGCTGGTCGTCGCCGAGACCGGCGACTCCTGCCACCGGCTTCGGCGACGACTTCACGGCCGCCACGATGGCCGTGATGATGGCTGACCACAAGCACAGGCCGGACAGCAGGGCATTGCCCAGTGCCGCCGTGACCAGAGCACCTGCCAGCAGGCTGCCGATCCAGATGTACCTTCGCGACCGTTTCCTCGGTGGCATCGGTCTCTTCCCTGTCGTGGCCAGTCGGCCAGGGACACTGCTCCAGAGCTGGCCAGCCGGTTGATACGTCCAGCAGTCGCTTCTCGTCGCTGCCGCGTTACCAGCTCGAAGACTCGTTCGAGGCCGGCTCTCGCGACGTCGGGCGTGGCTGCCGCTCAGGTGTCCTGCTCGGACCGCTTCGCTCGTGCGCTTCCCCAACCGGCCAGCAGGACCCGGCGAGGGTGATGACCGCGTAGCAGGACAGGCACGCCGCGAAGCCGCCCGGCACCCAGCCGAGCAGTCCGCGATCATCGTGATCGGCCAGCAGCCGAATACCGCCCTGCGCGCCGAGCGCCAGCAACACCATGCCCGAAACCAGTCCTGCCCATCCCTTGCTTTGCATGTGCGCCCCCCTCTTTTGTGGTTCGATCGGACCATAACACGTCTTGGTACGATCGAACCACAACGGTGCACGGTAAGCCGCCGAGGAGGACTGCCCGACATGCCCCGACAGGTGGACCACGACCGGCGGCGCCGCCAGATCGCCGAAGCGGTGTGGCGATTGGCCACCCGGGGCGGACTGGAGACCGTCACGCTGCGACAGGTCGCCACCGAGGCCGGTGTCCTGCCGCGTCAGTTGCAGTACTACTTCGGCACGCGTGACCAGGTGCTGCTCGGTGCCCTGGAGATCCTGAACACCGACGCCGAGCAGCGAGCCCGCGACCGGCTTTCGGCCCTCGGCGACCCGCCCGGCGCTCGCGCGCTCGTGCGCGGCGTGCTGCTGGAATTGCTTCCCCTGGACGAGGAGCGACGGAACCGGCACCTGGTGTACGCGGCCTACTTCCTCCGCTTCCTCACCGAACCCACCTTCATCGCGGCCGGCCGGGACGCGGCTCCCGCCCTGGAGAACCTGGTCGGCGGGCTGCTCGCCCAGGCACAGGAGGACGGCCAGATCCCGCGAGACGTCGACACCGGGACCGAAGCCGCTTTCCTCACCGCGGGCGCCGACGGACTCCAGGCATCTGTCCTGTTGGGACAACGATCACCCGAACAGGCCGTCGCCGTGATCGACCGGCAACTCGACCGCATCTTTGCCGCCCCCAGCCCGGAATCGGGTGATCGAGGAGAAAGCCGATGACGCGTGCAGCCGCACGCCATCGATACCCTGTACCGATGGGGGAAGAGCTGTATCAGACTTCGAGACGGCGATGCGGGGCCGCGCTTGCTGCGGAGGGGCCTCGGGCTTCACATGCCGATCCTCGACGCTGAGGGCACGCCCAAACGGCAGTCGGCCGGATCGCCCTGAACGGATACAGGCACCTCGGCCCCGCGTTGGCGCACCTGTTCACCGGCGAGCAACCCACGGTCGTCCTCGGGCCGGAATCCCCGTGGCTGCCTGGCTGCAGCGGACCACGCCAGCTCAGTGAAGATCCAGCAGTGTCTCGATGCGCGCGGCGAGCACCTCGTCGATCTCACCATCGATGATCATGCTGAAGATTCCGCCGTCGTGATCGCGTGCGATTCGGAGCGTGAGTACCACTGCTCCTGCCACCGGGTACTCGAACCACGTGTCGGGTGGGAGGTCTACCTCGGTGTTCGGGATACCCGCTTCGAGTGCGCCGTCGTCAAGTTCGTCCCAGCTGTAGCCGACGAGTCCGGCGAGGTACTCGACGACCTTGGCCAGGTTGTCCTGGAAGATCCAGCCACATACCTGCATGCGGGGATCATCCACGCCCCGACCTGTGTTGCGCATCCACAATTCGGCATGAGCGGACGCGGGTTGGTCAGTGTTCCTCCGAGAGGTGAGTCAGCCCTGGCGGTGTGGGTCGGTGACGATCAAGGGGTTGCTCTCGGCCAGCTCGGTGAGTACCGCCGCTGTGGAGGTCTCGAGCATGCGGGTCTTCTCTCGGCTGGAGACACCCACGGCCTGGAGGAATGCGACCTTGCCGTTGGGGGTTTCGATGCACCCCAGCTGTGGGTCGAGTGTCAGGGCGTACACGGTCAGCTCACTCGGCGGAGCGTCGGGCAGGTGTGGGTGGCCGGTGATCGGTTGCCGTAGGTCGATGCGGTGTCCGGGTTCGAGGAGGACCTTGTTGGTGTTGACGTGCTTGGCGAGCTGGTTGAGGATCGCGAACGGCCACTGTGGAGGCTCGGTCTCGGTGCCCCGGACGATGCGGCAGGTCAGTTCGAACCCCCAGCCCGACCATTCCGGGTCGGCTTCGGGGTCGGGTTGGTACAGCTCGCTCAAGCCGTAGGTGATGTAGTGCCAGTGCCGGTCGGCAGGGTATGCCGAGCAGCCTTGAAGGCCCGCTCCCTGGAACCCTCGCGGCGGGAAGTAGCCGACGTGCCGTGGCTCTGTGTCGTCGTACAGCTGGGCCAAAGCCGTGTCGATGGCGTCCCAGCCCGGTGCGTCCTCGGTCTCCGTCACCTCGACATCATCGCAAACAGTTCGCGTGCGATCAGTGACCGTGAGGGGGCTGAACCGCGGGGAGAGTTGAACGTAGTGGCCGCGCGAGTGCCTGCACGACGGACCCCGGTAGCCCCAGCGTCGGCATCGACTGCAGTTCCGCCTCGAAACCAAGGGCGTCCTCGCCGCAGCCGCAGTCCAGGTACTCCTCCTCGGCGAAGCATCGACTGGCCAGGTTCGACTCGAAGTCCGGGGGTGCGAGCCGGGCCAGCAGGCGGATCATCGGCCCGGTCACCGCGGCCGGCCGGGCACGGAGGTCGTCCGCCATCAACCGGGCGACGAGGTCCACCGCCGTCTCCTGGTCGGGCACCGAGATCCGGTGTCGGTCGTACGCGGCGGCCAGCAGTGCGTTGGTGTCCCAGCCGCCGGCTCGTCGGCTCAGGCCGGCCAGCTCGGCGATCTCGGGATCGTCGTTGCCTTCCAGCAGTAGGCTGACTGCGACGTCCGGCCAGTCGCCCGGCTCGAGGCAACCGCGGGATTCGGTCGCCCTCGCCACCAAGAACGTCGTCCGCAGTGCAGCATCGTCCACCAACCGACTCTAACGTCCGCTCGGCGGCATGAGAGTGCGTTCGACGTCACTCAAAGGCGAGAACTCGGGTGGCACCACCCGCTGAGACGATCCATGAGATCCAGCACGCGGTCTTCAGCGGGATCGTCGTACTCCCGGCTGCTGCCGGCTGCCGTCCGGATCTCCAGGCGAGCGGCCTCACACGCTCGAAGGATGTCCTCCCGCTCCACCCCCGCCGCGAGGGCGGACTTGGCCACGTCGCCCAGCGCGGTACCTTCCGGATCCGCGTGGGCGGCGTCGACAAGGCCGGTGGTCAACCCGGGATCCGCGCCTCGGGAGGCGATCCGCAACACCTCTGCCAGCCGGTCGGGCGCCGCTGATTCGTCCACCCGGCGAGCGTGCCGCATCACTTCCGCACACGCCACCCGTTTTCGGCCTACCGGGTGCCGAACACTGCGTTGATGAGCCCGCCCAGCAGCGTGGGGAACACCGCCGCCGGGTCGCTCTCCCCCGTCGTCAGCGTGGCGGTCAACGTCTTGCTGCCGTCGGGTGTGCTGATCATCAGCGCTCCATATCCTCCCGGCGCACTCCCGTTGTGGTGGACGATCGTGCCACCGTCGCCCAGGTCCTGGATCCACAGTCCCAGGCCGAGCCCGAGTTTGCCCTGAGGAGTAAGCATTTCCGCCAGCTGCGCGTCAGGCAGCAGCCGGCCGCCCAGCAGGGCCGTGATGAACGTGCTCAGGTCCTTGGCCGTCGAGATGAGGTCGCCCGCGCCGGCCAGCAGGGAGGGGTTCTGGCGGCTG
>NZ_JNYY01000038.1 GCF_000716785.1 Amycolatopsis vancoresmycina
CCCGGTTTCCTTTTCGTGTTCGCCGTGGGCGGCCGCGGCGTCGCGCAGGGCTTGCTCCAGCTGCTGCGTCGAGCCGTAGGTGGCGCCGGTCACGCGGCCGGGGAAACGAGTGGTGATCTCCTGCAGCAGCCAGGTGTTGCCGTCGGGGTCGCTGAAGGATGCGAACGACCCGTAGGTGCCGTGGTCGGGGTGCACACCCGGGGCGAACGCGCCGGTCTGGTCGCGGTGGAAGATTTCGCTGACCTCCACGCCGTGTCCGGTGAGTTCCTTGCGGGCGGCGTCGATGTCGTCGACGACCAGGTAGGTGCCCCGCACCGACCCCGGGGTGGCGTCGGTGATGCCGGTGCCGAAGTGGATCGAGGTGGCCGATCCGGGCGGGGTCAGCTGCACGACGCGGGAGGTGCCGAAGGCGAGGTCGGCGTCTTCGCGCCAGCCGAGGGTCTTGTAGAAGTGCTTGGTGCGGTCGACGTCGGTGACGGGCAGGACGACGACTTCGAGCTTCATGTCCATACAGCCGGGTCCTGGTGCTGCGCGGCGAAGCCGGGATCGGCAAGACCGCCCTCCTGGAGCACCTCGCCGGGCGGGCGGACGGCTGCCGGATCGCGCGGACGGCCGGCGTCGAGGCGGAACGCGAGCTGCCCTACGCCGGGCTGCAGCAGCTGTGCGCCCCGTTCCTCGACCGGCTCGGGCCCCTGCCCGCGCCGCAGCGGGCCGCGCTCGGCACGGCGTTCGGCCTGGCCGCGGGCGACCCGCCGGACCGGTTCCTGGTCGGGCTGGCGGTGCTCACCCTGCTCGGCGGAATCGCCGAGGAACGGCCCCTGCTGTGCCTGGTCGACGACGCGCAATGGCTCGACCGGGTCTCCGTGCAGACCCTCGCGTTCGTCGCGCGGCGGCTGCTGGCCGAGCCGATCGCCCTGGTCGTCGCCGTGCGCGAACCCGACGACGGATCCGGCCTGGCCGGGCTGCCGGAGCTGACCCTGCGCGGCCTCGGCGAAGCGGCCGCCAACGCCCTGCTGGACTCGGCGCTCAAGGGACCGCTGGACGCCCGCGTGCGCGACCGGATCGTCGCCGAAACCCACGGCAACCCCCTGGCCCTGGTCGAGCTGCCCCGGTTCTGGACCGCCGCCGAGCGGACCGACGGGCTCGTCCGCCCGGACGGCGACGCGCTGGCCGACCGCCTCGAGCGCTGCTTCCGGCAGCAGCTCGCCCCCTTGCCGTCCCACACCCGCAAGCTGTTGCTGGTCGCGGCGGCGGAGCCGCTGGGGGACGCCACCCTGCTCTGGCGCGCGGCCGGCGCGCTCGGCCTGGGCGCCGACCCGGCCGCGGCCGCCGAGGCGACCGGGCTGATCGAGTTCGGGCCGCGGATCCGGTTCCGGCACCCGCTCGTGCGGTCGGCCGTCTACCGGTCCGCCGAGGCCCGGGACCGGCGGGAGGTGCACCGGGTCCTGGCCGAGGTGACCGACGCCGCCGTCGACCCGGACCGGCGCGCCTGGCACCGCGCGCAGGCCACCGTCACCCCCGACGAAGCCGTGGCGGCCGAGCTGGCGGACTCCGCCGGCCGCGCCCAGGCTCGCGGGGGTCTCGTCGCCGCCGCGGCGTTGCTGGAGCAGGCGGCCACGCTCACGCCCGATCCGGCCCGGCGAGCGCGGCGCGAACTCGCCGCGGCCCGGGCCAAACGCGGCGCCGGCGCGCTGGAAGCGGCACTGAGCCTGCTCAGCGCGGCCGAAGCCGGGCCGCCGGACCCGGAGCGCGACGCCCAGGTCGAACGGCTGCGCGGGCAGATCGCGTTCGACCAGCGGCGCGGTGGTGCCGCGGCGAAGCTGCTCCTGGACGCGGCCGGGCGGCTCGACGGCGACCAGGCCCGCGAGACCTACCTGGAGGCGCTCGGCGCCGCGGTCTGGGCGGGATCCGCGGTCGAAGCCGCGAAGCAGGCTCGGACGGCACCCGCGGCCCAGGGGCACCCGACCGCCGTCGACCTCGTGCTGGACGCGCTCGCCACCCGGCTCACCGACGGCTACGCGGCCGCGGCCCCGCTGATGACCGAGGCGGTCGCCGCCGTCCGGGCCCTGGACACCGGCGACGAGCACCCCGGACGCGTGCTGTGGCTGCTGGGCAACCGGGCCGGCGGGACACTGGCGACCGAGGTGCTGGACTACCCGGCCGGCCGCGCGCTCGCCGAGCGCCAGGTCCGGCTCGCGCGCGAGACCGGCGCGCTCGTCCAGCTGCAGTTCGCCCTGAACTTCCTGGCCAACCACGACCTGGTGGCCGGCGAGCTGCCCGCGGCACAGGCGCTCGTCGACGAGGACCGCCTGCTCGCCGAGGTCACCGGCGGCCGTCCGGTCGGCTACAGCGCGATCCTGCTCGCCGCCCTGCGCGGCCGGGACACCGCGGAGATCGCGGCCGCGGCGGCGGAGGCGGCCGAGCGGGGCCAGGGCCGGGTCGTGCGGTTCGCCGGCTACGCGAACGCCGTGCTCGGCAACGGCCTCGGCCACCACGACGCCGCCCGCGACGCGGCGCACCGGGTGTTCGAGCACGACGCCGTCGGCCACCAGGCCCTGGCGACGGCCGAACTGGCGGAGGCCGCGTCGCGCACCGGGGACGGTGACCTCGTCGCCGCCGCCCTGGACCGGATGTCGGAACGGGCCCGGGCCACCCCGACGGTGTGGCTCCGGGCGCTCGAGGCCCGGCTGCGGGCGTTGGCGGGCGAAACCCCGGAAAAGTGTTACGCCGCATCGATCGCACTGCTCGCCGGGACGCCGTTGCGGGTCGAGCTGGCCCGCGGCCACCTGCTGTTCGGGGAATGGCTCCGGCGCGAGGGACGCCGTGCCGACGCCCGCGAGCACCTGCGCACCGCCCACGCCATGACGTCCGCGATGGGGCTGGAGGCTTTCGCCGACCGGGCGCGCCGCGAGCTGCAGGCCACCGGCGAGACGGCACGCAAACGCACCGCCGGGACCACCGAGGAGCTGACCGCCCAGGAGGCCCAGATCGTGCGGCTCGTCCGCGAAGGCCTGTCCAACCCGGAAGTCGGCGCGCGGCTGTTCCTCAGCCCGCGCACGGTGGAATGGCACCTGCGCAACGTCTTCGGCAAGCTCGGCATCAGCTCCCGGCGTCAGCTGCGCGAAGCCTAGGGCCGGGTCACCACGCGATCGGCAGCCGCCGGGCGCCGCGCACCGGCATTTCCTCCTTCCACACGATGTCACCGGCGATGTGCAGGCCGGGGAGCTTGCCGAGCAGCGCCCGCAGCCCCTCCTGCAGCTCGACCCTGGCCAGCGGCGCACCGAGGCAGTGGTGCACGCCGTGCCCGAAGCCGACGTGCTGGTTCTCTCCCCGGTCGAACCGCAGCTCGTCGGGATCGGGGAACTGCCGGGGATCCCGGTCGGCCGCGGCGAAGTCGACCACGACGGGTTCTCCCGCGCGCACCAGCACCCCGCCCACTTCGATGTCTTCGGTCGCGTAGCGGGGAAAGCCGGGCCCGTAGCCCAGCGGGGTGAACCGCAGCAGTTCCTCGACGGCGGCGGGCACCAGGCCGAGGTCGGCGCGCAGCTCGGCCAGCCGCTCGGGGTGCGCCTGCAGCACGACGACGAAGTTGGGGATGTGCGACGCGGTGGTTTCGTGCCCGGCCACCAGCAGCCCGAGGCACATGTCGACCAGTTCGAGCTCGGAGAGCCGGTCGTGCTCGTCGCGGGCCTCGACCAACGCCGTCATCAGGTCGTCGGCGGGTACCGCGCGGCGGGCGGCGACGAGCCCGCTCAGGTACTCGCGGAACCCGTCCCGGTTCTCGGCGAACTGCTCGGCGGTGGCCTGGTTGGTGGACAGGAACGCGTCGCTCCACGCCCGGAACCGCGGCCGGTCGGCCACCGGCACCCCGAGCAGCTCGCAGATCACCGCCACCGGCAGCGACAACGCGAAGTGCTCCACCAGGTCGACGGGCCTGCCCCGGGCCACCATCGCGGCCACGAGCTCTTCGGCCAGCTCGCGGATCCGCGGCCGCAGCTGCGCCACCCGGTGCACGGTGAACGCCTTGGCGACCAGCTTGCGCAGCCGAGTGTGATCGGGCGGATCCAGCACGATCATCCCGGCGTCCAGCTTCACCGGCCCCATCCGCGGCACGTCGGCCTCGACGGCCATGGCGCGGCTGAACCGGCGGTCGCCCAGCACGAACCGGACGTCGTCGTAGCGGACGGCCAGCCACGCGGGCTCACCGTAGGGCAGCCGGATCCGGATCATCCCGGGTGTGTCGCGTGCCTTGGCGTAGGCGGGATCGATCGCCAGCCCGGCCGCGGAGCCGAACGGGTAGGGGACGGGTCCGGGGTGCGTCCTGCCGCTCACCCTCCGGGTGTATCGGGCGAACCCGGCGAAGAAAACCGCTGATCGGCGCAAGCTCGCCGGAGCCCCGCTGACTCCAGGTGGGTCACCGGCGTCCTTTTTGGACGGTGGTGGGATCTCGGTACCCTGGTGCGGTGCGGGTCCAGGGGGTAGTGACGTGACGACGCGATTCGACGAGGCGGCGGCCGCGATCGGCGCGTGCGTCGAGGGCTTCCGGGCCACCGGCGACCCGCGGATCCTGTTCGCCGGACGGGTCATGGCCGACGTCGACGGCCTGATCGACGCCGCCGCGGCGCTCGATCCGGACCACCCCGCGCCCGAAGAACGGGCACGGATGGACCGGGCGCGGGCCCTCCTCGGCACGCTGTTCCTCCTGCGGTTCGGCCAGGCACCGGGTGACCTCACCGATTTCGCTCACCTGCTGGCGTTCCACTGGCCGGACGACGACCGGCCGGCCGAGGTTCCCGCCGGTCCGCTGCGGGTACTGCTCCCTGGACCCGAGGCGGACGTGACCGTCCAGTTCGGCGCTGCGGTCGCACTGTTCAAACACGCCGAGGCCGGCGGTGACCCGGCCGTCCTGCGGGTGGCCGTGCACCTGTTCGACGCAGTGGCCGCCGGGACGCCGCCACCGCACCGGGAGTTCCCGCTGCGGGTGGCGTGCGTGGTCGCCGCCAGCCTGGCGATCCACCGGACGACCGGTGACCTGGCCGCCGCCGGCCGGGCGATCGAGGTGGCGGACCGGTTCCTGACCGGGCTGTCCCCGAAGCACCCCGCCCGGCCGTGGTTCCTCGCCGCCGCCGGCGTCGCCCGGGTGGCCCGGCTGCGCCACGGCGGCCTCGCGGACCTGGCGGATGCCATCGGGATCGGCGAACTCGCGCTGACCCGGCGCGAACGACCGCTCCGCAGCCGCACCGGGAAGCGGCGCCGGCCGGGCGACCCCTTCCTCCGGATGCTGGCGGACCTGGCCGCCACCTACGAGCTGCATCCCCTGCGCGCCCGGCTGGAAGCCGAACTCGCCTTCGCGTACGACGTGCGCGCCGGTCTCGCTCGCGTCCCGGCCGTGGACCCGGCCGCCGGCACCGCCGCCGACCACCTCACGCGCTTCGACCGCACCGGCGACCTCGACGATCTCCGCCGGGCGGTGGCGGTGGCCGGTGCCGCGCCCGGGGAACCGGACCTCGCCCCGGCCGGGGCGCTGGTCGCGGTGGCCGCCCACGTGCCGGGGGACAGGTATCTCGCCGCGTCGATTCCCTGGCCGGGCTCCGGCGGCTTCCTCAAGCGGCTTTGGCTCGACCGGTTCGCTCCGCTCGTGACCACCGACGCCGACGCGGACGAGGCGGTCGTGGACGCCGTGATCGACCTCGGCGAGTACGCGCTCGGCACCCGCGCCGGGCAGGACGAGCCGGCCGGCGGGGTGCCGGACGCCGACGATCCCGCCACCGGCCGGACGCTGATCGGGCTGGGCGACGTCCGCGCCTACCGGTACTCCCGGTTCGGCGGGAAACCGGACATCGACCGGGCGGTCGCCCTCGTCGAGCTCGCGGGCTCGCCGGACGGCGCCCGTGAAATGGGCATGGTGGCCTTCGTGTACATGCAGCGGTTCACCGTGTCCCGTTCGGCGGCCGATCTCGGCACCGCCGTTTCCTGGTACGAGCAGGCGCTGCGGACGACCAGCCGCGACGCCGCCGAGCGGCAGTGGCTCATGCACCAGCTGGCCGACGCCTACCGGGCCACGGCGAAGGTGGCACCGGACCGGACGGCGGAGTTCCTCCGGCGGGGCGCCGAGCTGAGCGAGCAGGTGCTCGCCGGTGCCCCGGCCGGCGACCCGAGGCGCGCTCTGTGGCTGGCCGCGGCCGGCGACACCCACAACCAGCGCTACGGCGACTCCCGGGATCCCGCGGACCTCGACCGCGCCATCGGCTGCTACCGGCAGGCGGTGGCGGTCACGGACGACCCGCTCCCGGCGAGCAAGCTCGGCGCCGCCTGCCACGCCCGGTTCCACCTGGCCGGCGATCCGGCCGACCTGCGCCTGGCCATCGAGGGCTACGCCGAGGCACTGGCCTGGCCGGCACCGGACGACGGGCTCAGGTCGATGGCCCTGGCCGGCTACTGCACGGCCTACCGGGACCTGTTCGACGTCGCAACGGACGAGGTGAGCCCCGGCTACCTGGAGACGCTGGCGGAGGTGTGCGTGGCGCGCGGGCGCGGCAACCCCATGCCGGAGGTCGTGGCGTGCCACGCCGTCGGTTCGCTCGCCATGGCCATGAACCGGCCCGGCACCGCCGTGCCCGTGCTCGACCACGCGGTCGGCCTGCTCCGGTCGGCGACGTGGCGCGAGACCGGCTGGGCCGACCAGGAAACCCACCTCCGGGGAACCGTGGACCTGGCCAGCACCGCCATCGCCGCGCACCTCGCGAACGCCGACCCGGCGGGTGCCGTCGAGGCGGCGGAACGCGGCCGCGCCCTCATCCTCGGGTCCGAACTGGACACCCGGGCCGACCTGGCCCACCTCGCCACGGCCGAACCCGCGCTGGCCGGACGGCTCCGCGACGTGCGGGACCGGCTGAACGCGCCCATGGTCTTCGACCACGCCGGCGCCGTGCACGACACCGTCGGCCGGAGCGGCCGCACCCGGCTGTGGGCCGAGCACGACCGCATCGTCGAGCAGGTCCGGCGGCTGCCCGGCTTCGCCGGTTTCCTCCGCCCGCCGAGCCTGCCGGAGCTGCGGCGGGCGGCGGCGGGCGGCGCCGTGGTCCTGGTCAACGCCGACGCCCACCGCAGTGACGCCGTCATCGTGACCGGCGACGCCGACCCGGTGCCGGTTCCGTTGCCCCGCTTGACGTTCGAGGACGTCCGAACCCACGCCGAGGCCATTGCCGACGCCACGTCGGCCCCCTCGCTCGTGCGGGCCCTGCGGGCACGGCGGGTGCTGCCGGACCTCCTGGCGTGGCTTTGGGAGTCCGCCGTCGAGCCGGTCGTCGCGGCCTTGCCGGGCGGCCACCGGGAACCGCGGGTCTGGTGGCTGCCGACCGGGCCGCTGGGCCGGTTCCCCCTGCACGCCGCCGGTGCTCCCGGCCGGCCGGGGGCACTGGACCTGGTGGTGTCCTCCTACATCCCGACGCTGCGGGCCCTGCAGCACGCCCGGCGGCGCGCTCGCCCCGCCGTCCGCAGGCAGCTCACGGTCGCCCTGGCGGACGAGCCCGGCCTGCCGCGGCTCCCGGGCACCGCCGAGGAAGCCGCCGCGCTGCACGCCCGGCACCCCGGCCACCCGCTGCTCACCGGCACCGGTGCGACCGCGGCGAACGTGCAGGCCGCCCTCGCCGACTGCACGTGGGCGCACTTCGCCTGCCACGCCGGCGTGGACCCGGACATCTCGGCCCGGGCCGTGTTGCACCTGCACGGCAGCGAACTGCCGGTCGAAGCGATCAGCCGGCTGCCCCTGGAGACCGCGGACCTGGCCTACCTGTCCGCCTGCTCCACCGCGGCCCGGGGCCGGTACGCCGACGAACCCAACCTGGCGTCGGCCTTCCAGCTGGCCGGGTTCCGCCACGTGGTCGCGAGCCTCTGGCCGCTCACGGACGCGGTGGCCGCCGAAGCGGCCCGGTTCTTCTACCGGACCCTGGGCGACACACCCACCGCCGACGGCACCGCGCACGCGGTCCGCGCCACCGCCCGCGACCTGCGCTCCCGGTACCCCGATCGCCCCGACCTGTGGGCCGCCCTCGTCCACAGCGGCCCGTGACGGACCGCGCCCGGCGTTCGGCTCACCGCCGAGCCGGGTTCGCCGGGTGCGGGGCCGGCCGGCAGTCCGGGGTGGCGGGCCGCCGGCTCCTGGTGTCGCGATGCTGCTGAGCCGAGTCGGGCTGGTCCCCGCGGTCGGCGTGTTCGGCGGCGCGCCTGCCGTTCAGGCGGGCCCGTGTCTGGGACTGGAGCAGTTCGGCGCGCAGGTGGGCGGCTTCCGCGCTGGCGTGCGCGCGTTCCGCGGTCGCCGCGAGCCGGTCCGCTCGATCGACCAGGGTGTCCGCTTTGGCCGTCGCCCGGGCGATGTAGGCGATGCGCTCCTCGAATTCCGCGCGCATGGTGCTCCTCAGCGTCGGGTGACGGGACCGGGGATTTCGGTGGCGGTGCCGACCCACTCGACGATTTCGCCGTTGTCGTCGCAGAGCGGGATGGCGCGGGAGTGGGTCCAGGCGAGGGTGTCGTCGGTCCGGCGGACGCGGTGGGTGGCGTCGAAGACGCCCTTGGTGCGGACGGCTTCGGTGATCGCGGCGAGCAGGCCGGGCTGGTCGTCCGGGGCGATGTAGCTGTCGAGCCAGGAGTGGCTCGGTGCGGTGGTGTCGGCGATGAACCCGCGGCCGTCGAGCCGGCGCAGCTCGCTCCAGTCGGGGTTCATCCGGTAGACCACGTCGAAGGTGGCGGCGACGAGGGCGCGGAACCGGCGGTCGGCGACTTCCCGGACGCGGCGGCGTTCGAGCTGGGCGGCGATGCGGGCGATGAGCTCGCTGGGGGCGAACGGCTTGACCAGGTAGTCGTCGGCGCCCGCGGCGAGGCCTTCGACGGTGGCTTCCTCGCCGGCGCGGGCGCTGAGCATGATCAGCGGCACGCTCCGCAGCGCGGGGTCGGCACGCAGGCGGTGGGCCAGTTCGAGCCCGTCCGTTCCCGGCATCATGACGTCGGCGACGATCAGGTCGGGCGGGTCCCGGCGGGCCGATTCGAGCGTTCGCCGCGCGTCGCCGACGGCGCGGACGTGCCAGTTCGGTGCCAGCAGCCGCGTGAGGTAGTCCCGCATGTCGCGGTTGTCGTCGACCACCAGCAGCCGTTCGCGGGCCGGTTGCGCGGGCCCCGGGGCGTCCTCGGTGCCGGTGTCCCAGTGCTCGGCGGCCTCGGCGAGGGTGGCGGCGGTCCGGCGGTGGACCCGGCCGGGTTCGTCGCCGGCGGTGCCGCGCGGCTGCGTGCGCGCGATCCACACGGTGAATTCGGTGCCTTCGCCGACGGTGCTGCGCACCTTGACCCGGCCGTGCAGCAGCCGCGTGAGCTCGTGGACCAGCGCGAGGCCGATGCCGGCGCCGTCGTGGGTGCGCGCGCGGGTGGCGGGCGCGCGGTGGAAGCGGGTGAACACCTTGGGCACCTCGTCTTCCGGGATGCCGACGCCGGTGTCGCGCACCGTGAGCTGGACGTGCTGGGGCAGCTCACGCAGGCTGACGGTGATCGTCCCGGTGAAGGTGAACTTCACGGCGTTCGACAGCAGGTTCGCGACGATCTTCTCCCACATCTGCGGGTCGATCGGGACCGGCTCGCTCAGGGGCGGGCAGTCGACCCGCAGCGTGACGCCCGCCCGCTCGGTCGCGCCGCGGAAGGTGCTGGCGACGTCTTCGGTGAGCCGGGCGAGGTCGGTGGGCTCGGACCGCGCCCGCAGGCGGCCCGCCTCGATCTGCGAGAAGTCGAGCAGGGTCTCGACCAGCCCCAGCAGCCGGCGGGCGTTGCGGGCGGCGAGGTCGACCTGGTCCCGCAACTGCGCGGGCAGGCCGGCCGGCGGGGCGGCGAGGTCGTCGAGCGGCGCGAGCAGCAGGGTCAACGGGGTGCGCAGTTCGTGGCTGACGGTGGAGAGGAACTGGGTCTTGGTCCGGTCGAGCTCGGCGAGCTGGTCGATCCGGTCGCTCTGGCGACGGCGGTGCACCGCGTCGGTGAGCGCGGCGGTGGCCTGGATCGCGACCAGGCCGAGGAAGTGCCGGTAGGCGTCGTCCAGCGGCAGCCGCGGGCTCACGCCGAGGATCAGCACTCCGGCGGGCGCGCGGGCGGGCGTTTCGCCGAGCGGGAAGAGCATCGCGGCGCCGGGTTCTTCGTTGTCCGCGCCGACGGTCACCCCGCGGAAGAGCTGCGCCAGGTCCGGCACGAGGACGGGTTCGCCGGTCGCCACCAGCTCGGCCAGCGGCCACTTCGGCCGCCGCCAGGACAGCGCCGCGGTGTGCGGCGCGAGCGGCCCGCCGGCCGGGGTGCCCACGGCGGCCACGAGTTCCGCCCGCTGCCGGGACTGGTCGGCGAGGTAGCCGGCGGCGAACGGGATGTCCGGGGCGTCGTCGCCGAGCGCACCGACGAACGCCTCGAGCGCCGCCCGCCCGGTCGCCGACTTCCGCGTGTGCCCCGCCAGGGTGCTCAGCAGGTCCAGCCGGCGGCGGGCCAGCACCTCGTGGGTCGTCTCGACGGCCGTGACCAGCACGCCCGCCGGTGCCGGGCCGTCGCCGCGCAGCGGGCTGAAGGTCAGGTCGAACCAGGCGTGCTCGGTGCCGCCGTGCCGGGTGACCGGGTGCAGCGAGTCCTTGAGCGAGACGGCTTCCCCGGCCAGCGCCCGCCGGTAGCGGGGTTCGTTGCGGTGCCACGTCTCCGGACGGCACTCCCGGTCGGGCCGGCCGAGGCCGGCGGGGTGCCCGGTCCCCAGCACCGGCCGGTAGGCGTCGTTGTAGAACTGCAGCAGGTCCGGGCCCCACAGCAGGCACATCCCCACCGGGCTGTCGAGCACCGTCCGCACCAGGGTGACCAGCTGGGCGGGCCACTGCCGGACCGGACCCAGCGGCGTCCGGCTCCAGTCGACCTGCCGCGCCAGGGTGGCGACCTCGCCCGTCCCGGCGAAGACGACCTCGGCGCCGGGACGGTCACCGGCAGCGTGCGGCAGCGCGCCGCCCTGCGCGACCTCCCACAGCACCGGCCCGATTTCGGGCAGGTCCAGCACCAGGTTCGCCACGCCGGCTTCGGTGACCGACCGGGGCATCGACGCGTGTTCGGCGGACCGCTCGCTCTGCGTGATGACGGTCCCGCCGGCCCCCTTGACGGCACGGGCGCCGGCCACGCCGTCCTGGCCCATCCCGGACAGCACCACGGCCACCGCCCGCTCGCCGGCGGAATCGGCGAGCGAGCACAGCAGCGCGTCGAGCACGCCACCGGAACCCCGCCCGGTGACCGGGGCCAGCGACAGCGTCTGGTCCGGCAGCAGCTCGACCACGGTCCGCGCGGGGCAGACGGTCACTGTGCCCGGCCGCAGCGGCCTGTGCTCGGCGGCCCACTCGACGGGCAGCGGCAGGCGGCGGCGCAGGATGTCGACCAGCTTCCCGCCGTGCCCGCCCAGGTGCTGGGCGACGACCACGGCGAACCCGAAGCCGGCGGGCAGGGTGCTCAGCACGGAGGTGATCGCCCCGAGCCCGCCCGCGGACGCGACGAGCGCGACGACCGGTGAAGCCGGGCCCGGACCGGCCCGCCCCGGCGCGCTCGGTGCTTCGCGAGGTGGTGACACCATCGCCCCAGTCTGCTCGTCCGCACAAGGGCACCGCGACCGACTGGCCGGGTTGTTCACCGTGGGTGACGACCCGGCCGGGCGCCGCCGGTGCCGCGCCGGGAGCACCACCGGCCCCGGACGGGGGCCGCGCGCGGCTGCCGCCCCGGAGTCTACTTAGGACACTGCGGCCGGGGTCGGTGCAGGTGGCGGAAAAGCCACTGGTGACCACCGGAGCCGGAATGCCACGCTGAACGCACATCGTCCGTCCAGACAGGACGCACGCGGAGGTTCGGGCCGACTCGCCTGCACCCGCGATGGCGAACTCGTCGCGCCGGCCCGGGGCTGGGGCGGTCAGCTGTGGAGGTTCCCGATGAGCGTGCCCGTACTCGACCCGTACGGCGAAGAAGTGACCACCGAACGGGGCGCGACGTCGCCGTTCGCGCCGGTGAGCCTGGCGAACGCGGCCGAGCCCGCGATCGCGCCGCCGGCCGGCCAGGTGCTGCACTCCCCGTTCGCGGAAGCCGCGGTGGCCGCCGGTGACCGCGACCGGGCCGCCGAGGCGACCGACGCCCTGCTCGCCGAGCTCGAAGACCCCGAGTTCACCGAGGCGCTGGAAGCGCTGGCCGACGAGGCCGCCGCCCGGCACCTCAAGTCCGTCGGCACCTGGTCGAACGACTCGGAGGCGCCCACGCTCGCCACCGCCGACACCACCCAGTGGCTGGAGCACCTGGCCGGTGAGGCCGACCGGATGCTGGGCGCGCTGGAGGCGTACTTCGGCGACCGGCCCGCCGACTCGCTGCAGGAGGGCGAGCTCGAGGCGGCCACCGGGATCGACGGGTTCACCGATCCGGCGGACGTGCAGCAACTGTTCTTCGGCAAACTGCTGGACAAGGCGAAGAAACTCGCGAAGGGCGCGGTCAAGCTCGCGAAGAAGGGCCTTTCCGTCGTCGGGAACCTCGCCCTCGGACCGTTGTTCGGGCAGCTGCGGCAGCTCGTCAAGCCGTTGCTGAGCCGGGTCCTCGACACCGCGATCGGCAAACTGCCCGAATCGTTGCGCCCGTTGGCCACCCAGCTCGCCGCCAAGCTCCGCGGCGAGACCGGCAGCCACGAGGAGGAGCTCGCGGACACGTTCGACCGCAGCCTCGCCGAGCTGGTGACCGCACCCGACGAGACCACCGCCGCGCACCTGCTGGCCGAGCTGCAACCGGGCGGCGAGGACACGTACGGGCCTTCGGCCGCGCACGACCTGGACTCGGCCCGCGCCCGGCTGGCCCGCGAGCTGACCGAGGCCGATCCCGGCGTCCCGCCCGTCGCGCAGCTCGAGGAGTTCATCCCCGTCGTGATGGCCGCGATGCCGCTGATCCGCACGGGCATCCGGCTGATCGGCCGCGACCGGATCGTCGACGGGATCGCCGGCCCGCTCTCGCAGCTGATCGCCGGCATGGTCGGCCGGGACGCGGCGAACCTGCTGTCCCGGCACATCGCGAGCGCCGGGCTGGGCCTGCTCGGCCTGGAGACCGGCGGTGGCGACGCGACGCTGGGCGGCGAAGGGCTCGCCGCGGCGGCCGAGGACACCGTGCGGAAGGTGCTGACGCTGCCGCCGGAGTCGCTGGACAACGAGCTGCTGCTGGAAACCGAGATCCAGGACGCGTTCGCCGAAGCGGCCACCCGCCACCTCCCCGCGGCCGTGCTCCGCCCCGAACTGGCCGAGCCGGGCGCCGACGGCGAGCACGGGGTGTGGCTGATGATGCCGCGCGCCACCCGGCCGTGCTTCCGCTACAAGAAGTACAGCCGGATCATCCCGGTGCGGATCACCCGGCCGATGGCCCGCGCGGTGATCCTCTCCGGTGGCGACTCGCTGGAACGTCGGCTGCTCGAGGACGGAACCGAGGCCTGGCCGGTCGACGGCGAGGTGGAGCTGTACGAGCTCCTCCCCGGCGGTGGGCTCGGGCACGTCTCCGCGTTCGAATCGCCCGACGGGCCGGTCGCCGCGGCCGAGGAGTTCGAGGAACTCACCGAGTCCGCGGCGACCGTGCTGGCCGGCAACCCGCGGCTGGCCCACGTCGGGCACCACGGCCTGCCGGGCAGGCACCGCCGTCCGGGCAGCCGGTACTTCCGCTTCCGCCACCGCGGGCGCCCGGTGCGCCGCAGGCACTTCCTCGGCGTGCTGTTCGACCTCACGGCGCCGCAGCCGGTGCTCCGGGTGAACCTCGTGCTCGGCGAACGGGACACCCACGAGCTCGCCGCGCACCTGCAGCGGCGGCACTTCGTCCAGGTGGTCGCGATGGTCCGCCGCCTGCTCGGGCCGGCCGCGCTGAAGGCGATCGAACACCGGCTGACCCGGCTGCTGACCAAGCACGGCATCACCGTGGAGGCGGGGGCCGCGGCCCGGCTCGCCCAGCGGCTCGTCGACGGCGTGCTGCGCACGGTGTCGGACCAGCTGCCCGCCGCCGCGGCCACCCTGGCCAAGGCCGCCCAGGACCCGGCACCGGGCGCCACCCTGACGTTCACGTTCGGGTTCGCCGACCGGGCGGCGCTCGCCGCGGGCACCCCCGCCAGCGACCCGGCCGTCACGATCAGGCCGGGGCGCCACCGTGACTGAGGCGGTGGACCGGCAGACGGCGGCGGAGCTGGCCCACTGGCAGCTCGCGGCCGAGGCGCTCGCCGACCTCGACACGGTGGCCGCGCCCGAGGCGTGGCAGGCGCTGGAGGACTACCTGCAGCGCCAGGTCCGCGACCGGCTGTCCGAGCTGGTCGCCGTGCTGGTGGCCGAGGGCCGGGCGGCGCGCCGCCTGCTCGGCCAGGGCGGCGACCCCGGCGCGGTGCGGCCGGCGGTGCTGAAGCTGCGCACCCGGTACCTCCAGGTGGAAACGATCCTCGACTTCTACGGCCACGCGGTGAACAGCCGGACCAACCCGGCGCTGCGGGCGGTGCTGCGCGGGTACGACGCGCTCGCCGGCGACAGCATGGCCGCGGTCCTGACCCGGGTCGGCATCGAGCCACCGCCCGCCCTGGTGTACCTGGACCACGGGCTGGGGGCGTCGATCCTGCGGGCCGGCATCCGGCTGTGGGACCACAGCCACCCCTCGCCCGCCGCGGCGATCAAGCTGACCCGGCACAACCTGGCCTACCCGACCGCGCTGCTGCACGAGACCGGCCACCAGGTCGCCCACCTGACCGGCTGGAACACCGAACTCGCCGACGCGCTCGCGGCCCGGCTCGCGCCGCGGTCCGCCGAGCTGGCGCAGGCGTGGCGGGACTGGGCCGGCGAAATCGCCGGCGACGTCCACGCCTTCGTCCAGGCGGGCTGGGCCCCGGTCGCCGCGCTGGCCAACGTCGTCGACGGTCCGACGTCGTCGGTGTACCGGATCCGGTTCGGCGATCCGCACCCGTTCCCGTTCCTGCGGGTGATGTTCAACGTCGAACTGTGCCGCCGCTGGTTCGGGGCCGGTCCGTGGGACGACCTCGCGGCGGCGTGGCTGCACCGGCACCCGGTCGACCGCGCCGGCGGGGACGCGGGTGCGCTGGCCAGGGCGAGCCTGCCGGTGCTGGGGGACCTGGCCGACGTGTGCACCCGCCTGCCGATGGCGGCCTTCGGCGGCGAACCGCTCTCGGCGCTGCTCGACCCGCGCCGGGTGTCGCCGCCGGCGCTGGCGGCACTGGCCCGGCAGGCCGGCCCCTCGCTGCTGTCCTCGGCCTACCTGAGGCGGCGCGAGCCGTTGCGGATCCTCGCCCACCTGTCCACGCGCGCGGTGCTCGCTCCCGAAGCCGCGGCCGACCACCAGGCAGCGCTGCTGGCCTGGGTCACCTCCGTCGGTGCGGACGCCGCACCGCTCGCCCCCCACCGTGCAGCCTGACCGGAACGAGGAAAGACCATGACGAACCCGAAGACCACCGAGACCCGCGCCGTCGCCGGCCGCGCGAAGCCGGCCACCGCGGAGGTCCAGCCGGCCGGCGACCGCGACACCATGCTGGCCCAGCTGGTCTCCCTCACCCGGTCGATCGGCGAACTGGCCCAGCGGGCGAACGGGACGACCGGTGACCAGGTGACGGACACCCCGGACGACGATCCCGTGCTGCGGCAGCAGGACCGGGTGCGGTTCGCCTACAACTTCCTCGGCTTCGTGCTGGGCAGGCGGGCGCCGAGCGTGTTCGAACTGACCACCGTGGTCGTCGCCCGCGACACCCGCACCCTCACCTTCACCGGTCTCGGCCGGGCGACGGCGGCGAGGATCCGCGCGGCCAACAACCGTTCGCAGTTCCTGGAAGGGCTGGTGGACGGCAGGCCCGTGATCATCGACGAAGGCGACGACGCCATCAGGTACGACCAGCGGATCGACTCGATCGTCACGTTCACCGCCAAGGGCGGCGAACCGGTCGCGATCGGCCCGTGCAAAGACCCGGTACCGGGCGAATGACCCCCTAGACAACGGAGACAGCGCCATGTTCTTTCCACTGGCCAAGGTCCTCGGTGCACCGGAGAAGGTGTTCCGCGTGCACCCCTGGCAGATCGCGTACTTCCTCGACGAGGTGTGGGACGGCGCCCGCCGGACCCCGCAGATCCCGGACCCGACCGGGGCGGCGGACCTCAAGTTCTTCGCCACGTTCTTCGACGACACGGTGCTCGACGCGCTCGACCTGCCGACCCAGCCGGGCGACGACCCGTTCACCTCGACCGACGGGATCAACGCGTTCCTGGCCCCGTCCGGGGTCAACAAGGACGTGCCGTTCCGGTTCGAGTGGAACGGCCGGCCGAACCGGCTGTTCTGCCCGCCGCTGCTCTGGCACCACCTGGCCTACGCCTACGTCCTCGAGAGCACGGGCATCGTCGAGATCTTCGCCGAGGTCGTGCGGCGGCTGCTGGTCGGCGAGACGCTGGGCGTGCTCCAGCCCGACAGCATCGCCTGGCTGCGCGCGACCGAGCAGCTGTTCTTCCGGGACATCCCGACGTTCTCGGTGGCCAGCGTGCTGAGCGAGGTCCGCCCGTTCGACCGGACCAACCGGCGCAACGCGTACTGGCGCATGTTCGGCCTCGACCTCGCGCACCCGGTGCCGCCGCTGTGGTCGAGTTCGAGCCCGCTGGCCGACTGGAAGGCGCTGACCGGCCCGGTCAACCTCGACTTCCGGCAGAAGTGGAGCGAATTCCTGCGCCAGGTGTGGATCGGCCTGGAGAACACGGCGAACAACAGCGGCCCCAACCCGACCGACCCGGCCTACATCGCCCTGCTGGCCACGGCGATCAAGGACCTGCTCGGCAACCGCCGCCGCGGCGGCGCCCTCGCCCGTGAGGAGTTCGCCTACGTCACGATGCTGAACTGGTTCCACCTGACCGTCGACACCGACACGTCGGTGATCAAGGACCTGCAGGCGCAGGCGAGCAACCCGGCCGACCGGCTCGGCGCGCTCGGGCAGAAGGTGGGGATCACCCCGGCCCTGCGCTCGCGGGAGCTGTTCGACCTGGCCGAGCCGATGTCGACGCTGCTGCGCGGCATCGAGCTCGGGCTGTTCGACACCGAAGACACCGCGGCGACCCTGTTCACCGGCCGGAACAACCTCGTCGGCGACGCCCGGTCGGTGATCAACAACTGGCAGTCGGCCACCGGCGAACGCGTCAAGGAATCGCCCGCCTACCCGCGTCCGGTCGTCACCGGCACCCAGCCGCTGCGGGTGCCCGTGCCCGCGGCGGCGCCGTCCGCCGGGGTGGCGCCGTCGCCGAACGGGGCGGCCCTGGCGCCTTCGGTCAACGGCCGGAAGGAGTGAGGGAGGTGCGTGGCTGGACGCTTCCCGAACCCCGGTGGGAATGGGAGTGGACGCACGCGCCCGTGGCCGAGCTGCCGCCGCCGGAGCGGGAAACCCCGCCCCGGCGGGCCCCGGCTCCGGCCGGGGTGCGGACGTGGGGCGGTGCGTTCACCGCGGAGCAGTACGCCCTCCTGGAGGTGACCCCGCCCGGCGGCCACCGGCTCATCGGCCACGGGGCGGACATCACCGTTTCGTTCCGCCCCGGGCCGCACGCCGACGCCGATCGGATCGAGTTCGTCCAGCTGGCGCGCACGGTGCAGAACGACGAGCCGTACAACAAGTACACCGCGAACGACAAGGAGACGCGCACCGCCGAAAGCCGGATGGTACCCGGCGACGGCGCGCACATCGACCAGCTCCCGCGGGTCCCGTCGCCGTGGTTCGCGCCGGCGACGCCCGGGTACCGCCGCCGGAACGCGGCCGGCAAGTGGCAGGCGACCGACGCGTCGATGCACGACACGCCGACCCTGAGTTCCGGCGACATCGGCACGTCGGCGGCCGAGGCGCACACGGGGGAGTGGAGCCAGCAGTTCGAGACGGCGGTCGTCGCGACCGCGGGGGCCCAGAAGGGCACCTACTACGGCTCCGTGCGGTGGGGCTGGCGCTGGCCGGAACCCCTGGCGCGCCGGGATCCGGAGCTGCTGAAGTTCGAGATCGTGTCCGCGGGCGTGCCGTCGCCGACCTTCCTGGCCGCGGCCAAGCTGTGGAACGACAGCCTGACCTCCGAGGGCGCCCGGCCGGAGCCGGTGCCGATCGCCGAGAACCGCAAGGTGAAGGCGAAGAGCGCGCAGCTGTGGGACGACCCGGTCAAGCGCCGGACGATCGCCGCCCTGCCGAAGGGCACGCCGGTGCAGCGGATCGACGTCCGCCCGAGGTCGTCCGTGCCGTCCCGGTCGTGGTTCTGGGCGAAGGTCACCGTGACCGGCGGCCCGGATGCGGGAAGGACGGGCTGGCTGTGGCTGACCGATCTTTCCTAGCCGGCCCGGGCGGACTGCTCAGCCCGTTCGCGGCGGACGTCCGCGGAGTGTCCGATGTGGAGCGTCCGTTCTCGGTGGAGCGGGAACTGGAGGACTGGGCCGAAACCGTGGCACGGCTGCCGATCCAGGTTCGCGCGGCGCTGAAGGCGGGCAATGAGGCCCTGGCCGTCAAATTGCTCGTCTCCGGCGGGAAACGGGACGAGAACTGGCTGACCGACGTCGTCTTCCACGCCCGCCACCCGCAGCTGCACGGCCGGGCGATCCGGTCCGGCGAGCGCGCGCTGCGGCGGGAGTGGACGGACATCCGCGCGAGGACCGTGCGCCCGGAGTTGCCGGCGCCGCCCGTCGTCGCACCGCCGCCACCACCGCCACCGCCACCACCGCCGCGGCCGGTGGCCGAATGGCGGCGGCTGGCGCTGGCCGCGGCCGGGATCGAGCCGGCCGGCTGGAAGCCGGACGACGGGTTCGAGCGCCAGCGGCCGATCGTCGAACGGGTCTACGCCTACTACACGAAACTGTTCAACAAAAACGAGAACCTGCTGTGGGCCGGGATGGCCAAACTCGCCGGCGGTGCCGTGTACCACGGGCTGACCCTGGCGCAGCAGCAGTTCGACGCCGCCAAGTGGAACATCGGCCAGGATCTCGGTGCCGGTCTCGTGGTGAACTACGCGCTCGGGCTGCAGCTGGTGCTGCTGCGCACGCAGCGGGCGATCTTCGAGGACCTGGCTTGGCAGCACGAGGCGTTCGTCCAGGGCGTTCTGCCGGACCTGGTGGCCGCCGCCGGCGTGCCGGCCGGCGCCTGGCCGGACATCGCCTCCGGGGACCCGGCGCGGGTCCGGCAGGGGAACCACGCACTGCTGCTGCGGGAACAGAAGACCGTCGTGGCACCGTTCTACGGCCGGATCCGGGACATGAAGGACTTCGACATGATCCCGGACCAGATGTCCCGCGAAGCGTTGTCGCCGCTGCCCGGCGGGAAACCGTTCCGCGAGGTGGTGCCCGGCGGCGACATCACGGTGTTCGAGGACCGGTGGCGGTGGATCGAGACCGACATGCTCCCGGTGTACGAAGGGCTTACCCCGCAACGGCGCCGTCAACTGGTCAACACGCCGCTGGCCGATCTCGCCGCCCGCCGCTGGCCGCCCGGCTGACGGTCCCGTCGACCGGCTGTCGACGGGTTGTCGACGGAACCTGGGACGCTGGAGGCGTCCGGCGGTGCGGATGCACGGCGGAGCCTCGGGTCGAGGGGGAAGCGTGGGAACGGGAGTGCCTGATGTGCTGAGCGAGCGGGAGCTCGAAGTGCTGGCGATCGTCGCGGAGGACAAGACCGATCGCGAGATCGCGAACCGGCTGGCGATCAGCGAGCGCACGGTGCGTGCGCACGTGAGCCGGATCATCCGGAAGCTCGGCGTCGCGTCCAGGGTCGGCGCGGCGGTGGTGTTCGTCGAATGGAAAGCCCGCGTCGAGCCGGTCACGGTACCGGCCGGGGCGCCGATGGTGGCCTGCAGCGTCTGAGGTGACGGCCTCGTCAGAGGTACCGGACCGCCGCACGCACCCGGTCGGGGGCGACCTCCGCCACGTCGTGGAGGATGCGTGCCTTCGCCTCCGGTGGCATCCGGGTCGCGGTGCGGACGAGCGAGGTCACCCAGCGCTCGTTCGCCCGGGCGAGGTCGGCCGCGTGGGTCACGAGCCAGTCCGGGTCGTGTTCGCCGAACACCCGGGGCGTGTGGCCGGGACCGATCCCGGCGAGGGCGAGCTCCCCGGCCACCGCCAGGGCCTGCCGGTCCACCGGTTCGCCGGCCTCGTCCACGACCAGGACGCGCTCGTGCAGCAGCACCGCCGCGTAGTCGAGCAACGAGGACGAGGGCCGGCCGGGGTCCGGGACGGTGCGCAGCCAGTCCCGGCGGGCCGCCACGGACCGCGCCACCTCGTCCGCGCCGGCCGCGGCCGGCTCGTTGTAGAAGAAGTCGTACGCGCCGCGCACGTGCCAGGCGTCGTCGGAGCCGAGCAGGGCCGCGACGGCCACGCCGAGCAAAGCTCGTTCCGCTCCGAGCAGCCGGTACAGCCGGGTGAGCCAGACCGCGTCCAGGTCGACGCCGGGCGGCTCGAAGGGCGGCCGGAGGAGTGCGTCGGCCACCAGCGTGGCCCAGTCGGTGGTCTCGTCGAGCCGCACTCCGTCGAGCGTGGCGGGCAGCCGGAAGTCGGGGTGCCCGGCACAGGCCCAGCCGGTGAGGGCCGGGTAGAGGTCGTCGGGCTCACCACCGACCTGGTAGGTCTCGTACACGTCCTGACGGCGGCAGGCGCAGGCGTAACGCCGGTACCCGGCAGCCTCCGGCACCTGCGTGCGCACCGGTTCGCCGCAGTGCTCGCAGCGCAGGTTGTTGCAGCCCACGGCGGGGGCCCAGCCGAACTCGAACGGCTCGGGCGGCAGCCAGTTGCGGGGGCCCACGAGTTCCGGGCAGCGACGGCAGAACGTGGTCATGGCCGGGCCGGGGTGCCGGGGGCCTCGTCCGGGAACTTGCCGTTCTTGCCGCACGCCCGCAGCGTAGCCTCGGCGAGCGGCCTGACGTCGCGGTACATGCGCCGGCCCGGCGTGTAGTCACAGCTGTACTCCTTCGCCGCGGCCATGACCTCGACCAGGGTGTGGTGCTGGGCCCCGACCAGGAACGCGATGCAGGCGAGCCGGGTGGCGTACGGTTCGCCGCCGAGCACGACGGCCGCGCTCATCATCGACACGGTCGTGCCGGACGGACCGGCCCCCAGCGGCAGGCCGAGCTGCCGCTGGGCCTGGACCCACTGGTTGCTCTCCTTCATCATCCACACCTTCGACCCCGCGACCCAGCGCAGCACCTGGTCCCTGGTCCAGTCCGGGTCGAGCCGCCGCTGCATCCGCACCTGGCGGGCGCTGAACCTGAACCCGGTCTCGGCGAGCGTCAGGCCGAGCTCCCGGCTCTCCCCTTCGGGGCGCGGATCCCGCGAATCATGTTGCTGTCCGACGGCGGACCCCGGGCGAAGCGGCGCCATCGCCCGGGGCAGCTGCCGGCGCTGGACGGTCTCCGGGGTGATCCCGGCTTCGCGCATGTCCTCCCGCCGGGCGTCCAGGAACGCGAGGTTCAGGCCGGCCTGCGCGATGAACTCGTCGACCTCGGCCTGCTTCCGGGGATCCAGGATGTCCATCCCCAGTACGTTGGTGAAGAACTCGGTGAGGTGGACGAACCGTTCGGTGAGCGTCCCCGAGTCGAACACCGCCATCACGTCCTGCACGGCTTTGCCGACGTAGCCGGACTTGTGCGGGTCCTCCTGGCCGATCTTGGTGAGCACTTCGGCGAGCTTCGCGTCCGCGCGGTCCCACTTGCCGCCCGCCTTCGCCTTGATGTACGCCTTGGCCCGGCGGGCCATGCCGGCCATGGCCGAGTTGGCGGCGCGGTGCGTCGCGGCTTTCGCCGCCAGCTTCCGCTCGAACGCTTTCGCGTCTTCGGTGAAATCCGGGTTGGCGTCCGTCGTCCGGTCGCCTTCCGCCTTCGCGGCCGAATCGCGGGTCCCCTCGGGGTTGATCCGGCCGTACACCGCCCAGTGCTCGCCCTGGACGACGGGCCGGAGCGTGTCGAGGCCGTAGCGCAGCCGGATGACGGTGAGCAGCGGCTGGAGGATCCGCCCGGCCACGGGACGCCCGCGGAACCGGTTGACCGCCGCCACCCCGGCCGCCAGCGCGGCGGCGAGCCGTTTGCGTTGCCCGGCGGGAGTGTCGTCGCCACCCCGCACCCGGTCCCTGAGCCGCTTCGGCAGCGACTTGTGCGGCTTGCCGTGCTTGCGTTTCCTCTTCCGGTCCAGTGCCGCCTTCAGCTTGGCCCAGAGCTTCTTGACCAGCGCGGCGATCTTGTCGACGACCCAGTCGACGGCCCGGTTGACCGGGCGGGCGAGCTTCTGGAAGACCTCCTTGACCTTGGCGGCGATACCGCCGATGCCGAGCAGGGCCGCCAGTGCGCCGATCAGGACCGGGATCGCGCGGGCCAGCGCGCGTTCCACCAGTGCGGGAACGCCGCCGGTGCCGCCTCGGGCGATGGCCAGCACCGCGTCCAGGACGGCGTTGACGAAGTCGATGATCTGGCGGGCGTTGGTGACGACGAACCGGATGATGTCGATGATCATCTTGCAGGCGCGGATGAACGCCGAGGCCGGGTTGAACAGCGACACGATCCAGGTGATGCCCGCGATGATGATCGTCGGGAGGAGGTAGGAGACCAGGTTGCCGATCAGGTCCTTCTTCAGGTCGCCGACGCGGGTCTTCAGGTCGTCCCACATGGCCGCCACGCCCCGGCGTTTGACCTCGGCCACGATCGGGACTGCGGTCTCCGCGGCGACCAGGGCCTGCTCGGGGACTCTGCGGGCCAGGCGCGCGCGGATGTTCGGCCACGACAGGCCCAAGACCGTCGCGATCAGGGACAGGATGCCCAGGATGTCGAACGTCGTGGGCAGCTGCAGGCCCAGCGAACCGCCGGTGCCCAGCAGCCACGCCAGCACACCGCCCTCCAGGTGGCGGCCGGCGTTCTTCATGAACAGCTTGAGGCCGCCGCCGACGCCGGTGACCAGGTTGCCCAGGAAGCCGATCGGGTCCTTCAGGATCGCGCCGATCGCGGACACCGCCTTGCGGAGGACGCCCAGCAGCATGCGGCCCAGTTCGAGGATCGCCTCGACGGCGCCGCCGATCGCGGCGGCCGCCTTGGCCACCAGGCCCTGGTTCTTTTCCTTCTCGGCGGCGATTTCCTCGTCGACGGCCTTGACCGCGTCGGTGTATTTGGTGGCCAGGGTGTCGACCAGCTCGGTGCCCTTGTCGTTGACGGTGTCCTTGAGTTCGTCGAATCTGCCTTCGAACTCCGTCGCGGCCTCGCGGCCGATCGCTTTCAGGTCGGCCGGGAGCTGGTCGACCGCCGCCTTCAGTTCGGTGCGCCCGGCGGCGATGCGGTCCTTGGCGCGTTTCAGTTCGGCTTCGACCGTGCCGGCGATCTCGGTGATGATCCGGTCCATCGCCGCCAGGTAGGTGTCCTTCGCGCGTTCGTAGATGCGGTTGGCTTCCTCCGGCAGGCCCGCGAACAGGTCCCGGGTCCAGCGGGCCCAGCCGAACGCGCCGCCGTAGCGTTCGTCCTTGTACCGCTGCATGCCCTCTTCGTGCTCGCGGGTGAAGCGGTCCCGGGCCTGCTTCTCCTGCGTGGTGAACTGGTCGTCGACCTTCTTGTCCAGGTCGGTCAGGATCTTTTCCACGTCGCACTTGGTCCGGTCGAAGACCTGCTGCAGGAGGTCGGTGACCTCCTTGCGTCTGTCCTCGTCGGTCTTCTTGGCGCCCTGTTTGCCGGTGCCGACGGTCCGGCCGGTGGCCACCCGGGCCGCGTGGATGCCGGCCATCGCGGCGGAACCCCGGACGGCAGCGGTGTTCTCGACCCGGCCGAGTTCGCCGGCCTCGTCGGCGCGCAGCTTCTTCGGGGCGGCCTCCGAGTGGGCTTCCAGCGCTTTTTTCTCGGTGACCGCCTTGTCGAACCGCGGTTCCCGCGAGTTCTTGAACGACAGCTGCTGTTCGGTGACCTGCGCGTCGGCCAGCTGCCGGTCGACCTGGGCGGGACCGGCCGACAGGTCCGTGGCGGACGGCGGCAGCCGGTCCGGGGCGGCCTGGGCCGGGTCCGGCGCACCCGGCTTGCCCGGGACCCGGTCCGCCGCGAGGGGCACGACCTGCTTGGCGTCGGGCGCGGGCTCCGGGGGAGCGGCGGTCGTCTCGGCGATCTCCTGCGCCGAGGCGTCCTTGCCTTCGCCGACCTTGCCCTGGACCTCGTTCTTGACCTCTTCGGCCCTGCCCGACTCGCCGAACTTGTCCGCCTCGTCGAGGTTCTTCGGGGCTTTGTCGGCGATGGCCTTCCTGACCGCCTGGATGAACGCCTGCTTGTCGAACTCCTTGGGCTGGGCGGCAGCCATGTCTTCGGCGTGCGCGGCCTTGCCGCGGGCTTCCCGGTCGTCCGCCGGCGCTTCGGCCGCGTCCTGCGCCGCCCCGGCCTCCGCGGCGGGCGGGGGATGGCTCGCACCGATCATCTTCTTCTTGGCGGAGACGTCCTTCTTCAGCGCCTGGAATTTGGGGTCCGAGCCCGGAGAGCGAGGGCCGGTCTCCTTGACGCCCTTGTCGGGACGTTCGCCCGCGGTGCCGTCCTTGCCCAGCTCGTTCTTGTCCGGGGCGGGCGCGGCCGGGGCGAGGGCCGTGGCCCGGTTCGCGGTGGCCTGGTTGCCGACCAGGTTCTGACCGGCCAGCAGCAGCTGCGCGGTCCATGCGGACAGCCTGGGTTCGCCTCTCATCGCGGCGGTCACGGCGGTGTTGCCCGGCTGCGTGCGGGCGGGGGTCAGGTCCGCGGGGCGCCGGTTCGTCGTCCCGGGTGGTTGCGGGCGGGCTTGTGCCGCCGCGGGCGAGGCGGCGGGGGCAGGCGGTCGTGGACCGCGGGCTTTCACGGGTGGTGGCATCCGGCGCCTTCGCTGGTCAGCTCGGGGTACCAGGCGGTCGCAGGATGCCGGGCGGCCCGTCGCGGCGCCGCGATCCGGGCGTTGCCGGGGCGTCACCGGACCGCCGCTGCGCCGGCCGGCACCGTTGTTCCCGCCGGGCTTCGGGTGCTATACCGGCTGCAGCCCGGTGTCGCGAGGACGCGGTGCCACTAGCGAGCGGAGTGTCCGGTGGCGAACCGTGCTGTGCGCGCATCCGTCGTGGTCGCGGTCCTGGCCGCCCCGCTGCTCCTGCCGGGGGCCACGACGGCGGTGGCGGCACCCTGGCGGCCGCTGACGATCGAGACCGTGTCGAACCCGCGTCCCGCGCTCGTCAGCGGGGGACAGGTCCTGGTCAAGGTTGTTCCCGCGGGAAAGCGCGTCACCGTCAGCGCGAACGGCCGCGATGTCACCCCGAGTTTCCGCGCCCAGCCGGACGGCAGCCTGCTCGGCCTGGTCACCGGCCTGCGCGACGGCGTCAACGACCTCGCTGCCAGTACGAGGGACCGGCGGGCGAACCTGCGCGTCACCAACCACCCGATCACCGGGCCCGTCTTCTCCGGCACCCAGCAGCAGCCGTTCTACTGCGAGACCCCGGCGTTCGGCCTCCCCGCCGCGTCGCCGCCGTTGTGCAGCGCGCCGACCCAGGTGAGCTACCAGTACCGGACCACCGCCGGGACGTTCGCGCCGCTGGCGGACCCGGCGACCCGGCCCGCGGACCTCGCGACGGCCACCGTCGGCGGGCGCGCGGTGCCGTACGTGGTCCGCGTCGAGCGCGGCACGATCGACCGCGCCGTCTACGAGCTGGCGGCGCTCTACGACGGCACGCCGTCGCCCGTCGCGCCGGACGCCGCCTGGAACGGGAAGCTGGTCTACACCTTCGGCGGCGGCTGCAACGCGGGCTACCACCAAGGCACCTCGACCGGCGGGGTGGTCAACGACCTGTTCCTGGCGCGCGGTTACGCCGTCGCGTCCTCGACGCTGAACGTGCTCGACACCAACTGCAGCCCGATCATCTCGGCCGAGGCGGCGATGATGGTCAAGGAACACTTCGCCGAAACCTACGGCCCGATCGCGCACACCATCGGCTGGGGTGGCTCGGGCGGGGCGATCCAGCAGTACGACATCGCGGAGAACTACCCCGGCATCGTCGACGGCATCATCCCCGGCGTCTCGTTCCCGGACCCGCTGAGCACGGGCGGCCCGGTGTCGGACTGCCGCCTGCTGGAGCGGTACTTCGCCGGGCCGGGCGCGTCGTTCACCGCGGCGCAGAAGCAGGCCGTCGCGGGCTTCGGCAGCTACGACACCTGTGTCTCCTGGGACAAGACCTTCGCCAGCCGCGCCACGGCGACCGGCAGCTGCAACGCGGCCATCCCGGTCGCGGCGCGGTGGGATCCGGTCACGAACCCGGGCGGGGTGAAGTGCAACTCGAACGAGCAGCTGGTCAACCAGCTCGGCCGGGACCCGAAGACCGGGTTCGTGCGCAGCCCGCTGGACACCACCGGCGTGCAGTACGGGCTGAACGCGCTGAAGGCCGGGACGATCTCCGCGGCGCAGTTCGCCGACCTCAACGCCACCATCGGCGGCCTCGACTACACCGGAACACCGGTGCCGCAGCGGATCGCGGCCGACCCGAAGGCCCTGGAAACGGTGTACGCCGAGGACATCGTGAACTCCGCGTCGCAGGGCTTGCGGGAGACGCCGATCATCGACCAGCGGACCGACCTCGACTTCGCCGGGTTCGGCAACGACATCCACACCACCGAGTGGTCCTACGTGCTGCGGCAACGGCTGCTGCGCGCCAACGGCACCGCGGGCAACCAGGTCATCATCGAAAACCACCCCACCGCGGCCGAAGCCGCGGCCGCCGGTGCCTACGAACTCGACGCGATGGACCGCTGGCTCACCGCCGTCGACGCCGACCGCTCGCACCGGACCCGCCAGCAAAAGGTGCTGGCGAACCGGCCGGCCGACCTCGGCGACGGCTGCTACCTCTCGCCGACGACCAGGATCACCGAGCAGCTGACCTACCCGGCGAGCGGGCGGTGCGGCGCGCAGTACCCGGTGGCGGCCGACACGCGGATGGTCGCGGGGGAGAGCCTGGCCCTCGACGTGCTGAAGTGCCGGCTGAAGCCCCTGGACTTCCGCGACTACCCGGTCACCTTCACCGCGGCGGAACGGACGCGGCTGCGGGCGGCGTTCCCCGGCGGCGTCTGCGACTACGGCCGTCCGGGCGCCGGGCAGCGGCCGCCGATCGGGACCTGGCTGAGCTACGGAGACGAACGGACCGGCACCACGCCGCCGACGAAGCCGCGGTGATTTGCGGTATACCCGAAGCGGTGGAGGAAATCCGGACCGAATTCATCCAGCCGCTGCTGACGTCGCTGTCCGCGCACCCCGCGGACCGGCCCGCCTACTCCGACGGGCAGCGGACGCTGACCTACGGCGAGCTGGCCCGCGCCGGCGCCGGGCTGGCCGCGGCGCTCGGCGTCTCCCGGGGCGAGCGCGTGCTGATCCAGGTCGGCAACCGCGTCGAGTTCGCCGTCGCCCTGCTGGCGGTGCTGCGCGCGGCGGCCGTCGGGGTGCCGGTGAGCGCGCGGGCGACCGAGGCCGAGCTCGCCGACCTGGCCGACGACTCGGGGGCGACGCTGCTGATCACCGAGGCGCGGCACGCCGAGCGGGGGCAACGGCTGGGGCTGCGGGTGCTCCTCGCCGACGAGCCACCGCCGCCGGTGGCGGCAGCGCCGCGGGACGACCTCGGGCTGGACGAGCCCGCTTGGCTGCTCTACACCTCCGGCACCACCGGACGGCCGAAAGGCGTGCTCCTCTCGCAACGCGCGCTGCTGTGGTCGACCGCCGCCTGCTACGTCCCCGTCTTCGGGATCGAGCCCGGTGACACCGTGGTGTGGCCGCTGCCGACCCACCACGCCTACGCCCTGTCGCTCGCCTTCACCGCCACGATCGCGCTCGGCGCCCACACCCGGCTCGCCGACGGCTGCACGCCGGAACTGCTCGCCGAGTACCCGGGCTGCGTGCTCGCCGGGGTGCCGGCCACGTACCACCGGCTCCGCCAGGAGGCGGCCGGCCCGGTCGTCTCGCCGAGGCTGTGCCTGACCGGCGGTGCGCCGTGCACGCCGGCGACCCGCGCCGCGGTCCGGGAGCTGTTCGGCCTGCCCCTCGTCGACGGCTACGGGAGCACCGAAACGGGCGGGAAGCTCGCGGTGGAGCGGCCCGGTGAACCGGGACTGGTCCCGGTGCCCGGCATGGAGGTTCGGATCGACGCGGGGGAGGTGCTCGTCCGCGGCCCGGGCCTGCTGCTGGGCTACCACGGGCAGCCCGGGTCGCCGCTGCAGGACGGCTGGTACCGCACGGGTGACGCCGGCCGGTTCGAAGCCGGCCGGCTGGTGCTGGCCGGCCGGGTCGACGACGTCATCGTCTGCGGCGGCCAGAACGTCCACCCGACCGAAATCGAGGCCGTGCTGGAGGAATCGCCGTCGGTGCGGGAGGTCCTGGTGACCGGACGGCCCGACGACGTCGTCGGGCAGGTGCCGGTGGCGTTCGTGGTCGCCGGGCCGGACGGCTTCGACGCCGAGGAACTGCGCCGCCGCTGCCTCAGCCGCCTTTCGCTGCACAAGGTGCCGGTGGCGTATGTCGAAATCGACGCGATCCCGCGGACCGCGTCGGGCAAACCGAAGCGGCACGCCCTGAAGCAGCCGGATCTCGCGGCCGTGGTGCGGGCCGAGCTGATCACCCTCTGCGGGCACGACGGCGGCGACGGCTGGCGCGACCGGCCGTTCACCGACCTCGGGCTGTCCTCGCTGGCCGGGGTGCAGTTCCGGCACCGGATCACCGCGCTGACCGGCGTGCCCGTCCCGCACTCGCTGATCTACGACTTCCCCACGCCGGGCGCGGTGATCGCCGAGCTGACGCGGCTCGGCTCCGCTCGCCCGGCGGTGCCGCCGCGGGCCGCCCCGGCGGTGCCGCCGCGGGCCGCCCCGGCGCCGTCCGCGGAACCGATCGCCGTGGTGGCGATGGCGTGCCGGTTCCCCGGCGGCGTGCGGTCGCCGGAGGACCTGTGGCGGCTCGTGGCGGACGGCGTGGACGCGACGGGGGAGTTCCCCGCCGACCGCGGCTGGGACGTGGCGGGGCTGTACGACCCGGATCCGGACCGGATCGGGCACTCGGTGACCCGCCGCGGCGGGTTCCTCGACGGGTTCGCGGACTTCGACGCCGGGATGTTCGGCATCTCCCCACGCGAGGCGCTGGCCACCGACCCGCAGCAGCGGCTCCTGCTGGAAACGTCCTGGGAGGCGTTCGAACGGGCCGGGCTCGATGTCGCCGAGCTGCGCGGCAGCGACACGGGCGTCTTCGTCGGCGTCATGCACGAGGACTACGCGAGCCGGTTCACCGACCCCCACGAACTCGAGGCGTGGCTGGGGATCGGCTCCTCGCACGCGGTGGCCTCGGGCCGGATCTCCTACGCCTTCGGGCTCACCGGGCCGACCCTCACCGTCGACACGGCCTGCTCGTCGTCGCTGGTCGCGCTGCACCTGGCCGTGAAAGCGCTGCGTGAAGGGGAATGTTCGCTCGCTCTCGCCGGCGGGTCCACGGTGATGGCGACCCCGCGGACGTTCCAGGCCTTCAGCCGCCAGCGCGGCCTCTCCCCGGACGGCCGCTGCCGGTCCTACGCGGCCGGAGCGGACGGCACGGCGTGGTCGGAGGGCGCCGGGGTGGTCCTGCTGGAACGGCTGTCCGACGCCCGCCGGCACGGGCACCCGGTGCTGGCCGTGCTGCGCGGCACCGCGGTGAACTCCGACGGCGCGTCCAACGGCCTGACCGCACCCAGCGGACGTGCCCAGCAGGCGCTGATCGCGGCGGCACTCGCGGACGCGGGGCTGACCGCGGCGGACGTCGACGCCGTCGAAGGGCACGGGACGGGAACGCCGCTGGGCGACCCGATCGAGGCGGACGCGCTCATCGCGGCGTACGGGCGCGGCCCGCGCCGCGAGCCGCTCTGGCTCGGCTCGGTGAAGTCGAACATCGGCCACACCCAGGCCGCGGCCGGGATCGCCGGGGTGATCAAAATGGTGACGGCGTTGCAGCACGAGCAGCTGCCGCCGTCGCTGCACGCGGACGAGCCGAGCCCGCACGTCGACTGGGCGGCGGGCGGGGTGGCCCTGCTGGCGGAGGCGCGGCCGTGGCCGCACGCGGACCGGATCCGCCGGGCCGGGGTGTCGGCGTTCGGGATCGGCGGCACCAACGCGCACGTGATCGTCGAGGAGGCACCGCCGGCGGAAACGCCGGTGCGGCCGCCGTTCCCCGCGGCGCCCTGGCTGCTCAGCGCGGCGGACGGCGACGCCCTCCGGCTCGTCGCGGCCGGTCTGGCCGAAGCTCCCGACACCGTCGACGTCGCCTACACCCTGGCCCGGCGGACGCCGCTCCCGCACCGCGTGCTCGTGCCCGGGGCGAACCGGGAAGCCTTGCGCGCCGTCGCCGACGGGCGCGTGCCCGGCCGGACCGTCCGAAGTGGAACGCGGCTGGCCGTGCTGTTCGGCGGGCAGGGCGCGCAGCGGGCCGGAATGGGCCGGGAACTGGCCGAGCGGTTCCCGGTGTTCGCCGACGCCTTCGCCGAGGCGTGCGAAGCACTGGGCCGGGACATCGCCTTCACCGGCGAGGAGACGCTGGACCGCACCGACCACGCGCAGGCCGCGCTCTTCGCCTTCGGCGTCGCGCAGTACCGGCTGTTCGAGTCGTGGGGCGTGCGCCCGGATGTCCTGCTGGGCCATTCGATCGGGGAGATCACCGCCGCGCACGTCGCCGGGGTGCTGTCGCTGGTGGACGCGGCGACGCTGGTGGCCGCGCGCGGCAGGCTCATGGCCGCGTTGCCCGGTGGCGGGGTGATGATCGCCGTCGAGGCCCTCGAAGCGGACGTGGTCCCGCACCTGGGCGACACCGTCTCCGTCGCCGCCGTCAACGGCCCGCGTTCGGTCGTGCTCTCCGGGGACTCGGCCGCGACGAAGGCGCTCGCCGATCGCTTCGGTGGCGGGACACCGCTGCGCGTCAGCCACGCCTTCCATTCGCCGCTGGTGGAACCGATGCTCGACGAGTTCCACCAGATCGCCGCCGGGCTGCGGCACCACCGTCCCGTCCTTCCGCTCGTCTCGTGCGTGACGGGGAAACCGGTCGACGAGATCGAGCCGGGCCACTGGCGCGGGCACGCCCGCTCGGCCGTGCGGTTCGCCGACGCGCTCGCCGCGGCGGCGGCGCCCGGCCCGGCCGTCGGCCTCGAGATCGGCCCGGCGCCGGTGCTCGGCCGCCTGGCCGCCGGCGTCATGCCGGTCGTGCCGGCCACGATGTCGGGCTCCGGCGTGCTGGCCGCGGCGGGCGCGGTGCACACGGCGGGCGCCCGGGTGGCGTGGCCCGCGGTGTTCGCCGGTTCGGGGGCGCGGATCACGCCGCTGCCCACGTACCCGTTCAAGCGCACCCGGTACTGGCTGGACCCGCCGTCCCCGGAGCACGACGACGGCGGCCACGCCGTGCTCGGCCCGGCGCTCGAGGCGCCCGACTCGCCGCGGGTGGTGCACGGCGGCTCGCTCGGCGTCCGCCGCCACCGGTGGCTCGCCGACCACGTCGTCGCCGGATCCGTGCTGGTGCCCGGAACCGTGTTCGCGGAGCTGGCCCTGCACGCCGGCGGAGCGGGCGTCGAGGAGCTCACGATCGAAGCTCCGCTGCGCCTGGACGCCGAGGACGTCCACGTCCAGGTCGTCGTGGACGAGCCGAGGGTCGACGTCTACGCCCGGGCTCGCGACGAAAAGCACTGGAGGAAGCACGCCAGTGGGAAGCTGCGCCCGCGCGGTCCGCTCCCGCCCGCCTGGAGCGGGGAGTGGCCACCGGCCGGAGCCGCGGAAGCCGACGTCGCCGAGGCTTACCGTGCGCACGCCTACGGGCCCGCTTTCCAAGCGGTGCACCGGTTGTGGGTGCGCGACGACGAGTTCTTCGCCGAGGTCGAGGTGCCGCCGGGTGCCGGGGGCCGGTTCGAGGTGCACCCGGTCCTGCTGGACGCGGCCGTGCACGCGACCGCCCTCGCCGAGGGGGCGGCAGCCGAGCCGCGCGTGCCGTTCCTCTGGACCGGTGTCGAGGTCTACGCGCCCGGCGCCCGCCGGGCCCGGGTGCACGGCGTCCGCCTCGGTGCCGGCGCCGTCCGCGTCACGCTCTACGACGAAACCGGGAACCCGGTGGCCGGGGTCGCATCGCTGACGACCCGGCCGATGGCGGCGCCCGACACGATGCTCTACCGTCCACAGTGGATTCCGGTGGCGCCGGTCGCGGCCACGGAACCGGTCCGGACCGTCGAAATCCCGCCGGGTGACGTGCGCGCGGCGGCCGGGCACGCGCTCAGCGTGCTCCACGACTGGCAGGGCAGCGGCGAGCGGCTGCTCCTCGTCACCCGCAACGCGACCGGCCCCGATCCCGACCCGGCCGCCGCGGCGGCCTGGGGACTCGGCTGCGCGGCCGCGGCGGAACACCCGGGCCGGATCGGCCTGGTCGACCTCGAACCGGGGTTCCCCGTGACGCGGGTGCCGGACCTGGCCGGCGGCAGCGGCGAACCGCAGATCGCCGTCCGCGACGGCGTGCCGCACGTCCTGCGGATCACCCGCACCGCCCCCGCACCCGCCCAGCCGATCGACAGCCGCGGGACGGTGCTGATCACCGGCGGGACGGGCGCGCTCGGCGCCCTGCTGGCCCGCCACCTGGTCACCACGCACGGCGTCCGGCACCTCCTGCTGGTGAGCCGGAGCGGGCCCGCGGCACCCGGTGCCGGCGAGCTGCTCGCGTCCCTGCGGGACCTCGGCGCCCGGGTGCGGATCGTCGCGGCCGACGTCGCGGACCGGGCCACGGTGACGCAGCTGGTCACCAGCTGCGACCCGCCGTTGACGGCGGTCGTGCACAGCGCGGCCGTGGTCGACGACGGCGTGCTCGCGGCCCAGACGCCGGACCGCCTGGACGTCGTGCTGCGGCCCAAGGCGGACGCCGCGCTGGTCCTCGACGAGGTGACCCGGGACCTGCCGCTGACGGCCTTCGTCCTGTTCTCCTCGGTCGCCGGCGTGTTCGGCAAGGCCGGGCAGGCCAACTACGCGGCCGCGAACCGGGTGCTGGACGCGGTGGCGTGCCGCCGCCGCGCGGCCGGGCGGCCCGCGTTGTCGCTGGCGTGGGGGCTGTGGGAGCTCGGCACCGGCCTCGGCGACCGGATCTCGGCCACCGCCAAGCGGCGGATCCGCGCGTCCGGTGTCGAAGGGCTGACCGCCGAGCAGGGCCTGGCGCTGTTCGACGCCGCGCTCGGCTCGGCCGAACCCGTCCTGGTGCCCGTGCGCTTCGACCCGTCGGCGTCGCTGGCCCCGCCCACCGGCGGTTCGGGCGCCGGGCTGCCCGCCGCGCGGGCGAGCTGGCCGGCGAACCCGGCCGAGCCGGAGCTGCGCGAGCTGCTGCGCGCGGAGGTCGCCGCGGTGCTGGGCCACCCGGACGCCGCCGTGATCGCCGACGACCGCCCGTTCCCCGAGCTCGGCTTCGATTCGCTCACCGTGATCGAGCTGCGCACCCGGATCACCGGGTTGTCGGGGCTCGACCTGCCCGCCACCGTCGTCTTCGACCGGCCCACCGTCGCCGACCTGGCCCGGTACCTGCGGGAGCAGGCCGATCGGTAGGACAGCCCGCGCCGGGCCGCCTCCCCGCTGTGGGGAAACCGGCCCGGCGCGGGGAAAACCGGCTCAGCCGTGCGCGGCAGCCACCGCGGCCTGCGGTGCGGTGGCCGGTGGCATCAGCTTCGGGTACACCTTCTGGAACTTGTCGATCATCGTGGCGGACGGGATGACCCGGTTGGGGTTGGCCTGGGTCGTCGCCTGCTTCTCGCCCCAGGCGCCGGCGGCCTTGCGCTGGTCCGGCGTTCCGTGGCTGTGGTAGCAGTCGCCGATCGAGGCGTCCAGGTACGTCACTTCCTGCTGTGTGCGGGCGTTCCAGGCGAAGCCCTTCGCGTGCGCGACGAAGTAGCCGCCGTAGGCGTCGGGCCCCATCTCGGACGACTCGTTGCGCGGGTAGTTCTCGTGGGCGAAGTCGACCTGGTGGCCGTACTCGTGGCCGATCACCGACTCCACCGAGACGTCGTCGAACCCGAGGGCGTTGACGGTGTCGAGCAGGCCGTCGCCGAGCGCCACGCGCTTGCCGCCGAGGCTGCCCGCCGGGGCGGAGAACGCGTTCAGGGTGATCAGCGGGTTGCGGCCACCCTGCAGCACCGGCACTTCGTACAGCACCTTGGTGGCGAGCGCGGCCGCGGCCTTCACCTTCGCCGGCGCGAGACCGAGGCTGAAGGTCTGCGCCATCTTCGCCTGGCTGCCGAGGTCGGTGCCCTTCCAGGCGACGAGCTGGATGTTCCAGCTCTCGATGTCCCAGAAGCCGCGCAGCTTGTCGATCGTGGCCGTGGCACGGCCGGTGTACTGGCCGTCGGTGCCGAAGACCTGCGGCGCCTTGTCGGACGTGACGCCCTGGACGTAGAGCTGGCTGAGCCCCGACAGCGCGTCGAGCGCCTGGCCCTCGAGCGGGGTGAGCTGGGCCGCGAGCTTGTTCGCGTACGTCAGCAGCGAACCTTCGGTGCAGCCCGGGATCGGGCCGTCCGCGGCCCGGCTGCGCTGGCCGACGCGCGGGACGGGCGAATCGATGAGCCGGTCGACGTTGCGCAGCGCGTCCGCGGGCAGGCCGTCGTAGAGGTCGATGACGTCCTGGTACAGCTGCGCGACGTCCTGCTCGACGGTGGCCGGTGCGGCCGCGGCCGCGGGAATCGCCGTGGCGAGCGCGAGCGCCGCCGCGGCGCCCGCTGCCACGAAGGTTTTGCCGAGGAATCTGGTCCGGTCGGGCAAGGTGGTTTCCCCTCTTCGGTTCCGGTTGAAGATCACCAAGCACCGCCACGTTAGGACCGTTACTGGCCGTCGAACCGGTGCCGGAAGAGGAACCCCGGAATGGCCCACGTCTTTCGGAGGGTTTTCCCCGTGCGGACATCGGCCGAAAGTACTAGGCGCGGGACGGTTGATTCTCAGGTGTAACTCAGTAGGGATTGCCGGGCACGTTCAAGTGCGTCCGGTAAAGGCCGAAGCCGCCACCGGGCACGCTCGAGGTGATGAACAGGGTTTGCCCGTCCGGCCCGCCGAAGGCCGCGTTGGTGCTGGTGCGGCCGGCCGAAACGGTGCCGAGCCGGGCCCCCGACGGGGAGAAGACGTGGACGAGCCCCTCGCTGTTGGAGACCCAGTACAGGTTGCCCGCGCAGTCGACGGTCGCGCCGTCGGGTGTCCGGATGTTCGCGAACGTCGTGCGGTCCCCGGTGGTGCCGTCGGGGTGGACGGTGTACTTCACGATCACGTCGGCGCCGGTGGCGCCCACGTAGAGCGTCCGGCCGTCGGGGGACAGGACGACGCCGTTCGGCTGCGGCAGCGTGTCGTCGACGAGGCTGACCAGTCCGTCGTGGACGCGGAAGACGCCGGTCCGGCCGCCTTGCTCGTCGGCGCGGTTGCCGCGCTGGTAGCTGGGATCGGTGAAGTAGACCGTGCCGTCCTGGGCGATGGTCAGGTCGTTCGGCGAGTTGAACGCGTGCCCGGGAGCGCCCGCCGCGACGGTCGTCCGGCTGCGGTCGGCCAGGCTGTAGGCCGAAACGGTGCGGGTGTCGTGGGTGGCGGCGAGCACCCGCGTGCCGTCGGCGGTGATCGCCAGTCCGTTGCTCCCGGAGTTCGCGACGAACGGTTCGAAGGTGGCCGGCGGGGTGTACCGGAGCATGGTGGCGGGCTGGACGCCCTGGGGGCCGGTGGGGTTCTGCATGTCCGACACGAGCAGGGTGCCCGTCCGCCGGTCCCAGGTGGGCCCTTCGAGGAACGTGAAGCCGCCGCGGACGAGCTGGGACGTCACCGCCGGGCCCGGCAACGGCGAACCGTAGGTGGTGCCCGGGGTGCACGGCGAGCCCGTGGCGGCGCCGGACGCCGGGGGCGCCACCGCACCCGCGACGGCGATCGCCGCCGCGGTCACCGTCCACATGCGACGGCGTGGCGTTGTCCTTCGGTGCGCCATGACGGCTGTCCTTTCGTCGGCGGGGTTCAGCGTCCGAGTTCGACCTTGAGGATGCTTTCGTTGCTGTTGTTCGGGATGCTGTCCTTGTCGCCGTGGTTGGTGGTGGTCAGCCACAACCCGCCGTCGGCGGAGGGTTCCACGGTGCGCAGCCGCCCGTAGGTGCCGTTGAGGTACTGCTGGACGTCGGTCAGGGTGTCCCCGGAGATGACGGCCCGGTACAGCCGCATCCCGCGTTCGCAGGCGATGTAGAGGGCGTCGCGCACCACGGCGATACCGCTGCACGAACCCTCCGCGACGGGGTAGGTGTGCTTGGGGGCGACGAAGCCGGGATTCGCGCAGCTGCCCGTGGTGCCTTCGCAGGCGGGCCAGCCGTAGTTGCCGCCGCGGACGATCAGGTTGGTCTCGTCCATGACGGAGTTGCCGAACTCCTGTTCCCACAGGCGTCCCTGGGAGTCGAAGGCCAGCCCCTGCGGGTTGCGGTGGCCGTAGCTCCACACCGCGGTGCCGAAGGGGTTGTCCGAAGGGATCGAGCCGTCGGGGTTGATGCGCAGGACCTTGCCGGCCAGGCTGGTGAGGTCCTGGGCCCAGGCGCCGTTCTGGCCGTCGCCGGTCGAGAGGTAGAGCTTGCCGTCGGGCCCGAACCGCAGGCGGCCACCGTTGTGGTACTTGTTGCGCGGGATGCCGGTCAGCAGCACCTGCGGGCTGCCGGTGAGCACGCCGCCGGTGTACCGGACGCGCACCACCCGGTTGTCGGTGGCGCTGGTGTGCATGACGTACAGCCACGGATCGGCCGAGAAGTCGGCGGCGACGGCGAGGCCGAGGACGCCGCCCTCGCCGTCGGTGCCCGCCACGTCCGGCATCCGCCCCACGACGGTCTTCGTGCCGGTGGCCGGGTCGAGGCGGACGATTTCGAAGGTGTCGCGGCGGCTGTAGAGCGCCTGCCCGTCCGGCAGGGTGGTCAGCCCCCACGGCAGGTCGGTTTCGGTGGTGACCCTGGTGACCGAGCACAACGCCGTGGCGCAGGAAGCGCCGGTGGTGACCGCGACCGGGGTGCTCGACGCCGACCGGTTGCCCTGGGCGTCGCGCGCCCGCACCTGGTACTGGTAGCGGGTGTCCGCCGCCAGGCCGCTGTCGGTGAACGTGGTCGCGCCGCTGGTGGAGCCGGCCGCGGTGCCGTCGCGGAGGATTTCGTAGCCCGTGACGCCGACGTTGTCGGTGGCCGCCGTCCAGCGCACGGTGACCGTGGTGCCCGACGCGGTCGCCGTCACGCCGCCGGGGGTGGTGGGCGGTTCGGTGTCGGCCTGGCACTGCGGCACGGTGACGGGGACCGTGGCGCTGGCCTGGGACACGTTGCCCGCGGCGTCGCGGGCGTTGACGTACAGGCCCCAGGTCACGCCCGGCACGACGGTCAGCTCGGCCGACAACGCCGTGCCCGGCACCGATTTCATGAGCTGCCCGTCGTGGTAGACGTCGTAGAAGGCCACCCCGGTGTCGTCGGACGAGGCCGACCACGACAGCGTCACGCCGGTGCACGTCAGGTTCGAGGTGCGGGGATCGGCCGGTGCGGTCGGGGGCGTCGTGTCGGCGTCGAGCTCGACCAGCTGCCACCGCTGGCTGGTATCACCGGAACCGGGCAGCTGGACGACCCGCGCGCCGTCGGCGGTGGACGAGTTCAGCACGTCCACGGCCTTTCCGCCGGCCCGGCTGAGCAGGCGCACGTCGCCGCCGGCGGCGTCCGCGAGCCGGAACTGCTGGCCGGGGCGGCCGGTGTCGGTGCGCTGGACCAAGCCGGTCCCGTCGGCGGTGGACGGGAAAGTCAGGACCATGGTGCTGTGCTTGGACTTGATGCGGTAGTAGCCGCCGCCGGCGTCGGCGAACTGCCACTGCTGGGAGCTGCGGTCGTCGCGGGTGCGCTGGGTGATCCGGGCCCCCGCGGCGGTGGCGCTGCCGTCGATGTCCAAAGCCTTGCCGCTGTTGCGGTTGACGAGCACGTACGAGGCGCCGGTGTCGACGGTGGCGGCCGACGCGGCCGGTGCCGGGAGCACGACACCCAGGCCGGCCAGCACCACGGTGCACACCGCGCGGAGAGGGAACCTTCCTCGGGCAGTTCGCATGGTGTTCCTTTACGGGGGTCCGGCGAAAGTTTCGGCGTTATCGCTGGTGGCGAGCCTGGGAGCGCTCCCAAGCACGGTAGCGCAAAGAGTTTGCCGCTCACAAGACCGGTGAGCAGGTATCCAACATCCCGGAGCTGCCGGATCCCTTACCGCGGCGGCTGTTCTGCGCTACCGTCGAAGAAGACTGCAGACACCGGGGGGTAATCATGCGTCGATGGGTCGTTTCCAGCGTTTGTGCCGTGCTCCTGGTCGCCGGTACCGGTTTCGCTTCCGCCGCAACGGATCCCCGCCAGGCCGCGTTGGACGCGGCGGTGCGGGCCGGGAACGTCGGGACGGTCGCGGTCGCGGCGGATCCGGCCGGCCGGTGGCGGGGGCGGGCCGGGGT
>NZ_JNYY01000039.1 GCF_000716785.1 Amycolatopsis vancoresmycina
TTCGATCGCGGACTTCAGGTCGTTGGCGGACTCCAGGAGCGAGATGCCGGAGTAGGCCTTCGTCGAGTCCTGGGTCTGCGCGATCAACGGGTTGCTCACGTCGGCACGCTAGCAGCGGGGGTCGCCACGGTGTGCCCGATCTGCAGTGAATGCCGCCGGTTGGTCGCCATCCTTTGCACCTTCGCACCCTTGCATCCACTGCCACGCCCGGCGCGCTGCGGGAGGCATGGTCCGCACCTACGGAACAGCCGGGAATGCGGCAAGTCCCGCTTCGGCCAGGCGGGCGGCACGGCGAACCTCCCGGGCCACGGCGTCGATCGCGGCCGGCACGGGGTGGCCGGGGCGCACGTGGGTCCGGAGGGCGTGGAACTGGACCCGCCACATGCCGAGGAGCGTCGCCGCGGCGATCTGGGGTTCGGGGTCGTCGGGGCGCAGTCCGGTGCGGCTGGCGAGCGCTTCGGCGGCGATGTCGACGAACCGGTCGGCGATGTCGCTCAGATAGGCCCGCAGTGACGGGGTGTTCCGGATCAGGTCGCCGAACTCCCGGTACCGCGCCAGCGCGCGGTCGCTGTCGGCGTCGGCGGCGAGCGCCGTGGCGAGGCTGTCCAGTTCGTCGTCGAGGATCGTCAGCATCGCGCTGACCGGGGTCAGCGCCGGGTCCGGCAGGTGGGCGCGCAACGCGTCGGCCGTCGCCTCGAGCCGGTCCAGGAGCAGCGCCTCCTTGTTCGGGAAGTAGTTGAAGACGGTCTTCTCGGACACTCCGCACGCTTCGCCGACGTCGGCGACCCGGACGGCGTCGAAGCCGCGTTCGAGGAACATCCGCGCGGCGGTGTCCGACAGCTGCCGGCGCATCGCCCGCTTCTTGCGCTCCCGCAACCCTTCGACGGCCGGTCGGCCGGCACCCGCTTTAGCCACGCGGCCACCCTACTTCAGTCACCCGAAAACTTCTGCTACAGTAATTTTATAGCCACTGAAGTTAAGGAGCCGGTCGTGTCCGAGATCCACATCGTCCGCAACTACCCGCACTCGCCCGTGAAGGTCTGGCGCGCCATGACCGACCCGGACCTGATCCCGTACTGGACCTCGACCGGGAAAGGCGCCCGCGCCGAGGGGTTCGAGCCGGTGGCCGGCAACAGGTTCCAGTTCGTCGCCAAGCCGATGCCCGGCTGGCGGGGCATCGTCGACTGCGAGGTGCTGGAGGTCCGCGAGCGAGAACTGCTGCACTACACCTGGATCGGCGCGGAAGGGGAGACGCCCAGCCACGTCCGCTACCGGCTCGAACCCACGGCCGGAGGAACCCGGTTCACCTACCACCACACCGGGTTCGCCGGCATCGGCGGGTTCGCCATGGCCAAGCTGCTCGGCGCGGTCCGGACCAAGATGCTCACGGTCGGCGTGCCCGCCCTGCTGACCGAGCTGGACGAGACCGGCGCACTGCTCCCGGACGCGGCCCTCCGGCTGACTCGCTCCCGATGAACCTCCCCGCCCAGCTGTTCGCGCTGGCCGCGGCGCTGACGCACCTGTGGATCTTCACGATGGAAAGCGTCCGCTTCGGCCGTCCGGAGGTGCACGCCATGTTCGAGGTCCGCGCCACGGACCTCGCCGCGGTCCGCCCCTGGGCGTTCCACCAGGGCTGCTACAACGCACTCTTGGCCCTGCAGGTGCTGGCTGGACTGACCGCGGCCCACTCGGGCGCGATCGCGGCCGGTCAGGCTCTCGTCCTGGCCGCCGGCGTGTCCATGCTCGCGGCGAGCGTGGCGCTGATCGCCTTCGACCCCCGCCGGGCACGGATCAAGGGCCTGATCGGCCAGGGCGCACCCGCACTGGCCACCCTCATCGCCCTGATGGCCTGAGTCACCCCCTCCGGTCGGTGTCGCCGCCGCAGAGCGGACCGATCCGCGGTCACCCGGGTCGGGGGACGTCGTCAGCGGAGGTTGACCGGGCCGGCGTCGATCCGGGTGCGGGACAGGACGTACGGGTACTGCCGTTCGTCCTTGCCGCCGCGGTACTTGCCCTGGCGGTGCAGCTGGTTCGCCGTCACGTAGAGGTGGCCGTCCGGGTGGCGGCGGTGGATGGCGTTGTGTTCGCCGTCGGTGACGTAGAGGCGGCCCTGGTCGTCGGTCTCCAGGTCGTCGCCGGGGCCGCCCTTGTCGCCTTCGTCGATGATGGTCGCGGCGACCGCGTCGTCGTCGAGCTCGCGGTTGATCAGGGTCTCGGTGGCGACACTGCACCAGCGGCGGGAAGCCAGGCAGCAGTGGTGGAGGCGGGCGAAGTCGGCGCCCATCTCGATCGGGCTGGTGGTGCCGTCTTCGGCGAGTTCGACGAAGCCGCAACGCGGCGGCGCGCCGGAGGACGGCGGCGCGTTCCCGGCAGCCGGCGTGCACTCAGGCCTGCCCGTGGTCGGCCGATCCGGCCGGGAGGGTGACCCGGGCCGGGTGACGGCCCTGCAGGCCGTCACCGCGCGCCGGGCCACCCTCGTGCAGGACGATCGTGGCGGCACGGGGCGGGAGCCGCGCGCGACCTTCCGTGGTGCTTTCCGCGGGAGCGCGTCCGGCGGCACGAACGCCCGGTCAGTCGGCGATGCCCTTGCCCTGGTCGATGTAGGTCTGCCGCTCGGGGGTCACGCGCAGGATGACGCGTTCGGACTTGATGTTGTCCGGCGGGTAGTCCTCGCCGGTGTACTTGCGGGAGAGCCGGTCGACCTGACGGCGAGCCCGTTCGCCGTTTTCGACACCGGTCACCTTGCCGCGGACTTCGGCGTAGCGGTAGGGGTTCTGCTCGTCGCGGATGAGCACGGTGATCCGCGGGTCGCGGGCGACGTTGTGGGCCTTGGTGCGGTGGGTTTCGGTGTTGAGCACGATTTCGCCGTCTTCGACGTCGACCCAGATCATCTGGGTCTGCAGGCGCCCGCTGGGCAGCACGGTGGTGACCGCGGCGAAGTTCTTGCCGGTGGCCAGTTCTTCGGTCTCGGGCAGCAGTTGCGGGCCGTCGGCGGTGCGTGCGGGCACGTCGGCTCCTTCCGGTCGGGCGCGGCGCGCACTGCGCCGCGCCGGGTGGCTACCCGGCCCAGGGGACGGCAAACGGAAGTCGTTTCGCCGGGCCGCCGGCGGGTACGCGGACGGAATGTCTGTGCAAGCCGTGGTGATGACGGAATTCGGTGGTCCTGAGGTCCTGACGCTCGACGAAGTCGACCGGCCCGAGCCGGGGCCGGGGGAGATCCTGGTCCGGGTGCTGGCGTCGGGGACCAACCCGGTGGAGGCGAAGATCCGGCAGGGGGCGGCGATCCCGGATCTCGAGCTGCCCGCGGTTCTGGGCGGTGACGTGTCGGGTGTCGTCGAAGAGACAGGCCCCGGTGTGACGGACTTCGCCCGGGGTGACGAGGTGTTCTACACCCCGGAAATGACGTCGCGGTCGGGCAGCTACACCGAGCTGAACGTCGTGGCCGCGGCCATCGTCGCGCCCAAGCCACGCGGGCTCAGCCACGTCGAGGCGGCGGCGATTCCGCTGGCCGGGGGCACCGCGTGGGAGGCGATCGTCCGCCGGCTGGCGGTGCGTCCGGGGGAGACGGTGCTGGTGCACGCCGGCGCGGGCGGGGTCGGCACCTTCGCCGTGCAGTTCGCCATCGTCGCGGGCGCCCGGGTGCTGGCCACGGCCGGCCCGGACAACCAGGACCTGCTGCGTGACCTCGGTGCCGAGGCGATCGACTACCACGAAGCCGACCCGGTCGAGGTCGCGCTGGCGCACACCGGCGGCACGGGCGTCGACGCCGTGCTGGACCTCGTCGGCGGGGAGAACCTCGTCAAGAGCTGCGCGGCGACCCGCGCGTTCGGCCGGATCGCGACCGTCCTGCCGCCCCAGGGCGAGCTGGGCGCGCTGTACCAGCGCAACCAGCAGCTGCACGGGATCATGCTCACCCGCGAACGCCGTCGCCTGGAGGAGCTGACCCCGGTGTTCGAACGGCACCAGGCCCGCCCGGTCGTCGAGGAGGTCCTGCCGCTGGACCAGGTGCGCAAAGCCCACGAACGACTCGACTCCGGGCACGGCCGCGGGAAGACGATCCTCGACCTCACCTGACCGGGGTTACCGCGGGGTGCGGCGGGTAGCCGCGCCGGAGTCCCGTGATCGAAAGGAGCCGGCATGAAGGCAGTGGTGTACCGGGGTCCGCGTCAGGTGGAAGTGCGTGAGGTCCCCGATCCGGCGATCGACCAGCCGACGGATGCGATCGTGAAGATCACGACGACGAACATCTGCGGCTCGGACCTGCACATGTACGAAGGCCGGACCGCGGTCGAGGAAGGCAAGGTCCTCGGCCACGAAAACATGGGCATCGTGGTCGAGATCGGCGCCGGCGTCACCCGGGTGAAGATCGGCGACCGGGTGTCGGTGCCGTTCAACATCGCGTGCGGCACGTGCCGGAACTGCCTGGACGGCTGGACGTCGTTCTGCCTGCGGGTCAACCCCACCGAAGGCATGGACGGCGCCGCGTACGGCTACGCGAACATGGGCCCCTACGACGGCGGCCAGGCCGAGTACCTGCGGGTTCCCTACGCCGACTTCAACCTGCTCGACCTGCCCGCGGGCACCGAGTACGAGAACGACTTCACGATGCTGTCGGACATCTTCCCGACCGGCTGGCACGGCACCGAGCTGGCCGGGATGCGCCCGGGCGACCGGGTCGTCGTGTTCGGGGCCGGACCGGTCGGCCTGCTGGCCGCGCACAGCGCGGTGATCCGCGGCGCGGCCGAGGTGTACGTGGTCGACAAGGAACGCGACCGGCTGGCGATGGCCGAGAAGATCGGCGTGCTCCCGGTGGACTTCAGCGAGGCGGACCCGGTGGAGCAGATCATGGCGGCCACCGGCGGGCAGGGTGCGGACTGCGGCGTCGAAGCCGTCGGATACCAGGCGCACGACCACTCCGGTCAGGAGCACCCGGAGCTGGTGCTGGACAACCTCGTCAAGTCGGTGCGCTCGACCGGCGGGATCGGCGTGGTCGGGGTCTACGTCCCCCAGGACCCGGGTGCGGCGACCGAAGGGGCCGAGGAAGGCCGGATCGGGTTCGACTACGGCACGTTGTTCACGAAGGGACAGCGCATGGGGACCGGACAGTGCCCGGTCAAGCGGTACAACCGGCGGCTGCGCGACCTGATCATCACCGGCCGGGCCACCCCCTCGTTCCTCGTGTCGCACGAACTGCCGCTGGACCAGGCGGCCGAGGGGTACGAGCGGTTCGACCACCGCGAAGACGGCTGGACGAAGGTCCTGCTCCGGCCGTGAGGGGGTTCCTCCGGTGCCGTCCGGCTGTCCCTGCCGTGGCCGTTCGGCGTGGGCTGCTGCCGCTGCAGCCGGCCGCTGTAGTCCGGGCTCGTGGCGGTGTCCGGCCGGCGCAGTCCCGCGAGAGCGACGACCGGCTGGAGGCCGAGGTCGACGCGCTGCTGACTGCGGTCGACGAGGACGTGCCTCGCCTTTCAGGGGAATCGAGGGGCGTCTCCGGGACGGGTTGCGCCGATTCCGGCGACGTTCCGGGATACGAGCAGGGTGGCCCAGACGACCTTGCCGCCGCCCCACGATCGGCCGCAGCCCCAGGCCCGGGCGAAGCGGGCCACGAGATCGAGGCCGAGTCCGGGTTCCGTGATCGTCTGCCGCTCGTGCAGCTCGGCCGGGCGTGGGTCGTCGTCGGCGACGGCGATCGTGCAGATGCCCTGGCGCAGGTCGACGCGGACCTCGGGGCGGGCGCGGGTGTGCTGCAGGGTGTTCTCCACCAGCTCGGTGACGAGTACGAGAGCGTCGTCGATCAGGTCGGGCATGCTCCACGCTTGGCACACTTCGGTGACGAAGTCGCGGGCGCGGGCGGGGGTCGTCTCGGCGCGGGGGAAGTCGCGGACTGCTCGCCGGCGTACCGGGTCACTGAAGCCGCGTTCGGCTTCGGCCGCGTCCCGGTGCACCCGTGCGTAGCGGGCGACCGCCGAACGGCGGAGCACCTCGTGCTGCTCCGGCCGCCCGGTGACGAGCGCGAACGGGATGCCCGGCCAGTCGCCCAGCCGCATGGCCACGAGGGCGAAGACGCTGAGCTGCGCGTCGTGGGCGAAGCAGAGGCCGGTAACGTCGGCGATCAGGCCGACCGGTGCTTCGGTGGCGGCCTTGAGCAGGCCGTCGCGGATTGCTGCGTGGGAGCTCAGGTCGAGGGTGCCGGCCAGGGCTAGCACTGCCGAACGTGGCCGCCGGGTCAGTTCCATGTGCACTTCAGCCATGACCCCCGCCTTTCCGCGGCCGCGAGACGGCCGCAGCGTGCGGCCGGGGCACGTCATCGTCTTCGTGGCCCACGTTAGCCCTTCCGGGCCCGTCCGTGCCTGGGCTCGCTCAGGGGGCGCCGCGATCTCGAGCAGGCTTTGCGCGTGGCCTGCGCCGGTCAGTTGTTCCAGTTGGCCTTCGCCTGGCTGAGGAAGGAGGTGCGGCTGCCCGCGGACAGCGCGGCGGCCCGGGTCGGGTAGCAGTCGAGCACGGCCGCGAAACCGGTTCGGTGCAGGAGGACGTCCGCCGCGCGGCTGCCGCCGGTCACGATCCGCAGCCGGGTCGCGCCTGCCGCGTCGTGGGTCAGCCGGATCGACCGTGCCCCGGCGACGGAGATGAACGACAGCCGGGACAGGTCGAGAACGAGTACTTCGGGTACTTCGTCGAGCGCGCGGACGAGGGCGCTGGCGAGCTTCGGCGTCGTACCGGCGTCCAGTTCGCCGGTCAACGCCAGGGCCACGATCCCGCTGCTCGTCTCCAGCCGCACGATCTCCAGCCGCTCCGGTTCGAACGAGACACCCACCGCCGCCACCTCCCGGCATCGGCAACCCCACGGCCGCTTTCCGCAGCCTGACGCAGTTACCCGTCGAAGCGAGCGCCAAAACGGTCATGGCGGCGTCAGCACGGATCAGCTCATCGCTCGGCGACAACACTCGCGTTCACAGCCCCATGCCGTTCGTCTCCTCGCCCACGACACATCGTCACCGCACTGCGCGACCTTCCCGGCCTGCTGCGGCATCCCGTCTGGCGCTCCGCCCGCCGTGGCGGACGGGGAGCGGGGTGGTGCTGGTTCCCGGGTTCTTCGGTGGGGCGACGAGCCTGACGGTCACTCGCCGGCGGCTGCCGCGCCGCGGCTTCCGGCCCTGCGACGCCGGTATCGGACTCGACGCCGGCTGCACCAGTGACCTCGTCGACCGGCTCGAGCGGCGCGTCGCCCGGCACGTGGCCGACACCGGCGGACGGGTCGTGCTGATCGGGCACAGCCGAGGCGGCGGTCTCGCCCGGCTGGCCGCCACCCGCCGCCCGGACCTCGTCCGCGGGCTCATCGCTCGGCTCACCGATCCGCAACCCGCTCGGCGGCCCGGGTCCGACGGTGGCACTCTCGCGGTCGAGAGCACCGCGCCGAGGCCGTCCGCGGTGGCCACGGCGGCGAACCGGGGCCACGCCGTCGTGCGGGCCAGGTCCTGCTCCAGGCGTACGCGGGACCGTCCGGAGTGGCCGCGCCCAAGCACGGAGCCGGCCACCCGGGCCGGGCAGGGTGATGCTGATTGCCGGGAGGCCCCGTCAGGGTGAACTTCCGCGCCACCGTCCGGTTCGGACCGACCGCGATCCCGGTGCGGTCAGGCCGGCGGCGTGGTCGGTGGCGCATGGACGCCGCCCTGCCGAGACGGTCGTGCATCGACTTGTGCCCGCTGAAACCCCTGTCCACCAACGATGATCGGCAGCAGGCGTGCACAATCGTTGCGGTCCTTCCGGCCCCACTCGGCAGCGGTTCGTTTTTGCCGCCGAGCACTTCGTTTTCGTTGTGGCGGTGCGCAAGAGCAGGCGTGGACAGTCGACAACACGCGGTAGCACGGCCGCAGCCGCAGGACCCGGCGGCGATCGCTACCCGGGGGCTCGCCCACCGCAGGGAGTCGCCGGCACGGAGAAGGGGCAGGAGGTGCCCGTGGCGAACCCGCTCTCCGAGCGCCTGGGCGTAACCCTGCGCCGCGACGGCGCCCGATCGGTGATCAGCTGCTCCGGCGAACTCGACCACAGCACCCGCGACCGGTTCTACCGGACCGCGATCGCCGAGGTCACCGACAGCGCGATCCGGCACGTCGAGGTGGACCTCTCCGAGGTCACGTTCCTCTCCGCGGCCGGCGTGCACGGGCTCTGCGAGCTCGCGCGCGCCGCCGAGCGGCACGCGACGACGTTCGAGCTCGGCCCGGCCGGCGGCCTGGTGGAGCGGATACTCACCATCGTCGGGCTTCGCGAACAGCGCAGCTCACCGCCGCCGGACACGGCACCGCCGGCCTAGGTGGTTGGTACAAGCGGGACACGCGCACTCCGAGTGGACAACCCCGGCGAGGGGAGAGGATCGTCATCGTTGCACCCGCGTCGGACCTCGACGTGCCGGAGCGGAGGTGACACCCTGCCACTGGACACGATCACCGCGCTGCGCACCGATCAGGCTCTGGTGCTGGCGCTGTCCTCAGCGACGTCCTACGCCACCGGCGACGAACTGACCGATGCGCTGCTGCGGCTCACCACCGATCCGCCGGCCGCATCCCTCGTCGTGCTCGACGTCCGGGAGATCCGTGTGCTCCCCGCCCAGGTGGCGCGCACGCTGGTCGCCTTCGCGCACACCGGTGACGCCCGCGGGCACCGCTGCGTGGTGCTGCACTCACCCGATGCCGCAGTCGCGCGCCGGGCGTTGGACGCCGCCGATCCCGCGGGCACCGTGCCCCGTGCCGCCACCCTCCGGGACGCGCTGACCGATTCCGACGTGTCCGGCCCCGGCCGCGCCGCCGGCCCCGCCGACGATCGGGACGAGCTTCCGCGCCCGCTCGAGCAGGTCATCGAGGTCACCGGTGTCGACGCCGCACGCGAGCTGATGAGCGGCACCTACGCGAGGCTTCGGATCCAGGCCGACGCCGTGCCCGCCCGGCTGCGGATCGCCTCCGCGCCGCTGGGACCGCTGCGGATCGACCGCACCATCTTCCGGATGACGTATCGCGCTGCCGTCGACCCGCTGCGCGCCTATGTGCTGGGGCAGCTCAAGTCCGGGCGGTTGAGCCTCGACTCCGGCGGTGAACACCGTGACCACCGGTCCGGCGAGCTGTACCTGGCCGCCCAGCCCGAGCACGACTACGCCGCCACCGCGAGCGATGTGGACGTCGCGCTGGCGGTGTTCGACCCCGCCGTCCTCGACCAGCTCGCCCAAACCGCCCCCGGACACCGGGGCCCGGTGCGCTTCACCGGCTACACCGCGATCTCCGACCGCGCCGCCGCGGCCTGGTCGGCGACCTACGACCACCTGCACGACACCATCCTGGCCAACCCGGACATGATGGCCCACCCGCTGGTCGCGTCGAACGCCGCACGATTCCTGATGGCCACCACCCTGGCGGCGTTCCCGAACACCGCGCTGACCGACCCCACCATCGAAGACCGCCACGACGCCCACCCCGACACCCTGCGCCGCGCGGTCGCGTTCATCGAGTCCCACGCCGAGCGCGACATCACCGTCGCCGACATCGCCGCCGCCGCGCACGTCACCGTCCGCACGGTGCAGCTGGCGTTCCGCCGCCACCTCGGCACCACGCCCATGGCCTACCTCCGGCGCGTCCGGCTCGACTGCGCCCACACCGACCTGCGCGCCGCCACTGCGGGCCTGGACACCGTCACCGCGATCGCCGCGCGCTGGGGATACGGCAACCCGAGCGTGTTCGCCGCCCACTACCGGGCCAGCTTCGGCGAACCACCCTCGTACACCCTGCACAACCGGTGACCCACCGGAACACTCCTTCGCCGGCCGGGTAAGGCCGAGGTCCCCCATGACGGGATTGTCGACCCGCACGACGACGGGGCGGTTCCTCGATGCCGTAGTGGGGCAGGCCCAGTCCGAGCTTCACGTGCGTGACCGTCCTTTCCGGACACCGGCCGGCAGGAAAACCGGGATGACGCGGGCCCGCTTCGTCGACGCGCATCAGCACGTCGTTCGGGCGGTGGCAATCCCTGCTGCACGACGGGCTCGACGCCATGCGCGAACGAAGCCCTCACGGCGAGTCGGATTCCCGCCTCCGGTGTGGGTTCGGCTGGTCGATTCGGGCCGCACGCTGACGGTCGGCTTCCGCGTCGGCGCGATGGGCCGCGGCGCGCCGGCGGTGTTCGGCGGCCGAAACCCCGCCGTGTTCGGCGGCCAGTTCGTGCTGCTCGGCTACGCGATCGTGGGTTGCCGCTGCGCGTAGCAACCCGCGTCGAAGCCGGATCTGCGCAGCAGCCGCGCGTTGCCGGGCGTTTGCGAGCGCTGCTTCCGCGTGATCGGACATGTCCGGGCGCGGGGTCACGGCCGGATCATTGCGGAAAGCGAGTAGCTGTCGTTGCCGGCGTGCGCTCGCGACGCGTTCGGCGGCGTGCCGGGCCGCCTCCGCTGCGGCCGAGCCGCGATCGACGCGAGGGTTTACCCGCCTACGATCCCACAGGCGGTTCCCGAGCCGGCCGGTTCGCGCGACCGCGCCCGTTGGCCCGACGTGCCCGTCGAGCCGGATGGTGTGCGGTGCCGTGGGTGAGGGGGCACAACGACACCGCACACCAATTCGGGTGGCGCTGACGGACTGGTTGGGGCAGCCCGACCGGCCACCAGGCCTGGCTGAGGCCGGGATGCCCGCGTGGCCGAGCACGCAAACACGGTTGTCACCGAATCTTCCGGTGGCCTTCCCGCGTTCCTCGCGGTGCCCGCAAGGACGGACTTCCGCCACTCGCGCGCGAGCCGGTCAGTCCCGAGGACTCTCGCCGGAGCGCTGCGCCAGGAGAAGGTCCAGCTCGGTGAGGTCGAGCGGTTTGGCGAAGTGGGCGTCGAAGCCGGCGGCGCGGCCGCGTTCGACGTCGGCGTCCTGGCTGAACCCGGAAACCGCCACCAGCAGGGCGTTGCGGTGGCGGGCGCTCCGGCGCAGCCTCCGGGCGATTTCGTAGCCGTCTATCTCTTCGCCCAGTGCGAGATCGCACAGGACGACGTCGAACGTCGTGGAACCGGCGATGGCCAGCGCGGCACCGGCGTTGGTGGCCACTGTGACGGTGTTTCCCCGGCGGCGCAGCATGATCGCGGTCATCTCGGCCAAGTCGGCGTTGTCGTCCACGAGCAGCATCCGCAGGGCCTGGGATGCGGAGTGCTTTTCAGGCGGTGGAACGGTTTTGGCGGTGAGCGGGATGCGGACGGTGAAGATCGCACCGGTTCCCGGGCCGTCACTGTGCGCGTCGACGTCGCCGTCGTGGAGTTCGGCGATGCCGCGGACGATGGCGAGCCCGAGCCCGAGGCCACTCGACGTGCCGTTGCCCGTGGTGGCCCGCGTGAACGGGTCGAACAGGGTGCCGGCGAGCGCGGGGTCGAATCCGGGCCCGGTGTCGCGGACGCGCAGTTCCGCGTGGCCCTCGCGCACCCGCAGGTGCACGCTCACGTCGGTGGTGTCGTCGGTGTGCTTGCGGGCGTTGTCGAGCAGGTTGGTCAGCAGCTGGCCGAGGCGGACGGGGTCGCCGTCGATCAGCACCGGTTCGCCGGGGAGGGAGAGCGCGGGGCGGGGGAGGGACATGGGCAGGTCGTCGAGCGCCGCGTGCACGAGGGCGCGCAGGTCCAGCGGGGTGCGGGTGGCGCGGAGGTTGCCGGTCACGACGCGGGCGGCGTCGAGCAGGTCGCCGGTGAGCCTGCTGAGGGCGGTGAGCTGGCGCTGCAGGACCGCCTGGGCCGGGTGGCCGGTGACGTCGAGCCCGAGCACGTCCAGCGCGGCACTCGCGGACGCGAGCGGGTTGCGCAGTTCGTGCGACAGGGTGGCGATGAACCGGTCCTTGGCTTGTTGCTGCGCCCGCAGCTCCGCGGTGACGGCGGCGAGGGCGGCGTTCGCGTCGCGCAGCTGCCGGTTGGCTTCCTGCAGTTCGCGGGCGCGGGCGAACAGGTCCGCTTCCATCTGCTCGACCTGTGCCGCGGCGCGTTCCCGGTCCTGCTCTCGCAGGGTGACCAGCTCGGTGACGTCCTGCACGCGGTGCACGATGAGGGTCACCCGCCCGGCGTCGTCGAAGATCGGGCTGTTGATCGGGCTCCAGTACCGCACGACGAACCGGCCGTCCGGCTGGCGGATGTCGTAGCGCTGCAGCGCCATCGCGTCCGCCCGGCCCGTCTCCACGACCGTCTGCAGCGACCGCCGCAGGTTGCCGACGCCGTCGGCGTCCGGGTCGTCCGGGTTGTCCGGGAACACCTCGAACATCGGTTTCCCGGCGACCTCGGCGGGGTCGATCATGGTGGCCCGCGCGTAGGCGTCGTTGCTGGTGACGATCGTGAAATCGGCCGTCATCAGCAGGTAGGGCGAGGGCAGGTGCTCGAACAGCAGGCGGTAGTCGAGCCCCGCGGGTCCGGGGGTCACGGGTCGAGCCGGTAGCCGGTGCCGCGCACGGTGACGATGCGGGGCCGGTCCACTCCGGCGTCGGTGAGCTTGCGGCGCAGCCGGTAGACGTGCTCGACGACCGACGGGCTCTGGCGTTCGCTCGCCCATCCCCACCCCGCGGACAACAGCTGCGCGGTCGTGAAGACCCGGCGTGGCTCGGCCGCGAGGAAGGCCAGCAGCGCGTACTCCAGCGGCGTGAGGGCGAGCTGCTCGCCGTCGGCGGTGACCTCGTGGGAGGCGGTGTCGATCACCAGCGTGCCGTACCGGAGCACCGGGTCGGCCTGGGGCCGGCTGCGGCGCAGCACCGCCCGGATTCGTGCGGCCAGCTCCGGGAGCGAGAACGGTTTGACCACGTAGTCGTCGGCGCCCAGCTCCAGGCCGACGACCCGCTCGCGCTCGCTGCTCCAGCCGGTCAGGATGATCACCGGCAGGTGCCGGCCGGCGCGGACCCCGCGCAGCAGATCCAGCCCGTTGCCGTCGGGCAGCCCGAGATCGAGCACCATCAGGTCGGCGTCGTGCTCGCGCAGCGCCGCGGCGGCCGACCGCGTGTCGCTCGCCGTCACGACCCTGAATCCGTCGCGGCGCAGGTAGGCGCCGGCCATCGCGACGAGGTCCGCTTCGTCTTCGACGAACACCACGACCGGTCTGGCGAGGTCCGTGGCGAGCGGCTCGTAGGCCGGACTTTCGTCCATCGGACGCCCATCCGGCGGTGATCCCGCGTCCATGTTCGGAAAGTACCACTGAGGTGGGGTTTCCGCGGAGGGGGAAGGGAGCGGGCTTGTCCAGTCCGCGAGGCGATGACGAGAGCCGGTGCGACGAGCCGTCATCGGTGAGCGAGGTGACCAGACGGGTCCGCCGGCTCTTGGACGGGTCCGAGCGGCGCATCAACCGGTCCGGCGACCTGCTTTCCAGCTCGGCGCGCCGCATCGAGCTCTCGCAGCCGCGGCTGTCGCCCGAGTAGGGCGACGTCGCGAGCAGCCCGCCGCAGAAACGAAAGGGTTCCTTGCGATCCGCCGGCCACAGCGGCCACCTTCCATCCGCAGTACGCCGTGATGCGGGATCATCGGTGCCGCCCTCGGCTTCGGGCCGGCCCACAACGACTGCACCGAGCGGGGCGCACGCCGCTGCCGGCGATTGTCCTGGGGACGGGGTTCGGGTCAGTCCCGTGCAGGTGGTGTGGAATCGCCGAGGTAGGACTCCACCGCGGCTCGCAGTTCGTCGGCAGCGCGGACGATGGTGTCCAGTTGCGCGGCCGTGAACTCGCCGAGCACTTTCTCGAGCTGCTGCTGCAACGGATCGAAGAACGCGTCGGCGGCAGCGTTGATCGCGGCGGTCGAGTGCAAGGTCACGATCCGCCGGTCGGTGCCTTCTCTGGTGCGCTCCACGTACCCGGCTTCCTCCAGGCGTCCGAGCAGGATCGAGGTGGCCCCGGGAGAGAGGCCCACGCGTTCGGCGAGGCGTGCGGGTGTCAGTGGCCGGCCGCGTTCCTCCGCTTTGATGATCTGGACGACCGCGGCGGCGTCGGTCGTGTGCATGCTCATGCTCCGGGCGAAGAACCGCGACAGTTCGTTCTGCGCGGCGCTGAACGCGGTGAAGCTCTGCACCACGCGCGTGCGCGCGTCGCTCGCCCTGGCCGGCCCGGCCTCGGTCATCCCCAGCTCCCTCCGGTGTGTGACACACGCTACCACTTGACGCAAAATAGTTTTGCGACATAATAACTTTGCGACGACAGGTTGCCGCGGTGCCGGTCGTAGGCACCGCGGCGGTCACGACAAGGTGGGAGCAGCACATGAACCGCTCGATCACGATCATCGGAGCCGGCCTGGCCGGGTTGACCCTCGCCCGGGTCCTGCACGTCCACGGCATCCCCTCGACCATCTACGAGGCCGAAGTCTCTCCGATGTCCCGTACGCAGGGAGGCCAGCTCGACATCCACGACTTCAACGGCCAGGTCGCCCTCGACGAATGCCGGCTCCTCGACGAGTTCCGCTCGATCATCAACTTCGGCGCGGAATCCATGCGGTTCCTGAGCCCGGACGGAGAACTGGTGGGCGAGATCCCCGACGACGGAAAGCTGAGCAACCCCGAAGTCCTGCGCGGGGAACTGCGTCGCATCCTCATCGAGTCACTGCCCGACGGCACGATCCGCTGGGGCCGCAAGGTCGATTCGATCGACGCTCTCGGCGGTGGCGCGCCGTTCACGGTCACGTTCACCGACGGGTCGACGGTCGACACCGACGTCCTGGTCGGCGCGGACGGCGCTTGGTCGCGCGTACGGGCGTTCCTCTCCGGGGCCTCGCCGGAATACCTGGGCACCGTCTGGGTGGAGACCTTCCTCCGCGACGTCGGCAAGCGCCACCAGCGAAGCGCCGCGTTGGTCGGCCGAGGTGCGATGCTGGCGATGGAACCCGGACGAGGGATCTTCGGCCACCGCGAAGCCGACGACGTGATCCACACGTATGTCGTCATGAAGAAGCCGCTCGAGTGGGTGAGCTCGACCGACTTCTCCGACCGTGAACAGGCGCTGACCAACCTCGCTGCAGAACTGGGCGACGGGTGGGCTCCCGAACTCCTGGAACTGATCACCAGCGGCGAAACCACACCGGTCACCCGGCCGATCTGGGGACTGCCACTCGGACACACGTGGGACCGGGTGCCGGGAGCCATGCTCATCGGTGACGCCGCGCACCTGACACCTCCGGACGGAGACGGAGCGAACTGGGCCCTCTACGACGGTGCCCAGCTCGGAAAGGCAATCGCCGCGTCGCCCGACGACATCGAGTCGGCTTTCTCGGGTTTCGCCGCCGAGATGCTGCCACGCAGCGCTGCATCCGCAAGAAAGGGATACCAGTCGTTCGAGCGGACTTTCGGCTACAACGCACCCGAAAACCTGCGGAACGTGATGGACCGCGCGACGACATACGGTCACCGCAACCACCGCTGACTCGCCGCCCGGCGCAGCCTCGGAGCGGATCGGCCGGCACCGGAAGCCCGATTGCCTAACCGACGTTGCCCGATGCAGCACTAGATCGGGATCCGGCCGATCAGGGAGTGCAGCATGATCTGCGCTCGGGTCCGCTCGACGATCGGGTGGCCGCGCAGGTCCAGCAGCAGGGCCTCCAGGTGGTCGGTGCTCTCGGTGCGGACCAGCAGGATCACGTCGCTGTCCCCGGCGACGGTGAACCCGAGGAGCACCTCGGGCCGGGACTCGAAGACCTCGATGGCCTCCTCGCGCCGGGCGTCCTTGGTGCAGAACAGTTCGACTAGCGCGTACATCTTGCGGACGTCGGGCTCGTCGACGATCGCCGTGTAGCCGCGGATGACGTCGTCCCGCTCCAGGCGCCCGATCCGGCGCTTCACCGCCGGCACCGACAGCGAGACCACGCGCGCGATGTCCGTGAGGCTGGCCCGGCCGTTCAGGACCAGCTGGTTAACAATCTGACGATCGACCTCGTCCATGTTCAAATATTATCGCTTTTCGCAAACCCGGGAACTGTTTCTGTCGCTCCGCCGGCCCTAGCGTTTACCTCGTCGATCCGACCGAGCCGAGGAAGAGCATCCGATGAAATCTCGTTCGCTGGTTACCCGTGGCGCCGCGTTGACGTTGGCCTTGACCGCCGCTGTCACCTGCGCCGTGCCCGCCCAGGCAGCTCCGGGAACGCGTGGTCTCGAAACGCTGGCCGACCAGACCGTCCGGGCCGGCGCGCCCGGCGTCGCCGTCCGCGTCTCCGGGCCGGGCGCCTCGGTCGAGATCGCCCGGCAGGCCGCATGGACGAGAGCCGATCACCGGCTGTCGGCCGACGACCAGTTCCGGATGGCGTCCAACACGAAGACCATGGTGGGCACGGTGGCGCTGCAACTGGTCGCCGAGCACCGGCTGAGCCTCGACGACAAGGTCGAAAAGTGGCTGCCGGGCCTCGTTCCCGACGGGGGCGCGATCACCGTGCGGATGCTGCTGAACCACACCAGCGGGCTGCCCGACTACATCTACGCGCCGGAGGCGCTCCTCTCGATCACCGGCCAGGTCCCGCGCAGCTGGAAGCCCGCGGAACTGCTCGCCCTCGTCGCCGCAGAGCCGCCGCTGGCCCCGCCGGGCGCGAGCTACTCCTACAGCAACACCAACTACATCGCCGCCGGCCTGATCCTGGAGCGCGCCGGGCGCCGGAGCCTGCCGGAGCTGGTGAACGAGCGGATCTTCCGGCCGCTCGGTCTGCGCGACACCTACTTCGCCACCGACGGCACCTCCCGCGACGGCGACCGGCTGGCCCACGGCTACGAACCCGACCGCGAGCACGTCGGCCCGCTGCTCCCGCCGGGGACACCGGACAGCATCTTCTTCGTCGGCCCGCAGCGCCCCGGACACGTCGACGTGACCAACCACGACCAGAGCTGGCTGTGGGCGGCCGGCGGGGTCGTGTCCACCCCGGCCGACTGGGAACGGTTCCTCAAGGCCCTGCTCTCCGGGAAGCTGCTGCCGCCGGCGCAGCTCGCACAGATGCGCACCACCGTCGAGGAACCGGACAGCAAGGGCACCGCGCGCTACGGGCTCGGCCTGGAGCAGTACCTCAGCCCGTGCGGGCCGGTCTGGGGCCACACCGGCGGCGACCCGGGCTACGGCAGCCAGAACTACGTGGACGACAGCGGCCGCTCGGCCGTCACCGTCGTGACGACCACGTTGTTCGGCACGCACGAGCCGACGCTGGCCGCCGCCGACCACAAGCTGGTCGACGGGGCGATCTGCGCGATGCTCCGCAAGCCGATCCCGGCCGGCTGACGTGTTCGCGCACGAGCACGTCACCCTCCGCACCGGAGAGCGCAGCGGCCTGCCGATCATCGTCGCGATCCACTCGACCGCGCTCGGCGACGCGGTGGGCGGCTGCCGCCTCTGGAGCTACCCCGGCTGGCGCGACGGCCTCGCCGACGCACTCCGGCTGTCCGAGGCAATGACCCTCAAGTGCGCGGCGGCCGGGCTGGACTTCGGCGGCGCCAAGGCGGTCATCCCGCTGCCGCCGGACACGGTGCTCGGGAGACGCCGGCGCGAAGCCGTCTTCCTGGACTTCGGCGACGCCGTCCAGAGCCTGGGCGGCCGGTACCGCGCCGGCGAAGACGTCGGCACGACCGCCGAGGACCTGTGGGTCGCCCGGCAGCGCACGCAGTGGGCGTACTGCCTGCCCGAAGGCCACGGCGGCAGCGGCGAGCCGTCGGAGCTGACCGCGGTCGGCGCGTTCGCCTCGATCGAAGCCACCTGGCGCCACGTCGCCGGCACGGCGTCGCTGGCTCGCCGGCGGGTGACCGTCATCGGGCTCGGACAGGTGGGCGGCCGGCTGGCGCGCCGCCTCGCCGACGCGGGCGCCGAGCTGACGGTCACCGACATCGATCCCGGCCGGCGGCTGCTCGCCGAAGAGCTCGGCGCAAAGTGGGTCGAACCGGAAGCGGCGCCGACGGTGCCGGCCGACGTGCTCGTGCCCGCCGCGCTGGGCGGGCTGCTGAGCCGGGACGTGGCCACCCGGCTCAACTGCACCGCCATCGCGGGTCCGGCGAACAACCAGCTCCAGGACGACAGCGTCGCCGAAGTGCTGGCGGCACGGGAAATCCTGTGGGCGCCCGACTTCGTGGTCAACGCGGGCGGCGTCATCCACGGGACGATCCTCGACATCCGGGGTGGCACCTGGACCGAAGCGCACTCGGCGGCCCGCGCGATCGGAACGCGCCTCACCGAGCTGTACCGGCTGGCCGAAGCGACCGGCCGCACGCCGTACGCGGCGGCGCTGGCAGCCGCGCGGCAGCGGATCCACTGAGGCGGAACCAGGGCGGAGGCGCATGCCGCTGACGTGGAGTCCGATCAACGGCGGCAGGTGTGGATCGACCCGGCGGGTGGCCGGCTGGAGTTGCGGTCGTGGGTGGCACGGTTGTTGCCGGTTCAGGATCCGGCGTCACGTTCTCGTCCGGTTCGGTGCGACGCCGTTGGAGGAGATCACGGCTGGAAAGCAAAAGCCCCTTCGGTCTGCCGGAACGGCGTGACCAAAGGGGCTTTTGCGAGAAAGTGGAGCTAAGGGGACTCGAACCCCTGACCCCCTCACTGCCAGTGAGGTGCGCTACCAGCTGCGCCATAGCCCCGAGGCGAAGGTGAACTCCGCATCTCGTATGCCCATACAGTACACCCCGCCCAGAGGGCCTCCACGCGGGGGTACCCACAACCCCCAAAGCCCCCTGACCTGCACCTTCACACCTTATTTTTAGTCCTGTATTGACTCCTCACCGTGACCGCCGTTACATTTTGCGCGGTTGTGACGCCGAGGTCCCCGCCCGTTACGCCGCGTCTCCAAACTCCGGGCACACCTCTCGATGGACGCCGCGAACGCGGCAGAGGAGGCTTCGATGACGAGACGGCGGCTGCTGACACTTCTCGCCGCAGCAACAGTCCTGGCCGGGGGTTTCGCCATCCCCGCACACGCCGCGGTCACCCCTGATGGGTGGTACTCCGTTGCCGCCGCCAACAGCGGCAAGTGCGTTGATGCCCGGGGTGCCGGGAGCGCCGATGGGACCGTTGTCCAGCAGTACTCCTGCAACCAGACCGCCTCGCAGCAGTGGCAGTTCCAGGCCACCGGGGACGGCTACTTCCGGGTCAACGCCCGGACCAACCCGGTCGCCGCGTGGGACGTCAAGGATGTCTCCGCCGCCGATGGGGGGCTGCTCCAGCTCTGGACCTACGGTGGCGGGGCCAACCAGCAGTGGCAGGCCGTCGACGAGGGCAACGGCCGGTACCACTTCGTCAGCCGCAACAGCGGTAAGTGCCTCGACGTGCCCGGTGCCTCCACCGCCGATGTGCAGCTCCAGCAGTACTCCTGCAACGGGACCGCCGCGCAGTCCTTCATGCTGACCCCTGTGGACACGAGCCAGCCCGACTTCGGCCCGAACGTCGTGATCTTCGACCCGTCGATGCCGGCCTCGGCCATCCAGAGCCGGCTCGACAGCATCTTCTCCCAGCAGGAACGCAACCAGTTCGGCAGCCAGCGGTACGCCGTCATGTTCAAGCCCGGCACCTACGCCAACGACGTCAACGTCGGCTTCTACACGCAGGTACTCGGCCTCGGCCTGAGCCCCGACGCCGTGAACATCAACGGTGCCGTGCACGTCGAGGCCGACTGGTTCCCGCCGCAGAACGCCACCCAGAACTTCTGGCGCGGCGCCGAGAACCTGTCCGTGACGCCGAACGGGGGCGCCGACCGGTGGGCCGTGAGCCAGGCCGCGCCCTACCGGCGCATGCACGTCCGTGGTGACCTGCAACTCGACGACGGCGGGTGGGCCAGCGGTGGCTGGATCTCCGACACCAAGATCGACGGCCAGGTCCGCTCCGGCTCGCAGCAGCAGTGGATCTCCCGCAACTCGCAGTTCGGCAGCTGGAACGGCTCGAACTGGAACATGGTCTTCGCGGGCGTCCAGGGCGCCCCGGCGAACACCTTCCCGTCGCCGCCCTACACCACCGTCGGCCAGACGCCGGTCGTGCGCGAGAAGCCTTTCCTCTACGTCGACGGCGGGGGCAACTACCAGGTCTTCGTCCCGAGCGTGAAGACCAACGCGTCCGGGACGACCTGGGCCAACGGCGCCGCGCCGGGCACGTCGATCCCGATCGGCCAGTTCTACATCGCCAAGCCCGGCGCCACCGCCGCGGACCTGAACGCCGCGCTCGCCGCCGGCAAGAACCTGCTGGTCACGCCCGGTGTCTACCACCTGAACCAGACGCTGCGCGTCACCCGGCCGGACACCGTCGTGCTCGGCCTCGGCATCGCCACGCTCGTCCCCGACAACGGCATCACCGCGATGACCGTCGACGACGTCGACGGTGTCAAGGTCGCCGGCCTGCTCATCGACGCCGGCACGACCAGCTCGAACACGCTCATGCAGGTCGGCCCGGCCGGTTCCACCGCGAACCACGCCGCCGACCCGACGTCGCTGCACGACGTGTTCTTCCGGATCGGCGGGGCCGCCGTCGGCAAGGCCACGAACAGCCTGGTCGTCAACAGCAGCAACGTCATCGGTGACCACATGTGGATCTGGCGCGCCGACCACGCCGAGCGCAACGAGTACGTCGGCTGGACCACCAACACCGCCGACACCGGGCTGATCGTCAACGGCAACGACGTCACCATGTACGGCCTGTTCGTCGAGCACTACCAGAAGACGCAGGTCGTCTGGAACGGCAACGGCGGCCGGACCTACTTCTTCCAGAACGAGATGCCCTACGACGTCCCGAACCAGGCGAGCTGGATGAACGGCGCCACCCAGGGCTTCTCCGCCTACAAGGTGGGCCCGAACGTCACCAGCCACGAAGCGTGGGGGCTGGGCAGCTACTGCTACTTCAGCACCAACCCGTCCGTGGCGAGCGCTCACGCGTACGAGGCGCCGAACACGCCGAATGTTCGGTTCCACGACATGGTGACCGTGTCGCTCAACTACCAGGGCACGATCACGCACGTGATCAACAACACCGGCCCGGCCACGCCGTCCGGGACCAAGGCCGTCAACCTGATGAGTTACCCCTGAGCAACCGGCGTGCGCCGTGGTGGCGGCCGCGGCGCACGCCGGTCCTTTTCAGGTACACCGAATGGGGTGTTCCGGGAGCCGGTCGGGGTAATCGCCTCAATACTGAGAGCCCCAATCCGATCCGGGAGCGGCAGATGACCTCTTTCGCAGCGTTCACCGTCGTCGAACCCCGCAAAGCCTGGCCGATCGCGGCCGTCCGCGGTGTGTTCGCCGTGCTCTTCGGGCTCTTCGCGCTGATCTGGCCCGGTGCCACCGTCCTCGTCCTGGCGATCCTGTATGGCGTGTACGCGATCGTCGACGGCATCGGCGGCCTGATGCAGGCGTTCCGTCCGGGTGACACCGGCCACCGGGTGGCCTACGGCGTCCTCGGCGCGCTCGGCATCATCGCCGGGATCCTCGTCCTCGTCTGGCCCGGCATCACCGTCCTCCTGCTGGCCCTGCTGGTCGGCTTCTGGGCGATCATCACCGGCATCGCCGAGATCGCCGCGGCGGTCCGGCTGCGCAAGCAGATCCACGGCGAAGCGTTCCTCATCGCGGCCGGTGCGATCTCCGTGCTCGCCGGCATCCTGATCGTGATCAACCCGATCGCCGGCGCCTACGGCATCGCGCTGCTCGTCGGCATCTACGCCCTGCTCTACGGGATCATGCTGCTCGTGCTGGCCTTCCGGCTGCGGAAACTGGGCGGCACCACGCCGGCCTCCTGAGTACCGTGCGGGGGTGTCGACCCGCGAACTGGTGGTGCTGGGCACCGCTTCCCAGGTGCCCACGCGCCACCGCAACCAGAACGGCTACCTCCTCCGCTGGGACGGCGAGGGCATCCTCTTCGACCCCGGCGAGGGCACCCAGCGCCAGATGCTGCGCGCCGGCGTCGCGGCCACGGACATCACGCGGATCTGCATCACGCACTTCCACGGCGACCACAGCCTCGGCCTGCCCGGCGTGATCCAGCGGCTGTCCCTGGACAAGGTCACCCATCCGGTGCACGCCCACTTCCCGGCTTCCGGCGCGCGCTACTTCGAGCGGATGCGGCACGCGACGGCCTTCTACGAGCAGGCCGACCTGCGGGAGCACCCGATCGCCGAGGACGGTCCGATCGCCACCGGCAAGCTCACCCTCGAGGCCCGGCGGCTGAGCCACCCCGTCGAGGCGTTCGGCTACCGGCTGACCGAGCCCGACGGCCGCACGATGCTCCCCGAAAAGCTGCGCGAGCACGGCATCGCGGGCCCGGACGTCGGCCGGCTCCAGCGCGACGGCCACCTCCGCGGTACCAGCCTCGAGGACGTCAGCACGCCGCGGCCCGGCCAGCGGTTCGCGTTCGTGATGGACACCCGCCTGTGCGACGCGGTGTACGCCCTCAGCGAAAACGCCGACACGCTCGTGATCGAGGCGACGTTCCTGGCCGAGGACACCGGCCTCGCGCGCGACTTCGGCCACCTGACCGCGCAGCAGGCTGCCCGCGTCGCCGCCGAGTCGGGTGTCCGGCAGCTCGTGCTGACCCACTTCTCGCAGCGCTACCCCGATCCGAAGCGGTTCGAAGCGGAAGCGCGGGCCGAGTTCGACGGCGAGATCGTGGTGGCCGAGGACCTGGAGCGGGTCCAGGTGCCGAAACGGCGTTCCTCCCCAACCGCCTGAGAAGCGCCGTAGGCTGCATCTCGTGAGCCAGCCGATCCTGATGACCGTCGACGACGATCCCGCCGTGTCCCGCTCGGTCGCCCGTGACCTGCGCCGGCGCTACGGGAAGGACTACCGCGTCATCCGCGCCGACTCCGGCCCGGACGCCCTCGACGCGCTGCGCGAGATCAAGCTGCGCGGCGACGCCGTCGCGGCCATCCTCGCCGACTACCGGATGCCGCAGATGGACGGGATCGCCTTCCTCGAGAAGGCGATGGACCTGTTCCCGCACGCCCGCCGTGCCCTGCTGACCGCCTACGCCGACACCGACGCCGCGATCCAGGCGATCAACGTCGTCGACGTCGACCACTACCTGCTCAAGCCGTGGGACCCGCCGGAGGAGAAGCTCTACCCGGTGATCGACGCGCTGGTCGAGACCTGGAAAGCGGTCGGCGACCGGCCGGTCGAGGAGGTCAAGCTCATCGGCCACCGCTACAACTCGCCGTCGTTCCACCTGCGCGACTTCCTCGCCCGCAACGCCGTCCCGTACCGCTGGTACTCGGTCGACGACGACGAAGCCTGCCGGATCCTGCAGGCCGCCGAAGCCACCGAGAAGGACATCCCGGTCGTCGTCACCCCGGACGGCACGGTCCTCAAGAACCCTTCCGGCAGCGAGATCGCCGACGCCGTCGGCCTGTCGACGCGCCCGGCACAGGAGTTCTACGACCTCGTCGTCATCGGCGGCGGCCCGGCCGGCCTCGGCGCCGCGGTGTACGGCGCATCCGAGGGCCTGCGGACCGTGCTCGTCGAGAAGAAGGCCACCGGCGGCCAGGCCGGCACGAGTTCGCGCATCGAGAACTACCTCGGCTTCCCGGACGGCGTCTCGGGCGCGCAGCTGACCGACCGCGCGCGGCGCCAGGCGCAGAAGTTCGGCGCCGAGGTGCTGACCGCGCGCGACGTCGTCGGCCTCGAAGCCCGCGGCTCCTCCCGGGTGGTCACCTTCGGCGACGGCAGCGAGATCGCCGCCCACTCGGTGATCCTCGCCAGCGGCGTCACCTACCGCGCGCTGGACGCCGAGGGCATCGAGGAGCTCACCGGCCGTGGCGTCTACTACGGTTCGGCCGCGACCGAGGCGCCCGAGTGCAAGGGCGAGCACGTCTACATCGTCGGCGGCGCGAACTCCGCCGGCCAGGCCGCGGTGTTCTTCTCCCGGCACGCCAGCGACGTCACGATCCTGGTGCGCGGCGACTCCCTGGAAGCGTCGATGTCGCACTACCTCATCGAGCAGATCGCCGGCATCGAGAACATCCACGTCCGCACGCACACCACGGTCAAGCAGGTGCACGGCGACGGGCACCTCGAGCGGATCACGCTCTGCGAGAACGGCGTCACCGAGACCGTCGACAGCGGCCACCTGTTCATCTTCATCGGCGCGGTCCCGCGCACCGACTGGCTCGGCGACACGATCCACCGCGACGAGCACGGCTTCGTCTGCACCGGCCCCGACCTGGTCGCGGGCGGGCAGCGGCCGGCGGGCTGGACCCTCGACCGTGATCCGCACTACCTCGAGTCGTCCGTCCCCGGCGTGTTCGTGGCCGGTGACGTGCGGGCGCAGTCGGTCAAGCGGGTGGCGTCCGCGGTCGGCGAGGGCGCGATGGCCGTGACGCTGGTACACCGGTACCTGGAGGAACAATGAGCGCACTGCCGCGGGAAGAGCTTCGCGGCCTCTTCCTGTTCGAACACCTTTCCGAGGACCAGCTCGACTGGGTCTCCGACAACGCCGTGCTCGAGGAGTACCCGGCCGACTCCACCGTGATCAGCGAGGGCGGCGAGGCGACCTGCTTCTACGTCCTGCTGAACGGCGCGATCCGGATGACGCGGCTGGTCAGCGGCACCGAGGTGGAGACCAACCGGTCCGACCAGCGCGGCGCCTACTTCGGCGCAACGCAGTTCTTCGTGCACCAGGAGACCGAGCACACCTACAACGCCACGGTGCGCGCGCTGTCCGACGTCACGTTCCTGACGCTGCCGTCGAAGGAGTTCTCCTTCGAGTTCCGCAAGTGGTTCCCGATGGCGACGCACCTGCTCGAGGGCATGTACCTCGGCTGGCGCAACAGCGACACGGTGATCGGCTCCCGCCGCCGTCTGCTGGCGCTGGGCGAGCTGTCGGCGGGGCTGACGCACGAGCTGAACAACCCGGCCGCGGCGGCGGTCCGGGCGACGGCCGCCCTGCGCGAACGCGTCGCCGGGATGCGGCACAAGCTCGCCTTCCTGGCCAAGAAGGACATCGACCCGGAGCTGCTCTACCAGCTCATCGACGTCCAGGAACGCCTGGTCAAGCAGGTCGCGCAGGCCGAGAAGCTGACCGCGATGCAGCAGGCCGACCGCGAGGACGAGATCGGCGACTGGTTCGACGAGCGCGAGATCGACGGCGGCTGGGACCTCGCCGACATCTACGTCCGCGCCGGCCTGACCACGGCCGACCTGGACCACGTGCTGGAGCAGGTCGGCGACACCTTCATCGACGGCGCCGTCCGCTGGCTCGCCTACGCCCTCGAGACCGAGATGCTGATGGGCGAGATCGAGGACTCCACCACGCGCATCTCCGCGCTGGTCGGCAAGGCCAAGCAGTACTCGCAGATGGACCGGGCGCCGCACCAGTGGGTCGACGTCCACGACGGCCTCGACTCCACGCTGGTGATGCTGTCCGGCAAGATCGGCGGCGGCATCCGCGTCGTGAAGGAGTACGACCGCAGCCTGCCGAAGATCCCGGCGTACCCGGCCGAGCTGAACCAGGTCTGGACGAACATCATCGACAACGCCCTCGGCGCGATGCAGGGCGAGGGCACGCTGACCCTGCGCACGTGGGGCGAGAACGACCAGGTCCGCGTCGAAATCGGCGACACGGGCCCGGGCATCCCGGCGGACATCAAACCGCGGATCTTCGAGCCGTTCTTCACGACCAAGCCGGTCGGCGAGGGCACCGGGCTGGGCCTGGACATCTCCTGGAAGATCGTCGTCGAACGGCACCAGGGCGACCTGCGTGTCGAATCCGAGCCGGGGAACACCCGGTTCGAGGTCTGCCTGCCGACGGTCGAGCAGGCCTCGCTCTGATGGCTTCCGTCCCGACGGTCACGACCGAACTCGGGGCGCTGGTCGGGCTGGCGGGTGACGGGGTCCGCGTCTGGCGCGGGATCCCGTACGCCCGCCCGCCCATCGGGGAGCTGCGGTGGAAGGCACCACAGCCGCCGGCCCTGTCGGGCGGTGTGCACGTGGCGACCGAGTACGGGCCGCACGCGATGCAGTCGCCGGACCCGATGAACCCGTCCGCGGTGTGCGACGAAGACTGCCTGTACCTCAACGTCTGCACGCCCGACGGCCCCGCGCCGGACGGCGGGTGGCCGGTGCTCTTCTGGCTGCACGGCGGCGGGTACCGCGTCGGCCACGGCGAGCAGCTGGGCGACGGCGCGGAGTTCGCCCGCGCCGGGATCGTCGTGGTCACCATCAACTACCGGCTCGGCTCGCTCGGCTTCCTGCACCTCGCCGGGATCTTCGGCGCCGCGGAACCGGACGCCGGTGTGTGCGGCTTCCTCGACCAGGTCGAGGCCTTGAAGTGGGTGCGCCGCAACATCTCCGCGTTCGGCGGCGACCCCTCGCGGATCACCGTCTACGGCGTCTCGGCGGGCGCGAAGAGCGTCGGGAACCTGCTCGGCAGCCCACTGGGCCAGGGGTTGTTCGCGCAGGCGATCAGCAGCTCCGGCGGCGCGGACCACGTGGCGACGCCGGAAGCCGGGACGGCGCTGGCGCGGCGGCTGCTGGACGAAGTCGGCTGCCACGACATGGCCGCGCTCCGGGCGTTGCCCGCCAAGGAGTTCGTCGAGGCGCAGGAACGCATCCTGACCGGCTTCCAGGCCCTGTGGCTCTGGCGCCCGACGCTGCACCCGCGGGTGCTGCCCGAGGTGCCGATCGAGCCGATCCGGCGGGGGAGCGCGGCCGGGATCCCGCTGCTGATCGGCTGCAACAGCAACGAAGGCAGCACGTACGCACTGATGCTCGGCGACGACATCGCGACGGCTCCGGCGTCCGGCGTGCTCGCGAGCATCCTCGGCGACGAAGGCGCTACGCAGCTTCTCGAGACGTACCTTCGCCGCGTCCCCGACCTGAAGGCCGCGAAGATCGCCGCAATGGGCGACGAACGCTACGGCATCCCGACGCAGCGGCTCGCCGACGCGCAGTCCGCGCACGCCCCGGTGTACCGCTACCGGATCGACATCGCCGCGCCCGGCGTGCCCGAGCAGCTCGACGGCGGCCACGGCACCGAGACGACGATGGCGTGGAAGACCCCGCTGCCGCTGGCCTCGCACGGTTCCGCCGTCAACCCGAAGCGCGAGAGCGCGGCGTTGCTGATCCACCGCGCCTGGGTGCGGTTCGTCCGGGACGGCGTCGCGGACGCCGACGGCCCCGAGTGGCCGCCGTACGGCCCCGAGCTGCGGCCGGTGCTGGTTTTCCGGGAAGACACCGATCTGGTCCTCGATCCACGCCCCGACGAGCGAAAAGCCTGGGGCGACACGGAATGGGCGTCCGGGACCTGGTTCCCGGTGACCTGAGACCGTTCCTTCACCCGCCGTTCACTTCGAACCGGCTCGCTCCCGCGTCCAATGGGCGAAGGCGCGTCGAGGGGAGTGCTCGTGAAACGCCGGGTGTCGATCGGGCTGGCCGTGGTGCTGGTGCTGGCCGTCGTCGGAGTGATCATCTGGGGCCGCGGCGACGGCACCGCGTCGGACGTCGCGACCGTGCGCGGGGTGATCGGTTCGGAGAAGCAGGCCTTCTTCACCGACCAGCGCGTCGTCGACGCCTTTGCCCGCCACGGCCTGAAGGTCGAGGTCGACACGGCCGGGTCGCGGCAGATCGCGACGACCGTCGACCTCGGGAAGTACGCCTTCGCGTTCCCGTCGTCGTCGCCCGCGGCGCAGAAGATCCAGCGCGACCGCAAGGTGACGACGGTGTACACGCCGTTCCAGTCGCCGATGGCCGTCGCCTCCTTCGAGCCGGTCGTCGCGCTGCTTCGCGCCAATGGGGTCGTGCACAAGGGCGCCGGCGACTACGACGTCCTCGACATCGCGAAGTACCTCGACCTGGCGAAGGCCGGGACGCGCTGGGACCAGCTGCCCGGCAACACCGCCTACCCCGCGCGCAAGAACGTCCTGGTCACCACGACCGACCCGCGCGAGTCGAACTCCGCGGCGATGTACCTGTCGATCGTTTCCTTCGTCGCCAACGGGAACGCCGTCGTCAGCGCGCCCGACCAGGAGGCGAAGGTGCTGCCGTCGGTGGCGAAGCTGTTCCTCGACCAGGGGTACACGCAGAACAGCACCGAAGGGCCGTTCGAGGACTACCTGTCCGCGGGCATGGGCAAGACGCCGCTGGCGCTGATCTACGAGTCGCAATTCGTCGACCGGGTGGTCCGCGGCGACGGCTCGATCCGGCCGGACATGCGGATGCTCTACACCGCGCCGACGGTCTACTCCAAGCACACGCTGGTGCCGCTGACCGGCGACGGCGACAAGGTCGGGCAGCTCCTCACCACGGATCCCGAGCTGGGCAGGCTCGCCGCGACCTTCGGCTTCCGCACCACCGACCCGAAGCTGTTCGCCGAGGTCGCCGCCCCGGCCCACGTGCCCGCCGACCTGGTGGACGCCGTCGAGCCACCGTCGTTCGAGACCCTGGAACGGCTGCTCGACGCCGTCGGCAAGCAGTACTGACACGAAGATGAACGAGACTCGCTGGTGGAGATGGGGTTGGTCTGGTCTTGTGTCAGGTGGGGATTGGGTCGAAGCGGACGGTCATGCCCAGCGC
>NZ_JNYY01000040.1 GCF_000716785.1 Amycolatopsis vancoresmycina
CAGCCGCCAGAACCCCTCCCTGCTGGCCGGCGCGGGCGACCTCATCTCGACGGCCAAGGACCTGAGCACGTTCATCACGGCCCTGCTGGGCGGCCGGCTCCTGCCTGCCGCGCAGCTGGCGGAAATGCTTACTCCGCACGGCAAACTCGGACTCGGCCTGGGACTGTGGATCCAGGACCTGGGCGACGGCGGCACTTGGTGACGAAGTTCTTGCCCAGGACGCTGTTGATCTGGTTCAGCGTCGACACGGGCACCTTGCTGACCAGCTGACGCGCCCAGTGCTGACCGGTCCGCTCGGCCGCCTTGCCCACGATGGTCGACGAACCCGACTGGCCGAGCAGAATCCCCATCACCAGCGTCCGCCGGCGCTCGATCTCGTCCAGCCGGACCCCGTGAACCTCGGCGACCGAAAGCACGAACAAGACGCTCAGTTCAAGCGAGGAAAAAGCCTCGCCCGCCGACAGCGCCAGCGCGACCCCGGTACCGACAGCAGGCGCCGCCGCCGTCGCCCCGACCGCGGCGCCGGTGCCCGCCAACGCACTGACGAACATCCGCTCCAGGGTGCGCACGACCTCCGCCGGTGTCGCCTCCGGATTGCGCTGACGGGCCCGGGCGATGTTCTTGCGCACCAGCGGCGCCTGCACGCCGACGGCCTTGTCCAGCAGCGCGAGGACCGGCTGCCCCGGCCCGCTCGACGCCGGCATCGGTCCTTCAAGCGCATAAGAGGCCACCGCGAGCTCCTTCGCGTCGTCACGTTGACGCCCAGTCTCGCAGCCGCCCCGCCGGGGCCCATCGGCCGCCCACCACGGTCGTTCGAGGACTTCGCCGCAGCCGCAACGTGGTGCCGACCCGCGCGGACCGGCGGCGTCGTCTTCGGTAGGTTCGGCGGATAGCGCAGCCTGGCCTCGAGCCGTGGCCGGTCCCCTGCGCGTCCTCGCCGGGGATTTCCGGATCGTGCCGTCACCCGTCCGTCCTCGGGCAACCAGGTCGGCTCACAGGCTGATCCGGATCCCGGAGGTGTACTTGACCGGCTCCTGCACACCGGTTGCCCGGATTTCCAGCGGAATTCCTTCCCCGCCGAACCGCGTTCGAGCGAAATCATCCTTCCACGAGCTCAAGGGGAAGTACACCACCAAGCTGTTTGCCGGATGAAGCAGGTAGGGAAAGGTCTTGCGGCAGTCCGCCGAATCGGCTTTCTCTTCTTTGCACCAGATGGTCGGCCCGTCGAACGTCGAATCGACCCAGTTGTCGGGAGATATCTCCATTCGAGCGGTCCGCAGGGTGGTGTCAGCCCGGCCGTTGTTGGTGATCGACACCTTCATCCACACCTCGCTGTACTTCTCGAACATGTCGAAGTTCACGACCGGGTGTTCGGAGTCGTCGCGGTTCGCCGGCACCGGCTTCTTGTTGTCGTCGTACTGCACCTGCAGCTGACTGGTCACCGACACCACCGGTCCCGACATCGCGAACTGTTCCTTGAGTTCCGCTGTCTGCCAGAAGGCGACAACCAAAGCCGCGACCGAGACAGGCAGCGCCAGAATGGAAGACCAGGTCTTCAACGCGGACCCTCTGGTACCCGCCATCGACTCCTCCGAACCCATGCTCGCCATGGTGCGTTCCCGCCAGTACGACAGAGTTCGATATCGCTCGACGGCGTGTTACCGGCGCACGCCACGCACACCGCAACGTTACGGATTCGACATCGGCAGCCGGATCGGCCGAGCTCGCACATCGGCCCGAAGCGCAAGGCGCTGCCCGTGCCAGGAGGGTGATGCCGTCGACGGCTTCAGCTGACGGTCACCCGCGGGGTCAGGCGAACCGGGCATTCCGGGCCACCGGTCGCCGCCACCCCTTCCGGAGGGCCGTCCCGGGAACCTCCCGAAGGGACTTCCGGGCAAACTTCCGCCAACACTCGTCAGCACACGGTGGTGTGGTGTTAACTGTCGAGACAGACAGAGAGCGTTTCCCCGACCTCCCCCGCGACGGCACAGTGCAGTACCGGTTCGCCCCGCCCCGCCCGGAAAGGCCGTCCTCGAATGCGAGTGTCCGCCCCGCTGTCGTCCGGTCAGCAGCGCCTTTGGACCGTTTCCCAGCTCGAAGGGGCCGGGCCCGCCTACAACGAGACCATGGCCTTCGCCCTGCGCGGGCCGCTCGATCACGAGGCGCTGCAACGGGCCTTCGACGCCCTCGCCGACCGGCACGAAGCCCTGCGGACGCGGATCGTCGTCGAGGACGGGCGGCCGGTGCAAATCGTCGAACCGGCCGGTCACGGGTTTCCGCTCACCGTCACCGAGCGGCCGGGCGACGCGGCCGGGGCGGCGGCGGAGCCGTTCGACCTCACGCGGGCGCCGCTCGCGCGGGCGCGGCTGGTGGTCGGGGCGCCGCCCCCCGACTGCCACGCTACCGGGGACCACCGACGGTTTCCGGCCGGTGATCACCTCCTGCTGATCACCGTGCACCACGTCGTCTTCGACGGCTGGTCGCGGTCGCTGCTGCTGCGGGAACTCGGCGTCCTCTACGCCGCTCAGCTGAGCGGCGCGGATCCCGGCCTGCCGCCCGCGCGGCCCTATCGCGACCACGCCCTGGCGCAACAGGAGTGGCTGGGCGGGAACGGGCCGGCGCCGCACGAGGACTACTGGCGGGAGCGGCTCGACGGGGTGCCGCCGGTGCTGGACCTGCCCGCCGACCGGCCGCGGCCCGCGCGGCAGGACTTCCGCGGTGCGCGGGTGCCCGTCGCCCTCGGGCCGGACCTCACCGCCCGGCTGAAGGCCGTGGCGCGCGAGCACGGTGTCACGCTCTACTCCACCATCCTGACCTGCTGGTTCATCTTGCTGAACCGCCTTTCCGCGCAAACTGACATCGTTGTCGGCGTGCCCACCGCGAACCGCGGCGCCGCCGGGGAGCACCCGGACACGATCGGGTTCTTCGTCAACACCCTGGCCGTCCGCGCGGAACCGGCGGGCCCGGTCACCGGCGCCGAGTTGCTCAAGCAGGTCCGCGCGGCCCTGCGGGGCGCGATCGAGCACGCCGGGCTGCCGTTCGAACGGGTCGTGGAACTGGTGAACCCGCCGCGCAGCCCGGCCCACACCCCGCTGTTCCAGACGATGTTCGCCTGGGTGCCGACCCAGCACGACCTCCTCGAGCTGCCGGACGTCGACGTCGAGCCCCTCGACGTCGAGTTCGCCCCGGCGAAGTTCGACCTCGCGCTCAACCTGGCCGGCGAGGACGGCGACGTCCGCGGGCACCTCGACTACGCCGTCGCCCTCTTCGACCGGGACACCGCCGCGCGGTACGGCCGCTACCTCGTGCGGCTGCTCGACCAGCTGGCCGCGCGACCCGGCGACGGCATCGCGAGCTACGAACTGCTCGACGACGCCGAACGTCGCGAAATCCTCACCGCCTGGAGCACCGGTCCGCGCCCGCACCGGCGTCCCGGCGGGCTCGTCGACCGGTTCACCGCCCACGCCGACGCCGCCCCGGCCGCGCCCGCGCTCGTCTGCGACGACCGGACCTTCACCTACGGCGAGCTCGACCGCCGCGCCACGAAGCTCGCGAACGCCCTGCGCCGCCGCGGCGCCGGGCCCGGCGGGGTCGTGGCGATCCACCAAGGCCGGTCGGCCGAACTGGTGGTTTCGGTGCTGGGCGTGCTGAAGACCGGGGCCGCCTACCTCCCGCTCGACCCGGCCCAGCCGGCGGCCCGGCGGGCGGCGATGGTCGAGGACGCGCGGCCGGTGCAGGTGCTGGGCGACGACGTCGGCGCGCTGGAAGCCGAAGGCGACGAAGTCTGGAGACCCGTCCACACCGGCCGGCACGAAACGGCCTACGTGATCTACACCTCGGGGTCGACCGGGCGGCCGAAGGGGGTCGCCGTCACCCACCACAGCGTCCTCGCGCTCTTCGACCAGTGGCTGGACCGCTTCGGCGCGACGCCGGGTGAAGCGACGTCGGCGTGGTCGAGCATCGGCTTCGACGCGTCAGTGCACGAACTCCTGCTCCCCCTGACCACCGGCGCCGTGCTGCACGTCGTCCCCGAGGACGTCCGGCCCGATCCCGCGGCCCTGATGGCGTGGCTACGCGACCACCGGATCGTGCAGGCGTTCCTGCCACCCGCCTACGTCCGGTGGATCGACGAAGATCCCACGCGCGTCCATGGGCTCGCGCTGCGGCAGGTCCTCACCGGCGTCGAACCACTCCCGGAGGCGGCCCTCGCGCGGTTCGCCGCCGCCCTGCCGGGCCTGCGGATCTGCTTCGGCTACGGGCCGACCGAAGCCACGCTCTACGCCACCGCGCACTGCGACCCGCAGCCACGCGACCGCCCGGCCCCCATCGGACGGCCGCTGCCCGGATCACGCCTGTACCTGCTGGACGACCGGCTGCGCCCGGTGCCGCCGGGGGTGGTGGGCGAGGTCTTCCTGGCCGGCGACTGCCTGGCCCGCGGCTACCTGCACCGGCCGGAGCTGACCGCGGACCGGTTCGTGGCCGACCCCGTTGTGCCCGGCGAGCGGATGTACCGGACCGGTGACCTGGCGAGGTGGCTCCCCGGCGGCGAAGCCGAGTACGCCGGCCGCCGCGACGACCAGATCAAGCTGCGCGGGTTCCGCATCGAACCCGGCGAGGTGACGGCCGCGCTGCTGGCCGTGCCCGGGGTCCGGGAGGCCGCCGTGCTGGTGGACCGCGAAGGCGAGCCGCGGCTCGTCGCCGGCGTCGCGGGCGGCGGGCGGACGCCGCACGAGTGGCGGGCCGCGCTGGCCGGGCGGCTGCCGGACTACATGATCCCGTCGGTGTTCGCGGAGTTCGACCGGCTGCCGCTGAACCGCAACGGCAAACTCGACCGCGACGCCGTCCTGGCGCACGCCCGCACGAGCGCACCCGCCGCCGTCAACACCGCCGCCCCGCGCGACCACGTCGAACTGGCGCTGCTGAAGATCTGGCGCGACCTGCTGCTGCACCCCGCGATCGGCGTCTCGGACGGCTTCTTCGACGTCGGCGGCACGTCGATCTCGGCGATCAAGCTGGCCCACGCGATCGGCACCGGGTTCGGGCGCGAGCTGCCGATCCGGGACGTCATCCTGCACCCGACCATCGAGGCGCAGGCCGCGCTGCTGCGGGCGGACCGCCCGCCGGAGACCGGCAGCCTGATCGAGTTCCGCCGCGGCGCCGGGCGGGCCCGGGTGGTCTGCGTGCACCCGGCCGGCGGCACGGCGTTCTGCTACCTGCCGCTCAGCGCGCTCCTGCCCGAGGACGCCGGGGTGCTCGGGATCCAGTCCCCCGGGCTCAACCCCGGCGAGGAGCCGCTGCCGAGCGTCGAGGCGATGGCCGAGGAGTACCTGCGGCTCGTCGGGCCGCGGCCGGACGAAGCCATAGTCCTTTGTGGACTCTCCTACGGCGGCCTGGTGGCGTACGAGATGGGCAGGCGGCTGGCCGAGCGCCACCCGCGCGTCAGCGTGGTCCTGCTCGACACGGCCGCCACCGACGACCCGGCCGCGAAGGCCGCGATCGAACCCGTTCCGGCGGCCGAGTTCCGGGAGAAACTGGTGCGCTTCAACGGGATGTACCCGGGCATCGAGGACGCGCAGATCGAGCGCTACCACCGCACGTACAACCACAACCGCCGCACCGCGCGCGAGCACGACCCCGGCGAGACCGCGGCGCGGGTGGTGTTCGTCCAGGCCGTCGGCGAGGACCCGATCCCCGGCGCGGCCGAGTTCTGGCGCCGCCGGGCCCGCGGCGGGTTCGAGGTGGTCCCCGCGGACTGCGGGCACTGGGACATGCTCGAAAGCGACGCCCTGCCGCTGGTCGCCAAGCTGATCTCGGGCGAGCTGGCGGCCCGATGACCTCGATCGCCCGCCGCGTCCACGATCGGGCCCTGCGGCACCCGGACGCCCTCGCCGTGTCCGACGGCGACCGGCACCTGACCTACGCCGAGCTGAACGCGGGGGCCGCCGCCGTCGCGGAAGCGTTGTCCCGGCGCGGAATCCGCCCGGGTGACGCGGTCGCCGTCGGCCTGCCGCGCTCGCTGGAGCTGGTGCAGGTCATGCTGGGCGTGCTCCGCCTCGGCGGCCAGGTCGTGCCGCTGGACCGGCAGAGCCCGCCCGCCCGCCGGGACGGCATCCTCGCCGACGCGGGTGCGGTCGCGGTGATCGAGGACGAGCTGCCCGGGCTGGTCCCGGTCGAGCCCGGGATCCCGGCGGAGCCCGCGCCGGCTTCGTTCCTCTTCTCCACGTCCGGCACGACCGGGCGGCCCAAGGGCGTCGAGGTGCGCGACGCCGGTGTCCTGCGGCTGGCCGAACCCGGCTGGCTCGACATCGGCACCCGGTTCGCCTGCCTGGCCAACCCCGCGTTCGACGCGATCAGCTTCGAGGTGTGGGTGCCGCTGCTGACCGGCGGCACGTGCGTGATCCTCGACGACGACACCGTCCGGGACCCGCGCGCGTTCGCCGATGCCCTGGTGCGCGAACGCATCGACACGATGTTCGTGACGGCGACGCTGTTCAACGCGGTCGCCGAGACCGTGCCGGGCAGCTTCGCCACCGTGCGGCGGGTCGTCATCGGCGGCGAGCAGCTCAACGCCCCGCTGATCCGCCGCTGGTACCGGGACAACCCCGACTCGCCGACGCGGCTGCAGAACGGGTACGGCCCGACCGAAACGACGACGTTCGCGCTCAGCTACGCCATCCCGCGCGGCTTCGACGGCGACGTCGTGCCGATCGGCCGCCCGCTGCCGGGCACCGGCGCGGTTGCGGTGACGCCCGACGAACGCGTTGCCACCGAAGGGGAAGTCGCCGAGCTGTACCTCTCGGGCGCGGGCGTCGCGCTCGGCTACCGTGGGCTGCCCGCGGAGACCGGGCAGCGGTTCGTCCGGCTGCCGTGGCTGGACGAGGGCCGCGCGCGGTTCTACCGCACCGGCGACCTGGTCCGCGTGCTCCCGGGCGGCCGGTACGCCTACGCCGGGCGCACCGACCGCCAGGTCAAGGTCCGCGGGTTCCGGGTCGAGCCGGGCGAGCTGGAGCAGCGGCTGCTCGCGCACCCGGAGATCCGGCAGGTCCACGTGGCCGTGCGCCGCGCGGCCACCGCCGAACTGCTCGCCTTCGTCGTGGCGGGCGAGCTTTCGTTCGAGGCGTTCGAAGCGCACCTCGCCGAGACCGTGCCGGTCTACATGCGGCCGCACCACGTGTTCCGCGTCGGCGAGCTGCCGCGCAACGCGAACGGGAAGGTCGACGAAGTCGCGCTCCTGGCCGGCGGGTTCCCGGCGTGGCGGCCGGACACCGGCGGCGCGGCGACCGCGTGGGAACGCGAAGTCCTGGACGCCGTGTCGGAGACGCTCGACGTCCCGGATCTCCACCCGGGCGACACGTGGCTGCGGTCCGGCGGCGACTCGCTCAAGGCACTGCGGCTGCGGTTCGCGATCCGCGACCGCTGGGGCGCGGACCTCGCCCCTTCGGTCGTGCAACGCGGGACGTTCGCCGATCTCGCCGCCGCGGTCGCGGCCGCGGGCCGGGCGGCGTACCCGGAGCCGGGCCCGCCGACGAGCGCGAAGTCGGCCCCGGCCACCAGCGAACAGCAGCGGCTTTGGTTGCTGCAGCAGCGAAATCCGGCGTCCACCGCGTACCACGTGCCGCTGGCGTTCGAGGTCACCGGCGAGCCCGACCTCGACGCGCTGCGCCGGGGCGTGCGGGAGCTGGTGGACCGGCACCCGGCGCTGCGCACCGCGTTCGAGGCCACTCCCGACGGCCTGCGGCAGGTGGCGCAGGCGCCGTACGACCCGTGGATCGAGCCCGGCGGCGACTTCTTCACCGCCCCCTTCGATCTCACGTCGGGGCGGCTGCTGCGCGCGGCTTGGCGGCCCGGCGGCACGCTCCTGCTTTGCCTGCACCACATCGCGGTCGACGGCTGGTCGCTGAACATCCTCTTCCGCGAACTGTCCGGAGTGGACCCGAAGCCGGCCGCGCACACGCCGTTCGACTTCGCCGCGTGGCAGGCCCGCTGGTTCGCCTCCCCCGGGTACCGCGCGCAGCTGACCGCCGGCGCCGACGACGCCGAGCCGCTCGGGGAAGCGTCACTGGCCGGGCGGCTGCACACGACCCGGATCGACCGCGAACGCGTCGACGCGTGGGCCGCGGAGCTGGGTCTGACGCGGTTCCAGCTCCTGCTGGGCGTGTTCGCCCGGAGCCTGTCCGCGGTGACCGGGCGGACCCGGCCGCGGATCGCCGCGCCGGTGGCGAACCGGCCGGTGCGGGCGTTCGAGGACGGTGTCGGGATGTTCGCCAACACCGTGCGGCTGCCGTTGTCCGTGGACCCGGGTGAAGACCTGGCCGCCCAGCTTCGGCGACTCGGTGAAGCAGCGGGGGCGGCCCTGGACGACCAGGACGTCGCCTTCGCCGACCTCGACCCCGGCTACGCGGCCTTCGACTACCTGTTCGTCCTGGAGAACACCGACTTCGCAGCGCTACGCCTGCCCGGCTGCTCGATCAGTCCACAGTGGATCGAAGCGGCCGAGGCGAAGTGCGCGCTCACGCTGTCGGTGGTGGAACGGCCGGATGGCTTCGACTGCCTGTGGGAGTACGGGGAGGGCCACTTCACCGAAGCCGAGGTGGCCGCCCTCGGCGAGGTGTTCGACCGTGCCCTGCACGGCGACGCCCGGACCCCGGACCACCGCGACCACGGCCGTGGTGCCGCGGCGGACCTGACGTGGGACACCGTCGCGGAAGGCTTCGCGCGGCAGGTCGCGCGGACGCCCGGGGCGCCGGCGCTGATCGGCGAGACCACCCTGACCTACGCCGAACTGGACGCGCACGCGGCCCGGCTCGCGGCCACCCTGCCCGCGGACGCCACCGACATCGCGCTGTACTTCCGGCCGTCGGCCGAGCACGTCGTCGCGCTGCTCGCGCTCGCACGGCTGAACATCACCGCCGTGCCGCTGGATCCCGCGTACCCGCCGGAACTGCTGCGCGCCATGCTCGACCGCGTCCGGCCGCGGTGTGTCCTGCTCGCGCCGGGGGAAACGTTCGAGACCGACGTCGAACAGCGGCACGTCACGCTCACCGGCGGGCCGGTACCGGATGTCCCGGCCCGGCACGCCGGACGTCCGCTCTACACGCTGTTCACCTCGGGGTCGACGGGCGTGCCGAAGGGCGTGCGCGTCCCGGACCGGACCCTGGCCAACCTGCTGCAGTGGCAGGACGCGCCGCCCGCGGCGACCCAGCAGTTCTCGATGCTCTCCTTCGACGTCTCGTTCCAGGAGATCTTCACGACGCTCTGCGGCGGCGGGGCGCTGCACCTGGTCCGCCCGGAGTGGCGCCACGACGTCCCGGCGCTGCTGGCACGGCTGGAACACGCGGGCATCGAACGGATCTTCCTGCCGTACGTGGCATTGCAGCTACTCGCCGAGCACGGTGTGCGGCTCGGCCGGTACCCGTCGCGGCTGCGGGACGTCGTCACCGCCGGCGAGCAGCTGGTGTGCACGCCGGCGATCCGCCGGTGGTTCGCCGGGCTGCCCGGTGCGCGGCTGCACAACCACTACGGCCCGACCGAAACCCACGTCGTCAGCGCGCTGACCCTCGACGGCGACCCGGCGGCGTGGCCCGAACGACCCGCCATCGGCCGTCCGGTGGCGAACGCCGTCCTGCGGGTCGCCGACGCCACGGGCGCGGCCCTGCCGCCGGGGCAGGTCGGCGAGCTGCTCATCGGCGGTCTCGCGGCGAACCGCTGCTACCTCGGCGACGCGGCGCCGGAGAAGTTCGCCGAGCTGCCGGAGCTGTACTACCGCAGCGGCGACCTCGCGCACTTCGACCGCGCCGGGCTGCTGCACTTCGACGGCCGGGCCGACCGGCAGGTCAAGCTCAGCGGGCACCGCCTCGAACTCGGGCAGGTCGAGGCCGCGCTGCTGCGGCACGCCGACGTCGTCAACGCGGTCGTCGCGGTGGACGGCGGCCGGCTGACCGCGTTCCTGGAGTGCCGCCGGACGCCGTCGGCGGCGGAGCTGGCCGGCCACCTGCGGCCGCTGCTGCCGCCGCACGCGCGGGTCGAGCGCTTCCGCGTCGTGGACGCGTTGCCGCGCACGCCGAGCGGGAAGCTCGACCGGGACGCCGCGCCCCGCACCCCCGGCTCCGACCTGCGGCGGACGGCCCCGGCCGCGTCGAGCGAGCTGGCCGCGCTGTTCGAGGAGGTGACCGGCGCGCCGATCGGCCCCGACGAGACGTTCTTCGCCGCGGGCGCGACCAGCCTCTCGCTGATGCGGTTCCACCTGCGCTGCGCGGAAGCCGGGTACCGCTTCACCGCGGCCGACCTCTTCGAGCACGTCACCCTCCGGGACCTGACGCGCCACCTCGAGGGCGGCCCGGCGGCGGCCGCGCCGGCTTCCCGGCTCGCGGCCGAGGAGCCGGTGGCCGTCGTCGGCATGGCCGTGCGCCTGCCGGGCGCGCGGGACCTGGCGGCGTTCTGGGACCTGGTCGTTTCCGGCCGCCGCGGCATCGAGGAGTTCCCGGCCGCCGAGGGCCTCGTCGGCGCGCGCAGCCTCCTGGCCGATCCGCTGGGCTTCGACCCGGAGCACTTCGGGATCAGCCACCGCGACGCCGGCCTGATGGACCCGCAGCAGCGGCAGCTGCTGATGGCCTGCGTGGAGGCGCTGGCGCACGCGGGGATCACGTCGGGGGCCGGGGTCGGGCTGATCGCGGGCTGCGGCGAGAACACCTACTTCCGGCAGATGCTGCGGGAAGCCGACCCGGTCGCGCTGCCCGACGGCTTCCAGCTCGCCCTGCACCACGAGAAGGACTTCCTGGCCACGAAGGTCGCCTACCACCTCGACCTGACCGGTCCGGCGCTGACGACCCAGACGGCGTGTTCGAGTTCGCTGGTGGCGGTCCACCAGGCGGCGGGGATGCTGCGCGGCGGCGAGGCCGACGTGATGCTGGCCGGCGGGGTGCTCGTCGACGTCACCCTCGCCGAGGGCTACCGGTACCGGCCGCAGCACATCTTCTCGGCCGACGGGCACTGCCGCCCGTTCAGCGACGACGCGGACGGCACGGTGGGCGCGAGCGGCGTCGGCGTCGTGGTGCTGAAGCCGCTTTCGGCGGCCCGCCGCGACGGCGACACCGTCTACTCGGTGCTCACCGGCTCGGCCCTGACCAACGACGGTGCGGTGAAGCAGAGCTACAGCGCGCCGTCCCCGGCGGGGCAGCGCGCGGCCATCCGGGCGGCGCTGCGCCGGGCGGGGCGGTCCGGGGCCGACGTCGGGTACGTGGAGACGCACGGAACGGGCACCCGGCTGGGTGACCCGATCGAGGTGGCGGCCCTGCGCGAGGCGATGCCCGACGCGGCGGACTGCACCCTGTCGTCGGTGAAGAGCCAGCTCGGCCACCTGGGCGCGGCGGCCGGGGTGGTGGGCCTGATCCGCGCGAGCTTGGCGGTGCACCACGGGGTGCGGCCGCCGACGGTGGACTTCCGCGCCCCGAACCCGGCGCTGGACCTGGGGCCGTTCCGCGTGCCGGCGGCCGCCGGACCGTGGCCCGCCGGGCCCCGGGTGGCCGGGGTGAGCAGCTTCGGCATCGGCGGGACGAACGCCCACGTGGTGCTGGAGCAGGTCCGCCCGGCCGCTCCCCCGCGCCCGGATCCGGTGCGGTGCCTGGTTCTGTCGGCCCGCAGCGCCGCGGCCCTGCGTCTGGAGGCGGCCCGGGTGGCGGCGTACCTGGCCGCGCACCCGGAGTCCTATGAGGACGTTCTCCGGCACCTGCAGTCGGGCCGCACCCCCGAACGCTGGCGCATCGCGGCGTCCTGCGAGGACGCAACCACGGCCGTCGACTGGCTCCGCACGGCCGAGCCCCAGGAGGTCGTGAGTGGTAAGGCGCGTTCTAACCCTCCTTACCACTCACGACCAGCCGCGGCAGACCGCCCGGCCGAGGTGGCCGCGGACTGGGTGGCCGGGGCGGCCGTCGACTGGGGCCGGTCGCCTGCCCCTGCGCCGTGGGACTTCCCGCCGCCCGCCTTCGCCGAGCGGGACTTCGGCTTCCCGCGGAAGGCCGCCGTCGCGAAGCTGCCCGAAACCGCGTGGCTGCACCAGCCCACCTGGGTGCGCCTCCGGCGGGCGGGAGCCGCCGCCCGGACCGATCGTGTCCTCGTCATCTCCGGTGCGGGCCCGCTGACCGCGCCCGCGCTCGACGCCGCCTACCCGCGCGTCGTGCGGGTGCACGCGGCCGGGCACTTCGCCCGGCTCGGTCCCGACGCCTTCGAAGCCGATCCCGCCGACGCCGCCCAGCTGCGGCAGGTCCTCGACGCGCTGCCCGGCCGGGACGTCGACTGGCTCCACACCCTGCCGCTCGGCATCACGGGTCCCGTCGGCGAAACCTCGCTGGACCGCGCCACCTGGGCCTGCCTCGACACCCCCGCCGCGCTCCTGCGCGCCGCCCACGACCGTCCCCTCCGGACCTGGTGGGTTTCCGCCGGAGCCGCGGCCGCCACCACCCCCGTCACGCGGCCCGAAGCCGGGCTCCTCGCCGGGATCACCAGCGTCGGGCCGCAGGAAAGCGGCGTTCCCGGGCACTGGGCCGATCTGCCCGGCCCGGACCTGGATCCCCTCGCCGACCTCCTCACCGGCCCGCCCCCGCCCGCGCGCGTCGCCCTGCGCGGCGGGTTCTGGTGGACGCAGGAAAGCGCGCCCGTCCGGCCCGGCGAGCCCGTCGTGCCGGACGGCACCCACCTCGTCCTGGGCGGGACCGGCGGCCTCGGCACCGCGATCGCCGAAGAGCTGCTGACCCGCACCACCGGCCGGGTCGTCCTGCTCGCGCGCCACCCCTTCCTGCCCGAAGCGCTCAAGCCGTGGGCCGACCGCGTCGACCTGCTCGCCGCCGACCTCACCACGCTCACCGCCGACGACATCGACCTCCCCCTCGCCGGGATCGTGCACGCGGCCGGGAACCCGGACGGCAGCCTGATCGCCACCCGCGGTGAAGGCACCCAACGTGTCAAGCTCGCCGGTGCCCTGCTCGTGGAACAGCTCGCCGAACGCCACCGGCCCGCCTACGTCGTTTACTGCTCGTCGCTGTCCGCGCAGTTCGGCGGCACCGGCCAGCTGGACTACGCCGCCGCCAACGGGTTCCTCGACGCACTCGCCCACCGTGACGGCCCGGCCGCCCGCCTCTCTCTCGGCTGGGACGTCTGGCGCGACACCGGGATGGCCGTCACCGCGCTGGAAACCGACGCCCGCCACCAGGCGCACCTGGCGGTCGGCCTCAGCGTCGAAGAGGGCCGCCGCACCTTCGCCCGCGCGCTGGGCTCCGGGCTGCCGCAGGTGCTCGTCGCGACGACCGGTCTCGAAGCCGCCCGTGGGTTCCACGAACGCGACACCGCACCGGCGGCGAAACCCGCCGTGGCGGACCTGACCGAGGAGGTGTGCGCCCTGCTGGGCGTCGCCGAACTGGACCCGGACGTGCCGCTCTACGACCTGGGGGCCGACTCCCTGACCCTGCTGGACATCGTCGAATCGGTGAAACGCCTCCACGGCGTCGACCTCGACCTCGCCTGGCTCGGCCCGGAGGTGACGATGGCCGCGCTGCTGGCCAAGTTCTCCGAAGCCGCGAGCCCGGGTGAGGTCGAGGTCCAGGTCTGGCGCGAGGGGACGGCACCGGACGTCGTCTGCCTCGTGCACCCGGTCGGCGGGGACGTCCACGCGTACCGGGCCCTCGTCGAGGCCCTGGATCCGGCGCTCGGTGTCTGCGTGATCGCCGATCCGGCGCTGAGCCTGCCGGACCCGCCCGGCTGGTCCATAGTGGACCGTTCCCGGCGATATCACGCTGCCCTGCACGGGAAACTTCCCGGACGCAGCTGGCAGCTCGCCGGGTGGTCGTTCGGCGCCTGGGTCGCGGCCGGGATGGCCGCCGAGGCCGAGGCGGCCGGGCAGCCGGTGCGGGCGCTGCACCTGATCGACCCGCCGCCGCCCGGCGCGGGCGCCGCGGACTACAGCGACGCCCAGCTGGAGACGGTGTTCGAGCGCGAGCTGGGCGCCTCCGGCGGCACCGCCGGCGAGCACGCGCACAAGCTCGCCCGCGCGTGCCGGGCGAACCTGCGCAGCATGGCCGGCCACGCCCTGCCCCGCCTGAGCGCGACGCCCAGCCACGTCTGGCTCGCCACCGAACCCGAGCCCGGCCTGCCGGTGACCGGGCGCGACGGCTGGCGCGCCCTGCTGCCGGAACCGAGCCGGTGGCACGAACTGCCCACCACCCACTACGGCATCGTGCGCACCCCGCACGTCGCCGCGGTCGCCGCCGCCATCGGACGCTGAGACCCACCCGAGGGAAGGAAACCATGGAGCAGTACGAACTCGACGCCGTCAAGCGGATCACGACGCGGCCGGCGCGCGACTACCGGACCCTGGCGGTGCGGGGCCTGACGCCGGTCATCGGCGCCGAGGTCACCGGCCTCGACCTGACCCGGGACCTGACCGGCGAGCAGCTCACCGAGCTGAAGACGGCCTTCCTCGACCACCACGTCCTGGTGTTCCGCGACCAGGACATCACCCCGGACGACCACCAGCGCCTGGCCGCGCACTTCGGCGAGCTGCGGCCGGTGAACCCGCCTCCCGAGCACGGGAACCCCTACATCCTCGAGGTGGCGACCGCCCCGGAGGCGGCCACCGTGTTCGGCAACGGCTGGCACGCCGACGGCACCGCCGACGAAGAGCCGTCACTCGGTTCGATGCTGCACATCACGGAGATGCCGGCGCCGGGCAGCGGCGGCGACACGCTCTTCGCGAACATGCACCTCGCGTACGACATGCTGTCGCCCAAGCTGAAGGAACTGCTGGCCGGGCTGACCGCGATCCACGACGGCGCCCACGCCTTCCGCGGCCACAAGATCCCCGAAGGTTACGAGCCCCCGGTGAGCGAGCACCCGGTCGTCGTGCGGCACCCGGAAACCGACCGGCCGCTGCTGTACGTCAACCCGGCCTACACCTCGCGGATCCCGCAGCTGTCGGCCGACGAGAGCCAGGCCGTGCTCGACCTGCTGTTCTCGGTCGTCCCGAACCGGCCGATGCTCGCGTGCCGAGTGCGCTGGGAGCCGAACACGCTGGTGTTCTGGGACAACCGCTGCGTCCAGCACCACGCGACCTACGACTACTACCCGCACACCCGGTTCGGGCACCGCGTCGCCATCAACGGCGGCCCGCTCAAAGGCTGACAGGAGTCCCATGTCGTCCGAACCCGTGGTGGACGTCCGCGATCCGGCCGTCCTCGGCGACCCGATGGGCGGGTACGACCGCATCCTCGCCGCCTCGCCGGTCTGCTGGGCCCGGCTGCCGAACGGCGAGGAGGGCTGGCTGGTCACCGGCAGCGACGCCGTCCGCGCCGTCCTGTCCGATCCGGCCGTGCGCAACGACCCGACCGGCCTGCCGGGACAGGGTGCGCAGACCCAGGAGGAAACCTTCCTCGCGCTGGGGACGCCCCCGGAGCACCTGCCGTACCTGCGGGCGAGCCTGCTGAGCCTCGACGGCGCCGAGCACCTGCGGCTGCGCCGCAGCATCCTGCCCGCCTTCAGCGCGTCCCGGGTCGCCACCCTCCGGCCGCGGGTGCAGCAGCTCGTCGACGAGCTGCTCGAAAAGCTCGCCACCGCATCGGAAACCGTGGACCTGCTCGACGAGTACGCCTACCCGCTGGCGATGGCGGTGGTGTGCGAACTGGTCGGCGTACCCGAAGCGGACCGGCCGGACTGGTACCGGTGGGGCAAGATCCTCGTCGAGGGTGACCCGGCGCGGATCACCCCGGCACTGGGCGAGATGTTCGCCTATTGCCACAAGCTGGTCGACCGGCGCCGGGCCGAGCCGGGTGAGGACCTGCTCAGCGACGTCGTCGCCCGGGACGACCTGACCGACGTCGACGCCGTGGCGCTCGTGGTGTTCCTGGTGCTCGCCGGGCACGAAACGATGGCGCACATGCTGGCCAACGCGGCGCTCGCGCTGATGCGCGACCCCGCCCAGCGGGAGCTTCTGCGCGAGGAGCCCGAGCTGTGGCCGGCCGCGGTGCGGGAGCTGGTCCGCACCGACGGCCCGGTGCAGCTGGCCCGGCTGCGGTACGCGGCCACCGACCTCGAAGTGGGCGGCGTGCGGATCCGCGCGGGCGACCCGGTGCAGGCGGTGCTCGGCGCCGCCAACCGCGACCCCGCGCAGTTCGGCTGCCCGCACCACGCCGACGTGCGGCGGCAGGCCGAGCACGGCGGCCGGGAAGGCAGCGTCGGGTTCGGCTGGGGCCCGCACTTCTGCCTCGGCGTCGCCCTGGCGAAGGTGGAGGCCGAAGTGGCGCTGCGCAGCCTGTTCGACCGGTTCCCCGCGGTGCGCCCGGCCGGCGAGCCGGCTTGGGTGCCGCTGCCCCGGGCCCGCCACCGGGCCGCCCTGGAGGTGTGGCTGCGGTGAACGATCCGGACGTCTCGGTCATCCTGCCCTGCGCCGGCTTCGGCACGCGGTTCGGGGCGCCGTACTCGAAGGAGCTGCACTGCCTGGCGCCCGGGGTCACCGTGCTGGACCGCAGCCTGGAGGCCGCGGTCGAGCTGGTGAAGAGCGGGCTCGGCGTGCGCGTGGTCGTCGTGTTCGGGACGCACAAGCTCGACACGGTGAAGTACCTGGCGCGGTACGCGGGGACCTTCCAGCTGGTCTTCGTCTACCAGGACGGCGAAACGGAACCGGGCCTCGACGGCGCGATCCGGTGCGCCCTGCCGATGACCCGGGGGCCGGTGGCGCTCGTGCTGCCGGACATCGTCGTCAGCGACGTCGGCAGCCTGCTCGCCGCCCTGCGGGAGACGGCGGCGGCGGGCTGGAGCGTGGTGGCCGCGCCGGAGCGGGATCCGTTCGTGCTGCGGCAGATGGGCGCGCTCACCGTGACCGGCACCGCCGGCGCGGACGGCGTCGTGACCGTCGAAGCCGCCGCGGAGAAGCCCGCCGATCCGTCGGGGTTCAACGCCCTCTGGGGCATGGTGGCGGTCGCCGAAGCGGAAGCCCACCGGCTGCCGGACGTGGCCCGGCGGGACGCGGCCAGCCCGCTGGCCGGGGCGCGGGCCTTCATGGTCGAGCGGATCGTCAACTACAACACCACCGAGGGATGAGCATGCTCGACGACGTCATGGCGGCGCTCGACGCCGTCCTGCCGCGGCTGGCGGCGGTCACCGGCACCCCCGGGGTCGCCGTCGCGGTGGCGACGAGCGACGAGCTGCGCACGGCCGCGACCGGGTTCGCCGACCTCGCCGCGGGCACGCCGATGACCGCGGGCACCGTCGCGCCGGCGGGCTCGCTCACGAAACCCGTCACCGGGCTGGCGTTCCTGCAGCTGGTCGAGGCCGGGATGGCGGGCCTGGACACGCCGGTCGACGACGTGCTGCCGGCCGGGCTGCGCGGCCCCGGCGCGGCCGGAGTCACCACCGCCATGCTGGCCGCCCACCAGGGCGGCTACTACAGCGACATCGTCACCGCCGTGGCGCCGGCCGCACCGGCCGAGCCGATCCTCGACTACGTCCGGCGCCGGCACGGAACCGGCCGCGCCGTCGAGTACGGCGGCGTGCTGCCGCTGGAGACGGCCCCCGGGGCGTACTCGTACTCGAGTTTCGGCATCGGGGTGCTCGGCGGGGTGGTCGAGCACCTGACCGGCGAGCCGTACGGCCGCCGCGTCGGCCGGGAGGTGTTCGCCCCGGCCGGGATGGCGGGCACGAGCATCGACGACGGCACCGGAACCCCGGGCGGCGCCACCGGGTACATGGCGTTCGGCGACTGGTGCCTGCCGAGCCCGCCGCTGCGGACGTCGGCCTACCCGGGCGTCGGGATGTACACCAGCGCCGCGGACTTCGCGCGGCTGCTGCAGTCCCTGCTGCGCACCGCCCGGGGCGACCGCGGGCTGGTCGGGCCGGATTCGCTCGCGGCCATGACGGCGCCGCGCGTGGCGCGCCCGAGCCCGGGCGGCGTCCGCTCGTTCTCCGGCCTGACCCTCGAGCTCGCCGACCCGGACCTCGGCGAGGACTGGTGGTGGGGCCACACCGCGGCGTTCCCGTGGGGGTTCTGGTGGGAGGCGCGGGTCTGGCCGCACCGCGACCTGGCCGCGGTCGCGGTCGGCAACCGGTGGGACATGGCCCGGTTCCACAACCCCGCCACCCGCAGTGCCCCGGGCCTGGCCGTGGAGTGGACGGGCCGGTGGGCGCGGTCGGGCGCCCCGGCGAAGCTCCCGGACATGGACGGGCGGCCGCGGTGGACCGGTCCCCGGCCCACCCCGGAAAGCTCGCGCTGGATGGGGGTCCTGGTGGGCGAGCGCACGCACGGCCTGCTCGGCGTCCCCGAACCGGTGCCGGTCCGGACACTGGCCGCGGGGGCGCGCTCGCTCGGCGACGGGCACCCGGACGGCTGGGACCCGGAGGCGTTCGCGCGCGGGGTGGAGCTGGCGCGGGCGGTCGCGCCGGACCCGGACGCGCTCGGGGCGCTGGGCCGGGAACTCGGGCCCGCCGCGGCGCTGTGGATGCTGGAGTGCGGTGCCTCGAGCGCGGACCTCACGATGCCGGTCGGCTTCTACGCCCGCGCACCACGGTGACCGAAGGGACGCGAATGCGAGTACTGCTCTCGACCTACGGGACGCGCGGCGACGTCGAGCCGCTCGTGGCTCTCGCGGAGCAATTGCGGGCCCTCGGCACCGAAGTGCGGATGTGCACCCCGCCGGACGAGGAGTTCGCGCACCGGCTGGCCGGGCTCGGGATCGACGCGGTGCCCGTCGGGCCGCCGATCCGGGCGCTGATGCGCGGCACGCCGTCGGCGGCGGAGCTGGCCCGGTACCGCGCCGAGCTGCTCGACGCGCAGTTCGCCGTCCTCCCTTCGGCGGCCGAAGGCTGCGACGCGCTGGTCGTGGCCGGGCTGGCGCAGGTCGCCGCGCGGTCGGTGGCCGAGGCGGCGGGCATCCCCTACGTGTACGTGACGTACGCGGCGGTCAACCTGCCGTCGCCGCACCACGCACCGCCGCCGCGGCCGGGCTGGCCGGAGCCGCCGGAGCCCGGCAACGCCGCCCGCTGGGAGCACGACGCCCGCCTGGTCGACGCCCAGTTCCGCGAGCCGCTCAACGGCCACCGCGCGGCGCTGGGCCTGCCGCCGGTGGACTCCGTGCGCGACCACGTCTGCTCGGACCGGCCGTGGCTGGCCGCGGACCCGGCCCTGGGCCCGTGGCCGGAGACCCCGGGCCTCGACGTGGTCCAGACCGGCGCGTGGATCCGGCCGGACGAGCGTCCGCTGCCCGCCGACCTGGCGGCGTTCCTGGCAGCCGGACCGCGGCCGGTCTACGTGGGCTTCGGCAGCATCGGCCCGGCCCCGGACGTCGCCCGCTGGGCGGTCGAGATCAGCCGCGCCCAGGGGTACCGCGTGATCGTCTCGCGCGGCTGGGCGGATCTGGACCTGCTCGACGGCGAAGCGGACTGTTTCGCCATCGGCGAGGTCAACCACCAGCGCCTGTTCCCCGAGCTGGCGGCGGTGATCCACCACGGCGGCGCGGGCACCACGCAGACGGCCGCCCGGGCGGGCGTCCCGCAACTGGTGGTGCCCCTTCCCGTGGCGGACAACCCGTACTGGGCCGGTCAGGTGGCCGCGCACCGGATCGGCGCGGCCCTCGACGGCCCGGCGGCGACGGCGGAGTCCCTGACCGCGGCGTTCGAGCTGGCGATGGCTTCGCAGGCCCGGGCGAAGGCGCTGAGCACCGGGATCCGCACCGACGGGGCCACGGTGGCGGCGCGCCTGCTGCACGATTCGCTCAGCTGACGCGCCCCGCCCGGGCGATCGTGCGCAGGACACCGATCGGGTCGTAGCCGATCGCGTGCAGGCCGACCTGGTTCGCCCCGGCCGCCAGTTCCGCGCGGATGCCGGCCACGACGGCCGGCGCGTCGCCGTGCAGGACCAGTGCGTCCACCAGCCGGTCGCTGAACGGGTCGGTGAGGTCTTCGCCGGTGTAGCCGGTGCGCCGGAGGTTGGTGGCGTAGTTGGCGATCCCGAGCATGGGCCGGACCGCGGCCCGGGCGGTCGCGCGGGCCCGGCCGGTGTCGGTGTCCAGCAGCACGCCGTGGCCGGGGATCACCAGCTTGTCCGGCCCGACGATCGCCCGGGCCCGCCGGGTGTGTTCGGGTGTCACCTGGAGGGTCAGCGTGCCCGCGGCGCGGTCGGCCGCCAGCCGGAGCATCTTCGGCCCGAGGGCGGCCAGCAGCACGCGCCCCGCGGGGACACCGGCCGCGGTCAGGGTGTCCAGGTAGCTCGCGATCTTCGCCAGCGGGGACGCGTACCCGGCGTCGACCTCGCGGTGGCCGGCGCCGATGCCGAGGAGGAGCCGGCCGGGGTGCCGGCCCGCGATCCGGTGGTAGGCGTCCGCGACCTTCTCCGCGTCGGCCTGCCACACGTTGAGCACGCTGGTGCCCACCACGATCCGGCCGGTGGCGTCGAGCAGCCGCTCGGCGGCGAGGAGGTCGGCGGACGGCGACGCGGCCAGCCACACCGCGTCGTAGCCGGCTTCCTCCAGTGCGACGGCCTCCGCCGCGGTGGCCTCGGCGGCGGTCAGATAGGCGCCGAGCGGTCCCAGTTCGATGGTCATGATCACGACTTCAGCACCCGGCGGCGCCGCGAACCAGCGGCAACCGGCACGGGCTGCGATAAGCTTTCCTTATCGTCGAAGGGCGGGAAACCGTGGAGTTGCGGGCACTGCGCTGTTTCGTCGCGGTCGCCGAGGAACTGCACTTCGGCCGGGCCGCCGAGCGGCTGCACATCGCCCAGCCCGCCGTCAGCCAGCAGATCGCCCGGCTGGAACGGGAACTCGGCGTCCGGCTCCTGGACCGCTCGCCCCGCCGCGTCCGGCTCACCGCGGCCGGGCACCGGGTGCTCGACGCGGCCCGCACCACGCTCGCCGCGGCCGGCCAGGTGGCGATCGCCGCGAAGCAGGGCATGACGACCGTCCGCATCGGCACCGCGCCTGGCCTGACGGCCCGCCTGGAACGCGGCATCGACGCCCTCCGCGAGCGGGCGCCGGAATTCGACGTGGTCCTGGTCGACCTGCCGGTCACCGCCCGGCTCAACGCGCTCCGGCAGGGCGAACTCGACCTGGCGCTCACGCGGGGCGTGCGTGCCGTGCCCGGCCTCACCGTCCTGCCGACCTGGACCGAACGCCTCTACGCGGTGGTGGCCCGCAACCACCCGGCCGCCGGCCGCCCGGCCGTCGGACTGGCCGAGCTGGCCGACGACACCCTGCGCGTGCCCGCCCGCGAGCACGACGCGCCCCTGCACGACGCCGTGGTCCTGGCGTTGCGCGAGACCGGCCTGCACCCGAAAGCGGGCCGGCCGACCGGCACGCTCCAGGACACGATCGTCGAAGTCGGCTCGGATCCGCGGAGCTGGACCGTGCTGCCCGCCGACCAGGTCGCCGAAATCCGCTCCACCCGGGTCCGGTCCATTCCCCTGGACCCCGCGATCACGATCACCGGCAGCGTCGTCGTGGCCACGGATCAGGCGAGCAGCGCGGCCGAGTGCGTGGTCGGGACCTTCCGGGACGAGCACTGAGGCACAGTCCACAAAGGACGCCACGCGGGAAACAATCGAAATAGGCGATGCCCTTGTCCCCGGGACGACGAATCTGCTTACATTTGTTAGCGCTAACACATCGTGCCTGCAAAGGAGCACCACCATGAGTTCGCTGGGCCAGTCCCCGCCGCCCGGGGCACCCCGCCGCGCGCGGCGCGTCCGACCGGGACGTGCGCTGAGCACTCTGCTCGCCACCGTCCTCGCGACCGCCGCGGCGGTCGCGCTCACACCCGCCGCGGCGTCGGCGGCGACCGTCGACACGAACGCGTGGTACGTGCTCGTCAACCGCAACAGCGGCAAGGCGCTGGACGTCTCCGGTGCGTCCACCGCCGACGGGGCCGCGGTCCAGCAGTGGGCCCGCCACGACGGAGCCAACCAGCAGTGGCAGTTCGTCGACTCCGGCAACGGCTACTACCGGCTGAAGTCGAAGAACTCCGGCAAGGTCCTCGACGTCGACGGCTGGTCGACCGCCGACGGCGGGAAGGTCCAGCAGTGGACGGACCTCAACGGCACCAACCAGCAGTTCGGCCTCGCCGACTCCGACGGCGGCTACGTCCGGCTGCTCAACCGCAACAGCGGCAAAGCGGTCGAGGTGAGCGGCCTGTCGACCGCCGACGGCGCCGCGATCGTCCAGTACGGCGACTGGCAGGGCGCCAACCAGCAGTGGCAGCTCGTCAGGGTGGGTGACACGGCGTCGTGCGCCCTTCCGTCGGCGTACCACTGGTCGTCCACGGGCTCGCTGGCCGAGCCGAAGGCGGGCTGGGGCGCGCTGAAGGACTTCACCAACGTCGTCTACAACGGCAAGCACGTCGTGTACGGGTCGACGACCGACACCTCGGGGGGCTACGGCTCGATGGGCTTCGCGCCCTTCACGAACTGGTCCGACATGGCCTCGGCCGGCCAGACCGGCATGAGCACCGGCACCGTCGCGCCCACGCTGTTCTACTTCGCCCCGAAGAACGTCTGGATCCTCGCCTACCAGTGGGGCCCGACGACGTTCAGCTACCGGACGTCGAGCGATCCCACCAACGTCAACGGCTGGTCGGCGCCCCAGGAGCTGTTCTCCGGGAGCATCTCCGGCTCGGCGCCCCTCGACCAGACGCTCATCGGCGACGGCACGAACATGTACCTGTTCTTCGCCGGCGACAACGGCAAGATCTACCGGGCGAGCATGCCGATCGGGAACTTCCCGGGCAGCTTCGGCTCGTCGTACACGACGATCATGAGCGACACGACGGCCAACCTCTTCGAGGCGGTCGAGGTCTACCAGGTCCAGGGCCAGAACCAGTACCTCATGCTCGTCGAGGCCATGGGCGCGAACGGCCGCTACTTCCGTTCGTTCACCGCGAGCAGCCTCGGCGGTTCGTGGACCCCGCAGGCCGCGACCGAGAGCAATCCCTTCGCCGGCAAGGCGAACAGCGGCGCGACCTGGACCAACGACATCAGCCACGGCGACCTGGTCCGCACGAACCCGGACCAGACCAAGACCGTCGACCCGTGCCACCTCCAGCTGCTCTACCAAGGACGGAACCCCGCCTCGGACGGTACCGACTACAACCACCTGCCCTGGCGGCCGGGCGTGCTGACGCTGCAGCGCTGACCGTCAGGCGCAGTGCCGGACGGTGAACTTCGACGTGCCGGAGCCGATGGAAATCCGACGGCCCGTCGGCAGGGTGACCGTCGCGGTCGCGTTGGCCGGGACGGTGACGGTGAGGTCGAACCGGCAGCCGGTCTGCGTCCACTCGGACGCGACCGGCCCGCGGACCGTGTCGATCGACGCCGCCACGTGCCCGAGCCCGGCGGGCACCTGCGGGGCGACGGCGATCGACGCGTACCCCGGCGACGCGGGCGTGATACCGGCGAACTGCGTGTAGAACGCCGCGTTGAGGCCGGCGAACATCGCGTGGTCGTGGGTTTCCATGCCGGACTCGTACGTCCACTGCTCCCACGGGGTCGTCGCGCCGCGGCCGATCTCGTACCCGAAGCCGGGGTAGGTCCGCTGCCGGAGCACGGTCAGGGCGACGTCGATGCGGCCCGCCTTGGCGAGCGCTTCGGGCAGGTAGCGGGTGCCGAAGATGCCGGTGTCGAGGTGGCCGGCGTCCTGGTTCAGGATCGTGTCCACGAGCTTCGCGCCGACCGCGGCGACCTTGTCCGGCGGCACGATCCCGAACGCGAGCGGGAGGATACTGGTCGTCTGCCTGCCGTCGCCGTAGGTGGCGCCGACGAGGAAGTGCGCGTTGAACGCGGCGGAGATCGATGTTGCCAGGTCGGCGAACCGGGCCGCGTCGCCGGGCTTTCCCAGTGCCTGCGCCGCTTTCCCGGCGGCTTCGGCTTGCCGGTACGACAACGCGGTGTTCACCAGGGAGCGTTCGCTGGAACAGGCGCCTGCCGAAGGGTTCCCCTGGCCGGATCCGGCGTTCGGACTCCGGTCGGGCGGGCACCAGTCGCCGAAGCCGCGGTCGTCCGGCCAGATGCGGCCCGGGAGCGCGGCCGCATTGGTGTCCACAAAGGACTTCATGGCGGGGTAGGCCGCGGCCAGCCGCGAGAGGTCGCCGTACTGCTCGTAGAGCGACCAGGCGAGGTCGACCGAGCCGCCGCCCATGTCCGGCAGCTGGGCGTTGCCGTCGTCGCTGGGCAACGCCGTCCCGGGCGGCAGGTCGAGCAGGTACTTGCCGTAGAAGCCGTCCATGCCGAAGTCGAGGACGGCCGCGTCGTGGTAAGCCTGCACGTCCATGCCCGGCGGCGTCCGCTCGTCGCGGACCGGGTTGTCGGTGGGCAGGCTCATCGAGTTGTTCAGCACGGCCCGCCGGTTGTTCGCCCAGATGGCGTTCAGCAGCGGGTCGGACGTCTCGACGTGCCCGGTGGCGGCCACGTCGGCGTGCACGACGCGGCCGGCGACGCTGCCGAGGTCCGGCGTCCCCGGGTAGCCGGTGAGCTCGAGGTAGCGGAAGCCGTGGTAGGTGAACCGGGGCTCGTAGACCTGGACTCCGCGCGCGGCGCCGAGGGTGAAGGAGTCGGTGGAGGCGGCGTTGCGGTTGGTCGTGGTGTCGAGCGTCCCGTCCCCGGTCAGCTCTTCGGCGGTGCGCATCCGCACGGTCGTGCCGGCCGGCCCGGCGACGCGCAGCCGCGCCCAGCCCGCGAAGTTCTCGCCGAAGTCGTAGACGTACACGCCGGGCCGCGGCTGCTGCACCGCCACCGGCCGCAGGGTGCGGACCACGCGGATCGGCGGCGCGGCCGAGCCGGTGAACTCCGCCGCCGGGGCGGCCGCGGTCCGCACCGGGTGCCAGGCCGCGTCGTCGAAGCCCGGCCGGTCCCAGCCGGCTCGCTCGAGCCGGGCGTCGTAGCTTTCGCCGGCGTAGAGGTCGTTGGCCGTCACCGGGCCGTCCGACCAGCGCCAGGAGCCGTCGGTCGTGACCGTCTGCCGGGTCCCGTCCGCGAAGGTGACGGCCAGCGCGAGGATGCCCTGTTTCGGGCCGGTCCAGCGGAACCCGTACCGGCTGAAGCGCGGGCCGTACCCGTTGCCCAGCCACAGGGCCGCCGCGTTATGTCCTTTGTGGACCTGCGATGTCACGTCGAAGGAGTCGTAGAGGGCACGCCGGTCGTAGGGCGTGCTGCCCGGCGACAGCACCTGATCGCCGACCTTGCCGCCGTTGAGGTGCAGTTCGTAGAACCCGAGCCCGTAGACGTACGCCCGCGCGCTCGCGACCGGTTTGCCGAGGACGAATTCGTGGCGCAGCAGCGGCGCGTCCGGCGACTGGGCGAGCAGGAGCGGATCGCCCTGCGGTTCGAGTTGCCCGCCGTCGATCGCGGCCCCGGGGAACCGTGAGTCCGGAGTGGCCGAGAAGTCGTCGGAGAACAGCTGCGTGCCGTCGAGCCCGTGCACGGTCAGGTTGTCGTAGGCGGCGGCCTCGGGCGTGCCCTGGCTGACCGAGGTCCGGAACCCGATGGTGCCCGCGCGCACCGCGTCGACCGGCCGGGAATCCACCGTGGTGCCGTCGATCGCCGTGACGACGGTGCTCCCCCGCGCTTCGATCCGCAGGTGGTGCCGGGCGTTCGCCGTCTGCGGGGTGATCACCGGGCTCAGGTCGGTCTCCCCGAGCAGCGAGAACGAGCCGTGGCTCTTCGCGTGCGGCCGCAGCAGCACCTTGCCCGGCGTCTCGGCGGCGTTCACCTGCCACATCAGGAAGTCGTCGGGCCCGGCGGCCCGGAAGACCACGGCCGCGGCCGCCGCCTTGACGGTGAAGTCGACGTCCAGGGCGAAGTCCTGCCAGGCGTAGGCGTCCCCGGTGTCCGGGGTGATCCACTGGGCGCCGGCCCAGCCGGCCCCGGTTTCCCACCACGCCGGTCCGGCTTCGGCCGCGGGCGCACCCCGGGTGCCCCACACCTCGACGGTCCAGTAGTTCCGCTGCCCGGCGGGGGTGGCGGGGCCGCGGTAGGGCACGGCGACGGAGTCCGCACTCGCGATCCGGCCGCTGTCCCAGACGTCGGCACGGTGCTCGGCGAGCAGCCGCGGGCTGCTCGCGACGCGGATCCGGTACGCGGATTGCCGTTCACCGGGCCGTTCGGAGCGCAGTTTCCAGCCCAGCGTGGGCGTGCTCCGCGCGGCCAGCGGGTTGACAACGTTGTCGGCACGCAGGTCGACCGCCCGGAGGGCCTGCTCCGGCCCGGCCGCGCTCCCGGGTGCCGCCGCGAACGACGTCGCGACCAACGCGAACAGGGCAGTGACCACGACTCGGACGCGAATGCGGGACATGAACGCTCCACTCGCCGGACTTGAAACGTTTCAGGAACGTACCACCGCCGTGACGCCCGTCACAAGACACCGGACGAGACAAGAATTTGTCGGGAAGCTCCCCGGATGGGTGAACCGGCCGCGGTCAGTCCACTGTGGACCTCGTACCGCGGATGAAAAGCTTCAGCCGGTTGCGGACTTACCGGCTCGGTGCCGGGGTTCTAGCGTGGCAGGTACAGGACGCGCCCGCCACCGGCCGAGGAGCTGACGATGCGCCGCCCGCTCGAACTCGACGTGACGTCGCAAGCCCGGTTCGCGCTGGTCACCGCGCAGGGCGGGCTGCACCTCGGCAGTTACCGGCGGCTGCGTGACGGTCTGCTGGAGGTCGCGGCGGACACGCCGGACGCCGTCATCGCCCGGATCGACGGCCTCGACTTCGACGGCTTCGCGCCGCTGAGCGTGTTCGGGCTGGTCGCCCGGCGGCTCGGGACGTGGCCGGGCATCCCGTTCGCGCTGGCCACCGGGACCGAGGACCAGGCACGCACGCTGCGGGAACAGGGCGTGCACCGCCGGGTGGCGATCCAGGGTGACGTCCCCAGCGCGGAGCGGGCGCTGTGCCGTCCGGCGCGGCGGCAGCTCGAGCTGCCGCTCCACCGCGACCCGGAAGCACCGGCGCTGGCGCGGACCGCGGTCCGCGAAGCCTGCGCGCGGTGGTCGGTGCCGCACTTCGTCTACGACGGGATCCTGGTGGCCGGCGAGCTGGCGGAGAACACCCTCCGGCACACCGGTTCCGCGATCACCCTGCGGCTGGACCTGCGCCGGGACCGGCTCACCATCGCCGTCCTCGACGACGATCCGAGGCCGGCCGTGCTCTTGCCGCGGCCGACGCCCGGCGCGTCCGGGCTCGGGCTGCACATCGTGGCGCAGTCGGCCGCGGAGTGGGGCTGCAGCCCGAGGTGGTCCGGCGGCAAGGTCGTCTGGGCGGTCCTGACGTCGGAGGGCCGGCCCGGCTGATCACGGCCCGATCGTCGCCGGGTGGGCGCGCAGGGCCTCGGCCAGCGTCGAGTACAGCAGCACGCGCCGGTCGTTCCAGAAGGTCAGCAGCACCACGGACACCGGGTGCGGCGGGCTCACCAGTGCGATCACCCGCTCCTCGGTGTGGGCGCGGTGCGCCAGCACGGCGAGCACCCGCAGCCCGGCGGCACCGAGCAGGGTCACCTTCGCCAGGTCCAGCACCGTCACCGGGGCCAGGTCGTCCCAGGTCGCCCGCTGCAGCAACCGGGCCGAGGTGGCGTCGATCTCCCCCGCCGCGCTGATGACCAGCAGGTCGGTCCGGATCCAGGTGCGTTCGACGGAAAGGATCGGCGAGGAGCGCCGCCACGGACCGCGCCGGCTCGGAGGCATCGGGGCCACCTCCCGTCCGGTCGGGTGAATCCACCGTACACCCGCGAAGCCCTCGCGGTGGTGAACGGCCGTAGCCGTCGATGCAGACCCGATGCAAATCGCCGCCTTTCGTTGCGCCTCCGATTCAGCGGTGTCACGGTCGGGGCGAGCACGACCGGGAGGAGCGGACCGCGGATGAGTTCACTCACCACGCCGACCAAGGGCTCGAGTGCCGCCGAGAAGGCGCTGGGCGAGGCCGCGAACAACGCCGACCAGCGGTACCGGCTGGCCAAGGGCCTGCGGCACCAGATGAACAAGGTGTTCCCGACCCACTG
>NZ_JNYY01000041.1 GCF_000716785.1 Amycolatopsis vancoresmycina
CACCGCTCGATCTACCAGGAGTTCCTCTGCTGCCAGCGGCAACACGCCCACCCGAGCTCAGTTCAGGAACAGGCTCTAACACTGTTTCTCACTCACGACCAGCCGCGGCAGAGACGGAACCGGCCGCCATGCTCGAAAGCGTGGCGGCCGGTTCGGCAGGTGGAGCTCAGTCGTGCGAGGGGCCCGTGTGGTACTCGAACACCAGGCCGCCGATCGTGATGAGCAGCGCGACCAGCGCGATCACCAGCAGCCAGATGTGGAAGAACGCCAGCGCCACGGCCGCGAGCGCCGCGGTGGCCGCCATGCCGATCGGCCAGTAGCTGCCCGGGCTGAAGAAGCCCAGCTCACCCGCGCCGTCGCTGATCTCGGCGTCCTCGCGGTCCTCCGGGCGCGGCTCGATGCGCCGGGAGACGAACTGCAGGTAGCTGCCCGCGAGGAACGCCAGGCCGCCGGTGAGGAACAGGGCGACGATGCCGACCGGTTCGGGCCCGTGGGTCGCGGCCAGGCCGGTCCACACCCAGTACACGGCCGCCATGAACACGGCGAAGATCGCCACGATGAAGAAGATGCGGGCTTCGACCTTCATGGGTCTTTCCTACTCCCTGTGTGACGACGGCGTCAGTTGGACGCGGTCCGCGCCGTGCGGTCGGTGTTGAACGGCTGGGTGGTCACCGCGTGCGGGGTGCACAGCTCGCCGCAGTTCATCTTCGCCAGCGCTTCGGCGGCGGTGAACGCCTGGCCGGTGGCCGGGTTCACCTGCTTGCGCAGCGAGATGTACTGGTCGAACTTGTCCGCCGACAGCGCGCGGACCTCGAAGTTCATCACCGAGTGGTAGGTGCCGCACAGTTCCGCGCACCGGCCGACGAAGGAGCCTTCGCGGTCGATCTTGTTCTGGAAGGAACTGTCCTGGTTGTTCTTCTCCGGGTTCGGGAAGACGTCCCGCTTGAAGTGGAACTCCGGCACCCAGAAGGAGTGGATGACGTCGGTCGAGACCAGGTCGTACTGGATGGTCTTGCCGACCGGGAGCACCAGCAGCGGGATCTCGCCGGACGAGCCGACCGTGCTGACCTGGCCGCTGCCGTCGGGCCTCGCCGCGTTGGCGTCCTCGTACTTGAACTCCCAGTTCCACTGGAAGGCCACGACCTGGACCTTGACGTCCGGGTTCGGGATCTTGTCCAGGACCTTCGACTCCGTCGTCGCGGTGAAGAAGAACAGGACGCAGACCATGATCGTCGGGACGACGACCGTGAACAGCTCCAGCGGGATGTTGTACTGGAACTGCCGGGGCAGCTCCTCCGGCTCGCCGTCGGCGGTCTTCTTCTTGCGGTGGAACGTCGCGGTCCAGAAGATCAGGCCCCACACGATGACGCCGACGACCAGCGCGGCGACCACGGCCCAGGTCCACAGCGTGCGCATCTGGTCGGCCTGGTGGGTGACGCCCACCGGCCAGCCGAAGCGCAGGATCTCGTCGCCGGAGCAGCCCGTCGCGGTCAGCGCGACCAGCACGGCCAGCGCGGCGACGCGCACGGTCCGCTTCCCCAGGGTGCGCTCGGGTTGTCCCACTGCGCCTCGCCCTTTCACCCAGAGCCTCCTACGACCGATCTTTGTGACAGGGCGGAGCCTAGCCGAGTTGGCGCGCTCCGCTGACCAAGGGGTAACCATCGACGCGCGTGGTACTCGCCACGGCGGTCCCGGCATACTGGGGCCTTCCCCCAGCCCGGTGAAGACCCTGAAGGTGTGTGAGTACCCGTGTGCGGCCTGCTTGGACTGATCTGCGCGACCGAGACCGGCGCGGCGAACGCGCGTGACGCCGTCGGCGCGGCCATGCGCTGCCAGCGCCACCGCGGCCCCGACGAGCAGGACACCTGGGCCGACGCCGAGGTCGTCTACGGCTTCAACCGGCTCGCCTTCATCGACGTCGAGCACGCGCACCAGCCGCTGGTCTGGGGGCCGCCGGAGGCGCCGGGCCGGTACACGATGAACTTCAACGGCGAGATCTACAACTACCTGGAACTGCGCGCGGAGCTGGCCGAAATGCACGGCGCGAAGTTCGAGACCGAGGGTGACGGCGAAGCGATCGTCGCCGGGTTCCACTACCTCGGCGCCGACTGGGTGAAGCGCCTGCGCGGCATGTTCGCCTTCATGATCTGGGACTCGCAGGAGAAGCGGGTCTTCGGCGCGCGCGACCCGTTCGGGATCAAGCCGCTGTTCTACTCGGCCGGCCCCGGCGGCGTGGCGTTCTCCAGCGAGAAGAAGAGCCTGCTGGAGCTGTCGGACGTCCTCGGTGTCGCCCAGGAGCTGGACCGCACGGCCCTCCAGCACTACCTGGTGCTGCAGTACGTGCCCGAGCCCGAGTCGCTGCACACCGCGATCCGGCGCGTCGAGTCCGGGACGTCGTTCGAAGTGGTGCCCGGCGGTGAGGTGAAGTTCACGCGCTACTTCCACCCGCAGTTCAGCACGAAGCCGGTCAACTCCCCCGCCGAGGCCGAAGAGCTGTACCAGCGCATCGCCGATGTGATGCGCGACTCGGTCGGCAAGCACATGATCTCCGACCCGGACGTCACGGTGGGTGCGTTCCTGTCGGGCGGCATCGACTCCACGGCCACCGCGACGCTGGCCAAGGAGCACAACCCGAACCTGATCGCGTTCACCACCGGGTTCGAGCGCGAGGGCTACTCCGAGGTCGACGTCGCCGCCGAGTCGGCCGCCGCGATCGGCGTGAAGCACGTGGTCCGGACGGTGTCGGCGGACGAGATGATGGAGGTGCTGCCGCTCATCGTCTGGTACCTCGACGACCCGGTGGCCGACCCGGCGCTGGTCCCGCTGTGGTTCATCGCCCGCGAGGCCCGCAAGCACGTCAAGGCGGTGCTGTCGGGTGAAGGCGCGGACGAGCTCTTCGGCGGCTACACGATCTACAACGAGCCGATCTCGCTGGCGCCGTTCGAAAAGATCCCGGGCGGGATGCGGAAGCTCATCGGCAAGGTGTCGACGAAGATCCCCGAGGGCACCCGCGGCAAGGACCTGCTCCGCCGCGGCGCGCTGCCGCTGGAGGACCGCTACTACGGCAACGCCCGCAACTTCCGCGACGACCAGCTGCGGAACGTGCTCCGCACGTATCAGGAGGGCGTGGGCTTCAAGGACGTCACGGCGCCTTGGTACGAGGTCTCGCGCGGCTGGGACCCGGTGGCCCGCATGCAGCACGTCGACCTCTACACGTGGCTGCGCGGCGACATCCTGGTCAAGGCGGACAAGGTGACGATGGCGAACTCGCTGGAGCTGCGGGTGCCGTTCCTCGACGCCGAGGTGTTCAAGGTCGCGGCGTCGATCCCGCTGGACCAGAAGCTCGCCCACGGCACGACGAAGTACGCGCTGCGCCAGGCACTGGCGAAGATCATCCCGGCGCACGTGCTGAACCGCCGCAAGCTCGGCTTCCCGGTCCCGATCCGGCTGTGGCTGCGCAACGAGATGTACGACTGGGCGAAGGGGATCATCTCGGACTCGAAGACCGAGGAACTGCTGGACAAGAAGGCGATCCTGGCGCTGCTGGAAGAGCACAAGGCGGGCCAGCTGGACCGCAGCCGCCAGCTGTGGGCGCTGATCGTGTTCATGCTGTGGCACGGGATCTTCGTCGAGCACCGGATCAAGCCGGAGATCCCCGAGCCGGTCTACCCGGTCAAGCTCTGAGCTCTGCCGCGGCTCTCGTGAGTGAGAAACGGTGTTAGAACACTGTTTCTCACTCACGAGCCACGGGCGGGACTCAGGCGGCGGGCAGGACTGTTGCAATTTCCTCGGCCGCGTCCGGGCCGAACGCCTCGCCGATGCGGGCCAGCGCTTCGGTGCGGTCGAACGTCCACTCCTGCGTGCCGACCGTCTCCAGCACCAGGACCGCGATCAGCGAGCCGAGCTGGGCGGCGCGCTCGACGCCGAGGCCGCCGTCGAGGCCGGCCAGGAAGCCCGCGCGGAAGCCGTCGCCGACGCCCGTCGGGTCGGCCTTCGCCCGCTCGGGGACCGCGCCGATCTGCAGGGCGACGCCGTCCTTGCCGACGATCTCGACGCCCTTTTCGCCCAGCGTCGTGATGCGCAGGCCGACCTGGTCGAGGACGTCCGCCTCGGTCCAGCCGGTCTTCTGGAGCAGCAGCTCCCACTCGTAGTCGTTGCTGAACAGGTACTTCGCGCCGGCGACGAACTCGCGCGCCTGCTCGCCGCTCATCCGGGCCAGCTGCTGCGACGGGTCGACGGCGAACTCGTACCCGCGCTGGCGGCACTCCGCGGCGTGGCGGATCATGCCCTCGGGGTCGTCCGGGCTGATCAGCACCAGGCTCAGCCCACCGGCCCGCTCGGCGATCGGCTGCAGCTCGATGTTGCGGGACTCGGCCATCGCGCCGGCGTAGAACGTCGCGATCTGGCAGAGGTCTTCGTCGGTGGTGCAGACGAACCGCGCGGTGTGCGCGACCTCGGACACGTGCACGCCCGAGGTGTTCACGCCGTGCCGCTCCAGCCAGGAGCGGTAGTCGGCGAAGTCGGCGCCGACCGCGCCCACGAGGACCGGCTGGACGCCGAGCACCCCGAGGCCGAAGGCGATGTTCGCGCCGATGCCGCCGCGCCGGACCACGAGGTCGTCGGCGAGGAAGCTCAGCGAGACCCGGTGCAGCTGCTCGGCGACCAGCTGCTCGGCGAACCTGCCCGGGAAGTGCATGAGGTGGTCGGTCGCGATACTGCCGGACACCGCGATCCTGGCCTTTTCTGCCACCGGCTGCTCCTTTGTGCTCTTTCCTCACGGCAAAAGGCGCGAAGTTACCCCCGGGTCATGACCCATCCGGGTAGTTCGCGCGTGCCCAGCCGACACTACCGGCTGGTACTCCTTCTCCAGTCGAGAGCGGATCAATAGCGTTACGAATCGTGAACGCCGTCACCGAACCCGAGACCCTGTCCGAGCTGATCGCCGACTGCGCGCTCATCCCGGCAACGCTGCAGGCCGAGAGCCTGCCGCAGCCCCGCGTCACGGCCAAGCCGTGGCAGGTGGACGAGGCGTGCCACGCCCAGGTGGCCGAGCTCGACGCGTACGTGTAGGTCCGCAGCCACGAAGAAGGCCCGCCTCCCTCTCGGGAAGCGGGCCTTCTTCGTGGCTGTGACTCAGTGGAACGAGTCGCCGCAGGCGCAGGAGCCGGTGGCGTTCGGGTTGTCGATCGTGAAGCCCTGCTTCTCGATCGTGTCCACGAAGTCGATGACGGCTTCCGACACGTACGGCGCGCTCATCCGGTCCACGGCGACCTTGAGGCCGTCGAAGTCGCGGAACAGGTCGCCGTCGAGCGTGCGCTCGTCGAAGAACAGCTGGTAGCGCAGGCCCGCGCAGCCACCGGGCTGGACGGCGATGCGCAGGTGCATGTCGTCGCGGCCCTCCTGCTCGAGCAGGGCCTTCGCCTTGGAAGCCGCGGCGTCGGTCAACGTGACGCCGTGGGTCTCCTCGGCGGTCTCGGCCTGCGTCGCGCCGGCGTGCTCAGCGGTCGTCATGGCACTCCCTCATCAAAGTCGAACTCGCTGCGGATACTCCTCGTGCTGACGTGCTCAACACCGGGGACGTCCGATCTGTTCCCCCACCATGGTCGCACATGGATCGACCTGGTGAACGGCGGCGTGACGCCTGCAATACCCTGGTGAGGTGAGGTTCCTGCGCCGAAGCACCACAGACACCGCCGCCGAAGAGCCGGAGACGACGGACGCCGTCGACGTCGGCGGCAAGTCGTTCACGCCCGGTAAGGGCAAGGCTACGCCGAAGCGCCGTGACGCGGAGGCGAAGAAGCGCGGCCCGGTGGCGCCGCCGCCCACCACCATGCGTGAGGCGATGAAGCGCAACAAGGAGTTGCGCAAGGCGAACCCCCAGACCAAGGAGGACCGCCGGGCCGCGGCCAAGGCCCGCCGCGAGGCGATGATGCGCGGCGACGACAAGGCCCTGCTCCCGCGCGACCGCGGGCCGGTCAAGGCGTACGTCCGCGACCTGGTCGACAGCCGGCGCAACCTGCTCGGCCTGTTCATGCCGCTGGCCATCGTGGTGTTCCTGGCGCTGCTGGTGCCGTTGCCGCAGGTCCAGTCGTACATCACGCTCCTGTGCACGGCGATGCTGCTGGTGATGGCGGTCGAGGGCTTCGTGAACGGCCGGAAGATCGCGAAACTGGTGCGGGAGAAGTTCCCGAAGGAAGCGGTGAACGGCCGGTCGATCGGCTGGTACGCGTTCGTGCGGGCGTCCCAGATCCGGAAGCTGCGGGTCCCGAAGCCGCGGCTGAAGCCGGGGGACCCGATCCCGAACTGAGCTGGTTTCGAGAAGCCGGGTCGAGCGATGCTCGACCCGGCTTCTTGCTGTTCACGACCCGGGCGAGGCCGGAGTCACTCCAGGGTCGTTAGCAAAGCAAACGATTGCCGCCTAGGCTGCACCCATGGAGTTTCGTCGTCTCGGCCGCAGTGGCCTCAACGTCAGTGAGATCTCGTACGGGAACTGGCTCACCCATGGTTCCCAGGTCGAGGAAGACCAGGCGCACGCCTGCATCAAGGCCGCCCTCGACGCCGGCATCACCACCTTCGACACCGCCGACGTCTACGCCAACACCGCCGCCGAGTCCGTGCTCGGGCGGGGCCTGAAGGGGCTGCGGCGGGAAAGCCTCGAGATCTTCACCAAGGTCTACTGGCCCACCGGTCCCAAGGGCCCCAACGACAAGGGCCTGTCCCGCAAGCACATCATGGAGTCGGCCAACGCCAGCCTCACCAGGCTCGGCACCGACTACGTCGACCTCTACCAGGCGCACCGATTCGACCGGACCGTCCCGCTCGAAGAGACCATGCTCGCCTTCGCCGATCTCGTGCGCCAGGGCAAGGTGCTCTACGTCGGCGTCTCCGAGTGGACCGCCGAGCAGATCTCCCGCGGGGCCGCCCTCGCCCGTGAGCTGAAGATCCCCTTCGTCTCCAACCAGCCGCAGTACAACATGCTCTGGCGGGTCATCGAGGACCAGGTCATCCCCGCCTCCGAGCGCGAGGGCCTCAGCCAGATCGTCTGGTCGCCGATCGCGCAGGGCGTGCTGACCGGCAAGTACAAGCCCGGCCAGGACTACCCCGCCGGCTCGCGGGCCACCGACGAGAAGGGCGGCGCGAACATGGTCGCCCGCTTCCTCGACGAGAACGTCCTCAAGCGCGTCGCCGAGCTCGAGCCGCTCGCGAAGCAGGCCGATCTGAGCCTCGCCCAGCTGGCCGTCGCCTGGGTGCTGCAGAACCCGAACGTCGCCTCGGCCATCATCGGGGCTTCGCGCCCGGAGCAGGTGCACGAGAACGTCAAGGCCGCCGGCAAGAAGCTCGACGCGGACCTGCTGAGCGCCATCGACGAGGTTCTCGGGGACGTCGTCGAGCGCGACCCCAGCCTGACCAAGAGCCCCTAGTCCTGGTTGATCCGGCCCTGGAACGGCACCCCGAGGTCGAACGCGTCCTCGGGGGCCAGCCGGGGCTGCAGCCCGAACCCGCGCAGGAGGCGGCTGGCGCCCGCCAGCCGGTCGCCTCCGCGCCCGGGGATCCGCGACGGCGCGAAGCCGTGCGAGACCAGCAGCGTCTCGACTTCGTCGATCAGCTTGTACGGGTCGTAGCTACCCACGGACCCAGGTCCTCCCGGTGATCCGCTCGTAGACCTCGGTGTAGCGCTGCCGCGTCTGCTCGACGACGTCCGCGGGGATCTCCGGCCCGGGCGGGGTCTGGTCCCAGCCCGTCGACCGCGACCAGTCGCGCACGAACTGCTTGTCGAACGCGTGCTGCGGGCGGCCGGGCTCCCACTCGTCGGCGGGCCAGAACCGCGACGAGTCCGACGTCAGGACCTCGTCGCCCAAGGTCAGCGTGCCGTCCGCGTCGAAGCCGAACTCCAGCTTCGTGTCCGCGATGATCACGCCCTGGGCCGCCGCGTGTTCGGCGCCCTTCGCGTAGATCTCGAGCGTCAGCTCGCGCAGGCGCTTCGCGGTGTCCTCGCCGATCTCGTTCAGGACCTCGTCGAAGGTCATGAACTCGTCGTGCCCGGTGTCGGACTCCTTCGTCGTCGGCGTGAAGATCGGCTCCGGCAGCTTGTCGCCCTCGACCAGGCCCGGCGGCAGCGCGACGCCGGAGATCTTGCCGTCACGCCGGTATTCGCGCAGGCCCAGGCCGGCGAGGTAGCCGCGGGCGATGCACTCGACCTTGACCATCTTCAGCGGCTTGCAGCGCATCGCGCGCCCGGCGAACTCCGCCGGCACGTCGGTGGTCGACACGACGTGGTTGGGCACGACGTCGGCCATCCGGTCGAACCACCACGCGGAGAGCTGGTTGAGCAGCTTGCCCTTGTCCGGGATCGGCGTCGGCAGCGAGACGTCGTAGACCGAGACCCGGTCGGACGCGACCAGCAGGATGTCCCCGCCGTCGAGTTCGTACAGGTCGCGGACCTTGCCCGCGTGGATCTTCTTCATTCGCCGTCCTCAGTCGTGTACTCGTAGAAAACCCAGTGGTCGGGCAAGGCGGCGGACTCACCGTACTCGACGACCGTCCCGTCGGACGCCAGGAAGGTGTTCCGGCCGAGCAGCACCGGCGACCCGGCGGGCAGCTGCAGCTCGGCCGCCTCCTCTTCGCCCGCGCGGCCCGCCGCGTGCCGTTCCTGCGTCGTCGCGATCTTCGTGCCCAGCCGGGCGGCCGCGTGGGCCGCGGTGCCTTCGACGATCCGCTCCGCCACCAGCAGCGCCGGCGCCTTCGCCGACAGCGCGCCGTCGAACCACGAGGTCGACGTCGACAGCGGCCGCGAGTCGGACCCGTAGGTGGTGCGCCGGCGGCGGATGGCCGGGGCGCCCGCCTCCAGGCCCAGCGCGGCCGCGGCGCGTTCGGACGCCGGTTCGAGCCCGGCCGACCGGATCACGGCGTAGTGGCCCGGCGGGTAGATCCGGCCCGTCCGCACCGAAGCGGCGGCGCGGTCACGGGCGGTGCGGTGCAGGCCGCCGCGGTCGACGACCGTGCCGACGCCGCGCACGGGCCGCACGAGACCCTGCGAGCGGAGCGTGGCCAGCACCTTGGTCGCGGTCGCCATCGCGACGGCCCAGGTGCGCGCGATCTCGCGGGCGGACGGCACCGCGTCGCCCTCCTGCAGCCGGCCGGACAGGATGTCGTCGCGGATCCGGCCCGCTATCTGCAGGTAGGGCGGCTCAGGACGGTCGAGGGTGGGCAAGGCGGCTCCTCACAAGGACAACGCGCACAAGTGTTCTAGCACGCCGGGGTGTCCGCCACAAAGCGCTGTTCAGAACCACCCAGGTGTACTAGTACACGTGCTGGACTGCGCACTAGTACGCAAGTTACCCTCGAAAGTGTGTCCCCGCCCACATCGCACAGCAGCTCGAGCGGCCAGGGCCTCGAGGAACTCCTCGAGGAACTCCGGCGCCGCAACTGGGTGCTGCACCTGTTCGGCGGCCGCGAGGCGCCGGAGCTCTACGCGGCGGTCAAGCGGTGGCCGACCTGCGCGGACGTCATCATCCTCCGCGACGAGCACCGGGCCAGCGCCTACCGGGTGCCGACCTTCCCGGGCACGGACGTGTTCCACCCGCGGGTCGTCACCTGGCAGTACCACGCCACCCCGGTCTGGACGCTGCGGGCCGTGCTCACCCTGGCGGAGCCCGGCACGCCGGGCGCGCCGCTGCAGGCGCTGCGCCCGCAGCCGGACTGCTGCATCCCGCCGGAACTGCGGCAGGACGTGACGATCCGGCCGACCGGAACGCACCGGGAGGGAGACGACGGCGGCGGCCCGCCCGCGTGCGCCTAGCCCGGCACGGGCTCAGCGGGCCAGCAGCCGCTCCGCGACCACCAGGTCGTGGGGATAGGTGATCTTGAGGTTCTCGGGAGCCCCCGGGACCCACCGGATCGGCAGGGAGGAGAACCGCTCCATGCAGGACGAAGTGTCCGTACCCACGAAACCTTCGCGCTCGGCCTGTTCGTAGGCCTCGAGCAGCGGTCCGGCCCGGAAGCCCTGAGGCGTCTGGACGCGGATCGCGCCGGGCACCTGGGCGACCAGGTGCCCGGCATCCACCTCGACGACGTCGTCCGCGGCCAGGCCCGGCACAGCCCCCCCGTCCTCGCGTGTCCGGGCCAGCACCGCACCGACCAGTTCGGGGTGGACCAGCGGCCGGGCCGCGTCGTGCAGCAGCACGACGTCGACCCGGCCGCCTCTGATTCGGGGCGCGAGGTGGCGCAGCGCGTTGAGCTCGGACGCCTGGCGGGTGTCGCCGCCGTACACGATCTCGACGCCGTCGCCGGCCACCTCTTCGGCGAGTTCCCGGTCCTGCGGCCGGATGACGAGCACCAGCACGCCGATCCCCGGCACGCGCCCGAAGGCGTCCAGGGACCAGGCGGCCACGCGCCGCCCGGCGAGCGGCAGGTAGACCTTGTTCAGCTTCGCGCCGACGCGGGTGCCCGCGCCGCTGGCCAGCACCACCGCGGCCGCCGTCGTCTCCACGAGCCGCGACACTACCGGCGGCCCCTTGCCGGTAAGTTGGCCGCGTTGCCGTGGAACAGGAAGGGCCTGGTGTGGAGCCGGAAAACATCGAGTTCCCCGAGATCGTCCCGCCCGACGACCACGCCCGGTCCGCCGCGATCGCGCTGCACGACAAGCTGGTCAAGCCGGCCGGCTCGCTGGGCAGGCTCGAAGAGCTGGGCGTCTGGATCGCCGCCTGCCAGGGGCAGTCGCCGCCGCGGCCGTTCACCCGGCCCCGCGTCGTCGTCTTCGCCGGTGACCACGGCATCGCCGCCAAGGGCGTCTCCGCCTATCCCGTCGAGGTCACCGCGCAGCTGCTGGGCACCATGCTGACCGGCGGCGCCGCGATCAACGTGCTGGCCGCCGCCGCGGGTGCGAGCGTGCGCGTGGTCGACCTGGCCGTCGACACCGAGGCTCCGGCGACCCGGTCGATCGGCGAGTTCAAGGTCCGCCGCGGCTCGGGGTCCATCGACGTCGAAGACGCGCTGACCGGCGCCGAGGCCGAGGCCGCCGTCCGCGCCGGGATCGCGATCGCCGACGCCGAGGTCGACGGCGGCGCGGACCTGCTCATCCCCGGCGACCTCGGGATCGGCAACAGCACCCCGGCGTCCGTGCTGGTCGCGGCCCTGACCGGCAGCGAGCCGGTCGCCGTCGTCGGCCGCGGGTCCGGCATCGACGACGACGCCTGGATGCGCAAGGCCACCGCGGTCCGCGACGCCCTGCGCCGCGCCCGCCCGGTGCTGGCGAACCCCCTGGACCTGCTGCGCACCACCGCGGGCGCGGACATCGCGGCGATGGCGGGCTTCCTGGCCCAGGCCGCGGCCCGCCGGACGCCGGTGATCCTGGACGGGCTCGTGGCGTGCGCCGCGGCGCTCGTCGCCGAGGACCTCGCCCCGGGCGCGCGCCGCTGGTGGGTCGCGGGCCAGCGGACCGCCGAACCGGCGCACGCCCTCGCCCTGGAGCACCTGGACCTAGGCCCCCTGCTGGTACTGGACGTCCGGCTCGGCGAGGGCACCGGCGCCGTGACGGCGTTGCCGCTGCTGATGATGGCCGCCCGCGTCCTCGCCGAAACCGCGACGCACGAACAGGCCGGCGTCTCCGGCCCGCTGATCACCGCCCCGGCTTCCTGACGCGCGAAAGCGGCCCCCGGCGCACCGGGGGCCGCTTCACCGAACCGCTCAGGCGAGCTTGACCATCCAGTGATCGGGGTCGGGGCGGGTGCCCTCCTGGATGCCCGTCAGCTCTTCGCGCAGCTTCATCGTCAGTGTGCCGGGCTGCCCGTCGGCCACCGTGAACTCGCCGTTCGCGTGCTTGACGTGGCCGACCGGCGTGATCACCGCCGCGGTGCCGCACGCGAACGTCTCGGTCAGCTCACCCGAAGCCGCGGCCTTCTCCCACTCGTCGGTGGAGATCCGGCGCTCCTCGATCTTGTACCCGAGCCGGGAAGCCAGCTGCAGCAACGACTTGCGCGTCACGCCGGGCAGCAGCGAGCCGGTCAGCTCGGGGGTGACCACCCGGGCGTTCTCGCCGGAGCCGAAGACGAAGAACAGGTTCATCCCGCCCATCTCCTCGACCCAGCGCCGCTCGACCGCGTCGAGCCAGACCACCTGGTCGCAGCCCTTCTCGACGGCCTGGGCCTGTGCCACGAACGACGCCGCGTAGTTGCCGGCGCACTTGGCCGCGCCGGTGCCGCCGGGGGCGGCCCGGACGTACTCGGTGGACAGCCAGACGCTGACCGGCTTCACGCCGCCGGCGAAGTACGAGCCCGCCGGGGACGCGATGACCGTGTACACGTAGTCGGCGGCCGGGCTGTTGACGCCGAGCCCGGTGGACGTCGAGATCATGAACGGCCGCAGGTACAGCGAATCACCCTGGCGGGTGGGCACCCACCGGCCGTCGACGGCGATGAGCTCACGCAGCGACTCGACGAAGACGTCCTCGGGCAGCTGCGGCATGGCCAGCCGCTCGGCCGACTGCCGGAACCGGACGGCGTTGGCGTCCGGGCGGAACGACGCGATCGAGCCGTCCGGCTGGCGGTAGGCCTTGAGCCCCTCGAAGATGGCCTGGCCGTAGTGCAGCACCGACGTCGCCGGGTCGAGCGTGAAGGGGGCGTACGGGCCGACCTGGGCGTCGTGCCAGCCCTGCGCCTTCGACCACTTGACGGTCACCATGTGGTCGGTGAAGTACACCCCGAAACCGGGGGCGGTGAGTACCTCCGCGACACGGTCCGCGCTCGCAGGACTCGGGTGCGGGACATGGGCGAACTGTGTCGTGGTCGTCATGGCTAGACGATACCGCTTGCTCGGAAGCGCGTTAGTCGGATGTCCATCTGTTCGCCGCTTCCCCGCGCCCCCGCCGGGCGCGCCCTAGGATGGCGTCGTGACCTACCACTCCACTGAGCCGGTCCCCCGGCCCAAGAGCACCGGCGCCGACGTCAAGACGTTCGTCACCGCGGTGCTGCTGACCTTCGGCGTCGGGCTGCTCGGCATGGTCGGCTGGGCCGTCCTGGACAGCGGCTTCGGCGGCTTCCTCGGCCTGGTCGGCGGGGTCTTCGGCATCGTGTGGTGGCGGAAGATCCACGGCAAGGCGTTCCCCGCGGTGGTCCCGACGAAGTCGGTGGTCGTCCTCGCGGTCGTCAACGCCGTGCTGGCGCTGATCCTTCTCCTGACCGCGGGCTGAGCGAGGCCAGCAGGCCGGGCGGCAGCTCGGGCACCGGCCAGCCCGGGTCCGGGCGGAAGTCGGTGTCCGTGCCGTCGAACGGGTACGCGCCGCGCTCGGCCAGCGCGCCGATCCGCTCGCCCTCCACGCGCAGCCGGTCGAACTGCTCGAGCGTCAGCCTGCCGACCTCGATCGCGGCTTCGGCCTCGTCCTCGTCGTCCCAGCGCCAGGTGCCGTCCCGCTCGACGACGACGTCGAGCACGCCGTCGATGCGGTCCACCCCGGCCGGGTTCCGGCCGAGCGGGACCTCCAGGTTGACGTACCAGTTCTTGAACTCCCCGGCGGCGTCGAAGAACCACCACACCGACGACCACTCGTCCTCGGCGATGCGCCGCAGCGTGGACGTGCGGTGCCAGAAGTCGGGCACCGGCACCCGCGGGATGCGGAAGCGCTGGTCGAGGGGCGCTTCCCGCAGTTCGCGGCCGTCGGCGAGCCTGCTGCCGACGATCGGGGTGCCCGCGGGCAGCCAGGCGAGCAGGACGCGGCCGTCGTCGGCGAGCACGCGCAGCGGGTGGACCTGGCCGATCGAGCCGTCCGGGCGGTGGAACCGTTCGACTACCGTCTGCCCCGGCCGCCAGCGTCGATCAGTCACGCACTTCACTGTACCTGCGCGCGCGTACGCCCAGTAGCAGCTCGATCACGGTGGCCAGGCCGGCGAGGACGAGCACGGGCAGCAGCGGCAGGAAGTACGCGGCCGCCGCGGCCACGACCAGCCCGGCGAGCCCCGGCACCCCCGTCCGCGTCCGGGTCTCGGCGCCCGCGGCGAGCGCCGGGACGACGGTCGCGACCACGGCGAACGCCGTGAGCAGCGGCTGCAGCGCGTCCGCGTCGGCGGCGGAGAGCAGGTCGCGCAGCGAGGTGAGCGACAGCCCGAGCCGCACCGCGCCGAGCTGGTAGAGCGCGGCGAAGGCGGCCAGGAGGGCGACCGCGGTGAGCAGCAGCACGCGCAGGCCCGCGTTCTCGCGTCCGGCCGGGCGCAGGAACGGCAGCGTGAGCACGGCCGCGACGAGGACACCCGCGAAGTCCGGTGGCTGCAGGCCGTCGGCCGTCCCGACCGGCGTCACGGCCACGCACACCACGACCAGGGTGAGCCCCGCCACGAGCAGCAGCGCGGCGGTGATCCGTACGACGATCGTCGGGATCTTCAGCCCGGCGAAGCCCGCGCCGGCGGCCACGGCGACGAACGCGGCCGCGGCGGCTTCCCGGTGCGCCGGGAACACGTAGGCGCCGAACGCGATGGCGTAGACGGTCACCTCCGCGAGCCGCGCGACCGCGACCACCCCCCGGTCGACCAGGGCATCCCCCGGTTCCGGCACCCGCGCCGCCACGCTCGCGGCGATCGCCGCGAGCACCAGCCCGCCGAGCAGCCACCAGCCGGCGCCCGCCGCTGCCGCCGCCAGTGCCACCAGCAGCCCACCGCCCAGCCGCACGCCGCCCTCCCTCGCCCTCTGTTCACCCGTGGTCAGGTCGTCATTAGCATGGCTCACGATCCCGGCCGGGCCGGTGCCCGGTGCCACACGAGAACGCGCGAGGAGCCAGAAGTGACCGTGCCTAAGCTCGCCCTGTCCGACAACACCGGGGAGGCACTGGCCAAGACGCGCGCCGACGTGGTCGTCATCGGCACCCTGCAGGGCGAGGACGGTCCCGTGCTCGCCCCCGGCGCCGCCGCCGTGGACGCGGCCTTCGACGGCCGGCTCGCCGGCCTGCTGGCCACGCTCGGCGCGAGCGGCAAGGCCGAAGAGGTCGTCAAGGTCCCGACGCTGGGCAAGCTCCCGGCGGGCGTGGTGCTCGCCGTCGGCCTGGGCAAGGCGGGCGACGCCGTCACCCCCGAGCAGGTCCGCCGCGCCGCGGGCGCCGCCGGCCGCGCGCTGGCCGGCACCGACCGCGCGCTCGTCACGCTCTCGGAGCTCGACCTGCAGGCCGCCGTCGAGGGCACGGTCCTCGGCTCCTACGTCTTCACCGACTACCGCTCGGAGAAGGGCGACGCCCCGCTGGCGAAGGCCGACTTCGCGAGCCCCGCCGAGGGCACCGCCCGCGAGCACAAGGCGACGCTGAAGGCGGCCGGCTCGATCGCCGAGGCCGTCATCACCGCCCGCGACCTGATCAACACCCCGCCGAACGACCTCTACCCGGCCTCCTTCGCCGAGCGTGCGAAGAAGCTGGCCGAGGACAACGGCCTCGAGTTCGAGGTGCTCGACGAGAAGGCGTTGAAGCGCAAGGGCTTCGGCGGCATCCTCGGCGTCGGCGGCGGGTCCTCGCGCCAGCCGCGCCTGGTGCGCGTCGGCTACAAGCCGGCCAAGGCCGCGAAGAAGGTCGCGCTGGTCGGCAAGGGCATCACGTTCGACTCGGGCGGCATCTCGCTCAAGCCCGCCGCGAACATGGACCACATGACCTCGGACATGTCCGGCGCGGCCGGCGTGCTCGCGGCCGTGGTGCTGGCGGCGAAGCTGAAGTACCCGCTGGAGGTCGTCGCGCACATCCCGCTGGCGGAGAACCTGCCGTCGGGGACGTCGTACCGCCCGGGTGACGTGCTGACCATGTACGGCGGCAAGACCGTCGAGGTCCTCAACACCGACGCCGAGGGCCGCCTGGTCCTGGTCGACGCGATGGTCCGCGCGGCCGAGGAGAACCCGGACTACCTGATCGAGACCTCGACGCTGACCGGCGCCCAGGTCGTCGCGCTCGGCAACCGCACCGCCGGCGTGATGGGCTCGGACGACTTCCGCGACCGCGTCGCCGCGATCATGCAGGCCACCGGCGAAAACGGCTGGGCCATGCCGCTGCCGGAGGAACTGCGCGCCGACCTCGACTCGCGGCTGGCCGACCTGGCCAACGTGACGGGCCACCGCTGGGGCGGCATGCTCGCCGCCGGTATCTTCCTGCGCGAGTTCGTCGCCGACGGCCTCGACTGGGTCCACATCGACATCGCGGGCCCGTCGTTCAACACGGCCGCGCCGTGGGGCTACACCGGCAAGGGCGGCACCGGTGTCCCGGTGCGCTCGATCGCCGCGGTGCTGGCGGACATCGCCGCCAACGGCTGAGTGGAACCCGGCGAGTACCTCGAAGCGGCGGTCAGGGACGTCCTGACCGCCGCTTCGTCCACTGTGGACCACCAGGTCGGCTACGCGGCCCTGCTGCTCGCCGTTACCGGCGCCCTCGACGAGGCCGACCGGCTGGTGACGCAGTGGCAGGCCCGCACGGAACGGCCGGTGACGGCGCTGGCCCCGGACCCGCTCCGGGCGCGCGCGTGGGCGATGCTGTTCGAAGCCCGGGGTGCCCGTCCGGACTGGGCGGCCGGGCTGCCGCCCCTGGACCTCGACGCCGAAGAGCGCGCGCACACGGCTGCGCTGCGCCGCCCGGTGTCCGATCTGGAAGGTGTCCTCCCGCCGGGCCCGGTCGCGGAGGTGGTCAAGCACGTGGCGCCGGCACGCCCGGACCGGGTCCGCACGGCCCTCGCCGACGGCGACCTCGAGTCGTGGGCCGCGCTCGCCGGGCCGCACCCGGACGTCGCCACGCTGGCGGCGACCCGGGCGCTGGCTCCGGCGCTGGTGGCGGGCGCGGATCCGCTCGGGCTGCGCGACTGGGCGCCGTCGTGCGCGGGTGCCCTGGTCGCGGCCCTGCACGAGCGGTACCCGCCGGAGCTGGGGGCGTGGCCGGAGCTGATCGCGTCGATCCTGCGGCTGCGGGGTGGCGCGACGGCCCCTCCCCCGGCGTCGGAGGCGGCGATCCGCTCGGCCGAGCTGCGACTGGGCGTTCCGCTGCCGCCGGACTGCCGCGAATTCCTGCGGACGTGCGACGGCCTGCCCGCCGACGTGGTCTTCCCGCGCCTGCTGGGCACGGCGGAGCTGCGGGCCGAGAACGGTGTCGTGGTGCTGTCGGACCCGGCGGTGCTGCTGCTTTCGGCCGGGCACGTGGTGGAGGTCGATCCGATACTCGGCACGACGGTTCACGCGTCCTTCCGCGCGGCGCTGGTCAACCACGCCACGCTGCTGGCCCAGGCGGGCTAGCTTGGACCGGGTGACCACCCTCACCGCGGAGCCGATCACCCCGGGCAACGTCGCCGCCGCGTGCCAGCTGGCCGTCGAACCGCACCAGAAGGCCTTCGTCGCGCCGGTCGCGGTCTCGCTCGCCGAGGCCTACACGCAGCCGGAAATCGCCTGGCCGCGGCTGATCCTGGACGACGGCGAACCGGTGGCGTTCGTGATGGGCGGCTTCGACCCGCACGCGGAGCTGGACTTCTTCCGCTGCGGCGTCTGGCGGCTCAACGTCGGTGCGGGCGTCCAGGGCCGCGGCTACGGCCGGTTCGCGGTGGAGACGGTCCTGGAGGAAGCCCGGAAACGGGGCAACACCACCGCGACCGTGCTCTGGATCCCGGCCGAGGGCGGGCCGGAGGAGTTCTACCTCAGGCTGGGGTTCCGGCCGACCGGCCAGACGTTCAACGGCGAGGTCGTCGGCCGGATCGACCTCTAGACCTGGCCGCGCTTCTTCCGCTCGGTGTACTCGCGCATCCGCTTCGGGTACCCGACCCGCGCGACCTCGTACACCGGGATCGACCGGCGGTGGCCGAACTGCTGCGCGGCCTCCAGGCTGCCGATCCGCCGCCGGGTCCACTCGCCGTCGTGGGCGATCAACACCACAGTGGTCTCCGTGACGTTGGTCTTCGGCTCCACAAAGGCCTCGACACCCCTTCGGGTGGCGGCCCACTCGTCGAGGTGGCGGGTGTCCTCGGAGCTGGCTTTCCGCAGCGTACCGGCCCGTTGCCCACCCTTGGCCCGCCTGCGCAGCGAGTCGAAGAGCCCCACCTCGACCACCTCTCCTCCCGAGACCTACCCCACTCATTATCCCGGACTCCGCGTGTGGTCGGCGTCGCACACCCGGCTAGCTCGCAGCCCCGTCCGGCGTAGTGACAAGATGGCGGTGTCGCGCGCGCGGTTATACCGGGCGCGGGCGCGACGACAGAGCATCACCCCACTGCTTGCCGAGGAGTTAATGAAGTGACCGACACCTCCGCCGACCTCGTGATCCTGGGAGGCGGATCGGGCGGCTACGCCGCGGCGTTCCGCGCGGCCGAGCTGGGCCTTTCCGTCACGCTGATCGAGAAGGACAAGCTGGGCGGGACGTGCCTCCACCGGGGCTGCATCCCGACCAAGGCCCTGCTGCACGCCGCCGAGGTCGCCGACGAGACCCGTGAAGCCGAAGCGGTCGGCGTCAAGGCCGCCTTCGAGGGCATCGACATCGCCGGGGTCAACAAGTACAAGGACGGGATCGTCGCCCGCCTGTACAAGGGCCTGCAGGGCCTGGCCAAGGCGCACAAGGTGAACCTCGTCGAGGGCAGCGGCACGTTCGTCGGCGGCACGACCGTCGAGGTGGACGGCACCCGCTACACCGGCAAGAACGTCATCCTCGCCACCGGCTCGTACTCGCGCACGCTGCCCGGCCTGGAGCTCGGCGGCCGCATCATCGCCAGCGAGCAGGCCCTGTCCCTCGACTACGTCCCCAAGAAGGTCGTGGTGCTCGGCGGCGGCGTCATCGGCGTCGAGTTCGCCAGCGTCTGGGCCTCCTTCGGCGTGGACGTCACCATCGTCGAGGCGCTGCCGCGGCTGGTCCCGAACGAGGACGAGTTCGCGTCGAAGCAGCTCGAGCGCGCCTTCCGCCGCCGCAAGATCGCCTTCAAGACCGGCGTGAAGTTCACCGGCGCGAAGCAGGACGACAACGGCGTGAGCGTCTCGCTGGAGTCCGGCGAGACCATCGAGGCCGACCTGCTGCTGGTCGCCGTGGGCCGCGGGCCGAACTCGGCCGGCCACGGCTACGAGGAGGCCGGCGTCAAGATCGAGCGCGGCTTCGTCCTCACCGACGAGCGGCTGCGCACCAACCTGCCGAACGTCTACGCCGTCGGCGACATCGTCCCGGGCCTGCAGCTCGCGCACCGCGGCTTCCAGCAGGGCATCTTCGTCGCCGAGGAGATCGCCGGGCAGAACCCGCGCGTGATCGACGAGAGCGGCATCCCGCGGGTCACCTACTCGCACCCCGAGGTCGCGTCGGTCGGGCTGACCGAGTCGCAGGCGAAGGACAAGTACGGCTCGGACGTCACGACGTTCACCTACGACCTCGGCGGCAACGGCAAGAGCCAGATCCTCAAGACCTCCGGCGGCGTCAAGCTGGTCAAGGCGCCGGACGGCCCGGTCGTGGGGGTCCACATGGTGGGCGACCGCGTCGGCGAGCTGATCGGCGAAGCGCAGCTGATCTACAGCTGGGAAGCCTTCCCCGAGGACGTCGCGCCCCTCATCCACGCCCACCCGACCCAGACCGAGGCCCTCGGTGAAGCGTTCCTCGCCCTCGCGGGGAAGCCGCTGCACGTGCACAGCTGACGTCCTGACCGCAGAATCCAGACACCGCAGAATCTTGAAAGAGGAGTCAGCGAACGATGGCCTACTCCGTCACATTGCCGGAGCTCGGGGAGAGCGTCACCGAAGGCACCGTCACCCGGTGGCTTAAGCAGGAGGGCGACACCGTCGAGGTCGACGAGCCGTTGCTCGAGATCTCGACCGACAAGGTCGACACCGAGGTGCCCTCCCCGGTGGCGGGCACGGTCGTGAAGATCAGCGCCCAGGAGGACGAGACCGTCGAGGTCGGCGGCGAGCTCGCCGTCATCGACGACGGCAGCGGCGGCGTGCCGGAGTCTTCCGCCCCGGCGCAGGAGGAGTCCGCGCCGGAGCCCGAGCCGCAGCAGGACGAGCCCGAGCCGCAGGCGCAGGACAGCGCCCCGAGCAAGCCGGACACCGCGCCGGCCGCCGGTGGCGAAGGCACCGAGGTGAAGCTGCCCGAGCTGGGCGAAAGCGTCACCGAGGGCACCGTCACGCGCTGGCTGAAGGCGGTCGGCGACTCGGTCGAGGTCGACGAGCCGCTGCTCGAGATCTCCACCGACAAGGTCGACACCGAGGTGCCGTCGCCGGTGGCCGGCACGGTGCTGGAGATCCGCGCGGGCGAGGACGAGACCGTCGAGGTCGGCGGCGTCCTGGCCGTGATCGGCGACGCGAACGCGGCGCCGAAGGCCGAAGCCAAGCCGGAGCCCAAGCCCGAGCCGAAGCCGGAACCCAAGCCGGAACCGAAGCCCGAGCCCAAGCCGGAGCCGGTTCAGGAGGCGAAGCCCGAGCCCAAGCCGGAACCGAAGCCGCAGGCCGCCCCGGCCTCGGCCGCCACGCAGTCGGCCCCGGCCGCCGCGGCGAAGGACGGCTCGGCGGACGGCCCGTACGTCACGCCGCTGGTCCGCAAGCTCGCGTCGGAGCACGGCATCGACCTCGCGTCGCTGACCGGCAGCGGCGTCGGCGGCCGGATCCGCAAGCAGGACGTCCTGGCCGCGGCCGAGGAGAAGCAGAAGGCCGCCGCGCCGGCGCCCGCTGCCGCCCCGGCCGCCGCCGCTGCCCCGTCGGCGCCCGCCGCGCGTCCCGCGGCCGCGGTGTCGCCGGAGCTCGCCGCGCTGCGCGGGACCGTGCAGAAGGCCAGCCGGATCCGCCAGATCACGGCCACCAAGACCCGCGAGTCGCTGCAGATCGCCGCGCAGCTCACGCAGGTCCAGGAGGTCGACGTCACGAAGATCGCCAAGCTGCGCCAGCGCGCGAAGGCGGGCTTCAAGGAGCGCGAGGGCGTCAACCTGACGTTCCTGCCGTTCTTCGCGAAGGCCACGGTCGAGGCGCTCAAGCAGCACCCGAACGTCAACGCGTCCTACAACGAGGACACGAAGGAGATCACCTACCACGGCGCCGTGCACCTGGGCATCGCGGTGGACACCGAGCGCGGGCTGCTCTCGGTCGTGATCCACGACGCCGGCGAGCTGAGCCTGGCCGGGCTCGCGCACCGGATCGCCGACCTGGCGGGCCGCGCGCGGGCGGGCCAGATCAAGCCGGACGAGCTGTCGGGCGGCACGTTCTCGATCACGAACATCGGCAGCGTCGGCGCGCTGTTCGACACGCCGATCATCGTGCAGCCGCAGTCGGGCATCCTCGGCACCGGCGCGGTCGTCAAGCGCCCGGTGGTCATCGCGGACGCCGACGGCAACGACACGATCGCCGTCCGGTCGATGGCGTACCTGCCGCTGACCTACGACCACCGCCTGGTGGACGGGGCCGACGCGGGCCGCTTCCTGACGACGATCAAGCAGCGCCTGGAAGAGGGCAACTTCGAGAGCGAACTCGGTCTCTGAGCCACCCCTGACGAAGGCCGCCACGGGAGCCCGTGGCGGCCTTCGCCGTGTCCGGGCCGGGCGTGCGGGCACGCAGCGGATGCGCAACGATCGAAGCATGCGAGTACTCATCGCCGGAGCGAGCGGCTTGATCGGGTCGGCGCTGGGCGACCGCCTGCGGCGCGAGGGCCACGAGGTCCGCCGGCTGGTGCGGCGCGAAGCGCGCGAAGGCGGCGAATTCCGCTGGGACCCGCCGTCGGGCACCATCGCGAGCGGCGCCTTCGAGGGTGTCGACGCGGTCGTGAACCTGGGCGGACGGCGGCTGTTCCCCGGGCGGTGGAGCGCGATGCGCAAGCAGCAGCTCACCGACAGCCGGGTCGAGCCGACCGAGGTGCTCGCCGAAGCCGTCGCCGAACACGGGATCGGGGTGCTCGTCAACGCGTCCGCCGTCGGGTACTACGGCCACACCCATCAGTCCATTGTGGACGAATCTGCCCCGCGCGGCCGGGGTTTCCTGGCCGAGCTCTGCGAAGCGTGGGAAGCGGCGACGGCGGCTGCCGGAGACGCGCGGGTCGTGCACCTCCGGACCGGGCTGGTGCTCTCGGCCAAGGGCGGCCTGTACGCGACGCTGCGCCCGCTGTTCGCCCTGTGCCTGGGCGGCCGGCTCGGCAACGGCCACCAGTACATGCCGTGGATCTCCCTCGACGACGAGGTCGGCGCGATCGTCCACGTCCTCGCGCACGACGTGCGGGGCCCGGTGAACCTGACCGGTCCCGAGCCGGTGACCAACGCCGAGTTCACCCGCGCCGTCGGCCGCGTCCTGCACCGGCCCGCGCCGTGGTGGGTGCCCGGGATCGCCCTCAAGGCCGTGCTCGGCCAGGCCGGGGAGGAGATGGCGCTGTTCGGGCAGCGGGCGGTCCCCGCGGTGCTGGCGGGTTCCGGGTACGAGTTCCGGCACCCGACCCTCGACAGCGCGCTCGCCGCGGCATGAGTGTCCGGCTGCAGCGCTGGCTCGTCGTGGGCGTGGTGTTCTCGGCCGCGTTCGTCCTGCTCGGGCTGAGCGTCGCGCGGCAGCCGCTGGCCCTCGACGTCGCGGTGTCGAAGGCGCTTCACGGGGTGTACGCGGAGCCGCTCGGGCGGGTCGCGCAGGCCGGCAGCGACGTCCTCGGCCCGGTGCTCCCCTACGTCCTCGGCGCGGCGCTGCTGGCGCTGGCGCTGCGCCGGCGTGAGCACCTCGGCCTGTGTGTCCGGCTGGCCGTGGTGCTGCTGCTGTGCCGGCTGACCAGCCTGGTGTTCAAGCCGATCTTCCTGCGGGAACGCCCGCGCGACTACCCGGACCTGAGCTACCCGAGCGGGCACGTGGTGTCGGTGGCGAGCACCGGATTCGTGCTGCTCCTGCTGTGCGCGTGGCTGTGGCCACGGCTGGTCCGGCGGGTCGCGGTGGCCGTCGTGGTGGCGGTGGTGCTGTCGGCCGCGTGCCGGGTGGTGCTCGGCGTCCACTGGGTCACCGACACGATCGGCGCAGTGCTGGCGGTGACCGGTGTCGGGCTGCTCTCAGCGTGCGCCTTGCAGCTGCTTCCCCCGGGTGACGGGCGTAGCCTCGACGGGTGAGTTCTTCCCGCACCTGCCGCGCCAGCACCGAGCCTGTCGACGTCCGCGAGCTCGGCACGATCGACTACACCGAAGCCTGGGAGCTCCAGCGGAGCCACCTCACCGCCCGCGCCGACGGCACCGCCCCGGACACGATGCTCCTGTTGCAGCACCCGTCGGTGTACACCGCGGGCAAGCGCACCGAGCCGGCCGACCGCCCCACCGACGGCACCCCGGTGATCGACGTCGACCGCGGCGGCAAGATCACCTGGCACGGCCCCGGCCAGCTGGTCGGCTACCCGATCGTCAAGCTCGCCGACCCGATCGACGTCGTCCACTACGTCCGGCGCCTGGAGGAGGCGCTGATCCACGTGTGCGACCAGCTGGGCGTGGCCAGCGGCCGGGTGGAGGGCCGCAGCGGGGTGTGGATCCCGGCGGACGACCGCGGCATCGAGCGCAAGATCGCGGCGATCGGCATCAGGGTCCAGCGCGGCGTGACGATGCACGGCTTCGAGCTGAACTGCAACGCCGACCTGGCGGCGTTCGACAACATCGTCCCGTGCGGCATCCGCGACGCGGGCGTGACGTCCCTGTCGTACGAACTCCAGCGGGACGTCACGGTCGAGGCGGTGCTCCCGCTGGCTCGTGACGCGGTGCTGGCGGCCCTCGAGGGTGAGCTGCCGGTGAGCGAGGACCGCTGGCTCCCCCGCCCGGCCGCCCCCGAGGCCCCCGGCGTCACCTTCGCCCTCCAGAACTGAAGACACTGAAAACCGTGAAGGCCACCTGTGGACAACAGGTGGCCTTCACGGTTCAGAGCCGGCGGAACTGTCGGCCCCTCCCGGTAGCGTGGAAAACGGGGGCTGCTCAGTCCAGCTGCGGCGCGACCTCGGCGGCGATCAGGTCGATCTGGTCCAGGTCCGTCAGGTCCAGCAGCTGCAGGTAGAGCCGCGTGATGCCGGTCTGCTCCCGCCACCGCCCGATCCGGTCGACGACCTCCGCGGGCGTCCCGGCCAGGCCGTTGGCCCGCAGCTCGTCGACGTCGCGGCCGATCACCGAAGCCCGCCGCGCGACCTCTTCGTCCGAGCGGCCCACGCCGACGACCAGGGCCACCGAGCGGAGGATCTCCTTCGGATCGCGGCCGATCTCCGCCGCCGCCGCCTCGACGCGGGCGAACTGCGCCGCCGCCGTCTCGGCGTCGACGAACGGCAGGTTGAACTCGTCGGCGAACCGCGCGGCCAGTGCCGGGGTGCGCTTCTTGCCGCCGCCGCCGATGATCACCGGCGGCGCCGGGGACTGCGCCGGCTTCGGCAGGCCGGGCGACTCCGTCAGCTTGTAGTACTGGCCGTCGAACGAATACGTCGAGCCCACCGGCGTCTTCCACAGACCGGTGATGATCTCGAGCTGCTCGGCGTAGCGGTCGAAGCGCTCCTTGAGCGGTGGCAGCGTCAGGCCGTACGCCTCGTGCTCGGCGTCGTACCAGCCGGAGCCGAGGCCGAACTCGACGCGGCCGCCGGACATCTGGTCGACCTGGGCCACGGAGATGGCCAGCGGGCCCGGGTGCCGGAACGTCGCCGCGGTGACGAGCGTGCCGAGCCGGATCCGGCTGGTCTCGCGGGCCAGGCCGGCGAGGGTGATCCACGCGTCGGTCGGGCCGGGCAGGCCGTCGGCCGAGCCCATCTTCAGGTAGTGGTCGCTGCGGAAGAAGGCGTCGTACCCGGCGGCTTCGGTCGCCTTGGCCACGCGCAGCAGGTCGTCGTAGCTGGCCCCCTGCTGGGGCTCGGTGAAGATCCTCAAGTCCACGACGTCAGCCTATAGAGACGTCGGGCTCCGTGCGCCTCAGCCGGACCAGCATGCGGACGATCACGTCCTCGATCTCGGCGCCGACCTTCTTCGGGTCGGGCGAACTGGCGATTTCGGTCGCCGCGCTCGACAGCGCGCCGAACAGCAGCCGCGCGGTGACCTCGACCGGCACCGGCTCGACCTCACCCGCGTCGATCAGCGACTGCAGGCCGGACCGCACGAGCCCGAAGCTGCAGCGCTCCTCCGCCTCGCGCCAGCGCTCCCAGCCCATCACGACAGGCGCCTCGTGGATGGCGATCCGCTGGTAGGCGGGGTCGAGGCAGGCGCGGATGAACGCGTTGAGCCCGCCGAGCGCGCGTTCCCACGGCGTGCCCTCGCCGGTCATGATCTTGTCGAGCCGGTCGTAGACGAGGCTCTCGACCTGGTCGAACGCGGCTTCGAACAGGGCCTGCTTGCCGCTGAAGTGGTGGTACAGCGCGCCCTTGGTCACCCGGGCGCGTTTGGCGATCTCGTCGAGCGAGGTACCCGCGTAACCGCGTTTGGTGAACAGTTCGACCGCGCTGTCGACCAGCGCGGACCGCGTCGACTCGGAGTAGTCGAGTCGTCTGGACCTCATTGTCGCCACCTTCACAACTTTACGCCGGGAACAGCTCTCCATACTCATGGTATGTTCGGCGCGTCAGGTCCGTACCGGGAGTATGCCGCAGACCCGCGGTATGACCCGGGCCACGGAAGGGGAGCCACACATGAGCTGGACCGACTTCTACCGACGTCAGGAAATCCTCGAAGCCGCCGTGAGGCTGGCCGCCCGTAACCCGGGTGAGCCGCTGGCGCTCGATGAGGTGCCCGGTGCCGAAGAGCACTTCGGCACCGAGGAAAACGTCCTCACCGCGCTGCAGTACCAGTGGACGCGGACGCTGAGCGGCCGCCTGCGCACCGAGGTCATCGACCCGGACGACGCCGACGGCCTCGGCGACCACGTCGACGCCGTCACCCGCGCCTGGCGCGCCGCCGTCGACGAGCACGCCGACCTGCGTGCGGTCCTCGACGGCGCCTGCGAGCGGCACGCGTCGCTGCGCCGGATGCACGAAGGCGAGCTGCGCATGCTCGCCGTCACGGCCGGGCTGGCCGACCCGCGCGAGCCGGCCGACGAGATCGTCAAGGTGGGGCACGCGTTCGAGGCGCTGCTGCGCGCAAATCGCGAAGAAAACACCCGTCGCCGTCCGATGATCGGACACCTGCGGCGACTGCTCGCGCCGAGTGCGTAACGAATCAGCACAGCGGCGCGAAGCGCCTCCGTTGAGGGCGGCGGCGGGGGCATGGATGGAGTTAAGTAAGCGCATGACACAGCGCTGGACCGAGGCCGACATCGCCGACCAGACCGGCCGGACCGTCCTGGTCACCGGGGCGAACTCCGGTCTGGGGCTGCGCACCGCCGAGGTGCTCGCGGGCAAGGGGGCCCGCGTGCTCCTCGCCTGCCGTTCCGCCGAGCGCGGGGCGAAGGCACTCGACATCGTGAAAGCGGCCGCCGCGGGCGCCGGCCCCGAGCTCATCCCATTGGACCTGAGCGAGCTCGCGTCGGTGCGCGCGGCGGCCGTCTTGGTGCGGGAGCGCACCGGCGACGCCCTCGACGTGCTGGTCAACAACGCCGGCGTGATGGCGACCGCCCGCGGCCGCACCGCCGACGGCTTCGAGCTGCAGTTCGGCACCAACCACCTCGGCCACGCGGCACTGACCTGGCTGCTCATGCCCGCCCTGCGCGGCCGGGTCGTCACGCTGTCGAGCCTGGCCGCCGTCGGCGCCCGCATCCACCTCGACGACCCGAACGCCGAGCACCGCCGCTACAACCCCGCCGCCGCGTACGGGCAGTCGAAGCTCGCCGACCAGGTGTTCGCGCTCGAACTGGACCGCCGCCTGCGCGCGGCCGGCTCCGGCGTGATCAGCGTCGCCGCCCACCCCGGCTACACCGCCACCGGGCTCGGCAGCGGCATGGCCCGCTCCTACCGCAATCCCGTCGTCCGCTCGGTCATCGCCGGCGGGCACCGGATCGGCGAGGTCCTGTTCGCGCAGAACGTCCGCCAGGGCGCGCTGCCGCAGCTCTACGCGGCCACGGCCGACGGCGTCGAGGGCGGCGACTACATCGTCCCGGGCGGCCTCGGCGGCACGCGCGGGAACCCGGTCAAGAGCCGTCCACTGGCCGCCGCGCGCAGCGAGTCGCTGGGGGCCGCGTTGTGGGACGTCACCGCGAAGCTGACCGGCGTCACCCCCGATCCCGCTTAGCCCGGACGGGCGTACGGTTGAAGTCGTGAGTGCTGCGCCTGAAGGCCGGAAGCTGTTGCGTCTGGAAGTTCGCAACAGTGAGACGCCGATCGAGAAGAAGCCGTCGTGGATCAAGACGCGGGTGCGGATGGGTCCGGAGTTCACC
>NZ_JNYY01000042.1 GCF_000716785.1 Amycolatopsis vancoresmycina
CTCGATCACCGCCCACGCCTTATCCGTCAACTCACCGCGACCAACCACCGCGCATAGCTACCAGAGACCCAGCTCAACCGCTTACAGGACACGCCCTAGTCGCGCCGGGCCGCCAGGCACCGGGGGCAGCCCTCCTTCAGGTGCTGGCGCCACACCTGGTGCGGGTTCGTGCTGTCGCAGGCCTGCTGGACCAGCCGGACGCCACTGCCGGCGCCGGTGATGCACTTCCCGCTGGTGGTGCTCTGGAACATGACGTTGACCGAGCCGTTCGGGTTCTCCGAGACTTCGGACACCTGCCACTCGACGTCCCAGTAGATCGGCCGCGTTCCCGGGCAGTCGGCCAGGCCGACGGTGTCGTCGGCGGCCGAGCCGGAGCCGATCGCGACGCACTGGGGGCCCGGGACGCCGGACATGATCCACACGGCGCCGGTGCCCGACGGCACGATCTGGTAGACCTGGCCGGCGGCGCCGCTGCCGACCGGGGTCTTGCAGGTGGCTTCCTGGAGCCACCAGTAGGCGTGCTGGGCGTCGTACTGCGCGTCGATGCACAGCCGGGTGCTCGTGTCGGTGTACTGCAGCCACCAGACGTCGGCGCTCGCGGGAGCGGCGGACAGGCCCACCACGGTCAGGATGGCGGCGAAGATCGCCGCGAAACGAATGCGCATGGTTTCCGTCCCCTCCGGAGTCCGGGCGCCCGCCGCGTCAAGGCGTCACGAAAAGGCTGGCAGTGCGGCCTGATCCACTCCAGCCACCATCCGGCGGCAGCCGCTACAACGCGGCGAGCAGCGTGTCCGCGAGCCGATCGGCCAGGTCGGCGGGCTCGCGCTCGTGGAAGGTCGCCAGGAACGCCTGCTGGAAACACGCGCCGAGGAGCAGGGCCGCGGCCGCTTCGACGTCGGTGCCCGCCTCGACCCGGCCCAGTGCCTGCTCGGCACGCAGGTAGGTCGCGACGCCGCCCAGCAGGACGTGCGGACCGTGCTCGCCCAGCCGTTCGCGGTGGGACCGCAGCAGCTCCCGCGACGAGAAGACCGAGACCGCGATCGGGAACCCTTCGGCGTAGAAGGCGAGGCCGAGCCGGGCGACGCGGGCCAGGTTGGCCCGCAGCGGCGCCCGGCCGGGGTCCGCGGTGAGCTCGGCCAGTGTCGCGCCGAGCGACGGCAGCTCCTCGCCCATGACGCTGAGGAACAGGTCGGTCTTGTCGCGGAAGTGCTTGTAGAGCATGGCCTCCGAGTAGCCGGCGGTCTGCGCGATGACCTTGGTCGTGGCGTGCGCGTAGCCCTGCTCGCGCATCACCTTCGCGGCCGCGGCGACGATCTCTTCGCGGCTTCCCATGGCGGCTCCCTGAGTGCGTTCTCAGCGTGGTTAGTGAACACTCACCCTACCCGGTGAGTGTTCACTAACCACGAAGGAGACACCATGCGGATCACCGTTCTGGGGGCGACCGGCGGCGTCGGCGGCGAGGTCGTCAAGCAGGCACTGGACCGCGGCTGGCACGTGACGGCCGTCGTGCGCGACCCCGCCCGGCTGCAGCTGCCGGCCGAGGTCGTCGTGGCGGGCCTGCACGAACGCGAGAAGCTGGCGGCCGCCGTCGAAGGCCGCGACGCCGTGATTTCGGCGGTCGGCTCCCGCGACCGCGGGCCGACCACGGTCTGCGCCGACGGCGCCCGCGCGGCGATCGAGGCCGGGGCGAAGCGCCTGCTGGTCGTCAGCGCCAGCGGCATGCACACCGAGGGGGACGGCTTCTTCACCCGCACGCTGGTGAAGCCGCTGCTCAACACCTTCCTGAAGCACGGCTGGGCGGACATGCTCGCGATGGAGGCCCTGGTCACGGCGACCGACCTGGACTGGACGGTCGTCCGGCCGCCGATGCTGCTCAACGGCCCGCGCACGGGCAAGGTCGCGAGCCGGCTCGACGGGAACGTCCGCACCTTCACCATCCGGCGGGCCGACGTCGCCGCGTACCTGCTCGACGCCGTGGCGGACCCCACGCTGATCAGGCGGAAGGTGTCGATCGCCCACGGCTAGCGTCGAGCCATGGTGCTCCTCGCTCAGGCTCTTTACGTCAAACGCACGACTCCGCGGCTCCCGGGCGCGGCCGGCCCGACCGAAGGTCTCGTCCCCGGCGACGGCGAACCCTTCCGGCTGGCCGTGCTCGGCGAGTCCACTGTGGACGGCGTCGGCGCGGCGGACCACGAGGAAGCGCTCACCGGCTGCCTCGCCCGTGAACTGGCCCGCGGCGGCCGGGCGGTGCGCTGGCAGGCGGTCGGCCGGACCGGCGCCAACGCCCGGACCGTCCGCGCCGAGCTCGTCCCGCTCGTCCGGCCGGCCGACGTGGTCGTGATCGCGCTCGGCGTCAACGACACCATCGAGCTCCGGACGGCCGCGGGCTACCGGCGTGACCTGCTCCGGCTGGTGATCGACCTGCGACGGCGGCTCGGCCCGGCCGGCGTCCTGCTGGCCGGCGTCCCGCCCATGGCCCGCTTCCCCGCGCTGCCGCGGCCGCTGCGAGACGTCCTCGCGGCGCGGTCGGCGGCGCTCGACGCTGCGGCTGCCTCCCTCGGGCGGCTGCCCGGTGTCACCCACCTCCCGATGGACCCCGCCCTGCTCGACCCCGCCGCCTTCGCGTCCGACCGCTTCCACCCCGGACCGGCCGGTTACGCGCGGTGGGCGAAAACCCTCGCCGGCGCACTCCCCGTGATCAGTTAGCCGCCCTGGGGCGATCTCCAAAAAAATCTCCCCGTTCGTGTATCTGGGCGCCTGGCCATTGCGTCCTGTGGAGCAGCCGAGCACGGAAGAACGCGACAGGGGGTGTCGAGTTCGGGGAGAACGCGGTGACCGGGAGCCGAGGGGGCTGCCGGACACCGTCGGCCGGATGGCCTTTCGGGGGAGGGGACATCCGGCGGGGCCCGTTGGGGAGCGGGCCCTTGAGGGAGGGGAGTATCGGTCGGCGCGGGCCTGCCCGCCCGCGTCGGCCGGTACCTCCCCCAGCGCCAGTTGACCGGTAGGGCACGACCGACCAAGTAAGTGACTTTGATGCATCCGAGATCCACCTGCACGCTCCTTCCCCCCGAAGGACCCGCGATACTGCCATTGCCGACTCGAGAACTCTTCCGAAGAGGGGCAGCTACGGTGACCGACGTGCAAACCACAGAGGTAGATCCGCCCTGGGAGGGCCTGACCGGCGCCGAGCTGCACGCCGCGTGCATGCAGGCCGCCCGTGACGGCGACCGCCGGGCGATGGCCCGCCTCGTCGACGAGCTCACCCCCCTCCTCTGGCACGTCGCCCGGGCCAACGGGCTCGACCGCTCGGTCGCCGAGGACGTGGTCCAGACCGTCTGGCTGGCCCTGTTCAGCCAGCTCGGCAAGCTCCGCGACCCCAAAGCCCTCGCCGCCTGGCTGATCACCACGACCCGCCGCGAGGCCACCCACCCGTTCGGCCGCCGCGTGCAGCCGGTGCCGCTGAGCGACGAGGTCGCCGAGGCCATGCCGAGCACCCAACCGGCACCCGAAGACGAAGCCGTCCGCGCCGACCGCGACCGCCGGGTCTGGCGCGCCTTCGTCCGGCTGCCCCACCGCTGTCAGGAACTGCTCCGGCTGACCGTGCTCGCGGGTCGCGCGGAGTACCAGCTCGTCGCCGAGGCGCTGCGCATGCCGCGCGGCAGCGTCGGCCCGACCAGGGGGCGCTGCCTCGACCAGATGCGCGATCTCCTCGCCAGTGAAGGGGGAAGCCGATGAACGACCTCGGAGCGCCGGGCGAGGCCTATTCCGATGACGTGATCTTGGCCGACATCGGCCGCTTCCTCGACGAGCTGGACCCGCCGCCGGGCGACCTGGTGCAGCGGGTCCAGTTCGCGCTCGCGCTCGAGGACCTCGACGTCGAGGTCGCCCGCTGGGAGCGCCTGGACAACCTCGCCGGGGTCCGCGGCGGCGGCACCGGCACGATCACGTTCACCGTCAGCGACCTGACGGTGATGATCAACCTGACCAAGATGGGGAAGCTGCACCGCATCGACGGCTGGCTGGTGCCGGCCGGGCAGTACGGCGTCGAGGTCCGCGTGGCCGAGCACGGCACGTCGTCCACGACGGCCGACGAAGGCGGCCGGTTCGTGCTCGACAACGTGCCGCGCGGGACGACGCAGATCCTGGTGCACCTCGGCGACGTGTCGTGCCGCCGGACCGTCGTGACGCCGACGGTCGTGCTCTAACCCAGGAAATCGGCCAGGGGGACGGGAGTCAGCCCGTCCTTTTTGGCCTGCTCGACGAACGCCGTGTAGTCCTCTTCGAAGGTCTTGCGGAAGTGCATCAGCACGATGTCACCCGGCTTGAGCTTGTCGCCGGCCTGGAACTGGACGTGCCCGTCGTTGACCGCGGCCGTCCACAGCACCGCGACGCGCATCCCGCACGCGGCCGCCGCCTTCAGCGTGTTCTGGTCGTAGTTGCCGAACGGCGGCCGGAACAGCGACGGCCGGATGCCGAGGCTCTTCTGGAAGTCGTCGGCGTCGTCGCAGATCTCCTTGCGCTGGAACTCGTACGGCTTGCCCTTGAGGTTCGGGTGGTCGACCGTGTGGTCGCCGAGCGTGGCGCCGGTGGCGTCGAGGATCTGCTTGAAGTAGGCCTCGTGGCCCTGCACGTACTTCTGGTTCAGGAACAGCACCGGGTGGGTGGGGCTCTGCTGCATCAGCTTGAGCGCGTCGGGGTCCTTCACCGCGCCGTCGTCCATGGTGAGGAAGACGTACGGCTTGTCGGTCGTGATCCGCTTGACCGCGGCGACCTGGCCGTTTTCGACCGCGGGCGCCTTCTGCTGCACCGTGCCGAAGGGGTACGGGCCCGCCGCCTTCGTCCCGGGGCCCACGCCCTGCGGTGCCGGGTTCGGCTGGCTGGTGCCGAACTCCCGCTGGTCCGGTTCGTGGCCCGAACACGCGGTCAGTGCCAAGGCTGCCGCGACGACCACGGCTGTCAAGCGCTTCCGCACAATGTCCCCCTTTCGTGTACTACCCGAAAGAGTGACGCGGGGGAGGGCCGGAACGTTGCGCCTGCCGATCTTGTGTGGCCGGAGCCACCCAGGTCAGTGCCCGGTTTCGGCCGCCTTGACCAGCTTCGCGGAGAACAGCCGGATCACCGCCCGCAGCGTCGCGGCCAGCACCGGCCCGCTGCCGCGGACCGGTTCGGTGAACGACCCGGTCCACCGCAGGTGCGTCCCGCCCGTCGTGGTCGGCGTGAAGAGCACCTCGGCGCGGTAGTCCTTGATCGGGTTCGCGCCGAAGAACGTGTAGACGTGCTTGCGCCCGGGCTCGTACTCGACGGTCTCCTCGCGGATCAGCACCGGCCAGAGCCCGACCTCGCGGACCGCGCCGACGCCGTCGGGCTCGTCGGTGCCCCGCCGCGCCCAGCGGGCCTGGACGATCAGTGGCTTTCCCCACTCCGCCCACCGCGGGCCGTCCGCTTCGAGCGCGAACAGCGCCGACGGCGGCGCGGTGCTCGTGCGGTTGACCTCGAAGGAGTACTTGCGGCCCACCGGAACCTCCCGCGTTGTTGACAGACTGATAATTAATCGTCTTCGGGAGCGTAGGTCAAGATGAGGGGGTGAGCACGCCGCGCCCCGACCTCGCCGCGCCGCACTGGCTCGTCCAGCTCCTCCGCAGCAAGCCGGTGCCGGTGCCATGGAACATGGTCGCCCGAGCCGTCTTCGCCCTCGCCGTTCCGCTCGCCGTGGCGTACGCGGCGGGCGACATCGCCGTCGGCGCGCTCATCTCGACCGGCGCGCTGCCCGCCGTGCTGTCCGAATCGGCCGGCCCGTACCGCTACCGCGCCCGCCGGCTGGGCGGCGCGACCCTCGCCGCGACCGCCGGCTACCTCGTCGGGCTGCTCACCGGCGGCACCCCGGCGCTGTCCGTGCCCGCGGTCATCCTGGTCGCCGCGGTGTCGGCGCTGATCAGCGCGGCCGGCAGCAACGCCTCCGTCGCCGGGCTGCAGATGTTCGTGTTCTGCGTGCTCGGCACCGGCCAGCACGCGACCGGCGTGCGCGTCGAGGTCCTCTTCGGCTTCTTCTGCCTCGGTGCCGCCTGGAGCTACCTGGTCGCGCTCCTCACCTGGACGGTCCGGGCGACCAGCCCCGAGCGCACCGCCGTCGCGCACGTCTACGTCGAGCTCGCCGCGATGCTCTCGGCGACTGACGAAGCCGTCTCGCGGGTGGCTCGGCACCGGCTGACCACGGCCATGAACACCGCCTACGACCAGCTGCTCACCGCGCGCTCGTGGCTGTCCGGCCGCGACGCCGCCTACCGGCACCTGCTCAACCTGCTGTCGGCGACGACCCCCGCGGTCGAGGCGTCGGTGGCGCTGGTCAACGCCGGCCGCCGCCCGCCCCAGGCGGTCATCGGCCACTTCGTCGCGCTGTCGGCGTCGGTGCTGGCCAGCCAGCCGCTACCGGAACCGCCGCCGGCCACCGGCGACGACGGCGACCCGCTGCTCGCCGCCCTCTACGCCGGGCTCGTCCGGATCGGCAAGGGCGACGACCGCAAGCGCCGCGAGCCGACGCCGTGGTACCGGCGGCTGCGGACGTGGGCGGGGTCGCTCGCGTCCGGCCCGCTGACCTGGATCGCCGCGCTGCGGCTGACCCTGTGCGTCGCGATCGCCGAGGTCGTCGGCCTGCTGGTGCCGTTCGAGCGGTCCTACTGGATCACCCTGACCGTCGGGATCGTGCTCAAGCCCGACTTCGGCTCGGTCTTCGGCCGCGCGGTGCTGCGCGGGATCGGCACCCTCGCCGGCGTCGGGATCGGGGCCGTGGTGCTCGCCGCGGGCGGGCACGGCTGGGCGCTGGTCGCGTTGATCGCGCTCTTCGCCGGCGGCGTGGCGGTCGGGAAGGTGCGCAACTACGGCATCCTCAGCGCGTTCGTGACGCCGCTGATCATCCTGCAGATGGACCTGGCCAACACCGGGAGCTGGAACGTCGTCGTGGCGCGGCTGGTCGACACCGCGCTGGGCTGCGTGATCGTGCTCGTCTTCGGCTACCTGCTGTGGCCGGGCAGCCGGCGTCCCCAGGTCGGCGGCCGGCTCGCCGACGGGCTGGACGCGGTCGCGAAGTACGTCTCGCACGCGCTGGTCGAGGCATCGGGCGGGGAGGCGCGGCTGGCGCGGTCGCGGGCCCGGCGCGGCGCCTACCGCGCGCTGGCCGACCTGCGGACGGCGTTCCAGCAGGTCGTCGTGGAGCCGTCGGCGAACGGCCGCCAGGCGGTGGCGTGGTGGCCGGTGATCGCCGCGCAGGAACGCGTCGCGGACGCCGTCACCGAGGTCGGCGTGACGATCGGGCGGGGCGTGCCGCCGCCGGCCCCGGCCGACGTCGAGCTGCTCACGGCCGCCTTGTGGGAACTCGCGTCGGCGGTCCGGGAGCAGCGGGAGCCGCGGTCGGTGCCGCTGCCGGACGCCGCGCAGCTGTCGGGCGTGGTCGACCAGCTGGAGTCGGCGTTCGACGCCGTCCGCGGGCCCGACCTGGCCGAACGCACGCCGCTGCGGCTCGTCCGGCGGTTCCTGCCGTACCACAGGCGCACGTGAGGATCGTGCTGTTCAATGCACCCATGGGAATCGACTTCGAAGCGTTGAAGGGCAAGGCCGAAGAGGCCCTGCGCGAGCACAACGACAAGATCGAGGAAGGCCTCGACAAGGCCGCCGACTTCGCGAAGTCGAAGTTCGCCGGCCACGACAGCCAGATCGACACCGGTGTCGAGAAGGCGAAGGACTTCCTCAACAAGTTCGACGACACACCCGACAACCCGCGGTAACTACTGGACCTCGCCGGTCGCAATCCCGTCGGACAGCCCGGTGATCCGGCCGCCGCGCTCGCCGAGCGCGATCAGGCCCTGCCGGGCGTCCGGCGCGGACAGGCTGATCCGGACCCCGGCCCGGTCGACGTCGAGGCTGGCCGCGAGGGCTTGCGCGCCTTCGTACCCGGCGTTGATCGTGGCCGCGAGCCCGCCGGTCGAGGCCAGCGAACCGCGGGCGGCGCCGAGCCGGCCGAGTGCCTCGTCGACGATCGGCAGCAGCGCGTCCCGGTTGCCTTCGGTCATCGCGCGGACGAGCTGCGGGTTCGAGCCCGCGACGCGCGTGCCGTCGCGGTAGGACCCGGCCGCCAGCGACATCGCCAGCGGGCCGCCCTCGGCGCCGATCGTGGCCAGGATCGCCGCGAACAGGTGCGGCAGGTGCGAGATCCGGGCGACGGCCTCGTCGTGCGACTCCGCGGGCAGCGGCACCACGTGCGCGCCGATGTCCAGCACGAACTTCGCGACCTCGGCCCAGGCGTCGAGGTCGGTGTCCTCCTCGACGGCGACCACCCACGCGGCGCCCTGGAACAGTGCGGCGTCGCCGGCCAGCCAGCCGGAGTTCGACGTGCCGGCCATCGGGTGCCCGCCGACGTACCGCGTGTACGGCACCCGGCGGCGGACCGCGTCCAGTACCGGCGCTTTCACGCTGGTCACGTCGGTGAGCAGGCAGTGCGACGCGTGCTGGGAGACCAGGCGCAGCAGGTCCTCCACAGCCGGCAGCGGCACGGCGAGCACGACCATCGCGTCTTCGGCGGCGGCCCGGTGCAGCGCCGCTTCGACGTCGGTCGTGACGTCGTAGCCCGCTCTGCTGGCCGCGTCGGCGTCCACTTCGGATACTGCGGCGCCGAACGCCGTGCGGCCGCTGGCGGCCGCCGCGCGCAGCAGCGACCCGCCGATCAGCCCGAGCCCGATCACGCATACGTCTCGCACGGGCCCATCCTGCCAGTGCCGGACGCTTTCAGGGCTACAGCGACGCGGCGAGCCTCGTTCCCTGGTCGATGGCGCGTTTCGCGTCGAGTTCGGCGGCGACGTCGGCCCCGCCGATCAGGTGCACCGGCAGGTCCGCGGGCAGCTCGCCGGCGAGGTCGCGCACGGGTTCCTGACCGGCGCAGACGACGATCGTGTCGACCTCCAGCAGCCGCGGGGTGCCGTCGACGGTGAGGTGCAGCCCGGCGTCGTCGACCCGCTCGTAAGTCACGCCGGTGAGCTGCTCGACCCGCTTGGCCTTGAGCGCGGCCCGGTGCACCCAGCCGGAGGTCTTGCCGAGGCCGGAACCGATCCCGGACTTCTTGCGCTGCAGCAGGTACACCTGCCGCGGCGACGGCTCGGGCTGTGGTTTGCCGAGCCCGCCCGCCGCCTGTTCCGGATCGGTGACACCCCATTCGGCCATCCACGCGGCCCGGTCCAGCGCCGGGGACGCGGCGTGCGTGAGGAACTCGCTGACGTCGACACCGATCCCGCCGGCGCCGATCACCGCGACCCGCTCGCCGACCGGCTTGCCGTGCTTGACGACGTCGACGTACGAAAGCACCTTCGGGTGGTCGATCCCGGGCAGCGACGGCACCCGCGGCGCGACGCCGGTGGCCAGCACGACCTCGTCGAAACCGGTGAGGTCCTTCGCGGCCACGCGGGTCCCGAGGTGCAGCTTCACGCCGGTGACTTCGAGCCGCCGCTGGTAGTAGCGGATGGTCTCGGCGAACTCCTCCTTGCCGGGGATCTTCCGCGCGATGCCGAACTGGCCGCCGATCTCGTCGTCGGCTTCGAACAGCTCGACGCGGTGCCCGCGTTCGGCCAGCGCGGTCGCGGCGGAAAGCCCGGCAGGCCCGGCACCGACCACAGCGACGTGCTTCGACCGCCGCGTCGGGGCGAGGGTCAACGTCGTTTCGTGGCCCGCGCGCGGGTTCACCATGCAGGACACGAGCTTGCGCTTGAAGGCGTGGTCGAGGCAGGCCTGGTTGCAGGCGATGCACGTGTTGATCTCGTCCTCGCGGCCGGTCTCGGCCTTGCGGATCCACTCGGGATCGGCGAGGAACGGCCGGGCCATCGACACGAGATCGGCGTCGCCGCTGCTCAGCGCCTCCTCGGCGACCTGCGGCAGGTTGATCCGGTTCGACGTGACGACGGGGATCCCCACGTGCGGCTTGAGCTTCCCGGTCACCCAGGTGAACGCGGCGCGCGGCACCGACGTCACGATGGTCGGCACGCGGGCCTCGTGCCAGCCGATGCCGGTGTTGATGATCGTGGCGCCGGCCGCCTCGACCTCCTTGGCGAGCGCGACGACGTCCTCCCAGCGCTGGCCGCCGTCGACGAGGTCGAGCATGGAGAGCCGGTAGACGATGATGAAGTCGTCGCCGACCTTTTCCCTGGTGCGCTTGACGATCTCGACCGCGAACCGGCGCCGCTTCTCCGGCGTGCCACCCCAGGCGTCGGTGCGCTTGTTGGTGCGCTCGGCCAGGAACTGGTTGATCAGGTAGCCCTCCGAGCCCATGATCTCGACGCCGTCGTAGCCCGCTTCGCGCGCGAGAGCGGCGCAGTCGGCGAAGGCGCGGATCTGCTGACGCACGCCGTAGCCGGTGAGGGCGCGGGGGCGGAACGGGTTGATCGGCGCCTTGATGCTCGACGCCGACACGCTCAGCGGGTGGTAGGCGTACCGGCCGGCGTGCAGGATCTGCAGCGCGATCTTGCCGCCGGCGTCGTGCACCGGCGCGGTCAGCTGCCGGTGTTGCCGCGCTTCGGCCGACGTCGTCAGCTTGGAGGCGAGCGGCAGCAGCCAGCCGGTGCGGTTCGGCGCGAAGCCGCCGGTGACGATCAGCCCGACGCCGCCGCGGGCGCGTTCGGCGTAGTACTCGGCGAGCTCGGGGAAGTGCTTGGCACTGTCCTCGAGGCCGGTGTGCATCGACCCCATCAGGACGCGGTTGCGCAGCGTCGTGAAGCCGAGGTCGAGCGGGGCCAGCAGGTTCGGGTACGGGGTCATCAGGCGTCCTTGGGTCGGAGGGCGGCGAGGACTTCGTCGAACCACTCGACCTGGCCCTCTTCGACGCGGATGCCGCCGCGCAGGACCAGGTACTGGTGCAGGTGCCGGCCGCTCAGCGCGGCCGGCGCGGGGAAGTCGCGCTTCTCGATCTGGCGGTAGACGTCGAGGCGTTCGGCGTGCCGTGCGCGGTGGCGGACGATCTCCTCGGCGACCTTCGCGGGGTCGCCGAAGGTGGCGCCGCGGATCTTCACGGCCAGCTCGACCGGCCCGGCGGACGGATCCGGCTCGGCCAGCCAGCGGACCAGCTCGGCGCGTCCGGTGTCGCTGACGGTGTAGACCTTCTTGTCCGGCCGCCCCGACTGCGCGACGACGTCGACGGCCACCCAGCCGGCCTCTTCCATCCGCTTCAGCACGCGGTAGATCTGCTGGTGGGTGGCGCTCCAGAAGAGCCCGATCGACTTCTCGAACCGGCGCGTCAGCTCGTAGCCCGAACCGGCGCGCTCGGACAGCGAGACGAGGATCGCGTGCTCCAGTGCCATGGTCCGAGGGTGCTATGCAACGAGTTGCAGTGCAACGAGGCGCGCATCACTTCACCCCCACGGGTCAGGCAAATCGGGTCGACTAATCGATCGGAACGACCAGGATGGGAGGAGTGCACCCGGTACTCGAACTGATCTCCGAACGGATGGCGGCGGGCAGTGTCCCGGGCGAACGCACCGACGGCCGGCGCCTCGCGCTCGCCATCGAAGGCGGCAGCAGCCGCGGCACGTACTCCAGCGGAATGGTCCTGGCGCTGGACGAACTCGGCGTGACACCCGCGTTCGACGCCGTCTACGGCTCGTCGGCCGGCGCGCTGAACGGCGCCTGGCTGCTCTGCGGCCGGTCCGCCACCGGCGTCCGGACGTGGTGGAACCCGGTGGTCATGCGGCGGATCATCAACCCGCTGCACACGCTGCGCGGCCGCGCGGTGATCGACCTCGAATACCTCGTCCACCAGGTCTATTCGGTGCTGGAGCCGATGGACTTCCCGGCGATACTGGCCAACCCGGTGACGTTCCACCCGCTGGCCACCGACGCCGACACCGGCGAGTCCACCGACCTGCACCCCTTCCTCGGCGACGTCGACGCGATCAAGGTCGCGCTCGCCGCGTCGTCGTGCATGCCGGTGCTGGCCGGCCCGCCGATCCCGATGGCCGGGCGCCGGTTCGTGGACGCCGGCGTGGCCGAGCCGATCCCGTACCGGACCGCGCTGGCCCAGGACGCGACCGACCTCCTGGTGCTGCGCACCCGCCGGGCCGACGAGCTGCCGGTGCGGCCGCCGCGGGTGCACGACGTCGTCGTGCCGCGGTTCCTGCGGCGCCAGGCCCCCGGCGCCATCCCGGCCTGGCAGGACACCTACCGGCGGGACGTCGAGGACGAGGAGAACCTGGCGTCGGACCCGCGGATCCTGAGCGTCCGGCCGCCGGTCGGCGCGCCGGACGTGGCCGTGCTGGAGCGCGATCCCGAGGTGCTGCGCAAGGCCATCGAGCTGGGCAAGAGCGCTGTTCTCGACGTGCTCGAAGGGCTGCGCGAAGCGTCTTAGGGCTTGCGCGCGACCCCGCCGATCACCCGCGACTCCGACGGCGAGCCGGCGAACACGGTGTGCTCGTCCGGGTGCCACGCCGGCGCGTAGACGAGCCCCGGCTCCAGCATCGGCCAGCCGCCGAAGAAGCGTTCGAACTCGGCCATCGTCCGCAGGAAACCGGGGTTCGTGGTGGTCTCGTAGTACTCGAGCAGGTCGATCAGCGCCTGCCGCTCGTCTTCGTTCACCGGGTTCTCGTTGGTCATCTGCGACAGCACCAGCAGCGAGCCGGGCGCCAGCCGCTCGCGGTAGAACTCGAGCAGCTGGTCCGGGTTCTGCTCGTCCTTGACGAAGTGCATGACCGCGTTGACCACCAGCGCGACCGGCTCCCGCACGTCGATGATGTCCGACGCCTTGACGCGCTCCCAGAGGTCGTCCGGCTGCAGGAAGTCCGCGGCGATGGCGTGGTGGCGCTCCGGGTCGGCGGTGTCGGCGAGCAGCAGCGTCGAATGGGCCAGCGCGATGGGCTCGTTGTCGATGTAGAGCACCCGCGTGTCCAGCTCGGGGCGGGTTTCGTCGGCGACCTCGTGCACGTTGCCCGCGGTCGGCAGGCCGGAGCCGACGTCGACGAACTGCCGGATGCCTTCGTGCACGCACTGGCGGATCGCCCGGCCGAGGAACTGGCGGCTCGTCAGGCAGTACTCGCCCATCAGCGGCAGCCGTGCCCGGACCTTTTCGGCGAACGCCCGGTCGATGGCGTAGTGCGTGTTCCCGCCGATGAAGTAGTCGTAGATCCGCGCCGCCGACGGCCGGTCGAGACTGCTTTCGACGGCCTTCAGCGCGTCGTCGTGGTTGATCATGCCGATGCCATGCCCTCCCGGTAGGCGTTCACCGACTCTGTCAGGCGGTCCAGCTCGGCCCGCATCCGGGCCACCCCGGCGTCGTCCAGGCTCATCGCCGTGCCGATCACGTCCGGGATGCCCTGCGCCTTCTCGCGCAGCGCCTGCCCGGCTTCGCTCAGGCTGACGCGGACCGAGCGCTCGTCGTCGGCCTGCCGGTTCCGGACCACCAGGCCCGCGGTCTGCAGCCGCTTGAGCAGCGGCGACAGCGTGCCCGAGTCGAGGTTCAGCTCGGCGCCGAGCTCCTTCACCAGGCGGTGGTCCCGCTCCCACAGCGCGAGCATGACCAGGTACTGGGGGTAGGTCAGATCGAGGTCTTCGAGGACGACCCGGTACAGCGACGTCACCGCACGAGATGCCGCGTACAGCCCGAAGCAGAGTTGGTCGTCCAGCCGCAGCGATGCCATGGCGGCCTCCTCTCTCGTAACTCTCCATGGTTCCCGACCTGGCCGCGGACGGCAACTTAAGTGCCCTGCATCTCATTGGTGGCCATTTAGTTGTGCACAACTGAGTTGCGAGCTACGTTGGTGACATCAGCTTGGCCCACCCGAGGAGGACGACATGACCGCCAACCCGCACAATCTGGCCCTCGAACCGGCCGCGCAGGCGTTCGCGGAGGCCACCGACCAGCCGCCGTACCTGTTCCAGCTGCCGCCGGAGGAGGGTCGCAAGGCCGTCGACGGCGTCCAGGACGGCGAGGTCGCCATGCCCGCCGCCGAGATCGAGGTGCTGACCGTGCCGGGCGGCCCGAACGGCGACGTCGAGACGCGGATCGTCCGCCCCGCCGGAGTTTCCGGCCCGCTGCCGGTGATCGTCTACATCCACGGCGCCGGCTGGGTGTTCGGCGACTTCCACACCCACGAGCGGCTGGTGCGCGAGCTGGCCGTCGGCGTCGGCGCGGCCGTCGTGTTCCCCGAGTACAGCCGCTCGCCCGAGGCGCGGTACCCGGTCGCCATCGAGGAGAACTACGCGGTGGCGAAGTGGGTTGCCGCGAACGGCGCTTCGAAGGACCTCGACACCTCGCGCATCGCGATCGCGGGCGACTCCGTCGGCGGCAACATGACCGCGGCCTTGACCATCCTGGCCAAGCAGCGCGGCGACGTCACCTTCCAGCAGCAGGTGCTCTTCTACCCGGTCACCGACGCTTCCTTCGACACCGAGTCGTACCTGAAGTTCGCCGAGGGCTACTTCCTCGGCCGCGAAGGCATGAAGTGGTTCTGGGACCAGTACACGACCGACCCCGCCCAGCGCGCGGAAATCACGGCGTCGCCGCTGCGCGCGTCGCTCGACGAGCTCGCCGGGCTGCCGCCGGCTCTGGTGATCACCGGCGAAGCCGACGTGCTCCGCGACGAAGGTGAGGCGTACGCGGCGAAGCTGCGTCAGGCCGGCGTGCCTGTCACCGCCGTCCGGTACCAGGGGATCATCCACGACTTCGTGATGGTCAACGCCCTTCGCGAAACCCACGCCGCCGAAGCCGCGATCACCCAGGCCGTCACGGTGCTGTCCCGCGCGCTCGCGAAGTAACTGAGAAAACGCTGAGTGCGGCGCACGTTGCGGCCTTATGACGGAGCTCACAAGGTCGCAACGTGCACGGGGGCTCAAACGTGATATATACGCGAGTCCCGCGATCCGGGCGCGCATTTCTGCCCGCCTGGAAGGACCGTTCCCATGCACCTGAGCAGCATCCGGCTCGACTCGCCGGTCAACATGATCGTGGTGGTCGTGCTGACGCTGCTCGCGATCATCGCCGTTCCGTGGTTCTGGGACCGCTGGAAGCGCAAGCGGTTGTGGCGCAGCGCGACGATCCTGCTCGCCGTCGTCCTCGTGGTGCTCAGCGCCGGCATGGGCGGCAACATGATCGGCGGGTTCTTCCCGACGGTCGGCTCGCTGCTCGGCACCGGCGTCTACTCGGCGCAGGGGACCGACGCGGAAGCGGCGCAGAACGGCGAAGACCTCGAGAAACTGCGTGACACCGGCGTGGCGCACGCCCGCGAAGGCAAGGGCACCGTCGTCCACATGAAGGTGACCGGGCGGCGCACCAAGGTCACCCGCGACGTCACGGTCTACCTGCCGCCGCAGTACTTCGACGCGGCGTTCAAGGAGCTGCGGTTCCCGGCGATCGAATGGATCCCGAACTACCCGTCCGGCCCCGAGGTCGTGACCGGCGGCTACCACCTGCCCGAACAGCTCGACGCGGCCATCGGCAAGCGCGTCCTGCCGCCGACCGTGGTGATCGTCCCGGACCCGACGGGCGTCCCGAAGGTCGGCCATGACACCGAATGCGTCGACGAGGTCAATGGCACGGCGAACGACACGTACCTCACCGCGGACCTGCGCGACTGGGCGTTGCAGAAGCTCGGCGTCGCGGCGAACCGGCGGGCGTGGACGATCGCGGGCTGGTCGTCCGGCGGGTACTGCGCGATGAACCTGGTGACCCGGCACCCGCAGTGGTACGGCCAGGCGGTCAGCGTCAGCGGCTACGACAAGGCCCAGGTCGACGCCGAGACCGAGGACCTGTTCCACGGCCGCCAGGACATCAACGACGCCAACAACGTCCGGCTCAACGTGGCCCGGCACCCGTCGCCGGTGGACATCCTGGCCATCTCGGGCGACAAGGAGAACTACGAGAGCTTCGCGATCGACCAGATCCGCGCGGCGGCCCGCCCGCCGCTGCAGTTCTCGTCGTGGCGGATCAAGGACGCCGGCCACAACATGAACACGTTCAAGTCCCAGATCCCGGACATCCTGGCCTGGATCGGCGCCCACACGACGGGCCCGTCCCCGGCCGGGCGGCAGCTGGAGACCACCGGCGGCGTGCTGCCGTGGCCGCTGCCGCGCTCCGGCGCGCACGGCGCACTGGCCGACACCGACCAGTAGCTCCCTCAGCCGAGCAGCTTCGCGACGATGTCCGTCACGCGCTTCGACGCGGTCGCGTAGTCGACGCTCACGGGGTGTTCGGTCAGCACCACCACGATGTAGCGGCTGTCGTCGCCGAGCACGCCCGAGGTGTGCAGCATCCGCGTCGGCCCGCAGCACGACCAGCCCTGCTTGACCGCCCACTCCCGCCCGCCGGCGGCGTCCGGGATCCCGAAGTACTGCCGGAACCCGTCGGACCCGCGTTCGGTCGCGGCGTGCAACGCGGCCAGGATCGCGCTGGGCCCGTGGTCGAGCAGGTACTGGTAGATCTTGACGACGTCCGGCGCGGTGATCTGCGTGTCGCCCCAGCGGCCGGGGTCCGCGGGCGGCCGGGTGCCGGTGAGGCCGAGCTTCCGGACCCACTGCGTGACGATCGACGCGCCGCCGTAGGACACCCAGAACCGGCTGGCGAGGCCGTCGTCGCTGCGGGACAGCATCCGCTGCACGTCCGCCACCGGACCGCCGCGCTCCAGTACGGAAAGCGCTATCAGCAGTTTCACGAGCGACGCGGACGTGTAACCGCGGCCGGGGTGCACGGAGACGGTGGTTTTGCCGCTCCGCCGGTCGAACACGACGGCGCTGACGTTCCCGCCGCGCACCACCTTGTCCAGCGCGGCGGCGTCCACCCCGGCGCCGAGCTCCGGCTCCGGCGTCGGTTCCGTTTTCTTTTCGGCCGGCTTTCCGGGCTCGGGTTCCGGCGTGGGCTCGGGCTTGGCCGTCGGCGTCGGTGTCACGCTCGGCGTCGTGACGGCTTCGGTGACCGCGATCGGCTGGGGCGCCGTGCCGTGACTCGCCGTCACCGCCACCGCGCCGATCGCCCCCAGGAACAGCCCCACCACGAAGATGCCGCTCAGCTTGCGCATGATCCGGATTGCCGGGAACGCCGCGCGCTGTTCGCTCGAACGGGTGAATTTGTGGGATTGCTCTCGAACCGGCCCCGATCCGGGAACGCGCAGGTGGCCTGCGGGCAAGCGGCATCGTTTCGCTCACCGTGGTCGCGGGGTACCTGAGGGCGGTGACGGTCGTCACCACCCGCTGGGAAGGACTGGAGTCATGGTTCACGCGAAAGGCGCACGCATCCGGGTCCGAGGCCTGCAGCCGGCGCAGGTGCTGGCCGGACTGGCCGGCATCGCGTTCCTCGTAGTCGGCATCATCGGATTTTCAAGGACCGGCTTCGGCGACTTCGCCGGCCACCACGACGTGGGGTTCTGGCGGTTCTCCGGCAACCCGCTCATGAGCCTGGTCCGCGTCGTGACCGGCGTCATCGGCCTGCTGCTGGCGTTCGGCTCGGGCCGCGCGCGGACGTTCGGCTGGCTGCTGTTCATCGGCTACGGCCTGCTGTTCGTGTGGGGCCTGATGATCGACGGCCTCATTTCGACCAACCCCTTCGCCAACGCCGGCAACCCGATGGACCTCGGGCCCGCCGACACGTGGCTGCACCTCGGTGTCGCCGCGCTCGGCCTGCTGATCGCGGTCCTGCCGGCCCGCCGCACGATCCTGCTGCCCGAAGACGAGACGGTGGACGAGCCGGTCGTGGCCGAGCAGCGCACCGAGGTCATCGACCGCACGGACACCGTCGACCACGGCCGCCGCACGGACGTCGTCGACAGCGGCCGCCGCGCGGACGTCGTGGACCGCGCCGACGGCGTGGCCGAGGAGCCGCGCCGCCGGTCGTTCCTGCGTCGTGACAAGGGGCGAGGCCCGGAGGTCGCTCGCGAAGAGCGTCCGCCGGGCCTCGCCCACTAGGTTCGTCCGGTAGTTCAGTAGGTGGTGCCGGTACCACCGGAGTTGTCGTTGCTGCTCCCAGTTCCACTGTTGGCCGCCGGAGCCTGGTTGGCGGTGGAGCTGGGGGTGGTGCCGACCTTGCAGCCGTTGGGCTCGATGACGAACCAGGTGCCGTTGACGCCCATGCCGTTCGCGTCGCCCGGCTTCAGGTCCTTCGAGAAGTTGTAGACGGGCCAGCCACCGATGGTGACCTGCTCGGTGCCGTCCTGGCGCTTGATGCTGCCGAGCAGCTTCGAGTCGATGCCCTGCAGTTCGACCTTGCCCTTGGACAGGACCGGCGGCCAGGTCTTGGCGCAGTCACCGTTGCAGGCGGACGCCTTCTTCTTGGTGTCCTTCGTGAACAGGTAGAGCGTCATGCCGTTCTGGTCGACGATCGCGTCACCGAGCCCGTCGATCTTGCTGGCGCTGAGCTTGACGGCACCGGACTCGGTGCCACCCGCCGCGGCTTGCCCGGCCTTCCCGCCCTTGGCGTTCGCGGCGTACCAGGCCCCGCCGACCCCCTGGCCGGTCGCGTCGCCGGGCTTGGTGTCCTTGGCGTAGCGGTAGAGCGCCCACCCGCCGACGGTGATCTGTTCGGTCCCGTCGGAGCGGGTCACCTTCCCGACGAGGTTCTTGTCGACGCCCTGCACCTGGACGTCCCCGGTGGCCAGCATCGGCGGCCATGCCTTGGCGCAGTCACCGTCGCAGTTGGACTTCGGCGGCTTCGCGGTGTCCTTGTCGAAGCGGTAGAGGGTCATGCCGTTCTGGTCGGTGAGCACCTGCCCGACATCGGCCACGTCGGCGACGACCAGTTTCGACTCGTTCGACGCCGGAGCGGCGTTGCCCACCTGGCCGTTGGCGGCCTGGCCGCCCCCGGTACCCCCGGCCGCCGCCGGAGCGACAACCGGCTGGGCAGTCTCGGCACCCGAGCAAGCGGTGAGCACTGCCAGCCCGGCTGCCGCCGCGGCGACGGAGACGGCGATGCGCGTGCGAAGCATGGAAGTTCTCCTTGTGTCCGTTGGGATTCCCGCCGCTCGGTGCGGCTGCCTGATACCCACTACACGGACCCCCGCCGGAGGCGGTTCAAAGAATTTTCGACGGGGTGGACTTGGGGGCCTGCCTTCTCGGGAGCGTCCGCCGTCAGCTAGTCGCGGAGGGCGCGCTCGACCAGCGCGGCGGCCGCACCCGTGTAGCCGGCCGGGTCGAGGAGGTCGTCGAGCGCCGCCGGAGTCAGCACGCCGGTGACGGCCGGCAGCTCGTCCAGTACCTCGCGCAGCGGCCGGTCCTCGTGCACCGCTCGCCGGGACGCCTCGCCCAGCAGCTCCTTGGCCGCCGCCTTGCCGAGCAGCGGCGCGAGCACGGCGGAAAGCCGTTCGGAGACGATCAGCCCGTGCGTCGACCCGAGGTTCTCGCGCATCCGCCCGGGCACCGCGGTGAGCCCGCGCGCCAGCTCGGCGGCGGTGTGCGCGGCACCGCCGGTCAGCCGCAGGCACTCGCGCACCAGCTGCCATTCGGCGTGCCAGACCCCGGCCGAACGCTCGTCCTCGGCGAGCATCGACTGCGTGACACCCGCGGCCAGCACCGGCACCTGCAGCGCGGCCGACCGGATCAGCGTCGCGAGCACGGGGTTCCGCTTGTGCGGCATCGCCGAGGAACCACCCCGCCCGTCGGCGGCCGGCTCGGCGACCTCGCCGAGCTCGGTCCGGGTCAGCGTCTCGACGTCGACCGCCAGCTTCCCGAGCGCACCGGCGGTGAACGCGAGCGCGCTCGCCAGGTCCGCGACCGGCGTCCGCAGCGCATGCCACGGCAGCACCGGCACCCCCAGCCCGGTCTCCTCGGCGAACGCGGCGGTCAGCCGTTCGGCATAGGCGCCGGCGTCCGCGTTCTGAGGCCGCCCCGGGTCGCCGGGGACCGCGGCGGATGTGCTGGCATCGCCCCCGCCCCCGCCCCCGCCCCCGCCCCCGCC
>NZ_JNYY01000043.1 GCF_000716785.1 Amycolatopsis vancoresmycina
CAATTTCTTGCATCTCAAAGGAAACCCCGACGAGGGGGTTTCATATAAGCTCTACTGGCTTAGTTCACTAGCACACTGTTGAGTTCTCAAGCAACACACTCTGAATCCGACCGCTTTATCGGCGGCTAAATCCTCGGCAGTTGTTCCAAGCGATATTCACAAGCTTTTGGTCGAGCATGCCTCAGCCTACGGGTTTAGTCGTAGGGATTCGGCGGCCGCTCGTGGGCCGACGCTGAACATTACCCGGTCCGATCCGCGGTGTCAACCCGCTCGTCCCGGCCTGGCCTCCGGGGCTTGCGGCCCCGGTGTGACCCGGTGTTCCTGGCGACGAAGAGAAGATTACATGCCCCCGAACCGCCCCAGAACAGGGGGGTCACTTAACGACATCGCCGCAGGTCAGAGCGCTTACGGACGGCTACGACGGCAGGGTCGGCAGGAACCTCGGCGGGACCCGCGCCGGAGCCACCCGCGAGAAGTCCGCCGCCAACGCCAGCATCCGGGCGTCGGACCACCGCGCCCCCATGAACGAGATGCCCACGGGAAGGGGTCCGGCAAACCCGGCCGGCACCGTCACGTCCGGGTAGCCCGCCACCGCGGCCGGGGTCGAGGACGGGATCACGTCGTTGTCGCCCACCGCGCAGTCGGTCTTCCACGCCGGCGGGTTGGTCGGCGACGCGATCGCGTCCAGGTGGTACCGGGCCAACGTCTCGTCCAGTGACCGGCGCGCGAGGTCCGAAAGCTCCGCCCGGCCGGCGAGGTAGCCCGGGTCAGACGGCGGCGGCGCGGCCAGTGCCTGCTCGAACAACTCCTGCCCGGCGAAACACGTCTGCTCCAGCGGGTCCGCGCGGTTGTACGCGATCAGCTCGGCCAGGTTCCGCGGGCCGCGCGGGCGGGTCGCCAGGTACGCGTCGATGTCGCGGTGGAACTCCGTCAGCAGCGCCGGGAACTCCAGCTCCCCCAGCCGTGCTTGGTAGGGCAACGTCACCTCGACGACCGTCGCACCCGCCTTGACCAGCGAGTTCCGCGCCGAGGTCATGATCGCGTCGGTCGCCGGGCCGAGGACGGGCAGCCGCCACAGGCCGATTCGCGCGCCGCGCAGGACGCCCGGGCGAAGCAGCTTCGCGTAGTCCGTCGGCTGGGTGCGCGGGTACGTCAGGGTGGCCGGGTCCGCGGGGTCGCGCCCCTGCAGGACCGACAGCGTGAGTGCCACGTCGACGACGTTGCGGGCGATCGGGCCCGCGGTGTCCTGCTCGGCGGAGATCGGCACCACGCCGGTGCGGCTGACCAGGCCGAGGCTGGGTTTGTGGCCGACCGTCGCGGTCATCCCGGCGGGGCACACGATCGAGCCGTCCGTCTCGGACCCGATCGCCACCTGGGCCAGCGACGCCGCGACGCCGGCCGCGGACCCGGCGGACGACCCGCACGGGTTGTAGTCCAGCACGTACGGGTTGTTCGTCTGCCCGCCGACGCCCGACCAACCGGACGTCGGCTTCGCGGCGCGGAAGTTCGCCCATTCGGAGAGGTTCGCCTTGCCGAGGACCACCGCGCCGGCGTCACGCAACCGGGTGATCAGCGTCGCGTCGGCATCCGGGCGGCTGCGCAGGGCCCGCGAGCCGGCCGTCGTCCACTGGTCGCGCGTGTCGACGTTGTCCTTGACCAGCACCGGGATGCCGTCGAGCGGCCCGCGGAGGTGGTGCGCACGACGTCGCGCGTCGCTGGCCGCGGCCTGTCCGAGCGCCGCCGGGTTGAGGGCCAGGACCGCGTTGACCTTACCGTCGATCCGGTGAATCCGGTCGAGGTAAGTGCTGGTCAGGCCCACGGCGGTGAGCCGGCCGGACGCCATCCGCGCCTGCAGCGCCGGGATGTCGGCCGAGTCGAGGTCGAACTTCGGCGGCGACGCCGAAGCGGGCGCGGCGGGGACGAGCACGAGTGCGGCGGCCAGGATCGCGAGGAACACCGGCCGCCGCCCCATCAGAGCACCGGCAGGAGGGTTCGGAGTTCGTACGGGGTGACCGCGCTGCGGTAGTTGTCCCACTCCACGCGCTTGTTCCGGAGGAAGAAGTCGTAGACGTGCTCGCCGAGCGCTTCCGGCAGCAGTTCGGACTTCTCCATCTCGGCCAGTGCTTCTCCCAGGTTCTGCGGTAGCTGTGCGTACCCGGCGGCGCGCCGCTCGGCGTCGCTCAGCTGCCAGATGTTGTCCTCGGCAGGCGGCGGCAGCTCGTAACCCTTCTCGATCCCCTTGAGCCCCGCGGCCAGGATGACCGAGTACGCGAGGTACGGGTTGCACGCCGAGTCCAGGGTACGGATCTCCACCCGCCGGGATGACGCCTTTCCGGGTGAATACATCGGGACGCGGACGAGCGCCGAGCGGTTCGCCCGGCCCCAGGAGACCGTCGTCGGCGCCTCACTGCCGCTGATCAGGCGTTTGTAGGAGTTCACCCACTGGTTGGTGACCGCCGAGATCTCCTTCGCGTGGTGGAGCACCCCGGCGACGAAGGCCTTGCCGGTCTCCGACAGCTCGTGCGGGTCCTCGGCGTCGTAGAAGGCGTTGCGGTCGCCTTCGAACAGGCTGACGTGCGTGTGCATGCCCGAGCCCGGCTGGTCGGTGAACGGCTTGGGCATGAACGTGGCGCGCACGCCCTGGGTCAGCGCGACCTCCTTGACGACGTAACGGAACGTCATCACGTTGTCGGCCATCGTCAGCGCATCGGCGTAACGGAGGTCGATTTCCTGCTGACCCGGTGCCCCTTCGTGGTGGCTGAACTCGACCGAGATGCCCATCGCCTCGAGGGTCTCGATGGCGTGACGGCGGAAGTGCGTCGCCGTGGCGTGGCTGGCCTGGTCGAAGTAGCCGCCGTTGTCGGCGGGCTCGGGTTCGCTACCGTCCTCCGGCATGTTCGAGAGGAGGAAGAACTCGATCTCGGGGTGGACGTAGCAGGTGAAGCCGGCCTCGGCGGCCTTCGACAGCTGGCGGCGCAGCACGTGCCGCGGGTCGGCCCAGGACGGCGAACCGTCCGGCATCGCGATGTCGCAGAACATGCGGGCCGAGTACGGGCCGCCGTCGGGGGTCTCCCAGGGCAGCACCTGGAACGTCGCCGGGTCCGGTTTGGCGACCATGTCCGATTCGTAGACGCGCGCGAAGCCCTCGATGGCCGAGCCGTCGAAGCCGATTCCGTCGTTGAAGGCGCCTTCGAGCTCGGCCGGCGCGACCGCGACGGACTTGAGGAACCCCAGCACATCGGTGAACCAGAGACGAACGAAACGGATGTCGCGCTCCTCGAGCGTGCGGAGCACGAATTCCTGCTGGCGATCCATGGCCGCACCCTAACCACAGCGTGTTAACGGCGTGTTTCACGACGCGCCGACGGTGCCCAAGTCACTTCGCGAGCACCGGAACGGGCTGCTTGGCGCGCGTGATGGCCACCGAAGCGATCGACGCGATGATCGCCAGGACCGCGGCGGAGTACCAGGCCAGGTTGTAGTTGCCGAGCTGGTCGCGGACCAGGCCGGCGGCCGAGGCCGCGAACGCCGCGCCGAGTTGGTGGCAGGCGAACACCCAGCCGAACACGATCGGGCCGGCGTCGCCGAACGCGCGGACGCAGAGCGCGACGGTCGGCGGGACCGTGGCCACCCAGTCGAGGCCGTAGAACAGGATGAACGCCCACATGCTCGGCTGCACGGAGTCGGTGAACAGCTGCGGCAGCAGCGCCAGCGAGAGCCCGCGCAGCGCGTAGTAGACGCCGAGCAGGACCCGCGGGTCGACGCGGTCGGTGAGCCAGCCGGAGAAGATCGTGCCGACGACGTCGAAGACGCCGACCAGCGCCAGCAGGCCCGCCGCGGTCGTCTGCGGCATGCCGTGGTCGTGCGCGGCCGGCACGAAGTGGGTGCCGACCAGGCCGTTGGTCGTCGCGCCGCAGATCGCGAAGCCGACCGCGAGCAGCCAGAACGTCCGGGTGCGGGCGGCCTGGCCCAGCACGGACAGGGCGCGGCGGACCGAGCCGGTCTTCGGCGCCGGGCGCGCGACCTCGGCGTCGGCGGGCGCGCCGTAGGCCGTGGTGCCGACGTCCGCCGGGTGGTCGCGGATCACCAGCAGGACCACCGGGACGACGGCGAGCGCGGCGATCGCGATCACCAGCGACGCCGTGCGCCACCCCGACGTCACCGCCAGGTTTGCGATGAGCGGCAGGAAGATCAGCTGGCCGGTGGCGCCCGCGGCGGTCAGGACGCCGGTGACGACGCCGCGGCGCTGCACGAACCACCGTGTCGCCACCATCGCCGCGAAGCCCATGGCCATCGAGCCGGTGCCCAGCCCGACCAGCACGCCCCAGCAGAGCACGAGCTGCCAGCTCGCGGTCATGAACACCGTGCCGCCCGCGCCGAGGGCGATGACGGTCAACGCCGTCGCCGAGACGCGCCGGATGCCGAAGCGCTCCATCAACGCGGCCGCGAAGGGCGCGAAGAGGCCGAAGAGCACGAGGTTGACCGAGACGGCGGAGCTGATCGTGGTGCGGGACCAGCCGAACTCCTCGTGCAGCGGGTCGATGAGGACACCGGGAGCGGCGCGGAAGCCGGCGGAGGCGAGCAGCGCGACGAAGGCGGCACCGGCGATCAGCCAGGCGCGGTGCAGCTTCGGGGCGGGACGGGTTTCGACAGTCACTCCGGCAGTCTCTCCGCGCGCGCGGGCCGGCGGAAGTGGCCGGAAGGACATCATCCGCAAGGATCAGGCCATCAGTAGGCTTCGGGGATGCGCCGCCTCGCCCTCCTGCTCGTGCTCCTGCTGACGGCCGGGTGCACGGGCTCCCCCGACACGCGAGGCCCCTTCCCGGCGGGCGCCGAGCTGGTCCGCGCGGCGGCGACGTCGTTCGCCTCGGTGCGCAGCGTGCACTTCGCGGCCGGGGTCAACGGCGTGCTCCCGGGCTTCCCGCTCCGCCAGATCGAGGGCGACGCGAGCCTGGACGACGGCGGCCACGCGACCGGCACGGCCGACGTCCAGGACGGCGACGGGCACACCAAGTTCCCCTTCGACGTGCACGACAGCCAGGACCCGCCCTACCGGGTCGACGCGTTCCTCGGCCCGGAAGGCGGGCTGAAGCGGCTGCTCGACGGCGTGACCGACGCCAAGACCGAGGGCCGCGAGAACGTCGACGGCGCGGCCGCGCTGCGGGTCGGCGGCCGGGTGCCCGCCGCCGTCGCGCACGGCGTGCTCGCGCAGGTCGGCGCCGACCTCACCGTCAAGGTGTGGGTGTCCGACAGCGAGCCGCGGCGGTTCGTCCGGCTGTGGGTGCAGATCCCGCCGCCGGACAACCACCTCAGCCCGGTGATGATCGAGCTGTCGCTGACCAAGCAGGCGTAGCTACGGCGTGCAGCGGGTGCCCTCCGGCGGCACGGTGCCGTCGACGAGGTAGTCCGTGCCCGCCTGGTCCACGCACTTCACGCCCTGCAGGAACACCGTGTGCTGGGTGCCTTCGAAGGTGAGCAGCGCACCCTTCAGGCCCTTCGCGAGGTTGACGCCCGCCTGGTACGGCGTCGCCGGGTCGTTGGTCGTCGAGATGACCAGCGTCTTCGCCAGCCCTTCGACGTTCGGCACGTGCGGCTCCGAGGTGTTCGGCACCGGCCAGAACGCGCACGCGTCGCGGGCCGCCGAGGCCGGGCGGCCGTCGTCGAGGAACGGCGCCACCCGCACGTACTGCTCCTGCGCCTTCAGGATGACGGCCGGGTCGGTGACGCGCGGGTCGTCGACGCAGCGGATCGCCGTGAACGCGTCCTGCGTGGTGCCGTACCGGCCGTCGGAGTCGCGCTCGTTGTAGATGTCGGCGAGCTTCTCCAGCGTCGCGCCGCGCTGCTGCTTCAGCTCGTTGAGGCCCGAGTTCAGGGTGTCCCAGAGCGTCTGCTGGTAGAGCGCCTGGATGACGCCGGTGGTCGCGTCCTCGTAGGAGAGCTTGCGGCCGTCGCCGACCGGCACCGGGAAGTCGATCAGCGGCCGGACCAGGTCCTGGAACGCCTTCACCGCGCCGTCCGGGTTCGCGCCGAGCGCGCAGTCCTGCTGGGCCGTGCACCACTTCGCGAACTGCGTGAACGCGGTCCCGAAGCCCTGGCCCTGCGCGACCAGGGACTCGACGGCGTCCTGTTCGGGGTCGACCGCGCCGTCGAGGATCATCGCGCGGACGTTCTTCGGGAACGCCTCGGCGTAGGCCGACCCGATCCGGGTGCCGTAGGAGTAGCCCAGATAGGTCAACTTTTCGTCGCCGAGGACCGAGCGGAGGACGTCCAGGTCCTTCACGACGTCCCGGGTGCCGACGTTGGCGAGCATCCCGGTGCCGTCGTCGGTGCGCTGGGCGCACTTCGCGGCGAAGTCCTTTTCCTGCGCTTCCTGCTTCTGCACACCCGCCGGCGAGCCGTCGGTCTCGCTGTCGTCGGCGCGGTCGGCGTCGCGCTCGGAATCGGTCAGGCAGTGGATGGCCGGCTGGCTCGCGCCGATCCCGCGCGGGTCGAATCCGACCAGGTCGAAGCGTTTTCCGAGGCCGCTGCTCGTGGCCGGCTTGACCAGCCCGGCGGCCGCGACCATGCCCGACGCGCCCGGGCCACCGGGGTTGACCACGAGCGACCCGATCCGGTCACCGGTGGCCTTGCGCCGGAGCAGGCCGAGGGTGATCGTGTCCCCGGCCGGCTTGGCGTAGTCCAGCGGCACGGTCAGGCGCGCGCACTGGACGTCCTTCGCCTGGAACGCCGACCGCGAGTCTTCCGACGTCGCGTAAGGTGCGCAGTCGGCCCAGGTCAGGCTCTGGCCGTAGAACCGCTCCAGCCCCGCGGGCACCGGCCCGGACGGCGGGTGCGACTCGGTCGTCGGGGCCGGCACCGCCGTTCCGGTGGACGTGCAGGCGGCCAGCGGGGCCGCGATCAGCACGGATGTCGCAATTGCGGTGATCCGGCGGCGTCGGATACGACCGGACCTGGCGCTGGGATGAGGGAACACGGTTGGATCGTCCCATCCGGCCGCGGAACTCGAACGCACCACCGTCGCGTTGGGTGGTGGAGGCCGGCCGAGCGAGAGAGAACGGGAGACCAGGGGTGGCAGCACTGATCAGCCGGGTGGGCAAGAAGCTCCGCCGGATCATCCAGCGGCCGGGCAGCGTCGAGCTGACCCGCTACGAAGCTCTGCTGCCCGCGGTCGAGAAGCTCGAACCCGAGCTCGAGAAGCTCTCCGACGAGGAGCTGACCGAGCGGGCGGGCAAGCTCCGCGAGAAGCTGAAGGACACCGCGTTCGGCGACGAGCAGCTGATCGAGGTGTGCGCGCTGGGCCGGGAGGCCGCGCGGCGGGCCCTCGGCGAGCGCGCGTTCGACGTGCAGGTGCTGGGCACGATGGGCCTGCTCACCAAGCACGTCGTCCAGATGGAGACCGGTGAGGGCAAGACCCTCGCGGGCGCGCTGGCCGCGGCCGGGTACGCGATCCGCGGAAAGCGCGTTCACGTCGTCACGGTCAACGACTACCTGGCCCGCCGCGACGCGGAGTGGATGGGCCCGGTGTACGCGCTGCTCGGCGTGTCGGTCGGCTGGGTCCAGCCGTCGCACTCGCGGGAAGAGCGCCGCGAGGCCTACGCCAAGGACGTCACGTACGGCGCGGTGGCCGAGATCGGCTTCGACGTGCTGCGGGACCGGCTGGTGACGTCGGTCGACGACCTCGTCCAGCCCGCGCCCGAGGTCGCGATCGTCGACGAGGCGGACTCGGTGCTCGTCGACGAGGCCCGCGTCCCGCTGGTGATGGCCGGTTCGATCGACCACACCGACGCCGACGAAGAGGTCGCGAAGGTCGTGCGGCGGCTGCGCCTCGGCCTGCACTACGAGACCGACAGCGAGGGCCGCAACGCCTGGCTGACCGACGCCGGCGCGTCCGTCGTCGCGAAGTCGCTCGGCCTGGAGGTCGACGACCTCTACGGCGAGACCGCCTCCGACCGGCTCCCCGCGGTGAACGTCGCCCTGCACGCCCACGCGCTGCTCACCCGCGACGTCGACTACCTGGTCCGCGACGGCAAGGTGCAGCTGATCAACGCCGCCCGCGGCCGCGTCGCCGAGCTGCAGCGCTGGCCGGACGGCCTCCAGGCCGCCGTCGAAGCGAAGGAGCAGGTCACCGCGACCGACCGCGGCGAAATCCTGGACTCGATCACCGTCCAGGCGCTGCTCGCGCGGTACCCGGAGGTCGCGGGCATGACCGGTACCGCGGTCGCCGTCGCCGAGCAGCTGCGCGAGTTCTACGAGCTCGAGGTCGCGGTCATCCCGCCGAACACCCCGAACATCCGCGAGGACCTCGAAGACCGCGTCTTCGCTTCGCCGTCGCAGAAGCTGCGGGCGATCGAGGAGGAGATCCGCACGGTGCACGAGACCGGGCGGCCGATCCTCGTCGGCACCCAGGACGTCGCCGAGTCCGAAGAGCTGGCCGAGAAGCTGGCGAAGGTCGACCTCGAGTGCGTCGTGCTCAACGCGCGCAACGACGCCGAAGAGGCCGCGATCATCGCCGAGGCCGGCAAGAAGGGCGCGGTCACCGTGTCCACGCAGATGGCCGGCCGCGGTACCGACATCCGGCTGGGCGGCACCGACGGCGCCACCCGCGACGAGGTCGTCGAGCTGGGCGGGCTGCACGTCATCGGCACCGCGCGGTACCCGTCGAGCCGCCTCGACGGGCAGCTGCGCGGCCGCTCGGGCCGCCAGGGCGACCCGGGCAGCGCGATCTTCTTCGCGAGCCTGAACGACGAACTCGTGCTGTCGAACGCGCCGGACGTGCCCGAGGGCATCGTCGACGACGAGGAGACCGGCGAGATCACCGACAACGCGGCGCTGCGGCAGCTCAACCACGCCCAGCGCGTCGCCGAAGGTGTCGACCTGGAGATCCACCGCAACACCTGGCGCTACACGCGGCTGATCGAGCGGCAGCGACGTGACCTGCTGGTGCACCGCGACAAGGTGCTTCGCACCGCGTACGCGGCGGAGGTGCTGGAGAAGGCGCACGAGGAGAAGTTCGGCGAGCTGAAGGAGAAGCTCGACGACCAGGACAAGCTGGAGCAGATGTGCCGCGAGGTGCTGCTGTTCCACATCGACCAGCTCTGGTCGGACCACCTCGCGTACCTGACCGACGTCCGCGAAAGCATCCACCTGCGGGCGCTGGCCAGGGAGACGCCGCTGGACGAGTTCCACCGCGCGGCGATCCCCGAGTTCCACAAGATCATCGCGGAGGCCGACTCGCGGGCGGCGAAGACGCTCGAAGAGGCGGAGCTGACGGACGAGGGCATCGACCTCGGCGACGCCGGGGTCCGCAGGGCGAACACGACGTGGACGTACCTCGTGCACGACAACCCGTTCGATTCGGACTTCGAGCAGACCATCAAGAAGGTCCGGAGCATGATCAAGCGCAAGTAGCGGCTCGTGAGTGGTAAGGCGGGTTCTAACCCGCCTTACCACTCACGACCGACGGTTCCCCCACATTCGCTCGGCCTTCCGGGTGGCCGTGGGACAGAATGGCGGCATGCCGCAACTGCGCATCGCGCTCGCCCAGGTCAACCCCACCGTCGGCGACCTCGACGGCAACGCCGACCTGCACGTCGAGTGGACGCGGCGGGCCGCCGAAGCCGGCGCCCACGTCGTCGTCTTCCCCGAGATGTCCCTGACCGGCTACCCCATCGAGGACCTCTCGCTGCGCAAGACCTTCGCCGCCGCCTCGCGGCAGGGCGTCGAGTCGCTGGCGCGCCGCCTCGACGAGGCCGGCTGCGGCGAAGTGCTCACCTACATCGGGTACCTCGACCTCGACGACGTCGGCCCGCGGGACGCCGCCGCCGCGCTCTACCGCGGCGAGGTCGTCGCGCGGCAGTTCAAGCACCACCTGCCCAACTACGGCGTCTTCGACGAGCACCGCTGGTACAAGCCGGGCACCACGCTCGACGTCGTCCGCTTCCACGGGCTCGACATCGGCATGGTCATCTGCGAGGACATCTGGCAGGACGGCGGCCCGATCTCGGCGCTGGGCCGGGCCGGGGTCGACCTCGTCGTGGCGCCGAACGCGTCGCCGTACGAGCGGTCCAAGGACGAGCAGCGGCTGCCGCTCATCGCGCGCCGCGCCGCCGAAGCCGGGGCGCCGCTGGTCTACACCAACCAGGTCGGCGGGCAGGACGACCTCGTCTTCGACGGCGACTCGCTCGTCGTCGGCGCGGACGGCACGCTGGTGGCCCGCGCGCCGCAGTTCGTCGAGCACCTGCTGGTGCTGGACATGGACCTCGCCGCGGGCGGGCACGCCGCCGACGGCGAGCTCGAAGGGCTGCACGTCCGGCGCCGGGTGCTGAGCGCGGACCCGCTGCCCGCTTACCCGGCCTCCGCCGAGCCGATGATCAGCGAACCGCTGTCGGACGAGGCCGAGGTGTGGCACGCGCTGGTCGTCGGGCTGCGGGACTACGTGCACAAAAACGGGTTCTCGTCGGTGATCTTCGGGTTCTCCGGCGGCATCGACTCGGCGGTCTGCGCGGCGCTGGCCGCGGACGCGCTGGGCGGCGACAACGTCTACGGCGTCTCGATGCCGTCGAAGTACTCCTCGGGCCACTCGAAGGACGACGCCGCCGACCTGGCTCAGCGGATCGGCGCGCACTACCGGGTCGAGCCGGTCGAGGACATGGTCCGGGTGTACGTCGACCAGCTGTCCCTGACCGGCCTGGCCGAAGAGAACATCCAGGCGCGGACGCGGGGCATGCTCCTGATGGCACTGTCCAACCTGGACGGTCACCTGGTGCTGGCCACCGGCAACAAGACCGAGCTCGCCGTCGGGTATTCGACGATCTACGGGGACGCGGTCGGCGCGTTCGCCCCGATCAAGGACGTCTTCAAGACGCACGTCTGGCAGCTGGCCCGGTGGCGCAACGCCGAGGCGGCGAAGAACGGCGAGACCCCGCCGATCCCGGAGAACTCGATCACCAAGCCGCCGTCCGCCGAGCTGCGGCCGGGCCAGATGGACACCGACTCGCTCCCGGACTACGCCCTGCTCGACGACATCCTCGACGACTACGTCGAGGGCGACCGCGGGTACGCCGACCTGATCTCGGCGGGCTTCGACCCGGAGACGATCGACCGCGTGGTCCGGATGGTCGACAAGGCCGAGTACAAGCGGCGCCAGTACCCGCCGGGCACGAAGATCACGTTCAAGGCGTTCGGCCGCGACCGGCGGCTGCCGATGACCAACCTGTGGCGCGAGGGCAAGGCCTAGCTCAACGCGACCTGGCGGCCTTCCGGGGTCCGGAGGGCCGCCGTCAGGCTCGCTTTCGCGGCGCGGCGCACCAGGAACTCCAGGTTCAACGCGTCCGTCGCCGTGTGGACGGACGCCGGGTCGGGGTGGGTGGCCGTCACCATCAGGAGCGGGATCGAGGGCAGGCCGCGCGTGGTCGGGTGCGGCGTCGAACCCCAGTCGATGAGGAACGGGTACAGCGTGCCCGGGACGCTCGGCGGGGTCAGGCGCCAGCGCAGCGTTTCGCCGTCGGCGGTTTCGCGGGACATCTCGGTCGCGTCGCCCGGGTCGAAGCCGTGGGCGCGGGCCGCCCCGATCGTCGCGTCGATGTCCGGCGTGCGGACCGCCCACGCGACCAGCGCGGGCTCGGTCAGCTCGTCGATGCCGAACGGCCGGGGCGCTTCGGGATCTGGCTGGTCCGGATCCGGGCCGATCACCTCCAGGTACATGCCCGCGCCGAGGTCGGCGAGGTGGTTGGCCGTGCCGAGGCCGACGTGCCGGCCGCCGGGCGCGGGCGTGACTCCGGTGAGGGCGGCGACCCGCGCGACGGCGTCGGCGAGGTCCGGTCCGGCGTAGACGAGGTGATCGAGCACGGCGCCATCATCCCGCGCCGACGGCCCGCGCCGCATCGACCATCCCGTGGCCGTAGTAGGTGGTTCCTTGCTTCGTGGGCGCGCAGGTGGTGTCCGGGCAGGGCAGCGGCGCCGCCGTGGCGTAGAGAGCGCGCTTGATCCGCTCGGCGCTCCAGTGCGGGTGCTCGCTCGCGATCAGGGCCGCGACGCCGCTCGCGTGCGGCGCGGCCATCGACGTCCCGCTCGCGGACCGGTATTCGCCGTTCGGCCAAGTCGACCAGACGCGCGCGCCGGGCGCGGCGACGCTGATGCGGGACGCCGAGTAGTTGGAGAAGCTCGCTTTGCCGAGCTTCTCGTCGAGCGCGCCGGTGCCGACGACGCCGGGCAGCTCGTGCGGCAGGCGGGTGCAGCTCGGGTCGATCCGGCGCTCCACCGGCGTGCTGTCGGCCGGGCTTTCCTTGTCCACCGATCGGGTGTCCAGGTTGATTCCGGCGTTGCCGGCGGAGGCGACCACGAGGACGTTGCGGCGTTGCGCGTAGGCGACCGCCCGGCCGACGGCGAGCTTCGCCGCGGCCTGGTCCGGCTGGTCGTCGCAGTTGTAGCGCCACGGGATCGAGCGGTAGCTGTTGTTCGCCACCGCGAAGCCGTGTTCGGCGGCCCAGACGAACCCGCAGACCATGCTCTCGGCCGTCTCGGTGTCGTCGAGCTCGGCGAGCTTGACCGCGGCGATCCCGACTCCGGGGGCGACGCCGACGACGCCGGTTCCGTTGCGGGCCGCGGCGATCGTGCCCGCGACGTGCGTGCCGTGGCCGTCGAGCGTGGGGCGCCACGCACCGGGGCCGCGGTCGGGCCGGCCGGACAGGCAGGAGACGGAGTTCCTGCGGTCGAACGCGGCTTTCAGCTCCGGGTGGGTGTCGTCGACGCCGACGTCGAGGACGCCGACGAGGGTGCGCCGGCTGCCGTCGGTGACCCGGTGCGCTTCGGGCAGGTGCAGCGCCGGGACGTCCCACGCCGTCCCCTCCGGCGGGACCTGACCGGAGTTCGGCGAGCCGGGACCGGTGTAGCGGAGGTCCTTGCGGGGCGCGAAGAACTCCTTCGGGATCTTCGCGGTGCGCGTCGCGCCGACGGCGTCGATGCCGGGCGTTCGGCGGACCTTCGCGGCGAAGTCGTCCTTCGCCGTGTACGCGACGACGACGCCGATCTGCGGGTAGCTCGCGACGACCGTGCCGCCGGCCTGCTTGACGACGAGTTCGGCCCAGCCCGTGTGGTGCGCGACGACGACGTGCGGCATCACCAGGGGGTCGGCGGCCGCGGGGGTGGCCTGACCGAGCAGGAGCAGAGCCGTCACCAGGATTGCTCGCCGCACACGTCCTCCTCGAAATCGCCCAAACCGAACTTAGCGATCATTCGGGGCGGGGCGGTACCCCTCTTCGGTCGTAGGCTGGCGGCATGACGACGGGGTTCACGGTGTTCGACACGGCGATCGGGGTGTGCGGGGTCGCGTGGCGCGACGACGTCGTCGTCGGGACGTCCCTGCCCGAGGGCAGTGCTTCGCGGACCCGGGCCTGGCTGGCCCGGCGGTTCCCGGACGCCGTCGAGGGGACGCCGCCGTCGCCGGTGCAGGAGGCGGTGGACGGGATCGTGGCGTTGCTGGGCGGGGCGCGTCAGGACCTGGCTTCGGTGGCGCTGGACTTCTCCGCGGTGCCGGAGTTCAACCGGCGCGCGTACGAGGTGGCGCGGACGATCCCGCCGGGCAAGACGCTGACGTACGGCGACATCGCGCACCGGCTCGGGCAGCCGGGATCGGCGCAGGCCGTCGGGCAGGCGATGGGGCACAACCCGTTCCCGATCATCGTGCCGTGCCACCGGGTGCTGGCGGCGGGCGGGAAGGACGGCGGGTTCTCGGCGCGGGGCGGGGTCGGGACGAAACGCCGGATGCTCGTGATCGAAGGCGCGCTGGCGGACGAGCCGACGCTGTTCTGAGCCGCCGGCCCGTGCGCCGAGGGGCATCACGCGTGACTGGAGAGGCATCACGCGTGACTGAGGGGGCATCACGCGTACCCAGGCGGACGACTCGCGTACCTGGAGGGACGACTCGCGTACCTGGGCGGACGACTCGCGTACCTGGGGGGTCGGTTAGCCGGGGGGTCAGGCTGGTTGGGTTGTTGGGGTCCAGGGCTTCATCCAGGGGGACTCGGGCCAGCCCTCGGCGGCGGCCATCAGGGGGAAGGCCGTGCCGCCGTCGATGTGCTCGCGGATGATGTCCGCGTGGCCCGCGTGGCGGGCCGTCTCCTGGATCAGGTGGAGCAGGACCCAGCGGACCGACCACGCGTCGACGTCCTGGGGGAACCACGGGACGCCCTTCGGGACCGGGACCGGCCGGCCGAGGTCGTCGATGCCCGCGATGACCTCCGCCGTGCGGGCCGCCACCTCGTCGTAGCGGGCCAGCAGGCCGTCCAGGGTCTCGTCCGGGCCCATCCGGTGCGCCGCTTCGTACTCCGCCACGCCCTCCGCGAACGGCTTCTGCGGCACCTGCTGCACCGTGTCCATCCAGCCGTACTCGGTGCTCGCCACGTGCTTGATCAGCCCGCCCACCGACAGCGTGCTCTTCGTCGAAGCGAGTCTCGCCTGCTCGTCGGTCAATCCGTAGGCCGCCAGCCTGAGCACGTACCGCTGCTGCTCCAGGAAGCTCAGCAGCCCGTCACGCTCGTCGGCCACCGGGCGCACGTTTCCCGCCATGTCATCTCTCCCGCCTAGAGGGTGTGTGCGGCGATCGTGCCACCCGGCACCGACAATTTCGCTACCGGTGCGCGTGGCGGGGCGCCGGCTTCACGAAGGCGTACGCCCCGCCGATGCTGTACAGCGCGGCGCGGACCACCAGCTGGACCCGCGTGAACACGCCCTCGAACGTGTCCAGCTGCCGGGCCAGCACCACGGCCAGCCAGGTCGCCAGCACCACCACCAGCCCGGCGACCGCGAGCGCGCGCCAGCCGGGCGGCCACCACAGGATCAGGCTGATCACCCCGCCGACGAGGACGAGGCTGAGCAGCGCCGACCACACGTCGCTGCGCTCGGGATAGGCGGCCTGGAGCAGCACGCCGAGGCCGAACGCGCTCACCGAGATCGAGCTGAGCCGCGCCGACCACTGGACCGGGCCGAGCCGGTGCAGCGGGGGCCCGGCGAGCAGGAACGCCACGCCCGAGATCGCGAGCAGGATCCGGAACACCGGCGGCCCGAAGAGCAGCGCCTCAGCCGGGTCTCGCACCGGGGAGACGCCCGTGGGCAGGACGAATTCCAGCAGCCAGCCCGAATACGAGAGGACGGCCACCCCTATCAGAAGGGCCGAGGCGATCCGAGCCGTGCGCACGAGGCACACAGTAAGCGACCTCCCCGGCCCCGGCCGAGTCACCGTGACCAGGTCGACCGATCCGTTATGCCTGCGGACGGACGAAGGGGAACAGGACTGTCTGGCGGATGGAGGCACCCGTGAGCATCATGAGCAGCCGGTCGACGCCCAGGCCGAGGCCGCCGGTGGGCGGCATTCCGTGCTCCAGGGCCAGCAGGAAGTCCTCGTCCAGTTCCATCGCCTCGACGTCGCCGCTGGCCGCGCGCAGCGACTGCGCCTCCAGCCGGCGCCGCTGTTCGATCGGGTCGGTCAGCTCGGTGTAGGCCGTGCCGACCTCGGAGCCGAACGCGATCAGGTCCCAGCGCTCGGCCAGCCGCGGGTCCGCGCGGTGCTGGCGGGTCAGCGGCGAGACGTCGGTCGGGTAGTCGGTGTAGAACGTCGGCAGCACGGTCGCGCCCTCGACGAGGTGCTCGAACGCCTTGAGCACCAGGTCGCCGTGGCTCGGGTCCTCCCCCACCGGCACGCCCGCGGCGGCGCACAGCCGGCGCAGGTCGGCCACCGGCGTCCCGGAATCGATCTGCTCGCCGAACACCGCCGAAACGGCTTCGTGCACCGGGACCACCGGCCAGTCGCCCGAGATGTCGTGCTCGACGACCTTGCCGTCGGCGTCGGGCCTTCGCACGACCTGGCCGCCGTACGCCGCTTCGGCCGCGTGCTGGACGAGCTCGCGGGTCAGCACCCGCATCGTGTCGTAGTCCGCATACGCCTGGTACGCCTCGAGCATCGTGAACTCGGGGTTGTGCGTCGCGTCCACGCCTTCGTTGCGGAAGTTGCGGTTGAGCTCGAAGACGCGCTCGACGCCGGCCACGCACAGCCGCTTGAGGTACAACTCGGGCGCGATCCGCAGGTACATCCGCATGTCGTAGGCGTTGATGTGGGTGACGAACGGCCGGGCGTTCGCGCCACCGTGGACGGTCTGCAGCATCGGCGTCTCGACCTCGAGGTAGTCGGCGTGGTGCAGCCGGTCGCGGACCGCGCGGACCACCGTGGACCGCAGCCGCAGCATGTTCGTCGAGTCCGGGTTGACCGCCAGGTCGAGGTAGCGCTGCCGGACCCGCGTCTCCGGGTCGGTGAGGCCCTTCCGCTTGTCGGGCAACGGGTGCAGGCACTTCGCGGTGACCGTCCACTCGTCCACGAGCACCGAGAGCTCGCCCCGCTTCGACGTCACGACCTGGCCACTGACGCCGACGTGGTCGCCGAGGTCGACGCCGGTCCGCCAGCCGGCGAGGTCGAGTTCGCCCGCCTCGAGCATCAGCTGGATCTCGCCGCTGAAGTCCTTGATGCGCGCGAAGCACAGGCCGCCGAGGACGCGCAGGTTCAGCACGCGCCCGGCGATCCGGACGCGGTGCCCGGTGGCGGTGTCCGGGGTCAGCGCGCCGAACTTCGCCACGACGTCGCCGATGTGGTCGTCGCGCCGGAACCCGACCGGGTACGGGTCGATGCCGGCCTCGCGCAGCTTGCCGAGCTTGGCGATGCGGACGCGGACCTGCTCGGGCCGCCGCACCGCCTTCGGCGCCGGGGCCGCCGCCGACTCCTCGATTTCCCGGACGCGGGCGACGAAGTCCTCGCCGACCGTCTCCAGCCGCAGCGACCGCGACCGTCCGGTCGGGACGAACCCTTCGAGCGCGCCCGCGACGATGCCGACCCGCGGCAGCCGCCGGGCCGAGGAGTAGCAGAGGAACCGCGGCTCCCAGTCCGGCCCGTACTTGGCGTTGGACCGGTACAGCGACTCCAGCTGGAAGAACCGCGAGAACACGCTCAGGATGCCGCGCCAGGCCCGCAGCACCGGGCCGGCGCCGATCCGCTCGCCCTCGGAGAACACCGCGCGGAACATCGCGAAGTTGAGCGAGATCCGCTGGGCGCCCAGGTGCTGCGCGGCCGCGACGACCTCGGCGATCATGTACTCGTTGAGGCCGTTCTCGGCGTCGCGGTCGCGGCGCATGAGGTCCAGCGACAGCCCGCGGCGGCCCCAGGGGACGAACGACAGCAGCCCGCGCAGCTCGCCGTGGGCGTCGTACGCCTCGACCATCACGCTGCGGCCGTCGCTGGCGTCGCCGAGCCGGCCCAGCGCCATCGAGAACCCGCGTTCGGTCTCCGCGCCGCGCCAGGCCTGCGCCCGCCAGAGCAGCTCGGTCATCTCGGCCGCGGGGATCTCGCCGTGACGGCGGACCCGCGAGGTGTACCCGGCCCGTTCGATGCGCTTGACGGCCTGGCGCACCGAGCGCCGCTCCGGGCCGGCCAGGCTGAACTCGCGGACGTCGAGGACCGCTTCGTCGCCGATTTCCAGGGCGCGCAGCCCGGCGTCGGTGTACACCTTCGCGCCGCGTTCGCTCGCCCCGAGCACGCCCGGTGTCCAGCCGTACGTGCGCGTCTCGTCGAGCCACGCGCGGACCGCGTCGGGCCACGCCTCCGGGTCGCCGACCGGGTCGGCGCTGGCGACGCTGGTGCCGCCGAGGACGCGGTAGGTGACCGCCGCGCGGCCGTTCGGCGCGAAGACGACGCTCTTGTCACGCCGGGTCGCGAAGTAGCCGAGGGAGTCGTCCTCGCCGTGGTCGGCGAGCAGGCGGCGCAGGCGGAGCTCCTCGTCGTCCGTACGCAGGCCGCGGCTGCGTACGCCGCGGAAGAGCATGTACAGCGCTCCGGTGGCGACCGCGGTCGCGCTGAGGTCGAGGAAGACGTCGAGCCAGCCCGGCCCCTCGCCGACACCGATCCGGCGCAGCTGCAGGTTCTCGCCGGTGGCGTGGTTGACGACCCAGGCGAACCGCTCCCACGAGTCGCCGAGGTGGCCCGGGAACGCCTCCGCCAGCCCCCAGCCGACCAGGATGACCACGGCGAAGCCGCCGAACAGCATGGTCAGGCCGTCGCGCCAGGCGCTCGGCGCGAGCCGGGCCGGGAAGGCCGGGCGCAGCGCGAGGAGGAACACGATCAGGCCCACCGACAGCACGTCGGCCGCGGTGAGGGCCCACAGCTGGACCGGGATGTGCCGCACCTGCTTCGACCCGAGCGAGAGCAGCTCGGGCGACCACAGCAGCGTCGCCTGCAGGGCCAGGGTGATCAGCAGCCCGCCGACCTGGAACAGCACCAGCGTGTACAGCGCCGCCTTCTTGCGCCGCCGCAGGGCGCCGCCCAGGACGACCAGCAGCAGGACCATGACCAGGCTCGCGCTGGTCGGCACGCTGAGGGCGGAGAACGCCATGTCGATGCCGTTGAGGAGGCGGCCGTGCGCGCCGTTGGTGAACAGCAGGATCACCGAGAACACGGCGGCCAGCTGGACCACGGTCGCGACGATGCCGCCGGCCTTCGCCTTCCAGACGGGAAGGCGCGGACGCGAGCTCGCGAGGTTTCCCATGGGTGCTTTCGTCGCCTTTCGCGGCCGTTCGGTGGTCATGCCCTCTTCTTGACGTAAGTGAACCCGGATTGGTTGTCCCCGGACATCAACCTCAAGGCTGACGGCCCATGGTCCTCGGGGGTGTGAAGCTGGTCGCAGGCGGTTGGGGCCGGTACGGGGGCGTGTCACTCTGTGAGACGCCTCTGTTCCACGACCCGGGGACCTCACCGAGGCCTCGAGGGAAGGACGGTCGACGACGATGTCTGCCAGCGCCGAAGAACCCGCCCCCTACGGCACCGGACCCGCCGCCAAGCCGGCCGCGGGCCGGAAGGTCCGTGTCCACCACCTGCGTGAGCTCAAGGAACGCGGCGAACCGTGGCCCATGCTCACCGCCTACGACATGTACACCGCCGCCCTGTTCGACGAGGCCGGGATCCCCGTGCTGCTCGTCGGCGACTCCGCGGCCAACAACGTGTTCGGCTACGACACCTCGCTGCCGGTGACGGTCGACGAGCTGCTGCCGCTGGTCCGGGCGGTCACCCGGTCGGTCAAACGCGCGCTCGTGGTCGCCGACCTGCCCTTCGGCTCCTACCAGCTCTCGCCGCAGCAAGCGCTGGAAACCTCGGTCCGGTTCATGAAAGAGGGCCGCGCGCACGCCGTCAAGCTCGAAGGCGGCCGCCGGTTCGCCGCGCACGTCGAGGCGCTGACCTCGGCCGGCGTGCCGGTGATGGGCCACATCGGGTTCACCCCGCAGAGTGAACACAACCTCGGCGGCTACCGGGTGCAGGGGCGCGGCGAAGCGGCGGACGTGCTGCTCGCCGACGCGCTGGCGCTGCAGGAGGCCGGGGCGTTCGCGGTGGTGATGGAGATGGTGCCCGCCGAAGCGGCCAAGCGCGTCACCGCGGAGCTGAAGATCCCGACGGTCGGCATCGGCGCCGGCCCGGACTGCGACGCGCAGGTGCTCGTCTGGCAGGACATGGCCGGGCTGCGGCGCGGCAAGGCACCGCGGTTCGTCAAGCGCTACGCCGACGTCGCCACGGTGCTGCAGAACGCGGCGACGGCGTTCGCCGAGGACGTCCGGCGCGGGGAGTTCCCGGCGCCGGAGCACGCGTTCCACGACTAGGAGCTGTCCTGTAAGTCATCGGAGCCAGAGGACGATGGCGGCGATGGTGAGTTCGGCCTGGTAGTAGGCGGCGCGTTTGGCGTAGCGGGTGGCCA
>NZ_JNYY01000044.1 GCF_000716785.1 Amycolatopsis vancoresmycina
CAGTGGGTCGGGAACACCTTGTTCATCTGGTGCCGCAGGCCCTTGGCCAGCCGGTACCGCTGGTCGGCGTTGTTCGCGGCCTCGCCCAGCGCCTTCTCGACCGGGCTCGACCCCTTGGTCGGCGTGGTGAGTGAACTCATGACTTACGCTCCCAAAAGGCCGGACCGATGGCCTCGATGAAGTCGCCTCGCGCGTACAAGTATCCCTCTTCGTCCACCGTGATCGGTAACTGGGCCAGCGGCCGCGTCGCCGGGCCGAAGATCGGCTTGCCGTAGTGGAGGGCGTCGAACTGCGACTGGTGGCACGGGCACAGGATGCGGTTGGTCCGCTGCTCGTACAGGGAGGTCGGGCAGCCGACGTGGCTGCAGATCTTCGTGTACGCGTAGTAGTCGCCGAAGTTGAAGTCCTCCTGGCCGGCCCGCTTGACCACCTTCGCGGCGTCGGTCGGGCGCAGGCGGATCAGCATGACCGGGTTGTCGACGCGGGTCAGCGCCGCGGCCAGTGCCTCCGGGGTCTTTTCCGAGTCCTTGTGGTACGGGAACACCGTCTCCATCGCGCCGGCGTCCAGGTCCTCGGCCTTCACCAGGCTGACGTCCTTGGGATCCTCGATGGGCTTGCCGGTGTTGCGGCGCAGGTACACCTTCTCGCCCGGGTAGAGGGGCTGCCAGCCGGTGTGCCACAGCGAGTCGCGGGACTCGCTGTCCTTCCACGGGTTCTTGATGAAGGACGCGACCGGCAGCGCGGCGGCCGCGAGGCCCAGCGCGCCGGCCCCGGCGATCGCCGAGCGCTTGATCAGCGACCGGCGGGCGATGGTGCTGCGGTTCCCGGCGTCGGCCAGGTGCGCGAGGATCGTCGCGCGGTCGACCTCGGCCGACCCGGCACCGTCCGCGTCGGTCCGCTGCTGCACCGCGACCTCGGCGGGCACGAACTTCTTCGTGTAGAGGATCACGCCGATGCCCAGGCCGAGGATGGCCAGGCCGAGCGTGATGCCGAGCATCGGGGTGTAGAGGCTGTACCAGAAGTGGCCGTTCTCGTTGTCCGGCGCCTCGTACTTCCACGGCCACCAGATCAGCGAGACGACGAACCCGATCCCGGCCAGCGCGGACAGCCCGAACCAGAACGCGACCAGGCGCTCGGCCCGCTTCTCCGCCCGGGTGCCCTCCACGGGCCACGGGGTCGGGTACTCGACGATCTCGACGCCGTCGAGCGCCCCACCCAGCTTGACCAGCTGGTCGCGGTCCATCTCAGCCAGCTCCGCCTCCGTCGGCGGCTTCGGCCCCTCGGCACTCATGCCTTCGATCCAATCCACAACGTCACGCCGATCAGCGCGGCGATCCCGACGATAAAGGCGATCACGCCCTCCGAAGCGGGGCCGACCCCGCCGAGGCCGTTCCCACCCGGGTCATTGTTGCCGTCCGACACCGACTTCACGTAGGCGACGATGTCCTTCTTCTCCTGCGGCGACAGCTGCCGGTCGGAGAACTTCGGCATGTTCTGCGGGCCGGTCAGCATGGCCGTGTAGATCTGCTCTTCGCTGGCCGGGTCCAGGTTCGGCGCGTACTTGCCGGCGGACAGCGCGCCCCCGCGGCCGGTGAAGTTGTGGCACGACGCGCAGTTGAGGCGGAACAGCTCGCCACCGCGGGCCGGGTCGTTGCCGCGCAGGGCCTCGCCCTTCTCCGCGGGACGCTGGACGCCGCCGCCGTGCGCCTGGATGTAGGCGCCGACCGCGTCGATCTCGGCCTCGGTCAGCTTCGGCGGCTTGCGCTCGGCCTGCGCCTCCTGGCGCGCGGCGGGCATGCGGCCCGAAGAGGTCTGGAAGTACACCGCGGCGTCGCCGATGCCGATCAGGCTCGGCCCGCGGTCCTGCACGCCCTCGAGGTTGGCGCCGTGGCACGCGATGCAGGTGTTGTTGTAGACCTGCTCGCCGAGGCGCAGCTGCGCCGGCGTGCCCTGGGCCTGCGCGGTCTGCGGCTCCGGGGCGAACACGGCGTACAGGGCGCCGGCGCCCACCAGCGCGATGCCGAGCGCGAGCAGGCCGGCGAACCGCCTCCGCAGCTTCGACCGCGCGCGGTAGCGGCGCTCCGAGGATTTCGTGCTGGTGGTCATCTTGCGGCAACCCTTGCTGTCAGTTCAGGCCGATGGTGATGGTGGTGGCGGCTGGGCGGACCTACGGAAGGAGGTAGATCACACCGAACAGGCCGACCCACACGATGTCGACGAAGTGCCAGTAGTAGGACACGACGATCGCCGACGTGGCCTGGGCGGGCGTGAACTTGCTCAGTTTCGTGCGGATGAGCAGGTACACGAAGGCGACGAGCCCGCCGATGACGTGCAGGCCGTGGAAGCCGGTCGCGAGGTAGAAGACCGTGCCGAACGGGCCGGACGGGATCGTCATCCCCTCTTCGACCAGGTTGTGGTACTCGTTGGCCTGGCCGCCGACGAAGATCGCGCCCATGATCAACGTGATGATGTACCAGCGGCGCAGCCCGTAGACGTCGCCGCGCTCGGCGGCGAACACGCCGAACTGGCAGGTCAGCGAGGACAGCACGAGGATCACCGTGAACGGGATCGCGTACGCCACGTTGAGGTGGAACTCCTCGCCGTGTAGCGGCGGCGGCCACTGGCCGGACGAGTTCTGCGCCTTGACGGTGAAGAACATCGCGAACAGTCCGGCGAAGAACATCAGCTCGCTGGAAAGCCACACGATGGTGCCGACACTGACCATGTTCGGCCGGTTCAGCGAGTGGACCCGCTGACTGATGGTGGGAGCTGCCGTTGTCACGCGTCGCATTATGTCCTCTCGCACCACCGCTCCGCCGGGTGGGTCCACGGCGGGTCGTCTGCGTAACCGATCACACCGGATGCCCGGGAAGGTGAGAGCTACTCATGGGTTTACTCGACCGCCTGCTTGACCTGGTCAAGAAGCGGGAAACGGCCGGTCTGAGCCCCGACGCGGCCGGGCTGAAGATCGTCGCCGAGGCCTTCGACCCGGTCGTCGCGGACTCCGCCGTGCTCGCCGCTTCACCCGACTGGGTCAGCACGGCACCGGCCGTCCTGCGGCACCACCTGCTGCTGCCGCCGGACCGGCTCGCCGAGGCGGCGCCGATCCTCGCCCAGGACGGCTACGAGCTGCGGGAACAGGGGATTTCGGACGGCTTCGCGCGGGTGCTCGCGGTCCGCGTCCAGGTGGTCGACGCGCTGCACTGCGCCCAGGAACGGTCCCGGATGGCCGGTCTCGCACAACGATTGGGCGGCGACGCGCTCGGCTGGGACGCGCAACAGCCGGAGCCGACCGCGTGATGTCGGTCTCGGCCGATACGATCGAGCCGGAAGCGTGACGGCGAGACGGAGGCGTGCTCAATGGGCGAGCAGTCGATGCGGGTCCTGGTGTTCAGCCACAAGGCGGAGGTGCGGGAGGCGATCGTGAACGCGGTCGGCCGGCGGCCCGCCGCCGACCTGGCGCGCGTGGACTACGTCGAGGCGGCCGGCATCGCCGACGTGCTGTCCGAGGTGGACGCGGGCACCGTCGACCTGGCCATCCTGGACGGTGAGGCGCAGCCCACCGGCGGCATCGGCCTGTGCCGGCAGCTGAAGAGTGAAATCACCGACTGTCCCCCGATCGTGGTGGCCGTGCGCCGCCGGGACGACCGCTGGCTGGCCACCTGGTCGCAGGCGGACGCCGTGCTGGTGCACCCGCTCGACCCGCTGACCGCCGCGGAGACCGTCGCCGACGTGCTGCGCGCGCGACGGGTCCCCGTCGTGAACGGCTGAGCCCGGTGACCACCCCGGTCCCCCGCACCTGGCCACCCCTGCTCAAACAGCTGATCGCGGGCGCCGATCTGTCCGCGGAGGACACGGCGTGGGCGATGGACCAGATCATGAGCGGCGCCGCCAGCCCGGCCCGGATCGCCGGGTTCGCGGTGGCGCTGCGGGCCAAGGGCGAGACGCCCGAGGAGATCGCCGGGATGGCGGCCACGATGCTGGCGCACGCCCGGCGGGTCGAGCTGGACCGGCCGGCCGTCGACATCGTCGGCACCGGCGGCGACGGCTCCAACTCGGTCAACATCTCGACGATGGCGACGATCGTCACGGCGGCGGCGGGCGCGCCGGTGGCCAAGCACGGCAACCGCAGCGCGTCGTCGAAGTCCGGCGCGGCGGACGTGCTGGAGACCCTCGGCGTGCGGATCAGCCTGCCGCCGGAGGACGTCCAGCGCAGCCTCGCCGAGGTCGGCGTCGGGTTCTTCCTGGCGTCGGCGTTCCACCCGGCGCTGCGGCACGCCGGCCCGGTGCGCAGCGAGCTCGGCATCCCGACGACGTTCAACCTGCTCGGCCCGCTGACCAACCCGGCCCAGCCGGGCGCGGCGCTGATCGGCTGCGCGTACGCCGACAAGACGCGGGTGCTGGCGGAGACGTTCGCCCGCCGCGGCACCCGCGCCCTGGTGGTCCGGGGCGACGACGGCCTCGACGAGATCACCACGACCACGACGTCGACGGTCTGGGTGGTCTCGGACGGCGAGGTCACCGAGCGCAGCTTCGACCCGGCGTCCGTGGGCATCCCGCGGGCGACGGCGGACGACCTGCGCGGCGGCGACGCGGCGGCGAACGCGGAGGTGGTCCGCGAGCTGGTCGGCGGCAAGCCGGGCCCGGTCCGCGACGCGGTCCTGGTCAACGCGGCGGCCGCGCTGGCGGCGTTCACGGGCTTCTCGGAGTCCCTGGAGGACGACCTCCGGGCCGGGCTGACCCGGGCCGCGGAGGCCATCGACTCGGGCGCCGCGGCCGCGCTGCTGGACCGCTGGATCGCCTTCAGCTGAACCCGCACCCGCGTGTTCGAAGCCGGAACTCGCGTGACTGAAGCCGTAACTCGCGTGTTCGGGGCCGGAACTCGCGAGTTCCGGCCCCGAACACACGAGTTACGTCCCTGATCACGCCGGTGACGGCTTCCGTCACGTGAGTTGCGGGTCCGCGCACGGCCGGCGGGCCGGTTCCGGGTCGGGTTCCGGGGCCGGGCGGCGGCGTTGCGGGGCCAGCGCGGAGGCCAGGACCGCGAGCATGCCCAGTGCCTCCGGCCAGGTCGGGCGGTGGCCGTAGAACGCGATGTCGACCAGGACCGCGACCACCGGGTACAGGTACGACAGCAGGGCCACCGTCGTGGTCGGCAGCTTGCCGATGCTCGCGTACATCAGCACGTACATCAGGGCCGTGTGGACCGTCCCCAGCAGCACCAGCCACAGCAGGCCCGACGTCGTCGACGGCAGCGGCGTCACCAGCAGCAGCGGCGCCAGCACGACGGCGCCCACCGTCGTCTGCACCGCGGCCAGCAGGTGCGGACGGATGTGCTTCAGCTGCTTCGCCACGAAGGACGCTCCGGCGTAGAGCACGGCCGCGCCGAGGGCCAGCGCGATGCCGGCCAGCTGCACCGGTTTGCCGTCTTCGCCGTGCGCGGACAGGGAGATCAACGCCACCCCGCCGAACGCGATCCCGGCCCGGACCAGGTGGCTCTTGGCCACCTTCTCGCCGAGGAACGCCGCCGCCAGGCCGACCAGGATCAGCGGCTGGGTGTGGTAGACGACTGTGCTGACCGAGATCGACGACAGCGCGTACGACGCGAACAGCAGCACCCAGTTGCCGACCAGGAACAGCCCGCCCAGCACGGCCAGGCCCAGGTCGCGGCGGGACGGCCGCCAGGACAGCAGCCAGCCCCGCGAGAGGCACCACAGCACGAGCAGCGCGCCGCCCACGAAGCAGCGGGCGAACGCCACGGCGGGGGCGGCCGCGCCGCTCTCGAGGACGACGGCGCCGATCGTGCCGGACATCGCCATCGCGGCGGACCACTGGAGCAGCGGGCGGGTTTCGGAGTTCGTCATGCCGACCAGGTTCGTCGCGATCGGCGTCGCCAACCAGTGTCAGAGATGACAACGGCCGCAAAACTTGTGACAGACTGGCTGCCATGGACGTCAACCGGGTCGCCGTGGTGCTCGCCGACCGCGTTTCCCCGTTCGAGCTGGGTGTCGCGTGCGAGGTGTTCGGGACCGACCGCAGCGCCGACGGCATCGAAGGCTGGGACTTCGCCGTCTGCTCCCCCGCCGGGTCCGCGGTGGAGAGCTGGTCCGGGTTCGGGCTGTCCGGCCTGCGCGACCTGGACTTCGCGGCGTCGGCGGATCTGCTGATCGTGCCGACGTGCGCGCCGCGCACCGCGCCGCCGCCCGCACCGGTGCTGGACGTCCTGCGTGACGCGGCCGGGCGCGGAGCCTGGGTTGCGGGGTTCTGCGCGGGGGTGTTCACCCTCGGCTACGCGGGCCTGCTCGACGGCCGCCGCTGCACGGTCCACTGGGTGTACGAGGCGGAGTTCCGCGCGCGCTTCCCGGCGGCCGAGGTCGACACGCAGGCGCTCTACGCCGACGACGGCGGCGTCCTGACCAGCGCGGGCACGGTCGCCGCGGTCGACCTGTGCCTGCACCTGGTCCGCCGGCTGCGCGGGGTCGCGGCGGCCACGACGCTGGCCCGGCGGATGGTGGCGGCCCCGCACCGCGCGGGCGGGCAGGCGCAGTTCGTGCAGGCACCGGTCCCGGCCACGGCGGCGGGCGACGACGCCGTGGTGGCGGAGGCCCTCGAGTGGGTGGAGCGGCGCCTGGACCAGCCGTTCACGGTGGCGGAACTGGCCCGCCGCAGCGGCTTGGGCGAGCGGACGTTCCTGCGCCGCTTCTCCGCGGCGACGGGCACCACGCCGCACCGCTGGCTGACCGAGCGGCGCCTGGACCGCGCCCAGGCGCTCCTGGAGGCGGGCGGGCTGTCGGTGGAGGACATCGCGACGGCGTGCGGCTACGCCTCGGCGGCCGCCCTGCGGCACCAGTTCAGCAAGCTGCGCGGCACGAGCCCCTCGTCCTACCGGACAGCGTTCCGCGGCTGAGCCCCCTGCCGCACCGGTCGTGAGTGAGAAACAGTGTTAGAGCCTGTTCTTGAACTTAGGTGCGTTGGGTGAGGCGGCGGCTGGTGATGCGGATGATGCTCCAGCGGACCATGG
>NZ_JNYY01000045.1 GCF_000716785.1 Amycolatopsis vancoresmycina
CGCCCGGTCCCATTCCGAACCCGGAAGCTAAGCCTGACAGCGCCGATGGTACTGCAACCGAAGGGTTGTGGGAGAGTAGGACACCGCCGAACTTACTTGGGGAAGGGCCTGGGCCCGGTCGAGACGAAAGTCTCCCGGCCCAGGCCCTTTTCTCATGCCTCACACCGGCCGAGCCGCCGGCCACAGACGGTGACTTCCGCCCCCCATCACGCGAGTTCCGGCTCCAACCACGCGAATCCCGCCTCGGATCACACCGACTGCGCCGCGGCCGGCGCCGTGATGCCCCTCCAATCACGCTTTATGCCCCTCCAATCACGCATGATGCCTCCCGAATCACACGCCCGGCGATGCCTCCGCAGAACTCGCGTGATTAGAGGCGGAACTGACGTGGTCAGGCCCGTAACTCGCGTGATTGAAGGCGGAACTCACGTGATTGAGGGGGCATCTCGCGTGACTGAGCGGGCATCACTCGTGTTTGGAGGGGCATCACGAGCGGCGTGGGCCGGCTGGCGGGAGATGCGGGCATGAGAAAGGGGGCCAGGAGCGGAGCTCCTGACCCCCCTTACCGGAAGGACGGTTACTTGATGGCGGAGCCGGCTTGCCAGTCGGCCCAGGACTTGGACCAGTCGCCGTACAGGTCCCAGACCGGCAGCTGCGGGCCGCCCGAGTTGGTGACCTCCACGACGTCGCCCAGGCCCATGTTCTGGAAGAACCACTGGGCGTTCGCGTCGTTCAGGTTGATGCACCCGTGCGACACGTTCGAACTGCCCTGCTGGCCCACGCTGTTCGGGTTCTCGTGGACGAACTCGCCGTCGTTGGAAATGCGCTCCGACCACTTCTCGTTGGACCGGTACGCCTTCGGGTCCGGTGGGCAGACGCCGTACGTGCACGAATCCATCGTGTAGTTCGCCTGCTTGTCCGAAATGACGTGCGCGCCCAGGTGGGTCGGTGTCGCGTCCTTGCCCATCGAGATCGGCATCGACTTGACCATCTGACCGTTGTGGAAGATCTGCATCTGCTCGCTGTTCCCGTCCGCCTTCGCGATCCAGGAATCGTGCACCTTGTACGTCTCCGTGCGGTCCTCCGCGCCGAACACGCCGCCGCCGAAGTCGACGCCGTAGATCTTCGCCGACACCTTCAGGGTCGTGCCGGCCTTCCAGTACTCCTTCGGCCGGTAGTGGACGTTCGAGTCGTCGATCCAGTACCAGCTGCCGTCCTGCTTCGGCGTCGACTCGACCGTCAGGGCCTTCTCGACCGCCGCCTTGTTCTTGACGGCGACCTTGCCGAAGCTGAACACGATCGGCTGGCCGACGCCGACGCCCGTGCTCGCCACCGCGGACGGCGCCGGGATCAGGTTGGCGTTCGCCTGCTTCTTCGGCGACAGCGTCGTGATCTGGTTGTCCTGTTCGACCGGCTTCCCGTTGGACCCCTGGGCGTGCGCGACGATCTTGTACGTCGCGCCGTAGCCGAGCGGCTCGGTGGACGTCCAGCTCGACCCGTCCTCCGCCAGCTTCCCGGCGACCGTCTTCCCCTTGGCCGCGTTGGTCACCGTGACGTCGAGGAGCTTCCCGTTGGCCGCCTTGACGACGATCGGCGACGCCGGGTTCACCGCCGTGCCGCCCGCGGGCTCGAACGTCACCGCGACCGGCGTCTCGGCCGGCGCGGCGGAGCCGGACGCGGGCGCGCCGCCGCCGGTGGAGCCGCCGTCGTCACCGGACGAGCAGGCGGAAAGCAACAGTGCTCCGGCGAGGATTCCGGCCACCGAAAGTAAAATCTTCTTGGGGAGCATATTGTCTCTTTTTGGGAATTGGGATCGGCGGGCATTCGTCATCAAAACTACGCGATAGCGATGACGTTCTTGCCGGCGGATCGGTGCATCGGCGTGACGTGGATCACGTGATGACGAGCCCCGGAGCGCCGTACAACCCCGGTCCGCTCACCGAGACTTCACCGAGGTACTCACGAGCTGCCGTGTACGCCTCTTCCGCCAGTGCTTCGGTGTGCCCGAAGTCCAACGGGTTCACACGTACCGGCGCCGGGCCCGGCAGGTACAGCACCGGCACCTGCGCGGCCGCTACCGGCGCTTCCAGCACCGCCTGGTTCCGCATGCTGATCATCGCGGTGAACATCATCACCTCGGCGAACGTCCGCGGCGCGCCCGGCAGCTTGCCGGGGAACGCGCAGTCGAGCACCACCAGGGACTTCGCCCCCATCGCGAGGGCCTGCCGCATCGGGACGTTCGCGACGAGCCCGCCGTCGTACAGCAGCTGCCCGTCGTGCTCCACCGGCGGGAAGATCCCCGGGATCGCGCAGCTCGCCAGCAGCGGCTCGAGCAGCCTGCCGGAGCGGATCAGCAACGGCTCGGCCGTGTCGACCTGCGTCGTGACGACGCCGAGCGGCAGCGCCAGGTCCTCGAAGCGCGTCGGCTCGCCGAGGTGGTCGGCGATGATCCCGGCCAGGCCCGTGTTGGGGAACAGGTGCGTCTTGCCCTGCGTCAGCGCCCGCACGCGGCTGAACACGCCGCCGGGGAACGCTTCGGCGCGCGTCATGTGCGCCCAGATGTCGTGCAGGCGCGCGAGGGCGTCGGTGCCGGAGCGGGCGAGGACGGCGGCGTTGAGCGAACCGACCGACGTCCCGGTCACGACGTCCGGGGTGAGCCCGGCCTCGGTCAGGGCGCGCAGCATGCCGACCTGCATGGCGCCGAGGCTGCCACCCCCGCCGAAGACGAAACCGACCGGCCGGGGAAGATCCGCGAGACTCATGCCGCCGAATGTAGTAAACCCGGCCGATCAGGGCACGCGCTCGAGCGCCTTGCGCTTCTTCAGCCGCAGCAGGAAGAACACCGCGACGGCGGCGAGCACGCCGACCACGATCAGGCCGCCGGTGTTCAACGCGCCTTCGATGCGCTTGGCGGCCTCGCCCAGCGCCGCGCCGATGCCGATGTGGACCAGCGACCAGCAGAACGCGCCCGCCGCGGCGGCCGGCAGGAAGCGGCGGAACGCCAGCCCGGACGTCCCGGCCGCCGCGGGCGTCAGCGTCCGGATCACCGGCAGGAACCGGGCGAAGAAGACCGCCCAGGCGCCCCGGCGTTCGAGCACCGCGGTGGCTTTGTCCCAGGCTTCCAGGCCGTACCGGCGGATGAGCTTGGTGTCACGCAGCCGCGGCCCGAAGCGGCGGCCGATGCCGTACCCGAGCGCGTCGCCCGCCGTCGCGCACAGGGTCACGACGAGCCACAGCGCCAGGAACCGGGGGACGGTGTTCGCCGTCGTCGCGGCGATGAGCAGCCCGGACTCCCCGGGCGCCAGGAACCCGAGGCCGATCGTGCACTCGGCGAACACCAGGCCGCCGGTCGCGGCGACGAGGCCCGGTTCCGGGAGTCCTTGCAACCAGCTGAGGAGGTCCGAAACCAGGGCCATACCGCCACTTTACCGATCCTTTAAGGATGGTGGGGTGACGTGCGTCACCGGGCCAGCAGCGACGTCGCTTCCTGGGCGGCGGGGCCTTCGGCCGCGAGGTGCTGCAGGTTTTCGGGCAGGACCTCGCCGCGGTGGGCCTTGGTCTGGGCGTAGAGCCGTCCCGCGCGGTAGGACGAGCGCACCAGCGGCCCGGCCATCACCCCCGCGAAACCCATCGCCTCCGCGGCCTTCGAGTGCTCCACGAACTCCTCCGGCTTCACCCACCGATCCACCGGATGATGCCGCGGCGACGGCCGCAAATACTGCGTGATCGTCAAAATCTCGCACCCCGCATCAACCAAGTCCTGCATCGCCGGAGCAACCTCGTCCGGGGTCTCACCCATCCCCAGAATCAAGTTCGACTTCGTCACCAACCCGGCCTCACGCGCCGCCGTGATGACCTCCAACGACCGCGCATACCCACCTTCCGCGGCTCCGTACGATCCAAAGCAGCCGGTTTTCCGGTGTCGATCTGACAGAAATCACACCGACGGGTGCACTGATCCCCACCGATCAGGAACGTGGCCTCCCGGTCTTCCCAGCACTCGTAAATATTGGGACAACCCGCCTCTTCACACACCGTGTGCAAACCCTCGCGGCGCACCAGACCCTTGAGCTCGGTGAACTCCGGACCCATCCGCACCCGCGTCTTGATCCACGACGGCTTCTTCTCGATCGGCGTCTCACTGTTGCGAACTTCCAGACGCAACAGCTTCCG
>NZ_JNYY01000046.1 GCF_000716785.1 Amycolatopsis vancoresmycina
GATGGGTAGGGGAGCGTCCTGCATCCAGGGAAGCCACGGTGGAAACCAGTGGTGGAGGGTGTGGGAGTGAGAATGCAGGCATGAGTAGCGAATGCAGAGTGAGAAACTCTGCCGCCGGATGACCAAGGGTTCCTGGGCCAGGCTAATCCGCCCAGGGTAAGTCGGGACCTAAGGCGAGGCCGACAGGCGTAGTCGATGGACAACGGGTTGATATTCCCGTACCCGAGCATGTGCGCCCATGACGAGGCGTTTGATACTAACCACCCAAAGCCATCAGCCAATGTCTTCGGACGGAGGTTGGTGTGTGGAGCGTGGGACCTGATTTCGTAGTAGTCAAGCGATGGGGTGACGCAGGAAGGTAGCTCCGCCAGGCGATGGTTGTCCTGGTATAAGCGTGTAGGCCGGAACATAGGCAAATCCGTGTTCCATGAGGCTGAGACGTGATGTGTAGCCGTTTGAGGCGAAGTAGAGTGATCCTATGCTGCCGAGAAAAGCCTCTAGTGAGTGCATGCACGGCCCGTACCCCAAACCAACACAGGTGGTCAGGTAGAGAATACCAAGGCGATCGGGTGAACTGTGGTTAAGGAACTCGGCAAAATGCCCCCGTAACTTCGGGAGAAGGGGGGCCAAACACCTTGAAGCCTCATTGCGGGCTAGGGGTGGGTGGCCGCAGAGACCAGCGGAAAGCGACTGTTTACTAAAAACACAGGTCCATGCGAAGTCGCAAGACGATGTATATGGACTGACGCCTGCCCGGTGCTGGAACGTTAAGAGGACCGGTTAACTCCTTCGGGGGTGAAGCTGAGAATTTAAGCGCCAGTAAACGGCGGTGGTAACTATAACCATCCTAAGGTAGCGAAATTCCTTGTCGGGTAAGTTCCGACCTGCACGAATGGCGTAACGACTTTCCGGCTGTCTCAACCACAGGCCCGGCGAAATTGCACTACGAGTAAAGATGCTCGTTACGCGCGGCAGGACGGAAAGACCCCGGGACCTTTACTATAGTTTGGTATTGGTTTTCGGTTCGGCTTGTGTAGGATAGGTGGGAGACTGTGAAGCTGCAACGCTAGTTGTGGTGGAGTCGTTGTTGAAATACCACTCTGGTCGAATTGGGAATCTGAACCTCGGGCCATGATCTGGTTCAGGGACAGTGCCTGATGGGTAGTTTAACTGGGGCGGTTGCCTCCTAAAGAGTAACGGAGGCGCCCAAAGGTTCCCTCAGCCTGGTTGGCAATCAGGTGTTGAGTGCAAGTGCACAAGGGAGCTTGACTGTGAGACAGACATGTCGAGCAGGGACGAAAGTCGGGACTAGTGATCCGGCACCTCCTGGTGGAAGGGGTGTCGCTCAACGGATAAAAGGTACCCCGGGGATAACAGGCTGATCTTGCCCAAGAGTCCATATCGACGGCATGGTTTGGCACCTCGATGTCGGCTCGTCGCATCCTGGGGCCGGAGTAGGTCCCAAGGGTTGGGCTGTTCGCCCATTAAAGCGGCACGCGAGCTGGGTTTAGAACGTCGTGAGACAGTTCGGTCCCTATCCGCCGCGCGCGTAGGATACTTGAGGAAGGCTGTCCCTAGTACGAGAGGACCGGGACGGACGAACCTCTGGTGTGCCAGTTGTTCCGCCAGGGGCATGGCTGGTTGGCCACGTTCGGAAGGGATAACCGCTGAAGGCATCTAAGCGGGAAGCCTGTTCCAAGATGAGGTATCCCACCCTTTGTGGGTTAAGGCCCCCAACAGACCATTGGGTTGATAGGCCAGAAATGGAAGCACAGTAATGTGTTGTCGAGTTGACTGGTACTAATAGGCCGAGGACTTGTCTACAAAGATGTTACGCATCCACTCTACGGTTCTGAAACACCACACGCCCGGTCCCATTCCGAACCCGGAAGCTAAGCCTGACAGCGCCGATGGTACTGCAACCGAAGGGTTG
>NZ_JNYY01000047.1 GCF_000716785.1 Amycolatopsis vancoresmycina
CAGGCGCCCTCGAGCCTGAGCCGGGCCGCGGCCCGCACCCTGGCCACCACCACCAAATCCGTCCCCCAGATGCAGGGCATCTCCAGCCGCTGGCTGCTCAAACTCCTGCCCTGGGTCGAGGTCTCCGGTGGCGCCTACCGGGTGAACCGCCGCCTCTCCTACGCCGTCGGCGACGGCCGCGTCACCTTCACCACCACCGGCACCCAGGTCCGCGTCATCCCCCCCGAACTCGGCGAACTCGCCCCCCTCCGCGGCTACGACGACGAAGACGTCCTCACCGAACTCGCCAACCGCTTCACCCAGCACGACTACCAACCCGGCGACACCCTCGTCGAATTCGGCTCCCCCGCCGACCACGTCTACCTCATCGCCCACGGCAAAATCACCAAAACCGGCACCGGCGCCTACGGCGACCACGTCACCCTCGGCACCCTCGCCGACGGCGACTACTTCGGCGACACCACCCTCACCCAAGACGACCCCATCTGGGAATTCACCGCCAAAGCCGTCACCACCGCCACCGTCCTCACCCTCCCCCGCACCGCCTTCGACGACATCTGCACCCGCTCCGACACCCTCCAAACCCACCTCACCACCTACCTCACCCACACCACCACCGCCCGCAACGACCACGGCGAAGCCGAAATCACCCTCGCCTCCGGCCACGACGGCGAACCCACCCTCCCCGCCACCTACGTCGACTACGAAACCCAACCCCGCGAATACGAACTCTCCGTCGCCCAAACCGTCCTACGCGTCCACTCCCGCGTCGCCGACCTCTACAACCAGCCCATGAACCAAATCGAACAACAACTCCGGCTGACGGTCGAAGCGCTCCGCGAACGCCAAGAACACGAACTGATCAACAACCCCGACTTCGGACTCCTCCACAACGCCGACTTCGCCCAACGCGTCCCCACCCGCACCGGCCCACCCACCCCTGACGACCTCGACCACCTGCTCACCCTCGTCTGGAAAGACCCCGCCTGCTTCCTCGCCCACCCCAAAACCATCGCCGCCTTCGGCCGCGAATGCACCAAAGCCGGCCTCTACCCCACCAGCACCGAACACGCTGGCCACCACGTCCCCGCCTGGCGCGGCATCCCCATCCTCCCCTGCAACAAAATCCCCGTCACCGACACCGCCACCAGCAGCATCCTGCTCATGCGCACCGGCGAACAAAACCAAGGCGTCATCGGCCTCCACCAAACCGGCCTCCCCGACGAATACCAACCCGGCCTCAACGTCCGCTTCATGGGCATCAACGACCAAGCCCTCATCTCCTACCTCGTCTCCGCCTACTACTCCGCCGCCGTCCTCGTCCCCGACGCCCTCGCCATCCTCGAATCCGCCGAAATCGGCCGGGAGGAGTA
>NZ_JNYY01000049.1 GCF_000716785.1 Amycolatopsis vancoresmycina
TGCGGGCTCTGCGGGACTGGTTGACTGACCGGGCGGTCGAGGTCCTCGCGCTGGAAGCCACGTCGGACTACTGGCGGGCGGTGTATTACCCGCTGCAGGACGCCGGCCTGAATCTGATGCTGGTCAATCCCGCACACCTGCGCGGGGTCCGCGGCCGCAAGACCGATCCCTCCGATGCGGCGTTCCTCGCCCGCGCCGCAGCGTCCGGCATGGTGATGGCCTCGTTCGTACCCGAGCGGGCGATCCGGGAACTGCGGGAACTGACCCGCCGCCGCACCGAGATCCGCGCCGATCGCGGCCGGGAGATCCAACGTCTGGAAAAGGAACTCGAGGACAGCGGCCTCAAACTGACCAGCGTCCTGACCGACGTCACCGGGGTCAGTGCGCGACGCATCCTGACCGCCCTCATCGACGGTGAACGTGATCCCGCAACGCTGGCCGAGCTGGCCGTCAGCCATGCTCGCGTCAAGATCCCGGTCCTGACCGAGGCGCTGGAGGGCACCTTCACCGATCACCACGCGTTCATGTGCCGGCATTTCCTCGACCAGATCGATCACCTGGCCTCCCTGGTCACCGAACTGGACGCACGGGTCGCCGAGCTGCTGAAAGAACGGGACCATGATCTGAGCAATCTCGATTCCATCCCCGGGATCGGTCGCACCTCCGCCGAGATCATCATCTCCGAGACCGGCGGTGACATGGCTCCGTTTGCCACCGCCGGGCATCTCGCCTCCTGGATCGGGGTGTGTCCCGGAGTCAATGAGTCCGCAGGGGTGAACAAGTCCGGGCGCACCCGCCACGGCAACGCCAACCTCAAACGCGTGCTGGGCACCGCCGCGATGGCCGCGATCAAGCAGAAGGACTCCTACTACGCGGTCTACTACCGGCGTCTCGCTGCCCGCCGCGGCCGGCAACGAGCCTTGGTCGCGGTGATGCACAAGCTCGTCATCGCGATCTGGCACGTTCTTAAACACCGGATCGCCTACCACGAGCTCGGTGCTGACTACTTCACCCGCCGGGACCCTCAACGCGCCATGCGCCAGATCGTCAAGCAGGCCAACGCGCTGGGCATGACCGTCCG
>NZ_JNYY01000050.1 GCF_000716785.1 Amycolatopsis vancoresmycina
AGAGCCTGTTCTTGAACTTAGGTGCGTTGGGTGAGGCGGCGGCTGGTGATGCGGATGATGCTCCAGCGGACCATGGCTTCGTGGTGTTGGGGTAGGCGTTCGTAGTCGCGTGCGCAGCGGCGGTGGCGGACGATCCAGGCGAGGGTGCGCTCGACGACCCAGCGGCGGGGTAGGACGACGAAGCCGGTGGTGTCGTCGCTGCGTTTGATGATCTCGATGGTGATGTTGAGGACGTGGGTGGCCCAGCCCAGCAGGGTGCCCAGGTAGCCGCCGTCGGCCCAGACGAGCTGGATGCGGCAGCTGGTGGTGGTGAGCCAGTGCAGCAGCGGGCGGGCGGCGACGCGGTCCTGGACGGAGGCGGCGGTGACCAGCACGCCCAGCAGCAGTCCGAGGGTGTCGACGGCGATGTGGCGTTTCCGGCCGTTGATTTTCTTCCCGCCGTCGTAGCCGCGGGTTGCGTGTCCGACGGTCTCGGCTGCTTTGACCGTGGCGGAGTCGATGATGGCGGCGGTGGGTTCGGCGCGGCGGCCTTCGGCGATGCGGATCCGGTCGCGGAGGATGTCGAGCACGTCCTGGGTGATGGCGGCTTTTTCCCAGGCGAGGAAGTGGTTGTAGACGGTGGACCAGGGCGGGAAGTCTGCGGGCAGGGCCCGCCATTTGATGCCGTTGTCCACGACGTAGAAGATCGCGTCGACGATGCTGCGGCGGCAGTGGCGTTCCGGACGGCCGCCTCTGCCGGTCAGCCATGCCGGGTCCGGCAGCAGTGGATCGATGATCGCCCACTGCGCGTCGGTGGTGTCGGAGGGATAACGGCGATGACGGCGGGTGCCGGCGTGCTGGTGGAACGGCGCCAACCGGCAGCACGGCACCTGCGGGCGGGCGGCACTGGAGGCGATAGGGCACGATAACAACGGAACTCCTGGTAGAACGGCGCTTCAGCACCGCTCGATCTACCAGGAGTTCCTCTGCTGCCAGCGGCAACACGCCCACCCGAGCTCAGTTCAGGAACAGGCTCT
>NZ_JNYY01000051.1 GCF_000716785.1 Amycolatopsis vancoresmycina
GAGCCTGTTTTTGATGCCGTCTGTGGGTATGGGTCGGGCCTCTGCTAGTGATCTAGACACCACATCATGATCACAACCAGCAGAGGCCCGGTCTTCTTTGTACCCTGCCGCCGGTAAGGCCACGTCAGCGGGCTGTCGTCCGCGTCGCTACCCCTCCGACACCAGCGATGCCGAGTGGGCGCTGCTGGAGTCGCTGCTGCCCACGCCCGCGTGCGAGACCGCGGCAGGTGGCCGTCCGGAGAAACATCACCGCCGCGCGATCCTCGACGCGCTGCGTTATGTCACCGACAACGGCATCAAATGGCGGGCGTTGCCGCCGGACTTCCCGCCGTGGCAGACGGTGCACGGGTTCTTCACCCGCTGGTCCAAGGCCGGGGTGTTCGAGAAGATCCGGGACCGGCTGCGGGAGAGGATCCGGGTGAAAGCGGGACGCAATCCCGCCCCGAGCGCGGCGGTGATCGACTCCCAGTCAGTCAAGGCCGCCGAGACCGTCGCCCGCGCCGGCCGCGGTTATGACGGCGGGAAGAAGATCGACGGCCGCAAACGCCACATCGCCACCGACACCCAAGGATTGCTGCTGGTCGTGCTGGTCACCGCGGCCAACCTGCAAGACCGCACTGCCGCCCGGCTGCTGCTGCCCGCGCTGCACGCCGCCCACCGCGGCGTGCGGTGGGTGTGGGCCGACGGCGGCTACACCAGCGCCGACCTCGTCGGCTGGGCCAAGACCACCCTGCGGATGACACTCGACATCGTCAAGAAAATCGTCGGTCAGAAAACCTTCGTCATCCTGCCCCGGCGCTGGGTGGTCGAACGCACCTTCTCCTGGATCACCCAAGCCCGCCGCAACGTCCGCGACTACGAACGCCTGCCCGAGCACTCCGCAGCCTTCATCAACCTCTCCATGATCACTATCATGACCAGGCGCCTGACCCGCCAGAAACAGCGGGCCAGGACCACCTAACCAAGATCCAAGACAGGCTCT
>NZ_JNYY01000052.1 GCF_000716785.1 Amycolatopsis vancoresmycina
CTAGGGCGTGTCCTGTAAGCGGTTGAGCTGGGTCTCTGGTAGCTATGCGCGGTGGTTGGTCGCGGTGAGTTGACGGATAAGGCGTGGGCGGTGATCGAGCCGTTGCTGCCGCCGGTGCAGGGTGGTGGGCGGCGGTGGCGTGATCACCGTCAGGTGATCAACGCGATCCTGTGGAAGCTGCGCACCGGCGCTCCGTGGCGTGACCTGCCAGAACGGTATGGGCCGTGGAAGACCGCGCATGAGCGGCTGCGGTTGTGGACCAAGGACGGCACCTGGGACAAGATCCTCGACCGGGTGATCGTCAAAGACGACGCGGTCGGCGACCTCGAATGGATCATTTCGGTCGACTCGAGTGTGGTCCGGGCGCATCAGCACGCTGCTGGTGCCCGGAAAAAGGGGGGTGCAGCGACGCCGTCGAAGTCCTCGCCGTCGACGGGGAAGGACTCGGGCGGTCCCGCGGCGGACTGAGCACCAAAATCCATCTCGCGGTCGACGGGCGAGGCCTGCCGATGCGGTTCCTGCTCACCCCAGGTCAGGCGGGCGACAACCCGCAGCTGGTGCCGTTGCTGGACGGCATCAGCGTCGCCCGTCTCGGGCCGGGACGTCCACGGTGTCGGCCGGAGACGGTGATCGCGGACAAGGCGTATTCGCATCCCTCGACCCGCCGGGCGATGCGGGACCGGCAGATCACCTTCATCAGCCCGGAGCGGGACGACCAGATCGCCCGCCGCGCCGCCAAAGGCTCCCGCGGCGGGCGGCCACCCGCGTTCGATGCCGAGGTCTACAAGCAGCGCAACGTGGTCGAACGCTGCTTCAACCGGCTCAAACAGTTCCGCGACCTGGCCACCCGCTACGCCAAACGCGCCGCCTACTACCAGGCCGAACTCACCATCGCCGCCATCGTCCTCTGGCTCCGATGACTTACAGGACAGCTCCTAG
>NZ_JNYY01000053.1 GCF_000716785.1 Amycolatopsis vancoresmycina
CCGCTCTTGATGTCGGCGTGCTTCGGCGGCGGCGCAGCCTTACCCGGCTTGATGTTCTTCAACGCCTTCGCCGCATCCGCGAACAAATCACCCGCCCGCTTCAGCAGCGGAACCAGCGCCTTCAACGCCGTCACCAGCCGCTTCACCAAATCGGCGATCTTCGACGCGGTCTTCGCCACCGCACCGACCACCTGCGGCACCACCCACGTCAACCCGATACCCAACGTGAACAGCACCTGCAAGGCCCAGCTGATCAAATGCCCGACCAGCTCCGCGATGATGTCCCGCACCAACGCCCGCACCGCCGCGACCACCTCACCGGCGGTTTTGACCCCGCTGGACGCGCCCTCACAGCCCTTCTGCGCCGTCTCCAGCAACGTCACCGTGTCCTGCGCCCGCTGCCGATAGGTGTCAGCCGCGTTCCCGGTCCACGACACCGTGTCGGCCTTGACCATCCCGGTCAGATCCGCACCCACACTGCCCAGCTCGGTGGCGACGTTCTTCCACGTCTCCGACTGCGCCGCAATCTCATCCGCATTACCGGTCAGCCCGTTCAGCGCCTCCTTCAACGGACCGACGTGCTCCATCAGCCACCCGACCCCGGCAGCCAGGATCGCCCCGAACGGATCCATCGCCATCGACAACGCATCCAGCGCCGTCCCGACCGCCCCCATCGCGACCGACGCCCAATCACCGCTCTCGATGGCCGACTTCAGATCGTTCGCCGACTCCAGCAGCGAAATCCCCGA
>NZ_JNYY01000054.1 GCF_000716785.1 Amycolatopsis vancoresmycina
CCCGGGAACTGGGTGTGCTTCTGGTACCACACCAGCGCCAGGTGCGCCCCGACCAGCGCGAGCATGATGCCCGGGATCAGCAGGATGTGCAGCGTGTACAGCCGCGGGATGATCTGATCGCCCGGGAACTCCCCGCCGAACAACGCCCAGTGGATCCAGGTCCCGGCCACCGGCACCGAGAGCACGATGCCCGAGAGCGTCGCGCGGATCCCGGTACCGGAGAGCAGGTCGTCGGGCAGGGAGTAGCCGAAGAAGCCTTCGACGAAGATCAGCGCGGCCCAGTGGTGCAGCTGGCGCATGAACAGGCCGCCGCGGACGTCGAAGGAGATGTCCAGGGTCGTGCGGAACGCCTGGGACATCTCCAGGCCCTGCATGTTCTTGAAGCTGCCGTGGTAGACGACCTCCTGCATCGAGGGGTCGAAGAACAGCGTCAGGTACACACCCGTGAGCAGCAGGATGATGAAGCTGTAGAGCGCGATCTCGCCCAGCAGGAACGACCAGTGGGTCGGGAACACCTTGTTCATCTGGTGCCGCAGGCCCTTGGCCAGCCGGTACCGCTGGTCGGCGTTGTTCGCGGCCTCGCCCAGCGCCTTCTCG
>NZ_JNYY01000055.1 GCF_000716785.1 Amycolatopsis vancoresmycina
AATGACACAGCTTCGGCGGTGTGCTTAAGCCCCGCTACATTGTCGGCGCAGGACCACTTGACCAGTGAGCTATTACGCACTCTTTCAAGGGTGGCTGCTTCTAAGCCAACCTCCTGGTTGTCTGGGCAATCCCACATCCTTTCCCACTGAGCACACACTTAGGGGCCTTAGCTGGTGTTCTGGGCTGTTTCCCTCTCGACGACGAAGCTTATCCCCCGCCGTCTCACTGCCACGCTCTCACTAACCGGTATTCGGAGTTTGGTTGATTTCGGTAACCCGGTAAGGCCCCTAGACCATCCAGTAGCTCTACCCCCGGCAAGAAACACGTGACGCTGCACCTAAATGCATTTCGGGGAGAACCAGCTATCACGGAGTTTGATTGGCCTTTCACCCCTACCCACAGCTCATCCCCTCAGTTTTCAACCTAAGTGGGTTCGGGCCTCCACGACGTCTTACCGTCGCTTCACCCTGGCCATGGGTAGATCACTCCGCTTCGGGTCTAGACCACGCGACTATGGGCGCCCTATTCAGACTCGCTTTCGCTACGGCTACCCCACACGGGTTAACCTCGCCACGCAGCACTAACTCGCAGGCTCATTCTTCAAAAGGCACGCCATCACCC
>NZ_JNYY01000056.1 GCF_000716785.1 Amycolatopsis vancoresmycina
GCCGCGCAGATCCGCGTGCACGACGAGCACGGCGACTGGGCCGGCACCGCCGGAGTCAGCGAGCTGGGCACCACCACCGAGCCACCGGCCGACGGGCAGGTCTGGGCGGGCAGCGTCACCAAGACCTTCACCGCGACCCTGGTCCTGCAGCTGGTGGCCGAGGACCGCATCGGGCTGGACGACCCGGTGGCCGGGCACCTGCCCGAGCTCGGCCTGGACGAGCGGATCACGGTGCGGATGCTGCTGCAGCACACCAGCGGGCTGTACAACTACACCGGCGAACCCGACACCGACGGAACGTTCACGATGGGCCTGCCCTCCCACGGCAAACCGTGGGTGGACAACCGGTTCCACACCTACCACCCCGAGGAACTCGTGCGGTTCGCGCTGGCCCAGCCGCGGCGGTTCGAACCGGGAACCGACCAGAGTTACGCCAACACCAACTACACCCTGGCCATGCTGCTGATCGAAAAGGTCACCGGCCTACGAAGACGCCGGCGAGTGGAAGGTGACCGACGTCAGCCGCCAGAACCCCTCCCTGCTGGCCGGCGCGGGCGACCTCATCTCGACGGCCAAGGACCTGAGC
>NZ_JNYY01000057.1 GCF_000716785.1 Amycolatopsis vancoresmycina
GAGCTAGCGTGTTGGCGACCGGGTCGTCCATCTCGACCGGCTCGGCGCAGATCGCCCGCCCAGCATCGTCACGCATGACCATGGAAATCATCCCAGCTGTGCGCCCATCGCGTGTGGCCGCATACACCGTCAGCGCTTCCTTGCGATCCAGTCGATCGCGCGCGGGGAAGAATATAGTCTCCAGCTCTCTCTCCCTCTCGGTGGGAAGAGCGAACCACGACTCCGCGATCACAAGTATGCCGTCAGCATTCGCCGCTTTCATCTCACTGGCAAGTTTTTCGAATGCGAGGATTTTCGAGCTCTGACTGTCGAAGATGAGCCCGCCCATGTGGAGCAGCGCGTCCCCGCGGTACAGGAATGTGAAGGTCGCGTGCTGGCCATCCTTCTCCATGAGCAGTCGAGCGCTCGCCATGAACCCCGGTACTGCGCTGATG
>NZ_JNYY01000058.1 GCF_000716785.1 Amycolatopsis vancoresmycina
GCACACTGTTGGGTCCTGAGGCAACACGCCTTGGGGCTTCTGCCCTGGGAACGCGTTTGTTTCTGGTGTGGTGTTTGAGAACTGTAGAGTGGATGCGAGCATCTTTGTGGTCAAGTTGTTAAGGGCACATGGTGGATGTCTTGGCTTCAGGAGCCGATGAAGGACGTAGGAGGCTGCGATAAGCCTCGGGGAGCTGTCAACCGAGCTGTGATCCGAGGATTTCCGAATGGGGAAACCCAGCACCAGTGATGTGGTGTTACCCGCACCTGAATATATAGGGTGTGTGGAGGGAACGCGGGGAAGTGAAACATCTCAGTACCCGCAGGAAGAGAAAACAACCGTGATTCCGTGAGTAGTGGCGAGCGAAAGCGGAAGAGGCTAAACC
>NZ_JNYY01000059.1 GCF_000716785.1 Amycolatopsis vancoresmycina
CGAAGGTGGGACTGGCGATTGGGACGAAGTCGTAACAAGGTAGCCGTACCGGAAGGTGCGGCTGGATCACCTCCTTTCTAAGGAGCACAACACATCCCAACCACGGTTGGGAGTGGGCCTGGTTTAACAACCGCATGTGTTGTTGCCGGGCTTGCTCAAGGAATTGTGGAGCTACTGGTTTATGTGCACTCGTGGTGGTCACTGCCGCCGGCTAGTACTGCGAAGCTTGCTTCGCGTGGAACGTCTGCTTGCGGGACCGGGCGGGTTCATGTTCTTGGCACACTGTTGGGTCCTGAGGCAACACGCCTTGGGGCTTCTGCCCTGGGAACGCGTTTGTTTCTGGTGTGGTGTTTGAGAACTG
>NZ_JNYY01000060.1 GCF_000716785.1 Amycolatopsis vancoresmycina
CCGCTATCGGTCTTCAGGAAGTATTTAGGCTTACCGGGTGGTCCCGGCAGATTCACAGCAAATTCCACGAGCTCGCTGCTACTCGGGAACACCACCAAGACCAACAACAGCAGTTTTCGCGTACGGGGCTCTCACCCACTCCGGCCGCCCATCCCAAGGCGTTCCACTAACCACTGCGCAAATCCGAAGGAATGTCAGTCCCTTCAAGGTGGGTCCCACAACACCACGCACACAACGCCTGACAGCTTGACATGTGCGAGGTTTAGCCTCTTCCGCTTTCGCTCGCCACTACTCACGGAATCACGGTTGTTTTCTCTTCCTGCGGGTACTGAGATGTTTCACTTCCCCGCGTTCCCTC
>NZ_JNYY01000061.1 GCF_000716785.1 Amycolatopsis vancoresmycina
ATTGGGACGAAGTCGTAACAAGGTAGCCGTACCGGAAGGTGCGGCTGGATCACCTCCTTTCTAAGGAGCACAACACATCCCAGCTTCGGTTGGGAGTGGCTGAGGCTTAACACCCGCACGTGGTGTTGTCTCGGTTGCTCAAGGAATTGTGGAACTACTGGTTATCGCCGGCGACGGTGAGCGAAGTCCGCGTGAGTACTGATCCGTAAGGATCGTGGAAAGCACGCACCGAGCTCGGGTGGTCGGGTGTTCGCTATGCACACTGTTGGGTCCTGAGGCAACACGCCTTGGGGCTTCTGCCCTGGGAACGCGTTTGTTTCTGGTGTGGTGTTTGAGAACTGTAGAGTGGATGCGAG
>NZ_JNYY01000062.1 GCF_000716785.1 Amycolatopsis vancoresmycina
CGCCCAGCTGATCAGGTGCCCGACGAGCTCGGAGATGATGTCGCGCACCAGCGTGCGGACCGCGGCCACGACCTCACCGGCGGTCTTGACGCCGCTGGAAGCGCCTTCGCAGCCCTTCTGCGCCGCTTGCAGGGTGGTGGCCACGTCCTGGCCGCGTTGCCGGTAGGCGTCGGAGGCCGGTCCGGACCACGACTGCAGGTCGGCTTTGACGGCGTCGGTCAGGTCCGAGGAGACGCTGCCGAGTTCCTTGGCGACGTTGGCCCAGGTCTCGGACTGGGCGGCGATTTCGTCGGCGTTGCCGGTGAGCCCGTTGAGGGCGTCCTTGAGCGGGCCGACGTGCTCCATCAGCCAGCTG
>NZ_JNYY01000063.1 GCF_000716785.1 Amycolatopsis vancoresmycina
CAGCTGGCTGATGGAGCACGTCGGCCCGCTCAAGGACGCCCTCAACGGGCTCACCGGCAACGCCGACGAAATCGCCGCCCAGTCCGAGACCTGGGCCAATGTCGCCAAGGAACTCGGCAGCGTCTCCTCGGACCTGACCGACGCCGTCAAAGCCGACCTGCAGACGTGGTCCGGACCGGCCTCCGACGCCTACCGGCAACGCGGGCAGGACGTGGCCACCACCCTGCAAGCGGCGCAGAAGGGCTGCGAAGGCGCCTCCAGCGGCGTCAAGACCGCCGGTGAGGTCGTGGCCGCGGTCCGCACGCTGGTGCGCGACATCATCTCCGAGCTCGTCGGGCACCTGATCAGCTGGGCG
>NZ_JNYY01000064.1 GCF_000716785.1 Amycolatopsis vancoresmycina
CAGTTCTCAAACACCACACCAGAAACAAACGCGTTCCCAGGGCAGAAGCCCCAAGGCGTGTTGCCTCAGGACCCAACAGTGTGCCAAGAACATGAACCCCATCCGGGCTACGAGCAGGCGTTCCACGATCGCAAGCGATCAGTACTAGCCGGCGGCAGCGCCACCACGGAGTTCACATAAACCAGTAGTTCCACAATTCCTTGAGCAAGCCCAGCAGCGATACATTCGATCGCTGAGCCAGGCCCACTCCCAACCGAAGCTGGGATGTGTTGTGCTCCTTAGAAAGGAGGTGATCCAGCCGCACCTTCCGGTACGGCTACCTTGTTACGACTTCGTCCCAAT
>NZ_JNYY01000065.1 GCF_000716785.1 Amycolatopsis vancoresmycina
CTATTCAGACTCGCTTTCGCTACGGCTACCCCACACGGGTTAACCTCGCCACGCAGCACTAACTCGCAGGCTCATTCTTCAAAAGGCACGCCATCACCCGAAGGCTCTGACGGCTTGTAGGCACACGGTTTCAGGTACTCTTTCACTCCCCTCCCGGGGTACTTTTCATCTTTCCCTCACGGTACTCGTCCGCTATCGGTCTGCCGCCCATCCCAAGGCGTTCCACTAACACACGTGATCATTCCGAGGACTGTCAGATCCTCGACGCTGGGTCCCACAACACCGCCTGCACAACGCCTGACAGCTTGACATACAAACGGTTTAGCCTCTTCCGCTTTCGCTCGCCACTACTCACGGAATCACGGTTGTTTTCTCTTCCTGCGGG
>NZ_JNYY01000066.1 GCF_000716785.1 Amycolatopsis vancoresmycina
CCGCTATCGGTCTTCAGGAAGTATTTAGGCTTACCGGGTGGTCCCGGCAGATTCACAGCAAATTCCACGAGCTCGCTGCTACTCGGGAACACCACCAAGGCCATTGAAACTGGTTTTCGCGTACGGGGCTCTCACCCACTCCGGCCCGCCATCCCAAGCGGTTCCACTAACCAGCACAACAACCCGAGAACCTGTCAGAATCCTCAAGGCGGGTCCCACAACACCGTCTGCACAACGCCTGACAGCTTGACATACAAACGGTTTAGCCTCTTCCGCTTTCGCTCGCCACTACTCACGGAATCACGGTTGTTTTCTCTTCCTGCGGG
>NZ_JNYY01000067.1 GCF_000716785.1 Amycolatopsis vancoresmycina
CATTTGCCTCGATTAAACTGTTCATTGTTGGAGAGTTTGATCCTGGCTCAGGACGAACGCTGGCGGCGTGCTTAACACATGCAAGTCGAACGCTGAACCGGTTTCGGCCGGGGATGAGTGGCGAACGGGTGAGTAACACGTGGGTAATCTGCCCTGCACTCTGGGATAAGCCTTGGAAACGAGGTCTAATACCGGATATCACTTCCCTGGGCATCCAGGGTTGTTGAAAGTTCTGGCGGTGCAGGATGAACCCGCGGCCTATCAGCTTGTTGGTGGGGTAGTGGCCTACCAAGGCGACGACGGGTAGCCGGCCTGAGAGGG
>NZ_JNYY01000068.1 GCF_000716785.1 Amycolatopsis vancoresmycina
GCTCAGGTCCTTGGCCGTCGAGATGAGGTCGCCCGCGCCGGCCAGCAGGGAGGGGTTCTGGCGGCTGACGTCGGTCACCTTCCACTCGCCGGCGTCTTCATAGCGGTAGTAGCCGTGGGCGTGCGGGCCCGGCAGCTCCGGTGAGGTGGCCGACACCACCGTGCCGGTCAGGCCCAGTGGGTCCAGGATCCGCCGCTGAGCCTGCTCGGCGTAGGAGCCGCCGGTGACCTTTTCGATCAGCAGCATGGCCAGGGTGTAGTTGGTGTTGGCGTAACTCTGGTCGGTTCCCGGTTCGAACCGCCGCGGCTGGGCCAGCGC
>NZ_JNYY01000069.1 GCF_000716785.1 Amycolatopsis vancoresmycina
CATGTCAGATGTTCCCGTCTGTTTTGCAGGCTTCACGGGGCTGGGAAGATGGGATGGGCCGCTCGGTAAGCCGGTTGGACTGTGATGCGGTGAGAGCTCGAATGTCAGGATGGCGATGGAGGTCTGTTCCGGGACTACGGTTTGTGCCAGATCGGCGGTTGTCCGCCGCGCGAGCACGTGTGTCAGTTTCGTTGCTTCCCGTGACCTCTCCGAGCGGCCCGCTCTGGACGGCGGGACCGACGGGTGGTGCGCTATGACGAAATCGCCGGCGCGGGACGAGGTGCTGTATCTGCGAGCGGCGGGGGT
>NZ_JNYY01000070.1 GCF_000716785.1 Amycolatopsis vancoresmycina
CCTGCAGCGGGTAATACACCGCCCGCCAGTAGTCCGACGTGGCTTCCAGCGCGAGGACCTCGACCGCCCGGTCAGTCAACCAGTCCCGCAGAGCCCGCAAAGCTGCCGCGGTCGTGTCGAACCGTTCGGTCTCCAGCAACCACCGGCCCGCCCGGCGCGGGTCCGGGGTGCGCACGCACGCCACCACGAACCGTTTGCCGACATCGACCCCCGCCGCTCGCAGATACAGCACCTCGTCCCGCGCCGGCGATTTCGTCATAGCGCACCACCCGTCGGTCCCGCCGTCCAGAGCGGGCCGCTCGGAG
>NZ_JNYY01000071.1 GCF_000716785.1 Amycolatopsis vancoresmycina
CCTGCAGCGGGTAATACACCGCCCGCCAGTAGTCCGACGTGGCTTCCAGCGCGAGGACCTCGACCGCCCGGTCAGTCAACCAGTCCCGCAGAGCCCGCAGAGCTGCCGCGGTCGTGTCGAACCGTTCGGTCTCCAGCAACCACCGGCCCGCCCGGCGCGGGTCCGGGGTGCGCACACACGCCACCACGAACCGTTTGCCGACATCAACCCCCGCCGCTCGCAGATACAGCACCTCGTCCCGCGCCGGCGATTTCGTCATAGCGCACCACCCGTCGGTCCCGCCGTCCAGAGCGGGCCGCTCGGAG
>NZ_JNYY01000072.1 GCF_000716785.1 Amycolatopsis vancoresmycina
GTGAGCAACCCGTTGATCGCGCAGACCCAGGACTCGACGAAGGCCTACTCCGGCATCTCGCTCCTGGAGTCCGCCAACGACCTGAAGTCCGCGATCGAAAGCGGCGACTGGGCCTCGGTGGCGATGGGCGCGGTCGGCACGGCGCTCGACGCCCTGTCGATGGCCATGGACCCCTTCGGCGCCATCCTCGCCGCCGGTGTCAGCTGGCTGATGGAGCACGTCGGCCCGCTCAAGGACGCCCTCAACGGGCTCACCGGCAACGCCGACGAAATCGCCGCCCAGTCCGAGACCTGGGCCAA
>NZ_JNYY01000073.1 GCF_000716785.1 Amycolatopsis vancoresmycina
CATTGTTGGAGAGTTTGATCCTGGCTCAGGACGAACGCTGGCGGCGTGCTTAACACATGCAAGTCGAACGCTGAACCACTTCGGTGGGGATGAGTGGCGAACGGGTGAGTAACACGTGGGTAATCTGCCCTGCACTCTGGGATAAGCCTTGGAAACGAGGTCTAATACCGGATATCACCTCCTACCGCATGGTAGGTGGTTGAAAGTTCTGGCGGTGCAGGATGAACCCGCGGCCTATCAGCTTGTTGGTGGGGTAGTGGCCTACCAAGGCGACGACGGGTAGCCGGCCTGAGAGGG
>NZ_JNYY01000074.1 GCF_000716785.1 Amycolatopsis vancoresmycina
GATCCTCGCCCCGAACCGCTGCCACTCCTTCGGGTCCTGCTCGTGCTCGTCCTTCCAGAACCGGTAGCCCTCGGCGTTGCGGTCGATGATCAGCTCCGCACCCAGCTTCCGGCAGATCGCCGCCTTCTCCGGACTCGACACCACACACACGGGGATAGCGCCGCCGTTGAGCGCGTACTGCGTGGCATACGACCCCAGCCCGCCCGAGGCGCCCCAGATCAGCACGACGTCACCCTGCTTCATGTCCGCGCCGTTGCGCGAGACCAGCTGCCGGTAGGCCGTCGAGTTCACCAAC
>NZ_JNYY01000075.1 GCF_000716785.1 Amycolatopsis vancoresmycina
GATCCTCGCCCCGAACCGCTGCCACTCCTTCGGGTCCTGCTCGTGCTCGTCCTTCCAGAACCGGTAGCCCTCGGCGTTGCGGTCGATGATCAGCTCCGCGCCCAGCTTCCGGCAGATCGCCGCCTTCTCCGGACTCGACACCACACACACGGGGATGGCGCCGCCGTTGAGCGCGTACTGCGTGGCATACGACCCGAGCCCGCCCGAGGCGCCCCAGATCAGCACGACGTCACCCTGCTTCATGTCCGCGCCGTTGCGCGAGACCAGCTGCCGGTAGGCCGTCGAGTTCACCAAC
>NZ_JNYY01000076.1 GCF_000716785.1 Amycolatopsis vancoresmycina
GTTCGACTTCGTCACCAACCCGGCCTCACGCGCCGCCGTGATGACCTCCAACGACCGCGCATACCGGAACCCCGGACGAATACGCTTGAAAATCCGCGGAACCGTCTCCACGTTGTGCGCCAGCACCTCCGGCCGCGCCCCGAACACCTCAGCCAGCTGCGCAGGATCCGCGTTGAAGTCCGGAATCAGCAGCTCGACACCGGTGCCGGGGTTCAACGCGTGGATCTGACGCACGGTCTCGGCGTACAGCCACGCGCCGCCGTCTTCCAGATCGTCGCGAGCG
>NZ_JNYY01000077.1 GCF_000716785.1 Amycolatopsis vancoresmycina
CGCTCGCGACGATCTGGAAGACGGCGGCGCGTGGCTGTACGCCGAGACCGTGCGTCAGATCCACGCGTTGAACCCCGGCACCGGTGTCGAGCTGCTGATCCCGGACTTCAACGCGGATCCTGCGCAGCTGGCCGAGGTGTTCGGGTCGCGGCCGGAGGTGCTGGCGCACAACGTGGAGACGGTGCCGCGGATTTTCAAGCGTATTCGTCCGGGGTTCCGGTATGCGCGGTCGTTGGAGGTCATCACGGCGGCGCGTGAGGCCGGGTTGGTGACGAAGTCGAAC
>NZ_JNYY01000078.1 GCF_000716785.1 Amycolatopsis vancoresmycina
CTCTGCATTCGCTACTCATGCCTGCATTCTCACTCCCACACCCTCCACCACTGGTTTCCACCGTGGCTTCCCTGGATGCAGGACGCTCCCCTACCCATCCGTGCCACTAGACAACACCCTCAAGGGATGAAGCCGATGTATTGCACGAATGACACAGCTTCGGCGGTGTGCTTAAGCCCCGCTACATTGTCGGCGCAGGACCACTTGACCAGTGAGCTATTACGCACTCTTTCAAGGGTGGCTGCT
>NZ_JNYY01000079.1 GCF_000716785.1 Amycolatopsis vancoresmycina
CTCTGCATTCGCTACTCATGCCTGCATTCTCACTCCCACACCCTCCACCACTGGTTTCCACCGTGGCTTCCCTGGATGCAGGACGCTCCCCTACCCATCAACACGACTACACAAGTCCCTCAAGGAGACAAGCGGATCTATTGTGTCAATGACACAGCTTCGGCGGTGTGCTTAAGCCCCGCTACATTGTCGGCGCAGGACCACTTGACCAGTGAGCTATTACGCACTCTTTCAAGGGTGGCTGCT
>NZ_JNYY01000080.1 GCF_000716785.1 Amycolatopsis vancoresmycina
GCCCGGCGATGAGGTGGTGGCGCATTGCCTGAGCGTGGAGCTGGAGAGCCCGGACGGGCACAACGACACGATGCTCGACACCGAGCAGCGGATCTGGGGTTTCGAGACCAACTTCGGCGGGCTGGCGGAGATCGCGCTGGTCAAGGCGAACCAGCTGATGCCGAAGCCGGACCACCTGACCTGGGAGGAGGCCGCGTCCCCGGGGTTGGTGAACTCGACGGCCTACCGGCAGCTG
>NZ_JNYY01000081.1 GCF_000716785.1 Amycolatopsis vancoresmycina
CAGCTGCCGGTAGGCCGTCGAGTTCACCAACCCCGGGGACGCGGCCTCCTCCCAGGTCAGGTGGTCCGGCTTCGGCATCAGCTGGTTCGCCTTGACCAGTGCGATCTCCGCCAGCCCGCCGAAGTTGGTCTCGAACCCCCAGATCCGCTGCTCGGTGTCGAGCATCGTGTCGTTGTGCCCGTCCGGGCTCTCCAGCTCCACGCTCAGGCAATGCGCCACCACCTCATCGCCGGGC
>NZ_JNYY01000082.1 GCF_000716785.1 Amycolatopsis vancoresmycina
CTATTCAGACTCGCTTTCGCTACGGCTACCCCACACGGGTTAACCTCGCCACGCAGCACTAACTCGCAGGCTCATTCTTCAAAAGGCACGCCATCACCCAACAAGTGAGCTCTGACGGCTTGTAGGCACACGGTTTCAGGTACTCTTTCACTCCCCTCCCGGGGTACTTTTCATCTTTCCCTCACGGTACTCGTCCGCTATCGGTCT